>CAWFRR010000001.1:0-37756 GCA_963818285.1 uncultured Actinomycetota bacterium
TCGAAGTCCTCATTCGAAATGCCACGCGCGGTATGGGTGACGACGGCTCCGAGGTCGCTCAGCCGATGCACGGCCTCGATGTAGATGCTGATGTCCGGCGTGAGGTCCCAGACGGCGCGGACGGATGCGGACAGATCATCCCCCTCGATCGTTACGAGCGGCCGATGGTCGACGTACTCCCAATCCGGGGTCGTCGGGGGAAATTCGTGCCGATTGGTCCCGGCGTAGGACTTCGTGATGACCGACCAAATGTCCGCGTGCGCGGCCGCTTCGCCGGCGAGGTATCGGGCGTCGAGTTCCTCGAAGGCGGCGTCAACGTCGTCGGAATCGAAATGGACGGCGGCGACGAGCGTGTTGTCGGCGTCGATCTCGACGATGCCGACCACATCAGCGATGACCTCACCGGGTGGCGAGCCTCGCATCGAGGTGTGAAAGCTAATGAGCGCAAGGCGCTGCCCGCGGGTCGCGATGACGGTCGACGAAAGGCCCTCGAATCCGACCTCGGCCACTGCTCGCATGTTGGCGATATGGGCAGCACGACCGGTTACGACACCGGCGTTCGCAACCCGACGGCGATCGTGCGTGCAAAAGTCGTCGGCCATAGTCTCGGCCATCGCGTCCCAATGGCGGGCCGCGAAGTACGTCCAAAAGCGTTCGACCACTTGGCTTGCCGCGTTTTCAAGTCGCCGCGTCTGCGGGTGCAGTTCATCGAGTCGCGCGAGCGCGGCTTCAAGGTTTGCTTCGTCGAAGATTTCGCAGCGGTTGCACAAATCGCCTTCGAGCGTGAAGAGCGTGATCTGCCGCCACTCAGCTTCAAAGTCGTCTTGCGAGGTCCCGCGTGACGCGTGCGTGACAACCGTCCCGACGTCGCTCAGCTGATGTACAGACTCGATGAACATGTGGAGCTCCGGCGTGAGGTCCCACGAGGCGCGAACGTACGCGGTCAAACCGTCCGCGTTCAACGTCGTCTGCAGCCGGTGGTCGATCATCGAAGAGTCTGGCGTCATCGGCAATGTTGCGTTTCGGTTGGCTGCGGCATTACCCCGTGAGATGACCGACCACGTCTGCGCATGGGCGGCCGCTTCGCCGGCAAGGTATCGGGCGTCAAGTTCCTCGAAGGCGGCGTCGACGTCGTCGAGGTCGAACGCGACGTGGACTATCACCCGCTTGTCGATGTCGATCTCCACAACGCCGAGCGCTTCGCTGTAGAACGCCTCGGGCCGCTGATCTCGACCTGAGTAGCGCAAACGACAGAGAGCGAGGCGATCTCCGCGGGTCGCGATAACGGTCGACGCTATGTGCTGTGCGCCCAAGTCGGCCGCTGTCTGTACGCCCCCGACCAGCGCGTCGCGACCGTGCCGGACTCCGGCGTTCGCGATCCGGCGACGATCTTCGTCGACCACGTCCGTCGCCATCATCGCCCTCAACGCCGCCCAATCACGTGCGGCGAAGTACGCGTTCACGCGGTCTACGACCTCGCTGGCTGCGTTTTTCAGTCGACCCTCGTGCGGGCTCAGCTCCTCGAACTTCGCAAGCGCGGCGTCGAAGTCTTCCTCGTCGAAAATCTCGCAGCGGCTCACGCGATCGCCCGCGATCTTCAGCACGGCGATCTGACGCCACTCGGCGCCGAAGCCCTCTGCCGTAGTCCCGTGCACCGCGTACGCGACGACGACGCCGATGCCGTTCAGCCGGTGCACATCCTCGATGTAGAGCCGGCTTGTGGCATGAGCTCCCACGTCGCGTCGAGAAATGCGGGCAGATCGCCGGGCGCGAACGCTCGCCCGCGCCGGTGGTCGACACTGACCACAGTCTGGCGTCATAGAGGGGCAGCTCGTGCCGGTTGAGTGCGACGAAACCCTGCATGACGGTTGACCACACGGCCGAGTGCGGTGCTGCTTCGCCGGCGAGGTAGCGGGCATCAAGCTCGGCAATGGCGGCGTCGAAGTCGTCGGGGTCGAAGGTGATGACCGCCGCGATCCGGTCGTCGGCGTCGAGCTCGGCGATACTGAGGACCTCGGTGCGGAAAGCGTCGGCTCGCGGGTCGCGGCCCGAGGCGCGGGCACGACTGAGGACCAGGCGGCTCCCCCGTGATCGCGATGGTGTCGAAAGTCATTCGCTTGACGCCGATCTCGGCGAGTGCCGAGAATTCGGCGATCATGGCGTCGCGGCCTTTTCGGATTTCCGCGCCCACCACTCGCCGGCGGTCGTCGCGGAAAACGTCGTCGGCCAGCATCTTCGGCCATGGCGTCCCAGTCGCGGGCCGCGAAGTGCGCCTGGAAGCGCTCGTAGGCACTTGGCTTGCAGCGTTTTCCAGCCGCGGTGCCGGCCGGCTGAGCTCGTCGAACCGCGCGAGCGCGGCGTCGAGGTCTGCCTCGTCGAAGATTTCGCAGCGGTTGATCAGGTCGCCGTCGACCGTCAAGAATCGCGATCTCTCGCCACTCGGCGTCGAAGCCCTCTTGCGAGGTCCCCTTCGCCGCATGGGTGACGACCGCTCCGAGGTTGCTCAGCCGATGCACGGCCTCGATGTAGATGTTGAGTCCGGCGCGAGGTCCCACGTGGCGCGGACGTATGCGGTCAGCGTCACCGGCCGCGAACGCTGCTGGCGCGCCGGTGGTCGATGTTCACCCAGTCCGGGGTCGTTCGCGGAAATTCGTGCCGGTTGATCGCGGCGTAGGCCCCTGATATCGCCGACCAAGTGTGCGCGTGGGCGGCCGCTTCGCCGGCGAGGTAGCGGGCGTCGAGCTCCGCGATGGCGGCGTCGATGTCGTCGAGCGTCGAAGACGACGACCGCCGCCATCCGCTCGTCGGCGTCGATCTCGACGACTGCGAGCAACTCGATGCGGAACGCGTCGGGCCGTTGATCGCGTCCCGAAAATCGGTACTGAGTGAGGGCGAGGCGCTGTGCGCGCGTCGCAATGACCGTCGATTCCACATTCCCGGATTCCGCAGTGCCGTATGCGTGCACGCCGAGTTCGGCATCTCGACCCTGCAGGTTCCCCATTTCACGACTCGACGCCGATCGTCAATGGCAAAGCCGTCGGACAACATCTCGGCCAGCGCGTCCCAGTCGTGGGCGGCGAAGCACGCCTGAAAGCGCTTATCCACTTGGCTTGCCGTGTTTTCCAGCCGCGGCGGCTGTCGGGTGCAGTTCTTCGAACCGCGCGAGCGCGGCGTCGAGGTCGGCCTCGTCGAAGATTTCGCAGCGGTTGAACAGGTCGCCTTCGACTGTCATGACGTCGACCTCGCGCCACTCGGCGTCGAAGCCTTCTTGCGAGGTCCCACGTCCCGCGTGAGTGACGACTGCTCCGAGGTCGCTCAGCCGATGCACGGCCTCGATGTGGAAGCTGATGTCGTGATCGTGATCCCAGCCAGCGCGGACGTATTCGAAGCACGTCACCGGGCGCGAACATGGTCACCCGCCGATGGTCGATGTTCACCCAGTCCGGCGTCGTCGGGGGAAGCTCGCGCCGGTTGAGCGCGCATAGGCCCGCTGCGATGACCGACCATGTGTGCGCGTGGGCGGCCGCTTCGCCGGCGAGGTAACGGGCGTCGAGTTCCGCGAAGGCGGCGTCGAAGTCGTCGAGGTCGAACAAGACGATCGCCGCGATCCGCCCGTCGGCGTCGATCTCGACGAGGCCGAGCACCTCAGCGAGGAACCCTCGGCTGGTCACGGCCCGAGAAGTGGGTACGATGAGGACAAGGCGTCCCCGCGGGTCGCGATGACGCTCGACGTGATGTTCGTGATCCCGAGATCTGCGACTGCCCGCATGTTCGCGATCTCGGCATCCCGACCGTGGCGGATTCCCGCGCCGTTACCACGCCGACGGCGATCGTCACTGTAAAAGTCGTCGGCCAGAATCTCAGCCATGGCGTCCCAGTCGCGCGCCGTCGAAGTGCGCAACGAAGCGCTCGTCGACCCGGCTTGCCGTGTTTTCCAACCGCGGTGCCGGCCGGCTGAGCTCATCGAACCTCGCGATCGCGGCGTCGAGGTCTGCCTCGTCGAATACCTCGTGCGGTTGATCATGTCGCCTTCAACCGTGAAAACGCGATCCCGCGCCACTCGGCGTCAAAACCCTCTTGCGAGGTCTCATGTGCTGCATAGGTGACGACTGCTCCGGGGCCGGTCAGCCGATGCACGGCCTCGACATAGATCTTGATGTCTTGGTCGAGATCCAGCCCCGCGCGGAGGTATGCGATCAGGTCGCCGGGCCCGAACGCTGTCTCCCGTCGGTGGTCGATGTTGACACAGTCCGGCGTGGTCGCGGCGGCTCGTGCCGGTTGAGCGCGGCGTAGCTAGCTGCGATCGACCGACCATGTGTGCGCGTGGGCGGCCGCTTCGCCGGCGAGGTAGCGGGCGTCGAGTTCTGCGATGGCGGCGTCGAAGTCGTCGAGGTCGAACGTGACGATCGCCGCGATCCGCTCGTCGGCGTCGATCTCGACGATGCTGAGCGACATCGGCGAGGAACGCCTCGGGACCTTCGTCGCGACGCGCGAGTATCGGTCGCGAGTGAGGACGAGGTGCTCCCCGCGGGTCGCGATGACGTCCGACGTTACGTGTCGTGAGCCCACAGGTCGGCGATCGCCCGGATGCTTTGCGATCTCGGCATCTCGACCGTGTCGGATCCCGGCGTTCACCACCCGACGGCGATCGTCGCTGGAAAAGTCGTCGGCCAGCATCTCCGCCATGGCGTCCCAGTCGCGCGCCGCGAAGTACGCCAGGAAGCGCTCGTCCACTTGGCTTGCCGCGTTTTCCAGCCGCGGTGCCGGCCGGCTGAGCTGATCGAATCTCGCGATCGCGGCGTCGAGGTCTGCCTCGTCGAATACTTCGCAGCGGTTGACCATGTCGCCTTCGACCGTCAAGAGGTCGACCCCCGCCACTCGGCGTCGAAGCCCTCGTGCGAATCGCCATGTCCCGCATGGGTACGACCGCTCCAAGCTCGCTGAGCCGATGCACAGCCTCGACGTAGGTTCGGATGTCTGGCCGAGTTCCCACCCGGCGCGGAAGTACTCGATCAGGTCACCGGGCGCGAACGCTGCCCCCCGGCGGTGGTCGATGCTCACCCAGTCCGGCGTGGTCGGCGGTAGCTCGTGCCGGTTGAGCGCGGCGTGGCCACCTGCGATCACCGACCACGTGCGCGCGTGGGGGGCGGCTTCGCCGGCGAGGTATCGGGCGTCGAGCTCCGCGATGGCGGCGTCGAAGTCGTCGAGGTCGAACGTGACGATCGCCGCGATCCGCTCGTCGGCGTTGATCTCGACGATGCTGAGGACATCGATGAGGAACGCCTCGGGCCCCCTGGTCGCGGCCCGAGAGTCGCGCACGCGAGGACAAGGCGCTCCCCGCGGGTCGCGATGACGGTCGACGTTATGTCGTGAACCCGAGCGTCGGCGATCGCCCGCAGCGTCCGCGATCTCGGCATCCCGACCATGTCGGAGCCCCGCGTTCACGACCCGGCGGCGATCGTCGACTGGAAAAGTCGTCGGCCAGTATCTCCGCCATGCGCGTCCCAGTCGCGGGCCGCGAAGTGCGCCAGGAAGCGCTCGGCTATTTGGCTTGCTGCGTTTTCCAGCCGCGGTGCCGGCCGGCTGAGTTGGTCGAACCTCGCGATCGCGGCGTCGAGGTCTGCCTCGTCGAATAGCTCGGAGCGGCTGACCATATCGCCTTCGACCGCAAGCACGTGGACATCCCGCCACTCGGCGTCGAAGCCCTCTTGTGAGATCCCACGCGACAGATGGGTGACGACCGCTCCGATCTCGCTGAGCCGATGCACCGCCCCGATGTAGATCTTGGTGTCAGGTCGAGTCGTCCCATGCCGCTTGGAGGTACGCGATCATGTCGCCGGGGGCGAAAGCTGCTCCGCGACGGTGGTCAATGTTCACCCAATCTGGCGTCGTCGCGAGGAGCTCGCGCCGGTTGAAACCGGCGTAAGCGGCTGCGACGACGCGACCACGTGTGCGCGTGGGCGGCCGCTTCGCCGGCGAGGTAGCGGGCATCGAGCTCCGCGATGGCGGCGTCGAAGTCGTCGAGGTCGAACGTGACCCAGCGCCTCGATCCGGTCGTCGGCGTTGATCTCGACTACGCCAAGAGATCAGCGCTGAACGCCCCGGATCCTCGACATTGGCGTGGCCCGGGCACGGGTGAGGACGAGGCGTTCTCCGCGGGTGGCAATCGTGTTTGACGTCGCGTGCGTGACTCCGAGGTCGGCGGCCGACCGGAAATCTCTGATCTCGGCATCACGGTCCTGTCGGACGCCTGCATTCACCGCCCGCCGACGATCCTCGGTAGTAATGTCCTCGGCCAGGATGTCGGCGAAGGCATCCCAGTCGCGGGCCGCAAAAGTAAGCCAGAAGGCGCTCATTCACTTGGCTGGCCGCGTTTTCCAGCCGCGGCGCCGGCCGGCTGAGCTGATCGAATCTCGCGATCGCGGCGTCGAGGTCTGCCTCGTCGAATACCTCTGTGCGGTTGATCAGGTCGCCTTCGACCGTGAGCAGTGCGACTTCTCGCCATTCGGCTTCGAAGCCCTCGTGTGAGGTCCCATGTCCCGTTTGCGTGACGACCGCTCCGAGAGCGCTGAGCCGATGTACGGCCTCGATGTAGAAGATATTAAGTCTTGATCGAGCAACCATCCGGCACGGAGGTATGCGATCAGCTCACCGGGCGCGAATCTTGCCCCCCGGCGGTGGTCGATGTTCGCGCAATCCGCTGTGGTAGAGGGTAGCTCGTGCCGGTTAGCGAGGCGTAGGCGCCGCGACAACCGACCACGTCTGCGCGTATGGCGGCGGCTTCGCCGGCGAGGTATCGCGCGTCGAGCTCGGCGAGGGCGGCGTCGAAGTCGTCGAGGTCGAACGAGACGCACCGCCACCGATCCGCTCGTCGGCGTCGATCTCGACGATGCTGGAGGCCTCCGTGTGGAACCTCGGACCGCTTGTCCCGGCCCGAGGTACGACGAGGGCGAGGCGTCCCCGCGGATCGCAATGGCGACTGACGTCATGGTCGTTATGCCGATGTCGGCGATCGCCCGCACATTCGGCGATCGTGGCAGTCTGACCGCGTCGGATTCCGGCGCCCATGACCTGACGACGATCGTCCACTCGAACTGTCGTCGGCGAGCATCGCCGCCATCGCGTCCCAGTCGCGCGTCTGCGAAGTATGCCTTGAGGCGTTCGTACGACGTGACTTGCCGCGTTTTCCAGGCGCCGCGCTGGTGGGTGCTCGTCCTCGAATCGGGCGTGCACGGCGTCGAGTTCGGCGAGCGCGCCATCGAGGTCTTCGATGTCGAACACAACGAACAGCGCGATACGACCGTCGTCGTCGAGGCCGAAAAGATGTAGCAGCTCGTCCTGAGGTGCGCCCGGACTCGTGTCAGCAGTACTGATCTCGAATCGGGTAAGAGCCAGGCGGTCCCCCCGTATGGCGACCACCGCGCGACTGTGCCGCACGGCGCCGGTGGTGGCACGAAGATGCCTTATTCGGCGTGCCCAATCGCTAGGCGTAAGGATTCTGGGGGAGAAGCCGACGATCTTCCGGCGGTGTTCGGCGGCGATCTCTGGCGCGAATTGTGCCTCGACCTCGTCCCAGGCCTCGCGGTCGTAAGCATCCCACAGGCGGCCGATCGCGTCGTACGCACGCGTTATCTAGATGTTGGCACTTGCGGATGCTCTGCTTCGAAGCGGGCGTGCACGGCGTCGAGTTCGGCGAGCGCGGCGTCCATGTCTTCGAGGTCGAACCAGATCTGCAGCGCGATTCGACCCTCCTCGTCAATGCCGTATACCTGGAGGAGTCTCGTCCTGCGGCGCCCCGGGGCTCACATCGGCAGTGCCAAACGTCAGTCGAGAGAGAGCCAGGCGCTCGCCTCGCACGGCGATAACGACGTGGTTGATCCGCAAGGTCCCCGTCTCGAGATAGCGCCTCATCTGGCGCATCACCTCGTCCGAAGTGGGATTCGTTCTGCTTAAAGCCGACGATCTTCCGCCGACTCTCGACGGAGACCTCGGGTGCGAACAGCTGCTCGAACTCGTCCCAGGCCTCGCGATCAACAGCGGCCATCACGCGTTCGCCCGCCTGGACGCACGCGTTGTCGAGTCTCGACGACTCGGCACTTCGGGTGGAGTCGGGTCAGTTGCGCTCGGCACGCTCATCGAGCATGCGCGCGCGCCTTCTCAGCCAGCGCCGCAGCACCTTTCCGCTCATACAGGCTGGCCGCGCGTTCGGCGGCGGCTCGCGCCCCCGCGGTGTCGCCTGCGGCGCCCAACACCGTTGCCAATGACAGACAGGCATCGCCGTGATCGACCAACCCGTCGGTGCGCTCGGCCAGAGTGACGGCAGCCTGCGCTACCTGCCGAGCCTCGTCGTGATTGCCGCTGCGCGAAAGCAACTGCGCCCGAAGTGTGCGCCAGGCGATCGATGCCTTCAGCGCGTGGCCTGCGAGTCGCTCACTCTCCGTGCATAATTCGTCGGCCTCGGCATCTCGATTGAGCGCCAGACATGCGCGGCCGAGTAGCGCAGCGGTCTCGGCGGTATCGGCGTCGAGACCCATCCGACGAAAACCGTTGCAGGCCTGACGAAGATGCGGCTCGGCCGCGGCCGGATCGTCCAAGACGAGCTCTACAATGCCGGCGAACTGCTCGACCTCCAGAAGGGCATGGCGCAGACCGAGTTCGGTGACCGTGCGCCGGGCTGAGTCGATCATCCGGCGGGCTGCCGCATCGCGGCCGCGGAAGGCCTCCAACACGGCCTGGCATCGCGTCGACGTCGCTTCGACCGCCGGCGAGTCGGTAGTGATCCGCAGCAGCCGCACCACGTCAAGGCACCGCCCGCCCGCTCGCGGAACCGGGTTCGGTCCCCACAGCGCCGCAAGTGGTGCGCCGGCCAGCACCGCGTTGACTCGGCGGTGATCACGCGCGCGCCGTGCCGCCGTCAGGGCATCGTCCAAGGCGATTTCGCAGTCGCCAACTCGCCCAAGCCGGGCGAGGCAGGTGGCACGGACGGTATGCGCCTTGGCTTCCCCTGCGGCATCGTCGATTTCGGCCAGTTTGTGTGCGGCAGCGCCTAACGCGGCCTCCACGTCGTCCAATCGCTCGGGATGGACCAATACCGAGAGCTGGCCGTCGAAGCATGTCGCCCATGCCGATAACCGGGCGGAATCGACTGTCGCTTGCTGCAATTGGGAGACCGCACCTACTGCCGAAGCCACATCGCCCGCAGCCAGAAGAGCCTCGCAGCGCGCGACGAGTAGGTCGGCGATCTGGTCGTCACGGTCGGGCAGCTCGTCGTCGATCTCCTCCAGCGCGTGCACGGCGTGGTCGTAAAGCTCGGCCGCCCCTTCGTAGGCGAGCCGGGTCATCGCCTGGTCCGCCGCGCGCCGGCAATACTCGACGGCCTTGGCCGCGTTTCCCGCCCACGCGCATTCGAAATAGTGGTGGGCCAGTTCGGCGAGCAGCTCGTCGTCGGCGCCCGGCTCGTCCTCCAACGTCGTGGCGATGCGCTGGTGCAACCGCATCCGTCGCATCGACGGCAGTTCGGCAAGCAGAGACTGCCGAACGAGCGCATGGTTGAACCGGTAGCGACCACCGGGCTCTTCGATGACGATGCCGGCCTTGGACGCCTCGTCGAATGCGTCGACCAGGTCGTCCCCAACCACGCGCTCGACCAGGTCCAGGGCAAACCGGCTGCCGACGACCGCGGCTGCTGCCAGGGCTTTGTTGGTCTCGATCGGAAGCCGAGAAAGTCTGCGGCTCACTGCTTCTCGTACGCCCTGTGGGAGCGTGCTCGGGTCCCACACGCCGCCGCTCTCGTCGACATGGCGCAGAGCCTCGATGAGAAAGAACGGGTTGCCGCCTGTGACGGTGGCCAATGCGTGGCCGAGCTCTTCGTCGTCGTAGCCGGCTTCGGCGACGTACGCGCTGACGTCGTCCTCATCGAGCCCGCTGAGACTGATGCGGTTGGCGGTGCCGTCGCGGTGCAGGTCGGCCAGCATCGCCGCCAGGGGATGGGAGCGGTCGAGATCGGTGCTGCGATAGGTACCGACGATCTCCAGGCGCGCACGGTCGCCGAAGCGCAGTACATGCCGCAACAGGAGCAGCGTTGGCTTGGCCGCCCAGTGCAGGTCGTCGACCACCAGGACAACCGGCGCCTCCTTGGAGGCCATTTCCAAGAGTGCAACGACGGCGTCGAAAAGTGCGTAGCGCTCGGTGTCGGGGTCGGCGCGCGTCGGCGCGGCCAGATCGGGCACGACATCGGCCAGCCCGGGGACAAGCGGCAGCAACGCTTCGACGCCGCGCAGTCCGCGTAACCGGCTGGTGCCGACGCATGGCACCAGCGAGCGCAGGGCTTCCGCGAAGGGCTGATAGGGCGCACCGAGGTCCTCGTCGCAACGGCCGTACAGCACGACCGCGCCTTGCTCGTAGGCGTGCCGTGACCATTCGCCGGCCAGGCGCGTCTTGCCGACACCCGGCTCCCCGGCGATCAGGGCCGCACACGCACCACCGCCGAGCGCGGTCTGCCAGGCCGACAGAAGCCGTTCGAGTTCGGGGCCGCGTCCGACGAAAGGCCCGGTACCGATCAGAACCGGGGGGAGGCCGGGCCGCTCCATCGGCGCATCGCTTGCCGGCGGTTGTGCTGTCTCCTCGGCGGTTTCGAATCGGAGCTCGAAGACATGCTCCGGGCGGGCGAGGTTGCGCAGCTCGCGCAATCCCAGGTCGGCGAGCATCACGTCGTCGGGCAGTGAGTCGATGACGAGCTCGGCGGTCGCGCCCGAGCACAGGATCTGGGCGCCCTCGGCCAGCGATCGCAGGCGGGCCGCCCGGTTGACCGCCCGACCGAAGTAGTCGCCGTCGCGCAGCTCGGCTTCCCCGGTGTGCAACGCCACCCGGACGCGCATGGGCTCCCGCAACGCCCAGGGCTCGTGGGTGATCGCGTCTTGCAGCTCGATGGCGGCGGCCGCCGCCGCCGAGGGCCGCTCGAAGACCGAGAACGTGGCGTCGCCCTCGCCGCGGGTCTTGATGAGCCGTCCCCCGCGCGACGTGACGACCTGTTCGACCAGCTCGTCGTGGCGTGCCAGTGCCACCCCCATGGCGGCGGCGTCGGCCTCCCATGCGGCTGTTGAGCCCTCGATGTCCGTGAGGAAGAAAGTCACGGCGCGCATGACCGATGGAAGCTGCTGTTTGGCAACAACTTCCAATGAGTCATCCTGTGCGACGATGGCGGTCTCGAGTCGCCGAAGCTCCGGTCCGGGATCGACCCCCAACTCGTCGGCCAGCAGCGTCCGCGCTCGTTGGTAGGCGCCAAGCGCGTCACCCTGCCTGCCTGCGCGGTAGAGGGCGAGCATCAGCTGGCCCCATCGCCTTTCGCGCAGCGGCGCATCGGCCACCGCGGCCTCGAGCTCGCCGATGATCTCCGCGGCGCGGCCCGTCGCGAGCAGCGCGTCGGCCCGGTCTTCCACCAACGCGGCGTGGCCCTCGAGCCAGCGGGTTTTTTCCGATGTTCCGCGTCGACCATCGGGCAGTTCGGGGACGCCGCGCCAGAGGGCGAGCGCTTCCTCGAAGCGGGCTACCGCTTCGCTCAGGTCGCCGGTCGCGGTGGCATCGCGTCCCAGCCGGGCGGCGGACTTGTAACGCGAGGCATCGACTTCACTGTCAGCCAGGGCCCAGCCCGCTCCCTGCGTCAGAACAAAGCCGTCGCCCAGGGCGCGACGCAGCGAGGAGATATGGGTCTGCAGAGCCTTGGCGGCGGTGCGCGGGGGATCCTCGCCCCAGAGCAATTCGAGAAGCGCCTCGGACGAGACGACGGACCCGTGGTGCAGCCCGAGCATCGTCAGGATGGCACGAGGTTTGGCACCCGGTATCGCGACGGGTGCTCCGTCTTGTCGGACCTGCAGAGGTCCCAAAACCCCCAGTTCCACGGCTTGAAGCGTAGTCACGTCCCCGATCGTGCGGGTGGGTATTCAACACGCGGTCAAGATCGAGTAAAGGTCGTCTCGTCTGCGATTTCGAGGAATGCGAATTTCGTCGTGCCTCGCAAGGTCAGCAGACCTCACCCCCGGGCAGGCGTGCCGTAGCGATAACGACTACCTTTGCGCTATAGGCATCCAGCCGGTCCAGCATTAAAAACCAATCGCAAAGGGGTTCCCGTGGCCGCAACCGATGACTCCGCCACCCTGAAGTACCCGGGTGGTGAGTTGGACCTGGAAATCGTTCACGCCACCGAGGGATCCGACGGCATCGCGCTCGGCCCGCTGCTGTCCAAGACCGGCTACACCACCTTCGACAACGGCTTCGTCAACACGGCGTCCACCAAGAGCGCCATCACCTACATCGACGGTGACGCCGGCATCCTGCGTTACCGCGGCTACCCGATCGAGCAGCTGGCCGAGAAGTCGACCTTCATCGAGGTCAGCTACCTGCTGATCAACGGGGAACTGCCGAACGCCGAGCAGCTGGCCGACTTCACCGAGCAGATCCAGCGGCACACCATGCTGCACGAGGACCTGAAGCGGTTCTATGACGGCTTCCCCCGCAACGCCCACCCGATGCCGGTGCTGTCCAGCGTGGTCAACGCGCTGAGCGCCTACTACCCGGATTCGCTCGACCCGGCCGACACCGAAGAGATCGACCTGTCCACCATCCGGCTGCTGGCCAAGTTGCCGACGATCGCCGCCTACGCCTACAAGAAGTCGGTGGGTCAGCCGTTCCTCTACCCGGACAACAGCCTGAACCTGGTGGAGAACTTCCTGCGGATGACGTTCGGCCTGCCGGCCGAGCCCTACGAGCCCGACCCCGAGATCGTCCGAGCGCTCGACCTGCTGTTCATCCTGCACGCCGACCACGAGCAGAACTGTTCGACGTCGACGGTCCGGCTGGTCGGCTCGTCGCAGGCCAACCTGTTCACCTCGATCTCCGGCGGCATCAACGCGCTCTGGGGTCCGCTGCACGGCGGCGCGAACCAGGCCGTGCTGGAGATGCTCGAGCAGATCCGGGACAGCGGCGACGACGTCAGCGAGTTCGTCCGCAAGGTCAAGAACAAAGAAGAAGGCGTCAAGCTGATGGGCTTCGGCCACCGGGTCTACAAGAACTACGACCCGCGGGCCCGCATCGTCAAGGAACAGGCCGACAAGATCCTGGGCAAGCTGGGCGGCGACGACGCTCTGCTGAACATCGCCAAGGAACTCGAAGAGGCCGCGCTGACCGACGACTACTTCATCGAGCGCAAGCTGTACCCGAACGTCGACTTCTACACCGGGCTGATCTACCGGGCGCTGGGATTCCCGACCCGGATGTTCACCGTGCTGTTCGCACTCGGCCGGCTGCCCGGCTGGATCGCGCACTGGCGTGAGATGAACGGCGAGCCGAGCAAGATCGGCCGTCCGCGCCAGATCTACACCGGCTACACCGAGCGCAACTACGAAGCCATCAGCTCGCGCTAGCTGAAGCGGGCTAGTTCAGACATCGAGATCGACGCTAGCGCGCTGTTCACTCGAACTTTTCCGCGCCAGTGTCGATCTCGACGAAAACCCACCGCAGTGGCTGTCGACGCCCGCTAGCCAAGCGAGCCGAGTACCGCCATCGCGGCGTTGTGACCTCCGATGCCGGAGACCGCTCCGCCGCGGCGCGCGCCTGAGCCGCACACCAGGATTCGCTCGTGCGCGGTAGCCACCCCCCACCGCCGCGCCGGGGTGTCCAATGCATCGTCGTCTTCGGCGAACGGCCAGGCCAATCCGCCGTGGAAGATGTTGCCGCCGGTCATGCCCAGGCGCTGCTCCAAGTCCGCCGTGGTAGTTGTCTCGATGCATGGCGAGCCGTTCGCGTCGGTCATCAGCACGTCCTGAATCGGTTCGGCCAGAACGGAATTCAGTGACTTCAGCACGGCGTCGGTGAGCGCGTCACGCTCGAACACCTGGTGCGGGGTGTGCAGACCGAACACCGTCAACGTGGCCGCGCCCGATTCCCGCAGTGCCGGCGACAGGATGCTGGGGTCGGTCAGCGAGTGGCAGTAGATCTCGCACGGCAGCGGGTCGGGCAACGCGTGTGCCGCCGCCCGGTCGTATGCCGTTTCCAGTTGCGTCCAGGTTTCGTTGACGTGGAACGTGCCGGCGAAAGCCTGCTCGGGTGTGACGCCCCGATCGCGCAGCCGCGGCAATCGACGCAGCACCATGTTGACTTTGACCTGTGCGCCCGGCGTCGACGCCGGCGCGGGTTGACCGAGTAGGCCGGCCAATGTCGTCGGCGTGACACCGGACAACACGAATCGGGCGCGCACCAGGTGCTCGACGTCACCGCGGCGGTAACGCACTTCGCCGCTCGGGTCGATCGCGTAAACCTCTGCACCGGTAACGATTTCAGCGTTTTTCGCGGCCCGCGGCCAGCGCCGCGCTCACCGCGCCCATGCCGCCGACCGGGACATGCCAGCCCCCGTCGCCACCACCGATCACGTGGTACAGGAAGCAGATGTTCTGCTGCAGCGACGGATCGTCGAGCCGGGCGAAGGTGCCGATCAACGCATCGGTCGCCACCACGCCGCGCACCAGATCGTTGGCGATGGCGCCGGCGATCGCGGCACCGATCGGGCGCTCGAGTATGTCGCGCCACGCGGCCTGGCGTCACCGACGAGCGCGCGGGCCTGCGGTACGGGTGCGCAACGGCTCCAGCAACGTCGGCCACAGTCGCCCGGTCACCGACCGGCAGCGCCGGTAGAACTCCGCGAAGGCCGGCTCGTCGTCGCCGGCGCCGATCGCGTCGAACGTGGACTCCCGACCGACCAGCAGACCGGTCCGCCCGGCGGTCGCGGGATCGGGCGTGTACGACGAGTAGGGCCGCGGCGCCAGCCGGACCGTCGCGCCCAGGTCATCGAGAATGCGCGCCGGCAGCAGGCTCACCAGGTAGGCGTACCGCGACAGCCGGGCCTCGACGCCGTCGAAGACCTGCGCGGACACCGCCGCCCCGCCGACGTGTGCCAGCCGCTCCAGCAATTGCACCCGCAACCCGGCCCGGGCCAGGTATGCGGCGGCGACCAGACCGTTGTGCCCGCCGCCCACGATGACCGCGTCGACGTCACCCGCAGTCATGCGTCAGCCGATGTAACCCTCGACCTCGTCGGCCGGCCGCACCGCGGCATCGCCAGGATCGCCGCCTGTCTCGCGCAGCGCACGACGCTGCCGCAGCAAGTCCCAGCACTGGTCGAGCTGGATCTCGAGGTGGCGCAGCCGCTTGTGCTCGTCGGACTCGCTGATCTTGCCGTGCTGGAGCTGCGCTCGCAGCGACTTCTCCTCGGCGACGAGTTCGTTGATCCGCGAGAGGGCGTCCTTGTCGGTTGTCACGTCAAGTGTGCCCGACTATGCTCTGGTCCGGCTCCCAGCCCGCATCGTGGCCCGACTAGGGTCGCTTGCGTGTCAAGCAAACCTGAGATTCAGTTCCCCGACGGCCCCGCGCCGGCCCAACTCGTGATCGAAGACCTGACGGTCGGCGACGGCACCGAAGCCGTGCCGGGTGGCACTGTCGAGGTGCACTACGTCGGCGTCGACTACGACTCGGGCGAGGAGTTCGACAGCTCGTGGGGTCGCGGCCAGTCCATCTCGTTCCCGCTGCAGGGCCTTATTCAGGGCTGGCAGGATGGGATTCCGGGCATGAAGGTCGGCGGCCGGCGTCAGCTGATCATCCCGCCGGAGCAGGCGTACGGGCCGGCGGGCTCGGGACATCAGCTGTCGGGCAAGACGCTGATCTTCGTCATCGATCTGCTCGGCGCCCGCTAGGAAACGTCAGCTCGGCGGAGGCAACTGCAACAGCAGACGTGCTCCGCCGAGCGGGCTTTCTTCCAGTGCCGCCATGCCGCCGTGCAGGTGCGCCTGCTGGGCCACCAATGCCAGGCCGAGCCCAGAACCCGAGTGCGACGCGGTCGAGCCGCGGGAGAAGCGCTCAAACACGATCTCGCGTTCCGCTTCGGGCAGCCCGCTGCCGTTGTCGTCGATGGCGATCTCCACACCGGCCCGCGAGCTGACCGCGGACAACTGCACGCGGGTGGCGCCTCCGTGTTTGACGGCGTTGGCGATCGCGTTGTCCACCGCGAGCCGCAGGCCGGCGGGCAGGCCGACGATGATGCAGGTCGGCGACGGCGCCAGCGACACCTCGAGGTCGGGGTAGATCCGCATCGCGTCGTGCGCCGCGCGGTCGAGCAGCTCGGTGATGTCGACCGGCACGTGGTCTTCCGACGTCGACAGCTCACCCTGGGCCAGCCGCTCCAGCGCGGAAAGCGTTGCCTCGATTCGTGATTGGGTCCGGATCACGTCGCTGAGAACTTCTTTGCGCTGCTCGTCGGGCAGGTCCAGGGTGGCCAGCACCTCGAGATTGGTGCGCATGGCGGTCAATGGTGTGCGGAGCTCGTGCGAGGACACCGCGGCGAAGTCGCGCGCCGACGCCAGCGCCTCGAGCGTTCGGTTCTGCTCGTCCCAGATCCGCTGCAGCATGCCGCGCAGGGCTTCGGCGATCTCGACGGCCTCGCTGGCGCCTCGCACCCGGACCTGTGGATTCTCGTCGCCCGCGTTGATCGACCGGGTCTGCTGCGCCAGCCGTTTGAACGGCCGCACTGCGAAAGTGGCCAGCAGCCAAGCGAATACGGCGGCCGCCGCGATCGAGAACAGACAGATCAAGAGCACCCGGCGATGCAGGTTGTTGGTGTCGGCGATGGTGGCGTCGTAGGTGGCGCCGACTTCCACCAGCATCGGATGCGGCGCCGGGATCGTCACGGCGCGCACCCGGTAGCGCACCCCGTTGATGTAGGTGTCGGCGTAACCGGCCGGCAGCTGGGGCAGCGTCACGGTGGTGTTCGAGGTGACCTCGCCGCTGGCGTGACGCACGGTGATGACGGCGTCCTGATCGCTGGGAGACTTCGGGATTTCACCGAGCCCGCGCGGCAGGAACGGGATCGCGAAGCCGGCCGCCTCGTCGAGACGGCGGTCCAGGCGTTCCTTGCGGTCGTTGGTGATCCCGAACCACACCACGACGCCGACGATGAGCACCGGGATGGCCGCGCCGATGACGGTGGCCACCACCACGCGGGCACGCAGCGACGGTGTGCGGGTCAGGATCCTCTGCAAGAAGTTCATTTCTCGCCTCCGGTCACTGAATACGCAGGACGAATCCCACGCCGCGGACGGTGTGCAGCAGCCGTGGGCCGCCGCCGGCTTCGAGCTTGCGTCGCAGGTATCCGATGAACACGTCGACGACGTTGGTGTCGGCGGCGAAGTCGTAGCCCCACACCAATTCCAGCAGCTGTGCGCGCGACAACACCGCGGTCTTGTGCTCGGCCAGCACGGCCAGCAGGTCGAACTCCCGCTTGGTCAGGTCGACGTCGACGCCGTTGACCCGGGCGCGGCGGCCCGGGATGTCGACCTCCAGCGGGCCGACCGTGATGGTCTCCGACGACGATGCCGGCGTCGAGCCCTTTCGGCGCAGCAGCGCACGCACCCGGGCCACCAGCTCGGCCAGCACGAACGGCTTGACCAGATAGTCGTCGGCGCCGGCCTCCAGACCTGCCACCCGGTCGTCGACCGAACTGCGCGCCGACAGCACACAGACCGGGACGTCGTTGTCCATCGCGCGCAACGCAGTCACTACGCTCACGCCGTCCAGCACCGGCATGTTGATGTCGAGCACGATCGCGTCGGGCCGGGTTTCGGTGGCGCTGCGCAACGCCTCGGCCCCGTCCACAGCGGTCGATACTTCGAAGCCGGACAACCGCAACCCGCGCTCCAGCGAGGCAAGCACGTCAGAGTCGTCGTCAACAACCAAAACCCGGGGCGAGGTCCCACCAGCGTCCATGTCGCCCATAATGCCTGATTATCGCCCGTAGCAGTGGGAACATCCCCTTGGGGCAGTCTGGCGCGGCGGCTGAGGGCATGACTTTCACCGAGACTTAATCCGTTGCGACCGATCCAGGCGTGTCGTCGCAACAGGTTACGTGTCGGCGGAGGCGAGGCAGCCCGATGTTTCAGGGCAGGCCGATGTTGCGATAGCGCCGCAGCCGGGTTGCCATCCGGTCGGCATCGGGCATGCCGCGCAGCGCATCGAGTTCCACCGCGATCGCCGCCGACAGCCGGGTGGAGAACTCGAGCGGCTCGTCAGCGGCGTCGGGATGCTCGGGAACAACGGCGTCGACGATGCCGGAGGCCAGCAAGTCGACCGAGCGGACGCCTTGCGCGACCGACAGCTCGGGAGCGTGGTCGGTGTCGCGGAAGACGATCGCGCTGGCGCCCTCCGGCGGCAGCGGTGCCAGCCAGCCGTGCAGCGCAGCCAGTACCCGGTCGGCGGGCACCATCGCCAGCGCCGGTCCGCCGCTGCCCTGACCGAGCAGCACCGACACGGTCGGGGTGTCGAGGGTGACCAACTCGGCCAGGCAGTTGGCGATCTCGCCGGCCAGCCCGCCCTCCTCGGCCTCGGTCGACAGCGCTGGCCCGGCGGTGTCGATCACCAGCACCAGCGGTAGTCGCAACCCGGCGGCCAGCATCATGCCGCGGCGGGCCTCGCGCAGCGCGGCAGGCCCGACCAACCCGCCGACTGTTCGTTGCTGGCCGAGCAGCACCGCGGGCTGACCGTCGAACCGGGCCAGCGCCAGCAACATCGTCGCGGCGTCACCCTGCCCTGTTCCCGACAGCAGCACCTGGTCGGTGCAGCCGTGGCGCAGCAGGAGTTGGACTCCGGGCCGGTCCGGCCGCCGCGACGCCACCACCGAGTCCCACGCCGGGATGTCGGGCAGGGGTTCGGCAGGCGCCGGCACCGGCGCCGGTCCCGCGTCGTCGGCGACGACGGTCAGTGCCCGGTCGAGGACGCCGCGCAGTTCCTCCAGCGGCACGACGGCGTCGATCACCCCGTGTCGCTGCAGGTTCTCGGCGGTCTGGACGCCCGACGGAAACGGTTCGCCGTAGAGCTGTTCGTAGACCCGCGGACCGAGGAAGCCGATCAACGCGCCCGGCTGGGCGAAGGTGACGTGACCCAGCGAGCCCCACGACGCGAACACCCCGCCGGTGGTCGGGTGCCGCAGGTAGACCAGGTAGGGCAGGTGGGCGTGCTTGTGCAGCGTGACGGCCGCGGCGATCTTGACCATCTGCAGGAATGCGACGGTGCCTTCCTGCATCCGGGTCCCGCCGGAGCTCGGCGAAGCCAGCAGCGGCAGTCGTTCGGCGGTGGCGCGCTGAATCGCCACGGTTATCCGCTCGGCCGCGGCGACTCCGATCGAGCCGGCCAGGAAGTCGAACTCGCAGACCACGACCGCCACCCGGCGTCCGAACACCCGACCTTCGCCGGTCAGCACCGACTCGTCGTAGCCGCTGGCTTCTCGTGCTTCGGTCAGCTCGCGGGCATAGGACTCACTCATCGGTATCGCCGGCGGCTCGGTGTCCCAACTGACGAACGATCCCTCGTCGAGCACGGCTTCGCGCAGTTGCTCGGTCCCGATCCGCGTCACCCGGCTGAGGCTACTGATCAGCCCGATACGGGATCCAGGATCACCCCGGTCTCGGAGACGTAGCTCTCCCACAACACCAACAGCTCGGCCAGCTTGTCGGGATGCGCGGCCGCGAGGTCGTTGGTTTCGCCGGGGTCGGCGGACAGGTCGTAGAGCTGCCAGGCGCCCGGGCCGTAGGGCTCGGGCAGGTGCAGCGCCTTCCAGTCGCCCTGGCGAATCGCGTAGCGCCCGAACAGTTCCCACCCGGTTCCGGTTAGGTCGTCGTGCACCGACTCGGTGTCGCCGGACAGGTAGGGCAACAACGACCTGCCGCGCATGGGGGCAACCTCGCGCCCCTGGTATTCGGTGCCGGGGTGTGCGACGCCGGCGAGTTCGAGGAAGGTCGGGGCGATGTCCATGACCGTGCTGAACGCGGTGCCGATCTGCTGCTGGCGATCGAAGCCCGGCCAGGTGGCGAAGCCGACCACCCGGATACCGCCCTCGCTGGTGAACGCTTTGTGCAGGCGTGACGGGGCGGTGGCGGCCTGCGCCCAGCGCGGGCCGTACCAGATGAACGAGTTGGCCGCTCCGGCGTTGTCGAGGCTGTTGTCCCAGTTCTTCTCGATCTCGGCGACGATCGCGCCGCCGAGGATCGGCAGGGACTCGAGAATCGCTCCCTCTGCGCCGTTGTCGGACAGGAAGACCACGACCGTGTTGTCGAGTTCGCCGGTCTCGGCGAGGTAGTCGACCACTTTGCCGATGTTGTAATCCATCCGGTCGACCATGGCGGCGTAAACCTCCATGCTGCGGGCCGACAAGGCCTTCTGGTCGGCGCTGCGCTCAGACCACTCCGGCTCGCCGTCGGGGACGACGGGATGAGCGGTGACGTCGGGTGCAACCAACCCGAGCCGCTTCAGCGCGGCCAGTCGCTCCTCGCGCAACGCGTCCGGGCCGTCGTCGTAACGACCCCGGTACTTGGCGATGGTCTCCTCGGGTGCCTGCAACGGCCAGTGCGGCGCCTGGAACGGCAGATAGGCGAAGAACGGCTGTTCATCATCGGTGCGCTCACGGAAATATCGCACCAGGGTGTCGGCGTAGAAGTCCGATGAATAGAAGTCGTCGGGAACGGTGACGAACTGGTCGTCCTCGGTGTATCGCGACATCATCGGGATGAAATCTCCCGGAACATTGGCGTAATGGCTTGCGCCGCCTGGCAATAGCGCAAACGAACGCTCGAATCCGCGGGCCCACGGCGTCCGGTCGACGGTCATGCCGAGATGCCACTTGCCCGCCATCAGCGTCAGGTAGCCGGCGTCACGCAGTAACTCGGGCAACGCGACCACCCGGTCGTTCAGGTAACCCTCGTAGCCAGGCTGGCCCCGTAGCTCGGGAACGACTTCGACCATGGTGCCGATGCCGGCGATGTGGTGATCGGTCCCGGTCAGCAGCATCGACCGCGTCGGTGAACAAGCGGGTGCCGAGTGGAAATCGGTGAAACGGATCCCGGCGTTGGCCAGCCGGTCCAGGTTGGGGGTCTCGATTTCGCTGCCGAATGCGCCGATGTCGGAGAAGCCGAGGTCGTCCGCCACGATTACCAGGAAGTTGGGCCTTGTCACGGGGAAGCATCCTGTCAGGTCCACGGGTCGAATGGAATGTTCCCGCTACCGCTGATTCGGCAAGGCCCGCCGAGCCTAATAGGCTGGCCTCCATGATCGGTGTTACCCGCGTCGACGACGTGCTGACCATTGAGTTGCAGCGGCCCGAACGGCGCAATGCGCTCAACTCGCAGCTCGTCGAGGAGTTGCGGGAGGCCATCGAGAAGGCCGCGGGTGAGAACGCCCATGCCATCGTGCTGACCGGGCAGGGCACCGTATTCTGCGCCGGCGCGGATTTGAGCGGCGATGCGTTCGCCGCCGACTATCCCGACCGTCTGATCGCGCTCAACATGGCAATCGACGCGACGCCGGTTCCGGTGGTCGCGGCGATCAACGGCCCGGCGATCGGCGCGGGCCTGCAGCTGGCCATGATCTGCGACCTTCGGGTGGTGGCACCTGACGCGTTCTTCCAATTCCCGACCTCCAAATACGGTCTGGCACTGGATAACTGGAGCATTCGCCGATTGTCATCGCTGGCGGGCCACGGACGCGCCCGGGCCATGCTGCTGACCGCCGAGAAGCTCACCGCCCAGGACGCCCTCATCACCGGGATGGCCAACCGGATCGGTACGCTCGCCGACGCGCAAGCGTGGGCCGCCGAGATCGCCGGCC
This sequence comes from uncultured Actinomycetota bacterium, assembly GCA_963818285.1. Taxonomy (GTDB): domain Bacteria; phylum Actinomycetota; class Actinomycetes; order Mycobacteriales; family Mycobacteriaceae; genus Mycobacterium. Next base: position 21,694 of record CAWFRR010000001.1, read on the forward strand.
TGGCCCCGCTGGCGCTGCAGCACGCCAAGCGGGTACTCAACGACGACGGCGCGTACGAAGAGCAGTGGCCGGCGCACAAAGAACTCTTCGAGAAGGCATGGGGCAGCCAAGACGTGATCGAAGCGCAGGTCGCACGGGTGGAGAAGCGACCTCCGAATTTTCAGGGGGCTTAATCGGATGTTGCGCGGGGCGCTGCGGTTGGCAGTGGGGACGGTCTCGCTCGCGACGGGCGGGTGGGTGCTGCGTGCGCTGCACGGCGCACCGGCCGCGCTCGGGGCGCAACCGGCCGACATTCGAGACGTGGCCGAGCGCTCACCGAACTTCCACGACGGTGTCTTCGTCAACTTGGAACCGCCGTCGATGAGTATCGGCCCCGACCAAGGGCGATCGTTGCTGTGGGAGATCATCACCGGCCTCGAGGACGCCCGGCCCTCGGCGGAAATCCCGTTGGACACCCCAGAGCCGCGGGCCTTCGACGCTCCCGCCGGTCAGATCGCGGTCAGCTGGTTCGGCCACTCGACCACGCTGCTGGAGATCGACGGATACCGCGTCCTGACCGACCCGGTGTGGAGCGAACGCTGCTCACCCTCGGACGTCGTCGGCCCGGGACGTATGCATCCGCCACCGGTGTCGCTGGAGGCGCTGCCCGCGCTGGACGCGATCGTGATCAGCCACGACCATTACGACCACCTCGACATCGACACGATCCTCGCGCTGGCTCGCAGCCAGTGGGCGCCGTTTGTCGTTCCGCTGGGTGTCGGTGCGCACCTTCGTGATTGGGGCATTCCCGACGAGCGCGTCATCGAACTCGACTGGAACGAAAGCACCAAGATCGACGAGCTCACGCTGATCTGCACGCCGGCCCGGCACTTCTCCGGCCGCTTCCTCAACCGCTTCAACACCCTGTGGGCGTCGTGGGCGATCATCGGCCCCGCGCACCGGGCCTATTTCGGCGGCGACACCGGCTACACCAAGAGCTTCGCCGACATCGGCACCGATCACGGACCGTTCGACGTGACGCTGCTACCCGTCGGGGCGTACAACAGGATCGCCCGGGACGTTCACATGAACCCCGAAGAGGCGATTCAGGCGCACCTGGACGTACGCGGCGGGCTGTTCGTGCCGATCCACTGGTGCACCTTTCGTCTGGCGCCGCACCCGTGGGCCGAACCGATCGATCGACTGCTGGCCGCGGCGAAGACCGCGAACGTCAAAGTGGCGGTGCCCAAACCGGGCGGCCGCGTAGATCCCACGGCCACAGTGGAAGTCGAGCCGTGGTGGCGGCTCGACGAATCCTCGCAGTAATCAATCGACAACTCCGATGGAAAAGGAACGAACATGAGCTTCCTGGACAAGGCCAAGGATCTGTTGGCCCAGAACGCGGACACCGTCAACTCCGCGATCGATAAGGCCGGCGATTTCGTCGACTCCAAGACCGACGGCAAGTTCTCCGACACCGTCAACTCGGTGCAGGACGCGGCGAAGAACGCCTTGAAAGACGGCAAGAAGGAAGACCAGTAGAAGTTACCCATGGCAAAGCTTTCGGTATCCATCGACGTACCGCTGCCGCCCGAGAAGGCGTGGGAGGACGCGTCAAACCTCTCCCGCTACAAGGAGTGGCTCACCATCCATCGGGTGTGGCGCAGCAAGCTGCCCGAGCAGTTGGAGAAGGGCACGGTGATCGACTCGATCGTCGAGGTCAAAGGCATGCCCAACCGCCTCACGTGGACGATCGTGAACTACAAACCGCCGGAGTCGATGACGCTCGACGGTGTCGGCGTCGGCGGGGTCAAGGTCAAGCTGATCGCGAAGGTTAAACCCAACGGTGACAACTCGGTGGTCAGCCTCGACGTGCACCTGGGTGGCCCCGCGCTGTTCGGGCCGATCGGCATGCTCGTGGCGGCTTCCCTGAAGAGCGATATTCGCGAATCGTTGCGCAAATTCGTGACGGTGTTCGCGCCGGCCTGAGCGAACGCGCGATGAGTTTTCGGCTCGGCGCCAGGCACCGGCTTCAATCTGTCGTCGTTGGAGAGCTAGCGGCTACTGTCGCTGTATGCCCCGCCTACGCCCTGGTTGGATGGTTGCGCTGTTCGCCGCCGCGGTGTCGATGAGTGTCTGGCTGCCGTGGTTGACGACGGGGATCAACGGCGGCGGCTGGGCCAACGCGATCGGCGGCAGCATCGGCAGCCTGCATCTGCCGCACGGATTCGGGCCGGGCCAGCTGATCGTGGTGCTCTCGTCCGCTTTGTTGGTTTCGGGCGCCATGGTCGGTCGGGGTTTGTCGGTGCGGCCGGCATCGGTTGCTGCGCTGGTGATCTCGTTGGTCATGGTTGCTCTGATGGTGCGGTACTACTCCGTCAACGTGAAGCCGCCGGTGTCGGCGGCCTACGGTCTGTGGGTCGGTGGCGTTGCCGCCGCGGCGGCGGTGCTGTGCTCGGTGTGGGCGTTGGCGGCATCGCTGCGTCGTTAGTCGACGCTGACGTGTGCGCCCTTCAACGGCCGGGCGCACTGGTCGCAGGTCAACTCTCCGACGAACGGTTTGCCGCAACCGAGATGGGTGAGCAGCACCGCTGGGCCCTCCGGCGCGTGGAACCAATGCTGTCCGCATTGCAGGGCGGCGATGATGACCGGGAAGAACGCCCGCCCTTTCTCGGTGAGCTGGTAATTGGCTTCGCGGGATGTGCGCATCACCCCGTTGGCGCAGAACGTCTGCAGTCGACCGGACAGCAGCGACGGGGGCGCTCCGAGCTGACTCTGAAAATCCGAGAAGCGGCTGGTACCGAGGAATGCGCACACCAGAAGTGCGGCGGCCCAACGATTTCCGAACACGCTCATCGTCTCGGGAAAGAGCCCGGCTTGACCGCGCTTGCCGTCGGTGGTCGACCTGCGACGGGTCGACCCCTCGGGTACCGAGCGCGGCCACGACCCGCTTGGACCCCAGCGCGCCGCGACCTGTTTCTCGGTCACTGCTTCACCGCACGCTCGGCAAGTCAATATCGGCGCGAATTCCCCGCCGCACTGGATGTGCCGCATGGCCGGAAGCCGGTGGACATGATCGGGCACCCACCGTCGTTCCCACTCCCAGATCGACAACAGCACCGGCCAGAACGCCCGTCCGCGTTGGGTGATCAGGTATTCGGCGCGCACGGGTCGGGTCTGGTATTCCCTGCGCACCAACAGTCCACTGTCCGTCAGCGCCCGTAACCGGTTGGCCAGCACGGTATTCGAGATCGGTAGACGTTGCATGAACTCGCCGTACCGGGTCGCTCCCAGCAGTGCCTGCTGGATGATCAGCAGCGTCCACTCGTCACCGAGCAGACCCAGGATGCGGCCGACCGCGTTCGTGCCGCCAGGGTCCAGCGTGGTCGGTTCGGCTTTCACAGCCCGATCGCGCCAGCGGGGGAGTCGACGTCATGCCAACGCCGTAACTGCGCACCCGCTGCCCAGGTGGCGTGAGTTCCGCTGGAAACCCGTTCGGGCAGAGCAAGTTTGCATACCGGGCCGTCACTGAATCGGGCGGCATCGAAAATCACACAGTAGGACGCGTCGGCGTCCATGTCGGTAATCAGCGTGATCAGGTAGCCGTCGTCCTCGCTGGTGGGATTCGGCCGCGGGGCCATCGCGGCCTCGCTGCCGTACACCCCGTCGGCGAACTGGTAGTGCTGTTCACCGCCGGTCCGCAGATCGTGCTTGACCAGTCCGTCGAATAGAAACCAGCCGGGCTTGCCGGTGGCCGCATAGGCGTAGCGGTAATGCCCGGCGGCGTAATCGGGGTTGATCGTGCCGAATTCGGTGATGGTCTCCGACAACTGCTCTTCTTTGGCTTCGCCGGTGACCAGGTTGAAACGCCACCTGTGTAGCCGGGATTGCAGGCGATCCAGCGCCAGGAAGCGAAACAGCTTGTCCCACTTGTTGCCGCCGGTGTCCGCCGGCTGGGGCGCGCCCTCGTAGAAGCCGTCGAGAACGATCTCGTCGCCGTCTTCGTAGGCGTTGGTGAAATGCAGCACGAACGTCGGGTCGGCCTCGAACCAGCGGATGTCACTGCTGTTGCCGCGCCGTGGCACCACCGCGAATCGGGACGGCATGTCGGGGTAGAACCGTGGCAGGTGCACATTCTGTTCGAGCAGGCTCGGGTCCCAGAACAGCGGGAAATCATTGAGGATCACGTAGTTTTCGGTGAACGCCATGTCGTGCGGCAATCTCGGGCCGGGCAGCGGAATGTCGATGTAGTGTGCCAGCTCGTTGCTCTCGTCGACGACACCGTAATGCATGTACGGTTCCTGCTTGCTGTAGTTGAAGAACAGCAGCTCACCGGATTTCGGGTCCACCTTCGGGTGAGCCGACACGCCCCAGTCGACCGGGAAGTGTCCGTTCCAGGTCTCCTTGCCCAGCGTGTTGGCCGAGAACGGGTCGACGCGATACAGATCGCCGCACTGGTAGAAGCTCGTCAGCGCGATGCCCCGGTGGACGATGACGTCGGTGCTCGACGCGTCCTTCATCCGGGTGCGGGCGCCGCAACCACCGTCGCGCTTGGCCAGCTGTACCGGCTCGGCCAGGCCCGGCCACAGCGGCTCGCCCGCTTCGTTCTCCGCGAGGAAGCCATCGGTGCGGACAAAGCGGTTGCGGTAGAACGCTTTTCCGTCCCGAAATCCGACGATGTGCACCATGCCATCGCCGTCGAACGGGTGATAGGTCTTCAGCGCCGGGTGTAACGGGTTCTCGGTGTTACGCAGATAGACACCGTCGAGGTCGCGCGGGATTTCACCCTCGACAACGACCAGGTCGTCGGCGTCCCACTCGCTGGTCTGTGGTCGCCAGGGACCGGTTCGGTAAGGATGGTCGTCGTCTTCGGGCAGGGTCGACAGGAACTTGCCGACGACTTCGACGTCCATGTCAGCGTCCTTCGGTTGCATCGACGACGAAGCTGACCGTGGTGGCTGTGCTGCCGCCGAAGTTCAGCGTGCCAAACGTTTTCGCGTCCTCGATCTGATAGTCGCCAGCCGCACCGCTGACCTGTTTCGCGGCGTCGACGAGCATGCGGATGCCTGATGCGCCGACGGGGTGGCCGCCGCCGATCAGTCCGCCGCTGGGGTTGATCGGAAGCCGTCCACCGAGCTCGATCTCGCCGTTCTCGATGGCCTTCCACGACTCGCCCGGCCCCGTCAGGCCGATGTGGTCGATGGCCAGATACTCGCTGGGAGTGAAGCAGTCGTGCACTTCGATCCCATGCAGATCGTCGAGGTTGGCCTGCGCGCGGCGTAACGCATCGAGAACCGCCGCGCGCACATGCGGCATGACGTAGGGGGCCAAGTCTCCAGTGGCGGCTCGTCGCAGTTTCTGCTGTAGGCCCAATCCGACGGTGCGATGACCCCAGCCGGCGATGCGGGCGATCGGCCGCGCGGTGGGATGCTCGCTCAGGTATTTGTCGCTGACCAGCACCACTCCCGCGCCGCCGTCGGTCATCTGGCTGCAGTCGAATCGTCGCAGCCGGCCCTCGATCAGCGGGTTGGTCGCGCCGTCGTCGCCGATCGGGTCGGGCACGGACCACTGCCTGGTCTGGGCGTTGGGATTGCGGCGCGCGTTGCCGAAGTTGACCTGCGCGATCGCCCGCAGGTGGACTTCGTCGATGCCGTAGCGGCGGTCGTATTCGTCGGCGACTGTGGCGAACATCGAAGGCCAGAGGAACTTCGCGTCGGCGCCTTCGTGTCCGGTCCAGGCCGCCGCACCCAGATGGCGCGCCGCGGTGTCACCGGGCACGGTCTTCTCCAGCTCCACGCCGAGGACCAGCGCGGTGTCGTAGTTGCCTGCCCGTATGTCGGCCATCGCGGCCAGAGCGGCCACGCTGCCCGACGCGCAGGCGGCCTCATGGCGCGACGCCGGGGTGTCCCACAGTCCGTCGCACACGGTGGCGGGCATCGCACCGAGGTGACCCTGCTCGGCGAACATCTCGCCAAACGCATTGGCCACGTGAACGACTCCGATGTCCGCCGCGTCGATCTGGGCCGCCGTCAGCGTGGAATCGACGATCTCGCGAGTCAGGTCGGCGAAGTCGAAGCCTTCTTTGGTGAGATTTCGGGCGAAGTCGCTTTGATAGCCGCCGAGGATCCAGACGTCAGTGTCCATATCCCGCACGTTACTACAACTAAAAGAGTGACACATCCAACGGCAAATCGAGGGCGGTCCCACCAGCTCTCGGCTGAACCGGCGAGACCTAAGCACACACGTAGGTCGACCAACGTGTCCGCCTCCCTACGCGCATTGCCGTCGACGCCGCCGGACAAACCTATTTCCGCAAAACCGGACTAGTCGTCCCCACGCGCGACGGCGTTGTCTGGATCCGAACTCCATTGCGACCACGAGCCGGGAAACAGCGCGGCCTGATAGCCCGATGCGGCAAGTGCAGCCACGGTGATCGCGGCCGTCACGCCGGAGCCGCAGTACGCGCCGATCCGGCTGTCGTCGATGCCGCCCTCGGCGAGCAGGTGGGCGATCGCGCCGTGCGCCAGGAAGGTGCCGTCGGCGCTCAGCACGGCGCCGCTGGGCAGGTTTTTGGCGCCGGGGATGTGGCCGGCAACGGGGTCGATCGGCTCGACATCGCCCCGGAATCGCTCCGGCGCACGGGCGTCGAGAAGGTCGACATCATGAACCTGCTGCGCGGTCAAGGTCGGCAACGCGCCGTTGTAGAGGTCGTCGTGCGCGACGGTCGCATTGCCCGGCGGTGCCTCGACCGCGCCGGTGGCCACGTTGCCTCCGGCCGACCGCCACGCCGTCAGCCCGCCGTCGAGGATGCGCACATCGGTGATGCCGGCGGCGGTCAGCACCCACCACGCCCGCGCCGAGCCGGCTCGATTCCAGTCGTCGTAGACGGCGGTCGGCACGCCCTGGCGGATACCCCAACGCCGCGCCGCGGCTTCGATACTGCGGCCGGACGGCAGCGGGTGTCGCCCCCGGCCCGTGACCGATTGGTCGCTGAGGTCGTCTTCGAGCGAGACGTAGACCGCGCCGGGGAGATGGCCCTGCAGATACGTCGGCTGACCGTCGGGCTCGTCGAGTCGCCAGCGCACGTCGAGGATCGTCACGGGCGCGCCGGTGTCGATCAGACCGGCCAACTCGGCGGCGGAGATCAGCACGCTTATGGCTTGAACCCCAGGTCGTGCAGGGCATCGACGCAGCCAGCGAGCCAGTCGCCCATATTCGCCGGCGGCGGCCCGCCGCCGACTTCCACCTGGCAGGCGAGCATCGCGGTGTAGCCGCCCTTCATCTCGCTCGCGAGGTAGGCGTGATTCTGCGGGGTCGCGTAATAGTCGTGCTCGGACTTGTAGCCGTCCTTGTACGACGGGCTGTTGACGTTGGCGGACGGCGGGCTGTTGGCCGGGCCGTGCGGACAGCCGGTGGCAGGGCATTGCGGCGGGTCCGCATGGACCAGCGGAGCCAGGCCGAGCGCGGCTATCGCGACGGCTGCGGCGAGAATCGAGCGGTCGAACACATCGCGCATCATTTCACGGCTGCCGGTCCGGCTTGCCGCTAACCGACTTCAAAGCTGGGCCACGTAGTCGGCGGTGTCAGCGTTCGGTGGGCGGCGGCACTGCCGGGTAGCTCGATAACACAGAGGTCGCCAGTCGATTCTGGCGGTCACGGGTCGCCAGGTAGAACACCCACGCAAACGTATAGCTCGTGAAGAAACTGGTAACGAAGTACAGCCAGGGGCGGCGCACCCCGTGCTTGAAACCGCTGGGGATGGTGAACAGCGGTAGTAGCAGCACCTTTGCAAACAGGTAATCCTGGCTGACGGAACTTGCGGCGGGATTGTCGAACAGGTGCCTGGTGTAATCGCCCCAACTGCCGGGCCCCGAGAACGGATTGCCCGCGCCCGTCGAATATTCGGTGACGAACCGAATCCGGAAGTACCAACCGATTACTACCGACGCGATGCCAATCGCGTAATAAATGGATTCCATCGTCGACAGCAGCGGACCCACCAGCGGGCGCCGGAAGATCCTGCGATTCGACGCGACGATGAATATGACCGAGGAAAGGGCGAGCACCGCCTGGACGATGAGCGAAATCATGACATCTGGCCCTTCGTAACCCGGCTAGTCGACAGCGACGGCATCGACGATGTTGAGCCGCGCGGCGCGGACAGCCGGCGGGATCGCACCAAGAAAAGTCAATATGAATGCACCACAAGCGAATACGAACGCAAGCAGACTGGGCTGGTAGACCACGTCGATGCTCAGCACATGGGTAAGGGCGGATGAGTTGAGGTACTGGTTCACTGCACCGAACGCCGCGCCGATCGCGGCGCCGACGATGCCTATCCCGGCAGCCTCGGCAAGTACGGTACGCAACACGAACCGGCGCGAAGCGCCCATCGCCCGCAGTACTCCGAGTTCCCGGCGACGCTCCAACACCGACAGCATCAGGGTGTTGAGCAGCGCAATGCTGGCGACGACAACGACGATCCACGCGATCACGACGATGAGCGCAGTGCCCTGCGCCATCGAGGAACCGACTGCCGTGGCCGCATCGCTGCCGGAATAGACGACGAGATCGGTGGGCAGTTTGGCGCGAATCGCCGCCTCCACCTGGACGGGATTCGCCCCTGGCGCGAGCGTAACGCCCAGAATCGTCGACCCGGGCCGGTCAAACCAGCGCTGCAGCTGTCCCAGGCTCATCGAGACGACCCCGCCGAGCAGTGCGAAGAACGGCACCACCGACAAGACGCGTGCATGCTGCTCGCCGGTGGGAGTGGGCAGCGTCAACCGGTCGCCTGCATGCAGATCCAATGCGCGCGCGAGATCGCGGGAGATGACGACACCGTCTCCGGCTAGAAGCTGTTGTCGCACTTGGGAGCTCATCGCCTCCGACGGCGGGGCGACCGAACCCGGCGACAGGCCCTGTGCGATCGCCCTGGCGCCCCCTACCGTGGCGTAAGCCATCTGCCCCTGCACGACCCCGGCAACTCCGGGACCGACGCGATTGCGGGCTCGGCGTCCCGCGGCAGGATCGGCGCCGTCGGGAACACGCCAGGGCCTGATGAACTGACGTAGATCGGGATGTCGCTCAGCGAGGCGAAGCTGGCATTCGTCGAATCGATGGCGTTGTCGTTGGAGCCGGTGCTGTGGACGGTGAGGGACACCCCGATCAGCACCGTCATCAGCGTCGCCCACACCCGGCGGGGTGCACGTTCTATCGTCCCGGCGGCCAGCGCGCCCGGCGCGCCAAGAGTTCGCGCAACCGCAGCAGCAGCTGTGACGATCGGGGTGGCGAAGGCAAAGCACAGTGCGATCTCGCCGAATGCGCTCAACCCCATCCCAGCCACCGAGAGTCGGCCGAGGTCGGCGGACGCGACGACGCCTGCCGCAACGAACAGGACAACGCCGAGGACGGCGGCGGCCATCCGCTTGCGGATCGGGACGACATCGGCAATCGATGCCCCGACCGGTGCCAGCGCCTCTACCGGTGCCACTTTGTACACCTGGCGAGCCGCTACCGCGGCGGCCGCGACGCTGACTGCGACGGCCGCGACGATCGCGATCGGTATTCCGTAGGCAGGAACGATGTACTCGATGCGCGTTTCATACCCTTGCAACAACGCTGCGGGCAGCGCGCCGATCGCCTGCCTGCCGACGAGCACCCCCAGCGCCGACCCGACAACTCCGCCGATCAGCCCGACGAACGCGGTCTCCAGCAGCAGGTCGCGCACGATCTGGCGCTTAGGCGCACCGATGGCGCGCAGCAGCGAAATCGCCGGGCGGCGTTGGGTGATCGCCATACTCATCGCGTTGTAGATGAGGAACGCGGCGACGACCAATGCAGCCGATGCTGCCGACAATGTCAGCGCCCGCATGATCGACACCGCACCGCCGGATTGCGCGGACCGGAAGATCGGGTCGGCGACGACCGCCCGTCCGGCCACCGCGTCGCTCACGCCAGCGCGTACCCGCGCGAGATTGGCGCCCGACGCGGTGATCACCAGGACCGAATCGATCATGCCGTGGCGACCCATCAGCTTCTGGATCAGTGGGAGTGGCCCGACGATGAAGTTGGCGCCGTTGATCCGCTGCGCGTCGTCACCGCCGATGACGGCGGCGACGATGACCTTTCCATTACCGAGTGCGATGGAGTCGCCTTCGGCATGGCCTGTCCCGACTCCCACCGCGACCCTGTTCGGTTGTCTCACCAAGGGGCCGATCTTGTCTTGCACCGCGCGCTGCAGATCGCTGAGCATGGCCCGGATGTTGTCGTCAACGCCAAGCAGCACAACGCGTTTGGACGGCGAGCCAATGGACGTCCGCAGCATCGGTACCGCGGCGGCCACACCCGCCACCTTCGCCACGTCGTCTCGCACGGTCTGCGGGAAGCCGGTATCGGTGACGCCGGACACCTCCAGGCTTGCGTTGCCGCCGATACCAGTCACGAGGCGGTCCGCTGATCCCGTGATCGACCCCGCGATCCCGAAGACCGCGACCAACAACGTCGCCGCGATGGTGACCACCGACAGCGACATCGCCGTGCGACCGGGGTGTGCCCGCAGCTCCCGGAAGTTGAACACCCGGAGGCGGTCGAGGATCACGCGGGTTCCTGACCGGCCGTGACATCCGAGCCGAGCTGGCCGTCCTGCAGGGTGATTGTCCGGTCCGTCGATGCCGCAGCGTCGAGATTGTGCGTCACCATCACCACGGATCGGTTGTCCTGGTGCGCGACGTCGGTAAGCAGCGCCATGATCGCGGCGCCGGTCTTGGTGTCGAGGTTGCCGGTCGGCTCGTCGGCGAGGATCAGCGGCGGATCCATCATCAACGCCCGGGCCACCGCGACTCGCTGCATCTGCCCGCCGGACAACTCCGAGGGCCGATGGTCGGCGCGATCCCCGAGGTCCACCATGGCCAGCAGTTCGAGCGCGCGGGACTTCACCTTCGACATGCGTCCACCGTCGAGCAATTTCGGCACCGCCACGTTTTCCCAGGCCGTCATCGTGGGCAACAAGTTGAAAAACTGGAAGACGAATCCCACGCTGTGCATTCGGAATGCGGACTGCTGTTCGTCGTCGAGTTCGCTGACCTCCCTGTCCTGGAACCGGATCGAACCGGAGTCGGGCCGGTCGAGCGCACCCAGCAGATGCAGCAGGGTGCTCTTACCCGATCCTGATGGGCCGACGACCGAGACGAATTCCCCGCCGCTCAACGTCAACGAGATGGCGTCGAGCGCTCGCACCGTGTTGCCCGCCGATGCGGTAGGTCTTGGTGACGGTCGTCAACGCGAGCATCGGATGTTCCGGTGTCGTGGTCATGCCGCAGATTCCGGTGCAGGGGGAGCCGTCTCGAGATCCTCTGGCACCTGGGCGGCAAGGTAGTCGGCAAGCGATTCGATCGTCGGATAGTCGAATACCGCGGTCGAGTTGATCGTGAAGACATTGCCGAACTGCCCGAGCAGCCGGTTACGAAGTTCGACGGCCATCAGTGAATCCATGCCCAGCTCCAAGAAGCGGCTGCCCGCACCCGGTGGCTGCGCGAGCCCCAGAATCTGCTGAAGTTCGCGCTGAAGATGCTCGGTGACGAAGGTACCGCGCTGGGCCTCCGGCACTTCGTGCAGTTGCTTGAGCAATCCGCTGTCCCCCGGGGTTACCGAAGCCGCGCTAGGCAGGACGTGGTCGAGGATCGGCGGGCGGGCCGTGCCCAACAATTTGGCCGCACGTTGCCAGTTCGCCTTGATCGCGATCGCCTGCCCGATACCGTGGCCGACGACCTCGCCGAGCGCGTTGAGCGCGGCAGCGGGATCCAACGGAATGAGCCCGCGTGCACCGAGATTTTTCCGGGCGGCGTCCGAACTGGCCATGCCGCCGTCCGCCCAGGGCCCCCAGTTGACACTGGTCGCAGGGAGCCCGTCGGCCATCCGGTAGGCGGCCAGTCCGTCAAGCATCGCGTTGGCGGTGGCGTAGTTGGCCTGACCGGGCGCCCCGAGCACACTGGTGCCCGAGGAGAACATGACGAAGAACTCCAGATCCTCGACCTTGGTCAGCCGATGAAGGTGCCAGGCTGCAAACGATTTTGGTGCGAGCGTCGTGTGGAACCGTTCGGCACTCTGCTGGGTGAGTAGGGCGTCGTCGATAACCCCAGCCAAATGTGCCACGCCGCCAAGCGGCGGCAGGTCTGCCCGTATTCGCTTCAGCACCTCGGCCACTTGGGCTTCGTCGCCGACGTCTGCTGCCATGGTGTGGATCCTGCAGCGGTAGCGCTCCATGATCTCGTCGATCGCGCTTTGCGTGGCGGCGTCCGGGGTGCGCCTGCTGGTCAAGACGATGTCACCGGCACCGAGCTGACCCAGATATGCGGCGGTGTGCAGCCCGAGCGCACCGAGGCCGCCGGTGATGAGATAGCTCCGATCACTGCGCGGCTCTATGGATTTCGGCATCTGAAGGACGATCTTGCCGATGTGACGCGCCTGCTGCATGCGACGGAACGCCGCTCGCGCCTCCGCCATCGGATATATCTCGACCGGAAGCGGCGCCACCTCACCCGTGGCCAAGCCGCTGGCCACGTCGGCCATCAGCGCACGAATCCGTTCGGGTTCGGTCACCATCAAAACGTCAAGCGCGAGGATCTCGTACTCGATGTCGGGTCTCACCGCGGTCATCTGCTCGGTGGTCCAGATGTCGCGCTTCGCGATCTCGACGAACCGGCCATTGGGAGCGGTCGCCCGCACCGTCGCCGCCACGGAACTCCTCACTGGTCAAGCTGTTGATCACGACGTCGACCCCCGCCCCGTCGGTATCGGCGAGAATCTGATCGGCGAAATCCGTACTGCGGGAGTCGTAGACGTGTTCGACACCCATCTGCCGCAGCGTTTCGCGCTTGTAGGTGCTGGCGGTGGCGAAGACGACCGCACCGCGTCGCTGGGCCAGTTGCACCGCGGCCAGGCCCACGCCGCCGCTGGCGGCGTGCACCAATACCCGGTCACCCGGCCCAAGTTTGGCCCAGTCGTACGCCAGGAGCACGGTGAGCACGGCGGTTGGCACGCTCGCCGCCGTCGTCGCGCCAATCACGTCCGGCACCGGCGCGAGCATTTGGACCGGCACGTTAACGCGGGTGGCCATCGAGCCTGCCATCACACCGAAGACCCGTTGCCCTACTTCGTATTCGGCTGACGCCGGGACCGACCGCCTCTACAACACCGGCCAGGTCGCCGCCGACCGGTCCTGGATCACCAGGATAAAGACCGAGCACGTTGAGCACGTCCCGGAAGTTGACGCCGGCCGCCTCCAGCCGGACCTGAACCAGGCCGGCGGCGGGCGGTTCCGCGACGATCTCGGTCAGCCGCAGGTTGTCGATCGCCCCGCGCTCGGTCGGTGCAAGTCGGTAGTCGGATGCGCGCGGCACCGCGAGGTAACCGCCGCGAGCCCACAGGCAGCACTCGTGGCACCAGGTACTTGCCCTGGCGCAGTGCGAGTTCGGGCTCGTCACCTGCTGCGGCAAGGAGGTTCGCCACCATCTGGACGGCGTGGCCCGGTTCCGTCGTGGTCGACCAGCCTGCAGCGCAGGATCGGTTGTTCACTGATGACGGTCTGCGGCCAGCCCCCACAGCGACGCCTGGACGGGGCTCGACCCGCTCGCCGGCTTCCGTTGCGACGGCCCGTTCGGTGACGATCCACAGGCCATCCGCCAGACCCGCGCCGTCCCGCGCGAGCGGGGCCTCGTACCGCGGCCAGCACGCAGCCGATCTGGCTTTGTAGGCGAGCGGTGAATTCGGTGCTGGACTCCTCGCTTTGCGGCGCGGGTGGGATCTGAACGACGATCCCCGACACCGGCGCCCCGCGCTCCTGGGCCTGCGCCAGGAGTTCGGTCCACCCGTTGGCATCGGTGCTGAGGTCGACAACGGCGACGTTCGGCAGGTGCCTCGCCAGTTCGTCGAACCCCGCGGCCAGCCAGTTGCCCCTGACACTGTCGGAATCGAGCGCGACCGGCGGTTGCGTCTCCCGCCAACTGATGCCGTACAACATTCGAGTGGTATCGCCACCGAGGCTGCGCAACAACGCCTCTCGCGGCGCTCGCTTCACGATGAACTCACGAATTCCGCCCAGATTTCGGCCATTGCGATCCGAGAAATCGAGATCGAAGACCTGCACCTCGCCGTCGACCGGGCCGGGCCGCCATCGGGCGTGGCAGTAAAAGCGCCGCGGCATCTCGTCGCGCAGCACGACCTGGCCGTACCCCAAGGGCAGGAACAAGTCGGTATCGGAGTCGACTTGTGCCGCGACCGCGAACAGCGCGGCGCCTGCGACTCCGGTGCACAGGTCGAGCAGCACCGGATGCACTGGCTCTCGGCCGGTGTGCTCGGACAGTTCGTCGCCGACGGCGAGATCACCAATCGCTTCGCGCTCCCCGACCCACAACGATTTCAGCGACGACCGCCACACCGGCTCCGAACGCAAGTTCCTTCTCCGAGAACACGTCGAACAGTTGCTGGGGGCGCACGCGCATCAGGCGCTCGAGGGCGACGTCAACCGATTCGGTGGCCTCGCTCTCCGCTTCGTCCGCTGCACCGCCGCGGACTGTGCCACCGGCATTCACCGACCACTCCGATTCGCGGTCACCGTACGGACGGCTCGCCACCTGGAACGTCCACCCCTGGCCGTCGTCGGCAGGATGCAGGTTCAACTGCACCTCACGGGAATCCTTGTCGCCCAGGAGGATCGGTTCGTAGAAGAAGACGTCGGAGACCTGGGCCGGAGAACCCACGGCGGCCAGCACCATGGCGGCATAGGTGGCGCCGGGAACCACCACGGTGCCGTAGATGATGTGATCGGCCAGCCAGGGCTGCGATTTGAGGTTGAGCCTGCTGGTGTAGATGACGTCGCCGTTCGACAGACCTTGTTCGGCGCCGAGGATTCCGGCCACCGGGACTCCGTCGAGCCGAGTTCCCTGCGGTCTTGGGCCGATAGGACCGGTGCTGAAACGGGTAGGTGGGCAGACTGACTTTGCGCCGCTGCGCGTGTGGTAACGCTGCGAACGCGGGTCGATGCCCGGCGACGTACGTCTCGGCCACCGCGAGGGTCATTTGCCTCCACGAATCGGTACCCTTGCGCACCGAGGCGATCGCCTTCGGCGCGGCCGCAGACTCCGGCCAGACCTGCAGTGCGGCCGCTGTCAACATCGGCTGCGGGCCGATCTCCATCAAGACTGAGCAGCCCAACAGGGCGACGGCTTTGACGCTCTCGGCGAACTGCACCGGTTGACGGGCGTGCCGCCGCCAGTACTGTGCGTCGACCGGGTTCGCCGCCGTCAGCACCGTGCCGGTTCGATTGCAGACCAGAGGCCGCTCCGGGACCTTGTAATCGAATTGCGCTGCATAGGATTCGAAGTCGCCAAGGGCTGGATCCAGGAGTCGGAGTGGAATGCGTGGCTGGTCTCCAGCCACGCACAGCGGATCCCATCGTCGGTGAACGTCGCGACCAACTGCTCCAGATCCTCCGCCGGACCGGACAACACAGTGTTCAGACCGTTGTAGGCTGCTACCGACACCCGTGGGAAATCGTCCGCAATGTCCTCGACGTCCTCGGGGTCTGTGAATATCGCCACCATGCGGCCCCCCTCGGCCAGGTTGCCGAAGAGCCGTCCGCGTTCGGCAACCAATCGAACACCATCCTCGAGGCCGAACACCCCCGCGACGCAGGCCGCGGCGACTGACCGACGCTGTGCCCCAACACCACATCGGGTTCGATGCCCCACGACTGCCACAACCGGGCCAGGCCCATCTCGACCGCGTACAACGCGGGCTGCGCGAAAGAGGTGTGTCTTAGCGCAGATTCGTCGTCGGTGTCGAACAAGACCTCGAGGAGCGGACGCGGCAGCATCCCGTCGACCACCTCGGCGCATCGCCGCACCGTCTCGGCGAAGACCGGTTCAGCGTCGAAAAGGTGACGAGTCATCCCCGGGTACTGGCTGCCCTGCCCGGTGAACAGCCACGCCGTGCTCGGCGGGTCACCGCAGACGCCACGCACGGCACCGGGCCCCAGTCGATTCTCGGTCAACCCCGCCAGAAGTTCGCGCGCCCCGGCCGCCGTGTC
>CAWFRR010000002.1:0-316743 GCA_963818285.1 uncultured Actinomycetota bacterium
CTTCGCGTGCGCGATCGGTCTTCAGATCCGCGCATTCCTTAAGCATTACTGAGAAGAAATGCGCGATTTTAGCGTTATTCCATTTAATAATTCCGGCTAATCGCTTCAGTCGCCACGTTACATCCGAAATTCCAGATCACTTATCAGGTAAACTTAGCCAAACAAACAGGATCTGTTCGAATCGAATATGACCCATTTAACATGGCTGGCAGCCCCGACCGCGACGTCACCTGGCCAAAACGCCGCGTTGCAGGTCAAAGGCAAAAAATTGTAGTATCGTCCGACTGGCCGGACATGATAAAACATTCCAATGTCTAACTTTTCCGGCCTTTTCAACATTTGAATATCGATACTACTGAGTTTGTTGAGTTAAAGGTTCATAAAAAAGCCGCAACTCATTCACGGAGCACCAAAAGTGCCACGAAACAAACTGGAAGTTGGCCCCTCGCGAGGGACGGGACCCAATATGACCACTGTTTCGCTGGATCCCAGACCGGCTGAGAAGTTCAGTCTCCACAAGAGCTTCAGCTGGCGGGACACCCATACCAACTGCACGCTGATGGTCGCCCAGCCGTCCTCGGAACCCGAATTGTGGTCCGAGTTTGTGGCCGGCGCGTACCGCAGCTACAACAACCGCGGCGTCGAAGAAGCGCTTGACATCGAGACGATGCGCAGCGGCTCCGACACCGTCATGTTCTTCACGGTGCTCGACGATGCCGGCCGGATACTGGCCGGGCTCCGGGCCAAGGGGCCACTGCGGTCCGCCGATGACTCGCATGCTCTGGTCGAGTGGGCCGGACAGCCGAGTCAGCAGGCCGTCCGTGACATGATCACCGCGCGCATACCGTTTGGCGTGTTGGAGATGAAGTCAGGGTGGGTGTCCGAGGACGCCGATCGCGACTTGGACCTGACCACTCCGTTGGCCCGCAGCGCTTTCCACATGATGGCTCTGATCGACGTGCAGTTCTGCATGGCGACCGCAGCGGCCTACGTCCTGAACCGCTGGCGTAGCTCGGGTGGCGTGGTCGCGGGTATACCCGCAGCGCCCTACCCCGACGAGCGCTACCAGACAAAGATGATCTGGTGGAACCGGCGAGACTTCGTGACCCACGCCGAGCCGGGGCAGGTTGCCAAGATCCTGACCGAGACAAGCCAGCTGACCCGCGAGTTCTACGGGTCACATAACACCGGTCTGTTGTCCGGCTAGTTTTCTCCGTTGGCCAGTTTGCGAGCGAGTTGCTCGATTGTCGGATTCTCATACGGCAGTGACGCAGACAGTGGGCGACCGACGAAATCTTCCAGCTCGCCCACCAGTCTCACGGTGTCCGCCGAATCGAGGCCGAGGTGATCGAACCTACGGGTGCGGCTGACGTCGGCCGCGGAACCTCCGGTGCGGTGCGCTACCTGCTCGGCCAACATCGCTTCAATCTCGTCGTAGCTCTTCACTCAACCTCTCCCTACCAACGCCCCGGCAAATCGATTCGGCGCATAGTCAATCGAAGCAGGGTGAATGCGCCCAGCTCCATCGAATAGGCGAACATGCGCAGGTACTGCTCATATCGCGCGACCAGCTCCTCGCTCGACGCTTCGACCGCTTCGGCACGGTGCGAGCGCAATCGATCGAACCATGCGCGCAGCGTTTTCACGTAGTCCTCGCGGTCGTTTCGCACGCTCTCGATCTCGAGCTCCATCTCCGCCGCGCGCGCGATGTCGGCAAGTCGTGGCAGCTCCGATTCCGGAAAAATCTCGTCGACAATGAATCGATCGCGTAGCGGCCGATCGCGCGGGATGTCGCCGTAGGCGATCGTCTGTAACGAGAGTCGGCCGCCCGGCTTCAGCCAACTGCGACACGAGCTGAAGAACTGACGGTAGGCCTCAACCTGCTCTTCTGCTGATAGGCCGAAGCGGGCAAAGTGCTCGAACGCGCCCACGGAGATGACGGCGTCGAAAGGCTCGTCTGGCTGGTAGCCGCTCCAACCGCGCTCGTGGATCTCGACGTTCGCGGGTGCGATACCGCGGACATATCGAGCTTGCTCATACGAAAGGGTAAGGCCCACAGCATGTTTCACCCCGTGGGAGCCGACCATATGCATGATCTGAGCGCCCCAGCCGCAACCGACGTCGAGCACCCGTGCGGCGCCGGCTGCGTGGGCCTGCTCCACGTGGTAGTCCAGTTTGCGACGCTGTGCGCGCTCCAGATCGTCATCGGGGCTCTCCCACATGGCGCATGAGTAGGCCATCGTGGGATCGAGCCACACCCGCCAGAATTCGTTTCCGACGTCATAGTGGTGACGGATTGCGGCCGGGCTTGCACCCAAATAGGTATCGGTCATTTCTGCCCCGCCCTGCTCAGAGTCGGCTGCTTGAGGTCGCTGACCATCCCGAGCACCGACATCATCCTCAACGCCGCGCCGCCGATGTCGATCTGCCACCAGCGCACCCGCGTGGTGTAGACCCGCGGCGCGTCGTGGTGGTTGGCGTGATTGCCGCCCCCAAGCGATGGCAGTGCGAGCCAGAAGCGATTACGGGCCTGCCCGGAGTGCGGCAGTTGAGCGGGCTCGCCGCGCAGATGACCGACCGAGTTGACCGCCCAGATGACGTGGCTCACGAGGAAGATTCGCACCATCCCGCCCCAGAGGAACCCCGTCAGCGCGCCCCACGGGCCACCGGCGGCGAGACCGATGAGTGCCGGAATCGCCAGCCCCAGTGCGGCCCAGGTCAGATAGCTGCGATGGATCGCAATCGTGCGCGCACTTTGCCACAGGTCTTTGACTTCGCCCGCGGTCACCGTCATCGAGGTGTACTCGGCCCGAAAGAGCCAGCCGGCGTGGGCGTGAACGAACCCGCGAGCGCCGCTGTACGGCCAGTGCGGGGAGTGTGGGTCGCCTTCGCGATCGGTGACGGAGTGGTGGCGGCGGTGCGTCGTCGCCCACCACATGACCGGGCCGAGAAAAGCGCTCGAGCCGAGCGCGCCGAGCAGCCAGACCAACGCCGGATGGGCGGTGAAGGCGCGGTGGGAGAAAAAGCGGTGGAAGCCGAGTTCGACGCCGACCATGGTGGCCAGCGACCCCACCGCCAGGACCACCAGGTCGGTCCGCGATGGTCCAATTCCATTGAACGACAGGATCGTTGCTGCGACCACGGCAAGGGCTGGGGCCACGACGACGAACGTCGCGAGAAGGCGCTCACGTGTCATGCGCTTCGGCCCGTCAGGTGATGGTGTATCGCGACCAGCTCATCGCGCCCGTACAGGGCACGGCACTCGCCACGGCGAATCTTGCCGCTGGTCGTCCGAGGAATGCCGCCACGGTTGACGAACATCACTGCGTCGGGCGGCCCTCCGTGCTCGGCTGCGATCGCACCGACGATGCGATCGGCCACATCATCCCATGCGTCATCGGCGTCACGTGCGATCTCTGTCACGACGACCAGCCGCTCGCGCGTGCCGTCGTCGTGCCCGAAAGCCGCGCACCCGTTCGGGTGCAGCGACTCCACGTGCAGCTGTTCGACGGTGTGCTCCAGATCTTCAGCGGCATATTTGACGCCGTTTCTGACCACGATGTCTTTGTCGCGGCCGGTGACATACAACTCGCCGGCGACCAGGCAGCCGCGATCGCCGGTGCTCAACCACGATGTCCCGTCGAGCGTGGCGCCGAACGTCTCCTCCGACGCCTGCGGCTTGCCGAAGTATCCGTCCGCGACGCTGGTTCCACGGACCCAGATCTCGCCCTCGACCCCGTCGGCGCAACGCCCGTCATGCCTTTCGTCGACGATGACAACCTCGAGTCCGTCGCGCGCACGGCCGCAACTCACCCGGGCGATCCCGCGCGCGTCACGCCACACGTTTGGAGATTCATCGCGCTGTCCACCCGTCACCATCAGCGTCGCCTCGGCGAGTCCGTAGCAGGGATAGAACGCTTCCCGCCGGAATCCGACGGCGCCGAACGTCTCGGAGAAGCGGTCCAACGTCGCCGCGCGCACCGGCTCGGCGCCGACGAACGCCAGGTTCCAGCGCGACAGATCCAGTCCGTCCAGACCGGAAGCGCCCTGACGCCGGGCTGCCGCGACGCACATCTCGTACGCGAAGTTCGGTGCGCCACTGGTGGTTACGCGGTATCTGCTGATCTCCTGCAACCAGCGCAGCGGGTGCTTGAGAAACTGCAGTGGGGTCATCATCACGCACTCGGCGCCGGAGAACACCGGTTGAAGTACGTTACCGATCAGCCCCATGTCGTGCTGAAACGGCAGCCACCCCAAGACCAAGGTCGACGATGTGTGTTCGAAGGCGTTCTGGATCAGCGCCTCGTTGGCCATCAGGTTCTGATGACTCACTCGGACGCCGCGGGGAGATCCCGTGGAGCCCGACGAGTACTGCAGGATGGCGAGATCCTCGGCGGTCGCCGTCACATCAGGCGACGCCGCGTCGGTGCCGTCGAGTTCGTCGACCGAAATGCACGGTATCGACGCGAGTTCGGGCACCAGGGCACGGGCCGCGAGTAGTTCCCGCGTCGTCAGCACTACCTGGGGCTGCGCTTCGGCAACGATCGCCTGCAGGCGGGGCAACGTCTGCGCGAGCCGAGCCGGAATCGGTATGTGTGCCGGCACCGCGCAGAAGCCGGCGAAGAAGCAACCGAACATCGCGTCGAGAAATGTTGCGTCCTGCGGCAGGAGCAGCAGCGCGCGCGGCTGTTCATGGCCGGTCGGGAATTCGCGCAACGCAGCGGCAACGGCGCGCGCACCGGTTTCGAGTTCGGCCCACGTCCGGGTGTCGACTCCGCCGGCGTCATCGAGGAAGCGGAAGGCGCGTTCGTTAGGAAACCCGTGCGCACGTTCGGTCAATCGGTGCGCGATCGTGACGCCCTGCGCGCAGGCATCTGGCGTGCCCAAGCAGGCCAGATCCGTCATCGCACTCCCCTCAGAATCGTCTGGAAAATCAATGACGCAGCTGACCGCCCATCTGATTTGAAGGGGCCCGATCGTCTACTATCTTAAACACTTCGACGGGACGCCGGAGGGGTTTGCAACGCTCCGCCGAACTAGGGGTATGCCCGGCCGGGGCACCCAATCCGTTCGGTATGCGATTGCGCTCCGGTCACCGTCATGCCTCCTGCAGCGGCCGGCGCGGCGACCCCGAGGAGCGACCATTTCGATGGCCCGCGTCAGCCCTGTGAAAAGTCAAAAGAGACAAAGCGCTTGGCGAGCAGGGCCTCCATCCCCGCGGCATCGACCGGCTGCGACAACAAGAAGCCTTGTGCCCGAACACATCCCAATTCGAGCAGGATCCTGGCAGCGGCGTTGGTCTCGACGCCCTCGGCCACCACGTCGAGTCCGAAAGCCTGCGCGAGCGCCATGACCGACTGCACGATCGCCAGATCACCGGAATCGGTGCCGAGATAGCGAACAAAACCTCGGTCGATTTTGAGCGTGTCGACGGGCAGCGTTTTCAAGTAGGTGAGCGCACTGTATCCGGTGCCGAAGTCATCGACGGCGATCTGCACACCCATGGCCTTCAGCTCGGCGAGCGTCTTCTGAGTGGCATCGATGTCTTGAACGACAACGCCCTCCGTAATCTCCAGACACAAAGCGCTGGCCTCGAGCCCGAACTCGTTGAGATTGCTGGCCACGGTGTCGACGATTCCATCGGCAACGAGTTGCACCGGCGACACGTTGACCCGAAGCACCGCTTCGCGGCCGATCCCGCGGGATCGCCACTCGCTCAATTGCGCACAGGCGGAATGCATTACACGCCGGCCGAGCTTTCCGGCGAGGTTAATCGACTCGGCGACGCTGATGAACGAATCGGGCATCAGCAGCCCGTGCGTCGGGTGCTGCAGGCGGATCAGCGCCTCGGTCCCCAGCACCTCACCGGTGCGGATATCGAATTCCGGCAGGTAGTGCAAGACCAGCGCGTCGTTGTCGCCGGCGATGGTCTCTTCCAGGTGCAATTCGATGTCGTCACGGAGTGCGTACATCCGCGACATCTCTCGGTTGTAGGGGGCCACCCTGCTACCGCCGGATGCCTTGGCCGCCGAGGTGCCTCGTCGGCGCGGCGCAACAGATCCGAAGCGCTGTCGCGTCCAGGCTCTCCGGCGGCGACACCGATACTGACTGTGCGGGCCAGCAATTCACCATCGATCACCACCTGCGTGTGCAGATGGTGCTGCAACCTTTGCGCGAAAGCCTCGGCGGCTTCGATCTCCATCGGCGCGGACGGTACGACGATGAACTCGTCGCCCCCGAACCGGGCGATGAGCGAGGACACATCGACAGATCGTCCAAGTAACTCGACAAAAGCGTTGAGGAAGCGGTCGCCGATGTGGTGACCCAGGTGGTCGTTGATCACCTTGAGGCGGTCCAGATCGAGGAGCAAAAGCGAGACCGGGCCCGGCTGGCCGAGTTGCAGCCGGTCGTCAAGGTGGGCGATCAGCGCCCTGCGGTTCAGCAGGTTGGTGAGATCGTCGTGTTCGGCGAGATAGAGCAGCCGATTCTCAGCCACGACGCGCGCCTGAACCTGGGCCAGCAGTGACGCAATCGCCTTGAGCGCATTTAGCTCTTCTGGCAACCATTCGCGGTCGCCGATCTTGACGAAGCCGAGAATGCCCGTGGTGACATCTCCGGACAGCAGGGGCACGCACGCGAGGGAGGTTTGCGGGATGGCCCGCCCCTCCTCAACGAGCCGCTGGTATTCCTCGTTAGCCGGTTCGGGACGAACGACATCGGCTCCTTGAGGTTTTCGGCCATCGCGAAGACGGTGTCCGCCTCGGCGAAATACACCACGCCGATCGGGTCCGGGTCGGGAACGTTTTCACGTACGGGCCACTCGGCGATGAGGATCGTCGCGTGAATCGTGTGGTCGTTGTGTCGCAAGAAGCCGAAGTCAACGCCGAAATGGCCACCAAGTCGGAGACCACGCGTTCACTGATCGCGGCGTGGTCGGCCGCGGTGGCTGCCATCAACTTGGTGGCCGAATTGGTCACCAAATCGTCTAGACCGCCGGACATGTGAATACGGTAGCTCTAAATGCGAGCTACGGTAGATCGACTCGATCGAAATTTCGCAGGCTACGGACCGTAGCTGGCTCGCTGACGGCAATCTCAGAACCAGCGCGATGCGTCCTCGGCCCCGATTCCGACCAGTTCCTGAATTCCGCCTGCAGGGAGCACAGCTGGTCGCGCGAAAGCCGGTCGACACCAATCAGCTCTTCAGCACCGCGGGCGTAAAGAAAGATCGGCGACATCGGCTGGACGGCAAGCCCTCGTTGCTGGGCAGGTGATCCAGACGGCCTCGGCCGCCGAACCTCCGCGGGCGTAGTCAGCAAGCGATGCGCCGAGCACCGAAATGACCGCCAGCGCTGAGCTTGCCGCCACCTGCCGGCGGGTCCCCTCGCCCAGGGCCGATCCGGCCTTCCACCGCGCCAGGTGGGCCATGACGTCGGGACGCCGCAAAATGTCCACCAGCGCGAACTCACCGGGAGCCAACTCCAGGCTGCGGATGTCGATACCGGTATCGGGAGTGGATCTCCCGGCCAGCGCAGTTCGGAGACCATTTCGGAATGCAGTTGCGGCGTCAGGTACCGAAGGCGGTCGGACGCCGCAACTATCGTCGCCGCCAGCGAGATGTCGTCTGTTGCGGTCAGCACATGCAGCCGGGCGCCTTCGCGCTCGGCCGCAGCCTTCAGATCGTGGATTGTGTCGTCGGCGATTGGCTGCGGCAGTGCCCAATCGGCGGTTGGCTTCCCGGGCCAGCATGCTGTCGTACAACCCCGCGAGTTGGGGATTGACGTCGTCGCCGAGGTGCAGCGTGGCCTGCAGCGGAACGCCGTCGGCGCCCTCGGTGAAACTCGCGCGCCCAGCACCCGGTGAGCCGCGGCGGCGACCTTGGCATTGAACAGCGCCGCCCCGAGCGCCACAGCGCTGGCCCGGTAATTCACATCCATCACCGAAGTGTGTTCCGGCGCAAGCCGAATAATAAGGTCATCTGGTCCAGCGTCGATGTGCCACGGCTGAACGTTCCCGCCCAGACGGAGCCCTAATCGCAGCAGCGGCAATGGCGCCCATCACGCCAGGCCATTCCGGATCCAAGTATTCGCCCGGCGTCGGCGCGTGGTCGTCTGGTCGCTCCGGCTCTTCGAGTTGGTCCAGCGCACCGCTGACGTCGATGCGGACCCGGCCGGATGGCAGGTGCTGGCCCAATCCGATTCGGCGTACCGACTCGGCGATCCCCGGCACTCCCCCGGCCACGTCCCCGGCGACCTGCGGCCAGGTTGACAACGTGCGGTCGACCTCCAGCAACGAGGCAGCGCCCCGAGATGACAAGTGTTGGGCCTCAAGGAAACGCAGTAGGAGCGGTACCTTTTCACCGCTCGTCATTCGGGCCAGCGAGGCGGGGTCAAGATCCCCGAGTAGACCGTGCAGAATCGGCCGCTGCGGCTCGAGATCGAACCGCTCAACGTCGATGAGACCCCGATCGCTTGTCGCCATCAGCACGGGAATTCCACGTGCCCTGGCCCGTTCGCGCACGATCGCCTTCATGTCCAGCGAATCGCATTCGTCGACAACGATATCGAGCCCGGCGAGAAATTCCTCGATGTTGTTCAGGGTCAGTCCGCTATCCAGCGCCCGCACCGCCAGGTACGGGTCCAGCTCGGCGATCCTGCGAGCGGCCGCCTCTGCCTTATTCAGGCCGATATCGAACACCGTGGCCGGGACCCGGTTGAGGTTGGTCAATTCGAGCTGGTCGAAATCCGCCAGCCTGAGCTCACCGCACAGGCCCTGTGCCGCCAGTGCGTGGGCGATGACGTGTCCGGCGCTCAATCCGACGATGCCAATCCGCAATGCGCCCAGTCGTGACTGCTCGTCGGCGGTGACCAGGTTTCGGTTGCGGTCCAGGCGCACCGCCCGGAAGCCCTGCGGACCGAGCACAGCCACGACCGTTCGTCGCCACGGGTAGTACACCCACCGGCAGCGCTCGTCGAGAAGGTCTCCGCCCGGTGGTGGCAACAGCCCCCGCAATTCCGACAGCTGCGATTTGCTCTGGTCGATGAATTCGATCGCGGCGTCGGCACGCAATTGTTCCAACATCGCGAAGTCGGCCGCGTCCTCGGCGTCGAGGACCAATGCTGTAGATGCCGCGATGATCATCCCCCTCAAGTTCTGGGCGCGAAGGCGAGGAAAAGAGTTTCGCGCTGTGACGTAGGCGTCACTTTCCCGTCTTCCGCTGAAGCTGCATTTATGTATTATTCAATAACTGAACTAATTGACGTACAGATTGCGCGAATTGCGCATATGCCCAATAATCGTGTTGTCCGCGCGGGGCCAGTGTCGGCGTTCGTTCCCAGATCGGAGGACACCGTGCCGACGAATCTGGCGCTCATCACCTCCATCGCCAACCAGTTGCTGGAAGCGACCGCGTCGACCGCAACCCAGGCCAGCGAACAGGTGCTGGCACAGCTCGTCAAACATTTTGACCTGCACTACGCATTCCTGCGCTACAGCGACCACAACATCCGCGCGTCGTTACTGGCCGCAGAGTGGCCCCCGCGAACCAACGTCGCCAGTCCCGACCCGTTCGCCGTCGTGTCCTTTTCCAGCGCTCACCCCGCCCTTGCCGTGTGCGACAACGGCAAGGAGCTGGTGACGATCCGCGACAGGTTTGACGACGGGAGCTCCTGCTGTCCGTTGATCACCGGCTGTCGTGGCGGCCCACCCCTGGTGGCCGCCGCGCCGTTGATCTCGGGAGCCCAGACCACCGGGGTGATCGGTTTCGTCAAGTGCCGCGGCCGTAAATGGAAGACCGAGACAAAGAACATCCTCAAGACGGTGGCCTCCCTGTTCGCCCAGTTCCAGGCGCGCATCTCCGCCGAGCAGCGGCTTCGCCACCTTGCCGAACATGACGACCTGACCGGATTGCCCAATCGCCGGGCTCTGCTCACACACCTCGCGGATCGTCTCTCGGCACATCAGCCCGGTCCCGTCGCCGTCCTGTATTTCGATCTCGACCGTTTGAAGGCGATTAACGACGCCCTCGGACATGCGGCCGGCGACTGGTTCATCCGCGGTTTCGCCGACCGACTGAGCGCCTGCGCCGGAGGCCAGGCCATGGTTTCCCGACTGGGCGGTGACGAATTCGTCGTCGTTCCGGATCAGCCGATGACGACGCACGCTGCGGAGCTCTTCGCCGACCGAATCCGAAAGACGGTGCACGACCGCCTGACGATCGAGGAACAGACCATCACCCGCACCGTGAGCATCGGTGTGGCAGCCGGCCTGCCGGGCCGCGACGAAGGGGCCGATCTGCTCGGCCGTGCCGATGAGGCCGTCATGGCGGCCAAACGCGCGGGTGGCAACCAGATTGCCGTAGCCAGCGATAATTCACTGAAGCAGTTGTTCCGCAACGACATCCAAGGACACCTCGACGGAGACGTCGACAGCGAGGCCCTGCTGGTGCACTACCTGCCCGAGGTCGACCTGTGGACCGGCGCCATCGTCGCCGCCGAGGCGCTGGTGCGCTGGCGACACCCGGCGCGCGGCGTACTGCTACCGAATTCGTTTATCGGCGTGGCCGAATCGATGAACCTGGCGGTCGACTTGGACCGCTGGGTACTACGGACCGCGTGCGCCGATTTCAGCACCTGGCGCGCCAGCGGGGCAGCCCGCGGAGCCTCGTTGCGGGTCAACGTCTCCCCCCTGCAGCTGACCACCCCCGATTTCGTCCGGATGGTCGGCGAAATCGTGGCCGAGTTCGGCATGGACGATGGTTCCTTGTGTCTCGAGATCACCGAGCGCGCGATCGTCAATGACATCGAGAGCACGTCACGCACCCTGAACAACCTCAGAGACATGGGCGTGCAGACCTCCATCGACGACTTCGGCACCGGCTACGCCGTCATGTCGCACCTCAAGGCTCTCTCCGTCGACGTGCTCAAGATCGATCCGCGGTTCGTTCGCGACCTGGGCAGTAACCCCAACGACCTGGCGATCGTCCGCGCAATCATCGGCCTCGCCGAGGCATTCGACCTCGAGCTCGTCGCCGAAGGCGTCGAAACCCCCGCCGCGGCAATGGCTTTGATGCACTACGGCTGCCGGCGGGCACAGGGATATCTGTTTTCGCGTCCTATCGCGGGCGACGCCATGGAGGCGCTGTTGCGGTCGCGCCGGATGCCGATGCCGTTCCTGACCGCCAGCGAGGTCCCGGCGGGAGCCGCGATCTAGCTAGCGTCTCGGCGGCGCGTAGGACACCTACCGACCCGAATGGGACGCAAGCCCTGTTTCCCGAGCGACGCGCTGCGCGCTCCCCCGACCGACGTCGCTGCACCTCGTCGCAATACTTTAAGTTGACGAAAATGTTGCTAATCATTCGTTGGGTATGTAATATTCCCGATAGGAGGGTGAGCACCATGATAATCAGCGCTATTGCCCCAAGATCGGGAACGCATCGCGCGACTGACCCGTCGCCCGGTCTGTTCTTGTGGTGCGCGGACGGCGCGACCACAAACTCTCCAAGACCACCAGCAACACAACCCATACACCACAAGCAGATTGGCGCCTGACTATGACAACCGCATCGGCCGCAGGCCATGTCAATGACAGCGGATCGCCGCTGCATCTCGCGGGTACCTTCCCGCTAGATCAATCCTCGATCACGCGCGTGGCCACCGCGGTGAGCTCCGCGGGCCGCCCTAGCGTCAGCCTGGTCATCCCGGTGCGAAACGAGGCTCGCAACATCGCCTCCGTGCTCGAGCAGATCGCCGACGACGTGGACGAAATCATCCTGGTCGATGGCAATTCGACCGATGTCACGCTCACCACCGCGCAGGCATACCGGCAGGACCTGCGGATCGTGCCCCAGGAAGGCGTCGGAAAAGGCAGCGCATTGCGTACCGGATTCCACGCGGCCACCGGCGACATCATCGTGATGATGGACGCGGACGGCAGCATGTCGCCGCAGGAGATCCGCCACTACGTGCACTTCCTCACCCATGGCTACGACTTCGTCAAGGGGTCACGGTTCATCAGTGGCGGGGGGTCGTTGGACATCACCTTCATCCGCCGGCTCGGCAACCTGTTCCTGCTCACGGCCTTCAACACGGTGTACGACGCCCATCTGACCGACTTGTGCTACGGGTTCTGCGCATTTCACCGTCGCTATCTCGACCACCTGCGCCTGTCCTCCACCGGCTTCGAAATCGAGGCCGAGATGACGGTGCGTGCGATGCAGACAGGTCTGCGCATTGCCGAGGTTCCCAGCCTCGAGTACCCCCGTCGCACGGGCGCGTCGAACCTGCACGCCATCCGCGACGGCATCCGGGTCCTGCGAACCGTGCTGCGTCATCACCGCTCGGGGGTGTCCGGGCACATCTACCAGGCCGCGCGACAGGCCACCGGGCGTCCGCCGGCTCTCACAGAGGTTCCTGCGTGATGCAAGATGCAGGGTCGGCCGCGCCGGGCTCAGCCGCTCCCCGCGGGCTGATGTGACGATCGACATCCAACGCGGGGCACCGGCTGAACACCGACTTCGGTTGCTGTCGTGGGTAATTCACCTTCGAGCTGCGGATAGCCGATAATGCGAACCCTCGTTACCGGCGCCGCCGGCTTCATCGGTTCCACCCTTGTCGACCGCCTGCTGGCGGAAGGTCACCAGGTGACAGGAGTCGACAATCTCAGCGCCGGCTCCCCCGTCGCCAACCTTGCGTCGGCCCGCCGGCACAACGGCCGCTTTACCTTCGTCGGGTCCGACATCCGTCACCCCGCGCTGTTGGACGTCGTCGCAGGGGCCAACCCTGACGTGGTGTTCCATTTGGCCGCCCAGATCGACGTACGCAGCTCCATTGATGATCCGCAACACGATGCCCGCAACAACGTGCTGGGCACCATCAACCTGCTGGAAGCGTGCCGGCGGACGGACGTACCGCGGATCGTCCACGCCACCTCGGGCGGCTCCCGCTACGGAGCGACGACCACGTTGCCTGCCACCGAGGACACTGCTGTCGACCCGCTTTCGCCGTACGCGGTGGCAAATGTCGCCGGCGAGTACTACATGCGTGCCTACGCCGGCATGTACGGGATAGCACCCATTTGTCTGGCACTGGCCAACGTCTACGGGCCGCGCCAAGACCCCACGCGGAAAGGCCGGCGTAGTCACGGTTTTCGGTAGCGCGATGCTCTCCGGTAGTCCCACGACCATCTACGGCGATGGCAGCGCCACCCGCGACTACGTCTACGTCGACGACGCCGTGGGCGCCTTCCTGTGCGCGGCGAACGCGCCGGCCACGACGACCGGCACCTTCAACATCGGTACCGGCGTGCAAACGACTGTCGCCGAGCTGCACCAGCTGATTGCCGAAACCGTCGGCGTCCCGCGTCTGCCCGATCATGCCGAGGCCCGCACCGGTGAGATTCACGCGAGCGCATTGGATCCGACCCGGGCGGCCCGGGTGCTGGGCTGGAAACCCGACACCACCGTCACCCAGGGCATCAAGCTGACCGTCGACTGGCTGCGCACCGTCCTCGATCTCGAGCCCGCTGCCCTGTCCCAGACCTGAGCGCGTTCGATGGGACCCAGCGCCATGCCTGCGCCTGCTGTCACGGCCACTCAATCCACGCTGCAATCCGGGCGAGCTGACGGCGTTCGGCGATTCCGTCCGGACATCGAGGGATTACGCACCATCGCGGTCGGTCTAGTTCTGGTCTTTCACGCTTATGGCACGCCGTTCAGTGGCGGATTTGTCGGCGTCGATGTTTTCTTCGTGATCTCGGGGTTCCTGATCACCGACATTTTGATGCGCGAACATTCGAAGACCGGCCGAGTGTCGATTCTTGGGTTTTACGCCAGGCGGGCGCGGCGGATACTGCCCGCGTCGGCTTTGGTCGTGGTCGCGACGGTCGCCGCGTCGTATTACCTCCTCGGATTCCTCACCGGCAACGACGTCGCCATCGCGGCGAAATGGACCGCCGTCTTCGCGGCCAACATTCACTTCGGATTTGTCGGCACCGACTACTTCGGATCCCAACTGCCGCCGTCACCGCTGCTTCACATGTGGTCGCTGGGCTGTGGAGGAACAGTTTTACCTGGTCTGGCCAGGCCTGTTTCTACGTTGATGTTATCGTGCGCGGCGCCCGCCACAGGCGCACGTCGCGACGTCGCTGATCGCCATCATCGCGGCGTCGTTCGCCTGGTCCGTCTTTCAGACCGCGGCGGATCCCACCTGGGCGTACTTCTCTCCCTTTACTCGCGCCGGCGAACTTGGTCTCGGGGCCTTGATCGCGGTGCTGGCACCGGCCATCAACCAGAAGTTGAAACCGCGATGGGCCGCCGAGGCACTCGCATCGTGCGGGTTGGCCGGTATCGCCGGCAGCGCGCTGCTGCTGAATTCCTCGACGCCATATCCCGGGGCGGCGATCGCGTGGCCGGTCATCAGCACCGCACTTCTGATTGCCGCCGGCTGCACCGATATCAGAACATTCGTGGAGCGGTCTTTGTCGCTTCGGCCGATGCAGTGGTTGGGCGCGCGGTCGTACTCGCTATACCTGTGGCACTGGCCGATCCTGACCATCGCCAGCCAGTATTCGGTGCGCCATCTGAGCGGATGGCAGTCGACAGGCCTGTTGCTGCTGACAATTCTGGCGTCCACGCTCAGTTACCGACTGGTGGAGAACCCGGTTCGCCGCGCCCGATCGCTGACTGCAAGACCGGGACTGAGCCTTGCGGTCGGCGCTGCACTGATTGCTGCCACCATCGCGGTAGCGCAGGGGTTCATCGTCCACGACGGGGACACGCGCAACGCATTCGGACGTGCTCGGGTCACAACCACTTCGTGCCCATCGCAGGATTGCCCGGACATCGCGGCCCAGGTGCAGGCGGGAGCGAAAACCGACACGATTCCCCCGGACCTCACCCCGAGCCTCGCTGATGCCGCAGCTGACCTGCGTGCACCCGACGGCGGCCGGTGCTCGCAGCTACCGATCTCGTGGCTCAAACCCGACCGTCAGCCGTGCATTTTTGACACCGGCGCCCCGACCAACGCTCCGATGATCATCCTGATCGGCGACTCCCAGGCGGAGATGTGGTCGCGGACCGTGAACACGATGGCCAAGCAACTCGGCTACCGATTTGGTCTCGTATCCCACCCCGGGTGCCATATGCCGATGACGACTTTCGACACGACGAACGAAGGCGTGACCGACCCGCAGTGCCGCGAGTGGAAGAACGCGGCGATTGACTGGACTGAACCGCCAGGTTCCGGCGATGGTGTTGGTAGCCAGTGGAAACCACACCGGAGTCGACGACGCCGACTACGCGGCCGGATACGCGACCGTGCTGAAGCAGATGCAGGCCCCAGGCCGCACGTTGGTTGTGATGGGTGATGTTCCGCTGTTGACTCAGGACCCGCCGAGGTGCCTGGCGGCGCACCCGTCTTCGGCGTTGAAGTGTGCGACGAAAACCGCGACAGCGGCGCCGGCAGATGAAGAGCAGGCCGCGGGCGATGGAGCGCACCGGGGCGGCGCCGGTTACGTGAGCCTGACACCGTGGCTCTGCACTGCGGATCTGTGTCCCGCGATCGTCGGGCACTATGCCGCCTATCAGGATCAGTTCCACATCACCGGTACCTATGCCCAAGCGTTGATGCCCTTGGTGCAGCGGGCGATCGGCCTCAAACCGACCGGTTAGGGCTTTGACGGAGTCAGGCGGTCTCGCGTAAGAGGTCCACCGATTGACGTACATGAATGCTTTGTCCAAATTCGTTATACCTTCTGCCTTTTCATATCGTTGCATTAAGTCAAAAAGTATGTAAGATACCTACTTAGATACATCACGGTATATCGGGGGCCGTGCCTTAGGTATCGCCGCCGGTAACGGCGGTACTGCCTTGGGGGTCGCCTCCTTTATAGGAGAAGCACATGTCGTTCGTGACGACACAGCCTGAGGCAATAACCACCGCGGCCGGCGCACTGTAGGGTATCGGCGCTGGAATGGCCGCCCAGAATGCGGCGGCGGCAGCCCCGACCACCGGGGTGGTACCCGCGGCGGCCGACGAGGTGTCGGCGCTGACGGCGGCGCAGTTCGCCGCCCACGCCGCAGATGTACCAGGCGATCAGCGCCCAAGCTGCGGCGATTCACGAGATGTTTGTGAACACGTTGGGCACCAGCGCCGGGTCGTATGCGGCCACCGAGGCCGCCAACGCGGCCGCGGCGCTGTAGGCGGCTGAGGTTCAGCTATGGACTTCGGTGCGATACCGCCAGAGATCAATTCGGCGCGGATGTATGCCGGGCCGGGGCCGCATTCAATGCTGGCCGCGGCGACGGCCTGGAATGGGTTGGCCGCCGAATTGCAATCCACGGCGTCGTCGTATGAGTCGGTGATAGCCGGGTTGACCGACGATTCGTGGACGGGTCCTTCGTCGATGGCGATGGAGGACGCAGCGACCCCGTATGTGGCGTGGCTCAATTCCGTTGCCGCGCAAGCCGAGCAGACGGCCAGTCAGGCCAATTCGGCAGCGGCCGCCTACCAGTCGGCGTTCGCAATGACGGTGCCGCCGGCGTTGATTACGGCCAATCGCACTCAACTGGCGTCCCTGATGGCGACCAATGTATTTGGCCAGAACACTTCCGCTATCGCCGCGAACGAGGCTCAGTACGGCGAAATGTGGGCCCAGGACTCCGCGGCGATGTACAGCTATGCCGCGAATTCGGCTGCCGCCGCGCAGGTCTCGCCGTTCGCCGAGGCGCCGCAGACCACCAGCCCGGCCGCGTCGGGCGTGCAAAGCGCCGCGGTCACCCAGGCCACCGGGACCGCCGCCGGCAACGCACAATCGTCGCTGTCGGGTCTGATCTCCCAGGCGCTGCAAAGCCTGGCGACGCCCGTTTCGGCCACGTCGGCCGCGTCGACCGATTCGGGGCTGTCGACGCTGTTGTCCGGACTCGAGAGTGCGCTGGGAATGGCTGCAACCTCCACCGGGAGTAGCAGGGCTCTTCGGCTCGGTCGGGGAGGGCTGATCAGTCAGCTGCTATCCTCCCAGCGTTTTTCGGCGCGTTCGTGGGTCTCGACGCGCTCGGGCCCGTGATGGGCAATATGGAGACCGCTGCGATGACACCCGTCGCCCCGCCCGCGGACGCGGGGGCGGCCGGCGGAGCCGAGGGTGCGGCCGCCGGGGCCGAGGGCGGAGCCGGCTGGGCCGGCGACGGAGCGGGCTCGGGGTTCGCTGGGGACTCGGGGGCCTGGGCCAGCGCGGGCGACGCGCCCTCGTTGGGGGGGATGTCGGTGCCGCCGAATTGGGCTTGGTCGGCTGCGCCACCTCCGCCGGAGTTCCTGCTCCCCGGGGGCGCCTTGGGAGCCGCCGCAGGTTCCGACCTCGGCGCCGCTGGGTTGGGTTTCCCATTTGCTTTCGGCGGGCTACCGAAAGTGGCAGCTGTGGCCGCTGCCGCCGGCGTGGGGGGTGCCGCTGCTTCCAAATATGCGTCACGCCTCAAGGTGGTGGCGCGCTCGCCGGAGGCCGGATACGCCGCCGACGACGAACCGGCAGCTTCTTCGCCAAACCGCAGATACACGGTGCCCGCGGCCGCGTACACGAACGGAAACGGAAACGGGAACGGAAATGGACACGCGCCGCCGGGGTATCGGGCTGCGATCGTGTATCTGCCGACCAACGGACACGATCCGGCCCACAAATGACAGCCAGGCACCAAAGGCGATGCCCGTATGAGGTGACGACTTAATGGTGAGCCTTGACGTGGCCGGCACTCCATGGCGTGCCACCTGGCGGCCAGCCGAAGATGGCACGCCCGCTGGAGATGTCACGCCAACGCCGGCCGCAAATCCGTTCGGCGTCATATGGATTCTCCTGCTCTGGCAGACGGCAGCGTTGGTCGTCCAGATCCTCGCGATGTACATGGCCAGGCACGGTGCAACCTCGGTTTGCTCCACTTGTGTCGGCGTGAGCCATCGCGGCTCACCTTCGCGAGCGCACTATGGGTGCTCACCTCTGAGCCGTTGTCGCGAGGCGGCGCGGAATGCCGCGGTGCTGTGCCTCGGAGTGGTGACGGCCGTGCAGTGGCGGGTGTCAGACCCACTGCTGTTCACCGGGCTTGGACGAGCAACTTCACCTGCGCACGTTGCGCGATATTTTGTTGTCCCACAGCCTATTTCAGCCGCATCCACAACTCGCTGTCAGCTCGCGTTACCCAGGCCTCGAGGCGGTAACCGCCGTGTTGCATCAGCTCGGCCTGCCCGTGATGGTCGCAGCGATGGCCACGGTGCTCGCAGCCCGGGTCGCGCTGGTCCTTACGCTTTGCGATGCCGTCGAGCACCTAACCGGAAGCCCTCGCGCGGGCGGGCTGGCCGTCGCTGCGTACTCGGTGTCGGCCCAGTTCATCTTTTTCAACTCGCAATTCGCGTATCAGACGCTGGCGTTACCGCTGGCGGTGGCTGCGGTTGCCTTCGTTGCCCGGGCGCGTTGGTCTGATAATCCGGGTCCGCTATTGGTTCGGCGCCACTGTTTGTCTGCTTGCCGTCGCCGTGAGCCATCACGTCACCAGCTTCCTCACCGCCGCTTTCCTGGCTGTTTGGACTATTGCGCAGCGTGGAAAACCCGCAAAACGACGGGTGTTCTACGGCGCACTTATCGCAACGGTCGCGACGACGTTGTGGGCGATCGTTCAGTGGTCGCTGCTTCAGGCGTATTTGGGTCCGATCGCCGATGACATGGCCACACAGGTGACAGGTGGATTTCACCGGACGCCGTTCCACGACGACTCGGGCGAAGCGGAGCCGATGTGGGAGCGGTTGTTGATGCTCTATTACGCCGTAGCCATAACCGCGGTCGTGTCGTTGCTGATGCTGATCTCCGCACGATCAATTCTTCGGCGGTGGCGGTCTAAAGCCGGCCGCGAACCTGCCGGCGATGTGGGCAATGAGCCCACGCCTCTGCCAAAGCCCCAATCAAGTCTCGTCTTCCGGTCGGGCTCACCGCGTACTTCTCCAGCCTCGGCGGTCGCCGCACGCCGACTCGCAGCGCTGGGAGCCTTCACTACTGCTCGTGCTGATGGCGGCAACGATCCCAATACTGTTCGCCGCACGGATCATGCCAAGTTGGGGCGCGTTGGGCGACCGGGTTCTCACGTTCCTGTATCTCCCGCTCAGCGCGCTCTTCGCCGACGGCGCAGTCCGTTGGTCTCGGGGTCTGTCGGCCGTCGAACGAGGCGCAGCGGAACCAACTCAAGCTCTTTCGTCGTCTGGCACTAGTGCTCGCCACGGGCGTGTTCGTCGGCGGTCATCTGATGGGCAGCGGACCGGACTGGGCACGGTTGACCAGGCCCTATCTTGTTTCTGCCGATGGTCGATCGATGGATGCCGAGACATTGGCCGCAGTCCGCTGGGCGGTCGATGGGTTACCGGTTGGCAGCAGGGTCGCCGCGGACCGGGTGAGTTCGGTCCTGCTGTCAGCTCAAGCCGGCGCGTGGCCGGTGAACGGTGCCGACAAGATGTACACGCCGGAATTTTATTTCGCCGACAAGTGGGGCACGGAAGAGTTAAAAATTGTCCGCCACCTCCACCTTCGGTACCTGTATGTCGATCGCCGGTTCATCGGCCGAATTGCCACGGCTCGGCTCCTACTTTTACAAAGGCGAGACCGCGGGGCCGCAGCGACTCACCCGAGGTGAACTGACTAAGTTCGACAGCGTCGCCGGGCTTCACGCGGTTTATCGGCATGGGCCGATCGTCATATACGACACCAGCGGGATGGGCGTGGAGGACGATGCCGGCCATCTGGTACACGGACGCCCACTCCATGAACATTCCCGGACAGCTTCTGATCGGCCTTCTGGCGGGCCTCGCGCTGGTCGCCATTGGCGCGTACCCGGGCACGCGTTTTCGTCATCGATAAGGCGAAAACGCTTCACCGTGCCGCAGGCCCCAGCCTGACCTACGACGTCGGACTCGGCGCGGTCTGCCTCGCTTCGGTGATGCTGCTGATGGCTCACGTGTGGGTTGGACCGACGGTTTTCCTGTCAGCGGCGCTGGTCGTGCTAGCTGGTTAATCGCCGGTGGCTCACGGCGTTACTCAGGAACGGTGCCGCCAAACTGCGCTGGAGCTGGATTGTCGCGTGCCTCGTCATCGCCATCCCGGTTGCGGCCGCAATCGCGGTGTCCAATATCGATGCTTATCCCGCTGACGTCACCGACGTTCAGTCGATCCTCGACGATCCCGCTGCGGTCCACCTGTCGGCTCATGGACAAAAGGTGAGCCCGTGAGAGAAGGGACGTGGTCACGATGACGCTCACGCGTGCTACGGAAACACGCGACGAGGTTCTTTGTCGGAATGGCGTTTGCTCCGTAATAATTTGCGCGTACACCGCGCAACGGTGGGACGACACAATGCGGGCCGTTGCCTCGGTGCAGGCCCAGCAATCCGCCCCCAGCGAAATCATTCTGGTTGTCGACCACAATCCGGAACTGCTGGCGCGGCTGGTTGAAGCGCTGCCTGGCGTGCGGGTTGTGCCCAACACCTGCGAGCGCGGCTCGTCGGGTGCCCGAAACACCGGTGTCGCACTGGCGACCGGCGAAATTGTGGCATTTCTCGACGACGACGCGGCCGCGCAACCTGGCTGGTTGGCCGCGTTGACAGCCCATTATGCCGATCCCGACGTCATGGGCGTCGGGGGGCGCACAACACCTGACTGGGCCACGAAGCGCCCTCGGTGGTGGCCGGCCGAATTCGACTGGGTGATCGGCTGCGCCTACACCGGACGGGAGCCGGGAGTCGTCCGAAACCTGCACGGTGGCAACGATTCGTTCCGCCGCGACGTGTTCGAAACGGCGGATTCCCGCCGCAAATCGCGCGGTCGGCACATGACCGACGGCCGCTCTCCGGTGAGGCGACAGAATTCTGCATCCGCGCTGGCAAGGTCTGGCCTCGACGGGTGTTCGTGTACGACGACCGCGCGGTCATCAAGCATCGAATACCCGAGGCACGGGAGACGATTCTCATATTTCACTTCGCGTTGCTATTCCGAGGGACTGTCGAAGGCGTTGGTGACCACGAGTGTCGGGTTGCACGATGGTCTCAAAACCGAGGGAAGGTACACGGCCGTGACGCTTCCCGCCGGCGTACTTCGTGGTTTGGGCCGCGCCGCTCGGGGTGACTTGGCGGCGCTGCTGCCCGCTGCCGCGATCATCGCCGGCCTGATGTGCACGGCGGCGGGATATCTGGTCGGTTCGTTCCGGCAGATCAGCCATCGCCGTAGCGGCGGTGCTGATGAATACCGAACAGGTTGACGCCGCACTGCCGATCCTGATGTACCACTCCGTGAGCGACGCCCCGTCCGCGTCGGCGCGAGCACTTTCCGTTCGCCCCGCGGCGTTCGGCGCACAGCTCAGTTACTTACGGCGCCAGGGTTTTACGGGTCTGACGTTCGACGAACTGGGCCAACGTCGCCGAATGGGGAACCATTCCCGAGCGCCCGATCGTGCTCACCTTCGACGATGGCTTCGCGGATCTCTCGAAGAAGCGCTACCGAAGCTGATCGAGCATGGATTTCCGGCGACGGTGTTCGTCACGACGGGCTGGTTGCGGGACGCGGGACGGCATGCGGCCGGTACGGCACCTGGCCGCATGCTGTCGTGGGCACAGCTCGCGAAGCTATCCGCCGCCGGCATCGAGGTCGCCGCGCACAGTCACAGTCATCCGCAGCTTGACCAGATTTCCGGTACACGCTTGCGGGCCGATCTCGGTGACTGCAAGCAATTGTTGGAAGATCGCCTCGGCCGCCCCGTTCGCAGCCTTGCCTACCCGTACGGGTACTCCAGCAAGCGGGTACGGACCGTTGCGCGGGAAATCGGCTACCTACAGGCGGCCGCCGTCGCAAACGCGACAGCCACACCGACTTCCGACCCATTTCGGGTGCCCCGCCTCACGATCCGTCGGTCAACCTCCGCGGCCACATTCGCTTCGACGGTGAACGGAAAGCGGATACGCCTTCATTACGGTCCCGCCCGCGCGCTCACCACCGGATGGGCCGTCGTACGACGGACGCGAACAGCACTGGAAGGTGTCGAATGAATCCCATTGGCGCACGCCCACTTCGGGTGGCCATGGTCACCGCTAGCGCCCTACCACGGATGGGTGGTATCGAGACCCACGTGCACGAGGTCAGCACCCGACTCGGCGCCGCCGGCGTCGACGTGACGGTGCTGACGACCGACCCGTCTGGCGAGCTGCCGCAAGAGGAGACGCTTCCCGGCTACCGTGTCCGCCGGTGGCGCGCCTATCCCCGCTCGCGCGACTACTTTCTGGCCCCCGGATTGGCGCGGCATTTGCTTCGGGCCGACGACTACGACCTCATCCATATACAGGGTGTGCACAACTTGGTTGCGCCCACGGCGCTCGCGGCAGCGCGGCGATCCGGTGTCCCCTCGGTGCTGACCTTCCACACCGGGGGGCACTCTTCAGGTCTACGCGGAAAACTGCGCCCGCTGCAGTGGCGGCTGCTCGCCCCGCTGCTTCGGTCCACGGCCGCGCTGGTTGCGGTGTGCGACTACGAGCGGAAGATCTTCGCTCCGGTCCTGGGTGTCGGCGAAGAAACCATCCGGCTGATCCGCAACGGATGCGAGCCGCTGCCCGTCGACCCGACCGCGGAAAAGTCCGAAGGCAGCCCCCTGCTCGTGTCGGTAGGCCGGCTCGAGCGTTACAAAGGTCACCACCGCATCCTGCAGGCGTTCCCGGCCGTCCTGGCCAAGGAGCCCAACGCACGGCTGGTACTCGCCGGCAGCGGGCCCTACGAACAGCCGCTCCGTTCGATAGCCAGTGAGCTCGGGGTTGCCGACCGGGTCTCGGTGTGTGGCTTCGGCCCCGAACGACGCGCCTCGCTGGGCCAGCTTGTCGC
The DNA here is from genome assembly GCA_963818285.1 of uncultured Actinomycetota bacterium. GTDB lineage: Bacteria > Actinomycetota > Actinomycetes > Mycobacteriales > Mycobacteriaceae > Mycobacterium. The sequence goes on from CAWFRR010000002.1 coordinate 22,880, forward strand.
CGACGCCGACGTGTTCTGCCTGCTCAGCGAGTACGAGGCACATCCGGTCGCCGTCATGGAAGCGGTCGGAGCCGGTACCAAGGCGCTGGTGGCGGACACCTCCGGGCTGTCCGAGCTCGGACGCGCCGGGCTTGCCACGACGATTGCCCTCGACGCCACGCCCGAGCAAGTCGCTGCCACCGTGCTGGCGATCGCTGCGGCACCCAAGAAGATGCCGCCGGTCGTTCCGAGTTGGGACGACTGCTCTGAACACTTACACCGCCTGTACCGGGAGGTGGCGCGATGAAAATCCTTCTGCTCGCCCAGTTCCTGCCCCCGATGCTCGGCGGCGAGGAACGGCACGTCTGGACGCTTGCCAGGGCCTTGGCGGCACGGGCGCACGACGTGACCCTGCTCGGCTTCGCGACGAGCCCCGGGCAGCCGGCCGAGAGCAGCTCGGACGGCGTACGCATCGTCCGGGTCACCACCGCCGCCTCTCGGCTGCCCATGATTTACAGCGATCCCGGGCGCCCGAATGCGCTACCGCTACCCGATCCGGCGGTCAGCCGGGCGATCCGAAATGAACTCTCGCGCAGCCGATTCGATGTGATACACGCACACAACTGGATCGTCAACAGTGCCCTGGGCCCCGCCGCGCGTGCCGGGGTACCCCTCGTCATGACGCTGCATGACTACAGCCATATCTGCGCCACCAAGCGATTGATGGAGTACGGAAAACACAGGTGCGCGGGGCCGTCTCTCACGCGTTGCCTACCTTGTGCGTCATCGCATTACGGCGCCACCGGCCCGGTCATTGTCGCGGCGAACGCGTGGTCGGCGCGGCGCAGGGCCGATCTCGTTACACATTTCGCGGCCGTCAGCAGTGCCGTTGCCGGAGCGGTGACGCTCGAGGACAACACCGGCTGGCCAAAGGGCGCCGGCCTGAGTGCGGAGGTCATTCCGAACTTCATCCCCGACGACATCGTCGCTCGACGAGATCCCACCGACCGCTGCCGACGCTCCGTTGCTGTTCGTCGGCGACCTCGCCCCAGACAAAGGGGTCCAGACGCTGTTGGAGGCCTACCGGCTGCTTGAGGGTGCGCCACCGCTCGTGCTCGCCGGTCGCTCAGCGCCGGGCGTCGAGTGGGACCTTCCGAATGGTGTGCAGTGGGTCGGTGCGCTGCCACACGATGAGGTTCTGAGTTTGTTCCGGTCTGCCCGCACGGTCGTCGTCCCGTCGGTCTGGTCGGATCCCTGTCCGACCGTCGTGCTCGAGGCGATGGCCGCGGGTAGGCCAGTGGTGGCCGCCGCCTCCGGAGGCATCGTCGACATGGTCGTCGACGGGGTCACCGGCGTCTTGGTTCCGCCCGGGGATGCGGCCGCGTTGGCGGGGGCGATCGACTCGGTGCTGAGCGATCCAGACCGCGGCCGGGCGTTCGGCGCCGCGGGACGCGACCGCGCACGCGAGTTCACCGTGAGCTCCGTTGTCGAACGAATCGAGCGCATGTACGACGGTGCCATCGCACGGACCAAGGCCGAAGCGACTAGTGGTGGCTAAGCAGAGTGGCCTCGTCGACGTGGCGCGCACCGTCCCCGAGGTAGTGCCCGAGCGTCAGCGCCAGCACAACTTCCTCGTCCGCACGGCGCTCGCCCTGGTCTCCACATCGTTTCTGACCTCGGGGCTTGGCTTCATCTACTGGGCGGTCTCGGCTCGCCTTTTCTCGCCGGTGAACATCGGTGAGGCCGCAACCGCCATCGCGGCGATGAACCTGATCGCTCCCCTGACCACCCTCGGACTCGGGACCCTGCTGCTCGCCGAGCTGCCGACGATGTCGGCGCGCCGCTCCGAATTGGTCTCGACCGCCGCGGTTTTCAGCGGCGTCTGCGGCGGCGCCGTGGCCCTCATCTGCGCGATGGTGCTACCCCAGGAATTCCTCGGCCTGCCCGGTGTCGGCAGCGACGGCATCGCCACTCTGCTCTTCGCCGCGGGTGTCGCGGTTCAGGGCGTCGGCATGATGCTGGATCCCGCGCTGCTCAGCGTCGTGGGTGGCGGCCCGCAACTCTGGCGCAACACCATCGTCGCGGTCGTGAAGCTCGTACTGCTGGTCGTGTTCGCGCTCGTCCTCTCCGAAGGCGGCTCGCTGAGCATTTACGCCAGCTGGTTCTTGGCCAACGTCGTCTCGGTCGTAACGATGACGATCTGGCTGGCCCGCACCCGCCAGGTCACTCTGCGCAGGATGCGGCCCACCCGCTCGGCACTCCGTGGCCTGCATCACGTCGCCGCTCAGCACCACGCGCTCAACTTGGCGCTGCTGGTGCCGTATTTTTCGATGCCGATCGTCGCCAATGTCACGCTCGGCTCCGAACAGGCCGGCTACCTCTATGCCACCTGGTCGGTCGCCGGCGTCGTGTTCCTGCTGCCGCTTGGTCTCTCGACGGCGTTGTTCGCCGCGGGTGCGCGGGACATCGGCACGTTCGTCATCGAATTGCGCTCCACCCTGCGCTATTCGATGGCGGCCTGCTTCGCGGCAAACCTCGTGTTGTTCCCACTGGGTGGCGTGGTGCTGCGTGTCTTCGGCAACGCGTACGCCAACAACGGCCACACCACGCTGATCCTGCTCTGCCTGGCGGGTTTCGGGGTGATCATGAAGGATCACCACGTCACGATCGCGCGGGTCACCGGCCGCGTCGGTCGCGAGGCGGTATTGGTTTGGGTTCTTACCGTTTGCGAGCTCGTAGGCGCATCGGTCGGGGCGTTGGCCAACGGGCTGACCGGTCTCGGCGAGGGCTGGTTGCTTGCCGTGGCGCTGGAGGCTGCGGTGTTCGGGCCGGCGGTGCTGCGTGCCTACCGGGGCCGGATCGAACTGCCGGCCCGCAGGTCCGAGCCCATGCAGGCCAGTGGCAGCCGAACCGGAGACGGGGACGAGTAGCGGCGATGCTGGCACAGTTTTCGGACATTCACGACATCCTGGCGTGCCCGCGTTGCCATGGCCCATTGCGCGACGGCAACGCCGGCCTGCTGTGTGCCCGGCCGACGTGCGGCCTCGGCGGCGAGGCGTTTCCGATGGTGGCGGGGCAGCCCGCGCTGATCGACTTCGACCAGAGCATCCTCGACCGCGCCGAGCTGCTGTCCAACGCCGGCTCCTGTGCTGACCTGTCCTATGAGGGGCGCAGTCGCGGGGCGCTGACGCGCGCGGTGTGGCGGATGATGTGCGGCCGCAATCGCGTGGCGGAAGACAAGGTCAGCGAATTCCTTGCCGAGCTCAAGACTTCGACGCGGCCGGGTCGACTGCTGGTGATCGGCGGCGGCGGCGTCGGTAGCGGTGTCCAAGCGATGTACGACGACCCGCAGGTGCAGGTCATCGGCACCGACATCTACCACTCACCGCATGTGACCCTGATCGCCGACGGGCATCTTCTGCCCTTTGCCGACCAGTCGGTGGATGGCGTGTGGATACAGGCCGTACTGGAGCATGTGCTGGACCCGCAGCAGGTGGTCGCGGAAATCCATCGCGTGCTTCGGCCAGACGGGCTGGTGTTCGCGGACACACCGTTCATGCAGCAGGTGCATGAGGGCGCATACGACTTCACCCGCTTCACCCTGAGCGGGCATCGCTGGCTGTTCCGCCACTTCGCGCTGATCGACGCGGGCACCAGCGGGGGCGCCGGCCTGGCGACTTTGTGGTCGCTGCGGTATCTGGTCCGCGCGATGACCGGCAGCGGCCCGTTGGGCACGTTGGTGCAGCTGGCCTTTTGCTGGCTGCGCCTGCTCGACCGCTGGGCTGGACCCCGCGACACCGCCGACGCGGCCAGCGCGGTGTATTTCTACGGCCGCAAGAGCGCCGCGCCTATTTCGCCGAAAGACATCGTCGCGTACTACGAGCAGCAGAAAACCCGTCGCCGGCCTCAGAGCCGGCCCTCGCCTACCCCAGTCGATGACCGAATCGCGGTAAAGGAAATGTCAGGTTAGTGGCGAATCGGATCGGGGCTCAGCGACAGCTTCGGGGCCGCTGCGCACGGCTGGCAAACTGCACTCATGACCCGTTCACGCCGTGTGGTCCTGGTCGGGTCGCTAGTGGCCACCGCGGGGCTGACGCTGGTGCTGGGTGTCACCGATCCGGCCCCGCCCGCGTCGTACCCAACCCGGTTTTTCGTGTGGAACCTGGTGCTGGCGTGGATTCCGGTGTGTTTCGCGGCCGGTGTCGCCCTGGTGCGCCAGCGGATCTGGTTGATTCCGTTGGGGCTGGGGTGGTTAGCCTTCCTGCCCAACGCCCCCTATCTGATGACCGATCTGGTGCACCTCGGCAGTCGCGTCGAATTGTGGCGCCACGTCATGCAATACGGGGTCGCGGCGTGGACGGGAATCCTGCTTGGGGCGGTGTCGATGCATCTGGTCCATCGACGGATCTCGCACGAGTTCGGCGCGGTGACGGGCTGGATCGCCGTCGTCATCTCGGTCGGCCTGTGCGCGATAGGTGTGGTGATCGGGAGGTTTCAGCGGTGGAACTCCTGGGATCTGCTGACGCATCCGGACGCGGTCGCGGCGACAACGCTCGACTGGGTGCGTTCGCCGCTTGTCTACGTGCAGCCAACCGGTGTAGCGCTCGCGGTTGGAGCCTCGTTCGGGCTGGCATACCTCACACTGTGGTCCCTTTGGCCCTCCCCTGAGCCCGCGGTCTGGCGTCCGGCCGGCGAATCTCGTTCAGGCGGCTGCCGAGAATCGTAGACGGGCCGTCGGGCCTCGGGTGGCTGTCACGTTAATTGGAAACTCCCGATCAGGTAGCCGCCGTCTTTGTCTCGTCCCGCCTGCGCAAGTGCCATCGGTGGGTAATCGACGGCGTTGGTTGCGTTCGGTTTGTGCTCATTCCAAACGACTTTCGCGACGATCTTGTAGTTGCCCTTGGGCAGTCTGGCGGTCGACAGCCACAACGGATTATCGCTGGTCAGGCTGGCCGGATCGTGCGCACTGTTCACGTAGTCTTGCTCGGCGGCGATGTCGCGTAGCGACAGTCCAGACTGCAAGATTGCGACGACGTTGCCCGCGTCGTTGCGGACTTGGTAGCCGACTTGCCAATTGTCGTATGCGGGCGCGGAGCCAAAGTTGGTCCAGCGCACGATGATCCGCAGGTCCGAGCCCGCTGGAGCACCGGCCGGCACGGTCGCGGAGGTCACTGCGTAGCGATAGCCGGCGTACTTGTTGGTGCGCACCCACAGCTCATACATGTCCGGCGGCGGACTCATCACGTTGCTCGCCAGCAGTGAAACATGGTAATTCACGGTATCTTTGATCGCCTGCTCGAAATAGGCGGTAACGCCGTCGGGTTGGAAGGTGCACCATTCGGTGACGACGGGCGCCGTCCGCCAGCGTGCCAGCAGCGCGGCGACGACAGGGTCGCCCTTCTGCACGTACCAGGAATCGGGGTCGGTGGCCCAAACTTGTGGCGGCGGATACACACCCAGACAGTCGGCGCGTATTCCAACCGGCCGCTTTGGCGACGCCGCCAAGAGCTGCCGGGTGATTTCAGGGTTGTCATCGAGAACGATGATCTGGGTGTCCGGGAAGGCCGCCAGGGTCGCGTTCACCATTCGGGTGATGGATACCTTCGTGATCGATTGATCGCCATACTGGCTGTAGTAACCGAGTTGGGCGATGCTGTCGTCCGGTGATGGGCCCGGCGCACCCAAACTGTCTGCGATGAAACCGATGTGGTCTTCCGACCAGTCGCCGTAGCCGGAAAACTCGAACCATTCCACCCGCTCGTCCTGGTCATAGCGTGCGCCGAGTGCGGCGATGAGATGCTCGAGCGGACGCAGGTAGGCGTCGGCGTTCCAGTTCGGCACGACGTAGGTTTTGCCCTCAAAGGAGTGGTCGGTAGTGGCCCCCGGTGTTGCGCGCAGCCAAGCCGGCACCCCCATGACGGTGTTGCCGCTGTAGCCCGTCGACGCGAACGACATGATGCGGAAATGGAACCGCTGGTTATGAGCGTGTGCCGCCGCAATCGCCATATCGATCACCGTGAAGTCGTACGAATCGGCGCTCGTCGGCTGGATTTGTGACCACAGGTACCGGTTACCGGCGTCGTCGGTGCCCGGCCATGCCGGGTAGTTGCCGGTGGCGGACTGCGGATACAACGCGTTGTCGATGTCTTGGTACTGGCCGCGTTTCGGGTTGACCAGATCTGGGGCCGTGAAGCGCATAACGGCTCCCGACTGAACCGCGGATAGCGGGGTGGCCGGGGTTGCGCTGGTTTTGCTGATGTAGTCGACCGTCAACAGTGCGAGAGCGGCAGCAAGCACCAAAACTAGTGAAATGACTGCCAATTGGCCGACACGCCTCTTTGGGGCGACGCTAGCGGCCAATGTGGCGGCTGCCGGTGGACGCGCAGTCCCGCCGGGCGCCGTGGCCGTGCGGGTCATTGTCCGGCGTCTATCGCAAAGTCCCGCAGTGCGATGCCCCGCTCTGCCCAGTAATCGACGTGTGGGACGTTCGGCGCCGGCTGCGTGAGGCCGAGTAGCGAGTCGGCGCGGAATCCGATCCGCAGGCCGACCGCCTCGCTGGCGCGCAATCCGCGGGATAGCAGCGCGGACGATAAGGGAACGGCACGAAGCGATTTGGGTGTCGCGGCCGCCCGTAATGTCCGGATGATCTCGCTGAACGGCACCCGACGCGGGTTGGCCACGCCAAGGACGCGATGCGGCGGAGCCTGCTCGACGGTCGCTACCACACAGCGTGCCATGTCTTCGGCATGGATCGCGTATTGGTAGGAGTCCGGACGCAGCATCGGCACCAGGGGAAGCCCGGCCACCTTGCGCAGGGCGCCGATCATGCCGCCGTCGCCGTCGCCGTAGACGAGGCCGAGTCGCAGCGACGTCCCGCCGTGCGCGGCCACGATGTCCTCGCAGGCGAGCTTGGTACGCCCGTAGATCTGCTGGCTGCCCGTGTACGCGGACATCGAGGAGATCAACACGATCGGGACGTCCCCGACAGCGTGCACAAGCTTCTCGGTGCCGCCGAGATTGATCCGCTCGATCTCGGCCTGGTCGCGGGCACGCAGGTCGTAGGCGCAGTGGATGACCGCAGCCACGCCCTCCGGCAATGCGGTCCCAAGTCCATCCTCGAGGGAGTAGGGCACATAGTCCGGCGTCTCGCCGGGAGCAGGCGCTGACCGCTGCAGCGCGACGACGCGGTAGCCGGCGGCCGCGAAGGCAGCGGTCAAAGCGCTGCCGACGTATCCATTCGCACCAGTGATCGCGACGGCTCGGTCGCCCAGGTCAGACATGTCGGCTCCCTGACACGATCCGGTGGGCGTTCGCCATCACCGTCAGCGTGAATGTGGTCGATGGGACCGACGGCAACACCGAGCCGTCGATGAGGTGGACATTGCGGAAGTCGCCGATGCGACCCAGTAGATCCGAGCCGTTGCCGTGCGGGAATGTCGAGCCGAAGTGGTAGCTCTTGCCCGGCCCGGACAGCCGCGCCATGGGCAGCACGGGGTGCAGGTCGAGCTTGGGCCCTACCGAGCTCAGCCGGCGCAGCACCGAGCCGAACATTTCCGGCCGCCGGTCGGACACCACCCGCACGGCGACGTCGGGCAGCACCCCCGCGTGCCGGGAACGCAGGTCGACGCGCAACTGAGCCGATTGCCAGGACGGCAGGTATCCCAGCGCGGCGGTGACTCGACCGAGGACCGCGCCGCTCAGCCGGGACGGAAGCCAGCCCGGTAGTGCCGCCGCAATGGCCGGGTTGTACGGGTAGCAATGCACCTGGGAGGTGGTGTACGCCTCGTCGTCGTCCTTGAGCAGCAGGTTGAACTGGTTGAGAGTGAAGTCGTCCTGCTCGCGCGGATCTCCGGCCGTACGCCGGGACACGAACGGGATCAGGAACTGTTGAGACTCCTGCAGTTCGAGTTCGCGTGGCGGCGCGCTCAACGAGTTCAGGGCTATCCGGGTGCTGCCGAGGCCCCCTGCGCCGACGAAGACGCGGTCGGCCTCCAGGCGCACCTCGTGACCGTCGACAAGGTCGATGCCGCAAATAGACGGGGTGCCGCCGACAGGCTGATCGACCGAGGTGATCAGCACGCGCGAGATGTGGCGCACCCGACCGCTGGACACGAACCGGTCGATGGTCTGTCGCGCCGAGTAGATGAGTGAGTACGGGCAGCCCGTCATGCAGAGCCCACAGCGCATGCAGGATTTCGCCGCCAACGCGAGACGCGCCTTACCGACGACGATGCCCTTGGCGCGGATGGCGCTGCGGTGGCGCCGGTAGCGGTCGAGCACGTCGGCGGTCCGGCCGGACACCGGCGGCAGCGGCCCGCTTGCAGACAGCAACGGGAAGTGCTCGGCGTAGTCGTCATCTTCGGCTGCCAGTGGCACCTCCGCCAGCACCGCGCGGTAGTGCGGTTCGATCTCGTCCCAGCCGAACGGCCAGCGGTCGAACGTGGCCCGCGAGAACGGCATGATCTGCGCTCCCCAGACCGTCGAGAACCCGCCGAGGGCGCCCGAGACGGCCGCGTGGTTGCCGCTCTCGGGCATGGCAAGTCCCCGCTGCTGGCCGAGGTCGACGAACATGTGGTTCGAACCGTAGGCACGCTTCTCGGGAAGCGCCGATCCGGCGAGCGCGGCCGGCTGCACGGTGACAAGCTCGCGATCGGCATTGGCCCATTGCGCCGGCTGCAGTGCGCTCATCCGTTCCACGGCAGCAGCCGCGTCGTCGGCCAGCTGTTCCCCGATGTCGACGACGGTGATCCGTTCCGACGGATCGTCGGCCAGCGCGAGGATCGCCGCCGCAGCAGCCGGGCCCGTCCCGACGATGACGCTATGCACTGTCGGTCGCCGGTATATTGATGCGGCCCTCGCGGATGTCAGCTTCGCTGAGCCCGGTGGTCAGAATCTCGGGCTGGCGACCCAGAGCGCGCCGGACCCGACCGGCGACAAACCCCGAGCCGGCGAGCGCCACCGCGACCAGCGCAACCAGCACCTGCACCAGCCGCTCGGGACGACCGCGCAGCGCGGCAACTAGCGCCGGCCCCAACCCGAGCAGCACTCCCGCGCAGAACCGCAGCTCGGCGCCAATGTTTCCGGCCTCGCCCATATCGGCGAACGCGCCAACCTTGCTGCGGTTGACGTAGAAGCACCGCCGCCAGAAGTAGGACCATGTCAGCCGCTCAGAGCTGACGTAGTGATGGACCTCCGCGCGCGGCTCGTAGAGGACCGCGCTTGACCCGTGCTGGTGGGCGATCCGATGCGAGAGGTCCATGTCGTCGTGGTCGTCGGCGTGAAACCCGCCAACCGCGAGCATGTCGCTGCGCCGCACGCTCATGCTGGCGCCGATCAAATGGCGTACGGGAGCGAGCCGATCGGGCAGCGAGCGGTAGTGGCAGCCGAATACCCAATCAAAATCGGGCGGGAACCAGGAAGGCCGCTGCGCGGCATAGTTTGGTCGGGGCGCACCGCCGACCGCGACGGCGTCCGGGTGTCTGGTGTACACCGCGAGCAGCCGTTCGAGCCAGTCCGGCGCCGCTTCGGCGTCATCGTCGAGGAACGCGATGACGTCCGCGCAGGCCAGCAGCAGCGCGGTATTGCGCGCCGAACCCAGTCTGCCGGCGAACCGGTTGGCGACGACCAGGATTTCGACGGTCGAGTCGGCCCGGCCGGCGCCCCATTCCTGCTCGCACCGGGCGAGCAACTCATCGTTGTGATCGACGACGATGATCAGCTGCCGTGGGACGACAGTCTGCGCGAGCACGGACTCAACCGACCGTGCGAAAAGCTGCCATCGAGCCAGGGTGTAGGTGCAGATGACAACATCCGCGCTCGGCGTGGTTGCGAACGACACGTGTTCTCCTACGCGACCGAATCGAAAGAGGCATCGGTGCCTACGCCCGGTGCGAACGCGGCGATCACGACAGCCGCGCGCGACAGACTCTCGTTTAGCATGACCGGTACTATACCTACTTTTCGAATGATATACACCCTGAAAACAGACCTACGGTATTGAAGTTCTCAACAAGGCTCGCAAGACAGCGCAGTGGTCGGGGTCCGCCCGACCATTGTCGCGGTCGACAGCTGAACCGCAGCCGGCGGCAGATACGAGCGCCCAGGTCAGCAGCCTTTGTCCAGGTCTGGTGGCGAGCCGACGTCCTCCAGCCAGATCGACGCGAGGTTGAACCGGTCAGGACTCGTCGCCGGCGTGCCGTCCGGCTGAATGTATTGAAGCTGCGCCTCTGCCATGAATTTGCCGGCGGCCTGCAGGCTCGGGCTGTTGAACGCCACCCGATAACACCGGTCGAGTGGCAGATCCCATGCAACCGTCGCGTCGGCCGGTAACTCCTGCCGCAGTTGTCGCAGCGCCTGTTGAGCGTCGATCGTGTGCATGGCAAGGGCATAGCCGTGCACCCTGTCAGTACCGGAGTCATCGACGTCGCGGTAGACAGCGCCGTTATCGGTCAGGTAGGAGGCCAAACTGGGATCATTGCCGTAGTCGGCGCCGTTGCTGCTCGCCGGGTTCAACACGTGGTAGGCGTCCCAGTTGGCCCGCGTGGCTCCGACGCCAGTGATCTCGACTTGGATGGTCGAAGCAGCCTGCATCGGCGCGGCAGTTGACGTGCTTGCCGGTGGGATCCCCGGTGAGTGCGACGAACAGGCCGCCGCCGTACTCATCAAAACGCAGGCGACCGCGACTGAAACGCGGGATGGACTCATCGGCGACCTCCTTGGCAGCACCTTCGGACACGAAGTTCGGCAACATCTAGGTTTTTATCTGAAAAGTATGTAAACTAGCGTAACACTAGACGAGCGGTTTGCAAGGGTAGACCTGTGATCCTCGACTTCGAGACCTAAGGAGAAAGAGATATGCCTTCACGTTTTATGACTGACCCGCACGAGATGCGGTCGATGGCGGGACGTTTCGATGTGCACGCGCAGACCGTTGAGGACGAGGCCCGCAAGATGTGGGCGTCGAGCCAGAACATCGCCGGGGCCAGCTGGAGCGGTGCCGCCCAGACCACCTCGTACGACACGATGGGCCAGATGAACACCGCATTCCGCAACATCGTCAACATGCTGCACGGTGTCCGGGACGGTTTGATCCGCGACGCGAACAACTACGAGGCCCAAGAGCAGGGCTCTCAGCAGATCCTGTCCAGCTAGCCCATCGACACCGAAACTACTTAGGAGAACACTCATGTCGATCAGTTACCAGTTCGGTGACGTGGATGCCCACGGCGCCTTGATCCGTTCGCAGGCCGCCTCCCTGGAGGCCGAGCACCAGAGCATCGTTCGCGATGTGCTGGCTGCCGGTGACTTCTGGGGTGGCTCGGGTTCGGTGGCTTGCCAGGAGTTCATCACCCAGTTGGGTCGCAACTTCCAGGTGATCTACGAGCAGGCCAACTCACACGGCCAGAAGGTGCAGACCGCCGGCAACAACATGGCCAGCACCGACTCCGCCGTCGGGGGAAGCTGGGCCTGATACCCGCACAACCTACTGTGGCCCGCACACCTCGGTGTGCGGGCCACAGTCGATTCCGGGGTCGGTCGCAAACCGGTTGCCGCAATGCGGATTTAGGCGGATGCCTTCCCTGCGCCACGGCCCACGTCGGCGAGCAGATTGAAGAGCTTGTCCGCAGCGCGATCGACGTCGAACGAGTCTGCGTAATGGCGTGCCGCTGCGGCACCACGCAACGTTGCGGTGAGCGGATCGGCAAGCTCGTCGAACGCGGCGGTCAGCCCGGCCACATCGTCGACGCCGACCGGGGGCAGGGCCGGCGGTTGGTACTCGGGTAGGCCGCCGACAGTCGACACGATCGGCATCACCCCCAGATGCATTGACAGCATCTGGACGCCGCTCTGTGAGGCGCCGCGGTAGAGCGACACCGAACCCTTGGCGGCGGCCAATGTGTTGACGACATCGGCGTAGCGGTATTGGCCTGGTCGCCAACGGACGTAGGCCGGAAGAGTACGAATCACCAGCGGTCCATTGCCGATCAGCAGCAGCTCGTCCCCGCGCCAGCTGTCTCCGTCGACATGTCGTTGCCAGGCATCCAGTACGACGTCGATGTTTTTCTGCGAACCGAGCCGGCCGGCCACGACGAAGTCGTGCCGCTCCTCGGGGCCCACAAAGGGAGGAACCATGGCCGGATCCAGGTCGCTGCAGAGCGGCAACACATTGACCGGAGTGCCGGCGACATCGCGCCGGACCGCGACCGCGATGGCGGCGTAGTTGCTGTAGGTCACGGTGGCCGCCGAGCGAGATCCCCAACGGTCGAACACCGCGCGCACGAATGCTCGGCGCCGCCCGAGGCCGTTGTCGCGTCGCTCGTCGTGCACCAACTGGATACGCGGGATGCCTTGCGCCAGCGCGAGCCAGCGCGGATCGCGGACCTGCTCGACGATCGCGACGTCGGGCCGATGGTCACGGATGCGGCGCCACGCCGCCAGCCAGGCCGAGGCCGCCCGGAACCTCAGGTCGAGAACCAGCTCGTATTCGCGCGGCAGGTCCGACTCTGGGTGCCGGTCGGTGGTCACCAACAGCACATCCACGCCCCGCTCGCGTAGCGCTTCGGCCTGCACGCGGGCCAACGGGCGCATCAGCGGTGAAAGCCAGACTGCGCGAAACGCTTTGGCATCCCGGCCTGGATCCTGCGGCGTAGCGTCGTTGGCGTTGCGCCGACTGAACAACTGAGTGATCACGTGCATTTCACTCCGTTGCCGTTGCAAGCCGACACCGCCGGGTGTTGCAGCGCGCGGGGAGACACCAGACGGCCACCCCACTCGCCGATATAGCCGAGTTGGTCGGTCAGTTCGGCTTCAAAGTCCGATGACAGCGCCAAGACCACCTCTGGTTGATCGGTACTGATCCGCTTTGGGTCATGAATCGGGACTCGCGTACCCGGCGTGAAGCAGCCATGTCGGTAGGGATTGCGGTCGACGATGTACTCCACCAAGTCGCTGCGTATTCCGCAGTAGTTGAGCAACGTACTTCCCGCGCACCGGTTTCCGTATCCGATCACCCGCTCGCCGTTGGCGCGGCATTGGAGCAGAAACCGTAGAAGATTCTGACGCAACGCCTCACTGCGAGGCCGCAACTGCAGATAGCCGTCCACGCGGTGCAGTCCCGCAGCTTTCTCCATGCGCAAGATTTCGACGACCCGATCACTGGGCGGCGCGGCGACTCGCGCTGGGCGAGCCCAGATGCGAAGTGAGCCGCCGTGAGTGGGCAAGAGCTCCGCGTCGACGACGTTGAATCCCGCGGTGGCCAGGGCACGAGTTGCCGAGAGCAGCGTGAAGTACTGCACATGGTCATGGTCGATCGTGTCAAACTGGCTGTTGCTCACCAGCTTTAACGCATGACGCACCTCGATGCTAAGCCAGCCGTCGTCGGCGAGCAACGCACGCAGGGACCGGGTGAACCCTCGCAGATCCGATATGCGCGAGTACACATTATTCGCGACGACCAAATCGGCCGGCCCGTATTCGCTGCGTAGTTCGCGCGCCAGCGTCTCGCTCAAAAAGGCCGTGACGGTCGGCACACCACGATCTCGGGCAATGACGCCAACATTCACCGACGGCTCGATTCCCAGGCAGGGTATCCCCGCCGCAGCGACATGGCGCAGCAGGTAGCCATCGTTGCTGGCAACCTCCACCACGAAGGAGTCGGCCGAAAGCCGCAGCCGCTTGACCGTATCGCCGACGAAGGTCTGCGCATGCTCTGCCCAGGAGTCCGAAAACGAAGAAAAATACGGGTTTTCGGCGTCGACGGCAGTTGACCACACCAAGGCAGGTATCTGCAGCAACAGACAGTTCTCACACAGCCGCAGGTGCAGTGGGAATGTCGGTTCAGCCAGATCGAGTTCTCCGGGCGTGAGGAATTTACTGCACGGCGGGGTTGCGCCGAGATCTAGCACGCTCCGCAGCCGCTCTGAATCGCACAGGCGACAATGCAAGTGAGCCAACGCAGTTGGCGCAGCGTCCGCCGGGTCGCGCGTCATTGCGCACCGGGTGGATGAGGCCCGGACCGCGGCGGGGGCACACCGCGGCCCGGACGTTTCTGGGAGGCCCAGTCCAACTCGCGAATCACGCACTCAGCTGCTTTGAGGGCAGCGAGGCCACTGTCGAGGAGTTGGCGGGGCCTGTTTCCTTTCTGACCACCAGTCGAACAGAGCTGGCGGCTCGTGATCTTTAGGCCTGCGACCGTCATGCCGGCCTGGTGACGCGCTCGTACGTGGCGGGTCGAGCCTGCAGCTTGCTGACGATCGGCGCCACACTCCGGACCGATGCCAGCAGTGGCCAGTTGGAGTCTTTGTCGGAGATGACGCTGACCGCCAACGGCCACTCGATACCGAATTCAGGTTCGTTCCAGCGGAATCCCTGCTCCTCGGCGGTTTCATAGACATCGCTGACTTGATAGAGAACCTCGGTGTTGTCAGCGAGAGTTTGAAATCCGTGCCCGACATAGGGCGGCAAAAACAGCGCGCGGCGATTGTCGGCGCTCATCTGAACCATCACGTGGTTGCGATAGGTGGGCGACTCCGGACGCACATCGACGGCCACACCGGCGATGGCACCCCTGGTGCACCGGATCAATGTGGCCACCGCGTTGGGCGCAACCTGACGGCGGATGCCGCGTAGCGTCCCTCGGGCGTAGTTATAGGCAACGCTCGACCTGGCAACGTTGAAATAGATTCCGTACTCGGCGAATTCGTCAGCACTGAACAAGTCCGAGAAGAAGCCGCGGTCGTCACGGTCGGGCTCGATATCGATGATCGTCACTCCGGCGACGTCGGTGGGTTGGTACTTCACTCGAACCGTCCTTCCGGGAATCGGATATCTTCGAAAAGTGTTGCGGCAGAATGCCGTTCCATGTCATCGTCAGCACCGTTGACCAGCACTCGCATAGCATTGTTCCTTCGTCGTGCCGGTTCCGGCCGGGGCTAATTCACCGAGGGGTCGGGTCCGATTTCCAACACGGACTTCTCGACCGTGAAGGCCTCGGCATACCGGGCGCGACACTGCACTCCACGAACGCGCATCAAGCCGAGAACCGCCTCGTCGTCGCACCATCCTTTTCCCGACTGAGGCGAATAGCACCGCGTGAGCAACCTTGCCTTCTCATGCGCCGCGTCAGTCGAAATCGGCAGGTAGAGCGACGTACTGGGCAGTTCCGACTCCCACGCGAGGATCTCGTAGCCGAGTATCGGTTGATCCCGGAATGCGGTGGGAATCAACTCATTCAGCAACTGACGGTCGTGGTCATGATCGCCGCTATGCGGACCGAACACCATGTCCGGTTCGCAGTCCTGCCGAAAGTCGGCCAGCAGCTTCTGCACCCGTCCCCGGTGGCTCGAAAGCTCGCCGCTGGGCAGATCGGCGACGGTCAACCGGACATCGGCAGTGGGACATAACGCTGCGAACGCGTTCTTCTCTTCCACTTCCCGCTCAGTCCCGCCGCCGGTCAATACCAACGCGTGCACGACCAGATCCGGTTTGTCGCGGGCGATTTCGATCAGCGTCGCGCCCGCGCCGGTCGCGATGTCGTCACAACGGGAACCGATGACAGCGACGGAACGGAGGTTGACCGGCGTCAAGGCCATCATGTCGGAAGTCCCGCCGGCGCGAAGTTGCGCAGCGACGATTGATGGAAGGGCTCAACCACCATCAAACCGAGTATCCACATATTTGGGAGTATACATACTTTTCGAATGTTGTTAAGTGTTTGAATGAACTTTAGGTATTTCCGCATGTCGGAGACCCGCCGCCTATCCGGTGTAAACCGGACGCTGCAGCACGGCCGGACGGAAGTAGTGCTGGGCAGGCACGGGCGGGTTGTTGTTGGATCGACTCGTCGAGTTCGCCCTCGGAATGCCGCCGAGTGGGCCCGTCTGTCCAGCCGGCGCGACCGGCGGCAGGGGCCTCCCCAAATTACCTGCGCTCGGCAACGCCGAAGGAACCTGACTGAATGCCGGAGCCGCAGAGGTCCAGCCCTCGGGCACCGACAGAGCGCCGAGCGACGCCGCACGGCCCGAAGCCGCGGACACGGTGAACTGGGGTGAGCTCAAGTTGACAGCTACCGGACTCGCACCGACGTTCAGTGACGATTGGACCATCGGGAATCCGCTAGCCAACCCGCCGCTCGAGTTCGCGGTTGACCCAGCGGAGCCGAGCATCGAGACGGCCGACGTCAGCATCGACGCCGACGAGGACGTGCCCGAAGCCAGACTCGTCCCCGCCGTCAGTGCTGTGCTCGACGTCGACGTCGACGTCGCGGTCGACACGACCAGGGACGAGAGCGGCGAGGTCGTAGTTGTGGACGACGTCGCGGCCGACGCCAGTGCCTGCACGGCGCTGGGCATGGCTACCGAGCTCAGCGATGACACGGTCTGTGCGCTGGTGCCGGCCGTCGTCCCCGCAGCTTGGGTCGCCGCGGCGGCCAGCCCGGCAACTCCGGATGAGTTGGTGGTTTCCGCCGGGGCTGCGAACGGCGCAATGGTCGAAGCGACCGACGATGCGCCGGCGTAGCCGTACATCGCCACGGCATCCTGCGCCCACATCTCGACGTAGTCCGCCTCGGTCGCCATGATCGCCGGCGTGTTTTGGCCGAAGAAGTTGGTGGCGACCAGCGCCAGCAGCAAGGCACGATTGGCGGCGATCACCGTCGGCGGCACCGTCATCGCGAACGCGGCCTCATAAGCGGCCACCGCAGCCTTGGCCTGGGCGGCGGTTTCTTCGGCCTGCGCGGCGATCGCGCCGATCCACGACACGTAGGTGGCGGCCGCACCGGCCATCGATGTAGAAGAAGGACCCAGCCACGTCGATATCAGGTCCGTGATCACCGACCCGTACGCAGATGCCGACAAGTACAGATCGTCCGCCAACGCATCCCAGGCCGCGGACGCGGAGATCATCGGCCCGGCGCCGGGCCCGGTGTACATCAGCCCGGAATTGATTTCCGGCGGCCGAAACTCGAACCCCAACATCTACGAACCGCGGCTTCGTGTGACGACGGCACTGCCGGTGCTGATCGCGGCGCGCAGATCTGGCATGCCCGACCGCCCATTACGGCCGTCTTCGCCGAATATCGCCAGACCGCTCATCCCCATGTAGGTAGTTTTACATACTTTTTGAATCATGTACAGCTTGGAACAGACTCAAAGTCTTGCTACAGTTCCTTCACGTGCATCGGCCAGGGGCGACTTTCGAGTCGCGTCGATCGCGACTGCAAATCGCTATTGGACTAAGCTCGATTAATGACGCCTCGAGACCTAGGGGCCTGTTGAAAGAGCTTCGCGGCGGAGCGTTCTTAGGTGGCCCAAATCATGACCGAGACGACTGACACACGAGCGGATACAACCCGCCAGCAGATCCTGCGCGCCGCCGCAGGTCAATTCGCCCGACTTCCCTACCATCAGGTCGGCCTCGACGACGTGCTCGCCGAAGCCGAGTTGACAAAGGGCGCAATGTATTTCCACTTCCGGTCCAAGCATGCGCTGGCGCTGGCGATCATCGAGGATCAGATCACCCGATCTGACGAGGCGATCACCGACCTGCTGGCGCGTAAGCTGTCCGGGCTGGAGACGCTGATCGACTTTTCCTACCAGTTGGCGCTGCGGGACATCAGCGAGGACATTTCGCGGTCGGCGCTGCATCTGGTCGAATCCATCGGCCGGATCGAGGGCCTGCAAGCCAAGTTGCACCGGAACTGGATCGACAACCTCACGGTTGCCGTGCAGCGTGGTATCGCCGAGGGCGACGTGGCGCCGGAGTGCGACCCAGCCGACGTCGGCCGTCTGCTGGCGTCGTTGTACATGGGGCTGCGCCAGACCTCCAACCTGGACGAACCGGATCGATTTCTCCGCGACTTCCAGACGATGTGGGCACTGATGCTGCCCGGTTTCGTGCGTCCCGAGCGACTCGACTACTTCCGCCAGTTCATCGAGCGACGGACGAACATCGCGATCGCCAGTACCTCGGCGTTCGCAGGTTCAACATGATCAGTGGCCTGCTAGGCTTTGCCGCCGAGTCAGCTCGAGACCAACGGTCCGGAAGTTGAGCGCACAACCGGAACTCCGGAGGTATTAGGCGATGGCCCGCCAGGTTCGGTCCGAGGCGACGCGACGAAAGATCCTCGACGCCGCGGTCGACGTGTTCACCGAGGTTGGGTTTGCGGCTGCCGATCGCGGCGCGATCATCGAGCGCACGGGAATGACCAAGGGCGCCTTCTATCATCACTTCGATTCGATGGAGTCGCTCGCGTCGGCGATCATCGAGGACGGCGCCAACCTGGTGGTCTCCGAGTTGGCCTCCATGTCGGACGCGTTCTCACCGGCGCTGGAGAACATCCTGCACGGCACCTTTGTCACTGCGGATCTGTACGCCACCAACAAGGTCGTCCGGACGGCCGAGCAGTTGAGTTTGGCGTTCGGCAAGTTCAA
The DNA here is from genome assembly GCA_963818285.1 of uncultured Actinomycetota bacterium. Classification (GTDB taxonomy): domain Bacteria; phylum Actinomycetota; class Actinomycetes; order Mycobacteriales; family Mycobacteriaceae; genus Mycobacterium. Next base: position 41,287 of record CAWFRR010000002.1, read on the forward strand.
CAACGACGCCAACGCGGCCTACTCGGCCTGGATCGAGGCGATGACAGCGGAAGCCCGCCGGGCGATAACCGAAGGCGACATCCGGGAAGAACTCGACCCCCTGATGATCAGCGAGTCGATCATCGGCGCCACGTTCGGCGCCCGGATGATGGGCCAGCGGTCAGGTGACGGTGGCGATCTGGTCCGCCGACTGACTCAGATGTGGGAGTTGCTGTTCCCCGCGATCGTCACCGAGACGTCGCTGGGCTACTACCGCGAATTCCTGGCGCGCGAGGCGTTGCGCCACGTCGATCACGACGAGTAGCCCCGACCCCGTCAGTGCTCGTTGGCCCAGAGTTCCTCGGTCAGATCCTGGAACGTCGCCAGCGCGATCGCGTCGTCGGCCCGCCGCAGCGCCGACCTGCTCATCAGCGCCCGCACGGTCGAGCCGTCCTTGTGTTCCAGCTCGACGACCATGTTCGCCAGGCCGTCGACTACAGAGAGCACTGATTCCGTTTCGAGTGCGCCGTGGAAAATGTCGTGGAATTTCAGTGCCACGACCTCGTCGGCGGCTCTGCCCAGGATGTCGGCAAACGAGGAGTTTGCGAACACGATGGTGCCGTCCTGTAGCACCGCCAGCGTGGGGACCGGGATCCGCTCCAGCAGCACCAGCGCAGGCAACTCCTTGAGCACCTCCATGGGTGATCGGCTGGCCTGCGCGGTTCGTCGACGGTCCACCGCTTGATTATTGTCCATCGCGGCGCTCATTGCCGAATCCCGGCCAAGGCGTCTGTTTTGCCGGAGGCGTGCGGATAATGACACGCTGAACGGGTGGCGGGAACCTGCGAGGGAGGGTTGGATGGCCGGAACGACTAAGCACCGAGAGTCAGCGGTCCTCGTCCTGGCAGCCGGGGCCGGAACCCGGATGCGGTCAGACGTCCCGAAGGTGCTGCACACCCTGGCCGGCCGCAGCATGCTGGCGCACTCGCTGCATGCGATCGCCAAGATGGCTCCGCAGCATCTGGTGGTGGTGCTGGGCCATGATCGCCCGCGCATCGAGCAGTCCATCGGTGAATTGGCCGAGACCCCTCGGACGCCCGGTCGACGTGGCGATTCAGGACCAACAGCTCGGCACCGGCCATGCGGTGCTGTGCGGCCTGACCGCGCTGCCCGACGATTTCCGCGGCGTCGTCGTCGTCACGTCCGGAGACATCCCGCTACTCGACGCCGACACCCTGGCCGACCTGGTGACCGGCCACAACTCCCGGAGCCGCCGCGGTCACCGTGCTGACCACGACGCTGACCGACCCGACCGGCTACGGCCGGATCCTGCGTACCCAGGACAACGAGGTGATCGCCATCGTCGAGCAGGCCGATGCGACGCCGTCTCAGCGAGAAATCCGCGAAGTCAACGCGGGCGTCTACGCCTTCGACATCGCCGCGCTTCGGTCGGCGCTGAGCCGGCTGTCGGCCGACAACGCTCAGCAGGAGCTGTATCTGACCGACGTCATCGCGATCGTCCGGCAGGACGGACAGGTCGTACAGGCCCGCCACGTCGACGACAGCTCGCTGGTGGCCGGCGTCAACAACCGGGTGCAGCTGGCCGAGCTGGCCGCCGAACTCAACCGCCGCATCGTGTCCGCACACCAGTTGGCCGGCGTCACCGTCATCGATCCGGCGACGACCTGGATCGACATCGACGTGAGCATCGGTCGCGACACCGTCATCCAGCCCGGAACACAGCTGCTCGGCGGAACCCGGGTCGGCGCGCGGTGCGTCATCGGACCGGACACCACGCTGACCGACGTCACCATCGGCGACGGCGCGTCGGTGGTCCGGACGCACGGCACCGACGCCTGCCATCGGTGACGGTGCCGTGGTCGGCCCGTTCAGCTACCTGCGACCAGGCACGGTGCTGGGTGCCGAGGGCAAGCTGGGCGCCTTCGTCGAGACCAAGAACGCCACGATCGGCACCGGAACCAAAGTGCCGCACCTGACGTACGTCGGTGACGCCGACATCGGCGAGCACAGCAATATCGGCGCATCCAGCGTCTTCGTCAACTACGACGGCACAACCAAACAGCGCACGACCATCGGCTCGCACGTCCGCACCGGCTCCGACACCATGTTCGTCGCGCCGGTCAACGTCGGCGACGGCGCTTACACCGGAGCCGGCACGGTGGTGCGCGAGGACGTTCCGCCCGGTGCGCTGGCGGTCTCGGGCGGCCCGCAACGCAACATCGAAGGCTGGGTCGAGCGCAAGCGGCCCGGCAGCGCCGCTGCACAGGCGGCAGAACAGGCACGCGCCGCCGACGACGCTGCGGAGCAGACTTGATGTCAACGGCGCAGCGGGCCGGCGATTCGCTACCTATCATTCGTAAGGCAGTCATATCCCGAAGCAGTAAGGGCGGCACGTGAGCTACGACTGGACCGATAACCGCAAGAATCTGATGCTCTTCTCGGGTCGCGCACACCCGGAGCTGGCCGAGCAAGTCGCCAAGGAGCTCGACGCCCACGTGACCGCGCAAACCGCGCGGGAATTCGCCAACGGCGAGATCTTCATCCGCTTCGACGAGTCGGTCCGCGGGTGTGACGCCTTCGTGCTGCAGTCGGCCCCCGCGCCGGTGAACGACTGGCTGATGGAAGCGCTGATCATGATCGACGCCCTCAAACGGGGCAGCGCCAAGCGGATCACCGCGGTCCTGCCGTTCTATCCCTATGCCCGGCAAGACAAGAAACACCGTGGCCGCGAACCGATTTCGGCCCGACTGGTCGCCGATCTGCTCAAGACCGCCGGCGCCGACCGGATCGTGACCGTGGATCTGCACACCGATCAGATCCAGGGTTTCTTCGACGGGCCCGTCGACCACATGCGGGGGCAGAACCTGCTGACCGGCTACATCGGGGACAACTACCCCGACGGCAACATGGTGGTGGTCTCCCCCGACTCCGGCCGGGTGCGCATCGCCGAGAAATGGGCCGACGCGCTGGGCGGTGTGCCGCTGGCCTTCATCCACAAGACCCGGGATCCGCGGGTGCCCAACCAGGTGGTCTCCAACCGCGTGGTCGGCGAGGTCGCCGGGAAGACCTGCGTGCTGATCGACGACATGATCGACACCGGTGGCACCATCGCGGGCGCGGTGAAGCTGCTGCACAGCGACGGGGCCAAGGACGTCGTCATCGCGGCCACGCATGGGGTGCTGTCCGACCCGGCCGCCGAGCGGTTGGCGGCGTGCGGTGCCCGTGAAGTCATCGTGACGAACACGCTGCCGATCGGTGAGGAGAAGCGGTTCCCGCAACTCACCGTGCTGTCCATCGCCCCGTTGCTGGCCAGTACCATCCGCGCGGTCTTCGAAAACGGTTCGGTCACAGGGCTGTTCGACGGAGATGCCTAGATGGGCCCACGGCCGATGCAAGCCGTCATCTACCACAACCCGAAGTGCAGCACCTCACGCAAGACCTTGGAGTTGTTGCACGCCTTCGGTATCGAGCCCGACGTGGTGCATTATCTGAAAACCCCACCGTCGCGCGCCGAGCTGGTGACGATGATCCGCGCTGCCGGCATCGATGTGCGGGACGCGGTGCGCAAACGCGAGTCGCTGTACGCCGAGCTCGATCTGGCCGATGCGAGTGACGATCAACTGCTCGACGCGATGGCCGAACATCCCATCCTGATCGAGCGGCCGTTTGTCGTCACACCGAAAGGTACCCGGCTGGCTCGTCCGGTCGACGCGGTCCGCGAGATCCTGTGAGGCCGCTCGTGCGAGTTGCCGCGACACTGGCGGCTTGCGCGGTGTCGGCCGCCGGGTGCGGGCCGAAAAGCCCGGATTACCAGTCGATTTGGTCGACGACACCGACGACGACCAGCGCCGCTCCGACCGAGCGGCCGGTGCCCTTTTCGCAATACCTGGAAAGCAACGGGGTGTCCGGTACGCCGGTCGCGCCCGATCAGGTGACCGCCCTGACCGTGTCGATCCCGATCCCGGCCGGGCTGGCAGAAGGTCAACCGGGCGAACATCCCGACCGCCACCGAGTTGATCGCCAAGGCCGACAGCTTTCCCAACGCCATGCTGATCGTGTTCAAGCTCGTCGGGGAGTTCGACGCGAAGGAATTGGTCAAGCACGGCAACGACGACGCCCGGCTCGCCGCAGAACTTCAAACAGCTCGAGTCGTCCAACGCCGACTTCCACGGCTTCCCGTCGTCGATGATCGAGGGCAGCTACAACCTCGGCAACCAACGGCTACACACCATCAACCGGATCGTGATCGCGCACGGCGCCGGCGAAGACCCGGACCGCTACCTGATCCAGCTCGCGGTCACCAGCTTGGCCGACAAGGCGGTCGCCGACGCCGTCGACATCGAGACGATCATCCGCGGCTTCACCGTCGCGGCGAAGTAAGTAACCGGCACCGCCTGAGGAGCACTGTCGCCGCACTACTGTGGTTTTCATGACGTCGTGGACCGCCGCAGACCTACCCTCCTTCGCCGGACGCACTGCCATCGTCACCGGGGCCAACAGTGGACTGGGCGCGGTGACGGCCCGCGAGCTGGCCCGGGTCGGCGCCCAGGTGATCCTGGCCGTGCGCAACACCGGCAAGGGTGAAACCGCCGCCCGGGAGATGGCCGGAGACGTCGAAGTTCGCCAACTCGACCTGCAGGATCTGGCATCGGTACGGCAATTCGCCGACGGGGTGGACAGCGTCGACATCCTGGTGAACAACGCCGGCATCATGGCGGTCCCGCACGCCGTCACCGCGGACGGGTTCGAGAGCCAGATCGGCACCAACCACCTCGGCCACTTTGCGCTGACCAATCTGCTGCTGCCCAAGGTCACCGAACGGGTGGTCACCGTGTCGTCGTTGATGCACTACATGGGTTACATGTCACTTCGTGACCTGAACTGGACGTCGCGGCCCTACTCGGCGTGGCTGGCCTATGGCCAGTCCAAACTCGCCAACCTGCTGTTCACCAGCGAGCTGCAGCGCCGGCTGCAGGCCGCGGCGTCAAAGGTGCGGGCAGTGGCCGCCCACCCCGGTTACTCGCACACCAACCTGCAGGGGCATTCCGGCCGCAAGCTCGACAATGCGCTGTTGTCCTTCGGCAACCGGTTGGCCACCGATGCGGACTTCGGCGCCCGGCAGACGCTGTTCGCCATTTCGCAGGATGTCCCCGGCAACAGCTTCGTCGGCCCGGCGTTCGGCATGTTCGGGCGCACCAAGCCGGTGGGCCGCAGCCCGCTGGCCAAACGCGAGGCGACCGCCGGGGCGTTGTGGGAGCTGTCCGAGCGGCTGACGGACACCAAATTTCCGCTCTGAGCCGCTGATGCGCTAGCCTGACCAGGCGTCACGGCGAGGGTGGCTCTTTGGGGGCCGCCGTTATCGACGGGGACCGACTCATAGTCGCGACTCCTGGCCGTGCCCCGGTATCTCACACAGGAGCGACATCATGGCTAAGTCTCAGAACCAGCTCACCGCCAAGGTACGGACGAAGACCGGCAAGGGCGCGTCCCGGCGGGCCCGCCGCGACGGTTGGGTCCCGGCGGTGCTCTACGGTCACGGCGCAGACCCGCAGCACCTGGAACTGCCCGGCCACGACTTCGCCGCCGTTCTGCGTCACTCCGGCACCAACGCGGTGCTCACCCTCGACATCGAGGGCACGGAGCAGTTCGCGCTGACCAAGGCGCTCGACATCCACCCGATCCGGCGCAGCATCACCCACGCCGACCTGCTGGTCGTCCGCCGCGGCGAGAAGGTGACCGTCGAGGTCAACGTCGAGATCGAGGGCGACGCCGTCCCCGGCACCCTGGTCACCCAGGAGACCAACACCATCCTGATCGAGGCCGACGCTATGTCGATCCCGCAGTCGCTGACCGTGTCGGTCGAGGGCGCCGGGCCCGGCACCCAGTTCACCGCCGGCCAGATCACGCTGCCGCCGGGCGTCAACCTGATCGCCGACCCGGACAGCCTGGTCGTCAACGTGGTGGTCGCCCCGACCGAAGAGGACCTCGAGAGCGAAGGCGCCGGCGAGACAGTCGAGGGCGCCCAGGCCGCCGACGAGGCCGCCGAGGGCGAAGGCGACGGCGAGGCGTCCGAAGCCGAGTCCGACTCCGAATAAGCCGTGGCCGGCCCACAACTGGTGGTGGGTCTGGGCAACCCCGGACCGAACTATGCGCAAACGCGACACAACCTGGGGTTCATGGTCGCCGACCGGCTCGCTGCCCGATTGGGCTCGAACTTCAAGGTGCACAAGCGTTCCGGTGCAGAGATAGCCACCGGCCGACTCGGCGGACATTCGATCGTGCTGGCCAAGCCCCGCTGCTACATGAACGAGTCCGGCCGCCAGGTGGGTCCGCTGGCTAAGTTCTACTCGGTGCCCGCCGCTGACGTCGTGATCATTCACGACGAACTCGACATCGACTTCGGTCAGATCCGGCTGAAACTCGGCGGGGGTGAGGGCGGACACAACGGGCTGCGTTCGGTGGCAAACGCGCTTGGCACCAAGGACTTTCAGCGGGTCCGAATCGGAATCGGCCGCCCGCCCGGACGTAAAGACCCGGCGGCGTTCGTGTTGGAGAACTTCACCACCGCCGAGCGCCCCGAGGTGCCGACGGTCATCGAGCAGGCCGCCGACGCCGTCGAACTACTCATCGAACTCGGCCTCGAGCCGGCCCAGAACCGGGTACACGCTTGGTAGTCGCTTACTCCGCCACACTCGCGCAGGCACGCTGTCGATAGCTCGACGGGGTCTCGCCGCAGAACTTGGTGAAGGCGCGCGTGAACGCGCTCAAGCTATCGAAACCGACTGCGCTGGCAGTCTTTTGCACCGACTCACCGGGCGCGACGAGCAACGCCATCGCGCGCAACATGCGCGCGTGCAGCAGGTAGGTCCGCCACGACATTCCGACGGTCGCGTCGAACTGGCGCCGCAACGTCCGCTCGGACACCGCGACGGCGCGACTCACCTCAGCGGCAGTCACCGACGACAAATGCGCCTTCGTGTAATCCATTGCGGCGCTTACCATCGGATTGTCGGCGGCCGGCAGACTCAGCGGCGCCTCGTGATCGAGTGCCTCGAACACGAGGTGGCCCAGCGTCGCGAAAGAACCCGTCTGACACCGGGTCGCTGTCCGGACGGTCGATCGGCCAGCGCAGCGCGTAGATCATCATCTGGCGGATCAGTGGGGACACCATGACAATGCGGGCCCGACTGTCGACTGCAGGCAGCAACGCCGGGTCGAACATCACCGCGACGCTGCGGACGTCGGGTGTCATGGTGGCTTGGTGTTTCAGGCCGACCGGAATCCAGGCGGCCTGCTGCGGCGGTAGCAGGTAGTGGGCACGGGCCGTCTCGACCTCGACCACGCCGCCGATCGCGTACTGAATCTGATGCAGGTCGTGCGAGTGCCAGCCGGTGACCAACTGACTGCCCTCGTAGAGGTAGCTGCCGGCCCGGGCCCGGCCGCCACGGCGCAACTCGACGAGGTTGGTCGATTCCGGCGATTCATTGTCCGTTTCAGACAAAAGTCTGGCCGAAGATGCGGAGACGGTCATCGTTGTCCAGGGTAATAGTGGAGCGATGGACGCAATGGATACGGACGACCTGATCCTGGTCAGCATCGACGACCACGTCGTGGAGCCGCCGGACATGTTCCTGCGACACGTACCGGCCAAGTACAGGGACGAGGCGCCGATCGTGGTCACCGACGCTCAGGGCGTCGACCAGTGGATGTATCAGGGCCGGCCGCAGGGCGTCAGCGGTCTCAACGCCGTGGTGTCCTGGCCGGCCGAAGAGTGGGGCCGCGACCCGGCGGGCTTTGCGGAGATGCGTCCCGGCGTCTACGACGTGCACGAGCGCGTCCGCGACATGAACCGCAACGGCATTCTGGCGTCGATGTGCTTCCCGACGTTCACCGGCTTCTCCGCGCGTCACCTCAACATGACGCGCGAAGACATCACGCTGGTGATGGTGTCGGCGTACAACGACTGGCACATCGACGACTGGGCCGGCTCCTACCCCGACCGGTTCATTCCGATCGCAATCCTGCCGACGTGGACTCCGGAGGGGATGTGCGCCGAGATCCGCCGGGTGGCGGCCAAGGGCTGTCGCGCGGTGACGATGCCGGAACTGCCACATCTGGAAGGACTTCCGAGCTATCACGACGACGACTACTGGGGCCCGGTTTTCCGCACCTTGAGTGAGGAGAACGTGGTGATGTGCCTGCACATCGGCACCGGCTTCGGGGCGATCAGCATGGCACCCGACGCGCCGATCGACAATCTGATCATCCTGGCCACCCAGGTCTCGGCGATGTGTGCACAGGACCTGCTGTGGGGGCCGGCGATGCGCAAGTACCCGGATCTGAAATTCGCCTTCTCCGAAGGCGGAATCGGTTGGATCCCTTTCTATCTCGATCGCAGCGACCGGCACTACACCAACCAGAAATGGCTGCGCCGCGACTTCGGCTCTCAACTGCCCAGCGACGTGTTCCGTGAACACTCACTGGCCTGCTACGTCACCGACAAGACGTCGCTGAAGCTACGCCACGAGATCGGCATCGACATCATCGCCTGGGAGTGCGACTACCCGCATTCCGACTGCTTCTGGCCGGACGCCCCCGAGCAGGTGATGGCCGAGCTGACTGACGCTGGGGCCGACGACAGCGACATCAACAAGATCACCTGGCAGAACTCCTGCCGGTTTTTCGACTGGGACCCTTTCGCCCGCACAGCGCGCGAGCAGGCGACGGTGAAAGCGTTGCGCGCCAAGGGTGCCGACGTCGACGTGTCAATACGGCCGCGCAAGGAGTGGGCACGGCTTTACGAGCAGAAGCAGCTGGCCGGGTTGCATTGACCGGCTTCTCCTCGCGCTGTTTTCACAGCGCGCATCATCGCCCGGTGGTCAGGTGACCAGCGTCACCGAGTTCGCCCGGCGCAGCTTGCCCGACGACGTCTTCGGGATGCTGCCGGGGCCGAGCACCACGACGTTGCGCGGGCGCACATCGACCTCGGTGACGACCTCATGGGCGACCTGGTGCTCGATGCGGCGTACCTCGACCGGGTCCTGCCAGGAGTTGGACTCCACAGCGACGGCGAAGGTTTCGCGCGAGTGCCCGGCGTCGAGGCGGACCGCGACCGCGCAGCCGATGCGCACCCCTTCGACGCGGCCGGCAGCGCGCTCGATGTCGGTCGGGTAGATGTTGCGCCCGGCCATGATGATGACGTCCTTGACGCGGCCGCAGACCACCACGTGGCCGTTGTCCATCTGGTAACCCAGGTCGCCGGTGTCGTACCAGCCGTGCTCGTCCTGGGCGGGCAGGAAACCGCCCATGGTGATGTAGCCGGGCGTCACGCATTCGCCGCGCAGTTCGATGACGCCGACGCCGCGGGCGGGCATCACGGCACCGTTCTCGTCGACGACGCGGGCCTCGAGGTCCTTCAGCAGCGGACCGAGCGAGGCCAGCCGCCGGGTGTTGCCCTTGGTGGCCGGTACGGCGCGGCGCAGCGCGGCCAGCAGATCGGCATCGACCTCGTCGACGACCAGCCCGGCGTTGCACTCCGAGAACGACACCGCCAGCGTGGTCTCCGCCATGCCATACGCGGGCAGGATCGCCGACGGCTTCAGCCCGAAGGCCTTGCCCGCATCCAGCAGGTCCTCGACGTCGGCGGGGTCGACGGGCTCGGCACCGGACAGCGCGAACCGTAGCGTCGACAGGTCGTACTGGCCCGGCTCGGCCTGCTTGCGCAGCCGCTTGGCGAACAGCGCGTAGGCGAAGTTGGGCGCCGCGGTCATGGTGCCCTTGTACTTGTCGATCAGCTTGGCCCACAGCAACGTGTCGCGCAGGAAGTCCATCGGCGTGACCTTGACCAGCTCGGCGCCGAAGTACATCGGGATGGTCAGGAAGCCGACCATGCCCATGTCGTGGAAGCAGGGCAGCCAGCTGACCATGACGTCCTTGGCGACGTCGTACTCGGCACCGATGAACATGGCCTCGGCGTTGGAGTAGATGTTGCGGTGCGTGATCTGGACTGCCTTAGGAGACCCAGTAGATCCGGACGTCAGCTGCATCAACGCGAGGTCGTCTTCGTCGGTCTCGAGCGGATCGATCGGCTCGCCCTCGAGCAGGTCGCCGATCTTGAGGACCTTGATCCCCTTTTCCTCGAGCACCGGAACGGCGACGAGGAACGGCTCGGAGACGATGACGGCGTTCGCCTCGATCATCGCGATCACGTTCATGGTGTCCTCGGCCCAGACGGCGAGGTCGGTGCGCGGGGTCGGCTGGTGCAGCATCGTCAGGCTGGCGCCACGCATCCACAGGGCCTGCGCGGTCGGTGCGATTTCCACCGGGAACCCGGCCAGCACGCCGACGGCGTCACCGTGCCCGACACCCGCGGCGGCCAGCCCGCCGGCGATGCGGCGCGCGCGCTCGTGGACCTCGAGCCAGGTGTGCCGAATGGGCTCGTGGGGCTCGCCGGTGACCATGCCCCGCGAACTCTGGCGAGCGTTGCGGAACATGTTGTCGGTAAACCTGCTCACGATTGCCTCCTCGGTTCCGGCGCCATCGCCCAGCCCTTAATGTTGCTCCTGCTCAAGCACACATTGGGATAGCCGCGCGCCCACAATTGGGCAGCGATTTCATCTCGAATCGGTGGTGACGCGATAACCGGCCGCAACGTTGCGACATGGTCGATGGCACGCCCGCCGAGGGAGACGGCGGGCGAAGAAACCAGGCTCGTTGCTTGACTGGAAATCATCACCGCCGCATATCTTAAACTCCTCTTAAGTAACTGCCAAACTGTGTGGGGAAATCGGCGGATTTCTACGCATCCTTGCCGGATGCGGTCATTCAGTCGCCGGCGGCAGGCGTGGGCACCACCCGCGCGCCGTGCACGGGACCGCTGGCGACCCGCACGGTCCGACAGACGCCGGCCCCGGTGAGCTCGATCCCCACATCGACGGCCGAGGACGCTGACTGGCACAAAAACGCGCACGTCGGCCCGGATCCCGACACCATGCCGGCCAGCGCGCCGGCCTCCACGCCGGCCCGCAGCACCCGGCGCAGGGGCGAGCTCAGGCTCAGCGCGGCCGCCTGCAGTTCGTTGCCCAGCAGCGGCGCCAACTGCTCCGGATCGCCGGCCGCCAGGGCGGCCAGCACCGGCTCGGCCTCGTCGAGACGCGGCGGTTCGCCGACCTCACGCAGCCGATCCAGCTCGCGGAAAACCTTCGGGGTCGACAGCCCGCCCTCGGCGAATGCGAGCACCCAGTGAAAAGTGTTGCGGGCCAATACCGTTGCGAGCTCTTCGCCGCGACCGGTGCCCAGCGCGGTACCGCCGTGCAAGGCAAACGGCACATCGCTGCCCAGCTTCGCAGCCAGGGTGTGCAGATCGCGGCGGGGCACGCCGAGTTCCCACAGCGAGTTCAGCGCGACCAGCACGGCGGCGGCATCCGCGCTGCCACCGCGCCATTCCACCGGCCACCGGAATGCTCTTGTCGATCGATGATCGACACGTCCGGCGCCCGGCCGACGTGCTCGGCCATCAGTTCGGCGGCCTGCCAGGCCAGATTGCGCTCGTCGAGGGGAAGCTGGTCGGCACCCTCGCCGGTGATCTCCAGCGAGAGCACATCGGCGTTGCGGACCGTCACCTCGTCTACCAGCGAAACGGCGTGAAACACCGTCGTCAGCTCGTGATAGCCGGTCTCCTGGAGATCTCCGACGGCCAGATAAAGGTTGATTTTTCCGGGCGCGCGGACCGTCACGGAGCCAGTGGGCACCCACTGAGCTGCGATGCTCGGATCCATCGGCACCGAACGAGACTATCGCCCGCCGATCAGCTCGCGGACGCGTGCCGCTGCAGCTTGACCTCGGCGGGGACGGCGTCGCCGGTTTCCCCCGAGCGTTGGTAGAGCCGGACGAACTCGTCGACGGTCAGCGTCTCGCCTCGACGCGCCGGGTCGATGCTCGCGGCCAGCAGGCGGCTCGCCGATTCGTTGCCCGAACCGGCCCACTCCACGAAGGCGTTGCGAGATGTCTTGCGCCGCTGGGCAAATGCGGTGTCGATGAGCCTGAACACGTTCTGGCGGAACTTCGCGTCGGTCGGCCAGGGCGGGTTGTCGTGTCGCTCGATGCGCACCAGCCCCGAGTAGACCCGCGGGATCGGCCAGAAAACAGTCGGCGACACCGTGCCGTGCCGGCGAACCTGCCCGTGGAAACGGACTTTGACGCTCGGCACGCCGTACTCCTTGCCGCCCGGTTCGGCGGCGAGGCGTTCTGCGACCTCTGCCTGCACCATCACCATTACCGTTCGGAGCGTGGGGAATTCGGCAAGCAGATGCAGAATGGCCGGGACGGCGACGTTGTACGGCAGATTCGCCACCACCGCCGTCGGCGCGGAAGCGAGGTCGCCGGGGCCGATGGACAGCACGTCGCGGTTGATCACCGTCAGCCGCTGACTCTCACTGTGCGAATGCTCGGACACCGTCTGCGGCAGCCGTTCGGCCAGCACCGGGTCGATCTCAACGGCGCTCACCGTGCAACCCCGGTCCAGCAGTGCAAGGGTCAGCGACCCGAGACCGGGCCCGACTTCGAGCACGTGATCGTTGCGGTTGACGCCGGACGCGCTGACGATCCGGCGCACAGTGTTGGCGTCATGGACAAAGTTCTGCCCCAGGGATTTACGCGGACGGAGTTCGAGTTCTTTGGCCAACCTTCGGATTTCGGTTCGGCCAAGTAACTGAATGGTCAGCGGGCACCCGCTCTTCCGCTGCAGACCGGCCATGCTCCCCAGCCCTGACGACTCTGCGTCACCTGCGCGACGGCGATCTGCTCTTCCCGGCTGGCCAGGTCGGCGCGCGGGGCAAACCGCAAGCCGCCGCTGCGCTCCCAGGTGTTCTGGTCGAACTGCACGCCGCCGTAGTAGCCGTTTCCGGTGTTGATCGCCCAGTTGCCGCCGGCCTCGCAGCGCGAAATGGCATCCCAGATCTCGCCGTTGGCGACGGCCGGGACGGCAGTGCCCGGCTTGGTGCCGACCCGCACGATGGCCTCGTGGGCAGGCGTGATGACGTGACTGGCCACCGGCAGGCGACCGGTCTCGATGCCGTTGACCTTGGACACCGCGTAGGTCATGTCCTGGCTGCCCGCGGCGCCCTTTTCCTCGACGATCTCTTTGCTCATGTTCAGCTGCGGGTCTTCGATCCGGCGCCGCGGCGGGTCCAGCGGAACCCGCTCGGTGATCTTCTCAATCCTGTTGCGGATCACCTGGATGTGCATACCGTCGATCACCGGCGCGGCAGCGCCGGGCGAGACCTGGTCACTCTGTTCCAGCGGCACCCCGAGGCCGGCCAGCAGTTCGCCGACCCGGGCTGCGGCCAGATGGACGTTGTGCACCGCGCCGCCGTCGTCGAGTTCGACGGTCTTGGCGCTGACCACCGGTAGCGCCATGCCCGCCAGCGGGACGCGGCTGCCACGCGAGGCCGCAGCCGGCGCGGTGTCGGTCATGGCCAGCTGAGCCAGTGCCTCGTCGACCGTGGAGGCCGTGGTCCACACCTGCTTGGTGTTCTGGCCGTCCAGCGAGATCTGCAGCGGGCGGCTGCGCCGCAGCACGATGTTGGCGGCGTTATGAACCCGCTCGCCGGCGGCCGGGTACAGGTCGTCGCGATCGCTGACCTTGAACCCGTTCTCCTTGATGATGTCGATCACCCGCGCCTTCATCGTGGTCACGGTCATGGCGGTGCCGTCGACGCTCAGCGTCACGGTCTTGTAGTCGGCCACCGCGAAGGCGCCGGCGAACGCCAAGACCAGCAGAAGGCCCGCAACAAGAAAGCGCAGAGCCGGGGAAGGAGCCTGATGGAGTTTCGTAATCACATTCAACGCGCGAGTATCCCGACCTCAAAGGCAACATGAGCAACAAATAAGGGGGCCCAACGAGGGCCCCCACCGTTCGATAACAAGACGGTAACGAAATGGCTTGGTTAGAGCAACTCGGACCCGGTCACCTTAACGGAGTTTTAATCCTGCTGCGGCAGCCGGTAAGCCCGCCGCGCGTTGCCGGTGGTGATCTCGGCCAACTCCTCCGCGGGCAGCCCGAGGAGCTCCGCCAGCGCCCGCGCGGTGTAGGGCAGGCAGTAGGGCTCGTTCGGCGCGCCACGGTACGGGTGGGGGGTCAGAAACGGCGCGTCGGTCTCCACCAGCAGTTGCGCGGTCGGCACCAGCGGGACGGCCTCGCGCAGGTCGCGGGCGTTGCGGAAGCTCACCGTCCCGGAGAGGCTGACCAGCCATCCGGCGTCGGCGCAGGCCCGCGCCAACGCCGCACCCGACGAGAAGCAGTGGAAGATCACGGTTTCCGGGGCACCTTCGGCCCGCAGCACGTCGAGCACCTCGGCGTCGGCGTCCCGGTTGTGGATCATCAGCGGTTTCCCGGTTCGTTTGGCGAGGTCGATGTGCCAGGCGAAAGCCTCCCGCTGCACCGCCGGTTCGGCGCAGCCGTCGAGTTTGCCCGGCCAGTACAGGTCCATGCCGGTTTCTCCGATCGACACCACCCGCGGGTGCGCCGCCAGCCGCTCGATTTCAGTGCGGGCGTCGTCGGTCAGCGCGTCGGCCCGGGTCGGGTGCAATGCCACTGCCGCGTAGACGCGGGCATCCCACTCGGCGGCCTGGGTGGCCCAGCGCGCCGAAGCCAGGTCGTCGGCGATGGTGATCACCGCCGTCACGCCGACCGCGGCCGCGCGATCCACGATCGCGTGCACCTCGTCGGCGTCGTGCGCGCCGCAGGCGTCGAGATGGGTGTGCGCGTCGATCAGTGGGCTCAGCCGCGGCGGAGCGGGCGGCGGCGGACGTTTGGAACCCACGCGCACACCATAAGGTGCATCTTGATGAAGCCGTACTACGTCACCACCGCTATTACGTACCCGAATGGCGACCCACACGTCGGGCACGCCTACGAGTACATCGCGACCGACGCGATCGCCCGGTTCAAGCGGCTCGACGGCTTCGACGTCCGCTTTTTGACCGGCACCGACGAGCACGGGCTCAAGATGGTCGAGACGGCGGCGGCGGAAGGCATCCCGACCACCGAGCTGGCCCGGCGAAACTCCGACGTGTTCCAGCGCCTACAGAAAAAACTGAACATCTCCTTCGACCGGTTCATCCGAACCACCGACGCCGATCACCACGAGGCGTCCAAGGAGATCTGGCGGCGGATGCAGGCCGCCGGCGACATCTACCTCGACTCCTACTCGGGTTGGTACTCGGTGCGCGACGAACGGTTCTTCGTCGAGTCGGAGACCGCGCTGGTCGACGGCGCCAGGATCGCCGTCGAAACCGGCACCCCGGTGACCTGGACCGAGGAGCAGACCTACTTCTTCCGCCTCTCGGCGTACGCCGAGAAGTTGTTGGCGCACTACGACACCCACCCGGACTTCATCGCCCCGGAGGTGCGGCGCAACGAGGTGGTCAGCTTCGTGTCCGGCGGTTTGCGGGACCTGTCCATCTCGCGCACATCGTTCGACTGGGGCGTGAAGGTTCCAGAACATCCCGACCACGTGATGTACGTCTGGGTCGACGCGCTGACCAACTACCTGACCGGAGTCGGCTACCCGGACACCGAATCTGAACTGTTTCAACGCTATTGGCCCGCCGATCTGCACATGATCGGCAAGGACATCATCCGATTCCACACCGTCTACTGGCCCGCTTTTCTGATGTCAGCCGGAATCGACTTGCCCAAACGGGTTTTCGCGCACGGTTTTCTGCTCAACAAGGGCGAGAAGATGAGCAAGTCGGTCGGCAACATCGTCGACCCCAACACCCTGATCGACACGTTCGGCGTCGACCAGCTGCGGTACTTCCTGCTGCGGGAGGTCCCATTCGGTCAGGATGGCAGCTACAGCGAAGACGCGATCATCACTCGGATCAACTCCGACCTGGCCAACGAGCTCGGCAACCTGGCCCAGCGATCGCTGTCGATGATCGCCAAGAATCTCGACGGCGTTGTTCCGACGCCCGGCGAATTCACCGCCGACGACACTGAGCTGCTCACCATCGCCGACGGTCTGCTCGAGCGGGTGCGTGCCGAATTCGACAACCAGGCAATGCATTTGGCACTGGAAGCGATCTGGCTGATGCTCGGCGCGGCGAACAGGTACTTCTCGGCCCAAGAGCCGTGGGTGTTACGCAAGAGCGATTCCGAGGCAGACCAGACGCGCTTTTCGACCGTGCTCTACACGACGTGCGAAGCGGTGCGGATTGCGGCGCTGCTGGTTGCGCCGGTGATGCCGGAATCGTCGGGCAAGCTACTGGACCTGCTCGGCCAGGCGCCGGAGCAACGCAGCTTCGCCGCCATCGCGACCCGGCTCGAGCCCGGTACCTCACTGCCGGCACCCACCGGCGTCTTTCCGCGCTACCAGGTGGACTGAGTTCGTCAGACAGTCAAGCGAATACGGACAGTGACCCGTCCGTTGGCATCCCGGTGCGCCACCGCGTGTCCGGCGCGCTCGGCGTCATCCAGCGTCAGTGTCACCGGACCGCCCTCGCCGAGGAAGTTGCGCCACCAGGTCTTGGCGTCGGGCAGGTTCGCGCCAACCTCGATCTCATCGCCGCGACGGTGGTAGGACACCGGGATGCTGAAGGTCCGCCCGGACCGTCGCCCCGTGTAGGTGATCAGGGTGACGTTGCGCCGCAGGAGCGTCCCGAAACGGGGCGACGCCGCGATCGCCGCGACCGGCGCGTTAAACAGCGGAGCCGCTCGCATGATGAGCCGCGTGACATTGACCATTTCTTGACCTTTCATATCAGCAGCGTCACGCACAACGCCGTGACCGCCGCACCTTGTAGGACCGCCCGAGCCGTGATGACGGCGTCCCAACTTCCTTGCAACGAGCGGGCATCGATCAACGGTTCCGATTGATCGGTCGCGGCGGTGAGCCGGCGGTTGATCGGTGCGCTCACCCGCAGGTAGATCACCAGCCACACGACGAGTATTCCGACGGCTAAACCCGCCGCGCCGGCTTGCGCCCAGTGACCGGACGCCGCGGCGAGTGCCGCACCGATGGCCGCGGCGACCATGCCGAGCACGCCCGGCACCGGCATCCGCCGGTCGCCGTAGCGATGGACGTTGCCCATCACCGCGAGCAGTGCCCGGTCATTGACGCGAGCCAGCGCAGGCCGTTGCACCATCGCGCAGAACACGTCGGTGCCGTAGACCACTGCAGTGCCCAACACCGCGATCACGGCGAACAACTTGGCAATCATGAAGCACTCCTCGTCCAGGTGCTAGCGACGCTAACCCCCCCTTCGATATGTGTCAATAGCGCCGCTAGTTTTTATATCGGCGCTAACATGAATGGCATGGCCATCGAGGACCGCCGGGCACGCGAACGAGCCGCCCGCCGCCGGCTGATCACCGGCACCGCCCGCAAGCTCGCCGAAGACGAAGGCTGGGACGCCGTCACCACCCGCCGGTTGTCCGCCGAGATCGAATACAGCCAGCCCGTGCTCTACAAGCACTTCGCCGGCATGGAGGGCATCGTCGCGTCGGTCGCCGTTCAGGGGTTCGGCGAACTCGGCCAGACACTCGCCGCGGCCCGCCGTGAAGCCGTCGACGGCCGGGACGCCGTTGCGCGAGTTGCCTACGCGTTCATCGGATTTGCCCGCGATAACCCTGCACTGTTCGACGCAATGTTCGTCCGGGCGACCACGGTGCCCTTCGCCGCCGACGACACGCCGGCCGAGCTGAACGCCGCCTTCAACGAGCTGCGGGCAGCGGTCGACATGGTCGCGGGCGCACGCGATCCCGACACCCTGGCCGAGGTGTTCTGGGCCGCCCTGCACGGACTGGTCACCCTGGACCGCGGCCGGCGGTTGCGCCCGGAGTACCACGACGCCCGCATCGACATCCTGGTCGACGACGTGTGCGCGACGGCGTGAGCCTGGTCACACATAGTCACATCATCGGGCTCTGCGGTGTCTTGAGGGCAACACCCCACCAGAACAGGAGACCCTCATGACCGCCCAGCGCACTCACATCGTCGTGATCGGCGGCGGATACGCCGGCACACTGGCCGCCAACCATCTGCGGCTCAACGCCGACGTCGACATCACCGTGGTGAACCCCCGGCCGGTGTTCGTCGAGCGAATCCGACTGCACCAGATGGTCGCCGGCAGCGGCACCGCCGCGGTCGACTACGGGACCCTGCTCGGCGAGGGTGTCCGCCTGGTCGTCGACAACGCCGAGCGGATCAATGACAGGACCGTCGAGCTCACGTCCGGCACCGTGCTGGACTACGACTACCTCATCTACGCGGTCGGTAGCACCGGCGTCGTCCCGTCCGCGGTGCCGGGTGCAACCGAATTCGCCTATCCGATAGCCGAATTCGAGCAAGCAGAACGGCTTCGCGACGCGCTCGACGAGCTGCACCCCGACGCGCCGGTCACCGTCGTCGGCGCCGGGTTGACCGGCATCGAAACTGCCTCCGAGCTGGCCGAGCAGGGTCGGCGGGTGAGCCTGGTTTGCGGCGGAACACTGGGTCCGTCACTGAGCGGACCGGGCCGTCGTTCGGTGGCCAAGTGGTTACACCGCCTCGGTGTGGACGTGCTCGAGGCCGCGAGGGTCGACGCGGTCCGCCCCGACGGAGTGCTGCTCGACGACGGCGCGGTGCTGCGCAGCGCGGTGACGGTCTGGACCGCAGGATTCGGTGTGCCAGAGCTGGCCGCCCGAAGCGGACTTCGCACCGATCGGCTCGGCCGACTGCTCACCGATGAGACACTGACCAGCGTGGACAATCGCCGCATCGTGGCGGCCGGTGACGCAGCCGCGCCGTCGGGTCAGCCGCTGCGAATGAGCTGCCAGGCCGCGATCCCGCTCGGCGCGCAGGCCGCCAACACGGTGCTCAGCCGGATCGCCGGCGCCCCGGCCGCGGCAATCAACCAGGCGTTCACCGGGCAGTGCATCAGCATCGGCCGCACGTACGCGACCGTCCAGCTCGCCCGCCCCGACGACACCCCGCTGAACTTGATCATCGGGGGCCGCGCCGCCGCGTCCATCAAGGAAGCGGTCTGCAAGGGCACGGTGTGGGGTCTTCGCAAGGAGGCCGCCAAGCCCGGCTGGTACCGCTGGCTCAAGGGTGGCAAGCGGGCACAGCGGTTGGCAGCCGAGGCGGTCCCGGTGCCGTGACCGCCTCCGACGACCATGCCGAACGGTTCATGCTGCTGCGGCCGCTGCTGTTCACCATCGCCTACGAAATCCTCGGCTCGACAACCGAATCCGACGACGTCCTGCAGGACAGCTATCTGCGCTGGGCGCAGGTCGATCTCGACGGCGTGCATGACACCAAGTCGTATCTGGCGCGACTGGTCACCCGCCAGGCGCTCAACGCGCTGCGGGCGGGTGCCCGGCGCCGGGAGGACTACGTCGGGCCATGGCTGCCCGAGCCGCTACTGCTCGACGAGCAGGATCCGTCAGCCGATGTACTTCTGGCCGAATCGGTTTCGATGGCGATGTTGGTACTGCTGGAGACCCTCGGCCCCGACGAGCGCGCGGTGTTCGTGCTGCGCGAGGTGTTCGGCTTCGAGTACGAGGAAATCGCCTCGGCGGTAAGCAAATCGGTACCCGCGGTGCGGCAGATCGCGCACCGGGCCCGCGAGCATGTGCAGGCCAGGCGCAAGCGCTTCGCCCCGGTCGACCCCGAGCAGAACACCCGCATCGCCGCGGAGTTCATGGCGGCCGCGGCCGGCGGCGACGTGCAGAAGGTGATGTCAATGCTGGCCCCAGACGTGGTGTGGACGGCCGACAGCGACGGCAAGGCCAGCGCGGCGCGCCGTCCGGTGATCGGAGCCGACAAGG
The DNA here is from genome assembly GCA_963818285.1 of uncultured Actinomycetota bacterium. GTDB lineage: Bacteria > Actinomycetota > Actinomycetes > Mycobacteriales > Mycobacteriaceae > Mycobacterium. Next base: position 61,100 of record CAWFRR010000002.1, read on the forward strand.
TCGCCCGGGCGGTCGTCGGGCTGATCAGCCGCGGCATGCAGGTGCCCGACGTTCGCGCGGAGATGGTCGTCTGCAACTCCGCCCCAGCCGTACTGCTCTACGCCGGCGACCAGTTGGAAGGCGTTTTCACCGTCGAGATCGTCGACGGCAAGATCACCAACTTCTACGCGATGCGCAATCCCGACAAGCTGGTCGCCGTCACGACCGCACGCAAAATCAGCCGCAGCTGACTTTTCTGCCAAGCTAGGGGCGTGCGAATCGACCGGCTCGGCGATCTGGGCAGCCCCCATGAGGTGCTGCGCGCCATCGGCGACGCCGCAAATCGGCTGGATCTGCCGGCGCCGGCCGCGCTGACCGGGCAGTGGTTCGGCGCGCTGGCCGTGATCGCCCCGAGTGTGCCGATCGGCCCTGTCGATGCGGCTGACGCATTCGACGTGCGGCCGGGCTCGCACAGCACCACGATCGGCGGGGGTTGGATCGGCTACCTGTCCTATCCGGATCCGGGTTCCAACGGGCAGCCTCCCCGAGTGCCCGAGGCCGCCGGCGGCTGGACGGACTGCGTGCTGCGCTGCGACCGCGACCGGCAGTGGTGGTACGAGAGCCTGTCCGGCGCCCTGATGCCCGCATGGCTGGCCGAAGCACTCACGGCCCCATCGCCGGCGCGGGCCTACCGGATCGACTGGGACGCCGCCGACCGGCAGGCACATCGCGCCGGAGTACTGGCTTGCCTGGAGGCCATCCGCGCCGGCGAGGTCTATCAGGCGTGTGTGTGCACCCAGTTCACCGGCACGATCGTCGGGGATCCATTGGACTTCTTCCTCGACGGTGTGGCCCGCACCGCGCCGGCCCGAGCGGCCTACCTGGCCGGCGACTGGGGCGCGGTCGCGTCGTTGTCACCGGAGCTGTTCCTTTGTCGCCGTGGCGATTTGGTGACATCGAGCCCGATCAAGGGCACGCTGCCGCTCTACGCTCCCCCGTCGGCGCTGCGCGCGTCGAGCAAGGACGTCGCGGAAAACGTGATGATCGTCGACCTGGTTCGCAACGACCTGGGCCGGGTTGCGGTCACCGGTTCGGTCACGGTGCCCGAACTGCTCGTGGTGCGGCCCGCGCCGGGTGTGTGGCATCTGGTGTCGACGGTGTCAGCGCAGGTGCCGATCGAGTTGCCCACCACGGCAATGCTGGACGCCACCTTTCCGCCCGCGTCCATCACCGGAACCCCCAAACTGCGCGCCCGAGAACTCATTTCGCAGTGGGAGCAATTCAGGCGCGGAGTCTATTGCGGCACGGTCGGTTTGGCGTCGCCGGTGGCGGGTTGCGAATTGAACGTCGCGATTCGCACGGTGGAATTCGACGGGATGGGCAATGCCGTACTAGGTTCCGGCGGCGGGATCACCGCCGACTCCGACGTCGATGCCGAGTGGGAGGAATGCCTACATAAGGCCGCCCCGATCATCGGGGCGGGCGTCGCCTCAGCCGCGGGCTCGCAGCACCGCGTCGTAGAGCTCACGCCGTGACGACGCGCCCGGCGCCGCGGAAATCACCTGTGCACACGCATCTTTGACGCCCATTCCGTCGTCGACCAACGCGCTCGCCTGAGCCACCAACGTGGGCAGATCGACCTGCAATACCGCGCCGGCCAGAACGACGGTGATCTCGCCGAGCACGCCGTCGGCGGCCCAGGCGGCCAGCTCGTCCAGCGATCCACGCACCACTTCCTCGTGCACCTTGGTCAGCTCGCGGCACACCGCTGCCCGCCGCGCTCCGCCGAGTTCCCGGACCGCGTCGACCAGGCAGGCGTGCAGGCGCCGCGGCGACTCGAAGAAGACCGCCGTGCGCTGCTCGGCCGCCAGCGACGCCAGCCAGCTGCGACGCGCACCCTGTTTACGTGGGGCGAAGCCCTCGAAGCAGAACCTCTCCGACGGCAGCCCGGACACTGCCAGCGCGGTCGTCACCGCCGACGGGCCGGGCAGGCACTGCACCAGCAGGCCGGCCTCCACGCATGCCGCCACCAGTCGATGACCGGGATCGCTGATCAACGGCATTCCCGCGTCGCTGACCACCAGCGTGGTGGCGCCGCCGCTGATCTGCTCGACCAGGGCGGGCACCCGGGCCGCTTCGTTGTGGTCGAAGAGGCTGACCACCTTTCCGCCGATCACCACATCGAGCGCCTTGGCCAGGGTCCGCAGTCGGCGGGTGTCCTCCGCGGCGACGATGTCCACCGTGGCCAGCGCCGCGATCAGCCGCGGGGACGCATCGGACGGCTGACCCAGCGGCGTGGCGCCCAGTAGCAGTCGGCCCTCGGTCATGTGCCACAGCCTACGATCCCTGGGATAACCGCCTATGGATCAGACCGGTTGGTTGAGTTCCTGTAACCGGGCGAGGGCCAAATCGCGTTGATCGTCGTCGAACACTTCGAGCCGGGTGACACGCTCACTGCGGAGAACGACGATCACGACGAACGAAACCTCGATCGCGGCACCATCGGTCGAGGTGCCCTTCAGCGCCATGCGACCCACGATGCCTATCGCACAACGCGCCAAGATCTCGGCAAGCTCGACCCAAAAGTTAGGTGCCAGCGATCCAGTCGTCTGCAGCGATGACAGCCAGTCGGCGATCGTGCCATTGACCGCATGCCCCAGCTGTCGGTGATCGACGTAATCTGCGCCTTCGAAATGCTTTGCGACCGAGTCCCATTCGTGGCGGTTGATCGCGGCGTTGATCCGGTCCACCGCTTCGAGGAGCTCCGGATAGGCAACCTCCCCCGACGCAATCCATCGGGCCGTGAGTTCGGCGTTGGCGTCGTCGAGGTCGTCGGGATCGAAGCTCACGATGTCGCGCATCAGATCGGCGTCATCGAGTTCGATGACGTGCAAGAGCTCAACGGCGATCGGTCGATCGGCATCGTCAACGTCGCGATAACACCCACGGGTCAGCGATAGGCGAGACCCCCTGATGGCGATGGGCTCGACCTCCATCCGCCAGCTGCTGGGTACTGTCTGGATCACGACAACGAGGGCCTTCCGCCATGATGGAGCTTCAATTATGTCGCGCAAGCCTTTTCGCCGATCCTCATAACGACTCTCCGCGCTGGCGAGCGCAAGGAGCCCGTCCACGTCGCGGCGGTTGAACGCGTCGGCCACGCGTGACCAGGTCCGGGTCGCGGCGTTTTCAATTGACGGCGTCTGCCGCTCGAGTTCGTCGAACCTCGCTAGCGCTGCGTCTAGATCTGTCTCATCAAAAAATTCGACGCGACTGATTCGATCGCCTTCGACAGTGACAAGGTCAACCATTCGCCACTCGGCGGCGAAGCCTTCTAGCGACGTCCCATACGCCGTATAGGTGACGACGGCGCCCAAGCCGCTCAGCTGATGCACCGCCTCGATGTGGGTGCTGAAGTTCGGCGTCAGGTCCCAAGCGGCACGCATGGCTGCAGGCAGAGCACTCGCGTCTATCGGGGCGAGCGTCCTGTGGTCGATGGTGACCCAGTCTGTCGCAAGAAGTTCGTGCCGGTTGAACGCGGCGGTGGTCAGCGCGATCACTGACCAGATGTGCGCGTGCGCCGCCGCATCGCCGGCGAGATACCGGGCGTCGAGTTCTTCAAACGCAGCGTCGATGTCGTTGAGATCGAAGAGGAAGCGCGCCGCGACCCGGTTGTCTGCGTCGATCTCGACGATGCCGAGCATTTCACTGTGAAACGCCTCGGGTCGCTGATCCCGGCCAGACAAGCGGACTCGAGTGAGGACAAGGCGCTCGCCACGGGTTGCAATGACCGTCGACGTTAGATCAGTCGCCCCGAGGTCGGCGATCGCCCGTATATTCGCGACGTCAATATCTCGTCCGTGCAGAATCCCGCTACCGACAACCGAACGGCGATCATCGGTGAATATTTCAGGCGCCGAATGCTCGGCGACTGCTGCCCAGTTGCGCGCCGCGAAATACATGTGGAAGCGCTGCACCAGTTGGCTCGCCGCATTTTTCAGATGTGGCACCGATCGGCTGAGTTCCTCGAAGCGGGCGAGCGCGGCGTCCAAGTCTGCCTCGTCGTACATCTCGCAGTGGCTGACGAGATCGCCATCGACCACGAAAACGGCGCTCTCTCGCCAAACGGCATCGAAACCCTCTTGCGAGGTCCCGTGTCCCGAATACGAGATGACCGCGCCCAGGCTCGTCAGCTGATGCACAACCTCGATGCGGATCGTGATGTCCGGCGCCACGTCGAAGGTAGCGCGGATGTATGGCGTCAGCTCGCCGGATGCAAAAGCAATACCGCGGCGATGATCGACATTCACCCAGTCCGGTGTCGTCGGGGGCATCTCGTGCCTGTTGAGCGCGGCAAAGCCAGCCGTAATCGCCGACCACACCCTCGAGTGCTCAGCCGCTTCGCCAGCGAGGTACCGTGCCTCGAGTTCCGCAAAGGCCGCGTCGATGTCGTCGGGGTCGAAATGGGCGGTGGCGGCGAGCCGGCCGTCGGCGTCGATCTCGACAATGCTGGGCACATCGGCGTTGACCTCACCGGGTGGCGAGCCACGCACGGATGAACGAATGCGAATGAGCGCAAGGCGCTGCCCGCGGGTCGCAATGACGGTCGACGTCAGGCGTTCGAATCCGACTTCGGCCACTGCGCGCATGTTCGTGAGATGGTCAGCACGACCGCGTAAGACACCGGCGTTGACAACCCGACGGCGATCGTGCGTGCAATAATTCTCGGCCCATGTCTCGGCCATCGCGTCCCAGTCGCGGGCCTCGAAGTAGGCCCAAAAACGCTCGACCACTTGGGTTGCCGCGTTTTCCAGTCGTGGTGGCTGCGGATGCAATTCCTCGAAGCGGGCCAGCGCAGCGTCGAGGTCGGCCTCGTCGAAGGCTTCGCAGCGGCTCAGCAGGTCGCCTTCGACTGTGAAAATGTCGATCATCCGCCACTCGGCGTCAAGGCCCTGTTGCGAGGTCCCTGTCAGCACTTGGGTGGCGACGGCTCCGACTTCGTCCAGCCGATGCACTGCCTCGATGTAGACGCTGGAGGCCGGAGTGATGTCCCACACCGCACGAAGAGTTGCGCCCAGATCAACGCCCTCGATTGATACGAACGGTCGATGATCGATGTAAACCGGATCCGAAGTCGTCGCGGGAAGTTCATGCCGATTGAACGCCGCGTGGGCCCCTGCAATCACCGACCACGTGTTCGCGTGGGCGGCCGCTTCGCCGGCGAGGTACCGGGCATCGAGTTCGGCAAAGGCAGCGTCGATTTCGTCGAGGTCGAATGTGACCGACGCGACGATCCGCTCGTCGGCGTCGATCTCGCCGATGGCGAGCACCTCTGTGGAAAATGCCTCGGGCTCTTCATCGCGGTCCGACAAACCGATGCGCATGAGGGCGAGGCGCTCCCCGCGGATCGCCATGACGGTCGATTCCAGATTCGTGTTCCACAGCTCGGCCCTCGCCCGCATGTCTGCGATGTGGGGGTCTCGACCATCTCGGACTCCGGAGCCGACCACCCGACGGCGATCGTCACTGGAATAGTTGACGGCCAGCATCTCCGCCATCGCCAGCGAGTCCTCTGCCGCGTAGTACTCCAGGAAGCGCTCGTGGAGACGGCTTGCCGCGTTTTCATGCCGCGGTGTCGGCGGATGCAATTCCTCAAAGCGGGCGAGCGCGGCGTCGAGGTCGGCCTCGTCGAAGGCTTCGCAGCGGCTGAGCAGGTCGCCTTCGACCGTGAAAATTTCGATTGTCCGCCACTCGGCGTCGAGGCCCTCTTGCGAAGTCCCCTTCAGGGTTTGGGTGACGACTGCTCCGAGTTCGCTCAGCCGATGCACGGCCTCGATGCAGACGTTAAGGTCCGACGCTACATCCCACATGGAGCGAATAGCTGCGACCAGATCAACAGCCCCTAGGTTTTGGAGTGGTCGATGATCGGTGAAAACCGAATCCGGCGTCGTCGCAGGAGGTTCACGCCGGTTGAACCCCGCGTAGATACTTGCAATCACCGACCACGCGTGCGCGTGGGCGGCCGCTTCGCCGGCGAGGTAACGGGCGTCAAGTTCTTCAAACGCGGCGTCGATGTCATCGAGGTCGAACATGGCGACCGCCGCGATCCGCTCGTCGGCGTCGATTTCAACGATGTTCAGGGCTTCATTTTGAATCGACTCGTGGTCGGGGCCGGAGGCGTGAAAACGCTCGAGAGTGAGCCGTTCGCCCCGGCTCGCGATGATCGTCGAGGTGGTGTTCGCCAACAAACCGACTTCAGCGGCCACCCGTGTGTTCTCAACCCCGGCGTCTCGGCCATGCATCACTCCGGCGTTCACGACCCGGCGGCGATCATCGAGGCAGTAGCCGTCGGCGAAGTCCTGTGCCAGGGCGTCCCAATCACGGGCAGCGATGTGTGCCGAAATGCGCTCTCCCACAGAAATTTTTAGCCGCAGTGCTGGAAGGCTGAATTGGCCAAACTTCGCGAGCGCCGCATCAATGTCGTCCTCGTCGAATATTTCGCAGCGGTTGACCATGCCACCTTCGAGGGTCAAAAAGTGGATACCTCGCCACTCGGCGTCTAAGCCGTCTTGCGTCGTTCCATGCGCGGCATGCGTGACGACCGCTCCCGGCAGCTCAGCCGATGCACAACCTCGATATAACCCTTGAGTTCCGGAGTGAGATCCCAAGCAGTGCGGAGGTTTTCGCCCAGATCCACAGCCTCGAACCTCGCCCGTAACCGGTGATCGATGTTCACGTAGTCCGGTGCCGACGGCGGGACCTCGTACCGATTGAGCGCGGCGTAGCCGGCAGCGATGACGGACCATGCGGCCCGATATGGTGCTGCCTCGCCAGCGAGGTACCTGGCATCGAGCTCTTCGACGGCTGCGTCGATGTCGTCTGGGTCGTATGCGATGCGTGCCAGGATCCGGTTCTCGGCGGTGGTCTCGACGATATTGAGCATCTCGATGCGGAATCCCCCAGGTTGCTCGTCCTCGCCCGAGATACAGCTCCGGCAGAGGACAAGGTGTTCGCCGCGAATCGCGATGACTGTCGCCGTACTCTTCGTGGCCCCAATGTCGGCGAAGGCCCGCATGTTCGCGATTTCGATATCCTGGCCGCGTCTGACCTCAGCGTTCACGACCCGTCGGTGGTCGTCGACAGATGTATCGGCGGTAAGCAGCTCCGCCATGGCAGCCCAGTCGCGGTCGGCGAAGTGCCTTCGGAAGCACTCGTACGCTTGGCTTGCCGCGTTCTCCAGCCGCGGTGCCGGCCTGCTGAGCTGGTCGAACTTCGCGAGCGCAGCGCCCAGGTCTGCCTCGTCGAATACCTCAGCTCGGCTGAGCAGATCGCCGTCGACCGTCATGATTTCGACGCCCCGCCACTCGGCGTCAAAGCCCTCGTGCGAGGTTCCATACCCCATCCAAGTGAACACCGCGCCCCGTTCGTTCACCCGATGCGCAGCCTCGATGTAGAGATTGAGGGTGTGGTCGAGGTCCCAGCCGGCACGGATGTATTCGTAACCTTCACCGGGCGCAAACGCTGGCCCGCGCCGGTGGTCGAGACTCACCACATCCGTTGTTGCCGCAGGGAGTTCGCGCTCGATTGAGCGCAACAAATGCACCCGCGATTAGCGACCAGGTGCCAGCGTGCGCGGCCGCTTCGCCGGCGAGATATCGGGCGTCGAGTTCCGCGAAGGCGGCGTCGAAATCGTCAAGGTCGAACACGACAGCCCCCACGATCCGCTCGTCGGCGTCGATCTCGACGATGTTGAGGGCATCGTTTTGAATCGCCTCGGGGTCACGGCCCGACACGCGAACTCGTATGAGTGCGAGGCGTTCGCCGCGGGTTGCCAGGGTGCCCAGCATCGTCATCGCGAAGCCGACATCGACGGTCGCCTCGCATCTTTCGATGTTGGCATCTCGACCATGCAGGATCCCGGCATTCACCACCCGCCGACGATCGTCGACGGAAACGTTCTCGGCCGTTATCTGGGCCACGGCGTCCCAGTCGCGGGCCGCGATGTACGAGAAAAGGCGCTCCCATCTCGCGTTGCACTGTTTTCCAGCCGCGGCGTCGGCGGGTGCAGTTCCTCGAACCGCGCGAGGGCGGCGTCGAGGTCTGCCTCGTCGAAAACCTCGCAGCGGTTGAGCAGGTCGCCTTCGACCGATGCAACAGCTGATCACTCGCCACTCGGCGTCGAAGCCGTCTTGCGAGGTCTCGCGCGACGCATAGGTGATGACCGCTCCGAGATCATTCAGACGATGCACAGCCTCGACGTAATGCCTGAGCTCGGTCGTGAGGTTCCACGCCGCGCCTAGTAACGCAGGCATTTCACCGGACGCAAACGATGTTCCTCGGCGGTGGTCATGTTGACCCAATCTGTCGTCGTCGACGGCAATTCATGCCGATTGAGCGCGGCGTAGCCCGCGACGATGACCGTCCACGTGTGCGCGTGGGCGGCCGCTTCGCCGGCGAGGTACCGCGCATCGAGCTCGGCGATGGCGGCGTCGAAGTCGTCGAGCTCGAAAATGACGAATGCTGCGATCTGATTGTGCGGAGTTGATTTCGACGACGCTCAGCGCATCCGCGGTGAACTGCGCTCGGGCCCGCCTCCGCCGACCGAGACGCGCGTGAGGATGAGGCGCTCGCCGCGGGTTGCGATGACGACGAACGTCGTGTACGTGATCCCGACCTCGGCGGCGGCCCGCATGTTTTCGATCTCGGCATCTCGACCGCGTCGGATACCCGCGTTTACGGCCCGACGGCGATCGTCGGTGACGAAGTCGTCGGCCAATACCTTCGCGAGCGCATCCCAGTCGCGGGCGGCGAAGTGCGCCGAATGGCGCTCGGACGCTTGGCTTGCCGCGTTTTCCAGCCGCCGCGCCTGCGGGCGCAGCTCCTCGAAGCGGGCAAGGGCGGCGTCGACGTCGTCCTCTTCGTAAACCTCCACCCGCGCGTCCGTCGGAAAGGAACAAAAAGGTGCGACCCCACTGCAATTCGTTCCCGTGTGCGTCGGTGCCTTCGATGACGAGAGTGGAGACGAGTCCGTGGGCGTCGAGCGCATGTACGGCCTTCACCCAATAGCGGGCGTCGGGCACCAGTGTCCACAGCTCCTCGATCGCTCGCCCGTAGTTCTCCGCCGACCCGAACGGGACTCGTCGATGATCGGCAAACGCAATCCGTCCAAGCATCGGCCCCGGCTTGTGACGATTGAGCTCCCCAACCGCATCCATAACGGGCTGCAAGACGTGCGCGTTGGGCGCCGCTTCGCCGCGCCAGGTAACGGGCGTCGAGCTCGGCGATGGCGGAATCGAAATCATCGAGCTCGAACAGGACGATCGCCGCGATCTGGTTGTGCGAGTTGACTTCGACGACGCCCAGCACCTCATCGAGGAACTCCCCGAACCCACCGCCTTCGCCGCCCGAGACGCGCGCGAGGATGAGGCGCTGCCCGCGGGCTGCGATAACGGCGGACGCAAAGTAGGTGATTCCGACGTCGACAAGCGCCCGCAGGTTTGCCATCTCGGCATCCCGACCGTACTTGATCCCAGCGTTTACGACCCGCCGGCGATCGTCGACACAGATGTCGTCGGCCAGTACCTTCGCGAGCGCATCCCAGTCACGGGCGGCGAAGTGCGCCAGGTGGCGCTCGGATCACTTGGCTGGCCGCGTTTTCCAGCCGCCGCGCCTGACGGTGTGCCTCTTGCTCGAACCGGGCAGTGCGCGGCGTCGAGCTCGGCGATCGCAGCATCCATGTCCTCCAGGTCGAAAAAGATCTGCAGGGAGATTCGACCCTCTTCGTCGATGCCATATATCTGAAGAAATTCATCCTGCGGCGCGCCGGGGCTCGCATCGGCAGTGCCCACCGCCATTCGAGCGAGAGCCAGGCGCTCGCCTCGCACGGCGATGTCGTGCACGGTGAGGCGCACCCCGCTCGCCCCTAGAATTCGCCCAATCTCATGTGCCCAGTTTTCCGGTGGGACGATCGCGCCGGCGGCAAAGCCAATGACCTTCCGGTGACTCTCGCTGAACACCTCGGGCGCATATAGTTGCTCGAACTCGTCCCAGGCCTCGCGATTCATCGCAGCCGCCATGCGTTTGCCGACGCGTATGCATGCGTTGTCGAGTTCGGCAACCTGCGGTGGTTCGGGTGGCGCCGGGACCGACGGGTGATCCGCGCTCACCAAGGATGCGACGCGCTCTCTCCGCAAGTGCCGCAGCCCCTTTCCGCTCATACAGATCGACGGCCCGCTCGGCAGCGCTGCGTGCACCCGCAGCATCGCCGGCAGCGCCCAAAACCGTTGCCAGCGTTAGACAGGAATCGCCGTGATCGACCAATGCGTCGGTGCGCTCGGCCAGGGCAACGGCGGCCTCGGCGGTCCGCCGAGCCTCGCCGTGTTCATGGCCGCGCGAAAGCAACCGCGCCCGGAGAGTCCGCCAAGCGATAGACGCCTTCAAAGCGTGGCCCGCGAGATGCTCACTCTCCAAACATAATTCGTCGGCCTCGGCGTCTCGGTCGAGCGCGAGACATGTGCGACCCAACAGCGCGGCAGTCTCGGCGGTGTCGGCGTCAAGGCCCATACGGCGAAAGCCGTTATAGGCCTGACGAAAATGCGGCTCTGCGGCAGTCGGGTCGTCGGCGATCAGCTCGACAATGCCGGCAAACTGCTCAACTTCCAGAAGGGCATGGCGCAGGCCGAGTTCGGTGACTGTCCGCCGCGCCGAGTCGATCATCCGTCGGGCCGCCTCGGCACGTCCCCGGAAGGCCTCCAACACCGCCTGGCACCGCGTCGATGTCGCCTCGACCGCCGGCGAGTCGGTCGTGATTCGCAAGAGCCGCACAACGTCAAGACACCGCCCGCCCGCGCGCGGGACCGGGTTCGGGCCCCACAGCGCGGCAAGTGGGGCGCCAGCCAGCACCGCGTTGACCCGGCGGTGATCACGCGCGCGACGGGCTGCCGTGAGGGCGTCGTCCAGCGCGATTTCGCCGTCGCCGATTCTGCCGAGGCGGGCGAGGCACGCAGCCCGAACAGTGTGGGCGTTGGCTTCGCCTGCGGCATCGTCTAATTCGGCCAGTTTTTGGGCGGCCAAGCCTAAAGCGGTTTCAACCTCGTCTAGTCGCTCGGGATGGATCAGCATCGACAACTGGCCGTCGAAGCACGTAGCCCATGCCGCAAGCCGCGGCGAATTGACCGTCGCTTCCTGCAATTTGGAGACCGCGCCTGCTGCCGAAGCCACGTCACCGGCGGCCAGCAGAGCCTCGCAGCGCGCCACTAGTAGCTCGCCGGCTTGGTCGTCGCGGTCAGGCAGCTCGTCGTCGATCTCCTCCAGCGCGTGCAAGGCCTGGCCGTAGAGGTCGGCGGCGCCTTCGTAGGCGAGGCGAGCCACCGCCTGGTCCGCGGCGCGTCGGGAGTACTCGACAGCTTTGGCCGCGTTTCCCGCCCAAGCACATTCGAAGTAATGGTGAGCCAGTTCAGCAAGCAGCTCGTCGTCGGCGCCGGGCTGGGTCTCCAGCGTCGTGGCGATGCGCTGGTGAAGCCGCTGGCGCCGCACGGACGGCAGCTCGGCAAGCAGCGATTGCCGGACGATGGCGTGGTTGAACCGGTAACGGCCGCCTGGCTCTTCGATGACGATGCCGGCCTTGCACGCCTCATCGAACGCGTCAACCAGATCCTGCTCGACCACCTTCTCCACGAGGTCCAGGGCGAACCGGCTACCGACGACCGCGGCCGCGGCGAGAGCTGTGTTCGTCTCCGCCGGAAGCCGTGAAAGGCGGCGGCTCACGGTTTCCCGGACACCTTGTGGCAAGGTCGTCGGATCCCACACGCCGCCGGTCTCGTCCACATGGCGCAGCGCTTCAATGAGGAAGAACGGGTTACCCCCGGTGACCGACGCCAACGCCCGGGCAAGTTCTTCGTCGTCGTAGCCGGCCTCGGTGACATATGCGGTCACGTCAGCTTCGTCGAGGCCGCTGAGCGCAAGCCGGTTGGCCGTGCCAGAACCTGCACCGCGGTGCAGGTCGGCGAGCATCGCCGCAAGGGGATGGGAACGGTCGAGGTCGGTGTTGCGGTAGGTGCCGACGATCTGCACCCGCGCGCGATCGCCGAAGCGCAGCAGATGCCGAAGCAAGAGCAGCGTCGGCTTGGCCGCCCAGTGCAGGTCGTCGAGGATCAGCACAACGGGTGCGGCGGCGGAAGCGAGTTCCAAGAGTGCGACGACGGCGTCGAACAGGGCGTAGCGTTCGGTTTCCGGGTCGGCGCGGGTTGGCGCGGCCAGATCGGGAAGAACTTCGGTCAGCCCGGGAATCAACGTAAGCAATGCTTCGACGCCGCGCATCCCGCGGAGCCGGCTGATCCCGAGGCATGGCACGAGCGAACGTAGCGCCTCCGCAAACGGCTGGTAGGGCGCACCGAGATCTTCATCGCAGCGGCCGTAGAGCACGATCGCTTCTAGCTGGTAGGCCTGCCGGGACCACTCGCCGGCCAAACGTGTCTTGCCTACTCCTGGTTCGCCGGCAATCAGCACCGCATGCGTGCCGCCCGCCAGCGCGGTCTGCCAGCCGGACACCAGCCCTTCGAGCTCACGGCCGCGCCCGACGAACGGTCCGGGGCCGGTCAGCACCGCGGGGAGGTCGGGCCGCTCGATCGGCGCATCGTCTGACTTCTGGGGCAGTGCAGCCGTTTCCAGCCGCAGCTCGAAAACGTGCTCCGGGCGCGCCAGGTTCTTCAGCTGACGCATCCCTAGATCGGCGAGCACAACGTCGTCGGGCAGCGAGTCGACGACAAGCTCGGCGATCGCACCGGAGCACAGGATCTGGCCGCCTACCGCCAGCGACCGCAAGCGCGCAGCGCGGTTGACCGCACGGCCGAAGTAGTCGCCGTCGCGCAGCTCGACTTCACCGGTATGCAGTGCAACGCGGATACGCATCGGGTCTTGGAGGCCCCACGGTTCGTGGAAGATTGCGTCTTGCAGCTCGATAGCGGCGGCGGCAGCCGCCGAGGCCCGGTCGAAGACTGAGAAGGTGGCATCGCCCTCGCCACGCGTCTTGATCAGCCGACCGCCGCGGGACGTGACGACCTGTTCGACGAGCTCGTCGTGGCGGGCAAGCGCCGCCGCCATGGCGTCGGCGTCGGCCTCCCAGGCAGCCGTGGATCCCTCGATGTCGGTCAGCAGGAAGGTCACTGTGCGTGTCACCGACGGAAGATTCTGTGCCGCAGGGATTTCGAGCGCGCTGTCCTGTCCGACGATCGCTGCCTCGAGTCGGCGAAGATCCGGTCCCGGGTCGACCCCCAGTTCGTCGGCGAGCAGCGCCCGTGCCCGTTTGTACGCGCCAAGGGCATCACCCTGCCGGCCGGCGCGGTAGAGCGCGAGCATCAGCTGGCCCCAGCGCCTTTCGCGCAACGGCGCCTCGGCCACCGCGGCCTCGAGCTCGCCGACGATCTCCGCGGCCCGACCCGTCACGAGCAGGGCGTCGGCCCGATCCTCTACCAGCGCGGCATGACCCTCGCTCCATCGCGTCTTTTCCGACGTTCCGCGCCGACCGTCGGGCAGTTCGGGAATTCCGCGCCAGAGGGCAAGCGCCTCCTCGAAGCGCGACACCGCTTGACTGGTGTCGCCCGCGGCCGCGGCATCGCGTCCAAGCCGAACGGCCGATTTATAACGCGCGGCATCAACCCCGCTCTCGGCCAGAGTCCAACCCGCTCCAGCCGTCAAGATAAAGCCGTCGCCCAGGGCGCGACGTAGCAAGGAGATGTGGGTCTGCAAGGCCTTCGCCCCGGTGCGGGGGGATCGTCGCCCCAAAGCAGCTCAATCAGAGTTTGGGCCGACACGACCGAACCGCCGTGCAGACCGAGCATCGTGAGGACGGCGCGCGGCTTAGCGCCCGGAATCATGACCGGCGCGCCGTCCCGCCGAACCTGGAGAGGTCCCAAAACCCCCAGCTCCACGGCTTGAAGCGTACTCATGTCACTGATCGTCGGTGAGACAATTCAACACCCGGTCAAGATCCAGTAAAACCAAACGTCGGTCCCGCCGACCTGGCCGCCCTCCATGACAGGGGATTTACCGGGATGCCATGGCCCACAGCCTACGATCGAGCCGATGACCGCCGACGACCCGAACCAGCGCCGCATGAGCAGCGCCAAAGAGGAGGAGCGGCGCCGATGACTGTCACCGCGCCCGACGAACTCCTCGTCGAAGAGGACGCCGTACCGGTGATCAGCCCGGGCCCGCTGGCCCCGGCATCCGATTTCGGGCCCGTCGACCGGCTCGAGGGCTGGGTCGTCACCGGCGTCGTCACCGCGCTGGCGGCGCTGACCAGAACGGTGAACCTCGGCTCACCCACCGATGCCGGTACCCCGATCTTCGACGAAAAGCATTACGCGCCGCAGGCCTGGCAGATGCTGCACAACCACGGGGTGGAGGACAACCCCGGCTACGGCCTGGTCGTCCACCCACCGGTGGGTAAGCAGCTGATCGCGATCGGCGAGGCGCTGTTCGGCTACAACGGGCTGGGCTGGCGATTCACCGGCGCGATCCTGGGCATCGATCCTGGTGGCGCTGGTGGTGCGGATCGTGCGGCGGATCAGCCGTTCGACACTCGTCGGCGCGATCGCAGGACTGCTCGTGATCGCCGACGGCGTCAGCTTCGTGGTGGCGCGCACCGCGCTGCTTGACGGGTTCCTGGCATTCCTGGTCCTCGCGGCGTTCGGTGCGCTGATCGTCGACCGCGATCAGGTCCGCGAGCGTCTGCATGTCGCGTACACCGAGGGCCGCGTCGACGAGACGGTGTGGGGCCCGCGACTCGGCGTGCGATGGTGGCGTTTCGGCGCCGGTGTGCTACTCGGATTGGCGTGTGGGACAAAGTGGTCCGGGCTGTATTTCGTGGCGTTCTTCGGGTTGATGTCGTTGGCGTTCGACGTTGCGGCACGCCGGCAGTACCGTGTGCTGCGACCGTGGCTGGGAACTGTGCGCCGCGATCTGTTCCCAACGGCCTACGCGCTGTTGGTTATTCCGTTCGGGGTCTATCTGGCCAGCTATGCGCCGTGGTTCGCCTCTGAGACGGCGATCGACCGGCACGAGGTGGGCCAGTCGATCGGGTCTCAGACGAATTTCCCTCTGCCCGATGCGATTCGCTCGCTGTGGCACTACACCGCCAAGGCGTACCAATTTCACGCCGGCTTGACGAATGCCGCGGGCAACTACCATCCGTGGGAGTCCAAGCCGTGGGCCTGGCCGATGTCGCTGCGGCCGGTGCTCTACGCGATCGACCAGCAGAATGTCCCGGGCTGCGGCGCGCAATCGTGCGTCAAAGCGGTGATGTTGGTTGGCACACCGGCGATGTGGTGGATTTCAGTGCCGGTGCTGTTGTACGCCTGCTGGCGGATGCTCGTGCGACGTGATTGGCGCTACGCCGCGGTTCTGGTCGGCTATTGCGCGGGCTGGCTACCCTGGTTCGCCGACATCGATCGTCAGATGTACTTCTTCTACGCGGCGACCATGGCGCCGTTCCTGGCGATGGCGATCGCGTTGATCCTCGGCGACATTCTGTACAAACCTGGTCAAGGCGCGGAGCGCCGCAGCCTCGGGCTCATCGCGGTGTCTTGTTACGTGGCAATGGTTTTGACGAACTTCGCCTGGCTATTCCCGGTGCTCACCGGTCAGCCGATCTCGCAGAACACCTGGAACATGGAGATCTGGCTACCCAGTTGGCGCTAGCTTTGGCCTCGGGACGGAAGCCTGGGCCGCGGAGTCGCGTAATTCGCTGCTGTGGTTTCTGTTTCGCGCCAGGATCAGCCGCCCAACTCGCACGCGTCGCGCAATTTCGGCGAATAGGTGATGTCGCCGCATTCGCATTCCCACGTGGTGTGGCGACCTCGACCGCAGGAGCACGACCTGCTTGCGACCATCATGTGTCCCGGCAGCAGCCAGTGTCCCCGCGCGCATCGGTAAGGCCGGCTGTCCGTGTACAGAACCAGGTCGTCGTCAACATCAGTAGTCACACCTGAGACAGTGGCACGTTCAGCAGGACATGGGCAGAGCGGTGACCGCATCGTGATCGTTTGGTGTCCTGTCCCGCGCGTGTCGGTGACCTGGGAGTCAGTCCCGCAACGCATTACAGCACCTCAAGTATTGTTCAGGTTGTGGATCAAGAACTGCTGCCCGGTGAACTTGCCGCTCGCGCCGGCGTCGCGGTCTCGGCCCTGCACTTCTACGAGCGGCAGGGGCTGATCACCAGCAGTCGCACGTCGGGCAATCAGCGCCGCTACACCCGCGACACGCTGCGCCGGGTCGCGTTCATCAAGATGTCGCAACGGCTCGGTATTCCACTGGCCCGCGTCCGAGACGCGCTGGCCCACCTGCCCGCCGATCGCGTTCCGACCAGCCGTGATTGGGCCAGGCTGTCCGCGGGCTGGCGCTCGGACCTCGACGACCGAATCCTGCATCTGCAGCGCCTGCGCGACAACCTGGCCGACTGCATCGGCTGCGGTTGCTTGAGCTTGCGCGCCTGCGCGCTGTTCAATCCCGACGACGCTTTGGGCGCGCAGGGACCCGGGGCCGTGCGCCTGTAACCGACGCCGCCGGCTTGCCAAATTCGAACAATTGTGCGATAGAATCGTCGCCGTGGCGATCGAGATGCAGGAGTCGTTGTTCGAGTGCAACGAACGCCGATCGCTGGGCCACGGAGCCTGGATCGACATCCGCTCGGGATGGTTGACCGGCGCCGACGAGTTGCTCGGCGAACTGCTCGAGACCATCCCGTGGCGGGCCGAACGCCGCCAGATGTATGACCGCGTGCTGGATGTCCCCCGCCTGGTGAGCTTCCACGATCTCGCGAACGAAGGGGCGCCGCATCCGCAACTGGGCCGGATTCGGCGGCGGCTCAACGACATCTACGCCGGCGAGCTCGGCGAGCCGTTCACCAGCATCGGCCTGTGCTGGTACCGCGACGGGTCCGACAGTGTGGCGTGGCACGGCGACACCATCGGCCGCAGCAGCAGGCAGGACACCATGGTGGCGATCGTCAGCCTCGGCGCCACCCGCACCTTTGCCCTGCGGCCTCGCGGCGGCGGTTCATCGTTGCGGCTGCCACAGGCGCATGGCGATCTGTTGGTGATGGGCGGCTCGTGCCAGCGCACCTGGGAACACTGCGTACCGAAGACGTCGGCCCACACCGGGCCGCGGGTCAGCGTCCAGTTCCGACCCCGCGATGTCCGCTAGCGATCAGTCTTTGATCGCGGCGACCGATTTCACCAGCAGGTCGCGAGCCTGCTTGGTGTCGACGGGCCTGGGCGGCTGACCCTGCACCAGCATCGGGTTGGCGGTGACGATCACCTGGTAATTACCGAAATGCGCGGAGTAGTTGTACAACTCACCGCTGCGCGGCTTGCCCTGAACCACGGTCTGCAGGACGCGGTGCACGCCAAGGGTCTGGGTGCCCTCGATCTGCGGCACGTCGATGACCTCGATGAGGCCCCGCACCCGACCACCCTGAAACGCGACCTTCTTGCAGTTTCGCGACGGTTCCTCGAATGGCACCGGCTCGGAGGTCTGCACCGCCATGGCGATGAAACGCCCCCCGTCGCCTTCGGCCGCCACCGCGGCCATGTTGCCCTGCAGGCCCGACGGCATGTCCTCGCCGACCACGAACGATGCGCAGTCGGGCGGATCGAACGTCAGCCCCGGCGGCAGCTTGTGCGTCGCCAAAACCTTGGGATCGATGCCGGTCTTCGCCGTTTCCTTGACTTTGTAGCCAGGCCCGAAGTCGGACTTAACCTTCGCGATCTTGGTGATATCCGCCGAGGGGAGCGCCTCCGAAGATCCGTGGGAGCACGCCGTCAAAAGACAGACACTCCCGATCGCAACCGCAATCCGCATCATTGGGGCCAATCTAACGCACCGCCCCTAGCCACGTACCGCTGATACGGTTTTCACCAGCAAGTCGGCGGCGAATTGCGCCGTCAGCGATGCATTCGGCGAGCCGGGATCACTGATCAACGTGGTGAACGCATAGTAATCACCCAGGTAGGCGGTGAAGGTGCTTGCCTGCGAACCGATTTCATTGCCGCCCTCGACCGCGGTGACGATGTCGGCCGTCATCCCGACGGTGTCGGCACCCTCGATGTGGGGCGCGTCGACCAGGTGAACGTGCGCGCCGGCCCGCCGACCGGTCATGGCCCACTGCCGGCACTGGGCAACCAGGGAGAGATCCAGCGAAAGTGGTCCCGCGGGCGCCGCCACGACTACCGCATACACCGTGCCGCCCGCGCCTGATCCCGAAATGCCCTGAGCGCGTTGGCCATGACCACCCCCCGGGTCGGCCAGCGGCGCGCAACGCGCCGGGTTCGCAACGCCGACTCCCCCGAGACCCCAAATACCTGACGGGGCAGTCGCATCCACCACCGGAGCCACCTCATAACCTGGCGGCAGGTCACGCCGCACTCGCCTGATGTTGGCGGGATCGACATGGCGCGCCGCCGCGCTCACCGACGGCGCCGGTGCCCGTTGGCCGGGCTGACCGCACCCGGCGAGCAGCAAAAGCACTGCCGCGGCTGCAGTTACGCGCATGCTAGCCGACGGCCCGAATGACTTGCCGTGCAGTATGTTTGATCTCCGCGATCATGTCGCGACTCAACGGAAGATCGTGGGCATCGGGTACATCGATGACGGTCGTGACGACCCCGACATCGTCACGCTGCCAGAACGCGCCGTAATGGTCCATGATCGTGCGCATCGCCACGTTGTCGGCGAGCATCCGGCCGGTGAACTTCGCCACCCCCGCGACCCGGGCGGCCACCGACAGGGCGGCGATCAGAAACGACCCGATCCCGTGGCCCTGGTAGGCATCGGCGACCGTGAACGCGATCTCGGCGACGGCCGGGTCGTGGTTGTCGCGGACGAACCGCGCGTCGGCGACCGGGTTCCCGTCCCGGTCGGTCATCACCCAGACGAAGTGGTCGACGTAGTCGACCTCGGCCAGGTAGTCCATCAGCGCCGGGCTGGGCACCCGCGCCGACATGAACCGCCGATACAACGTGTCGCTGGAAAATCGGACGTGCCCTTGCAGCGTCCGCTGGCTGTCGCCGGGAAGCACCGGACGCAATAGCAACTCCGAACCGTCGCGGGTGCGGACCGGGATCGGCGTGAGGAATGCCGCCAGGCGCTGCCGGACCGTGCGGAGCAGACGGGTCATGATCCCGGGGATGTGCACCAACCGGGCGAACGCGTCGCTGTCGCCGATCCAACCGGCCAGCGACTCGGTGGTGGTCACCGTCGCCGTGCGTGGAATGTGTCGCAGCAACGCGATCTCGCCGACGATCGCGCCGGCGCAGACGTGCTCGACGGTTACCGTGTCGTCGTCGGCGACGTGCTTGATCTCTACCGTTCCCGAAGCGATGAGCAGGAAAGACACCGCCTGCTCGCCCTGCCGCATCAAGATCTGACCCGCCGCGGCCTGCAGAGGTTGCAGGCTGGCCGCCAACGGCATCAAGTCCTCGGCGGGGCAACCTTTGAAGATCTCCAGGGCGGTGAGTTCTTCGGCGCGCAGCGTGGTCAGTTCGGTCACCGTGCCGCCCCTGTCGCCGTTGAAGATGCTGCCAAGGCTATGGGCTTTCATCGTGTTGCAGCAAGGACGCGCGCCCCGGCAGACTCACTTCCGTGACCCGCGCTGATGATCCGCTGCAGACGACCCGTGATTTGCTCGACCGCGACGCGACCCTGCGGCACGGCTTTCTCGACGTGCTCGGCGAATCGGTGGCCAGCGAAACTCCCACGGTGGCTCAGCAGGCGATGAACAGCCCGCTGGTCGCCACGGTGTACGAACGGCTGTGGCGTCCGGTGGCGTTCTACGTCGCCAGCGGCGTCACCACCGGCAGCGAGCAGCGCCGCGCGGCGGAAGCCCTTTGCCTGTCGGGCGCATCCCGGCTGCTTGACATCGCTTGCGGCCCAGGTAATTTCACCGGCAAGTTGGCCGAGAAACTACCGACGGGCGGACTTGCGGTCGGCCTGGACATCTCGGTACCGATGCTGAGCCGCGCCGTTGCGGACAACAGCGGGCCGCGCACCTGTTACGTCCGCGGTGACGCCGGAACGCTGCCGTTCGATGACGAAACCTTTGACGCGGTCTGCTGTTTCGGCGCGCTCTACCTGATGCCCGAGCCGTTCCAGGTCGCCCGCGAAATGGTGCGGGTGTTGCGACCCGGCGGCCGGGTCGCGATTCTGACCAGCTACGCGAGTCGCATTCCGCCGATCCGGTATGCCACGAAGGCGAGCGCCAACGCGATCGGACTGCGCATGTTCGATCGCGACGTCTTCGTCGACTTATTCGCCGAATCCGGCCTCGTCGGTATCGAGCAGCAGATCCAGCGTCATATGCAGTTCGTCACGGCCGGCAAAAGCGAATAACTCCTCAGGCCGGCGAGTAGAAGCCCTCGTCGGCCCGTTGCATGGCGTGCAACCCACCGGCGGCCAGAGCGTGCGATTTGAACAGGTGCGCGGCCGCACTCGGCTGGTGCCGGACCGCGACAAACGTGCGACTCAGATTCGTCGGGTGGTGCCGACCCCAGAGCAGTACCTCGGTTTGGTTGTCGTCACTGATCTCGAGTACATGGCGACGCACCGCGTCGCTTTTGACCATCACGTCCGTCGCGACCGCGAGCAGGTGCGGACGCGGCAGCACCCGCACATGATTCGGGTCCGACAATCGCTTCGCGACGTGCGCGCCCAGAATCCGAAGGGGTCGGTCGTCGGCGTCGCCGTCGACCACGACGCTGACCTGCCAGCCCGCCATCGCCCGATCGAAGATCAGACCGCCGATTGACCTCACCGCGTCGGCGATGTTGGCCGCCACCACCTGGAACTGGTACCTGCCGAGATCATCAGACGCCTCGCCCAGCGAGGACGCCCCCGACAGGGAGAGCCCGCGAGGCGGGCCATGCAGTTGGCTGAGCGTGCTGGCGGGAGCGGCCACGTGTTGTCCGTTCGACGGTTCGCGCAATTCTGAGTTGACACTACGAATATAGAGTAGCCTTGCTCGGGACAAAAACCTAACTCGTCGGCGGGATCTGTTTGACACCGAAACAGCGGGTGAGCGGCCGCTACACTGCCGGGATACCTAAGAGACGCAAGCCCAATCCCGATCAACGCCGCCGCGAACTGTGCGACGCGGCGATACAGCTGCTCGCCGACGACGGCGCCAAGGGGTTGAGCCAT
This sequence comes from uncultured Actinomycetota bacterium, assembly GCA_963818285.1. Classification (GTDB taxonomy): domain Bacteria; phylum Actinomycetota; class Actinomycetes; order Mycobacteriales; family Mycobacteriaceae; genus Mycobacterium. The sequence continues at coordinate 82,271 of CAWFRR010000002.1, forward strand.
CTGAAGGTGGACGGGCGCGCCGGGGTTCCCGACGGCACCACTTCGTTTTACTTCCGCACCCGCTCTGCGTTGCTGCACGCGGTCGCCGAGCGGATGGTCGAACTCGACCTAGCGGCGTTGCAGGCGGTTGCCGACAGTACTGCGGTCGACGACGGCTCGTCGGCATCGACGCTCGCCAAGGTCGTCAGCCAGTCCGGCGAGGAGCCGCAGCTGAGCCGCACCCGGGCGCGTTATGAACTGACCTTGCAGGCCACCCGCGACCCGGCGATGGCCGCGATACTGGGGCGCGCCACCCAAGCCTTCACCAAACTGCACCACGACATCTTGGTGCAGTTGCTCCCGCACGGTGCCGACTTGGACCCCGCCGTCGTCGACGACCTGACCAACATCACGCTGACCTTCATCAACGGCCTGCTGCTGCGGCTTGCTCACGGCGACCGGATCATCGACACCCCGGAGCAACTGGACGCAGCCCTGTCCGCAATCGTCGCGGGCGTCCTGCACAGCCAGCAACGGGGGCAGATCACCCACGACAGCGCCGCGCCGCGATCGCCGGCAAAATAACCCGCCGAATCCGGCCCGTAAGTTTCTCTACGGCAATAGAGTTAACCTGTCGCGCGTAAGCCCGCACCTGCGGTTCTATTAAGCGAAAAGTACAAATCGCCCGAACCGCCGGACGCGCTGACACACTGGCGGCATCGACTCGGTATGCGGCCTCCGGTTCACCGAAGTTGTGGCGAAAGGCAAGATTTCGTGACAGTGAGCACCGGCTCAGACGTTCCTGATGTCCAAGATGTGCGCTACGACCCCTACGACGTCGTCGTCAACGCCGACCCTTATCCGACGTTCGCGCGACTGCGCGAAGAGGCGCCGCTGTACTACAACGCCGAGCACGACTTCTACGCGTTGAGCCGGTTCGCCGACGTCGACAAGGCACTGGTCGACCATGACGCCTTCAGCTCCGCGCGTGGCATCATCGTCGAACTGATCAAGGCCAACCTCGAGATTCCGCCGGGCCTCCTGATCATGGAAGACCCACCGGTTCACGACATCCATCGCAAGCTGCTCTCCCGAATGTTCACCCCCCGCAAGATCGCTGCGCTGGAAACCCAGATCCGCGACTTCTGCGCTCAGTCACTGGATCCGCTGATCGGGACGGGCCACATCGACTTCGTCGGCGACCTGGGCGCCCAGATGCCGATGAAGGTCATCAGCATGTTGCTCGGCATCCCCGAGGACGACCAGGAATTCATTCGCGACCACACCAACGCGCAGATGCGGACCGAAGCCGGCAAGCCGATGAATCACGAACGTGGCCTGGCCACCGGCGAGATCTTTGCCGCATACATCGATTGGCGCGCCACTAACCCGTCCGACGACATCATGACCGAGTTGCTCAATGTCGAGTTCGTCGACGACACCGGCACGACCCGCCGCCTGACCCGCGATGAGTTGCTGATCTATCTCAACGTCGTCGCGGGTGCCGGTAACGAAACCACCACCCGGCTGATCGGTTGGGCCGGAAAGGTTCTCGCCGAGCACCCGGATCAGCGCCGCGCACTGGCCGAGAACCCCGCGCTGATCCCGCAGGCCATCGAGGAACTCCTGCGCTTCGAGCCGCCGGCCCCGCATGCGGCCCGTTACGTGACCCGCGACGTGACCTTTCACGGCCAGACTGTCCCCGAAGGCTCGGTGATGATGACACTGATCGGGGCCGCCAACCGGGATCCGCGCCAATTCGGCTCGGACAGCGAAGAATTCAACATTCACCGCCAGCCTCGCCAGCACCTGGCCTTCAGTGTCGGCACCCACTTCTGCCTGGGCTCGGCACTGGCGCGTCTGGAAGGACGCATCGCGCTGGAGGAGATCCTCAAACGCTTCCCGACATGGGACGTCGATCTGACAGCAGCCAAACTCAGCCCGACCTCGACGGTGCGGGGATGGGAGACCATGCCGGCCTCGACATCATGAGCGGTCGCGTCGAGGGCAAGGTCGCCTTCATCAGCGGGGCAGCCCGCGGGCAGGGCCGTAGTCACGCTGTTCGACTGGCTCAAGAAGGTGCCGACATCATCGCCATCGATGTCTGCGGGCCGATCGACAACCTGGCCTACCCGCATGCGACGCCCGAAGACCTGGCCGAAACCGTCGATCTGGTGAAGGGTCACGGGCGGCGCATCGTGACCGAGCAGGTCGACGTGCGCGATTACGACGGGCTCAAGGCCGCGGTCGACAGCGGAGTGGAACAGCTCGGCCGACTCGACATCATCGTCGCCAATGCCGGCGTGGGCACCGACGGAAGGCCGCTGCACAAGATTCGCGAAAATGTCTGGCAAGACATGCTCGACATCAATCTCAGCGGCGTCTGGCACACCGTGAAAGCGGGTGTCCCGCATATCCTTTCCGGCGGTCGAGGCGGGTCGATCGTGCTTACCAGCTCCGTCGGCGGACGCAAGGCCTATCCCAACACGGGGCACTACATCGCGGCCAAACACGGGGTCATCGGCCTGATGCGCACGTTCGCAGTCGAGCTCGGGCAGCACATGATCCGGGTCAACTCGGTGCTGCCCACCCAGGTCGCCACCACGATGGTGATGAACGACAACACGTTTCGGCTGTTCGCGCCGCACAAGGAACATCCAGGACCGGAGGACTTCGCGCCGATCTCGCAGATGATGCACACCCTGCCGGTGCCCTGGGTGGAGCCGGTCGACATCAGCAACGCCGTATTGTTCCTCGCCTCTGATGAATCTCGTTACATCACAGGCGTTTCGCTTCCCGTCGATGCGGGCAGCTTACTCAAATAATCAACAACCAAAATTGGAGAAGATAATGCCTGAGTTCGACTACGAAGAGATGAAAAAGGAAGCCGAGCAGTACATCAGGTTCGAGAAGGACAAGCAGAACCGCATCGCCTACATCACCTTCGACCGTCCCGACGCGCAGAACGCCACCAGCCTGGGCATGCGTCAGCTCTACGCCGACCTGATCCACAAATGCAACGTCGACGACAACGTCAAAGTCGTCGTGATCCGCGGTGAAGGTCAGGATTTCGGCAGCGGCGGCGACCTGCCTGAACAAAAGGGCATGATCGAGAACCCCGGAATGCCGCTGCTGCACGAGCTCGCGATCAACGACGACGACGTCAAGTACCCGCCTGGTGGCTCGTACCGCTACCTGTCCACCGTCACCGACTTCTACGCGAAAGCGCGCGCCGGAAACCGTCCGCTGCAGGAGCTGCGCAAGGTGAGCATCATCGAGGCCAAGGGCTACTGCTACGGCTGGCACTTCTACCAGGCCGGCGATGCGGACCTGGTGATCTCCTCCGACGACGCCCTGTTCGGTCACCCTGCGTTTCGCTATGTCGGCTGGGGCCCCCGGCTGTGGTGGTGGGCCGAGACGATGGGCCTGCGCAAATTCTCCGAAATGCTCTTCACCGGAAGGCCGTTCAGCGCGAAAGAAATGTACGACTGCGGCTTCGTCAACAGTGTGGTGCCCCGCGACAAGCTGGAAGACGAGACGCTGAAGTACGCGATGGCCTGCTCGAAGTCACGTCCCACCGACACCGTCGCGGTGCAGAAGACCTTCTTGGAGCTGTACAAGCAACACAAGGGTGAGTACTTCGGCAGCCTGCTTGTCGGCATGGTCGAGGGCATGCTGCCGATGATCTCCAACGACGTGGAGGACACGGTCGACCTCACCGGTGGCACCTTCGAGAAGGGCCTCAACAACGTGGTGAAGGACAATGACCTGAACTTCCCGCCCGAGTGGCGGCTGAGCCGCTCGGGGCGCGCCAAGCCCTGACGATTCATGTCGGCGTTAACAGGTATCCGAATCGTCGAGCTGGCCGAATCGGTTGCCGGAGAGTATTGCGGGAAATTGCTCGCGGACTTCGGCGCCGAGGTGATCAAGGTCGAACGCCCGGGTGGTAGCCCCACCCGGGCGATGGCCCCGCTTGTCGGCGACGGCGGCGGGCCGGAACGCAGCGCGGTATTCGCCTATCTGAATACCAACAAGCGCTCGGTCGAACTCGACGTCGACGCCCAGCCGGACTTGTTGCATCAGCTCATCGCCACATCCGACGCCGTCATCGGCGAATGGTCGGTGAGCGAACTCGCCGGCCACCACCCGACCGTGGTGTTCTGCTCTGTCACCCCGTACGGCATCGGAGCGCCGCCGGAGCTGCACAACGCCAAGAGCCTCAATGTCTTTCACAGCAGCGGCTGGGGCTTCCACACCCCCAGTCACGCCGACCCGGCCAAGCCGCCGCTGAAAGGCCCCGGTCGATTCCTGGCCGACTACGAAGCCGGACTGGACGCGGCGCTGTGCGTCGTCTCGTCGTTGTTCCGGCATCTACACACCGGCGCCGGCGAATTCATCGACGTGTCCGCGCACGCGGTGCTGGCGTCGCGCGCCGACTGCGTGCTGGGCCGCTTCATCACCGGCGAGATCTCACCGGAGAACAGCCGCGACGATTACGACCAGCAAGGCCCCGCCTCCTTCTTCGCCTGCGCGGACGGATTCGTCTATCTGTACATGACCAGCGCCAGCCACTGGGCGGGCCTGAAAACTCTGATTGGCCAACCGGACTGGCTGGATGAGTTCGAGGACGACTGGCTGGAGTTCTCGGTCACCCCTGAGAAGGTGAAGCGTTTTCAACGGAGCTTCGCCGAATGGGTTCGCGGTCTGGCCAAAAACACGGTGTCCGAAGAGGCGCAGCGGCTCAATGTTCCGCTGGTGCCGGTCACGGGCGCCGCCGAGCTGAAGAACTCACCTCAGTACCGTCACCGCGGTTTCTTTCGTGAGGTGACTCATCCGGTGTTGGGCACCGCCACGTATCCCGGTGTCCCCTACCTGCTGAGTGCATCACCGGCACAGATCACCAGCGCAGCACCGGCATTGGGCCGCCACACCGACGACGTCCTGAAACACCTCGACGTGGCGCGTCCGGCAGCGAAAATCGCTGCGGCGCAACTCAAACCGCCGAAAGTGTCCCGCGGCGGTCCGCTGGAAGGCGTGCGTGTCGTCGAGCTCACCAAAGTCTGGGCCGGCCCGTACGCCGGCAAGCTGTTGGCGTTGCTGGGGGCCGAGGTGATCAAGGTCGAAAGCTCCACCCATCCCGACGAGATGCGCGCCTACGGTGGCACCGACATCAATCACGCACCCTTCTTCCTCAGCATCAATCCCGAAGTTCTCAGCGTCGAGTTAGATCTCAAGTCGACCGACGACGTGGACCGGCTGCGCGAGCTGATCTCGCACAGCGACATCGTCATCAACAATCTGCGGCCCGGCGCGATGGAACGGATGAGCCTCGGCTACGAACAGCTGAAGACGGTTAAGCGCGACATCATTTCGGTGTCAATCAAGATGTGGGGCAACGACGGACCGCTGGGCTATCAGACCGGCTACGCGCCGTGCTTCGCCGCGTTGGCCGGGGTGGCGTCACTGGTCGGCTATCCCGGCGGGCCACCGCTGGGCACCAGCATGCGTTACGGCGACTCCACTGTCGGAGCCGCCGGTGCGTTCGCCGCGGTCGCGGCGCTGTTGCATCGCGACCTGACCGGCGAGGGTCAATTCGTCGACGTGTCCGCGGTGGAGACGCTGTCGTCGATGATCGGCGACTGCCTACTCGCCCAGGAACTCACCGGCACGCCATTGCTGCCCGATGGAAACCGGCACGCGGACATGGCGCCGCACAACTGCTACCCCTGTACCGGCGGCGACTGGATCAGCATCGCCGTGGCCGACGACTCGCAGTGGCGTCAGCTGTGTCAGGTCCTCGGGGCCGACGCGCTGGCGGACGACCCTCGGTTCGCCACGCTGTCTGGCCGACTCACTCATACCGACGCACTCGATCTTGCCCTCGCGGATTTGACCCGAGACCGCGATGCCGCGGAGTTCGCACAGCAGCTCAGGACCGCCGGCGTGCCGGCCAGCAAAAGCGCCACCGCGCTGGACATCATCGGCGACCCGCTGCTGTGGGAACGCGACCTGTATCGCTTCGTCAGCGACCACCGCGAGGGGCTGCGGCCGGTGCTGGCTGCGCCGTGGCGGATGTCAGTCGCGGAAGCCGAGATCGCACGCGGCGCGCCCGATCTCGGTGAGCACGACGACTACGTTCGTAACGAGATCTTAAGCGCCCACGTTATGGAGGGACGATGACCGCGACAGCGACGATGCAGAGCGCAGCGATGAGAAGGAGCGGCGCACATGACGAGGCGCTAGCCGGCACCGCCGCGCTGGTCACCGGTGCCAGCAGTGGCATCGGCGCCGCAACGGCCCGTGCGCTGGCGGCCGAAGGCGCTGCCGTCGCACTGCTCGCCCGCCGCGCTGATCGGCTGGATCAGCTGAAGGCCGAGATCGAATCGGCGGGCGGCACCGCGCTGGTCGTGCCCGCCGACGTCACCGACGCCGAGCAGGTCGCCGCCGCGGTGCAACGCACGGTCGACGAGCTGGGGCGCCTCGACACCGTGGTGAACAACGCCGGGTTGATGCGGATGTCGCCGGCTTCCGAAGCGGCACTGCAGGATTGGGATGACCTGGTAAGGGTGAACATCCAGGGTGTCCTGTACGTGACCCGCGCGGCAATCCCTCACCTGATCGAAGCGGCGGCGGACTCGCCGCGCGGCGTCGCCGACATCGTCACGATCAGCTCCACCGCGGGCTGGGTGGCCCGGCCGAACACCGCCGTGTATTCGCTGACCAAGTTCGGCGTGAATGCGTTCAGCGAGGGCATCCGTCAGGAGCTGATCGGCCAGCGGGTTCGGGTCGGCGTGGTCGGACCCGGCACCGTCGACACCGAGATCAGCGACCACCTGCCTGCCGACGCGCGTGCGGCTTTCGACCGCCAGACCGCCGACATGGTCAAGCTGACCTCCGAGGACATCGCCGACGCCGTGCGCTATGTCGTGACCCGCCCCCGTCGAGTGGCGGTCAACCACATGTTGGTGCGCGCCGCCGAACAGACCTGGTGATGTCCGCGGATCGGTGGGTGATCGGCGACCACTTCGGCCTCTCCATCCCCGCCGACCCGGAAGCGTTACGTGCCGGGGGCGCAGCATTTCTCACCGACGCCTTTCGCGCCTATGGCGCCGACAAACCGGTTACCCGGATCACCCAGTTCGACGAGGTCCCCGGCGGCAGCACCGGCCGCAAGGCTCTGCTACGTGTCGAGTATGCGACGCCGGGTGCGGATACCGATCTGTTCGTCAAATTCTCGCGGGACTTCGACGACCCCATCCGCGACCGCGGGAAAACCCAGATGGAATCCGAAGTCCTGTTCGCGGGTTTGACGCGTGAACCGGGTTTCCCGATCGCCGTGCCGGCCATCCAGTTCGCCGACTACCACCGCGACACAGGTACCGGCCTGCTGATCTCGGCGCGAATCAATTTCGGCGCCAACGGCATCGAGCGCCAGTATCACAAATGCCTCGACTACGAGATGCCCGACCCGGTGGGGCACTACCGCGCGTTGGTGACGGCCCTGGGCCGGCTGGTCGGTGGCCACCGCTTCGGACGCGTCCGAGTTGGCGATCAGTTCCCGGTCGACATGCAGGCGGCACAGGTCGGCGAACGAGCGCCGATCAGCCCGGAGAAACTGGGCCGCCGACTTGGCCAACTCGCCGATTTCGCCGCCGACAGCCCCGGGCTGCTTCCCGCCAACATCGGCTCACCACAGTTCATGTCACGCCTGCGCGACGAGGCGCCCCGGTTCCTGGAACGTGAGCAGACGGTGTGGGACTACCTCGCCGGCCACCCCGACTACATCGCGCTGTGCCACTGGAACGCCAACGTCGACAATGCTTGGTTCTGGCGCGACACCGGCAACGCCCTGCACTGCGGGCTGATGGACTGGGGCTGCGCCGGCCAGATGAACGTCGCGATGGCGCTGTGGGGGGCGATGTCGGGCGCCGAAACCTCGATGTGGGATCACCACCTCGACGAGCTACTCAGCCTGTTCGTCGCGGAGGTAAGCCGCTGCGGCGGGCCCGATCTCAGCGTCAGCGAACTGCAGCGTCAGGTCATGCTCTACGTCGGGGTCATGACAATCGCCTGGCTGCTCGACATCCCTGCGCTGATCCGAAAGCGCTTCGGCGACGCCGCCGCGACGATGACCAGAAATGACCCCGGCATCAAGGATGACGAGAGCGTGCGCGCGCCGCTGCAGATGCTGACTAACGCGCTGAATCTCTGGGAGACACAGCGATTCGGCGAGATCCTGGATCGTGCGTTAAGCCCATGATGGGCTCGCGGTGAGTACCTGCGGCCCGTCGTCGGTGATGGCGACGGTGTCGCGACGCAGCACGCCACCAACACCCTCCTGCCAGACGTAGCCGGTGAGCGCCAGCACCATCCCGGCATCCAACCGCTCGGCGTCGGCGGTGACCGGCAACTGTCGGGAGATCACCGGCGGGTCGAAGCCGAGGCCCAGCCCGTGCGCGACCGCCATCGGCGGCGCCGGCTCGCCGGCCGCGTCGTAGGCGGCAAGCAGATCGCCGGCCCGGACCCCGGCCCGGCAGGCCGTAATCAGCCTGTCCCACAACTCGTTCGAGCGTTGATACAGTTTGCGAGTCGCATCGGTGGTCTCGCCGACCGGCCAGGTCCGGGCGACTTCGGCGACGTAGCCGTCGGCCAGCGCCCCGGCGACAGAACGCGATCAGGTCACCGGAACGCACCTCGCCGCCGCCGTCAGCACGTCGCCACGGGTGTCCGCGCGATGTCACCCATGCCGCGTCCTGGGTGGCCGGTGTGCTGACCCCACCCGCGGCCATCGCCTCCAAGACCGCGCCCGCCAGCGTCTGCTCGGTCAGCCCGGGCCGCAGCTCCCCGACCGCGGCGGCGACCCCGGCATCAGCGACCCGCACCGCAGTGGACATCGCCGCGACTTCGTCGGTGGTCTTGGTCCGGCGCGCCGCGAGCATCGGCAGTTCGCCGTCGACGAATTCGGCATTCGGGAACGCCATCGGTAGCAAGGTGGCGAAAGTCGGTGTGATCGCGTCGGTTCCGACCCGCTTGGCGGCCGACGACCCGTCGATGTTCTTCAGCACGTCGATGAACGTCATCGGGTTCCAGGCCAGACCGTAGAGCCGGTCGCGGCCGATCTCCTCGGGCACCCCCTCGTCGTCGGTGCTCATCAGGTAGATCTCGCCGGTACCGCGCAGCATCACGCAGACCGGACCGAACGGCCGGGTTCCGCCGATCCACAACTGCGGCGCCCCGGTCACATAGCGGACGTTGGCCTGGCGACCCAGCACGAGGACGTCGATGTCGTGAGCTTCCATCTGGTCTAGCGCCCGCTGCCGGCGGCCGAACCGCAAGCTTGCGTCGGGCAGAATCTCAATGGCCATCAGCGCGTACCCATAAGGCGTATACGGGTAGTCGGTGATCCGGATAGCCCCATCTTCGGTGATGACCACGATCTCCTCACTGCGGTATCCGCCGGTGCCGTCTTCCCACACCACCGGTTCCAGCACCAGCGTCATCCCGACCGGGAAGACGAAATTATCGTCGAACTCCTGGCCCAGATCGGTGCCGATCATGGGCGGCTCGGCGGGATAGATGCCGATGCCGTGTCCAAGGTAGAAGTGCGGCAGCCACGGTTTGGTGCCACCGTTGGCGGCGATCGCCGCGCGGGCCAGATCACCCGACGTGGCACCGGCTTTGGTGACTGTGAGTACCGCGTCGAGAATGTGCCGCCACTGCTCGTACTGAGCCTGCTGTCGCGCCGACGGCTGGTCGCCGACGATCCAAGTGCGGCCGAAGTCGGAGCAGTATCCGGCGTAGCTGATGCTGACGTCGGTCCACAGCACGTCACCCCTGGCCAGTTCACGTTCGTTGGTCAGCAGCGGCAGGGCAAGGTCGCCGTGCGTCGTCCAGACTCCCTCGGCGCGCGACCGCGGCATCACCTGCCAGATCGCCTCGAGCATGTTGGCCGTCGCACCCAGTTCGAATGCCCGCCGCACCAACTTGGCCGACAGATCGGTCTGCCGCACACCGGGCGCGAGCTGTTGCTGGACGTCGACCATCGCGCGTTCGGTGATACGACTGGCCTTGCGTAGACAGGCGACCTGATCCGGTGTCTTGACCAGGTTGGACGCTCCGATCACGACGGCGGCCTCCGACGGCGGGCCGCCGGGGAAGATCCGGTCGGCGGCGCGGCGCATCGCCCCGGTCATCTCGTCGACCGCGACGGCGGCCCCGGGTGGAATCAACTCCGCGATCACCCGCGCGAACTGCTCGACGCCCTCGTCCAGTTCCAGGTACAGCGCGTCGTGCAAATGATCTTGCGGCACTTGGGATTCCGATGCGGCACCGCCGCGGAAGGGAAGGAACAGATGCGGGTGCGGGTCGTCGGCCAACACGATCGCGACCGGACGTTCGACATGCGACAGTCCGGCGTCCAGCACCGGCCAGCTCGCGCCCGTGGAGTAGACCACGTTGTCGTTCATCAGCAGGATCAGCGCGTCGACGCCGTGGTCGGCCATCGCGCTGCGAAGCCGGGCGCTGATGTCGCGGTGCATCCGCGCGAAGTCCGGCTCTTCGGGAATGACGAAGCTCTGCACGCTGGAAGATGCTGTCATCTCAGATACCCAGGAACTTCTTGATGTTGCCGCTCACGATTTTGGCCGCGTTGTCCGGGCCGACGGCGGCGACGACGGCGGCCAACGATTTCTCCGAATAGCCGTAACTGCTTTCGTTGTGCGGGTAGTCGCTGGACCACATCACCTTGTCCACCCCGATTTCATCGATCAGCTTCAGGCCGAGCGGATCGACGATGAACGAGGCGCTCATGTGGCTGTCCCAGTAGTAGCGAATATCATGCTCCAGCGGGTGATCCAGCATGTGCTGGTAGGACGCCAGCACATGCTCGGCGTCCTGCAGGGCAGGTGGTATCCACGCGATGCCACCCTCGAACCAGCCGATCCGCAGACTCGGATGGCGGTCGAGAATGCCGCCAAAGATATACTTGGAGAACATTTCCCGGAACCCGTCGATGTTCACCATCATCGCGACCGCGACGTTGTTGACCTCGCAGGGCGCCTTTGGTGGCGTTTCACCGATGTGATGGGTGACCGGCAGGCCTGATTCCTCGATCGCGTCCCAGACCGGTCGCATCGCGCCGCACGCGTAGTCCATCATGACCCCGTCGTCACCGCTGCCCGGGTTGAGAGGCAGCAGAAACGTCTTGAGGCCAAGCGATTTCAGTTCGGCGAGGGTGCGCTGGGCGCCTTTCTGATCCCACCAGTTGATCAGGCCGACTCCGAGGAAGTGGCCATTTGAGCGTTCCTGCAGATCGGCAAGATACTCGTTGTAGATGCGAAACACCCGCTCGCGCATCGGTTTGTCGGGAAAACCGAACATGGCCAGCAGCGCGTTGGGGAAGGCGAGTTCGCGGTCCACTCCGTCTTCGTGCAGTTCCCGTATCCGCGCTTCGATGTTGTTGGTCGCCGCCCCGGCCAGGTCGTCGTACTGCATGAGGACCGCACTGAAGACGTCGGGCAAATACGACTGCCCTTGATGGCCGATCTGGTAGGCGCCGTCTTCGTACCAGATTCGCGGGGCGGCGTCCTTCAGGTCGTCCGGCAGCCGCTCGTAGAAGATGTCGGCGGCCAACGAGATGTGGGTGTCGGCGGAGAACACTTCGGTGCCCGCGGGGAGGCCGACGTTTCCCTGAGCTTGGCCGTGCCGGTTCTTCGGCGCGCCGAAGCCGCCGGCCGGGTAGAGCGTACTGGCTCGGTTCATTGTTCCAGCGCACCAATCAGTTTCAGATCCGTCAGGTATTTGCAGATTAGCTCTTTGGACACGTGCGGTATCGAGAGTCGCGATTTCTCCACCGCGGCCGCGAAATGCGCGCCTGGCACCGGCGAGCCGGCGACGGAAACGGCCGGCCGGCGGTAGATGTCCAGCACCGCCAGCACCGAGCGTTGCCGTTGGGTTTCCGGCAGTCCCCGCATCGCCGTCTCGAATCGATCCACCCAGTCGGCGTAGTCGTCGATCCGCTGCATCGGGTGGCCCACCTCGGTGATCCAGTCGACGAAGGTGTCCAGCGAGACGCCGTCGTCGTGCGGGTTGGTGGTGTTGTACGTAGCGAAGCCGCCGTCCTGGTGGGGGCCGACCGCGGCGATCGTGGCGGCGAGGAAATCGACCGGCAGGCCCTCGTAGTGCGGGCGGCCGCCGCCCTGGTAGAACGAGCGCGGCGCGATGCCCGTGGCGACCAGGCTGAACAACAGCCGGGTGAAGATGTCCGGGGCGTTGAGCTGACCCGCGTAGCGGCTGTCGGCCAGGATCATGCCCGGCCGGAAGACCGTGACGGGCAGCCCGCACAGGTCGTGCACCCGTCGCATCAGGACCTCGCCGGCCCACTTGCTGATCCCATAGCCGTTGGCATAGCCGTCGTTGATCGTGCAGGCCGGGACCGACTGGCGGATATCGGTCGCCTCATCGACGATGTGGTCGGCGACCGCGGTCACGCCCATCGTGGAGATGTAGTGCACCGCCTTTAGCTTGGCAGTGATCGCCAAGCGGATAACCTCGGCCGTGCCAACCACGTTTGGACCGAACAGTTGGCGATACGGCAGCAGATGGTTGACATGCGCCGCCGGATGCACGACCAGATCGACCTTCTCGGCGAGCCGCTGCCAGGTCGACCCGTCCAGCCCCAGCTCGGGCTCGCCGATGTCACCGTCGAGCACTTCGAGATGACCATCGGCCAGCGTCTGGAAACGCTCGAGCAATTGGGCATCAGACGCCAGCGCGGCTTCGATGCGCGCCCGCGCCTGACCGGCATCGGCGCCGCGGGCCAGGCAGATCAGCGTGCCGCCCGAGTCGGCCAGTCGCTGCAGCCATTCCAGGCCGACGAAGCGGCCGAGGAATCCGGTGGCACCGGTGAGCAACACGGTTCGCACCTCGCCGCTGGGCCGTGGCAACGACGCGGTGGCGGTGAGCAGATCGGCGGGCAGGAACTTGTCCAGGGTCAGATCGTCGGCGCGGACCTCGACGCTGTCGGCGCCGTGCACCGATGCGAAGGTCGCGTGTGGCACATCCGAGTCACGATGTCGCTCGATGTGTTTGGCCACCGCCAGCAGGTCGCCGGTCGGGTCCACCATCACGCCGACCGGCACCTCGACGCCGAAGATATCGGCGAGCAGCCGCGAAAAGCTCAGGGCGGATAGCGAATCGCCACCGAGGTCGACGAATCTGGCTTGCGGGTCGATGTCGCCTGCCGATACCCCGAGGGTGGCCTGCACCGCGCGGACCACGGTCGCCAGCACCGGCTGATCGGCGCCGCCGGCGCGCAGCGCACGCAACTCGCTGATCTGGTCGTCGGCCATCTTGGCGTAAAGCTTCTCCAGCGCCGGACCGTAGCGGTCTTTGAGCTTGGGCCGCAGAAACTTTCCGACGCCCGAGAGAAGACCGTTCTCCAGGCTGAACGGCTCGCTCTCCAGCAGGAAATCGCGCGGAATCTCGTAGCCGTTGAGGTGGTGATCGCGCGCGACCTTCACCAACGACTCGGCGATCGCGACACGGTCGGACGCGGCGTCCGTGGGCACGACCACCGCCAGCAAAAACGACCGCTCGCTGCTGCCGTAGACGTAGACCTGCTTAACCAACGGGCTGGTGGCATAGAGCGCTTCGAGCCGCGCGACGGCGACGAACTCGCCCTGCGAGAGCTTGATGACATTGTTGCGCCGGTCGACGAAACGCAATTGGTCGGTTCCGACTTCGGCCATGATGTCGCCGGTTTTGTAGTAACCGTCGTCGTCGAACATCTGGCCGGTTAGGTCGGGACGTTTGTAATAACCCGCCATGAAGCGAGATGACTTGACTGCCAACTCGCCTCGCGGATAGGGCTTGTCGGTGTTGAAGTAACCCAGCTCGGGAACATCGAGCAGCTTGTAGTCGACCACCGGGGGCCGCAGCACATGCTCGTCGGCGACGATCATGCCGCCCGCGATCTCGGTTGACGAGTAGCCGATCATCAGGTGCTGGTCGAGCACCGTCTCCATGAAGTCTTTGATCTCCGGCGATAAGGCTGCCGAACCGCATCCCACCGCCAGGACGCGACCGCCCAGCAGCTCTTCCCGCATGGCCGTGGTGATTTCGTCGCCGACGCCTGCATCAGCACCGGCGAGGGTACGCCTGTCCAGCTCGCTCAGGTACTGGTGGAAGAACATCTCGCACACCCGCGGCACCAAGCTCAAAGTGGTGGGCCGCGCCATGGCCAGATCGTCGAACAGCGTTGACAGGTCACTCTTGCCGGCGAAGTAGCTGGTTCCACCGTTGGCGAGCGTCATGATCACGTAGCCGTAGCCGATCAGATGGCTCATCGGCATGTAGCTCAGCGTGATCACCGGCTGGTCGGACTGCGCGAGCCATGTTCCGATGCAAAGGCTTTCGGTGAACATCGCGCCCTTCGGCGTCCCGGTGGTCCCCGAGGTGTAGAACACCCAGGCCAGCGGGTCCTCGCCGTCGGCGGCGACGAACAGCGGGGCCGGTGAGAATCCCGAGCCCCGTTCGACCACCTGGTCGAGAGTTTCCACGCTCAGCGAGGTGCCGGCCAACCGTTCCCGCGCGGCGTCATACGTCGCCCGCTGGGCATCGTCGCGGGGCTCGTAATCGAAAACGATAAGACGTTGCGGGGCAGTGCCTTCCAATGCCGCGTCGACCGCGGTCATCAGGTAGTCGATGCCGACAGCCAGGATTCGCGGCTGTGTCTCGGACAGGATCGGCGCATGCTGTGCCGCCGGCGCGCTGGTCTGCAGCGGCACGACCACCGCGCCGAGATGGACGCACGCCAACTTGGCGGCGGTGTAGTCAATGCTGGCGAAGCCCAGCACACACACGAAATCCCCCGGCCGCAGCGGGTGTTCGTGGTGGCCATGCCAGTCAGCTGCCACCGCCTGGATCCGCGACCACAGATCTCCGTAGCTGACCGTCTCGAAGCGCGGCAGCAATTGCAGCGACGCACGTCCACTGGCGGGATCAATGATCACTTCGCGGGCCCGCTGGCCCAGCGCGGGTCGATCGGCGTATCCGGTCATCGCGGTTGCCATCGCCTCGGCGATGTGCAGCCCCGGCCGGCGCACCGACTCGGCGACCGCGTCATCCGGTCGAGCGTCGCGGAACTGCGCGTCCTCGGCGTACAGCCGTTCGCGCCGCTGCGCCAGCCTCTCCCATTGGTGTTGCTGCGCACCGGGATCTTTGACGTCAGTGCGTCCGACGAAGGCCATGGCTACCACTTCCTCATTGATGTGGTCGGAGACGGATCAGGGCGGGTCAGGGCGGATAGCTGACCCCGGTGAGTTGTTCGGAGAGCCGCCATACCCGGTCGGCGACGTCGAGGCTGCGCGCCGCCGCGGGCATGTGAGCGAAAGTGACCCCGCCCCGGGTGGTTTCGTAGAAGCCGCGCGGGCCGTAGTACGAACCACCCGTTGCGTCCGGCGACACGGCGGCATACAGCGTTGGCTTGATGCCCTCGTCGACGTCCAGCCACATGAACGGCAGCAGATTCCACGACACGCGGGCCAGACGGGCCCCCAGTGTGGGTTTGCCCGCGCCATACGATGCGCCGCTGAGCAGGTTCGTTTTGCTCAGCCCGGGGTGCGCGGCGCTGGACAGCAGGCCCCAGCCGCCGGCAAGGCTGCGGCGCTGCAACTCGACCGCGAACAGCAGTTGGGCCAGTTTCGCGATCCCGTAGGAGCCCATCGGTTTATAGCCGTGCTCGGCGTTGGCGTCGCCGAAGTCGACGTTGCGCTGGTTGGCGGCCAGGCTGCTGACCGTCACGACGCGCGCGGACGGTGCGGCGCGCAACAACGGCAGCAGGTGCGAAGTCAATGCGAAGTGGCCGAGATGGTTGGCGCCGAATTGCAATTCGAACCCGTCGTCGGTCTGCTCGCGCTTCGGCGGCGTCATCACACCGGCGTTGTTGATCAGCACATCGATCGGCCGGCCTTCGGCAACCAGCTCTTGACCCAGGGCTGCAACGCTTTTCAGCGACGCGAGGTCGAGCTGTCTGGTCGCCAGCTTGGCGTGCGGGACGTCGGCGCGGATCTGGGCGACGGCCGCCTCACCTTTGGCCCGGTTGCGGATCGCCAGCACGACGTCGGCGCGTGCCATCGCCAACCGGCGGGCCAAGCCGAATCCCAAGCCGCTGTTCGCGCCGGTGACCACCGCCACCCGGCCCGACAAGTCGGGCACAGCCAGCGTGAGATCGCCGCGATTCACCATGTGACGGGCAGCTCGTAAATCCCGTACGCCAACGCGTCGTGTTTGAACGGCAACTCCACCAGTGGGACCGCAAGCTGCAGAGTCGGGATGCGGTGAAACAGCGTGTGCAGCACGATCTGTAGCTCCATCCGGGCCAGCTGCTGACCGACACACTGGTGCCGCCCGTAGCCGAAGCCGACGTGCGCGTTGTCCTCGCGCTGCAGGTCCAATTGGTCTGGATTGGCGTAGCGGCGCTCGTCCCAGTTCGCCGGTGGCACGTCAAGGATGATGCCCTCGCCGGCCCGGATCACCTCGTCGCCGATCTCGATGTCCTCAGTCGCGATGCGCCGCTGCCCGGTCTGAATGATGCTGAGGTACCGCATCAGTTCTTCCACGGCGGTCGCGATCGCCTTCGGATCATCGGTGTCGCGCAACAGCGCCAACTGGTCGGGGTGCTCCAGCAGCGCCACGATCGCCAGGCTGATCATGTTGGCGGTGGTCTCGTGGCCGGCGATCAGGACGCCGGTGGCCAACTGGGCCGCCTCCCGCACACTGAGCTCTTCGGCGTTGACCCGCTCGGCGAGGTCGCCCACCAAATCCTCAGTTGGGCTTTCCATTCTGGCGCGAACCAGCTTAGCGATGTAGCGCGCCAGCTCGGTCGCACCTTCGGCCGACTCCTCGGCGCTCGCGTAGCGGCCCATTCCCCGGCTGGCCTGCTGCTGGAAGAACTCCGCATCCGAATACGGCACGCCCAGAAGCTGACTGATCACCAGCGACGGGACCGGCAGCGCCAGTGTGTCGACCAGGTCGGCCGGCTGCGGACCCGCCAGGATCGCCTCGATGTGATCGTCGGTGATCGTCTGAACGGCCGGGCGCAAGCCCTCGACCCGCTTGAAGGTGAACGGCTTGGACAGCATGCGCCGAAACCTGGTGTGCTCCTCGGCATCTGAGGTGAAAACCGACCGCGGCCGCTTGTCGACAGTGGCCAGCATGCCCTCGTTCCAGTGCGGATAACCCGGCTTGCGATCGTCGACACTGGCCCGGGAATCGGTGAACAACGAGCGGATCGCTTCGTAGCCCGTGATCAGCCACGGCGTGCTGCCATCCCAAATCCGCACCTGGCTCAGCTGCTTGACGGCGTTGAGCTCCAATGCAATCGGTGCGGGAGCCAGCGGACAACCGGCCGCCCGTGCCATCGGATAGTCCGGGATCTGCGTGGCCACAGAAGCGCTCCTTCTCCTCGAAGTGTCAGTGCGGTAGCGAGGCCTGCGTACGGTGGACCGGCGCCCGCCACAGGCCGACGATCGCGTCGATCAGTCCCTCGGCCGCGATCGGCCAACTGGAGCGCGACCGCGGTCCGTGCTCGGCGAGCTCGCCTT
This sequence comes from uncultured Actinomycetota bacterium, assembly GCA_963818285.1. Taxonomy (GTDB): domain Bacteria; phylum Actinomycetota; class Actinomycetes; order Mycobacteriales; family Mycobacteriaceae; genus Mycobacterium. The sequence continues at coordinate 99,853 of CAWFRR010000002.1, forward strand.
CGTGTTCGGCGCAGGTGTGCATCAGTAGGTTGCGGGCCATCACCATTCGCTCGAAGCGGACCCGCTTGGGCAGGTCGGGCAGGCAACGATTGATGCCGTCGATGGCCTGCACGAGCTCGGTCGACCCGAGGGCGTCCTTGGTGACCACCTGCCGATAGGTGGGGTCGGCCATCGCCTGAGCGGCGAATCGCGCGTACCAACTCGGGTTGCCCAGCGCGGTCAGGTGATCGGTGAGCGGGCGCACCAAAATGCCCACCCAGTCCCGGAGTTCGGCCGAATGCGCGGTGTCGGCCAATAGCTGCCCGCGAAGTTCCTCGATCGGTACCCGGTGTTTGCTCTCGATCGCCCGCAGCAGGTCGGTCCGGGTGCCGAAGTGATAGCACGCTGCGGCGTTGTTGCCCTGGCCGGCGGCCTCGCTGATCTGGCGGTTGGACACCGCGTACATGCCGCGCTCGGCGAACAGCCGCTCGGCGGCCGACAGAATCGCTTCCCGCGTTCCCGTCGATCGATCGTTGCGCAGGACTCTGGCAGCGGTCACCGACCCAGTGAACACCCGCGACCGAGTTAAATCAAGCAATTTATTTAAGGTCAGTAAGGTCAACTAATCGGTTTGGCGCGGCATCGCGCATGCTCGACGTATATAGTTAGCGCACCGCTGCGCCCCGACTTCGAAACCGAATTCCACAGACGCCTAATACTTATCGCGGACCGACGCGGCCACGAATTTGGCATCACAATCGGAGGAGACGTTGCCGCGCAACCTGGTCACCCGCGTCGCCACCAGATTGATGGAGACGACGGCGTCGACTGTGGCCGAGGTCAACGAGCAGGTACTCGCCGAACTGGTCGAGCATCTCGATATCGATTGCGCATTCCTGCGACACAACGATCACAAGATCCGGGTGTCGAAGTTGGTGGCGCTATGGCCGCCGCGGCGCGACAGCTCGGTCCCCGACCCGTCTGCGGTCGCTCACTTCAGCAGCGCCGACCCGGTTCTGGCGTTGTGCGAGCACGGCAAGAAACTGACGGTGATTCGACCGGAACCCTCCGATGCGACCGTCGCGCGCTGGGTTGCCGCCGCGCAGGAACGTTGGGGCCCTGACGCCGCCAAGTTCACCTCTCCTTCAGTGGCCGCGGCGCCGCTGATTTCCGGTGGTGTCACGACCGGGCAGCTGACCTGCGTGAAGTTCAAGAAGAAGAAGTGGCGTGCCGAAGAACTCAATGTGATCCAGACGGTCGCGTCTCTGCTGGCCCAACTTCAGGCGCGCATCACGGCCGAGGCGAAGCTGCGAAACCTGGCTGAGCACGACGACCTGACCGGATTGCACAACCGCCGCGCACTCATGGCTCACCTGTCGGAGCGACTCGCCGCCGGCAAGCCGGGTCCGGTCCCGGTGCTGTACCTCGACCTCGACCGGCTGAAGTCGATCAACGACTATCTCGGCCACACCGCCGGCGACTGGTATATCCGAACGTTCGCCGAGCAACTCCGGATGAAAGCCGGCGTCAAAAGCTTGACCGCTCGCCTCGGCGGCGACGAGTTCGTGGTCGTGCCGGATAAGTCGATGTCGCTGGAAACCGTGGAAAAGACCGCCGAAGAGCTGTGCGCGGCGCTGCGCGATCGGATGGCGCTCGGCGGCCACATGATCACCCGTACCGTCAGCATCGGTGTGGCGGTGGGAGTCCCGGGTCGTGACAGCACCAGCGATCTGCTGCACCGCGCGGACGAGGCCGTCTTGACCGCCAAGCGCGCCGGCGGCAACAACGTGGCGGTTTCCAGCGACGACATGTCGCTGCAGCGCCTCTTCCGCAACGACATCGAGTTGCACCTGCGCGGCGACATCGACAACGACGCGCTGCTGCTGCACTACCTGCCCGAGGTCGACCTGTGGACCGGGGCGATCGTCGCCGTCGAAGCCCTGGTCCGGTGGCGGCATCCCACCTGGGGACTGTTGCTGCCGGAATCATTCATCGGCGTAGTCGAATCCGCGAACCTGGGCGGCGATTTGGGCCGCTGGGTGATGCGAACCGCAATCGCGGAGTTCAGTCGCTGGCGTTCTCGTGGGGTCGGACAGGACACCACGCTGCGCATCAATGTGTCCCCCGGCCAACTGGTCAACCGAGGCTTCGTGAGCAGCGTGGCCGAGACCATCGAAGAGTTCGGCATCGACGGCGGCTCGGTGTGCCTGGAGATCACCGAGCGCGCGGTGGTTCGCGACATCGACACCACCCGCAAGACGCTCGAAGCGTTGAAAGAGGTCGGGGTTCAGATCGCGATCGACGATTTCGGCACCGGCTACGCCGTGCTGTCCCACCTGAAATCGCTGCCGGTCGACATTCTCAAGATCGACACGTCATTTGTCCGCGACCTGGGCACCAGCAGCCGCGATCTGGCGATTGTCCGGGCGATCATCGGTCTCGCCGAGGCCTTTGACCTGCAGTTGGTGGCCGAGGGTGTGGAAACCCCGGCTGCCGCGCTTACCCTGATGAGGCATGGGTGCCACCGCGCCCAGGGCTATTTATTATCGCGTCCTCTCCCCGGACATGCGATGGAATCGCTACTCTCATCACGCTGGATGCCAATGCCATTCCTGGCAGACAGTCAGGCACTATCCTCGAGCACGATCTGAAAAAACACGATCTGATAAAAAATGACCGAAATCAGCGACAAGCGCTCCGATTCAACGCGCGAGCAGATTCTGCGAGCCGCGGCGCACCAGTTTGCGCAGCGTCCGTATTACGCCGTCGGCCTCGACGATATTTTGGCCGAAGCGCAACTGACCAAGGGCGCGATGTATTTCCATTTCCGGTCCAAGCACGCCTTGGCGCTGGCGATCGTCGATGAGCAGACCGCGAAATCCGGCGCTGCGGTGCAGGAATTGCTCACCCGAAAGCTGTCCGGGCTGGAAACGCTCATCGATGTCTCGTATCTGATCGCGATGGCCGACATCACCGAAAACGTCACGCGAGCGGCCTTCAATCTGCTCGAGTCGGTGGGTCGCACCGAGAAGCTGCAGGAACGCCTGCTGGGCGGCTGGATCCAACTGATCGGCGATATCGCCGCACGCGGAATTCGCGAGGGCGACATCGTCGACCGGGGCGATCCCGAAGACATCGGACGGCTGCTGGTGTCCATCTACATGGGGATGCGTCAGGCCAGCCAGCTGGACGACCCGGTGGTGTTACTCGGCGACTACGAAAAAGCGCTGTCGACGGTCCTTCGCGGAATCGTGCAACCCGACAAGATCGATTACTTCGCGCAATTCTTGAAGCGGCGTACGGCGCTGGCGATCAAGGCCGCCTCGGCGATGGAAATATCCGGCTAACGCTCGTCGAGCCAGAGTTGCTCGGTCAAATCCTGGAACGTGGCGAGCGCAATATCATCGTCGGCTCGGATGAGCGCCGACCTACTCATCAGCGCACGCACACTCGACCCATCCTGGTGCGCCAATTCGACGACCTCATTGGCCAGCGATTGCACCACCGATACCGCTGATTCCTCTGTGAGTGGCAAGTGGAAGATCTCGTCGAACTTCATCGAAACGATGTCCTCGCGCACGCGGCCGACCATTTCCGAGAATGCGGAGTTGGCGAACACCAGCGCGCCGTCATTGGCGATCGCCAGCACGGGAATCGGAATCCGCTCCAGCACAACCAGTGCGGGCAACTGCTTGAGGGTGGCCATCGGCGAAAGGGTTGCCTGGACGTTACGTCGTCGCTCCACGACCTGATTATGGTTCATCGCTGCCAGCCACAAGTGCGCTTGTCCCCAATAGGCCCAGAATTAGAAGCTCCTGTGTGCAGCATTTGACGTCGTCTTTGAACGGTCGCGCGGTTCTGTTCAGTCAACACAGTGACCGGATCACCACCGCAGCGCGGAACGTTTGCGTAAAGATTCCGCCGCTGCAACCGGCAGCTGAGCCGTTCGGTGGCATCATCTGAGGTTCCTCACCTCGGCCGGGGTGTTGTACGGAGGTCTCCGCATGACCGCGTCCGAAGCGCTCCGCCAGTCACGTATTGACCTCGCACACGGATCGGGTGCGATGCCCGCCGTCGGGTTCGGCACGTTGATTCCCGATCTCGCGGCGACCACGCAGTCCACCACCACCGCCCTGAAAGTCGGCTTTCGGCACCTCGACTGCGCCGAGCGGTACGGCAATGAACAAGCGGTGGGTGATGCCCTGCGCGAGGTCATCGACGCGGGAACCATTGCGCGGGGCGACGTCTTCGTCACGACAAAGCTGTGGAACAGCAATCACCGTCCCGAGCGGGTCCGGCCGGCATTCGACGCAAGTTGCGAACGCCTACACATCGACTTCCTGGACTGCTACCTGATCCATACGCCCTACGCGTTCGCACCCGGCGACGATCAGGATCCCCGCGACGAGCATGGCAACGTCATCTACGACGACGGCGTCACGTTGCATCAGACATGGCAGGCTCTCGAGCATCTCATCGACGACGGAGCCTGCGGGGCGATCGGCGTATCGGACATCTCGCTGGAGCAGCTGCGCGATCTCGTCGCAGTGGCCCGGATCAAGCCGGCCGTCGTGCAGGTCGAGTCGCATCCGTACCTGCCCGAATGGGAGCTGCTCGAATTCTGCCGCGAGAACGGCATCGTGCTGCTGGCGTTCGCGCCCTTGGGCCATTCCATGCACCCCAACCTCTTGGACGACCCAGTGATTACGGCTATCGCCGAACGAATGCAGGTCTCGCCGGCTCAGGTGGCTCTGGCATGGGCGGTCCAACGTGGAACCGCATTTCTGACCACCTCCACCAAACCCCAACGCATCCAAGAGAACTACCAGATATCACCGCTTCCCGACGACGCGATGCGCGAGATCCGGGAGCACATCACGACGAACATCCGATTCAATTCGGTGGTGCAGACCGGTGTGCCGGGTTTCATTCCCCGGCCCACGTGAACGCAACCGGCGGAGGAGCGGCAATGGATCGGGTCGCGGTGATCACCGGCGCCAGTCGAGGTGTGGGTGCGGCGACCGCTTTGCTTTTGGCGCAGCGGCGACTCCGGGTAGTGGTCAACTACCGCTCCAGCACCAAGGAAGCGGATGCGGTGGTCGAGACGGTGAAAGCCGCCGGCGGCGAAGCGTGGGCGATTCGGGCCGACGTCACCGACCCTGACGACGTCGCCTCGATGTTCTCCGAGACCGAACGGCGTTGGGGACACGTCGATGTGCTGGTGCACAACGCCCTGATGCCTTACGACGTCACCTCGTTCGCTGATCTGAGTTGGGAGCAACTGGGCGGCAAACTGGACCATGAGCTGCATGCCGCCTACCTCCTCACCAAAGCCGTTGTGCCCGGGATGATCTCCCGTAGCTTCGGTCGACTGATCTACATGACGACGATACTGTCGCGCCGGCCTCGCAACGGAATGATCACCGTTGGAACCGCCAAGGCGGCGATGGACCAGTTCGTTCGCTACGTCGCGCTGGAGCTGGCGCCCCATGGCATCACCGCCAACCTGGTCTCGCCGGCGACGGTGGCCGACGCCACGGCCGAGAAGCTTCTGACGCCCGAGGAGATACGCGGCCTCGGCGCGTCCAACCCGATGGGTCGATTGGTGACACCCGACGAGGTGGCCCACACGATCGCGTTTATGGCCAGCGAGGATTCGGGTTTCATCACCGGCCATTGCGTGGAGGTCAACGGCGGCTTGGCGATGGACTAAGATCGCGAAAGGGGTTGCCGCGGTGGAAATAATCGATCTCGCCTACGTCGGGCGGGGCCTGCACGAGGAGCTGGTCGCCCACGTCGCCGACCAAGAGGGTTACTTCGAGGATGAAGGCGTGCACGTGGCCGTCCACGACGGGGTCGGCTGGCCCGCCGAGCGGCTACGTCGCGGCGCGGTGATCGGTCTGGGCAGGACACTGGTGTCGCGGCTCAAAGACGGGATCGAGTGGACCGCCGTCAGCTTCAGCACCGACCATCCGCTGTTCTGGTTCCTCGGCAACGCCGACGTGAAGTCCATGGCGGACCTTCGTGGGCGGCGATTGGCCGTGCACGCTCCTTCCGACCCGCCCGGCGCCTTCGCCCGGATCGTCCTGCGCAAGCACGGACTAGACCCCGACCGTGACCTGGAATGCCTGGTGCGGCATCCCGGCGACTACCAGATGGACTTGCGGCGTCTACGGGACGGGTCTATCGACGCTGCATACGTCGGAAGCACACTGTCGCCGGAGCAGGTCGCCGAAGAAGAGGGATTCCATCTACTGGCCTGGGTGGGCGATCACTTCCAGATCCCGACGGTCGGTATCGTGGTCGACCCCAGCCGCATTCCGCTGGACAGCCCCGCCCTGCTGGCTCTGGCGCGGGCCAATGAACGCGCGTTACGGCTGATAGTCGAAAACCCAAGCAGAGCAGTCGATTATGTTGCCTGGTTTCTTGATCGACTCACGCGCGAGGAAGCGCAACGGTATTACGATCGCTACGTGGGACCGTACTTCGTGCCCGGGCGGAAGGCCGATCTCGACGCGACGCAGCAGGCTGTCGACGCCGTCGCCGGCGAACTCGGCGTCGAACCCGTCCCGGTGGCCCCGATGTACGGGCTTGCCGGGACACTGATCACCAGTAACTAGGCGAGAGCACTCGGTCCGCGGCGTATCGTTTGCCCCGACACACCGCCGATGGTGAACGGGCAGAACGCGTGGACACACTTGTGGGCAAGGTCGCCGTCGTCACGGGAGCGGCCAGCGGAATCGGCCGCGCCATCGCCCACTCCCTGGCCCGACGCGGTTCTCACATCGTTGCCGTCGACATCAATGCCGGCGAACTGGCGACGGTCGTGGGCGAATTGCGCGACTTAGGCGTGACCGTCGTGCCCTGCACTACCGACATCAGCGACGCAAGAGCTTTCGACCGAATCCGAGACGCCGCACTGCAGCGGTTGGATCGGGTCGATATCGTCGTCAACAACGTCGGCGTGCTGACTAATGGCTTGCCGCAGGACATTCCACCCATCGAGTGGGAACGAGTCCTCAACATCAACCTGATGTCGGTGGTGCGAAGCAACGCCACCTTCCTACCGATGCTGCTCGAGCAGGGCAGCGGGCACATCGTCAACACCGCGTCGTTCGCGGGCCTGTTCACCTACTCCTACGACCGAATGCCCTACGCAGCCAGCAAGGCGGCCATCGTCCAGATCAGCGAGGGACTCGCACTTTATCTGCGCCCCAAGGACATTGGTGTCACTCTGCTGTGCCCCGGCCCCGTGCTGACCAACATCGCGTCCAACGTGCCGACCTTCGGCCCAGGCGCGGCCCTGCGCACACCAGGCGATCAATTCGGGTTGCTCGACCCCGCACACGTCGGCGAACTGGTCGCCGACGCGATCCTGCGGAACCGCTTCTTCGTCCCGACCCACCCTGCGGTCACCGAGGATCTACGCCGCCGGGTCGAAGACTGGGACTCCTACCTCGACTATCAAAGCTCCCGCGAACCCCTGATCCCGAAAGGCGAGAACCCATGACCGACGCCAGGACCGAGGGCCTCGCGGTCTTCAAAGACCTGCTACCCGGGCTGATCCCGGATGACCTCACCAGCATGCGTGATGAGGGTTTCGCCGGAGAGCTCGGCGACTTGAGCCTCGACCATGTATTCGGCGCGCTGTGGACCCGGCCCGGGTTGGATCGCCGCTCTCGCAGCCTCATCACGCTCGGGGCGCTCATTGCGCTGCGCGCCGGCGAGGAGTTGAAGTTCCACTTCCCGATCGCGGTCCGCAACGGGGTGACCGTCGAGGAGCTCGAAGAAGTCGTCTACCACCTGACCGGCTACGTCGGGTTTCCGGCAGCGACGTTGGCCCGCAACGTCGGACGAGAGGTACTGCCCGCGCCTAACTCCGCGGGAAGCGGGCATTGAGCGCACTAAGCATCCGACGCGCTTCGGTCAGGCGTTCCCGCACTATGACCAGGCGCTTGGGCGGCTCGACGTAACCTTCGGACTCACAACGCTTTTCCCACGCAGACTCGGCTTTAGTGACTTTCCGCTTCATCGTTTCGATGTCGCGGCGCAACAGTTTCACGAACAGCTGGGCTTGAGCTCGTTCGGAGCGTCGAGATACCGGAAAGATATTGGCAGTCAATGGTTCGTCATCCGCGTCCGTGGCTGCCATGCGCATTCACCCAAGAAGGCCCAGGGAATTCGTCACCGGATAGCCGGCCCGGCGGTGGGCAACGGCTTTCGAGAGCACACCGGAGCGCAGCATCGTCACCCCCTGACGGGATCGTCCTTCGTTCTACAGTGACCCTTTGTGCTTTCCAACGCAACGACCGCGCTTATCAGGAAAGATAGGGTTCATGACGAGTTCATCGACGCGGATGCGCCCGGTCGCATCGGTGTAAGGATAGGGCGATGCGGACGGCGTTCCAGGAGCAGCTCGAGTCGCTGACTGACACTCTCAGCAGCATGTGCGGTCTCGCCGGTTTGGCGATGGACCGCGCGACGCAGTCATTGCTGGAAGCGGACCTGTCGATGGCCGAGCAGGTGATCACCGACCACGATCGCATCGCTGCGATGCAGTCGCAGGCGGAGGAAATTGCCTTTGTCCTGCTCGCGCTGCAGTCACCCGTCGCCGGTGACTTGCGGCTCGTCGTGGGTTCATTGCAAAACGTCGCCGACGCCGAGCGGATGGGTGGGCTAGCCCTGCACGTCGCGAAGATCGCCCGGCGGCGCCATCCCAACCACGTGTTACCCGAGGAAGTACGGGGTCATTTCGCCGAGATGGGCCGGATCGCGGTCGAGCTGGGCGACAGTGCCAAAGATGTTGTGCTGTCCCGCAATTCGCAAAAAGCTGCCGACATCAGCAACGAAGACGACGCGATGGACCGGCTCCACCAGCAGCTGTTCAACGTCTTGATGGACACTGAGTGGAAGCACGGCGTCGCGGCCGCTGTCGACATCACCCTGCTCGGCCGGTTCTACGAACGCTTCGCCGACCACGCTGTCGAGATCGGGCGCCGCGTTGTGTTCGAGGCGACCGGCGAAATCGCCGATTAGCAGCTGATTTGTCCCGCCGTCCGGCCCTGGGCAGCCCACATTGGCCATCCGCATCTCTGCATAGGTTAATATCTGCGTATGAACGCAAGTAACGACGCTCCCGCGTCGATACCGGACGACGAGGTCAATCTCATCGTCGAAGTCTTCCGCATGCTGGCCGACCCCACCCGCGTCAGAGTGTTGTGGGCGCTGACGGGCGGCGAGATGTCGGTCAACGAATTGGCCGAGCGGGTGGGTAAGCCCGCGCCGTCGGTATCGCAGCATCTGGCGAAGCTGCGGATGGCCCGGCTGGTTCGCACCCGCCGCGAAGGCACCACGATCTTCTACAGCCTGGAAAACGAACACGTCAGCCAACTCGTCGCGGATGCCGTGTTCAACGCCGAACACGCCGGACCCGACGTTCCCGCCCACCATCGCGGCGACAGCACGGTGCGTGCCATTACTCGAGACAACAACCAGCGCAGGGTGATTCAGCGATGACGCACACCGAAGCCCGCAGCCATCCGCACTCCCACGATGGCCATCACGATCACGACCACCCCCCGCGCGGGCTGCGCGGCGCGATCAAGGAGATCTTCGCGCCGCACTCGCACGACTCCGCGGACAGTGTCGACAGCGCACTGGAATCCAGTGCGGCGGGTATCCGTGCGGTCAAAGTCAGCCTGTTGGTGCTCGGCGTTACTGCCGTTGCGCAAATCGCCATCGTGATCGTCTCCGGCTCGATCGCGCTGGCGGCCGATACCATTCACAACTTCTCCGACGCCCTGACGGCTGTCCCGCTCTGGATTGCGTTCGCGCTCAGCACCAAAGCCGCTACCCGTCGCTACACCTACGGGTTTGGTCGCGTCGAGGATCTCGCCGGCCTGTTCGTCGTCGCGATGATCACCCTGTCGGCGATCATCGCCGGCTATGAAGCCATCGAACGCCTCATCCACCCGCAGCCGATCGCCAATCTTCCCTGGGTCGCCCTCGCCGGGCTGGCCGGTTTCATCGGCAACGAGTGGGTGGCGCTCTATCGGATCGGAGTCGGGAGGCGGATCGGCTCAGCAGCTTTGGTCGCTGACGGCTTGCACGCCCGCACTGACGGGTTCACGTCGCTGGCTGTGCTCGTTGGCGCCGGTGGTGTCGCGCTCGGCTTCCCGCTCGCCGACCCGATCGTCGGTCTGGTCATCACCGTGGCCATCTTGTCGGTGCTGCGTACCGCCGTGCGCGATGTGTTCCGTCGACTCATTGACGGCGTCGACCCAGAGCTGGTCGATACCGCCGAAACTGCTCTGGCCGGCCAGGACGGGGTGCAGTCGGTGCATAGCGTGCGGCTGCGTTGGATCGGTCACCGACTCCATGCAGACGCCGAGCTTGACGTCGACCCGATGCTGAGTCTGGCCGCGGCCCATCGCATCGCACACGATTGCGAGCACGAACTGACGCATGCCCTGCCCAAGCTCGCCACCGCGATGATTCATGCCTACCCGGCCCACAGCGAGGCGCGTTAGCCGAGGAAGCACGCTCCGTAACTGGCAGTTGACTGTCATATTCGTCTGGTCATACAGTCGCGTCATGAACTGGCGGTCGCCCTGTGATTTGTCGCGCCCGCGCTTTGATGGGGGCACCTATGGCCGTTGACACCGCGATTCCGAGTGTGTTCGATGCGAGCTTGCCGACGCTCGACTACGAGTTGACGGCGCCGCCCGCAGAGGTTTATCCACGGGTACTCGCCGCACAGCGTGAAGCGCCCATCGCGCTGGGGCCGTTGGGGCCCGAGGTGCTTTCGTATGAGCTAGTACGAACCGTCCTACGCGACAACCGCTTTCAGGTTCCACACGGCTACATCCTTGTGGTACAGGGCATCACCAGCGGGCCGCTGTACGACAAGATCGTCAGCTCGCTGCTCGGCATGGACGGAGCCGATCACCAACGGGTCCGCAGTGTCGTGTCGAAGGCATTCACACCGCGCGCCGTCGAGCGCCTGCACACCACGATCGCCGACATCATCGACGAGGTGGTCACACCAGTTGCCCAGCTTGGGCACTGCGACGTCGTCACCGACATCGCCCTGCCGTACCCGGTGCCGATCATCTGCGCGCTGCTCGGCGCGCCCCGTGAAGACTGGCAACAGTTTTCGCGGTGGACGGACACCATCTTCAAAGCCTTCACCATGCCCTTCGCGGTCGAGGACGTCCCCGCGGTGATGGCGGCATGGGGCGAACTCGACGACTACGTCGATGAGATGGTCGCCCGTCGTCGCCGCGACTTGACGGACGACCTGATGTCGGGCCTGATCCGGGCCGAGCACGAGGGCGCCCGACTCGACGGCAGCGAGTTGCGCATGCTGGTCGCCGCCATGCTGCTGGCCGGCACCGACACCACCCGTAACCAGGTCGCGGCGTCGATCGACGTGCTGTGCGATCACCCCGACCAGTGGGAGCTCTTGCGCTCCCATCCTGAACTGGCGATGGGCGCCGTCGATGAGACGATGCGGCACTCCCCCATTTCGAACTCGCTGCTGCGCACCGTGACCGAAGATGTCGAGCTGGCAGGGGTCCTATTACCCGCCGGCACGATGGTGTTCGCGAATACCGCCGCGGCCAACCGCGATCCGGCGATCTACGACAATCCGGACGCCGTCGACATCACCCGCACGGGTCTGCCGCCGATCCTGACTTTTGGTGCTGGGATGCACTATTGCCTGGGCGCAAATCTGGCCCGGCTCGAACTCGCCGAGGCACTGAAAGTGATCACTCGCAGAATCCCGCACCCCCGTCGCACCGGACCCGCCCCCTGGAAACCGTTCGTCGGGTTGAGCGGACCGCAAAGCCTGCCGATCGCCTTCGACTAGTCGGCAGCTGCGCCGTTCAGACAGTTGTCGGGACCCGTCAGGGCGGGACTGAATTTGAGTGCGTCCACCAACTCAGCTATTGCCTTTTCGCCCTCGCCGCCCACCACGGCCTCCGAGAAGCAGGTTTCGAGGTGGTTGTGCAACATCACCCGATTCGTCCGCTCCAGGGCCGACTGCACCGCAGAAATCTGCTTCATCACATCGACGCAGTAGGCGTCGGATTCCAGCATTCGGATGATCCCGTCCAGATGGCCCCGCACGGTCTTGAGCCTGTTCAGCGCCGAATGCTTCTTCGCCGTCAACTCCTGCGACATAACCGTCCCCTTCCAGCGACGCCAACGGTCGCCAGCTTATCCCACCCCACCCCACCCCGGGTGGGGTAGCATCGTGCAGACCAATTCCAACCAGGAGGTTCCCGATGTCCGAGACAACTGCTGTCGCGCAGCCGACCGACGATCCGGCCGCGGCGCACCCCGCCGGCCCTAGCCGCCTCAACCAGGCACTGGCGTGGGTAGGCATCGTCGCCGGTGGCCTGTTCGTCGTCGGCGCGATTTTCTTCTCCGGCTTCTTCTTGAACTGGAGCGAGCACGCACACATGCAAATGGGTCACGCCGCAATGAACCACGACTCGAAGGACTGCTGCGCCGACATGAAGCATGGCGAGATGAAGCCCGGCGCAATGGGACCCGAGATGATGGGCCCGCAATCGGGGCGTTGAGCCGCTACGCGATGGTGAGGACCGAGCCCAGTGAAATCATTCGCCCGGTTCGGTCCCCACCTCGAGTTGATCGAGTAACTCCCTTACCCGCGTTTCGATCTCGTCGCGGATCCGTCGTACCGCGATGAGCGACTGTCCGGCCGGGTCGGGCAAGACCCACTCCTCACGGCGGCGTCCTGGCAGCACCGGGCAGGTGTCGCCGCAGCCCATGGAGACCACGACATCCACGGCTTCGAGCATCTGGATGGTCCACTGCTTTGGGTGCTCGACGGCGATGTCGATGCCCTTTTCGGCCATAGCGGCGACGGCGACGGGATTGATTTCGGCGGCGGGTTCGGACCCTCCCGAGAAGACGCCAGCGCGATCACCTGCGAGATGTTTGAAGAACCCCATCGCCATCTGGGAGCGCCCAGCGTTGTGGGTGCAAAGGAACAGCACGGCGGGCTTGTTGCTCGGCATCAGGGCAGGCTTGCATGGGTAGCAAGCGCGAATCGTTTTCGTAGCCCGAGGGATACGTAGACCAAGGCCACCAGGACGGGGACTTCGATCAGGGGGCCGACGACCCCGGCAAGGGCCTGTCCCGAGGCGGCCCCGTAGGTGGCGATACACACGGCGATGGCCAATTCGAAGTTGTTGCCCGCGGCGGTGAACGCCAGGGTGGCGGTACGTGGGTAGCCGAGTCCGAGAGCCGCGCCCAGGAGGTAGCCGCCGCCCCACATCACGGCGAAGTAGGCCAGCAATGGCACGGCGATGCGGAGCACGTCGAGAGGGCGACTGGTGATCTGGTGACCTTGCAGCGCAAAGAGAATCACGATCGTGAACAGCAGTCCGTAGAGCGCCCACGGTCCGATTCTGGGCACGAAGGTGGACTCATACCAGTTGCGCCCCTTGGTGTTCTCACCGAGGCGTCGGGTGAGGTATCCGGCGAGCAGGGGTATGCCGAGGAAGACGAGCACGGATTTGGCGATTTGCCACGGCGAGGTGCTGATGGCGCTCTGCTGCAGGCCGAGCCAACCGGGCAGCGCCGAGAGATAGAACCAACCGAGCGCGGCGAACATGACCACCTGGAACATCGAGTTGAGTGCGACGAGCACTGCCGCGGCTTCGCGGTCACCGCAGGCGAGGTCGTTCCAGATGATGACCATCGCAATGCAGCGGGCCAGTCCGACGATGATCAGACCGGTGCGGTACTCGGGCAGGTCGGGCAACAGCAGCCACGCCAGCGCGAACATCAACGCGGGACCGATTAGCCAGTTCAGGACGAGGGAGCTTGCCAGCAGCTTGCGGTCGCCGGTCACGGTGTCGAGCCGGTCATAGCGGACCTTCGCCAGCACCGGGTACATCATGACGAGCAGGCCGAGGGCAATGGGCAGTGAGATTCCGTCGATCTCAACGTGATTCAGGATGGTGTTGAGGCCGGGTATGAGCCTCCCGAGTAGCAGACCCGCAGCCATGGCGAGGCCGATCCACACCGGCAGGAACTGATCGAGCCGCGACAACTTCCCCACGACCGCAGGGGGCGACTCGAGTTGCGCCGGCCGGCTCACGGTTCCGCACCGAACGACTCCGAGTCCGCGAGGACCGTGTACACCTCCCACTTCTCGCCGGCGGGTCCGGTCACCCACACCTTGTCCTGTGACGCGAAGCAGCAGGTGGTCCCGAGTTCCTCGTCGGTGAACAGCCCTTCGTTGGTCAATCGTGCGATCTCGGCGTGGACGGCATCGCTGGACTCCACTTCAACGCCGAGATGGTTGAGAGTTCCACCGTGGCCGCGGTTTTCGATGAGAACGAGCTTTAACGGGGGTTCTGCGACGGCGAAGTTCGCATACCCCGGCTTGACCTTGGCAGGTCCGCTGTTGAACAACTTGGAGTAGAACGCGATGGCCTCATCGAGGTCGTCGACGTTGAGGGCGAGCTGCGCGCGGGACATCAGGACTCCAACCTCTACGGCTTATGTCGAACTACTGTCCATGCCGATGATGCCACTAATTCGATATATGTCAAAGTTCTATGGCACGATGGCTGTATGCCCAAGACGCTGCCCGTGGTGGATATGTCCGCCCCAGTGCGCTGCTCCCCGGTGGCCGCAGGCGCTGTCGATGATGCTGCCGCCTTGGCGATTGCATTGCGGCTCAAGGCATTAGCGGATCCAGTGCGGGTGAAATTGGTGTCATTGCTGTTCAGCTCGGAGGCCGGCGAGGTGTGCAGTTGCGACTTGGCGGCGGCAGTCGAATTGACCGAGTCGACGGTGAGTCATCACCTGTCACAGTTGCGCCGCGCAGGGCTGATCGAGTCCGAGCGTCGCGGAATGAATATGTATCACCGACCGCGACGCGACGCGTTGGTTGCACTGTGCACGGTGCTCGACCCGAACTGCTGCCGCTAGCTACGCGACGGCGAGTTCGAGTCGTTCGAGTCGGCGGACCAGCAGGCTGGGTAACCAACGTCCGGTCGCGGATGCCGTGATGTGCGTTGTGCGCCTGAGGAGTTCGCCGATCACGATCGTCGCTTCAAGGCGGGCCAGGCCGGCTCCAACGCAGAAGTGTGCGCCTTTGCCGAAGCTGATGTGCGCCTTGCCATCAGGGCGATCGAGGCGAAACTCGTTGGCATCGTGGAAATGTGCGGGGTCTCGATTGGCGGCGCCCCATAGCAGCATCAGCCGATCTCCTGCTCGCAGGTTCACGCCACTCAGCGCTGTGTCGGTGACGACATGGCGGTAGTGCTGACGGAAGGGTGGTTCGAATCGGAGCACTTCCTCAAGGAAATTGCCGAGTAGATCCGGGTTTTCGCGTAAGCGCCGCTGGATATCGGGACGATCGGCCAGCACGAGTGCGGCGGATCCGATCAACGACGCGGTCGACTCGCCACCCGCGCTGAACAGGGTGGCCATGATATTGAGAGCCGTCAGCTCTCCCAGTTGGCCTGCGGCACGGGCGATCGCCAGGTCGCCGAGCAGGTTGTCCTTCGGATCGGCGGCGGCGCGCTGGAAGTGGTCGCTGATGTAGCCGGCGAGCTCCATCGTGGCGACCCCAGCGCGGTCTAGTTCGTCTTGGCCGACAAGGCCCTCGACGAGCTTGGTGGTCGCAAATCCCCAGCGCGCCAACTGATCGGCATCATCGTCGGGAAGGCCGATCAGGCGGCCGACGATCATCATCGGCAGGCGATTGGCCATCGCGGACATCCATTCGATACCGCCGTCGTGGACGCCCGCATTCCACAACTCGTCTGTGATCTGATGGATGAGGCGCTCGAGAATCCTGACCCGCTTGGCGGCGAACTGTGGCACCAGCAATTTGCGGTGGATCGCATGTGCGGGGTCGTCGGCAGTTGCCAAGGCTTGGATTTCGCCGCCGAGTTCGCCCATCACAAACTCGCCGATGTCGCCATCGTGGTAGGTCATAACGGCGGTCAGGTTGGAGGAGAAGTCTTCTGGCCGCGCGATCACATCGTTGATGGCATCCCATGTGCACACCGCATGAAATCTGGAGTCACCGATCGGATGGACTGCACCGCGGGCGTGCATCCGCGCGTACAGCGGAGAGGGATTCTGAATGCACTCGTCGTCGAGCAGTTCGAGGCCGAGCAAGCCATCGCGCACTGTCATTCCCCAAGGCTGATCGCCCTCCGCAGACGCGTCAACGACTGACAGGGAAGTTGAAAGGCTCAGGTCGACCGCGGTCCAGGGATTTCTCTCAGGCCGGAGTTCTCATCTGCGCAAACCTTGAGAATTATCCCGCTGTTCCTCTCACAATGAGAAAATAGCGTCGTGGCTCGCGACGACTGGTTGGTCGGAGGTAGCCGCCGGGAGGCGGCGCCGGAACGGATCTACGCCGTCGCCACCGACCTCATCGCCCGAGAAGGACTCGACGCTCTCACCATCGAGACGTTGGCCGCCCGCGCGCACTGCTCTCCTGCGACCGTCTACCGGCATACGGGAGGTAAGGCGAAGATTCGCGATGAGGTGCTGATCCGAGCCGCCAGCCGGATCATCGACGGAGTACGCCGCGCTGTCGAACATCTCACCGGCCCCGAGCGAATCGTCACGGCGATCACGGTGGCGCTGGCCGAGATTCGATCCGACCCTCTCGGTCAGCTGATGCTCAAATCGATTCGCGCCCAGGAGGTGACGTGGCTCAACGACTCCGCTGTCGTCGGGGGGGTCTCGAGTGAGCTCAATGGGCTCACCGAGGACGACGAGCAGGCCGCATTCTGGATCGTGCGCGTTGTGCTGTCCTTGATGTTCTGGCCGGCTACCGACGCCGAGACGGAGCGCCAAATTGTGCAGCGCTTCGTCGCGCCTGCATTCAGGCCGTAGCCCTGGGCCGGCAGCTATCGCGGGCGGATACCGGTCATGGTGGCGAGGATGGTCGCCACATGCTTCGATTCGCTTCCGGTCTCTGTGTAGGCATCGCCTTGGCAGACAGTGAGGTTTCGGCCGGGGCGAATGACTCGGCCACGCGCGTACATGCGCTCACCGGTCGCAGGAGCGAGCAAGTTGACCTTGAGTTCCACGGTCAGCACTCGCGTCCCTTCCTCCATGAGCGTGAGCGCCGAATACCCGCACGCGCTATCAAGGATGGCGATGCCGACCCCGGCGTGGAAAAACCCGTCCTGCTGGGTCAGCCCCGACGAGAATGGCACTTCGATCTCCACCAGACCTGGCTGGACACTTCGAAGCTCAGCGCCAAAGGTGTCGGCCAGCAGGCCCTGCTGAGCGAAACTGTCCCGCACCCGCTGTGCGTAGGCCGGATCGATCGGTTGAAAAGTGGCGCCCATGGCCAAAGGGTATCTGAGGCAAAAGGTTTGATTCGCACGGTGCGTTCGTGATCTGCGAAATACCTGTGGAGATAGGTTACGCTCCGCATCCCTACCCAAGGAGACTCTTATGCCGTTTGCACGTGTCGATCTAATCAAGGGAAAACCCGCCGAGTATCGCGCCGCTGTGGCAGAGATCGTCTACAAGGGGATTGTCGATGTTTTGAAGGCTCCGGAGGGCGACCGCTTCATAGTCGTCGGTGAGCATTCATCCGAAAATTTGATTTACGACCAGCACTTCCTCGGCTGGGATCGGTCGCCTGACTTCATCTTGATCCAGGTGACCAGCACAGTCGGCAATGACAAGGATACGAAGCTGGCCTTCTTCCGGTATGTAGCCGACGAGCTGACGAGCAAGCTATCCGTACGCCCTGATGACATCATGATTAACACAGTCTTCGTCGACCGCTCGGACTGGTCGTTCGGTAACGGAGACCCGTGGGTTTAGCAGATCTCAACAAGCGAACCGCGACGAACACTACTGCGTCACAGGAAGATCCGGCACCGTCCTGCCGCCCGCAGGATACGACCGTCTGTCTTCAGCGACGATGGTTCCACGAGATCAGCAGATCAATTGACCGTCGTTACGACGAGAACGCGCCGTTGTGAGCCCATGAATTATCCGCCGTAACCCTTTCCGGCAATGACCGGGGCGGTCTTAATGGGGACACCTTCGGCGCTCTCACGGCACCACTGCGGCCCCGCCGCCGGTCCGGGAAGATTCCGTGCACAATTTCCGCTGCTTCGTTGACAATCGTCATTGACGGTCGTCAGTGATTCGGCGTACCGTGCGCCCATGCGTACATCCCACGTTGCTCCCATCGCCAGTTCTTCGATTGCCGGTGGGGTGCGGGAGGCCCGCCGTCTTGAAACTCGGGCGCGTCTATTTGACGCCGCGCTGGCCGAAGTAGCTCGATGCGGGTTCGCCGCTGCCGATGTAGCCGCCATCGCCGCCGTTGCGGGTGTGGCCAGGGGGACTTTCTATTTCCATTTCCCGACAAAAGAACACGTCCTCGTTGAGCTTGAACGTAACGAAGAGGCCCGGATCGTCGGGGAATTAAGCGTGACAAGTGCCGACCTGTCTTCGGTTCTGCTGATGTTGGTACGGCACGTACTCGATGCCCAACAGCGCTTGGGCGCTGTGGTTTTCCGAGACATGCTAGGACTCCATTTTTCCTCGTCACGCCCCGTAGAGGACGAACTGGCGCAACACCCCCTCGCCGACTACCTGATCGGCGTCATCGGTCATGCACAAGCCGCTGGCGACGTGTCATCGGCGGCCGATGCAGCAGAACTCGCGACGTTTTTCCTCACTGGACTCTTCGCGCTTCTGGCCACCGGAGTGCACGATGTTGCGCTGCTAAGTCGTTACGTCACAACAATTGTCAAGGGAATGGAGAACTCATGAACGGTACCGGCATCGAGGGCTACCGAGAATTTCTCGCTCGGCGCGATGGCGAAGCCGATCTGCTCAACCGGCGCTTGGCTAATCGAGAGCATTTCTTCACCGAACTCGAAGACAATCCTGTCCGATCAGCCCGTCCCACCGACCGAGCAACATTCGTGCGCAACCTCCGCCGCCGCCAACCCGAACCCGGCCTCGACCCGAAAATGCTGTTCCTGCTCGCCACCGCGAAGCTGAATCAGGCCGAACGTTTTGGCGTCGGACTCGGTGAGACCTACGGACGCAACAGTGACGAAAACCTGCCACCGGAGAACGTTTACCTTGAGCTGGAGGAGCACTACCACACTCGTCTGCTCGCCTACGCGCTCGACGTGTTTGACCTGACGTTCCAAGTGGTTCCGCCGCCCTTCGTGATGCGGCAATTCGTCAAGACAGGCGTATTCCTACCCGAACGCCTCAGCTTTCTCTTCGTAGGTGCAGCAGAAATGGCCGGCTGCATCATGTTCGACGAACTGCGCCGCGTCGGCGTCAAGCTGTTCGCCGATGAACCCGAAGTCTCCGAACGCATCGAGCTGCTGTATAGCGAAATCCTCACCGACGAAATCGGCCACGTCGGCTACTGCGCCTCCCGCTGCACGTCCGCAGAGCGCGCAATCATGCGACGCATCTACCCGTTGATCGGACGACTGTTCGCACGCCAGACCGTGGAAATCAGTCTCCTCATCGATCCCAAGGAGTTACACGCACGACTCGACCGGCCCTTCAAAGTAGAGGAACTCACCGCCGGGCTGAGCAACGAAACGTATCTAGTCACGCATCCATAGGAGCGGTCGACGAGCGGCATGCACTGAGTCCGCTGCGGGCCACCACGCGCCGACCTGTTCAAACTCTGTGGAGCTAAGGGGAATCGAACCCCTGACCTTCTCGATGCGAACGAGACGCGCTACCAACTGCGCTATAGCCCCTGACCGGAAGATCAGGCTACCAGTCGCGGCTGGAGGGGCCGAAACGCTACTGGCCTACCGCCCGCGGCAGGTCCCAGCTGTACTCCCGCGCGGACGGCGCGTAGTCGAGGTGTTCGAAGATCGGGTCTTCGTCGTCGATCTCCAGGACCACGGCGCCGGGACGCCGCAGCCGCGACGGAACTACGTCGTACTCACGGTCGTAGGTGTTCTCCACGCCCAGGTGCGAGCGCGCCATCCGCTGCATCCGGCGGCGTCGCACCCGCTCTTCGACGCGAGTCTGCTTGCGCAGGTATCCCAGGTAGAGCACGTTCGCCACGGCGATGACGCTGAAGAAGCCCCAGGCCGACGGGGTCAGCAGGAACGCGGTCGTCGCCGAGAGCACCAACGTCAGCGCCATGACCATCAGCACCCGTCTGCGGGCGGCGTACTTGCGGGTGGCAAGCGCTGCCGCTTTCTCCGGGTCGAAGCGATGCCGCCGGTCGTTGGCCGGCGCGGCGCGCAGCGGTTGGTCCTCGGCGATCGGGATCCCCGAGGTGTCGTCGATGTATTCGTATTGTTTTTCGTCGTCGAACGCTTCGCCCTCGTCGTCGTACTCGATGGCGAGATTGACCTCGGTGTCGGTGTCATCGGCGTCGTCGCTCTCCGCGCGGGCGGCGGGCAGCGCGGCCGAGTCGGGGTCGATCACGTCGACATCGAGATAGTCCGGGCCGGCCTCCTCCGCTGACAGCGGTGCGGCGACCGTGGCGAGGACGCGTGACGGCGCTTCGTCGTCCGCCTCGTCCGTCTCCTCCGCCTCTTCGGCGGCGTCATCGTCGAGGTCGTTGTGCTCGTCTTCTTCGGGCTGCCAGTCGGGGTCGCTACGATGTCCGGCCGCCGGCTTGCCACGTTTGATGAGGCGGGCCGCCGAGCTGTTGTTGAGCACCCGGGTCGCCAGGGCGACGTCGCTGGTGCGCCGCACCGCGTCGCGCTTGCTGACCAGCATGGGGACCAGCACAAACAGCCAGAGCACCACGAGTGAAATCCAGAGCAATGATTGCGGGATGCTTGGCATGGCGACCCGCTCCTTTCCCGCTAGACGTGACCAGTTGCCGACGCCTCTGGCAAGCATCATTAGTCACAAACGTCACGTTTGTAACACGACACGCCGCGAGTTATTGACGGACTAAAACAAGCTAGGCCCAGCGCGCATGGCCCTCGCGTACCAGGGTCGACACCGCGGACCCGTAGACCTCTTCGATCGTCAGGCCCACCAGCAGGTGATCCCGCCAGTTGCCGTCGACCTGGAGATAGCGTTTCAACAATCCTTCGTCGCGGAATCCGACCTTTGCCAGCACGGCCCGACTCGCCACATTCTCCGGTCGCACGGTGGCTTCCACCCGATGCAGCCTGACCGGGCCGAAGCAGTGGTCGAGTCCGAGCGCCACGGCGCCGGTGGCGACACCGCGGCCGGTCACCGAATTGCACACCCAGTAGCCGATCCAGGCCGATCGCAACGCCCCATGGGTGACGTTGCCGATCGTCAACTGCCCGCAGAACTGGCCGTCCAACTCGATCACATACGGCAGCATCCGGCCCTTGCGAGCTTCCGCCCGCAGACTCGAGCACACCGCCGGCCACGCCGAAATCGAGTGCCGCGCAACCCAATCCGCCTCGGTGCTGGGTTCGTAGGGCTCCAGATGCGCTCGGTCGGCGAGCCTGGCCCGGCTCCATTGCGCGGCGTCGCGCAGACGCACCGGCCGGAGCCGGATCACGCCCGCGGCCACCCGCAGCGGGCCCACCGCGCTCGGCCAGCCTGGGTGCTGAGAGTTGTTGCGCCACACGGTCACGAGCCGAAACCGCCGGGTCGTTCAGCCACGCTGAGCCAGGAACGCGACGTCGATGATCTCGCCGGTGCGGATCTGCTCGGCTTCACGGGGAATCACGACCAGACAGTTTGCCTCAGCCAGCGTCGCCAGCAAATGCGACGAGGAGCCCGGGGCTCCGCCCAGGGCCTGAACAAGGTATTCACCGGTGTCTTGATCGCGCATCAACTGGCCGCGCAGGAAGCCTTTGCGCCCGGCCACCGAACTGATCGGCGACAGGGTGCGCGCCTGCACGACTCGACGCATCGGCTGCCGCTTGCCCAGCGACAACCGGATCAGCGGCCGGACCATCACCTCGAACACCACCAGCGCGCTAACGGGATTGGCAGGTAACAGAAACGTCGGCACACCGTCGCGGCCCAACTGCCCGAAGCCCTGCACGGAGCCGGGATGCATGGCGACGCGGGTGACTTCCATCTCGCCGAGCTGCGAGAGCACCGAACGCACCGCCTCGGCCGCCGCGCCGCCGACCGCGCCCGCGATCACCACGATCTCGGCGCGGTTGACCTGACCCTCGACCACCTCGCCGAGCTCTCGCGCGTCGTTGCTGACGATGCCGACACGGTTGACCTCGGCGCCGGCGTCGCGGGCGGCGGCCGCCAGCGCGTAGGAGTTGACGTCGTAGACCTGGCCGTTGCCTGGCGTGCGCGAGATGTCGACCAGCTCGCCTCCGACCGCCAGCACCGACACCCGTGGACGCGGATGCACCAGCACGCGGTCACGTCCCACCGCGGCCAGCAGCCCGACCTGGGCCGCGCCGATGATCGTCCCGGCCCGCACTGCGACGTCACCGGGTTGCACATCGTCACCGGTGCGCCGCACGTAGGCACCCGATCGCACTGCGCGCAGCACCCGCACCCGCGTCTGGCCGCCGTCGGTCCAGCGCAACGGCAACACCGCGTCGGCCAGCGTCGGCAGCGGTGCACCGGTCTGCACGCGCGCGGCCTGACCCGGCTGCAACCTGCTGGGCGTCCGGGCGCCGGCCGCGACGCTGCCCAGCACCGGCAACGTCACGCCGCCGCCGTCCGGCGCCGATTCCGTCGCCTCGTCGTCGTCGGGCTGGCCGTTGGCCGGGGCGGCCTCCCCCACACCGAGTAGGTCGACGCTGCGGACCGCGTAGCCGTCGATGGCGGCCTGATCGAAACCGGGCAACGGGCGTTCGGTCACCACTTCTTCGGCGCACAGCAGCCCTTGCGCTTCGGCGATGGCGACCCGCACCGGCCTCGGCGCCACCGCAGCGGCCGTCACCCGGGCTTGTTGCTCTTCCACCGAACGCACAGCGCGCCTTTCTCTCTCGACCGGGCGCGGAACCTGGCGGGCTAGTGCTGGGCCAGACCCAGTCGAGTCACCAGCCACCGCCGTAGATCTGGCCCGTAGTCGTCACGGTCCAAGGCAAAGTCAACCGCAGCCTTGAGGTAGCCGCCGGGATTTCCCAAGTCGTGTCGGGAGCCGCGGTGGACGACGACGTGCACTGGGTGTCCCTCGTCGATCAACAAGGCGATCGCGTCGGTCAGCTGCATCTCCCCGCCGGCGCCGCGCTGAATGCGTCGCAGCGCGTCGAACACGGCGCGGTCCAGGACGTACCGCCCGGCGGCGGCATACAGCGAGGGCGCGTCTTCGGCGTTCGGCTTTTCCACCATGCCCTTGACCTTCAGCACGTCGGTGTCGGCACCGGGTACCGTCTCGACGTCGAAAACCCCGTAGGCACTTATCTCTTCGCGCGTCACCTCGATCGCGCACAGCACCGAACCGCCGTACTCGGCGCGCACCTTCGACATCGTCTCCAGGACGCCGGTTGGCAGCACCAGGTCATCGGGAAGAAGAATCGCGACAGCGTCTTCGTCCTCCCACAACACCGGCTCCACACAGCTGATCGCATGTCCGAGGCCTAGCGGCTCCGTTTGTACGACGGACTCGACCTTGAGCAGCTGGGGCGCCCGGCGGACCTTGGCCAGCATGGCCTTCTTGCCCCGGGCCTCCAGCGT
This sequence comes from uncultured Actinomycetota bacterium, assembly GCA_963818285.1. Classification (GTDB taxonomy): domain Bacteria; phylum Actinomycetota; class Actinomycetes; order Mycobacteriales; family Mycobacteriaceae; genus Mycobacterium. Next base: position 123,454 of record CAWFRR010000002.1, read on the forward strand.
GCCCTCCAAGACCAGGTCTTCGACGAAGTGCGCGACGACGCCGTCTTTGCCTTCAGAGGTGATGATCACCAGACGTTCGGCGCCGGCCTCAGCCGCCTCGGCTGCCACCAACTCGATGCCGGGCGTGTCGACGACCGGCAACAGCTCCTTGGGCACGGTTTTGGTCGCGGGCAGAAAACGAGTGCCCAAACCGGCCGCGGGCACGATCGCCGTGCGGGGAACCGAAACGGGTGAAGTTGCCATCGTTGAAACCATATCGTTGACCTTGTGGCGACCGTGGGCAAGGCCGCATTGCGAGAACGCCTGTTGGAGGCCCGTCGTTCGGTGCCCGACGGCGTGCGTGCAGAAGAGGCTGCCGCGCTGGTCGGTCACGTCGCCGGGCTGGCGACCAACGGCGGCACCGTTTGCGCCTACGTTCCCGTCGGCGCCGAGCCGGGATCCATCGAGATGCTGGATGTGCTGGCGCGGCATGCGGACCGGGTGCTGCTGCCCGTCGCGCGCACCACCGCGGACGACGACGCGGCCGCGCTGCAATGGGGTGAGTATCGGTCCGGAGAGCTGGTAACGGCTCGCTTCGGGCTGCTGGAACCGGCCGGGCCCTGGCTGGCGGCGACGGCTGTCGCCGAGGCGAGCGTCGTCCTGGTTCCGGCGCTGGCCGTCGACCACACCGGAGCGCGGCTGGGCCGGGGCCGCGGCTTCTACGACCGGACGCTGGTGCTGCGCGCTCCGCAGGCCAAGCTGATCGCCGTTGTCCGCGACGAAGAACTGCTCGACGATGTGCCACACGAGCCCCACGACGTGCCGATGACGCATGCACTGACCCCTGGGCAGGGCCTGTTCGAGCTGACCGGTTAACAGTCCCGCAGCACCCGTCGAATCGCATCTTTCTCGTTGCCCGACACCCACAGCTGGTAGTCGGTCTTCACTTCGACCGCCCGGGCGACGAAGGCGCACCGGAAAGCCGCATTCGGCGGCAGCCAGGAGCCGACGTCACGAAAAGCCTTGTCGAAGTTGACTTGACCGCCAACGGCCAGCAGGTTGCGCGGGTCGTTGGCGAAGTCGCGGCGGCGCTGGTTGTCCCACAACCGGGCGCCCTTGTACCAGGCGTCCGACAGTGACACGACGTGGTCGATCTGCACTGCGGATGACGTATCGGGGCCGCGGACGAAGTCGATCGTCGCCCCGGTGTACGGGTCATGCAGCACGCCGCTTTGGGCGAAACAGGTCCCGGGCCGCACCTGCAAGTCGGCGAGGTCGCGGCGCAGGATGTCGTCGCGGGTGTTGCAACCGTTGTGGCCGAACTCGACATTGACGTCGTCGCTCCACGGCTCGCCGAACCGGAACCGCTGGAAGTCGCTGACCCGGTCCCAACCGTGGACGGGCAGCGCCTCCATCTGTTGGCGGGCCACGTCGTAAGTCGGCGTGGCCGTCGGTGACGACCCCGCGGCGGGCTCCCGGCTCGGGGCCTCATGGAAGTACTGCCACCCGACGGCCGCGGCGATGGCCAGGATAATGAGTACTGCCAATCCGTTCCTGTACCGGCCGGGAATGACAAGCGCCACATAGCGGTTTTAGCACTTGAGTCTGTAGAGTGCTAAGCGTTTAGACCATCTTGGAGGTTTGTGTGCCGACTTACAGTTACGCGTGTACCGAGTGCGGTAATCGCTTCGACATGGTCCAGGCCTTCAGCGATGACGCGCTGACCACGTGCGAGAAGTGCTCGGGCCGGTTGCGCAAATTGTTCGGCAACGTCGGTGTGGTGTTCAAGGGCAGCGGCTTCTACCGCAACGACAGTCGCGAGGCGGCCAAGAGCTCCAGCAGCTCGTCGTCTTCGAGTTCGTCGTCGAGTCCGGACAGCTCCAGCTCCGGCGAGAAATCCAGCTCCTCCTCCTCGGAGAAGTCGAGCTCCTCGAGCGAGTCGTCCAAGTCGGACTCCTCGAAGTCCGACTCCTCGACTTCGAAGTCGCCGGCCACCACCTCCAGCTAACCGGTTATCCACAAGCGGCGCTTCGCCGTCAGTGCGCTTCGCTCCACCACGCCTACGGTGTAGCGCGTGGGGGATCCCCAGACAACGCTGAATCCGTCGCTGCCGACGCGTCTTTCGCAGTGGTTGTGCCCCGACTGGTCACGCACCGTGCGGGCCCGTCGGATTGCCGCGGGCGGGCTGGTTCTGCTCGCCGGCGTTGCGGCACTGCGGCCCGACCCGGCCGACGACCGCGCGTTCGTCGTGGTGGCCGCCCGCGACCTGGGCCCGGGCGCCGCGCTGAGCACCGACGACGTTCGGATCGAAACACGTTTGGTACCAACCATTCCCGACGGTTCCGAATCAGACGTCGGCTCGGTCGTCGGCTCCACCCTGGCCGGCCCCGCGCGGCGCGGCGAAGTACTCACCGACGTGCGGCTGCTGGGTCGCCGTCTCGCCGAGTCAGCGGCGGGACCGGACGCCCGGATCGTGCCGATACATCCGGCCGACAGCGCGCTGATCGACCTGGTGCGACCGGGCGACGTCGTCGACGTGGTGGCCGCAACCGAGGGCAGCGCCCAGGCCACCCCGCACGTCGTGGCCACCGACGCGATCGTGGTCTCGGTGTCGGCGAAAGGGAAGGCCCAGAGCACAACCGCTGACCGGGTAGTGCTGGTCGCGCTGCCGGCCAGCTCCGCCAACGCCGTTGCCGGCGCGGCCCTGGTCGCGACGGTGACCCTCACCCTGCACTGACCCACGCCGGCTCAGGCGGCCGGATAACCAGCGTTCCCTCGCATGGCCCGCTCGACTCGACTAGCTTTTTATTTGGGCTCGAAATTGGTTTATCGCTTACCCACTGCGGAAGGACATCCCGATGTTGAAGGGCTTCAAGGAGTTTCTGGCACGCGGCAACATTATTGACCTGTCAGTCGCGGTGGTGATCGGTACCGCGTTCACCGGTCTGGTCACCAAGTTCACCGAAAGTGTCATCCAGCCGTTGGTCGACCGGATCGGTGCCGGCGGAAAGTCCGATGTCGGTCTTTTGAAAATTGATATCGGCGGAGGTCAATTCATCGACTTCAACGTCGCGTTATCCGCCGCGATCAACTTCATCATCATCGCGTCGGTGGTGTACTTCTTGGTCGTGCTGCCCTACAACACCCTGCGCAAGCGCGGTGAGGTCAAGCAGGCCGAGGACACCGAACTCTCACTGCTGACTCAGATCCGGGATCAGCTCGCCGAATCCAATGGCGGCTCAGGGGGCCATCACTCCGCCAACGCCCCGGAGAGCCCCACCATCGAGGACAGGTAGTTCCCAGCGGTTCAGCCGTGATGCGGCGGCACGTTGTCGCGCAGCCACTGGTCTCGCTCTTCGATGTCTCGACCGGCGTCCGGGTCACGCTCATCGGCCGATGATTGCCGGTCGCGGTCGTCACCGGTGGGTGTCGACATTCCGGGGTCAGATCTCGAGGCTGGAAAGCTGCCCGATGATGTGCGCCGCCAAGCGGATTCAGCGTCGCCATACCGTCACGCACCGCGTACCGCGACCCGGCGAGGTTGACCACCAGGGTGCTGCCGGAGATGCCCGCCAGACCACGCGATAAGGCCGCCTCGGTGATGCCCGCGGACAGCCCGGAGGCGCGGACCGCTTCGGCGATCCCGGCAACCAGGCGATCGAGGATGTCCAGCGTCGCTTCCGGTGTGACATCGCGGGGAGTGACCCCGGTGCCGCCGACCGACACGACCAGGTCCACTCCGCCGATCACCGCGGTGTTGAGCGCGTTACGGATGTCCACTTCGTCGGAGGCGACAGCGATCACGCCGTCGACGAGGAATCCGGCTTCGGTGAGCAGCTCGGTGACCAACGGACCGCTGTGGTCCTCGTCCCCGTGGTCATCCACCACGACGACCAGTGCCCTACCGATCAATTCCGCGCCCTGTTCCATGGTTGCAACCGTATATCTGGTGTCCGACCTCGGCGCGGCGCCTCTGGTCACTGCTGGGCCTTGCCTAACGTGACCTGGACCTTCTTGGTTTCACCCGACGGATCCTTGAAGGTCAGCATCACCTTGTCGCCAGGCGCCTTCGATCGCACGGCGGCCACCAACGCGTCGGCGCTGTTGACCGACCGGTCGTCGACCTTGGTGACGACGACTCCGCCGGGCAGGCCGGCCGACGCGGCGGCACCGTTGGGAACGACCTCGACGACCTTGGCGCCGGGGGTGTCCTTGTCGTTGGTGACCTGCACGCCCAGCGAGGCGTGCGATGCGGTACCGGAGCTGATCAGCTCGTCGGCGATGCGCTTGGCCTGGTCGACCGGAATCGCGAAGCCCAGCCCGATCGAACCGCTCTGCGCGTCCGGGGAGTCGCCACCGAGCGTGGCGATCGCCGAGTTCACGCCGACCAGCTGTCCGCTCATGTTGACCAGCGCGCCACCGGAGTTACCCGGGTTGATCGCGGCGTCGGTCTGAATGGCGTCCAGCACTGTGTTCTGGTTGCCCGACTCACCCGTCGTAGAGACCGGCCGGTTGAGCGCGCTGACGATGCCGGTCGTCACCGTGCCCGACAGGCCCAGCGGCGAACCCACCGCCATCACCGGCTGTCCGACGCGGAGGTCGGCCGACGACCCGAGGCTGATCGGGGTCAGCCCCGACACGCCTTGCACGCGAACCACTGCGATGTCCGTGGTGGGGTCCGTACCGACAACGGTGAACTCCGCGGTGCGTCCGTCGGAGAATGTCACCGTGGTTTTCGGCTTGCCATTTCCCGGAGGAGGGGCCGGCTGGTCGGGATCCGGAGCGGCCGGAGCGTTGGGGTCGTCGTCGGGACCCTGCTGTTGGTGTTCGGGGTTCGGACGCGCGTGCGGTGCGGGCGCCTTGCCGGGGTTGGCCGCGGTGGCGACGACGTGGTTGTTGGTCAGGATCAAGCCGTCCGAGGACAGGACGATCCCGGAGCCCTCTTCGGACGCCCGCCCGAGGTTGGTCTCGAGCATGACGACGCTGGGCACCACCTTGGCGGCCACCTGCTCGACACTGCCGAGCGGCGCGTTCGAAGCCGGCATGCCGGGTGTCGCGCCGCCACCCATCGCGCCGTCGGCGACGGATGCAAGCGGTCCGTGGTGAGCGATCACCGATGCGGCTGCCCCGCCGATACCGGCCGATACGACAGCGACCGCTACCGCGCCGACCGTCAATGCGCCTGCGCGGGAACGCTTTCGCGGCGCGGGTGGCGGCTGGTCGCCGGCGGCTGGCCGCCGAGATGGCCGCCCTGCCCGGCGAACGGGCCGAAGGGCTGCCGGTGCTGCTGGCCTTGGGGCTGCTGGCCGGGACGCCACTCATAACCCTGCGGGTAAGTTTGCTGCTGCCCGTAGCCGGGATGGCTTGTGGCCCCGCGCTGATCGGACGCAGGACGGTATCCGTGCTGCTGCGGCTGTGGCGAATACCTCGGGTGATTCGTCATGTCGCTGGTCGCTCTTTCCCTGGTGCTTAATGCGGTCGTTCCCCGACCCAAACAGTAACTGGATTACTACCTTGCCTGCGTGGTCTGTGATTCGACTGAGATAACGTTCGCTGGTCCGGCAGAGTTCCCGGGAATTGTCGGCTCGTTAACATTCGGCGCGACGTCATCGTCGGACGGGTAATCGCTCGGCCGGTATCGGCTGTCCGGGAAGCAGCACGAAGATCGACGTTCCCGGCGGCTGGCCGCCCGGACACCGTCTCCTCGACGCGCAGTGCGCCGCCGTGTTTGAGCACCACCTGTTTGACGATCGCCAGCCCCAGCCCCGAACCGGGCATGGCACGCGACGTGATCGAGCGGAAGAACCGCTCGAAGACCAATTCACGCTCGTGCTCTGGAATGCCCGGCCCGTGGTCGGACACCACCAACTCTGCATGCGTGGCGTTGAACTGCCGGAGCCGGACACCGACATGCTCGCCGGACGGGCTCCACTTGGCGGCGTTGTCCATCAGGTTCAGCACCGCCCGCGACAGGCCCGCCGAGTCGCCGTAGACCTGCCAGGGCGTGAACTCGACGTCGAACTCGACATCGATGCGGCGCCGGCGAACTCGTTCCAACGACCGCTCGATGACCTCGCTCATATCTACCGGCTCGTGCACTCACTTCGCCGGCATCGCCGCGGGTGAGGTCCACCAAATCGCCCACCAGCGTGGACAATTCCTCGATCTGCGCGATCACGTCGGTCCGCAGGTCGACCATTTCCTGCTCGGGTATCGGCGGCGCGCCCGGGGCGCTCGAAGCCATCAGCAGTTCCACGTTGGTGCGCAGCGAGGTCAGCGGGGTCCTCAGCTCGTGGCCGGCGTCGGCGACCAGACGGGTCTGACGTTCGCGCGATTCGGCCAGCGCCCGCAGCATCATGTTGAAAGCTTCAGTGAGCCTTGCCAATTCGTCGCTGCCGAAGACCGGTATGGGTCGCAGGTCGTCGGTACGGGCCACCCGTTCGGCGGCGCCGGTCAATCGGCCCACTGGTCGCAGGCCGGCCTGGGTGACCATGCCGCCGGCCACCGCGGCGACGGCCATGCCGACCCCGCCGACGATGAGCAACACCCAGCGCAGCTTCGTCATCACCGCATCGGTCGGCGCGAGGCTCTTGGAGATCAGCAGCGAACTGCCGTTCGGCAGATGCACGGCCAGCACCCGCTGATTGGCGGCGGTGCGCCGGGACATGAACAGGTCGCCGCGGATGACGGCCTTTTCCTGTTGCCCGACCGGCAGCGTCTGACCCTCCTGGTTGGCGGTGAAGATCGACCGGCCGGGAGTCACCAGCATCGCATTGACGTCCGAATACGCCGTTCCCTCAATGGCTTTCGCCGGGTCGGCGGCCAGCGAACCGCTGGCGATCAGCAGCTGCGCCCTGCTCTGCAACTGGTTGTCGATGTCCTTGTACAGCGCGGCGGAGATCACCGCGTACACCGCAACGGCCATCAGGATGACCACCATGGCCACCATCGACATGGCCAGCAGCATCACCCGCCACCGCAGTGACAGGGACGTACTGGTCCGCAGCGGAACTCTGCTTCGCCGACGGAGCAGGGACTTCAGTGGCATCAGGGAGGAGTTTCGCGAAGCACGTAACCCACACCACGAACGGTGTGGATCAGTCGCGATTCGCCATTGGCCTCGGTCTTGCGACGCAGGTAACCGACATACACCTCAAGCGCATTACCCGAGGTGGGGAAATCAAAACCCCACACCTCCTCGAGAATGCGGCTGCGCGTCAGTACCCGTCGCGGATTGGCGATCAACATCTCCAGCAAAGCGAATTCGGTGCGGGTCAGGCTGATCTGACGGCTGCCCGCGGGTGACTTCGCGCGTCACCGAATCAAGGGTCAGGTCGGCGAACGTCATCGCCACAGACTCGGAGGAGTCTTCGATTCTCGTTCGACGCAGCAGCGCCCGCATGCGGGCCAGAAGCTCTTCGAGCGCGAACGGCTTCGGGCAGATAGTCGTCGGCACCCGCGTCGAGTCCGGCGACGCGCTCGGAGATGGTGTCGCGTGCGGTCAGCACCAGGATCGGCAGATCATCGCCGGTGCTGCGCAATTGGCTGCACACCTCCAGGCCGTCCAGCCGGGGCATCATCACGTCGAGCACGAGCCCGTCGGGCCGGTCGGCGGTGATCATCTCCAGGGCCTCGACGCCGTCCTCTGCCAAGCGCGACCGAGTAGCCATTGAAGGACAGGGACCGACGCAGGGACTCGCGCACAGCACGGTCGTCGTCAACGACAAGAATTCGCACAGCCACCAGTTTTATCCAACCCCTGAGAACGCGCTGAGAGGTCGCGCAAGGCGGACTGTAAAAGCCCGTCCGCAAACTGCTGGCGAAATCGCCGAGAGACAATGCCCACGGCAAAAAATTTAGCGGCGGTCGAGGTCAATCAGACCGAGGCGCGCCGCCTTCAGCAAGCGACGGGGCACCTTGTGCTGCTTTCCGGCCACCGTCACACCGACGAGTTCTGGCTTCTCAGCCTTCCATTGCGCGCGTCGGCTACGGGTGTTCGAGCGCGACATCCGCCGCTTTGGCACAGCCATGATCAGGCCTTACTCCTGGTAGGGGGGTCGCCGCGGAAGATGTCCTCGGCAGCGACGTCTGGGGACAATAGTAATGGCTGACCTGCTGCGGGCAAAAATCGGCCGTTGAGTTCGCACAGCCTTGACGTGGCACCGCCGGTACTCGGCTAACCTACCGGTTGGTTGGTGGCAGTCGCTGTCGGCCGGAGGGAGGGCCGCGTGACAGCGTTGTCGGCGCCAGTTCGCATCGGAAACTGCTCAGGGTTCTACGGAGATCGGCATTCCGCTATGCGGGAAATGCTGGCCGGCGGCGAACTCGACTACCTGACCGGCGACTATCTGGCCGAGCTGACCATGCTGATCCTCGGCCGCGACCGGATGAAACATCCCGAGCGCGGCTACGCAAAGACCTTCCTGACCCAGCTCGAGGAATGCCTCGGCCTGGCCCAGGACCGCGGGTGCGCATCGTCGCCAACGCCGGCGGCCTGAACCCCGCCGGGCTCGCCGACGCCGTGCGAGCGCTGGCCCAGCGCCTGGGCGTGCCGGTCCGGGTGGCCCACGTCGACGGTGACGACCTGTCCCCCCGCGCCGAGGAGCTCGGGCTGGGCAAGCCGCTGACGGCCAACGCGTACCTGGGCGCCTGGGGCATCGTCGACTGCCTGAACGACGGCGCGGAGATCGTCGTCACCGGCCGGGTGACCGACGCCTCGGTGACCGTCGGGCCCGCGGCCGCCCACTTCGGCTGGAGCCGGACCGACTACGACCGGCTGGCCGGCGCCGTGGTCGCCGGGCACGTCATCGAATGCGGCATCCAGGCCACCGGCGGCAACTTCTCGTTCTTCACGGAAATTCCGCGATCTGACCTCACGCCGGCTTCCCGCTGGCCGAAATCCACGCCGACGGATCGTCGGTGATCACCAAGCACCCCGGCACCGGCGGGCTGGTCAGCGTCGACACCGTCACCGCGCAGTTGCTCTACGAGATCACCGGCGCGCGCTACGCCAACCCGGACGCGACCGCCCGGATGGACAGCATCGAGCTGTCCTCCGACGGCGCCGACCGGGTGCGGATCAGCCGGCGTGACCGGCGAACCGCCGCCGCCCACGTACAAGGTGTCGCTGAACAGCATCGGCGGATTCCGCAACGCGACGACGTTCGTGCTGACCGGTCTGGACATCGACGCCAAGGCGGATCTGGTGCGGCGGCAGCTGGAATCCGCGCTGTCGGTCAAGCCCGCCGAGTTGGAGTGGACGCTGGCCCGCACCGACCACGCCGACGCCGACACCGAAGAAGCCGCCAGCGCGCTGCTCCGCTGCGTGGTCCGCGACCCCGACCCCGCCAACGTCGGGACGCCCGATTCTCCGCGGCCGCAGTCGAATTGGCGCTGGCCAGCTACCCGGGTTTCACCGTCACCGCGCCGCCGGGAGACGGTCAGGTGTACGGGGTGTACACGCCCGGCTACGTCGATGCCGCCGAGGTGGCGCACACCGCCGTCCACGCCGACGGCACGCGGATCGCGATTGCCTGCGCCACAGAAACTCTCGAGCTTGCGCCGGCCGCCGGGCCGTCGTTGCCAGAGCCGTTGGCCGACGGGCCGACGCACGGGTACCGCTGGGCCGCATCGCCGGTGCCCGCAGCGGCGACAAGGGCGGGTCGGCCAACGTCGGGGTCTGGGTCCGCACCGACGAGCAGTGGCGCTGGCTGGCCAACACGTTGACCGTCGAACTGCTTCGCGAGCTGTTGCCGGAAGACCGCCGATCTGCCGGTGACCCGGCATCTGCTGCCCAACCTGCGCGCGATGAACTTCGTCATCGAGGAGATCCTCGGCCAGGGCGTCGCATACCAGGCACGGTTCGATCCCGCAGGCCAAGGGACTCGGCGAGTGGCTGCGCAGCCGCCACGTCGACATTCCAGCAGTGTTGCTGTGAGAAGGGTTGTTGTGAGCATCTGGACCACGCCGGAGCGCGATGCGCTCCGCAAGACCGTGCGCTCATTCGCCGAACGGGAGATCTTGCCGAACGTCGACGAGTGGGAACGCAGCGGTGAGCTGCCGCGCGAATTGCACCGCGCCGCAGGAGAAGCGGGCCTGCTGGGCTCGAACTTCCCCGAGGAGGTCGGCGGCGGTGGTGGCGACGGCGCCGACGCGGTGATCGTCTGCGAAGAGCTGCACCAGGCCGGCGTACCCGGCGGCGTGTTCGCCTCGCTGTTCACCTGCGGCATCGCGGTGCCGCACATGATCGCTTCCGGCGATCAGCGGCTGATCGACGAGTTCGTCCGGCCGACGCTGGCCGGCGAGCTGATCGGCTCGCTGGCCATCACCGAACCCGGCGGCGGCTCCGACGTCGGGCACCTGCGCACGACGGCGACCCGCTCCGGTGATCAGTACATCGTCAACGGCGCCAAGACCTACATCACCTCCGCGGTGCGGGCCGACTTCGTCGTCACCGCGGTACGCACCGGCGGCGCCTGGCGCAGCAGGGGTTTCGTTGCTGCTCGTCGAGAAGGGCACACCCGGATTCGAGGTGAGCCGCAAGCTGGACAAGATGGGCTGGCGGTCCTCGGACACCGCGGAGCTGTCCTACGTCGACGCGGCCGTGCCGGTGGCAAACCTGGTCGGCGCCGAGAACACCGGCTTCGCCCAGATCGCCGAGGCCTTCGTCTCAGAACGCATCGCCCTTGCCGCGCAGGCGTATTCGAGCGCCCAGCGGTGTCTGGACATCACCGTGCAGTGGTGCCGCGACCGGGAGACGTTCGGCCGGCCGCTGATCTCCCGGCAGTCCGTGCAGAACACGCTGGCCGAGATGGCCCGCCGGATCGACGTCGCCCGCGTCTACTCCCACCACGTGGTCGAGCGGCAACTGGCCGGCGAGACCAACTTGATCGCCGAGGTGTGCTTCGCCAAGAACACCGCGGTCGAAGCCGGCGAGTGGGTGGCCAACCAAGGCGTTCAGTTGTTCGGCGGCATGGGATACATGACCGAGTCGGAAATCGAACGCCAGTACCGCGACATGCGGATCATCGGCATCGGCGGCGGAACCACCGAGATCCTGACATCGCTGGCGGCCGCGCGAAAGCTGCTGGGCGACATGACACAGTGCGATCCGAGAAGGGCAAGAGGAGCGGCGCATATGACAGCTCGAAGTCGGTCCTCGACCCCAAGAGCGACACCTACACCGCAGCGGCGTCGGCCGCGGAGTCCCGGCTCGAGGAGATCGACGCCGAACTGGCCAAGGCGCTTGGCGGTGGCGGCGCGAAATATGTTGAGCGCCATCATGACCGCGGCAAGCTGACCGCCCGGGAGCGCATCGAGCTGCTGGTCGACGCGGACTCGCCGTTCCTGGAGCTGAGCCCGCTGGCGGCCTACGGCAGCGCCTTCCAGGTCGGCGCAAGCACGGTCGTCGGCATCGGCGTGGTCAACGGCGTGGAATGCCTGATCGTGGCCAACGACCCGACGGTCAAAGGCGGCACCAGCAACCCGTGGACACTTCGGAAGATATTGCGGGCCAACGCAGATCGCCATGCAGAACCGGCTGCCGGTGATCTCGCTGGTGGAATCCGGCGGCGCGGACCTGCCCACCCAGAAGGAGATCTTCGTTCCCGGCGGGCAGATGTTCCGCGACCTGACCCGGCTGTCGGCGGCCGGGATCCCGACCATCGCGTTGGTCTTCGGCAACTCGACCGCCGGCGGGGCCTACATGCCGGGCATGTCCGATCACGTGGTGATGATCAAGGAACGCTCGAAGGTGTTCCTGGCCGGTCCCCCGCTGGTGAAGATGGCCACCGGTGAGGAGTCCGACGACGAATCGCTCGGCGGCGCCGAAATGCATGCCCGGATCTCGGGTTTGGCCGACTACTTCGCCGCCGACGAACTGGACGCGATCCGGATCGGGCGTCGCGTCGTCGCGCGGCTCAACTGGGTCAAGCAGGGCCCGACGCCCGCACCGGTGATCGACCCGCTGTTCGACACCGAGGAGCTGATCGGCATCGTGCCGGCGGATCTGCGTATCCCGTTCGACCCGCGGGAGGTGATCGCGCGCATCGTGGACGGCTCCGAATTCGACGAGTTCAAGGCCATGTACGGCTCGTCGCTGGTCACCGGCTGGGCCCGGCTGCACGGCTATCCGCTGGGCATCCTGGCCAACGCCCGAGGGGTGCTGTTCAGCGAGGAGTCCCAGAAGGCCACCCAGTTCATCCAGTTGGCGAACCGCTCGAACACGCCACTGTTGTTCCTGCACAACACGACTGGTTACATGGTCGGCAAGGACTACGAGGAAGGCGGCATGATCAAGCACGGTTCGATGATGATCAACGCCGTCTCGAACTCGACAGTCCCGCATATCTCGCTGCTGATCGGCGCGTCCTACGGCGCAGGCCACTACGGCATGTGCGGCCGGGCCTACGACCCGCGGTTCCTGTTCGCCTGGCCCAGCGCCAAATCCGCGGTGATGGGCGGCGCTCAACTGGCCGGCGTGCTGTCCATCGTGAGCCGGGCCGCCACCGAGGCCCGCGGGCAGCAGATCGACGAAGAGGCCGACGCGGCGATGCGAGCCGCCGTCGAAGGCCAGATCGAAGCCGAGTCGCTGCCGATGGTGATGTCCGGGATGCTCTACGACGACGGGGTGATCGACCCCCGCGACACCCGCTCCGTATTGGGAATGTGTTTGTCCGCCATCGCCAATGGCCCGATCAAGGGGACGTCGAACTTCGGCGTCTTCCGGATGTGACGCTCATGGGAATCACTCGAGTTCTGGTGGCCAACCGCGGCGAGATCGCGCGACGGGTGTTCGCGACCTGCCGCAATCTCGGCCTGGGCACAGTCGCGGTCTACACCGACCCGGACGCCGACGCCCCACACGTGGCCGAGGCGGACGCCGCGGGTGCGCCTGCCGCAGACAAACGATTATCTGAACGCCGAGGCGATCATCGCGGCGGCCCGCGCGGCCGGCGCCGACGCGATACATCCGGGTTACGGATTCCTCTCGGAGAACGCCGATTTCGCCGCTGCGGTGCAAGCTGCCGGGCTGGTCTGGATCGGCCCGCCGGTGGACGCGGTGCGCGCCATGGGCTCCAAGATCGAGTCCAAGAAGATGATGGCCGCGGCCGGGGTTCCGGTGCTCGAGGAACTCGATCCCGACACCGTCACCGCCGCCCAGTTGCCGGTGCTGGTGAAGGCATCCTCCGGCGGCGGTGGGCGCGGAATGCGGGTCGTCGACCAATTGGACGCGCTACCAGGCGAAGTCGCCGCGGCTCAGCGCGAAGCCCAGTCCGCGTTCGGTGACCCCACGGTGTTCTGCGAGCGTTACCTGCCCACCGGTCACCACGTCGAGGTGCAGGTGATGGCCGATGCGCACGGCACGGTGTGGGCGGTCGGCGAGCGGGAGTGCTCGATCCAGCGCCGCCACCAGAAGATCATCGAAGAAGCACCGTCGCCCTTGGTCGAGCGCATACCGGGGATGCGGGCCAGGCTGTTCGAGGCCGCCCGGCTGGCGGCGAGCGCGATCGCCTACACCGGGGCGGGGACGGTGGAGTTCCTCGCCGACGATGACGGCGAGTTCTTCTTCCTGGAGATGAACACCCGGTTGCAGGTCGAGCACCCGGTCACCGAGGAGACCACCGGCCTCGATCTGGTCGAGCTGCAGATCGCGGTCGCCGACGGCGGCCACCTGGGCGCCGAACCGCCTGCGGCGCACGGTTCGTCGATCGAGGCCCGGTTGTACGCCGAAGACCCCGCGCAGAACTGGCAGCCGCAGGCCGGCCCGGTGCATCGCATCGACATTCCTTCGGCCCGAGCCGAATTCACCACGCTCGGGGCGCGCACCGGTATCCGGCTGGACTCCGGAATCGTCGACGGCTCGGTGGTGTCGATCCACTACGACCCGATGCTGGCCAAGGTGATCTCCTACGCCCCGACCCGGCGTCAGGCGGCTTTGGTGCTGGCCGACGCGCTGGCGCGGGCACAGCTGCACGGTCTGCGCACCAACCGCGACCTGTTGGTGAATGTGCTGCGGCATCAGGCATTCCTCGACGGCGCCACCGACACCGCGTTCTTCGACACGCACGGCTTGGCGGAGCTGGCCGCGCCGCTGGCCGACGACGCCGTCGTGCGCCTGTCCGCGGTCGCGGCGGCGCTGGCCGATGCGGCAGACAACCGCGCCACCGCCATCGTGCTGGGCTCGCTGCCCAGCGGCTGGCGCAACCTGGCGTCGGGCTATCAGGTCAAGACCTACGTCGACGACGCCGACGACGAGCATCGCATCGAATACCGCTTCAGCCGAACCGGATTGGTGCTACCCACCGACGAAGCGGTCCACTTGGTGTCGGCATCGGCGGATGAGGTCGTACTGGCCGACGACCACGGCGTGGCGCGCCGCTTCGCCGTCGCCCGCCACGATCAGGACGTCTATGTCGACTCCGCGCAGGGGCCGGTGCACCTGGTCGCGCAGCCGCGATTCCCCGAACCGGGGTCGGCCGTCGAGAAGGGCTCGCTTGTTGCGCCCATGCCCGGCAACGTGATCCGGCTCGGCGCCGCGGTCGGCGACACGGTCACCGCCGGCCAGCCGCTGATCTGGCTGGAGGCGATGAAGATGGAGCACACCATCACCGCGCCGGCCGACGGCGTGCTCGCCGAACTCAATGTCGACACCGGCCAACAGGTCGAAGTCGGCGCCGTCCTGGCGCGAGTGGACGCGCCCCATGATCCCGAAGCAGAAGGAGAACCACAATGACCGACAGCAGCTTTCATCGAGAACGAAGACCGCCAGGCGCTGCGCAAGTCGGTGTCCGAGTGGGCATCCAAATTCGGCAGCGAGTACTACCTGAAGAAGGCCCGCGCACAGGAGCACACCGACGAACTGTGGTCCGAGGCAGGCAAACTCGGCTTCCTCGGGGTCAACCTGCCCGAGGAGTACGGCGGCGGTGGCGCCGGAATGTACGAGCTGTCGCTGGTGATGGAGGAAATGGCGGCCGCCGGCAGCGCGCTGCTGCTGATGGTGGTGTCGCCGGCCATCAACGGCACGATCATCTCCAAGTTCGGCACCGAGGAGCAGAAGAAGCGCTGGATCCCCGGTATCGCCGACGGAAGCATCACGATGGCGTTCGCGATCACCGAACCCGACGCCGGATCCAACTCGCACAAGATCACCACCACCGCCCGCCGCGACGGCAGCGACTGGATCCTCAAGGGGCAGAAGGTCTACATCTCCGGCGTCGATCAGGCTCAGGCGGTGCTGGTGGTCGCGCGCTCCGAGGAGGCCAAGACCGGCAAGCTGCGGCCCGCGCTGTTCGTGGTGCCCACCGACACACCCGGCTTCACCTACACCCCGATCGACATGGAGATCATCAGCCCGGAACGGCAGTTCCAGGTATTCATCGATGACGTTCGGCTGCCCAGCGACGCGCTCGTCGGCGCCGAAGATGCCGCAATCGCACAGCTTTTCGCGGGTCTGAACCCCGAGCGCATCATGGGCGCGGCCAGCAGCGTCGGCATGGGCCGCTTCGCGCTGGACCGGGCCGCCGACTACGTCAAAACCCGTCAGGTTTGGGGAACGCCGATCGGCGCGCACCAGGGGCTGTCACATCCGTTGGCGCAGTGCCACATCGAGGTCGAACTGGCCAAGCTGATGATGCAGAAGGCCGCGACGCTCTACGACAACGGCGACGACGGTGGCGCGGCCACGGCCGCCAACATGGCCAAATATGCTGCGGCCGAAGCGGCTACCCGCTCGGTCGATCAGGCCGTGCAGTCGCTGGGCGGCAACGGGCTGACCAAGGAGTACGGCGTCGCGGCGATGATGGCCTCGGCCCGGCTCGGCCGCATCGCACCGGTCAGCCGTGAGATGGTGCTCAACTTCGTCGCGCAGACATCGCTCGGCCTGCCGCGAAGCTACTGATGGACACGGGTAGTCGACTACAGCGTCGAAGGGCATGTCGCACGGCTGACGCTCAATTCGCCGCACAACCGCAACGCGCTGTCGGACTGCGTTGGTCGGCCAGTTGCATCAAGGCCTGCGCGATGCGGCGGCCGATCCCGCGGTGCGGGTCGTCGTGCTCGGCCACACCGGCAACACCTTCTGCGCCGGCGCCGATCTCTCCCAGGGCTCGTCGGCCAGTTCGGACCCGGGCGAGGCAACAGCGCAGCGGTCCAGGGAAATGGCCGAACTACTGCGCGCCATCGTTGAGTCGCCGCGGCCGGTGATCGTCGGCCGTCGACGGCCACGTCCGCGCCGGCGGCATGGGGCTGGTCGCCGCGTGCGACATCGCGGTCGCCGGTCCGCAGAGCACCTTCGCGCTGACCGAGGCCCGGATCGGGGTCGCACCGGCGATCATCTCGCTGACCCTGCTGCCGAAGCTGTCGGCGCGAGCCGCGGCGCGTTACTACCTGACCGGCGAAAAGTTCGATGCGACCGTCGCCGCCGACATCGGCCTGATCACGATCGCCGCCGACGACGTCGACGCCGCGCTGGCGTCTCTGGTCGCCGACATCGGTCGGGGATCGCCGCAGGGTCTGGCCGCATCGAAAGCGTTGACCACCGCGGCCGTGCTGGACGGATTCGATCGCGACGCCGAGCGGCTTGCCGCCGAGTCGGCGCGGCTGTTCGTCTCCGAGGAAGCCCGGGAGGGCATGTTGTCGTTCCTGGAGAAGCGGCCGCCGCGCTGGGCCACCTGACCCCGCGACGAGGCCGCCCAGGTTGCTCCGATAAGCAATGAGGGTGGTCGAGAACAACCGCGACGGCTGGCGGGTCTTCCTTCGCAGCCTGCTCACCGGATACAAGCGCCCGACGACGCACCCGGTCGATGACGAGGGCGAGGGCGCCGAAAGCCTGATCGGATTCGTGCTGGCGGCCGCGGCGGTCGGAGTGCTCACCGGCTTCAGCGCCGCAAGTTTCCGGCTTCTGCTCGAACAGGGCGCGCGTTTGCGCGGGAGCCTGGCCGGCTGGGCGCACGGCCATTGGTGGGGCCTGATCGTCGTGGTGCTGGTCTGCACGGCCGCCGCCGCCGTCGCCGCCGCTCTGGTACATCGGGTCGAACCGCACGCCGAAGGCAGCGGAATCCCACGCGTCGAAGCGGTCGCCGACGGCCGGGTCCGGCCCGACCGGTTCCGGCTGCTGCCGGTCAAGTACGTCGGTGGGCTCCTGTCCATCAGCAGCGGTATGGCGCTGGGTCGCGAGGGGCCGTCGGTGCAGATGGGTGCGTCCGCGGCCGTCATCGTCGCCACCGTGACCCGACGCAACCTCGCCGATCTGCGTGTCCTGGTCGCCGCCGGCGCGGCCGCCGGGCTGGCAACCGCTTTCAACGCACCGATCGCCGGTGGCGTTTTCGTTCTCGAAGAGCTCCTCAAGCGGTTCGATCCACGCACCACGATCGCCACCCTGGTGGCGTCCGCATCCGGGTTCGTCGCCGCCCACCTGCTGGTGGAATCCCGATACGAGTTCGACATGACACCGATTCCGGATCCGCGGCTCGTGGAGTACGGCTGGATTCTGGGTATCGGAGTCGTCACCGGTCTGCTCGGCGTGCTGTACAACGGCGCCGTCATGGCCGCCCTGCACCGAGCCGACGCCAGCCGCGTACCCAAGGAGGTCCGCGCCGCCGTCACCGGCGCGCTGGTCGGGCTCCTGGTGTGGTTCACACCCGATCTGGTCGGCGGCGGCGACGGTCTGACCCAGCAGGCGCTCTACGGCCACGGCGCGCTGCTCGCCGTCGCCGGTGTGCTGGCGCTGCGGTTTGCGCTGGGCGTTGTCTCCTACGCCGCGGCCACACCCGGCGGGTTGTTCGCGCCGATGCTGGTGCTGGGTTCGCAGGCCGGCTTGATCGTCGGGCTGGTCGCCGTGCACCTGACGCCGCATGCCGTGCCCAGCCTGCCGGCGTGCGCGCTGATCGGGATGGCCGCGTTCTTCGCCGCGTCGGTCCATGCTCCGGTCACCGGGCTCATCCTCGCCACGGAGATGACGGGCAACACCAATCAGTTGCCACCCATGCTGGGTGCGTGCGCCGTCGCGATGCTCGTCGCGGTAGCACTGCGATCGACATCCATTTACGACCGACTGGCCGAGCGCGCGGCGAGCAACGCCGCCCGCGCCGGCTGAGCGAAGACTGAGCGCGCGCGCAACAGTTTAGCGAAGATCCTTGCAGCTTGATTTCTTCGCCGTAGGCTCGTCATTGATGAGCAAGTCAGCGCAACGAGGGGCGCGCGACCGGCCGGACGCAGACGACGCGTGCCGCCGAGACGGACCGTATCCAGGTGGCTCAGCTGCTCACCGACGCTGCCGCCCAGGGCAAGCTGCAGATGAACGATTACGAAGACCGGCTCACCAAGGCATACGCCGCGACAACCTACGACGAACTCGATCAGTTGCGGTCGGACCTGCTCGGGTCGTCGGTGAACTCGCAGCGCGGTGGCGCCACCAAGCCCGCGCCGTCGATGCTGCTGCTGGCCATCATGAGCGCGTTCGAGCGCCGCGGCCGGTGGAACGTGCCCAAGAAGCTGACCACTTTCGCGCTGTGGGGTGGTGGCGTGATCGACCTGCGTTACGCCGACTTCACGTCGACCGATGTCGAGATCCATGCCACGTCGATCATGGGTGGGCAGACCATCCTGCTGCCGCCCGAAGTCAACGTCGAGATCAAGGGCCACGGCGTGATGGGCGGGTTCGATCACAACGTCGACGGCGAAGGAACCCCCGGTGCGCCGACCGTGCGGATCCGCGGCTTCTCGCTATGGGGCGGCGTGGGCGTCCGGCGCAAGAACCGCAAAGCCCAGCAGCTAGTTTGCCGCGCTACCGCCGACGCCGGGACCGCAGGTAGTCGCCGACCACCGCGGCGCCCAGCCCGTCGAGATCGGGATCGACCACCCGGCCTTCGACCCGACGCGCGACCTGATCGATGAACCGGGCCAGCCCGGGGTCGTTGCCCAGCCGGAAGATGGTCACCTGCGCGCCCAGTCGGGCCATCTCGTCGAAACCACGAACGGTGTTGGCGATCGTCCGCGGATGCGGCGGGTAGTCAAAGAACACAGCAGAACCCTGCCCATCGCCGCGATCTTCGAGGTGCGCGGTCGGCTCGCCGTCGGTGACCACCAGCAGCACGGGCTGCGCATTGGGGTGCCGGCGCAGGTGCCGGCCGGCCAGCGCCAACGCGTGATGCAGATTGGTGCCCTGCTCGTAGACGCCTTCCAGGCCCATCAGCTCGGCGCTGGTCATCGTTCGCGCGTAACGGCCAAACGCGATGATCTGCAACGCATCCGAACGAAACCGGGTGCGCACCAGATGATCGAGCGCCAGCGCGGTCTGCTTCATCGGCAGCCAGCGGTTCTCCATCACCATCGAGAACGAGGTGTCCACCAACAGCGCGACCACGGCCTGCGTGCGGGTCTCGGTCTCGGACACCTCGACGTCGTCGACCATGATCCGAATCGCCGACTCTTGGGGGTCCGCGCGGGTGCCGGCTTGCCGCAGCACCGCATTGGTCAGCGTCCGGGTGACGTTCCACGGCTCGGTGTCGCCGAATTGCCACGGCCGGGTGGCCCCGGTGAGCTCACCCGCGGCGCCGGCCCGCCGCAGTTCACGCTCACCGTGGCGGCTGGAAAGCTGTTGTGCCACATCGCGCAACGCCGTCTCGCCGAGTCGTCGCATCGCCTTGGGTGACAGTCGCCACTGACCGTCCGAGTTGCGGTCCAGGAACCCCTGATTGACCAGCGCGCGCTCGAGCTCGGCCAGCGTCTGGGCGTCGATGGCGGCCTGGTCGCCGAGCTGGCGGGCCAGCGCGTCGAGGTCGACGTCGTCCATCGTCGCGCCCGGATAGCTCTGCGACAGCTGCTCGGCGAGCTGCTCCAGCTCGGCGATGTCGGCGAGCGCCTGCGCACCCTCGCCCATGCCGAGCGGGTTGTCGCCGGAGAAGTCCGACGAGCCGTCCCAGTCTTCGCCGGGCCGGGCCGCCTGCAGGTGGCCGTCGAGCTGGCCAAGTGCCTGCATCAACGCCGGCGACCCGAATGCCTGCTGCGCCAACGCATCGAGCTCGGCGCGCTGATCCGGGCTCAGGCTGTTGCGGAACCGCTGCGCCGCGGCGGCCCGCTTGGCCAGCGAGTCCAGCAGCTCCTCCACGTTTTGCGGGTTCTCCGGGAAGAACTCGCCATGCTTGGCCATGAAGTCCTGGAAATCTTGCGGAGAGTCTTCGCCGCGGGCGTGCTTGTCCAGCAGGTCGTTGAGGTCGTTGACCATGTCGGTGACCCGCTGACGGTCCTCGTCGGTGGCCCCTTCCAGGGCCTCCTTCATCCCGGCGAAGCGCTGGTCGAGCATCTCGCGGCCGAGCAGATCCTTGATCTGGTCGTACTTTTGGCGCGCCTCGTCGCTGCGCCAGCCGTACTCAGAGAGCTCCTGCACCGCTTTGGCCGGCGACGGCGACAGTGAATCCAGTTGCAGTTCACCGAAGCGGGCGTCGTCATCCAGCGCACGCGCCAGTTCCTTGCGCTCGGCCAGCACCGCCTCGTCGAGCAGCTTCTTGATCTCCTGTAACGTGCCGTCCAAGTTGTTCTCGCGCAACAACTCTCGACGTCGCCGATTCGCCTCGGCGGCCAGCCGGTCAGCCCCCGTCACACTCTTGGTGCCCCGGCGCAGCAACTCGGACAGCGCCCGGCGCGGCGACGTGCCCTCCATGACGTCCTGCCCGATCTGTTCGAGTGCCTCGCGCAGATCCACCGGCGGCGCCAATGGATCCGGCCCACCCGTGTAAGCCGAATACCGTGACGAGTGGCTTCTAGCCATAGACGGTTTCGCCTTCTCCCGAAGCCTTATCGATGCGTTTGGCCAAATACAGTGCTTCCAGGGCTAATTCGAGCGCCGCAGCACGCTCGCCCTCGGACTCGGCGCCAAGTCGCTTGGCTATCGCGTCGATGACCGGCAGATCCGGCAGCGCCGCGAGCACGTCCTTGGCGGAGACTCGTTCACCGGTCGTCACCGCCGACCCACCCTCGACCGCGGACACCAACGGGCCGACGTCGATGCCGCCGAGCGCTCTGGATGCGGTATCGGCGGTGGCGCGGCGCAACAGGTGCTCCAGCACCGCCTGCTCGCGACCTTCTTCTCCGGACTCGAATTCGAGCTTGCCGCGCAGCACGTCGATCACCGTGCTCAGATCGACCACGCGGGCCACCGGGTCGGTCTCCCCCAGCACGGCGCCGCGGTGGCGGGCGGAGGCGGCGACGGTTTCGGCGGCGGCGATGGCGAACCGCGCCGACACCCCGGACCGCTGATCGACCGAATTGGATTCCCGGAGATAGCGGGCGAACCGAGCGATCACCTGGGTGAGGTACTCCGGCACCTGCGCGCTCAGGTGCGCCTCCTGGGCGATCACGGCGACCTCGGCATCGAGTTCGAGCGGGTAGTGCGTGCGGATCTCGGCGCCGAACCGGTCCTTGAGCGGGGTGATGATGCGACCACGGTTGGTGTAGTCCTCGGGGTTGGCGCTGGCGACGACGAGCACGTCCAGCGGCAGCCGCAACGTGTAGCCGCGGACCTGGATGTCGCGCTCCTCCATCACGTTGAGCATCGACACCTGAATCCGCTCGGCCAGGTCGGGCAGCTCGTTGACGGCGACGATGCCGCGGTGCGCCCGCGGGATCAGGCCGTAGGCGATGGTCTCCGGATCACCCAGGCTGCGGCCCTCGGCGACCTTGATCGGGTCGATGTCACCGACCAGGTCGGCGACGCTGGTGTCGGGGGTGGCCAGTTTCTCGGTGTAGCGCTCGCTGCGATGCCGCCACTCGATGGGCAGGTCGTCGCCGAGGGTGGCGACCTTGCGGATCGACTCCGGGGTGATAGGGCTGTACGGGTGCTCACCGAGTTCGGCCCCGGCGATCACCGGCGTCCACTCGTCGAGCAGGCCGGTCAGCGCGCGCAGCAGGCGGGTCTTGCCCTGACCGCGCTCACCCAGCAGCACGAAATCGTGGCCGGCGATCAACGCCCGCTCCAATTGCGGCAATACGGTGTCTTCGAAGCCAAGAATTCCCGGCCAGATGGCGCCAACGTCTGCACCCTCGGTCAAGCGGGCCAGCAGGTTTTCCCGGATTTCTTGCTTGACTCCCCGTTCGCGGTGTCCGGCGGCACGTAGTTCACCAACAGTGCGGGGCAGATTATTCGCAGCGGTCACCACTCCACGCTACTGACAAATAGAAAGGCCGGGCAATCGCAAGGATTGCCCGGCCCTCCTCAGTGCCTGTTTCGGCTAGCTCATCGAAACGGTGGCCTTCTCGTCGCCCTCTTTCCAAGTGATTGTGCCGTGCTCGAACGTCGACTTGTAGGAGCCGTCCGGTTCCTTCGTCTCGTCAGCGGTCGGGTAACCCAGCTTGCCCTGCGAAGCCTGCGCGTCATTCCACGCGTCGCGGATCTTGCCCCAGACCAAGTAGACCGGGCCGCCGTTCTTGTAGATCAGGACACCACCGTCGTACTGCTGGTAGATGCCGGTGTTGTCGGCGGTGGGCTTCTGGTTGTCGTACGGTGCGCCGAGGTCCTTTTTCTGCTCGTCATTGAGGGTCTCCCACTTCGCCAGGATCGGTCCCTCAACCGTGTACAGCGTGCCGTTCTTGCCCGCGATCTGCGTCGGGCTGGGAGTCGCCATCGCGCTCGTCGACGGCTCCATGGCAGCCGATGACGTCATCGCGGACGATGACGACGACGCCGCAGAACTCGAAGACGTGCCGGACTTGTTGTCGGACTGGTGACATCCCGCGCCGAGCAGTGCGAAAGCTGCAAGGGCGACTGAGAACGACGCTGTTCTTCTGGTTATCGCGCGCATTATTTCCTCTCGAATACGTTTCGAATCGCGTTGGACTCGTCGTCGACGCGCCCAAATTTCGACTCTAGGCCGATCCGATCTTGTTCGGAAGAGGTTTGATGACGACCCAGTCAGCAAATTGCAACGCTTTGCTCGACCGTGGTCAGGCGTTCAAACACGCGCCACCGAGTGGCCTATACAACTCATTGCGTGGTTCGTTCGGAAGCTCACACTGGTTAACGACCAGCTACCCGATACCCTCAGCACCGTGAATTCTCCCGACTGGCGTGCGCGGCCCGAAAGCGCACACTTCGGCCCCGCGTCCTGGCAGTCCGGCCTTCTCTCCCTGCTGACCGCGATCTTCGTCCGGCCGGTGCTGGGCGCGCTGACCGTGCTAGGCCTGGTCGTCAATCGCATCAGCCCCGACATCCTGCAGCGAGTGCGACTCGACGGCATCGACGGTCCGATGCGGCTCATCCGGCCGTTGCGCGGCACCGACGTCGCGCGCGTCGACCTCCCGCACTGCCCGGCCGAATGGGTCGTCGCCCCCGAGGCGCAGGACTCCACCTCGCTGATCGTCTACTACCACGGCTCGGCGCTGGTGACCCTCGGACTCAACTCGCATCGCCGCTTCGTCAGCAAGCTGTCGCAAACGACCGGCGCCAAGGTGCTCAATGTCGGCTACCGGCTGGCGCCGCAGGCGAGCATCGAAGAAGCCGTTGCCGACGGCTTGGACGGCTACCGCTTCGCCTTGGCGCAAGGGTTCGCGCCCGAGCGGATCGTGCTGGCCGGCGACTCGGCCGGCGGACTGATGGCCGCCGACGTCGCTTTGGCGGCGCGGGATGCCGGGCTTCCGGTGCCGGCCGGGCAGGCGCTGATGTCGCCGCTGACCTCGTCCGACATGGATCTGAAGTACCGGGCGTTGCAGGACCACCGCGACGTGATGTTCCCGTTCATGACGGTGAAATTCATCTACGACGTGTTCGCCACCGTCAACGGCACCCGGCCGCCGCCGGTGATGCCGCCGGAGGCCGACCTGCGCGGCCTGGGCCCGTTCCTCCTGCAGGCGGGCACCCACGAGATGCTGCTCAACGACACCATCGTGTTCGCCGAACGACTGCGCGAGCAGAACGTCGAGGTCTGGGTTCAGCAGTGGCACAAGGCCATGCACATGTTCCAGCTCAGCTTCGACGTCAACCCCGACGCCCGCCGCGCAGTCGACGAGGTCGCGGCGTTCATCCGCTACGCGACGACCGTGCAGGAATCAAAGGATGAAGTCAGCGCCTGAGCACTAGTGCGCGAAGTGTCGCGCGCCGGTCAGGTAGAGCGTCACGCCGGCCTTCGCCGCGGCGGCGGTGACCTCGTCGTCGCGCACCGACCCGCCGGGATGCACGATCGCCTTCACGCCCGCCGCGGTCAGGGTCTCCAGGCCGTCCGGGAACGGGAAGAAGGCGTCGGACGCCGCGACCGCGCCGCGGACCCGATCCCCCCCGCGCTCGACGGCCAACCGCGCGGCGTCGACACGATTCACCTGGCCCATGCCGATACCGAGGGTGGCGCCGCCCCCGGCAATCACGATCGCATTGGACTTCACCGCGCGACAGGTTCGCCAGGCGAAGAGCAGGTCCGCCAGCATCGCCGGGTCTGCCGGCCCGCCGGTCGCCAGCGTCCAGTTGTTCGGGTCGTCGCCGGGTGCGTCGATCTGGTCGCGCTGCTGCACCAACAGCCCGCCGCTGATCTGGCGACGTTCGCTGGTGGCACCTCCCGGCGCCAGAGGATCAGCGGCGAGCAGCACCCGGACATTCTTCTTGCGTGCCAGCACATCTACCGCGCCCGGCGCATAGGCAGGCGCCACGATCACCTCGGTGAAGATCGTGCTGACATATTCGGCCATTTCCACGCTGACCTCGGTGTTGGCCGCGATCACGCCGCCGAACGCGCTGAGCGGGTCGCATTCGTGGGCTTTGCGGTGTGCGTCGGCAACCGAGTCCGATGAGACGGCGATGCCACACGGGTTGGCGTGCTTGATGATCGCGACGCAGATCTCTTCGTGATCGAACGCCGCCCGCCAAGCCGCGTCGGCATCGGTGAAGTTGTTGTAGGACATCTCTTTTCCATGCAGCTGCTCGGCCTGCGCCAAGCCGGGCCAGCCGCTGTCGTCGACGTAGAGGGCGGCCTGCTGATGCGGATTCTCGCCGTAGCGGAGCTGGGTTGAGCGTCGCCACGTCCCGGCCACCCACGCCGGAAAGGCCGCGGCCGGCTCCTCGGGCGCCAGCGTCGACTCCATCCAGCCGGCCACCGCGACGTCATACTCGGCGGTGTGCCGAAATGCCAACGACGCCAACTTCTTTCGCTCTGCCAGCGTGAACCCGCCGCTGCGCACCGCGGCCAGCACCCCGTCATATCCGAGCGGGTCGGTCACCACGGCGACGCTGGGGTGGTTCTTGGCCGACGCGCGGACCATCGACGGTCCGCCGATGTCGATCTGCTCGACGCACTCGTCGACACCCGCGCCCGATTCGACGGTCTCGCTGAACGGATACAGGTTGACCACCACCAGTTCGAACGCCGCAATGCCGAGTTGTTCGAGGGCGGCAGCGTGCTCGGGTTTGCGAAGGTCGGCCAGCAACCCGGCGTGCACCCGCGGGTGCAGGGTCTTGACCCGGCCGTCGAGCACCTCCGGGAAGCCGGTCAGCTCCTCGACAGGGGTAACGGGAATCCCTTTGTCGGCAATGGTTTTCGCCGTTGATCCGGTCGATACGATCTCCACCCCGGCATCGGCCAGCCCCTTGGCCAGATCGACCAGACCGGTCTTGTCGTAGACGCTGATCAACGCGCGGCGAATCGGCCGCCTCTCCTCGCTCGTGCTCATCCGATAGTCGCCTTTCGTCCGATCCAGGTCACGCCGCCGGTCGCCACCGCGGCTATCACATCCACCAAGAGTCGCCGTTCGGTGACCTTGATGCGTTCGTGCAGGGTCTCTTCAGTGTCGTCGTCGAGCACTGGAACGGTCTGCTGGGCCAGTATCGGCCCGGTGTCGGTGCCGGCGTCGACCAGATGCACCGTGCAACCGGTGACTTTGACGCCGTGGGCCAGCGCGTCGGCCACCGCGTGCGCGCCCGGGAATGCCGGCAGCAGCGCCGGATGGGTATTGAGCGTCCGGCCCACGAATTTCGAAAGGAAGTGCGAGCCAAGGATTTTCATGAACCCAGCCGACACGACGAGCTCGGGCGCATGCTCCGCGGTCGCTTCGGTGAGCGCGGTGTCCCACGCGGCCCGGTTGGGATAGTCGGAGAGCCGTATCCGAAAGGACGGCAGGGAGGCGGCGGCCGCGATGTCGACGGCTGCGCAATCGCGGTCGACGCCGAGGGCCACCACCCGGGCCGGATAGTCACCGACGGCGGCGTCCAGCAGGGACGCCAGCAGCGAACCGGTTCCCGATGCCAGCACCACCAATCGTGCCGGTGCGCTGGGTGGCACGCGGAACGATTGCTGCACAGGCCGAGCCTAGCGGTCCTCGTCCGGCGACAATGCCGGCCGGTCCGCGTCCTGAGGAGGAGTCGGACCGTCGGGCCCCGTCACGGGGAGTTCGATGCCCGACGTGTCGTGGGCCTCGAAATGCGAGTCGCCGGCCTCGAAGTCGGGCGTCGGGTCGGCGAGCAACGGCGGCTCGGCCGGCTGCGGCGCGACGGGGACCGGCTTGGGCTTGCGCGGGCGGCGTCTGATTCCGCCGGCCATCACGACTGTGAGCGCGCCGATCGCGGTGAACCACAGGAAGATCGCGAAACCGAAGGTCCCCTGGTCGATTCCGACGCCGCCGAAGTTGCCCAGCTCGCCGCCGGCCGCGTAACCGAGCAGCGCCAGGGTCAGCGCCGCCACCAACGCCGCAACGCCGACCTTCGCGATCGCGTCGGACAGCGGTAGCGGCCGTCGCGCGCACTGCTGTCCGAGCGCGACACCGGAGGATGCTCCGATGATCAGCAGCACGACCCACACCGGGCCTAGCGGCGGATGGGGCGCCGCGGCGAGCACCGGCAGCGCGGGAATGTCCCCACCGAACACCGTGAACGAGCTGAACGTGGCAAAACCCAGGTGCGCGCTCGACCCGACCGCCATCGCGGCCGTCGCGACGATGACGTTGGGCACGTACAGCACTGACAGCAGGGTCAGGCTGAACTGGCCGAAGATCGAGTTGGTGATCCCGTACAGGTCCTGCATCGTCGACCAGTGCACGACCAGTGAGCAGGCCGCCACCATCCCCGAAAGCCCGAGCAGCGCCAGCACACCCGCCATCGCGGCCCGAAGCGAATCGACCAGCCATCCCGGCAGTGGCGACACGGCGAGCGCCCGGCGGCCGACCCGCGACCCCACCCCGATGACCGCGCCGATGAGATGCACCACCAGCACGCTCATGAAGGCCCGCAACGCGTTGGGTGTCTGCAGTTCGGTGATCACCGATGCCGCGTCGTGAATGACGGCCAGCGCGATTGCGGTGAACAGCAGCGGCCCGCCCAGCGCGGACGCGACGATCCATCGGGTGACGAACCACGAAGCCGTCGGCGTGGTGGCATGCGCGGTGGTGCGCGCAGTCCCCCACACCATCAGCAGCACCGGCAGCAGCGGCATCACACCCAACTCGCGGCCGCCGATCGAAATCGGCACCTGATGCACGCCGAGCCACATGCTGGCGATCGCACCCAGCGCGCCGGTCATGTCGCTGTTGGCAATCACCAACTGCAACAACGTCACAGCGGCGATGACCACCAACGCCACCACCGCTGGGCCGAACGCGACCCGCAGAAGGTCGCGCGCCTGATGGGCGCCCGGGTTTCGACTGTCCGGGGTCACGGTTTGTGGACGTTACACAGCGGCTGTCTGGCTGGCGACCCGCCGCGCCCAGCTGCGCCGAGCTTGCGATCGCCACCGGGCCGTCTGGCTGGCGACCCGCCGCGCCCTACCGCGCACCGTCAGGACTGTGACGGGCCTGATGGCGCCTGCGGCTGCTGACCCGAGCCGTACGAGTGCGGGGTATGCGCCGAACCGCCCTGGTCGGCGGCATTGCCCTGGCCTGGCGTGCTGGAGCCGGACGACGGCGGCGGGCTGAAGCTCGGGAAACCCGTTGGCGGGGTAGGCGATCCGTGCTGGGACTGCGCCGAGCTCGGCTGCGGGCCCGGTTGCGCGGGAAAGCCGCCGGTGTTCGGGCCGGACGGGTAGCCGCCGTACTGCGTGCCATAGCCAGACTGCTGATAAGGAGCTTGTTGCTGGCCGTAGTAGCCGCCGTACTGGCCGTAGTACTGGTCGTACTTGGGGCGGGGCGCCGGCGCGGTGATCACGCCCGCATCCAGCAAAAGAGCGCTGATGGCCAGCGCGGCCTGTACGACACCGGCCGTGACCGCGATCCACAGCCCGGCGCCACGATCCGAGGCGTCGATGGTGTCCTGAATCAGCAGCAACGAACCCAGGAGGGAGACCGCGGTGACCGCGGCGAGGTAGTTCTTGGCCTTCGGCAACAGGCTCACGCCGGCCAGCAGACCGGCGAACAGCACCAAGTCGACCGGCAGGGTGCTGCCCTTCTCGACGAGCTCGTCGCCGTTGGGCAGCAGGCGGGAGACCATCGGGAAGTAACTCGCCAGGTAGGTCAGCACACCCAGCACCGCGACCGCAATGGTCAGGTAGTGCTTGAGATTGTTCTCGGCGTCCGCGGACTTCGCGAACGACGTCGATCCGGGAGCTCCGTAGGAGCCGGGCGACTGCGCGGGCGGATATCCGGGGTTGCCGGGCGGGTAAGTCATGGCTTCTCCTGTGCCTTCCGATGCGGTTGCGGCGCCACTTTCGTGCGGCGCTGGTTACTCCCGCGCGCCGCTCCTCGCGAGGCTACCTCGAAACGCTTGATCAACGCCGTGGCAGCGGCCTGCGCGGGGTTTGCGACGCGAGCCGACCAACCACGCTAGCGCACCTCGGGCGCCGCGCCGGTGCACACCTCGGCTGCCGGTATCCACCCCCGGTGGTTGCCCGCAAGATTGGAACACGTTCTAATTCATCCATGGACTACGGGCTTGTGCTGTTCACCAGCGATCGCGGAATCTCCCCGGCGGCGGCCGCCACTCTCGCCGATAACCACGGGTTCACGACGTTCTACGTACCCGAGCACACCCATATCCCGATCAAGCGCCAAGCCGCACATCCGACCACCGGCGACGAGTCGCTGCCCGACGACCGCTACATGCGCACGCTGGATCCCTGGGTGAGCCTCGGCGCGGCGTGTGCGGTCACGTCCCGGGTGCGGCTGTCCACCGCGGTGGCGCTGCCGGTCGAACATGACCCGATCACGCTGGCAAAATCCATCGCGACGCTCGACCATCTCTCGGGCGGACGGGTCAGCCTGGGCGTCGGGTTCGGCTGGAACACCGACGAACTGGCCGACCACAATGTGCCGCCCGGCCGCCGCCGCACGATGCTGCGTGAGTACATCGAGGCGATGCGGGCGCTGTGGACCGAGGAAGAAGCCGCCTACGAGGGCGAATTCGTCAACTTCGGGCCTAGCTGGGCATGGCCCAAGCCGGTGCAGTCGCACATCCCGGTGCTGGTCGGGGCGGCGGGCACCGAAAAGAACTTCAAGTGGATCGCCCGCAGCGCCGACGGCTGGATCACCACGCCGCGCGACTTCGACATCGACGAGCCGGTGAAGCTGCTGCAGGACACCTGGGCCGCCGCGGGTCGCGACGGCTCGCCGCAGATCGTCGCGCTGGACTTCAAGCCGGTGCCGGAGAAGTTGGCGCACTGGGCCGAAATCGGGGTCACCGAGGTGTTGTTCGGACTGCCCGACAAGTCCGAAGACGAGGTGGCCGCCTACGTTGAACGGTTGGCGGGCAAGCTTTCCGCTGCGGTCTAGCCGCTGACACGAACGGGAGGCGCATGGTGACAGCTCACGACAAGGAGGGCAGGCACTTCGCCTATCGCTACGAGACGCGGCTGGCTCCGATGTGGCTGGCCTTTCGGGCGTGGCCCAGCACGCAGGGCGTCACCGTCACCGACGACGGCCGGCTGATCGCGCGCTATGGGCCGTTCCGCGTCGACGCGCCGCTGTCCCAAATTCAGGATGCGCATATCACCGGCCCGTACCGCTGGTGGACCGCGGTGGGTGCGCGACTGTCGCTGACCGACGACGGACTGACCTTCGGCACCAACGCAACCCAGGGCGTGTGCATCCACTTCGAGCCACGTATTCACCGCGTGCTGGGTCTACGGGACCACTCGGCGCTCAACGTGACCGTCGAGGACTGCGAGGGGCTGATTGCCGCGCTCAATGGGTGAACCCGGCTCTACGCTGGAAGGCGTGACCATCCGGGCAGCGACATGAGAGCACGTCGCCTGAGCGTTCTGCTCGCCGCTGTCGCGCTCACCGGGTGCACCCAGACCGTCCACGGCACCCCCGTCGCGCGGTTTTCCCTGCCCGTGCACGATTTCCCCGACAAGGCCGGATACACCCCCGTCGACGCCGAGTCGCTCTACATCCGCGACGGCAACCCGGAGTACGGCTTCGTCTTCACCACCCCGAACGGGCTCGTGTGCG
This sequence comes from uncultured Actinomycetota bacterium, assembly GCA_963818285.1. GTDB lineage: Bacteria > Actinomycetota > Actinomycetes > Mycobacteriales > Mycobacteriaceae > Mycobacterium. The sequence goes on from CAWFRR010000002.1 coordinate 153,781, forward strand.
GGATGGGGTCCTTCCCGGCGTGGGAGTCCGCGGGCGCGGAATGCACGGGGCCGCGGCCCGACCGGGGGCCTGGATCCTGGACCGTCGACGCGGAGCGCTTCGGAGCGACCAGCGTCCAGACCTCGGTGATGCCCAGAGGCGCCAACCGAAGAACTCACCCCAAAAACCTTCTGCCACAGCGGCACTACGTCGTCGACTCAGTCGACACGCTGTGCTTGGTGACCCAGGAATCGGTCGTGGCATGTCACGTCGGCGGCGCACGGTTTCATCCTGACCGCGGACACGACGACGCTCTTCTAACCCAGCGACGCCTGGTTGATGTCCTCGCCGGTCGACTTCACGGTGATGTTGGCGCCCAACGGGTCACCGTCGGTCATCAACGCCACCAGGGCCTCGTCCTCGGTGAGCGCCATGAACCGCGAGCCGTCGGCGTCGAGCCGGCCGATGATGACCCCGGTCGTCGTCGGCCAGTCGTACCGCACGGAGTACGTCTCAATAGTGCCCGCGCCGTTGGCGTTTCGAGTGACCGGCACCTTCGGTAGCGCGGCGATGTCTTGCTGCAGTTCCTTACTACGGTCGGCCGCCCACTCGCCGGGTTGCGTGGAGTACACGCCCACCGAATACTTGCTCATCACACCGCCGTTGGCGCCGACGAGCCCGAACGAGCCCGGCTTGTTGCGCATGGCGGCCACCGTCTCGGCGATACCGTGTAGCGAATAGCTGTTGCCGGGGCCGCCGAAATACGGCAGGCCGCCGGTGAGCGTCAGGCCGCGTGGGTCGTCGGCGACGAGCCCGAAGTCATCACACACGGCGAAGACCGGGAACGGGAAGCAGCTGTACAGGTCGAACGTCGTCACGTCGTCGATGCCGATGTCTGCGACCCGAAGCGCCTCTGCCACAGCCTGTTTGGCGGAGTAACTGATGCTGACGTCGATGCGGTCCAGCAAATCCTGCTCGGTCTGATCGGCATGCCCGCGTAGATAAACCCACTTGTCCTCGGGCACCCCGAGCCGACGGGCCGCCGAGACCGACATCACCAGCGCCGCAGCACCTTGGTTGACGGTGTCGCGCGCCACCAGCAGCCGCGGATACGGGTCGCAGATCATCCGGTTCTCGTCGGTGACGGTTTCGATCTCCTCCACCGACCGTTCCACCGGCGAGGACGAGAACGGGTTGTTTGCAGCGACTTTCGAGAACGGGGCGAACAATTCGGCCATCGCGCGCCGATAGTCGGCGACGGACAGCCCGAGCCTGGCCCTGCGCGCGTTGTCGAGCAGTCCGTACTGCACGGGCGCTCCGGTCAGCCCGTGCTTGGCGGTGTACTCGCTCATGTACTGCTCGAAACCGTAGCCACGGTCCTCGAGCTGGCCACCGACGTGCTCGGTGAAGTCCGGCTTGTCGTCGCGTCCGGCGAAGTACTTCGCCGTGGACCCGGGCTCGGACCCGAGGATCAGCGCGACCTCGGTGTCACCAGCGGCGATCGCCCCGGCCAATTCCGTCATCAGCTTCTGCGGGCCGTTGCCGCCGATCGGCTCGAGCACCGCGCGCGCCGGATCGGCGCCAACGCGGCCGGCCACCGATCGCACGTAGTTGTCGGAGCAGCCGAATGGCGGCTTGTTGAACGGAGTGCAGATCTCGAACTGACGCAGGCCGGCGAACACCTCGATCGCCTGCGCCACCGTGTCCACGTCTGCGCCGGTGTCAACGAGCGCGGCGCGCACGGCCTCGGTCGCCAGGTCGACCGACGACATGCCGCGGTAGCCGGCATCGTCGATGCGCTCGGTGAACTGGCCCACTCCGACAACGACGGGAGTACGCGGATCCATTACAGGCCTCCTGACAAGTGTTAATTCGTCAGGCTAACCGAAACCTGTAACGTGTTCCAATTCCTACAGGCTCTGCAGGATCTCCCGCGCGAGCGCGGCGGTCTCCGACGGAGTCTTGCCGACCTTGACCCCGGCGGCCTCGAGCGCTTCCTTCTTAGCCGCCGCGGTGCCCGATGAGCCGGACACGATGGCGCCGGCGTGGCCCATCGTCTTGCCTTCCGGCGCAGTGAATCCCGCGACGTAGCCGACGACCGGCTTGGAGACGTTGGCCTTGATGTAGTCGGCGGCCCGCTCCTCGGCGTCGCCGCCGATCTCGCCGATCATCACGATGAGCTTGGTCTCGGGATCCTTCTCGAAGGCTTCGATCGCATCGATGTGGGTGGTGCCGATCACCGGGTCACCGCCGATGCCGATCGAGGTGGAGAAGCCGAAATCACGCAGCTCGTACATCATTTGGTAGGTCAGCGTGCCGGACTTGGATACCAGGCCGACGGGTCCGGACCCGGAGATGTTGGCCGGGGTGATGCCGACCAGGGCCTGTCCGGGGGTGATGATGCCGGGACAGTTCGGGCCGATGATCCGCGTCTTGTTGCCCTTGGATTCGTTGTAGGCCCACGCATATGCGCTGTCCTGCACCGGGATTCCCTCGGTGATGACGACCAGCAGCGGGATCTCGGCGTCGATGGCCTCGATGATGGCGTCCTTGGCGTAGACCGGCGGCACGAAGATGATCGAGACGTCGGCCCCGGTCTTCTCGATGGCCTCTTTGACGCTGCCGAACACCGGCAACTCCACCGGCTCGTCGTCGACGTTCTTGTGCGCGACGGTGGTGCCGGCCTTGCGGGCGTTGACGCCGCCGACGATGTGCGTGCCGGCCTTGAGCATCCGGGCGGTGTGCTTGGTGGCCTCGGATCCGGTGATGCCCTGGACGACGACCTTGTTGTTGGAAGTCAGGAAGATAGCCATGTCATTGGGTCCTTTGCTCAGGCGCTCGCCAGCTGGGCGGCCTTGTCGGCAGCCTCGTCCATCGTGGGCACCAGCGTCACCAGCGGGTGGTTGGCCTCGGTCAGAATTCGCCGGCCTTCGTCGACGTTGTTGCCGTCGAGCCGCACGACGATCGGCTTGTTGGCGTCACCGCCCAGGATCTCCAGCGCCTTGACGATTCCGGTGGCGACCGCGTCACACGAGGTGATGCCGCCGAAAACGTTGACGAACACGCTCTTGACCTGCTCGTCGCCCAGCACGACATCGAGCCCCGCGGTCATCACTTCGGCCGAGGCACCGCCGCCGATGTCGAGGAAGTTGGCCGGCTTGACGCCGCCGTGCTTCTCGCCGGCGTAGGCGACGACGTCGAGGGTGGACATGACCAGCCCCGCACCGTTGCCGATGATGCCCACCTGGCCGTCGAGCTTGACGTAGTTGAGGTCGTGCTCCTTGGCCTTGAGCTCCAGCGGGTCGGTGGCGTCGCGGTCCTCGAACTCGACGTGGCCGGGCTGGCGGAAGTCGGCGTTGCCGTCGAGGGTGACCTTGCCGTCCAGCGCCAGGATCTGGTCGTCGGGGGTGCGGACCAACGGGTTGACCTCGACCAGGGTGGCGTCCTCACCGACGAAGACGTCCCACAGCTTGGAGATGGTCACCGCAGCGGCGTCGAGTACCTCGGCCGGCAGGTGCCCCTGCTCCGCGATCGAGCGGGCGAACGCCTCGTCGACGCCTTTGACAGCGTCCACCGGGACCTTGGCCAGCCGCTCCGGCTTGGTGGCCGCGACCTCTTCGATCTCCATCCCGCCCTCGACCGAGCACATGGCCAGGTAGGTGCGGTTGGAGCGGTCCAGCAAGAAGGAGATGTAGTACTCCTCCGCGATGTCACTGGCCTCGGCGACCAGCAGCTTCTTGACGACGTGGCCCTTGATGTCCAGGCCGAGAATGTTTTTCGCGTGGTTGTAGGCGTCTTCCGGGGTCGCGGCGTACTTCACGCCGCCGGCCTTGCCTCGTCCACCGACCTTGACCTGCGCCTTGACCATCACCGGATGCCCGATCTCTTCGGCGATGGCTTTGGCCCCATCGGCAGTGTCGGTCACCCGGCCGGGCGTGGTTGGGACGTTGTGCTTGGCGAACAGTTCTTTTGCCTGGTACTCGAAAAGATCCATGGGCTCACTTCTGTGTGTCGGCCTAGTGTTTCCAAGCGAGCCGAGGTTTTCCGTTGCTCGCTTGCGGGAACTGTATCGAGACGGTTCGGACGTGCCATCGTCGGCATCGGTGGATGTGTCAGATCTCACCGGGCCCAGGGAAGTGATTCAAATCACATTCCCAGTCCTATTCCGGGCTTAACTTGCCACGCCTCGCGGTCGGCGGTTAACGTCTCAGAGTCCAGATAACGTTATGGTTACGGCTCGAAGGACAAATCACGTTGGCCCAGCAAATCCCGGCTCTGTCTCCTGTGCAAGGAGAACTTTCGGCGTCGCGCGAACGCAGGTCGACTCTTCACCGCAATGAAGTCACGGACATCATTCCGTTCAACGAATTCGGAAAACTTGCCGATTCGGATTTCAGCGACAGCTCGGCTTTTGCGAAAGAAGCGCAGGTCCTCAGCGCTCCCGAACTCGACGACCTCGACGACACAGACGACCTTCGCGTCCTCGACCTGATCGGTCCCAGCGCATCCGAGCGCCGCCTCAGCCCGCTCGAGCGTGGCGCGACCCGAGCCCGCAGCGAATCGGAATCGCTTGCCGCCCGCGGGCAACACCGCAAACAGCTCACCGGCCCCACTCGCGGCCGAGTTTTGATCGGCGCGATGGCCGCCGGTGCGGCCGCAGCGGCCGCGCACTCGGCCACCGAGGCTCCGCAGCACTCCAAGACCGAGACCGTACTGGCCGCCCAGTCCGCTCCGACCGGTCCGATCAGTACCTCCGACGGCGGCATGCAGATGGTCACCGTGCAACCGGCCGCCAACGTCGCGGTGCACAACGCCGAGCTGGCCCACGGCGTCGCGTTCGCTCAGGAACGTGCCCAGCGTGAGGCCAGGCTGCAGCAGCCGCTGTTCGTGATGCCGACCAAGGGCATCTTCACTTCGGGCTTCGGCTACCGATGGGGTGTCCTGCACGCCGGCATCGACCTCGCGAACTCGATCGGCACCCCGATTCACGCGGTCTCCGACGGCGTGGTCATCGACGCAGGCCCGACCGCCGGTTACGGCATGTGGGTCAAACTGCGGCATGCCGACGGGACCGTCACGCTGTACGGCCACGTCAACACCACCATGGTCAGCGTTGGTCAGCGAGTGATGGCCGGAGACCAGATCGCCACCATGGGCAACCGCGGCAACTCCACCGGTCCGCACCTGCACTTCGAGGTGCTGCTGGGCGGCAGCCAGCGGGTCGACCCCGTGCCGTGGCTGGCGAAGCGCGGCCTGTCCGTCGGTACCTTCGCCGGTTGATGTGACCGAACCGAACAATCCCGGCCCACCCTCGCAACCACCAAGCGGCCCTGAAACGCGCATCATTCGGCGCGCCCCAACCGGTCCGCTTCCGCAGGCCGTTGACGATGCCCGCACGACGCACATCCCCCGGCCACCCGCCCCGCCGCCGCAGCAGCAGTTCGCGCCGCGCCCCGAGCCGGGTCACGAGCCCTTCGGCGAACCCAGTCGGACCACGGCGGTGGCCGCCGCGGCCGTCAGCATCGTCAGCGGCTGGGCCACGTCGGTGGTGGCGACCGACCTGATCGCCGGTTGGTGGCACTCCGACCGCCTGTTCTGCGTCGCGGTGGCGTTCCTTGCCCTGGTCTTCGCCCTGTCCACAATTTCCGGGGTGATCCTGCTGTTGCTGCGGCAACCCCTGAGCCGCTACCTGATCGTGGCCGGCGCCGTGGTCGCGATCCTGACCTATCTCGGCGTATTCATCGCCGGGGCGCGGGTGGCCTGGGTGGTGCACACCTTGCCGCTCCTGCCGATCGCCAGTGCCGTGCTGACACTGCTGCCGCGCACCCGCGATTGGCTGCTCGAAGACTAGAGTTCGCCACCAAATTGGCGCGTCGGACCCTCTGTCGGCGCTGATAACGTGCCACAAATGGAGCCCTGGCAGCGACCACCCAGTGGCGCCACTGCCGTCACCGCCGGGATCTTGGCCCTGCTCTGCGCGGGCATCGAGGCCGTCTTGGTCATCGCGAGCTTTGCCGCGCTGGCAAGGCTCGGACAAGGTGACGGCACCGACGACGGAATCGGGCTCTTTCTCGTTCTGGGACCCATGGGCTGGATCCTCTCCGCGATCGGACTGGCGTCGCTCTTTATCTGTCTCGGGCTGATCGTCGGCGGGGTCGCGCTGCTGTGCCGCACTGGCGCCGGCGCGATGATCGCCGCGATCTTCGCCATCTTCGCTCTCGGGGCGCAGTTGTGTTACCTCGTCCTGCCCGGGCAGTTTTTGTTCGGCAAATCCGGTGCGGAAATCGGCACTATGGCGTTACTCGCCGGCTCGGTGATCGCCGTCGCGACGATTGCCTTGGCGCTGGCCAGGCCCACCCGACGGTGGTGCCGCGCGCCGCGGATGCCGGCGCGTCTGCGCTAGAGCTTCGCCAACGGCGCGTGGTTGTGCATCAACTTGACCCGGCCCGAGCTGCCGAAGTCGATCAGCGACATCGCCGATTCGCCGATGCCCGAGACCTCTTCCACGCGGCCCAGGCCGTACTTGTCGTGGGTGACTCGGTCGCCGGGCTCTAACACCAGCAGCGGCCGCTTGCTGCCTCCGCCACGAACCGCCGGTGACGGCCTCGGTGTGCCGAACCGGCCGGCGCCGCTGACCGGTGCGCTGAACGAAGGGGTGGGGTCGGTGCGCCGCCAGTCGATCAGCTCCTGCGGGATCTCGCGCAGGAAACGCGATTCCGGGTTGAGCATCGGCTGTCCCCACGACGAGCGCACCTTGGCCCGGCTGACAAACAGCCGCTGCCGCGCCCGGGTGATCCCGACATAAGCCAGTCGGCGCTCCTCGGAGAGCTCGCCGGCGTCACCCAAAGCCCGCATGTGCGGGAACATTCCGTCTTCCCACCCGATGACGAACACGACCGGAAACTCCAGCCCCTTGGCGGTGTGCAACGTCATCAGTGTCACCAAACCGGCTGTCTGCTCCGGGATTTCATCGGTGTCGGCCACCAGCGACACCCGCTCTAAAAACTGCGCGAGCACCCCGGTGTCCGGCACGTCCTCGTCTTCGGGCGCATCGTCCAGCGCCACCGCGTTGGCCAGGTCGATCGCGAATTCGTGTGCGACGCTGACGAGTTCGTTGAGGTTGTCCAACCGGGCCAGGTCCTGTGGATCGGATGAAGACTCGAGCTCGTTGCGGTAGCCGGTGCGCTCCAATACAGCCTCGACCAGCTCACCGAGATCGCCCTCCGACGAGGCAAGCCGGGTTCGCAGTTCGTCCATCATCTCGACGAAACCGGCAATTGCCTTGGCGGACCGCGTGTTCAGCAGCGGAACCTTGCCTTCCGCGGCGGCTTCCAGTGCGTCGGCGAAGCTGGAGCCGGTGTTCTCCGCATACACCGCCACACATGCTTCGGCCCGGTCGCCGATGCCGCGCCGCGGGGTGTTGAGGATGCGCCGTAAGCTGACCGCGTCGCCGGGGTTGTCCAGTACCCGCAGATAGGCGACGATGTCGCGGATCTCTCTGCGCTCGTAAAAGCGCACTCCCCCAACGACTTTGTACGGTATGCCAGCGCGGATGAACACTTCTTCCAGCGACCGCGATGAGTTGTTGGTGCGGTAGAACACCGCCACGTCGTTGTAGGTGATGCCGGCACTGGCGGCGAGCGCATCGATCTCCTCGGCGATGAACCGCGCCTCGTCGTGCTCGTTGTCGGCGACGTAGCCGACGATCAGCTCGCCGGCACCTTCGTCGGTCCACAGCCGTTTGTCCCGACGGGCGGGATTGCGTGAGATGACCGAATTGGCCGCCGACAGGATGTTCTGCGTGGAGCGGTAATTCTGCTCGAGCAGGATCGTCGTGGCGTTCGGGTAGTCGCGCTCGAAGTCCTCGATGTTGCGGATGGTGGCTCCGCGGAACGCGTAGATCGACTGGTCGGCGTCGCCGACCACACACAGCTCGCCGGGCGGCACACCGTCTTCACCGGGTTCGAGGTCGCGGCCGACCAGCTCACGCACCAGCACGTACTGCGCGTGGTTGGTGTCCTGGTACTCGTCGACCAGGATGTGCCGGAAGCGCCGACGGTAGTGGTCGGCGATCTGCGGGAACGCCTGCAGCACCGCGACGGTCTCGCCGATCAGGTCGTCGAAGTCGAGGGCGTTGGCCACCCGCAGCCGCTGCTGGTACTCGGCGTAGACCGCGGCGACGGTGCGCGCCAGGTCGTCGGCGAGGTCGTCGTCGGACAGATTGGCCAGCGCCTGCTGCGGGTCGATCAGCTCGTTCTTCAAGTTGGAGATGGCGTTGGCCAGCAGCCGCGGCGAATAACGCTTGAGGTCGAGGCCCATGTCCTTGCCGATCATTTGCAGCAGACGGCGCGAATCGTCGGCGTCATAGATCGAGAAGTTGGAGTTGAGACCCGAGATCAGCGAAGCCTGGTTGCGCAGGATCCGCACGCAGGTCGAGTGGAAGGTCGACACCCACATAGAAGACCCAGCTCGTGCTCCTATCAGCGTGGCCACCCGCTCCCGCATCTCCGCGGCGGCCTTGTTGGTGAAAGTGATCGCCAGCACCTGGCCGGGCCCGACGCCGCGGGCGGCCAGCAGGTAAGCGATACGCCGCGTCAGCACGGCCGTTTTGCCCGAACCGGCCCCGGCCACGATCAGCAGCGGCGAGCCTTCATGCAGCACCGCTTGACGCTGTTGGGGGTTCAGCCCCTCGAGAAGATCTGTCCCGGCTTCGGCCACGTGCGCACTCGTCATAACTTGTCCAAACTTACCGCCGTTCGCCGACACCTTTGCGCCGGAACGCCTGCAAGTGGCACACTCATTTTGTGCTCAATGCGCAGTGGCGATTTTTCTACGGGTACCGGCCAGCGGTGCCCGTGGTTTAGCTGCTTCCCAGAGCCCCGCGGTCCGCTTCCGGATCCGGGGCTCGTCTCTTGTGTGAGGCCCGAAACCGGATGAAACCGCAACCACCTCCACACAACGAGAATTCGGAGTCCGAGATGACAATCGAGACAGAACAACCCACCGATATCGATGAGCTGCGGCTGGAGATCGACCGGCTCGACGCCGAGATCCTGGCCGCGGTGAAACGCCGCGCCGAGGTTTCCCAGACGATCGGCAAAGCGCGGATGGCCTCCGGCGGAACCCGCCTCGTGCACAGCCGCGAGATGAAGGTCATCGAGCGCTACAGCGAACTCGGCCCCGAGGGCAAGGACCTGGCCATGCTGCTGCTCAGGTTGGGCCGCGGCCGACTCGGCCACTGATCCGGCCGGTTCGCCGCCCGTTCACCGTGCCTTCAGCGTCGGCAACGACGCGGCCCCGTCTACCTGGTTAGGGTCTTGGCATGACTGCGGTTGAACAGATTCCCGACATCTCAGCGACCCCGGCATGGAGTGCGCTGCAGCAACACCACCGGCAGATCGGCGAGACGCATCTGCGCACGCTCTTCGACGAGGACCCCGACCGTGGCCGCGAGTTCAACCTCACCGTCGGTGACCTCTACATCGACTACAGCAAACACCGCATCAACCGCGACACCCTCAAGCTTCTGATCGACCTGGCCCATGCGGCCCACCTCGAGCAGCACCGCGACGCGATGTTCGACGGGACGCACATCAACGTCTCCGAAGACCGCGCGGTGCTGCACACCGCGCTGCGGCTTCCGCGCGACGCCGAACTCACCGTGGATGGGCAGGATGTCGTCGCTGATGTCCACGAAGTACTGGACGCCATGGGCGATTTCACCGACCGGCTGCGCAGCGGCGAATGGACCGGCGCCACTGGGAAACGGATCAGCACCGTCGTCAACATCGGGATCGGTGGCTCGGACCTCGGCCCGGTGATGGTGTATCAGGCGCTGCGCCACTACGCCGACGCCGGCATCTCGGCGCGGTTCGTCTCCAACGTCGATCCCGCCGACCTGATCGCCAAGCTGGCCGGCTTAGACCCGGCCACAACGCTTTTCATCGTCGCATCCAAGACGTTCACCACGCTGGAGACCCTGACCAACGCCACCGCAGCGCGACGCTGGCTGACCGACGCACTCGGCGACGACGCGGTGGCCAAGCATTTCGTGGCCGTCTCGACCAACAAGAAACTGGTCGACGAGTTCGGCATCGACACCGCCAACATGTTCGGATTCTGGGACTGGGTCGGCGGACGGTATTCGGTCGATTCGGCGATCGGGCTTTCGGTGATGGCCGCGATCGGCCGCGAAGCTTTCGCGGACTTCCTGTCTGGGTTTCACATCGTCGACGAGCATTTCCGCACCGCGCCGCTGGAGTCCAACGCGCCGGCGCTGCTCGGCCTGATCGGCTTGTGGTACTCGGACTTCTTCGACGCGCAGGCCCGCGCGGTGTTGCCGTACTCCAACGACATGGCCCGCTTCGCCGCATACCTGCAGCAGTTGACGATGGAGTCCAACGGAAAGTCGGTCCGCGCCGACGGCACCCCGGTCACCACCGACACCGGTGAAATCTTCTGGGGCGAGCCGGGAACCAACGGCCAGCACGCGTTCTACCAACTGCTGCACCAGGGCACGCGGTTGGTACCCGCCGACTTCATCGGCTTCAGCCAGCCCATCGACGATCTGCCCACCATGGACGGCACCGGCAGCATGCACGACCTGCTGATGAGCAACTTCTTCGCCCAGACGCAGGTGCTGGCGTTCGGCAAGACCGCCGAGGAGATCGCCGCCGAGGGCACCGCCGCAGATGTGGTGCCGCACAAGGTGATGCCGGGTAACCGGCCGACGACGTCCATCCTGGCCACCCGGCTCACCCCGTCGGTGCTGGGTCAGCTGATCGCGCTCTACGAGCACCAGGTGTTCACCGAAGGCGTGATCTGGGGCATCGACTCGTTCGACCAGTGGGGCGTCGAGTTGGGCAAGACGCAGGCCAAGGCACTGGTGCCGGTGCATCACCGAAGACGCTTCTCCTGCAGAGCAATCCGACAGTTCGACCGACGCCCTGGTCCGCCGCTACCGCGCGGAGCGAGGCCGGGCGGACTGAGACGGCGCCGAGCGTGAAGCTGTTGCGAAAATATGGGCAAAATTTCGCAATAGCTACACGTTCGGCGACATTAGGCGAACCGCTTGGCCAACGACAGCGGCATCACTCGAAGCAGCTGCACCAGCGGTCCCCACGGCCACCACGGAACGGCGGCGCGGCCGGGTTCGCGCTCGATCGCGGCGACCAGCGACTTGACGCCAGTTTCGTTGTCCACCATGAACATTGTGCTCTGCGATTTGGCCGTCATCTCCGACTCGATGTAGCCCGGCTCCATCACCGACACCGCTGATCGGACCTTTGGCGTATTCGGCGCGCAACGATTCGCCCAGTGAACTCAGGCCCGCTTTGCTTGCCGCGTAGGCCGCCTTCACGCCGGGCACACCCCTCGAGCCGAGCACCGAGGAGATCAGCACCAGATGCCCGGACCCCTGCGTCGTTGAACATCTCCAGCGCGGTTTCGATCTGCACCAGGGCAGCAACCAGATTGGTTTCGATGGTCGCCTTGTTGGCCCACAATTTGCCGGATCCCAACTTCGCGCCCTTGCCGATGCCGGCGTTGACGATCACCCGGTCGATGCCACCCAGTGCGTCGGACAATTCCGCGAACACCTTGGGCACCTGGTCATGGTCGTTGACGTCGAGCGCCGCGATCGCCACCTTAGAGCCTGGATACCTCTGCGCGAGTTCGCTTTTGAGCTCCTCGAGGCGTTCGGTGCGACGGGCACACAGCGCCAGGTCCCGGCCCTTGGCGGCGAAGCACGGGCCATCCCGGCGCCCAAGCCGGAACTGGCCCCGGTGATGAGGATCTTCTGCCGAGTCATTGGCGCAGCATAGCTATTTCAGCAGGCGCGACATCCGCCGGTCGGCCAGTATCTTGCCGCCGGTCTGGCAGGTCGGGCAGTACTGAAACGACTTGTCGGCGAACGACACTTCGCGAACGGTGTCCCCGCAGACCGGGCACGGTAAGCCGGTGCGGGCGTGTACCCGCATGCCGGACCGTTTCTCGCCCTTCAGCGTCGCGGCCTGCTGGCCCACCGACCTCGACACGGCGTCGGACAGCACCGACACCATCGCGTCGTACAATGCGGCGAGCTGGGCCTCGTTGAGTTTCCCCGCGGTGGCGAACGGCGACAGCTTGGCAACGTGCAGGATCTCGTCGCTGTAGGCGTTGCCGATGCCGGCGATGACTTTCTGGTCGGTGATGACGGACTTGATCCGGCCGGTATTGCCGGCCAGCAGCCTGGCCAGGTCGTCGGCGGACAGTTGCAACGCGTCGGGCCCCAGCGCGCGATGCCGGGGACCTTGAGCGGGTCGTCGACCAGCCACACCGCCAGCCGCTTCTGGGTGCCTGCCTCGGTGAGGTCGAAGCCCGGGCCTTCGCCGGGCGGCCCGAGGTGAACGCGCAACGCGATCGGGCCCTTGCCGGGCTTGAGCGGTGCCGCCGCCAGCTTCTCCGACCAGCGCAGCCAGCCGGCCCGGGACAAATGCGTGATCAGGATCAGCTCGCCGGCCCGCATGCCGAGGTATTTGCCCCAGCGGTCGGCGCCGGTGACGGTCAGACCGTGCAGGGCATTGATAGGTGGGTCGAAGGTCTTCAGTACCGACAGCGCGGAGACGTCGACACGGCCGACGGTCTTTCCGACGGCGTGCTGGCGGAGGTAGTCGGCCAGCGCCTCGACTTCGGGCAGTTCAGGCATGTATCCAGTGTGCCGGTCAGCGCCGGGCGCTGCGTACCACCAGCGACAGCACCCAGCTGACGATCGACAACACGATGGCGGCCTTGATCGCGGTCCACCAGAACTGGTCGATCGCCAGGCCCCAGTGGGTGGTGTCCGCGGTGATTCGCGCGGTGATCCAGAGCATCAGTGCGTTGACGACGATGTGGAACAGGCCCAGCGTGAGGATGTAGAGCGGGATCGACAGGATCTGCACGATCGGCTTGATGAAGGCGTTGACCAGACCGAAGATCACCGCGACGACGAGGATGATGCCGATCCGCTGCAGGCGGTTGTCGCCGCCGACGAAGTACAGCCCGTGGACGAATTTGGTGACCACCCACAGCGCAAAGCCGGTGACCGCAGCACGGATGACGAAAGCTCTCATGCGCTGAAGGTACTCGGCCGGGCACCGCGAATGGGTTATTCCATGCCGGTGCGCCCGGGTGTCCAGAAGGGTTTGGTGACGATGTCGCGCCGGTCCCAGCCACGTTCGGCGACCAGGATCTTGCGCAGCGTTTGGATGGTGCGCGCCTCACCGGCGAGGTAGGCGACGCCGGGGTGGTCGGGCAGCTCGAGCGCGCGCACGGCGTCGGCGAGCACAGCGGAGTCCTTGGCCGAGGCCTCTCCGCGCTGCACCTGATGCAGCGGTCGAGCCAGGTCGAGGTGATCCCTTTGGTCGGCGGCCTCGATCACCCCGTGCACCTCGGCCGCCGGCGGCAGCGTTCGCAGCATGGCGGCGAACGCCACCGACGCCGTCTCTTCGCCGGCGAATACGTGATAAGGCGCGTCTGGGCGTACCACGAGATTGCCTTGGGGCCGGGTGAATTGGACGTCGTCGCCGACGGCGACCGCCCCGGACCAACGGCGGGCAGGGGTCAGCGACTCCGGGTCACCGCCGTGGTCGAGCATCACGAAGTCGAGGGTGCCGACTTCGGGGTCCACGTCGTAGATTGAATAGGTCCGCAGCGCGTCATGAGGGTGCAGCCGCAGGAACGATTCACCAAGCCCCGCGACCTGCAGCCGAATATGTTGTCCCGGAGTCCAATTCATCCCGCGCAGGCGGGGGCCTTCGACCCGGATACGACGCAGCCGAGGTGTCAGCTGTTCGGTTTCGCCGATGGTCGCCGACAGGAACACCGCGTCACGCAGCGACTTATCAGCGGGAAAGCGTCGATGAGCGTTGGCATGTGAGCTCCTGATTACGCTGTGCGAACGGGCATTGTCGTCGGCCGCTACGTCGGCGACCGGTGCTGAGGTGAGCGAATCCATCCAGCTTCCCAATCTTATGAGGGTAGGCTTACCTAATTAGTACCTCTTGTCAACAGTTCCCCCAGCTAAGCCGTGCGTACCGTAGGTACCCGGTACCGCTGGTATTGACTTCTTGCCGCGCGCTCCCTACCGTCTGAATGACGTGCACTGGCAGCCAAGTGGTGAGAAGGAGCGGTGCCATGACATCTGCGGTCAAGCCGGCAGGTCGCGATCGCGAGGACTTCGCCGATCGCCTGCTCAAGGGTTCGGTCAAGAAGTCCTACGCGCCGGTCGTCGACATCGACTGGGACGCACCCCTGGACCCGGACAAGTTCTATCTGCCGCCCCAGATCGTGTCCCTGTACGGAACACCGATGTGGGACAGCATGACTCGTGCTCAGCAGATCGAGTTGTCCCGACAGGAACTGGTCAACACGCTCTCGGCCGGTATCTGGTTCGAGAACATCCTGAACCAGGCGCTACTGCGCAAGATCATGCACAAGGACCCCACCAGCCGGTCCACCCACTACGCGTTGACCGAACTCGGCGACGAGACCCGGCACATGGTGATGTTCGGGAAGGCCATCGAGCGGGTCGGCGCCAAGCCGGTGCGCCCGCGGCTGTATCACCGGATGATCATCAACGCGCTGCCGTTCTTCTTCCAGGGCTCGGTGCTCTGGGTGGCCGCGCTGATCGGCGAGGAGATCTTCGACTCGCTGCAGCGGCAGATGATGGATGATCCCGAGTTGCAGCCGATCGTCCAGCGGCTCATGCGAATTCACGTCACCGAAGAGGCCCGCCACATTCAGTTCGCGCGCGACGGACTACGCAAGCGGGCACCGCAGATGCGACGGCCGGAGCGGTGGTTCGTCGGCAACGTCAACGGGTTGGGCGGCTGGTTCTTCCGCTATCTGTTCACCAACAAAGTCCAATACGCGCGGGCCGGCATGAACGCCCGCGAGGCCCGCAGGCTCGCCCGCAACAGCTCGCACCGCCGCGAAGTCCAGGTGGCAGGTTTCGCTCCGCTGGCCGCATTTCTGTCCGAGGTCGGGTTGATGGGCCCGTTGGCGCGCCGCGGTTGGACGCGCACCAGATTCCTGTGACCCAGACTCCGGTGACCCAGCGCATTCACGGCGTCGTGCTGGTCGGTGACGGCGACGCTGCAACCGAGTTGCTGGCGGCCGGTATCCACGACTTCGTGATCTTCGACCGCGACGTGGTCAGCTCGGTGTTCGACGACGACACCGACACCTGGACGCTGACGGCCGAAGACGGCGAGACCTGCCGCGGCCGTGTGGTGCTCACCTGCGAGTCGCCGTTCGTGCCGATGCTTCCTGACCTGTTGGGCCGCAGGGACTTTCGTGGCACGCCATGCACGCGGCGATGCCTTCGAACTTCTTCGACCCAGGCGGCAAAAAGGTCGCCGTCATCGGCGCCGACTCCAGCGCCGGTGAGCTGATCGACCAGATGGCCGGCGCGGGCGCGACGGTCAAGGTCTTCCCGCTGGCACCGCGCCGCGCCGTTCAGCGGCTCCGTCGCATCCCGCGCTTCGCGCGGCGTCGTCGCATCGAGGTGATCACGGCGCCGATCGAGGAGCTGACCCCGGCCGGCGTTCGCAGCGCCGACGGCGTCCACCACGACGCCGACGCGGTCGTCTACGGCACCGGGTTCGCGGTCCGCGCCGGGCTGCCGCACGACACCCTGGTGGGCGCCCATGGCATCGGCATCCAGCAGGTGTGGGTCAATGGCGCCGAACCCTATCTCGGGGTGGCGGTGCACGGCTTCCCGAACTACTTCACGGTCAGCGGGCCGCATTTCGCGGCCGCGATGCGCTACGTCGTCGAATGCCTGCAACTGATGGGCCGGCACAGCCGCATCGAGGTGCGCCGCAGTGCGCAGGGTGTCTTCAACGAGCGAGTTCATCTGCGTCAACCGAAGTGGCACGTTGATGCCTCCGCGTTCGACCTGTCGTCGGTCGGAGTGCACGATGACACCTACGACGGCCCGGCGACCTTGGCCCTCGAAGACAGCTCCCAGCAGGTGCGCGTCACGCTGGCCGGGCACGTCGAGCCTATCGACGGCCAATATCATTGGCAGGGAACGATTCTCAGTGAAGTATCCGACCAGCTCGAGCAAGCTCGATCGGTAACCGTGACGGTGGGAGAACGCTCCGCGCAAGCCCGCATCACCGAGCGGACCGCGCAGGGCACGCATTCGATCGCGGGCGTCGGGCAGCCCCCATTTCCCCTGCCCGTACCGCAGCTCACCTAGCCACTCGCGCGTAGCCTTGCTGTGTGCCGCAATAGCGGGTCGCCTGCAGGGGCCAGTTGGGTATGCACCCGCACCGGGGACGAATGCAATGGCAACCGAGAACAGCAAGCTCAACGTCGTCGCAGTGGGCGCCTCGGCCGGTGGGGTTGGAAGTGTCCTACCGACCCGTCGAGCTCCGTGCTTATCTGGAGCCTGATTCGAACACGTCAGCCGGAGGCCGTCCCTAGTATTTGTCCGGTATTTGGAGCCAGCCTAGCGAAGGAGAAGGCGTGCGGTTCAGCTATGCGGAGGCGATGACCGATCCGACGTTCTACATCCCGCTGGCGAAAGCCGCGGAATCGGCCGGATACGCCAGCATGACCATTGCGGACAGCGTCGCCTATCCGTTCGAGTCGGATTCCAAATATCCGTACACGCCCGACGGCAACCGCGAGTTCCTGGACGGCAAAGCCTTCATCGAGACGTTCGTGCTGACCGCCGCCCTGGGCGCAGTGACGTCGACGCTGCGATTCAACTTCTTCGTCCTCAAGCTTCCGATCCGCCCACCGGCGCTGGTGGCCAAGCAGGCCGGTTCGCTTGCGGCGCTGATCGGCAACCGGGTGGGCCTCGGCGTCGGCACCAGCCCGTGGCCGGAGGACTACGAGCTGATGGGTGTTCCATTTGCCAAGCGCGGCAAGCGAATCGACGAATGTATCGAGATCATCCGCGGGCTGACCACCGGCGACTACTTCGAATTTCACGGCGAGTTCTATGACATCCCCAAGACGAAGATGACGCCCGCTCCGACGCAACCGATTCCGATCCTGATCGGCGGTCACGCCGACGCCGCGCTGCGACGGGCGGCGCGCGCCGACGGCTGGATGCACGGCGGCGGCGACCCGAAGGAACTCGACCGACTTCTTTTGCGGCTCAATCAACTTCGCGAAGAGGAGGGCCACACCGGCCCGTTCGAGATCCACGTGATCTCGGCCGACGGCTTCACCCTGGACGGCGTGAAGCGATCTGGAAGACAAGGGCGTCACCGACGTGATCGTCGGGTTTCGCATTCCCTACATCATGGGGCGCGACACCGAGCCGCTGGACACCAAGATTCGCAACCTCGAGAAGTTCGCCGAGAAAGTGATCGCGAAAGTGTAACCGTTACATCGGATCCCATACCGGCGCACGTTTCTCCATATGCGCCCTGGCGGCTTCCGACGGGTTGTTGGTGAACCCGGTGAGGATCTGGGTGCGGTTCTCGATCTCGATCGCGTGCCGCAGGCTGGGCGCATCCAGCGCGGTGTTCAGCCCGATCTTGGTCTGCCACACCCCGAAGGCGTTGTTCTCGACAATCGAGCGGGCCATCTTGCACGCCGCCGCCATCAATTCGTCGGGCGGCACCACCTCGTGCACCAGTTTGATGCGGTACGCCTCGTCGGCGTCGATGATGCGTCCGGTCAGCATCAACTCCCGAGCCACACCGGCCCCGACGATTTTCGGCAGCAGGTAGCTGGTGCCCATGTCCATCGACGAGAAGCCCGCCTTGATGAACACCGAACCGAAGCGGGCATTTTCAGAGGCAATCCGGATGTCGGCGTGCAGAGCGAATGCCAGCCCTCCACCGACCGCGACGCCGTTGACCGCCGCGATCACCGGTATCGGCAACTCGTAGAGCCGGGTGTACAGGTCGGCCAGCCGGACCTGGGCGTCGTAGTTGACCTTGAAGGCCGGGGTGTTCGGCGCGTTCTTGGTCCAGGCTTCCCCGGTGCCGCTCAAGTCGGCGCCCGCACAGAATCCGCGGCCCGCGCCGGTCAGGATCGCGGCGCGAAACTGTCCGCTGCCGAGCGCATCCAGCGCGCGGTCCATGTCGTTGATCAGCGAGCCGTCGATGGCGTTCAGCCGGTCCGGCCGGTTCAACGTCACTCCGGCGATGTTGTCTTCGAGCGTTTCCAACTCCACGGATGTCATGGGGGAACCGTAAGACAGGATCATCCCGCTGGTCACCACATTACGCAATCACTGACGCTTGGCCAACCATTCCGCCTGCATTGCCAGCAACCCCATCGCGGGCAATTTTGGTGTGTTCGAGTCAAGTTCGCGATAACGCGTGTAGACGTTGATGACGACGCGCTCGGCATCAAGCCAGTCGGCGTACTCGCCGAGATCGATGTTGTCGGCCGCCTCCACGAACGATAAGCCGTCGCGATACGACGCTTCGGCCTGTTCGGCGACATACGACAGATAGCCACGCACGGCGCGGATTCCGTCGGCGTCGGTCACTGGGCCGTGACCTGGGATCACGGTCGGGGCATCCAGCGCGATCATCGCGTCGCAGGCTTTGACCCAGTTCTTGATCGGCCCGGCCCACACGATCGGAGTGCAGCCGATGAACAGCAGGTCCCCGGCGAACAGCACCCCGGCGTCCGGAACATGCACGACCGAGTCGGCGGCGGTATGTGCGGGCCCCAGATTCAGCAGTTCCACCGTTCGACCGCCGACATCGATCGTCAGGCGATCATCAAAAGTCCGGTCGGCGTTGCGCAGCGTTATGCCACCAAAATCGAACGGCCCGAACCGTTCTCGTAGATACCGCGTTGCGACCGGTCCCAGGTCGGCGTTCTGTGCCATTGCCAGCATCTCGGGCGCCATCCCATGGGCGATCTCCTCGGCGGTGCCCGTCGCGGCGATCACCCGCACCGCGGGGTCCAGCAGTTGATTACCGTGGGTGTGGTCTCCGTTGGAGTGGGTGATCAGCGCATCGGTGATCGGTGCGCCGTCGGTGATCGGCTTCATCGCGTCCAGCATCTCGCGGGTCAGCGGCAAATCGAACAACGTGTCCACCAACAGCGACGCCCCATCGCCGACGACCAGACCCGCGTTGCTCCAACCGAACCCGCCGTCCGGCAGCATCCAGGCCCATACCTTCTTACCGACCTCGTGCAGCCCGCGGCTGTATGGAATTTTCGCCGGTGCCGGGTTGATCCGCCGCGTCACAGGCTTGGCGTCCGGATTGGGTCGCGGCGACAATGGTTGCGGTGCAGGAGTTTTCCGCACTGTCTGCCGGGTCTCGCCCAGCCCCTGCACTCGCAACGTGACGACATCGCCGTCATGCAGCCAGCCGCGGAAAGACTCTGGCGTCAACGGATCAAGGTGCTCGACGAGGGTGCACGTCGGCACCGTGCCGGAGCCGAACACGTCGCCGGGGGTGAGCATCACGCCGCGGGAGGCGTAGGAGATGATCTCGGCGAAACTCCAATCCATCTGTGCGGTCGATCCCGAACCGACCACGTTATCGTTCACCAACGCCGTCGCGTACAGGCTCAGCGTGCCGTCACGGCGATACGGCTCGAGTTCGTCGGGCGTGACCAGATACGGACCCAGCGTGACGCCGCTGTCCTTGCCCTTGGCCTGGCCGATCGCGAGTTGCCCTTCCAGTTGTTGGAGGTCGCGCGCCGACCAGTCGTTGAAGATCATGTACCCGACGATCGCCTGCTCGGCTTCGGCGACCGACAGGTCCTGTCCCGCGGTGCCGATGACTGCGGCGATCTCTAATTCGAAGTCCTGCCAGACGCTTCCGGGGGCCATCGGGGCGTCGTCATACGGGCCCAGAACAGTCGTCGGGCACGCGAAATAGAACGCTGGAATCTGGTACCAGGTGTCCTTGAGCACGCGGCCGCCGCCCATGGCGGCCTGGCAGTTGCGCATGTGGTCGAGGAAGCACAGCGAGTCCCGGATCGACGGCGGCCGCGGGATCGGCGCCATCAGGATCACCTGATCCAGCGGTACCGTCGACGTCGAACTGCAGCGCCTGCTCCCCCGCTTCGGCCAAGGCGCCGCGGCCGATCAGCTCGAGCACAGTGACGCCCGGCTCCAGCGCGTGAATCACGTCCCCGGCCAGCACTCCGGCCCGCGAGCCTGTGTCGTCTCGAAAAGTGACCCACCGCATCGAGATACCGTATTCGACTATGACCATCAGTGTCGCCGAAATCGAGGTCGCCGACGCACCGGATGCCTGGAAGCGAGCCGGGTTCAGCGTGGACTCCGATCACGTCTGCCGCGTCGGGGGCGTCGACCTCCGGTTGGCGGGGCCCGGCCGCGGCGCCGGCATCGTCGGATGGTCGCTGCGCGGTCTGCCCGACGGCTCGGCTGATGACCTGGACGGCATCCCCACGACGAGGTCCGAGGCGGTCGTGTCGATGCCGGCCGAGCACCCGAACGGCGTCACGGCGATCGACCACGTCGTGCTGCTGTCACCTGACCTGAGTCGAACGATCGAATCGTTGGCCGCCGTCGGTGCAGAACCTCGCCGGGAGCGGGACGGCGAGCTCGGTGGGCGACCGATCCGCCAGGTCTTCTTCCGGTTCGGGGAGGTGATCATCGAGGCCGTCGGGTCGCCGGATACCGCGAGCGAGGGACCGTCCACGCTGTGGGGAATCACCTACGAAGTCGCCGACATCGACGCCACCGCCGCCTTCTTCGGCGACCGCACGGCACCGGTCAAGGAGGCGGTGCAGCCCGGACGGCGGATCACCACCCTTCGACATCACGATCTCGGAATGTCGGTCCGGTCGGCGATGATCTCAGCGCCTATCCTCGGCACGTGACCGATCCAGCCGACCGCCCCGTCGTCATCCACACCGACGGCGGGTGCCGGCCCAACCCCGGGCCCGGCGGTTGGGGGGCGGTGCTGCGCCACGGTGAGCACGTCCGCGAGATGTGCGGCGGCGAGTCCGGGGAGACCAGCAACAACCGGATGGAATTGACCGCACCGATCATGGCGCTGGAGGCACTCACCCGCCCCGTGACGGTGCACCTCTACACCGACAGCACCTACGTCCGCAACGGCATCACCAAGTGGGTACTGGGCTGGGAGCGCAACGGCTGGAAGACGGCGGCCAAGCAGCCGGTGAAGAACGTCGACCTCTGGAAGAGACTGCAAATGGCGTGCGCGCTGCACCGCGTCGAGTGGTTCTGGGTGAAGGGGCACTCGGGGGTCGCCGACAACGAGTTGGCCGACGAGCTGGCGACGCGGGGCCTGCTGGCGGCCTGCGCTACTGCTCTCTGACCACGTCACCGGGCTCTTTGTCGGGCCGTAGCCCGCGCCAACTCGGTTGACGCAGCCGCTCGTCGGATGTCCATTCGCTGTAGCGGACCTCACCGACCAGAGTCGGTTTCACGAATGTCACACCCTTGGAATCCTGAGTGGAAAGCCTTGCGTCGAAGGGTGATTCATCGGTGTGCAGCGGCTCGAGAGTCTTCTTCAAGCTGGCCAGGTCGCGCTCGGTGAAGCCGGTGCCGACCCGTCCGGCGAAATGCAGCCCGTCGGCGCCCGGGATGCCCACCAACAGCGAGCCGATGCCGCTGGTGCGCCCGCCCTCGCCGGCCCGCCAACCGCCGATGACGACTTCCTGGGTGTTCCAATATTTGTCCTTCACCCAGGACGCCGAGCGGCGGCCCGGTTGATAGGTGGAATCGCGCTTCTTGGCGACCACGCCCTCCCACTGCTGCTTGCGCGCATACTCCAGGGCCTCCGCGCCGTCACCGGGCAGCAGGTCGGGAACGTCCAGACCGCCAGCGGATGCCAGCGTTTCCAACAGCTTTCGCCGATCGCGGTACTTCGCCCGCAGCAGCGATCGCCCGTCGAGATACAACAGATCGAAGGCTCGGAACTCGATGCGGGTGGCGCGCGCCCGGTTCTGCATCTCGGAGAATCGCGGCACCCCGGACGCATCGAGCGCGACGACCTCGCCGTCGAGCACGACGTGGTGATCGGCGAGATCGTCTGCCAGCGAACGTAATTGCGGGAATTCGTCGGTGAGGTCACGCCCGCTGCGCGATCGCAACCGCAGCTCGCCGTGGTCGGCGTCGACCAGCAAGCGGTAGCCGTCCCACTTGGCCTCGAACGCCCACTGCGACGCCGTCAGCTTCGCGACCGAACCATGAGTGGCCAGCATCGGCGCCGCCTCGTCGAAGTCGAAGACGTGCTGGTCTTTCATCCGGTGTGCGAGCCACTGGTTTCCGTCGGTCTGAATCAGCGCGTAGCGACCCGAGATTCGCTGCCCGTGCAGGGTGACGATCACCTCGCCCTTTTCACCGGTGTCGTTAAACTTCTCGGTGTCGTAAGTGCCCGCGTCCCAGATGATCACCTTGCCGCCGCCGTACTCCCCTTTGGGAATCGTTCCCTCAAAACTCCCGTACTCCAGCGGATGGTCTTCGGTGTGCACTGCCAGATGATTGACGGCGGTCGTCTCCGGAAGATTCTTCGGCACGGCCCACGACACCAGCACGCCGTCGCGCTCCAGGCGGAAGTCGTAGTGCAGCCGTCGGGCGTGATGCTCCTGAATGACGAAGGTATTACCTTCCCCTGCAGCCGGTTTGGTACTGGGCACCGGTTCCGGTGTCTTCTGAGCGTCGCGCATGCTGCGGTATTTGGTCAGCCGGTCGGGGGCACGGATATCCGCGTCCAGCGGCGCCAGCAGGTCTCCGTCGCGTTCGACTCGCTCGAGCACTTCGTCGTAGCGCAGCTGCCGGAGCTTTTTGTCCTCGAGTTCATCCCAGCTGCGCGGCGCGGCGACGGTCGGATATTCGCGGCCACGCAACGAATACGGTGCGATCGTGGTTTTCGACCCGCTGTTCTGGCTCCAGTCGACGAACACCTTGCCCGCTCGCACGCTCTTGGTCATGGTGGACGTGACCAGCTTGGGCATCGATGTTTCCAGTTGCTGCGCAACGCGTTTGGCCAGAACCACCGCACCGCGGCTGCTCACGGGTTTGTCCAGTGGACTGTAGAGATGCATTCCCTTGCTTCCGCTGGTGAGCGGGAAGGTGGTCAGCCCGATGTCGGCGATCAGATCGCGGACGGCGCGGGCCACCTTCGCGAGTTGCGCCATCGTCACGCCCTCGCCCGGATCGAGGTCGAAAACCAGGCGGCTGGCCGGACCCGGCTTGAGCTCTTCGCCCTCACGAGTCCACTCCGCCTCGAAACGCCACTGCGGCACATGGACTTCCAGCGCGGCCTGCTGGGCGATCCAGGCCAGAGCGTCGACGTTGTCGATGATCGGATAAGTCGTCGTACCCGATTTATGCGTGATGCTGCCGCGCGACAGCCAGTCCGGAGCCGAAGCGGCCAACTGCTTTTCGAAGAACGACGATTGGTTAACGCCGTTAGGCCAACGCTTTCGAGTTGCGGGACGCCCGGAAATGTGCGGCAGCATGACCTCCGCGATATCGGTGTAGTAGTCGAAGATTTCGGACTTGGTGGTGCCCGGTCGCCGGGTACAAGATTTTGTCGGCGTTGGTCAACTTCACCCGCGGCGCCATGCGTGCCAACCTACGCCCCGAATTACCCCCTCTCACCACCCCTTATGACGGGACGATGACGAGGTCGTGACTCAGGACACCGTGACTTAACACACTAAAACGTTTAAGTGCCCGCGACCTGGAGACATAGGGGAGCATGCGAAAAGTAATACCCTGGCGGCCAAGCGCCGGAGTTCCGCTCAGTAACGAGACTCTCGAACTGCACTCTCAGTCAGAGCACATCGACGTGCCGACGTACGACCGTTCTGACGCTGCAACGCGGCGTCGTCCACATCGGCGCCGGCAACTTCCACCGTGCCCACCAAGCCGTCTACTTCGACGACCTGGCCAACTCGGGCATTTCCGATCAGTGGGGAGTCACCGGCATCAGTTTGCGTTCCCCCGACGTCAAAGACGTGCTGTCGGCCCAGGACGGGCTGTACACCGTCGTGGAGCGTGGTCATGAGGGCGAGACCGCCCGCGTGGTCGGCTCGATCGGCTCCGTCCACTACGCACCCAACGACGGGGCGGCGGTTCGTGCCGCGCTGGCCGACCCCCACACCCGCGTGGTCAGCCTGACCATCACCGGTAACGGCTACTTCCTCGACCCGGTCACCCGGGAGTTCGACGCTGACAACCCCGACGTGCGGGCCGACCTCGTCGGCTCGGGTAGTTACGTCACCGCGTGGGGTTACCTGGCCGAGGCGCTGGATCTGCGTCGCCGTGCGGGCACCCCGCCGTTCACGGTGCTCTGCTGCGACAACATCCCCGACAACACCGCGGCGGCGCGTACCGCGCTGGTCTCGTTCGCGGCGCTGAAGGATCCCGGGCTCGCGCGCTGGATCGACACCTACGTCGCCTTCCCGTCGACCATGGTCGACCGCATCACGCCGCAGACCTCGGACGAAGAGGTCGAGTTCGTTCGGAAGACCTTCGGGATCGCCGATAAGTGGCCGGTGCTCACCGAGCCGTACAGCCAGTGGGTCATCGAGGACGACTTCTGCGACGGGCGTCCGCCCCTCGACGAGGTCGGCGCCCAGTTCGTCGCGAATGTCAGCGACCACAAGCTGCTGAAGACCCGGCTGCTCAACGGGACTCACATCGCGATGTCGTGCCTGGCCACGCTGGCCGGCTACCGACAAACCGATGAAGCGATGGACAACAAGATCATTTACGATTTTGTCGAGCAGTTGATGCGCGACGAGGTCCAGCCGCTGCTGCCGGCGGTGCCTGGGATGAACACACCTGAGTACCGGGAGTCATTGCTCACCAGGCTCAGCAACCCAAAGATGAGCGACCAGCTCTCGCGACTTGCTCGCCGGGGATCGGAGAAGATCGCGTCGTTCCTGCTGCCGTCGCTGCACGAGGCGATCGAGCAGGACCGCCCGCACACACTGCTGATGCTCGCCCTGGCCGGGTGGATGCGTTACCTGCGGGGCTACGACCTCAAGGGTTGCAAGTTCGACATCGAAGACCCGGAGAAAGAGCTGCTGATGAAGTTGGCGACGATGGATGGCAACAATCCTGACGCGTTGCTGCGCCACGAGATCTTCGCCGAACTTCGGGTGATCCCTGGATTCGTGGACCGTCTGCGCGCGATGATCACTGACATCGACGAGCAGGGCGTGATTCCCACGCTGCGCAAGGCGCTGCGGGATGACGAAGTACGGGAGCTGGTGGCGCTATGAGCCAGCCCCTGGAATTCGTCCGCCCGTTCGATCCCGCGTCGATCACCACGTTGCTGTTGGACGCCGACGACAACCTCTTCCCTTCGGAGGCACCGGCTTTCGACGCCTCGGCCGAGGTGACTACCCGTTTCCTGGCCAGGTTCGGCGTCACGGCGCCGCTGAGCGGTGACGAGCTGCGTAAGAAGGCGGTGGGTAAGAACTTTCGCAGTACCGCCACCGATCTCGCGGTGCTGAGCGGAGTTCCGTTCGAGAAGGCGCTGGCCGAAGGCCGTCCCGACGCCCGGGTGGCATCGGACAGCGACATCGCCGACGGGCTCGCGTTGACCGCCGATGAGCTGGAGAAGTGGGTGCGCGAGGAGCGCGAGCAGGTCACCGCACATCTGGCGGTCACGTTGCAGCCAGACCCGGAGGTGCTCGCGCCACTGCAGGATCTGGCACCGCGGTTCGCCATGGCCGCCGTCAGCTCCAGCGCGCTCGGGCGCCTGAAAGCGTCCTTCACCGCCGCGGGTCTCGATCGATCTGATCCCCGAAGCGGTGCGGTTCAGCGCCGAGGACTCACTGGCGAAGCCGATCAGCAAACCGGACCCGGCGGTGTACCTGCAGGCCGGACGGATTCTGGGGGTCGAAGGTCCGCACGGGCTGGCCGTCGAAGACTCGGTGCCCGGTGTCACCTCGGCTGTCGCGGCCGGCTATTACGCCGTCGGTAACGTCATGTTTGTACCTGCCGACGAACGTCAAAGCCGGATCAGGGAATTGATCGATGCCGGTGCGGTCGCCGTCACGGATTCGTGGCGCGCTCTTGCCGATTCCCTCATTTTGGCGGCTGTGACGAGCGGAGGTCCCGCGCTCGGCTAGGCATCGCCAACCCGGAAGGAGTTGTGAGATCGTGCCTGACGCAATAGTTCTGAACAATGCAGCACTGCCACACCTACCGATCGACGCCCCGACATACGACCGCGGCAAGGTCAGCGTCGGCATCGCGCATATCGGCGCCGGCCACTTTCATCGGGCCCATCAGGCCGCCTACATCAACCTGCTGCTGCAGCAGGGCCTGGCAAACGAGTGGGGCATCTGCGGAGTCGGCGTGATGCCCGCCGACTGGACGATGCGCGACGTCCTCGACGGTCAGGACGGGCTGTACACGCTGATTCTGGAGAATCCGAACGGCACCCGCGACGCTCAGGTCATCGGTTCGATCATCGACTACCGGTATGCACCCGACGATCCGGAGTCGGCACTCGACGTGCTGGCCGCCGAATCCACCCGGATCATTTCGCTGACCATCACCGAGGGCGGCTATCGCGATCCCGACGGTCCTGCGTTCACGTTGATCACCGAGGCCCTCGCCCGGCGGCGCAAGAAGGGAATCCCCGCGCCGACCATCGTCTCCTGCGACAACATCGAGAACAACGGTGAAGTCGCGAAACGTACGGTCCTCACCAGCGCCGAGCGGGTAGATCCCGAGTTGGCCGAGTGGGTGGGCGAGCACACCCGATTCCCGAACTCGATGGTCGACCGCATCACTCCCGCAACGACTTTGGAGATGGCCGCGGAAGTCCGCCGCGACTTCGGCGTGGATGACCGGTGGCCGGTGGTGGCCGAACCGTTCAGCGCCTGGGTGATCGAGGACGACTTCGCCGATGGTCGGCCCCCGTTGGAGAAGGCTGGCGTTCTGGTGGTCGACGACGTCCGCCCATACGAGCTGATGAAGCTGCGCATGCTCAACGCGGGACATCAGTGCCTGTGTTACTTCGCCCATCTGTGCGGCTTCGAGTTCGTCCACGACGCGGCGCAGGATCCGTTGTTCGCCAAATACCTGCTGTCCTACCTGGAGGACGAAGCCATCCCGACCCTGCCGCAGGTGCCCGGAATTGACCTGCATCATTTCGCCCGCACGCTGATCGAGCGGTTCGCCAACCCGGCGGTGCGCGACACCGTGGCGCGGATATGCGCCTACTCGTCAGACCGCATCCCGAAGTGGCTGTTCCCGGTCATCACCGACAACCTGGCCAACGACGGGCCGGTTGCGATGGCGTCGGCGGCGGTGGCGAGTTGGGCCCGCTACGCCGAGGGCGTCGACGAGTGGGGAGAGCCGTACGAGGTGCTCGACCAGCTCGCGGACTCGCTGATCCCGATCGCCCGGTCGCAGCACGAAAATCCCAACGCGTTCATCGAGATCACCGCGGTGTTCGGCGACCTGGCTCATCAGCACCGGTTCGTCGAGGCCTACCGTTGGGCGCTGGATTCGTTGCACAGCAAGGGTGCTCGAGCGACTCTGGAGGCGTTGGTGCAATGAGCCGCGGGCTGGTGATCGGCGAAGCACTCATCGACATCGTCCAGGACGGCCACCACGTGGTAGGCGAGCACGTCGGTGGGAGCCCCCTCAACGTTGCGGTCGGGTTGGCGCGACTGGGCCGCGACGTCGACTTCCTCACCCACATCGGCGACGACGCATACGGTCGCCGTATCGCCGAATACGTCAACGAGTCAGGGGCGCAGCTTGTTTCGGGGAGCCAAACCGCCGACCGGACGACGACCGCACGCCTGACCGTCGCGCAAGACGGTTCGGCGAGCTACCAATTCGACCTGGACTGGCAGCTGTCCGGTACGCCGCCGGTGGCGCCGCCGCTCTTCGTGCACACCGGATCGATTGCTGCCGTGCACGATCCGGGCTGCCTCGCCGTGGCGGCGCTTGTCGACGCCTACCGGGTGTCGGCCACGGTCAGCTTCGATCCCAATGTGCGCCCTTCGCTGATCGCCGATCGCAACCAGGCTCGTACCCGGATCGAGCACCTGGTCGAGCGCAGCGACATCGTGAAGGTCAGCGAGGAAGACCTGCGCTGGCTGGACCCGGATCGTAAGCCCGAGGACATCGCGCAGACCTGGCAGTCGATGGGTCCCGCGATCGTCGCGGTGACGATGGCCGACCAGGGCGCCGAGGCCGTCTGCGCGGCCGGGATGGTACGAGTGCCGGCGCGATCGGCGCAGGTGGTCGACACCGTCGGTGCCGGCGATTCCTTCATGGTCGGCATGCTCGATGCGCTCTGGACGCAAGGGCTGCTTGGCGCCGACCGACGTGCCGCGCTGGCCGCGCTGGATCTCGAGGCGCTGACGGCCACACTCGAGGCCGGCAGTGCCGTTGCGGCGGTCACCGTCAGCCGTGCCGGTGCCGACCTGCCGGATCGGGATGCACTGACCGCCGCGGCGCAGCAGCGATAGGCGCGTAAGCGCCCAGCAGTATGGGCATACTGGCAGCATGCGTTCCATCTGGAAGGGCTCGATCTCTTTCGGGCTGGTCAACGTCCCGGTCAAGGTGTACAGCGCGACCGAGGACCACGACATCAAGTTCCACCAGGTGCATGCCAAGGACAACGGCCGCATCCGGTACAAGCGGGTGTGCGAGGTCGACGGCGAGGTCGTCGAGTATCGCGACATTGCGCGGGCCTACGAATCCGACGACGGTCAGATGGTGATCATCACCGACGACGACATCGCGACGCTGCCCGAGGAGCGCAGCCGCGAGATCGAAGTGCTCGAGTTCGTCCCGGCCAGCGAACTCGACCCGATGATGTACGACAAGAGCTATTTCCTCGAGCCGGATGGCAAGTCGACGAAATCCTATGTGCTGCTGGCAAAGACGCTGGCCGAGACCGACCGGGTGGCGATCGTCCACTTCGCGCTGCGCAACAAGACCCGACTTGCGGCGTTGCGGGTCAAGGACTTCAGCAAGCGCGAAGTGATGGTGATCCACACGTTGCTGTGGCCTGACGAAATCCGCGACCCCGACTTCCCGGTGCTGGACAAGAAGGTCGAGGTCAAACCCGCCGAGTTGAAGATGGCCGGACAGGTCGTCGAGTCGATGGCCGACGATTTCCAACCCGACCGTTACCACGACGACTATCAGGCCCAGCTGCAGGAGTTGGTAACCGCCAAACTCGAAGGCGGTGAAGCCTTTACCACCGAAGAGCAGCCCAAGGAACTCGACGAGACCGAAGACGTCTCGGATCTGCTGGCCAAGCTGGAAGCCAGCGTGAAAGCACGGTCCGGCGGCGATAAGGCTCCCGCGAAGAAAGCACCGGCCAAGAAGGCGCGGCGAAGAAGGCGCCGCCAAGAAGACCGCCGCGAAGAAGACTCCGGCTAAAAAGGCTGCGGCCAAGAAGGCTTGAACAGCCCGGCGCCTTAAAGCTTCACGGGCACATGAATGCGATCGGCGGACAGTGCCTGCGCGTTATCGCCTCGGGTGGCGGATTGTCGCCGTCCCATACCAGCGCATTCTCGCCGCTGTAGGAAGTGACGACGTTGCCCATCCCGTAGTTGGCGAAGTAGAAGGTGTGACAGATGTTCCAATCCCACACCACATCTCCGGGACCGGTGGGTGGGTCGTGTCGTTGTCCCGGGCACCAATGGTGAGGAGCAAATGTGTCATCGGCGTGGGCGGGGGCCACTTCGAGCGGCGACCCGGTGGCCACCAAGCCGCCCAGCAGCACTGCCCCGGCCGCGAACTTCAGCCTGCAAGTCCTGTCCATCTACGAAGTGTGCGCCGTCGGACCACCTCGGCACATGGGTAAATCTCCCCATTTCCACAGCGTGCGCCCGTTAGCCGAAGGTATCGTCCTCCTCTAGTGCGGCATCACCCGGCCGCGTGCAGGAAGAGCTCGAGATGGGCCGTATTCAGACAGCAGGACTCGCGATCGCGGCGGCCGCTGCGATGTATCTCGGCGCGGCGCCGGCCGCCCATGCCGATCCCCCGATCTGCGGCAGCCCGGACAAGCCATGTGCCGGTCCGAGTCCGCTGACCCCGGAACAACAGTGCGCGTTCACCGCGTGGCGCACGATGATGCCCTGCAACTGGTTGGGCCAGCAGGTGCCCCAGGGCACCCCGGGAAGCTGGGGCTGAGCGAAACCACTGGCCCCCTTAGGGTTTGGAGCATGCATGACGACGTCGACCAGTTACCGGCTTCTCCAGATCGCCCTCGTCGCCTTCGGCGTGGCGATGGTGCTGCTCTATCCGCTGGCCGTGGTCTGGCCGTCGGGGTGGGCTTGGCACCACGGCGCGCCCTATCAATCGGACTACTTCATGATGATCGTCGGCCTGTACGTGACCTTGGGCCTATTCCTGTGCAACGCAGCTCGGCACCCCGAGAACAACGTCAGCCTGATCTGGTTCGCCGTGTGGTCCAGCGCGGTGCACGCCGTGGTGATGGCCGTGGAGTCGGTCAAGTCCGCGCACCACATGGGGCATCTATGGGGCGACGTGCCGGCATTGCTGCTGGGTGCCGCGGTGCTGACGATCCTGGTCCGCGCATCGGGCATCTCGCGAGCCGACCAGCGTTCGCCGCGCGAGGTGACCTGATTTCAAGTAGCGTTATCGCATGGAGGTCCGATGTACCCGGTGGGCAGTGGCGTTGTCCGCCGTCGCGGTGTTCTGTGCGGTGCCGGCGTCCGCTGATCCCACCGACGATGCGGTAATCGCGGCCCTCGCGAAGCGCAACATCGTGATCAACGACGGTAATCGCGACGCGATGCTCGCCGAGGCTCACATGGTGTGCGACGGGCTCGACAAGCACTACAAAACAAGCACTTTGGCGATGAAGTTGGTGGGGGACACCGATCTGAACTTCAGCCAATCCAGCTTCTTCATCGGAGTCGCGGTATCGGCCTACTGTCCGCAGTACAAGGGGCACTCCGATTCCTCCGCGAGCTGGCTGAATCCCGGCCCGCCGCTGATGTGATCAGAACGGCGGCGGCTCATCCGACGAAGCTCGGCCATAGCCGAAGTCTCGTTGCCGGGTCAGCCTGTCGTTACGATTTTGGTTGCGCTCGGCGGTAATTCGCTGCGATCGCTGCTGGGTCCGCGTGCGCTGACGTATCGGCATCATGGCCGATCTGTCACCGCAACGGATATCGGGTGCGCAAGTGGCCCGAGGCGCGTCCCCAGTGGGTGCCGTGATCCGACAAGTCGAAAAGTCGGCGCGCCCGATTGGCGGATTCTTAACGCCGAGGCCCGCCGAGGTCCGCAGAGAAACTAGAACGTGTTTCAGAAATAGGGTTCCCCGGCCGTCCGCGCCTTGTTACGGTGACGCCCGTGATCCTCGACAAATTCAGACTCGACGACCAAGTCGCCGTCGTCACCGGTGGCGGCCGCGGTCTCGGCGCAGCCATCGCGCTGGCGTTCGCCGAAGTCGGCGCCGACGTAGTCATCGCTTCCCGCACCCAATCCGAACTAGAGGCCGTCGCGGAAAAGGTCCGCGCTGCGGGCCGACGGGCCCACATCGTCACCGCCGATCTGGCCCAGCCCGAGGTCACCGCCGAGCTGGCCGGCCAGGCCGTCGAGGCGTTCGGGCGACTGGACATCGTCGTCAACAATGTCGGCGGCACCATGCCCAACGGCCTGCTGACCACCTCGACGAAAGACCTCAAGAGCGCGTTCACCTTCAACGTCGCCACCGCCCACGCACTGACCACGGCAGCGGTTCCGCTGATGCTCGAGCACTCCGGCGGCGGCAGCATCATCAACATCACCTCGACGATGGGGCGGGTGGCCGGCCGTGGTTTCGCCGCCTACGGCACCGCCAAAGCCGCACTCGCCCACTACACCCGCCTGGCCGCGCTGGATCTGTGCCCGCGGGTCCGGGTCAACGCAATCGCACCGGGCTCGATCGCCACGTCAGCACTCGACATCGTCGCCTCCAACGACGAGTTGCGCGAGCCGATGGAGAAGGTGACGCCGATGCGTCGCCTCGGTCAGCCCGACGAGATCGCAGCCGCTGCAGTCTATTTGGCGTCGGCTGCAGGCGCCTACCTGACCGGCAAGGTGATCGAGGTCGACGGCGGCATCACCTTTCCCAATCTCGACCTCCCGATTCCGGACCTGTGACCATGGCCATTCGAGTCGCCCAGATCGGTACCGGCAATGTCGGCATACATGCGCTCAAAGCACTCATCACCAACCCGGACTACGAGCTGACCGGGGTGTGGGTGTCGTCGGATTCCAAAGCCGGGAAAGACGCCGGAGAGCTTGCCGGCCTTGACATCTCGACCGGCATCAAAGCCTCGACCGACCTGGATGCTGTGCTGGCCACCGGCCCGCAGTGCGCCGTCTACACCGCGATGGCCGACAACCGGCTACCCGACGCGCTGGAGGATTATCGGCGCATCCTGGCCGCCGGAGTCAACGTGGTCGGCAGCAGCGCCGTCTTCCTGCAGTACCCGTGGCAGGTGCTGCCCGACAACATGCTCAAGCCCATCGAAGATGCTGCGCGAGAAGGTAATTCAAGCCTTTTTGTCAACGGCATCGATCCTGGGTTTGCCAACGACCTGATTCCGCTGGCGCTCGCCGGCACCTGCCAGAGCGTCCAGCAGATCCGCTGCATGGAGATCGTCGACTACGCCACCTATGACAGCGCGACCGTCATGTTCGACGTGATGGGCTTCGGCAAACCGCTCGACGAGATCCCGATGCTGCTGCAGCCAGGCGTGCTGAGCCTGGCGTGGGGGTCGGTGGTGCGCCAACTCGCTGCGGGGCTAGGCGTCGAACTCGACCAGGTCACCGAGCGACAGGAGCGAGTCCCCGCACCCGAGGACTTCGACATCGCGTCCGGGCACATCCCCAAGGACAGTGCCGCGGCGCTTCGGTTCGAGGTGCAGGGACTGGTCGACGGCCACCCCGTGGTGGTGCTGGAACACGTCACAAGGTTGCGCGAAGACCTGTGCCCCGACTGGCCTCAGCCGGCCCAACCCGGCGGCTGCTACCGGATCGAGATCACCGGCGAGCCGTCGTACGCCATCGACGTTTGCTTGAGCAGTCCCAACGGTGACCACAACCACGCCGGTCTGGTGGCGACGGCGATGCGCGTCGTCAATGCCATCCCTGCTGTCGTTGCCGCGCCGGCCGGAATCCGGACCACGCTGGATCTTCCGCTGATCACCGGTCGCGGCCTGTATTCGGCGAGCTAGAGGTTTCGGCTAACCTAACTTTCTTATTCGTCGATGGAAAGTGAGTTAGGTGCCCCAGGACACCCGTGCCCGGCTGAAGACTGGCTGGTATCTGCTCGGCCCGGCCTTCGTGGCCGCCATCGCGTATGTCGACCCGGGCAACGTAGCCGCGAATATCAGCGCGGGATCGCAGTTCGGGTTCGCGCTGCTGTGGGTCATCGTCCTGGCCAATGTGATGGCAGGCCTGGTGCAGTATCTGTCGGCGAAGCTGGGCCTGGTGACCGGGCGCTCGCTGCCCGAGTCCATCGGCGCAAAGCTGAGTCGTCCAGTCCGGCTGGCGTTTTGGCTGCAAGCCGAGCTCGTCGCGATGGCCACCGACGTGGCCGAGGTGATCGGCGGGGCGATTGCGCTGCACATCCTGTTCAAGCTGCCGCTGCTGCTGGGCGGGGTCATCACCGGCTTGGTGTCGCTACTACTGCTGCGGATTCAAGATCAACGCGGCCAGCAAATTTTCGAGCGCGTCATCACCGGCCTGCTGCTGGTGATCGCCGTCGGATTCACCGCGAGCTTCTTCGTGGCGACACCGCCGCCCGGCGACGTGCTCGGCGGCCTGGTCCCACGATTCCTCGGCAAGGAAAGCGTGCTGTTGGCCGCGGCTATCCTCGGCGCGACGGTGATGCCGCATGCGGTCTATCTGCATTCCGGCCTGGCCCGCGACCGGCACGGCCATCCGGACCCCGGCCCCGAGCGTCGGCGACTGCTGCGCATCACCCGGTTGGACGTCGGGCTGGCCATGGTCGTCGCGGGCGGAGTGAACGCCGCCATGCTGCTGGTAGCCGCGCTGAACATGCGAGGACGCGGCGAGGTCAGTTCGATCGAAGTGGCCTACGCCGCCGTGCGCGACACCGTGAGCCCGGTGATCGCCGCGCTCTTCGCGATCGGCCTGCTGGCTTCGGGCCTGGCATCCGCATCGGTGGGCGCCTACGCCGGCGCGATGATCATGCAGGGCCTGCTGAACCGGTCGATCCCGATGGTGTGGCGGCGACTGGCGACGCTGGCGCCCGCCCTGGTGATCCTGGCTCTGGGTTTTAATCCGACGCGCACATTAGTGCTGTCTCAGGTCGTTCTGTCGTTCGGCATTCCGTTCGCGCTGCTTCCGCTGGTTCGGCTGACCAGCGACCGCGCGCTGATGGGCACGGACACCAATCACCGCGTCACGACGGCCGTCGGCTGGGTGATCGGCACGATGATCAGCTCTGCTCAACGTGGTGCTGATCTACCTCACGATCAGCGCCAAAGGCTAGGCCTGGCCTCGGAATTGTCGTCTTCCCGGCGGTGTCGTCCGCGACCCCGCAGTGCGATGAGTTCGTCGAGCAGAGCGTCCATCTGGTCGATCGACGGCATCGCTCCACCGCGCTCGCGGTAGGCATAACGAACGACGGCCAGCCGCCGCAATTCACGCTCGATGGTGTCCCGGTCCCGGGTCCCGCCCTCGTTCACACTGCCCATCGAACAATCCTTTCACCTCGAGCCGACACATCAGCACCGCGACTCATGGAATTAACCTCGCGATCAGAAGTCGTTCGGGCACTTGACCCGCGACCGCACGAAGCCGTCCGCGGCCGGGCGAACAATTTGCTCGGCTAACATCAATCTCGTGACGCAGCGGCGCCGTCATTCCTACTTCGCGTACGGGTCCAACCTGTGCGTGCGGCAGATGGCGCAGCGGTGTCCCGACGCCGTCAATCCACGGCGGGCCGTACTCTCCGACCACGACTGGCTGATCAATCAGCGCGGAGTGGCAACCGTCGAGCCGCTGCACGGGACGACGGTGCACGGGGTCGTCTGGGATCTGTCCGATCACGACCTGGCCCTCCTCGACAGAGCCGAGAGCGTGCCGGCGCACTACCGACGCGACTGCATGACTGTGCAAACCGAAGACGGGCCGGCGGACGCTTGGGTGTACATCGACCACCGGGTGAACCTGGGACCACCACGACCCGGCTACCTCGAACGCATCATCGACGGGGCGTTGCATCACGGGTTGCCCCAGCACTGGATCGACTTCCTCCGTCGATGGGATCCGTCGCGGTGGCCACGACCGCGGCCACGTCCGACAACGCCTGCACCGCAGTCGCTTTCGGAGCTGCTCAGCGAACACGAGGTGGTCGAGGCCAGCCGGCTGCGGTCGCGCTTCGGCTTCCTGGCGATACATGGCGGCGGCCTGGAACAGATGACCGATGTGATCGCCGAGCGCGCCGCGGAGGCGGCCGACGCCTCGGTATACCTGGTCCGGCATCCCGACCGCTATCCGCACCACCTGTCGTCCGCACGCTTTCTTCGCGGGGAGTCCGCGCGACTGGCGAAGTTCCTCGACCACGTCGACGTCGCCGTGTCGTTGCACGGCTACGGACGGATCGGCCGCGCCACCCAGTTGCTGGCCGGCGGCGGCAATCGCGCGCTGGCTACCCACGTCGCCGACCATCTGACCCTGCCGGGCTATCACGTCGTCACCGATCTGGACGAGATCCCGCTCGAACTGCGCGGGCTGCATCCGCAGAACCCTGTCAATCAGACCCGTTACGGCGGAACACAATTGGAATTGCCGATCCGAGTCAGGGGCATCAGCCCCCGCAGTCCGCTACCCGGTGACGACGGCTTGTCACCGGTGACCGCCGATCTCGTGCAGGGCCTGGCGGCCGCGGCCCGATCCTGGAAAGTACCGTAGGCATAACTACACAATCGGAGGTGGCCGATGGCCGAAAAGGCCTTTCGCTTCTCGCTGGGTATTCACGCAGCCAAGTCGCTAAGCGCATTGCAGGACAAAGTAAAGCGCTACGAGGACATCGGCTTCGACGCCCTGCATCTGCCCGATCACCTCGGCGCCCCGGCACCCTTTCCGGTATTGACGGCGATCGCGTCGGCGACCTCGCGAGTGCGACTGGGCACCTACGTGCTCAACGCCGGTTTCTACAAGCCCGCGCTGCTGGCTCGTGACGCCGGCGAAGTCGACCAACTCAGCGACGGACGACTCGACCTCGGCCTCGGCGCCGGCTACGTCCGCGAGGAATTCGAAGCCGCCGAGCTGCCATACCCGACCGCACGGCAACGGGTCGACCACCTCGAGCACGTCACCACTTACCTGAAGAAGCACCTGCCGGAAGTGCCAATCCTGATCGCCGGCAACGGAAATCGCCTGCTGACCATCGCCGCTCATCACGCCGACATCATCGGGTTGACCGGTGCCAGCTCCGGTGATGTCGCCGACCCGCTCGCCGAGCGGGTCGAGTTCGTCCGCAACGCCGCAGGCGAGCGCTTTGCCGATCTCGAGTTGAACCTCGCGATCACCGCCGTGCCGTCGGACAATTCCGGGAAGCCCGATCTGGCGCTCACCCGCAGGTTCGTAGACCTTTCCGACGAGGAGTTGCTGGCCTTGCCGTCGGTGCTCAGCGGATCGCCCCGCGAGATCGCCGACACGTTGCGCGGCTACCGCGAGAAGTACGGGCTGACGTCGTTCACCTTCCAGGAAAACCACGTCGACACCATCGCGAAGGTAATTCCCGAGCTCCGTTGACCGCCCGGTTCCGTATGGTGGATTAATGCGCTACAACCCGCCCCCGAACTGGCCGAAGCCTCCCAAGGGCTGGGCGCCGCATGCGGACTGGTCGCCGGATCCCTCGTGGCCACCGCCGCCGGAGGGCTGGCGGCTGTGGATCGAGGAAGAAGTACCGGCGCTGGGACGGCTCAAGCACGAGGGCGACGTCGGCGACGGCGACGGCGAGTACTTCGGCGACGAGAACGCCTGGGCTGACGACGCCGGGCCGGCGCCGGTTGCCGACGAGCTGGATGCCGCGGTGTCAGCGCTGCCGCCGCACCCGAACGAGGTCGCGCCCAGTGACCTTGCGGTGCAACACCTCGGGCGGTACGCCACGGTCAAGTGGGAGGACGATCGCCAGTACGCGATCGGCACGATTCTTGCCGTCTCGTCCGACGCGGCTGAGGTGCGCCTGAAGCTGGACGGCATCGACGGGCCGATCGCCTTTCCCCGCGATACGCCCGGCAGCCCACGTCTGCTGATCTGGTTGTAAGACCCCTGGCGACGGCAATCCCCGTCATTTGCCTGACCGGCTACCTGGGCGCTGGCAAGACGACTCTGCTCAACCACGTCCTACGCAGCCCCGGCGCACGGATCGGCGTGATCATCAACGACTTCGGCGAGCTCAATGTCGATGCCATGCTGGTGGCGGGCCAAATCGACGAGCCGGTGTCAATTGCCGGCGGATGCATCTGCTGTCTGCCTGACGACGGTGGCATCGACGACGCACTGACCAAGCTCGCCGACCCGCGGCTCAATCTCGATGCCGTGATCGTCGAGGCGAGCGGTTTGGCCGACCCGCTGAGCGTTGCCCGCATCATCGGCTTCAGCCGGGTGGCCGGCCTGCGGTACGGCGGCCTTATCGATGTCATCGATGCCGCAACACATTTCGACATCGTCGACACTGGCCAGGTGCTGCCCGCGCGGTACCGGGCGGCGTCACTCGTCGTGGTCAACAAGCTCGATCAACTCCCCCGCAGCGACCGCGACGCCATGGTCGAGCGGGTAGCACGACGTGTGCGCGAGCTGAATTCACGGGCGACCGTCGTGGGGTCGGTCGGCGGGCGGATCGATCCCCGGCTGCTCTACGACGTCGCGGGGTCGAACGATGAGCCGGGCCAACTCTCATTGCGCGAACTGCTCGTCGACGACGTCACCAACGGCGCGGCCCACGCCGATCACGAGCATGTGCACGCCGACTCGGTCACGGTGAGCACCGATGGCGAGGTCGACCCTGGCGCCCTGATCGATCTGCTCGAGGATCCGCCCGCAGGGGTGTATCGGCTCAAAGGAGCCGTGACGATGCGATACGGACGGGGTACTCCCACCTTTGCGGTCAACCTGGTCGGCCCGACGATTCATATTGCGAACGCGCCGCCGGGAGCGGCGGCCAACTTTCTGGTCGCGATCGGGATGCATCTCGACACCGAAGAGGTGCGCGCTCGGCTCGATGCGGCGCTGCGTCCCTGCAGCGAGCCGGCGACTCTGGACAACATTCACCGGCTGCGGCGATACCGTCGCCACAGCCTCTAGAGCGCCCGCCACCGATCCGGATGTAGGTTTAACGATGTTTTGCGGCCCCCGTAGCTCAGGGGATAGAGCACGGCTCTCCTAAAGCCGGTGTCGCAGGTTCGAATCCTGCCGGGGGCACTACTGTTTTTGCAGGTCAGCGCCGGTTAGATCCGAGTTTAGCCCTCAGTCTCAGCTTCGTCTGGTCGGTGCTTGGTCGGTGATTGTTTGGCATCAGATGACTCGCGTTGGCTGGCGATAGTCAGTCGCGCGGCAGCGTCGAGTCGCGAAGCGATGTCGTCAAGGTCCGTCGGGAAAAGACCCGCGTAGTGGTTGAGCGTGGTCGCCGCCGATTCGTGACCCAACAGGCGCGCGACCGCGACGACCGACGCACCTTCCTGGATCGCCAGCGATGCCGCGGTGTCGCGCAGATTGTGGGGAGTGATTTTCAAGCCGAGCGCCTCGACCGCGGAATCAAAAACGTCGCGTCGCCAGTTCCGGTTGCGCAGCGGTGTGCCGGACGCGGAAGGAAAGACCAATTCGCCTCGGGGCTGGAGCGCTTTGTAGTTTGCGAGCTCTCCCGACACGATCTCGGGGACAGGCACAGTGCGGGCCTGATGATTCTTAACCGGCGACAACTCACCCCGCGGCGCCTCCTCCGAATACGCCCGAACGACGCGCATGGTCCTGCTTTGCAGATCGACATCGGACCATCGCAATGCCGCTAGCTCGCCCCACCGCAGCCCGCAATAACCAGCGACGAGCACCAGCAGCCGATCCCTCGCTGCGTCGAACACTCCCGCAAGCCGCCAGAGCTCGTCATGGGTCAAAGGCCGTGGGTCATTGCCCTGCACCTTGGACAGACGGATACCCGCGGCGGGATTGCGCTGGATTGCGCCGTCGCGCACGGCATAGTCGAACACCCGTCGCAAAACGCCCAAGCGCGTGGCGGGCGGTCGCGACGGACTGCGTTCGCGACAATTCAGCGGCCCAGGCCTGTACCTCAGACGGTCGCACCGAGACGAGTGGCCGGCGTCCGAAGGTGCCGGCGATCTGCTTCGCGATCACCCCACGGATTTTGCGCACAGTGGCCGGCTGCCGAGCCGGCTGGGCGTCCAGCCAGATCTTGCACCACTCTCCTACCGGCCTGTCCCCCGCTGCGGGATCAGACCACACCCCGGATCGCAGGCTGTCCGTCTGGCGCCGTTCCCATTCCTGCGCATCACGTTTTCGCTGAAACGTCCTCGACGCCACATAACGGCCCCGGTAGTAAATGCGAGCGCGATAAACCCGCGTACCACCGGGACCGAAACGTCCCTCAATCACCCAGCCTGCCAACGTGATTCGCGCCGGATATCGAGCCACTCATCGACCTCACGAGAATCCCATCGGAGCGCAGTTCCGACGCGGATCGCCGGTGGGCCATCGCCGCGCAGCCGCCAAGCACGGATGCAGCCAACGCTTACCGTCAGCCGCTCTGCCAACTCTTGGATCGTCAGCAGCGTACCGAGGGGATGCCTATCATCCTGCGGCTTCGACTGTTTCGAAACCGCAGTCACCTTTGCCGGTATCTGGGATGCAGCCATCGTGTTTCCTTTATTGCGGTATGCGATTAGTTGGGATCATCGGATACCACTTGACTGTCTCGCTACCACCGCAGCCAACTTCGCTTCAGAGGGATCATCTATCGCGGTCGATGACCATCACTGCTCGCGACGAGGCGTGATGGACGGAGCGCCGAGTGACAACGCACGGGCCTGCGTTCGCCCGCCGGGCGAACGATGATTGGCGGGTTCAGTGCTGTGATAGAACTGAACTCTATTCAGTGTGATGGAAAGCGCGAATCTGAGAGTTCACCGTTCGGTGAGACATACACGTGGGAGATCAGACAGCGACCACGTCGAGCGAGTGGACTCCGCAGGTACTGTCGGCAGGAGGCGATCACTACGCCACGACTTCCGATGCAGTCCAAGGAACTACTGCTGCGGCACGTATCGCCGCGCAAGGTCAGGCCCCATCGGGCTGATACACCCAACCCTGCTCGGAGACTTTGTCGCTTCGGTATCACGCCATGGGCGGCCAGGGCCACAACACGGATCAGATCAAGGCGTACTGCACCCGATCAGAAGTCAAGAACAGCCATGCCTGGAGATAACAGTCGACGAGCAACAGGAGAAACGAGATGAAGTCTCGGGCAGCAGTACTGCGAGATGTGGGCAAGGAGTGGGAGATCCACGAAGTCGACCTCGATGAGCCCGGCGAGGGCGAGGTCCTGGTCAAGATGGCTGTCGCCGGCATCTGCCACAGTGACGACCACTTCGCAACAGGCGACACTGTTCCCACCGCGGACATGGTGGCGATGATGCGGGCAGTTGGATTGCCTGTACCAGAGCTGTTTCCGATGCTAGGCGGGCACGAGGGCGCTGGAGTTGTCGCCGAAGTCGGGCCGGGTGTGAAGGACCTCAAACCCGGCGATCACGTTGCCACCTCGTTCATCCCTGCCTGCGGCAGCTGCCGATGGTGTGTGACCGGACAGAGCTATCTATGCGATATCGGGGCCCATCTCAACGATAAGGCGATGACTACTGACGGCACGACACGGCGGCACTTGGGCGACGAAGACCTGCTGGCCATGATGCAACTGGGCACTTTCTCAGAGTTCATGGTGGCCTCAGAGCGATCGGTGGTCAAGGTCGACGACTCCATCCCGTGGCACGCTGCCGCCCTGGTGTCGTGTGGGGTCACGACCGGGTGGGGGTCGGCCACCGTGAGTGCCGGCACCCAGCCGGGTGACACCGTCGTGGTTATAGGCACTGGTGGTGTTGGCATGAATGCTGTTCAGGGTGCACGCGCAGCTGGTGCCACGTGCATCGTCGCGGTCGATCCCGTCGAACCCAAACGGCAGGCGGCGCCGTCCTTCGGGGCGACGCACACCAGTCCATCGGCGGGCGAGGCGTTCGATCTGGTCCGCGAACTCACGCGGGGCGTCATGGCCGACCGCGTCGTCATAACCGTCGGTGTAGTCCACGTCGATCTAGTGCCCATGGCGATGGCGCTAACCCGGAAGGGCGGCAACTGTGTACTTACTGGCGTCGTCCCCTTGGCCGAATCTTCGGTGCCGCTGTTTCTGACCGACATGATCTACTCCCACAAGCAACTCAAATGCGTTCTCTATGGCGGCATGAACCCGCGTACAGATATGCCGAGGCTGCTGTCCACCTATAAGGCGGGCCGGTTGAAGCTCGACGAGCTGGTGACCCGTCGCTATCGGCTCGACCAGATCAACGAAGCCATCACCGACCTCCGTGAGGGTCGGAACATTCGCGGGGTTATCGAATTCCCCTAACTGAGCACTAGTGATACGACACATCTAATCGACGCTCAAAGTGAGGCACCCGAATGACCGTTCTCGATCCTGAACTGTTCCTGCCCGACCCGGAGCCACGCGAGGTGAAGTACACCGTTATCTCCGTTGACGACCATGTCGTGGAACCATCACACCTCTTCGAAACTTATATGCCCGCAGCATTGCGGTCGCGGGGTCCGCAGATCGTCGAGGCGGCCAACGGGGCACAGGTATGGGAGTTTGAGGGACAGATTTACTTACAGGTCGGCATGAACGCTGTTGCAGGTCGACGGCCCGAGACAGTGAAGATCGAGCCGTTCCGCTTCGACCAGATGCGGCCGGGCTGCTATGACGTCCACGCCCGTATTGCCGACATGGACCTCGGCGGGATCTGGGCCATGCTCAACTTCCCTTCCATGATTACCGGGTTCTGTGGGCGAGTGTTCGCGGATGCGAAGGATGTCGAGGTGGGAAAGGGTGCGGTGAAGGCTTGGAACGACTGGCTGTGGACGGAGTGGTTCCAGGCGTACCCGGACCGAATCATCCCCTGCGGCATCGTTTATCTGGCTGATCCTGACGAGGCTGCCTCTGAGATTCGACGCAACGCCGCCCGCGGTTTTACCTCCGTCACCCTGCCGGAGCGGCCGCACGCGGTCGGCTTGCCCAACTTGTGGGACCGGGACCACTGGACGCCGATCATCGAAGCCTGCGTGGAGACCGACACCGTGATCTCGTTACATGTCGGCAGTTCCGGCGGTTATCCGTCGCCGGACGGCTCGCCCCTGGTTCAGCTCGGAGCGACGATGTTCGGACAGCTGTCATTGGCAGCGTGCGCCGAATGGCTGTGGTCTGGCTATCCGCTGGAGTATCCGACTCTGAAGATTGCAATGAGCGAAGGCGGCATCGGATGGGTGCCGATGTTGATCGATCGGCTCGACAACATTGTGGACCGCGCAGGCTACGGCTTGGGATGGAATGTCCGTCCCGCCGATGTGTTGCGGCGCAACTTCTGGTTCTGCACCATCGACGATCCATCCACAATCTCGCTACGACACGTAATTGGTGTCGAAAACATCATGCTTGAGACCGACTATCCGCACGGTGACAGCACATGGCCTGACACCCAGCAGGTTATCGAGCGGTACTGGGGCGACATCCCCGCCGACGAACTCCGAATGATGTGCAGCGGCAATGCCTCCGCGCTCTACCGCTGCCCGCTGCCCGATGTCGTCCTGCCAGCCTGACTGCTGCGAACTACCAGACAAAGAACGGACGCGCTATGCACTTCACTCCCACAGCGGACAAATTGATCCCCGATATGACTCCCCGGGAAGAGATCGTGCTGTTGGCGCGCACTCTGTGGCGCGAGGGCTACAACGACCATCTCGCGGGCCACATCACCGTCAGCCTCGGTGACGGAACACTGCTCTGCACCCCGTGGTTGCTGACCTGGGACGAGATCCGACCGAGCGACATCATCCAGATCGACCTCGGCGGCAACGTCGTCGCCGGCGAATGGCCTGTGCCGCCGGGGATCCCGTTGCACCTCGAACTGCACCGGGCCCGTCACGACGTTCGCGTTGCCATGCACAACCATCCCCATTACGGCACTGTGTGGGCCGATATGCGGGAGGTGCCACCTGCGATGGACCAGAGCTCTAGCCTCGGCGGCGGCGAGCTCGTGCTCGTCGAAGAATATGGCGGTTCGGTGGACAGCGCGGACGCCGCCGGCGAGGCCGTCGCCGCTCTGGGCAACGCCGACCTGGCTCTGCTCGCCGGGCACGGCGTGTTCGTGCTTGGCTCCTCGGTACGGGCCGTGCACCAGCGCGCGGTCGCACTCGAGCAACGCTGCCGCAGTGCATGGCACGTACGCGCTGCACGCGGCGCCCTGGAGTCACCGCTGCCGGGATGGTTCAGCGACTTCTTCCGGAGCATGGACGGCGAGGGATTCATTGGCTTCTGGGAGGCCATGGTCCGAGCAGAGTTGCGCGCCGACCCGACTCTGCTCGACGGTTCCCGATAGGCTTGTACAAGCTCATCGATCGGCAGGGCGAACGAGCCAGGCTGCGTCGAGGTCGCATTCGGGTGGGCGCAATCACGAACCGCTCTATCGCTGGTCGACCCGCGGTGAGCGTGTCGATATGCCTCTGTGGTGCTAATGCTTTGAATCTGGGAACGCGATTTCATGGCGGTACTGCATTCGAGACCAGACGGATTTCAGGTTCAAAGTCGGGATTACCGAGGCATCAGGGCTACCGAACCCGCCCCGTTCGGCCGGAGCATAACCCGACCGCTGAACTGTTCGCTCGTACTTAGCTGGTGACGAGGGTGTGCTATCGCATCCAACGCATGCTTCTTAAACGCCCGGGCTGCTGGGGAAATACGGTGTTGGACAGGTTTGAGTTGAGAAGCAATCTCCAGTGGGCACTTGCCCCACAGCGTCACCTCGCCTTCACCCCGCAAGGCGTCGACGACGAACCCTCGAACGCGAGCATCACTGGTGAACAGTTCTGACGATGCACTCAACGCCAGTGCAGCTGTAGAACCTAGGAACTCCAGCTTTCTGCCGTCCAGAGGGAAAGCGTCGGCTCCAAGGATTTGCAGTGACCGCGTGTCACAGGGAACTACTGCCAGGAATACCCTTACATCCCAGCCTGCTATCGCGCGATCGCACAAGAAACCGCCGGCCAACGGCACGGCCTCGGCCATGTTGATCGCCATGACATCCAGC
The DNA here is from genome assembly GCA_963818285.1 of uncultured Actinomycetota bacterium. Taxonomy (GTDB): domain Bacteria; phylum Actinomycetota; class Actinomycetes; order Mycobacteriales; family Mycobacteriaceae; genus Mycobacterium. The sequence continues at coordinate 198,067 of CAWFRR010000002.1, forward strand.
CGGAATTTGCCGGCATCCGCGACAACCTCGTTAGTCATCGTTACGTGTCCTGCGCGACCGCCCGCGGCTACCCAATCCGGGCAACTCTCGCAGCGTGGGTGACATCCGCAGCCGGTGGCCCAGACCTTGGACACGGGCCATTTCAACGGCTTGAAATGTGGCACGGCTGAACGACGACTCTAGCTTCTGCACGTTCACCTAATCCGAAAGCTCTGGATGCCTGGCCGGAAGTCCATGCCTACGTCCATCGGCCTTTCCTGGGTTTGATTAAAAGGTGATTGTCATGTCATTGAATGCGACGATGTACTTATTCCTCCACACGGCGACGTCGAGCGGGTCGTCGGTGGTCATTGCGCCGTCTCCGACGGTCTCGTGTGCCTCGAGGGCCACGGCGAATTTCGCAATCAGGCTGGGCAGGGTTTTCGAATACCAAAGCCATTTAAGGGCGAGCAGGTCGGCCGCGTTTTTCTCGGCGCAGTTTAGGCTGATTATTTCTTCAGGGATATCGACATTCTCGGCGAGCATGGCCGCGAGCGATCGCTCGAGCTCGGCGATAGAGCGCTGTCGGTCGACTAGCTCGCGCGCCAGCGTCCACACGGCAGCCGCTGGATTTATACATAAGGGTCCATTGGCATTTATGTCCGGCATGTTCATCGCGCTCTAGATTCCTTTCGCTACGCTCGTCATCCATTTGCCTGGCGTTCGAAGATTGGGGCCCAAGGGAAGTCGGTCTTTCATGAGCAGCTCAGTACCGCTCAGCTCGCGCTGCAACAAGCTGATCGGCCGAAGTACCGATAGCAGGCAAGTCGCCCACGATCGGGATAAGGTCGGGCCTTTTGGACGTCTCGCAGTTGTTGAGGAACTGCAGTGCCAGTTCGTAGACGGCCATTTGCGTAGTTGTGGACCTGCGCGGGGACGCCACCAACTCCCTGGCGAGCTCCTTGAATACGTCGGAGCGATGGCTGGAATTGTTGTGCCTCGGCTCTTCCAACTCTGCGAGCAGCGGCACACGCGGACCACCCTTAATCGTCCTCGACTCCTGCCCGGCAAGGCTCCGGCACTGCGCTCGTGCCAGTCGCTGCCAGGCTACTTCGCTGACCTCAGTTTACTGAACCGTTTTCAGTCTATGGTGCACGTCGGCTTCGGTGCAATGCATCTCGCAGATCGAACGGCGCTCGTTCTAGGCACACTCAAGCGTATGGCCCCATTCGAAACGCCTAAAGCGCGACGCCCGCCGGAGGCCAGAGTTGATGCACCGTGAGCTGACAATACGACTCGGCCGCTTTACTAATTCTGACATCCTGGCCGTCTGGTGGCGTCGAGTACGCTTTCTCCGAGCTCCGGCCCCGACAGGTGAAAGGGCCGTCGGGTTCAGCCGGCGAACTGAACAATGCTCAGGTCCCGTCCCTTCCGGGTGGGGGTTAGGGCCAAGGCGTGCCGCTCCGCCGATATCACCCTCGTCCATGACGTCATCGAACTCTCAGTAGTCCATATGCCGAAGCCTCCCCATCGCGAAGCTTCAAGTGAATCTGGATTGTCGGGCCGCGCAATGAGCTTCTCCCGTCTCGCCGAGCCAGTGGCTCTTAGACTCACTGTTATGCCGAGGACGAGTCATCACCGGACGCGGTCGCGCGTATGACCACCGCGCCACGCGGGAGGATGCGAACGATTCAGCGAGAGCAGACACGTGTACGCATCATCGATGCTGCGATCGAGGTGTTTGCAGCTCGCGGATACGCTCGGTCGACCGTCGATGAGATCGCCGAGCGTGCGGGCACAACCCGAACGACGTTTTATCTTCACTTCAATACGAAGGCCCAGATTCTGCCGGAACTCGTCGCGCGTAACTCCGGACAGTTCGACGATCTCTACCAAGAACTTGCCGACATCTTCATCAAACCAGACATAGATCGAATTCGACGATGGATCGAATCTGTAATGGGCAAGTGGGTTGATGTCGCCGACACCGCCAGGCCGTTGCTGGAGGCGGCGATGATCGAACCAGAGTTTCGTGGCCAGATGGACCACCCTGAAAGAGCGCACGTCGATATGCTTGCCGATGCATTGACCCAGTCGTCGCACATCAGCGATACAAACGAGGCGTTCGTATTCGCCACGGTGCTCTTGGCTCCCTTGAACCACTTCTTTCAACTTCTTGTGGGCGGGACCGATTTCGATCGCGACGGAGTCATCGATGTCTTGGCAAGGACCTGGGTCGCAGTGATGTCGACGGCGGCGCGCCCGAATCGACAGCGCGGAGACGGACACCGAGTGATGTCACGGCAACGGACACAACGACGGGCCCCTAGTGGCGAGCGCGATCCGGGGAAATGACTGAATTAGATGAGTCCTTCTGGGGTTTCAGCGAAGGCAGCGCCCCGTTGTCTATTGGCGGAGCCGATACTTCGCGTGAACCGGCGCGAGTGTGTATCGCCGGTAGCAAGAGCAAGGTGCTTCGGGCTAGGAAGTGCCAAGGGCGGGGACCATAGGATGCACAGCGGCTCACAACCCGCGGGCACTACAGCGCTCGCTTCCGCCGATCAGTCAGGCGTGGCCACACGCCCGTACAACGCCCTCTGGCCATCAAAGGATCAATATCCGAGTTGCCTTCGCACGGAGTACATGTCGTAGTACTTGTCCTCGTAGACGATCAACCCGTCGTTGTCGAAGCGGAAGATCGCACAGAATGAGAAGCTCACCGTCTGGCCAGTTGCTTCCATTCCGCGCCATGGTCTTGCGAGTGTGCAGCTGTGACATCCTTGGATGACGACGGCGCCGCTCGCCGCTTCCAACTCTTGCTCTATTTCGTAGCGGATGCTGCTGTATGCGGCGGCATCCTCTTTGGCCTCTTCGAGTTCAGCAGGTGTTCGTGCAACAAATCCGGTGCCATGATCGATCCACACATATCCCGGCCCGATGCACTCTGCGGCCGTTTTCCAGTCGAACTCACCGCTTGCCTTGTAGTAGGTGCGCACCGTGTCAAGGTTCGTCGATGTCATTGCCTTAGGCTATTACGGCCGACGTCTCTCATTCCGAACTTTCTCAAAATGAGTGTACTGAACGGACAGCGGGCGCCGCAGCGATGCTGACCAGATCGAACGGGCCCCGCTCCTACCCGGCGCCCGGGTCCCCGACCGTATTACCCGCTGTCAATGCCATCCTCATCCGGCCCGCTGATTTAACCCTTTAAGTGCGCCCACCCGACGGCACGCAACCACTCGGAGAGCCCTTCTGGCCGAGCTGATTCGCGGCGTGCTCACCTTTCTACAGCGGGCGAGTTCTGCTGAGTAGCATCTGATATCGCAGGTGTATGGCGGCATCCGACCAATCCGGATGCGTGTGGATCCATAGCTCATCGGCCGCCACTCCGGTAAGCACGATGTCAGCGACCTGCTGTGGCGACATACCTTCCTTCGCGAGCAGCAAACGCATCTGTTCGCGCTGCTGCGCCCCGACGTCGTTCTCATCGGCACTGACGGCATCGGCGAATATCTGCGTCGACACCGGGCCCGGTAACACCGCTGAGACACCGATCCCGATACCCTCGACGGCGAACTCCTGGAACAAACACTCCGTCAATGCCAGCACAGCGTGTTTGCTGACGATATAGGGGGTTTGAAACGGGCCGATGGTGAAACTGCCTACTGAAGCGAGATTCACCACGTGAGCGGGGACCCCAGCAGCGATCATCGACGGCACGAATGAGCGCAGCCCGTGATACACCCCAGCGACGTTGACCCCCATCGTGGCATCCCATTGTCTCTTGTCGATCTCCCAGATCCGCCCGGTGGTTTCGATGCCGGCGTTGTTGATGAGAAGGTTCACCGCGCCGAAGGATTCGGCTGCCACGGCCGCAAGCCCGTCAACCGCGGCGGGGTCGCTGACATCGGTAGGTACGCACACCACCGTGGCGCCGGCCTCACGTAACTCGCCGCCAAGAGCCTCGATCCGATCGGCAGCCACATCGGCCAACACGGTGCGCATCCCACGAGTCGCTAATGCACGCGCGATCCCTGCGCCGATCCCTGACCCGGCTCCGGTCACTACGGCGACATTCCCGTCCGACAGCACATCAGCCGACACGTGACACCTCTGTTGGAGATACGTGCCGCGGATGTCGGTACCGGCGAATTTCAGAACCTTGCCGACGGGGCAACGCGGCGAAGTGCCGAATAAGCACCCACGCTTCCTGCCTATCCCGGCATGGAAGGCCGCGGGCCTTCAAAGATCGTCGTAGAGTCGTCGTTGGGTCGCTCAGCCACGCCCGGGTGGGCCCGTTGTCGCCAAGCCACTCAGATCGATTGGTAAGCGCGTGATTTTGCTCATGCTCTCCGCCGACAATGGTCGCGACATTTGTTGCGACAGAGCCGGTTTCGCCTTGGCGCCCACCCCTCGACACGCTGACATCGTTGACGATCACTTGAACTGCGCGCGCGGCGGGTAGTTGGGCATACACTCGGCCGGTTCCCTGGGCGTGGTCGTGAATCCCTGGTATCCCGCTGCCACCACGCCGTCGCAGATGTCATGGTAAATGTTGTACCCGGCCGGGTACGGCATGAATACCCTGGGTTTGCCTTCGATGTTGTCTCCGAGGTACCACGACTTGGCGTGTACGTACAGGGTCTGGTCCGCGACGTCGTTCACGTGCTGCACCCACTGCGCCTGGGCGTCGGCGTCTGCCTCTATCTGAACGAATTCTCGGTTGCGTAGGTAGACCAGACAGTCGGTGATCCACTCCACGTGCTGCTGGATGCAGGCGATCACGTTGGCAAGTACCGAGGGACTGCCAGGGCCGGTGATGGTGAATAGGTTCGGGAATCCGTGGATCCCCAAACCGAGGTAACTCTTCGGTCCCTCTGCCCACTTATCCCGAAGTCGCGCACCGCCCCGCCCGCGAATGTCTATACGCGTGAGGGGTCCGGTCATGCCGTCGTATCCGGTCGCCATGACGATTGCGTCGAACTCGAACTTGTTGTGCTGCGTCGAGATACCGCGCTCGGTGAACTCGGCGATCGGATCTTCGCGAACGTCGACGATGTCCACGGTAGGCAGGTTGAAGGTGATGTAGTAGTTGGTGTCCACGCAGATGCGTTTGGCGCCAATCGGATAGTCCGTGGGAGTGAGCTTGCGTGCGATATCGGGATCTTCGACGACCGTCGCGATGCGGTCCCGGACGTATTCGGCTACCCGGGCGTTCGCATCGATGTCCTTCATGATGTCGTGAAATGCGGCTAGGAAGATGTTGCCGCCGTGATTCCAGTAGCGGTCGAGGATGTCGGCGCAGTCCTTGTCGTTCACCTCCAAGGCTCCGTGCAGGCCAAAGGTGGCCCCCTGGCCGGCCGGGCACTGCCGGGCACGTTCCCGGAACTGCTCGTAGTTCTTCCGGAGGAAGATGCTCTCGTCGGGGTACAGCTTTCGGTTTCGTGCCGGCAAAGTGTAGTTGGGCGTGCGTTGGAACACCGTTAGGTGTGCAGCTTGGTTCGCGATCTCGGGGATTGCCTGAACTCCTGAGGACCCGGTGCCGATCACAGCTACACGCTTACCCGTGAAGTCGGCGCCCTCGTGAGGCCAGGCTCCGGTGTGATAGACCGCCCCTGAGAAGGTGTCCAGCCCCGGGAACCGCGGCGTCGACGTGTCCGACAGGCATCCGACCGCGGTGATGCAGTAGCGGGCCCGGGTCTGTCTGCCATCGCTGGTCAACACCACCCAAGTCCTGCTTTCTTCGTCGAAGACGGCGCTGTCCACTCGCACGTTGAAAGTGATGTCCTTGCGGAGATCAAGCTTGTCGGCAACCCATTCCGAGTAAGCCAGAATCTCGGGTTGGGTGGCGAAGCGCTCGGTCCAGGTCCACTGCTCGATCAGTTCGCGGTCGAAAGTGTATTGGTACGCCAAGCTTTCGACATCGCAGCGAGCACCGGGGTATCGGTTCCAATGCCATGTGCCACCGACCCCGCTGCCCACCTCGAAGACATGCACCGTGAATCCCTGCTGGCGAAGCTTGTGGATGGCGTACATCCCGGCAAAGCCCGCGCCGATGACGATCGCGTCGTAATCGATGCGAACCGACGTCGACATCCCGTTCATCCTCACGCCGTTATCCCAATGTCGCTGTCGACCCGCAATGCCAGCCCCAGCGCCGACAGAAAATCGCGCTGCATACGCTCAGACACTGCTGCACCGGTGATCGCCGATGCCGATCCGTGGAAGGTGCCGGGGTAGAGGTGCATCTCGGTCGGCACGCCAGCCTGAACGAGCCGCTGCCCGTATGCAAGAGCTTCGTCGCGAAGCGGGTCGAATTCACACGCCGAGATGTAGGCGGGCGGTAGGCCACTGAGGTCACGTGCCCGTGCCGGCGCGGCGTAGGCGGGCGTCTCGCCACCGAAAGCCATCCCTAGGTATGCATTCCAGCTCAGCTTGGCGTTTCCCAGCGTCCATAAGGGCGTGTCGGTGAACTGGCGAATCGACACGGTATCCAACCGGTCGTCCGCGACGGGAATGTCGAGCGCCTGGAAGCAGATATCCGGCCCGCCCCTGTCGCGGGCTATCAGCGCCATCACTGCCGCCAGACATGCACCCGAGCTTTCGCCGGCCACCGCCAGTCGTGTCGGATCGATGCGCAGTTCTGTGGCGTGGTCGACCACCCACGCCAGCGCGGCGACCCCATCGTTCACCGCGGCTGGGTACGGATATTCCGGAGCAAGGTGATAGTCGACCGAAACGACGACGGCACCGAGAGTTTCGGCGATACGGGCATTCGAAGCCAGGTCAGACTTCGCGCTTCCCAGGACGAACCCGCCGCCGTGGAACCACACCACGCAGGCCGACAACCCGGTTCGTTTCTTGGGCGTGATCGCGTACAGGGTCACCGGTGAGTCCACGTCTTCGACGGAAACCCGATACGTGGCCAGGCCAAGGTCAGCGGTCGGGACGAACTGAGGCAATTGGGCTGCCATTGCGTCCACCAGGGCTCGGGCGGTCGCGAGATCGCTAATGTCAAGCGGCGGAAGCATGTCGACCACCGGCGCGAGATCGGGATCGTATCGATATGCCATACGCCGATGCCTCCATGCGCCAGACGGATCTGCTGTCATACACTACATTCAGTGAACACCATGTCAACCTAATCGTGCGAAGACGCGCGCCAGCTGGTGGACCAGCCATTAAGCAATCGGGCGGAATAGGTGGGCACGAATCTTTGGGCAGGGCAGCGGACAGATAGAGGGCGGCTGGTAGAGCTGGCAGTTGCGACTGGCCTTGGTGGCGTTGGGCGCGCACATTGTGGAGGGCGCTACCACCTGAGGCGCGATCGAATTAAAGCTGCAGTGGCGCAAGCCAAGTGATGATCGGCTCGGCAGCCGATCGCCATCCCGCTTCAAGCATGAAGTTGTGCCCCACGCCAGGGACAATATGAGCAGTCGTGTGATAGGCCTGCGCGGTATCGCACACCTGGCTTCGGGTGATGAGGCCGTCGTGTTCGGCGCCGACAACGAAAACCGGGGTCGAGATACGGCTTAGTCGAATCCGATCGAGCACCAGCATGTCCCACTGTGCCCGCTTGCTCTCCTGCTGAACGCGGGCTGTGCATGCGTTCACGATCGAAGCGGGCGTGTCCGAACAGAACAGGTGCTCACGCGCGAGTTGTGGAGTGTCCACGAGCACGGGACGTGAGCCGAACAGGTTGGTCCGAAGTGTCAACCATGGGTGCTTGGCCATCAACCGAGGCGCCGAGCGCCACACCGTGCGAGGCGGCGCAGACGCGAGCAATGCTGCAGCGGGCAACGTGTGATCCTCGAGATATTTTTGCACGACGAAACCGCCCATTGAATGACCTACGAGAATCGGCGCTGTCCCGATTCGGGTGATCGCTTCGTCGACGTCACTAGCGTAGTCGGCGATCCGAGGACGCGCGCGCTCGTGGGCGGGACTGGATCCGTGGCCGCGCAGGCTTACCGCCGCGGCGCGGAAACCCCGGTCGGCGAAGTAGTCGAGAAAGTGTTCACCCCAGCACCACGCACCGTGAAAGAAGCCATGCACAAACAAGATTGGAACTGGATGTTCGGATGTGCAGCGTCCGACGTCGATGAGTTCAAGCATGAACGCAGTCACCGTCCTTCTTCTCGCGCAATCGCAGCCTGCCGTTCTTGTCTGTCGCGAAGTGCGCCCACCAAAGTGTCAGTCGCCCTTCGGCGGCGGCCTCGACTGAATCGCGGGCGTGTTGAGTCGAAGCATGGCGAGCACCGAAGCGCCGGACCGCAGTGGCCAGCTCTTGGTCATATGGGTGCCCCGATCAATGACGGGCGACGTGTTGAGGGACCGGCGTCACTATGAACACGGTTCAGGTATCGGTCGATTCAAACTTAACGATTACCACATCGACTAGGAACACTATGGACTGAATATCATTCAGTATCTGATTTGACATGCAACTCGGGATCCTGCGCTCTGCCCGAGTAGTCACATATCATACATGTTATGATCGATCGTATGATGCGACTGGCGCAGCCCAGCGCCAACGATTGCCGAACGACACTAACAGCTGCGCGCAGGAGCGCGTGACGATGGCCCGGGGCTGGCGAGGCAACCCACCACGCGACGATGACGAAGCGCGACAACGGATCATTGATGCGGCGATGCGCTGTATCGACCTCTACGGACCCCATAAGACCGGACTGTCCGACGTCGCGGCAAAGTTGGGCATCACCCGCCAGACCGTGTACCGCCTGTACCCGAGCACCGACGATCTGCTCTTGGCCGTGGCTACCGAAGCGGTTGACGTCTACCTGGATCGACTTGCCGCCCATGTCGCAGAACTCACCGACCCAGGTGACGCCGTCGTTGAGAGCATCGCCTACACGGTCGAGCGGTTGCCCCGGGAGCGGTTCTTTGGGCTGCTGCTGAACACTGGAAGAGCGGAGACGTTCCGCACAGGCGTCACTTCGCCAGAGGCGCTGGCCTTCGGGCACTCCATGCTCGCACGCACGAACATCGACTGGGCCGCCCACGGCTACGACCGCAAGGCCCTGGATGGGCTCGTCCAATTCGGAGTGCGCGTCCTGCAATCCCTCGTCCTCGACCCCCTGCCTCGACAAAAACCCATGCAGCTACGCGAGTTCCTACAGCGATGGCTAGCGCCCGCCATCCGCTCGACGACCCGTCCGAACGCCCAAATGACCACTTAAATCAGCCAATCCACCCTCGAACCGTGAACGACATAACAACGAGTGGAGACCACGACCAATGAGCACGAGCACGAGCACCGACGAACTCCGCCATGCTCGACCCGTTCGACCCCACCCCCCAGAATCGACTGACGAAACCAACCCAGGTAGATGATCTCGGTGCGCCGCTTGCCCGCGTCAGCGGCTAGCAAATGAAACCGTGGCGGTTCATGGGCATTTGCGCCCAGGGCTGCCGGTGTCGTCGTCGTGCCGCTGTGCCATCGGCTTCCCTTGCCGGTTCTCGATCTCGCTTATCGCGAAAGGCCTGTGCTGCAGAGACCATTCGGTTGTCCGCCGCTACGGCGTGACGGTTGGGGCCCCGCGTGACGTCGGGACAACCACTGCGCCGGCCACAGCCACGTCGGCGAACAGTACCAACAGACGCATAGGACTATTAGTCCTATCCGGTCGTCGCATCAGCCTCCACCGCTTGCGCAGCTGCCCAGCGGTAATCTGCCTTGCCCGCTGGCGACCGTACGATCGTTCGCGTTCGCACGAATGCCTTCGGAATCTTGTACCGCGCAATCTCGCGACGGCATGCGTCGGCGAGCTCATCGTCGGATGGTTCCGCACCCTCGACGAGTTGGATCAGGGCCACGACCTCACTGCCCCATCGCTCCGACGGGCGGCCGACGACGACGACGTCGTAGACATCGGGATGGCCCGCCACTGCTCGTTCGACCTCTTCGGCGAAGATCTTCTCTCCTCCAGAGTTGATGGTCGCCGAGTCCCGGCCCAACAATTCGATGTTGCCGTCGGCGAGTGCGACCGCGCGGTCACCGGGCACCGACCACCGCTCTCCATCGATATGAGGAAACGCCCGCGCCGTCTTCTCGGCGTCCTTGAGGTAGCCGAGTGGAACGTAGTTCTTGCGGGCGAGCCAACCCTCACCCTCGCCAGGTGTAAGGACCCTGCTGAAATCGTGCGCCACCACCGCGGTATCACCCTGGGGCGTGAATGAAGGTTTTGGCGTCGTCGCGTCCTCGGTCGCGACCGTATTCATCTGTACCCCCGTCTCGGACGCACCGACCGCGTCGATCAGCATTACGTGGGGCAGCGCCTTTAAAATTCGTCGCCGGACACCTTGGGACATTGACGCGGCACCGTTGTTGATGCACATCAGTCCCGACAGGTCGTAATCGCCGCGCTCGATCTCGTCGATCAGCGGGCGCGCGATGGCGTCGCCCACGACGGGAATCGCCACGATCCGCTCGCGCTCCGCCAGCCTCAGCACCCCACCCGGTTGCAATCGCTCGACATCGTCGGGAATGGCCAGCCAGCCACCCTGAGTGAAGATGTGGAAGGCCGCCCACTGACCTGCCCCATGGATGAACGGTGGCACGACGAGTAGCGACACGTGACCGCCAAAGCTCTCGATCTGACGGGCGAGTTCGTCATAGCTCTTGAACGGCTGATCACTACCGAACGGTCGCCCGCCCATCGACGAGACGAAGATATCGTGTTGCCGCCACAGCACACCCTTCGGCATGCCGGTCGTCCCCCCGGTGTAGACGATGTATAGATCGTCGCCGGACGGTGTCGGCAGCCCACCTGGCGGTGATGGGGTCGTCACGACGGACTCGTAGTCGACTGCGCCTGGGACAAGGTCGTTTCCGCTTACATCGGCCACCTGGATGAGGACCTCCAGTCGCGGCAACTGCCCGAGTATCTCGGCCACCATCGGGGCGAACTCCGCCTGGTAAACCAGGGCGCGGGCGTCCGCGTCCTCGAGCAGGTAAACCAGCTCGGCCTCGACGTAGCGGTAGCTGACGTTGAACGGCGCCGTCCGAGCTCGATAGGCACCAATCATCGCCTCGAGGTACTCGTTACCATTTCGCAGGTACAAACCCACGTGATCCTGGCCGGACTCGTGACCGGACAGATTGTCCCGCTCCGTGTGGCATCCCAATCCCCGCGATGCAAGGTAGTTGGCCACTCCGTCGACCCGCTGGTTCATTTGGGCATAGGTGAATTCTCGGTCACGCCACATCAGCACCCGCCGGTCGGGAACCGTGCGGGCGGCAGTGGCGAACACCTCGGAAAGGTTGAAGGACGTCTTCATCGTGTACCTCTTACGTCTGTGACGGTGCTTGCGGCCCACCGAACCTCGGCGCATCCGGCAACACGCTAAGCAGCTCGGTTGCTAGTCCGCGGCGAAACAATGTGTGACGCAATCGATGCGAGTTGCGGTGTAGCCGACGGTCCATGGCGAACTAACGGAGTTGGCGCTCTGCGACATCGCGCGAGTCCACCTCAGCACTTCGCGGTGCGAGATGCCGACGACGTCTGGGTAAAGTTCGATGCCGGAAGCCCTTGACACCTCCGACGTGCGCGCCGCCCGGCGGCGGAAGTCACTTCCAACAATCACCTTGCTCTCGAGCCGGATACTGAACGAGTTTCAGTCTAAGGTTTATAACCGCACGAAGGCAAGACTGGTCGAAAGGCCGCGGGCGAGCCGCTTCCACACCTGCTCGGCGACGATCGTCTGAACACTGCAACCGTAGGCCTCGCAAGACATCGCCGCTCGCGGCTGTGTCGTCACCTGTTCGAAATGTCGCTCACAACAACGTTTGTAGCAGGTCAACGCACCGGTCCATGCTAATCTCGCCATTCCAACTCCTTTTCCGAGCGGCGTGGCGAACCCCCGTCTCCCAACCCCTCCGATAACGGCCGGGTTCGCCTGCGCCGCCGGCCGTATCAGTCTCGCCAAAAACTGAATGCACCTCAGCCCGCCCGGCGAAAGCGTGTGGCATCGGCCGCGCGAACCCTAGTTTGGCGTGGGGGCATTCGACAGAACCGAGGTGAGCGGTGTTGACGACGAGTCCGGATATCCACCTTGCGGACGGATCCTTGACTCCGACGGTGGCGCGGATGAGTCCTTGCGGTGGATGCGCGTTAACGAACCCGTGTTCCGAGATCGCAACTGCCTCAACGCCATTGCCACGTGCGGAGAGGTTTTCAGCTCGCCGATGATGCTCCGTTGCCGCAGCGACCTGCAGATTTTCGGCAGCGGCGTGAAAGCGATGCCGTGATGTTCAGCCCGTCCCGACCCTTGCTTTATTTTCAAACGCCGTCATCGGGACTCGGTGAGGTCCGCCGCGCGAGCGCGCAGCGCGAACTTCTGGACCTTACCGGTCGACGTCTTGGGCAGTTCGCTGAAGACCACCGTCTTCGGCGCCTTGAAATGGGCCAGACGCGCCTTGACGTGGTCGACGATCTCGGCCTCGGTGACGGTCGCCCCCGCATGCAGGGTCACGTAGGCCACGGGCACCTCACCCCAGCGGTCGTCGGACTTGGCGACCACGGCGACCTCCAGCACCGCCGGATGATCGGCGATCACCTGTTCGACCTCGACGGACGCGATGTTCTCGCCGCCCGAGATGATGACGTCCTTGCTGCGGTCCCTCAGTTCGAGGTAGCCGTCCGGATGGCGGACACCGATGTCTCCGGTGCGGAACCATCCATCGGGAATCGCAGCAGCCGTCGCCGCGGGGTCCTTGTAATAACTGAGCATCACGTTGTTGCCTCGCAAGGCGATCTCACCCGTGCTGACCCCGTCAGCGGGTACGTCGACACCGTCGGCGTCTACCACCCTGACCGTCAGCGAGATCATGTTCCCGACCCCCTGGCGCGCCTTGAGGCGCGCCAGCGATGTCTCGTCGGCGTCGCTCCATTCGGGACGCCACTCACAGATCACCGCCGGCCCGAATGTCTCGGTCAATCCGTAGAGATGGGTGACGTCGAACCCGAGTTCACCCATCCTCCGCAGGATTGCAGGCGAAGGAGGCGCTCCGCCGGTCGCCACGTACACGGTGCGGTCCAACCGTCGAGCCTGATCCGCGTAGGCGATCATGGACAGTACGGTGGGTGCTCCGTTGAGGTGCGTGACGCCGTGGCAGTCGATCAGCCTCCAGATCTCTGCCACATCGACTCGCGGCAGACACACGTGGGTAGCGGCCGCGGCCGTCACCGCCCACGGGAAGCACCAACCGTTGCAGTGGAACATCGGCAGCGTCCACAGATGTACCGACCGGGGCGACAACGCCATGTGCCCCACCATCGCCAACGCCTGCAGATAAGCCCCACGATGGTGATACATCACGCCTTTGGGCGATCCCGTGGTGCCCGACGTGTAGTTGATCGCGAGCAACGAGCGCTCGTCATCGACTGAGATCACCTGCCCCGTCGAGTGACTCAGCAGATCCTCGTATGCCTGGCCCACGGGGATGAGCGACGGCGGCGACCCGAACCGGCGGACCGCGTCGTCCACCACGTCGGCGAAGATCGGATCGTAGATGAGTACGGCTGCCTCGCTGTGAGCGAGTATCCCCGCGATCTCGCCAGCCGACAGCCGCGTATTGATAGCGACCAGCGGGCATCCGCTCCAGGGAATCCCGAAATGCGCCTCCAGCAGCACGTGGGTGTTCGGAGCCAGCACCGCGACGGGCTTGCCTTGCGCCAGCGGGATGAGCCCACCGGCCAGCCGCCGGCACCGGTCGTGCAGCTCGGCGTAGGTGAAGGTGAGTGCGCCATCGACGACGCCCACTCGCTCGCCGTGCGCCGACGCCGCCCGGTCTAGGTACGACACGGGCGAGAGGGGTTCGAACGACGGATCGGCAGGCGAAACGACCACGGGCTCTGCTCCTCTGCGCTGGTCACCTAGCTTACTGAACGACGTTCAGACCCTATCGGCCCTGCCGTGCCCTGCCAACCAGCGACGGTTCGCTCGATCCCAACCGAGAGCGTTGGCGGGGTTCGGTCGGCGAAGTCCGATCCGCAGGCGGATGTGCCTGACCGGATTGGTTGAGTATCCTCAATTCGGTCCAACGGCGGAGCTCGAGCACAACTTGGAGGTCGTGTGACGAACCCGGGCACGTTCAGCGCGGAGTACGAGGGGCGGCTCTTCATCGCCGGCGAGTTCCGGGAGGCGGTGTCGGGGCGACGATTCGACGTCGTCAATCCAGCGGACGAGTCCGTGGTCGGCACCGCAGCCGACGCTGAGCCGACGGACGTATCCGACGCGGTCGCCGCTGCACGCGCGGCCGCCGACGACGGCAGTTGGGCCAGCGACCCAGCGTTCCGGCAGAAGTGCATGCGCCAACTACAGGATGCGCTTCGTAACGAGTTGCCCGAGATATGCCGGTTGCTCACGCTCGAGGCGGGCATGCCGCAAGGCAACGCGCCCACCATGGACGTCGTTGTCGAGGACATGAGCCACTTCATCGGCATGATCGAGTCGTTCGGCTGGGAAACCGATTTCGGCCCCTACCAATACCTCAACCTCAACAGCGATCGTCGGGTGCGCTACGAGCCCCACGGCGTCGTCGGCGCAATCACGCCGTGGAACGCACCGTTCATGCCCGACATGTGGAAGATCAACGGCGCACTATGCACCGGCAACACCATAGTTCTCAAGACTGCGCCCGACACCCCTTTGACCGGTGCCCTGATCGCACGGATCGCCGCCGAACACACCGACATACCCGCTGGGGTGCTCAACGTGGTGAGTTCGGCCGACCGCGGCGCCGCCGGCGATGCCCTCACCGGCGACCCGCGGGTGGACATGTACCACTTCACCGGTTCACCGGCAGTGGGCCAAAGAATCATGGAGCGAGCCGCGGTCGGTGCCCGCAAGGTGGTGTTGGAGCTGGGTGGTAAGTCCGCCAACATCGTCTGTGAGGACGCCGATCTCGATGCCGCCATTCCGATGGGGGTCTACTACTGCATGACCTGCAGTGGTCAGGGTTGTACTCTCGCCACCCGCATGATCGTCCACTCCGATGTCTACGACGACGTTCTTGGCCGAGTCGAAGCCATGGTCTCCCAGATGCCGTGGGGTGATCCGATGGACCCGATGAACGTCGTCGGCCCGATCATCCGGCGTCAGCAATTGGAGCGGATCGAGGGCTTGGTCGATCGGGCCAAGGCGGATGGTGCGCGGGTGCTCGTCGGTGGGCACCGCGGTGAACGCGGCGGCAAGGGGTTCTGGTACGTGCCCACCGTGCTGGCCGATGTGGAGGAGAACTCTGAGATCGCCCAAACCGAGGTCTTCGGTCCGGTCCTCTCGATCATTCGTTACCAAGGAGGCGACGACGAAGCCATCCGGATGGCCAACAACAGCAGGTACGGCTTGTCGGCGTACATCCAGACCCGGGACGCGGATCGCGCATGGCGTATCGCGAACCGGCTCAAGGCCGGCACCGTCAACGTTGGCATGTCCTTTCACCTGTCCCCCGACACCCCCTTCGGTGGGTTCGGCCAAAGTGGAATCGGCCGCGAGCACGGCGAAGAAGGCTTTCGCGAATACCTTCAGAGCAAGACGATCTCGACGCCAGCGTGACCGCTGCTACGGCCGCAACCGGACGTGCAATAGTCGTGCTGGGCGACCGCGGTGCGCTTCCGCCGGCGCGGCATAGCCTGTACTCCATTGGCGGCCAGCAACTGTCTGAGAGCGTCATGACGGGCTTGGTGGCGACTGCTCGGGCGGCGGCCACCAATGTGGCTGCTGCCCCGACGCTTTCGGCGTGGCTCCCGGTCCTGCTCTTTATGTGTCTCGACCATGGCTTCCTAACCGGCGACGACGGTGCGTCGCGCAATCCGCCACCGACCTTCCTCGCGCCGCCAGGTGTCGAAGTAGCGGCCCATCGAGGACAGGTGTGGCTCGGTGTCCGTGCCGCGAAACAACGAGTAGTAGGACACCGTGGACGCCGTTCCATCAGCATTTCGTTGTCCAGCAACACCGTTGACGACATGCCGCACAGCCGATCCCGGTCCTTGAGCGCCCTTGGCCCGGCGCTGCCTTACCCCCGCTTCGACTTGGGCTCGATCCTGAGTCGCATGCCCATTACCCGGCCTCGACACGATCCACTGCGCGTCGTCGCAGAGGCATCCCATGTAGTCCTCCACCGACCCGTAGTCGGCCAGGTACGCGAGCCCAACTACAGCGGCGTGGATCTCGAGCAGCAGAGCGTCATCGTTATTCATGCCTC
Organism: uncultured Actinomycetota bacterium; assembly: GCA_963818285.1. Lineage (GTDB taxonomy): Bacteria > Actinomycetota > Actinomycetes > Mycobacteriales > Mycobacteriaceae > Mycobacterium. The sequence goes on from CAWFRR010000002.1 coordinate 214,274, forward strand.
GGCACCAGACTCAATTGCCGTGCCGCACGTCCTTGAACGGCACGCCGCGGTCGGCGGCGTATTCACGCGGCATTCCCAGCACCCGCTCACTGATGACGTTGCGCGACATCTCCGAACTCCCGCCGCCGAGTGAACTCGCCTGGCGGAACAGGAATGACACACCGAATTGCTCGTCGGCTTCGGACGACGTCGGTCCGGTTACGGCCGGAGTTCCAGCGATTTCCAGTGCGAGCTCAGCCCGCTTCACACCGGCCTCACCCTTGAACAGACGGATGATCGAGCTGTTGGCGGGCTCGAGTTCACCGCGTTCTATTCCCGACGTGATCCGCTTGATGAGTTGGGTCTGCACTGTCGTCAACGCGTGGGACTCGGCGAGCAACTCCCGTGAACGAACGTCGGCGAGCTGACCCGTGGCGGCCATCAGGCGAATCAGCTGTGGCGTCGTCGCGGTACTGAGCCCGCGCCCCGGGCCGCTGCCGCTCAGGTAGGGCGATCCCCCGCCGACTGCGGTTCGCTCGTGGAACAACTGGCGTGAGGCCACCGCCCAGCCGTCGTCGACGGCGCCGAGCACGCATTCCTTCGGCACCCAGACGTCGTCGAAGTATTCCTGGCAGAACTCGTTGTTGCCGTTGACCTGGCGGATGCGCACGACGTCGATGCCGGGCTGGCGCATGTCGATCAGGAACATCGTCAGCCCTTGGTGCTTGGGCACGTCCCAGTTGGTGCGGGCCAGGCACAGTCCCCAATCACAGGCGTACGCCGCTGAACTCCATATCTTGGAACCGCTCAACCTAAACCCGTCGCCGTCGGGCGTCGCGCGGGTCAGTGCGCCGGCGAGATCAGAGCCGCCGCTGGGTTCTGACAGGAGCTGCACCCACACCCGTTCGCCCCGAATGGCGGGCGGAATGTGCTCTAGTTTCTGCTGCTCGGTGCCTACGTCGAGGATCGTCGCGCAGGCCACGGTGAAAGTCGGGGTATTCAACAACAACGGCATCTCATAGCCCGCCGCCTCGGCATTGAATGCCGCCTGATGCGCCCTGGTCAGCCCCAGTCCGCCATACTCCTTCGGGAACGCGATTCCGGCGAAGCCGCCCTCGAAGAGCAACCGCTGGAGTTCACGCGCTCGCACCCATTCGTCGTCGTCGACCCGGAGGCGCAGCGCGTTGTCACTTGGCAGCGGCTTGAGATTGCGCGAGATCCATTCCCTCGCACGGGCGCGGAAGTCCTCGACGGATTCCATGTCGCGGTCGGTGTCAGTCACGCTATGCCTCACTCGCAGCGGTCGGCCCACAGAGGATGTCGGCGATGCGACGCCGGTGGTCGGATGGAGTGCCCCACATCACGCGGTTCACCGTCGCCCTGCGGAGATACAGGTGCAGGTCGTGCTCGGTGGTCAGCGCGATGCCGCCGTGAAGCTGCACGCAGTCCTGCACGATGTCCGTCGCGTGCTGTCCGACCCACGACTTGGCGATGCTCGCGAGTTCCGCGGACTGCTCGCCGCCCTGGCTCACGGCCTGGGCGGCCTCGAAGGTGGTCGCGTGGCATGCCTCGAGGTTGGCCTTCAAGTCCGCGAAGCGATGCTTGATGGCCTGATAGGAGGCCAGCGGACGACCGAACGAAAACCGGTCGAACGCCCACTGCAGCGTCATCTCGAACACGCGGTCCAGCACACCGAGTGTCTCCGCGCATTGCAGCACGACGGCCACCGTCAGCTGACGCTCGACGTCGGCGTCGACGGACGTCGCGGCCTCGACACGGGCCTCCTCGTCGACTTGCACGTCCTCGAAGGCCACCGTCGCGAAGCGACGAACCGGATCGAGGCTGTAGTCAGGCGCGATCCTGACCCCGGGATGGTTGGCGGCGACCACGAATTGCGCTAGCCCGTCGTCGGTGCGGGCCGTGACGAGAAAGTGGTCGGCTTGATCACCGCTTTCGACGCGATCCTTGACCCCCGTGAGGCGGAAGCGGCCCTCGACGCGCTCCGCCCGCATGGCGATGGCCGACGGGCCCCAGGCGCGGCCGGGCTCGTACACCGCCCAGCTGGCGACGTTGCTCCCGGCCACCAGACCCTCGATCAAGTCGCGGTGATTCTCGGCGTTCGCCGCGTCCGACAGTGTTCCGGCCACCACATTGGTCGCCGCCAGCGGACCAGGTGCCACCACCCGACCCAGTTCGAGAGCAACGAGGGCAAGGTCCACCAGTTTCGCGTCGGTCATGCTTCCGCCACCGAATTCGGGTGCCGCCAGCAGACCGGTCCAACCCAGCTCGGCCCCGCGCGCCCACCATGCGAGGTCGAATCCATGTTCGCTGGGCACGTTCTCGCGCATCTGGTCGACGGGAGCCGTCTTCGCGAGGAACTGTCTGGTTGCGGTGCGCAACATCTCCTGTTCGGCGGTCAATACGGATTGCACGGCGGGGTCCTTCCACGTAGTTGCGCCGCGTCGTCGGCCGTGGTGTCAGCGCAAGCGCTCGGGTTCGATCAACCCTTCCAGGGCGGCCTTGATCTGAAGCGCCAGGTAGAGCGACAGCACGCGGCAGTGCATAAGACTTCCGGCGCCGAACCACAACCCCGGGTGTGGCGTGCGACGCCAGGTGTTGTTCAGCTCGCCTACCTCGCTGAGCCCCCACACCGGACCCACCTGCTGCGCCACCTCGACACCGAAGTGCCGTTCGACCCCGGCCTGCATGGGCAGGTAACCGGTGGCCAGCACGATGGCGTCAAGTTCCAGCGAGGTGCCGTCGGTGAACCGTATCCCCGTCGCAGTGAACTCGGCGATGTCATCCCATTGCCGGATTCCCACCTTGCCTTCGATGATCAGATTGGAGCAGCCGACGTTGATGTAATAGCCGCCACCGCGTTTCAGGTACTTCGTGAGCAAGCCGGCGTCGTCATCGCCGTAGTCGGTTGAAAATCCTGCCCTTTCCAGATCGGCGATGAGCTTGCGATCGAGTTCCCGCATCTGAGCCGTCATCAGCTGCGAAGACTTGAGCGAGAAGGGGTACGGCGTCGATACGCCCAACAGATCGACGTCTTCGAGCGGCCATCCCTCCTCGTAGATCTTCGCCGGCAGGATGGATGCCGGCTCGAGATCCACGACCGTCGTCGAGCCCCGTTGCAACATAGTGACATTCGCGCCGTGCGTGAAGAGATCCTGGGCGACATCGTGAGCGCTGGTGCCCGTACCTACGATGGCAACGTTCATGCCCGCCAGCTCCGAGCCTCCAGTGAACCTGCTGGTGTGAAGCACCCGTCCCTTGAACGTTGCCAATCCGTCGATTTCCGGGATGAAGGGGATGCCGCTGACGCCGGTGGCCATGACCACGTGCCGCGGTCGCATGGTGCGCTCGATGCCATCGCGGCGGACGACGACGGTCCACCGGCCGTCCTGTTCGGAGTATTCGCCCGACACGAACTCGGTGCACACCCAGTAATTGATGTCCATCGAATCGACGTAGAACTCAAACCAATTGGCCAACTTGTCCTTTGGCAGGTAGGTCGGCCAGGTATCGGGGAACTTCATGTACGGCAGGTGACAGGTCCACGTTTCGTTGTGCAGGTGCAGGGTGTGGTACCGCTGACGCCAGTTGTCCCCGATCCGCGGCCACTTGTCGATGACCAGCGAGTCCACCTGCAGCTGCACCAGGCGCGCGGCGAGCCCGAGGCCCGCTTGCCCGCCACCGACGATCAAAACGTCGGGGTCGTGGTCCGTGTAAGCCGCCGATCGAATGCGGTAGTCGAGCCAGTTGGACCCCGGCACCTCGAGCTCGCACTCATACCCGCTGGGTCGGCGGTGACCATTGATCTCCTCGAAACCGGTCAATGTCTGCAGCGCCGTCGACAGCGTCCAAGCCAGGTATCCACCCGCCCGCTCGGGGTCGGGCACCAACCTAACGACGCCGCGACCGGAACCGAAGCGGGTTCGCACCTGCAGGAAGCATTCGATGCACTCGGTCCCCGCTCGGACACTTCGGGCGGGTTGGCGATCGGGCTCACGCTCTACCGCTACAGGACCGACGCGATCGAGTCGGCGCCGGAGTAGATCGGTGATCCCCGAGCGGTGACGCACCGTGGAGATGGTCCAGTCGATCGCCACGAGGTCGCGCCAACCGCACTCTTCGACGAACAAACCTGCGACGCCGTCGGCATCGCCTGCGTTCAGCAGGCACTGAAGGCGTCCGATCCAGTCGTCGGCGACTTCCGCGAGATCCGCGCTGTTTGCAACAAGTTGATCTGTCATCTGGTGGACGCTCCAAGTCGCGTTCGCTGGTGTTCTGATTGATGAGGCGCCAGCGAGACGCCACTGACTGAATCACGTTCAGTTTTGCTATCACGCGGGTTCGAGCAAGTCAAGTGAGCCCCGTGCGCTCGAACCGAATCATGCAGTGGTTCCGAAGACATTCGACGCCAACCCGACGGCATCCACATCGGCCACCAGCACCGCTCCGTCCAGCGGACCCAGCGGCCCGCCGGCGTCGGCAATGCGCGCGAAACTCGTCGTCACCACGAGGGTGCCGAGGTCTCCGCCCGCAAAGGCACACGAGGTGGGATAGGCAACCGGTGTCGCGATCCGCGCAAGCAGGCGACCGTCTGCCGCATAGCGGTGCACCGCGCTACCGCCGTAGAGGGCCACCCATAGGTGGCCGTCCGCGTCCACGGTGAGTCCGTCCGGCATGCCGTCGCGCTCTGGGATATCGACGAAAACTCGCCGCCGAGAGACTGTTCCACGCTCTTCGTCGAAGTCGAACGCCAGGACGTGGCGGCGATGGCTGTCGACGACGTACATCGTGTCACCCGCCGGCGACCAGCCGATGCCATTGCCTATCACCAGGTCATCGGCAATACGCGAGACCAGACCACCGACATCGAGTCGGTAGAGTCCGCACACTCCGTCGCGCCTGAGGCGATCGAAGGTACCGAAGTAGAGGCGTCCGTCCGCTCCGGTCTTGCCGTCGTTGACGAAGGTCTCCAGCTCGGCCGGTTCGACGAAGGCGACGTGCACCGGCCCGCTGGACTCCAGTGCGGTCAGGCGCTTGCCGATCGCCGCGATGTGCCGTGCGCCAATGCCGGGCACGACCACGCTGACCCGGTCGCCGAGGTGACGTTCGGTCGCGACGCCCGTCTGCCAGTTCTGGCGGTACCAGGTTCCCTTCGGCAGGTCGACCCACCAAAGTTCATCGTCCGACGGCCACCCAGACCGGCCCCTCACCGACCCGGCAACGAATGCTGCCGAGCGCATCGAACGTCACCATCACCGACTCCGCGACTCTCGGCAGACGATGCCGTGTAGAGTACACTCTATTGCGGTGGCGGAGCCCGCCCCTTCAACATCCGTAGCGTTTCAGCCGCGCGCGAAAGGGCAACGATGCACGTGGAGGTCGATCCGAACCGATGCCAGGGACACACATTGTGCGCCATGAGAGCACCGGAACTCTTCGAGCTCGACGACGTCGATGGCCACGCGACCGCCGTGGTGGATCACGTTCCCGCCGACCAGGAGGACGCGGCGCGAGAAGCTGCGCACTCCTGCCCTGAACAGGCAATCGTCCTTTCTTGATCGAGGAGATCTCAACGTTGGCCAGCATGCAACCGTCGAGCCCCGAGGCCGACGCCGATCGCGCGGCCTGCAAGGCACGCCTGCGGTACGACTACGACCGTCACGCTCCCACCTACAAGGACGAGTTCGAGCACATCACCGAGGAGATGCAGCAACGGTGCCCGATCGCCTGGAGTGAGACCTACGGCGGCCACTGGGTGGCCAGCGGCGCCGAAGAAGTCTTCGGCATCGCCCGAAATGCCGAGGCACTCTCCAGCGACCACGACGTGGAAGACAAGCGTCGGGGCTACAAGGGCATCTCGATACCGGCCACCCACCAGTACCAGATGGGGTTCCTGGAGATGGACCCTCCGGCACAGCGGCACTACCGGCAGGCGCTTGAATCCGTACATGTCGCCCGCTGCCGTGCAACGCTGGATCCCGTTCGCCGACGACCTGGTACGGGCCACGCTCAACGAGCGAATCGAAACGGGCACAATCGATTTCGTCGAGGAACTCAGCAACATCGTTCCGGCGATCCAGACCATGGCCATGCTGGGCCTGCCGCTGGCCGACTGGAACATCTACAACGAGCCCATGCACGCGGTGGCGTACACGCCGCCGGAGACCCCCGAGATGGACCGGGTCATCGAGATGACCAACGTCATGCTGGGCCATCTCGCGGGCTGGGTCGCCGAGATCCGCAAGAATCCGCGGCCCGGCCTGATCAATGCCGTCATCACCGCCGAGATCGAAGGCAACCAGCCGGAGGACGTGGACGTCATCGGTGCCATGTCACTGCTGATCGGCGGTGGATTCGACACGACCACGTCGCTCACTTCGCATTCGCTGGAATGGCTTTCACAGCACCCCGACCAGCGCGAGCGACTCAGCAGGGAACGCGACGCGCTCGGTGGACTCCGCTACCGAGGAGTTCCTTCGGTTCTACACCCCGCTCCTGGTGACGGTCGGACCATCAGCGCCGACTTCGCTTTCGGTGACGTGACGTTCAAGGAGGGCGACCGGTTGTGGCTGTCCTGGGCGATGGCCAACCGGGACCCGAAGTTGTTTCCGAACCCGAACGAGATCGATCTGGCGCGAAAGGCCAATCGCCACCACAGCTTCGGGCTCGGTGTGCATCGATGCATCGGCTCCAACATGGGCAGGATGATGTACAAGCGTATGCTGCTGGCGGTGCTGGACCGAATGCCCGACTTCGTCTGCGATCCCGACGGCACGGTGACCTACGAAACAGTGGGCACGATGAACGGAATGCGACACCTGCCCGCCGACGTTCACGCCCGGACCCCGTATCGGCGAGGGGCTCGAAGAGACCATCGAGCGACTGCAGAAGATCTGTGACGAGCAGGGCCTCGCCGAGCCGGTGACGAAGCGCGCCGAGCAAGCAGTCATCTGACGTTGGCGTGGGCTGGAAGGGGCCGCAGCGCGAGCGGCTACGGCCCCTATCGCAACACGTTAGGGCGTGTTGGTGTTTCCGGCGTCGATGGGCAGTGTGACGCCATGGATGTAGCGGGCTTCGTCGCTCGCCAGGAATACGACCGCGTTGGCGATCTCGATCTCGCGCAGCATCGGCACCGGGGTGAACTCTCGTCGGGATCGGTGTCGAGATCGGGCAACGTGTTCAGCGCACTTAACATGAAGTACCGGCCCGAGTTGTAGATCTCGTCCATTGCTTCGGCGTTGCCCATACCCGGACTGGCCACCCCCGTCGGGTGGATGGTGTTGACGCGAATTCGGTACTCGCCGAGTTCATTGGCGAACGTGCGCATCAGCCCGACGACGCCGTGCTTGGAAGCTGCGTAGTGGGCATAGTGGGTCTGCCCACGGATACCCGCCGACGAACTCGTCAAGATCATCGAACCACCGTTGCCGAGCTTGATCATGGTCGGAGCGGTGGCCTTGAATCGTGTTCCACACCCCTTTGAGGTTCGTGGCGATGACGTAGTCGAACTCCTCATCCGGAATGTCCAGCGAGGACATGTGCAGCGTGAACGCACCGGCGTTGGCGCAGACGATGTCAAGGCGACCGAACTCCGCGATCCCCTTGTCGACTGCACTCTGCAGAGCCGCACGATCCTGGACGTCGGCGACGGCCGTGATGCACCGACGTCCGGTCTTCTCGACCAATTTGCGCGTCTCGTCGAGATCCTCGGCACTCGCGGCCTTGTATCGCACGAAGTCTGGGTACGGCTTGCACATGTCGGTGGCGATGATGTCAGCGCCCTCCTCGGCGAGCCGGACCGCGTGCCAGCGGCCCTGGCCTTGGCCGGCTCCGGTGATGAAGGCGACCTTGCCTGCTACGCGTCCCATAGCGCATTCCTTTTCGAGGGTCGTGACCAATCGTCGTGATGCTAATTGAGTGTACCCTTTCCGGGGAGGAGCCCGAGCTGGGTTCGGGCGAGCGAGGACTGTCGATGAATCTGCTGCCCATCCGGTGGCTCGAAGCCGAGAACATCAGCAGCGCCGTGCTATTCCTGGCGTCCGACGAGTCGCGCTACATCACCGGCGTGACGCTGCCCGTGGACGCCGGCGCCTTGGTCAAGTGACGCCGAAAGCGCCGGCGAGTCGGTGCGCCTCCAACTCGTCGGCGCTTAGCCCGAGGAGTTCGTCGGCGATCACGGCAGTGTGTTCCCCAGGCGCCGGTATCGTCGTGGCCGCCGGCTCGTACCCCAGTGGATTGCCCGGGACGGTGACCGTGCCGCCAAGTCCGTCACCGACCTCGATCAGGTATCTCAGCTCCTCGGACCATGTCGCTATCGAGGACGTCGCGGGGAGTTGCGACGACACCGCCGGGCACTCCGACACTGGTCAACTCGTCGACCACCTGACGCGCCGGCCTGCTCGACGTCCACGACGTGACGATGGCATTGACCTCCGCCGCGCGCTGATCCCGCTCGACGTAGTGCTGCGTAGCGCTCGTCCGCCATCATCCACGATTGACCCATGAGCGTGGCCAGCTTGCCGAACAGGTTGTCTGAATTGACCCCGATGGCGACATAGCCATCGGATGCCGGGAAGATGCCGTATCCGGCCGTACGCAATTCGTGCGACTCCATCTGCTCGCCGGTCACCGCCGTCGAGTTCAGCGCCAGCAACACCTTCACCATCGCGATGTCGAGGTGACGTCCCATCCCGTTCGCTCCCGCGCCAGCAGCGCCGTGACGATCGCGGCGTAAGCCGCGTTTGCCGAGGCCATGTCGCCGAGTGCCAGTCCCAAGTCGGACCGGGGTGCCGTCCGGGTGACGCTGCATGCTGCCGAAGCTACTCTCGGATTCGGCGACGATCGCCAAGCCCTTGCGCTTCGCGAGTTCCTTGGCCGAACCGAAACCGCCGAACAAGCTGATCGAGCACGTAACCAGTGCGGGCCGGTCGGACGCAGGTCGTCGAAGTCGATTCCGAGTCGGTGGAACGCGCCGGGCGCGAAGTTCTCGATCACCACGTCGGCCCGGTCGATGAGCTTGAGCGCCAAGTCGAGCCCGGTCGGGGTTCTTCAGATCGAGGCAGATGCTGCGCTTGCCACGGTTGACCGCCGCGGAATACGAACTCAGCACGCCGCCGGTTGCGTTGCGCCGCTTGTGTCCCCGCACGCGAGAGAACTCTCCGCCGGGCGGCTCGACCTTGATGACCGTCGCGCCGGCGTCGGCGAGTAACTGGGTGCAGTACGGCCCGGCCAGAATCTGGGTGAAGTCGATGACGACATAACCCGACAAGGGTCCTGCGCCGTCGGTCACCGACGCACCTGGACCGCGGTGGTCACTTCGACCGCTCCTTCGTGTAGGGCTTGTTGATGTGTTCCAGGGCGGCCTTATAGCCCTGCTCCTTGCCGATGGCGTAGAAGTCACGCATCACCGTCGTCTTGTGTGCCATCGCGTTCGCCTCGATCGCCAACTCCTGGAGCAACGGCCGACCCATCGCGTCGAGCGCCTTCTCACAGATTCGCTTGTGGACGGCGAGCAGTTCCGGCGGTACGGTCGCGATCCGGTGGGCCAGTTCCCTGACCGCCTCGTCGAGGTCTTCCAACGGCACCGACTTCAAGGCCAGCCCCACCCGTGCCGCCGTCGGACCGTCGATGTGGTCTCCCGTGTAGAGCAGAAACCGGGTCCACTGCGTTCCCATGAGGTAGGTGAACATGTGGCTAGGCGGGGAGGCCATGTTGCGCACGATCGGGTAGCCGAACTTCGCGTCATCGCTGCACACGATGAAGTCGCACTTCATCGCGATCTCCAGCCCGCCCGCCAGACACCAGCCGTGCACCTGCGCGATGATCGGCGTCTGCGAGCCGAAGAACACCGCCGACCCGCTGCCCTCACCCTTCTGGAGCGACCGGATGTCGTCCTTGATGGAGGCGTCGTAGGCGTTTTCGTAGTGCTTGTGTCCCGGCTTGACATCGGCCGACAGATCCGAACCAGTACAAAACGCCCGACCCGCACCCTTGATGACGATGCAGCCGACGTCGTCGCTCTCGTCGCCCTCCCTGACGGCCTCGATCAGCCTGGGCCGCATTTCTGCGGCGTAGGCGTTGAGCTTCTCCGGGCGGTTGAGCAGGATGGTCATGACACGGTCGTCGTAGGAAACGACAATCGAATCGTCTGCCGCCATCGGGGCACTCTGTTCACTCATGGCCTTGGCTCCCTTGGCATTCCGAGCACGCGCTCGGCGATGATGTTGCGCTGGATCTGTTCGGTCCCACCGGCGATGTTTTCGGTGTAGCTGGTCAGCGCCATGAACTCGATGGCCCCGGCCGCGGGGGCGTCGGATCCAGCGAGCGCCGCGCCGGCACCTCCGATTCGCCATGCCAGACTGCGTAGCCGAATCGCGAGGCGTTGGCTGACGAGCTTCGAAATCGATCCCGCCGAGGCGGCCGTCATCCCCGGTCCAGGGCTGATCATGCCGCCCACCAACTGGTCCAGTTCGGTGTCGACGTAGAGGCGGACCAGTTCGTCTTCGAGCACCGGATCGGCCGCGGTGCCACTGCTTCGGTAGGCATCACGGAAAAGCTCATACGAGATCTGGAAGTCCAGCAGATCGCGGTGCGGACTGGTCGCCCGCCGTGCCGCCTCCCCAGCGGGCAGGTCGAGGAGCCCGCCGAACGCACCTGCAGGCACACGCACCGGCGGTGCCGCCATCCGCTCGAAGCCCAGCGAGGTCAGAGACACCTTCCAGCCACCGTTCTCCTCCCCGATCAGCCGGTCCGGCGGAATGTAGACGTCGGTGAGGAACACCTCGCAAAACTCGGCGTTTCCGTTGATCTGCTTGATCGGACGAACGTCGAGCCCAGGGGTGTCCATGTCGAGAACGAAGTAGGACAAACCGCGATGCTTGGGCGCGGACGGATCGGTTCGCGCCAACAGAAAGCCTCGTTCGGCGTGGGTGGCACCTGTCGTCCACACCTTCTGCCCGTTGACCAACCAGCCGCCATCGGGTTGCTTGACGGCCCGCGTTCGCAGCGACGCCAAATCGGATCCTGCGCCCGGCTCGGAGAACAACTGCGCCCAGAAGTGCTCGCCGGTAACCAAAGCGGGAAGCAACAGTTCCTTCTGCGCCTGGCTGCCATGGTGGATCACCGTCGGACCGGCGAGGTGCTGCCCCGGACTCCACGGTGGCCAGAGCGCACCGACCTCTGCGAATGCATCGTGGACGGCGGGCAGCAGTGGGCCTGGCAGATCCCGACCGCCCCATTCAGCCGGCCACTGGGGCAGCGACCAACCGGCCTCGGCCAAGCGCGCCCACCACTCCCGCGTCGTCAGCTCAGGATTCCAGTTCGTCCGCAGCCAGTCTGCGGCTTGCGTTCGAACCGCGTCGTACTCGGAGGTATTGGTGCTCGCAATAGTGTCGACTAGTGCCCACCCGCGCGGCGCGGCGCCCGCGCCCGTCGCCGCCGACGTCGAGATCGAGCGCAATCCGCCGCCTCATCGCTGCGGAATCACCTGCCATGGTCTCGGTCCCCACCGCGCGGCGGTAGAAGAGGTGCGCATCGCACTCCCAGGTGAAGCCGATGCCCCCGTGGTACTGGATGCACTTCTCAGCCACCGACGAGGAACGCACGGCCCGCAACGGCCTTGGCCAGTGCCGCGTAGTGCCCAGCCTGGTCGTCGCGGATCACGATTCGTCGGATCGCCTCCGCCAGCGCCGCCCTTGCCGACGTGACGTCCGCCAATAGATCGGCGGCATCGTGCTTGACGACTTGGAACGAGGCGATCGGTCGGTCGAACTGCACGCGGTCACCGGTGTAATCCACCAGCAGTTCCAGGGAACGGGCTGCGCCGCCGACCTGCTCGGCGGCCACCAACGTCCGCACCACGTCCATCGCACGCTCGTAACGATGCACCGCGTCCGCGTCGCTCAGCGACAAGGGCTGCGCGGCAACCTGATTGAACGTGACCTCGTACAGTCGCCGGGTCAGGTCGATGGACTCGAGTGCGCGGAGCGTCACCTCCGCCGGTGCGGACGGCGAACAACGCCAGGGCGCCGTCGGCCAACGCCGGCACCAACACCACGTCGGCCACGCCGGCGTCCACGACGGGTGCGACCACTCCGTCGAGCGTCCATCCGGCCCCATGCCGTTCCGCCGTGACGGGCGCCTGAAGGCGCCCGGTGTCATCCGTCGCAACGGCAGCCGTCACCGGTCGCCCCGCGGCGATGCTGCGCAAGAGCGCATTACGCTCGTCCGACTCCGGTGTCTCCAACAGGAGCGGGGTTGCCAGGAACGCGGTCGACAGCAATGGTCCGCCATATAGCGCCCGGCCAGCTTCCTCGGCGACCACGGCCAGCTCCGTCAAGGCGGCGCCCGAGACCACCGAACTCCTCCGGGATCAGCAAGCCCACGTGACCGACTTCGGCAGCCGCGCGCTGCCACACTTCCTCATCAAAACCCGAATCCGTGGCGAAGAGCTCTCGGACCCGGTCCAGCGAGCTGTACCGCGTGAAGAATTCCCGCGTGCTATCTCGCCACTCATCAATGGGATCCGGCCACGTGGCCGTTCCGGGAACCGTCGCGGTCATCCGACCGAACCCGGCTCGGCATCACGGAACCATGCAACGGCGTCCTTGACCCCCATCTCACGAACCTTCGCAGAAAGTGCCTGCACGGCTGGGGCGGCATGGGAGATCGCATCGAACTCGGCACCGAACATCACCGACTTGCTGAAGCCTTGGAGGTCGAATACTCGGTTGATGGCCTGTTTCTTCAGGACGAGCAGGTCCAGCGGAGTCTTGGCCACCTGGTTGGCGAACCGACCCACCGTCGCCTCGAGGTTGGCCGACGGCACCGCCTGGTTCGCCCAGCCCCATTCGACCGCCTCGGCTCCGGTCATCTGGCTGCCTGCGACGAAGGACATCTCCTTGGCCTTCTTCGGTCCGACGAACCAGCAGCTGATGGGACCCAACATCCCACCACCGAGCGGCATCGTCGGCCAGCCGATCACCGCATCCTCGGCCACGAAGGTGATGTCCGTCATGACCGCCAGCGTGGTACCCGCGCCCATGCAGAACCCGTGCACCGACCCGATGATGGGCTTCGGAAACTCCCACACGCGCAACCACGCAGACAGCTTGTTGCGCAACCGAACCCAATCGGTGTAGATCGTCTCGTGCTCTTCGGTGTAGTTGCCGACCTTGGACACGTCGTAGCCGACGCAGAAGGCCCGCCCGGTTCCGCGCAGCACCACGCAGTTCACCGTGCGGTCGCCCTCCAATTCGTTCAGCCGCTCGTCGAACTGGCTCAACATGTCGGCGTTGAACGCGTTCAACTTTTCCGGCCGGTTCAACGTAAGCCAGGCCACCGCGCCGTCGCGGTCGATGTCCACCAATGACAATGTCCTAGTCCTTACTCGAGGTCTTCGACGATTACTTGATCGCAATGGAATTGGCGGGTGAACCGACGCCTCCGGGCAGATTCAGCGGGACGCCCACGAAGAAGCAGCTGTACCGTCCATCGGCGCGGCAATCCGCGGCCAGCGCATCGAGATCGAACAGTTCGCCCAGCGGGAAGCCGAGCAGTGGGATGAGTCTGCGGTGCAGGTAGCCGTCTTCTGCCGACCCGGGCACCGCTTCGACCGCGGGGTTGTCGGTGACGACGGCCGCCCATCCTGCATCCCAGAGGTAACGAGCCATGCCCTCGGTGGCGATCAGTCCACTCGAGTGTCGTTGTTCGGAGAACGATGCTCGGCCTTCGGCATCGGAGTTCAGGTAGGCGCCAACGAACCCGGTACGAAGCAACATGATGTCGCCCGCGCCGACGGTGACCTTCTGGGCGGCGAGGGTCTCTTCGATCAGGTCGACCGTGATGCGGGTTCCGGCGCGCGGGTCCCAATCGCTGACTGGTCCGGGCGCAATGCTCGGCGACGTCGACGACCACGCCGCGGCCGATTACTCCGCGTTGCGCCCAATTGTCGATGCCGAGTTTGGCGTCGTCCTCGGCACCTACTCCGTTGTAGAACCCGAACTCACGGGCGCGGATGTGGCGCAAGGAATCCCACTGCGATGAACCCTGTAGATAGAAGTTGTCGACGTAGTCGTCCTGGCTGTTGCGGTTGGGGGAAAACACCGTGTGCCGGTACTGTTCGCGGGACTTGCTCCACGGCGGGTTCGGCTCGTTGAGCGGCATGGTCAGGTTGAACGTGTCCCCCCGTTGAATTTCACGGGCGGCCGCCACCAACGTGCGAGGTGTCAGCAGGTTCAGTCGCCCAATGGTGTCGTCGGCGCCGAACACCCCCCAGGCGTGACGCGACCCGAGTTCAGGTATCAAAGTGAGTTCGTCGTAGGCCGGCAAATCGGTCAAGGCAACTCCCATCGTGGTCTAGCTGACAATCAGCAACGCGTCGGCGATTAGCGGGCCGCGGCCGGTCAGGATTACTGGATTGATCTCGACGGTGTCGAAGCGGTTCAGCACTCCGTTGGAGAAACTCTCGGCCAGCCCCAGCACCATGGCGCGCAGCCCAACTCGATGCGACTCGGACAGCAGTCGTCCGAACGCGCTGTGCTGCAACGTTTCATCGAGTTCATCGGGGCTGAGCGGCAGCAGCAACGTGGCGATGTCGCGATACGCTTCCGCCGCCCAGCCTCCGACACCAAGGTTGAGCGAGCGCCGCCCGTCCGGGTCGGAGAGCAGGCCGACGAGGATCTCCGGTCCGAACACCATCTGCTGAACGAGGTAACCGTCGGCCTGATCCTCGCAGTGGTGGGCAGCGAGACCGGCCGCGATGTCGCGCGCGGCGCTACGCAACGCGTCGTCGTCGACGAGCCCGATCTTGACGCCCCCGACGCGTCCCTTGTGTTCGATCGTGTCAGACGCGACCTTGACGACCCAGGGACCCTCAAGGGTGGCTGCCAACTCGATCACTCCGTCTTCGTCCGGCGCCCAGCCGCCTGGGACAACGCTGAAACCCAAGCCGGACAGCAACTCCCGGCCGGGCAACTCGGACATCACCGTTGCCGGCTCGCTGTTTCCTCCCAACGACCCACCGCCAGTCGACGTGCCGGCGGCGCGCGGGTAGAGCACTCCGAGTGCAGCGATGGTCACTTCCAAGTCGTCCTGGACGAGCACCTGTCCGCGGCTGTGGCCGTCGACCCACTCAGTGCGCGGCTGCGGGTAGAAGCTGACCGAGACCAGTGGAGTCTGAGCCGCCTCGGCCGCAGTCGTGATCGCCCCGAAGCTCTCCCGATGCCAGCGTCGCCCCGCCGACTCATCGGGCCAAGGGATCGTGAACGGCTGCAGCACCAGCCCGACGTTCGGGTCTCGCATGACGTGGTCATAGATCGTCAGACCGTCGTCATCGGTGGCCGCACCCGTCACGTCCAGCGGATTGCCCACGAATGCGCCGTGCGGAAGCATCGACCGCAAGCTCGCCACGGTGCGGGCATCGAGGGTGGCCAGCCGGACGCCAGCGAGATCGGCGATGTCCGCAGCTACCCCACAGCCACCGCCGGATCCAGTCGCGATGAACACCCCTCGAGACGGGTCGGGCGCGCCGAAGCGGTGCAGCAAAGCGACCACGACGCCGGCTTCGGTAACCGAGTTGGCCCGGTAGACACCGACCCGTCGGAGCCACGCGTCGACCACCGCGTCGTCGCCCACGACCGCGCCGGTATGAGATACGGCGACTTCACGCGCGTTGGCCGAGCGGCCGACCTTGACGACGACGACGTGCTTACCCCGGTCACGGGCGATTCGGGCGGCTGATTCGAACGCAGTCGGATCGCCCATCGACTCCAACACACAGCAGATGATCTGCGTCGTGGCGTTGGCGGCGAGTTCGCCGATGGCGTCGGCGACACCGAACGCGGCACCATTCCCGATCGAATAGCACTTGTCGACGCCGACATGCTGCGCGGCTACCACGCCCATGCAGGAGGCGAGCAGGCCACCGCTCTGGCTGACGATCGACACCGGCCCCACCGTCGTATCGGGGATCGGCTCGGAGATCGCACACACCGCATGCGCATAGTCGGCGAAACCAACGCAGTTGGGGCCGATCAAGCGGGACCCCGTTCCCTCCACCGCCCGCACCAGTTCTCGCTCCAGGGTGAAACTCGCGGGCGTGCCAACTTCGCGGAACCCGGACGAGACGACGACGATGTCCCTGGTTCCCATTGCGGCCAGTTCACGAACCGCAGAAACACATCGGTCGGCACGGAGCACGACGACCCCGACGCGCGGCACCTCCGGGATCTCCGCCACACTCCCGAGGCATTCAATTCCGTATACTGAATCCTGCTGCGGGTTCACGATCCAAATGGGCGCCGCGGAGTCGCGCGCACGCAGGTTTTGCACTAACCAGTAGGACCACAAAGTACGTTCCGAGGCGCCGATAATCGCCGTTCCGCCAGCGGTAGCAGTGCCGCCAAGATGCTCGTACCCGGCATCGACCCGCGACCCTGTCACGTCGTCATTCCCGTTCCTCGCTTTCTCGACGAGGCTATTAGTTGAGTGCACTCAATGTCAATCAGCGACGTGCTCGCGTCAATCGGGTGCCCACCACGCCGGCGAATGGGGCGCATCCGCGGCGACAATCCGGTCACAAGCCCACATCAACGTCAGGCGGGACCGAAGTGGACGGAATCGCATGCGTCGGTGATCAATGCGGCAGGCTGGCGCAAGCCCTCGTCATGGTGTTTTGGTAAACGATGAACCGAAAGTCCATAGCCACTCCTTCGTGAATCGGACGTGTTTCCGCCATATCAAGTGTGCGTATTCCGAGGCCGGGCGGGGCACGACTTAGCGCAGGGCGCCTCCACTAACCACATTCGCCGAGCAATGCTTCCGCGCTGGCGAGTTCGTATGCCAGGCAGAAAGATACGAGGGAAGTCTCCAGCCGAAGATCAGCATGGATCACAGCTTTTGCTGATAACCGGTACTCCCACCGACTCATGCCCGCTGCGTTGACGTGCTGGCACGACACTTCGACCGCGCAAACGCGACAGGAGGAAAGCGCGCTGACGTCCCAACGCTCTTGGCGGCGGAAATGTTCGCATGTCTCATGTTCGCGCTCGCGACCACGCCGGCGGCAGACCTGGACGTAAGGACCCCGCGGTTGTCCGGCAGCTTTCGAGCAGAACCTGCTTTAGGCGCGCGCGGCAGGCTTGGCGTGATAACCGTGCTCGACGGCATGTCGACGACCCAATCCCGAATCTCGTTCAGGCGTTGTGCCCCGGCTGGTATCCGGCTTTCATCGCAGCTAACGTGGGGTGCAGTCAGTTGCGGCGTGGGGAACCGGGTTCAGTTTGGAGAGAGCGGTTTGGCTAAGTCATCACAAACGAAGGACGACAACAGCGCTGGGCGCGACGACTCGGCCGAAGATCGGCCCGCGACTCCCCACGTCGACGCGCCCGCACTGGACGGTCTGGCCCGTACGATTCTCGAGGTCGGCCGAATTCATTTCGTCCGCTTCGGTTTTCAGAGGACCAGCGTCGCCAACGTAGCCGAGGATGCCAAGACAAGCGTCGGGCTCATCTACTACCACTTCACCAACAAGGAGGGCCTGTACCGCGCGGTCTGGAACGATTACCAGAACCGTCAGTGGCGGCGCGCACACGAGGCCATCAAGTTGGTGCGCAGCGCGGGCGTCACCGATGGTCGCTTGCTCTTCCTGGCTGGCACCCAGACGTACGTGTCCAACTGCTGGGAGAATCGCGACATCGTGCGGCTCTTTTACGACTTGGACGCTCCCCCGGGGTTCATCGCGGACAGTCGTACCGTCATGCACGAGTGGTTGAACATGAACGCGCGCCTGCTGGAGACCCGGCGGGGCCCTCGGTCGAAGCATGACCGCGCGACGATGGTGCTCGTCGAGATGGCGTCGAGCGCCATCGGCGGCGCGTCACGAGCGGTCGCATCCTGCGCGACCCGCGAAGAAGCCGACGAGGTCGTCGAACTCGCCATGGCGGTGTTCGCCAACATGATCGAGCATGCGACCGGCACGCCTGAGGCCCACCCACTCAACCCGACGCCGAGGGCGCTGATCAGCTGAACGATCCTGACCGGCGGTCACACCGTGGCGGCGGAACCGAGTATCGCCGTCACCTGACTCGACAGCTGCGCGCCGTTCCCGTGGGCTACGGCGATGTCGGCGCTGGGAACTTGCCGATCGCCGCATTCACCACGCAGCTGGCGGACGGCTTCGATGATCGTGAAGATCCCGTACATCCCCGGATGTCCGTAGGACAACCCTCCGCCATTGGTGTTCACCGGAAGTTCTCCACCGGGACCTATGCGTCCGTCTGAGACGAACGCCCCACCTTCGCCCTTCGCACAGAAGCCCATGTCCTCCAGGAACAGGATGGGATTGATGGTGAACGCGTCATACAATTCGACGACGTCCACGTCGGCCGGCGTCACGCCCGCCATCTCGAAGGCGCGATGCGCCGAGTCGGTCGTCGCCGTCGTGGTGAGGTCTGGCATCTGCGATATCCACTTGTGCCAGTGCGCTTCCCCCGCGCCAAGCAGGAAGGCGGGCGTGGTGCGTAGGTCACGCGCCCGCTCTGCGGAAGTCACCACGACTGCGCCGCCGCCGTCGGTGACGAGGCAACAGTCCAACTTTCGCAGCGGCGACGAAATGACCCTGCTGGCCCGCACGTCGTCGAGAGTGAGTTCGCCGCGCACGAAAGCCTTGGGGTTCAGCGCCGCCCACCGCCGCGCCGCGACCGCCACCTCTGCGAGTTGGTCGGTAGTGGTGCCGAACTCGTGCATGTGCCGCGCGGTGGCCAGTGCGTAGCCGGTGACCGGACTGCGGGGTTTGTGTACCAGTTCATAATTCGGTAGTTCCGGCGCATAGGAGGAGCGCTGCTTGCGTGCTGCTTCGGCGCGCGGGGCCGACCCGTAAGTGATCAGCGCAACCTCGCAACATCCCGCAGCGACCGCCAGACGCGGCATGGTGTAAGTGCGCAACGAACGCGCTGCCGCCCGTCATCGTCGTGTCGGTGTAGCGCGGACGAATGCCGAGGTATTCACCGACGTCCATCGTCGACATCAGATGGCCTTGTACGACGGAGAACAACCCGTCCACGTCGGTGGTCCGAAGCCCCGCCTCCTCGAGCGCTCGCAGCGACGCTTGGGCAGCCAGCTCGATCGCGTAGCGGTCCGGACCGACGTCGCCGAGATCCGACTCCGCGACACCGACGATGGCAGCTCGCCCGCGAAGGGCTAGCTCGCTCATCGCGCGCTTCCCGTGATCGGCAGGTGCGTTTCCGACGCGAAGAAGACGACGCGCGGTCGCTCGGCATCGGCTTGTCCGCCGGGCTCGATCACGGCGCTGACACGTGAGCCGATCGCGCACTCCACGCCGGCCTCGGGTGAGATGGTGCTCATCATCCGGAACCCCTCGTCGAGGTCGACCAGGCACACGACGTGATCCGGCGAATCCTTCTGCGGGATCGCGGACAGGGAGTACACGACCCCCTGTCCGGCGCTGTCTTGCCAACTCAAGTCGATGCCACCGCACGCCGGGCAGGCCAACCGCGGGTAGAACACGGCGCTCAAGCATTCGTCGCAGCGCTGATACGTCAATCGTCCCGCAGCAAGGTTCTTCTCGTACGTTGCCGCGGGCGTCCGTCCGGGTTCTGACGGGGCCATCTGTCTCCCAAATTGCGTAAGCGGTTATACTGAATGTTGTTCAGCCTAGACCACGCCGAACACCGTGGCCGTCGAGTACGAGAAGAAGCCGCTACTTGACTGCGGTGTGCGAGCAATGCTAATCAAGGCACTGAAGATCGTGAAGATCGTTCAGTACCAAGGCGCACTTGGAGGAGCCTGACGTGGCTTCCGTGTTGGTGGAGCGCGAAGGCTCGATCCTCATCGTCACTCTGAACCGTCCTGAACGGCTCAACGCGATCGACGCGTCCATGCACGTCGCCTTGGCGGGCGCGTGGGCTGAGGCGGCCGAGGACAACCGTGCGGGCGGTGATCGTGACGGGTGCCGGCCGCGGATTTTGCGCCGGCGCGGATCTGCGTGACGACACGCTGCCCGGCAGCGCGCCACCCCCACCGCCCTCGCAATACCTCAGGTACAACTACAACCCGGGCCTGCTTGCGCTCGCCTCGCTTCCCAAACCGGTCGTCGCGGCCGTCAACGGCGCCGTCGCGGGTGCCGGACTCGGGATTGCCCTGGCGGCAGACGTGCGCATCGCCTCATCGGTTGCGAAGTTCGTCCCATCGTTCGCCGGGGCGGGCCTCATCCCCGACATGGGCGTGACGTACTTCGCCGTGCGGACGCTGGGGTACACCCGGGCGTTCGAATGGCTGACCGGCGGTGTCGCCTGGACGGCCAGCGAGGCGTTGCAACACGGTTTGGTCAATCAGGTGATGGAACCCGCCGAACTGCTCGAAGCTGCGATCGAGCGGGCGCGGCGGTTAGTCGAATTGCCCAGTACCGCTCTCGGGCTGACCAAACGGGCCCTGGCGCACGCATACCGGGCCAGCCTTGCCGAGCAACTCGAAGTGGAGAACGAACTGCAATCCCTTGCGATCGCCGACCCTGATAGAGCGGCCGCGCGGGCGACACTGATGAACAAGATCACCAAGGATGATAAGGATCCGGCGCGCTAGCGCCTCGACCCGCGTACCGAAAGGCGATGCAGTGCAACCTAATTACAGCGGATTCGAGTTGCTGGAGATCACGCAGGAAGACAAGCTGCTGGTGGTGTCGCTGAACCGGCCGGACGCACTGAACGCGATCAATGGGCCGATGCACGACGAGCTTCAGCAACTCTTCCCGCTCGTTTCCAAGGACACCTCGGTGGGTGCCGTGCTGCTGCGCGGCAACGGCCGGGCCTTCTGCGCGGGAGGTGACGTCAAATGGATGGCGGGCGCGGCGAGCGGCGAAGAGGAGAACTTCGGCCCCGTAGAAAAGGCGAAGACGCTGCTCGCAGACGGACGGAACATCGTCGACAGCCTGATCAATCTCCGCCAACCGCTGGTGTGCGCGGTGCACGGCTACGCCATGGGACTCGGCGCCACGTTGGCACTGTGCTCTGACATGGTGATCGCCGCCGAAGACGCGGTATTCGGTGACTCGCACATCAGCATCGGGATGGTGCCAGCCGACGGTGGCACCCTGCTGTGGCCGCTGCTCCTTCCGTTGAACACCGCAAAGTACTACCTGATGACCGGCAAGCGACTCTCCGGCACCGAAGCGCTGCGGTTGGGCCTGATCCAGGAGACGGCGCCCGCCGCCGAGCTCGACGCGGCAGCGCACACCCTGGCTAACAGCCTCGCCGACGGCCCCACTCTGGCCCTCGAGTTCACGAAGTCGGTGCTGAACAAGATCACGCGAGAACGGGCCGACTTCTTGCTGGAGACCTCGCTGCTGATGGAGGCAGTCACCATGTCGTCTGCCGACCACGCGGAGGCGACCCGGGCCTTCGTGGAGAAGCGACCCCCCCGCTACACGGGCCGCTGAGCGCGCCAGCCGGCACCAAATCTCTTCCAGCGCAACCGACTCGGCGCAGGCCCCGGCCGAATGTCGCGGGGTTGAAGTCAGTGGGTGATGTTGGCGCCACCGGCAAGAACGACGTTGTCTGGGGCAGTCGTGGCGCGGTAGACCACCTCGGCGGGGCAGACGTTCCATATCTCGACGGTCAGTTCATCACCTGGTACGACCGGTTTGGTGAACCGCCCGGACATCGACGCCAGCCGTCGCGTCTCCCCGTTGCAGGCGCCGTGCAAGATTGCGCGGCCGACGAACCCCCACGTGCACAAACCATGCAGCGTGGGCCGCTCGGAACCGCGCTTGCGGGCGAGCGCAGGATCCGAATGCAGTGGATTGCGGTCACCCATCAATCGATAGAGCAGTGCCTGCTCGGGGCGCGTCCGGTAGGTGAGCACGGTGTCGGCAGGGCGGTCGGGGTTCGACAGCGCCGCGGACGGCCCGCGATCACCGCCGAATCCGCCCTCGCCCTTGATGAAGGCGTTGCTCGTCGTGGTGACGAACTTTTCCCCGGTCGTGGCATCGGCCACGACGTTGTCGATGGTGACCAGTGCACCCGAGCCCTTGTCGTACATGCCAGTGATGGTGGTGGAGGCCACCACCGTCGCTTCGGATGGCAGCGGGCGGTGCTGAACGAAGTACTCGCCGGCATGGACCGCCATTCCCGGTGCGAAGTCGCCAAGTGACGGCCGGTTCGCCGCTTGCTGCGCTACCAGCGACGCGAAGGTCGGCAATACCTCGAGTACGACATCGGTGGTGTTCTCCGTGGTGAACTGCAACTCGGAGAGCGGATCGTCCTGGCTTGCACCCACCGCGAGCGCATACATAAGCACGTCACGGTCGGTCCAGGAGTAGGCAGCGGACTCGCTGGTCTGGCCGACGGCTTGCAGATTCAGCATTGTTGTCAGGCCACCGTCGCTCGGCTCGTGGTCGACTTTGAGCCCTCGAGGTCATAGTTGCCCCGCGCCTGAGCCAGCAGCTCTGGGATGAGGGTAGTGAACTCCTCGGCGTGCCAGGGGCCCTCACGCTCCTCGGTGGGGCCGATGTCCCATGGCTGCGCCACGCTGAGGTGTCCGCCGCGGATGTTGAAGACCCGGCCGGTGATATCCCCGGCCTCGCGGCAGCCCAGCCAGGCCACCAACGGGCCGATGTTCTCCGGGGCGATGTCGACGTAGGCCTCCGGGTCGGCCTCGCGCACCCGACGCGCCTTCTCGGTGAATGGCCTGTCCTCGGTCATCCGGGTGAGCCCCGTCGGAGCGATGCAATTCACCTTTACGCCATATCGTCCGAGTTCCTTGGACGCAATCACGGTGAGCGACGCGATGCCTGCTTTGGCCGCCCCGTAGTTGGCCTGTCCGACGTTGCCGTACAGTCCGGAAGCCGAGGCGGTGTTGATTACGCGCGCGTCGATGGCATTGCCCGCCTTGGACTGGTCGCGCCAGAACGCAGCCGCGTGGCGTAGCGGGCAGAAGGTTCCGCGCAGGTGCACTCTGACCACGGCGTCCCATTCGTCGATCGACATGTTGACCAGCATGCGGTCACGGAGGATTCCCGCGTTGTTCACCAGGGTATCGAGCGTTCCGAATGAATCTATGGTGGTTTGAATCATGCGGCCCGCACCGTCCCAGTCCGAGACGTCTTCGTGGTTGGCGATCGCCTCTGCACCCATGGCGCGAATCTCTTCGGCAACTTGCTCGGCTGCAGAGGTCGACGAACCGTTGCCGGACACGTCGCCTCCGTAGTCGTTGACGACGACTCTTGCTCCGTGCCTGGCCGAATTCGAGCGCTTCGCCACGACCGATCCCCCGGCCGGCTCCGGTGACGACAACCACTCGCCCATCGCATAGACCACTCATCGTCGACCGCCTCACTGATATGCTCCCGCACGATGCCGACGACGTCGCCGCACCGCTCATTTCCTGAATATGGTTCAGGAAATGAGTAGCATGTTTATCAGCCGCCGGTCAACGTCAATTGGGACAGCTCAGCGCGCTACAGCCGGTGATTTGACGCACAGATGACGGTGCTGCTTTCATGGCACTGAATCTAATTCAGTGCCATCGCGCCTGCGTGACGGCGTGCTGAGTCGAACGCGGCGGAGGTCTTCGATGCTGGCCCTGTTTTCGTCCGAACAGAATATGTTGCGCGACCTCGTCTCCGATCTGATCGCGCCAGCGCAGATCGATAGTCCAGCTGATCTGCGAACGGTCGACCGCGCAGCGACGTGGCGCGCGCTGGCCAACGCTGATCTGCTCGGATTGCGGCAACGCGACGGATCGGATCCAGAGTCGACGCCGGCGGCCTCAGGGGTCGAAACACTGATCGTCTGCGAGCGGCTCGCCTACGGTCTGACGCCTGTTCCCTACCTGGGCACGTCCGTCCTTGCGCTGGACCTGCTGGCGCGGGCAGACGCTCCAGCCGACCTGATCGCCGACATCAGCTCCGGCAACGCCCGCTACGGCATCGCTTTTACCACGGACCTAACTTCGCCCGCGGTCGCCGGCGAAGGCGATTGTGTCGTCTTCGACTGCGACGGTGCGGATTACGTACTCTTCTGCGCTCCCGGCGCGGAGCTCGGCCGACGGTCATCGGCGACACTTGATCGACAGCGATGGCGCCGATCTCACCCGGCGCGTCGCGCGGCTGTCCTCCGGCAACGCTGATCCGATCGCAGCTCCCCCCGGAAACACCGCCTATCAGAGCTGGCTGGCGTTGGGGCTGACCGCACTAGCCGCTGACATGGTCGGCACAATGCGTGGCGCACTGGACAAAGCTGTCGAATACACCAAGGTGCGGGTTCAGTTCGGCACTCTCATTGGTACCTTTCAGGCCGTTCAGCACTTGTGCGCACAGGCGTACGTGCAGGTGGAGGCGGCGTGGAGCCTCGCCAAGTACGCCGCGTGGGCTGTCGACGAACTCGAGCCGGCCGAATCGCTCGCCGCGGCTCGGACCGCCAACGCGTATGCGAGCGAGGTCACCCGCGGCGTCGTCGAGACCGTCATGCAGGTGTACGGCGGCATCGGACAAACCTGGGAGTGTTCCGCTCACCTGTACCTCCGCCGGGGACTGCTCGACCGCGCCGTGCTTGGCGACGAGCGGGCTCAACTGGACGCGCTGGCCGATCTGCGGCTGGGTCCAATCGGCTGACGAAGGAAGACGGTACGGACATGGACTATCGCGACTCCCCGGCGGAATCGAAGTTCCGAGCCGAACTGCGGGCGTGGTTGGAAGCCAACATCCCGCAAGATTGGGACCCGACACCCGATGATGACACCAAGCGTCGTCAAGAGAAAGCCTGGCATCAGGCACTTTATGGGGCCGGCTACATCGGGATGTCATGGCCGGTCGAATACGGAGGCCGCGCCCTCGGCCCCTCCTACGACGCCATCCTCAATGCCGAGGTCGCGCGCGCCGGCGCCCCCCCGCTGCCGGGCAATGTCAACTTCCTCGGGCGAGCGCTGTGGACCTATGGCACCGAGGAGCAGAAACATCGGTTCCTCACCCCGCTGCTCAACGGCGACCAATTCTGGTGCCAGGGCTTCTCCGAGCCAGGCGCAGGGTCCGACATCGGATCGCTGCGCACACGCGCCGAGCTGGTCGGCGACCACTACGTGGTGAACGGTCAAAAACTGTGGACGAGCTGGGCGCACATCTCCGACTGGTGCATGCTCCTCGTGCGGACCGACCCGGATGCGCCCAAGCACAAGGGCATCTCGTGCCTGTTGACCGCGATGGACGTCGATGGCATCACCGCCCGGCCCGTGCTGCTGAGCACCGGGGAGCCCGAGACGGGTGAGGTGTTCTTCGACGACGTCAAGGTTCCCGCCGACCAAATGCTGGGTAAGCCCGGCGACGGCTGGAACATCGCCATGACCACGCTCACCTATGAGCGTGGTCCGGGCGATACCGGCTATGTCGCTCAGTATCAGGGCACGCTGGACGCTTTGACCGGCGCTGGCCCGCGAGCGCGGGTTGACTCGACGACCCAGTGGTCCGGCGCGAGCTGGCCATGGCGCACGTTCGCGGTGAAGCACTGCGGCTCACCGTCGTCGACCAACTCTCGGTGCGCGAGGCCAACGACGTCAGCGGCGATGAGAGTTCGATAGCCAAGATGATGTGGATCGACGCCGAGCAGAGCATTCGACACCTGGCCATGGACATCCTCGGCGCCGATGCCTTGACGGGCTCGGAGTCCCATCACTTTTCGCGCTATCTGTGGTCACGGGCGGTCAGTGTATTCGGTGGCACCGAGCAGATTCAGAAGAATATCCTGGCCCGGCGCGTGCTCAAGATGCCCACATAGCTGGACGTAACCCGGGGTCGACAACCGCCGCAAATGAGTACACTCAATCGAGATGACAATGCCAAGACCACAGCGAGGAGTTCGTCGATGACCGGACCGCTGGCTGGGCTCCGGGTGATCGACTGCTCAACCGGTACCGCCGGGACCCGGGTAGGCGCCGGTTTCGCCGACTACGGCGCCGACGTGGTGTGGGTCGAGCCAGTCGGCGGCGATCGCCTTCGAGACGAACTGAAGATCGAGTACTCGGTGTACAACCGTGGCAAACGCGGCGTGGCGTGCGATCTGTCCACCACTCACGGACTCGGCGGCCTTCGCACGCTGTTAGCGTTCGGCCGACGTACTGATCCACAGCTGGCGTCCTGGTGTCGCAGAGCGGTTGGGCATCGGATTCGAGGCGTTGCATGCCGAGTTCCCACATCTCGTGGTCGCCGACGTGTCCGCCTTCGGCCAGGATGGTCCGCACCGTGACGTGCCGGGCTATGAGTCGCTCGTCTTTGCCTTAGTAGGCGTGACGGCCGAACAGGTGGGCTTGCGGGAGCCCCCGATCTACGTCGGACTCCCGTTCGCCTCGTTGGGCGCTGCGTATCTTGCGCAGATCGGCATCCTGGCAGCGCTGCACCGCCGCCACTCGGACGGGTATGGCCGGTTGGTCGAGACCTCGCTCGTCGATGGCGTGCTCGCCTATCTCGGCATGGTGTGGGGCGACAGCGACGACCTCAGCGTGATGCCACAGCTCAATCCGGGCGGCCGGCGACTGGTTTCGCGTACCTTTCTTTGCGCGGACGGTGAATACGTCGGGGTGCACACCGGTGCGGTCGGCGCGTTCGGGCGGTTCATCACGGTCATGGGCCTACAGAACGAGATCCCAGTCCATCAGGACGGATCGGACATGGGCGTTGCTCTCGATGCCGCGCAAGCCGCAATCGTCCGGGACCGGATCCCCGAACTCTTTCTCGGCCGGTCGCGAGAGGAATGGTTGAAGATTCTCCTTGAGGCCGACGTGTGCGCCATCCCGGTACTGCACGCAGGCGAGGCCTTCGACGAACCGCAGGCGCGACACAACGGCATGGTCGTCGAGGTCGACGATCCCGAACTCGGCCCCATCGAACAAATTGCTCCCCCGGCGAAGTTCGCGAACTATCCCACAACCACTCTTCGATCCGCGCCTCGGATCGGCGAGCATAACCTGGAGGTCTTCGAGCAGGCGGCCGGATTGCCGGCCAGGCCCGCACCCCGCGGCACTCCGGATCGCCGGCCCCTGCTCGACGATCTGCGGGTGCTCGATCTCGGTGCTTACTACGCGGGACCCTATGCGTCGCGCTTACTCGCTGACCTGGGCGCCGACGTGCTGAAGGTGGAATCCATTGCTGGCGACCAACTTCGCGGGTTGGCTCGTTGCTTCCGTTCGGCACAGGCGGGCAAGCGGGCGATTGCGGTCAATCTCAAGGACGACGCACTTCGCCCCGCCCTGGACGCGCTGATCGCCCAAGCCGACGTGATCACGCACAACATGCGACCAGGTGCCGCCGAACGATTGGGCGTGGGATACGCCGACGTGACAGCGCTCAATCCGGAAGCGATCTACCTCGACTCGCCTCCATGGGGAACGTCGGGACCGCGCGTTGCCATGCAATCGTTTGCCCCGCTGGTGTCGGGCATCGTCGGCGCAAGTTACGAAGTCGCCGGCCAGTTCAACGAGCCGCTGTTCCCGGCGGGCAACGAAGACCCCGGCGCCGGATTACTCGGCGCGACCGCCATCCTCATCGGGTTGTACGCCCGTGACCATAGCGGCTCGGGCTGCTACGTGGAAAGCAATCAGTTTAACGCCACACTTCGCTCACGTTGCACACATCGTGCGCCGCGCCGATGGCGAGGTGCTCGGTGCCGAGCGATTAGATCCATTGCAAATGGGCGTATCCGCCACCGACCGGATCTACGAGACCACCGATGGTTATCTTGCGTTCGCCGTAGCCGGTCCCGCAGCGCCGACGGCGCTATCGGCTCTAATGGGCCGCGATATCACGGCCGAGCCGAAATACGCTACGCCCCAGGCTCGTCGGGACAACGACTATGAGCTGACCGCGGAGCTGTCGGGCATCTTCGGCGAGCACAATTTCGCGTGGGCGAAATCGACGCTCGGCAACGTGCGGGCGGGAGTGGTCCGGCCGATCGCCCAGAACAACTGTATGGCCTACCACCGGGATCCGGAGAATCTGAGGTCGGGCCGTATCGCCCAGGTCGTGGATCCCGAGTTCGGTGTTATTCGCGAAATCGCGCGCCTAGTAAGGGTTTCCGACGCCGCCGTCGCACCGCACAGGCTGGCGCCGCGCCACGGGGAGCACACGGAATCCGTACTTACCGAAATCGGGCTATCCCGCACCTGAACTCGACCGACTCCGCGAGCGGTCGGCTATCCGCTAGCGTTGGGACGCGCGGTCGATGACTTCGTGAATGTACGCCGACGTGAGCGATCCGGCCGTAACGGCGTGATCGATCGCGATGCTCGCCCCCGTGATCGGCGCTGCATCCTCGCGCGTCAGCAGGACCAACGTGCGCGCCACCTCGTCCGAGGTGTACAGCCGAGCCTCGAAGCGTTTGGTGGCGCCCACGCGTCTCGCAGGCGTGCTGCCAGAATCGCTGGTGTCCATGGTGCGCGCTTCCTGCCCGGTGGCGGTTCCGCCGAGAATGACCGCGTTCGCGCGGATGCCGTCGTCGAGGTACTCAACGGCAATCGAACGCGTCAGGCCAATCAACCCTGCTTTGCTCGCGGCGTACGGTGCCATGCCTGCCGTGGCCTGTTCAGCGGTCTGGGACGAGATGTTGATGATCGAGCCCCCGGTGGGCGGCGAGCATTGGCTTCAGCGCATACCGGGTCAAGAAGAATGGTCCTTTGAGGTTGGTGTCGACGACTGTGTCCCAATCGGTCTCGTCGATCTCGTGCAGGGAACGAATCGGGGGCGTGGTGCGGGCGCCCGCGTTGTTGATCAGGACGTCGAGACCGCCGAAGAATTCGATACAGGCCGCCACCAGACGTTCGCACTCGGAAGGCCGGCAGATATCCGCCGGGACAAACCGAAGATTCGGGGTGCCTGCACTGCGTTCGAGTTCTTCGCCGAGATCCTGGCGCCGCGCCGTGCCAAGAACCTGAGCTCCGTCGCGCACCAGGGCCAGTGCTGTTGCGCGGCCCAGGCCAGAGGAGACGCCGGTTACGAGCACACGTCGAGGGGCCACTGAAGGATCGCTCACTATCGACGCACCTTTCCGAGGTTTCATGGCCGAACCTGGGCCGCATCCGGCCGCGGCGAGGCAGTCAGTATGGCCTCCCCAGATCGAAGTCGACATCCGCGAATCGGACGGACTGGGCCGCGACTTCATCGACGGTCCAGCGGTGATTGGCCTCGATCGAGTCGATGATCGACCATGGGCGGAACAGATGGACGGCACCGCCCATGACGAAGAAGACCCGCCCGGCGATGGGACAGTCGGCCGTTGCCAAATACGCCACGAAGGGCGCGATGTTCGCCGGGTCGGTGACGTCGAAGCCGCCTTGTGGACGGTCGATTTCGCCGGTTAAGCGAGTGCGCGCAGCCGGGCAGATCGCGTTGACCCGGACCCCATAGCGCTGCAGTTCCATGTTGGCGATGATCGTCATCGAGGCGATCCCGGCCTTCGCGGCGCCGTAGTTCAACTGCCCCACTTGACCAAAGAGCCCGGAACCCGATGCGGTATTCACCACCGACGCCCGCACGTTATCGCCCGCCTTGCTTCGCGCCCTCCAGTAAATTGCGGCCGCGCGCAGCGGCATGAAATGGCCCCGCATGTGGACGCGGACGACGTCGTCCCAGTCTTCGTCGGTCATGTTGACCAGCGCGCGATCACGCAGGATGCCTGCGTTGTTGACCAAAACGTCCACTCCTCCGAACCGGTCGACGGTTGAGTCGATCAGCCGTTGTGCGCCGGTTGCATCGGCGACGTCGTCGGAATTGGGTTCGGCGATGCCGCCGTCGGCGCGAATGGCCTCAACGACTTCCTGTGCCGGCGCCGTGTCAGACCCGGAACCATCCGTGCTTGCCCCAACATCGTTCACGACGACATTGGCTCCTTCGGCAGCGCAGAGCAGCGCATGCTCGCGACCAATTCCGCGTCCAGCGCCGGTGATGATGACGGTCCGCCCGTCGAGTGCATCCAAGGTCGTTCACTCCTTCCCTAGCCTCGATGGTGCTTCGGCGGCCGATCCTCAGCTGTCGGCGAGCCGGCAATAAGGATACTGAAATGGTGCATCGGGTGCGGCACCGGTAGGCGATACTCGCGTCATGCGCGGACCACCAGGTATATAGGAGACCGTTTAGATCATCGACTCGAATCGACACAGAACGTCGCGCCGGACGAGGATCGATCAACACTGCGTTAGGATTAGGAGCCGACCTCGAGAATCATCGCAGCGCATCGTAGGAGTGTGATGTCCACAGCGCGACGTCCACGACAGCGCTCCGAATCACGAACGGCCGAGGCGCCGACCAATACCAACGGCTCACGCGAAAAGCGCGCGGCGCAGATCGCCCGCGCGATCGAGGGCGAGGCCAGATCGCGGGGCTGGCCCACCAGGGAGCTGTTGGGCTCCGAAGCGGAACTGATGGAGCGCTACGACGCCAGCCGGGCGCTTCTTCGCGAAGCTGTTCGGCTCGTGGAACATAACCAGGTGGCGACGATGCAGCGCGGGCCGAACGGTGGCCTGTTCTTGCGTGCACCGGAAGCTAAGCCGGCGGCCACCGCGGCCGCGGTGTATCTGGAGTATGTGGGCACGACCGTCGGCGATCTGCTTAGGGCCCGCCTCATTCTCGAGCCGGTTGCCGCTTCGTTGGCCGCCAACAGAATTGACGACGATGGCATCGCCAAGGTCCGTCAACTAGTTGCGGTCGAGGCGGAAGTCGATGGCGAGCGAGTTTCGCGCAACGACTCCGACCGGCTGCACCTGCTGGTAGCCGAACTCTCCGGCAACCCCGCCCTGGTCCTCCTCATCGAGATACTTGCCACACTGACGGCCAACTACGTCAGTGCTGTGCCCAAGGCGAAGGTCACGGCCGCCGACGTCCGAGCGATCTCACTGAGTGCTCACGATGCTATTGCCGATGCGGTGGTCGCGGGCAACGCCTCTCTGGCTGAGAGCCGGATGATCAAACACCTCCTCGGCCTGGCAGAGTGGTTCGATGCCCAACGGCTTAAAACGTTTTCGGCTCGACGCCGTATGGCGGCAAACGCCGCCCCGGGCAAGCTGGCCGAGGCCGTTGCGCGCGACATAAGCCTCGACATTGCCCGCGCCGGATGGCAAGTCGGCTCCGTTGTCGGCTCCGAAGCCGAGTTGGTTGAGCGTCACCAAGTGAGCAGAGCCGTATTACGCGAGGCCGTGCGAATACTCGAGCACCATTCCGTGGCGCGGATGCGTCGCGGTCCCGGCGGCGGATTGGTGGTTGCCGAGCCGCAACCGTCGGCCAGCATCGACGCCATGGCACTGTACTTGGACCGGCAGCAGATCGACAGTACCCACTTGCGGACTGTGCTTGCTGCCATCGAATTGGCGTGCGTCGAGATCGTTGCCGCAAAGGCATCGGACCCAGCGATCGCGACAGGCCTGCGTGACGCGCTCGCTGAGCTGTCCGTAGACACCCCGGGCGACGAACTGGCTGCGCGCTCGAATCTGCTACACCGACGCATATGCGAACTTGCCGAAAACCCAGTGCTCACACTCTTCTTGAACATCATGACGGCAGTCTGGAGCAGACACTCCATGGCGCCCACTGGGCGTAAGCCGGACGCCGAACTCGCCAGGCCGGTCGTGTGTGCCCACGAAGCGATCGTGGAGGCGCTGCTCGCCGGCGACGCTGCTTTGGCCAGGCATCGGATGCGCCGACACCTCGACGCCATGACGGAATGGTGGCACTAGTCGCCCTCGCGGAAATCGGCATACTGTATTGCAGGGTGGCGGAATTTAGAGCACCGGCACGTGCTCACCACGGCTTTGAACACGGAGGCGATGCAGATCGATACCACTGCACCGGGTGCACGCGACCTCGTCACGATCTGGTCCGCACTGGCCGCGCGCGTCGCCTCGCTGCTAGATGAGGCCGAGGCCGTCGCAACGCTCCGTACACCAGTTCCCGCGGCGGGTCCTGAGATACGGCTGGGCCAACTGGTAGGGCACATGGTCGCGTCGCTTCGACGATTTCGGGAGACAGGCAGCGCCGGGTCGCACTTACGGTGCGATGCGCAGTCGATCCTCTCTGATGTACCCGGCATCGATGGGGGTCTCGGCGAGTTGTGCGAACTGTGGCGCGCCGAGGTGGCGGCCGTCGACGGAACCCGTTCGTCGCGCGCCCGACGCGGCTGTGACCGAGCTGATATGCGAGGACGTCATGCACGAACATGATCTTCGCATGGCTCTCGACCGTGCGGGTGCTCGCGATTCGGATGCAATCAAGGTAGCGCTCGATGCGTTGTCGGCACAGCTTTCCCAGCGGGTCGTCGAGGCGGGCTTGACGGCACTGCGGGTGACGGTCGAGCAATGGGGAACCGTAGCGGGAGCGGGGCCCGCCTACGACTGCGTGGTGGCAGATCGATTCGAGTTCGTCCGCGGCATGGCTGGGCGGCGCTCGGCATCGGAGATGGCTCGGTGGAACTGGAGCGCAGACCCGACGCGGTACGTCGCGGTCATCTCGGCAACCGGTCGACCTCGCGACACCGAGTTGCGTGAACGGGATCCCCGCGTCCCCGAGCACATGCGCGACCGCGAATTCGTACTCTGAGTCGCTCCTAACCGGGCCGACGTCGCCGCGTCGATGAAACTGCGGACCGCACCGGCCAGCGCGGACGATCAGGCGTTGGGCGTGCCATACGCATCGATCAGCTCTTGCGAGAGCGGGAACTTGAAGAGTTCCTCCGCATTGCCGTGGGTGACCTTGTCGATCTCCGCCTGCGGCGTGTCCTCGAACACGACCTTGGCGGCCGCCTGCGTCTTGGGGAACGGCGTATCAGCATGCGGGTAATCGGATTCCCACAGAATGCGATCGACGGTGAAGTCGTAGCGGTACTTGAAGCCGATGGGTTCCTCGATCATGCAGAACCACATGTTCCGCTTCGCGACATCCGACGGCAGGATCTCACTGTTTTCGATGTGTGTCCAGTAGCCGTGTCGCTCCCACTGCCGGTCGGCGCGCTCCAGGGCCGCTGGGATCCAACCGATTCCGCCTTCCGACCAAACGAGTTTGATGTTCGGGAACCGCCGCGGAATCGGACTGACCATCATGTTGACCGCACATCGTGCAGCGATGGAGAAGGCTGCTGCGATCTCCGTCATCGCATTCATGCCCTCTAGGCTTGCGGCACCACCGGAGCCAATGTGCATGCACACGGGGACGTCTGCGTCCTGCGCCGCGGCGAACAGCGGATCCCAGTAGCCACCGTGATAGTTCGGCGACCCGACCATCTGCGGGATCCTCGATCCACGCGAGAGCCTTCGAGCCCTTGGCCACGCAGCGTTCGAGTTCGGCGACCGCGAGATCGACGTCCCACGTCGGCGCGAGGGTCATCGGCACGAACATGTCGGGTGCCGTCGCGCACCATTCGTCCAGCGCGAAGTCGTTCCACGCCCGAACGCACGCGAGGGCCAGATCCTTATCGGGAAAGCTGGCGAACTTGCGTCCGCCGAACCCCGGCAGAGTTGGAAAAGCCACGGACGCGAAGATCCCGTTGGACAGCAGGTCCTTGCTCCGTTCCGATGGGTCGTAGCAGCCGGGAATCATGTCCTCGAAACGCGCCGGCTCCATCCCCCACTCCTCGCGCGGCTTGCCGGCCACCGCATTGAGTCCCATGGTCAGTTCCTGCCCGCCGTCCCACTCCCAGACCTGCCGGCCGTCGCGCTCCACGACATGGGGCGCGCGGTCCTTGTACTTGGCCGGCACGTAGTCCGACCACACGTGGGCTGGTTCGACGATGTGGTCGTCGACGCTGAAGAACGTGTACATCGAATTCCTTTCCAGGGCCGCGAGAGCCGATCCGATCGCGGTAAGTAATTCGGGATACTGTTCAGGCTAACTCGGCAGTAGTGCCAGTGTCACCCACCCTGGCTCTCCTAGCCGTTGCGGCCCGCTCCGGCGCTGCACCGAGGCCGGAGCCGTCTGTGGGAATATGTGACGCCTGGATAGAGCGTCCTTAATAGGGGTGGTTGGCGTAGAGCTGCCGAAAGGCGGGTTGGTCTGAGATGAGTCGATTCCACCGGCACGGCTCGCGGCCGGGTCACATTGACCGGGACGACAATGGCTCCCAAGCAGATTGCAGTCACACCGCGGTGTCGTTCAGCCGAGTACCGGGAAGCGTCGCTCCTGCGCCAGATCAGTTAACTCGTCCTGCATGAGCTTGCGGACGTGCGCGTCGACCTCGGCGACGTCGGGATCGGATCCGAACTCTGCGTCAAGATCGATCGGGGGCAGCACCCGTGCGACGATTTTCGAGGGTAACGGCAAGTTGATCGGTACTCCCGTGGAGAGGCCGAAAGGGAAACCCAGCGACAACGGAAGTGCGTCGAGCCGGAAGTATTTCGTCAGTCCCACCTTCTTGGCCAGCGATCGACCCCGGGTCAGATACCACTGGGTCTGATGGCCACCGATCGAGACGACGGGGACGATCGGGACGCGAGCGTCAAGCGCGGATTGGACATATCCGGTACGGCCATCGAAGTCGATCGTGTTGGCAGCGGTCGAGGGGCGGTAGGCGTCGAACTCCCCTCCGGGAAAGACCACGACGGCCGCACCGGACTGTAGGGCCGCCAGAGCATTCGCACGCGTCGCCCGGATGCAGCCCAGCCGCCGGAGCAGATCCCCGGTGGGGCCGGCCAAGATGATGTCATGACACAGTGCGTACAGCGGTCGCTGATAGCCCCACTTGGCGTAGTAGCTCGCGGCGATCAACGGTATGTCGACGGCAAGTAGTCCGCCCGAATG
This sequence comes from uncultured Actinomycetota bacterium, assembly GCA_963818285.1. GTDB lineage: Bacteria > Actinomycetota > Actinomycetes > Mycobacteriales > Mycobacteriaceae > Mycobacterium. The sequence continues at coordinate 249,045 of CAWFRR010000002.1, forward strand.
GTTGGAGACGACGAGCGCGCCGCCGGACGGAAAGCCGTCCATTCCCTGCACTTCCGATCGGTGATATAGCCGAAGGAAGCTCTGAATCGGCCCGACGACTCGCCTGACCAACGCCCCGTCGTATCGCGCCATGTCCTCATTTTCCGAAGTGATCATCCTGTCCTTCCGATCTGCGGGTTTGATGTCCGTGGAAGGCACATCGGCGACACGCCCGTCGACCCACTCCAACTGTTCGAATGAAGGAATACGCTGTGTCGGACTCGATTTCGATATGCAATGGCCACCAGCTCGCGGCTCAACTCCGATCGCTTTGCGGCCGGCAACCAGACAACACTGCGGGTTGCTTACACCGCAACGTTGTCGGCTTGCCACACCAGCACTGCAGTCCCCTGACGCGACGGCGAGAACAACACTCGGTTCCCGCTACCCCAAGCGCCGGCGGCTCACCTTATCATACAGATATCTCGCTCTGTATGGTCACACCACTTGGTGTCAACCCGGCTCCCGGGCATGGGATCGGCGTCGAGATGATGCACGGACTCGTATCGACAGCGTCCAGGTCGCGAATCGGTTGGGTTCGAGACGAGTTCTGCAATCGCTACTTCGCAGACATCTCCGATGTCTGCACAGCGACGATCGCCGGGTAGATCCACTTGAACAAATAACGCCGTAGCCGAATCCCGGTACGGACCGGTCGGCCGGGGTCAACGATGAATGACTGCACGGCTCGCAGGGTGAACTCGGAGAGTTCGTCGAGCTGGTCGCCGTCGAATCCATGGGCAGCCCAGTCGACGTCGAGCCGCTCGAGCATCATCCGCCCAAAGGCGAGCGCAGTATCCGACGTCACGGCAGCCGTGTAGGCTCCGTCGCTACCCCGGTTCAAGAGCACCCCGACCTGCGCGTCATCGGCGAGCATCTCGATCGCGTACGCCATGCCTTCCACGACAGCCGTCGCAGGATCCGTCTCACCGCGCAGATGGGCCTCCAGGCGACCTAGGAAGCCGTCGGCCGCACGGATGGCCGTTGCCATGAGTAGCGCCTCGGTACTCGGGAAATACCGATACACAGTCTGTCGGGTTACGCCCAGGTCGCGCGCCACATCGGACAGACTCAGGTCGGGCCCGTGTTCGTCGATCGCCTTCGCCGAAGCGTCAAGGATGCGGTCAATGGCTTCTTCCTCGGTCGCCGGCGCGTAGCCCGACCACCCATGGGTTCGCATTACGCTCAGCCTCGCCGATCGGCCACCATGAACATAGCCGACATCTTATCGACCGCGGGGTCATCGTAGGCCAACGGCGACCTGCAACACGTCGTACCGCTCTCACGTCACGACCGCGTACCGGAATGTCGTTGCGCCACGGCTTCGTACCAGAAACGACCCTCATCTGACTGTCGCGTCCAGTATTAACAATCGACCGCGGGACCGTTCACCGGGCCAGGCGCCTGTGGCGGCGCCGGACTGGGCGAGACAACTCCTAGCGCTGCCATACATTGAGGGATTCAGCGTATGGTCATTTAAAGCAACCCGCTATGTACCACTTCTCGGGCCGTTGTGCGGTAACGGATTGGTCAACCATCACGAGACGACAGACTCCGGACGCCAGACAGAATAGTGTATGGTCAGCTGTTGAATAGAGGGCACTGAAAGGACGTTATGGCGAACAAAGTGTTTGTCGTCGGGGTTGGGATGACGAAGTTCGAGAAACCAGGCAGTCGGCAGGGCTGGGACTACCCGGCGATGGCGAAGGAGGCCGGTACCAAGGCGCTGGAAGATGCGGGCATCGACTACTCGGAGGTCCAACAGGGGTTCGCTGGTTACGTCACGGGCGACTCCACATCAGGACAGCGGGCGCTGTATGAACTCGGGATGACGGGACTACCCGTTGTCAACGTCAACAACAACTGCTCCACTGGCTCGACGGCGCTGTACCTTGCCGCTCAGTCGATCCGGGGCGGCTTGGCCGATTGCGTCATCGCGCTGGGCTTCGAGAAAATGCAGCCAGGTTCACTCGGCGGCGGCGCCGAAGATCGCGAAACCCCCATGCTGCGGCAGATGACCGCACTGGCCGAGATCGAGGAATTCGCCTTCCCGCCCGCGGCCTGGATGTTCGGCGTCGCCGGTCGCGAACACATGAAGCAGTTCGGTAGCACTGCAGAGCATTTCGCGAAAATCGGCTACAAGAACCACAAGCACTCGGTGAACAACCCGTATGCACAGTTCCAGGAGGAGTACAGCCTGCAGGACATCCTGGGCTCCCGGATGATCTACGACCCGTTGACCAAGCTGCAATGTTCGCCTACGTCGGACGGCTCGGGCGCAGCGATTCTGGCCAGCGAGGCATACGTCGACAAACACGACCTGGCCGGGCAAGCCGTCGAGATCGTTGGGCAGGCGATGACCACCGACTTTGCCAGCACCTTCGACGGTAGCGCAAAGAACATCATCGGCTACGACATGAATGTCCAAGCGGCCCAACAGGTTTACGATCAGTCGGGGCTCGGGCCGGCCGACTTCCAGGTGATCGAGCTGCACGACTGCTTCTCCGCCAATGAGCTACTGTTGTACGAGGCCCTCGGATTGTGCGCCGAGGGTGAGGCGCCGAAGTTGATCGACAACAATGACACCACGTACGGTGGTCGCTGGGTTGTGAACCCGTCGGGCGGATTGATCTCCAAGGGCCACCCACTCGGCGCCACCGGTCTTGCTCAATGCGCCGAACTCACCTGGCAGCTGCGCGGCGCCGCCGCCAAGCGTCAGGTCGACAACGTTACTGCGGCACTGCAACACAACATCGGCCTGGGCGGTGCTGCGGTCGTGACCGCGTATCAGCGCGCGGAACGTTGACCGGCGGACCGCGCGCCCTCCAGATGGAAGTTAGAACGCGTACGTGTCGCTGGCCGCTGGCACTCAAATTGCGTCGCTGCACAAATTTGCAAGCCCGGACTTGCAGGCCCTGTGGACTACGCAGTCGCACTCGTGTCCTGGTCTTCGCGAAAGAGGGATACTCAATCGCCCCGCCCTCCGACCACCACTCATATCTGTCGAAGTGTATGGTCGGACGAAAACGGTGCGCAGTAAAGCGAAGTGGAGGCAGTCATGACACTCGTCGACGGCACGCAAACACCGATATTCGACGTCGAGATGACTCGCCGCGCGCTGCGGCTGGCCTTGAACAAGACCACCGACATGGCCGAGGACGTACTTCGGGTTCCGTTGCACTATTACCGAGATCCCAAGCTCACCGAGGTCGAGGAGTCGCAGATTCTACGGAAGACGCCTCTGGCCATAGTCCCGAGCTGTCAAGTCCCCGAGCCGAACGACTATCTAGTGCGGTCCGTGCTGGGCGATTCGCTGCTGGTCACCCGCGACAAGGATGGCAGGAGCCATGTGTTCCTGAACTATTGCCGACACCGCGGTGCGATGCCGGCCTGCGGATCCGGTACCGCGTCACGTTTCACCTGCCCCTATCACGCGTGGACATATCGCAACACGGGTGAATTGGCCACCGTTCCGGGAAAGGCCGGATTCAGCGGGATGGACTACAGCGGATACGGGCTTGTTGAACTGCCGAATCAGGAGAGTCACGGATTCATCTGGGCCGTCCTGAGCGCCGACGGCAATATCGACGTCGAGGAACATCTTGGGGACCTCGGTCCGGAGATCGCTGGGATCGACTACGGGTCGTACACCTACCACGACCAGCGGGAATTCGAATCCCAGGTGTCCTGGAAGGGCGCCTTGGAGGCGTTCGCCGAGGGGTACCACTTCCCTTTCGTGCACGGCCAGAGCGTGATCGGTCAAAGCGCCTTGGCCAACACCGCCATGTACGACGAGTACGGCAAACACCACCGTCTGGGGTTCCCCTTCAACTGGATCACCAACTTGGACACGGACCCCAACGCCTCGTGGAATGTCCAAGAGAACATGGCGGTGATCTACTGGATCTATCCCAACCTGATCTTGGCCGACGGCAATGTCGGTGTCGAGGTCATCGACATTCTGCCCGCGGGATCGCCCACGAGCTGCACGGTGCGGCACTCCTGGATAGCGCGGCAGGCCGCGACCTCTGCGGAGCAACGCGACGGGTACGACCTCATCTTCAACTCGGTGCACGCAGCGGTCCGCGACGAGGATTTTGCGTTGCTACCGCAATGCGGCGAAGGGGTTCGCCACGGCCAGCACGACCATATGCTCATCGGCCGCAACGAGATTGCGGTCCAACACATGATCAAAACGTTTGCCGAGCAACTCGGAATCGCGCTGAGCTGAACTGGCGAAGTCATTGATACGGACTTTGCCGACAATAGGGCGAACGTTAGATGATCGGGCCGAATATCGGCCTCGGTTTCGACTACCGCGAGGTTTCAACGCATGGTCACTCACCGCGCTGGTCGGAAGGCAACAACGATGCCCGGTCAGGATCGCGGGCGCCAGAGCATCGGGCTTGCATACCCCCACTCGAACAACGGGGTCGCCTCCCACGCAGCTCCGTCGTGGCCTGCCGTACGTACGCGGTCTCAGCCTAATTGAGGTGGTGTGATGGGATTTCTCAAACCCGATTTGCCCGTGATCGACATGGCCGACTGGCTCAAGCGCACTCGAAGTGAACGAATTCGCCCGATGGCCGTGCACTGGGCCGAAGTCGGTTTCGGGACGCCCGTAGTGCTTCACCTCTTGTACGTGGTCAAGATTGCGCTGTACGTACTTGCCTGCTGGCTGTTCGCACTGGCCACCAAGGGTATCGACGGCTTCACCAGCGTTGGTCAGTGGTGGTCGGAGCCCATCGTGTTCGAGAAGATCGTGCTGTTTACGCTGCTCTTTGAGGTGGTTGGACTCGGCTGCAGCTTCGGGCCTCTGGCCAATCGATTCAACCCGCCGATGGGATCGATCCTGTATTGGCTGCGGCCCGGCACCATCCGGCTCCCACCCTGGCCGCAGCGCATACCGCTGACAGCCGGCAACACCCGCTCCCCGGTCGACGCAGCGCTCTACGCTGCACTGCTGGCGATGACGGTGTGGGCGCTGTTTTCCAATGGCACAGGCCCGATACCCGCGCTCGACACCACCGTCGGCGTGCTGCCGATCTGGCAGATCGGCACGATCCTTGGCCTGCTTGCGGTCCTCGGCCTGCGCGACAAGGTCATATTCCTGGGCGCCCGCGGCGAGGTCTACGCGCCGCTGTTGGTGGCGTTCATGCTCACCGGGGTGGAAATCATCGTGGCGGCCAAGTTGGTGTTCATGGTGATCTGGATCGGTGCGGCAACATCGAAACTCAACCGGCACTTCCCATTCGTGATGTCGACGATGATGTCCAACAACCCGCTCATTCGGCCGCGGTGGATCAAACGCAAGTTCTTCGAAGACTTTCCCGACGACCTGCGGCCCGGTCGGTTGGCGCGCATCTTCGCCCACGTCAGCACGGCCGTGGAAATGGGTCTCCCGCTAATGTTGTACTTCTCCAACGGTGGCTGGCTGACTACCGTGGCCGCCTTTGTGATGGTGTGTTTCCACCTAGGGATCCTCACGGCCATCCCGATGGGGGTTCCGTTGGAGTGGAACGTTTTCATGATCTTCGGCATCTTCATGCTGTTCGTCGCCCACCCGAGCGTCGGGCTGGGCAACGTCAACAATCCGGTGCCGGTGGCCGTCCTGCTCCTCGTCGTCGCAGGCACCGTGGTCTTCGGCAACCTGGTCCCGCGCAAGGTGTCGTTTCTGCCCGGAATGCGGTACTACGCCGGCAACTGGGATACCACCATGTGGTTTCTCAAGCCGTCGGCCGAGGAGAAGTTCGCGCGCAACGTCACGGAGGTCCAGGCAGTGCCGATGGTGCAGATGGCGAACATCTACGGCATGGGGGCCGAGGAGGTCGCGCTTTACATGGCCTACGCGTTCCGGGCGATGAACTCGCACGGCCGCGCGCTGTTCACCCTCGCGCATCGCGTCGTGCCGATCGGACACGAGGACGACTACACCATCATCGAAGGCGAGGTCATTGCCGGTACAGCCGTCGGCTGGAACTTCGGCGACGGTCACATGCACAACGAGCAACTGATCGCCGCATTGCAAGAACGATGTGATTTCGAACCTGGCGAGGTGCGCGTCGTTCTGCTCGATGCTCAGCCGATCCACCGCCAGACCCAGCAATATCGACTTGTCGATGCGGCTACCGGCGAATTCGAGCGCGGCGAGGTCAAGGTCGCAGACATCGTCACCCGTCAGCCTTGGGATGACGACGTCCCCATCCACGTGTACCGAAGCGACACTGCGACGGCGACGTGACGGCGCTGCTTGACGCCGTCGTCGTTGGCTCGGGCCCGAACGGACTCGCGGCGGCAGTCACACTCGCCCGTGCCGGCGTCGCGGTCACGGTGCTCGAAGCGGCCGACGACATCGGTGGCGGCACCAGAACAGCCGAACTCACGGTGCCCGGGCTCAAGCACGACGTCTGCTCGGCGATACATCCGTTCGGGGTCGCGTCGCCGTTCCTCGCGACGTTGCCACTCCACGAGTTCGGGCTCAGGTGGCGACGGGCCGAAATCGACGCTGTGCACCCGCTCGATGACGGGACCGCTGGTGTGCTCTGGCAATCACTGGCCGACACCGCCGACGGCCTCGGACGTGACGGCACACGGTGGCGGTCGGCCTTCGGTCCGCTGGTGAGTCGCTTCGACGACATCGCTTCTGATGCGCTCGGTCCACTGTTGGCGGTACCGTCGCGTCCGCTCGCGATGGCCAGACTCGGTGTGCGTGCGGGGCTCCCAGCGACCTTGGCTGGCCGCTGGTTTCGCACCGAAAGGGCTCGCGCATTGTTTATCGGCTGCGCAGCCCACATCTATCGTCGCCTCGATACCCTGGCCAGCGCGTCGGTAGGCACGATGATGATCGCCGCGGGTCACAGCTACGGCTGGCCGGTCGCCGAGGGCGGATCGATCGCGATCACCAGCGCGCTCGCAGGCCTGCTGACCTCCCTGGGTGGCACCATCGTCACTGGTACTGGGGTCACCTCGCTGCACGATCTCCCCAGCGCCAGCGTGACGCTCTTCGACACGACTCCGGCAGCGTTCGCCGATATCGGCGGCGACCGGCTGCCGCGACGGCGTGCAACCGCTTACCGCCGCTTTCGTTACGGGCCGGCCGCCTACAAGCTTGATCTCGCTGTGCGCGGCGGGATTCCGTGGACGGTGCCGGAGGCGCGGCGGGCCGCGACTGTGCATGTTGGCGGCAGCGCCGAGCGGATCATCGAAGCCGAAGCCCAGGTGAGTCGCGGAGTGATGCCAGACCGGCCGTTCACGATCGTCGGTCAGCAATATCTCGCCGACCCCGGCAGATCGGTCGGTGACGTCCACCCGATCTATACCTACGCCCATGTTCCCCACGGTTACACCGGCGACGACCGAACTGATCCTCGCTCAAATCGAATGCCTCGCACCTGGATTCCGCGATCGAATCGTCGGCACCCACACCATGGCACCGATCGATCTGCAGGACTACAACCCGAACTACGTCGGTGGCGACATCGTCGGCGGGCTGAACTCCGTCCGTCAGCTCTTCGCAAGGCCGGCACTCAGCACCGAGAGCTACTCCACCGGCCTCGAGGGCATGTATTTGTGTTCGGCCTCGACGCCACCCGGCGCAGGCGTACATGGGATGTGCGGATACCGCGCAGCCCGGCGCGCCATCGATTACCTGCGCGTGCGCTCCGCGGGTCCGGGCCCCCAACTGAACGACACCCAGGAGGTCGTCTGGTGAACGTTGATCCCCGCACACCGGTCATCGTCGGGTCGGACAGTCAGCCGAGCGGATCGCCGATGCCGGCTATTGCGCGATGTCCGCGGTGGACCTGGCGACGGCCGCTGCCCGGTCGGCCCTGGAGGATTGCGAGGCGGCTGATGGCGGCGCCGTGTCGAGATCGATTGACACTGTGGTCGGCACTCGACAGTTTGAGATCTCCGGGCTAGCAGGGCCTGTCGATCTCGGTAAGTCGACGAACTACCCACGGTCGGTCGCGTTCAGGCTCGGCGCTGATCCGGCCCGCGCGGTGCTCGATGTCATCGGCGGCGAGGGTCCCCAGCGCCTAGTCAATGAATTCGCCGCCAGCATCGTGGCCGGCGACACCGAGGTCGCGATGCTTTTCGGGTCCGACAATTCCTCGACGCTGCGCCATCTCGCCGACGCGAAGGACAAACCAGACTTCTCCAAAACGGTGGAGGGGCAGTTAGAAGACCGCGGGTTGGGGTGGGACGAGTTCATCGATCCCTACGTCGTGATACATGGCCTGACTTCGCCGGCGGCTCAACACGGCGTGATGGAGAATGCGCGGCGAGCCCGTGTGGATGCGAGCAGAGCCGAGTACCTCGAACAGATGGCGCGACTGTTTGCGCCGTTCAGCAAGATTGCCGCGCAGAATCCGCTTGCCGCATCGCCGGTCGAGCGTTCAGTGGTCGAACTGATCACTGTTGACGGCAGCAACCGGATGATCTGTGATCCCTATCCCCGGCTGCTAATTGCGCGTGATCAGGTGAACCACGGCGCCGCCGTACTGATGATGTCGGTGGACGCCGCTCGACGTCTGGGTGTGCCCGAAGAGAAGTGGGTTTATCTCTCTGGTCATGCCGATTTGCGCGAGGGCCCGCTGCTCGAACGTGCCGATTTGGGTCGCAGCGTCGCCGCTGCAATGGCGGTGCGCGAAGCGCTGTCCGTCGCCGGCGTCGGCATCAACGACATCACCACGTTCGACCTTTACAGCTGCTTCGCAGTGCCCGTGTTCAATGTCTGCGATCAAGTGGCGCTCGACGTCGATGATCCGCGTGGCCTCACGCTCACTGGCGGACTGCCGTTCTTCGGCGGCGCCGGTAACAACTATGCGATGCACGCCATCGCCGAGACGGTCCATCGGATGCGCGACAATCCGGCCCAACTCGGTCTCGTCGGCGCCAACGGCGGCATCATGTCGAAGTATTCGGTTGGGGTCTATTCCACCGCCCCGAGTGCTTGGCGGACCGATCGCAGCGTCGAACTTCAAGCCCAGGTCGCCGGTTGGCCCCAGGTCGCGGTCACCGCGACCGCTGACGGCGCGGCGACCATCGAGACGTACACCGTGCGCTACGACTGGCCCACCCGGACCGGCGTCATCATCGGCCGACTCCACTCCGACGACAGTCGTTTCATGGCGATCACCGAAGACGAGGATCTCGTGGGGCTCCTGACCGAGGGTGAACCGCTCGGAGCAAAGATCGTCGTACGCTCCTCCAGCCACGGCAACCGGGCATCGTTGGGCTGAGAAATCACCGGCCTGATTACGCGGCCAAATTGCCTGCCGCACAGAAAGACCGATGCGGCTGCGCGTAAAGCACCTCGGTGGCCGCGCAGACTCTGACATGCGCCCGGACGGTTCACCGCGTTAATCAGGCTACTGTAATAGCAACCGCGGCATCGGTCCGCCATGACAACAACGCGATGGAGGGCACCTTGATTCGGCTTCTTGAAGGGATCCGTGTCCTCGAATGCGCCATGCTATTCAACGGCGACCACACCGGCCGCCTTCTCGGCGACCTCGGCGCCGACGTGATCAAGGTCGAAACACCCGGCGTGGGCGATTACCTCCGCGATTTCCTGGGGCAGGTCACCCCGCACCACAGCGTCGCGCACCTGTACGCGAACCGGAACAAGCGCAGCATCACGCTGAACCTGAAGATGGCCGAGGGCAGAGCAATTTTCTTTCACCTCCTAAAGACCACCGACGTCTTCGTCGATGGGTTTGCCGGTGACGCATGCGATCGGCTCGGAATCGGCTACGACGCACAGCGGGCCGTGAAGCCCGACATCGTCTACGCCCAGTGCAGTGGTTTTGGGGCTTCGGGCCCCTCCGCGCAGGTGCCCACGCACGGCCAGATGATGGGATCCCTTGGCGGCGGGGTTCAATTGGGCGTCAACGACGATGGCCTCGTGGATGAACTCGGCGGCCTCACCGACGGTAGCGTCGTCGGCGCCACGGCGACCGCGCTGACCGCCGTCGCTGCGCTGCAACACCGCGACCGAACCGGGAAGGGTTGCTATATCGACGGGGCGGGCTCCGACGCCGTTTTGGCCAACGAGTGGTTCCGACCCACCTACCACTGGAACGGAGCGCGCATCACCGATCGCAGCGCGATGTTCGACCCCACCGTGCGCAACCCGAAATACTGCTGGTACGCCACGAAGGACGACCGGTTTGTGATCCTCGCCGCGATCGAGCCAAAGTTTTGGGCGAACTTCTGCACGGCGATCGATCGACCGGACCTCGCCCAGACGCATGACTCCTCTGTGCCCGTCGACTATCACACCGGTGGCGACGACATGGCCGATGTTCTAAAGAACCTCTTCCGCAGTCGTACTCAGCAGGAGTGGACCGACCTGGCGATCGCCCATGACATACCGTTGGGCCCGGCCAACCGCGTCGGGGATCTGCGTGGGGACCCACACCTCCAAGCCCGCGAAATCATCTACGACGCGGTGCATCCCGATGCCGGCGCATACACCACGGTTGGGTGGCCTGCCATCGTCAAGGACCAGCCGTTCGCGATCACCCACCCCGCTCCCAAGCTCGGAGAGCACCAGGCCGAAGTGCTGGCCGAACTGGGTCTCGGCGAGGCCGAAATCGAGGATCTGGCCACCCGCGGCGTGTTCTGACATTGGCTGCACCAATCAGAGCAAAGCTGCTCAAGCGGCCGAAATCCGCGGCAAAGCAAATGCTGGCCTCCTCGAATTCATCTGGATACCAGCAGTTGCCGGCGCTTGGGTGGGTATGGTGCTAGCTCCGCGACGACGGACTTGTCCGACAGGTGCATGGCAGTGTGCGCGGCCAACGGCACGATGAACAGTGTCCTGACTGCGGCTCACGCAGAAGTTGAGCGCCGACGCCAACCTGAGCGCCAAACGGGTACGCAAAGCCGTGGAGATTTCGCGCACAGACCGAGTGCACCAGTCTTCAAAAATAATAGAGTTTACTCTTTTGCGAAAGGCTGGGTACAGTGAAAACCATGAGCGCGAGCCTCCCGACCGAATACTCAAGGCTGTTCATCGGGGGCCAATGGGTCCAGCCGTCGACTGACCAGGTCATCGAGGTTCACTCCCCTGCCACCGGCGAATACGTAGGCACGGTGCCGATGTCGGCGAAGGCCGATGTGGACGCTGCAGTCGCCGCCGCACGTATTGCGTTCGACAGTGGACCATGGCCCTCCACCCCACCTGCGGAGCGAGCTGCGGTCATCGCTGCCGCCGCCCAGCTGATGTCGGAGCGCAAGGATCAATTCCTAGCGCTACTCGCCGACGAAACCGGCGGGCCGCCAATGACCGTCGAGACGTCGCAGTACGTTAGCTCCCTCGGGTCGTTCTCGTACGCCGTCGATCGGGGGATGTTGTGACGGGTTTGCTCAATCTACCGGTGATCGACACGATGATCGGCTTTCCGCACGAAGGTTTCGAGCAGTACGACTTCATCCGTAATCAGACTAAGGACAGCGACTCCAAGGGCACGGAGTTCCCCGCGGAGTACATGTTCAAGGAGGCTCCCAAGCGACTGCCGACAAACGATCCGGTGGCCGCGACGCTGCAGGAAATGGATCGGTTCGGAATCGAACGAGGCGTCATCGGTGTCGCGGACGAGACCTCCAAGCTCGCGCTCAAGCATCACCCTGACCGGTTCATCCCGTCCGGAGCCCTCTTCGACCCCAATGACGTAGTCGGGTCGGTGCGCGCCATTCGCCGCGAGTACGAAGAGTTCGGTATCCGGGCGACCTCGGTGTTTCCCTCGGGTACGTTCCCCCAAGTTCCCATCGACGACCCGAAGATGTACCCGATCTACGCAACGTGCGTCGAGCTGGGCATCCCCATCTTCGTCTGTGCTGGTGTGCCGGGTCCACGGCTGCCGATGGGACCGCAGGACGTTGCCCGCATCGACATCGTGATGTTCGACTTTCCCGACCTCGTCTTCGTGACGCGCCATGGTTGCGAGCCGTGGGAAGACCTGGCCGTCAAGCTCATGGTGAAGTGGCCCAATCTCTACTACTCGACTTCGGCTTTCGCTCCCAAGTACTACCCAAAGGCGATCATCGACTACGCCAACACTCGGGGTGCGGACAAGGTGCTCTACGCCGGCTACTTCCCAGTCGGTTTGTCGTTGGAGCGCATCTTCACCGAACTGCCCAACGTCCCATTCAAAGACAGCGTGTGGCCAAAGTTCCTGTACGGCAACGCCGCCCGCATTCTCGGTCTGGACACGTGACGAGACCGAGCCGCACCATCGATCGTCGGAGCCAATCGTCATGTCGCTAGCCATCGGCACCGAGCAGGAGCAACTGGCCGACGCGGTCGGCCAATTCGCAAGACGTCATGCACCGATTGAGAAGACCCGCATGATGTTCGAATCCATTGCAGCGGGAGAACTGCCGCCCTGGTGGAACGAGTTCGTCGCCTATGGATTCCATGCCGTGCACCTGCCGGAACAGGCAGCCGGCCAAGGTGGCGCACTCGACGATCTCGGGTGTGTCATCGAGGCCGCCGCCGCAGCGGCGCTGGCTGGGCCTTTGTTGAGCACTGCCGCGGCGAGTGCCGTCGCGCTTACCGCAGCCAGTGGGTCCTCGGCCGACCGGGTGGTCAGTGACGTGGCCGCCGGCGCGACAGCGGCCATAGTCCTGCCCGAGGATTCCGACTTTTGCGCGATCGCCGACGGCGATGGCTGGCGACTGAGTGGAACGTCGGGATTGACCCTCGGCATGTGTTCGGCCCGATGGATCGTCGTACCCGCGCAGACCGATGGGCCGGAAGAGTTGTGGTTCGCGCTCGATGCGGGTGCGGCCGACGTGAACATCGAATCGCGCCGCGGCACGGACCTGACCACCGACGTCGGAGTGCTGCGCCTGCAGCACCATTGGATGACCGCAGATTCGGTCATGGGTGGTGTCGACGCGGCACGCGCACGTTGCCTTGTTGCCTCGTTGGCGGCGTGCGCTTCCGCCGGGATCTTACGATGGTGCGCCGCTGCCGCCACCGAGTACATCCGCACGCGCGAGCAGTTCGGCAAACCGATAGGTACGTTCCAGGCGCTGCAACACAAGGCCGCCGCACTGTTCGTCAACGCCGAATTGGCTGCGGCGGCAGCGTGGGACGCCGTGCATGCCGCCAACGAGCCCATCGAGCAGCATCGGCTAGCGGCAGCTGCCGCCGTACTGATGGCCGTATCGCCAGCACCCGACCTGGTCCTGGACGCGTTAACCATGTTCGGTGCGATCGGATACACCTGGGAACACGACATACACTTGTTTTGGCGCCGCGCAACAAGTCTCGCCGCCGCGCTGGGACCAGTGACATTCTGGACTCGCGAGATGGGCGAACTCGTGCGCAACCATCGGCGCACTCCGTCCCTACAACTCGAAGATGCTGACACCGCGTTTCGTGCCGAGGTCGCCGCCGTCATCGAGCAGGCCAGCAAGCTCGACAACGACGGTCCAAGTCGCCAGGAAAGCCAACGACCCGCTTTCGACATCGGGCCACGACGCAACCTATTCGCCGCCGAAGGGCTTGTTGCGCCTTACCTTCCCGCGCCGTGGGGTCGCGGCGCGTCGCCATTGCAACAGATGATCCTCGCCGAGGAGTTCGCGAAGCGGCCCGAGCTAGTGCAGCCCAAACTGGGCATATCGGAATGGATCCTGCCAACCATCCTCGCCTTCGGGACCGATCTCCAGCGCGAGCGATTCGCCGAGCCGACGATGCGCGGAGAACTGGGCTGGTGTCAGCTGTTCAGTGAACCCGGCGCCGGATCAGACCTTGCGGCGCTGACCACGAAAGCGACCAAGGTGGACGGCGGTTGGCGGATTAACGGCCAGAAGGTCTGGACCTCCCTGGCGAACCTGTCCGAGTACGGGGCGTTGCTCGCGCGGACCGAACCCGGCACGGCCAAGCATCGCGGGATCAGTTACTTCATCGTCGACATGACGTCCCCGGGCTTGGAAGTGCGCCCGATTAAACAGGCAACCGGCCGCGCCGAATTCAACGAGGTCTACTTCACCGACGTCTTCGTCCCCGACGACATGATGGTGGGTCAGCCCGGCGACGGATGGAATCTGGCGATCGCCACGATGGCCCATGAACGAACGGTCATCAGCAATTTCGTCGAGATCGACCGTGCCGCTGCGCTGCGTCAACTCATTGAGGTCGACGGCCCCGACCAAGACGCCGTGCTTCGAACGCTCGGCGAACTCGACGCCTACACCAACGCGCTCAAGGCACTGATCCGGCGCGAGGCGCTCAGAGTCGCCCGCGGGCAGAATGCGGGACCGGCGTCCAGCGTCGCCAAGTACGCCTACAGCATTATGCTTCGACGCGCCGCCACCGCGACGCTAGGCATGGCCGGTCGAAACGCCATCGTGGAAGACTCCGACCCCGCCGTGTTCGTCCCGTACTTCGACCTTCCAGCGGAACTGATCGGGGGTGGTACTGCCGAGATCCAGCTGACCATCATCGCTCAGATGATTCTCGGGCTTCCACGCAAGTAAAACCCCGAAAAATGCCATCTGCGTCCGACTTGTGTGTTTCGCCGCGGACACGTGTTGCCCCTGGACGTCAAGCCGCTCCCCCGCGTTGTTAAAGTACACTCTATTCGATCAGAGGGTCTACGGAAGATCGAACCTCTCACGAGGTGCCGTCTCTGCCCCGCACCCGCCCGTTTCGCCGATAAGGAATTGACCATGACCGAACTTCCCGTTCAAGTTCTTCGACTGCGACACCCACTACTACGAAGCCCTTGACGCTTTCACGCGGCACATCGAACCCGAGTACAAGAAGCGAGCGATGCAGTGGGCTGAGGTGGACGGGAGGACGCGGCTGCTGGTGGGCGGCAAGGTCAACAAGTTCATCCCACTTCCGACGTTCGAGTTCCTGGCGAAACCGGGCGCGCTCGACGAGTATTTTCGCGGTCGCAACCCGCGGGGCGAAGATATGTCAATGCTGTTCGGCGAGATCGAGCCAATCCGAGCGGAGTACCGTGACCGCGACGTGCGGCTGGAGGCCATGGACCGCCAAGGCATGCAGGCCTCCATCCTGCTGCCCACCCTGGGCGTCGGTATGGAGTACGCCCTCAAGCACGACATTCCCGCGCTGACCGCCGCATTCCGCGCCTTCAACCGCTGGCTCGACGAAGACTGGGGCTTCTCTTATAAGGATCGCATCTTCGCCGCGCCATATATCACGTTGGCCGACCCCCAAAACGCCGTACGGGAACTCGAATGGGCGCTTGAGCGAGACGCGAGATTTCTCGTGATGATTCCAGGCCCGGTTCTGACCGAGGTCGGGGGACGCGCTCCGGCGCACCCCATGTTCGATGACTTCTGGCAGTTGGCGAATGATTCCGGAATCACGGTGTGTTATCACTCCGGCGAGAACAACTACTCGAGCTTCATGACCCTATGGGGCGAGGCAGGCGAAATCCAGTCGTTCAACGCCGTCGCAGGCATGCGTGCGCTGTTCTCAGCCGATCCCCTGCAGGATACCTTTGCGAGCCACCTCCTCCAGGGGCTGTTCCACCGCTTCCCGAACCTGCGAATGGCGTCCATCGAGAGCGGCTCGGCGTGGGTGTTCCACTTGTTTGAAAAACTCACCAAGTCCTACGGTCAGATTCCCCACATCTACCGTGAGGATCCGCGTCAAACCTTTAAGCGGCACGTCTGGATATCACCGTTCTATGAGGACGAACTCGCCAGTCTCAGAGACGCTTCTCGGGGTGGACCGCATCATCATGGGTTCGGACTATCCGCACGTCGAGGGCCTGGCAGAGCCAGCTTCCTACATCAAGGATCTTGAGAACTTCGATTACACACCCGAGCAGTGCCGCGTCGTGATGCGCGACAACGGACTCGCCCTGTCGAGCCGTCGCCCGGTCTAAGGGACGCGGGGCCGTGATCCGTAGAGATCGGAGCCTCCGATGAAGGTCGCCAAGACGAGTTTGGTGGCGATGCTGTTGGAGGTTGGCGAGGAGAACGTCGCCGTCCTGCTCGCACGGTCCACTCTGCCCGACGAATTGGACACCGAGCGAGATCTGGCAGTTCTCATCGAATACGGACTGGAATCCGATTCGTTGGAGGAGTTGGCTTCGACGGCGGCTGAATCAGCGGCGGACGCCGACGAGTCTTCAGTCCAACTCGGTGGCGACCTGGACCGGGTGGTGTCCCGACGTTGGGCGGACCTTGTCGGACAGTGGGTATCCGCGGGTTCCACCTAGCGGCAGGTAGGTCGTCTGTGAACCGCAGGGACGAGCAGAATGGCCGTAGGAGTCGAGCCGCAGCCCATCATGCTCCGAGGTGGCGGAGGGCGGAGGGAATACCCATCTGTCCATACCGGCTACTGATTAGCGGGACGCCATCGGGCAGACATAATGACATCGCCCGCGCGCGTTCTGCGCTCGACGTTGGTCGCCGCCCGCGATTCCTCCTAGTTCACTTCAGCTGCCCGGTGGGGGTGAACACAACTGGCATCGACTCGAGGCCGCTGACGAAGTTCGCTGGGCGCAGCGGTAAGTGCGCACCTTCTGCCAGGCGCAGATCGGGCAGACGCTTCACCACGCGCTCCGTCATCAGTCCGAGCTCAAGGCGGGCGAGCTGATTGCCGAGACAAAAATGAGTTCCGAATCCGAATGCCAAGTGACTGTTCGGACTTCGCTGTATCCGGAAGTTCTCCGGGTCGCCGAACATTCTTTCATCGAAGTTCGCAGACTCGAATAGGAGCAAAACCTTATCCCCCTCGGCGAGCGGAGTACCGTTTAGCTCCGTGTCGGTGGTGACGGTTCGGCACATGTTCTTTACTGGCGACGTCCACCGCAGCAT
Organism: uncultured Actinomycetota bacterium; assembly: GCA_963818285.1. Lineage (GTDB taxonomy): Bacteria > Actinomycetota > Actinomycetes > Mycobacteriales > Mycobacteriaceae > Mycobacterium. Next base: position 265,899 of record CAWFRR010000002.1, read on the forward strand.
CTCCTCCAATGCACCGGGCAGCAAGGTCTTGTCGTTCCGCAGCTGTTCCCACTGGTCTGGGTTCGCTATGAGTTGCTCGGTCCCGCCAGACAACGTGTGACGGGTGGTCTCGTCGCCGCCGATAAGGATGAGCAACGTCTCCATCACGATGTCGTCGTCAGAGAGTCGCTCACCTTCGATCTCGGAGTGCACCAGGACGCTAATCAGATCATCCGTGGGTTCGGATCTGCGCTGTTCGATCGTTCTGCGCGTGAATTCGTTGTAGGCACCAAATGTGGTGACGATGGTCTGCAACGTATCGTCGCTCATCTTCGAGCTCAGCCCACGAACGAGATCGTCGGACCACTCCAGGAACATGTCCCGATCGTGCGGCGCGACGCCGAGCATGTCTCCTATCACTACCATGGGCAGCGGTGCGGCGATGTCGCGCACGAAGTCGCACTCGCCCTGCTCGCATACTGCATCGATGAGCGTGTCGCAAAGATGCGAGATCGACTCCCGTTTGTCCATGACGCGTTTGCGCGTGAAGCCGGCGTTGACCAGCTTGCGCCGCAACACATGGTCGGGATCGTCCATGTCGATCATCATCGGCATTGGTGGTTGGTCAGGCCGTATACCGCCGGCGTTGGAGAACACCTCCGGATTGCGTTCTGCGTGCAGCACGTCCTGGTACGTCGATAGGCCGACGAGTCCGTTGCAGTCGCGAAAGACCGGCTGGTTGGCCCGCATCCATGCGTAGGCCTCCTTCGCACGGCCGTTGGCGTAGAACTCGCCGTCGGCCAGGTCGACATCGGGAATCGTCGTCGTCATGAGATCACTCCGGTTGGAAAGCGATTGGACACATGGATGTTGGCGTTGGGGGTCATTTGCTTTGAAATCGGGGTGGGTGCTTCTCGGCGAATGCGCGCGGCTCTTCCTGGGCGTTCGCGCTGAGAATCACTTCGACGGCGATCTGTGTGTCGATATGTGTACGCGTCGTTCTCGTCCGTGTCATCGGGATCGTGAAGGCATTGCGCTCCGCCAGGCTATTTATCGTCACGATCGGGATTCCGGCGCTGTCGACGAGTGCGTCGCTTGCGGTATCGGATTCAGTCGGACGTTCGGGCATACGCTAGCTACCTCTCTGTCTATTTTAGGCGCTGAATCGGACGAAGGGACAGTTCTGGCGACCGACCGCTTGCGGCTTAAATACACGGGCATCTGAGATTCACTTGAGGAACTCGGTATGAAGTATAAAGCGTTCGTGTGCAGCCAAATACGTCGATACCGGCACCTTGCTTCCGACCGTAAACGGGGTCGCGCATGGTTCATAGCCTTTGGTCGAAGCGGCGCCTCTGATACATACCATACACAACCGCCGACACGTGTACGGTCTGTGTGGCTTAAGCGTGCGAGTGGGACGTGCATATCTCGAGGTGCCGTGACTGCTGCGGTGCCGCCGCTCGATGGGTCCGAGCTGGCCGTCAGCTCTCGAGGGCGTAGCCCATGGGCATCATCACGCTCTTGAGCTGGCAGAAGTGCTCGACGCCTTCGCGGCCGTTCTCCCGTCCGATGCCGGAGTTCTTGTAGCCGCCGAAGGGCGAACCCGGATCGAAGGCGTACCAATTGATGCCGTAGGTACCGGTGCGGATCCGCTGGGAGATCTCGATGCCACGCGGCACGTCGGTGGTCCATACACTGCCGGCCAGTCCGTAGACGGAGTCGTTCGCGATCCGGATCGCGTCGTCCTCGGTGTCGTAGGGAATGATGCAAAGCACGGGGCCGAAGATCTCCTCCTGGGCGATCGTCATTTTGTTGTCTACGTCGGCAAACACCGTCGGCTCGACGAAGTAACCGCGGTCAAGGCCCGACGGCCGGCCCCCGCCGCAGACCAGTTGCGCGCCTTCCTCGAGGCCTTTCTTGATGTAGCCCTCGACCCGTATCCGTTGCTTCTCGCTGATCAATGGACCAACTTGCGCCGCGGGATCGGTGGGAAGGCCGCACGGCATTGCGGTGACGAAAGCTCCTATCGCATGCGACGATCTCGTCGTAGCGAGAGCGCGGTGCCAGGATGCGGGTCTGACCTACGCAGGCTTGACCGGCGTTCATCAAACCTGCGAATGCGAGGAGGGGAACCGCTGCGTCGAGGTCGACATCCTCCAACACGATCGCCGCCGACTTGCCCCCGAGTTCCAGTGTGCACGGTTTGAGCATGTCAGCTGCCCGCTTGCCGACCTCCTTGCCGACGGCTGCGCTGCCGGTGAAGGTGAAGATGTCCACATCGGCGTTCGCCGTCAGCGCTTGGCCGGCCTCGACGCCGCCCGGCACCACGGACAGCACCCCATCGGGAAGGCCGGCGTCGGCGAAGACCCTGGCCAGTGCGTTAGCGGTGAACGGAGTTTCTGCTGCCGGCTTCAGCACGACCGTGCAGCCGGCAAGCAGGGCCGGCGCGAGTTTGTTGACGGCCAAGAACAGGGGCACGTTCCACGCGACGATGGCGCCCACGACGCCGATGGGCTCGCGCGTGACCATCGTCTGGCCGTACACCCCGTTGCGCAGCTCGCGCCATGTCACCTCCTCGGCGGCGCCGCCGTAGTACGACAACGACCCGAGGGAGCTAAGGTACTGCAACGTCTCGACGGTCATTGGCGGCCCGCCGGTTTCGTCGGCGAGTAGCGCTAGGAATTGATCCTTGCGGTCCGACATCAGCTGGGCGGCGGCAGCGATGACCGCAGCTCGCTCCGCGGGTGGGGTGGAGGGCCATGGTCCACTGTCGAACGCAATCCGTGCGGCGGCGACTGCGGCGTCCACGTCGGCCTTCGTCGACATCGGCACCTTGCCCACGTATTCGCCGGTGGCAGGGCAGTGAACCTCGATGACCTGGTCAGTCGACGGCTGGGTCCATTGGCCCCCGATGAACAGCTTTGAGTATTCGGTCGGGAGGCTCGCGCTCATGGTGTTCACCGTACCCAGCCTTTCGTAAAAGAGTAAACTCTATTATTTTTGGGGACTGGTGCACTGAGACCCTGCGCGAAAGTCTTCATGGCGTTTAATTGGCGAGGTCGACGCGAAGGGCGGGCGTCCAGATGCGTGAAGTGGCCCAACGATCCGGGGTCGCACTCGCAACGGCCTACCGCTCCTTCCGCTCCAAGGAGCGCCGTTCTTGCCGTCCGGGCAGCGAGCTTCGGCGCAGTGCAACGAGTAACGCGCGGCCGCGCGCTCCAGGGAAGCGGCATAGGCAACTCACGGTGAGGCGATCGACGTCAATGGCGGCGACGGCCTTCCGGATCTCGTGCCGTCGACCGCGCGAACACCGGCCCGAGCGTGCAGCACCGTTGTCATCGACGCCGGCGGCTGGGCCGCACGTCGTTCTGCGCAGCCGCGGTGGCCCGCACGACGAGTATTCTTTTGTCGATCTTCGCCATCCTCGTGAGCGGCAGGTCGTCAACTAATTCGAGCCGGTCTGGTGCTTTGTAGTCGGCCAGGTCGTCCGCGCACCAGGCCCTGAGTTCCTCGAGCTCGGGGGCCGGCAGCCCCGGTACGGGCACCACGAACGCACGTCCGATCTCGCCCAGCACCGGGTCCGGCTGCGCAACGACAGCGATCTGCGCCACCGCCGGGTGCTGGGCGAGTAGCCGTTCGACCTCGGCGGGATACACGTTGTAGCCACCGCGGATGTACATCTCGCCGCCGCGCCCGAGCAGGGTCAGGTTGCCGTCCGCGTCGAGTCGCCCGAGGTCGCCGATCGTGAGCCAGCCATCGGGGCTGAGGACCTCGGCCGTGCGCTTGGGATCGTCCCAATACCCTTGCATCACAGCGCCCGACCGACACCGCACCCAGCCCTCTCGACCTGGCGGTAGCAGACGGCCGTCGTCGTCGGTCACGACGAGTTCAACGTTGGGACGGGCCCGTCCCACCGTCGAGTGAAGCAGCTCGGGCGAGTCGCTTGGACTTGTCTCGGAGACAACGCTGGCCTCGGTGCTGGCGTAACCGACGACGACGGGGCAACCCAACCGGTCGCGCATCTCCGCGACGAGACCGGTAGGAATGCTCGACCCGCCTGTGCCTGCAATGCGCAGCGCCGACAGGTCGGTGCCGGCGAAGCGTGGGGAGTCGAACATCAGCCGCCAGTGGGCGGCCATGCCCTGACCGACGGTGACGCCAGCCCGCTCTATCAGGTCAAGGACGCCACCGGCCTTCCATGGCGTCGGCGGGATGACGACGGTGACCACATTCTCGATCTCCTCCCACATGTGCACCATGTAGCCAATGTGCGTGAACGGAGTGGGCGACAACTTGCGGTCGAAGCGGGCGGTCAGGGCGCTGGCAGACTCTGCGACGGCCGCCAATTGGCGATGGGTGTAGATGGCGCCCTTCGGGCCCCCGGTCGTGCCGCTCGTCCAGACGATGGCGACCGGATCCGTCGCTGCGATGTTGGGCAGGTCGGTCGCCCGCTCACCGCTCCAGAGCGCGGCCAACTCGGAGCATCTCAGCACCGTCGCAGCGTGATCGGGCGTCGGAAGGTCGTCGGCGATCACCGCGACCCGCGCGCGCGTCCTTTCAATGATGTGATCGACTTCCCGCCGACCCAGCCGTGGATTGATGCCGGTCGTCACAGCGCCGAGACGCATCGCCGCCTGGTAACAGACGGGGTACTCGACGCAGGACGGCAACGCCAGTGCGACGACGTCGGCCTTGCCGACTCCGAGTCCGCGTAAGGCGTGGGCCAGTACATCGGCGGCTGCGTCCCACGCTCCGTATGTCAGGCTGCGCTCTGCCTCGGTGTAGGCCTCGTGATCGGGAAAATCCGCGGCGACGCGACGAAGCCAGTCGACAGTGGTCTTCGGGGCCTGCTCCGGTGGGTTGTTCACGACGTGCAGCCCCTGACTGAAGGGCCGGGGCGGTCGATCACAGCGGTGCGGTGAAGTATGGCAACACCGCCGTGAGCAAGGCCGTGGGACTCCACTTCCACGGCGAGGCGTCGTGCGTCTGATGGAATGCGACGTGCACCGCGAGATCGATCCGTAATTCCGCGGCACCCAGGCCCACGATATTGCTCATCATTTGGTAGCCCTCGTCAAGCGTGACGATCGCCGGCGCGTAGGGCGTCTGGAAGGCAGGTGTGACGGCGCGGTGCACGACCGTCCAGCTATACAGCCGTCCACGGCCAAGGCTGCGCTCCCACACCAGGTCGAAGGCGGTGCAGAAGCGGCAGTGTTCCGAGGGTGGGAAGTTCGCGCCATCACATTGCGCACAGCGTTGGAACAGTAATTCGCCGGCAGCGCACCCTTCCCAGAACGTCGTCGTCAGAGGGCTCGGGTCCCCATGGGGCAAGTTGCCATGCTGCGGCATCAGAAATGTGGGTGACGTCATGCGGGCTCGTCTCCCAACAGCATCACGGTGGTGAAAAGCGCGCCAGAGCCCCCGTTGCTACACAGGGCGACGTGGGTGTCAGGTACTTGTAGTTCACCAGCCTCGCCGCGGATCTGCTGAACTCCGCGGATCACGCGTTGCATCATTTGTGGGTTCACTCCGGCATGGCTGTACGACATCAATCCACCGTCGGTGGTGATCGGGTGGCTGCCGGTGAGGGCAATGTGACCGTCCTCGACGAACGGGCCCCCTTCGCCATCGGGGCAAAACCGGAACGCTTCGAGTTGGCGGATGATTTCGAACGAGAACGGGTCGTACAGTTCCAGCACATCCACGTCTTCGCGGCTCAGGTGCGCGTGTGCGAATGCGCGGTCCGCGGCGCGGCGCCCCGCCATCCCGTTGAGTTCTCCACCACGGCCGGACAGATCCCAGGCCGGCGGAAACTGATAGGAGGGCCCGAAGAAATCGGCGCCGGCACCCAGCACGTACACCGGTCTGGCCGGGTTGTCGATCCGGTCGAGGTTGGCGATCACAATGGCGCAGCCTCCTTCGGAGGTCATCGCACAGTCGAGAAGGTGAAACGGCTCGGCGATGGGGCGCGAGGCCTCGATGTCTTCGGGTTTGAATGGACCACGTCCGTGATAGACCGCCTCGGGATTACGCGAGCCGTTGTTTCGGATGGTCGCTGCGACAAGAGAGAGCTGCCGCCGGGTAGTTCCGTAGATCTCCATGTGCCGGCGGGCCAGCAGAGCGAATTCAGCTGCCGTGAACAGTCCCCACGGAGCTACGAACTCGTTCTCCGGTTTGGTCCAGGGCGCCGTTGACGAGTGGTCGCGGTAGTCGCCGGCCTGGGCGGCCACCAGTAGGACGACGTCGGCCATGCCGTGCTCGATTGCGGCTACGGCTTCGACGACCATGCCGAGCCCAAAGTTCATTCCCTGCCATGCCGGGCCCAACTGCAGGTCGTAGATCAACGATGTGCTTTGATCCCCCGCGCTCACGCCATCGACGTCCCCGAGGTTCAGGCCGGCGTCGGCCAGTGCTCCTCGTATCGCTTCGATCGCGAGACTGCGTGATGTCGCGCCGTCGAGTCGGCGAGCTTGTGCGGTGTTGTAGACGCCGACGATCGCGGCTCGATGCTGGGGTGTTGGCACATAGGCTCCGAAAGGGGGCTCGGTGGGATTGCGGGTGGACTTAGTTCTCGTCGGCCACGACGCCGAGGTAGGTGCCGAAGACGCCGAGTTTCTCGCCGTTGCGGTCGACGTAACCGATGAATCGGGTTCTGCCGAGCGGCGGTTGGGCGTCTTCGGGGACGATGTCGAGGCGCACGTCGACGGGGCGCGAGGTTTCTGGGTTGGTGATGTCGATGAGGATTGCGACTGCTTTTTCTTCCGGATCCCACGCGACTTCGGTCAATTCGGTGCCGGGCGGTCAGTTCCATCACGGTGGAGTCCGCGCGAAGCAGGAATCGGATGGGCGCGCAGAATTCACCGTCCCGGGGTGGGATACACAGCGTGACAGTCACGCCCATTCTCCTTGATCGGCTCCTTCAGCCGGAGCGAGTTCGCTCAAGAATCCGGTGATCTTCTCCGCCAGCCCGACCGGGTTGCTGGACTGGATGGTGTGCCCGGCGTCGGAGACTTGCGCCCAGGAGGCTCCTGGGATCAGTCCGGCAAGCTCCTCAGCGGCTTCCCGGCTGAGTACTTTACTGCGGGATCCACGCAGAATTACTGTGGGGCAATCGATCTGACGGGCAACGGCGCGCATGTCGTCGCCGAGCGATAGGACGATCTTGTCTGGGTGGAACTGACCGGCGTCGTACTTGAAGGTCAGGAGCCCGTCGTCGTCCCATCGTAGGTTCGCCGCCACCCCGTCGGCCGAGCGAGTTGCCGCCCGGAAAGGCGGCAGAGATGAAATTGTCGACCTCTTCGAGGTCGGAGAACGTCGGATTCGTGATGATGAAATCGTTGACCGACGCCGCTGCCCCGTCGTCCATACCCGGCCCGACGTCGAGCACGACGAGGCCGGCCAGGCCGGGGGGCCGACGAGCCGCCCACGCCATCGCGCCCATGCCGCCCAGGGAGTGGCCGACGACCACGACATGCTTCAAGTGGAGTCGGTCGACGACCGTAGAGAGGTCGGCCGCGATCGCGTCCGATCCGTATTCTGTCTCGGACCAATCGCTGTCGCCATGACCCCGCAAGTCGATGGCAATACAGCGGGCGTGACGTCGTAGCAGGCTGCCGACGAGATCGAACGTGTGCGCATGAAGTCCCCCGCCGTGGAGGAACACCAGGGTCGGTTCAATCCTGCAGCCGGGCCATTCGAGATAGTGGATGCGCACGCCATAATCTGCGTGCACGACGCCTTCTGCCGGCAGAATTACTTCGTCCAAGGCGACGCCACGCTGCTTGGCCATCGCGCGCAAGCGTTCGTACCGGGCCTGGAACGACTCGAATCGCAGCGTTCTCGGAGAAGGTCGGGCAAGGTTAGTCGCTCTGCTGCTGTCCATGCTCACAGCCCGGCCGGGCGGGAGTGCGTCGTTCCGTCTGTCTCCATGGCGTACATCTCCTCGTCGGTCTTCCCCAGCAGACCCATCAGAACTTCGCGGGTGTGTTGCCCGTACAGCGGTGCGGGCGGTTTTGATCCACCCGTGCCGCCGACTGGCGAATTTGAATGGCATGCCGGTGGTCCGGAATCGTCCGGCCACGGGGTGCTCGATTACTTCCCAGAATCCTCGAGCGTTGAGTTGATCGTCGATCAAGAGGTCCGCGGGCTTGGTTACTGGTGCTGCGGCGATGCCACACTCTCGCAGCCTTGCGACGGCCTCAGGGACTGGGCGCTGCGCCGCCCACACTGCGATCAACTTGTCGATCTCGTCGGCTCTGTCCCGTCTGCCCTGCTCGTGCTGAAGGGCTGGGTCGTCGCTGAGTTCGCCTGATCCGATCAATGTCGCCAGCGCAGGCCACTCCGCGTCGCTCAGTACCGCAACCGCCACCCACGCGTCGTCACCCTGACACCGGAAGACGCCCTGCGGACTGGCGTCCGGGCCGCGGTTTCCGTCGCGTCCGGGCATGAACGCACCCAGCGATGACTCGAGTGGCGCCTCCGCGGCGACGTTCAATGCCGCCTCGACCATCGTGGCTTCGACGTGCACGCCGTGGCCGACGCGGTCGCGGATCTCCAGCGCTGCGATCGAGGCGAACACGGCGTGCAGTCCCGCGATCGGATCGCACACCCCGCGCGGCACGATCGGCAGGCCATCAGCTGGCCCGGTCATCCACGCCATACCGCTGGACTGCTCCATGTTCTGCGCAAAACCGACGCGGTCGCGCCAGGGACCGTCGAGCCCGAACGCGGGCATCCGCACCATCGACGTCGACGGGTTGGCGGCGTGGACGGTGTCCCACTCCAGGTCGAAATTGGCCATTACCCGGGGCGAGAAGTTCTCGATGACCAGGTCGCAGTACGAGATGAGCTCAAGCGCGACTCCGCGACCCCGCGGTGCGCTCAATTCAAGGCTGATGCCGCGTTTGTTGGTGTTGCTGCACAAGAATACCGGGCCCCACTCCCACCACTGCTCCCAACCAGGCGGTCTACCGCCGGAGAACCGCATACCGTCGGGTCGGCGCACACCCTCGATCTTGATGACGTCGGCTCCGAGGGCGGCGAGCACCGATGTGGCCATCGGACCCGCCCAAAATGCGGTGAAATCGGCGACGCGCACCCCAGACAGCGGAAGCTGTCCAGCCTCAACCGCATCGCTACCGAATTGGGCGCAGCGCCTCGCCGGCCAGGTCACGCGACCGTCGTCGGCGCCAAGTTCTGGCGGCGGCGCGGGCGGCCGAGTGGCGATCTCGTTGCCCCGATAGGGGGCACGCGGATGCAGCGCACCGGTCGGCGCCTCGCGGAACACACCCCGTGCCACGAAATGGTCGATCGAAGACACCGTGCGCGGTGTCGCGACCGGAGCCACCGGGATACGCAGGGCCGCTGCGTATTCGATGATCTCCTCGGTCGTCCTGGTCGCGGCCCAATCGTGAACACTGGCGAGAAACTCGTCGCGCCGCCCGATCCGACCTGCGAACGAGGCAAGGTCGGCGTCGTCGAGCAGGTCGGCCCGATCGATCATCACCAGGAAGTCCTGGAACTGCTGCGCGGTGATCGTGCAGAAACCCACGAGTCCGTCGGCGGTCGGCACTATCGAGGGCAGTTCGAGGCTGCGCGACGTCACGGCCTGATCGTCACCAAGCACACTCGCCGCCAGGGCGCCGAGCGCCCCCATGGTCATGGCCATGGCCTCGTAGGTCGAGACGTCGATGACTTCGCCCTGCCCGGTCCGGCGGGCGTGACGGACGCATGCGGCAGCGGTGACCGCAGCGACAGTGCCCGCCACCCACTCCCCAATTCGGCCTCCGGCCTGCAGTGGTTCTTCGCCCGGCCAGCCCCGGCCACCGATGGATCCGCATAACGCCTGAAGCACGAATTCGTTGGCGGCCACGTCGCTTTCAGCGTAGGGCCCGTCGCATCCGAACGGGGTAATCCCCACGACGACCGCTGATCGCTTACCTACGTCGGCCAGCGACACCCGAGAGTTCTTCCCCGCCCGGCAGATCGGTGATCACCAGCTCGACGGAGTCGAACAGCTCCTGTGCTGAGTGACCTTCGAGAACCGACTTTTTCCCCGCCGCAAGATAGGCGAACAGCGCCCCACGTGCCTCTTCGCTGGCACCAGGCGAACACCACCTGCGCAGTGGGTCGCCTTGAGAGGATTCGATTTTGACGACCTCGGCTCCCGCGTCGCGCATCATCTTCCCGCAGTACGCAGCAGCAATTCCCGACGATTGCTCGATCACCCGCAACCCTCCGAAAGGCAGGAGGGGTACGGCGGAAGTATTCACCGGGCCGAGAATCCGGTCACTTGCCCAGTGTCGTCGTGCGCCCGGCGATGCCGGCCGCTTCCGCCTGCCGGGCCTGTTTCTCAGCTTCGGCAAACGCCTGCTGCATTTGAGCGAAGGCAGCCCGGTCAGAATCGCTCGACTTATGTCCGACATGCGTGACGACGTCGACATCGGTGGCTTGAGACTGCAGGTAGCCCGCTCTCGCCTGCTCCTTCGGGACGTACTTGAACGGATCGAACGAGTAAGCCCTCATCGCGTTCTCGTGAGTGATCTTGTTGATCAGAGCATCGTCGAGGTGACCCATGGTCTCGATGACATCCTCAGGACCGAAGGGCCAGTTGCTATCCGAGTGGGGAAAGTCTGATTCCCAACAGAGCATGTCCTCGTTGAACCATCCCATGTTCTGCACGCCGACTTTGTCGCTGATGAAGCAGGTATAGATGTGGTTGCGGAAGACGTCGGTTGGACCTCGGTAACCATCCGGGAACGTCGGCTTGGTCCAGCCGGAATGCCGGTTGAGCACGTGTTCGCTGCGCCACAGGAAATACGGAACCCAACCAACATCGCCCTCTGTGAGCGAGAACTTCAACTCAGGGAAGTCCTTGTAGAACTGGGCCCAGATCAGCTCGACGAATGTGAACATGCTCATCATCGAGGAACCCGTCATCATCACGCTCGGCGGCGCGTCCGACGAGAAATGGGGCATGCGCGACGACGATCCGACGTGGGTGCACAGCACGGTGTTGTTCTCACATGCGGCTTTGAAGAGCGGATACCAGTATCTGGTGTGAATGCTCGGCATGTCCAATGCCTCGGGGTTTTCGGAGAACGTCACGGCGTGACACCCCTTGTCGGCCAAGCGTCTTACCTCCTTGGCCGCTTCCTCCACGTCGAAAAGGGGAAGAATTCCGCAGGGAATGAAACGACCCGGATAAGCTCCACACCACTCGTCGACGTGCCAGTCGTTGTACGCCTTGATCATGACCAGGTTGATGTCACGGTCGGGACCCTGATTGAGCACCTGTCCCGAAAATCCAGTCCAGTTTGGGAAGTTGAGCCCAGCAAGCTGTCCGCCGGCGTTCATGTCACGGATCCGCTCGTCGACGTTGAAGCAGCCGGGACGCATCTCGTCGTAGCGCGCCGCATCGATGTTGTACATGTCGCGCGGCTTTCCGGCAACGGCATTGAGGCCCAGGTTGCGGCCGCGCAGGTCGCCGTAGTACCACTGCTCCTTGCCGCTTTCCTCGACGACCACCCGCGGGGCGAACTCCCGATAGGCGGCGGGCACGTGCGCATCGAACATGTCAGCGGGTTCGGCGATGTGATCATCGACGCTGATCAGGATGAGGTCGTCCGGCTTCACGAGGTCCTCCTTGAGCGGCTGCCCCAGCGCCATCGGGTGAACGAAGTTCGCGCACCGAGCTCCAGGGTTCGGCAATTGAGTGTACTTTATGACGTCTAGGCGCGTGAAGACATTCAGGGCTGCCAGCCCCTCGGTGATCCACGTAGCCGTGCGCAACACTCAGTGCCGGGCAGCCGCACGAACGACATCGCGAGCACGCTCGACTAGAACTACATGCCCGGTAGCGGCCCACCACGTGTGCAATAGCCGACGGTCCTACATCAGGAGGCCTAGCGCTAACGATCACTCATCCAAAAGACGGTCGGTGGCGGATTAGCTTGAAGTCGAGCGCTTTCCGCGCTCATAGAGGGATCAATAGGTCTTGTGAGGCACTCCGGTCGACAAGCCGCCGTCGATGACGAATTCGCTTCCGGTGGCGTACCGCGACTCGTCACTTGCGAGGAAAACAATGAACGTGGAGACCTCGGATGGGTCCGCTGGCCGGCCCAGCGGAATCGTGAGGAAGTCGTCTGGCAGGCCGGAAACCATTTCCGTTTTGGTGTGTCCTGGGTGGATGGAGTTCACCCGAATGTCGTGCTCGGCGAGCTCCATCGCCGCGGACTTGGCGAGCCCGCGAACGGCGAACTTGGAGGCGACGTAGCCGTGCACCAGTGCGGTCCCCCGCAATCCCTCCGTCGACGACACATTGATGATGGATCCACCGCCGGCGTCGATCATTGGCTGAACAACTGCCCGCATTCCGAGAAACGTGCCGGTCAGATTGATGTCGATGATCTTCTGCCACTCCGCAAGTTCGAAGTCCTGCAGGCGATTCGCGTTGACGATGCCAGCATTGTTGACCAGGACATTGAGCCGGCCGAACTGTCCGACCGCCACGTCCACCGCTGCCGTCCACTGTTCCGGGTCGCGAACGTCGAGGTGCACGTAGCGCGCCGCGTCACCGAGTTCGGCAGCGAGGGCTTCGCCCTCGGAATCGAGGATGTCGCCGATGACGACCTTTGCACCCTCTGCAACAAGGGCGCGCGCATGTGACGCGCCCATACCTCTCGCGCCGCCACTGATGACCGCTACTTTTCCATCCGTGCGTCCCATGACCACAGAGCATACACACGAGCTACTATCGTCTAGCCGTGCCTCAGTGGCGGGGCGCTCGCACCCTGGACAGCCGAGCCGCGCTCAGATCGAACGTAAGTCATTGGTGGAGTGCCTGATTGCTAACGCCAGAAGGCCCGGTCATCTGGCGAATTCGTCGACAGGGAGAGTCACCGAGCATACACATGTTACTGGCGTGTATGGCAGCTCCCAGCAGGAGTCGCCGAGGACAATCCGTCCAAAATCGGCGCCGACACCAGGCTCGCCGCCGAGGAGACTACCGGTGCGAACAGTTACCTCCGACTGCCCTTCGGCCAAGACGCACTCAGCCTCTGGCGCTATGAGGTCGTCGAAGTGGTAGTAGCTCGTGTTGTCGCCGGTTGACGATTGTCAACATCGTTTCTTCGCACGGCGAGTGCTGCGTGGGCACCGGGCCGAGAGGCGCTGCTTCGCGGCGCCTTCGACTCGGAAACAGCGGGATTCCGCCGGGCGGTCCCGGGCGGCGTGGACCGCGACAAGCGCACCGTATCGGTCGACGAGAACAGGGCCCCGTGTTGCGAGAATGCGCTGATTCTCAACGATCCGCTGAAGATCGTCTCGCAAACCAAGCTCATGGACGCGAGTGGCCGGCCGACGTCATCGGTTAACCCAGGAGAGGGCGAGAGGGGCGGACACTGCCGATTTTCATCGGCATCACTTCCTCGCATTGATCCGTTCTATTGACCCGTGAAGTTGGGGACGCGCTTTTCCAGGAACGCCCGGGGACCCTCCTTCGCGTCCTTCGAACTCATCACCTCCATGCCGAGCTCCAGCTCCCGCTGGAACGCATCGGCCTCGCCTTTCGCGAGGTTCTCCACGACTGAGGCCTTGATGTTGCGCACGGCAAGGGGACCGTTGGCGGCGACGCGATCAGCCAACTCGCGCGCGCGTTCCAGAGCACCTGCGTGGGGAGTCAAGTGACCGACGAGGCCGAGTTCGTAGGCACGCTGACCCGTAATGGAAGCGCCGAGAAGGAGCATATCCATGGCCACCGTATATGGAATCTGGCGGGGAAGACGGATCGTCGATGCACTCATTGGAAATAGGCCCCGCTGCACCTCGCTCACTGCAAACTGGGCATCCTCAGCGGCTACGCGGATGTCGAAGGCCTGCAGGATCTCCATACCGCCCGCGTAGCAATAGCCCTCGACCGCGGCGATGATCGGCTTCTTCACGTAGTGGTCCTTGAGGAAGCCCTTATAGATCAGTGCGAAATCCTGTCGGACCCGCTCCTCGTACTCGTCTTCCGCCGGCTCACCCGACAATAGTGCACCGACAAGACGGTCGAGGTCGGCACCGGCCGAGAAGTTCCCGCCTGACCCGGTCATGATCGCCACCCGCAACTCGGGATCACCGTCGAGCAAGTCCCAAGCGTCGGCGAGCCGGCATAGGACCTCGGCGTTGAATGCGTTGCGCTTCTCGGGGCGGTTGAGCGTGATAGTGAGGACATGAGCGTCGCGCTCTACAAGGACTGCGGATTCAGACACGGATTGGGTTTAGCACTAAGCTTACGGTTCGGCAATACAGATCTCCAGATCCGTATGATCGAACTCTGGTGTATTCGGTTCGAGGCTCCGGCAATCGGATTACACCGACGACGTTCTATTCCGACAGCCTGCATTCCAATTTAGCGAGGGCAGCAGAAAGGCGCTCGACCGGCTCGCCCGTGCGCGTTGGCTGCCGGTCTTCGGGTAGCTTCAACCCGCGGCCGCGGCCAGCGGCATCGCCGCATCCACCGGTGTCAGATCGGCGGTAAAGCCTGCAGCGCTGCGTATTTCGACAAACGAGTCGATCATCGCGTCGGTTGCCTCGTGCGGATCATCGAGGGTGAGGTCGTCGGTCAACACCGAGATGGCGAGCTGATCAACGTAGCTCCATACGGTGATGTTCAGGCCGCTGCCCGTAACTATGGGCCCCACGGAATAGATCTCGCTGACCGTTGCACCCTCGATGTGGCCGCGCTCGCGAGGACCCGCGACGTTGGAGATTGTCAGGTTCATGACGCTGGCCGATTGGACGCGTCGAGCTTGGGCGCGGAAGAGCCGTGGCGCGAGCGCAGGAGGCAGGTAGGACAGCCACGCCGGCAGCACCGTCGGCCCAATCAGCTGGTGGTTCTCTTTGGCGATCTTCGTGCTCATCGAGGTCAGCCGCACACGCTCCAGCGGATCGTCGATGTGTACCGGTAATGAAGGGGTCAGATAGGTGAACTCATTGCCCACCAATCGATCCGGAGAGGTGTTGTAGCTCACCGGCACCCCGGCGATCAGCGGCGAGTCGGCTCGTCCGCCGTACCGCAGCAACAACCGGCGCAGCGCGCCGGCGGCAGTTGCCAGTACCATGTCGTTGATCGTGACGCCGAGATGTTTGCCCGTCTGCTTGACATCGGAGAGCGCCAGCGGCGCCGTCGCGAACCGGCGCCCGGGAGAGACCACATGGTTGATGAAGCTTTCCGGCGGCGCGAAGTTGCGGGCTAGGTCCGGGATGCTGGCCCCGCTCCTTGGACCGGCGACGGACCCGTGACACACCACCGACCGTCTCACTCACCAACCGTGGGAGTTTTCGGATCAGTCGCAGATGGTCACGTCCGGCTGTCTTCAGGAGGTTCGCCGAGGTGGGTTCCGGATCGTGGGAAACCTGCACACCGACGGTCGGGTGCTGTGGCTGCATCGCCTGGGCCATCTGGTTGGCCGACGCCACCCCGTCGGCGAGTGCGTGATGGACCTTGTGGATGATCGCGATCCGATTGTCGGTCAGACCTTCGGCGACATACATCTCCCACAGCGGGCGCCCACGATCCAGCGGGGTGCTCACGATGTCGCCGATCAACTGATCCAGTTCGCGACGCCCACCGGGAGCGGGCACCTGTACGTGGCGAAGGTGGTAGTCCAAATCGATATCGTCGTTCTCCATCCACATCGGGTGATGCAGCTTCAACGGAATGTCCACAAGCTGGTAGCGAAGCGGCGCCAAGGCGAGCAACCGCGGGTACGCCACCTGGCGGAACAATTCGAAGGTGAATCCGCCCTCCACGCCGGACACGTCAAGCACGCCGATCTTCAGGGTGTGCATGTGAATTTCGGGCGTCTCGCTGTACAACATCAGCGCGTCCACGCCGTTGAGTCGCCGCACGTCCCACCTCGTTCGTCAGCCCCCATTCTGTGTCCCCCATTGAACTCCGTCTGACGGGCGGCCACCGGGACTTCAACCAAACCAAAGCCAACGATTTCCATTCAACGCGTGACACTTTGCTGAATATTCGTAAAAGTTTGTGTCGATCACTCGGAGGATCCCGCGGACGTTCTTGCCCGCCAACATGTCTACGTAGTCGTCGTTGACTTCTTCAAGCGAGTACTGGCGGGTCAACATGTCATCGAGGTTGAGTCTGCCCGCCATGTACATCGACAACAGCTGGGGAATGTCATACTACGGGTTGCCGCCGCCGAAGATGTTGCCCTGCAACCCTTTCTGCATGCGTCAGCATGGACAGGTTCAATATGAATTCCGTGTCCCGCAAGCTGTTGGACTTTGCCGTCAGTAACCACACACGTGCCGCCCTTGGCGGTGATACAAGCCATTTGTCGACGTCATGGCCATCGGCTTCGCCGACGGTGACGATGACATCCTTGGGCAGAGTGCCCGCGGTGACCTCGGCGACACCGGTGGTGGCAGATTCAACATCGGGATAAACATGGGTCGCACCGAATTCATCGCTTGATGCGTTTCCACTGGCCGGGTTCCACGACGAACAGGAATCGAGCCCCGGCGTTGGCTGCACCGTGCATCGCGGCTATCCCGACGCCGCCGGCACGAATGCTGGTCACATCCTCACGAGGGCGCCTCGGCATCCAGGCGCACGCAAAAACCTACGACGCCTTGAGGCGGGAAAACGCTTCGCGCCCAAGTAGACGTCCCGCTCACCGCCAGACAGAAGCAATAATCGTGAATCCGGCGCCACAGCAGCCGTCGCTTCTGTTTCGCGGGAAACCAGCTACGCGATTACCCGGGTAGCTGGGCAATTCGTGATTTAACTACACTCTTTTAAAACGCTGCCCGCGCCGAGGAGGGCCTAATGGGTATCGCACTGACTGACGACCATCGCGAACTCGCCGAGGTCGCCCGCGCGTTTTTGACCTCGCAGAAGGCGCGTTGGGCGGCACGGTCGCTGCTCGACTCGGTCGACGAAGCCCGGCCGCCGTTTTGGCACGACCTCGTCGAACTCGGCTGGCTCGGACTGCACATTGATGAGGAGTATGGCGGGTCTGGCTACGGGCTACCCGAACTCGTGGTGGTGATCGAGGAGCTCGGCCGGGCGGTGGCGCCGGGACCGTTTGTGCCGACCGTCATCACCTCCGCGGTGGTCGCCGACGAGGGCACAGCGGAGCAGAAAAGACGGCTGCTGCCGGGACTGATCGACGGAACGGTGACCGCCGGTGTCGGCCTGGACAGCCGCGTGGCGGTCGAGGGCGGGGTCGCCAACGGCGATGCCGGAATCGTATTGGGCGCCGGGCTTGCCGATCTGTTGCTGATCGCCGCCGGCGACGACATGCTGCTGCTGGAACGCAGCTGCGCGGGTGTGTCGGTCGATGTGCCCGACAACCTGGATCCCACCCGGCGCTCGGGACGCGTCAACCTCGATAACGTCAGCGTCAGCGCCGACGACATCGTACCTTCAGCGCGGGAATCGACTCTCGCTCGCGCGCGCACACTGGTGGCTGCGGAAGCCGTTGGTGGTGCGGCAGATTGCGTCGACACCGCTGTGGACTACGCCAAGGTGCGTCAGCAGTTTGGCCGGACCATCGCAACCTTCCAGGCGATAAAGCATCACTGCGCGAACATGCTGGTGAGCGCGGAGTCGGCGATCGCCGCGGTATGGGACGCCGCTCGCGCCGCCGGAGAGGACGAGGAGCAATTCCGCCTCATCGCGGCGGTCGCAGCGGCGCTGGCGTTTCCCGCTTATGTGCGCAATGCCGAGCTGAACATTCAGGTGCACGGGGGTATCGGATTCACCTGGGAGCATGACGCGCATCTGCATCTGCGGCGCGCCCTTACGGTCCGTGCGTTGCTCGGCGGTGAGACGCCCGCGGGGGATGTGTTCTCTTACTCGGCGGCCGGGGTCAGCCGGGTTAGCAGTTTGGACCTGCCGGCCGAGGCCGACGAGCTGCGCACGCGAATCCGTGTGCACGCCAACGAGATCGCCGCGCTAGATACGGAGGCTCAGCTCGACACGCTGATCGAAACCGGCTACGTCATGCCACACTGGCCGAAGCCCTGGGGGCTAGCCGCCGGCGCAGTCGAGCAGCTCGTCATTGAAGAGGAGTTTCGCGAGGCGGGGATCAAGCGGCCCGACTACTCGATCACCGGATGGGTGATCCTGACCCTGATTCAACACGGAACCGCTTCCCAGATTGAAAGATTCGTCGAGGCGGCCCTGCGGCGAGACGAAATCTGGTGCCAGCTCTTCTCTGAGCCCGATGCCGGATCGGATGCGGCCGCAGTCAAGACCCGGGCCACCCGGGTGGACGGCCGGCTGGAAGATCAACGGGCAGAAGGTGTGGACCAGCGGCGCGCACTACTGCCGACGCGGTTTGGCGACCGTGCGCACCGATCCGGAGGTCCCCAAACACGCCGGAATCACTGCGGTGATCATCGACATGAAGGCGCCCGGCGTCGAGGTTCGGCCGCTGCGCCAGATCACCGGTGGCTCGGATTTCAACGAGGTGTTCTTCAACGATGTGTTCATCCCCGACGAAGACGTCGTCGGGGAGCCCAATGCCGGATGGACGGTCGCCCGTGCGACTTTAGGCAACGAGCGGGTCAGCATCGGCGGCGGTGGTTCGTACAACGAGGGCGTGGCGGCGCATCTGGTGCGCTTGGTCGGCTCCGATGCAGAACAGCTGAGCGGGGCCAAGGTTCGCGTCGGCAACTTCCTCGCAGACGAGCACGCGCTTCGGCTGCTCAACCTGCGTCGAGCGGCACGAAGTGTCGAGGGAGCCGGCCCAGGGCCGGAAGGCAACATCACCAAACTGAAGCTTGCCGAGCACATGAGTGAAGGCGCCGCGATCTGGGCAGCCCTGCTGGGGCCGGAGGTCGCGCTGGCCGATGGCCCGGCTGCGCTGGCCAGCCGGATGGTGATGGGTGCCCGTGGCATGGCGATCGCCGGTGGCACATCAGAGGTAACCCGTAATCAGATCGCCGAGCGGATTCTCGGCATGCCGCGTGACCCGTTGATCAGGTAGCACGCCGAGCAGAGGGGGCGAACACCGGCGCCGCACCGTGGTCGAATCGGACCTCGACGGGCATACCACACGCCACTAAATCCGGTTCGCAGTCAACGATGTTGGTCGCGAGTCGTAAGTCTTGCTGTTCCGCGAGCTCGATGATGGCGATCACGTAGGGGGTCGGGACGTCGGGGTGGTAGGGGTGGAAGTTGACGGTGTAGGTGAACACCGTGCCGCGCCCCGATACCGGCCGCGCAACCAGCTGGCCGCCGCAGTCCGGGCATTCCTCGATGGAGGGATGCACCCACCGCGCGCAACCGTCGCAATGCTCAATGAAAAGTTCTGGTCCGGCGCCCTGAGGCGGTGATGCGTGCTCGGCTGCCACGGCCAATACAGTAACTCTTTCGTTGGTGGCGGATAGTGTGAAACGGTGTTGATGGACTACTTCGAGAAGAACGCGATCCTGTCTGGCGTCGGCATCTCGCGAATTGGCCGTCGCACCGGGATTCCCGGACTGGAGCTCACGCTGGAGGCGGCGCGCGCCGCCATCGCTGATGCCGGCCTGATCGATGGCGACATCGACGGCATCGCGACGCTGGGAGATACACCGGCTGCCGACGTCACCGCGGCGCTCGGAATCGAGGCACCCGACTGCGGATACGGGTTCAACACCGGAGGCTTGTTGACTCCGGTGATGTCTGCTTGCCGTGCGGTCGCTGAAAAGCGGGCCCGTCATGTGCTGGTCTATCGAACGGTGCAGATGCTCGCTGGCACGGTCCCGACGTCACCACAGTCGGCCGACACACCGCGGCCGGCGCTCGCACGCATCGTAGAGGCACCCACCGACGGTTCCCGCCCGGGTATCGGGCCGATGGACGACGTGGCCGACCTCGTTGCGGCGCACGCGTATTCCGCGGCGAACTGGCTTGCGCTGAACTGTCGTCGCCACATGGAGTTGTATGGCACCACCAAGGAGCAACTCGGCTGGCTGGCCATCAACAGCAGGAACAACGCTGCGTTGAATCCCCTTGCGGTGTACCGCGAGCCGATGACCATGACCGACTATCTAAGGGCCCGGCCGGTGTCGTCGCCGTTCGGACTGTTCGACTGCGATGTCCCCGTTGACGGATCTATCGCGGTCGTGGTGTCGGCCGCGGCGTATGCCCGGGACTGCCCGCACCGGCCGGTGGCGGTCGAGGCGATCGGCGGGTCGGACGGCACGGGCGGCTGGTTCCACCGCACGGATTACCCGAAGATGGCGTCAACGGAGGCGGCGGCGCAGATGTGGTCGCGGTCCGACCTCAAGCCGGCCGATCTCAACCTTGCAGAGCTCTACGACGGATTCACATTCCTGACGTTCGCCTGGCTGGAAGCACTTGGAATATGCGCGGACGGCGAGGCCGGTCCGTTCGTCGAGGGAGCCACCCGGATCGCCCGCGATGGCGCCTTACCGCTGAACACCTATGGAGGGCAGCTGTCCGCCGGTCGCTTGCACGGCTACTGGCTGCTGCACGAGGCGTGCTTGCAGTTACGCGGTGAGGCCGGGCCGCGCCAGGTACCGCGGCGCCCCGAAGTGGCAGTGGCCGCCGTAGGCGGCGGCCCCATCGCGGGATGCATGTTGTTGACGTGCTGAACGTGCTGCGCGGAGTGCGTGATTGAGCACCGAGTCGGTCATCACCAACGACCACGAGCATCGGGGCCGACAAACGGGCGTCCCAGATTCGCGCGGCGCATCGAGACCGACGTCATTCGCCGCAAGCTGGCCGGTCGGAGAATCGTTGGGTTCCGAGCATGCGAGTCTCCTCGTCGGACATCACCAGGTGGTCGCGGATGCGTCATGGCTGGGGCGGTGGGCTGCTCGTCGCGGAGCCTGGTCACCGATCGACGCGCTCTTGGATGAGGCATCGGCTGACCGCCTGGACTCCAACCATGCCAAGGCCGCGATTACGGCCGCGGCCACCGCGATCCAGGTCTTTGGGTCTTCCGGCAGGTAGATCACACCCCCCAAGCCGATCAACATCAGCGGGACCGACAACCGCAGCGGAAGCCATCGATGAATCCGTTCCAACATCAACCCTCCTCGCTCATCATTGTCCTCGGATGCTGCGGACGGCACGGGTCGCAACAACCGGGCGGTCTTCGGAGTCACCAGGAAGAACATCGCAATCGCGCTGTCGCGGCCACGTCCCTCGCCTCGAGCCGGTAATGGCTGATTACGTCGACCGAGACAGGTGCAGTCGGTGCGCCACCCTGGCTGTGTTAGCCGAAGCCGTGCTGCCACCGGTTGACCGACAGCGCACTCATCGCGGCTGGCAGAACAAACGGCGATGAGACCATCATCCGAGGACGGAATCCTCGAGCATCCTGAAGTGACCACAGCCAGCCGCACCCACACCTGCGGCAGTAGCCGGCTGAAGCGCACCCTCCTATGGCCTCACTACAGCTTGAGCGCATCGCCGAGCCCGCCACACCCACGGCTGTCCGGCGCGGCACTGGCCGCGTCCGACGCGCCGCCTCGCGCGCCTCGTGTGTCTGGAGCCACGACCGGCTGTGCGCCTGCCGACTTCAGCACCGCGCGCACCTCGCTGACTTTGACGCCGGCGAGTTCGGCGATCGCGGCCAGGCTTTCCCCGCGATCCACCATGCGCGACACCGCTGCCGCGCCCTCCTGGCGATGCTCCTGTCGACGCCGCTCACCTTCTGCGCGAATCTCGGCGACACGGCCCTTCTCCCACTCGTCCACGGCCGCCAGCCGGCCCAACTCGACCAGAAACGACGCCGCGTCATCGACGTTCAGCCGCTCGCGCTCCTGCCGAGCCTCGTTGGCCCGAGCTTGCGCTTCCCGAACCTTTTTGCGCGCTGCGTTTTTCGAGTTGATATTCGCCATGGCCGCACCTTACGGCGCGGTCAACCCGCGTCTCTACCATCACCACCAACATCATCCTGTCCCCATTTGTCCACGCCGTCCGTTTCCCAGTCACGCACTGCCCCAACATAACCCGATACACACTCGCGACCCGCTCACCAGAGCACACCGCCACCAACCGTTTTCGACCAGCCCAGGAACCACACACCTCTTGCATTAAGGTCACGAATCAGTAATGCCGTTTCGTCCGTACGAAATTACGGTAGCGTCTCATCATGCCCAACCCGCCTTGTTGTCCGCGCTGTCGAGCGGAGCTACCTGCACCTGCTGGTAGGGGTCGTCGACGTTTGTGGTGCTCGCAAAAGTGTCGCCGGGCGGCCTACGAGGAGCGCCGAGCTGCCCGCTCCGGAGCGATCGCGCTGCGCGTCGAGCGCGTTGTGGAGCAGATCGAAAAGCCGGTGTGGTGTGTGGAGTATCGAGACCGCATCGTTGAGGTGACCCCACCGCCGCCGGACCCCGCCCAAGCGGCTGCGATCGTACTAACCTCGCCCCGCGCGTGCCGTGCGGTGCTCGACAGCCTCACCGACGCCGCGAACCTGGGCACTCTTCATCGCGGCGAGCACGCCGCCACCGTACGCGCCGCAGCGCGCCTGCTGACTGCACTTCGGGCCGCCCAGCTGCTGGCCTGACCGCCGGCGCCGCGCCCCGCGCCCGCGGCGATGCGCGTCGCCCTACCCGAGCGCGCCGCGCTGGCGCGCGCCAGCTGACCTGCCGCCCTCGCGCCGCGCGCCCACCTTGCCAGCGAGCGCGAGCGGGTGTATGGCTGCGCCTCTCACTCAAAGAGTTTGGGGCGGGGATGCGCTCGTTGCGCCCCGCCACATCGGAAACACAGACCACCGCGTTGAGCGGCGACCCCTGCGTAACTTTTCGCCCGCGAGTTATTTGCGGGGCATTGGTAGACGGCTTTCCACAGCGTCTTTTACGCTGCGGCCATGCGACAACAACGCGAGCCCAATCAAACACTGGGCGGACGACCCCTGCGATTGCTGTCCGGTCACCCGTGGGCGATCACACAACTTCGCAGTGCCCTAACGACGGGTTGAAAAGCTATGGGACGCAAGAGTCGCCACAAGCTTGAGCGCAGGCCCGGTCAGGTGCAATCGACGCCCAAACAAGTAGAGCGTGGGACGCTAAAGGACCAACGACGCGCTCGAAACGTCCCACCTACCGTCGAAGCTTACGAACGCGTCACCGCAAGCGGCCCGACACGACTCGCTGAGACACTCATCGGTCGTCACTCGACTCGCATCGATAATCTTGCCGCCGTTGAGGAACTTTCGATAGATCACTGCCTCGGGCATCTCATGTCGGTCTGCCAATTGGATGCGATCTTTATCCGTCAAGGTCATCAGCTGAATCAGCATTCGCCACCGGACGAGAGCCCCTGGCCGACGCACCTTTCCTGGAGTGTCGAAAGCAGCATCGCGGCTCTGCGCTTGATCATGGCTGGCCAAATCGTCGGCGCAGCAATCATTTTGCGACAGCAACTTGGCCGGTGGACACTACTGCTCGCGCGGGCTGAGTCTGTTGTGCAGCGTCCCCGCGAGCCGATCGAGTCGTTTATCGCCAGAGCATGGACGCAACGTGCCATGGATACGCTGGGCCTCTATGCCTTTGACGTCGCGCTCGACGAGATCTTCGATGACCTCGAGGACCACCCAGGCACAACGGGTGCCATCGCCGCCGATCATGAACATGTACACATCGACGGACGGGCTGTATGCCCTGCCCAGGTGTATCGCACGCTGTGCGAGCTCATCGACGGACAAGACTCTGATCAGCGGACCGAGTGCGGATTTGTGCGCGACCTCGATGCCGAGACCTCACCGACCGATACAGCCGCTCCGGCCGAAGTTCTCTCAGATACGCTGGCGCTCTGTATAATTCAGATGCAACTCGCCGCAGCGACGACGTATATCTTCGCAACAGAGCCCCCCACAACACGCGGAATCACTCTCGCGTCGCCGCTACCCGAGCGACGTGCCTTCCATCAGCACTCGGAAATAGAACTGCCCCTTGACAAGCCGGTGGCCGCCCGTCCGCGACCGGCCATTGCGCCGCTGCTTGACGGCGAATTGGCCACCTCCCGCGCTGTCGCCGATTTGTGGCCGCTCTACACCAGCTACCAGACTGCGCTTGCGGACAGATACGCCGCTCAGCGCTGGACGCCCCAGCAGCTCGCCGAACTCACCTTCGCCGCACATCGGTTCTCACGGCTCCTGGTTACCGCGAACGCCCACACCCAAAACCGCAAAATGACAGACCAGCGGCTCAAGATCCGGCAACACCTCAACCCCCCGTCCCCGCACATTTTGACCGCGGAGTTCGCCGCGCTGTGTGCACACTGGAACCAATCCCGACCGCAAATCGCCGCCGCCGCCACACAGATCTCGTCGACGTTGCTCTCCGGATACTGGCTCTGGATCGAAGAAGACGACCGTGCCATGGGCATATTGCGATGCACACTGCACCATGCAGCTCGATTACGCACCTGGCACGTCCACCCCGATGCTGCACAAGCATTGCAGTCGAAGTCCGGTATCACAGCGCGCCGCTGGCTCACCGCGGCTGGGTGGTCGAAATTCCGCTCGCTGGATTGTGCGCTTTTCGAGTTCGCCCACGCTAACCGAGAAAGCCGGCTCGACGCCGCAGGAATTCTCGACGATCACCGCAACGACCCCGAAAGCCTCACATCGCAACGGGCAGCGAGACAGACAGCGCTGGACTCAGTTACCGTACTTGCCGCCGCCGAAACTCTCAGAGTTGTTGCTGCACAACAATCGCGAGCTATAGCTGACACCATGCGCGACGCGCTACAACTGTGCGGACTCGACGTCCCGACCAACCCAGCCCGCAAACAACCCACCAAGCGCAGCGCACAACCCCGCACGGCGTAGCGCACCACCGCAACCCGACATACCACTCCTCGACTGATGCGAAAGGCGACGTCCGTCAAGCTGCTATTCGCCAACAGCGAGCCAGAACGAATGTCACCGCCGCGGTAACCGAAACGCGAGGGGCCGCGGCGCAAATTCACCTTACGCGTCTAGTTTGGCGGCCTGCGACGACAACACCTGCAGGTGAGCGGCTCGGTAATATCGCGAGCGTCGCAGGCCCTCACAAAGGCTGAGCCGCCCGCTAGACGGACGTGGCCCGCGCCGCAGCCGCCAGCACTCGAACCGACACTGGGCGGATTTTAACAACGGGTAGACGGCCCGTTCCGACCTGTAGAAACGGCCCGAACGAAGCCGTGTAGACGCTGCTCATAGATATTTTCGTCCCGGGTCAGGGTCAGGTACGGGCTTGAGACGCCCCGGCCGCGTCCTTTTCGCGTCCTCGCGTGGCTAACTCGACTCGGCTCCTAAACACGGAGGACGACACGCCCAGAGCTGTCGGACCCTACCAATATCCTGGGATCATGTCCGAGCCTGACCCTAAGCGCGTGTTCGTCATCCACGGCCGCAACGACGCGGCCCGCCGCGAGATGTTCACATTCCTGCGGGCAATAGGCCTCCACCCCATCGAGTGGAGTGAAGCGCTTCACGCCACCGGGACGGCGAGTCCGTACATCGGTCAGGTTCTCGACACGGCATTCGGGATGGCGCAAGCGATCGTTGTGTTGATGACCCCGGATGAGATCGCATACCTGATTTCTGCGTACGGCCATGGCGAGCATGACCCCGAAACCCAGCCTTCCGCGCAGGCTCGACCGAATGTGCTGTTCGAGGCCGGCATGGCGATGGGCCGGGACCCCAAGAGGACAGTGCTGGTCGAACTCGGTTCGGTGCGCCCCTTCAGCGATGTGTCTGGACTGCATGCCGTGCGCCTCGCGCCAACGCCCGAGAAACGCAAGGACTTGGCCCAGCGGCTTAAGACTGCAGGCTGTGACGTGAATCTCGACGGCGAGGACTGGATGCAGACAGGCGATTTCACAGCCCCCGAGGTACCGGGTGCCGGGAGGCCGTTGGGCCGACGTGTTCCCAGCCAAACCGGTCAGGGCGCCGCTCGGGTAGATGGGCGGTACTTCAAGCGGTCGGCGGGTAGCGATCAACTCCAAATCATCAACCGCAGCGGGGAAAACCTGCTGAACCTGCGTCCCGAAAACCTTGGCGACTACCCCGGCAATATATGGGGATTCCCCATCGAGCGGTTGCCCGCGTTCAAGGACGTGAAACTGATGACGTTAACCCATGGCGAGAGAGACAGATTCGATCTAGTGATCGCCGGTCAGACCGAGGGCGGCGAAGATTTCCGCGACTCAGTATTTCTCGACTTCAACGGATAGGCGGTCCACTCGTGGAGATTCCGGTCGAGTTCCCGCTTGACGCTGACGGCTTCATTCGACGCGAGTGTCCGGCGTGCACAGAACAATTCAAGTGGCACTACGGTCCGACAGAATCGCGTCCTCCCGAGGCAGTCGATCCGCCGATGTACACGTGTCCTCTGTGCGGTCGACCGGCAGGGCCGGATCAATGGTGGACGCAAGAGCAGATCCAATACCAGCAGGAGGTTGGGAATTTCTACGCCGGAGACATCGTGAATGACGCCATGCAACAGGCGTTTCGAGGGTCAAAGAGCATCAAGTACACACCGGGTAAGAACACCGCACCCGCTCCGACCGCGCTCCACGAGCCGAACGACATGATTATCGTTCAACCACCATGCCACCCATGGGAACCGGTGAAACTACCACAGGAGCGCGCCGACAGCGGTCCTCTGCACTGCCTCGTGTGCGGCGAGACGTATTCGGCATAGTGGCTATTCGGCGGCAATCCGGCGCTTCATCGAACCTGGCGTCGAACAATGGGTGATCGCCTCCGAGAAACCATGGATGGCACACTCGGCCACTTCTGGATGAATTTCGCCGATGTGTACGACCTCGGCAGGGCCGACGATGGCTACGTGTGGTTAGCCGACGATAATTTATTTCACATAGGCACCCCGCACACTCGCCAGTACAACAACGAGTTCCCCACCAACCGCGAGCGACTTACTCTCCCAGACACGATCTACGCGATGACGAACGTGACCCGTTCCATCTTCTTCGATATCGCCGGCGTCTCGCAGTCGAACGTGATGGGGGAAAGAGCATCGACACAAACTGTCCGGACTCGCGGTGTGATCGTGAATGTGCCGCTAGCGTCGCTACAGGACGACCAATTTCTCGCCGTCGAGCTCGAGATTCCTCAGGTAACCAGATGGGCGGGGCTAACCAGCATTCGCGAGGAGAGTGTTGCTCCTAGCAGCGGTCGGGCAAAGCAGTACAAGGCCGAAACAGTTGAGGTGGAACCTCTTGAGCTAGAGATCAGACGCGGTCTGAGCTTGAAGCTTGACTCGACGTGGCACGTGGACGGTCCTGATGACCGGCGCACGATCAACGCGCCGCTCGTAGTTGGCACCTCAAGCCGTAGGCCGCGTAAGTGGCACGACCACCTCGTGCCGTTGCTGGCCGTCCAAGATCTGATCAATCTCGCGCATGAAGGGTTCGTGCCAGCGGAGCAAGCAAGGGTCGAATTCAAGATCGAAGACGACGGCAGACCTCGTGAATCCGCCACACTTGGAACTCTCGATTGATGGCGCTGCCACGCCAAGGTGGCGTGTCGGGCCCAAAGTCGATGACCGAGATCCCTTTGTTCCACCTCGGTCACATCGGCGGCGTTCAAGGACTCCGCAACTGGATCCGTCTTGACCACCAACACGGGCGAGCTACCGGACCAATCACCAACGCATACAGATACGGGACAACCGGTGTAGAGGTCCATCTGATTGAGATCGCCACCGGGATGGAGTACTGGACGAAAGTCCACCGGGAGCTAGGGCGAACGTGGGCCGAACCAAGACGTAGGAGCAGACGCGTCTGGGAGCCGCTTCCGATGTCGATCGGGCGCCACGTCGGTCCTGCTTTCGCCGAGTTCGTCGGAGACTTGGACCAGTGGAGCCAATTGTTCTGGGACACGTATAACAGCTTGAAGCACGCCCCAAACTACGAGTACAACCCGTCCGAAGTGCAGCTACTCGGCGACACCGGCAAGCTGCTACTACTCGGAGCTCTGCTCAATAGGGTTGCGGGCAACAA
Organism: uncultured Actinomycetota bacterium; assembly: GCA_963818285.1. Classification (GTDB taxonomy): domain Bacteria; phylum Actinomycetota; class Actinomycetes; order Mycobacteriales; family Mycobacteriaceae; genus Mycobacterium. The sequence continues at coordinate 293,866 of CAWFRR010000002.1, forward strand.
GGTCCCAATGAAGGCGCTCTGCCAAAGTCACAGAACACACATGATGGGATATAACATGCGAAAACTACTCGGCGCGGGCGAATTCTCAACCGAATAGCGCCTTTTCGGTGCCCTCAGTCGGACTCAAACCGACACAGGGTGGATTTTAAGCACGCCCAACGTACCTTGGAGCGCGGAAACATCAATCATGGATAACCGGGATTATCCCTCGGGTGCGGCACGTCGGCGTGGCGCCCGAAAGGCGTTGCAATAGCACAGCGCGTTTCGTCGCCTCGCCGCTAGACCGGACCCCCTCACCGAGCAGCTCCAGAACAGATGGCCAATGCCGTCCTATGGTCGGTGCTTGGTCGGTGAATCCGCGACACGCCGTGGTTTCCGATGGTGCCGAATGGCGTTATATCGCCAGTTCGGAACGGTTTTCGGGACCACGACTAGGGGGGTTTGCAGGCTCTCCTAAAGCCGGTGTCGCAGGTTCGAATCCTGCCGGGGGCACGCTCAGAGGTGGTAGCCAGCCGTACTGCCGCCGCGCGGTGAACCAGTGGGCGTTCCTGGCAAAGCTCTTATTTACGGCCCAATTAATTTCCGGCAAATCGGGCACATCAATCACCCAAGCGGTACTATCGTCCGCCCAGGTGGAAGCCAGTTTGTGGAGTTCTCCATCGGTCTCGTGGGTGGAGGAACTGTGAGTGCGAAGAAGGTCGCTTTCCCGAAGCGACCGTCGCTGCGATTGCCAGCGCCTCGCCTACGCCCGCCCAGTGGATATGCATCCGCGGGAGAGCGGTAAACCGTTGGCAGACACCGTGCAGGCGTCAGGCTTTGCAGTCTTGGGTTACGCCATGCGATTCCCGGGCGCCGACGACGCGGGCGAGTTCTGGGAGTTGATGGCGGACGGTCGAGACGCTATGTCGGTGGTGCCCGTCGATCGGTGGCCGGTCGATGACTTCTTCGATCCTGATCCCGATGCGCCGGGGAAGATGGTGACCCGCCGCGCCGGATTCATCGACGACGCGGCGGGCTTCGACGCGCCGTTCTTCGGAGTCTCTACGCGCGAAGCGATGTTCATGGATCCGCAACATCGGCTCATGCTCGAGACGACCTGGTCCGCCATCGAACATGCCGGTATCGCACCGGCAACGCTGATGGGCAGCCAGACGGGCGTGTTCATGGGGCTTTCCACCCACGAATTCGGCGCCATGCTGATCCGGTTGTCCCGCTTGGAAGACATCGATTTCCATTCGGGAACTGGAGTCTCTGCGGCGGCAGGGGCCGGGCGAATCAGTTACAGCCTGGGTCTGCGGGGACCCGCCGTGATCGTCGATACTGCCTGCAGCTCGTCGCTCGTCGCGTTGCACCAGGCATGTCAGGCGCTCGACACCGGTGATTGCGACCTGGCGCTCGTCGGCGGCGTGAATGCGATCCTCACTCCAATCCCGATGATCAATTTTTCCCGAGCGCGAATGCTCGCCCCGGACGGCCGGTGCAAGACCTTCGACGCCGCAGCGGACGGATACGTGCGCAGCGAGGGATGCGGAGTCGTCGTGCTCAAACGCGCCGATGATGCCGTCCGTGATGGCGATCCCATTCGGATGGTAGTACGGGGTAGCGCAATAAATCAGGACGGAGCGTCCGGGGGTCTAACCGTACCGAACGGCGTTGCGCAACAACAGGTCATCGCCACAGCACTGCGCCGGGCCGGTGTCGACGCGGGTGAGGTCGACTACCTCGAGGCGCACGGGACGGGAACCAACCTCGGCGATCCGATCGAAGTGCAGGCGGCTGGCGCTGTGTATGGCCAAGGTCGAGATCCCAACAGGCCGCTGCTCATCGGGTCAGTCAAGACGAACATCGGTCATTTGGAAGCGGCGTCCGGCGTCGCCGGGTTGATCAAAGTTGCGCTGGCGTTCGAACACGAAATGCTGCCGAAACACTTGCATTTCCACAATCCGTCACCGCATATCCCATGGGATCGGCTCCCGGTGAGAGTGGTCCGCGAGGCCTTGCCGTGGCCGCGCACTGCACGGCCACGGATCGCTGGCGTGAGTTCGTTCGGATTCTCCGGAACCAACGTGCATGTGATCATCGAGGAACCACCCAAAGCAGACTCAACGCTCGACACCCCCGCGGAGCCGGCTCGGGGTGCGTATCGGCTGCTACCGATTTCGGCGCGAACGCCAGAGGCCTTGGCATCGTTGGCTTCTCGATATCTGCACTGGATCGACGCGAACCCGGACGTGGCGCTGGCGAGGATTTGTGAAACGGCGGGGACCGGCCGCTCACACTTTGAGCATCGCGCGGCAATGGTGGTGAATTCGCGCAATCGAGCTCGACGTCTTCTCGTCGCGCTTGCCGACGACGTTCCCGCCCCTGGGCTCGTGCGCGGCATGTGCACCGACCGGCCGAAGACCGCGTGGCTGCTTCCGGGCCAGGGGAGTCAGTTCCTTGGGATGGGGCTGGGGCTCTTCGAGAGCGAACCGGTGTTCCGGGAAACCATCATGCGGTGCTGCAAAGTGTTCGACACTCTGCTCCCGCGGCCGCTGCAGGAGGTGATGTTCGGCATCGACAACGACAGCGAACAGCCGTTGCGCGACACCGTCTTTGCCCAGCCCGCGCTGTTCGCGGTCGAGATGGCGCTGGCCCGGTTATGGCAGTCGTGGGGTATCGAACCCGATGTCGTGCTGGGTCATGGCGTCGGTCAATATGCGGCGGCATGTGTTGCGGGCGTCTTCACCATCGAGGACGGTGCCCGGCTGATCGCGCACCGTGCACGCCTCTTCGGTCGGCTGCCGGAAGGTGGTTGCATGGTCGCCATCTTCGCCGATGCCGACGTGGTCGAGGAGCGCGCTGCCGAATTCCCGCGTCTCTCGGTCGCCGCATACAACGGCGTCAGCACTGTGCTGTCGGGCCCGCGCGACGACGTGCAAAGTGCAGCCGCATCGTTCGTGGAGTTGGGCATCCGGTGTGAGTGGCTGGAAACGAGTCACGCGTTCCACTCCGTACTGCTCGACCCAGTACTCGACGAGTTCGAGTCGCTTGCACGCGACGTCGAATACTCGCCGCCGCAGCTCATGCTTGTCTGCAATCGCACGGGCAAGGTGCTGACCAGGCAAAGCATCCTCGACGCACAGTACTGGCGCAAACATTCACGCCAGCCAGTCCGATTCGCGGACGGGGTAGGCACTCTCGCGGACATGGGCTGCGCTGTGCTCATGGAGCTTGGACCGCAACCTATTCTCAGCGCGGCAGCGATGCACGCATGGCCGGACTCCACACCAACTCCGCGGATGATCGCATCACTGCGCCGCGACACCGACGCTCGCCGCTGCTTTACTGAAGCGCTCGCCGGTGCGTACGCGGCCGGGCTTCAGCTGGATTTCGCGGGCGCGCAGGGACGCCGCAATCGGCCTGTGGACCTGCCGACCTATCCGTTCCAGCATCGCACCTACTGGTTCGAGGCTTATGCAGCCCCGGATATGGTGCGCCGGGCGCACGCCGGCGCATCCTGGTCGAGCGACGACAGTGCAGGCTCATCGCGGTCGGCAGGGGGCGTCGAAACTCCGCCCGTCGATGCGGTGGCCGACGTGCAACCGATCGAAGATTGGCTTCTCACTGAGCCGCCGGAGCAGAGGCGGCAACGAATCATCGACCTGATCCGAGCGGAACTCGGTCGCGCCCTACGGACACCCGCCGCCGATATCGATCCTTCGGCGGAATTCCTCTCGCTGGGAATGGATTCACTGACCGCGATGGAACTGCGCCGCCGGCTGCAGTCCGCGCTGAGCGCGGAGGTGCCAGCCTCCTTATTCTTCGCTCACCCGACCGTGGCGGCGCTGGCGGACGGGCTGCTTGACCTGTTGCAGAACGGTTCGTCCGATCAGTCCGACCAGGAGTTCGCCATCTCGCGCGCGGATCGCGATGGCGACCTGCCGCTGTCGCATGCTCAAGAGCAATTGTGGTTCCTTCATCAGTTGTTGCCCTCGTCGAGTGCGTACAACGTCGCCGCGCGGGTCGACATCGCCGGATCGGTGAGTCCCGTTGTTCTGCAACATAGTCTCGAAGCGATCGTCACGCGGCACGAGGCACTCCGTACGACGTTCCGCAACGTGCAGGGTGTTGCGCGTGCAGTTCTCGCAGCGCGGCAGCCGTTCGAGGTTTCGGTTGAGCACGTGAACACCGCGACGGAGATCAATGCAGCCGCGGAGCGGGAAGCGAATGCTCCCTTCGACATCGCGGTCGGGCCGCTATTGCGGGCGCGACTCCTGGTGCTCGACGAGCGGCATCAGGTGCTGGTATTGACGATGCATCACATTGTGACCGACGGGTGGTCGTTCAGGGTGCTCCTGCGCGACCTCGGTCTCATCTACCAGGCGCTCCAGAACGGCGAACCGATCCCGCTGAATGACCTACCCGTTCAGTATGCGGACTATGCGCAGTGGCAGCGAGAACAACTGTCCGGAACGGCTTTCGACGCGCATATCGAATTCTGGAAGCGGGATCTTGCGGGGGCGCTCCCACTGGAGCTCGATACAGACAGACCTCGTCCGAGGACACCGACCTTCCGGGGCGCACGGATCCGTTTCGAGCTCGGGTCCGAATGCGCCACCGCGGTGCGCAACGTGTGCCGTTCCAGGAACGTCACGCTGTCGGTGCCACTGCTCGCAACGTTCATAGCGGTACTCGCCCGCTATTCCGGACAAAACGACATCATTGTCGGTACCCTTACCGCCGGCCGATCGAGAGCCGAACTCGAAGACCTCCGTAGGTTCTTCGTCAACGCCCTTCCCCTGCGGGTCCGCCTCGACGGCGACCCCGATGGCGCGGAACTGCTCGCCCGGGTTCATCAACAGATGGTGGAGGTCTCGGCGCACCAAGACGTGCCTTTCGATCTCGTCGTCAACGCAACTCGCCCGACCGGGACGCCAACCGCAATCCGTTGTTCAACACGCAGCTCGTCGTGCAGCCTTCGTCAGGCACCGGAGAACTCAGCGGCCTCGGTGTCCATGTCACCGAGATCGACACACAAACGGCAAAGCGCGATTTGACCTTCACCTTCTTCGATGACGACGTCCTGAGCGGGCATGTGGAATACGCCGCCGAACTCTTCGACACCGAGCGCATCGAGCAGCTGATCACCCGGTTTCGATTGGTGCTCGACGCGATGTTGGCCGACGACGGGTTGCGGCTGTCCGAACTTCCCCTGTTGACCCGATCCGAAATGTCCCTCTACAGCATGACTTCGTCGCCGCAGACCGCGACCGCCCGGTCGATTACGGAACTCGTGGAGGCCACCGTCGACCGAGTTCCTGACGCCGTGGCCCTTCAGGCAGACGGTTGCTCGCTCACATACCGCGAGCTGGATGCGTCCGCCAACAGGCTTGCCCGTTGGCTGCTGAGCCGCGGGTCCAGCGCGGTGCCGCAGTGGGCCTGAGCGTAAGCCGGACATCGGCGATGGCGATCGGGATGCTGGGAATTCTCAAAGCAGGCGGCATCTATGTTCCGGTCGAACCCTCTTACCCGAAGGACCGCATCGACACGATGCTCAGCGCTGCGGGGGTGACACTGGTCGTCGGTGACGCCGATGTCGGCGGCGTCGACGTTGGCCAGGAATCCTCAGAGCGAATCGAAACCGGCTTGGCACCAATCGATCTCGCCTACATCATGTATACATCCGGGTCGACCGGTAGTCCGAAAGGTGTGGCGGTTAGCACGGAAGCGTGGTGGAGTACGTCGAGACACTCAGTCGTGAGATCGGTGTCACCGACAACGATGTATACCTCGAGACGGCGTCGATCTCGTTCTCCTCGTCGATCCGTCAGATGCTCGTGCCTTTCGCCGTTGGAGCACAGGTGGTGATCGCCACCACCGAGGAGCGTCGGGACCCCGCAAAGCTCCTGCGCCGGATCGGTGATTCTGCAGTGACCGTTGCTGACCTAGTTCCCACCGTGGTGCGCGCACTTATCGACGCCGTGACAGATCAGCTGAACAGGCCGCCGCCAAATGCGTTGAGGCTGTTACTGACCGCGAGTGAGCCACTACGCACCGACGTGGTGTGCGCGTGGCGCGAGACCATGGGCACGGGGATCACCTGGATCAACATGTACGGCCAGACCGAAACCACCGGGATCGTCAGCCTCCACCGAGTCAGCGAGGCAAGCGGGAGTAAGCAGAGCATCGTTCCCATCGGGCGTCCGCGCGACAACGTGGCCATGTACGTGCTCGACCAACGGTTGCGACCCGTTCCCCCCGGTGTGTCGGGCGAGTTATTCATCGCTGGAACGGCATTGGCGTCAGCGTATCTCGGCGACGCGGCCTTGACCGCCGAGAAGTTCCTGTTCGCCCCGTGGAACTCCGCCGAACGCTTGTACGCCAGCGGCGACGTTGGGCGACTTCGCTGGGACGGCATCATCGAATTCCGCAACCGGGCCGATCGGCAGGTCAAGATTCGCGGTCTTCGCGTGGAGCCGGCTGAAATCGACCTCGTCCTGCTGGAGCATCCGGGGGTGCGGGAGGCCGTCACCGTCGTCCGGAGCGCAGACGATCACGAGGAACAGTTGGTTGCCTACTTCACACCCACGTCTGCACCAGTGTCGGTTGGTGAACTGCGGGCCCACGTGAGGCGGAAACTTCCCGAACACATGGTTCCCAAGGCATTTTTCGGCAGCGGCATCTTACCGCTGACGTTCAACGGAAAGCTTGACCGCACTGCGTTGCCGGAGATCGTCATGGCGCGAGACGACGATGTCGAATACGTCGCGCCGCGAGGCGAAGTCGAGGAATCCCTTGCGGATATCTGGCGCGACGCCCTCGGCTTGCAACAGGTCGGGGCGGGCGACAACTTCTTCGCCCTTGGTGGCCACTCTCTGCTTGCGGCGCAGGTGCGGGCTCAGATTCATCAGCAACTCGGGATCGAACTGCCGCTAGACGCACTCTTCGAAGATCAGACGCTGGCAGATTTGGCCAGGCGGATCGTGGAAACCGGATCCGAAGCGTCAGATGCACCACCGATGCGATCGGTGCCGCGGACCGCCGATCTGCTCGCTTCCCATGCCCAAATTCTGATGTGGCAGGCCGAATGCGACGAACCGGATCCGCCGCGCACTGGATCGACGTGTCGATTCGCGTCTCCGGGCCACTCGACGGTGCGGTGATCGCCGGTGCGGTGCACAGCGTCGTCGACCGCCACGAATTGTTACGCAGCGTCTTTCGGCCCACTTCGACCGGCCTTCAGCAGGTGATACTCGATTCTTACGTGCCCGACGTGCCCATCCTGGAGATGTCAGAGAGGGCGTAGCAGCCCGGACGAGAATTGGCGAGATCTCGAGACCAGGCCGCCATTTCGCCCGGATGTCACCCGAATCGCCGGCGACGATCACATCCTGCGACTGCGCGTGCACCGCATCCTTGCAGATGGATACTCGCTGCGGCTGCTGCTGAGCGAGATCGGCGGCCTTGTCGCGAGCTCACTCGGAGTCGGTGACTTTGCGCTGCTGGACAACGGATTACAGTACGCCGATTACGCGGCCTGGGAACGATCGTGGCTCACCGGCGAGGCGCTGGAACGGCGCGTCGGCCATTTCGTGGGAACGTTCGCATGCCGTGATCTGCCTCCCCCCTTACCCACCGACCACGCTCGCACGGACCACGGGAACCGGGGCGGGCGCCAACTCGCATTCGAGTTCCCCCCGAAGTCGCCGCCGCAGCCCGCGCGCTGGCGATGCGCGAGCAGGCCTCGCTGTACTCGGTACTGCTCGCGGCTTTCGCGAGGGCGGTGGGCCAGTATGCGCAACACACCACTGCGGTGGTCATCGCACCAGTCAGCAGACGCACCGATCTCTCGATGCAACCGATCATCGGACCGTTCATGAACACCGTTCCGATGCTGATCGATCTCGAGCCCGCACACGATCTGACCGCACTCGTCCGTGAGGTCAAAACTACTGTGCGCGAAGCGCTGTCGAATCGAGATGCGCCCTGGCAAGACGTACTCACGGCACTGAAGGAGCAGCATGGTCTCTCGGCTCTCGGTATCGGGCAGATCGCCTTTCTCATGGACGACCCGGCACCTGCGGAAGTCGCGATCGGCGGATTCACGCTTACCCGCGTCCCGAATGAGTCGATCGTCATCCGCCGCGAGATGACTGTCGCGATGAGTACCAGCGACGGGCAGATCACGGGAAACCTCACCTACGACGGATCGCTTTTCGAAGAACGTTCGGTGGAACGCATCGTCGCGAGCTTCATTGCAGGGCTTACCGTGTCGCATTCCGAGCGCGGTTGATCGGGGGGAGACCGATGGACGCAGTCATGAATGCCGACTTCGAGCACACCAGTCCGGGTCGTCCGGCAGGCTACCTGCTGCGGCAGGCTTGGCAACCGGTGTACGCCGCGGCAGATCTCGAACCCGGTCAGGCAGTTCCAGTGCAGGTGCTGCACACCGAACTCACCGTGTATCGCGGCGACGACGGCGTCGCCCACATCGTCGCGGGTCGCTGCGCGCATCGCGGCGTGTTGTTGTCGGTGGGCATAGTCGAAGGTAGTTGCGTGCGGTGCCGCTACCACGGCTGGCAGTACGACGAGACCGGGCAGTGCGTCGACCAGCCAGCCGAGCCGAAAGGCTTTGCCGCCAAAGTCCAGATCGCAAGCTACCCGGTGCAGGAGTACTTCGGGCTCATCTGGGTTTACCTCGGAGAGTCGCCGGTGCCGGAGCTGCCGAGATGGCCTGAACTGGAGGAGTACGGCCGATTCCACATCATCGACCTTCGTAAGTGGAACTACTTCCACGACCTCGAGAACACCGTCGACGATGTGCATCAATACTGGGTGCACGAGACCGGCATCTATCAGGATGACGGCCTACAAGCCGAGATCCCCGAAATAGCGGCTGATGCAACGGACTTCGGGCTCACTCAGACCAGTCGTTTCGCCTCGGGATTCGTGCGGCGGCTGGCCCTGCTGATGCCGAACACGCTGTACTTCACCTCGGGCGCCGGTGTACTGCGCGACTACAAAAGCTTCCTGTGGAACGTCCCCGTGGACGACGAGAGCCATCTGATGTTCTTCCTCTTCATCGCTGCACACCTACCACCGGACGTGGGAGCCGAGGTCGCGGCGGGCATGCAGGAGGCCCGCAAATATCTGGCCGAGCTCCGGCCAGTCGAGGACATCGTGAACGCGGTGCTCAGCGGCCGGGAACGCTGGGAGGACATCGAAGACCGACCGGATCGGGTCCTGATCGAGGACGGAATCGTGCTGCGCGGGCAGGGCGTCCTTCCGGACCGTTCGCTCAACAGACTCGGTAGCTCGGATGCGGCAATTATCTTGCTGCGCAGGCTCTATACCCGCGAACTCGCAGCGATCAGCGCGGGCCGCGAGCTGACCAAATTTCCTACACCGGACGCGGCCGCTCTTGCGCGACGAAGGTTGAGCCATCCCCCCGACAGAAGGGCTAGACATGACGAGCGTCGACGATCTGATGGATCGCATATCGGACATGATCCGCGAGGACCCGGAAACGGTGCGCAGATTCGGAGCAGCCTGCAAGTTCGCGCTGTCCGGGGAGGGCGCGCGAACCTTCGTCGTCGACATGCATCCTGGCAACCCGCGGGTGATCGACGGCGACGGCGAGGCGCAGTGCACGATCAAGTATGCCGGCCAGTGAATTCATCAAATTAGCTGAACGACAGGCGAATCCGCGGGCCTTGTTCTTCTCCGGCAAGCTTCGCGTCAAGGGCGACTTTCGGCTCGCCATGAAGCTCAACAAACTGTTCGTAAATCTGGGTCGTTCGAAATGACTGACCTACAAGGCTTTGCAATCATTGGTTATGCCGCGCGCTTCCCAGGCGCGGCCGACGCCGACGAGTACTGGGACGTATTACACGAAGGCCGGGATGCCATCTCGGAGATGCCCACCAACAGGTGGGACGTCGAGGAGTTCTACCGATCCGGAGCCGGGAGCTGCGGGAAAAGATCGTCACACGTCGGGCCGGCTTCATTGGTGCCATCGATGGATTTGACGCAACGTTCTTCTGGGATCTCGCCGCGCGAGGCTGTCTTCATGGACCCCCAGCACCGCCTGCTGTTGGAGACGGCCTACCACGCCGCCGAGCATTCCGGGCATGCCCCGGCGGCCTCGGCGGGCACCAACACCGGTGTGTTCGTCGGATTGTCCACACAGGACTACCGTGTCTGCTGACTAATGCGCTGACCCCGGAGGCGATCGAGGCCTACATGGGCACGGACTTTTGCCGCCGCGGGGGCCGGCCGGATCAGCTACCGGATGGGGTTAGAGGGACCTTGCGCTGACGGTCGACACCGCTTGCAGTTCCTCGCTGGTGGCCGTCCACCAGGCTTGCCAGGCCCTGCGTCTCGAGGAATGTGACCTCGCGCTGGCCGGCGGGGTGAACCTCCTGATCAGTCCCGCAACGATGATCAACTTCTCGCGGGCGCACATGCTGGCTCCGGACGGTCGCTGCAAGACGTTCGACGCCGACGCCGACGGCTATGTTCGTGGTGAGGGTTGCGGCGTCATCGTGGTCAAGCGACTGGACGACGCGATCCGGACGGTGACCCGATCCGGGCCGTGATCAGAGGCAGCGCGGTCAACCAGGATGGCGCATCGGGCGGATTGACGGTACCGAACGGTGCCGCCCAGCAGACGGGTCATTGCCGAGGGCTGCGACGTGCCGGGCATCTCCCCCGGCGATGTCGACTAGTCTGGAAGCCCACGGGACGGAACATCGCTGGGCGATCCGATCGAAGTCCAGGCCGCCGGCGAGGTGCTCGGCGCCGGACACGGCTGACCACCGGCCCCTGCTGATCGGGTCGGTGAAGACAACATCGGCCACCTCGAAGCCGCCGCCGGGATCGCGGGATTGATCAAGCTCGTGCTTATCACTCGAGCACGAGAACTTCCCAAACACCTGAACTTCGAGAAACCATCACCGCACATCCCCTGGGACCGGCTACCGGTGCGGGTGGTGGACCAACCCATGCCGTGGAAAGCCAACGGCCGACGCCGAATTGCTGGAATCAGTGGGTTGGGGTTCACCGGGACGAACGCGCACGTCGTCGTCGAAGGTCCTCCCTGCAGTCGCTACTGCGACCGATCCTCAGCGACCCGTTGCACGACAGTGGCACGTACTGCCCCTGTCAGCGCGCACCCCCGAAGCGCTGATGCAGCTGGTCGATCGATACCGCATCTGGTTGGCTGCGCATCCGGACGCTGACCTGTCGGATATGTGCGTTACTGCCGGGGCGGGGCGATCTCACTTCGAACATCGGGCCGGACTGGTCGTGAATTCGCTCGCATCCGCAACCGAACTTCTTGGCGCCCTCGTCGAGGATCGGCCTGCGTCCGGTCTGATCCGCGGCGAACGCGGCGACCCGCCGAAGACCGCGTGGATGTTCACGGGTCAGGGGAGTCAATACCCCGGTATGGCCAAGGAGCTCTACGTTACCGAACCCGTGTTCGCCGAGACGGTCGACCGCTGCGCGGCCGCGGTGCAGGACATGCTCGAAAAGCCGCTGCTGAAAGTCATCTTCGGCCTCGACGAGGATGAGTCAGTCAACCACACGTCCTACGCTCAGCCCGCCCTGTTCGCGATGGAAGTGGGCCTGGCTCGGCTCTGGCAATCGTGGGGCCTGGAACCAGATGTGGTGCTGGGCGACAGCGTCGGCCAGTATTCGGCGGCGTGTGTCACCGGGGTATTCGGCCTCGAGGACGGCGCCAGGCTGCTCGCCAAACGCGGCCAACTGTTCGGCGACCTGCCCGCCGGCGGCCGGATGGTCGCGGTGTTCGCCGACGCCGAGCGGGTCGACGCTTGCACTGACGAGTTCCCAGGGCTGTCCATTGCGGCCTACAACGGTGCCAACACCGTACTATCCGGTCCAGCAGAGGATTTGGAGCAGGCGGTCGCCGGGCTGGTCGCGGCCGACGTCCGCTGCGCCTGGCTGGACACCAGCCATGCGTTCCACTCCGCGCTGATCGAACCGGCTCTCGACGAGTTCGAGGAGTTCGCCAATGGCTTTGAATTCGCCGCACCGCAGCGAATATTGGTGTGCAATCGCACCGGCGCCGCGGTGGGCAGGCAGGTCAAACTGGACGCAGGCTACTGGCGGCGGCACGCCAGGCAGCCCGTCGAATTCGCCAAGAGCGTCGCCACGCTCGCCGAACTCGGCTGCGCGCTACTGCTGGAGATAGGTCCGCAACCGGTACTCACCGCCGCCGCTGTGCGCGCGTGGCCGGACTCCGACACCACGCCGCAGGCGATCGCGTCGCTGCGAAGGACCGGCTCTGACGAGCGACAGATCAGCGAAGCGTTCGCACAGGCCTACGCTGCGGGCCACCGCCCCGATTTCGTCAACCGTGGGGACGGCGCGGGGCGCACGGTCGATCTGCCGAGATACCCGTTCCAGCATCAGAAGCACTGGTTCTCGACGCGCGGTCCCGCGACCGCGACTACGAGTACTCGCACCGAGACGGTCCGGTTGCTCGAGGAGGGTCGGTTCGACGAGCTGGCTACCTTGGTGGGCGCGGCCGACGACGACGTCAAGTCTTTACACGCGGTGAAAACTATAGCTGCGCAACACAATCGCGAGCGTGGCGCTCAGTCGCTCGCGGACGCCCGCTATGAAATCCGTTGGGAGAAGGCACCCGTTCTGCCGGAAGCCGCCAGCGACGAGCAATCCTCCTGGCTGCTGTTAGCCGACGACCCCGACACCGCCGCCCCGCTGGCTGCCCTGCTGGCCGCGCGAGGGCACTGGAACCAGGTGCTGACTCTGCCGGGGTCGGAGGCCGACGAATTACAACTCGAGGCCACGCTACGGGCCGCCGCCGCGGAGCGGCCCGGACTGCGCATCGTGCAAATGGCTGCGCTTGACCCCGACAGTGCGCCCTCAGCCCGGTCGCTGGAAAGGATGCAGCACCGAATACTCGGTGGTACGCGGCGGTTGTTTCGCGCTGTCCTCGCCGCGGAGATCGAATTGCCGGTCTGGCTGCTGACCCGCGGCGCACAGCGGGTTTCGCGAGCGGACACGGTTTCACCGACGCAGTGTTGCCTGTGGGGCTTCGGTCGAACCGCGTCCTTCGAGCTTCCTCGTTTATGGGGAGGACTGGCGGACATGTCCGCCGGTGGTCCCGAGGACTGGTCGGCTTTCGTCGCGCACGCATTGCGGGCGCCGGTGGCCGAAGATCAGGTCGCATTCCGCGACGGCATCTCGTATCACGCCCGCGTCGTCCGGCGTCCTGCGCCGCCGCTTGCCGAACTCCAATTGCGTTCTGACGCAAGCTATCTGGTGACCGGCGGACTTGGTTCCGTGGGATTGGAGTTCGCCGAGTATCTGGCTGCGCGCGGCGCAGGCAACCTCGTGTTGATCGGACGCCGTCCGGCAGACGACGCCGCGCGGCGTCGGATCGACGCGATTCGGGACGAGCACGGATGCAAGGTGGTGACTCTCGCCGCAGACGTGGCCGATCAGGACGATGTCGCCAGGGTGCTCATCACCATCCGCATGGAGCTGCCACCGCTGGCAGGCATTGTTCATGCCGCCGGCGCGTTGGGTGAGTTGCCGTTGGTCGACATGGACGATGCCGAAGTGGACCGAGTGTTCGCGGGAAAGGTCTGGGGGGCTTGGTATTTGAGCGAGGCAGCCACAGACATGCGGCTGGACTTTTTCGTATGCATCTCGTCATTGGCGGCGATCTGGGGAACCGGCGGCCAAATCGCGTACGCCAGCGCCAACGCATTCCTCGACGGGTTGGCCTTCCGGTTGCGTGAGCGTGGCATTCCCGGTGTCGCCGTCGGTTTCGGCCTGTGGTCGGTGGGAATGGGAAACGCGGACCGGCGGGCGAAACTGGAGCTGCTCGGTATTGGGTCGCTGTCGTCCAGCGATGCGCTGGCGGACTCACCGAACTCATCGCGGCATCAGCGCCGAACGGGATCGTGGCCCGGATTGACTGGACGCGCCTGCTGCCGCTCCATATGGTGGCGCGCAGGCGCGCCCTTCTCGAACACATCGAGCCCGAGGTGCGCCAGGCCATCGAGTCCTCGGCCGCGGCGTCATCGGCGTCGGCGTCGGTGACTCCGTTCGTGAGTGAACTCAAGGCTGCCCCGGTCCAGCAGCGCAACAAGCTGATCCTGGAGTACATCCGCTCTGCCGTGTCCGAGGTGACCCAGATCGATCCGGCTCAGATCCGTGACGATGCCGGATTCTGGGACGTCGGCATGGATTCCCTGATGGCGGTGGAAATGCATCGCAAGTTGGAGCGGGGATTCGGCGTACCAATGCCCGTAACACTCGCGATGGACCATCCGACCATGATCGGCGCCGCGACCTTCATTCTCACCGATGTCCTCAGTCTTAGCGCTGCAGCGCCCAGCCGATCCGACGCGGTGCCAGCGGCACCCATCAACCCTAGTGAGCCGATCGCAATAATCGGTCTGGCGTGCCGGTTTCCGGGTGCGCGCGACGCGGATGCGTTCTGGGAGTTGATGTCCGGTGGCGTGGATATGATCAGAGAGATCCCCGGCGACCGCTACGACATCAATGAGTTCTACGACCCCGATCCCGACGCAGCGGGCAAGATCTACACCCGCCACGGCGGGTTCCTGGACGGGATCGACGGCTTCGACCCCGAGTTCTTCGGCATCTCCCCGCGCGAAGCCATGTGGATCGATCCTCAACAGCGGCTGGTGCTCGAAACTTCCTGGGAGGCTTTGGAACACGCCGGCTACGCGCCTGCAGTCCTGCGCGGCACCAAGAGTGGCGTCTACGTGGGTGTCGGCGCTAACGAATATTCCTACGTGTTGTCCAACAGCACCATGCAGGACATCGAAGCGCAGTTCGCGACAGGGAACGCCAGCAGCGTGATCGCGGGGCGGGTCGCCTTCGCGCTCGGGCTGGAGGGCCCTGCGGTTGCCGTGGACACCGCGTGCAGTTCGTCGTTGGTGGCGATCCACCACGCGTGCCAGGCGCTGCACACCGGCGACTGCGATCTGGCGCTCGCCGGCGGTGTGAACGTCCTTCTGAGCCCGGTGATCTCCATCGCGACGTCACGCGCGCGGATGCTGTCGCCGGACGGCCGGTGCAAGACGTTCGATGCCGCGGCCGACGGCTACGTCCGCAGCGAAGGCTGTGGGGTGCTGGTGCTCAAGAGGCTCAGTGAGGCCCAGCGCGATGGTGACCATATTCACGCTGTTGTCCGCGGTAGCGCGGTCAACCAAGACGGCGCTTCGGGCGGCTTGACGGTGCCCAATGGCGGCGCACAGCAGCGCGTCATCGCCGCGGCGCTGTCCCGCGCCGGGCTGGCCGGCGGCGACGTCGATTACCTCGAGGCGCACGGCACCGGGACCGCACTGGGTGATCCGATCGAAGTTCAGGCTGCCGCAGCGGTTTACGGTGCCGGAGGCGATCGGGCCCGACCACTGCTGATCGGGTCGGTGAAGACCAATATTGGACACCTCGAATCGGCGGCGGGTGTCGCAGGCCTGATCAAGGTCGTACTGTCGCTGCAGCACGAAGTCCTGCCGCAGAACCTGCATTTCGAGAACCCGTCGCCGCTCATCCCGTGGGATCGCCTGCCGGTCGAGGTGGTCGACAAGTCGACACCGTGGCAGGCCAACGGGAGGCCGCGCCGCGCCGGGGTCAGTTCCTTCGGGTTCTCGGGCACGAATGCGCACATCGTGATTGAAGAGGCGCAGGCGGCATCGGCTGTGGCACAGCTGGATTCACCGCCGAGCGGCGAGCTTGCCGTGTTGCCCCTGTCGGCGCGATCCGCACCGGCCCTGGCCGCGCTCGCCGACCGATACGGCCGGTGGCTGGACACGCACCCGGACGCCGATATCGCTGACGTCTGCTACACCGCGGGCGTCGGGCGTTCACACTTCGAGCACCGCGCCGCCCTTGTAGTGGACACGGCGGCCGGGGCGCGCGAACTTCTGGCGGGGTTGACCGAGAATCGACTGGGGCCCGGTGCCGTGCGTGGCGTCTGCGGTGACCCGCCGAGCACGGCGTGGCTGTTCACCGGGCAGGGCAGCCAGTACCCGGGGATGACTCGTCACCTTTTCGACGCTGAACCGGTCTTCGCCGAGACGGTGCGGCGATGCGCCGAGGTGGTCGACGGGATGCTGCCGCGTCCGCTCCTCGAGGTCTTGTTCGACACCGACGACGAATCTGCGCTAAGACACACCTCTTTCGCGCAGCCCGCGTTGTACGCGGTCGAGATGGGCCTGGCCCGGTTGTGGCAGTCGTGGGGCATCGAACCCGATGTGGTGTTGGGGCACAGCGTCGGTCATTCGCCGCGGCCTGCGTCGCGGGGGTGTTCGGCCTCGAGGATGGTGTTCGATTGGTTGCCGAACGCGGACGGCTCTTCGGCAACCTGGCCGAGGGGGGCCGCATGGTGGCGATATTCACAGACCCCGAGGACGTCGAGGACATTGCGGACGATTTCCCACGGGTGTCGGTAGCAGCCTACAACGGTCTGAACACTGTGTTGTCCGGTCCGGCGGAGGATCTGGAGCAGTTGGTCGCGACGTTCACCGACGATGGGATCCGCTGTGCGTGGCTGGAGACCAGCCACGCATTCCACTCCGAGCTCCTGGATCCAGCCCTTGGCGACTTCGAATCCTATGCAGCGCAATTCGATTACAAGGTCCCGGAGCGGCCTCTGGTCTGCAATCGAACCGGCACGGTGCTGACGGCGGCGAACCCGGTCGACGCACAGTACTGGCGGCGGCACGCCCGTCAACCGGTGCAGTTCGCCGAGAGCGTCAAAGCCGTCGCCCTGTTGGGCTGCTCAGTCTTGATGGAGATCGGCCCGCAGCCGATGTTGACAGCGGCCGCACTGCAGGTCTGGCCGGAGTCTGCGGCCGCGCCGAAGGCGATCGCCTCGGTGCGCAAGGGTACCGATTCGTGGAGGCAAATGACCCTCGCGGTGGCCGAGACGTACGTCGCCGGGCATCGACCCGCGTTCGCAGCGTTACCACACGCGCAGCGGCGCAAAGTCAGTCTGCCCACCTACCCGTTTCAGCACCGGTCCATCGGCCCAAGACCGCAGGAACTCGGCTCGACGGAGTCCCGGTGGCCGGAATCCTCGGCGCCGAACAAGGTCTGTCGAACGGCGACGTCATCTACACCAGCAGGCTCAACCTCAAATCGCAGCCCTGGCTGGCCGATCACATCATCTACGGCACCGTGGTGGTTCCCGGCGCCACCTATGCCGCCATGGTGCTGGCCGCCGTGGGTTCTCCGGCCCAGGTCTCCGACGTCTTCTTCTACGAACCGATCCTCCTGGGCGACAAGGATTCCCGTGAGGTGCAGTTGAACCTGCATCCTGCCGACGACGGCCAGGGGTGGACGTTCCAGGTGGCGAGCCGTCCGTACGGTGACCGCGAATCGGAGTGGTCGGTGAATGCCGGTGGCACAGTCCGCGGCGGTGCAGCGGACGAAGCGGAGAGCGAGGCCACCGAATCGGTTGACGTCGCCCTCGAGCGCCTGATGCGCGTGCGCCCCCAGCAACTGTTCGACGTGTTCTCGGAGAAGGAACTTGCGTTGGACCGGTGTGGCGGTCGTCGCTGAAATCGTTGTGGGTCGGGGAGCGCGAAGCGATTGGTGATCTCGCCGTCGGCGACGAACTGTCCGAGCACACCGGCCGAGAGCCAGTGCATCCGGTGCTGCTCGACCTGTGCACCGGAGTCGCAGGCGCCGCGCTGTTCGCGGTCGCGGCACAAGTCGACTCCGATACCGACTTGTTCCTGCCCTTGGGGTACGGCCAGGTCGTGCTGCGCGACGAGATGCCGCGGCGCTTTTACTGCCACGCCCGATGGCGGCCCGGCCCGGTCGACGGCGAGGTGCAGGTCTTCGATCTCGATTTCTCGGATCGCAATGGCCGAAATCTGGGCGGAATTCGTGAGTTCATCGTGAAGCGAGCGCCGCGAGAGGCGTTGTTGCGCAGCCTCGGTGGCGATACCACTCGAATGTTGTACGGCATCAGTTGGCGGGAGACGCAACCGCCGGTGTGCTCGATTCCGACAGTGTCAGGGGCAACTGGCTGGCCGCGGGGTTCGACGAACTGGCGAGGCACCTGCCGAACGTCGCCGTTGTCGACCTCAGCACCGATGCCAACGGGTGGACCGAACTCCTGGCGCAGGCCCAGGAGCGCGGGGCGCCGGTGTCGGGGATCGTCGTTCAGATCCCACCCGCGCCGCAAAGCGAGGAGTCCAGCACCGAATTCACCGCTCGCCTACAAAGCCAGATCGGCTGCGTGCTGGCCGCGGTACAAGGCCCGCTCGCGCGGGACGGCGCGGGTCTGGCGGATGGCCTGTGGATCGTCACCGAACGGGCCGTCGCAACGGAAGCCGGCGAGCGGGTCGACCCCGTCCAGGCGTCGCTGTGGGGGCTGGGCCGAACCGTCATCAGTGAACAACCGATCCTGCGCTGCAGGCTGGTCGACCACGACGGAACCGGCGACGCCGTCCAGATGGTGGCGAACCTCCTTGCCGCAGCAGGTGACGAGCCCGAACTCGCACTGCGCCAGGGCAAGTACCTGGTGCCACGAGTGCTGCCGTGGGCTCGCGGCGGTTACCTCGCGGTGCCGCGCGCATCCGACTACCGACTTGCACCGACCGAGCGCGGGGCGATCGACAACCTGCGGCTGACCGAGATCGTCGCGGAACCGCCCGCCGCCGGCCTGGTTCAGGTCCGGCTGGAGGCGGCCGGCGTCAACTTCCGGGACGTGCTCAACGTGCTCGGTCTTTATCCTGGTGATCCAGGACCGGTCGGCGGCGACCTGGCCGGTGTTGTAGAGGCGGTCGGTCCCGGCGTCACCGAATACGAAGTAGGGCAACGGGTCTTCGGTGTGATGGCAGGCTCGATGGCCACCCGCGTTAACGTGCCGGTCCAAATGCTCGCGCCGGTGCCGGACGTGATTGGCGCGACGACGGCGGCGAGCGTGCCAACCGCCGTGCTCACCGTGCTCCTGGCGTACGACTGGGCCAAACTTGGGCCGGGTGACCGGGTATTGGTGCACGCCGCCAGCGGCGGCGTGGGCCTGGCCGCGGTGCAACTGGCCCAGCGACGCGGTGCGGTCGTCTTCGCCACCGCCAGCACCTACAAGCGCGAAACGCTGCGGCAGATGGGTGTCGAACACGTCTACGACTCCCGCAGTACGGATTTCGCCGATCAGATTCTCGCCGATACCGACGGGGCGGGGGTCGACGTCGTGATCAACAGCTTGACCAGTGAGGGGTTCGTGGCGGCGACGGTGCGGGCGACCGCTCCCAATGGCCGGTTCGTCGAGATCGCGAAGCGCGACATCTGGACCACCGAGCAGATGACCGCGGTGAGACCCGACATCGAGTACGAGATCC
This sequence comes from uncultured Actinomycetota bacterium, assembly GCA_963818285.1. GTDB lineage: Bacteria > Actinomycetota > Actinomycetes > Mycobacteriales > Mycobacteriaceae > Mycobacterium. Next base: position 313,227 of record CAWFRR010000002.1, read on the forward strand.
TCGCGCTTGACGTTTTGATGGTGACCGAACCCGAACGGATTCGTGCGCTGATGGCCGACGTGGCCAGCGGCTTGGCCACGGGTGAGGTGGCGCCGCTTCCGGTCGAGATATATCCGATGGCGGAGGCGCGAGCGGCGTTCCGTCGCATGCAGCAGGCGCGTCACATCGGCAAGATCGTCCTTCAGATGCCGAAATCCATACAGCCGCGCAGTGATCGGAGCTATCCATCACCGGCGGCCTCGGTGCGCTCGGGCTGCACACCGCCGCATATCTGGGTCAGCTCGGTGCCGGTGACATCGTCTTGACCAGCAGGCGCACCCCGGACGCCGCCACGCAAAGCGCGATCGACGAGATCATGGAGCGCTACCGCTGCAGGATCCACACCATGGCAGCAGACGTCGGCGACGAAGCCCAAGTGGCCGAGGTGCTGAAGCGAATCGGGCAGACCTGCCGCCGCTTGGCGGCGTGGCACATTTGGCTGGGGTTATCGACGACGCCCTACTCACCCAGCAGAGTGCCGAACGGTTCCACACGACGCTCGCACCAAAATCGTTTGCAGCCTGGCACCTTCATCGGCTGACCAAGGTCGAGGATCTGGAGTTCTTCGTCATGTTCTCCTCGGGCACCAGTGTGCTCGGGGCGCCCGGTCAGGCCAACTACGCCACCGCCAACGCGATGCTTGACGGACTGGCCGCCTACCGGATGGCCGACGGGCTCCCTGCGACCAGTGTCAACTGGGGGCCCTGGGCGGACGGCGGCATGGCCAGTTCGGACGCCGCCCGGAAAAATCTCGGTGCACGCGGGCTCATTCCGTTGGATCCCGCTGCCGCGCTCAACGCGCTCGGCGAGGTCGTCGGCCACGGTATCGGGCAGGCGATCGCGATCAAGGCGAACTGGCAACGTGCGGCCAAATTGTTGGGCACGGCCCGCCCGCCGATCCTCGACCACGTCCTGCCTAGCGCGGCTTCGGTAACCCCGGGGGACAGCGGATTGCTCAAGCAACTGCACGAAGTGCCGGAGGCCCAGCGCGGTACCTTCGTCACCGAGCATCTTCAGCGCGAACTTCAGCAGATTCTGGGGCTCGCGCAGCCACCGGGTGCGGGCAGCCGCTTCTTGGAGCTGGGCATGGATTCACTGATGGCCGTCGAACTTCGTAACCGGCTGCTCGGGCAGTTCGGCAATGTCTTCACGATCAACTCGACCGCGGTATTCGACTATCCGACGATCGAATCGCTTGCCGACTACCTTGCCGCCCAGGTGCCAGAGGATCTCGAGACGGCTCCCCCTGCACCGGAATCTGCGGCATGACCACGACACCGGAACATCCGATGCTCGCGTTGACGACCGTCACCAAGACCTACCGCATCGGCGGGCAGACGGTGCGAGCGCTCGACGCCATCTCGTTGACGTTGAGCGGCGGGGAATTCGTCTCGGTCGTCGGCCCATCAGGATCGGGTAAGAGCACCCTGCTGCATCTGCTGGGTGCGCTCGACCGGCCCGACTCCGGTTCGATCCGGTTCCAGGACAGGGAGGTCAGCGAACTCGACCACGAACAGCAGTCCGCATTCCGAATGCACAGCGTGGGATTCGTCTTCCAGTTTTTCAACTTGTTGCCCACGATGACGGCCTGGGAAAACGTGGCCGTGCCGAAATTGCTCGACGGTGGACGCATGTCGAAGGTGAAGTCCCGCGCGCTCGAACTGCTGGCCATGGTGGACCTCGGGGATCGCGCCGACCATCGGCCCTCGGAGTTGTCCGGCGGGCAGATGCAGCGAGTCGCGGTGGCCCGGGCGTTGATGATGGATCCGCCGCTGATCCTCGCCGACGAGCCGACCGGCAACCTCGACACCAAGACCGGCGCCGCGATCATGGCGCTGCTTACCGACGTCGCGCACCAGGACAACCGATCCGTGGTGATGGTGACGCACAATCTCGACGCTGCGGCATCGACGGACCGGACAATCACCCTGCAGGACGGCCAGTTCGGCTCGGATGTCACGGCCGGTCAGGAACCCGCGTGATCCTCGACCGCCTCCGGGTGTTCAACTTCCGGGAGCTGCGGGCACACCCCGGTCGCACGGCGATGTCGCTGTCGGTGGTCACCATCGCGGCGACGTTGTTGGTCGCGGTCTTCGGGATCGCGGGGTCGATCACGGGATCAGCCGACCGCCTCGTGACTGGTATCGGCGGCAACGCAAGCCTGGAGGTGTCCGGCGTCACCGATACCGGCTTCCCGCAGACCGTGCGAGACGACGTGGCGAAGGTGGCGGGTGTGGCCGCCGCGGTACCGATGCTGCGGACGTCCATTGGCTCGCCGTCCAAACGCGTTGTGCTGCTTGGCGTTGACGACAACATCCGGGCCATGCTCAGCGATCTGCAGCGCGCGGTGCAAGACAAGATCGGCCCCTTGGTGAGACGAACCGAACAGGGTCGCGGTGGGAGTCGGGACAGGCCATGCCGAAGGCGACTCCATCGCACTCGGTAATGGAAAGGTCATCGTCGCCGCCGTCATCGGCGGTGACGACGCGCAGCGGATCAACGGCGCCAACTTCATCGTCGGGCCACTCCCACTGATCCAGAAGCTGATGGGTCGCCACGGCATGATCGATTCGGTCCTGGTGATCACCGCGTCGGGCGCCGATCTCGCGCGGGTACGCGCTGGCGTGAGCGACGCGGTGGCCGGACGGGCGGTCGTCGCCGACCCGATCTTCCGGTCCGCGCAATCCGGCGGTGCGGTGTCGATCATGCGGGCGCTGACATTGTCGGCAGCATCGGCTGCATTGGTCTCGCCGCGTTCCTCATCTACAACGCGATGAATATGGCGATCACCCAACGCCGCCCGGCGATTTCGCTGCTGCGCGCCATCGGTGCGCCTAAGCGCCAGATCGTGCGCGACCTGCTGCTGGAGACCGCGTTCGTCGGGCTGATCGGCGGAGTTGTCGGGTCGGCGCTGGGGGTGCTCGTCGGCAGGCAGGCGATCGGCGCGCTGCCCGCAGCGTTGTTGCAAGGGTATGAAACGCGCATCGAGTACATCGTTCCTGCCTACGGAATACCGATCGCGATCGTCGCGGCCGTCGCAGTCAGCGTCGCGGCCGCCGCGGTAGCGGCTCGCCAGGTGTACAAAGTGGCACCGGTAGAGGCGCTGGCACCGGTCGGGGCATCGATTGCCGATGTCGTCCCGATCCGCAAGCGGATGGCCGCCGCCGTCCTCGGCGTTGTCCTGTTCGTTGCGGCAGGCGTCGTCGCGTCCGCCGACCTCGGCCGACTCTCGGTGGCTGGGATGGGGTTGAGCGCATTCGGCGAGATCGCACTGTGCTTTGCCTTCGCCACCCCGATCGTCACAGCTGCTGCTGCGGTTGCGCGAACTCTTGGCGCGCCGGGCGCGCTGGCCGCCGGGACGATAAAACGTGCACCCGCCGGGTGTGGGCGACGCTGATGACGGTGCTGATCGGGGTGTCCCTCACCGTCCACAGCACCGGCTCCAACGACAACGCCATCGATTCGACGAATGCCAGCT
>CAWFRR010000003.1:0-56617 GCA_963818285.1 uncultured Actinomycetota bacterium
CCGTGTTCCGCTTGGCGTTGGAGAAGGGTCCGGCTGGCAGATATTGGCACGCGATTGCGGAAGGGGAAATCCCGTTCCGTGAGATCGCCGAGGCCATCGGCAGCCGTCTGGACCTACCCACCGTGAGCATTCCCGAAGACGTCCTGATGCTGCCGGGATACTTCGGGCAATTCATGAATCTGGTCACGGGGTCCTTGCCAGCGTCCAGCCTCATCACGCGCGAGATCCTGGGCTGGGGTCCCGCGCAGCCCGGCCTGTTCGCCGATCTGGACAACGGGCACTACTTCTCCGCCACTAAGACCCAGGAGTAACTTTGACTACCTTCGCCCCGCACCGCGACACGCTGGAATCCTTCGTCGATTGCATCAACGGCGCTGGCATCGATGGCGTCGACACAGACACCCTCTCCCGTTTACTCGCCGAGGACGTGGTGATCTACGGGCCGTTCGGCGATGACCCGGTCAGCGGCCGCGACGCAGTCGTGGAAACCATTCGAAGCGTTAACCGACTGTCGACCGACGACACCTACACGGAGGTCCTGAGCGGCGACACCCACCACGCCGCGCACTTCCGTCTGCAGATCGGAGATGCCGCGGTCAACGGGATTTTCATGGTTCTACTCAATTTGGACGGCGAGATCGCCAAGGTGAGCATCTTCTACCGCACGCTGCCGGCTGGCGTCGCGCTCCAGCAAAACATGGCCAACGCCCTCGGCTGGCACCATGGGAATTACACACCGACGACTAGGCGGTGATCTAAATCAGATCCCTTGGCTAGCAGGCTAAATGAACATGTCCGCATCATCACTAGTCGGGACTAATCAAAATGAATGTATTCAACCTCTTTCGCTCCTACGTCGCAGTCCTGCTCTCAGCCCTAAGCTTGGGTGCTGCCGCCGAGGCTGCTCCTATCACGTCTGCACAGTCTTGCCCCGACACCCAAGTCGTGTTCGCCCGCGGCACCGGTGAGGATCCTGGTCTCGGCCCGACCGGCCAGGCATTCGCGGAGGCGCTCGGCGCGCGTCTCGGCGGGCGCCCGATGGATGTGTACCCGATCAACTTTCCCGCCAGCAATCAATGGTCGACACGCCTCGACGGCATCAGAGATGCCGGCGCACACGTGGTTTCAATGGCGAGCAGGTGCCCCAGCACCAAGTTGGTACTCGGCGGCTACTCGCAAGGCGCCGCCGTGATGGCTTTGTCACCTCGCCCTTGGTACCAGATTCCATACCGACAGACGTCGACCCGGCCAGATCCCCAGACCACTCAGCCCCGAGGTGGCCAGCCATGTAGCTGCCATCGTGCTGTTCGGAACGCCGAACGTGCGCGCGATGAATTTCCTCGGGCAACCGCAAATCGTTATTGGGCCGCTCTATCAGGCCAAGACCATTAAGGTCTGTGCGGTCGAAGACCCCGTCTGCTCGGATGGACTGAATTTCCAGGCGCACCGGACATACGCCGATGACTCCGATGTCATCGGCCAGGGAGCCGACTTCGCGGCTGCTCGACTCGGAGTACGGCGTTGACCGACGTGACCGAAAGTGCTCTTCGCGACGCCTAGCGCCGGGAGTGGCGTAATGGCGCAGCAACACGTCAAGCTGACCCCGCATGTCTTCGTACTGTTCGGCGCGACGGGTGATCTTAGCCAAGCGCAAGCTGTTTCCCGGCCTTTACCATCTGGCCGCCGCGGGCCGCCTCCCGATGAGTACGCCATCATCGGATCGGGCCGGCATTCGCCGGGCTCCGACGACGAGTTCCGCGACAAAGTGCGGTCCAGGCTCGACGAGTTCGTCGACGACCTCGACGATAAGGTCGTGCGAGACCTGTTGAGCCGCTTGACGTTTCAGACCTCCAGCGCCGACGACGGAGCCGATCTCGCCGCAGCGGTGTCTGCGGCGCCGGACCGCCTCGGCCATGACGCGCGCACGCTGATCTACCTGTCGATACCTCCGACAGCCACGCAGGCGATGATCGGCATGCTCGGGCGCGAAAATCTCACCGACGACGCCCGCGTCGTCGTCGAGAAGCCGTTCGGCACCGATCTGGCGTCGTCACGCGAACTCGAGCCGCACTCAAGGAAGTGATCGAGCGAGGACCAGGTGTACCGCATCGACCACTTCCTCGGAAAGGAAGCGGTCCAGAACATCCTGGCGCTGCGGTTCGCCAACGGCCTGATCGAACCGGCCTGGAACCGCGAGAATCTCGTGTCGGTCCAGATCGACGTGCCCGAGACATGACCGTCGAGGGCCGCGGCGCTTCTACGAGTCCACCGGATGCTTCCGTGACATGATCTCCACGCATCTGTGCCAGGTGCTCGGCTTCGTCGCGATGGAACCGCCGGTGCACCTCGACCCGACGGCGCTGCGCAACGAGAAGGCCAAGGTGTTCGCCGCGATGCGGCCGCTGGACCCGAAGCGGGTGATGTTCGGCCAGTACGACGGCTACCGCGACGAGGAGGGCGTCGCCGAGGACTCGGAGGTCGAGACATTCGTGGCGCTGGAGGCGTTCGTCGACACCGAACGCTGGCAGGGAGTGCCGTTCTATCTGCGCACCGGCAAGGCGCTGGGCGCGACCCGCCGCACCGTCACCCTCACCTTCCGCACGCCGCCGAGGGGCCGGTTCGGCGAACAGCGCCTACCGGCCAAACCAATTGATGCTCGAGTTGACCGACTCGCCGGAATTTCGGCGTCACCCTCAACGCCAAGCGGCCCGGACCGAATGGATCTGCTGCCGCTGCAGCTGCAGCTCGACGTCTGGCGAGGAAGACCCCGACGACACCCCTCTGGAAGCCTACGAGCGGCTGCTGCTCGACGTGATGCGCGGCGACCAGACGCTGTTCACCCGCGCCGACGAGGTGGACCGGCTGTGGCAGATATGCCAGCCGGTGCTCGACTCTCCGCCGCGGTCACGTCCTACGCTCGCGGATCATGGGGACCTGACGAAGCGCTGCCTGGCGGGTCCGGAAGGGTGGCGGCTGCCCGATGACTGAGACCGTTGGGCATCGCGGATCACGGCCTGATCGGTGATCTGCGCACCTGTGCCCTGGTGGGCACCGACGGCACCATCGACTGGTTCTGCGCGCCTCGCTTCGACTCGCCGAGCGTCTTCGGCGCGATCCTCGACGGCGAGCGGGGCGGTAGCTGGCGGCTGGCGCCCGCTGGCGGGGTAACCCGCAGCCAGCAGTTCTACTTCCCCGACACCGCTGTGCTGATCACTCGCTTCCTCACCCCCGACGGCGTCGCCGAGGTCCACGACTTCATGCCGGTGATGGTCAGGCCGACGACCACACCGGCAGCGGCTGGTCCGACGGGTCAGCGGTGTGCGCGGCAAGATCGACCTGCGGATGCGGTTGGACGCCCGACCTGACTACGCGCGCCAATCGTGTTCCGCCACACCGCTCGGCGAGGGGGTGCTGATCACCGGCGACGGGGTACGAATGGGACTGACGGCTTCCACCGCACTGCTGTCGACACGACGACCCCGACAACGCCGTGGTGTGCGCCGACATCCAACTCGCCCAAGGCGACACCGCCCTGTTCGTGCTGGAGATCCTCGACGGTGACGACGAGCCTTCCGCCGACGCGGTCGATGAGACCGACGCATTGCTGGATGCCACCACATCGTTTTGGCGCGACTGGCTTTCCCAGTCGCGTTATGTCGGGCGGTGGCGCGAGATGGTGCACCGCTCGGCCATCACTCTTAAGCTGCTCACCCACGAGCCCACCGGCGCCATCATCGCGGCCCCTACTACAAGCCTGCCCGAACACATTGGTGGCAGCCGCAATTGGGACTACCGCTACGTATGGATGCGCGACGCCGGTTTCAGCCTGTACGCACTGTTGCGCCTGGGATTCATCGACGAGGCGCGGTCCTTCATCCGCTGGCTGTCGGAACGGCTGGGCCACGAACGCGACGGCGACCAGGACCTGGGGCCGCTGCGCGTGCTCTACAACATCGACGGCAACCTGCCCGGATGAGGAGGTCGAGCTCGATCATCTTTCCGGCCACCGGGATTCCACGCCGGTGCGGGTGGGCAACGCGGCGGTCGACCAGTTACAGCTCGACATTTACGGCGAGCTGATCGACTCGGTGTACCTGTTCAACAAGTACGGCCCGGGCATCAGCGACGACGCCTGGCGCGACGTCGTCGAGGTCGTCGAGTGGGTAATGGACAACTGGGACCGCGACGACGCCGGGATGTGGGAACTGCGGGGTGAGAAACGTGCCTTCACCACGTCACGGCTGATGTGCTGGGTCGCCCTGGAGCGCACCATCCGCATCGCTCGCCAGCGTGGGCTGCCCGGTGACATCGTCGCCTGGTCGAAGACCCGCGACGAGATCTACGACCGGATCATGACCCGCTGCTACAGCGCCGCGCGGGAATCGTTCACCCAAACCGAAGACGGTGACGAACTCGACGCCGGGGTGCTGCTCATGCCGATGGTGAAGTTCCTGTCACCGGCCGACCCCAAGTTCTTGTCCACCCTGCGCGCCATCGAATGCGAACTCGTCACCGACAGCCTGGTGTTCCGCTACGACCCGGCATCTGACGGCCAGGACGGCGAAGAGGGCACCTTCTCGATCTGTTCGTTCTGGTACGTCGAAGCGCTCACCCGCGCGGGCCGGCTCGACGACGCCCAGCTGGCGCTGGAGAAGATGTTCACCTACGCCAATCACGTCGGGCTCTACGCCGAACAGGTCAGCGCCACAGGCGAACAGGTCGGCAACTTTCCCCAGGCCTTCACCCATCTGGCGCTGATCAGCGCCGCGATCAACCTCGACCGCGCCCTGAACTGAGGAAATCTAGTATCCGAATTTGTTCCGAACGGGCGTCGTGCCAACCCTCGAAGGCGCCGTCTATCGGCGGGCTTACCGGCGGGAGCCGGTGGGCTAACCCGACTCGGCGATCCGGTTGGTAATGGCCTGTGCCGCTCTGCACCGAGCCTGATCAGGTCGGCCTTCGTCAACGGCTCCACCACCAGTTCGCGCACCTTCGCGACGTGCAAGGGGGCCGCGGCGGAGACCCGCCGCAATCCCGCCTTCGTGAGCTCGACCACGCTCACCCTGCCGTCCTCGGCACAGACGCGCTTCACCACCAACCCGTTGCCTGCGAGGCGCCCGACCACGTGCGACAACCGCGACAACGAGGAGTTCGCACTGGAGGCGAGCTCCGACACCCGCAGCTTCCTCTCGTCGGCTTCTGCGAGATTCGCCGACACGAGGTACTCGAACGTCGTCAGTCCGGTGGTGCGCTGCAGATCGCTTTCCAGGGCCGCCGGAAGCTCCATAATCATCGAAAGGAGCTGACGCCACGCACGCTGCTGATCGTCGTCGAGCCACACCGTTTCGGGTTGACGACGCGCACGCACGGGCCACGTCACCGCGACGACCCGATGGTTTCCGATCGCCCCCCTTCCATCGGCCCGAGCCGAGCAGGTGAGCAGCTGTCGCCAACGAACAACTCGCTATCGGCCAGCAGGTCGGTCACTGAATTGGACCCCGGTCACCGCCACCTCGCCGTCGAGTTTTCCGGCGTTTACTCGCGTTTCGCGATTACCTGGCTGGCGAAGTCAAGCATCTGGTCGAGGCTGGGGAACATTGCGAAGACATCCAGGATCGCCTCGTCGATGCCGGACGCGGCGAAGCGCTCGAGCTTCTCGGCAACCGAGTCAACGGACATACCCGGTTCGAGGTTGACCCGCACGGCCGTCTTCAGCGCATCGGGGTCGAGGCCGGCGTCCTGCGCCGCACGGCGAGCAATCGACCACAAGTGGTCGGAGTCCTGCAGCCCCTCGACCCCGAGCCAGCCGGTGCCGCTGCGGCCGACCCGGCGCATGGCGGCCTCGCTGGTACCGCCGATCCAGATGGGCGGACCGCCAGCCTGGACCGGGCGCAGGTCAGCATGGACCGGCGGCAATTTGAAGAACTCGCTGTCCCAGGACACCGGGGTAGTCGTCCACCACTCGTGCAGGAACGCCAGTACGTCATCGAGCATCCGCCCGCGTCGCCTCCAGTCCGCGCCACGGGCGATGTCGAATTCGTCCTTCATCCACCCGACTCCCACGCCGACGTCAAGGCGTCCGTCGCTGAGCACGTCGAGCGTGGTCAGTAGCCGGGCCAGGTGTGCCGGCTCATAGTAGAACGTACTGAAGGTGCTGGAGTTCAGCCGCACCCGGCTGGTCGCCGTCGCGGCGACCGTCCACAGCAGCACCGGGTCGAGGTAACGCTTCATTTGCGGCGGGTACGGCCGCTCCTTGCCCGCATAGGTGCTTTGCATATCGACCGGCGTGATCAGTCGATCGCCGACCCACAGCGTGTCGTAGCCAAGGTCCTCGAGTTCGCGGCAGAACGCGCTCAGACCAGCGGCGCTGCTTACAGCGGGCCCGACAAAGGGAAGGACGAAACCAATCTTCATCGCGGTAATCCTTTCTAAGCAGCCGATCGTCGGCCGGCACTGATGTTTGGCATACGAATACCTCGTTGTTTGGACGGACGGCGCCCTGTCCGTTTACGGCTTGGGGTGTGGGCGGCAGTGCGGCTCAGCCCAGGAGGGTGACACCGAGGGCGAAGTCGAGGTTGCCCACTCCGTGTTGGGCGAGACCTACCGCGACCAGGCCCATTCCTTCCAGGTAGTGCGCCATGTTCAAGCCGCCGACGTCCAGCGGTCGCAGCTCGAGTGTCTTGATGAATTCCGCCACAGCTGCTTTGGCGCGCTCGTCGTCGCCGGCGAGGAAGGCGTCGAGAGGCTGGCCCTTGGCCAGGACGACTTGGAAGAGGGTGTTGAACGCCTTCACGACATGGGCGCTCGCCGGGGCGGCCTCGGCGACCATTTGCGCGATCGAAGTGTCGGCTGGAATGGCCAGCCCGGTGCCACTGTCGTTGAAGGGGTTGGTGATGTCGACGATGATCTTGCCGGCCAGTGCGTCCCCGTACTCGCTGATGGCCGGTACGGCGCTGGCGAACAGCACGGCGAGGATGACGATGTCGCCGGCCGGGGCGGCGCCCCACGTTCCGGCCGTGGCGCCGCCGCCGAGATCCTTGACCAAGGCTGCTGCCTTGGCCTGATCGCGGCCGATGACCTCGACGGTGTTGCCGCCCTTGACCGCCAGCGTGCCGATGGTGCGGGCCATGTTCCCGGTGCCGATGAGGCTGATGTTGCTCATGAGAGTTCCTATCTTGATTAGTCGAAAGAGTTGACCCATGTAAAAAATTCAGAATTTCGATTACGCAACCAACCGAGGAAGCGTGGCGACGGTTGCAACCGAGCTGGCCGAGCCCTCATGCCGGCTTGGTGGGCCTGGCAGAGAGCACGGAGCTCCCCTACTCCCCGTTCGTGCGCAGTTCCCAGGGCTGCATGCCGAGCGCATCCGAAAGGTGTGCCTGCATCTGGACGCCGGACGGTAGCGGCCGCCAAAATATGGTCACCTCGGCGATCTTGCCGTCGGTGTCGAGCCGGATGTAGTCCATCCCGTCGACCGCGGTGTCTTCGAGCTGCAGCCGGAAGTACGCGGCGTGGTGTGTCTCGCCGCTGAGGACTTCCTTGTAGGTGAGGTCGGCCGACCCGCCGATTCCCTGCATGGCTTCCAGGACTGCCTCGCGGCCGCTGGTGGGCTCATCGCCGAGCGGGCTGTACAGCATCACGTCCTCGGCGAGGATGGTGGAAAGGGCGTCTTTGTCGGCGCCGCCGTGCATGGCATCGACGAAGGCTTCCACGGTGTCGCGGTGCGGGGCGAACGTGGTCATGGCTACTCCTTAGATCTTTGCGCTTATGGTTTGTCGGCCTTGATCCGCTTTCGCTCAGATCGCTGTGGTGCCGCCGTCGACCACCAGTTCCATGCCATTGACATAGCTCGAGTCGTCGGAAGCGAGGAACAACGCGGCCGACGCGATCTCCTCGGGTTGGCCCATTTCTCGCCGCGGGATCACGGACTCGAACTGTGCCTTCGCCTCGTCGTCCATCACCTTCGCCAACATCGGCGAGCCGACCTGGCCGGGGGTCAGCACATTCACCCGGATCTTCCTGTCCCTCAACTCCGACACCCACACTCGTGCGTAGGCGGGTAACACGGCTTTGCTTCCCGCATACACACTCCAATTGGGGTAGCCCCGCAGCGATGCGTTGGACCCGGTCATGAAGATCGAGCCGCCGTCGTTGAACAGCGGCAGCGCCTTCTGGACGGTGAACAGCGTGCCGCGCGCGTTCAGCCAGAAGGCGTCATGAAAGTCCTGCTCGGTGATCTCGCCGAGCCTGCCTTGCGCGCCCGTCCCGGCGCTTGCCCACAACACGTCGATCGCGCCCTTTTCACGCTTGACCGTGGCGAACAAACGGTCCAGATCGTCGAGGTCGGCCGAGTCGCCCTGCACGCCGGTCACGTTTCGCCCGATCGACTGCACGGCTTCTTCCAGCGCGTCCTTCCGCCGCCCCGAGATGAAGACGTGAGCTCCTTGGTCAACGAACAACTTGGCACCGGCGAGCGCCATCCCACTGGTCGCGCCGGTGATCACCGCGACCTTGCCATCGAGTTTTCCCACGATCACTCCCATCATCGAGTAATGCCGCCTTATGTATACCGATCAGAGTGCTTAACGTAGCGGACCGTTGGCGGGACCGCAAGCTATGTACACCGATTCGTACCCAACCGGGTTAAGCTGGGTGTATGACGGAGCTCGAGAAGGGGCCGCGAGGCCTGCGCCGAGGCAGGGGCGCACGAGAGCGCATCCTGGGCGCTTCACAACAGTTGTTCCGCGATCAAGGCATCAACAGCACCGGCCTAGACCAGCTCTGCGCGGTGGCCCAGGTGTCCAAGCGCACCTTCTACCAGCACTTCGCCGGCAAGGATGAGCTGATCGCCGAACACCTACGCCGATTCGATCCCGACATCCTGCCGGAGGTGTTCGACCGCACCGATCTGACACCCCGCCAACGGCTCCTCGCCGCCTTCGACATTCACGCGCCGCTGTGCCCGTTCATCGCGGCGGCCGTCGAAATCCACGACCCGGGACACCCGGCACGCGTGCACGCCCGCGACTACAAGAAGGCTTTTGCCGCGCGGCTCACGGAAACCGCCCGCGAGGCCGGTGCCACCAACCCCGAACAACTCGGCGAACAACTGGCCCTGCTCTTGGATGGCGCCTCGGCCCGCAACCGGGTCCTCAACACCGAAACCTTCGCCACCGCCGCCGCCATCGCAGTCGTCCTCATCGACAACGCCATCCCAACGGCAGCGGTACCGCCCGGCGCAGAATCCGGCCGCGAGCTCAGCCGAAGTCGACGACAAGGGAGAAGTTGAAGTCCCGCACGCCAAAGCGGCCTACGCCTACCGACAGCAGGCCCGCGCCACATAGACGGGGTCGTTCGGCCTGATCCCGCTGCACTTCGGCAAGTGGTGTCCCTGCCGGTGCCGGGAGCATCTGCCCGGCGCTAAGAACGAAAACACCGACACCGCCCCCGCAGACAGGTTGCACTTCACGCTGTACTGCCGCGAGGGCGTGGAACGGTGGCTGGCCGACATCGACGGACGTACTATCCCGTCCCGTGTTGGAGCTGCGAATTGGTTCACCAAGGCTGTCAAGGCAGCCGAGCGGATCGATCCCGTTCACCGCCCCGTGCCTCGCCCGAAGTCGAGTGGCGGGTGGTTTGCAGCTGCTGTGAAGCGCGCCCAGGTCCAAGCCATAACCCCCCACGATCTCCGGCATACCTGTGCGTCCCCGGCGGTGTCGGCCGGGGTCAACGTGCTGGCGCTACAACGAATGCTGGGACATACATCGGCCAAAGTCACACTCGACACCTACGCGGATCTGTTCGACGACGACCTCGACGCCGTGGCGGAAAGTTTGCACGGTCGGTACTCGCGTACCGCAGATCACCAGAGTGTGCTCAAAATGTGCTCACCGAGCCTGCCCGAACGCCGATCAGCGAGCCAATAAGCGCCCTGAGCTGCTACGGGGCCGGGTGGTTATGGCGGTGGCGGAGGGATTTGAACCCTCGGACGGGGGTTACCCGTCACACGCTTTCGAGGCGTGCTCCTTAGGCCGCTCGGACACGCCACCGCCGGTGAGCTTACCCAACGCGGACGCTGCTATCCCAATCGCTGGCGGGCGAAGAAAGTCCTCGAGCACCTCGGCGCACTCCTGCGCCAACACGCCACCCCGCACTTCCGGACGGTGGTTCAGCCGCCGATCACGCACCACATCCCACAGCGAACCCACTGCGCCGGTCTTGGGTTCCCAGGCGCCGAACACCACCCGGCCCACCCGCGCCATCACCAGCGCCCCCGCGCACATCGTGCAGGGCTCCAAGGTGACTGCAAGTGTCGCGCCCTCCAGCCGCCACCCGTCGCCCAGCACGCGGGCGGCTTCCCGGATGGCCAGGATCTCGGCGTGCGCAGTCGGATCGCCGAGTGCCTCCCGGGCGTTGACGGCACGGGCCAGCTCGGTTCCATCAGCCGCGACGACCACGGCGCCCACCGGCACATCGCGGGGATCTGCTGTCGCGGCAACCGCCAGCGCGGCGCGGATCAGCTCTTCGTCAGCGACCGGCTCATGGCGGCGACCCGCAGCGCCCGGCTCCGCCGGGCTTGCGATCACCGACCGGCCTCATGGCGGCGACCCGCTGCGCCCGGCTCCGCCGCGCTTGCGATCACCGACCAAGGCGATCGAGTACCGACGACAATTCATCGGCGAAGCCCATCTCGCGGGCAATGCGGCCCAGCTGCTCGTCGGCGTAGAGATCGGTTTCATCCAAGATCACGCTGAGCACCGCCTCGGGCAGGCCCACATCGGACAGCAACCCGAGATCGCCCTCCGCGAACGGGTCGGCGTCTTCAAGATCATCCGCTTCGATGTCGGCGTCCAGGTTCTCCAGCACTTCTTCGGCGATGTCGTAGTCCAGGGCCGCGGTCGCATCCGACAGCAGCAGGCGCGTTCCCGACGGCGCCGGCCGTACGATCACGAAAAAATCGTCATCAACATCCAGCAGCCCGAAAACCGCTCCAGCACTGCGTAACTCGCGCAGTTCGGTCTCGGCTTCGGACAAACTGACCAAGACCTTCGGGCCCATCGCTGAGCAACGCCATTTGCCGTCTTCGCGCACGACAGCCACACCGAACCCGTCCGGAGTATCGGCCTGCGCAGACGCCCGCTGTGCTCCCATGGGCGCCTACGCTAGTCGCGCCGAAGCCCGTTGACCAGCACATGCCCAGCAAATGCAGTGACGCGTCCGCCCGGATATGCCAACCTTGACGGGTGGCTGATCCTGTTTCGAAGACACCGGTGTGCGTGCTGGGCCTGGGGCTGATCGGCGGCTCGCTGCTGCGTGCCGCCACCGATGCCGGCCGCGAGGCCTTCGGCTACAACCGCTCGGTCGAAGGCGCCCAGGCCGCCCGTTTCGACGGCTTCGACGCCACGACGGATCTGAACACGAGCGCCCTGAGCCGGGCCGCCGACCTCGGTGCGCTGATCGTGCTGGCGGTGCCGATGCCGGCGTTGCCGATCCTGCTCAGCCACATCAGCCAATCCGCCCCCGACTGCCCGCTCACCGACGTCACCAGCGTCAAGGGCGCGGTGCTGGACGCGGTCACCGCCGCGGGCCTGCAGGCCCGCTTCGTCGGTGGACACCCGATGACGGGCACCACGCACTCCGGTTGGGAGGCCGGGCATGCCCGGCTGTTCGTCGGAGCCCCCTGGGTGATCAGCGTGGACGACCACGTGGACCCGGCGGTGTGGTCGACGGTGCTGCAGATTGGCGCTGGATTGCGGGTCGGTGGTGGTGCCGGCCAGATCCGACGAGCACGATGCCGCCGCTGCGGCCATCTCTCATCTGCCGCACCTGCTCGCCGAGGCCCTGGCGGTGACCGCCGGGGAGGTGCCGCTGGCGTTCGCGCTGGCCGCGGGCTCGTTCCGGGACGGCACCCGGGTCGCCGGCAGCGCGCCGGATCTGGTGCGGGCGATGTGCGAAGCGAACGCGGGACAATTGCTGCCGCGGGTGGACCGGGCCATCGAATTACTCAGCCAGGCACGAAATTCATTGGCGCACAACGATTCGGTCGCCGAGCTGGTCGAAAGCGGACATGCCGCCCGCGCTCGCTACGACAGCTTCTCGCGGCCGGAGATCGTCGGGGTGTTCGTCGGCGACAAGAACTGGCGGGCCGAGCTGGCCGCCGCCGGTCGCGCCGGCGGGGTGATCAGATCCGTTCTGCCAAGCCTGGATAGTCCACGATGAACCCGTCGGCGTCGACGGTCAGCGTGGTGTCCGACGTCGGCGAGTGCACCTTCACCCCATCGCCGACGCTGCTGTAGCTGATCGCCGCTGCGGCAACAGACATCTCCGGCAGACCCACGTAGACCGTCGGCACCGTGATCGAGTCGGCGTGTTCGTAGAGGCCGACTCGGCGGATCGGCAGCGTGTTGAAGAACGGGCTGAACACCACGTCAACGTCCAGTGCGCCGTCGTAGGCCGCGCGCGAGTCGCCCTGGTGGTCGTGACCATCCACATGTTCTCGTCATCGCGTGCGACGACGAGTTGCCGCTCCCGCTCGGCCAGCGTGACCGTCATGCCGAGTCGCTTGGTCGCGCCGGTTTCATCGGTCAGCAGGTCGTAGTAGGCGGCGAAAGCCGGATTGGTGTCGGTCGCGGCGGCCACGATGCGCCCGTTGGCCTTGATTCGCTTGCCGGACAACTGCACCCGCACCGACTCCATCCGCCGGGCGTCCTGTGAGCGCCAGGTCAGCATCGTCGACCGCGCCTGGCTCGTCTGATCTGACGGGGTTGGCTCACGCGTCTACGTTAGGCGACGGCTGGACAGATTTCGACGTCTGGCGGTGTGGCCTTCCGCGCAGTCGCCCGGTACCTGGCACCGACGCCCACACCGCGAACGCCAGCACACCGTCGAGGATCAGCGCCAGGGCCACGACCATCAGGGCACCGACCAGTGCAATGTGAAACTGGCGCACCTTGATGCCGTCGATCAGATATCGACCCAACCCGCCCAGGCTGGCGTAGGCCGCAACGGTCGCGGTCGCAACGACCTGCAGCGTCGCGGTCCGCAACCCGCCCAGGATCAGCGGCAGCGCGTTGGGCACCTCGACCCGGAACAACACCCGCAACTCGCTCATCCCCATCGAGCGCGCGGCGTCCACCACCGTGCGATCCACCGCCGAGATTCCGGCGTAGGTGCCCGCAAGCAGCGGCGGAATCCCGAGCAGCATCAGCGCCACGATCGGCGGAATCAGGCCGAGACCCCAGAGCAGCACGGCCAGCAGCAGCACCCCCAGCGTCGGCAGTGCGCGCAGCGCGTTGACCAGGCTGACCACCACCAAGGTGCCGCGCCGGGTATGACCGACGACCAACCCGAGCGGGATGGCAACCAGCGCCGACACCACGACTGCGGCGGCGGTGTATTCCAGATGCTCCAGCGTCCGTTCCGCCAAGCCGACCGGGCCGAACCAGTTGTCGGCGGTGAACAAGTAAGACAGCGCTTGGGCAAGGAAGTTCATCGCGAGCCACCCACTACCGGAGCCGTCAGCAACCGTCGGCCCGATCGCGACACCCGATCCCACGGTGTGGCGACTCGGCCGGCCCACATCAGCGCGATGTCGATGACGACCGCCAACAGGAAGATCGCAATGATTCCGGCCACGATCTGGTCGCTCTTGTTGGCCTGATAGCCCTCGGTGAACCAGGTCCCCAGGCCGCCGATGCCGATCACCGCACCCACCGAGACCATCGAGATGTTGGTGACGACCACCACGCGCAGACCGGCGACCAGCACCGGAATGGACAGCGGCAGTTCGACTTTCAACAGTCGGCCGATGGGCCGGTAGCCGACCGCGCTGGCGGCGTCACGCACCTGTGCCGGTACCGCATCCAGCGCCTCGAACACCGCCCGCACCAGCAGCGCCGAGGTGTAAAGGGTCAGCGCGACAAGGACATTGGCTTCGTCGAGGATCCGGGTCGGGATGATGAGCGGCAGCACGACAAACAGCGCCAGCGACGGAATGGTGAACACCGCGCTGGCGGCCACCGTCGTGAATCGTCGCAGTGCCCGGATTCGCCACGTCAGCACCGCCCACGGCACCGCGAACACCAAACCTGCCAGCACGGGCAGCAGCGACAGCCGTAGGTGAATCACGGTCAGCGCCCACGCCGTGGGAAGGTGATGCAGCAGATAGTGCACGCTAATCCCGCCGTTGAGAATCCAACGCGGCCAACACATCACCGGCTTGTACCCCGCCGGTGACCTTGCCCGCGGCGTCGACGGCCACCCCCATCGCCGCCGGCGACGACAGCGCGGCGTCCAGTGCCTGGCTCAGGTTGGCGCCCGGCCGGAACACCGCACCCACCGAGGTGACGCTGTCGCGCAGCGATGCCCCGGCGCGATACTTGCGGACACCGTTGGCATCGATCCAGCCCAACGCTGTGCCGTCGGGCTTGACGATCAATGCCCAACCGTCACGCAGCTGCTCCTCGCTGAGGGCCGACGGGTCGGTGACACTGGGGATGTCATGCAGCGGCAGGTTCGTCGCGCTCAGGAACTGCAGCCAGCGATATCCGCGACCGGCGCCGATCATCCTGGCCACGAAATCATTGGCCGGACGCGACAACAGCCTGGCCGGCTCGTCGTATTGCTGCAGAACACCGCCCCGGCCGAACACCGCTACCCGGTCGGCCAGCCGGATCGCCTCGTCGACGTCGTGCGTGACGAACACGATGGTCTTGTGCAATTCGGCTTGCAGTCGCAGGATTTCGCGCTGCAGCTCGTGGCGCACGATCGGGTCGACCGCCGAAAACGGCTCGTCCATCAACAGAATCGGCGGATCGGCGGCCAGCGCCCGCGCCACACCGACGCGCTGCTGTTCGCCGCCGGACAGCTGCGCTGGATAGCGTTCGGCGAGCTTCGCGTCCAGGCCCACCCGCTCCAGCACCGCGTAGGCGGCTTTGCGCGCCGCCCGGCGG
This sequence comes from uncultured Actinomycetota bacterium, assembly GCA_963818285.1. Classification (GTDB taxonomy): domain Bacteria; phylum Actinomycetota; class Actinomycetes; order Mycobacteriales; family Mycobacteriaceae; genus Mycobacterium. The sequence goes on from CAWFRR010000003.1 coordinate 14,952, forward strand.
GACTGGCCTTTGAGCACCGGAACGGTCGCGACGTTGTCGATCACCCGTTGGTGCGGCATCAGGCCGGCGCCTTGGATCACATAGCCGATGCCGAGGCGCAGCCGGACCGGGTCGACGCCCGCCACGTCGGCGCCGTCCACGACGACGGTCCCCGATGACGGCTCGGCCATCCGGTTGATCATCCGCATCGACGTGGTCTTGCCGCATCCCGGACGGGCCGACGAACACCGTGAGCGTTCCGGGTGGCACGTCGAGGTTCAGCCGGTCGACGGCGACGGTGCCGTCGTCGTAGACCTTGTGGACGTCATGGAAGCTGATCACTGTCCGCTCTCGATCGGATGGTCGAAGTCGTTGTCGTGCAGCCATTTCCGGGCGGCCTGATCGGGGTCGACGCCGGCGTTCCCGGACACCGACGCGTTGAGGTTGGCCATCTCGCGGCTGGTCAGCTTCGCCGACACCGCATCGAGCACTTTGGTGAGCCGATCCGACTTCTTCTGCGTATTCACCAGCGGGACGATGTTTCCGGCCAGGAAATTGTGCAGCGGATCGTCAAGTACCACGAGGTTTCCCTGCAGGATCGCCGGTGAGGTACTGAAGATGTTGGCCGCGTTGACCTTGCCCTCCGTCAAGGTGCGAACAGTGACGGCACCACCGTCGTCACTGATAGCCACGAAATTGCCGGGCGCAACGTTCAGTCCATATCGCTGTTGCAGCCCTTTGAGGCCCGAGGGCCGGACAAGAAAATCCGAGGGCGCGGCGAACTTCACCTGGGCCGAATGGGGGGCGAGGTCGGCGATCGACTTGAGATGCCAATTGGTGGCGGTGGCGGTGGTGACGGTGACCGTGTCGGTGTCACATGCGGGCGACGGGGTAAGCAGCGACAGGTCCGGCGGCAGCCGTCGGCTCAACTCCCGCTCGACATCGTCGAGCATTGTCGCGGTGGCCTCCGGCTCCAGGTACAGCAACAGATTGCCGACGTACTCGGGCACCAGATCGATCGAATGATCCTTCAGCGCAGGGACATACGTCTCCCGGCTGCCGATACCCATCTGGCGACCGACGTTGAATCCGTTGGCTTGCAGTGCTTGTGCGTAGATCTCGGCGACGATCTTCGACTCCGGAAAACCGGCCGACCCGACCACGATCGAGTTCGGACCGCTGGACGCCCCACCGAGCGGGTTCGAGCTGCCGCAGGCCGTCGCAGCAAGGCACAGGGTGGTCAGCCACACCGCGACGCGGTGCCCGCGCCGGCGCAGCATGCTCATAGCAACCGACACTAGCGTTGCACGCCTTTCCCGGTGGTTCGGTTCACTTCAGGCCGTAAACGGGTAAAGATGACAGCATGAGCAGCGATCCGTCGGTCTCGCCTGAAGAGCCACAAGTAACGCCCGCGCCGACCCCGGACCGGCTTCCGCCGCCTGAGTCGGCGGTGAAGTTCACCCGTACCGCCGGACTCTGGTCGTTTCTGGCCACCGGCTTCCTGATCCTGATCGTGTTGCTGGTCTTCATCACGCAGAACACGGCATCGGGCGATTTCGCCTTCCTCGGTTGGCACTGGACGCTGCCGCTCGGGGTGGCGATCCTGCTGGCTGCGGTGAGCGGTGGCCTGGTCACGTTTCTCGCCGGCACGGCGCGGATCTACCAACTGCGACGCGCGGCGAAGAAGAACCTGTTCGCAGGTCGCTGATCTACGAGCCCTTCAGCTCGGTCAATCCACGGGCGATCAACGGCGCCACTGTTTCCCCGACCCGATCGGATGCGTTGACATCGTCGGCGCCTCCGGACATCCGCCTGCGGAAGTCAATTCCGGCCGCGATGATGGCCAGCTTGAAGTAGGCCAGCCCCATGTAGAAGTTCCAGTGCGCCAACGGTTGTCCGGAGATCTCCGAATACTTGTGGGCCAGCTCGTCGGCGACCGGTAATTGCGGTGATGTCCACGCCGCGTGTGCGTTGATGATCAGGTCGAGTGAGGGGTCGCGGTACACACACATCAGCGCCGCGTCGCTGATGGGATCGCCGAGCGTGGAGAGCTCCCAGTCGACGACGGCGCGCACCTGAGTCGGGTCGTCAGAGTCCAGAATCGTGTTGTCGATCCGGTAGTCGCCGTGCACGATCGACGTCCGGCTCTGCTGCGGAAGCGCGTCCTGCAACGCCGAGTGCAAACGCGCCACGTCGGCGTCGCGGTCGTCGTCGGGCAGGTGCACGTGCTCCCACTGCGAGCCCCAGCGCCGGACCTGGCGTTCCAGATAGCCGCTGGGCTTACCGAAATCGGCCAGGCCGACCGCTGCCGGGTCGACGGCGTGCAGATCGGCCAGCACCTTGATCAGCGCGTCGACACACTCGTCGATGACGCGCTGGCCACCCATCGCCTCGAGCTCAGCTCGAGTTCGCACCACCTGCCCGGCAACGTATTCGACCATCTGGAAAGGGGCGCCGAGCACCGAGTCGTCGTTGCAGAGCGTGATTGCCCGGGCCACCGGAACGTCGGTGGCGGCCAGCCCGGCGACCACGGTGTACTCCCGCGCCATGTCGTGCGCCGAGGGCGTCAGCCCGTGCAGCGGCGGACGGCGCAGCACCCATTTCGACGAGTCGTCGGCCACCAGAAAGGTCAGGTTGGATCGGCCGCCGGAGATCAGCTGCGCGGTCAGCTCACCGTCGCGGCTGATGCCGGCCGATCGCAGATGCTTGTCCAGCGCGGAGAGGTCGAGCCCATCAAGCGTCACGAGGCCTTCTTACCACTGGCTTTCAGCCGGTGGTCTACCGCCGGTTTCGGGGCAACAGGTCCCATACGTGTTCGGTGCCGTTCACCGTCACCACGCTGGCCTGACCGGACCGGGAGAACAGCAGCCGCGTCACCGAGACGTAGTCGATCGGAAACGACAGGATCCGCCTCGTTCCCAGAATCTCGTGCAGCACCACGTTGATCACGCCGCCGTGGCTGAACACCACGACGGTGTCGTCGTGCGCGGCGGTGGCGGCGACGTTGTCGACGGCCGCCTGCACCCGCGCCCGAAACGCGTCCTCGTCGACCGTGCTCGGGAGGTGGCCCTGGGCCATCCGCGCCCACTCCTGCGGATTTTCGGCCCGGATCTGTTCGATCGGGATGTAGACCGGTAGCTCCCGGTCGTACTCGGCGAAGCGGTCGTCGATCTCGATGTCGAGCCCGCGCGCCTCGGCGACCGGTTCCGCGGTCTGGACCGCGCGGCGCTGCGGACTGCTGATCACTCGGGTGATCGGAAATCGGGCGAGCGCCTCCGGAAGCCGGGCCACCTGCTCGCGGCCCTCGTCGGAGAGGTCCGGGTCGGCTCCCTGACCCCGGCCCTCTGGATTCGGGCCGCTGCGGAGCGGCAACGCGTGCCGGACCAGAAGCAACTGCATCGGGACAGCCTCGCATGCGCAGGAATCCCCTTGCGCCGCCTCTGGAGAATGCTATTCTCCCGGTGGAGATTGGGGTGTGCAGATGTTGGACGCAGAAGTCCTTGGACACTGGCTGGACACGAACGGCGCTCCCGGCGACGGCGAGAAGCCGCGGCTCGAGCAGTTGTCCGGCGGCTCGCAGAACACGCTGTACCTGATTCACCGCGGCGACGAGCGCATGGTGCTGCGGATGCCCGGCGACCGGGCCGACGCCGCCCGCATCGACGGGCTGCTGCGCGAGATCCGACTGGTCCGCGCGTTGGGCGGCACCGACGTCCCGCACGCCGCATTGATCGCCGCCGACGAGGCCGGCGACCTGCTCGGCAAACCGTTCTACGTGATGCAGGCGATCGACGGGTGGAGTCCGATGGACGGCGGCTGGGAGGCGCCGTTCGGTGACGACCTGGAGGCGCGACGCGGCCTGGCCTTCCAGCTCGTCGAGGGCGCGGCCAAGCTGGGCCGAGTGGACTGGCGGGCACAGGGTTTGGATGGCTTCGGCCGGCCGGACGGGTTCCACGAGCGTCAGGTCGACCGGTGGCTTGCCTTCCTGGACAGCTATCAAGTGCGTGAGCTTCCCGGCCTGAACGAGGCCGCAGATTGGTTGCGCGCCAACCGGCCCGCCCACTACAAACCCGGCATCATGCACGGCGACTACCAGTTCGCCAACGTCATGTTCGAGCACGGCGGACCGGCCCGGCTGGCGGCGATTGTGGACTGGGAGATGACGACGGTCGGCGACCCGCTGCTGGACTTGGCCTGGTGCCTGCTGGGCTACGACGGCGAAAACCCCAAGGAAGACGGGTTTTATCTCGACATGAAGGGGATGCCGACGCGCAGCGAATTGCTCGAGCGCTACGAGCAGGTCAGCGGGCTGTCCACCGAGAACATCGACTACTACCTGGTGCTGGCCAACTGGAAGCTCGGCATCGTGCTGGAGAAGACCTACGCTGCGGGAGTGCGCAGCGGCAAGGTCGACCCGAAGATCCAGGACGCATTCGGGGCGATGGTCCCGCAACTGATCACCACCGCGGCCGCGATGGCCGGGTCGCTCAAATGAGTTATGCCGAAGGGCTTTTCGACCTGACCGGCCAGACCATCCTGATCACCGGCGGCAGCCGCGGGCTGGGCAAGGAAATGGCGTTTGGCGTGGCGCGCTGCGGCGCCGACGTGGTGATCGCCAGCCGCAAGATGGAGAACTGCGTCGCCGTCGCCGAAGCAGATCGAAAGCGAGACCGGTCGCACGGCCATGCCGTACCAGGTGCACCTCGGTCGCTGGGACCAACTCGACGGTTTGGTCGACGCGGTGTACGACCGGTTCGGCAAGGTCGACACGTTGATCAACAACGCCGGCATGTCGCCGCTCTACGACAAACTCACCGATGTCACCGAGAAGCTGTTCGACGCGGTGGTGAACCTGAACCTCAAGGGCCCATTTCGGTTGTCCGCGTTGGTCGGTGAGCGGATGGTCGCGGCCGGCCGCGGCTCGATCATCAACGTGAGCACCGCGGGCTCGCTGCAGCCGACGCCCGACATCATCCCGTACGCCTCCTCGAAAGCCGGGCTCAACGCGATGACCGAGGGCTTCGCACGGGCCCTCGGACCGAAGGTCCGGGTCAATACGCTGATGGCCGGGCCCTTCCTCACCGACGTCAGCAAGTCATGGAACATCGAACAGGCCGCGCACAACCCGTTCGGTCATATGTCACTGCAGCGGGCCGGCGACCCTGCCGAAATCGTCGGCGCCGCATTGTTTTTGGCATCGGACGCATCGAGCTTCACCACCGGCTCGATTCTGCGAGCCGACGGTGGATTTCCCTAGCCCCAGGCGATCGCAAGTGCGGCGCAGCCGGGCGCAGCGGGTCGCCGCCGACTAACACCGAGGAGTAATCGATATGACATGGGACTTTTCCACCGAGCCCGAGTTCGCGAAGAAGCTCGACTGGGTCCGCGAGTTCGTCCACGAAGAGATCGAGCCGCTGGAGGTGTTGTTCCCCGGCTGTGAATTCCTGCCGCTGAACGACGAGCGGCGCAAGATCATCGACCCGCTCAAACAGCAGGTCCGCGACCACGGCCTGTGGGCGCCGCACCTCGGGCCCGAGCTCGGCGGGCAGGGATTCGGCGCGGTCAAGCTGACGCTGATCAACGAGATCTTGGGCCGCAGCCCGTGGGCGCCGATCGTGTTCGGCACGCAGGCGCCCGACACCGGCAACGCCGAGATCATCGCCCGCTTCGGCACCCAGGAGCAGAAGGACCGCTATCTGTCCGGCCTGCTGTCCGGCGAGATCTTCTCCTGCTTCTCGATGACCGAGCCGCAGGGTGGTGCCGACCCCCGCGTCTTCACCACCCGCGCCGTCCCCGACGGTGACGACTGGGTGATCACCGGACGAAAGTACTTCTCCAGCAATGCTTCCGTCGCATCGTTCTTCATCGTCGTCGCGATAACCAATCCCGACGTGGCGGTCCATCACGGCGCTTCGACGTTCCTGATCCCGGCGGACACTCCGGGACTCAAGATCGAAGCCAACCACCATCTGTTCGGCGCCGACCCGCACGAGCCGGGCCATTCGCTGGTCCACTACGACGACGTGCGGGTGCCGGCGTCCGCACTGCTCGGCGAGGCCGGCCAGGGCTTCCTGATCTTGCAGACCCGACTGGCCGGTGGCCGGCTGCACCACGCCATGCGCGCGATCGGTATGGCCCAGCGGACCGTCGAGATGATGGCGCGACGCGCGAAAAGCCGTTTCACGCAAGGTACGTTGCTGGCCGACAAGCAGTTGGTGCAGCAGTTCGTCGCCGACTCCTACACCGAGCTGACGCCGTTCCGGCTGACCGTGCTGCACGCCGCCTGGTTGATCGACAGCGGCGACGAGCACGGCGCCCGCGCCGAGATCGCGACGTGCAAGATCCTGGCCTCCCAGGTGCTGAAATCGATTGCGCTGCGGGCAATTCAGGTGCACGGCGCACTCGGGTTGACCGATCAGATGCCGCTGGTCAACGTGCTGCTCGGCGGTATCGCGCTCGGTCTGGCCGACGGGCCGACCGAGGCGCACAAGGTCAACCTGGCGCGGATGCTGCTCAAGAACGTCGAGGCCGAGAGTGCGGAGTGGCCCAGCGAGATGCTGGACATCCGCCGCGAGGCCGCCCGCGCGAAATACGGTGCCCTCGTTGACCAGTAGTCGGGTGGCCGCCGCCGTCGAGCGTGCGCTCGACGACCGTCAACGCGAGGCGACCGAGGAGGTCGAGCGCATCCTGGCCGCCGCGGTCCGGGTGATGGAACGGGTGGCGCCCAGAACCGCCGCGGGTCAGCGACATCGTCACCGAAGCCGGCTCGTCGAACAAGGCGTTCTACCGCTACTTCGCCGGCAAGGACGACGTGATCCTCGCGGTGATGGAACGCGGTGTCGCGATCGTCGTCTCGTACCTGCAACACCAGATGACCAAGGAGCGTACGGCGGCGGGCCAGGTCCGGCGGTGGATCGAGGGCGCGCTCGCGCAGGTCGCCGACCCGCACCTGATCAGCATGAGTCGTGCTGCGGCCGGCCAGGTTTCGGCCACCACCGACTGGCGGGCCGCCGACGACGCCATCATGCGGCCGATGCGCGATCTGCTGGCCGAGCCGATCGCCGCGTTGGGCAGCAAGGACATCGACCGCGACGCCGACACCGTGTTCCTGTGCACGGTGTCGGCCATGCGGCGCTACCTGGATTCCGCGCAGCGCCCTCGACCTGCCGACGTCGATCACTTGGTGCGGTTCTGTCTACGCGGACTGGGGGTGAGCTGATGCGCGCCGTTGTCTGCCGCGCCTACGGACCGCCGGAAGACCTCGTCGTCGACGAGATCGACGATCCGGTGCCCGGGCCGGGGCAGGTGGTGGTGCGGGTGCACGCCGCGGCGGTCAACTACCCCGACGTGCTGATGATCCAGGGCAAGTACCAAGTCAAGGCTCCGGTACCGTTCACCCCCGGCAGCGAGCTAGCCGGCGAGGTGATCGCTGTCGGTGAGGGCGCGGCATTCGTTCCGGGCCAACGGGTTTCCGCGACGACATTCGTCGGCGGGTTCGCCGAGCAGACACTGCTGCACTCGATGATGGTGAACGAGATACCCGACGGCGTCGACTTCGCGTCCGCGGCGGCATTCGGTGTCACGTACCGCACGGCCTATCACGCGCTGCGATCGATCGCCGCTGTCGAACCGGGTGACTGGGTGGTGGTCCTCGGCGCCGCGGGCGGCGTGGGTTTGGCCGCCGTCGATCTCGCGGTGCAGATGAAGGCACGCGTCCTGGCCGCCGCGTCGAGCCCCGAGAAGCTTGACTTGTGCCGCCGGCGCGGCGCCGAGGCGACGGTCGATTACGACCGGGAAGACCTGAAGACCCGCATCCGCGAGCTCACCGGGGACAGCGCCCGCGTGGTGCTCGACCCGGTCGGTGGCCCTTATGCTGAACCGGCACTGCGCGGCCTGTCCCGGGGCGGGACGTTCATCACGCTCGGCTACGCCGCCGGTGCGATCCCGGCCATCCCGCTGAATCTGGTCCTGCTGAAGGGAATCATCGTTCGCGGCATGGAGATTCGCACGTTCGTGACCGACCGCCCGGACGACTCCGCGCGCGACATGCGGGAGCTGACCCAGATGTTCGCGACGGGTGTGATCCGGCCCTACATCGGCGCGCGATTTCCGCTGGCCGACACCGCGGCGGCGTTGCGGCTTGTCGCGGACCGCAAGGCGGTCGGCAAGGTGGTCATCGACGTCACGGGGTGACAGCCTGTTGCGTCCCACCCGTCACTCGCGTCTCCGCGCGGAGGCACTATGCGGTTTGCCCACCTCTGAGCGAAAACTCACGGCGAGACAGCACAATTCGCTCGGAGGCGGGCACATCGGTACCCGCCCGACGCAACGACTGGTGAGGCGAATGTGGCTCCCACGTCACGGAGTGACGATGTTGAACGCCGGGTCAGCCGGGTCGAGCACACCGAGCAGTTTCTGTAGTGCGGCCTGGTCGCCTACGATCTCCAGGCCCGGCGAGCCGGTGTCCCCCATCGCCGCCCTGATCAGCCGAAATGCGTTGTCCAGCTTGATGGTCACCGTCGCGGTTGCCGAATCGGCGGGAGCCTTGCGGTGCACCAGGACACCGTTACGCAGCGTCAGTCGGTAATTGACAGCCTGGTCGCTCAATGCGACGTCGAACGCCAAGTCCAGGTCCCACGCCCGGGGCCCATTGACCGTGATGGCCAGCCCGTCGAAGATCTGCTCCGGTGTCAGCACCGACAACAACGACGGCGAGTTCGTCCCCAACGCGGTGCCCACGTTCCCGTCGCGCAACTCGGTCGCCCCGGACAGGAAGAAGTTGCGCCACGTCGCATTCTCCGCGCCGTAAGCAAGCCGGTCCAACGTGTCCGCGAGCAACGTGCGAGCACCGGCATGAGATTCGTCGGCGAACACCGCGTGATCGAGTAGCGTTGCCGCCCAACGTAGGTCACCGGAGTCCACTGCTTGCTGCGCAAGTTCGACGACGCGGTCGACACCGCCCATCGCCTCGACGTACCGGGCCGCCAGGGCTTCGGGCGGGTGTGGCCACAGTCGGGCGGGATGGCCGTCGAACCAACCCATGTAGCGCTGGTAGACCGCCTTGACATTGTGGCTGACCGAGCCGTAGTAGCCGTGGGTATGCCACGCCTTCTCCAGGGCCGGTGGCATCTGGAACATCTCGGCGATCTCGGCCCCCGTGTAGCCCTGGTTGAGCAGCCGCAGCGTCTGATCGTGGAGGTAGGCGTACAAATCCCGTTGCAGCGAAAGGAATTCGAGGATGCGCTCACGACCCCACGTCGGCCAGTGGTGGGAGGCAAACACGACATCAGCCCGGTCGGCGAAGGTGTCGATCGCCTCGGTCAGGTATCCCGCCCACGCGTGCGGGTCACGCACCAGCGCGCCGCGAAGCGTCAGCAGGTTGTGCAGGGTGTGCGTGGCGTTCTCCGCCATACACAGGGCGCGAAATTGCGGGAAATAGAAGTGCATTTCGGCGGGAGCCTCGGTGCCCGGCGCCATTTGGAATTCGATCTGAACGCCGTCGATGGTGTGGGTCTCACCCGTCGTGCAGATGTCGACAGTCGGCACGATCAGCGCTACCTCGCCGGTTGACGGGACCTGGCCCAGGCCGCACCCGACCTGGCCGAGCGGCCCGCGTTCGAGGCTGATGCCGTACATGTAGGTTGCGCGCCGACTCATGGCGGGACCCGCGTACACGTTCTCCTGCACCGCGTGTTCGGTGAATCCCTCGGGCGCCAGCACCGCGACTTTTCCGGCGTCGACGTCGGCCTGCGAGGTCACGCCGAGCACGCCGCCGAAGTGATCCGCGTGGCTGTGGGTGTAGATGACGGCGACGACCGGCCGATCACCGCGGTGCGTGCGATACAGCTGCAGAGCGGCCGAGGCCACCTCGGTCGACGTCAACGGATCGATGACGATGAGACCGGTGTCGCCCTCGATGAAGCTCACATTGGAGATGTCCAGACCGCGGACCTGATAGATACCCGGCACGACCTCGTAGAGGCCTTGTCTGGCGAGTAGCGCGCTCTGGCGCCACAGGCCCGGATGCACCGACGGCGGCGCATCGCCGGACAGAAATGCATACGCGTCGTTGTCCCACACCACCCGTCCGTCAGCGGCCTTGACGACGCACGGCGTCAACGCGCCGATGAACCCCCGGTCCGCGTCGTCGAAATCGGTAATTTCGGATTGCGGCGATTTCTGTTCCACGGGGTCGAGATTGCCACTATTGAACCGGTGTCGGAAGAGACAAGTCGGCGAATGTTTGGCGCGGGTTACTGACCCCGCTCCATCGCCGGCCGCAGTGTGGGCAAGAGGCCGACGGGCAAATTCCAGGTAAATCGAGCGCATGCCCTCTCAACAGGCAGCTCAAATTTTTACGAATTTACTATCCGCCATTTCAGCAAACCTGCATACTGCCGAAACGGCTTGTCATTGTCGATGGGCCGCAACAAAACAAAGGAGAACCGGGTGAAGCGTTCAGTAACGGTCGCGGCTGCGGCGACGGCAATCGTCGTCGTCGGCCTGTCTGGCTGTTCGAGCAACAAGTCGTCGTCGGGGGGTTCGAACAACGGCGTCGCGTCGTCGAGTGGATCGTCGACAGCCAAGGTCACCATCGACGGCAAAGACCAGACCATCCAGGGCACGGTCGCCTGCACCACAGCTGCCGGCAGCGTCAACATCGCGATCGGTGGAGCCTCCACCGGCATCGGTGCCGTGCTGACCGACGCCTCCCCGCCGTCGGTGAAATCGGTCGGCCTGGGCAACGTCAACGGCGTGACACTCGGCTACACCCCGGGCGTTCCCGGCGCGGGCAAGGCCGAAGCGACCAAGGACGGCAGCAAGTACAAGATCAGCGGGACCGCGACCGGGGTGGACATGGCCAACCCGATGCAACCCGTGAACAAGTCCTTCGAAATCGATGTGACCTGCCCGTAGGGCGGGGTCGGCGGCCATCTAGCGGACTTCGCCGACACGACAGCGACGACCCGGCGTCGCTGTCGTCCGGCGGAGGCCGAAGGCGGGCAACGGGGCCCAATTATTGTGATTAACAGCGGCTTTCACGACTCATGGGACAGCGGCAATCGCACCGTGAAGTCGGTGTGGCCCGGCGCGCTCTGCAGCGTGATCGTGCCGTGGTGCGCCTTCACCACCGCCGAGACAATGGCCAGGCCCAATCCGGTGCTGCCGCCTTTGCGGGATCGCGACGTGTCACCGCGAGCGAATCGTTCGAAGACTTCTGACTGCAACTGCTCCGGAATGCCGGGGCCGTTGTCGCACACGCTCAGCACGGCATGCGTGCCGTCCGATTCCAATCGGGTGGTCACCACGGTGCCCGCGGCCGTGTGAACGCGGGCATTGGCCAGCAGGTTGGTCATCACCTGATGCAGCCGAGCCGCGTCGCCGGACGCCATCACCGGCTCCTCGGGCAGGTCCAGTTCCCACTGGTGGTCCGGCCCCGCAACGTGCGCATCGCTGACCGCGTCGACCGCGACCCGCGAGAGATCGACGGGCTCGCGTTCCAGCGGGCGCCCGGAATCGAGGCGGGCCAGCAGCAGCAGGTCCTCGACAAGGTGCGTCATCCGCTCGGTTTCGGACTGCACGCGGTTCATCGCGTGCGCGACCGCATCGGTGTCGTCACCTACCCGCTGGGCCAATTCGGTGTAGCCACGGATGGCGGCCAACGGGGTGCGCAGTTCGTGGCTGGCGTCGGCGACGAATTGCCGCACCCTGCGTCTCGCTGGCCTGCCGCGTCGACAATGCGGCGACGATGTGGTCGAGCATCCGGTTGAGCGCGGACCCGAGCTGGCCGACTTCGGTGCGCGGGTTGGCATCCGACTCGAGCACCCGCACCGGCAGGGCGACTTCGCCGCGGTCCAGCGGCAGATCGACGACCTCGCCGGCGGTCTGGGCGACCCGACGCAGCGGTGCCAGCGCGCGCCGGATGATCACGATGCCCGCGGTGATCGCGGCCACCACCGCGATCACGGTGACGACGCCGAAGATCAACAGGACGCGGATCATCGTCGCGTCGACATCGGACATCGACAGCCCGGTGACGACCACTTCGCCGCTGCGGCGGGAGGTCGCAGCGACCACGCGATAGCGGCCGAGTCCGTCGACGTCCCGGGTCACCGGGCGCCGGTCGACCGGTAACGAGGCCAACTCGGCGCGGGCGGCATCGGTCAGGCCGGCACGCCCGCCGGCCGCCGTCAGGTAGCCCGCTTCGATCGTCCCGTTCGGACCGACGACCGCCCCGACCATGCCGACCGGCTGAGCCGGAGCGTCGAGGAAGACCGGGCCCGGGCCGGGTCGGGGGAACGGTCGGGGGTGATGCCGCCACGGCGCCCTGGGCGGCTCGAGGAATATCCGCACCGATCGTTGCGAGGCGTCATGCAATTGGGTGTCGAGCTGAGCCACCAGGTACTTGTACAGGGCGAACTCGGTCGCCGCGCCGATGCCGACACAGACGATGACGAGGATGAGGATCTGACCGACGAGCAGGCGAAACCGAAGGGACCAGGCCCCGCCCATGGCTAACGAGCCGGCTTGAGGACGTAGCCGGCGCCACGCAGCGTGTGGATCATGGGCTCGTGCCCGCTGTCGATCTTTTTGCGCAGGTAGGAGATGTACAGCTCGACGATGTTGGACCGGCCGCCGAAGTCGTAGCTCCACACCCGGTCGAGGATCTGCGCTTTGCTCAGAACACGCTTGGCATTGCGCATCATGAAGCGCAGCAACTCGAATTCTGTCGACGTCAACGAGACTTGCTCGCCCGCACGAGTCACCTCATGGCTGTCCTCGTTGAGCACCAGGTCCCCGACCACCAGCTGTGCGCCGCTGTCCTCGGTCGTCACCCCGGTGCGCCGCAGCAGGGCGCGCAGCCGCAGCACCACTTCTTCCAGGCTGAATGGTTTGGTGACGTAGTCGTCGCCACCGGCGGTCAGGCCGGCGATGCGGTCCTCGAGTGCGTCCTTTGCCGTCAGCAGCAGTACCGGCAACTGGGGAGTTTCCTCGCGGAGTTTGCGTAAAACGTCGAGCCCGCTCATGTCGGGCAGCATCACGTCGAGAACAACGACGTCCGGCCGCTGCGACCGGGCCGACTCCAGGGCCGACGCCCCGTCGCCCGCGGTCGCGATGTTCCAGCCCTCATAGCGCAACGCCATCGAAACCATCTCAGCGAGAACGGCTTCGTCGTCGACCACCAGAACGTTGATCGGGTTTCCGTCGGCGCGGCGCATGACGACACGTTCGACGGGGGCTTGGGGGTGGGGTTGGCTCACAACTATCAAGTATGCGCACAACGATGAGGGCCTGCTATGGCACTCCTATGCGCCCGCTGTGAGCCAACCTCGAGGGGTCTAGAACCAGACTTTTCGCCCACCCACCGGGCGCCCAACGGCGCCGAGGATCCACAAGATCACGCCAATGACCACGAGAATTCCGCCGATTGTGTACAGGATGCTAAGGCTTGGCACAAAGTATCCGATGACGAGGAGAACTATTCCGAGCACAATCATGGTGACTCCTTTTCAGTTATCGAGAATGGATTTCGCATCAACCAGTGTCAGTACCAATAACGCCTGCCGCCTACCGGGCGGCCGACAGATCCGAGAACCCACAAGACCGCTCCAATAACCAGCAGGACCACGCCGATCGTTTGCAGCACAGCAACTTTGAGGATGTATCCCACTATCAACAAAATGATGCCCAGGCCGATCATGACGCCTCCATCCCAATCAGTTGGTCGATATCCAATGCGGGCATCGAACTCGGTTGCGGTAAATGGCAATCGGTGACTTTCGGGTTGACACCCGCATAGTTCAGGGGGCCCGCCAACACTGTGACTGCGATCGTGCCCAAAGAGGCACAATTTTGTTCGGTGTTTTTCAGGTAATCCCGTTGGAATGCGGCTATTACGCCGATCACCAACCAGACCACCACGATCGAACTGATCAAACCTCCGCCACGCATCCTGACCTCCGTCAATGTCGGACAAAACCGTATAGCAGAGCTAACGTACCCAGGCCTTCAGACGTCCAAACATTCGGACACGCCATCTGAAATACCGACAGAGCTATGCGGCGCCCTGAAAAACGGGCGTCAGATCACGGATGCCGCGCGGAGGTGAAGACGACGGGCGGCATCACGTCATCGGCGGGGATGTCGCGCCCGTGTCGGGCCAACAGATCGGCCATGCCGATTGCCGTTGCGTCCCAGCCATGTGCGCCCAACCAATCGACGATCTCGGTGCGCTCCTCGGGATACCAGAGTTCGTCGACGTTGGGGATCTCGGCGCCGAGCACCTCGGCCGCCGCGGCGCGGAAGCGCGTCGACTGCTCGCGCTGGCTGGCCAGCAACTCGGGTTTCACCGCGTTCTTCGACGGCCCGTTGGTGGCCAGCCGGCTGCCGGGCGCGCTGAGCGAGTCGATCCTCTCGAACAACAGATCCTGTGCCGCCGCGGGCAGGTAACGCAGCAGCCCCTCGGCTGACCACATCGTCGGCGCAGATGCATCAAAACCCGCGTCCTGCAACGCCTTCGGCCAGTCTTCCCGGAGATCGACCGCGACGCTCACCAGCCGTGCGGCCGGCTGGGCGCCGTGGCGCGCCAAGGTGCCCGTTTTGAACTCCAGCACCTTCGCCTGATCCAGTTCGTACACCGTGGTGCCGTTCGGCCAGGGCAGCCGCCAGGACCGCGAGTCGAGGCCGGACGCCAGGATCACCACCTGCCGGATGCCCGATGACACCGCGTCGAGGAACAACTCGTCGAACCACTTGGTCCGCACGGCCATGAAGTCGACCATGACCTGGCGATAGGCGCCGACGTCCGGCTCGAGATCGGTCAGCGCGGCCGAGAGCTTCGGGTCCGATGTCAGGCTCCACATGCCTGGACCGGCGGCGTCGAGGAATACCTGTGCGAACGGGTCCTGGATCAGCGGGCTCTCGCTGACGGTCTCGGCGGCTCGGGCCGCGGCGACGCCGAGCGCGGTCGAACCCACACTCTCGGTGATGTCCCAGGAATCGTTGTCGGTCCGCGCCATCCTCGTTCCTCCCGTTAGTAGGCAGCATCGGACACTACGCGGGCCGGCTGTGAGGGCGCTGGGCTGAGTAGTAGCTTCACCTTCGTGGAGGAGCTCAAAGCCCCGGACGGCCTCGCGGAGTGGATGTCAGACCAGGGGTTGGGCGATGGCCCGCTGGAAGACGTCTCCGCGATCACCGGTGGAACACAAAACATCATGCTGCGGTTCACCCGCTCGGGCCGACCGTACGTGTTGCGCCGCGGGCCCAAGCATCTCCGTCCGCGCAGCAACGTCGTGATCATGCGCGAGACCGAGGTGCTGGCGGCGCTGGCCGGCAGCGACGTCCCGCATCCGCGCCTGATCGCCAGCTGCGCCGACACGGGAGTGCTCGGCGACGCGGTCTTCTATCTGATGGAACCCATCGACGGGTTCAACGCCGGCCAGGAACTGCCGGAGCTGCACGCCGGCGACCAAGCGGTGCGCTTCGGAATGGGACTGTCGATGGCCGAGTCGCTGGCCAAGCTCGGCGCAGTCGACTACGCCGCGGTGGGCTTGCGCGACTACGGCAAGCCGCACGGATTCCTGGAACGCCAAGTGCCACGCTGGCTTTCGGAGCTTGAGTCGTATCGGGAGTTCGACAATTATCCCGGCCCGGACATCCCCGGCGTCAACGATGTCGCCAAATGGCTCGACGAGGGCCGGCCGTCGCAGTGGACGCCGGGCATCATGCACGGCGACTATCACGCCGCCAACGTGATGTTCTCCCGCACCGGCCCCGAGGTCGTCGCGATCGTCGACTGGGAAATGTCCACCATCGGCGACCCGTTGCTCGACCTCGGCTGGCTGTTGGCCACCTGGGGCCAATCCGCGGCATTCGGCGGCCAGCTCTTCGAGAAGGGCGGCTTGGCCGCCCCCGGCGACCTGGTCGAGCGGTATGCCCGCAACACCACCCGCGATCTGTCGCACGTCACCTGGTACACCGTGTTGGCCTGCTTCAAGCTCGGCATCGTGCTGGAGGGCACTCACGCCCGGGCCTACGCCGGTAAAGCCCCGAAGGAAATCGGCGACCTGCTGCACGAGGCCACCGTGCGGCTGTTCGAGCAGGCCCTGACCCTGATGGACACCCCATGATCGACTTCGACATCCCGGCCGACGTCGCCGCGCTGCGCGACCAGATCCGCGCCTTCGTCAACGACAAGATCGTGCCGTACGAAACCGATCCCCGCCTCACCCGGCACGGCCCCGACGACGGGTTGCGCACCGAGCTGGTCGGGTTGGCCCGCGAGGCGGGGCTGCTGACTTTCCAGTCGCCCAAGCGTTTTGGCGGACGCGAGCCGTCGCACCGCGACCAGGCGGTGCTGTTCGAGGCGGCCGGCTGGTCGACGTTGGGCCCGATCGCGCTCAACTGCGCCGCGCCCGACGAAGGCAACATGTTCCTGCTGGGCAAGGTTGCCAGTGCAGGAGCAAATCGAGCAGTTCCTCATTCCGGTGATCGACGGACAGCAGCGGTCGGTCTTCGCGATGACCGAACCCGGCGGTGCCGGTTCGGATCCCAACCAGCTCAACACGACCGCCGAATTCGACGGCAGCCACTACGTCATCAACGGCCGCAAGTGGCTGATCACCGGCGCCAACGGCGCGCGCACCTGGATCATCATGGCCCGGGTCGCACCGAACCCACACGGTCCCGACGGCCCGACCCTGTTCCTGTGCGAGGGCCCGGGCGCTACGGGCCCGGAAGGCCTTGTGATCGAGCGGGTGATGAACACGATGGACCGCAACTATGTCGAGGGACACGGTGTCGTGCGGTTCAACGACCTGCGACTGCCCGCCTCGGCGGTGCTGGGTGAAGTCGGCCAGGCCCTGCGTTACGCCCAATTGCGGTTGGCGCCGGCGAGGCTGACGCACTGCATGCGCTGGCTGGGTGCTGCCTCCCGCGCGCAGTCGATCGCGATCAAGCACGCCCGCGAGCGCACCGCGTTCGGCAAGACGCTCGGTGAGCATCAGGGCGTCAGCTTCATGATCGCCGACAACGAAATCGCTTTGCAGCAATGCCGACTCGCCATTTGGTGGGCGTGCTGGACGCTGGACATGGGCGACCGGGGTACCGGCCGGCACGAAAGCTCGATGGTCAAGGCCTACGTGTCCGAGGAGCTGTTCAAGGTCGCCGATCGCTGCGTCCAAATCCTCGGCGGCATAGGCATTTCCGACGAGACGCCGGTGGGGATGATCTTCTCCGACATCCGGGCGTTCCGGCTCTATGACGGCCCGACCGAAGTGCACAAGTACGCGATCGCCCGCCAGGTGTTGCGGCCCTAGGCCTTAGTCGTTTGTCGCATTCAGCGCGGCATCCAGCGTCGGATACAGCGCGACGATGTGGTCCAGGCCGGTCAGCTGGATCGGCCTGCTGGCCGCCAGACTGTTTGCCACCACGGCGACTCGGGTCGACTCGCCGAGCTTCTCGTTGGTGGCCGCCAGTATCCGCAGCCCGACCGACGCCATGAACGTCACCTCGGAAAGCTCGATTGCGAGGACAGCGGGATTCACTTCAAGGGCTTGCGCGATCGCCTCTTCGAAAGCGGGCGCGGTGCTCGAATCGATTTCGCCGCCAATGCTGACGACGGCGGCACCATCCCGATGCGCAACGGAAGTGGTGATCGGATCCGCTGCTGCCACCGGCCATCCTTCATCCGAAGTCCTGTCACT
Source organism: uncultured Actinomycetota bacterium (assembly GCA_963818285.1). GTDB lineage: Bacteria > Actinomycetota > Actinomycetes > Mycobacteriales > Mycobacteriaceae > Mycobacterium. The sequence goes on from CAWFRR010000003.1 coordinate 32,636, forward strand.
ACCGGCGGATGCGGTGCCGACCCATAGCCACCAGGCGAAGTCGCAAGAATCGTACTGCAAGCTCCGGCGCCGCGAGGCTCGGTTAGTCTGGGCGCGAGACTTATATCCGCCGCGGAGAACCGGGAGGGTCAATGTCGACGCCCCTGCGCCGGTTCAGGTGACCACCGCGCCGGCGCTGACGTCATGACCCGCGACGAATTCCACGCCCACTACGCAACCGCTTTGCGTGCCTACCTGCAGACGAACGGCGCGCACGACCTCGGTGTGGGCAATGAGCTCGGGCGCCAAGCGCTGCACAACGACGTCAGCATGCTGAAGATCGTCGAGGAACACTCCGCGCTCGTCCGCCAACTGGCGCAAGATATTCCAGACTTCGACGGCGCCGAAGCGCTGGCTTTCCTCTTGCACACCCTGGCCCCCCTCGACGCCGCGACACAGAGATCCGAGGAACAGCGGGCCCGCGCCGACGATCTCGCCAATCGCGACCAGTTCCGCGACGCCGTGGTGAATTCGCTGCAGGAGGGGTTTTTCGTCTCCGATCACACCGGCACCGTGATCGAACTCAACGACGCCTTCGCCAAAATCACCGGCTACCCGGCCCAGGGGCTGCCCTACCGATGGCCCCATCCCTGGTTGGTCGACGAGAAGGCGGCGCGGCTACAACAGATCCGGCTGAGCGAAGAAACCCAGATCCAGTACGAGACTCCGATCAGGCATCGCGACGGCACGCTGGTGTGGGTCGCGGCGAACGTCAACCGGGTCAATCCCGATACCACCGACGACGAAGTCTTCGTGGGCACCCTTCGTGACATCACCGCCGAGCGCGCGTTCGCCGCGCGGGAAAGCGCGGTGTTGCGGCTGGCCACTGCGGTCGGCGTCGCCAAGAGCATGTCCGACGTCTTGTCCATCACCCTCGACGAATGCCGACTAGCCCTCGACGTGCACCGGGTGGTCGCCGCGGTGTGGCCGACAGACACTGTGGAGCCGACGATTCAAGTTGCCGGAGAACGGGTTTCGCCCGACTGGCGGCACCTGGATCCGCGCGTTGCGGGACATCTTCGAGCAGGCTCGCCGCCAGCTACCGCTGACCGTTCAACCCATCGAAAGTTCAGACGCCCCGGGGCAATCGAGTGGCGTCGTTGCCGCTCTCACCGGCGGCGGAGATGTGGCCCTGTGGCTCGAGCTTCGGGTGCCCCGACGGCTCAGCGCCGAAGATCGTCTGCTGATCACCGTGCTGGTCGGCCATCTCGGGCTGGCGATTCAGCACGTGCGCCAGTTCGAGGCCGCCCGGGAAACCTCGCTCACCCTTCAGCACGCGATGCTCGCACCCGCCAAGCTGCCACCCGGCTTCGCGGTTCGCTACGAGCCGGCGGTCACGCCGCTGGAGATCGGCGGCGACTGGTACGACGTGCTGAGGCTCGGTGACAACCGGATCGGCATCATCGTGGGCGACTGCGTGGGCCGCGGCCTTTCGGCTGCGGCGGTGATGGGTCAGCTTCGTGCCTCCGCGCGGGCGCTACTGCTCACCGGCGCCGAGCCCGCAAGGCTGCTCGAGGAGCTCGACGCGGTGGCCGAGTTGATTCCAAATGCGTTCTGCACCACAGTTTTTCTGGCTATCCTCGACACCGAGTCCGGCGAGTTCTCCTACAGCTGCGCCGGCCATCCACCCGCCGTGCTGGCCGCACCGGGGAAGGCGCACACCCTGATCACCGACGCACGTTCGGTGCCACTAGCCGTGCAGCGCAAGCATTCTCGTCCGCAGGCGTCGGTATTTCTGCCGCCTGGCTCTACGCTGATGCTCTACACCGACGGCCTGGTCGAGCGGCGCGACGTAACGCTCGACGACGGGATCGAACACCTCGGCGCGACGGTGGCCGGCGCGATGCACCTAACCGCCGACGATGTCGCGGACGCGGCACTCACCGAGTTGGCCCCGCCGGACGGATACGACGACGACATTGCGATCGTCGTCTACCGGCAACCGTATCCAACGCTGTCGATCCACCAGGTCGTCAACGCCGATCAACTCGGTGACGTCCGGCACCGGCTCGCGGCGTGGCTGCATGACGGAGGTGTGGGCGAGGAGCTAGTCGCCGACATTGTGCTGGCGGTCAACGAAGCGTGCGCCAACAGCATCGAACACGGCTATCAAGGCCGCAAGCCGGGAAAGATCCGCCTCAAAGGCGAAAACGACGGTGCGCGCGTACGCGTCAAGATCACCGACAAGGGCTCGTGGAAGCCCGCGGCCGCCGATCCCGGCGGCCGGGGCCGCGGATTACTACTGATCCGCGCGGTAAGCGACTGGCTCGAAATGGACTGCACGCCAAAGGGAACGGCGGTCGATATGAGCTTCAGCCTGGGCGCCAAATGACGCGGACCAGTGCTACGGCAGCACGGTGTGCATCAACATCACGTCGTACGCCGACCACAGCGACAGATTGAAATACAGGTCCTTGCCGTTCGACCACGGGTGGATCATCGGGGCGTAGATTCCGCCCGGCATCTGAAACGACGAAACAAGCGGCTGCTCGGGGCTCCACGGCCCCTCCGGTGCCGGTGCGGTGCGCGCGATGACGTCGTTGTTGCCACCGTTGGTGTAGAGCACCAGGTACTGCTTCAGGTAGTCGTTGTACTGCGCTGACATCTCGCCGACCGGACCGGGGAAGATCGGCGTCGCCGCTCCTGGGTCAGCCGGAACCCAGCCGCGCCCCTCGCCGTTCCAGTACTGATACTTGCCCACGTCCGGCAACGCGTTCGGCTGCACCCGGGACAGGAACGCCGCACCACTACGGCCAGACGGCGTTCCGAACGAGTACAGATAGCCGTCTTTACCGCGCATGAACGCGGCCATCTGGAAGTTCTCGTTACCGGGGACAAAGCGTCCACCGGGCACAGTGTCCGCACCGGCCAGGCGGATGCTGCTGGGGTAGATCCCCCACGACTGACCGTTGTCCAACGAGCGTGCAATTCCCGAGTAGTTCGTCGACCAGTCGCCGTCGCGGCCCCAATTCTTGATCGACATGAAGCTCATGTACTGGGTGCGCCCGAGCGAGAGCGCGGACGTCGGAATCATGCCGGTCTCGTGGCCGGCCTTGTGAATGCTGTTGAGCACCTGCTTGGACAGGCCCGGGGCCCACACCGGAGAACCGGAGTACGGGTTGTTGGGGACACCGTCGGCGACATGGATGCCATGCGACAGGTCATGGTCCTGGCTGCGGAACAACACGTTGTACCGCCACTGTTGCCCGTGCACGGCGCAATAGCCGAAGGTGTCGCCGAACGCCATCAACACCTGACGGTTGCCGGGATCACCGTTGTCCCAGGGAATCCCGAGGTCGGTGCCGGAGATGCCAAACCGCTCCAGAGTTCGGTTCGGGCTGTTCGGCCCGGTCACATATTCGACGAGTGAGGTCGGCGCACCCGCGATGCCGGCGGGAGGCGGCGATGGCGGCACCGGAACCGCCTCCGGCACAGCCTGATTGGCGTTGGGCGACTGCGGAACGGCAGCTCCCGGAACCGGGGGAACGGGCGTCACCGCCGCCTGGAGTTGCGCCGGCCGTTGGGGAATGGCTTTGAGCAGGCCCGAAATCAGCGGACCCAGCTTGGGCAGCGGCGCGTTGTCGTTGGTGCCGCGCGGCCTGCGCCCGGTCGGCGGCGCGACCGGACCGGGCGAGGGGATGGTCGGCATCCCTGCGGGCGGAGGGATATTCGCCTCGGGGGCACTGCAGGGCAAGGCAAAGGCGGGCGGCGCGTAGCTGATTGGCATGATAAGCCCTACAACGGTCACCAGCGCCACGGGTACCGAAACAACTCGACGAATCGCCGACATGTCCCACCTCTCGAGGGGCGAGCCGTCGCCGTTGGAACACATTGACGTTCGCAGTTACTGATGTGACGATAGAGGCGAACGTGGCGGTTGAAACCTCTGGGATTTCAATAGGTATAAATCCGTGACCGTGTCGCAATACAGGTCACAGCCGCGCCTTCAGACCAAGCCGCTGCTCACGTGCGGCGCTCAGAAGTTGTTGCAGGTGGCGACCACTTGTTGGACGAGTCCGAACTGCTGAGCGGCCTTTGGCGAGCTCATGGCCTGCTGGGCCATCGCCTGGCGTTGGCTCGGTGGAGAGGCGAGAAACGAACGTAGATAAGACTGAGCCATCGGCGATCTGTTGAATTGGTCCGCAGCTGCTGGGTTTTGGGCAGTGAGTGCGGCCATCACCTGCGAGTAGTTGCAGGTTGTGTTGACGATCGGACCCAGATCAGGATCGGCGGACGCGGCTCCTGCGCTGACGGTCAACGACAGTGCGAGACCGGCAACCGCGGCAGCCGATCTCAATGGCCATTTGCTCAATGGTGTTTCCTTCCAGGTGGTTACAGCGGTCAGCCCGAACCGGACGGGTCCGCCGCGACGTAGTTACCGCCGTTGGCGCCGTAGGCACCGGTCGCTCCGGTCTGGCCCGCCAGACCGCTAGCGGCCTGCCCGACGCCGCTGTAGCCCCCGATCCCGCCAGATCCTCCAGTGCCGCCGGGCCCACCGGGCCCTCCGGCCCCACCGGTGGGGGTGGTCGCGTCGCCGTCCGCTCCGGCACCGCCGATGCCACCGGTTCCGCCGTCACCGCCTGCGCCACCGGTACCGCCATAACCGATCAGCGTCGAGCCAGCGCCCCCCGCGCCGCCGTTGCCGCCGGCATAGCCGGTCCCGCCGATGTCGCCGGCCCCTCCCGGAGGAGTGCCGGCGGTGCCAGTGATGCCCGCGTAGCCGGTCCCGCCCTTGCCGCCGTCGCCGCCGTTGCCGAGCGCGCTGACATCGGTGAAGTTGTCGCCGACGCTCCCGCCGGCGCCGCCGTTGCCGGCGGCCACACCAGACCGCCAGCCCCGCCATCGCCGCCGACGCCGCCGTTGCCCAGAGCCGGCCGCCGTCACCGCCGTTACCACCGTCGGCGCCGAGTCCGCCGTCACCCCCGGCACCGCCGTCACCGAGCAGCCCGGCGTTCCCGCCGTCGCCACCGGCGACACCGTCCGCAGTGCTAGTCCAGCCGGCTCCGCCGTCTCCGGCCAAAAGTCCGCCACCACCGCCGGTAGGGTCTGCTTCCGTTCCGGGGGCGCCGTCGCAAATCAGGCCACAGACATTCGCTCTGCGTTTGGAACAGGCTGTTGAGGTTACCGTCCACATACTCGCCGAGCGGACTGTTGATCCACTCTTGGAGGAACGAATGTACGGGCTGGTAGAGGCCCTCCTGGAGGGAGTCGGCAAAGGCGATGCTGTCGGGTTGCCCGGTACCGACGAAGCCAAGAAAGGCCAGCAGATCGCTCAAAGGGAAAGCCGCGTCGGCGGCGGGCGCGGCCGCGGCGGGTTCGGCTGCCGCGGCGATTGAGGCGAGGACCGCGTCGGCGTTGGGTAAGCCTGCGGTAGCCGCATCGGTGACGGGTTCGGCAGCGGCGGCGAGCGCGCTGGGGTCGGAGACGTCGACGGCAGCGGATACCACCGAGCTCGGGTCGGGTATGGGGAGGTCAGTGATCGCGAGAGCGGTGGAGTCGGTCAATCCCGTGCCGCTGAAAAGATCGGCCAGCAGAGTGCTCAGATCTACCGTCGCAGCGGGCTCGGCGGCCGCGGCCAATACGCCGGGGTCGAGCAAGTTCATGATCAGATCGTCGATGCCGAAGTCGGCTTTGGCCTGCGGCGCGGGGGCAATTGAGCCCATTGCGGCCGCCAGAAACGCGCCCGCGGTTGTGGGCAGACCGACGACAGCACAAACCCCGAGCTTGCCGCTTCGCGAGTGAGTTTTCCGCTTTGCGTGCCGACCTGCCACTATCCAGCCTTTACTCGAACTCCACGCCGATACGGCGTCCTCAGCCCCGCCTCGCAAGTTACTCGACGCGTGTGTAATACGAAACCGGTACGCCGGATCTTTCGTTAACTTCTCAGGTTCTGCCGCACACGCGCGTCACTCGTCGACGTCGAGGCGTCGACGGGCTATGGCCAAAGGTTTCGGCGTGAGGGCTCTCTCGTGATAGCCGAGTCCGGCGAGGCTGAGAGGCCGGGTGGGGGCATCGTCGTCGTTGTCGCCGATGGGTCGTCGGGACCCGGCCCCCTCGCCTGCTTGGTGCTGCCCCAACAAGACACGAACGGACGCGCGGGTGCCGACCGGCTCCAGGAGGGAACTGGCCGGGCGGGGGCGCACGATTTGCGGCCACCAGAACCAACGTCCCAGCAGCGCGGCGATGGAGGGCGTCATGAACGAGCGCACGATCAAGGTGTCGAACAACAGACCGAGGCCGATGGTGGTGCCCGCTTGAGCAATAATGCGCAGTTCACTGACCACCATGGCCATCATGGTGAACGCGAACACCAAGCCCGCGTTCGTCACGACCTTGCCGGTACCGCCCATCGCGCGGATGATGCCGGTGTTTATCCCGGCGCGCAGTTCCTCTTTCATCCGGGACACCAACAATAGGTTGTAGTCGGACCCGACCGCCAATAGGATGATCACGCAAAATGCCAGCACCATCCAGTGCAATTTGATGCCCAGGATGTATTGCCAAACCACCACCGATAGCCCAAACGATGCGCCCAGCGACAGCGCGATCGTGCCCACAATAACCAGCGCGGCAATCAAACTTCGCGTCATGATCAGCATGATGACGAGAATGAGGCAGAGCGCAGCGATTCCCGCGATCAGCAGGTCGTATTTAGCGCCGTCGCGAAAATCTTTAAAGGTTGACGCGGTGCCTGCGACGTAGATCTTGGCGTTCGCGAGCGGCGTCGCTTTGAGCGCCTCCTCGGCCGCCGGCTTTATCTGCTCAGCACGCTTGAGACCCTCCGGACTCCCGGGATCGCCGCGTTGGGAAATGATGAACCGAGCCGCTTTCCCGTCCGGAGACAAGAACGAGCCCATCGCGCGCTGGAAGTCTTTGTTCTGGAAAATCTCGTCCGGCAAATAGAAAGAATCATCGTTTTTGGCGGCGTCGAAAGCCTGGCCCATCGCGTTGGCGTCCTGGGTCATCTCGTCCAATTGACCGAAGATCCCCGCCATCGTGCTGTGCATGGACTGCATCATGGTCCGCGATCGCTCCACGGTCGCGATCATCGGCGGGAACTGGGCTACCAGTTGCGGCATGAGCGCATCCATTTGATCGAGGTCTTTCATCATATCGAGCATCTTATCGCTGAGGATGTCAACACCGTCGACTGTTTCAAATACGGATTTCAGCGACCAGCAGATGGGGATATCGTAACAATGCTTTTCCCAGTAGAAATAGCTGCGGATCGGCCTGAAGAAATCCTCGAAATTCGCCATGTAATCCCGCAACTCGTGGGTGATAGCGGTGACTTCCTTCGTTTCCGTAATTGTGTGGTGGGTTATGGCGTTCATCTGCTGCATAAGGCTGTACTGCTTCTGCATGACCGCGATCATTTTCGTTATCTCGCCGATCTGCTGCCCCATGTCGTTTACGCGGTTTTTCATGAACTTCATGTCTTGCATCATGCCGGCGTTTTGCACGCTCAGGAGAAACGGGATCGACGTATGTTCAATCGGAGTTCCCTCGGGCCGCGTTATGGCCTGCACCCGAGAAATTCCCTTGATCTTTAGAATTGCCTTCGCGACCCTGTTCAATATCAGAAAATCCGATGGATTGCGCAGATCATGATCTGACTCGAGCAGCAGGATCTCGGGCATCATTCGCGCCTGGGAGAAATGACGATCGGCGGCCGCATAGCCTTGATTGGCGGGTATATCTTTGGGGAGGTAGAGCCGGTCGTTGTAGCTCGTTCTATATCCCGGCAGCGCTAACAGACCCATCAGCGCGATGGCGCAAGCGCCAGCCAGAATCGGCACGGGCCAGCGGACGATGGCGGTACCGACCCGGCGCCATCTATAAACCCTGATCCTGCGCTTGGGATCGAACAGCCCGAAACGGCCTCCGACGGCCAGAACCGCCGGAACCAGCGTGACCGCGACCGCGACCGTGACGAGCATGCCCACTGCGCACGGGACGCCCAGGGAGTGAAAGTAGGGCAGCCGGGTGAAGCTCAGACACAAAATCGCCCCGGCGATCGTCAAACCGGAAGCCAAGACAACGGGCGCGACTCCGCGGTATGCGGTGTAGTAGGCCGTTTCACGGTCCTCGCCGGCCTGACGCGCCTCCTGATAGCGACCAAAGAAAAATATCCCGTAGTCGGTTCCGGCCGCCATCCCAAGGGCCACCAGGAAATTGGTAGCAACCGTCGAGAGCCCAAAGAGATTGAGATGGCCGAGATACGCGACGGTTCCCCGGGCTGCGAGTAATTCGATTCCCACCATGATCAACAGCAGAATTACGGTGGTGATCGATCGGTAGACCACGAGCAGAACCACGCAAATGATCGCGGCGGCTGCCACGGTGATCTTCAGAATGGATTTGTTGCCCGTATGCTGCATTTCCGAAACGAGCGGTGCCGCGCCGGTGAGGTAGACCTTGACTCCGGGTGGCGGCGGCGTCTGATCGACGATGCTCCGGACCGCCGCCACGGATTCCTCGCCCACGGTCGTGCCTTGGTTGCCGGCTAGATTCAGTTGCACATAGGCGGCCTTACCGTCGGGGCTTTGCGCGCCCGTCGCCGTGAGTCGATCTCCCCACAGATCCTGCACGTGCTCGACATGCTTCGGGTCGCCTCGCAGCTTACGAACCAAGTCGGCATAGTAGCTGTGAGCGTCATCCCCAAGCGGCTGCTGGCCCTCCAGCACGATCATCGCGAAGCTGTCCGAATCGGATTCTTTGAAGTCCTTGCCCATGCGCTTCATGGCCTGTGCCGCCGGCGCGTCTTGGGGTGCCAGCGACACCGCATGCGCGTCCCCGACGTCCTCCAGCGATGGAACCGCGAAAGTCACCAGCAGAGTCAGCGCCACCCAGGCCAGGATGACCAACGGCGAAGACCTGCGGATTGCCCGTGCTGCGAAGGGAGTGGGGGCGTTCGACGCTCATAACGGCCCGCGATGGCCATGCCCCACGTAAACGCTCTCGCCGGCGTCGTCGCCGTCACGCCCGGTATCGACACGTCCACCGTTCTGTCGGCCCGAATTCCCCGCGGCGTGATGCCCGTTCGGAGCCGCGGGCCCGCCATTGGCGGATTGCTCTCTCAACAGCAGGGCACGAACCAGCGGACGCGGGCCGGACGACCGAAGTAGGGAACTGGCGGGACGCGGGCGCACTCGTTGCGGCCACCAGAACCAGCGTCCGAGCAACGCGGCGACCGACGGCGTCATGGAACGCACGCACGACCAGCGTGTCGAACAACAGACCCAGACCGATGGTGGTACCCAACTGAGCGATACTGCGCAGGTCGCTGACCGCCATCGACGCCATGGTGAAGGCGAACACCAGGCCGGCGTTGGTCACGACCTTCCCGGTACCGGCCATCGCGCGGATGATGCCGGTGTTTATCCCAGCGCCTATTTCCTCTTTCATTCGTGATACCAGCAGCAGGTTGTAGTCAGACCCCACCGCCAAAAGGACGATGACCGACATCACCAGCACCACGTAATGTAATTGCGTGCCGAGAAGGTACTGCCAGACCAGCACGGATAGGCCGAAGGATGCGCCAAGGGAAAGCGCCACGGTACCTACGATTACGAAGGCGGCAATCAAACTGCGCGTCATCATCAGCATGATGATGAAAATGAGACAGAGCGCAGCGACTCCGGCGATCAATAGATCGTATTTGGACCCGTCCACAATGTCTTTCGTCATCGCTGCCGTGCCGGTGAGGTAGATCTTGGCGTCTTCCAGCGGAGTTGCCTTGAGCGCCTCTTCGGCCGCGCTTTTAATCGGATCGACGCGCGCGATACCCTCGGGTGTGGCGGGATCGCCGCTTTGCGTAATGAGCATGCGGGCGGCTTTCCCGTCCGGCGATACGAAGACGTTCAGGATGCGCTGAAAATCTTTGTTCTTGAAAATGTCGGCCGACAGATAGAAGGAATCGTCATCTTTGGCGGTGTCGAACGCCCTTCCCATGGCGGTGGCGTTCGTGCTCTGCTCGTCCATTTGGCCGAAGATCCCGGACATGGTGCTGTGCATGGTCAGGATCATGAGCCGCATGCTCTGCATGGTCGCGATCATCGGCGGAAGCTGGGCCAGCATTTGCGGCATGAGCAGGTCTAGCTGGTCCATGTCTTTGACGAGATCGTGCATTTTATCGCTAACCACGTCAACACCGTCGAGTGTGTCGAATATGGATCTCAGCGAAAAGCAGATGGGAATGTCATAGCAGTGTTTTTCCCAGTAGAAGTAACTGCGGATCGGCCGCCAGAAATCCTCGAAATCTGAGATGTGGCCCATCAACTCGTCGAGTATGTCCTGTATGTCGTGCGTTTCGCCGACCATGTGATGAGTCGTCGCGCTCAGTTGTTGCATCAGGCTATACATGTGCTGCATCAAGCTGATTGATTGCGCCATGTCGTCGGCCTGCGTGAGCAGGTCTTTCATCCGGTCTTTCTGAAACCCCATATTTTGCAGCATTCCGGCTTGTTGCATGCTGAGCATAAATGGTATAGACGTGTGCGGGATCGGAGCCCCGGTGGGCCGAGTTATGGACTGCACACTGGAAATTCCGGGAACCGCGAGGACGGCTTTGGCTAATTTGTTCAGGATCAGAAAGTCGGCCGGATTGCGCAGATCATGATCGGCCTCCACCATCAGGAGCTCGGGTGCCATCATTCGGGACTTGGAAAAATGTCGACCTGCGGCTTCGTACCCCTGATTGGCGGGGATATTTTTGGGGATGAACTGCTGGTCGTTGTAGCTGGGTTTATAACTCGGCAGCGTCAGTAGCCCGATAAGCGCGATTGCTAATGTCGCAGCCAGAATGGGCGCGGGCCAGCGGACGATCGCGGTGCCGACCCGCCGCCAGCCACGGACTCTGATCATGCGCTTGGGGTCGAACAACCCAACGCGGCTGCCGACGGCAATCACAGCCGGAACAAGAGTGAGAGCCACCGCGACCGCGACGAATACGCCCACCGCGCAAGGGACGCCCATAGCGTGGAAACTGGGCAGCCGGGTAAAGCTCAGACAGAAAAGTGCGCCGGCGATCGTCGAACCGGAGGCCAATACGACTTTAGCGACCCCACGGTACGTGGTGTAGAACGCCGTTTCCCGGTCTTCACCAGCTTGACGTGCCTCTTGATAACGGCCGACGAAGAATATTCCGTAGTCCGTTCCCGCCGCGATCCCGATGGATGCCAGCATATTAACGACAAAGGTCGTGAGACCGATAATCCCGTGATGGCCGAGGAACGCCACGAATCCCCTGGCGACCATTAATTCTATTCCGACCATCAGCAATAAAAGAATTACGGTGAAAACCGAGCGATAGACGAGGAGCAACATAACGAAGATCACCACGAGGCTTACCGTGGTGATTCGTTTTACGGTGCTGTCGCCGCTGTTGCGCATATCCGTAGAGATCGCGGCCGGCCCGGTGACATAGGCTTTGACGCCCGGCGGAGGTTGAGTCCGCCCAACGATGTCCCGGACGGCCTGTGTCGAATCGTGCGCTAAGGCCGTGCCTATGTGACCGGCGAGGTCCAATTGAACGTAGACGGCTTTACCGTCGCCGCTTTGCGCGGCGCCCGCGGTGAGTGGATCTCCCCAGAAATCCTGAATGTGCTGCACATGCTTCGGATCGTCTTTTAACTGACGAACCAGATTGTCGTAATACCGGTGAGTATCGTTGCCGAGGGGTTGCTGGCCCTCCAAGACCACCATCGCGACATTCTCGGAATTAGCTTGCTTGAAGTCCGCAACCATGCGATCCATCGCCTTGAACGACGGCGCATCTTTGGGTGTCTCCGATACCGAATGCTCTTTCTCGACCTGCTCCAGCGGGGGGAGGCCGACAGTCACGATGACGGTGATCGCCAACCACGCCAAGATAATTGGCAGCGCCAGCCGATGGATCGTGCGCGCTACGAATGGCCGGCCGTTGGCCAGCTGATGGTTGCTCATTCGTCCTTCAGCTTGCAGGAGGTAAACGCGCTCGCTTCGTGCGTGATCTTTTGCGCTTTGACCACGCCGTCGACCAAGATGCGGCAGCCGAGGCTGTCACCGGTGCCCTGCGCCGCGACGCCTGCCAGGGCCGTCGCCTCGGTGCTGGCGAACTCCACCGACCACGGCAGACGCGCCTCCTCGACTCGCCGCGGGTCAGCATCGACGTCGAAGTAGCTGATGCTGGCCACGGTCCCGGGCGGTCCAAAAACCTCATACGTCATGTGCTTGGGGTTGAAGGACGAGGTGCCGCCGACTCTGATATCGGCATACAGCGGGCGTTCCTCAGCACCGAAAACGCCGTGCAGCCGCGACACGGTCCATCCCCCAGCGCCGATCACCGTCAAGATGACCAACGGAATCCACACCCGCCTCAGGACCCTGAAAATCGCGAATTCCCTTCAGCCGTTTTGATATTCGGCGCCATGCCGTCCGGTCGAACGTCGGCGCAGGTCAGCAGCGTGCTGCTGCTGTCGGCGTCGTCGAACAGATTGATACTCACTACGGTCTCCGGGGCGCTTAGTTGACACGAGTGGAACAAGTCCAAAACATACTGGAGGTCATAGCAGACGATCCAGTGTTTCGGTAAAAAGGTCCGAGTCTCGGACGGGCTGATCGCCCGAGCGCCGACCGCGCATCGCCCGCTTACTGTGCACACGTGTTATAAGGTTCTCCGCTATGGCGGCTCTCGACGACGCGGAGCGGGCATTACCTGTTGCTACGACACAGCGCCCGGAATGCGTGCCCCCGGCGCCCGTCGAACCGCCTCGGATGGCGACTCGGCACTTCGTCGCCGTGGTCAGCGCGCTCAGCGGCATTCAGCTGCTGGCGACGATGGACGGCACCGTCGCGATCTTCGCGCTTCCTAGAATCCAGATTGATCTCGGATTGTCGGACGCCACGCGGAGCTGGGTGATCTCGATCTACGTGCTGGCCTCTGGTGGTCTGCTGCTGCTGGGCGGTCGCATCGGTGACACCATCGGTCACAAGCGCACCTTGATCGTCGGCGCCGCGCTGTTCACCATCACCTCGGCGATGTGCGGCATCGCCTGGGACGGGAGTGTGCTCATTTTGGCCCGGCTCCTGAAGGGCGTGGCCGCCGCTATCGTCACGCCGACCGCTATGGCGCTGGTAGCGACCATGTTCCCGAAGGGGCCAGACCGCAACACCGCGATGGTGGTATTCGGCACGATGGCCAGTGTCGGGTCGGTGGTGGGCCTGGTCGCGGGTGGAGCGCTCACCGAGATGTCCTGGCGGCTGGCATTTTTGGTGAACGTGCCGATCGGGCTGCTGGTGATCTACCTGGCCAGCTCCGCGCTGCGGGAAACCGAGAAGGAGCGGATGACGCTCGACGCGGCCGGGGGTGTGCTGGCCACGTTGGCCTGCACCGCGGCGGTTTTCTGCATGTCGACGAGTGCGGAGCACGGGTGGCTGTCGGCGATCACGCTCGGTTCGGGCTTAGTGGCGCTAGCGGCTTTCGTGGCGTTCGCCCTGGTGGAACGCACCGCCGAGAACCCCATCGTGCCGTTGAGCCTGTTCTCCGATCGCAACCGGGTGGCCACGTTCGCGACCCTGTTTTTTTTCGGCGGAGTGATTTTCGCCGTAACCGTGGTGATCGGCCTGTATGTGCAGAACGTCATGGGCTACGGACCGCTGCGGTCAGCGATCAGCTTTGTTCCGTTCGCCTTCGCGACGACCATCGGAGGGGTCGTGTCCACACGGTGGCTGGTGACGCGGCTGTCACCGCGGGTGGTGGTGATCGCCGGCGGCGTTCTGCTTCTGATTGCGGTCCTTTGCGGCTCGACGCTCCTCCACCGCGGCGTCCCCTACTTCCCGAATCTCGTGCTGCCGATCGTCATCGGCGGCATCGGTATCGGCATGATCGGCCTTCCCCTCTCGCTGGCGCTGATCGCCAGCGTCGGCGCGGACCGCATCGGGCCCGCGTCGGCGGTCTCAGTGATGTTGCGGAGCCTCGGCGGGCCGCTGGTGCTGGGCTTCGTCCAGGTCGGTATCACGTCGCGCACGCTGCACCTCGGTGGCACCACCGGGCCGGTGAAGGTCATGAATGACGTCCAACTGTATGCGCAGGACCACGGGTACACCTTCGGCCTGCTGTGCTTGGGAGGGGTCGTCATCCTGATGTGCGCGGTGGCGCTGCTCATCAACTACACCGCACAGCAGGTGGCGGTTGCGCAGGAAGGCAGAAGCCGCTGACGCCGAGGGGCAGTAGCTCAGCCGTACGGGACGATTCTTCAGTCGATCTGCCCAGTCAGCTCAAACTCAGCCAGTGCGCGCGCAGCCAGCTCACGCAAAGCGGGCTTGGTGTTCTCGGCGCCCGGTTGGTAGGCGAGGACGTGGATGAAAATCTTGCCGCGCACCGGCAGGCGGAAAGACAGCAGCTGCATTTGACCGCCGATTCGCTCAAGCCACTGTCGCGTCACGTGTTGCCTGGTCCCTCGCGCGAAGGCGTACTCGCAGTGGGTGCCATCGATCAGGCTGACTATCTGACCAACGTCGCCGAGGTTGGAATAAACGACTGGGCGATCGGGGTCGGATAACGCCGCTTCGACTCCCCGTCTCCAGGTCCGTTTCGGCGTGAACGGGATCAGCGAAGCGAGCTGCAGTGACTCATCTGGCGTTTCCCGCCGCGTGTTCAGCGCCCGCTTGATGTCGGCGCGGGCGTCACGTAAATCCGTCGTTACCCGCGTCGGGTCGACGCCGACGCGGGCTATGGACACTGCCATCGCGCGTGGATCGTCGAGGTCCGTGCGCTCGCTCATGACGAGTTGCACGGTGACGGCGCCGTCACTGTGACGTCGGCGCCCCATGCGCTCCCCGAGTTTCGCGGTCAACGCGGCGGCCAGCGTGTTACTCGTTCCGCCAAGAGCTTTCGCGCGGGCGTCCCATTCATCCAGGTCCACGGCGATCGTGACGCCGGGCACGACGACAGGGGCATCGCCTTCGTCTCCAACGAGCGCGATGGGCCGCGGTGTCGGTGATTGGGCAGTATCGTGACGGCGACTCGCCTGTTGTCGGACCAGCTTTGGCGCCGCGACAAGCGCCCGGGCAACCTGAGGTATGTCCCGGGCTGTTTGACGGGCATCCTGAACCACCGCGCCCAGCCGAGTGCGTGAACGGGGCGGCGGGTAGCCGGGGTCGTGCGTGTTGCCGAGGATCGCCTCAACTATTGCGGCGCAGAACCCAAGGCCATCGATCAGGTAATGGGAAGCCACCAGGCTGACCGCGGTCGAGCCGTCCGTAAGGGGAAGGACGCCAAGATGCCAGCCGGGCCCGATTTCCGGATCAATGGGCAGTTGTGCACGTTCATCGGCCCAGTCGCTGAGTTCAGCGCGTGGACGGGCGCGCTCGGCGATATCGATGTCCGGCGGTTCACGATCTGCCACCCACCGGTGCCGGCCGAACGGCAGCGGCGAACGCTCGATGCGCCGTCCCAAGAGTCCGTGACCGAGAAGACGGTGAACACGCCTGAGGCCGTCGAAGTCGAGGGCGTGCTCGTAAAGCCACACGACCTGCATGACTTCGTTCTGGCCCGCGGCCCGCTGCCCGGAAAAGAAGCCTTGGTCCATCAGCGCCAGCCGATTGTCCGGCCGCGCATCACCATTGGACGCGGTGCCATTTACGGATGCACGAGCGGGACGTATTCGTACTGGCACTGATCAACCTCCGACGATAAGGATCGATTCGCCCGTGACCCCCACCGAAGGGCGTAGGCGTCGAGCTCCTCGCGGAGGACGACACCGCGTGGGGCGGCGTGGCTATTAGTAGCGCCGGACCAATTCATCACATGTAGAGTAGCCGAGCCATGACCGCCAGCGATCGCAATGACGCGAAGCCCTCAGTCGGACCCTCTTTCTTCGGTTCGGCGGCAATTCAGGCCACGCAATCCGAGGCCGCGGCGCGCCCGGTCGCTCTGTTCGTATTGGGCATGTCCCGGTCCGGAACGTCGGCGCTCACGCGGGTTCTCTCACTGAGCGGTGGTGCGCTTCCGGCCGGCATGATGGGTGCAGACTCGAGGCAATCCGAGCGGCTACTGGGAGCCCCGCGCGTCTCTCCGTCTTAACTACGGAATCATGCGCCGCCACGACAGCTCCTGGTTGGATCCGACATTGCGCCTGCACGAGGAAGGTGCGTTCGACGCCAAAGAGACCGCTGCCTGCATCGCCAAGATTGAGGCATTTCTGACCACGTTGCCGCCCGCGCCGCTTGTGGTCATCAAGGATCTGCAGATAACGGCGCTGTCTGGAATGTGGTTCGAAGCGGCGCGTCTTGCCGGATTCAACGTCGCCGCAGTAATTGCGGTGCGCCATCCTCTTGAGGTCATCGCGTCACTTAGCGAAGTGAAATGGAACCTCGTTAGAGCTCGCGAGTGCCTTGTGGCTGAAAAGCCAATCTGCTGGCCGAGAGACACACGCGCGCTGTGCCGCGGGTGTTCGTCGACTACGCCAACCTGCTCAAGGACTGGCGCCGCGAAATCGAGCGGATCTCCGCAGCGGTCGAGATCGATCTCAACACTCGGGATGAGCGCGCGATCGATGAGTTTCTGGCACCGGATCTTCACCGCCAGCAATGCACCGGCCCGGCGACAGAGCGCTTTGGCGCAGACTGGATTTCTGCGGTTCACGAAGTGATCGTTGCAGCTGCGCGCGACGAGCCCTGGAATGCGTCTGTGCTGGATCGCGTTTTCGAGGCATATCAGGCGAGCGAACACGATTTCCGAATGGCGTTCGAGGATTTCCACACGTTACAGCGGGTCTACCGGCTCACCCGGCCGTCCGTCGTGAAGCTGATCTACGAGGGCCTAGCGCTGGTTCATCGGCGCCGCGGGACTTGGGCCTAGCATCCGCGATGAAATTCGTGCTGGCGTTCTACGGAACTCGCGGTGATGTCGAGCCCGGCGTCGCTCTCGGTCGCGAGCTGCTGCGCCGAGGGCACGACGTATGCATCGCCGTCCCGCCCGACCTGATGGGCTTCGCCGAGTCCGCCGGGCTTGCGGCGGTCGCCTACGGGCCGGACACGGCGACGTGGCTGAACGCGACCCGTGACTTCTGGAAGCGTTTCTTCCGTAACTTCTGGAAGGTGCGGGAGCTGAAGGAGCTGTTGCGCGAATCTCGCGAGCCCGGCACGCAGAGCTGGGGGGAGATGAGCACGACGCTGGCGTCGCTGGCGGACGAGGCCGACCTGCTCTTGACCGGCATGAGTTACCAGGAACTCGCTGCGAATGTCGCGGAGTACCAACGCATTCCGTTGGCGACGCTGCTCTGGTTGCCGATCCGGGTCAACGGGCACATCGTTCCGTTCCTGCCGGCGCCGTTGATCCGCTCGGCGATGAGGGTGTACGAGTGGCTGGTTTGGCGTGGGGTGAAGAAGGTCGAGGACGCGCAGCGCCGCGAGCTCGGTCTACCGAAGGCGACAGGCCCTGCGCCGCAACGGATCGCCGAACGTGGATCGCTGGAAATCCAGGCGTACGACGAGGTGTGCTTTCCCGGGCTGAGCAGCCGAATGGGCGAAATGGGATGGCCAGCGGCCCTTTGTCGGCACGCTGTCGATGGAGTTGCCGACCGATGCCGATGAGGAAGTCGCGTCGTGGATTGCCGCCGGAACACCGCCGATTTTCTTCGGCTTCGGCAGCATCCCGGTCGAATCTCCGGCCGACGCGATAGCGATGATCGGCGCGGCCTGCGCGCAGTTAGGCGAGCGGGCATTGGTTGGCGCCGGCTGGAGCGACTTCAGCAACATTCCCCACTTCGACCACGTCAAGGTGGTGGGAGCGATCAATTACGCGGCGATCTTCCCGGCCTGCCGCGCGCTCGTTCACCACGGTGGCGCGGGCACCACGGCGGCCGGCCTGCGCGCCGGAGTGCCCGCGTTGATCCTCTGGATGGCCGACGTTCAGTTCATGTGGGGTGCTGCCGTCAAACGACTGAAAGTGGGCACTGCTCGGCGCTTTTCGACCACGAACGAGAAGTCGTTGGTCGCAGACCTGCGTCGGATCCTTGCCCCGGAATACCGAGCCCGCGCCCGCGAGATCGCCACTCGGATGAACCAACCCGCCGAAAGCGTCGCGGCAGCCGCAGATCGAATGGAGAATTTCGCTCGCCTGCGGCCTGTCGGCTGAGCTCGTTGTCAATCGGCGAAATGCGCCTGGTTGATGTGCGCGGCCACCCGCAAGGCATTGGCGGCGACCGTCAGACTGGGATTCAAACCGGTGCTGGATGGAAAAAACGAGGCATCCACCACGTAGAGGTTGTCCACCTCGTGCGCGCGGTTCTGCGGGTCGAGCACGCTGGTTGTGGGATCGGTGCCGAAGCGGCACGTGCCGCAGACATGGCCCAGGTTCGAGTTGTTGGCGCCGGTCCGCAGGGTGAGTTTGCGAAACGGCTTCAATGCCTCTTTTACCTGGGGTAAAAACACTGCGCGGCGCTCGATTTCGTTGGCGTGCAAACGGTATTGCATGCGCAGCCGCTGGCGGTTGTCCGTGCTGGGCCGATCACTGGGCATGACGCGGTTGTCCAGATACGGCAGATCTTCCATCATCGCCGCCAGCACCAGTCCACCGTTGAAAAAGCGATCGTAGACCGGCCGCACCACCGGGCTCATCAAGCGCAGCGCCTTGGGTCGCCAGCCAGGTTGGTTGGTCAGCATGTCCATGGACGCCAACGAGGCCATCGCGCCGGCCGACTGTACGGTGCCGTATTTCTGGCCCTCCCAGAAGTAGAAATCGTTGAGCCCGATCTCCTTGTTTTCGGCCGTGATCTTGCAGCGGGATTGCGGCCAGACCTCGATCCAGTCCAGCAGATGGCGCATCAGGTTGCGGCCCACCGAGTCTGAGCCGTTGGCCAATCCGCGCGGCCAATCACCGGAGCGGGAGTTGAGCAGCAGTAGCGGGGTGGCCAGCGCACCGGCGGCCAGCACCACCAGCTTGGCCTGCAGGGCCAGCGTCTCGGAGTGACGCTGGCAGATCACCTGCCGCACCTGGGTGCGGTCGGCTTCCAGGCGCAGCACCCGGCATTGGTCCAGTAGGTGGGCGCCGTGCTCAGCAACGGCGGGCAGCACACCATTGCGGCCGGCGTCGTGTTTGCACGACTTCGTCGCACAGATAGGCCTGACAGGTGGCACAACCCTCGGTGTAATCACAGGCCATCGGCAGGTGATACGGGATGCAATCCGCGACTCTCGAAATGTTCGACCAACGGCTGATTGTCTGCTGAAAATGGCGGCGCCGCAGGCAGATTGACTTCGGCAGCTTCCGGGCGCAGCGGATCGGGCTGGCCGCGAACCCCCAACAGCTTCTCGGCCTGCGCGTACCAGGGCCGCATCTGGTCATAGGTGATCGGCCAGGCCTCGGGCACGGTGGAATCACCGGGGTTGCGGAAGTTCTGCCGGGGAGTGAAATCGCCAGCGAAGAATCGCTCGCAGACCATGCCGTACAGCGCCGAGGATCCGCCGGTGCCGCTGCCGATGAACGGCACAAACCGGTGCGGGGACCGTCCGCTGATGTCTTCGATCTCGTCGGTGGATGCGTCCGGCCCGGGCCAACGCATCGAAGTAGGCCTCATGGGACCGGCCCGCTTGCGGCTCGGCCAACTCCGGCATCGCGGCGCGGATCGTTCCCGGGGTGCCAGGCAGTGTCGAGCGTCCCTTTTCGACGAAGAGCACCTTGCGGCCGGACTGGGCGAGCCGGTGACCCAGCATTCCGCCGCCCATGCCGGCGCCCACGACGATCACATCCCACATCACGCGTTCGGCCTCGCGTGCAGTCAGTTCGCCGTTAGCCAATCGAGCTCCTCAGCGTGAAGTTCATGAGCCAATTTGCCGAACGGTCGAGCCTATTGACCACGAAACAGGCGTGAAGACCGGACGTCGCAGATATTATGCGTGCGTCTAATTGAAAGGCCAGGTCGCGATGAAATTTGTGCTGCCGTGCTACGGAGTGCGGGGCGATGTCGAGCCTTCTGTCGTTGTGGGCCGCGAGTTGCTGCGCCGCGGGCATGACGTGCAGATGGCAGTACCCCCAACCTGGTTGGCTTCGCCGAGGCGGCGGGGCTTGCGGCGACCGCGTACGGGCTGGACTCGCGGATCATTATGGAAGCGCAGCGCGACTACTGGACATGTTTCTTCCGCAACCCCTGGCGGCTCCAGGATCTGGACAAGATGGGGCGCGAAATTTCGGAGATCGTCACCCAATGTTGGACAAAGGAGGTGACCACCACGCTGGCGTCGCTGGCCGACGGGAGTGACCTGATAGTCGCTGGCCTGGGTTTCGAGCAGTTCGCCGCCAACGTCGCGGAGTATCACGACCTTCCCTTGGCCATGCTGCATTGGTTCCCGATGCGGGCCAACGGCCACGTCCTGCCAGTGCTGCCAGCGCGGTTGGGCCGCTAGGCAATGACGGCTTACGAGCGGATGTCGTGGGGCGGTCCGGTGAAGGAGGTTGAGGACTCACAGCGTCGTGAGCTCGGTCTGGCGGAGGCAACATGCCCGTGGCCGCAACGGATCGCCGAACGCGGATCGCTGGAAATCCAGGCGTACGACAAGATGTTCATTCCCGGGCTGGCAGCCGAGTGGGCGAAGTGGGATGGCCAACGTCCCTTTGTCGGCACGCTGACGCTGGGCTTGCCAACGGATGCCGATGAGGAGGTCGCGTCGTGGATTGCCGCGGGGACGCCGCCCATTTGCTTCGGCTTTGGCAGCATCCCAGTCGGATCTGCCGATGACACGCTCGCCATGATCGCCGGAGCCTGCGCGCGGTTAGGCGAGCGGGCGTTGGTGTGCGCCGGCTGGAGCGACTTCAGCACTGTCCCCCAGTTCGAGCACGTCAAGGTGGTCAGCGCGATGAACTACGAGGCGATCTTTCCGACGTTGCGTGCGGTCGTGCATCACGGCGGCGCGGGCACCACGGCCACGGCCCTGCGCGCCGGCATCCCGCAGGTGGTCCTCTGGACGTTCTTCGATCAGCCATTGGTTGGAGCTGCGGTCAAACGATTGAAGGTGGGTACCGCCCGGCGCTTTTCGACTACCAGCGAGAAGTCGCTGGTGGCGGACCTGCGTCGGATTCTTGCCCCCCAATACGCTCACCCGGGCCCGCGAACTGCCCCGCGGATGACCAAGCCCGCCGAAAGCGTCACTGCCGCCGCTGATCTCGTGGAGGATTTCGCCCGCTTGCGGCGCGTTGGCTGATTGGCGACGAGGCCGTGCGGTTATCGGCGCCGCTTCAACAAGGCCTAGAGCGGCGGCAAATGCATCGCCGTAACGGTGGTCGCGTTGGAAGCGCTGCGCCGTTTCCGCCGCGCGAAAAGCCATGCCGCGCCGCAGATCCTCGTCCGACTCAAGCGTCATCAGGTTGGCTGCCAGCGCGTTCGCGTCCCCGGCAGGACTCAGCAGTCCGTTGACTCCAGGATCGATGATCTCCGGGGTGCCACCCGCGTCCGTCCCGCACACCGGTAGTCCGGCTCTCATTGCCTCCACAGTGACGAGGCCGAACGCCTCAGCATTCGCTGCAGATGAGGCCGACATGGGCGGCGGACCAGTAGGGTCCGACGTCGTCGGTTGGTCCGTGCAGGGTCACGAGGTCCTCGACGCCCAGGCTTCGAGCAAGCTCACGAACCGGTTTGTGGTTGCCACCACCGACCAGTGCCAACTCGATGTCGACACCGGCCTTCCGGGCAATAGCGACAGCCTCGACTGCGACGTGTTGTCCCTTGGATTGAGCGAACCGACCGACAAGACAGCTCGCATGCGCTCGCCCGATTGCCGCTCCGGCGGCGTGCCGGGTGGGGCGTCGATGACCGGGTAGATAACGCGCGTCCTCATCTTTGGATCAACCGCGAGCAGCGCCTTCTCCACCGCTTGTGAATTGCAGATCACCGACTCAGACAGCCGGCCAATCAGGCGGACGGTCCTGCGATAGCCCAACAGGAACCAAGCTGGTGATCGTCTCTTCCGAACTCGTGGACCAACCAGTAGTGCGGGATGCCCAGCAGTTTGGCAGCGATCGCGTGCGAAGGAATGAGCATCGTGTTGCTGAGCACCATCGTCGGACGCAGTCGAGCAAGTAGCAATAATGCTTGCAAGATGCCCGGAAGAATAAGTGCGCCGCGGGGAAGCGCGCCGATGAGCGCCTCAATGCGCGGCGTGCGCGACCGCTCGGCAAAACCCCACCATGGTGTGAAGGCAATCTTGGTCCGCATACCGTGCCGAGCGCATTCCTTTGCCAAGCTGCCCTTCCACGGGCAGACGGCGACCAGATCAAGGTCCGGTTGCTTCTCGCGGAGCGCCAAGCCGATGTCACGAAATACGGCTGCGGCCCCTCCGCCCAGACTGCCGTAATTCGAGACCATCACCACCCTTGACGGAGAAGTCATGAGGCGATGCGCGGTTCCGGCCACAAACAGGACAACCTTCAGCCTGCCTTCCGTCAGCAGCTTGACCAGCCACGAGCCAGAGGCTCCCGAGTAGAGAACATACCAACCTGTTAGACAGGTGTGTGATAATGCCTCGATTCGAGGCGCGTCCTCTTGACTGAGTGGGTGATCTTGGTCCAGGCCGACAGCGTTAGCCCAACCGAAGAAGTGCAGGGTCGGCGCTTGGCGGTGCGGATCGGCATCTTGGGGGCAGCGCGCATCACACCGACGGCGCTCATCAAACCGGCTCGGGACAAACAACGAGGTCATTGTGGGCGCGGTGGCAGCACGCGATGTGTCGCGTGCTCAGGCTTTTGCCGCCAAACAAGGCATCGCCCGGGTGCACGACAGCTATGAGGCGCTGGTCGCTGATCCAGAGTTAGACGCTATCTACAACCCGTTGCCGATTGCATTGCACGGCAAGTGGACTCGGGCCGCGATTGCCGCCGGCAAGCACGTGCTGTGCGAAAAGCCGTTCACTGCTAATGCCGCCGAGGCCCGCGAGGTTGCCGAACTGGCCGCCAAGTCAGACCGCGTCGTGATGGAGGCATTCCATTACCGCTACCATCCCTGTGCTTCGCGCGTCGAGGAAATCATCGCCTCGGGCGAGCTGGGCAAGCTGGAGCGGGTGGAGGCGCATTGGTGCTTCTGGATGCCGAAGTTCTCCGACATCCGCTATAACTACCCCCTCGCCGGTGGCGCGCTGATGGACCTCGGATGCTATGCCGTCGACATGGTGCGCAGGTTCGGCGGTTCGACCCCGGAAGTCGTTTCGGCGCAGGCGAAGCTACACGGCCCCCAGGTGGACCGGACCATGACGGCCCAGTTGCGCTTTGCCGGCGGCCACACCGGTCGGGTCCACTGCTCGATGTGGTCGACCTCTCTGCCGCGTTTCACTGTGAGGGTGGTTGGCGACCGCGGCGAGCTGCGGCTGCACCCGCTGATCCCCATTTCAACGGTTCTCGGTCAGATCAACCCACGGAAAGCGGGTGGAGAACTTCCCGGGCCATTCCACCTACGCAAATCAGCTTGACGCTTTCGCCGCGGCCGTGCTGCGGGGTGAGCCGGTGAAGACAACGCCAGAAGGGGCGGTCGAAAACATGACCGTCATCGATGCGATCTATCGTGCTGCCGGCCTCTCGCTGCGCGAGCCGGCCTGAACAATGATCGGCTCGGCCAGTTGTCTTTTCGCCCGCTGCGGCGTATTGGCTGATCAGCGAAGACGGCTGGACGCTTGACCGAGTTGGGTCAA
Organism: uncultured Actinomycetota bacterium; assembly: GCA_963818285.1. GTDB lineage: Bacteria > Actinomycetota > Actinomycetes > Mycobacteriales > Mycobacteriaceae > Mycobacterium. The sequence continues at coordinate 56,333 of CAWFRR010000003.1, forward strand.
AGTCAGGTCTATTACACAGGTGTTGGATTAGACTGCCGGTGGGTTAGCCAGGGACGGGAGGTCCCCGACTTTCATCTCCAGAAACACGAACGGGGGACGAAGGGCTGGGTCCGCGTCTACTGAAGGCGTGTTCGGACGTAGCGACGGGCGACATCGCCGTTGTGGGCTTCAGCAAGACCCGCGTAGGGATGAGTTGAGTTGAGCGCGGACCCGAGAGTCGCTGGCGACAATGAGATCGTCAGTCGCTGGGAGAAGCGGCGACCTACCAGTCCTACCCTCGGAGAG
>CAWFRR010000004.1:0-572377 GCA_963818285.1 uncultured Actinomycetota bacterium
CATAGTCCCCGCTATCGGCGTACAACGAAAAAGCCCCGGGGCTTCGGCTCGGGGCTTTTTCGTGTCCGCGCTGCCGGAGTGTGCGTCCAGCCGCACGTTCGACGGGTGGATTCATACGGTCACTGCAACATCCGTAAATTTTAGGGGTTGCGATGCCGAGTGGATATCCGCATTCGAGGGCTGTGCGCTGGAGCTTGTTCGATCAGGTGTGTCTGGGCGTCCCGTTGTGGCGAGCGGCGCAGGAGATGGGCGTGTCGACGACAGCTGCGTTTATCTGGTGGCGTCACGCTGGAGCGATGAGATTGGTGGGAGGTCGAGGCGGCGGGCTGGCTGATCCAGGAAACATGTCGCTGCCCGGTGGCCGGGGACATCGACTGAGTTTGGATGAGCGCATCGTCATCATGCGGGGCCTCGATGCCCGGCTCAGCCACGCCGAGATCGGTCGCCGGATAGGGCGTGACCGGATCACCATCTGGCGGGAAGTCGGGCGAAACCGCAACGCTGACGGCGACTATCACGCTCGAATGGCCCATGCCCGTGCGGCCCGGAAAGCCCGTCGGCCCAAAGCTTTCAAGCTCGCCGATAATCCAGTGTGCGCCAGCATCGAGGCGTGGATGGATGACGGGTGGAGCCCGAAACTGATCGCGCAGATGTTGGCACGTGATCACCACGATGACAGGCTTTTACGGGTGAGCCACGAGACGATCTACAAGTGCCTGTATGTGCAGACCCGTGGCAGCCTGCGCGCTGATTTGCACACGTGCCTATCCACCAAACGGACTGCACGTAAACCGCGCGGCAGCATCGACAATCGGCGGGGTGCTTACAGCAGCGGAGAGGAATTCCGGATTAGCGACCGCCCGGCTGAGGTCACTGATCGGGCCGTGCCGGGTCACTGGGAAGGCGACCTGATCGTGGGGCCCAACAACAGTGCGATCGGCACGCTGGTCGAGCGCAGCACCCGCTTTGTGCTGCTACTGCACCTGCCAGGCAACCACACCGCCGACACCGTGGCCACCGCAATGATCGATGCAATGCGCGCGCTACCCGAACATCTGCGGCGGACCATCACCTGGGATCGCGGCAGCGAAATGGCTCAGTGGCGGCGCATCCATCTTGAACTCGCCGCGCCGGTCTACTTCTGCAATCCACACTCGCCGTGGCAACGCGGCAGCAACGAGAACACCAACCGGCTCTTGAGATTCTGGTTCGAAAAAGGCAGCGATCTCAACACTCACACCAAAGCCGACCTCAAACGCATCCAAGACACCCTCAACCGCCGGCCCAGGCCGACACTGAATCTCGACACCCCAGCCCAACGTCTTGCGGCCCTGCTAAACCATGCCGCCTAACCCGCTGTTGCACTAGCCGCTTGACAACACAACGCCGAGTGTGAAGCTGGGTGCGCACTCGCGGCATCAGGTGGTGCGGCTGGCTTGATTCTCAAGGAGATTTCGCGTGTGCTTTTGGCAAGATGGCAATTGGCGAAGGTATCGGCGCGAAGCCGTATGACGGAGGTGACACGCGATGACTCAACCAGACGTCGACATGCCCGCCGAGGAGCGATTGGTCTTTCAGGACAATGTGTTCATCAATTTCCGAACGAGTCGTCAGTGGGTTTTGATCAAGCTGTTCGCGCTACCGCCCAACTTGGACGACCAAGCGATTCTGGCTTTGTTGATCCGTCATGTGCGCTACCGCGACAGCTATGCGGCCCCGGAATTCAAGGACGCTGAGATAATCCACGGGCCGTATTGGTTGAAAGCCATTGCGCCCGAGACATTTGAGGCGGTGCCGGCGAGTGATGTAGAAGCCTTGATCCGCACCTGGGCGGAGTACACCGTGCCACTGACCGACAATGACCGCGCGGCAATGGAACGAGAGGTCTACCCGCGGATCGCCAATGCCACCAGCAGGTGCCAGCTGCCCGACCTGCTCGAGACTGCGCAACATGATTGGGGTCAGGTTTGGCGCACGGACGGCTTTCACGAGTTCGTGTTGATCGACCGCAGAATCGACGAAGTGGCCTTGCTCGTTGCTACGGACGACTGAGTCGTGCCAGGCTAGCCGCGGATCGCGGCGATAAATCCGTGATAAACGTTGTCGCTCATCTGCGCAATCTCTGGGACTAACTCAGCGAGGTGGGAGTCGTCAACGAAAATGCTTTGCACGATAAGCCGGCCTGCGTGCCGTTCTTCGGACCCGGCAACGTAGTTGCTTTGTTGTACCCACACTTGGCGGCCGCCAATTCGGGCAGTGCCGGTACTGCGCAGGGCTGCAACCCACCGCACGTGTGGTGCCGACAGCACTTTGGTGTTGATGTCGACGGCTCCCAGCGAGCGCAATGTGTCGCCGGCGTGGCGGAACACCTCGCCGAATATCGGCCAACCCGTGTAGCCAAATACGCTGACCGTTTCGGCAGCGGCCCAACCACCGTCATCACGTGGCCCGTGAACCACCATCCGCGCTAAGGGAACTGTCGGTCTGTCAGAAAGTTCAACCTGTTGAAAGCCACGGGGTATGGGCAACTGGTCCAGCCATTCGGGCAACTGCTCACCACGAAGCGCACCGACCTCTTCAATATCTTCGTCCTCCAAGAGAACGTCGACCAGCGATGACGGTGACACCAGCTGAGCCTCTGGAGGTAGCGACGACTCGGTCATGGGGCGGGCGCGATTTCGCTCGGTCCTCCGACAGCGAGTTTTCCTCCGGCAGTTAACAATCCACCCACCACGATTCCACCGATGACGATCCACTGAAACGTCTTTTTCCCGGCTTCAGCCAGGTCGTGGCCGAACTGAGGCCACGGCGACTGTTCGCTCCCATGTGGCGCCTGGTTCGGCACCGGCGGTGCGTCTGGTTGGTCCCAGCCGAAGACAGGTGGCTGCTGCACCGGGCTGACAGTGAAACCAGGTGGTGACGGGTCTCGCAACCACGGCGGAAGATCAGCCGGGTCGGCGAACTGGGTCGGTGGCAACGGAGCCGGAAGCGGATGCCCCGGCCCCGGCAGCGCAGGCGTCATCGAAGGGTGGTCCAGCTGTGGCAACTCCGGCGGAGCGCTGATGACAGGTGACAAAGGTAAGTGCACCTTCCGTTCCCTCCCGCCGCCCGGAAAAATTACCTCGACCGTCGGCCCGCCTGATTCGCTGGTGGGCCGCACCTGGATCTCCGTGCCGTCCTCAAGTGCCTTTCGCGTGACACTGCCTGGGGAGGGCAGATCACGGCCATTCTTGGCAAGCCAGTCCCAGAAGTCTTGCATCTCCTCAGGCGTGTCCAGCTGCCGATTCGGTTTATTGATTCCTCGCTGCAGTTGTAGCAACGCATCTTGGACATCTTGCGCGTTTTTCGGAGACGGCCGATCTCGCCACGGTTGGTTAGCATTCGGATCGCGTGGAGCCGGATCTTGCTTAAAAGTGTGGTTATCAACGGCCGTGAAATTCGGGCTCTGCGGGAAGGTGTCGCGTATCCCGGCCACGGCGGTAGTGACTTTGCCGACAACCTGTTGGTCGACGGCGACCAATTGCGAAGCGCGCTGGCGAATGTCGGCGGAAAGCGCCTCCGCCTGCGCTTGACGGGTCGCATGCTGCGCAGCCGATCCGCCCGTTGACCGGTCGATGACCGACCCTTCTTCATTTACGTCGAATCCGGCGGCCAGCATGTCGGAATGAGTAACAGTTCTCATCGCTTCCGCGGCGTTGCCTTGCCAGTCGACCGACGACGCATCGCGGCAGACCTGATTGGCCAGCCAGTAACTGCGCTCAGCAACGGTTTCCCAGTGTGCAGCCGCATCCGTCAAATGTTCTGTGGGCCAATCCATCAGCTGCGAAAGGCCCGGAATGGATGCGACCGCTGCCATGACTAGACGGCCGTTGAATGGGTCAGGGCGGCGAGATCGTTGGCCGAGTGAACTTCATTAGCGATGAACCTGGTGTTGGCGCCGGCGACGTGCTGTGCGCGCACCTTGATACGAGACGCCAGCCCCGCCGTGAAGAAACTTACGTCGACGTGGGCGGCGTGGACGGCCACTGCGCTGGGTTGTGCCGCGGTGCCGGTTACCGCCGGAACTTCGCCCTCGGTCAGTTCGCCAGCAGAGGCGAGCCAGCTGGTGGCGATCGCCTGCAGAGCAGCGGTATTCACACGCAGTTGCTCCATGGCCCAGATTTTAGGCGGATTATCGGGCGGTGAAAGTCAGTCATAACCTTGTCACTTCTGCCACACAGATCACTAACAGTCCACGGGTTGGCTTTGTGCCCGCCTCGTAGCGAAAAGTGGCCGCGACGGATCGCCGCTTCAGGAGTTTTCGCTCGGAGGCGGGCACAACGACACTGGCCTCTGTCGCTGCGACTGGTGAGAAGTCGCCAGCCCGTCAGCGGCTCTCACTAGACTGGCCGACGTGCTTATCGGTTCACACATCAGCCCGCAGGATCCGCTGGCCACCGCCGCGGCCGAGAACGCCGACGTCGTGCAGATCTTCCTCGGCAACCCGCAGAGCTGGAAGGCCCCGAAACCGCGTGACGACGCCGCAGAACTCAAGGCCGCGGCGCTGCCGATCTACGTGCACGCGCCATACCTGATCAATGTCGCGTCGGCGAACAACCGGGTCCGGATCCCGTCACGCAAGATCCTCCAGCAGACGTGCGACGCCGCCGCCGACATCGGTGCTGCCGCAGTCATCGTGCACGGCGGGCACGTCACCGAGGACGACGACTTCGACGAAGGTTTCCAGCGCTGGCGCAAGGCGCTCGACCAGCTGGAGACGAAAGTCCCGGTGTACCTGGAGAACACCGCCGGCGGCGATCACGCGATGGCCCGCCACTTCGACACCATCGCCCGGCTGTGGGATCACATCGGCGACGCCGGCGTCGGGTTCTGCCTCGACACCTGCCACGCCTGGGCGGCGGGCGAGGGGCTGGTCGACGCGGTTGACCGGATCAAAGCCATCACCGGCCGCATCGACCTGGTGCACTGCAACGACTCCAAAGACTCGGCGGGCTCCGGGCGCGACCGGCACGCCAATTTCGGCACCGGACAGATCGATCCCGAGTTGCTGGTGGCGGTGGTCAAGGCCGCGGATGCACCGGTGATCTGCGAGACGGCCGAAGAGGGCCGCAAAGACGACATCGCTTTCCTGCGGGAGAAGACGAGCGCCTGAGATGCGTCATCGGATCGCGATGCTGCTGAGCATCGTCTTGGTTCTCGCGGGGTGTGGTGTCCTTCATCCGAAGCCGCCGTCCGGCTTTGTCGACGGCGCAAGCATCCACACCATCAGCGTGGACGGCCACGACCGCGTCTATCGGCTGCACAAGCCGGCCGGGCTGCCTGCGTCGGCAAGTCTGGTCGTGGTGCTGCATGGCGGGTTCGGCAGCGCCGAGCAAGCCGAAAGAACTTACGGCTGGGACCAATTGGCGGATTCAGCCAAATTCGTCGCGGTGTATCCCGACGGTGTGAAGCGGGCATGGAATGTCAACGGCGGAGGCTGCTGCGGCAAGCCCGCCCGGGACAACATCGACGACGTCGCCTTCATCAGCGCGGTCGTCGCCAACGTCGCCAAGAACATCGGTATCGACGCCTCGCGGGTGTATGCCACCGGTATGAGCAACGGCGGCATCATGTCGTACACATTGGCCTGCGACACCACGCTGTTCGCCGCGATCGGACCGGTGGCCGGCACGCAACTGGACCCGTGTAGGTCGCCGCGCCCGATCTCGGTGATGGCGGTTCACGGCACCGCCGACCCGAACATTCCGTACGGGGGCGGCCCCGGCCATGGCTTCGCCCATATCGATGGTCCGGCGATACCGGAGCTCAATGCGTTGTGGCGCAAGGTCGATCAATGCCAGCCGCCCAGCGAAACGACCGACGGTCAGGTCACCACGTCGACCGCCGGATGCGCGCAAGGTCGCAGCGTCGCCCTGATCACCGTCGCCGACGGCGGACACCGTTGGCCCGATTTCGCCACCGACAAGCTCTGGGAGTTTTTCGAGGGCCACCACCGCTGAGCATTACACCTCTTGTGCGGTTGTAGAAAAAATGTAACATTGTCGGCATGTCAGATACCCATGTCGTCAGTAACCAGGTGCCGCCGTTGGAGGAGCACAACCCGGCCTCGTCGCCGGTGCTGATCGAGGCGCTGATCCGCGAGGGCGGGCAGTGGGGCCTCGACGACGTGACCGCGGTCGGTGCGATCTCCGGCGCCCGCCAGACCCAACGCTGGGGCGAGCTGGCCCAGCGCAACCGGCCGATCCTGCGTACCCACGACCGGTACGGCAATCGGATCGACGAGGTCGAGTTCGACCCCGCGTATCACGAGCTGATGCAGGTGGCGATCGAGCACGGGCTGCATGCGGCGCCCTGGGCCGACGACCGCCTGGGCTCGCATGTGGTGCGTGCCGCCAAGACCAGCGTCTGGACCGCCGAACCCGGCCACATGTGCCCGATTTCGATGACGTACGCCGTCGTGCCGGCGCTGCGGTTCAACCCCGAGCTTGCCGCCATCTACGAGCCGCTGCTGACCAGCCGCGAGTACGACCCCGAAATGAAGCTTGCGACAACCAAAGTCGGTATCACTGCGGGCATGTCGATGACCGAGAAACAGGGTGGCTCCGACGTCCGCGCCGGGAACACCGAGGCCGTACCCAACGGCGACGGGACCTACCGGCTGACCGGCCACAAATGGTTCACCTCAGCGCCGATGTGCGACATCTTCCTGGTGCTCGCGCAGGCACCGGGCGGGTTGTCCTGCTTCTTCCTGCCGCGCGTGCTGCCCGACGGCAGCCTCAACCGGATGCGCTTGCAGCGCCTCAAGGACAAGCTCGGTAACAACGCCAACGCGTCCAGTGAGGTCGAGTACGACGGCGCGACCGCGTGGCTGGTCGGCGAGGAAGGCCGCGGCGTGCCGACCATCATCGAGATGGTCAACCTCACCCGGCTGGATTGCACACTGGGTAGTGCCACCAGCATGCGGACCGGGCTGACCCAAGCCGTGCACCACGCCCAGCACCGCAAGGCCTTTGGCGAGTATCTGATCGACCAGCCGCTGATGCGTAACGTGCTGGCCGACCTGGCTGTCGAGGCTGAGGCCGCCACCATGGTCGCGATGCGGATGGCCGGTGCCACCGACCACGCGGTGCGTGGCGACGAGACCGAGAGCCTGCTTCGCCGTATCGGGTTGGCCGCCAGCAAGTACTGGGTGTGCAAGCGCGCCACCCCGCATGCCGCCGAAGCCATGGAGTGCCTGGGCGGCAACGGCTATGTCGAGGAGTCCGGCATGCCGCGGTTGTACCGCGAGGCCCCGCTGATGGGAATCTGGGAAGGCTCGGGCAACGTCAGTGCGCTGGACACGTTGCGCGCCATGGCAACCCGACCCGAATGTATCGAGGTGCTGTTCGCCGAGCTGGCCAAGAGCGCGGGCCAGGATGCCCGGTTGGATCGCCACGCCGAGCGACTGCGCCCGCAGCTGGGCGACCTGGAGACGATTCAGTACCGGGCTCGCAAGGTCGCCGAGGACATCTGCCTGGCGCTGCAGGGTTCGCTCCTGGTGCGGCATGGGCACCCGGCGGTGGCCGAGGCGTTCCTGGCCACCCGGCTGGAGGGCCAGTGGGGCGGCGCCTTTGGGACCATGCCCGCCGGGCTGGATCTCGCGCCGATCATCGAGCGTGCTCTAGTCAAGGGATGACACACGCGATCAGGCCGGTCGATTTCGACAACTTGAAGACGATGACCTATGAGGTCACCGACCGGGTTGCGCGAATCACCTTCAACCGGCCCGACAAGGGCAACGCGATCATCGCCGACACCCCGCTGGAACTCTCGGCTCTGGTGGAACGCGCCGACCTGGACCCCAACGTCCACGTCATCCTGGTCTCGGGTCGCGGTGAGGGGTTCTGCGCGGGTTTCGACCTGAGTGCTTACGCCGACCGCACCGGCTCGGCGGGCGGCACCGGCGCGTACCACGGCACATCGCTGGACGGTAAAACCCAGGCGGTCAACCACTTACCGAACCAGCCGTGGGATCCGATGGTCGACTACCAGATGATGAGTCGATTCGTCCGAGGCTTTTCCAGCCTGCTGTACGCGGACAAACCGACGGTCGTCAAGATTCACGGTTACTGCGTGGCCGGCGGCACCGACATCGCGTTGCACGCCGACCAGGTGATCGCCGCGTCGGATGCCAAGATCGGCTATCCGCCGACCCGTGTCTGGGGTGTGCCGGCGGCCGGGATGTGGGCGCACCGGTTGGGCGACCAGCGCGCCAAACGCCTTCTGCTGACCGGGGACTGCATCACCGGCGCACAGGCCGCGGAGTGGGGCCTGGCCGTCGAGGCGCCGGATCCCAAGGACCTCGACGAGCGCACCGAGCGCTTGGTGGAGCGGATCGCCGCGGTCCCGGTCAACCAGCTGATCATGGTCAAGCTCGCGCTGAATTCGGCTCTGCTGCAACAGGGCGTGGCCACCAGCAGGATGGTGAGCACCGTGTTCGACGGCGTTGCCCGGCACACGCCCGAGGGTCACGCATTCGTCGCCGACGCGGTCGAACACGGCTTCCGCGAGGCGGTCAAGCACCGCGACGAACCGTTCGGTGATTCCGGCCGCCGAGCCTCGCAGGTCTGACCCCATGCCAAAGTCGCTGGCCCGCATGACCGCTCGGTCGGTGGTGCTGAGCGTGATGCTCGGTGCGCATCCCGCGTGGGCCAGCGCCGCCGACTTGATCCGGCTCACCGGAGACTTCGACATCAAGGAGGCCACGCTGCGAGTCGCGCTGACCCGAATGGTCAGCGCCGGTGACCTGGTTCGCTCCGCCGACGGCTATCGGCTGTCAGACCGCCTGCTGGCCCGCCAGCGCCGGCAGGACGACTCGATGCGGCCCCAACTGCGGCCTTGGCGCGGGAGCTGGACAACCTTGATCGTCACCAGCGTCGGGACCGATGCCCGCACTCGGGCAGTATTGCGAACTACGCTGTACCACAAGCGTTTCGCCGAACTCCGCGAAGGCGTCTGGATGCGGCCGGACAACCTCGGGCTCGAGCTGGAATCCGACATCCGCGATCGGGTGCGGATCGTGCAGGCGCATGACGACCACCCCGCCGAGCTGGCCGGCCAATTGTGGGACCTACCGTCGTGGGCGGACACCGGTCAACGGCTCCTCGACGACATGGCCGATGCGACCGACGTGCCCGACCGGTTCGTGACAGCCGCCGGAATGGTGCGTCACCTGCTGACCGATCCGGTGCTGCCCGAGGAGTTACTGCCGGCGAACTGGCCGGGTACGCGACTGCGGGCCGCATACAACGACTTTGCCGCCGAACTGCTCGCGCGGCGCGACGACATCCGACTAGTGGAGGCGACATGAGCGATCCGGTTCGAGTAGAACGCCAGGGTCCGGTGACCACCGTCATCATCAACCGACCTGAGGCGCGCAATGCCGTCAACGGCCCGACCGCGGCCGCACTATTCGAGGCGTTCGACGAATTCGATCGCGATGACTCCGCATCCGTGGCAGTGCTCTGGGGTGACCACGGAACCTTCTGTGCGGGCGCGGATTTGAAAGCATTCGGCACGCCGGACGCCAACGCGGTGCATCGGACCGGCCCCGGTCCGATGGGGCCGAGTCGCATGGTGTTGTCGAAACCGGTGATTGCCGCGGTCAGCGGCCACGCGGTCGCCGGCGGCCTGGAATTGGCGGTCTGGTGCGACCTGCGGGTCGCCGAAGAGGACGCTGTGTTCGGGGTCTACTGCCGTCGCTGGGGGGTGCCCCTGATCGACGGTGGCACGGTCCGGCTGCCCCGGTTGATCGGGCAGAGTCGGGCGATGGACATGATCCTCACCGGGCGCGCGGTCGACGCGACCGAAGCGCTGGCGATCGGACTGGCCAACCGGGTGGTACCCAAGGGCCACGCCCGTGAAGCCGCCGAGCAGCTGGCCGCTGAGCTGGCGGCGCTGCCCCAGCAGTGTATGAGATCAGACCGGCTCTCGGCCTTACAGCAGTGGGGTCTGCCTGAAACCGAGGCGCTCGATCACGAATTCGCCAGCATCTCAAGGGTATCCGCCGAAGCACTGGAAGGCGCCGGGCGTTTCGCGGCCGGCGCCGGACGACACGGCGCAGCCGCTCAGTAATCCGGCAGCGTGAACGACCGCGCAACCGCGAGCGACTGGCGGGCCACCAGTCTGCTGACCAGCGGGATGCGCAGCATCCGGAGCGCGACATTTCGTAGCGTGGCACGCCAGCCCGACGAGAACCGGTCGGTCTTGAGCGCGTCGATGGCGAGTTTCTGGCAGCGCGCGACGTAGGGCGCCATCAGTCGTTGATACCGGTCGAACGCCGAGGTGTAATCGCCTGCTGCCGCGTGTATTTCGTGGGCCAACAGGTACGAGCCGACCATCGCCAGGGTGGTTCCCATGCCCGAACGCGGTGAGGCGCACCAGGCCGCGTCGCCGGTCAGGCACACTCGTCCGCGCGCATACGAGTCCAGATGCACCTGCGCGATCGAATCGAAGTACACCTCGGGGGCCTCGGCGAGACCGTCGAGGATGCGCGGAACCTCCCACCCCATCCCCGCATATCGCTGCGCGAACAGTCGCTTGTTGCCTTCGGTGTCGCGATAGTCGAAGTCGACCTGAGGGTCGTTGAGAAACAGGCTTGCCCGCGCCGGCTGGCCGGGATCGATGGCCTGCAACACCGCGGTTCGACCGGCGTCGATGTACGCGATGCCGCAATGGTCCATCCCCAGGCGGTTTTCGATGTCGAAGAACCCGAAACACTGGCCCAACGGCGTGACGTAGCGGTCCTCTGGGCCGAACACCAGTCTGCGCATGCCAGAGTGCAGACCGTCCGCCCCGATCACGAGGTCGTAGTGACCTGTTGAGCTGTCACTGAAGGTCGCCTTGACCCGCTGGCCGTCGTCGTCGATTGCCGTAATGCGAACGCCGAAGCGGTAACTGACGTCGTCACGCACGGCTTCGTACAGGATGCGGTTCAATGTGCCCCAGTGAATCTCGACCTCGCCGCTGATGACTTCGGCGGGCAACCGGCCGACTTCCCTGCCGCGGCCGTCGACCAGCACCAGCGGACCCATCTCCGTGGCGCCCGCTCGTACCTTCTCGAGCAGGCCCATCTTCTCCAGCACCGTCAGGGCGGGGCCGCGAAAGTCGACGGCTTGCCCGCCGGTGCGCAGTTCGTGCGCCTGCTCGATGATCGTCACCGCGTGGCCCTGCCTGGTGAGCCAGTAGGCCAGGCTGGGTCCGGCGATCCCGCCACCACTGATCAGAATGTCGAAAAGCATTGCCGTGTAATACTATCCGGCCTTGTTGATGGTGTTGCCGCTGCCAAGGTTTTCCACTTTGGGCTCGCCGTCCTTATAGCTGATCGCATTATGGGAGCCAACGACGTTGATGTTCTTGTCGATCTTGTCGACGGTGATCTTGTTGTCTCCGCCGCCGATGCTCACCGTGCCGCAGGTACCCCGGACCGTCAGCGTGTTGTTGAACCCGCCCACGTTGAGCGACTTGCCGTCGCCGCAGTCGAGAGTGGTTGTCGTGCCGGTCGATACGTAGTTGATCGTGTTGCCGATGTCGAACTGGGCACCCGTGCTGCTGGTCGAAGGCGCCGGTGTCGACGAAGACCCGCTCGACGGAGCGTTGCCGTTGTGGTTCTGTCCACAACCGGCCACCCCGAACACCGCTGCCGTGGACAGCGTCAGGCCGGCCAGCACCGCCAGGGTACGAGAGTTGTTGGACCGCACTCGGTTAACTCCCCACGTGGCTGACGCGGTTGGTCATGCCGAGTTCGCGGCCGCGGTCCCAGACGATCGGGTCGCCGTTCTTGTAGAAGACCGACTCACTGGAGCCGTAGACGGTGATGTCGTGGATGACGTTGTCGGCCACGATCGTGTGGCCCGTACCCATGACCGATATCGCCCAGCATGTTCCCAGCGCGTTGACGGTGTTCCTGGTGCCGTCGACCAACAGCGTCGCGCCGTTGCAGTCGATGGTCTGCTCGATGCCTTCGCCGGTGATGTGGGTGTCGCCGTTCTTGGCGTGCCCGCTCGGCGCACCGGCGGCGGAGGTGAAAGCGATTGCGATTGCGCTGGCGGCCACGGCTCGGCAGGGGATCGACCAATTCATCGCGGGTTCCTCTCGCCATGGCGCGCGATCTGCTGGAAAAGAGCCTACGTGTTCGTATCACCGGCAGACTAGAGTTCTTCGTTCCGGGGAAGCGCGAACAACAGTCCGTAGGCAAAACCGGTGAACGCAACCGAAGGGCGATCGCCATGCCAGCTGAGCCGGCGTCATCGGCCGGCCGCTCGGGCGGGGTGAAGTCCGGGGTGCGCGGGGCCAGACTCAGCCGCGAGATCATCGTCAACGCCGCGCTGACCTTCTTGGACCGCGAGGGCTGGGACGCCCTGACCATCAACGCGCTGGCGACGCAGCTCGGAACCAAAGGCCCGTCCCTGTACAACCACGTCGACAGCCTGGAAGACCTGCGCCGCACGGTGCGGATCCGGGTCATCGACGACATCATCCTGATGCTCAACCGGGTCGGTGAGGGCCGTGAGCGTGACGACGCGGTGCTGGTGATGGCCAGCGCCTATCGCAGCTACGCCCATCACCACCCCGGCCGGTACTCGGCATTCACCCGGATGCCGCTCGGGGTCGGCGACGATCCCGAGTACACCGCCGCCACCCGCGCTGCCGCCACGCCGGTGATCGCGGTGTTGTCGTCCTACGGGCTCGATCTGGAGCAGGCTTTCTATGCGGCACTTGAGTTCTGGTCGGCCATGCATGGTTTTGTGCTGCTGGAGATGACCGGCGTGATGGACGAGATCGACACCGACTCGGTGTTCTCCGACATGGTTCTGCGCCTGGCTGCGGGCATGGAGCTGCGCAGCGGATCTGCCGCTCGTGACGCCCTCTGACGTCGCCCGGTAAGTTGGCGCATCGGACGCCGACGTCGTCGCTTTGACCTGCCCGACTAGCGGCGGGTATTGTGGAGCCTCGTGCCTGGCGGTTTTAGGCGCTTCACCCTAAGACGCGCACGCCGGGCCAATTCGCATGCCAACTACGCAACGGATCGATTCCGCCGCGGGCGCGTGCGACACACCCGGCCGCGGGGGACCGCAAAAGGGCATAACTGCACTACAGAGACTTAAAAGAACTAGTAACAAGCAGCAACGCAAGAACGAAGTAGAAAGCCGGTAGATGCCAACCATTCAGCAGCTGGTCCGCAAGGGTCGCCGTGACAAGGTCGCGAAGGTCAAGACCGCGGCCCTCAAGGGCAGCCCGCAGCGCCGCGGGGTGTGCACCCGCGTGTACACCACGACGCCGAAGAAGCCGAACTCGGCGCTCCGGAAGGTCGCGCGCGTCAAGCTGACCACGGGGATCGAGGTCACCGCCTACATCCCGGGCGAGGGCCACAACCTGCAGGAGCACTCGATGGTGTTGGTGCGTGGTGGTCGTGTGAAGGACCTCCCCGGTGTGCGGTACAAGATCATCCGCGGCTCGCTGGACACCCAGGGTGTCAAATCCCGCAAGCAGGCCCGCAGCCGCTACGGCGCCAAGAAGGAGAAGAGCTAATGCCGCGCAAGGGGCCCGCACCGAAGCGGCCACTGGTCAACGACCCGGTCTACGGGTCGCAGTTGGTCACCCAGTTGGTCAACAAAGTTCTGCTCGACGGGAAGAAATCGCTGGCCGAACGCATTGTTTATGGTGCGCTCGAACAAGCCCGCGACAAGACCGGCACTGACCCGGTGATCACGCTCAAGCGCGCAATGGACAACGTGAAGCCCGCCCTCGAGGTGCGCAGCCGCCGTGTCGGTGGCGCTACCTACCAGGTGCCGGTCGAGGTGCGTCCGGAGCGGTCGACGACGCTGGCTCTGCGCTGGCTGGTCAGCTTCTCCAAGCAGCGCCGCGAGAAGACCATGGTCGAGCGACTGGCGAACGAGCTGCTGGACGCCAGCAATGGTCTGGGCGCCGCGGTCAAGCGACGTGAAGACGTCCACAAGATGGCCGAGGCAAACCGCGCCTTCGCGCACTACCGCTGGTAGGAGCCGAATCGGCTCCGCCTGGCGGAGCCGCGTGAGCGCAGACAGCGAAGTAACTACGCAATCGAAAGAGTGGGAAGACTCCCGTGGCACAGAAGGACGTGCTGACCGACCTCACGAAGGTCCGCAACATCGGCATCATGGCGCACATCGACGCCGGCAAGACGACGACGACCGAGCGCATCCTCTACTACACCGGTATCAGCTACAAGATCGGTGAGGTGCACGACGGCGCCGCCACCATGGACTGGATGGAGCAGGAGCAGGAGCGGGGGATCACCATCACCTCCGCGGCAACCACCTGCTTCTGGAACGACAACCAGATCAACATCATCGACACCCCCGGGCACGTCGACTTCACCGTCGAGGTGGAGCGCAGCCTGCGCGTGCTGGACGGCGCCGTAGCCGTGTTCGACGGCAAGGAAGGTGTCGAGCCGCAGTCCGAGCAGGTCTGGCGGCAGGCCGACAAGTACGACGTTCCGCGCATCTGCTTCGTCAACAAGATGGACAAGGTCGGCGCCGACTTTTACTTCTCGGTGAAGACGATGGAAGACCGCCTCGGCGCCAACGTCATCCCGATCCAGCTGCCCGTCGGCTCCGAGGGCGACTTCGAGGGCATCATCGACCTGGTCGAGATGAAGGCCAAGGTGTGGCGGGGCGAGACGCAGCTCGGCGAGACCTACGAGACCATCGACATTCCGGCTGAACTGCAGGACAAGGCCGACGAGTACCGCAACAAGCTGCTCGAGGCTGTCGCCGAGACCGACGAAACGTTGCTGGAGAAGCACTTCGGCGGCGAGGAACTGACGGTCGACGAGGTCAAGGGCGCCCTGCGCAAGCTCACCATCAGCTCCGAGGCCTACCTGGTGCTGTGCGGTAGCGCGTTCAAGAACAAAGGCGTGCAGCCGATGCTGGACGCGGTCATCGACTACCTGCCGTCGCCGCTGGACGTGCCGCCTGCCGAAGGCCACGCGCCCGGCAAGGAAGACGTCTTGATCACGCGCAAGCCGTCGACCGACGAGCCGTTCTCCGCGCTGGCGTTCAAGGTCGCCACTCACCCGTTCTTCGGCAAGCTGACCTACGTCCGGGTGTACTCCGGCAAGGTCGACTCCGGTAGCCAGGTCATCAACGCCACCAAGGGTAAGAAGGAGCGGCTGGGCAAGCTGTTCCAGATGCACTCCAACAAGGAGAACCCGGTGGAGACCGCCGCAGCAGGTCACATCTACGCGGTGATCGGGCTGAAGGACACCACCACCGGCGACACCCTGTGCGACCCCAACAACCAGATCGTGTTGGAGTCGATGACGTTCCCGGCCCCGGTCATCGAGGTTGCCATCGAGCCCAAGACCAAGAGCGACCAGGAGAAGCTGAGCCTCTCCATCCAGAAGCTCGCCGAAGAGGATCCCACCTTCAAGGTGCACCAGGACAACGAGACCGGCCAGACCGTGATCGGCGGCATGGGCGAGTTGCACCTGGACATCCTGGTGGACCGGATGCGTCGCGAGTTCAAGGTCGAGGCCAACGTCGGCAAGCCGCAGGTCGCCTATAAGGAGACCATCAAGCGCAAGGTCGAGAAGGTCGAGTTCACCCACAAGAAGCAGACCGGTGGCTCGGGCCAGTTCGCCAAGGTCCTCGTCAGCCTCGAGCCGTTCAGCGGTGAGGACGGCGCGACCTACGAGTTCGACAACAAGGTCACCGGTGGCCGTATCCCCCGGGAGTACATCCCGTCGGTGGACGCCGGAGCCCAAGACGCCATGCAGTACGGCGTGCTCGCCGGCTACCCGCTGGTGAACGTCAAGCTGACGCTGCTCGACGGCGCTTACCACGACGTCGACTCGTCCGAGATGGCGTTCAAGATCGCCGGTTCACAGGTGATGAAAAAGGCTGCCGCGCAAGCACAGCCGGTCATTCTGGAACCCATCATGGCTGTCGAGGTCACCACGCCCGAGGACTACATGGGTGACGTGATCGGCGACCTGAACTCCCGCCGTGGCCAGATCCAGGCCATGGAGGAGCGGAGCGGCGCGCGCGTGGTCAGAGCCCACGTGCCGCTGTCGGAGATGTTCGGCTACGTCGGCGACCTGCGGTCGAAGACCCAGGGCCGGGCGAACTACTCCATGGTGTTCGACTCGTACGCTGAGGTTCCGGCGAACGTGTCGAAGGAAATCATCGCCAAGGCGACCGGCGAGTGAGCGGCCGAAGGCGACGGCGAGTGAGCGACGCTCACGAATGAGGAGCCGAGTAATGGGTTCGGCGGCGACGGAGTAACCTTGCCCGGTCACTACCGCGGCACAACGGAAATAACAACACTGCTTTAACAAGCACCAACTAGTCCAGGAGGACACAGAAGTGGCGAAGGCGAAGTTCGAGCGGACGAAGCCGCACGTCAACATCGGCACCATCGGTCACGTTGACCACGGCAAGACCACGTTGACCGCGGCTATCACCAAAGTTCTGCATGACAAGTACCCGACACTCAACGAGTCGCGTGCGTTCGATCAGATCGACAACGCGCCCGAAGAGCGTCAGCGCGGTATCACGATCAACATCTCCCACGTGGAGTACCAGACCGAGAAGCGTCACTATGCACACGTCGACGCCCCGGGTCACGCTGACTACATCAAGAACATGATCACCGGTGCCGCCCAGATGGACGGCGCGATCCTGGTGGTCGCCGCTACCGATGGCCCGATGCCGCAGACTCGCGAGCACGTGCTGTTGGCCCGCCAGGTCGGCGTGCCCTACATCCTGGTCGCGCTGAACAAGGCCGACATGGTCGACGACGAGGAGCTGCTGGAGCTCGTCGAGCTGGAGGTCCGCGAGCTGCTGGCCGCCCAGGAGTTCGACGAGGACGCCCCGGTGATCCAGGTTTCTGCGCTCAAGGCGCTCGAGGGCGACCCGAAGTGGGTCGAGTCGGTGGAGAAGCTGATGGACGCGGTCGACGAGTCGATCCCGGATCCGGTCCGCGAGATCGCGATGCCGTTCCTGATGCCCGTCGAGGACGTGTTCACCATCACCGGTCGTGGCACCGTGGTGACCGGCCGTGTCGAGCGTGGCGTGATCAACGTCAACGAAGAGGTCGAGATCGTCGGCATCAAGACAACCAGCGCCAAGACCACGGTCACCGGTGTGGAGATGTTCCGCAAGCTGCTCGACCAGGGACAGGCCGGCGACAACGTCGGACTGCTGCTGCGTGGTATCAAGCGTGAGGACGTCGAGCGCGGTCAGGTCGTCGTGAAGCCCGGCACCACCACGCCGCACACCGACTTCGAGGGCAGCGTCTACATCCTGTCCAAGGACGAGGGCGGCCGGCACACGCCGTTCTTCAACAACTACCGTCCGCAGTTCTACTTCCGCACCACCGACGTGACCGGCGTGGTGACGCTGCCGGAGGGCACCGAGATGGTGATGCCCGGTGACAACACCGAGATCGTCGTGAAGCTGATCCAGCCCGTCGCCATGGACGACGGTCTGCGGTTCGCGATCCGTGAAGGTGGCCGCACCGTCGGCGCCGGCCGGGTCACCAAGATCATCAAATAAGTTCGTACAGCACAACGGCGCTCACCCGAAAGGGTGGGCGCCGTCTCGCTTTTACCCAGTATGCTCTGGCCTAATAGCGATACGTTGTCCCGCGTCATCGATCCTGTCGACACCTGGAGCAACCATGCTTGCGCGCTATCTCAAAGCTCAACTCTTCGTTCTGATCTGCGGTGGTCTGGTGGGGCCGATCTTCCTCATCACCTACTTCGTATTGCCCGGCCTGATGGGTGGTCAGTTCGATTCCGTCGACTCCTCGATCTCCTCGACGATCCAGCAGAGCACGTCGTGGCTGCTGTGGGCCGGTCTGTTCATCACGGTTGCCGATGTGCTGGTCGCGGTCTGGCTGGCCAACCGCGGCGCGCGGTCCTCGGCCAAGAGCGCCGCCCTTGCGCAGACCGGCGTGCTGGCGATGGGGCAGATCCAAGGTCTGACGGAGACCGGCATGCGGATCAACGATCACCCGGTGATCAAGCTGGACTTACGCATCACCGGGCCCGGCGTGGATTTCAACGATCAGAAGCGGGTGACCGTCGGCTTCTCCCAGCAGGCCATCGTCACCGCCCGCACACTCGTCGTGCTCGTCGACCCCAACACGCATGAATACGAGATCGATTGGCAAGCAAGCGCATTGATCGCCGGCGTGGTGCCCGCACAGTTCACCAGCACCGAGGACCACCAGACCTACGATCTGAGCGGACAGGCCGGACCGCTGATGGAGATCTTGCAGATCTACAAAGCCAACAATCTGCCGATCGCCGGCACCGTCGACATCCGCAATTACCCGGCGGTTCGCCAGCAGATCATGGCGGTGGTCCGGCGGGCGGCGGCCGCGCAGCCCATGCCTGCGGGCGCCGGTGGGGTAGCTGCGCCCGCCCAGGCGTCGACGAGCCAGCGGCTCGATGAGCTGGAAAAATTACACTCCACCGGAGCGATCTCGGCGGACGAGTACGCCGCGGCTCGGCAGAAAATCATCGCCGACCTCTGAGCGGCGACGGCTCGATGGCCCGCGTCCACCTCATCGCGCTTCGCGCTCCGCATCGTCGGGCGGGCGATTAGAACACGTTTCAGTTTCGCTGCTAGCCTGATCGGCAGTCGGCGAAAGGGGCTGCGGGTGTCGGGCACGTCGGGAGCTTTGCAGGGACGGGTGGCATTCATCACCGGCGCCGCGCGCGGGCAGGGGCGCGCCCACGCGGCCCGGCTGGCTCGCGAGGGAGCGGACATCATCGCCTTGGACATCTGCGCGACGGTGTCCGACAGCATCACCTATCCCGCGGCGACCCCGGAGGACTTGGCGGAGACGGTCCGGGCGGTCGAAGCCGAGGGGCGCAAGATCCTGGCCCGCCAGGTCGACATTCGCGACGACGCCGCGCTGCGCCAGTTGGTGGCCGACGGCGTCGAACAATTCGGCCGTCTCGACATCCTGATCGCCAACGCGGGGGTGCTCAGTTGGGGACGGATCTGGGAGTTGTCCGACGAGCAGTGGAATACCGTGATCGACGTCAACTTGACCGGCACGTTCCACACCCTGCGCGCGGCGATTCCCGCGATGATCGAAGCCGGCAACGGCGGGTCCATCGTGGTGGTCAGCTCGTCGGCTGGGCTGAAGGCCACTCCCGGTAACGGGCACTACTCGGCGTCCAAGCATGGGCTCACCGGTTTGACCAATTCACTGGCAATCGAGCTGAGCGAGTACAACATCCGGGTCAACTCGATCCATCCCTACTCGGTCGAGACGCCAATGATCGAGCCGGAGCTGATGATGCAAGTGTTCGGCAAGCATCCGCACTACATCCACAGCTTCGGTCCAATGCTGCTGCAGCCCAATGGGTTCATGGGCGCCGCCGAAGTATCCGACGTCGTGGCGTGGCTCGCCGGTGACGGCTCCGGCACGCTGACCGGAGCACAGATCCCGGTCGACAAAGGTGTGCTGAAGTACTAACCCGCCAGCTCGGCCAGGGTCTCGGCGAATCGCTCGACGGCCCAATCGACTTCCGCCGCCGTGATCACCAGGGGCGGTGCAAGCCGGATCGTCGACCCGTGCGTGTCCTTGACCAGGACGCCGTGCTCGGCCAGTCGCAGGCTGAGTTGCTTGCCGGTTCCGAGGGCCGGGTCGATGTCGATGCCGGCCCAGAGTCCGCGTCCCCGCACGGCGAGCACGCCTTGGCCGATCAGTGCTCGCAGCCGCCAATGCAGTTGTTCCCCCAGATGCGTCGCGCGCTCCTGGAACTCGCCGCGAGCCAGCATCGACACCACGGTGTTGCCGATCGCGGCGGCAAACGGGTTACCGCCGAACGTCGATCCGTGCTCGCCTGGATGCAACACCCCGAGAATGTCGCGGTCGGCCACCACCGCGGACAGCGGCACGATCCCGCCGCCCAGCGCCTTGCCGAGCAGATAGATGTCGGGCACCACATCCCAGTGGTCGCAGGCGAACGTCCGTCCGGTGCGGGCCAGGCCGGACTGGATTTCATCGACGATCATGAGAACGTCTCGGGCTGAGCAGATTTCACGCACTGCCGGTAGGTAGTGATCCGGCGGCACGATCACGCCCGCCTCACCTTGGATGGGTTCGAGCAAGACCGCGACAGTGTGCTCGTCGATCGCATCGGCCAGCGCATCGACGTCCCCGAACGGCACCGAACGAAAGCCGGGCGTGAAGGGCCCGAAGCCGGCGCGCGCCGTCTGGTCCGAGGAGAAGCTGACGATGCTGATGGTCCGGCCGTGGAAGTTGTTGTCGGCGACAACGATATTGGCTCGGTCGGTGGGCACGCCTTTGACGTCGGTGCCCCACTTGCGCGCCACTTTGAGCGCGCTCTCGACTGCTTCGGCGCCGCTGTTCATCGGCAGCACCATGTCCTTGCCGCACAATGTCGCCAGCGCCGCGCAAAACCGGCCCAGGGGTTCGGCGTGAAAGGCGCGACTGACCAGAGTGACGAGGTCGAGCTGGGCGTGGGCGGTCGCGGTGATCTCAGGGTTGCGGTGCCCGAAGTTCACTGCCGAATAGGCGGCCAGGCAGTCCAGGTAGCGATCTCCTTCAACGTCGGTGATCCAACAGCCCTCGGCGCTGGCGGCGACCACCGGCAATGGCGAATAGTTGTGCGCGGCATAGCGCTCGTCGACTGCGATCGCCGACTCGGTCAAGTGACCCCGACCGATAGAGGTTTCCGCGGTTGTCATGAGCGCCGCTCCTCCTGGCCCTTTCTGATCGCACTGCCCTGTCGATCGTCGCCGGCGCGTGTCACGAATACACCTCCAGCGTGCAGCATTTGACGGATCCACCACCCTTGAGCAACTCCGGCATCTCGACACCGATCGGTTCGAAGCCCGCTTCAGCCAACTGCCGTGCGAAGCCGACTGCGGCGGCCGGATGTATCACGTGGCGACCATCCGAGACGGCGTTCAGACCGAAAGCATAGGCGTCGGCAGTGTCCACCACGATCGCTTTCGGGAACAGGGTTTCCAAGTGCGCTCGGGAGACGTAGCTGAAGGCCGGCGGGTAGTACGCGATGGTCGTGTCGTCGAGCACGGTCAGCGCGGTGTCGAGATGGTAGAAGCGGGGGTCGACCAGTTCGAGGCTGATGACCCGCCGGTCGAAGATCCCGGCGATTTCGCCGTGCGCCCGCAAGTCGGTTCGAAAACCGTATCCCGCCAGGATGTCCTTACCCACCGGCAGCAGGTCGCCCTGGCCTTCGTTGACGTGTCGAGTCTGGCGTGGCTGGTAACCGTGCGACTCCAGCCACGCGCGGTAGGCCACCGACTCCGGTTTGCGCTCAGCGTATTTGAAGCGTGCCACCGCAGCCGTGCCGTCGATGATCAAACCACCATTGGCCGCGTACACCATGTCGGGCAGACCGGGTACCGGATCGACCAGATCGACGGAGTGTCCCAACTCCACGTAGACGTCGTGCAACTGCCGCCATTGGGCCAATGCAACGCGGGCGTCGACCGGAGTCGTGGCGTCCATCCACGGATTGATTACGTAGTCGACCGAGAAAAACCGCGGCGGCGTCATCACATAGTGCCGAACGGTGGCCTTGCGTTCGGTGGTCTGACGGCACGTTTCCGTCCCGGAATCGGCGAAGGTCGTCATAAATCAACGGTATGGGACCCCGGCGCACAACTCATTAATAGCTGTTGCTTCTATACACTGTATTTATTGCGTGAAATGGCATAATACGACTATCTATTGTGCTTGGAGGGGTGATGGCGCGTTTAGATGACATCGACGAGCAGATTCTGGCCGAACTCGCTCTGCATGCCCGGGCGACGTTCGCCGAAATCGGTGAACGGGTGAGGTTGTCGGCACCGGCGGTCAAGCGGCGCGTCGACCGGATGCTCGACAACGGGGTGATCCGCGGATTCACCACCGTCATCGACCGGAATGCGGTGGGCTGGAAGACCGAGGCCTATGTCCAGGTTTTCTGCCACGGGCGGATCTCGCCAAGCGAATTGCGGCGCGCGTGGGTCGACATTCCCGAAGTCGTCAGCGCCGCAACGGTAACCGGCACCGCCGACGCCATGTTGCGGGTGCTGGCGCGCGACATGCCGCATCTCGAGGACGCGCTGGAACGGATTCGCACCAGCGCGGCCGTCGAGCGCAGCGAGAGCATCGTCGTGTTGTCGAATCTGATCGACCGGTCACGCGCACAGGGGTGAACGACCGTCGGCCTCTGCAATCGTGTATGAACTCCAAATGACCACTAGCTCTGGCGACAACGGAATTCTGATCGTCGGCGGAGGACTCGCCGCGACCCGGACTGCCGAGCAATTGCGCCGGGCCGAATTCACCGGTCCGATCACCATCGTCAGCGACGAGGTTCACCTGCCGTATGACCGGCCTCCGCTGTCCAAGGAGGTGCTGCGCAGCGAAGTCGACGACGTGACGCTCAAGCCGCGCGAGTTCTACGACGAGCAGAACATCACCTTGCGACTCGGTTCGGCGGCCACCGGCATCGACACCGAGGCTCAGACCGTGACGCTCGACGACGGATCAACGCTCGGCTATGACGAACTCGTCATCGCGACAGGCCTGGTGCCACGGCGCATTCCGACGTTTCCCGACCTCGAGGGCATCCGGATGCTGCGCTCGTTCGACGAGAGTCTGGCCCTGCGCCGACACGCGTCGGAAGCGCACCGCGCCGTGGTGGTCGGCGCCGGATTCATCGGTTGCGAGGTAGCGGCCAGTCTGCGTGGACTCGGAGTTGACGTCGTGCTGGTCGAGCCGCAACCGGCGCCCCTGGCGGCGGTCCTCGGTGCGCAGATCGGCGGACTGGTGGCCCGGCTGCACCGCGACGAAGGTGTCGACGTCCGCACCGACGTCGGGGTGGCCGAGGTGCGCGGTGACAAGCACGTCGAGACGGTGCAGTTGACCGACGGCACCGAGCTGGACGCCGACCTGGTGGTGGTGGGGATCGGCTCGCGACCGGCGACCGATTGGCTGGACGGCAGCGGTATCGAGGTCGACAACGGCGTCATCTGCGACGCCGCCGGCCGGACCAGCGCGCCAAACGTGTGGGCCCTCGGCGATGTCGCATCGTGGCGTGATCCAAAGGGACACCAAGTGCGCGTGGAACATTGGAGCAACGTCGCCGAGCAGGCCCGCGCCGTAGTGCCCGCGATGCTCGGCCAGGACGCGCCATCCAGCGTGGTCGTTCCGTACTTCTGGAGCGATCAGTACGACGTCAAGATCCAGTGTCTGGGTGAACCCATCGCCACCGACACCGTGCACATCGTCGAGGACGACGGCCGTAAATTTCTCGCCTTCTACGAGCGGGACGGCGCGGTGGCCGGCGTTGTGGGCGGCGGCATGCCCGGCAAAGTCATGAAATCGCGGGCCAAAATCGCCGCCGCCGTGCCGATATCAGAAGTTTTAGGATAAGCCGGCGGTCTGCGGCGTCAATTCAAGAACTGCTCGAGGGCACTACGCACAGCGGGAAGCGCTTGTGCGGCTTGATGTTCGATGAGCGCGGCCTCCGCGACCATGCCTACCCACAATTGCGGCCTCGCTATGGCGGAGTTTCGCGGCGCCCGAATACGACCTGCGTCCACGCGCGGACCGCATCGCCGCTCCCTGCCTGGTGATCTGGGGCTCGAAAGACACCGCAATCCCCATGCGACTCGGCCGATCGACGGCCGCCGCCATACCGGGTGCGCGACTCGAGGTCCTACCGACGGGCCATCTGCCGTTCTCGTCGGACCCAGCCGGGTTCTTGGCCGTTGCCGCACCGTTTCTGGCTGCCACCCACGACAGCGTGCAGTAGACACGAAGGGTTCGAGCTACTCCCAGATGACCGGCGGGCCGTGCGGCGAGCACGCGGCCAGCAGCCGGTCATCCCCGCCCGGCCAGCAGCGGGCCCCCACCACGAACTCGACGTCAGCCTCGGGCGTTCGGCGGTGCGGTTCCAGCGTCAGGTGCGCGAACGGCGATTCGGGTGTGGCTCGTGCTCCTATCGCGTCGATGTCTGCCGAGATGGTCGACTGCTCCGGCAGCGAAAGGTATTGCCACATAATCGAATGCCACAGCACCGTCAGCGCGCCGTCGGCGAGATCCAGCCCCGCCACGGCTTCGGTGGCGTTGCGGCGGTGCAACGTCGCGGGCACCCGACGGGCGACGCTGATCGCGCCGCGCAGCCGGTCCAGCCGGGCCGGCTGGTCAGGCCAGACGTAGCTCAACAGCGTCAACTCGCCCTCGGCGCCGGTGGCGTCCAGCGGCGCGATGTCGTAGCCGTGACGCTCGACGATATTCAGGTCGGCGGTAGGAGGCAGGACACCTCGCCAGGCGTCGTCGATCGTTACCGGTGCATCGGCCGGACCCCAGTCGCCACCCGGATGGCGATAGCGATAGTGGTCGGCCCGCAGATTCAGCCCGGCGCTGCAGCCGATCTCGAAAAGCCTTACCGGCAACCCGAATCGGTCGGTCAGCGCCAGCAGGCCGCCGACCAGTGCGGCAGAGCGACCCACTTCGTTGGTCTGCGGCGGTTGACCGAGCGCGGCACGCAGGTACTCCGCGTGCCCGGTGGCGGCCTGCACGATCTCCGGCCACGCGGCGTCGGCGTTCCACTCTCCGCCGACGCTGGGATACCGGCGGCGCAGCGCCGGTGCGCGCCCGTCGAGAGCCAGCCGGTGCAATCCGCCCAGCAGTCGCAGCGGCAAAGCCATACGGCCAGAGTCATTTTCGTGCCCGGCGAAGATCTGGGCGAAAATGCCGTCGGCTTCGACATCACTGCCGATCAGGGGCAGCAGGTCGCCGTACATGGCCGAACCCATGGCGGCGCAGACCTGTCCCTGCACCTGGATGGTCTGCAGCAGCCGGCTCATGCCTATAGATCCTTCAGTCCGCCTCGCACAACGTCAAAGGCATCGCCCAATGCTTGCGGTAACGAGACCGATTCGTCATCCAGCCAATGTTCGTAGGCGCTCAATGCGACACCGAGCATCATCCACGCGACAGTCTGCGGCTGTAGGTCGGTGGTCTTGAACCCGGTCCGACGGGCCACGAAATCGGCGATCACGTCACGCCATCCCGCATACATCGTCATCGAATATGCCTGCAGCTCAGCCGTTTGCAGGATCACCCGCATGCGCTGCCGGTGCCGCACGGTCTCGGATTCGTCGAACGTGTTGAACGACAGCAGCGCGGCTCGCAGCGCATCGCCGAGTGGCATGGCCGGATCGACGTCGCCCAGCAGTTCGCCCAGGTGTTGCAGATGAGCATCGAAATCCCCCCAGGGAATCGCGTTCTTCGACGCGTAGTACCGAAACACGCTTCGGCGGGCGATGCCTGCGGCCTGCGCGACGTCGTCAACGCTCACCTCCGCGAATCCGCGCGCGGCGAACAGCCCGATCGCGACGTCGGAGATGTGCTCTCGGGTGGTGGATCGGCGGCGGCCGAGCCGCTGCTGCTGCGCCATGCTCCCCGCCCTTCCATTCCGGCACTCGATGCCATATTCTGACTGAGATTTTGACCACATCGACGCGAGTTGTCGAGCCCCATTCGAACGAAAGGCAACGTCATGGAGCCGAACCAAAAGATTGATAGTGACGCCGGAGCCGCACCGTCGGTGACATTGAAGTCAGAGCTGGTTACCGAGACGCTGGTCGAAGAGGTGTCCATCGACGGGATGTGCGGGGTCTACTGACCGTGAGCGCCCCCACGCAGGGGCTGGATGGCCCGCGGACCGAGTTCGATCTTGATCACGCCTGGCGCCTGCACCCGCAAGTCGCCGTGCGCCCCGAGTCCTTCGGTGCGCTGTTGTATCACTTCGGAACTCGCAAGCTGTCGTTCCTGAAAAACCGCACCATCCTCACGGTGGTGCAATCGTTGGCCGATCATCCCGACGTTCGGGCCGCTCTCCGCGCGGCCGGCGTCGAGGACTCCCAGCAAGGCCCTTACCTCCATGCGCTCAGCGTGCTGGCGGGGTCGCAGATGCTGGTGCCGGCCGAGGCAAAGGAAACAATATGACGTCGACAGTGCCACGGCTCATCGAGCAGTTCGAACACGGGTTGGACGCGCCCATCTGCCTGACCTGGGAGCTGACCTACGCCTGCAACCTGGCGTGCGTGCACTGCCTGTCGTCGTCGGGCAAGCGTGACCCGCGTGAGCTGTCCACGCAGCAATGCAAAGACATCATCGACGAGCTGGAACGCATGCAGGTGTTCTACGTCAACATCGGTGGCGGGGAACCCACTGTGCGACCGGACTTTTGGGAACTGGTCGACTACGCGACCGCTCATCACGTCGGCGTGAAGTTCTCCACCAACGGCGTGCGGATCACCCCCGAGGTGGCCGCCCGGCTGGCGGCCAGCGACTACGTCGACGTCCAGATTTCGCTGGACGGCGCCACTGCTGAAGTCAATGACGCCGTCCGTGGCGCCGGGTCCTTCGCGATGGCCGTTCGCGCTCTGGAGAACCTCGCGGCCGCCGGATTCTCCGACGCCAAGATCTCCGTGGTGGTGACTCGCCACAACGTCGACCAGCTCGACGAATTCGCCTCGCTGGCAAGTCGATACGGCGCCACCCTGCGCATCACCCGGTTGCGGCCCTCGGGCCGCGGTGCCGATGTCTGGGACGACCTCCATCCGACCGCCGACCAGCAGGTGCAGCTGTACGACTGGCTGGTCGCCAAGGGCGAGCGGGTGCTCACCGGCGACTCCTTCTTCCACCTCTCCGGGCTGGGCGAACCGGGCGCGCTGGCCGGGTTGAACATGTGTGGCGCCGGGCGGGTGGTGTGCCTGATCGACCCGATCGGCGACGTCTACGCCTGCCCGTTCGCCATCCACGACCGCTTCCTGGCTGGAAATGTGTTGTCCGACGGTGGTTTTGACACGGTCTGGAAAGACGCTCCGCTGTTCCGGGAACTGCGCGAGCCGCAGTCCGCGGGAGCGTGCGGAAGCTGCGGGCACTACGACAGCTGCCGGGGCGGTTGCATGGCGGCCAAGTTCTTCACCGGCCTGCCGCTCGACGGTCCTGACCCGGAATGCGTGCAGGGCTATGGCGTGCCCGCGTTGGCCGTGGAGCGCGACAAGCCGCGTCCGGCCGGCGACCACTCGCACGGTCGGCGCAAGAGCGGGCCCGTGCCGCTGACGCTGTCCATGCCGCCGCACAAACTGTGCAATGAGAGCCCGGTCTGACCGTGGCTCGTGATGTCTGGTTCGAAACGGTCGCCATCGCGCAGGAACGAGCCAAGCGCCGGCTGCCCAAGTCGTCCTATGCCGCGCTGGTGGCCGCCAGTGAAAAGGGGCTCACGGTCTCCGACAACGTCGAGGCGTTCGGTGAGCTTGGTTTCGCGCCGCACGTGATCGGTGCGCTCGAGAAGCGTGACCTGGCGACAACCGTTATGGGGCAGGAAATTTCGCTACCGGTGATCATTTCGCCGACCGGCGTGCAGGCAGTCGATCCGGACGGCGAGGTCGCCGTGGCGCGCGGGGCTGCGGCCCGCGGGACGGCAATGGGATTGTCCTCGTTCGCCAGCAAGCCGATCGAGGAAGTGATCGCCGCCAACCCGAAGCTGTTCTTCCAGGTCTACTGGTCGGGCGGGCGTGACGTGATCGCGGCGCGCGTCGAGCGGGCCCGGGAGGCGGGCGCGGTCGGGCTGATCGTGACCACCGACTGGTCGTTCTCCCACGGCCGGGACTGGGGCAGCCCGAAGATCCCCGAGCAGATGGACCTGCGCACCATGCTGAGGATGTCGCCGGAGGTGCTCGCTCGTCCCGGATGGCTGTGGCGATTCGGCAAGACGCTGCGGCCCCCGGACCTGCGGGTGCCCAACCTGGCCGGCCGCGGTGAGCCCGGACCGCCGTTCTTCGCCGCCTACGGGGAGTGGATGTCGACTCCGCCGCCGACCTGGGCGGACATCGCGTGGCTGCGGGAGTTGTGGGGCGGCCCGTTCATGCTCAAGGGCGTGATGCGCCTCGACGACGCGAAAAGGGCTGTGGATGCCGGTGTTTCGGCGATCTCGGTGTCGAACCACGGGGGTAACAACCTGGATGGAACGCCGGCGTCAATTCGCGCGCTTCCCGCCGTCGCGGAGGCGGTCGGCGACCAGGTTGAGGTTTTGCTGGACGGCGGGATCCGGCGCGGCAGCGATGTCGTCAAAGCGCTCGCGCTGGGCGCCCGCGCCGTCATGATCGGGCGGGCCTACCTGTGGGGTCTGGCCGCGGCCGGGCAGCCGGGTGTCGAGAACGTGCTCGACATCATGCACGGCGGAATCGACTCGGCCCTGATGGGCCTCGGCCGCGCCTCGGTGCACGACCTCAATCGCGACGACGTCCTCGTGCCGGATGGCTTCACCCGGGCGCTCGGAGCGAATGCGGGCGGAGCCTAGCCGCCGCGGACCCTAGACCAGCGGGTATGTTGATGCTCACGTGGCTGACGTGGCAGTGGTGACCGGTTTAGTGAACGGTCGGCGGGAAAAGATTTTTCGGGAGCGCCAACAACCAGTGCACGACAGGTGAATTCGGCTTACCATCGCGGAGTGGTAGTCCAGCCCGACCTCGGGGGCTCTACGTCGAGCCAGCTGCGGAGTGTGCCAGTAGGGCTGACGATACCTGTCGGCTCGACGGAGCAGCACGGTCCGCACCTGCCGCTGGACACCGACACCCGGATCGCGACAGCGGTCGCCGGTGCGGTCACGGCAGGCCTGGCCGAGGACCCGGAGCTGACGTGGTTGGCGGCACCGGCGATCGCGTACGGCGCCAGCGGCGAGCACCAGAGCTTCCCCGGAACGATCTCGATCGGCACCGACGCCCTGACCGCGCTGCTGGTGGAGTACGGCAGGTCGGCGACCTGCTGGGCGCATCGCCTGCTCTTCGTCAACGGCCACGGCGGCAACATCGCGGCGCTGAACCAGGCGGTGAGTCTGCTGCGGCGAGAAGGCCGAGACGTGGCGTGGTGCCCGTGCGTGGTGGCCGGCGGCGACGCCCACGCCGGGCACTCCGAAACTTCATTATTGCTGCATATTTCGCCGGCAGATGTGCGGACCGACCGGTGGCGCGCGGGCAACAGCGCGCCGCTGTCTGAGCTGCTGGCGTCGATGCGTCGCGGGGGAGTCGCCGCCGTCAGCGAGGTCGGCGTGCTGGGCGACCCGACCACCGCCACCGCCGCGGACGGCGAACGGATGCTCTCCGAGATGGTCGGCGACTGCCTGCGCCGGATCCGGCGGTGGACGCCCGCCGCCGACGGGATGCTCAGATGATGCGCGCCGCCGGCTCAGCCGGCGTTGAGGAGCGGCGCATATGACGCAGACGCGATTGCCGGACGGGTTTGCTGTGCAGGTCGACCGCCGGGTGAGGGTGCTCGGCCAGGGGTCGGCTTTGCTGGGCGGATCGCCGACTCGGATACTGCGGCTGGCCCCCGCCGCACAGGACATGCTCGCCGACGGCCGGCTGAAGGTCAGCGACGCGCTGAGTGCCGAGCTGGCCCGGACGCTGCTCGACGCGACGGTGGCGCATCCACGCCCCGCCGGGGGGCCGTCGCATCGCGATGTGACGATCGTAATTCCGGTGCGGGACAACGCATGTGGCTTGGGCAGGCTGGTCGCCGCGTTACGCGGCCTGCACATCGTCATCGTCGACGACGGATCGTCGACGCCGATCCGGCACGAGGATTTCGCGGGCGCACATCCCGACATCGAGATACTGCGGCACGTGCAGAGCAAGGGACCGGCCGCGGCCCGTAACACCGGCCTTGCCGCCTGCAAGACGGGCTACGTCGCATTCCTCGACTCCGACGTGGTCCCTCGCCGCGGCTGGTTGGAAGCACTGCTCGGGCACTTCTGCGACCCGACCGTGGCGCTGGTCGCTCCGCGGATCGTGGGACTTGCGCAAACCGATCATGTCCTCGCCCGCTACGAGGCGGTGCGTTCGTCGTTGGACCTCGGGCAGCGGGAAGCTCCGGTGATTCCCGTACACCAGCGTTTCCTATGTACCCAGTGCCGCAATCATCTGTCGCACAACGACATTGCGCGATATCGGTGGCTTCGACGAAACCATGCGATCGGGTGAAGACGTCGATCTCTGCTGGCGATTCGTCGAGGTCGGCGCCCGCCTTCGCTACGAGCCGATTGCCCAAGTGGCACATGATCATCGGACGGAATTGCGGGATTGGGTTGCGCGCAAGGCGTTTTACGGTGGCTCGGCCGCGCCGCTGTCGGTTCGCCACCCGGACAAGATCGCGCCGCTTGATGATCTCGGGGTGGGCGCTGACGGCCTGGATCCTGATGGCGCTCGGCTCGAGCTTCGGCTACCTGGCGTCCCTTCTCGTTGCCGGGCTCACCGGCCGCCGAGTCGCTAAAAGCATGCAGGGTACCGAAACTCAGACGTGGGATGTCGTGACGGTGGCGGCCCGCAGCCTGTGGTCAGCGGCGCTGCAGCTGGCGTCGGCGATCTGCCGGCACTACTGGCCGGTCGCCCTGCTGGCAGCCCTGCTCTTCCGCTCGTGCCGCCGCGTCGTCGTGGTCGCCGCCGTCGTCGACGGGGTGGTGGACTGGGCCAGCCGACGCCAAACCGCCGACGAGGACGCCCGGCCGATCGGACTGCTGACGTACTTGCTGCTCAAGCGGATCGACGACCTGGCCTACGGGCTGGGCCTGTGGTACGGCGTGCTGCGGGAACGCAACGTCGGTCCGCTCAAGCCGCAGATTCGAGTCTGACCCCTGACCGCAGCTTCGCTGCACAGCGATGTGCTGATCATCGGTGCGGGCAGCGCTGGATCTGTTGTCGCAAACCGGCTTTCAGCTGATCCCAGCCGTTCGGTGACAGTACTCGAGGCCGGGCTCGGCCTGAGCGATCCGGTGCTGCGCGCCGAGACCGCCAACGGACTCCGATTACCGATCGGCGCGGCCAGCCCGCTGGTCCAGCGGTACCAGACCCGGCTCACCGATCACCCGGCCCGTGAGATGGGGATCATGCGCGGCGCCACGGTCGGCGGGTCCGGCGCCGTCAACGGGGGATACTTCTGCCGGGGTCTGCGCCGCGACTTCGACGGCTTCGGGTTGCCGGGCTGGGGCTGGTCCGACGTCGTCGACCACTTCCGCGCAATCGAGACCGACCTGGACTTCACCGGGCCGGCGCACGGTGACTCGGGACCCATCCTGATTCGGCGTATGCAGGAAATGATCGGTAGCACAGCGACTTTCGTCGAGGCCGCCCGGCGTCACGGGTTCGGCTGGCTGCCCGATCTCAACGATGACGCTGAGGCGCTGCCGTCCGGGGTCGGGGCGGTCCCGCTCAACATCGTCGACGGAATGCGGATCGGACCCGGGGCGGCGTTTCTGCTGCCGGCGCTGGAGCGCGCCAACCTGTCGTTGCTGACCCAGACGCGCGCGTTGCGCCTGCACGTCGCCGGCGGTCGGGCCGTGGGGGTGGACGCCATCGGCCCGGGCGGGCTGATCACCGTCACGGCCGATCGCGTTGTGCTCAGTGCGGGCGCCATCGAGTCCGCGCATCTGCTGATGCTGTCCGGCATCGGCGACGAGGCGATGCTGCGCGCGGCCGGGGCGGAGGTGATCGCCCCGTTGCCGGTCGGCCTGGGCTGCAGCGATCACCCGGAATGGGTGCTCCCGACCACCTGGACGGTCGAAACCGGGCGGCCGGTGCTCGAAGTGGTACTCAGCACCCCGGAGGACGTCGAGATACGACCGTATACCGGCGGCTTCGTCGCGATGGTCGGAGACGGAACACCGGGTCATCCGGACTGGCCACATCTCGGGGTGGCGCTGATGCAGCCGCGGGCCCGCGGCCGCATCACGCTGGTCTCGGCCGACCCGATGGTGCCGCCGATCATCGAGCACCACTACGACAGCGAACCGGCCGACATCGCCGCGTTGCAGGCCGGCTGTGAGCTGGCTCGCGAAATAGCCGGGCCGACAACCGAAATCGGCGAGCCGGCGTGGTCGACATCGCAGCACCTGTGCGGCAGTGCGCCGATGGGCCGCGCGGGGGACCCGGCAGCAGTCGTCGATCACCAATGCCGCGTGCACGGCATCGACGGGCTGTGGGTGATCGACGGGTCGGTGCTGCCGACGGTCACCAGTCGCGGCCCGCACGCCACCATCGCCATGTTGGGCCACCGGGCCGCGGAGTTCGTCGGCTGACGCGGGAGCGGTTCGCGAACGCTTTTGCGTACGCTGGCTAGGTCGGACACAAGGAGGTGGTCCACATCGCCGATAAGACCGATCCGCGCCCGGCACGTTCCCGGGCCCGGCTGCTGGAGGCCGCCACCGCGCTGCTTCGCGCCGGGGGTCCCAGCGCCGTAACCGTCGATGCGGTGACGCGCGGCGCCAACGTTGCCCGGGCCACCCTGTACCGCCACTTCCCGAGTGGGAATGACTTGCTGGCAGCGGCTTTCAGCGGCCTGATACCGCCGGCGCCGATGCCCTCGGAAGAAGGCACCCTGCGCGACCGGCTGATCGCGGTGGTACTGGCATTCGGGCAGTCGATCGCCGAGAGCTCGGGCATGGTGATGGCAATGAGCTGGCTGGCGCTCGGGCGTGACCTGGAGCAGTTGCCGGAGTCGCGTCAAACCCGCAAATCCGACAGTCCCTCGATGAGCACTCTGCGTGAACGTATCGCCGAGCAGTACGCCGCGCCGTTCGATGCGATCTTCGACAGCCCGGACGCCGCAGAGTTGGGCGACATCGACCGCCCTCGGGCGATCGCGCTGCTGATCGGCCCAGCGGTTCTCGGCCGGCTGTCCACCCTGCCCGACTTCGATTACCGCGAATGCGCGCAAGCCGCTGTCGACGGCTTCCTGCATGTGCAGCGCGCACACCCGAAACCGCTCAACACACCTGGCAACGAATCGGCAGGTGCTTGAGGCCGCCGACGAACGTCGTCGAGATCAGCTCTGGTTCCGTTTCAGCTCAATGGATTTCAACCGTGGTAGCAGTTCGGTGAATAAGCTGTTCACCTCCATGCGCGCAGATGGGTCAGCGCCGCATGCAGCCGCGGCTCGTCGGCATTCGACTTCGGATCACCGAAAACTCCCGCGGCCTGGTCAACGATCGGTGCGCTCAGCTGCCCTCTTGTCTGCCGGGTTTGCTCGCGACTGTGTTTGACACGTGTCACACATAGTCGGTGCGATCAGGGATTCTCAGATGACTGTTCTCCGGTAATCCGTAGGCTGTTGGCCGTGTCGATCCGTTCGCCTCGTCGCCGCCGAGCCTGGGCCGTCGCTCTGATGACGGCCCTGCTGGTGGCGGCATGCGGGCAGGACGCCGTCGTCAAACCGCACAAGGCCGAACCGGCTTACGCGGGCCCGCTGGACGCCGGTGTCGTGCGCACCGCGATGGGATCGGTGCGCGGTCAAGTCGCCGCGGATTACCGTGTGTTCCAAAACATTCCGTATGCGGAACCGCCGGTGGGTCCGCTGCGGTGGCAAATGCCGCGGCCGGCGGCCCGATGGTCGGGGATGCTGGACGCCACCAAAGCCGGCCCACAATGCATGCAGGACACCGGGCTGAAACCGGGGGTGGGCAAGCCGACCAGTGAAAACTGCCTCACGCTCAACGTCTGGACTCCGCCGCGTGCACAGCATGGCGAGAAGCGCCCGGTGATGGTGTGGATCCACGGGGGAGGGTTCGTCAACGGCTCCGGTGACATCTATCACTCGCGCTGGCTGGCGGCCAAAGGCCACATCGTCGTTGTCACGATCAACTACCGGCTGGGTGCCTTGGGCTTCCTGGCTCATCCGTCGCTCGGCCCGCCCGGCACGGTGGGCAATTACGGATTGGCCGATCAGCAGGCCGCACTGCGCTGGGTTCGTGACAACGTTGCCGCATTCGGCGGCGACCCGAAGAAGGTGACGATCGCCGGCGAATCCGCGGGCGGCATGTCGGTCTGCGACCATCTGATCGCGCCCGGCTCGGCGGGACTGTTCAGGGCAGCGATCATCCAGAGTGCGCCGTGCCAGGCGCAGGCCGAGGTGGCCCTCGGGCAACGGGAGAGCACCGACTACGCGATCGCCGCCGGCTGTCGCAATCCCGCCACCACCGCACGGTGCTTGCGTGCTCTCCCGGCGACCAGGCTCGAACGTCCACCCTGGTACTACTTCCTCGGCGACTCCGATGCGCTCTCCGGCCCGGTGACCGGAACCGCGGCGCTGCCGGACAATCCGATGGCGGCGTTCGCCGCCGACAAGGCGGCGCGGGTTCCGGTACTGATCGGCGTCAACCACGACGAGTTCACGCTCTTCGCCGCCCTGCGGGCCTCCAAGCTGCACCGGGGAGTCAGCCCCGGCGAGTATCCAAATGTGCTTGCCGACATCTTCGGCGCCGACAGCGGGTCGGTGCTGGCGCACTATTCGCCCGATCACTACGGCGGGGACGTCTCGCTCGCTTACTCGGCCGCGGCCACCGACGGTGTGTTTGCCTGCACCGCAGACAGATTCGCTGGCTCGCTGAGCCGTAACGCGCCGGTCTACGCCTACGAGTTCGATGATCGGCAAGCACCTGAGCCCGATTTTCTGCGGAACGCGCCGTTCCCGGTCGGCGCCAGCCATTCCCTGGAACTGAGGTACCTGTTCAGCATGGGGGGTGCGCCGCCGCTGGATCCCGCGCAGCAGGTCCTGTCCGATCAGATGATGAGCTACTGGAGCCACTTCGTGACCAACGGTGCGCCGAAGGCCGCCGGTCTGCCCGACTGGCCGGCCCAGGACGGCGACCCGGAGCATAAGTTCTGGATGTCGTTGCGGCCCGGTCGAAGTCAGGCCAGTACCGACTTCGAGACCGAACACCAGTGCCCGTTCTGGGCAACGATGAAGGGCGAGTCGTGAGCACTCCCGAGCCCGACGACTTCGCCGCCGAGTGGGTGGCGGCGTGGAACCGCCACGACGTCGACGCCGTGCTCGAGCATTTTCACGACGACGTCGTCTTCACCTCGCCGATCGCGGCCGAATTAGTGCCCGGCTCAACAGGAGTCGTGAACGGCAAAGCGGCCCTGCGCGAATACTGGTGCACCGCACTGGCGGTCGTGCCTGACCTGCACTTCGAGGTGGTCGGTGTGTACGGCGGCGCGTCGGTTCTCGTCATCAATTACCGCAACCAGAAGGGCGGCTTGGTGTGCGAGGTAATCGAGTTCGACGGCGCACTGGTGCGCCGCGGCCACGGGACGTATCTGGCAAACGGCTAGCCGGCCGGCGTGACCCACGTCGTGATGTCGGCGTGCACGACTTCGTTACCGGCGCGATCGGTGATGCGGACCGGCACGATCAGATCAAAGCCTTCGCTGCTCTGAGTGAAATCGGGCGGGTCCACTTCGGCCCGGGCGCGCAGGGACGTGGTGGCCTTCCCGAGGTACTGAACATTCATCGCTTTCGGTATCCACCGATGGCTGCGTGGGACGGTGGCCTCCATCAGCATCCCCATTGACACCTCGGCGGCGTTGCAGGAGGCGATCGCATGGACGGTGTGTAGGTGGTTGTAGACGAAGAACCGCCTTCGTCACGAGAACCGGGACTACGGTTGGCTCGTCGAGAGTAGGGAGACCGTTGTGTCTAGCTCGGACGATCCGATGGCCGCAGTGCTCCAGTATGTCGAGGCGTTCAACAACGGTGACCCGGCGGCGATGGCAGCGACATGCGCTGAGCCCATGCAAATTCTCGACGGAATGTCCCCCCACGTCTGGCAAGGACCGACTGCCAGCGAAGACTGGTGGAGAGACGTTCTGGCCGAGGGCGAGCACTTAGGAGCGTCGGGCTACCACATATCGCTCGGCAAGCCACAGCATGTCGATGTCACCGGCGACTTCGCCTATGTCGTTGCTCCGGCGACGATGACGTTTGATCTTCGAGGTCAGCAGATCACTCAGACTGGCTCGGTATATACGCTCGCGCTTCGTAAGGTCGGCAGGGATTGGCGCCTCACTGCCTGGGCCTGGGCAAAAGGCGCTTAGTGGTAAAAACCTAGCGTTTTCGACGAAGAACCACTTGGGCACCCGCACTTCGGTCCAGGCCTGGCTCCATCCGCACCACGTGCGGCAGCACCGACGCGAAGTACGGCACACGTGCCATCGCCGCCACCGAGAACAGCCGACTGCCCCCGGGGTGGCCGGATAGGCGCTGCCAAGCCGCATATGTGCTGGTCGAGCGTGTCACGGCGACCCACCTTACTCTGGAGTAAGAACCTACTGCCCGGCCGCCTGACCGCGGGTCGATCACGTGGCCGGAAGGATTTGGCCGACACCGCGATCTAGGGCATACTGTTCGGGTTGCCTTGAGCCAGGTTCGCGCCTGGCCGGGCATACGACCAGCGCCCAAACGGGCGCGTCCGGTCCCCATCTTGGAGCGTGACCAATTTCGGTCGCGGACCAGGCTGCGTGAGGGTGACACACCCGACCGCGGGGGCCGGTGGACCAAGACAGGTAAACAGCGGCGCAACATCCGGGCGCGCGGCTTGATCGGCCAGACCGATCAAGCTATGGCGCCCGGTAGGAAACCGGGTCT
Organism: uncultured Actinomycetota bacterium; assembly: GCA_963818285.1. Lineage (GTDB taxonomy): Bacteria > Actinomycetota > Actinomycetes > Mycobacteriales > Mycobacteriaceae > Mycobacterium. Next base: position 36,514 of record CAWFRR010000004.1, read on the forward strand.
CGACCTGGAGAGTGAGGAAGCGTGGCGGGACAGAAGATCCGCATCAGGCTCAAGGCCTACGACCACGAGGCCATTGATGCCTCGGCGCGCAAGATCGTCGAGACGGTTGTCCGAACGGGCGCCAGCGTGGTGGGCCCGGTGCCGTTGCCCACTGAGAAGAACGTGTACTGCGTTATTCGCTCACCGCACAAGTACAAAGACTCGCGTGAGCACTTCGAGATGCGCACTCACAAGCGCCTGATTGACATCCTTGACCCGACCCCGAAAACCGTTGACGCGCTGATGCGCATCGATCTGCCTGCCAGCGTCGACGTCAACATCCAGTAGGAGAGCTGCGAGCAATGGCGAGAAAGGGCATTCTGGGCACCAAGCTCGGCATGACGCAGGTGTTCGATGAGAACAACCGCGTCGTTCCCGTGACGGTGGTCCAGGCCGGGCCGAACGTGGTGACCCGCATCCGTACTCCGGAGGTTGACGGGTACAGCGCGGTGCAGTTGGCCTACGGCGAGATCAGTCCCCGCAAGATCAACAAGCCGCTGGCGGGTCAGTACGCCGCCGCCGGTGTCAATCCGCGCCGGCACCTGGCCGAGTTCCGTCTCGACGACGAGGCCGCCGCGGCCGACTACGAGGTCGGTCAAGAGCTGACGGCCGAAATCTTCGCTGCCGGAACGTATGTCGACGTGACCGGCACGTCGAAGGGCAAGGGCTTCGCGGGAACCATGAAGCGGCACGGCTTCAAAGGTCAGGGTGCCAGCCACGGCGCCCAGGCGGTTCACCGCCGTCCCGGTTCCATCGGCGGTTGCGCCACCCCTTCGCGTGTCTTCAAGGGCACCCGGATGTCCGGCCGGATGGGCCACGACCGGGTGACCACCCAGAACCTGCTGGTGCACCTGGTCGATGCCGAGAACGGCGTCCTGCTGATCAAAGGCGCGGTCCCAGGCCGCACTGGCGGACTCGTCGTGGTCCGCAGCGCGATCAAACGAGGTGAGAAGTAATGGCTACAGACAAGTCTGGTAAAGCCGTCAAGATCGATGTCAAGACGCCGGCCGGTAAAACCGAAGGCTCCGTTGAGCTGCCGGCCGAACTGTTCGACGCACCCGCGAACATCGCGCTGCTGCACCAGGTGGTCACGGCTCAGCTCGCCGCGAAGCGCCAGGGCACGCACTCGACCAAGACCCGCGGCGAGGTTCGCGGTGGTGGCCGTAAGCCTTACCGGCAGAAGGGCACTGGTCGCGCACGGCAGGGCTCGACGCGTGCGCCGCAGTTCACCGGTGGTGGTGTCGTGCACGGTCCGCAGCCCCGCGACTACAGCCAGCGCACCCCGAAGAAGATGATTGCCGCCGCGCTGCGCGGCGCATTGTCGGACCGGGCCCGCAACGGCCGCATCCACGCGATTACCGAATTGGTGTCGGGCCAGACGCCGTCGACCAAGAGCGCCAAGGGTTTCCTGGCCACTCTGACCGACAACAGGCAGGTGCTTGTCGTCATCGGACGTAGCGACGAGACCGGCGCCAAGAGCGTGCGCAACCTTCCCGGTGTGCACCTGCTGTCGCCGGACCAGCTCAACACCTACGACGTGCTGCACGCCGACGACGTGGTGTTCTCGGTGGAGGCGCTCAACGCCTACATCACCGCGAACACCTCAACCGCTGAGGAGGTTTCGGCCTGATGGCGACCGTCACTGACCCCCGCGACATCATCTTGGCCCCGGTCATCTCTGAGAAGTCCTACGGCCTGATCGATGACAACGTCTACACGTTCCTGGTGCACCCCGACTCGAACAAGACGCAGATCAAGATCGCGGTCGAGAAGATCTTTTCGGTCAAGGTGGCCGCGGTGAACACCGCGAACCGCCAGGGCAAGCGCAAGCGCACCCGGGCCGGATTCGGACAACGGAAGAGCACCAAGCGCGCCATCGTGACGTTGGCGCCCGGCAGCAAGCCGATCGAATTGTTCGGCGTGACGGCGTAGCCGAGATAGAGAGACTTAACTGACATGGGAATTCGCAAGTACAAGCCGACGACCCCCGGCCGTCGCGGTGCCAGCGTCTCCGATTTCGCCGAGATCACTCGTTCGACTCCGGAGAAGTCGCTGATCAAGCCGCTGCACGGCAAGGGTGGTCGTAATGCGCACGGCCGCATCACCACCCGTCACAAGGGTGGCGGGCACAAGCGTGCCTACCGGGTGATCGACTTCCGACGCAACGACAAGGACGGCGTCAACGCGAAGGTCGCGCACATCGAGTACGACCCGAACCGCACCGCGAACATCGCGCTACTGCACTTCTTGGACGGCGAGAAGCGCTACATCATTGCGCCGCAGGGTCTTCACCAGGGCGACGTGGTGGAGTGCGGCGCCAATGCCGACATCAAGCCCGGAAATAACCTGCCGCTGCGCAACATCCCGGCCGGTACGTTGATCCACGCAGTGGAACTGCGGCCGGGTGGTGGGGCCAAGCTGGCTCGCTCCGCGGGCTCCAGCATCCAATTGCTCGGTAAGGAAGGCACTTACGCCTCGCTGCGTATGCCCAGCGGTGAAATCCGTCGCGTCGACGTGCGCTGCCGCGCCACCGTCGGCGAGGTGGGCAACGCCGAGCAGGCCAACATCAACTGGGGTAAAGCCGGCCGGATGCGCTGGAAGGGCAAGCGCCCGACCGTCCGTGGTGTGGTGATGAACCCGGTCGACCACCCGCACGGTGGTGGTGAGGGTAAGACCTCCGGTGGTCGCCACCCGGTCAGCCCGTGGGGTAAGCCCGAGGGCCGTACCCGCAAGGGCAGCAAGCCCAGTGACAAGCTCATCGTCCGACGCCGGCGCACCGGCAAGAAGTCTCGATAACGGCAGCCAGGAGTAGTTAATATGCCACGCAGCCTCAAAAAGGGTCCGTTCGTCGACGACCATCTGCTCAAGAAGGTCGACACGCAGAACGACAAGAACACCAAGCAGGTCATCAAGACCTGGTCGCGCCGGTCGACGATCATTCCTGACTTCATCGGTCACACCTTTGCCGTCCACGACGGACGCAAGCACGTGCCGGTGTTCGTCACCGAATCGATGGTCGGTCACAAACTGGGTGAGTTCGCACCGACGCGCACCTTCAAGGGACACATCAAAGACGACCGGAAGGCCAAGCGGCGATGAGCACGGCTACTGAATATCCGTCGGCGGCCGCCGTAGCGCGGTTCGTGCGGGTGTCGCCGACCAAGGCGCGCCGGGTGATCGACCTGGTTCGCGGCAAGTCGGTGGCCGAAGCGCTGGACATCTTGCGCTGGGCGCCACAGGCCGCCAGCGAGCCGGTGGCCAAGGTCATCGCGAGCGCTGCGGCCAACGCGCAGAACAACAATGGGCTCGACCCGGCGACCCTGGTCGTCGCCACCGTCTACGCCGATGGCGGCCCGACCGCCAAGCGGATCCGCCCGCGCGCCCAGGGCCGCGCTTTCCGGATCCGTAAGCGCACCAGCCACATCACCGTGATCGTGGAAAGCCGTCCGAGCAAGGACGCGCGGGGTTCGCAGTCCGCGAGCGCCACCCGCGCCCGTCGCGCGCAGGCCAGCAAGGCTGCGGGTACGGCACCGGCCAAGAAGGCTCCCGCCAAGAAGGCGGCGGCCGAGAAGGCGCCGGCAAAGAAAGCATCCGCTGACAAAGCGCCGGCCAAGAAGGCGTCTGCCAAAAAATCATCTGATGCGAAGGCATCCGCCGCGAAGTCCGCTGGGACTGAAGCGACTTCGGAATCGAAGGAGGGCTCGAACTAGTGGGCCAGAAGATCAATCCGCACGGATTCCGGCTCGGCATCACGACCGAGTGGAAGTCCCGGTGGTACGCCGACAAGCAGTACGCCGACTACATCAAGGAAGACGTAGCGATCCGCAAGCTGCTGTCGACCGGCTTGGAGCGCGCCGGCATCGCCGACGTGGAGATCGAGCGCACCCGCGACCGGGTTCGGGTGGACATCCACACCGCTCGGCCGGGCATCGTGATCGGTCGCCGTGGCACCGAGGCCGACCGCATTCGCGCCGACCTGGAGAAGCTGACCGGCAAGCAGGTCCAGCTCAACATCCTCGAGGTGAAAAACCCCGAGTCAACGGCACAGTTGGTCGCCCAAGGTGTCGCCGAGCAGCTGAGCAACCGGGTGGCGTTCCGCCGCGCGATGCGCAAGGCCATCCAGTCGGCGATGCGACAGCCCAACGTCAAGGGCATCCGGGTGCAGTGCTCCGGACGCCTCGGCGGTGCCGAGATGAGCCGTTCGGAGTTCTACCGCGAAGGTCGGGTGCCGCTGCACACGTTGCGCGCCGACATCGACTACGGCCTCTACGAGGCCAAGACCACCTTCGGCCGCATCGGCGTGAAGGTTTGGATTTACAAGGGCGACATCGTCGGCGGCAAGCGCGAGCTGGTTGCGCCGTCGGCCGGAGCCGAGCGCCCGCGCCGCGAACGTCCGTCGGGTACCCGCCCGCGCCGTAGCGGATCCGCGGGTACGACGGCAACCAGTACCGAGGCCGGCCGCGCCGCATCGAGCGCCGAGGAAAGCGTCGGCCGCACCTGCGGCCGAGGCGCCTGCTGTCGAGGCGCAGAGTACGGAGACCTAAATCATGTTGATTCCCCGCAGAGTCAAGCACCGCAAGCAACACCACCCGCGTCAGCGCGGGATGGCCAGCGGTGGCACGTCGGTGAGCTTCGGCGACTACGGCATCCAGGCACTGGAGCACGCCTACGTCACCAACCGGCAAATCGAGTCCGCTCGTATCGCCATCAACCGGCACATCAAGCGTGGCGGCAAGGTGTGGATCAACATCTTCCCGGACCGTCCGCTGACCAAGAAGCCCGCCGAGACCCGGATGGGTTCAGGTAAGGGTTCGCCGGAGTGGTGGATCGCCAACGTCAAGCCGGGTCGCGTGCTTTTCGAGCTCAGCTTTCCCAACGAACAGATCGCCCGGGAAGCACTGACCCGAGCGATCCACAAGCTGCCGATCAAGGCACGCATCATTACCCGAGAGGATCAGTTCTGATGGCTGTGGGAACTTCGCCTGGCGAACTGCGCGAGCTCAACGACGAAGAGTTGATCGAGAAGTTGCGCGAATTCAAGGAAGAGCTGTTCAACCTGCGCTTCCAGATGGCGACCGGTCAGCTCGCCAACAACCGTCGGCTCCGTGTGGTCCGTCATGAAATCGCGCGGATCTACACCGTGCTACGTGAACGCGAACTGGGCCTTGCCGCAGGCCCCAATGGTGAGGAATCGTAATGGCAGAGGCGAAGAAGGAAGCCCCCGCGAAAAAGGCAGCGCCCGCGCAGACAGCGAAGAAAGCTGCGGCGAAAGACGCTGGCGCCAAGGGGCCCAAGCACACTCCCGCCACCCCGAAGCCGCGCGGTCGTCGTAAGACCCGCATCGGCTACGTGGTGAGCGACAAGATGGAGAAGACCATCGTGGTCGAGCTGGAAGACCGCATGCGTCACCCGAAGTACGGCAAGATCATCCGGACCACCAAGAAGGTCAAGGTCCACGATGAGCACGGCGACGCCGGTACCGGCGACCGCGTTTCGTTGATGGAGACTCGTCCGCTATCGGCAACCAAGCGCTGGCGCCTCGTCGAAATCCTGGAGAAGGCTAAGTAGTCTCACCTGCCCGTGAGCTCGCGAGCTCACGGTATGCAGGGTCCAGGCGGCGCACGGCGACGACGAATGCCAGCGCGATCAGCGGTCCGATAATCCCGTAAACAGTTGCGGGCATGGCCATTTCGGCGTTGTTCAGCAACTGCGGGCTCAGGGCGATGCCAATCGCCACCACGGCATTGTGCAAGCCGATCTCCAGACTGATGGCGATTGCCTGGGGCGGCCCCAGCTGCATCCGGCGCGACACCAGGTAACCGACGGTCAGGCTGACCGCGCAGAAGGTTGCGACAGCCGCGCTGATCACGCCGAAGTCCTTCCACAGCGTCGACTTGCCGCCGGCGATCCCGCCGACGACGGCGAGGACCAATAACACCGCCGCGGCGACCCGGACGAACTTCTGCAGCCGCCGGGCGAAATCCGGAAAGCGGTGGCGTATCGCCACGCCGATCGCGACGGGCACCAGCACCATCGCGAACACGCCGACAAACTTGTCGAATTGCAGTGGGATGAAACGCCCTTCGCCGAGGAACCAGGTCAACGAGAACGCCAGTATCGCCGGTATGGTGAAGATCGACAGCACCGCGTTGATGGCGGTCACCGTCAGATTGAGCGCCAGGTCTCCGCGGGCGAGATGACTGACCACATTGGCCAGCATCCCGCCGGGGGTAGCTGCCATCAGCATCAGGCCAACCGCGAGATTGGGCGCCAGGTGCAGCGACTCCGCGATCGCCCAACATAGGGCGGGCAACACCAGTGACTGGCACACCAACGCGATGGCCAGCGGGCGGCGCACCGAGGCTGCCCGACGGAAGTCGCCGACGGTAAGCGTCAATCCGAGAGCGAGCATGACCGCCCCGACGACCAACGGCAGGAACCGGTTGTCCATATCTCTCCAAGCTTGAGGCAGCAGCTAGTTAGCTTGCCTTAACTATTACTAGATGACTGTACGGCGTGATGCGTCGGGATGGGCAACGTGCGCGTCGGCCGCCTTGGTACGGCGATCCCGCGATGATCCCCGGCTCGGTTGGACGCCACGGTCGACGCGCTCGGTGACCGACGCGGCGCTTCGCCTGGTCTCAAAGACGATGCAGGATGGCGCATTTCAAAGGAATCAATCCATGTCCGGCTCCGCTTCGTAGCGGGCTCGCCATGAATGCCGCCGAGACAAATGGGTCGCTCGGGCAACTTGCGTCGCGCAGGCACCACGTTTGCTACGGCTCGAATCAGGATGAGCGAAATCGCCGGGATATTTGGCCGCGCCGGCGCCGTTCTGGCTGCGGCGGCGATCGCGCGAAATGAAGTAGTTCAATTGTTGAAACACGTTGACGCGGTAGCGATATCAAAACCACCGTGATTCAAAGCAGTGTAGACAGCAACGCCGTGATCAGTACATTTGCCCAGCGATGAACTGAATAGCGCTGTAGCTGAGCATATTTGGACCTAAATCCGTTGAAATGGCGGTTGATACAACGCGCCCCGGCGCGCTACCGGCCTGATTCTTTACGCCTGGCGGTCACCTGGCACTTGGATAGATTCCCAATGTTGCCTCCCGTGAGCTCCGACCAAACCATCGAAGGAGTGGCAGTTATGACTTTGCGCGTCGTTCCCGAAGGCTTGGCCGCTGCTTGTTCAGGGGTAGCGGCATTGACGGCTCGACTGGCGTCTGCGCACGCCGCGGCGGCGCCGCTGATCACTACGGTGGTGCCGCCGGCCGCAGATCCGGTGTCGCTGCAGAGCGCCGCGGAATTCAGTTTTCGCGGCGGACTGCACACGGCAGTAGCCACCCAAGGTGCCGGCGAGCTCGGTCGCGCAGGGCTGGGCGTAGGCGAGTCGGGCAGCAGCTATGCCGCGGGCGATGCGGCCGGGTCCGCGTTGTACCTCTCGTCGGCGGGTTGACGGTGACCGCGCCGATCTGGATCGCCGCGCCGCCCGAGGTGCATTCGACGTTGCTGAGTAGCGGTCCCGGAGCCGGGCCGCTGCTGCAGGCGGCGGGTGCCTGGAGTTCGTTGAGCGCCGAATACACCGATGTGGCAGACGAACTCACCGACCTACTGGCTCAGGTGCAGGCCGGCGCGTGGCAGGGGCCGAGCGCGGAGTCGTTCGTCGCCGCCAATGCACCGTTCCTGGCCTGGCTGAACCAAGCCGGCGCGAACAGCGCCGCGGCCGCTGCTCAGCACGAAACCCTTGCCGCGGCCCACGCCGCAGCGCTGGCCGCCATGCCCACGCTGCCGGAACTGGCCACCAACCATGTGGTGCACGGTGCCCTGGTGGGGACCAATTTCTTTGGTATCAACACCATTCCGATCGCGCTCAACGAAGCGGACTATGCGCGCATGTGGATTCTGGCCGCCACCACAATGGGGATCTATCAAGCGGTGGCCGGTTCGGCCGTCGCTGCGACGCCGGTGACCGAGCCGGCACCGCCAATCCTCAAGGCGGACAGCCAAACCAACTCGACCGCGTCACCGGCCGACGCGACCGAGACGCCACTGGACCAACTGATCGTGCAGTTCCTACAGGCCCGGGGAATCACCTGGGATCCGACCGCCGGCACCATCAACGGACTTCCCTATTCGTCGTACACCAACCCGCTCACGACCCTGTACTGGGTCAAGAACACCGTCACCCTCGTCCAGGATCTGGAGAACTTCGCCCAGTTGCTGGCCACCAATCCGGAAGCGGCCCTGGCGAGCCTGACGCCGGCCAACATCGTCGCGTTCTTCGTCGCGCATCCGGTGGTCGCCGCCGCGATCGCCGCCAGTTCGGCAACCACTGTTCTTCCCGCCGCCGCAGCGGCGGCAGTGGCGTCGGTGGCCGCCGTGGCGGGGTTGATCGATCCGTCGCTGTTTCAGCCGTTCGTTCCGGCGCTGCCCCCGATCGCCGCGCTGCCGATCGCACCGATGGTCGCATCGACTCCGCTCGCCGCTGCGACAGTCGCGCCCCCGGCGCCCGCCCCGTCGGCCCCGGCCGCGCCTGCGGCAAGTACCGCCACTGGCACTGCCCCCGCGCCGCCGAGCCCACCCCCCGTCGGCGTGCCCGGCCTGGGGATGCCCTACGCGTTTTTTGCCGGCGGCGGCCCGCCCATCGGATTCGGCTCCGGAGCCAAGGCCGGCGCAAGTTCCAGCGCGCGGCTCAAAGCGCCGGCCGAGTCGGCTGCGATTGCCGCCGCGGGAGCCGCTCGACGACGGTCGCGGAAGCGGCGGACGCAGCAGGCGCACAAGCACGACTATGCCGATGCGACACTGGATTACGAGATCGACCAAGAGTGGGCGAGCCCGCCGCAGGCCGGTCCGGTGGCTTCCGACAGCGGAGCGGGTTCGTTCGGCTTCGCCGGTACCGTGACGAAATCCAGTGACCAGGCCACCGGCCTGGCCACACTGGACAGCGACGATTTCGGTGGCGGGCCGAGCGTCCCGATGTTGCCGCACACCTGGACGCCACAAGAGGGTCGGGACAACTAGCCGCGGTGTAGTCTGCATCGGGAATCCCGGGGGTCCACTACGAGAGTGAGGCCAGCGATGGCTACCGAGTTCAACGGCAAGATCGAACTGGATATCCGTGATTCGGAGCCAGATTGGGGTCCATTCGCCGCGCCGACCGCGCCGGAGGGTGCCCCCAACGTCTTGTATCTGGTGTGGGACGACACCGGCATTGCGACGTGGGACTGCTTCGGTGGCTTGGTCGAGATGCCGGCGATGACGCGCATCGCCGAGCACGGCGTGCGACTGTCGCAGTTTCACACCACCGCGTTGTGCTCGCCGACTCGTGCATCGCTGCTGACCGGCCGCAACGCCACCACCGTCGGCATGGCCATGATCGAAGAATTCACCGAGGGTTTCCCCAACTCTAACGGTCGAATTCCGTTCGAAACCGCGCTGCTGTCGGAGGTACTGGCCGAACAGGGCTACAACACCTACTGCGTCGGCAAGTGGCATCTGACCCCGCTCGAAGAGTCGAATCTGGCCGCGACCAAACGGCACTGGCCTACGTCGCGTGGTTTCGAACGCTTCTACGGCTTCATGGGCGGCGAGACCGACCAGTGGTATCCGGACCTGGTGTACGACAACCACCAAGTGAGCCCGCCGGGCACCCCGGAAGATGGTTACCACCTGTCGAAAGACCTCGCGGACAAGACAATCGAGTTCATCCGCGACGCCAAAGTGATCGCACCGGACAAACCGTGGTTCAGCTACGTGGCCCCCGGCGCCGGCCATGCCCCGCATCATGTCTTCCAGGAGTGGGCCGACCGCTACGCGGGCAAATTCGACATGGGCTACGAGCGCTACCGCGAGATCGTGCTGGACCGGCAGAAGTCGATGGGCATCGTGCCCCAAGACACCGAACTGTCGCCGATCAACCCCTACCTCGACGTCAAGGGTCCCGAGGGTCAGCCGTGGCCGTTGCAGGACACCGTGCGGCCATGGGACGCGCTCAACGACGAAGAGAAACGGCTCTTCAGTCGAATGGCGGAGGTGTTCGCCGGTTTTCTGAGCTACACCGACGCCCAGATCGGGCGCATCCTGGACTATCTCGAGGAATCGGGTCAGCTGGACAACACCTTGATCGTAGTGATCTCCGACAACGGAGCCAGTGGCGAGGGCGGTCCCAACGGGTCGGTGAACGAAGGCAAGTTCTTCAACGGCTACATCGACACCGTTGAAGAGAGCATGAAGGTGTTCGACAAGCTCGGCAGCCCGCAGACCTACAATCACTACCCGATCGGGTGGGCGATGGCCTTCAACACGCCCTACAAGCTCTACAAGAGATACGCCTCGCACGAAGGCGGCATCGCCGATACTGCAATTGTGTCCTGGCCCAAAGGAATTGCCGCACACGGTGAAGTGCGAGACAACTACGTCAATGTCTCCGACATCACCCCGACGGTCTACGACCTGCTGAACATCCAGCCGCCGGACACCGTGAAAGGCATCCCGCAGAAACCCCTGGACGGCGTGAGTTTCAAAGCGGCTCTGAGTGATTCGTCCGCGGACACCGGCAAGCAGACCCAGTTCTACACGATGCTGGGCACCCGGGGGATCTGGCACAACGGCTGGTTCGCCAACACCGTGCATGCCGCGACCCCTGCAGGCTGGGGCCATTTCGACGCCGACCGTTGGGAGCTGTTCCACATCGAGGCCGACCGCAGCCAATGTCACGACCTGGCCGCCGAGCATCCGGACAAGCTGGAAGAGCTCAAGGCGCTGTGGTTTTCCGAGGCCGCCAAGTACAACGGGCTGCCGCTGTCAGACCTCAATCTTTTCGAGACGTTGACACGGCAACGGCCGTATCTGTCGAACGAGCGGGACAGCTACATCTACTACGCCGACTGCGCCGACGTGGCAACCGGCGCCGCGGTTGAGATTCGCGGACGCTCCTTCGCCGTGCTCGCCGACGTTACCGTCGACAGCACCGGCGCCGAGGGCGTGCTGTTCAAGCACGGCGGCGCTCACGGTGGGTACGTGCTGTTCATCCAGGACGGCCGGCTGCACTACGTCTACAACTTCCTGGGTGAGCGTCAGCAGGAGGTCGCATCGTCGCAGGCGGTGCCGCTGGGCCGGCATGTGTTCGGCGTTCGCTACGACCGCACCGGCACGGTCGAGAACAGCCACACACCCCTGGGTGAGGTCACGCTTTTCATCGACGAAGCGACGGTCGGCACGCTGGCCGACGTCCAGACACATCCGGGGACGTTCGGATTGGCCGGCGCCGGCATCACCGTCGGCCGCAACGGCGGTTCGGCGGTGTCCAGCCGCTACAAGGCGCCCTTCGTGTTCACCGGCGGCACTATCGCGCAGGTCAACGTCGACGTTTCCGGGCGGCCGTATCAGGACGTGGAAAAGGAATTGGCGCTAGCCTTTTCGCGTGACTGAGCTGCCGTGGAGAGTGCGGTGGGCCGCGCTGGGTGCGGCCGCTCTGTTGGCTCTCGCTCTGTCGGGATGCGTCAGGAACATCGACGGGGTTGCCGCCTGGATCGGCGGTTCGGCCGCGCAGTCGCGTCAACCCGCGACGACCAGCGGCCGACCCGCTCCCGGGATCGAGACCACCGTGCCCGATCACATCCCGCCCAACGCGTTCCTCTGCTTCCCGGGCCCGGCCGGGGTCGGCATCGGCACGGTCGCTCATGTCGTCGCCGCGGCCGCGCCGAGACTCACTGTCACGCTGCCCGATGGGTGGACCGGTGAGCCGGGCAACGGAGACCTGGCGTTGTCGCTCAGCGGTCCCGACTCGATGACGGGGACGGTGACCATCGCCGCGACGAAACTCGATCCCACAGCGGCTTTCTCCGAGTACGCCGACACCCTGGCCCGCTCCAAGCCCGATCTGCAGGTCGACACCGTCGGCGCGAAGTTCTGCGGTTACAGCAGTCAGAAGCTGACTGGGACGTTCACCGGGGCGTCGGGTGTCATCGTGTTCGCTGACCGCCTCACCCACATCTGGACCAACACCAACAAATACCTGGTCACCATTCATATGGAGGGCCCCGAGGACGCCCCCGGCTTTGTCGCTGCGAAAGCGGCGCTGATGCAGGATTTCGCGGTCGTCATACCCTGAACCGATGCCCACTGAGCTTGTCGACCTGCCGGCCGGGTCGTTCCGGATGGGCTCGACCAGTTTTTACCCCGAGGAAGCGCCGATCCACACGGTGAGCGTCGACACGTTCGCCATCGAACGCCATCCGGTCACCAACGCTCAATTCGCCGAATTCGTCACCGCGACAAGCTATGTCACGGTTGCCGAGCAGCCGATCGACCCGGCCCTCTATCCGGGTGCCGACGCCGCCGAGCTCGATTCGGGCGCAATGGTATTCCGCCCCACCGTGGGCCCGGTCGACTTGCGGGACTGGCGGCAGTGGTGGGTGTGGGTCCCGGGCGCCACTTGGCGGAACCCGTTCGGGCCGGACAGCGACATCGCCGACCGGCTGCAGCATCCGGTGGTGCAGGTGGCCTATCCCGACGCCGCGGCGTACGCGCAATGGGCGGGCCGGCGACTACCGACCGAGGCCGAATGGGAATATGCCGCGCGCGGCGGGACCGCCACCACCTACGCCTGGGGTGACGAGGAGAAGCCCGACGGGAAGCCGATGGCCAACACCTGGCAGGGTCGATTCCCGTATCGCAACGACGGTTGGTCGGGCACGTCGCCGGTGGCGACGTTCCCGCCCAACGGATTCGGCCTGTTCGACATGATCGGCAACGTCTGGGAATGGACGACCACCCAGTTCTCCGCGCATCACCGCCTGGATCAGGCGGCCAAGACCTGTTGCGCGCCAACAGGACCCGCTGATCCAACGATCGCGCAGACACTCAAAGGCGGCTCACACCTGTGTGCCCCCGAGTACTGCCGCCGCTACCGGCCGGCGGCACGCTCGCCGCAGTCGCAGGACACCGCGACCACGCACATCGGATTCCGATGTGTGAGCGGCCCGCCTGCCCCGGGGATCAGCTGATGGCGGTGGCCGCCGCCATCACCTTCGACTGGAAGTCGGGCGGCAGCGGGATGTAGCCGTTCTTGTCCAGGTCGATCTGACCGGGCCCGAGCGTGGCCTGCAGCGCGGCCTTGACCGCCATGCCGGTCTGCGGATCGGGATACTTCGAGCAGACGATCTCGTAGGTCGCCATCACGATCGGATAGACGTCGTCCTGGCTGGGGTTGTAGAACGACGAGAGGTCGAGCACCAGGTCGTTGCCCTTGCCGACGATCTTGGCCCCGGCGATCGTCTTGCCCACGGAGTCGGTGCCGATACGCACCGGTCGCCTCGTCTTCCGGCTGGCGGGCGTCTTGATCTCCGCCGCGAAGAGGCCTTGATCCATCGCGAAGGACAACTCGTTGTAGGTGATCGCGCCCTCGGTGTTCTTGACCGTCGACGGAGGTGCCGTCGTTGCCCTTGGCGCCGACTCCGACGCCGCCCTTGAACTCCTTGCCGGTGCCCTGCTTCCATACCCCGGGTGCGGCGGCCTTCAGATAGTCCTGGAAGTTGGCGGTGCTGCCCGAGTTATCGCTTCGGTAGATGACGTGGATGTCCTCCGACGGCATGGACGCGTTCAGCGAGGTGATCGACGGGTCGTCCCAGCGGGTGATGCTGCCGTTGAAGATGCCGGCCAGGGTCTGAGCGTCGAGCACCAGGAAGTCGACCGGGAGGTTGTAGGTGATCGCCAGCGGGCCGAAAACCACCGGCAGGTTCCACACGTCGTTCCCGCCGCAGCGCTGTTTGGCCTCGCCGTACTTGTCGTCACTGAGCGGAGTGTCCGACCCGGCGAAATCGCTCTTGCCGGACAGGAAATCGGTGATTCCGGCGCCGGAGCCGTTGGCCGTGTAGTTCAGGCTGTGTCCGGGGCAGGACTTGGCGTAGGCGCTGACGAATCGCTTCATCGCGTTGGCCTGCGCGGTGGACCCGCTGGCCGATATCGCCGACTTACCGCCACAGTTCACGACCTCACTCGCGTAGGCCATGCTCGTGTGTGGGACCTCGCATCCCGACAAGACCGTGGCACCTGCGGCCAGCAAACTCACGGCGGCCGCTAGTCGTCTGTGCTTCATGTTGATTGCCTCACCCCGGACTTCGATACTTTGTTGAGATTTACGGATCCCGAATCTAGCACGCGAACTGACGTTAGATTAACGGGTGGAGGGCCGAACTGTCCCGCCCCATGGGCGAATTCATGTTTTCCGTTCGTGTTCGGAGAACTGCGCGTTACTGCCGGGTGGCCAACGGGTGACGAGAATCGGGCGTGCTGCTCGGGATCGCTCTTTCGCCGCGCGATCGGCAACTGATTTCGCTAACGTGACGCGCGTGTTGCCCCCACCGGCTGACGTCCACCGCCCCGTGCCCGTCCGCTTCAGGCAAGCGGTCCAGGATCTCCGGAACGGCGGCCGGCAATGAGCGTTCAGACTCCGTCGACAGTCTCGACACCGGCACCGAAGGACGACCGGCAACGGCCGCGCATCGTGATCGCGGTGGCCATTGCGCTGACCGTCCTCGGTGCCTACGCCCTGTCGCTGTTCGGCGTTCACTTGCTGCAGAAGTCGGAGGGTCCGCTTCCGCCGCTGGACCTGAGTCAGGCCGCGCCGGACGAGACGGTGGTGCAGATTCGGCTGGAAGAGCTGAAGCCGACGACGAACCGCCTGACGGTGAATGTGCTCATCTATCCGGGTGAGTCGCTGGAGGACAAGCGCTTCGACGAGTTGAACACCGACATCGCCGTGCGGCTGTATCCGCCCAACGATCTCGGCGACCTGAAATACCCGGCGGGCAAGGCGCCGGCCCAGGTCAGCACCACGATCCCGGCGCACGGCGATCCCGGCGCCTGGCCGTTCGACTCCTACAGCACCGAGCCGATCTCGGCGGACGTCTTCGTCGGGAATGGCGCCGAGCGCAAGCGGCTGCCGGCTCGGGTCCAGGTGACCGGCGCGATGGACGGCTGGGACGCGAGCACCACGCGCAACAGCGACACCAGTGAAACCGGAAGCCACAACACCAGCAATGTTTTCGTCACGCTGCACCGGGCCAAAGGGCCGCTGATCTTCGACCTGGGCATCATCCTGGTTCTGATCAGCCTTCCGACCCTGGCACTGATCGTGGCCATCCCGATGGCGATGGGTAGGCGAAAATTCGTGCCGCCGTTCGCCACCTGGTATGCGGCGAACCTGTTCGCGATCGTTCCGCTGCGAAATATTCTGCCCGGCGCGCCGCCGCCGGGTTCGATGATCGACCAAGCGCTGGTGCAGTGGGTGCTGCTCGCGCTGGCGACCGCGATGGCGTTGTACATCTACTCCTATATCCGGCAAGGGGATTGACGCGTCATGACCCGTGGCAGGTGAGTGCGGCACGCACGATCACACTGTCGGAGGTCAACAGGTTGGTTTCCACGTCGCCGTAGAAGTAGCTGTTGTCCGGGCTCCAGTTGGCGGTCTGGATGACCGTCGGGTAGACCGGCCTGCGCCCGATGTCCTTGGCGTTGTCTCCTGTGTTGAAGTCGCTGAGCCGCTGCGGATTTGAGCCGTCAGGGCCCATCGTCCACCAGTCGGTGCCGTGCGATGGGTTGTCGGCGTTGGTCATCCACACCACTTGCCCGTCGGGTGCGTAGCGAGGATGTTCGTTGTAGCTGTCCCCGCGCGTAAGTCGGGTGATGGCACCGGAATTCAGGTCGTAGCGGTAGATCTGGCTACTCCAGAAATTGTGGGTCTCGAAGTCGCTGGTGAACACCAGCGATGACGAGTCGGCCGAAAACCCGCCGGTCTCGTTGAACGCGTCACCGGTCGGGGAGATGGTGCGAATGTTGGATAGTGCCGGCGTGCCGTCCGGGCCCACGGTGAAGTCGGCCACCTTGGTCGACCAGAACCCGGCGAACCGCTCCGGCTTGAGCGCCTTGGCGGACTTGGTGCGCTCGGTCCATTCCAGCAGCCGCCCGTCGGGAGAGAACTCGGGGATGATCGTGCCGTGGTCCTTGTCGGTCGGGACGTCGGTGAGCTGCCAGGCGCGTGACCCATCGGCGTTGGCCACCCAGAGATCGGAGTAGCTACCCCACCCGGGCGTCGCGCCCACTGAGTTGCCGGGGTGCACCGATTTCTCGGCGACAAAGGCGATGAACGATCCGGTCGGGTTCCAGACTGGCGTGCCGGTGCCGCGCTGCGGAAAATCGGCCGATCCCGCTCCCAGTTGGGCGGCGCCTCCGCCGTCCGGCTTGGCCGTATATACGTGGAAGACGCCGTCGGCGCCCTTGGCGTTGAAGGCGATCAGATTCTTGGACTTCGACCAGTCGGCGCCGAAGGCGTCCCTGCGGAACACCTGATAGCTGATCGGCGGTCCGCAGCCCGGACGGCCGACGGATCTGCTGGGCGCCGGCTCGGCGCCATGGCCCTTCACCGGCAGATGGGCGCAGGATGCGCACGTGGTGAGCGACAGCGCCAACCCGCCGCAGAACGCTTTCGTCGAAGCTCGGATCAGACGCAACCGAGGCCCTTTTCGTCGCTGCGGGTCGCCGGCAACCGCCGTCGACCAGTAATTTTGCTCTGAGCAGGTCTTCACCTAGACTCTAGGGGTTGCCGTGGGCAGACCTCGGCTGGCATCTCGAGCATTACCGTCAGCCCCGCGTGCCTTTCGACGACGAAGACCATGCACGACTGGTCTGGTGGATCACGCTCCCATGTCCGCCGGCCCGATCACGCGTGGGCGTGCATACGTGAACCAAGTCAGGAGATCGAGTGATTCAGCAGGAATCGCGGCTGAAGGTGGCCGACAACACCGGTGCCAAGGAAATCTTGTGCATCCGTGTGCTCGGCGGCTCGTCGCGGCGCTACGCCGGCATCGGCGACGTCATCGTGGCGACGGTCAAGGACGCCATTCCCGGCGGCAACGTCAAGAAGGGTGAGGTCGTCAAGGCCGTCATCGTTCGCACCGTCAAGGAGCGCCGTCGCGCCGACGGCAGCTACATCAGGTTCGACGAGAACGCGGCCGTGATCATCAAGCCCGACAACGACCCGCGTGGAACCCGCATCTTCGGGCCGGTTGGTCGCGAACTGCGGGAGAAGCGCTTCATGAAGATCGTCTCGCTGGCCCCGGAGGTGCTGTAAATGAAGGTGCACAAGGGTGACACCGTCCTGGTCATCTCGGGTAAGGACAAGGGCGCCAAAGGCAAAGTGATCCAGGCGTTTCCGGCCCGCAACAAGGTGCTCGTCCAGGGCGTCAACCGGATCAAGAAGCACACCGCGGTCTCGACCAACGAGCGCGGAGCCCAGTCGGGCGGGATCGTCACGCAGGAAGCCGCCATCCACGTCTCCAACGTGATGGTGGTCGACTCCGACGGCACGCCCACCCGGATCGGCTACCGCGTCGACGAGGAGACCGGCAAGCGGGTTCGTATCTCGAAGCGCAATGGCAAGGACATCACCGCATGACAACGACTGAGAAGGTTCAGCCCCGGCTCAAAACGCGCTACCGCGAAGAGATCCGCGACGCGCTGAACAAAGAGTTCGGCTACGCCAACGTCATGCAGATCCCGGGCGTGGTGAAGGTTGTGGTGAACATGGGCGTCGGCGACGCCGCCCGCGACGCCAAGCTGATCAACGGCGCGGTCTCGGACCTGGCGTTGATCACCGGTCAGCGGCCGGAAATCCGTAAGGCCCGTAAGTCGATCGCCCAGTTCAAGCTGCGCGAGGGCATGCCGATCGGCGCGCGGGTGACCCTGCGCGGCGACCGGATGTGGGAGTTCCTCGACCGGCTCGTGTCGATCGCTCTGCCCCGTATCCGCGACTTCCGCGGTCTGTCGCCCAAGCAGTTCGACGGCTCCGGCAACTACACCTTCGGGCTCAACGAGCAGTCGGTGTTCCACGAGATTGACGTCGACAACATCGACCGGCCCCGCGGTATGGACATCACCGTCGTCACCTCGGCGACCAATGACGACGAGGGCCGAGCGCTGCTGCGCGGCCTTGGCTTTCCGTTCAAGGAGAAGTGACCAATGGCGAAAAAAGCACTAGTCGAAAAGAGCCAGCGCAAGCCGAAGTTCAAGGTTCGCGCGTACACCCGCTGCAACAAGTGCGGCCGCCCGCACGCGGTTTTCCGCAAGTTCGGGCTGTGCAGGATCTGCCTGCGTGAAATGGCACATGCGGGCGAACTGCCCGGCGTGTCGAAGAGCAGCTGGTAGCCAGCACCGAGCAATCGACTCATTGGAAAAGGTTGCGGTAGGCCCTCCCGAAAGTTTTTTCGGGGAGGAACCGCCGCGAGGAAGGTAACAGCGCTCGATGACGATGACGGACCCGATCGCAGACTTTTTGACGCGTCTGCGCAACGCCAATTCGGCGTACCACGATGAGGTGACGCTGCCGCATTCGAAGATCAAGGCCAACATCGCCGAGATCCTCAAGCGGGAGGGATACATCACCGACTACCAGACCCAAGATGCTCGGGTTGGTAAGGCGTTGACCGTTCAGCTCAAGTACGGACCGAGCCGGGAGCGCAGCATCGCCGGCCTGCGCCGGGTGTCCAAGCCCGGACTGCGGGTGTACGCCAAGTCAACCGGCCTGCCGCGCGTGCTCGGCGGTCTGGGCGTGGCGATCATCTCGACCTCCTCGGGCCTGCTCACTGACCGTCAGGCAGCCAGACAGGGCGTGGGCGGCGAAGTCCTCGCGTACGTGTGGTGAGAGGGGACTGACATGTCGCGTATTGGAAAGCAACCGATCCTGATCCCGTCCGGGGTCGAGGTCTCCATCGATGGCCAGCAGGTCTCGGTGAAGGGACCCAAGGGCACCCTGGATCTACAGGTCGCCGAGCCGATCACTGTGGCGCGCAACGACGATGGCGCCATCGTGGTCACCCGTCCCGACGACGATCGGCACAACCGCTCGTTGCACGGGCTGTCCCGCACCCTGGTGTCCAACCTCGTCACCGGTGTGACCGAGGGCTACACCATCAAGCTGGAGATCTTCGGGGTCGGCTACCGCGTACAGGCCAAGGGAAGCAACCTCGAGTTCGCCCTGGGCTACAGCCACCCGGTGCTGATCACCGCGCCCGAGGGCGTGACCTTCGCGGTCGAAACACCCACCAAGTTCTCGATCTCGGGCATCGACAAGCAAAAAGTCGGCCAGATCGCGGCGAACGTCCGCCGTCTTCGCAAGAGCGATCCCTATAAGGGCAAGGGCATCCGCTACGAAGGCGAGCAGATCCGCCGCAAGGTCGGAAAGACAGGTAAGTAATCATGGCGCAAACACAAGCTGATACCGCGCAGAAGCCGCCTGCCCAGAGTGTCTCTGGCGTTCGGCGCAAGCAGCGGCTGCGTCGTCACGCGCGGCTGCGTAAGAAGATCTCGGGCACGGCGGAGCGGCCGCGCCTGGTGGTGCACCGTTCGTCGCGGCACATCCACGTGCAGTTGGTCAACGACCTGACCGGCACGACCCTGGCCGCCGCTTCCTCGATCGAGGCGGACGTGCGCGGCGTGGATGGCGACAAGAAGGCCCACAGCGTGCGGGTCGGTCAGTTGATCGCCGAGCGGGCCAAGGCCGCCGGAGTCGAGGCGATTGTCTTCGACCGTGGTGGCTACACCTACGGCGGGCGGATCGCGGCACTGGCGGACGCCGCTCGCGAGGGTGGTTTGAAATTCTGATGGCAAGCAACAATCTTGGGGAATTAAACCTGAGCGGAAGGACCGCATAATGGCGGATCAACCGGCTGGATCGGCCGGCCCGACGAACGAGGGCCGCGACGACCGTCGCGACTCGCGTGACAACCGGGGCCGCCGAGATGGCGGCGGCCGGGGCGGGCGTGACCGTGACGGCGACAAGAGCAATTACCTGGAGCGGGTTGTCACAATCAACCGAGTCTCCAAGGTGGTCAAGGGTGGTCGGCGCTTCAGCTTCACCGCGCTGGTCATCGTCGGCGACGGCAACGGCATGGTCGGTGTCGGCTACGGCAAGGCCAAGGAAGTTCCGGCCGCGATCGCCAAGGGCGTCGAGGAAGCCCGTAAGGGATTCTTCCGGGTCCCGATGATCGGCGGAACCATCGTTCATCCGGTGCAGGGTGAGGCCGCTGCGGGCGTGGTGCTGTTGCGCCCGGCCAGCCCCGGTACCGGTGTGATTGCCGGTGGTGCGGTGCGTGCGGTGCTGGAATGTGCCGGCGTACGCGACATTCTGTCCAAATCGCTGGGTAGCGACAACGCGATCAACGTCGTGCATGCGACGGTCGTCGCGCTCAAGATGCTGCAGCGGCCCGAAGAGGTCGCCGCACGTCGTGGACTGCCGCTCGAGGATGTCGCCCCGGCCGGCATGCTGCGCGCCCGCCGCGAAGCTGAAGCGCTGGCCGCCGGCACCGCTCGTGAAGGAAGCGCGTAACCATGGCTGCAGCAAAGGCATCAGAACCGACGCAGCTGAAGATCACTCAGGTCCGTGGCGTGATCGGCGCTCGCTGGAAGCAGCGGGAAAGCCTTCGCACACTGGGACTTCGGAAGATCCGTCAGTCGGTCATCCGTGACGACGACCCGCAGACCCGCGGGCTGATCGCGGCCGTCCATCACCTCGTCGAGGTCGAGCCGGCTGCGGGAGGTAGCAAGTGACCATCAAACTTCATGACCTGCGCCCCGCGCCCGGGTCGAAGACCAAGCGCACCCGGGTGGGTCGCGGTGAAGGCTCCAAGGGTAAGACCGCGGGTCGAGGCACCAAGGGTACGAAGGCTCGCAAGAACGTGCCGGCCACCTTCGAGGGTGGGCAGATGCCGATTCACATGCGGCTGCCCAAGCTCAAGGGTTTCCGTAACCGGTTCCGCACCGAATACGAAGTCGTCAACGTCGGCGACATCAATCGTCTGTTCCCCCAGGGCGGTTCGGTCGGGCTCGACGAGCTGGTAGCCAAGGGAGCGGTTCGCAAGAACACTCTCGTCAAGGTTCTCGGCGACGGGAAGCTGGCCGTCAAGGTCGACATCACCGCACACAAGTTCAGTGGCAGCGCGCGGGAGAAGATCACCGCGGCAGGCGGTTCGGTCACCGAGCTGTAAAGCTTGCTACTTCTGCGGTCGTGCGCCCAGTACGTCGCGGAACAGGACTTGACGTAGCGCGAGTTCACGCGGGTCGCTGACCAGATGGAAGCCCATCCGATTCATCACGTAGCCGAATCCGATTCCGGTGTCGGGGTCGGCGAAGCCAAATGAGCCGCCGAGCCCCGGTGTGCCGAAGGCCTTATCGGACGATCCGAACACGCACAACGGCGCCGGCTTTGACAGTCCCAACGAAAAGACGGTGTCGACGCGCAGCACCTTGTCCCGCAGCCCGTGGGTTGGTGCGGCGGGTTCGGCCATGAGTTCTTCGAGCACGTTTGTCGTCAGGCCAAGCGTACGATCGCCAGTTGCGGCTGCACCGTAAAGCTTGGCAACGGCATCGGCTGTCCCAATTCCATTGGCTGACGGGATCTCGATGGCACGGACGTCGTCGCGGTTGTAGTCGCCGGCCCATGGCACGACGCCGCGGGGCAGAGCGGCAGTACGGGCGAGCAGGCCGACTGGATTGAATGACGCGGCCACCAGTGCGGCCGGCATCACGTTGAGGTGCAGCAAGGCTTCCGCGCGCGAGAAGCTGTGCATGTGCGCCACCCGTTCGCGGCTCACTGCCTGCGGAAGTCCGATGTGCAGGTCTAGCCCAAGCGGCCCGGCGATCTCGTCGGCGAAAAAGCGGCCCAGGGTACGGCCGGCCGGGTCGGTTCTACGAATGAGCTCGGATTCATACCAGCCCAGCGTGATCCCGTGGTATCCGTGCCGAGCGCCTGGCGGCCACATTGGTTTCTGGGCCGCAAGCATCTCCGAAAGCCGCGGCGGGTTGGCGACATCCTGCACTGTCGGCGCCGGTTTGAGCACACACAGTCCCGCTTGGTGGCCAAGCAGTTGACGGACAGTCACCTCAGCTTTGCCGGCCTGGCCGAATTCCGGCCAGTGGTCGATCACTTTGTCGTCGTAGCCGAACAACCCGCGTGACACGGCGACTGCAATAGCAAGCGCTGCAACACCTTTCGTTGTCGAGAACATGTTGACGACGGTGTCCTGCTGCCAGGGGTCTTTGGTGAGGCCGTTGCGGTAGCCGCCCCACATGTCGACAACCTTGACCCCGTCGCGATACACCGCGACGGCGGCGCCGACTTCATGGCCGGCTGCGAAGTTGGTGCGAAATGCATCGGCGACTTTGCCGTAACCCTCTTCGACGTCTCCACCGACCATCTCCGGCGATACCGCGACCTTGAGGACCATCAAGTGGTTATACCGGGATATACCCGGATTCGAACGAAAACACGAACAACGCCCACCCCATCTGACGTCGCAAGCGGTGACCGCCCGCTGCTGGGTACCACGGGTCACATCAGCACCGTCAGTTGGCGGCACACTTTTCCGCAATCGTCGCCCTATGCGATATCACCGGGTCTAGTGATATCGCCCCTGGTCACAAATCGAAAAAAGAGAGTCGCCTCGGATAGCGACGGATGAGGCCTGTGTGACTCAGCTCAGCTGCGGAATGACCTCTGCGGCAAGGCGTTCCATCTGTTCGCGATCCTCGGCGACATCGCCGCCGACCGGGTTGAGCAGAATCGTCTCGGCACCCGCGTCGATCACGGCTTGCAGACCGGCGACGACGTCATCGACGGTGCCGGACACGGGCACGTCCTCGATCCCGGGCATGCGGGAGTAAATGCGATGCAGTCCCGTGAGAACGCGTTCCCGTGCACGCGCCGGGTCGTCATCGATCATCAGGTAGACCCGCTTGCCGATCGGGAATGTGGCGGGGTCCTTGCCCTGCTCGGCAAGCGCGTGCCGCACCCCTTGCACCGCCTCGGCGAACTTCGCCGTCGTCGACGAACCCGCACCCAGGAACGCATCGCCGTGCCGGACCGCGCGGGCCAACGCCCTGGGTGCCTGACCGCCGAACCAGATCGGCGGATGCGGCCGTTGCACGGGTTTGGGCACGATCGGCAGATCGTCGACTTGGCGGAATCGGCCGTCGAAGGTGACCCGCGGCTCGTCGGACCATGCCGCCTTCATCAGCTGCAACCCTTCGGTGAAGCTAGTGATGAACGTATCGGCATTCACGCCGAATGCGGCGAACTGACGCCGGCCGCCGCCGGGTGCCACCCCGACGTCCAGCCGGCCATGGCTGAGCCGATCGACCGCGGTGATCGACGACGCCAGTTGCAGCGGGTCGTGCAGTGAGGAGACCAGGACGGCCACGCCGAGCCTCAACCGCTTGGTGCAGGCGGCCGCGTAGGCCAGCATCTCCAGCGGCGCAATCAGCGGTGCCGGTCCGATGATCTGCTCGAGCACCCAGCCGCCTTCGAAGCCGAGCTCCTCGGCCCGAGCCAGATAATCGCGCACACCGGCCGCGTCGAAACCGGCCGTATCGAACTGGTGGATTGATATCGAGAATCGCACCCTGTCACCGTACGGTCGGGCGGTATCGCGGGCCATCGGTAGGCTTGCCCCATGTTCTCTTTCCTGCCTGATCCGCCGGGTATCGACGACGTTCGCGCCTTGGCTCGCCGGGTGGATACCGCCCGCCACCACGGTGTTCCCAACGGCTGTGTGCTCGAGCTCGACCTGCGGGCGGCGCTGCCGGAAACCAGCGGCCTGGACCCGTTGGCGATCATCACCGGGGGCGGCCGGCCCTTGGTGCTGCGCGAGGCCGTGGCGGCGCTGCACCGGGCCGCCGAGGACCCCCGCGTCGCGGGTCTGATCGCACGGGTGGAGCTTCCGGCCGCCGCGGCGGGACCGGCGCAAGAACTGCGCGAGGCCGTCGCGGCCTTCAGCGCGGTGAAGCCTTCGCTGGCCTGGGCCGAGACGTATCCCGGCACGCTGTCGTATTATCTGGCGTCCGCGTTCGGCGAGGTGTGGATGCAGCCGTCGGGGACTCTCGGGCTGATCGGTTTCGCGACCAACGCCCTGTTCCTGCGGGACGCGTTGGACAAGGCCGGCATCGAAGCGCAGTTCGTCTCACGCGGCGAATACAAGTCGGCGGTAAACATTTTCACGCAGGACCGCTACACCGACGCACACCGGGAAGCCGACACCAGGCTGCTGGAAAGCTTGCGCGGCCAGGTGTGGCAGGCGATTGCCGAATCGCGGAACATCGGCCAGGACAGCCTCGACGGGCTCGCCGACCGTGCGCCGCTGCTGCGAGACGTCGCCGTCGAGTCGGGGCTGATCGATCGTGTCGGGTTCCGTGACGAGGCGTACGCGCGAATTGCTGAACTGGTTGGCGCCGAGGGTATTTCACCGGAGTCCGGCGATGCCGACGACGATGACGCCCCGCCTCGGCTTTTTGTGAGCCGATACGCAAGTGCGACCGGCCCGGGCGGTCCGTCGATCCCTGGGCGCGGACCCAAGTCCACGATCGCCGTGATCACCGTGGCCGGGTCGATCGTCAGTGGCCGTGGCGGTTCGCGGTTGCCATTCGGCTCGTCCAACGCCGGCGGCGACACCATCACCGCTGCCCTGCGCGAGGCGGCACACGACGATTCGGTGTCGGCGATCGTGTTGCGCGTGGACTCGCCGGGTGGCTCGGTCACCGCGTCGGAGACCATCTGGCGGGAAGTCAAGAAGGCCCGGGAGCGGGGCAAGCCGGTGGTTGCGTCGATGGGTGCGGTCGCCGCGTCCGGCGGTTACTACATCTCGATGTGCGCCGACGCGATCGTCGCCAACCCTGGGACGATCACGGGTTCGATCGGGGTGCTGACTGGCAAGCTGGTCGCGCGCGATCTGAAGGACCGGCTGGGTGTCGGATCAGATGCGGTGCGCACCAACGCCAATGCCGACGCTTGGTCGATCAACGCGCCGTTCACCCCGCAGCAGCAGGCACAGGTCGAGGCCGAAGCGGACCTGTGCTACACCGACTTCGTCGAGCGCGTCGCCGACGGCCGCAACCTCAGTGTCGAGGCGGTCGATGCGGTTGCCCGAGGCCGGGTGTGGACCGGCGCCGATGCCCTCGAGCATGGCCTCGTCGACGAGCTCGGCGGCCTGCGCGCTGCGGTCCGCCGGGCCAAAGTACTGGCCGGCTTGAACGAGGACGACAAGGTCCGCCTGGTCGGCTACCCGGGCTCGTCGGTGTGGGACTACTTGAGGCCACGGCCGTCGTCGCAGCCCGCGGCGGCATCGCTGCCGGATGCGTTGGGCGGGTTGATCACTCAGTCGGTGGTCGGCATCGTCGAACACGTCGAGCGGTCGCTGAGCGGTGCCAGCGTGCTGTGGCTGGGGGAGTCCCGCTTCTAGTCTGCGAGCTTCCCGCTGACGTAAATGATTTCGCCGAGCGGGTCGTCGTTGTCGGAAGAAGGCAGCGGTAGCCCGCTGGCGGCGAACAGGTCCGCGCGCGGTGTCCCGACAACGTCCCACGCTTTGCCGCGCAGATAGTCGATGACATGACTGCGCTCGCCGGCGTAGATGAGCGACGGCATATCGAGGTCGAGACCGAGCTCGCGAAGCTGCGCAGTCCGTTCGCGCGTCTCGTCGGGGTCCAAATCCTTGAGAGCCGGGACGTATTCGGTGGCGATCGCGCTGCCTGGCGCACTGAGCGCGGTGATGTTGTCGAACAACCGGTCCTGAGCTTCGGACGGCAAGTAGATCAGCAGCCCTTCGGCCAGCCAGGCCGTCGGTGCGCCGGTGTCCAGCCCCGCATCCCTCAACGCCGCCGGCCAGTCGCCGCGAAGGTCGATCGCGACGGTGCATCGTGTCGCGGTGGGCTCGGCGCCGAGATCGGCCAGCGTGCGGGTCTTGAACTCGATCACCTGCGGCTGATCGATCTCGTAGACGGTGGTGCCGGCAGGCCAGTCCAACCGGTAGGCGCGGGCGTCCAGTCCGGACGCCAGGATCACCACTTGCCGCACACCACTACGCACAGCAGCCAGCAGATAGTCGTCGAAGTACTTGGTGCGCACGCCCATCCCGTTGACGATCGCCTGAGTACGGTCCGGTGACGCGTCTGGAAGCGAGGAGAAGTCGAGCTCGCCGTCGATCATCTTGACGAAGAAGTCAAGCCCGACGGCCCGGACCAGTGGCTCGGCGAACGGATCGTTGATCAATGCTCGGGGGTCTTTGGTCGCCATCGCGCGACCCGCGGCGACCATGGTCGCGGTGGCGCCCACGCTGGAAGCCAGGTCCCAGCTGTCGTCGTCGGTACGTGTCATGCCTGCCCTATTTCTTCAGCGTCGCGTTGACGTAGCTCATCTCCCCGAACACCGCCATCGCCGGTTGTTCGGGGAACTGGAAACCGTTGCGGGCGTACAGCTCTTTGGCTGGATGCGCGTCCACCCGCCAACCGTGCTCGGTGAGGTAGTCGGCGACGACGGCGCGGTCGCCGACATAGAACAGGTCGGCTGCGTTGAGGTCGAAACCGAAACTGCGCCAACGCTCGCTGATCTGCTGCAGCCGCTCGTGGGTGAAGACATTCGGGTCGGGGACGTGCTCGGTGGCGAGCTGGCTACCCGCGGCGCTGAGCGCGGTGATGTTGTCGAACAGCCGGTCCTGCGCATCGGCCGGCAGATAGGGCAGCAGGCCTTCCGCGCTCCACGCGGTCGGCTGGCTGGCGTCGAAACCCTTGTCGCGCAACGCGGCCGGCCAGTCGTCGCGCAGGTCGATTGCGACGGTCCGCAGCTCCGCGGTTGGTTCGGCACCCAGGTTGGAGAGGGTCCGCGTTTTGAACGCGATCACCTCGGGTTGGTCGATCTCGTAGACCACCACCCCGTCACCCCAGGGCAGCCGGTAGCCGCGGGTGTCTAGACCCGATGCCAGGATCACAGCCTGGCGGATACCCGATGCCGCGGCGCCGGTGAAGAAGTCGTCGAAAAACCTTGTGCGCACCGCCATCTGCTCCGTGCGCGTCTTGCGGTTGAGCATCGGGTCGCCCTCTAGGCTGAGGTCGCCGTCCAGGATGCGGACAAACGGAGCAAGACCCACTGCGCGCACCAACGGCTCGGCGAACGGGTCGTCGAGCAACGGCTCAGGGCCGCGCGAGGCCATCGCGCGCGAGGTCGCGACCATCGTCGCGGTGGCGCCCACGCTGGAGGCCAGATCCCAGCTGTCGTCGTCGGTACGTGGCATCTAGCAGGCCTCCTATTTCTTGTCGGTCAGCGTGCCGCTGACGTAAAGACGATCGGCGAACGGCAGGTCGTCCTCGAGAATGGGTGCAAGACCGTTGGCGGCGAACAACTCTCGGATCGTGCTGCCGCCCATCTCCCAGCCGTGGTCGGACAGGTACGGCGACGCCTCGTTGCGATCGCCGAAATAGACCAGCTGTGTCATGTCCAGATCGAGCCCGTGCTTGCTCCAGCGCTGCGACACGGTCCGCATGCGGTTTTTGACCCGCTCCTCGTGGTCTTTGCCGCGGGTGGGCCCGCTCTCGGTGGCGATTCGGCTGCCCGGCGCGCTGAGTTCAGTGATGGTGTCTAGCAACCGGTCCTGCGCCTCCGGCGGCAGATAGCCCAGCAGGCCTTCGGCGCTCCACGCGCTGGGTTGGGCGGGGTCGAAACCGGCGGCCTGCAGCGCAGTCGGCCAGTCGTCGCGCAGATCGACGGCGACCGTGCGGCGGTGTGCGGTGGGCTGGGCGCCCAACTCGGCCAGGGTGCGGGACTTGAATTCGATGACTTGTGGCTGGTCGATTTCATACACCGTGGTGCCGCCGGGCCAGGGCAGCCGGTAGGCCCGCGCATCCAGCCCGGACGCCAGGATCACCGCCTGCTTGATGCCCGCGTTGGTCGCGTCGAGAAAGAACTCGTCGAAGAACTTCGTGCGGACCGCCATGTTGTCGGTCATCCGCTGAACGCCCGCCGGTGCTCCGTCGCTGTCGTCCTCGAGGTCGGCGGGGGACAGCTCGCCGGTGGCGAGTTTGGTGAACAGGTCGAGGCCGACCGCTCGAACCAACGGCTCGGCGTAGGGATCGCTGATCAACGGGCTGTCGGCATTGCTGGCCATCGCACGGGCTGAAGCGACCATGGTGGCGGTTGCGCCGACGCTCGAAGCCAGGTCCCAAGTGTCGTCGTCGGTGCGTGCCATCGCCATCCCCTCGTAGCAGAACACTG
Organism: uncultured Actinomycetota bacterium; assembly: GCA_963818285.1. Lineage (GTDB taxonomy): Bacteria > Actinomycetota > Actinomycetes > Mycobacteriales > Mycobacteriaceae > Mycobacterium. The sequence continues at coordinate 64,645 of CAWFRR010000004.1, forward strand.
TGATTACTTAGCCAATATAACGAGCTTACCACGCAGCCGAATGGCCACTTGTGCAGGCATATTGCTGAAACACACGCCAAGCCGAGTCATTCCCGCAACGCTGTGAGCATGGACTTCGGGTGGGCTTGGTTGGCCGCCGGCCGAACCCGGCTGCCGTCGAGGTGGCGATCGACCAGCGTCAAGCCGGGCGGATGGCGCGGTAGAACGCCAGGCGTCCGATGACGGGTTGCCGTCGAGTGCTCACCTCGGCGCAGTCGAATCCCGCCGAGCTGAGAAGTTGCGGGATCGAGTTCCCGAAGTGTGCGGCGGCGTGGCGGCGACGCGCCAAGAAGCGGGCGAGCGGGCCATCGTGCTCGGTCAGGTCTGGCTCGATGTCGACCAGGTGCAATCTGCCGCCGGGACGCAGGACGCGACGAACTTCGGCCAATGCAGTGGTTTTCGCGTCGCTGTCGAGATGATGCAGCATCAGCGATGAGAGCACCCGGTCGAATTCACCGTCGGCGTACGGCAGCTTTTGCGCGTAGCCGTGGTCGAAGCGAATCCCTTGCTCGCCGTTCACCTTTCGCTGTGCACGGGTCAAAGCCAGTGGGTCGGGGTCGACTCCGATCACGTCGATTCCGGGATGAGAGCCTTTGGCGCGCAGGGTCAGGTTGCCGGTTCCGCTACCGATCTCCAGGACGCGGTGGCCGTCTGTGAGTTCGGCCTGCACGATCAGCGTCTGATGGACCTTGGCGATCCTGAGTAAGCGCGACAGCAGGTCATAGGTGGGCAGCAGGGCGTCGTGCTGAGCCGCGGGCAGGTAGTCGTGCTGGATGCGGGAATGAAGATGATCTTTGGTCATGTCAACGATCATCGGCCGCTGCATCTGAATATGTTTGAGCGATTCTTGGTGAAACTTGGACTATCTTTGGTCTTGTGAGCACGCCGACCCGCCTGATTCGTCACCGCGGTGGAGTGCCCGTTTACCAGTACCGGACCGATCCGCACACGCCCCCGCTGTCGCTGATCCGTAGCGGCGAACAGGTACGTAACCAGGGTCGCCACATTCATGATTTCCCGGCGTTGTGGTACCGACCCGCGGTCGGCTCGGTGTATGTGGTGACTGCCGGGGAGGTGCTCGATCCAGAGGACCTCGTCGACCTCGAGGGTGGAGTTGGAGTCCTGTTCGACCCGGCCGCTTTGGGTGAGGACGGGCGATCGCCCTGGCCGACGTGGCGAACACATCCGCTGCTGTTCCCGTTTCTGCACGGGCAGTCGGGCGGGTTGTTGCGATTGGAATTGCCGAAATCTCGCCGACCGAACTGGAATTCCGCGATCGAGTCGATCGAGAATGAACTGACCGCGCGTCAGGACGGCTACCAACAGGCTGCGCTGGCGCACCTCACGCTGCTGCTGATCGATGTCGCGCGGTTGGCCGGCGACGCCGTGGATGATCTGCGGCGTAGCGGCGAACCGTTGCTCGCCGAAGTCTTTTCGGTCATCGACCGGCGGCACTGCGAGCCGCTGTCGCTGCGCGACGTGGCGCAGGAGGTGGGGCTGACGCCGGGTCACCTGACGACTGTGGTTCGCCGCCGGACCGGCCGTACCGTACAGGAGTGGATCATCGAGCGTCGGATGGCCGAAGCGCGCACCATGCTGGAGGAGACCGATCTGCCGGTCGCCGAGATCGCCAGGCGGGTTGGGGTTTTCGACCCCGGCTATTTCAGTCGGGTGTTCGCCCGGACACACGGTATCTCGCCCCGTCAGTGGCGCGGTCGACTGGGCCAGTAGGTCAGACCGTCAGGGCGCCGCGGGATCCGGTGATGGGCAAGTCAATCGGGGTGATGACGCCCGGCTGGGCGGCGCAGACGAACGGGATGGCATTGACCGCGGCGACGGCGGTGCTGGCCATCAACACGGTCATCACATCCTGCCCGGGTTCGCCGAACCGGATTGTCGCGTCGACGCGTGGTTCGCCTTCGATCGCCACACTGAAACCTTTGGGGTCGGTCCACTTCGGGTCGAGTGCGTCATCGCTCATGGTCCAGCAGATGGCCAGCTCGACCACCGGGCGACCGTCGCGATAGCCGCGGTAGGTGCGGCGTTGACCCCCCGCGGTGCCGGCGGCGTAGTCCACCCATCCCAGATTCAGATCCCGGGTCAGCACCGCGGGCTCGACGAATGCCTCCTTGAAATCGAGCTTGGTACCCAGCATGGTGGCGATCATGTCCAGCGTCTCGAAGTAGCCGAGGCCGAATCGTTGCGTGTCCGGGTCGAGGTGCGTCACCCGCTCTCGGGGTGGTTTGCCGAATCCGAGCACCTTCCACACGTCCTGTACGGGATAGGTTGTGCAGTCCAATGTCTCGACGAGCTTGACGCTGTGAACCCGCGCGCAGGCACCGGTGAGGAAGCCGGCGACGACGTTGATGAAGCCCGGCTCGAACCCCGTTCCGAGGAAGGTCGTACGTCCCTGCTGCGCCGCCGCCTCGAGCGCTGGAAGTTCAGCCGGGTGATGGGTGCCGGTCACGAAGTCTCCGGTGGTGACCACGTTGATGCCGCGGCGCAGCATCCTTTCCACAAGTTCGTAGTCGATGACGCGCGGCATGTAGTTCACGCAATCCGGTCGAAGCTCGATCAGCGCATCGACGTCGGCGGTTGCGGCGACACCGACCGGGGGCCGGTCGGCCAGCACGCCGGCGTCGCGGCCCACCTTGTCCGTGCCGAACGCGTGTACACCCACCACGTCGAAGTCGTCGCGGTCGAGAAGAATCCCGAGCGCTTTCGTCCCGATGTTGCCGGTTGACCACTGGACCACGCGGTAGGGCGCCATGGTGTTCCTCCGTTCGCGACTACATGGGGTTGGCGCGAAGATAACCGTAGACGCCGGCGAAATTGGTGTTGACGTCTTCGGGTATCGGGATTGGTCCGCCGAGAGCCCTTGCCCCCCAGACGATTTGGGCGGTCCGCTCCACGAGCGCGGTGATGTGTAGGACTTTGTCCGGCCGCGGCCCGACCGCTACCAGACCATGGTTGGCGATCAGCGCCGCCGCCCGGCCTTCCAATGCCTTCACCGCGTTGGTGCCGACTTCCGGTGTGGCCGACGCGGCGTATTCGCTGCAACGGATGTCGCCGCCGCAGTAGATGGCGAACTCGTCGATGCAGGCCGGAATCGGCTGGTGGGCGATCGCGAACATGGTGGCCCACACCGGGTGACTGTGGATGACGCTGCCGATGTCGTCGAACGCCTGGTAGCAGGCCAGATGCAGCTGCATCTCGGTCGACGGCGATCGGCCCTCGGCGGCCTGCAACACTGCGCCGTCGGGGTCGACCACGACGAGGTCGTCCAGCGTCATGTCCGCGTAGTCGACCGACGACGGCGTGATGACCAGGTTGCCGTCCTCGCGGCGGGCCGAGATGTTGCCCGCGGTGCCCTCGACCAGTCCGCGCCGCAGCATGTCCTTGGCCGCATCCAGTACCGCAGTCTCGGCGAAGGCCACCGTTCTCGGAAACGTCATGGTCTTAGCACCTCCGGGTTGACGATGTGGGCAGGCGTCCCGCCGGACAGCAGCGCGTCGAGGTCGTCGGCAACCATCTGGGCCTGGCGCGCCTCAGTGTTCCACGTCGCCCCGCCGATATGGGGCGTGAGCACCACATTGCTCATCGCTATCAGCGGGTGATCGGTCGGCAGCCATTCCCCGACGAAATGGTCCAGGCCCGCGGCGGCGACCTTGCCGCTGCGCAGCGCGTCGACCAGCGCGTCGGTGTCGTGTAGCTGCGCCCGGGCGCTGTTGAGGAAAACGACGCGGTCGCGCATGGCCGCGAACTGCTCGGCGCCGATCAGGCCGGCGGTGTCGGCGGTCACCGGCGCGTGCAGCGAGACGATGTCGGCCTCGCCGAGCAGCTCCGCCAGGGTGTGCTGCGCCTCGTCGTTGTAGGGGTCGTAAGCGATGACCCGCATGCCGAGCCCGGACATTCGCCACCGCACCGCCTGCCCGATCGCGCCGAGACCGATCAGTCCCACCGTCTGGCCGGCCAGCTCCCAGGCGCGGAAGCGCTGATACGGAATGGTGCCGTCGCGGAACACTTCTCCGGCCCGTACGTCGGCGTCGGCGCCCAGCACGTGCCGGGTGGCGGCGAATAGCAGCGCCAGCGTCATCTCGGCGACCGCATCGGCGTTGCGGGCCGGAGTGTTCAGTACCGGGATGCCGGCCGCGGTCGCGCCCGCGATGTCGACGTTGTTGGGATCACCGCGAGTGGATGCGATGGCGCGCAGGCCCAGGTCGAATACCGGACCGCTGACCGAATCGCTTTCCACCACAAGGATATTCGCGCCTTCGGCAGAAATTCGTTCGGCCAGCTGGTCTGCGCTGTATATCCGCAGCGGGGTTTGGTCGATCCACGGGTCGTAGACCACGTCGGCCAGCCGGCGCAATTTCTCGAATCCCTCGCCACGCAGCGGGGCCGTCACCAAAGCACGGGTCACGAGAGCCAATGCTGGCGTACGGTGACGCGCGTGGCAACAGGCGTCACGGTCGGCATCGACATCGGCACCACCGCAGTCAAGGCGGTGGCCGCTGACGAGGATGGCCGAGTGGTCGCGCGGGCGCGCATTCCACACGAGCTACGGGTGCCGGCGCCGGATCGGCTGGAGCACAACGCCGACCAAGCATGGCGGCAGGGCCCGTTGACGGCGCTGAAGCAGTTGGCATGCCCGGATGCGCTGGCAGTCGCCGTGTCCGCGATGGTTCCGTCGCTGACCGCCGTCGACCCCGCCGGCATACCGATCACGCCCGGGTTGCTCTACGGCGATGGTCGCGGTCGTGTTCCCGATGCCGACGCCGACGGGCCCTTCCCGGTGGGCGAGGCCGCGGAGTTCCTGCGCTGGACGGCTGCTCGAGCGCCGGAGGCGGCCGGCTACTGGGCAGCCCCGGCGGTGGCGAACTACGCGCTGGGCGGCGAGGCGGTGGTCGACTTTCCCACCGCGTTCACCGCATCGCCGCTGTTCGACGCCGACGGCTGGAACTCGGCGGCCTGCGTTGAGCGCGGCGCGACCGAGGAACAGATGCCCAGGGTGGCGGCCCCGGGCACCGCGGCCGGGCAGGCCGGTGGCGCGGTACTGGCTGTTGGCGCCATCGACGCGGTGTGCGAGCAGATGGTCTCCGGCGCCAATGACATTGGTGACGTGCTGGTGCTGTGCGGCACGACGTTGATCGTGTGGGTGACCATTCCCGAGGCGCGGCAGGTGCCGGGCCTGTGGACGATCCCGACCATGACGGGCATGAGCCAGATCGGCGGAGCGAGCAACGCCGGTGGCCTGTTCCTCGGCTGGGTCGATCGCGTGCTGGGGCCGGGCGACCCGGCCACCGCCGACCCGCGACGGGTTCCGGTGTGGTCGCCTTACCTGCGCGGCGAGCGCGCCCCGCTGCACGACCCCGACCGCCGCGGGGTGCTCGACGGCCTGGACCTCAGCCACGACGCGGCCGCGCTGCGGCGGGCCGCCTACGAGGCGTCGGGATTCGTTGTGCGCCAACTGATCGACCTCACCGAGGCTGACGTATCGCGAATCGTGGTCGCCGGTGGCGGCACCCGGGTGCAACCCTGGCTGCAGGCCATCGCCGACGCGACCGCCAGACCGGTGCAGGTGTCCGGCGTGGCGGAGGGGGCCGCGCTGGGCGCGGCCTTTCTGGCCCGGATGGCGGTGGGCAAGGAATCGGCAATCGCCGATGCGGCTCGCTGGGCCACCATCGAGCGCACGGTAGACCCGCGTCCGGCGTGGGTGGATCCGGTGCGGGATCGCTATCACCGGTTCCTCGAGCTGGCGTCGCTACGGTAGCTCGGCCGAAACGTAGCGGATGTCGCCCAGGCCCTCTAATGAGTTGGCGTCTGGAAACTCAAAACCGTTGCTGGCGTACAACTCTGGGGTAGTGAACACGGTGGTCTGCCAGCCGCGCTCGGCCAGATACTGCACGGCGTCGTTGCGCTCGCCGTCGTAAACCAGCTCGGACCAGTTCATGTTCAGCCCGAGCCGACGCCAGCGTTCGCTGATCTGTTTGCCCTGCTTGGCGATTCGATCATGGATATCCGGAACGTAGCCGGTGCCGATCCGGCTGCCGCTGAAACTGAGCGTGGTGATGGTGTCAAAAAGCCGGTCCTGCGCGTCTGGCGGCAGGTAGCCCAGCAGTCCCTCGGCGATCCACGCCGTCGGCCGCTCGGAGTTGAATCCGTTGTCTTGCAGGGCGCCCACCCAATCGTCGCGGAGGTCGACGGCCACCGCCGCGCGCTCCGCGGTCGGGGCCGCGCCTAGGTCGGCCAGTGTGCGGGTTTTGAATTCGATGACCTGCGGCTGGTCCACCTCGAAGACGGTGGTGCCGGCCGGCCAGGGCAGGCGGTAGGCGCGGGTGTCGAGGCCGGCGGCCAGGATGACGGCCTGGCGCACGCCCGCGCCGGCGGCTTCGGTGAAGAAGTCGTCGAAAAACCGGGTCCGGACCGCCATTCCCTCGGCCAGCCGCTGCGCGGTGGAGGCCGGATCGTCGTCGCCCAGCTCGATGTCGCCGTTCATCATCTTGATGAAGGCCTCGACGCCGACGGCCTTGACCAACGGCTCGGCGAAGGGATCGTCGATCAGCGGATTGGGGCCTTTGGATGCCATCGCGCGTCGCGCCGCCACCGCGGTTGCGGTGGCGCCCACGCTGGACGCCAGATCCCAGCTGTCCCCGTCGTGTCGAACAGTGTCGTTTGCGGTCATCTGGAGAGCCCCTATCGGCGAGTTGCAATGACGGACACGATGTTCCGGAATGCGGCGAGCTTGTCATCGTCCGGGTAGACGCGGCCGTATTCACCGAACAGGTCGCGGCGGTTGCGCGCGGCCACGTCCCAGCCGCGCTCGTTGAGGTAGTCGGCGACATTGTTGCGATCGCCTTCGTAGAACAACCCGGACAGGTCGACATCGCAGCCGATGTTCGCCCACCGATCGCTCATCGCTTTACCGCGCTCGGCCATCGTCGAGCCGTTGTCGGGGTGATATTCGGTGGCGATCCGGCTACCCGGCGCGCTGAGTGCGGTGATGTGGTCGAACAACCGATCCTGCGCATCGGGCGGCAGATACATCAACAAGCCCTCGGCGCTCCAGGCCGACGGTTTGGTGTCGTCGAAGCCGCTGTTGCGGAGTGCGGCCGGCCAGTCGTCGCGCAGGTCGATGCTGACCGTGCGGCGTTGCGCCGTCGGTTCGGCACCCAGACTGGCCATCGTCTCGGTTTTGAACGCGACGACCTGGGGTTGGTCGACTTCGTAGACGATGCTGCCGGCCGGCCAGTTCAGTCGATAGGCCCGCGAATCCAGGCCGGCGGCCAGGATCACGGCCTGTCCGATGCCCGCCGCGGCCGCATCGGTGAAGAAGTCGTCGAAGAACCGCGTCCGGATCGCCATGGAGTCGGTTTCGGTCTGCAATTCGGCGGTGCCATCGACACCGGCGTCACCGGGGTCGATCTCCCCGTCGACCACCCGGGTGAAGAAGTCGATGCCAACCGCCCGGACCAACGGGGCGGCGTACGGGTCGTTGATGATGGGGTCGGTGTCCTCGGTGGCCAGCGCCCGGGCCGTTGCGACCATCGTCGCTGTGGCGCCCACGCTGGAGGCCAGATCCCATGTATCGGTGTCGTTGCGCGTCATGACCACCCTTCCTGTCAACACTCAGCTGTAGTCGTTTGATATTTAGCCAAGGTAAAGAGCCAGTGAAACCTTACGCCTTGTTGCTGTGTGCGAGCTAGGAACCTCGGCGCCGTCACTTCTCGCCGCAGCCCACCCGTTTGCGGGCGGGCGCTTCATGCGCTGTTAGTCTCGTAGACTGTCTGACGCGCGCCTTAACACGTTCCGCCTGCGTGTGCTCGGCGCGCGACGCCAGGACCAAGAGACCGTTTGAATGCTGGTCGAAACCAGCCCCGTAGGCATGCCGCGACCAGAGCTCGGCTGCGCAGGAGGAAGAGTGCTTTCGGCTTTCATCTCATCGCTGCGAACGGCCGACCTCAGACGCAAAATCCTGGTCACGCTGGGCATCGTGGTGCTGTACCGGCTGGGCGCGACGGTGCCGTCGCCCGGCGTCAACTACCCCAACGTGCAGAAGTGTCTGGTGCAGATCAGCGGCGGCGAGTCCGCGCAGATCTACTCGTTGATCAACCTGTTCTCCGGCGGGGCGCTGCTGCAGCTGACCGTGTTCGCGGTCGGCGTGATGCCCTACATCACCGCGAGCATCATCGTGCAGCTGCTCACCGTGGTCATTCCCCGGTTCGAGGAGCTGCGAAAAGAAGGCCAGGCAGGCCAGGCGAAGATGACGCAGTACACCCGTTATCTCGCGATTGCGCTGGCCATCCTGCAGGGCACCAGCATCGTGGCGCTGGCCGCCAACGGAGGGCTGCTGCAGGGCTGCAATCTGGACATCATCGCCAACCAGAGCATCTTCACCCTGGTCGTCATCGTGCTGGTGATGACGGCAGGCGCGGCGCTGGTGATGTGGATGGGCGAGCTGGTCACCGAGCGGGGCATCGGCAATGGCATGTCGCTGCTGATCTTCGCGGGTATCGCTGCCCGAATACCGGGTGAGGGCAAGAGCATTCTGGACAGCCGCGGCGGAGTCGTGCTGGCGACCGTCTGTGTGGCAGCGCTGATCATCGTGGTCGGCGTGGTGTTCGTCGAGCAGGGACAGCGCCGCATTCCGGTGCAGTACGCCAAACGCATGGTGGGCCGTCGGATGTACGGCGGCACCTCGACGTATCTGCCGCTGAAGGTCAACCAGGCGGGCGTTATCCCGGTGATCTTCGCGTCGTCGCTGATCTACATTCCGCACCTGATCACTCAACTGATCCGTAGCGGGAGCGGTGGCCTCGGCAACAGTTGGTGGGACAAGTTCGTCAGCAACTACTTGTCGAATCCGGGAAGCCCGGTCTACATCGCCATCTACTTCAGCCTGATCATCTTCTTCACGTACTTCTACGTATCGATCACGTTCAACCCCGATGAGCGCGCCGACGAGATGAAGAAGTTCGGCGGGTTCATCCCGGGTATCCGGCCGGGCAAGCCGACCGCCGACTATTTGCGCTACGTGTTGAGCCGGATCACTTTGCCTGGTTCGATCTATCTTGGTGTCATCGCGGTGCTGCCGAACCTGTTCCTGCAGATCGGGAACAGCGGGTCCGTGCAGAACCTGCCGTTCGGTGGCACTGCGGTGCTGATCGCCATCGGTGTCGCGCTGGATACGGTGAAGCAGATCGAGAGTCAACTCATGCAACGCAACTACGAAGGGTTCCTCAAGTGAGAGTCGTGTTGCTGGGCCCGCCCGGAGCCGGTAAAGGCACGCAGGCCGTCAAGCTGGCCGAGAAACTTGAGCTACCGCATTTGTCCACCGGCGACCTCTTCCGGGAGAACATCGGCAACGGCACCGAGCTGGGGCTGAAGGCCAAGAGCTATTTGGACGCGGGCGATCTGGTGCCGTCTGAATTGACCAACGAGCTCGTCGACGACCGGCTGAGCAAATCGGACACCGACGCCGGATTCATCCTCGACGGTTACCCGCGTTCGGTGCAGCAGGCCAAGGCATTGCACGACATGCTCGAGCGCCGCGGAACTGCGCTAGACGTGGTCCTGGAGCTCCGGGTGCCCGAGGATGCCCTGTTCGAGCGACTCAAAGCGCGCGGCCGCGCCGACGACACCGATGACGTGATCCACAACCGGATGAACGTCTACCGCGACGAGACTGCGCCACTGATCGAGTACTACAACAGCGAGCTGAAAACCGTCGACGCCGTCGGCTCGGTCGACGAGGTATTCGCGCGGGCCCTGCAGGCCCTCGGGAAGTAACGGTGATCGGGCTGGCCGGCCTGCGCAGTCGCAAGGTGGTGCCGCAGCGTAGTGCGGCCGAACTCGAGGCGATGGCCGCAGCCGGGGCCGTGGTCGCCGCCGCATTGGCGGCGGCGCGTGCGGCCGCGGTTCCCGGAGCGACGACACACGACCTCGACCAGATCGCCGAATCGGTGATCCGCGATGCCGGCGCGACGCCGTCGTTCCTCGGCTACCACGGTTATCCGGCCTCGATCTGCTCGTCGGTCAACGACCGTGTCGTGCACGGCATCCCGTCGACGGCCGAGGAACTCGCAGCGGGTGACCTGGTCTCGATCGACTGCGGCGCGATCCTGGACGGCTGGCACGGCGACGCGGCCATCACCTTCGGTGTCGGCCCGCTCATCCCCGCCGACGAATTGCTTTCGCAGGCCACCAAGGAGTCCATGGAGGCGGGCATCGCCGCCATGATTCCGGGCAATCGCCTGACCGACGTTTCGCACGCCATCGAAACCGCCACCCACGCGGCCGAAGCCCGTTACGGGCGCAAGTTCGGCATCGTCGAGGGATACGGCGGGCACGGCATCGGCCGACAGATGCACATGGACCCATTTCTGCCCAACGAAGGAGCCCCTGGGCGCGGCCCGCTGCTGGCCCCGGGCTCCGTACTGGCAATCGAGCCGATGCTGACCCTGGGAACCCGCAAAACCACGGTGCTCGACGATCAATGGACGGTCACTACCGCCGACGGCTCCCGCGCTGCACACTGGGAGCACACCGTGGCTGCCACCGACGACGGGCCTCGCATCCTGACGCTCGGCTGACGCCGCCTCGGGCGGAGGTGAACCAAACGGGCACCCCCAGCGTGTCACCATCGAAAGACTGGTGATGGACATACCGGACACCGGCGCGGATGCGAATGATTTGGAGCGGCTGTGCGACCAGCACGCCGCCGCTTTGTGGCGCTATGCGTGGCGGTTGACCGGTGATCATGCCCACGCCGAGGACGTAGTGCAAGAAACCTTGCTGCGGGCGTGGCAACACCCGAACGTTCTACGCAACGGTCAGTCCCCGCGTGCGTGGCTTTTCACCGTTGCCAGAAACATGGTCATCGACGACCGGCGCAGTGCCCGATTTCGCCATGAGGTGATCCCGGTGGACGGCTCCGGGCCGCCGGAACGGGTTGGTCCCGATGAGCAGAATCGGGCGCTGAACCGCGCATTGATCGGGGATGCGATGGCGCAGCTGTCCGCCGACCACCGGGCAGTGGTTGGCCGGTCCTATTACCAGGGCTGGACAACCGCGCAGATCGCCGCCGATCTCGGGATCGCCGAGGGCACGGTGAAGTCGCGGCTGCATTACGCGCTGCGAGCACTTCGTCAGGCTTTGGTGGAAATGGGTGTGGAGCAATGACGGAAAACCGGAACGGGAACGTGCCGGGGGGAGCCCACGAGTACGAAATGTGGGATGCCGCATACGTGTTGGGGTCGCTCTCGGAGGACGACCGGCGCGAATTCGAGGCACACCTGGCCGGCTGTGTCCCGTGTCGAGATGCGGTTGCCGAACTGGCCGTCCTCACCCCGCTGCTGTCGTTGGCCGGCGACGACGAAGCGCGTGCCGCCGTGCCCCGACTTTGTGCCGGGTGTGTTGGCGAAGGCCGATCAGCGGGTGGCCGCGGCGGCGGACAGCGTGCAACGTGTGGCGGCATCGGCCGTCGAGCCGCAAACCGTCTTCCCGGTTTTCCGCACCGGCAACTACGCGCCCGTCCACGACGAGCTGACGGAGTTCGATCTGCCGGTCGTGGGTGGCATTCCCGCCGAACTCAACGGCTGGTATCTGCGCAACGGCCCCAATCCGCGTTCGGGCGAAGGTCATTGGTGCATTGGCGACGGCATGGTGCACGGTGTCCGGTTGGAGAACGGTCGTGCCGCGTGGTACCGCAACCGCTGGGTACGCACCGAGAGCTTCGAGAGCCCGGTCCCGCTGTACAACGACGACGGCAGCCGAAACCTGCACTCGAGCATCGCCAACACCCACGTCGTCCGGCACGCCGGAAAGACTCTGGCCCTGATGGAGTTCTCGTTGCCCTACGAGATCAGCAACGACCTGAAAACGTTGGGCGTCTACGACTTCGGTGGCACCTTGACCGATTCGATGACGGCACATCCGAAGATCTGCCCGAAGACCGGTGAATTGCATTTCTTCGGGTCCGGCAACATCTTTGAGCCGCACGTCAGCTATCACCGCGCCGATGCCGACGGCCGACTGACGGTCAGCCGCCCCATCGACGTGCCCGCGCTGACGCTGATGCACGATTTCGCGTTGACCGCGGAATATGTGGTGTTCCTGGACTTGCCGCTGCTGTTCAACCTGGGCGTCGCGCTCACCCGGCCCGCTGAGCGGGACTTGCCGTACCGCTGGGACGACCAGCACCCGGCCCGCCTCGGGGTGTTGCGTCGTGACGACCCGTACGGACCACTGCGGTGGTTCGACATCGACCCCTGCTTCGTCTTTCACGTCGTCAACGCTTACTCCAGCGGCAGTGAAATCGTGCTCGAGGTGCTCAGGTACGACGAGATGTGGCGGGAGAACAGCGATTTCGGGACAGAAGCGGCACTCTGGCGCTGGAGGATCGACCTGGACACCGGCGTGGTGCAGGAGACTCAGCTCGACGACCGCGGCGTCGAGTTTCCGCGTGTCGACGACCGACTGGCCGGCACCGCCGCGCGTTACTCGGTGGCTGTCGGCGACGGCGCGCTCGTCCGCTACGACCTACGCGGCGATACCGCGGTCGAGCATCGATTCGGCGGCCATGGACGTGGCCGGCACAACGCAGCCGGCCTGCCCGGCGAGGCGGTGTTCGCGCCCACGGGTGGGCGGCCCGACGAACTCGCCGGGTGGTACCTGACCTACGTCTACGACCGGGCGACGGACAGCAGCGACCTGGTGATCATCGACGCCTCGGACTTCGAGGGCGAGCCGGTGGCCCGTATCCGAATGCCGCGCCGGGTGCCGCACGGATTCCACGGCAACTGGATATCGGACTGACCGAGGCCATGGTGCTGAACTCCCACGATGAACTGGAAAGGGACGCAACTCGTATCACTAGTCAGGAGGTGATCGAGTGAGTCGGCTCACTGGTGCGGACGGCGAGGCAGCGTTGATGAAGGCGCTGTACGACGAGCACGCCGCGCCGTTGTGGCGATATGCGCTTCGGCTGACCAGTGACGCGGCCCGCGCCGAGGACGTCGTCCAGGAGACGCTGCTGCGGGCCTGGCAGCATCCCGAGGTGATCGGCGACACCGAACGTTCGGCGCGCGCCTGGCTGTTCACCGTCGCCCGCAACATGATCATCGACGAACGGCGGAGCCCCAAGTTCCGCAATATCGTTGGCTCGCTGGATGACTCGGGTGTGCCGGAGCGGTCGACTCCCGACGAGGTCGACTCGGCGCTGGACCGGTTGCTGATCGGCGATGCCATGGCGCAGATGTCGGTCGACCATCGCGCGGTGATCGAGCGGTCCTACTACCGGGGCTGGAGCACCGCCCAAATCGCTGCCGATCTTGACATCGCCGAGGGGACGGTCAAGTCGCGGCTACACTACGCGGTACGCGCCCTTCGCCTCACTCTGCAGGAGATGGGGGTGACTCGGTGAACGCAGCAAAGAGAATGTATCCGGCCATCCGGGGCGCCATCCGCTACGAATACCTGTTCATGGCAGTAATTGGGGAGTCACGATGAGGGTTGTCGGGGGTTTCGGCCAGCCCGGTGACCGTGGTGACCTACCCACCGGCGAGAGCCACGACTATGCGACCTGGGACGCCGCCTACGTGCTCGGCTCACTGTCGCCCGCCGATCGGCGCGAATTCGAGGGGCACCTGTGCGTCTGCCCACTGTGCAGCCAGTCCGTCAGCGAACTCAGCGGCATTCCGGCGCTGCTCTCCAAGCTCGACGGCGGCACGGTGGCCGCAATGGACGCCGGCGACCGTCTCGAAGGGCCGCCCAACCTGCTTCCGTCCCTGATGACCGAAGTGCACCGTCGCCGGCGCCGGGTCCGGATGGCGACGTGGACGATGGGGGCCGCTGCGGCCGTGCTGCTGGCGGTCGGGCTGTTCGTCGGTGTGTGGGCGCATCAGCCGTCGGCATCGACCCCGCAGGCAAGCATCCCGGTGTTGCAGATGGACCAGGTCGGTACGACCGCGCTGGCGTCGACGGTGTCGCTCAGCAGTCAGCAGTGGGGCACCTTCATCGACCTCGATTGTGTCTGCCTGGCTCCGGTGACTGCTCACCACGACAGGCTCGCGATGGTCGTAGTGGGACGTGACGGGGCGCATACCCAGCTGGCCACCTGGGTCGCCGACCCGGGCCACACGGCGAAGCTGGCCGGTAGCACCTCGACACCGGTCGACCAGATTGTCGCAGTGCAAATCGTCTCCGCCGACAACGGACAGCTACTGCTTCAGCGTTCGCTCTGAAAAGACCTCAAGTAAGCCTCTTTTCAGAGGCGTGACTACAGAGCGCCGCTCCTCCTCATCGCTACGCTCTGCATCGTCACCGGCGCGATTACTGGCGCCGCTCCTCCTCATCGCTACGCTCTGCATCGTCACCGGCGCGCATCCAGCTGTGAAACATCCCGTCCGGGTCGTAGGCGGCGCGCACCTGATCGAGGCGAGCCATGTTCGACTCGGTGATGAATGTCGCCGGCCGTCGTGCGAGATTCTCGTCGGCCAGCGAGATGCCGGTCGCAAGATGCGACATCGCAGCCATGTTGGACCGGGCCCAGTCGCTGTAACGGCCGTCGTCGGCCGGATCACTCCAAGCGGTGTAGAGCCCGAGATAGATTTCGTCTTCCACGCCATAGACCATCTCGGCGCGCTCCGCGGACGGCTTCCAGCCGGCGAAGACGAAATGCGACGGGTGCGGCGGCAGCGTCTCGATGATCGTGCGAATTCCCGGCAGCAGCTCCTCGGCCGATGCCGACGTGAACATATTGTCAACGCTATACCGATGGGCCGCAGGGTATTTCATCATCACCGCGGAGTACCAGTTGGCGAGCGTCGTCGGCATGTACGGAAGGTTGGCGATCGCCCGATCGATCACCGGGCAGGTGCCGAGGATCGCCAGCGCTTTCGCTGCATCGTCGTCGGAGTCGGCGAACACCGGCGATGCGATCGCGATGGTGGGTTCGTCGGGTCCGACCTCCGGGGCATTACGGGAGGTGAGGACTTGCAGCTCGACCCGGTCGTCGACATCACCGCTGATCGAGCGGGCCCAGCTGAAGACCTCGTCGGCGACCTCGATCGGATACATGTACAGGCTGGTGCCCAGAACCGCCGGGCGTCGGTGCACTCGCAGGGTGAAAGAGGTGACCACACCGAAGAATCCGGGCCCGCTGCCGCGGGCAGCCCAGTACAGGTCGGGATGATGTCCGGGGTCGCAGTAGAGCTTCTCACCCTCGGCGGTGACGACCTCCAACCCGAGCACGCTCTCGCATGCCGGTCCGACCACCTTGCTATTCCACCCGTACCCGCCCTGCAGCAGATACCCGCCGAGGCGAATGCCTTCGCAGTGGCCGGCCGGGAAGAACAGGCCTCGAGCGTCGAGGTCGGTCGCGAAGGCGCTGGCAATGACCCCCGGCCCGACGTGGGCCGTCATCGCGTCGGCGTCGACGCTGCAGTGGTCGAGGCGGCTGACGTCGAGCAGCATGCCGCCGTCACGCAGATGGCTAGCCGCCCAACTGTGCCCGCCGGAACGGATACCGACCTGGTAGCCCTGCGCCCGCGCGTATCGAATCGCGGCCACGACGTCATCGGCATCGCAGGCCTGCACGATCACGTCGGGAAAGCGCTGCGGCAGAATGCCATTCCACACCGTGTCGCGACGTGCCGCTTCGTATCCGGCTACACCGTGCTGGAAGAACCGCTTTGCGGTGAGTACTGCCATTGCTTCCCCTTTGTCGTGGTCGCCAGGTAGTTCGCGATCTGGCCGGCCAGCGGCGTCGCTGCCAGCCGGATCGCCCGCAGCGGGCCGTTGGGCGGAATACCGTGACCGATCGCGAACATCCCGCCGCCCAGATCCGAGGAGAATCCGCCGCGCGGATTGCCGTGTTCGTCGAGAACGTCGAGATGGCCGACCAGACCGCCCAGATCGGGGTCGAAGCCGGTGGCCGCGATAATCACGTCAGGGGCGATGTCAGTGCCGTCGGCCAGGATCACCCGGTTGTGCTCGAGTGCCTCGACCGCGGCCACCACGCCGATACGGCCGGACCGCACGACGCTGACGAGCTCGTCGGCCATAGTGGGAATGCGGCCCCGGCTTTCCACGGTCGCCTTCAGCCCGAGCGGCGGCCGACCGAAGCCGTACGACGAAAGATCGCCCAGCAGAATACGGTTGAGTCGACCGATCACTGGGTCGACCAGGCGCGCGGGTACCCGCGCGAACAGCTCCAAGAAAACGTCTGACGGTACCGGCCCGATCGCCCGGCGGACCAGATGCGGTGGTGTGCGCACCGCCAGCCAGACCTTGCCGGCGCCGCCGGCGGACAGCTGGACGGCGATGTCGGCGGCTGAATTACCCGCACCCACCACGAGCACGTTGCGGCCACGGAACGGCCACGCGTTGCGAAAGTCGACGGAGTGCACCACCTCGCCGCTGAAGCCACTCAAGCCCGGCCAGGGCGGGATGGCGGGTGTGCGGTATCGGCCGGTGGCCAGCACGATCGCGGGCGCGTGGATATCGCCACGGGAGGTGTCCGCTCGCCAGCACTCATGTGCCCGGTCGATCCGGTTGACCTCGCAGTCCAGCGCGAGCGCGATGTTCTGCCGCCGCACGTAGCTGTCGAAGTATCCGACCATGTCCTCTTTGTTCGGCCAACGGCCGGAGTGCAGCGGAATCCGTTGTCCGGGAAGGTGCGACAGAAAACCGTTGGTATTCAGCCGGAAATTGTCGTACCGGTTACGCCACGACACCGCGGGAGCGGCGGCCTTTTCGACGACCAGCGCCGAGACCGAGTGGCGGTGACCGAGCTCACGAGCGACGGCCAGGCCGGCGGGCCCGGCGCCCACCACGATGACGTCCTGCACGGGGGTAACACGTAGGCGGACGCCACGTGGTTCACCGGGCAACGGTGTTGAACCGAAAAAGGGTGTACATCGTGTCCCTGGTATGTCGAGGAACTACCGAGTGGTCGACCACATCGTCGGGCATCTCGCGAAGACCGGGGTGGAGTACGTCTTCGGTGTCGACGGTGCCAACATCGAGGACCTTTACGACGCCGCATATTTCCGGCCGGACATCACGGCCGTGCTCGCCAAGCACGAGTTTTCCGCCGCGACGATGGCCGATGGATACAGCCGTAGCGGCGCCGGCCTGGGGGTGGTCGCCGCGACGTCAGGCGGGGGAGCGCTGAATCTTGTTCCAGGGCTGGGTGAATCGTTCACCAGCCGGATACCGGTGCTGGCCCTGGTTGGTCAACCCGCGACCTCCATGGATGGACGGGGCAGCTTTCAGGACACCAGTGGACGCAACGGCTCCCTGAACGCCGAGGCGCTGTTCTCGCAAGTGTCGGTGTTCTGCAAACGAGTGCGCAACGCCGCAGACATCGTCTCCGCGCTACCGGCCGCCATTGCCGCGGCGCGCACCGGAGGGCCGGCAGTGTTGCTGCTGCCCAAAGACATTCAGCAAGCCATGATCAACCGCAGTTGCTCGTTGGACGCGGGCCCGCAACGCAGCGTCGGTGACCTGCACCCGATCGTGCGTGCGCTGCGCCGGGTGACCGGCCCGGTCACGATCATCGCCGGCGAGCAAGTCGCCCGCGACGACGCGCGCGCCGAGCTCGCAGAACTCCGCGGTGTGTTGCGCGCACGCGTGGCGTGTGTGCCAGACGCGAAGGACGTCGCGGGAACACCCGGTTTCGGATCGTCATCGGCGCTGGGCGTCACCGGTGTGATGGGTCACCCCGGCGTGGCCAAGGCGGTGGCCGACAGCGGACTCTGCTTGGTGGTGGGCACCCGGCTGTCGGTGACGGCGCGGGCCGGCCTGGACGACGCTCTGGCCGCGGTGGAGACGATGTCCATCGGATCGGCGCCGACCTACCTGGCCTGCACCCACGTGCACACCGACGATCTGCGGGTGTCGCTGCGGATGCTGACCGACGCGCTGGTCGGTGCCGGCCGCCCGGCCGGGCTTCGGGTGCCCGACGTCATCCCGCACACCGAACTGACTCCGCCGGAGTTCGACGGCCCGGGAGTGCGCTATCGCGACGCGATGGCCGAACTCGATCGTGCGCTGCCCGCCGGAGTCGACATCGTCGTCGATGCCGGAAACACCGGCGCGGCGGCCATTCACTACCTTCCGGTGCGCCGTCGAGGCCGCTTTGCGGTCGCCCTGGGGATGGGGGGCATGGGCTATAGCTTCGGGGCCGGTATCGGAATGGCGTTCGCCCGCAGGAAAGCTCGAGGTTCGAGCGGCCGAGTCGTGGTGATCGCCGGGGACGGCGCGTTCTTCATGCACGGCATGGAGGTGCACACCGCGGTGCACTACCGGCTTCCGGTGACGTTTGTGTTGCTCAACAACAACGCACATGCCATGTGTGTCACCCGCGAGCAGCTCTATTACGACGACTTCTACAGCTACAACCGCTTCTCGCCCAGTCATCTCGGGGCCGGCCTGGCCGCGATGTTCCCCAAATTGTCGTCGACAGACGTCAGTGACACGGCGGGACTGGCCGCCGCAGTGCGTGCCTCACTCGACATCGACGGCCCGTCGGTGATCAGCGTGGAATGTGCTGCCGACGAAATACCGCCCTTCGCACCATTTCTGGGCACGACTGTAACCAACCACACTACTAATCAACATGTTTCACATGTACAGGAGGACCACGCCCATGTCGCTGCCAGCGCTTGACGATATCGTCACCCACACCGGAACCACCGAGCCGATCGACGGCGTGGTCCGGATCGAGACGACGCCACTCGAAGAGACGGCCGGCACCTTCTTGTCCCAGATGAGGTCGGCGTACCCGCACGAGGATGTGTTCGGGAAGTACTGCACGGTCAACGACTACGTCGACTGCCCGCCGGACGAGCTGTTCGAGTATTTGTCGGACACCCGCAGCCTGGAGGAGTGGACCTACACCCTGCGGGACTTCACCCCGACCGACGAACCGGGACTGTGGGCGGCCTACGACCGGTTGCTACCGGACACCACGATCTATACCCGTACCTTTGCCAACTCCCAGGCACGCACCGTCGACTACCACTGCGCCTGGGACCAGGGCAAGCACCTGTGGATGATCTACATCATGCGGGTCCTGGATGCGCAAGTAATGCTGAACAAGCCGGGTTCTGTTGTGCTGTGGACCAATTGCCGCCACCCGTTCTACGAGAGCAACCCGTACCCGGACACGGCGCCGGCCGAGCGCACCGGCTGGGTGGGCGACTTCTGGGACCTGTTCGGTCCCGGTCACGCGCTGGAATTGAACAACCTCAAGAGCATCGCCGAGTACCGTCATCGGAACGGTCTGCCGATCACCCCGGCGTGGATGAAATGAGCACGCCCACCGTCAGCCTCCTCGACGTCGCCACTTACCTGCCCGGCGAGCCGATCGGTGCGGACTACTACGCCCAATTCGCCGACTCCGACGAGTTGCGCGACAACGTCATGTTCCGCGCGCCCTCATTCCGCCATCACGTCGGGCGAGACGAGACCGCGATTGACATGGTCGAGCGCGCGGCGCAGGGACTCGTCGAGCGGCACGGTCGCGATGTCATCGAGAACGTCGACATTTTGATCACCCACACTCAGTTGCCGGACGTGCCGTTCTACGGCGCGGGCGGCGGAATTGCGCATCGGCTCGGCATGCGTCCGAACTGGGTGCTTGATCTGCACAACGGCGGATGTGCAGCGTTCGTTCTGGCGCTCAACGTCGCTCGCAGGCTACTGGCCTCCGGCGAAGGTCGCACCGCGCTGATTGCGATCGCACAGAACACGGCGGGGCAGGTCTTCGATCAACCAGGAGTGCGTCGCAAGGCACAGTCGTCGGTTCCCGGTGACGGGGCCGCGGTGGGCCTGGTGACGCTGTCGGACCAGTCACCGATTCTCGATATCGAATGCCGCACCTACGGTGAATACGCCGGCGACATGACGATCGCCATGGAACCGGCCCGCAAGTACTGGGAGGCGGGGCCTGGCGAGGGGTCCATCGGGTTCACCGAAACCAAGATCGCCAAGGTGCTGGCCCGCGGGAACCGTCAGGTCCCCGAAGTGGCGTACGCGGTGTGTGACCGAATCGGGCTGAAGCCCAAAGACATTGACCTGCTGGTCACCAACCAGCCCAACCGGGTGTTCCTGCGCAACTGGCGGGAGGCGCTAGAGGTGCCCGAGGAGCGCCACCGCGACACCTTTGACGAATGCGGCAACCTGTTCGGCGCCGGTATCCCGATAAACCTCGATCGCGCCATCTCCGAGGGGCAGGTGCAGGACGGTGACGTGATCATGATGGCCGCGTTCGCGCACGCCGGTGATTTCGCCGGTGCCGCGGCGGTGCGCTGGGGCGGGCGCAACTGATGGCCGAGCCAGCGCACGGAACCTCGGTGACAGCCGAGGTCGTCGCCTCGCTTCCGCAGGCGGTTGATTCATTTGCTTTGTCGCTCAACGAAAGCCCCTTCCCGCCGCTGCCCGCCGTGCGGTCGGCGCTGGTGCACAGTCTCGACGCCGTCAACCGCTATCCGGAATTCCTGCCCGGGCAGTTGCCCCGAATGATCGCCGACCGGATCGGCGTGAACGACGATCAGGTGGTGGTCGGACCGGGGGCATCGGGGGTGGCGATGCAGGTCCTGCACGCGGTCACTCGACCCGGCGACCGAATCGTGATGAGTACGCCCACTTTCGACGGCTATCCGATCTTTGCGCAGATGGCGCGGCTGACACCGGTCACCATTCCGCTCGACCAGTACGGGTATCAGGACTTGCCCGCGATGATCGAAGCGGCGGCGGATGCCAAGGTGGTGGTGTTGTGCCGACCGCACAATCCGACCGGCACGTTGGAGGCGCTTTCCTCGGTCGACTGGTTCTTGAGGCAGATACCTACCGACACCATCGTGCTGCTCGACGAGGCGTACGTCGAGTTCGTCGCGGCCCGTTATCGGATCGACGGACCTGAGCTGGTCCGTCGGTTCCCGAATGTGCTGGTACTGCGCACGTTTTCCAAAGCCTATGGACTCGCGGGATTGCGCATCGGTTACGGGTTCGCCGCACCTGAATTGGCCGCAGCGGCTGGCGGCCATGCAGCTCCCGTTCGGCATGAGCAACGCCAGCGTGGCTGCGGTCGCCGCCTCGTACGACGCCGAAAATCAGCTTGCACAGCGCATTCACCGGATCGTCACTGAGCGCAGCCATCTGCGGCTGCGGCTGATGGCGATGGGGGTCTACAGCACGGACTCGCACGCCAACTTCGTCTACCTGCCGAAGTCGCGGCGACCCTGGCGAGAGGTGTTCGCCGAGGTTGGACTTCAGGTCCGCTGCTACCCCGACGGGGGCGCCCGGATCACCATCGGCGAACTGTCATCGACGCTGGCCGTGGTGTCCGCGGTGGAAAAGTCGCTGGCCTAGCGCTGCCAAGGGTCGCTTCCTGGTATGAAAAGGCGTGGCCCCATCCAGTGACCGCGGCAAACCCGACCACCGCGACCCGATCGCTGTCGCGCGCGCGAATTGGGAACGCGCCGGCTGGGGCGGCGTCGCCGAAGGAATGGTCGCGGTCACATCCGTGATGCGAGCCCATCAGATCCTGCTGGCCCGTGTTGAAAATGCGCTGCGGCCTTACGATTTGAGCTTTTCCAGATTCGAGCTGTTGCGACTGCTCGCATTCAGTCGCAGCGGGGCGCTGCCGATCACTAAGGCATCCGACCGGCTGCAGGTGCACGTCACCAGCGTCACCCACGCGATCCGCCGGCTGGAAGCCAACAAACTGGTGCAACGCGTGCCACACCCGACCGACGGCCGAACCACGCTGGTGCAGATCACCGACCTGGGCCGCTCGACCGTCGAGGACGCCACCGTCACACTCAACGAGCAGGTGTTCGCCGACATCGGCATCTCGGAGCGCGAGTCCCAGGCGCTGGTGTCGTCGATCGAAACCCTGAGGCAGAACGCCGGCGACTACTAGTCGATGAGCGAGGGCACCGGAATCGTCGCGGTGACCGCCGTCCCGGAACCGGGCCGTGAGCGAATGTTGAGCCTGCCGCCGACCAACTCGGCACGTTCGGCCATCGACAGCACGCCGTAGCCGCCCATCTCGTCGCTGCCAAGCGGATTCTCGAAGGTGTCGAAACCTATTCCGTTGTCGATGATTTCGAGTCGAGCGATGTTGTCGTCGAGCGCGAATCGCAGCAGTGCCACCGAAGCGTTCGCGTGCTTGACGATGTTCTGCAGGCCTTCCTGGGCGATCCGGTACAACGCGATCTCGATGTGCTCGGGCAGTCGCACGTCAGCCAGGTCGAGTTCGGTGTCCAGCTGCGGGATCGACCGGGCCAGGCTGGCCAACCCGCCGGCCAAACCCAGGTCGTCGAGCACCGGCGGGCGCAGACCGCTGATCGCGACCCGCGCTTCGTCCAGCGTCAGGCCGACCATGGCGCGGGCCTCGGCGAGTTGACTGGAGGCCTCTTCCGGGTCGGTGCCGACGGCACGCGCGGCAGCGTCGAGTCGGTAGGACAGCGTGATCAGCCGCTGCGAGATGCCGTCGTGAATATCGCCGGCTACCCGGCGACGTTCGATCTCCTGCGCCTGGATCACCTGCTCGACGAATAACTCGTGAGCTCGCTCCCTGGCCACCAGCTGCCGGTGCAACCGCGCCTGATGCATGGCCCCGGCGATGAGGCGGCCGATGACGCGCAGGAGTTCGACGTCGCCGTCGGTGAATTCGCGGCGGGCCACCGTGTGCACGTTGAGCACGCCGACCAGTCCGCCCGGATCGGTCTCCATCGGCATCGACACCATCGAGGTGAAGTCGCGGCCACGCAGCGACTGGATCGGCAGGTAACGCGGGTCGGCTTCCTTGTCGTCGGTGATGACCACCGGCTCGCGGTGTTTGGCAACCCAGCCCGAAATGCCGGACCCCAACGGCAGCCGGATCTTTCCCACCGAGGCGTCGAACGGCGGCGTCGCCCCGGCCAGGGTCAACGACCGGTTGCTGTCGTCGAGGACGTGCACGAAACACACGTCGGTCCCGGTGGCGGCGGTGATCATCCGGGCCGCGGCGGCGGCCAGCGGATCCACTCCCGGCCCGCTCGAGGCGGCTTGGATGAGCTCGCGCAGCAGCGCCAATTCACGGTCGGTGTCGACGAGATCATGCACGGCATTGGACCCGTGCGCGGAGTTGTCGGGCGCGGCGGTCACTGGTAGATGCCCTCGCGAAGCGCGGTTGCCACCGCGCCGGTGCGGTCGTTGACGCCGAGCTTGCGGTAGATCGACCGCAGGTGGCTCTTCACCGTCTCCTCGCCGATCACCAGCTTGCTGGCGATCCCTCGGTTGGACAGCCCGCTGACCATGCAGGACAGGATTTCGCTCTCGCGTTGCGTCAGCCCTTGCCGCGCGCCCGGCCAGAATTCGTCCCGCTGCATCCTGGCCGCGGTGTCGGCCGCGCGGGCCGCCATCCCCGGATCGATGACGGTGTCGCCCTGATGCGCCAATTCCAGCTGGCGCACCAGGTCGTCGCTGCTGATGCTTTTCAGTAGATAGCCGCTCGCGCCCACCCGGAGTGCCTGGTAGAGATACTGCTCGTCGTCGTAGACCGACAGCATCACGACTTTGCGGTCCGATTGACGCTCGCGCAGCATCTTGCACAGGTCCAATCCGCTGGAACCCTGCATCCGCACGTCGCACAACACGACGTCGGGCCGCAGTTCGTCGACGACCTCGACGGCGCGTTCGACACCGACGGCTTGTCCGACGACCTGCACCCTGTCCTTGAACGAGGTCAGCATCGCCTTGAGGCCCTCGATGACCATTTCGTGGTCATCGACCAGGACAAGTCGTACCGCGGCCGCCATCGCATCACAGTATGCAAGTTCGTCTCGCTAATCCCCCTAATGGGGGAGGCTAGGCCGCCTCGATTCGGGGCACCCTGTCTGGCGTGTGGGCCAAGGGGAAGACTCGTCCAGCTGGGACGTTCTGGTGGGATCGGGAATTACGGACCCAAGCCGATGAATTGCGTGCGGTGATCATCGATGCCGATTCCGTGCTGGCTCGAATCGAACGTGACTGCGACGTGGCGGCCAGGACGGACCTGATCGATGCGGTGATGAGCCTTTTCGTCGCCGGCATCTGGGTGAGCGTGGTGAGTAGGTCGCCCCGTAGTCAGGTGGAAACGCTGGTGCGTTCCCTCCTCGGTGACGGCCTGGTCGAGACGATCGTGACCATCGACGACTTGCCCGAGCCCGATGCGATGCTGGCGGGTGGGGGAGAGTTGTACCGGCTGGCCTTGTGGGAGATGGGAATAACACCGCGCGGCGCGTTGGCTGTCACCACTTCGGGTGCTGGATTTATCGCGTCGGCCGCGGCCGGACTGCCTGCGGTCGTCGTTGATGACTCGTTATCGGCGGCCAGTTGCCAGCAGGCGCACCGCCGGTGGTGGATTCGCCAGGCGGCCTAGCCCGCTACCCGTCCGCTACCCGCGCAGGGTTTCGATGATCGCGCTGAAGTCCTTGTCGCCGTTGGCTGTTGCGAACTTGGCGTAGATGTCGGCGGCGTGGCTGCCCAACGGTGCTGCCGAGCCGGTCGAGCTGACCGCATCCATGGCCAGACCGAGGTCCTTGTTCATCAGCGCGGTGGCGAAGCCCGGCTTGAAGTCGTTGTTGGCCGGCGATGTCGGAACCGGGCCGGGCACCGGGCAGTTCGTGTGCACCGCCCAGCAGTTTCCGGTCGCGCCGGTGATGACGTCGAACAGCGACTGCGCTGACAGACCGAGCTTGTCGGCCAGCACGAAGGCTTCGCCGATCGCGATCTGTTGCACGGCCAGCACCATGTTGTTGCAGACCTTGGCGGCCTGTCCCGCGCCGGCATCCCCGCAGTGAATGATCTTGCCCGCCATCGGTTCCAGCACCGGGCGTGCCCGCTCCACGGCATCACCTTGGCCGCCGACCATGAAGGCCAGCGTGCCGGCGACGGCGCCCTTGACCCCACCGGAGACCGGAGCGTCGAGCTGCGCGACCCCGTGCTTGGCCGCCAAGGCGTGCACCTCGCGGGCGTCGTCGACGGAAATGGTTGAGCTGTCGATGAATAACGTTCCCTCACCGACGGCGGGCAGCAGCTCTGCGTAGGCACGTTTGACCGCATCGCCATGCGGCAGCATCGTGATCACCACGTCCGCCCCGGTCGCTGCCGCCGCGCCGCTGTCCAGCACCTGGACGCCATTGGAGGTGGCGGCTTCCACTGCGGCGGGCACCGGGTCGAAGCCCCGCACGGTGTGGCCGGCGGCGACCAGGTTTGTCGACATCGGGCCGCCCATGTGACCGAGCCCCAAAAACGCGACCTTCAAGGAGTCCGTCATCGGCGACCTTCCTACGCGCTGGCGCGGACCCGGGCGGCTTCGGCTCGTCCGATGACCACCCGCATGATTTCGTTGGTTCCCTCCAGGATGCGATGCACCCGGAGGTCGCGCACGATCTTCTCCAGACCGTACTCGCGAAGATAGCCGTAGCCGCCGTGCAGTTGCAGGGCCTTGTCCGCGACGTCGTAACACGCGTCGG
Organism: uncultured Actinomycetota bacterium; assembly: GCA_963818285.1. Classification (GTDB taxonomy): domain Bacteria; phylum Actinomycetota; class Actinomycetes; order Mycobacteriales; family Mycobacteriaceae; genus Mycobacterium. The sequence goes on from CAWFRR010000004.1 coordinate 90,195, forward strand.
TGACATAGCGTTTCGCCATCGCGCACAACGCGACCTTGTCGTCGTCGTTGCCGTCCAGCGCGGCGGCCGCCCGCCACAACATCAACCGCGACGTCTCCAGCGCGGTGGCCATGTCGGCCAGGGTGAAGCGAATGGTGGGCTCGTCGAGTAGGGGAGCCCCGAACGCTTCGCGATGTGCGACGTAGGTGGCGGCCTTGTCGTAGGCGGCCTGTGCGCCGCCCAGTGAGCACGCCGCGATGTTGAGCCGGCCACCGTTGAGGCCGTTCATCGCGACGCCGAAGCCGCCGCCCTCGCCGTCGGTGCCGCCGAGCATCGCGTCGGCCGGCACTCGTACCCCGTCGAGAATCACCTGTGCGGTCGGCTGTGCGTGCCAGCCCATCTTCTCTTCGTGCGCACCGAAACTCAGCCCTGCTGCGCCCTTTTCGACGATGAACGCCGAGATCCCGCGCGGACCGGGCTTTTCGGTGCCGCCCGTTCTCGCCATCACCACGTAGACGTCCGAGGTACCGGCACCCGAGATGAACTGCTTGACACCGTCGAGCACGTAGTCTGCGCCTTTTTCGGAGCCCTGCTTGACCGCCCTAGTGCTCAACGCGCCGGCGTCGGAGCCGGCGCCGGGTTCGGTCAGGCAGTAGCTGGCGATGGCTTCCATCGAGGCCAGCCGCGGGATCCAGTCCTTACGTTGCGCGTCGGTGCCGAACGCGTCGACCATCCAGGCGCACATGTTGTGGATCGACAGAAATGCCGCCGTCGTCGGGTCGGCCATGGCGAGCTGCTCGAAGATCCGCACCCCGTCCAGCCGGCGCAGTCCGCTGCCGCCCACATCGTCCCGACAGTAGATCGCGGCCATCCCGAGGCCGGCCGCCTCGCGCAACTCGTCGACCGGGAAATGCTGTGCGGCGTCCCATTCCAACGCGTACGGGGCGAGCTTCTTGGCGGCGAACGCGGCGGCCGTCTCGGTGATGACCCGTTCGTCGTCGTCCAGACCAAACAATTGCATCGCCTGGCTACTTCATCGTCGGGATGCTGAATTCGGCGCCGTCTTTGATGCCCGACGGCCAGCGCTCCGTGACGGTCTTGACCTTGGTGTAGAACTGGATCGACGCGGGGCCGTGCTGGTTGAGATCGCCGAAGCCGGACCGCTTCCAGCCGCCGAAGGTGTGGTAGGCCACCGGCACCGGGATCGGCACGTTGACACCGACCATGCCCACCTGCACGCGGGACACGAAGTCGCGGGCCGCATCGCCGTCACGGGTGAAAATCGCCACCCCGTTGCCGTATTCGTGTTCGGTGGGCAACCGCAGCGCCTCTTCGTAGTCGTGAGCGCGCACGATGCACAGCACCGGCCCGAAGATTTCGTCGGTGTAGATCGACATGTCGGTCGTGACGTTGTCGAACAGCGTGGGGCCGATGAAGAAGCCCTTCTCCAGGCTGTTGTCGTCGAAGGTCAACTCGTCGGTGGTGCGCTCACGGCCGTCGACCACCAGGTCGGCGCCCGCATCGACGCCCTGGCCGATGTAGTCGCGCACCCGCTTGAGCGCGGCTTCGGTAACCAGCGGGCCGTAATCGGCCTTCGGGTCGAGACTATGCCCGACCCGCAGTTGGTTGATGCGCTCAACCAGCCTGTTGCGCAACCGGTTTGCCGTCTCTTCGCCGACGGGCACCGCGACGCTGATCGCCATGCACCGCTCGCCGGCGCTGCCGTAGCCCGCGCCGATCAGCGCATCGACGGCCTGGTCGAGGTCGGCGTCCGGGAGGATGACCATGTGGTTCTTCGCGCCGCCGAAGCATTGTGACCGTTTGCCGTTGGCGGCCGAGGTCTCGTAGATGTACTGCGCGATGTCCGAGCTGCCGACGAATCCGACCGCCTCGACGTCCGGGTGGTGCAGGATGGCGTCGACGGCTTCCTTGTCGCCGTGAACCACCTGGAACACACCCGGGGGCAGGCCGGCTTCGAGGAACAGTTCGGCCAGGCGGACCGGGACTGACGGGTCGCGCTCAGAAGGCTTGAGAATAAAGGCATTTCCGCATGCCAGCGCGGGGCCGGCTTTCCACAGCGGGATCATCGCCGGGAAGTTGAACGGCGTGATGCCCGCGACCACGCCGAGCGGCTGGCGGATCGAGTAGACGTCGATGCCGGTTCCGGCGCCCTCGGTGAACTCACCCTTGAGCAGATGTGGGATACCGATGGCGAACTCGATGACCTCGATGCCGCGCTGGATGTCGCCCTTGGAGTCCGGAACCGTCTTGCCGTGTTCGATGGAAAGGAGCTCGGCTAATTCTTCCAGGTTGGCGTTGACCAGCTCGACGAACTTCATCATCACCCGGGCCCGGCGCTGCGGGTTGAACGCCGCCCAGACCTTCTGCGCTTTCTTGGCCGAAGCCACCGCGGTGTCGACGTCGGCGGCCGACGCCAAAAGCACCTGCGCCTGTACCTCGCCGGTGCTCGGGTTGAACACGTCCGCGGTGCGGGTCGATGAGAGGTTGCTGCGGCGTCCGTCGATGAAATGTGGAATCTGAGTGGTCATGGTGTCCCTCGGACATAGAAAAAAAGCATGTGGGTTTACTAGGACATCCTAGTAACTGCCGTGGCGGACTGGCAAGCCGCCCCAACCGTCAGGCAACCGTGCTGGGTTATCGTCGCTTCCGTGGACGGCGTCAGCATGTATCGCCCGTCGTCGGCGTTGGCTGACTACACCGAGATCATCGGGTATTGGCACGCCCACGTCGGTTACCGCAGCCGGGCGGTACCGCGTGGCGCCGTAACGCTAATCATCGATGTGGGACAGCGGCAGCAAATCGACTTCTACGCGGCCGACGGTTGCACCCGGCTGGACGTTCCGCCGGCCTTCGTCACGGGCTCGCACACCGACTCGTACGTCTCCGAGATGCCGGCCGACGAGCCGGCGATGGCAGTCCATTTCCGGCCTGGCGGCGCGTTCCCGTTTCTCGGAATTTCGTTGGGCGAGTTGGAGAATGCCTACGTCGGTCTGGACGACATCTGGGGACGCGGCGGCATCGAGCTGCACGAGCGGTTGATCGACGCCCCGACAACGGCGGCCCGATTCGGCATCTTGGAAACCTTTCTGCTGTCGCAGCCGTGGCCGTCGGTACGACGGCATCCCGGCGTGGCGGCCGCGGTCGACGCGATCGAAGCGAACCCGTCCATCCAGATGGCCGACCTCCGCGACCTGGTCGGCATGACCACCAAGCGCCTGATCGCGCTGTTCCGCGCGGAAATCGGCTTGTCGCCCAAGGCATATGCGCGCATTCGCCGGCTACAGGCGGCGCTGCGGTTGCTCGGTTCGATGAGCGGGGCGCAGGTCGCGTCCGAGGTCGGCTATTTCGATCAGGCCCACTTCGTCCGGGAATTCCGCTCGTTCACCGGCATGACGCCGACCCAGTACACCCAACAGCGCCTGGTGCTGCCCAGCCACGTTCCCGTCATGCAGCGGCACAAATATCCAAGACCGCTGGCGACGGCTCGCTCATGATCAAACGATGGAGAACCCCAAACAGGCGGTAGCGGCCACCGGTCTACTGGTCGCGGCAATGCGCGCCGAAGAATCCGCCCGCGACGACGCACTCTTTCACGATCCGTTCGCTGAACGACTGGCCGGTGACGACGGCCGACACTTGCTTGCCGAGGCGACCGCGGAGACGGGGCAAGCGTCGGCGGCAATCGTGGTGCGCACCAGGCTCTACGACGAGGCGCTCGCTGGCGCCGCCGTGGGTGGTCGCAGGCGGTGATCTTGGCTGCCGGTATGGACGCCCGCTCCTACCGGCTGCCGTGGCGCGAGGACGCTACCGTGTTCGAAGTCGACCAGCCGCACGTGATCGCGATCAAGGACGAGCGGCTGGCGGGGGAACAGCCGCGCTGCCGACGCGTGGCAGTCGGCGTCGATCTCGCCGAGGACTGGCCGAAAGTACTTCAAGCACAAGGATTTGACCTGCCACAGCCCGACGGTCTGGCTGATCGAAGGGCTGTTGCAGTACCTCGACGCACGCAGATGTCGAGCGACTGTTCGCCCGCGTCGACGCGCTCTCGGCGCCCGGCTCGGTGCTGCTCTACGACGTCGTCGGGACGGCATTGCTCGAGGCGCCGTTCTCTGCGGCCACGCTGGCGTACATGGAAAAGCTCGGCGCACCATGGGTTTTCAGCAGCGACACACCGGCGGCCCTTGCCGAGGACCACGGCTGGACCGCAACGCGTCACCGATATGGCCGTACCCGGCCACAAATGGAAACGTTGGGCACACCCGCCGGTTCCGGCTGATGTACCCAACGCTCCGCGCGGTTACTTCGTCGAGGCAATCAAGGCCTGAGGCTTAGTCGCCGCCGCCGCCGCCGCCGGGGCCTTTCGGCACGGTCGACTCGCCGTCTCCGGTGCCTTTACCCGGGGCGCTGCCTTTCAGGTACTTATGGCCAGGCTCGTGTTCTTCCTCGAGTTGCTTCGGGCAGTACGCCTTCGCCGAGATCGTCGCGAATTGAGCGGCGCCGCTTTCGGTGAGGGACGGGTTGCTCTCCTGCAGGTGCTGGATCAGGTGCAGGCCGCCCATGCCGTTGTGGAGCGCCCCGCACACCGCCTGGCCGGCGCTGACAGCCTGTGCCGGGTCGGAAAAGCCGATCCCGACCTTCTTCAGGTCAGCAAGGAAAGCGGGATTGTTGTCGTCGGTGGCCGGCTCGTCAACGCCGGGTTCGGCGTGGGCCGGCACGGCAAGCACGAGGCCCAGTGATACGCCAAGAATGGCGAAGAGAGTTTTCATCGATCCTCCTTATCCGGTTTCGGTGGCGGCCTTCGCGACCGCAGCGGTCGCCTTGCCGTCGGTCAGATGCACGGCGTGGATGCCGGGCTTGGTCGACAGCTTCGCGACCAGGTCGTCGAGTCCGGCTTCGTCGACGTTCCAGTGCTGGACCTCGTCCGGCGACTCCTGCAGCTTCGCGATGACCTTGTCGAGCGGGATCGGCCCCTTCGACCGCGCGGGCGCGGTCACCTTGGCCCGCACGCCGGTCGAGCTGACGACGCGCGACGCCGGGCTGCCCAGCGCGCCACCGGCCAGGCTGCCGAGGCTGGCCTGGTTCAGCGCGCTCAGCGGAACCTCCAGCGTGGGAGCGGCCGTCGCGGCAAAAGCGCCGTCCGGCAACGACGTAGCGGCAAGCCTGATCGCCGGAGTGGCGCCGGCCCAGCTGGGCGGCACCGACAACTTGCCGACCGTGTGCGCGCTGCCCAGCGCCGCCCGCCGCCGGCCCGTGCTCCCAGAGCCGCCGGCGTGCCCCGGCGAGGACAGCCCGGCGCCGAGCGACCCAAACCGACCCCGTGGCTCCAGGGCTGGTAGATGAAGAAGTTCTTCCACTGGCGAGATGCCGAGGCTGGTCGTGCTGTTGACGACGTTGGTGTACGTCGCCTGGCTGCCCACGCTGTTCGCGAAACTCAACACGCCTTGGTACGCCGAAGACAGGTTCGAGCCTCCCGGAAGGAGGCCGAGCCCGTTGGTGAAGAAGTTCGTGTAGGTGCTGTTGAAGCTGGTCAGGGCCTTTGAGAACGAGTTCACGTCGGTCTCGATTTGGGCGAGGATGCCCGTGGGATCCAGCGGGTCCGCTGCGGCCGCCTGTGCGGTGAGGCGCCGCTGCGTCCCGTTGTCATTGGTGGTTTGCGGCGCCTCGGTGAAGGAGCCCAATCCCGGCGGTCGCCGACTGCGACGAACCCGCATACCCGGTGATGGCCGCGACGTCCTGGGCCCAGAACTGCGCGTACTCGGCCTCCAGAGCTGCGATCGCCGCGTTGTACTGACCGAAGAGGTTGGCCGGCACCAGTTGCAGCAGCTGAGTGCGGTTGGCCAGGATCTCGGCCGGTGGCACGGTGGCCGCCAACGCGGTCTCGTAGGCGCTGGCGGCGGCCTTGGCCTGACCGGCGGTCTGCTCAGCCTGTCCTGCCGTCGTCCCCAACCACGACACGTACGGCGCGGCGGCCGCTGCCGCGGCCTCCGCTGACGGACCGGTCCAGTCGCCACCGACCAGGCTCGGCGATCGTCGACTGGAACTGGGTCGCGGTGGACTGCAACTCGCCGGCCAGGGCGTCCCAGGCCGCCGCGGCAGCTGTCAAGGACTCCGCTCCCGGGCCCGAGTAGATCTTCGCGGAGATGAGCTCCGGCGGTTGTGCTGCGAAATCGAAAACCATTGTCAGCCTTCCTTATTCCGCGCTCGGCGGGATGACGATGATGGTGGCGGTGGTGGCGATCTCGTCGACGGCAACAGCGCCCGGCACGCGGAATCCCTGCCCGACGGCCGCTCGAGTGGCGGTACCGCCGATCGCGCGACCGGCCAGGCTGGACAGCGCCGTCTGGCCGAACATGCCGGGCTGAGCGAGCCCCATCTCGGGGGCGGCGTCGACCGCGGTGGCTTCCATCTCGGCGGCGACCGTTCGGATGGCCGGCGTCGCGGCCGCCCAGTTCTGCGGAACCGACAGCGAACCGATGTAGCCGGCCCGGCCGACCGATGCCAGCGTCTTCGGCGCTGCCTGCACCGGTGTAGGAGCCACTCAGCAGTCCGCTGTGCAGCAGCGGCGACAACGCACCGGTGATCGGCGTCGGGTGAATCAGGGGCCCGATGCCCTGAATACCGACACCGAGGTTCGGGATACTGACCGAGGCCTGGTAGAAGCTCCTGATGAAACCGGAAGTGAACCCCAGCGGGCTGAACGGCCCGGCGAGGAAGGTGCTGATGCTGTCCGTTCAACGCAGTGAACAGCCCCCCGACGCTGCTCAACCCGCCCGTCACGGATGTCGGCAGCGTCCCCGTGATCCCCAGTGAGCCGATGAAAGCGGTCTCAGCGGCTGTCAACTGCGTTCCGAAGCCGGTGATGTCGGTGTTCAGCGTCGTCAGCTGGGTGTTCAGCTGCGTCAGGAACGCCAAAATGTCGCTGGTCGAGTCCGCGGGCGAAGCGGCGGCCGATTGGGCCGTCGACGCCGCCTGGGTCGCCTGACCGCTGTCGTTGGTGGTCGCCGGCGCGTCGGTGAACGGGGTCAGCTGACTCGCGGTCGTCGCGGCCCCGGCGTAGGCGTACATCGCGCCGGCGTCCTGGGCCCAGAACTCGCCGTAGGTCGCCTCGGTTGCGGCGATCGCCGGAGTGTTGATACCCAGGAAGTTCGTGGCGACCAGCGCAGCCAGCAGCGCCCGGTTCGCCGCGATCACCGGCGGCGGGATACTGGCGGCGAACGCGGCCTCGTAGGCGGCCGCTGCCGCCTGCGCCTGGGCCGCAGTCTGCTCGGCCTGGGCTGCGGTGGTGGCTCAGCCAGGACGTGTAAGGGCGCTGCCGCGCTGGCCGCAGCCGTCGACGACGGTCCCGTCCAGCTCGAGCCCAGCTCGGTGATCGTGGATGCGTATCCGGCTGCCGTGGTTTGCAGCTCGCTCGCCAACGCATTCCAGGCGGTCGAGGCCGCCAGCAGCGGCGCCGAGCCCGGCCCCGAGTAGATCTTGCCGGAGTTGATCTCCGGCGGTAGCGCTCCAAAATCGAAAACCATCCGTGTCCCTCGCTCCGGGTGTGTGGGTCGTGAGTGCTCCGCGCTTGCCCAGCGCTGAGCGGTAGTTGGCTTTACGAAGCGCCCGTCGACAGCTGGCAATTCGGTGCAAAGTGGCTGGTAGCTGCCTGGATCTTTTCGCAGTTGGAAGGTTATCGACGTTCGCGAAAACCGACTTTCGCCAACGACGCCCGGCCAACCCTGGCGCCGAGCTTTCGGGCGCCCGCGGAATCGCTTGTGCGAGCAGTGCGAGTCTGGCGTGAAATTGCCGATGAGCTGCAGAAATCCCGAGCCCGCCGGCGGCGTCCCGAGCTTCGCGGGTCGCGGTGAACGGCTGGTGGCCAAGATTAAAAATCTGGGCATCCAAAATGCCGGACTCCGTAAGGCCCCATCGGGCCTGAACCGCGCGCCGACTCACAGCGTTTATTACGCGGAAGATTCTTACTCGCCACCGCGGAGTCCGTGCCAGCGTAGCCATCCCGTAGATCCGACGTTTCATGCAGCCCAGAGCGGCGTTTTGTCGGCTGGCCGAAGGGTCGCTGCCGCGGTCGACACGGCGTCCGAATCTGGACCCGTCACGGTCGTCGTCCGGCATAGTTGGTCATACAGTCTTGGCCACAAGCCACGGTTATCCACTCCGCGTTGCCGTGGAGTTCGCACCTGAGGAGACATGCACATGTCATTCGTGACCACACAGCCCGAAGCACTGAGCTCGGCGGCAACCGCCCTGGGCGGCATCGGCTCGTCGTTCAGCGCTCAGAACGCCGCCGCAGCCGCGCCGACCACCGGTGTCGTTCCCGCCGCGGCCGACGAAGTGTCGGCGCTGACCGCCGCGCAGTTCGCCGCGCACGCGCAGCTGTACCAGGCCGTCGCCGCGCAGGCCGCCGCGATCCACGAGCAGTTCGTCAACACGCTCGGAACCAGCGCCGGGTCGTACGCAGCCACCGAAGCCGCCAACGCCGCGTCCGCTGGCTAATCACGACTCTCTGTCGGCCGGGCACCGTCGATGGTGTCCGGCCGATAGCTTTTTGATCGGGAAGACGAATGCCGCAAGCAGCGACCACCCTGAGCGAAGCCGAACGTCTGATGCAGGCCGGCAGTTTCGAGTCGGCGGCGGCAGATCCTCGAGGACGTCGTCGAGCAGAGTCCCACTCTCGAAGCGCTGTACCTGCTGGCGACGTCGTATCTGGAACTCGGGCACAACGACAGCGCGTTTCGCTACGCCACGGCCGCGGTGGAGAAGGACCCGTCGTCGGCGCCGGCCCGTGACATGCTGGGGAAGGCGAATCTTGCTCTGGGGCAACTACGATTCGGCCTTGTCGGAGTACATCAGCCTGGCCGCTCTCTGCCGCGAACAGCAGCAGGCGCCACCCGCGCAGTTTTCCATCCCGGCGCACTTCGCGTTGCACAACATCGAACAACTCGAGCACATCCTGGCTGCAAACGCGAGGAGCTAGCGCCGGGGCCATGACCGACGAACTCGAGGTTCTTCGTCGCGGCCTCGCGAACGTCATCGACGAGGCGAACGGCGAAGCGCCGTGGGTTTCCGTTCCCGGGACGGGCAATCAGCTCCTTGCCGACCCGCCGTACGTCCGCGTTGCCGAAGAGCGGCTTCCGCGATACGTGAACACTGCCGTCGACTACGGACCGATCCAGCAGGGCGTCCTGGCCGGCGAGAAAGTTCAAGTGATCGACGACTTCCTGACCCCGGAAGCACTGGAACAGGTGCGAAAGTTCTGCCTGGAATCCACCGTCTGGCGTCACCCGTACAAATTCGGCTACGTCGGCGCGTTTCCTCAGGACGGATTCGCCAGCACGTCGCTGTTCGCCATCGCCGAAGAGACCATCGCCGCACTCGGTGAAGCTTTCGACGGTTATCAGTTCGCGCAGTGGTGGGGCTTCGTCTACAACGCCAATCTGCCCGGAACCGACATCCACGGCGACGATGCCGATTTCTCGTTGAACCTTTGGATCACTCCCGATTCCGCGAACCTCGACCCGGAGCTCGGGCGGCCTTGTCGTGTGGGACAAGAAGGCCCCGAGCGACTGGAGCTTCGATGACTACAACTCCGGCGGGGATCGGGTCCAGAAGTACCTCGACGAACACAATGCTGAGTCACACGTCATCCCGCATCGCGCGAACCGGGCCGTCTTGTTTGAGGGCCACCTGTTTCATCGCACTGACGACTTCAGCTTCGCGCCCGGATTCGAGAATCGGCGACGCAGTCTGACTTTCTTGTTTCGCCGCAACAAGGGGTAGCCCGTCGCCATCGCAGCCGGTTGTCGTGTAACCCGAGACGCTATGGACCACTGACAGGCAAAATCATCAGCGGAGCCACGCTCTCGACAGGCAGGCACAGCATGTGACGGCACATGGCGATTCCGCCGCCCCGCGGCCCTTGCGGTTAGTGCCCGGCGACGGTTATCCAAACTGGGAGGCGGTCTATCAAGACAACGCCACCTGGGTTTATCGCACCATCTACGCGCGGGTCGGCAACCGGGCCGACGCCGAGGATCTCACCGCCGAGGTATTCCTCGCCGCGCTTCGACCGCTGCGATTGACGGCCAGTGTCGGCGAGGTACGCGGCTATCTGCGAGCCACCGCACGAACCGTGCTGGCCGCGCACTGGCGCGAGACCTTGGGACGCGAGATCACCTCGATCGACGACATCGAGCAGCCGCCCGAGAGCGAAGAGGCGATCAGCACCGCCCCGCAGCGGGTGGCCGGCGTCCTCGAGCAGTTACCGGATAATTACCGACGGATCTTGGAACTGCGCTTTCTGCAAGGGCACTCGATCAAAGAGTCGGCAGCCGAACTAGGGGTTAGTGTCGCCAACGCCAAGGTGCTTCAGCATCGGGCGCTGCGGCTGGCCGCGCAGGTCAACGAAGAGGGCGAATCATGAACACGCGTGCATTGCGCAGGTACATCGACGACCTGCTACGCGGCCGCCGCCCAAAGCCGTTCCGGCCAGACGACTTCGAGGCCGCACAGATCCGGACCGCGATCGACCTGCAGGCCGCGCGGCAGGACAGCGATGCTCCGCGTCCGGAGTTCCTCGCCGATCTGCACCGTCGGCTGGCGGCGCAACAGGGCAGCGCCGAACGGCCGGCGCCAACGCCGACTGCGACTCGTCGCAACGTCCTCGTCGGCACGTCGGCCGCCGCGGCGGCTGCGGTAGCAGCGGTGTCCATCGACCGCGCATTGATCAATGGTCAGGTCGCCGATGGGCCCAACAGCGCACCCCAGGAACTCACCCCGAACACCGGACGCTGGATGCGGGTCGCGGCCAGTGCCGACGTGACCGACGGCGTCATGCGGCCGTTCGATGTCGGTTCGGTGATCGGGTTCGTTCGTCGAGTCGACGGCAAGGCCGAAGCTGTGTCGGGGGTGTGCACCCATCAAGGGTGCCGGCTGTGGTTCGACGCGCCCGATGACCGGCTGCGTTGCCCATGTCATTCCACGTCGTTCGCGCCGGCTGGCCAGGTACTGACGCATCAACTGCCGATAGCTCCGAAACCGTTGCCCACGTTGATGGTTCGCGAGCAAGATGGCGTCATCGAGGTATTCGTTCCGGCGCCGAACCAGCCGGCCTGACCGCGTGTAACCCGCCGCCCTATCTCTTGGCGAGGCTCAATTTCGGGCCGATGATGGAGGTGGGATATGCGCGGACGACCCTGGGGCGCACGCGTTTTGCTTTTGGTGTTGATGGTAGCGGGATGCTCGTCGCCGCCGTCGGTGAAGGCGCCGTCGGTGACGTTCGGTCCGGTGGCGACAACGCCGGGGATGCCCGGGGGCGGCATGCCGCCGATGCCCGGGATGCCCGCGGGTCCGGCCACACCGTCGGCGGGTTCGGCGGCTCCGGCGGCCGGCAACGCGGTCTACATCGACAACTTCGCTTTTGCCCCGGCGAAGCTGACCGTCCCGGCGGGTAGCACGGTCACCTGGACCAACCGGGACGAGGAGCCGCACACCGTCGTCGCCAACGACGGATCGTTTCACTCACCTGGAATGGGTTCGCAGGCAACGTTTTCCTTCACCTTTGCGAAAGCGGGCACGTTCGACTACGTCTGCTCGATTCACCCGTTCATGCACGCGACCGTGGTGGTGACGCAATGACCGACGAGCCGCACACCATGAACCGGCGCCAGCTGATCCGGCACAGCGCCTGGTTCGGAGCTGCGGTCGGCCTGGCGGTGGTGGGTGGCGAAGTCGTCTCCCACGTCGCCGGCACTGCCGACGCTGCGCGCATTCCGGGCCGGCCCACGTTGCGGTTCGCTCAAGTCAGCGACAGTCACATCGGCTTTCTGGGTAAGGCCAATCCGAATGTCGCGAACTCATTCACCCACGCGATCGATCGGATCAACAACCTCGGGTACCCACCGGATTTCGTGATCCACACCGGCGATCTCACCCATTTGGCCACGCCCAGCCAGTTCGATCAGGTCAAGCAGATGATGTCGGCACTGCGGACGCAGCACGTCTTCACGGTTCCCGGTGAACACGACTCCATCGACGACGGGGGCCAGAAGTACCGCAGCGCGTTCGGCGCCGGAACACGCGGCGACGGGTGGTACAGCTTCGACATCGCGGGGGTTCATGTGATCGCTTTGGTGAACACACTGAACCTGAAAAAGCTCGGGCACCTTGGAGTCGAGCAGCTCGACTTCGTGGCCAAAGACGTTGCGGCGCTGCCCAGCGACACGCCGATCATCGTGTTCAGCCATATCCCGCTGTTCGCCATGTACCCGGATTGGGGCTGGGGAACCGATGACGCTGCCCAGGCGCTGAGTTATCTGCGCCGATTCTCGTCGGTGACATGCCTCAACGGCCATGTGCATCAGGTGTTTTCCAAGACTGAGGGCAACGTGACCTTCCACAGCGGAACGACCACGGCCTATCCGCTGCCGCATCCCGGCGACGGGCCGGCGCCCAAGCCGGTCACCCTGCCGGCCGGCAAGTTGCAGGATGCGTTGGGCATCCGTGAGGTCAGCTACAACCGGGGTCAAACCACCCTCGCACTGAAAGAGAAGACACTGCAATGATTTTCATCAGGCTAGCGATGGCTTTGGCGGTGGCGGCCAGCGGCATCAGCCATGCCTACCTTTATGTTCATGGTTACCAACACATTCCGATGATCGGCACAGCTTTCCTCGTGCAGGCGGGCGTCTCGTTTGCGCTCGCTCTGCTGATCGTGATCGGCGGCCCGGGGTGGCTGCAGTGGGCCGCGGCCGCTCTGGCGGGCGGTGCCCTGGCCGCGTTCGCGTTATCGCGCACCGTCGGGCTCTTCGGTTTCTCCGAAACTGGTTGGCAGCCGTCGCCGCACGCCGCGATCAGCGCGATCGCCGAAGCGCTGACTGTCGGTCTGTGGGCGGTCTCTGTCGTTGGTTATCGACGGGCGCGCCATGCGTTCCACAACCGAAGCGAGCCCCAGACGAGGACGCCTGCGCCGAGAGCGAGTGAAAGGTAGAACTCTTTGCCCACGGACGATGCCGTGTAGGCGGTGCCGTCATGTACGTGGACGTCCTGCACCGACTTCCCAGGGCGTACTCCGTTCTGTTCGTCGCCCCGGAACGGAGGCTTGCCAATTAAGCTCGCCGAGTACATCGATGAGCTTGATGAGACGATACCGACGGCCTGCTCTACCTCGGCCTATTGCGCCTCAAGGCGGGCTTGCCCGAGCTCTGGCCCGATGTCCGTTTTCCCCCCTTCGTCGACGAGGACAAGTTCTTCGACACCAGGTTCTGGTTAGGCCCCGGCAACAACTTCACCCCTCTCCATTACGACCCCAACAACAACTTCCTCGCACAGCTGCGCGGCCGAAAGCAGGTGATGCTCTGCCCACCGCGGGAGATCTCCCGCGTCTACCCCTTCCCCGTGCGCTACGCGACCAACCACTTCTCGCAGATCAACGTTATCCACCCGGATCGGGCCCGTTTGCGGATTGGGCCGCGCAGACCGCGCTCTCCTCCAGCTAATCCCTGGCGACATGTCGTAGCCGTTCTCCGGCGGCTTCCGTCTGGGGCATGTCGAACAGTCGATCGACTACCGCCTTCGTCCGGCGTGCCAACCCCTACGGCACCCCCGTCAGAAAGCCCGGTTTTCGTTCCGTGAGGTGGTCTTAGCCGCCGCCGCCCACCGCCCTGGGAGTCAAAGCCTCCGTCTGTATCGACGGGCGCGCACCGCGGAATAGGTGCGATCCACGCTATTTTTCGCAACGGGAGCTCAGATAATTATGCGCCGTCGTCCTGCGGTGGGGGGCCAATTCAAAGCCTCAAAGCCGACGCCACAGGACGTCTGCGACGTTCTCGTCGAGACCCTAGTATTCGGCTAGCGCAACCATCGGCGGCGCAGTGCCGTGGCCGTCCAGAGATAAGGGATACCAACATGAAGTCGAGAGTATTGACGGCCACGGTCGGTGGTGCGGCGGCAGCCTTGGCCGCTGCTGTCATGTGGACCGCGCCTCCGGCCCCGGCGGAGAGCGACTTTTGCGATTCGCTTGGCAAACCCGCGCAAATTCACGATTGCAACTGCGGCGCTGACAACGTCCCAGGTACTGACGAATATCAGCAGTGCCTACATGGGACTGCGGCTGCGCCCGGACCTGCCAACAAACCGCCACCCGCGCCGCCCGCGCCAGCCGGGCCGCCCAACTGATCCCTACTGCCGCACCGCCCTATTGAGGCGCTACTTCTTGGACGGGATGAACACGACGACGATCAGCGTCAAGATGCTGAAGAGCAACCCGAGAATGCCCCACCCGAATGGGTTGCGTCCCTTGGTCGCTGCGATGGCTGCGCTGATAATTGCAGCAAGGACGCTGCCGATGGCGACAAATATGCCTTTGATACCGCGCAGGATAAAGCCCGCGGCTTCCGGCTGACTGTAGCTGGCCAGCAAAAGTTGGTGGAGCATGACGACCTCCTCGACGCCAAAAGGGGTCACCCGTCTGAAACCCCGGGTTTAAGTACCCCAAACGGGCCGAATCAAACCGCCGGTCTAGCTGTTTCGCAGACCCTCGACGAACGCCTGGGCTTCGCCCCACGTCGGCAGCAAACCGGCCGCGCGCACCTCGGCCAAGGTCGGCGCCGCGGCGTCGCGGTCGGAGATCACCCATTCGTGACCGCTCGGCCACTCGATCGCCAAAGCCGGGTCGGTGGGGGCGATGGTGTGTTCGCGCCCCGGGCTGTACTCTGCCGAGCACAGGTACATCACCGTCGAATTATCCTGCAGCGCAAGGAAACCGTGCGCGAGCCCCTCGGAGATGTACACGGACTTGTGATTGTGAGCGTCGAGCGTGACGGCGTCCCACCGGCCGAATGTCGGTGAGCCCACTCGGATATCAACCACCACGTCGAACACCGAACCCGACAGGCAGGTCACATATTTGGCCTGGCTCGGTGGAAGCTGAGCGAAATGCAGTCCGCGCAGCACGCCGGCCGCCGACACCGAGCAGTTGGCCTGCCGGACATCCAGGCGATGACCGGTGAACTCGGCGAAACCGCGGTCGGTGAGCCATTCGAAGAACAGTCCACGCGAATCGGGATGCACTGCCGGCGTGATTTCCCACGCTCCGGCTATCTCGAGGGCCCGGGCTTCCATGTCACTGACCCTGTCGTTCGTAGCGAGCCTCGGCGGCGTCTTTGAGGGGCCGCCACCAGGATTCGTGGTCCCGATACCAGTCGATGGTGGTACGCAACCCTTCGGCGAAATCGGTATGCTTTGGCGCCCAGCCTAATTCATTGCTCAGTTGAGACGGATCGATCGCGTAACGGAGGTCGTGGCCGACTCGGTCGACAACGTGGTCGAAGTCGTCGGGATCGCGTCCCATCAACTCGAGCAGGGTCCGCAGCACCGATAGGTTGTCGCGCTCGCCGTCGGCGCCGATCAAATAGGTCCGCCCGGCCTGGCCGCCCTCGCAGGATGCGACGCACCGCGTCGTTGTGGTCGTGGACGTGAATCCAGTCGCGTACGTTGGCGCCCTCGCCGTACAGCTTCGGCCGCCGCCCGGTCAGCACGTTGGTGATCTGGCGGGGAATGAACTTCTCCACGTGCTGATACGGCCCATAGTTGTTCGAGCAGTTCGAGATCGTCGCACGCACGCCGTAGGAACGCACCCAGCCGCGCACCAGCAGGTCGGAGGCGGCCTTGGTCGACGAGTAGGGACTCGACGGGTCGTAGGGCGTGGACTCGGTGAACCGTTGCGGATCGTCGAGTGCCAGGTCGCCGTAGACCTCGTCGGTGGACACATGATGCAGCCGCACCCCGTGCCGGCGTATCGCTTCCAGAATGGTGAACGTCCCGATCACGTTGGCGTGCACAAACGACGCGGGATCGGCCAGCGAGTTGTCGACGTGGGTTTCGGCCGCGAAATGCACCACCGCATCCGACTCGGCCACCAACCGCGAAACCAGGTCGACATCGGTGACATCACCCTGCACCAGCCTGATGTCGTGGTCAACGGGAGCCAGCGATTCGCGGCTTGCGGCATACGTCATGGCGTCGAGGACCGTCACCGTGTCCTCCGGATGGTCGCGCACGGTGGCGTGCACGAAATTGGCGCCGATGAATCCAGCGCCACCGGTGATCAGCAACCGCATGGAGGGAACCTTAGCCCGGCGCTCAGCTCGGGGGCGTCAACCCCAGCGGTTCGGCCAACGCCTCCAGCGCGCCGATGAGTTTGCCGTCCGGCCCGCCCAGCACCTGGATCGCCACGTGATCGGCACCGGCCTCCAGGTGTTCGTTGAGCCGAGCGGCGACCTGCTCCGCCGTGCCGTGGGCGACCACCGCGTCAATAAGCTTGTCGCTGCCGGGTTTATGCACATCGGCATCGGTGAAGCCGAGCCGGCGCCAGTTGTTCACGTAGTTGCTCAGGCCGAGATAGAACTCGACCGTTTTCCGGCCGATTTCGCGAGCCTCGCCGGCGTTCTCGGTCAGCACGATCTTGTGTTCCGGAGCCAGGAACACCGAGTTGCCGACCAGTTCGCGGGCATGGGCGGTGTGTTCGGGCGTGGTCAGGTACGGGTGGGCGCCGGCGCTGCGCTCCGCCGAGAGCGCCAGCACCTTGGGGCCTAGCGCCGCGAGCACCCGCCGACTGGTCGGCACCGAGGCGCCGTCCAGTTCGTCGAGGTATTCGACGAGCGCGTCGTAGGGCTTCTTGTACACGTCGGTGTGCTCGGGATGACCCACCCCGACGCCTAGCAAAAACCTTCCCGGATAAGCCTTTTCGATGCGGTGATACGACTCGGCCACCTGCGCTGCTGGTGATGCCCAGATGTTGATGATTCCGGTCGCCAACTGCAGCGTCGACGTCTCCGCCAGGGCCGGTTCCACCCAGCTGAGGTCGGCGTCGGGGGATCCCCCGACCCAGACAGCGCCGTAGCCCAGCGATTCGATCTGCCGTGCGACGCCTGGGCTGACGGACCGAGCACCGAGCCAAACGCCGTATCGGCCCAAGTCGGGTTTGAGCGAAACGCCCTCGGTCATGTAGGTCCCCCTGTGATTCGTCTGGTCAGGCCGGTGTCAGTCCGAGCGGCCCCGCGAGTTCGGCCAAAGCGGACACCAGGTTTTCATCTTTGGTCAGGACCTGCACAGGCACATGGTCGGCACCGGCGTCCAGGTGCTCTTTCAGCCGCGCCGCGACGGCCTCCGGGGTGCCGTACGCCACCAGCGAGTCGATCAGCCGATCGCTACCCGGGTACGTGGTCTCCTCTTCGGAGAAGCCCAGCCGCTTCCAGTTGTTGCGGTAGTTGGCCAGGTTGAAATACACCGGGAGAAGCTTGCGCGCGACGGCACGTGCCTGCTCCGCGTCGGTGGTCAGCACCGCTTTGTGCTCGGGGGCCAGGAATGCCGACGGGCCCATCAGCTCGCGTGCCTGCGCGGTGTGCTCAGGGGTGGTCAGGTACGGGTGCGCGCCGGCACTGCGTCGCGCCGACAGCTTCAGCACCTGCGGACCCAGAGCCGCGACCACCCGGCGGTTGGACGGGACACCGTGCTCGTCGAGCTGATCCAGGTATTCCACCAGTGCGTCGTAGGGCTTGCGGTATTCGCTGATCGCCTCGGGGTGCCCGACGCCGATGCCCAGCAGGAAACGGCCGGGGTAGGCGCGGTCGATGCGATGGAATGACTCGGCTACCGGCTGTGCCGCATCCGACCAGATGTTGACGATGCCGGTGGCGACCTGCAGCGTCGTCGTCGCTTCCAGGATGGGCTCGACCCAGGCCAGCTCCGCGGGCGGCGAACCGCCGACCCAGACCGAACCGTAGCCGAGGGCTTCGATGTCTTTGGCTTGCTCAGGCGTGACGCCGCGGCCGAACGATCCGAACCGGCCAAGGTTCGGCTTACTCGCAGCTGAATCGGTCATGGTGGCTCCAACCTACCGCTCGGCCGCCTCTATTCCTCGTTTAGCGCTGGATGGCTCAGGGTAGGTTCGCCTGGATGCTTTCGCTGCTGGCACGCCTGGTCATCGCAGCCCCGAAGCGAGTGCTGGCCACCGTTTTGTTGCTCACCGTCGTCGCGGCCGCGTTCGGCATCACCGTCACCGAACACCTTGGCGCTGCAGGGTTTCAAGATCCCAGCTCGCCATCCGCCCGCGGCATGAAGGTGCTCAACACGAAGTTCGGCCAGGGCGACATGGATCTGACCTTGGCGGTCCGCGCGCCGGGCAGCGTGCACGACCCGGCGACCGCCGCGGCCGGGCGCAGGCTGGTCAATGAATTACGCCGAGCCGAATTCGTCAACGACGTCGCATCGCCCTGGGACGGGTCGCCGCAGAGCGCCGGTCTGATCAGTAAGGACGGCAAAACCGGGCTGGTGATCACCGGTATCACCGGGTCGGAGAACGACGCACCCAAGCACGCCAAGGCGGTCGCGAACCGGTTCACCGGCGAGCGTGATGGGTTGCAGGTGCTGGCCGGGGGGACGGCGGCGGTCGCCTCGCAGATCAACGATCGATCCGAGAAGGATCTGCTCACCGCGGAGGCGATCACGCTGCCGCTGTCGCTGATCGTGCTGGCCTGGGTGTTCGGCGGGCTCTTCGCCGCGCTGCTGCCACTGGTCGTCGGCGGGCTGGCCATCATCGGGACGCTCGGCATGCTGCGGGTCATCACCCTGTTCGCCGACGTCTCGATCTTCTCGCTCGACCTCACCACCGCCATGGGTCTGGCGCTGGCGATCGACTACACGCTGCTGCTCATCAGCCGGTATCGCGAGGAATACGCCGACGTGGGAGATCGCGATATCGCCTTGCGCCGTGCGGTGGCGACGGCCGGGCGCACGATCTTGTTCTCCGCCTGCACGGTCTTTCTCGCCGTCAGTGCGCTCGCGGTGTTCCCGATGTACTTTCTGCGCTCGATGGCATACGCCGGCTGCGGGGTGGTGGCGCTCGCCGGCCTGTACGCCGTCGTCGTCGCGCCGGCAGTCATCAAACTGCTCGGCGACCGCATCGAATCGCTCAACATTCGGGCGCTGTTCAAGCGCACAAAGCCGGACCCGGATGTGCGGCACGGTTCGCTGTACCGGATCGCCACCTTCGTCATGCGGCACGCCCTGCCCTGTGCGCTGGCGGTGGTGGCGTTGCTGCTTCTACTCGGATCGCCGTTCGCGCGCGCTCGCTTCGGTCTGCCGGACGACCGGGTTCTCCCGACGACCGCACAGTCCCGGCAGGTCGGCGACATCGTCCGCAGTGAATTTCCCGCCGACCCGTCGATGGCCACCTCGATCGTGATCCCCGACGCGCGCAGTCTGACCGACGCGGACATCTCCGACTATGCCACCGCCCTGTCGAATGTTCCCGGCGTGGAAGCCGTTGCCGCGCCCGGTGGTTCGTACGTCCAGGGTGACAACGTCGGACCGCCGACGTCCGCGACCGCGGTCAAAGACGGCAGCGTGTGGCTCACGGTGTCGGTCCCGGGCTCGTCGCTGGAGCCGCGCTACCGCACGGCGATCGATCAGCTTCGGTCGGTCCCGGTGCCACACCGCGCCGAGGCGTTGTTCACCGGATCCGACCAGCTGAACCGCGACTCGGTCGACGAGATCGTCCGGCGCCTTCCGGTGGTGCTATTGCTGGTCGCGGTAACGACTTTCGTATTGATCTTCCTGTTGACCGGCAGCCTGGTGCTGCCGGTGGAAGCCTTGGTGCTCAACACGTTGTCGTTGTCGGCGACACTCGGCGCGCTGGTGTGGGTGTTCCAGGAGGGCCACCTCGGCGGGCTGGGCACCACGGCGACGGGCACGCTGGTCGCCGATGTGCTGGTGTTCCTGTTCGCCACCGCATTCGGTTTGTCGATGGACTACGAGGTGTTCCTGCTGTCGCGGATCCGGGAGCACTGGCTCAAATCCGCACAAGGGCAAGAGGACAACGCTCAGGCGGTCACGATGGGCATCGCCACGGCGGGCCGGGTGATTACCGCCGCCGCGCTGTTGATGGTGATCGTCTTCGCGGGTCTCAGTACCGGACAGGTGTCGTTCATGCGGATGATCGGTGTCGGCCTGGCGCTCGCCGTGATCGTGGACGCCACGCTGGTCCGGATGGTGCTGATGCCCGCATTCATGAAGCTGGTCGGCCGGTGGAACTGGTGGGCACCTGCTCCGCTGGCCAAACTCCATGCGGCAGTGGGGATCAGCGAAAGCTAGCTACGGGTCAGGTCGATGTGACCGGCCAACTCGTGGTCGATCAGGAACGTCCCGGCCTCGCGCAGGTTGGGCGGGTGGAAAGAGTAGGCGCTGATACATCCGACCAGGTAGGCGACCTCGGGGTCGGTGGCGAAGCCGACGCCACCGACCCGCGACACCAGTCGCGTGACGCTGTTCTGCAGCTGGTCTCGTAGGCCGAGCCGGATCCACAGCAGGTCCGCGAACAACGCGTCGCTGCGGTCGCCGTCGTCGTAGCGAGCAGCGATCATGCGCAGCGCCCGCCAGACGCCCTCGATCGGGGAGAACAGTTCGGCGAAGTCGGATTCGGTGAAGTTGGGCCGGTCCACGAGTTTGAGCGCGAGCCGGGTCGCGGCGCCGATGTAGCCCGCGGTGATGATCAGGCCGAACAGCACATAGCCGGACTTCTCGTTGTGGCCATCAGGATCCTCGACATCGCTGACCATCGACAAATCGCTTGGGACGAAGACGTTTTCGAAATTCACCGCGTGGGTCTGCGCGGCGCCCAGAGCGGGGCTGGTCCACAGCGGACTGACGGATAGGCCCGGGCTGCCGTTCCAGATCAGCATGATCGCCCGCTGCTCGGTATCGGTGAGCACCACACTCGCCATCACGCAGTCCATGCTGTCGGCCAGGCTGCACGGCTTCTTGCTGCCGGTGACCGTGTAGCCGCCGTCGGCCGGCTCGGCTTTCATGGTGGGCCGGAAAACACTGCCCTCGATCGTGCCCTCGGAGAACCCGGACGCGAAAACCGTGTTGTTCTCGATCAGCGACTTGACCAGACCCACCGTGGTCTCGTCGGCGGTTTCGGCGAAGTCGACGAGACCGGCCACCGACAGGTAGTGCATGGTGGTAGCCGCGGCCAACGACGGGGTCAGGTAGCCGACACCGCGTTGCAGCTCAACGGTTTCCACGCAGGTCGCGCCCAGTCCGCTGAGCTCTTTCGGCGCGGTCAGTCGCGGCCCGTCGTGCTCCTTCCAGAGGTCGATGACGCCGGTTTCGGGGTCTTCGAGGGCCATCAGCCCCAGTTTCTCCAGCTTGTCGGTCAGATCGGGCAGGTGTCGTTTTACGGCAGCGACGTGCGACAGTCGGGCTTCGAGTTCGGTGCGATTCATGTGTCGTGTCCTTGATCGGTCGGGCGGTTTGCGCGGGCGGCCAGGTACTTCTGCAGTGCCGCAGCCGAATTCATCGACGGCCGCCAGCCGGTGGTCGATTGCAGTAACCCGGAGTCCAGCAGCGGATCTCCGAGCGTCACCCAGTGCCCGGAGAAGGGAGAGAGGTGCAAACGGAACAGCAGGTCCGCGCCGGGCTTCAGCAGGCGCAGCGGGCCGGAGATCAGTCTGGCTCCGGTGATCGAGCAGATCTCGGGCACGCTGGTGTAATCGGCCGGAGCCACGTTATAGAGGCCGCTCAGTCCGTGAGCGAGGATGGTCGCGTACGCGTCGACGAGGTCGGTGTCCCAGAGGAACTGGTAGAACGATCGCGAAGGTTTCGGATAGACAACCGATTTCGACAGCATGGTCTGCAGGCCGGAGTTGTCGAAATGTTCGCCGACGACATAGCAGGGTCGTACGACGGTCAACGCCGTCTTGCCGTCCGCGTTCACCCAGTACCAATTGGCCAGGTGTTCCAGCAGTGCCTTGTGCTGGAAGTAGTAGTGGCCGGCGTCCTGGTCGCCGGCGGGGTAACTGGTCTCGGTGTACGCCTCGCCGGTGCCGCACGCTGCCACGCCGAGTGCGTTCGCGCTCGAGGTCAGGACGACTTGTCCGATGCCCACTTCGCGCGCCTGCTCGAGCAGAGTCCGGGTCGCCGCAACGTTGACCTGATAGGCGCGCCGCTTGTCTCTCGGCTCCTCGACGCAGTACGCCAGATGGATCAACGCGTCGTACCCGCGCACCGACTCGAGGTCGAAAGGGCCACTCAGGTCAAGGAACGTCTCGCGGACCTTGTCGTGCCGTACCCCGGTCTGCCGACGGCCCAGTGCGGTGACCTCGGCGATATTGTCGTTTGCGCATGCCCATCGCAGTACAGCAGCGACCGAAGTCTCCGGTCGCACCGGTGATGGCGAGGCGAAAGCCGTCCCTCATTCAGCTTCCAGGGCCCACGATAGTTCCGCGGCCAGTGTTTTTGCGCACCAACGGATTTCGTCTTCGCTGAGCTCGGAGGTCATGCAGACCCGCAGCACCGGTTTGCCCACGGGTACCGCCGGATAGATCGCCGGGGTGACAAAGACGCCGGCATCGCTGAGGTTGTTCCAACTCAACACTGTCCGCATCTCGTCGAAGAGCCGGATCGGGATGATCGGCGACCAGTCGGGACTGCGTTCGTCCGGTCGGTTCAGTTCGACGTCGAGCGGCCTGAGGCACTCACGCATCAAACGTGCGTTGCGTTCCAACTGTTGTCGACGACGCGTCCTTCGTCGCTGCGGATGACGTCGATGGCAGCGGCGGCGGCCGCCATCGCCCCCGGAGTTCCGGATGTGCTGAACCACAGCGAGCGTGCGCTGAATCGGATCTCATCGATGATGTCGCTGCGATCCGGCGACAAAGCCGCCCAGTCCGCCGATTGCCTTGGACAGTGAGCCCATCAGCACGTCGATGTCCTGCGCGACCCCGGTGAGCTCGGACAGCCCCGCGCCGGTCGGCCCGAATACCCCGATGCCGTGGGCTTCGTCGACCATCAGCAGGGCGCCGGCGTCTTTGCACACGTTGATGATCTGTTCGAGCGGGGCGGTCGACCCCTCCATCGAATACAGCGAGTCGACGAGAACCAGGGTCCGCCGAAATGACGTTCCGCGTGGCGCTGCAGCGCGCCTTCAGCGATCCGACGTCGTTGTGGTCGAACTTTTCCTCGACTGCCTGGCTCAGCCGCACCCCGTCGCGGATCGAGGCGTGCGCATACGAGTCCACCACGGCCAGGCAGTCCGAGCCGATCAGCCCCTGAATGGTGCCGACGTTGGTCTGGTAGCCGGTGGTGAACACGACCGCGTCGTCATGGCCGAGCCAGTCGGCGATCTTCTTTTCCAACGCCACATGCAAGCTGTAGGTGCCGTTGAGCAACGACTGCCGGTGGTGCCGGTACCGAATTCTTCGGTCGCTTGCACCGACGCGGCGATCACGTCCGGGTGCGTAGAGAGCCCGATGTAGGAGTTCGAACCGAGCAGCACGCACTCGTGTCCCCGCACGCCGACGCGTGGCGGGTTGACGGAACTGATTTCTTGAAAGAAGGGCATCTGCCCAATGGACGTGAAATGTCGTGCCATCGCGACCCGCTTGGCTGATATCGGTCGAGATGTCGCCGGTGATCGAAAATGTTTCTTGGTCAATGGACATGTAATCAGCACCCCCGTGTAGTTGCCCCTGGCGTTCACGGAGGACTCTGAGCTACACGTGCAGGTGGTAGACCGGAAAGACTCAGAAAGAGCCGCCGGCGTCATACCACTACCCCCGTCACGCCACCCCAGAAAGGGCGTCCCCGCGCGTCGCTTTGTCCGGCGTACCCGGTTTGACCACCGGTCACACCTGGTGGTGATTCGACGCCGATTCCCGCAGTGGACGGGTGGTTTTTACGTACGCGCAATTTTAATCGGCGAGGTCACCGTCGTCGGGTAGGGCGACATCCATGATGGGCGGCATCTCCAGCGGCAACAGCACGATGAAGCGGGTGTCGCCGGGCACCGACTCCACCCGCAGATCTCCGTGGTGCTTGTTGACCACGATCTTCCAGGCCAGGTCCAGACCCAGCCCGGTGCCTTCGCCGACGGGCTTGGTGGTGAAGAACGGCTCGAAGATCCGCTCGCGCACATCCTCGGGGATGCCCGGCCCGGTGTCGCAGATCTCGACGCGCAGCATCTCGTTGGCCTCGCGGCAGGTGCGGATCGTCAACGTGCCGCCCGCGGTCCCCATCGCGGCGATCGCGTTGTCGATGATGTTCGTCCACACCTGATTGAGATCGCCTGGATAGCAAGGGATCGGCGGCAGTGAATGATCGCAGTCCTTGGCCACCTTGATGTGGCAAGTACTGTCCTTGCCCAGCCGGTCGGCGAACATGGTGAGCGTGCTCTTCAGCAGGTCGTGCACGTCGGCCACCTGGAAGGGCGCCCGATCCATCTGCGAGTACTGCTTGGCGTCGGCGACCAGCGCTGAAATGCGTTGGCTCGCTTCGACTAGCTGGTTCATCAGCAGTTCGCTCTCGATGGTGTAGTTGATCCATTGGATCGCCTGTCCCACCGACGTCGACGCTTCCAGTTCGTCGGCGGTGGCCGCAATGCGCTCGAGCCAGTCAGTATCGATGCCGCCCTCGACGAAATTGGGTGCGATGTCCCAGCCGCCGTCGATGCCGTGATCGTCGAGCCAATCGCCGACGGCGTCTTCCAGGTCCGAGGTCTCGATCGCGTTCAGGTGCACCGACCCCGACTTGGCGACCTGTTCGGCGACGGCATCTTGCAGTCGCACCAAGGCATTCAGTGTCTCCGGGCTCACGGTGCCGTCGGCGAGCATTGCCAGTTTGCCGCGCATGTTCGAGATTCGGCCGCGCAGTTCCTGGGCGGCCCGCGCGATGGCCGCAGCCGGGTTGTTCAGCTGATGGGTCAGACCGGCCGACAGCTGCCCAAGCGCTAACAGCTTCTCGCGGTTGTCGATCAGCCGCCGGTTGCGTTCGGTACCGACGGCGATGCCGTCGAGCAGGTGCACCGCCATGGGGAACTGGTCCCTCATGAATTCGCCGAATGCCGGTGCGTCCAACACGAAAAACCGGGACGGCTTGGTGACGATCACCGAAGCGGTGTAGAGATGTTGCTTCTCGCCGGTAAATGCTTGCCACGCACCGCAGTACGCGCCGCGATGCGACGTCCGGTTGGTTTCGATGTCTTGGCCGCCGGAGAGCTGCGACATCGCGAGCTCGCCGTCGATGAGCACGTAGAAACAGGTGGCCGGCTCGCCTTCGACGCAGATCGGGCAGCCCGGTTCGTACTGCACGATCTCCCCGACGGCGCACAGCGTCGACAGCTGCTCGTCGGTGAGCTTCTCGAACAGGAACAGGGTACGCAGTTCCTCTGCGTCGCAATCATTTATCGGGGCCATGACGTTATGACTCCGCCAGGTAACGGTGCACCAACATGACGGCCATCGACCCCTCTCCGACCGCGGCCGCGACCCGCTTGGCGGATTCGGACCGCACGTCGCCGGCGACGAACACACCCGGCACGCTGGTCTCCAGATGGTGTGGTGGACGATCCAGCGTCCAACCGCACACGTTGCGCAGGTCCGGGCCGGTGAGGATGAAACCGTGGTCGTCGCGGGCGAGCACATCCTTGAGCCAGTCGGTGCGCGGTGCGGCGCCGATGAAGATGAACATCCGCGCGCAAGTGACGTCCTCGGTCTGACCGGTGCTGTTGTCGATCAGGGTCAGTCGTTCGAGGTAATCGCTGCCGACGGCGCAATGCACTTCGGTGCAGGTGCGGACGGTGATGTTGGGTCGCTGCTCGATCTGCTGAATCAGGTAGTGCGACATCGAGGCCTCCAGCGACGGTCCGCGCACCACGATCGTGACGGATTTCGCCTCGCGGGACAGGTACATCGCAGCTTGGCCCGCCGAGTTCGCCCCGCCGACCACGTAGACCTCTTCGCCCTCGCACTCCGCGGCGATAGACACCGCGGCGCCGTAGTGGACGCCCTTGCCTTTCAACGTGTCGCAGCCGTCCGCCAACAGTTCGTTATAGGCGACGCCGGTGGCGACGATGATCGCGTGCGCGTCGATGAAGCCACCGTCGGCGAAGCGAATAGTCCGTTTCGGTCCGTTGATCTCCAGCGCAGTCGCCGTGCGGGCGGTGATGAGTTCGGCGCCGAACTTTTCCGCCTGTCGGCGCGCGCGCTCGGCCAGTTGGCTGCCCGACACCCCGTCGGGAAAGCCCAGGTAATTCTCGATCTTCGAGCTCTGGCCGGCCTGGCCGCCCGTTGCGGTGGTTTCGATGAGCACGGTCCGAAGACCTTCGGAGGCGCCGTAGACGGCGGCGGCCAGACCCGCGGGCCCGCCGCCCACGACGATCAGGTCGTAGAAGGCTTGCGACGGTGTCGTCGTCAGGCCCAACGTGTCCGCCAGTTCGGTGTCGCTGGGCTCGACGAGGGGGTCGCCGTGTTCGGTGACGACGACCGGGAGCCGTTTGCCGTCCTCGCCGGCCGCTTGCAGCAATTGCTCGCCGATGGGCTCGTCAGACGAGAACCAGTTGTAGTGCAGTCCGTTGCGGGCCAGGAAGTCGCGGACCTCCAAGGATCGCGCCGAGAAGCGGTGGCCGATCACCTTGGTGTGCGGGATGGGCCGCTCGGGGGCGCGCTTCCAGACCTCCAGCAGCTCATCGATGACGGGGTACAGCTTCTCCTCGGGCGGATCCCACGGCTTGAGCAGGTAATGGTCCAGGTCGACGACGTTGATGGCGTCGATCGCGGCGTGGGTGTCGGCGTAGGCGGTCAGCAACACCCGCTTGGCGGCGGGGTAGAGGTCCATCGCCTTTTCGAGGAATTCGATGCCGGTCATCTGCGGCATCCGATAGTCGGCGACCAGCATCGCGACCGTCTCGCCCCGCAGTTTGTACTGCTTGAGGGTCTCCAGCGCGTCGGGACCCGATTCGGCCCGCACGATGCGGTGGGCGTCGCCGTAACGGCGTCGCAGATCCCGGGCGACGGCACGGGACACCGCGGGGTCGTCGTCCACGGTCAGCATGACCGGTTTGCGTGATGCGGTGTCGGCATTTGCGGGGCTAGTCATCAGCGCCAATTATGCGCTTGTCACGGCAGCCGCGTGGGGCCGACTCTGACGGCCGGAGAATTCACTGACAGCGATTTTGGCCAGCACGAATCAGCGGGTATCGTGGATCAACGGTGCCTCATCGCGCTGGTTTCTCGCGTGCCCTGTCTTAGGAATTTCCTGTCACTGGCTCACGTTGTAGGGCTGACGCATGCTGCGCTGATCCGGGCGTATACGCAACGAAACTAAACGACGAGGATTCGAAGAGAAGTATGGCCAAGAAGGACGGCGCCATCGAGGTCGAGGGCCGCGTGGTCGAGCCCCTGCCCAATGCGATGTTCCGCATTGAGCTGGAGAACGGCCACAAGGTGCTTGCCCACATCAGCGGCAAGATGCGGCAGCACTACATCCGCATTCTGCCCGAGGACCGAGTGGTGGTGGAGTTGTCTCCCTACGACTTGTCCCGGGGCCGCATCGTGTACCGCTACAAGTAAAAGCCCGAACAAAGCAAACCGACGAGAAGACAGAACAGGATCTGAACAGCCGTGAAGGTGAACCCGAGCGTGAAGCCGATCTGCGACAAGTGCAGGGTGATCCGTCGGCATGGACGGGTCATGGTGATCTGCTCTGATCCGCGCCACAAGCAGCGTCAGGGCTAGATCGCAGCGCGGCGACCACGCAGGCGTGAACGCCTGAGGGAGCCGGACAAATGTGAGCGCTCACAACTGAATACAGACCTCCCAGCACCACTGAACGCTGGCATCAAGACGAGACCTTCAGCTACGTCCGGAACGGAGGCCGGACCCCGGAGCCCCGAGTTGTTTTCTGGGCCAGGGAACGGGCTGGGATTTGAGACCTCCGCATAGAGAAAGAATGCCACCCATGGCTCGACTAGTGGGCGTTGACCTGCCGCGCGACAAGCGCATGGAGGTCGCGTTGACGTACATCTTCGGCGTAGGCCGGACCCGCTCCAACGAAATCCTGGCCGCTACCGGGATCGACAAAGATCTGCGCACCAAGGACCTCACCGACGATCAGGTGACCCAGCTGCGCGAATACATCGAAGGCAACCTCAAGGTCGAGGGTGACCTGCGCCGTGAGATGCAGGCCGACATCCGCCGCAAGATTGAGATCGGCTGCTACCAGGGCCTTCGGCACCGCCGCGGCCTGCCGGTGCGCGGTCAGCGCACCAAGACCAACGCGCGTACCCGCAAGGGCCCCAAGCGCACCATCGCCGGCAAGAAGAAGGCCAGGTAAGTCATGCCCCCAGCAAAGAAGGCTGCCGCCTCCGCGCCCGAAGAAGGGTCAGAAGACCCGGCGGCGGGAAAAGAAGAACGTCCCGCACGGCGCCGCGCACATCAAGAGCACGTTCAACAACACGATCGTGACGATCACCGACCTGCAGGGCAATGTCCTGGCGTGGGCGTCGTCCGGTCACGTCGGCTTCAAGGGGTCGCGTAAGTCGACGCCGTTCGCCGCCCAGCTGGCCGCCGAGAACGCCGCCCGCAAGGCGCAGGAGCACGGCGTCAAGAAGGTCGACGTGTTCGTGAAGGGCCCGGGTTCGGGCCGCGAGACCGCGATCCGTTCGCTGCAGGCCGCCGGCCTGGAGGTCGGCGCGATCTCTGACGTCACCCCCCAGCCGCACAACGGCTGCCGCCCGCCCAAGCGCAGAAGGGTCTAGGGAAAGACCACCATGGCTCGTTACACCGGACCCATCACCCGCAAGTCGCGCCGCCTCGGCGTCGACCTCGTCGGCGGGGACCAGTCCTTCGAGAAGCGCCCCTACCCGCCCGGCCAGCACGGTCGCGCGCGGATCAAGGAGAGCGAATACCGCCAGCAGCTGCAGGAGAAGCAGAAGGCCCGCTTCACCTACGGCGTCATGGAGAAGCAGTTCCGCCGCTACTACGCGGAGGCGGCGGGCCGTCCCGGCAAGACCGGTGACGAGCTGCTGCAGATCCTGGAAAGCCGGCTGGACAACGTCGTGTACCGCTCCGGCATCGCCCGGACCCGTCGGATGGCCCGTCAGCTGGTCAGCCACGGCCACTTCTCGGTCAACGGCGTCAAGGTGACCATCCCCAGCTATCGGGTGTCGCAGTACGACATCATCGATATCAAGGGCAAGTCACTGAACACCGTGCCGTTCCAGATCGCCCGCGAGACCGCCGGCGACCGTCCGATCCCCGGCTGGATTCAGGTGGTCGGCGAGCAGCAGCGGATCCTGATCCACCAACTGCCCGAGCGCGCCCAGATCGAGGTGCCGCTCACCGAGCAGCTGATCGTCGAGTACTACTCGAAGTAACGCAGCTCCGGCACCGACCGGTACAGGGACCTAAACGGCATCAAATAGCGGGTGCCGAGATGGAGATAAAGAAACACCATGCTGATTTCACAGCGACCGACTCTGTCCGAAGAGATCCTCAGCGACAGCCGTTCGCAGTTCGTCATCGAGCCGTTGGAGCCGGGTTTCGGCTACACGCTCGGTAACTCGCTGCGGCGCACGCTGCTGTCCTCGATTCCGGGCGCGGCCGTCACCAGCATCCGCATCGACGGAGTGCTGCACGAGTTCACCACCGTGCCGGGCGTCAAGGAAGACGTCACCGACATCATCCTGAACCTGAAGAGCCTGGTGGTGTCCTCCGAGGAGGACGAGCCGGTCACCATGTACCTGCGCAAGCAGGGCCCGGGCGAGGTCACCGCGGGTGACATCGTCCCGCCGTCCGGCGTCACCGTGCACAACCCGGAGATGCACATCGCGACCCTGAACGACAAGGGCAAGCTCGAGATCGAGCTCGTCGTCGAGCGTGGCCGCGGTTACGTCCCGGCCGTGCAGAACAAGGCATCGGGTGCTGAAATCGGCCGTATCCCAGTCGATTCCATCTACTCGCCGGTGCTCAAGGTGACCTACAAGGTGGATGCGACCCGTGTCGAGCAGCGCACCGACTTCGACAAGCTGATCCTCGACGTCGAGACCAAGAGCTCGATCGGCCCCCGTGACGCGCTGGCGTCCGCGGGTAAGACGCTGGTCGAATTGTTCGGTCTGGCACGCGAACTCAACGTCGAGGCCGAGGGCATCGAGATCGGCCCGTCGCCGGCCGAGGCCGACCACATCGCGTCGTTCGCCCTGCCGATCGACGACCTGGACCTGACCGTGCGCTCGTACAACTGCCTCAAGCGCGAAGGCGTGCACACCGTCGGCGAGTTGGTCTCGCGCACCGAGTCCGACCTGCTCGACATCCGCAACTTCGGTCAGAAGTCCATCGACGAGGTGAAGGTCAAGCTGCACCAGCTCGGCCTGTCGCTCAAGGACAGCCCGGCCAGCTTCGACCCGTCGGAGGTCGCCGGCTACGACGTCGCCACCGGCACCTGGTCCGCGGAGGCCGCTGCCTACGACGACCAGGACTACGCCGAAACCGAACAGCTCTAAAGGCCAACCGCTCGAAAGAGTGCCGTCCCGGTCCTACCTGATACGGGGGCCGGCCCCATTTAGGAGAAGTCGCAATGCCCAAGCCCACTAAGGGTCCTCGCCTCGGCGGATCGTCTGCACACCAGAAGGCGCTCCTGGCCAACTTGGCGACGGCGCTGTTCGAGCACGGCCGGATCAAGACGACCGAGCCCAAGGCGCGGGCACTTCGGCCCTACGCCGAGAAGCTGATCACCCACGCCAAGAAGGGCACGCTGCACAACCGGCGTGAGGTGCTCAAGAAGATCCGCGACAAGGACGTGGTGCACGCCCTGTTCGCCGAGATCGGGCCGCATTTCTCCGACCGCAACGGTGGCTACACCCGCATCATCAAGGTCGAGAACCGCAAGGGCGACAACGCCCCGATGGCGGTCATCGAGCTGGTGCAGGAGAAGACGGTGACCTCCGAGGCCGACCGTGCGCGTCGCGTCGGTGCGTCTCAGGCTGCCGCCAAGGCTCCGGCCGCCAAGCCTGAGGCCGAAGAGCCGAAAGCCGAAGAGGTCGAGGCTGAAGTCCGAGGCCGAAGCTCCTGCCGAGGCGGAAGCCAGCGAGGCGGAGCGCAGCCGCTGAGGCCGAGGCCAAGGACGCTGACGAGTCCTGACGATTTGCCATTGAACGACGAGCCCGCCATCGACACCGATGGCGGGCTCGTTCGTCTTCGGCTCGATATCGCCTACGACGGAACAGAATTCGCCGGCTGGGCAACACAGTCGGGCCAGCGCACCGTCGCGGGTGTTCTCGAGGAGTCGCTGTCGACGGTGTTTCAACACCCGCTGCGGCTGCACGCCGCCGGTCGCACCGACGCCGGCGTGCACGCCACCGGTCAGGTCGCTCACGTCGACGTTCCACTCGACGCGCTGCCCAATGTCTATCCGCGCACGCCGCGGCCGAATCAACCCGAGTTCCAGCCGCTGGTCCGGCGCCTGGGTCGGCTGCTGCCCGCCGATGTGCGGGTGCGCCGGATCATCCGTGCGCCTGCGGGTTTCGACTCGCGATTCTCGGCGCTACGCCGGCACTACGCCTACCGGATCTCCACCGCCGACTACGGGGTGGATCCGCAACAGGCCCGCTTCGTCACCAGCTGGCCGCGGCTGCTCGACGTCGACGCGATGGCGTCTGCTTCGCAGAAGCTGTTGGGTCTCAATGACTTCGCCGCGTTCTGCCGCCACCGCGAGGGGGCGACGACGATTCGCGACCTGCAGCGGTTCGACTGGGAACGCGACGGCGACCTGATCATCGCGCACGTCACCGCCGACGCGTTCTGCTGGTCGATGGTGCGGTCGCTGGTCGGCGCACTGCTGGCGGTCGGCGAGCGTCGGCGAACCGCCGAGTGGTGTGCTGAGTTGCTCACCGACACAAGGCGTTCCAGCGACTACGCGGCCGCGCCGGCGCGGGGTTTGACGTTGGTCCGGGTGGATTACCCGCCCGAGAGCGAGATGCAGGCGCGGACGTTGATCACCCGCGACATTCGTACTCGCGATTGAGCTACAGCCTGCCGGCGACGAAGTTGGCCGCTTGGTCGACCAGGCCCGAGTCGATGTAGGACGGTTGCAGGTGGGAGTGCCAGTGCAGATCCTGGATGCCGCCGGTGCAGATCGGGTCGCCCGGAGCGCACAGGTCGACGATCTTGCCGGCGAAGGCCGGGCTGGGTCCGGGGATGTCGCCGACCACCTTTTGGGTGGCGTTGCCGAACAACGCGACCGCGGCGACGTGCTGATCCAACGCCGGCGGTAGGGGATTGGTGTAGCCGAATCCGGGCTGGTTCATCGCGACGACCACGTCGGCCGCCGCGGCGCCCAACGAGTAGCCGCCGAGCACCAGCTTGGTGTTCGGGCAACTGGCCGCCATCGATTGCACGTGCGCGCTCATGTCGTTGGAGCCTTTGGTGACGCTGACGTCGGCGGGGTAGTTGATCCCGTACGCGCCGATCGTCTTGTGCGGCGCCTTGCGTCTGCAGGGAGTTGATGAAGGCCTGGCCGACCGCGCCGACGCCGGGGGCTTCCTCGCGGCCGCGGGCGAAGTCGACTTCGGCGTCCGGGCAGGCGGCGGAGGCGACCGGAAGCGTCGTCGTCCGAGCGGGCAGCAAGGACGGGGCGCTCAGCAAACCGGCGGCGAACAAGGCCACCGCTGCCAGGCGAAGCAATCCGGAACGCATGAGCAAAAATTAGCGGGCAAAACTATTTGCCAGCTGATACTGACCTGTGCGTTCGATCAGCGAATGCGGCTAGGCCAGCTTGCCGGCGACGAAATCGGCGGCCTGGTTGACCATGCCGTCCTGGATGTAGCCGGCGGCCATGTGTTGGTTCCAGTTGTCCTGCCAGGTGTGCGGGTCGGCCGGGTTGCAGATGGGATCGGCGCCGTGGCACAGGTCGATGGTCCGGTCGGTGTAGATCGGATTGAAATTCTTGATCGCCCCGACCCACGAGGTGCCGTTACCGAACAGCGCGATCGCCGCGATGTGCTGATCGGCGCCCGGCGGCAGGGGGTTGGTGAAGCCGAACATCGCGCCGGGGGCCGCCATCACGACGTCGGTGACCGCCGCGCCCAGGGAGTAGCCGCCCAGCACAATCCGGGTGTCCGGGCAGCCGTTGATCGTCGACTGCGCGTGCGCGCTCATGTCGTTGGCGCCGATGTCCACCTCGGTATCGGCCGGGTAGCGCACCGCGTACAGGCTGACGTTCTTGTGCACCCTGGACCGCAGCGCGCTGACGAAGGCGTTGCCGAGGACTCCGGCGCCGGGCGATTCCTGCCGCCCTCGCGCGAAGATCACCTCGACGTCGGGGCAGGAAGCCGATGCGGTCGGGATCAAGGCGGGGGCCAAGGCCGGCGCGAGCGCCAACGCCATGACCAATGAACCGACGGCGTAGATCGAGCGCAGAGTCATGGCCCGACAGTAGTGCGCCGCGGCAACATCAAGGTTTCGGGTGAGCGATCAGTGAAACGACGCGGGCTGGGTCTGGTCGACCACGGTCGGGCCCGGGGCGACCGGGGACGGGTCCGGGCGCCGGGCCCTGACCAGGGCCGAACGGTCCGGGCATGGCGGGGCCTGGTGGGATGCCCATAGGGCCGTCGAGCGAGGTCGGGGGCAGCACCGAGAGCAGCCGGGTGGCCACGAAGCTGGCCGCCTGGTTGGTGTAGACGGGCACGTAGCCGTCGGTGTGGCCCTTCCACTCGTTGCCCTGACCGGCGTGGCAGATCGGGTCCTCGGGGTTGCAGTAGTCGACGGCCTTGGCGGCGAACATCGCGCTCTGCGCCGAGATGGAGCCGCCGCTGCGGTCGGCCGGGTTACCGAAGGTGGTCACCGCGATCACGTGGCTGGCGTACTGCGGCGGCAGCGCGTCGCCCCAGCCGACGCCGCCGATCTGCGTGCCGGTGACGATGTCGACCACCGAGGCGCCTTGGGAGTAGCCGCCGAGCACCTGCGGGGTGGTCGGGCATTTGTCGGCCACCTCCTTGATGTGCTTGATCGCGTCCTTGGCGCCGTCGTTGCCGTGGATCTGCAGCAGAGTGGCGCGATAGTTCACCGGGTAGGCGTCAACCTTCTTGCCGGTGTTCTGGCGGATGCCGTCGGCGAGGGCCTGGCCGACGCGTCCCAGGCCTTGCGGCTCGTCGGTGCCGCGGGCGAACGTCAGAGCGACGTCCGGGCAGTTGTCGGCCTTGGCCGAGGGGGCTTCGATCCGGGCCGCGCCGGGTGCGACGAGCAGTACGCCCGCGCCCAGCAATGCGGCGGCGGTCAGGCTGAAACGGCGTGACCAGGCGCGACGGGCAGTACCACGGCTCTTGCGGCGAATGCTCACCAGGTGATTCTACGGATATTCCGCCGAGCGGTCACATCTACGGTGTTCTGGGGGCTGGCTGTGGATGGTGGACGGGTCGTGGGGCGCTCGCCGCCTATCGTGCCGTGGGATGGCACGGCAACCGGCGACGAGGCTGCAGATCAGCGGCGATCGGTTCATGCGGCGGCGACATCGAGTGCGCGCTGCTGGGCATCGATCTGCGCGCCGTGAACGAGTCGATCCGTGCACCCGCGCGGTCTTTAACGGTCGGGCTGGCAGTCGCGATCGTCATGCTGGCCGGGTGCCTGGTTCTGGCGATGCTGAGCCCTCAACCGAGCGCCGAGACGGCACCGATTTTGATGGAGCGACAGTCGGGAGCGCTCTACGTTCGGTTGGGCGACGCACTGCATCCGGTGCTCAATCTGGCTTCAGCCCGATTGGTCATGAAGACAGACGCCGACCCCCAACCGATGGCCGCGTCCGCCTTCAGCCGCAACAAAATGGGTTCGCTGCTGGGCATCCCCGGTGCGCCTCAGTTTCTGGGACGACCGCTCGAGGAAAGCGGATCGCCGTGGACCGTCTGCGACAGTCACGATCGCACGACGGTCATCGTTGGCGGGGAATCGCGGCCCGATGCTTTGAGGCGCGACCAGACACTGCTTGTCGTGCCGAACACGGGTGGCTCGACGTATCTGTTGTTCGACGGCCGACGGGCTGTGGTGAACCCGGATGAAGCCGCGGTCGCGCGCGGCTTGGGGTTGGACGGCCAGACGCCATTGCCTGTTTCGTCGGCGCTGCTGAACCTCATTCCGGAGATGGCGCCGATCACCACACCGCGGATTCCGGACGTCGGCACACGCGGACCCGACTCGCTACCCGGATTCCCGGTCGGCAGCGTGCTGCGGGTGGCCCGCAGCGGAGGAGACGAGTATTACGTCGTGTTGAAGGAGGGCGTCCAGCGGGTCGGGCAACTCGCCGCCGAACTCGTGCGATTCGCGGACTCGCAGGGCACCCGCACAGCGATCTCGGTTGCGCCTGACGTCATTCGTAGCACCAGATCGGTCACGCGGCTGCCGGTCTCTGACTTTCCTGACCGGGCTTCGCCACAATCGGTTGCCCACGGCACCACGGTCTGCGTCAGGTGGGAAGCCGCCGCGTCGGGCAGCGTCACGGTCACGTTTTCGCTTGGCGGCCTGCCCATTCCGCCCGGACAGGCGCCGGTCACACTGGCGCAGACCGATGGGAAAGGGCCTGCCGTCGATGCCGTCTATCTGCCGCCGGGGCGCATGGCTTATGTCCGCGCGGCGAGCCTGTCCGGCGCCGATGCTCGCGCGGGCACCCGGTACCTGATCACCGACACCGGCGTCCGGTTCGCCGTTCACGACGACGATGCCGCCAAGGATCTCGGCCTGCCGGCCACCATGATCCCCGCACCATGGCCGATACTGGCCAAACTGCCCGCGGGACCGGATTTGAGCAGGTCCAATGCCTCAGTCGCGCAGGATATTCCCGTTATTACTCGACCGATCGGCGCGTCGTAACCGGGTGCGCAATGCCCCGGCGGCCAGTGCCGTCGCCAACACGCCGCCGCAGATTGCAGCGCCGGCGAATGCTGCGTGTTGCGCGCGGTGATCCGGCGGCGCGATGTGCGTTGATTCGACGGGGGCCAATGCCTGCGGCGCTGCTGGAGTCGGAGTGGTCGGTGTATCGGTGCTCACCGCGGCAAGCAGGTCCACCCTGCCGACGCCGACTCGTGGATCCCATCCGCTGGGCGGATGGTGCGCGGTTGCTTTGATGCGTTGCATCACCTGACGAGCGGTCCATGTCGGGAACCGAGCGCGGATCAGCGCTGCCAACCCACTGACGACCGGCGTGGCGTAGCTCGTGCCCGACAGCGGAGTCGAACCACCCTCTCCGTCATACGCATTCGTCAGCCCATCACCTGACGAACTCAGTGAAATCACTCCTTCGCCGGGTGCGGCGACGTCGACCCACGGCCCGGGGAGGGTGAACGACGATGGCTCGCCGTGCGCGTTCACCGACCCCACGGTCAGCACGTAGTCGTCGTACCACGCAGGGCTCACAATCAACGTTGTCTCGGCTTGCTGTGCAGGACACTGCCCGGTGCCGGCATTTCCCGCGGCAGCCACCACGACGACGTTCTTGGTGTCGACGGCATATGCCAACGCAGCGCCGAGTGGACGATCGTCGAGAGCCGCGTCGGCGCAGGCAACCGAGGAAATATTGATCACCGTGGCGCCCAGATCGGCGGCGGTGCGTACCGCGCGCGCCATCGTGTCCACGTCCCCGAATCCGGAGTTCGTCGGGTCCGATACCGCGCCGAACTTCGTGCTGGATTGCCGGATGCTGATGAGCTCGGCGCCTGGAGCGACGCCGCTGAAATCGTCGGCGTGCCTGGGATCGGTTGTGGCGCCCACGATCCCCGCGACCGTAGTCCCGTGACCATCACAGTCCTGGGTCCCGTCGCCGGTGAAAACATAATCCCCGCCCGCCGCCAGGTGCGGCAGTCGCGCATGCGGCGCGACTCCGGTGTCGATGACGGCGACGCGCTGACCCGAACCGTTGGTGAGTTTCCAAACCTGTTGCAGATCAAGCCCCGCGAGCTGAGATACCTCAGCGCTACGGATCAGCCGGGAGATCGCGCAGATCTCGCGTTGGACAGTTGGTCGCGGTGGGTGTGCGGGTGCCGGCAGTGGGAGCCGACTTTCGTCAATCGGTGGCGGCGATATCGCGTTGGCCAGTGGTATGGCGCACCCCGGCAGGACGGACAACGCGGTGATCGCCGCACATCGCCACAACGCCAATCGCGCTGATGTCACGGCAGATTCAGGCCGCGCACAGCGCCATACAGCCCGCATAGCCAGAACGCCAGCGGGGCAATGGTCGCCAACGCGAAATATTGCACCAACACCACGCTTCGCCGCCCGGTCGGAATCACCGCGCCCGAGCCGCTCATGAATCCGAGATAGAGCGCAAGAATGCTCAGCGCCATCGACAGGGCCGCGATGTGCAGCACGTGATGTGGGTACGCAATGACAGCGGCGACCAGGACAGCGCAGAGCGTAGCTGCTCCGCAGACGATCGGCGGTAGCGATCGGCCGACGTCCGAATCACGCGCCCGAAGCATGAGCACGCCACCAACCACGGCGGCGAAGACGATGCCGTGCGGTGGGCGCCCGGCTGTTGCGCTGATAGCTCCCAGAGCGGCCGCGGCGGAGAAGGTCGCGATAAAACTGTTGAGCCAGGTGCGCGCTCGGATTGCTCTCGCGTGCAGAACATCTGGACTGTCAGCCGGCGCCGGTGACAACCGGGTGAGCATGACCGATACCGGCGCCGCCGCCTCGAAGAGTGCCAGCGAGATTGCCGCCGACCCCGCGCCAATTGCCGGCACCGGTGTGGCCACGACCGCGCCCACCGCAGCCGCTGTCGCGCAGGCCGTCGCGAAGCATGCCAGCGCGGTGAATACGACCGCGTGGCAGGCGAACATGCGGACTATCGCCGCAGCTGTCCCCGCGGCAGCGGCCGCGAAGAGCGCGTTCGGCGCACCCGGGCCACCGGGAATGGCAAAGAGCCCGACGAGTGCGGCGAATCCAGCACCCATCAGGCCCAACGTCAGCCCTGCGCCTGGTTCGTCGAGTACGCGGTACGCGATTACCGCCGCCAACAACGCGAGAAGGCCGGTTGTCAAGGCAACGCCGACGCAGCCCAAACGGTGCGCGTCGGCGCCGAAGGCCGTTCGAATCAATGCCGCCGCGGCAACCCCGGCCAGGCAGCCAGAGACCAGCACGCCGACAGACCGAGTCGCGCGTCGAGTCCACGGCCGCTCTACCTCAGCGACCGTGGCCGATACAGCCTCGGCCGCATCGTCGCAAGGCGGAGGGGTGAATTTCATCGCGGAGCGACCCAGGACTAACGTGCACCCATCTCGAATTCCCATTTCTTCCAACGTCTTCGATGCGTCAAGCGCACTGCCGCCCAGGTGTGACAGCTGGAATCCGCGTGCGGTCAGGCCGGCGTCGATGTCGACGTCGCCGCCGTCGGCGAACGCGTCGACGATCGACGGAATCAGCGACCCGACAGGCACCGTCGCCGGCAATACGAGATCGAGACTGGAAGCGTCGGCACGAATGGCCAGCCTCCGCCGAGTGGTTGCTACCGAGCCTTGATGCACACCGACCTCCATTCGCCGAATCGGAGGCTAACCGTTATTCAGCCACGCCGTATGCGTTGTTCCACAGGCGACTTGCTGCCGATTTCGGACGTGCATACCGTGCCCGATGCATGGCGGGAAAGAAGGCTTTGGACGGGGATGCGACTGCGGAGCACATCACGATCGACCGGATTGCGCCACCCGTGCACGAGGCGAACGACATCGCTGTCGCGGCGCCGCCGGAGCTGACCCGCACGCCGTCGAGTCAGTTGCTTCGCTTCGTGCCGATTGTCGCCGCCGTCGCGACGGTAGGGGCAATGTGCGCGGCTTACTACGCGCGATCGAGCGTGGCGCGCAATCCGGCGTTCATGATGTTTCCCCTGATGATGCTGATATCCGCGGTCGCGACGGTGTTACTCGGCTCGAATACACGGCGCGACGAGATCAATGTCCAACGTGCGGATTATCTGGATTACTTGTCCGAGACGCGGGCTTCTGTTCTGAAGACCGCGGCGGCACAGCACTGTTCGATGGTGTGGCGCCACCCGGATCCGGACGCGCTGTGGACTCTGGTGGGCGGTCGGCGGATGTGGGAGCGGGCAGCGGAGGACCCAGATTTCTGCCACCTGCGGATCGGCGTCGGAGACCTACCTCTCGCGACGCGGTTGGTAGCGCCGACGATCGAGTCGGTAAACCGGTTGGACCCGGTGGGCGTGGCTGCGCTGCAGCGCTTTCTCGACGTGCACTCGACGGTGGCGAATGCGCCGATTGCGATCTTGTTGCGCGGCAAGTCGACCGTGAGCATCCGCGGCGACGGCGATCAGGTACGTGCGCTGGTGCGTGCCATGATTTGTCAGTTGGCCGTCCTGCACAGCCCGGCAACCGTCCTGATCGCCGCATCCGTCAGTGACTCGAGCCGACCGCACTGGGAATGGCTGAAATGGTTGCCGCACAACCGACATCCCTTTGCCCACGACGACATTGGCCCCACGCGGATGGTGTACGCGTCTGCGCCCGAAGCGCTGGGCGGTTTGATGAGCGACGACCGATTCAGCGACGCGGGGTCACCGCGCGTCGTGGTTGTCGCCGACAGCGATGATCAGCGCCACTGCGTTGCTGTTGAGGGCGTCACGGTGCTCAAGCTCGAACGTGGCAACGGCAAACCTGTGGTCGTCACGGCCGCTAACGAAGAAGTTGCCGCACATACCGATCAGTTGAGCTATTCGGCCGCGTTGGTGTGCGCGCAACGACTGGCCGGCTACCGGCCCAGCGCGCTGAGCGCGACGACTGGGATGAGCTGGCAGAACCTGCTCGGCATCAACGATATTGCCGCGCATCTGCCGGTTGCATATCACAGCATCAGAGGCCCTCGGGAGTCGCTTCGTGTTCCGGTCGGCACGGACGTCGCTGGTACACCAGTCAATTTGGACATCAAGGAGGCCGCCGCGAACGGGATGGGGCCGCACGGGCTCTGCATCGGCGCAACGGGCTCCGGAAAATCGGAATTCCTTCGCACGGTAGCGCTGGGCATGATCGTCGGTCACTCTTCAGAGGAACTGAACCTGGTGCTGGTCGACTTCAAGGGCGGCGCGACGTTCTCAGGACTCGAGAAGGCCCCGCATGTGGCCGCTGTCATCACCAACTTGTCCGACAAAGCGGCGTTGGTTACCCGAATGCGCGACGCGTTGATGGGGGAGATGAACCGGAGGCAAGAGGTGCTCCGAGAGGCCGGCAACCTCGACGGTATCGCCGCTTACCAACGCAGGCGGCGGTCGGATACCCAGATGTGCCCGCTGCCGGCGTTGTTCATCATCGTCGACGAGTTCTCCGAATTGCTCAGCCAACATCCGGATTTCGCCGATGTCTTCGTCGCGATCGGCCGGTTGGGGCGGTCGCTGGGCATACATCTTTTGCTGGCGAGTCAGCGTCTGGACGAAGGCAGATTGCGGGGTTTGGAATCGCATCTGTCGTACCGGGTGTGCCTGAAAACTTTGTCGATCAACGAATCTCGGACGGTGTTGGGCACATCCGAGGCGTATGAACTGGCGGGGACGCCGGGCGCCGCGTACCTGCGGGTCGGTACTAACGCACCGATCCGGTTCCAGACGGCGTTTGTATCTGGCCCAGCTGCGGCGCGCCTCGCGACTGCCGATCCCGTCACACCGAAGCACGGTACGGGATCAGCGCCTGTGCGGTTGTTCACCACGGAACCCGCCGGATCAGTCGCGTGCGGCCGCAATGATGAGACGGACCTCGGCGAATGCCGCACGGTGCTTCAGGCGATTGTCGGGCGACTCTCGGGAGATGGCCCACAAGCACACGAGATATGGCTGCCACCATTAGGGGCGGCGCCGGCCTTGACCACTGTCCTGCGGGATGCTGGACCGAGACCGACGTTGACGGCTCCTATCGGGATCGTCGACCGTCCCTTCGAACAGCGGCGCACACCGCTGATCGTCGATTTATCCGGGGCTGCAGGCAATGTCGCGGTAGTCGGCGCCCCTCAATCCGGCAAGTCGACGGCGTTGCGCACGCTGATCACCGCGCTTGCGGCCACGCACGATCCCCGAACTGTGCAGTTCTACTGCCTCGATTTCGGCGGCGGCTCTTTGGCGGCGTTTCGAGACTGGCCGCACGTCGGCTCGGTCGCCGGACGCGGTGATCTGGAACGCGCGCGGCGCACAATCACGCGACTCGTCGCCGTCGTTCGTTCTCGCGAGTTGCTTTTCCGCGAGCACGGAATCGAATCGATGGGGCACTATCGACTGCTCAAGGCCAAGGGAGATCCGGTATGTGACCGGTTCGGCGATGTCTTTTTGATCATCGACGGCTGGCTCAGCGTGCAACGCGAATTCGAGACAGCGGAGTACTCGATCTCAGCGCTTGCCGCGGAGGGACTCTCCTACGGTGTTCATGTCGTGATCACGGCCTCGCGTTGGCCCGAGATTCGGCCCGCGTCAAGGGATCAGATCGGAACGCGGATCGAGTTGCGGCTGGGCGACCCGGCGGATTCTGAATTGGATCGTCGGCGGGCTCAGCAAGTTCCGGAGGGGAGTCCCGGGCGAGGGCTTGCCCATGACGGTCTACACATGATTATCGCACTGCCACGCATCGACGGCGGCGACTCTGATTCGAGCCTCGCGGAAGCCACGTCGAGCTTCGGGAAGATGTTGCGCCGCCGCTACGGCGGATGGACCGCGCCGCCGATCCCGGTGTTACCGACACAGATCGAGCACGGCAGCGTGCTCGAGCGAGCCGGCACGGGCAACACCGGCGTCATAGTAGGTATCGAAGAGACCGAGCTTCGGCCGCTGGCAATCGATTTCGCATACCACCTGCATCTACTGGTCTTCGGTGACAGCGGGTGCGGTAAGACGGCGACCTTGCGCACCTTGTGCAGCGAGCTGCTGAGAACCATGAATCGGGCGGAGGTCCTACTGTTCATTGTTGACCCGAGGCGCTCGCTACTCGGTGTGGTTGAACCCCAAACCGGGCGACTCGGCGGCTACCTCGCTTCCGCTGATGCGTTAGTCGAAGCAATGCCGCGCTTCGTGGAGCTACTGAGTCAACGGATGCCTCCTTCGAATGCCACCGCCGCCCAACTGCGTGACAGATTGTGGTGGTCGGGGCCCGAAATATACGTCGTGATCGACGATTACGACCTGCTCGTGGGCGCCGGCGCCAACCCGTTCGCGCCACTGCTGGAATTTCTTCCGCATGCCAGAGATTTGGGTTTGCATCTTGTGGTGGCACGGCGCACCAGCGGCGCGGCCCGTGCCATGTTCGAGCCTCTGGTTGCGGGGCTTCGCGACGCTGGTTGCGCGACGCTGCTGATGAGTGGGAGTCCCGACGAGGGATTGATGATCGGGTCCGTACGCCCATCGCCGCTGCCGCCCGGGCGTGGTGTGCTGGCGACGCGCCGCGGCGACCCGAAGATGATCCACGTTGGTTGGACCCCGGAGCCATGAGGGCGCATGTCATCGAGGTCGGCCCGACCATCATCCGCCGATTGTGTTGCGGCGGAGCCACCGTCGTGGACACTGAGGCCGAGCGTGCCGCGTTCGAGAGCATCGATGACCCAGTGGCACTCGTCGACCTTCAACCGACCACCGTCGAATCGCTATGGCAGAACATGTTTCAGTCGGTCGACTGCCGTACGACCGGACCGGTAACCGTTATTCACCCATCCTGGTGGTCGTCGGAGCGCGTCGATGTCGTCAGTGCCGCTACGCAAGCGCTGGTTGGCGATGCCCAGATGCGGTCGCGTGCGTGGTTGCTGACTCAGGCAACTCCATCCAGGTCTGCGGAGGCGACGTCAGTCGTAGAAATCGCAAGCGATTTCGTTGTGGTGGCGGGCGAAGGTGTGACGGTCGAGGCCCGTCATCGGGACACTGTGGCCATCGCAGAGGCTGTAGTGCTTTCAATCCCCACAATGCCGTTCGGCGCCACTGAGACTGTGCTCATCGACGCGCCCGCAGCTGTGCGGGGGGCCGGAACACTCGCGGTGGCAATCGCGAAGAGGCTGCCGAGCACTGACGGGATCACCGTGGTACTGGTGGACGACATCCGGCTGAGAACGCTTGTCGGAGAACTGAAACCAACCGATGAGAAGCCTCACACGTCGATTCGTGGTCGAACTGCACGGACGATTCGGTACGCGTCGACATTGGTGGCGCTGGCGGCCGTCGGGCTCATCAGCGTCGACGCAATGCACCGTTATCCCGCACCGCGCTCAACAGATCGCTCACCAACCGCGCTGATCGTCGAAGGGCATGTTGCACTGGAGGTTCCGGCGCAATGGCCCACGCGTCGCATCACCGCGGGGCCAGGATCGGCGCGGGTGCAGATCACGTCCCCGACTGATCTAGAAATCGCGTTGCACGTGACCCAGTCGCAGGTTGCCCTGACCGGTTTGGACGCGACCGCCGAGTTCCTCAAGAGCGCGATAGATGCGGCGCCGGTCGGCGTATTCGTCGACTTCAACCCGTCGGGCCGTAGTGCCGGACATCCGGTAGTGACCTATCGAGAGGTTCGGGCCGGCCATGACGTCCGCTGGACGGTGTGGGTCGACAAGGCGGTTCGGATCAGTATCGGATGCCAGAGTCGCAGCGGTCGCTACGACGCCGTCGCCCGAGAGTGTGAGCTGGCAATCCGATCGGCGCGGGCATTGGATTGAGATTGATGGGAACCGCACGGCGCCGGCTCGAGTCTTACTTGTCGTTAGCGCGGTTGGGTCCGCGGCGATCGGCGGAAAGAGGACACGTGAGCGCACCGACAGGTGGCAATGCACTCAGCACCGATTTCGACCTCATGCGATCGGTCGC
The DNA here is from genome assembly GCA_963818285.1 of uncultured Actinomycetota bacterium. GTDB lineage: Bacteria > Actinomycetota > Actinomycetes > Mycobacteriales > Mycobacteriaceae > Mycobacterium. Next base: position 133,833 of record CAWFRR010000004.1, read on the forward strand.
CGCGGCCATCGATACCCGGAACGAGGAGATCCGTGCGGGACTGCAGGCGTTCATCGGTCGCATGAGTGGTGTGCCGCAGTCGGTATGGGGCGGAATGGCGGCGTCGCGATTCAAAGACGTGGTGCATCGGTGGAACGCGGAGTCGATGAAGCTGCACCAAGCGCTGCACGGCATCGCGGAGACCATTCGCTACAACGAAGTCGCGCTGCGAGATGCCGCCGAGGACCACGCGTTGCACATCGGCGCTGCCGCCGGGAATCTGTGAGGCCGTCGGCAATGGATCCACGGTTGTCATACAACTTCGACGAGATCGAAGCTTCGGTTCGCCAGGAGATTCACTCCGCGTCGGCGCAGTTCAACGCTGCATTGCAGGATCTCAAGTCGCATGTCGCGCCGTTGCAGCAACTGTGGACCCGCGAGGCCGCGACGGCGTACGGCCTCGAGCAGATCAAGTGGCATCAGGCAGCCAACGCACTCAACGAAATCTTGGTGGACCTCGGAAACGCCGTCCGAGACGGCGCAGACGACGTCGCGGCCGCGGACCGCCGGGCCGCCGGCGTGTGGGGCCAGCAGGGGCGCTGATTGCCCGAAGACTCTGCGCGGTTCCGTCGGTGGGAGAGACCGGCGGAACCGCGCAGTTATTTCTGGTGGAGTTGGGGGGTATCCGTCGATCGCCATCGCTAGCGGATGACCTGATGCGGGGATATCCGACTTATCAAGCCCGATGTCGCAGAACGGCCGCGGCGAACCGGCTGATCGAGGACTTCGCACGGTATGTCGCCACCCTTGGCTCAACGGGCGTCTCCGACACGGACTGACGGGCTAGGCGGCGTGATGGCCTTGCCACGGCGCGGGGCGTAGCGAGGCGGGAGCCGACGCGGCGTCGTCCTGTTTCGCGCGGTCCATCAGTTCATGGAAGCCGGCCCAGCCGGCGGCGATCGTCGCGATCAGCAGCACGGCGCCGATCAGCACCACCGGGTTGACGAAGGTCAGCAACATGATCACTGCGACGAGTCCCCACAGCAGCTCGGCGCGCTTGTTCCAGAGCCGGACGCCGATCGAGGGGTCAGCCTGCTCGGGTCCACTTATCTCACTTGCAGGCATCCTGACCTCCTAAGAATTAAAGTCACCGCGATTTTATCTAGCTTACGCGGTGGGGCGGTCTTGAGCTGCGTCGCAAGTCTTGCGGCGGAATCCCCAGATGGGAGCCATCCTTTTTTGGAATCGCGGTCGTATTCGATATCGATGAAGGCGGTGATATCGCCCGTGGACTCAAAACGAAAAAAGAAAGTCGCCGCACGCAGCGACAGAAGAGGCTCGTGTGTCTACTGGGAGTCCGCCGCGAGCACCGAATGACGCGTTTTGACCTGCGCGGATATCCGCCGGTAAGCTGCTCCGTTGGCGTGCGGAACGCCGGGACTCGGGTCAACGTCGGTCGCCGAGAACTCCCCTCCGCAACGCGTCTGACCGACACCCGGGTCACCGGGATCCACAACCGGGTTATAGACGAAAACGAGAGGTAAGCGCTGTGTCCACATACACGCCGAAGGCGGGTGACACCACGCGGACGTGGTACGTCATCGACGCCCAGGACGTGGTGCTCGGTCGCCTCGCCGTCGCTGCAGCCAACCTGCTGCGCGGCAAGCACAAGCCGACATTCACGCCCAACACCGACGGCGGTGACTTCGTCATCATCGTCAACGCCGAAAAAATCGCCCTGAGCGGCGACAAACAACACAAGAAGCTGGCCTACCGCCACTCGGGTTACCCCGGCGGGCTCAAGAGCCGCACGATCGGCGAGTTGCTGGAAAAGCACCCCGACCGCGTCGTCGAGAAGGCGATCGTCGGCATGATCCCCAAGAACAAGCTCGGCCGGCAGATCAGGAAAAAGCTGCACGTCTACGCCGGTCCGCAGCATCCCCACGGCGCTCAGCAGCCGACTCCGTTCGAGATCAAGCAGGTGGCCCAATAATGACCGAGACCGCAGCAACTGACACTGAAACCGTCGTCGCAGAGTCGAAGAGGTCGCTGAAGCCCCCGAGGCCGCCGAGACCGCAGAGCCGCCGCCGCCCCGGCGGCGAGCGAGAACCACATCCTCATCGAGCGTCCGATCCAGACCGTCGGCCGCCGCAAGGAAGCCGTCGTGCGGGTCCGTCTGGTGCCCGGCACCGGCAAGTTCGACCTCGACGGCCGCACCCTGGAGGCCTACTTCCCGAACAAGGTGCACCAGCAGCTGATCAAGGCTCCGATGGTGACCGTGGACCGGGTGGACGCCTTCGACATCTTCGCCCACCTCGATGGCGGCGGCCCGTCCGGTCAGGCCGGCGCGCTGCGTCTGGCGATCGCCCGGGCGCTGATCATCGTCCAGCCCGAGGACCGGCCCGCACTGAAGAAGGCCGGCTTCCTCACCCGTGACCCGCGTGCCACCGAGCGCAAGAAGTACGGCCTGAAGAAGGCCCGTAAGGCGCCTCAGTACAGCAAGCGCTGATCCAGGCGGCGATCACGGCCGCGTACCAGTTGGGTGGCACTCCGGCCAATCCTTTTGTCGTATGTGTGCGCGGTCACCAACTGTGAGAGGTTTGACCGCATGGGTCGACTATTCGGCACTGATGGCGTCCGCGGGGTTGCCAATCGCGAGCTCACCGCCGAGCTCGCGTTGGCCCTCGGCGCCGCGGCCGCTCGCCGGCTGACCAGGGCGGGAACCGGACGCCGCCGCGTCGCGGTGATCGGCCGCGATCCCCGCGCCAGCGGCGAAATGCTGGAAGCCGCGGTGATCGCCGGCCTCACCAGCGAAGGCGTCGACGCGCTGCGCTGCGGCGTCCTGCCGACCCCGGCCGTGGCCTACCTGACGCACGCCTACGACGCCGATTTCGGCGTGATGATCTCCGCGTCGCACAACCCGATGCCCGACAACGGGATCAAGATCTTCGGGCCGGGCGGGCACAAGCTCGACGACGCGACCGAAGACCAGATCGAGGATCTGGTCGCGGGCGGGCCCGGGTCTGCGACCCGTCGGCACCGGCATCGGCCGCGTCGTCGACGCCGACGACGCGCTGGACCGCTACCTGCGTCAGGTCGGCAAGGCCGGCACCGTTCAGCTCGACGGGCTGACCGTGGTGGTCGACTGCGCCCACGGCGCCGCCTCGATTGCCGCGCCGCGCGCCTACCGCGCCGCCGGTGCGCGCGTCATCGCGATCAACGCCCAGCCCAACGGCCTGAACATCAACGACCGCTGCGGCTCGACGCATCTGGATGTGGTGCGCTGCGGCGGTCTTGGAGCACGGCGCCGACCTCGGTCTGGCGCACGACGGCGACGCCGACCGCTGCCTGGCCGTCGACGCCGCCGGCGAGGTCATCGACGGTGACGCCATCATGGTGATCCTGGCGCTGGCGATGCAGGAGGCCGGCGAACTGGCCGGCAACACCTTGGTGGCCACCGTGATGAGCAACCTCGGACTGCACCTGGCGATGCGCGCCGCCGGCGTCGAGGTGCGCACCACCAGCGTCGGCGACCGATATGTCCTGGAGGAGCTGCGATCCGGCGCGTTCAGCCTCGGCGGCGAGCAGTCCGGCCACATCGTGCTGCCCACGCTGTCGACCACCGGCGACGGCATCCTGACCGGCCTGCGGGTGATGTCGCGGATGGCGCAGACCGGCGCCTCGCTGGCGGGCCTGGCTTCCGCGATGCACACGCTGCCGCAGGTGCTGATCAACGTCGACGTCGCCGACAAGGCCGCCGCCGTCGCCGCGCCCGCGGTGCAGTCCGCGGTGCAGGAGGTCGAGGACGAACTCGGTGACACCGGTCGAATCCTGTTGCGACCCTCGGGAACCGAGCAGATGATCCGGGTCATGGTGGAAGCCGACGATGAGCACGTCGCTCATCGGCTGGCCGCCCACGTCGCCGACAAGGTGCGCGCCACCCGCTAAAAGGCGGAACCTTCGCGCGATTCGTCGCGTCGAATCTGTTATGGCACAACGGGACGCATTCGTCGACGCTGCAGCGGTACATGCCGTCGCGAACCGATTTGACGACGCAGCACATCTCATCGACGGCGCGGTACGCACCCAGTTCGGCCGGTTGGCCTTCGACGGGACGACCTCGGGGCGCGCCTACATCGGGCAGGGCGACGCACTGCGGTTCGCGCTGCATCGGCTCAGCGGCGAGCTTGCGCAGTGGGCGCGGGCCAGCATGGAGGTCGCGGCCGCGCTGCGGGCCGGTGCCGATCGCTACGCAGACGCCGATCAACTCGCGGCCGCACGGATCGGCTGATGAGCGCGCGCCGACGACGATGCAGAGCGCAGCGATGAGGAGGAGCGGCGCAGATGAGTGACCGATACGACGTGGCGGCCCGGCTCGCCGAAGGTAAGGCCGCCGTCGAGCACATTCAGACCTATGTGCAGGCCTCCCAGGCGCTCGGCTATCAGCAGCCCGACCTCACCGCGCACGCGTCGCAGGTGGGGGACTGGTACGACACCGAAGTGGGGCTGGACCTGCGGGTGCTCGACGGTGACGCCGCCGAGCTCCGCGCCGCTGTCACGGCGATCGAAGAAGCGCTGTGGGTGCAGCGCACGCAGGTCAGCGACCTGGCGGCGGCGTGGCGAGGGTCGGGCGCCGAGTCGGCGACGCGATTCCTCCAACGTCATTGCGACACCGCGGAGGCGGTGGCCGCGCAGGTTCGCGCCGCCGCCGAGCAGTGCGCCGCACTGCGCGACCAAGTGTGGCAGGCGATCGACGGCAAGGTCGCCACCACCGTCGCCATCGACGAACGCAGCGCGGCCGAGCGCTCGACATGGCTTGCCGCGGCCCAGGCGGTCCGAGCGGGCACCGGCGACCGGACGGCGGCCGAGGTGGTGGTCCATCAGCAGGTAATGCCATTCGTGGACAACGATATTCGCAATGAATGGCTCGCGGCGGTGAGCGCAGCCAACGCATCCGTGGCGGCGTCCTACGACGAAGCCATCCACGCATTGGCGTCGACGCGCGACGTGCGGTTCGAGATTCCGGACGACCTCGGCCCGCGTTGGCGGCCGGAGGAGCACCCGGTCCCCGCTGCGACGCCGACGATTCCGCTGCCGGCCAACCCACTACCCGTCAGTCCATTGCCGACCGTGCCGGCTGCGGCACCGCAATCGACGCCCGAAGCGCCGCAACAACGTTCGGCGGACGGGCCCGAGGCGATGCCGCCGCAGCCGGCGACGCCGCTCGGCGATGCAGCGGGATTGTCCACGGGCGCAGGAGGCCTCGGCGGCATGACCGGCGGTATCGGCGGTGTGGTCGGGAGCATTGTCGACAGTATCGGCAGCCTGCTGGGCTCACTGGCCGGCGGGGCGGGCGATAATTCCGGTATCGACCCGCTAGAACTCGACGACGACAACGACGACCCCGTCCTCGATGACGTCGACAAGCCCGACGAAGGCAAGGATGCCACCGAGCCGGCCAGCCTCGACGACAGTGACGTACCCCAGGCGCCCACCGTCGAGAGCCCAACTGCTGCAACGGAAGCCGCCGCGGAACCGGTCGCCCAAGCTGTCGGCCCGCCGCCGCCCGATGCGCCGGCACCGGCCGATCCGCCTCCACCGGCGGCCACTGTTGACGGATCAACGCCCTGCGAGATCGCCGAGGACCAACTGCCGCAGGCCGGGCAGTGATTCCAACTACCCCTTGAGCAGGGCGACAAACTTCTCCTCGGGCGTCAAGGCTGCGGCCTCGTCGCCGACGGGGAGCGTCTTGGGCAGTTGAACATCGGGGTCGGCAAAGTCGCGATAGGTCTTGTCGCCACTGAGTGTGTAGAGCAGATAGCCGGTGAGTAGCGCGCGAATTGTCTTCTGCGTCTTGCGATCCGGGCCGCCCAATCCGAACGCGGACGAAAGTCGGCGCCCCTCGGCCAGTCCGTTGGCCTGCGCTTTGCTGACGACACGCAATGTCGCGGTGTCCCAGGCCTGCCAGAGCTCAATGGCATTGGAGCGCAATGCCTTTGCCGAACCTGGCGCACTGAACACCACGCCGGGTACGCGCAGCGCCGCGGCCGGCTGTTGGGCCGGCGGCGTGGTGACCGCCGGGAACAGCGCGGCGACCGCTTGCGGCTTGGCCTTCATCCCGGCGGCGGCGAACACCGCGGCCGAGGCGCCGAAGCCATGCCCGACCACGCCGATCTTGTCGGGATGAACGCTGATCTTGCCCGGGCCCAGACGCACGCCGGTGGCGATATCCAGCGCGGTACCCATGTCGAAGGCGAGGTTCAGCACCGACGGCGCCACCCCGCGCTCGGTGTCGGGCGCCGTCGCGACGATGCCCCAGGACGCCAGGTGCTCCAGCAAACCCGAATACCGCGCCACGCCGGTGAGCCAGTCGTGGCCGAACGTCACGGCGGGCAAGTGCAAACCTGCGTCGGGCGTGTAGACCACACCCGGCAGGCCGGCGAAGGCCAAGTCGCCGCGCAAAACCTTGTGCGGGCCGCGTCGGCTCAGTGGGCCGATCAGCTTGCGGGTCTTTGCCACCCGATGACGGTAGCGCACGCCAGCGCCAGGCCCGATGGCTCTCAGTCAGAGCAAATCAGCGGTCGGCAAGCTGATTGGCAGTAGATCGCCAGCTAACACGCCGAGATGCGGAGCTTTGGCGACCGGGTCGGGTGGTACGACGGGATCCATGATCATGAAACGAATCGCAGCGGCGGCTGCTCTCACTGCAGGTTTGGGACTCACTGGTGTTGGCGCGGCGAGCGTCGCTGAGGCTATGCCGGCGGCCCCGCTGCCCGACTACCACTGGTGTCCGGGACAGTTCTTCGACCCGGGATGGGGCCACAACTGGGACATGGGCCGCTGCCACGACGACAACTACTTCGACGGGGAGCCGCACGATGGCGGCCACTGGCACGGCTACGGTCCCTGGCACCCGTGAGCTGACCATCCGCCCAAACAGCCGTCCCGAGAGGGGCGGCTGTTCTGTTTCGCGGCGTCGTCGCAGGACAGTGCACTTACATCATCGTCAATCCCGGTCGAGCCCCGCATTGAATCTCATGCAATACCAATGATATTCACAGCGACTCATAACAAATTTTGCGAGCTAAGGGTTTAGCTGCCCATAGCCGGGTGGTACTACCAGACCGTGATAAACATCAAACGAATCGCAGCCGCGACCGCCATCGCCTCGGGTCTCGGACTCGCTGGCCTGGGCGCGGCGAGCGTCGCGGAGGCCATGCCGTCGGCCCCGCTGCCTGACTACCACTGGTGCCCCGGCCAGTTCTTCGACCCGGGGTGGGGCAACAACTGGGACCAGGGCCGCTGCCACGACGACGGCTACTTCGACGGTGAACCCCGCGACCAGGGTCACTGGCACGGTAACGGCCCCTGGAACGGCGGAGGTCCGGGCTGGGACAATCGCGGACCGGGCTGGGACAACCACGGTGGCCCGGGTTGGGACAACCACGGCCCCGGCTGGAATGACCACCACGGCTACTGACCCACCAGTCACGACCATCCGCTAAAACGACAAAAAGCTGACCTTTCGCAGGTCAGCAGCGTGCAGCCGTCCCGGTTGGGGCGGCTGCACTGCCGTTTACGGGGTCCGCCTGGGCGCATGACGCCCTCCAACTGCACTATCCTGGCGGGCTATGTGCGGAATCGTCGGCTACGTCGGGCACCAGCCTGCCCTCGATGTCGTCGTCGACGCGCTGCGCCGGATGGAATACCGCGGTTACGACTCGGCCGGCATCGCGTTGGTCGACGGAACCGGTGACCTGACGGTTCGACGCCGGGCCGGCCGTTTGGCAAACCTGGAGAGCGCGCTCGCCGAAACCGACCCCGACGCTCTGCGCGGCACGACCGGTGTGGGGCACACCCGCTGGGCCACTCATGGACGGCCCACCGACCGCAATGCGCATCCGCATCGCGACGCCGCGGGCAAGATCGCCGTCGTCCACAACGGCATCATCGAGAACTACGCGCCGCTGCGCCACGAGCTCGAAAACGTCGGTGTCGAGTTTGCCAGCGACACCGACACCGAAGTGGCAGTCCACCTGGTGGCGTGGAACTACCACCACGGCAAAACAGCAGGGGATTTCACCGCCTCCGTGTTGGCCGTGCTGCGCCGCCTCGAGGGCCACTTCACGCTGGTGTTCGCCAACGCCGACGAACCGGGCACGATCGTCGCGGCGCGCCGCTCGACACCGTTGGTGGTCGGCATCGGCAAGGGCGAGATGTTCGTCGGCTCCGACGTCGCCGCGTTCATCGGCCACACCCGCGAAGCGGTCGAACTCGGACAGGACCAGGCCGTCGTGATCACCGCCGACAGTTACCGGGTCACCGACTTCCACGGCAACGATCTGACCGACAGTGCCCGGAGGTTCCATATCGACTGGGACGTCGACGCCGCCGAGAAGGGTGGCTACGAGTACTTCATGCTCAAGGAAATCGCCGAGCAGCCCACCGCGGTTGCCGACACTCTGCTCGGACACTTCGTCGACGGCCGCATCGTGCTCGACGAGCAACGGCTCTCCGACCAGGAACTGCGCGAGATCGACAAGGTTTTCATCGTCGCGTGCGGCACCGCCTATCACTCGGGGCTGCTGGCCAAATACGCCATCGAGCACTGGACCCGGCTGCCCGTGGAAGTCGAGCTCGCCAGCGAATTCCGCTACCGTGACCCGGTTCTGGACCGCAGCACGCTGGTGATCGCCATCTCGCAGTCGGGGGAGACCGCCGACACCTTGGAAGCCGTCCGTCACGCCAAGGAGCAGAAGGCCAAGGTGCTGGCCATCTGCAACACCAACGGTTCGCAAATTCCCCGCGAGTGCGACGCGGTGCTCTACACCCGGGCCGGCCCGGAGATCGGCGTGGCGTCCACGAAGACGTTCCTGGCACAGGTCACCGCCAACTACCTGGTCGGCCTGGCGCTGGCGCAGGCTCGCGGCACCAAGTACCCAGACGAGGTGGAACGCGAATACCGCGACCTTGAGGCCATGCCCGATCTGGTGGCGCGCGTGATCGCCGAGATCGAGCCGGTTGCCAAGTTGGCCCACCGATTCGCCCAAGCGTCGACGATCCTGTTCCTCGGCCGCCACGTCGGCTACCCGGTCGCACTCGAAGGCGCGCTGAAACTCAAGGAACTGGCTTACATGCATGCCGAGGGCTTCGCCGCCGGTGAGCTCAAGCACGGCCCGATCGCGCTGATCGAAGACGACCTGCCGGTGATCATCGTGATGCCGTCACCGAAGAGTTCGGCGATGTTGCACGGCAAGTTGCTGTCCAACATCCGCGAAATCCAGACCCGCGGTGCGATCACCATCGTGATCGCCGAGGAGGGTGACGACACGGTTCGTCCCTACGCGGACCACCTGATCGAAATCCCTGCGGTGTCAACGCTTCTGCAGCCGCTGCTGTCGACCATTCCGATGCAGGTGTTCGCGGCCTCGGTGGCGCAGGCTCGCGGCTACGACGTCGACAAGCCGCGGAACCTGGCCAAGTCGGTCACCGTCGAGTAGCTGCGGGCCACCGTCAAGTCGTTACGACAAACTGCGACCAGTCCGGTTCGCGGGTCGCCGCCCAGTATTCGTTGAGGCGCCACGGGCTGACGGTGTGGATCTCGCCGTCGGCGTTCTTGAAGTACGAGTGCTTGACTTTCGCGTGGGCCCACACCATCTGCTTGATCTCGTGCTGGGTGCGTTGATGCCAGTCCGCGGCCGCCTCTGCGGTCGGTTCGATCGAATGCACTCCTGCGTCAGCCAATTTCGCCAGGCAGCTGTTGATGTAACGCATCTGCAGCTCGGAGTTGAAGATCAGGCTACCGCCGTGGGCCAGATGCGCGCCGGGCCCGTAGATGACGAAGAAGTTGGGGAACTGCGGAACGGTGATACCCAGGTAGGCGAAGGGCCTGGTGCCCCAGACATCATGTAGGTCGACACCGCCGCGGCCGGTGATCGTCATCGGCCACAACACGTCGGTGTGACGAAAACCGGTGGCGTACACGATGACATCGACGTCGTGGGTCTGGCCGTCGTCGGTCACGACGCCGTCGGCGGTGATCTCCTGGATCGGCGTACGCACCAGGTCGACGTCGTCGCGCCGCAGAGTGCGCAGCCAGGTGCCGTTGTCCTGAAGGGTTCGCTTGCCGGTGGCCGGGTAGTCCGGTAGGACCTTGGCGAGCAGATCCTCATCGCCGTCAACCTGATTGGTGATCCAGTCGGTGAACATCAGCCGGGCAATGGCGTTGATCTCGCTGACCGCGTAGTCCTGGTCGGCGTAGTCCGGGTCGACCCGCGCAGCGTCGAGGCCTTTGTCGGATCCCGGCCAGAGCACCAGGAATCGATACCAGCGTCCGTAGTAGGGCAGGTGGTCCATGGCCCAGCGCACGCCGTCGCCGACCTCGTCGTGGTACATCGCGTTGGGGAACATCCACTGCGCGGTGCGCTGAAAGACGGTCAGGTGCTCGACGTCGTCGGCGATGGCCGGCGCGATCTGGAAGCCGCTGGCACCCGCGCCGATCAGCGCGACGCGCTTGCCGGTGACGTCGACGGAGTGATCCCACGCCGCGGAATGGAACGACGGCCCGCGAAAAGTCCTCGCGCCGGCGAACTTTGGTATGTGCGGTCGGTTGAGCTGGCCGACGGCGGTGATGACGGCGCGCGCCCGCATCGTGGTCAGGCCCTCGTCGTCCTCCCGTGTGGTGATCGTCCACAGGCCGTCCTCGTCGTCCCACTCGGCGGCGACGACCTCGGTCTGCCAGCGAACATGGTCGTTGAGATGGTGTTTGTTCATCACGCGGGTGAAGTAGTTCTGCAGCTCCGGCTGTTCGGCGAAGAAATGTGACCAGTCGTTGCTGGGTTCGAAGCTGTAGCAGTAGAAGTGGTTGGCGACGTCGACCCGTGCGCCCGGGTAGTTGTTCTCCCACCACGTTCCACCGGGGCCGACATTCTTCTCCAGGATGGTGAACGGAATGTTGGCCTGCCGCAGCCGAATCCCGGCCAGGATGCCCGATTCGCCGCAGCCGATGACCACCACCGGCACCTGTGCGGCGCGATCGGAGTCCAGCGGGGCCGGCCGGCGCGGATCGACGCCCGCGAGGTCCATCTCCTCGGCGAGCAGCGGCAGATAGTCGTCCGGCACGCTCTCGCAGACCGCCCAGTCCATCATCTCCCTGATGAGTTCCGGCGGTAGCGGAGCAGGTTCCGGGCAGCCGCGGTCGCGGTAGTCGGCGATCACCGGCAGGGCCTCGGCGCGAGCGCGCGCCTTGTCCTCTTCGGACATGAAGCCCTGGACTTCGTTGAGAAAGATCCCCGCGGGTTTGAAGTCGCGCACGAAGCGGGGGTCGCCGGTGATGTGCACCAGAGACAGCAGCAAAGTGGGAGTGCTGACCTGCTCGAGCGCGGCGGCAATGTCGGAGTCGGAAGTGGTGAAAGGTTGGCCCGCGTAACGGCTGCGCACCAAGGGGGATCCTTTCGCATCATCGATGAGCGCCCGCGGCGGAAGCTCGGATTACGATACGCCGGGTTTCGTAATTGGGTTTCAACGATACGCGGGGCGTCGTACTCGATCAAGGGTCGATCCGAACCCGTCGGCGAGCAAGCGTGCCAAGGTAAACGCCATGGCAGGTCTCTCTATCCAAGCGCGCCTGCGGGGCTGGCTGGCCGCGGCATGGCGGTTCGTGCGGACCGCGCCGTTGACGTATCTGTGGCTGGCCGTGCTGCTGGGTACCACGATTCGTCAGCAACAGGCCGGCCGCCACCTGCATCGCCTCCTGGTCCATGCATCCACCAATATTCATGACTTGGCGACCGATCCGCTGCATGTGCTGCTCGAGAGCCTGCTGTGGATCGACGGCAAATCCTGGACGCCGTATCTGTTCTTGTTCACTCTGTTCCTGGCCCCCGCGGAACATTGGCTCGGTCAAATACGCTGGCTGATCGTCGGATTGACGGCTCACGTCGGCGCAACATACATCAGCGAGGGCTGGCTGTACCTGGCGATTCAGTCGCACCACGCGCCGGAGCGACTGATCCACGCCACCGATATCGGGGTCAGCTACTTTCTGGTCGGCGTGGTGGCGGTGCTGGCTTATCGCATTGCCCGGCCATGGCGATGGGTCTATCTCGCAGTATTGATCGGCGTCTTCGTCGTCTTGCTCATCACGCAGTTCGACTTCACTGCGATAGGCCACTTTTCGGCGATCTTCATCGGGCTGCTGTTCTATCCGTTGGCCCGAAAGCGGCCGGCTACTTGCGAGTTGCGCTCACGTAGCTGAGGCCGGCGAAATTTCGGGCCTCGTCGTCACTGGATGCGGGAACCGAAATCCCATGTGAGGCAACCAGGTCCGCTGCACCGACAGCGGACACGTCCCAGCCGTGACTGCCAAGGTATTCGACAACGTCGTGGCGATCGCCGCCGTACCAGAGATCGGTCATCTCCACGTCGAATCCGTGCTTGCGCCACGCGTCGGTGGACTGTCGCATCCGGTCGGCCATCACTGGCACGGCCTGGCTGGCGTTCGGCATGTTCTCGGTGGCCAGCCGACTGCCCGCTGCACTGAGCTGGGTGATGTTGTCCAGCAAAGCATCCTGCGCCTCGGGCGGAAGGAACGGCAACAGGCCTTCGGCGCTCCAGGCGGTGGGCTGGGTCGGGTCGAGGCCCGCTCCACGCAGCGCTGCGGGCCAGTCGCCGCGCAGATCGATCGCCACCGCTCGCAGGTCGACGGTCGGGTCGGCCCCGAGATCGGCGAGCGTGTTGGCCTTGAACTCGATGACCGTGGGTTGGTCGATTTCGTACACAGTGGTCCCGTCGGGCCAGGGCAGCCGGTAGCCGCGGGCATCGAGCCCCGAGGCCAAGATCACCGCCTGGCGGATTCCGCCGTTGGCCGCGTCGATGAAGAAGTCGTCGAAGAAGCGGGTGCGGACGGCCATCATGTCGCCCATCCGCTGCATGCTGAACTCGCCGCCGTCGTCGACGTCGGCCGCATCCAATTCGCCACTGGCCAGGCGGGTGAAGAAGTCCACGCCCACCGCGCGCACCAGCGGCTCGGCGAACGGGTCGTTGATCAGCGGGTTGTTTGCCCGGTTCGCCAGCGCGCGTCCGACGGCGACGCCGGTCGCGGTCGCGCCGACGCTGGTCGCCAGGTCCCAGGTGTCGTTGTCAGTCCTTGCCATGTTCCACCCTCCGAGATAATTAGCCTGTTTAATCGACTGTACGCGGGTTGCCGGACCCGTAATCTGGGCACAATGCGGCACTACTACTCGGCGGACACGATTCGCCAGGCAGAAGCGCCGCTGTTGGCCAGCTTGCCCGACGGTGCGCTGATGGCCCGTGCGGCATACGGATTGGCGACTGCGATCATCGTCGAGTTGACCGCCCGCACCGGGAACGTCGCCGGACGACGGGTGTGCGCGGTCGTCGGGTCGGGGGACAACGGCGGAGACGCGTTGTGGGCCGCGACGTACTTGCGCCGCCGCGGGGTGGCCGCCGACGCGATCCTGCTCAAGCCGGAGCGGACCCACCAGAAGGGCCTGGCCGCGTTCCGTCAAGCCGGCGGCCGGATCGTCGATCGCGTCAACGCGACGACCGATCTGGTGATCGACGGGGTCGTCGGTATCTCCGGCTCGGGGCCGCTACGACCGGACGCTGCCGAGGTATTCGAAGCCGTTGACGCGCAGAGGATTCCGGTGGTGGCCGTCGACATCCCCAGCGGGGTGGACGTCGCAACCGGCGCCATCAGCGGCCCGGCCGTGCATGCCGCGCTGACCGTCACGTTCGGCGGCCTGAAGCCGGCGCACGCGCTGGCCGACTGCGGGCGGGTGCAGTTGATCGACATCGGACTCGACCTGCCCGACACCGACATCCTCGGCTTCGAAGCGGCGGACGTCGCGGCACGCTGGCCGATACCGGGACCGCACGACGACAAGTACACCCAGGGCGTCACGGGGGTGATGGCCGGCTCGTCGACGTACCCGGGCGCCGCGGTCTTGTGCACCGGTGCTGCCGTCGCGGCGACGTCGGGAATGGTCCGCTATTCCGGGAGTGCACACGGCGAGGTGCTCACCCATTGGCCCGAGGTGGTCGCATCGCCCACCCCGGCCGCCGCCGGGCGCGTACAGGCCTGGGTCGTCGGACCGGGGCTTGGCACCGACGAAAACGGTGCTGCCGCAATGTGGTTCGCGTTGGAAACCGACCTGCCGGTGCTGATCGACGCCGACGGGCTGACCATTCTGGCCGCGCACCCCGACATGCTCGGCTCCCGTCGCGCTCCGACCGTGCTGACCCCGCACGCCGGCGAGTTCGCCCGGCTGGCCGGCGCTCCACCCGGCGACGACCGCATCGGCGCCACCCGCAAACTCGCCGACGCGCTGGGCGCCACCGTGTTGCTCAAGGGCAACGTCACCGTCGTCGCCGATCCCGGTGGCTCGGTGTACCTCAACCCGGCCGGACAGTCCTGGGCGGCCACCGCCGGATCCGGCGACGTGCTGTCCGGGATGATCGGCGCTCTGCTGGCCGCGGGCCTGCCTGCCGCGGAAGCCGCGGCCGCCGCGGCGTTCGTGCACGCCCGCGCCGCGGCGCTGTCCGCGGCCGACCCCGGACCAGGTGAGGCGCCGACCTCGGCGTCGCGCATCCTCGCCCACATTCGCACTGCTCTCGCGAGCCTGTAGCCACCAACCGAAAGGATCCGTTGTGACCGTCAGTCGCCCGTCCGTTCCCGCCCATGCAATCGCGCCCGCCTACACCGGCCGCATGTTCACCACCCCGGTGCCGGCGTTGCGGCTGCCCGAGGAGTCGATGGATCCCGACGCCGCGTACCGCTTCATCCACGACGAGTTGATGCTCGACGGCAGCTCGCGGCTGAACCTGGCCACCTTCGTCACCACCTGGATGGATCCCCAGGCGGACAGGCTGATGGCCGAGACCTTCGACAAGAACATGATCGACAAAGACGAATACCCGTTGACCGCGGCGATCGAGCAGCGCTGCGTGTGCATGGTGGCCGATCTGTTCCACGCTGATGGCCTGCGCGACGACGACCCGTCCAGCGCCATCGGTGTGTCGACCATCGGTTCCAGCGAGGCCGTGATGCTGGGTGGGCTGGCGCTCAAATGGCGGTGGCGGGAAAAGATCGGAAAAGACTGGAAAAAGCGCACGCCGAATCTGGTGATGGGCTCCAACGTCCAGGTGGTGTGGGAGAAGTTCTGCCGCTACTTCGACGTGGAACCGCGTTACCTGCCGATGGAAGAGGGCCGCTACGTCATCACCCCCGACCAGGTCGTCGACGCCGTCGACGAGGACACCATCGGCGTGGTGGGCATCCTCGGCACCACCTACACCGGTGAACTCGAACCGATCGCCGAGATCTGCACGGCCCTGGACAAACTGGCGGCCGACGGAGGCGTGGATGTCCCGGTGCACGTGGACGCGGCCAGCGGCGGATTCGTCGTGCCCTTCCTGCACCCCGAGCTGAAATGGGACTTCAAGCTGCCGCGCGTGGTGTCGATCAACGTCAGCGGGCACAAGTACGGGCTGACCTACCCCGGTATCGGCTTCGTGGTGTGGCGCAGCAAGGAGCACCTGCCCGAGGATCTGGTGTTCCACGTCAACTACCTCGGCGGCGACATGCCGACCTTCACGCTGAACTTCTCCCGCGCGGGCAACCAGGTCATCGGCCAGTACTACAACTTCCTGCGGCTGGGACGCGAGGGCTATACCCAGGTCATGCAGGCCTTGTCGTCGACCGCCCGCTGGCTGGGCGCGCAACTGCACGAAGCCGACCACTGTGAAGTGATTTCGGATGGGTCGGCGATCCCCGTCGTCGCCTTCCGGCTGGCCCGCGGCCTGGGCTACACCGAGTTCGACGTCTCGCACGAGCTGCGGGGGTTCGGCTGGCAGGTGCCGGCCTACACGATGCCCGACAACGCCAACGACATCTCGGTGCTGCGGATCGTGGTGCGCGAAGGACTGTCGGCCGATCTGGCCCGCGCCCTGCACGACGACGCTCGCACAGCGCTGGCCAGCCTGGACAAGCTCAAGCCCGGCGGGCATTACCAGGCGGAGCACTTCGCCCACTGACCTGGCCTACCGCGAGAGTGCGACTGGCGACACGTTTTGCGAGTAGGAGTGTCGGTAGCTGCACTTTCGCGGCCCCGGGCGAGCCTCTGGGAGAATGGCGGCCGTGTCCGCAACGCCGATCTCCCTGACTCCGGGTGTCCTCGCCGAGTCCGTCGTAGATTTAGGCGCCATCCAGCACAACGTGCGGGTGCTGCGCGAGCACGCCGGTAGCGCCCAGGTGATGGCCGTGGTCAAGGCCGACGGCTACGGCCATGGCTCCGTCGAAGTGGCAAAGGCCGCGTTGGCAGCGGGCGCGGCAGAACTGGGTGTCGCCACCATCGACGAGGCACTCGCGTTGCGTGCCGCGGGCATCACCGCGCCCGTGCTGGCCTGGTTGCATCCGCCCCGAATCGACTTCGGACCGGCGCTGCAGACCGACGTGCAGATCGCGGTGTCGTCGGCGAGGCAACTCGACGAGCTTCTCGGTGCCGTCCGTCGCACCGGCCGTACCGCCACCGTGACCCTCAAAGTGGACACCGGTCTGAACCGCAACGGTGTCCCGCTGGCGCAATACCCCTCGATGCTGGACGTCTTGGGTCCCGCAATCGCTGAGGACGCGATCGAGTTGCGTGGCCTCATGTCGCACATGGTCTACGCCGATGAACCGAACAACCCCATCAATGATCTTCAGGCGCAACGGTTTACCGACATCGTGGCGTTGGCGCGCGAGCGCAAGGTGCCGTTCGAAGTCGCCCATCTGTCGAACTCGTCGGCCACCATGTCGCGGCCCGAACTGGCCTTCGACATGGTCCGGCCCGGCATCGCGCTGTACGGACTGAGCCCGGTACCGGCGATGGGCGACATGGGTTTGGTGCCGGCTATGACAGTGAAATGCTCCGTTGCGCTGGTGAAGTCAATTCACGCCGGCGAGGGTGTGTCGTACGGACATACCTGGATCGCCCAGCAAGACACCACCGTGGCGCTGATGCCGGTCGGGTACGCCGACGGTGTCTTCCGATCCCTGGGCGGGCGGTTGGAAGTGCTGATCAACGGCCGTCGGCGCCCCGGTGTCGGCCGCATCTGCATGGATCAGTTTCTGGTCGACCTCGGCCCAGGGCACGTCGACGTCGCCGAAGGCGATGAGGCGATCCTGTTCGGGCCGGGCGCCGGTGGTGAGCCGACCGCGCAAGAGTGGGCGGATCTGCTCGACACCATCCACTACGAGGTGGTGACCAGTCCGCGCGGACGTATCGTCAGAACCTATCGCGAGGCTGAAAAGCGTTGAGCGAAAAGCATATTGGCGGTTTACAAATCGGTAAACCGGGGCGGGGGCGTTGGCTGGCCGGTGCTGCCGGAGTCGGCGCAATCGGCACCATTGCCGGTGCCAGCGTGGCCCATTCGATGCTCAATCGGCGTGCGGTGGTCAACGACCCGTTCGCTCACGAGGACTTCGAGTCGCTGGACGGTGACCGCAGTTATCTAGTAACCACTCCCGATGGGGTGCACCTCACGGTGCGCGAGGTCGGGCCCACCGACGCACCGTTGACCGTGGTGTTTGCCCACGGCTTCTGTCTTCGCATGGGAGCCTTCCACTTTCAGCGGATGAGGCTGTCCGAGGAGTGGGATTCACAGGTCCGGATGATCTTCTACGACCAGCGTGGGCACGGCCGTTCCGGGGAAGCTCCACCGGAGACGTACACGATCACGCAGTTGGGCAAAGACCTGGAGACCGTGCTGCAGGTCATCGCACCGCGCGGCCCGATCGTGCTCGTCGGCCATTCGATGGGCGGTATGACGGTGCTGTCGCACGCCCGGCAGTTCCCGGAGCACTATGGCAGTCGCATCACCGGCGCGGCGTTGATCTCCTCGGCGGCCGAAGGTGTCGCCAAGTCGCCGCTGGGCGAGATTCTGAACAACCCTGCGCTGGAGGCTGTTCGGCGGGCCGCGCGGTCGGCACCCAAGCTGGTTCAGCGCGGACGCACCGCCGCGCGTTCGGTGATCGGGCCGGTTCTGCGGGCGGCGTCGTTTACCGATAAACGGGTGAGCCCGAGCATTGTGGCGTTCTCTGAGAAGATGATGCTCAGCACCCCGATCCCGACCATGGTCGAGTTTCTGCACGCCCTGCAGGTGCACGACGAGACGGCGGGGCTGGCAACATTGGCCAAGATCCCGACGCTGATCGTCTGCGGCGATCGTGATTTGGTCACGCCCGCTGAATACTCGAGGAAAATGGCGGAGGTGTTGCCGGAATCCGAGTTGGTCATCGTCGCCCGGGCGGGCCACTTGGTCTTGCTGGACAAGCCGGCATCGGTCAGCGACGGGTTGGTGCGACTGGTCAAACACGCGACCCCGGGCAGGTTCACAGCGCTGGGCCAGCGGTTACGCGATCGGGTCATGCGACGTGACTGGTGACCTGTCAGGCATCGCGACACTGCCGAACGTCGAAGACACCGTCGCTCTGGGCTCGCAGCTTGGGGGCCAGCTGCGCGCGGGCGACGTCGTCGTCCTCTCCGGCCCGCTCGGTGCCGGAAAGACGGTGCTGGCCAAGGGGATTGCCGCGGCGATGGATGTCGACGGGCCGGTGACCTCGCCGACGTTCGTGCTGGCACGGGTGCATCCGGCACGCCGAACCGGCGCCCCGGCGATGATTCACGTCGACGTCTACCGGTTGCTCGACCACACCGGCGCCGACCTGCTCGACGAGTTGGAGAGCCTGGACCTCGACACCGAACTCGACGACTCCGTTGTCGTGGTGGAGTGGGGCGAAGGCCTGGCCGAGCGGTTGTCCGACCGGCACCTCGACGTCCGTCTGGAGCGAATCAGCAACTCCGACATCAGGACTGCGACCTGGCAGTGGAGCACGCCATGAATCTGGTGTTGGCCATCGACACCTCGACTCCCGCGGTGACGGCCGGTGTTGTCGCCGACGGCGAACTCCTGGCCGAGCGGGTCACTGTCGACGCGCGTGCGCACGCCGAACGGATCACCCCGAATGTGTTGGCCGCGTTGGCCGATGCAGGTCAATCGATGGCGGCCCTCACCGCGGTGGTGGTCGGCTGCGGCCCCGGACCCTTCACCGGACTGCGGGTCGGGATGGCGACCGCGTCGGCGTACGGGCACGCGCTCGGCATCCCGGTATACGGGGTCTGCAGCCTCGATGCCATCGGCGGACAGACCCGCGGCGAGGCGCTGGTGGTCACCGATGCCCGTCGACGCGAAATCTATTGGGCCCGCTACCGCGACGGCGTCCGCATCGACGGCCCGGAGGTCAGCGCCCCCGCCGACGTCGACCCGGGGCCCGCGCAGTCTGTCGCCGGGTCGCCCGACCATGCGGCGCTGTTCGGGCTGCCGTGCGTCGAACCGCCCTCCCCCAACTCGGTCGGCCTGGTGGCCGCAGTTGACTGGTCCTTGCCGCCGGCCGCGCTGGTGCCGCTGTATCTGCGGCGGCCGGACGCCAAGACGCTGGCCGAGCGGGCCGCCCCATGACCGTGACCATCGACGGGCTGACCGAATCCGACGCCGCCCGCTGTGCCGAACTGGAAGCTCTGCTGTTTCCCGGCGACGACCCATGGCCCACAATCGCTTTCGTCCGCGAGCTCGCCGCCGACCACAACCACTACGTGGCCGCACGCGACGACGACACGCTGGTCGGCTATGGCGGGATCTCCCGACTGGGCCGCACGCCGCCGTTCGAATACGAAATCCACACCATTGGCGTCGATCCCGCATACCAAGGCCGCGGCATCGGCCGCCGAATGCTGGACGCGCTGCTGAACATCGCCGCGGACTCCGTCGTGCATCTGGAGGTCCGCACCGACAACGACACGGCGATCGCGCTCTACCGCAGCGTCGGGTTCACCGAAGTGGGCCTGCGGAAACGGTACTACCGGATCAGCGGCGCCGACGCGTACACCATGCGACGGGAGGCCCTGTGACCCGCGCTATCGACGATGCAGAGCGAAGCGATGAGGAGGAGTGGCGCCGATGACCACGATCTTGGCAATCGAAACATCCTGTGACGAAACAGGTGTCGGCATCGCTCGGCTCGACGACGACGGGACCGTGACGCTGTTGGCCGACGAGGTGGCGTCCAGCGTCGACGAACACGTCCGCTACGGCGGCGTCGTGCCCGAGGTCGCGTCGCGGGCGCATCTGGAGGCACTCGGGCCTGCCACGCGCCGAGCGCTGGCGACGGCGGGGCTGCAGAAGCCCGACGTCGTCGCGGCCACCATCGGGCCGGGCCTGGCGGGCGCTCTATTGGTGGGAGTGGCTGCGGCCAAAGCTTATTCGGCCGCGTGGGAGGTGCCTTTCTACGCAGTCAACCATCTCGGGGGTCACCTCGCCGCTGACGTCTACGAGCACGGGCCACTACCGGAGAGCGTGGCGCTGCTGGTGTCGGGTGGCCACACCCACCTGCTGCACATTCGATCGCTCGGTGAGCCGATCGTCGAGCTGGGCAGCACCGTCGACGACGCCGCGGGGGAGGCCTACGACAAGGTGGCCCGACTGCTGGGGCTGGGTTATCCGGGCGGCAAGGTGCTCGACGATCTGGCGCAGACCGGTGACCGGGACGGCGATTGTGTTTCCGCGTGGCATGACCGGGCCCCGCGACGAGCCGCACGCATTCAGTTTCTCCGGCCTCAAGACCGCGGTCGCGCGCTACGTGGAGAGCCACCCGGATGCATCAACCGCCGACATCGCCGCAGGTTTCCAGGAGTCGGTGGCCGACGTGCTGACCATGAAAGCGGTCCGCGCCGCCACCGAGTTGGGGGTGTCCACCCTGCTGGTGGCGGGCGGCGTGGCCGCGAACTCGCGACTGCGGGAGCTCGCCGCGCAGCGCTGCGAGGCGGCCGGGTTGACGCTGCGCATCCCGCGGCTGCGGCTGTGCACCGACAACGGGGCGATGATCGCCGCGTTCGCCGCACACCTGCTGGCCGCCGGAGCGTCGCCGTCCCGGCTCGATGTGGCCAGTGACCCCGGCCTGCCGGTGGTGAAAGGTCAAGTCACCTGAAGCAGCGGCCCACCCTTGAGTGCTAGCACTCGCATGTATAGAGTGCTAGGTGGCAATCGGACGATCCGGGCGTCGGCTCCCGCGACGACGACGCGTTGGCACGGACGAAAGCCAAAAACACCTGGTAAATCGGGGCAACCGCCCCGGACCTGCTAACTAAGTGGAGGGCTCCAATCGTGGCGAGCGTCAACATCAAGCCACTCGAGGACAAGATCCTCGTACAGGCCAACGAGGCCGAGACCACGACCGCATCCGGTCTGGTCATTCCGGACACCGCTAAGGAAAAGCCCCAAGAGGGCAAAGTCGTCGCCGTCGGCCCCGGCCGGTGGGATGAAGACGGCTCGAAGCGGATTCCGCTGGACGTGTCCAAGGGCGACACCGTCATCTACAGCAAGTACGGCGGCACTGAGATCAAGTACAACGGCGAGGAGTACTTGATCCTGTCGGCCCGCGACGTGCTGGCCGTCGTCGACAAGTAGCTAGAAGCGAGTTCCGCCCCGGCGAACACCTGCGTCAACGCGTGGGTGATTTCCGGGGCGGATCGCTTATGAGACGGGAAAAGAAAGACTTATGAGCAAGCAGATTGAGTTCAACGAAACTGCGCGCCGGGCGATGGAAGCCGGCGTGGACAAGCTCGCCGACGCGGTCCGCGTGACGCTGGGCCCCCGCGGTCGGAATGTGGTGCTGGCCAAGGCCTTTGGTGGGCCCACCGTCACCAACGACGGCGTCACCGTCGCCCGCGAGATCGACCTGGAAAACCCGTTCGAGAACTTGGGCGCCCAGCTGGTCAAGTCGGTGGCCACCAAGACCAACGACATCGCCGGCGATGGCACCACCACCGCGACGGTATTGGCGCAGGCGATCATCAAGCACGGACTGCGTAACGTCGCGGCCGGCGCGAACCCGATCGCACTGGGTCTGGGCATCGGCAAAGCCGCCGACGCGGTCTCCGAGGCGCTGCTGGCAGCGGCCACCCCGGTGTCCGGCCAGAAGGGCATCGCGCAGGTCGCCACCGTCTCGTCGCGTGACGAGGAGGTCGGTGAACTGGTCGGCGAGGCGATGACCAAGGTCGGCCACGACGGAGTAGTGAGCATCGAAGAGTCGTCGACCCTGAACACCGAACTGGAGTTCACCGAGGGCGTCGGCTTCGACAAGGGCTTCCTGTCGGCCTACTTTGTCACCGACTTCGACGCCCAGCAGGCCGTGCTCGAGGACGCTCTGATCCTGTTGCACCGCGACAAGATCAGCTCGCTGCCCGACCTGCTGCCGCTGCTGGAGAAGGTCGCCGAGGCGGGTAAGCCGCTGCTGGTGATCGCCGAGGACGTCGAGGGCGAGCCGCTGTCGACGCTGGTGGTCAACGCGATCCGCAAGACGCTGAAAGCCGTCGCCGTCAAGGCGCCGTTCTTCGGCGACCGCCGCAAGGCCTTCCTGGAGGACCTGGCGATCGTCACCGGCGCTCAGGTGGTCAACCCCGACGTCGGGCTCTCGCTGCGCGAGGTCGGCCTCGACGTGCTGGGTTCGGCCCGTCGCGTGGTGGTCAGCAAGGACGACACCGTGATCGTCGAGGGCGGCGGCGGCGCCGAGGCCATCGATGGCCGGGCCAAGCAGCTGCGCGCCGAGATCGAGTCGACCGACTCGGACTGGGATCGCGAAAAGCTGCAGGAGCGGCTGGCCAAGCTGTCTGGCGGTGTTGCCGTGATCAAGGTGGGCGCGGCAACCGAGACCGCGCTCAAGAAGCGCAAGGAAGCGGTCGAAGACGCGGTTGCTGCCGCGAAGGCCGCAGTCGAAGAAGGCATCGTGGCCGGCGGTGGGTCCGCGCTGATCCACGCCCGCAAGGCACTCAAGAAGCTGCACAAGTCGCTCTCCGGCGACGAGGCCAGCGGTGTCGAGGTGTTCTCGAACGCACTCAGCGCTCCGCTGTTCTGGATCGCGACCAACGCTGGGCTCGACGGCGCGGTTGCGGTGAGCAAAGTGGCCGAGCTGCCGGTCGGGCACGGCCTGAATGCGGCGACGCTGACGTACGGCGACCTGAGTGCCGACGGGGTCATCGACCCGGTCAAGGTCACCCGATCGGCGGTGCTCAATGCGGCATCGGTGGCGCGAATGGTGTTGACCACCGAGACCGCGATCGTCGAAAAGCCCGCCGAGGAGCTCGACGACCACGGTCACGGCCACGGGCATCACCACCACTAGAAAATCGCTGTTCAGAGCACCCCGGTCCGATGTGGGCCGGGGTGCTTTGCTGTGGAGGCTGAATCACTACGATCGAATGCGTGTTGGTCGCGAGGTCGGTGATCTAGTACCCGGCGTCGACGGGTCGGTATTCGTCAGACCGCAATGTGTAGTCGTGCACTAACACCCGCGCTGACCAACAGTGCGACGTGATGTCGCACCATTCGGATAACACGATGAGGCTCAGGCCATATCAGACGAATCGCCCTGAAGGGAGTAGTTTCCGCTTAGACCTTCCCCTGAGTGCCCACCGCCGGCGGGGCACACGCCAAATCTGCCTCGTACCGCATTCCCTGCGTACCAAAGACCGCAACACTTATTGCAGTACCGCCACTCATCTTGCAGAACATCTGCCATCTTGACCTCCGTTAATTTGGTTACAAGCCGCGGTTGGCTCCCGGGTGCCGATTACATCTTTTTGGGACTCGGCTCACAACGGTGCGGTCCGCTCAGCGGACTGCCCTCATGTCTGAACCCCGCCATAGACGAGACAGCGACGAACAGCCCACGCCTGAGCACGCGCTTGCCTAGGCTCCGCACGTGTTCAATAGATATCTGTTCCCTGTTGCTGCTTCAGCAGCGGTGTTGATCGGGCTAGCTTGCGCCCCGTTGGCGCACGCGCGACGACGACGACGATTACATCGCAACACTGGATCACTTCGGCGTCCCCGACCAGACCAAAGACGCCGCGATTCACTTCGCCCACGTCAACTGTAAAATGCTGGGCCAGGGATATTCCCAGCTCGAACTGATCCGTCTAGGCGAAAGCGATACAAAGGTCTACTCCGAAGACCAGATCGAAACGATCCTGGCCGCATCGATCGTCAACTATTGCCCGCCGTTGGAACAGCGCGCGAGACGGCCGCCGGTATCAAGCGGACGGAATTTCGTCTACACGGCTCACATACCCGGAATTGCCCGGCCCTTCGTCTTTAGCCCACCGGTAAGAGGATGAAATGAGCAACCTGCCTCCGGGCTCAACATAGTGAGTTCCTGTGCTCGCAAAGCTCGTATCTCCGGGTCTGAGAAAAATATGCTGGGAAAATGATTGATCAGCGATTTCGAATGCTGGGGAGAATTTGACCGGGTACACGTCCACATAATCATCCCCGTTTTCCTTGTCATTGGGGTCGCAGCGATATGCCAACAACCACCATTGATCATCTGGTTTGCCTTGGATCAGGGTGCCCCTGACCAGCTTTACCTGGCTGGGTCCGCCCGTGGGCGGAAATGGATAGGTGATGTCTGGATAGGCTCTGCTGAAAGCTCCGATATTAATCTCACCAGGCTGGTCGCTTGGAAAAAGTGTTTGGGCCTCCGCTTTGAATAGGACGCATTCCTGAACATGATCATTGCAAAGTCCGAGGAAATACTCATTGCGGTACCGGTCGATAAACACGAAATTCGGACCGTCGTAGGTGAGAACAACATTTGCTGCAACATTAGCTCGGTCACCGGGCACCACTCCAATGTTGTTGAAATGGTACGTTACGTACCCAATGAGCCTTAAGTCAGCCAGCGGTTGCCAGAAATAAACGGCAACCCTTCGCATATCGTACTCTTCTGTGACAAATAGATAGCCCGAATCTAGGTTGTTCATATCAGGGAGAAAACAAATATCATCAGGATGCTCTTCCAGCAAATGAAGCTTTTGTTCAAGCGGAGCAACGGTTAGAGGATTAGTAGTCAGCACATGTTCTTCATGGAGCGAGCCCGAATACCGGAACTGCATTAACTTACCTTTTCCACCGATCATCGAATGTGATAGAAAAAAATATACAGACCCATCGGACAGCTTATGCGTTCTAGCAAGACCCTGATGATGATTCTCTCCTCCAGACAATCCAAGAAAGCCCTCTTTTTCATCTTCCGTTGTGTCCAGATAGATGCTGGTGCAGGCGCTCGGATTGGCGGCCATACTTTGCAATAATGACGCCGGGTCGCTCGTAATGGCGTTGGATTGTGGATAGATCATTTTAACTATTTAGGAGCGATCGGTCTGTTCTGGCAAGTGTGCGGCCCGGTGAGCGGACCGGGATGCGGAGACTGGTCGACGCTGTCGGGTCAGGCCGCTTTCGCCGGCGCGGCGGCGTCGTTCTAGCAGCGCCCGACACCGTTGTGGCCAGTCTCCGGTAAGCAAATGGGGCATTCGCCCCATGCTTTTCAGCCCACGCTCGGCGCACAATCCGCACATGAATACCGATCGCACCCTGACGCAGATCATTGTCGGCGCACTGCTTAGTGGTGGCGTGGCGGTAGCCGGCCTGGGCATGAGCGCAGCTACTGCTCATGCCTGCAACGGCGCCTTTGGTCCATGCGGCTACGGTCCGAATCACTGGTGCCCAGGAGACTCGTTGTATATGGATCGGGGTGGCCCGTACCAGGGTGTCCAGTGGGATATGGGTGTTTGCCATACCTGGTACAGGGTGGCCCCTGGCGCGGGCAATGTTCCCGAGGGGCCACATAATCAGAGTGACGTGTGGGAGGGGCCGAATCCTCCACCGCCCGCGCCTCCTCCGCCTCCTCCGCCTGCAGGACCTCCTCCGCCGTGCATACCTTTCGTCAACTGCTTGCCCGGGTTGTAAGCGCTGTCAGGTTCCCGCCGGAGCCGGAGATGGCAACTATGAACAGCGCATCCTTCTTCGTCACTCCCGGATACGGCGATCGCCAACGAGAGAACTTCCACTATTGGCAGGCAGTTCGGCACGGCAACTGGGTCGAAACCTCCGGCCAGGGTGGCTGGGATGACTACTGGAGTTTTCCGGAGTCGGTCCGAGACGAAGTGATTCAGGCCTTCGACAATGTCGAGCGGACACTGGCGACCGCAGGAGCATCGTGGCGACACGTGATCAGCGTCCACTCCTACCACCTGCCGAACGCTGATGGGACGATCGGCCAAGATCACCTAGCCACGATGGCGGAACAGTTTCGCCACCGTATGGGTGAGCGTGCTCCGCTGTGGACCTGCATCGGCGTCGCAGCCTTGGCAAACCCCACAATGCGGGTTGAGATTCAAGTTACCGCGGTGATCGAAGACGACGCGTGATCAAGTGGCTGCGGGTGCCATCGTTGGCGGCAAATCCTACGGGCATTTGATACTGAGCTCGAAAGGCTCTGGCGCACTTGTGTCTTGCTCATCCTGCGGGACTGCATTCCCGGTGATGCGATATGTGCCGTCTTTTTGTAGCGTCACGGTCGTGTCTGCCCCGACAAGGGATTTCCCCGTCGAGTCGCCGAGGTCGAGCTCCTCGGTTGTGGAAACTCCGCCCATCGCTGGCGAGATGTGAATGTACAAGCCCCCGGGCATTTTTCCGACTTTGACGGCGTCACCGGCGGAGTGAGAGCTACAGGAAACCGAACCTCTGATTGCCTGCTTTTTACCACCGATGATGAGGCTGACACCTTCGGCCACGGGGGCGAGCGACGAGCAGCCGGCCGCGCACAGCACGGTCGCTGCACAGATCAACAGCACTGCTGATCGATGCACCAGCACCTCCGATTCCGCGAAAATCGTAAGTCAATCAATGCCTAAGCTTCAATGAAGGCAGCGACGATCGAGATGCGATGTCGTCCACGACTCCGACAGGCAGGATGGATGAGGCATGGCCAATATCGAACCCAATGAAACCCAGATGGCCACCCTGCTGTCTGCCGCGACCGAGAACGATGGGCCGGTCGTCATGGTGAACTTGCTGCAATTCGGGCCCGGTGGCGATGACAGCTACCGCCGCTATGCCGAAGAGGTTCAGCCTTTCCTCGAATCCGTGGGCGCTGTCGTGCTGTACGCCGGAGACGCGAGCCACGTCGTAGCCGGCGACATCGACATGCCGTGGTGGGACGCCATCGTTGTGGTTCGCTATCCATCACGCGCAGCGTTCGTAGCTATGGCAACCAACCCCGACTATCACGAAAACGCCCACGTGCACAGGGTGGCGGCGCTGGAAAGCACCCACCTGATCGCCACCGAACCGTGGAAGGTCGGGCGCTGACGTATCGGTCGGCACGGCGCGACTGGGGGAAATGCCACGCGGGCATGGCCAGAAGAAAAATTAGGTAGCTCACTACGCACGCCGTCGCGGCCACCCAAGCGCAGCGTTGTCTCTCATGATCGGTGATGCACCAACAAGCCAACCGTTTTGGGGCAGTCCGGCCCGCCCGCCAGGGTTGACGCGACCGCCACACGAGATGCAGTGTGATACCCGTCACATGACCGCTGGTCACTCATTGCAGGAAGGCCTCAGCTCATGACCACAAGGGACAAGTACACGGACGTGCCCGCGCCCTACTCGTGGGAGGTCCCCAGCTCCGGCGACGCACGCTTCACGTGGGAGTACGACGACGGGCGCGCCCGGCTCCTTTCTCTTTATCAAAAGGGAAAGGACAAGCAGTGGGATGCCCAGTCGCGTATCGACTGGTCGCAAGACGTCGACCCGACGAACCCGGTCGCGCTGCCCGATGAGTTCCATCCGCTGTTCGGCAGCCCGATGTGGGATGCCGCGGACGACGCACGTCGCGACGAGATGCGCCTACATTTCCAGGCCTGGCAGTTCTCGCAGTTCCTGCACGGCGAGCAGGGCGCGATGGTGTGCGCTGCCAAGATCGTCGAGGTCGTCCCGGATCTGGACGCGAAGTTTTACGCGGCCACCCAGACCATGGACGAGGCCCGGCATGTCGAGGCGTTCTCGCGGTTCCTGCAGGAGAAGGTCGGCCTGGTCTACCCGATCAACACGCACTTGACCGCACTGCTGGACGACACCCTGCGCGACTCGCGCTGGGACATGCCCTACCTCGGCATGCAGGTCCTCATCGAAGGGCTCGCACTCGCCGCGTTCGGAGTGCTGCGGGATATGGCGGCGCAGGACTCACTGTCCAAGAAGGTGCTGGCCTACGTCATGCAGGACGAGGCGAGGCACGTCGCATTCGGCCGAATCTCGCTGAAGGACTACTACTCCGCGCTGACCGACGCCGAGCGGGGCGAGCGTGAAGAGTTCGTCGTGGACGCCTGCTATTTGATGCGCGACCGGTTTCGCGGCGAGGAGGTCTTCGAGACCCTGGGCATGGACGTCCAAGCGTGTGCCGAGTGGGTCGACGCGTCGCCCCTGATGATCCAGTTCCGCTCGCACCTGTTCAGCCGCATCGTGCCGATCGTCAAGGACATCGGATTGTGGGGTGACAAGGTACAGAAGGCCTTCGCGGACATGGGTGTACTGGAGATGGGCGGCTTGGACATCGAGGCACTGATGAAGGCCGATGAGGATCAAGCCGAAGCGTTGGACAAGGCACACGCCGAGATGGCCGACCGGGCCCTCGAGGTGGACGAGGTGATCGCGGCGGGCGCGAGCTAGCCCGGCTCGCCCGGTGGAGGATCTGAATCAGGCGAATCTGTCCTGTCACCGACAGCTCCATGGTCGCGCAGGGCGAACCAACAGTTGCCGCCGCGCTGGGACCAAATAGGTCAACTGCCCCATGTTTTCGGGCCTTGCGAAGCGAACAATGGGCTTCGTGCGGCCCCGCGAGGCCGCAACGACAAAGGGGCTCCGGACCATGAACATCAACAGCACGCTGAGTCGAATGATTGTGGGGGCGCTGCTGACCGGCGGCGTCGCGGTGGCCGGCGCAGGGCTGGCCGCAGATACCGCTCGGGCCGCTACCGGCTCCACTCCACTCGTCTGGCAGATGAATGATCCGGGAGATCCGCCTCCGCCTCCCGAACCTCCACCTCCGCCACCGCCGCCTCAGAGGCAGTGCTGGGCACTCTTTTTGCCGGCTCCGTGCCCGCCGCCTCGCTAGCGGGTCATCTAGCCCCATAAAGGCTGTCGTCGCTGCGACGTGCACCCGCACGCGCGGAGCTAGATAATTTGGGTGTCCGACGCACGCGACAACGGATAGAGACGACCCATGAGCATGGCGTACCTGGCGCAACCCGATCAGCAGCAGCAGTTGGAATGGCTTGACGGCGGCACCTTGGCGATCTTGCTCGACGGCAAGGCCACCAACGGCCAATTGATGGTCGGGCGCTTCGATGTCAGCGAGGGCGAAGCGCCGCCGTTTCACAAACACACGCGTGAGGATGAAGTCTTCATGCTCATCAAGGGCACCGCGCTGCTCTGGCTGGACGACCAGGAGATGGAACTGTCGGAGGGTGGAATCGTGTTCTTGCCCAAGAACATTCCGCACGCCTACCGCATCACGTCCAAGAAGGCAGATCTGCTGATGATCAACACGCCGGCCGGAATCGAGGGGATGTTCCGTCACGCTGGACGCGACAAAGCGACGCCGCGCCCGGACGGTTTCGAGATCACGCCTGAGCGGATGGCCGAGGGTGCCGATATGTACGGGCAGGTCATTCTCGGTCCGCCACGCTGAATTCTCGGGATGCCAGGACCCTGTCCCGGCGGCTGAGTCAGAGCCCGACGATGACGATGACGACGCCGATCACGATCGCGGCCGCCAGCGAAATCAACAGGGAGCTGAAGACGGTCTCCTTGAGCTTCGAGGCCTCGTGGTCGCCGGCGGCGATCGGAGCGAGCTTGCGGCCGGCACCCCACGCTGCCGCGAGCAACGCACTCAGCCAGTTCGCGTAGGCGGCGTACACAATCAGCCAGACCGCCGTCACCGCCCACGCCCGGGGGAGGTGGACATACGGCCAGAGCAAGCCGAGCAGCGCGAGGAACATGCCGTTGAGGACACCCTCGAGGTGGCTGGTCAGACCCATCCGGGGGTTCTTCAGCATCGGGACGGCGAACCCGGTCAGCAGGCCGATCACGAACAGGACCAGCCCGAGCTTGAACAGCAGCGTCTGCATCGGAGAATTCTAACGAGGTCCCGGTGCGATGAGCGTCGTCGACGTCCATTCGGCCAACCGGGCAACGTGCGAGCTCGTAACCAAATATATGTTCGGTAGGGCGGGCCGGGATGGACGCAGACCGATCGATGCGGACGATCCCATGGGCTCGGTAAAACCAGCCAGCGCTATGGTTCGGGGCACATCACGCGTGGGCGGTCGGGTATCACTATACGAAGTTCGTCCGGCGAATTAAACCAAATATTTGTCCTGCGCAAGTTGACTTCGCGCGGACGCTTCGATTAGTTTCGGTGGTCATTCGAGCTTGGGACTGGGCCCGCGCTCAACGATCGTCGGAGACGGAGCACGGATGCCCGGAAAGCTGGAAGGGAAGGTCGCTTTCATCACGGGAGCGGCCCGAGGACAGGGCCGCGCCCACGCCATCGCGATGGCGAAAGAAGGCGCCGACATCATCGCGACTGACATCTGCCGCGATATCCCGTCGAACCCGTATCCGCTGGCGACTCCGGACGATCTCGCCGAAACCGAGCGCTCCGTCAAAGAGTTGGGCCGTCGCGTCGTCGCCCGCATCGCCGATGTGCGTGAGCGCCAAGAACTTCGGGAGGCGGTCGAGGCCGGCTTGGCCGATCTCGGGCGCATCGACATCGTGGTGGCCAACGCCGGGATCCTGCCGATGGCGATGGGCCGACCACACGATGCGATGTCGTTCGTCGACGCCTCCGACGTCGACCTGTTGGGCGTGATGAACACCGTCGCCGTCACCGTGCCGCACCTGCCCGACGGATCGTCGATCATCGTCACCGGTTCGACTGCGGGCATGATCCGTGGCACGACCGACAACCCGAACATGGGCCCAGGAGGCGCCGGCTACGGGTGGAGCAAGCGGGTCGTGATGGAGTACATCGAAGAGATGTGTATGCACTTGGCGCCGAGGATGATTCGCGTCAATGCCATCCATCCGACGAACTGCAACACCCACTTGCTGCAGAACGATGGCATGTACAGCATGTTCCGGCCGGACCTGACTCAGCAGGGCAAGCAGGCGACCCGCGAAGACGCCGAGCCGTTGTTCACGATCTTTCAGGCGATGCCGATCCCGTACATCGAACCCGAGGACAGCGCCAACCTCGGTGTGTTCCTCGCCAGCGATGACAGTCGCTACATCACCGGCCAACAGATTCGCGTAGATGGCGGATCGTTGCTCAAGTGGCCCAACGGTCCTGGGGGATAAGCGGTTCCAACCTCATCGCTTGGCGCTGAGCGGTCGTGCGTACGACGGATCCGTCGTGTCGTGGCGAGCCATCGGCATCCCGACCATCAGCGCGAGTACCTCGTCGGTGATCTGCGATTGAGATTCGGCATTGAACTCGACGACGGTGACTCGGTCGACAATCGCCCAGCGACCGTCGCGGCGCTCTAAACGGTCCACATAACGACCGCCCGAAATCGTGATGTGGTTGGCCGGCTCACGATCGGTTCCGAAGAACAGATAGTAGGTTTCGGCGTGCGCCTCGTCACCGTCGATCTCAGACGTGTGATTGAGAATGTAGTGTTGGTAACGGGTTTGGGTGGCGTGGTATGCGAGCGCCCAATCGATGAAATCGTCGACCTCGCCGATGAATCCGACGTGATCGTCGACCGCACCGTCGTGGTAGGCCGATCGCAGCAGGGCGCGGTCTTGCCGGTCGATGCCCCTCGCGTATCGCTGCATGCAGTCGTGGATCTCGGCGCGATCGCTGAGTTGCTGAATTTTTTTCACGAGTTCGGCATCGAATGTCATGAGCGGTCCTCGTCTTTCCAGGAGTTCATCCGAATCACTTCGTCGCTCCGTCTCCGCGGCGTCGGACCGAATTCATGCCCGGCTCGCAGTCGCGCCACCGGTAGCAGACAACCCTGGGTCAGGCCTTCGGGTATGCCGAGCAAGGAACTGACTTCTTTCTCGTGGTGCAAATGCAGTGTCGTGATGCAGGTCCCGTAGCCGCGCGTGTGCAGCGCGAGCTGGAAATTCCACACTGCGGGGAAGATGGAGCCGTAAAGCGTTGCGTAGTGGAAAGACTCATCGCCGGTCACGCGTGGATACGTCGACTCGTAACACGGGATCACCAATACGGGCACCTTGGCCAGATTCTGCACCAGCCACTCCGTCGACGTCATGAGCCGCGCTTCGGGAGTGCCCGTCGGCATGAAATCGGCGATGAGCTGGCCGCCGACTTGGCTGAGGTATGCCTCGCGGTAGAGCTCGGCGATCTCTTCCCTCAGCACCGCGTCGGTGACCACCGCCCAGTGCCACGATTGCTGGTTGGACCCATTTGGCGCGTGCAGCGCGATGTCGAGGCAGTCACGGATGTCTGAGAGATCGACTGCCGCTCCCACATCCAAGGCCTTACGGGCGGACCGTGTCGTGGTGAGAAGCTGGTCGACGTTCAAACTCGGCCTCCTGAGCTGCGATTACGTCGGACTCTACGGCGGAACAGATATTTGGTCAACAAGAGTACGCCGCGTTGACTCTCGCTAAACGCAGCCTCTAGTCTGGAACAGATATTTGGTCAGATGGGATGACGGAGGTGGCCGGTGGGGGATGACTTCGACGCCGAGCGCCTGCACACCCTCGGCATGCTTGCCTCCGCCTTCGCCGGACGTGCAGTGGCGGTCGACGCGCCGCGGCCGGGCGACCCGTCGTGGACCGATGGTCAGACGATATTCGTCGATCCATCGCAGCCGGCCAGAACCCAGCTCGCGGCCGTTGCCGTCCAAGCGTCGATGATCGCCGCGGGCAGTTTCGACCCGGACGTGCTGCGTCCGCTGGCCCGTCATTCGCGGCTGGCCAAGCGCTATTTGGCGATCGAGGGACATCGCGCTCTGGTCGCCAATGCCGGTGTGCTGCCGCGAGTGCTGGGGTCACTCGGTAACGCGGAGATCGCGCGGCGAAGCAGTTCGCCCGTCGAGTCGCTGAGCCTGGCGTCCGGCCGGGAAGCGGTCGACGATCCGGCGCCGGAGTTTGGTGTCATCCGCGCCGGTAAATTGCTCGCCGCCGCTGCCCGCGCGACGAAACAAGCCGACCAGGGGCAACCGGCGCACGTACCGCGGGGTCGACAGCATCAGGAGCTGGAAGAACTCGATGACGGTGAGCTCGACGAGTCCGATGACCCTGACCTGTTCACCAGCCCGGTGGGCGGCGGTGGGTTCATTGGTAAGTGGCTCAAGAAGATGTTGTCTTCAACGCGAAAGACCGGCAGCGGTGGTGGACCGCCCGGCGCGGACAATCCGACCCATCGCACCAACGCCGGAAGACGCGGCGCGCACGCGGTGTCCTCGCTGGCCTCTGCGACAAGCGAGGACACCATCGACCACGCGGCCGACCTGAGCACCCGCGGGGTGAAGTATCCGGAGTGGGACGTCAACCGCCGAAGCTACCGGGCCGATTGGTGCACGGTAATCGAAATCGACTCGGCGACAAAGGCATCGACGAGTCCGGCGATCGATGACGCGATCGCTCTGCGGCGCCCGCTGGCCCGGCTCGGCATGGGTCTGCACCGTCGGCACCGGCAGCCACAGGGTGACGACATCGACATCGACGCCGTGGTCGAAGCGCATGTCGAAGCGATCGCCGGGTCGATGCCCGACGAGGCGGTATATCTCGACAGCCTGCGGCGACGACGAGACTTATCGGTGCTTCTGCTGCTGGACATCTCGGGTTCGGCGGCCGAGGCCGGCACGGTGGGGCGAACCGTGCATCAGCAACAGCGCACTGTGGTTGCCAACCTCACCGTCGCGTTGCACGACCTGGGCGACCGCGTGGCGCTCTACGCGTACTACTCGCAGGGGCGTTCGGCGGTAAGCATGCTGCCCGTCAAGCGATTTGACGACCATCTCGACAGTCACGTGATCAGGCGGTTGAACAGCCTGGAGCCCGGTGCGTACTCGCGACTCGGAGCGGCGATCCGGCACGGCTCGGCGGTACTTGAGACACGGGGTGGGACGTCGCGTCGGCTGCTGGTGGTGCTTTCCGACGGGCTCGCCTACGACCACGGTTACGAGCGCGCCTACGGAGCCGCCGACGCGCGCCGCGCGCTGACCGAAGCGCGCCGCCGGGGCACAGGTTGTGTCTGTCTGACGGTCGGGGCGGGCACCGACGTGGAATCGCTACGCCGAGTCTTCGGCAGCACCGCGCACGCCAGCATTGCCCGACCCGACGAACTCACGAGTGTTGTTGGGCCACTATTCCGTTCGGCGATTCGCTCGGCCGAGGTGAAGCGGCGGGTCTCATGATGCGACGACTCCTTGAAACTAACATCTGTTCCAATTACGCTCCATGGACCGCAACGCAGCGGCTGGCGGAAGGGTAGTAATGGCCAACGAGCACACGCTCGCTCACCCGAACGGTGTGTCGCCTGCGACCGACGCGGCGCGCCCCTTCTACACCGCAATCGGTAACGAAGAGGCCGTTTTCAAGGCCGCCTACCGGCAAGGCCTGTCGATCGTCCTGAAGGGCCCGACCGGTTGCGGCAAGACCCGCTTCGTCGAGGCGATGGCGCACGAGCTCGGGCGGCCGTTGATCACCGTGGCCTGCCACGACGACCTCACCACGGCCGACCTGGTCGGCCGATATCTGCTGCGTGGCGGCGAGACGGAGTGGGTCGACGGCCCACTGACCCGCGCGGTGCGCGAGGGCGCCATCTGCTACCTCGACGAGGTGGTGGAAGCGCGTCAAGACACCACGGTCGTCCTGCACCCACTCGCGGATTACCGGCGCCAATTGCCGATCGAGCGACTCGGGGTGACGTTGGACGCGGCGCCGGAGTTCGGCCTGGTGGTGTCGTACAACCCCGGCTATCAGAGCGTGCTGAAGGACCTCAAGGATTCGACGCGGCAGCGGATGGTGGCCATCGAATTCGGTTTTCCAGCAAGCGAAGTCGAAGAAGCAATCGTGACGCACGAATCGGGTGTGGATGCCGCCACCGCGGCTGAACTGGTGCGATTGGGACAAGCCATCCGGCGCTTGGAAACGGGCGGCCTGCGCGAGGTGGCCTCCACCCGGGTGCTGATCGCGGCCGGTCGACTGATCGCCGAAGGTCTGCCGATGCGTGCGGCCGCCGAGGCGGCGATCGCGGGCCCGTTGACCGACGATGTGGCCGTCAATCGCAGCCTCAAAGAAATGATCAACGTCTACCTGGGCGAGTCTGTCCGATCCGGTGATTGACGCGGCTCAGCGGCGCCGCTAGGGTCAGAACAAATATTAGGTTTGCCAGGCCGGACGGCTAAACGCGGTGAGCGCGTCCCAGTGGAGGTTCGATGTCCTACGAAAGCACAGCTGAGCCCATCAAAATCGGCTACCTGATGGACTTCACTCTCCCTCCGGGTTTCCCCGAGGAGCTGTTCGCCTCCTTCACTCAGACCTTCGACCTCGTCTTCGAGGAGGCGGTGGAGCAGGGCCTGATGGACCGTCCCGTGCAGATGATCTATCGCGAGGTGGAGGGTCTGCCCAAGGGTTCGGTCAAGGCGGTGATCGACGCGTACGGCGAGCTTGTCGACGAGGGCTGTCTTGTCGTGTTCGGCCCTAACATCACCGACAACTGCGTGCCCATGAAGGAAGCGATCGAGGAGCGATTCAAGGTGCCCGCGATCAGCGTCTGCGGTACCGACGACTGGCTGGGCGAGTGGACCTTCTCCTTCCCGCAAGGCTCGATGACCGACGAGCCGATCTTCCTGGCCGACCTGATCGGCAAGCGGGGGATCACCGAGATCGGTGTCCTGATGGAGCAGAGCCTGATCGGGCAGAGCTACCTGAAGAATCTGCGAACTGCTTGTCAGCGCAAGGGCATTCGGATCGTCGCGGAAGTCGGGGTGGCGCAGACCGCACAGGACATCAACGAAGCCGTGCGAACGCTGCACGATGCCAAGGCCGAAGCGATCGTGCACCTGGGCTTCGGCTTCGGCATCGTGTTCATCAACCCCGCACTGGAGGCGGTCGGCTGGGACCCGCCCCGCTTCACCACCACCGCGTGGCAGAACGCGTGGGTCAACCCGATCATGTGGAACGCGTTCATGGGCTGGACGGGCGTCGACCAGTACGACGAGGCGAACAAGATCGGCCAGGACTTCCTCGACGCCTACGCGAAAAAGTACAACGGCAGCCGCCCCGAGTTCTGCGTGACAGTGGTCAACCGCGACGTCGCCGCGACATTGGTGCGGGCGTTCGGCGATGCCCACCCGCTCAGCCCGCGCGGCGTCAAGGAAGCGTTGGAGCGGGTGAAGATGATGCCCGCCGCGTCAGGCGCGCCCGGCACTCGGGTGTCGTTCGGCAAGTGGACCCGCCGCGCCTGGATGGGTGCCGGCTACCTGGTTGCCCGGACGCTGGACGCCGACGGGGTCAACTCGCATTTGGTCGACCGCTTCGGAGAGGAAGGGTGAGGCAGAGATGAGTACCGATCAGTCGGCACCAGTGGCCGCAGCCAACGAACCGGTTGCGCCGCGTCGCAAGTGGGGCGGCTGGATTGCCGGCGCCGCTCTGGCGGCCTTCGCGTTGTTCTTCATTGCCAACCGGCGGTGGGTGCTCGACCCGCGCGTGGCCAACCCGAATGTGCACGGCCGGCCGCGCCCGGTGAAGTTCACGTTCGGGCTGGATTACATCACCTTCCTCGACGCGGCCACGGTGGTCGCACTGATCACGCTGCTGATCGTCTTCATCCGCGGGTGGCGGCGTAACCCGGGCAGCCCGGTGATGCTGATGTTCTTGTGCACCACGCTGATCGTGTGGCAGGACCCGATCATGAACTGGTCACCGTTCGCGGTCTACAACCCCGACCTGATCCATTGGCCGGAGTCCTGGCCGCTGGTGTCGCTGTCGCCGACCGTCGAACCGTTCGTGGTGTTCGGCTACGTGATGTTCTACTTCGGCCCCTACTTCCCGGGGGTCTGGATCCTGCGCAAACTGCAGGCGAAATACGGTCCTACTAGCTACGTTTCGCGGCACCGCTTGGTCAGCCTCGGGTCTGCTGGCCCTGGTGATCGGCTTCGTCTTCGACGCGTTCCTGGAGAACATCCTCGTCCACTGGGGCATGTACATCTACTCGCAGGTGATCCCGTGGGGCTCGATCTTTACCGGCACCACGTTCCAGTTCCCGCTGATTTGGGAATCGTTCTCGGTGTGCTTCGTGATGGTGCCGGCCGCGATTCTCTGCTACCGCGACGACACCGGTAAGTCGGTGGCGGAAAAGCTTGCGGCTAAGGCGAAGTTGTTCCCGGCGCGACCGGTGCTGGGCACTTTTCTGGTGATGTTCGCGATCATCAACGTGTCCTACTTCGCCTACGGCGCCTGGTTCTGGGTCATCAAGGTCAGCCATGCCGCTACCTCGGTGGCCTGCCCGTGGCCCTATCCGGAAGCCAAAGTGTATGACCCGCAAGGGTTCTACGAAAAGGCCGGAGCGAAGGGCCCATATTCGGTGGGCATCTGGTCGACGTGGGCGAGCGGCGAGCCGAATGGCCGGCCGCATGTCGAAGCACCGCCACCGGGCCAGGGCGCTTGCGCGAGCAAGAATGGCTGAGCCGCGCACGCGTCGTCGTCACCGGCGCGTCTCGTGGCCTCGGGTTCGCATCGGCTGTGCGCCTCTACCGCGAGGGGTGGCGGGTGGTCGCGGCCATGCGCGAACCCGACCGGGGGCTTCCGCCGCTTCGCGACGAGGCGGGCGCGGGCGCCGATGACGACCGGCTGATCGGTGTGCAGCTCGATCTGTTGGACGCCGGGTCGATCGCCGCGGCGGCCAAGGCGATCGAAGAAGCTGTCGGCGCACCCTATGCGCTGGTACACAACGCGGGAATATCCGCAGCCGGCATGGTGGAAGAGACCGATATGGCGTTGTGGCAGAGGATGTTTGCCACCAGCGTCTTGGGTCCGGTCGCGCTGACTCAGGCGCTGCTGCCGTCGATGCGCGCGGCGGGTGAAGGGCGCATCCTGCTGGTATCCAGTGCGGCAGGGGTGCGCGGTCAGCCCGCTACCGCGCCCTATTCGGCGGCCAAGGGCGCCATGGAGCGCTGGGGTGAGTCGATGGCGATCGAGATCGCGCCGTTCGGTCTCGGTGTCACCATCCTGGTTACCGGAACCTACGACACCGACATCATCACCGATGCGGGCACGATCGACGATCGGAACTTCGAAGGTCCCTATGCCCGCCTGCACAACACGATGAACAGCCGCGGGCGGTTCGCGATGCGTCTCGCCAGGCCACCCGAGCGATTCACCGACGGACTGCTCAAGGCACTGGAAGACCGCGGATCGTTCCACCGACATGGCGTCGGACCGGACGCGTCGATGTTGTTGGTATCCAGCAGGATTCTTCCGGCCATCGGGATGCATCACATGTCCCGGATCGTTCTCGGCATACCCAAACAGGGGTCGATGCGCAACGGCGCGTGGCCCTTGACGACAGCCCAGAAGGGGATGGTGTTCGCCGCGAAGATCATCCCCGCGCCGGTCATGCAGCGTCTGGTGGCGCTGGCGGCCAAGCGTACTAAAACATGAGGAGTAGGTAGGGATGGAACAACTTTTCGACGACCTCGACGACTTCGGCGCGTTCGATGACGCGATCTCCGGGGATGTGCGTGACCCGTACACCGAGCTGGCGCGGCTGCGTCGCGAGGAGCCGGTGCAGCGACTCGACATCTCGGGAGCGCTTCCCCACGATGAGTCGCTGCCGATGTTCATCGTGTATCGCCACGAGGACGTCCAGCAGATGCTGCGCGACAACGAGACGTTCTCCTCGGCGGCCGTCATTGCGGCGTTCGGCCCGGTGCTCGGCGAGGGCGTGATGCTCGGCATGGACGAACCGATCCACGGTCGGCTGCGTTCGCTGGTGTCGAAAGCGTTCTCCCAGAAGGCCATGGCGAAGTGGCAGGACGAGCTGATCGGCCGGGTGGCGAACGGGCTGATCGACAACTTCGCGGCCAACGGCAAGGCGGACCTGGTCAAGGAATTCACGTTCGACTACCCCAGCCAGATCATCGCGGGGCTGCTGGGCTTGCCGGAAAAGGACTATCCGCAGTTCCAGCGCTGGTCGATCTCGCTGCTGAGCTGGCTGATGAACCCCGAACGCGGGCTGGCGGCCTCGGCCGCGCTCTGCGAATATTTCGAGCCGATCCTGGAAGCACGTCGCGCCGAGCCCAAGGACGATTTGATCAGCGCGCTCGGTGCCGCCGAGATCGACGGGGAGAAGCTGACCAACGAGGAGATCTTCTCGTTCCTGCGGCTGTTGCTGCCCGCCGGCGTCGAGACCACCTACCGCTCGCTGGGCAGCCTGCTGCTGGGACTGCTGTCCGACCCGGAGCAGTTGGACGCGATCCGCGCGGACCGCTCGCTGATTCCGCAGGCGATCGAGGAGGGTGTGCGGTGGGAGCCGCCGCTGCTGACCATCACCCGGGTCACAACCTGCGACACCGAACTCGGCGGGGTCAAGATCCCGGCCGGCTGCACGGTGATGCCGATGCTGGGCGCCGCGAACCGGCAAGAGGACCGCTACGAGGATCCCGACACCTTCAACATCCACCGGCAGGCCAAGGCGAATCTGGGCTGGGGCCATGGGGTCCACGTCTGCCTCGGCATGCACTTGGCGCGGTTGGAGATGCGCACCGCCATCAACCTGCTACTGGATCGACTGCCCAACCTGCGGCTCGATCCCGAGGCCGACGACCCGCACGTCCGCGGGCAGGTGTTCCGGTCGCCGACCTCGGTGCCGGTGCTGTTCGATCCGCAGTAATCGCCGATATCGCCTTTACATTGACAGGGGCAGCCGTAAAGTCCTAGCTGAGCGTCTGCTCAAGTTTCCGCTCAGGAGGGACGACGCGATTGACCGGGCCACTGCGTGACATCCGGGAATTCATGGGCGACGCCGACGCCTACCGGGACGAGCTGCATCGGCGTTGGACGGGGCTGCTGAGCTATCGCTACATCGGCCGCAATCATTCGTCGATGAACATCGGCGACACCGATGACACCGTCGTCATCCGCCGCGATATGCGCAACGAGGCGGGTGGAATCATGGTGGCGCCGTTGGCCATCGCCTCGCCGGAGGGATGTCAGACCGACATGGTCGCCGTGCCCAACCCGGTGATCGGCTCGGTGCAGATCGTCGACCCCGGATACGACGTGAAGCGGGTCGAGATCGTCGACTCGGGCAACGTCCACCAGGGGCGGATGATGGGCTACGGGCGATGCAAGATCGTCGACGCCGACAACCCCGACCGGGTCATCGCCTTCAACGAAGGTCAAGGCGCGATCATCGGTATCCCGCCGGAAGGCCTTGGTAAGATGGATGTTTCGGGCACCGAGTTGGTGATCGAGGATTCGGCCGACCTGCCGCCGCTGTGGCAGGCCTTCGGCGCATCCAAACGCCCCGACGACCATTGGCAGTTGCCGGCACTCAGCGTCGAACTTGCCTCTCCGGATGCGGCGCTGCACATCGGCCCGCAACACGT
Source organism: uncultured Actinomycetota bacterium (assembly GCA_963818285.1). GTDB lineage: Bacteria > Actinomycetota > Actinomycetes > Mycobacteriales > Mycobacteriaceae > Mycobacterium. The sequence continues at coordinate 174,362 of CAWFRR010000004.1, forward strand.
GGTGCTCGAGACGGCCGCGATCGATCTGGCCGCCGGCGCGGTCGGAACCCGCAAGCTGCAGGTGGTCAGTTGGCACGTGATGTTCATGTCGCGCGGCAAGGTCGGCCCGTTCCGGGTGGACGGCACTGCTCATGCGGGCGGCTCCGGCAAGGTGGGGGTGCGCATGCTGCTGCACGACGAAGGCAACGCCGACAAAGCGGTGACATCAGCCGCGGCGATCTTCGAGGTCGTCGGCTAAATCAGGGAGTGAATGATGGCTAACGCCAAAGACGCTCGTCAGTGGGCGCGCAACTCGTTGCACGGCATCGGCGACTCTTTGTACACCCCGTTCAGCGGGCGCGACGGTGACGACATCGACTGGGATGCCTACCGCACGCTTGTCCGGCACTGCGTCGGCACCCTCGGTCACCCCATGCTCTGGGTGACGAGCGGTGTGTCAGAATTCTGGTCGCTGACCATCGCTGAGCGAAAGAAGTTGTTGGAGATCGCGATTGACGAGGCTCGCAGCATCGACCCGGACGTGATCGTGCAGTCGTGCACCGCGGCGTTGTCGGCCAAAGACTGCCTCGAGCTGACCCGGCACGCACAGGACGCCGGCGCCGACATCGTCTACATCCAGACCCCGATGATGGAATTGCATGGCGGCGAAGGTGTTTTGAGCTTCTTCAGATATGTCGCGGACCGCACCGACATCGCGCTCGGGATGTTCAACTCACCGAGTTCGGGATACGTGCTCTCCGCGCAGGAAAGCGCCCGAATCGTCGAAGAGGTTCCCGCGGTGTGCGCCACCAAAGAGGGCTCGTTCCGTCCGCATCAAAGCCGGATGCTGCACGAGCTCGCGCCGGATCTGGTGATCTGGGAATGTGATACGACGGTATACCGGGCCGGTTGGCTGCGATCCGGCATCGTCGGCCCGGCGCAGCTCGGTACCACCGGCTACCTCTTCGAGACGGCGGAAAAGCGGTCGCTGTCCCAATACTGGGACATGGTCTGGAACGACAAGCTGGTCGAGGCAATGGATTTCGCCAAGGAATCAGGCCTCGACCAATTCGAGCTCGACATGCGGGGCTGGTTCACCCGGTATCCCGGTCGGCCGGACTACTTCACCCACTGGGGCGGAGCGTTCAAGTATGCCGCGTCAGTGGTCGGGCTGCCGATCGGGTCGTACCCGGAATCCCGTCCGCCCCAAGCCAAGTTGCCCGAGCAGGCGCGCACCGACATCCGCGCGGCATACCGTCGGTACGGGCTGATCAGCGACTAGTTGACAATGATGTCGAAAACGGAGGACTCGTAATGACTGACGCCAAACCGCTAAGTGGCATCCGCGTGCTGGAAGTTGCGGCCTGGACATTCGTCCCCGCGGCCGGCGCGGTGCTGGCCGAGTGGGGCGCCGACGTGATCAAAGTCGAGCCGCGCGAAGGTGGCGACCCGCAGCGTGGGCTGGTCACCATGGGCCTCATTCCCGGCGGCCCGACCGCCGTCAACTACATGATCGAAATGCCCAACCGCGGAAAGAAATCCATCGGCATCGACTTGCTCACCCCGGGTGGGCAAGAGGTCGTCCACGAACTCGCCAAGAGCAGCGACGTGTTCCTCACCAGCTATCTGCCGAGTCGGCGGGACCGTTTCGGTATCGGGCTCGAGCAGATCCGCGCCGTCAACCCCGACATCGTCTACGTTCGTGGATCCGGTTACGGCCCAGACGGTCCCGACGCCGACCGGCCCGGGTATGACGGCGTCTCCTTCTGGTCGCGCGGCGGAATCGCCGATGCGCTGACCCGCGAACTTCCGGAGCCGGTGATGCAGACCCCGGCGTTCGGCGACCTGATGGGCGGGCTCACCATCGCCGGCGGTATCGCCGCCGCGCTGTACAAACGCAAGGCGACCGGTGAGACCTCCATCGTCGATGTATCGCTGCTCGGCCTCGCGGCCTGGGCGATGACCCCGCAGGTGACGGCGGCGAACCTCTACGGCGGTGACCCGATCCCGACGTTCACCCACCGTGACATGCCCAACCCGCTGGTCGGCAACTACCAGACCAAGGACGACCGCTTCATCACGCTGATGATGTTGCAGGGCGACAAGTTCTACCCCGAGTTCATGACGGTCATCGGCCGAACGGATCTGATCACCGATGAGCGGTTCGCCGACGGCCACAACCGCTTCATGAACCGCGGCGACCTGATCGACATCATGGACGCCGAATTCGCGTCCAAGACCGTTGACCAGTGGCGCGAGATACTCAAGCCGCTATCGGGTGCCTGGGCTGTCCTGCAGAAGGCGGGCGAGTTGCACGAAGACCCCGCTGTGATCGCCAACGGCTACATCCCCGAAGTAAAAGCGATGAACGGCAAGTCCTACATCCTGCCGACCAACCCGGTGCAGTTCGACGGGCATCACGTTCAGCCGACCGGTGCACCCGAACATGGGCAGCACACCGAAGAGATCCTGCTCGATGCGGGGCTCGACTGGGACAAGATCGAGCAGTACAAGCAGGACGGGTCGATTCTCTAAGAGATCGACCCGTCCCGGCTATCAAGCGCTGCGGCGGATACTGCGCGTCCGGCCGATGTCACGCTTGAGAAGCAATTCGCGCTCGGTCTCGGACAGACCGCCCCAGATCCCGTACGGCTCGCCCACGTCCAACGCGTGTGCGCGGCACTGAGTCATCACCGGGCAGCTGCGGCACATTTCTTTAGCCCGGCGCTCACGCTGCAGCCGCGCCCGGCCACGCTCGCCGTCCGGGTGGAAGAACACCGACGAATCCACGCCGCGGCAAGTTCCTTGTAATTGCCAGTCCCAGATATCTGCATTGGGGCCTGGTAGTTGCTCCGGTTGCGGCATTGAAGTCCCTCTCTACGCGCCCATGTTCTGGTCGAGCGGGTCAGCGGTGACTACTCGTCGCGACAAACGTAGAGGCGCTAGGGAATTCCCGTCAACATGCTTTACCCCTCCGAATGCCTAAGTGCGGCTTGGGAATTTACCTCGAGTTCATCGACGCGAGTGGTTTGTTGGAAGGACGTTTGCATGCTGACCGCACGGTATGTAGAAATGTCGCAGCGTGTGGCCGAATCGTGCGGCATGCACAACAAATGCGATCAACATTGGATTTAATACCGGTGTAACTCAGAAACCATCAAGTCTTAACGAGCAGAGCGCCGTGATACATATCTCTTACGACTCGTCCGGCGAGTCGGACCTGCTGGCTGCCGCCTTCGGTGACCAGCCCGGTCGCTGGCCACTGCCAGTCGCAATCACCCCACATCGGCACTGGTTAAGGGCGGTTGCCGCCGGGGGACAGGGCCGCTACGGCAGCGCGTGTGCCGACCTCGCGGCGCTGATTCGGGCCACCCCTTCGGGCCGGCTGGCCTCGCTCGCCCACAGCGCACAGGCATCGTTTCTCCGCCAGCTGGGCTGGCACGGTCTGGCGCGGGGTTGGGACGGTCGGGCGTTGGCGCTGGCCGATGATGACCCCGAGGCGGCCGGCGATGCGTTGACCGGGCTGGCCGCCGATGCGCTGGGGGTCGGGCGGCTAGCCGCCTCGGCGACGCTCCTGGCGCGCGCGGAGCGGTTCGTGGCACGAGCACCGCACCGGGTGGCAGTGCGCGGGGCCTGGGTCGCTGCCGAGTTGGCGATGGCCGGCGGCGAAGGCAGGGTCGCGGTCCGCAACGCAGAGGTCGCGATTGAACTGGCCGCGAACACTCTCGAGGGCGCAGCGCGGCACCAGGCCAAAAGCCAGGTCGTTCTGGCCGCCGCGCTGTGCAGTGTCGGAGCGCTCGACCGTGCGCAGGCCGTTGCCGCCGCCGCGCTGGAGCTCACCGGCGGATTGGGGCTGATCCCGTTGCGCTGGGCGCTGGCCTGCCTGCTGGTCGACCTTGCCGATGGACAAGGCAGGATCGCGGAGTTGCGCGACATCCGCGACGACTGTGCGCGCCGCGTCGAGCACTGGGGTGGAACCTGGCGGCGACCCTGAACTTCGCTGGGTCACTAGTGTCGAGGTGATATCCCACTGAGCCCGGTGCCACCCGGCTCGTAACGCTGGAGACGTTGCCAACGATGACAACGCAGGAGGAACGTCTCGACGCGGTTGTCGCCGACGCCGTCGCAGGTGATCGGAACGCGCTTCGAGAGGTCCTGGAGACGATCCGCCCGATCGTGGTCCGATACTGCCGCGCGCGCGTCGGCACATTCGAGCGGAGTGGTTTATCCGCTGACGATGTGGCGCAGGAGGTTTGCTTGGCCGCCGTGATGGCGTTGCCGCGCTATCGTGACCGCGGCCGCCCCTTCTTGGCGTTTGTGTACGGCATCGCCGCACACAAGGTCGCCGATGCCTACCGCGCCGTCGGCCGCGATCAGTCCTATCCCACCGAGTCCGTTCCGGAACGCCTGTCGACCGAGCCGGGTCCCGAGCAGGCGGCGATCGACGCCGATTCCGTGACCAGGATGACCGAGCTGCTCGATGTCCTGCCCGACAAGCAACGCGAGATCCTGATCTTGCGCGTGGTGGTCGGGCTGAGCGCAGACGAGACAGCCCAGGCAGTCGGCAGTACCTCCGGAGCGGTGCGCGTCGCCCAACACCGGGCGCTGGCGCGGCTCAAATCCGCGATCGCCGCGGCGGGGCGTGACTATGTCTGAACCCTTCGATCACCCGCACGACGTGGCGCGCAGCGCGCGTTTCCTCGACGCCTTGGCCAACCGGGAGCCGGGCGACTTCGCCGGTGGCGACGACGCCGGGTATCGCGAGCTGGCCGGGCTGATGGAGGACTGGCGCGACGAACTGCGGGGCCGCGAGAACCACGGGTTGTGCGCGGAACGCGACGCCGCGGCGGTGCTCGAGCGCGGGCTGGCAGATCGCCGGCGCGTTCGGCGCCGGATGACGTTGGTAACCGCGGCCGCCGCGGTGGTCCTCGGTGTCGCCGGCGTCGGCACCGTGCTGGGGCAGGTCAAGCCGGGTGACGCGCTCTACGGCGTGCGCGCGACGGTCTTCGGCGAGCCGGCGTCGGTGCACGACGACAAGATCGCGGTGTCGGCCGAGACCGATCTGGATCAGGTTGAGCAAATGATCGCGTTGGGTCAGTGGGATCAGGCCCACGACAAATTGGCCGCGGTCGGTGCGCACGTCCAGACGGTGAAAGACAGCGGACGAAAGCAAGTGCTCATCGAGAAGGTCAATCGGCTGAACGCCAAGTTGGTCAGCCGCAACGCCCGTCCACCGGCTGCCGGCGCGACATCCTCGGTAGTGGTGATACCGCCGGACGCTCCGGTGATTACCGTCGCGCCCGATCCGTTTGGTGGTTGAGCAGGAGAAACCGCTCAGCGGCGGCCGTGAAATCCCTCGGTGTCGGTGGTCGCCTCGTTGAGCGAGGCGTCAGCGTATCCGCGGCAGTAATCCCAGGTCACATAGGAATCGGGTTCGGGGTCATAGGCCGGCTCGTGGGGGCGGACGGTGCCGTCGACCAGCAACTGAAGCAGATTTGCGCGCAGCATGTCCCAGTCGTGGTAGTGGTCCTGTTGACACTCGTCGCAACAGACCACCAGGCCGCGGATTCCCTTGTGCGCCAACAGGGCTTCGTACACCGCTAGATCAGCCAGGTCGGCCTCGACCGCCATCCGCTCCTGCGGGTCCAGCGGCTGGCCGGGCTCGACAGCATCCAACGCCGCCGACGGATCGCAGGGATCGTCGGCAAAGGGGTCAGGCGGCAGACCGGGCGGAAGGTAGTCGCGCACGGGTCCACAGTACGCAGCCTGGCGGGCATCACGCTAGCGCTACCCCGCAGCCCAGCTGCCATCTCGCGGTCTTTCGCAGGCCGCCCACGGCGCGCGTCGTCAGCGGTGGCCAGGCCTAGTGAGGTACCCCCTCCGCGCGCCGCGCCGCGGCGCGCGGAGGAGACGGACGCCGAGCCGATAAGATGGCATTCTCACTCCGCGCTCGTATTGGGAGGGCCCCGGTTATGTCATCTGGCTTGTCCCGTCTGGAAGGTAGCGGCGACCTGATCGTCGCCTCGTATCCCCGGGTGGGTGGCTTCCCGGAGGATCCCGTGCCGACTGGCGGAGACGATCCGCAGAAGATCGCGATGCTGGGGCTGACCTTCGACGACGTTCTGCTGCTTCCTGCTGCCTCCGACGTGGTGCCGGCGACCGCCGACACGTCGAGTCAGCTCACCAAGAACATCCGGCTCAAGGTGCCGCTGGTCAGCTCGGCGATGGACACCGTGACCGAGTCACGGATGGCGATCGCCATGGCCCGTGCCGGTGGACTCGGGGTATTGCACCGCAACCTGCCGATCTCCGAGCAGGCCGGACAGGTCGAGACCGTGAAACGCTCGGAAGCCGGCATGGTCACCGATCCGGTGACTTGCAAACCGGACCACACGCTGGCCGAGGTGGACGCGATGTGCGCCCGGTTCCGGATCTCCGGGCTGCCCGTCATCGATGACGTGGGTCAACTGGTCGGCATCATCACCAATCGCGACATGCGATTCGAGGTCGACCAGGCCAAGCACGTCGCCGAGGTGATGACCAAGGCGCCGCTGATCACCGCTCAGGAGGGCGTCAGCGCGGATGCCGCGCTGGGCCTGTTGCGCCGGCACAAGATCGAGAAGTTGCCGATCGTCGACGGCCACGGCCGGCTCACCGGGCTGATCACCGTCAAAGACTTCGTGAAGACCGAGCAGCATCCGTTGGCGACCAAGGACAGTGACGGCCGCTTGCTGGTAGCCGCCGCTGTCGGTGTCGGCGATGACGCCTGGGTCCGCGCGATGACCCTGGCCGACGCGGGAGCCGACATCCTGGTGGTCGACACGGCGCACGCCCACAACCGACTGGTGCTCGACATGGTCCGCCAACTGAAGGGTGAAGTCGGCGATCGCGTCGAGATCGTCGGTGGCAACGTCGCGACCCGCTCGGCGGCCGCAGCGCTCGTCGAGGCCGGTGCGGACGCGGTCAAGGTCGGCGTCGGTCCCGGATCGATCTGCACCACCCGCGTGGTGGCCGGTGTCGGCGCCCCGCAGATCACCGCGATCCTCGAGGCGGTCGCCGTCTGCGCCCCAGCCGGTGTGCCGGTGATCGCCGACGGTGGCCTGCAGTATTCCGGTGACATCGCCAAGGCGTTGGCGGCGGGCGCATCCACGGCGATGCTGGGCTCGCTGCTCGCCGGCACCGGCGAGGCGCCCGGCGACCTGATCTTCGTCAACGGCAAGCAGTACAAGAGCTACCGCGGCATGGGCTCGCTGGGGGCCATGCAAGGACGTGGGGCGGCGGGGGGCTTAGGGAAGTCCTACTCGAAGGACCGCTACTTCCAGGACGACGCGCTCTCCGAGGACAAGCTGGTGCCCGAAGGCATCGAAGGCCGGGTACCGTTCCGGGGCCCGCTGTCGTCGGTGATCCACCAACTCACCGGTGGATTGCGCGCCGCGATGGGCTACACCGGCGCCGAGACCATCGAGGCACTGCAGCGGGCGCAGTTCGTCCGCATCACTGCGGCGGGTTTGAAAGAAAGCCATCCGCACGACATCACGATGACCGCCGAAGCGCCCAATTACTACGCTCGGTGAACTGATCTAAGGACCTCTCATGCGTGACATGGTTGAGATCGGCATGGGCCGAAACGCCCGGCGCACTTACGAACTCGGTGACATCAACATCGTGCCGTCGCGACGCACCCGGTCGTCGCAGGACGTCACGACGGCCTGGCAGCTCGACGCCTACCGTTTCGAGATCCCCATCGTGGCTCATCCGACCGACGCGCTGGTGTCGCCGGAGTTCGCGATCGAACTCGGCCGGCTCGGCGGCCTCGCTGTGCTCAACGGCGAGGGGCTGATCGGCCGCCACGCGGACGTGGAAGCCAAAGTCGCCCAAGTCATCGAGGCGGCCGCCAAAGAACCCGAACCGTCGGCGGCCGTGCGGCTGCTCCAACAGTTCCACTCCGCGCCGCTGGACCCCGAGCTGCTGGGTGCTGCGGTGGCCCGCATCCGCGACGCCGGGGTCACCACCGCGGTCCGGGTGAGCCCGCAAAGCGCCCAGGCGCTGACCCCTGTGCTGGTGTCGGCCGGCATCGACCTGCTGGTCATCCAGGGCACCATCGTCTCCGCCGAACGGGTCGACAGCCATGGCGAGCCGCTGAACCTGAAGACCTTCATCTCCGAGCTGGACGTTCCGGTAGTGGCGGGCGGGGTGATCGACCACCGCAGCGCACTGCACCTGATGCGCACCGGCGCGGCGGGCGTCATCGTCGGTTACGGCTCGACCAGCGGCGTGACCACCAGCGACGAAGTCCTCGGGATCAGTGTGCCGATGGCCACCGCGATCGCGGACGCCGCCGCGGCCCGCCGCGAATACCTCGACGAAACCGGCGGCCGTTACGTGCACGTGCTGGCCGACGGGGACATCCACACCTCCGGAGATCTCGCCAAGGCCATCGCCTGCGGTGCCGACGCGGTGGTGCTCGGCACCCCGCTCGCCGAGGCCGTCGAGGCGCAGGGCGAGGGCTGGTACTGGCCGTCCGCGGCCGCCCACCCGTCGCTGCCCCGCGGTGCCCTGCTGCAGATCGCGGCCGGCGAGCGGCTGTCGCTGAACCAGGTCCTCAACGGGCCGTCCGACGACCCGTTCGGCTCGCTGAACCTGGTCGGCGGCCTGCGCCGCTCGATGGCCAAATCGGGCTACTGCGACCTGAAGGAATTCCAGAAGGTCGGCTTGACCGTCGGCAGCTGACAGGTCAGCTGACCTCGTTTTCTAGCTCATTACCGGCCGGTAAGTACATACTGGGACAGTGGAACCTGACTACGACGTCCTGATCATCGGTTCGGGTTTTGGCGGCAGCGTCACCGCGCTGCGGCTGACCGAGAAGGGCTACCGCGTCGGTGTCCTCGAGGCCGGTCGGCGCTTCTCCGACGAGGATTTCGCCAAGACTTCCTGGAACCTCCGCAAATTCCTGTGGGCCCCCAAACTCGGCATGTACGGCATCCAGCGCATCCATCTACTGCGCAACGTGATGATCCTGGCCGGGTCGGGCGTCGGCGGTGGATCGCTGAACTACGCGAACACGCTGTACGTGCCCTCGGACCCGTTCTTCAAAGACCGGCAGTGGTCGCACATCACCGACTGGCGATCAGAACTGTTGCCGCACTACGAGCAGGCCAAGCGCATGCTCGGCGTGGTCACCAACCCGACCTTCACCGACGCCGACCGCATTCTCAAAGAGGTCGCCGACGACATGGGCTGCGGTGACACTTTCGTGCAGACCCCGGTTGGGGTGTTCTTCGGGCCCGACGGGGAAAAGACGCCTGGCCAGACGGTGCCCGATCCGTACTTCGGCGGTGCCGGCCCGGACCGCACCGGCTGCCTGGAATGCGGCAGCTGCATGACGGGCTGCCGCTTCGGCGCCAAGAACACCCTGGTGAAGAACTACCTGGGTCTGGCCGAATCCAATGGCGCAGAAGTGATTCCGATGACCACGGTCACCGGTTTCGAGCAACGCGCAGATGGCATCTGGGAGATCCGTACCGCCCGCACCGGCCGCGCCCTGCGCCGCAAGAAGCGCACTTTCACCGCCAAGCACCTGGTGCTGGCCGCGGGCACGTGGGGGACGCAACATCTTCTCTTCAAGATGCGCGACAAAGGCAAGTTGCCCGAACTCTCCGAACGCCTGGGTGAGCTGACCCGCACCAACTCCGAATCCATCGTCGGCGCGGGCCGCCTCAAGGTCAGCCCCGATCTGGATCTGACCCACGGGGTGGCGATCACATCGTCCATCCACCCGACGTCGGACACTCACATCGAGCCCTGCCGCTACGGAAAAGGTTCCAACGCAATGGGTTTGCTGCAGACGCTGATGACCGACGGCCCCGGTCCCGACGGCAGCGACGTGCCGCGGTGGCGGCAGCTGATGATCAACGCCGGCGAGGACCCGCGCGGCACACTGCGACTGCTCAACCCGCGGCGCTGGAGTGAGCGCACGATGATCTCGTTGGTGATGCAGAACCTGGACAACTCGATCACGACTTACACCAAACGCGGCAAGCTGGGTCGACGTCGCTATGTCAGCAAGCAGGGCCACGGTGTGCCGAATCCGAGCTGGATCCCGGCCGGCAACGAGGCCACCCGCCGCATCGCCGAAAAAATCGATGGCGTCGCGGGCGGAACCTGGGGCGAGCTCTTCAACATCCCGCTGACCGCACACTTCCTCGGCGGTGCCGCGATCGGCGACAGCCGCGAGGCCGGCGTCATCGACCCTTATCACCGCGCCTACGGCTACCCGACACTGTCCGTGGTCGACGGCGCCGCGATCTCGGCCAACCTCGGCGTCAATCCGTCGCTGTCGATCACCGCGCAGGCCGAACGGGCCGCGTCGCTGTGGCCGAACAAGGGCGAGAACGACATTCGCCCCGAGCAGGGCGAGGCCTACCGTCGGCTCGACCCGATCGCCCCGGCCTACCCGGTGGTGCCTGAGTCAGCGCCGGGCGCGCTGCGCTGGCTGCCGATCGAATCGATCAGTGCGGTGGCTCAGCAGGAGAGCCCCGGCGGCGACGATGCAGAGCGCAGCGATGCTGAGGAGCGCATCACTCGAAGCTCAGCTGGTTGACCGACCGGTATGCGTCCCGACTGAGGGGGGCGCGTCCCGGTGGTTGCTGCGGTGTAGGCAGCAGCGGCTCACGCTTGACCAACGTGATCGTCGTCGGCTCGGTGGTGGACAGCACGATGTCCTCTCCGGCGTGCCGGATGGTCAAGCCGGCGTCGGGTCCGTCGCGCAGCGTGTAGGTCACCTCGTCGTGGACGACGTCCACGGTCAGCCGGAATTCGCGCCAGCGCAACCGAAATCGCAGTCGTGAGATGCTCTCGGGCAGATACGGGTCGAGGTACAGCACCCCCTCGTCATCGCGCAGGCCACCGAAGCCGGCGACCAGCGCGGTCCAGGCGCCGGCCAACGACGCCATGTGCAATCCGTCCTTGGTGTTGTGGTGTAGATCGCGCAGGTCGACCAGCGCGGCCTCATAGGCGTAATCGTGTGCCAGCTCGACATGCCCGACGTTGGCGCACATCACCGCCTGGGTGCAGGCCGACAACGACGAGTCGCGCACCGTGCGTCGCTCGTAGTAGTCGACGTTGCGCGCCTTCTGCTCGTCGCTGAATTTGTGGCTCTGCCAATACATCGCGAGCACCAAGTCGGTTTGCTTGACCACCTGAGCCGAGTACAGCAACGCGTAGGGCTCGTGCAGGAGCAGCGGGTATTTGTTTCTCGTGTCGAAATCCCATTCGGCGTAGGTGGTGAACCCCTCTGATTGCGGGTGCACGCCCAGCTCTTCGTCGAAGGGAATGTGTGCGGCGTCCGCGGCGTCACGCCAGGCCGCGGTCTCATCGGTGGTGACGCCCAAGTCGCGGGCGGTCTCGGAGTGCCGCGCGCACGCGTCGGCAGCGACCCGAAGGTTGTGTGCCGCCATCATGTTGGTGAAGACGTTGTCCCGCACGATCGCGGTGTACTCGTCGGGACCGGTGACCCCGTCCAAATGCCACACGCCGTGACGATCGTGATGGCCCAGGGAATGCCACAGCCGGGCCGTCTCGATGAGCACCTCCAGCCCGCAGTCCAGCTCCAACGACTCATCGCCGGTGACAACCCGATAGCGTTCGAAAGCCATCGCGATGTCGGCGTTGATATGCCACGCGGCGGTCCCAGCAGGCCAGTAAGCCGAACACTCCTGGCCGCGAATCGTGCGCCACGGGTAGGCCGCACCCTTGAGGTCCAGCTGCCCGGCCCGCTCCTTGGCGAGATCCAAAGTCGAAGCGCGCCAACGCAATGCGTCGGCGGCCGCATGCGGCAAGGTGTAAGTCAGCACCGGAAGGACGAAGCCGTCGGTGTCCCAGAAGACGTGGCCGTCGTAGCCGGTGCCGGTCAATCCCTTGCTGGCGATGCCGCGTCCTTCGGCCCGCGCGCTCGCCTGAAGCAGGTGGAAGAGCCCAAACCGGACCGCCTGCTGACAGATCGGATCGCCCTCGACCTCGACGTCGGCGCCGTCCCAGAAGTCGTCGAGAATCTTGCGCTGGGCATCCACCAGACCTTGCCAGCCGCTGTACCGCGCGCTGTGCAAGGCGGCGGCAGCCTGGTCGCGCAGGGCCGGCCGGGACCGCTGGCTCGACCAGCCATAGGCGATGTATTTGACGATTCGCAACTTCTGGCCGGGCCGTAGTCCGCAGATCACGGTCGTTCGAGCGAGATCGTCGCCCGCGTCATTGCTGATCTCGTGCCGGCCTTCGACCTCGATTTCGTGGTCCATTGCCGCGGCCATCATCAATGCACTGGCGCGGGTCTTGTGCATCAGCAGCGCGCCGCATGCAGTGTCCTCGTGCTGGACGGCCTCCAGCGGTCGATCGAGGATGGCCGAGACGCGCGGATCGCCCGAGGTCGTGGGCTGGTCCTCGTTGGCGACCAGCTCCGATTGCACTGTGACACGGACGAATTGGTCGACCGCCTCGACGACGTACTCGATGGCGACGACGCTGCGCTGAGAGAGTGACACCAGCCGGGTCGAGGTCACCTTGATCTGCTTGCCGACCGGCGACTGCCAATGGGCATCACGGGTCAGTGTGCCGGCCCGTAGGTCGAGCACCCGCTCGTGACTGATCAGCTTGCCGTAGCGAACGTCGAACGGCTCGTCGTCGACCAGCAGGCGCAGGATCTTGCCGTTGGTGACGTCGACGACGGTCTGGCCGGCCTCCGGATAGCCGAATCCCGCTTCGGCATACGGCAGCGGCCGCACCTCGTAGAACGAGTTGAGATACGTGCCAGGCAGGCCGTGCGGCTCGCCCTCATCGAGGTTGCCGCGAATTCCGATGTGCCCGTTCGACAGTGCGAACAGCGACTCCGACTGCGCCAGCACGTTGAGATCCAGATGGGTCTCGCGGACATGCCAGGGCTCGACGGGGAAGGTGCTCTCCGGGCTCATCGTGGCCTCCTCAAAGTAGTTCGCCGAGGTCTTTGACCACGACATCGGCACCGTGGCTGCGTAATTCGTCGGCCTGCCCGACCCGGTCGACGCCGACCACGTAAAAATTACCCGCACGGCCGGATTCGACGCCGGACAGGGCGTCCTCGAAAACCGCTGCCGCACTGGGTTCCACGTTCAGCAGTTCGGCGGCATGCAGGTAGGAATCCGGCGCTGGTTTGCCCGCGATGTGCTCCTCGCGCAGCGTCACACCGTCGACCCGCTGCTGGATGAATTTATCCAGCCCGGTGATCTCCAGGACCTGGCGGGTGTTGGCGCTCGACGACACCACCGCGGTGGCCAGTCCTGCGGCCGCCACCTTCTCCAGGTAGCGGCGCGAGCCCTCGAACACCTCGACACCGTCCTTCTCGAGCGTTTCCTGGAAGGCGTCGTTCTTGCGGGTGCCCAGTCCGTAGACGGTGTCCTTGTCGCCGGAGTCGTCGGGGTCGCCGTCGGGCAGTTCGATGCCGCGGCTGGCCAGGAACGAGCGCACACCGTCTTCGCGCTTCTTGCCGTCGACGTACTTCAGGTAGTCCTCAACCGGGTCGAACGGCACAAACGGCTGGCCGCTCTGCTCGGCGCGCTGCTTCAGGAAGGTATCGAACATCACCTTCCAGGCCTTGGTGTGCACGCTTGCGGTATCGGTGAGCACGCCGTCGAGATCGAACAGGCAGGCGTGCACGGCTTCCGGTAGACCCAGCACGGCGGGGCTCCCTTCTAGGACGACCTCGGTCAGGGGGTGGTGTATGCCGTGAGCATTACCACCTCACCATGCCCGATGCCGGTTCGCCAGGTGATCCGGACTGCCGGCTGTTTTCCCGCTGTTCGGTTACCCGACCTTGCGTCGAGCCGTCAGGTCGGCGGTGTGCCGGCGAAGACGCCTTCGGCCAACCGGAGCCACGCCTCGCGGAACCGCTCGGCATCGATGTCGCCCGGCGTACGCCCGACCAGTAACTGTGCGATCGGCAGGTAGGCCAGCGCTGCCACTAGCACGGTGGCGGTCGCTTCGGGGTCGGCGGACTGTGCGGCGCCGGCTTTCTTGGCGGCGCTCAGACCTCGGCCCACTCGTTGGTAGGCAGTGGTGGTCGCCGCGGACCACAGCTCGTCGATCATGTCCTCGATCGCCTCGGGCTCGCGGAACATCACCCGGAGCAACTGGGCGTTGTACTCGACGCTGGCCCAGATCTGCTCGGCGCCCTGTCGCAGCGCCCCCTGGGTGTCAGTGGGGCGCGACCGGTAGAAGTCGTCGCGCATGGCGCCCATCTGCTGCACCTGCCGCCGGGTCGCCTCCTTCAGCAGCGCCTTCTTCGACGGGAAATGCTTGTAGAGGGCGCCCGATCCGGGTGACAGGCCGCAGGCCTGCTGAATGTCGGCGATGGACGTTGCGGCATATCCCTGGCGGGCGAACAACGCCATGGCCGCATCCAGCAGGCGGTCGCGAGTGCTGGCGTCAGGCGAGGTCATGGGCGTGACCGTACCTGGACCCGGTGGCCGCGGTGAGCGGGCACTCACCACTAGCTCGCGACGTTTTCCACCGCCCGCAGTGGAGCACCGCTGATCACTCGACTGTGTTGGCCGTGGATGTCGACGGGCACGTCACCGGCCACGGTGACGCGGTTCATCAGCCGGTACTGGTCGTCGTAGTCGTCGACGGCCCGGTGCTGGGTGGCCCGGTTGTCCCAGATGGCGACGTCGCCGGGTTCCCAGTTCCATCGAACGGTGTTCTCCGGCATGGTGATTCGGCGTTGCAGTAACTCGAGCAGGGTCTGCGACTCGTAATTGTCCAGCCCGACGAATCCGCGAACGAAGTCGCCGGCCACCAGAGTGCGTTCGCCCGTCTCGGGGTGGACCCGGACCACGGGATGCTCGGTGCGAAAGTCGATCTTCTCGAACCGGGCCCGGTGTGACATCTGGGCGTCGGTCTGCGCCTCGGGTGGCGCGATGTAGTCGAACCGGTTGCTGTGCAACGCCCAGAGATTCTCGGCGAGGTGTTTCAGTGCGTCGGGCAGCTCGTCGTATGCCGCGGCGGTGTTGGTCCACAGCGTCGATCCGCCGTAGCTCGGCAGGGTGACCGCGCGCAAAACCGACGCGGCCGGATAGTTCGCAACGAACGTGACGTCGGTGTGCCAGCGATTCGCCTTGCCGTACTCGGAGTTGATCGGTGTGATGACCGGCATGTTCTCCTGCTGCACAGCGGGGTGGGCGATGGGCGTTCCGATGCGCGCGGCGAACGCGTGCTGCCCGGCGTCGTCCAGGTGGTGCTGGTCGCGGAAGAAGATCACCTTGTGCCGCAGCAACGCTTTTCGGATGTCGGCGACGGTGCCGGCGTCGAGATCGCCGGACAGCTGTACACCGTCGATACGGGCGCCGATACGGCTGCACAACTGGGTCACGGTCATTGCCATGGGAGGTCCTTTCAAACCTTGAGTGTAGTCATTCGACTACAGTCGCATGTGACGAAGTGTAGACATACGACTACACCCACGTCAAGCGCCGGCCGTCTGGTGGTGCGCCTCTAGACTGTGCCGGTGGAGTCCGCATCGCCCCGTCCCGTGTTGGTCGTCGATTACGGCGCGCAATATGCCCAGTTGATCGCTCGCCGGGTGCGGGAGGCGCGGGTGTTCTCCGAGGTGATTCCACACACGGCGTCGGTCGACGAGATCAAGGCTCGCGATCCGCTGGCGGTGGTGTTGTCCGGCGGTCCGGCCAGCGTGTATGCCGACGGCGCGCCGCAGCTGGACCCGGCGTTGTTCGACCTGGACGTGCCGGTGTTCGGCATCTGCTACGGATTCCAGGCGATGGCGCAGGCGCTCGGCGGTACGGTCGCCCGCACCGGCACCAGCGAGTACGGCCGGACTGAGCTAAAAGTCGTTGGCGGCGAACTGCATTCGGATCTTCCCGACACCCAGCCGGTGTGGATGAGTCACGGCGACGCCGTCACCTCCGCGCCGGATGGCTTCGAGGTGATCGCCACCAGCGCCGGCGCCCCGGTGGCCGGTTTCGAGAACCGGTCGCGGCGGTTGGCCGGCGTGCAGTATCACCCGGAGGTGTTGCACAGCCCGCACGGACAACAGGTGCTGACGCGGTTTCTGCATGAGTTCGCCGGTATCGCGCCGGACTGGACACCGGCCGGCATCGCCGAGGCCCTGGTCGAACAGGTTCGCAACCAGGTCGGCGACGGCCACGCGATCTGCGGGCTGTCCGGCGGGGTCGATTCGGCCGTGGCCGCGGCGCTGGTGCAACGCGCGATCGGGGACCGGCTGACGTGCGTGTTCGTCGACCACGGGTTGCTACGCGCCGGCGAGCGCGCCCAGGTGCAGCGCGACTTCGTCGCCGCCACCGGCGCCAACCTGGTGACCGTCGACGCCGAGGCGACCTTCCTCGAGGCGCTGTCCGGGGTGACCAACCCCGAGGGCAAGCGCAAGATCATCGGACGCCAATTCATCCGGGCGTTCGAGGGTGCCGTCCGGGATGCGCTGGGGGACAACGACAACGAGACCGAGTTCCTGGTGCAGGGAACGCTGTATCCCGACGTGGTGGAGTCCGGAGGTGGTACCGGCGCGGCCAACATCAAGAGCCATCACAACGTCGGCGGCCTGCCCGACGATCTGAAGTTCGTGCTCGTCGAACCGCTGCGACTGCTGTTCAAAGACGAAGTGCGTGCGGTCGGACGGGAGTTGGGTCTGCCCGAGGAAATCGTTGCGCGCCAGCCGTTCCCGGGTCCGGGCCTGGCGATCCGCATCGTCGGTGAAGTCACCGCGGCCCGACTGGCGACACTGCGTCGTGCCGACTCGATCGCACGCGAGGAATTGACCGCGGCCGGCTTGGACCAGCAGATCTGGCAGTGCCCGGTGGTGCTGCTCGCCGACGTCCGGTCGGTGGGCGTCCAGGGGGACGGCCGGACCTACGGGCATCCGATCGTGCTGCGGCCGGTATCCAGCGAGGACGCCATGACCGCCGACTGGACCCGGGTGCCCTACGACGTGCTGGAGCGAATCTCGACCCGGATCACCAACGAGGTGGCCGAGGTCAACCGCGTGGTGCTGGATGTCACCAGCAAGCCGCCGGGCACCATCGAGTGGGAGTAGCTGGGTTCGCTATGGCTGCTGAGGTCGACCCATCGGTGCCACCCGGGGGTAATGGCTGTAGCGAGTGTGACGCCACCGGTGGTTGGTGGGTGCACCTGCGGCGCTGCGCGGCCTGCGGACACGTCGGTTGCTGCGACGATTCGCTGTCCCGGCACGCAACGCAACACTGGCGAGAGACCGGACACCCGATCATCCGGTCGTTCGAACCGGGCGAGGACTGGTTCTGGAATTACGAGACCAACGACTACTACGACGGCCCCGAACTTGCCCCACCGGAATGCCGTCCCGCGGACCAGACGGTCCCCGGCCCTCGCGGTCGAGTGCCGCGCGACTGGGCAGCTGCGCTCAGGCGGCGTAGCGACTAACGCCGGCCCCGATCCGGAGTGCCAAGCCCGATTGGTTGACGGTCGTACCGCGTGCGTGGTACCAACTAGTCAATTGAAAACATCATTTTCAATTCAGCGCGGTGCTGACTTGGCTGGAGGGCAAACGTGGCCGATGACGTCGGTGACAAGGCCGTACCGGCCTGGAAACAGACGATGGCATGGCTGCCACACTCGATCGCGGAAGCGGCACTGTCGCCAGGTGACGGCGGGGGCGCCGACCTTCCGGAGGCGTGGGCGCATCTGCAGGAGCGGCTGACCGCGGCCGAGGAACTCGTACGGTCGGCACCGGTCAACAAGAATCGCCTCGACTACGGGTCAGGGATGCGCCATCTGCTGGTGCTGTTGGCGGTCGGCACGGACATGGCGCTGCGGGCCGATCCGGACCCGGTTCTCGCCGTCAACCGGGCCAGTATGGACGACATCGTCACCTGGGGGCTGGAATGTCCCGACTGTGTGTACCTGAATGCGAGCCTGCGCGCGGGCGAGACGTATCGCATCTACGGCAGCCGGGGCACTGCCCGATACGTCGGCCTGCAGACGATGGACGGAATCGCCGCGACCGCCAATTGCCTCGTCGACGAGCTCGAGGTCGATGCCGACGGGAACTTCGAAGCGATCTTGTCCGCCGACGAGCACGGCGGTAACTGGCTGCGGCTGGCGGGCGACCATCCGACGCTGACGGTGCGAAACTTCTTCTATGACTGGGACAGCGAGGTTGCCGCGTCATTGCATATCGAGCGCATCGGCGATGAAGTGGCACCGTCGGCCCGTTCTGTCGAATTGGATGTGTCGGTGTCGCGTCAGCTGCATGCGCTGGGCGACTTCGTCTATGACAACCTGAAATTCTTCCTCGACTTCGGCGCCATGCCACCGGCCAACGGCTTCATACCGCCGATGGACATGAGTGACATGGGTGCGGCAGCCGAAAACCGGCCTGTCATCGGACGATTCGACTTGTCGCCGGATGAAGCGCTGATCCTCGAGGTAGAGCCACCCGAGGGTGTCTATTGGAGCATCTCGCTGGGCAATCCGTGGTTGGAGACGATTCACTACGGACGCCATCAGTCCAGTCTCAACGGACATCAGGCGGTGATCGACTCCGACGGGATCTTCCGTGCCGTCCTCAGTGCGACGGATCCTGGGGTGGCGAACTGGCTGGACACCGCGGGTCACAGCAACGGCGCGATGCTATTGCGTTGTGTGCGAACCGAAACCGCGCCGGTACCCACCGTGCGTGCGGTGAAGATCGACGAAGTCCTGTCGTTATTGCCTGCCGACACCACCATGACCACCCCCGACGAACGCGCCCGGGTGATCGAAGCCCGGCGCCACGCCGTCTACGAAAGGTTCTACCGGTGAGTTTCTCCGCTGACGATCTCGAAGACGGTGCCCGCGCCGCCACTGGCCTCGACGATTTCGGCTCGGTCTATTACCGCGAAGGTCTCGAGCGGACCGTCGCCGCGCTGAACACCGAAGCCGACCTCAACGATCTCGGCCGGGTCATGCAGCACGCGACCATCAGCAACGCTCTGATCCAGCGCTTGAAGATCATCGAGACCTACAAGCAGCATCCCGAGATCGGCGATGAGGTAGTCGACGGTCCGATCGTGGTCCTGGGTCTACCGCGCACGGGGACCACCGCGCTGGGCCAATTGGTCTCTGCCGACCCACAATTGAGATCGTTGCGTACCTGGGAATCCCAGGCGCCGACCCCGCCACCCGAGGCCGCCACCCAGCACAACGACCCGCGCATCGCGCAATGCGCCGAGGGCATCGCGATGATCGACCAGATGTTTCCCGAATTTCGGACCATGAACAGTTTCGACGCCGAATCCGCGACGGAATGCCAAGACCTGATGGGCATGAGCTTCCGCACCTTCCACTTCGACGGAGTGGTGCGGGTTCCGGGATACGTCGAATGGCTGCTGCAAAGCGACATGCGCGAGACCTACACCTTTCACCGCGATGTGTTGAAACTGCTGCAGTGGCACTGCAAGCCAAGTCTGTGGCACCTGCGGACGCCGGTGCACATGTTCGCACTCGAATCTTTTGTCGAGGCGTATCCGAACGCCAAATTCCTGTGGAGCCATCGGGATCCGGCAAAGGTGCTTGGATCGGTCTGCAGTCTGATCGCATATGTCCGGACCTGGAGCAGCGATCATCGGGATCCTGAAGAGCTTGGGGCTGAACAACTGGCCTGGTGGGCCGAGGGCATGCGTCGTGCGATGGACTTCCGCAAGAAATTCGGCGACGACCGTTTTGTGGACGTGTCCTTTGCCGACCTGCAAACCAACCCCATCAACACGATTGCCCGCAGCTACGAAAAGCTCGGTCTCACATTCACCGACTCGGCGCGAGCGCGAGTGCAGGATTGGGCAGACGGGCACAAGCCCGGTCAGCACGGCACCCACACGTACGAGCTGGGCGACTACGGGTTGACCACGGAACAGGTGCACGAGGCCTTCGGTGACTACATCGCCACCTACGATGCGTCTGCCTGATCAGGCCGAGGTCGGCCGGACCGGCGGGCGCAAAAAGGTCGCACCAGATCCGCAGGTTCGCGCCGCGTTCGTAGCCGCTGCCACCGAAGTCCTTCGCTCCGAAGGAGTTCAGGCGCTGTCGGTAGGCCGAGTGCTCAGCAAAACACAGCTGGGTACCCGGGCCTTCTATCGCCATTTCGACTCCAAGGACCAGCTGATTGCGGCGGTGTTCCTCGAGATGGCGCACACCGAAATGTCGCGACTCGAACAACGGATGACTGGCCGCGACCCGGTACGCGCGGTGGCGGCCTGGATCGACGGCCGATTGGATATCGCTTTCAATCAGCAGATCCGTTCCGATCTGCGCCAGCTGTCTCTCGAGGCGCAGACTCAGATGTTCGTGGCGCCCGAACTCGTCGCGCCCGCCTATCGCGAGATCCTGCGGCCACTGGTCGAACAGCTCACGCGCGGAAGGGATCTGGGGACCTTCCGCGAGATCGACCCCGACGGTGAAGCATTGTCCATCCACGGGGTGGTGTGGGCCAATGTCGAACGGCACTGGGCGACGTCAGCGCGCGATCCCCATCAAATCCGGGATCGCGCACAACGCTTCTGTCTGGGCGGCCTCGGCCTTACACCCGAAGAGATCAGCGCGGCTCTTGCTGACGAGCCGAGTCGACCTGGTCGGGGGAGTAGTCGATAACGGGACGTGACTGGCCGTAGACGTCGAGGGTGTGGATGAAGCGATGCAGTCCCATCACCCCCGCGCAGGTGAATCCGAGCTCGACGATCTGGGCGGCAGTGAAATGCTCTCCCAACCGCTGGTAGAACTCGTCGTCCATCGCGTGGTGGTCAGCGGAGAGCAAATCGATGAACTCGACGGCCATCTGCTCCTGCGGTGTCAGCTCGCCGTGGCCCGGCGCCAGCAGGCAGGCGACATCTTCGTCGGTGATCGAGTCGTGCTTGCGTGACTGGCTGCAGGGCTCGCACTCGCCCAACTGGGCGCTACGGATGCGCAACAGCTCCAGTATTCGGCCGCCGAGCAGCGTGCCGGCACCGAGGTGGGTTCTGGCCAGGTTGACCTGTTCGAGTTGCGCGCTGCGGTACGCAAAGATCTGCAGGGGAACCGGGGTGGCGTAGAGACCGGCCGTGACGCCGGCCTCCACGATTTCGCGGGAGTGCGAGCTGAGCTCTTGCATCGGGATTGGCGCAATACGCGGCATCGAATCAGGCTAACTTTCTTTTGCGTTACCGAAAAGGACCGGTGTTGGGAGAACTCGATGTCCAGACTTGCCGGAAAGGTCGCGATAGTCACCGGCGGTGCCGGCGGTATCGGTGCGGCGACCGCGCAGGAATTGGCGCGTCAGGGCGCCGCCGTCGCGGTCGTCGATATCGACGAGGCGAAGGCGGCCGAGGTCGTCGACGAGATTCGGCGGACCGGGGCGCGGGCGATCGCTCTCGGCGGTGACCTCGCAGAAGAGCAGACCGCCAGCCATGTCGTGCAGTCCACGGTCGCGGAGTTCGGCCGCCTCGATGTCCTGCACAACAACGCGGCGCTGACCACCAGCAGCTTCCTGTCGCGGGATACCACCGTCAGCGAGATGCCACTGGATGTGTGGCAGCGATCGTTGGACGTCAACCTCGGTAGCCAGCTGCTGATGTGCAAGCACGCGGTGCCCGAAATGCGAAAGGGCGGAAGCGGTTCCATCGTCAACATGTCGTCGGGAGCGGCGCTGTCGGGAGACCGGACCCGGCTGGCCTACGGTGTGTCGAAGTCCGGGGTGCACGCCCTGACGATGTACGTCGCGACCAGCGAGGGAAAGCGCGGCGTGCGGGCAAACACCATTGTGCCCGGGTTGATCCTGACCGATGCGGTACGCGCGCATCTGTCCGAGGACATCATCGATCGGCTTGGCCACGCCACGCTGACGCCGTACCTCGGACAACCGCAAGACGTTGCCGACCTCGTCGTTTTCCTGGCTTCCGAGCAGTCTCGCTATATCACCGGACAAATGATTTCCATCGACGGTGGAATGTCCGCGCACGTCATGCTGGACACTGGCGACTAGCTCGGGCCGAGCGCATAGGCGCCGGTCTCCGGATGGTGGTACCAGCCGCTGGCGGCCTGGGTACCGCCGTCGACGTGAATCGTCTGCCCGGTGATGTAGCTGGACATCTCGGACGCGAGAAATACTGCGGCGCTGGCCATTTCGTCGACGTGGCCGGCGCGGCCGATCGGGACCGTGCGGCCGAACCGCTCTTCGGAGCCCGCGGGGGCTATTTGCATGATTCCTTCGGTCAGGGTGATGTCGGGGGCCAGGGCGTTGACCCGGATGCCGTGTGGGGCCAGCTCGAGCGCCGCGGTCTTGGTGTAGTTGATGACGCCGGCTTTGGCTGCCGCGTAGGTCGCGTAACCCGGTGCGGCGCGGACACCTTCGATCGAGGTGACGCTGATGATGCTGCCCGGCAGCTGCTGCTCGACGAGGACGCGGGCCACTCGCTGGGTGCACAGGTAGACGTGGCGCAGATTGGACTTGTACAGCGCGTCCCAACCGTTCTCAGTGGTTTCGAGGATTCCTGACCAGAAGACTCCGCCGGCGTTGTTGACCAAGATCGTGACCGGCCCGAGTTCGGCGGCGGTCTGCGCGAGTGCGGCGTCAACCGCGGCGCTGTCGCGGACGTCGGTGGTGATGCCCAATGCGCCGATCTCGTCGGCGGCCGCCGCACACGACTCGGGGTTGCGTTCCCAGATCGCCACCTTGGCGCCGAATGCTGTCAGCCCCGCGGCGATCCCGCGTCCGATGCCGCCGCCGCCACCGGTGACCACTGCTACGCGGTCGGTCAAAAGGATGTTCGCCGGATCGATTGCCATGAAATAACAGGCTATCCTTGCACTTCAAGGATTACAAGGTTTACTATTCGTGTTCGATATGTAGTCGCAGAGAGGCTCAAGCCATGGCCAATACAATCTTCGTCACCGGCGCCACCGGCCAGACCGGCGGCAACGTCTGTGAACAGCTCATCGAGCGCGGTGACCACGTCCGCGCACTGGTTCGCGACCCGGACGAGGCCACGGAGCTGGCCGGGATCGGCGTCGAATTGATCAGAGGCGACATCAGCGATGCCGACGATGTGCTGCGCGCGGCCAAGGGCGCGGAAGCGGCCATTCACTGCGCGGCGCTGCTGGGCGGGGCCAGCCAGGATCTCGAGGACTTCAAGGCCGTCAACATGGTGGGCACCACCAACGTGCTCGACGCGGCGAAGAGTCACGGCATGCGACGGGTCGTTGCGTTGAGCACGGCGACGTTTGTCAATTTGAGTACGGACCTGCCGTTCGAAGAGGCGCCGTTGCTCGAAAACCCACCGAATGACCCATATACCGTCACCAAGCTTGCCGCCTTCCGCGAAGCCCACCGACGCGCTGCCGCGGGGGAGGACGTGTTGACCTGCCACCCTGGTGCGATCTTCGGTCCCGGTCTGGTAGCGCAACGCGCCTTGCATCGCACCAGTTTCAACCGGGTGTTGTTGGCCGGTATGCGCGGAAAAATCAAGCGCTACCTTGCATTCCCGGTGACATGGGTGGCCGGCAAGGATGTCGCAAAGGGTTCGATTGCCGCTCTGGACCGCGGTGCGGCCGGCGAGCGCTACCTGTTGGTCGGCCAGCCGCAGGACACCATCAGCACAGCCGGCGGAATCAATCGGGCCTGTGAGATCGCCGGAATCGACCATCACGTCGAGGATCTCGACTACCGGTCGGATCCGGAGGTGTTGAAAGCCGAGTTCGGCCCGACCTTGATGGCCATCGCGGAGGCCGCGGCCAAGGACGTTCGCAAGCCCAGATCGAAAGACAACCTCACCACCAAGCGCCTGGGTTACGACCCGATGTCGTTCGACGACGGACTGCGCCTGCTGATCCCATGGCTGCGTGGACTCGGCCGGCTCGATCCGGTCGCCGCCTGAAATCCAGTTGAAAGCTAGGAGTTTCCATCGTGTCGATTGCTGAGCCGAGCGAATTCGTTCGGAGCGACCCGATCTGGCTGATCGGATACTCGAGGCGGCCCGGCGGCTGGTGCTACGGTCGGGCGTGCGGAAGTTGTCGTTGGCCGACGTGGCAACTCTGGCCGGCGTGTCACGGCCGACCATCTATCGGTACTTCGTCTCCAAGGAAGATCTGATCGAGTGCGCTTGGGGGAGCATGAACGACGGCGTTTCGACGCGGCGATGGAACAGGCGACAAGCGGGGTCACCGGTGCCGTGCGACTGGAGGCCGCGGTCGATGCGTGGTTGCATCTTTCTCGAGGATCAACCGCCCGGGCGTCAACTCGATCTAGATCCGGGTTTCGCGCAGGACCAGATGGCCAGGGCGTTGCCGATGATCAGCGAGAGGTTGACGGTGGTCTTGAGCAATGTGCTCGCGAGGGAGGCTTCGACGCCGCGGCGGGCGCCCGCGACCTTGCCGGCGCAATCGCGCGAGTCGCCATGAGCCATTACATATTCCGCGAGAACGGATCCGGCGGCGGCGCGTCGCGAGATCCGCGCTGCGGCCGGTCTGTTGACGGTCGGGCGCCCAGTCAGAATAAGCTCAGGAGGGTGCGTTGACCACTTCCAAAGTTGTATTTGATCCGTTTTCCAGTGACTACTTCAATGCACCGTTCGCCACCTACCGTCGGATGCGTGACGAGGAGCCGGTCTACTACAGCGAGAATTACGATTTCTATGCGCTGACGCGGCATGCCGACGTCGCGGCGGCCATCCGAGACTTCGAAACCTTCTCGTCCTCACGCGGAGTCGATCTCGAGATGGTGCAGTCCGGAAATCCGGTGCCGCCGTTGATCATCATGATGGATCCGCCCGGGCACCGTCGGATGCGCAACCTGGTGAACAAGGTGTTCACCCCCCGCGCGATCGAACGGCAACGCCAAGTGGTCGTCGAGCAGATTGATCGATTTCTCGCCGCGGCGAATCCTGACGAGTTCGATGTCGTGCAGGACTTTTCGGCATTGTTCCCGGTGGAAGTGATCACCCAGATGCTGGGCGTGCCTGCGGAGTCTCGTCAGAACATCCGGCTTCTGTTGGACAAGATGCTTGAGCGGGAGTTCGGCAACGTCGCAACGCCCGAAGAGGGTGTTCAGGCCGGCATCGAGACCGGGCTCATCTACTACAACATCATTCAGGAGCGGCGGGCCGATCCGCAGGACGACATGATCAGCGACTTGATCGCCGTCGAGGTCGAGCGCGAAGGCGTGGCCACCAAGCTCGACGACATCGAGATCGCCGGCTTCGCATCGATGTTGGGCGGAGCGGGCGCCGAAACGGTGACCAAATTGGTGGGCAATGCGGTGGTCACTTTCGCTGAGCATCCAGATCAATGGCAGATGTTGCTCGACGACCGCAGCCGGATTCCTGACGCAGTCGAGGAGTTACTGCGCTGGGAGGCCCCCGCGCAGTACTTAGTGCGGTACAGCATGAAAGACGTTGAGCTGTACGGCACCACGATTCCCGCCGGTAAGCCTGTTCTGCTGTGTGTGGGTTCAGCCAACCGCGACGAGCGGGCGTTCGCCGATGCGGACACCTTCGACATCAACCGTGATCGCAGCCAGGCACAAAACCTGGGCATGGGTTACGGGGTGCACAGTTGCCTGGGCGCCGCACTGGCCCGGATGGAGAGCACCATCGCGTTGGACAAGCTGCTGGATCACATGCCGCGCTACGCAATCGTGCAGGAAGGGCTCGAGCGTGTAGCGATGACCAACGTCATCGGCTGGAACAACGTCCCGGTACAGGTGCTGAGCTGAGTTAGCTAGCCGCCGAGAGTGCAACCAAACCTTGAAACCGCCTCGGGAAATGCCTTGGCAACTGCACTCTCGCGGCGTCATACCTGTGTCGACCTCCATGAGTTAGCTGGCCGACAGCTCCGACACGCGCCCGCTTGACCTTGTCGGTGGGTGGGTATTGACTGATGGCAATCGAACATACATTCGAACATCAGTAGTAACACCCGTACCGCAGGAGTGCTCGATGACGGCGATGCTCGCTTCTGAACAGCCGCATCACAACCGTGCTGAACAGCTAAAACAGCTGCGAAAGCAGATGGCGGCAGTATCCGGGAAGATCGGCGCTCCCAGCCGCGGCCACGCCCAGGTGGACGACCTACTTCCGGATTCGGAAGCCAGGTTGCCGGTTCCGCAGTTGCTGGCCTCGGTGTTGCCTGATGCTTTGCCACGAGGGACGGTCGCGGTGTTGTCGGGTGCCCGATCGTTGCCGTTGAGCATGGTGGCCGCGGTGACGGCTGCCGGCGGGAATGCGGCCATCGTCGGCCAACCGGACGTCGGCCTGCTGGCCGCGGTGGAAATGGGCGCCGACTTGAGCCGGCTCGCGGTGATCCCGGATCCCGGGACCGACCCGGTGGAGGTGGCCGCGGTGCTGATGGACGGGATGGACCTGATCGTGCTGGCGCTGGGAGGGCGTTCGGTGTCGATGACCCGGGCCCGGGCCGTGGTGGCCCGGGCTCAGCAGAAAGGCTGCACGTTGCTGGTCACCGACGGCGACTGGCAGGGCGCGTCGATAAGGCTGAAAGCTCGAGTCAGCGGCTACGAAACCACCTCGGACAGGCCGGGTTTCGGCCGGATCAACAAAGTGCGGCTCGAGGTGTGTGCAGCGGGGCGGGCAATCAGGCCGGCTCGAACGGGGTGAGTTGTGGCTTCCCGGGTATTGGCGATTTGGTGCATGGACTGGCCCGCGGTTGCCGCCGCGGCGGCCGCGGGACTGCCGGCGACGTCCCCGGTCGCCGTCACGCTGGCCAACCGGGTGATCGCCTGTTCGTCAGCGGCCCGTTCGGTGGGCGTGCGGCGCGGGCTGCGGCGGCGTGAGGCGTCGGCCCGCTGTCCGCAACTGCACGTCGTGGCCGCCGACCCCGACCGCGATGCCCGCTTCTTCGAAGGAGTTGTCGCGGCGGTGGACGACCTGGTGCCTCGCGCCGAGGTGCTGCGACCCGGTCTGGTGGTGTTGCCGGTCCGCGGGGCGGCCCGGTTTTTCGGGTCTGAACAGCAGGTCGCCGAGCGACTGACCGAAGCGGTCGCCGCGGCCGGCGCCGAGTGTCAGGTCGGAATGGCCGATCAGCTGTCCACCGCGGTCTTCGCCGCCCGGGCGGGCCGGGCCGTGGCGCCGGGGGAGGATGCGCGGTTTCTGTCGGCGCTGTCGATCCGGCAACTCGCTACCGAGCCCAGCCTGTCCGGTCCGGGGCGGGCCGACCTGGCAGATCTGTTGTGGCGGATGGGTATCCGCACTATCGGGCAGTTTGCCGCGTTGTCGCGAACGGACGTGGCCTCCCGGTTCGGGTCGGACGCGGTGAGCGCGCACCGGTTCGCCCGTGGCGAACCGGAACGCGGGCCGTCGGGGCGCGAGCCGCCGGCCGAGCTCGATGCGATGCTGGAGTGCGATCCGCCGATCGACCGGGTCGACGCCGCGGCATTCGCCGGGCGCTCGTTGGCCGGCGAGTTGCATCAGACGTTGCTCGCCGCCGGAGTGGGCTGCACCCGGCTGGCTGTCCACGCCGTTACCGCCAACGGTGAAGAGCTGACTCGGGTTTGGCGATGCGCCGAGCCGCTGACCGAAGACGCCACCGCCGACCGGGTGCGTTGGCAGCTGGACGGCTGGTTGAACACCCGGATCGTGGTGGATCGACCCACCGCGCCGGTGGTTCAGTTACGGCTGCAGGCGGTAGAGGTGGTGTCGGCGGGGGCGCTGCAGTTGCCGCTGTGGGGTGGCTCAGATTTCGGAGGCGGGTCAGACCAGATGCGGGCCCGGCGAGCGCTGGTCCGGGTGCAGGGTCTACTCGGCCCGGAGGCGGTGCAGGTGCCGACGCTGTCCGGCGGTCGCGGGCCGGCCGAACGCATCACGTTGACGCCGCTGGGCGACGAGCCGGCGCCGCTCGCCGACCCGAATCGGCCTTGGCCCGGTCAGCTACCGGAACCGTCGCCGTCGGTGCTACTCGACGATCCGGTGGAACTGCTTGATGTCCAAGGCAATTCGATCCGAGTGACCAGCCGCGGGTTGTTCTCCGCCGACCCGGCGCGGCTGACCGCCCGTGGCCGCGACAACAAGCTGCACTGGTGGGCCGGCCCGTGGCCGGTCGACGAACGGTGGTGGGATGACGGGCTTGGGGCCAGAGGTCGGACCGCTCGGGTGCAGGTACTGCTGGAAGGCGAGCGACCGGCCGATCCCGGTACCGCACTTCTGCTCTGCTACCGGCAACGGAGGTGGTATCTGGAGGGGATCTACGAGTAAAAATGCGCGCCGCCAGCCCACTACACCCGGGTACGATCAGGCTCAATCCAACAGCGGCCAAGGGGAAGACGCGTCTTGTCTGACACCGAAGACGACGAGAAGACCGTCGTCGACGACGAAAAAGCGACCGTCGCCGAAGAAAAGCAGCCGACCGTTTGGCAGCGCCTCTCGTTGAGCCAGCTGCGCTGGACGGCCGCCGCCCTCATCGTCGTCGTCACCGCAGCATTCGGCGGACTGAAGACCGCCCACCACGTCAGGCCCATCTCGTTCGGTCAGGCGTACAACGCCGGAGCGCTACTGGTCACCCCGCATTCGGTCGCGCTCACCGACCACTGGTTAGGACTGTCGCACCTGTCGCCGCAATGTCGCTATCTGGTGTTGCGAGTGACGATCCAGAACACTGCACACGAGTCCGTCCCGTTTCCGCTCGTCGGCGCATTGGCGGGCCAGCCCGACGATTGCACGTCCCACCACCGCGGAGACACCGAGTTGTTCGAGCTCACCGGGATTGCCAATCAATTCGCAGCGACCTTTCGCGGTAAGGAATCCCTCACCGTTCCCTCGATCGACGCCGGATTCACCTACGACTACTCGGTGTTGTGGGCGGTCTCTCGCGCCGAACTGAGTCACCACCGTGAGATCACGGTCCGCATCCACAAGATGAGCTCGTTCATCTCGACTTTCGTCCTCAGCCATCGATGGACCGGTGACGCCGACCATTTCGCCGAATTGCGGATCTCCGACCTGGGTTCGTCATGACCGCACGAAAGGCACTGCTGCCCGTGGCGCGCGGTCTATTGGCTGCCGCATTGCTGATCAGCGCGGGCGCGATGTGGTCGTGGCTGCCGACAAAGTTGCAGTCATGGGCCCCGATCGACGTACACGGGGCGGTCGGGCAACGGATTGTCGGCCGGAACATCGTCGTGACGGTGCACCGCACCTATCTGGCTCGCGAGGTAACCGCCAAGGGGGAGAACGGACTGAACAGGTTCCCCTCAAAAGGCGTGTGGCTGGTCATGATGGTCAGCTACGAGCCGGCGTTCACGCCGCAATCGCCTCGCTTCGATCTGCGCGCTGACGGAAACACCTTCGACACCAACCTCTCTGCCTTCCATCACATGGCGCAGCCCGACATGCCGCAGAGCGGTCCGTTGGCGTTCGAGTTACCCAAAACACCGCAAAGCGCCACGCTGCTGGTCAGCAACACTCTCTCCGAGAGCAGCACGGAGAAGATGGACTTCTCCCCCCTCGATTCTCGAATCGCCGTCGACATGCCGCTAGCCGGCGTTGTGCCTCGCGCTTCGCTGAACCTCAACGAATTGAGCGACCAGTGAACTCGTGGATCCGGCGCAACGGCCGGCCGCTTGTCATCAGCGTCCTCGTCGTCGTCCTGATCGGAATCACGATCACCCGACCGGCCTGGCGAAACAATATCGGTTTCCTGCAGCCCAAATACACTGTCCCTTGGGGGCATTCGATCGCCATCGCCGATACCCATTGGCAACTGGCATCCGTGACGGCGCCCACCAGTCGTGAGCTGAGTAAATGGTCGTCGATCGTGCCCGACGACCCCTACGACCTGCCGCCGAACAGCCGGCTGGCGACCTATCTCTTGCGACGCACCAAAGACGGTAAGCCGGCCAGCCTTCCGGCGGGCTACGAGTCCTGCATCGCGACAGTGAACTCGGGTAAGCGGCAATGGACCAAGGCATCGTTCGCACTCGGCGTTACCTACTGGCAGCTATACGGTGGCGTCTCCGGGATTTGTTCGCCCCGCCACACCGAGCCTTTGCTGGTGGCGATGATCGTCCCGAAGGACGTCCAGCTCACCTCGGTCGACATTCAGTTCCTACCCGAGTCGTGGGACAACAAGAAGGAAATCTCCAAGCCGACCGACTTACTCGTGGTTCGCTTCGACATCGACTGATTCCTCGCGCTCCTTCTCGGCGCGCACCCGGTCCACGCAGAACCAGTACGCCGCCGCAACCAGCGCGATCCGAAGCGGATCGACCACCGCGCCGATCAACGCCCGAATCAGTTGATCGTAGGTCTGCCACCAACCCCAGTCGTGGGGGCCGATCAGCAACGCAATGCCACGCCACAGATAGCCGTCAGTGACTTTCATGTCCCAATAAGCGCCGTTTGGCGCCAGCAGTACCAGCGCGGTGTACGCCAGCACGAAGAAGGCAATCGGGAGCGCACCGCCGTGCAGGATCAAGCGCCACGCATCCGCAATCGGCCCGAACCGTCCCAACTGCGATCGCGCGAACTCCGTGGCGCGCCTACGTATCTCGGTTGGGACCCGCTGCCAGCGAGGCTGCGCCGCACGTTGGCCGCGTTGGATTGCCGTCTCGAAAACCGTCGCAGTGCGCTCTCCCAGCAGCACCCGCCGCGCGTTGGCCCAGGTCGGTGTTAACGGTGTTCCGTAGACGACCGACCCGATGGCCAACCATGCCAGCGCCAATGCCACCACCGACGCCACGGCACCCAGCACCGTTCCCGCCGTATTCCACAAGTGCGCGAGCCACGCCGCATGAGCGAACGCCTGGTCGCGAACACCGCCGAGCCACACGATGATCCGCCGTTCCCGGATCCATTTGGGAGAGCCGAACAGAACCACCGACGACGCCTTGACCGCGAAATACAGCCACACCACCTCCAGATAGGCGGCGATGATCATGGTCCAGCGCGGGAGTCGCTCTCGGAAGCGGGTCATCAGTTGCCGCAGTGTGAAAGCGAGCAGAATGGCGATCCACAATTTAAACCCGATGTCGGGGCTGAAAATCTCCTTGGCCGCGGCCGTCTTCCAATCGTTGAGCAGTGCGTGCGTCACGCTGGTGACGTAGATGTAGTAGTCCTCGACGATCAGCTTCCAGGCGGTGTAGATGACCAAGAACGGCAGGATCGCCGTCATCACCACGTCGAAAACACCCTTGGCTTCCTGGTCGTCGGTTTCGACTCCCTGCAATCCTGGTGTGACGGAGCGGATTACCAAGAACATGGCCAAATACGTCAGCAACCGCACCAGCGGTGCAAGCGGAAGGATCAGGCTTCCCCAGAAGTCGCCATGACTCAGGCCGATGTGAATGGCCAGATGCAGTGCCCAGTACCTCAGGAACCACCCGATGAGATAAATGGCGACAAGCCAGGGCCAGGTTTGCCACCACAGACTGACCGTCCGCCGCACGATCGTGAGCACCGCACCTCCCAGGGGCCTACGATAGCCGCTTGATCGCCGGGAAAAGTGCGGCTTTTAGCCCAGCCGGCCGGCAAATGGGCCCACCCGATCGATGAACCGGTCGAAGAACGTCATCGGGTCTGTCTGAACAGCGATCAACGCGTTGGGCTTTCGGGCCCAGCGGCCCGACCAGTCGGTGACTGTCATGCCGCGGGTCAGGGTGCCGGTCAACTCGACGTCCACTGTGGCCCGCCGCGTCTGGGCGAGTTGCGGATCCAATGCGACCGCCGCAGCCAATGGATCGTGCAGATGCGCGAGGTAGCCGTGGCCGAGGTCGTGATACGACTCCAGATAGAACCGGGTCGCATCTTCGATCACCCGAATCAGCGGGTTGGAGGCCGATGACCGGGTGCCCCGCGCGTCCTCGACACTCAGGGCGGTTGTCGTCGAATCCGCCGCGACGGCCAGCCGGGAGAGAATGCTCGGCGTGAGCGCGATCTGCCGAGTTACATCGAGGCCGCATAGGATCGGAAGTTGTTGCGGCGCAGAATCCTCCGAAGGAGACCAGCCGGCGAATACCTCGGCCGCAGCTTCGGGGTCGAAGGCGATGTTCCACTCCGCCACCGGGGTGGTGTTACCGCGGTGGTCGTATGCGCCACCCATGATCACCAAGCGGCGTAGCAGTCGCGGCAGCGCCGGCTCTTTCCGCAACGCCAGCGCCAGGTTGGTCAGCGGACCGGTGGCGACTCCGATCAACTCTCCCGGATGCCGTTGTGCGGCTGCGACCCACGCCGTTGCGGCATCGTCGGCACCCAGCGGTCGATCTGTCGGTGCCAACTCGGCGTAACCCAAGCCCTGTGGCCCATGGACCGGGCTGTCGCCACGCACGGATGAGTTCAGTGGGTGGTCGGCGCCTTTGAACACCGGCACGCCGTCGGCGCCACACAGGTCGAGCAGTCGCAGATTGTTGGCGCAGACCTGATCCACCGCGACATTGCCGGCGGTCGAGGCAATCCCGACGAGCTCTGCGTCCGGGCTGGCGAGCAGGTAGATCAATGCAATGGCATCGTCGACGCCGGTGTCGACATCGGCGAAAACTGGTGCGGCGGCCACCGCGGAAACGATACTCGCCCAGGTCTAGTCGACCCCATTGGCGACGGTCTCACCCGCGAGCGGCAGTCCGACCAGCATCAGCACATGATGAGCCGGACTACCCGGTGGCGCGATCAACCGGAGTTCGGTCCCATGCTGACGAGAGCGTTCCAGTCCTTCGGCCAGGACGCGAAGACCGGACGAACCCAGATGTGTGACCGCCGACAGGTCGACACTCAATGGGTAAGTGCCTGAGCGGCTTTGACGAGCGATCTGCGTGCCCAAAGTCGAGGCGGTCGCGTTGTCGACATCTCCGCTGACCACCAGGTGGTCGTTGACGATCGTGGCGGAAAACCCTGGCGTGCCGGGTGGTTTGCTGACTGTCAGGGCCTTCGGATCGGTGACGATGTGCGCCGGCCGACTCAGCTCGTGCGCGATCGAGGCGATTGTGCCGTTCTCGGTTCCGACGATGCGACTGTCGGTGGCCAGTGCCTCCGCCAGCATCAGCCCGCGGCCACGCATACCGGGGTCCGCCGATGGGGTCTTCCACTGGCCCTGGTCGGTCACCGAGGCATGCACCGTGCCCTGGTCGTCCAGTCTTGCCTCGACGTCGATGCGGTGGGAGGTCGTCGAGTGGTATCCGTGCTCGTAGGAGTTCTCGACGAACTCGCACAGGATCTGCACGATGATCAAGACATCGAGGTTGTCGGCGCCGATTTCGGAGAGCCAGGCCCGCAGTGGCCCGCGCACCTCCCGCGCCGCGTGCACGGTGGCGTCGACGGACACACGCAATGGCGGCGGCGGTGTACGTCGTTGCACGGCAAGCAAAGTCACGTCGTCGTTGTAGCCGGTGGTGCGCAGCATCAGCTCCAGCGTCTGCGAACACAACCGCTCGACGGGACGGGTCGGCTGCTCGATCGGAAACGCCGAGCCACCCAGTACGCGCGATGCGATGTCGGCGAGTTCGGCGGTGCTGGCGGCCAACGGCCGGCCGGGGCGCTCGACGATGCCGTCGCTGTACAGCAGTACGGCGTCGCCCACGTCCACCGTCTCGACCGCGGTGAAAAAGCCGATACCGCTGCCCAACGGACCCGCGCCGGTCGGCGCGAGGAACCGTGGGTTGTCGCCGGCGATCAGCAGCGGAGGAGGGTGTCCCGCGGTGCAGTATTCGAAGGATCCGGTGCCCGCGTCGAGTCGGCCGATGCACAGGGTTGTCGCCTTCGACCCCGGCACGAACCTACTGAATTCGTCTACCGCGGTGAGGCTTTCGGCGATGCCTCGACCGGCGAGAAGGTGCAGTCGAATCGCGGTTCGCAGTTGAGCCATCACTGCCGCGGCCTCGACGCCGTGCCCGACGACGTCGCCGACGACCAGAAAAACGCTGCCGGAATGTCCGGGCATCGCCTCGAACCAGTCGCCGCCGGCGCCGGTGTCCTGGGTGGCCACCAGATATTCGGCCGCGATGTCCGCGCCCGGCAACACCGGCAGCGACGGAGAAAGGAGGGCGCGTTGGACGAATATTCCGAGATCCCGTACCTGCGTGTATCGCTCGGACAGTTCAGCTTCGCGCGCTTCGGCTGCCCGGCGCTCCTGCACCCGCGCGGTGGCATCGGTCAGCATGACCTGGGTACCCTCGATGCTTCCGTCTTCGCCCGTGCGGGGACTGACGACGATATCGCCGCAGACTTCCTGCATCGTTCCCGATCCGTCGAAGTCGAACTGGAAACGCCATTCGCGGCCCTGCTGGATCTCTCCCGTGCGGTAAACCCGGTTGAGGATCTCGATCAGATTCTGATCTTCGAACTCGGGAAACAACTCTCGCGCCGGGAGGCCCAGTCTGACCGCGGGAAAGGCGGCTCGGGTCGCAGCATTTGCGGCAACGTAGCGGTGATCAGGGCCCTCGAAAGCGACGATGAACGACGGCAGGCTGTCGAACGCCCGTCGAACCAGTTCGGCGCTGCCGATCGTATTGTCCAGATCCCCGCCGTCCCCCATCGGTTCAGGGTAACCCGGGGCAATCGTCAGACGTGGCGATTACCAGTGCACGCCGGGAACCAGGCGCACGACACGCTTGACCGGGCCGGGGACCCGCATGCGGGCAACCGCGGCGCGGACCGGCGGCTTCGGCCGGCGCGACGATTGCTGTTCGACAACGTCTTTCGAATCAGCCGAAGCCGGCTGCGTCTCACCACGCGCTGCGGCCGAATCCGGGTAGCCGAGATAGAGCTGGTGCAAGATTCTCCGCGACAGCTTCGGGGTGAAGTAGTGGCCGGCCTCGGACAGCGTCCCCAATGGGGTATCAATCCGTGCCGGCTTGTCGATCAACCCGCGAACCACCATCGCGGCCGCGTGTTCGGGGCTGATCGGAGGAACCGGGTTGAGCCGCCGGGACGGCTTGATCATGGGGGTCGCCACCAACGGCATGTGAACGTTGGTGAACGTGACGTGATCAGAAAGGGTTTCGGTCGCAACGACTTCGGAGAACGCGTCGAGCGCGGCCTTGGTGGGCAGGTAAGCGCTGTACTTGGGGCTGCGGGCCTGCACGCCGGCGCTGGACACGTTGACGACGTGCCCGAACCGCCGCTCACGCCAGTGCGGCAGCAGCGCGAGCACCATCCGCACCGCGCCGAAGTAATTGACCGCCATCACTCTTTCGTAGTCATGCAGTCGGTCGGTCTGGTTGACCACCGATCGGCGGATCGACCGCCCCGCGTTGTTGACCAGGTAATCCACGTGACCGAAGCGGCCGAGGATGTCTTTGACAGTGTGTTCCACCGATCCGGAATCGGTGACGTCGCAGGTGAAGGCGTAGGCCTGCCCGCCATTGCCGCGGATCTCTTCAACCAGATCATCGAGCGCGTCCCCATTGCGGGCC
This sequence comes from uncultured Actinomycetota bacterium, assembly GCA_963818285.1. Taxonomy (GTDB): domain Bacteria; phylum Actinomycetota; class Actinomycetes; order Mycobacteriales; family Mycobacteriaceae; genus Mycobacterium. The sequence continues at coordinate 209,724 of CAWFRR010000004.1, forward strand.
AGCGCGAAGACGCATCCGCCCCGTTCGGCGACCGCCACCGCCGCCGCCCGGCCGATACCGCTGGAGGCTCCCGTGATGATCACGTGCCGGCCGACCAGCGGACCGTGCGGATCGTCGCGGCGGGCCCGGTCGGGATCGAGATGCTCGGCCCAGTACCGCCACAGCACCGGCGCGTAGCTGCTGAACTCGGGGACCGTGATTCCGGTGCCGCGCAACGCTTTCTGCGTCTTGTCGGAGATGAAAGTGGGTGCCAGATCGACGACGTCGAGAACCTCACCGGGGATGCCCAACTGGGTGGCGACCATGTTGCGCCACACTTTGGGTCTTCCGCGCACTTTGAGCACCGGCGCCGCCACCGAGGCGGGCAGCGACCCGCGCAGCGTCGGCAAGCCCGCTGTGGCAGCGATGCCTCGGTAAATGCCTCGCAGCCCAATGGTTTTCGGTGATGTGAGGTGGAACGTGTGACCGTCGCGTCCGTCGGCGTGCAACAACGCGACCAGAGCGTCGGCGACGTAGTCAACCGGGACGATGTTGGTGCGGCCGGTATCGGGCAACATCATCGGTGTCAGCCGGGGCAGCACGGCCAGCTTGGCCAGCATGCCGAAGAAGTAGTACGGCCCGTCGACCTTGTCCATCTCGCCGGTGCGCGAATCGCCCACCACGACGGCCGGCCGGTAGATCCGGTACCGCAGTCCCGACGTCGACCGCACCAGCAGTTCGGCCTCGAACTTGGTCTGGTGATATGGCGTCGGCAGCTGCTGACCGATGTCGAAGTCATCCTCGGTGTACTCGCCGTGGAAGTCACCGGCCACCGCGATCGACGACACGTGATGCAGGGTCGCGTCGAGCCGGCGTGCCAGTTCGATGACGGCCCGGGTGCCTTCCACGTTGGCCTCGCGTTGCTCGGCCTCGCCGGCGGTGATGTCATAGATCGCCGCGCAGTGCACCACATGGTCGACCTCGGAGCCCAGCCCGGCGAGGGCCTCCTCGGTCAGCCCGAGCTGCTGCTCAGTCAGCTCGCCGACCAGCGGCTTTGCTCGCTCACCCCAGGCTGCGGCCAGGCGTTCGAAGCGGCCGAGCGAGGAGCGACGAACCAGGACCCACACTTCGGCGTCCGGGTGGGCGTCTAGCAGACGGGACACCACACGGCGCCCAATAAACCCGGTACCGCCGGTAACGACATAACGCATGCAAGACATGGTGCGCCCGGTATGGCCGCACGTCAACGCAGTGTGACGTGATCGTCTGCGCGGATCAGCGCGACATGACCGTGGTGTCTTCGTCGTCCCACAGCAGCAGCTGACGGACAGCGGCCCGCGACCCGTAGGGCTGCAGCATGGAGCTGGCCGGCCGCGGGCGCACCCGTAACGGCCACCAGAACCAGCGCCCGAGCAGGGTGGCGATCGACGGCGTCATAAAGGAACGGACGATCAGGGTGTCGAACAGCAGACCCAGGCCGATGGTGGTGCCGATCTGGCCGAGTACCTGCAGACCGCTGAACACGAACCCGCACATGGTCACGGCGAACACCACTCCGGCGGCGGTCACCACCGAACCGGAGCCGGCCATCGCGCGGATGATGCCGGTCTTGAGTCCCGCGTGGATTTCCTCCTTGAAGCGGGAGATCAGCAGCAGGTTGTAGTCGGACCCGACGGCCAAGAGGATCATGACCGCCAAAGCCAATATGACCCAATACAATTTGATGCCCAGGAAGTACTGCCACACCAGCACCGACAACCCGAACGACGCGCCCAACGACAGCGCAACCGTACCCACGATCACGATCGCGGCGACCAGGCTGCGGGTGATGATCATCATGATCAGCAGGATCAGGCTCAGCGAAGCGATGGTGACGATCAGCAGGTCGTAACTCTCCATGTCGCCGATGTCTTTGTAGGTCGACGCGGTACCACCGAGATAGAAACTGGAACCGGCCAACGGAGTGTTCTTCACCGCTTCGTGCGCGGCCAGCTTGATCGGGTCGACGTGGGAGATGGCCGCGGGCTCGGCCGGGTCGCCTTCATGAGTGATGATCATGCGAGCGGCTTTGCCGTCGGGTGAAACAAACAGTTTCAGACCACGTTTGAAGTCGGGGTTATCGAATACTTCCGGCGGCAGATAGAACAGGTCGTCGTTCTTCGACTTGTCGAATGCCTGGCCCAGCGCGGCCGGATTGTCGTTCGCGAGCTCAGACTGTTTGTTGATTCCGAGGTTAGTGGCGAAGTTCTTCAACGTCAGTTCGCGGTTGACTTCCTGGCTGGCGATCTGCGGCGGTATCAGCCCGACGAGTTGCGGCTGGATCGTATCGAGCTTGTCCAGGCTGACGACCAGATCGTCGAATTTCTCGGTGAGCTGATCGATACTGTCAATTGCCTCAAAGGTATTGCGCAGCGCGAAGCACGCTGGGATGTCGTAGCAATGTTTCTCCCAGTAAAAGTAGCTGTGCAGTGGCCGGAAGAAGTCGTCGAAATTCGCCAGCTTGTCCCGCACTTCGGAAATGATCGCCAGCGTTTCGTGGAACTTCTGAGTCTCTTCATGTGTGGCGCCGGCGAGTTGCTGTTGCAGGGTGTACTGCTGCTGCAAGATACCGATGGTCTTATCGAGTTCCTGTGACTGCCGGAGCAAGTCGTGCGCGCGGTCCGCTTGATACTTCAGATTTTGCACCTGGCCAACATTTTGCTGGCTGATCTGGAACGCGATCGAGCTGTGGTCGAGTGGGGCACCCAATGGCCGGGTGATGGACTGCACCTGAGCGATGCCGGGTATGTGCACGACGCCCTTGGCCACCTTGTCCAGCACCAGCATGTCGGCCGGATTCCGCAAGTCGTGGTCGGCCTCGATCATCAGAAGTTCGGGCTCCAACCGGGAGCGGGGGAAGTGCCGTTCGGCGGCGGTGTATCCGACGTTGGCCGCGGCAGAGGCAGGAATGTAGGGCCGGGTGTCGTAGCTGGTCTTGTAGCCGGGCAGGGCGAGCAGACCGATGAGCGCGATGGCGATCGAAACGACGAGAATCGGTGCGGGCCAACGGACAATTGCGGTGCCGATGCGACGCCAGCCGCGAGTTTGCAGCACGCGCTTGGGATCGAACAGGCCGAAATGACTGGCAATCGTCAGAATGGCCGGGCCCAGCGTAAGCGAGGCGGCCAGGGCCACCAGGATTCCGATCGCCGCGGGCAGACCCAGGCTTTGGAAGTAGGGCAGCCGCGTGAAACTGAGGCACGCCACGGCGCTCGCAACAGTCAGACCCGAGCCCAAGACAACATGTGCGGTGCCGTGATACATGCTGTAGAAGGCGTCTTCCCGTTCTTCGCCGGCGCCGCGCGCCTCGTGATATCGGCCGACGAAAAATATCGCGTAATCCGTTCCGGCGGCGACTACCAGCAACGTCAGCAGATTGGTGGCGTACGTCGACAGCCCCAGGATCCCGACATTGCCAAGGAAGGCAACGAATCCGCGCGCCGCGGCCATCTCGATCAGGACGGTCGCCAGGACCAGCAGCGTGGTGGAAAACGATCGATAGACGAAGAACAGCATCACGGCGATCACGCCGATGGTGATCGCGGTGACTTTGTTGGATCCCTTACTGCCTTCGGTGAATTGATCGGCGATCAGCGGGGCGGCACCGGTCAGGTATGCCCTGACGCCCGGTGGCGGCTGCATGTGGTCAACGGTGGCGCGGACCGCGTCGACGGACTCGTTGGACGATGCCTCGCCCTGGGCTCCATCTAGAAAGAGCTGAACGTAGGCGGCTTTTCCATCGCTACTCTGCGATCCCGCCGCCGTCAGCGTGTCTCCCCAGAAGTCCTGGATGTGCTGGACGTGCTTGGTGTCCTGCTCCAGCTTGTGGATCAACTGGTCGTAGTACTTGTGGGCGTCGGGGCCGAGCGGCTTGTCGCCCTCCAAGACGATCATCGCCGAACTGTCGGTATCGAACTCGTGGAACACTTTTCCGATGTGCTTGAAGGCCTGATACGACGGCGCCTCGGGCGAGCTGAGGCCGACGTTGTGCAGCCTGCCGACCTCTTCCAGTTGTGGCACAAGGATATTCGGCATAGCCGCTATGGCCACCCAGAACAGAAGGATGGGTACGGCAAGGCGGTGAATGACACGGGGGACGCGTGGCCGTCGCACGCCATGGTTGCTCATCCGGACTTGTCCAGGCAGTAGGTGTAGGCGCTCAATTCGTTCACGGTCCTTTCGTCTTTGACGATGCCGTTGACGGTGATGCGGCACCCCAGCGTGTTGCCGTTGCCTTGGGCAACCACGTTGGCGATGACTGCGGGATCGGTGGTGGTGATCGTGTAGGACCACGGCAGCGGGGCGTTGTCGATCCGTTGCGGTGCGGCGTGGACATCCTGATAGTTGATGGTCGCGGTGGCGCCGGGATTGCCGAAGACCTCATAGACGACTTGCTTGGGGTTGAACGGGACGATCTCGTTCGAGGCGCCACCGCCATTCGCGGCGTTCTTGTGTGAGTCGAAGGCGCCGTGCAGTCGATCGACCGCGAATCCGGCGAGGGCCACGACGACGACAGTGACCAGGATCATCCATCGCCGCCGGATCAGATCTGTTATCGAAAACCGTTTCACCCGTTGCCCTTTCGGTGGCGGGTCAAGCTCGGGATGATCACGTCGTCGATCAGGGCTTCCACCGTCTGCTCGGTGGGCGGCCGGTTGGGCATGATCGATCGGAAGATCAGGTAGCCCGGCAACAGGTCCCAGAGTTCGTCGCTGATGGCGGCGGCGTCGATCTCACCGCGCAGGACCGCGTCGTGCAGGACATCCTGCAAAAGGGCTTTTCGTTGATCCAGAAACTCTGACTGCATGGCGTCGTGCAGCGCGGGGTGGCGTGACACCTCGACGAGTACGGCGCGAATGATGCCCGCCTGCTCGTGCGCCTGCCGGCTGATCACGTGTCCCAGGTGCAGCAGATCGCCGCGCAGCGTGCCCGTTTCGGGATGAACCGCGATCTGCCGGCAGCCTTCGATGAATGCGGCCAGCACAAGTTCGGCCTTCGACGGCCAGCGCCGGTAGACGGTGGCTTTGCTGGCCCGGGCGCGGGCGGCGACGGCGTCCAACGTCAACCGGTCGTAGCCGTGTTCCTGCAGTAGCTGCAGGGTCACATCGAGCAACTCGGTTTCTCGCGGCGTCCACGGTGACGCTGCCATCCCGCGCTGAGCCATCCCAGTCACAGCGCCCACCCTAGGGGTGCGGGGGCAGTACTGTCCAGTACCGTACCGCTGTGGAAGGGCGGCTAGGTCAGTAGCTGAAGTCCTTGATCCCGTCCCAGTCGACCAACGTCCAGCCCAGCGCGGGGCTGCCGGTGATCACCACGCGGCCCAGGTTGGGCAGCGGATGACTGGTCGCCAGGCTGTCCTTCGGGTTCTTCACGTTCATCAGCGTCCAGTACATGATCGACTCGGCGTGTGCGAACGCGACCGGCTTGGTGTTCCCGCTGTCGTAGATCTTTTGGACGGCCGCGCTGAACTGGTCGTTGAATTGCGCGCCGCTGATCGAGCCGGGAACGGCGTCCTTGACGTCGCCTTTGAGCCACAGCGACGGCGCGATCAGATAGGTCAGATCGGCCCGCTTCGTGGGTACGTTGTTGAAGCGCCCGGCGTCGATTTCCCGCAGTCCGGGCAGGATTTCGACATGCTTGCCCAACGCGTGGGCCAGCGGCGCCGCGGTCTGCTGAGTGCGGACCATGTTGGAGGCGTAGACGCCGTCGAAGTTATTGCGGGAGAGCTGATGGGCGAGCTGCTCAGCTTGCCCCTGACCCTGCTCGGTGAGATCGGGGCCGGGAATGTCGGTGTTGATGATGTGCTGGGCGTTGCTCTGCGACTCGGCATGCCGGATGAAGGTCAAAGTGATGCTGCGTACCTGCGGTGATCCCGAGCAGGCGCCGACGGTGATGACGGCGGCCAAGACGGCTGCGGCCTTCCAGATGACGGTGCGGGTGCGATTGCGCATGGCGATAGCCTGCCTTGCCGAGCCCCTCGACGTGGGGCGTTTGCCCGGGTTGGCTCAATAAATCACACCGCTGGGCGCTCTGCGCCGACCGCATCGGCGGGTGATGGAATGGCGAGGGCTACAAAGGGATGAGCCGCGAACCTGACCGAAGAGGAGACCCGCATGGCGATCGACCCGAATGCCGTCGGCGCGACCACCGAACCCATGTTGTTCGAGTGGACCGACCGCGACACCCTGCTCTATGCCCTCGGTGTGGGCGCCGGCCTCGACGACTTGAAATTCACCACCGAGAACAGCCACGACATCGACCAGCAGGTGTTGCCCACCTACGCGGTGATCTGCTGTCCGGCGTTCGGTGCGGCGGGCAAGGTCGGATCGTTCAATTGGGCGATGCTGCTGCACGGTTCGCAGGGCATCCGGCTGCACGCGCCGCTGCCGCCCGCCGGAAAGCTGTCCGTGGCCACCGAGGTGGCCGACATCCAGGACAAGGGCGAAGGCAAGAACGCGATCATCATGTTGCGTGGTCGCGGCAGCGATCCGGACACCGGGAAACTGATCGCCGAAACCCTTACCACGCTGGTGATCCGGGGCGAGGGCGGATTCGGGGGCCAGCCGGGTGAGCGCCCGGCCGCTCCGGAGATTCCCGACCGCGAGCCCGATGCCAGCGTCGCGTTGACGACCCGTAAGGACCAGCCGCTGATCTACCGGCTCTCCGGTGACCGCAATCCGCTGCACAGTGACCCGTGGTTCGCCAAGGAACTGGCCGGCTTCCCCGAGCCGATCATGCATGGCCTGTGCACCTATGGGTTCTCCGGTCGCGCGCTGATCGCCGAACTCGGCAACGGCGACGCCGGCGCCGTCACGGCCATCGATGCGCGATTCACCAAACCGGTGTTTCCCGGTGAAACGCTGACCACGCAGATCTGGCGCACCGAGCCGGGCAAAGCGGTATTCCGTACCGAAGCGGCCGGGGCCGACGGCAGCAATGCCCGACTGGTACTCGAGGACGGCGCGGTGGAGTACACCGAGGTTTAGCCGGGTCGCCAACGTGGCAGTCCCGGGCATGACATTCAAACTCACCTACAGCGACGGGCAGTCGACGGACTACGACGACAGCACCAAATGGGAAGTCGACAACGGCGTCGTGAAGATGGGTCGCGACGAGGGCGACTGGACCGTATTCGTCTCACCGAGTCACTGGGCGACGCTCGAGCTGGTCACCGGCGAAGACAAGAAGTCGGACGACAAGAAGAAGTCGGACGACAAGAAGGAGTCGGACGACAAGAAGAAGTCGGACGACAAGAAGGAGTCGCACGACAAGAAGGACAGCGACGACGACTGACGGCGCCGCCTTACCTGACAGGTAATCGTGGCGCCGATGCGCCGCCGCTAGCATCGGGTCGATGACGACCCTGACCCGCAACTCCCGGGCAACACCGGCGGTCGGGCAGCTGCTGCGCGAGTGGCGCGAGCGGCGCCGCATCAGCCAGCTCGACTTGTCGATTCAGGCCGACATCTCGGCACGGCACCTGAGCTTCGTGGAGACCGGGCGTTCGCAGCCGACGTCGGGAATGATCCTGCGGCTCAGTGAGCAACTCGACGTGCCGCTCCGTGAGCGCAACACGCTGCTGCTGGCCGGGGGATATGCACCCGCATACCCGGAACATTCACTCGACGAACCGGAGCTGACCAGGCTGCGCGCCGCGCTGCGGCAGATCCTCACCGGCCACGAGCCGTACCCCGCGCTGGTGATCAACCGATGGTGGGAGATGCTCGACGGCAACGCGGCCGTCGCCGTGCTCATCGACGGATGTGACCCCGCGTTGCTCGAGCCGCCGATCAACGCGTTGCGCGTTTCGCTGCACCCGGCCGGCATGGCCTCTCGCATCGTGAACCTGCCCGAGTGGCGTGCTCATGTGCTCGAGCGGTTGCAGCGGCAAGTCCGGGCGACGGGTGACCCGAAGCTCATCGAGTTGCTGTCTGAGTTGTCCGGCTACCCGGGTGGCGAGGCCGAACGCCCCGAGCCGACCGATGTCGCGGTGCCATTGCGATTGCGGCACAACGGAAAAGAATTGGCGTTCTTTTCCATGACGGCGGTCGTCGGAGCGCCGTTGGATGTGACCGTCGCCGAAGTGGCGATCGAGTCGTTCTATCCCGCTGATGCGGACACCGCTGAGGCGCTACAGGCACTAGGAAAGTGAGCCGATGACCGACACCGCCGCAACGGAGATGATTCACGGGCTGGTCCCGCTGGCCGTAACGCTGGGTATCACTGCGGACGCTGCCGGCCCTGAAGGGGTTGTGCTGAGCCTGGATTGGGCGCCGAACCTGACCACAGGCGGAGGCGTGCTGCACGGCGGAATAGTCATGGCGCTGGCGGACACGTCCGGCGCGGTGTGCGCATTCCTCAATCTCCCCGAGGGCGCGGGGGGCACCACGACCATCGAATCCAAGACCAATTTCTTTCGTCCGCTGACGATGCCGGCCGGAACGGCCGGAGGAGGAAGCGGACAATCAGCTCCCGCCACGCGCTCCGGCACGGTCAAGGCGCACAGCCGCCCGTTACATGTCGGACGGCGCGTCATCGTTGTCGAAACGGAGATCCGTGGCGACAACGACAAGCTGGCCGCCAAAACCATTCAGTCCCAGGCGGTCCTGTGATCAATTCGTGAGTCGGCGGGCGAGCCGCTCGGTGAATTCCCGGACCCGGTCGGGGTCGTCCAGCGCGTAGCGGGCGGCGGTGGCCCGGTCTCCGTCGTCGCTGTGCCGCACCAGGATTGCGACGCCGTCGTCGGCCACCGCGTCGAAGGCGTCCTCGTCGGTGATGTCGTCGCCGAGATAGATCGGCAGCAGCGTGCCGCCGCCTTCGTTGTCGCGGATGTAGTCCAGCACCCACCGCAACGTTTTGCCCTTGTCCCAGTCGACATCTGGCCGTAGTTCGATGACTTCGCGCCCGGTCGTCACGCGAAGGGCGGTTCGTTGGCCGGCGCTGCGCACCGCCGCGGTCACCGCGCCGACGCGGTCACGTGCCGCGTTGCGGTAGTGCACGGCCACCCCGAATCGCTTGTGCTCCACCACCACTCCCGGAATATCGCCGAGCTGTTCGGCCAACTGGGCGGCGGCCTGCGCCAGCACCGGAGCACTTGCCGCTGCCTCAGCGTTCTCGTGGTGCCTGCCGTCGGGTCCGGTCAGCTCGAAACCGTGGCTGCCCGCGTACCACAGGCCGGGCAGGCCGATCCGCTCGCGGACGTCGGCCAGGTCGCGACCGCTGAGAATCGCGACCGGACATGACGCGCTCAGTGACGTCAGCGCCGCGGCCGCGCCGTCGACCAGTCGCGCCGAGTCGGGGTCCTTCACGATCTCGGAGAGCGTCCCGTCGAAGTCGTAGAACACCGCAGGTTGCGCCGTGACGTCCAGTGCCTGCATACCGTCGGGCAGTTCGGACATCCGCCGATCGCCGGCGCGAACGTCGATATCGCTCACGTCCTCGACCACGGCGTCGGCACCGGGCGGGTGATCGCCTGTGCTGACTGCGATCACCAAGGCAAATCCTGCGGCCCGGGCCGCCTGCACCCCACCTTCGGTGGATGTGACGACGGCGCAGCGGCCCGGCCGCACCTCGAGTCGGTCGGCTGACTGGATCAATGAGGCGGCATCGGATCGATCGAGGCGTACACCGGCTTCGCGCAGGTGCTTTGCGAGCGTGCTGTCGGGCTCGCCCAGTAGGTCGAACAACACGGCGTCCAGGCGGCGTGGGTCGATGATGACCGACATTGCCCCGCCCTGCCTTCCCGGCCCGCCAGCGCGGTGCCGGTAGTCAGGTTAGTCGGTGGGCGTCAGACCGATTTCTTGTCGAACAGCAAGATCGAGTCTTGGGTGAGCAGGTCCAGGCGTGCGACGGCGATTTTGATGCCGTCGGCCAGTTCGTCGATGTCGGCTCCGGCGTCGTAGTCGGCGGTGATTCCGAACACCAGGTCATCGGCGTAGCTCAGCACTGCGACGCCGGTACGCAGCTGCAACGCGATCGGCGGAATCGGCAGCAGCCGACTGACTTTGCCGCCCATCATCTCCAGCCGACGGTGCGGACCCGGGACATTGGTCGCCAGCGTCACGATGCCACGTTGCGGCAAACGTGTCAGCAGTCGAATTAGCCACGAGGACAACATGAATGGGATATAACCGGTCACCGAGACCGCCATATTGCCGGCCTGTTTCTGCCCACCCTGCTTGGTCCGGGTCATTCGGCTGTGCACTGCGCGCAACTGCTGGAGCGGGTCGTCCTCGTCGACCGGCAGGTAGGGCAGCATCATCGATATCTTGTTGCCCGGCTTGTCGGCGGAGTCGGGGGAGCGCACCGACACCGGCACCAGCGTGCGCAGCGAGTCTGGCCGCGGTTGCTCACCACGATGGAGCAGAACGGAGCGAAAGCCCTCGGTGATCGCGGCCAGCGCGACGTCGTTGATGGTGACGTCGAACTTGTGGCAGACCTGCTCGACGTCGGCGAGTGGGACGCGGACCGCGCGGTAGCGGCGCATCGACGTAACCGGTCCGACCAGCGACGATCCGGCGGTAGGACGCAGCAGACCGGACGCGATTTCGGTCGCGCCGCCGACCGTCCGGGTCACCGTGTCGGTGATCCCGGTGGCGGTTCGCCAGAGATTGTTCAGCGGGTTGCTGCGTGGCGGGTTCTCGGGTACCGGCTTCAGATGCGGGCGCCGGGTGCCATGCTTTCTTGGCGACAACGGGCCGCTTGAATACGTCGCCGTCCATCTCATCGCACAGGCGGGCGAGGATGCGAATCGCCGAGATCCCATCGGCCATACAGTGGTGGACCTTCATCAGCATCGCCCACCGATTGCCCTTCAGACCTTCGATGACCCAGCACTCCCAGAGTGGGCGATCGCGATCCAGTCGGCGCTCCAGTACGTCGGCGACAACGCGGAACAGTTCGGTGTCATCACCCGGTCGCGGCACTGCGATCCGGCGCACGTGACGGCTGATGTCGAAGGCCGGATCCTTGACCCACTGTGGCGCGCGTGCGTCGAAGGGCTGGGTGCGCAGCATCTGGGTGCAGCGCGGAATCGCTTGAACACGCTCTGCCAGAACAGCTTTGAATTCATCGTATTTGGGCGCCGCGCCGTCGATCACAGCGATTCCGCCGATCGCCAAACTGACGTTACGGTCTGAATCCTCGGCCATGAGGAAGCCTGCATCGAGCGTGTTGAGTTGTTCCATGGGTCATCACCGCCTTTTCAAGGCATCGGCGTCGCTTGGGTTATGTTCGAGTATCGGCGGTGACCGCTGGTCAGAGGTGGCGACGATATTAATTCATGTAAACAACTGGGGTCGGTTGTGTGGCAACGCAGTTCATCCGATTCGACAAGTGTAGAAAAAACCGCTCTGTCTGAGAATCTCTGAGTTTCTTCTCCCGCTGCCTCAAGGATGTTGCCGTGCAGGATATTTCAGCCGAACGCGACGGCTGTAGACAGTGTTATGGGTTGGTCACGTAGACGTCGAGCGCTATTTCGACGAGAGTTTCCGCCAGCTGAGTGCCGCCACCACGATCCCGATCAGCGACGTGATCGGACCAGTGATGGACCAGGTTGTGGTGTTGCTCATCTGGCTACCACCAAGCACTCCGAATCCCTGGAGTGCCCAGATCAGACCGAACACTGTGAGGATCAATCCGAACGTGAATGCAGCGACGAAAGTCGTTCTCATATAGGGATCTTACGCGCGATTAGGTCATACTCGTCGATGCTGGAGCATCGCACAAACGAAACCGCCGGCATTCTTGGCAGCCGTGTATCGGCCGCTGACTCACTCACCCTTGTTCGGGATGAGCGGCATGTTCGGCATCGGGGTCGTGCCGGGCGGGCACTGAAACCATTGAAACTGCGGCAGGATACAAGCTTTTCCTTCCTTAACGTGGTCGCCCGTGGTCATGAAGTCGTGGCAGACGGACGTGTCCCAAGCCGGGTAGATGGGAACCCGTTTGCCCCCGTGGCCAGCCGCGTCGATTTCTATACCCAGCGGCGGAGGATCTCCTGGGCACCAGCGAAACTCGCTGGCGTCGGCGGTGCCTGCGGCCAGCCCCAAACCGGCCACCGCGAGAGTCCCCGACACCAGCGCACCGGTAATGAGATTCTTCAGGTGATGAGTGATGTCCATCGCGGCTCCTTTCGTCGTCGTAGGAGCAGAAAATTAACGCTGACCGTTTAATGGATGCTTAATGCCGATCGCGGTAGAGACATCTCGTTATTCGAACATATATTCGATATACTGATCCGATGGGGTGGAGCAACGGGCCGCCGGGCTGGTCGGAGATGGAGCGGGTGCTCTCCGGCAAGCCGCGCCGTTCCGGCACGCCGACGGTGTGGACTCCGGCGGATGAGGCGCCGTGGTCGCGCAAACGGGTGGCCTACCAGCCGCCGGACGAGGATCGCCCGAATCGCTCGTCCGTTCCTTATGCAGAGCTGCACGCGCATTCGGCGTACAGCTTTCTCGACGGAGCCAGCGCGCCGGAGGAGCTGGTCGAGGAGGCGGTGCGGCTGGGCCTGAAGGCCATTGCGCTGACCGACCACAACGGCCTCTACGGCGCGGTGCGGTTTGCCGAAGCGGCCGTGGAACTGGATATGCGGACGGTGTTCGGCGCCGAGCTGTCGTTGGGGCCAGGCACCCGGACCGACGACCCCGATCCGGCCGGCCCGCATCTGCTGGTGTTGGCCCGCGGGCCGGAGGGCTATCGCCGACTGTCGCGGCAGCTGGCCGCGGCGCATCTGGCCGGCGGTGAGAAAGGCAAGCTGTGCTTCGACTTCGACGCGCTCACCGAAGCGGCGGGCGGCCACTGGCACATTCTGACCGGTTGCCGCAAAGGGCACGTCCGCTCCGCGCTGTCTACCGGCGGGCCGGATGCGGCCTCGGCGGCATTGGCCGATCTGGTGGACCGATTCGGTTCCGATCGGGTCAGCGTCGAGCTGACCCACCACGGTTGCCCGGTCGATGACGACATCAACACCGAAATGGCCTCACTGGCAGAGCGATTCGGGCTCACGCGGGTGGCAACTACCGGCGCGCATTTCGCTGGTCCGTCGAGGCGTCGGCTGGCGATGGCGATGGGTGCGATACGGGCCAGGCAGTCGCTGGACGAGGCGGCCGGCTGGCTGGCCCCGCTGGGCGGTTCGCATCTGCGCTCCGGCGAGGAGATGGCGCGGCTGTTCGCGCAGCATCCCGACGCGGTGGCCGCCGCTGCCGAACTCGGCGAGCAGTGCGCCTTCGGCCTGGCGCTGATCGCCCCGCAGTTGCCGCCGTTTGACGTCCCGCCCGGGCACACCGAAGACAGCTGGCTGCGTGAGCTGACGATGGCAGGGGCCGAGCGCCGCTACGGCCGGAGATCCCAGGCGCGAAAGGCGTATACCCAGATCGAGCACGAACTGAAAACCATTGCGCAACTCAAGTTTCCGGGATACTTCCTGGTGGTCTACGACATCACCCGATTCTGCCGGGAGAACAACATCCTGTGTCAGGGCAGGGGGTCGGCGGCCAACTCGGCAGTCTGCTACGCGCTCGGTGTGACCGCGGTCGACCCGGTGGCCAACGAGTTGCTGTTCGAGCGTTTTTTGTCGCCGGTTCGCGATGGGCCGCCCGACATCGACATCGACATCGAGTCGGATCTGCGCGAGAAGGTCATCCAGTACGTCTACGACAAGTACGGCCGCGACTACGCCGCCCAGGTCGCCAATGTGATCACCTACCGCAGCCGTATCGCGGTGCGCGACATGGCTCGTGCCCTGGGATTCTCGCAAGGACAGCAGGACGCCTGGAGCAAGCAGATCAGCCATTGGAGTGGACGTCCGTCGGACATCGACGGCATCCCCGAGCAGGTGATCGAGCTGGCCGACCAGATCCAGAACCTGCCCCGGCACATGGGCATCCATTCCGGCGGCATGGTGATCTGCGATCGCCCGATCGCCGACGTCTGTCCGGTCGAATGGGCCCGCATGGAGAACCGCAGCGTGCTGCAGTGGGACAAAGATGACTGCGCGGCAATCGGTTTGGTGAAGTTCGACCTGCTCGGGCTGGGGATGCTCTCGGCGCTGCACTATGCCATCGACCTGGTGGACGAGCACAAAGGCCTCGATGTCGACCTGGCCACGCTGGACCTGTCCGAGCCGGCGGTCTACGAGATGTTGCAGCGCGCTGATTCCGTCGGCGTGTTTCAGGTGGAGTCGCGTGCGCAGATGGCCACGTTGCCGCGGCTGAAGCCGCGGGTGTTCTACGACCTGGTGGTCGAGGTGGCGTTGATCCGCCCGGGGCCCATCCAGGGTGGATCGGTTCACCCGTACATCCGGCGTCGCAACGGTCTCGACCCGGTCGTCTACGACCATCCGTCGATGGAATCGGCATTGCGGAAGACGTTGGGAGTGCCGCTGTTTCAGGAACAGCTGATGCAGCTCGCGGTGGACTGCGCCGGTTTCTCCGGGGCCGAGGCCGATCAACTGCGGCGCGCCATGGGATCCAAGCGGTCGACCGAACGCATGCAGCGGCTGCGAAGCCGGTTTTTCGACGGCATGCGGAGCTTGCACGGCGCTTCCGACGAGGTGATCGACCGGGTCTACGAAAAGCTGGAGGCATTCGCTAATTTCGGCTTCCCGGAGAGCCATTCACTGAGCTTCGCCTCGCTGGTCTTCTACTCGTCGTGGTTCAAGTTGCATCACCCTGCGGCGTTCTGCGCGGCGCTGCTGCGTGCGCAGCCGATGGGCTTCTACTCGCCGCAGTCGCTGGTGGCCGACGCCCGCCGGCACGGGGTGACGGTGCACGGTCCGTGCGTGGCGGCCAGCATGGTGCATGCCACGCTGGAGAACGCCGGCACCGAGGTGCGGCTGGGGCTGGGCGGCGTCCGTCATATCGGCGAAGACCTGGCCGAGAAGCTGGTCGAAGAACGAAATACGCACGGCCCCTTCGCCTCTCTGCTGGACATGACGACGTCGGGTTCAGCTGTCCGTGCCGCAGACCGAGGCGCTGGCCACCGCGGGCGCGCTGCGCTGCTTCGAGATGTCGCGGCGCGAGGCACTGTGGGCGGCCGGCGCGGCTGCCACCCAACGGCCGGATCGATTGCCGGGCGTGGGCTCGTCGTCGCATGTCCCGTCTTTACCCGGAATGAGCGAGGTGGAATTGGCCGCGGCCGACGTGTGGGCCACCGGCATCTCGCCGGACAGCTACCCGACCCAGTTCCTGCGATCGGATCTCGACGAGCTGGGGGTGATACCCGCCGCCGAACTGCTGTCGGTGCCCGACGGCGACAGGGTGCTGGTCGCCGGGGCGGTCACCCACCGGCAGCGGCCCGGAACGGCGCAAGGGGTGACGTTCGTCAACCTCGAGGACGAGACCGGAATGGTCAACGTGCTCTGCACGCCGGGGGTGTGGGCGCGTCACCGCAAGGTGGCGCAGACATCGTCGGCGCTGCTGATTCGCGGCCAGGTCCAAAATGCCAGTGGCGCAATCACAGTCATGGCGGAGCGGATCGCCAAGCTCACGTTGAAGATCGGATCGAAGTCCCGCGACTTTCGGTGACGCGCGAACCTCAAGGGACCGCAGCAGCATCGTGCGTCGCGTGTCTCGGGGGTCTGATGCTTTTTCGATTCGTGACCACATGCGATATCACCTGGCGCGATGCCGGTGATATCGCATGTGGTGCACGATTTCACGCAACACACACCGGTCAGCTGACGGTGCGGGCGGGAACAATGTGACTCCGCGGCATGAGTAATCTCGCGCTCATGGCCCTTAACCTTTCTGTCGACGAACTCCTCACCACCACCCGTTCGGTCCGCAAGCGCCTCGACTTCGACAAGCCGGTATCGCGCGAGCTACTGATGGAATGCCTCGATTTGGCGTTGCAGGCGCCCACCGGCTCCAATTCGCAAGGCTGGCAATGGGTTTTCGTGGAGGACGACGAGAAGAAGAAAGCGATCGGCGAGATCTACCTGGACAACGCCCGTGGCTACCTGAAGTCGCCGGCACCGGAATACGGCGAGGGCGACACCCGTGGCGAGCGGATGGGCGCGGTCCGCGATTCCGCGTCCTACCTGGCCGAGCACATCCACGAAGCGCCGGTGCTGTTGATTCCGTGCATCGAAGGCCGCGAAGACAAGCAGCCGATGGGTGGGGCGGGATTCTGGGCGTCACTGCACCCGGCGATCTGGAGCTTCTGTCTGGCGCTGCGCTCGCGGGGGCTGGGCACCTGCTGGACGACGCTGCACCTGATCCGCGGCGGCGAGGAGAAGGTGGCCGAGATACTGGGCATTCCCTACGAGAAGTACAGCCAGGCCGGCCTTTTCCCGATCGCCTACACCAAGGGCACCGATTTCAAGCCGGCCAAGCGGCTGCCGGCCGAGCAGCTCACGCACTGGGACACCTGGTAGACGACGACCGGTCACCGATCGACCGGGCGCCGGCGAAACTCTGCTGTCGCCACGCCTCGTAGACGGCGACCGCGGCGGCGTTGGCCAAATTCAGCGACCGCCGGCCATCCAGCATCGGGATGCGCACCCGGCTGGGTGATGTGCGGATCGGCCAGCGTCGCCGCGTCCAGCCCGGTGGGCTCCGGGCCGAACATCAACACATCCCCGGGCTGGTAACTGACGTCGGTGAACAGTTGCGTCGCGTGGGCGGTGAACGCGAACACCCGCTGCGGTGCCATCGCAGTCCATGCGTCATCCAGCGACGGATGGACGGTCACCGAGGCGAGGTCGTGGTAGTCCAGGCCGGCCCGACGCAGGTTGGGTTCAGAGAGGTCGAAACCCAGCGGCTCGACGAGATGCAGTTCTGCTCCGGTGGCCGCCGCGGTTCGGATTGCATTACCCGTATTGGGCGCGATTCGCGGCGAGTAAAACAGCAGCCTGAACACAACACACGGTAACCGGGAATGGGCCTTTTGCCCGATGTGCCAACAGTCGCACGCGCGACGATTTTCGGCGGTCCGGCGCAGTGGAGCGGTCTGTAAGCGTGTTTACCTAATTTGCTCGGCTATACGCGGCCGAGTCGCAAGCGCGTCGGTGAACTCTGTCTGTTCAGTAAGAATTGTGGTCACTGCAGCCGCAGCCTGGCATACTCGCTGAATTGCCAGGCGTATATCGCTTGCCCGTCGCTCGGGGTGAGCGCAATTAGCAGGAAGTCTCATGAACGACGCGCTAACACTGCGATTCGGCGGAGCGGACGCTTACACCGCGCTGGTCCGGTGACGATGTTTGCCCGCGTCCCGCGGACGAGTTCGCCGTGACGAAACTCGGCCCGCCGAGAGCAACGGCGCCGAATCCGCCTCGACGAAACGGCCCGCGTCGTGGTCGCTGCGCAATTGGCCGGTCCGGTGGAAAGTCGTCGCCATTGTCGCGGTGCCTTTGGTGCTGGCAATGGTTTTCGGGGGATTTCGCATTGCGGATGCATTGAGCGATGCGCACCGGCTTCGGTTGGCGGCAGACCGGGCCGAGATGGTTCCGGCGATCACCAAATACATGTCGGCGCTCGACGTCGCGTTGCTCGGCGAGCTCGACCGGTGGCGATGCCGACGGAGCGAAGAAGAACTACGACGCCCGCAAAAGTGAGCTCGAAGCCCGACTGCGCGGAACCGACGTCGCGCCCGATGTGAGCGCCGGCGTCGACGCCATGCTGGACGGCGGGCAGTCGTTGCTGGACAACGTCGCGTCGAACACCCTCGGTCTGCGGCCCCGGGTGACGACCTACGCGCCCATCCTGTTGACCGCGGAGAACGCGATCGACGGCTCGGTTCGCGTCGACAACGAGCAGATCCGCGCCGAGGCGCAGGGGCTCAGCCGGGCGATCGGGGCCCGCGGCCAGATGATGATGCAGCAGACGCTGATCGCCCGCGGCGCAGATCTGCCCGAGCCCGAACTGCGGACGTCGATGATCACCCTGGCCGGTACCGAGCCGTCGACCCTGTTCGGAATGGCCGAAGTGCTCGGCGTCGGCTCGCCGGAGGCCAAGACGCTGCAGCAGCAGATGGTGACCCGGATGGGTCTGATGTCGGATCCGTCGCAAAAGCTGGTCAACAACCCCGCGCTGCTGCACTCGGTGCAGACCACCGACGGGATCGCCTCGCAGATCATCAAGGACATCACCGCGAAGGTGACCAAGGCCGTCGAGGACCAGGCTCACGACCGTCGCAACGCGGCGATCCGCGACACCGTGCTGGTGCTGGGCGCCATCATTGCCGCGCTGGTCATCGTGTTGCTGGTCGCGCGCTCGCTGATCCGGCCGCTGCGGGTGCTGCGCGACGGCGCGTTGAAAGTGGCGCACGAGGACCTCGAACGGGAGATCACCCGGGTGCGGGCCGGTGACGAATCGCCGCCCGAGCCGCTGCCGGTGCACACCACCGAGGAAATCGGTCAGGTCGCGCACGCGGTCGACGAATTGCACACGCAGGCATTGCTTTTGGCGGGGGACGAAGCCCGGTTGCGGCTGTTGGTCAACGACATGTTCGAAACGATGTCGCGACGCAACCGTTCGCTGGTCGACCAGCAGCTCTCGCTGATCGACCGCCTGGAGCGCAACGAAGAAGATCCCGAACGACTCGACAGCCTGTTCCGGCTGGACCATCTGGCCGCCCGGATGCGCCGCAACGGCGCGAACCTGCTGGTGCTGGCGGGTGCGCAGAGCTCGCGGGGAGATCAGCGCACGACCGTGCCGCTGTCGTCGGTCATCCACGCGGCCGACCTCCGAGGTCGAGGACTACCGCCGTGTCGAGACGTCGATGGTGCCGGATTGCACGATTGCCGGAGCGGTCTCGGGTGACATCGTTCATCTGCTCGCGGAGTTGATCGACAACGCGCTGCGTTACTCGCCGCCGGCGTCGCCGGTGCGGGTGTCGGCGGGATTCCGCAGCGACGGAGCGGTTCTGCTACAGATCGTCGACGTCGGGCTGGGCATGACCGACGGCGACCGCCGGATCGCCAACATGCGCCTGCGCGCCGGGGGAGAGGTCACCCCCGACAGCGCCCGCCACATGGGCCTTTTCGTGGTCGGCCGGCTGGCCGACCGGCACGCGCATCCGGGTGCGGCTGCGTAGCCTCGTCACTCGAGGATGCGCGGTCGGGCAGCACCGCGGAGGTCTACCTGCCGTCGACCGTGCTGGCGAGCGGCGACGACGGGCTCGGTGGCGCCGCGCGAGACAGCAACGGCCGCGGCAGCGTTCTTGGCGCCGCCCGAGCCGCCGGTCGCCGTGCCCGAGCTACGTCGCCGACCTTGCGCCGGAGGAAGACGCTGATGAGCCAACGGCTCGCATTCGACCGAGTCCTCGATCAGCCTGCTGCCCCGGCGCAGGCCCGGCAGCAGTGGCATCACCGGCGCGCCGGACTGCACCGCCGGATCGCGACGAGCCGCCGGCCGTCCCGCAGCAGGAAGTGGCCGAATCGGCGCCGGAACAGCCTGCCGCGCAACCGGTTTCGAATACGTCGTCATTCTTCGGCTCGCGGGTCCGATTCACCAGGGAGAGCCGCCAGCGACCCAAAGCCGAGCCGCCTGTGCCGGTCCCGGCGGCCGAAGTCCGAACCCGAGCCCGAGGTCGACGAGGTCTGGGCCGCCGAAGCGCCGCGCCGTCGACCGAATCGCCCGAGGACGATCTGATCTACCAGCGGATGCTCTCCGAATGGTTGGTCGACCCGCGCGAGAGCTGGCCCACAGCCCGGATCTGGATTGGCAGTCGGTGTGGGACCGCGGCTGGTCGGCAGCCGCCGAGGTGGAGAAGCGCGCCCGTAGAGGCGCACACCGAACATGGCCTGCCGGTGCGCGACCCCGGCGCACGGCTGGTGCCGGGCGGTGCCGAGCCGAACGGAAACGCGCACCACCGGGCCGGCGGTGACGACAATGGGACCGCCTCCAACGGCGGATCGGGCGCACTCCCTCGCATCAGGCGCCGGCACGCGACCCCGAGGCCGTCCGCGCCTCGATGAGCAGCCATTTCGGCGGGGTCCGCGCTGGACGCGCGCATGCCCGTGACAACGACCAAGGAACCGATCGCGAATGACCTCTGGTCTTCCACACCCATACAGCCGAGCCAACCTGCGCCCTCCGACAATTCGCTGGACTGGCTGGTGTCGAACTTCGCCCGCGAGGTCGCGCGGGGTGTCGCACGCGATTCTGGTGTCCGTCGACGGGCTGCTGATCGCGGCCAGCGAGCGTCTGCCGAAGGAGCGGGCCGACCAACTCGCCGCGGTGTCGTCGGGTCTGGCGAGCTTGGCCAACGGAGCCGCGCAGCTGTTCGACGGCGGCCAGGTGATGCAGTCGGTGGTGGAGATGCAGAACGGCTACCTGCTGCTGATGCAGGTCGGCGACGGATCCCATCTGGCGACACTGGCCTCGACGTCGTGCGACATCGGGCAGATCGGATACGAGATGGCCGTCCTCGTCGAACGGGTGGGCAACGTCGTGCAATCGTCCCGACGTGCTACCGTCGCCGCTCGTGAGTCGCCATGGACAACCGCGAACGACCGGGAATCGAACCGCCGCCTCCTGAGGCGAGCCTGGTTCGCCCGTACACTCTGACGGCCGGCCGAACCAAGGCCAGCGTCGACATCCCGCTGGAAGCGCCGCTGCAGGCGTTGCAGTCGGCGATGTTCCACCGGTGGCCGCCCAACGACGTGCGGGGCAGAATTGTGCAACTGTGCGTCAAGAGTCCGTCGGTGGCCGAAATATCGGCTCGTCTGAATTTGCCGCTCGGTGTCACGCGCGTGTTGGTCGGCGATCTGGTGACTTCGGGCTACCTTCGAATTAATCGGACATTGACCGAACGCTCCACCCGTGATGAACGCCGCGAACTGATAGGAAGGACGCTCCGTGGCCTACGAGCGCTCTGATGCGGGGGCCGCCTCCCGTATCCGAAGCCGCGCGATACCGCGTCCACCAAGATCGTCGTCGCCGGAGGATTCGGCGCCGGCAAGACGACTTTCGTCGGTGCGGTGTCGGAGATCATGCCGCTGCGGACCGAGGCGATGGTCACCGATGCCTCCGCCGGGATCGACATGGTCGACGCCACTCCGAACAAGCGGACCACCACGGTCGCCATGGACTTCGGCCGGATCACCCTCGACGAGGATCTGGTGCTCTATCTGTTCGGGACGCCGGGTCAGCGCCGATTCTGGTTCATGTGGGACGACCTGGTGCGCGGCGCGATCGGCGCGGTCATCCTGGTGGACTGCCGGCGTCTGCAGGACTGCTTCGCCGCGGTCGACTTCTTCGAGCATCGCAACCTGCCGTTCCTGATCGCTGTCAACGAGTTCGACGGCTCGCCAAGGTATCCCGCCGCCGAGGTACGCAAAGCGCTGACGCTGCCTGCGCACGTCCCGGTGATCAACGTCGACGCCCGCGATCGCAGGTCGGCGACCAACGCGTTGATCGCGGTCAGCGAATACGCGCTGGCGAGCTTGTCGCCCACCGCGTAGTGGATTGGACCGATTGCGAATTCGTCGGCCGTGATTTCCGCGACGACGATCTCAGCCGCCTGCGCACCGAGCGGGTGGTGTTCACCGAATGCAATTTCAGCGGGGTCAACCTCGCCGAGTCCGAGCATCTGGGTTCAGCGTTCCGCAATTGCACGTTCAACCTGACTACGCTGTGGCACAGCACATTTCGTCAGTGCACCATGCTGGGCTCGGTGTTCACGCGGTGCCGGCTTCGGCCGTTGACCCTCGACGAGGTGGACTTCACGCTGACCGTGCTCGGCGGAAACGACCTGCGCGGCATCGACTTGAGTGGCTGCCGGCTTCGTGAGGCGAATCTGGTGGAAGCCGACCTGCGCAAGACCGTGTTGCGCGGCGCGGACCTGTCCGGGGCGCGCACCACCGGAACCCGTTTGGACGACGCCGATCTGCGCGGCGCCACCGTCGATCCGTCGTTGTGGACGACGGCGTCGTTGACACGGGCGCGTATCGATATCGAGCAGGCGCTCGCCTACGCCGCGGCCCACGGCTTGCGGCTGGACGGGTGACTAGCGCTTGAGCCGGATACTCCACCGCACATAGCCGGCGTAGAACAGCGACAGCGCGGCCAGCATGCCCATGTCGAACAAGAAGATGTGCTTGCGAGTGCTGCCAGATCGGGTCGTTGGTCGGAATCTGCTTGACCTTCACCAGGTCTGGGAAGTCGATCGACGACGCCCCGGCGGCGTAACCCCAGCGGCCGGGCGTGAGCCACGACAGCTGGTTGAGTCCCGCCCGGCCGGTCACCGGGATCATTCCGCCGGCGAGCACCAACTGCGACATGATCGTCACCACCAGCAGCGGCATGATCTGCTCGGTGGTCTGCGCCAAGGCCGACATCATCAGGCCGAGGATGGCCGAGGCCACACAGGTGCCGGCGACGGTGACGAACAGCGAGAACGTCGAGTTGTCGAAGAACGGCGGATGCGCGGTGGGCGCGCCCTTGCCGAGCCGGACGATGATCGTCGCGATCAGCCGCCTGCGTGGTCGCGAAGGCGCAGAAGACGAGCGACCTTGGCCAGCAGATAGGCGGTGGTGGACAGGCCGACTGCCTGTTCTCGCTGGAAGATCGGTCTCTCGCCGATCAGGTCACGGATGGTCAGCGCCGTGCCCATGAACACGGCCCCGATATTGAGCAGCACCATGATGTACTGCGGCTGGGTCGGCGCCAGACCGAGCGGATCAGCCGGGCCCAGACCAGGTTTCGGGCCTTTCACGGTCAGCGACAGCGCGCCGATCAGGAACGGCAGCACCGCGAGGAACACCGAGTAGCCGCGGTCGGAGATGACCAGCCGGACCTGGCGACGCGCGATCGTGGAGAGTTGACGCAGCAGATCGCTGTGAACCGGTTCGCCGAGATCTGCCGGGCTTTCCTTGTCCGGCGCCTTGGATTCCGTTCTGCCGCCGCGTTCCACGAAGCGGCGGTTCGCCTCGTCCGGATCGGCGCCTACGTTGGCGAAGATGTCCGCCCAGTTGGTGGTGCCCAGCGCCTCACCCACCTGGCTGGGCGGTCCGTTGAACGCCATCTTGCCGCCGGGCGCCATCAACAGAATCTGGTCGCAGACGTCCAGGTAGGACACCGAGTGCGTAACCACCAGCACGACACGGCCCGCGTCGGCGAGCTGACGCAGCATCAGCATGACTTGACGGTCGAGCGCCGGGTCGAGGCCGGAGGTCGGCTCGTCGAGCAGCAGTAGTGAAGGCTGGGTCAGCAGTTCCAGCGCGACTGATGCGCGCTTGCGCTGACCACCGGAGAGCTTGTCGACCCGGGTGTCCGCGTGCTTGGTGAGGTCGAGCTCCTCGAGCACCTGCGCGACGACCTGGGCCCGTTCCTCTTTGTTGGTGTCCGGGGGCAGCCGAAGTTCGGCGGCGTAGCCCAGGGCCTGGTTCACCGTCAGCTGCCGGTGCACCACATCGTCCTGCGGCACCATCCCGATCCGGCTGCGCATCGTCGCATACTCGGCGTGAATGTCATGGCCCTCGAAGGTGACGTTTCCGGCACTGGGACGGGTGTAGCCGGCGATCAGCCGCGACAGCGTGGTCTTGCCCGCGCCGGAGCCGCCGATGATCGCGGTCAGCGTGCCCGGCCGTGCCGTCAGGGAGATCCCGTCGAGTAGTTCCTTGCCGTCGATCCGGAAGTGCACATTGTTGACCTCGAGGCCACCGGTGCGGGTGGCGGCCTCGGTGCGCCGAATCAGGTTGCCGCCGCTGAAGACGAGGTCGATGTTGCCGATGGTCACTACGTCGCCCTCGTTGAGCACCGCCGAGCCGACGCGCACACCGTTGACGAACGTGCCGTTGATGCTGTGGGCGTCGCGGATCTCGGTGCCGAGTGGCGAGTCGACCAGGAACGCGTGATGACGCGACGCCAGCACGTCCTGGATCACGATGTCGTTGTCGTTGGCGCGACCGATCGTCGCCGAGCCCGGCGGCTTGTCCGGTGTCAGCGAGCCGGGCAGGATCGCCTGGATCATCTTGGTGGCCAGGTTGCCGCTTTCGGGCGGCGTGCTGATCGCCGGCGGCGCCATCTCGGTTTTGGGCGCAACGTTCATCGGGGGAGCCGAGGCCACCGGGGCAGGCTGCCGGACGGGCGGTGGCCCCTGATGCTGCGGGAAGGCGGGCGGACGCGGACCCGGATACGGCGTGCTGTGGCGGTACCGCCGGGGTAGGGCCGCGGGCCAGGGCCGGGCGGTGGCGGAACCGGCGGACCCTGGTCCGGGAAGGCCCTGCGGCCGCGGTCCTGCCGGTGGGCGTGGCGGTTGCTGGTGCGGGGCCCGGCCGGGCGGGGGCACCGGCCCTGGCGATCGGCATCGACGCCGTCTGCGGCGGCCGGCCGGCGACACCGTCGTGACGGCCGATCTCGAAACTCAGCTGCGGACCGTCGGGGTTGCCGATGCTGATCGTCTGGCCGTCGTGAAGGTCGATCACCGGTACCCGGCGCCCGTTGGCGTAGGTGCCGTTCAGCGAGCCGTTGTCGATCGCCCGCCAGCGGCCTTGCTCGAAGCGAAGCAGCAGGTGTGCCCGCGAGATCAGCGGATGCGTGATGCGCATGTCGGCACGCAGATCGCGGCCGACCACGATGTCGTGACCTGCGGCGAAAGTACGTTGAGATCCGTCATAGCGGACTGTCAGCGCGGGCGGGGCGGCGTGACTCATCGCCCCCACATTAGCTGGATGGCTCACTGCACCGACTGTATCGGCTGCCGTTCAGTCGCTGCCGAACGACACGGGCTGTGCTCAGTTCTTCAGTGCGTCGGGGGCGCCGGTGACAACGCAGCGGGTGCGCGTGTAGATCGTCGGCATGCAGCGGTTGCAGTGCGTGCACGCGGAATTGCACGGCGGCGCCGTCGCGGGCGATCCGGTTGATCAAGTCGGGCTCGGCCAGCAGCGCCCGACCCATCGCGACGAACTGAAAGCCTTCCGCCATGGCCAGATCCATCGTGTCGCGATTGGTGATGCCGCCCAGCAGGATCAGCGGCATGGTCAGCTCGGCCCGAAACTGCTTGGCGTGGCGCAACAAGTAGGCCTCGCGGTAGGGGTATTCGCGCAGGAATTTCTTGCCGGTCATCCGCATGCCCCAGCGCAGTGGCGGTTTGAACGCGGCGGCGAACTCCTTGAGCGGGGCGTCGCCGTGGAACAGGTACATCGGGTTGACCAGCGAGCTGCCCGCGGTCAGTTCGATCGCGTCCAGAGCACCGTCGTCCTGCAACCACTTGGCGGTGGTGATCGCCTCGTCGACCGAGATGCCACCGCGTACGCCGTCGGACATGTTGAGCTTCGCGGTCACCGCGATCTGATCTTTCACAGCGCGGCGGACCGCGAGCACCATCGCGCGGGCGACCTTGGCCCGGTTCTCCAGCGACCCGCCGAACTCGTCGTTGCGGCGGTTGATCAGTGGGCTGAGAAACGAACTCGCCAAGTAGTTGTGGCCCAGATGCACCTCGACGGCATCGAATCCGGCGTCGACGGCCAGCCGGGCCGCGTTGGCGTGGGCGGCGATCACGTCGTCGATGTCGTCGCGGCTGGCCTTCTTGGCGAATCGCATGCCGATCGGGTTGAAGAACCGCACCGGAGCCAGCGCGGTGGCCTTGTTGGAGCGCGCGTTGGCGACCGGGCCGGCGTGGCCGATCTGCGCGCAGACCGCCGCACCCTCGGCGTGGATCGCGTCGGTGAGCCGCCGGAAGCCGGGCACGGCTTCGGGGCGCATCCAGATTCCGTTGCCTTCGGTGCGGCCGCCCTGGGAGACCGCGCAGTAGGCCACCGTGGTCATGCCGACTCCGCCGGCGGCCGGCAGTCGGTGGTATTCGATGAGGTCGTCGCTGACCAGCGCGCCGGGTGTGCGGGCTTCGAAGGTCGCGGACTTGATGGTGCGATTGCGCAGCGTGATGGGTCCGAGCTTCGCCGGTGCCAGCACGTCCGGGGCTTCGGACATGGCTGGAGCCTAATGGCGATCGCAAGGTCGGCGGAGCCGAACGCGGCGGGTCGCCATCAATCGGGCTCAGTGGCGATCGCAAGGTCGGCGGAGCCGAACGCGGCGGGTCGCCATCAATCGGCCTGAGCGTCTAGGTACGCGCGCATGCCAAACTGGACGACGTGGGTGCAATCACGTTGGACGGCAAAATCACACGTGACGAGATCTTCGTCGACCTCAAGGAGCGGGTGGCCGCGCTGACCGCGGCGGGCAAGACGCCCGGCCTGGGCACCGTGCTGGTGGGCGACGACCCGGGATCGCAGGCATACGTCCGCGGCAAGCACGCCGACTGCGCCAAGGTGGGCATCACCTCGCTGCGCCGCGACCTGCCGGCCGACATCACCCAGGCCAAGCTCAACGAGACCATCGACGAACTCAACGCCAACCCCGAGTGCACCGGCTATATCGTCCAGCTGCCGCTGCCGAAGCACCTGGACGAGAACGCCGCGCTGGAGCGCATCGATCCCGCCAAGGACGCCGACGGACTGCACCCGACGAACCTGGGCCGGCTGGTGCTCATGGACCCCGCTCCGCTGCCCTGCACCCCGCGCGGCATCGTGCACCTACTGCGGCGCTTCGACTGTCGAGATCGCCGGCGCGCATGTGGTCGTGATCGGCCGCGGTGTGACGGTCGGTCGTCCGCTCGGCCTGTTGCTGACCCGTCGCTCGGAGAACGCGACGGTGACGTTGTGCCACACCGGAACTCGTGACCTCGCCCGCGCTGACCAAGCAGGCCGACATCATCGTTGCCGGAGTCGGTGTGCCGCACATGCTGACCGCCGACATGGTGCGCCCCGGCGCGGCCGTGATCGACGTCGGCGTGAGCCGGGTCAACGACAAACTCACCGGCGACGTGCATCCCGACGTCTGGGAGGTCGCGGGCCACGTGTCGCCGAATCCCGGCGGGGTGGGTCCGTTGACCCGCGCGTTCCTGCTGACCAACGTCGTCGAGTTGGCCGAAAGCCACTGAGCATGCGTCAACTACTCCGACCGCAATGGCCGATCGTGTGGGTGGTCCTGATCTTTGTGGTGGCCTTCGGCTTGGCGGCGGCCAATTTCTGGCGTCGCGGCGCGCTGTTGATCGGGATCGGTGTTGGCGTGGCGGCGGTGCTGAGGCTGGCGCTCACCGAGGACCGCGCCGGCCTGTTGGTGGTGCGCAGCAAGGCAATTGACTTCACGACGATGGCGTCGGTCGCGGCGGCGATGGTCTACATCGCCTGGACGATCGATCCGCTGGGAACGCGTTAGACCCCGGGGATTCCCGTTACGCCGTTGCCGCCCATCAGGTTTGCCATCTGATCCGGGCAGTAGGTCCGGATCGCGATGGTGGTGAACATCCGGGCCGCCTGCGGTGACATGCCGCGGTGAGCGACACCCGACGCGGCGGCGGCGAAGCTGCCGCCCGGCGCAGCGAGCATCGGGCAGATGGACTGACCCACGGCCATCGCGTTCCCCGGTTCGCCGTACTCGATTCCGGCGTGGCTGAGCGCGTCGATGAAGTTGTCGTCGCTGGGATCTGCCCCACCCGGTATCGAGAATGCGGTGGCGACGGTGATCAGACACCCGACACCGACCAGTGCGCGCACCATCAACGGTTGATTGTTCAGTACGGACACCACATTACGACGCATAACCACCCCTCGATGTTGCGCGGTTCGCATCGAACTTTGGTCTACCGTCGTCACGTCCAGAACACGGCCCGGTAAAGGTTCGCGCACGTTTAGGGCGACACGCGTCGACACGCCTGGCGTCACGGCGTGTCTTGGGTACGCGTGCAGGACAATTCAGGCATGACGGGTGGCATCTCACGTCAGACATTTCTCCGCGGCGCCGTCGGGGCGTTGGCCGCGGGTGCCCTTGTGGGGTCAGGTCGGGCTGGCGGCGCGCCGATCGCGACGGGCTGGGATGGTCTGGCTATCGGGGGACAGGTCATCCAGCCGGGTACCCCGCAATTCGGTTCGGCCAAAGCGGTTTTCAACACCAACTACAACGGGATGACGCCGGCTGCGGTGGTGGTCCCGACATCGCTGGCCGATGTGCAGAAGGCGATGGCGTTCGCTGCCGCGAACAACCTCAAGGTCGCCCCGCGCGGCGGTGGACATTCCTATGTCGGCGCGTCCACGGCGAACGGCGCGATGGTGCTCGATTTGCGTCAACTGCCCGGCGGCGTCCAATACGACCCTGCGACCGGGCTTGTCACCGTGCCGCCCGCGACGAGTCTGTATGCGATGCACCAGGTGCTGGCGGCGGCGGGCCGAGGTATCCCGACCGGTACCTGTCCTTCAGTCGGTGCCGCGGGCCACGCCCTCGGCGGGGGACTGGGTGCGCATTCCAGGCACGCCGGCCTGATGTCCGATGCGCTGCGATCGGCCACCGTGGTGCTGCCCGGAGGTCAGGCGGTCACGGCGTCGGCTGATTCCCAGCCCGACCTGTTCTGGGGGTTGCGCGGCGGCGGGGGCGGAAACTTCGGCGTGACAACCTCACTGACGTTCGCTACGTTCCCGGCCGGCGAGGTCGACGTCGTAAACCTCAACTTCCCGCCGCAGTCCTTCGCGCAGGTGCTGGTCGGGTGGCAGAGTTGGCTGCGGACCGCCGACCGCAGTTGCTGGGCGCTGGCGGATGCCACCGTCGATATGGGCACGCACTGCCGCATCCTGGCCACCAGCCC
The DNA here is from genome assembly GCA_963818285.1 of uncultured Actinomycetota bacterium. Taxonomy (GTDB): domain Bacteria; phylum Actinomycetota; class Actinomycetes; order Mycobacteriales; family Mycobacteriaceae; genus Mycobacterium. The sequence goes on from CAWFRR010000004.1 coordinate 238,323, forward strand.
GGCCGGGTCGGGTGCCGGCGTGGCATCAGCGATCGCGTCGGCCGTCGGCATCCAACCGAGTGGCACGGATAGCCACACGTTCAACTACCTGGACCTGACCAATTATCTGGCTGTCAACAATCTCAATCCGTCCCCGCTCGGATATGTCGGTGGCTCAGACGTTTTCGCGACGTTACGCCGGCTGCCGCGCAGGGCATTGCTGCGGCGGTCGACGCGTTCCCGCGCGGAGCGGGTCGCATGCTCGCGATCATGCACGCACTCGACGGCGCTCTCGCCGATGTCCCCGTCGGAGCGTCCGCTTTCCCGTGGCGCCGGCAGTCGTCGTTGGTGCAGTGGTACGTCGAGACGCCCGGCGACCCGTCGGGTGCGCTCGGCTGGCTGAATGCCGCGCACCGAGCCGTGCAGCCGTACTCGGCTGGCGGGTATGTGAATTACCTCGAGGCCAACCAGCCGGCGTCACGGTACTTCGGGCCGAATCTGTCGCGGCTGGCCGCCGTTCGGCAGAAGTACGATCCCGGCCGGGTGATGTTCTCCGGCATGCCGGTCTGATGTTCGGCGGGCCTAGTAGGTGAGGGTCTTCGGCAGCAAGCGGATTTTGTCGATGCAGTAATTCGATATAGCCGCGCCGATGACCAGCGCGGATTGATGCATGGTGACTCCGGCTGCAGTGTTTTCCTCATGGACTACTCCGACCAGCGGATCGAAACCGATGTCGGAGATCCGGTTGCACAATTCCCGGCCGTATGTGGTTGCCGCCGCGGGGCTGTTGGCGGGGATGCCCACCGATTGAATAGCGGCTTCGTACGCGGTGTCGTTGTCGTCGGCGTGGGCCAAGGGCGCAGCACCCACTGCGAGCGCGATCAAGAGCAACGCCAGCTTCATTCCCGCAGAATAGCGGTGGCACTCGTGGTTATCCACAGTTGCGGTTTTATCCACAGGAGGGGTATTTGCGAGGGGCTTTGGTCGCTGTCGGGTCGCTTTGCCTCGTTATTATTCGAACATGCGTTCTAGTAGTCGTGAGGAGATCGTCGAGGGCTTCGACGCGCTCAAGGCTGGGCATGAAGCGCGTCCTGGATTTGACGTTCGACGTGCTGACCACTCCTGAGCGGCTGAACATGCTGCAGAACTGCGAACAGATCCGCCGCGTGCTCTCGGCGGTGGAGCACCCGCTGATCAATCAGCTCGGTGGTGAAGACCCCGCTGTGTTGGGCGGCAAACTCGCCCCGGTGTTAGCGGACCGGTTGCGGATCAGCCGCGCCGACGCCTCCCGGCGCATCCAGGAAGCCGCCGATCTGGGCGAGCGGCGGGCGTTGAACGGGGAACCGTTGCCGCCGGTGCTGGAAGCCACCGCCGCCGCGCAGCGCAACGGCGACCTCGGTGCCGGCCACGTCGCGGTGATCCGCAGCTTCTTCCACCGGCTGCCCGATTTCGTTGACCTCGAGACCCGCGCCAACGCCGAAGCCCAACTGGCGGGCCTAGCTGGCGAGTATCGCCCCGATGAGTTGGCCAAGCTCGCCGACAAACTCACCGACTGCCTCAACCCCGACGGCGACTTCACCGACATCGACCGCGCCAAACGCCGGAGCCTGACCATCGGCAAACAAGACCTCGACGGCATGTCACCGATCAACGGCTGGCTCACACCTGAGGCTCGGGCGACGTGGGATGCCGTGTTCGCCAAACTCGCCGCCCCCGGCATGTGCAACTCCGCCGACGACGAGCCATGCCTCAGCGGCACCCCCTCCCAAGCCGCCATCCAGGGCGACACCCGCACCGCCAGCCAGCGCAACCACGACGCGCTGCTCGCCGCCGCCCGCGCGCTACTGGCCTCCGGCGACCTCGGCCAGCACAACGGACTGCCCGCCAGCATCATCGTCACCACCACCCTGCAAGAACTCGAAGCCGGCGCCGGCCGCGGGCTCACCGGCGGGGGCACCCTGCTGCCGATGTCGGACGTGATCCGACTCGGCTCCCACGCCCACCACTACCTGGCCATCTTCGACAAGGGCAAAGCGTTGGCGCTCTATCACACCAAACGCCTGGCCTCACCAGCCCAACGAATTGTGTTGTACGCCAGAGATCGCGGCTGCACCTTCCCCGGCTGCACCCTGCCCGCCTACCACTGCCAAGCCCACCACTGCGACCCCTACGCCAACAACCCCGTCACCGACATCAACACCCTCGCCCTGACCTGCCACCCCAACCACGCACAAACCGAACAAGGCTGGACCACCCGCAAAAACCACCGCTACGACACCGAATGGATCCCACCACCCCACCTCGACCACGGCCAACCCCGCACCAACACCTACCACCACCCCGAAAAACTCCTCCGCGCAAAAGAAGACGACGACGAGCCGGAGTGAGATGGCGCGGGTTCGATCAACCGGCCCAGTAGGTAGGCCGGCCTAGTACTGCAGGGTTGTCGGCACCAGCGTGGCCTTTTCGAGGCAGAAGTTCGATATCGCTGCGCCGATGACCATCGCGGACAGGTGCATGCTGAGGCCGCTGGCACTGTTCTCCTGGTTCACGGCTGCCACCAGCGGATCGAAGCCGACTTGGGGAAGCCGATCGCAGATTTGCCGGCCGTACGCGGGTGAGGTCGCGGGGCTACCGTCCGGAACGCCCACCGAATGAATGCCGTACAGATACGCGTTGTCGTTTTCGTCAGCATGGGCCGGTGCTGCTGCGCTTATCGCCAGCACGCAACCGACGACGAGCGATGTCAGTTTCACACACGAACCCTAGCCCCGCCGGGTCGACGTCAGGACAACGTCGCCCGCACGCACACCGTGACGTAGGGCAGCGCAAGGCCGCCGGCGTTGGCCAACGCGGGATGGGTGGCCAACAACTCGCGAACCTGGTCCAGCGTCTTGGTGCGGACCTGGGTCGGCGACGTGATGCAGTAGCTGCGCGACGCGACCAAGTCGATCAATGCTTGCGGTGTCAGGTAATTCGTCCACTCGAGCTGGTGGCGATCGACGTCGGTGAACGGCTCCGGCAGCGTGATGTGGTCGCGCATCGGGTCGCCGTCGCGCCCGATGATGCTGCCCAACTCCCGCACCCAGCCGGATCGCTCATCGCGGGTGTTCCACACCAAACCCAGTCGGCCGCCGGGCCGCAGCACCCGGGCCAACTCGGGAATCGCTCGCGCCGGGTTGAACCAGTGCCACGCCTGCGCGACGAGCACCGCGTCAACACTGTTGTCCGCCAACGGAATATCCTCGGCCGTGCCGAGCAGCGCCGGTGTGTCCGGCAGCGAGGTGCGCAGCATCTCCAGCATCTCGGCGATCGGGTCGACGGCGACCACGTCCAGCCCGCGTTCGACCAGTCGGCTGGTCAACTTGCCGGTTCCGGCGCCGAGATCCAGCACGTCACGCGCGCCGGGCGGCAGCAACCAGTCGATCGCCTCCGGCGGGTACGACGGGCGGCCGCGCTCGTACGCGGCCGCTTCAGAGCCAAATGACAATGAGCGCGCCTGTGGAGACTGAGTCACCGCGAACACGCACCCTTCGCCGCGGCCAGATCCAGGGTTTGTCGGACCAAATCCCCGACCGAGTCGGTCTCCACCAGGAATCCGTCGTGCCCGTAGATCGAATCGACCACCTGGAGCCCGCTGCATCCGGGCAGGAAGTCAGCCAACTCCTCCTGCAGCCTCAGCGGATAGAGCCGGTCGGAGGTGATTCCGCCGACCACCGCCGGTACCGGACAGCCCCGCAACGCGGCCTCGACACCACCGCGGTTGCGGCCGACGTCGTGGCTGGACAGTGATTCGGTGAGCAACACATAGCTGCCGGCATCGAACCGCGACACCAGCTTGCCGCCCTGATGCTGCAGGTAGCTCTGCACGGCGTAGCGGCCGCCGGACGACGGATCCGCCGGATCTTCGCCGGCCTGCGGCAGATTGGCGAAGCGGGTGTCCAGCTCGACCTCGCCGCGATAGGTCAGGTGGGCGAAGCGCCGGGCGATCTCCAGACCTGCGTCCGGGGTGCGGCCGGTGTCGTAGTAGTCGCCGCCCTGCCAGTTCGGGTCGGCCTGGATCGCCGCGATCTGGGTGCACTGCGTGCCGATCTGGTCGGCGGTGGCACGCGCACCCACGGCCAGCAGCAGGCCCGCGCCCACCCCCTCAGGATGCGAGACCATCCATTCCAGCGCGCGTGCGCCACCCATCGAGCCGCCGAGCACGGCGGCGACTTCGGTGATGCCGAGCGCGGCCAGCGCCGCCACGTCAGCTTCGACCTGGTCTCGTATCGAAACCAACGGAAACCTTGAGCCCCAGGGCTTTCCATTCGAAGCAAGCGAACTCGGCCCGGTCGAGCCGCGGCAGCCGCCCAGCACATTGGTGGCAACCGCGCACCACCGGTTGGTGTCGATCGGCGCGCCGGGGCCCGCAATTCCGTCCCACCAACCAGCCGTGGGATGTCCGGGCCCGGCCGGCCCAGTGATGTGCGAGTCGCCGGTCAGCGCATGCAGGACGACGACGACGTTGTCGCGCGTCGGCGACAACTCGCCCCAGCGCTGGACGGCGATGCTGACGTCGTCGAGCACCACGCCGCTTTCCAGCGTCAGCGAGCCCACGTCGACGATGCCAACCTCGCCTTCGGCGGGCAGCGTCTGCGTCGACATATCAGAGATTGTCACCTGCGGACTCCTCAGAACGCCGCCACGGCGTGCGGGTCGCGATCGCCCGCGTACTTGCGTGCGGCGGCGAAGCCCAGTTCGAGGTCGGTCACGATGTCGTCAATACCTTCGATACCCACCGCCAGCCGCACCAAACCGGGACTCACGCCGGTAGACAGCTGCTCGGCCGGGCTGAGCTGAGCGTGCGTCGTCGACGCCGGGTGAATCACCAGCGACCGTACGTCGCCGATGTTGGCGACGTGGCTGTGCAGCTTGAGCGCGTTGACGAACGCCTTACCGGCCTCCACGCCGCCGGCCAACTCGAAGGCCAACACGGCTCCGGTTCCCTTGGGCGCCAGCTTCTTTCCCAGCTCGAACCACGGCGAGCCGGTTAGCCCGGCGTAGTTGACCGAGACCACATCTTCGTGGCGGTCCAGGTACTCGGCGACGCGCTGAGCATTGGCGACGTGGCGTTCCACCCGCAGGCTCAGGGTTTCGATGCCTTGTGCGACCAGGAACGCGTTGAACGGCGATGCCGCGGAGCCGTAGTCGCGCAGCAGCTGCACCCGGGCCTTGACCGCGAACGCGGGCGGACCCAGCTCGGCGTACACCACACCGTGGTAGCTGGGGTCCGGGGTGGTGAAGCCGGGGAAGCGACCCTGCGTCCAGTCGAAGGTGCCGCCGTCGACGATCACCCCGGCGATTGCAGCGCCGTGTCCACCGAGGTACTTGGTGGCCGAGTGCACAACGATGTCGGCGCCCTGAGTGATCGGCTGGATCAGATACGGCGTGGCAATCGTGTTGTCGACGATCAACGGCACACCGTGCTCGTGGGCGACCGCGGAGACACCGGGGGTGTTCAGGATGTCGATCTGCGGGTTGGAGATCGTCTCGGCGAAGAACGCCTTGGTGTTGGGACGCACCGCGGCCCGCCACGAGTCCAAGTCGTCGGGGTCCTCGACGAAGCTGACCTCGATACCGAGCTTGGGCAGCGAGTAGTGGAACAGGTTGTAGGTGCCGCCGTAGAGCCTGGGGCTGGACACGATGTGATCACCCGCGGCCGCCAGATTCAGGATCGCGAACGTCTCGGCGGCCTGCCCTGAGGACAGAAACAGCGCGGCCACCCCGCCTTCCAGGGCGGCGATGCGTTGTTCGACGACGTCGGTGGTCGGGTTGCCGATGCGGGTGTAGATGTTGCCGGGGACTTCGAGGCCGAACAGGGCCGCGGCATGTGAGGTGTCCTCGAAGACGTAGGACGTGGTCTGGTAGATCGGCAGCGCACGGGCGCCGGTGGCCGGGCAGGGTTGCTGACCGGCGTGGATCTGCTTGGTCTCGAACGTCCAGTGGGCGCTCGGATCGATATCGGATTCGGTGTCGGGGGTGGTGTCGGTACTCACGGTCGATTGCTTTCCGGGAAAACCGTCAGCGACGCACGATGGGCCAGCCCATGTGGGTGCGCATCAGGTTTCCCTGTCTACTCCGGGGGGCCCATCACGGCGGACCCGCGCTTGCCGCGTAGCCACTGTGGCTACGAAACCTGGTCTTCACCCGGAGCACCCCACCGCGGTTGGAGGGTTGCCGGCCAGCGAGCCGGGGCTTGACGCTGGCGCTCATGACCGAAATGAAGCTTAGCTCATCAAGTCGAAAGCGTGCCAGCGGTCGCCCGGCGCACCCGGCGGTACCGGAGACGGCCAGATCGAGGTCGACAACAGCGAAAACGCGCTTGATACCGTGGCAGCAAGATTCACCGCGAAGCCCGTCAGGATCTAACCGATACCGGGAGAACACCGTGAGCGCCGACCAGCCGACCATCATCTACACGCTGACCGACGAGGCGCCCTTGCTGGCGACCTACGCGTTTCTGCCGATCGTGCGTGCGTTTGCCGAACCCGCGGGCATCACCGTCCAGACCAGTGATATCTCGGTGGCCGCCCGCATCCTGGCCGAGTTCTCCGACTACCTGACCGACGAGCAGCGCGTGCCTGACAATCTGGCTGAGCTGGGCCGGCTGACCAAAGAGGCCGACACCAACATCGTCAAGCTGCCCAATATCAGTGCATCGGTGCCGCAGCTGGTGGCCGCGGTCAAGGAGCTGCAGGGTAAGGGATTCAAGATCCCCGACTATCCGCAGCACCCGAAAAGCGACGAGGACAAGGAGATTCGCGACCGCTACGCCAAGTGTCTGGGTAGTGCAGTGAATCCCGTTCTGCGGCAGGGCAATTCGGACCGCCGCGCGCCGAAGGCGGTTAAGGAGTACGCCCGCAAGCACCCGCACAGCATGGGGGACTGGTCGCAGGCGTCGCGCACGCATGTCGCGACCATGAAGCACGGTGACTTCTACCACGGCGAGAAGTCGCTGACGCTGGACCGCGCGCGCGACGTGAAAATGGAGCTTAAAACCAAGAGCGGCAAGACGATTGTGCTGAAACCGAAGGTGTCGCTGCGCGACGGCGACGTCATCGACAGCATGTTCATGAGCGTCAAGGCTCTCTGCGACTTCTACGAGGCGGAGATCGAGGACGCCTATGAGACCGGCGTGATGTTCTCGCTGCACGTCAAGGCGACGATGATGAAGGTCAGCCACCCCATCGTCTTCGGTCACGCGGTCAAGATCTTCTACAAGGACGCCTTCGCCAAGCACCAGGAGTTATTCGACGAGCTCGGCGTCAACGTCAACAACGGACTGGTCGACTTGTACAACAAGATCGAGGCGCTGCCCGCGTCACTGCATGACGAGATCGTCCGCGACCTGCACGCCTGCCACGAGCACCGGCCCGAACTGGCGATGGTGGATTCGGCCAAGGGCATCACCAACTTCCACTCGCCCAGCGACGTGATCGTGGATGCGTCGATGCCGGCGATGATCCGGGCGGGCGGCAAGATGTACGGCGCCGACGGGCGACAGAAAGACACCAAGGCCGTCAACCCCGAGTCCACCTTCTCCCGCATCTACCAGGAGATCATCAACTTCTGTAAGACCCACGGTCAGTTCGACCCGACCACAATGGGCACCGTGCCCAACGTCGGTCTGATGGCGCAGCAGGCCGAGGAGTACGGCTCGCACGACAAGACGTTCGAGATCCCCGAGGACGGAGTCGCCGACATCGTCGACCTCGATACCGGGGAAGTCCTGCTCACGCAAAACGTTGAGGAAGGCGACATCTGGCGGATGCCCATCGTGACCGACGCGGCGATCCGCGACTGGGTCAAGCTGGCGGTCACCCGGACGAGGAACTCGGGCATGCCGGTGGTGTTCTGGTTGGATCAGGAGCGTCCGCATGAGTACGAGCTGCGCAAGAAGGTCCACACCTACCTGGCCGACTACGACACCGAGGGCCTCGACATCCAGATCATGTCGCAGGAACGCGCCATGCGGCACACGATCGAGCGTGCGATTCGCAGTCAGGACACCATCGCTGCCACCGGAAACATCTTGCGCGACTATCTGACTGACCTGTTCCCGATCTTGGAGCTGGGCACCAGCGCCAAAATGCTGTCCATCGTGCCACTGATGGCCGGCGGGGGAATGTATGAGACGGGTGCGGGCGGATCGGCGCCCAAGCATGTCCACCAACTGGTCGAGGAGAACCACCTGCGGTGGGATTCGCTCGGCGAGTTCCTGGCGCTGGGAGCATGTTTCGAAGACATCGGGATCAAGGCCGGCAACGAGCGGGCCAAGATCCTGGGCACGACGCTCGACGCCGCAATCGGCAAACTGTTGGACAACAACAAGGGCCCGTCCCGCAAGACCGGTGAGCTCGACAACCGCGGCAGCCAGTTCTACCTGGCGCTGTACTGGGCGCAGGAACTCGCAAAGCAGGGCGACGACGAAGAGTTACGCAAGCATTTCGCCGTACTGGCCGACGAGCTGGGCAAGGACGAGGACACGATCGTCACCGAACTCGCTGCAGCGCAAGGCGAATCCGTCGACATCGGCGGTTACTACCGGCTCGACGACGAGAAGACGATCGCGGTGATGCGGCCGAGCAAGACGTTCAACGACGCACTGGCGGGCGCCCGGGACTGAGGGGTCAGTCCACCAGGCTGCGGAGCGTCTCGATCAGTTTGACCCGTTCGTGGGCGGTCTCGGCCACCGGCACGACGTTCAGCGTGGTCACGCCGGCTTCACGGAAAGCGGCTATCCGTTCCTTGACGAATCCGGGCGTCCCGATCAGCGAGACGTCGCGCACCAGCTCGTCCGGAACCGCCTTGGCGGCCGCCTCCTTATCGCCGGCCAGGTACAGCTCCTGGATGCGGTCGGCCTGCGCCCCAAAGCCGTAGCGGGTGGCCAGCGTGTGGTAGAAGTTCTTTCCCTTGGCGCCCATGCCGCCGATGTAGAGCGCGAGATGGGGCTTCACGATTTCCCTTAGCGGCTCGACGTTTTCGCCGATGGCCAGGGTCGGGCCGGCGAAGACTTCGAGGTCGCCCAGAACCGGGTCGCGCTTGGCTTGGCCGGCGGCCAGCGCCGTGCCCCAGACATCCTGTGCCTTCTCGGGCAGGAAGAAAATGGGCTGCCATCCTTCGGCGAGCTCGGCGGCCAACTCGACGTTCTTGGGTCCCAGCGCGGCAATCAATATCGGGATGCGTTCCCGCACAGGCTTGTTGATGAGCTTCAAGGGCTTGCCCAGGCCGGTGCCCTTAGCGGCGGGCAGCGGGATCTCGTAGTGCTCACCCTGATATTGCAGCTTCTCGCGCCGCCATACCTGGCGGCAGATCTCGATGACCTCGCGGGTGCGCGCAATCGGTGCGTCGTAACGGACACCGTGGAAACCCTCGATCACCTGAGGACCCGATGCGCCCAGGCCCAGGGTGTAGCGACCGTCGGAGACGTAGTCCAGCCCGGCGGCGGTCATCGCGGTCAGGGTGGGTGTGCGGGTGTAGAGCTGCAGGATGCCCGAGGCCAGCTCAACCCGTTCGGTGCTGGCCGCCAGATAGCCGAGCGCACTGACCGCGTCGTACGAATACGCCTCGGGGACAAAGACAATGTCCAGGCCGGCGCGTTCGAGGTCGGCCACCTCGGCGGCCACTTCCTTGAACCCGCCCGCGTAGTTGATCCCTAATCCGATTCGCATGCCTGGCTGCTCCCTGTGCTTTAGGCGCCGGCGAACTGGTCGGCCAGTTCGACAGCTTCCTGCTGGATTCTCGGAAATTGCGCGCCCATTGCTTCGGACAGTGCCGTCGCGCCGGAAAGCGGTCGCACCATCACTTTAAAGTCGTCGATCAGGCCATCGTCGTTGACGTGGATGAAGTCGCAACCGTTGACCGTCACGCCGGGTGCACCCGCGACCCCGGCCTCGAACTCGAGCGCGTGGAGACCACTGTCGTTGTCGTGGATCTCGCGGACGTAGCGGAAGTCCTCGAAGACCCGCAGTACGCCGCGCAGGATCGCCGCGGTGATCGGCTTGCCGACGTAGGGCTTGAAGGCTACCGGGCTGGTGAATACGACGTCATCGGCGAGCAAGGCCTGGATTGCTGCTTCGTCGTGGTCTTCAACTGCCTTGCGGAAGGGATGCATCGAACACCTCGAATGGTCAATTTGTCGAGTAGGTGCGCTCGACAGTAGAGCCTACGGTTCGGTATGTCCATAGGTGAATAATCAATTTGTTGATTATTACTGAGCTACGATTGCTGGATGTCATTGCGTGACGCCGTGCTGGCCGCACTTCTCGAGGGCGAGTCGTCCGGCTATGACCTGGCCAAAGACTTCGACGCGTCGGTCGCGAACTTCTGGATGGCCACGCCACAGCAGCTTTACCGCGAACTCGAGCGTCTTGCCGAACAGGGTCTGATTCAGGCCCGCATCGTTGAGCAGGAGCGCCGTCCCAACAAGCGAATGTTCTCGCTGACCGAGGCGGGCTACGAAGCGATCACGCAGTTCACCGCACGGCCGCCGAAACCGTCGGCGATCCGCGACGAGCTGATGATCAAAGTCCAGGCGTTCGATGTCGGCGACGCCGCGGCTGTTCGCGACCTGATCACCGAACGCCGAGATCGGGCCGAGGCGAAAGTTCAACGCTACGAGCGGCTGCGCACCCGAATCCTGGACGGCCGCAACGAAGAGGAGTTCCTGGCCACGGCGCCGCGGGTGGGACCGTATCTGACGTTGATGCGGGGAATCTCGTACGAAGAGGAGAACGTTCGGTGGGCCGACCGCGCGTTGGCGATCGTCGAACAGCGTCAGGGCGCCGGGTCCGTGAGGTAGTGGGCAAGCACCGGGCGTAGCCATTCGATCAGCTGTTCGTCGGTCATTGCGATCAGCGGCGGCACCCCGAGGATGTAGCGGGTCACGGCGAGGCCGAGCAGTTGTGAGCCGACCAGAGCCGCCCGCTCGGGGGCGCGGTCGGGCGTGATGACGGCGAGCGCGGGGGCCACCTGTCCGACGAAGACCGTCAGCAGGGTATCGGCGGCGGTCCGGTTGGTCGCGGCCGCCCGCAGCAGCGGAAGCAGGGGACCCTGCGGCCCCCAGGCCTCGACGAACAACGGCAGTAATACATCTGCGAGCCGGTCCGGCGCGACATCCGATAGATCCGGAAAGTTGATCTCGAATTGCGAGGCGGCCGCAAACAGTTCCGCTTTGCTGCCGAAATAGTGCATGACCAGCGCCGGATCGACGCCGGCCGCCGACGCGACCGAGCGGATGGTGGTGCGCTCGAAGCCGTGGCTGCCGAACTGCGATCGAGCGGTGTCCAGAATCGCGGCTCGGGTGGCCTGGCCGTCGCGTCCTTCGCGCGGTTTCGGTGGCATGCGCGTCAGTGTATTCAACAACTGTTGACATGGTTGGCTGAACGACCTAACGTCGAGTTCAACAGTTGTTGACATGGCTTGCCGACGGCCCCGACGAGAGGTCACGCCCATGACCGTCACCGCCATCCAGATCGGGCTCGATCCGGACCTCATCGATTACTCCTCGAACGACTTCGCGCAGTTTCCCGGCCTGTCGAAGCAGAAGCTGCAAACCGCCAACGACGAGAACATCGCCGGGTTGCGCGCCGCCGGCTACGACGTCGACAACTGCCTGATCGACTTTGGCGCAGCCGGTGCCGCCTTGGCCCGGCAGTGGCTTGCCGCCAAGGTGTACGACGCGGTGCTGATCGGCGCCGGCGTGCGACTCGTTGCCGGCAACACGTTGCTGTTCGAGGCAATCGTCAACGCCGCACACGTCGCCCAGCCCGACTGCCGATTCGTCTTCAACCGCGCAGCGGTCTCCACTCCCGACGACATCCGTCGCTGGTACCCCAACTCCGAGGCGGTGGCCTGATGACTGTTCACCCAGAACAACACGTTGACGTACTGGTGGTCGGTGCCGGCCCGACCGGCTTGACCGCCGCAGGTGATCTGGCGCGGGCGGGCCGGTCGGTCGCGGTGTTGGAGCGCTGGCCGGCAATCAACCCGTCCAGTCGGGCGTTCGCCACCCAGGCGCGCACGCTGGAGGTGCTGGACGCCCGCGGAATCGCCGACGATCTGCTGGCGCGTTCGCACAAAGCCTCGAGCGTAACGATTTTCGCCGGCGCCCGCGTCGATCTGACCCACCTCGATTCGCCTTATCAATTCGCGATGATCACCCCGCAGACCAATGTTGACCAGGCGATCGCCGGCTACGCGGTGGCGCAGGGGGCCGACATCCGTCGTGGCGTCGAACTGGTCGGGCTCGAACAGGACGCTGACGGGGTATCGGCGACCACCCGGCCGCACGATCGCGGCCCGCAGACACGTTGGCGGGCACAGTATCTGATCGGTGCGGACGGGGTCCACAGCACGGTTCGCGCGCTACTGGGTGTGGACTTCCCCGGCAAGACGGTGTTGTCGTCCGTCGTGCTGGCCGATGTCAAGCTGGCGCACGGGCCGACCGGCGGCGGACTGACCCTGGGCAGCACTCGCAACGAGTTCGCATTCTTGGCGCCTTACGACCGTGACGAGGGGGACGGTCGCTGGTACCGCGCGATGGTGTGGGACCGCAAGCATCAGGTGTCCGACAGCGAACCGGTGGACACGCAAGAAATCGCACGGATCCTCGGCCGGGCGATGAAGACCGACCTCGGGCTGCTCGAGGTCAGTTGGAAGTCCCGATTCCATTGCGATGAAAGGCAAGTCGAGCAGTATCGGCACGGCCGGATTTTTCTGGCGGGGGATGCGGCGCACGTGCACTCGCCGATCGGTGGCCAGGGCATGAACACCGGCATTCAAGACGCCGCCAACCTGGCCTGGAAACTCGACGCGGCGCTGGCCGGGGCCGACGACGCCGTGCTGGACAGCTACCACGCCGAGCGCCATCCGATCGGGAAGCGAGTTCTGTTGCAGTCCGGAATGATGGCGCGCGGCATCACCCTTCGTCCGCGGATCGCGCGCGGTATACGAAACCTGATGGCGCCGCGGCTTCTTCGGATACCCCGAGCGCGGGACGCGGTGGCGGGGAGCTTCGCCGGAACCACGCTGCGCTACCCGCACCGGGCCGACCACAGCGACTTGGTGGGTAGCCGCGCGACGCAGATTCCGCTGATCGGCGACCGGCTGACGCATTTGCAGCGCGAACCCGGCTTCGTGTTGATCCGGGAATGCGGTCGGGCCGCGGTCAGCGTGACCGATCTGCATCAAGCGGAGCGGGCCGACTCCGGGCCCGCGGTGCTGGTGCGGCCCGACGGTTACATCGCCTGGGCTGGCGACTCCGCGAACTGCTCGCAATGGCTCGATGCGCTGGCCCGCTGGACCGCACCCGCCGCGCGACCGCACGTCGTCTCTGCGAGCGCCTAGCTGGCCGGTGGGTCCTCGACGGCCTGGCTCTGCGAGCTGTGCTGGCTTATGAAGGCGTCGATCACTTCGGTAACTCGGGCCGGTGCCTCGAACATCGGGATGTGCCCGACGCCGTCGATTGTCGTGATCCGAGTACTGGCCGGCAGCTGGGCCTGGAAGTAACGATGAGATCGGGGCGCGGGAAACACCCGGTCCTTTCCACAAAGGACAAGATGGGCGGGAACTGCGGTCTGCGCCAACTCAAGAAGTCCGGGCTGCAGGACCGCTTTGGCCAGCAGCTGAAAGTAAGCGGGGCAGTGCGCGACGTCGTCGACGATCGCGGCCAACTGCTCCTCGCTGACCCCCTCGGGGGTCCCGCTGATCGGCAGCGTGGACAGCTGGCGGGTGATAGGGCAAGCGCAGCGCGCGGGGTCCCAGGAGGCGAGCGAACAGCCAGAACGGCATCCCCGAGACGAACTTGGCGACCACCTCGAACTTGGCCGGCGTCCAGCGGGTCCATCCGCCCGCGGGGGCGATGCCGGTGACGGTACGGGCCCGTCCGCGGCGTTCCAGCTCGAACGCCACCCAGCCGCCGAGCGAGTTGCCGACGATATGGGCCGTCTCCCAGCCCAATTCATCGAGCTGGCGCTCGACGTGGTCGGCCAGCACCGTCGAGCTCAGAAACCAGGTGCCGGACTTCGGGCCGCCATTGTGGCCTGCCATCGTCGGGGCGAACACCTCGTAGGAGCCGGTGTCTGCCAGTTGCTGTGCGACGTCTTCCAGACCAGCTGCGAGATCAGGAATGGATGCAGCAGCAGCACGGGTTCGCCGGAGCCGAGATGGATGGGGGCGCGGGTAGGCATGCAGCGACACTAAAGGCGTTACCGCCGGTACCGCAAGAAGTGGCGGCTGCCACATGAAAAGATTGAGGGATCATGAGTACCGCCCCTGGAACCAGCCGGGTTTTCTCCGGTGTGCAGCCCACCTCCGACTCGCTTCACCTCGGAAATGCGCTGGGCGCCGTCACCCAATGGGCCCAGCTGCAGGACGACCACGACGCATTCTTCTGCGTCGTCGACCTGCATGCCATCACCATTCCGCAGGATCCCGATGTGCTGCGGCGTCGAACCCTTCTCACCGCCGCCCAGTATCTGGCGCTCGGCGTCGACCCGGCCCGCAGCACGATCTTCGTGCAGAGCCACGTCCCGGCCCACACGCAGCTGGCCTGGGTGCTCGGCTGCTTCACCGGCTTCGGTCAGGCCTCCCGGATGACCCAATTCAAGGACAAGTCGACACGGCAGGGGAGTGAGGTGACCACCGTCGGTCTCTTCACCTACCCGGTGCTGCAGGCCGCAGATGTGCTGGCCTACGACGCTGAGTTGGTGCCGGTCGGCGAAGACCAGCGTCAGCACCTGGAGTTGGCCCGCGACATCGCGCAGCGGTTCAACAGCCGCTACCCGGACACCTTCGTGGTTCCCGAGGTCCTGATACCCAAGGCCACCGCCAAGATCTACGACCTGCAAGACCCGTCGTCGAAGATGAGCAAGTCCGCGGCCACCGATGCGGGTTTGATCAGCCTTCTCGATGCTCCGACGTTGTCCGCCAAGAAGATTCGTTCCGCAGTGACTGACAGCGAGCGGGAGATCCGCTTCGACCCGGAGGCCAAAGCCGGCGTCTCGAACCTGCTGAGCATCCAATCGGCCGTCACCGGGGTCGACATCGCGAAATTGGTCGACGGGTATGCCGGACGCGGTTACGGCGACCTGAAGAAGGACACCGCAGAGGCCGTCGTCGAGTTCGTGACGCCGATCAAGACCCGGGTCGACGAATTGCTCTCCGATCCAACAGAACTGGAGTCTGTGCTGGCCGCTGGGGCGGCGCGCGCCGATGACGTGGCCGCGAAAACCGTCGACCGGGTCTATGACCGGCTCGGGTTCCTGCCGAGACGTCCTTAGCACCCAGTTGCCATGAGCGCCTCTCCTCCTCATCGCTTCGCTCTGCATCGTCGAAGGCGCGTGTCGTGAGCGAGCCGGCCAAGCCAGGGATCCTTGATCGACTGCGGGCGCGGTTCGCATGGTTCGACCACGCGATGCGGGCCAACGACTGGTTCGATGAATGCCAGGGCAATTTCTTCGCGGCCGGGCTGACGTACTACACGATCTTCGCGTTGTTCCCCTTGCTGATGGTCGGTTTCAGCGTCGCCGGATTTCTGCTGTCCCGACGGCCCGACGTGCTGACCGCGATCGACAACAAGGTCAGGCACGCGGTACCGGGCGCCCTGGGACAGCAGATGCTCGACCTGATGAACTCGGCGATCGACGCGCGGGCCTCGGTCGGTGTGATCGGCTTGGCCGTCGCGTTGTGGGTCGGCCTGAACTGGATGAGCAACCTGAGAGTCGCGTTGAGCCAATTGTGGCGGCAGACCGACGGTGCACACGGATACGTCCGCACCAAGTTCTCCGATCTGTTCGCGATGGTGTCGTCGTTCGTGGCGATCTTCGCCACGCTGGCGCTCAGCGCGCTGGCAGGCGCGGGGCCGATGGCCCGGTTGCTGCGGTTACTGGGTGTGCACGACCTTCCGGCGCTGGATGCGATCCTGCGATCGGCCTCGGTGTTGGTGTCATTTCTGTTGTCCTGGTTGGTGTTCGGCTGGATGATCGCGCGGCTGCCCAGGGATCCGGTCAACTTCCGCAGCTCGGTCCGGGCGGCGCTGCTCGCGGCGGTCGGCTTCGAGCTATTCAAGATGGTCGGATCGATCTACCTGAAGTCCGTGCTGCACAGTCCGGCCGGCGCCACCTTCGGGCCGGTGCTGGGCCTGATGGTGTTCGCGTACGTGACGGCGCGGCTGCTGCTTTTCGCGACCGCCTGGGCGGCGACGTCGAACGCCGAACCTGCCGCTGGCGGACCCGGCCCTGCTGCCGGACGAGGCGCCGGAACCCGTCATCATCGTGCCCAAGGTGCCGCCGGCCGACGGTCTCAAGGCTCGGCAGGCGGTGACCGCGGCAGTGGTGGGCGCCATTGGTGCACTTGGCCTTTCCCGATTGGCTCGCCGTAAACCGGACTGACGCGGACCGGCGCACAACATCGCGGGTGTCTCTTTAGCGACACGATTCGGCTTCGACGGGGCGCGTCCGTCGCCGGGCGTGTCATCCTCAGGAGCACGAACAGTTGCTCTACGCAAAGGCGGGTAGGCGATGTCTGAACCAAGTCTCTTCCACAAACTGGCTGCGGAGACTATCGGCACCTTTTGGTTGGTGCTCGGTGGTGTTGGCAGCGCGGTCTTTTCACTGAAGGCCCAATCGGATCTGTTCTCCCTCGGTATCGGTTATCTCGGCGTCGCACTGGCTTTCGGGCTCACCGTCCTGACCGGTGTGTACGCGTTCGGGACCATCTCCGGCGGACACTTCAATCCAGCCGTGACGCTGGGCGCGGCGCTGGCTCGCCGCGTGGAATGGAAAGTGCTACCGGCCTATTGGATCGTGCAGGTGATCGGAGGTCTGCTGGGTGCGCTGGTGGTCTACTACATCGCCTTCGGCAAGCCCGGCTTCGTCGCGACGGGGCACCTGGCGGCCAACGGCTACGGGGTACATTCGCCGACCGGTTACTCGCTGGGCGCGGTCATCCTGGCCGAAATCGTGTTGACCGCAGTATTCCTGTTCGTCATCCTCGGTTCGACCGACGTGCGGGCGCCGAAAGGCTTTGCCGGCTTGGCTATTGGCTTGACGTTGACGATCATCCACCTGGTGGCCATCCCGATCTCCAACACGTCGGTCAACCCGGCCCGCTCGACCGCGGTCGCATTCTTCAACGGCGACGGCGCCCCGGCCCAGCTGTGGGTGTTCTGGCTGGCACCGTTGATCGGCGGGGCAATCGCCGGGATCGCCTATCCACTGCTGTTCGGCCGAGCCGAGGAGAGAGGCCGCAGCGCCCGAAAAGACGGCCTAACTCACCACCTTCAGGCCCGCGATGCAGCCGACGACACCGGCGATCAGCAGCAGCTTGACCGGCGAGGCAGTCTCCTCGCCGGTCAGCATCGCGTAACCGACGGTGAGCACCGCGCCGATGCCGACCCAGACCGCGTAACTGGTCCCGGTCGGCAGGCTGCGCATGGCGAAGGCCAACCCTGCCATCGAAAACAGCAGTGACACAGCGAAAATCAGCGAGGGGATCAGCCGGGAAAACCCTTCGGAGCGATCCATCGCGGTCGCCCACACGGCCTCGAGAACCCCGACGCCACCAAAATCAGCCACGCCATCGCACGCCTCTCCCGCGCCGTCTTGTCGCTGGCCGGGTACGGTGCGCCTCGTCCGGTGTCAGATGCTGACCCGATCGACGTTAGCAAACGTCATCGGCGGTTCGACCAGCTGCCGCCCGTCATGACTGCGCTGGCACGGTAATCACGGTCTAGTACAACAAGATTGGCGCTGCAGTCGACGCGCAAGCTGCCGGCACCGTCGATCCGAGCGGCCCGCGCCGGGAGCCGTCGACGTCATGTGCACCGCCGCGATCAGCGCGGCGTCGCGATCTGGGCCGAGGCCGGCCGCCGTGCCGAAGAGTTGCTCCATGGTCGCGGTGCTGCCCGCGATCGTCGAGGTGCCGCGCACCCGCGCGATACCGTCGACGACATCGACCGGCACCGAACCCAGCTGATATTCGCCGTCGTCGGCACCCGCCGCGGCGGTGGCATCGGTGACCAGCGCCACCCGGTCGGCACCGGCCGCCCGGACCGTCGCGTGCAACACCGCGGGGTGGACGTGGACACCGTCCGCGATCAGCTCCACGGTCACCCGCGGATCCTCCAGCAGCGCCAGCGCTGGCCCCGGCTCGCGGTGATGCAGCGGCCGCATGGCGTTGAACAGATGCGTGCCGACGGTGGCGCCCAGCTCGATGGCGTGCCGGGTCTGCTCGTACGTCGCGTGCGTATGTCCCACCGCCACAACCACTCCGGCATCGACCAGACGAGTGATCGCGTCATCGCTGCCGGGGCGCTCGGGTGCCAGGGTGACCATCCGGATCGCGCCTTCGCCGGCGGTCAGCAGCGCATCGATCTCGGCGGGTGTCGCGTCACGCATCTGGGCGCGGTCGTGCGCTCCGCAGTGTGCCGTGCTCAGCCACGGCCCCTCCAGATGAATACCGGCGATCACGCCGTCGCGGGTGGCCTCGGCGAGCCCGCGCACCGCCGCCAACAGCTCGGCCGGCGACGCGGTGACCAAGCTGGCCAGCGTCGTCGGTGGTCCCGTGCTCGCGGTGAAAGTCGGCGGCTTGCAAGATCTCTGAGGGATCGCCGTTGATGTACGAGGCACCGCCGCCGCCGTGCACATGAATGTCGACGAAACCGGGGACGAGCATTGCATCGGGCAGATCGACATCGGGGGATTGGGGTGCCGGACCCGCTCCGCAGCCCACGATCGTGGTGCCCGACGTGTGCACCCAGCCCGGCCGGCAGACGCCTTCCCCGAGTACGACGGTGCCGGCCGCGATCAGCGGCATGCCGGTACATCCGTTGCCGCGCTAGGAGTTTCGTCGGGCCAGCGGCCGTTGTTCTCCCAGAAGCGGCGGATGTCTTCGAGTTGTCGGCCTTTGGTTTCCGGGGCATAGCGGTAGACGAGAAAGAATCCCAGCGCCGCCAGGCAGGCGAAGATGGTGAACATGCCGGCGCCGCCCAAGCTGTTCAGCATCGTCAGAAAGACCGACTCGATCAGCGCGTTGGCCGTCAGGTTGGCGGTAAGCATCGCGCTGGAACCCAGCGACCGCAGGTGCGCCGGGAAGCTCTCGCCGGCGTAGACCCAGACCAGTGCGCCGAAGCCGAAGGTGAACCCCATGGTGAACAGCAGAAGCCCGGCGTAACCGAGCCCGGAGACCGCGTCGGACTTGGCGGCGAACACCCCGATGAGCACCACGTCGCCGAGGATCATTGCGGCGATGCCGGACAGCAGGATGGGCCGGCGTCCGATGCGGTCGACCAGAACCAGCGAGGTAAGAACGGCGGCCAGCGAAGCCAGTTGGATGAGGGCGGGCAACACCAGCAGCGAGAAGTTGCCTTCAAATCCCATGGCCTGGAACAGCAGCGGGCTGTAGTAGATGATTCCGTTGATGCCGCTGAGTTCGGCGAAAAAGCCAAGCCCGACGACGAAAATGGTGGCGCGCAGGTAGGGCAGGCGCAGCATCTCGATGAACGAACCGCCGCGTTCTTCGCGCATCGCCTCGGCGATCTCGGCGAGTTCCTGCTCGACGTCGCGGTTCGGTTCCACCCGCAGCAGCGCCTTGCGGGCGTCGTCCACCCGGTCCTTGAACAAGTACCAGCGCGCGGTGTCGGGCATGGTGGCCAGCAGCGGCAGCACCAGCAGCGCCGGTACCGCCGCCAGCCCGAGCATCCACCGCCAGCTGCCCGATTCGGCGAGCACAAAAGCCGAAAGATAGCCGCCGATGATCCCGAGAATGGTCGCCACCTGGTAGGTGACCAGCAGCGAACCCCGGAGCCGGGCCGGCGCCGATTCGGCGATGTACACCGGAGTCACGGCGGCGGACAAACCGATCGTCATGCCGAGCAACATCCGCGCCGCCATCAGCCACGGCATGGACGCCGCTGCCGCGCCCATCAGAGAGAACACGGCGTAGCCAGCGGCCACCAGCATCATCGACCGCTTGCGACCGATCGCGTTGGCGAGCACTCCGCCACTGAGCGCGCCGCAGATCTCGCCGATCACCACCATCGGTCGTGAGCAGTTCCTGCTTGCGGACCGTCAGGCTGAAATCGTTGGTGATGAACAGCAGAGCCCCGGCGATGTTGGACAAGTCGTAGCCGCAGATGATGCCCAGGGTCGCCGCGGTAACAGCGATCAGCAATCGCCGTCTTGTCCGCAGTGACTCGCCGATGCGGCTCACAGTCTCCCCTCCGGGTGGCCGCCCGGTCCACGGTCGCTGCTTAGTGCTGCGGCCGTCGGTTCATCGAACGCGCCACCATAATCAAGCCGAACACCACGACCGTACCGATCACCGCGACACCGACCCTAACCGGCAATGCGTCCGACGGCCGGGTATCAGCCCGGCCGCATTGGCACCGCACTCCGCCGCCATTGTCGCCAGCGGCTGCGGCTTTTGGCGTGATCAGCGACGGGTCGGGCTCGATCAGTGTCCCCACCCGGGTACCCGGTGCGGTCGCGAATCCGTAATCCAGCAAATGCGCGGCCTGCTGCCACGGCGCGATCGGCAACCGGGTGCCGTGCAGCAACACCGCCATCAGCCGGCGTCCATCCCGGTTCGCGGCGCCGACGAACGTCTGGCCGGCGTCGTCGGTGTAGCCGGTCTTGCCGCCGAGCGCGCCGGGGTAGTGGTAGAGCAACTGGTTGTCGTTCTCCAACTGGTAGCCAGGGCTGTCGGCGTGCCCGGGGAAGTCGAACTTCTCGGTGTGCACGACCTCGGCGAAATTCTCGTTCGCCCAGGCATATCGGTAAAACAACCCGATGTCGTACGCCGATGTGCTCATGCCTGGCCCGTCCAGCCCCGACGGTGTCGCGGCGCGGGTGTCTTTGCCGCCGAGTTTGGCCGCCAGCGCGTTGATCTTGTCCACGCGTGATCGGCATGCCGCCCAACTGCATGGACAGCGAGTGTGCCGCGTCGTTACCGGAGTGCATCAGCAACCCGTGCAGCAACTGGTTGACGGTGTAGGTGCCCCCCGGGGCATACGCCGACCTTGGTGCCTTCGGCGGCGGCGTCCTCGGGCGTGCCGTCGACGGTCTTGTTGAGGTTGAGCTCGCGCAGTGCGAGCCATCGCCACGAGCACCTTGATGATGCTGGCCGGGCGGTGCCGACCATGCGGGTCGCGGGCGGCGACAATCGCGCCGCTGTCCAGGTCGGCTACCACCCAGGCCTCAGCCGAGATGTCGCCCGGCACCGGCGGGGTGCCGGCGGCGGCGACCACGCCACAGCCGCCGAGTTCGTTACCGCCGATCGGCTTCGGCGGCACCGGCAGCGGCAACGGCGGTTCGCCGGCCTGTGGGACCTCCGAGGAATCGACCGCCGCGGGTGTCGCGACTTTGTAGGGGCACAGGTCGTGCACGACGGCGGGCTCGGCGAACGCGGCCGGCATGCCGAGCAGCGCGGGGGTGCTCAGCATGAAACCGGCTGCTGCCAGGCATGACGCAGTTCTGAAGATCGCCATTAATTGTGCAGAGTAGGCGATCAGCGGCCCGATTTCCGGGAGCCGCGCTGTGACTGGTGTTACGGATGTTGCACTCAATAGTTGATAATGGGGAGGTAACAGATTCCCGGTCCGGCGATGCGGCCCAGCCACAGCCGTCCCGGCGTCTCCACCACCCCGGTGGCCAGACCGAAGTCCGGATGTTGGGTGTGCAGCTGGGCCACCACGTGCCCATCGTCGGGGTCGAACCCGACGACCCATACCGTCGGTTTCGGGTTCGGGCAGCCAGCGGTAGGGCAGCAGCCGCCACATCGCGCTGCGGATGATCGGCGCGCGCGGCCCCAGCCATTCGTTGAGCGCGTTGCGGTCCGACACCAGCGCCACCCAGATCCGGCCGTCCAGGCCGGTGGAGATGTTGTCGGGATAGCCGGGCAGCTCAACGACCAATGGGGTGATCGTGCCGGCCCGGTCTCCGGTCAGCCAGTACTTCGACACCCGGCATCCGGCGCTCTCGGCGAACACCACGGCCGACTCGTCGGCGGTCAGCGTCACCCCGTTGGCGAAGTACAAGCCACCGGCCAGTTCGGTGACCGTGCCGTCGGTGTCACGCCGGAACAGCGCGCCGGTCGGGCGGCCCTCGATGATCGAGCCCTTGTAGTGCTCGTAGTGGAACCGGCTTGTCGACTCGGTGAAAAAGATTGTGCCGTCCGAGGATTCGACGACATTGGAGCAGAACGTCAGCGGGCGGCCGTCGATCTCGGCGACCAGCGTCTCGATTCCCCCGCCGGCCGGGTCGTAACGCAGCAGGCCGCGATGGCTGTCGCAGATCAGCAGACGGCCGTCGTGGGCAACCGCCAGGCCCAGCGGTCGACCGCCGGTGTCGGCGATCGCCTGCACGGAACTGCCGTCGGGGCTGATTCGGACGATGCGCCCGTCCTCGACGCCGGTCCAGATGTTGCCGTCGGCATCGGCGACGACGTCCTCGGCGGCGGTGCCCGGCACATCGACGATGTGCAGTGCCGCAGTGAAATCCGGCTCGGGGAGCGGCCGCGACGGCGGTGGCTGCCAGCGGATCGGGTCGATAGGCGGTTTGCTCATGACGCGTCCTTCAGCACACCGCGCAAGATGGCTTCGATCGTGTCGAACTCCGGTTGGCCGCTGATCAGTGGGGGTGCAATGACGACGACCGGGTCGCCCCGGTCATCGGTGCGGCAGTAAAGCCCAGCCTCGAACAGCGACGACGCGATGTGCGGCAACAGCTTTGCGGTCTCGTCGCTCGTGAAGGTCTCGCGGGTCGCCTGATTCTTGACCAGCTCGATCGAGTAGAAGTACCCCTCGCCACGGACATCGCCGACGATCGGCAGGTCGTAGAGCTTCTCCAGAGTGGTGCGCAGCGCGGGGGCCTGCTGCGTGACGCGGTCGTTGAGGCCCTCGCGCTCGAAGATGTCGAGGTTGGCCAACGCGACCGCGGTCGACACCGGATGGCCACCGAAGGTGTAGCCGTGCGCGAACATCGTGTCGGTGCCGTAGAACGGCTCGAATATTCGATCGCTGGCGATCATTGCGCCCAACGGCGAATATCCCGACGTCATTCCTTTCGCGCAGGTGATCATGTCAGGCACGTAGTTGAAATCGGAGCAGGCGAACATCGACCCGATGCGGCCGAACGCACAGATCACCTCGTCGGAGACCAGCAGCACGTCGTAGTGGTCGCAGATCTCTCGCACCCGTTCGAAATATCCGGGGGGAGGCGGGATCGAGCCGCCCGCATTCTGCACCGGCTCGAGGAACACCGCGGCGACGGTATCGGGTCCCTCGAACTCGATTGCCTCGGCGATCCGGTCGGCCGCCCATTGCCCGTAGGCCTTGATGTCACCGCCGAAAGTTTCGGGCGCGCGATAGAAGTTGGTGTTGGGCACCCGGAAGCCGCCCGGCGTGACCGGTTCGAACGGTGCCTTGTATTTCGGCAGGCCGGTGATGGCGAGCGCACCCTGGGTGGTGCCGTGATAGGCGGTCGCTCGCGAAATGACCTTGTGCTTACCGGGTTTACCGGTCAGCTTGAAGAATTGCTTGGCGACCTTCCACGCCGTCTCGACCGCCTCGGTCCCACCGCTGGTGAAGAACACGCGGTTCAGGTCTCCCGGTGCGTACCCGGCGATCCGGTCGGCCAGTTCGATGGCGGGCGGAGTTGCGTACCCCCACAGCGGAAAGAACGCCAGCGTGCCGGCCTGGCGAGCGGCCGCCTCCGCCAACTCGGCGCGGCCGTGTCCGACCTGCACGGTGAACAGACCCGACAGCCCATCGAGGTAACTCTTACCGGCGTCGTCGAAGATCGTCACGCCTTCGCCGCGCGTGATGATCGGCGGCCTGAAGCCCGGGCCCTGCTTGGCGAAGTGCAGCCAGAGATGGTCAGTCATGTGATCGTGAAGGTTACGCTCGGGTGATGGCCTCTGCGGAGCAGGTCACCGAGTTCGAGGCACTGCGGCCCCATCTCATGTCGGTTGCCTACCGCCTCACCGGTACGGTGGCCGACGCCGAAGACATCGTGCAGGACGCGTGGCTGCGTTGGGAAGCATACGACGGTGAAATCGCTGATCTACGAGCCTGGTTGACGACGGTCGTCAGCCGGCTCGGGCTCGATCGGCTGCGATCGGCCGCGCACCGGCGGGAAAACTACGTGGGCCAGTGGCTACCGGAGCCGGTGGTCACCGGATTCGACTGCGACGATCCACTGTCGGTGGTCGTTGCCCACGAGGATGCCCGGTTCGCGGCGATGGTGGTGCTGGAACGTCTGTCGCCCGACCAGCGCGTTGCGTTCGTCTTGCACGACGGGTTTGCCGTGCCGTTCGCTGAGGTTGCCGACGTGCTCGGGACGACCGCGGCGGCCGCGCGGCAATTGGCGTCGCGGGCCCGCCGGGCGGTGAGCGCTGAGCCGCCGCCGAAATCCGATCCGGCACACGACGAGGTGGTGATCGAGTTGATGGCTGCCATGGCGTCTGGCGACCTGGCCGCCACGATTGCGCTGCTGCATCCGGGCGTGACGTTCACCGGCGATTCCAACCGCGCGGCGCCGACAGCGCCCCGCGTCATCCACGGACCGGACAAGGTGGCGCGGTTCCTGTTCGGGCTCGCACAGCGTTACGGGCCGTCCTTTGTGACCACGAGCCAGCCGGCGCTGATCAACGGCGAACTCGGCGCCTACACCTCGGGATCGTCGGGCGAGGACGGGTATCAGGCGATCATGCCGCGGATCACCGCGGTGACGGTGAGCGACGGAAAGGTCAGCGCCCTTTGGGATATCGCGAACCCGGAGAAGTTCACCGGTTCACCGCTGGCGAATCGGCCCACGGCACGCGACAAGCCGAACCGGAGTTGAAGCCCTGCTCGGTGATACCCAGCGCGGAATTCATTCGGGCACGCATGTTCTCGACGCCGATCTGGTAGGTCAGCTCGATCGCCCCGTCGTCGCCGAAGCGGCCGCGCAGATCGGTCACCTGCTCATCGGTCACCGTGTGCGGATCGACGGTCATCGCGTCGGCATACGCGATGGCGGCCCGCTCGTCGTCGGTGAATTGTGGTGACGTTGCGTAGTTTTGTATGTCCTTCAGGCGCGCGACGTCGAGTCCGTCGAGGCGCTGCATCATCTCGCCGAAGTCGACGCACCAGGAGCAGCCGATGGTGCGCGCGGTCCAGAACACCGCGAGGTTGCGGACGTCAGCCGGCAGCCGCCGCGACGCCGACTGCAACAACGCCTCGTGCACGGCGTTGGCGACCAACAGCCGTGGATGGTGCGCCTGGACCGCGAACGGCTCCGGGACTTCGCCGAAGCGCCGCTTGGTGTAGCGGTACATCGCGCGGACGAGCCAGTTGGCCCGGTTGGGGGGCAGGGGTTCGATGCGGGATTTTGGTGTCATACTCCTCAGACGAGGCAGCCCCTGGATGTGTGACGGGCCGCCTGCCGCGAACGTGACGCCAGCCGCACGCTCGGCCACCGAAAACGTTTCAGCGGGTGAACATCAACGCGCGCTTGACCTCTTGGATCGCCTTGGTCACCTCGATGCCCCGTGGGCAGGCGTCGGTGCAGTTGAACGTGGTCCGGCAGCGCCAGACCCCGTCGACCTCGTTGAGGATGTCGAGTCGCTCGGCGGCGGCCTCGTCACGGCTGTCGAAGATGAACCGGTGTGCGTTGACGATGGCCGCGGGGCCGAAGTAGCTGCCCTCGCTCCAGAACACCGGACAGCTGGTGGTGCACGCCGCGCACAGGATGCATTTGGTGGTGTCGTCGTAGCGGGCGCGGTCGGTCTGGCTCTGAATCCGTTCCCGCGTCGGGGGATTGCCGCTGGTGATCAGATACGGCTTGACCGCGCGGTAGGCGTCGAAGAACGGCTCCATGTCGACGATCAGGTCTTTCTCCACCGGCAGCCCGCGGATCGGCTCGATCGTGATGGTGAAATCTTTTTTGGGTTTGCTCGGCAGCAGGTCGCGCATCAGCATCTTGCAGGCCAGCCGGTTCTTACCGTTGATCCGCACCGCGTCGGAGCCACACACGCCGTGGGCGCAGGACCGCCGGAAGGTCAGTGTGCCGTCCAGGTAGCTCTTGACGTAGATCAGAAGATTGAGCACCCGGTCGGTAGGCAGGCACGGCACCCGGAAGCTCTGCCACCCACCGGAATCGGCGTACTGCTCCAGGTTTTCCGGATTGAACCGGGCGATCCGCAGCGTCACCATGACGGAGCCATCAGGGGGCGCCGGCAGGGGAGGGGTCAGCGGGTCACCGGCGGGGGAGGTCTGCACGTCCACGTCCGAGCTCATCAGTACTTCCGCTCCTTGGGTTCGTAACGGGTCTGCACCACCGGCTTGAAGTCCAGCCGGATGTCACTCAGCAAAGCGCTGCCCTGTTTATAAGCCATCGTGTGGCGCATGTAGTTGACGTCGTCGCGGTTCGGGTAGTCCTCCCGGGCGTGGCCACCGCGAGATTCCTTGCGGTTCAACGCTCCTACCACGGTGACTTCGGCGAGCTCCAGCAGGAAGCCGAGCTCGATGGCCTCCAGCAGGTCGCTGTTGAAACGCTTTCCCTTGTCGTGCACCGAGATTCGGGAATAGCGCTCCTTGAGCGCGTGGATGTCGGTCAACGCCTGCTTCAGCGTCTCCTCGGTGCGGAACACCGCGGCGTTGTTGTCCATCGTCTGTTGCAGCGCGCCGCGGATGTCGGCGACCCGCTCGTTGCCGTGCTCAGACAGGATGTCGCCGACCCAGCCGACCACCATCGTCGCCGGTTCCGGCGGCATGTCGACGAAATCGTGGCCCTTGGCATAGGCGGCCGCGGCGATCCCGGCGCGACGGCCGAAGACGTTGATGTCCAACAACGAATTGGTGCCGAGCCGGTTGGCGCCGTGCACCGAGACACACGCGCATTCGCCGGCCGCATACAGACCCGGCACGGTGTTGGTGTTGTCCCGCAGCACCTGACCGGTGATCGTGGTCGGGATGCCGCCCATCACGTAGTGGCACGTCGGGTAGACCGGGACCAGTTCCTTGACCGGATCCACTCCGAGATAGGTGCGGGCGAACTCGGTGATGTCGGGCAGCTTGGCGGCCAACACGTCTGCCCCGAGATGGCGGACGTCGATGTAGACGTAGTCCTTGTGCGGACCGGCGCCGCGGCCCTCCAGTACTTCACGCACCATCGAGCGGGCGACGATGTCCCGGGGAGCCAGGTCGACGATCGTCGGCGCGTAGCGCTCCATGAAGCGCTCGCCTTCGCCGTTGAGCAGCCGACCGCCCTCGCCGCGCACCGCTTCGGAGATCAGGATGCCCAGCCCGGCCAGGCCGGTCGGATGGAATTGGTGAAATTCCATGTCTTCCAAAGGAAGTCCTTTGCGGAACACGATGCCGATGCCGTCGCCGGTCAGCGTGTGCGCGTTGGACGTGGTCTTGTACATCCGTCCCGAGCCGCCGGTGGCGAGCACGACAGCCTTGGCGTGAAAGATGTGAATGTTGCCGGTGGCCAGTTCGTAGGCGACGACGCCGGTGGCGACGGGGCCGGTCGGGGTCTCGCTGAGCACCAGGTCGAGCGCGTAGAACTCGTTGAAGAACTCGACATCGTGCTTGACGCAGTTCTGGTACAGCGTCTGCAGAATCATGTGGCCGGTACGGTCTGCGGCGTAACAAGACCGGCGCACCGGCGCCTTGCCGTGGTCGCGGGTGTGTCCGCCGAAGCGGCGCTGGTCGATACGGCCCTCGGGGGTGCGGTTGAACGGCATCCCCATCTTCTCCAGATCGAGCACCGCGTCGATCGCTTCCTTGCACATCACCTCGACCGCGTCCTGGTCGGCGAGGTAGTCGCCACCCTTGACGGTGTCGAAGGTGTGCCACTCCCAGTTGTCGTCCTCGACATTGGCCAGCGCCGCGCACATGCCCCCCTGGGCCGCGCCGGTGTGACTGCGCGTCGGATAGAGCTTCGTCAAAACCGCTGTGCGCACGCGAGGTCCGGCTTCCACGGCCGCCCGCATGCCGGCCCCACCGGCGCCGACGATCACCACGTCGTATCGGTGTTCGCTAATCACTGTCTTGTCATCCTCAATCAGCCCGAGATATTCGGGTCGAACGTCAGCAGCACATAGGTCCCGAGCACCAGCGTGAAAACCATCGACAACACCAGCAGGCTGTTCAGCCAGAAGCGGGTGGAGTCTTTGCGGCTGTAGTCGTCGATGATGGTGCGCAAGCCGTTGCCGCCGTGCAGCTGAGCCAGCCAGAGCAGCAACAGATCCCACGTCTGCCAGAACGGCGAATGCCAACGTTGCGCAACGTAGTTGAAGTCGATGCGGTAGACGCCGTCTTCCCACATCAACATCACGAACAGATGCCCGAGCGCCAGGAAGACCAGCACGAGGCCGGAGAACCGCATGAACAGCCAGGCGTATTTCTCGAAGTTCGGCATGCCGCTCCGCCGGCGCGGGGCGCGCGGATTGTCGAGGCTGGCTGGGCGATCGTGGCTGCGCTGCCGGACCGGCGCGACCTGACCGCGCCCCAGTTGGAGATCGGGCGAGCTCATCGGAAATGTCCGATCATGTGGACGGCAACGACGACTGCGGCGGGCACCACGACCAGCACCCAGACGATGCCGATCACCCACAGCATCAGCCGCTGATAACGAGGGCCCTGACCCCAGAAATCGATCAGGATGACCCGGATGCCGTTGAGGGCGTGATAGAGCACCGCGGCGACCAACCCCAGCTCCATCAGGCCCACGAGCGGCGTTTTGTAGGTCGAGATGACCTCGTTGTAGGCCTGCGGGCTGATCCGGACCAGCGCGGTGTCGAGCACGTGGATGAACAAGAAGAAGAAGACCGTGGCTCCGGTGATGCGGTGCAATACCCAGGACCACATGCCCGGATCGCCGCGATAAAGAGTTCGGCGCAGACGGCGTATTCGCGATGAACCCTCCGGCGTAGCCGGATTCGCGGACGTCGTCGTCATCAGCGCCTCCCCTGTCAGTGGCGACCCGCTGCAACCGGCGCCGCCGCTCTTGCGATCGCCACGCCCTGTTGCAGTGGGCTACTCAATTTAGCCCCATTCGCGCGGCGGATCAGCCCCATTCTCGCGGCCCGATGAGGCGCTTCGGGTCCGTAAATGCTCTTGCGCGCGCAGAATCTAGGCTGGCCGTGTGAAGTAGCCGACATCGAGCGGGGTTTTGGAATGCACTGCAATCGCACGCGGTATCGCGACCGTGGCTGAGGCAATCGACTGGAAGTTGCTGCGCGACAGAGCGACTCACGTAGCGCAAGGAGCGTATGCACCCTATTCCAGCTTCCCGGTGGGAGCTGCCGCTCTGGTCGACGATGGCCGGGTGATCACCGGCTGCAATGTGGAGAATGTCTCATATGGCCTAGGTCTCTGCGCGGAGTGCGCCGTGGTGTGCGCGCTGCATTCGACCGGTGGTGGCAAGTTGCTCGCGCTGGCGTGTGTCGACGGCGACGGGGCGCTACTCATGCCGTGCGGCCGATGCCGTCAGGTGCTGCTGGAACACGGCGGTCCAGACTTACTCATCGATCACCCTGATGGGCCGCGACGGCTCGGGGAGTTGTTGCCCGATGCCTTCGGTCCAGACGACCTCGAGGCGTACACGCGGAGCGGCCGGTGACTTTCGACGCGCCGACGGTGATCAGGACCAAACGCGATGGCGGCGCACTGTCCGACGACGCGATCGACTGGGTCATCGACGCCTACACGCGCGGGCAGATCGCCGACGAGCAGATGTCGGCGCTGCTGATGGCGGTGTTTCTGCAGGGCATGGATTACCGCGAGATCGCGCGCTGGACCGCGGCGATGGTGGCCTCCGGTGACCGGTTGGACTTCACCGATTTACGGCGCGACGGCCACCCGGTGCGGACCGTCGACAAACATTCCACCGGCGGGGTGGGCGACAAGATCACCCTGCCGTTGGTGTCGGTAATCGCCGCGTGCGGTGGCGTCGTGCCACAGGCCTCCGGCCGCGGACTCGGGCACACCGGCGGGACCCTGGACAAGCTGGAGTCCATCGCCGGCTTCACCGGGGCGTTGACCAATATCCAAGTGCGTCAACAACTGTGCGACGTCGGCGCGGCCATCTTCGCGGCCGGCCAGCTGGCGCCCGCGGACGCGAAACTCTATGCGCTGCGCGATATCACCGCCACGGTCGAGTCGCTGCCCCTGATCGCCAGCTCGGTGATGAGCAAGAAGATCGCCGAGGGTGCCGGCGCGCTGGTGCTCGACGTGAAGGTCGGTGCCGGCGCGCTGATGAGCTCCGAAGCCCGATGCCGGGACCTGGCCGAGACTATGGTCGCGCTGGGCGCCGAACACGGGCTGTCGACGTGCGCGGTGCTGACCGACATGAATCGTCCGCTGGGCGCGGCCGTCGGCAACGCGCTCGAAGTCACCGAAGCGCTGGAGGTGCTGGAGGGCGGCGGCCCACCCGACGTGGTGGAACTGACGCTGGGTCTGGCTCGCGAGATGCTCGATCTTGCCGGCATCGACGCCCAGGATCCCGAGGTGACACTGCGGGACGGGTCGGCGATGGACCGGTTCCGGGCACTGGTCGCCGCGCAGGGCGGAGACTTGTCCGTACCGTTGCCGGTTGGTAAGTACTCCGAAACCGTCACCGCCACGCGAGGCGGCACAATGGGTGACATCGACGCAATGGCAGTGGGGCTGGCGGTGTGGCGGCTCGGCGCGGGCAGATCCCGTCCGGGCCAAGCGGTCCAGGCCGGTGCCGGGATCCAGATCCATCGCCGCTCCGGGAGCCCGGTCGCGGCCGGCGACCCGCTGTTCACCTTTTACACCGATACCCCGGAACGGTTTCCGAGTGCGATGGCCGAGTTGAACGCGGGCTTCGCCGTCACCGATACGCCTCCTGACGAACGGCCATTGATCATCGATCGGATCACCCCATGACAACGCCACTGAGCCTCGAGACGATCAAGCGCGCGCCGAAGGCGCTGCTGCACGATCATCTCGACGGCGGCCTACGCCCGGCTACCGTGCTCGACATCGCCGGTCAGATCGGTTACGAGGGCCTGCCCGAGACCAACATCGATGCGCTTGCGCAATGGTTTCGCACCGCTTCGCACAGTGGATCACTGGAGCGCTACCTCGAACCGTTCTCGCACACCGTGGCCGTAATGCAGACCCCCGAGTCGCTGCACCGCGTCGCCCACGAGTGCGTGGAAGACCTGGCCGCAGACGCAGTGGTCTACGCCGAAGTGCGGTTCGCCCCCGAGTTGCACATCAACCAGGGACTGTCGTTCGACGCGGTCGTCGACGCCGTGCTCGCCGGGTTTGCCGACGGGGAGAAGGCGGCAGCCGCCGCCGGGCGTCCCATCGTCGTGCGCTGTCTGGTCACCGCGATGCGGCACGCCGCGGTATCCCGGGAGATCGCTGAATTGGCAATCCGCTTCCGCGACAAGGGTGTCGTCGGTTTCGACATCGCCGGCGCGGAGGCCGGTTACCCACCGACCCGGCACCTGGACGCCTTCGAATACATGCGAAACAACAATGCCCGCTTCACGATTCACGCTGGCGAGGCATTCGGGCTGCCGTCGATTCAAGAGGCGATCTCCTACTGCGGCGCTGATCGGCTGGGCCACGGCGTGCGCATCGTCGACGACATCGACGTCGCCGAGGACGGCGAGGTGCGACTGGGTCGGCTGGCATCTATCCTGCGGGACAAGCGGATTCCGCTGGAGATGTGTCCGAGCTCCAATGTGCAGACCGGCGCGGCCGCCAGCATCGCCGAGCATCCGTTCGACCTGCTGGCCCGGACGCGATTCCGGGTCACCGTCAACACCGATAACCGGTTGATGAGTGACACCACGATGACTCGCGAGATGGCGCTTCTCGTCGACGCTTTCGGCTACGGATGGGGCGACCTTCAGCGGTTCACCGTCAATGCGATGAAGTCGGCGTTCATCCCGTTCGACGAGCGGCTGGCGATCATCGACGAGGTGATCAAGCCGCGCTACGCCGTGCTGCTGGGCTAGCTAGATTGCCGTGCTGGCTACATGACGACGTGGCCGGCGTCGACGGGAACCGTTATGCCCGTCACGTACCGCGACCGTGGGCTGACCAGCCACAGCACCGCCTCGGACACGTCTTGCGGTTCGACGAGCGGCACGTCGGGCAGCAGCATCTGCGAGACGGCCGGGTTGGGGTTCGCCAACATGTTGTTGATCACGAAGTCGTTCAGGATCATCGGCGTCGCGACGCCGCTGGGATGTACCGAGTTGACCCGGATCTTGTGCGGGGCGTAGGCGTTTGCCGCCGAACGCATCAGCCCGACGACGCCGTGCTTGGATGCGGCGTACGCGAACATCGCGGTGCTGCCGTCACCGCCGCGGCCGACGAGGCCTTGCGACGAGCTGACCAGAACGATCGACCCGCCCCTGCCCTTGCGGATGATCGAGGGCACCGTCGCCAGCAAGGTCTGCCACACGCCCTTGAGGTTGGTGTCGACGATCGTGGTGAACAGCGCGTCGGCACGAGTCTGGGTATCGCCGATGGCCACGACTCCGGCGTTGGCGATGACGATGTCGATCTCGCCGAGTGCGTCGATTCCAGACTGCACCCCTGCCTCCAGCGCCACAAGATCGCGGACGTCGGCAATGACAGGCACCACCTTGCGGCCCGTGGCCCGGACCAGCTCCGCCGTTTTGTCGAGATCGGCTTTGTCGGCCAACGGGTAGGGAATCGTGTCGATATCGGCGCAGATGTCGACGGCGATGATGTCGGCGCCCTGCTCGGCCAGCGTGACGGCATGGCTGCGGCCCTGGCCGCGCGCCGCGCCGGTAATGACGGCGACGGTGTCGTCTAGTTCGCCCATGGGAGAAAACGTACCTGGCGTTTAACCCAAAACTATCGAGACCCGAGACGGTTCTGCCAGGATTTCGACATGAGCGCCGCCATGAGCGATAGTGACCGGGAAATCACCAACCTGCTTTACCACTACGCGGAACTGCTCGACGGCGGCGACATGGACGGGGTGGCCGAACTGTTCGCGCACGGGCGAATCTGCGGCGTCGAAAACGGACCACCGGAGACGGTGTTCGAGGGGGCCGCCGGCGTGCGGAAGATGTACGAGATGGCCACCAGGATCTACGACGACGGCACCCCGAAGACCCGACACAACACCAGCAATGTGCAGCTGTGGGTCGACGAGGCCGAGGGCACCGCGCACGGCAGGTCCTACTACAGCGTCACTCAGGCCACGCCCGACCTGCCGTTGCAGGTGATTGTGACCGGACACTACAAAGACACCTTTCACCGCATCGACGGCGTGTGGTGGTTCGACAGTCGCATCATGTTCGTCGACCAGCTCGGCGATGTCAGCCACCACCTGAAGTTCTGATCGCGTGAATCCCTTCGACCTCACCGCGGTGCTGGCCGACGCGCGGCGCAAGGAGTCGCTGACCGACTGGGGGCCAGGTGATTTCGAGACTCCGCTAGAGGTGCTGCTGGCGGATTATGCCGAGGCCGACCTGAACGCGATCGGGGTGCTCATCCTGCGCGCCGGCCTCGTCCACAGTCTGCGCATGCGGCTGCGTGCTCAGGAGTGGATTCGCCGCCACCCGGAGATTCTCCAGGAGCGCATCACGGCGCCGATCGTCGTCGTCGGCATGATGCGCAGCGGCACCACCCTGCTGCAGCGGCTGCTCGCCGCGGACCCGCGCTTTCATTGCGCCTACGGTTGGGAGGTGGTCGAGGGGGCACCCCGTCTGGACCATCACTTCACCGGTGTCGATCCGCGCATCGCCATCAGCGAAATGCGCGAGGCGAAATCCCGCGAGTTGGCCCCGGACCTGTTCGTCATTCACCCGATGTATGCGCGCGAGGCCGAAGAGGAGATCGTGTTTTTGGCCGACGCGTTCCTGTCGCATGTGCCGGAGTCCGGTGCACACCTTCCGCATTACCGATCGTGGCTCGACGAGCAGGATTTCACGCCGGCGTACGCCTATCTGCACCGAATGCTGCAGTTTTTGCAATGGCAGAAACGGCAACGGAGCCCGGAGCGACACTGGTCGCCGAAGCGCTGGGTGCTCAAGTCCCCGGCTCATCTCGGTTATCTGGACGTGCTGCGGTCCGAGTTCGACGGCGTGCACGTCGTGCACATGCACCGCGACCCGTGCGCGACGATCGCGTCGGGGGCCAGCCTCAACTCGACCCTGCACGCGATGCACGCCGACAGCGTGGACCGGCGCCGGGTCGGCACCCAGTGGTTGCAGCGAATGGGGTGGACCAATGACCGCGCGATGGCGGTGCGGGACCATTGGGTCTCCGAAAAGGGAAGCGTAGCCACCCGAGTCACCGACATCGGCTTCGACGATGCGGTCGACGACCCGATCGGACAGGTGGCCCGGGTATACCACGCCGTCGACATGCCACTGACGATCGAGGCGGAAACGGCGATGCGACGCTGGCTGAAAGAACGTCCTCGCGAGGCGGCCCGCCCGCACTACACCCTGGAGGATTACGGCTTGCGCCCAGAACAGGTCGACGAGCGTTTTACGTTGTACAACAAGCGTTTTGAACAATATGTCGGGAAGTGAGGAGAGCTTATGTTAGCCGACCCGGTTGCGACGGCAGCCCAGCACGAGCAGGAACTGGCCGCGCTCGACCTGATCGAACATCCAGTGGTGAAGGCGGCATATCAGTCCGTCGCCGAAACCTGGTTGGGTCGGGCCAAGGCATCCGAAGCGATGCGCGAACGCTTCGACGACGCGTTCGCCGAGGTGATGTTCTCGGCAGCGGTGTGGTCGTCCAACCAGGACAAGCTGCGACCCAAGGTCAGTTGCATCACCCGGCTGGCGCATCCGGTGGACGGCCGCCGTATCCCCGGATCACGTTGGGGCATCGACAATCCCGACAGCGTGTATCGAGTCATCCCGATATCCGGTGACGAATGCTACGAGATTCACGGTCGGGTCGGCAAGCACCGGATGACCGAGAACTATTTCACGCTGTGGGACGCCCACATGGGCACCGTCGACGTGCTCAACGGCCGCACCATGCAACTGGATTCCGACGGCAGTTTCACCATCACCGTCGACGCCGACCCCGCCAACGGGCGTCCCAATCACGTGCGCACCACCGCCGAGGCGCACGAGTTCTACATCCGCGATGTGCTGCTGGATTGGGGGCGTGACGACCCGAATCATTTTGAGGTGCAACGGCTGGGCGGTCCGACGACCACGCCCGCGCGCACACTGGACGAGCAGGCCGAGGCGACCGCGGCGATGATGGCGTACTTCGCCGACTTCACCGGAAAGCTCAGCCACGGCGTGTACAAAATGCCGCCCAACCATTTCAACCTGGCGTGGTCGGCCGACAAGGTCGGCGCGATGCGTAACCAGGTGTATGTGATGGGCCGCTTCGATCTCGCCGACGACGAAGCGTTCGTGGTCGACGTCGGCGACGGGGGTGCCGAATACTTCACCGTTCCGTTGAGCAATATCTGGGGCACCACGCTCGAACTCGTCGATCGCTCCGGCAGCCTCAACAAGGCGCAGTCCGCGACCAACGACGACGGCAGCTACACCTACGTGATCGCGCCCACCGATCCCGGAGTGGCGAACTGGATCGACTCCGACGGGCTTTCCGAAGGCATTCTGACATTGCGGATGGCGGAGTTCGGGAAGGACGGACCGCGTGAGGGTCTCGGCGCGGCCGGACGGGTGATCAAGCTGGACCGGCTGGATGAGGAAGTGCCGCACCTGCCGCGAGTGAGCGCCGAGCAGAGGGCGACGCAACTGGCCGACCGGCGCACGGCGTATCTGCGCCGCCTTCCGGAAGGAACCGCCTGAGATGGCCCGCTGGTTGATCACCGGATGCTCCACCGGCTTCGGCCGCGAAATCGCCCGTGCCGCACTCGAGGCCGGCCACAGTGTGGCGGTGACCGCGCGGCGGTCCGAGGCGGTGCAGGAGTTCGTCGACGAGTTCGGTGACCGCGCCCTGGCCGTCGCACTCGATGTGACCGACGCCGGCCAGATCGCGGCGGCGGTCGATGCGGCGCAGCAGGCGTTCGGCGGAATCGACGTTCTTGTCAACAACGCCGGTCATGGGTACCTGTCCGCGGTCGAGGAAGGCGAAGACGCCGAAGTCCGAAAGCTGTTCGATGTCAACTACTTCGGGTCGGTCGACATGATCAAAGCGGTGCTGCCGGCGATGCGGGCCCGCGGGTCGGGGCACATCGTCAACATCTCCTCGATGACCGGTCTGGTGGCCAACCCGCCCAACGCGTACTACTCGTCGACAAAGTTCGCACTCGAAGCGGTGACCGAGGCGCTGGCCACCGAGGTCCGGCCGCTCGGCATCAAGGTCACGGCGATCGAGCCGGGCGCATTCCGCACCGACTGGGCGACGCGGTCGATGAAGGAGTCAGCCACTCCGATCTCGGATTACGCCGACGTGGCGGCCCGCAAGGACCTGATCAAGCAGTTCGCCGACCACTTGCCCGGCGATCCGAAGAAGGTGGCCGAGGCGGTGCTGATGGTGACCGGGCTCGACGATCCGCCACTGCGGTTGCTGTTGGGCCGTGATGTGCTGAAGGCGATGCGCGACAAGATCGCCGCGACGTCGGCGTCGATCGAGGAGTGGAAAGCCGTCACCAAGGACGTGAACTTCCCGGACTGATCAGCGCTATTCGCGTCGGAGCCGCGAATCCACAAACTGCTCGAGTGCCTCCCACTCCTGGACCGCCGCGGCGTAGGGCGCGGCCGGCTTGTTCGTCGACTCGGGGTCCAGGACGTAGGCGATTAGGTTGCCCAACGGCTCATCGGTATCGAGCGCCTTGTCGACGGTGGTGTCTTCGGAGTAATCCCCGACATCGCGCAGGAACTCGACGGCCAGATCGAGCTGCTCGTGGTCGACCGCGTCAGGTCCGCCAGCGAAGTCGTCGGCCAGCCCGCTCAGGACGTAGACGTTGTCGTCGGTGATGCCGACCTGCAACGAGCCGTCGGTGGCCGCCGTGCGGATGTCGTCGTAGGTGCTCAGGTCGGACAGATCGTGGTCGTGCTCGTCGGCGAGGTATCGGGCCAGTGCCCGCTCCGAGCTGAACACGCTGATTCTTCCGTTGCGGCCCAAGAAGATCGGGCGATCATCGAAATAGCAGCGCAGGGTGTAGAAGGTACTCGTGTCGGTCATGATCCGGATCGGGTCGATGCCGACCTTCGTCCAGAAGTCCTGGTCGCCGCCGAGCACCACCTCGTCGGCGGCCGCCCGGTCGGCCTCGGCGTTTTCGTCCGCCACGGTCTCGGGTTCTTGCTCGTCGACTGTCTCGGGCTCGGCCT
Organism: uncultured Actinomycetota bacterium; assembly: GCA_963818285.1. Lineage (GTDB taxonomy): Bacteria > Actinomycetota > Actinomycetes > Mycobacteriales > Mycobacteriaceae > Mycobacterium. The sequence goes on from CAWFRR010000004.1 coordinate 275,628, forward strand.
CGACCACTTCTTCTTCGACGGGTTCGGCCAACTCGGCGGCGGCGGCTTCGGACAGCTTGCTGTCGAAGTCCGGGATGCTGACGATCTTGTCGACGGCGCCGAGCACGTCATCCCAGCCGCGCCCGACGACATCGGCGATCGCATGCCAGCGCTTGAGCCCGGCCTTGCCGGTGAAGTGGTCGATGCCGCCGCTCAGCGAGCCCAGCGTCGGGTTGCCGTTGAAAAACTTCATCACCGCCGGCAGTTCGCACACCGACCCGATCGACGAGACGATCGTCAGCGCGTTGGCCAGCGTTGCCACCGACTCGGCGGTCGGCTTGTCCGAGACCACGTCTTCGACCGCGACCAGGTCGAAGTGGTTGTCTTCGGCGGGGTCCAGCTTGTGGGCGTTGGCCTCGGTCAGTGCCTGCCACGCCGGATGGTCGACGAGGTCGTTATCGGTGTTGGTGCGCACGAACGCGACCAGGTCCGCTGGGCTTTCGAAGATGTAGAGGTCATCGTCGCGGCCCAGGAACGCCTCCCACTCGTCGCCGGCGTCGCGCCAACGCGGTGCCCACACCGTGTAGCGGTCGCCGTCGGTCAAGCTCAAGCGGATAGGCACGAGGTCAGCAGCCATGCGGCTCACAATAGCGACGGTCGCCTACCCGATCGGGGTCAGGCACCCCAGATGTCGGCGATCGCGGGTGCCCTGGTCGCGTAGCCGAGCTTGGGCAGCCCGTACATCTGCTCCAGGGTGGACAGCACGTTGTAGTGGCTGATCGGCTGGTCGTAGGTGCCGGGCCGGATGTTCGCGCCGTAGATCACCGTCGGAATCTGATTGCGCGGCGTGTTGTCGTCCTCATCCCAGGTCAGTATCAGCAAGCTGTTGTTGGCCCGCGCCCACGACGCGTACTGCGACAGGTTCTGGTAGAGCCACTGGTCACCCTGCGCGATCGACCCGTCGTGCATGTCGTTGTCGAGGTTGGGGATGACCATCGACACGGTGGGCAGGCCGGCATAGTTCGACGGCGCCGGGAACGCCGAGAACGGAAGCGACCGCGCGGCGGGGATATTGCTGAAGCTGGCCCACGGCACATGCTTGCGTGCGTATTTGCCCGCCCGGCAATCCTCTGAACCCGGCGCGGGCAGGCTTTCGGCGAAGCCCACGAACGTGTATCCGGCCCCGAGTAGTTGCGAGCCGAGGTTGGGTTCGTTGCCCGCGTTGACCGGGCAGACGTTCTCCTTGACCAACGTGTTGCCGGCGAACAACGCGTAGTAGTTGGGTTCGCTGGGGTGCACCTCGGCGAAGGATTGCGACATCATCGCGCCGCCCGCGGCCAACTGGTTGATGAACGGGGCCGCTTTATTGCCGATGATGTTGGACTGCGAGCGGTTCTCCTCGACCACGATGACGACGTGGGAGGGGGTCGGAACCGCCGCGGCTGTCATGTCGACCCGCGCTATCGAACGGGCGTGGAACGGGATTCGGCCACGACATCACGGCAGTCGCGACGGTCAGGACGCCGAACAGGCTGAGCACCCGATTTCGTCTGACTATGCGACCTGGTCGATGTTGCATGGCGGGAGTATGGCCGCTTTCGGGCAAGTCGAGGCGACGCTGCTGCACGTGTCGCCTGAGGATTCAATGGAAGATATCTGTGAATTCGCCAAACTGCTTTAGTATTCAGCCACGCAGGGTCGGGGGTGCCGTCCGCGGGCATGGAGGTGTTCGATGACCGTTGCGCGCACTCGTGCACTGGGTGTCGTGGCGGCAGCTGCCGCGTGTGCCACCGCACTGAGCGTCACGCCGGCTTTCCAGTCCGGAGTGCGCGCCCTGTTCGCGGAGGTCGGGCTGGTCGCCAACGACGGCTGGATTGTGGGCGGCACCGGCAACCCGATACCCGACTCGGACTATCTCGACAGCGTCCAGCAGCTCTATCTCCCAACGGGTTACAACTACGTGGGCTTGGAGACGCCGGAACAGTTTTGCCCGATCGTCTGCTCGGGCAGCCAGCCCGACCTGGGTTTCGGCGACTCGGTGAGCGCCGGCGTCGGCAACCTGCACGATGCCGTCGACCAGGAGCTGACGAACGGAGACCCTGTCTCGGTGCTCGGCTATTCGCAGAGCGCCACAGTGGCCGGCCAGTGGATGAACGAGTTGATCGCCGATCACCAGGACAACCTGGGCAACCTCCACGTCACGTTGCTCGGTGACCCCAACAGCCCGATCGGCGGCATCCTGGACCGCTTCCAATTTTCGGATGGCGTCGGGCAATTCAGCTTGACCCCGGAGCCGCAGCACGTTCCATTCCTCGACATTCCGCTGGGCCTGGACGCCACGCCGACCGACGGCGGCATCGCGACCGACATCTACACGGGGGAGTACGACGGCTGGGCGGACTTTCCCTCGGACCCCAGCAACCTGCTCGCCGATTTCAACGCACTGCTCGGCATCGAAACCGTGCACCCGTACTATCCAGACCCGACCCCAGGCGTGAACCTGGACATCGGTCCCGGGGGTGTGGGTGCCATTGATCTCGGGTCCCTCGGCGACGACCACTTCTACGCGATTTCCGCACCGCTGCCCATGTTGGCGTTCATGTTCGACGGCGGGCCCGCGGGTCTGTTTTTCTACGACAGCTTCAGCCCGTTCGCGACGTTGCTCGACGACTGGGGCTACGGCAACCCGGGCGATCCGGGCGCCGGCATCCCGGTCGACGGTGTCGACCCGATCGGTGTCTCCGGCCCCTGGACCGTCGATGCGACCGGCCAACTGGTCGAGTCCGTCGGTTCAGGCTTTGCTCCCCAGATGGATCCGCTGCAGATGCTGGCCGGTATGGAATACGCCGGGGTGCAGACGCTCGTCGGCCCGATCAACGACCTGCTGGCGGATGCCGGGCAGTCGCCGCTGCCGACGTCGTTTGTCGACTCGCTGCTGTCGGGCTACGACTCGCTGAACCAGCTCGATGTGTCTCTGCTCACCGAGTTGACCACCTTGTCGGCAAGCATCCCGTCCCTGGCGCCAGATGTCATTTTCAGTGGCGAACCGCTGATCTCCGCGCAGCCGCTGATCGACCTGGTGGGATACGGGTTCGACGCCTTCAACTTCTTCGGCGCGTGAGGCACTGACGTCACATCCGTACCAGCCACCGGGTATGCACTACTTCTGAGAAAAGCACCGTATGTGATATCACCGGTCGGGTTGAGCGCTGGTGATGTCGCATGTGGTCACAATTCGAAACACGCACTATCCCCTTGCCGAGGGACTGCTGAGACTGGTGGGATCGCCTGATGGACGTGCGTGTCGTTGACCATCCACTGGCCGCAATCCGGCTGACCGCTCTGCGCGACGAGAACACTGACAACGCGACGTTCCGTACCGCGTTGGGTGAGCTGTCGCTGATGCTGGTCTACGAGGCGACCCGCGAGCTGGCATGCGAAATCGTCACCGTGCTTACTCCGTTGGCCGAGACCGCCGGCGCGCGGCTTGCCACGCCGCCGTTGTTGGTGGCTGTGCTGCGGGCCGGGCTGGGCATGGTCGATCAGGCGCAGGTGCTGCTGCCGGAGGCGTCGGTGGGCTTCGTCGGCGTCGCCCGCGACGAGGAAACCGCCCTGCCCACACAGTATTTGGAGTCGTTGCCCGACGACCTGCGCGGCCGGCCGGTGATCGTGCTCGATCCGATGCTGGCCACCGGCGGCTCGATGAGGCACGCCGTCGGCTTGTTGCAAAACCGCGGCGCGGACGACATCACGGTGGTGTGTGTGGTTGCTGCCCCGGAAGGCATTGCGGCACTGGAGAAAGCAGCACCGCGCGCGCGCCTGTTCACCGCGGCCGTCGATGACGGCCTCAACGACAACGCGTACATCGTGCCCGGCCTCGGCGACGCCGGCGATCGGCAGTTCGGCCCGCGCTGAGCGCGGCTACCAGCCCCGCACGGCGGCGGCCAGCTCGTCGCGCAGCGCGTCCGCGCGTCCGCGGTCACCAGCGGTGACCTCGATGTAGAACTTGACCTTCGGTTCGGTGCCCGACGGCCGGACGACGACGCGGGCCGTCGTGTCGGCGCCGCCGCCGGTGAAAATCAACGCATCGGTTCTTGGCAGCAGATCCGTTGTGGTGACGCCGAATCCGGCGATCGTGCCGGGCGGTGTGGACCGCAGGCGGCGCATCAGCGCGGCGGCTTTGTCGGCCTCGGAGACCGGACGCGATACCGCAGCGCCACTGTGCACCCCGAAGCGCACGGCCAGGTCGTCGAGCGCATCGAGTACCGAGCGCTGCGATTGCTCGAGTGTTGCGACCAGATCGCAGACCAGCACCGCGGCGCTGATGCCGTCCTTGTCCCGCACCGCCGCCGGGTCGACGCAGTGCCCGATGGCTTCCTCGTAGGCGTATACCAGGGTGCGGCCGGGCAGGTCGGCATCGGCTCGGGCCAGCCATTTGAAACCGGTCAGGGTTTCGACGTGCCGTGCACCCCAGTGTGCGGCGATCTCCGAGAGCATCCGCGACGACACCACCGTGCTGGCCACCACGCTATCGGACGTCTCGATCTGCGACAGGATGTAATCGCCGAGCAGCCAACCGGTTTCGTCACCGGAAAGCATCCGCCAGCCGGTCGGTGTGGGGATTCCGACGGCACATCGGTCCGCGTCGGGGTCGAGCGCGATCGCGATGTCGGCGTCGACGTCGGTGGCCAGCGCCAGCAGGGCGTCGGTGGCGCCAGGTTCTTCGGGGTTGGGGAAGCGGACGGTGGGGAAGTCGGGGTCGGGGGCGAATTGGCCGGCGACGGAGTGCACGTCGGTGAAGCCGCAGCGCCGGAGGGTTTCGACGGCCACGTTGCCGCCGACGCCGTGTAGGGCGGTCAGTGCGATGCGGATCGAACCCGATGAGCGCCGTACGCCGACGGCCCGCTCGATGTACTGCTCGACCAGACTAAAGTCGGTGGGCTCGACGGATGTCCTGGCAATCTCGTCGGCGAATGGTGCCGCAGCGGCGGCGGTTTCGATCTCGCGGTCGGTGGGGGAGACGATCTGGATTCCGCCGTCCAGGTACACCTTGTAGCCGTTGTCGGCGGCTGGATTGTGCGATGCGGTGATCTGGATGCCGGCCGCCGCGCCGGTGCGCCGGACCGCGAATGCGAGCACCGGCGTGGGTGCCGGTTCGGGCAGCAGGGTCACCGAAAAGCCGGCGGCAGCAAGCACTTCGGCGGTCGCCGCGGCAAAGGCGGCCGATCCGTGTCGGGCGTCGCGACCCACGATTACTCTCGAGCCGGCCAGCCCGCGGTTGCCGAGCACCGTCGCCACCGCCCAGGTGGTCCGCAGCACCACGGCGAGATTCATCGCGTCCGGGCCACCGCGCACCGGGCCCCGCAGTCCCGCGGTGCCGAATGACAGCGGACGGGCAAACCGTGCCGCCAGTTCGGCTTCGCCGCAACCGGCGAGTTCGGCGGCCGTCACCGGGTCGGGGTCGTGCGCTATCCACTCCTGCGGATTAATGGCGCCGCTCCTCCTCATCATGCGTCTGCATCGTCGCAGGTGCTGGCGCGTTCTCATCGTCGCCGGCGCGCGTCACAGCCGCGCGACCACGTCGGCCAGCAGCGAACCCATCCGGGCCGCCGAGGCCGCACCGGTCTCGAGCACCTCGACGTGGCTGAGCGGCTCGCCGGTGATTCCCGCGGCCATGTTGGTGACCAGCGAGACGCCGAGCACCTCGGCGCCGGCGGCCCGCGCCGCGATGGCCTCGTGCACGGTGGACATGCCGACCAGGTCGGCGCCCAGCGTGCGCAACATCCGGATCTCGGCGGGCGTCTCGAAATGCGGGCCGGGCAGCCCGGCATAGACCCCTTCGGCCAGCCCCGGGTCGACTTCACGGGCCAGCGCCCGCAGACGTCCGGCGTAGGCGTCAACCATGTCGACGAACTGGGCTCCGACCAACGGCGATCGCGCGGTCAGGTTCAAGTGGTCGCTGATCAACACCGGCTGGCCGACGGCGAAGTCCTGGCACACCGCGCCGGCGGCGTTGGTGAGCACGACAACGCGTGCACCGGCCGCGCACGCGGTCCGCACCGGGTGGACGACGTGCTGGAGGTCATGCCCCTCGTAGGCGTGCACCCGACCGGCCAGCACCAGCACGCGGTGGCCGCCGACGTCCACCGACACCACCTGACCGGTATGGCCGGCGGCTGACGGCGGGGTGAATCCTGGCACGTCGGCCATCGGCAGGATCGCCGTCGGCCGACCCAGGGCGGCCACGGCGGGCGCCCAGCCGGACCCCAGCACGATCGCCACGTCGTGTTCGGCGATGCCGACGCGGTCGGCGATGAACTGCGCCGCCGTTTCTGCGAGCACAGCTGGCAGCCTAATCGGCGCTGCGCTGGCTGAGGTGGTCCAGCACCCGCATAAAGACGTCACGCTCGTTCGCGGAAAGTTGCCCCAGCCAGTGCTCCTCGCCCCGCTGGATGTCGACCTGCACCGCGTCCTTGATGCCGCGGCCGGGTCCGGTGATCGCCAGCAGACGCGCGCGGCGGTCGTCTGGGTCGGGCATTCGTTCGATGTAGCCGTGCGCCTGCAGGTCGTCGAGCGTCGCAATGATGCGTGTCTTGTCGGCGCCGATGGCGTCGGCGAGTGCGGCCTGCGTGCGAATCGGTGCGCGATCCAGGGCGAGGAGAACGATGTAGCCCCACATCGACAGGCCATGCGCGGCCAGCACCGGCATCTCGGCGGCCACCGCCTGACGACCCAATTCCGCCAGCATCTCCGCGAGGTCTCGGCGCTTCGCCTTCCGTGCCACCCCGTGATGATAAAGCTGGACATATAATATGTGCACGCCTACGATAGGCGCATGCATATAAATCAAGATATTCGACCCCTACACCGGATCACGGTTTTGGCCTCCGTTGACATCGTCTCGGCCGTCACCGTCGACGACCTGCCGAAGGCGACGCCCTGCGTCGGCTGGAACCTCGCCGATCTGCTCACCCACATGACGGTCCAGCACCGCGGCTTCGCCGCGGCGGCCCGCGGACACGGCGCTGACGAGGCGATATGGCAAACCGGGACCGTCGGTGACACGGTGGCGACCGACCCCGTCGGCACCTACGCCGCGGCCGCCGCCGAGGTGATCGACGCGTTCGCCGGTGCCGATGTGCTCGAGGCGCCGTTCGTGCTGCCAGAACTCGGTGGCGACGCGACTTTCCCGGGTGCGATGGCGATCGGCTTTCATTACATCGACTACGTCGTGCACGGCTGGGATGTGGCCCGCACGCTGGGCCGCACCTATGAACTGCCCGCCGACGTGCTGGCCGCCGCGGTGCCGTTGGCGCTCTTCGTTCCCGACGGCGACTTTCGCGCTATCGACAACGCGCCGTTCGGCCCGGCGATCACATCGGCCGAGCAGGTCGATGACCTCGGGCGCGTCCTGGCTCATCTCGGCCGCTCGCCGCAGTGGCAGCCGCCCGTTGTGCAGGCACCCGTCGTGGCGGGTGGTCGCCGCTAGTCGTTGTGTCCGTCGGGATCGGCGGTGAGATACTGCGTCGATGGCTGCAATCCCGGCGCTGGATCGCGTCGACGACACGGTGCGGCGTCGCAGCACCGACCTCGTCGAGTTGTCACACGCGATTCACGCCGAGCCGGAGTTGGCGTTCGCCGAGCACCGCAGTTGCGCGAAGGCGCAGACCCTGGTGGCCGAGCGCGGTTTTGAGATCACCGCGGCGGCGGGCGGTTTGGACACCGCGTTTCGCGCCGACTTCGGCAGCGGTCCGCTGACCGTCGGCATCTGCGCAGAGTACGACGCGCTTCCCGAGATCGGTCATGCCTGCGGCCACAACATCATCGCCGCGTCAGCGGTCGGCGCGGCACTGGCACTGGCCGATGTCGCCGACGAACTGGGTCTGCGGGTGTCGCTGCTCGGTACGCCCGCCGAAGAATTCGGTGGCGGAAAGGTGTTGCTGCTCAACGCCGGGGTGTTCGACGATCTGGCGGTGTCGGTGATGGTGCATCCGGGTCCGGTGGACATCGCGGCCGCCCGCTCGCTGACGCTCTCGGCGATCCGGGTGACCTACCGCGGCAAAGAATCCCATGCATCGGCCGCGCCCTTCCTTGGCGTCAACGCGGCCGACGCGGTCACTGTCGCACAGGTGGCGATCGGACTGCTGCGCCAGCAGTTGTCCCCCGGGCAGCAGATGCACGGCATCGTCACGCACGGCGGCCACGTTGCCAACGTGATTCCCGCGCACACGGAGTTGCAGTACACAATGCGGGCCACCGACGCGTCGTCGCTGGCCGACCTGGAAGCCAAAGTGGCCGACTGCTTTCTGGCCGGCGCGGTGGCCACCGGCTGCGAATACAGCATCGAGCAGACCGAGCCGATGTACGACGCGCTCAAGCCGGATCCCTGGCTCGCCGAGACCGTCCGCGCCGAGATGACCCGGCTCGGGCGCACGCCGCTGGCCAAGGAATACGAAGCGGCGCTCCCGCTGGGCAGCACCGACATGGGCAATGTGACCCAGCTGCTGCCCGGCATCCACCCGATGGTTGCCGTCGACGCCGGCGGCGCGTCTTTGCATCAGCCCGCTTTTACCGCGGCGGCCGCCACTCCCAGCGCCGACCAGGCAGTCATCGATGGCGCAATCATGTTGGGGCGCACGGTGGTTCGGCTGGCCGAGTCACCGGAGCAGCGTGACCGGGTGTTGGCCGCACACGCCGCGCGGGCGGCATCGTGAGCCTGTCCGACACCGCCACGTCTTGGCTGGCCACACACTACGACGAGCTGGTCGGCTGGCGGCGCCACATCCACCGCTATCCCGAACTCGGTCGCCAGGAATTCGCCACCACCCAGTTCGTCGCCGAGCGGCTGGCCGAGGCCGGGCTCAACCCCAAGGTGCTGCCCGGCGGCACCGGGCTGATCTGCGATCTCGGTCCCGAGGGGGAACCGCGCGTCGCGTTGCGTGCCGACATGGACGCGCTGCCGATGGCCGAGCGGACCGGAGCTCCGTATGCGTCGACGATGCCCAACGCCGCGCATGCCTGTGGTCACGACGGGCACACCGCGATCCTGCTGGGGACCGCGCTGGCTCTGGCGGGAATGCCGGAGTTGCCCGTCGGTGTCCGGCTGATCTTTCAGCCCGCCGAGGAGTTGATGCCCGGGGGCGCGATCGACACGATCGCCGCAGGGGCGTTGTCCGGGGTCAGCCGAATTTTTGCCCTGCACTGCGATCCGCGCCTGGTGGTCGGCAAGATCGCCGTGAAGCCGGGCCCGATCACCTCGGCGGCCGACATGGTCGAGGTCAGTCTGTCGTCGCCCGGCGGGCACACCTCGCGGCCGCACCTGACCGGTGACCTGGTCTACGGGCTGGGCACGCTGATCACCGGGGTGCCCGGTGTGTTGTCCCGCCGCATCGATCCGCGGCACAGCACCGTGATGGTGTGGGGTGCGGTCAACGCGGGCGTGGCCGCGAACGCGATTCCGCAGAGCGGCACGCTGGCCGGCACGATTCGCACCGCCAGCCGCGAGGCGTGGCTGGGCATGGAAGCGATTTTCCGGGACACGGTGGCAGCCCTGCTGGCGCCGCTGGGTATCGAGCACGCCGTGCAGTACAACCGCGGCGTCCCCCCGGTGGTCAACGAAGAGGTGTCGACCCGCATCCTCACCCACGCCATCGAGGCGATCGGCCCGGATGCCCTGACAGACACCAAACAATCCGGCGGCGGCGAAGACTTCTCCTGGTACCTCGAGGAGGTGCCCGGCGCGATGGCCCGGCTCGGCGTGTGGTCGGGTCACGGCCCCCAATTGGACCTGCACCAACCGACTTTCGACCTCGACGAGCGCGCGCTGGGAATCGGCGTGCGGTTGATGGTCAACATCGTCGAGCAGTCCGCCGCGTTCTAACGCCTCGGCAGTGTTCCCCGGCACTCATTTGGGCCCGTAACGCTGTCCGCCAGAACATCGACGCTTCAAGATGAGGCTGTCAAGATCTTTTGCAAGGCGGGCGGAGCTGCCGCCCGATGTTTTCATATGCCTACGGAAAGGATCTGTGCGCTCATGACCTCTGAACCTACGGTCTGGGATGTTACTTACGACCTGCTGCGCACCTTGGGATTGACCACGGTGTTCGGCAATCCGGGCTCGACGGAACAGACGTTCCTCAAGAATTTCCCCGACGACTTCACCTATGTTCTTGGCTTGCAAGAAGCTTCGGTGCTGGCGATGGCCGACGGCTTCGCACAGTCCACCGGCAAAGCGACGCTGGTGAACGTGCACACCGCGGCGGGCACCGGCAACGCGATGGGCAGCCTCATCGCCGCCTACAAGAGCAACACCCCGTTGATCGTCACCGCCGGGCAGCAGACTCGCGAGATGTCGCTGTGTGAGCCGTATCTGACCAACACCAATGCGACGCAGCTGCCGTTGCCGTGGGTCAAGTGGGCGTATGAACCGGCGCGCGCCGAGGACGTACCGGCGGCGTTCATGCGGGCCTACATCGTCGCGACCCAGCCGCCGGCCGGCCCGGTGTATCTGTCCATCCCCCTTGACGATTGGGAGAAGCCGGCGCTGGGTCCCGCGGTCGTCCGCACCGCAAGCACCCGGACCGCACCCGACGCGGATCGTCTGCGTGACTTCGCCGACCGGATCAACCGGGCGAAGCGGCCCGCCTTGGTGATCGGTCCCGAGGTGGATCGGGCCGACGCCTGGGATGCCGGCGTGGCGTTCGCGGAGAAGGTTCACGCGCCGGTCTACGGAAGTGCGCTGACCGACCGGGCCAGCTTCCCGGAGAACCATGCCCTCTGGCAGGGGCTGTTGCCGATGACGATCGCCGAAGTCACCGAGGTACTGCGTGGTCACGATCTCGTGGTCGTCGTCGGCGCGCAGGTGTTTCGCTACTACCCGTACGTTCCCGGCGAATATCTTCCCGACGGCACCGAGCTTTTGCAGATCACCAACGATCCGTTCCTGGCGGGTGCGGCGCCCGTCGGCGACAGCCTGCTCGGCGACACACTGCTGGCCCTGCAGCAGCTGACCCCGCTGATCGAAGCCACGTCCGACCGGCCGACGCCCACGCCGATCGACCGCAGTCCCGCGACCGTCGAACCCGCGAGCGCCCCGCTGACCCCCGAGCAGGTCTACTCGACGCTGAGCACCGTGAAACCGGCGGACGCGGCCTTATCGAACGAGTCGACGTCAACTCTGGCCGCGCAACAGCGCTGGCTGCCGGCCGTCGGACCGCGGTCGTTCTTCGCCACCGGCTCCGGCGGCATCGGCTGGGGCGTTCCCGCCGCCGTCGGAGTCGCGTTGGGTGATCGGGCCAGCGGACGCAAGCGTCACGTGGTGGCGACCATCGGCGACGGATCCTTCCAATATTCGATCCAGGCCATTTGGACGGCCGCGCAACACAAACTGCCGATCGTGTTCGTCGTGATGCGCAACGGTGAGTACTCCATTCTGAAATCGTTTGCACTGCTGGAGAAGACGCCCAACGTACCCGGGCTGGACCTGCCCGGACTGGACATCGAGTCGCTGGCGATCGGCTTCGGTTGCCGCTCCGTCACGGTCGACGGGACCGAGCAACTGGTCAAGGAATTCGAGGCGGCGCTGGGCGCCGAGGGGCCGACCGTGATCGTCGTGCCCACCAAACCTCAAGTCGCACACCTGGGCTGAGCATGCGCGCTATCGAGGTCTCCACACGGCGATCCCCGCGCAGCGGCCGAACTGTGTATCGCGTTGGAGACCAGCCGCCGAATGACGCCCTAGCCGGCGCTACTCGCCGTGGCCCGGGCCGACGTTGCGAGCCGGGCAGGTGCGAATACTGTGTACGTATTCGTTTGGTGCCCCGGCTATTTCAGCGGCGTCAGCCATCACGCCGATGTAGCGCGCCGACGGTAGACCGCCTTCCCAGGCGTCCACCACGTACAGCCAGGCCAGCACCGGATCGGTCGTCGTATCCGAGGACAGACGTTCCACCCGGCACCTGATCTTCTTGTGGATGCCGAGCTCGGAGCCCTCCCAGCGATCCAGGTTGTTTTCGTCGGACGACGTCATGTCGTAGAGCACGACGAAGACCTTGGACGTCGGATCCTCGACCACGGTGGCCAGGGCGCCCTCCCAGCCGATGTCCTCGCCGCCGAACGTCAGCCGCCAGCCGTGCAACCAGCCGGTTCCGGCCATCGGGGAATGGGGTGCACGCTGTTGCATCTGCTCGGGATGCATGTTCGAGCCGTACGCGGCGTAGAGCGGCACGGGGAAATCTTAGACGGCTGCCGCAGACGCGGCGCATATCCGCAACGTTCGTTAGGTTAAGGCGGTGGCGAGCCGCATCGTAATCATCGGGGGAGGGCCTGCCGGTTACGAGGCGGCGCTCATCGCGGCGGCACGCGACGCCGAAGTCACCGTCATCGACTCCGACGGCATCGGCGGCGCTGCGGTGCTCTTCGACGTGGTGCCGTCGAAGGCGTTCATCGCGTCGACCGGTGTGCGCACCGAACTGCGCCGCGGGCCGCATCTGGGCTTCGACGTCGACATCGAAGCCGCCAAGATCTCGCTTCCCGAGATCCACCAGCGCGTCAAGCGGCTGGCCGCCGAGCAATCCGAGGACGTCAAGGCGCAATTGCTCAACGCGGGCGTCAGGGTGGTGGCGGGCAAGGGCGAGCTGGTCGATTCCGCCCTCGGTCTGGCGACCCACCGCGTGCAGGCGAACGGGCCCGACGGCAGTACCAGCACTTACGACGCCGACGTGGTGCTGATTGCGACCGGTGCCAGCCCCCGCGAGCTGCCGACCGCGCGGCCCGACGGCGAACGCATCCTGACGTGGCGCCAGCTCTACGACCTGCAGGCGCTGCCCGAGCACCTCATCGTGGTGGGCTCCGGTGTCACCGGTGCTGAATTCGTACACGCCTACACCGAACTGGGCGTCGACGTGACCGTGGTGGCCAGCCGCGACCAGATCCTGCCCTACGAGGACGCCGACGCGGCCGCAGTGCTGGAACGGATCTTCTCCGAGCGCGGCGTCCAGCTGGTCAAGAATGCCCGCGCCGAGTCGGTGACCCGTACCGATTCCGGGGTGCTGGTGACCCTGGCCGACGGCCGGACGGTCGAGGGCAGCCACGCGCTGATGACGATCGGCTCGGTGCCCAACACCGGCAATCTGGGTCTGGACCGGGTCGGTATCGAACTCGGGCGCGGCAACTACCTCACGGTCGACCGGGTGTCGCGCACGTCGGTGTCCAACATCTACGCGGCCGGCGACTGCACCGGGCTGCTGCCACTGGCCTCGGTCGCCGCCATGCAGGGCCGGATCGCGATGTGGCATGCACTCGGCGAGGCCGTCACGCCGATCCGGCTGCGCACGGTCGCCGCCGCGGTGTTCACCCGGCCCGAGTTGGCGGCGGTGGGAGTTCCGCAGTCGGCCATCGACGACGGTTCGGTTCAGGCTCGCACCATCATGCTGCCGCTGCGAACCAACGCCCGGGCGAAGATGTCCGGCCTGCGGCACGGCTTCGTGAAGCTCTTCTGCCGTCCGGCGACCGGTGTGGTGATCGGCGGTGTGGTGGTGGCGCCGATCGCGTCGGAGCTGATTCTGCCGATCGCGATGGCCGTGCAGACCCGCCTCACCGTGAACCATTTGGCGCAGACGCTGAGCGTGTATCCGTCGCTGTCGGGATCGATCACCGAAGCGGCGCGACGCCTGATGGCGCACGACGACCTGGATTAGCCCGCCTCGCGACGATGCAGAGCACCAGCGATGAGGAGGAGCGGGGCAACTAAGCCCAGGCAGGTAGCCTTGGAACCAATAATCTACTGACGAGTAACCGACAGGAGACCGTGCCGTGAGCGACCCGAATCGCGTCCCGGCCAGCGAGCAGACCCGGCCGGGTTCGTTTCTAGGGCCCGAACAGCGCGCCTCGGCGTGGGAGCGTCTCGGCAGCGAGCAGTTCGACGTCGTGGTGATCGGCGGCGGTGTGGTGGGTTCGGGCGCTGCGCTGGACGCCGCCACCCGTGGGCTGAAGGTAGCCCTAGTGGAAGCACGAGACTTCGCCTCCGGCACGTCGAGTCGGTCTTCCAAGATGTTTCACGGCGGGCTGCGTTACCTCGAGCAACTGGAATTCGGTTTGGTGCGTGAGGCGCTCTTCGAGCGCGAATTGTCCCTGACGACGCTGGCCCCGCATCTGGTCAAGCCGCTGCCGTTTCTCTACCCGCTGACCAAGCGGTGGTGGGAGCGTCCGTACACCGCCGCCGGCCTGCTGCTCTACGACCAGCTCGGCGGCGCAAAATCCGTTCCGGCGCAAAAGCATCTGAGCCGGGCCGGCGCTCTGCGGTTGTCCCCGGGCCTCAAGCGCAGTGCGTTGATCGGCGGTATCCGCTACTACGACACCGTCGTCGACGACGCCCGGCACACCCTGACGGTCGTGCGGACCGCGGCGCAGTACGGCGCCGTGGTGCGGTCGTCGACCCAGGTGGTGTCGCTGCTGCGCGAAGGTGACCGGGTCACCGGCGTGCGGGTCCGCGACTCCGAGGACGGCGCGGTGACCGAGGTCCACGGTCATGTCGTGGTCAATGCGACCGGGGTCTGGACCGATGAGATCCAAGCATTGTCCAAGCAGCGCGGTCGATTTCGGGTTCGCGCATCCAAGGGCGTGCACATCGTCGTGCCGCGGGACCGGATCGTCAGCGACGCCGCGATCATCCTGCGTACCGAGAAGTCGGTGATGTTCGTCATCCCGTGGGGCAACCACTGGATCATCGGGACGACCGACACCGACTGGAATCTGGACCTCGCGCATCCGGCCGCCACCAAAGTCGATATCGATTACATCCTCAGCACCGTCAACGCGGTGCTGGCTACCCCCTTGAGCCACAACGACATCGACGGCGTGTACGCCGGGCTCCGGCCATTGTTGGCGGGAGAGAGTGAGGAGACGTCCAAGCTCTCGCGCGAGCATGCCGTCGCGGTTCCCGCGCCCGGACTGGTCGCCATCGCCGGAGGCAAGTACACCACTTACCGGGTGATGGCTGCCGATGCGATTGACGCTGCGGCGCAATATGTTCCGGCCCGGGTCGCGACGTCGATCACCGAGAAGGTGCCGCTGCTGGGCGCCGACGGTTACTTCGCCCTGATCAACCAGACCGAGCATGTCGGCGCGATTGCGGGACTGCACCCGTACCGGGTGCGCCATCTGCTGGACCGCTACGGGTCGTTGCTCAACGAGGTGCTCGGGCTGGCGGCCGATCGCCGCGACCTGCTCAATCCGATTGCTGCCGCCCCGGGTTACCTGCGGGTCGAGGCGGCCTACGCCGCGGCTGCCGAGGGCGCGCTGCATCTGGAAGACATCCTGGCGCGGCGGACCCGCATCGCCATCGAGTACTCGCACCGTGGCGTCGACTGCGCCCGCGAGGTGGCCGACATCGTCGCACCCATCCTGGGCTGGTCGGCGGCCGACGTTGACCGCGAGGTAAAGACCTACACGGCCCGAGTCGAGGCCGAGGTGCTGTCCCAGACCCAGCCCGACGACGCGTCCGCCGATGCGCTGCGGGCCAGCGCTCCGGAGGCGCGGGCGGAGATCCTCGAGCCCGTGCCACTGAATTGAGGCCCGCGCCGCTGCCGCCCCGCGACGGATTGGGACCGGCGCGGCTGCGAGTGCACGGCGGGCCGTTGGGCGAGGAGCTGACCAGCAGGTTCGGCCCTGAAGTGGCGGCGAAGGCGGTCGCCGGCGAGGTCGTCGACCAGCACGGCGCGGTGCTCGATCCCGCGACCGTGTTGCCGGCCGGTGCCGTCGTCTACCTCTACCGGGAATTGCGTGATGAGGTCGAGGTGCCCTTCGACATCCCGGTGCTGTACCAGGACGAGGACATCGTGGTCGCCGACAAGCCGCATTTCCTGGCCACCATGCCGCGTGGGCGCCACGTCGCGCAAACTGCGCTGGTTCGGCTTCGGCGACAACTCGGGCTCTACGAGCTGAGCCCGGCCCACCGGCTGGACCGGTTGACGGCCGGGGTGCTGATGTTCACGACGCACCGTGAGGTTCGCGGGGCCTATCAGACGCTGTTTGCTCGCGGCGGGGTGCGCAAAACGTATCTGGCGAGGGCGGCGGTGAACCCCGACATCACGCTACCGCGAGAAGTGCAAAGTCGAATCATCAAGCATCGCAGCAGTTTTCAAGCTATCGAGGAATCCGGTGAACCCAATGCGGTGACCCTGGTGGAGCTGCAATCGGCTGATGGGCTGTATCGGCTGACGCCGCGCACCGGTCGGACTCACCAGCTTCGCGTGCACATGGCCTCGCTGGGTATCCCGATCTGGGGTGATCCGCTGTATCCCGAGGTGGTCGACGTCGCCGCCGATGATTTCTCCACGCCGTTGCAGTTGCTGGCTCAGCGGATCGAATTCGAGGATCCGCTCAGTGGCGCGCGGCGCGAGTTCGTCAGCGAGCGGCGATTGCTCGCGGGAGTCGATATCAGCAGCGCTCGACGCCGGGGCTGATCAGGGGTAGCTCCTGGCTGACCAGGATGTGGCCGGGTCGCGCTGATGCATCCGGGGCGGGTGCGGGTGCGGGGCGCACCGACGACGCCGCCGAGGTGACCGCATTGAGCGCGTGACGTGCCCAGTCGGTCAGGCCGCTGGCAGCGGTCAAGTCAGCAAAGCGTGCGCTGACGAAGTCTTGCAGTGTCTCCACGTCGTCCGTCCTTTGTTAGGTGTCGGGCAGTACACCAACGATCGGAGAGCCACCTTTGGCTCAATATTTGGGCTTTTGTGATCAAGCCCCATGTCACAGGGGTCGTGCGACACACATCACGTTGGGTGCAACATGGGGCCGGGCGCTGATATTCCAACGGTATGCGGTCCGGGTCGGCAACGTCGGAGGCGCGTGTCAACAGTGCGTGAACATTGGCAATGCGCCCCGACCGCGATATCCGCGAAGCCGTTGCGCTGGGCGAGCCGAGGTCGGTTCGGTCACCCGAATCTGGTTGGAGCGCTCACTATCTGGCTCACCCATGCGCGCTCGACGGTACACATGAGAAGCCGCGGCGGTACGACGGACATCGTTCGGCCCGCGCGATGGTCGCGCTGCTGGCGCGCCGGTGCTCAGCCGAGTCCGCCGAGGACACCCTTGCCGGATGCCGGGGACGGGACCGTCGTACACCAGTTCACCTCGACGCCGTGCGCGGCCGGCGCTCTCGGGCCTGCCACCCGCGCCTTCAATGCATCGGAGTCCATCGTTCCGTTTTAGCTGCGCACGCGCGCTGACGCTGGAACTACGCGTCGGGACCGTGAACGGCCGGGAAACTCGGGCTGAAATGGTGAGTCTCGCGTCTGCAGCGGAGGCTGGGCATAATGAGCGAAGTGCGAATCTTGTTACCATGCCTCATGGATGCGAGCGACACAGCAGTGCGCCAAAAACGCCGGTGCGACTAAATCCGCTTACCTTCTGAAGGAATTCGATTGAAGCTCAACCGATTTAGCGCCGCACTGAGCATTCTGGTGACCGGCGTGCTGATCTTGTCGGCATGCGGAAGCCACAACAACGCCTCCGGCGGAGGTACGAGCACGAGCGTTCCGCCGGTGAAAGTGACCTGTGGCGGCAAGCCGGACCTCAAAGCCAGCGGTTCGACCGCCCAGAAAAACGCGATGACGGAGTTCATCAAGGCCTTCGCGCAGGCCTGCCCGGGACAGACTCTCGAGTACACCGCCGACGATTCCACCACCGGGATCAACGAGTTCCTGGACAACAAAACCGATTTCGCTGGGTCCGACTCCACGCTCTCGAGAGACGAGTACGCAAAGGCCCAGCAGCGATGCGGCTCGCCCACCTGGAACCTGCCGACGGTCGTCAGCCCAATCGCCATCGCGTTCAACGTCAACGGCGTGACGTCGCTGAACCTCGACGGGCTGACTGCAGCGCAGATCTTCAACGGCCAGATCAACATGTGGAATGACGGCGCGATCCAGCTGCAGAATCTCGGCGTCAAGCTGCCCAATGAGCCGATCCATGTCGTGTTCCGCAGCGACGAGTCCGGAACGACCGACAACTTCCAGCGCTACCTCGACACTGCCTCGCGAGGCACCTGGGGGTTCCCCGCCGGACGAAAGTTCAACGGCGGAGTCGGTGAGGGCGCCGTCGGCAACGACGGTGCTGCCGACAAGGTCAAGAGCACCGAAGGGTCGGTCACCTATCTGGCGTGGTCGTTTGCCCAATCGGACCACCTGAATGCGGCCAGCATCATCACCTCAGCCGGTCCGGACCCGGTCGCCATCAGCCCGGAGTCGGTGGGCAAGACAATCTCCACCGCGTGGTTCATCAAAAAGGGTGACGACCTGGCCCTCGACACGATTTCGTTCTACCGGCCGAATCAGCCCGGTGCCTACCCGATCGTGCTGGCGACCTACCAGATTGTCTGCTCCAAGTATCAAGATCCCAAGGTGGGCCAGGCCGTGCGGGCCTTCCTGCAAAGCTCTATCGGTCCAGGTCAGAAGGGTTTAATAGGAGCCGGCTACATCCCGATCCCGGACGAGTTCAAGCCGCGGCTGATCAACTCGATCAACGCGATTTCCTGAGACGGCGAGGCGACATGTTCGAAGGTTATTTTCGCCGTAGTCAACCCAGCGTTTTCCCGCGCTAGTTAAATCGTTGGAATCATGGATTTCTCGACGCTGCCGCCCGAAGTCATCTCGGCGCTGATTCATTCAGGACCCGGTTCGGGGTCGCTGGCCGACGCTGCCGCGGCCTGGCGTCAGCTCGGTGCCGATCTGGAGGATGCGGCGGACAGCTACACGGCGACGGTGTCGTCGATGTCTGATTCCTGGCACGGCCCGTCGTCGGCGGCGATGTTCCAGTCCGTCGCGCCATACCTGACGTGGCTTCGCACCACCTCGCAGCAGGCTCAGCAGGTGGCCGCGTCGGCACAGTCCGCCGCGGGCGCGTTCAACATCGCGAGCGCGTCGGTGGTTCCGACGTCGCAGGTGCTGGCCAACCGGATCCTGCTGGCCAAGTTGCTGGCCACCAACATCTTCGGCAGGAACATGCCGGCCATCGCCGCGACCGAGGCCAACTACCAAGAGATGTGGGCCACCAACGCCGCGGCGATGACCCGCTACCAGGCGGCCTCGACGCAGGCCACGACACTGCCGCAGTTCACCTCGCCCACCTCCACGACGAACTCGTCCGGACAGACCGCGCAACAGGCCCAGCAGGCAGCTGCGCAGTCCAGCGCCGCCACGAACTCGGGGACCTCGGCCGCGACGACGTCCGCGACCTCGGCGGCGGCCAGTCCCGCCGCGGCGCTACCCACCGCCGGCGACCCGAACAGCGGTTACGTCGGGCTGGCGAATACCTACGCCAACCAGTTCGTTTCGTCCGGCTTTCCGATCAACCTGCTCAGCTACCTGGCGCAGAACCAATCGGCCCAAGCGCTGCAAGGGGTGAGCGCACAGGTCGGCCAGGGCGTCTCCGAGGGTGAGGAGGCCCTGGGCGGGGCAGCGAGCGGCCTGGGTGGTGGCGCCGCCGGCGCGCTGGGAGCGTTGGGTGGTGGAGGAGGTGGCCTGGGCGCGCTGGGCGCTGCCGGGCTTTCGGCGCCCGCGGCGGCCGCGGCGACCGGTGTGGCGATGCCGGTGGGTGGTCTGATGGCGCCGCCGGGGACTGGGACGCTGCTGGCGACTTCGCAGGCGCCGGTGCAACTCGCTTCGGCGGCAACGCCACTCGGCACGGGTGAAACCGCCGGCATGCCGATGATGCCGCCGCTGATGGCGCCGCCGATCTCACCGGGCAGTGGCTGGCGCAAGCGCAAGGCGCAGAAGTACGAAGACATTTCGATCGGCGCCGAGCTCAAGGGCAACGTGATGAAACCGCCCCCGTCGGCGGGTTGAGCACGCGACGGAATCGCGAAAGCGCCTGCGAACGCTACGAAGCCGTTGGACCGGCTGTCAGGCTCCGGTGTGCCGCGGGCAGAACGCGGCGATGCTGACGCCGACGAAGAATCCGGCGTGGTAGCCGTCCAGGCCGCTCTGCTGCATCACGTCGTTCGCCACGTCGCTCGACGCCCTGCCGCCGTCGAGCGCATCACAGACCTGATGGCCGGCGATCACCGCCGCTTGCCCCGAAGCGAAGGTGATCTGCTTGGACTTCAACGCATTCAAGAAGCTGCCGTCGACGGCGTCAGCGCGTGCGCTGGGCGCGGTGATGATCATGACGCTGAGCGGCAGTGTCACTAGGACTAAGAGGACCAGGCCGGTCACTACTGATCGCACTGGATTGAGCAAGCGCACTCGGGTGGTCGTCCTTTCTCATCCGGTCCGCTGAGCAGAACGCGCGAGTATTGCGACAGCACGCAAAACTGCTGACGTTGCGATCATTGCATGCCGTGGCCGGACTTTTGAAGCGCGCGCTGCGGGCCAACACGGGCAAGAGTGATCGTTAACCGAATAGACATGCCGTGGGCATTCAACGTTGGCAGACGGAGCACCAGTACGCTACCCGCGCGCCGCTCTCGGCATAGTTGATCGGCGTGCCGCAGCGACGGCAACCCTGGCCGCGCCGCCCGTACACCCAGACCTGCCGGCCGGGTCGGGTGTCGCCGGTGGTGCAACGATTCTGGCGGAAGCGGTTGACCCACAACATCTCGCGCGCGCGGGCCACCAGACGTTGCGGGTCGGTGATCGCGCTGACGGGCGCCGTTGGCAGATGTCCGCTGACGAAGCACAACTCGTTACAGAAGACGTTGCCGACGCCCGCCATCACGCGTTGGTCGAGCAACGCATCCGCGATGCGGCGATCCGGCTGCGCGGTTAGGTTCGCAGCGGCCACGGCGGCGTCCCAGTCCTCGCCGAGCAGGTCGGGCCCCAGGTGGTCGACCGCGTCTTCGTCGCGATCGCGTTCCAAGACTTCCAGCACTCCGAGGTCGATCCCGATTGCGCGGATATCAGCTGTTTCCAAGATGATTCGAACTCGGTAATCGACCCGCTTGGTTCGCGACGCGATCCGCCAGCTGCCGTCCATCTTCAGATGCGAGTGAATGCTGGCGGGGCCGACGCGAATGAACAGGTGCTTGCCGCGGCTGCGCACCTCGTCGACGACCAGGCCGGTCAGGTCGACGGTGGCGTAGCGCGGCACCCGCACGTCGCAGCGGGTCAGCGTGTGACCGACCAAAGCCTTCCGCAGGGTCTCGGCGGTACGGAAAACGGTGTCCCCCTCCGGCATGGGTTATCGCAGCCGCAGCCCACGCGGAGTGCGGGCGAACCCGGCGTCGGTCAACGCCGTGACCGCCGTCGCCGCCACTTCTGGCGCGAGGACCGACGCACTGTTGATGCGCTCGATCAGAATCGAGTTGACCTGCCTGGCCGCGACCAGCTCGGCGAGTGCGACCGCCGCGGCGCGGTTGGCGTCGGCGTCGTCGTCGGCGAAGCTCAACAATGACCGCCCGCCGCGCTCGAGGAACCAGACCAGGTCACCGTCGACCAGCACAACCAGCGCGCCGGCCTTGCGGCCCGGCCGGGCGGCGCCGTCTTGTGTCGAGCGCGAGGGCCACGGCAGTGCGGCGCCGTAGGGGTTGGCCGGGTCGGCGGCGGCCAGCACCACCGCGCGATATTCGGGCCGTTCGGGGTCGACACCGTCGAGGTAGCTACGAAGCCGGTCGACAGTGGATGCCACCGCGAACTGGGCGCCGCCAAGTGACTCGACGAAATAGCCGCGTTGGCATCGACCGGCGTCCTCGAATGCCGTCAGCACCTTGTAGAGCATGGCAAAGCCGCCGGGCACTCCTTCGGCGGCGACCGCGCCCCGAGTCAGCACCCCGTGCCGGGTCAACAGCAGCTCCGCTTGGTGGTGGGCGCGCGTGGTGGAGTCAGGCTCGGGTGTCGGCAGCGCCGACCATCGGCCGGCGACGATCGGGTCGGCCGCCCGCGCCTGCGGGTTGGCGACGCTGTAGCGACTCAGTCGTGGCGGGCGCTTGCCGCGCGCCTGCCGGTGGGCCGGTGCTGAACGCTTGCGGCCCGGCGCGCCGGACAACATCGCGCGGACCGGCGCGAAGGTGTCGCCGGTGACCCAGCCGGCCCAGATCAGTTCCCACAGTGCTGTTTTGAGCTCGGATTCGCCGATGCCTTGTTGTCCCAGCTGCCGGAAGAAGAACGCGCCACCGCCGGCCAGCATGTCCAGGACCGCGCGATGGGTCGCGGTGAACTCCATTTCCGACCCGACAGTCAGAGTCAGCGGCGCGGTATCGGCCGAATGGAAAGCGACCCAGCCGTCGCTGCCGGAGATCGAGCCCGCACCCGACCAGATCACCTCCCCGGAGGCCAGCAACTCGTCGAGCAGCGCTGGGGAATAGCCGCGGACCCTCGGCGCCAGTACCAACGATTCGATCGCTGACGCCGGCAGTGCCATGCCGGCCAGTTGATCGATCACCGACAGCAGGCCGTCCAGACCGGAGTTGGGCGGCGAGCCAGCGCCCACCCCGTGCCAGGCCGGCAAGAACCGTGCGTAGGCGCTGGTGCTGACCGGCTCCACTTGCGCCCGCAGCGCCGCAAGCGATCGACGGCGCAGAATCCGCAGTACCTCGGCGTCACACCACTGATCGCCGACCGCGTCGGTGGAGAATTCACCGCGGACCAGTTTCCCGTCGGCGGCGAGCCGGCCCAGCACATCTGCCGCGACGCGCAGACCCAGCCCGAACCGCGCCGCCACGTCGGCGGTGGTGAACGGCGCATGAGTGCGCGCGTAGCGGCTCAGCAACTCGCCCAGGGGGTCGGCAACCGCCGCGGTGAAGCTGGCCGGTACTCCGACCGGCACCGCGACGCCGACGCCGTCGCGCAGCCGGCCGATGTCCTCGATCGCCACCCACCAGCTACTTCCGGCGAACGACACCGGTAGCGCGCGTTTGGCGGCGTAAAGCGCTTCCAACCAGCCGCCGACGTCGGCGCCGCCGGCGCGGGCGGCCACCTCCTCGGCGGTCAACGGTCCGAGCAGCCGCAACAGGTCGGCGACCGCCTCGGCGTCCCGGGCGGCCCGGTCGGGAGACAGATGCTGCAATTGTCGACCGGTGCCGACGATGACGTCGGGGTCGAGCAATTCGCGCAGCTCGACACGGCCCAGTAACTCGGCCAGGAGCGTGGGGTCCAGCGACAGCGCCGCCGCGCGGCGCTCGGCCAGCGGGCTGTCGCCCTCGTACATGAACGCCCCGACGTAGCCGAACAACAGCGAAGCCGCGAATGGCGACGGCGTCGCGGTCTCGGTCTCGACCACGCGGATCTTGCGGGCGGCGATGTCGCCCATCAGCCCGGCCAGCGTCGGCACGTCGTACACGTCCTGCAGACACTCGCGGACGGTCTCCAGCACGATCGGGAAGTCCGGGTATTTACGGGCCACGTCGAGCAGTTGAGCCGCGCGCTGGCGCTGATGCCACAACGGGGACCGCTTGCCGGGGTGTCGCCGGGGCAGCAGCAGCGCACGCGCGGCGCATTCGCGGAACCGAGAGGCGAACAGCGCGGAGCCGCCCACTTCGGCGGTGACGATCGGATCGATCTCGTCGGCGTCGAAGACGAACAGCTCGGCGCCCGGGGGCGCATCGGTCCCGGATTCGGACAGCGTGTCGGGCAGCCGCACCACGATCCCGTCGTCGGAGGCGGTGGGTTTCTCGTCGATGCCGTGGCGGTCGCGTAGCCGGCGGCTCACCGCCAGCGCGAGCGGACCGTGTACCCGTAATCCGTAGGGAGAGTGCAGGATCACCCGCCAGTCGCCTAGCTCGTCGCGGAATCGTTCGACCAACAGCGTGGCATCGGTGGGTACGACATTCGTGGCGGTGCGTTGATCGTCGAGCAGCCGCCACAGGTTTTCGGTGGCATACTCATTGAATCCGAGCTCAGCGCAACGGCTTTCGAACGGGCCGCGATCAAGGGCGGCCAGTTCGCCGGTGAAGGCACCGACCGCGCGGCCGAGTTCGGCGGGTCGCCCGGAACCGTCGCCACGCCAGAACGGCAGCCGCGCCGGCTGGCCCGGCGCCGGGATCACCAGCACCCGGTCGTGGGTGATCTCGGTGATCCGCCAACTGGTGGCACCCAGTGCGATGACATCGCCGGGCCGCGATTCGTAGACCATCTCTTCGTCGAGTTCGCCTACCCGAGAAGGGGTTTCGGATTCGGTGGCCAGGTAGACGGTGAACAGGCCGCGATCCGGGATGGCGCCGCCAGAGGTCACCGCGAGCCGCTGCGCGCCCGGCCGCGCCGTCACCGTGCCGTTGTCGCGGTCGTACACCAGACGTGGCCGCAATTCGGCGAACTCGGTCGACGGGTACTTACCGGACAGCAGGTCAAGTGTCGCCTCGAATGCGCTGCGCGGCAGCGTCGCAAACGGCGCGCTGCGCCGGACGGTGTCGAACCAGCGGTCGACGTCCAGCGACTCCAGCGCCGACGCGGCGACGGTGTGCTGAGCCAGGATGTCGAGCGGGTTGGCGGGTACCCGCATCGTCTCGATCTGGCCACTCAACATGCGCTGCACCGTCACCGCGCAGCTGATCAAATCGGTGCGGTGCTTGGGGAACAGCACCCCCTGGGAGATTTCGCCGACCTGGTGTCCGGCGCGACCGATCCGTTGCAGGCCGCTGGCCACCGATGGCGGCGCTTCGACCTGAATGACGAGATCTACGGCGCCCATGTCGATACCCAGTTCGAGGCTCGAGGTCGCCACCACCGCTTTCAGGCGGCCGGATTTCAGCTCCTCTTCGACGATGGCCCGCTGTTCCTTGCTGACCGAGCCATGGTGAGCGCGGGCCAACAAGGTGGGGGCGCCGTAGGTTTGGCCGCTGCCGAGCAGATGGGCCGGGGCGCCGCCGGCAACCTTCGGGTTGGCGTCGGCCGCCACCTCGGCCCCGGTGCGCTCGGCGTGAATTTCGTTGAGCCGGGCGGTCAGTCGTTCGGCCAGCCTTCGCGAGTTGGCGAACACGATCGTCGAATTGTGCGCCTCGACCAGGTCGACCAGTTGCGCCTCGACATCCGGCCAGATACTGCCGCTTTCCAGGTTGGCCATGTCAGGAATCGGGACTTGCACCGACAACTCGAACGTCTTCGCCGCCGGCGGGGAGACGATGGTGGTGGGCGCGGAGCCCGACAGGAAGCGGGCCACCTCTTCGGCTGGGCGCACCGTTGCCGACAGCCCGATCCGCTGCGCCGGCCTCGGCAGCATGTCGTCGAGGCGCTCCAGCGAAAGCGCCAGGTGCGCACCGCGTTTGGTGCCGGCGATGGCATGCACCTCGTCGACGATCACGGTCTGCACGCCGGCCAGGGTCTCCCGCGCCGCTGACGTCAGCATCAGAAACAGCGACTCCGGCGTGGTGATCAGCACGTCAGGAGGCTTGCTGATCAGCTGCCGGCGCTGGGCCGGTGGCGTGTCGCCGGATCGCAGACCGACGGTGATCTCGGGCGCGGGCAGACCCTTTTGGGCGGCGACGCGGGCCATCCCGGCCAGTGGCGTGCGCAGGTTGCGCTCGACGTCGACGGCCAGCGCCTTGAGCGGGGAGATATAGAGCACCCGCGTGCCAGGCTCGCGTTCGCCGCGCGGCGCACCGGCCAGTGCGTCGATCGCCCAGAGGAATGCGGCCAGCGTCTTACCGGAACCAGTTGGGGCGATGACCAGGGTGTTGTGACCGTCGGCGATCGCCGACCAGGCATCGGCCTGCGCCGGCGTGGGCGCAGCGAACGTACCGGCGAACCAGTCGCGGGTGACGACGCTGAACCGCGCGAGCGCGTCGTCAGGCACAGGGGTCACCCAGCCATCATCGCAACCGGGTACGACAAATGCGGTTTAGCGCTGGTCGGACGCCATCGGCTTGGAAAGCCGGTCGGGGATGTTGTCCACCCGGATGATCGCGTCGAGCAGCGCATGAGCGCAGGCATCGCTGAGGTGGCCCGCGTCGGTCTCTGGGTGGAGGATGCGTTGCCTGCACACCTCGAACGTCAGCGCCAGCCAACCGTGGATGACGATCCGCAGGTCGCGTTCGACGATGGGATCGAGCGGAGCGCCCGATCCGTCGACCTCTACGACACGGCTCATGATGTGTTCCATCTGGCGGTCCTTGGCCTCGTCGTCGATGCCGAGTAAGACCGGATCGGAACGCCCGAGTCCGACATATGCCGCCCACGCGGCGTGCGGGTGCTCCTGGTGGTACTGCATGTAGGCGAGCACACCGCCGCGCACCTCTTCGAAGAGGTTCTGACCGGGCTTAACAGGCGTGTTCGTGGTCTCGAAAAGCTGGTCGGCCTGCCCCTTGACGACGGCGGCGAAGAACGCCCGCTTGTCCGGGAAGTAGTGGTACATCAACGCGCGCGATACGCCGGCACGCTCCGCGATCTCGTCGATGCGGACCTCGTCGTAGGGCCGTTGGCCGAAGACTTCCGCGCCCAACGCGAGCAACTCGGCGCGGCGATCGTCCGGTGACAACCGGCGCCTTGGTGTTCGCATAGAGCAGATCGTACTTGTCGATGCTTCCCGCAGGCCCGCAACGCTCGCCGAAGCCCCTGCAAACTTATTTAACGCGCGGTACACGTCGATGCCCGACGCGAATCCGGTGCTAGTCGCGACGTTGTAGTCGTCTGTCTACCACGGTGTACATCGACTCAGCGAATTTTCGAATGACCCGCCGCAGGCCGCCGCCCTTAGACCGCACGGGGGTCCGGAGCAATACAATCGGTGCGCAATGGACGGCAGAAGCGAACCCACCAAGGCGGGGTTGAGTCACCGGGTCGGCGCGCTGGTCGACGCCTTCGAGACCGTTATCTACGGGATTGCCTTCCTGCTGCTGGTGGCGGCCGCTGTGCTGGTGGTGATCGGCGGGGCGGAGGCGGTCATGCAGGCCGTCAACCACAAGGTCAACACCCTGCAGGGCGGGGTCCTGGTCCTCGACCGGGTACTGATGGTGCTGATCATCGCCGAGATCGCGGCGACACTGCGCGCGGTGCTGCTCTATCACGAAATCGCCGCGGAGCCTTTCCTTTTCATCGGTCTCATCGCGTGCGTGCGGCGGATCCTGATCGTGACCGCGGCGTCCGAGCAGGTGCATTCGGACAAGGAGCTCGATCGCCTGCTGTTCGAACTGGGTGCGCTCGGCCTTCTGGTGATCGGAATCGCCTCGGCGATCTTCATGATTCGGCGCAGCGCCCCGCACCGATCTCCGGGTGACGGCGAACACGCCTGAGCTGGTTTAACGTCAGCGCCGCGCTGGGTATATCTCTGTGGCGCAGGTGAATGCGCGGGACAGCAGCTACAGAGGAACGGCCGATGACGACACAACAACACCACTCGACGGGCGATCGACTCGGGCAGGTAGATAAGGACGTGCATCAGGCCGTCCGGTTCGCCGTGTTGGCTTCGTTGGCGGGTATCGGATATCTCATCGTTGCAGCGCTTTGGGACAGCACGTGCAAGGGCGCGATGTCCGTTGATACCGCGGCGTGTGGCGCGCCGCAGCTGACCATTCTCGCCTTCGGTGCACCGGTGATCCTGCTAGCGACGGGCGTGTGGGCGTTCGTCCGCACCTACCGGGTCTGGCGTGCCGAGGGCACCTGGTGGGCTTGGCAGGGAGCAGGATGGCTGCTGATGGTCCTGATGTTCGTCGCGCTCACGATGGGCGCTCCGATCGCCGGACCGGTGCTCGCCGGATAGGTTGGCGCGAACCGCGATCACAGTACTGGTCGCGTCGTCTGGTTTGATTCGTTGACGCTTGTGGGTATTTGGTATTGATCGGTCATCGAATCATCGGCGACACGATCGAATGTAATGACACCCACAGCGATCAACACGAGGATCACCAGGCGGCGATCATGACGAACCAGCTCGAGCGCGAGGGTACTGTCAGTCAAACTATGCTGGGAGGCCCGATGACCGTTGCTGCGAAGCCGGCGAAAGATCAGCAACGCGGCGATCGAGCGATCGAATTGCGGGTGACGGCGACGCTGGAGAATCTGGCGGTCCTACGGACGCTGGTTGGAGCCGTCGGCACCTTCGAGGATCTGGATTTCGATGCGGTTGCCGACCTGCGACTCGCGGTCGACGAGGTGTGTACCCGCTTGATTCGCTCGGCCGTGCCCGGTGCGACGCTCGAGATTGTGATCGACCCGCGCGACAACGAACTCCGGATCGAGGCCTCGACGTCGTGCACCAACGAAGACGTGGTGACGCCGGGCAGTTTCAGCTGGCACGTCCTGACCTCGCTGGCCGATGACGTGCAGACGTTCCAGAACGGCGATGGCCTCTTCGGTGTCGCGCTGACCACCCGACGGGCGGACTCTCACAGGTGACAGCGCGAGCTGTCGGCGGTTCTAAATCTTCTCGTCCCAACGAATACGCCGACGTTCCCGACATGTTCCGGGAGTTGGCGACCCTTGACGCCGATTCACCGGAATTCCAGCGCCATCGAGACAAGATCGTCGCGCGCTGCCTACCGCTGGCGGATCACATCGCCCGCCGCTTCGAAGGTCGCGGCGAGCCGCGTGACGATCTCGTTCAGGTCGCCCGGGTGGGTTTGGTCAACGCAGTGGCCCGATTCGACTTCGAGACGGGCTCTGATTTCGTCTCTTTCGCGGTGCCCACCATCATGGGTGAGGTTCGCCGGCACTTCCGTGACAACAGCTGGTCGGTCAAGGTTCCGCGGCGGCTGAAAGAGCTGCACTTGCGACTCGGCTCCGCGACCGCCGACCTGTCGCAGCGGCTGGGCCGTGCGCCGACCGCGTCCGAGCTCGCCCACGAACTCGAAATGGACCGCGCCGAAGTCATCGAGGGTCTGGTGGCCGGCAGCTCCTACAACACGCTGTCCATCGACAGCGGGGGTAGCAGCGGCGGCGACGAAGAAGCCCGGGCCATCGCCGACACGCTCGGCGATGTCGACACCGGGCTGGAGCGGATCGAGAATCGCGAGGCTCTGCGACCGCTTTTGGAAGGGCTGCCCGAACGCGAGCGGACCGTGCTGGTCCTCAGGTTTTTCGACTCGATGACGCAGACGCAGATCGCCGAGCGAGTCGGCATCTCGCAGATGCATGTTTCGCGGTTGCTGGCGAAATCGCTTGCGCGACTACGGGACGAGCTGGAATAGCCGGTTCTGGTCCGCGTCTTGGTCGTCGGCGTCCGGCATCGCCTGGGCTGACTTGGTCAGCGGCAACGCGTGGTCGGGGTCGCAGATACGAAGCAGCCGGGACACCGCTTTGCTCGGCACCACGGCCCAGCGCAGGTTGGCGCCCGCGCA
This sequence comes from uncultured Actinomycetota bacterium, assembly GCA_963818285.1. GTDB lineage: Bacteria > Actinomycetota > Actinomycetes > Mycobacteriales > Mycobacteriaceae > Mycobacterium. The sequence goes on from CAWFRR010000004.1 coordinate 304,807, forward strand.
CTTGACGTTGATCAGATGCAGCGCCGAAAACCCGGCAGTGCCAAAGAATTCCAGGCCACTCAGGTCCACGATCAGCGGCGTGGAACCGTTGATGCACAGATCAAAGTAGTCGGCGAATTGTGTGGCGTTGCATGCGTCGAGCTCACCGTGAGCGGTGATGACCACCCGCGCGGCGTCCCATTTCGCGCTGAATCGCGCGGTGCGGTCTTCCCAGGCGGGTGGCGGCAGTGTCGCGTTGCTTCCATCAACCTGGGCAGCAATGTTAAAAAGTACAGCAGACATCGTGTGACTCCATCAGTCGACTATGCGTTCTGTGGATCACGTCAAGCGGGTTTGGTGCCGCGCGCGAGGAGGGCCGGGAGAACCAGCTCCCCTTGCGTCAATTAACGCTGTTCCGGGCGGCTGGAAACTCAACCTTGTTTAGATACTACTCCGGCTACTGGGTGCCTACAACGTTTGAGAGGGTTTCTCAGAATGCCTGGTCGTTCGCGTAGATTCAGCGCGAATTGTGTTTGGGCGCAACGATTGCGGCGGCGAAGCGCCGCACGGATTCGGCCGCCGCGCCGGCCGCGTCGTCGTGACCGGAGCGCGCTCGGCTTGCGACTTGTCCGGTCGCCGGATTCAGCGTCACCTCGGCCAACAGCTCACCGGTCGTCGGATCGCATGCCGCCCACGAGTAGCGCGTGTCGGCCGACCACTCGGCGGCGCTGCGCGCGACGTGGTCGGGATCGGTGCTACCGAGCTCGGCCAATGCGGGACGGTCGTCGATGCGATCGTCGGCGCGCAAGCCGCGCAGATACCACTGCCCGGCGTTGATCTCGACGGCGTCGATGGTCCGGCTCCTCCTCGGGCCGCGTTGCGCCCCGCATCGTCGCCGGACGGTCGATGGTCCGGCTCCTCCTCGGGCCGCGTTGCGCCCCGCATCGTCGCCGGACGGTCGATGGTCCGGCTCCGCTACTTGATCTCGGCGAGCACCGTGCCCTGGGTGATCGCGGCGCCTGCCTCGACGGCCAGTCCGGTGATCACGCCGTCCTTGTGCGCGGTGACCGGGTTTTCCATTTTCATGGCTTCCAGCACCACCACCAGGTCGCCGGTCGAAACCTCTTGTCCCTCTTCGACGGCCACCTTCACCACCGTGCCCTGCATCGGAGCGGTCACCGCGTCGCCGGACGCCGCAGCGCCGCCGGCGGCACCGCGCTTGCGTGCCTTGGGCTTCTTGCGAAGCACGCCGGCGTCGGCGCCACCGCCACCGCCCGAGAGCGCCAGGTCACCCGGCAGCGAGACCTCGAGGCGTCGGCCGCCGACCTCGACGACGACCTTCTGCCGGGGCAGCGCTTCTTCCTCATCGATCGGCTCGCCGCCGGTGAACGGCTCGACTGTGTTGTCCCACTCGGTTTCGATCCAGCGGGTGTGCACCGTGAAGCCGTTGTCGTCGCCGATGAATGCCGGGTCGGACACTACGGCGCGGTGGAACGGAATGACGGTGGCCAGGCCCTCGACGTGGAATTCGTCGAGCGCACGACGCGACCGGGCCAGGGCCTCCTCGCGGGTGGCGCCGTACACGATGAGCTTGGACAGCATCGAGTCGAACTGGCCGCCGATCACCGAGCCGGCCTCGACACCGGAGTCCAGCCGCACGCCGGGCCCGGTGGGGATGTCGTAGCGGGTGACCGGACCGGGCGCGGGCAGGAAGCCACGTCCGGCGTCCTCGCCGTTGATCCGGAACTCGATCGCGTGCCCGCGCGGCGTCGGGTCCTCGGTGAGGTCCAGCTTCTCGCCGTTCGCGATCTTGAACTGCTGCAGCACCAGGTCGATGCCCGCGGTCTCCTCGGTCACCGGATGTTCCACCTGCAGACGGGTGTTGACCTCGAGGAACGAGATCAGCCCGTCCTGGCCGACCAGGTATTCGACGGTGCCGGCACCGTAGTAGCCGGCTTCCTTGCAGATCCGCTTGGCGGACTCGTGGATCTCCTTGCGCTGGGCGTCGGAAAGGAAGGGTGCCGGAGCTTCTTCCACCAGCTTCTGGAAGCGGCGCTGCAGCGAGCAGTCGCGGGTGCCGGCGACGATCACGTTGCCGTGCTGGTCGGCGATCACCTGCGCCTCGACGTGGCGCGGCTTGTCCAGGTAACGCTCGACGAAGCACTCGCCGCGACCGAACGCCGCGACGGCCTCGCGGGTCGCCGACTCGAACAGTTCGGGGATCTCCTCGATGGTGCGGGCCACCTTCATACCGCGGCCGCCACCGCCGAACGCCGCCTTGATCGCGACCGGAACGCCGTACTCCTTGGCGAAGGCCACCACCTCGTCGGCGTCCTTCACCGGGTCGGAAGTGCCGGGTACCAGCGGCGCCTGCGCCTTGGCGGCGATGTGCCGCGCGGTGACCTTGTCACCGAGGTCGCGAATCGACTGCGGGCTGGGCCCGATCCAGATCAGGCCGGCGTCGAGCACGGCCTGGGCGAAGTCGGCGTTCTCCGACAGGAAGCCGTAGCCGGGGTGGATCGCGTTGGCGCCGGACTTCTCGGCGGCTTCCAGCAGCTTGCCGAAGTCCAGGTAGGACTCGGCCGAGGTCTGGCCGCCCAGGGCGAACGCCTCGTCGGCGAGCTTCACGTGTGGTGCGTCGGCGTCGGGCTCGGCGTACACCGCCACGCTGGGCAGCCCCGCGTCCTTGGCCGCGCGGATGACCCGCACCGCGATTTCACCGCGGTTGGCGACAAGAACTTTCGAGATCGTCGAGCTGGCGTGACTGGCCACTTCGCCTCCTGATGAGCACGTCTTCGTGTTGTCTAAGAGAAATTCTTACAAGTCGGTTCGGGGGAAGTTTATGCGGCGCGCCGTAAGCGGCGAGACCCGGTGTCTACTTCTCCGCGGACTCGCGCAGTCGGCGTTTGATTCGGCCCAGCATCGCGGACAGCCCGCGCAGCCGAAGCGGGCTGATCAACTCGGCCAGGCCAAGATCGGTGTAGAAGTCCTCCGGCACCGCGAGGATGTCCGCGACGGACTGCTCGTCGAGGCCGGCGGCCAGGATCGACGCGAAACCGCGCGTGGTGGGAGCCTGGACCGGCGCGCTGAAGTACAGCCGCACCCGGCCCGGATCATGGGCGTCGACGTGTAAAAACAGCGGCGACTGGCACTCGACCACCGGCTCCATCGCCGCCTCTTCGAGATCGGCGGGCAGCGCCGGCAGTTCGTCGGCGAATTCCAGCAGCAGGTTGAGCTTGTCCTGGCCCTGGAGTTCGCCGAAGTCGGAGAGGACCTCGGCCAGGGGCGTGGGCATAGTCATCAGGCGGGGACGGCCCCGGGGCTCTCGCCCGCGACGATCGGCACTCGTACGGCATTTCCCCATTCGGTCCACGAACCGTCGTAGTTACGCACGCCGGGGATGCCCAGCAGATGCGTCAGCACGAACCAGGTATGGCTGGACCGCTCGCCGATGCGGCAGTAGACGATCGTCTTGTCGTCCGGTTCGATGAACCCGTACAGCTTCTCGAGTTCGTCGCGGCTGCGGAAGCGCCCGCTGTCGTCGGCGGCCTTGGCCCACGGGATCGATTGCGCCGACGGAATGTGTCCGGCGCGCAACGCGCCTTCCTCGGGATAGTCGGGCATGTGGGTGCGCTTGCCGGTGTATTCATCGGGCGAGCGGACATCGATCAGCGGTCCGGAGCCTAGGGCGGCCAGCACGTCGGCTTTGTAAGCGCGGATCGGTTCGTCGTTGCGTTGCACGACCGGGTAGCCCGACGACGAGCGGCTCGGAACATCCAGCGTGGTGTCGCGCCCGTCGTTGATCCACAGATCGCGTCCCCCGTTGAGCAGTCGGACGTCCGGGTGGCCGAACAGCGTGAAGACCCAGAGTGCGTATGCGGCCCACCAGTTGCTCTTGTCGCCGTAGATCACCACGGTGTCGTCGCGCGAAATGCCTTTGCGGTCCATCAATTCCGCGAATTGCTTGCCGTCGATGTAGTCGCGCACCCGCGGGTCGTTCAGGTCGGTGTGCCAGTCGACCTTGACCGCGCCGGGGATGTGACCGACGTCGTAGAGCAGCACGTCTTCATCGGATTCGACGATGGCGAGTCCGGGCCGACCGAGGTTGCCGGCCAGCCAGTCGGAGGTGACCAGCCGTTCCGGGTGGGCGTAGGCACTCAGCGTCGGGCTGGGGTCTGCGGGTAAAGGCACACCGCGAGCCTACCTGCCGGTTAACCTCGGGCGTTGACGCGAGCGACAGTTCACGCCGGGACGGGGTTGGCCGCCCACAGGTCGGCGATCGACACGCCGACACGCTGCAGCAGTGCCCTGGTGTGCGGCAGGCTCAGGCCGATGACGTTCGACGGGTCGCCGTCGATCCGGTCGACGAACCAGCCACCGAGCCCGTCCAACGTGAATGCCCCGGCCACGCCCAATGATTCGCCGCTGTCCAGATAGGCGTCCAGGTCCGCTGACGCCGGTGTAGCGAAATGCACTGTGGTGACGAAGGATTCGGAGGCCTGTGTGGTCAGGCCGTCGAGTAGCCGTACCAGGCAATGTCCGGTGTGCAACTGACCGGACCGCCCGCCCATCGAGTGCCACTCACGTCGCGCCGCGTCGATGGACGCGGGTTTGCCGACCAGTCGGCCGTCGATGTAGAGCATCGAATCACAGCCGATGACAACACAATCCGAGCCAACACCGGCGTCGAGCAGGGTGACGACGTGCTCGGCCTTGGCTTCGGCGAGGCGACGAACGACATCGCCCGGAGCGGCGTCTGCGCCCAGCGTGGCGATGATCGCGTCTTCGTCGACACCCGACACGACGACCAGGGGTTCGACCCCGGCCTGCCGCAGCACCCGTCGCCGCCCCTCGGACGCCGAGCCCAGGATCAGACGGGTCATTCCCACTCCTCGATCCCGGCTACGCCGGCATCATCGTCGTCGGAGGCCTGCGTCATTTACCCCGCATGTGGGCCCGTTGCTGCAGGCTCATGCGCTGCCAGCTGTGGATCGAGTAGCGCAATCTGTCGACGGGCAGTCCCCACTGGGAGAACACCTGCGGTGCCTGCTCGCCGCCACCGGAGGCGCCGGCCAGCACGGTGATCAGCGCGGCCACCTCGTCGTCGGTCGGCTGGCCCTTGAGCACCTCGATGCGCGGCGCGTGTGGCTGCTCGGCCTCAGGCGTCGCGTTGTCGTTCTCGTTGTCGCTCACAGCGGCTGCATCGTTCGTTTCGTTCCCGTCGCTCACTCGACTCACAGGGGAATGTTCCCGTGCTTCTTGGGCGGCACCTGGGCGATCTTGCGCTCCAGCAGGCGCAGCGCGGTCGCGATGTAGCCGCGGGTGTGCGACGGCGGAATCACCGCGTCGACGTAGCCCCGCTCGGCGGCGATGTAGGGGTTGACCAGAGTGTCCTCGTACTCCCGCTGCAACTGCAGCCGCAGCGCGTCCACGTCCTCGCCGTTCTTGGCCGCTTCGCTGAGCTGCTGGCGGTAGACGAAGCCGACCGCGCCGGACGCCCCCATCACCGCGATCTGCGCTGTCGGCCAAGCGACGTTGACGTCGCAACCCATGTCCTTGGAACCCATCACGCAATACGCGCCGCCGTAGGCCTTGCGGGTGATGACGGTGATCTTGGGGACGGTGGCCTCGCCGTAGGCGTACAGCAACTTGGCGCCGCGGCGGATGATGCCGTTGTATTCCTGGCCGGTGCCGGGCAGGAAGCCTGGCACGTCGACCAGCATGACGACCGGGATGTTGAAGCAGTCGCAGGTCCGCACGAAGCGGGCGGCCTTCTCCGAGGCGTTGATATCCAGGCAGCCCGCGAACTGCGTGGGCTGGTTGGCGACGATCCCGACCGTCCGGCCTTCGATGCGTCCGAAGCCGACGACGATGTTCTGGGCGTAGCCCTCCTGGATCTCGAGGAACTCGTCGTCGTCGAGGATCCGCCTGATCACCTCGTGCATGTCGTAGGGCTGGTTGGCCGAGTCGGGGATCAGCGTGTCCAGCTCGAGGTCTTCCTCGGTGAGGTTGTCCTCGATGGCGCCGTCGGGCACCGGAACGGGGAAGTGCGGCGGATCGGTGAAGTTGTTGGGAGGCAGGTAGCTCAGCAGTTCGCGGACGTAGTCGAAGGCGTCCTGCTCGCCGGTGGCGACGTAGTGCGCCGTACCCGACTTGGCCATGTGGGTGTGCGCGCCACCCAACTCCTCCATCGTCACGTCTTCACCGGTAACGGTCTTGATCACGTCGGGACCAGTGATGAACATCTGGCTGGTCTGGTCGACCATCACGACGAAGTCGGTCAGCGCGGGGGAGTAGACGTGGCCACCGGCAGCGGCGCCCATGATCAACGAGATCTGCGGGATGACGCCGGACGCCAGGATGTTGTTGCGGAAGATCTTGCTGTACAGGCCGAGTGAGACCACACCCTCCTGGATGCGCGCTCCGGCGCCGTCGTTGATGCCGATCAGTGGGCGGCCGGTCTTGAGGGCCAGCTCCTGCACCTTGACGATCTTCTCGCCGTACACCTCGCCGAGGCTGCCGCCGAACACCGTCACGTCCTGGCTGAAGATGCAGACATCGCGGCCGTCGATGGTGCCGTAGCCGGTCACGACGCCGTCGCCGAGCGGCCGCTTCTCGGCCAGCCCGAAGTTGGTGCTGCGGTGGCGGGCCAACGCGTCGAGTTCGACGAACGATCCCTCGTCGAGCAGGCCGTAGATGCGCTCGCGCGCGGTCAGCTTGCCCTTCTCGTGCACCCTCTCGACGGCGGCTTCACCCACCGGGTGCAACGTCTCCTCGCTCCGCTTGCGGAGTTCGGCGAGTTTGCCCGCGGTGGTGTGGATGTCGATCTCGTGCTCGGCTTGTGCTTCGACCGAGGTATCGGAAGTCATGGCAGTCGATCTTACCGGTCCCTTAAATTGCGGCCCCTACCCGCACGCGCGGTGTCCGGCGTGTCCTGCGGATCGGACTTTTGTTCCGTCAGGTCGCGCGGAGGTAATCTTCGTCACTTGTCGCCTTGTTCGTCCCATGCGGGCCGGGGGCCGGAGGATCGCCAGTGCAGAAGTCGGAGAGCGGCCGCCTGCTGCGACAGTGGTGGAACGAACCTGGCGACTACTCGTGGGTGGTCGAGTTCTACCGGCGGCGCGGCTTGATGCGGGCGCTTCGCGCAAGCAACGTATTCGGCGGCGTTGTCACACTCCTCGCCCTGGCGTGCTTGCTCTTCGAGCGACTCGTCCAACCGTCCTGGCTGAGTCATGCCGTGGTGATCGCGATGCTTGTCAGCGCGATCGGCTGGATCGTGTTTTGGGGCTTTTTCCCGTGGCCTCCGGCTTGGCAAACGGCTGCGCTGTTCGCCCTCGCCGACATCGGCATTGCCGTAGCGACAGGTCTGCACGCCGAGCCGCTGGCGGCGCTGAGTACTACTCCGTTGTTCGCTATGTCCGGAGTGTCCATCGTGTTCTACTTCGGTCCGCGCGCCATCGCGGCACACATGACGCTGGCCACCGCGACGATCTTCACGGCAGCTGGCTGGCTGGCTCTGTCGGATCGTCCTGACGCCGTGGCGGTCGCGGTCGCCAAGGGGCTGATCGCGTGGACGGTGGCGGCAGGCATCTTTCCGTTTGTGCAGTTCGGGTTCTGGCTGATTCGCAGCAACTCGATCGAATCGCTCACCGACCCACTCACTGAGTTGGCCAACCGGCGGGGGTTGGCGAATTATCTCGACCGAAAGCTCGACACCCTTGCGTCGTCTTCAAATCCGCTGTGTGTCTTCGTGATCGACCTTGACGGGTTCAAGAACATCAACGACATCTATGGCCACAAAATCGGCGACACCGTGATCGCGCGGACTGCGAAGCAGATCCGGGTCGCGGTTGGTCCCTCGGCGTTCGTCGCCCGTACCGGCGGCGAGGAGTTCGTCGTTCTCGACCAGTTGACCCTGGCGGCCGCGGCGGGAATCGCCGAAAGCATGCGAGCGGCGATCGAGGGCCCGGAGACGCCGACAGCAACTGCGAGCATCGGGGTGGCGACCGGCGCCGTCGACAGCATCGAGGCATTCGAGGCGATCCATGCCCGCGCCGACGAAACGATGTACGCAGCAAAGCGTAACGGCGGCAACCGGATTGCCTTGGCCAGCGCAGTCGACGGCGGGTATGGCGACGATGCGAAACGCGGAATACCACTCCGGTCAACGAGTTTGAAGGATAAGGAGGATGTCGACGCCGACGCCCTGGGCCTTTGACGCCGGCTGACCTAGGCTCGACTCCAATGGACCTTGAACCACTGAGAGCGCCGCTGGCGGCGGAGGCCTTACGCGACGGACTGGTCGGGCCCGGCCTGCCGTGGCGTCAACTCGACGTCGTCGCCGAAACCGGTTCCACCAATGCCGATCTGCTCGCCCGGGCAGAAGCCGGTGACGATATCGACGGGTCGGTGTTGCTCGCCGAATTCCAACACGCCGGCCGGGGTCGCCACGGCCGGCAATGGTCGGCGCCGCCGCGGACGCAGGTGGCCCTGTCGGTGGGCGTGGCCGGCACCTCGGTGCCGCGCCCGGGCTGGGGATGGCTGACCCTGGCAGTGGGTGTCGCGGTGGCGGACGCGTTGGCGGCGCAGGGGGTTGAGGCGGGCCTCAAGTGGCCGAACGATGTACTTGTGAACGGCGGCAAGCTGGCCGGGATCCTTGCCGAGGTGTCCGCGCCGACACAGGTGATCGTGGTCGGCCTCGGGCTCAACGTGACGCTGACCGCCGACGAGGCGCCGGATCCGGTCGCCACCTCGCTGCTACTGCTCGGGTCTTCGGCAACCGATCGAAACACGCTGGCGCGCGAGATACTTCGTGAATTGGCGCGGCGCATCGACGCCTGGCGCACCGCCGGCGGCGCCGACTCGGCGCTGATCGCCGACTATCAGCGCTACAGCCTGACCCTGAATTCCCGGGTGCGGGCCAGCATGCCCGGCGACCGGGAGGTGGTTGGTGTCGCCCGATCCGTCGACGAGACTGGGCGGCTCTGCATCGACACCGGTGCGCAGACCGTGGCGATATCTGCCGGAGACATCACGCACCTGCGTGCCAGCGTCTAAAGTGCCAGCGTGGGCTACCCCGACAATGTGCTGGCCGGCGACGAAAAGGTCGTCTTGCACCGCCATCCGCACTGGAAGCGGCTGTTCTGGCCGGTCGTCGTTCTGATTCTGTCCAGCGCGGCCGCGTCGTTCGGGTGCGCGGTGGTCGGTGGCACGACCTGGGACCCGCACGCCAAGCAGGTGGTGTTCTGGGTGATCGGCGGGGTCTGGCTGGTGCTGATCGGCTGGCTGACGTTGTTTCCGTTCCTGAACTGGCTGACGACGCATTTCGTAATCACCGACCGTCGGGTGATGTACCGGCACGGAGTGCTGAGCCGCAGCGGCATCGACATCCCGCTGGCGCGGATCAACAGCGTGGAATTTCGGCACCGGGTGATTGATCGGATACTTCGCACCGGCACCCTGGTGGTCGAGTCGGCCTCACAGGACCCGTTGGAATTTCACGACATTCCGCGCGTGGAACAGGTTCACGCGCTGCTGTATCACGAAGTTTTCGACACCCTCGGGTCCGAGGAATCGCCGAGCTGATTCACCCGGCTGCCGCGCGCACGCCACGCTCGCATCAGCGTGACGTTGCCGGATTCCTCGACGTCCTCGAAGACCTCGGCGATGCCGCCCGCGGTCAGCGACTCCAGCGCCTTGTCGCCGCTGCGAGCGGCACTGTCCGGGAACACCCAGCGGCGGAACGCCCAGAACCGGAACGCCATCTGCAGCAGGTTGCCGATGAGGTAGGCCGAGACGAAGTCGGCGATGTTCTCCATGGTCAGCGATACCGCGGGCACCCGCAGGTCGAGCATGTAGCTCGAGACCCACAGCGGCGCCATGCTCAGTAGCACGCCGACTCCGCTGAACGCGAAGAACAACAGCGCCTCGTGGTGACGCTCACGGCCCCCGCGGTCGCGGAAGCTCCATTCCCTGTTCATGATGTACGACGCGATGACCGCGACGATGCCGGCGATGACCTTGGCGGTCACCGGCTTGGGCTCCAGGATCGTCAGCTTCAGCGTGTAGAAGATCGCCGAATCGATGACGAACGTGGTCGCGCCGACGATCGCGAACTTGATCAGCTCGTGATGGCGCTCGGCGTAGGGGCGGATCGACCCCGGCAGTCGGGCGATCGTGGCATCGGCGAAGGACACAATGTCGCAGTCTACGTATTAGTGATTAAGGGTGCTCTGTGACTGCGTCGCACAACCCGTCTAGCGGCCATGACACCATGATTACCGTGCCCCCGAGAACCCGCTCCGTTCCCGCTGCCGCACCCCTGGTGGCCATGGTCGGCGGTGGCCAGCTCGCCCGGATGACCCACCAGGCTGCGATCGCGTTGGGTCAGAGCCTGCGGGTGCTGGCCGAATCCGATGGCGATCCGGCCGCGCAGGTGACTCCCGACGTGGTGATCGGCTCGCACACCGACCTCGACGCCCTTCGTCGCGTCGCCGACGGCGCGGCCGCGCTCACGTTCGACCACGAGCATGTGCCCGCTGAGCTGCTGGAAAAGCTGGTCGCCGAGGGCGTGAACGTGGCACCGCCGCCGCAGGCGCTGGTGCACGCGCAGGACAAGATCGTCATGCGCCGTCGTCTGGAGGCCCTCGGCGCCCCGGTGCCGCGCTACGCGGCCGTCGAAAGCCCGGACGACTTGGACGGCATTGCCGCGTTCGCCCGGCTGGTGGGCGGGCCCATCGTGGTCAAGGCCAGCCGCGGCGGCTACGACGGTCGTGGGGTGCAGATGGCCGCCGACGCGGCCGAGGCCCGCAAGATTGCCAGTCAATATTTAGATTCCGGCGTACCGGTATTGGTCGAGGAGCGGGTCGCGATGCGTCGCGAGCTCTCTGCGCTCGTGGCGCGCTCGCCGTTCGGGCAGGGCGCGGCCTGGCCGGTGGTCGAGACGGTGCAGCGCGACGGGATCAACGTGCAAGTGGTTGCCCCGGCTCCGGAACTGCCCGACGACAGCGCCGCCGCGGCCCAGCGGCTGGCGCTCGGGCTGGCGGCCGAACTCGAGGTCGTCGGCGTGCTGGCCGTCGAGCTGTTCGAAACCGTCGACGGGGAAGCTGCTGGTCAACGAGCTGGCGATGCGCCCGCACAACTCCGGTCACTGGACCATGGACGGCTCACGCACCAGCCAGTTCGAGCAGCATCTGCGCGCGGTGCTGGACTACCCACTCGGCGCCACCGATGCGATCGCGCCGCTGACGGTGATGGCCAACGTGCTGGGCGCCGCGCAAACACCGGAGATGACGCTCGACGAGCGACTGCATCATCTGTTCGCGCGGATGCCCGATGCCCGGGTTCACCTCTACGGCAAGGAAGAACGACCGGGCCGCAAGATCGGCCACATCAATTTCCTCGGCGACGAACGCGGCTGAGTTGGCAAACCTGCGTGAACGCGCCGAACGCGCGGCACACTGGTTGTCAGACGGTGAGTGGACGGACGGATGGGACCCGCATTCTGATGACTGACCCCGTACGCGTTGGCGTGATCATGGGCAGTGACAGCGACTGGTCGGTGATGTCCGACGCCGCCGATGCGCTGGCCGAGTTCGACGTCGCCTACGAGATCGGGGTGTATTCAGCGCACCGCACCCCGCAACGAATGCTCGACTACGCGCAGCAGGCCGCCGGCCGGGGCATCGAGGTGATCATCGCCGGTGCCGGTGGCGCGGCCCACCTGCCCGGCATGGTGGCCTCGGCGACACCGCTGCCGGTAATCGGCGTTCCGGTACCGCTGGCCAAGCTGGACGGGCTGGACTCGCTGCTGTCGATCGTGCAGATGCCGGCCGGGGTGCCGGTCGCGACGGTGTCGATCGGCGGCGCCCGCAACGCCGGCCTGCTCGCGGTGCGCATTCTCGGAGCGTCGGATAGCGCGCTGCGCAGCCGGATCGTGGCTTTTCAGCAGGAGTTGGCGGAGTCGGTGCTGGCCAAGGATTCGGCTCTCAAACAGCGTCACGGTAAAGTTACCGGCGAGTAGCAACACGACTAGTCGAGGCACTGGAAAGATGGCTCAGTGGGCTGGAGATTCGTCGTTCGATCTGTTCCAGCTGCCTGAAGAGCACAACGAGCTGCGGGCGGCGATCCGCGCGTTGGCGGAAAAAGAGATCGCGCCGTACGCCGCGGATGTGGACGAGCAGTCGCGCTTCCCCGAGGAGGCGCTGAAGGCGCTGAACGCGTCGGGTTTCAACGCCGTGCACGTTCCCGAGGAGTACGACGGCCAGGGCGCCGACTCGGTGGCCGCCTGCATCGTGATCGAGGAAGTGGCGCGGGTCGACGCGTCCGCATCACTGATCCCGGCGGTCAACAAGCTGGGCACGATGGGCCTGATCCTGCGCGGATCGGAGGAGCTGAAGAAGCAGGTGCTGCCGACGATGGCCAACGACGGCTTGATGGCGTCGTACGCGCTGAGCGAACGTGAGGCAGGCAGCGATGCGGCGTCGATGAAGACCCGCGCGAAGGCCGACGGAGACGACTGGATTCTCAACGGCTGCCAAAGCCTGGATCACCAACGGCGGCAAGTCATCCTGGTACACGGTGATGGCGGTGACCGACCCGGACAAGGGCGCCAACGGCATCTCGTCGTTCATCGTGCACATCGACGACGAAGGATTCACCGTCGGCCCGAAAGAGAAGAAGCTCGGGATCAAGGGCTCGCCGACGACCGAGCTGTACTTCGAGAATTGCCGGATTCCCGGCGACCGGATGATCGGCGAACCCGGCACCGGGCTTCAAGACCGCCCTGGCGACCCTGGACCACACCCGTCCCACGATCGGCGCGCAAGCCGTGGGCATAGCCCAGGGCGCCGTCGACGCCGCCATCGCATACACCAAGGACCGCAAGCAGTTCGGGCAGTCGATCAGCGAATTCCAGGGCGTCCAGTTCATGCTGGCCGACATGGCGATGAAGGTCGAGGCCGCGCGGCTGATGGTCTACAGCGCCGCCGCCCGCGCCGAGCGCGGTGAGTCGAACCTCGGCTTCATCTCGGCGGCGTCGAAGTGCTTCGCCTCTGACGTGGCGATGGAAGTCACCACCGATGCTGTGCAGCTCTTCGGTGGCGCCGGATACACCACCGACTTCCCGGTCGAGCGGTTCATGCGCGACGCCAAGATCACCCAGATCTACGAGGGCACCAACCAGATTCAGCGTGTGGTGATGTCGCGCGCGCTGCTGCGCTGAATGCCATCAAGGCTTACAGTGAATTGCCAGCGAATCGCCAGTTGACGCGCATCTAGGGGCCGGTGGCGCTACAGTCACAGTGCATCATGTCCCCCCTGGTGAATGCCTTGCTGGAACGCGAGGCGCCACTGTCGCAACTGAACGCGCTGGCGCGCCGCGTGGTCCGTGGCGGGTCCGGGGAAGTGGTGTTACTGCGGGGGGAGGCCGGCGTCGGCAAGACCGCGTTGCTGGCCCGATTCGCCGACCAACTCGAGCCTCGACTGCGGGTGCTACGCGGCTGGTGTGACCCATTGGGCGCGCCGCGACCGCTGGGCCCGCTCACCGACGCCCTGTCCGGGTTGGACGCCGCCGCCGGTGCGGCTCTGGCCGCGGCTGTCGATTCCGGTGATACGGCGAAGATATATCGACAGTTGTTGGCCGCGTTGGGCGATGGCGGCCGATGGGTATGGGTGATCGAGGACGCCCACTGGGGCGACGGCGCCACCCTGGACCTGGTGCGATTTCTGGCGCGGCGCGTCAGCGCGCTGCGGCTGCTGCTGGTGATCTCGTTCCGAGACGACGAGTTGGCGTCGAACCATCCGTTGGCGGTGACGCTCGGTGACCTGGCGAACTGTGCGAAGGTAAGCCGGATTGAGTTGGCGGCGTTGAGCTTTTCTGCGGTGGCGACCCTGGCCGCCGGTAGCGGTGTCAACGCGGCTCAGCTGTACCACGTCAGCAACGGCAACCCCTTCTTTGTCACCGAGGTGTTGGCGGCCGGGCCGGACGCCTTGAGTCGGAAAGCATTGCCGCGCAGCATCTCCGAGGCGGTGTGCGGCCGGCTGGCCCGGCTGTCGGCCAAGGGGCGGGAGGTTGCGCATGCGGTTGCGGTGTGCGGGCCGCGCGCCGATGTCGCCCTGTTGGAAAGGATGTGCCCCGAGGCCCGGACGGCGTTGCATGAGTGCCTGGGAGCCGGAGTGCTGATCGCCGACGGCGCCCTGGTCGGTTTTCGGCACGAGCTTGCCCGCCGGGCCACTCGGGCGCAGATCGCCGACTTCGATCGCATCGAACTACACCGACGTGCGCTGACCGCCCTGGCCGAGCTGCCGCACGACTCGAATATATTGGCGGCATTGGCATTTCATGCCGACGAGGCCGGCGAAAACAATGCGGCTGTCCGCTTCGGCATAGCCGCTGCGGAGCGGGCCGCATCGCTGCGGGCCAATCGGGAAGCCGCGAGCCTGTACGCGCTCGCATTGCGTCATGCCGTCGGCGGTCCCGACGACGAGCGCGTCGTTTGGCTGGAGCGGCACGCCTTCGCGTGTTACCTGAGCGGCCAGGCTGAACCGGCGGTCGCATCGTTGCGGGAGGCGATCATGCTGCGCCGCAAGCTGGCCGACCACCTCGCCGAGGGTGACGACCTTCGCTGGCTGTCGCGGCTGCTGCAGCCACTGGGACGCGCTGCCGAAGCCATCGACGCGGCGCATGCCTCGCTGCGGCTGCTGGAACGCCTCGGCCCATCGGCGCAACTGGCCTGGTCGCTGATCAACATGGCGCACATCAGCGCGCTCTCCCTGGATCCGGCGTGCGCCGACTACGCTGCCCGCGCCAACGCGCTGGGGCGCGAATTGCAGGATCCCGCAGTCGATATCCGGGCCCGCGGCTACACCGCGCTCACCGCGGTGTTCAGCAGCGGCACCGGCTGGGACGAACTGGAGATGGTCTGGCGCGAAGCGCTTTCGACCCCGGGGCTCGAGGAACACGCAGGAGTTCTGGGTGTGCTGATCTATTGGTACGCGGTGCTGCGCTGCGAATTGAGCCGCGCCGAAGGCTATTTGGCCGACGCGTTGAGGTTCTGCGACGACCGCGACCTGGGCATGTTCAGCTCACTGCTGAACGCCGCGGCCACGTTGGCGGACTTGCATCGCGGGGAGTGGGATCGGGCCGCGGGCGACGCCGAACAGATCCTGACCCAGCCCGAACTCAGCCCGCAGCACCGGGTTCTGCCCTTGGTGACGCTGACCCTGCTGCG
Source organism: uncultured Actinomycetota bacterium (assembly GCA_963818285.1). Lineage (GTDB taxonomy): Bacteria > Actinomycetota > Actinomycetes > Mycobacteriales > Mycobacteriaceae > Mycobacterium. Next base: position 320,016 of record CAWFRR010000004.1, read on the forward strand.
CGCTCGGCGCGGTCAGCCGCCGGTAGCTCCGTTGGCGGATGGAGCCGACAACGGCGCCCAACCCGGTGAGCTGGTCCACCTCGGCGTGGTCTGGGCGGCGCGCGCCGAGGTGGCTTGGCTGGCCGGCGACGACGCGCGGGCCATCGCCGAAGCCCGAGCCGGCATGACCGCCGCGCACGAGCACGCCGATCCGTGGCTGTTGGGTAGTCTGCGTCGGTGGATTCACCTGGCCGGCGGGTCAATTGACGCCAGGCGGGACGGCGCGCTGACCCCGTTCGACCTCGAGATCGCCGGACAGTGGCAGAGCGCCGCGCAGGAGTGGACCGACCGCGGCTGTTGCTACGACGCGGCGCTCGCCGAACTCGGCGGCGACGTTTCGGCGGTCAAGTCAGCGCTCGAGACGTTCCGCCGACTCGGCGCCAAGGCCGCGGCCCGGCGCGCTCAGCAGCGACTGGGCGTGCTGCGCGAGCGGGCCCCCCGGACCCGGCAGGCGGACAAGGCTTCTGACCCGCATGCGCTGACCGGGCGTCAACGCCAGGTCTTCGATCTGCTTGCCGCCGGGCTGAGCAACCCCGAGATCGCCGCCGAATTGCACATCAGCCCCAAGACCGTTGGTCATCATGTCGAGGCGATCCTGGCCAAGCTGGGCGTACAGAACCGGACCCACGCGGTCGCCTACGCGCTGCAGCACCAGGCGGCTTCGCGGTCGGAGTAGTTATGCCGTTGCGCCGGCGGAAGTTCCGCTGAGGCCCGCGCTCTCGACGCTGAGCAGGCTTTCCGCTTCATGTTCTTCCCGGTAGGCCTTGCCGCCGCCGTTCAGCCCGAACAGCCGCTTGCTCCACAGCAGCCATATCACTGCGACGATGTTGACGACAAGCGCGAAAATTCTTAGCGCCGTGATCTTTTCGGTCAGCTCATAAATCTCCAGTGGAAGGAAGACACTGGTGGCGATGACTGCGAAGTACTCGCCCCACCGCTGCATCAGCCACAGCCCGACCGCCTCGATGAGCTCGATCAGCGCGTACCCGGCCAGGCCGATCGCGATCCACTGCAGCGTGGACGACGACAACGAGAAGGCGTGGGCGACCTGGTGAACGAGTTTGGAATTCTCTGGGTCCCAACCGATCTGGTTCGCCAGCGGTTTCAACAGGGGGATGTCTTTGTCCAAGACGTGCTGCAGGCGTTCGCGTGATCCGCTGACCTTGAGCACGCCGGCCGCGACCAGCAGAAAGATGACGGCGCGGAAGGCGCGTTCGATGGCGAGAGCCCGCATCAAGGTGCGGTCCCGCAGGAACCGTCCGCGTGGAATCTCCGGTGCGGTGTTCGCCGGTCCGCTACGGCGGGGTGGGCCGACAACGAAAGTCTCGCAGCGCAAACAGCGCCAGGCTTCCCCGGCGGGGGTGTCGACCGTCAGGCGTTCGCGGAGCTTCGGCTCATCGGGAGCAAATGTCGCGTGCCCGCGGAGTCCACACGAGCGCAGAGCAAAATCCACCATGGGTGCACGCTACAGCGACGCGGCCGCTCGTCGGCCTCAGTCGAGGTCGGGATTCCAGGTTGTCGGCAGCATCGGCACGGTCGAGTCGCCGCCGAACTGATCGCGGGTCAACATGGCCAAACCGCCCGGCTCGGCGCCGTTCTCGCGGGCCGCGCTGCCGGCGAACCCGAGGGGTCCGGCGTCGCGCTCTGAAGCGGTCACCGTCGGTTCCGGCTCCAGGTCCATGTATTCGTAGCCGCGTCCGATCATGGTGGCCTGTGCTCGCCGTCGGCGCCGTACTGGCTGCGGCTCGCTGGGAGCTGCTGCGGCCGCTGCGATTTCGGCGTTGTCGGCCGCAGCCTTTTTGGCCCGCTTGCTGGCGCCTCGGGCCGCCCGCGCGGCCACCCCCAGGTCGCCGACCATGTACATGTAAGCCGGCATCGTCACGCCCGTCGGTCCGGCCGGTGTGGGCGGCGGAGGAGGGGGCGCGGGCGCTAGGGCCGGGGCATGGGCGACCACCGCCGGAGCGGGCGCGGGAGCCATGGGCGCGGGCGCGGGGGGCGGAGGTGGCGGCGGGGCCATCGCAATCAGCGGTGTCAGCATCGGCGCGGCGGCCGGGGCGATCCCGGCCAGTCCCGCCAATCCCGCCAGGCCGGCCAACCCGGCGGGAGCGGCCGCCAGCGGAACCAGGGTTGCGGCCGCTGCCGGCAAGAGGGCGGGCAGCAAAGGCAGCAGTGTCGACTCGAGGATGTAATGCAGTAGCTGGATGGTGTTGCCGATGGTGGACCCGACGATCTCGACCAGCGCCGTCGGGACGACCAGGATGAGAGCCTGCGGATTGAACGCGGCGGTGTAGACGATCGCCAAGAAGTCGTCGACGATGACGATGCCGGTGAAGGCAATGTAGGACCCCGGGTCAAGCGGCACCGACAAGTCGTAGGCGATGGATTCGGGGGTGAGGTAACTCAGAAAGTCGCCGGTGAACGCTAGCCAGTTCCCGGGAATGGGGTACGGCGGCAACCACGACGGGTTCAGCCCCTGCAACCACGTCGAGATCGGATCGTTGAAATCGGTGAAGCCGATCTGATTGAAGAAGTTCAGTATCTCTTGGTACTCGGGGCCGATGTTCGGGTACGAGGGCTGGGGGAAAAGCCCTTGCAGATAGTTCTCCAAGTCGGTGAACCACGCGGGCGGATTCGACGGGTCGACGGCCGCGGCCGACTTCACGATCGTCGGCGCCGGCTCGGTGGTCGGGGTCGCCGCTACCGACGCGGCCGCGACGCCTTGATAGGTGCTCATCACGGTGGCGGCCTGAACCCACATCCGGGCATAGTCGGCTTCGTTGAGCGCGATCGGGATGGTGTTGATGCCAAGGAAATTCGTGCCCAGCAGCACCGCGTGAGTGGCGTGGTTGGCGGCCAACTCGCCCAGGGTCGGCATGGCGGCCAGCGCCGTGGTGTAGGCGGCGGCTGCGGTTTCGTGCTCCGCGGCCCTGGCAGCGCTGTTCGCGCTCTCTTGCTGCAGCCAGGCCAGATAGGGCGCGTGCGCGGCCGCGTAACTCGCGGCGCTCGGCCCTTCCCACGTCCCGGCCTGCACGGCGCCCAACACCGCGGTCAGTTCCTCGGCAGCATCCGCGTACTCGGTGCTCAGCGCGGTCCACGCGTCTGCGGCGGCCAGCAGCGACGCCGGTCCCGGGCCGCTGCTCAGCAGCGTCGAATGCACCTCAGGAGCCGTCGCCACCCAGACGGGGGCGGTCACGCTTGGCTATCAGAAATGGAAGAGAAGAACGCACTCGGCGCCATGAGACTCTCGCTTTTGGGGTCGACCGCCCCGGCTCGCAGGATGCGATGACGTGAGTCTCCTGGCTTTCGGATCGTTGCTCGCCTCGCCTTCCGACCTGGCGGCCGTGGCTGGTGAGGGTCGCTCCCCGATGACAGTGGCGGGACCGCGCCGGATTCGCACCGGCTTCCTCTGTCGTCATCGCCTAACGGGGGAATTTTGCCATACCAGGTCAAATGCGGCAGCGAATCGGCGCCCGCCGCGTCGTCGGAGTACCGGCACACGAGCTCAACTTGTACGGTGACCGGATGACCGGCAACACGCGCGAGGCCGTGCGAAACGATCTGTTGTTCGAGGCCCTGGGTAAGCCGATCGATCTCAATGCGGTGGATTGGCGTGTGAAGCACCATAATCCGTCGGCCACCCCGCTAGAAGTGCAGAACGAGACGTTGGACGCCATTCGCGAATGGGTGAGCGACGGGTTGTTCAGGCTTGGCGAGCGCAGCGATAAATCGCAACGCTTTGTGGCTTGGCATCATTCACTTGATCATTCGTTGCACAAGATTTCCCACGCGTACGTCAAACACTATGGCGATCCCGAGAAATGGATGTTCGCGGTGTGGCTGTCGCTTACGGCGAAGGGCGAGTTCCTCGCCCGTTCGCTCGAGGAAAAAGACATCGACGGATACCGCCCGAAAGCCACGTGACGAGACGTTGAGCGCGCCGCAGGTGCGGTCGGCCACCGACGGAGATCTGGTGCGCGTCCGCGAGATCGTCAATCACTACATCGAACATTCGGTCTTCAATTTCCGGACCGAGCCACAGAGCATCGAGGAAGTCCGCGCGCTGTGGGCTGCGCGGCACCGGCGGTTCCCCTGGCTGGTAGCCGCGGTTGATGGCGATGTGGTCGGCGCCGCTTACGCCGGACCGTGGAACGAGCGCGCCGCCTACCAGTGGACCGTCGAAGTCACCATCTACGTCGATCCGTCGACGCACCACCGCGGCGTCGGCGACGCGCTCTACACGGAGTTACTCAATCGATTGCGCGGCAAGGGATTTCACAGTGCGATCGCCGTGATCGCGTTGCCCAACGACCCCAGCGTGCGACTGCACGAGCGGCACGGCTTCGAACGTGTCGGCCATCTTCGAGAGGCCGGTTACAAACACAACGCCTGGCACGACGTCGGGTTCTGGCAGTGCAACCTGGCTGGTGGTGACCCGACTCCGGTTGTGCAGTAAGGCTTCTTGGCCTGACCTCTCCGTTTTGTCGTCATCGCGCGGGGTACCTAAAGGTGTTCATGCCAGCCAGTTTTCGCCGGACAGCCACCGGAGCACATCGGGATATCTCCCTTTATTTGCCCCGGCGCGGCGGGAATTCGGCGACATCACTTAACGCGCCGGTCAAGTTCCATTCACTTTTCGGGAGGCGCGGCGGCATAGGGTACGGCCTTATGAGCGCACCTTCGCCTGTTCCCACGTCAGGGGTGTCCGACGGCAGCTGGTCTGCACCGCGGTGGGAGACCACTTTCATCAGCGTGACGAACGAGTCCCTGCAGGTTGTCATCGACGAGGCGAACCGCCACCTCAACGCTCACGGGCTGGAGGGCTGGGAGGTGGTGAACTCCTCGGTGCAACGGGTCCAGGTTTCCCACCACTTCGCGGGCTACGACAAGGGCGGCGAGTTCTATTTCGAGTGGAGCATCGTCTGCACCATGAAGCGGCCGTTGCCGCCTTCTTGACAGCGAGGCGGGCACGCCCGCGTTGTGCGTTGGCCTAACATCGCTGGGTGACCGAATCCCGTTCGATGGGCGACCAGGCCGGGCTCGTGGCCGACGTCTGCTCCGGCCACGGGCACGCCGTCGCACATGACACCCAGTGGGAGCACCGCGCGAAATGGGCCTGGCGGCTGGCCTGGGTCAGCATGGTCGCGATGCTCACCGAGGGCGTGGTCGGGCTGTGGCAGGGTCTCGAGGTCGGGTCGATCGCGCTGACCGGTTGGGCATTGGGCAGCTTGCCGGAGGCGCTGGCCAGCGCGATGGTCGCCTGGCGCTTCTCCGGTGCGCGGACGGCGTCGGCGACGGCTGAGCGTCGCGCGCAGATCGGCGTCGCGTGGTCGTTCTGGCTGACCGCTCCGTACATCGCCGCCGAATCCATTCACCACGTGCTGGACCGACACGACGCCCAGACATCGATGATCGGTATGACGTTGACGGCGGCCTCGCTGGTGCTGATGCCGATCCTGGGCCGTGCCAAGCATTCGCTCGCCGATCACCTCGGCTCCGCGGCCACCGCGGGCGAGGGCACCCAGAATTACCTGTGTGGCGCGCAGGCCGCCGCCGTCCTGGTCGGTCTGGCGGTCGCCGCCATCTGGCCGAGCATCTGGTGGTTCGACCCGGCGATCGGGCTGGCCATCGCCGCGACGGCGATCTGGCAGGGCGTCAAATCGTGGCGCGGCGAGGATTGCTGCTGACGCGCTCTCTCAGCCGTGCCGAAAGCCTTTGCCGGAACGGTCAAGTGGGTCGGGATCCAGTCCCAGGAACTTGGCCCGGAGGCGATCCCACAGCTCTAGCTGCTCCCAGGCAGGCTCGTCGCGCATCTGCTGTGTGTTGGTCAAGAACGGGCCGGGCAGCATCAGCGTCATCAACTGGTCGTCGCGGCCGTTGAAGAGGCGAACTCCCCACGAGGTGGGGGAGCCGTCGCGGCCGATCCGGCGATACAACTCGGCCCGCGCACACCGACGGATCCGGCCCAGCTCGGGGCCGCTTTCGGTGTGCTCGCCGATGCACAGGTGAAAGTGCCAGCGGCCGAAGTCGACGGTCGCGTACCCGTCGTACATCGAGATCCGCTTGGGTGGGTTGGGAGCAGCGACCTCCCACGCCGCACCCTCGACCAGAACGCCGAACCAAATGTCGTCCCAATACTCTTCGAAGCACAGCCGGATGAGGTCGAGAAGGCTTTCCTCATCGGTCGGCAGCGGCCAAACCTGCTCGCGGCCATTGTCTTCGGTGGTCTTAACCGCAGGGCTAAAGTCGATCATCGCGACTCCTTTCCGGCACCCGGCCAAGGGCGCAATCTCCGCAGAGCCCTCCATGAGGTGTGCGGTAATACAAGCAGCAACTGGTTCGGCGGTAGTCGGTATCGCCGAAACGAACTGCCGCGCTCAATCGGGGGTCGGCGCAGATGCGGCGAGCCAGCTCCCATCCTGACGTCGTAACGCGGTCACTATCGAATACCCGCGCCGCGCCGAGCAGGGCCGAGGCGGTATTACCCTGCAGCAACTTCTCCGAGATCGGGCCGAGTCGGCGCAGTGCCGCCGCCAGCGGCGTGAGATGGGAGTCCAGCACCAGGTCGGCCAGCGCGGCATCAAGGTCATCGCGCTGCCGAGTTTCGGGATGCTCGAGGTGAAGGGCGATCTGACCGTCGCTTTCGCGGAACAGCAGCCGCTCGGGCGGGAGGTCGACGAGCATTCGGTAACCGGCGACGCTGCCCACGCCGATCGACCACAGCCGCGCGGCGAATCCCAAGAAGAACGTGGACGCCGCCACGCGCAGCTCGGTGACGTCCAGGCGTGCTTTGACTCGGTCGACGGTCTCGGCCAGCAGCGCGGTGTCGTCGTAGAGCTGCCGGACCGGGCGCCAACCGTCGACGAGCGGTCCGGTGCCGAGCGCGAAATATGAACTGACGTTACCGAGTTCGGCGAGCGCCTTGATCGCGGCCGGGTCGCTTGCGGCCCCAGAAGGTGTTATCTCACAGCCAAATACAGAGTTGATGCGTCCGCTGCCGACGAGGCCATCGGGGGTGCCGTCCACGAGCGTGCCGTCGTGGCCGAGCAGCCACGCCCGATCGGCCTCCCGCAGCGCCAGTTCGAGGTCGTGAGTGGACATGACGACGGTCAGGTTCTTCTCGCGGGCCACGCTGCGCAACATCTGGACCAGTCCGATGCGCGACGGGACGTCGAGGAACGCGGTCGGCTCGTCGAGCACCAGAACCTGCGGCTGCTGAGCCAGCGCGCGGGCAGTCAGCACACGCTGGCGCTCGCCGTCGGACAGGTCGGCAACCGGGCGGTCGGCCAGGTGCCCGGCCTCGACCGCAGCCAGCGCATGTTCGACGATGCGGTGGTCGTTGCGGGTCAGCCGACCTGTGATCCCCAGGTACGGGATGCGGCCCAACGCGGTGAGGTCGTGCGCGGACAGCAGGCCGGGGTCGACCGGATCGGTGAGCACCACCGCCACCCGCCTGGCCAACCGGTCGGCCGCGACGCCGGCGAGATTCGTTCCGTCCAGCAACACCTCGCCACGCAACGCCGGCTGCAACCCGCAGATGGTGCGGATCAGTGTCGACTTCCCGCAGCCGTTGGGCCCCAGCAGCACCGTGAGTTCGCCGCGGCGCGCAACCGCGGACAGGCCGTCGGCGACGATGGAGACCTGCCGCCGGCGGCGGTAGCCGATCGCGAGGTTGCGAAACTCGAGGGTCATGGGCGCCACTCCTCGATCCCGACGTTTGTCGGGATCATCGTCGTCGGCGCGGGTCATGGGCGCATCCCCACGCCGTGGCGGTTTCGCACCAACACCAGGACGACGATCGGCGCCCCGATCAGCGCCGTCACCGAGTTGACCGGGAGCACTGTGTCGCTGCCGGGCAGTTGACTGGCCATGCCGCACAACAGCGCCACGGCCGAGCCCATCAGCACCGTGGCGGGTAGCACCGCGCGATGGTCGGACGTGCCCAACGCCAGCCGCGCCAGGTGCGGCACCGCGAGCCCGAGAAACGCGATAGGGCCGCAGAACGCCGTCGTCGCGCCGGCGACCAGTGACGCCGACACGACGGTGATCAGCCGCGCCCGACGCACGTCGATACCCATTGTGCGGGCGTAACTTTCGCCCAGCAGCAGGGCGTTGAGCGCGCGAACGGTCAGCGCGGCCGCCGCCAATCCGAACGCGACGACGGGCAGCAACAGCTGCAAGTCCTGCCACGTGGTGCCGGCGAAGCTGCCCAGCCCCCACAGCAGGTACTGCTGGACGCGCTGAGGGTCGGCATAAACCAGCAAGACGCTCACCACCGCGGTGGTGGCTGCGCCCACCATCACGCCGATCAGCAGCAACGTCGCCGCCGAACGCACCCACCGGGCGAGGGTCAGGACAATCGCGAGGACCGTTCCCGCGCCGGCCGCCGCGGCGATCGCCACGCCGATGCGACCCCCGCCGGCCAGTCCCGCCGTGAAGCTGGATCCGGTGGCCATCACGACGACCGCGACACCCAGTCCGGCGCCCGAGCTGACACCCAGCACGTACGGGTCGGCCAGGGTGTTGCGGAACAGCGTCTGCATCTGAAGGCCCGCGACGCCGAGACCGGCGCCCGCGGCGATCGCGGTCAGCACCCGGGGCAGTCGCATGCTGTGGACGATCACCTGCCAGCGGGGGTCCGACGGTTGCGCGCCCACCAAGACGCGGGCGGTGTCGACCAGCGGCACCCGCACCGGACCCAGTGCCAGGCCCAGCAAAGTCAGCACCACCACCGCAGCGGCCAACGCCGTCAGCACCACCGCGGTTCGGTTGAGCCGCAACGGGATTGATGTCGTCACAGTGGTCGTCACGCGCGAGCGACCTGCCGATAGAAGGCGAACTCGTGGTGGGGCGCCAACTCCGGGTGCAGAATCGCCAACAGATCGCCCAGGATCAGATCGGGTCGCGCCGCGCCGCGCTCCCAATAGTCGTTGCCACCGCCGGGGGCAACGGCTTTGGTCGCCGACCAGACCTGGCCGGTGCGCACCGCGGCGAGTTCGCCGTAGCGGGTGTCCTCGGCCACCGCGCTGCCGACGGTCTTCCAATCGCTGTAGACCAGCCATAACGGCGACTGACCGGCTTTGCTGTAGACCGATTCGAAGTTCAATTCCAACGTGCCACTGCGGGATTCACTTGCCCACGGATAGCTGCCGCCCGCGTCGCGGATCAGGCGTCCGGCGTAGTCACCGCCGGCGGGCATCAGCCAGGTGCCCTGGTACATCGTTCCCGGCAGCACGTCGACTGGGCGCGTACCCGCGGACTGCCGGGCGACCGCGGCATAGTCGCCGCGTAGCTTGCCGTACACCTCGGTGGCCTTCTTCTCCGTTCCGGTAAGTGCGGCCAGCACCTTGACCCACTCAGCCCGGCCCAGCGGGGTGGCTTCCAGCCATTCGGCGTCAGCGACCACCTTGACGCCGCCGTCGCCCAGTTTCGAGTAACCCGGATCTTCGGTGCCCGCAGTCACCAACACATCGGGATGGGCGGCGAGGACGCCCTCGACGTTGACCTGGTTGCCCGGCGCGTAGCCCACCGTCTGCCCGCTGTCGATGCGTTGTCGCAGTTGCGGATCGACGACATCGCCGGTGTTCGCCACCCCGGTGACCACATCCGTGCGGTCCAGTTCGGTGATCATGCCGAGCTGAGTGATCGAGGCCGAGTACATGCTGGTGACCGGGACTGTGATCGGTTGTGCGCCAGCCAAATTGCCACTCAATTGCGGGATCGGCGCCCCGCAACGCACCAATACATAAGATTCCGGACGGCCGTGCGGATAGGGCTGCTTCACGGTCAAGACCTGGTAGCTGTTGTGATAGCTGAGGGTGAAATTGGTGGCGTCGAGAACAGTCGACTTGCTCGGGAAATAGTCAGTGCCGGGATGGAAGTCGGTGATGCAGTCACGGTCGGGCCGCCCGCTGACCGCCGGGTGCGCGGCGCAGGCGCTCGCGACCGGCAGCAGCGAAGCCACCAGCAGCGCCACCCAGAATCGGCGTGACATCGACGCTCGCCAGCTCTCTCGGGGTCGACCGCCCCGGCTTGTGCGGATGCGACGACGCGAGTGTCCTGGCTCTCGGATCGCTGCTTGCCTCGCCTTCCAGCCTTCCGGCCGTGGCTGGTGAGGGTCACTCCCCGATGACAGTGGCGGGACCGCGCCGGATTTGCACCGGCTTCCTACGTCGTCATCGCCTTACATGCGACATTGTCGCATCCTCGGTGTTTCAGCCGGCGCCGGCGCTCAACGCGTCCACCGCCGCGTCGATGTTCGGGATGACCGCTGAGCCGTGGCGGGCGACGAGTTGCCCGAGGGAGCGGGCGAGGTGTGGCCCCACCGCCTCGGCCAGCAGCACGTCTTCGCCGATCACGACGCCGCCGACCACGTGGGCCGCCAGCAACCGGGCGTCGGGCGTCACCTCGTAACGCCAGTCGCCGATCTGCAGTCGTTCGGGTTGAGATTTGAACATCCCGCGACGGGCAGCGGTGTGCGCAACGCCCGGCAGCCCGGCAAAAACGTTGATCACCAACCCGATTCCGCCCGGGCCGGTCAGCGCACCGGACACCGTCCGGCTCACTCGCTCGGCGTCGAAAGCCGCCATCAGTCGTTCATGGCGAGGACAAACGACGGCGAGATGGTCTCGGGTGTGCCGCTGCGACGCACCGCCGTTCCGGCGGCGTAGAACTCCACCGTGTGGAATCCCCACGCGTAGTTCTGGATAGCGAAATGAACCCCAACGACTCCGTTTGCGCCGTCGCGCTCGGCCTCGCTCTGCATGCGCGACATGGCCAACTCGCGCGCTTCGTAATTTCCCTGCGTCCACTGTGGCATTTCGGTGTTGCGGCCCATCTGCCGCAAGGTCTGCATGAAGCCCTGCGCGGCGATGTGAAAGACGCAGTTACCCATGACGAACGCCACCGGCGCCCAGCCCGAGCGAAGCAGCGTGGCCAGGTCTTGTCCGGTCAGGTGGCTCGAGAATGCCTGCCCGTTACCGCGCTTGAACGCCCCGGGCTTGGGCGTGTAGCGCACGGCGGTGCCGACCGCGATGAATTCCAGGTGCTCCGCCTCGGCGCCGTGCTGGCGCCATTCCAGACGCACGCCGACGACGCCGTCGGCGCCAAGCGCGTCGGCCTCGGCCTGCAGTCGGGCCATGGCGTTCCAGCGGGCCCGATACGTCGCCTCGGTGAGCACCGGCAGCTCGGATTGTTGCCTGATGCCGGTGAATTGGTAGCCCACGTGGTAGACCGAGACGCCCATCACCAGGTCGAGCGGTTCGAAACCTGCTCCATGCAGGATGGCGAATTCGTTGATGGACAGGTCGGAGGTGAAGACCTTGTCGGCGTGCGAGAGCCGTTCGCTGGCAACCGGGTCGAGGGGAGTGGACATCGAGGCATCATGACACCGATCGGAGTGTCGGTGTACTCGTTCAGTCCAAGCGATACCGAATCAAACGTGAACTGTTCGCGACAACGGCCACCGACGACGCGTTGTGCAGGATCGCCGCAAGCACTGGCGACAGAGCCCCGCCGGCGCCGATCAGCAGCCCGGCGGCGTTGACGGCGATCGACATGCCGTAGTTCTGCCGGATGACCTCGACCGCGCGGGTGCCCAGGTCACCGACGTCGAGCAGGCGCCGCAGGTCGTCATTGGCCAGGGCGACGTCGGCGGTCTCGACCGCGACGTCGGTGCCGGCCAAACCCATCGCGATGCCGATGTTGGCCGCGGCCAGCGCCGGGGCGTCGTTGATGCCGTCGCCGACCATCCCGACGATGTAGCCCTCGTCCTGCAGTTGGCGCACCACTTCCAGCTTGTCCTCAGGCATCACCTCGGCGCGCCATTCGTCGATACCGAGTTCGGCTGCAACGACTTTCGCGATTTCGGGGTGATCGCCGGTGAGCATCACGATCCGGCGGATCCCGTTGGCGCACAGCTGCTTCAGCACCTCGGGGGCTTCGGGGCGGACCTCGTCACGCAGGCTGATCAACCCGACCAGCGTCTCGTCCACCGCGAGCAGCAGGGGAGTTTCGGCCTGGCGGCGCAGCTTGTCGACCCAGTTGGAGGCTTCTAGGGAAACGGCGACGTTCTCCGAACGGAGCAGCGACGGACTGCCCAGCAGCAGCGTCCGGCCGTCCGCCCAGGTCCGCATGCCGAGGCCGACCAGCACCTCGCACTCCTCGTGCGGCGGAATGGTGATGCGACGTTCTTCCGTGGAGCGGATCACGGCCTCGGCCAACGGGTGTCGCGAGTGCAACTCCGAGCTGGCGGCGTAGGCGAGCACCTGCTCGGGTTGCCAATCATCGTGCAACGCAATGATGTTCGTGACCACGGGGCGACCCACCGTCAGCGTCCCGGTCTTGTCGAAGACGATCGCGTCCACCCGGCCGGCCTGCTCGAGGTGCGACCCGCCCTTGATCAAGATGCCGCGCCGTGCGCCGTTGCCGATCGCGGCGCTGATCGCCGTCGGCGTCGACAGGCCGACTGCGCACGGGCAGGCGATCAGCAGCATCGTCATCGCGCGCCGGACGTCTCCGGTCAACACCAGCGTGACCGCGGAGACGATGAACGAGATCGGCACGAAGCGACGGGAGAAGTTCTCGCCGACGGTCTGGATCGGCGCCCGGTCGTGCTGGGCCTCTTCGACGCGGGAGATGATGCGCCCGATGGTGGTCTGGTTGCCGACCGCCCGGGCGCGAATCACCAGCCGCCCGCGCAGCACCACCGAGCCGGCGTGCACGGCCGAGCCGGCCACGATGCTGACCGGCAGGGTCTCGCCGGTGATCGCCGACTGGTCGACCACCGCCTCGCCCTCGACCACCTCGCCGTCGACCGGTATCGCCACGTGGTCATGGACCACCACGTCATCGCCGATCTGCACGGTGTCGATCGGCACTTGAACTTCGTTTCCGTCGTCGAGCCGGATCCAGGCCGTGTCCGCCGTGCCGCGCAACAGATCGGAGATGGCCCGCCGGGTGCGGCGCAGCGTCAGATCCTGAAGGTATTCACCGATGTTCAGCAGCCACAGCACGGTGAGCGCGACGACGTTCTCGCGCAGCACCAGGCTGGCGACGGTCGCGGCGGTCACCAGTGCGTCGGTGCCCGCGCGTCCGGACCGTAGCCCGCGCAATGCGCCGCGCAGGAACGGGTAGCCCATGAACACCGTCGCGCCGGTCGCGACCAGCTGGCCGGACGGCCCCAGTAGTGGGGGACGGTTGAATGCATAGCGGCGTACGCCGAGCAGGGCGAGTGCCACGCCGCCGATCACCATGCGCAGCACTTCGGTGTTGCGGATGTCCGAGGAACGTGGGGTGCGGGCCGGAATAAGTTCGGCGGCAACGTGTTCGGCCTCGGCGATGGCAGTCAGCACGTCGGTGCGGTCGCAGCGCCTCGGCGAATACCAGACGACGACGGAGCCGGTGTGTGGGTAGGCGTGCACCGCGCGCACCCCATGTTGGCGGTCCACCGCCTCTTCCACCGCGACCGCACGCTGCGAATTGGCGCGCACCCAGGGCACCTTCACCCGCATGCGCCCCGCGGCGTCGGACACGACCTGTAGATCGGTTACGTCCGCTGACGATGCAGAGCGCAAAGCGCGATGGGGAGGAAGCGGACCATCGGGCACAGCGTCGAGCCGATCAGTGCTCGTGGTCGTGATCGTGGTCGCCGATGGCGGGCGGCTGTGCCTCCTCGCCGATCCGCTCGCGGGCCTCGGCCACCACGTCGGCCATCTTCAGCCGCGCCGATTCCGCTGCTTCCTCGGCCCGTCGAGTGCCACGCAGGCTCCACTCCGTCGCGGATACCGCGGCCTCGTGCAGCGGGGCCTTGGCCAGGGCTTTACGCAGGAGTTCGTAGGCGCTGACGCCGACCACACCGGTTACCACCGTTCCGGCTGCTTTTCCGAGTAGGCCTGACACCACCATCGCGAACATCCTCCCGTTGTCTCGTAAGGCACGAGTTTATGCCCTTTCGACGACCGTAGCATCGACATATAGCGATATCAACATGTATCAGGCGAGGGCGGGTGGCCCGAGTGCGCGGCCAGCCGGGCGCTCCATGCCGGACGCCCGCCTGGCCGGGCGCTCGCGGGGCTGGAGTGGCTAGAGGCTTCGGGTGACCTTCTCGGTCTCGGTCTTGCGCGCCAGCGCGGCCGGGTCGGGGTTGGCGACGTAGACCAGCGAGCCGCCGACCGACAGCACGCTCAGCAGGCCGCCGATCACGTCCTCGGGGGTATTCCAGGACGTGGTCGACAGCACCCGGTCGGTTGACGTCAAAGCCTGTGCGGCCGCGGCGTTTTGGCAGGCCGCCAGCACATCGTCGACGGACCTGCCGGCCAGCGCGGGGCCGGGCGCCCGTTCACCGACGATCTGGTCACCGTGCACTCGCACGGCGGTCGCATAGTCGGTGACCCCGATCGGCAGATCGGGCACCGGCCGGCCGAATGCGTCCAGCGACAGCACTGCCACCTCGGTCGCGCCGGTGGCATCGGCCTCGTCGAGGCGATCGGCCGTGCACAAGGCGATATCCGCCTCAGAAGGCGAGCCGAGCAGCACCTCAGCGCCGATCCACCACACCCCGAACAGCACCGCCGCGGTCTGCCAGTGCGCCGGCAACAACACCGCCACGCGGCTGGCCGGGCCGGCGCCCAACTCGTCGCGCAGCAGGTTGGCGGTCTTGGCGGCCCAGTTGGCCAGCGTGACGGCCGACAACTCGATGCGCTCGCCGGTGCCGTCGTCGTAGTAGGTGATCCGCGGGCCGACTGGGTCGGCGCGCAGCATCGGATCCAGAATCGCGGCGCTGAGGGTCGTCACCGCATCAGTAGATCAGTCAAGTGCCACTCCTTGTGGTTCCCTACGATCGCACTGCTCTGTTGATCGTCGTCGGCACGAGATCAGTTGACGCACTCCGGGTGATCGGAGCCGGCGGTCAGGATCGGCGACGGCGGGGGAGCCTCGGAGTCCGGGTGGGACGCGGCTGCCAGCTTCGGGCCGCCGTCACTGATACCCGAACCCGGGCCGGTGTAGTCGCTGCTGAGTACCACCCGGACCGAGCCTGGTGGCACCGAGGAGTTGGCGATGACGGGCAGCCCACCGAGTTCTTTGGCGACGGCTTGCGCGCCGAGGTCGTCGGACTTCGCGGCCTGCACCTGGCTGCTCTTCACGTGGGCGGCATCGTTGTTGCCGACCTTTCCGGTGCCGAAACCCTTGGCGCTCAATGCTTGTGACACTGATGAGGCGAGCCCGTTGATGTCGGTGTCGTTGAGGACGCTGGCGCTGGTCTTGTCGGGCGCGTAGCTGAGCTCCTCGGTCTTGCCTTTGGACTGGCCTTCGAGCAGTCCGGCGACCCAAGACTGCACCTGGTGCGGATCGACCCGCACCACGCTGTGCATGCCGTCGTCACTCCAGCCGGATTCGTCGAGCACCGGGATGGTCGCAAAGGCGACCCGGCCGGCGGCCAGCTTCTGCAGTTGGTTGACGAAATCCATGATGTCCCAACCGGATGACAGCACCACCGAGCGTTGGATGGCGGACTGCAGACGGTTCATCGTGGCCGGGCTGGACAGTGTCTTGCCGGAGATCACCTGGTGGGCCAGCGACGACATCACCACCTGCTGACGCACCACCCGGTCGAGGTCGCCGCGGGGCAGTTCGTGACGTTGACGCACGAAGCTCAGCGCTTGCGGGCCGTTGAGCTTCTGCGGACCGGCCGGGAAGTCAGCGCCCGAAAGGGGTTCGTAGACAGGGTCTTTGAGGCAGACATTGACCCCGCCGAGGGCGTCGGTGATCAGCGAAAAGCCCAGCAGCCCGATCTCGGCGTAATGGTCGACGGTGACGCCGGTGAGGTCGGCGACGGTCTTGATCAGGGCCTCGCGGCCGGCCTCGGTGCCCTCGCGCTCGGCCTCGTCGGGTGCGGCTCCGGACTCGACCAGGCTGACCCGCTTCTCTTCTTTGGTCTGGCCGTAGACGCCGTTGATCTTGGTCTTGCCCATGCCCGGCGCCTGCACGTAGGTGTCGCGGGGGATCGAGATCGCAGTGGCCGACTTCCCGTTGTCGGGGATGCGCACCAGGATGATCGTGTCGGTGTTGCTGGCCACCTCATCGCCGGCCCGCAGCGAGGCGAGTTCCTGCTGGCTCAGCGCATTGCCGTGCGCGTCGGTGCGGCTGTCCATGCCGACCAGCAGGATGTCGAGGGCGCCGTCATCGCCGCCGTGACCCAGTGACGGAGCGAAGACGTGGTAGATCCCGTCTTCGAAGGAGCGGACTTTGCTCCACGCCACCCCCGTCACGAGGACAATCAACGCGGCCGTCACGGTCGCAATCACACGGGTCACCCGTTGCTCAGGCATCACATCAGGTTACTTGCGTAACAGCCGTAACTCGGGTAGCGAAGTCCCGGCGTGCCAGACTTGCAACCTATGCCAAGCAGAATTGTGATCGCAGGGGCCGGCGGGCAGGTCGGCAGCTTTCTGGCGGCGGTGGCGTCCGGGCAGGGACGCGACGTGCTGGCGCTGACGTCGTCGCAGTGGGACATCGCCGATCCGCAGCGCGCCGACGAGATCGTGCAGGCCGGCGACGTGGTGATCAACTGCGCGGCCTACACCGCCGTCGACGACGCCGAACGCGACCGGGACCGCGCTCATGCGATCAACGCCGCCGGCCCGGACCACATCGCGCGTGCCTGCGCCCGGGTCGGCGCGCAGATGGTGCACATCTCTACCGACTATGTCTTTGACGGCTCGGCGTCTCATCCGTACGAGCCCGGCGACGACACCCGGCCTTTGAGTGTTTACGGGCAGACCAAGCTGGCCGGCGAGCTGGCGGTGCTGGCGGCGCTGCCGGGCGCCGTCGTGGTCCGCACCGCCTGGGTCTACACCGGCGGCGACGGCAAGGACTTCGTCGCGGCCATGCGCAGGCTGGCCGCCGGCGACCAGGTTGTGGACATGGTGGACGACCAGACCGGCTCACCCACCTACACCGCCGACCTGGTCGGTGCCCTGCTCGAGGTGGCCGACGGGCGCGTGCACGCCCCGAACGGCATCGTCCACGCCGCCAATGCAGGCGAGGTCACCCGCTACGGGCAGACCCGGGCGGTGTTCGAGATCCTTGGCGCCGACCCGGAGCGGGTGCGGCCGGTGAGCAGCGACCACAACCCGCGGCCGGCCGCGCGGCCGGCGTACTCGGCGCTGTCCGGTCGGCAGTCGCAGGAGGCCGGACTGTCGCCGCTGCGCCCGTGGCGCGATGCGCTCGCCGAGGCGCTGGCTGTTCCCTGCTGAGGGCACTGCGTGCCCTCGACCGCTACCCTCAACGCGTGAGTGACGTCCTGCCCGTGGTCACGGTGACCTATTCGCCGGGCGTGCATCTGGACCGTTTTCTGGCCTCGCTGTCGCACGCGACCGAACGGCCCGTCAGCGTCCTGATGGCCGACAACGGCTCCACGGACGGGACACCGCAGGCTGCCGTCGAGCGCTATCCGGGCGTGCGGCTGTTCGCCACCGGATCCAACCTCGGCTACGGCAGCGCAGTGAACCGCGCGGTCGCGGAGCTGGGAGATGCCGACGAGTGGATCGTCGTGGCCAATCCGGATGTGCAGTGGGGGCCGGGCAGCATCGACGCGCTGCTGGACGCCGCGGCTCGCTGGCCCCGCGCGGCGACCCTCGGGCCGCTGGTCCACGACCCCGACGGGTCGGTGTACCCGTCCGCGCGCCAACTGCCGAGCCTGGTCCGGGGCGGCATGCACGCGGTGCTCGGTCCGCTGTGGAAGAAGAACCCGTGGTCAGCGACCTATCGCCAGGAGCGGCTGGAGCCCAGCGAGCGACCGGTCGGCTGGCTGTCCGGGTCGTGCCTGCTGGTGCGCCGCGCGGCCTTCGAACAGATCGGCGGTTTCGACGAGCGCTACTTCATGTATATGGAGGACGTCGACCTCGGCGACCGGCTGGGCCGGGCCGGCTGGCTGAACGTCTATGTGCCGACGGCGGAAGTGCTGCACCACAAGGGACACGCGACCGCGCGCGAATCGTCGCGCAATTTGGCCGCGCATCACAAAAGCACCTACACCTACCTCGCCGACCGGCATCCTGGACCTTGGCGCGCACCGCTGCGCTGGGGCTTTCGGGCCGGTCTGGCGGTGCGGTCGCGCTTGATGGTGCGTAACTCTGACGAAGGACGGCGTCGCCGATGAGCAAGAAGGTTGACGCAGTAGTTCTGGTGGGCGGCAAGGGCACCCGGCTGCGGCCGTTGACACTCTCGGCGCCCAAGCCGATGTTGCCGACTGCCGGCGTGCCATTTCTGACGCACCTGCTGTCGCGGATCGCCGCGGCGGGGATCGAACACGTGATCCTCGGAACGTCTTACAAGCCGGCGGTTTTCGAGGCGGAGTTCGGTGACGGATCCAAACTGGGTCTGCAGATCGAGTACGTCACCGAGCAGACTCCGCTGGGCACCGGCGGCGGGATCGCCAACGTCGCAGGCCGTCTGCGCCATGACACGGCGCTGGTCTTCAACGGCGATGTGCTCTCTGGAGCGGATATCGGCCAACTGCTGGACTACCACCATGAGCAGCAGGCCGACCTGACGCTACATCTGGTCCGAGTCAGCGACCCCCGCGCTTTCGGCTGCGTGCCAACCGAGAATGGCCGTGTCACAGCGTTTTTGGAGAAGACCGAAGATCCGCCGACTGACCAGATCAACGCCGGCTGCTACGTGTTCTCCCGCGAGACGATCGATCGCATCCCAACCGGCCGCGAGGTGTCCGTTGAGCGTGAGGTGTTTCCCACGCTGTTGTCCGACGGCGTCAAGGTGTGCGGCTACGTCGACGCCAGCTACTGGCGCGACATGGGCACCCCGGAGGACTTCGTGCGCGGATCGGCCGATCTGGTCCGCGGCATCGCTCCGTCACCGGCGCTCGGTGGCCACCGCGGCGAGCAGTTGGTGCACGACGGCGCCGCCGTATCGCCCGGCGCGCTGCTCATCGGCGGCACGGTCGTCGGGCGCGGTGCCGAAATCGGGCCTGGCGCACGGCTGGACGGCGCGGTCATCTTCGACGGCGTGCGAATCGAGGCGGGCTGCGTGATCGAACGCTCGATCATCGGGTTCGGTGCGCGCGTCGGCCCGCGGGCACTGGTCCGCGACGGCGTGATCGGCGACGGCGCCGACATCGGCGCCCGCTGCGAACTGCTGCGTGGCGCGCGCGTGTGGCCCGGCGTACACATTCCCGATGGCGGGATCCGTTACTCGTCCGACGTGTGAGCTGTTTCGTTCTGGCCGAGCTACCGTCATGCCACGCGGGAAGCGGCGGTGACACCGCTGGCTGAGATTGCCGTGTTGCGCGAGATCGTCGACACACAAGAGAGGCCCGCCGTAGCGGGCCTCTCCGTTGTGTTGCCTCCGGTCGGTTAGCTGCCGGTGCCGGGGTTGCCGGGGGTGCCGCCTGCTCCGCCCGTTCCGCCGGTGTCGCCGGAGTGCGGGGTGCCGGGGGTGCCGGCGGTTGGGCCGCCCGCGGTCCCCTGCGCGGGCGCTGAGAGGCCCGGGCTCCCGTTGCCGTTGGCGCCGCCGTTCCCGCCGACCGTGCCGGCTTGGCCGTTGCCGCCGTCACCGCCGGTGCCCGCGTTGCTCGCGCTGCCGCCGTTACCGCCGTGGCCGCCGGTGCTGCCGTACCCGCCGATGCCACCATGGCCGCTGGTGCCGGCCGCGCCAGCGCCGGTCCCGTTGCCCGCGACCCCGCCGGCTCCGCCGTTACCGCCGGTGCCACCGGTGCCCGAGGTCCCGCCTGCTCCGCCGTTGCCGGCCGTGCCACCGGGTCCGGCGTTTCCGCCGACACCGCCGTGACCACCGACAGCGTTGTCGGCGCCGGCGTTGTAATTGCCGAGGCCGCCGGTGCCGCCGTTGCCGCCGTTGCCGCCACCGACCGCGCTGCTGGCCGCACCACCGTTGCCGCCGTTACCGCCGGCACTGATGTTGGAGGCATTGCCACCGGCACCACCGGCGCCGCCGTCGCCCGATCCGGCCGCGCTGCCGCCGGTACCGCCCTGCGCCGCGGTGGCGTTGAAGGCGTAGTTGCCGTTGCCGCCGTTGCCGCCGTTGCCGCCGTTTTCGGTGGCGCTGGCCACGCCGCCGTTGCCGCCGTTACCGCCGGTGGCGTTGGCCCCGTCATTGCCGCCGGCGCCGCCGGCACCGCCGTTGCCGTTGCCGGCGGCGTTACCGCCGTCGGCGCCGTTACCGCCGGCACCACCGCTGCCGCCCAGGCCGCCGTTGCCGCCGTTGCCGCCATGCAGGGTGGCGGTGGCCGCCCCGCCGTTGCCGCCGGCGCCGCCGACGCTGCTGTTGCCGCCGACCCCGCCGGCCCCGGCGTCGCCGCCGTTACCGGTGGCCCCGAGCGCGTCACCGCCGTAGCCGCCGGCACCGCCGTTGCCGCCCAGGCCGCCGTAACCGCCGTTGCCCGCCTGGCCGTTGGGGCTGTAGCCGCCGGCGCCTGCGGTGCCGGTGCTGCCGCCGGCCCCGCCTGTGCCGCCGATACCGCCGTTGCCGCCCAGGCTGCCGCTGTCACCACCGACGCCGCCGAAGCCGCCGTCACCGCCATAGCCGCCATAGCCGCCGTTGCCGCCGGTGCCGGTGCCGCTGGCCGCGCCGCCGGTGCCGCCGTTGCCGCCGTTGCCGCCCAGGCCACCGTTGGCACCCGCGCCGCCGTTGCCGGTGAGCGAACCATGACCGCCGCCGTTGCCGTCGCCGCCGGTGCCGCCGTTGCCGCCGCCGGTGCCGCCGGCGCCGCCGCCGTTGCCGCCGTCGTGGTTGCCGGTGCCGAAGGCGTTGGAGCCGGACCCGTCGTTGCCGCCGTTGCCGCCGGTGCCCGCGGTGCCGGCGTCGCCGCCGTTACCTGCCTGCAGGCTGCCCACAGCGTCGCCGCCGTGGCCGGCCTGGCCACCGGTACCACCGTCGCCGCCGGCGCCGCCGTCG
Organism: uncultured Actinomycetota bacterium; assembly: GCA_963818285.1. Lineage (GTDB taxonomy): Bacteria > Actinomycetota > Actinomycetes > Mycobacteriales > Mycobacteriaceae > Mycobacterium. The sequence continues at coordinate 340,983 of CAWFRR010000004.1, forward strand.
TTACCGGCGCCGCCACCGACGTTGCTGACGACCTGGAAGCCACTCGAGCCGGCACCGCCGGTTCCACCGGTTCCACCGTTACCGCCAAGGCCACCGTTGCCGCCCAGGTTGCCGCTGCTACCGCCCGCGCCGGCGAGGGCGCTGTCCCCGCCTTGACCGCCGTCGAAGCCGTTTCCGCTGTTCCCGGAGGTGGCGGTCGAACCGTCGCTGCCGTTGCCGCCGTTACCGCTGTTACCGCCGGCGCCGCCGTCGCCGAAGCCGTTGCCGCCGGGGCCGCCGTTGCCGCCGTTGCCGGCGTCGCCGCCGTCTTCGCCGTTGCCGAAGCCGTTGCCGCCGTTGCCGCCGTTGCCGCCGGTGCCGCCGGTGCTGCTGGCGCCGGTGTTGCCCGCGGTGCCGGTGGCTCCGCCGGCGTTTCCGCCGTTGCCGGCCGTTCCAGCCACACCGGCGTCACCGCCGTTGCCGCCGTCGCCGCCGGGGTGGTTGCCGGTGGTGAAGGTGAAGCCCTGGCCACCGTTGCCGCCGTTGCCGGCGGTGCCGGCGCTGCCGCCGTCACCGCCGTTGCCGTCGTTGCCGACCGCGCCGGAGCCGCCCGCGTGCCGGCTTGTCCGCCGTTGCCGCCGGTGCCGCCGGTGCCGGCGTTACCGCCGTGGCCGGCGTCGTAGCCGTCGGGGTGGGTGGAGGTGCCGTCGACACCGTCACCACCGTTGCCGCCGGATCCGGCCGTGCCACCGGTACCACCGTCGCCACCGTTGCCGCTGGTGCCGGTCAAAGTGCCGCCGGCGCCACCGTTACCACCGGTGCCACCGTTACCGCCCAGGCCACCGTTGGTGCCGTTGGAGCCGTTACCGAAGTTGCCGCCGGTCTCCCCGTTGGTGCCGTTGAGGCCCTGGCCGCCCTGGCCGCCGGTGCCACCGTCACCACCGTTGCCGTGCGCTCCGGCCGCGCCACCGTCACCACCGAGACCACCGTTACCGGCGCTGGGGTGGCTGGCGATGCCATCGGCACCCGTGCCACCGGCGCCACCGTTGCCGCCGTTGTCGGTGAACCCGGCCGCGCCGCTGCCACCTTCACCACCAGCGAAGCCGTTACCCGAGCCGCCGTTGGCGAAGGAGCCGTCCGCGCCGGTACCACCGTCACCGCCGTTGCCGCCGATCACGCTGCCGCTGCCGGCGCCACCCGTGGTGCCCGCGACACCGCCGGTACCACCGGTACCCGCCGCACCACCGGCACCGCCTGGACCGCCCGCGGCGCTGCCCGGGGCACCGCCGTTGCCGCCGTTACCACCGGCACCGAGCACACCGTTGGAACCGGCCACCCCGATCACCCCGTCGGCACCGGTACCACCGTTACCGCCAGCGCCGGAGTTACCGCCGACCCCGCCGTTGCCGCCGTTGCCGTTGACACCGGTCGAACCGAACAGGCCGCCCTTAGAGGCGTCACCACCGGCGCCACCATGGCCACCCATCTCGCCGACACCGCCGGCACCGCCGTTACCGCCGGCGCCGTCGCTGACCCCGGACACCCCGGCCAAACCGGTGCTGCCGGTCACGCCCGCGCCGCCGGCGCCACCGATCCCGCCGTCACCGCCGGAGCCGCCGTTGCCGAAGAAGTTCAGTGAGCCCACGGTGCCGGCGTTACCACCGTCACCACCGGCGCCGCCGACATTGCCGATCGTGCCGGCCACCCCGGCGCCGCCGTCGCCACCGTTGCCGGCGTTGCCGAAGAACAGACCGGCCGCGCCACCGTCACCGCCGGCGCCGCCGTCGATACCGACCCCGCCGTCACCGCCGTTGCCGAAGTACAGTGCGTCACCACCGCTGCCGCCCTGGCCCAGCAGGTCGGTGGCGCCATCGCCACCGTTACCGAAGAACAGGCCACCGCCTTGGCCGGTGGCATCGGCCAGTGAGCCGCCGCCGATACCGTCGGCGCCGTTGCAGATCAGCCCGCACGCCCCGCCCGCGGCGCTGGCCGCCGGGTCGGCCTGCTCAAACCAGGTGTTGAGCCCGGTGTCGAACTGCTGACCGAAGTCGCTGCTGATCCAGGACTGCTCCAGGCCCTGCAACCAGGTCTGAGACGAGGCGTCGGTCACCGAGGCCGCCGAGCCGGCGTCGCCGAACAGCGAGGTGGCCGTGGCGACGTCGCCGGCCGGCGACGCCAGGTCCCCGAACGCGCTCGGGTCGATCCCCAACGCCGCATCCAGGCCGGACACCGAGTCCAAGAACGCGGTCGGGTCGATGCCCAACAGGGCGTCAAAGCTGGTCACCGAGCTAAGCACCGAGTTGATGATCGGGTCGATGATCACATCGAGCCCATCGGCGTGTGCCGGCGGAACACTGGCCAACGGGGTCAACCCAAACGCCAAAAACGCCCCCGCCGAACCACCAAGACCCAACGTCGCCCGACGCTTGGCCTTGCCCGTACCTCGCCGACTCTTCTTCGAATGCTGACCAGCCATCTCCCGAACCTTCCCGAACCATAAGTATGAGCTGAGTATTCTCAGGCCCCGTTAAGGTAGCGCCTGGACGCGCCATAAAAACAGAAACGCCGCAAACGACTTGGCGAACATCGGCGGCACACTCACCGGCCGCGACGCCGACATCGGCGCCCGGCGCCCGGTTGGACGGTCGACACAAAAGAGAGGCCCGCCGTAGCGGGCCTCTCCGTTGTGTTGCCTCCTGTTGTGGTTACGGGGTGTGGAAACCCTGGGTGCCGCCGGCACCGCCGGCTCCGCCGTCGCCGCCGGTGGTTCCGCTGGGCGGGGTGGCGGGGGTTGGTCCGCCGGCGACGCCCAGTGCGGGCGCTGTTTGGCCCGGGTTGCCGTCTCCGCTGGCCCCGCCGTTGCCACCGACGCTGCCGTTGGCGCCGAGGCCGCCCGAGCCATTGGTGCCGGCGGTTGCGGCGGTGCCGCCGTCACCGCCGTCGTTGCCGTAAATGCCGGCACCGCCGACTCCGCCGTCTCCGGCGGTGCCGGCCGCGCCGCCACCGGTCTGGCCAGCGGCGCCTGCGGCTCCGCCGGTGCCGCCGTTGCCGCCGTTGCCTGAGGTTCCGGCGGTGCCGCCGTTGCCTGCAGTGCCGCCGGGTCCGGCGTTCCCGCCATCACCGCCTTGGCCGCCCTCAGCATTGTTGATATCAGAGCCGTCGTAACCGGCCGCGCCGCCGTTGCCGCCGTTGCCGCCGTCAGCTCCGCCGACAACGTTGCTGGCCGCGCCGCCGTTGCCGCCGGTGCCGCCGTTGCTCTCGTTGGCGGCGTTGCCACCGTTACCGCCGTTACCGGCGTGGCCGGATCCGGCCGCGTTGCCGCCGTTACCGCCGAAGGCGTTGGTGTTGCCGTTGTAGTTCCCGTTGCCGCCGTCGCCGCCGTTGCCGCCGTCGTGGTTGGCGCTGGCCGCACCGCCGGTCCCGCCGTTGCCACCGACGCTGTTGGCACCTTGGTTGCCACCGGCTCCGCCGTCGCCGCCGTTGCCGCTGCCGGCCGCGGAACCGCCGTTGCCACCGCCGCCGCCGACGCCGGCGCCGCCACCGAGGCCGCCGGTGCCGCCGTTGCCGCCGTCGTGGGTGGCGGTGGCCGCTCCGCCGTTGCCGCCGGCGCCGCCGACAACGCTGTTGCCGCCGACCCCGCCGTTGCCCGCCGCGCCGCCGTTACCGGTGGCCCCGAGCGCGTCACCGCCGTAGCCGCCGCCACCGCCGGTGCCGCCGCCGCCGCCGTAGCCGCCGTTGCCGGCTTGGCCGTTGGGGCTGTAGCCGCCGTTGCCGGCGCTGGCGCCGGTGTTGCCGCCGGCCCCGCCGTTGCCGGCGCCGCCGCCGTTGCCGCCCAGACTGCCGCTGTTGCCGCCGAAGCCGCCGTTGCCGCCGTCGCCGCCGTGGCCGGCGTCGCCGCCGGTGCCGCCGTTGCCGGTGCCGCTGGCCGCGCCGCCGTTGGCGCCGATGCCGCCGGCACCGCCGGTGCCGCCGTCAGAGCCGGTGCCGCCGTTGCCGGTGCCGAAGCCGTCGCCGCCGCGGGCGCCGTCGCCGCCAGTACCACCGTCGCCGCCGTAGCCGCCGTTGCCGCCGTTCTGGTTGGGCGAGGTGAGGATGGCGCTGGGGCTGGTGTTGGCGTTGGAGGCTGCGCCGCCGTTGCCGACGTTGCCGCCATTGCCCGCGGTGCCGGCGTTGCCGCCGTTGCTGTTGCCGCCCTGCGCGTCACCGCCGTGACCGGCGTTACCGCCGTCACCGCCGTTACCGCCGGTGCCGCCGTCAGCGCCGGGGGTGTTGACCACGTTGCCGGTGGGCTGGAAGGCCGCCCCGCCGTTGCCGGCCGCGCCGCCGTCGCCGGCGTTACCGCCCTGGCCGCCGTCGCCGCCGAGCTGGCCGCCGTCGCCACCGCGGCCACCGTTACCGGCGTCACCGCCGTGGCCGCCGCCGCCGCCGGCGTGCTGGATGGCATTGGTGCCGGCACCGCCATCGCTGGCGGTACCACCGCTACCACCGTTACCGCCGGTGCCACCGGTGCCGATGCCGTTACCGCCGCCGCCACCGGAGCCGGCGTTACCGCCGTCGCCGCCGCGCTCGCCACTGCCAGCGGTAGTGAGGCTGCCGTTGTGCGTGCCGATGCCGTTGCCGCCGTTGCCGCCGTTTCCGCCGGTGCCGCCGGTGCTGCTGGCGCCGGTGTTGCCCGCGGTGCCGGTGGCTCCGCCGGCGTTTCCGCCGTTGCCGGCCGTTCCAGCCACACCGGCGTCACCGCCGTTGCCGCCGTCGCCGCCGGGGTGGTTGCCGGTGGTGAAGGTGAAGCCCTGGCCACCGTTGCCGCCGTTGCCTGCGGTGCCGGCGCTGCCGCCGTCACCGCCGTTGCCGTCGTTGCCGACCGCGCCGGAGCCGCCCGCCACACCGGCTTGTCCGCCGTTGCCGCCGGTGCCGCCGGTGCCGGCGTTACCGCCGTGGCCGGCGTCGTAGCCGTCGGGGTGGGTGGAGGTGCCGTCGACACCGTCACCACCGTTGCCGCCGGATCCGGCCGTGCCACCGGTACCACCGTCGCCACCGTTGCCGCTGGTGCCGGTCAAAGTGCCGCCGGCGCCACCGTTACCACCGGTGCCACCGTTACCGCCCAGGCCACCGTTGGTGCCGTTGGAGCCGTTACCGAAGTTGCCGCCGGTCTCCCCGTTGGTGCCGTTGAGGCCCTGGCCGCCCTGGCCGCCGGTGCCACCGTCACCACCGTTGCCGTGCGCTCCGGCCGCGCCACCGTCACCACCGAGACCACCGTTACCGGCGCTGGGGTGGCTGGCGATGCCATCGGCACCCGTGCCACCGGCGCCACCGTTGCCGCCGTTGTCGGTGAACCCGGCCGCGCCGCTGCCACCTTCACCACCAGCGAAGCCGTTACCCGAGCCGCCGTTGGCGAAGGAGCCGTCCGCGCCGGTACCACCGTCACCGCCGTTGCCGCCGATCACGCTGCCGCTGCCGGCGCGCACCCGTGGTGCCCGCGACACCGCCGGTACCACCGGTACCCGCCGCACCACCGGCACCGCCTGGACCGCCCGCGGCGCTGCCCGGGGCACCGCCGTTGCCGCCGTTACCACCGGCACCGAGCACACCGTTGGAACCGGCCACCCCGATCACCCCGTCGGCACCGGTACCACCGTTACCGCCAGCGCCGGAGTTACCGCCGGCCCCGCCGTTGCCGCCGTTGCCGTTGACACCGGTCGAACCGAACAGGCCGCCCTTAGAGGCGTCACCACCGGCGCCACCATGGCCACCCATCTCGCCGACACCGCCGGCACCGCCGTTACCGCCGGCGCCGTCGCTGACCCCGGACACCCCGGCCAAACCGGTGCTGCCGGTCACGCCCGCGCCGCCGGCGCCACCGATCCCGCCGTCACCGCCGGAGCCGCCGTTGCCGAAGAAGTTCAGTGAGCCCACGGTGCCGGCGTTACCACCGTCACCACCGGCGCCGCCGACATTGCCGATCGTGCCGGCCACCCCGGCGCCGCCGTCGCCACCGTTGCCGGCGTTGCCGAAGAACAGACCGGCCGCGCCACCGTCACCGCCGGCGCCGCCGTCGATACCGACCCCGCCGTCACCGCCGTTGCCGAAGTACAGTGCGTCACCACCGCTGCCGCCCTGGCCCAGCAGGTCGGTGGCGCCATCGCCACCGTTACCGAAGAACAGGCCACCGCCTTGGCCGGTGGCATCGGCCAGTGAGCCGCCGCCGATACCGTCGGCGCCGTTGCAGATCAGCCCGCACGCCCCGCCCGCGGCGCTGGCCGCCGGGTCGGCCTGCTCAAACCAGGTGTTGAGCCCGGTGTCGAATTGCTGACCGAAGTCGCTGCTGATCCAGGACTGCTCCAGGCCCTGCAACCAGGTCTGAGACGAGGCGTCGGTCACCGAGGCCGCCGAGCCGGCGTCGCCGAACAGCGAGGTGGCCGTGGCGACGTCGCCGGCCGGCGACGCCAGGTCCCCGAACGCGCTCGGGTCGATCCCCAACGCCGCATCCAGGCCGGACACGGAGTCCAAGAACGCGGTCGGGTCGATGCCCAACAGGGCGTCAAAGCTGGTCACCGAGCTAAGCACCGAGTTGATGATCGGGTCGATGATCACATCGAGCCCATCGGCGTGTGCCGGCGGAACACTGGCCAACGGGGTCAACCCGAACGCCAAAAACGCCCCCGCCGAACCACCAAGGCCAAGCGTCGCCCGACGCTTGGCCTTGCCCGTACCCGCCGACTCTTCTTCGAATGCTGACCAGCCATCTCCCGAACCTTCCCGAACCATAAGTATGAGCTGAGTATTCTCAGGCCCCGTTAAGGTAGCGCCTGGACGCGCCATAAAAACGGAAACACGCAAACGATTAGGCGAATTTTTCGCGTCAGCGGATTAAGCATCATCGGCACAGCTCAAAAGCTTTTTGGCGCGCCGCGGAAGCTGGCCGTACTTAGGTGACAACCTCGAAAAAGGACTGAGGCTGTTTTCAGCATCCTTTGAGGTGCACTGCGTCGACCGCGTCAGCATCCCCGACGGCGGCTATTCGTGAGCACGACGAAGTCCTCGACGCTCTGCGGCGGGTGGCCGGTGATCTCTAACACGCTCTCGGTGGAGCGGTTGTATCGGCCCTCGCGGTGCACCGACGCTCGCACCCTATTTCCGGAAGCCAGCAGATCATCGACGAACGTCCTGCCCACTCCGCCGACACCTCCGCCCGCCCCGGTGACGAGGCACTCCGGTGCTGCGGTCACATCGTTCCCCCGCCGGGCGCGACTAGGGTGTGCGCAACAGGACGAGCTGACCGCCTCAGCTATTCCCTATCAAGAGTGCCGAACCGCGCTCGACCAGGTAGGCCAGCGCCTCGTCGGTGTCCTCGGGCAGCCGATCGATCGGCCACCAACGCAAGTCGACGGATTCGTCGCTGACCACGATCTGGGCCCCGGCCGGCGCCCGCGCCACGAACTGTAGATCGAGGTGACGGGTCGGCACGCCCAGCGAACAGGTCAGGGCGTGGACATTGATCGCGACGAGGTCGGGGGAGATCCGGAGGCCGTCGACGCCGGACTCCTCGGTGGCCTCGCGCAGCGCCGCCCCGAGGATGTCGGCGTCCGAATCCTCACAGTGACCGCCCAACTGGACCCACCGGCCCAGCCGCGGATGCAACGTCAGCAAGACCCGGCCGCCGGTGTCGTCAAGCACTAACGCCGACGCGGTGATGTGTCCCGGTACGCATTCCCGACGGCAGGCATCCTCACGCGCGTCCAGGAATGCCAGCACGGCATTGCGCAGTGAGTCCTGCGAGCGATCCGGTGGTTGCCAGTCCGTCAGCAGCGCGATCGCCGACGATCGAACGTTCACTTGCGGACCAGCAGATCGCTGACCTCAACCGGTTGACGAGGCTCGGTGACCGGTTGTTCGGGATAACCGATTGCGATGGCGCCCAACGGTTCCCAGTCATCGGGGAGATCCAGCTCGGCGCGAACCAGGTCCGCTGCGAAGATCGTCGAGCCGATCCAGCAGCTGCCCACGTCGCGTACCGCCAAGGCCACCAGCAGCGCCTGGACCGCGGCCCCCACCGCGACGGTGAACATCGTGTGTTCGGCGTTCGTCCGCGCCGCGTCGGGATAGCTGTGCGCGCCGTCGGGCACCAGGAACGGGATCACGACTTCGGGTGCGTCGTAGAGGATCTGGCCGCGTGCTGTCCGTCGCTCGACCGCGTCGGCGGCCTTACCGTCTCCGGTCAGGTCGGCCCGCCACTTGTCGCGCATCCGCTCGAGCAGGCGATCGCGGGTGGCCCGGGTCTGCAGCCAGACGAAGCGCACCGGCCGCGTGTGGTGCGGAGCGGGAGCGGTCAGCGCCTCGGCGACCGCGTCCTCGATCAGCTGCGGCGCTACGGGTTCGCCGGAGAACTGCCGCACCGAGCGGCGGAACAGCTGGGCCTGTCGGCGGCCCAGTTCGAGGGCTTCGGCGGTGCCCAGCCAGAAGAGGTCGTCGTTGCCGGAGCGCACAAGGTGGCGCGCGGTGGCGTCGGTCTCGGTCACGACGCCGGCCGGCAGTCCGCGCACGACGGCCACCGGGATCGCGGTCAGCTTGCCCTTGACCAGGTCGGCCGCGGCGGCGATCTCGTCGGCGACCGCGACCTCGGTGACCAACAGTTCGTTGCCGTGTCGGTCGACCGCGCCGGCATAACCGTGCAGCACGGAAACGCCGGCTGCGCCGACGGCGGCGTCGGTCTGGCCGTTGCGCCATGCCCGGCCCATCGTGTCGGTGATGACGACCCCGACGGTGACGCCCAGGCTCTCGCGCAGCCCGGCCCGCAGGGACGCGGCGCTGCCGTCGGGATCGATGGGCAGCAAGGCCAATTCGTCGGTGCCGATGTTTGACCCGTCCACGCCGGACGCAGCCTGGACCACACCCAGACCGTTCTCGGTGATCAGCGTCCGGCCCTTGCGGGCCAGCACCCGCACCGATTCCGAATCGACCAACTTGCGCCGCAACGTGTCTCGCTCTTCGGGATCCTCGGGCGCCGACACCAGGCGGCCCTCGCACTTGGACAGCACCTTGCTGGTCACCACCAGCACATCGCCATCACGCAGCCAGGGTGCGGCGGCTGCCAGCTCGGCGCCGAGGTCGTCTCCGGGCCGGAACTCGGGAAGTCCGGTCACCGGCAGGATTTCGATCGGCGACGCGGTGCCATGCTCGTCGCCGGTGCTCACAGAGCGCCGCTCCTCCTCATTGGCGCCGCTCATGCGGCGCACCGGCTCGTCGCCGGCGCTCACGCTGCGCCGCTCCTCCTCATTGGCGCCGCTCGTGCGGCGCACCGGCTCGTCGCCGGCGCGGCTCATGCCGCCACGCCCGCAAGATCGAGGCCGGCGCTGACCATTTCGGCCGTCGCTTTCGGATCGGTCATCAGCAGCGGCACCGATCGCACTGCAATGCCGTCGATGTCGGCGTGATCGCCCGCGTGAATCAGCCAGCAGTCCAGGATCCCGGTTCCGGCCCGCGCACCGTGATAGCGCCCGACCGCCTCGGCGGTGGATTCCACCCCGATGACGCTCAGGCATGCATCTGCCATCCCGCGCAACGGCTTTCCGTCGACGATCGGGGAGTAGCCGACGACGGGGGCGCCGGTGGACCGCAGCGCCGACCGGATCCCGGGAACCGCCAGAATCGCTCCGACGCTCACCACCGGATTCGACGGTGCGATCAGGACGATGTCGGCGTCGGCGATGGCATCGGTGGCTTCGGTTGTGGCGTTTGCCTTCTCGGCTCCGACGAATGCGAAGCTATGGGTCGGCAGCTGGGCGCGGTAGCGCACCCACCACTCCTGGAAATGGATCGCCCGCCGGTTCCCGTCGTCGGGATCGGTGACGACGACGTGTGTTTCGCATCGATCGTCGCTGGCGGGCAGCAATCGCGCACCGGGCTGCCAACGGTCACACAACGCGGCGGTCACCTGGGACAGCGGATAGCCGGCCCGCAGCATCTGGCTGCGCACCAGATGGGTGGCCAGGTCGCGATCGCCGAGTTGAAACCAGTCCGGCTGAACACCGTAGGCCACGAGTTCTTCTTTGGCATGCCAGGTTTCGTTGCGATGGCCCCAGCCGCGTTCGGGGTCGACGCCGCCGCCCAGGGTGTACATGCAGGTGTCCAGATCGGGGCAGATGCGCACCCCGTGCATCCAGGCGTCGTCGCCGATGTTCACGATCGCCGTCAACTCGTGGTCACCGGCAGGCGCAGCGCCCGAGGCAAATTGGCCGAGACCGAGTAGCTGCTGCACCCCGAGCAGGAAGCGCGCACCGCCCACCCCGCCGACCAGAACCGTCACCTTCACACCGCACGACAGTACGCGCGGCGACCGCGCAGACCCCGAGGTGAGTCGGGTGATCGAATTGCCGGGGTGGTGCCGGATTGCCTTGTGTGACAGGTGTGACCGACACGCCACAAGCGCATCGGCGTCGGTGCTGCAAAAAAATGGTCACGAGATGGTATGGAAATCTGCCGAATAGCTTGCGGAACGACTCTTACCCGTGTGTAATCACACCAGTGTCATTTCGGTTGGCCGGCCGGATTCGGTGTCGCAGACCGAGATTCGATCAAACGTTCGAATCGGGATGACCGACTTAAAAACAGTGGTGACATTCGTGTGATCTACGAAACCAGGTGAGGAGGCGGAGCATGTCCTATGAACACCTTCGGGGGCTAATGGGAGGAACACCGCACACCGCTCCCGGTCTGCCGTTGACAGGGGTACCCCAAAGGCCCCATTTGAGTTTGGTTCCCGACGCTATCGAAGACGAATTCGAGGCCATCGAGGAAGCAACCGATCAGTGGCAAGACCGTGCGTTGTGTGCTCAAACAGATCCAGAGGCGTTCTTTCCAGAGAAGGGCGGCTCCACCCGCGAGGCCAAGAAGATCTGCCTTGGCTGTGAGGTCCGGAGTGAATGCCTGGAGTACGCGTTGGGCCATGACGAGCGGTTCGGTATATGGGGTGGGCTTTCCGAGCGCGAGCGTCGTCGCCTCAAGCGCGGAATCATCTGACCTAGAGGGGTTATCGAATAGTGGGTGACCCGCTGAGCGCGCAGCAGCCGCGCTCGCGGTCGCCCGCTATTCGTCTTCTATCGTCGGATCGATGACCGACGGTTCGACATCCAGATAGGTGGCCACCTGAGCCACCAGGATTTCATGCAGCAATTCGGCCAGCTCGACCGTGTCTTTGGCGCGTCGTTCGATTGGCTTGCGGAACAGCACAACTCGCGCCCGGGTGGCGCTGCCGCGCACGTCGACGCCCGCGGCGATCAACCGGGCCAGGGCGATCGGCCCGTCGGCGACCACCTCCGGCGGCCACTGCACATTGTGCGGATCCTTCGCTGAAATCCGGGGGATCTCATCGACGGCGACATCAAGTCCGGACAGCCGGTCCTGCCACCGACGCTCGATCGGTTCGTAGGCCTCGAGCACCGCCATGTCGAAGCGCTCGGCGCGGCTCCGCCACCCCGGAACCGTCGGCGGCAGCAGCGGACCGCGCATGTCGCGGCCGCGGCGCGAGACCTTTTGGCCCGGCGGGCGCCGGCTGCGCGGGGAGCTGCGCGAATCGCTCACCCGGCGATGGTAACGGTTGGGCATCCTGGCCCGAATGAATGCGCGTGTCCGCCGGGGTGCGGACGTTTTCGCACGATAACCTCTCGAACGTGAACGTTCCGCGTCGCTGCTGCCGACCAGGGTGTCCGCATTACGCGGTCGCGACGCTGACCTTCGTCTACTCGGACTCGACGGCCGTCGTCGGCCCGCTGGCCATCGCCAGCGAACCGCATTCCTGGGACCTCTGCGTGAGCCACGCGGGCCGGATCACCGCGCCGCGCGGGTGGGAGCTGGTCCGGCACGCGGGGCCGCTGGCCACGGCCACCAACCCCGACGAAGACGATCTGATCGCGCTGGCCGAAGCCGTGCGGGAAGGCCGCGACGTGGCCGCCGGCGGTGCTGCGGTCAACGGATTCCACGAGCCCGCCGGACAGTTCAGCGCCGCCCCGGCGGAGGCGCCGGCCGCCGGTGTGCTGACGTCGACCACTGCGCGACCGGCCGGCAACGGCCGCCGTCGCGGTCATCTTCGGGTGCTGCCGGACCCGGCCGAGTAGCAATCGCGAGTCGGGGCGTCCAACCGGTACGTCAGCCCCGCTAAGCTTGGCGACACACCGATCGTTGTCCGTCGTCAGGAGCCCTCTCGATGTCTCGGCCCGCTGCGGATGTTCACCGTGTGATCAAGGCGTATGACGTCCGAGGTCTGGTCGGCACGCAGATCGACGAGTCGTTCGTGAACGACGTCGGCGCGGCCTTCGCCCGGCTGATGCGCAGCGAAGGTGCCCGCCAGGTCGTCATCGGCTACGACATGCGGGACAGCTCGCCTTCGCTGGCGGCCGCCTTCGGCGACGGTGTCAACGGCCAGGGTCTGGACGTGGTCCGGATCGGGCTGGCGTCGACAGATCAGCTCTACTTCGCCGCCGGACTGCTCGACTGCCCGGGTGCGATGTTCACCGCGAGCCACAACCCGGCCGCCTACAACGGCATCAAGCTGTGCCGGGCGGGGGCCAAACCGGTCGGCGCGGACACCGGTCTGACCACCATCAGCGACGACGTGATCGCCGGCGTCCCGGCGCACAACGGGACCAGCGGCGCCGTCACCGACAAGGATGTGCTGGCCGAGTACGGCGATTTCCTGCGTTCGCTCGTCAGCATCGGCGGCCTGCGTCCCTTGCGGGTGGCCGTCGACGCCGGCAACGGGATGGCGGGTCATACCGCGCCCGCGGTGCTCGGCGCGATCGAATCGCTCACGCTGCTGCCCTTGTATTTCGAACTCGACGGCTCGTTCCCCAACCACGAAGCCAACCCGCTCGACCCGGCGAACCTCGTGGACCTTCAGAAATTCGTCCGCGACAGCGGCGCCGATATCGGGCTGGCCTTCGACGGTGACGCCGACCGGTGCTTCGTCATCGACGAACGCGGCCTGCCGGTCTCGCCGTCAACAGTGACCGCGCTGGTTGCTGCGCGCGAGTTGGGCCGCGAGATCGGCGCGACGGTGATCCATAACCTGATCACCTCACGGGCGGTGCCCGAATTGGTGATCGAGCGCGGCGGCACGCCGGTGCGCTCACGAGTCGGGCATTCCTATATCAAGGCACTGATGGCCGAGACGGGCGCGATCTTCGGCGGCGAGCACTCGGCGCACTACTACTTCCGCGACTTCTGGGGAGCCGACTCAGGAATGCTGGCCGCGCTGCACGTGCTGGCCGCGCTCGGTAACTCAGCGAACGTCCGCTGTCCGATCTGACCGCGATCTACCAACGCTACGAGGCATCCGGCGAGATCAATTTCACCGTCGGGGATTCCGCATCCTGTGTCGAGGCGGTGCTCAAGGTTTTCGGCAGCCGGATCCAGTCGATCGATCACCTCGACGGGGTGACGGTCGACCTCGGCGAGGGCAGTTGGTTCAACCTGCGTACCTCCAACACCGAGCCGTTGTTGCGGCTGAATGTGGAGGGACGCTGCACCGAGGACGTCGACGCGGTCGTCGAGCAGGTCGCGAAAGAGATCCAGCGGCAGGCGGACCGGCGACTCGAGCCCGAGACCGTGACGTGAACGCGGCCCAGGCCGTGATCGACCTCGACGACGCCGAAGGCCTGCTCGGAGCCGACCGCGAAGGTCTGTTGCGGGCGGCGTCGATGGCCGGCGCGCACGTCCGGTCGGCCGCCGCCGCCGTCGATGAAGGCGCCCTGGATTCGTTGCGCGGCAACGACCGTCCGCGCACCATCATCTGGATCGCCGGGCGCGGTGCCGGCCGCGACCGCCGGCACGATCCTTGCCGCGACGTCAGGTGGTTCGGCGCCTGCGCCGATCGTGATCGGAGCCGAGGCACCCCCGTGGATCGGGCCGCTGGACGTGCTGATCGTGGCCGGCGACGATCCCGGAGATCCGGCGCTGGTCGGAGCTGCCGCGAGCGGAGTGCGGCGCGGCGCACGGGTCGTCGTCGCCGCGCCCTACGAGGGCCCGCTGCGCGACACCACCGCGGGCCGGGTGGCGGTGATGGAGCCGCGGTTGCCGGTCGCCGCCGAGTTCGGCCTGTGCCGATACCTGGCCGTCGGGCTGGCCGTGCTGGAAAGCATCGACCCCCGGTTGCGGGTGGACCTGGCCGCGCTGGCCGACGAGCTGGACGCGGAAGCGTTGCGCAACAGCGCCAGCCGCGAGGTCTTCACCAATCCGGCCAAAGCGCTGGTCGAGCGAATGGCGAGGCGACGCGTCGTGCTCGTCGGTGATTGTGCCGCGACGCTGGCGCTGGCCCAGCACGGCGTCGGCGTTCTGCTGCGCGCCGCCAGTGAGGTGGCCGCCGCAACCGGGCTGGGGGATGCGTTGACGGCGCTGCGCCTCGGACCGGGCCCGAGCTTCGTCGATCCGGCGGAGGCGCTGTTCCACGACGAGGAGATCGACGGTCCGCTCACCGACCGGCTGCGGGTTCTGGTGCTGACCATGGAGGACGAGCGCGCCGTGGTGGCCGCCCGGGTTTCCGGGTTCGACGACATCGACTTGGTCGGCGCGGGGGACGTACCGGATTTGCCAAATGGCAGCCCCACCAGGCCCGGAGTGCAACGCGCGGAGCAGCAGCTGGCTATATTGGCTGTCCGGCTGGAGATGGCGGCGGTTTATTTGCGGTTGGTGCGGGGATAACTGGTTCTGAGGTAATGGCAAGTGCAGTTGTTACGCGGAGCGATACGGACATACGCGTGGGGGTCACGGACCGCCATCGCGGAATTCACTGGTCGTCCGGTACCGGCTGCGCACCCGGAAGCCGAACTCTGGCTGGGCGCTAACCCCGGCGATCCGTCTTGGCTGGAAGAGCCGGGCGGCGAAGTCTCGTTGCTGCGGGCGGTCGTCGACGATCCTGAAGGCCAGCTCGGCGCCGCGGCCCGTGCCCGGTTCGGCGATGCGCTGCCGTTCCTGCTCAAAGTGCTGGCGGCGGACGAACCGCTGTCGCTGCAGGCGCACCCCAGCGCCGAGCAGGCGGCCGAAGGTTTTCGGCGCGAGGAGCGGCTCGGCATCCCGGTGAACTCGCCGGTGCGCAACTATCGCGATGCCAGTCACAAGCCCGAGCTGTTGGTAGCGCTGCATCAGTTCGAGGCACTGGCAGGGTTCCGGCCCGCGGCCAAGACCATCGAGCTGTTGCGGGCGCTGGCGGTGTCTGATCTGGACCCGTTCATCGATTTGCTGAACGATCAGTCCGACGCCGACGGGCTACGGGCGTTGTTCACCACCTGGATCACCGCGCCGCAACCCGACATCGACGTTCTGGTCACCGCGGTGCTCGACGGCGCGATCAGCTACTTGAGTTCCGGGGCAACGGAATTCGCCGCCGAAGCCAAGACCGTGCTGGAGCTGGGGGAGCGCTATCCCGGTGACGCCGGTGTGCTGGCCGCGCTGTTGCTCAACCGGATCACGCTGGGACCCGGCGAGGGGATCTACTTGGCGGCCGGAAACCTGCACGCCTACTTGCGCGGCGTCGGACTGGAGATCATGGCCAACTCCGACAACGTATTACGCGGTGGTCTGACCCCCAAGCACGTCGATGTACCCGAGCTGCTGCGAGTCCTGAATTTCACCCCCACCACCGAGTCGCAGTTGCGCGCCGAGACCCATCCGGACGGCCTCGCGTCGATCTACGACACGCCCACCGCCGAATTCGCGGCGTCGATGCTGACGCTGGGTGACGAGCAGGTCGGTCACGAGGTCGACGCGCCGTCACGCCACGACGGTCCGCAGATCCTGCTCTGCATCGAGGGGGCTACCGCGGTGCACGCAAAGTCCGGGACGCTGACGCTGACCCGCGGCGCCGCCGCGTGGGTGGCCGCCGACGACGGCCCGATCCGGCTGCTTGCGCAGGAGCCGACCAGGATTTTCCGGGCTACCGTCGGCCTGTGACAAGCGCGCGTTCTGGCCGGGCCGCGCGACGCTCGGCCAGCCACAGCCGCATGTTGTGCCGCATAGTGCGACCGACCAGCTTCGCCGACGGGACCATGTAGAGGCTGTCCAGCAACGAGAACCGCCGCAAAAACCATTCGGCGAGAACGGGATCGGTCTCGGCCGCCCCGAGGAATTGCTCGAACAAGTTGCCCACCGGGCCGAACCACCACGGCTTGTCACCCGTCGCATGGTGAAACGCATGGTCGCCGATCGCCGTCATCATCCACACCGGGTACGTGCTTTTGGCGGTGGCCCGGTTCACCTTGCGCACCACATCGCCACCTTCGGCCAGGGCGCGACGGAGGTGCCCGGCCTGTATCGACGTCATCGTCATGCCCTGGCCGTAGGTGGGGTCGAAGCTGACCACCGCGTCCCCCAGGGGCAGGATCCCGGCCGGGAATCGATCGAGTTTGTGATAGCGCCGCCAACGGCTGGCGGGGTAGCGGTGGAAAGCCGGCCCGCCGACCGGCTCGGCCTGGCGCAGCGCGCCGCCGATACGCGCCGGCAACAGCTTGTCGGCCAGCGCCAGCATCTCCGGAAAGCTTTGGGGCGGTTCGACTTTGCCGACGCCGAACGTGGTCAGCGTCCAGGTGCCGTCCTCGTAGCCCAATAGGCCCAGCCCGACCGGCTGCTCCAGCGATGCACCGGCGACGATCACCCGCTCCCGGAGCGCACCCTCGGGCAGCCGGAATTGTTGCGACGCATAGCCGATGCCCACATCGACCGTCTGCTCCGGCGGACGCTGATAGCCCCATTGCTCCAGCCAGACCGGCAAGCGGGTGCCGCGTCCGGCGGCGTCGACGACCAGGTCGGCCGGCACGAAGTCGGGTTCGCCGGCGTCACTGTCGAGGAGCAACCCGGTGACCCGCTGGACGTCGACATCGAAGCGCGGTTGAGCCACCGAGCGATGCTGAATCTCGACGTTCGGTATCTCCTGGACCCGACGCCGGATCTGCCATTCCAGTTGTGGGCGGCTGGGCACGTAGGCGGTGAACTCGTCGCGCAAACTGTGCCCGGTGCCCAGCACATGGCCCGCCGCGCCGAAGTAAATGCAGTCCGGCCGGTTCTCCAGGATGGGTACACCGGCGGCCACCATGCCGTCGAGCAGTCCGGGAAACAGCCCGTCGAATTCCATCGCCCCACGGGCCATCAACAGGTGAACATGGCGGCCTTGCGGGACCGCGGTGCGATTACCCGGCCCGCTCGGCAGCTCATCGCGCTCGAACACCGTGACCCGGTCGTAGAACTGCGACAGCACCCGCGCCGCACACAAACCGCCGATGCTGGCGCCGATGACCGCTGCGTGTCCCCGGCCGTTCTCCCCACCCATCTGGCCACCGTACTCGGTACTGTCCGGGGACATGGGGGACCGCTGGCGCACCAAATCGATCGAACAGTCGATTGCCGACACCGACGATCCGGATACCCAACTGCGCAAAGAGCTGAGCTGGTGGCACCTGTGCGTGTTCGGGGTGTCGGTGGTGATCGGCGCGGGCATCTTCACCGTCACCGCGTCGACCGCGGGCGACATCACCGGACCCGCGATCTGGATCTCGTTCCTCATCGCGGCGACCACCTGCGGGCTGGCGGCGCTGTGCTACGCCGAGTTCGCCTCGATGCTGCCGGTGGCCGGAAGCGCCTACACGTTCTCTTATGCCACCTTCGGTGAGTTCGTGGCCTGGACGATCGGGTGGAACCTGGTCCTGGAGCTGGCGATCGGTGGCGCGGTGGTTGCCAAAGGCTGGTCGAGCTATCTGCAGACCGTATTCGGATTAGCAAGCAGCACAATCAGTTTCGGCTCCGTCGAGCTGGACTGGGGGGCGCTGCTGATCGTGGCGCTGGTGGCTACCCTGCTGATGTTGGGCACCAGGTTATCGTCGCAGTTCTCCATGGTGGTGACAGCCGTCAAGGTCGCCGTGGTGTTGCTGGTGATCGTCGTCGGTTCCTTCTACATCAAGACCGCGAACTACTCGCCGTTCATTCCGCAGCCCGAGGCCGACCGCTCCGGCAGCGGCATCAATCAGTCGCTGTTGTCGATGTTCACTGGTGCGCACAGCAGCCACTACGGCTGGTACGGCGTGCTGGCCGGCGCCTCCATCGTGTTCTTCGCGTTCATCGGATTCGACATCGTCGCCACCATGGCCGAGGAGACCAAGAATCCGCAGCGCGACGTTCCCCGGGGCATTCTCGCGACGCTCGGCATCGTAACGGTGCTCTATGTGGCGGTGTCCGTGGTGCTGTCCGGGATGGTGTCCTACACCCAACTCAAGACCACCCCCGGCGGCCAGCACGCCAACCTCGCCACCGCGTTCGCGGCGAACGGCGTGCACTGGGCCTCGGGGATCATCTCGATCGGCGCGCTGGCGGGATTGACCACGGTGGTGATGGTGCTTCTGCTCGGTGGATGCCGGGTGTTGTTCGCGATGGCGCGCGACGGGTTATTGCCGCGACGGCTGGCCAAGACCGGTTCGCATGGCACGCCGGTGCGCATCACGGTGCTGGTCGCGATGATGGTCGGCGCGACCGCCGCAGTGTTTCGCGCCGACAAGCTCGAAGAAATGGTCAACGTCGGCACCTTGTTCGCGTTCCTGCTGGTGTCGGCCGGCGTCATCGTTCTGCGCCGAACCCGTCCGGATCTGCCCCGTGGGTTCCGCGCGCCGTGGGTGCCGGCGCTGCCGATCGCTTCGGTGTGCGCGTGCGTCTGGCTTATGGTCAACTTAACCGTCATCACCTGGGTGCGCTTCGGCGTGTGGATGGTCATCGGAATCGCGATCTACTTCAGCTATGGACGCCGGAACTCGCTGCAGGCCAGGCGGGTTGACAATGTCAAAGGTGATGTCCAACTGGGTAATATCTCGATTTGAAAGTGGCGGTTGTTCAACTTAATATCGCTAATCAAGATCACTCGAGGCGCTAGATCGTCTCCTCGCGCTTCGAGGTCATGCAAGTCGCCCGGAGGGCTAGCGATATGACAGCAGGATCCACCGACAACACGATCGAGTGGCAGGACAAGAAGCGCCGTCTCTGGCTGATGGGATTGGTCTTCCCAACGCTGGTCCTCACCGTCACCCCGTTCATTTGGGTGATGAATCAGTTGGGCTGGTACCCCGCCTCCCAAGTGCTGTTCTGGATCGGGCCGATCCTGCTGTACGTGTTAATGCCCGCGCTGGACCTGCGATTCGGCGCCGACGGGCAGAACCCGCCCGACGAGGCGGTGCAGTGGCTGGAGAACGACAAGTACTACCGCCTCTGCACCTACGCGTTCGTCCCGTTGCAATACCTCAGCGTGACGGTCGCCGCGATGACGTTCACCGCGCCGAACCTGAGCTGGTTGGGTCAAGACGGCCCGATGGGCTGGCCGGCCAAGATCGGTCTGGCCCTGTCGATAGGCGCACTGGGCGGAGTCGGCATCAACACCGCGCACGAGCTGGGGCACAAGAGGGAGTCCGTGGAGCGCTGGCTGTCCAAGATCTCCCTGGCACCGACCGGCTACGGCCACTTTTACATCGAGCACAACCGCGGCCACCACGTCCGAGTGGCGACGCCGGAAGACCCGTCGTCGGCCCGGTTTGGTGAGACGTACTGGGAGTTCTTGCCGCGCAGCGTCATTGGCAGCCTTCGGTCGGCGCTGCGGCTGGAGGCCCAACGGATACGTCGGCGGGGCGGCAACCCGTGGAACCCGAAGACCTACCTGATCAACGACGCCCTCAACGCCTGGCTGATGACCGTCGTGTTGTGGGCCGCGCTGATCGCGTTGTGCGGCCCGGCGGTGATCCCGTTCCTGCTCATCCAGGCGGCGTTCGGCATCAGCCTGCTGGAAGCGGTTAACTACCTCGAGCACTACGGACTCATGCGCCAGAAGAAAGACAACGGCCGCTATGAGCGCTGCACCCCGGAACACAGCTGGAACTCCGATCACCTCGTCACCAACTTGTTGCTGTACCACCTGCAACGGCACAGCGACCACCATGCCAACCCGACCCGGCGCTATCAGACGCTGCGCAGCATGGACGGCGCACCGAATCTGCCGTGCGGCTACGGGCCGCTCATCGGCGTGACCTACTTCCCGCCGCTGTGGCGCTGGCTGATGGACCATCGGGTGCTCGAGCACTACGGCGGCGACATCACCCGGGTCAACATGCAACCGAGGCTGCGCGACAAGTTACTGGCTCGCTACGGCGCGGTCGCATGATGGCCCGTCGCGATGGAGGAGACGTAGACCTGCGCTAAGCCCATCTCGTTTACAAAACATACCTCTGTGTCTAGACAAGGGACGCAGAAAGCGCTAATGTCCAATCTCAAGGTGTGATGGCTCACAAGGAGGTTGGCGATATGACCGCTGCATTAGGTCCGAGCGCGAAGGTATGGCAAGACAGGAAGCGCTACCTATGGCTGATGGGACTGATCGTCCCGACGCTGCTACTGGTGATCCTGCCGTTCGTCTGGGCGATGAATCAGGCCAGCTGGCAGACCGCGTCGCAGGTGCTGTTCTGGATCGGACCGATCCTGCTCTACGTCCTGCTCCCGGCCCTTGACCTGCGATACGGCGCCGACGGCCAGAATCCGCCCGACCAGGCGATGGAGTGGCTGGAGAACGACAAGTACTACCGCTACTGCACCTACGCCTTCATCCCGTTTCAGTTCGTCAGCCTGGTTCTGGGCGCATACCTGTTCACCGCGTCGAACCTGAGCTGGCTGGGGTACGACGGGCCGTTGAGCTGGCCGGCCAAGATCGGACTCGCGTTGTCGGTGGGCGCGCTGGGCGGCGTCGGCATCAACACCGCGCACGAGATGGGGCACAAGAAGGAGTCCCTGGAGCGCTGGCTGTCCAAGATCACCCTGGCGCAGACCGGCTACGGCCACTTCTACATCGAGCACAACCGTGGCCACCACGTCCGGGTGGCGACACCGGAAGACCCCGCATCGGCCCGGTTCGGTGAGACCTTCTGGGAGTTCTTGCCGCGCAGCGTCTTTGGCAGTGCGAAGTCGGCCTGGCGGCTGGAGGCCCAGCGGATACGCCGGCAGGGCGGCAGCCCGTGGAACCCCAAGACCTACCTGTCCAACGACGTCATCAATGCCTGGCTGATGACTGCGGTGTTGTGGGGCGCGCTGATCGCCGTGTTCGGCCCGGCGCTGATCCCGTTCCTGTTCATCCAGGCGGTCTTCGGCTTCAGCCTGCTGGAATCGGTCAACTACCTCGAGCACTACGGCCTGCTACGGCACAAGAACGACAACGGCCGATACGAGCGTTGCACGCCCGAGCACAGCTGGAACTCAGACCACATCGTCACCAATCTGTTCCTGTACCACCTGCAACGGCATAGCGATCACCACGCCAACCCGACCCGGCGCTACCAGACGCTGCGCAGCATGGACGGGTCGCCGAACCTGCCGAGCGGCTACGCGGCGCTGATCGGCGTGACCTACTTCCCGCCGCTGTGGCGAAAGCTGATGGACCACCGGGTGCTCGAGCACTACGACGGCGACATCACCCGGATCAATGTGCAGCCACGGTTGCGCAAGAAGGTCATGGCCCGCTACGGCGCGGCGACTTAATCCAAAAGTACCGCGCGGGAAGGGTTCCCAATGGGGACCGCCGGGAGGGCTCCTCGAGGGGTGGAGCTACCCGGCCCGTGACAAGCTTGATTCGGACAATTGATGGAGGTAGTGAAATGAGCGCCTACAAACTCTTCGTCTGCGTGCAGTGCGGCTTCGAGTACGACGAAGCGAAGGGCTGGCCGGAGGACGGCATCGCCCCCGGCACCCGCTGGGACGACATCCCCGACGACTGGAGCTGCCCGGATTGTGGCGCCGCCAAGTCGGACTTCGAGATGGTCGAAGTCGCCCGCTCGTGACGTCTTACAGCGTGACAACGCCGACCGCCGCGATACGCAATCGCGGCGGTCTAGGCGTTAGGGTCGCGCGTATGCGAAGGGTCCCGTACGCCGAGGCGTCGCGGGCCCTGTTGCGTGATTCGGTGCTCGACGCGATGCGCGAGCTGCTGGGTAGCCGCGACTGGTCGGCGATCACGCTGGCCGACGTGGCCCGGGCCGCCGGTATCAGCCGCCAGACCATCTACAACGAATTCGGGTCGCGGCAGGGCCTGGCCCAGGGTTATGCGCTGCGGCTGGCCGACCGACTGGTGGACGCCGTCGAAGGCGCCATCTACGCCAACGTCGGCGACGTCTATGCCGCTTTCTTGCAGGGCTTTCGGGCGTTCTTCGCCGACTCGGCGGCCGACCCGCTGGTGATCTCGCTGCTCACCGGCGCTGCCAAACCGGATCTGCTGCAGATCATCACCACCGACAGCGGGCCGATCATCTCGCATTGCTCGGCGCGCCTGACGTCGTCGTTCATGGACAGCTGGATGCGTGCCAGCGAGGCCGATTCAGGGATGATCGCGCGTGCGATCGTGCGGTTGGCGATGAGCTACGTGTCGATGCCGCCGGAGGCCGACCACGATGTTGCTGCTGACCTGGCACGACTCATGACGCCGGCCGCCGAGCGTTACGGTGAGCTGAGGGAGGACTTTCAGTCGGACGTCCGGGATGGGACCACCGACGAGGGCGGCGAAGCCGAATAATAGGCTTGGTGTTGCCGACTGACCTCAAATCGCGGCCGAGGACGCGTCGCGATTAATATGTAACCAAGCTAATTAGTTAATACAGGAATGGGTAGTAAATGACGACGACCGAACAGCAGCTGACCGCCGACGTGGTGAACGGGCTCGACTTCAAGGTGGCCGACCTGTCGTTGGCCGACTACGGTCGCCGCGACATCGAGCTCTCCGAGCAGGAAATGCCGGGTCTGATGTCGCTGCGTCGCGAATACCACGACGTCCAGCCGCTCAAGGGCGCCCGGGTCTCGGGTTCGCTGCACATGACCGTGCAGACTGCGGTGCTGATCGAGACGCTCACGAGTCTCGGTGCCGAAGTTCGCTGGGCAAGCTGCAACATCTTCTCCACCCAGGACCACGCCGCCGCCGCGGTGGTCGTCGGCCCGCACGGGACCCCCGAGAAGCCGCAGGGTGTGCCGGTGTTCGCGTGGAAGGGCGAGACCCTCGAGGAGTACTGGTGGGCCGCCGAGCAGATTCTGACCTGGCCCGGCGAGCCGGCCAACATGATCCTGGACGACGGCGGCGACGCCACCATGCTGGTGCTGCGTGGCGCGCAGTACGAGAAGGCCGGCGTGGTCCCGCCCGATGAGGAAGACGATTCCGCTGAGCACCGGGTGTTCCTGAATCTGCTGCGCAAGCGCTTCGAGACCGACAAGGACAAGTGGACCAAGATCGCCGCGTCGATCAAGGGTGTCTCCGAGGAGACCACCACCGGCGTGCTGCGGCTCTACCAGTTCGCTGCTGCCGGCGAGCTCGCATTCCCGGCGATCAACGTCAACGACTCGGTGACCAAGTCCAAGTTCGACAACAAGTACGGCTGCCGCCACTCGCTGATCGACGGCATCAACCGCGGCACCGACGTGCTGATCGGCGGCAAGAAGGTGCTGATCTGCGGCTACGGCGACGTCGGCAAGGGCTCGGTGGACTCGCTGGCCGGCCAAGGTGCGCGGGTGACCGTCACCGAGATCGACCCGATCAACGCCCTGCAGGCGCTGATGGAGGGTTACGACGTCAAGCGGGTCGAGGACGTGATCGGCGAGGCCGACATCATCATCACGACCACCGGTAACAAGGACATCATCACCCTCGAGCACATCAAGGCGATGAAGGACAAGGCCATCCTCGGGAACATCGGCCACTTCGACAACGAGATCCAGGTTTCGAGGTTGGAGAAGTCGGGCGCGACCAAGACCAACATCCGCCCGCAGGTGGACCTGTGGACCTTCCCGGACACCGGCAAGTCGATCATCCTGCTGTCCGAGGGCCGGCTGCTGAACCTGGGTAACGCGACGGGCCACCCGTCGTTCGTGATGAGCAACAGCTTCTCCAACCAGGTCATCGCCCAGATCGAGCTGTGGACCAAGAACGACGAGTACGACAACGAGGTCTACCGGCTGCCCAAGCACCTCGACGAGAAGGTGGCCCGCATCCACGTGGAGGCACTGGGTGGCGAGCTGACCAAGCTCTCCAAGGACCAGGCCGAGTACATCGGCGTCGACGTGGACGGCCCGTACAAGCCGGACCACTACCGCTACTGAGTCCGTGTTGGCGCCGAGCGTGACGACACAGTCACCCTCAGCGTCGACCACGGCTGCAACGTCACAATCAGCACGGCGCGACTAGGCTCGCGCCGTGCTGATTGCTATCGAGGGGGTCGACGGCGCCGGCAAACGGACGCTGACAGACGGCCTGCGCGCGGCGTTCGAAACCGCCGGCAGATCGGTGGCCACCCTGGCGTTCCCGCGGTACGGGCAGTCGGTGATCGCCGACGTGGCGGCCGAGGCGCTGCACGGCCGGCACGGTGACCTGGCGTCCTCGGTGTACGCGATGGCGATGCTGTTCGCCCTCGACCGCGCCGGCGGGGCCGATCAGATCCGCGATCTGTGTCGCGGGCACGACGTGGTGATCCTGGATCGCTACGTGGCATCCAACGCCGCCTACAGCGCCGCGCGCCTGCACCAGCGGGCCGACGGCGAGGCGGTTGGCTGGGTGCGCGAGATCGAATACGACCGGCTGCGGTTGCCGGCGCCGGATTGGCAGATCCTGCTCGGGGTCTCGGCCGAACTCGCTGATCAGCGGGCCCGGCACCGGGCGAGCGTGGACGCCGCACGGGAGCGGGATGCCTACGAACGCGACGCCGGACTGCAGCAGCGGACGGGCGCCGTATACGCCGAACTGGCCGCGGCGAACTGGGGCGGACGCTGGCTGGTGGTCGACGAGACGGTCGTTCCGGGCGGGCTCGCGGCCCGGTTATTGGCCTAGCCGCACCCCCGTTGTGACATGGCTGTGGTAATAGGTGCACGAAACACGCGTGTGGCAGCCCCATTTTGTCGCGTTCTGGTGACACCATGGACAACATGAGGCAAAGGATTCTCGTGGTTGACGACGACGCGTCGCTGGCCGAGATGCTGACCATTGTGCTGCGGGGGGAAGGTTTCGACACCGCCTCCATCGGTGACGGCACCCAGGCGTTGACCGCCGTGCGCGAACTGCGGCCCGACCTGGTGTTGCTGGACTTGATGCTGCCGGGCATGAACGGCATCGACGTATGCCGGGTGCTGCGCGCCGACTCCGGGGTCCCGATCGTGATGCTCACGGCCAAGACCGACACCGTCGACGTGGTGCTCGGGCTGGAGTCGGGAGCCGACGACTACATCATGAAGCCGTTCAAGCCGAAGGAACTGGTCGCCCGGGTTCGGGCGCGGTTGCGGCGCAACGAAGACGAGCCGGCCGAGATGCTCTCGATTGCGGACGTGGAGATCGACGTGCCCGCCCACAAGGTCACCCGCAACGGCGAGCAGATCTCGCTGACGCCGCTGGAGTTCGACCTGCTCGTGGCGTTGGCGCGCAAACCGCGTCAGGTGTTTACTCGTGATGTGCTGCTCGAACAGGTCTGGGGATATCGTCACCCCGCGGACACCCGTTTGGTGAACGTGCACGTCCAGCGTCTGCGGGCCAAGGTCGAAAAAGACCCCGAGAACCCGACCGTTGTACTGACCGTTCGAGGAGTGGGTTACAAGGCCGGACCTCCGTGATCTGTGCCTGCGACCGGACCGTGCGCCGCATGAGCGGCGCCAGGCTGAGGAGCGGCACAGTTGGAGCAGAGCGTCGCGATAGGCGGGAGCGGCGCGGGTGATCTGGGGGTCGAGGCCACGTTTTCGTGGTCGTTCTGGTCGGTCCGGCCCGGTCATGCGGGGTATGGGCACGTTGGGTCGTGCTCTTGGCGTGGCGTGGCGCCGGTCCTTGCAGCTGCGGGTTGTCGCGCTGACTCTCGGAATGTCGCTGACCGTGATCTTGGCGCTGGGCTTCGTGCTGACCAGCCAGGTCACCAACCGCGTATTGGACGTCAAGCTTCGCGCCGCCACTGAGCAGATCGAGCGCGCCCGCAGCACGGTCAGCGGGATCGTCAGCGGCGAAGAGGCCCGCTCGCTGGACAGCAGCCTGCAACTGGCCCGCAACACACTGACGTCTAAGACCGATCCCACCTCCGGCGCCGGACTGGCCGGTGCTTTCGACGCCGTGCTGGTGGTGCCCGGTCAGGGTCCGCGCCCGGCCGCCTCGGCAGGGCCGGTCGACCAATTGCCGGATTCGCTACGGGAATTCGTGAAGGCCGGGCAGGTGGCCTATCAGTACGCGACGGTGCACACCGAAGGCTTCTCGGGGCCGGCGCTGGTCATCGGGACTCCGACCACGTCACGGGTGAACAATCTGGAGCTGTACCTGGTGTTCCCGCTGGGCAACGAGCAGAGCACGATCGCGTTGGTTCGCGGAACCATGGCCACCGGCGGTGTGGTGCTGATGGTGCTGCTGGCCGGGATCGCCTGGATGGTCACCCGTCAGGTGGTGGTCCCAGTGCGGGCGGCGGCGCGGACCGCGGAGCGATTCGCCGACGGCCATCTGTCCGAACGAATCCCGATCCGCGGCGAGGACGACATGGCCCGGCTGGCGGTGTCGTTCAACGACATGGCCGAAAGCCTGTCGCGTCAGATCGCCCAGCTCGAGGAGTTCGGCAACCTGCAACGCCGGTTCACCTCCGACGTCAGCCACGAACTGCGTACCCCGCTGACCACGGTGCGGATGGCCGCCGACCTCATCTACGACCACAGCGAGGATCTCGACCCCGCGCTGCAGCGGTCCACCGAGCTGATGGTCAACGAGCTGGACCGGTTCGAGTCGCTGCTCAGCGATCTGCTGGAAATCTCCCGCCACGACGCGGGTGTCGCCGAATTGTCGGTTGAGGCAACCGATCTGCGGACTACCGTCAACAGCGCGCTGGGCAATGTCGGGCATCTGGCCGAGGATGCGGGCGTGCAGATGATCGTGGACATGCCGGAAGAGGACGTCATCGCCGAGGTCGATCCACGTCGGGTCGAGCGCATTTTGCGCAACCTGATCGCCAATGCGATCGACCATGCCGAACACAAGCCGGTTCGGATCCGGATGGGCTACGACGAAGACACCGTCGCGGTCACTGTCCGTGATTACGGCGTCGGGCTGCGGCCCGGCGAGGAGAAGCTGGTGTTCAGCCGATTCTGGCGCTCGGATCCGTCGCGGGTGCGCCGGTCCGGCGGGACGGGTCTGGGGCTGGCGATCAGCGTCGAAGACGCCCGACTGCACCAGGGGCGGCTGGAAGCCTGGGGGGAACCCGGCAACGGCGCCTGCTTCCGGCTCACCCTTCCACTGATCCGCGGGCATAAGGTGACCACCAGCCCGCTGCCGATGAAACCTGTTGCCCCGGAGCGCAATGAGCACCCATCCCGTCAGCGTGAGCACGCCGAGCGGGGCGTGTGATGCGCCAAAGACTGGCCGCATTGCTGTTCGCGTTGGCCGCGGTGCTGGCGGGCTGCGCGGGTGTGCCGAACGGATCGGCGCCGCAGGCCATCGGCACCGTCGACCGGCCGGCGCCGGCGAACCTGCCCAAGCCGACCCCCGGCATGGATCCCGACGTGCTGCTGCGCGAATTCCTCAAGGCCACCGCCGATCCGGCCAACCGGCACCTGGCCGCCCGGCAGTTCCTCACCCAGACGGCATCCAACAAGTGGGACGACGCCGGTAGCGCGCTGCTGATCGACCACGTGGTGTTCGTCGAAACCCACAGCGCCGAAAGGGTTTCCGTGTCAATGCGGGCCGAGGTCCTCGGTTCGCTGTCGGACATGGGCGTGTTCGAGACCGCCGAGGGGCAGTTGCCTGATCCCGGCCCGATCGAATTGGTCAAGACGCCGGGTGGGTGGCGCATCGACAAGCTGCCCGACGGAGTGTTCCTGGACTGGCAGCAATTCCAGGCCACCTACAAGCGCAACACGCTGTATTTCTCCGACCCGACCGGCAAGACGATGGTGCCGGACCCGCGCTACGTCGCGGTGTCCGATCGCGACCAGCTGGCGACCGAACTGGTGTCCAAGCTGATCGCCGGCCCGCGGCCGGAGATGGCGAAAAGCGTGCACAACATGCTGACGCCACCTGTGCGGCTGCGCGGCCCGGTGACCCGCGCCGACGGCGGCAAGAGCGGTGTCGGCCGCGGCTACGGCGGCGCCCGAATCGACCTGGAGTTGCTGACCGTCGCCGACCCGCGCAGCAGACAATTGGTTGCCGCGCAGATCATCTGGACACTGGCACGGGCGGACATCAAGGGCCCGTACGTGATCAAGGCCGACGGCGCCTCGCTCGACGAGCGCTTCGCCGACGGGTGGAACACCACCGATGTCGCCGCCACCGACCCGGGCGTGGCCGAGGGTGCGGCCGCCGGGGTGCACGCGCTGATCGGTGGACGGGTGGTGGCCCTCGACGGCCAGCGCTCCGACCCGGTGCCGGGCGCCTTCGGACGGGCCACCGACCAAGCCGCGGCAGCGCTGTCGCGCAACGGGCATCAGGCGGCCTCAGTGGTGGTGCAACGGCCGGGCGCCCCCGACATGGCGTCATCGTTGTGGATCGGTGATCTCGGCGGCGAGGCGACCGAAGCCGCTGACGGGCATACCCTTTCGCGGCCGACCTGGTCGCTGGACGACGCGGTGTGGGTGGTCTCGGACGGCAACACCGTGCTGCGTG
The DNA here is from genome assembly GCA_963818285.1 of uncultured Actinomycetota bacterium. Lineage (GTDB taxonomy): Bacteria > Actinomycetota > Actinomycetes > Mycobacteriales > Mycobacteriaceae > Mycobacterium. The sequence continues at coordinate 369,604 of CAWFRR010000004.1, forward strand.
CCATTCAGGAGACCGCCTCGGGCCAGCCGGCGCGCCTACCGGTCGACTCCGCCGCGGTGTCCAGCCGCTTCCCCGGAGTGATCGCCGAGTTGCAGCTGTCCCGCGACGGGACCCGCGCGGCGATGGCGATCAACGGGCAGGTGATCTGCTCTAGCGTCGAGCAGACCCAGGGCGGCCAGTTCGCGTTGACGTATCCGCGGCGGCTCGGGTTCGGGTTGGGATCCTCGGTGGTGTCGTTGGCCTGGCGCACCGACGAAGACATCGCGGTGAGCCGCAACGACGCCGAGCACCCGGTGTCCTACGTCAACATCGACGGCGTGAACTCCGATGCGCCGACCGGCAATCTGCAGCAGCCGGTCGGGGTGATCGCGGCCAACCCGTCGACGGTGTACGTCGCAGATCCGCGCGGCGTGATGCAGCTGTCGATCTCCGGCGCCGAGGGCGTTCAGGGCTGGTTGGACGTCCCGCCGTTCATGGCCGGCGGCGCGATGCCGGTAATGCCCGGCTGAGTCGCGCAATCCGGCCACGACGCTGCGCGCGGTGGCTAGTACGTCTGCAGCAAGCTGCCTAGCGTTGGCGGAGTGATCAGCCGAGTGCCCGCGACGACGCCGCCACGGTCTATCGATGTGCGACGGGCGCTTGTTGCATCCGGGATCGTCAACAAAAGCGACCCTGCCGCACTGACTCGGTGGTGCAGGCAGCTGAAGCCGGTGCGCTTCCCGGCCGGGCACGTGATCGCCACCGGCGGCGACGACGGCGGTCGTCTCTACGTGATCATGTCCGGCAAGGTGAAGGCCTCGATCTGCCGGCGGGATGGTTGTGAACTCCTGCTGGCCGTCCTGGGCCGCCACGAAATCTTTGGCGTGGTATCGCTTTTCGAGCCAGTCGCACGTGAAACGCGGTTGACTGCGCTTACCGAAGTTCTGGCCGTGCCGATTGAACGCGGACAGTTGCTCAGCTGGATGGCCGAGTGTCCAGAGTTGAGTGCCCGCACGCTGCGCCTTTTCGCGCGGAGGGCGAAAGAGATGACGGACGCCCTGACAGATTTCGCTTCCGCAGATGTTCTAGGCCGTGTTGCGAGCCGACTGTCGTTGTTGCAAAGACGGTTTGGCCGCCGCGAAGGTGAAGTGGTACGGATCGAGCACGAGATGACGATGGAAGACTTCTCCCTCCTTGTCGGCGTCTCGCCCGAGGTGGTTCGTAATGCATTGGGCGATCTCGAGAATCAGGGCTGGATCCGGTTAGAAGGCGACGGCGTGGTGGTCGTCGACTCCGAGGCAATTTCGTCTTATCGAAACCCGCTGTCGTGAAATGGTTTTAGAGATTTCGATACTGCGCTTTATGGTGAGGCTGTCGGTCGCGAGGCTGCCTTTGCGGACTGGTCGTTCCCGCGGCTCAAGTGAGTTCCGCAGGCTGACCGACAGCGTGCAACGCCGAAGCTCGCGATCGTGCCCAGTGACCTCCGGCGATTCCCACAGCTGGTAGCAAAGCCGCACAAGTATTGTGGCGGCTGAGCGGCCGGAGATAGTGGTTTCGGCGCTGCTGAGACGGCCGTGGCGAACATCACGTGAACCTGCTCGACTGACCGGGACGTAGTAGAAGTTAGCTGGGGACGGTGAGAGGGGCGAGATTGTGACGGAACGAATGACGGCAGCACGCCCGGATCTGCATGTCTGGACCCCGGTGACAGGAGTTCGACCAATTACGTCGAGTTGTGCGGCTGTGACCGGCCCCACCTGAACTTGCTGACTGATCCGGACTCGTTTTCGACGACCCAACGGGTGGGTCGGATGGGTCCAGTGACCCTTCAGGACGTCGTTTTCGGTGCCGACACATCCATCGATTGCGGCGACGTGTGCAGCACCTATCGAGTGTTTCTAGTGCGGTCGGGCCGCGCAGCGGGAAAACATCGGGGGTTGCCTGCCGGCGGCGGTGCTGGCACTGCGGCTGTGTACGCGCCAGAGGGGACTTTCCGGGCTGCAATGGGACGCGGGCACCGAAATACTTCTTTTAAAGATGGCCCGTCACGCCGTTGAGGACGCGCTCGGTGATGCACTGGGCCGAGCAGCTGAGGTCGCAACCCGACTTCGCACCGCTGATGCCAGTCCACACAGCATCGGCCCAAAGTTGGCTCAATATGCTGGTGCTGTTCGCGGAGCAGTTTTTCCATCCCGACGGCTTGATCCATCAACCACTGGTCGGAATGCCGTTCATCGACACCCTGGTGCGCGGATTCTTGTTGGCCGCCGAGCATTCCCAACGCGACGCTCTGATGGGACGGGAACGCTCGCTGACGCCTCGCGCAATTCGAATAGCAGTCGATGTCATCGAAGCGGAAGCACAGTTGCCGTTGACATTGTCGTCGATCGCCGCTCGCAGCCAGATGAGTGTCCGTTCGCTACAGCAAGGTTTCAAGCGTCATCTCGGTATGTCGCCGATGTCGTATTTGCGTGAGGTGCGGTTGCGCCGGGCGCATCAGACCTTGATCGACTCGGACCCGTCGGTAGTCACAGTGGCGTCGGTTGCATACGATTGGGGCTTCACCAATCTCGGCAGGTTCGCCGCGGCCCACGCCGCCCGCTACCGCGAGCCGCCGGCAAAGACGTTGCGCCGCACTGCTTAGTCAATCCCAGGCTGCGCAATCTGGCCAGAGGCGTGCGTGCCCCGGCTAGTAAGGGCCCGGTCGCTTTCCTAACGTTGGTCGAGTAATCAACGCTCCCAACGTGTTTGACGCCCAGGAAAGATCGGAGTCTTCATGACTACCCACCGCAACCAACCACTCATTCGCCAGGCCCGCCGCTGGCGCATCGCCCTCGGCATGAGTGCCGGTGCTGTCGCGGCCGCCGCGATTCTCGGCCTTTCCGAGGCCGCAAACGCTCACGCCGACGGCAGTGCTGACGTGTTGGGCCAAGCCGGCATGGATTTGACCCAAGCCACTTCAGTGCTGGACGGGGCCCCTACGGCGTCGCTCGACGCCGAGGAAGCTCACTTCTGACCGGCCAGGAATCGCTGCAGACCGACTCGGACGTCGGCACTGCTCGCCGCCCAGGAGTCACTGCAATCCGGCTTGCCCGCAGCTGACCAAGCGGACCTGAGCGCCGCCGATACGCAACTTACCGATGCATTCCAGGGGATTCTCACAGCTGACCAAACGTTCGCCACGGCTGACCAGGCCGGCGATCTGAGCGGTTTGACTGGATTGTCCGACCAACTCGGAGTGATTGACGCTGATTTCGGCTTACTGGGGGCAGACGCCAACACTATCTTTACTGACATCGGCGTGGAATTCGCCAATGTCTTCGACATCTCGGCTTTGCTTCCCTGATAGCGGGGCGTCTACCCGGTGGGGCCGGCTGGCCCCACCGGGTAGTTGTCGGTGCCGTATCGGCACACTTGCTGACTGTGCTGGATCTTGTACTGCCGCTGGAGTGCGGCGGCTGCGGGGCGCCGTCGACCCGATGGTGTGCGGCCTGCGCCGACGAACTCGCGATGGATCCCCACGCGCCGCGGGTGGTCACGCCGCGGATCGACCCGCAGGTGCCGGTGTTCGCGCTCGGCCGCTACGCCGGGGCGAGACGGCGCGCGATCGTCGGGGTGAAAGACCGTGGCCGGGCGGACCTGCTGACGCCGCTGTCCCGTTCGCTGGCCTTGGGCCTGCATCGGTTACTGCTGTGGGGTCTGCTCGACGTGCCGTTCACCATCGTCCCGGCGCCGACCCGCGCCTGGTCGGCGCGCCGGCGCGGGGGAGACCCGGTGACCCGGATCGTCACACTGGCGACAACCGGCCATCCAGACATCACGGTCGTCCGCGCATTGCGGATGAAGCCGTGGGCGCGCGACTCGGCCGGGCTGAACAGCGCCGCGCGCGAACGCAATATCGCCGGCCGAGTAATGCTGACGCGCGGCCGCCGCTGCCTGCCGGCCGACGGCGAGCTACTGCTGGTCGATGACATCGTCACGACCGGCGCCACCGCCCGCGAGTCGGTGCGGATGCTGCAGGCAGCCGGGGCGCGGGTCTCAGCTGTGCTGGCGCTAGCGGCAGCGTGAGCGTTTGTGAAGAACTCGCAACGGGTGCACCGAAACGCTGGCACCTCACCTGTGGACGGTCTACCGTCGGGAACAAGCACCACAAACGCCTTGACGCAGCGCATAACGCAGCTCGAGGCGCCACCGTCGAGGTAGGGGGTGAGTTTTCGACACCTTGCATCGGCGGGCGGCCAATCCAATTCTGACAACCCCGTCGGCGCGTGCATCCATAGCCGGGCGCGCTTAGTTGCGTGCAACGCGAGAGAAGGCGAGTTGTCAAGTATGTCAAGGCAAACCGTGGATTCCGGACAGCTGCTGGCTGAACCTCCGATTGACATCGACGAGCACGAACCGACCGCGAGCGCCGAGGTCGTCGTCAAGGGGCGCAACGTCGAAATCCCTGACCACTTCCGCGTCTACGTCTCGCAGAAACTCGCCCGACTCGAGCGTCTCGACCGAACCGTCTATCTGTTCGACGTCGAACTCGACCACGAACGCAACCGTCGCCAGCGCAAGTCCTGCCAACACGTCGAGATCACCGCTCGCGGTCGCGGGCCGGTAGTCCGGGGCGAAGCCTGCGCCGACAGCTTCTATGCCGCCCTGGAGGCCGCGGTCGCCAAATTGGAAGGCCGCCTGCGCCGCGTGAAGGATCGCCGCAAGGTCCACTACGGCGACAAGACCCCGGTGTCACTGGCTGCCGCCACCGCCGTCGTCCCGCAACCCGACTCGACGTTCGACGACATCGAGACTCCGCACTTCGGCGACCCTGACGGCACCAATGGACATCATCAGCCCGGCCGGGTCGTGCGCACCAAGGAGCACGAGGCCAAACCGATGTCCGTCGACGACGCGCTGTATCAGATGGAACTCGTCGGCCACGACTTCTTCCTGTTCTACGACAGCCAAACGGAACGGCCCACGGTGGTCTACCGGCGGCACGCGTACGACTACGGTCTGATTCGCCTGGCCTGACGTAAAAGGGTTCAGCTTGCTCGTCACCTAGGATGGGGGACGCCGAAGACGTCTGATCCAAAGAGGACCTAGGGGATTTAAGTGGTGCTGGATAGGTTGTTGCGCCTTGGTGAAGGTCGCACGGTCAAGCGCCTCAAGCGGGTGGCTGAGTACATCAACACCCTGTCCGACGACATCGAGAAGCTCACTGACGCCGAACTGCGGGCCAAGACCGCGGAGTTCAGGAAACGGCACGCCGACGGCGAGAGCCTCGACGACCTGCTCCCCGAGGCGTTCGCGGTGGCCCGCGAGGGCGCGTGGCGGGTGCTCGACCAGCGTCCGTTCGACGTGCAGTTGATGGGTGCGGCTGCGCTGCACTTCGGCAACGTCGCTGAGATGAAGACCGGTGAGGGCAAGACCCTGACCTCGGTGATGCCGGCCTACCTCAACGGCATCGGTGGCAAGGGCGTGCACATCGTCACGGTCAACGACTACCTGGCCAAACGTGACAGCGAATGGATGGGCCGGGTGCACCGCTTCCTCGGCCTGGACGTCGGCGTGATCCTCGCTCACATGACGCCCGATGAGCGCCGCGTCGCCTACGCCGCCGACATCACCTACGGCACCAACAACGAATTCGGCTTCGACTACCTGCGCGACAACATGGCCCACTCCCTGGACGACTGCGTCCAGAGAGGTCACAACTTTGCCGTCGTCGACGAGGTCGACTCGATCCTGATCGACGAGGCCCGCACCCCGCTGATCATCTCCGGGCCCGCCGACGGCGCGTCGAACTGGTACGGCGAGTTCGCCCGGCTGGCCCCGCTGATGGAGAAGGACACCCACTACGAGGTCGACATCCGCAAGCGCACCATCGGTGTGCACGAGCTCGGCGTCGAGTTCGTCGAGGATCAGCTCGGCATCGACAACCTCTACGAGGCCGCCAACTCGCCACTGGTCAATTACCTCAACAACGCGCTGAAAGCCAAGGAGCTGTTCGCCCGCGACAAGGACTACATCGTGAAAGACGGCGACGTGATCATCGTCGACGAGTTCACCGGCCGCACACTGGTCGGACGCCGCTACAACGAGGGCATGCACCAGGCCATCGAGGCCAAGGAGCGCGTCGAGATCAAGGCCGAGAACCAGACGCTGGCCACCATCACGCTGCAGAACTACTTCCGGCTCTACGACAAGCTCTCGGGCATGACCGGTACCGCCGAGACCGAGGCCGCCGAGCTGCACGAGATCTACAAGTTGGGCGTGGTGCCGATCCCGACCAACAAGGAAATGGTCCGCGCCGACCAGACCGACCTGATCTACAAGACCGAGGAAGCCAAGTACATCGCCGTCGTCGATGACGTCAGCGAGCGTTACGAAAAGGGCCAGCCGGTGCTGATCGGTACCACCAGCGTGGAGCGCTCGGAGTACCTGTCGCGCCAGTTCCAGAAGCGGCGCATTCCGCACAACGTCCTTAACGCGAAGTACCACGAGCAGGAAGCCGGGATCATCGCCGAGGCGGGCCGCCGCGGCGCCATCACGGTCGCCACCAACATGGCCGGCCGCGGTACCGACATCGTGCTGGGCGGCAACGTCGACTTCCTCACCGACCTGCGGCTGCGGGCCCGGGGCCTGGACCCCGTCGAAAACGGCGACGAGTACGACGCGGCCTGGCATGAGGAGCTACCGATCGTCAAAGCCGAGGCCGCCTCCGAGGCCAAGGAAGTCATCGAAGCCGGCGGGCTCTACGTGCTGGGCACCGAGCGGCACGAGTCACGCCGTATCGACAACCAGCTGCGCGGCCGCTCGGGCCGCCAGGGTGACCCGGGTGAATCCCGGTTTTATCTGTCGCTGGGCGACGAGTTGATGCGGCGCTTCAACGGCGCCGCGCTGGAGTCGCTGTTGACCAGGCTGAATCTGCCGGACGACGTGCCGATCGAAGCCAAGATGGTGACCCGGGCGATCAAGAGTGCCCAGACCCAGGTCGAGCAGCAGAACTTCGAGGTCCGAAAGAACGTCCTCAAATACGACGAGGTGATGAACCAGCAGCGCAAGGTCATCTACGCCGAACGTCGACGCATCCTGGAGGGCGAGAACCTGCAGCAGCAGGCCCACGAGATGCTCGTCGCCGTGATCACCGCCTACGTCGACGGCGCGACCGCCACGGGTTACGCCGAGGACTGGGACCTGGAGAAGCTCTGGGAAGCCCTCAAGACGCTCTATCCGGTCGGTATCGATCACCACACGCTGATCGACTCCGACGCCGTCGGAGAGCCCGGCGAGCTGACCCGCGAGGAGCTGCTGGACGCGCTCGTCGAGGACGCCGACCGTGCCTACGCCAAGCGCGAAGCCGAACTCGAAGAGTTGGCCGGCGAGGGCGCGATGCGGCAGCTGGAGCGCAACGTGCTGCTCAACGTGATCGACCGCAAATGGCGTGAGCATCTCTACGAGATGGACTACCTCAAAGAAGGCATCGGCCTGCGTGCGATGGCTCAGCGCGACCCGTTGGTCGAGTACCAGCGGGAAGGTTTCGACATGTTCGCCGGGATGCTCGACGGCCTCAAAGAAGAGTCCGTCGGGTTCTTGTTCAACGTCGCGGTCGAGGCGGTACCGCCGCAGCAGGTCTCTCCGGTCTTGGAGATGGGGCAGGAGCCAGAGGGTCTGGCCGAGTTCGCCACCGCAGCCGCGGCCGGTGCGCAGCAGCAGGGCGGTGCGGCCCGCGAGCCGGCACCCGCCTTGCGCGCCAAGGGCATTGACAACGAGGCGCCCGCGCTGACTTACACCGGGCCGGCCGAGGACGGGTCGGCGCAGGTGCACGGCAACGGGGACAACTCGCCGGCGGGCGCGGGCGGCGGCACGCGGCGCGAGCGACGCGAGGCCGCCCGTCGACAGGGCAGGCACTCCAAGCCCAAACGGCGCTAGCGCACTGGGCGCCCGCTAGCCGATGTGCAGCGCGACCACCTGCCAGCGACCGGCGAACTGCTCGATGCGGCAGGCAATGGCGTGCATGCGCTGCCCACGGCTGTAGCTGCCGAACACCTCGGCCGCGGTCAGACCTGCTGGCTGCAGTCGCACCCGGCGTAGCACCGCCACCCCGCCCGGGTTGCCGATCAGGCGATTGGCCGACAGCACCGAGTCGACGAGCCCGGCGGCCAGCAAGCCGTTCAGCTGGGCGATCGGGCGGCGGCGGTCGATGACTTCCAGCACCCGGCGCAGGGCCGCGTCGGCGAAGCCCGCCGCCTGCCGCATCGGCAAGGACATCGCAAGCTCTGATGGCTGCCGCGGGGGCGCGTGAGTATTGCGTTTTCGCAACGTGGTCGTCGACGGGGGCCGGCACTGCCGGACGTCGCGGGCCGGCGGCTCACAGTCGAGGAGGGGGCTGACCGCGAACGACTCGCCGTCCGACGAGCCTGTATCCGATGGATGGGAACCGGTCGACACTGAACTCTCCCGCGAGATGTGAGGGGCCATGCATGCTGGCCTGCTGGAGAGTTGCAGACGAGTGTGAGGATCATCGCACAACGGTTGCTTTTGCGTATTCGCGCTGTGCGGAGCCGCGGCGGGTGGATAGCGTTGCGGCATATTGGTCGAGAGAACCAATTCGCAAGGGACGTAAGGGGGAGGGGCGACGTGACCCGGTTGTCCGCTTCGGACGACTCCTTCTACCAGCTGGAGAACTCGGCGACGCCGCTCTACGTCGGCACGCTGTCGATCCTGCGGCAGCCGCGCGCCGGGTTGAGCTACGAGACGATGCTGGCCACCGTCGAGCGCCAGTTGCCGAAGGTGCCGCGCTACCGACAGAAGGTCCGCGAGGTCACGATGCGGCTGGCCAGGCCGGTCTGGGTCGACGATCGTGACTTCGACATCACCTTTCACGTCCGGCGCTCCGCGCTGCCGTCGCCGGGCAGCGACGAACAACTTCACGAGCTGATCGGCCGGCTGGCGGCCCGGCCGCTGGACAGGTCGCGACCGCTCTGGGAGATGTACCTGGTCGAGGGTTTGGCCAAGAACCGGCTAGCGCTGTACACCAAGTCGCATCAGGCGCTGATCAACGGCATGGGCGCCGTCGAGATCAGCCACGTCATCGCCGACCGCAATCGCCGCCCGCCGCCGTTCATCGAAGACATCTGGGTGCCGGGCCGCGAACCCGGCACCGTGCGGCTGTTGGCAGGCGCCATCGGTGACTGGGCCACCCGCCCCCAGGCGCAGATGAAGGCCGTGCACAGCGGGGTCGTCGATCTGCTCACCAACTCCGGACAGGTGCTGGACGCCGGCCGCCGGCTGTTCGACGTCGCCCGGACGCTGACACGCGGCAACGCCCCACGCAGCCTGCTGAACTCCACCGTGTCGCGCAACCGGCGCTACACGGTGGCGTGCGGACGGCTCGACGACTATCGGGTCATCCGATCGCGGTACAACTGCGACGTCAACGACGTGGTTCTGGCCGTGGTCACCGGTGCGCTGCGCAATTGGCTGTCGTCCCGCGGCGAGCCGCCGGCGCCGACCGCGACCGTTCGGGCGATGGCGCCGCTGCCGGTATACGAGGCCTTCGACTCGTCGAACCGCGGCCAGGCCATCAGCCAGGTCGCGCCGTTCCTGGTTGACCTGCCGGTCGGCGAGGGCAACGCCGTGGTGCGGCTGTCGCAGATCGCCCACGCCACCGAAACCAATCCGACCGCGGCCAGCCTGGTCGACGCCCGCACCATCGCTACGCTGTCCGGCTTTGCGCCACCGACCCTGCACGCCATGGGAATTCGCGTCGCAACCAGTTTGTCGCCGCGGCTGTTCAACCTGTTGATCACCAATGCGCCGGGCGCGCAAACGCAGATGTATGTCGCCGGCGCGAAGTTGCTCGAGACCTACGCGGTGCCACCACTACTGAACAACCAGGTGCTGGCGATCGGCGTGACGTCCTACAACGGCCTGTTGTATTTCGGCATCAACGCCGATCGGGACGCGATGAGCGACGTCGACATGTTGCCGGCATTGCTGGCCGAATCGCTCGAAGAATTACTGGAAGCCGCGCAGTAAAGCAATCTCTCGCCGAGAAAGAAGCAGCTCACGGCCTTACGATTCGTAAGCATGACCAACAACGGATCGGCTAAAGACTCCTCAGCCAAATCGAAGCAAGCTAAAAAGCCGGGCGCGAAAGGTCAGAAGACCTCGCCGTCCAAGATTCCCAATGATGCCTACGAGGCCGAAATATTCCGGCTGCAAACGGAATTCGTCAAACTGCAAGAGTGGGTGAAGTTCTCCGGCGCCCGGGTCGTGGTGATCTTCGAAGGCCGCGACGGCGCGGGCAAGGGCGGGACGATCAAGCGCATCACCGAATATCTCAATCCCCGCATCGTGCGAATCGCTGCGCTGCCCGCCCCGAATGACCGCGAACGTGGGCAGTGGTATTACCAGCGATACATCGCGCAACTGCCTGCCAAGGGTGAGATCGTGCTGTTCGACCGCTCCTGGTACAACCGGGCCGGCGTCGAGAAAGTCATGGGATTCTGTACCCCCCAGGAGCACGCGCTCTTTCTGCGGCAAACCCCGATCTTCGAGCAGATGCTCATCGAAGAAGGGATCCTGCTGCGCAAATACTGGTTCTCGGTCTCCGACGACGAACAGCTGCGCCGCTTCAAAGGGAGGCTGAATGACCCTGTGCGGCAATGGAAATTGAGCCCGATGGATGTGGAGTCGCTGAATCGCTGGGAAGACTATTCGCGCGCCAAAGACGAGATGATGGTGCACACCGACACACCCGGCAGCCCGTGGTTTGTCGTCGAGTCGGACGTCAAGAAACATGCCCGGTTGAACATGATGGCGCATTTGCTGTCCACCATCGACTATCGCGAGGTGGAGCGGCCGAAGGTCAAACTACCCACTCATCGCGAGGTCAGCGGAAACTACGTACGCCCGCCGCGCGAGTTGTCGACGTATGTGGATGATCATGTGGCAACGTTGATGGCTCACCTGGAGAAAGCTGGATAACCGCTTACTGATGCGCATTTACATTCCGGTGACGCTGGCCATGCTGCAGCAACTCGTCACCGACGGTGCGCTGCGACCCGTCAGCGGCACCGCCTTCGCGGTGACACCCAAACTGCGCGAGGCCTACGCCGAAGGCGACGACGACGAGCTCGGCGAAGTCGCACTGCATGAGGCTGCGCTGGCGTCGCTGCGACTGCTCGCCGGCGCCGCAGAAGACGACGACCAGGGGGCCGCGCTGCCGCCGCGACGCGCGGTGCTGGTCGCCGATGTCAGCGATGTCACATTGCGCCCCGATCTCGACGACGCGGTGGTGCGAATCGGCGGCCCGGTGACCACCGATGAGGTAGTCGCCGCGTTCGTCGACAGCGCCGCCGCGGAAGCACACGTCAAGGCGGCGGTCGAGGTGATTGACGCCGCGGATCTGGGCGATGAGGACGCCGAGCTGACTGTGGGGGACGCCCAGGATTACGACCTGGCCTGGTACGCCGCCCAAGAGTTGCCGTTCCTGCTCGAGCTGCTTTAGGCCGCCCGGCGATGATGCATGCCGCAATGCGGCGTGCGGAGAAACCGGGAATCAAACCTGGCTACGGTGCCGTAGGTTACGGTACCGTAGGTTTGTCTGGTTAAGGCAGGAGTTCACCCAATGGACCACAAGATCGCCAAGGTCACCGCTAACGGCATTGAAACCGTGCCCGTTACCCTTGCCGGAGTGGACACTCACCCCGGCTGGTATGCGCTGCGTAAACTCGCCCACCGCATCACCACGCCATTGCTGCCCGACGATTACACCCGCCTTGCCAATCCGCTCTGGTCGGCGCGGGAGTTGCGCGGCCGAATTCTCGAGGTACGGCGGGAGACCCGCGACTCCGCGACCCTGGTCATCAAGCCCGGCTGGGGCTTCAGCTTCGACTACGCGCCAGGTCAGTACCTGGGCATCGGGCTGCTCGTCGACGGTCGCTGGCGGTGGCGCTCGTATTCTTTGACGTCCAGTCCGCATCGCGGCGCGCGGACGGTCACCATCACCGTGAAGGCGATGCCCGAGGGCTTCCTGTCCAGTCACCTGGTCGACGGGGTGATGCCGGGGACGATCGTGCGGTTGGCCGCGCCGCAGGGCAATTTCGTGCTACCCGATCCTGCGCCGCCGGCCGTGCTGTTCATCACCGCCGGCTCGGGCATCACGCCGGTGATGTCGATGCTGCGCACGTTGGTCCGACGCCATCAGATCACCGACGTGATCCACCTGCATTCGGCGCCGACGGCCGACGATGTGATGTTCAGCTCGGAGCTCGAGCGGCTGGTCCGCGATCAACCCGGATACCGGCTGCGGCTGCGGGCGACCCGCGATCACGGGCGGCTGGATTTCTCCCAGCTCGACGACGAGGTGCCGGACTGGCGTGAACGGCAGACCTGGGCTTGCGGACCCGAAGCCATGCTCAACTCCGCCGAGCAGGCCTGGTCGGCGGCCGATGTCAAGGACCACCTGCACCTCGAGCGGTTCGCGGTGTCCAAAGCGGCGCCGGCCGGCCAAGGTGGGACCGTCACGTTCGCCAAGAGCGGAAAGAGCGCGGTGGCCGACGCGGCGACGTCGCTGATGGACGCCGGTGAGCAGCAGGGCGTCCGGATGCCATTCGGCTGCCGAATGGGGATCTGCCAGTCGTGCGTGGTCAGCCTGGTGGAGGGTCACGTTCGCGACCTTCGAAACGGCATGGAGCGCGAGCCCGGAACCCGCGTCCAGACCTGCATTTCCGCTGCATCCGGCGATTGCACACTCGACGTCTAAGAGTTACCGACTGGTAACCTACGCTTTCGTAGGTTACGATAGCGTAGGTCTGGAACTGCAATCTGCAGGAAGGCAAAACACACGATGGCGATCACTGACCTCGATGTCTTTACGCATCTGACGGACGCCGACATCGAAAACCTGGGCATCGAACTGGATGCCGTCCGCCGAGACATTGAAGACTCCCGTGGCGAGAGCGATGCTCGCTACATCCACCGAACCATTGCCGCGCAGCGCGCGCTCGAGATTGCCGGCCGACTGATGCTGGCTTTCAGTAAGCGCCGGTCGGCGTGGTGGGCGGGCACCGCGACCCTCGGTATGGCCAAGATCGTCGAGAACATGGAGATCGGCCACAACGTCATGCACGGCCAGTGGGACTGGATGAACGACCCCGAGATTCACTCCTCCTCATGGGAGTGGGATATGGCCGGGTCGTCCAAGCACTGGCGCTACACCCACAACTTCGTGCACCACAAGTACACCAACATCCTTGGGATGGACGACGACGTCGGCTACGGGGTGTTGCGGGTAACCCGCGACCATCCCTGGCACCGCTTCAACCTGCTCAACCTGTTTTTCAACACTCTGTTGGCACTGGGCTTCGAGTGGGGTGTTGGCCTGCAGCACGTGGAGATCGGCAAGATCGTCATGCGGAGGATGGACAACGATGACGCTCGCGAACGCGTCGACGAGTTCCTCGGCAAGGCCGGTCGTCAGGTATTCAAGGACTACATTGCGTTCCCCGCGCTGACGGCGGTGTCGCCCGGTGCCTCGTTCAAGTCGACGCTGAAGGCCAACGCGGTGGCCAACCTCATCCGCAACGTGTGGTCCAACGCGGTGATCTTCTGCGGCCATTTCCCCGACGGCGCTGAGAAATTCACCAAAACCGACATGATCGGCGAGACGAAGGGCCAGTGGTATCTGCGCCAGATGCTGGGCAGTGCCAACTTCGACGCCGGGCCGGCACTGCGGTTCATGAGCGGCAGCCTGTCCCACCAGATCGAACACCATCTGTTCCCGGATCTGCCCAGCAACAGATACCCAGAGATCAGGGTGCGGGTCCGCGAGCTGTGCGATAAGTACGACTTGCCCTACACCACAGGCTCATTCCTGGTGCAATACGGCAAGACGTGGCGGACCATCGCCAAGTTGTCGCTGCCGGACAAGTACCTGCGCGACACCGCCGACAATGCGCCGGAGACGCGTAGCGAGTCGATGTTCGCCCAACTGGAACCCGGTTTCGCCGGCAGCACCGACCCGTCGACCGGGCGCCGCCGCGGCCTGAAGACCGCGATCGCCACCGTGCGGGGTTGGCGGCGCGTCAAGCGGGCCGCCGGTAACGAGCAAACGCCTGGACGGGACGACCTCGCCGCCTAGGCCGGCCCCTATACTCAGCGCGGTGGACGTTGTCGCCGAGCACCCGATTGTCGATACCGTGCTGGACCGGCATCGCGATGCATTAGGCGATGACCTGCCGGCGTATCGCAACCACGTCTACCGGTGCCTCACGTATCACCAGCTGCTGCTTGGCTTTTCGATCCCCGACGCCGCGGCGCTGGCCTGGGCGACCCACGACCTGGGCATCTGGACGGCCGGCACCCTCGACTACCTGGCGCCGTCGGCCGATCTCGCTGCGGCATATGCCGGCGAGTTCGGCATCGCCGACGTCGACCAACTGCGTGCGCTGGTCACCGAGCATCACCGGCTACGTCCTCTTGACGATCGGGTCACCGAGACGTTTCGCCAAGCCGACCTCATCGACGTCAGCCATGGCGTGCTCCGGCACGGGATCGGGCGAGCGGCCATCCGGGCGGCCGTCAACACGTTGCCGTACAACGGTTTTCACCTTTTCCTGGCCAAAGGCCTGACCGGCTACGCCGTGCGGCATCCACTGCGCCCGCTACCGATGATGCGGTTCTAGGCCCGTTCGGCGATCGCGACCAGGCGCTGCAGGGTCGCCAGCTGCTGCTCGTGGTCACCCTCGAGCTTCGCCAACAGCGTGGTAATGCCGGCCGCCCGATAGCGGTCTACGCGCTCCGCGATAACCTCTTCGGTGCCAAGCAGATTCGTCAGTTTGCCGAGATCAAGCGGCACCATGCGGCGGGCCTCGTCACGGTTGCCCGCCTGCCACAACTCCGCGACCGTGGCGACTTCGTCGGCGTAGCCCAGCCGGCCGAACGCTTGACTGTAGAAGTTGTTGCTGGTCCCCGCGCCGGCACCCATGGCGCCGATCGTGAACGCATACCCGTCGGCGTGCCGGCGGGCGGCCGCGTCGCCGGACGCTTGATCGTCGTGGAACTCGACCGCGACGGGCGCGACCAGGTCGAGTTCGTCGAGCGTGCGCCCGGCCCGCTGCGCGCCGTCGCGCAACGGGCCCAAGAACACCTCGGCCGCTTCGGGGATGAACGCGTTGCCCAGCCAGCCGTCGGCCGCCTCGCCGGTCAACTCCAGATTCTTTGGGCCCATCGACGCGATGTACACCGGCACGTGGTCGGGGCGCACCATCGGCTTGAGCGCCGCACCGCGGCTGTCCGGCAGCGGCAACGGGTAAATCTCACCGGCATGCTCGAGGCGCTCACCACGGCTGACCGTGCGGATGATCTCGATCGTTTCCCGAGTGGTCTGCACCGGCTTACGGAAGCGGACGCCATGCCAGCCCTCCATGACCCGTGGTCCCGACGTGCCGACGCCCAGGATGAACCGGCCCGCCGATAGCTCCTGCAGACTCAAAGCCGACGTCGCCAGCAGCGCTGGACTGCGCGAACCCAGTTGCACGACAAACGTTCCGAGCCGTATCGACGACGTCTTGGCGGCCAGGAAGGCCAGACCGGTCAGCGCGTCGTAGCCCCACACCTCGGGGATCCACAGCGACGTGACACCGATCCGTTCCGCGGCCACCGCGAACTCGAGGGCACCCGGCAGTCTGGGTTCGATCATTGCGCCGACCTTCATGAGTGGCATGCTAACCAGCATGCGCTACCGCGACCTACCCACAGTCGAAGTGACGCAGCGCGTTCGGTGTGACGTCCCCACGGCATGGGCGCTGGTGACCGATATCAATCTGCCGACGCATTGCTCGTCGGAACTGCAAGGCGTCGACTGGCTCGACGGCGCGACCGGTGTCGAGGTCGGCGCGCGTTTCCATGGACGCAGCAAGCACGAAGCGTTCGGTGACTGGTCGACGGTGTGCGAGGTGGTCGAGGTCGAGGATCAGCGTCGCTGGGTCTACAACGTCGATCGGACCCGACGGTGCCAGCGCGTCGTGGGCGTTCGAGGTCGAACCGACCAGCGACGGCGTGCTCATCCGGCAGTGGGGCCGGATGGGTCCCGGCCCGTCGGGCCTGACCCCGGCAATCGTGGCGATGCCGGACAAGGAGGCCCGGATCGTCTCCAATCGGCTGGCCGAATGGCGGCAGAACATGCAGGCCAACCTGGAGTGGGTCCGCTCGCAGGCGGAGGGCTGACGCCGCGGCGAGGTCAGAAGGCCGGCATGAAGTCGAACAGGTTGCTGGCCCCGGTCGCGCTCGCGGTGAGCATTTCGCCCAGGACTCCGGCGAAGTCGTAGTTGCCCGTTCCGGCGAAGGCCTCGCTGCTGCTGCCGAGAATTTCCGCGAGGTTGAAGTTACCCGTGTCCGCGTAGGCCTGGCTGCTGTCGCCGAAGACACTGGCAATGTCGCCGGTGGCGGTGGTAGTGCCCGCCACACCCGTTCCGGCATCGGCGAAGTCATTGTTGCCGATGGCAAACGCATAGCTGTCGTTGCCTGCGATGACAGCGGTGTCGACGCCCGGGGTGGATTCGCCGCCGGCATTAGCCGTGGTGTCGGTGCCGTTGGCGAAGGCAATGTCGCCATTGCCCGCGCCGGCGTTGGCCGAGCTGCCGGTGCCGATGGCCGCGGCCGAGTCGAAATTGCCGAGGCCGGCGAAAGCCTCGCTATTGGTGCCGTCAGCGAAGGCGTAGTCGCCAATTGCCTGTTCCCCGGTCCCGCCGGATACGGCCTCGCTGCCGTCGCCGTAGGCGACCGCAAAGTCACCTGGGCCCGAATAGGCGGTCGCATCGCCTGACTGGAACAGCGTGGAACCGTCGAAGGAGATGGCCAGATTCAGGCCGGGAATCCCTGACGTGGAGTCGGCGATCAGCGCCGACGGGTCGAAAGCCGACAGGTCGATGGCCGCAGGGTCGACGGTGGTGGTGTCGGCGGAGGCGATACCTGGCGCGGCGCCCACCGCTGCCGCGATACCCAATCCGACTGCCAGCATGCCGAGTGCGTGTTGCGCGCCTCATCAGAATTCCTCTTTCCCCTGGGCTTCCGTCGGTCTGTTAGTAAACTTAGGAGAAGCCAAGCCTGATCTCAGATTGAGCTCAGCATACCGGAAGTTATTCAGTCAAGACGATTCCATACTTTCGGTACCAAATACCGATATGTTGGAACTGCGCATTTACCTCCGGCCAACGGGCGCCATCCACCGCGCGCAGGACGTGCATGGACTGGTGGATGTGATCTTCGGTGGGGCTGACCGCTACGCGGACTCGCGCATCGCGGCCAGCAGTCGGCGCGCCGCGGCGACACGACGGGCGGCCGGCCCGGTCAAAGCGTCCAGCGCGCATTCGGGATCGGCGGGTGGCCCCAGATGCCCGCAGCCACGCGGGCATTCTTCGATCGCCTCGGCCAGGTCGGAGAACGCGACTATCACGTCGTCGGGCTTGATGTGGGCCAGCCCGAACGAGCGGATCCCCGGGGTGTCGATCACCCAGCCGCTCTGACGTCCGGCGTCAAAGGGGAAAGCCACCGACTGCGTCGAGGTGTGCCGCCCGCGGCCGATGTCGGTCACTTCGCCGACGGCTCGATGCGCTTCGGGGACAAGGCGATTCACCAGCGTCGACTTGCCCACACCGGAATGGCCCAGTAGCACGGTGATTTTGCCGACGAGCAGATGCGCCACCGCCTCCAACGGGTCGTCACGGCCCGCGGTGACCACAGTGAGATCGAGGTCGGCGAACTGCTCGGCGAACGGGGCGGCGGGGGCGAGATCGGTCTTGGTCAGACACAGGATAGGAACCAAGCCTCCCGTGTAGGCGGCGATGAGCGTCCGGTCGACCAGCCCGGTGCGCGGCGGCGGGTCGGCCAGCGCCACCACGACCAGCAGTTGATCGGCGTTGGCGACCACAACCCGCTCGGTGGGATCGGTGTCATCCGCGGTGCGCCGCAACAGAGTTCGCCGCGGGCCGCGCCGCACGATGCGGGCCAAGGTGTCGTGCCGGCCGGACAGGTCGCCGACGATGTCAACCTCGTCACCGACGACGATCGATGTGCGTCCCAGTTCGCGGGCCCGCATCGCGGTGACCCGGTGCTCGATATCGCCGCCCACCGCACATCCCCAGCGGCCCCGGTCGACGCTGACCACCATCGCCCGCTCGGCGTCGGCGTGCTCCGGGCGGGTTTTGGTCCGCGGCCGGGACCCTTTCCCGGAGCGGATCTTAACGTCGGACTCGTCGTAGTCCTCCGGCCTCAACCGCCGGACTCCTCGAGCATGTCGGCCCACATCCGCGGAAAATTCGGCAGTGTCTTGGCGGTGGTCTCGATGTCATTCACCTGTACACCGACGACCCGCAGACCCACGATCGCGCCGGCCGTCGCCATCCGGTGATCGGCATACGACTGCCAGGTGGCGGCCCGCAGCGGTGTCGCGGTGATCTCGAGCCCGTCGGCGGTCTCGCGGCAGTCGCCGCCCAATCGGTTGATCTCGGTGCTCAGCGCGGCCAGTCGGTCGGTCTCGTGGCCGCGCAGGTGGGCGATGCCGGACAGGCGGGACACCGAACCCGGGTCTGCCAGCGCCGCGAGCACGGCCACTGAGGGGGTGAGCTCCCCGACGTCACGCAGATTTACGTCAAAACCGTTGTAGGACCGGGGGCCTTGCACCTCTAGGCACGAATCATGCTGCTTGGCAACACAATTCAATTGCGCGAGGATACTCAGGATGGCGTCGGCGGGCTGGATGCTGGCCGCCGGCCAGCCGGTGATGCGGACGGTGCCCCCGCTGACCACGGCCGCGGCGATGAACGGGACGGCATTCGAGAGGTCCGGCTCGATGTGCCAGTGTGCCGCGGCAACCGGGCCCGGTCGCACCTGCCATCGATGAGGCGTCGCGTCGTCGACGTCCACGCCGGCCTGGCGCAGCATCGCCACCGTCATCGCGATGTGCGGCGCCGACGGCAGTGAGGAGCCGATGTGCTGGACCGCCAGACCGTCGATGAACGACGGGCCGGCCAGCAGCAGCCCGGAGACGAACTGCGAGGAGGCCGAGGCGTCGATGTCGACGGCGCCGCCCGCGACCTTTCCGGCGCCGCGAACCCGAAACGGCAGGCCGTCCCCGTCGATGTCGACGCCCAGGCCGCGCAGCGCGTCGAGTAGCGGTGCGATCGGCCGGACCCGCGCCTGCTCGTCGCCATCGAACGTGACGGCTTGCAGGCCGAGGGCCGCCAGTGGCGGGACAAACCGCAACACCGTGCCGGCCAGGCCGCAGTCGATGCGGGCATTTTGGGGCGGTGCGATCGTCCCGCTGACCGTGAGTTCGTCGGCAGTCCCGTCGACCCGCAGCCCTAGCGCTTCCAGCGCGCCGATCATCAGGTCGGTGTCGCGGCTGCGCAAGGCGCCGCTGATGGTCGAGACGCCATCGCGGGCGGCCAGGGCCGCGAGCACCAATGCGCGGTTGGTCTGCGATTTCGAGCCGGGCACCGTCACCGTCGCATGTACCGGCCGCGAGGTGTAGGGGGCGGGCCAGGTACTCACGTGCTCCATTGTTGCTCACCGGCGATCGCAAGCGCGGCGAAGCCGGGCGCGGCGGGTCGCCGTGCCGCCAACCGAGCGGGCACCATAGAAGGCATGTGCGGACGATTCGCGGTGACGACGGACCCGGCGGTGCTGGCCGAGAAGATCGAGGCGATCAATGAACTCGGGCGGCGCACACTGCCGAGTCGGGCGGACCCGAACTACAACGTGGCGCCTACGACGACCATCACCACCGTGGTGCGCCGCCACGACGAACCCGAGGACGAACCCACCCGGCGAGTCCGCTCGATGCGCTGGGGATTGATCCCGCCGTGGGTAAAGGCGGGGGCCGACGGTGCGCCCGAATCCAAGGGTCCGCTGCTGATCAACGCCAGGGCTGAGAAGGTCACCACCTCGCCGGCGTTTCGTACCAGCGCCAAATCCAAACGCTGCCTGGTGCCGATGGACGGCTACTACGAGTGGCGCGCCAACCCCGATACCGACTCCGAAAGAAGGCCCGCAAGACACCGTTCTTCATGCACCGCGCCGACGGCGAGATGTTGTTCATGGCCGGGTTGTGGTCCGTATGGAAAAGCTCGGGCAGCCGGTCCGATTCGCCATTGTTGAGTTGCACGATCATCACCACCGACGCGGTCGGCGAGCTCGCCGAGATCCACGACCGGATGCCGTTGATCGTGCCCGAGGGTGAGTGGGATCGCTGGCTGGATCCCGACGAGCCGGCCGACCTCGACTTCCTGGCCGCGCCGCCGAGCGTCGACGGCATCGACGTGCGGGAGATCTCGACCCTGGTCAACAACATTCGCAACAACGGCCCCGAGTTATGGGAGCCGGCGGAGCCTCAGCCCGAACAGGCCACGCTGCTGTAGTTGTCGGTCGTCAACAACGGTCCGCGCAACTTTGTCGGTCAGCGACGGTCCTGGGCGCACCACCGGGACTTAGCATGCGGAGTGTGAGTGCCTATACATACACATTCGACGACATCCGGAATCGTCCCGTTGCGGTGATCGGAGCGGGGACACTGGGGCGGCGTATCGCGTTGATGTTCGCCAGCCGCGGCGGAACCGTGCGCATCTACGCCCGTCGCGACGAGCAGCTGGTAGCCGCGAAACAGTATGTGGCCGAAAACCTTCCGAGAGTCATCGAGAATCGCGGCTTCGGTGAACCGGGCGTCGTGGATGCCACGACATCTCTCGCCGAAGCGCTGGACGGCACATGGCTGACGGTGGAGTCGGCTCCCGAGAAACTCGAGATCAAGATTCCGCTGTGGGCCGAGATCGATCAGGCCGCCCCGCCGGGCACCATCTTCGCGACCAACTCGTCGTCGTACCCCTCGCGTCTGATGGCTGAAAAGGTGCGCGACAAGACGCGGTTGTGCAACACGCACTTCTACATGCCGCCGGAGGTGAACGGCCTCGACCTGATGTCGGACGGCGAAACAGACCGCGGCCTGCTCGACACCCTGCTGACCGTGCTGCCCGAGTTCGGCGTCTACCCGTTCGAAGCCCGTAAGGAGTGCACCGGCTTCATCTTCAATCGGGTGTGGGCGGCGATCAAGCGCGAGTCGCTGGCCGTCGTCGCCGAGGGAGTGGCCCGTCCGGAAGACGTCGACGGGATGTACAAGCTCAACTTGGGTGCGCCGGCCGGGCCGTTTCAATTGATGGATCTGGTCGGCCTCGACGTTGCACTCGACGTGGAAAATCACTACACTCGAAGTGTTCCCGCATCTGCCGACACACGCGCGCGATCTACTGCAGTCGTACGTCGATGCGGGCAAACTCGGCATCAAGTCCGGCGAGGGGTTTTACACCTACTGAAAATACTGAAAACCCCGCCACGAGCACACCGGCACGGTGCGCCAACGGCGTTGCCCTCATGTCAGAATCATCTCGATGGTGATCGAGGCTGAGCAGGTGGACGGTGAGCGGCCGTCGGTATGGGCACCGCTGCGCAATCGCATCTACCGCAACCTGTTCATCGCATCGTTCGCTTCCAACATTGGGACCTACATGCAGAGCGTTGCGGCCCAATGGTTTTTGGTCGAGAAGCACAGCCCCGACGTCATCGTCGCGCTGGTCCAAACGGCGAGTCTCGGGCCGACGCTGCTTTTCGGATTGTTCGCCGGTGCGCTCGCTGATCTATTCGACCGGCGGCGGTTGCTGATATTTCTGCAGTCGTACGCCGTAGTGGTTGCGCTGGCCCTGGCGGTGGTGACATACCTCGGTCGCCTCACCCCTACGTCGCTGTTGATGTTCACCGTGGCCATCGGCTGCGCGTCCGCACTCGCCGGACCGGACTGGCAGGCGATCCAGCCCGAGGTTGTCCCGCGCGAGCAGATACCGGCCGTTTCGATGTTGGGCAGCGTCTCGGGCAACGCGTCCCGGGCCATCGGACCGGCAATCGGTGGCATTGTCGTGGCATTCGCCGGCCCCGCATTTGTCTTCGCGATCAACGCAGTGTCGTTCGCGGGAATCATCGTCGCGCTGATGGTGTGGAAACGGCCCAAGCAACTCGCGCCGATCGAGCGAGAACACTTCGGCCAGGCCATCATCAGCGGATTGCTCTACGTGAACAACGGTCTCATTTTCCGCAGGATTTTGTTGCGCACTGCGTTGTTCCTGTTCCCGGCTTCGGCGCTGTTGGCCCTGCTACCCGTGGCAGCCTCCCGCATCTGGCACCTGGGAGCCGGCGGCTACGGTGTGGCGCTGGGGGCCATCGGTTTTGGCGCCCTACTCGGTGCCGTCGTCGCCGACCCGCTACGCCGGCGGGAGTCAGACAACGTGCTGCTGGCCGTGTCGGCCGTCGCGTACGGGGTTGCGCCGCTTGCGGTCGTCTGGCTGCCGTTCGCTGCGGCGATCCCCGTCCTGATGTTGGCGGGGATGGCGTGGCTGATCACGTTGGCAACGTTGAACGCGGCGGCGCAGCTGACGTTGCCGCAATGGGTTCGGGCCCGTGCGTTGTCGGTGTATCTGCTGGTCTCCACCGGAGCGCAGGCAATCGGCGCCTATGCCTGGGGTGCCGTCGCCACGCAGGCGGGACTTCACATCGCGTTGCTGTGCTCGGCGGTGGCGCTGGGCGTTGCTGCCCTCAGCGTGGTCGCCCTTCCGCTGCTGCCGCTCACCGGGAAGTTGAACGTCGATGTCTCGACTGCCTGGCCTGAACCGATGCTCATGTTCGAGCCGTGTCCCGACGATGGGCCAGTGCTGGTAGTCGTCCGCTACCGAGTCTCGGAGGAGAAGCAGGACGACTTCGTCGAGGCGATGAGCCGGGTCAGGCGATCACGGCTGCGAACCGGCGGCCACAGTTGGCGGCTGTATCACAGCGTCGAACAGGCAGACTTGTTCCTCGAGCGGTTTACCGTGGCGTCCTGGAGCGAATTCGAGCGCCAGCGCACCGAGCGCTGGCTGGGGTATGACTCGGAAAACTTCACGGCGGCGGTCAGTTACACCGTCGACCACAACCGAACCGACGAATACTTCGTTGCCAAGCGGGTGCATCGATGAGATCTCGGCGTTACGGCTGCCGAGCCAGATAGCCGAGTGCGCGTTGCGCGGCGTTGGCGCCGCACATGCCGTGGGCGCCCGGTCCGGGGGGAGTGGCCGCTGAGCAGATGTACATCCCTGGCACTCCAATGCTGTACGGCGACAGCGTGGTTCGCGGTCCGAAGGTCAGCTGGCGGATGTCCTTGGAGCCGGTCATGATGTCGCCGCCGACGTAGTTGGGATTGTAGGACGCGAATTGGGTTGTCGTCCGGACGGCTTGACCGACGACGCGCTCACGAAAGCCCGGGGCGAACCGCTCGATCTGAGCCGTGATCGCCGCTGTCGCGTCGCCTGAAAAGCCATTGGGCACATGGGCATAGGCCCAAACCGGGTGCACGTCACCAACCGATCGTTGCGGGTCGGCCAGATACTGCTGACCGACCAGTACGAACGGCCGCTCAGGCATCCGTCCGGCGTGGACATCCCGCTCGGTGGCGGCCAGATCGCGATAATTGCCGACCACGTGCACCGTGCCCGCCCGACGTGCGTCCGGATTCGTCCACGGCACTCCGCCCTCGACCGCGAAGTCGACTTTGAAGGCGCCCGGGCCGCGACGGAACCTGCTGAAGGCACGGGAAACTCGGCGCGGCAGCCGATCAGCGAGGATGCCCGCGACGGCCTCGGGCGCCAGGTCGAACATGGTGATGTCCGCGGGCGGCAGCTGCGATGCCGTCTGAACGCGAACTCCGGTCTCGATCTTGCCGCCCAGTTCGCCCAGCCGGGCCACCATCGCGTTGGTGATGGACTGCGACCCGCCTTCGGCGACCGGCCAGCCGTGCCGGTGGCCGGCGGTGATGATGCCCATCCCGATCGCCGACGTCATCGGGTAGTGCAATGGCCGAAAGGCATGCGCGGCAACACCTCCGAACAGTGCCCGCCCCTGCTGGGTGCGAAACAGGCGGGCGAACGTCGACGCCGGAAGCACGGTCGGCGCCCCGAACCGGGCCAGCATCAACGGGTGGTTGGGGATCCGCAACAACGGCCCCATGATGTCCTCGCTCAGCGCGTCGAACCGGGCGGCCGAGTAACCGAACGCGCGCCGCCATCGAGATCCATCGCGACCAAGGCCGGCCGCGGTCTGCTCGACCGAGCGGTGCAGCACCCCGGCGCTGCCGTCGTCCAGCGGGTGAACGCAGTCGATCTCCGGCCAGCGCCACGACAGTCCGTAGCGGTCCAGCTTGAACGAGCTCACAAACTGCGAGCCGACGGCCATCGGGTGGATCGCCGAGCAATGATCGTGCAGGAGGCCGGGAAGGATGGCCTCGCTGCTGCGGGCGCCACCACCGACTTCGTCGGCTGCTTCGAGGACGGTGACCTCCACGCCCTCGGCCGCGAGGGAGAGGGCGGCGGCGAGCCCGTTGGGCCCCCCGCCGACCACTATTGCTGTTTTCATGCCATCGCTCCGTGCCCGTGGTCCTGATCCCGTCGGGCGGCGGACCCGCCGCCACTCAGGGACCATTCCACGGTAGTCGGGATCGGGCCGTTGGGCAGCCACGGCTGCTCGGCGACCGCGTCGGCCACCTTCCAGGTGCCTCGCTCGATCACCCCGAGTGCGGCGTCGATCAATTGGTAGTGCTGCACACCGCTGCGGAAGGCCTCCGACTCGACCCAGGCGATGACGCACTCACCCGGCTCGAAGGCCGCCTCGCTCTGCACGGCCCGAATCAGGTCGGCGTTGTGCAGGTGACCGTCGCCGAAGTTGAACCCGATCAGGGAATTGCAGACGAACTCGCCCTCACGCACGGTGCGGGCGTCGACGTCGGGCAGGTGGGTCAGCAGCAGTGAGAACAGACCGCGGCCCTGGCTGTGCATGGTGCGCCACGCGATGGTCCGCTGCGAGGTGATCTCCGCCCAGTGCGGCTCGTAACCGAAAGCGACAAACTGGTCGACCTGGTTGCCGGCCGACCGGGTGACCCTGTCGAGCTTCGCCTCGGCGCCTGGTGCGAACGCCCACACCGCCGAGGCCCAGTTGCCGGCGTACTGCCGCATCGAGGGTAGGAAGGACACCTTCTCCGGCCGCAGGTTGCCCAGCACCGGGAAGAACAGCAGCGCGGCCGCTATGACCAGGGCCAGCCACGGCGGTGTCATATCCCACGGAGCGTAGCCATTCCAGTTCGGGAAGCCGAGGAACAAGAAGACCGTGGTGTAGGCGAAGACCACGTTCCACTCCAGCGGTACCGCAAGCGGGAACGTGGAAATGATGAACAGGTGAAAGCCCACCATCAGCAGCGCCGCGGCTAGCGTCAGCCACTTGTTCGTGGAGAAGAACAGGACCAGCGGGGCCGCGATCTCGACGGTGGTGCCGTTGACGTGTGCCATGAAGTCCGCCAGCCGCGACGGCAGCAGGTTGTTCGGGAAGTCCCGGTAGTGCGCCTTGCGCACAAACTTCGGCGCGAAAATCGTGTTGCTGACCATCGGCGGTATCACGCTGGAGAAGTGCTTACCGAACTTCGAGAAGCCGGCGCCGACCCAGACCACCAGAATCACCATCTTCAACGCGATGATCATGTTGACGAACGGGAGCACCGCGAAAGTCACCATGACCGGCAGGTACTGCTCGCCGCGGGCGGCCAGGAAGATGGTCTTGTCCCGCAGGCCGATCAGCACCAGTAGCGCGATTGGCGCGACCATCAGAGCGGGGTCCACCATTCCGGACGTGTTGTGCGGCAATGCTTTCGAGAGCGAGTCGCTGTGTACTCCTGGTGACAGCAGGGCCGCGGCCAGGCTCACCAGCAATGCCAGGTACACCGCGATGTCGAACCAGGAGCGGCGGTCGCCGTCGGTGAAGGGGACCCACTTCCACGGCCGCAGCCGGATGGTTCCCGGCCTGGCCCAGAACAGGATGCCGCCGGTCATCGGCTTGACCTTGCCGGCCAGCGGCCCCCACGAGCCGGCCACCCCGATCGCCTCGAGGAGCACGGTCCACAGGATGACCTTCTGGTAGAAGATCGGCTGATTCCACCATTGCGCGACATGCCAGAAGGCGGGCAGCCCCGATGTTGCCGTGGCGATGGTGATTCCGCCCAGCGCGAAGAATAAAACCAGCTTCACGATGTAAATGGTGTGGACCATCCGCGGTGCGCCGAAGCCATTTTCGGCCCATTCGGTCGCGAGGATCCGCATCCGGTCCATCAGCGGCCTCTGCAGGAACGTGTCCGGTTCGACGTCGGGCAAGTGGGG
The DNA here is from genome assembly GCA_963818285.1 of uncultured Actinomycetota bacterium. GTDB lineage: Bacteria > Actinomycetota > Actinomycetes > Mycobacteriales > Mycobacteriaceae > Mycobacterium. The sequence goes on from CAWFRR010000004.1 coordinate 395,850, forward strand.
CTTGGTAAATCCCATTTCGCGTCGCTCCTTTCCGGGTTCGATTGGTCGGGGTAGTGGCGACAAGATTAGGGATGGCGCTGACCGCAAAAACAGTGGTCGCGCGACGAATTTGTGTGCCCGAGTTGTCTCCGGAAGACAATCGCAAGGTCTACCGTCGTGGATGTGACAAAAGCGCAGGCCGGCAACGACGTCGAGGTCAGCCGCCACGTCGCCCAGACCGCCGAACGACTGCATAATCGGCTGGCCGAATTGGCGTCGGGCATGCACAGTTACCTCGCCGCGAAAATCCCCGAGTTGCGCGGCGATGAACGGGTAACCGAACTCCTCGGGCCCAGCCTCGAAGGAAATATCGACACAGTTCTTCGCGCGCTGCGCCACGGCATCGGCGTCGAACGCATCGAGGCCCCCACAGCGGCGTTCGAGTACGCCCGGCGATTGGCGCAATACGGGGTGCCCGTCAACGCTCTGGTCCGCGCCTATCGGCTTGGTCAGAAGTTGATGAACGAGTTGGTGTTCGGCGAGGTGCGCCTGATCGACACGTCGGAGCACACCAGGTACGCGGTCGTCGAGGCGATGTCCGGCACGATCTTCGAGTACATCGACTGGATTTCGCAGCAGGTCGTCGTCGTCTACGAAGACGAGCGCGAACGTTGGCTGGAAAACCAGAACAGCCTGCGCGCCTTGCGGGTTCGGGAGCTGCTTGCCGCGGGCATGACCGTCGACGCCGACGCTGCCTCCACGTCGATCCGCTATCCGCTGAGGTGGCACCATTTGGCGCTGGTCATGTGGTACCCGGACGCCGGCGCCGACGGCAACGAACTGGGTCGGCTGCAACGATTTCTGCGCGACGCGGGTGAGGCGGCGAACGCCGGTGGCGCGCCGCTTTTCGTTGCTGCCGACCGGAGCTGCGGTTGGGGGTGGCTGCCCTTTCGTGGGTCGGCGGATGAGGCAGGCGAAAAGGTTCGCGAATTCTCCTGTGCCCGAACGGATTCACCGAGTGTGGCCATCGGGACGATGTCTTGTGGTGTCGAGGGATTTCGTCAATCACACCGCGAGGCCGAAAGTGCGCACCGCGTCGCGATGATCGGCAAGCGGGAGCCCGTGGTGATTGCGGCGACGGACCCGGGCCTGTCCGTCGTGGGGCGCCTCGGTGATGATGTCGCCGGTATTCGGGATTGGGTGGGCACCGTGTTGGGCGGGCTCGCCATCGATGACGACAACGACAACCGACTGCGCGAGACGTTGCGAATCTTCCTGGGTTGCGGCTCCAGCTACAAGGTCGCCGCGGAAGAACTCAATCTGCATTTCAACTCGGTCAAGTACCGGGTCGGTCGCGCGGTCACACGACGGGGCCGTGAGATCAGCGGCGACCGGCTCGATGTCGAACTCGCGCTGCTCGCGTGTCACTGGTACGGGCCGGCGGTTCTGCAGCCGAAATAAAACGAGACCGCACCCTGCGGGGTGCGGTCTCGATGGCTGGTGAGCGTCAAGCGGCGGCGGCCGCGAGCCGGCCGGCCGGCTGCCTGCTCCGAAGCGCGTGAACAACATGCACAGCGGCGGGGATGAGCGCGGGAAACAGCACGAAGAGGAGCATCGCGGCGAGGGTCAGGAGGGTGGCGATCATTTCTGGCTCTTTCTCTGGTCGGAATACGTTGTCATGTCTGGTGATTCGGATCGCGGCTTTGCGTTCGTCGTGAAAGGTAATCCGCCGAGCTCGACGCAGCGATGTCCTCGGCCAACCAAACTGCGTCGCGCACTTGTCTTCAAGCGACAAAGCGGCCCCGCTGTATGCGGGCTGCTGGCGATGACGAGCCGGGCATTGTTCGTGGCCCCTCGATGAGGCGCTTATTTGTGTCGCCGGGAACAATCGCATTGCGTCGGCTGCGGACTATTTTCTTGGGATGACAACCAGCGAAAAGACCGTATTCGAAGGTCCACTGCACCAACTCGCTCGTAATACATGGCAGTTGCTACTCCTGATCGGCCTCCTCGGCGTGAGCCTCGGTGTCATCGTGCTGGCCTGGCCGGGCAAGACACTGTGGGTGGCGGGTGTCCTGTTCGGTATCTACCTGGTGGTATCCGGACTCGGGTACGTGTTCGCCGCGTTCGGCACCCATGCCGGCGCCGCGATGAGGGTGCTGTCGTTCCTCACCGGCGTCGTAACGCTGGTGCTGGGCTTCTTCTGCTTCCGCGACAAACTCGAATCGATCCTGCTGCTAGCCCTGTGGATCGGTATTGGCTGGCTGTTCCGGGGGGTCACCCTGCTGGCCGCGGCGCTGTCCTTCGATCACATCCCCGCACGCGGCTGGCAGGTGTTATCCGGGGTGATCATCGTGATCGGCGGTGGGGTGCTGATCATGTCCCCACTCGATTCGATCGCGATCCTCACCCTGGTCGCCGGCTGCTGGCTGATCGCGATCGGCGTCGTCGACGTGATCAGCGCATTCCTGGTTCGCCGTCGACTGACGGCGTGACCCGGCACGGTCAGGGCAGGCGCTGCTCGACCTCGAAGGCCAGACAGAGTTCGGCGATGTCCCGGGGCCGCGACAGCGAGCGGCCGGTCAGTTCTTCGATACGGCGAAGGCGATGGCGGACGGTGTTGGGATGACAGTAGATCTTCGTCGCGGTGTCGTTGGCGGAGCCGCCCTCGTGCAGCCAGGCTTGGAACGTGTCGAGCAGAATCGTGCATTCGGTGTCCGGCAGTTCTTTCAGTCGTCGCAGCACCGAGGTCCTGATCTTCATCATGACCTCAGGGGCGCTCACCGCCGCGACGGCCAGCGGGGTGTCGTCGAACACCGTGATCAGCGAATCGCCCGAGGCCTTCCCGCTGACCGCCAGCCGGGCGAATCGTAGCGCCTCACTGGTTTCGGCCAAATCTTCGAACGGCGGACTGATGCCGACCCGGACGGTCGCGGTCTGGCGCAGAACCGAAGTGAGCGTGTTGGCGGTGTCGTGAACCCGCAGGTGCACGATGCCGATGTGTAAGTCCGGCAGCAACCGCCACGCCGATCGGATGTCGCGGGTGGCGAGCTTGTTTTCGATGGCGGGCAAACCCAATTTACCGATGGCCGGCAGCTCGGCCGCGACGACGACGTATGGCCCAGTGGTGGGCAGACGCAGCAAATCGGCTGCTTCCCAAAGGCTTTGGCTGTCGGTGATCCGCCGAGACAGCAGCGCTTCGACCAACGCCGACCGTTCCTCCTCCCGCTCCACGATCTGAGCGGTCAGCTGTTGGCGGTAGGCGTCGGCCATGGCCTGAGTGAAGGTGTCCTGCGCGAGGAAAACTCGCGCGGTCGCGTTCAGGATCGACTCAGTGGGTACTTTCGCGGCCCGTGCGACGGCGAGGGTCTCCTCCCACATGAATCGAAAGCCGATGCGGTAGGCCGTCATCAGAGCAGGCAGCGGCACGCCGGCGAGAGCGCGGGTCGTCCCGGTGTGTTCGGCGGGGGAGACGTCGAGGTCCGCGTGTGCGGCAAGCGCGTCGAAGACGAACGTCAGGTTTGCCTCGCACGTCGCACGCACCTGGTCTTTGGTGATGATGCTGCTGTCGCGATAGAAGTCGACGTCGCGAAAGAGTCGATCCGCCAGTGCTTCGCCCAATGCCGGTGCGCGGGCCAGCATGAGTTTGCCGAGCTCGACAATGTGCGGATCGGGTTCGGCGCCGTGCCGGACACCGCCGGCGTGCGATACCGCGCTCATAACCCGAAACCCTATGCCCGGCGCACCACCAGATGTGTGCGGTTTCGGCACACGGAGTTGGCTGGGCAAGTCCCGGTCAAAGCCAGCTTGGTTGCCACGAACCCAACGGAGTCAAAGGATGCCTGTATTCGCCGGGTGTGCTCGACATCTCGATCATCTCGGTAACGCCGGTATAGCGACCCATCGGGGTATCGACAACAAATCCATCAGGATCCGGGTAGAGGTGCTCATCGGCGGAGCCGGCCGTCTTTATCGCGTAGTCGCGATCCAAGATGCCCAACTCGGCAGACTCTGACTCGGTCTAACCTGACTTTCGCAAACGTCTCGCTCGCAACGTCTTTGACGCTGTCGCGGTCCAGCATGCCGCAGAAGAACGGCTGGCCGGCAACGGCGACCCTCAGTCTCGGCCCCTGCCACCGAAAAGCTGGAGAAAGAACGAGAACACGTTGAGCGCATCGAGGAAGATCGATGCCGCGATAAGCGGTCCAGAGTCCAGATCTGTCGACCGGCGGAGCCGTTGAAAGTCGACCATTGTGAGGCCGGCGAAAACGACCAGTCCGAGGATCGAGTAGATGAGTGCACCGCCGGGAATGTGGACGAAGATCAACACGACGCCGAATCCAATGAGCGCAAGTAGGGCCCAAAAGCCGACCCGGGCAAGGGCGGACAAGTCAGTGCGGGTGGCGTAGCCGAAGGCGCCGCAGCCGGCGATGAACAGAGCAGTCGCCGCACCCGCCTCCCACAGCGCCTGGGGGTCGGCCTCGGCGTAGTAGGTCAACGCCGGCGACGTCCCCAGCCCCATTAGCAGCCCAACGCTCAACAGCAGCGTCATGCTCAACGTTGCGGAGCTACGGATGGCGAACCGCATGCCGATCAGGCAACCGAACGCCAGAAGGTAGAACACGAACGCCAGGCCGTTGCCGAGGTTGCGGCCCAAGTAGGCGCCGACCGCAAACAGGCCGGCGGTAGCGGCCACCGACCACATGACGTGACCGAAGAGAGTACGGGTCCGATTTCGCTCCCCGAGCGCGCCGTAATCAACTGAGCTCACGTTATGTCCGTCCTAAGGCGAGAAATTGAACTCGGAGTTGCAGTGTTTCGCAGGCCCAAAGTCTTTCACCGAGTCGAGTCGGCGTCGATAGCGCGGGTGACAACGTTGGTCGCTGATCGGTGGGGCCACGAACAATGCTGACCGCTCCCGCTGACGAAGTCCCCAATCAGCTGTGCGCTGTCACACCGGGGTGGCCAGGTTGTTGTGCCCACCGACATTGCCCTGGTGAGCGGTCGGGATCACGCTGGATGCAGTAACCCAGACAACTCCGCAGAGGTATCCCATGACCAGCTTGAGCACCAATCTCTTCGCATCCGCAGAGCGCTACCCCAATCGCGTCGCATTGCGCTGCGACGACCTGCAACTCACTTTTGCCGAGTTCGACGCGGCAGCCGCTCGGGTGGCGACGCTGCTCGAGCAAGCCGGAATCGAACCGGGGGACCGGGTCGGCGTGATGCTGCCCAACACGCCCGCATTCGCCATCGCGTTCTACGGGATCATCTACCGCGGCGCCGTCGCGGTCCCGATGAATCCCTTGCTCAAGGCGCGAGAGGTGACCTACTACCTGTCCAACAGCGGAGCGAAAGCGTTGTTCGCCACGCCCGGGTTCGCCGACGAGGCCAGCGCCGGCGCCGACGAAACGGGTTCGCAGTGCTGGATTGTCGACGACGCCGGACTGATGGACCTGATCGCCGACCTGCCCGCACAGGAGTCGCCGGTGGAACGCGGTTCCGATGACCTCGCGGTCATCCTGCACACCTCTGGCACTACCGGTAAACCCAAGGGCGCCATGCTCACTCACGGAAACCTGGGCCGCAACGCCGAGGTCAGCGTCCGCACCCTGGTCGAGACCGGCCCCGACGACGTGGTGATGGGCTGCCTGCCGTTGTTTCACGTATTCGGTCTCACCTGCGGCCTCAACGGAGCGGTGCTGTCCGGTGCGACGCTGACGCTCATTCCTCGATTCGACCCCCGCAAGGCGCTCGAGGTGATCGAGCGGGACGCCGTCACGGTGTTCGAAGGTGTGCCGACGATGTATTCGGCGCTGCTGAGCGTGGCAGAGGAGGCCGCGCCCGAGGCGACGAACACGTTGCGGGTCTGCGTGTCCGGCGGTGCGGCGATGCCCGTGCAGGTTCTTGCCGACTTCGAAAAGGCTTTCGGCTGTGAAGTTCTCGAGGGTTACGGGCTCTCCGAGAGCTCGCCGGCAGCCGCATTCAACCATCCGCACCGGGAGCGAAAGGTGGGCTCGATCGGTACCCCGATCGAGGGCGTGCAGATGCGGGTCGTCGATGCGAACGGCGCGGAGCTCCCGCAGGGGCAGGCCGGCGAGATCCAGATCCGCGGCCACAACGTGATGAAGGGCTACTGGAATCTGCCCGACGCGACCCGGTCCACGATCACGCCGGACGGTTGGCTGTCGACCGGCGATGTGGGACGCGTCGACGAGGACGGCTACTTCTACATCGTCGACCGGACCAAGGATCTGATCATCCGGGGCGGCTACAACGTCTATCCCCGCGAGATCGAGGAAGTGCTCTACGAGCACCCCGCGGTGGCAGAGGCCGCGGTCATCGGCGTCCCGCACGACTCGCTGGGTGAGGAAGTCGGGGCGGCTGTAGCGCTCAAAGAGGGGGCCAAAGTGCACCCGGACGAACTGCGCGACTACGTCAAGGAGCGAGTGGCCGCCTACAAATATCCGCGCCAAGTCTGGTTGGTCGACGCCCTGCCCAAGGGGCCCACCGGCAAGGTGCTCAAGCGTGAAATCACTGTTCCGACAAATGAAAGCACACGATAGCTATGGCAACCGCGAAGGAATCCACGACCAAAGTCGACGAGCTGGCAGCACCGCTCGACCTGCTTCTCACCAGCGCCACTAAGCCATTCGCCAGCCGGATGATGCCGAACGCCACCTGGGCCCGATTTGCCGGCAACCTCGCTCAGCACCCCGGCACGGTGGCCGACCGAGTTGGCAAGCTGACCCGTGAGCTCGGTGGCATCGCCGCGGGCAAGTCGCACCGCGCTCCGGCCCGCGCCGACAAACGCTTCAGTGACCCTGCGTGGCAGGAGAACCCGTTGCTGCACAGGATCATGCAGGCCTATCTGGCGGGCTCGGAGACCGCTGAGGAGTTGCTCACGGACGCGCAGTTGGATTGGCGCGACAAAGAGAAGATGCAGTTCGTCATCGACAATGTTGTCGAAGGCCTGGCACCCAGCAACAACCCGCTGATCAGCCCGCTGGGCTGGAAGGCGCTGATCGACACCGGCGGTCTGAGCGCGGTACGCGGCGCGAGAGCCTTTGCCCGAGACATGCTTTCGAAGCCCCGGGTGCCCGCGATGATCGAGCCCAACGCCTATGCGGTGGGGGAGAACCTAGCCGTCACCAAAGGAGCTGTTGTGCTGCAAACCTCGGTGTTCGAGTTGATCCAGTACGCCCCGCAGACACCCAAGGTGCGCGCGATTCCATTGCTCATGGTGCCACCGGTGATCAACAAGTACTACGTCATGGATCTCGCGCCCGGGCGCAGCATGATCGAGTACTTCGTCCAGCAGGGCCAGCAGGTGTTCGTGATTTCGTGGCGCAATCCGCAAGCCCGGCATAAGGATTGGGGCTTCGATACCTACGGGGCGGCGATCGTGGAGGCGATGGACGCGGCGGAGAAAATCACCGGAACCGACAGCACCCACCTGTTGGCCACCTGCTCGGGCGGCATTCTGGCAGCGATGACCGCGGCTCACCTTGCCGAGATCGGCGAGGGCGACCGGGTCGCGGGCCTCAACCTGGCGGTCACCGTGCTGGACGAGACCCGCGCGGGGTTCGCGGCCGCGGCGATGAGCGACCGCGCCGCGCAGGCCGCGATCCGAGTCTCGGCCAGGAAGGGTTTCCTGGACGGGCGCGACATGGCGGAGATGTTCGCCTGGCTGCGTCCCACCGACCTGGTGTGGCGCTACGTGGTGAACAACTATGTGCAGGGCCGAAAGCCGGCGGCGTTCGACGTGTTGTTCTGGAACGCCGACACCACCCGGATGGCCGCCGCGCTGCACCGCGACCTGGTGCTGATGGGGCTGCAGAATGCGCTGGTCACCCCCGGCGGGGTCAGCATGCTGGGCAGCCCGGTCGACCTGTACAAGATCACCGCGGACGCCTACATCGTCGGTGGCATCGCCGATCACATCTCCCCGTGGCAGGCCACCTATCGCAGTGCGCGGCTGCTGGGTAGCAAGGACAACCGGTACGTCTTGTCCACCAACGGTCACATCGCGGCGCTGGTTAACCCGCCAGGCAACCCCAGGGCCTCGTTCCGCACTGGTTCAGTCGACGTCGAGGATCCCGATCAGTGGCTGGACTCTGCGGAGAAGCACGCGGACTCCTGGTGGCCGGACTACACGACCTGGCTCTCCGAGCGTAGTGGCTCGGAGGTTGATGCTCCGAAAGCGCTTGGTGGGGAAGATCTTCCACCGCTCGGCCCCGCTCCGGGTAGTTACGTGATGGAAAAGTGAACCCCCCGTCGAAGTCGCAGGCTGTCGACAAGCGTCGATCGGCAAGAGATCGCCGCCGTCTTCGTGCCCTACCGGTGAGTCAGTTCGGCGAGGAGTGCTACGTCGCCACCGGCGGCCAGCGGATCCGGGTGAACGTCCGGTGGGGATCCGGTGTGCCGCTCGTGCTGTGCAACGGCATCGGCGCGAGTCTGGAAGTGCTGGACCCATTGGTGGAGCAGCTGGATCCGGATACCACGGTGGTCCGCTTCGATGTGCCAGGAACCGGCGGATCGCCCACGTCCCTTGCGCCCTATGGATTCCCGTATCTGTCCTGGGTGCTCGGCCGGGTGCTCACCGAGCTGGGAATCGGTGTGGTCGACGTGCTCGGGCTGTCGTGGGGAGGGGCGCTTGCCCAGCAGTTCGCCTTTCAGAACCCGCGCCGGTGCCGCCGCCTGGTGCTGGTGGCGACAGGTACCGGTGCACTGATGGTGCCCGCTCACCCGCGTGTGTTGGCGAAAATGGCTACCCCGCGTAGATTTTCGGATCCGGACTACGCCGCATCCATCGCCGGTGAGCTGTACGGCGGCACTGTCCGCGCTCATGGGGAGGATGTGGCGCGGCTATTTCTTCAACAGTTGCACGCCGGATCGAAGATGGGCTACCTGCACCAGCTTCTCGCGGGTTCGGTGTGGTCCAGCCTGTTCGCACTGCCTGCGGTACGGCAGCAGACGTTGATCGTCGCGGGTACCGATGACCCGATCATCCCGATGGTCAACGCGCACATCATGAATGCATTGCTGCCTCATGCGCGACTGCACCAACACAGCGGCGGCCATATCGATCTCGTACACAACGCCGTCGAGCTGGTGCCGGTCATCGAGGCTTTTCTCAACGAACACGGAGATCGGCCATGACGACGATGCCAAAGCCGCTCAGCTCATTTGAGACACGGGGCGCGAAGGATGCCGATCCAGCCACCGCCGCGCTCGTCGAGGGTATCGGCCACGCCCGCGAGACCGACTACTTCCTGATGGCCGATCAGCTGACCGACCCGGAAAAGGAGATTTTCGCCAAGGTTCGGGCATTTGGCGAGGCCGAAATTCTACCGATGGTCAATGAGTATTGGGAACGCGGCGAGTTCCCGTTCGACGTGATACCCAAGCTGGCCGCGCTGAACATCGTCGGCGACTGCAACCTGGGCGACCACGGGTGCATATCGATGAGCGCGGTGGCCGCCGGCCTGGTCACCTATGAGCTGTCTCGCATCGACGGGAGCATCGCCACGTTCTTCGCCGTACACCTCGGGCTGGCGATGCAGTCGATCAATATCCTGGGCTCCGAGGAACAGCGGCGACGTTATCTGCCGGCGATGGCGAGGCTGGAAAAGATCGGCGCGTTCGCCCTGACAGAGCCCGAACATGGCTCGGACGCCGTGATCCTCGAGGCCACCGCTGAGCGGCGCGGCGACCAATGGGTGCTCAACGGCCGCAAGCGCTGGCCGGGCAACGCCGTGTGGTGTGACTACATCGTCGTCTATGCGCGGGACACCGCGGACAACCAAGTCAAGGCGTTCGTGGTGGAAAAGGAGAACCCTGGCTACGCCGCGACCAAGATCGGCGGCAAGATGTCGCTGCGGATGGTGCAGAACGCGGACATCGTCCTCACCGACTGTCGGGTGTCCGAAGACGCTCGACTGCAGAACTGCAACAGCTTCAAAGATGTGGGCAAGGTGCTTGCCGGCACCCGCAATTCGGTCGCGTGGGGGTCGGCCGGACACGCAGTCGCGGCCTACGACATCGCTCTGAACTACGCCCTACGGCGAAAGCAGTTCGGCAGGCCGATCGCCAGGACCCAGGCCATCCAGTCGATGCTGGTGGAGATGCTCGGCGATCTCACCTCGATGCAGTTGTACGCCATCCGGATGGCTCGGCTGATCGATGACGGCAAGGCTGAAGACACGATGGCCGCTCTGGCCAAGTACTACTGCACGGTCAAGGGGCGCAACGTGTGTCGACTGGCCCGCGATGTATTGGGCGGCAACGGTGTCTTGCTCGACTTCCATGTCATGCGCCACCTGTGCGATATGGAAGCGCTGGTGACCTACGAGGGAACCGCCGAAATCCAGTCCCTGATCGTCGGTCGGCACATCACCGGGCAGAGCGCCTTCGCTTAATACCGAGGATTCCTCTGTTGAGCTAGAGTAATCCTCGTGCCACGAACAGCTGGCGATGCGCGCGGCCGACTGATGCAGTCGGCCCGGCGTCGATTTGCCGCCGATGGTGCTCTTGCTGCGACTCTCGATGAGATCCGACGGGACGCCGAGGTCAGCGTCGGCGCGCTGTACCACCATTTCCCGGATAAACCCGCGCTGGCGGCGGCGGTCTACGCCCAGGTGATGCGCGAGTACCAGACGGGATTCGTGGAGATGTTGCGCCGCCACGAGACTGCGGAAGGCGGGATACGTGGCGGAGTCGCACATCACCTGCGCTGGGTGGCCGCCAATCGCCGCGAGGCCGCATTACTGCTGGGGGACCGACTCGACAGCGCGGAATTGGACGAGTGCAACCGCGCGTTCTTCGCCGACGTCCGCCATTGGTGGCGCCCGCATCACGGCTATGGGGCGCTGCGCCCGATGCAAGCCGGTATCACCGCCGCGTTGTGGTTCGGCCCGGCGCAGGAATTCAGCCGGCACTGGATCGCCGGCGTCGAATCCCCGATGCCGCGCGGCGTGGTCAAGACATTTGCCGACGCCGCGTGGAAGACGTTGCGGGCCAACGCTATCGAGGAGGATAACGGATGAGCACGGTGGAATCGCTATACAACAAACTGGTCGTCGAGGGTAACGACCCCGATGCGCCGCGTCGGGTGCACGTCGAGCACCGCGGCGACCGGGCGATGGTGACCCTCGACGAACCCGACCGGCTCAACGTCCTATCGGCGCCATTGGTGCGGCAATTGCGTTGCGCGCTCGAGGCTCTCGTCGTCGACAGCGGTATTCGAAGTGTGGTGCTGACCGGTCGCGACCCGGGCTTCAGCGCGGGCGGCGACCTGAACATGATGCGGAAGGCCACCGAACACCTGAGCAACTTGGAAGGTGTCGCCGACGTCTGGCGCTGGATTCGCCGCGAGTTCGGCGGCATCGCCCGGCTCATCGCCGGATCGGACACGATCTTCGTCGCCGCCATCAACGGCCCGGCCGCCGGAGTCGGGCTGGCCTGGGCGCTGACCTGTGATCTCGCGATCGCCAGCGAGCGCGCGGTGATCGTGCCGGCGTTCGGTCGGCTCGGGCTGCTTCCCGAGGTCGGAACCAGCTGGGCGCTGACCAGGCGACTGGGATACCAAGGCGCGCTTGCCTATTACTTGCGCGGTGAGCACATCGACGCCCATGAAGCGCAACGACTCGGGCTTGTGCAGCAGGTCGTCGCGCACGACAGTTTGCTCGATGCCGCCGATGAATGGTGCTCACGCGTCGCGACGATGCCGTCGCACGCCGTCGCGATGACCAAGCCTCTCCTGCGCGCGACCGCCGACGCCGGTTGGCATGAAGCACTGACCATGGAGGAGTTCGCCGAGCCCATCTGCTTCACCACTGCGGCGTTCGCCGACAGCGTGCACGCGATGCTGGCCAAGCCTCAGGCTTGAATCTCCGCGGTCACGGCGCCGGCCAGCCGGATCAGGTCGGCGGGCGCCAGCGCGACATCCCAGCCGCGCCGGCCTGCGCTGACGTACACCCGCTCGTAAGCCATGGCGCTGGAGTCGACGACAGTCGGTAACCGGGTGCGCTGCCCCAGCGGTGACACCGCTCCCAGCACGTAGCCCGTCGCTCGCTCGGCGGAACGCTGGTCGGCCATGGTGGCCTTGCCGCCGCCCAAGGCTGCGGCGGCCGCCTTCAGCGACAACCGCGCCAGCGCCGGCAGTATCGCGACGGCCAAACTGTCGGGGACCGCGATGACCAGCGTTTTGTAGATCTGCCCGGGGTCGACAGCGCCGTCTGAGGTCAACTCGCGGACGGCTTCACCGCCGAACGAGCGTTCGCCCGGATCGTGGTCGAACGTGACCAGCACGTGGGGCACGCCGGCGTCGATCAGCACCGCCAGCGCCCGAGTCGCCTTCTGACTAGGGACCGGAGTACCCCGGGGGATTGACGCCCTCGACCCAGAAATCGACGCCGAGCTGCGAACCCGGCACACAGTCGTAGACCGACAGGTCGGAGACGCCGGAATCCACCAGCACGTCCTCGCACAGCAAGGTGTTACCGGTGTACTCCTTGGACGGCTTGTTGAGGATGACGTAGGCGGCGTCGGAGTAGATCTCCGGCTGACGCGACCGGGCCATCGCCTCGTCGCCACCGAGCAGGTTCTTCACCGCGGCGGTGGCCACCATCGTGCGCGGCCATAGCGTGTTCGACGCGATGCCCTCCTCGCGCAGTTCCTCGGCAATACCTAACGCGCACAGCGTCATTCCGAACTTCGCCATCATGTAGGCGGTCGGCTTCAGCCACTCTTTGCCGAGCAGGACCGGGGGAGACAGGGTCAGGATGTGCGGGTTCTCCCGGCCTTTCATGTGTGGGATGCACGCCTGGGACACCGCGTAGGTGCCGCGCACCTGAATGCCGTTCATCAAGTCGAATCGCTTCATCGGCACCTCGCTGATGGAGCCGAGGTTGATCGCCGACGCGTTGTTCACAACGATGTCGATGCCGCCGAACTGCTCGACGGCCTGGGCGACCGCGGATTCGACCGAGTCCGGGTCGCGGACGTCGCCGACGATCGGCAGCGCCTGGCCGCCGGCTTCCTCGAGTTCCTTGGCGGCGGTGTACACGGTGCCCGGCAGCTTGGGGTGCGGCTCGGCGGTCTTGGCGATCAGCGCGATGTTGGCGCCGTCCTGGGCGGCCCGCTTTGCGATGGCCAGGCCGATTCCGCGGCTGGCACCCGAGATGAACATGGTCTTGGCCTTGAGTGACATGAGCGCCACAGTAACGCCGCTCACAATTGCCCGGAAAAAGCGGTCCGGAAATAGCCCGGCGACCGTCGCTGTTAATCCTCCTGTCTGGTCAAGCAGACACATGTCGGTCACAGCCTTTAGATTGGGAGAGGGGAGCGCGGTGTCAACGGCAACGAGCCTTCGTCGATCGGGTCCGGTATTGATGGACCTGTTCAGCGGCATCGCGACGGAAGGGACTGTGTCACCCAACATGGCCGACATCGATGGCGCGAAAGACTCGGGAATCGCGGAGGCTGTCGACTTCACCGAAACCCGCGGAGAAAGCCGATCCACGGAGACCGACGCGGAACTCACGGCGCGCTTCGAACGTGACGCGATCCCGCTGCTCGACCAGCTATACGGCGGCGCCTTGCGGATGACCCGCAATCCGGCCGACGCCGAAGACTTACTGCAAGAGACCATGGTCAAGGCCTACGCGGGCTTTCGGTCATTCAAGGATGGCACCAACCTCAAGGCGTGGCTGTACCGGATCCTGACCAACACCTACATCAACAGCTATCGCAAGAAACAGCGCCAGCCTGCGCAGTATCCGACTGACGAAATAACCGACTGGCAGTTGGCGGCGACGGCTGAGCACACGTCAACGGGCCTGCGCTCCGCCGAGGTCGAAGCGCTCGAGGCGCTTCCCGACACCGAGATCAAAGAAGCTCTCCAGGCATTGCCTGAGGAGTTCCGGATGGCGGTCTATTACGCCGACGTCGAAGGTTTTCCCTACAAAGAGATCGCAGAAATCATGAACACTCCGATCGGGACGGTGATGTCACGATTGCACCGCGGCCGCCGTCAGCTGCGGGAGCTGCTGACCGACGTCGCCAAGGAGCGCGGTTTCATTCGCGGTGACCAGGCACCGGAGGAGGTGTCGTCATGAGCGAGTTCTCCTCTGAGCCCCCGATCAAGGCCGAGTGCGCGGAGGTACTGGCCGAGGTATGGACTTTGCTCGACGGCGAGTGCAGCGCCGAGATACAAGACAAGCTCAGGCAGCATCTCGAGGACTGCCCGCCCTGTTTTCAGTTCTATGGGCTGGAAGAGCGGATGAAGTTGCTGATCTCCACCAAGTGTCGCGGCGAGCGGGCCCCGGAGAGCCTGCGCGAGCGGCTGCGGGTGCAAATCAGCCGGACCACCATCATTCAGGGGCGCTAGGCCTCCACTGTCGATCCACAAAAAAGACGCGGGCCGCCTGTTCGGACGGTCCGCGTCTTTTGTTGGTTCGAGCGGTTGGTTACGCGTTTGGCCGCTTGCCGTGATTGGCCTTGCTGTGCTTACGGTCGCGCTTTTTCCGGCCTCGCTTGGCCATGACTGATCCTCCTCGCGGTTCTGCTTGTCGGTCAGTCTGTCATGCCGCCGCCGGTATAAGCCAACTGCTAGACGACCGGAACGTGCACCAGCGTGCCGCCGTTGGCACCCGCCGCCGCAACCGGGCCTTGCTGACCGGCCAGCGGGGCCTGCGCCGGTGCTACTTGTCCCGGCGCCAGCGGAGCGGGACCGCCGGGCAGTCCACCTGGAACCTGGCCCGGGAGCTGCTGACCGGGAAGACCGCCGGGATAACCGGGGCCCTGGCCGGGAAGCTGGCCGGGTAGGCCGCCCGGGTTCTGCCCCGGAAGGCCGCCCGGGTAACCGCCGAGGCCGGGGGTCTGACCAGGCATGGTCTGACCCGCGAGGCCGCCGGGCAGTCCACCTGGCATGCCGCCGGGCAGCCCACCGGGCAGCCCACCCGGGATGCCGCCGGGCAGCCCACCGAGGCCACCGAGGCCACCGGGCAGGCCGCCCGGAAGGCCCCCGCCGCCGCCGAGCGCGCTGGTGGCCGGCATCAGCAGGTCTCCGGCCCCGGGGATGACGTTGTTCATCAGCCCGCTCAGCGAGCCGAACAGCGAGTTGGCGATGTTCACCGCACCACCGGCGCCGCCCGGCAGACCGGGGATCGGGTCATCGGCGGCGAATGGTTGCTGGGGAGCCGCGGCGGCAGCTCCTGCACCGAGCCCGACCATGGCATATGCCGCCATTGCCACCCCGAAACCGGTGGCCACTTGACGCAGTGGTCCGCGAGTTGTCGTACGCGCAAATATGTTGTCGGACAACGGAATACTCCTCAATATCGACTGTTTCACTCCAAGAGCTTCAGGCACTCCATTCACTTTGGACACTCTGCTTGCCAAATGTCACAATTCGAGTACGACACTGTCACGGAAGCGGCTCTATAGGTTCTCTTAGTGATCTTGGAGTTTGCTTATCGATATCTCCGCGACACGAATCGTGACCTTTCAGCTGCACAAATCGGGTGGCAAGGAACTCCGCCACCGCCGTCGGATGCGCGGAGTGCAACTGAGGAAAGCGATTGTGGTTCGATGAAGCGACGCAATTGCCGAAAACGGCGGAATGACGAACGGGGTAGTGATGGCCGAGGACGTGCGGGCAGAGATCGTGGCCAGCGTGCTCGAGGTCCTGGTCCATGAAGGCGAGCAGATCGGCGAGGCTCACACCTTGGTGCTGCTGGAGTCGATGAAGATGGAGATTCCGGTTCTGTCCGAGGTCGCCGGCACCGTCAGCAAGGTGTGTGTGTCGGTCGGAGACGTCATCCAGGCCGGCGATCTCATCGCCGTGATCAGCTAGCCCGCTGAACTTCACAACGGAGATCGCCGATGTCCACTCTCGGTGACCTACTCGCCGAACACACCGTCCTGCCGGGCAGTGCTGTCGATCATCTGCATGCGGTCGTCGGTGAGTGGCAGCTGCTCGCCGACCTGTCGTTCGCCGATTACCTGATGTGGGTTCGCCGCGAAGACGATTCGCTGGTCTGCGTTGCGCAGTGCCGGCCGAACACCGCCCCCACGGTCCTGCTGCGCGATGCGGTCGGAACCGTCTTCGACGCCGATCGCATGCCGCTGATCGCGGCCGCTCTCGAGTCGGGCGATATCCGCTTGGAAAGCGCTGCAGGTCAACAGTATTCGTGGCAGCAGACGGGAGTGAACATCGAAGCGGTGCCGGTGCGCTGCGGCGACGCGGTGGTTGCTGTGCTGACGCATCAGACCGCCGTCGCCGACACCCCGAAGTCCAGCCAGTTGGAGACCGCCTACCTCGACTGCGCCGCGGATCTGGTTCACATGCTCTCCCAGGGCACCTTTCCCAACGTGGGCGACCTGGCGATGTCGCGGTCGAGCCCGCGGGTGGGTGACGGGTTCATCCGCCTCGACGTCGGCGGGGTGGTGTCCTACGCCAGCCCCAACGCGCTGTCGGCCTACCACCGGATGGGCCTGACGTCAGAGTTGGAGGGGCACAACCTGATCGCGATCACCCGTCCGCTGATCTCCGATCCGTTCGAGGCCCACGAACTCGCCGAGCACGTGCTCAACTCGCTTCGCGGCGGGGCCAGTATGCGCATCGAGGTCGACGCCGGGGGTGCCGCGGTGCTGCTGCGGACGCTGCCGCTGGTGCTCAACGGGTCGGCGGCAGGTGCCGCGGTGCTGGTCCGCGACGTCACCGAGATCAAACGCCGCGATCGCGCGTTGATGTCGAAGGACGCCACCATCCGGGAAATCCACCACCGGGTGAAGAACAACCTTCAAACCGTCGCGGCGCTACTGCGACTGCAGGCCCGGCGTACCACCAACGCCGAGGGCCGGGAAGCGCTGATCGAGTCGGTGCGACGGGTGTCGTCGATCGCGTTGGTGCACGACGCGCTGTCGATGTCGGTCGATGAGGAGGTCAACCTCGACGAGGTGATCGACCGGATTCTGCCGATCATGAACGATGTGGCGACCGTCGATACCCCGATCCGGATCCAGCGGGCCGGCATGCTCGGTGTCTTGGACTCCGACCGGGCGACCGCGCTGGTCATGGTGATCACCGAACTGGTGCAGAACGCCATCGAGCACGCTTTCGACCAGCCCACCTGCGAATCCGCTGGAAAAGGCGGGTCGGTGACGATCCGCGCCGAGCGTTCGGCGCGTTGGCTGGATGTGGTGGTGCACGACAATGGCCGCGGGCTGCCAGACGGTTTCAGCATCGAGCAGTCCGACCGGCTCGGTCTGCAGATCGTGCGCACCCTGGTATCGGCGGAACTCGACGCGTCCCTGCAGATGCAGGACGCACCCGAGGGCGGCACCGACGTGGTGCTGCGGGTCCCGATCGGTCGTCGCGCGCGAACGATGCAGTAGGCCGACACACAACGGTGCGGCCCCGACATTGTTGTCGGGGCCGCACCGTTGAAAGGTGACTCGAGTCAGACGCTGGTGCGGGCCTTAGTCCGAGCGTTGCGACGCTTCAATGCACGCCGCTCGTCTTCGCTCATTCCACCCCACACGCCCGAATCCTGGCCGGTGTTGAGCGCCCAGGACAAGCACTCGGTGGTTACCGAACAGCGGTTACACACCAGTTTCGCGTCGGCGATCTGAGCGAGAGCCGGTCCGCTGTTCCCGACAGGGAAGAACAGCTCCGGGTCTTCGTCGCGACAGACCGCTGTGTGGCGCCAATCCATTGGTCGTTACTCCTCACTATGTGCGCAGCAATGCGCACGAATGATTTTCTTCGGCTGTTAACGCAGGCACAACAAATGTTTCCGTACTGTTGCATGCGATTGTTCGATCGTTTCACAGGCTCAACAGATGTCAATAGTCGCTCGTTGGTCCGTGGGCTATCTCACTTCAGAGATCCGTTACCAAATCCCTTAACCGTTTGTACTACACTCCCCTGAAACTTGGCCAGTGCTTTTGCCCACATTGGGTAATCGCAGCAGCTCAGAGTGCCTTTTTTGCCGGCGGAGCGACCACATCAAGGGCGTCCGGAACCGACCGAAAAGTCATCCCTTCGCGCAAGCCCAGGTAGTCGCCGTCGATTTGGCTCGGCATGGGCGGATCGGCACAGGTGACCCGGACCCAGTCCGCGTTGTCATCGCGGACGACCTGCTCACCGGCGATTTTGGGCTGTTTAGCGAACATTTGTGCGACCAGTCTCAGGCTGGGCACCACCTTGAGCCGGGTGACGCCGAAGACGCCCAGACCGGATTCGAAGCTGCTGGTGGGGTTGGTGCACATCGGGCGGGCATCGGCGTAGGTCCACGGGCTGGAGTTGGACACGAAGACGAAGTAGGTGCCGGTCACGGGCTCGCGGCCGGATACTTGCACGGTCAGCCGCGGCGGCTTGCGCGAGTAGCCGACCGTGGCCCGCGTCGCGGCGAGGATGTAGCGGGTCGGCGTGACCTTGCGGCCCTTCTCCCGCTGCGCTTCCACCTTGGCCACCGCCTCGGCGTCGACGCCCATCCCGGCGTTCAGTACGGCCCACTGCTCGCCACAGTCGATCAGCCCGATCCGGCGCCACTGCTTTTCCGGTCCGTATTTGTCGAGAAGCCAGATCAGCTGGTTGGTGGCGTCGATCGGGCCTGGCGGAATGCCGAGCGAGCGGGCCGTTACGTTCGCTGAGCCGCCAGGGACGATCGCCAATGCCGGGACGTGGCCGGTGGGCAACTGCCCGGGCTTGCCGAGCAGGCCGTTGACCACGTTGCTCACCGTCCCGTCACCACCGTGCACGACGACCAGGTCGACCCCGTCCTGGACCGCGGCCTCGGCGATTTCGCGCCCGTGGCCGCGATGCCGGGTGTGCTCGACGGTCAACTCGAGGCGGCTTTGGAGTGCGTGCGCCAGCAGATCTCGGCCGGCCGTGGTGGTCGAGGTCGCGGTCGGATTGACGACCAGCACGGCACGCATGACGTCAAAGCCTACGGGAGGGCGACTTTCGGGCGTGGCTCGATCGATACGCTGAGGTCGTGATCGCGAGCCCCCCAACCGCTGTGCGTGCCGCCGGTTTCATCGTCGCCGCTCAAGGTGCGACAGGTCTGGTGGTCGCCACGGTGCTGCTCGTTCGGGCCATCGGTGGGGCGGAGCAGCGGGGGATCAATGGGTTCGGTACCGCCGGGTGGTTCGCGTTGACCGGTGGCGCGGTGCTGGCTGCCGGCTGGGCGCTGCTGGTCGGCCGGCGCTGGGGTCGCGGGCTGGCGGTGTTCGCCGAGCTGTTGCTGCTGCCGGTGGCCTATTACCTGACGGGTGGGTCGCATCGGACGCTGATCGGTGTCGCGGTGGCCGCCGTGGCGTTGACCGCGCTGGCGCTGTTGTTCAGCCCCGCCGCGTTGCGCTGGGTCTCCGGCGCGAATCATTCAGAGGCACCGGCCAGTTCGTCCAATGCCGAACCCGACACCCGGTAAGTGGTCCACTCGCTCTGCGGCTGACCACCAATTGCGTCGTACAGCGTGATCGCGTCGGTGTTCCAGTTCAGCACCGCCCAGGACAGCCGTGTGTAGTTGTTGTCCACGCACTCCTTGGCCAGCGCGGCCAGCAGGGCGCGAGCCAGCCCGAGGCGGCGAAATTGCGGAAGCACGAACAGGTCTTCCAGATAGATGCCGTCGATGCCGTCCCACGTCGAGAAGTTCAGGAACCACAGCGCCATCGCCGCAACCTCGCCGTCCACCTCGGCGATGTGCGCCCGCAGCGTCGGTGAATCACCGAATAGTGCTGAGCTGATTTGTGTTTCGACGACAGTGCACTGATCGGGCGCATTTTCGAACTGCGCTAGGCCGTGGATCATCGCGGTGATCGCCGCGGTGTCGGCAGGCTTGGCTCGGCGGACGCGCCTCATGGCTGAACTCCCAGCGCGGTCAGGATGGTGATGAATTTGGTTGTGGTTTCCGCGACTTCGCCATCGGGGTCAGATTCGGCGACAATGCCACCGCCGGCATGGGCCAGCGCACCGAGACGGTCGGCGGACAGTTGTGCGCCACGAATGGTCACCACCCAGCGTCCGTCGCCGCTCGCGTCGCACCAGCCGACCGCGCCGGCGTAGAACCCGCGATCGCCCTCTAAGGCTTTGATCAGTCGTGCAGCGGCGTCTGTGGGCACCCCGCCGACCGCCGGGGTGGGATGCAGGGCGAGCGTCAAATCGATTGCGGTGGTTGAAGTATCGCGTAACCGACCGGTGATCGGTGTGCTGAGATGCCACAGCGCGGCGGTGCGACTCAGCGTGGGCTTCCGCGCGATCATCAACTCTGTGCACAGCGGGCGCAATGCCTCGGCCATGGTGTCGATCACCAGCTGGTGCTCATGGCGATCCTTCGCCGATTCGGCGAGCGCGGCGCCGGCGGCGGCGTCGAGCCCGGGATCGGCAGCCCGCGGCGCTGAGCCGGCGAACGGCTGGCAGGTCACCCGATCGCCGTCGCGGGCCACCAGCAATTCGGGGCTGGCGCCGACCAGCGCCGTGCCCTCGTACTCGCCGCCGGCCGCCGACAGGTCGACGAGGTAGCCGTACGCGGCGGGGTCGTTGTCGACCAAGCGGCGCAGGATGATCCGGGCGTCCAGTGGGGCATCGGCCGCCACTTGCAGTGCGCGAGCCAGCACCACCTTCTGCAGCTTGCTGCCGGCCGCGGTCAGCTCGTCGCACGCGCGCCGAACCCGGGCGCGGTGCTCGTCGGGAGCCGGAATCGCGCCGGCCACGTAGACGTGGGGCATCGGCCCGCTCGGCCACCCGGGCAGTTCATCGGTGCGCCGAACGGAACGTGGTGCCATCAACGCCGCCGGCCCATCGACGTCAAACGCCAACGCGCCCAACACCATTGATGCGGCACCGGTGCGTAGTGCCGACTGCGCATCGGCCACGTCGCGATAGCAGGCCGCCACGCCGTCGGCGATCACCACGCCGGACGGCCCGCACAGCACAAACGGCGGCTCAGCCGTCATCGGGCTCGATCGTCATTCGGCTCAGTCGTCACTCGGACTGGGGAGGCCCAGCGCGCAGAGTTGGCGTATCCCGTGTTCGAAGCCGCCGACCGCAACGGAGGCGGGACCCATGCCGAAGCGGCTGCCCTCGATCAGAGGTAGCTCCACCCATCGGGTGATGACGGCGCGGGAGAAGTGGCCGTGACCGACCAGCACCACGTCGCGCGCCTCCATCAGCTCCAGCGCCAAGGCGACGGCCTGGTCGGCGCGCTCGCTGACTTGCGCCACCGATTCGCCGTCCGGGGCGCCGTGCGTCCAGATCGACCAGTCCGGCCGAGTTTTGTGAATCTCCGCCGACGTCACGCCTTCGTAGGAGCCGTAGTCCCATTCGGCGAGCAACTCGGACTTCTCGTCGACGGTCAAGCCGGCGAGTTCGGCGGTCTCGACGGCGCGCCGTCGTGGGCTGCTGATCACTTTCGGATCGTCGAGATGCAGGTCGGCCAGGGTCGGGCCGGCGGCGACCGCCTGGGCGCGTCCGTTGTCGGTGAGGTCGAGATCGGTGCACCCGGTGTGCTGGCCGGACAGCGACCACGCGGTCTCGCCGTGGCGAAGCAACACCAGCCGATGGCTCAGGACGCCCATGCTGACCGATTGTGCCTGACACACATGGCCATCCGCGCGCGGGCACCAGGGTGTTGGTGCTTGGATGGCAGGTGTTAACCGCCAGCTAGATATCAAGAAATAAGGAGGAACGGCGTCTGATGAAGGGGACCCGAGTGCTGGCGGTGGCCAACCAGAAGGGTGGGGTGGCCAAGACGACGACCGTCGCCTCGCTGGGCGCGGCGATGGCCGACGCAGGCCGGCGAGTGCTGCTGGTCGACCTGGATCCGCAGGGCTGTCTGACCTTTTCCCTCGGCCAGGACCCGGACAAGTTGGCGGTGTCGGTACACGAGGTGTTACTCGGCGACGTCGAGCCCGGCGCCGCGCTGGTGGAGACGGCGGAGGGGATGACGCTGCTGCCGGCGAACATCGACCTGGCCGGCGCGGAGGCGATGCTGTTGATGCGGGCCGGCCGCGAATACGCCCTGAAGCGGGCGCTCGAGAAACTCGGCGACACATTCGACGTGGTCGTGATCGACTGCCCGCCATCGCTGGGCGTGCTGACGCTGAACGGGCTCACCGCCGCTGATGAGGTGATCGTGCCGTTGCAGTGTGAGACCTTGGCGCACCGCGGGGTTGGGCAGTTCTTGCGAACCGTCAACGACGTTCAGCAGATCACCAACCCGAAGCTGAAGCTGCTGGGTGCGTTGCCGACGCTGTACGACCCGCGCACCACCCACACCCGCGACGTGCTGCTCGACGTGGCCGATCGTTACGACTTGCCGGTGCTCGCGCCGCCCATCCCGCGCACGGTGCGCTTCGCCGAAGCCAGTGCGTCGGGCTCGTCGGTGCTGGCCGGGCGCAAGAACAAAGGCGCAGTTGCTTACCAGGAGTTGGCGCAGGCGCTGCTCAAACACTGGAAGTCGGGCAAGGCGCTGCCCACGTTCGCGATCGACGCCTCAGGTCAGCCCTTCACCAACGGATTCCTTCGCAGGCCGTTCCGCCCCGTATCGTTATCCGGGGCCTAACGCGACGAGCGTAGTGCCGCGTTTTTCGAGCAGCTGCGAGCCCGAGGCGAGCGGGATCACCGGCGCTTCCGAAGGCTCTCGGCGCACCGGCAGGAAGTCCTCGCCGACACCGGTGACGGGATCGCAGACCGCGATGCCGTCGGTGACCGGGACCATCAACTTGCTGGCCATCAGCGTGGCCGGACCTACCGGAGCCGACGAGCCGGCCGGCCCGACTGAATAGCGGTAGGTCAGGTTCGCCGCGTCGAACACCATCACCCGGTGGCCGGTCCACCAAGTGATCAGATTGCTGGACCGGGTCACCACGTTGGACGTCAACGGCGGCTCGGGCAGCAGCGTGCTTCCGATGGTGGTGCCGGTTTCGTCGACGACGTCGACCCGGGGCTGCGGCGCGGGCAGGTAGATCGCGGTCCTGGTTTCGGACACCGCCAGGACTTTGGCGCCGGAGTCGGCCCCGATGCCCGGTTCGGCGACATTGTGCTGATCCGGCTCGTCTTCTTCTTTGGCCGGTCGTAGCAGCGTGAGCCGCAAGTCGGCCTGCCGTCCGCACGCCTCGAACACCGACACCGCAGACGAGCTGGCCGCGGCCGACGTCAGCCGGCAGCCGGTGTGCAGCCCCTTCGACGACGGTTTGATCCGGGCGTCGATCTCGCCGTAGGA
This sequence comes from uncultured Actinomycetota bacterium, assembly GCA_963818285.1. GTDB lineage: Bacteria > Actinomycetota > Actinomycetes > Mycobacteriales > Mycobacteriaceae > Mycobacterium. The sequence continues at coordinate 419,063 of CAWFRR010000004.1, forward strand.
CAGCATCCGGACCATGTCCGACCGCCACAACTCGAGCCGGGTATCCCCGGCGGACAGCACCGTCGTGCCATCAGACGACAGCTCCACCCGACGGTTGCTATAGCTGCTGCGGGCCGGTCCGCGTTGGCCCGTGGATGCGTCGAGGGTGCTGGCCTGGCCGCAGCCCCGGTCGTCGCGATACACCGCGACCGCGAAGCGATACACCCAGGAGACCCCGCACAGATCGGCGTCCCGCGAATAGCTCCACCGCACGGCACCGGTGACCGGGTCACGGCCCTCGACGACGCGGCCGTCGCCGGTGACGACGGATCCGCCGACGGCAACCGGCTGCGCGGTGGCCGGGCTGCCGGCTCGCCAGAGCTCGTGCAGCGAGGCCGGCACTGCGCGCGCGGGCGTCGGGTTGGGAGCGGGCACCGCCGCCGAATGGCTGATGGTGGCCCGGGCATCGCTGGTCCACCAGATCAGCGCCGCCGCAGCGGCAACGACCGTCACGATCGCGGCCGCGGCCAGCAGATCAGCCTTGGTGCGGCGTTCCGGCTTGACCATGGGGCCTCCGCGGCGCCGAATCAGTTGGCAGTGGCCACGGAAGCCTCAGCGCCCGCTGGTTTGCGGGGGCGACGACGGCGACGCCGGGCGCGGGTGCCGTCGCCGGGCGCGGCGTCCGAATTGCCTGCGGCCGTTGCCGATCCATCCGTCTCGTCGTGGCCGGTCGCGGACTGGCCACCGCGGGTGCGGCGGCGCTGGCGGTTGCTGTTGCGCGACGGCGCGGGCTCGTCGCCGTTTCGGCCATTCGACGCCGCGCGCTTCACCGGTGACTTCTTCGGCGCTCCGATCGAGCCCTTGGTCTCGGTGGGGATGTCCAACTCGGCGTAGATGTGCGGCGAGTTCGAGTAGGTCTCGGCCGGGTCGGGGCAGTCCAGGCCGAGGGCCTTGTCGATCATCGTCCAGCGAGGTAGGTCGTCCCAGTCGACGAGGGTGACGGCGATACCGGTCTTACCGGCCCGTCCGGTCCGGCCGATGCGGTGGACGTAGGCCTGCTCGTCCTCGGGGATCTGGTAGTTGATCACGTGGGTGATGTCGTCGATGTCGATGCCGCGGGCCGCCACGTCGGTGGCGACCAGCACGTCGATGTCACCGGTGCGGAACTGCTTCAGCGCCTTCTCGCGGGCGATCTGGCCGAGGTCTCCGTGCACGGCGCCGACGGCGAAACCGCGCTCGGCGAGCTCGTCGGCGACTTTCTGGGCGGTGCGCTTGGTGCGGGTGAAGATCATGGTGGCGCCGCGTCCGCGAGCCTGCAGTACCCGGCTGATCAGTTCGACCTTGTCCAGGGCGTGTGCGCGGTAGACGTACTGCTTGGTGGAGTCGTGCACTGCCGAGGAGTGCGGCGCCTCTGCCCGAATGTGGGTGGGCTGGTTCATGAACGTGCGGGCCAGCGTGATGATCGGGTCCGGCATGGTCGCCGAGAACAGCATCGCCTGCCGCTCGTCGGGAATCTGGCGCAGAATCCGCTCGATGTCGGGCAGGAAGCCCAGGTCGAGCATCTCGTCGGCCTCGTCGAGCACCAGCACGGACAGGCCGCCGAGCTGCAGGTGGCCTTGCTGGGCCAGGTCAAGCAGGCGACCGGGCGTGCCGACCACCACGTCGGCGCCGGCGCGCAGGGACTCGATCTGCGGCTCGTAGGGCCGTCCACCATAGATGGAGACCACGGACAGCTTGCGGTCGTCGTCAGCGCTCAGATACTTGGCCGCGGTGGACAGGTCGCCATAGACCTGCAGGCAGAGTTCGCGGGTGGGCACCACGATCAATGCCCGGGGAATTCCGTTGAGCGGTCTATCCGGGCCTGCGGTGGTGATGCGCTGCAGCAGCGGCACGCCGAAGGCGAAGGTCTTGCCCATTCCGGTGCGGGCTTGCCCGATCAGGTCGTCGCCGGTGAGGGCGAGCGGCAGCGTCAGCTCCTGGATGGCGAACGGATGCTCGATGCCCTTTTCGCTGAGCGCCCGAACAATTTCCGCGCGGACGCCGAGGTCGGCAAAAGTGGCTTCGACTTCGGCTGCGACTGGGTTAGGTGGGGTGAGTGGAGTCATGCGTGAAACACATGCCTTTCGGGTTCGTATTCGATTGGTCAATCGTTGCGGTCCAGCGCGCACCAGTTGACTATTCGAATACGTTTCCGATTCGCGGGGCCCTGCGCTTCTGAGGCGGGGCCAACTGCGTGCACGCACATTGCATAGGCAGAGGTGGTACGGATCGACCACCGTTACCTGGATCGATTGTAGCTGGTGGGTCGCCGTAGCTCCGATTCGCGGCTTCAGCGCGCGCCGCGGGTCGCCTCGTGCCGCGCACAGCGGGTCCCCACGGACGACCCCTACAGTGGTGGCATGACTCCGCTTTCGCCGGGCGATCAGCTGGCCGACACGCCTCCGCCACGGCTCCCAGCGGACCATCCCGGGGTCAACGAATTGTTCGCGCTGTTGGCCTACGGTGAGGTCGCGGCGTTCTATCGGCTCACCGACGAAGCCCGGATGGCGCCGGATCTGCGCGGCCGAATTTCGATGGCCAGCATGGCCGCCGCCGAAATGTCCCACTACGAGTTGCTGCACGACGCCTTGGAGAGCCGCGGCGTCGATGTCGTGTCGACGATTTCGAAGTATTCGTCCGCGCTGGACGGCTACCACCGGCTCACCACGCCCAGCACCTGGTTGGAGGCGCTGGTCAAGACCTATATCGGTGACGCACTGGCAGCTGACTTCTATTTGGAGATCGCCGATGTGCTGCCGGATGACGTCGCCGACGTGGTGCGCGCCGTGATGGCCCAGACCGGACACTCCCAGTTCGTCGTGGCCGAAGTGCGCGCCGCGGTGACCAAAAGCGGCAAGCAACGCAGTCGGCTGGCGTTGTGGTCGCGCCGGCTGCTCGGAGAAGCGATCACGCAGGCCCAGTACGTGCTGGCCGAACACGACGAGCTCGTCGACCTCGTGGTGTCGAAGTCCGACGGCTTGACCCAACTCGCGGGATTCTTCGATCGCCTGCAGCGCACCCACGACGAGCGGGTGCGTGAGTTGGGCCTGGCCTAGCCCGACGACGATGCGCGCCGTTCGGCGGCGCGAGGAGGAGCGGGGCAGTCAGGCCTAGCCCGAAGCGGGGCAGTCAGGCCTAGCGGCTGCAGGTGGCAATCATCGTGCTGCTGGTCGAGATGGCGACGTTCTGACCGACGCCATCGGCGATCGAACAGTTGAGTCGGCCGGTCAGGCTCGTCGCCACGACTGACCGCATGCTCACCCCCGGGTTGAGCACGACGGTTCTCGACCACGGCAGCGACACGTTGAAGTCGGTCTGCGGTGCTCCCGACGCGTCGGTGTAGACCACGGTGACCAGATCGAGTAGGCCCTTGGTACCGGCCACCCGATAGACGAAGGTGCGAGCGGCCACGTCCGGTGCCACCGGCGGAACGGTTTCCGGTGGCGGCGGGGTGGGTGCGGTGCTGGTGGCGGTCGGGCTGGGCGGACGTGACGTCGGCGTCATGGTGGTGACGGTCTCCGGCGGCAGGGCCGGCACCAGCCGCGGCGACGTGCTGTGGCTCGGCGGCACCACCACGGTGGCCGACGTCGAGGCGCTGTCGCCGCCGTTCACGATCACGACGGAGGCGATGACGGCGAGCACGAACACGATTCCGGCAATGGCCGCGATCGGACGCCAGCGCTCATCGACCGATGGGTGATCGCCGTCGGCGTAAATGTCGTCGACGGTGTCATCCTCGTAGTCCTGGAGCCCGTTGTCCAGGTAATCCATGGTGCTGATGATGCCGATGTTAGTGATGTGACAAGCCGTCGCGGCGTGAGAGCGGGGCGTGTCTGGTCACGATTTGCCAACGGCGGGCTCTCGCGAAGCCTTGCTGCCGACCGGCTTTCGGCACCCCTCAGCCGCGTCCACTAGCCTGCAAGGCGCAAGCATCATTACCGAAGAACGGGAAGGGACCGGCGTGGAGGTCAAGATCGGGATCACGGACAGTCCGCGCGAGTTGGTCTTCAACACCGCGCAAACCCCCAGCGAGGTCGAAGAACTCGTCACCGGCGCGCTGGGCAAGAGCTCCGATGTGCTCGCCCTGACCGACGACAAGGGCCGCCGCTTCGTGGTCAACTCGAGCAAGATCGCCTATGTCGAAATCGGCGCTGCGGACTCGCGTCGTGTCGGCTTCGGGATCGGAAGCAGCGCCGCTACGAGCGGGTAAGCGGCACGTGCGACAGGCCGCCCCAGGCGAACAGCACGGTGCCGTCGACGGCGTCGTCCTTCGCGATCGGGCGGTCGGAGTCCAGCCAATACCGGGCGCAGTCGACGCTGAGCCCGACCAGGCCCACCGCGATCATCCGGGCACGGTGCGGGTCCAACCCCGAGTCGGCGCTGATCAAGTCGAATACCGCGTCGATGCACGATTCGGTGGCCACCCGCACCTGCACAGCGACCTGGGGTTCGGTGGTGTAATCGTTCTCGAAGATCAACCGGTAGCCCTGGCTGTCGTGCTCGATGAAATCGAAGAACGCCTGCACCGCGGACCGCAGTCGCTGCCGGTTGTTGGTGGTGGTGCGCAACGCTTGGCGCACACCGGACACCAGATTATCGACGTGGCGCTGCAGCACGGCCAGGTACAGCTCCAGCTTGCTGGAAAAATGTTGGTAGAGAACAGGTTTGCTGACCCCGGCGCGTTCGGCGATCTCGTCCATACCGGCGGCGTGGAAGCCGCGGTCGACGAAGATATCGCTGGCCGCGATGAGTAACTGCCCCCGACGCTCGTCACGAGGCAGCCGGTTCCCGCGCCGACCGGAATTGCCGGGCTTCACCCCGCTCCGTCCGCCCGCGTTGGCGAGATCGCTCATCCATGCCTCAATCTGCTTGTCATCGCGTCGGAGTACCGAGTGCGCGGTTGATCGCAAGAACATTACTACCCGCGAGCATGTTCAACTGTGATCGAAGCCCAGAATGTCGGCTTACCAGCGTGTTATGGCGCGCCGAGAGTCCCTGCTAGCAGGTGTTGTGCCATTCTGGGAAAGTGACCTTCGACCCCGAGTGGCGCGGGGGCAACCGGACGCCGGTTCTTCGCGACGACTGGCGCGAGCCGCTGCGCGCCCAGCGTGATCCGCTGGCGTGGGGTGGTGCTGGGCGGGTCCGGTCGAATCGTGATAACAGCCGCTGGCGTAAGCAGAGCTGGCTGGGACGTTTCGTATCGACCTACGGCTGGCGCGCCTACGCGCTCCCGGTGCTGATCGCCGTCACCGGCGTTGTGCTTTATCAGACCGTCACCGGAAGTGGTGTGTCTGCACCCGTGTCCGGGCATCCTTTGCAAGGTCCGCCGAAAATCGGCGCCGTCGGCACGGAGATCGTCGACGCTCCGCCCCGGGGTCTGACCCAATTCGACGCCAGCCTGCCCACCGGCATGCTGCCCAACGGTGGCCCGTTCACCGAAGCGGGCTTGAAGTCCTGGCAGGTCGCCCCCGGAGTCACACCGCAGATCGGTCAGGGTGCGGTCAAGGTCTTCAAGTACACCGTCGAGGTCGAAAACGGCATGGATCCCGCCGCATTCGGCGGTGTCGACGCGTTCGCCGCGATGGTCGACCAGACTCTGGCGAACCCGAAGAGCTGGACCCACGACGCGCAGTTCGCGTTCGTCAGGGTCGACGCGAACGGCCGCGCCAAGCCCGATATCCGCATCTCGCTGAGCACGCCGCTGAGCGTTCGGGAGGGCTGCGGATACGAGTTCCCGCTCGAGACATCGTGCTACAACCCGTCTTACGGGGCCGGTGTCGAGCCGCGGGTCTTCATCAACGAGGCCCGCTGGGTGCGCGGCGCGCTGTCCTTCCAGGGCGACGTCGGCTCGTACCGGCAGTACCTGATCAACCACGAGGTCGGCCACGCCATCGGCTATCTGCGTCACGAGCCCTGCGACAAACAGGGCGGTCTGGCGCCGATCATGATGCAGCAGACGTTCTCCACGTCCGACGACGACAACTCGAAGTTCGACCCGGAATACGTCAAGCCCGACGGCAAGACGTGCCGGTTCAATCCCTGGCCGTACCCGATCGCCTGACTCGGTCTGGGGCTAGCCTCGTTGGGGTGTTGCCGCCGCTAGTCGAGCCGGCTGCCGAGTTGACTCGCGACGAGGTGGCCCGCTACTCCCGTCATCTGGTCATCCCCGATCTGGGTGTCGACGGCCAAAAGCGGCTCAAGAATGCCCGGGTTCTGGTGATCGGCGCGGGAGGCCTGGGCGCACCGGCGCTGCTCTACCTCGCCGCGGCCGGTGTGGGCACCATCGGCATCGTCGACGACGACGTCGTCGAGGAGTCGAACCTGCAACGCCAGATCATCCACGGCGTGGCCGATGTCGGCCGGTCCAAGGGTCAGTCTGCCCGCGACTCGATCGCCGCAATCAACCCACTCGTCGACGTGCGTCTGCACGAGGTGCGCCTTGATCGGCACAACGCCGTCGCCCTGTTCGAGCACTACGACCTGATCCTGGACGGCACCGACAACTTCGCCACCCGCTACCTCGTCAACGACGCCGCGGTACTGGCGCATAAGCCCTACGTGTGGGGATCGATCTACCGCTTTGAGGGTCAGGTGTCGGTTTTCTGGGAAGACGCGCCGGCCGACGAGGCCGGCAATGCGAGAGGCCTGAACTATCGCGATCTGTACCCCGAGGCCCCGCCGCCGGGGCTGGTGCCGTCGTGCGCCGAAGGCGGCGTCCTGGGCGTGCTGTGCGCCTCGATCGCGTCGGTGATGGGAACCGAGGCGATCAAGCTGATCACCGGTCTCGGTGAGCCGTTGCTGGGCAGGCTGATGATGTACGACGCGCTGGCGATGAGCTATCGGACGATCGCGATTCGCAAGGATCCGGCCGCGCCGCCGGTCACCGGGCTGATCGACTACGACGAGTTCTGCGGAGTCGTCTCCGAGGCGGCCGCTGACGCCACGATCACCCCGCGTGAGCTGCGCGATCTGCTCGATTCCGGCGACGAGATCGCCCTGATCGACGTGCGGGAGCCGGCGGAGTGGGACATCAACCACATCGACGGCGCGCAACTGATCCCGAGTTCTTTGATCAACTCCGGCGAGGGTCTGGCCGGGCTGGCCCGCGACCGCAGGCTGGTGCTCTACTGCAAGACGGGGGTGCGCTCGGCCGAGGCGTTGACGGCGATCCGCCACGCCGGGTTTGCCGACGCGGTGCATCTGCGCGGCGGCATCGTGGCCTGGGCGCAGCAGATGCAGCCCGACATGGTGATGTACTGATCCGCCACGCGGCTGATGCCCATCGGGTTCGTGCCGAACTGCGAGTTCGTGTCTAGTCCCGGGACTTCGCTGGGCCCGATTAGGCTAACCGCGTGAGTGTCGACCCGCCGCCGGAGCACGTGCTGTCGGCGTTCGGTTTGAGCGGTGTTCGGCCGGAACCCCTGGGCGCTGCCTGGGAGGGCGGCTGGCGGTGCGGCGAAGTGGTGCTGTCGATGGTCGCGGAGAACGCCCGCGCCGCCTGGTCGGCGCGGGTGCGCGAGACGTTGTTCGTCGACGGTGTGCGGTTGGCCCGCCCGGTGCGGTCGACCGACGGTCGCTACGTGGTCTCCGGTTGGCGAGCAGACACTTTCGTGGCCGGCCAGCCCGAACCTCGCCACGACGAGGTGGTGTCCGCTGCCGTACGGCTACACGAGGCCACCGGCAAGCTGGAACGGCCGCGCTTTTTGACTCAGGGGCCGACCGCGCCGTGGGCAGACGTGGACGTGTTCATCGCCGCTGATCGGGCCGCGTGGGAGGAACGCCCGATGCAGTCGGTGCCGGCGGCGGCCCGGACGCCGTCGCCGACCGCGGACGCGCAGCGCTCGGTCGACCTGATCAATCAACTTGCCGGACTGCGCCGGCCGACCAAGAGCCCCAATCAGCTGGTCGACGGCGACCTCTACGGCACCGTGCTGTTCGCCGGTGCCGCTGCCCCCGGGATCACCGACATCACGCCGTACTGGCGGCCCGCTTCATGGGCGGCGGGTGTGGTCGTCGTCGACGCATTGTCGTGGGGCGAGGCTGACGAGGGCCTCATCGACCGCTGGAATGCGCTACCCGAATGGCCACAGATGTTGTTGCGCGCGTTGATGTTCCGGCTTGCGGTGCACGCGTTGCATCCACGGTCGACCGCAGCCGCCTTCCCGGGCCTGGCCCGCACGGCCGCGCTGGTACGGCTGATCCTCTAGTCGGGAAAGTCATAGCGCAGCTCGTCGAGCGGAATCCTGCCGTCCTTGGCCAGAACCCCTTCGCTCCGAAGGAGTTCCAGCTGCTTGGTGGTCAGATGCTTTGCGGGACGGCCTGATCCGGTGATCACCCGATGCCAAGGCAGGTCCAGGGAATCGGTCCGCATGATCCAGCCGACGATACGCGGGCTGGAAAGCCCTGCCACAGAGGCGATGTCGCCGTATGTCGACACTCGCCCCGAGGGTATCGAGGCGACCAGCGAGCGCACCCGCTCGACTTGGTCTTCGGTGATCGGCGCCACGGTCAGGCCATCCGTTCGCGGATCAGCGCGGCGACTTCGGCCGGTTTGGTCTCGGCCACCATGTGATCGCACTCGAAGGTCAGGTGGTGAAAATCATCGCCCAGCTGCTCGCCGAGAACATCGACGAGCCGATCGGTGACATATGCTGGTGACGTCCAGGCCGCTCGTACCAAAGTCGTTCCAATTCCTTTGGCTGGCAACGGGATTTCCCGAGCCAGCTCGCTCCAGTAGGACATCATCGCCGGCAGACTCAGCCGCCAGGTGCACCGACCGCCCGGCAGCATGACGAGGTGCTGTTCTAACTCCGCGTCGACAACTGCCGGGTCCACGCCCGCCCAGGAGCCGTTGGTCTTCGCCGCACGGGCCTCCGCGACATCGGAGTAGTCGGGAGAGGCCAGCATCGCGTCGGCGATCTCGAGCATCCATGCGCCGTCCAAACCGAGGGCCGGGTCGAGCAGCACCAGACCGGCTACCCGGTCGGGGTGGGTGGCCGCCAGTTGCAGGGCGACCGCGCTCCCGAACGAGTGCGCCACGATCACGACGGGGCCATCTGCCTCACGCCCGAGCAGGTCGTCCAGCGCGGCCACATTGGCGTCGATCGTCCACGGCGCCTCCCACGACGAGTGGCCGTGCCCGATCAGATCCGGTGCGGCGACCGCGATCTCGGGAAGGTGCCGATTCGCCAGGTGCCCCCACCTCTGGCCGTGTCCGGTGAGACCGTGCAGCGCCAGCAGTCGCACCGGGGCCGTAGGTCCGAAGCGATACACGTGCAGGCGGGTCACACGACGATCGTGCCAGCACGGCGATCGGGGCGACTTGTCGGACCCCCGTGATGTCATTCCCGCTATGTCGTACCACTGGGGACCGGAGGCCCACGCTGTGCTGGATCCCGCTCTGCGCGGGACGGTACGGGTGCTCGGTGGGCCGGGCACAGGTAAGAGTTCACTGCTGATCGACGTGGCGGCCACGCGAATCAGCGCGGGTACCGATCCGGAATCGGTTCTGCTGCTGACGGGTTCGGGGCGCATCGGTGCGCAGGCACGCAGCGCGTTGACGAAGCGGCTGCTGGGCTCTCAAGACACCGGCACCGGGCCGGCGGTCATCCGGGAACCGTTGGTGCGCAGCGTGCACGGCTACGCGTTCGCCGTGCTGCGGCTGGCGGCCCAGCGTGCCGGTGGTCCGCCACCCAGGCTCGTCACCAGCGCCGAGCAGGATGCGATCATCGCCGAATTGCTCGCCGGCGAGATCGCCGACGGCGCCGATGCGTGGCCGGCTGAACTGCGAGCGGCCCTGGGTACCGTCGGTTTCGCCGCCGAGCTGCGTGAGCTGCTGACCCGGTGCGCCGAGCGTGGCGTCGACCCTCAACAACTGGAGCGGGTAGGCAAGCTGTCGGTCCGCCCGGTATGGACTGCCGCGGGCCGATTCGCGCGGAGTTACGAGCAGGTGATGTTGTTGCGCGCCGCGGTGGGAACGGCCGCCCCGCAGGCGACTACACCGGCAGTCGGGGCCGCGGAACTGGTCGGCGCCGCTCTGGAGGCTTTCGCCGTCGATGCCGAATTGCTGGCCGGCGAGCGGGCCCGGATCGGCGTGCTGCTGGTCGACGATGCCCAACAACTCGACCCGCAGGCCGCCTTGCTGGTGCGGGTACTGGCCGCGGGCGCCGACGTGACGTTGCTCGCCGGTGACCCGGACCAGGCGGTTTTCGGGTTCCGCGGCGCCGAGCCGGCGGCGTTGTTGGGCGAGGGCACACGGTCTGTCACGCTGACCACTTCACATCGCTGTGCCCCGGCCGTGGCGCGAGCGGTCTCGGGCATCGCCGCCCGGCTTGTCGGTGGCAGCGAAATCAACGGCAGCGGAGAGGATCCCGGCTCGGTTCTGGTCAAGCTGGCCGGCTCCACCGGCGCCGAGGCGACGATGATCGCCGACTATCTGCGGCGCGCGCATCTGATGGACGGGGTGCCGTGGTCGCAGATGGCGGTCGTGGTCAGGTCGGTGCCGCGCGCGGCCGGACTGCCGCACGCGCTGGCCCGGGCCGGAGTGCCGGTCGCCCCGCCGGCGCTCACCGGGCCCCTGGTTGCGCAGCCCGCAGCGCAGTCGCTGTTGACGGTGCTGGCCGCGACCTCCGACGGGCTGGACGGCGAGCAGGCGTTGGCGCTGCTGACCGGCCCGATCGGTCGTGTCGACCCGGTGTCGCTGAGCCAGCTGCGACGCACGCTGCGGCGCGCTGAGACCGACGGGCCGTCAAAGGGATTCGGCGACCTGCTGGTCGAGGCCCTCGGCAAGAACTCGGCGATCCGTCTGCCTGCTGCCCAGGCCAGGTCACTGCAGCGGGTGCGTGCGGTGCTGGAGGCCGCTGCCGGCTCGCATGGCCGCGAAGAGGATCCGCGGCACACGCTCTGGGCGGCCTGGCAGCGTTCCGGTTTGCAACGTCGTTGGCTGACGGCGTGTGAGCGTGGCGGCTCCGCAGGTGTTCAGGCTGGCCGCGACCTCGACGCGGTGACGGCATTGTTCGACACCTGCGACCAATACCTGTCGCGGACGGCCGGCGCGTCGCTGCGCGGGCTGCTCGATCACCTGGTCACCGAGCAGCTGCGCCCCGCCGGCGCTGAACCCGCCGCGGCTGAGCAGGTCGCGGTGCTCAGCGCACATGCGGCGCTCGGTCGCGAGTGGGATCTGGTCGTCATCGCCGGCTTGCAGGAAGGTCTGTGGCCCAACACAATTCCGCGTGGTGGGGTGCTCGGCACGCAGCGGCTGCTCGATGTGCTCGACGGCGTTGCCGAGAACACGTCGATGCGGGCGCCGCTGCTGGCCGAGGAACGGCGGCTGCTGGTCGCGGCCCTGGGTCGGGCGCGCACCCGGCTGTTGGTGACGGCCGTCGACGGGGAGACCAGCGGCGTCGACGAGGCCAGTATGCCGTCGCCGTTTTTCGCCGAGATCGCGCAGTGGTCCACCGGAGCCGCTGACGTCGCGGTGCAGCCGGTCGTCGCGCCGCGAGTGCTGTCGGCCAATGCGGTGGTGGGCCGGTTGCGCGGCGTGGTGTGCGCGCCGCCGGGAGCGGTCAGCGACGCGATGCGTGACTGTGCCGCAATTCAATTGGCTCGCCTGGCCGCGGCGGGTGTGGCCGGTGCCGACCCGAACGGCTGGTACGGCATGTCGCCGGTCAGCACCACCGAACCGATGTGGAGCAGGGAAGATCACCCAGATCACATTGTCTCGCTGACGCCGTCGAGCCTGCAGACGTTGACGGACTGCCCGCTGCGCTGGATGGCGGAACGCCACGGCGGGACAGATGTGCGCGACCTCGGCTCCACCGTCGGGTCAGTCGTGCATGCCCTGATCGCCGAGCCGGCCGGCAGCGAGGCGGAGCTGCTCGCCGCCCTCGAGCGGGCCTGGCAGCATCTGCCGTTCGAATCACGTTGGTACGCCGACAATGAACTCGCTCGGCATCGGACCATGATCGAGACATTCCTGGCGTGGCGGGCGCAGACCCGCGGCGAGCTGACCGAGGTCGGTGTCGAAGTCGACGTCGACGGCGTGCTGGACGGCAACGTCCGGCTGCGCGGCCGCGTTGACCGCATCGAACGCGACGCGGCCGGTCGACTGGTGATCGTCGACGTCAAGACCGGCAAGACACCGGTCACCAAGGACGACGCCCAGCGGCACGCCCAGCTCGCGGCCTACCAACTCGCGGTGGCCGAGGGCCTGGTGGAGTACGGGGACGAACCCGGCGGTGGTCGACTGGTTTATCTCGGCAAGACGGGGTCGGGGGGCGCGACTGAGCGCGAACAGGATCCGCTGACCCCCGACTCACGCGACCAGTGGCGGGATCGGATCCGCGACGCGGCGGGGGCGACGGCCGGCCCCCAGTTCATCGCCCGGGTCAACGATGGGTGCACGCATTGCCCGCTGCGGCCGAGCTGCCCGGCTCACACCGGGCTCGACGGGAAGGATCCGACATGACCGCCATGGCGCCGGCGCGCTTTAGTCCGGCCGAATTAGCCAGTGCGCTGGGAATTTTCGAGCCTACCGAAGAACAGGCGGCGGTGATCGGCGCACCGCCCGGGCCCCTGGTGGTGATCGCGGGCGCGGGCGCCGGCAAGACCGAGACGATGGCGGCACGGGTGGTCTGGCTGGTGGCCAACGGCTATGCCGACCCCGGTCAGGTGCTGGGTCTGACCTTCACCCGCAAGGCGGCCGGGCAGCTGCTTCGGCGGGTCAGGTCGCGGCTGGCCCGGCTCAGCGGCGCCGGGTTGGCATTCGACAGCCAACCGGCCGTGCCAGTCGGCGAGCCCGCCGGAACGCCGGTGGTCGGCACGTATCACGCCTTCGCCGGTCAGCTGCTGCGCGAATACGGTCTGCTGTCGACGGGGGAGTCCGTGCAGCCGGTGGAACCCGACACCCGGTTGCTCAGCGAGACAGAGCTCTGGCAGCTGGCCTTCGACGTCGTCAACGGATATCCGGGTGCGCTGCGGACCGAGAAGAACCCGGCCGCAGTCACCGCGATGGTGCTGCGGCTGTCGGGTCAACTCGCCGAGCACCTGGTCGACACCGGCCAGGTCAGCGACACTCATGTCGAGCTCGAACGACTGGTGCTCACCCTGCCCGCAGGTCGTTACCAGCGTGACCGCGGCCCCAGTCAGTGGCTGCTGCGCATGCTGGCCACCCAGGCCGAACGCGCCGAGCTGGTGCCCCTGATCGACGCCCTACACCGGCGGATGCGGGCGGAGCGGGTGATGGACTTCGGCGGCCAGATGGCTTGCGCCGCAAGGTTGGCGCTGGCGGTACCGCAGGTCGGCGAGCAGCTGCGCAGCCGCTACCGGGTCGTGCTGCTCGACGAATACCAGGACACCGGCTACGCCCAGCGCATGCTGCTGTCGTCGTTGTTCGGTGGCGGGGCCGACGAGCAACTCGCGCTGACCGCCGTCGGCGACCCGATCCAGTCCATCTACGGCTGGCGCGGTGCATCGGCGACCAACCTGCCGCGGTTCACCACCGACTTCCCGATGGCCGACGGCAGCCCCGCCCCGGTGCTGGAACTGAGCACCAGCTGGCGGAACCCGCCGACCACCCTGCATGTGGCCAACGCGATCTCGGCCGATGCCCGGCAGCGCTCGGTGGCGGTACACGCGCTTCGCTCCCGCCCCGACGCCGCGCCCGGCACGGTCCGCTGCGCATTGTTACCCGACGTCCTCGCCGAACGAGACTGGCTCGCCGACCATCTGCAGCGGTGCTACCAGCAGGCGGCCGCCGACGGTGTCGCGCCGCCGACCGCCGCGGTTCTGGTGCGCCGCAACGCCGATGCCGCACCGATCGCCGCCGCGCTGCGCGCCCGCGACGTCCCCGTCGAAGTCGTGGGGCTGGCCGGCCTGCTTTCGGTCCCCGAGGTCGCCCACGTCGTCGCGATGCTGCGCCTGGTCGCCGACCCCACCGCCGGCACGGCCGCGATGCGGGTGCTCACCGGGCCCCGGTGGCGGCTCGGAGCCCGCGACGTGGCAGCGCTGTGGCGGCGCGCGGTCGTCCTCGACGGTCAAGCGTCGCGCTCCGGTGCAACGGCGGAGCAGATCGCCGAGGCGGCCGGTCCGCAGGCCGACACCGCGGGTCTGGCCGACGCGCTCGCCGATCCGGGCCCGGCTCAGGGCTATTCAGCCGCCGGGTATCGGCGCATCGTGCAGCTCGCCGATGAACTCACCATGCTGCGCAGCCACCTCGGACACCCGCTGCCCGATCTCGTCGCCGAGGTCCGGCGACTGCTGGGCGTCGACTGCGAGGTGCGGGCGGCGTCACTCGGGTGGGCCGGCACCGAGCAACTGGATGCCTTCACGGATGTGGTCAACGGCTACGCAGACCGGACGGCCGCCGGGAGCGACACGCTGGCCTCGGTCGTGGGGCTGCTGGCCTACCTCGACGCCGCCGCTGTGGTCGAGAACGGCCTGGCGCCGGCCCAGGTGGTCGTCGCACAGAACCGGGTGCAGGTGTTGACTGTGCACGCCGCCAAGGGTTTGGAGTGGCAAGTGGTCGCCGTGCCGCATCTGTCCGGCGGGCTGTTCCCGTCGACCGCACAGGCCCGCACCTGGCTCACCGACGCCGCCGACCTTCCGCCGCTATTGCGAGGCGATCGCTCCGCGAAGGGCTTGCACGGCGTACCGGTTCTGGACACCTCGGACGTGACCGATCGAAAGCAGTTGTCAGACACGATCTCTGCCCACCGTGCTCAGCTCGAGCAACGTCGTATCGACGAGGAACGCCGGCTGCTGTATGTCGCCATCACCCGTTCCGAGGACACGCTGCTGCTCTCCGGCCATCACTGGGCCGCCACCGGCATCAAGCCGCGCGGGCCATCGGATTTCCTCTGCGAGCTCAAGGACATCATCGAGCAGTCGGTCGAGGCCGGCCAGCCTTGCGGCGTGGTCGAACACTGGGCGCCCGCACCGGCCGATGGTGAACGAAACCCGTTGCGCGACAGTGTCCACGAGACAAACTGGCCCGTCGATCCGCTGGGCGACCGCCGCGCCGACGTGCAGCGCGGCGCCGAACTGGTCGCCGCCGCAATGACAACCGACACATCCACCGAGGCCGCCGACGACGACGCCGAAGGCTGGGGCGCCGACGTCGACGCGCTGCTGAAGGAGCGTGCCCGGGTCGTGCAACCGCCGCCGCCGACGTTGCCCAGCGGACTGTCGGTAAGCAGTATGGTCGAGCTGGCTCGTGACCCCGAGCACGCGGCGCAGCGGCTCGCCCGCCGGCTGCCGGCGAGACCCGAGCCGCATGCGTTGCTCGGCAACGCCTTTCACGACTGGGTCGATCGCTTCTATGGCGCCGAGCGGCTGTTTGACCTCGCCGACCTGCCCGGCGCCGCCGACACCGAGATCGCCCAGCGTGACGCCGACGAGCTTGCGGCGCTGCAGGAGGCTTTCTTGTCCTCTGCGTGGGCTGCCCGTACGCCGATCGCCGTCGAGGTGCCATTCGAGATGGCCATCGGGGACACGGTGATTCGTGGCCGCATCGACGCGGTCTTCGCCGAGCCCGACGGCGGCGCGACGGTCGTGGACTGGAAGACCGGCGAGCAGCCGCTCGGGTCGGATGCCGCCCGGCATGCGGCGATCCAGCTCGGCGTTTACCGGATCGCGTGGGCCGCACTCAGCGGCTGTCAGGAAACGTTGGTGCGCACCGCTTTTCACTATGTGCGCACCGGGCGCACCGTCGTCCCCGCTGCATTGCCGGGGTCCGAGGAGCTGGCCGAACTGCTGGCGCGCTCGGGCCGCTAGAGCCGCTAGGGCCGGATTGTCGCCGCTAAGAGTTACGGGCGATCTTGAGCGCGGTGATGATCATCGGGATCTGCAGCGGCAGTCGGGCCAGGGCGACGATGCGCATCGGCCACGGCTTGTCCCACCACAGCCGGCACATGTTGACGTTGGCCGGGAACACCGCAAGGAACAGCGCGGCAGCCGCCAACGCGGCCAACCGGCGGGTGCGCAGCGGCAGCAGCAGGGCGCCGACGGCGAGTTCGGCCACGCCGGACGCGTGGGTGTAGAACCGCGCGCTGCCGGGCAGTTCGGCGGGGACGATGTCGTCGAACTGCTTTGGTGCCACGAAGTGAAGGGTGCCGACGCCGAATAACAACGCCGCGATGCGGTAGGCGAGCGTCTGGCTGGCGTCGCGTTGAGGACTATGGGTGATGGCGGTCATGGTTACATTGTGTCGTGCGTCCGTACGAGCCGATGAGTTGTGGTCAAAGTTAGCCGTCGGGAACGCGATCTCGACGAGACGCTGACCGCAAAACCCGGGTACGCGCTCGTCGGAGTGGTGCGAGTCCCGGAAGTGCAACTGAGCCCGGTGCGCGCGATCTGGCGTCGAGTCGCCATCGCACTGCTGGCCTTGGCGGGCGCAGTGATCACCGTCTATCTCGGCCGCAACGGCTACACCGATGTCCGCGGCGGGCCATTGACGTTTCTGGATTGCCTCTACTTCGCCACGGTGTCTTTGACGACCGTCGGCTACGGCGACCTGACCCCGTACACCGAATTCGCCCGGCTGATCAGCGTGTTGGTGCTCACGCCGCTGCGGATCCTGTTCCTCGTGGTGCTGGTCGGCACGACCCTCCAGGTGCTCACCGAGCGGTCCCGGCAGGCCTGGAAGATTCAGCGTTGGAGGAGCACAGTGCGCAACCACACCGTCGTCATCGGCTACGGCACCAAGGGCAAGACCGCGGTCGGCGCGATGTGCGGGGACGAGGCCGCCGGCAAGGACTTCGTCGTCGTCGACATCGACCAGTCGGCCCTCGACCACGCAACGGCCGCCGACCTGGTCACCGTGCACGGCGACGCCACCAGATCCGACGTCCTGCGGCTCGCCTCAGCCCAGCACGCCTCGGCGATCATCGTCGCCACCGGTCGCGACGACACCGCGACGCTGGTCACCCTCACCGCGCGCGAAGTCGCCCCCAACGCCAAAATCGTGGCGTCGATCCGTGAGGCCGAAAACCAACACCTGCTCAAGCAATCCGGGGCCGACTCGGTGGTGGTCTCCTCCGAGACCGCGGGCCGACTGCTCGGTGTCGCCACGACCACGCCCAGCGTGGTCGAGATGATCGACGACCTGCTCACGCCGTCGCATGGATTCGCCATCGCCGAACGCGACGTCGAGCGGACCGAGCTCGGCGGTTCGCCGCGGCACCTGCCCGACATCGTGCTCGGTGTGGTGCGCGACCACCAACTGCTTCGCGTCGACGCACCGGAAGCTGACGCCCTCGAGGCCGGCGACCGGCTGCTCTATGTCCGCAACACCGGGAAGTAAGGCTCAGCGTGGATTTCCAACTCAAGAGTGTGCCGCTGCTGTCGCGCATCGGCGCCGACCGGGCCGACCAGGTGCGCACCGACACCGACTCCGCAGCGGCCGGGTGGCCGGAGGCGGCCCTGCTGCGGCTCGACTCGCGCAACCAGGTGATGGTCGGCGACGGCAAGGTTCTGCTCGGCAAGGCCATCAAGCTGGCCGACAAGCCGCCGGCAGACGCGGTGTTCCTGGGCCGCCTCGGCGACGGTCGACACGTGTGGGCGGTGCACGGTCCGCTGGAATCGCCCGAAGATCACAACGTGAAGGCGGAAGTCGCCGATCTACGTCGAGCGGGTCAACTGTTCGACGACGTCGGCGCGCAGTTGGTGTCGGCCGCTGCGGCGCTGCTGAATTGGCACGCCAGTTCACGATTCAGCGCAATCGACGGCGCGCCGACCAAGCCGATCCGGGCGGGCTGGGCCCGGGTCAACCCGGCTACCGGTCACGAAGAATTCCCGCGCATCGATCCCGCGATCATCTGCCTGGTGCACGACGGCGGTGACCGAGCGGTGCTGGCCCGCCAAACGGTATGGCCGGATCGGATGTTCTCGCTGCTGGCCGGTTTCGTCGAAGCAGGGGAGTCCTTCGAAACCTGTGTCGCCCGGGAGATTTACGAGGAAGTCGGGCTCACCGTCAGCGACATCCGCTATCTGGGTAGCCAGCCGTGGCCGTTTCCCCGGTCGCTGATGATCGGCTTTCACGCCATCGCCGATCCGGCTGAGCCGTTCGCCTTCAACGACGGCGAAATCGCCGAGGCCGAATGGTTCACCCGCGACGAGGTTCGCGCGGCGCTGGCGCTCGGTGACTGGAGCAGTGACTCGGAATCCAGGCTGCTGCTGCCCGGTTCGGTGTCGATCGCCAGGGTGATCGTCGAGTCCTGGGCAGAGTCCGGCTAGCTGGTTAGCCGGCGAGCTTGGCCAGCTTCGCCTTGACTTCGCCGGCGCCGGGGTTGGTCAGAGTCGAGCCGTCGGCGAACTTCAGCGTCGGGACCACGTGGTTGCCGTTGTTGACCGATCCGACGAACTCCGCCGCCGCGGGATCCTGCTCGATGTCGACTTCGTCGTACGCAATTCCCTCGGACTTCAACGCGGTCTTCAGTTGACGGCAAAAGCCGCACCACTGTGTGCTGTACATGGTGATGGATGCGTTAGTCATAGTCCTACAAACATAGAGGGTGGTCAGCGCGCCGCGGCGTGGCGCTGTCAGACGTTTGTCGGCGATCACTGCCAAGATGGACGCCATGCCGGCGATGATGCGAACACCGACTCCCTGACTGCCGATCTCGACGACGAGCAGCGCGAGGCCGTGCTGGCTCCCCGCGGGCCGGTCTGCGTGCTGGCCGGGGCGGGTACAGGCAAGACCCGCACGATCACCCACCGCATCGCTCAGCTCGTCGCGACCGGACACGTTGCCCCGGGCCAGGTGCTGGCGGTGACCTTCACCCAGCGCGCCGCCGGTGAGATGCGGACGCGGTTGCGCGCGTTGGGTGCTGCCGCGCAGACCGGCGTCGGTGGGGTGCAGGCGATGACGTTCCACGCCGCTGCACACCGTCAGCTGCGGTATTTCTGGCCGCGGGTCGTCGGTGACACCGGTTGGCAACTGCTGGACACCAAGTTCGCGGTCGTCGCGCGCGGGGCCACCAGCGCCGGCCTGAAGCTCAGCACCGACGACGTCCGCGACGTGGCCGGTGAGATCGAGTGGGCCAAGGCGTCGCTGATCTCGCCGGAGCAGTATCCCGACGCGGTGGCTGCGGTATCCCGCGATGTTCCCCTCGACGCCGCCAGGGTCGCCGCGGTCTACACCGCTTACGAATCGCTGAAGGCCCGTAATGATGGCCGCACCCTGCTCGACTTCGACGATCTGCTGCTGCATACCGCGGCGGCGATCGAGAACGACGCCGCAGTAGCCGAGGAGTTTCGAAATCGCTACCGCTGCTTCGTCGTTGACGAATACCAGGATGTCACGCCGCTGCAGCAGCGGGTGCTGTCGGCGTGGCTGGGCGACCGCGACGACCTGACCGTTGTCGGCGACGCCAACCAGACCATCTACTCGTTCACCGGGGCCTCGCCCCGCTATCTGCTGGACTTCTCCCGGCAATTCCCGGAGGCGACCGTGGTGCGCCTGGAGCGCGACTACCGGTCCACTCCGCAGGTCGTCTCGCTGGCCAACCGGGTGATCGCCGCCGCGCGCGGCCGGGTGGCCGGCAGCAAGCTGCATTTGGTGGGCCAGCGTGATCCGGGTCCGGAGCCGACATTTCGCGATTACCCCGACGAGGCCGCCGAGGCCGCCGCGGTGGCAAAGTCGATCGCGAAGCTGGTCGATGCCGGCACGTCGCCGTCGGAGATCGCGGTGCTGTACCGGATCAACGCGCAGTCCGAGGCCTACGAAGAGGCGCTGACCGAGGCCGGCATCGCGTACCAGGTGCGCGGCGGCGAGGGCTTTTTCAGCCGCCAGGAAATCCGGCAGGCCCTGTTGGCGCTGCAGCGGGCGGCCAACCGCGAAACCGAAGGCACGCTTGCGGAGGTGGTACGAGGCTTACTCGAGCCGCTTGGTCTGACGGCCGAACCGCCGACGGGGACGCGGGCCCGCGAGCGCTGGGAAGCGCTGGCGGCGCTGGCCGAACTGGTCGACGAAGAGATCGCACACCGGCCCGCGTTGGATCTGCCCGAGCTGCTGGGCGAGCTGCGAACCCGCGCCGATTCACGCCACCCGCCGGTGGTGCAAGGTGTCACGCTGGCGTCGTTGCATGCCGCCAAGGGACTGGAGTGGGACGCGGTATTCCTGGTCGGGCTCACGGATGGAACACTGCCCATCTCGCATGCGCTGGCCCACGGCGGAGAAAGCGAAGCGGTCGAAGAGGAACGCCGACTGCTTTACGTCGGAATCACAAGGGCACGAGTGCATTTGGCGATCAGCTGGGCGCTGTCGCGAAACCCGGGCGGGCGGCAGAGTCGTAAGTCGTCACGCTTCCTCAACGGCCTGTCCCCGCAGACACAAGTCGATGCCACGCCGAATCGGCCTCGGCGCAAAAATGCGCCCGCGTCATGCTGCCGGATCTGCAACAACAAGCTGACCACCCCGGCGGCGATCATGCTTCGTCGCTGCGAGACGTGCGCCGCCGACATCGACGACGAGTTGCTGATCCAGCTCAAAGACTGGCGGCTGCGCACCGCCAAGGAAATGAATGTGCCGGCCTACGTGGTGTTCACCGATAACACGCTGATTGCGATCGCCGAGCTGCTGCCCACCGACGACACCGCGCTGGTCGCGATCCCCGGCATCGGTGCCCGCAAGCTCGAACAGTTCGGCGCAGACGTGCTCGATCTGGTCCGCAGCCGAGCATAAAGCTGCGTGGCGATCGTTAGCGCGGCGCATGAGCCCGTGGCGATCGCTAGCGCGGCGGAGCCGGGCGCCGCGGGTCGACACCATAAGCCCAGGTCAGAAAATCGCTTGCCGCGTCACGCTGGTACCATTTAGCCTCGAAGCGCACTTTCCGCATGCCTAGACGAAAGGGGGGAGCCCTCATGATCACGCTGAATGCGTTCGACGTACGCCCGGCCGGCGATGCTGGCTCCCGCCATGCTGCCCATGCCGCCATGTCGGTGGCTGCGCACAAGCGCATTGCCGCCGCCAAGACCCCGCGTCCGTGGATTGGGGCTCTCCCCACGTAGGAAGCCCACAATCTCGCCAACAGGCCACGGACCCGAAGTCACCAGGATCCGTGGCCATATTTTTTTCCCAAGCCACCCGCCACTGGTCCGGAACCCACAAGACGCCCGCCAGATCAGGAAGCAGGTAGCACGACATGTCGACGGATACAGAGCCTGACGATCAGCAGCCCGAGTTGCCGTGTCATGTCAGCGATCCCGACCTGTGGTTCGCCGACAGCCCGTCCGATTTGGAGCGCGCCAAGGAATTGTGCGCTTACTGCCCGATTCGACGTGCGTGTCTGGCTGAGGCGCTCGACCGCGCCGAACCGTGGGGCGTGTGGGGCGGCGAGATTCTCGACCGTGGCTCGATTGTGAGCCGCAAACGTCCGCGTGGGCGGCCCCGCAAAATCGCCGCTTAGAGAATCGAAAGGCGTTAGACCGCAGCGACGTCCGGCTCGGCGAAGCCGGGGACCAGCTCGTAGGACAGCCTCTGGGTCGGCACGTGCGCGTCCAGCTGACACAGGATCGCCATCGATGTGGCGAGCACCCGCATCGGGATCGCCAGCTTGGCCGGCAGATCCATCTGCCTCGCCGTCCTGATTTGTGCGACACCCTGGTTCAGTTGACGATAAGTCATGCGCTGCAACCACTTACGGGTGTAGTGGAAGACCTCGACTTCGACCGGCTCGACGTACTGGCGCAGCATCTCGTCGATGTCGCGCACCGACACCTGCTGGCCCTTCTGGATGAAGCCCACCTTCTCCATCGTCGGCAGCACCATGTCGTAGTTCTTGTCGCGGGCATACCGGATCGTCGCGCCGAGTTCGACCGGGAATCCACCCGGTAGCGGTGCGACGGCCCCGAAGTCGATGACGCCCATCTTTCCGTCGGGCATCAGCATGAAGTTGCCCGGGTGGGCGTCGCCATGGATCATCTCGATCCGGCGCGGCGAGTCGAAGATGAAGGCGGCCAACCGGGTTCCCAGCAGGTCTCGCTGCTCGACAGTGCCGTCACGGATGATGTCCGCCATCGGAATACCGTCGATCCATTCTTGGATCACGACTTTGGGGGCGCTGGCCACCACGCGGGGCACCACGAAGTGCGGGTCGCCGTCGTAGGCCTTGGCGAAGGCCCGCTGGTGCTCGGCTTCGAGCCGGTAGTCGAGCTCCATCTCGGTCCGCTCGATCAGCTCGTCGACCACGCCCTCGACATCCACGCCCGGTGCAAGCTGTTTGACCACACTGATCATGCGGCGCATGGTCTTCAGGTCTGCGCGCAACGCCTCGTCAGCGCCGGGGTACTGGATCTTGACGGCGACCTCGCGCCCGTCGGCCCATACGCCCTTGTGCACCTGGCCGATGCTGGCCGAGGCCACCGCGGTGTCGTCGAACTCGGTGAATCGTTGACGCCATTTGGTACCCAGCTGTGCGTCGAGCACCCGGTGCACCTTGTCGGCGGGTAGCGGCGGCGCATCCTTCTGCAGCTTGGTCAACGCCTCGCGGTACGGCTCGCCGAACTCCTCCGGAATTGCAGCTTCCATCACCGACAGGGCCTGGCCGACCTTCATCGCGCCGCCCTTGAGCTCCCCGAGAACGTTGAAGAGCTGCTTGGCCGCTTTTTCCATGAGCTCGGCGTTGATGTCGTCCTGCGATTTACCGGCCAGCCGCTTGCCGAACCCGAGTGCTGTCCGTCCCGCGATACCCCCAGCCAGTCCGGCCAGCTTCGCGTTACGTGCAGCGCTCCCGCGTTTGATGTCTGCCACAACTTCCATCATCCACGACGAGTCTGTGGTTGCCCTATCGATCTGGAAACCCGCACTGTCAGCAGGAACACAGCGGATGCTTCGGCCACGGCCGCGCCACATCAGTCGGGCGCGATCGGAAGTCCTGGGCAGACCGGGATGTAGTCGATGCCCGGCGACACCCAGTCACGCCACTGTTTGTGGCTCATGTTCGCGGACAGTTTGCCGCACAGCTGGCCGGGATCGGCGATGGCGGGCGAGAGCAGCATGGTTCCGTCGAGGGATGCCGAGGCGGCGAGGCGCCCATCCGGGCTGATGGCCACTTTGGTGACGGTGTCCGCCCTGTTCAGCGGCGTAGCGGTTGGTGTTCCGGTTGCGGTGTCCCACAACCGTAGGGCGGCGTCGGTTCCACCACTGGCCAGCTGATGGGCCGGACCGAAGGCCAAGCCGATCGCGAAGCCGGTTTGATGCGGCAGCGGACTGTGCGGTAGCTCCTTGCGCGTGGCCCCATCCCAGAGCCGGATATCCCCGTCCGCGCCGGCCCCGGCGAGGACTGTCCCGTCGCGGCTGTACGCCACCGTCGCGATGGGTTTGAGCATTTTGCCGATCGTCGAGATGGTTTGTTCGAGATGACTGGTCGCTACGTCCCACAGTCGCACGCCGTCGGTATAGCCGATTGCCAGGTGGCGTCCATCGGGACTGAAAGTCATGTCGTACAGCGTGTTGGCCGGGTTGGTGACCGTCATCGACGGCCCCAGGCTGCGGCCGGTCACCGCAGACCACAGCTGCGCGGCAGCGTGGTCGTCGTCGGAGATGGCGACCGTGCGTCCGTCGGGGCTGAACACGTATCGGCGGTTGGTCACCGGGCTGTCGATGTGAACCGGCGGCTGGACAGGTTCCCCGGTGCTGAGGTTCCAGATCTGAATCGTGCCGTCATTGGCCGCGGTCACGATCCGGCCGTTGTCGAGGAAGGCGAACGCGCTGTATCCCGAATCATGGGCCAGCATGGTCGGCAGGGTCGTGCCGGTGACGGCATCCCACTGCTCGACGGCGGGGTCGGCGAGCGCTACGACACGACGGCCGTCCGGACTGAACGCGACCTTCACCAGTTGAGGGTCGGGGCCGCTCATCGGCAGGCCCAGCTCGGCATTCCAGAGCCGCAGCGTCCCGTCCAGAGATGTCGTTGCCAGCTGTCGGCCGTCGGGACTGAAAGCGACGGCGTTCGACCTCCCGGTCTGCCCGATCAGCGTCGGCCCGATCTGCACGCCGGTATGGACATCCCACACTTGGACTGCGCCGTCGATGCGTCCGCTGGCGATGCGGTTGCCATCGGGGCTGAATGCGAAGGCGGTGGCGAACGAACCCCCTCGGGAGGTGCCCAGCGCCATCGAGCGGATCACCTCACCGTTGTCGGCGTTGAGCAGGTGGAGGTTGTCGCCGCCCGCGGCAATCGTGTGACCGTCGGGGCTGATCGCCACCTGGAAGGCGGTGGTCGTGCCAGCTCCGTACGCGGCGGCGACCGAGATGATCGGGATGCGCAAGGCAAACGTTGCGGTGTCGTAGATCGCGATCTTGTCCTGTAGCGCCACCGCGAACCACTTGCCACTGCGGTCAAAAGCCACATGGTTGACGCGCTCGGTCGAGGTCGGTGCCACTTGGGTGGACTTCAGCAGTTGACCGCCCCGGGCATCCCAGAGTTGGATGATGTTCTTCTCCCCGCCTGTGACCATCACGGTCCCATCGGGGCTCACAGCCAAGGCTTCGGCCGCGTCGGCGTGCTGGGGTTGTGAATTCAGTGGTGCGCCCGTCTCGGCATTCCACAACCGCAACGTGTTGTCGTCTCCGGTGGAGGCGATGGTCCGACCGTCGGGAGTAAAGGCGACGTCGGTGGCAACGTCGGTGTGCCCCGCCAAGGAGGGGCCGACGGGTTTTCCGGTGGCAGGGTCCCACAGGCGCACCGCGCCATTGGACTGACTGGTCGCTATGCGACGGCCGTCCGGGCTGAAGGCGAGCCCGAGCATCGGAGAGTCGGTCTGGACGATTTTCTGGGTGGTGAACCGGGCGACCTGAGCGTCCAGAATCGGCACCCCGCTCGGCTCGATGACGTTGGCTGCCAGCAGTTCCTGCATGGCGCGCTGGTCGCCTCCCGGCGTGAGACCGGCAAGCATCGCGGCGCCTTGGGCGTTGAGCTTGGCCGCCACCGCGTCGTGGAGGCGGCCGATCGCCTGCTGACGCTGAACGACGGCGACACCGGCTGCGACGACCGCGAGCACGGTCAACGCGCCGAGGCCGGCGATCGCGGCTGCGCGTAGTCGGCGGAACCGACGCTGTTCGCGTAGATCGTCACCGGCCAACTGGTCCTTGGGTTTGCCGTGGACCGGGGCCGCGAGCGCGGTGACTTTGTCGCGGAACGTCAACGACCGCAAATCCCATGGCGCATCGTCGATGACGTCGATGTACAGCGGCTCGGACGGCAGCGATCCGGGCTGCGTCAGCGCGGGCGGAGCCGCATCCGAGCGCGTCGGGTCGAATCTCTTACCCGCCTCGTCCCACTGCAGGTGTCCCTGGGCCAGTACCAGCATCAGTTGCTCGCAGCCTCGGTGGCCCAGCCAATGGCCGATCTCCTCATTGACCCAGTGCGACGCCGCCGCTTGAGGCGACAGCACCACGATCATGTGGCCGGAGCGGTCCAGTGCCTCGACGATCTTGCCCCAAAGATCAGGGCTGGCAGTCAGATTCGTGTCGTCGCGAAACACCCGCAGCGCGCGGAGTTGTCCAACCCGCCGGCCGATCTGATGCAGGCCCTTCTGAATGGCTGTGGTGACCTGGCGGTCGCGGTGGGCATAGGACAGAAAGGCGTCGTACTCGTGCGGCTTGTCGGCCATGCAGCTCCGCGATCAATCGATTCGAGGCCCCACGCGTGTTTGCGTCGGCTGGTGACCAAATCATCCAATCACGCAGCAGGGGGCGCCCTCATCGCAAAATTGCTGCTGTCAGCAGGAACACAGCGGATGCTTCGGCCACGGCCGCGCCACGATCGAGCCGGCATGCACGTCGAACTCCAGCGTGGTGCTCAACGACGAGGGCGGCTCGGAGTCGGTTCCGCGGATCGCCCCGATAACCCGGTTGACCTGGCTGAGCGCCAGTGCCGCGGTGGCCAGCAAGGTCGCACGGTCGGCCACGCCGACGGTGTCGCGCAGTTGCGCGGCGACCGCGGGCCAGGTCGCGTCGCGATCCCTGCGGTGCAGATCGGCGCAGTCCAGGCAGCTGGTCAGACCGGGCACAACCAGCGGGCCGACCAGTCCGGTGCCGTCGCGGACCCGCACGGCGAGGTGCGCGACGCCCTGGCTGTGCAACTCGCGCAGCAGGCGTGGGTCGGCTACGAGGTTGTCGGACAACACCACCAGGTCGGCATCGGCGGACGTGACGGCGGCGTGCGGCAGGTTGCTCTGTTTGACCCTGGCACCCGAGCACCGCAGTCCCTCGGTCAGCAGCTCTGACAGCGGGCCGCGGCCGTGCACCCGAATCGACGCCGAGCGCGTCGGCCGTTGGCGGGCGCCACAGGTGGCGACGCCGGCCGTCACCAATTGCCGGACCAGATCACCCAATTCACCGTCGCTGAGCCCGCTGGGCTGGCGTTGCAGCTCGCTCATCGGCAACGGCGAATGCATCGCCCGCAGCAGGGCGGCCAATCCGGTAGCGGTCACGCCGCGCGGGGGCCGGATCAGCACGGCGCGGCGCGGGCTCCAGCCAAGTTGCACGGCGCCGTCGGGGCGAAGCAGCACCGGCAGCGCCGGGTCCAGTGCATAAAGCGGCGGCGTGGGCCTCAACCGACCTGCCATCCTGGCACTGTGCCACGGTGGTCAGCTACACAGGCTCAGCTATCCACAGATCCGGGGCCGTCGTCGTCGCGGGCGTGACGTTCGAATTCGGCGATCGCTTCGTCGATTCCGCTGGTGTCGCCACCGAGCGAGCGGTCGATGAAGCCGGCCGGGTCGTCGAGGTCGTCGGCTCCGGGCAACAGGTCGGGGTGCTGCCAGACCGCGTCGCGGGCATCGACGCCGACGGCTTGAGTCAGCCGGTCCCACAGCGCCGCGGCCTCGCGCAGCTTGCGTGGCCGCAATTCCAGGCCCACCAGCGTGGCGAAGGTCTGTTCGGCCGGCCCGCCCGTGCCCCGGCGACGCCGCAGCGTCTCGCTGAGCGCGGCCGCGCCGGGGATGCGTTCACCCAGTGCGGCGTTCACCACGGTTTGCACCCAGCCTTCGATCAGCGCCAGCATTGTCTCGAGCCGCTCCAGCGCCTGGGTCTGCTCGGGCGTGGCCTTGGGTTCGAACACCCCTTGTTCCAGCAGCTGCTCCATGGCGGCGGGATCGCTCAGCGATGCCGGGTTGAAATCGCGCGCCAGCTCCTCGATTCCGTGCATGTCGATCTTCATGCCCTTGGCGTAGGCCTCGACCGCGCCGAGTAGCTGACTCGACAGCCACGGCACGTGACTGAACAGGCGATGGTGGGCGGCCTCGCGGGCCGCGAGGAAGGTGACGATCTCGCTGCGGGGCTGCTCGAGCCCGTCGGCGAACGATTCGATGGCATCAGGCAGCAGCGCCGCAATTCCCTTGGGACCCAACGGCAATCCGATGTCGGTGGATGTCAGCACTTCCTTGGACAACCGGGCCAGCGCCTGGCCCAGCTGTGAGCCGAATGCCATGCCGCCCATCTGCGACATCATCGACATCAGTGGGCCGGCCATGGACTTGGCTTCCTCGGGCAGCGCCGACCCCCATACGGTGGCGATCTGCTGAGCCATCGGGTCGCACAGCCGCTTCCAGGTTTCCAGGGTGTGGTCCACCCACTCGTTAGGGGTCCAGGCGACGGTCTTGGTGGTGCCGGCCGGCAGCGCGGTCACGCCGTCGAGCCAGGTCTCGGCGAGGTGGACGGCGTCGCCGATCGCCTCGCGGGTCGCAGTGGGGATGGGAGCCACGAACCCGATCGTGCTCGACGCCAGCTGGCGGGCGAGTTCGTAGTTCACCGGGCCGGAGGATTGCCCGCCCATCGAGCCGGCTCCGCTGAACATCTGTCCCAGCCGGGTGAACATCTGGCCGAGGTCGGCCACGTTGAATTCGCCACCAAGACCGCCCAGTCCGAACGGGTCAGCCGAACCCGAGCCGGACTCGGGGTCGTTCTCGCGGCGCTTGTCGCGGTCCGGGTCGTCTCCAGGGGAGAACCCGAAAGGCAGGTCAGCCATATTCACAACGGTACTCATCGTCGTGAGGTGACGCGCGGCCTGGCATCACGCTCTGAGTGAACTGGCCCGGCATCAACCTGGGCGCTCTGACCTCTCCGTCTAGTCTTAGCGACGTGAACAGGCGGATTCTGACGCTGATGGTGGCGCTGGTCCCGATCGTGGTGTTCGGGGTGCTGCTGGCCGCGGTGACCGTGCCGTACGTGTCGCTGGGCCCGGGCCCGGCGTTCAACACCCTCGGCGAAGTCGACGGCAAGCAGGTCGTCGAGATCAAAGGCACCCAGACCCACCCGACGACGGGCCACCTGGACATGACGACGGTGTCCCAGCGCGACGAGCTCAGCCTGGCCGAGGCGCTGACGTTGTGGTTGTCCGGGCAGGAACAGCTCATGCCGCGGGATCTGGTTTACCCGCCCGGCCAGTCGCGCGAAGAAGTCGACAAGGCCAACGACGCCGATTTCAAGGAGTCGGAGCACAACGCCGAGTTCGCGGCTCTGGGGTACCTGAAGTATCCGGAGGCCGTCACGATTGTGACGCTGACAGATCCCGGGCCGTCGGTGGGCAAGTTGCAGGCCGGTGATGCTGTCCAGGCGGTCAACGGTAAGCCGGTAGCGAACGTGGAGCAGTTCACGTCGTTCTTGAAGACCACCAAACCCGGACAACAAATCACCGTCGATTTCCGCCGGAAGAACGCCCAGCCCGGGACGGCCCAGATCACGTTGGGTCATCACCCGAAGGGCGACTACGGCTTCGTCGGCGTCTCCGTGACCGACGCGCCGTGGGCGCCGTTCGCGGTCGATTTCAACCTGGCGAATGTGGGCGGTCCGTCGGCGGGTCTGATGTTCAGTCTGGCGGTGATCGACAAGCTGACCACCGGAGATCTCGCCGGCTCGAAGTTCGTGGCGGGCACCGGGACGATCAAGCCGGACGGCGAGGTCGGCCGTATCGGCGGCATCGGCCACAAGATGAGTGCCGCCCGCGACGAGGGTGCGACGGTGTTTCTGGTGCCGGCCGGAAACTGCTTCGAGGCGAACGCCGAGAAGGTGGCGGGCCTGCAGTTGATCAAGGTCGACAGCCTCGGTGGGGCAGTGGATGCGCTGCACGCCGTGGTCTCCGGCAAGCAGCCGCCGAGTTGTTAGGCCGCCTGATCGAGGCCGGGTCACATCACCGGTTATGCGTACAGTCGACGGCATTACCACTGTTGAGACCGAGCAGGGAGCGTAGCTAGTGGGGATGCGGCCCGCCGCCAGAATGCCGAAGCTGACTCGACGCAGCCGGACTCTCATCGCGATGGCGTTGACCGCGATCGGCCTGCTGCTGATCGGTCCCCGCCTGATCGACGCGTACGTCGATTGGCTCTGGTTCGGCGAACTGGGGTACCGGTCGGTGTTCACCACCGTTCTGATGACCCGGCTGATCGTGTTCGTTGTGATCGGGTTGCTGGTCGGCGGCATCGTGTTCGGCGGCCTGGCGATGGCGTACCGGACTCGGCCGGTGTTCGTGCCGAGCAACGGCAGCGACCCGGTGGCGCGCTACCGCACCGTGGTGATGTCGAGGCTGCGGACGATCGGTATCGGTGTGCCCGTGACGATCGGCCTACTCGCCGGCATTGTCGCGCAGACCTTTTGGGTCCGTATCCAACTCTTTCTGCACAGCGGTAGCTTCGGCGTCCGCGATCCCCAATTCGGCAAGGACCTCGGCTTCTACGCTTTCGAGCTGCCCTTCTACCGGTTAGTGCTCAGCTTCTTCTTCGTGGCGATCTTTCTGGCTTTCGTGGCTAATCTGCTGGCGCAGTACATCTTCGGCGGTATCCGTCTGTCGGGGCGCACCGGTGCGCTGAGCCGCTCCGCGCGTATTCAGCTGATCAGTCTGGTCGGAACGCTGGTGCTCCTCAAAGCGGTTGCCTACTGGCTGGACCGCTACGAGTTGCTGTCGCACACCCGGGCCGGCAAGCCGTTCACGGGGGCCGGCTACACCGACATCAATGCTGTCCTGCCCGCCAAGCTGATTCTGCTGGCGATCGCGCTGATCTGTGCGGCAGCGGTGTTCACCGCGATCGTGCTGCGAGACTTGCGGATTCCATCCATCGGGCTGGTGCTTTTGTTGCTGTCGTCGATGGTCGTCGGCGCGGCCTGGCCGTTGGTCATCGAGCAGTTCAGCGTCAAACCCAATGCGGCGCAAAAGGAACGCGAATACATCAGCCGAAGCATCGCTGCGACCCGGCAGGCCTACGGTCTGACCGAGGACGTGGTGACCTACCGCGACTACAGCGGCGACGGGCGGACCACAGCGGAGCAGGTGGCGTCCGATCGCGCCACCACCTCCAACATCCGACTGCTGGACCCCACCATCATCAGCCCCGCGTTCACCCAGTTTCAGCAGGCCAAGAACTTCTACTACTTCCCCGACCAGTTGTCGATCGACCGCTACCGCGATCGCGACGGCAACCTGCACGACTATGTCGTCGCCGCCCGCGAACTCAACCCCGACCATCTGATCGACAACCAGCGCGACTGGATCAACCGGCACACCGTCTTCACCCACGGCAACGGCTTCATCGCCTCGCCGGCCAACACCGTGCGCGGAATCGCCAACGACCCCAACCAGAACGGCGGATACCCCGAATTCCTGGCCAGCGTCGTCGGGGCCAACGGCGGCGTGTTGTCGCCCGGTCCGGCCCCGCTGGATCAGCCGCGCGTCTACTACGGGCCGGTTATCGCCAGCACGCCCGCCGACTACGCGATCGTCGGACGCAACGGCGTCGACCGGGAATACGACTACGAGACCAACACCGAGACCAAGAACTACACCTACACCGGCGGCGGCGGCGTGCCGCTCGGCAGTTGGGTCTCCCGTAGCGTCTTCGCGGCGAAGTTCGCGGAGCGAAACTTCTTGTTCTCCAATGTGATTGGGTCCAACAGCAAGATTCTGTTCAACCGCGACCCGGCTCAGCGGGTCGAGGCGGTGGCGCCGTGGTTGACCACGGACAGCAACGTCTACCCGGCGATCGTCAACAAGCGGTTGGTGTGGATCATCGACGGCTACACCACGTTGGACAACTACCCGTACTCCGAGTTGACGTCGCTGTCGTCGGCCACCGCCGACTCCACCGAAGTGGCCTTCAACCGGTTGGCGCCGGACAAGCAGGTGTCCTACATCCGTAACTCGGTCAAGGCCACCGTCGACGCCTACGACGGAACGGTGACGCTGTACCAGCAGGACGATCACGACCCGGTGCTGCAGGCGTGGATGAAAGTCTTTCCCGGAACGGTCAAACCCAAGAGCGACATCTCCAGCGAACTGGCCGCGCATCTGCGCTATCCGGAAGACCTGTTCAAGGTGCAGCGGATGCTGCTGGCCAAGTATCACGTCAACGACCCGGTGACGTTCTTCTCCACCTCAGATTTCTGGGATGTGCCGCTGGATCCGAACCCGACGGCCAGCAGTTATCAACCGCCGTACTACATCGTCGCCAAAAACATTGCCAACGAAGACAATTCGGCGTCGTTCCAACTGACCAGCGCCATGAACCGGTTCAAGCGTGACTACCTGGCCGCCTACATCAGCGCCAGCTCTGATCCGGCGACCTACGGCAAGATCACCGTGCTGACCATTCCGGGTCAGGTCAATGGTCCCAAGTTGGCCAATAACGCGATCACCACGGACACGGCGGTGTCCCAAGACCTCGGTGTGATCGGACGCGACAACCAGAACCGAATCAAGTGGGGCAACCTGCTGACGCTGCCGGTTGCCCAGGGCGGGCTGCTGTACGTCGAGCCGGTGTACGCCTCGCCCGGATCGAGTGACGTCGCCTCCTCGTACCCCCGATTGATCCGGGTGGCGATGATGTACAACGACAAGATCGGTTACGGCCCGACGGTGGGCGATGCGCTGAACGGGCTGTTCGGACCCGGCGCCAGTGCGACGGCAGCCGGCCCTGCGCCCACCGAGGCAGGCGCTCCCGCCGGTTCGCCGCCCGGTGAGCCGCCCGCCAGCCCACCACCCCCGGCCAATGCGGGCGTACCCGCTCCCAGTGCAGCGGTCAGCCTGTCACCGGCGAAGGCCGCGGCGCTCAAGGACGTCGAGACGGCGATGGGCGCGGCCCGTGATGCGCAGAAGTCAGGCGACTTCGGCGCCTACGGCACGGCACTGCAGCGCCTCGATGATGCGATAACCAAGTACAACAACGCGAAGTAATCGCGTTTGCGCTGCTGAGGAGGTAATGCGAGATGACCGACAAGCAGATACCGGTGACGGTCGTACAGCCCGGCGAAGGGGAGTACGTTGCGCTGCCGGGTTTTGGGGCCGTGTTCAAATTGTCCAGCCGCGCTAATGGCGGCGAGGTGTCTATCGTCGAGCATCCATTCCAGGTGGGCTTGCTCACTGCGGCGCACCGGCACACCCGCGAAGACGAGCACTCAATTGTGCTGGCGGGCGAGATCGGATTCCGTTCGGACGACAGCGAAGTCGTCCTCGGTCCCGGCGGATACATCACCAAGCCGCGCGGACAGATGCACGCCATGTGGAACGCCGGTAGCGAGCCCGGGCGCATCATCGAAGTCATCACGCCTGGCGGCTTCGAGAACTACTTCCGGGAGCTCGGAGAGCTGCTCGTCGAGCACGGGGACGACCCATTGGGCAAGGTGCTGCACGAGCTGCCCGAGTTTGGCGAGCTGGCCGACAAATACGGGCTGACCTACGGCACGCCGGACTGGATGGACGACATCAGGCAGCGATACGGCCTGAGCGCGCCGTCGCATTGATGGAGGTCCGTCGAGCCTGTAAGCGGCCGATTTGGTGGCCTCGCGCACGTTCGGTAACCTGGTATTCACCCGTCGCGGGGTGGAGCAGCTCGGTAGCTCGCTGGGCTCATAACCCAGAGGTCGCAGGTTCGAATCCTGTCCCCGCTACTAGTAAGAAACAGCCCTCGGAGATCACTCCGGGGGCTGTTTTCGATTGGCGTGCCTTCGGGTCGCGGACGGCGTCGCGGTAAGTTCGGTGAACATGTCCGAAGACAGAGTTCAGGTGAAGATCGGCGCCACCGGCGTCGCAACGGTGACGATGGTGCGCGCCGACAAGCACAATGCGCTCGACCAGGCCATGTTCGAAGACCTGGCGAAAGCCGCGGACCAGCTGGCAGGCGACGCCTCAGTTCGTGCGGTCGTGCTGCACGGCGAGGGAAAGAGCTTCTGCTCGGGCCTGGACATCGCCAGCTTCATGTCCGGTCAGGGCGGCACCGGCGTGTTGTTGGAGCGCGAGGGCGACCGGCTGGCCAATTTCGCTCAGCGCGTCGCCTACGACTGGTCTTTGGTGCCGGCTCCGGTGATCGCCGCGATTCACGGGAACTGCTTCGGCGGCGGCATGCAGATCGCGCTGGGCACCGACATCAGGATCGCGGCGCCGGACGCGAAGCTGTCGATCATGGAGGTCAGATGGGGCCTCGTCCCCGACATGGGCATCACTCAGTCGCTTCCGCGACTGGTCCCCATCGACGTCGCCAAGGAGCTGACGTTCAGCGGCCGGATCATCTCTGGGAGTGAGGCTTTGGCACTCGGTTTGGTCACGCGAAACAGCGACGATCCGTTGGCGTCGGCGCTCGCACTCGCCGAGGAGATCGCGCAGAAGTCTCCTGACGCCGTGCGGGCCGCCAAGCGCCTCTACGACGAGACGTGGGCCAGCGACGACGCCGCCCGAGCCCTCAAACGCGAATCCGAGTTGCAAACCGGGCTGATCGGCAAGCCCAATCAGCTCGCCGCCGTGGTGGCCGGAATGTCCGGGGAGCCGCCGGTCTTCGTCGACCCCGCTTAGTCAGCGGGTGTCGCGATGAGCCCGAGGGCAGGGATGGCGCATCCAACATCTGGGGCACTCCTGGACGATTAGCGGACTATTCCGCCACCGCGCCGCGTTGCTGCTCAACGTGAGCACGCGGCATTTGCACTTCAACGCATTCATCTGGCCCAACGGGTACCACGAGGCTGCGTGGCGGGTGGCCGATGACGACGTGCGCAACGTCCTGGGTTTGTCGTACTACAGCGACATTGCCCGCACCGCCGAACGTGGGTTGATGGACTCGGTGTTCCTGGCCGACAACATCGCAATCGCGGAGTACCGCGCAACGTATCTCCCGCAAACGCAATTCGACCCGATCTCCGTGCTGTCGGCGCTGGCCGCGGTCACCAGCCGAATCGGTCTGATCGGAACGGGTTCGACGACCTACAGCAAGCCCTGGGAACTCGCCCGCCGGTTCGCGACGCTGGATCACCTCAGCGGCGGTCGCGCCGGTTGGAACATCGTCACTACCGTCACGCCGCTGGCTGCGGCGAATTTCGGTGAGCGGTTCCATCCCGAGCGCGACGATCGGTATGCCCGCGCTCACGAATTCGTCGACGCCGTCACGCGTTCGTGGGACAGCTGGGAAGACGATGCGATCGTCGGTGATCGTGCGAATGGCGTGTGGGCGGATCGCGCCAAGCTGCACGCGCCGCGGTTTCACGGCCAGTTCTACGACGTCGAAGGGGTTCTGCCGTTTCCGCGCTCGCCGCAGGGACACCCGGTGCTCGTTCAGGCGGGTCAATCGGCGGCCGGGATCGCGCTGGCCGCCCGGTATGCGGAGGTAGTGTTCTCCGGGCCGCCGTCGCTGGAGGCTGCCATCGCCTTCCGGACCGAGCTGCATGCGCAGGCGGCGGCGGTGGGCCGTGATCCCGATCAGGTACTGGTGCTGCCCGCATTGATGGTGACGTTGGGTGGTACCGAGGCCGAAGCACAGGCCAGGGCGCAGCGGCTCGAAGACATGGAGAGCCCTGAATTTCGTTGGCAGAACGCGTTGTACACGGCCGGACTCGATCCCGATGATTTCGATCCCGATGTTCCGTTGCCGGCGGAACTGTGGGGGAGCGGATCGGTCCCGTCGAGTCGCGCCGAGCAACTGTATGCGGCAGCGCGTGCGCGCCCCAACGCGTCGTTACGCGAGATCACCCGGTCGACGAGCGGCGGTGCCGGCGCGACACACTTCATCGGCACCCCGGAGCAGCTGGCCGATCGAATTATTGCCTGGCAAGACGCCGGCGCGATCGATGGGTTCACGATCATGGGATCGACACTGCCGCAGGAACTTACGGCATTCGTCGATCACGTCGTACCGATTCTGCAGCGGCGCAGTCGCTTCCGCACCGAGTACACCGGTGAGACGTTGCGCGATCATCTCGGCTTGGAGCGGCCGGCAAAGTAAGTCCGGTGGCACCCGGCGAAATCGCACCTTGCCTGCAGCCAGTTTGCGTGCGGTTTCGCAGGTCGGGCATACCAAAGCCGCGCTATTACCGGCAGGATCTGGCACTCTGCGAGAATCGATCGGCGATTGGGGGTCTCGTGCGGGCCGTGAGCATTCGTCGCATGGCGTCGTGGCTGGTCGTGCCGGTCGCCTTCGGCGTCGCGTTGGCGCTTGTGCTGATCTTCCGGTGGGGAGGCGAGGCTACGACATGCGTGGTCGACAATCTGACTCTGGTGGCGTTGTCGAGCTATGCGGCGGTGTGGGCGGTGTTAGCCGCTCGGTCGGCCCAGGGCCGCGGCCGCAGGGCCTGGACGATGATGGCGGTCGCGATTGCCGCCTGGGCCATCGGGAATCTGATTTCTGCTTTCCGTGCAATTACTCTGGGGCTCAACACTTTTCCGTCACCACCCGGCTTCTGGTATGTCGCGTTCACGCTCCTGACGGCAGCGGCGATGACCATGTTTCCGACGGGGCCGTCACGGGGGACACGCCTGCGTGGCGTTCTGGACGGCGTCACGGCGACGTTGTGCCTGTTTCTGCTGATGTGGATCGCCGCCTTACACAGCGTGTACGACAGCTACACCGCGGATCGAGACGTACCGGTTCTGCGGCTGCTCTTTCCGATCGGCGACCTGACGATGCTGACCACGGCCCTGCTGGTCATCGTGCGCGCCGACCCGCGATATCGACGCGAGCTGTGGTCGATAATTGCCGCGATAGCGGTGGTAACGGTCACTGACACCGGTTACGGTCATCTCCTGGCGAGCGGCCGCTTCCATCCGGGCAGTCTGCTCGATCTCGGCTGGGTCGCCGCGTCAATCGGTTTTGCCGTCGCCGCGCAGCTAAGTCTTCGATCTCCGTCACCGCGGCGGCCGGCAGCCGTCTCGTCGGATTCGTCGCTCTGGCTGCCGTACGTTCCGCTGTTGCTGGCCGGCACCGTCGGACCGGCGGTCATCATGGCGGGTCTCGAGTCGGTCGTCGTGCCGCTCGTGGTGGTCGCCGTATGTTGCCGGCAAGCGGTGGCCGCCTGGGAGAACCGGCGACTGCTGGCAGACGCTGCCGACCAAACGCTGCGGGATCCGCTGACCGGTCTGGGCAACCGCACGCTTTTCGGCGACCGACTGAACCACGCGATGATGCTTCGACAGCGCGACAACCGTTCCGTTGCAGTCGTATCGATCGATCTTGACGACTTCAAACTGGTCAACGACAGCCTCGGTCACCCGGCTGCGGACACGGTTCTGGTCAGTGTCGGCCAGCGCATCGTTGCCTGTGTGCGCGCGGGCGACACCGTCGCGCGGCTGGGCGGTGACGAGTTCGCCCTGTTGCTCGAAGGCCCGGAGGATCACTCCTATGTGGTGGCCGGCCAGGTCGTTGAGGCCTTCGACCAGCCGTTCGTCATCGACGGTGAGGGGATGCTGGTGCGTCCCAGCGTCGGCATCGCCGTGGCGTCGCCGGACGAGCCGGATCTGGGACCAGAGACACTGATGAAGCGCGCCGACATGGCGATGTACGCCGCCAAGCGTTCGCGCTCGTCGGGCATGCATTCGTTCAGTCCGGATATGGCCCTGGCCGGGCCCGAGACGATGGAATTGGCGAGTCGCGCCACCAACCGGCCTGCTGGTGACGGGGCGGCGCAGATTCGTCTCCTCGGCGAGTTGCGCCGAGCGATCGATCGCGCCGAACTGGACCTGGTTTACCAGCCGAAATTGCATCTGCGCTCGGGCCGGATCGTCGGGGTGGAGGCTCTGTTGCGTTGGCCCCATCCGGAGCTGGGTGTGCTGCGACCGGATGAATTCATGGCGCTGGTGCGCCAGCACGGACTGATGCGGCAAGTGACCGAACTCGTGGTGGCGAGATCCCTCGACGATGTGGTGCGGTGGCAGACGGCGGGGGTGGATACGGCGGTCGCGGTGAATGTGTTCGCCCCGGACCTGAAGGACGCGGCGTTGCCCGATGCGCTGTGCGAGGCGCTGCGCAGCCGCGATCTCTCCCCAGCTCTGCTGACTGTCGAGATCACCGAGGATCTGATTCTCAATGACATCGACCGGGTGACGGCGGTGCTGCACCGGTTGCGCGAACAGGGAATCCGCGTTGCGATCGACGATTTCGGCAGCGGTTTCTCGGCGCTGTCCTACCTACGCGACCTGCCCATCGACGAGGTCAAGCTGGACCGCCAGTTCATCTCCTCGATCACCGAAGACACCCGGGCTGCCGCGGTGGTGCGTGCCGTGATCGACCTGACCCACGAGCTGGATGTCACCGTGGTTGCCGAGGGCATCGAAGATGCCGGCACCGCCGACTGGCTGCGCGAGCACGGCTGCGAGATCGGACAGGGCTACTACTTCGGCGTGCCCGTTGCCGCCTCGATGATTCCCCAGCTGATCGGCGCCCGAACTCGCTAGTCGCTCGGCATCTTTCGCGCTATCTTCATGGCGATGAGCCGATTCGGTCGTCTGCTGTGCTGGGGCATCCCGTTGTTCGTGGGTGTGATACTCGCGGCCTCGTGGATGTTTTCGGGCGGCTTCTTCGCTCCCGGGCACGACGCCTACGGCAAGGTCCCGATCCCCGGCGAGCTCACCGTGACGCTGCCGGCGGGCCCGGCTCGGCTATACGTGCAAGAGCACGGGCACTTCGGCAGGAACCAGAGCGCGACGATCCCCGTCGGCATCCAGGTGAGCGTGCAACCGGCCGGTGGCGGTGCACCCCTGCCGCTGAGCTCGAACACGCACGCGGCGGTGACCACTGTGGGCAACGAGTCGTGGAACACCTACGCGACGTTCACGGTCCCGGCGGCGGGGTTCTACCGCGTCGCAGTGCTCGACCCCGGCGACAACGGGGATTCGCGGCACAGCGTCACGATCGGCAAGGGTCCGTGGGCGCCGTTGCCGCCGTGGCTGTTTGGGCTCGCAATCCTGGCGGTCGCGGTGGTGATCGGATTCATCGCCGACTCAATCCGCCGGGCGATCACCCGTCGAGCGGCGCCGGACACCGACGGGACAACGTTCATCTGAACCTGATACTGAAAATATTGACAGCGCTATCCGGTACGTAGCGCGCACCATGAAACAGACCGCGAGCGACAGGAAAGTGTCATGACCCAGGTCGAGCACTACGAGCAGTTCCTGGCCCTGCACCAACAACCCGATGCCTTCGTGATGCCCAACCCGTGGGATGGGTTGTCGGCGCTCATTTTCAAGCAAGCGGGCTTCGCTGCGCTGGCGACCTCCTCGGCCGCATTGGCGGCCACGTTGGGCCGCCGCGACGGGCGCCACGCGGTCAGCGTCGAGGAGCATCTCGCGCACGCCAAGCTTCTGATCGCGGTGGCCGGATTACCGCTGAACGGCGATTTCGAGGACGGCTACGGCAAGACTCCCGACGATGTGGCCGCGACGGTCAACGCCGCCATCGATGCGGGATTGGCCGGCATCGGGATCGAGGACACCTCCGGCGATCCCGAGAACCCGATCCGCGACTTCGACGAGGCAGTTGCGCGGGTTGCGGCAGCGGCCAGGGCGGGCAATGGCCGGATCGTGCTGACCGGACGCACGGACAATTTCATTCAGGGCCGCAACGACCTGGACGACACGATCCGACGACTGACGGCGTTCGCAGAAGTCGGAGCCGACGTTCTCTACGCCCCGTATCCGCCGGACATGGCCGCCGTCGAGACGATCGTGAAAGCC
Organism: uncultured Actinomycetota bacterium; assembly: GCA_963818285.1. Classification (GTDB taxonomy): domain Bacteria; phylum Actinomycetota; class Actinomycetes; order Mycobacteriales; family Mycobacteriaceae; genus Mycobacterium. The sequence continues at coordinate 457,999 of CAWFRR010000004.1, forward strand.
GTTGCGCCCAAACCGGTCAACCTGGTGGTGGGCACCATGGCAGGGACGCCGACCGTGGCCGAGCTGTCCGCCGCGGGAGTCAAGCGCATCAGTGTGGGCGTCTCGCTGTACACGCATGTCGCGGCTTCCCTGCAGGATGCGGCGACGGCGCTGGCCAACGGTGACATCGCGACGGCGACATCGGGAATGCCGTTCTCCGAAGTGAATTCGCTCATCGACCAAGTCTCTCGCGGCTGATCCGGCGGACTGATCGGACCGGCGCGCAACCTTCATTGTCAGCCGAAAATGTGCGTGGTATATCCATTGAGTGATACCCAGGTTTGCAATCCAGTCGGCGCCCGCCAGCGCGGTACTCGGAGGTCAGATAAGGAGATACGACGGTGGCTGAAGCCTATGTTCTGGGGGGTGTGCGGACGCCATTCACCCGATATGCCGGTTCGATGTCGCACATCCGGCTCGACGACCTCCTCGGCCTGACTCTCAAGGGTGCGTGCGAGCGTGTCGGGGTCGCGCAAGAACACATCGAGGACGTCATCGCGGGATGCGTCAACCCGGCTCACGAAGGTATGGGCGATGTGGGGAGGTGGGCGGCGCTGGCGGCCGGCTTCCCGGACAGCGTCGCCGGTGCCACCGTTAACCGGTACTGCGCATCGTCGCTGAGCGCCACGGTGATGCAGGCCCACGCGATCAAAGCCGGCGATCTCGGAGTCGGCATCGCGTGCGGAGTCGAGTCGATGTCGCGATCTGGATGGGCCTATATGAAGGGTGACGCACCCTTCATGCCGCGCGGCCCGCAAATCCTGCTCGACACGATGTGGTCCGGAGCAGGAGGGCCCCCTAACCCAAAGTTGCTGGCACGCAACGCCTACATCAGCATGATCGAGACCGCCCAGAACGTCGCTGACCGCTACGGGCTGACTCGCGAAGAGATCGACGCGTGGTGTCTGCGTTCGCAGCGCAATGCCAAGGCGGCCCGTGACCGCGGCCGCCTTGCCAAAGAAATCATGCCGGTGCACATTCCGGCCACCAAGAAGACGCCGGAAAAGACGATTGAGCACGACGAATTCATCCGCGACGACACCACCGCCGAAGCGCTTGCCGCTCTGCCGGCGCAGCCCGGCACCACCCAGATGACCGCCGCCAACTCCACGCCGCTGACTGACGGTGCGAGCGCCATCGTGCTCGCCTCCGGCGAACGCGCCGCCGAACTCGGGCTGGAACCCCTGGCGCGATTTGTGTCGTCGGCGGTGTACGCGCTGGACCCGCTTGTGATGGGCATCGCTCCCGCGTGGGCGCTACCCCTGGCGATCAAGCGGGCCGGCCTGACCCCGGATCAGATCGACGTATGGGAGATTCACGAGGCGTTCAGTGCCCAGGCGCTGGGGGTCATCCGCGAACTGCCGAACCAGCTCGACGGATTCGTCATCCCCGAGGAGAAGATCACCCCGAACGGCGGCGCGGTCGCCATCGGGCATCCTTTCGGGGCCACCGGTGGTCGCTACGTGCTGGCCCTGGCCAATGAATTGCACGAGCGTGGGCTGCGCTACGGCGCGATCGGCGTGTGTATCGGATCCGGCCAGGGCCTGGCTGTGGTGTTGGAGAACCCGCACGCGTAACCCAGCGGCTTGGTGTGGTGGCCAAAGCCACTGAGGTCTGCATGAGCTACCCGCGCGGCGACATGTCGGTCTGGAATTAGTTGGCGGGGAAGGCTCGAGATGCTCTGCGCAGCAGTACTTCCCGGATAGAACGAAGGGTGTGGCTGTGGCCGAGTTTGAACCCGACATCTTGACCGAAGGTCTTGATGTCGTTTTCTGCGGATTGAATCTTGCCGCCAGTGCCGTGCAGGACGGCTATAACTTCTCACACCGCAACAACCGTTTCTGGCCGGTTCTGCATCTCGCCGGGTTCACTGATGTTCGCCTACAGCCGGCCGACCAGCGCCGGTTGTTGGATTACGGATGCGGGGTGACGGCGGTGGTCCGGCGGCCGACGAGATCGGCGGCTGAAGTTTCGCCCGCCGAGTTCCGAAGCGCGCGACCGGAATTCGAGTCGAAGATCTGCCGTTATGCGCCCAGGGCGATCGCCTTTCTCGGTAAGCGGGCGCTGGCGTGCATGGTCGGCGCCTCCGACATCGAATGGGGACGGTATCCGCCGGGCTTCGCCGGAACGCAGGCGTGGGTTCTGCCTAATCCGAGTGGCCTGAACATCGGCTTCTCAATTGATCAGCTGGTCGACGCGTATGGCGAGTTACATCAAGCCCTTTCGGCACCCGAGCCGGAAAATCCGCACGACTGAAGCGATGGGGGACGCAGCGACCGACAACGATCTGATCCTCGTGACCGGCGCCACGGGGAAAACGGGTTCACTCACGGTTCAGTTGCCGCGTGAGCGACGATTGCCGGTTCGGGCTCTGGTGCGAACGCTCGACGACCGTGTTGACCGGTTTCTGGTTACATCGAGGCGGCGGTGAACTTCACCCGCGCCACCTTCGGCAACGACGGTGCACTGGCCCTCACCGATACGTGGCTTAGCGACTCCATCGGACCTAGCCGTAAGATCGGCCCGGCATGAGAAGACGAATGTTCCTACCGGTCGCAGTCACAGGAGTGGTCATCGTGGCGCTCCTGTGGTTCTGGTACAACTCCGGGCAAAACAAGCTCCAGCGGTGCGTCAAAGCGCAGTCGGATCACTTCTATTCGACCAGCGAGGGCCAGGAATTACACCGCCACGGCACGGATCCGCCGGCCGAACTGTTCGTCCTGGAATGTAATCAGCTGGGTATTCACTGACCGGCGGACGTCTCACCGGTCCTCAAGCAGCACGCGCGCAACCCACTCGACGCGACCCAGGGATTCCTCCAGCGTCATCATCCCGGCCAGCACCCCGGCCAGAGAGCTGCTCAGTGCGGCGTTGAGGCCGAACGTGATGTTCGGAACATCCTCCGGTGCAACACCTTCCAGCAGCCTGTTGAACATCTCGGTGTTCGTTCGATTCATCTGGTCGACCGTCGCACTGGCTTCGGGATCGGTGGATGTCGTCGTCTGAAACATCAGCGCGGTCATGTTCGGGTTGCGGTGAAATGCACGCTGAGCGCGTCGCAGGTAGTCGAGGATGCCCGGCAGAGGGTCCTGGTCGGCACGGCCCGCGCGCGACGCGATGATGCGGCGGGTCAGTCGCTTCTGCCAGTCCTCGAGCGCCGCCGCGAGCAGATAGTCCTTGGAGTTGAAGTAGCGATACACGGTGGCCAGCGCTACGCCTGAGCGCTTGGACACGTCGCGCATCTGCACCGCATCGGCGCCCACCTCGGCAATCAGATCGATGACCGCTTCGATGATCTTGGCGCGCCGGATCAGCTGGCGGCTGGTCATATCCGCCAGCGGAACGACGGCGGTATCAGGCCTTTGGACTTGACGGGAGTGTTGACGGTGCGACCTCCGAGTCGGCTGATGACGGAATAGAACACGACTTCTCATCGAGTGATCTCGATGCTGAGGCGTGTCGGCGACGTTATCGCAGCTCAAGCTCATTATTCAATCTTGACTTTAGTAGAACCGTGTTTCAGTATGACCGGCGGCAGTGACGTTGTCAGTGCGATCGGAGGACTTCATGCCCGGACCCGTGGGTCTGCCGGTGATCGACACGATGATCGGATTCCCGCACGAGGGGTCCGCCCAGTACGACTTCATCCGCAAGCAGACCAAGGACCGCGAATCCAAAGAGGATTTCGAGTTCCCGGTCGAGTACATGTTCAAGGACGTCCCGCAGGGCCTGCCGACCGACGACCCGGTGTCGCTGGTGCTTCAGCAGATGGACCGATTCGGCATCGAGAAGGCGATGATCGGCGTCAGTGAAGACTCCGCGCAGCTGGCGCTCAAGATGTTCCCGGATCGCTTCGTGCCGTCCGGCGCGCATCGTCGACCCCAACGACGTCATGGGTTCGGTGAACGCGATTCGCCGCGATTACGAGCAGTTCGGGATCCGCGCGACGTCAGTGTTTCCCGCCGGGAACGTTTCCGCAGGTTCCCATCGACGACCCGAAGATGTACCCGATCTATGCCACCTGCGTCGAACTCGGCATCCCGATCTTCGTCTGCGCCGGGCGTCCCTGGGCCACGGGTTCCCTTTGCGCCGCAGGAAGTCTCACGCATCGACGTCGTGATGTTCGACTTCCCGGACCTGGTGTTCGTCACCCGCCACGGGTGCGAGCCGTGGGAGGATCTCGCGGTCAAGCTGATGCTGAAGTGGCCCAACCTGTACTACTCGACGTCGGCGTTCGCGCCGAAGTACTACCCGAAGGCCATCATCGACTATGCGAATTCCCGCGGCGCCGACAAGATCCTCTACGCCGGCTACTTTCCGATGGGGCTGTCGTTGGAGCGGATCTTCAGCGACATGCCCAATGTTCCGCTGAAGGATGAAGTCTGGCCGAAGTTCCTGTACGGCAACGCCGCCCGCATCCTCGGGCTGGAAGGCTGACGATCGATGACGCTGGCGATCACCGCCGAGCAGGAGCAACTCGTCGACGCCGTGACGCCGTTTCGCGGCCCGCCACGCGCCGATCGACAAGACCCGTGCCGCGTTCGATTCGATCTCGGCCGGCGAAATACCCTCCTGGTGGCAGGAATTCGTCGGTAACGGGTTTCACGCGGTGCACCTTCCAGGTCATGTCGGCGGCCAAGACGGCACCCTGGCCGACACCGCATGCGTGGTCGAGGCGGCTGCGGCGGCGTTGCTGCCCGGTCCGGTGCTGAGCACGGTGACGGCCAGCGCGGTGGCAAATCTCGCCGATGCGTCGGTCGAAGCCGCTGCTGACCGATCTGGCCGCGGGGGCGACGGCGGTCGTCGTACTGCCCGAGCACTGCCGACGTGCGCGCCGTCTCCGAAGGAGACTCGTGGCGGCTCAACGGCGCATCGGAGCTCGGTGTTGGGAATCATGTGCAGCGCAACGGATTCTGCTTGCCGGCCCACACCGCGGATAGCGGTCAGCGATGGTTTGTGGTCGCGCCGGGACCCGGCGTGACGGTCGAATCGCAGCAAGGCACGGACCTGTGCACCGACGTGGGTGTCGTCGAACTCACTGACCACATCGTGCCGGACAGCGCGGAGATATCCGGCATCTCGACGGAGCGGGCCCGCTGCCTCGTGGTGGCCCTCGCCGCATGTGCGGCCGCCGGAGCGGTGCGCCATTGCGCTGACGCCGCAATCGAATACATCCGCACGCGTGAGCAGTTCGGCAGACCGGTCGGCTCTTTTCAGGCGCTGCAACACAAGGCGGCGAAGCTGCTGGTCGACTCGGAACTGGCCGCGTCAGCGGCCTGGGACGCGGTCCGCGCCGAAAGCGAGTCCATCGAGCAGCATCAACTCGCGGCGGCCTCGGCTGCTGTGATGGCGGTGGCCGCCGCCCCCGACCTGGTGCTCGACGCGTTGCTGATGTTCGGCGCGATCGGCTACACGTGGGAGCACGACACCCACCTGTACTGGCGACGTGCCACCAGCTTGGCGGCGTCCTTGGGTCCGATGACCCGCTGGACCCGGGCGGCGGGGGAGTTGGCGTGCACGGTAAAGCGCTCCACCACAATCAATCTGGGCGACGTCGAGTCCGAATTCCGGGCGCAGGGTGGCGGCCACCTTGGACGAGGCGCTGAGCCTGTCCAACGAGCACTATTCCGGCGATGTCAGGACGCCCGGCCTGGCCATCGGGCCGCAACGCGACCTGCTGGCGCAGGCAGGGTTGGTGGCGCCGAATCTGCCTGCGCCATGGGGAGTTGGCGCCTCGGCGGTGCAGCAGGTGATCATCGCCGACGAGTTCGACAAACGACCCGAGTTGATCAGGCCCTCGCTCGGCATCGCGGAATGGATCCTGCCGACCATCCTCAACAGCGGATCGGATCTGCAACGCGAGCGGTTCGCCCGGCCGATCCTGCGTGGCGTGCAGCCCTGGTGCCAACTGTTCAGCGAACCCGGCGCAGGATCGGACCTGGCGTCGCTGTCCACCCGGGCCGCCAAGGTCGACGGGCGGATGGCTGGTCAACGGGCACAAGATCTGGACGTCGATGGCAGACCGGGCCGAGTTCGGCGCATTGCTGGCCCGAACGGATCCCGAGGCGAAGAAGCACCGCGGCATCGGCTACTTCCTCGTCGACATGACGTCACCCGGTATCGAGGTCTCGCCGATCAAACAAGCCAGCGGGCGCTTGGAGTTCAACGAGGTGTTTCTCACCGACGTGTTCGTGCCCGACGACATGCTCGTCGGCGAACCCGGCGACGGGTGGAGCCTGGCGGTATCGACTATGGCGGTCGAACGGACCGCCATCGGAAACTACGTCAGCATCGACCGCGCGAACGCGCTTCGCAAGGTGGCCGAAATAGCCGGCCCGGAGCAGGATGCCGCGCTGCGGGCACTCGGTGACGTCGAGTCCTACAGCACCGCGATCAAAGCCGTGGTGCTGCGCGAAACCCTGCGACTGGTGGAGGGCCAGGGCCCCGGCCCGACCTCCAGCATCGCCAAGTACGCGATGGTCACGCTGTTGCGGCGGGCATGGACCGCCACCCTCGGCCTGACCGGCCGCGCCGCGATGTTGGAGAAGTCCGAACCGGCGGTCGTTCAACCGTATTTCGATGCTCCCGCCGAACTCATCGGCGGCGGGACTCCCGAAATCCAGCTGACGGTCATCGCATCGATGGTCCTCGGCTTGCCGCGCAACTGAATCATCGCCACAGAAAGGACACCGCCGCGATGACGACACAGCTTCCATTCCAGTTCTTCGATTGTGACAACCACTATTACGAAGCCCTCGACGCGTTCACCCGCCACATCGAACCGGCAGTACAAGAAGCGGGCGATCCAGTGGGCCCAACTCGACGGCAAACAACGTCTGCTGGTCGGCGGCCGGGTCAACCGGTTCATCCCGAATCCGACTTTCGACCCGGTGGGCAAGCCCGGCGCGCTCGACGAGTACTTCCGTGGCCGTAACCCCAGAGGCGCCGATCTGAATGCGCTTTTCGGCGACTTGGAGCCGATCCCGCCGGCGTACCGGGACCGCGACGCGCGCCTCGCCTTGATGGACGAGCAGGGCATGGCAGGCTGCATCCTGTTGCCGACTCTCGGGGTCGGGAATGGAGCAGGCTCTCCTGCCGGATCTTGACGCAACGGTCGCGACGTTCCGGGCGTTCAATCGCTGGATGGACGAGGACTGGGGATTCGCCTACAAGGAAAGGATTTTCGCCGCTCCCTACATCACCTTGTGCAAGCCGGACGAGGCGGTCCGCGAGCTCGAGTGGGCGCTGGAACGCGATGCGCGCTTCATCGTGATGGTTCCCGGACCGATCATGACGCGAGTCGGCATGCGTCCGCCCGGCGACCCCATGTTCGACGAATTCTGGCAGTTGGCAAACGATTCCGGCATCACGGTGTGCTACCACTCCGGCGAGACGTACTACTCGAAGTTCATGCCGGCGTGGGGCGAATCGGACTACATGATGTCGTTCCAGGCGCTCCTGGGGTTCCGAAGCTTGTTCTCCGGCGACGCCTTGCAGGACACCTTCGCCAACCATCTGCACAACGGGCTCTTCCTGCGGTTCCCCAACCTGCGGATGGCTGCCATCGAGAGCGGATCGACTTGGGTGTTCCACCTCTTCGAAAAGCTGACCAAGTCCTACGGCCAAATCCCGCAGATCTATCAAGAGGATCCGCGGGAGACGTTTCAAACGCCACGTGTGGGTGTCGCCGTTCTACGAAGACGAACTGGCGAGCCTGCTGAAACTGCTGGGCGAAAGCCAAATCATCATGGGCTCGGACTTCCCCCACGTCGAGGGTCTGGCCGAACCCGCGTCCTACATCAAGGACCTGGAGAACTTCGACTACACCCCCGAGCAATGTCGAACTGTCATGCGCGACAACGGACTCCAGCTGTCGATCCGCCGACCGGTGTGACCCGTGAAAGTCGGCAAGCCCAACCTGGTGGCGATGCTGCTCGAGGTCGGCGAGGAGAACGCGGCGGTACTGCTGGCGCGTTCTGACCTGCCGGACGAGATCGACCTGGAGCGGCAACGTGGACGCTTTGCTCGGCTTCGGACTGGACCGCGACCAGGTCGACGAGGTGGCGCGGCTGACGGTCGGCGCGGTCGAATCCGACGACGGGCTACCGCCGGCAACGCGGCGAGATGGAGAAGACCATCTCGCGGCGATGGGCCGACCTCGTCGATCAGTGGCTGACTTGAGGAGGACGCGATGACGAAAACCGAACTGCTGCAAGGGTTCGACTTCACCGACCCCGACGTCTACGCCGCCCGACTACCTACCGAGGAGCTGCGCGCAACTGCGACATGCCGCGCCGGTGTGGTGGAACGAGCAGCCGCCGGGCGTCGGCGGCTTCACCGACGGCGGGTACTGGGTGGTGAGCAGGCACCGTGACGTCCGGGAGGTGTCGCGGCGCAGCGACGTGTTCTCCAGCGCCCAGAACTGCATCGTTCCGCGCTACGTCGACGAAGAGGCCGCGCGCGGGCAGATCGAGGCCGGCCGCTTCTCGATGATCAACATGGATGCCCCGCAGCACACCCGGATGCGCAAGATCGTGTCGCGCGGTTTCACGCCGCGCGCGGTGGATCGGCTGCGTGCGGACCTGACACAGCGTGCTCGCCGGATCGTGGCTGAGGCGCCGGCCGCTGGGACAGGGGATTTCGTGGCGCAGGTGGCCAGCGAACTGCCGCTGCAATTGATCGCCGGGCTGCTCGGGGTTCCCTTCGAAGATCGATCGAAGCTGTTTCACTGGACCAACCAGATGGTCGGCGACGAGGATCCCGAATTCGCCGGGTCCGAAGCGCTGGCGTCGGCCGGGGAATTGATGTTCTACGGCATGCAGCTCGCCGCGTACAAGGCCGAGCACCCTGGCGATGACATCGTCACCCAGCTGATCACCGCCGATGTCGACGGCCACAAGCTTTCCGACGAGGAATTCGGGCTGTTCATGGTGACGTTGACGGTCGCCGGAAACGAGACGACCCGCAACTCGATCACCCAGGGGATGATGGCGTTCCTGGACAACCCGACAGTGGGAGCTCTTCAAAGAGCGACGCCCGGTGACCGCCGTCGACGAGATCATCCGCTGGGCAACGCCGATCACGGCTTTTCAGCGCACCGCGCTACGCGATATCGAGCTCGGCGACGTTGCGGTCAAGCAGGGCCAGCGGCTGGCGCTGTTCTACCGGTCGGCCAACTTCGACGAAGACATGTTCGATGACCCGTTCTCGTTCAACGTGCTGCGGGATCCGAATCCGCACTTGAGTTTCGGCGGCACTGGCGCCCACTACTGCCTGGGGGCCAACCTGGCCAGAATGACGGTCGGGGTGATGTTCGACGCGATCGCTGACGTCGTGCCCGACCTCACCGCGGTGGGTTCTCCGGAGCGGTTGCGGTCGGGCTGGCTGAATGGCATCAAGCACTGGCGGGTTGACTACTCCGGCGCCTGACGGACTTACTCACCCTCTGTTTCCCTTGCGTGACGGTTTCGAGTCAACTGTGTTGCGGAGCGACTCCGCTTGCGGCACAGCACCGTTGGTCAACTGTATACCGCCGTCTCCGGTGGCGCTTTCCGGCAGAGTGGCCGATAGTCATAGGAAACGTGAACTGCAGGTGTCGGTGGAGGTTGGAGGGGTTATGTCTGTCACTATCGACCCCGTTGGTCAGCTGAAAAGCCAACCGGCTGCTGCGCAAAAAGGCGAGGCCTTTCAATTCCATCGCGAAATCATCGTCTGCGGTGACGACGCACTGGCGAACACCATCATCGACGAGCTGCGGGGCGCCGGCGCCCGGATCATCCGGATCAGCTCGGCCGCCGATCTGCTGGGCGCGGGGGTTCATCGTGCGCGGGCCGTGGTCTGCGCCGGGCCCAATGACGCGGTGAATCTCGAAATCGCCTTACTGGCAAGGCGATTCAGTCCTAATGTTCGCGTGGTGGCGCGCCTGGCAGACAACATGCTGCGCGACGCGGTCGCCGCCGTCAGCGGACCCGGCGCGATCTTGAATGTCGCCGACCTCGCGGCGCCATCGATCATCGAGGCGGTCCTGTCACGTAACGCGCACCAGTTCACTACCGCCGGTGTCGAATTCGTTATCTGGGGGTCCGAGGCGCCGAAGGATGGGACGCTGCGCGACCTCTACAAAGACCTGGCGCCGGTGGCGGTGGTCCATGGTAAGAACTCGCCCACCCCCGGCGAGGTGGTGCCGTGTCCGGGGCGGGACCTGCAGATCTTCAAGGGCGACTGGACCTCGATGATCGGCCCGAAGGACGAGATGGAAGCCCGGGGGATCTCGGTGCCGCCCTCGACCGCGACCCGCTCTCGCCACTCCAGGGTGCGACGCGCCGTCGACGCCGTGCGCGCCATGCGCGAGGACGCCAACCCGCTGCTCTTTCCCTCGGCGATATTCACGCTGGTGCTGATTTTCGGTGCGACAATCATGGTTCGCTTCAGCTACGTCAACCCACGGATGTCATGGCTCGATGCCCTGTACTTCACCTCCGAGACGATCACCAGCGTCGGCTTCGGCGACTTCAGTTTTGCGGCACAGTCCGGTGTGCTGCGGTGGTTCGCTATCGGACTGATGTTCGGTGGCGTGACCATCACCGCCATCCTCGTTGCGCTCATCTCGGACCTGCTGCTGTCGCGCCGCTTCGTCCATACGGCCGGTCTGCGACGGGCCCGCCGCATGCGCGACCACATCATCGTCGTCGGCCTGGGGTCAACGGGTATCCGCGTCGTCAGTGACCTCGCCGCTGCCGGTTACGACGTCGTCGTGATCGAGCAGGACGAGAACAACCGCCTCCTGTCGACGGTCGCCAAACTCGACGTGCCGGTGATTTTCGGCGACTCGACGATGCGCCAGACACTGGAATCGGCGCGCGTCGATCGCGCCCGCGGAGTCGCGGTGATGACCCAGGACGACATGGAGAACATCCGGACCGGCATCGTCCTGCTGGAACTTCTGGGATCCGACACCAAGGTGCCGATCGTGCTACGTGTGCAAGGCCGTGCGCTGAGCGCTGCGGTGAGCCAGCAGTTCGGTTTTGAGAACGTGCGGTCGGTCGTGGATCTGGCAGCACCGTGGTTCATCGGCGCCGCGATGGGCTTGCAGGTGCTGGGCACGTTCTGGGTCGGGCAGCGCTCGTTCATGGTCGGCGCGATGATGGTCGCGGAGGGCAGCGAGCTCGACGGGATGCGAATGGTGGAACTGTCGACTCAGACGCGTGTCATCGCGATCATCCGACCGGAAGGACCGGTCAGGTTGCGGCCCCGCCGCAACGCCGAGATGCAGGCCGGCGACACGGTGTACCTCATCGGCCCGTATCGCGAACTGATCGCGACGCTGCGCAAGGGTCAGCCGCCACCGATGACCACGATCAACGGCGAGGCCGCGCTGGCGCTTGCGGCCGCGCGTGGCCCGCAGCGGCCCGAAGCGCGCCGGCCGCGGTGGGCGCCCGATCCCGCCGAGTGACAGCGGAAGTGGGCGGAACCTCAGGCCGCTTGAGTGCGGACCGCTTGGGTCACGGTCACGCTGCGGAAGTGTTCGATGCCGTCTTCGTCCGTCAAGTCTCGGACGACTTCGGCCAATTTGGCTCTCACGTCACTCGGTGACGAATACTCCGTGATCGCGCGCGCACCGTCGTCGAACTCAATAGTCATAAGGTAATTGCTCACGGTGTGCCTCCTGATGGGAGATCGGGTTGCTCAACGCTAACCCGTAACCATCAGATGCGCCCTTTGACCAGCTGTGAACCCGCTGTACGTTATGCCCACGCATTGACCGGCCTATGGACGTCCTGTCGTCGCTCGGGTTGAATTGGCTACCGAGCAGATGACACCGAAGAAATGGAAATCCTGCCGTGCGCACCGGCATCACCAGCCTTGCAGACGCGCTGGTTAGCGCCTCGGTGGCGCTGACCGCGGCGATTATTTGCGCTGGCGCAGCACGCGCCGACCCAAGCCAGCAGGATCAGTTTGTGGACCTGCTCGAACAAGATCAGATTCCGCTCATCGATAACTTGCCCACTCTCGTTGCCCGAGCCCACCAAATTTGTCGCGAACTCAATGGCGGCACCCCGATCGCGACCGTCGTCAACGAAGAGATGAACGGTATGTTCGAGGAAAATCCGGCTTTCCGCCAAGAGGCCGCTCGGGTTAAAAGAACCGCGGTCAGATTCATCGCCGTATCAGCGGAAGTCTATTGCCCAAGCCATCTCACCGATCCGCTTGAAGGCGACCTCGGCTCCGACGTCGGCTTCTTCATCCTTGATCCAGCAAGTGGCCCAGTGTCAGGGGTGCGCGACCAGACCTAGAGCCGAGGCGGTCGATTTCGCTGGCTCACACGTCGTAGTACAACGCGAACTCATACGGCGTGGGATGCAGGTTGTACGGCGCAAGCTCGTAGTCGCGTTTGTAGTTGATCCACGTTGCAATCAGGTCGGGCGTGAAAACGCTTCCCTCAAGCAGGTATTCGTGGTCTTCTTCCAACCGGTCGATCACCGCGGCCAGCTGAGTCGGTGCCTGCGGGATCTCCGCGGCCTCTTCCGGCGGCAAATCGTAGAGGTCCTTGTCGACCGGGGGAGGGGGTTCGATTTTGTTCTTGATGCCGTCCAGGCCGGCCATCAGCATGGCCGAAAACGAGAGATACGGGTTGCCCGAAGCATCCGGACATCGGAATTCCAGTCGCTTGGCCTTGGGATTGTTGCCGGTGATCGGGATGCGTACGCAGGCTGACCGGTTGCGCTGGCTATAGACCAGGTTGATCGGCGCCTCGTACCCGGGCACCAGGCGCTTGTAGGAGTTGACGGTGGGATTGGTGAAAGCCAGCAATGACGGCGCGTGGTAGAGCAAGCCGCCGATGTAGTTGCGGGCGATGTCGGACAGGCCGGCGTAACCGGTCTGGTCGTACATGAGCGGAATGCCGTCCTTCCACAACGATTGGTGGCAGTGCATGCCGGACCCGTTGTCGCCGAACAGCGGCTTGGGCATGAACGTGACGGATTTGCCGGCCTGCCACGCGGTCTGCTTGGCGATGTACTTGAACATCTGATGGTCGTCGGCCGCGTGCAGCAGCGTGTTGAACTTGTAGTTGATCTCGGCCTGACCGCCGCTGCCCACCTCGTGGTGCCCCTTCTCCAGGCTGAAACCGGCATTCGTCAGGTGGGTGAGCATGACGTCGCGCAGGTCGACGTAATGGTCAGCGGGGGCGACCGGGAAGTACCCGCCCTTGGGGCGGACTTTATGGCCCAGGTTGGGGCTGCCGTCGGTCTCAGTCTGCGCTCCGGTGTTCCACCACCCGGACGTCGCATCCACCTTGTAGAAAGATTCATTGGTACGTGAGTCGAAGCTGACCGAGTCGAAAATGTAGAACTCGGCTTCGGGGCCGAAGTAGGCGGTGTCGGCGATGCCGGTGCTGATCAGGTAGTTCTCCGCCTTGCGGGCGACGTTGCGGGGGTCGCGCGAATACAACTCGAGCGTGAAAGGGTCATGCACCGAGAAGTTCACGATCAGTGTTCTGGCGGCGCGAAACGGATCGATTGTCGCGGTCGCCGGATCGGGCAGCAGCAACATGTCGGACTCGTGGATCGACTGGAACCCGCGAATCGATGAGCCGTCGAATGCCAGCCCCTCCTCGAACACGGTCTCGTCGAACGCATAAATCGGAATGGTGAAGTGCTGCATGGTGCCCGGCAGATCACAGAAACGGACGTCGACGTACTCGATGTGTTCGTCCTTGGCGAGTTTGAAGATGTCGTCGGGCGTCTTGTCGGACACGGAAACCCCTTTGCTTGGCTCAACCGCGCCGCTGCGGCGTGAACCAATTCACGCACGCCGCGCTGCTTTCCGCATCCGGGGCGAATGCCCCACTCGCGGTTGCTAGGACCTCAGGTCTTTCCTGGGTGTGTCGGCGGTGACTCCGCCGTCGACGACGAACTCCGCGCCCGTTGCATAGGAGGATTCGTCGCTGGCCAAGAACAGGACGAAATAAGACACTTCGATCGGCTCGGCAGGGCGACCAAGAGCCGCGGCGACGATGTCGTCGGGAAAGTGTGCCGTCATGGGTGTGCGTACCAGCCCTGGATGGACCGAATTGACTCTGATGTTGTAGCGCCCCAGCTCCAGAGCGGTGGATTTGGTGAGTCCGCGTACCGCCCATTTCGAGGCCACGTAGGCATGCGCGAACGGCGCGCCACGCAACCCTTCGATCGAAGAGATGTTGATGATCGAGCCCCCACCAGCCTTGATCATTTCGTCCACCACGGCTTGAGTGCCCAGGAAAGTGCCGGTCAGGTTGACATCGAGGGTGTGGCGCCAGCGTTCGAGTTCGAACTTGCGCAACGTTTTACGGCCCGCGACGCCGGCGTTGTTCACCAGGACATCGAGGTGCCCGAATCGCCGCACCGCCTCGGCGACGGCCGACGCCCATTGCTCGGGTTGAGTGACGTCGAGGTGCAGGTAGTGCGCGTCGTCGCCGAGTTCATTTGCGACAGAAAGGCCTTCGTCGTCAAGTAAGTCACCGATGATGACCTTGGCGCCCTCGCTGATCAATAACCGTGCGTGTTCGGCACCCATGCCACGGGCACCGCCGGTGATCAGCGCGACTTTTCCATCGACTCGTCCCACGGAATTAAGGCTAGGCGAGCAGCACGCGCTCGGACGGCTTAACCGCCGTAGGTGGGCCCTTGGACCCCGTCTTTGTAGTCCACACACTTGCGCGACGGCCCATCACCGGTGCAGCACTCCTCGAAAAGACTCGGGTCCTGTCCGAAATGGGCGCTCACCTGGCTCTGGGTGTATTGCCCCCCGGCGGCCTTGCAGGAATCCTCGACAGCCGTTTGGGCGTGTGCAAGGGGTGCGGCCAGGATCATCGCCGCAACCGGGATGCCGAAAGCGGCCACGGGGATTGCGCGAAAGACCGGACGTTTCATGTTTCTCCATAGTTCTCGGGGTTCGGCCAGTTTACCGACTGGCCTTGGTCAGACGGCTGCGTGTGTTCGCGCGATGGTCTCCATCGTCGAGGCGAGCACCTCGGAGGAGTAGTACCGACCGGCCCGGGCCACCCCGGCGATGTCGTGCAGGTGGGCCACGTCTGCCAGGGGATCGGCCCGCAGCAACACGATGTCGGCGTCTTTGCCGGGTTCGACCGTGCCCATGGTGTTGGTCCGGCCGAGGAACTCGGCGGCATTGATCGTGGTCATCTGCAGGATTCGCAACGGTGTCAAACCCGCCGCGGCCAGTTGGTCGAACTCCTGGTGCAGAGCGAATCCCGGTATCTCCCAGCCGGATCCGCCGACATCACTGCCGGCCATCATCTTGACGCCCTCCTCGTCGAAAATCCGGACCAGGTGCAGTTGCCGCGTGTACAGATTGCGGTAGGCGCTGCGCATCGGCTCCGGACGCGACGCGTATTTCTCGGCCGCGGCATGCCAGCCCTTCAGGGTCCGCTTGGAGGCGAAGCGGTTGTGGGGATCGTTGCGGTACGAGGGGTCGTCGCCGAACTGCTGGGTGCGCAACCGGATCAGGGTGGGGCACTGCCAGGTCTGGTCGGCTGCGAACAGCCTCGCCAGCTCGCGGGCTTTGCCGTCGTTGAACGATTCGCCGGCGTCGGCGATCAGCTGGGCGTCGGCCGGTTTGGCCAGCAGGACGGGGTTGATCACCACTTTTGCCATCACCCGGGCCATCAGAATTCCCATCAACCGCTCGGCGAACGGCAGCCGTGGAACGGTGGGGAACTTCGGCGGCGGGCGATCGGCGACGGCCTGCTCGATGGCGCTCTGGTGGTCGCAGCACGCCGCGACGATGCCGACGCCGGGGCCGAGGTGCTCGATCGACCGCATCCTGCCGTCCGACGCTGCCCGGACGTCTATTCCGACCGGCAGATGGCCGACGGTGCTGAGTCCCAGCCGGGCCGCTTCGGCTTGGAGCGGGAAGAACACCTGCGGCGAGACCATCGCGACTTTGATGAAATCGGCTCCGGCCTCCGCTTGCTGTCGAACCGATTGCAGCGCAACGTCTTCAGTGCCTGCGTTGAAAGGCAGCAGGACGTCGCCCGGCGTCGACAGCAGTGCGGGACCGTCGACCGGCAGCGCGAGTGTGCCATGGCTCCGGCCGGCGAGCAGTGCGTGTGAACCGCCCATCTGCCGGAATCCCGTGATGCCGCAGGCGAGCATCAGTCGCAGCGCCGGTCCGGGATCGCTCCGGCCTGCCAGCGGGTGGGCGTGCATGTCGCAAAAACCCGGGACCGCGTAGGTGTCGCGTGCATCGACAACCACGCCGTCGGCATGGTTGTCGGAGGTCGGCGCGATCGACGCGATCCTGCCGTCCTCGATGGCGATGTCGACCGCGCGCCGCGTGCTGCCGTCCCGGACATCGACGACGCTGGTGCCCCGCAGAATCGTTCGGTCGCCGGCCATGCGTCGATTGTGCCGGTGCTGAGTACGGTCAGGCGGGCGGCGTCGGGGTCATCGAACCGATCGAATAGGTTTCATGCCCCGTCGGGTAGCCGCCGCCGTCAGTGGCGATGTGCACGTGATCGTAGTGATTGGCGGTTTCGTTCCCCATGTTGGCCGTCCAGCTCGGCTTGCCGAGACCCGGGTAGATCTTCTGCCGCCAGATGATGTGGTCGATGCCCCACCGTTTGGCGTTGGCGAGCGCATAGCCGGCGATCTGGTCGCCGAGCTCGATGCCGTCGGGAGAGTTGTGGTTCGGGATCATCACGTCGATCGCCAACCCGTTGGGGTGCCACCTCAACGCGTCCTGGCGGTACCCGCCGATGGTGGTGATCTGCGGAAACAGCAAGCTGATGGCCCTCGCCGCCCAGATGGTCTTGACTTGCAGGCCGCTCTCGGGTGCGACGCCGGCCGGCAAGGCGAAGGTGAAACTCTGGGCCGCCGCGGGCGCGTCGGCCGTCAACGACTTCATCTCGGCGGGACTGGCCATCCGCAGCGGCGCTGCCGGCGGGGGCGGCGGGGGCGCGGGTTGTTGATGGGCTACCGGGCTGGCGCTGGGCGCCGCTGCCGTCGGCTTCTTGTCGCAGCACGGTGACTCGGTGCTCTGGGCGTAGAACATGCCGGCAGCAATCGCGAGGGTGGCCCCGAATGCCAACCAGCGGCTCCATCCGCTGGTTGACCGGTTTGTACTCACGAGCTGCACTTTAACGGCTGGTCAGACGTTGTGTGGCAACTTCGACAGCTCGTGTTGGACCTTTTGGATCAATAAATGACAGGGGAGAAAGCCGCCGAATTGCCGGTGCCCTGGCAACTCACGTCGACGGCGTAGTGCCCGCCGAGTTGCTGGAAGATGATTGTGATCGGCGGGGAAGGATTCGGCCCGTTGAGCGTCGTCTGGCGGACGTAGGGCAGCGCGGGCGTGCCCTGAACTCCCACGGCGTGGTACTGGCAGACTTCGATTGCGCCCGGCGGATTTCTCAGGTCGGTGATCGTCGCGAAGATGGCCCCGCCACCCTCGCCGTAGCTGACCTGCATGCTGTTGTCGCTGTTGTAGAAGTAGTTCGGTTCGGTCGCTTGCGCGATCCCGGTGCTCGATAGCGCCAGCAGAGCTACCGCGGCTGTTGCGGTCGCCGCAGTCTTCACGATGGTGTTCATGGTGTGCCCCCACTTTCCTTTGGACGGACGCCTCGTTACAGGTTAATTGGGCTGGCACGCTGTCCTGCCACTTTGCCACGCATACCCGGTTGTCGTGCATCTATTCGCGTCCGTAGCGGCCTTGACGGGCTCCGTATCGGGCTGCTACACATGGCGTGCGCCCTAGAATTGGGCGATCGCCCAAACTCTGTGCGGAGGCGTCGAATGGGCCGGATGGACGGCAAAGTCGCATTTGTGACGGGCGCTGCGCGTGGGCAGGGCCGAAGTCACGCGGTTCGGTTGGCGCAGGAGGGTGCCGACATCATCGCGATCGACATCTGCCGTGGATTCGAAGCGTCGCCGGCGCCGGCAGCAACACCGGAAGACCTCGATATCACCGCCGGAATGGTCAAAGATGCTGGTGCTCGCGTGGTGACCGCCGAAGTCGACGTCCGTGAATACGACGCGCTGCAGGCTGCCGTCGACAGCGGCGTGGAACAGCTGGGACGGCTGGACGTCATCGTCGCGAACGCAGGCATCGGCACAATGATCGGCAAGCTGCACAAAACCGATGAGAAGCTCTGGCAGGAGATGATCGACGTCAACCTCAGCGGAGTGTGGAAGACGGTGAAAGCCGGTGTCCCGCACATCCTGCGGGCTGATCGCGGCGGTTCGATCATCCTGACGTCGTCGGTGGCGGGTAACAAGGCCTACCTTCACACCGGGCACTACACGGCGGCCAAGCATGGGGTTATCGGGCTGATGCGTTCGTTCGCAGTCGAATTGGGCGCGAAGATGATTCGGGTCAATGCTGTGCTCCCGACCCACGTGAATACGCCGCTTCTGATCAACGAGCGCACCTTCCATGCTTTCCGTCCCGACTTGGAGAACCCCGGGCCCGATGATCTTGCCCCGGTGTGCCGCACCTTCCACGTGTTGCCGATTCCGTGGGTCACGCCCGAAGACATCAGCAACGCAGTGCTTTTCCTGGCCTCCGACGAGGCGCGCTACATCACGGGGGTGGCGCTGCCGGTGGACGCCGGCAGCTGCCTGAAGTAAGGACGCATCGATGACTCTCGCCAACGACACGGACGTCTATTACGACCCTTACGACACGGGGATCAACACCGATCCTTATCCGACCTTCGCGCGGCTGCGCGACGAAGCTCCGCTCTATTACAACGAGCAGTACGATTTCTGGGCCATATCAAGGCATTCCGACGTCGAGCAGGCGCTGGCGAACTGGGAGGTCTTTTCCAGCCGGCGCAGTGACATCCTCGAACTGGTGAAGTCGAAATTCGACATGCCGCGCGGGGTGATGATGTTTCAGGATCCACCCGAGCACACGATGCTGCGGGGGCTGATGTCGCGAGTGTTCACCCCGCGTCGGATGGCCGAGATCGAAGACCAGATTCGGGCCTACTGCGTCCGCTGCCTGGACCCGCTAGTCGGATCGGATGGATTCGACATCATCGCCGAGCTCGCGTCGATGATGCCGATGCGGGTGATCGGGATGCTGCTGGGAATCCCTGAGTCCGAGCAGATCTCGGTCCGTGACGCCAACGACGCCAACCTGCGCACCAAGCCGGGTGCGCCGCTCAAGGTCGCCAACGCCGACTCCATCGCCGATGGTCGGATCTACGCCGACTACGTCGAGTGGCGGTCGAAGAACCCCTCCGACGACCTGATGACCACGCTGCTCAACGTCGAGTTCGACGACGAGGATGGCGTGCACCGCAAGCTGACCCGCAAAGAGGTGCTGCACTACACGCAGGTGGTTGCGGGCGCGGGCAACGAAACGACGGGCCGGCTGATCGGCTGGCTGGCCAAGGTGCTCGCCGAGCATCCCGATCAGCGCCGCGAGATCGAGCAGGACCGGTCGCTGCTGAACCGCACCGTCGACGAGACACTGCGTTTCGAGCCGACGGGCCCGCACGTAGCCCGTTGGATGGCACAGGATTTCGAGCTCTACGGCCACACGGTCCCGGCCGGTAGCGCGATGCTGCTGTTGTTCGGCGCCGCCAACCGGGATCCGCGCCGATACACCGACCCGGACGCCTTCAACGTCCACCGCGACAACATCTCGCACATCACCTTCGGCAAAGGTGTGCACTACTGCTTGGGCGCCAACCTCGCCCGGTTGGAGGGCCGCGTCGCGCTGGATGAGATCTTCAACCGCTGGCCGGAGTGGGACATCGATTACGACACAGCCCAACTCGCCTCGACGTCCACCGTGCGCGGTTGGGAGAAGCTGCGGATCGTGTTGCCCTAGCTGGAGGCGCGCCGAGTCTTTGGCTGCGGCATCTCGAATTTGTCCAGGAATCGGTGCACCAGAGCGACGGCTTCCTCGTGCCCACCGGAGCTGCCGAGCCCTTCCTCGAGTATCAGCGTGCGCCCGATCGCGGCGATGACGACCGCCAGGGCGGCCGGCGGGAATTCGTCGGTGTCGAGGTCGTGCTCCCGGACGATGAAGTTCAGCGCGGTGATCTGTTGTTCGCGCCAACGCTCGGACCACGCCGCGATCTCCGCCCGGATTTCCTTGCGGTGGTTGGCAAGTCCCATGAACTCCAGCAGCAGCCGGGTGTCCTTGGGTGCTGTGAGGGTCTCCCAGAACGCATGCAGCGGACGATCGGAGGCCAGCGCCTTCTGCTGGTGATCCAGGTAGGCCGCGGCGCCGCGGCGAAATACCGCCAGGTAGAGCTCGTCCATGGTGGGGAAGTAGTAATGCACCAAAGCCGGTTTCACGCCGGCTTTGGCCGCCACCCGGCGTGACGTGGCCGCGGCGTAGCCCTCCTCGAGCATGATCTGAATCGTCGCATCGACCAGCATGTCGCGGGTGGACGAGTCGCGTGCCTTAGGCCGTGCGGATGCAGTCACCGTCTGGTCCTATCACACGGCCGGCTCAGCAACCATTTCGAAGAAGGCGGCACCCGAGTCTGGGATGCGATTCTGCTTGAACACGTTCACGGCGTACGACACCAGGATGAATGAGTACAGCAGGTGCAGCAGCGTCGTGGCGTCGTCGGGCAGATCGTCGATGTCGAGCCCGTTGAGATGGGCAATCGCCTCCTCGGCCCGGGGCGCCAGCGCGTCGTAGAACCTGACCAGCTCGTCGAACGGCTTCGACAGTCGGGCTTCGTAGCGCTGCGCGCGCGTCGGCAGAGCCCAATCGGCGACGAACGGCTCGAGCTCGGAGAACGCCTGCGGCAGAACAGAATCAGACATCATGACTCCTTCGCGGACTGGTACGCGCCGACGGTGTCGCGAATGACCGTATGGAACTGGCGGATCAGCAGCTCCTGGTCGCTGAGGTGAAAAGTGTTCTGCGCGCGCGTCTTGAGCGCAGAATGCGTGGCCTCGATGGTGTTCACGTCCTGCATGGCGAACTCGATGGTGCTGTCCACCACCAATTCCTGCGCGAGGCGATCGGTCGCATTCGCCGGAGGCACGAAGTACAGGTCGATCTCGTAGATGTGCGTGTCGACCGTCTCCGGCCAGTAGGTATAGGTGATGTAGTAGTTGCGGGCCCAGAGCTGGATCGAGATGTTCGGGAACACCCAGAACTGGTCGTTGCCCCACGAGGCGATGTCGCCGCGGTTGAGGAATTCGGCGCTCTCGTCGATGCCGATGTCCGGAATGTCGTCGGGGCCGAAAAGACCGGCGCGGAAGAGCTTGTAGACCCAGCGCTGGTCTTGGCGGGCGGGCCCGGCATTACCGGGCTCGCGGGGCGGCAGCGGCGGCGGGCCGGGCACCGAGGTGAGCATGTGCGGCCGGAATAGATCGTAGTGATACGAGTCGACTGGCGGCACCATCATCTCGGCCTTGGCGACATCGGGATCGATGAAACGGCCGTGCACGTACGGCGGGTGGTACCACTCGCACACGGAGTCGACGGCGAGCTTCCAGTTGCCGTTGATCCGGGTGGAGAACCCGTAGTGCTGAGTCATCTTCTCGAACGGGTAGGCCTCGATGCCCAGCAGGCCGTCGCCGAGGAAGTCACGTAGCGGAGCCGGGTCCCTTTCTTTTTCGGAGGCGAGGTGCACAAAGATGAAGCCGGCCCAGACCTCGCAGTGCACCGGCGGCATCCGGAGCTTGCTCTTGTCCAGGTCGAAGAACTCGCCCTCGTTGGTGATGTGATTGACCTTGCCGTCCAAGCCATACCGCCAGCCGTGGTACTTGCAGGAGAATGCCCGGCAGCTTCCCGACGATTCCTCGCCGGGGTGTTCCTGCCAGACCACCTTGTTGCCACGGTGGGCGCACACGTTGTGGAACGCGTGCACGGTGTCGTCGAGGTCGCGGGCGATCACGATCGAGGCCAACCGGCCGGGCAGGTCGCGGGTGAAGTACGACCCTTTGCGCGGCAGTCGTTCGATTCGCCCGACGCACAACCAGTTTCGCTTGAACACTGCCTCGCGCTCGTCGACGAAGAACTCCGGCGAGATGGAGTCTTCATAGTTGACCGGTGCGGTGCCGAGCTCGGGGTAGTCGGTGGTGAACTTTCCGCGGCCGGTAGACAGGCGTTGCTGGATGCTGGTCACGAGTGAGCTCCTTCCTGCGCTGTTTTTCCGTTGCTCGGTGTAGTCCAAGGTTCGTCGTCCCAAGCCCGGTCCAGCGGCGCCATCTCACCGCCGAACGGGAAGAACACGCGCTGGGCGTAGGTCTCGCGGCCCAGGCCGTGGCCGAGTTCGTTGACGAAGGCCCGCTTGAGCGGGTTGGTGAACAGCTGTCGCGTGTACCGCAGTGTCAGCGGTGGTCGCTTGATCAGTTCGCGAGCATGCTCCCAAGCCCGGTCCAGCAACTTGTCCTTGGGCAGCACCTCGTTCACCACGCCCCACTCCTTGGCCTCCTGCGCACTGACCTTCTGACCCGTGAGTAGGAAGTAACGCGCGCGGTTGTGCCCGGCGAGCACACTCCAGATCACGTGCTGACCGTCACCGGGTACCTGCCCGCGCGGGAAGTGAGAGGCGTCCTGAAAGTAGGCGTCCTCGGAGGCCAGCACGATGTCGGCCATGATCGGCACCTCGGAGTGCATGTTGCATGGACCGTTGACCGCGCTGATCATCGGGACGTCGACGTCGAGCACATTGAAGATGAGATGGCGTGCGTACCAGGCCTTCTCGTCGAGCTTGTGCGTCCCGCGGTCGTCGGGCATGGCCTGATAGATGGGGTGTTCGGGCAGTTCGCCGTTGGGTAGGCGACCCCAATTGGCGTTGTAGTTTTCGCCCGTGCCGGTATGAATGAGCACCTTGATCTCGCGGTCGCCGGCGATATCGGCGAACGCGTCCGACATTTCGTCGTGGGCCTTCCAGCTCCACACCAGGCTGTCGCCGTTGGTGTGGCACTGCATGAACAGGATGCCGTCGTCAGTGAGTTCGAACTTGTAGTTGGCATAGCTGTTCTGGTACTCGCTGAATCTGGTCCGCTTTGCCATCTCGCTCCTGCGGTGGTCGTATCGGGCGCTGTAACTATTTGAGCGATCGCCCAATTAGTTACGTGCCATGGTTACACCCTCCGCGCGCGGCGGTCAAGCCTCAGCGGCCGCGTAACCGGTCCACGACTGGTGCGAACGACTCGATCTGTGACTGTTGCACCGTGACGTAGTTGACGCCGAGCGATTCCCGCCGCGAATACAGCATCTCGACAACGGTTTCCAGCGAGCCGATCATGACGTTGGGATGCGAGCGCAACACCTCGACCGGGATTCCCGTCGTCGTCGCAGCCGTGGAGAGCGCGGTTTCGGGATCCTCGGTGATCGCCGTGAAATAGGGCGAACCCTCGATTTCCAGCCGGCTGTAGCGTTCACCGGCGGCCTTCCGGACCACGTCGATCCGGCGCTGCGCAACGGCCTGGGGATCGCGGCCATCGGCATCACGCGCCACGAACGGCACACTGGACATGCTGACGATGTCGGCTTCGCGGCCGGCGTAAGCCAGCATCCGCGGACCACCACCACCGATCATGATCGGTGGATGCGGCCGCTGCACCGGGCGGGGCCGGCCCGCGTAGCCGCGCACCTGAACTTGCCGGCCGGCGAAGTCCAACTGCTCGCCCTCCCAGTGCGCCTTGATCAGGGACACCACCTCGGCGAGTTTCGCGATTCGCCGGCCCGCGCGGTCGAAGGTCAAACCCATTGCGTTGTATTCGGTTTCGCTCCAGCCCGCGCCGATGCCCATCTCCAGCCTGCCGTCCGACAGCAGATCCAGGGTCGCCGCTTCCTTGGCCAGCACGGCCGGCACGTGATAGTCGATGCAGAACACCCGGCAGCCGATTCGCAGGGTGTCGCTGACCGCCGCCGCCGCGGCCATGGCGGCGATCGGGGCCAGGTCCTGGCGAGGAGTGCGGGCAATCTTCTGCGCAGGGCCGGGGCCCAGGTAGTGATCGGCGAGGAAAAGCGTTGAGTAGCCGAGATCTTCGACTTTGCGAACCGTATCGCGCCATTCACGGCCGCCGGCTGCATTGGTCGCCTGCACCGCGAAGCGAAACGGTGGCCTGTCCATGGGCTTGACCATAATCGACGGGGGGTGATAGGCATGACTAGTTTGGGCAGTCGCTCAGGAAAAGTGCCATGAAAGGGCGGTAGCAATTTGAAGACGGCGGTCGTCACCGGTGGTGCCTCAGGAATTGGTCGCGCTATCGCCGAGCGGTTGCGTAAAGACGGTTTTCGAGTGGCCGTCATCGACCTGTCGCCCTCGGATGACGAGTTCAGCCACGTCGTCGACGTCACTGATCGCGATCAGGTGGACGCCGCGGTGGCGGCCATTCGCGAACAGCTCGGCCCAATCCTGGTGCTGGTCAACTCCGCCGGCATGACCGGTTTCCAGAAGTTCTCGAAGATCAGCTTCGCGGAATGGTCGAAGGTGATCGACGTCAACCTCAACGGAACGTTTTCCACGCCATCCAGGCGGTGCTACCGGACATGGTCGAGGCCGGCTGGGGGCGCATCGTCAACATCTCGTCGTCCAGCACGCATTCCGGCCAGCCGTTGATGGCGCACTACGTCGCGGCCAAATCCGCGGTGAACGGCCTGACCAAATCGCTGGCGCTGGAATACGGGCCGGCGGGGATCACCGTCAACGCCGTCCCGCCCGGGTTCGTCGACACACCAATGCTGCGCGGTGCCGAGAGTAAGCACCAACTCGGCGGAACGGTCGAAGACCACATCAACCGCACCCCGGTGCGCCGGGTGGGCCGGCCCGAGGACATCGCCGCCGCCTGCGCGTTTTTCATCTCGGACGAAGCCAGCTACATCACCGGACAGATACTCGGCGTCAACGGCGGCCGCAACACCTGAGAGGACCAGATGTACCACAGGGACGAACTCTTCATCGACGGAAAATGGGCTGCGGCACAAGGTGATTCCGTCATCACCGTCATATCGCCGCACAGCGGGACCGAGATCGGCCACGCGGCGTGCGCGGGACCGGCCGACGTCGACCGCGCCGTGCGACGCCGCGCGCGCGGCATTCGACACCGGGCCGTGGCCACGGATGCAGCCCAGCGAACGGATCGAGGCGATCGGGCGGCTCGCCGGCTGTCTACAAGGAGCGGCGCGCCGATATGGCGGCGCTCATCTCCGCCGAGATCGGCGCCCCGATCAGCTTCGCCAAAAGGGCGCAGGTGCGCGCTGCCCCTGATGATGATGTCGGCGTTCTGCGGCATCGCCGGTAGCTATCCGTGGCAGCAGGACCGGCCGGGGTTGTACGGCAAGGACATTCGGGTCATCAAGCAGCCGGTCGGGGTCGTCGCCGCGATCGTGCCGTGGAACATGCCGCAGTTTCTCACCGTCGCCAAGGTGGTGCCGGCGCTGCTGGCCGGGTGCTCGGTGGTGCTCAAGCCGGCGCCCGAGTCGGTGCTCGACGCGCAACTGCTCGCCGATCTGGTCGCCGAAGCCGACCTGCCGCCTGGTGTGCTGAACGTGGTGCCCGGCGGTCGCGACGTCGGCGAGCATTTGGTCAGCCACGACGGCGTGGACAAGGTCTCGTTCACCGGATCGACCGCGGCCGGACGCCAGGTCGCGCTCGCCTGCGCGCGGGGTTGAAGCAGGTCAGCCTGGAATTGGGCGGGAAGTCGGCGGCGATCGTGCTCGACGATGCGGACCCGTCAGCCGTGGCGACCGGGATTCAGATGGCCAGCCTGGCCAACAGCGGCCAGGTGTGCAACGCGCTCAGCCGGATCCTGGTGCCGGCGGCCCGCGAGGCCGAATTCGTCGACGCGCTGGCGGCCGCGATGGAGTCGATGCCGGTCGGCGACCCGTCCGATCCCAACACCGCGATCGGGCCGCTGGTGGCTCAGCGCCAGCAGGAGCGGGTCCGGGGCTACATCGAATCGGGCACGAGCGAAGGCGCGCGACTGGTCGTCGGCGGCGCGGAGATGCCCGACGGGCTGGACACCGGTTGGTACGTGCGGCCCACCCTGTTCAGCGGCGCCAACAACGACATGCGGATTGCGCGCGAGGAGATCTTCGGCCCGGTGCTGACCGTTATCTCCTACGGCGACGAGGACGAGGCGATCCGGATCGCCAACGACACCGAGTACGGGCTGGCCGGCTCGGTGTTCACCGCCGACACCGATCGCGGTTACGGCATCGCGACGCGCGTCCGGTCTGGCACATTCGGCGTCAACGAGGGCTACATCATGGATCCCGCGGCGCCGTTCGGCGGCGTCAAGAACAGTGGCTACGGTCGCGAGCTCGGAGCTGAGGGTATCGACAGCTACACGGTGAGCCAGTCGATTTCGGCTGCGGCGCAGGCTGATAGTTGGCTCTAGTGCTTGCCGCCGACTTCGGCAGGCAACGGCGGCGGCTAGCGGTTTGGCCGGCGCCGCCGAGGTTTGAGGCGCAGTCGGCGCGGCGGACGGTGCCTGCGCTGCGCGCGCTGGGACTCTGCGCGGTCTTGGGTCCGTGATACGTCAGCATCGATTCGCGGCGGATCACCCCGCTGGCGTCGCTGACGACCAGCGCGCTCGATGTCACCGTGTAGGTCACGCCGTCCTGCTTCGCGACGAAGCTTCCGTCGGAGGCCGGCGGTTGCGGACGCGATCAGTTTCGCGCCGTCGCTGACCCGCACGCCGTGGTAGCCGTACTGGCCGGCCGGGCTCTTGCAGATCGCCACCCGTGATTCCGCCGTGCTGCCGAATGCGACCGCTGTGTTGGGTGCGGCGCACCGCGCGGAGGAGTCGACGAAACCCAGGGCGTCGGTGGACGGATCGGCAGCGGCCAATGGTGTGCCGACTGCGAACAAGGCCCAACACGCCGCCGCAGCGACCGCGATTCGTCGGGTGCGAGGCAGGTAAGAGGACATAAGGTCTCACGACACCACGGACGACCAGCGACCTCCCGCGCCCACGCCGCGTGATCGCCGAATCGTTAGCTTCTCGAGATCCACCTGAGCCCTAGGGCTAGATTCGCATGTCATGGGACTGCTCTTCGATCCGAATACCTACGACCCGTCGCACTTCGAGCCCGAAACGCGGCGCCAGCTGCGCGCGGTGATCGACTGGTTCGAAGGCCGCGGCAAGGTCAAGCTGCTGCGCGACGACCTCGAGGCGGCGTGGGTGTCGGACTTCCTCGACTTCATCAAGCAGGAGAAGATCTTCGCGACGTTCCTCACCCCGTCGGAGTACGGCGGCGGCGACCCGAACAAGCGGTGGGACACCTCCCGCAACGCCGCGCTGAGCGAGATCTTCGGGTTCTACGGACTGTCGTATTGGTACGCCGAGCAGGTGACGATCCTGGGCCTCGGGCCGATCTGGCAGAGCGACAACATCAAGGCCAAGGAGCGCGCGGCCGCGCAACTCGAGGCCGGCGGCGTGATGGCGTTCGCGCTGTCCGAACGTGAGCACGGCGCCGACATCTACAACACCGACCTGCTGCTCACGCCCGCGAAGGATAACGACGACGAGGGCGCGGAAAGGCCGGTGTTCCGGGCGTCGGGGGAGAAGTACTACATCGGCAACGGCAACGTCGCAGGCATGGTGTCGGTGTTCTCCCGCCGCACCGACATCGACGGCGCCGACGGCTACGTCTGGTTCGTCGCCGACAGCGGCCATCAGGACTACGAGCTCATCGGCAACGTGGTGCACGGCCAGATGTTCGTCAGCAACTTCCGGCTCAACGACTATCCGGTGCACGAGGAGGACATCCTGTGCACCGGTCCGGAGGCGTTCTCGGCCGCGCTCAACACCGTCAACGTCGGCAAGTTCAACTTGTGCTCCGGCTCGATCGGTATGTGCGAGCACGCTTTCTACGAGGCGATCACGCACGCCAACAACCGCATCCTGTACGGCAACCCGGTCACCGATTTCCCGCACGTGCAGGCCAGCTTCGTCGAGGCCTACTCGCGGGTCATCGCAATGAAGCTGTTCAGCGACCGCGCGATCGACTACTTCCGCAGCGCCAGCCTCGACGACCGTCGGTATCTGCTGTTCAACCCGGTCACCAAGGCCAAAGTCACGTCCGAAGGCGAAACCGTGGTCACCTTGTTGTGGGACGTGTTGGCCGCCAAGGGCTTCGAGAAGAACACCTATTTCTGCGAAGTGGCCCGGCTGATCGGCGCTCTGCCGCGACTCGAAGGCACCGTGCACGTCAACGTCGCGCAGATCCTGAAGTTCATGCCCAACTACATGCTCAACCCCGCGGAATACCCGGAGATCGGCACCCGCAACGACCCGGCCGACGACGTGTTCTTCTGGTCGCAGGGCCCGGCGCGCGGTGCGTCCAAGGTGCAGTTCGCCGACTGGACAAAGGTTTACGAGCAGCACTCGAAAATCCCCAACGTCGCGCTGTTCTACGAGCAGGCGCGCGCCCTCAAAGAGCTTGCTGCTGACTGCCGCGCCCGAGCCCGGAGCAGATGAAGGACCTCGACTTCCTGCTCGTCGTCGGTCACCTGTTCACGCTGGTCGTCTACGGCCAGCTGATCCTCGAGCAGGCAGATCTGATCGGACTCGACAGCCGACCTGGTGGACTCGATCTTCGAGGTCCAGATCCGCGACTTCTCTCAGTATGCCGTTGCGCTGCACGGGAAGTCGAGTACCAAGGCGGCACAGCAGGATTGGGCTCTGGCCGCCGTGCGTAGGCCCGTGACCGACGCCCACCGTTTCGACCGGGTGTGGGAGCAGGTCAGGGCCTACGACGGCGCCTACGAGATGCGGCCCTAGACCGGGGATCACGCGAAGGGGACGTCGTCCGGGGCGCTGCGGCGCGCAGCCAATACCGCGCGGGCGGCGTCGCCGATCGGAATCCGTAGCGGCAGTTCCGGCTTCTCGGCAGCATCCGCGATCTCGATTGCCACCTGCTCGGGGGTGATCATCGCGTCGCGCAGATCACCGTCGCCCGCCAATCCGGCGTACGGATCATTGGGTAGCGCGAAGCTCTTCACGTTGTCGAGCGCACCCGAGCTGACCGCGCCGGGCTCGAGCAGCGCGGGCTGGACGCCGAACTGCGCCACCTCGATCGCCAAGGTCTCGACGAGTGCCTCCAGCGCCCACTTGGTCGATGCGTACGCCGCTCCGTTCGGTAACACGACCCGTCCGAGAACGCTGGACATGAACAGCAGCTTGCCCTCGCCGCGGGCGCGCATCCGCGGTAGCGCAGCCTGGGCGACGCGAAGCGCCCCGACGGTGTTGAGGTTGAACAAGCGCTGGAGTTCGTTCAGCGGGATGGCTTCCACCGCGGCGTAAAAGATTTCGGCCGGGTTGACGACGACGATGTCGACGTCGCCGGCGGCTTCGAACGCGGCGTGCACGCTGTCGTCGTCGGTGACGTCGAGGGCCAGCCGTTGGGCGAGGTCGAGACCGTCGAGCGAATCGGGGTTTCGGGCGGTGCCGATCACGCGGTGGCCGCGTCGGATGAACTCTTCGGTGATGGCGCGGCCGATCCCGCGGCCGGCTCCGGTGACGAGGACAGTTGACATGGAGTTGTCGCTCCTAAATGTGTCGGAGAAGTTCGTACATGCTCGTAGTAAACTGATCGGTGTACTTTCTTGTTCCCAAGCTAGCCGAGATTTCTGCGGCGGTAAAGCCGACGGCATGTGAACGCGGGCATACGATCGGCAGATGCGTGACACCAAAATTCTGATCACCGGACCGACCGGACAGGTCGCCGTTCCCATCGCCAAGGCTCTGGCGGCCGACAACGAGGTATGGGGTATCGCCCGCTTCACCAACGCCGCCGCTCGCGAGGATCTGGAAAAGGCAGGTGTTCGGTGCGAGACGATAAACCTCGCTGCCGGTGAGTTCGACGGCTTGCCAAACGATTTCGATTACGTGCTGAACCTGGCGGTCGCCAAAAGTGGCGACTGGGACAAGGATCTCGGCGCCAACGCTGAGTCCGTCGGCCTGCTGATGGCGCACTGCCGCAACGCAAAAGCGTTCCTGCACTGCTCATCGGCCGCTGTCTACGACCCCCCGGACGACGAGCCGCGAACCGAGCGGTCCGCGTTGGGCGACAACCACAAGCCGCTGTTCCCGACCTACTCGATCTCCAAAATTGCCGGCGAAGTCGTTGCTCGGACCATGGCACGCGCCCTCGATATTCCGACCGTCATCGCCCGGCTCAACGTGCCCTACGGCGACAACGGGGGATGGCCGTTCTATCACATGGAGATGATGTTGGCCGGCATCCCGATCCCGGTGCCCGCCGGGGTTCCGGCCAGCTACAACCCAATTCACGAAGAAGACATCCTTTCGACGATCCCGAAGCTGCTTGCGGCCGCATCGGTGCCGGCGGTCACGGTCAACTGGTGCGGCGACCAGACCGTCAGCCTGCAGGACTGGTGTCGGTATCTCGGTTCGTTGGTCGGCAAGGACCCGGTCTTCGAGGAGAGTCCGCAGGCGTTGCGCGGCAACCCCACCGACGCATCACGGATGCACGAGCTGATCGGCGCCAGCACCGTCGACTGGCAGGACGGACTTCGCCGCATGGCGGCGAAGTTCCATCCCGAGCTCGTCGGCTAGTCGGCGGCGGGGACCCGGCGAAGACCGGCACCGACGAAGGCGATCGAGCGTGCCCAGCGGAAGCAGGACCGGAGAACACCACAGGCACATGAACGGAGTCCACATCAAGCAGAGCATCGCGAAACCCGCCAGCACCTTGCCGACGGTCAGATGCACGCTCGCGTTGGTGCCCATGCCCGCCTGTTGAATCCAGAACCAGGTCAGCGGGATCATCAGGACGTAGGTCCAGACGAGCGTGCTGCCAAACGCCTTCAACCACTGCGCAGCACTGGGTTTGACGAAGCGGATGGCGGTTCTGCCGGTCACTTCAGCAGAACTCAATCCTGCTTGGCGATCAGCCTTTTCAGCGCCTCACGATCGGATCCCAGCAGCTCGTCGATCCGCGCCTGGTTGACATCCGCGACGATGATCTCGCCGACCTCCTGGTACACGTTGCTGAAAATGCCGTGCGACTTCATCTTCTCGGTCTGATAGATGTTGTCCTCGGTCGGCGTCACGTAGTAGACGATCTCCGGCTTGAACCGGTGGATCAGCCACAGGTGAATGACGTCCATCAGTCGCTTCTGGCGCATCTTCTCGGCGAACGTGTTCTGGTCGCGCACCGTGAGGATGTTGCGTCCATGCCGGTCCTTGATCGGGTCGACCACCACGTTGGCCAGCGGCTCGTCGGGGTTGTCGCCGTAGATGCCGAGGTCGAGCACGTCGGAGCCGGCACGGCGGGGGCGCAGCCGCACCGACAGCGTCTCGCCGATCTTGTAGTGGTCGCCCCACAGCGCGAGCCACTCCTCCAGCAGCTTCTTCGGCACCTCCGTCTGCACCAGGTGCTGATGCTGCGTCGACCCTTCGCCCATCGACTTGGTGGTCGCGGTCCGACCGGACGAGGCGGCCAGCGCGGCGTCGCTGCGCGGTCCACCGACCAGCGTTTGCGGTGTGCGATAAGGCGATTCGACCAGTCGCATCTTGCGTTGCAGACGAGCCAGCGCGAGCATGCCCTCTTGGCGCAACGACGTCGCGAACTCCTCGGAGGCCACACCGTCGATCTGGTGGCCGCCGTAGGTGATGAAGTTGAAGACGAAGCCCATCTTGCCGAGTTCTTCAGGGAACGCCCGCATCTCGTCGTCGGTCATCCCGGTGGTGTCCCAGTTGAACGACGGCGAAAGGTTGTAGGCCAGCATCTGGTCGGGGAATTCGGCGTGGATCGCGTCAGCGAATTCGCGAGCGTCGACCAGGTCGGCCGTCTTGGTCTCCATCCAGAGCAGATCGGCAAATGGCGCTGCCGCAAGCGATTTGGCGATCGCATAGGGGATGCCGCCGCGAATCTGGTAGTAGCCCTCCGGCGTCTTGGCCAACTCGCAGTCCCACGCCACGTTGACGCCGAGCTCCTTGGCCTTCTGCTGGGCGGTGTACAGCGGTGCCCGCTGGGCGAACTTCCGCCACTCGTCGGCGCTCATGTCGCTTGCTTCGCCGTCGTTCGCGTTGAATTCGAGCAGTTCGGCGACCGCTTCGCCGTAGGTCATCAACCCCGCGTCGAGCTGCCAGGCGTCGACGAACTTCGACTCGATCTCGTCGAACACGGCGTCAATCGACTCCTGCGCATGATCGGGCGACGCGGCGGCCTTGGTGATCAGCTCGACGATGCCGTTGCGCTCCAGCCAGGAATCGGCAGCGGCGTACTGCCCGTCGGGCAGGGCGTAGAGCAGGTGGCCGTTGAGCTCCTTGAACCCGGAGTCGTAGAAGCGCCGGACCATCGCCAGGAAACAGGACTTGTACGACGGGATCTTGAGGTTGGTCGTGCCCAGGAGGAACGGTTGGTCACGTTCGTCCCCGCGGCTGTCCAGCAGGTTGGCGGCCTCCGCGTCGGTGCGGGCAACGATGATGCCGGGCACCCGCATGATGTCGAGCTGGAAGCGGGCGGTGTTGAGCCGCTTGATCTGCTCGTCAGACGGCACCAGCACCTTGCCGCCCTGGTGACCGCACTTCTTGGTTCCCGGTCGCTGGTCTTCGATGTGATATCCGGGCACGCCGGCCTCGACGAATCGTTTCACCAGGTTGCGCACGTGCGGATCGCCACCGTGGCCGGTGTCGGCGTCGGCGATGATGAACGGCCGATAGTCGACCGCCGGCGTCCTCGCCCGCTGCTCCGCGCTCATCCGCAGCCGCAGGTACTGCTGGTTCCGGTCGGCGGTCAGCAGCGCGCGGACCAGGCCGGCCGCCTCGTCGGGCACCTGGCTGAGCGGGTAGCTGGCCAGGTCGGGTCCGGGATCCTCGCTGATGGAGCCCTTGGCCGACGTCGCCCAGCCGCCGAGGTAGATGCCCTCGATGCCCATCCGCTTCATCGTCACGGCCTGCCCGGGGGAGTACGGCCCGAACGTGGTGATGCTCTTGCGCTGGGCGAAGAGCTCGCGCAGCCGCGGGTAGAACGCCTCGGCGGCCTCCCGCGCGACGATGTAGTCCGACGGGATGGTGCCGCGCTGCTCGACGACCTGACGCGCGGAATAGAGGCGGGTGATTCCGTCGAAGCGTGGGCTGTCCTGATAGGCCTGGGTCGCGGCTACGTCGCTCTCGAACGCGCGCTGAGAGTCCTGCTCGGACGGTGTCTGCGTCGTCGCATCCGCCTCGATGGTGCTCATGTTTTCTCCACTCTTCGTCATGCTGATTTGCCTGCTGGTCTGAGTCTATGGCGGCTGCGCGCCGCGACGTTTCGAATCGGCATCTCCGCCGCACACGCCGCAGCGCGCATACCGCTGACAGACGCGGCGCTAAACCCCTGGCGCTCTGAAATGTCGCCGCAGATCAGTTTTCGACCGACATCGAGTGGCCCGCTCGGATAGGCTCGCCGGACGGCAACGCTGCCGCGGATGAGGGGAGCGCAATGAGTTCTTCGCGAACGGCTCACGCGTCGCATTCCCTGCCGGCGGCTTTGCCGCCGAGCCGCACCGTGGAGGTGCGCTCCGCAGACGGAACTCGCCTGCACACCGAGGTATTCGGTCCCGAGGACGGCTACCCAATCGTGCTCGCGCACGGCATCACCTGCGCCATCCGGGTGTGGGCCTACCAGATCGCCGACCTGGCACAGAATTACCGCGTGATCGCTTTCGACCATCGTGGTCATGGTCGCAGTGGACTTCCGCGCCGCGGCGGTTTCCGACTCAGCCACTTGGCCGCCGATGTCGACGCGGTAATCGATGCCACGCTGGCGCCGGGGGAGCGCGCCGTCGTCGCCGGACATTCGATGGGCGGCATGGCAATTGCCGCCTGGTCGGACCACTACCGCCACAAGGTCGAGGCCCGCGCGGACGCCGTCGCGCTGATCAACACCACCACCGGTGACCTGCTGCGTGAGGTGCGACTGCTGCCGGTGCCGGCGCCGTTCGCCGCTGTGCGGGTTCTGGGCGGGCGCGCGCTGATCAACATCTTCGGTTCGTTCACGATGCCGCCCGGAGTGCAGCGGGCCAGTCGCGAGATGATCTCGATGCTGGCGGTCGGGGCCGACGCGGACCCCGCGGTCGCGTCGTTGATCTTCGAGTTGTTCAGCACCACCTCGCCGGCCGGTCGCGGTGGCTGCGGCAAGGCCCTGGTCGAGGCGATGGGACGCCGCCACATCGACCTCACCGGTTTGACCGTGCCGACGCTGGTGATCGGTAGCCAACGTGATCGTTTGACGCCGCTGGTTCAGTCTCGGCGGATGGCCGCTGCGGCGCCCAACCTGGTTGGTCTCGTCGAGTTGCCGGGCGGTCACTGCTCGATGCTGGAACGGCCGCTCGAGGTCAACCGCGAACTGCGCGCGCTGGCCGAGTCAGTATCCCTGCGGCGCGCCCTGTAGCCGGGCAGCCACCTCGGCGGCGGCCCGTTGCCCCGAGCGCACCGCGCCGTCAAGGAATCCGGTCCACTCCTCGGCAGTCTCGGTACCGGCCCAGTGGATGGGCCCGACCGGACGCCGCAGCAATGTTCCGAAGCGTGTCCAGGAACCGGGCGGCACCGCGGCCGTTGGACCTCCGGGCGCGAATTCCTCTGCGCCCCAACGATGGTCGACGTAGTCGATCGGGGTGAGCGCTTCGTCGCCGAACATCGCCGCGAAACACTCCAGCGCACGCTCGCGACGCTGGTCGGCCGGAAGCGCGTCGAAGCTGCGGGAGTCGACGAAGCCCAGCAGGATCCCGGGACCCTCGGGCGCAGGGCTGACGTCGAAGGTGATGAACACCGGACCCTGATCGGACAGCGATTCGCCGGAGAAGCCGTGACCACGCCAGAACGGCGTGGCATAGGCGACGTAGGCCTTGCTGAGCCGGCCCTGCGGCCAGTGGGCGGGTAGTTGGCGGTGCTCGGTGGATAGTGCGGGGCTGAAGTCGATGGCGTTCCAGTGCTCCGGCGGGGCGGCGACGATGACGAATTTCGCAACGACCCGGCCTTTTTCGCTGCTGACGGTCACCGCGTCGTCGTGGTAGTCGATGCTGTGTACGGCGGCCTCCAACGCCACGCGATCGCCGAGTTCGGCCGCCGCAGTGTCGGCGATATGTTGTGTGCCGGTCGCGAACCGGTCCTGCTGGGCTCCGTCTTCGACGTCGAGCATCCGGTCCAGGCCGCCGGCGGCGCGGGCGTAGCGGGCGGCGTGCAGCATCGACACGTCGTCGGGCTCGCAACCCCACGTCACCCGCGCCATGATCGCCAGCAGGTCCCGCGTAGTGGCACCGGCCCGCACCGACCGCAGCCATTGGCCCAACGACTGGCGGTCCAACTCGGCGGCGCGCCGGGCAGTCCACGGCTCGGTCAGCGAAACGGTCCGGGAGATGCGCTCGAATTGCCAACGCACACGCCCGAGATCGAGCAGACCCGCCAGCGACAACCGCGGGATCGTGCCGTGATAAGACCGCACCGCGCCGCGCCACCGGATCAGGTTGGCACCGTCGTGGTAGGTCGGGACGGTGGTGATGCCGAGGTCCGCGGCCAACTTCAGCACCGCGTCCTGCGTCGGACCCACGAAGGTGCCGCCCATGTCCACCGGTACGCCGGCGATCTGGCCGGTGTACGACCGTCCGCCGACCCGGTCGCGACCCTCCAACACCAGCACATCGTGTCCGAGTCGGGTCAACTCACGGGCGGCGGAGAGCCCGGCGAAACCGGCACCCACCACGACGACATCGGCAGTCCAGGTCGCATCGGCCATGCCCTTCAGTCAACCCCATCGACGCTGCGTAATGTCAATCCTCTGAAAGTCTTCACAGCTCTATACGGACTCACCGACGCTGCTGAGCGCGCTCGGGAGCTTCGCGATGCCGGCGCCGGCGGGGTCGCCACTTTTGAGGGACCACACGACGTGTTCGCTCCGTTGACGCTGGCGGCGACCGTGCCGGACCTCGACCTGATGACCAACGTGGCTATTGCGTTCCCGCGCAACCCGATTCACCTGGCCCACCAGGCCAACGACCACCAGTTGCTGAGCTCCGGCCGGTTCATTCTCGGATTGGGAACGCAGATCCGCGCGCAGATCGAAAAGCGGTTCGGAGCCGAGTTCGACAAACCCGTGGCCCGAATGACCGAGCTCATCGCCGCGTTGCGGGCGATCTTCGCGGCCTGGAACTCCGGCGAGCGGTTGGATTTTCGCGGTGATTACTACCGGCACACGTTGATGACGCCGACCTTCAATCCGGGTCCGAATCCTTATGGCCCGCCACCGATCTACGTCGGCGCACTCGGGCCGCGGCTGACCCGCGCTGTCGCGCAGCACGCCGACGGTCTGCTGGTAATGCCGTTCGGCTCCAAGCGCTTTCTGCACGAGCACACCATGCCCATCGTGCGTGACGGGCTGGCAGCAGTGGATCGCCGCGCGGACGACCTCACCGTGCTGCCCGAGATCATCGTCTCGTCGGGTGAAACCGACGCCGAAATCGAACAGGCGCACGCGCGGACGCGCGCGCTGCTGGCGTTCTACGGATCGACACCGGCGTATCGGCCGGTGTTGGCCGCACATGGTTGGCAGGACGTGCAGCCCGAACTCAACACGCTGTCCAAGCAGGGCCGCTGGGAAGAGATGGGCGGGCTCATCGACGACGAGATCCTGCACACCATCGCCGCCTGCGGTACGCCCGCCGACGTCGCCCGACACGTTCGGGATCGCGTCGACGGCGTCGCCGACACCGTCTGCCTCTACCAGGCCGCGCCGATCGGATTGCCGACGTTGGCGGCGATCATCGACGAATTGCGTTAGGGCGCAACCGTCAACCAGTCCTTGAAGCCCGACGGGTCATGGCGACCCAGCGCGCCGTGCTCGTAGAGACCCCAACCCTCGACCGGCTTCCCGTCGCCGTCACGGCAGACCGCGCGGCCGACATGGTCGATGACGCCGAAGCCAGAACGGCCGATGATCGCCGGGTCGTTCATGTCGTAGGTGAGCCGTTCGGTGAACTTCTCGCCTTTCCACATGCCGTGCAGCCAGTCCGAGTCGCCGCCGTACCCGCCGCCGACATGAATGGGCACCGGCAACTTCGACTCCACGTCGAAGTGGACGGGCGTGCCGTTGGGCGCGGTCGCGTCGATCGTGGCGCCGGTCGGGATGCGGGTACCTGACCGGTAATGAATCTTGACCCGTGGCCAGCCCAGTTGTTCCACGCGGCCGTCGCGCCAAATCCGGGTGCAGTCGTTGAGCGAACGGAATCCGTTGGGCTCCTCCTGGATGATGAGCACGACGGCGAATTCCTTGAATGCGATCGGCACGTACAACCACCACATGCCTTCGAACGGCGGGTCGGCAGGCCGGCCGGCCGGCTCGGCCTCGCCAATCGGCCGGATACCCCAGGACCGGTCACGGCTGCCGATCCACGTCGCCGGGTCGACGGGGATCTCCTTGCCGTCCACCACGATCCGTCCACTCCAGCTACCGAGTTGCGCGAAGCGCTGCGCGTTCAAGGTGACCCGGTTTCCGGAGCGCATCAGATGTGGCTGCTCCTGGACGACGTCGAACAGGCCCTCCCAGGTGAGATCGGCTGCGATGCCCTCGGTTTCGTCGAGCGTGATGCGCAGCTTGTGCAGCGGATCGATGACCTCGACGCGGTAGCCGTTGACGTTCTGGTTCAGCCGGTCCTGGTCGATGGCATCGGACAGGTGCACCGCGGTCTGGGTGTCGCCGCGCCGGATGAGCAGGAACGCATCCTTCACCCCGAGGTTGGGGTAGTAGCCGATGCCGCTGATGACGAAGATGTCCCCGGTGCGGTCGTGTGCGTTGAAGTAGGAGCGGTCGTAGAAGTTGCGGTCCGAGGAACCCGGCCACGCGATCGGCTGGGGAACCTGGTGCACCGGAAACTCGTCGAGCGGGCCTAGTGCATGGGGCATTATTGATCCTCTCCGATCAACCTGCGCATCAATCCCGAGTGGTAGAACAGTGATTCGACGCTGTCGGGTTTCTCCGTCTCGCCGAAGTGCACCCGTCGCGCACCGGTGCGCATGAACACGCAGGCCCACATCACTCCGGAGTAGACGTAGAACCAGCGCAGGTCACCGATTTCGACGCCGGTGAGCCGTTGGTAGGTGGCGCGAACGTCCTCTTCGCGCATCACCGTAGGCAATCCATCCAAAGTCGCCAGGCCTGCGAGCTCTTGAAAGACCATGTGCGCATAGATCATCCACGCGACGTCGAGTTCGCGAGGACCCAGTGTCACCATTTCCCAGTCCAGCACGGCCACCGGAAGGAAGTCGCGGTACAACACGTTGCCGACTCGCGCGTCGCCCCAAAGCAAAACGGGTTCGGTCGCTGCTGCTTCCTGGGGCCAGTTGTCCTCGAGCCAGGTGAACGTCCGCTCCAGCAGCGGTGATCGACCGATGTCGGGCACCGCGAAGTCGTACCAGGACCGGACCCAATTGAAGTGCTTAAGCAGGGCGGTATCGCCATCCTGCCCTTCGATGAGGAAGCCAAACGTTTTCTCGGCGTGCGGAATTGAGTGCAGCGATGCCAACACCGATACCGTCGCATCCTGGAGTTCACGCTGACGCTCGTGGGGTGCATCGGCGAACCAGTTGCCGCCGAAGGTATAAGGCATGACGTCCGGGGGCACCTCGCCCTCGACGTAGTCCATCAAGAAGAACGGCGTTCCCAGCACGTCGCCGCTGGGCTCCAGCCACCGCACCCGCGGGACCGGCACGTCGGTCAGCTCGCCGACTCTGCGGATCACATCGAATTGGTGGTCGAGTCGATAGGTCGGGAACACCTGGACGTCTTCGGCCGCGGGCGCCACCCGGGCCACCAGCTTCTGGCTGACCGGCTTACCGTCATCATCCC
Organism: uncultured Actinomycetota bacterium; assembly: GCA_963818285.1. Lineage (GTDB taxonomy): Bacteria > Actinomycetota > Actinomycetes > Mycobacteriales > Mycobacteriaceae > Mycobacterium. Next base: position 496,822 of record CAWFRR010000004.1, read on the forward strand.
AGCGGGCGGTCAGGATGATGGTCTCCGACGACATGCCGGTCGAATCGATCCCGCTTTCCACGGTGATCTCGGGCGTCGCGCCGCCGGGGAGCACCGTCGACAACCACTGCGACAGCACCGCCGGCAGGGTCGTGACGTCGCGGCTCGAGCGCTGGAGCTTGTCGACTTGGTCGAGTACAGGTTCGTTTGGCATAGGTGCCCTCTTCGTTGAGGCAATTACGATACGGTGGGTAGCGTTATGAAAGCAGACGCATCCGCTGTTGACAAGGCCGCCGGTGCCGGACGGCCCCGGGACCCGCGTATCGACGCTGCCATATTGACGGCGACCGCGGATCTGCTTGTGCAAATTGGATATTCGAATCTGACCCTGGCCGCGGTCGCCGAGCGGGCCGGAACGACGAAGACGGCGCTGTATCGGCGATGGTCGAGCAAGGCCGAGTTGGTGCATGAGGCGGCGTTCCCGGTGGCGCCGACGGCATTGGTCGGCCCGGCCCGGGGAATGGCTGCTGATCTGAGGGCGATGATCGCCGCGGCGCGCGACGTGTTCACCACCCCGGTGGTTCGCGCCGCCCTGCCTGGGTTGGTCGCCGACATGAGCGCCGACTCTGAGTTGAACGCCAGGGTGATGTCGCGGTTTGTGGGTCTGTTCACCGCGGTGCAGACGCGACTCGGCGAAGCGGTGGATCGTGGTGAAGTACATCCAGATGTCGACCCGGACCGGTTGATCGAGTTGATCGGCGGGTCTACGTTGCTGCGCATGCTGTTGAGTCCCGACGAACCGCTCGACGATGCCTGGGTGGATCAGACGACCGGCGATCCTCGTGCACGGTGTTACCCGTGATGTGGGGTCGAGTCGGTGACCGGACGACTCGAGGGTCGCGCCGCGATCGTCACCGGTGCGAGTCGCGGACTGGGCCGCGAGATCGCCTTGGCGCTGGCGGGCGACGGTGCAGCCGTCGCAGTGGTCGGCCGGACCGAAAGTGTCTGGGATGAGCGGCTTCCCGGCACTATCGGAGAAACCGTCGCCGACATCGCGGCGGCCGGTGGTCGCGCGCTGGCAATCCGCGCGGACCTGCTCGACCGCGACGATATTGCCCGGCTGGTCAGTGAAGCGCGGGATGCATTGGGTCCCATCACGATTCTGATCAACAATGCTGCGTTCACGGCGCCGGGCCGTCCGCCGAAGCCCGGCGACGACGCACGCCCCAAGCCGGCGAAAGCGCAGCGGAGCGGCGTCAAAGCGGACTTCCCGCCGCTGGTCGGCACGCCGCTGGGGGCTTATCGACGGCACTTCGAGATCGCGGTGTTCGCCGCCTACGAGCTGATCCAACTGGTCTACCCGGACATGATGGCCGCGGGCCTCGGTTCGATCATCAATATCAGCTCGGTCGCCTCTCGGCTACCGGGTGATGGGCCGTATCCCGATCGCGGTGCCGGTGTATTGCCCGGCTACGGCGGGTCCAAGGCGGCGCTGGAGCACTTGACGGCGTGTGCTGCCTACGATCTGGCGCCGCACAACATCGCGGTCAACGCCTTGTCGCCGTCGAAAGCGATTATGACGCCGGGCCTTTCGTATTACGCCCGCGAGTTCGACGAGGTATCGACGGCGCAGGAGTTCGCGCGTGCGGCGGCGGAGCTGACACTGGTGGATCCAACGGTCGTGACCGGGCGGACGATCGGTCACCTGCAGGTGCTGGACGGCAGCTTCCGCGCGTTCGGAGCTTAGGCGGCCTCTCCCGGCGGATCCGGGTCGCCGCGCAGTAGCTCGTCAGGGTGATGGGCGCGGTTGATCTCGGGTGGGCCGCTGCCGTCCGTCCAGCCGAGCCGGCCTTCTTCGGTGACGACGGTGCGTGCTTCGCCGCGGCTGACCATCCCGTGATCCTGGCCGCATAGGAAGTAGAGCTCGTCCGCGTTGGTGCAGCCGCCGCGAGCCCACTCGCGTGGGTGATGGACCTCGCAGTGATACCCGGGCTCGAGGCAATTGGGCCGCGTGCAGCCACGGTCGCGGGCGTAGCAGATCAGCCGTTGATCGGCGGTGGCGATGCGCTTCTGTCGACCCAGGTACAGCGGTCGCTCCGTGTGGTCGTCGAATACCGCCAGGTAGTGAATGCTCTTGGCGGCCATGGAGATCAGGTCGCGCATCGGTAGCCTGGAACCGCCGCCGGTCGTCGCGGGTGCCGCATCAGTTGCATTGGTGAGTTCGGCCAACGTCGTCGTCACCACCACGGTGACGGGATGCCCGCGGTGCACGCCGAGGCGGCCGGATGCGATGGCGGTTTCCAGGCCCAGCTTCAATGCGTCGTGGCAGCGCTGGGCAGGGGTGCGGTTGTCGGGGGCTTCAGCGTCTGCGTCGGGCTGGTGGCGGCCCGGCCGCACCGCGGCTTCGATGGCCTCGAAGTAAGCGCGGGCTTCGGGGTCGAGTAGGCCGGAGAGCCGCGACATCCCGTCGGGTCCCTGCTGGCCGAGATACAACCCGCGGCGACGGGCGCGGTCCTCGTCGCTGAACAGGCCATCGGGATTGAGATAGTCAGCGATGCGCTGACCCAGTTTGGCCACAATCCCGGCGTCGACTTTGGCTGCGTGGTCGACCAGTGTGCGCTCAGCGGCGTCTACGTCCGCGGGTGACACGGACGCGGGTAGCAGGTCGACTGCGCGGCACACCGATCGGATGTGGTCGTCTCCGACGTCACCCGCCTCGACCGCGGCCGCCAACTCCGGCAACTCGGGCGCAACCGGGGGTCCGGTCAGGGAGCGTCGCGGCCGAATCCGGGCCGCGAGCTTGAACCGCCGGGTGATTTCGTTGGGCGTGATGCGCAGCCGTCGCCAGAGCAGTGATCGCAGCTGCGCGATCGATCCGGCTTCGTCCGGTGGGTCGGCGATCTCGGCGAAGACGCGATACATCAGGCCCCGGTTGACGCGCTCCTGCGTCTCGAGGCGCTCGGCGACGTCGACGCGAAACATGTTGCCCGCCAAGTCCGACGACGTGGCTCGCAGCAGATCGTGGGCAGCGTCGATCGCATCGAGAGCGGAGGTGATCCGTTCCCGTGCCTCCTCGGCGCTGACCGTTGAACCCATATCTCGAGGTTACGAATCGGCCCGACAGGTAAGCCGTCAGCGCAGGCGGCAGAGCACAGCCTGTGGATGAACTGCCGACTGTGGACAACTACGGTCGTTCGGCAAGAGCCTTGAGGTTGAGCAGTTGGCGTCGGGCCATCACGAGGTCACCGACCGACAGCAACGGCGTCAGCCAGCGGCTCATGCCGGTGACGATCTTCATCAGCAATCGCGTCGACTGCCCGCCGGGCACCAGCACGTAGGACATGCAGGCTCCCATGATTTCGCCGGTGAGTTGCCTGGGCGGTTCGACCGCGAGGATGCGACCGAAGGGTCGGGTCGCCGCGGTGGAGAAGGATTCGCCGACGACCGGATCGGGCAGGCCGACGAGTTGCTGGGGAGAGCGGCGGCCGAGGTTGTCGATCCAGTCGTAGGAGTAGGGCGCGAGCCTGATTTGAGCGACCCAGGGCCACAACGTCTCCGGGGCGGTCTGCACAGTTACTCCGCGCCATGCCTGCAAGGTCGGTGCCGGGACGAAATCGTCGCAGGGGTAATACCGGGCGACCTCGTCGTCGGTCACGTTCCAGCGATCACCGATCATCGACTTCACCGTAACGGGACTCACACACTGGCGCGACCGACCGCATGCACGGCCTCGGCGATTCCATCGGCCAGCGCCTCGATGTCGTCGGCCGCAAGCCCTGAGATGGTGACCCGCATTCCAGGCGCGGTGCCGATACGGAAACGTGCTCCCGGCGCCGCCGCGAATCCGGCGTTCAACAGCCTTGTGATTGCCACGGTTTCGTCGGGCACCGGTACCCACACGTTGAGTCCGGAGCTGCCGTGCGAGGTCACGCCGCGATCGGCCAGCGCCGCGCGAAGCGCTTCACGGCTTCGGGTGTAGGCGATTTCGGCTTCGTGCACCGCGCGGGCAGCAGCCTGGTCGCGCCACAGACTGACCGCGAGATCCTGCAGCAGGTGGCTGATCCAACCGGGGCCCAGCCGCAACCGGCCCTGCACCCGCTCAACCGTGCGTTGATCCCCGGCCAGCAGCGCCAGTCGCAGGTCGGGGCCATAGGCTTTGGCGGCCGAGCGGACGAATGCCCAGTGCCGCGTGATGCCGGCCAGCGTGTGCAGCGGTGCGCCCGCGATGCCCGCGCAATGGTCGTCTTCGATGAGCAGCACGTCGTCAAAGTCGATCAGCAATGCCCGGAGTTCGTCCGCGCGCTCAGCTGAAACCGCTGCACCGGTTGGGTTTTGGGCTCTGGACGTCAGCACCAGTGCGCGCACGCCGCGACGCAAAACCCGCGCGACATCGGCGGTCAGCGGCCCGTCGTCGTCGACTCGGATAGGTTCTGCTGAAAAACCCAGCGCAGCAAGCAGATCCAGCAAGTTGGCCCAGCCGGGATCCTCGACTCCGACCCGGTCGCCGGGGCGCAGGTGGGCGGCCAGAACGCGTTCGATGCCGTCGAGGGCGCCCGCGGTGACGGCGATGTGTTCGGCTGGAACGCCCTCGGTGGTCAGCGATGTGAGCGCGTAGTCGGCCAGCTCGGCCGAGATCGCGGGTTCCCCATACAGCACAGGTGTATTGCGTTGCGTGTTGAGCCGAAGGGTCGGCAGTAGAGCTGGGTCCGGGTTGCCGGTAGACAGGTCGCGCGCCCCCGGCGGGACGGCGATTCCGCGCAGCGAGCGGGGAGTGGTCGCCGGACGCCCTCGCACCCGGGTGCCTCGTCGACCCGCGGTCTCGACCGCTCCTCGTTCGCGCAACAGGCGATAGGCCGACGCCACCGTGTTGGCGTTGACGCCGAGCTGACCGGCCAGATCGCGGATCGGTGGTAGCTCAGCGCCGGGTGCCAGGGCACCGGAGGAGATGGCCGCTTCGACGTCGGACGCAATCGCCTCGGCGCCCGTCCCGCTGATCGTGTATTGTTCTGGCACATTAAGCATTATGTACTAGTGCAAAAGAGGAGGCAACCATGACGGCCGATCAGGCATATGTGCCCACGGCGCGCACCGTGCCCACCCGATATCGCGAACGGGCTCGCTACGACCACGCCACCGTGCACGGCATCCTCGACGAGGCACTCATCTGTCACGTCGGTTTCGTCGGCGACGACGGGCCGGTGGTATTGCCCACCATCCACGCGCGGCTGGGCGAGACGCTCTACCTGCATGGATCGACCGGAAGCCATTGGATGCTCGCCGCCGCGGGCGCCCCCGGGGGTTTGCCCGTGTGCGTCACCGCGACCCTGGTCGACGGTCTGGTCCTGGCGCGTTCCTGGATGCACCATTCCCTGGAGTTCCGGTCGGTCGTCGCGGTCGGCAACGCGCGGTTGGTGCGCGACGACGACGAGAAGCGGCGCGCGCTGGCCGCGGTGGTCGATCACGTCGCATCCGGCCGGTCGGCCGACAGCAGACCGCCCGACGCTCGGGAACTGGCAGCAACCGGCGTCATTGCCCTCGACCTGGCCGAGGTCTCGGCCAAGGTGCGCACCGGCGGCCCCGCCGACGACGACGATGACATGACGTTGCCGCACTGGGCCGGCGTCCTCCCGTTCACTCTGCAAGCGGGAGCGCCCATTCCTTCCGCCGACCTGAATCCGGCGACACCGCCGCCGGCCTACCTGACGGACTACCGCCGGAGTTGAGTGCTTGGATCGTGGTATGTCAGACGACACACCACAGGTGGTGAGCGCCAGCCTCGAGATCGCGGCCGGTGCCGAGCGGATCTTCGCCCTGATCGCCGACCCCGCGCAGCAGTCCCGTTGGGACGGCAACGACAATCTCGCGAATGCCGAAGGCGGACAGCGCGTTCGCGCAATCGGTGACGTGTTCACGATGACGCTGACCAATGGTGGCGTTCGTGAGAATCACGTCGTCGAGTTCGCCGAAGGCCGTCGTATCGCCTGGAATCCGGCTACGGCCGGCGAGCAACCGGCCGGGCATCTGTGGCGCTGGGAGCTCGAACCACTGGGTGAGGCCCGTACCCGCGTCACGCACACCTACGACTGGACACTCCTGACCGATGAGCATCGACTCGCGCGTGCCCGCAGGACGACGAGCGACAACCTTCGGGCATCTCTCGACCGGCTGGCGGAGCTCGCCGAGCGCGACTGAACCGGACTGCACTCAACGGGGTGGGCCGATCGCTGGCCGTTCACCTCGACTCCGTGCCACGATGGGCACTTGTCGAGTGGTGTGCCGATCTTTGACAGGGCGACTGGCCGCGTAGTCGCCGTGATCGTGCTGTTGATCGCCATTGCCGCGTCGCTGCGCGGATATCTCCCGGGCGTCGAACGCGCCGACCGACCACCACAGAGCAACGCGTCACTGGTTTTTATTGCGGCGCTGCTCAGCGTCTCCCTGGTGATCGTGGCCGTCGCGCTCATTGCCCGACTTCGCGATCCGCGCCGGGTGGCCGGCAGCGCCAGAGAATTGCCGGCGAGGCCTTCCGACGGCGGCGGTCGACCGGGGTGGCGGGTGATGCTGATCGGGGCCGCAATGCTGGTGTTGTGGCTACTCCTGCTGTTTCTGCTGTCCAGATTTCTCGGCCCGCACATCGATCAGCCCCAGCCCGCAGTGCAATCCACCGTCCCCACGCCGGCGGGCAACGCTGCGCAACGGCCCGGCTCGCAGGGCGGCGAGCCGGATCGCGATGTGCTCCATTATCTGATCGCCAGTACGGTCGCTCTGCTGGTGATGATCCTTGCGGGCGCGCTCATCGCGCGGCGGCGCCGCGTCGCCGAGGCAGGCATCGCCATGGCCCAACCGCTCGGTGAATCGGCACCGGCCGCGGCCGCGGCCACATCGCTGGTCCGGGCAGCCGAAAGCGGTCTGGCCGAAATCGAAGACCCCAGTCACGAACCGCGGCAGGCGATCATCGCGTGCTATGCGGCGATGGAACGCGAGCTGCGGCATATCCCCGGTGCCGTCCCGCAGGATTTCGACACTCCGACAGAGGTTTTGGCTCGCGCTGTCGAGCACCACGCGCTGCACGTCGACAACGCGGCTGAACTGGTGAACCTGTTCGAGGAGGCGCGCTTCAGTCCGCACGTGATGACCGAGGCACATCGCGGCCGGGCGATCGACGTCTTACAGCTGGTGCTCGAGGATATGCGGAGCTCGGTATGAAAAGACTTATTGCACTGGGTGTTTCCATTGTGCTGTGCGCGGAGCTGGCCGCGCTATCGCTGCACGACCGTCGGCTGGTGCTGTGGCTCGCCGGCGCCGCGGCCCTCTTCGCGCTGATCAATGTGCGGCAGGTCCTGGGGCGCGACATCGAGCCGCCGCCGCCCGAAAACCCGAATGCCCTCGAGGAAACGCTGCGCAGTTGGTTGTCCCGAACGGAGACGTTGATTCACCGGTCGGAAGCGACGCGGGCCGACTGGGACCGCCACCTACGCCCGATGCTGGCTCGGCGGTTCACGATCGCCACCGGTCAAAGACAAGCCAAGGACTCAGCCGCGTTCGACGCCACCGGCCGAACGCTTTTCGGACCTGAGCTGTGGGCGTGGGTGCACCCCAACAATATTTCGCGCACCGGTGCGAGCGAACCGGGACCGGGCCGCGCGACGCTCGAGGAAATCCTGGAACGGCTTGAGCAGGTATGACAGGGGGTACGTGTCGGATATGACCTCGGCTGCGACGACAACGGCTCAGGCAGCCGCGGTGCTCGACGAGATCGAACACGCGGTGGTGGGCAAGCGTGCGGCACTCACACTCATTCTGACGACGGTGCTCGCGCGCGGGCATGTGCTGATCGAAGATCTGCCCGGCCTGGGTAAGACACTGATCGCCCGGTCCTTTGCCGCTGCACTGGGACTGGACTTCACCCGCGTGCAGTTCACGCCCGACCTGTTACCGGCCGACCTGCTCGGCTCGACGATCTACGACATGCAGTCGGGCCACTTCGATTTCCGTCCCGGCCCGATCTTCACGAATCTGCTACTGGCTGATGAAATCAATCGCACGCCACCCAAGACCCAAGCGGCATTGTTGGAGGCGATGGCCGAGGGCCAGGTCAGCATCGACGGCGTCACGCACCCGTTGGCCCAGCCGTTCATCGTCTTGGCCACCGACAACCCGATCGAGTACGAAGGCACCTACCCGCTGCCCGAAGCACAGCTGGACCGGTTCGCGGTGCGACTCGAACTGCGTTACCTCTCGGAGCGTGACGAGGTGTCGATGCTGCGCCGTCGCCTGGATCGGGGATCGACAGAGCCGACGGTCAATCAGGTTGTGGATCAACATGATCTGCTGGCCATGCGCGAGTCCGTCGAGCAGGTCAGCGTGCACGAGGACGTGTTGAACTACGTGGTGTCGCTGGCGGCCGCGACCCGGCATCACCCTCAGGTGGCGGTCGGGGCCAGCCCGCGGGCCGAACTCGACCTGGTGCAACTCGCGCGGGCCCGCGCCCTGCTGCTTGGCCGCGACTATGTCATTCCCGAGGACATCAAGGCGCTCGCCCCGCCGGCCGTGTCGCATCGGATCACGCTGCGGCCGGAGATGTGGGTGAGAAAAATCCAGGGCTCGGACATCGTCGAGGAGTTGCTGCGGCGTCTGCCGGTGCCACGAACGCACGGCGGACCGCAGTAGGTACGCGTGGTTGAGATTCGAGAAGTTCAGTTACATTGGCGTGCATCATCTTTGACGCGCGCGGTCGCGACCTGCGCTGCGCTCGCACTGGCCGTCGGACTGATCGGGTCGTGCTGGCAGCTCGTCGCCTTCGCGGCACCGCTGCTCGGTATGTTGTGCTCGGTCAGCTGGCAGCGGCCGCTGCCGAAAGTCAGCGTGCATGCCGAACCCGGTTCGCAGCGATGTTTCGAGGCCGAGCAGGTGCAGCTCACGCTGGCGGCAAGCACTGAAACCTTGGGTACCGCAATCGAATTGACGGCGTCAGCGGTCGATGGAATGCAACTGGAGTCGGTACGTGGCGAGAAGCTGACGGTGACGGCCAGTGCCAAACGCTGGGGACGGTATCCGGTGCCGGCTGCGGTCGAGGTCGTTGCGCACGGCGGACTGCTGGTCGGAGCGGGCACCGTGGATGCGGCGGAGGTGATCGTCTTTCCGATGACGCCGCCCCAACCGACGACGCTTCCGCCGACCGATTTGCTCGACCGGCTCGGCACCCATCTGACCCGCCACATCGGCCGCGGCGTTGAATACGCCGACATCCGCAGCTATGTGCCGGGGGATCAGCTGCGCACGGTCAACTGGCCGGTGAGTGCCCGCCGCGGACGGCTGCATGTGACCCAGCGGCTGACCGACCGGTCGGCGGATGTCGTCGTACTGATTGACGGCTACCCGCAGCCTGCCGGTCCTGCGACCGAGGCCACCGAGCGCATCGTGCGCGGTGCGGCCCAGGTGGTGCAGACCGCGCTGCGCAACGGTGACCGGGCCGGCATCGTCGCGCTCGGCGGACGCCGACCCCGTTGGCTCGGCGCCGATATCGGGCAGCGCCAGTTCTACCGCGTGCTCGACGCCGTTCTGAGCGCAGGCGATGAATTCGAAAGCACTACAGGGACATTGGCGCCTCGGGCGGCGATTCCTGCTGGGGCGATCGTCGTCGGGTTCTCCACGCTGCTCGACACCGAATTCGCGTTGGCGCTGATCGATTTACGCCGACGTGGGCACGTGGTGGTGGCGGTCGACGTATTGCAGGGTGCCCCATTCCGCACCGCCCAAGACCCGCTGGTCGAGAGGATGTGGGCGCTGCAACGGTCGGCGATGTACCGCGACATGGGCACCGTCGGCGTCGACGTGGTGGCCTGGCAGCCCGATCGGACCCTCGATCAGTCGATGCAGGCGGTGCCCGATCACCGCCGGCGGCCGGCGGGACGCCGGTCATGAGGGGCCTGGCGCACCTGCTGTCGACTGCCTGTGGGCTGCTGATGGTGGCCGCCGTCGGTGTCGGAACGCACGGCCCGGCCCGGGTAGTCGCGGTGTCCGCGCTGGTCGCAGTCGCGGCCGCGATCCCGCTCCGCCCGATAGCCACGCTTGCGGTCCTGCTGACCGTGCTGGTGATCGCGATGACCAGCCCGTCGGCAGCGGTAGCCGCGGTAGCCGGCTTGTCGGCGGGCGTCTACCTGATGCTGCGACATGCCGCGAGCGGCGCCGGCCTGGACTCGGTCAGTGTGGCGACGCTGGTCTCGGCCCTGGGCTTCACGCTCGCGGGCCTGGTGGCGACGGCCTTTCCGCTACAAGTGCCGTGGTTACCGCTGCTGGCGCCGTTGGCGGTATTCGCGATCTATCTGTTGGCCACCCGGCCTTTTCTGCGCGACGAGGAAAACTGACCACACCTTTCTTCGCCTCGGCAGATGCGACGTTTTGCTGCGGATCCCTGGGACGCTGCTGTATGGAGAATCTTGACCGGTGGTCAGTTGGGGGCAACAATGTCCGGATGCCGCAAGAAGAGCGGGCGTTGATTTCCGACGTGGAGCGTCGGCTCGCCGAGAAGTATTCGGCGATTCCGATGGACCATGTGGCTGCGGTCGTGCGGCACGCGTATCTGCACTTCCAGAGCAGCCGGGTCCGGGGCTTCATTCCGTTGCTTGTGCAGCGACGTGCGGACGAGGAACTCGAAGAATTGAGCGTCCTGCGGCCCGACCTTGCTGCGGTCGCACTCGACGACTTGACCACCGCTTCGGTCTAGTTTCTCGTTGCCAGCAGCCAGGATTGGCGGCTTCGGTTCCGGGTTTCGCCCTAATGCCTTAACTATGTCTGTACGGTCATCCGGTAGCGGGGCATATCGGCGAGGGGGACAATCGGTGGGCAAGTTGGGGGAGCGGGCAGTCGTCTGCGGTGCGGGAATGGGCGGGCTACTCGCCGCCCGGGTGCTCAGCGACTTCTACAGCACGGTGACGGTGGTCGAGCGCGACAAGCTACCCGACGATGCCGATCAGCGTCGCGGAGTCCCGCAGGGCCGCCACTTCCATGTGCTGTGGAGCCGCGGTGCGCACGAGCTGGCGAACTTGTTCCCGGGAATTCACGACGAGCTGGTTGCCGCCGGCGCTGCGGTCTGCGACGACGGCGATATGTCCCGGGTATCCATCCGGGTGGCCGGTCACGAGCTGAGCCGCAAAGGCAAATTCAGCGACCCGTCGGCGGTGAAGCTGCACCTACTGAGCCGCCCATTGCTGGAAGCGCACGTCAGGCGACGGGTGATGGCGATCGACAACGTGGAAATTCTCGACGGCCATGACTTTGTCGAGCCGATTGCGCCGACCCCCCAACGCGTGACCGGTGCGAAGATCGTCGACCGGGAGACCGAGGCGCAGCGAACGCTGGACGCCGACCTGGTGGTCGACGCGATGGGCCGCGGGGCCCGCACACCGGCCTTCCTGGACGACCTGGGCTACGGGCGACCGGTCGCCGAACGCTCGAAGACCACCGCGAACTACACCAGCCTGCTGATGCGGATCCCGGAAGGGATCATCAAAGAGCGGATGACGTTCGTCGTTCCCGAGCCGAAAAAGGCTACCGGCGGCGCCTTTTCGGTGTACGAGCACGACACCTGGATTTTCACGCTGACGCGGGTGGCGGACAACGAGCCACCGGACAGCCTCACCGGGATGATCCGGATGGCAACGCAGTTCGCGCCGCCCGCGTTGTTGCGGGCGCTCAAACGCGGCGAGCCGATCAGCGAGATCTCCATGTTCCGCTACCCGGGCGCCACGTGGCGACGCTACGACCAGATGGATCGGTTTCCGTCGGGCTTATTGGTGTTCGGCGATGCGATCTGCAGCACCAATCCCATCTACGGCCAGGGCATGACGGTGGCGGCACTGGAAGCGACGGCGTTGCAAGCGTGTCTGGCCGAAGCGAACGGTGATTTCGCGTTGCAATTCTTTGCGGCCGCCGCCGAGCAGATCGGGCCGATGTGGGCGTCCAATCAGTTCAACGACCTCTACATGGCTAACAATGACCCGGATCATTCGGCGTCCAAAGAACTGCTGGAGTTCCGGGAGGCGGTGCTGTCCGCGGCGGAAACCAGCCCGGCACTGAGTGAAAAGCTCTACCGGTCAATGAATCTGGTTGACCCGCCGACCGACTACAGCCCGCTGCTCGCGTCCGGCTGAGGCTGGATCTGGCGGCGATTGCGCTCGCTGATCTCCGCGTAGCGATCTTTCAGGCCTTCACGATCCAACGTCTGTGCGCCGGCGATGGTTTTTTCGGCGGCAAGAGCGGGGTCGATGATCGCGGCGGTGCCGGTGACGTAGATTTCCTTGAGCCCAGCCATGATTGGTCCCGGCACTTCGGCGATCTGACTGGCCAGCTCGATTGCCCTGGCCAACAAGCGATCATGCGCGAACGACCTCGGTGACCAAGCCGATCCGCTCGGCACCCGCGGCGTCGATCACTTCGCCGGTCATCGACAGCCGTCGCGCCATCGCGGCGCCGACCACCTGGGGGAGTCGCGCCGTCATCCCGCCGCCGGGCAGGATTCCGACCCGGGCATGGGTGTCGGCGAAAACCGCGCGTTCAGAGGCGACGAGAAAGTCGCAGCCCAAAGCCATTTCGAGGCCGCCGGTGAACACCGCGCCGTTGATGGCGCCGACAGTCGGTGTGCACATCTCTCCGGTCTGGCGGATGCAGCTTTGGTTCTCAAATTGCTCGAAGTAGACCGAGCCGAGCCGCTGGGCCTCCTTGAGGTCGACGCCGGCACAAAACGCCGGGTCGGCGCCGGTGAGCACGACAGCCCGCACTGCCGGGTCGTCGTCGGCCTCGCGCAACGCGGAGTAGAGCGCCTCGATCAGGTCCGGGCTCAATGCGTTTCGCTTTGCGGGCCGGTTCATGGTCAGCACTCGAACCGCGCCGACGTCGTCGCTGAGAACCAGCGTCGAGGTCATGTCAGGAACTGCGCGGCCTGCCGGGCGAGGTCGAGCAGCGGCTGCGGGAAGATGCCCAAGCCGATCGTGATGGCCGCGCATACCGCGATCGCCGCCTTGCTCCAGAAGCTGGGCATCACGACGTGCACCGACTCGGCGTGCGGCTCGGTGAAGAACATCAGCACGATCACCCGCACGTAGAAGTATGCGGCAACCGCGCTGCCGATGACACCGACGATGACCAACGGCACCGCCCCGCCCTTGGCCGCCGCCGAGAACACCGCGAACTTGCTGATGAAGCCGCTGGTCAGCGGGATACCGGCGAAGGCCAGCAGGAACATCGAAAAGAGCAGGCCGACAACGGGATAACGCTGGCCAAGGCCGGCCCAGTGGGCGGTGGTGGCATCCTCTTCGCCGTTCGAGTTGCGAATCAGACTGACGACCGCGAACGCGCCCACCGTGCTGAAGCTGTAGGCGACGAGGTAGAACATCGTGGCCGCCAGGCCGACCGGGTTGTCGGCGATCACGCCGGTTAGCAGGAAGCCCACGTGCGCGATCGACGAGTACGCCAGCATCCGCTTCACGTCGGTTTGCGTCACCGCGGTCACCGTGCCGACCGCGATGGTCAGGATCGAGATGGCCCACAGGACGGGGCGCCATTGGTCGTGCAGCGGTGGCAGCGCGACGTAGACGACGCGAAGCAGTGCGCCGAACGCCGCGACTTTCGTTGCGGCGGCCATGAACCCGGTGATCGGGGTCGGTGCGCCCTGATAGACGTCGGGAATCCACGAATGGAAGGGAACCGCGCCGACCTTGAACAGCAGACCGACCGACAACAGCGCCACGCCGGTCAACGCCATCGAATGGCTGTGGTCTGCCGCCAGTGCTTTCGCGATGCCGGGCAGCGTCAGGCTGTCGGTGGCGCCGTAGAGCAGCGCCACGCCGTAGAGGAAGAACGCCGATGAAAATGCGCCCAGCAGAAAGTATTTGACCGCCGCTTCCTGGGACAGCAGGCGACGGTGCCGGGCCAGCCCGCAGAGCAGGTAGAGCGGCAGCGACAGAACCTCGAGCGCAACGAACATGGTCAGCAGGTCGTTGGCGGCCGGAAATACCAGCATGCCGCCGACCGCGAGCATCGTCAGCGGGAAGACCTCGGTCTGGCTCGCGCCGGCCCGCTCGGCCTCGTGCTCGGCCGCGCTGCCCGGTACCGCCGATGCCTGCGGCGTAAAGGCTTCCAGGCCGACGGGCGCGTGAGCGGTCGCCGTCGCGGCACCCGGTCCGGCAGCCTCGTTGTCGCCCTTCTGCCGCTCGGCGAAGAAGAACACGGCGAGCACCGCGACCAGCAGCACGGCGCCCTGCAAGAGCAGAGTCGGTCCGTCGATGGCCAGCGCGTGCAGTATCGCGTAGCGGCCCGGGGGGTCGAGTTGCCGGGCGACGACGATGACGGCGGCGATCGCCGCGATCAGGCCGCCGAGCGCGAGCAGGACCTGGGCGCCGTAGCGGGCGCGCCGGGGTAGGAACGCTTCCACCAGCACGCCGACCACCGCGACGCCGAACACGATGAAAATCGGTGAGAGCAGGCCGTATTCGACGCTGGGCGTCGGCACTGAGGTAGCAGCGAGAGACATCATCGGCGCGGTCCTTCCGCCATTCCGGGCACGTGCGCCGTGCCGGGTCGCACGATCGGTGCGGGGTCATGCGCTCCGATGGTCGCCATGGTGTTGCCCACCGCAGGGTTGATGATGTCGAGCACCGGCTTGGGGTAGATCCCCAGAACCAGCAGCAGCAGGAGTAGCGGCGCGACGACCAGGATCTCGCGCGGCACCAGATCGCGGATCCGCTCGTTGCCCGGCGTGACGGGGCCGGTCATCACCCGCTGGTAGAGCCACAGGATGTAGATCGAGGAGAGCACCAGCGCGGTCACGCCGACCGCCGCCGCCAACCAGTAGCGGTTGTATGCGCCCAGCAGCACCAGGAACTCGCTGACAAACGGCGCCAACCCCGGAAGCGACACCGTGGCAAGGCCCGCCACCAGGAAGGTGCCGGCCAGCACCGGCGCTACCTTCTGGATCCCGCCGTAGGCGGCGATCGAACGGGTGCCGCGCCGCGAGATCAGGAATCCGGCGATCAGGAACACCGCTGCGGTGGAGATGCCGTGGTTGAGCATGTACAGCGTCGAACCGCTCTGGCCCTGCGTCGTCATCACGAAGATGCCGAGAATGATGAAGCCGAAGTGCGAGATCGATGTGTACGCGATCAATCGCATGATGTCGGTCTGGCCGATCGCGACGATGGCGCCGTAGATGACGCCGATCACCGCGAGAGCGACGATGGCGGGCCGGAAATACGTTGAGGCGTCAGGGAACAACTGCAGGCAGTACCGCAGCATGCCGAACGTGCCGACCTTGTCCATCACCGCGGTGATCAGCACCGCGGTCGCGGGCGTCGACTCCACCGCGGCGTCGGGCAGCCAGCGGTGGAACGGCCACAGCGGCGCCTTGATGGCGAACGCGAACATGAATCCCAGGAACAGCGCCTTCATCACGCCCGACGAGCCGCCCAAGGTACCCGACGTGACGGCAGCGACGATCTGACGGAAGTCGAAAGTGCCCGAGCCATTTTCGGCGGTCACCACGTACAAGCCGATCACCGCGGCCAGCATGATCAGACCGCCGAACAGGTTGTAGAGCAAGAACTTCACCGCGGCACGCGACCGGTGGGCGCCGCCGCCGAATCCGCCGATGAGGAAGTACATCGGGATGAGCATTGCCTCGAAGAACACGTAGAACAGCAGCACGTCCAGCGAGATCACCGAGATGAGCACCATCGATTCGATGGTCAGCGTCAACGCGACGTAGGCCTGCGTGCCGCGGGATCGCTCGCCGCCATCGTTCCAGCCGGCCACCAGCAGGAACGGCACCAGGATCGTGGTCACCAGCACCAGCATCAGCGCGATGCCGTCAACGCCGATGGTGTACCCGGCGCCGAATGCCGGTATCCACGGATGAGATTCGGTGAACTGGTAGGTCGGGCCGCCGGCCTTGAAGGCCACCGCGAGCGCGATCGACAGCGCCAGCACGACAACCGACACGGCCACGCCGAGCCACTTGGCGAACTGTCGTCCGCCTGGGGGCACCAGGATGATCACGACCGCCCCGACCAGCGGCAGCAGCCACAGGATGGACAGCCAAGGGGCGTTAGTCATCAGCGCTGCTCTTCCTCATCGCTTCGCTCGTCCTCACCACAGCTGCACCGTCAGGATCGCGGCGCCGACGAGCGCCGCTCCGGCCAACATCGAGAGTGCGTAGTTGCGCGCAAATCCGGTCTGGAAGCCGCGCAGCCACTCCGACGTGCGGCCCACCAGATTGGCCAGTCCGTTGACCGAGCCGTCCACACCCTGATCGTCGAACTCGACCAGCGCATGGGTGAGTTGCGCACCCGGTCGCATGAACACGTCTTCGTTGAAGACATCGCCGTAGAGGTCGCGGCGGGCGGCGACGGTCAGCACGGACACGTCCGCGGGTGCGGTCTCGGGCACGGGTTTGCCGAGGTAGCGCCACAACGCGAACAGGAACCCGACCGCGACGATGGCGACGGCCACGGCGCTGATCACCCAACTGGGTGCAACGGGCGTGTGCTCCTCGAAGGTGGTCACCGGCTCCAGCCAGCGCCGCAGCGTGCCGCCCCAGCCCAGCAGCCCGCCGGAGAAGACCGATCCGACCGCGAGCAGGATCATCGGCCAGGCCATCAGCGCGGGCGCCTCGTGCGGATGCGCATCGTCGGCCCAACGCTTTTCGCCGAAGAAGGTCAGCAGCATCACCCGGGTCATGTAGAACGCGGTGATGCCGGCACCCAGCAGGGCGGTGCCACCCAGGATCCAGCCGCCGGCTCCGCCGACGCCCAGTGCGGCTTCGATGATGGCGTCTTTGGAGAAGAAGCCGGCGAACGGTGGCACGCCGATGATCGCCAGGTAGCCCAGCCCGAAGGTGGCGAAGGTGACCGGCAGCGCGCTGCGCAGGCCGCCGTAGTGGCGCATGTCCTGCTCTTCGTGCATCGCGTGGATGATCGAACCGGAGCCCAGGAACAGCCCGGCTTTGAAGAAGCCGTGGGTGAGCAGGTGCAGGATCGCGAACGCGTAGCCCGCCGGCCCCAGTCCCGCGGCCAGCACCATGTAGCCGATCTGGCTCATTGTGGATGCGGCCAGCGCGCGCTTGATGTCGTCCTTGGCGCAACCGATGATCGCCCCGAACATCAACGTGACAGCGCCGACGATGATCACGCCGAGGCGGGCGTCGGGGGACAGGCTGTACAACGGGTTGGATCGCACGATCAGGTACACACCGGCGGTCACCATGGTGGCCGCGTGAATCAGCGCCGAGACCGGGGTGGGGCCTTCCATCGCGTCACCGAGCCACGCCTGCAGCGGGACTTGGGCGGATTTGGCGCACGCACCGGCCAGCAGCAGCAATCCGATCCAGGTCAGCGCGCTGTGGCTGGCGCCCGCCGCCTGGCCGAACACTCCGGAGTAGGACAGCGTGCCGAAGTTGGCGAAGATCACGAAGATCGCCAGCGCCAGCCCGGCGTCGCCGACCCGGTTCATCACGAAGGCCTTCTTGGCTGCGGTGGCCGCGGTCGGCTTGTGGTACCAGAACCCGATCAGCAGGTAGGACGCCAGGCCCACGCCTTCCCAGCCGGCGTAGAGGCCGACGAAGTTGTCGGCGACCACCAGCAGCAGCATCGCTGCCAGGAACAGGTTCAGGTAGGCGAAAAACCGTCGGCGGTCGGGATCCTCTGCCATGTAGGCCACCGAGTAGATATGGATCAGCGATCCGACGCCGGTGATCAGCAGCACGAAACAGATTGACAGCTGGTCGATTTGCAGTCCGAAGTCTACCTGCAGGCTGCCGACGGGAATCCAGGTGAACAAGTTCTGGGTGATCGTCCGGGCGTCGCCGTGCCGACCGAGCATGTCGGCCAGCAGCGAGGCACCGACCCCGAAGGAGGCCAGCGCGGTCAGACAGCCCAGCCAGTGCCCCCAGGAGTCGGTGCGCCTGCCGCCGAGCAGCAATATTGCGGCGCCGGCCGCGGGCAACGCGACGAGCAACCAGGTCAAATGTGTCATCCCGTCAGCCTTTTAGCAGGTTCGCGTCGTCGACCGAAGCCGATTTGCGGGCACGGAAAATCGTCATGATGATGGCCAGCCCGATCACCACTTCGCAGGCGGCGACGACCATCGTGAAGAAGGCCACCATCTGGCCGTCGAGGCGACCGTGCAGGCGGGCGAACGTGACGAAGGCCAGGTTGACCGCGTTCAGCATCAACTCGACGCACATGAACATGACAATCGCGTTGCGCCGCAACAGCACGCCGGCGGCGCCGATGGTGAACAGCAGCGCGGACAGATACAGGTAATTCTGCGGATTCATGACGCACCTCCTCTGGTGATGGCGTCAAAACCGTTGGAACCCTTGGCGGCTGGTAAGTCCCGCTCTTCGACCGGCCGCAACTCCAAAACCGCGGGCACCGACAACCGGGACGGGGAGCCGTCGGGCAACCGTGCGGGTGTGTCGACCGCGTTGTGGCGCGCGAAGACGCCCGGGCCGGGCAGCGGAGTGGGATAACCGCCGGGCTGGAATCGCTCGATGGACATCTCGCGCTGAGTTTTACGGCGCTCGAAGCGCTCGCGGTGGGCCAGGATCATCGCGCCGATGGCTGCGGTGATCAGCAGCGCGCTGGTCAATTCGAAGGCCCACAGGTACTGGGAGAAGATCAGGGCCGCGAGTCCCTGCACGTTGCCTTCGGGAGCAATGTCTGTCGACAGGCCGTTTGTCCCAAAACGGTTGGTGGTAACGGTGCCGATTCCGGCGATCAGCACGACGCCCAAGCCCAGCCCGGCCACCACAGCTGCAACCCGTTGTCCGCGAAGGGTTTCCACCAGTGATTCGGCGGAGTCCACGCCGATCAGCATCAGCACGAAGAGGAACAGCATCATCACGGCGCCGGTGTAGACCACGATCTGCACGACGCCGAGGAACAACGCGTCCTGGATCATGTAGATCACCGCCAGGACGATCATCGTCAGCGCCAGAGACATCGCGCAGTAGACCGCGTTGGCGGCCATCACCACGCCCAGCGCGCCGATCAGCGCCAGGGTGGCCAGTAGCCAGAAGGTCACCGCTTCGCCGGTGGAGGTGCGGGTGATCACGTCCGCGGCCAATAGCGTGGTCACTTTGAGACGTCCGTGATCGGCAGTTGGCGCAGGCCGTTCGCGGTGATGTTGCCGCGGTAGTAGTCGGCGTCAGTGGATCCCTCGGCCCGTGGGTGCGGGGCCGGGTTCATGCCCTCGAGCATCGGCGCCAACAGATTCTGCTTCTCGTAGATCAGGTCGGCGCGGTTGTCGTCGGCCATCTCGTAGTGGTTGGTCATGGTCAGCGCGCGGGTCGGGCAGGCCTCGACGCACAGCCCGCATCCGATGCAGCGCAGGTAGTTGATCTGATAGACGCGGCCGTAGCGTTCACCCGGAGAAAACCGGGCCTCGTCGGTGTTGTCGGCGCCTTCGACGTAGATCGCGTCGGCCGGACATGACCACGCGCACAGCTCGCAGCCGATGCACTTCTCCAGGCCGTCGGCGTAGCGGTTGAGCTGATGGCGGCCGTGATACCGCGGCTTCACCGGGCCGGGGTTCTCCGGGTAGCTCTCGGTGATCGGGCGCTTGAACATCGCGCCGAACGTGACACCGAACCCGGCGAGGGAACTGAGGAACTTAGCCACTGGTTGTCTCCTTGGTCGCCGGTGCCAGCGATTTACCGGGCATTGGCGGCGTAGGGAATGCCGGTTCCAAGGCCGCGTATGTGGACCTTGCCTCCGCCTCTGTGCGACGTCGATTCTTGCGCAGCTGCCTGTTGCTGAACGGTTTTTGCAGCAGATACAGCAGCACGACGGTCACGACGATGCTGGCGCCGACCAGCAACGTCGTCCAATGTGCGTAACCCTGGTCGCGCAACGTGCGGATCGCGGCGGCGATCAGCGCCCAGACCAGCGACACCGGGATGAGGATCTTCCACCCGAGCGCCATGAACTGGTCATACCGCAGTCGAGGCAGCACGCCGCGCAACCAGATGTAGAGGAACAAGAACACCCACACCTTGGCGATGAACCAGAGCACCGGCCACCAACCGCTGTTGGCGCCGGCCCACATGTTCAGTGGCCACGGCGCGTGCCAGCCGCCCAAGAACAACGTGGCGGCCAGCGCCGACACCGTCGTCATGTTGATGTACTCGGCGAGGAAGAACAACGCGAAGTTCAGCGACGAGTACTCGGTGTGGAAACCGGCGACCAGTTCGCCTTCGGCCTCGGGCAGGTCGAACGGCGCCCGGTTGGTCTCGCCGACCATGGACACCAGGTACGTGCAGAACGACGGCAGCAGCAGGAAGATGTACCAGACCCGGTTCTGGGCCGTCACGATCTGCGACGTGGACATCGTTCCGGCGTAAAGGAACACCGTCGCGAACGACAGCCCCATCGCGACCTCGTAGGAGATCACCTGCGCGGTGGAACGCACCCCGCCCAGCAGCGGATAGGTCGATCCCGAGGACCACCCGGCCAGCACGATCCCGTAGACCCCGATCGACGACAGCGCCAGGATGAACAGCACCGCCACCGGCAGATCGGTCACCTGCAGCGGGGTCCAGTGGCCGAACACCGAAACCTGCGGCCCGAACGGGATGAACGCAAACGCCGTGATCGCCGGAATCGTCGAGATAGCCGGTGCCAGAAGGAAAATCGGCTTCTCGACGCCGAACGGGATGAGCGCCTCCTTGAGCGCCAGCTTGATGCCGTCGGCCAGGCTTTGCAGGTAACCACGCGGGCCGACCCGGTTTGGTCCCCAGCGCATCTGCATCCGGCCCAGGATCTTGCGTTCGGCGAGGATGGCGATCAACACGGTCAGGACCAGGAAGATGAAGACCACCAGCGATTTAGCCAGGATCAGCCACCAGGTGTCGTGTCCGAATTCAGTCATGGGCGCCGCTCCTCAGCATCGCTGCGCTCTGCATCGTCGTCGACGCAGGTCACTTGGAAGCTCCAATCTTGACCACGGCGCCGGGCGTGACGCCCAGCTGACGGTGCACCGCCGAGCCCGGCGAGTTCAGCGGCAGCCATGCGACGTGGTCGGGCATCTCGGTGATCGTCAACGGCAGCGTGATCGAGCCGTGCGAGGTGCTGACGGTGACATTGTCGCCATCGGCGGCACCGAGCCCGTTCGCCGTCGCTGCCGATAGCCGCACTACGGGTGTGCGGGCGGTGCCGGCCAAATGCGACTCGCCGTCCTGCAGTTTCCCGGCGTCGAGCAGCATCCGCCAGCCCGCCAGGACGGCCTCACCGGCACCGGGCTTGGGAGCTGCGGCCGCGGCGACGCTCGGCGCCGACGCCGGTGCGCCATCCCAGGTGCCCAACCCGTTGAGTTCGGCCAGACCGGCTGCCACAGTGGGGAATCCGAGGTCGATGCCCAGTTCGTCGGCCAGCGTGTCCAGCACGCGGCAATCCGGTGTGGCGGCCGGCGGGAGCGCACCCGAGAAGCTGCGCTGACGGCCCTCCCAGTTGACGTAGGTTCCGGCTTTCTCCGCGGCCGGCGCGATCGGGAAGACCACGTCAGCGCGCTCGGTGACGGCACTGTGGCGCAGTTCCAGGCTCACGACGAAGCCCGCCGCGTCCAGCGCGGCCAGCACCGCGTCGGGGTCGGCAAAGTCGTTGGGGTCGATGCCGCCGACCAACAGCGCGCCCAGGCTTCCGTCGGTGGCCGCGGCCAGGATGGCGTCGGCGTCACGTCCCTCGGCGGCGGGCAATTCGGCGACATTCCAACCCGCGGCGATCTGCGACCGTGCGGTCTCGTCGCTCAGCGGCCGGCCGCCGGGCAGCAGACCCGGCAGCGCGCCGGCCTCGATCGCCCCGCGCTCACCGGCACGGCGCGGCACCCAAGCCAGTTGCGCGCCGGTGCTTTCGGCCAGCCGGGCCGCAGCGGACAGGGCGCCGGGCGAACTCGCCAGCCGCTCACCGACAACGATGACGGCGCCGGGCTCGGCCAGGAGCCCGGCGAGTTCGCCGCCGGCCAGTCCGTCCAGCGCGGCGGCCTCGCCGCCGGGTGCGGTCTCGATCAGCGTGCCGTGCATCTTCTGCAAACCGTTGCTGGCGAAAGGCGCAATCGCGTGCACCGGCAGCCCGTGCTTGCGGGCGGCCTTACGCAGCCGCAGGTACACGATCGGCGACTCTTCTTCGGGCTCGAAGCCGACCAGCAGCACCGCCGGGGCCGACTCCAGATCGGAGTAGGTGGTGGCGAGCTTGCCTCCGCCGACGATGCGGGCGGCGTCGCGGCCCGCTGAGGAGGCGGCTGATATACCCCGCCCCGCGACCTTGGCCGCCAGGAACTGCGTCTCCTCGTCGGAGTGCGGGCGAGCACGGAAATCGATGTCGTTGGTGCCCAACACAATTCGGGCGAATTTGGAGTACGCGTAGGCGTCTTCGACGGTCAGTCTGCCACCCGGGAGCACGCCGGCGCCGCTGGCGGCTGTGGTAAGCCCTTCGAGCGCCACGGCGACCGCGTGCGGCCACGAGGCGGGCTCCAGCGCACCGTCTTCGCCGCGGACCAGGGGAGTGGTGATCCGGTCACCCTGGGCGGCGTAGTTGAACGCCCAGCGGCCTTTGTCGCAGTTCCATTCCTCGTTGACCTCGGGCTCGTCGCCGGCCAGCCGCCGCAGCACCTTGCCGCGGCGGTGGTCGGTGCGCTGCGCGCAACCCGACGCGCAGTGCTCGCACGCGCTCGGGCTGGAGACCAGGTCGAACGGGCGGGCGCGGAAGCGGTAGGCGGTGCCGGTCAGCGCGCCGACCGGGCAGATCTGCACGGTGTTGCCGGAGAAGTACGACTCGAACGGTTCGTTGGCGTAGATGCCGACCTGCTGTAGCGCGCCGCGCTCCTGCATGTCGATGAACGGGTCGCCGGCGATCTGTTCGGAGAACCGCGTGCAGCGCGCGCACAGAATGCAGCGCTCGCGGTCCAGCAGCACCTGCGACGAGATGTTGATCGGCTTGGTGAACGTGCGCTTGACGTCTTCGAACCGAGAGTCAGCGCGGCCGTTGGACATTGCCTGGTTCTGCAGCGGGCACTCGCCGCCCTTGTCGCACATCGGGCAGTCCAGCGGGTGGTTGATCAGCAGCAATTCCATCACGCCGTGCTGTGCCTTGTCGGCAGCCTCGGAGCTGTACTGCGTGCGCACCACCATGTCGTCGGCGACGGGAATCGTGCAGGACGCCATCGGCTTACGCTGGCCTTCGATCTCGACCAGGCACTGGCGGCACGCGCCCACCGGGTCCAGCAGTGGGTGATCGCAGAACCGGGGGATCTGCACACCGATCAACTCGGCGGCCCGAATCACCAGCGTTCCCTTGGGAACACGGACTTCGGTGCCGTCAATGGTCAGCGTCACCAACTCAGGCTCGGTGACCTTCGCTCCGGTGTCGGCTGTTTGCGTCATGAGGCTCCGTTCGGCGCAAGCATGGACAGCTTCGGGTCGAACGGACAACCGCCGCCCTCGATATGTGCGATGTATTCATCGCGGAAGAACTGCAGTGACGACGCGACCGGGCTCGCCGCACCATCGCCCAAGGCGCAGAACGACTTTCCGAGAATCGCGTCGGCGATGTCGGTGAGCTTGTCCAGGTCTTCGGCGGTGCCGTGACCGGCTTCGAGGCGATGGTAGATCTGGCTCAGCCAGAACGTGCCCTCGCGGCACGGGGTGCACTTTCCACATGACTCGTGCTTGTAGAAGTCGATCCACCGGCCGACCGCGCGCACCACGCAGGTGGTCTCGTCGAAGATCTCGAGTGCCTTGGTGCCCAGCATCGACCCGGCTGCTCCGACGCCCTCGTAATCCAGTGGGACATCGAGGTGCTCGTCGGTCAGAAGCGGAGTCGACGATCCACCGGGTGTCCAGAACTTCAGCTGGTGACCGGCCCGAACGCCCCCGGCGTAGTCGAGCAGTTCGCGCAAGGTGATGCCCAGCGGGGCCTCGTACTGGCCAGGCTTGGTCACGTGTCCCGACAGCGAGTACAGCGTGTAGCCAGGCGATTTCTCGCTACCCATCGAGCGGAACCAGTCCACGCCGTAAAGCACGATCGACGGGACGCTGGCGATGGTCTCGACGTTGTTGATCACCGTCGGGCAGCCATAAAGGCCCGCGACCGCGGGGAACGGGGGACGCAGACGCGGCTGGCCGCGACGTCCTTCCAGCGAGTCGAGCAGCGCGGTCTCCTCGCCACAGATGTAGGCGCCGGCGCCGGCGTGCACCACCAACTCCAGGTCGTAGCCCGACCCGGCGATGTCGCGACCCAGGTAGCCGTTGGCGTACGCCTCGGCGACCGCGTTCTGCAGGCGGCGCAGAACCGGCAGCACTTCGCCGCGGACGTAGATGAACGCGTGGCTGGCCCGGATCGCATACGACGCGATGATCACGCCCTCGACCAGAACGTGCGGGGTGGCCAGCATCAGTGGAATGTCTTTGCACGTACCAGGTTCCGACTCGTCGGCGTTGACCACCAGGTAGTGCGGCTTGGCGGCGGCGCCGCTGTCGCCCTGTGGGATGAACGACCACTTGGTGCCGGTCGAGAAGCCGGCGCCGCCGCGACCGCGCAGGCCAGAATCCTTGACGGCCGAGATCACCGCGTCGGGGTCCATCTGCAAGGCCTTGTCGAGTGCCTGGTAGCCGTCGTTGCGGCGATAGGTCTCCAGCGTCCACGATTCGGGGTCGTCCCAGAACCGGCTCAGCACCGGAGCCAACGGTGTTGGTGACCCCATTACTTGCCCTCCCCTGCAGGCGGAGCCTTCATGTTGTGTTCCTTGGCCACCTCGAGACCGGCCAGTGTGGCCGGGCCCGCGCCGCCCTGGCCATCGTCGGCCCGCGGATCGGGGAAGCCGGCGAGAATCCGCTCCGTCTCCTTGAACTTGCACAGCGGGGCCAGGCCACGGGTGGGCGCCGGGGGATTACCGGATCGCAGACCGTCGACCAGCGTGCGCGCCGACTCGAGGCGTCTGGTTGTCGTAGAACTCCCAGTTGACCATCACCACTGGCGCGAAATCGCACGCCGCGTTGCACTCGATGTGCTGCAGCGTGACCGATCCGTCTTCCGTCGTCTCGTCGTTGCCGATGCCGAGGTGCTCTTTGAGCGAGTCGAAGATCGCGTCGCCGCCCATCACCGCGCACAGCGTGTTGGTGCACACTCCGACGAAGTAGTCGCCGGTCGGGCCGCGGCGGTACATGGTGTAAAAGCTTGCGACAGCGGCGACTTCGGCTCCGGTCAATCCGAGCTGCGCGCCGCAGAATTCAATCCCGGCGGGCGTCACGTAGCCGTCTTGCGCCTGCACCAGATGCAGCAGCGGCAGCAGCGCCGAACGCGGGCTGGGGTATTTGGCGATGATCTCCTTGGCGTCGACCTCGAGCCGCGCCTGCACGTCGGCCGGGTACGACTG
The DNA here is from genome assembly GCA_963818285.1 of uncultured Actinomycetota bacterium. Classification (GTDB taxonomy): domain Bacteria; phylum Actinomycetota; class Actinomycetes; order Mycobacteriales; family Mycobacteriaceae; genus Mycobacterium. The sequence continues at coordinate 522,220 of CAWFRR010000004.1, forward strand.
GGGTGCGCCGTCGGTGACGAACTGGCCGGGCTCCTCCGGGGGCGGGCCAAGCCGGAGGAACACCCGCTCGCCGTTGTTGGCGCCGGGCTCGCTGTTGCTGGCGCCGGCTTGGGGTACTGCGGTCATCGGTCCACCCCGCCCATCACCGGGTCGATACTGGCCACGGCGGTGATGACGTCGGCGACCATGCCGCCCTCGCACATCGCGGCGACGGCCTGAAGGTTGGTGAACGAGGGGTCGCGGTAGTGCACCCGGTACGGACGGGTGCCGCCGTCGCTGACCATGTGCACTCCCAGCTCGCCGCGCGGCGATTCGACGGCGACATAGACCTGGCCGGCCGGAACCCGGATGCCTTCGGTGACCAGCTTGAAGTGGTGGATCAACGCTTCCATCGAGCCGCTCATGATCTTCTCGATGTGCTCCGGCGAGTTACCCAACCCGTCCGGACCGACTTTCAGGTCAGCCGGCCAGGCGATTTTGCGATCCTCGATCATCGTCGGGCCGGGCCGCAGTTTGTCCAGGCACTGCTCGACGATCTTCACCGACTCCGACATCTCCTTGACGCGAATGATGTAGCGGCCGTAGGAATCACATCCGTCGTCGGTGATGACGTCGAATTCGTAGTCCTCGTATCCGCAGTAGGGCTCTGATTATGCGCAGGTCGTGGGGCAACCCGGTGGAACGCAGGAACGGCCCGGTCACGCCGAGAGCGATGCACCCGGTGAGGTCGAGGTAGCCGACGTCCTTGGTGCGGGCCTTCCAGATGGCGCTCTCGTTGAGCAGGTCGCCCATCTCGCGCAGCACGCCCTTGATTTCCTTGAGGGCAGTGGCGATTTCGGCTCTCGGCGTTGGGTGGCAGGTCCTGCCGACACACCGCCGGGACGGATGTAGGCACTGTTCATCCGTAGCCCGGTGATCGACTCGAACAGCGTGAGGATGATCTCGCGGCCCTTGAAGCCGGTGAACATCGGCGTCATCGCGCCCAACTCCATGCCGCCGGTAGCCAAAGCGACCAGATGCGAGGAGATTCGGTTGAGTTCCATCATCATCACCCGGATGACGTTGACCCGTTCGGGGATTTCGTCGGTGATCCCGAGCAGCTTCTCCACACCCAGACAGAAGGCCGTCTCGTTGAAAAACGGTGCCAGGTAATCCATTCGGGTTACGAATGTCACGCCCTGCGTCCAGTACCGGTATTCGAGGTTTTTCTCGATTCCGGTGTGCAGGTAGCCGATTCCGCACCGTGCGTCGGTGACGGTCTCGCCCTCGATCTCCAGGATCAGTCGCAGCACGCCGTGGGTCGACGGGTGTTGCGGTCCCATGTTCGACGACGATTCGCTCGCCGGGTTCGCCGCGCTCCCGGGCGGCCTCGACGACCCGATTCCAATCTTGGCCCGTGAGCGCGATCAAGGTGTCCGAGCCGTCACCGTTCGCGGTGGTTGTGGTTTCGCTCATCAGTTGTAAGACCTCCGCTGGTCGGGCGGGGGGATCTGCGCGCCCTTGTACTCCACTGGAACGCCGCCGAGCGGGTAGTCCTTGCGCTGCGGATGTCCCTGCCAGTCGTCGGGCATCTCGATACGGGTCAACGAGGGGTGGCCGTCGAAGATGATGCCGAAGAAGTCGTAGGTCTCGCGCTCGTGCCAGTCGTTGGTCGGGTAGATCCCGAACAACGAGGGGATATGCGGGTCACCATCTGGCGCAGCCACTTCCAGCCGCACCCGGCGGCCGTGGGTGATGGAGCTCAGCGGGTATATCGCGTGCAACTCGCGGCCGGTTTCGTCCGGGTAGTGCACGCCGCTGACACCGAGGCACAGCTCGAACCGCAGTTGCGCGTCGTCGCGTAGCCGGCGTGCGACCTGCGGCAGGAATTCGCGGCGCACGTGCAGTGTCAGCTCGTTGCGATAGACGACCACTTTCTCGATGGCGTCGGCGAATTCGACGTCGTCGGCTTCGTTCAATGCCGCGGCCAGCCGGTCGACGACCTCGTCGAAATAGAAACCGTAGGGGCGCGGGCTTCCCTCATCAATGGTGACCTGGCGAATCAGTCGGCCGTAGCCCGAGGTGTCACCGCTGCCGCGGACGCCGAACATGCCGCGGCGCACGCCGATCAGCTCAGCGTCGGAGGCTTCGGCGCCGACGGGCGGCCCGCCGACCTCACTGGCCGCGCGGTTGGGGTCGCTTTCCGGTGAACTCATCGCAGCAGCCCGAGGTGCTCGATCGTCGGCCGGACGGCGAGCGCCGCCTTCTCCGCCTCGGCGATGGCCAGCTCGCGGTTGACCCCGAGCGGCATCTCTTGAATCTTGTCGTGCAGCTTGAGGATTGCGTACAGCAACATCTCCGGACGCGGCGGGCAGCCGGGCAGGTAGATGTCTACCGGCACCACGTGGTCGACGCCTTGCACAATCGCGTAGTTGTTGAACATTCCGCCCGACGATGCGCAGACGCCCATGGACAGCACCCATTTGGGCTCGGCCATCTGGTCATAGATCTGACGCAGCACCGGCGCCATCTTCTGGCTGACCCGGCCGGCCACGATCATCAGGTCGGCCTGACGAGGTGTTGCCGAAAACCGCTCCATGCCAAAGCGTGCGATATCGAATCGCGGGCCGGCAGTGGCCATCATCTCGATCGCGCAGCAGGCCAGGCCGAAGGTGGCCGGCCACAGCGAACTCTTGCGAAAGTATCCCGCCAGTTGTTCGACGGTGGTCAGCAAGAAGCCGCTCGGGAGTTTCTCTTCTATGCCCACGATTTACCTCAATCCCAAGTCAATCCGCCGCGGCGCCACACGTATGCGTAGGCCACGAAGACGGTGAGCATGAACACCACCATCTCGATCAGCGCGAACAGTCCGAGTTGGTCGTAGCTGACCGCCCACGGGTACAAGAACACGATTTCGATGTCGAAGACGATGAACAGCATCGCCGTCAGGTAGTACTTCACCGGAAAGCGCTGCCCGCTGCCGGCATGCGGTGCGTTGGCCGGCTGGTCGCTGGGCTCGATCCCGCATTCGTAAGCCTCCAGCTTTGCCCGGTTGTACCGGGACGGGCCGGTGAGCTGGCCGAGTGCGACCGAGCCGAGCGCGAAGGCTGCAGCGATCCCTCCGAGAACGAGAATGGGTAGGTAGAGATTCATGCGGCGACGACGCTTCCTCACTCTGGTCTGTGGGCTGGACTGTGAGCGCAACCACAGCCTAGCGACCGTGTGCGGCTACGCGCTCAGCAGGTTAGTTGTGACCTCAACCACAGCTATACGGCCGGTTAACGCCACGAAACAGGCGGTATTGGACCATCCGCGCGAAAATCGCGAAGGGTCAAGAACGCAAAGCGCTTTGACTCGCTTTCGAGCTGGAATCGAGTCGACACGATCAACCCCCTCCAGCGGGCCGGGCCGCGGGCTCGCGGAGTCGGTCAGACAGCTACTGCACTGGCGTGCGCAGCAACTCGAGAACAGTCCTGCTCAGCCGGATCGGATCGATCGGGTGGGGAACCGCACCTTCGGCGCGTGACCAGCTGGCCAGCCAGGCGTCGTCCTGGCGCCCGGTCAGCACCACGATCGGGGGTCCGTCGTCTATTTCGTCCTTGAGCTGTTTGGCAAGGCCCATGCCGCCTTCGGGGGTGGCCTCGCCATCGAGAATGGCCAGATCGATCCCGCCGCCGTCCAACTGCTGGACCACGACCGGTCCGGTCGCGACCTCGATATAGCTCAGCTCGGGCAGGTCCGGATGCACCCGTTTGCCCAGCGCCATCATGACGGCCTGTCGGGTGTTGGGGTTGTCGCTGTACACGAGGACCCGCAAAGGGCTGGTGGCGGACACGGTCCAGATCGTACTGCCCGGCAAGAGTTACTGCGGCGTCCGCACGAAGTACGCGTCGGCCGAGATCGTTGCCGTCTTCGCGACCATGCCGAGCCGATTCCAGCCGATATCGAACTGGTCGCGGTCGATCACTGCGCTCGCCGTCACCCGCAGCGCGCCGTCGCCGGCCGTGCTGACCTGGACTGGCAGCGGAACGGGCGCGGTGACGTCTTTGATCGTGAACGTGGCCTGGAGGTTGGCGGCCGTCGCCGGCGCTGGGTTCGATGCCGGTCACCTCAACGACGATCTCCGGATAGCGGTCGGCGTCGAAGAAGTCGGCCGACCGTAGGTGCTCGTCGCGCTTGCCGATGCCGGTGTGCAGCGACGCCACCTGGATGTCGAGACGGCCGAATATGGCCCCCTTACCGGTGATTTGGCCGTCGCCGCTGACTTCGGGAAACCGCCCTTTGACGTTGATCAGGCCCCAAAAATTCTTGATGCGGAAGCCGACCGTGGACCGCCCGGCATCCAGGCTCCACACCCCGTCGGTGCCCGGATCGTTCAGCAGTGTGTCGATGTCGCTCATTGCAGCTCCTCAGCTCAGAATCGGCGCGAGATCGGCCGGGTCGAAGTATTCATCAATGCGATTGACCAGGTTGTCGGCATTCACCTTGATCACGATGCAGACCCGCAACGCGATCAATCCGCCTCCTGTTCCAGTGGCGTGCAGGATGTGCTGTTGGACGAAGCCGTCGGGAAACAACTGACGGTCGAGGATCTCGTAGCTGCGCTCGGCGGTGACGCGGATGAACCACCGCAACACCTTCATCGCGCGGCCTTTGTCGTCGTCGCGCTGCGACCCGGCCCGCCACACGGCGACGTCCTCGGCAAAGAGTGCGTCGAGTTGCGGCTCGTCACCGCGTTCGATGGCCGCGAACAGGTCATCGGCCAAATCGGCGACGGCTTCGGCAGCGGGCACGGCAGATCCTTATTCGTCCTGGTAGCCGGGGTGTGCAGCCGCTAGGCGGCGGCCCACCAGCGCCCGCAACGCCACCTGCACGTCGTCGTCGGCCCCATCCACCCGGCCGGCCCGGATGGCGGCGGCCAGCTGGGCCTCGTCGTCGTATCCGGCACGGACCAGCGCCTCGGTCACGTCGTCACCGGGGCCTGCAAGCAGCTCTCGTTCGACCATGCGCAGGGCGTTGGCCGCGACCCGGGCGTGAAAGTTGACCTGACCCGAGGTTGACTCCCGCACGTCGGTCTCGAGGAACTCGGCTACTGCGGCGATCAGTTCCGCCGCGGTGGGCCGACCGTGTGTCATCAGGTCGCGGGCGCTTCAGGCCCGCGATCGACACCCGTGCGCAGTTTCACTGAGGCGGAATACGCCACCGTCCGGAACCGCAAAACCGGGTCGTCGGAAGGCTCGATGCCATCGGTGACGCGCATCGGGTCGAACACGACGATGTCGCCGCCATGCTCGCGTTCGGTGTCGGCACCGGTGATTTCGATGGTGCCGACGGTGACGATCTGGTCACTGCGCCAGGGCTTGGACGGGTCGACGGTCGAGTCGCCGTGCGCGCCGATCTGGACCTGGTAATCGAACCGAACCGGTTGGGACGCAAGGCGTTCGTCGAGCTCGCGGATCAAGAAGTCGGCGTCCTTGGCCTTCGCGACGTCCGGCGGCAGAATGTCCTCGCCGGCGGTGGGCTGCAAGTGGTAGCGCACGAAACGGGCGCTGCCGTCGGCGGCAACCCAGCGGAAGGCGTGCAGGCCGTGATAGGCAATGGAGCCGTAGCTGGCCGGCACCTTGTTCGCCTCCTTGACCACCGGCAGCGACTTGACGAACCGCGGATGGGTGGCGATGTAGCCGATCAGCCGCAGCGGAGCGGTGGGACCGGGACGCGATCGCCCGCAGCAGCGAGATGAAGCCGTCGGGGGTGCTGGCCGGGAACAGCTTCGCGGTCTGGGTGGACACGTCGGTCGTCGACCCGTCTGGAAGCGTGAGTTTCACCGCCAACCCGCGCACGCCGGGGACGTTGTCGGGTTGCCGCGGATTGCCCGAGCCGCTGGAGAATCGGATCAGCGCGGGTACGGCCGCGCCGCTGAGATGCGCGGCGCGGGAGAGCGCGGCCGCCTCCGGGGTCGCGGTGAAGGTGCCCCGATAGAGCTTGCCTTTGGCGTGTAGCGCCCGGTTGCCGGGTTGGGCGCCACCAGTTGCGCGGATTGCATCGATTGCCTGATCAGGAGTGACCACAGCGAAATCCTAGGCTCTCAACCCGCATGTGCGACCGACTTATCGAGCAAGTTCAGCAAGTCCCATTCCGTCTCGCAGACCCGGCGGCCTATCGTCGCCAGCTCCACCGACGGAGTCTGTCCGCTCAGGTGGCGTTCGGCCTGGTAGCGGCAGATGACGCCCCACCGCAGCGTGGCCTGAACCAGCCACCAGTGAAATGCGGCCCGGTCGACCGCAGCCCCGCCCGCTTTTTCGTAACCGTGAAGAAAATCCTCGATGCTGCCCAGCCCGCCGGCGGCGAGACTCAACGGCGCGCCGAACCGCCAGGCTCGGATGCAGAACCACGCCAGGTCTTCATAGACCTCACCGACGTGCACCAGCTCCCAATCCAACACGGCCGCCAGAGCGGATCCGTCGACGATGAGGTTTCCCATCCGGAAATCGCCGTGCACCAGACGCGGCGGCGACGGAGTCGGCCGGTTGTCGGCCAGCCAGCGAAACGCCCACTCGAAGGTGGCGGTGGTGTCGCCCATGGTGTCCAGCTGCTCGCGCCACTCCGCCATCTGGTCCCCGTCGCTGATGCCGGGCAGGTCGGTGTCAGCCCGGTGGATGGCGGCCAGCGCTTCGGCGCACTGGCGCAGCAGTCGTCCCCGACCCGCGGCCCCTCCGTCTTTGTCCAGCGTCCGCTGGATGCGACGGACGATTGTCTCGCCGGCGATCGCATCACAAATCAGAAACGGATTGCCAAGGGTGACAACGGAATCGTCGGCGATGACGATGTGGGGGACTGGTGCGCCGGCGGCGGCCGCGGCGCGTTGCGCGCCGGCTTCGAGTTCCATGCCGGCGTGCACCTCGTCAGGTGGGCCGGTGCGCAGGATCAGTGACCGTCGCTGTGCGCCCGTAACCGCGTCGAACGCCCAGGTGGTTCGGCTGGCGCCGCCCGTCAGCGTGTGCAGATTCTCGACGGCCAGGCCGGCGCCGAGGGCCGGCTCCAGCACGCCGGCGAGTTTTGGCGCCAGCTCCTGCGCGACCGTCACTTGCGGCCGAACTTGAACAGCCGCTGGGCCACCCGGCGGATCTGGATCTCCTCGGCGCCCTCGGTGATTCGGTAACGGCGGTGGTGGCGGTAGATGTGTTCGAACGGCTCGTGGCGGCTGTATCCGAGTCCGCCGAAGATCTGCATCGCCCGATCGGCGGCGTCGCAGACCAGCCGGTTGGCCCGATAGTTGGCCATCGACACTTTGTCCGATACTTCCATGTGATGGTCGCGGTCCAGATGCCACGCCGCGTACTGCACCAGCAATCGCACCATCTGGGCTTCGGTTTGCAGTTCCGCCAGCGGCCACTGTACGGCCTGATTGGTCGACAGGGGCTTGCCGAAAACCTTTCGCGTGCCTGCGTATTCAGCGGCCCGGTCGATACAGTACTGTGCTGCGCCCAGGCTGCTGGCGGCCTGGCGAATGCGATTCTCGTGCAGGAAGGTTTGCGCGACCTCGAGTCCCCGGTCGACCTCGCCGAGCACCGCGTCGGCGGGTACCCGCACGTCGGTCAACTCGACCTCGCCGTGATCGGTGGGCATGTTGAAGGTCCACCAGTAGTACGGAACGTGGAAGCCGGGCGTGTCGGTGGGAACCAGGAACGCGGTGATGCCCTGGGCCTGACCCGGCTCGCCGGAAGTGCGGGCGAAGATCAAGTCATGCGTGGCGCGGTGCACGCCGGTGTTGAACCGCTTGGAGCCATTGATGATCCAGGCCCCTCTTTTCACCGTCGGGCCTGGCGGTGGTTTCCAGCCAGGTGGCGTCGGAGCCGTGCAGCGGCTCGGTGAGGCCGAACGCCATCGAGCGTTCGCCGGTGATCAGCGCCTCGGACCATGCGGCGCGCTGTTCGTCGGAGCCGAACCGTTCCATCATGATCACCTGCGGGAAGTTGCCGACGATCGAGGATTCGTTCTGCAGATCGTTGTGCAGGCCAAGGCCTCTGTGCGCCAGATGTTCCCGAATGACCGCCATGTCGACGTTGGTGCCGTCGCGACCACCCAGTGACGACGGCAAGCCGTAGCGCAACCAGCCCCCTTTGTCGGCGCGGCGGCGCATCTCGGACAGCAGATCCTCCCACTCCCGGGTGGGGATGCCGTCGTTGTCCCAATCGGTGCGGGCATGTTCTCGACGCTGGTCGAAGTACTGCATGTTCTCGGCCTGCAGCGGGGCGATCTCGCGCTCGATGAAGGCGTCCATGTCGGCGAGCAGGCCCGGAAGGTGTTCGGGCAACGTGAAATCCACTTTGATTTCTCCTTAGGTGCCGTACAGGGTTTTCTTCCATACCGTAGCGAGGGTCGCGATGGCGTCTTCGTCGGTCATCTTCAGTCCAGCGCCGGAGCGGGGGCCCGACAAACACCGTGGTGAAGTTCTCGAACAGCAACGCGATCGCCGCCGCGATGTGTTCGGGATTGAGCTCGGACGCGTAACCCTGTCGCTGCGCGCGTCGCACCGAGTCCGCGACAATGTCCATACCGAACTGCCGAAATTCGTTCTGCACGGTGGTAAACCGCTGCTGAGTGGTTGCCAGCTGGTCGATCGCGATCATGATGCCGATGTTCTGCTTGAACATGTTCCAGTAACCGGTGACCACCGAGGTGAAGAATGCGTTGTCGTCCGGGGAGTCCGGCAAATGCAGGCTCAACCCGGACGGCGTCAGCACCTCGTGCAGAAACGATTCGGCCAGCGCGGCGAGCAGGTCTTCTTTGTCGTCAAAGTACCGGTAGAACACCGCGCCGGACTTGCCGGCAGCGGAGGTGATATCGGCCAGCGTGGTGCCGTGAAAGCCCCGCTCTGCGAAGAGTTTGCGGGCGGCCTGCTCGATGGCCGCCCGGGTCTGGCGGCCTTTCGCAGTCAGGACCTCAGTCGCCATCGAGTTTCTTCCGGTCGCCGGCGCGCAATAATGCGCTTGGCAAGTCATGGCCCACAACCGATTTCGCAACCTTGGCCGCGGCGATCGCGGCCTGCAGGTCGATGTCGACCTCGATGTCGCTGTCGCGCAGCAGATACACCAGGTCCTCGGTGGCGATGTTGCCGGTGGCGCCCGGCGCGAACGGGCAACCGCCCAGCCCCCCGACCGAGGCGTCCAGTCGGGTGACGCCCGACTCGACCGCGGCGTACGCGCTGGCCAGCCCAGCGCCGCGGGTGTTGTGGAAATGCCCACCCAGTGGCAGCTCGCCGAGCACCGGTTTCAGCTGCGCGATCAGCGAGCGCACCCGTCCCGGCGTGGTCGTGCCGATGGTGTCGGCGATGCTGAACCGGTCGGCGCTGAGATCCCTTGCCGTCGTTGCGATATCGAGGACTCGCCGCGGCTCGGTGGGCCCTTCGAACGGGCAATCCCAGGCGACGGCGACGATCACCTCGACGGTGACATCGCCGTCGTGGGCGATGGCGACGATCTCGCCGATCTGTTCTGCTGCTTGTGCGCTACTGCGCCCGACGTTGGCCTGGCTGAACGCATCGCTGGCCGCGACCACGTATTCGATCGAGCGCAAGCCCGCGGCCACGGCCCGCCGGGCGCCGTTAGGGCTGGCGACCAGCGCGGAGAAGTCGATGTCGGGGTAGTGGCGCAATTCGGCGGCCAATTCGGCGGCATCCGCCATCGACGGCACCTTCGACGGAGAGACGAACGCGGTGGCTTCCACTTCGCGCACCCCGGTGGCGGCGACTGCAGCCAACAGTTCCAGCTTGGCCGACAACGGGATTGGCTTCTCGATCTGCAACCCGTCGCGCAGGGCGACCTCGCGAATGTCGACGTGCATCCATCAGATCACCCCTCCGCCCGTAGCTGCTCGATCTCTTCGGTGCTCTTGCCGAGCAGCCCGAGGTAGACGTCGTCGTTGTGCTGACCTGGATGTGCCGAACCGGCGTTGCGAACGCTGCCTGGCGATTCCGACAGCACCGGCGTGATCCCCGGCCCCAGCACCGGGCGGCCAAGTCGCTCGTCGTGGTGTTCGACCAGCATGCCGCGCGCCCGCAGTTGCGGGTCGTTCACCACCTCGGCGACGGTGTTGATCGGACCCGAGATGACGCCTGCGGCGCTGAGGGTTTCGATGATGTCATCGGGTTCACGCTCGGCGGCCCAGGCCCCGATGATGGTGTCCAGCTCGTCTTGATTGCGGCCGCGGGCAACGTGATCGGCGAACCGCTCGTCGCCGGCAAGTTCGGGTCGTCCCATTGCCTGACACAGCCGGGCGAACACGGTGTCCTGGTTGGCCGCGATCACCACCCACGAGTCGTCGGCACTCTGGTAGATGTTCGACGGTGCGATGCCCTCCAAGCGGGTGCCGGACGGGCCACGCACCACACCGCCGACGTCATAGTCCGGAATGGTGGATTCCTGTACCGCCAAACATGATTCGGTGAGTGCGACGTCGACGACCTGACCATGCCCGGTGACACTGCGCCGGTACAGCGCGGCGAGCGCGCCCTGGGCGCCGAACATCCCGGCCAGGCTGTCGCCCAGCGACAATGCCAGCCGTGGCGGCGGCCCGCCCGGGAACCCGTTGAGATACCGCAATCCGCTGGACGCCTCGGCGACCGAGGCGTATCCGGCCTTGTGGGCGTCGGGCCCGGTCTGCCCGTAACCCGATACCCGAACCAGGATGATCCCCGAATTGCGTTGGCTGAGAGCGTCGTAACCCAGATTCCACTTTTCCAGCGTGCCAGGGCGAAAGTTCTCCACCACGATGTCGGATTTCTCGACGAGGTCGAGGAACAGGTCGCGGCCGCGCGGCTGACGCAGGTCCAGCGTGACGGCCCGCTTGTTGCGGGCATGCACGGTCCAGAACACATGGTGCCCGTCGACCTCGGCCTGCCCCCAGGTGCGCAACGGGTCCGGTGCACCCGGCGGCTCGACCTTGATGACGTCAGCACCCATGTCGCCGAGCAGCCGTCCGGCGAAGGGCCCGGCGATCAGGGTGCCCAACTCGAGCACCCGGATGCCGTCCAGCGGGCCGGTCGGTTCGTCGCCGGCGGTCATGCAGTCCCTGTGAAGTCGTGACGCTCGAGCCAATCGGAGACGACGGTGACGGCTTCCCGCAGTTTGTCGCGCTGATCGGGCCCGGCGTAATAGTGTGTGGCGCCGTGGATCTCGTGCATCTCCTTGTCCGGATGGCCGATCGCCTCGAACAGACGCCGGGTGTGCTCGGGTGTGCAGGCATCGTCGGCCAGGTTGCCGATCACCAGCGCCGGCACCGCAATGTCGCGCCCGCAGGCGATCCCGTCGCCGTGTGCGTCGTCATAACTCCACTGCGACAGCCAGCTGCGTAGCGTCGAGAACCGCGCCAGGCCGACCGGGCCCATGTTCACCACCTGTGGATCGCCCAGATAGCAGGTTCCCGGAACCCGTTCGTTGGGATCGACGGCCGGATCGAGCCACCGCGGGTCGGCCATCGTGCCGTGCACGATGAAACCGAACTCGGCTACATCGCTGCCGGGACGCCCGCTTGATCTCAATTCGGCCAGTTTGTCCTTGACCCAGGCCGTGATTCGGCGGTTACGGTCGATCTGAGCTTGCCGGTAGCGGGCGAGGAACGCCTCGCTGTAGGGCGGCTGGTTGGGGTTGTCCGGGTTGTAGAGGTCCAATTCCGGGTCGCGTTTGGTCGGATCCGACTCGTCCAGGATCGATCCGTCGAGCCACTCGGTCAGCGTGCCGTGCCGGCTGATGTGTGCGGCGAGCAGCATGATTCCATCGGCGGCCGGCAGGTCGAGTTGGGTGAGGTCGGGCCCGTCGCCAGACGGACTCGAGGTGACGGTCGCATGCTGGGCCTGCTGCTGGTAGAACACCGACAGCGAACCCCCACCGCTCCAGCCCGCCAACACGACTTTGCGGTAGCCGAGTCGCTCCTTGGCGTCCTTGATCGCGGCGCCGAGGTCTTCGATCACCTTCTCCATCAGCAGCGCCGAGTCGGTGCCTCGAAATCGGCTGTTGCAGTAGATGACGTGGTGGCCGGCCCTGGCCAGCGCGTTGATCATCGGTAGGTAGGCGCCGCCGCCGATCGGGTGCATGAACATCAGCACGGTGTCCGACGGGTTGGCCTTCGGCTTGAGCAGATAGCTTTCCAGCACCACGATTTCGGCGAGGCCACCGTAGACGTCGCGGACCCCGGAATTGTTCTGGAACGCAACCAGATAGGGGATCCGCTCGTAATCGTGCTTAACCGGCGTGCTGGTGGTCATCAGTGCTGTCCTAGATCGTTAGCCAGCAGTTCGGCTGACGGGGTGAGTCGCCGACGGGTGTCTACGGCGATGACCTTCCAGTCGACGCGAGTATGCTCGTCGAACTTGCGGCGGGCCCGTTCGCGCGCCTTCTCCGGCGCGCCGTGGTGAACACCTTGCGGCGCATGGGAAATCAGGCCGGGTGGCATCGGGATGCCATAGAGCGAGCCGCCGTGGAAGAAGGCGATCTCGTCGTAGTCGACGTTGCGGTGATACCAAGGGGTGCGCTCGGTGCCGGGCACACCTTCGGCGGGCTTGGGCAGGAAGTTCATCACGTAGACGCCGGTGGCTTGCATGAACATGTGCACGGTCGGGGGTAGGTGGACGCTGTCGGACGTCACGACGTTGTAGTCGGCGATGTTGAATGTGAACGCGAAGTTATCGCCGCGCCATCCTTCGACGTCGAGCGGATTATGTTGGTAGATAAGCGTTGTTGGTCCTCCCTCGTGGATCAGCCGGACGCGGTACTCGTCGCGGCCATCGTCGTCGACCGGTTCGGGCTCGGGGATCACCGCCTGCGACGGGTCGAACGGGAAGTGGCGCCCTAGCGAACCCGGTGGCGGAACCCGGAATTCATCGCTGGCCTCGATCATCAGCAACGTGGTCTCGGCATCGGGAACCTGACGCCAGGTGCACGCTTTGGGTAGATACACCCAGTCGCCGGCGCGGTAGCGTAGCGGCCCGAATTCGGTCTGCAGCAGACCGTCGCCCTGGTGCACGAAGCACAGCAGGTCACCGTCGACGTGCCGGGCGAAGAACGGCATCGGCTGCTCGCGGCGGGACAACGAGATCCGGCAGTCGGCGTTGGTGAACATCAGCAGCGGCCCGCCGTCGGCGTCGGTGGCGTCGCTCGGTTTCAGCTCGCCGGACAGCACGTCGATGGGGCGCAGCGGTCCCTCGGACCGGTAGGCGGTCGGGTCGTTGCGGCGGTACAGGTTGGCCGTCCGGCCGGTGAATCCGCCGCGGCCCAATTCGTCGTCCTTCAGCCCGTCGAGATCGGCGTGCAGGCGACGCGGAGTTTTACCTTTGCGCAGGTGAATGAAGGATTCCATAGCGGCTCCAGGGGTGCGCTGCTGTCTCGGCGGTCACAAAACTGAAAGTGACATTACTTTTTCTTCTCTGGTCCCACAAGGGCGGTCGAGATGATTTTTCCGGTCGGGTGGAGTCTGTAGCGGTATGACCAACGACACCATCATCGCCACCATCACGATCCCCGCTTCGGCCGAGGCGGTGTTCGGTCTGCTGGCGGACCCCACGACCCACGCCGCCATCGACGGGACCGGCTGGGTGCGGGAATCCCTCGACGGCGAGTCTCTGACACGTGCCGACCAGATCTTCCGCATCGCGATGTACCACGACAACCACCCCACCAAGAACTATGAGATGGCCAATCAGGTCGTCGTGTTCGACCGCCCCCACGCGATCGCCTGGCGACCAGGCCAGGACGCGGCCGGCGACGGGCAGCTGTCGTTCGGTGGCTGGATCTGGCGTTACGACATCCGCGACAACGGACCGTCGGAAGCCGACGTCACGCTGACCTATGACTGGTCGGCGGTGCCGGCTGAACTGCGCCAGCACATTCAATTCCCGCCGTTCGAACCCGCGCATCTCGATAATTCGCTCGCGCATCTGTCCGCCCTGGCCACGTCGAATCCCAGCCTCGCTGAGACTTAAATCCCTGCGACCGCGACCGGCGCGTCGTCGCAGACGTTTAAGTGTCGCAGCGAGGGGAGCTCAGTCTCGAACGCGTAGAACAACTTTCCCCTTGGCGGTGCGGTTTTCCAGCGAGGCGATCGCGGCGGCGGCCTCGTCCAAGGGGTAGACCACCGGCTCCGGAGGCGGCAGCTTGCCGGAGGCCAGCAGCTGCTCGAGGTCGGCCCACTGCTCGGCCAGCGCGCCAGGGTGCTTGCCCGCCCAGGCTCCCCAGCCGACGCCCACCACGTCAACGTTGTTCAGCAGCAACCGGTTTACCTTGACCGTCGGGATCTCTCCGCCGGTGAAACCGATGACCAGCAGCCGCCCGCCCGGAGCGAGCGAGCGCAGCGAGTCGGTGAAGCGGTCGCCGCCGACCGGGTCGACCACCATGTCGACGCCACGGCCGCCGGTCAGTTCCTTGGCGGCGTCCTTGAAACCGTCGGCCAGCACGACGTCGGTAGCGCCCGCCGCCCGCGCGATATCGGCCTTTTCGTCGGTGCTGACCACCGCGATGACCCGCGACGCGCCGAGCACCTTCGCCAACCGGAGCGTCGACGTGCCGATCCCGCCAGCGGCCCCATGCACCAATACCGATTCGCCCTCGTGCAGCCGACCCCGCGTGGTCAGCGCGAAGTACATGGTCAGGTCATTGAACAACAGCCCGGCACCGGCGGTGAAGCTCACGTTGTCCGGCAGCTTGAACACCCGGTCGGGAGCCAGCACGGCGACCTCGGCCATGCCTCCGGTCAACATGGTCAGGCCGACAACGCGGTCGCCGGCCTTGACGGGTGCATCCGACGGGGCCGACCGCACCACACCGGCGATCTCGGCGCCCAACACGAATGGCGGGTCGGGGCGGTATTGGTAAAGGCCGCGGGTCAGCAATGCGTCGGGGAAGGCGGCGCCGGCGGCGTGCACCTCCACGACGACGCCGTCACCGCTCGGTTCGTCGATCTCACCGACCTCGACTGCCTCCGGACCGTCGAGCCGGGTCAGTTGTGCTGCGCGCATGCCACCTCCATTGAACGTCGCTAGCGCTTGACGTTAGCCCCGGCCAGTGGAGTCATTTCCGCTTGGCCCCGGTTCGATGCGGCGCCGAGCTGCGCGGCGGTTCGGCTGCACGCCCAAACGCTAGCGCGTGCCGGCCAGCGCCTGAGTCAGTCCGTCGACGATCAGGTCGAGTCCGAAGGCAAACTCGTCTGCGAACGGCACCGGAAGGCTGTCCGCGACGGCGACGGTGGCCGGGAACTGGCTGGAGTCGAGATTGTGAAACAGCTGCGTCAACGGCGCCTCGCCGAGATTTTCTTCGCTGTTGGCCAGTTGCATGGCGAAACCCAGAATGTAGCGGGACAGCGTCGCATAGGACCGCGCGGCAAGTGCGGGCGGAAAGCCGTTGGCGAGTAGGAATGCCAGCATCTGCTCTCTGGCGGCGAGCGCGTTCGGGCCGATCGGCACCTCATCGACCAACAGCGAGGCCACATTGCGGTGGCGGCGCAAAACATCAAACATGTTGTGCGCAGCGAGCTTACAGGCGTCCTGCCAGGGCAGCGTCGTTCAGCGCTGCGATGTCCAATTCGATTGCGCCAAACATCTTGTCGACCACAGGCGGCAACGAGATCCGCACGGCTGGTGAAGTGCCGATACAACGTGGCGGTACCCGAATTCAGCCGCTGCGCAAGCGTTCGCATGGACAAAGCGTCGGCCCCTTCGTCATCGACGATCTGCAGAGCGGTCGTGACAATCCGTTCCACGGGCAGGGCGGGGCGACCGGCGGGAGCCGGTTGCTGTGGCTGGTGGTCACTTCGCAAGTATGGCGACTCTTGACAGTGATCGCAATAACGGCAACACTGTATCCAATAATCATCGACGAGGACGGTCCGCCATGCTGCTTCCCCTTCGAACGGAGCCGTTCACGGCTCCGGCCGACCGCGACATGCTCCCTTCGGAGCGGCGGACTTTCGTGCGGACGCACCGCACGTGCGTATTCGGTTACCGCCGGCGACAAGACGGACCGGGGATGTCGATCGTGTATTACGTCCCCACCGACAACGACGAACTGCTGGTGTCGACGATGGCCGGGCGCGGCAAAGCGCGGGTCATCGGACGTGACGGCAAGGTGAGCATCTGCGTGATCGACGAGCGCTGGCCCTTTGCGTACCTGCAGGTGTATGCCGACGCGGTGATCGAGCGCGACCGCGATCTGGTTGTCGACGTCATGATGGCCGTCGGCGGCCGAATGTCGGGCCAACCGGTCGGCGAGGAGGCTCGCCCGTTCGTCGAAGCGATGGCGGCAGAAGAGGATCGAGTAGTCGTGCGCTGCCGACCATATGAGACCTTCGCCCAGCCGCCGCGGCACCTGCACCGCAATGATCAGGAAGAGGTCATCACCCACTGGGTGTCTGGAATGGTCCCATGGGACGCGACGGACCCGCAGTAGGACGCGCTAGCGCGTGCTCGTCAGCCGGCTGACGCCACGCAATACCGACCGGCTTACGGTGTGGCGTACCCGTTGCGCCGCCGTCCGCGAAATCGGTTGCGGCGCAGCGCCGAGCCGGGGGAACAGCGCCAGTGCGTTGTTGCGCTCGATGGCGGCGCGGGTGGTGGAGTCGATTCCCGGATAGGTCTCCAGCCCGGCGGCGAACAGCCGTCCCGCGACGGTGGGGGCATACGGGAAGTCGGAACCGAAGGTGATGTGCCCCGGTTTGGCGAAGGCCAGCAGGGTCGGCAAGGCTGCCGCGCTGGACGATAGTGCCGTGTCGAAGTAGAAACTGGCGAAGTCGTCGAGGACATCGGCGGGGCTGCGGCCGGTGTCGGCGGAGATCGCCACCGCCATCCGGTGACTCGCATACGGCACGAATCCTCCGGCGTGGCTGAGGATGAACCGAATGTTGGGATAACGGGCCAGAATCCCGTTGCGCACCAGCAAGTATGCGGCCCTGGTGGTGTCGAGTAGAAAGTCGGCTGCGAACGGCGGGATGCCGGGAACCGACGGCCCCGGCAACTCGGCCGGGTGGATGAACACCACAGCCGAACGGTTGTTGAGGGCGGCGAACAGCCGGTCTTGACCGTCCTCACCCAGATACGTTCCGGCGTTGTTCGCCAGCAGGACGACACCATCGGCGTGCAGGTCGTCGAGTGCGCGCACGATTTCCGCGCTTGCCTCGTCGATGTGAGGTAGCGGAACCGTGGCGAAAAATCCGTAGCGGTCGGGGTGTGCTGCGGACACGTCGGCGGTGTAGTCGTTGAGGTCCCGCGCGAGCGCGGCCGCGTCGGTCGGGTTGGGCAAAAACGCTGTGCCAGGAGTCGATACCGACAGGATTGCGGTGCCCACGTCGAGATCGGCCATCGCCTGTAGCGATGCCTCGGAGCTCCACTCCGGCAGAGCGCGACCGCCTGCTTCGAGAAGTCCGCCCTGCCGCAGCAGCTTTCGATAGTCCGGCGGGATGACATGGTGGTGGGTGTCGATACGCAACACGGTCGCCTCAGTTCATTCGTCGGGGATGCCGGCGTGGGCCAGCGCCGGCACGGTGTCTTCGCGATGCAGCAGCGACTGTGCCGCGGTTTTGAACTGGCCCAGCTTCTCGACGATGGTCTGGCCGTCCCGAGTGTGGCCCCAGATACTGATGCCCTGGTATGTCGTTGGCTCCCATGTTTTCTCGTCGACGACGATCGGGTTCCAGCCGACTTCCCATTCGAAGCCCGACGGTGTCGTGGCGTAGTAGGACAGTTCCCGGTCGTTGGTGTGCTGCCCGACCGCCAGGGCCATCTGGAATCCGAGCTCTTTGACGCGCTGGTAGGACGCGGTCATGTCGTCGAGGTCGGCGACCTGGATATTGAGGTGCTGGACGCGGGTGCGGATCGGGTTGATCGGCATCCGGTTGACCGCGGCGATCGCGATGGAGTGATGGCGTTGGTTGACCCGCAGGAATCGAATCTTGAATCTGAGGCCGCTGATGGTCTCGTCGATGTAGTCGGTGAGGCGGGCATCGAACACGGTGTCGTAATAACCGCGCACCTGTTGCGGTTTGGTGGACGTGACGGCGACGTGGCCGATGCCGGCCTCTCCGGTGACGAAACCGCCGCGCACCGCCATGTCCAGCGGCGCAGCGTCGGCGCGGGCCCGGGTGAAGATCTCCTGCGTGAGGCCGTTGGGGCCGGGGAACCGGACGAGCCGCTCGACGCCACGCACGGCGGCCTCCTCTTCGGTCGCGTTAGCGGTCGGCACCCCGTGGCGGGTAACCCGGGTGAGGATCTCGTCAAGGGTGCGATGGTCGTCGATCTCCCAACCCAGCGCGCTGACGTCTTCGGCCGGCCCGCGCCGCACCAGGAAACGGCATTGGTGGTCGTCGAGCCGGAATCTCATCACATCGGGCAGAGTCTCGTCGAGGTGCATGCCGATGGCATCGCGGCCGAAGCGGCGCCACTCGCCGAACTTCTCGGTGTCGACGACGACATAGCCGAGGTGGACCCGACCGAAGATATTCACGAGCCGAAAATCGAAGAGGCACCAAGGAAGTCGGCGACCAGCTGGTTGAACAGCTCGGCGCGCTCCCATTGCATCCAGTGGCCGGTGCGCGACGTCATGACCAACTCGGCATTGGGCATCAGGTTGGCCAGCATCGGCCCGCCGGCCGGCCGGTTGACTTTGTCGTCGCGGCCCCACAGCACCAAAGTCGGTGTCTGCAGCTGCCTGAGCCGGCGGTCGCGGGTGAGATCCATCCGCCACAGCGTGCGCAGCGCCATCAATCCGGACGGTCGTCGCAGGGGTGGGTCGGCCACCACCGCGGGATCGACTGATGCGGTGTAGCGCGTGTCGATCAAGCTGTCCGGCACTGACGCGCCCTCGTAGACAAGATAATTGCGGATGAAGGACTCCAGCTTGGCCCGGCTTGGACCGTCACCGCCGTAGTAGGAGAGCAGGCTCTTGAGTCCTGCGGTCGGTGCCGCCCGAGTGGTGCCGATACCGCCGGGGCCCATCAGGACCAGCTTGTCCACCCGCTGCGGTGTGTCCAGCGCCAACCGCAGGGCGGCCGCGCCGCCGTAGGAATTGCCGATCAAATGGGCTGTGGTCAGCCCGAGTTCGTCCATCAGGCCGCGGATCGTGTCGGCGAGGTAGCCGAAGGGGTCGGACTGATCGACGCCTTTGACCGAGCGGCCATAGCCGGGCATGTCGGGCACGATCACCCGAAAGTGCTCAGCGAGAGCGTCGATGTTGCGGGAGTAGTTGGACACCCCGGACGCGCCCGGACCGCCGCCGTGCAGCACAACCATGGCCGGGCCGCTGCCGGCCTCGGCGACGAAGATCGGTTTGCCCGCAACGTCAATGGTGTTTTCGATCAATCGGGTAGTGGTCATGCGGTGGCCTCGGCTCTGGCGGAACCGGCAAGGGTGTAGTCGACCGGCGGAGGAGGGAGCGGCTCGCCGGATTTGGCTGCGGCGTAGATGAATCCGTCGGGACGGAGCACCGCGGTGGCCGCCTTCCTGCGCCGTAGCCAGCGCACGAGGGTGGGTTCGACCACCGGGACGGTCGGGACACCGAGCTTTGCCCAGGCCTGGCTGCTATGCGGCGCCCGCCCGATGTGCACGATGGCCCACCCGCCGCCGAGGACGTCGTCGAAACGGACCTTCGAGCCATCGGCGTCCGTCACCCAGGGTTGCGGAATCTGCCAGCCCGCCGCGCGGTGCCGGACCGAACTCAAAAAGCCCTGCCGATATCGCGCGTCGGGAATCCAGGTGAATTTATCCAGCCTCGCGGCCAAACCGGGTATCCGCAAAACGTTTCGCAGCAGATGGTTTCGCACGACGGCCACGCCCCGGCGGCGTTCGGTGATGATGCGGCCGGTACGGCAGGCCCGCCGCGTGACCTCGGTGACGTGTGGTTTGCGTTCGGCTTGATACGAGTCGAGCAGCGAGTCCGGCGCCTGTCCTTTCACCACGGCAGCGAGCTTCCAGCACAGGTTGGCGGCATCGCGAACGCCGGCCGACATGCCCTGTCCGATCCACGGCGGCATCGCGTGTGCGGCATCGCCGGCCAGGAAGATCCGGCCTACACGCCAGCGGTCGGCGACCCGGACGTGGTGGCTGTAGATCACCGCTCGCAGAATCTCGACGTTCTCGTCGGTGACGCCCTGGTCGTTCAGGACCTTCCAGATCGCCTCGTGGCGCAGTAGATCCTGCTCGAGCTCACCGGTCCGGGCCGGGTACTCCCAACGATGATGGCCCAGGGGAGTGGGACAGTCGACCGTTGGCCGCACCGGGTTGCAGTGAAAGCGCAACCGGTCGTGGCCGTCCCACTCCCGCAGCACCTTGGTGTCGATGACGACCCAGCGCTCGCTGTAGGTCCGACCGGTGTAGCCGACGCCCAATTGACCTCGCGTCGGCGACGAGCCGCCGTCGGCGGCGATGACGTAGCCGGCGTGCACGCGCTTCAACGAGTCGGTCTGCAGGTCGGCGAGCATCAATTCGACCCGGTCGTCTCGGGGATGCAGCCGCAGGCATTCGTGCTCGAGTAGCACGTCGACGCTGGAAAACCGCTGGACACCCTCGCGCAGCACCTGGTCGACCGCCGGCTGGTAGAGGAACTGCTGCGGCGGGTGCCCGGTTCCTCGTGGGTTGACCTTCAAGTCGATGAACGGCACGTTGTCGGCGTCGACGAAAGTCAGCGGACGGTCGGGCAGCATGTCGCGCTGCAACCGGTCGGCCAGCCCTACGGACTGCCAGATCCGCATCACCTCTTCGTCGGTGGAGATCGCGCGAGCGTTGTTGTAGATATCCGGATCCCGCTCGATCACAAGCACTTTCAACCCGAGCCGGCCTAGCAGGTTTGCGGCGGTAGCGCCGGTCGGCCCGTAGCCGATCACCGCAACATCGTAGGAGTCCGCAGTGGTCATAGTTTTGCTCGCATCGTCGAGGGCTTGTTCTGTAGTGATCGTTACGGTAGTGTAGCGATCACTACAGAGTCAAGGGGGCGATGTTGGCCGAACAGACGCAGCCGGCACGGCGCAAGCGCGCCGATGGTGAGTTGTCGCGCGAGCGCATCCTGGACGCCGCCACCGAGATCGCCGCCGAGCGCGGCTACGAGGGAACGAGCATCGCGCTGGTCAGCGCCAAGTGCGGATTGCCGGCCAGCTCCATCTACTGGCATTTCAAGAACAAGGACGACTTGATCGCCGCAGTAATCGAGCGCAGCTTCGGAGACTGGCTCAGGGCCTGGCAGGTTCCGGCCGAGGGGTCCCCGCAAGATCGACTGGCGGGCATGGCCATGCAGATTGCCAAGGCATTGCTCGACTCACCCGACTTCATTCGACTGGGCCTGATGTTGGCGCTGGAGCGCCGCCCGGTCGAGCCCCGCGCCCGGGCGGTGTTCCTGGAATCCCGCGCGCAGACCTGCGATCAACTGACCGAAACCATGCGCGGGTTCGCACCGGATCTCACCGCGGCTCAGAGCTATCTCCTCGTCACCTACGCAATGGCCGGCGCCGACGGGTTGTTCATCGCCAAGGAGATCGGCGGCGACGCAGTGGATCTGCTGGAGCTCTTCGAGTTGCATGCCCGAGCGTTGTACGACACCGCGCTACGGCTGATCGCGGAAGGCCGGTAGGACGGATATGGCAGCCCACACGGATTTGCACAGCGAGCACGGCGCCCGACGCGGTGAGCACCCCGGGCGGTCGCGCAATCCGGTGATCAAGGTGCACGATCTCGCGTGGCTGGAATTCCAGAAGCCGGATCTGGTTCGCGCCGGAGCGTTTGCGCGTGCGTTCGGCTTCGCGACGGTGTCGCGCAGCGACGACGAGCTGCACTTGCGGGGCAGCGATGCCGGCGCGCCGTGTGTGCTGATCCGCCGGGGTGCCACGTCGCGGTTCGTCGGCATGGCGTTCATGGCGGCCGATGAGTCCGACGTCCGGCGCTTGGCTTCGGCGAACGGCATGGCGTCCCGCGCTCTGCCCGACGGCATAGGCGGGGTCGCGGTGGACCTGACTGATCCCAGCGGCATGCCGGTTCGCGTGGTGGCGGGCACACGTCAGCTCGACGCATCACCGGCGCAAGCGGCGATGACATTAAATTTCGGCACCGACGTGTTGCGCGCCAACGCCGTTCAGCGACCACCCCGACAGCCTGCGGGTGTGCAGCGTCTCGGGCATGTGGTGTTGCAGACGACCAAGTATGTCGAGTCGCTCAACTGGTACCTGCATCAACTCGGCATGCTCGTCAGCGACTTCCTGTACTTTCCCGGCCAGCGCGATCGCGGCCCGACGATGAGCTTCATCCGCTGCGATCGCGGCCAGACGCTCGCCGACCACCACACCGTCGCCCTGGCCCTGGGCCCGACGAACCGCTACGTCCATTCGGCATATCAGGTGTGCGACCTCGATGCGCTGGCCCTCGGCGGTGAGTACCTGAAAGACCATGGCTACCAGCGATCCTGGGGAGTCGGCCGACACATCCAAGGGAGCCAGATCTTCGACTACTGGCGCGACCCCGATGGTTTTCTGGTCGAGCACTTCACCGACGGCGACATGTTCGACCGCACGGTGGAACCCGGCTGGGCGCCGTTCACCGCGTCCGGGCTGGCGCAATGGGGACCGCCGGCCACCAAGGATTTCCTCGGCATCAACCCGAGATCTCTTCCCCACGAAGCGCGCTCGATGATCAGCGCGCTGCGGGCGGACAACGAATTCAACATCCGCCGCCTGATCGGCCTGATGAAAGTAGCCGCGTCATGACCCATTCGATTGTGCGGACCGCCGACGCCTGGTGGGTGGTCACCACGACCGGTGCGGTCAAGATCGACACCGACGCCGCGACGACGGCGGCACTGCTCGCCGACCGTGCGGCCATCGATGTGGCGGCATCCGGTTCGGCCGCGGTGGCCTTCGACAGCTTGACATTGCTCTCGCCGATCACGGCGCCGTGCCGAGTGGTCGCGCAGATGACCAACTTCGCCTCGCACGTCAAGGATGCCGGCATGGACCCGAAGTCGATCCCACTCACCTTCTTTCGCAAGGCTTCGGGTTCGATCACCGGACCGTCCGGCGACATCGTCAAGCCGTCGCACGTTCGGTTCTTGGACTACGAGGTCGAGATCGGGCTGGTCATCGGTCGCGAGATCGCGGTTGGCACCGAGATTTCCGAGGCGAACCTGGCCGACTACATTGCGGGCCTGGTGGTGACCAACGATGTGTCGGCCCGGGACGTACAGCTCCCGAAAACCCAGTTCTACGAATCGAAGTCGTATCCGACGTTCACCCCGGCCGGCCCGGCTCTGGTGCTACTGAGTGGCGATGAGCTCAAGCGCTTCGGCGACTTACGCCTGCGGCTGCGGGTCAATGGCGAGCTTCGCCAGGATGCAATCGTCGACGGTGACATGATCTATCCGCCGTTGGAGGCGTTGCAGGGGCTGGCCCGATTCCAGCGACTGGACGCGGGTGACCTGGTCCTGACCGGAACACCGGTGGGCACCGCACTCAGCGCACCGCCCAAGCCGATCGAGATCATCGGCTCGCTGCTACCGCCCGCGGTCAAATGGAAGGCGTTCTTCAATCGCCAGGCCAAGAACCCAAAATACCTGCGGGACGGCGACATTGTGGAGGTTGCGGTCGCGACCGACGACGGCGAGATCGACCTGGGCTCTCAGCGCAACGTCGTGAGATACGCGTGATCCTTCGAGCGCCCGCCGGGGTGCCGGTCTATCGTCCGGACATCTACGCGACCGAGGCCGTTGTCGACCCGTATCCCCACTACGCCCGGCTCCGTCAACTGGGCCCCGTGGTGTGGCTGCCCAAACAGCGGGTCTACGCGTTGCCAGGATTCGCCGAGTGCAAGGCGGTCCTGCGCGACGACAAGGCGTTTGTCTCCGGGGACGGAGTGGCGCTGAACGCCATCAGCAACCGGTTATCCCGCGGCACGACGCTGGGAAGTGATGGCGCCGAGCACAGCCGGCGTCGCAAGCTCGTGGCCCATCGCATGCTGCCGCGCGCTCTGGGTGCCATCAGCGACAGCATCAACGAGCAGGCGGCGCGGGTCGTCGATGCTGCCCTGGTCAAAGCCGAGATCGATGGCGTGACGGATCTTGCGTCCGCCTTGCCGTTGGCCGTCGTGCCCGACCTGGTGGGCTGGCCACGGGATCAGCGCGATGACCTTCTCGCCTGGGCCGGAGCGACATTCGACATCCTCGGCCCGCTCAACCGCCAGTGGCTCAAAGGCTCGGGGCCGAGCGTGCAGATGTTGCGCTTCGCCCGCCGCGTCGTGCGCCGGCGCAGCGTGATCGACGGCAGCCTGGGTCACGACGTGCTGGTCGCCGCCGATGCCGGGAACGTTGCCGCACCGCGAGTGCCCGCCGCTGATGGTCGACTACGTCGCTCCGTCGCTGGATACCACGATCAGCGCGATCTCCAGTGCCCTGCAACTGTTCGCCGTCTTTCCGGAGCAGTGGGAGATGGTGAAAGACAACCGGGATCTCATTCCCAACGCCGTCAACGAGGTCATCCGCTACGAGTCGCCGGTGCGCGCATTCTCACGAAAAGCGGGTCACGAGTCGATAATTGGTGATGTCACGATTCCGGCCGGGTCCCGGGTCCTGGTGATCTATGCCTCGGCCAACCGCGACGAACGGGAATGGGACCACCCTGAGGTGTTCGATGTCCGCCGCGACGCCACCCGTCAACTCGGTTTCGGACACGGCGCCCATGCCTGCGCGGGTCAGGGGTTGGCGCGCATGGAAACCGAGGCCATGCTGCGTGCACTGGCGCAGCGGGTGGACCGGATCGAGCTGACCTGCGCACCGACGTGGGCCGTCAACAACATCATTCGGCGACATGAACGCCTGCCGCTCAAGCTCATTGGCGCCTGAGCGGCCCGACGCTACTTGAGTTCGGACGACGACAGGCCCAACAGCCGGCGTGCGACCACCAGTTGCTGGATCTGCTGGGTGCCCTCGAAGATGTCCATGATCTTCGAGTCGCGCGCCCACTTCTCCAACAGGCATTCCTCGGAATAGCCGATGGTGCCAGCCAATTCGACCGCTTTGAGGGTGATGTCGCTGCCTACCCGGCCGGCTTTGGCCTTCGACATCGACGCCTCTTTGGAGTTGGGGATGTTGTTGTCGGCCTGCCACGCCGCACGCAGGGTCAGCTGGTAGCTGGACTCCCACTCCGCCTCCATCCGGAGGAACTCGGCCGCGGCGGCGCTCTGCACCTGCGCCGGCTTGTCGTAGGAGATCTCCACGCCGGCGGTGGTCAGGATCTTGCGCAGCTCTTCCAGCGTGGCGCGGGCAATCCCGACGGCCATGGCGGCGACCACCGGACGGGTGTTGTCGAATGTCTCCATGACCCCGGAAAACCCTTTGCCCGGTTCGATTTCGGGGTTGCCGAGCAGATTTTCCTTGGGAATACGCGCATTCTCGAACCGGATGGCCGCGGTGTCCGAGCCCTTGATGCCGAGCTTGTTCTCCAGCCGCTCGACCGTGACGCCGGGGTGTTCGCGGGGCACGATGAAGGACTTGATCGCGGCGCGGCCCTTGGTCTTGTCCAGCGTCGCCCAGACCACGATGTGGGTGGCTCGCGAGCCCGCCGTGACGTAGATCTTCTCGCCGTTGATCACGTACTCGTCGCCGTCCAACTTGGCGGTGGTGGACACCGCCGCCGAGTCGGAACCGAATCCGGGTTCGGTGATCGCCATGGCGGCCCAGACCCGGCCCAGCCGTTCCAGCTGCTCGTCAGTGGCGACAGCGGACACGGCTGCGTTGCCCAGGCCCTGGAAGGGAATCGACAACAGCATCGCCGCGTCACCCCAGCTGGCCTCCAACGCCTGCAGCGCCGCTGCCATGTTGGCGGCGTTGCGGTTCTCACCGTTGCTCTCGCTGCTGCGAAGACCGTTGGCGCCGGCCATATCCAGCGAGCTGGACTCCGAGGCGCCGGCGAACAGCTCAGCCAGCGTGTCGAGTTCGACCGGGTAGGCGTGCTCCTTGAGGTCGTACTTGCGGGCGATCGGCCGCATCATCTCAGCGGCACCCTGGTGGGCCTTCTCGATCACCGCGCGCATCTTGCCGGGCAGTTCCAAATTGATTGCCATGAGTGGTCTTTCGTTGTCTTTGGCGAGGATTCGGATGACCGTTAGATAACTACAACGCCTTCGGCGATGCCGATGGCTCGAAGGTCGCGATACCAGCGCTCTACGGGGTGCTCCTTGGTGAAGCCATGGCCGCCGAGCAACTGCACGCCGTCCAGGCCGATCTGCATGCCCTTGTCGGTGCCGATCTTCTTGGCCAGCGCCGCTTCGCGGATGAATGGCAGGCCTTGCTCGGCCCGGGCCGCGCCGCGCCAGGTGATCAGTCGCAGGCCGTCGAGCTCGATGGCGATGTTGGCGCACATGAAGGCAACCGACTGCCGGTGAGCGATGGGCTCGCCGAACGCTTCTCGTTCCTTCACGTACGGGATGACGTAGTCGAGCACCGCGTGCGACGTGCCGACCGCCAGCGCGGCCCAGCCCAGCCGGGACAACGCGATGGCCTCGGAGTAGTCGGCGTCAGTCGCGTCGTCCTCGCCCAGCCGGGCGCTCAGGGGCACCGCCACGTTGTTGAGTTCGACGCGGCCGAGTGCCGCCGCGCGGATACCCATGCTGGGGTCGGCCCGGACGGTCAGGCCCTCGCTCGACGACTCGACGATGAACAACGCCGGCTTGCCGTTGAGTTGGGCGGCCACGATGAGCAATTCGGCGTCGGCAGCCGCGGGAACCAGTGACTTCTCGCCGTTGAGCCGGTAGCCCCCCGGGGTGCGGACCGCCGTGGTCTTCAGCGCGGTCGGGTCGAACAGCGGCTGCGGCTCCGCGATCGCCACGCAGGCTTGCGGGACGTTCTCGCCGGCGAACTCTTCGAGGTAGGTCGCCTGCTGACCGGCGCTGCCCCAGTGGGTGAGCGCGGCGGCGACTCCGGCCGGCGCCAGGATCGGCAGCGCCAGGCCCATGTCGCCGTAGCCCAGCGCCTCGGCTACCAGGACGTTGGTAACGCTGGAGCGCTCGGCGGCGATGCCGTCGAAGTCTTCGGGAATGTTGATCGCGGTGACCCCCAACTCCGCGGCCTTCTTGACCAGGTCTGGGGGATAAGTGGCTGCGGCGTCGGCGTCGTGCGCGGCCGGCCGCAGGACCTCTGCGGCGAACTCCTCGACCGTCTCGACGATCATCTTCTGGTCGTCGTCGGGCGTGAGGTCGTAATAGTCCTTGCCGCTGGTCTTCAGTCGGGTCGGACCGCCGCGCAGGTTCTCGACCTTCTTGAACTGACGATTGGCCGCTCCGACAGTAGAGAAGACCTGCTTGGTGCCGAAGCGCAGCGTCCGGTTCAGCGGCTCGCGCAGACCGTACTTGTCCAGAAACTCCTGGCCGACGAGCGGCGTGAGCAGGCCGATCACCACG
Organism: uncultured Actinomycetota bacterium; assembly: GCA_963818285.1. Taxonomy (GTDB): domain Bacteria; phylum Actinomycetota; class Actinomycetes; order Mycobacteriales; family Mycobacteriaceae; genus Mycobacterium. The sequence goes on from CAWFRR010000004.1 coordinate 549,602, forward strand.
TCGATGCCAGTGCGTTTGTGGGTTTGCTCGCCGATCGCGGACTTGTTGCCGTTGCGCTTGGGGCGCGGCTTGGAGCCGTCTCGAGAGCCGTTCGTGGAGGTGACAGTGTTTGTCATGAATGCAGCCTCGGTCGTTGGGGCAGTGCGATCAATGTATCTTACTCTGGAGTAAGATAGGAAGTACCTGTTACTTAGTTCACACGTTTTAGCTAGCCGGCGGAGAGTTTCCGCAGGATCTGGTCGTGCAACAGTCCGTTGGAGGCCACCGCGTTGCCGCCGTGCGGGCCGGCGGCGCCGTCCAGGCTGGTGAATCGCCCACCTGCCTCGCGGACCAAGACGTCCAGCGGAGCCAGGTCCCACACCGACACCTCCGGCTCGGCGGCGATGTCGACCGCCCCCTCGGCCACAAAGCAGTACGACAGGAAGTCGCCGAACGCCCGCACCCGCCATACCTCGTCGGTGAGGTCGAGGAAGCGGTCCCGCACGCCGATTTGGGCCCATCCGGTCAGGCTGGAAAACGACAGGCTGGCCGAAGTCAGTTGCGCCACAGAGGAAACCGAGAGCCGTCGAGCCGGTGCATCGCCGACCGCGACGAAAGCACCCGCGCCGGCGGACGCCCACCAACGGCGCTGCAACGCAGGGGCACTGACCACTCCGACCTGCGGCACGCCGTCGTCCAGCAGTGCGATCAGGCTGGCCCAGACCGGAACCCCGCGCACGAAGTTCTTGGTGCCGTCGATCGGGTCGATGATCCACTGCCGCCCGGTCAAGGCGGTCGTCCCGCCGAATTCCTCGCCCAGGACGCTGTCTTGAGGACGGACGCGGGCCAGCGTCTCGCGCAGGCTCGTTTCGACCGCGTGGTCGGCGTCGCTCACCGGTGTCAGGTCGGGCTTGGTGTCGACCCGCAGGTCCACCGCCCCGAACCGCGCCAGGGTCACCTCGTCGGCCTGCCCGGCGAGGGCCAAAGCCACCGCAAGGTCGTCGTCGCTCATGACATCAGTAAAGCCTCAGTCGAAGACGATGACCGCGCGCCCCACCACGTCGCCGCGGCCGAGCGCTTCCAGGTTGTCGTTGATGTCCTCGAGCTTGACCCCGCAAAATTTGGATCGCGGCGGCCTACAAAATCGGCGATGATTCCCATACGTCGCAGCGACCGCGGCCGGTTGCTGCAGAAGGGACGCCCGAGTATGGCTGACCAAAAGCGGGGGCAAGCCCTCCTTTCCGATGCGTTGACGACCAAGGGCACGGCCTTCTCCGAAGCCGAGCGACGCGAGCTGGGCCTGCTGGGCCTACTGCCGACGGCGGTCAAGACGCAGGACGAGCAAGCGGCACATTGCTGGCACGAGTTCTCCACGCGCCGCGACGATCTCGACAAGCACATCTACCTGCGCGCCCTGCAGGATCGCAACGAGACGCTGTTCTACCGGGTGCTGCGGGACCACATTCCCGAGTCCCTGCCGATCGTGTACACCCCGACCGTGGGCGAGGCCTGCCAGCGTTTCAGCGAGATCTACCGGCGGCCAAGGGGTTTGTTCGTGTCCTACGCCGATCGTGACTGTCTCGACGAGGTGTTGCACAACCGGCCGCATCGTGAGGTCGACGTGATCGTGGTGACCGACGGGCAGCGCATTCTCGGTCTGGGAGATCAGGGCATCGGCGGGATGGGCATTCCGATCGGCAAGCTGTCGCTCTACACGCTGATCGGCGGTATCGACCCTGGTCGTACGCTGCCGATCGTGCTCGATGTGGGCACCGACAACGTCGAGCTCCTGCAAGATCCTCGTTACCTCGGCTGGCGGCACCGTCGCATCGACGACGACGAGTACTACGCGTTCATCGACCGCTTCGTCGGCGCGGTGCACAAGGCGCTGCCAGAGGTCCTGCTGCAGTGGGAGGACTTCGCCACCACACACGCGCTGCCGATCCTGGGCCGCTACCGCGACAAGTTGCTCACCTTCAACGACGACATCCAGGGCACCGCCGCCGTCACCGTCGGGGCGTTGCACGGCGCCGCGAAAGTTGCCGGTCGTCCCTTGTCGGAGCAGCAGGTCGTCATGCTGGGCGCCGGCTCGGCGGGTATCGGCGTCCTGGACATGATTCATCGCGAGATGATGAGCGAAGGGCTGTCGGAAAGGGCTGCCGGGAACGCATTTGGGTGGTCGATGTGGTGGGTCTGCTCACCGACGACCGCGCGGACCTCTCGGATGCGCAGCGCGACTTCGCCCAACCCGCCAATCGACCAGCCGGGTGGGGCCTCTCGGGCCCGGCTCAACTCGCCGATGTGGTGCATCACGTGGACGTCGGCGTCCTACTCGGACTGTCCACCGCCACAGGTGCGTTCACCGAGTCGATCGTCCGCGAGGTGGCGAGCAAAACCGCGCGACCGATCATCTTCCCGCTCTCCAACCCGACCAGCCGCGCGGAGGCGCACCCTGCCGAGTTGGACCACTGGACCGACGGTAAGGCGTTGATCGCGACCGGTTCTCCTTTCGCGCCGATCATGCGTGACGGCGTGGAACATGTTGTGGCACAGTGCAATAACGTCTACATCTTCCCGGCGATGGGGCTCGCCGTGACCGCCGCGCAGGCGACTCGGGTCACCGATGAGATGATGCGGGTCGCCGCGGCTACCCTCGGTGAAGCGTCGCCGGCCCTGACCGATCCGAATCAGCCGCTGTTGCCGTCGTGGTCGGACGCACCTGACGTGGCCATCCGGATCGCGCAGGCCGTCGCCGTGCAGGCCGTGACCGAGGGCGTCGCACCGAAACGAAGCAGCGACGAACTGGCGGAACGCATCACGCAGGTGCACTGGCACCCCGACTATCGGACTGCATCGGCCTGAGGCGTCGACGGACCTACCATGGCGTCGTGTGGGAAATCTTTTCGGTGCTGTTGCTCGTCGCTCTCGGCGCAGGCTTGCTGGCCCCGCGGTGGTTGCGTCAGCGCCAGGGCAGTGACTGGTTGAGCGGCACACTGCTGATCACCGGCGTCAGCCCACGGCCGGACGCCGTTGGCGAGCAGTACGTCACGATCACCGGCGTCATCGACGGGTCAACCGTCAGCGACTTCACCGTCTACCAGCGGATGACTGTCGATGTGGACCGGTGGCCGGCAATAGGGGAGCTCAAGCCGGTGCTGTATTCGCCGCGCAACCCCGAAAAGTGGGCCTTCGCGCCGCCAGAGCCCTCAGCGTCACCAACACCGGAGCCCGAGCCGCCCGAGCCGACCGAGTCAACCGAGCCGCCGGTCGAGTAACGCGTCAGCCGTGGCCGATGTGCAGCATCTTGGCCAGGTTGGGCAGCTTGACCCGGGGCCGGCCGTGCGGCTCACCTGAGGACCGTTCGTGCTCGTCGATCAGCTTCCAGTGCTCGTCGGTGATGACTTTGGGCTGCCGTTCAATGAGCCATTCGGCGAGTTCGTCGGAGTGCTGGGCGCCAAACTCGGCCAGGTCGGCCGCGGCGGTGAGGTCGGCGATCAGCGCGTCGATGGTGTCCTGCGAGTCCTTCTTGTTGGTGCCGATCACCCCGGACGGACCGCGCTTGATCCAGCCGACCACGTATTCATTGCGACTGCCCTCGATCCGGCCGGCGCTGTGCGGAATGGTCCCGGATTTCTCGTCGAACGGCAGTCCTTCGGTGGGAACGCCTCGGTAGCCGACGGAGCGGACCACTAACTGAACGGGCACCTCTTCGCGCTCGCCGGTGTCCTTGGCGGTCACCCGTCCACTGTCGTCGGTGACCAGCTCGTTGTGCCCGAGCACGATCTTCTCGACCCGCTCGTCGCCGTGAATCTCGATCGGCGAGGTCTGGAAGTGGAACACGATCCGGCGGTGGCCGGGCCGAGGCTCGCGCCCGACGTAGCCCTTCAGCACCTTGATGTTCTGCCGGCAGACCTTGCCGACGGCCGCCGCGTCCTCTTCGGTGATGTTCTCGAAGTCCGCGGGATCGACGATCACGTCGACGTTCTCCAGATCGGCCAGTTCGCGCAGCTCCAGCGTGGTGAACGCGGCCTGCAGCGGGCCGCGGCGACCGATGACGATCACTTCCTCCACGCCACGCGGCCGCAGCGACTCCAGCGCATGGTCGGCGATGTCGGTTTTGGCGAGCTCGTCGGGCTCGGTGACCAGGATGCGTGCGACGTCGAGTGCGACGTTGCCGTTGCCGACCACGACCGCGCGGGCGCCGGACAGGTCGGGCGAGATGTCCTCGAAGTGCGGGTGCGCGTTGTACCAGCCGACGAAATCGACCGCGGCGACGCTGCCGGGCAGTTCTTCACCCGGGATGTTCAACGGCCGGTCAGCCTGTGCGCCGATCGCGTAGACGACCGCGTGGTACTGCTCGGCCAACTCGGTCGCGGTGACGTGCTTGCCGATCACGACGTTGCCGAAGAACCGAAACCGTGGGTCGTCGGAGATCTTCTCGAATTGCTTGCTGATCGACTTGATCTTGGGGTGATCGGGTGCGACCCCGGAGCGGACCAGACCCCACGGCGTCGGAAGCATCTCCAGCATGTCGACGGCGAAGTCGAGTTGATCGTCGGCGTCGGCGGCTTTGAGCAGCGATGCCGCGGCGAAGAATCCCGAGGGACCCGACCCGACGATCGCAACGTGGTAGGGGCGCATGATCCTTGATGCTAAACGTCCGCTCAGGGCGTGCGTAGCTCAAACTGATTGCCCGCTTCCTCCTCACCCCGCTCCGCGGGCTGCATCGTCATCGGGCGTCGCGCCGTCTGACATCGTTACCCGGCCGGTAACGTGATCAGGCGTGGACCCCGACCGTCAGGCTGATATCGCAGCTCTCGACTCCACGCTGACCACGGTGGAGCGAGTTCTCGACGTCGACGCTTTGCGTGGCCGCATCGACAAGCTGGAGCACGAGGCGGCCGATCCCAAGTTGTGGGACGACCAGGCTCGGGCGCAGCGCGTCACCAGCGAGCTCTCCCACACTCAGGGCGAGTTGCGGCGGGTCGAGGGGCTGCGCCAACGGCTCGACGACCTGCCGGTGCTCTACGAACTGGCCGACGAAGAGAACGCCGCCGATGCCAAGGCGGAGGCCGACGCCGAACTGAAGGCCTTGCAGTCCGACATCGAGGCGATGGAAGTGCGCACCTTGCTGTCCGGCGAATACGACGAGCGCGAAGCGCTGCTCAACATCCGGTCCGGCGCCGGCGGGGTGGACGCCGCCGATTGGGCCGAGATGCTGATGCGGATGTACATCCGGTGGGCCGAGCAACACAAATACCCCGTCGAGGTGTTCGACACGTCCTACGCAGAAGAAGCCGGGATCAAGAGCGCGACGTTCGCCGTGCACGCCCCCTACGGCTACGGCACGCTGTCCGTCGAGCAGGGCACCCACCGGCTGGTGCGAATCAGCCCGTTCGACAACCAGAACCGCCGGCAGACGTCGTTCGCTGAAGTCGAGGTACTGCCGGTGGTCGAAACCACCGATCACATCGAAATTCCAGAGGGCGATCTGCGGGTTGACGTGTACCGCTCCAGCGGTCCGGGCGGCCAATCGGTGAACACCACCGACTCGGCGGTTCGCCTGACCCACATCCCGACAGGTATCGTCGTGACTTGTCAGAACGAAAAGTCGCAGCTTCAGAACAAAGTGGCAGCGACGCGCGTTCTGCAGGCAAAGTTATTGGAACGCAAGCGTTTAGAAGAACGTGCCGAGCTCGACGCATTGAAGGGTGACGGCGGCAGCTCCTGGGGTAACCAGATGCGGTCGTATGTGCTGCACCCGTATCAGATGGTCAAAGACCTGCGTACCGAGTACGAAGTGGGCAACCCGGCGGCCGTTCTCGACGGAGACATCGACGGATTCCTGGAAGCGGGAATCCGGTGGCGCAATCGAAAAGATGACGACTAAAACAACGTATTTAGCGATCGACACGGCGCAGCGCTGGCACGACTTCTGGCACGGCGTGATCGGGCAATGGATGATCACCCGCGGTCTGCGGGTGATGATGCTGGTGATCGTCGTGATACTGGCGATCCGATTTGTCTCCTGGATCGCCGATCAAATAGCCCGGCAACTCGACGAACGTTTCGTCGAGAGCGATGCATTGGTGCGTTCGGAGGCGAGCAAGCACCGGCAGGCAGTGGCGTCGGTTGTTCAGTGGGTGTCCATTGTCCTCATTGCGATCTGGGGCATGGTCCAGATCGCCGACGTCCTCAACTTCTCCGTCAAGGGCTGGGTTGCGCCGGCGACCGTGATCGGTGCCGCGCTCGGCTTCGGCGCTCAGCAGGTGGTCAGGGATCTGTTGGCGGGGTTCTTCATCATCGTCGAGAAGCAATACGGCTTCGGTGACCTGGTCACACTGACCGTGGTGTCGACGACCGAAGCCAGCGGCACGGTCGAGAATGTGACGTTGCGGGTGACCAGGCTGCGTTCTCCGAATGGCGAGGTGTTAACCATTCCGAACGGCCAGATCGTCCAGGCAGTCAACCAGTCCAAGGACTGGGCGCGCGCAGTGGTGGACATCCCGGTCTCAACCCATGTCGACCTCAACCGGGTCGGCGAGGTGCTGCGCGCCGAGTGCGAGCACGCTTTGGATAATCCTGTCCTCGGTCAGTTGTTGTTGGATGCGCCCACCTTGATGGGTGTGGAAAGCATCCAAGTCGATACCGTCACCCTGCGGATGGTGGCCCGCACTCTGCCCGGTAAGCAGTTCGAAGCCGGCCGCCAGCTGCGTGTGCTGGTCATCCGGGCGTTGGCCCGCGCGGGCATCGTGACTGCTGCTGACGCGAAAGTCGGCGTAGTCGGCGGCCCGGGTGTCGAGGCGGCGGCGGCCGAACAGCAAGAGTACGAAAAATCCCGCGATCCGGTTCAGCGCTGATGAAGCTCACACTCAACGTTCTCGAAAGTCACCGCGATGCGGATCGGCGCTGGCCGAGCTACATTCTCGGCGGGCGGATCCGGACCTCGACGCTGGTGTTGATCGTCGCGTTCTTCGCGACCTGGTGGACCTACAACACCTACCGGCCACAACCGCCCCCGCCGCCGGCGGCGCCGCAAGTCGTGCCGCCCGGCTACGTTCCGGACCCCAACTACACCTGGGTGCCACGCACCCGCGTGCAGCAGCCCACCTACGAGACCCCGACGACCACCATCCCGACCACGACGCCGCCGACCACGCCGCCGACGACAACGACACCGCCGCCGCTGATCCAGCTCCCGGTGCTGCCGCCGCCGTTCGGTCCTGGCACGACGACGCCCTCACCATCTCCGGAACAGGTGCCCGCGAGCCCCGCTCCAGCACCGGCGCCCGCACCCGGACTGCCCGGGTTGCCGGGGCTGCCCCGATGACGCGGCCTGGCTCGCCAGCGCGCCGCGTCGTTCGAACATCTGACGTTCGCGGTTACACTGGCGAGCCGTGATGATCACCCTCGACCGTGTCACCAAGCAGTACAAGTCGTCCGCGCGACCGGCGTTGGACAACGTCAACCTCAAGATCGACAAGGGTGAATTCGTCTTCCTGATCGGTCCGTCCGGCTCGGGCAAATCGACGTTCATGCGGTTGCTGCTGGGTGCCGAGTCGCCCACCAAAGGCGACGTCCGGGTCTCGAAGTTTCACGTCAATACGCTGCCCGGCCGGCACATCCCGAAGCTTCGCCAAGTCATCGGCTGCGTCTTCCAGGACTTCCGGCTGCTGCAGCAGAAGACGGTGTTCGAGAACGTCGCCTTCGCGCTCGAGGTGATCGGGAAGCGCCCCGAGGTGATCAACCGGGTTACGCCCGACGTGCTGGAGATGGTCGGGCTGTCTGGAAAGGCCACCCGGCTGCCGCACGAACTGTCCGGTGGTGAACAGCAGCGGGTGGCCATCGCGCGTGCTTTCGTCAACCGGCCGTTGGTCCTGATCGCCGATGAGCCCACCGGCAACCTCGACCCGGAGACCAGTAACGACATCATGGATTTGCTCGAGCGGATCAACCGCACCGGGACCACGGTCCTGATGGCGACCCACGACCACCACATCGTCGACTCGATGCGGCAACGCGTGGTCGAGCTGTCGCTGGGCAGGTTGGTGCGCGACGAGCAGCGCGGTGTCTACGGGATGGACCGGTAAGTGCGCTTCAGCTTTCTTTTCAACGAGGTCCTGACCGGTCTTCGTCGCAACATCACCATGACGGTCGCGATGATCCTGACCACCGCCATCTCGATCGGCCTGTTCGGCGGCGGTCTGCTGGTGGTTCGGTTGGCCGACCACTCGCGCAGCATCTATCTCGACCGGGTCGAGACGCAGGTCTTTTTGACCAACGACATCTCGGCCAACGACATGAATTGCGAGACCCCGGAATGTAAAGCGTTGCGCGAGAGGATCGAAAAGCGCAGCGACGTCAAGTCGGTGCGATTCCTCAACCGCCAGGACGCCTACAACGACGCCATCCGTAAGATCCCGCAGTTCAAGGATCTGGCAAGCAAGGACGCTTTTCCGGCGTCGTTCATCGTCAAGCTCGAAAACCCAGAGCAGCACGCCGAATTCGACGCTGCGATGCAGGGCCAGCCCGGGGTGGATCATCTGCTCAATCAGAAGGAGCTGATCGACCGGCTCTTCGCGGTGCTCGACGGACTGTCCAATGCCGCCTTCGCCGTCGCGCTGGTCCAGGCCGTCGGAGCAATTCTGTTGATTGCCAACATGGTTCAGGTCGCGGCCTATACGAGGCGCACCGAGGTCGGCATCATGCGACTGGTCGGCGCCACGCGCTGGTACACCCAGTTGCCGTTCCTGGTCGAGTCGATCGTCGCGGCGGTTCTCGGTGTCGTCATCGCGATTGTCGGGCTTTTGGTGGTGCGCGCGCTGTTCCTGGATAGTGCGTTGAGCCAGTTCTATCAAGCGCATCTGATCGCCAAGGTCGACTACGCCGACATCCTCTACATCGCGCCGCTGCTGCTCTTGGTCGGTGTCGTGATGGCCGGGGTGACGTCGTATGCCACGCTGCGCCTCTACGTGCGGCGGTAGCGGTGGCCAAGAAGCCGAACAAATCCGGGCCGGCCCGGCAGATCTTGGCGACCAATCGCAAGGCTCGACACAACTACTCGATCTTGGATGTGTTCGAGGCCGGGGTGGTTTTGCTCGGCACTGAAGTTAAAAGTTTGCGGGACGGCAAGGCGTCGCTGGCCGACGCTTACGCCACCGTTGACGACGGCGAAGTTTGGCTGCGTAACCTGCACATTCCGGAGTATCACCACGGCAGCTGGACCAACCACGAGCCGCGCCGCAACCGGAAGCTACTTCTCCACAGGCACCAAATCGATGTACTCATCGGCAAAATCAAGGATGGTAACCTCGCGCTCGTTCCGTTGTCGCTGTATTTTTTCGAAGGAAAAGTCAAGGTGGAGCTTGCATTAGCGCGCGGTAAGCAAGCACACGACAAGCGGCAGGACATGGCCAAGCGTGACGCCCAACGCGAAGTGATTCGTGAATTGGGCAGGCGATCCAAGGGCATGAGCTGATCGGGGCGACCTACGCCCAGCTTTCCGCAGTCAGCTACGGCGTCAGTGATTTCGTCGGGGGTGTAGCTTCCCGGCGCGCGGCTGCGCTGCGCATCATGCTGGTGACGTACCCGCTTGCCACGCTGTTGCTGGGGGTGCTGGCGATCACCGCCGGCGGACCGATCCATTCGGGCGCCGTGCTGTGGGGTTCCCTGTACGGCATCAGCCAGGCGATCGGGGTCTATTGGTTCTACGCGGCCGTGAGCGCTGGACCGATCTCGGTGGTCTCACCGCTGGCCGCGTTGCTGAATGCGGCTGTTCCGGTCGCGGTCGGCGTCGCGCTCGGCGAGCGACCGGGAGCGACTGCGGCGGTTGGCGTGGTGTTGGCGATGTTCGCGGTGATCCTGGTCAGCCGGGAATCGCCGGACGATGAAGATGTCCGCAAGCACAGATTCACCAGCAAGGTCGCCTGGCTGACGGTCGGGTCGGGCGTCGCGTTCGGTCTGGACTTCGTTCTGCTGCACCAGGCGCCGGTGGTCTGCCGGATGTGGCCGCTGTTCTTCGCCCGCGCCGCGGCGACCGTGCTCGTTGTTGCGGTGGCCGCGGCGAGCAAGAACCTGCAGCTTCCGTCCACGACGCCGTTGCGGCTGGCGGTCCTCGCGGCGCTGCTCGACACCTGCGCGAACGTCAGCATGCTGTTGGCGATCCAGAAATGGATGCTGTCGTTGGCCAGCATCCTGATCTCGCTGTATCCGGCGACGACGGTTGTTCTGGCGATCATCGTGCTGCGCGAGCGGCTGACTCGCTGGCAGGCTGTTGGCATGCTGCTGGCCGCGGTATCGGTCAGCATGATCGCCGCTGCCTGACCTCCTCGCGGCAACTTACGATCGTCTGGTGTGCAAGAACAGTTCGTCGAGGGAGACGCCGTGAGCGATGACGCAGTCATTCGGGAGTTGTCGACCGCGGTCGAGCGCAGTCCCGATGCGATCGAGTTGCGGCTCCATCTGGCGAAGCTGCTCGCGGATCAGGGGCGCCACGTGGAAGCGCTCGGACATTGCACTGCGGCGTTGACCCAAGACGCCGGCAATGCCGACGCGCTGGCGTTGCTGGCGCGCTGCAGCGCGGCACTCGCCGGGGCGCCGACGGGTGAGCAGGCGGTACCGGCCAAAGATGCCTTCGACTGGTCGAGCGCAGAGAAGGAGGTTGCCGATATCGTCCAACCTGCATTTGTCGAGGCGCCGGCCGACGTAGTCAACGAGGACGACTTCGACGTGGTGCAGCGCAGCCTGGTGCGTCTGGACGATGTCGCAGGGATGGCGGAAGTCAAGCAACAGCTGGAGCTTTCGCTGCTCGGCCCGATTCAGCACCCCGACCTGATGAAGGCCTTCAAGGTATCCGCGCGCGGGGGCCTGTTGCTCTATGGGCCACCCGGCTGCGGTAAGACCCATATTGCCAAAGCCGTGTCCGGAGAGTTGGGCGCGAATTTCTACCAGGTCGGCATCGCCGACGTCTTGCATCGGTGGTTGGGAGAAAGCGAGCGCAGCATTCGCGCGGTATTTGACACCGCGCGTCGCAACGCTCCGTGCGTATTGTTCTTCGACGAGATAGATGCGTTGGGCCACAAGCGTTCTGCGCTGAGTGGTAACTCCGGAATTCGCACCGTCGTCAACAGTCTTCTGGAAGAGTTTGACTCGGCTACGTCCAACAACGACGGGGTTTACGTGCTGGGGGCAACCAATGCGCCGTGGGATGTCGATCCGGCACTTCGTCGCCCCGGTCGATTTGACCGGATGATCTTCGTCGGCCTTCCCGACGCGCAAGCCAGGGCTGCAATCGCACAATTTCACTTGCGGGATCGTCCACTGGCGGGAATCGATCTCACGTCGATCGCCAAACGCACAGAAGGCTTTTCGGGCGCCGACCTCGCCCACGTCTGCGACACCGCCACGCAATTGGCGATGGCCGATTCGGTGCGCAGCGGGCAGGTACGCCCGGTCACCATGACCGATGTCGACGCCGCCATCGCGCAGATCCGACCAAGCGCCGGCCCTTGGTTCGAGACCGCCCGCAACGTCGTCGAGTTCAGCAACAGTGAAGGCACCTATGACGACCTGGCGAAGTATCTGCGCCGCAGGAAGTTTCGGTGACATCTGGAGCTGACACAGACGGCAAGGCGGATGCGGTCAACATCGCCCGGGCCTACATCGAGACGGGGAACTACCAACGCGCTCGAGACGTGGTGCGTCAGTACCTGTCGCAAAACCCCAACGACCCCGAACTGCTTGCCGTCTACGCCGACGCAGAACTGCGGCTGGAGAACTACTCCGGCGCCGCGGAGAGCGCGCGCGCCGCATTGTCGATCAAGCCGTCGGACGCGGCAACGATGCGAATCTACGCGCTGGCGCTCGACGGCCTCGGACGCAGCGACGAGGCGCTGATGCTGGCATGGCGATCGGCGCTGGACCATCCCAACGATCCTGTCGCACATTGGTTTTACGCACGGCTACTACACGACGCCCGGGAATACCGGTCTGCGCTCGTCGTCGTCGACGAGGCGCTGCGGCTCAGCCCGGCGTTCACCAGCTCGCTGTTTCTGCGGGGTCTCATTCTGAAGCGACTTGGCCGCATCGAGGAATCGACCGCTGCCTATCAACGGGTGCTGGAGCTGGACCCGGACAACGCCGAGGCTCTGCACAATTTGTCGATCAATCGGCTCAGCCGCGGCAAGCTCGACCGTGCGTTGGAGGGGTTACTCGGCGCCGCGCGTCTCGACCCGATGCTGGGCGATCTGGCCCGGCTGAACGTCGGCGTCGTTCTGTCAAAAATGCTGAGCCGCGCGGCCGTCATCACCCTCGTGCTCGGTGTGGCGGCCGTGATCGCCGGGGTCGCTGCCGCTGACGGTTACGCGACGACGCAGCAGCGCGTCGTGGCAGGCCTGATCACTGCGGGCTTGATCGTCTCCCTCTGGCGAATACAGCGGGTGGTGCCTTGGCCGGTGTTGACGTCCGCGTTGCGACGGCGGCCGTCTCTTGTCATCCGTGTCGTCCACGCGTTGGTCGGTGTTGGTCTCGGGCTGTGGGTCACCGCGCTCGGTGCCCCCGCGTGGTCGATACCGACAGGCTTCGGTCTCGCGGTGTTCGGTCTGTTTCTCATCAAGGTCGATCCCTGAGCGGCCTTGATCGGCTTAGGATTCGACCATGTCGCGACCGGTCACCATCCTCGACAAGCCCGAGGTGTTGTCGGGCCTGTTCAGCACCTGGGACAGCCTCGATGAGCTGTTGAGCGGATTGTCGGAGCAGCAGTGGCAAACATCGACGCCGCTGCCCGGATGGTGCGTCCACGACGTCGTCGCCCACATGATCGGCACCGAATCGTCGTTGCAGGGGATCGCTGCACCGGACGCCGACATCGATCTGTCGACGCTGGACCACGTCCGCAACGGCGTCGGCGAGGCCAACGAGGCCTGGGTTCGTCACCTCAGTTCCGAGTCCGGAGATGCTCTGCTGCAACGGTTCCGCTCAATCACCGCCGAGCGCCACGAGCGCCTGACCGCCATGTCGGTCGACGAGTGGAATGCGCCGACTCCGACCCCGGTTGGCCTCGAGAGTCTCGGCAGGTTCATGCGGGTGCGGCTTTTCGACTGCTGGATGCATGAGCAGGACATCCGGGACGGCATGGGTGCACCGTCGCCCGAGGCCGATCTCGGTGGGCCGGCAGCGCAGCAGTCGTTGGATGAGATCGCCGCGACGATGGGATACGTCGTGGGCAAACTCGGACAAGCACCCGAAGGGTCGCGAGTCGCCATCGAACTGACGGGCCCGCTTGCGCGGACCATCCGGGTTGCCGTCGACGAGCGCGCGCAGGTGGTCGACGACTTCGGCGGGCTCGAACCGACCTCGACGATTCGCCTCGATGGTCTGCTGCTGGCTCGATTGGCCGGCGGACGCGCCGACGACACCGCCGGTGTCGACCTCGGCGGCGACACCGAGGTCGGTGCGCGCATCGTCGAGCGTCTCAATTTCGTGATCTGAACCGGGATGAATGGTCGCTGACCTGCCGTTGGAAAGCGCGTACAATGGGGTGTCTTGCCGAAAATCGGCAGGGGTGCGAGGGGCTGAACGGTTTCGACTTCGCGCATCGAATCAAGGGAAGCGTGCCGGTGCAGGCAAGAGACCACCGTAAGCGTCGTTGCAACCATATAAGCGCCGTTTCAACACAGCGCGACTACGCACTCGCTGCCTAAGCGACTGCGTGTCTGTCAGACCGGGAGCGCCCTCGGCCCGGACCCTGGCATCAGCTAGAGGGACAAACCTACGGGTTCGGTCGCGGGACCTGTAGGGACATCAAACAGCGACTGGGATCGTCATCTCGGCTTGTTTGCGTGACCGGGAGATCCGAGTAGAGGCATAGCGAACTGCGCACGGAGAAGTCTTGAGGGAATGCCGTAGGACCCGGGTTCGATTCCCGGCAGCTCCACCGAGGGAAGCTGGTCAGGGCCACAAGGCTCTGGCCAGCCTTTTGTGGGCATATTTGGGACAGACCCATTAAGTGGTTTTCAAGGCTACCGGGGCCTTTGATGTCGGGGCGTCAGTCGAATCTGCAGGCGTGAGTGGTCAAGCGTCAATGGCAACCGGTTCTGTGGGTCGAGTTTGATTCCGGTAGCCGCCGGACTGCACGCACTCAGTAATGCAGTCAGGACGACGGCGCCAAGTTGCAGCGCAAGGTCGGCCCCGGGGCATCCTTGGGGGCCGTGACTAAAGAAATTGAAGGACCACGAGGATTTGGCGGATCCTTCGGTCCAGGCGGTGGGATTGAAGTGGTCGGCATCGGGGAACCGGCTGATGTCGCGGTGGTTAAACGTGTTGACGATCATGACTTGAGTGCCTTCGGGAACTGTCGCGCCGTCCCACTCTGTGGCCCGTGTCAGGGTTCGCGCCAGTACGGGTGTGCTGGGCCATAGCCGCATCGTTTCGGATAAGCAGCCAACGAGGTAGTCGTGGCTATTAGGTTCGCCGATTCCGATCTGCGCCTTGGCCAGAATGGCAGGGTGAGTGGCGAGCAGCGCCAGGCAACGCCAGAGGCTGATGGCCAGGGTGTCACCCATCGCGAACATCCAGTGGATGACTTGCTGGGTCGGATGAGTGACGTCGCTCGCGGGTGCCGCGGCGAAATGTCCGACCAAACTGTTGGCTTCTGCGGCTTGTACGTAGCGGTCCAGTGCGGCCAGGAATGTGCTGTAAAGCTCCGGATCTCCCTTGCCGGGAGGGTTGGCCTTAGTCATGAGCGTCGCCAGTTGCGCCGAAATCTCTACGTCCTCGGTCGCGCTGTCGCCGAGAATGATTCGTCGCGAGATGCGTTGTATTGCAGCGTGAAACTGTGACCAGTCGAGGGTTATGGGGGATAGCCAGGGCTTCTTCACGCGCGACGGTGTCGCATCGGTCCGCGATCGCGCCGCTGCCGGTGGCGTGTGATAGGACGTCGTCGGTAAATCGTCGGCGGTGCGGCCCAATGGCTGCCTCTGAGATATGGTCAAGGCGTGCGGCTGAAATTTCTTCATCCCTGAGAGCTTGGGTTCCGGGTCGGAGGCGAAAGGCTCCGGCGCGTGGGAGAGAACAAAGCGAATCTGATCGGGGCCAAAGACAATTAGTGTTTGTTTGCCTCCGACCTTCACCCAAATAGGTCCGTCGCCGTAGCGGCGATGCAGTGGCCGTGAGCAGTCGGTGTGCGCGGCGCGCGACACCGACTCGGTTCAGCACAGCGGTCACTGTGGGCCGGCGGTCGCCGAACAGGCCTTCGGCCAGATTGGGCAGCGCCACCAGCGTTGTGAAGCGCAAATTTTCAGCTCTTGAGCGGTATGCGGGAAGGCGATCTGCGGAGGCTCATCAGGATGGCCTACTGGAGGTTATGGCGGCGGTCATCGTCATGGCTTGGCGCGTTGATGGTGGCTTGGATGTGGCTGAGCAGCGCATGTCGAGCAGGCTTGGCTTCGGGCACTGGTAGCAGTGGGTAGACGTGAATTGCTCCGGGTTGCTCGTGGTAGGTGATGTGGTCGTTGCCGATACCGTCGCGCAGTTGACGGCAGTCGGCGACGAAGATGTCGCGGTCGCCGACGTAGAGGTCGATCGGTGGAAAGATCATGCAGCTCACCGTGAATGGGGCTGACTCGGCTGTCGTCTGCTGGTAGGTGTCTGGCCAAGACGCGGCCGCACTCGCGCAGCCCGGGAACCGCCAGCCACGGGTCGCGTTTGGCGAAGGTGGCGATGGAAGGATTAGTAAGTGCGATGTCAAGCCAGGGACTGATCAGTGTCAGTCCAATTGGCGGGGTGGCTCCCGGCGATGATGGCTGCTTGGGTAGCTGCCAGTGCCAGTCCCGCTCCCGAGGAGTCGCCAGCGATGTAGATAGGCCCGTGTTGGGGTCGCACCGGCCAGAGGACGGTCCCCAACAAGTCGATCGCCTCTTCGGCACAGTGTTGCGGCGCAAGCCCGTATAGGGGCACATGTACCGGGCACCGGGTCGGCGTCGGCGATCGCACGGACGAGTTGCCAGTGCGCGCGCTGGATTTGATTGACGTAGGCCCCGCCGTGGACATAGACCACCGACGCCCGCGGGGCTGCTGCGGCCAGGCCGCTGCTGGCTTGCACTGTGTAGCAGTCGAACCCGTTTATGGCGTCACGGGTCAACTGGTAACGAGCGGACTTGGCCAGTTGCGAGGGTGGTTCGCTGGCTTTCTTGGGCCGCTCGAGGTAGGCGCGCGCGCTGTTGGGGCGTCGCGTAGGTACGGGTCTCGATGTATGAGGCGCCCATAGGTAGCGATAGCGTGCATCTGCCAAGACATGAGTCCGTCCATCGCAGTTGCGGTGTTACCGGGCGACCGCGATTTTGAAGACAGCGCTGCTGATGGTTCCGAAGGCGTTGTGGCCGCCGATGAATAGACGTTTGGTGTCGTAGCCGGCGACGTCTTTCATGTTCTGCCCGCCGAAGCGGGCCGCGGCGGCGCCGTCGGGAAGGACGACGTTGAGGCCGAGCAGCCCGTGGCGTACTTCTAGGCGTTCCTCGCCTGCAGCGTTGGCGATCAGTTCGCCGACAGTGCGTTCAGGTTTCTCGGCTGGGTATGGCGGGGCACGTCACGCCTTGCTCGTCGAGTTTCTTCGACAGTTCCTCGAGGGTGACTGCGGCGCCGACCACCAGGTTCAAGTTGCCGGCGTTTATCTCGACCGTGGTGTCGTCGCCGTCGGCCTGTGCAGCCGAACCCGGCTGACGGGTGAGTGCGGCGCGCACGGCAGCCTCGAAGGAGGGCAGCGCGGGTTCCTCCGGTGACACCTCGGGCAGCATGATGCCGGGATTGAAGCGCTGCTGCGGGATCGAAGACCCTGCTTGAGGACGCGTTGGGCCGCGATCTCTGTCGGGGTGAAGCGTTTGGTCATGAATTGGATTTTCTCGGTACCGACACCGTGCTCGCCGGTGATGGTGCCGCCCAGTTTCAGTGCCGCGTGGATGATTTCGTTGTTGGCGGCCTCTAGGGCGGCGGGCGCATCGGGGTTGTCCTGCTCGAAGAAGGTGGTCGGGTGCAGGTCCCCGTCTCCGGCGTGGCCGGCGACCATGATGAACAGCAGCGCGTCGGAGTGCCGAGCGGCGGCGTCCTGGATTGCCTGTTGCATTTCCGGGATGTGCTGGCGGGGAACCGTCACGTCTCCGATGAAAAAGCCTTTACCACTGTGCAGTACGGCATCAGGTGCGTGTAGGCGTCCGTACCAGAGCTTGGCACGCGCATCATCGTCATCCGCGCGCCGCACCTCTATGGCGTGTTCTCGCAATACTTTCTCGACTACGAAGCCGTCGCGGTCGACTTCGGCGGCAGTCCCGTCGACGTCGATCAGGACGATCGCATCGACATCGGTGGGATAACCGGTCTGGAGTGAACTGCTCTAGGCCGTTGATGCCTGGCTCGGTCGAGCCATTCGATCGCAGCCGGCACCGTGCCGGTCCGGATGATTGCGGAGATGGTTTCGGCGGCGTCTTGAGCGGCGGCGAAGCTGCCCATCAGACTGCGGGTTATCGGCGCAATGGGGCGCAACGCGACGGTCGCCTCAGTGAGAATCGCCAGGGTGCCTTCGGAGCCGATCAGCAGCCCGAGAAGATCCGGGCCGTCGTCACCCGCGCTGAGGTTCATCACGGTGCCATCGGCCAGGACCGCCTCAACGCTGAGTACGTGGTTGGGGAGGCGACGCCGTATTTGAAGACGTGTGGGCCACCGGCGTTTTCGATGATATTGCCGCCGACTGTCGCTAGGTGCGCCGATACGGGGTCCGGTGAGAACACCAGCTTGTGCGGGGCTTAGCTGCTCCTGCAGATCGGAATTGATGACGCCGGGCTGCACCCGGGCGGTGCGAGCCGCCGGGTCGATGTCGAGAACGTGATTCATTTTCGTCAGGTCGATCACAGCCCGGTCCGAGGCGGCCATGACTCCGGCACTGCAGTTCGAGGCTGCCCCGCGGGTGACCAGCGAGACATTATGCTCGGCGGCAACTTTCACGATCGCGACGACCTCGTCGCGGGTGTGCGGGCGCAGCACCAGACCGGGCTGTGCACCGAAACCCCAATAGTCCTTTCACTTTTCGGCTCGGGTGGCGGAATCCGTGGCCACCGCGCCGGGGCCACGCAGCGCCGCAGCGAAAGCCGAGACGATGCTGTCATCCATTGCAATCCTCCTCGCTCCCGAATCCACCCGCGACGGGAAGGGTCCGCGCGTTGATGAGAGTGGGCCGGTCGCGGTCGGCGATGCCGTCTTTGACCAACTGGAACACCTCGTCGGTGCTGTGCGCTTCGTGGGCGTCGACGCCGTAGCTGGCGGCGGTGGCCACGACGTCCAGCCCGGGCACGTCGAGGCCAGGAACGTTCGGCGTCTTCTCCCAGACGCCAAACTCTTTGACCACGCCGTATTCGGCATTGGACGCGACCACAACGGTAACCGGGATCTTGTAGCGCGCCGCGCTCCACAGCGCGGTGATCGCGTAGTGGATGGAGCCATCCCCCATCAACGCCACAACGGGACGATCCGGAGCCGCGAGCTGGGCGCCGACGGATCCCGGAAGGCCCCAGCCCAAGTCCGCCGCCTGCCGCCGACAGATGCGACAGCGGATGGCCCGGCCGGATGCTGTTCGGTCAGGGCGACCTCGTTGCTGCCGGCCTCGCTGACCCACAACGTGTCCGCGGGTGCGGCGTGACCGACGGCCGTCCACAGAGCTGCGGCTTCAGCGGTGCCTCCCCGGATTCGATACCGGGGATCGCGGCGCGGGGCGCAGGGGCGGGCCGTTGGGTCGGCTTCGCAGCTGCCACCAGAGCCCTGCCGCGCTCCGAATATCGGCGACGATCGCGTCCCCGACAGGGGCGCGGGCGGCTTCGTCGGGATCGTTGGTGATCTGGATCAGGCTGGCGCCCTCCGGCAAGTACGGCCCAGGCACCAACGGGTAATAGCGGAATACCGAGGTCCCGATCGCGAGGATGAGATCGTGTCCGGTCAGATTGCCGAAATCCAGCCTGCACCCGGCGGCAGCGCGCCGTGATAGAGCCGGTGATTGTCCGGGAATCCGCTCCAGCCGGTCAGCGGGGCCGTGAACACGGGTGATTCGGTGCGTTCGGCCAGATCGATCACCGCGTCACGCGTCGTAACGGTCGACGTCGCCGCCGACGACAATTGCCGGCGACTGGCGGCGTCAATCGCGCGCCGACCTGCTCGGCCAACTCGGTGGGGAAACCCGCTGCGTGGGTCACGTGCGGTCGCGCACCACCGCGATATCGGCGAGTCTGGGAGTCGTCGGTTCAATCGGCATGTCATCCATCGGCAGCGAGACGAACACCGGCCCCATCGGCGGCGTGGTGGCAAGGTGGATGGCACGCGCCAGCACCGCGGGGATTCACTCGCGATGGCGGGTCGGCGGCCCATTTGATAAATGGCTTCGGCACCGTGGTGGGTTCGTGGTTGGTGAGCAGACAGTACTGGTTCTGCATGTTGCGGCGCTGGTTTCCTGCGGTGATGATCAGCGGCGTCTTGTTCACATAGGCGTTGTAGATCTGGCCCTGGGCGTTACCCATGCCCGGGAGCGGTGTGCAGGTTGACGATCGGCGGCACGCCTCGTGACTTGGGCGTAAGCGTCTGCCATGCCGACCGGGATCATTTCCTGCAATCCTAGGAAGTAGCGGAAGTCCTCTGGAAAGTTCTGCAGCAGAGCAATTCCGACGAGCCGGATTACCGAACCAAGTGGTCAAGTCCGTGCACCGGAACAATCGAGGATGGCGTCACGGACAGTTGTCATGTCGGTATCGCTTTCGTCTTGGCTGGCTGGCCGGGAGATCTAGCTTATTTCGCCGGGCGTTGGTTCCAGGGCCCAATTCAAGGCGAAGTCGGCGACTTCTTCCCATCCCGGTGCACCGCAGGTGAAGTGGTCTCGCTGGGGGAACAGCTTGTAGGCAGTGATCGCAGACGAGTGATTAGCGTTTTTGGTGTAGTTCTGTGCTGCACGGCCGGTGGCAAGATATGGTCGCGGCCGCCGGAGATGAACAGCAGGGGCGCCCGGTCATCGTTGGCGAAGTTATAGGTCGTCGCCGCCCCGTGGGTCACGCTGGCCAAGCCGCCTTGGAACAGGATCCGCGCAGGCACCGGAACCGAGTAGCGGTCGTAAGCGACCCGAGACTCCTCCTCGGTGAGTGTGTTGGTGAAGGCATAGTGAAATTGCTCAGGCGTGATAGGGACGTGCGACGCAAGTTTGCCGGATTCTTCAGCACCGGAAAGGTGGCACGAATCTCGCTGAACGGCAGAGCCTTTACCCCTTTGACGGCGGCACCGTCGATGGAGACACCCGCCCGGCCGTAGCCGGCATCCAGCAGCAGTTGCACGAACTCACCGAAGGAATGGCCCATCAGTATCGGCGGATTCGGTAAGCCGCTGACCACGTCGACAAGGTGATCCATCACTTCGCGGACGCCGAGATCGGCCAGCGGCGACGGATCCTCTCGCAGTGCCGCGACTCCTGCGGTGCCTCCGGCGATACCCGGATAACCCGGTGTGAGGACCCGGATTCCGCGTGCACTGTAACGGGCTAGCCAGTCTTCTCACTCAAGCGGCGTCATCCACAGTCCGTGGACGAGCACCACCATTTCCACACTGTCGTCAGTCATGCTGGCCAATGATGCTGAGCCGCCACCCGGGATACAACGAACCCGAGCCCAAAAGCTCACCGCGCTCACTTGTGTTCGAGCACAAGCCGCTGCCGACAGTTACCATCGCTTCGTGTCACCGCAGCGTCACTGGCCCTCCTCGCCAAGCGCGCCCGCGCCCGTTCGGATGCCATCGTGGAGGAGATCGCGCGGGAGTTCCGCAGCCAAGTACCGGGGTACCGTCCCGGAGAAGGGTTGTCCGACAGCAACATTCGCAAGAACATCGCTTCCTACGTCGACGAGGTTTTCAACCTCGTCGGCGGCGGGACCGAACCCACACCCGAAGCTCTCGAGAAAATAATGCATCAGCGTGCCGATGACGGGATCACGTTGACCAGTCTTCTGCAGGCCTACCGTCTCGGGAGTGCCCATCCTCTGGAAGGCAGTTGCGGATCTGGCGTCCGGGAACGAGAAGCACATGGCCGCCCTCATAGCCGCCACACCATCCCTGTTCGCGGTTATGGACGCGTATTCGCGCCGCGCACACGCGGTTTACCGCGAGATCGAGATCCGCGACGCCCGCCGCAATGAACAAATCAGGGCCACCATGCTCGACACCGTGCTCGGCGGGGATTCCACTGTCGGGGCGGCGTTTTGGGATGCAGTGACGGCATTGGGCCTTCCGCGGGCAGGTGAGTTCGCCGTCATCGCGACGGTCGCCGTCCGGGATCATTCGGCCGAGGACGCGACACCCGACATCGAGGCACTCGTCGCCGCACACCCGGGGGTCGAAGAAGCCTGGTTTCGGTTGAAGCCGCGCGCCCAACTCGGCGTCGTGTCGTTCCGGCGCAACCGCGGTAGCGCACTTGACGACCTCGCAGTCAAGATCGCCGCGCGTCTACCGGTCTGGATCGGCTTAAGCAGCCCGTTCCCCGCGGTCGCGGAATGCGTTAAGGCCTGCACCCAGGCGCAAGTCGCTGCACGAGCGTGCTCTGCCACCCGGCCCACTATCCGCTACAACCGCGACGTCCTGTCCGTGCTGATGGCCAGTTCACCCGACGCCGCCACCACAGTGGTTTCTGCCACCTTGGGTCCCGTCCTCGCACTGCCACCGGAGCGCCGCGAGTTGCTCATAGAAACCGTGCGCACCTGGTTACGGCGGGGCCAATCCGTGTCTGCAACCGCCGCCGAGATGCATTGCCACCGCAACACCGTCGTTTACCACCGCTTTTCGCCGCTTTGCCGAACTGACCGGACGATCTCTCGCCGACAACACGTGGCTGGCTCAGGTGGTGTTGGCGGTAGAGGCGCCAGAGGTAACCGGGTCGACCTGACGCCGGCGCTGGCGCCCAAGCGTAAAGACGGTTTGCTGTGCTTCAGCACAGTGACTTCGCCACAGCGGGGTGGCTACCGTGTGGACAGACCGATTCGTCGACCGCAGACACAGCGGGCCTGCCGATCGAACAATCCCGACAACGAGGAGTCGCCCCGATGAGTAAAGATGAGGACGCCAAAGAGATCAACGACCGCTACCGCGCTTACTGCGACGCATGTCAGAGCGCCCAATTGGAGAGGGTGCCATCCTTCTGGGGGTTCCCGGCGCTGTTCACCGTTGACATTGGACAACCCCAGACCCTGCACAAAGTAATCAACAGTCCGGAAGGTCGGGCCACGTTGTACAGCACTGAATTTGGGGCATCCACCGGGGTAGACAAAACCGAGATCGACAGCAGCGAAGTGGTGTTCTACGGCGACCACCTCGCGACGATCAAGACATCACTACGCCACTTGGCCGGCGACAGTCTCCACGACACCCAAGACGCTATATACGGCTGCCGCAAAGTCGACGGCGAGTGGCTCTTCGTCTCCCACCTCAGCCTCGAAATCACACAGTGAGATGAGATTCCGGCGCGCCCACCACCAGTCGGTCATCGCCATCGGAGGAACCACATGGATCTGGGTCTGAAAGACCACGCCTACGTAGTCACCGGAGGCAGCAGGGGCCTCGGATTAGCTACGGCTCAATCCCTGCTCGCCGAAAATGCATGCGTCGTCCTGTCGGGCCGGGGCGCCGAAGTGGAGAAGACCGCCGCCGCGCTGGGTGGCCAAGACCGGGTGATAGGGATCGCCGCTGACAACGCCGACGAGTCGACCCCCGAACGCCTGGTCACTACCGCCCAAGACC
>CAWFRR010000005.1:0-285399 GCA_963818285.1 uncultured Actinomycetota bacterium
AACACCGATGGCATGTTGAACCTATCGTTTTGAACCAAATATCTGTTCCATCGTAGGGCACTCCCGAACCTGCTTGGACTGCTTCGACTGCATCGAGGAGGTCCAGTGCGCACATCATTCTGCCCCGGTTACCGATAAGCACTGCTTACGCCAATGCGGCAGGTGCAGTTGGTTCGCGACGCCGACCGTCTAACCCGTGGCTGAATGTTCGACCTGCTGACGACTAGGCAGGTCCCAAGCTATTCCAATAGTTGGTAGCGTCATTACGCATGGTCGAGAACATCTCTCTCAGCTTGGATGAGCATCTCGGTGCTGTCATCAAAGACGCGATCGCCTCGGGCCGATACCGCTCGGCTAGCGACGTCGTAGGTGCCGCACTGAGGTTGTTCGAAGACCGCGAGATTCGCTTGAATCCGCTTCGGCAGGCACTGATCGCCGGCGAAAAGAGCGGCACACCAACGCCGTTCGATTTCCGCAAGTTCTTGTCGGAAAAGCGCGCGATGTGACGCGATGACTGATGTGCGTGACATTCAGCGTCGTTGGAAGGCGGTGCGCGCTGCCCGGCAAAGCAGTGTGCTCGATGGGGCGCATAGCACCGATGTGACTCGTGCGGACCAGGTTCTCTACGCCTGCGGATCCATCACCGCTGAGAAGCTGGGCGATCGCGTCCGTCGCCGATACGGCCTATGGTGATCGACTGCGGAGCATCGTCCTAAACAGAAAGCGGGTTACCGCTCGTGCTCGCGACCAACCTGGTCACCCCAGCTGGAGTGCAGCGTCTCTCGAAGAGTCGGTTCCTCGCACGAAGTCGGCCTTAGACGATGCGGATACGCCCTAGACTAGGCCGCCTAGGTTAGGGTCGAGCGCCTCGCGCGACATCGCATGGTGGTTGCGACCGATTGCGCACTTTGTTTAGCAACGCCGCCGGAAGTCAACGAGTGAAGCGTGTCAGACCGAGACGAACACGAATCGTCGGCGAGCGATGCGGGCTCCGAAGAGTCGCCAAGTGCCGTCACGCCGGCCACTCAGGACAACTCACCGGAGGAGTCCGAGAACGCGGCGGCCACTGATTCGCAATCCGGCGACCAGCGTCCTGAATCGAGAACTGACGGGCCTGAGCCAACAAGGTGGTGGACACGACTACAGCGCAGGCGAGGCAGCGGTCCCACCGGCGCAGAGAGTCAAGTCCTCTACACGGCTTTGATCAGTGCTGGCGCAGCCCTGTTCGGAGCCTTGATTGGAGCGGGCGCGTCGTATCTTGTGGCCAAGTCGAACAGCGCCGACCAGGCGGCTGCGGCGCAAATAGCCCGGCGTCAGTCGACGTATGCAGAATTCCTTAATACCGAAGTCGACCGGCGTGATTTTCAATTACAACTCGCCAATGAGCTTGCCGGCAGGGGCTCGACGATGTTCTATTATGGTCCGGTTTCATTTCAGGCGTACGAGCAACTCCGAAATAAGGCCGTGAAAGTTTAATTTATTGTTAGCCTCGATGATTCCATGGAAGTGGAACGGTGGCGCAACGATATCGGCCGGCGGCGAAAGGCTATCGACTTGGAACTTCGCGAGGTATACGGCCAAGTGTCGAGTAGCGTCAAATCGGATAAGGGCCGCATCGACAAGCTAATTACAGACATCATTGGCTTAGATGAGCCGCTAAATAAGTTTTCTGCTGCCGCGCGCAACGACTTGTTGCCTAACCCCGGAGGCTTCTTCTCGTGAGATTCCGGCCGCGCTTGCCTGCCAATCAGCCAGGTGGCTGCACGGAATTCAGGTGTCGCGCGCTCGGCTCGGGAGACGCGGTGGCGCTGGCCAAGGACTCGACGCGGCGCTGACGGCCTGCATGGCGTTGAACCCAACCCTTGGCAATGGTCGCGCCCAGAGACGCCTGGGTCATAAGGGTAGCCGACGCCTCGCCTAGTTTCGCGGTCGACCGACCGGACGGTGAGCAATCGATCCGATTAATTGGTCCTTGATCTGCCTGAGCTGCAACGCTATTGGACTCGGCGAGTCGCCATAGCCGTAGTTCGAACTCGTCGCTGATCATCGGCAACGGTCGACGCTGTTCGCTGCCGTGTCGTACGGCCGCGTTGTGGCGGGCGAAGACCGCCTTGGGTTTGGACAGGTTTTGCCCCCAGCGTTCATCGAGCTCGGCCCTTTGATGGAGAAGGCTCGCAGCGTGGTGCGCCTGTTTCGCTGTCTGGTGCGTAAGAAGAATCTGCGATTTCAGGTCGACGAAATTCAGATCGACTTGGCCAGGCAGGGTCTTGAGCACCAGCAAGCACTCCAAGAGTATGAGACGCAATTCGTCGAGCAGTTCCAAGCCGACGTCAGTAGCGCGCTCGTCGGAATAATCTGGATGAGTCACGTAAGCAATGTACTACTAGTAGTGCAGGCTGGGCGATCGCTTTCATCGGCGTGGCGCCGCTAAACGGGCGCAGGTCGAAGCTCGCGGCCTGTAGTTGCCTGCACTGTATTTGTGGCGATGTGCTTATCGGGCGGGCCGTGGGCCGCGCTGAATATGTATCCCCCACTGCCTCGCTTTGGTGCTCAACGTCGCGGGTTTGACGCCGGTTTCTTGTGCCATGTCGGTCAGGGTCCGGTGTTTCTCGACGTACTCCCGTTCAAGCCATTCCCGCGTAATTGGCTTGGTGACGCGTGGGTCCTGGTGCACTGTTATGCCTGCGGCTTTCATCCACTTGCTCAGGGTTTTACGGGTGACGTTGATGTCGTGTGCCATGTCGGTCAGGGTGCGTCGATTCAGCACGTGTTCCGTGTGCATCCACTCACGGGCGCGGGGGGTAGTTGGATCGAACTCAAGTTCCCGGCCGACGCTGATTCCTAGTTCCCGTGCGCAGCGGGCAAGCGCTTTGCGTGGGACGCCGGCTTCGCGCGCCATGTCGGTTAGCGAGCGCCCTTTGACGACGTGTTCGCGTGTGATCCAGTCCGCGGTCATAGATATTTTCGGGGGTTTTCGCCGGTGCTGGAGCACGGGTACACCGAGTTCTGCGAAGATCCGGCTGAGCCGCTTCCGGCTCATACCCGCTTCTAGTGCCATGTCGGTCAGCGTGCACCCCTTGGCAATGTGTTCGCGGCGGATCCACTCCTTCGTGATCGACGGCGCTTGACGGCGCGTCGTCGGGCCCGGGCGCACCGGAACTCCTTGTTCTTTGAGCATCGAGCTGAGCAGCTTTCTGTTGACGCCCGTCTCGTGTGCGATGTCCTTGAGCGTGCGCCCTTTGTCGATGTGCTCGTGGACTAGCCGCGCGCTGTCCGCTTTGCGTCGAAGCGCAGGTGCTGGCACGACCTCGACACCGCGCTCGACGGCCAATTGTTTAAGCACGGTTTTCCCGACGCCGACGTGGTGGGCGATCGCTGCGATAGTCCACTTCTCGTGGTGGTGAAGGCGGACTAATTCTTCGGTCGACAGGCCCTCGCGGGCTCGCTCGAGTTGTGTCTGGGGTGCCGGTCGCTTCTGCCCGCGGCAGACCGGCCTGGGCAACGGCGTCCGCTCGAGTAGGTGGCGAACAACCAGTGGTTCGACCGCTAATCGGGTGGCCGCCTCGCCGATCGACAGCGATCGCTGGAGTATCAGCGGATGAACATCTTGGATGCTGAGACTATCGACATCTAGTCCGGGAAGTTCGAGATCAGCTACCAGTGACAGGGGCGGCGACCACGTCAGGGGCTCGTCAATCACCCTGCGTTGCTTGAGAAATTGTAGGGCGATCTGGTCGAGCCGACCGGAGATCGGTGGGGCGAGCAGCTCGACGGCCTCTCGCTTGCGGTCGAGTTTTCCGGTGCCGGGCGCTAACGCTGCCGGCAGCGTGCTGACGCGCTCAAACAGCCAGGTGCGGATCTGTTGTCCGGTGTGTGCACGGTCGAGACATCCAAAGTCGGTTGCGCCGAAGATCGGCGCCCATTCGTTGTCGGACAACATTTTTCGATAGTCCAGGCGCCGTCGCCGCGCATAGTCGATAGGAGGTGGCTGCTCAGCGAGATAGTCTAAGAGCCTGGTGAGCGCGACCGCGACATTGGCCCATAACGCGTGCCGCTTGAGGAGCGCTGCGATACGAATCGCTTCATTCCTCGCCCACTTCTGCCCGAATCGCCCCAATCCTAGACGCTGAGCTATGTCGGCTTCGGAGGTGCGATTGCCGACGGTGATCAGAAGCATGGAAAGCGCTGCCCGAGCCGATTCTCTGTCTCCGTAGGTCGCTCGGCTCGTCGGGAGCATTCGGATCGCCCAGTCATTCCACAAGCAGGTGGGAATGCTGTGAAACATTGCGGCGGGCAGCTTTTGCGGACTGCGCGGTAGCGGGGTGTGCGCCCGGTATCGGAGCTGGTCCGTTGGGCTCATCCCCTTGGAGAGTGCTCGGACGGTGACCGCGTCGAGCATCGGGTTGCGGTTGTGGGTCATCAGATCGCCCGTGTCTGCCGACTGACGGCCACTCCTCCCCCGGGCTAGAAGTGGATGCAATTGATCGGCGGCGTCGTCCAGAGACGAGCATCGGAGAATGTCGAGGGCGGTGCTGATGCCGGCCGCGGCCACCAGCGCGGGCGTTGCTCGCGGGGTGCCGGGCAAGGCGCGCCACTGCCGAATCTCGATACTGTCGTAGGCGTCGCTGGAGTCCAATTGTGCTAGTTCTTCTAAGGTTTCGTGGCTCGTGGCTTCCGCGAATCGTAGCGACATGAGGCGGAGATCCCGGAGAAACTGTTCGACCGTCGCCGGCATCATCTGGTAAAGCCCGAATGTGACCGGTTCGCCCGAGAGTATGTTCGCGAGGAAAGCTTGGGCGCTGAGGAACGGGTGCCCTGGCACGAGTGCTGTCGTAGGGGCTGTGGACAACGGTGTGGCGCAGCGCTGAGTTGTGCGTGAGGCTGAGCGGCAACATTCCGGTGTTTGCACTCGGGCGCGGGCCCGCCAGTTATCGTTGGTGATTTGAGTCTGGTTGCATGTCGGGCAGCTATCGCAGAGCAAGCATGAGTGCTGCTGGCAGGTGACGACCCATGGGAGCCGCCACTGTAGCTGCCAGCGGCCGTGTGAATGTCGCAGGCACACTGGGCAATAGCGGGATCTGCCAAACGTCCAGGTCATCTGCATCCGGCGCCGTTCTGCGTCTACGCTGCCGGCGATGTTGTCGAACCGGTGCCACGTCAATGCCTGAATATCATCGGGAGTGACCCCGGTGGCGGTCGAGATTGACTGGAGCTCAACATCGTTCAGATGTGCCGTCAGGTTCAGGCTTGAAACTTTCCGCGTTTCCGCGACGAGCGCCGGCGGTAGAGTGAGCCTGAGAAGCGTGCTCCAATTAATGTCGAGATGGCGCGCTACTGTAGTCAGCCACGAGTCGAGCGCCTCCCCGGGCAGGGGTTTGACACCGACGGGCAGGGTTCTCGGTCCCGTTATGTCGATGGGCCGTGGTTTCCAGGGACTTCTGCGCGAGTGCGAGTTCATGTCTGAGGCTTCCAGATGCACGCGGTCGCTAAATCGGCCGGCTCCAGGGCGTAGTAAAGGTTTTCCCGTCGGCGCACGGCTCGCGCCGAGACGGTCGTGAGGTGAATCCGGGCTCAACCCGTTCCGCTGCCATGATCGTCAACCCGAGTGGGTGCGGCGCTTCCGTCGCGGTGAGTGATTGCGCGTGTCGACCACGTCGAACACCGGCACTTTTAGCGCCTCGGCGATGTCGAACAGCCGCTCGTAGAGCAGGCCGCGTCTACCGAGCTCCACGTCGATGAGAACGTTGCGCGTCACGCCGGACTCGAGCGCTAATGCTTCTTGCGTCATACCTCGCGCGGTGCGCAGACGACGGATGTTGCTTCCGACGACTGCGCGGGTGCTTTCCCAACGTGCCACCCGTTCCGGTTCGTTCTGACTCGGGCGAGTGGGCACCGCTCTAGTTACCGGCGGATTCGCCCTAAAGTCTGCCCTACTAGTATTACTTTTGGACTATGGGCGAGGCCTTATACCAACGACGTGATCATTAGCGCGATCGACCGCGGGCTTTCGCTCCAGTGGACATCCGGCGGATCAACCAGCTCCCGAGTCGCCCCAAGCTCGGGCCGACCGAAGCGCTCGATGGCTACCTGGAGCGTCTCGCCACGGCCAACGGTCTGAGCACGGCGTATCTACACAAGCTCCTTTTGAAGGCGCTCGGGGACGATGCGACGGCGTTGGCTTTTCTGATGGTCAGCCCCCAGCGCGACGCCCTCGACGGCATAGCCAGACTCGGTGGTGCCGACGGCTCTGCGTTGCGAGGCGCGACACTGACCCGCTACGGCGACGGTCTACCGCTGCGGCTAGACGGGCTCGATCCGCGCCGTCACCACACCTATCGGCGCATCGTCATGCAGGGATGGTTTCCGCCGCATGGTTCGCAAGCGTGTCCGATCTGCCTAGCCCGCGACGGAATCTGGAGGCTGGAGTGGCGGCTGCCCATCATAACGATCTGTAGAACCCACGAAGTGGACCTGCTCACCGAATGCCCCTCCTGCCAAATGCGTTTCCGCATGCGGCGATACTCCCCGATGCGGCCTCGGGTAGGCCCCGACCAGATATGCGGCAACCCGATCGGCGGGCAGAAACACTGTGATCAGTCAATCCTGACCGCGCGGCCTAACCAAGCAGCCGATGGCACCCTCGAAGCCGCCGGCGTCGTAGCGCGGGCGTTAGCAGGGCAGCGCATCGCCATGCTGGGGCAACCAGTGGATCCTCGATTATTTCTGGCGGAGTTGCGCCACCTCGCGACCCTCTGTCTGCATCTGTCGAGCGCGGCGAACAGCGATCGCGGCACTGCCGACTGGTCGCGCCTCGATGAACGCGAAAAGGTCTCCCGCACAGCACAACTTCGCGGGCCGCGGTGGGGAATCAGTCCGCCTCGATCAGCGGCCGTAAGGGGGCGGGCGTTGGCTGGTGCTTACGCCATACTCTGTCAGCCCACGGCCGCTGCGGCCGGCGCTCAACTGGCGTCGTGGCTAGCGCCGATCGCCGAGGTGCCCAACGGTCCACACTGCTGGCTCGTCAACCGGACCACCAGGACCCCGACAACCCAACGGTTGATCACCGCGGCTCTATCGGATCGCCACCACGTCGGTCGTCAACTTGATCAGAAGAGAGCCCACCGTACGGTGGCTGTTTCAACTATTCCTCAACTGCTCGATATGGACCTGTTCCGCGAGGCCTTCGACGGCGTGCTCGGCGGCCATGAATCGACTGGGCGGCTCTACGTTTCGCTCTGCCTCGCGCGGTCTGTGACCGGAGTGACGACCTGGTCCGCCGCAGCTGAGCAACTCGGGCTAGACCCGGAACTCGGACGGCGTACCGCTCGGGCTGCGAGCAGCCGGATGCATTCAACACCAGAAGCATTCGCGGATTTAGTCACTCACACGCTGTCTCGCTTACCGCGCGACAGAGACTTCCGCGACCGGGAATCTCGCGTCGCCGCGCTCGCCCGCGACCCTCGGCTCTGGTTCGACCGATGGCGCGCATCTGTGTCACCGGCTCGTAAGCGCGCGGCGCTGCCCTACGCGATCACCTGGATGTGGTGCGAACTCGCCCAAGGTCACCTAGGAACGAGTCCAGCATGGACTGCTCCTCCCTCGGCACGAGCCAAAGCCGGCTACCGCGAATTTCGTGATCGGCTCACGCCCGCTGCTCAAGCAGGCTTGCGGACGTCAATCCTCGACAACACGCAGGCCTGACCGAGATCCCCGAGTTGACTGTTGCTTTGCTCCGCGCTTACGGCGCTGGACCGCCGATGTTTTCGACGTGGCGGTCGGGCTGGGCCCTGTCGCTTTTCCAACAGAAGTACCTCGCTGTTTTCGAGTCGCTCGCACTTGCCGCTCTCCCTCGGCGCGATCACTAAGCGTCACTGCATCGAGGTGACGCTTCGAGATCGTGCATGTGCTGTCCTCGATTGCCGCGAGGGTGGCTTCACATACGAGCTTGCTGAGATCCTTGAAGTAACCCTGGGTGCGGGAATGCAATTCACCCGCCAAATCTCGGTATAGGAAGCCTTCCCGGGCGGCTGGCAGGTGCGGCAGGAGTATGTTCTCCATATCGCGGAGGACCCGTTGCCACGCGCGTTGCCCTTCAATGTCGTCGATTTGGTATGGGACGACGTCGAACGTGACTGATCTGCCGTTGATCTGGGGGTCACTGAGCAGTTCGTTGTCGCGCAGGTTTGCACCCACCAACACCAGGCTCGCATTGCTCTTGCCGAGCCTGGTGTTGACGTGCTTGATGTGGTCAAGGACTTGGCGCGCGCCTTTCCATTCGAGTTTCAACAGGTGCACGTCGTCGATCACGACAATCTGAACTCGGTGCCGTGCAACCGCTTTCATTGCACTGCGCGTGGTCTCATGCGCTGTCGCATCAGCGGGGAGCCGTACAAATGCCAAGACCTGCGAGTCGAGTGCCTTCTTTTGCGTGTCGTCTTCAAGGTCGATGAACAGGAGCGGGCAGAGGTCGCACTCCACTCCGGGGTAGGGATACCAAACCGGGTAACCGTCGGCGCCCACCCCGCAGCCCGCAATGCATTCGAGGTAGCGGTGTCGCGCGTATCTCATGATGAACGTGCTCTTGCCAATAGTGTGTGGCCCGGTGATCACCAGGATGTCTTTGGAACCCGGCGGGGACAGATCATTCTGCTCCAAAATCGCAGCCAACCGGTTAGCCACATCATCGAATTGGGCCGTCGGGAAATAGGTCTGGTATAACCAGCGCTTCAACTGTCTGATGTGGGAGCGCCGCTGTGCGGCCGTGAGCGCCTTCCACTTCCTTGGTGTCAATCGAAGCGGTTCGTCGGGTTCGGGCGATGTGCACCAGTCATGCCATTGACGGGAATCCATGGCGGGTCAGTCCTCGGTGATGAGATCCGGCCAGGGGGTATCGATGGCCGAAGCTTCGAGGGACAACCCCTGACCGGCGTCGTCTTTGACAGAACTATCTTGCTCACGCTGAAGGATGGCGTGTTGTGCCTCTCCGTGGTCCCGGCGTGCCTGCTCGACGCGAAGGTTTGCCGCCACCAGAGGACCCCAGTCGCCCGTTAGTTCTGTGGCGCGGCTTAGTTCGGTCAACTCGTCGAGTATCTGTCTCGTACTCAACTTTCGGTTCAGCACGCTGTTGCCGCCCCGATCACGAATCCTCCTGCAAGCCGAGTTACGGATCGCCGCAGTCATCGGCGCGTCAGTGCGGTCAGCACCTCGCCACGGAATGGGCCTAACCACCCTGGTATCTGGGTCGCGGAACCATATCCGCGACACGTCGTGCGGGTCGACGAAAAAGGGTGCGGCACGGTCACCGGGACGGAATGTACCGGCTGGCCGAAACCTGTACTCGTCCAGCGCAGTTGAGTCGTAGACCAGGTTGCGCCACTCGGCTCCCTGGTGACTAATGGACAGCCACCTCACGGGCAAAAATTGATAGATCAGGTCAGGCTTCTGCGGAACGTCGATGCGGCCGGTCCACTCAACCATCGCGTCCCACATCTCTAGAGGACACAGCCGCGCTGTCTCCTCTCCCGGCAAGACGAGACCGTCGTGCGGAGAACGGTGATAATCCAGCGCCACGCCGCGCCTGAGGGTGTCCTGCAATTCCCGCGCTGTCACCAGCGGCTCCTCAGCCACCAGCCGACCACGCTCAGCAACATTGCGGCCTTTGTACCCCGGAAGCTGTTGCAGGATCCGCTGTAGGGTTTCGTGCCATCGCTCGACATGGGGATTATCAGTCGGATGCGCCCCACGGCTCAACAGCAGATCAATACCAAGCGATTGAAGAATCGAGCGAAACAACCAAGAGATAAAGATCGCACCCTGATCGGCATGAACGGCATCAGGCCATACGGCAGGTGTGTGATGGACGCCCTGCAAGGTCGAGAAATCCGGTGCGAGCGAACGACCTTCAACCTGGAGGGTAGTTCGCGAAAGATCAAGCTGCTCGGGCAGACCGACCCATCGCCAGTCGCTGATCGCTGTTCCACACACCTTCATAGAGAATGGGCGGCAGACGTCGTAAAGCAGCAACCCGGCGTCGATCCCGCTCGCGCTACGCGCCACAACCCTCAGTGCCACTACGACACGAGTGGCTACGTCGATGGCGGTGAGGATTTCTACACTGTAGGGCTTGCCGCTCAGAGGTGACCACACAAGATTGTCGGCCCTCGTCGCATCGATAGCGATCACTTGGCCCGGCCGAAGCGCCGAAAAATGCTGCTTCCCAGATGTTTTCCGTAACGACCGGCTGCGCTGAGCGCGTGTAGTTGCACCGCGCTGCTTTTTCATGGTCGATAGATACTCGCCAGTGATCCGCTCGGGAACCTTCAAATCATGAATGCCTTCATCTTTGAGCCGAACGTCTATTCGCCGGCGAAGTTCCATAACAGCTACCGTCGATATATCGCCATCAAGGGTGTCCAGCACTTCTACAGCGACGTCCCGGAACCGCGGATCAATTCGATTCCACAGCGCCCGAGTCCGCAAACTCCTTCCATCTATGAGTGCTATCAGGCCGCCAGCCTTGAAGGCCCTTACCCAGTTTCGGATCGTGCTGGCATTGATCGATGCCGCTCGAAGCTCGCCTGCCTGGATGCGGCGCTGCAACGCCCGGTCCCAATGCTTCTCTTCAATGAGCAGACGTGCCATCGTCTCGCATCGACGTGTTTCGGATACCCCGAACCCGGACCCAAAAGGAGGGTGTGGCTCGCCATCCCGCGCAAGCTCCGGCAACCCGTCGCGGTAGCCAGTGAGGATCTCCTGCACCACCTCGAGACGATCGAGGGCCACACGTCTGGCCGCAGCGTTGATCGCATCCCACATCGGGCGCAGCGCTCCAGCGACCGGTGCAACCTCCCAGCCCGAGACTTCCTGTACCGTCTCCATATCGAGCAAACCGACATATTCCGACTCGCCGGAAGCACCGCGCGCCAGCCACCCCTCACCTGCGTGTTTGACTACCAACGCGTACCCCTTGTCGGTGAGTACGCGTTCTCCCTCAATCAAACGCGTTCTTCCACCAGACATCCCACAGCTCCTCGTTCACAGTCACCGGCGAGAACTCATCAATCCTGGCGGTCACGTCGACCTCCAGTTGACCGCCCCATACCAGATGCCACACAACCGATTTCAACTCCCCCGAACCGTCGTCGTGTCCGAACAAGTCGCCCAGCGTGGCGCCTCCCGCACCAGCGAGAACTCGAACGAGCGGAGCGCAGTGCGCGCACCAATTGGGCCGTCGCCGAAATCCGTGCAACCAGAGAAGATTCAGACGCTCGATCGTCGCGAGTCCACCGAAAACCTCATATTGCCAGCCGACTTCATCGCAGCAGCGCCGAGTAACTTCTGCCGCTAACTTGAATTCATCATCTTGTTGATCGGGTCGTCGCACATCCCACACCATGACTTGACCGCCAGCTCCGAGCGAAATCAGATCGGGAACGTGACGGCCCGGCGTCGGCCCCATCCAAGTCAGCCGAAATGGCTGCGATAGCAGATATTTAATAGCAGGATCGCGATCGCACTTCCGCAGCAGGTCATGCTCGAGCCCAGACTCAAGCCAAACATGATCGTCGTTAGACACCGAGAACGCCGTCACCGGGATGTGTCGGGCTTTGCGCGATGCGCGCCGAATCCGAACGGGCTGCAGCAGATGTATCGGTGGACTGCCCAGCGAAAACCAGTTCCATTTCTCAGCTTCGACGACATTACGGAAGTGAACAGTCCACTCAATCCTAGTGATCGCGTCTGCACGCTTCGTGATCGAATCATCTGGTGCCGACTCAGTCGGCACTTCGACACCGACTGGTTCGGAATGCTCGAGGCCCACGAATGCCCCGCCGCGAGGACGTTCGTGCGGTTGTCGATCCGTAACAGATCGCCCACCGCTCCCCGAGGCAGAAATGCGGGATGCCTTAGCGGCCACGCCCGCGCCGATTACCGACAACGAACATGCCTAGACGCTACCCACTGAGGGCGGATTCGAGAAGCCCAGCAGCGAGAATATACGTGCATATACGGTAGACGTGACTCGCGTATACAGTCGTAAATGACTGCAAACGAACAACTTGGCAGATTACGGCTCTGACCTGCAGAGATCGTCGACATCGCCGGGCGACATGGCCCACAGCGGCTGGCGGTCTAGTTAAACTAGAACTGCCTACTCGTTAATCTTCGTTGCATCTCGACAACAGTCTACCGCGCCATGTTGGTGAAGCGCGACAGATGCAGCTGGTGAGCGACGGTCACCGTCTTGGTCGGGCCGTTACGGTGCTTGGCCACAATCAAATCCGCCTCACCGCCGCGAGGATCGTCGCGCTCGAACGCATCGGGCCGGTTCAGCAGGATGACCATGTCCGCATCCTGCTCCAGCGATCCCGACTCACGAAGGTCGGACAGCATCGGCTTCTTGTCGGTGCGCTGCTCAGGACCACGGTTCAGCTGGCTGATCGCGATCACCGGAACCTCGAGCTCCTTGGCCAAAAGCTTGAGATGCCTGGAGAATTCGGACACCTCGAGCTGCCGCGACTCGACCTTCTTGCCCGACGACATCAGCTGCAGGTAGTCGACCACGACCAGCCGCAGATCGGCTTTCTGCTTCAGCCGCCGCGCCTTGGCGCGGATCTCCATCATCGTCAGGTTCGGCGAGTCGTCGATATACAGTGGCGCCTCGCTGATTTCGCTCATCCGCCGCGCCAGCCGCGTCCAGTCGTCGTCGCTCATCCGGCCCGAGCGCATATCGCCGAGCTTGATTTTCGCCTCGGCGGACAGCAGCCGCATCACGATCTCGGACTTGCTCATTTCCAGCGAGAAGATGACGCTGGCGAACCGGTTCTTGATCGAGCACGACCGCATGAAATCCAGGCCCAGCGTCGAGTTGTGCGTCGGGATCATGCCCCGGCCCGCCAGATACAGGTGCGATGCGTTGTCGACCTGCACGCAGCGCACCGGGACGCTGCGACTGGGCGCACCGCGTTGATCTGCAGCACCGGCGCCATCAACGCCGTCGTCCCCCGATGCGCGTCGTACCGCTCGAGTCGACTCAGCCGGTGCGATAGTGTCCGCGCCGCAACGCAATTGGACCGTTGTGCGGATGCCATCGGCCAGTCGGCCACTGGTGCTCCGCGTCGGCGACGATCACGGTGCCGTCGGAGAACTCCACCTCGTAGCACGGCCGGCCCAGCATGATGTCGGTCGCGGCCACCACCCGCGTCGGCTGTCCGTCGGCGCCCAGCAGCTCGTCGCCGACCGCGACGTCGCCCATCGTCGTCCAACCGTCGGGTGTCGGCAGCGGCGTGTCCAGCGCCAGCGCCTTCCCCACACCAGGCCTGGCCGCGACGATGATCATCTGCCCGGGGTGCAGGCCGTTGGTCAGCTCGTCGAGTTCGGTGAACCCGGTCGGCACCCCGCGCGACAGGCCGCCGTTGGAGGCGATGGCGTCGATCTCGTCCATCGTCGGCTGCAGCAGGTCTTCCAGCGGGACGAAGTCCTCCGACATCCGCCGCTCGGTGACCTCGTACATCTCGGCCTGCGCCCGGTCGACCACCTCGGCGACATCGGCGCCCTCGGCGCCGGCATAGCCGTACTGCACCACCCGGGTTCCGGCCTCCACCAGCCGGCGCAGCAGCGCCTTCTCCGCGACGATGCCCGCGTAGTAGCCGGCGTTGGCGGCGGTCGGCACGGTCGAGATCAGGGTGTGCAGATAGGGCGCCCCGCCGATCCGGCGCAGCAGCCCGCGGCGGTCCAGCTCGGCGGCCACCGTCACCGCGTCGGCCGGCTCCCCGCGCCCATAGAGATCCAGGATCGCGTCGTAGACGTTCTGGTGTGCCGGGCGGTAGAAGTCGCTCGGGCGCAGCCGCTCCAGCACGTCGGCGATCGCGTCCTTGCTCAGCAGCATGCCGCCCAACACCGACTGCTCGGCAGCAAGATCCTGGGGCGGCTGACGGCCGTAGTCCTCGCTCGGGGCATCCGCACTCGGGACGACCCAAATCATCAACGACAGCCACGAAACTCCCCGCCTCCTACACGACGCTCGAACGCACATTCGACGCCGATGGCATGACGTTAGGTCACGCCACCGACACCGCTCGACTCAGCCTGACCGCCCGACACGCCCCCAAAAAGGGGGCGCCCCCACCCCGAGCGGATCCACGGCCTTCGCCCTCGTGACCGACTCGGCTCGCGGACGGCGGGACACCCACCGCGAGCCGTGAAGCCGATCTTCGAACGCCAGCATCACCTCACGACGGGTTGACGTTAAAGGTTGCTGGCGAGGACAACAAACGCGCTTGTTCATAGACCTGTGCATGGTGTGTGCATATCCGTCTGCGCCCGTGTTGAGGGGGTGTGGAGAACTTGTGGAGCAATATGCGCCGTTGCGACATCACTGCAGATAAGCGCACCACACACCTGCGTATTTCGTGTGGATGGGAATTCGTTCGGCGTGTCGGGCGCGGTTGCCACTTCGGGCGTGTTGTGTTTCGCCGGATGATATACCAGCGTTAACGGACGGTAACGTTCGCTAATCGTTGCTAGCGACTATGAGTTCGCTATGCAGACACGCAAAAACCCCCGGGGCAGCCGATCGGGCTGCCACCGGGGGTTACTGGTTTATGGCGCTCAGCCCTCGGCGACGACGTCGAGTGAGACGTCGACGTCGACGTCGGGGTGGACGTGCAAAGTGATCGGATGGCTGCCAACGGCCTTGATGTGGCTCTTGGGCAAACGCACCACGCGCTTGTCGAGGTTGGGCCCGCCCGCCTTGCGGATGGCCGTGACGACGGCTCCGGTGGTGACCGAGCCGAACAGCTTGCCCGAGTCGCCGGCGGTCCTCACCGCGAGCGGGACCGGACCGAGGCCCTCGAGGGCCACCTTGATTTCGTTGGCGTGCTCGAGATCGCGGACCTGCTTGGTGTCGCGGGCGCGGCGGATGTCGTCGGCCTGCTTCTGCGCACCACGCGACGCGACGATCGCCAGGCCACGCGGCAGCAGGAAGTTGCGGCCGTAGCCGTCCTTGACCTCAACGGTCTCGCCGACGGAGCCGAGGTGGTCGACGTCGGCGGTCAAAATGAGCTTCATTGTTTCTGCTGATTCCGTTCTGCGTTTATGCGCGCTTACCGCGTCGACGAGGTGAAGGGCAACAACGCAACCTCGCGGGCGTTCTTGACCGCGATTGCGACGTCGCGCTGGTGCTGGACGCAGTTGCCGGTCACCCGGCGGGCACGGATCTTGCCGCGCTCGCTGATGTAGGTGCGCAGCAGCTGGGTGTCCTTGTAGTCGATGTCCTGGCCCTTTTTGGAGCAGAACACGCACTTGCGCGCCTTGATCGGCTTTTCCGGCGCCGGACGCCGCTTGGTGGACTTCGCCATGATTTCTCTTTCGTTCTGTCGTTAAGTTTTTAGAAGGGGGGCTCGTCGTCGCCGCCGGCGAACGAACCCGATGCCGGGGCGCTGCCCCACGGGTCCTCGCCGCCGGCGCTGGCGCCGCCGCCCTGGGGTGCGGACTGGCGGGATCCTCCGCCACCGCCGCCGCCGCCGAAACCGCCACCGCCGCCGCCACTGCGGCTGGCTTTGTTCACCTTGGCGGTGGCGTAACGCAGTGACGGGCCGATCTCGTCGACCTCGAGCTCGACGACGGTGCGCTTCTCGCCCTCACGGGTCTCGAACGAACGCTGCTTGAGCCGTCCGCTCACGATCACGCGCGAGCCGCGGGTGAGGCTCTCGGCCACGTTCTCGGCAGCCTCCCGCCAGATGTTGCAGCGGAGGAACAGCGCTTCGCCGTCCTTCCACTCGTTGGTCTGACGGTCGAACATCCGCGGGGTCGATGCCACCGTGAAGTTCGCGACGGCCGCGCCCGACGGCGTGAAACGCAGTTCGGGGTCGGCAGTCAGGTTTCCGATAACCGTGATGACAGTGTCACCAGCCACTGTGACCTCCTGAGTCCTTTTGGGCCTACCAGAATCGGCGAATAGTCGTAAGTCACGCTGAGCCTACGCAAGCGCCCCGACGTGCTGCGGCCATTCGCCAACAGGTCACGCCAGGCGATCTTCATCAGTGCTTGTCGGTGCGCATCACCTTGGTGCGAAGCACCGACTCGTTCAGGCTGAGCTGACGGTCGAGCTCGGACACCGTTGCGGGTTCCGCTTTGAGATCAATCACCGCGTAAATGCCTTCGGCGTGCTTGAGGATCTCGTAGGCCAGCCGGCGCTTGCCCCAGATATCGACCTTGTCTACCGATCCGCCGTCCTTCCGGACAACGTTGAGAAAGGTCTCCAGGGACGGAGCTACGGTGCGCTCGTCGAGAGTCGGGTCGAGGATGACCATTAATTCGTATGGACGCATGGGAACCTCATCACCTCCTATGGTCGTGTGCGGCCGTGGCTCATTTCTCCACGGCAGGAGGGTCGCCTGCGTCGGCAACCGTCACAGGCTACCGGACGGTGGCCGGACCTGCGAAATCCTGTGTCAAACAGTCGGCCTGCCACCGCCGACGGCCGCCACACCCGAAAGCGGTGCGCCTCGTTGACCGCTGAGTGTGCGTTGAGGGCCTCGAGTGTGCGCTCAGGGCGGACCTTTCGCGATTTCTCCGCCGTCAGTGCACAGTCGGCGCGACGATCGCACGCTCGGTGACCGCGACCGGTCGCGGTAGCCCGCGTGGTCGCAGCCACCCGGGCAGCCTGCCCGGCGGCGCATCGGCCGCGCGGTCGAACACTCCGCCGGCTGGATCGTCGACCCGTCCACCCCAGCGGACCAGATCTTCTTCGGGTCGATAGATCTGACGGACCACCAGCGCGCACAAGATCAGCACCGCGACGTCGCGCAGCAGCACCGTCGTGGTGAACCACTGCTGAGGCAGCCCCCGATCGGGCACGCTGTAGAGGTAGTACATCCGCGGCACCCAGACCAGCGCGTCAATCGTCATCCACGCCAACAAGATTCGGCGGTGCGGCAGGGCCAGCACCGCCAGCGGCACCAGCCACAGGGAGAACTGCGGGCTCCACACCTTGTTGGTCAACAGAAACGCGACCACCACCAGGAACGCCAACTGCGCAACCCGCGGTCGACGCGGCGCGGTCAGCGCGATGTAACCGATTGCGGCACAACACAACACAAACAGCACCAGCACGACTGTGTTCAGGTTGCTCGGCGGCTGCCATAACCCCAGGTCCGAGTCGAAGCCCGCCCAGCCGGTGAACGACTTGATGACGCTGTACAGCGAATCCATGTCGTCGCCGCGCCGGGCGTTCAGCCGGAAGAACTCAGACCAGCCCCGCGGAAAGAGCACCAGCACCGGCAGGTTCACCAGCAACCACGTCGCAACCGCCGCGGCCCCGGTGCGGACCACCTCGCGCAGCCGTCCGGTCCGGATGCCCAACACCAGCAACGGGCCGAGCAGCAACAGCGGATACAACTTGGCCGCCCCGCCCAAACCGATCAGCACTCCGGCCAGCACCGGCCGCCGGCGGGCCCAGGCCAGCAGCCCACCGAGCGCCAAAGCCGTTGCCAGCGCGTCGAAATTGGTGAAGATCTGAAAGATCACCAACGGCGACGCCCCCACCAAAGCGGCATCCCACACCCGCCGTCCGGCCAGGCCCGCGGTGGCCCACACCGTCGCCAGCCAGGCCAGCGCCAACCCGAGCGCGCAGACGTCGAAGAACACCACCACCTCGGCGACCACCGGCAGCGGGAGCATCCTGCTCGTCGCGGTGTAGGTCTTGGCCAACGACATCCCCACGTACTGGTACAGCCCGGTCAGGACCGGATACTCCATGTAGCGCACTGCCGGCTTGCCGTCGTAGCGGGTTTGCGGCTTGCCGCTGGCGTCCTTTTCGATCCAGCTCGACTTGTAGGGAAAACGGCCCTGGCTCAACAACTCTGCGCCATACAGCGGCACGGTGTCGGAGTAGCAGAGCTCGTAATAGGCCCGCTGGTTCTGCCAGTTGGCGACGCGCTGGTCGCCGGGCCCGGTGCCGACGGTCTGCAGGCACGGCGCTTTGGTCGACCAGCCCAGTGCCATGAACACCAGCGCGATCAGAAACATCACCCGCAGCGGCGTCAGGATCCTGGTACGCCCGATGATCGCGTGCCGACCCACCGGACCGCCCACGACGTTGGACAGGGCGGCGCCCAGAAAGTCGGTGCGGCTAGGGAAATCGCGGTCATCGGCGGAGCGCAGATCGCCGGCCAACCGCCGCGGTGAGATGTCGGCGCGATCGGTCTCGGCGACGGTCACGGCGGGGGCGGCGGTCCCGGCTCAGGCGCTCCCGGGACCGGCACCGGCGCGGGCGCCACCGGAACCGTGGTCGGCGGACCGATCGGAATGGTGATGCCGGGTGCGATCTCCATCGTGGGTTGGATGACCGTCATCTGAGGTGGTTGCGGTGGCGGCGGCGGCGCGGCGGGCACCCCCGCGGAGCCGCCGATCTCCGTCGGCTTGGGGAAGGTTTCGTTATTGGTGCCTTTGAGCGCGCCGTCCATCGTCGCCTTCCAGATGTCTGACGGCAGACCGGAACCGTAGACCGCCGAGCCGCCCTTGGTCACCAGCGGAATGTCGCCCTTGACGGTGCCGATCCAGACGGCCGTCGACAGCGACGGGGTGTACCCGACCATCCAGGCGTCTTTGTCGGCGTCGGTGTCACCGAACTGGGTGGTGCCGGTCTTGGACGCCGACGCCCGCCCGCCGGCCAGCGCGTGTCCGCGCGAATACGACGCGATCGGCTGCATGGCCGAGGTGACGTTGTCGGCGACGTCCTTGGGGATCCGCTGCTCACCGGAGTTGTCGGAGTTGGTCGAGTCGAACAACACCTTGCCCTCGGCGTTGACCACCTTCTGCACGAAGTGCGGCCGGTGATAGATCCCCGAGTCGGCCAGCGTGGCGTACGCGGAGGCCATGTCGATCGGTCGAGTTTGGTACTGGCCCAACACGATTCCGTTGTTGGGCGGGCCGCCCTTGCCATCCTCGGACAGCGTGTGCGACACACCGGGGAAGCTGCCGGCAATACCGGCCTGGTGCGCGGCCTCGGCCACGTCCACCGGGCCGTTCTTCAGCTTCAGCATCAGCCGGTAGTAGGAGGTGTTCAGCGAACGCTTCAGCGCCTCGGCGATGTTGCAGACCCCACAGCCCTCGCCCTCGACGTTGGTGATCTTGATGCCGTTGACCGTCAACGGCGAGCTATCTACCTGGTATCCCAGGCCGATGCCCTGTTCGAGCGCGGCGATCAACGCGAACACCTTGAACGACGACCCGGTCTGCAGTCCGGCCTGGGCGAAGTCGAATCCGTGGGCGTCCGCGCCGCCGTAGTAAGCCTTCACCGCACCGTTGTGCGGATCGATCGACACGACCGCGGTCCGCATGTCGGCGTTCTGTCCGGCCAGATACTTCGCCACGGCGTCCTCGGCGGCCTTCTGCGCGGTCGGGTCGATCGTGGTGGTGATCTGCAGTCCCTGGGTGTTCAGCGTCTGCTCGTCGATGTTGAACAGCTCCATCAACTCTTTGGTCACCTGCCGCTGGATCAGCCCGTTGGGCCCAGTGGTCTGGTTCTGCTCGCGAGACTGTTCGGGCGGCACGGTCGGCGGGAACTGCTGGGCTGCGCGGTCTTTCGCCGACAAGGCTTTGTCGTCGACCATCCCGTCCAGCACCCAGTTCCACCGGCCCTCGGCGCCCACCAGGTTGACCGCCGGGTCCAGGGTCGAAGGCCGCTGGATCAGCGCGGCCAGCAGCGCACCGTCGGCAACGGTGAGTTGTTCGACGGGCTTGTCGAAATACGCCCGCGACGCCGCCGAGATGCCATAGGCGCCCCGGCCGAAGTAGATGATGTTCAGATAGGCCTGCAGCACATCGTCTTTGGACCACTCGCCGGTCATCTTGGTGGCGATGACGAGTTCCTTGGCCTTACGGACCAAGCCGCCGACCCCGGCGCGCTGCGCGCCCACCAATGCGTTCTTGACGTACTGCTGGGTGATCGTCGAACCGCCCTGCGTGTCGCCGCCGAAGATGTTGTTCTTGAACGCGCGGGCGAACCCGGTGAACGAGAATCCCGGGTTGGAGTAGAAGTTGCGGTCCTCAGCAGCGATCACCGCCTGACGGACATGTACCGGCACCTGGTCGATGTTGACGTCGACCCGGTTACCTTCGGGTGGAACAATTTTCGCCAACTCGGAGCCGTCGCTGGCCAGGATCGTGGAGACCTGGTTGGTGCGGATGTCGCCGGGTTTGGGGATGTCGACGATGAAGTAGGCCATCGCGAAGGTGACGATCGGCAGCAGCAGGATCACCACGGCGCTGACATAGATTCCGCGCCGGACCCACCGCCAGTTGACGTGCTCGAGCCACTCCCAGTCGAGACGCTGCGCCCAACCCGGGCGCGGCGGCTTCTTAGGCGGCGGGCCCTTCGGCGGGCCGCCCGGCGGTGATCCACCAGGGGGTGATGATCCGCCCGGGGGTGGTGGCTTGCGCGGCGGCGACTTGGCGTCCAACGCGGCCGAGGCCATCGACAGCGGGTCGTGCCGCTCGGACGACCGTGATGTCGGCCGCCCGTCCAAGGCGGCCTTCACGGCGTCGATGGGGTCCCGGTAACGGTTCGGTGTGTCGTCCTTGACCGGAGGGAGGATCGTGGTGAGCCGATCGTCCGGAGGGACGGGAGGCCTTCCGGAACTCTGCCGCGGCCACTTCGACCCGCCATCGGCCCCTGACCCTTTCGGGTTGTCAGCGGCTGATCGGTCTTGCTGCCCTTCGTTATTCACTGGCCGTGCGGGCGCCGTCGCGCGCCGTCCGAGTGCTGCGTGACTTGCGCGGCGGACGAGCCGCGGGTGTCGCGCCGAGCACATACGACTTGACCAAGTGATTCCAGCTGCAGGTTCGACATACCTCCACCACATGTACCGCGAATTCTTCGAACCGCGACGCTAGTAAGACCAATTCTTCGGCGTTCCGCGCAGACCCAGACACCGCACCCAGGTGCTCGCCGAACACCCACGAGACCAGCGTCAGCTGCTCTTTACGGCAGATCGGGCACATGACCGAGCTGACCTTGCCGTGGTACTTGGCGGCGCGCAGCAGATAGGGGTTGGCGTCGCAGACCTCGGTGACACCCGTGCGGCCCGAGTAGACCTCGGCCAGCAGCGAGCGCCGCTTGAGGGCGTAGTCCACCACCTGTCGCTGCAATCGCACGATGACCAGAGTACGTCCGCGCGGCCGGTGCGGAGAGGTAGGTCGGTCACGTTTCGTATCGTCGCCGAGCTAGATCAATCGCCCGGTTCCTCAACGAGCCGCTACGCGGCTCGCATCGTCGCCGAGCTACGAAGCGCTGACCTCGCCGACGCTGGGCAAGAACGCCGACCTGACCGGCTCGGCGGCGCGGGACAGGCGCGCACTGTCGTCGAGCAGGCCGCGTTCGGCGAGAAGGGGGCGGACGCCCTCGCCGAAGATGTAGGCGTCTTCCAGGTGCGGGTAGCCGGACAGGATGAAGTGGTCCAGTCCGAGATCGGCGTACTCGGCGATGCGATCGGCGACCTCGGCGTGCGAGCCGACCAGGGCCGTCCCGGCGCCGCCACGCACCAGTCCGACCCCCGACCACAGGTTCGGGTAGATCTCCAGCCGTCGGGCATCCGACCCGGCCGTGTAATCGTCACCGCCGCCGTGCAATTGGCGCATCCGGCGTTGGCCCACCGATTCGGAGCGGGCCAGCGACTGCTGAGCGGCGGCCACCGTCTCCGGGTTGAGCGCGCCCAACAGCCGCTCCGCCTCCGCCCAGGCCTGTTCGCTGGTGTCGCGCGAGATGACGTGCAGCCGAATGCCGTAGCTCAGCGTGCGGCCCTGCGTCGCGGCCAGACCGCGAATCCAGTCCAGCTTCTCCTTGACCTGTTCGGGCCGCTCGCCCCAGGTCAGATAGGTGTCGGCGTAGCGGGCCGCAACCTGGCCGG
Organism: uncultured Actinomycetota bacterium; assembly: GCA_963818285.1. Lineage (GTDB taxonomy): Bacteria > Actinomycetota > Actinomycetes > Mycobacteriales > Mycobacteriaceae > Mycobacterium. The sequence continues at coordinate 21,912 of CAWFRR010000005.1, forward strand.
CCTCCGGTGAGGAGCCGCCGAAGAACACCCCGGGCAGGGGGTCGGGCCGCCGTGCCAGCGACGCCTGCTCGACGCTCAAATGCTCGCCGGCCACGGTCACCGGCGTCTCCGAGGTCCACAGTCGGCGGACGATGTCCAAGAACTCGCCGCAGCGTGCGTAGCGGTCCTGCTTGTCCAGGAAGTCGCCGAAGGCGCGCTGCTCGGAGCTCTCGCCGCCGGTGACGACGTTCAGCAGCAGCCGGCCCTGCGACTGCCATTGGAAGGTGGCGGACATCTGCGCGGCCAGCGTCGGGCTGATCAACCCCGGGCGGAACGCCACCAAGTACTTCAGCGACTCGGTGCTGCCGATCAGCATCGCGGTGGTGAGCCAGGCGTCTTCGCACCACAGGCCGGTGGGCGTCAGCACCGCCTCGAAGCCGTTGATCTCGGCTGCCTGGGCGAGCTGGGTGAGGTATTTCAGGTCGGCCGGCCGGTCGCCGCGCATGCTGCTGCCATGCCCGCCGGCGATCAGGTCGCGCGAATCCCCGTAAGTCGGGAGAAACCAATGCAGATGGATTGACACGTTGTCTGGTTATGCCCCGCCGGGGCCATCACCAACAGGCTTGCAACCACGCTGATTGCAACCCCGCTAGCCGTCCTGACCTGCGGGCGACGAGTGGTTGAACGGAGTGCGAACTTTAGCTGGCCACCCGAAGTAGCGCCGAATATATCGGCCCGATACTATGGCCCGAGACAGTTTCTCGACATAACGGTGTCGCACTTGGATCCGGCAAAGGAGGTGACTCGGTGTTAGAGCTCGCCATCCTGGGACTGCTGCTCGAGTCACCTATGCACGGCTATGAGCTGCGTAAACGGTTGACCGGTCTACTCGGGGCGTTCAGGGCATTCTCCTACGGATCCCTCTATCCCGCACTCCGGCGCATGCAAGCCGACGGCATGATCGCCGAGAACGCTGCGCCGGCTGGAACGCCGGTGCGACGGGCCCGGCGGGTTTACGAAATGACCGACGCGGGCCGGCAGCGCTTTAGCGAGCTGGTGGCCGATACCGGGCCGCACAACTACACCGACGACGGATTCGGCGTGCACCTGGCATTTTTCAATCGCACGCCCGCTGCCGCGCGGATGCGCATCCTGGAGGGCCGTCGCCGCCAGGTCGAAGAACGACGCGAAGGCCTGCGTGAAGCAATAGCTCGGGCCAGCAATTCTCTGGATCGCTACACCCGCCAGCTGCACCAACTCGGGCTGGAATCCAGCGAGCGCGAAGTCAACTGGCTCAACGAGCTGATCGCGGCCGAACGTTTAGCGCAGAGCAGCGCTGAGCAGGCCTAGAGCCAAGCAATCCCCCACGAAGAGAGTTAAGGAGAACGCCCCATGAGTGAGCAGACCGCGCCGCAGGCGTCCACCGAGGTACGAGTCGCCATCGTTGGCGTCGGCAACTGCGCGTCCTCACTGGTCCAGGGCGTCCAGTACTACTACGACGCCGACGAGAACAGCGCCGTGCCGGGCCTGATGCACGTGAAGTTCGGCCAGTACCACGTCCGTGACGTGAAGTTCGTCGCCGCGTTCGACGTAGACGCCAAGAAGGTCGGCTTCGACTTGTCCGAGGCGATCTTCGCGTCGGAGAACAACACCATCAAGATCTCCGACGTGCCGCCGACCAACGTGACGGTGCAGCGTGGCCCGACTCTCGACGGCATCGGTAAGTACTACGCCGAGACCATCGAGATCTCTGACGCCGAGGCCGTCGACGTGGTGAGGACGCTCAAGGAAGCGAACGTCGACGTGATGGTCTCCTACCTGCCGGTGGGTTCCGAAGAGGCCGACAAGTTCTACGCCCAGTGCGCGATCGACGCGGGGGTGGCCTTCGTCAACGCTCTGCCGGTGTTCATCGCGTCCGACCCGGTGTGGGCCAAGAAGTTCACCGATGCCGGTGTGCCGATCGTCGGTGACGACATCAAGAGCCAGGTCGGTGCGACCATCACCCACCGCGTGATGGCCAAGCTGTTCGAGGACCGCGGCGTGCAGCTCGACCGCACCATGCAGCTCAACGTCGGCGGCAACATGGACTTCCTCAACATGCTCGAGCGCGAACGCCTGGAGTCCAAGAAGATCTCCAAGACTCAGGCCGTCACGTCCAACGTGCAGCGGGAGTTCAAGACCAAAGACGTGCACATCGGCCCGTCCGATCACGTCGGCTGGCTCGACGACCGCAAGTGGGCCTACGTCCGCCTCGAGGGCCGCGCCTTCGGTGACGTGCCGCTGAACCTGGAGTACAAGCTCGAGGTGTGGGACTCGCCGAACTCGGCCGGCGTCATCATCGACGCGGTGCGTGCCGCGAAGATCGCCAAGGACCGTGGCATCGGCGGACCGGTTGTCGCGGCGTCGGCTTACCTGATGAAGAGCCCGCCGAAGCAGATGGCCGACGATATTGCCCGGACCCAGCTCGAAGAATTCATCATCGAGGGCTAACTCGTTTTGCCGATAGTGCGGTGAGGTCGCTAGTGCGGCTTCATCGCACTTTCGTTTTCGGGGACCGTTCCGCTTGTCGTCCCACGCGTCACAAGTCCGTCGGGGGCCTCGCTGTGCCCGCCTCGTAGCGAAAAAAGGTGCGGTGACTTTCGGTAAGCGCGGGAGTTTTCGCTCATAGGCGGGCACAACGGCACGTGCCCACTTCCTGTTACGGGAGTGACCTGCCCGATTCCGTCGACACGGCGCTGTGCAAGTGCTTAGCATGATGTCTCGATGAAGGTTCAGCCCGCCGCATTCCTGCGCACCACCCTGCCGCTGGACTTGTCACGGCTCGACAATCTGGACGGTGGTCGGTACCACTCCATCTGGCTGCCCGATCACATGGTCAGCTTCTGGCCGGATTCGATCTGGACACCTGAATTCACCGATCTGGCAACCGTTTCGCCGTCTCCGCATCGCCATCTGGACGGGCTGGCCGTGGCAGCCGCGGCCGCGGCCCTGACCCACCACGTCCCGTTGGTCTCCGCCGTTGTCGATACCGTCCGTCGGCATCCCGCGATGCTGGCTCAGACCGCCCTGACCATTGACCACGTGGCCCGCGGGCGGTTCGTCCTCGGCCTCGGCAGCGGCGAGAGCGAGAACACCCTGCCCTACGGCTTCGACTTCGCCCGGCCCGTCGCGCGATTCGAGGAAGCGCTGCGGGTGATCCGGCTGCTCTGGGAAAGCGACGGGCCCATCGACTTCGACGGGCAGTTCTACTCCTTGCACCACGCCCGACTGGACACCGAGCCGTATGGCGGTCGGCCGCCACCGATCTGGATCGGGGCGAGCGGGCCACGAATGCTGGACATCGCCGGCCGCTACGCCGACGGCTGGTGGCCGGCCGGCGCCTGGACGCCGGAGCATTACGCCGAGATGCTCGCCGCAGTACGAACATCCGCCGAACGCGCCGGTCGTGACCCGCTGGCGATCACACCGTGTTTCATCCAGGTCTGCCTGATCGGCGAGAGCGAGGCCGCGCTCAGCGAGATCTTGCAGGCGCCTCTGGTGCAGGCGTTTCTACTTCAGGTATCCGCGGAAACATTGCGCGGCTTCGGTTTCGAGCACCCGATGGGCCCGGACTGGCGCGGCTTCCAGGACATCGACCCCGCGGTGCTGACCCGCGATCGGATCGTCGAGTTCCTGGCCAAGGTGCAGCCGGAGATGCTGCTCGCCGTCGTTCCACACGGCACGCCGAAGCAGGTCGCCGCGATCATCAAGACCTTTGTCGACGCCGGCCTACGCGTACCCAAGATTCTCGACTACAGCGCGATGGCCGGCCTCGGCCACGCCGCGTCCTCAGCAGCGAATGTCCTTGCCGCCGAGGATGCCTTGCTCGCGCTGTGCGGAGACGTCCGGTGACTCTGGACGCCCGCGAGTTGCTGGCTTCCGCGGCCGCCGAGACGGGTCTGGCCGACTACGGCGACCCCACCCTGCCGGAGCGCTTCGCGGTGGCCGTCGACCATCTCAACCGCCTCGGCCTGGATGCCGCCGGTGACGCCGCGGCGAACGAGGTCTGCCGGTGGCTGCTGACCTCGCGGTTGGAGTTTCTCGAGGACCGCCACCGCTACCCGATCGCCGACGAGGTGATCGCGGCGCCGATGTTCGTCACCGGCGAACCACGTTCGGGCACAACGCTGATGCACGCGCTGATGTCGGTAGACCCCGACGCCCGGGCGTTGCGGTTCTGGGAAGTGATGTACCCGTCGCCGCCGCCAGGCCTGACCGACGGAGAAGATCCGCGGCGTGCCCGGGCCGACGACGACTGGCGGGAGATCAACGCCAAGATGCCTAAGTGGCTGCACAGCCATCCCTACAACGACATGCTCGGCGACGGCCTGCCCGAAGACGAGCGCACCTGGGCGTTCGATTTCCGGGTCATGACGCCGACCGCCTGGTGGCGGGTCCCGATGCAGTCGCTGGTGGGCGGCCTGGCCAACGATGCCGCGGCGCAGTACCGGCTGCACACGGCCATGCTGCAGCAGCTGCAGTACCGGCGTCCGCGAAAGTACTGGGTGCTCAAAGGCTTTCATGGCTTTCGGCTCGCCGAAATGTTCGATGCCTACCCCGACGCGACGCTGGTCTGGCTGCATCGCGACCCGGTGCAAGTGGCGGCGTCGCGCACGATGATGATGGCCGATATCGCCGAGGGGATGGCCGGCCCGGTCGACCTGCATGCCCTGGCCAAGATGCACCTGGAACTGACGCGGGCCGGCGTGACCAACACGATGACCAATCCGATGGTCGACGATCGGCGGATCCTGCACGTCCGGTACACCGACTTCGTCGCCGATCAGGTCGACACGGTCCGGCGTTACTACGAATTCGGCGGCCGGGAGTTGACGCCGGCGGCCGCGGAGGCGATGCGGTCTTACCTGGCGGACAACCGCGGCGACCGGCACGGCAAATTCCGCTACTCGACGCAATTGCTCGTCGATATCGGCGAAGACCTCCGCGCGTTGCACGACGAATTCCGGCCATTCCGTGAGCGATTCGGCGTCGAGATCGAGAACCGCGGGTGACAGCCCACGAACGGCTCTCCGTCCACAACGTGACGTTCTACGGCGCGCCGTTGACCGACCTCCAGCAACATTGGGCTGCGCTGGGCGTATCACGGTTGAGCATCTTGGGCGATCAACTGCTCGATCCGGTGTTTCCAGACTTTCTGCAGCGCAATACCTATCGCGTGGAGGCGGTGACCCACATCTTCGGCGGCGGTCGACTCGGCGGCGAACCGCAGCTTGCGCGGGAAGCGCTGTCCACCGTGATCGACGCCGCGGCCCAGGTTGGGGCGCGCACCGTCTACATGCTCACCGGGGGTCGCGGTGCGTCGGCGTGGGAGCAAGCCGCCGAGCGGTTCTGCGCCATGATCGCCCCGTGCGTAGCGCACGCACAGCAGATGGGCGTGACCCTGGCGATCGAGTGTGCCTCCAGTCTGTACGCCGACATTCATCTCGCTCATACGCTGCGCGACACGATCACGCTGGCCGAGATGAGCGGGCTGGGTATCTGCATCGACGTGTTCCACTGTTGGGCGGAGGCCGATTTCGAGGCGCTGGTCCGGCGCGCCCTGCCACGAACGGAGCTCATTCAATTGAGCGATTACGTGTTGGGTGATCGTGCCCTGCCTGCCAGGGCAGTTCCGGGGGACGGCGCGATTCCGCTCGAGGCTTTCGTCGCTCAAGCTCTGGACCTCGGGTACGCGCACGGATTCGATTTGGAGTTGATTGGTCCACGTATCGCCGATGAGGGTCGCTTCGAATCCACCCAGCGGGCGTGCGATGTCGTCAGCGCGATGCTCGACAAGTTGGGTGCGTGACATGGCATTCGGCGACGGCCCCGACGACGCCGCCCTGCAAGCGGCGTGGAGCGCGTTCTGCTTAAGGCTCGGCGAGGCCGGCGCCCAGGTATTCAAAGACGCCAACGCCACCTCCGGCGCCCAACGCGTCGACGCGTTCCGCTTCCTGACCCAAAATCTCGGCCAGGCCTTCGATCTGGCGCTGGAGACCCACGACACCCGCTATCCGGCGATGCACGCGTTCTTCGGCCCGACCCGCAAGCTCGGCGGCGACTGCGGCGACTTCACCTACCAGCAGGCCTGGATCGACGGCGACTCGACGTATCGGCTGACCGGCAGCCGCGGCACGGCACGGTTCTTCAACGTCACCGTCCAGGGTCGTCGCACACCGGGCCCGGGCGTGCTGCACGAGCCGTTCGGCGACACGCCGGAGGCCAACACCACGCAAGTCGACGTCGGCAGACGACGGACAGTTCGAGCTCTACATCGGCGGCCCCGAGCGCGCCGGCAATTGGCTGCCTACCACCCCGGAATCCCGAAAGCTGTTCATCCGTCAGGGTTTTGACCGCTGGGACGAACTACCCGCACAGATCCGGATCGAGCGGATCGACATGTCCACCCCCAAGCCGCTGCCCACCGCGGAGGCGATGGCCGACGCGATGGGCTGGGCCGGCGACTTCGTCACCGGTCTGATGTCGGACTGGCCGGAGTTTCCGTTCACCTACGGTGGCGTCGACGCCGAGACGCCGAACGCCTTTCCGCGCGTCGAGGCGACCGGCGCCGACACCAAACGCGGCCGGGCGGCGGCCAACATGTATTGGGAGCTGGGCCCCGACGAAGCGCTGATCGTCGAGTTCGACGCCCACGACGGATTGTGGATGCTGACCAACATGGGCGTCTTCTTCAACAGCATGGACTACCTCTACCGGCCGGTGAGCTACACACCGAGCCGCTCCGTCGTCGACGCCGACGGGCGGATCCGGCTGGTTATGGCGCACCGCGATCCCGGCGTGCACAACTGGTTGGACACCCAGGGATTCGAGCGGGGAAACCTGACCTACCGGCACATGCTCGAGGGTCATCCCGCCGTGCTGAGCACCCGCGTCGTCGGCTACGCGGATCTGGCCGGCGCGCTGCCCGCCGACACCGTCATGGTCAGCGAGGCCGAACGCGCCGCCGCAATGTGGGAACGATTCCGCGGCATTCGCCGGCGGTATGTCCTCTAGTGTCGAAAGCCATGACCGACATCTCCGATGACGAGCTTGCGGGCCTGCCCGAGTTCGCCTTGCTCGCTGAGAACGCCGAACAGGCCGGCGTCACCGACCCGCTGCCGAGCGTGCGGCGGATCGACGCCGACGGCATCAGCGCGTTGCAGTGGGGCGAGGACTCGCCGCGGGTGGTGTTCCTGCACGGGGCCGGGCAGAACGCGCACACCTGGGACACCGTGATCGTCGGCCTCGGGGTGCCCGCCCTGGCCATCGACCTGCCCGGCCACGGCCACTCGGCGTGGCGCGAAGACGGCATCTACTCGGCGCGGCACAACGCTTCCGAGATCGCCCCGCTGCTGAATGACGTCGCGCCGGAGGCCGACCTGATGGTCGGCATGTCGCTGGGCGGGCTGACCGCCATCGGGCTGAGCGCTGCCGCGCCACAACTCATTCGCGAACTCGTGCTGGTCGACGTCACACCGTCGGCGATGAAACGTGTCACCGATATGACCAAAGAACAGCAGGGGACCGTCGCGCTGATGCAGGGCGACCGGGAATTCCCCAGCTTCGCCGCGATGGTAGAGCTGACCACCGCAGCGGCCCCGCATCGCGACCCGAAGTCGTTGCGCCGCGGCGTGTTTCACAACTCCCGTCAGCTCGACAACGGTAAGTGGACCTGGCGTTACGACGTGCCCAAGGAATATCCCGACTTCGACGGACTGTGGGACGACGTCGCGGGCCTGTCTGCGCCCATCACGCTGGTGCGCGGTGGCACGTCGGGCTTTGTCACCGACGAGGACGTGGCCGAACTCGGCGAGCGCGCAACGCAACTGCGCGGTGTCCACGTCGTCGAGAATGCCGGGCACTCCGTGCAAAGCGACCAGCCGCTGGCCTTGATCGACATCCTGCGCGGTGTGCTGAACGGCGACTGACCTACTCGGGCCAACTGTTTGCGAGGATGGTGTCGACGAAGTTGTCGCGGACGAACGTCGGGTCGAAGCGTTCGAGGACATCGGCGTTGCAGGTACCGAACGTGGTCTGCGGCCGGTGCTTCATCCCGTCATTGAAGGCCGACAGAATCTGCCGTTTGAAATCGGGCCGCGGGTGCGCGGCGGTGACCGCCTCCAGCGCCTCGGCGACCAGGTCGTCACGGCCGATGCCGAGCACATCGGTCTCAACGCCTGCCGTCACCAGGGCGGTCTCCGGGCGCCAGGAACTCCGGCACGCCCGGCGTGGTGTGCAGTGCGATACCCAGCCAGACCTTCGCCGCGTCCGCTTCGGCGATGCCGTGCTCCAACAGGAAGTCCCGCGCCGCGTTGGCGCCGTCAACCTCGAAGCGCAGCGCCGAGTCTTCGGTAGCGCTCGGTGAGCCCGATGTCGTGAAACATCGCGCCGGCGTACAGCAGTTCCAGATCCGGCTGCAGTCCGCGGCGGCGGCCCTGCAAGGCCCCGAAGATGAACACTCGGCGAGAGTGGTTGAACAGTAGGTCGTCTTCGGCGTCCCGGATGTGCGCGGTTATGGCCCGGACCAGCGCGGTGTCGGGAATGTCGATGCCAGCGATGCTTTCGGACATATGTTGACGAGCCTATCTCCGCGCATACGGTGTAAGCCATGACTTCTTCCGACCGGCCGATCCGCATCGGCGTCCAGCTGCAACCCCAGCACTCCCCCGATTACACAAGCCTGCGCGACGCCGTCCGACGCTGCGAGGACATCGGCGTCGACATCGCCTTCAACTGGGACCACTTCTTTCCGCTCTACGGCGACCCCGACGGCGCGCACTTCGAATGCTGGACCATGCTCGGCGCCTGGGCCGAGCAGACCTCCCGCATCGAGATCGGCGCGCTGGTGACCTGCAACTCCTACCGCAACCCGGAGCTGCTGGCCGACATGGCCCGCACCGTCGACCACATCTCCGGCGGTCGGCTGATCCTGGGCATCGGATCGGGTTGGAAGGAAAAGGACTACGACGAATACGGCTACGAGTTCGGCACCGCCGGCGGCCGGCTCGACGACCTCGGCGGCGCGCTGCCGCGGATCAAGGACCGGCTGGCCAAGCTGAACCCGGCGCCCACCCGTGACATCCCGCTGCTGATCGGCGGGAAAGGCCCGAAGAAGACGTTGCGACTGGTGGCCGAGCACGGCGACATCTGGCACGGGTTCACCACCGTCGACAGCTACCCGCAGGCCGCCGAAGTGCTCGCCGAGCACTGCAAAGCCGTCGGCCGCGATCCCGACACCATCGAGCGCTCGGCCGGCGTCAATGTAGAAGAATCTGCTCGCCGACGCGGAAGGATTGGTGGCGCTCGGCGTCACGCTGCTGACCGTCGGCCTCAACGGCCCGGACTACGACCTGGGCGACGTCGAACAACTGTGCCGCTGGCGTGATCGGGCATGAGGGTCGGCGCGTCGAAACTCGTTGCGCTGCTGGCAACCGTCCTGCTGACCTATTGTCTGGTGCCGATCGCGCCGGCGGCCGCCGATAACCACATGTGCAAGCCGTCGGGCAAAGAGGGCGCGATGGCCCTGCCGGCGAAGCTGGTCAACGCCAGCCCGCCACTGGAACGCGACTACACCACCCCCGATGTCGTTCCGTTGAGTTCGATCAACATCGACGCGCTCGGCTTACGCACGCCGCACACCCTGACCATCGGGACGCAGCCGGGAGGTCCCCCCACCAGCTGCCTCAATTCGTCCGGGCGCTTCACCGGCTATGACAACGAATTGCTGCGCGCGATCGCGGCAAAGCTGGGCCTGAAGGTCGTCTTCGCCGGCACCGAATTCGCCGGCCTGCTCGCCCAAGTGGCGACGGGACGCTTCGATGTCGCCTCGTCGTCGATCATCGCCACCGAAAAACGCCGCCGCACAGTCGGATTCACCAACGGCTACGACTTCGGTTATATCTCGCTGATCGTGCCGACCGGCTCGCCGCTCGACAGCTTCGACAAACTGGGTGGCAAACAACGGATCGGCGTGATCCAGGGGACTGTCGAAGAGGCCTACGTCGTCGACACGGTGCACGTGCAGCCGGTGAAGTTCCCCGATTTCACCACCCTGTACACCTGCCTGAAGAACCATCAGATCGACGCATGGGTGGCGCCGGCGATGGAAGCGGACAAAGTGATGCGGCCCGGCGACCGCACCAAGGTTGTCGCGTACACCTACAGTCCGGGCAGTTTCATCGCGTTCCCGGTAGCCAAAGACAACCAGCCGCTGATCGATGCACTCAACGCCGGCCTGGACGCCGTGATCGCCGACGGCATTTGGTCGCAGCTGTACACCGACTGGGTTCCGCGGCCCTTGCCGCAGGGTTGGAAGCCCGGATCGAGAGCGGCGCCGACGCCGCACCTGCCGGATTTCGCGGCCATCGCCGCACACAACCACCGCGAGGCGACCGAGACCGGACCGGAGAAATCCACGCTGGCCCAACTGCGGGATCAGTTCTTCGACTGGGACCTCTACAAGCAGGCCATCCCGGCAATGCTGACCGTAGGCCTGCCCAACACGCTGATCCTCACCGTCAGCTCCGCAGTCATCGGAGTGGTAGTGGGCATGGCGCTCGCGGTGGCCGGGATTTCGCGGGACGCGCTGGCTGCGCTGGCCGGCGCGGATCTACACCGACATCTTCCGCGGCCTGCCCGAAGTGGTGATCATTTTGGTGATCGGCCTCGGAATCGGGCCGATCGTGGGCGGATTGACGAACAACAACCCGTATCCGCTGGGCATCGCGGCGCTGGGGCTGACCGCGGCTGCCTATATCGGCGAGATCTTCCGTTCCGGCATTCAAAGTGTCGAGACCGGACAGTTGGAGGCCGCCCGGGCATTGGGGCTGAGCTACCGGACCGCGATGCGGCTGGTGGTGATCCCGCAAGGCATCCGGCGGGTATTGCCCGCCCTGGTCAACCAGTTCATCGCACTGCTGAAAGGCTCCGCGCTGGTGTACTTCCTCGGGTTGATTGCCGGCCAGCGTGAGCTGTTCCAGGTCGGCCGCGACCTGAACGCGCAAACCGGCAGTCTTTCACCGTTGGTCGCGGCGGGCGCCTTCTACTTGATGCTGACCATCCCACTGACGCACCTGGTCAATTACGTCGACGATCGGCTACGGATCGGCCGCACCGCCAAGGCGGAGGATCCGCTGCCGTTGGCCACCAGTCAGGAGATGATATGACCGACTCAGTATCATTGACAGGCAAGGGAATTCACCTTTCGTTCGGCGGCAACAAAGTACTGCGCGGCGTCGACATTTCCGCACCCGCCGGTACGACCGTTGCGGTGATCGGGCCGTCGGGGTCCGGGAAATCCACCCTGCTGCGCACCTTGAACCGGCTGCACGAGCCCGACCAGGGCGACATCCTGCTCGATGACCAGTCGGTCCTGACCGACGATCCCGACACGGTGCGGCATCGGATTGGCATGGTGTTCCAGCATTTCAATCTCTTCCCGCATCTCTGCGTGCTCGACAACGTGATGCTGGCGCCGCGCAAGCTCAAACGGCAATCCGGTGACGAGGCCCGCGAATCGGCGCTGGCCCAACTGGACCGGGTGGGCATGAAACACAAGGCGGAGAGCCGCCCCGGCGCGCTGTCCGGCGGTCAACAGCAAAGAGTGGCGATCGCCCGGGCCTTGGCGATGGCGCCCCAGGTGATGCTTTTCGACGAGGTGACCTCAGCGCTGGATCCCGAACTTGTGAAAGGCATCCTGGCCTTGATCGCCGATCTGGGCTCCGACGGTATGACGATGCTGGTCGTGACGCACGAAATGGCGTTCGCCAGGTCGACATCGGACACCGTCGTGTTCATGGACCACGGCCAGGTGGTGGAAACCGGGCCACCGGCGCAGATATTCGAGGCGGCGGCAACCGAGCGACTGCAACGCTTCTTATCGCAGGTCCTGTAACAGCAAAAGCCAATTGTGGGCCCCCGAACAGCAGACAGGTTAGACTGACGAACTATGGCGGAAACTGAAGCCACCGTGCCCGAGCTCACAGAGCTTGCGGAGGGGCTTCACCGTACGCTTTCCAAGCTGTTTTCGATCCTGCGCCGCGGCGATCCCAGCGCCGGTGCGGCCACGGCCAGCGACCTCACCCTGGCTCAGCTGTCGATCTTGGTCACCTTGCTCGACCGCGGTCCGATCCGGATGACCGATCTGGCCGCGCATGAACGTGTTCGCACGCCCACCACGACGGTGGCGATCCGCCGGCTGGAGAAGATCGGCCTGGTGAAGCGCTCGCGCGACCCGTCCGACCTGCGGGCCGTGCTGGTCGACATCACCCCGCGCGGCCTGGCCGTGCACCGGGAGTCGCTGAACAACCGGCTCACCGCCCTGGTCGCCCTGCTGAGTCACCTCAGCGGACCCGACCTGGAGTCGCTGACCAAGGCTCTGGCGCCGCTGGAACACCTCGCCGCCAGCGAAGCAGTCACCACTCCGGCGGCGGCCACCAACGGGGACGCGACCGCGTAAACCCTTGCCGCGCTTGACCATCACGTGCGGCTCGCTGCGCCCGGCTTCGCCGTAGCGGCGATCGCCCTAGACTGGCAGCATGCCGACAGCGCTCATCACCGGTGCCAGCCGCGGGATCGGCGCCGCCATCGCCGACGCCCTGGCACCGACACACACCCTGATACTGGCCGGACGACCGTCGCCTGCGCTGCAGGCCACCGCGGACCGACTCGGCGCCACTGCGCTGCCGCTGGATGTTACGGACACCGACTCGATCCCGGCCGCCACCGCCGCGATCGGCGAGCTCGACGTGCTGGTGCACAACGCCGGTGTGTCGCTGCCCGGACGCATCGCCGAATCGACGGTCGAGCAGTGGCGCACCACATTCGACGTCAATGTGCTTGGCGCCGTCGCGGTTACGCTTTCGCTGCTGCCGGCTTTGCGACGCGGGGAAGGTCAGGTGGTGTTCATCAACTCCGGGGCGGGCCGCACCGCGTCGCAGAACATGGCGTCGTACTCGGCGAGTAAATTCGCCCAGCGCGCGTTCGCCGACTCGTTGCGGTTGAGTGAGCCGACGTTGCGGGTCACCACCGTCTACCCCGGCCGCACCGACACCGACATGCAACGCGAGTTGGTGTCTTTCGAAGGTGGCGATTACGACGCCGGCAAGTTTCTGCGCGCGGACACCGTCGCCGCGGCTGTCGCCCAGGCGATCAATACCCCGGCCGACGGGCACTTGCACGAGGTCATTCTCAGACCACGCGCCCGGTGACTTAGGTTTTCCACGCCGACTGTGCTGGTTATGTCGGCAATTCGCCGCCATGTCCGCGCACACAACCTGCACACTCGGCGCGGGGTTGACCGCCTAGACCACGAGGTTGACCATCTTCCCGGCGACCACGATCACCTTCTTCGGTGTGCCGCCGGCCAGGAATGCCTGCACCTTCTCGTCGGCCAGCGCCGCCGCCTCCACCGCGTCGGCATCCGCGCTGGCCGATACCGTAATCCGGCCGCGCACCTTGCCGTTGACCTGCACGGGATATTCCACCGTGTCCTCGACCAGGTAGCCGGGATCGGCGACGGGGAAGGGGCCGTGCGCAAGTGAACTCGGATGGCCGAGCCGCTCCCACAGCTCCTCGGACAGGTGCGGTGCCACCGGCGCCAGCATCAGCACCAGCGGTTCGACCGCGGCCCGCGGGGCAGAGTCGCGGTGCTGCTTGGTCAGGTGATTGGTGTACTCGATCAGCTTGGCCACCGCCGTGTTGTTACGCAGTGCCGCATAGTCTTCCGAGACCCCGGCGATGGTGCGGTGCAGCAGCCTCAGCGTCTCGCTGTCCAGCTCGTCACCGGTGACCCGGGCCTCGCCGGAGTTCTCGTCTACGACCAGCCGCCAGACCCGCTGCAAAAATCGTTGTGCCCCAACGACGTCCTTGGTGGCCCACGGCCGCGAGGCCTCGATCGGTCCCATCGACATCTCGTACACCCGCAGGGTGTCCGCGCCGTAGTCGTCGCACATCTCGTCCGGTGAGATCGAGTTCTTCAGGCTCTTACCGATCTTGCCGAACTCCTGGAAGACCTCGATCTCCCCGTCAGGGCCGGGGTAGAAGAACTTTCCCTCGCGCTCGACGACGTCGGCGGCCGTGACGTAGGCGCCGCGGGAGTCGGTGTAGGCGAAGGCCTGAATGTAGCCCTGGTTGATCAGTCGCCGGAAGGGCTCGCGGGAACTGACGTGGCCGAGGTCGTAGAGCACTTTGTGCCAGAACCGCGAATACAGCAAGTGCAGCACCGCGTGCTCGGCCCCGCCGACGTAGAGGTCGACGCCACCGGGGTCGTCGGGCCCGTGCTCGGCGGGCCGCGGGCCCATCCAGTAAGCCTCGTTCTCCTTGCCGCAGAAGCGCTCTGAGTTGTGCGGGTCGGTGTAGCGCAGCTCATACCAGGAGCTGCCGGCCCACTGCGGCATCACATTGGTGTCGCGGGTGTAGGGCCTCAGCCCGTCGCCGAGGTCGAGTTCGACGTTGACCCATTCGGTTGCCTTGCCCAGCGGCGGCGACGGCTCGCTGTCGGCGTCGTCGGGGTCGAACAGCACCGGCGAATAGTCCGGAACGTCTGGCAATTCGACCGGCAGGTCCGCGTTGTCCAGCGCATGCGCGCGTTCGTCGCTGTCGTAGACGATGGGGAACGGCTCACCCCAGTAGCGTTGCCGGGCAAAGAGCCAGTCACGCAGCCGGTATTCGATGCGGCCGCGGCCGCGGCCGTCGGATTCCAGCCGCGCGATCACGGCGTCCTTGGCCGAAGCGACGTCGAAACCGTTGAGGTAATCGGAGTTCACCAGGACGCCGTCGCCGGTGTAGGCCGCTTGCGAAACATCGCCACCGGCAATGACTTCCACGATCGGTAGACCGAACTCACCGGCGAATTCCCAGTCGCGCTGGTCGTGGCCGGGAACGGCCATGATCGCGCCGGTCCCGTATCCGGCCAGTACATAGTCGGCGATGAAGACCGGCACCTGCTCGCCGTTGACCGGGTTGATCGCATAGGTACCCAGGAAGACGCCGGTCTTGGTCTTGTTCTCTTGACGCTCGAGGTCGGACTTCGCGGCGATCGCCTTACGGTAATCGGCGACGGCCTGCGCGGGGGTCTGGGCGCCGTAGGTCCAGTGGGTGTTGACGCCATCGGGCCACTGCGCCGCGACCAAGCGGTCGACGAGTTCGTGCTCGGGCGCGAGCACCAGATACGTGGCGCCGAAGAGGGTGTCCGGCCGGGTGGTGAACACCTCCACGTCCCCTGCCGGCGAGGAGAAGAACACCGCCGCGCCGGTGGATCGCCCGATCCAGTTGCGCTGCATGGTCTTGACCTTCTCCGGCCAATCCAGCACGTCGAGGTCGTCGAGCAGCCGGTCGGAGTAGGCGGTGATCCGCATCATCCACTGCCGCAACCGCTTCCGGAATACCGGGAAGTTGCCGCGCTCGCTGCGACCGTCGGCGGTGACCTCTTCGTTGGCCAGCACGGTGCCCAGGCCCGGGCACCAGTTCACCATCGATTCGGACTGATAGACCAGCCGCTGCCCGTCGATCACGTCGGCGCGCTCGCCTGCCGACAGCGTCGACCAGGACCGGCCGTCGTCCAATTGACGTGCACCGGAATCAAATTCGGCGATCAACTGCGCTATCGGGCGGGCCTCGCCGACGGCGGTGTCGAACCACGCGTTGTAGATCTGCAGGAAGATCCACTGCGTCCACTTGTAGAACTCGGCGTCGGTGGTGGAAAAGCTGCGGCGGTTGTCGTGACCGAAGCCCAGCCGGCCCAACTGGCGCCGGAAGTTGACGATGTTGGCCTCGGTGCGGATGCGGGGGTGGGTGCCGGTCTGCACCGCGTACTGCTCGGCTGGCAGACCGAACGCATCGAAACCCAGCGCGTGCAGCACATTACGGCCCAGCATCCGGAAGTAGCGCGCATAGACGTCGGTGGCGATGTAGCCGAGTGGATGGCCGACATGCAATCCCTCACCGGACGGGTACGGAAACATGTCCTGCACGAACATCTTGTCGCCGGGAATCGGTGTGCCGTCCGTCGGCGCGAGCGAACCGACCGGGTTGGGCACATTGAACGTCCCCAGCCGGGTCCAGTTGTCCTGCCAGGTTTGCTCGATGCGGCCGGCCAGCTCCGCGGTATAGCGGTACCGCGGCGCGTCGGGGTCGGAGTCGGTCACGCCCAACAGGTTATAAGGGCGGCGTCGAGCGACCCGCCGACCACCGACGGTCTCGGTTGGATTGCAGACCGATCATGGGTTCATTCCAGGTGTGTCAAAGGTCGGTTGCGGTGCTGGCTACGCCACTTGTCCCTGGTTACAGTCGCTTTCTGCGGCTTCGAATACCCGCGGACCATCTCGGAAGGACCGGCCCCATGAAGCAGACAGCCCGTAGCTGGCGCGTAACGGTCGCGGGTCTGGCCGTCGGCGCTGCCGGTGTGCTCGGTCTCGCCAGCCCGGCCGCGTCAGCCGACCCGGTTTTGCCGCCCCGGCCCGGTCCCGCGCCGATCCCTGCCCCCGCGCCGCAGGCGGCTCCCGGAGCGCTCGGCAACCCGATGCCGGGCCTCGCGCCGCAGGCCGCTGCTCCCGGACCCGCCGTCGCCCCCGCCGCAGCTGCGCCGCCCCCCGCACCGGCCGCTGCCGCGCCACCGGCGCTGATGCCGGCGGCCGCCGGGACGCTGCGCGACTTCTTCAACGGCAAGGGCGTCAAGATGGAGCCGCAGAAAGCCGCCGGCTTCAACGCGCTCGACCTCGTCTTGCCGATGCCGCAGGGCTGGACGCAGGTCCCCGACCCCAACGTGCCCGACGCGTTTGCCGTGATCGCCAACCGCCGCAGCCCCAGCCTCTACGCCCCCAATGCCCAGCTGGTGGTGTACCGACTGGTCGGTGATTTCGATCCGCATGAGGCCATCACCCACGGCTACATCGACAGCCAGCAGCTGCCGGCCTGGCGCAACACCAACGCCTCGCTGGCGGACTACAACGGCTGCGCGTCGTCGATCATCGAGGGCACGTACCGGCAGAACGAGATGACGCTCAACACCTCCCGGCGCCACGTCATCGTCGCGTCCGGGCCGGACCGGTACCTGGTGTCGCTGGCTGTGACGACCGAGGCCGGCGGCGGTGTCGGCGAAGCGCAGGCCACCGACGGCATCATCAACGGCTTCCGAGCCGGAGCGCCGGGCTCCAACCAACCGGCGCCGCCACCCCCGGCAGCCGCCCCACCTGTCGCCCCGCCGCAAGCGGCCACCGCTCCCGCGGCTCCGCCGGCAGTGGTCCCGCCCCAGGCGCTCGCCCACTAACAACCGGGCGCTGCACCGCCGCCGGGCGCCTCGTATGGTGTCCCCATGCTCATCGCGGGAGTGCTGTGCGTCTGCGCGGCGGTGGTCTTGGCCGTTCTCGGGTTGCGGTCGCTGACCCGTCCCGCCGTCACCAGCACCACCGCATTGGTGATGCGGTCCGTCGCGCCTCCGCAGCTGGCCGCCGCGACCATGCTGGCCGTCGCCGGGGCGGTGGCTCTGGCCGCGCCGCCGGCCACCGCGCTGACGGTCGTCTGCGTCTGCATCGTCGGTGCCCTCGGCACGGTTGCTGCCGGGTCCTATCAGACCGCGCGGTTCGCGCTGCGGCAGGAAGAAGCCGCCGCGACCGGTTGCGGTGGGGCCTGCGCCGGCTGCTCACTGGCCTGCCACTGACGCATGCTGAAAAGGCTGTCGGCGCTGCCGATCGATACTTTCCTGCTGGCCATGGCCGCCACGGTCGCGCTGGCGGCACTGTTTCCGGCCCGCGGCGCCTTTGCCGATGTGATGTCGGTGGCCGCGAAAGTCGTTATCGCGCTGTTGTTTTGGCTCTACGGCGCCCGGCTGTCCCCGCAGCAGGCCTGGCAGGGCGTCAAACGCTGGCAGCTGCATCTGCTGGTGCTGGCCACCACGTTCATCCTCTTTCCGCTCCTTGGGCTGGCCGCACACGGCCTGGTGCCCTGGTTGCTGAACAGCGACCTGTACAACGGCCTGCTGTTTCTGTGCCTGGTCCCGTCGACGGTGCAATCCTCGATCGCGTTCACGTCGATTGCGCGCGGCAATGTCTCGGCCGCACTCGTCAGCGCGTCGCTGTCCAACATCGTCGGGATCGCACTGACCCCGCTGCTCGTCGTGCTGCTGATGAACACCAATGGCGGAGCCCGGATGGACGCCGCCGCGGTCCGCGACGTCATGCTGCAACTGCTACTGCCGTTCGTGGCGGGCCAGTTGATGCGGCCCTGGATTGCCGACTGGGTGCTCCGGCACGCGGTGTTGACCAAGCTCGTCGACCGCGGGTCGATTCTGTTGGTCGTCTACACCGCATTCTCGATGGGCATGGTGGAACACATCTGGGCCAGCGTGGATCCGTGGCAACTGGCGATCATTGCGGTCGTTGACACCGTGTTACTGGCGGCGGTGCTCGGCTTCACCGGCCTGCTCGGTCGGCTGATCGGCCTGGACCGCGGCGACAGCATCGTGCTGCTGTTCTGCGGCTCGAAGAAAAGCCTGGCGTCCGGCCTGCCGATGGCGCTGGTGTTCTTTCCCGCCGCGACGGTGGGCGTGATCATGTTGCCGCTGATGATCTTTCATCAGATCCAGTTGATCGTGTGCTCGGTGATCGCGAGCCGACTGTCCCGCGGCGAAGAACCCGCGGCCGTGGCCGCCTAGTTGCGGCTGACGTCGATCGGGTGAGTGGCCAGCATCGACAACGGCTGCGGCTGACGGCGCAGCACCCGGCCCCACAGATCCACCCGCGGCTCGACCAGAACGTCAGAAGGCAACGCCGACAAAACAATCCAGTCGTCGCGCTCGATCTCGCCCTCTAGCTGACCGATCGTCCAGCCCGAGTACCCGGCGAAGATGCGAACACCCTCCACGTCCGGGGCAATCAACGCGGGGTCGGCGTCCAGATCCACCATCGCCATCCGGCCGGCCACATGACGCAGGCCGGGCACCTCGTCGGGACCAGAGCCGATCCGCATCACGGCCAGGCACAGCGCCGCGTCGCGCTTGACCGGTCCGCCGATGAACATCGTCTTCGGCTTCGATGCCAGCTTGGCCCACTGCGGCAACACGTTGTACACGGCGGTCTCGCTGGGCCGGTTGAGCACCACACCCAGCGTGCCCCCGTCGTTGTGCTCGACGATGTAGATCACGCTGCGACGAAACGTCGGCTCGAGCAGATCCGTGTTCGCCAGAAGCAAGGTGCCCGCTCGCACTCGCTGTGCGGCAGGGGCGATGAAATCCTCTGGGTCCTCGGACTGCGCCACCCACCCATCATGGCATCCGGGCCCGACCACTGTGATCAACAAGCTGAGCACCGGGCGAGAATTTGTAGTGTTGTAACAGGCGCCCGAACAACCGCCCAGCCAATCGGAAGCAGGTTCTGTGACTCATCCGCGCGCGCCGGTGGCTGTCTGGCGTTCAGTGCGCGCGCTACCCGACTTCGGGCGGCTGCTGGAATTGCGGTTGGCAAGCCAATTCGCCGACGGCCTTTTCCAGGCCGCCCTGGCCGGAGCGCTGCTGTTCAACCCCGAACGGGAATCGAGCCCACTTGCCATCGCGGGCGCGTTCGCGGTGCTGTTCCTGCCGTATTCGTTGCTCGGCCCGTTCGCCGGCGCACTGATGGACCGCTGGGACCGGCGGCTGGTCCTGGTCTGCGCCAACATCGGCCGGGTGTTGTCGGTGGCCTTGGTAGGTGTCTCTCTTGCGCTCGGGGCTCGCGACTACCTGGTGCTGTGCGGCGCGTTGGTGGTCAACGGGCTGGGCCGCTTCGTCTCGTCGGGCATGTCGGCTGCGCTGCCGCACGTGGTCCCGCGCGAGCAGATCGTCACGATGAACTCGATCGCAGCGGCGGTCGGAGCGGTCGCGGCGTTTCTCGGCGCCAACTTCATGCTGGTGCCGCGCGAGCTGGTCGGCTCCGGCGACACCGGCGCCGCATCGGCCATCTTCCTGGTCATCGTCCCGTTGCTGATCGCGCTGCGGTACTCGCTGCGGTTCGCCCACCGTGTGCTGGGGCCCGACGACACCCAGCGCGCCATCCACGGGTCGGTCATCTACGCCGTCATCACCGGCTGGCTGCACGGCGTCCGGACCGTGTTGGATCGTCTCACCGTCGCTGCCACGCTCTCCGGGCTCGCCGCTCATCGGATGGTGTTCGGCATCAACTCCCTGCTGGTGCTGCTGCTGGTGCGCAACGGCCACTCGGGCCCGGTCTCCGCGCTGGGCAACGCCCTGCTGTTCGTCGCCGCGGCCGGCGCCGGATCATTTCTGGCCAATCTCGTCACACCGGTCGCGGTGCGCCGGTGGGGCCGTTACGCGACCGCGAACGGCGCCTTGGCGATCGCCGCCGCCGTCGAGATCGCCGGAGTCGAGTTGCGGGTGTGGGTGCTGGTGACCGGGGGCTTGCTGCTCGGCGGGTTGGGCCAGGTGGTCAAGCTGTGCGCCGACACCGCAATTCAGATCGACGTGGACGACGCGCTGCGCGGCCATGTGTTCGCGGTGCAGGACTCGGTGTTCTGGGTGGCGTTCCTGGCCGCGATCACCGGGGCGGCCTGCGTCATTCCCGACGACGGCCACTCCCCCGCGCTGGTCGTGGCCGGCGTCGTCGTCTACCTCTGCGGCCTTGCCGCACACTCCGTCATCGGGCGCGCGGCGAATCGCTAAGGTACGCGGATGGCCGACCTTTCGCAGATTGTCGAGGACCTGCGCGCGGAAAGCGATGAGCTCGATGCGCTGGTCGCGTCGCTGGCCGATGACGGCTGGAGCGCCGCGACGCCCGCTGCGGGCTGGACGATCGCCCATCAGATCGGGCATCTGCTGTGGACCGACCGCGGCGCGCTGGTGTCGGTCACCGACTCCGACGCGTTCGCCGACGTGGTGAAGACCGCTCTGGACGACCCGATCGGCTTCGTCAACACCGCAGCCGACGAGCTGGCCGCCGTTGCGCCGGCCGAGTTGCTCGCCGACTGGCGCGCCACCCGCGCGCAGCTGCACGACGCCCTGCTGACGGTCGACGACGGGCGCAAGCTGCCGTGGTTCGGTCCACCGATGAGCGGGCCGTCGATGGCGACCGCCCGGCTGATGGAGACCTGGGCGCACGGCCTGGACGTTGCCGACGCACTCGGCGTGACGCGGCCCGCGACCGCCCGGCTGCGCTCGATCGCCCACATCGGTGTGCGGACCCGTGACTTCGCGTTCGTCATCAACGAGTTGCCGCCGCCGGGTGAACCATTCCGGGTCGAGCTGCGTGCACCTGATGGCAGCCTCTGGACGTGGGGACCAGAGGCTGCCGCACAGCGGGTCACCGGGTCCGCCGAAGACTTCTGCTTTCTGGTGACCCAGCGGCGGCCGTTGCGCGAGTTGGGCATCGCCGCCGAAGGCGACGACGCGGCGCGCTGGCTGCCGATCGCGCAGGCGTTCGCGGGCCCGCCCGGCGGAGGTCGATGAGCGCGTAGCGCGAAGAGAGGCTCCGCCGCGTCGTTGTAGCGGAGGTCGATGAGCGCGTAGCGCGAAGAGAGGCTCCGCCGCGTCGTTGTAGCGGGAGGCAGGTAACCCTAACCTTATTTCCGGTAGGCTCACCGTTCGTTATGAGCGCTCTATTCGTCCTGCCGCGGGAGCTGACCGAGGGGCTCAGCGACGCGGTCCGCGACGCTCCCCCGCCGCCGACTCCGGTGCTGGCCGATCCCTATGGACTGCGCCCTGTCGACCCGGACGTCGACGCCGAGATGATCTCGCGCTGGATGAACATGCCCCACCTGGTCGAGGCGTGGGAGTCGGACTGGCCGGTGCCGCGGTGGCGGGACTACCTGCGCGCCCAGTGCGCGGGTAGCTACTCGCGCCCGTTCGTCGGCAGCATGAACGGCGAAGACGGCGGCTACGTCGAGGTGTACCGCGCCGCAAAGGATTCCATCGCCATCCGCTACGACGCCGATCCCTACGACATCGGACTACACGCCGCGATCGCCGCGCTGTCGATCGTCAACAAGGGGCTGGGACCATTTCTGCTGCCGCGCATCGTCGCCAGCGTCTTCGAGGTCGAACCTCGTTGCCGCCGCATCATGTTCGACCCCGATCACCGCAACGTCTCGGCACGTCGGCTGTGTGAATACGCCGGCTGCACGTTTCTCGGCGAGCACGACATGAGCAACCGCCGGATGGCGCTGTACGCGTTGCCGCGCACGCCCGACGACGTACCCGAGGCTCACTGACCGAGATCGACGCCAGCGTGCAGGTCACTCGGACTATTTCGCGCTAGCGTCAATCTCGATGAGCCTAACCGCCGTTCAGTTCGTGGTAGCCGTCATAGTCGGGTTTCATTGCCGCAGCGACCAATTCCCACAGCACCTCGTCGGTGCCACCGCCGACCCGGGCCAGCTTCATGTCTCTCCACCACCGACCGAGCGGTGTCTCGTCGACCAGGTAGCCGGAACCGCCGAAGATGTGCATGCACTCCGACAGCACCTCTTCACCGAGCCGCGCGGCGGTGACCTTCACGGCGGCCGCGGCCCGCAGGTCGAGGCGGCCCTCGGCGGCAATTCCGTTGAGCCCGTGCCGAAGTAGGTCGACGCGGGCCTGCAGGTCGGCGATACGTAGCCGCAGCGCCTGATGCTCGAACAGCGTCGAGCCGAACTGCCGCCGCTCCACCATTCGGGCGTGGGTGATGCCAAGCACCCGCTGGCAGCCGCCGGCGACCTGGCCGGCGATCGACATCCGCTCGTGCGCCAGACCCCAGGAGATCGCCGCCAAACCCGTTCCAGCGCGGGCGATCAGCGCGTCCGCAGGCACCCAGGTGTCGATATGCACCGCGGCAGTGTCCAGCGGTCCGGCACCGACTTTGCGGTAGGGCGTCTGAACATCGCACTGGGCCAACGGCACGGCGATCACCAGAACGTTGCCGTGTCGGCTGGTCTGGTCGCCGTCGACACCGCGGGCGACCACCATGATGTGGTCGGCCACTGGTGACAACGAGACGAACTTCTTGATTCCGCGAACCTCGAATCCGTCTCGGGCAGAACGGACCTCGGTCTCGACGATCTGCAGGTCCGAACCGCCCGACTCCTCCGATGCGCCGATGCACAGCACGGCCTCGCCGCGGATCGCTTGTTCGCAGATGTCTTTGAGGTAGTCCGAGCGCGCGAAGCGGCGCAGGATGGCGACTGCCGAATCGTGCAGGCTGACACCGACGCCGATGCCCGCCGAACCCAGCTTCCCGAGCGCGAACGCCAGCGCGACAAGCTTGGGGACATCGGGGTGCTGGCCGGCCGGCCACTTGTGGGCGAACACCCCGCGCTCACCCAGATGCTCGATCAGCTTGCGTGGAAACCGTTCGCTTTCTTCGGCTTCCGCGGTCCACTTGATGACGTCGTCGTTGAAGACTTCGTCGAGTAGCGCTCGGTAGCCGTCGATGCTGAGGTCGTCGGTCATGTGGTCACCGCCGTCAGGTTGCGCTTGACTTCCAGGCGCTGCAGCTTGCCCGACGAGGTGCGCGGCAGCGTGCCCGGTCTGACGAACACCACGTTGGCGGGCACGATGCCGCACTCGGAGGCCACCTTGGCGACCAACTCGCTGCGGGCACCGGCTTCGTCGGGGCCGCGGAACTCGGCCGTGATCACCAGGCCGGGTCGAGTTGTGTCGTTGTCGGTTCCGACGGCGACGACCGCACCCTCACGCACACCGCGGATTTCGGCGGCGACCCGCTCGATCTCGGCGGGAAAGACGTTGCGCCCCGCGACGGTGATGATCTCCTTGGCGCGCCCGCAGACGACCAGTCCGTCGTCGGTGAGGTAGCCCAGGTCGCCGGTCGGGAACCAGGCGCCCGGCTCGAGCGGGGTATCGCCGAGGTAGCCCGACATCATCGAGGTACCGCGGATCTCGATCTCGCCGACGTCGCGGCCCGGCACTTCGGCGGAGTGGTCCGATGTCGGGTTGACGCGTACCTCCATGCCCGGAATCGGCTCCCCAAGCACCGCGTGGCGGCGCGGTTCGGCTGTGCCAGAGTCGATTTCGTCGTAACGCAGACCTTTGCCCGGCGCCGGGGCGGTGACGGCACAGGTGGATTCGGCCAGCCCGTACGACGGCGCTAGCGCTCCCGGGTCGAAACCGAACGGGCGCAACGCATTCGCAAACCGCTCCATCCCGGCGCAGTCGACCGGCTCGCCACCGTTGATGGTGTACCGCACCCGGCCGAGGTCGACGTCGGACACCAGTCGGGCGTACTTGCCGATCATGCTGTAGGCCATGTTCGGCGCGGCGGTCAGCGACGCGCCGCTCTCGCTGAGCCAGCGCAGCCAGCGGAACGGTGACGCGGTGAATGCCGAGGTGGGGGCCAGCCACATCGGTGCCCCCGAGAGCGCGCCGCTGAGCAGGAACGTCAGCCCCATGTCGTGATAGAGCGGCAGCCACGTGCATCCACCGTCGACCGCCGGATCGACGCCGATGCGAGTGAGCAGACCGTTGACGTTGTCCAGCACCGCTTCTGGCGACAGCTGTGCGGTGCGCGGAATTCCGGTGGAACCCGCGGTGCCCTGCAGGATCGCCGGCGCCCCGGCCGCGGGTACGACGGGGGTGAAGGTGGTCGACGGTTCATGCGCGACGGTGGCGAGGTCCAGGACAGTCGGGGGCCCGGCATGGCACTGCAGCAGGGCGAGTTCGTCGCCGTGGCTGAAGACCGTCCGCACGCCGATGCCGGTGAACCGGGCCAGGGTCGCCTGCGCCCACTGCTGCGGGTCGGCGCCGCGGACCGGTCCGGGCAGGATCGACACGCTCTGGCCGGCCAGCCAGATGGCATGAACGGCCGCGACGAAGTCGGCTGTCGGCTCCCCGACGAGTCCGACCGCGCCGGCGTGCGGCTGATCGAGGATCCGGATGGCGATGCCTTCGGCGCGGGCGTGCACCTGCGCCCAGGGCTGCCGCGTCCAGGCGTCGGCTTCCTTGTCGAAGACCACCAGGTCGTGAGCTGAGGCGCGCATCGCCCTGGACAGGGCGGTCGCCAGCACGCTCACTGGCCGACCGGGACCTTTGCCCGGATGACGTTCTCGAGGTCGCCGACGGTGTCGCAGCCCAACAGCTCTTGCTCGTTCACCACTACTCCGAGCCTGTCCTCGATCGCGACCATGCCGACCGCGAACGCTACCGAGTCCAGGCCGACGTCGTCGACCAGCCGTGACTCGGGGGTCACCCGGCTGACGTCGATGTTGAGGTCGTCGCGCAGGATCTCGGTCAGTGCGGCGCCTACCGAATCCGGGCGCGACAAATCGGAGGTCATGGGCCGTCACAGTACCGGGCAGCCGCCGCCGACAGGGATCTACGTTTTGGGTGCCAGCACGCTGGCCGCGTCGGCGGCGCCGTCCCCGTCGGTGTCGGTGAGCTTGACGTCCCAGCGCCCGTCGCCGTCGGTGTCGACGTAGCCGGTGACGCCCTCGGCCCCGGCCATCACGGCCCGGTCGGCCAGGCCGTTTCCGTCGCTGTCCAGCAGCCGCACTTCGGCCCGGCTTTCGGGGTCGAAGTCCGTCAGCGGTTTGCCGGTGTGCTCGACGCCGTCGAGTCCGAACCAGCGCAGACCGGACGCGGTGCGCGGTGGTCGGTCGCCGGGGATCGCCCAGGTGCCGGTCCCGTCGTCGGTGAAATAGCGCTCGCCGGCGCCTTCAACATCCCCGCCGTCCCCGCCGTGCCCGACGTCGAGCACAACGTGATCGGCCGTGCCGTCACCGTCCAGGTCGGCCAATGCGTCGTCGGCCAGGCCGTCGCCGTCGAAATCCAGCCCGACCGCATCGAGCCGGCCGTCACCGTCGAGGTCGAGATCCGGGCCGCGGTCCCACATGGTTGCTGCGCCGTCACCGGCGCTGAGGCAGTACTCCATGTCTGATCCGACGGGGATCGCCAGCTACTGGTTCCCGCGCGTTTCCCACCACGACTTCAGCTCGGCCGTCGCTTCCTCGTGGGTCAACGGCCCACGGTCTAGCCGCAACTCCTTGAGGTAGCGCCAGGCCTCACCCACCTGCGGGCCGGCCGGGATGCCGAGCAGCTCCATGATTTCGTTGCCGTCGAGGTCAGGTCGCACCCGCTGCAGGTCTTCTTTGGCGGCCAGTTCGGCGATCCGCGTCTCCAGGTCGTCGTAGTTGGCCTGGAGTCGTGCCGCCCGGCGTTTGTTGCGGGTGGTGCAGTCGGCGCGCACCAGCTTGTGCAGCCGCGGCAACAGCGGTCCGGCGTCGTTGACGTAACGCCGCACCGCAGAGTCGGTCCACTGACCGCCGCCGTAGCCGTGGAACCGTAGATGCAGATACACCAACTGCGAGATGTCGTCGACGAGCTGCTTCGAATACTTCAAGGCGCGAAGGCGCTTTCGGGTCATCTTGGCGCCGACCACCTCGTGGTGGTGGAAGCTGACGCCCCCGTCGGTCTCGTGCCGGCGGGTGGCGGGCTTGCCGATGTCGTGCAGCAGGGCCGCCCAGCGCAGCACCAGATCGGGCCCGTCGTCCTCCAACGCGATGGCCTGCCGCAGCACCGTCAGCGAATGCTCGTAGACGTCCTTGTGCTGGTGGTGCTCGTCGATGGCCATCCGCATGGCGCCGACGTCGGGCAGCACCACATCGCCCATCCCGGTCTGCACCATCAGGTCGATGCCGGCGACCGGGTCGGCACCGAGCAGCAGCTTGTCCAGTTCGGCCGCCACCCGCTCGGCGGTGATCCGGCCGAGCTGTGGCGCCATATCGATGATCGCCTCCAGCACCCGTGGCGCGACGGTGAAACCGAGTTGCGAGACGAACCGCGCGGCGCGCAGCATTCGCAACGGGTCGTCACCGAACGACATCGATGGCTGCGCCGGGGTATCCAGCACGCGCGACCGCAGCGCGGCCAGGCCATTCAGCGGATCGACGAATTCGGCTGCGCCAGAAGCTGTTACGCGTACCGCCATCGCGTTCGCGGTGAAGTCGCGGCGCACCAGATCGTCATCGAGGGAGTCGCCGAAACGAACCTCGGGATTGCGGGACACCCCGTCGTAACGGTCGGCCCGAAACGTGGTGATCTCCAGGCGCTGACCGTTCTTCTCGGCGCCGATGGTGCCGAACTCGATGCCGGTGTCCCACAGCGCGTCGGCCCACGACCGCAGCAACTTCTGCAGCTGCTGGGGGCGCGCGTCGGTGGTGAAGTCCAGATCGCTGCTCAGCCGCTGCAGCACGGCGTCGCGCACCGAACCGCCGACCAGATAGAGCTCGTGGCCCGCGCCGGCGAACAAGGCCCCGAGCTCGCGTAGGACATCGGCGTGGCTGTTCAACGCGACCGCGGCAGCGGCCAACAGCTCCGCGTCGTCAGAGGCTTCGGACACGCGGAAAGCCTAATCGTGTCTCGGGCGAGTCACGACCGGCGAGTGTGCCCAGTGCGTCTGAGCACGCCAGCTACTATCGCTTGGGTGTCCGACGGCGAAAATCCGCAACCACGTCGGCGCCGGGGGAGGCGCCGCGGTCGGCGCTCGGCAGGGTCAGGCGAAGCCAAATCCGACGCCGAGGCGACGACCGCCGCCACGCCTGCCAGGCAGCGAAGCCCGGGCAGCGGCGTCCGGTGCGCCGCGGAACGGAGCGGCTGCAGACCGTGCACGAGACTTCGGCCGGCGGATTGGTCATCGACAACATCGATCGCCCGCGCGAAGAACAGCTGGCGGCCCTGATCGGTCGGGTGGACCGGCGCGGCCGGATGCTGTGGTCGCTGCCCAAGGGCCACATCGAGCTCGGTGAGACGGCGGAGCAGACCGCGATCCGCGAAGTCGCCGAAGAAACCGGGATCCAGGGCAGCGTGCTGGCCGCGCTGGGTCGGATCGACTACTGGTTCGTCACCGATGGCCGGCGCGTACACAAGACCGTCCATCACTATCTGATGCGTTTCTCCGGCGGCGAGCTGTCCGACGAGGACGTCGAGGTCGCCGAGGTGGCATGGGTGCCGATCCCCGAGCTGCCGTCCCGGCTGGCCTACGCCGACGAACGCAAGCTGGCCGAAGTGGCCGACGAGCTGATCGACAAGCTGCAGAGCGACGGTGAGGCCGCGCTTCCGCCGCTTCCGGCCAGCACGCCTCGGCGGCGTCCGCAAACCCATTCACGCACCCGCATCCGCCGGGCCGACGAGCCCGTTCGGGGCCGGAAGAACGGTCGCGGTCCCGGGCCGTAGCCGCCGATAACGATGCAGAGCAATTCGAGGTGGGGGCAGCGCCCCCGCGCGGGGACGACCAGCGGGTCGACGGCACCGCGACTGCGGGGCGCCGTGTCGCGCCTGCTGGCGGTGGTCGGGATGCTGGCCGTCGTGAGCATCGGCGTCGTGCCGACCGCGGCGGCGGGCGAGCCGGGCGCCACGCCGTTCGTCCAGGTCCGCATCGACCAGGTCACCCCGCAGGTGGTCACCACGACCAGCGAGCCGATGGTGACCGTGGCCGGCACCGTCACCAACATCGGCGACCGGCCGGTGCATGACCTGATGGTCCGTCTCGAACATGCGGCGGCGGTACCCACCTCGACCGGTCTGCGCACCAACCTCGACGGTGACACCGACCAGTTCCAGGCCGCGATGGACTTCGCGGCGATCTCCCCCGTGCTGCAGCGCGGCCAGAAGGTGAAGTTCTCGCTGGCCACCCCGCTGCGGTCGGTGACCAAGCATTCGCTGGATGTCAACGCCCCCGGCGTCTACCCGCTGCTGGTCAACGTCAACGGCACACCCGATTACGGCGCACCGGCGCGTCTCGACAATGCGCGTTTTCTGCTGCCCGTGCTGGGTGTGCCGCCGGACCCGCTCGACACCTCAGGCGGTGGCGCGGGCGCCCTGGATACCGTGGTCGCGCCAGACACCTCCAAACCTGTGCCGGTCACCATGCTGTGGCCGCTGGCGGACCGGCCGCGGCTGGCCCCCGGCGTCCCCGGCGGCTCGATTCCGGTGCGGTTGATGGACGACGAGCTGGCGGGGTCGCTGGCCGGCGGGGGTCGGCTGGACGTGCTGCTCTCCGCCGCCGAGTTCGCCACCAGCCACGACGTCGATCCCGACGGCGCCGTGGGCCGATCGGTATGCCTGGCCGTCGACCCCGACCTGCTGGTCACCGTCAACGCGATGATCGCCGGCTACGTCGTCTCCGACTCCCCCGCCGGCCCGGCTCAGGAACCCGGCACCCCGACGCACCCCGGGGCCGGGCAGGCCGCCGCGGCCACCTGGTTGAACCGGCTGCGCGCACTGGCGCACCGGATGTGCGTCGCGCCGCTGCCCTACGCGCAAGCTGACCTCGACGCCGTCGAACGGACCGGCGATCCCGGCCTCAGCGCGACCGCAACCAGCGCGGCCGGCGACATCGTCGACCAGATCCTGGGTATCGTCGCGGTCCGCGGCGCCACCCTGATCCCGGACGGCTCCCTGACCCACCGCGGTGTCGACCTGCTGAGCGCCAACGGCAGCACCGTCGTGATCGCCCCCGCCGAGTCCACTTTCGGCGACTCCAGTGCCCCGCTGCCGCCAACCCCGGACACCACCCTGCGCCGGCTGTCGCCGCAGGTGGTGCTCGCGCCGTTCGACCCGGCCGTCGGCGCCGCCTTTGCCGCCGCCGGAGCCGACCCGGTCGCGCCCAGCTACCTCAACGCCGCCCTGTTGATTCGGCTCCGGCATGACTCGGACGTTGCTCGTCGTCAGGACGCACTCAGCTCGATGCTGTGGCGCGCGCTGCAGCCGAGGGTCAACCCGCGCGGCCAGGTGCTGCTGCCGCCGACCAACTGGAACCTTCGGCCCGACGACGCGGGTGCCATCATGACCGCGTTGGCGACGGCGATCCGGTCGGGCCTCGCGGTGCCGCGCCCGCTGCCTGCGCTGATCGGTGAGGCGTCGACCGTTGCACCGCTCAACGGAACTGAGCAGCCCGCCGATGGACCTGCCGGGGGACGCGGCCTGTTCAGCGACATCGTCGTCGCCAAGATCTCCGCTGAGATGGGCCGGCTGGCCGGCCTGACGGCGGCCATGATCGCTGATGCGCGCACCGGATTGACCGGCGTCAGCTACACCGCGCCGTTCCGCGAGGACATGCTGCGCGCGGTCAGCCAGGCCGACCGGCCTGACACCCGCAACGGGCTGGCTCAGCAGCGCCTCGACGTGGTTGCTCACGCGATAGACGACCTGTTCGGCGCGGTCACCATCGTCACCCCGGCCAGTTCGTACACGCTGGCCACCGAACACAGTCCCCTGCCGTTGGCCCTGCACAACGGGCTGGCCGTGCCGATCCGGGTGCGGCTGCATCTCGACGTGCCGCCGGGGATGACCGTGACCGATCCCGGCGAGATCGAACTGCCACCGGGATACCTGCCGATGCGGGTGCCGATCGAAGTCAACTTCACCCAGCGCGTCGCGATCGACGCCGCTCTGCACACTCCCGACGGTGTGCCGCTAGGTGAGCCGGTGCGGCTTTCGGTGCATTCGAACGCCTACGGCAAGGTGCTGTTCGCGATCACGATGAGCGCGTTCGCGATTCTGGTGGCGCTGGCGGGCCGGCGGCTGTGGCACCGCTTCCGCGGCCAACCGGACCGGGCCGACCTCGACCGGCCCGACCCGCAGGACGCCTTTGTCGACGAAGAGCACAACGCATGAGTCGGGCCGTGCCGGGACCAGCGCCTCAGCGCTATAAACGGGGCCCGGGACCACCGACCGGCCCGCTGCCGCCAACCGGTCACGTGCCGTCGCAGGGCGCTTCGCCGCAGCCCCGCCCCGAGCTCTCCGACGCCGCGCTGGTGTCCCGGTCGTGGGGCATGGCGCTGGCGACCCTGGTCAGCCGACTCACCGGCTTCGCGCGGATCGTGCTGCTGGCCGCCATCCTGGGCGCCGCGCTGTCCAGTGCGTTCACCGTGGCCAATCAGCTACCGAATCTCGTGGCGGCGCTGGTCCTGGAAGCCACGTTCACCGCGATCTTCGTGCCGGTACTCGCCCGCGCCGAGAAGGACGACCCCGACCGGCGGCGCGGCGTTCGTGCGCCGTCTGGTGACATTGGCGACCACCGTGCTGCTGGGCACGACGCTGCTGTCGGTGGTGGCCGCGCCGCTGCTGGTGCAGCTGATGCTGGGCCGCAGCCCGCAGGTGAACGAACCGCTGACCATCGCGTTCGCCTACCTGCTGCTACCGCAGGTGATCTTCTACGGCCTGTCCTCGGTCTTCATGGCAATTCTCAACACCCGCAACGTATTCGGGCCGCCGGCCTGGGCGCCGGTGGTCAACAACGTCGTCGCGATCGCCACCTTGGGTGCCTACCTGTCGGCGCCGGGACAGTTGTCGGTCGATCCGGTGCAAATGGGCAACGCCAAGCTGCTGATCCTCGGCATCGGCACCACGCTGGGCGTCTTCGCGCAGACGGCCGTGCTGGTGGTGGCCATCCGGCGCCACCGCGTCAGCCTTCGGCCGCTGTGGGGAATCGACGACCGGCTCAAGCGCTTCGGCACGATGGCCGTCGCCATGGTGTTCTACGTGCTGATCAGTCAGATCGGTCTGATCGTCACCAACCAGATCGCCAGCAGCGCAGCCGCTTCCGGGCCGGCCATCTACAACTACACCTGGCTGGTGCTGATGCTGCCCTACGGCATGATCGGCGTGACCGTGCTGACGGTGGTGATGCCGCGGCTGAGCCGCAACGCCGCCGCCGACGACACCGGTGCGGTGCTCGCCGATCTGTCGTTGGCCACCCGACTGACGATGATCACGCTGATCCCGACGGTCGCATTCATGACGGTCGGCGGATCGGCGATGGGCAGCGCGCTGTTCGCCTACGGCCATTTCGGCGACGTCGACGCCGGCCACCTGGGCGCGGCGATCGGGATGTCAGCGTTCACGCTGCTCCCCTACGCGGTGGTGCTGCTGCAGCTGAGGGTCTTCTACGCCCGCCAGCAGCCGTGGATCCCGATCGCGATCATCGTGGTCATCACAATCGTCAAGATCGCGGCGTCGCTGGTCGCGCCGCACCTCACCGAGAACCCCGACCTGGTCGCGGGCTACCTGGGGTTGGCGAACGGGTTGGGCTTTTTGGCCGGCGCGGTCGCCGGCTACGTCTTGCTGCGAAACACCTTGCGTCCCAACGGCGGTCATCTCCTCGGTGTCGCAGAGGTGCGGACGATTCTGGTCGCGGCGACCGCCTCGCTGCTGGCCGGGCTGGTCGCGTACGTGGCAGACGTGCTGCTGGGCATGCAACGACTGACCGCATACGGCGGCGGCGCCGGCTCGCTACTGCGGCTGTTCGTGCTCGCGGTGATCATGGCGCCGATCGTGGCGGTGGTCATGGTCCGCGCCCGGGTGCCCGAAGCCCAGGCGGCGTTGGCCAAGGTCCGCGGCTGGATCGGCGCCAACCCGGCCGGTGGCAACGCCGCACCACTACCGCCTCCGCCACCGCCTTCTGGCAGGTCAGCCGACGTCGCGGCCCCGAAAGTCAGTGGCGGAGATCAACTGTTGCGCCCCGGCATCGTCACGTACCCTGAGCGCAGGATCCGGGCCGGGCACCCGGAACCATCAACCGGGGAGGGGCTGGGGAGAGGAGCGGCGATGAACGACGGCTCATCGGACAGCGTCTCGGCCAAAGCTGTCTCCGACTCGCCCCTCGTCGCCGGTGGCGGACGACTTCCACCCCGACGTGCCCACCGATCTTCAGGTCGGCACGGTCACCGCGCCGGAGGTCTCAGCCCCCACCAACGGTGAGTCGTCAGAGCCCGATCTCGGGACCACTGCCTTCGACGCGGGCGATCCGCTGCCGGTCGACCCCGAGTCGTCCGCCGCCTCCGACGAACAGCACCTGGTGCCGGGCGCCAGCATCGCCCGCGGCCGCTACCGGTTGCTGGTCTTCCACGGTGGCGCGCCGCACCTGCAGTTCTGGCAGGCGCTGGATACCGCCCTGAATCGGCAGGTCGCGCTGACCTTCGTGGATCCCGACGGAGAGCTGCCCGACGACGAGGTCCGCGAGATCCTGGCCCGCACCATGAAGCTGAGCCGCATCGACAAGCTAGGGATCGCCCGCATCCTCGACGTAGTCCACACCGGCGTCGGCGGACTCGTCGTCAGCGAATGGGTCCGGGGCGGCTCACTACCGGAAGTCGCCGACACCTCACCGTCGGCCGCGGGCGCATCGCGCGCAATGCAGACCCTGGCCGCTGCGGCCGAGGCCGCCCACCACGCCGGCGTCGCGCTGTCGATCGACCATCCCGGCCGGGTGCGGGTCAGCATCGAGGGCGATGTGGTGCTGGCCTTCCCGGCCACGATGCCCGACGTCAGCCCTGAGGACGACATCCGCGGGATCGGCGCCGTGTTGTATGCGCTGCTGGTCAATCGGTGGCCGCTGCCGGAGTCCGGCGCGCCCAGCGGGATGGCTCCGGCACCGTGCGATTCGACCGGCCACGTCCTCGAGCCCAGTTCGATCGACGAAGACATCCCGTTCCAGATTTCCGCGGCAGCCACCCACTCGCTTCAATTGGATGGCGGGATACGCAGTGCCGCAACGCTTTTGAATCTGCTACAGCAGGCAACCGTGGTGGCCGACCGTACCGAGCTGCTCGCCCCGATCAACGAGAACGCGCCGCCGAAGCCGTCACCTGCGCCTACGCGGCCCGTGCGCGCGCGTCCCGCGGACATCGACGAGACGCAGGTGCGCCTGCGTCGGCGCCGGGCCATCACCATTGGGGTCGGCGCCGCCGCAGCAGTGATCGTGGTCGCACTGGTGGTCTTGGCCTCGGTGCTGAGCAAGATGTTCAGCGACGTCGGGGGCCTCGACAAAGATCAGCTGGGCCTCAACGGGCCGTCAACTTCGAGTTCCAGCGGGAATGCCGCCGCGGGCAGCATCATCAAGCCCGTGGGCGCCACGGTGTTCTCCCCCGGCGGTGAACCCGACAACCCCGCCTCGGCCGCGCTTGCGATCGACGGCAGCCCCGGCACCGCGTGGGAGACCGACGTCTACCACGACCCCGTGCCGTTCCCCGGCTTCAAGAACGGCGTCGGCCTGGTGCTGCAGCTGCCGCAACCGACCGTGGTCGGAGCCGTCAACGTCGACCTGGCCAGCACCGGAACCAAGATCCAGATCCGCTCGTCCACAACGGCCAAGCCGGGCAAGCTCGAGGACACCGCGGTGCTGAGCCAGCCGATGGCGATGCACCCGGGGCACAACACCATTCCGGTCAACGCCTCCTCGCCCACTTCCTATGTGCTGGTGTGGATTTCGACGCTCGGGACCGAGGACGGTGCCAGCCGCACCAGCCTCTCCGAAGTCACTGTGCAAGCCAAGTCCTGACAGGCCTGATCGAGTGAAGTGCCGGGTATCGGTCGATTGGTTACTGTCCGGCGGTGGGCTCCCCGAAGGTTCGCCGGCAACGTCCCGGACAGCGCAGCGACGCTGAGCTGCTGGCAGCGCACGTCGCAGGAGATCGCTTCGCCTTCGAGGAGCTTTTCTACCGCCACCATCGGCATCTGCACCGCGTGGCGCGGCTGACCAGTCGTTGCACCGAGGACGCCGAGGACGCGCTGCAGGAAGCGATGGCGTCCGCGCACCGTGGTGCCGGCTCGTTTCGGCACGACGCCGCGGTGAGCAGCTGGTTGCACCGCATCGTCGTCAATGCCTGCTTGGATCGGCTGCGCCGCAACAAGACTCACCCGACGACCGCCCTCGATGATGTCTTCCCGGTGCCCGATCGAACCGGTCAGGTCGATACGGCGATCGCGGTACAGCGGGCGCTGATGCGGCTGCCTGTCGAACAGCGCGCCGCGGTGGTCGCCGTCGACATGCACGGTTATTCGGTCGCCGACACCGCCCGCCTGCTGGGCGTGGCGGAGGGCACGGTGAAGAGTCGCTGTGCGCGCGGCCGGGCCCGCCTTGCCGCGATCCTCGGCTATTTACAGCCCGACTCGACCCCGCATCGGCTGCCCGATTTTTAGCGTTGTGGCGCGGCTTCGGCGCCCTCGCCGGAGTGGCACGTCGCCCCGCCGGTCGTCTTGGCCCGATACATCGCGGCGTCAGCGGCGCGCAGGACCTCCGCGGCGCAGCGCTGCTCGCCCGCGCGCACGGCGACGACACCGATGCTGGCGCTGACATTCACCCGTGTCGTCGGCGTGCACGCACTGACGGCAGGGATGCCGATCGGCTTGCGCAGCGCCGTATGCAACCGCCGGACAAGGGCGTTGACCTGGGCCCGCTGGATCGGCGCGGCCAACAGTGCCACGAACTCGTCGCCGCCGACACGGCCGACGACGTCATCCGGGCCCATGCTGGCCCGGAGCCTCTGGGAGACGAATTCGAGGACAACATCACCTGCGTGGTGACCCAGCTCGTCGTTGATCACTTTGAATTTGTTCAGGTCGATGAAAAGAACTGCACCCCAACGGTACTCGGCAGAACCGATCGCATCGTTGATCAGCGCAACCAGGTGCGCGCGGTTGGGCAGGCCAGTCAGCACATCGTGGGTGGCCTGGTACGCGAGCTGTCGGTGGGCGTTGTGCTGATCGGTGACGTCAACGATCGACATCAAGACTGACGACCGGTCCGGATCACCGGGGTCGAGCAGCGACCAGGTGATCGACACCCATATCCGCTTGCCGTCGCTGAATCGGTCGAGACCGTAGATGCAGGCTCGGCGCGGGCTGCGTTTGAGCGTCTCCATGACCGGGCGCTGCTCCCAGGTGAGCAGCCGACCGTTCGCGTCGTAGACCGGCACCTCGGTGACTTTTGCGAACTCGACGACATCGTTTGCCGACGTGTCCGCGCCGAAGATGCGTAGCGTCGCCGGGTTGACCGATTCCACCGTGCCGTCCGCCGTGATGACCACGACGCCTTCCTGCAAGCACGCCACCACTACCTGGCACAGCTGTTCGGCGCGCCGCAGCGCCGTCTGGTTCGCGCATGACACCACGAATCCCTCGTTCATCCGGGACACCGACACCCG
This sequence comes from uncultured Actinomycetota bacterium, assembly GCA_963818285.1. Taxonomy (GTDB): domain Bacteria; phylum Actinomycetota; class Actinomycetes; order Mycobacteriales; family Mycobacteriaceae; genus Mycobacterium. Next base: position 57,822 of record CAWFRR010000005.1, read on the forward strand.
TACCGCGAGCTCCGACCCGTCGCCGGCCCGGTGGGTGGTGTTCACCACTCCCCCGCCGGCCACGATCGCCGCCAGATCGATATCCGTCGCGACGACCTCGCTGATCGGCATACCCAGCGCGTCGACCGCTGATCGGCGATAGATCGCCGCGGCTGCGGGATTCCAGCTGGTCACAAAGCCGGTCGTGGTGGTGGAGATGATGGCGTCGCTGACGTGGTCGACCAAGGCCGCCTGGAAGCGCAGTCCCGCTTCGGTGGCTTTCTGCTCACTCACATCGCGGAACACCACTTTGTGCGCGGGCCGGCCTTCCCACAGCGTCCTGACGGCCATCGCTTCGACGTGCCGCGTTGCGCCCGCCAGCGTGACGATCGCCATCTCCAGGGGTGGACTCATATCCCCGTCGCGCTGTCGCGACGCGATCTGCGCGCGCACTGTGACCAGTGAATCCGGGTGGATGAAGTCGCTGATTCTGCGGCCGAGCAGCTGGTCTGCCGACCTGGCTGCCATCTTTCGGAGCAAAGTCTGGTTGACGTAGACGTAGCGGCCGTCGACATGGACGCACATGGCGACCGGGCTGTGTTCGACCAGCCATCGAAACTGCTGTTCGGCGCCGCCGACCAGCGGGTGCTCGGCGGCAACAAGCCGCTCTGCGCCGTCGACGTGATCTAGGGCGAGGTCCGTCACCGCGTTCTCCTGACGTGGATGCCAGTTGTTTTCGCGTCGGCACGGCGGGCGTCCGGGTAGACACGCCGCTCAGTTCGCCCCAAACTGAATTTTCCTCAGCTTTTTCTGAGTTTATACTCATCTAGCGACTTCGGCATCCCCCGAAGGAATGAAACCCTCGTAGCAATCGTGTTAACCGATGACGGACACTGGCGGAGATGAACGGCGACCGGCATGAAGATCCGCCGACCGTCGATTCCCTGGCCGAACTGCAGGCAGGACTGCTCGACGACGAGACCGCCGCACAGCTACGTGACCGAATCCGCACCGATCCCGGCGCCCGCCAGACGATGGAGGCGCTGAACCGGGTGCGGCGCGAGGTCGCCGCCCTGGGTTCCGACGAGCGGTCGGCGCCACCGGTCGACCCCGACGTTGTCGACGACATCGCGGCCACCCTGCACGCCGCGCATTCGGTACAGCGCGGACGGCTCCCGCGTCCGGCGCGGATAGCGGTGGCGGCGGCAGGCCTGGCAGCGATCGCCCTCGCGGCCTGGCTGGGAACCCGGGCGCTGCTTACGCCGCCGGCGCAGATGCCGAGCCGGCCCACCACCATCGAACACATCACGGTGTCGCGCCCGCCGCAGTCGATTCCGCTATCGGATCAGCAGATCCTCGCCCTGCTGGACGGCGAGCCGGACCTCGGACCGCTGACCGATCCCCGTCGCCGCGCCTCGTGCCTGGCCGGTCTGGGCTACCCGGCGAACACCCGCGTGCTCGGCGCCCGCGCGATCGACATCGCCGGCCATCCCGCCGTTCTGCTGGTGCTACCCGGCGACGCGCCGGGCGTGTTCGCGGCGCTGGCGGTAGCCCCCACCTGCAGTTCAGCCAACACCGGCCTGTCGGCTGACAGGACTGTCCGCCGGCCGTAGTGTTCGCGGGAACAGCACCGCATACCCTGGCGTTCCAGTGCACGAGATTCAAGTATCGAAAGGTCGGAGAGGTTGGAATGAGTTCCTCAGCCAGCACCGTTCATGACGTGATCGTCATCGGCTCGGGGCCCGCCGGTTACACCGCGGCGCTCTACGCCGCTCGTGCACAACTGGCGCCGGTGGTCTTCGAAGGCACCTCGTTCGGTGGCGCCCTGATGACCACGACCGAAGTGGAGAACTACCCCGGATTCCGGGAGGGGATCCAGGGCCCCGAACTGATGGACCAGATGCGCGAGCAGGCGCTGCGGTTCGGTGCCGACCTGCGCATGGAAGACGTCGAGTCGCTGTCGCTGGACGGCCCGGTGAAATCCGTAACCACGTCCGAGGGCGAGACCGTGCGGGCCCGCGCCGTGATTCTGGCCATGGGTGCCGCGGCGCGTTACCTGCACGTACCGGGTGAGCAGGAGTTGCTCGGCCGCGGCGTGAGCTCGTGTGCCACCTGCGACGGCTTCTTCTTCCGGGATCAGGACATCGCCGTGATCGGCGGTGGCGACTCGGCGATGGAAGAGGCCACGTTCCTGACGAAATTCGCCCGCAGCGTCACCCTGGTGCACCGCCGGGAGGAGTTTCGGGCCTCGAAGATCATGCTCGACCGGGCTCGCGCCAACGAGAAGATCACGTTCGTGACCAACAGCGCCGTCGTCGCGGTCGAGGGCGAGAACACCGTGACCGGCTTGAAGCTGCGCGACACCGTGACCGGTGAAGAATCGACTCTGCCGGTGACCGGGGTGTTCGTCGCCATCGGCCACGATCCGCGCTCGGAGCTGGTGCGCGGCGAGGTCGACCTCGACGAGGACGGCTACGTGCTGGTCCAGGGTCACACCACCTACACCTCAGCCGACGGCGTGTTTGCCGCCGGTGACTTGGTCGACCACACCTACCGGCAGGCGGTCACCGCCGCCGGCACCGGGTGCTCGGCGGCCATCGACGCCGAGCGCTGGCTGGCCGAGCACGCGGAGCCGGGCGAGCGCACCCAGACCAAACCCGCCGGAGCACCGGCGGCAGCGACCCTCTGATTGGAGTACGTGCAATGACACAGACCGATTCCGCAGGAGCCCCCGTGGATGTCTCAGACGCTTCGTTCGACAGCGACGTGCTGTCGAGCAAAAAGCCTGTGCTGGTTGATTTTTGGGCCACCTGGTGCGGACCGTGCAAGATGGTCGCCCCGGTGCTTGCGGAGATCGCGGCGGACGCCGGCGACCAACTGATCGTCGCCAAACTCGACGTCGACGCAAACCCCGAGACCGCCCGCAGCTTCGACGTGGTGTCCATCCCGACGCTGATCCTGTTCAAGGACGGCGCGCCGGTCAAGCGGATCGTCGGCGCCAAGGGTAAAGCGGCGTTACTGCGCGAGCTGTCCGACGCCGTTCCGGGCCTCGCCTAGGTCGCCTGGGATCGCCGCGATTCGCCTGGCGTTTTCCCTAAATCGCTGAGGGTCTGAGACAATACGGCCAAGCCTGTCAATAAGCGGCAGGGCTGCTCATACGGCTCACCGGAGGCCTTGCAATGTCGAGACCGCACGGCGGCGACGGCGATCAGCTGCGCCGCGGTGACCGAAGCGCAGCGGTCACCGAGATCCGCGCGTCGCTGATGGCGCTCGGCCACCTCGACAGCGCGGACGCCGACCTCAACACCGGACGTCACGTCGCCGCCGACGTCTTCGACGACGAGCTCGACCACGCAGTTCGCGCGTTTCAGCAGCATCGCGGTCTGCTGGTCGACGGCATCGTCGGTGAAGCCACCAACCGGGCGTTGCGCGAAGCGTCGTACCGACTGGGCGCCCGCACCCTGCACCACCAGTTCGGTGCGCCGATGTACGGCGACGATGTGGCGACGCTGCAGGCCCGGCTGCAGGATCTCGGTTTCTACACCGGGCTGGTCGACGGGTACTTCGGCTTGCAGACCCACAACGGTCTGATGTCTTACCAACGCGAGTACGGGCTCTACGCCGACGGCATCTGCGGCCCAGAAACGTTGCGCTCCTTGTACTTTCTCAGTTCTCGGGTGACCGGCGGCTCGATACACGCGATCCGCGAAGAAGAACTGGTGCGACGGTCGGGGCCGCGGCTGTCGGGCAAGCGGATCATCATCGACCCGGGGCGCGGCGGTAACGACCACGGTCTGATCGCGCACGGGTCGGCGGGGCCGATCAGTGAAGCAGATGTCTTGTGGGACTTGGCCAGTCGGCTCGAGGGCCGGATGACCGCGATCGGCATGGAGACATTCCTGTCGCGGCCGACCAACCGCAGTCCGTCCGACCACGAACGGGCCGCGACGGCCAACGCCGTCGGCGCCGACCTGATGATCAGCCTGCGGTGCGAGACCCAGGCCAGCCCGTCGGCCGGCGGTGTCGCCTCCTTCCACTTCGGCAACTCGCACGGTTCGGTCTCGACCATCGGCCGCAACCTTGCCGACTTCATTCAGCGGGAAGTGGTGGCGCGCACCGGTTTACGGGATTGCCGCACGCACGGCCGAACCTGGGATCTGCTGCGGCTGACCCGAATGCCCACCGTGCAGGTCGACGTCGGTTACATCACCAACCCGCGCGATCGCGCGATGCTGATCACCACGCAGACCCGTGATGCGATCGCCGAGGGAATTCTGGCGGCGGTCAAGCGGCTCTACCTGCTCGGCAAAAACGACCGGCCCACCGGCACCTTCACCTTTGCGGAGCTACTCGCCCACGAGTTGGCTGTGGAGCAGGCCGGCCGGGCCAGCGGCTCTTAGCCGACGCCGAAGATCCCGTCGGCGCCCCCGCTGCGACCGGCTGTTGCAGTGAGGCGCTCTCCAGCAATCGCTCCAGAGCGGCTTCCACCTCGGCCTTCCAGCCCAGGCCCTTGTCCAACTCGAGCCGCAACCGCGGGAAGTACGGATGCGGCGCCACCACCACGAATCCCACGTTGAGTAGAAACTCGGCATCGATCACGCATTGTTCGGCTGAGCAGTCCCCCAGCACTTCGAGCACTGGCAGTAGTTCGGGATCGGTACTCGGCTGGCTGGTCAATTCCGCGACGGCTTCGGTGCGGCCGAACGCCTCCAAGGCCCGGACGCCGCGGCGGACCAACTCGTCGACCACCCGCGCGACGAGACTGAAAGGCAACTCGTCGGCGGCCGGTCCGGGCTCCACCCTCATCGAGGTCAACAGGACGGCGTCGGCTGACACGGGCGCGGTGGGAAATCGGTGGGCCCGCGGGACTGTTCGCGGCGGCGCGTAAAAGGCGTAGCCCAGGCAGGCCGATTCCCCCTCGGCGTAATCGTCGGGAGCCGCGATGGCGACCTGTCCGCACGATCCCCACTCCAACATGACCATCGACAGCCACGCTTCTTTTTCGAATTCGGGGTCCGCGAGGTGATCCTGTTCGCCGAGCGTCGCGGGATCGACTTCCCAGAAGACGCAGCGGCGCGCGTGCTTTGGAAGCTGCTCGAATGCTTCGAGTCGCAGCGGCGTGATTCGAGCAGACACTAGACTCCTGGACCTCCGTGGGGGGCGGTTATTGGTGGCCCGTCCTCCCCGCAAGCGGGTGCTCCCACCCAGTAGCCGAGCGTACCCCGATGCCGACGGCCGCGGTACCCGCGCGGACCCGCCGCGGGCCGCCTGAAGACCAGCCGACGATCAGTCTCTGGCCCGCGGGCAACCCCGGACCGGCCCGACAGCCCGGTTGAGACGAAATCGCTTCGCGCACAGCCAGATTCGACGGTCCGGAGCATGTCAAATGCGACCTGATCTGCCGGAATGTCACAGTGACGTAACGAGTTGGTATGGCTGGTCAGCGCTTTGACGCGTTCATTAATTCGACAATCCGCTGCAAATCGTCCACCGAGCCGAACTCGACCACAATCTTGCCTTTGCGCTTTCCCAGGCTGACCGTGACGCGAGTATCGAAGGCGCTCGAGAGTTTCTCGGCGACATCTTGCAGCCCGGGCATGTGAATCGGCTTGCGCTTCGGCGCCGACGGTTTGCTCGGCTCGGTGCGGTTGGCGATTGTGACCGCCTCTTCGGTCGCCCGGACCGACATTCCCTCGGCGACGATCCGGGCGGCGAGTGCCTCCTGTGCTTCCGCACCGGCGTCCAGCGACAGCAACGCCCGGGCGTGGCCGGCCGACAGCACGCCCGCCGCCACCCGGCGCTGCACGGCGATCGGCAGCCGCAGCAGTCGGATCATGTTGGAGATCAGCGGACGGGACCGGCCGATCCGGGCGGCCAGTTCGTCGTGAGTGACGTCGAACTCGTCGAGCAATTGTTGGTAGGCCGCCGCCTCTTCCAACGGGTTCAACTGCGCCCGGTGGATGTTTTCCAGAAGGGCGTCGCGCAGCAGATTGTTCTCCGCGGTCTCCCGCACGATCGCGGGGATGGCCGTCAGGCCGGCTGTCTGGGCTGCGCGCCACCGGCGCTCCCCCATGACGAGTTGGTAGCGCGGACCGGAGGTCCCCTCGAGGGCGCGGACGACGATCGGCTGCATGAGCCCGAACTCACGGATCGAGTGCACGAGTTCGGCGAGCGCCTCCTCGTCGAAGACCTGGCGCGGCTGGCGTGGGTTCGGCTCGATCTGAGTCGGGTCGATCTCGCGGTACACCGCGCCGATGTCCGACACGGGCGGGGCGGGCGGGCCGCCCATCAGAATGTCGGCAGCCGCGGCGCCGATCCGTGGGCCCCCCAGGCGCGCCGGGTCGGTGCCCCCCTCGACCGGCCCGGTGGGAATCAGCGAAGCCAGCCCCCGCCCGAGTCCACCCTTTTTGCGCGTCGGTTGACTCATCGTTGGTCCCCTTCATCGGCTGTTGTGAGGCAACGCTCGGCGAGCTCGCGGCTGGCGTCCAGGTAACTCATCGCGCCCCGCGAACCAGGGTCGTAATCGATGATCGTCATGCTGTAGCCCGGCGCTTCGGAAACTTTCACGCTCCGCGGAATCACCGTCTTCAAAACCTTGGGCCCGAAGTAGCGCCGGACTTCGTCGGCCACCTGGTCGGCCAACTTGGTCCGCCCGTCGTACATGGTGAGGATGACGGTGGTGACGTTCAGTCCGGGGTTCAGGTGGGCCTTCACCAGATTGATGTTGCTCATCAACTGCGACACCCCCTCCAGCGCGTAGTACTCGCACTGGATCGGGATCAGCACCTCGGGTGCCGCGACCAATGCGTTGATGGTCAACAGGCCCAGCGACGGCGGGCAGTCGATGAAGACGTAGTCGAAGGGGGCTTCCCGATCGAGCTCGTCGAGCTCGGCGAGTGCCGTGCGCAATCGATTCTCGCGAGCCACCATGCTGACCAATTCGATTTCGGCGCCGGCCAAATCGATGGTGGACGGCACGCAGAAAAGCCGGGTGCTGTGCGGGCTCTGCCGCATCGCTTCTTTCAGCGGTATCTCGCCCAGCAGTACCTCGTATGAAGACGGGGTCCCCGAGTGTCTGTCCGAGATACCCAGCGCGGTGCTTGCGTTGCCCTGCGGATCGAGATCGATGACGAGCGTCCGGAGTCCTTGAACGGCCAGCGCGGCCGCAAGGTTGACCGCGGTCGTCGTCTTCCCGACGCCACCCTTCTGATTAGCGATGGTGAAGAGGCGGCGGTGGGAAGGGCGGGGCAGCGGTTCGTAGGACTTGGAGAGCACCTGCATCGCGCGCTCGGCTGCGGCGCCGATCGGGGTGTCCAATTCCGATGTTTCACGTGAAACACCGACGCCGCCGCCGGGCCCGAGGGGGTCGTATGGCGCACTCATTGGATCTCCCTGCTCGATTGTCGGCGCGACGAATTCCGGAAGGATTCCGGCTTCTCGCGCCGAGCCACCACCACCGTGGTCGGTGGGGATAGAAGGCTCACGCCACATTCCACCACCCTCGCATCGGCAGCGCCTAACTTGGTCAGCACACGCCGGTACTCGCGCACCTCGTCGGGGGCGCGCTCCCCTTTGATCGCCAGTAGTCGACCGCCCGGGCGCAGCAGTGGCAGGCTCCACCGAGCCAGCTTGTCGAGCGACGCCACCGCCCTCGACGTCACAGCGTCCGCTCCGCCCGCCGTCTTGCGGACATCGGGATCCTCTGCCCGGCCGCGGACCACCTCGACATCGAGCCCGAGTTCGATCGACCACCATGCGGAGGAATTCGGTACGACGTAACAGCGACTCGACCAGTACGACATGCAGACCGGGCTTCGCGATCGCCATCGGCAGGCCCGGCAATCCGGCCCCGCTGCCGATGTCGGCGATCCGCTCGCCGGGCTCGACGAGTTCAGCGACGGCCGCGCAATTCAGCAGATGGCGCTCCCAGATACGGTCGACTTCGCGGGGACCCAACAGGCCCCACTCCACGCCGGCGGTTGCGAGCAGTTGCGCGTAGCGCTCGGCGAGCTCCAGCCGATCGCCGAAAATGGCGGCGGCCGCATCGGCCACGGGCGGCACCGGCGGTGTCTCGCGGTCGCGGGAATCGAGATGTTTCACGTGAAACATTCCTCCCGTCCGTACCCGCCGGCGCGCGCCCGAACTACATCGGTGTAACTAGTCGCACTAGTCGCGCGGGTCAGTCGACCAGAACGACGACGCGGCGCCCTGGCTCGACGCCTTCGCTCTCGCTGTGCACCCCACTGACCGCGGCGACGGCGTCATGAACGATCTTCCGCTCAAACGGCGTCATCGGTGCGAGTTCTTCACGCCCGCCGCTTTCGAGCACGCGCTTGGCAACCTTGTCCCCCAGCGCGGCCAGCTCTTCGCGGCGGCGACGACGCCAGCCCGCGATGTCGAGCATCAGCCGGCTACGCACCCCGGTCTTCTGGTGTACGGCCAGGCGGGTCAACTCCTGCAGTGCATCGAGCACCTCGCCCTTGCGGCCGACCAACTTGGTCAGGTCGTCACTGCCGTCGATGCTGACGATCGCACGGCTGCCTTCGACATCGAGGTCGATGTCGCCGTCGAAGTCGAGGAGATCCAGCAGCTCCTCCAAGTAGTCGCCGGCGATTTCGCCCTCGGCGACCAACCGCTCCTCCTGGTCACCCTCGCCGGCGCCGTCACCCTCGCCGTCATCCGCTCCATCGCTATCGCCGTCGGCCGGACCGGCGCCGTTGGTGGCACCTTCCAACTCGTCCTGGATCGGCGCCTCGAGCGCTTCGGGTCCATTGGTGGCTGCTTCGATCTCCGTCATATCTGCCTGCTTTCCTTCCCGTGCCCGGGCGTCGCCCGGTGAAGTCTGCCGCCCGGTTCGATCACCGGACGGTGCCGTTTCAGTTGCTGCGTTTCTTCGGCTTGGCGCCCGGCCGCGGCGCGCGGCTGCTCGGTTCGCTGTCCGGCTTCGGCGGCTCGGCGCTCGAGCCGTTACCGTCCGCCGTCGTCTTGCCCGCTGATCGCTTTGGCTTCGCCCCCGGTGCCGGCGCGTTCGCGGCCCGACGTTCGATCGCCTCGCGCTTCTTTTCTTCTTCTTCTCGCTCGATCTTCGCGAACACGTAATGCTGCTGACCGAAGGTCCAGATGTTGTTCGCGAACCAATAGAAGATGATCGCCAGGGGCAGGAACGGTCCACCGACCACCACCCCGAGCGGGAACACGTAGAGCGCCAGTTTGTTCATCATCGCGGTCTGTGGGTTGGCCGCGGCCTCTACGCTCTGCCGGGCCACCGACGCCCGGCTGTTGAAGTAGGTGGCGATGCCGGCCAGGATCATCACCGGCACACCGACGGCCGCGACGGCCGGCCGGCTGAATTCAAAGCCCTGGAACGCCTGGAGGCTCGCCCCCCGCTGCGTCATGCTGGCGCCGAGGGGCGCACCGAACAAGTTGGCGTCCAGGAAGTGGCCGACGTCGGTCGCGCTGAAGACGTAGTTGCCCAACGAACGGTTGCGCTCGGGCGAGAGACCCAGCTGCCCGATCCCACTCGAGGTCCGGTTGAAGCAGCGCAACACGTGATACAGCCCCAGGAACACCGGCACCTGAACCAGCATCGGCAAGCAGCCCAGGATCGGGTTGAACCCGTGTTCCTTCTGTAGCTTCTGCATCTCCAGCGCCATCCGCTGGCGATCTTTGCCGTACTTCTTCTGCAGCGCCTTGATCTGTGGTTGCAGCTCTTGCATCTGGCGGGTGGTACGGATCTGGCGGACGAACGGGTTGTACAAGATCGCCCGCAGCGTGAAGACCAAGAACATCACCGCGAGTGTCCAAGTGAGGAAGTTTTTCGGACCCAGTCCAGGGACGGCCGAGAACGCCTTGTACCAGAGCCACATGATCGCCGAGACCGGGTAATAGAAGTAGTCGAGGCTGAACGGATCAAAAGACAACAGAATCACTCTTCCCTAGCATCGCTGGGGCTTCCCAGTCTTGAGCTCCGGCTCCATCGCGTTCCGGTACCGGATCCCATCCTCCCCGATGCCACGGACCACACTTCGCCAGCCGGACGCTCGCCAGCCAGCTCCCCCGCACCAACCCGTATTCAGCCAGCGCGTCGACCGCGTACTGACTACAGGTCGGGGTGAAGCGACACGTCGGCAATCGCAGGGGCGACACCATGTGCCGGTACAGCTGGATAACGAAAATCACGCCACGTGCGACCGCGGACTCCACGCCGCGCAACCGTGACGTCAGTACATTCACCGGTGGGGCCCAGCCACTTCGATACGCCGCAGGCCGGCCCGCAGTTGCTCGCCCAGGCGGGCGGAGGTGGCATCCCGACTGCTCGGCAGCGCCCGGATCACTACGTGCTCGGAGCGATTCAGATCGGCCAGCACATCGCGCGCGACGTGACGCAGCCTCCGGGACAACCCGTGCCGTTGCACGGCTGAACCGACCGATCGCGAGACGATCAGTCCGAGCTTGGGATCGCCGATTGCACGCCGCATATAGATGACCAAATCCGGCTGAACGGCTTTCCTTCCACGCCTGACCGTTGCATCAAAATCGGTCGACCGCGTCATGCGGTTACGCGCGGAAAGCACCGCCGTTACACCGGAAAGAGATCAGGCAGTCAGCGAGCGACGGCCCTTGCTGCGCCGACTCGACACAATGGCCCGACCGGCGCGGGTCCGCATCCGTAGCCGGAAGCCGTGCACGCGGGCACGGCGCCGGTTATTCGGCTGGAAGGTCCGCTTGCCCTTTGCCACGACTCTCTCCTTGCTGCATCTGGCATCGTGCCCGACTCGGTCCCCCGTGCCGGTGGGTCATATCTGTCCCCACGACGCCTCGATAGGCTTTGTGTCTTGCTGGTAGCCGGCGCGCCCTCCGGGCTCACTTGCTCGAATCGCAGCCGTATCGCCTACTTTCGGGGCGACTGTATGAGGGTACTGACCACGGTTCGCCCGGTCAAACCACACCAAAAGACACCCCCGGTCTGGGTTGATCTTTAACTGCCGCCACACCCGCCACCGGTGCGCTGAGCAATCTTCGACGAAGCGTCCCCAATGTTGCGGAACGGTTGGCGCGGGCCGGGAAAACTGTTAATTTCGGGCGGTGCTGTTTCACACCGAAACGGCGCTGGACAACGAAGCGAGGATGGCAGATCGGCCTCCTGGCCGGCTGAGTTCTATCGGCCGTCTCGAGTGCCGATCCCGCGAGCCGTCAGGGGTAAGCTGCGGGACGACGGTCGCTGTCCTTTCCACACCTGTGGATAACAGTGTGGACAGTTCGTTGTCGAAACCATTCGCCATGCGTGACGTCGTATCAGGGGGTCCCGTTCTTGACCGAGGACCCCGGATCAAGCTTCGCGACGGTCTGGAGCGCGGTCGTCTCCGAGCTCAACGGCGAACTTTCCACAGATAGTGCCGCACTCAACGGCGAGCCGTACGTGCCGCCCCTGACACCGCAGCAACGAGCGTGGCTCAATCTGGTGCAGCCGCTGACTATCGTCGAAGGCTTCGCCTTGCTGTCGGTGCCGAGCAGCTTCGTTCAGAACGAGATCGAACGCCATCTGCGTACCCAGATCACCGACGCGTTCAGCCGCCGACTCGGTCAGCCGATCGAGCTTGGTGTTCGTATCTCACCACTGACCTCCGACGAATCCGGCGACCGTTCCAAGGCGGCGTTCGACGAAGCACTCGACGACCTCGATGAGATCGACGAGGACGGCGAGGCGCTCGCCAGCGCACACCAAAGTTGGCCGTCCTACTTTTCCGAGCGGCCGCACAGCGAGGCCGCCGACTCAGCCGCCGGGCTCAGCCTGAACCGGCGTTACACCTTCGACACCTTCGTGATCGGTGCATCGAACCGCTTCGCCCACGCCGCGGCACTGGCGATCGCCGAGGCGCCGGCCCGGGCCTACAACCCACTCTTCATCTGGGGCGAGTCCGGTCTGGGCAAGACTCACCTACTGCATGCCGCCGGTAACTACGCCCAGCGGCTCTTCCCCGGGATGCGGGTGAAGTACGTCTCTACCGAAGAGTTCACCAACGACTTCATCAACTCACTTCGTGACGATCGCAAGGTGGCGTTCAAGCGCAGCTATCGCGACGTCGACGTACTGCTGGTCGATGACATCCAGTTCATTGAAGGCAAAGAAGGTATCCAGGAAGAGTTCTTCCACACCTTCAATACGCTGCACAACGCCAACAAGCAGATCGTCATTTCCTCCGACCGGCCGCCGAAACAACTTGCGACACTTGAAGATCGGCTTCGTACCCGGTTCGAGTGGGGTCTGATCACCGACGTCCAGCCACCTGAGCTGGAAACCCGAATCGCCATTTTGCGCAAGAAAGCTCAGATGGAGCGGCTCAACGTGCCCGACGATGTGCTCGAGCTGATTGCCAGCAGCATCGAACGCAACATCCGTGAATTAGAGGGCGCGCTGATCCGTGTCACCGCGTTCGCCTCGCTGAATAAAGCGCCGATCGACAAGGCCCTGGCCGAAATCGTCTTGCGCGACCTGATCGCCGATGCCAGCACCATGCAGATCAGCGCCGCTACGATCATGGCCGCCACCGCGGAGTACTTCGACACCACGGTCGAGGAGCTACGTGGCCCCGGCAAGACCCGGGCACTGGCTCAGTCCCGACAAATCGCCATGTATTTGACCCGCGAGCTGACCGACTTGTCGTTGCCCAAGATCGGGCAGGCGTTCGGCCGGGACCACACCACGGTGATGTACGCGCAGAAGAAAATCCTCTCCGAAATGGCCGAGCGCCGTGAGATCTTCGATCACGTCAAAGAGCTCACCACCCGGATCCGCCACCGCTCCAAGCGCTGATCGTCGTCGGCCACCGGAGCGTCGAGTGGCCAGATATCACATGACCTTTGGTGCTCGCGGCACCACAACCGGCCAGTCGCCGACTTTGCAGCTGCCCAAATTTCAAAAAACTTTGGGCCCGCCGGTACCACTAGTCACAGCGCAAAGCTGTGGATACCGCTGTGCGCAAACTTGCGCGCACTTGCCATGCGGACACCCGGTCCGTCCACAACCGCGACCGCTCCCCAACCACTGCACACGAACCACACAATCCGGTCCGCGTGTCATACACAACCCGGTCGGCACCCCCAGCAGCACAGACGCCATGCTGTCCACAACGTGCACAGGCCCTATTACTGTTATTGAAATTTCTACATAGTTTGCTATTCAGAAAAAGGGGTTGGGGACGAGCTGTTCCACACCGGCGATCAGAGCCTCCAAAGACCCGACTGTCACTGCTTCCGATTAGCTTTCAAGATGGCCCCGGACGCTCTACGGTTGTGGTTCGACAGCCGGTTAGGTCGTCGGAACGAATTACGGGCACGGGCGTCCGTCGGCGGGGATCACCGCGCCTCACAGGGGTGGAGCCGCTGAAGTTAGCCTTGCTGTTCGAGGTGATTGAAGGGACGCAATGGACGTGGCGACGACCGCCGTCGGCCTGACCGACTTGAAGTTCCGCCTGGTGCGCGACGACTTCGCTGACGCAGTGGCGTGGGTAGCGCGCACCCTGCCGTCCCGGCCGACGGTGCCGGTATTGGCCGGCGTGCTGTTGACCGGCTCCGATGATGGCTTGACGGTCTCCGGATTCGACTACGAAGTGTCCGCCGAGGTTCGCCTGGCGGCTGAAATTGCTTCTCCGGGAACAGCTTTGGTGTCGGGCCGGCTGCTTTCTGACATTACCCGGGCACTGCCGAACAAACCGGTCGACGTACAGGTCGAGGGCACCAGGGTTTCGCTGGCCTGCGGAAGTGCGAAGTTCTCCCTCCCGACGATGGCCGTCGAGGATTACCCGACGCTGCCGACGCTGCCTGACGAGACGGGTGCGCTGTCGGCAGACGTGTTCGCCGAGGCGATCGGTCAGGTGGCCGTCGCGGCCGGGCGTGATGACACGCTGCCGATGCTGACCGGCATCAGGGTCGAAATCTCTGGTCAGTCAGTCGTTTTGGCCGCGACCGACCGGTTCCGGCTGGCTGTTCGGGAGCTCACCTGGTCGGCAGCCACACCCGACGTCGAGGCCGCGGTGTTGGTGCCGGCGAAGACGCTGTCCGAAGCAGCCAAGAGTGGAACCGACGGCTCCGAGGTGCACTTGTCATTGGGTGCTGGTCCGTCGGTGGGCAAAGACGGCCTGCTCGGTATCAGCGGAAACGGCAAACGCAGCACCACCCGTCTGCTCGATGCGGAGTTCCCGAAGTTCCGTCAGTTGCTGCCCAGCGAACACACGGCGGTCGCCACCGTCGGAGTGGCTGAGTTGACCGAGGCGATCAAGCGCGTGGCGCTGGTCGCCGACCGCGGCGCCCAGGTGCGGATGGAATTCGCTGAAGACACGCTTCGGCTGTCCGCCGGCGCCGACGATGTCGGCCGCGCCGAGGAAGACGTTCCGGTGGAATTCGCCGGCGAACCTCTGACCATCGCGTTCAACCCGACCTATCTCACCGATGGTTTGAGCTCGTTGCATTCCGACCGGGTGTCGTTCGGGTTCACCACGCCGAGCCGTCCCGCGGTGTTGCGGCCGGCCGGCGACGACACACAACCGACCGACAGCGGACCCTTCCCGGCGCTTCAGACGGACTACGTCTACTTGCTGATGCCGGTTCGCCTGCCTGGTTAGCGGTTAGGTGTACGTCCGCCATCTTGGTTTACGTGACTTTCGGTCCTGGGCGAACGTCGAACTCGAACTGACGCCGGGACGGACGGTGTTCGTCGGGTCCAACGGATTCGGTAAGACGAATCTTGTTGAGGCCCTTTGGTATTCGTCGACATTGGGATCGCATCGGGTTGCCACCGACGCACCTCTGATACGAGTGGGGGCGCAACGCGCCGTGGTGTCGACGATCGTTGTCAACGAAGGCCGCGAATGCGCGGTTGATCTGGAGATCACCGCCGGGCGGGCGAACAAGGCGCGACTCAACCGTTCCCCGGTGCGCAGCCCTCGCGAAGTCGTGGGGGTGCTGCGTGCGGTGTTGTTCGCGCCGGAGGACCTGGCACTGGTTCGCGGGGACCCCGGCGATCGCCGGCGATACCTCGACGATCTGGCCGCGGTGCGGCGCCCACGGGTAGCCGGCATCCGGGCCGATTACGACAAAGTGTTGAGGCAGCGCACGGCGTTATTGAAGTCCGCGTCCGGCGCGCGATTCCGCGGCGACCGCGGTGCGCTGGACACTCTCGATGTATGGGACGGGCATTTGGCCGCGCACGGCGCCGAATTGATGGCTGCCCGAATGACATTGGTGAACGAGTTGGCGCCCGAAGTGCAGAAGAGTTACCAACTGCTGGCGCCTGCGTCGCGGCCTGCGTCGATCGCCTATCAAGCCAGCGGCTTCGAAGGAGCCCTGGTCCAGCCGGACGTGGAGATGCTGCAGGCGGCGCTGCTGGAAAAAATGGCCGCGCGCGCGTACCGCCGAAATCGAACGCGGCGTCTGTCTTGTGGGCCCGCACCGCGACGATCTCGAGCTGCGCCTCGGTGATCAACCGGCGAAAGGCTTTGCAAGCCACGGGGAATCATGGTCGTTGGCGTTGGCGCTGCGACTGGCGGCGTACGAATTGTTACGCGCAGACGGCAGCGACCCGGTGTTGCTGCTGGACGATGTCTTCGCCGAACTCGACACCGCGCGTCGCGAAGCGTTGGCCGCAGCCGCCGCGACCGCAGAGCAGGTGTTGGTCACCGCCGCTGTGGTCGACGATATTCCCCGCGACTGGGATGCGGACCGCATCAACATCACACTGAATGACGACGACACCGGCCCCGCGTCCGCATTAGTGGCGGCTGAGGAGGAGTAAGGACGTGGACCCCGACGACGAAAAACCGGAATCCGACGCGAAACCGCCCGAGCACCTGAGCGAGATGAAGGGCATCGATCTCGTCCGACGCGTCTTGGAGGAAGCCCGCGGCGCTGCCCGCACCCAAGGCAAAGATGTCGGCCGCGGCCGCCGGCTGCCGCCGACCCGTCGGGTGGCGGGCGCCGCAAGCCGGCGCCGCTGGTCCGGTCCGGGCCCCGATTCCCGTGACCCACAGCCACTGGCCAGCGCCACCCGGGACACTGCGAAAAAACACGGATGGTCATCGCGGGTCGCCGAGGGCGCGGTGTTCGGCCAGTGGCCGAAAGTTGTCGGCTCGCAGATCTCCGAACACGCCACCCCGACCGGATTGCGCGACGGGGTCCTCAGCGTGACCGCCGAGTCGACGGCGTGGGCTACCCAGTTACGGATCATCCAGAACCAGGTGCTGGCCAAGATCGCAGCGGAGGTGGGCGACGGTGTGGTGACCAGCCTGCGGATCACCGGCCCGACCGCCCCGTCGTGGCGCAAGGGCCGCCTGCACATCGCCGGGCGCGGGCCGCGCGACACGTACGGATGATCCGAAGGAGCCACTCCGCTTCAGCGCCGTCACAACGCGGAAAATCCTATCGTCAAGCGTCAGGACGCAAGCCAGATCGAGAAATTCCGCACACGGCGCGAATAGCTGTGTAGAAACGCCCTCGCAGAATCGGTCCGGAACCACCTTGGCGGTAGACTGAATAAGATGTGCGTGAGGCCGATGGTCCCACGCCCGCGATCCCCGCGAAACAGCCTAGGAGACCTTCTAACGTGCCTGCCCAAAAACAGTACGGTAAGGATTCCATCAAGGTCCTCGAAGGCCTGGAAGCCGTGCGTAAGCGCCCCGGCATGTACATCGGTTCGACCGGTGAGCGCGGCCTGCATCATCTCGTCTGGGAAGTCGTCGACAACGCGGTGGACGAAGCGATGGCAGGGTTCGCGACCAAGGTCGACGTACGCATCCTCGAGGACGGCGGCGTCGAGGTCACCGACGACGGCCGCGGCATCCCGGTCGAGATGCACGACACCGGAATCCCCACGGTCGACGTCGTCATGACGGTTCTGCACGCCGGCGGCAAATTCGAGGAAGGCGCCTACACGGTGTCGGGCGGCCTGCATGGAGTGGGCGTGTCGGTGGTCAATGCCCTGTCGAGCAGGCTCGAGGCAGATATCAGCCGCGACGGCTTCGAGTGGTTTCAGACCTACGACAACTCCATCCCGGGTGAACTCAAAAAAGGCGACAAGACCAAGAAGACCGGCACCACGATCCGCTTCTGGGCCGATTCGAACATCTTCGAGACCACGAATTACGACTTCGAGACGGTGGCCCGCCGGCTGCAGGAGATGGCCTTCCTGAACAAGGGCCTGACGATCAACCTCACCGACGAGCGGGTGACCAGAGAAGAAGTGGTCGACGAAGTTGTCAGTGACACCGCCGAAGCCCCGAAGTCCGCGGAGGAAAAATCAGCGGAATCGGCTGCGCCGCATAAGGTCAAGCACCGCACCTTCTGCTACCCGGGCGGATTGGTCGACTTCGTCAAGCACATCAACCGGACCAAGAACCCGATCCACTCGAGCATCGTGGACTTCTCCGACAAGGGTCCCGGCCACGAGGTCGAGATAGCGATGCAGTGGAACGCCGGCTATTCGGAGTCGGTGCACACCTTCGCCAACACCATCAACACGCACGAGGGCGGTACCCACGAGGAGGGCTTCCGCAGCGCGTTGACCACAGTGGTGAACAGGTACGCCAAAGACAAGAAACTGCTGAAAGAAAAGGACGCCAACCTCACCGGCGATGACATTCGCGAGGGCCTGGCCGCGGTGATCTCGGTCAAGGTCAGTGAGCCGCAGTTCGAGGGCCAGACCAAGACGAAGTTGGGCAACACCGAGGTCAAATCGTTTGTGCAGAAGGCGTGCAACGACAAGCTGTCGCATTGGTTCGAGGCCAACCCCGCCGATGCCAAGACGGTGGTAAACAAGGCGGTTTCGTCGGCGCAGGCTCGGTTGGCCGCCCGTAAAGCCCGAGAGTTGGTGCGACGCAAGAGCGCAACTGATATCGGCGGGCTTCCCGGCAAGCTGGCCGACTGCCGCTCCACCGACCCGCGCAAGTCGGAAGTGTATGTGGTGGAGGGTGATTCGGCCGGTGGCTCGGCGAAGAGCGGCCGCGACTCGATGTTCCAGGCCATTCTCCCGTTGCGCGGCAAGATCATCAACGTCGAGAAAGCCCGCATTGATCGGGTGCTGAAAAACACTGAAGTGCAGGCGATCATCACCGCGCTGGGCACCGGAATCCATGACGAGTTCGACCTCACCAAGCTGCGGTATCACAAGATCGTGCTGATGGCCGACGCGGACGTCGACGGCCAGCACATCTCGACACTGCTGCTGACGTTGTTGTTCCGGTTCATGCGACCGCTGATCGAAAACGGCCACGTATTTCTGGCCCAGCCGCCGCTGTACAAGCTGAAGTGGCAGCGCAGCGAGCCAGAATTCGCCTACTCCGACCGGGAACGCGACGGGTTGCTGGAGGCCGGCAGGGCAGCGGGCCGAAAGATCAATACCGAGGACGGTATTCAGCGATACAAGGGTCTGGGCGAGATGGACGCCAAGGAGCTGTGGGAGACCACCATGGACCCGTCCGTGCGGGTGCTGCGACGGATCACCCTCGACGACGCCGCCGCGGCCGACGAGTTGTTCTCCATCCTGATGGGCGAGGACGTCGAAGCCCGGCGCAGCTTCATCACCCGTAACGCCAAAGACGTTCGCTTCCTGGATGTTTAAGAAGTCGAGACGGCTGACCGAAGGAACACATGACTGACACCACTTTGCCGCCGAGCGACGAAGCCGGCGACCGCATCGAACCGGTGGATATTCAGCACGAGATGCAGCGCAGCTACATCGACTACGCGATGAGCGTGATCGTCGGCCGCGCACTGCCCGAAGTGCGTGATGGCCTCAAACCGGTACACCGCCGGGTGCTGTACGCGATGTTCGACTCCGGGTTCCGCCCGGACCGCGGACATGCGAAATCCGCACGCTCCGTTGCCGAGACGATGGGTAACTATCACCCGCACGGCGACTCGTCGATCTACGACACGCTGGTGCGGATGGCGCAGCCGTGGTCGCTGCGCTACCCACTGGTCGACGGGCAGGGCAACTTCGGTTCACCGGGCAACGACCCGCCAGCCGCCATGCGGTACTGCGTCACCGGCGATTCCTTAGTCCGCCTGCCGCTGGGGCAGTCGGCGCGGCTCGACCGCATCGTTCCCGGTGCGTGTCCTGATTCCGACAATGTGGTGGACATGAAAGTCCTTGACCGGCACGGGAATCCCGTGTTGGCCGACCGACTGTTCCACTCGGGTGAACACCAGACATATACCGTTCGCACCGCTGAGGGTTACGAAGTCACCGGAACCTCGAACCACCCGCTGCTGTGTCTAGTCGACGTCGGTGGAGTACCGACTCTGCTGTGGAAGCTGATCTCGGAAATCGGGCCGGCTGACCATGTCGTCCTCCAACGCACACCGCCGATCGAACTGGGCCCCGCTGACTGGCAGCCCACCATGGAAGCCCTTCTGCTGGGCGCGTTCATCAGCGAGGGCTTCGTCTCCGAGAAGCGCGCTGGCTTCAACAACCTCGACCGCGATTACTTCGCCACGGTGGTGGCGGCGTACGACGCGGTAGTCGGCGGACAGCGGTATACCTACAGCCGCCAAATCACGTCGGGCTCGACGCTGCATGAACTCGATATCCAGAACCTCAGCGCGTTGAAGCAGAGCCGGCTCGGCGAGTTAACTAACCAGCGGTCCGCGCACAAAATTGTTCCAGAATGGCTGTGGAACTCAGCCGCGGCGGTGAAGCGGGTGTTTCTGCAGGCGCTTTTCGAAGGCGACGGCTCGTGCTCGCGACTGCCGCGCAACACGATTCAAATTTCCTATTCAACCCGCAGCGAGCGGCTCGCCAAGGACGTCCAGCAGATGCTGTTGGAGTTCGGGGTCGTGTCGAAGCGTTACCGTCATGCCGTTGGCGAGCACAAAGTCGTCATTACTAACCGTGCACAGGCTGAGCTATTTGCCAGCCAAATCGGCTTCGGCGGCGCTAAGCAAGAGAAGCTCGTCGGCATCTTGACGTCCATGCCGCCTTGTGCGGGCGTGGACACCGACCACGTCCCTGGTTTAGCCCGATTTATCCGCAAGCAGTGCGGGAGCCGCTGGGTCGATAAGGATTGGTTGAACCGCCACAACGTGGATCGCCTGTCACGATGGCAGCGCGATGGTGAACAGATCCTCTCCCGCATCGCCGATCCCGATGTCCGCGCCATCGCCACGGAACTGACCGATGGCCGCTTCTACTATGCGCGCGTGGCCGCTGTGGCCGAGGCCGGTGTACAGCCGGTGTACAGCCTCCGGGTCGACACCGATGATCACGCATTCATCAGCAATGGCTTCATCAGCCACAACACCGAGGCGCGGCTGACTCCGCTCGCGATGGAGATGCTGCGCGAAATCGACGAAGAGACAGTCGATTTCATTCCGAACTATGACGGCCGGGTGCAAGAGCCGACCGTGCTGCCGAGCCGGTTCCCCAACCTGCTCGCCAACGGTTCGGGCGGTATCGCGGTCGGCATGGCGACCAACATCCCGCCGCACAACCTGCGGGAGTTGGCCGAAGCCGTCTACTGGTGCCTGGAGAACCACGAGGCCGACGAAGAGGCCACCCTCGCCGCGGTCTGCGAGCGGGTCAAGGGGCCAGACTTCCCGACGCACGGCCTGATCGTCGGATCCCAGGGGATCCACGACGCCTACACCACCGGTCGCGGGTCCGTCCGGATGCGCGGAGTTGTTGAGGTAGAAGAAGATTCGCGCGGGCGCACCTCGATCGTGATCACCGAATTGCCGTACCAGGTCAACCACGACAACTTCATCACGTCGATCGCCGATCAGGTCCGCGACGGCAAGTTGGCCGGCATCTCCAACATCGAGGACCAGAGCAGCGACCGCGTCGGTCTGCGCATCGTCGTGGAAATCAAGCGCGACGCAGTCGCCAAGGTGGTGCTGAACAACCTCTATAAGCACACCCAGCTGCAGACCAGCTTCGGCGCCAACATGCTGTCGATCGTCGACGGTGTACCGCGCACCCTGCGCATCGACCAGATGATCCGCTACTACGTCGAACACCAACTCGACGTGATCATCCGTCGCACCACCTACCGGTTGCGCAAGGCCAACGAGCGCGCACACATCTTGCGCGGTTTGGTGAAAGCCCTTGACGCACTTGACGAAGTGATTGCGTTGATCCGCGCGTCGCAGACCGTCGACATCGCCCGCGCCGGCCTGATCGAGCTGCTCGACATCGACGAGATCCAGTCGCAGGCGATCTTGGACATGCAGCTGCGCCGGCTAGCCGCCCTGGAGCGCCAGCGCATCGTCGACGACCTGGCCAAGATCGAAGCCGAGATCGCCGACCTGGAGGACATCCTCGCCAAGCCGGAACGGCAGCGCGCGATCGTGCACGACGAACTCGTCGACCTCGTCGAGAAGTACGGCGACGACCGCCGGACCCGGATCATCGCCGCCGACGGCGATGTCAGCGACGAGGATCTGATCACCCGCGAGGACGTCGTCGTCACCATCACCGAAACCGGGTACGCCAAGCGCACCAAGACTGACCTGTACCGCAGCCAGAAGCGCGGCGGCAAGGGGGTCCAGGGCGCGGGGCTGAAGCAGGACGACATCGTGCGGCACTTCTTCGTGTGCTCCACGCACGACTGGATCCTGTTCTTCACCACCCAAGGCCGGGTGTACCGGGCCAAGGCCTACGACTTGCCGGAGGCCTCCCGTATCGCGCGCGGACAGCACGTCGCGAACCTATTGGCCTTCCAACCCGAGGAACGCATCGCCCAGGTCATCCAGATCAAGAGCTACGAAGACGCGCCCTATCTGGTGCTGGCCACCCGCAACGGGCTGGTCAAGAAGACCAAGCTGACGGACTTCGACTCGAACCGGTCCGGCGGGATCGTCGCGGTCAATCTGCGCGGCGACGACGAGCTGGTCGGGGCGGTGCTGTGCTCCTCAGAGGAAGACCTGCTGCTGGTGTCGGCTAACGGACAGTCGATCCGGTTCTCCGCGACCGACGACGCGCTGCGGCCAATGGGCCGGGCGACCTCCGGTGTGCAGGGCATGCGGTTCAACGCCGACGACTATCTGCTGTCGCTGAACGTGGTCCGCGAGGACACGTTCTTGCTGGTCGCGACGTCTGGCGGGTATTCCAAGCGGACAGCGATCGAGGAGTACACCCCCCAGGGCCGCGGCGGCAAAGGCATTCTGACGATTCAGTACGACACGCGTCGTGGCAAGCTCGTGGGAGCGTTGATCGTCGACGACGACAGCGAGGTGTTCGCGATCACCTCCGGCGGCGGAGTGATCCGGACGATGGCCAAGCAGGTCCGTAAGGCCGGGCGGCAGACCAAGGGTGTTCGGTTGATGAACTTGGGCGATGGCGACACACTGTTAGCCATTGCACGCAACGCCGAAGAGGCTGACGTCGCCGACGACGAGTCGGGTACCGAAGCCGACGCGTAAGCGATGCCGGCCGCCTCGGCGGCTGGGTGCACAGTTAGGAGCTGTGGGTGTGACGTCACCGAACGAGCCGGGCCATTCCGGACCGGGCGACAGCCCGAACGGGACTGGTGGGAACGCGGCCGCGACGCCACGCAAGCGGCCGCCCGCCCGCCCGTCGCCGGCGCAACAGCGCCAGCCCGGCCGCGGCGGCGCCGCACCGAATGCCGAGGCGCGGTTGAACCGGTTCATCTCCGGCAGCGCCGCGCCGGGCGCGGCCAAAACCACACGACCAGAGGCCGAGCCGGCACCGGCTCCCCCGCAGAACGAGAGCCGCGAGATCGATGCTTACGCCAGTGAACTGCCCGACCTGTCCGGGCCGATTCCCCGTGCGGGACAACGGAAGCCAGCTGATCGGGCGGACGACACCATGACCGCGCCGGTTCGCTCGGAAGGTCGCATCCAGGTGTCGTCGCGGACGCCCGGCCCGGTGCGCGCCAGCATGCAGATCCGCCGGGTCGACCCGTGGAGCACCTTGAAGGTGTCGCTGGTGCTGTCGGTGGCCTTGTTCTTCGTCTGGATGATCGCCGTCGCGTTCCTGTACCTGGTCCTCGGCGGCATGGGCGTGTGGAGCAAGCTGAACAGCAACGTCGGCGATCTGCTGAACAACAGCAGCGGCAGCGCCGAGTTGGTGTCCAGCGGCACGATCTTCGGCAGCGCGGTGTTGATCGGTTTGGTGAACATCGTCCTGCTGACCGCGGCGGCCACGATCGGCGCGTTCATCTACAACTTGACGACCGACTTGATCGGCGGCGTCGAGGTGACGCTGGCCGACCGCGACTAGCGTTTTGGGCGCAGACGCTCGGGTGCGGTAACCTCGTCGCTCGTCCGTATAGCGCGTGCGGGCCTATAGCTCAGGTGGTTAGAGCGCTTCGCTGATAACGAAGAGGTCGGAGGTTCGAGTCCTCCTAGGCCCACAACCATGTGTTCGCCAAGACGTTTCGTGAAACTGGTATTGCCGCTGGCAGCGATCGCGGTGCTGGCGGTCGTGATCCGGTCTCAACAGGGCGTCGAGGTCTGGCACGTGGCCGCCGACCAGATCGATGGTCGGCCCGAGGGGCCTTAGCTCAGTTGGTAGAGCGCTGCCTTTGCAAGGCAGATGTCAGGAGTTCGAATCTCCTAGGCTCCACAATCCGCGCCTTCGCCGCCCGCGCCGTCATCGGCGAGATAAGTCACCTCGTACCACCGCCGCGACAGGGCGCGGTCCTCGGTTTCAGTCGCACTCTCCAACCGGACGTCGCACAGGTGCGAGTTGTCCAGCCGGATGAACGCTTCGAGTTCGGTGTCGCGCGCTTCGCCGCTCAGGGCGGCGTCCGCGAGCGCCCGGCCCTCGTACCGTCGCCAACCCACGGAGATGTCAGGGGCGGTGGTCGACGTCGACGCTGGGCGGCAGCGGCGACGGCTCCTGCTGCGACGAGCGCCGGACGATGGAGAACGCCGCTGCGCCGGCAGCGAGCACGACCACGGCGGCTCCGGCCAGCATCCAGGGCCGCGGCTTGCGTCGCTGGGACCGACGCGCCTGGGCGAGCGCTTCGGGCAGGCCCGTGACGACTTCCTGGGCGGCCGCCAACTCCTGGACCAATGCCTCCTGGGCGCTCTGGATGTCGCGGGCCAGCCGGCCCTCTTGGTAGCGGCGACGCAGGCTGGACGCGCCGGCCTGGGCGGAATGGGCGCCGAGGCCGATTACGCCGCGCGTCACGTCGACCGGTCCGACAGCCGTGTAGGTCAGACCGCGGCTCAGCCGCTCCCGCGGGGTCAGCCGGATGTGGTTCTTAGCGCGCATATCTCGCCCTTTCGCAGGACCGCCTGGGGAATAGGTTCAGACTGCCACACCGGCTACGGGCACCGGTTGTCCGGCGGGGCGGACGGTGATGGCAGACTGTGATTCCGTGACTACCAGCCCGTCTCATACCGCCACTGCCACCCTGCACACCAACCGCGGCGACATCAAGATCGCGCTGCTCGGCAACCACGCCCCCAAGACCGTCGCCAACTTCGTGGGTCTGGCCCAGGGCACCAAGGAGTACACGACCGAGAACGCCTCCGGCGGAAGCTCGGGCCCGTTCTACGACGGTGTGATCTTCCACCGGGTCATCAGCGGCTTCATGATCCAGGGCGGCGACCCCACCGGCACCGGCCGCGGCGACGCTGGCTACAAGTTCGCCGACGAGTTCCACCCCGAGCTGCAATTCGACAAGCCCTACCTGCTGGCGATGGCCAACGCGGGCCCGGGAACCAACGGCTCGCAGTTCTTCATCACCGTCGGCAAGACCCCGCACCTGAACCGCAAGCACACCATCTTCGGCGAGGTCGTGGACGCGGACTCGCAGCACGTCGTCGAGGCCATCGCGAACACCGCTACCGGCCCCGGCGACCGTCCCTCCGAGCCGGTCGTGATCGAGTCGATCACCATTTCCTGACGGCGCTGCGCTGACGAGACAGAAGCCGGGGCTGCGAAAGTTGTCGGTCCACGACCCTGGCTGCTGTCTCGCGTGAATGGGAAAAGTCAGGAACCCGCGTAGCCGTTCGCGGTCAGCGCGTCGAGCACGTCCAGCGGGTCGGTCCCGAGGTCCCAGCGGGAGAAGACGAACAGCCGACCGTCGTTGGCGTCGATCTCCAGCAGTCTCGTTTTGCGCCCGATCCGGCGGAATTCGGTGATCCGAATGATCTTGATGTCGGGTCGGCGCAGGTGTTGCGGCCGGATCCACCCGCCGACCTGCAGGCCGCCGTCGGTGATTGCCAACTTTGGCCGCGCACGCCACGTTCCGCCGGCAAACAAGATCAGTCCGACCGCGGAAATGGCCAGCAAAAGCCGCCCGGGTGCATCTGTGACGACGGTCACACATGTGGTAGCCATCACAATTCCGGCGAGCCCGCACGCTGCGGTTCCCGCCACGGACGGCGCCCACTGTGTTTGCTGCACAAGGTTCCTAGGGGTGTCTACCACTGCCGATGAGGTTATCCACAGACGCTATCCACAATGGGGATGAATCACACGCGTGTGATCCGGCCTCTCACTGGTTGCTGGCTCAGCGATCACGCCGCCGGGGAATGGGCGCATCAAGATCGCGACCGAGCTACCGCCACCGCATCGTGAGCAACAAGCCACTGATCATGAAAGCAAACGCGACGGCGTAGTTCCACGGGCCCAGGCTCGCCATCCAGCTCAGCAGCGAGGGCGCGTCGGGTCCCGTGGCGGCCAGCTGGAACACCATCAGCCAGATCAACCCGATCAGCATCAAGCCGCAGAACAGCACGACGAACCACACGCTGGACGGGCCGGCCTTCACTTTGACCGGGGTGCGACTCACCGCGCGGGCGGTGAAGTCGGTCTTCTTGCGGACTTTGGACTTTGGCATTTCTACCTCGGGTATAACTCGGAGCTACGGTAGGCAGGGCGGGTGCAACGACGAGCGTAACGCACTCACCAGCAGCAGACGGAGAGCCGATGGCACGCATCCCCTGGCTGTCGCGCTCGAGCGACAGCGACGAGGAACGCCGCCCGTCGCCGTGGCGGGTGGGCGTTCCGGTGGTGTGCCTGTTGGCCGGCCTGATGATCGGGGCCACGCACGGGGTGTCCCGAGGCGGTGAGATCCGGCGCAGCGACGCGCCCCGGTTGGTCGACCTGGTGCGCAGCGAACAGTCCGCCGTCACGCGGCTGACCACCGACCGCGATCGGCTGGCCAACACGATCGACTCCACCCACGGCCGATCCGCCGACGCCGCGCTCGCGGCGATGCTGCGTCGGTCGGCGCAGCTGGCCGGTGAGGCGGGGCTGGATCCCGTGCACGGTCCGGGCCTGACCATCACGCTCAACGACGCACAGCGCGACGCCAACGGCCGATTCCCCCGTGATGCCTCCCCCGACGACCTGGTCGTACACCAGCAGGACATCCAGGCCGTCCTCAACGCGTTGTGGGGCGCGGGCGCCGAGGCCATCCAGATGCAGGACCAGCGCATCATTGCCACCTCGGTGGCCCGCTGCGTGGGCAACACGCTGCTGCTCAACGGCCGGACCTACAGCCCGCCGTACACAGTCACCGCGATCGGCGACGCCACGGCCATGCAGGCGGCCTTAGGGGCCGCTCCATTGGTGGTGCTGTACAAGCAGTACGTGGTGCGGTTCGGTCTCGGCTACACCGAACACGCCGTCTCCGACGCCCACGTCGTGGGGCACACCGAGCCGGTGCGGATGCACTACGCCGAGCCCGCCGGCCCGGTCAGTTACTGAGCCCACCTGCGATTAAGTAACCTGGGACGATGCAGATCTTGGTCGTCGACAACTACGACAGCTTCGTCTTCAACCTGGTGCAGTACCTGGGCCAGTTGGGTGTCGAGGCGACGGTGTGGCGTAACGACGACCCCCGGCTGTTCGACCCCGCAGCAACCGCCGCCGAGGTGGACGGCATCCTGCTGAGCCCCGGCCCGGGCACCCCCGAGCGCGCCGGCGCGTCGATCGATCTGGTGCGCGCCTGCGCCGCGGCGAACACCCCACTGCTGGGTGTCTGCCTCGGCCACCAGGCCATCGGTGTGGCCTTCGGAGCCACCGTGGACCGTGCGCCCGAATTACTGCATGGCAAGACCAGTAGCGTGTATCACACCAACACCGGTGTGCTGCAAGGACTTCCGGATCCTTTCACCGCCACCAGGTACCACTCGCTGACGATCATGCCCGACACGCTGCCCGCCGAGCTCGAGGTGACGGCCCGCACCCAGAGCGGCATCATCATGGGGGTCCGGCACGCGGAATTGCCGATCCACGGCGTTCAGTTCCACCCGGAGTCGATCCTCACCGAGGGCGGGCATCGGATGCTGGCCAACTGGCTGGCCGACTGCGGTCAGGTCCGCGACGACGGGTTGGTGCGCAAGTTGGAAAGCGAGTTGGTGGACAGCCTGGCCGCCGTCCGGCATTACGACTCGGCTATTGACCGAACTTCAGCGTGATGCTGCCGTCTTTGTTGGTGCCCTGACCCGCGCTCGGGCTCTGGTAAACCACCCGGTTGTGTTGCGAGCCGCCCGCGTCCACGTCGGGGCCCCGGTCCAGCACCCCGGTCCAGCCCAGCGCGCGCAACCGCGGTTCGGCGTCCGTCCAGAACATTCCGCTGACATCGGGCATCACGAATTGGTTGCCCTTGGACACCTGTAGCTCGACCACCGTGTCGACCGGAACATTGGCTCCCGCAGGCGGATTCGTGCCGATCACGGAGCCGGCCGGCCGGGGGCTGTCCACCGCTGCCTGAGCGAACTTGGAAAAGCCGTACACCGTCAGGTTCTTCTGGGCCTCGTCGGCGGTCTGCCCGGCGACATCGGGAACCTGCTTGCTCGACGGACCCGAGCCCACGATGACCGCGATCTCGTTGGTGATCGCCGACGTCTGGTTGGCCGGCGGGTTGGTGCCGATGACCTTGTCTTTCGTCTCCGGCGTCGACGGCGAGTTGAACTGCTTGAAGCGGCCGAAGCCGGCGGCCTTGAGCTTCTTGACCGCCGCTGCGTAGCTCAGCGACGAGACGTCGGGCACCTCGCGCTGCTCGGGACCGGTCGACACATTGACCGTAACCAGCTCGCCGGCACCGACTTTGGTGTTAGCGCCCGGATCGGTGCCGATGACATGGTCGGGCGGGACGATCGAGTCGGGCTTTTGCTGGGTGCGGGTCTTGAAGCCATGGTTCTGCAGCGCGGCGATCGCGTCGGCCGATGCTTGATTGCGGACGTCGGGGATCTGCACGTTGCGCATGCCGCCGCCGAGCGTGTTGATCAGGATCGTCACGACCACGGTCAGCACCGCCAGCGCTGCGACGGCGATCACCCAGCGGCTCACCGAGCCGCCAGCGCGCTCGCGGGTGTAGTCGAGCTGCTGACGGGGCAGCGGATTGGTCAGTGCCGCCGAGTCGGTCGAATGTGGCGCAGCCATCAACGACGAGCGGTCGGCGTCGGTGAGGATCTTGGGCGCCTCCGGCGGTTCACCGTTGTGCACCCGAATCAGGTCGGTGCGCATATCGGCGGCAGTCTGATAGCGGTTCTCGGGGTTTTTGGCCAGCGCCTTGAGCACCACGGCGTCCAGGTCGGCGGAGATGCCTTCGTAGCGCCGCGACGGCGACACCGGGTCTTCACGGACGTGCTGGTAGGCCACCGCGACCGGCGAGTCACCGACGAAAGGTGGTTCGCCGGTGAGCATTTCGTACAGCACGCAGCCCAACGAGTAGACGTCGGAACGGGCGTCGACGGTGTCGCCTCGGGCCTGCTCGGGTGAAAGGTATTGCGCCGTACCGATCACCGCGGCGGTCTGGGTGACGCTGTTACCGCTGTCGGACAGGGCGCGCGCGATGCCGAAATCCATCACCTTGACCGCGTTGGTGGTGCTGATCATGATGTTGGCCGGCTTGACGTCGCGGTGGATGATGCCGTGCTGGTGTGAGAAGTTCAGCGCCTGGCAGGCGTCGGCGATGACTTCGATGGCGCGGGTGGGCGTCATCGGTCCGTCGGTGTGGACGATGTCGCGCAGCGTCACGCCGTTGACGTACTCCATCACGATGTAGGGCAGCGGCCCGGCGGCCGTCTCCGCCTCGCCGGTGTCGTACACCGCGACGATGGCGGGATGGTTGAGCGCCGCGGCGTTCTGCGCCTCACGTCGGAAGCGCAGGTAGAAACTGGGGTCGCGGGCCAGGTCGGCGCGCAGCACCTTGACCGCTACGTCTCGGTGCAGCCGGACATCCCGGGCCAAATGAACCTCGGACATACCACCGAAGCCGAGGATCTCACCAAGTTCGTAGCGTTCGGACAGGTGCTGCGGGGTCGTCATCGCGGTTTCTCGTGTTGGGACGCTGCCGCGCACGAGAAAGTCCACGCGGGCGCCCGCCTGGGGGTGGGCAGGTTGCATTGCCCTCCAGGATTACCCGTTACCCCCCGGTACGTCCAATTAGTTGGATGCGCTGGCGCCGATTCGGACTTGCTGGGCGGTGCTCCGGTGTCGGTCACGGTGGGTGCGGAGGGTTGCTGCTGCGAATTGTTGTTGTGCGAGTTCATCACGATAAGGATTGCGATGATGATCGCCAGAGCGCCCAGCACTCCGGCCGCCCACAGCAGTGCGCGCTGACCGGATGAGAAGGTGCGCCGTGGCGGCGGGGTGCGGTGACCGCCGGTAGTCGGGCGCGTGCGACGGGCGGCGGGTGCCCGGGTGGTGGCGGCGGCCGCGGCCCGGGTCGGCGTTCCCGACGGGATGGCTGCCGGTGTGGCGCGCGAGCTTCCGGCGGCCTGGTTCGGCCGCGGCGGTCGGCGTCCGGCGCGCACGGCGGCGACCGCGTCGGCGAACGGTCCCCCGCTGCGGTAGCGCATGCCCGGGTTCTTCACCAGGGTGATCTCGATCAGCTCGCGCACATTCGGCGGCAGGTCCGCGGGCAGCGGTGGCGGCGGCTCTTTGATGTGCTTCATCGCCACGGTCAGAGCGCCGTCACCGGTGAACGGGCGCTTGCCTGAAACCGCTTCGTAGCCAACAACTCCCAGCGCATACACGTCGCTCGACGGGGTCGCGTCATGACCCAGCGCTTGCTCGGGGGCGATGTACTGGGCGGTGCCCATCACCATGCCGGTCTGGGTCACCGGCGCAGCGTCGACGGCCTTGGCGATACCGAAATCGGTGATCTTCACCTGGCCGGTGGGGGTGATCAGGATGTTGCCGGGCTTGACGTCGCGATGCACCAGGCCGGCGGCGTGCGCGACCTGCAGCGCGCGGCCGGTCTGCTCGAGCATGTCCAGGGTGTGCCGCAGCGACAGCCGCCCGGTCCGTTTGAGCACCGAATTCAGCGGCTCGCCGTTGACCAGCTCCATCACCAGATAGGCCGTGCGGCCCTCGCCGTCCATCTGCGTCTCGCCGTAGTCGTGCACGCTGGCGATGCCGGGGTGGTTGAGCATCGCGGTGGTCCGCGCCTCGACCCGGAAACGTTCGATGAATTCGGAGTCCTGCGAGAACTCAGCCTTGAGGACTTTGACCGCGACGCGTCGACCCAGTCGACTGTCGACGGCTTCCCACACCTGACCCATGCCGCCGGTGGCAATCAGTCGTTGCAGGCGGTAGCGGCCGGACAGCGTCTCACCTACTCGCGGGCTCATGGTCCTCCCTGCAGCGCGGCCTCGATGACGGCGCGCCCGATCGGTGCGGCAAGTGCGCCTCCGGTCGCCGATGGACTGCCGCCGTCTGCCGTTCCCTCTACGAGCACCGCAACGGCGACCTTCGGCGCCTTCGCGGGTGCAAAAGCGATGTACCACGCGTGCGGTGGTGTGTGGCGCGGGTCGGTGCCGTGCTCCGCAGTACCAGTCTTGGATGCGATCTGCACGCCGGGGATCGCCCCTTTCTGCTGTGTCACATTCTCGGCGCCGACCATCAACTCAGTCAGCTTAGCCGCGACCTGCGGGGACACCGCACGGCGCTGTTGGTGCGGCGCGGTCGTGCCGATGTTGGCCAAGTCTGGTCCCTGCAGGCTGTCGACCAGGTAAGGCTGCATGGTGACGCCGGCATTGGCGATGGTAGCGGCAACGACCGCATTCTCCAGCGGCGTCAGCGCGACATCCTTCTGGCCGATGCTCGACATGCCCAGTGCGGCGGCGTCGGGAATCGGCCCGACAGTCGACTCGGCGACCTGCAGCGGCGTCGGATCCGGGACGGTGTCCAGCCCGAACGATCGGGCCATGCCGCGCAGGGCATCGGTCCCGTTGAGCAGGCCCAGCTGGACGAATGCCGTGTTGCAGGACCGGGCGAACGCCTCACGCAGCGTGACGGTTTCCGCGTCGACGCATGGCTGGCCGCCGTAGTTTTCCAGGCTGGCGGTGCTGTCCGGCAGCGGAATCGACGAGGCCGCGGTCAGCTCGTCGTCCTCGGTTGCGCCGTTCTGCAGGGCCGCCGCCGTGGTGATCACCTTGAACGTGGATCCGGGCGGATACGTCTGGGAGATCGCGCGGTTGATCATCGGCGAGTGTGGATCGTCGCGCAATTGCTGCCACGTCTTCGCCTGCTGCTCGGGGTCGTGCGAGGCGAGCTGGTTGGCGTCGAACGACGGCGACGACACCATTGCCAGGATCTTCCCGGTCGACGGCTCCAGAGCCACCACCGCGCCGCGGCACGGCCCGTTACAGCCCTGCTGCATCGCGTCCCAACCGGCCTGCTGAATACGCGGGCTGATGGTGGTGTCCACGGTGCCGCCGCGGGGATCGCGGCCGGTGAAGAAGTCCGCCAGTCGCCGGCCGAACAGGCGCTGATCGGATCCGTTGAGCAACGGGTCCTCCGCGCGCTCGAGGCCGGTGCTGGAGTAGCGCAGCGAATAGAAGCCGGTGATCGGGGCGTAGACCGCGGCGTTGGGATACACCCGCAGGAAACGGAAGCGGCTGTCGGTGGCCACCGAGTAGGCCAGCAATTGGCCGCCCGCGGTGATCTGGCCGCGCTGGCGGGAGTACTCGTCCATCAGCACTCGCTGGTTGCGCGGATCGGAGCGCAGCCCATCGGCGGTGAAGACCTGGGTGAGCGTGGCGTTGAACAGCAGCAGCACGATCAGCGCCATCACGCTGATCGATATCCGGCGTAGCGAGGTGTTCATACCTTCTCGATCACCTCGGTGTGGGCGCCGGCGATCGGAGAGGTGTTTCGCGGCTTGGTGCGAAACGGGTGCCGCGCGGCATGGGAGATGCGCACCAGGATCGCCAGCAATACATAGTTGGCCACCAGCGACGAGCCACCGTAGGACAGCCACGGTGTGGTCAGGCCGGTCAGCGGAATGAGATTGGTGACGCCGCCGACGACGATGAACAGCTGGATCGCCAGCGCCGACGCCAGGCCCGCCGCGAGCAGCTTGCCGAAACTGTCGCGCACGGCGATCGCGGTCCGCATCCCGCGGACGATCACGATGGTGTACAGCATCAGCAGGCCGGCCAGCCCGACCAGGCCGAGCTCTTCTCCGAACGCCGCGGTGATGAAATCCGTTGCCGCAGCGGGCACGGTGTCCGGTTGGCCGTTACCCAGCCCGGTGCCGAAGACTCCCCCGGTGGCGAAGCTGAACAGCGACTGCACGATCTGATAGCCGGCGCCGTCGGGGTCGGCGAACGGATCCAGCCAGGTCTGGACGCGGACCCGGACGTGACCGAAAGCGAAATAGGCCACCGCGCTTCCCAGTGCGAACAACGTCAGCCCGAGCACCACCCAGCTGAACCGCTGCGTGGCCAGATAGACCACCACCAGAAATGACGCATACAGTAAAAGCGAAGTGCCCAAGTCTTTTTCGAAGACCATGACCGCGATCGACGTCACCCACGCGCCCAGCAGCGGGGCCAGGTCGCGCGGACGCGGCAAGTCCATCCCCAGCACGTGCTTGCCTGCGCTGGTGAACAGTCCGCGCTTGGCCACCAGGACTGCGGAGAAGAAGATCAGCAGTAGGATCTTCGAAAACTCGGCGGGCTGAATAGAGAAGCCCGGCAACCGAATCCAGATCTTCGCGCCGTTCTGCTCGGACAGCGATTTCGGCAGCAGCCCGGGGATGGCCAGGATGATCAGGCCGGTCAGCCCGCACACGTAGCCGTAGCGCGCGAGTTGGCGGTGGTCTTTCAGCGAGATCAACACGAAGGCAAAGGCGCCCACGCCCAGCAGCGTCCACAGGATCTGAGGGTTGGTGACGGCGCGGCCACTCCCCTCGGTCAGCCGCTCGTCCAGATCGAGCCGGTGAATCATCACCAGGCCCAGCCCGTTGAGTAGCGCGACGACCGGTAACAGCAACGGGTCTGCGTATGGCGCATAGCGCCTGATCGCCAGATGCGCGACGGCGAACACCGCCAGGAAGCCCACCGGGTAGTTCAGCAGCTGCCAGCTGAGTCCGCGTTCCTGGTTGGCCTGCACGATGGCGAACGCCACCGCCGTAATCACCGTGGCAAAACACAGCAGCAGCAGCTCGGCATTGCGCCGGTTCGGCAACGAGGGTGTGACAGTGACGGGCGCCTGCGGCTGCGTCGTCATTCCGGAGTCCGGCAGTCGGTGCCCGGCTGGGGTGGCGGCGGGGAGAGCGCGGTGACGGTGGGGGCGGCCGATGCCGTCGGCGACGGGCTTGCCGGGGGCTCTTGCGGGACTGATGTTTCCGCGCCCGGTTCGGGTGTCGGGGTGGTGGGCGGCGCGGGAGTGGTCGAGGCCGGCGCCTGGGCGCGGGCCAGCGGACAGAGCGGCAGCAGCGACTCGGTGGCCAGCCTGCGCAGTTGCGAGTTGGCCTGCTCCAAGGTGCCGACGGGAAGGCCCGCCGCCACTTGGGCCCGCGCCGACTCGGCCAGGTCGGACGGCTTCATCAGCCGGCAGTCGTGGGGGGCCGCGGCGGTGCCGACGCGGATCACCGACAGCTGGTTGAGGCTGTTCAGGCAACCTTGCGAATACGGTTGGTGCAGTGGCACACCCAGGATGGACACCTGGATGCCCTGCATGATCGACACCGCGCCGGCGTAGTCGGCGACGTAGTAATAGCTGCGGATCACCGTCCGGCCGATGGCGAGCGCCGCGAGTATCAGCAGGATCGCCAGCACCAGCCCGATCAGCATCCGCCGCCGAGATCGTCGCGCGGGCGGAGCCGTATCTATCTGAGCCGGAACACGTTTGGTGACCTCTTTGCGGGGATTCAGCGCCGAAGCACGGCCAGCCGAGGTGTTCGGCCGGGTCAGCTGATCGTGGACGTCGGAGTCACCGGACACCGCGCCCGCGATGATGGGCTGGGTCGGGCCGAAGTCGTTGTCGACGACGTCGGCGACCACGACAGTCACGTTGTCGGGGCCGCCGCCGCGCAACGCCAGTTCGATCAGCCGGTCGGCGCTGTCGGTGACGTCGGGAATCTTCAGGGCGTCCTGGATGGTCTCGTCGCTCACCGGGTCGGAAAGCCCGTCTGAGCAAAGCAGATAACGATCTCCGAGCCGGACCTCACGCATCGTCAGGGTCGGCTCGACCTCATGGCCCGTCAGCGCGCGCATGATCAACGACCGTTGCGGGTGGCTATGCGCCTCTTCCTTGGTGATGCGGCCGTCGTCGACCAGGGTCTGGACGAAGGTGTCGTCCTTGGTGATCTGGGTCAACTCGCCGTCGCGCAGCAGGTAGCCCCGCGAGTCACCGATATGCACCATCCCAATCCGGTTGCCGGCGAACAGGATTGCGGTCAGCGTGGTGCCCATACCCTCGAGGTCGGGTTCCATTTCGACCTGCGCGGCGATGGCCGAGTTGCCAGAGTGCACTGCGGAGTCGAGACTGGCGAGCAGATCGCCGCCGGATTCGTCGTCGTCGAGATGGGCCAACGCCGCAATCACCAACTGCGACGCGACTTCACCGGCGGCGTGGCCGCCCATGCCGTCGGCGAGCGCCAGCAAGCGCGCACCGGCGTATACCGAGTCTTCGTTGTTGGAGCGCACCAAGCCGACATCGCTGCGCGCCGCATAGCGCAAAACCAAAGTCACGGACGCAACTCAATCACCGTTTTGCCGACACTCACCGGCGTGCCAATGGGAACCCGTACCGCCGT
Source organism: uncultured Actinomycetota bacterium (assembly GCA_963818285.1). GTDB lineage: Bacteria > Actinomycetota > Actinomycetes > Mycobacteriales > Mycobacteriaceae > Mycobacterium. The sequence goes on from CAWFRR010000005.1 coordinate 92,768, forward strand.
CGTCACTTTCGCCCTGTCGAGGTATGTACCGTTGGTCGATCCTAGATCTTCGACGTACCATTCCGAGCCTCGCTGGGAAAGCCGCGCGTGCCGCGTCGAGGCGTAGTCGTCGTTGAGCACCAACGTAGAGTCGTCGGCTCGACCGATCAGCACCGGCTGCCCGCTCAACGTGATCCGTGCGCCGGACAATGCCCCTTCGGTCACAACGAGATAGCGTGCCGCATTCCCCCGTTGTCGCGCCGGCAGCAGCGTTCCACGCAACGTCAAGCCGCGCCGGACCATCACCGCGCCGGTCGGCGCGTAGATGTCGGTGCGCAGGATGCGCAGCACCGACCAGATGAACAACCACAGCAGCATCAGGAAACCGGCGCGCGTCAGTTGCAGTACGAGTCCCTGCATCAGGCGTCCTCTCCGTCCTGGTGCCGCGTGCCTCACGTGCCCGGATTTAGCAACGTCACGATACTTGGACAGTGGCCGGCGCGGGGGAAGCTGGATGCCTGCGCGACCTACGGGCTCAGTGGATGTGGACGACTATCTCCGAATGCCCCAGCCGGATCACGTCGCCGTCGGCCAACTGCCACTCCTGTACAGGCGCGTTGTTGACGGTTGTGCCGTTGGTGGAGTTCAGATCGGACAACAGCGCAACGTGGCCATCCCACCGAATCTCCAAGTGGCGACGCGACACCCCGGTGTCCGGGAGCCGGAACTGCGCATCCTGGCCGCGGCCGATGACGTTGGGACCCTCACGCAACTGGTAGGTGCGGCCACTGCCGTCGTCGAGCTGCAGCGTGACCGCCGAACCGGCTGCTGAGTAGCCACTCTGGCCGTAGCCAGGTTGACCGTAGCCACTGGGTTCCGCGGGCTGACCGTACTCGGGTTCGCCGTATCCGCCGCCGCTCGGAGCGCCGTACGACTGGCCGTAGTCCTGTCGGCCGTAGTCGGCCTGTTGGCCGTAGCCGCCTTGGTCGTAGCCACCGCGCTGCTGCCCGTAGCCCTGTTCGGGGTAGCCGCCCGGTTCGGGGTAGCCGCCGCGCTGCTCGGGTGCGCTGTATCCGGCGTCGTCCTGTCGAGCCGGTCCGCGGCCGTAGTCGGCGTACTCGTCGTAACCCGGGGCGCCGGGCGGCGGGTAGCCGCCCTGACGGTGGCCGGCGTCTTGGCCCGGGCCGCCGCCGTAGCCGCCTTGGTCGTAGCCGCCGCGCTGCTGCCCGTAGCCCTGCTCTGGGTAGCCGCCGCCGCGCTGGTCGGGGTACCCGCCGCGCTGGTCATAACCCTGCTCTGGGTAGCCGCCGCGTTGCTCGGGGTAGCCGCCGCGTTGCTCGGGATAGCCGCCCTGCTCGGGGTAGCCGCCGCGCTGCTCGGGATAGCCGCCCTGCTCGGGGTAGCCGCCGCGCTGCTCGGGATAGCCCCCCTGCTCCGGGTAGCCCGCGCGCGGGTCTGGCGCGGCACGAGGGCCGTCATGGGGGTGCGCGTGCGGGTCGTCGTAGTAGTCGTCGCCGGGCCGACCCGGCCCCTGGCCACCGCCGTAGCTCGAATTCTCGGTCATCGCTGGTACTCCTGGTTCTGCGTTGAACGCCTGATCTGATTGTGGCGGGGCGAGCTCGCCGGCGCTTGGCCGGGGCTCGACATCGGGGTTGACAGCGCCGCGGGTGCGGAACTGGCCGGTATGCAGGTTCGCCGACTGCTCGAACCGGACGACCACGTCACCATATGTTTGCCACCCCTGTTCGCCGATGTATCCCGCCAAATGCTTAGCGAAAGCGTCCGAAGTGAGGTCCGAGTCGGCGCCCACTTTCTGATAGTCGTGCATACCGAGGGTAATGATGTATTCGTTCGGAGCCAAAAGTCGATTGCCAGCAACGGGATGGATTCCCTCGCCGGCATCGCGCCTCAGCATCGCTTCGAGCTCTTGCGGAACGATTGAGCCGCCGAATACGCGGGCAAAGGCATCGCCGACGGAGACCTCGAGTTTGCGCTCGATGCGTTGAACCAGTCCCCGCTGGCTGCCCATGTCCAAACGCCCGCCTCGGTCCTTATGTATTGGTGCTGCACGGCGGGCCTCGATCCGGCGTGTCGCAGTACGCGTGTCGTAGTCAGCATGCTATCCGGCATGTGCAGCGCGGTGGCACCTGCAGAACTCTGAGAATCGCATCGCGCCAGGTCAAATGCCCGCGTCGAGCGCCCGTCCGGTTTGGAAATGGCCGCCGCTACAGTGGTAGGCTCCACCGGTTGTTTTAGGGCGAGTGGCGGAATGGCAGACGCGCTGGCTTCAGGTGCCAGTGTCCTTCGGGACGTGGGGGTTCAAGTCCCCCTTCGCCCACACAGAGCGGTTTTACCAACTCAGCGGCATAAGGTCACGATCTCGAAAGAGGCCGTGGCCTTTGCGCTTTTCCGCGCAGTTTCCGAGGAACACGCTGGGAGCAGACGCGATGACCAGGGTGGCTGCGCTGTGCTCTACGCAAACTCAGGCGGGTCTATAAGTCCGGTGCGGGCCTGGCTGATTTGGCCGTAGGCGTAGCTCACCATCGCGGCAGTCGTCATCGCCGCACCTCGCTGGGCGAACGATTCGTAGGTCTGGTTGCCGAGGACGCCGCGCAGATCGGTGATAGCGGCGGCCAACTCGGGGTTCGCTGTCGCGGTGAGGGGACTGAACGCGAAGCCGGCGACGGTGGCAGCCGGTTCGGCACGTCCGAGCCGGTTGAACAAGGCGACGAGGACAGTCAGCGGGAACCGGATCATGGTCGTGTTGCCCGCGTCGTGGAAACTCCGGACTGCAAGTACGACGTAGTCGAGCGCGGCCAGCGGGTCGCCGTACTCCGCCTCGATGCGGGCCAGACTGCCTGCGATGCGCGTTTCGGTATTGCGGTTGCCGCTCTCCTGTGCGATGCGCAGGCCGCGGCGCTGGGCGTCCAGCGCCGCGCCGGGTTCGGCGTCGCCGAACGCGTAACCGTAGGCGTAGAGCGCAAACGAGAGTGCGGCCGGGTTGCCCGTTGCCTCGGCAACCTCGAGCAGGCCGTTCGTGGTTGCCCTCGCCTGCTCACCACAACCCGCGACCGTCAGTGCGACGGTCAGGAATGCCCGGGTGATCCCGTGAGTGTCGCGACCGGAAGCGAGCTGCGCGCGACACCAGTCGACCTGCCGTTCGGGTTGGCCCGAGTGTAGGTAGGCAGCGCCCAGCGCGCCGTCGAGGCCAAACGGCAGCTCGTTGTGGCGGCCACTGGCGATCACTAGGCGGCCGGCGTCGCTGTAGCCAACGGCTGCCTCGATCCGTCCTGGCCACCAGCACGACGACGCCAGTACGTACAGGAATGGGAGCTTCGGATGGTCGACGGCACGGGCGAACTCAATGAGCTCCTCGGCCCACGCTATCGGTTCGTAATTGTGCATCCAAAAGCCAAGCCATCCAGCATAAGTCGTGATGGTCGCGGCGGCGTCGAGGTCGCTTTGGTCGGCGGCCCACCGATACGCGGACCGCAGGTTGGCCAGCTCAACGGTGAACCAGGCGTAAGCCTCCCGCTGGTTGGGGCCGTCCCACAGGGCCAATAGGTCGGCTTCGCGACCGGCGAAGTAGCGCGAGTGGGCGGCCCGGGTCCCGGACGCTTCGCCGCGGGCGACCAGCTGTTGCTCGGCGAACTGGCGGATCGTCTCCAGCATCGAGAACCGGGTCCGGCCGGAAGACCTGTCAGCAACCACCAGCGACTTCCGTACCAGGGCGTCGAGCAGATCCAGGACGGCGAGTTCATCGTCGGAACATGTTACAGCGCAGGCACTTTCGAGGTCGAAGCCGCCGGCGAACACCGAACAGCTCTCCAGCAGCGATCTCTCCGCCTCGACGAGCAGGTCGTAGGACCACGCCACCGCCTGACGCAGTGTCTGGTGGTGTGGCAGCCCCCGCCTGGAATCGACCAGCAGCCGGAACCGCTGATCGAGACGATCACGCACCTCGCCAGCGCTCATCGCCGTCATCCGCGAGGCCGCCAACTCGATGGCCAGCGGGATCCCGTCTAGCCGGCGGCAGATCTCCACCACCGCGCTTGCCTCGTCAGTAGTTGCCATTGAGAACCCGGAAGCGACGCTGCGGGCGCGCTCGACGAACAAGTTCACGGCGGCGCTGTCGATGCCCGCGCCAACGTCCAGCGAGGGCGCCTGCCACAGTTGCTCGCCGGGGACCCGCAACCCTTCGCGGCTGGTGGCCAGGATTCGCACCGTCGCTGATCGCGCGAGGATCGACTCCACCAGCTCGGCCGCGGCGTCGCGCACGTGCTCGCAATTGTCGAACACCAACAGCCGCATCCTGCCCTCCAACGCGGCGGAGATGCTTTCGCTGACACTCATTCCGGGTTGTTGGGAAATCCCCAGGACTGCAGCCACCGCGTCGGGCACTGACGCCGGATCGGTAACCGTAGCCAGTTCGAAAAGCCAGACACCATCGGGAAATTCATCGACGACACGTGCCGCTACCTCCAACGCCAGCCGGGTCTTGCCGACTCCGCCGACACCGGTCAACGTCACTAGCCGATGAGCCTTGACCGCCGCTTGCACCTTGTCGAGTTCGGACTCGCGGCCGATCAAGCTGCTCGTCGCACGCCGCAGATTTCCCGGGTTTGTATCGAGCGCCCGCAACGGCGGAAAATCCGACGCCAAACCCGGCGCACGCACTTGAAAGAGCTCGATCGGCGTCGGCACGTCCCGCAATCGCCGGAATCCCAGATTCATCAGATCAACACCGCTGAGCAGTGCTGCCGTCGAGTCGGCCAACAGGATCTGACCGCCATGTCCGGTGGCCATCACCCGGGCTGCGCGATTGAGCGCCGCGCCGAAGTAGTCACTGTCGCGCGATTCGGCTTCGCCGGTTGCCAGCCCCATCCGCACCGGCAACTGAAGCTTGCGCTGCGCCGCGACCGCGGCATCGACCGCAGACCGCGGCGACGCGAACGCGGCACATACGCCGTCACCGGTGTGTTTGAACAACCAACCGCCGTGCCGCTCGATCGTCGTGCGCAAGACCTCGTCATGCGCGGCGAGCGCCGCACGCATCCGCTCCGCGTCGGTCTCCCACCGACGGGTTGAACCCTCCACATCGGTGAATAAAAACGTCAACACTCCCGAAGGAGCGGCCGCCGTGGACACCCACGCAGAATGCCACACCAAATAGCGGAACGCCCTGGAGAAAGCCGCAACTCAACGGCGATTGAGCGTTGTGACGCTACTGGCTGTGCCGCGGGCACATGGCGCCGATGCTCGCTCCGATGAAGAACCCGGCGTGATAGCTGTCCAGATTGCTCCGCGACATCACTTCGTTCGCGACGTCACTGGTCTGCTTGCCTTGGTCCAGTTCGCCGCAGACCTCGCGACCGGCAGCGATTGCGGCCGGCCCGGACGCGAAGGTGATGCCTTTGGCAGAGAGCGCGCCCAGGAAGTTGCTGCCGCTGTCGGCGTCGGCCCGCGCGGCCGGGGCTGTCGCAGCCACGACGCCAAGTAGCGCGAGCCCTAGAACCAGGCCGGCCAACACCGATCGCAGCGGGCTGGGTGGACGCACCTTTAGGGCGGCGGGTGCCTGTGTGAAGAGGGATGTCATTTCAGCCTCCGATCGGGGTGAAGGGGTGTTGACCGTTGTGGGATGCCTGATCAGTTCAGGATGAAGATCAGGCCGAGCGCGAAGAGCAGGTAGAGCACGGCACTGAGGGCCAGCCGGGTCGGTGTCAGCTTGTGTTTTCGAATGGTCGTCAGCAGGTAGACGATCGCAACCATCGTGATTGCACCGGACCACAGCAGCGCGTGATCGAGGCGCCAATCGGTGAACAGCAGGCCCAGCCCGCTGGGAACGGTGGCCTGGATCATCATCGCCCCGGAGATGTTGGCAAGCGCGAGTTGGGTTTTGCCCTGCCGCACCCAGATGATCGCGTTCATGATCTCGGGTAGCTCGGTGGCAATCGGGGACAGCAGCAGCGCGGTAACGGCGCCGGACAACCCGAGCATCGGACCGATGGCGTCGAGCTGATGGACGAACAGTTGCGACGACACGAAGATGACCGCCAAAGCACCCAGTGTCTGGGCGAGTACGGCGGCGGTGGACGGCAGGATCGCGCGCGGCTGCAGCTTGAGCGGCTCGAGTTCCTCAGCGACATCGCCGGATTGCGCACCGCGGATCTCCCGCCAGAAGTAGACGGCGTAGACCGCGAAGAACAGCACACCTAGCCACGGCTTCATCGCGAACGCCACCAGGCCCAGCGCGACCTTGACCACGAAAATGGTCATGAACCATCGCTGGTCGCGGGCCAGGCGCTCCGTCTGAGAAGCGGTGGACCACGCGGCGCCAGCGTCGGTGGTGTCGGCCTCAACCACCGAGCGTGCGACGAGGCTCGCCGCCCCCACACCGACCAGGACCTTCTCGCGGCTGCGGTTGCGGCGCTGCAGCAGCAGCATGGTGCCGGTCACCCCGTAGGCGACAGTGGCCAAGACCAGCGGTCCGCCCATGGCCGCACCCACACCGATATTGCGGACATCAGACGTGGTGCCGGTAGTGACCGCAACGAGGGTGACCACCGACTCAGGCAATGCCGTCCCGAATGCGGCCAGCACTGTCCCGACCGCCATCGAGCCGAGGTTGAGTCGCTGCCCGAGCCATTCGACGGCGTTGACGAACCACTCGCAGGACAGATAAATCGCTAGTGCACAGGCGAGGAGGATAACGACGTGGATCACGTGGGCCTCCGGCTTCCCCGCTCCGCTGGAGCAGACGTTTGGGACGTTGCGCTGCAACCCATGTTGCGCCCATTTCGATAGTTTCGCAAATGTTAAAATGTTTCGATATGGCGAAGTGTGACGTGGGGAACACGCCAGAATGGATGCCGACATGGCGCAACAAAAAGATCGGCCGACCGAAACCTCGCAGCGAGGACCCGAGCCGACCGGTCCTCAGCTGGACGCCGCCGCCAGCACCTTCGCGCTGCTGAGCAACTCGGCACGGCTGCATGTGCTGTGGTTGGCCGCCCAGAACAGCCACGATGTCACCGCGTTGGCCGAGCGCACCGGACTCGGCGTGGCCACCATGAGCCAGCACTTGACCAAGCTGCGTCTGGCCGGCTTGATCAGCGCCCGCCGAGATGGACGCCGGCACATCTACACCGTCGACGACCCGCACGTCCTGACGCTGGTCCAGCAGATCTTCGCCCATATCGCGCCGGATGGCGGCCTCGCGCCCGATCCGCCGCTCAATCGCTGAAATGCCCGCGGCCTGCGACGTTCCCAGGTTTGGCGATTGTGGTGGTTCCACCGATGGGATACAGATGTCTCCATGCGAATTCCCTCGATCCTGCGGCAGGATCTGTCGCGAATGGCGCACATTGGAATCGCCATTGGCATCGGCGTCGGCGCGGCGGCAGTAGTAGGAACTACCGCAGGCTGGAGGTACTCCAGCGCGGGGGGCTGGATCGCAACCGCGACCGTCTACCTGATCTGGGTCTGGGCAAGTATCGCCAAAATGAGCGCAGCCGCAATCGAAGTTATTGTGCAGCAACGACACCCGGCTCGTCGCCCAGCCGATTTGATCATCTTGGTAGCCAGCGTCGCCAGCCTCGGTGGTGTCGCCCACCTACTCATTGCGGGCAGTTCCAAGGGAGCCGGTGCCACCGTTGCCGCAGCGATCGGATTCTTGAGTGTGATCGCTTCGTGGCTGGTGGTGCACGCGGTCTACACCGTGCGTTACGCGATCTTGTACTACAGCGAACCGGTTGGCGGAATTGACTTCAACGATGACGCAAAGCCGACTTTCGCCGACTTCGCCTACGTGGCATTCACCGTCGCAGTCACCTACGGGGTGACGGATACGCCCCTGCGAAAGCGCCCGCTCAGGGTCGCGGTGTTGCAGCACGCGATGGTGTCCTACCTGTTCGGCACGGTGATTCTGGCGGTCACCGTCCAGGTGATCGGTAGCCTGGGCGGCCTTTGAGCGACTCCCCCGGGCACAAGCAGGGCCTCCCCTGTGTTGGCATGTGGCATGAAGGTTCGCTTCGGGATAGGACTCGGCGCCAACACACCCGCCGATCAACTCGCGCCGATCGTCGACCATCTGGAGTCCAGCGGGGTCGATTCGCTGTGGTTCTCCGAGCTGGTGTACTCACCGGCGGTCGACCCGACGGTCGGCATGGCGTACGCCCTGGCGCGCACCACAAGGCTGAAGGTCGGCACCTCGGTCGCGGTGCTCCCAGGACGGCACCCCGTGCTGGTGGCGAAACAGTTGGCGTCGCTTGCCGCGCTCGCACCCAAACGGGTGCTGCCGGTCTTCGGCCTGCAATCGGCCATCCCTGCCGAGCGTGAAGTTTTCACCGTCCCCGACGGTAAGCGCGGCGCAGTGTTCGACGAGTCGCTGCGGATCCTGCGCGCGGTTCTGGTCGACGAGTCGGCCAGCTACGCCGGCCAGTACTACTCGGTGACGGCGGCAGCAGTCGCACCACAGCCCGATCCCCCGCTGGACATCTGGCTGGGCGGCTCCGCACCGGCGGCGTTCCGGCGAGTCGGGACGCTTGCCGACGGCTGGCTGGGCAGCTTCCTCACTCCCGACGAGGCGAGGGCCGGCCGTGAGGCGATCGAACGGTCCGCTGCGGACGCGGGCCGGCAGATCGAACCCGATCACTTCGGCATCTCACTAGCCGTGTCCGACGGCGAGCTCCCCGCGGAGCTGGCCGCCGCGGTGCGCCAGCGCCGCCCAGACGTCGACCCCGCGGAGCTGGTCGCCGCAAACTGGGATCAGCTGCATCGCCAACTCGACGGCTACCTGGCCGCCGGATTGACGAAATTCGTGATCCGGCAGGCACATCCGGGTCCGGCCGAAGGGTTCATCGACCGGTTTGTCACTGAGCTGGCCCGTCGGGAGAACTGAACCCGCTACTTGCGCGGCGGTCGTATCAGCTGCATGGCGACCCGCATCAGTGGCCCGGGCACCTGGTCCTTGGCGGCCAGCGCCGCGTCGGCGACTCGGCCCCGCAACGGGGTGCCGCGGCCGAACACCCGGTTCAGCGGCCCACCTGACGGTTCGAGGTCGACGTGCAGCGGTGGCGCGCCCTCGTTGTGGCCCAACGCGGTGGAGATGACGATCCGCTGGATCTCGCTGGTCCCCTCGAAGATGGTGTACAGCTTGGCATCTCGATACCACTTCTCGACCGGATGGTCGTTGATGTAGCCCCAGCCGCCCAGTGTCTGAATGGCCCGCTCGGTCGCCCGCACCGCGACCTCGCTGGCTGCCATCTTCGACATCGAACCCTCGCCGCGCTCGAACGCGATGCCCTGGGCAGCCATCCAGGACGCCCGCCAGGTCAGGAGACGCGCGGCGTCGATCTGGGTGGCGATCTCGGCGAGCGGAAAGGCGATGCCCTGGTTGTCGATGATCGGCCCGCCGAACGCCTCACGCTGGGTGGCGTAGGTGGTGGCGTATTCCAGCGCAGCGCGGGCGATGCCGATCGCCTGCGCCGCGACCATCGGGCGGGTCTGCTCGAAGGTGCCCAATGTGGCTGAGCCGGAACGCTTTCCGCCAGCGACCACCTCGCGGGCTTTGGCGAGTTTGTGTTCGAGCTTCTCCTGCCCGCCGAGCAGATTGCCCTCGGGAATCCGGACGCCGTTGAATTTCAGCTCGGCGGTGTGCGAGGCGCGGCAGCCGAGCTTGTCGAGCTTGCGTACCAACTCCAACCCCGGCGTCCCGCCCGGGACGATGAACAGCGCCTGCCCGCGGTGGCCGAGTTCCTCGTCGACGACCGCGTTCACCACGTGGACGTCGGCGATGCCGCCGTTGCCGATCCACATCTTGTGGCCGTCGAGTATCCAGTCGCTGCCGTCCCGTCTGGCCGTGGTCCGCAGGTTGCGGACGTCGCTGCCGCCCTCGGGTTCGGAGATCGCCAGCGCCGCGAGTTTGAGGTCGCCGGGTGAGCCGAAGCATTGCGGCGCCCATTCCAGCATCTGTTCGGGTGAAGCGGCCTGCCCGATCGCCGACAGCGCCAGCGCCGGCATGACGATGGCCAGCCCGATGCCGGCGCAACCCCAGAACAGTTCTTCCATGAACATCGGCAGTGACAGCCCGCTGGGGTCGCCGATGAGGTCGCGATAGAACAGTGGGCTGTAGAAGCCGCGTTGGGCGGCCTCTTCCAGGACCGGCCACGGGAACTCTTGCCTCTGGTCGTATTCCAGCGCAACGGGCCGGATGACGTTCTCGGAGAACTCGTGTGCACGGCGGGCCAAGTCGTGCTGGGCGCCGGTCGGCGTCAGGTCGAAGGTCATTTGCGGGAGGTCCTCCGGGGTCGGTTGACCCTTTATTACCCCCTGAGGGCGGATTCAATCACTCCGCGTAAACAGGTGTTCACGCAGCGGTGCGTGGTCCCACCTGGCAAACGGGCAGGTGAAAGACCGTGGCGGTGACAGGCGCCGCGTCGTGCTCGCGGCGAGCCAGCAGCGCGGCGTTCTCGGCCAGTTGCCGCGAGCTGATCTCGCCGGCGGCGATCCTGCGCAGGGTGGCATGCGCTTCGGCCAGCTGCTCGCGTTTGCGGTACTGCCCGCCGGGCAGTTTCACGCCGGCCCACACGCCGTACTCCTCGTTGTTCTCGACCGCGTACCGCGCGCACAGTCGTTGCTGCGCCAGCGGGCATCGGCGCAAGCACTGCAGCCGCGCCTCAGTGGCGGACTGTTCGTAGGCACGCGCCTTGGCGGCGCCGTCGCCACTGTCATCGTCGGCGTAGCCGAACCACATCTCCGGGTTGATTGAGCACGGGTGACCCATCTGTCCGCCTCCTTGGTGATCAAAACGTATATAAAAGCGTATACACAACCGTCTCGGATTCGCAAGAGAAGCGAGATAGAAACGTATATACCCAGGACACCCCAGACGGCTGTGTAATATCCGAATATGGCCGGAGCGCTGCGGTGAGCCGCGAATCGGCGGGAGCAGCTATCCGGGATCTGCGCGAGTCGCGCAACTGGTCCCTGGCCGACTTCGCCTCGGTGACCGGCGTCAGCATCATGGGGCTGAGCTACCTGGAGCGCGGCGCCCGTAAGCCGCACAAAAGCACAGTTCAAAAGGTTGAAAACGGCCTCGGCCTGCCAACCGGCACGTATTCGCGGCTCGTCGTGGCGGCCGATTCGGCAGCCGAACTCGACCGCCTGACCTCCACTCCCCCGCCCGCGCCGACACCCGCGCGAACCGACGGGCCGATCGTGGTGGTCCGGCACAACACAGACACCGAAGTGCTGGAACGATCTTCGGAAGCTCAGCTTGATGCGATCAAATCGGCGATCGACCGGTCACCGGCGAAAACATCAAACGGATATGAGTCGTATATTCTTTCTGTGATCGAACAGTGCGTCAGGGCCGAGATGCTGGCGGCCGATTCATGGCGGATCGCCGTCAACGCCGACGCGGAGTCCGCGCAACGGCTCATGCAGCATCTCGAGGAGCTGGAAGCCACTCGCGGCAGACTTCTCAAACGCGTGCCGATGAGCCTGAGCGCGCGCCTCGATCGGGCGTGCGTCGAGTCATCGTTGCCCGAGGCGGTCATCGCGGCCCTACTCGGAGTCACCGCCGCAGAGCTGTGGAACATCCGCACCAGAGGAGTCATCCCACCTGGCGCTGTCCCCCGGGTCCGGGCATTCGCGGAACGGGCCGGCGAGACCGAGGGTGAGCACCAGTGACCGGAAACGAGTTGGCGGCGCTGCGCCGCGCGCATGAACTATTCACCGCCACCACTCACCCGGCATCGCTCGACAGCCATCCGGCGGCGTACGACGGACTGCTGGCCCGCGCCGGGGGGCTGAATAACGTTCCCGGACAAGCGCTTTACAGCGCCGCTGTCGCGCGTAGCCGCCTCGACCTGCGCGCCGCGGCCGCCGTCGACTCGGCGGTGGAGGCCCTTGCTGGAGAAGCGCACCGTGATCATGCCAATGCTTACGCATCGACCAAAAGTGTCCTCGACGAGGCCCGGGCCGACGGTGCAATGCCGGACAATCCGATCGCGCAGCGCGAAGCGATCCGCCGTGGTGTTGCGCGACTGCGGGCCCAGCGGGCGCACGTGCTCGCCGCACGCCGCAAATCCCGCAAGCATCGCTCGAGATGGCGTGCAACGCGCTACCGGATGCCGCACCACGGCGCTCGCGGGTTGCGGTTGCCTGCCGCGAACAGCCGGGCCGGGATCGCGGTGCGGGCAGCGCTGTCGCGGCTGGGCCGGCCGTACGTGTGGGGCGCGACCGGTCCGGACCAGTTCGACTGCTCCGGGTTGACTCAATGGTCTTACGCCCGGGCTGGAATTCACCTGGACCGCACCACATATCAGCAGATTTACGACGGGGTGCCAGTCCCACGTTCACACGTTCGCCCCGGCGATCTGGTCTTCCCCACGGCAGGCCACGTGCAACTCGCCATCGGCGACAACCTGGTCGTTGAGGCACCTCACTCCGGGGCTACGGTGCGGATCAGTCCGCTCGGTACCGGCGTGCAGATCCGGCGTCCACTGGGATAACGGCGATGGGTGGCGAGCAAGGACAGGGAATGAGCGGGCAGGCAGGCGACGCGATCGAAGCGATCGGGCAGCGGCAGGCGGCAGCGTCGGCGCGGCACGCGGCCGCCGTCGAGGCCGACCGGTCCCTCGCCGAAGCGCTCGCCGGCGCGCATGCGGCGACGGTGGAGAGCATCCAGCGCCTCGACGCAATCGCGGCCGAGATCGACGCCGCGGTGAAGAATCAGGCCGGGCTTGCGCTCGATACCGCAATCGGCGCACGCGAGTTCCGGAAGTTCTTGATCGCCAAGCAACAGGAGATTTCGGCGGTGGTGTCGCAGGCCCGCGACGTCGACAGCGCGACGAGGGCCGCCTTGGACGAGTTGCGTGAGAACTACACTTCGCCCGCCGGCTAGCTCCGGCGAGTCGTGGCGGCCGTCCCCACATGTGAATTGTCGGCGCCGACGCCCCTGGCTACTGTCGCCACCATGTTCGGGCAGCAGAGCAATGACATCGCCTGACGCCGGGTCCGCCTCCGACCACCAGGAAGGTGACGCGGCTGACGCCATCAGACACGCGGAAGCTGCTCTGGTGCATCAGAATTCGTCGACGGCTCGGGTCGATCTGCAAGTAGTGACTGCGGTCCTGAACGCACATCAGAAGGCGGCCGCCGGTAGGGACGCGTTGAACACGTTGCAGCGTGACATCGAGCAAGCAGTGGCAACGCGATCGGATCTCGACACCCCGGCCGGAGCGCGCGATTTTCAGCGATACCTGATCGGCAAGCTGCGGGACATTCAGGACGTGGTCGCCGGTGCGAACTTGGACGACACGTCGAATTCGGCGTTGATGGCCGCGTGGGCGTCGCTGTACAACTCGGCTCAACCCGACTCTGGTGCCGCCGACCAGCGCCCATCGAGTGGCGTGCCCGCCGCCGCGCCGACGTCCCCCAGCGTCCAAAATCAGCCCGCCGCAAAGGAATCCGAGCTCGAACCGTACCTCGACTCATCGCCGGAGAATGATCTCGGTATGCCATCCGAGAGCGCACCGGCACCAGTGTCGTCGGCGCCCGCGCCCGCAGGGATGCCCAGCATTCCCGCGTTCGGTGGGGGAGGAGGCCTACCAAGCGGCACCGGATTCGGCATGCCGGCGGGATTCCAGCTGCCGGGTTCCTCGCCGGTCGCCAACGAGGAACTCGATGACGTGCGGCCGCCCGCCGATGACGCCGAGGACACCGAACCGGACAAGGACGATCAGCAGCGAACTGGCCACGAGCACACCGAACCCGCGTCCGGCCCGACAATCGTGACGCTGCCCAACGGCGAGACACTGACCGCCGCGAGCCCGCAGCTGGCCGCGGCGATCGAAGCCGCGGCGGGCGGAACTCCCATCGCGGAGGCGTTCCGGCAGCAGGGCATGACGATCCCGGCGCCGGGCACCGCGGTGAGCGATCCGGTGGACCCGTCGCAGCTTGTGCCCGGCGATATCGGGATGTTCACCGACCGGCACGCCCTTGCGCTCGGCGAGAGCCGTGCGCTGGTGAACGGTCAGATGCAGCACATCTCCACCGTGGGCGGCCCCGACTTCTTAGGCTGGGAGCACCCTCCGGCGCCGGTCAATACGACTGCGCCGGACGCAGCCGAGCCGCCGGCTCCCACCAGGCCGGCGATCGCCGAGAGAACTGAGACAGCGTAGAGGGAGTCCGGCTCGCGCCGGCACGTCAGAAGGAGAACAGCGATGGCAGACCGAATCCACGTGGTGCCGGCCAACTTGCGTGAAGCCGCCGGCCACCATCAAGAGACATCGGAATACCTGCGGACCCTTCCGGCGTCGCATGCCGCGATGCAGCAGAGTCTGGATTCACTGGGCCCGATCTTCGGCGACCTGAGGGAGGCCGGACGAGAATTACTGGAGCAGCGGCGACAGTGCTACGAGCTACAAGCCGACAACCATGCGGATATCGCCGACAACCTGACAAAATCGGCCGTCATGTGGGAACAGCACGAGGCCGACGCGGCCGGGAAATTTGACCGCATCTCCGACGACGGTCGATGACAGAGGCTGATCCCGCGTTCGACACCGTACATCCGAGCGGGCATATCCTGGTCCGCTCCTGCCGCGGCGGCTATATGCACAGCGTCACGCTTACTGAGGCGGCGATGAATACCGACGCCGAGAGCCTGACAGAAGGCATCTTGTTGACCGCCGACGTCTCTTACCTCAAGGCGGTGATGGAGGTTCGCGGCGAAATCGTCGCCGCCGGATATACGCCGTCGGCCGAGGTTCCTACCGCCGAGGACCTTGACACGGCGATCGAAAGATTGGTCGCACACGAGCTGCCAGACCGCGACGACGCGGACAAGTAACTACCGAATCCAGGTCCGGACGGCGTCGCGATCCGGGGCGATGTCGGTGGGCGGTTCGACGGGGTTGGCGCCGAACAACTCTCGCGCCCTGTTCAGCAACGCACGCACCTCATTCAACTGCTGCTGAAGCCCTGAATCCGCCACGTGTTCACGCTACCCAGACGGGGTTATTCGCACAATTCACCCGCCATTCTCGACCGTCAAACGGCGCGAGAAGGGAACCGCCGATGACGGTACGCTTGGCCGGTGGCAATCTTCGGACGAAATACGGCGCGCCAGCGCCTCCGGAGGGCTGCCCAGGAATCGCTGAAAATCCCGGCGTTCAAGGCGCCCGTCGACGCCACGCCGTGGGTGACAGGCGGCCTCTGGCCTGCGGAGCTGTCCATGGTGACCGCCGAGACCGCCCCACTTGTCAAGTATCTGAAGGCGGACTTGCAGCGGATCGTCAATTCGGTAAACGAAGAACTCAAGAACATTCGGTGCGCCGGATTGGTGGATTCGACGCGACAGGCAGAAGAAGCTCGTGTCATCAACGAAGCGCGCGCGTTCGCGGTCCGTCGAGTGGAGTCGACAGTTCGTCATCTGCACAGCATGAAAACCAAATTGCCGACCGAACAGCGGCCCGTTAATGGCCGCGACGCGACGGAAAAAACAACACGATTCAAACTCGCTCCGCCGCGCCACGATCCCGAGCAGACCACTGTCATTCCGGTGGCTCCGGAGAACTCCGAAGCCCGGCATCGCCCGCCGGCGGAGCCAGTGGCGCAGCCGGAGCCGGTCCTCCCGCCGGAGCCAGTCACGCAGCCGGAGCCGGTGGAAGTCGAGTCGCCGGAGCTAATCGAGCCGGTGCAACCTGCCGAGCAGCCGGACCAGTGGGAGCCGGCGGCAGAGGCAGCCGAGTTCGTGCCTGCAGAACCCGAAGCTCCAGAGCCCGTAGTGGAACCGGAGGCTTGGGAGCCCGTCGTGGAACCCGAGGCCTGGGAGCCCGAGCTACCCGCGGCAGACCACCCGGGGCCAAAGCACGCGTCCGATTCCGACGACACCGAGGTGCTCGAGGAGTTGGCGACGCTGCTGCAGGAAATCGCGCCGCTGGCGGAGCCACCGGTGCCACCACCGCCCGCGCGCCTTCCGGAACCGCCGGTGGTGGAAACGACGAGCCGCCATGCCGAACCGGAGATCGACGACACCGAGGTGACGCGCCAACTTCCGGTCGCCGAGCCCGGTGAATCGGAAAGCGAACGGCTGGAACGGCTGCTCAAGTTCGTGGCACGGCAGGAACCCGGGCTGCGCTGGGCCGTCGGCATCCGCGAAGACGGCAGCACCCTGTTGGTCACCGACCTTGCCCACGGCTGGATACCACCGGGGATCACACTGCCCGACGAGGTGCGGCTGTTGGAGCCGGGCCGACGCAAAGGCAACGCGGCGGCATTACTCGGCCAAACCGCACTGTTGTCGACGTATGCGCCCGGCGACCCACTGGGCTGGGCAACCGACTACGAGGTCACCAACAAATCATCGAAACCCCGCGAACTGCCGGCTGTCGACGACCTCGGCTGGGTGCTCGGAGAGGCGACCCACTGGCGTGACGGGCTGCCGCGGATGGTGAACACCCTGGCCAGAGCGGGCGCCGCCGGCACGGGCATCGTTGATGCCGAGATCGACATCCTGCGGGTCTACCTGGATACCTCGCGGTATCAACTCCTGGCGCAGTACCCGGACGTCGACCCTGGGCAATTGTTGAATTGCCTGCTGCTGGCTGCCACCGAGGGAATGGCCACCAAGAATCTGGTCAACGCGAATTACCACTTCGCCTGGTTTCAAATGTTCAGCTCTCCGCCGCCCAGTAATTGGAAAGCCGGCCCATGACAGAGCGCTGTGTTTGAGCCTGTAGACAATGAATTGACGCTGTTCGGAGGGGTCGAGATACTGCAATGATGCCGGGGCCAGACAGTCGCGCGCAGGTCAGCGACAAGGATCTCGTCGAATCGGTTCTGCGTGAGTTGAACGAGGCCGCCGACAAGTGGGAGGCCCTCGTCGGGCAAGCCGAGACGCGTGACTTACAGCGTGGATCTCGGCGATATCCAAGCGGTCGCGAATGCCGACGGCCGACTTGTCGAATTGGCGTTGCACCCGACGGTGATGTCCGGCTACACCCACGGAGAACTTGCCGACCGGTTGAACCTCGCTGTCACCGCGCTGCGCGATGAAGCCGAGGCCGAGAATCAGGTGCGGTACGGCGGGGCTTTGCAGTGACGGGTAAGTGGTTGCTGAGCAACATCTTTGAGCATCAGGCAGAGGCGCATCGGCCGCCGAAAGGATACTGACCGTGCCACTCAATCTCTCCAACCGCGACCAGAACTCGGGGCACCTGTTCTACAACCGCAGGCTGAAGGCCGCGATCACCCGGTTCTCGGTGCGGATGAAGCACGACGACCGTAAACAGCAAGCGGCAGTGGCCCTGTCGATGGTTTTCGTGCTGATCGGCATCGGCTGGATGGCCCTGCTGCACGTGATGAAGCCGGCCGGCCTGATCGGGCAGTCCGCGATCATCGGCAACCGTGACACCGGCGCGGTCTACGCAAAAATCAACGGCCGGCTGTATCCCGCGCTGAATCTGACCTCCGCCCGGCTGGCCGTCGGCAACGCCGCCGCCGTCGCCTGGGTGAAAGCCTCCGAGATCGCCAAGTATCCGACCGGACCGATGATCGGGATTCCCGGTGTGCCAGACGATCTCACTGTCACCCCGACATCGACGTCGGCCTGGTCGGTCTGCGATACCGTACCGACCCGAGGTGCCGGGGCGCCGTTGGTGACGTCGATCGCGGGGGAACTGGACGAGGGAGGCCGGGCCGCGCCGATGCCTCGCACGGATGCCGTGTTGGCGACGCACATCGGCGCGACCTATGTGATCTGGGGCGGGCAGCGATCTGAAATCGACCCGGCCGACCGATCGGTGACGTTCAACCTGGGCCTGGATCCCGGTGTGACGTATCCGATCGAGATGTCCAACGCGCTGTTCGATGCCCTGCCGTCGACGGAACCCCTTGTGATACCGGCGATCCCGGAGTCGGGAACGCCATCGACGTTGCTGCCCGGCTCGGCGGTGGGAAGTGTATTGGAGACTCGCGATGCCAATGGCAACGTCACCGGCTTCTACGTGCTGCTGCCGGACGGCGTTCAGAAGATCACCAGCTTCGTCGCCGACCTGCTCCGCACCGCAAACTCCCAGGGATCGGCCACGCCGACGCTGGTGTCGCCGGACAAGTTGGTCCACGTTCCAGTCGTGGAAAGACTCAATGTCGACTTCTATCCGTCCGGCAAGCTGAATTTCATTGACAAGACTGCGAATCCGGTGACATGCGTCGCGTGGCAGAAGCAGTCCACCGACCCGCAAGCCTCGATAACGGTGTTCGGCGGGCGGGGTCTGCCAGTGCCGATCGGAATGGACGCTCGACTGGTTCACCTGGTGCGCGACGATCGTCACCCAGAGTCGGTGGAGGCAGACCAGACGTTGGTGTTGCCGGGAGCGGCGAATTTCGTTGCCACGACCAGCGGCGTCGCGACGGCGCAAAGCCGCGAGAGCCTGTATTGGGTTTCGCCCCAAGGTGTTCGGTTCGGCGTCCAGTGGGATGACAAGACGCTGCAGGCGCTGGGGCTGGATCCGCGTAATGCCGCGCAGGCCCCCTGGCCGATCGTGCGCACGTTCGCAGCCGGGCCGGCCATCAGCCGCGACAGTGCCCTGCTGGCGCACGACACCATCAATGGCGGCGGCGCGGTTGCGCCGATCCCAGACGCCAACCAACAGGTAGGAGGTTAGGCATGTCCAAACGTGGTTTTGTGCGTGGTGCACGTAAACCCGCGCCGACGGTGCCTCCGGTACGGGTGGCAGTCGCGCCGCCGTTGGCGCTGCCGGAACGCGAGCCGCGCAACATCCTGTTGATGATCGCGTTGCCTGCCTTGCTCGTCGGGATCATCGGCACTTTGGTGGTGATGTACACGTCGGGAGTCCGGTCGCTGCAGTCGGGCTTTTTCCCGATGATGGGGCTGGCGGGGTTCGGCGCGCTGATGTTCAGCGGACGTTTTGGCCGAGGCCGGCGGATTTCCTGGGGCGAGCAGGAGAAGCAGCGGCGGGTTTATCTGCGACAGCTCGACGAGGACCGCGACGAGGTCCAGCGCGCCGCCCAGGACCAACGACGTAGCCAGCTCTTCGTGCACGGCGATCCACAGAATCTCGACACCGTCATCGCCGGGCCACGAATGTGGGAGCGCCGCCCCGGCAATTCGGACTTTCTCGATGTCCGACTTGGTATCGGAGTGCAGCAAGCCAGCGACTCGGCGGTCTCATTGCAGTGGCCGGAGGTGCCGATCGGCGAAGAGCTCGAGCCGGTGACCGGTGGCGCGTTGCGCGACTTCATTCTCGAGCAGAGCAAGATCCGCGGGATCGGCAAGGTGCTGAGCCTGCGGTCTAAGCCCGGATTCAGTTTCATCGCAAGCGATCCCGCCGAGCTGCACAATGTCGCACGCTCGATCTTGTGTTCGCTGGCGGTCTATCACAGCCCGAGCGACGTCAAGGTCATGGTGGTCACCCGGCACCCCGAGTTGTGGTCGTGGTTGGTGTGGCTGCCACATAATCAGCACGACGAGATGTTCGACGCGTGCGGCTTGCGCAGGTTGGTGTTCATCTCGCCCACCGAGTTAGAGGAAGCGCTCGATGCCGAGCTGCACCGCAAGGGTCGCGGACCGTGGTCGCCGCCGGTCGGCACCAGCCCGACGTCCATGCCCTCGGCGATGGAAGTGCCGGGTTTGACCCTCGGCCCGCACTGGGTGATCGTCGACGACAACGTCGGGACGCCCGAGCAGTGGGAGAGCGTCACCGGGCAGAAGGGCATGGCCGGAATCACCGTGCTGCGGTTGGCAACTCGACCCGGTGTCGGTGTGGGTTTCCTCGACGACGACCAGCGGTTCGAACTGCGGGCAGGGCGGTTCTATCACCGCGGTGCGTTCTACGCGGTGGCCGATATGCTCGCCGATTCGACCGCCAGCCGGTACGCACGGGCACTGGCGCGGTGGTCGCCGATGAGCGCCGACGACCTGTCCGAAACCGACAGCCAGGGCGCCGAGCTGTTACGTGCGCTGGGTATCAGCGATCCGCGGCAACTCGACGTCGACCGGCTGTGGGCCGACAGTCGCGGACGTGGCGACGCGAAGTGGGCGATGGTGCCGGTCGGCGTCAAGCCGGGCGGTGAACTGCAGTACGTGATCTTTCGCGCGAAAGACTTCGGCGGCTTCGGTTTTCACTCCGTTGTGATCGGAACCTCGGGATCGGGTAAATCGGAGTTCTTCCTGTCGCTGGCCAACGGCATTGCGCTGACGCACTCGCCGGAGACCTTCGCGGTGATCTTCGTCGACATGAAATTCGAGTCGGCGGCCCAGGATCTGGAGGGCCTGCCGCACGTTGCCGGCTCGTTGTCCAACCTCGGTAAGGACGACCGCCACCTCGCGGAGCGGATGCGCAAGGCCATCAACGGCGAAATCGCCAGACGTTACCGGCTTTTCAAAGACGCCGGCGCGCGTGACGCCAACGAATACGAGGAGATGAGGCTCGCCGGACGAGATCTGGAGCCCGTACCTGTTCTGCTGGTGATCATCGACGAATACCTGGAGCTGTTCCATCACCACCAGGAGTGGATACAGCTGGTGATTCACATCGGGCAGGAAGGCCGAGGCTGCAATGTGTTCTTCACGCTCGGTGGCCAGCGGTTGGACCTGTCGTCGTTGAGCAAGGCGAAGAGCAACATCGCATTCCGGGTGGCGCTGCGCGCGGAGACCGCCGAGGATTCACGCGACGTCATCGGTAGCGATGCTGCGCTGCATCTCCCGTCGAAGGAAAACGGCTACGCGCTGATGAAAGTCGGCCCGCGCGACTTGGAGCCGTTCCGCTGCTTCTACTTGTCCGCACCTTTTGTGTTGCCGAAGAAAGCTGTCAGCATCAGTAAGACGGTCGACGTCAGCTTTTCGCAGCCACGGCCACTCACGTGGGAGTACCAACCACTCAGCGACGAGGACAACGCGGCGCTGGCGGTGGCCGACGCACCCGAGGAACCCGATGAATTCCTCTTTCACAGCGACGGCTTCCGAAAGAAGAAGCTACTCGACGTCATCCGCGAGTCGCTGATCTCGCATCCCGCGCGGCTTCCGCACCAAATCTGGCTCCCACCACTGGAAGTCAGCGAGCGGGTCGACGCGCTGGTGTCCTATTGGCGCGACAAGCCCTGGCATGTCGACTACGGGCAGAATGCGGGATTGGTGCTGCCGTACGCGATCGTGGACATCCCGGAAGATCACGTTCAGCGGGTGCACATCGTCGACGCCGAGATGGACAACATCATGGTGGTCGGGACCGCGCAGCGCGGAAAGTCCACCACATTGATGACGCTGATGACATCGGCGGCGCTGATGTACCGCCCGGAGCGCGTCACGTTCTTCTGCATTGGCGCCGCGCTGTATCCGGTGGAGGAGTATCCGCACGTCGGCGGGGTGGTCAGCCTGAACGACACCGAAGGGGTGTCTCGAACCATCGCCACGATCGAAGGGTTGATCCGCGCGCGAGAAGCGTCGTTCAAGCAGTATCAGATCGACATCTCCGAGTTTCGCGAGCGGCGTTTCGGCGCGGCCGGCGGTGGAGGAACCGATCCGGAGGACAAGTTCGGCGACGTCTTCCTCGTCATCGACAACTACGGCGACCTCTACGAGAAAGACTCAGCGATCGGAGACCGCGCGATCTCCATTGCGCGCCAAGGACTTTCCTACGGCGTTCACGTGATGACCAGTGCCACCGCCTGGTTCGTCGGACAGAAACAGGGCCTGCTGAATGTCTCCAACGCGCGGATCCAGTTGCGCCTGAGCAACCCAGACGAGTCACAGATGGGCAATTCGCTGGAGCAGCGCAGGGCCGCGCGAAACACGTTGGACAGGCCAGGATTTGGTCTGACGCGGGATGGGCACGAGCTGCTTGTCGGGGTGCCCGAGGTCATCGGCACCAAGGGCGAACGAGTCGGCACCCGGGCGATCGGCGCCCTGATTGCCGAGGTCACCGGAACCGGCAAGGTCGAAGCGCTGTCGCGTCTGCCCGACCGGGTGTCGCTCACCGAGATCATCGCCAGCTTCGCGGGCTCGCCGGCGGCGCAGGATCCGCTGAACATCCCGTTCGCGATCGGCGAAAGCGCCCTGCAACCAGTGGCGTTGCCGACCCGGACATTGCCGAACGTGTTGGTGGTAGGCCGGCAATTATGTGGCAAGACAACAACACTCGCCGCGTTGGGTAGAGCTATCACCGAGCGGTTCACCCCCGAGCAGGCTCAAATCACCATCATCGACCCGAAGACGACGCTGATCGGGCAGATCCGCGGTCCGCACGTGCGTGCCTACGCGTACACCTCGGATGACATCGACACCGTCATCAGAGAGCTGGCCGGCCTCCTGCAGGACCGACTTCCGCCATCGGGTCTGACGCAGGAAGAGCTGATGGATTTGAAACCGTGGGACGGTCCGCGGCACTTCCTGCTGATCGACGATGAGCATGAGCTTCGACCTCACAATCAAGCCGTGCGTCCGGCAGCGACGGCGCCGCTCTGGGGATTGGTCGAACGAAGTCGTGAGATTGGTCTGCACGTCATCGCCTCGCGCCTGCCGGGCAACTGGGCGGCTCAGGTCGTGATGAATCCGTTTATCCAAAAGCTCACGGGATCTCGGTCGCCGACGTTGTTCATGGACAACGATCCAGCCAGCGTGAAGGTGTTCGGACGGACGAGCGCTCAACAATTGGCACCCGGGCGTGGGCTGCTGGTGACCACCGAAGGAGACATCGAAGGAATTCTGGTCGGAACTCCGGATTAGAAAGTCCCGACTCGACACCGCCGTTTGGTCAATTAAACTCAGACAACCTGTGGTCGCGGAGTGATAATTCGTGGACAGACTTGGGAGGCAACATGGCAGACGGATTGAGCGTAATTCCAGCCACAGTTCATTCATCGTCAGCTACCGAGACCGGGGTCGCGGCCGAGATGGCAGCCACCACAGCGGCCGGTGCAGCGGCACTGACCGGGGTGACTCCGATGGCGTTGGATGCCGATTCAACGGCCTTCGCCGCGGCGTTGAATGCGACCGGGACTTCCTATTTGGCGACAATGGCGGACCACGTCCAGCAGCGGACAGGTTTCGCGGGCGCGCAGTCGTTGGCGTCGACCACCTACGAAGCCATGGACGCGATCCATGGCACCGCGCTGGGCTAAACGACAAACATGCCGGGCGATCCACGCTGGACCGGGCCACCGGAGACCATCGCGGCCACCTTCGAGGCCGGTTCACCTGCCGCGGTGGTCGCCAACAACATGGTCTGGATGACCGAAACTTCCCATCACGAGATGGCGGCGGGCATTTCCAGCGCCAACACCGCGGCAACCCTGACCGCTTGGTCGGGTCAGGGATCTACCGCATCGGCTGCGGCCGCGAACAGCCTCAACATGGGTCTGCATACTGCGGCCGGATGGACCGCGCACAAGATCGCCGTCACCCAAGGTGCTGTCGAAGCCTTCACGACAGCACGGTCCACAGTGATTCCGTCGGTGGTCAGCCTGTCCAACCGGGCCAGACGCGAGGCCATGGACAAGGCCAATCCGGCCGTAATGGGTCATTTCACCCCGGCGATCGCCCAGCACGACCTCGAGTATTACGGGCAGCACTGGCCGCACAACCAGACCGTTGGAATGGGTTACTCGACCACGTTGAACGGATTCACCGCGGCGTTGGGAACACCACCTCCGCTGGCGCCCGAGGGGGCCTCGCCCGCTGCGCCGGCAGAGGCCGGACAGGCCTTAGCGCAGGCTGCGAGCGACACGGGCGCGCAGGACGGGGTGAGCTTGTCGAATCAGGCCGCCCAGGCGGTCGGACAGGCGCCGGCCTCGGCCGTCAGTGGAGCCACCGACCAGATCAGTTCGATGCTGGGGCCATTGCAGGGGGCGGCGTCGAGCGTGATGCAGCCGGCGTCGCAAATTTTGCAGGCCCCGACGCAGGGCCTGCAAAGCATGAGCAGCCTGCCGTCGTCGCTGATGGGAGCGTTCGGCTCGATGCTCTCCTCGGCATCAGCGCCGCAGGCGGCCGAAATGGCCTCGATGGCCGGACCGCTGGCGTCCAGTGGCGGTGCCGCCGGAGGTATCGGCGCCGGGGCGGCCAGTGCAATGGGCGGAATGGGCGCGGTGTCAGGCGCTGGGCTAACCAGCTACACGCGGCCCACCAGCACGTTTGAGCCGGACAGCGGAGGCCGGCCAATGGGTCTGCGAACCGTGGCTGCGACCACAGGTCCGACCACGTCGGTGGGAGGCGGTATGGGCGGGATGCCGATGGCGCCGCTGGGGGCGCGCGGCAACAGCGAGGAATCCACCCAGCAGGCCGCTGTCGCGCACGCCCGGATCGTCGTCGCCGGTGATCCTGTTGAGGCCGAATAGCGCCTGCATATCGACAAAAATGGCGGTGAAATTTCGTGCATATGCGGCCTGTGGAGTTCGGTGACGATCGCGGCAGGCTTTTCCGCGGCTTTCAGGGAGGTAGATCGTGACGTTCGCGATGGTTCCAGAGGTAGTTGCACAGTCGGCTTCGACGGAGGCTGGGTTCGCGGCCGAGACCGGTGGCGCCGCGGCAGCAGTGGCCCCCGCAGTTTTGGACCCGCTGCCGATGGGCATGGACGCGGATTCGGCGAAGTTCGCGGCGATCGCCGCGGCCGCGGGCGCCGCCCACGTGGCGGTCGCCGAACAGCATGGCCTGATGCGGGGCCTGTATTCGGGGGCGCAGTCGTTGGCAATGGCCACCACGGTGGCTACCGAAATGATGCGGGCGGCGGCGACGGCGATCTGAGTACGCCGACAAGCGATCTGGTTAGTGCGGGGGTTTAGTTCGTGACGCATCCGTGGCCGATGTTTCCGCCCGAGGCGAATTATTACTCGATGGTGACCGGTGCGGGTCCGACGCCGTCGTTGGCGGCGGCTGAGGCCTATGTGGCGCATCATGCGGTGATGACGGCGACGGTGGGGGCGTCCTCGGCGTTGGGGGCGGTGACCGCGGAGTCCTATGTCGGGATGGGTGGGACGGTGTCGGAGGCGGCGTTGGTGTCGCACAACAATGAGCATTTGGTGTTCGCCGAGCAGACGTTGGCGCGCTCGCAGATCATGCATATGGCTGCGGCGGCGCATCCGAGCACGGTGAGTCAGATGGTGCCGGCTCCGCCGGCGCACGCCAACCGGTTCGAAGAGGCTGCCGATGAGGTGATCAACCCGATTGTGTTGGGGGCGTTGACCCCTCGGATCACGGATTTGAATGTCGAGTATTTCGGGTTCATGTGGCCCAACAACGCCGGTGCGGGGTTGCGTTACGGGGCGACGCTGGATGCGTTGGGGGCGGCGCTGATGACGCCGTCGATGCCGGCGATCTCGGGTGGGTCCATCGCCGGGGTGGCGGTCGCGGCCGCCTCGGTCGCTGAGTCCGCGGCGATGAGCGGGATGCAGGCCGCGGTGGGGATGGTCGGCTCGGGTGTGTCCGCGGTCGCCGGCCCGGCCGCCGCGCTGCCCGCGTCAGCGATGTCGGCGGTGTCGTCTTCGGGGTCCTCGACGGCCTCGGCTCCGGCCAATAGCGTTGCGGCGCAACCATTGGCCGCCGTCACCCAGACCGCGCCGTCGATTCCGGCGCAGACGATGGCCCCGTCGCAGTCCTCGACCGGGATGTACGCGCCGTCGCCGAACGCGAACCTGATGACCCCGCCGCCGGTGCCGCCCTCGCAGGCCCCGGTGCAGCCGATGATGCCGCGCCCCCCGATGCCGGCCATGCCCGCCTCACCCGGGATCACCAGCTTCACCCCGCCCGCCCAACCATTCTCCCCACCCCCGCCACCATCGGGGGGCAAAGCGGTCGGACTCAAACCCGGCATGCTCAACGCCGCCGCGCTGCGCGGACCCGTCTCAGCGATGCCGCTGGTCACCAGCGGGGCCAGCACCGGGACGGCCCTGGCCACTCAGCCGTTGGCCTACGTTCCACCCGAGATTCCCCGACCCATCCCCCCGATGCCGCCCCAGCAGCCACCCCTGCCCAACAACGGCGACATCGCCCACATGCTCAACCCACCACCCCAACCCCAACAACAACCACCACCGCCGCACACCACGCCACAGCCACCTCAACAGCAGCCGCCGCCGCAACAGCAGCATCCCGAACCGCCGCCGCCGCACCCCCAACCCAACCCGAATGTTGGCGCTACGCCGAACCAAGGCGTCCACAATCTGGGTGGCGATCTCAAAGACTCGCCGGGCGCGCAGGCGCTATCGGTTCACAACGCCCAAGATGTCCACGACATCATCGATAAGCTTCCGCCAGGCGAGAGCCCGGGGGTACATGAACTCCCGACGCCCGAGGCGATCCGAGGCCTCTTCGGCCAGCTCACCCAGAACGCAGGCCCCGCACCCCCAAGCACCTATCCGGGCGAAGAGCGAATGCTGCCCGACGGAACCAGGATTAGCTACCGTACGGACAGTAAATCTGGCGGAGATACTGTTGACGTCAGGTACCCGGACGGCAGCAAAGACAAAGTGCATCTGCCGAAAGAAACGAAGCCAACGCCGGAGCCCCTTCCGGAACCAGCGCCGGAGCCGCATCCCGTCCAGGTTCCAGCAACACAGGCACCCGCGACGACAGAGGAGCCCGACGCCGGCGATCCAGGTCCATCCGTACATCTGCCAGCGGTGGAGCCGCCCTCGCCGGGAGTGCTGGCAACAATAGGCGCCGCTATCGTCGCAATCGGCTCGCTCCTGCTCGAGGGGCTCGAGGCTCTGGAATGACCAGCGCGGTGACCGATGGATACTCCGCCGAGAAGCAGCGTCTAGCGGCGGTGTCGTCGATGGCCACTGTGCTGGCAGGTCACGTAGACGGTTTGGCGCAGCTTCGTGCTGAAGTACTGCCTCGCTGGTTGACGGATCTCGGGGTTCCGCGTGGCTGGAGAATCGGCCAATTGGCTGACGCTCGCATCGCGCCCTCACGTATTGCGGTGTGCGGTGAACAACCCGGAGGCACGTTCGATGGCTGCGAAACGATCAGCGTTTTCGGATTTACCGGCCATCCGACTGACGAGGTAGTGCGCAACAATGCCGATCGCACGTTGCGCGACCTCGCCGCCACCGGAATCACGACTCAAGCCGTCGAGGCGGACTTATTGCCTGATGCGGTCGCCGCACGCGGCAGCGGTTATTTTGCAGCGGCCGGCTTATGGGTGTGGGCGCGGTACACCTTTTACGTCTA
Organism: uncultured Actinomycetota bacterium; assembly: GCA_963818285.1. Lineage (GTDB taxonomy): Bacteria > Actinomycetota > Actinomycetes > Mycobacteriales > Mycobacteriaceae > Mycobacterium. Next base: position 119,940 of record CAWFRR010000005.1, read on the forward strand.
TGGCTCTAGCGAACCTCATCAAGGTCGGATGATCGAACAGGCGGTGTTCGTGGAGTCGGGAAGCCTGCCCCGGCTGACTGACGGGGTAGCACAGCTCACCCAAAACCTTCACGAAGCACTCGGTACTCTCTCAGAGACCGGCTGAGATCTATCTGCCCTGCACCGAATTCCTGCTTGCCTCAATCGCTTCCGCGACCTTCAATCCTTCGTCGGTGGCATCTAGCCAGCAGCAAAACCACCACGCCGATTCATCGCCAAACTTATTCGTATATACATCGCGAATACGCACTATCGACTCGTCGAGCGTTGTGTCCCAGGCGCAGAAACGGCCGTTAGGGGTCGAGAGGCCACCGATTTCGAACAGGCCATCGGTCACTAGCGAGCGGATCAGGTCTAGGACCTTGTCCTGAATGGTCGCCAGCGGCTTGTCATGATTTTCCTGGGCCACTCTCCGATGGATACGCTCCAGCGCGACCCAATCGATCAGACCGAGAAGCAAGACCTCCTCGCGCGCTGACATCACTCACTCACCGCCTGCAGCGCCACCATCGGTCAATCGTATCCAGACGTCTGGCTTTAAGAATCCGGCAAAATTTCGGGGCAATGTGGCGAGGCGGCCGATCAGCTGTTGCGCGACTCTTGGCTTTCGCTGAGAGCTCTAGCGACCCGCTCGCCCTCTTTAGTTTCGTCTAGCCAGCAAAACCACATCCACGTGTTCTCATCTTGAAAGTTCTTCACGTAAACGTCTCGTATTCGCTGAATGGACTCGTCAAGCGAGGTATGCCAGGCGGTGAAGCCACTACCGCGCTGTACGTCACCCAGTACGAACATGCCGTCGCTCACTAGAGAGCGAATCAGTTCAAGCGTTTTGTTCTGAATAACTGACGTGGGCTGCCCGACATTCTCCTGGCTGACGCACAGGTGGACTCGATCCAATTCAACCCAGTCATCAAGGCCCCAGCGCAGCACCTCTTCGCGTGCTGACATCACGTCCTCCGCGTCCATGTCGCCATGGCTAAATGATAGTGCTCCGTAGAATGCCGCGTGCTCGCCGTTCGCAGCTAGGGCGAGAACCTTATCTTGGATGACCGCGACGGGCTCGCCTTCGTTCTCCTGTTTGACGGTGGCGTCGACCCGCTCGAGGGCCACCCGTTCGATCAGACCATAGAGCAGAACCGCGTCACGCGCCGACATTCACCACCCCTTTATCGTTATCGGCATCTTGACAAGAAATACCAGGATCGTCAGGGCAAGGCGATCGTCGATTGGAGGATGTCGTTGACCCCGCTAAGACAGGGGGATCGAGGTGGCAGTGTCTATCGCGCCGGGGTGTCAGCCGTGATGCGCCGTTTCTTGGTTTGTCTCTATTGCCTCCGCAAGCCCACGTCCTTCGGGGTGAGCTTCAGCCAGCAATAAAATCACCATTCAGAGTCATCATCGAACAGATTTACGTAAACGTCGCGGATCTTCTGAATGGACTCATCGAGTAGGGCATTCCACGCGCCGGAGCGATGGTCTGCGGTTGCCAGACACCTAGTTCGCATAGACCGTCGGTTACTAGCGAGCGGATCAGGTCAAGAACGTTGTCCTGGATGACCGCCAGGGGTTGACCCGCGTTCTCCTGCGCAACGCGACTGTCGGTACGCTCCAGCGCAACCCAATCGATCCGACCCCGCGAAGCAGGACCTCCTCGCGCACTGACATCACCTACTCACCGTATCGACAAAAAATGGCGGTGAAATTTCATGCATATGCGACCTGCGGAGTTCGGTTACGATCGCGGCAGGCTTTTCCGCGGCTTTCAGGGAGGTAGATCGTGACGTTCGCGATGGTTCCAGAGGTAGTTGCACAGTCGGCTTCGACGGAGGCTGGGTTCGCGGCCGAGACCGGTGGCGCCGCGGCAGCAGTGGCCCCCGCAGTTTTGGACCCGCTGCCGATGGGCATGGACGCGGATTCGGCGAAGTTCGCGGCGATCGCTGCGGCCGCCGGCGCGGCCCACGTGGCGGTCGCCGAACAGCATGGCCTGATGCGGGGCCTGTATTCGGGGGCGCAGTCGTTGGCAATGGCCACCACGGTGGCTACCGAAATGATGCGGGCGGCGGCGACGGCGATCTGAGTACGCCGACAAGGGATCTGGTTAGTGCGGGGGTTTAGTTCGTGACGCATCCGTGGCCGATGTTTCCGCCCGAGGCGAATTATTACTCGATGGTGACCGGTGCGGGTCCGACGCCGTCGTTGGCGGCGGCTGAGGCCTATGTGGCGCATCATGCGGTGATGACGGCGACGGTGGGGGCGTCCTCGGCGTTGGGGGCGGTGACCGCGGAGTCCTATATCGGGATGGGTGGGACGGTGTCGGAGGCGGCGTTGGTGTCGCACAACAATGAGCATTTGGTGTTCGCCGAGCAGACGTTGGCGCGCTCGCAGATCATGCATATGGCTGCGGCGGCGCATCCGAGCACGGTGAGTCAGATGGTGCCGGCTCCGCCGGCGCACGCCAACCGGTTCGAAGAGGCTGCCGATGAGGTGATCAACCCGATTGTGTTGGGGGCGTTGACCCCTCGGATCACGGATTTGAATGTCGAGTATTTCGGGTTCATGTGGCCCAACAACGCCGGTGCGGGGTTGCGTTACGGGGCGACGCTGGATGCGTTGGGGGCGGCGCTGATGACGCCGTCGATGCCGGCGATCTCGGGTGGGTCCATCGCCGGGGTGGCGGTCGCGGCCGCCTCGGTCGCTGAGTCCGCGGCGATGAGCGGGATGCAGGCCGCGGTGGGGATGGTCGGCTCGGGTGTGAGCGCGGTCGCCGGCCCGGCCGCCGCGCTGCCCGCGTCAGCGATGTCGGCGGTGTCGTCTTCGGGGTCCTCGACGGCCTCGGCTCCGGCCAATAGCGTTGCGGCGCAACCATTGGCCGCCGTCACCCAGACCGCGCCGTCGATTCCGGCGCAGACGATGGCCCCGTCGCAGTCCTCGACCGGGATGTACGCGCCGTCGCCGAACGCGAACCTGATGACCCCGCCGCCGGTGCCGCCCTCGCAGGCCCCGGTGCAGCCGATGATGCCGCGCCCCCCGATGCCGGCCATGCCCGCCTCACCCGGGATCACCAGCTTCACCCCGCCCGCCCAACCATTCTCCCCACCCCCGCCACCATCGGGGGGCAAAGCGGTCGGACTCAAACCCGGCATGCTCAACGCCGCCGCGCTACGCGGACCCGTCTCAGCGATGCCGCTGGTCACCAGCGGGGCCAGCTCCGGACTGGCCACGGCCACCCAATCCCTGGCCTACGTCCCACCCGAGATTCCCCGACCCATCCCCCCGATGCCGCCCCAGCAGCCACCCCTGCCCAACAACGGCGACATCGCCCACATGCTCAACCCACCACCCCAACCCCAACAACAACCACCACCGCCCCACCACCCACAGCAGCACCAGCACCAGCAGCCGCAGCCCCAACAGCAGCAGCCGCCACCGCAGCCGCAGCAGGCGCCGAACAACGACCCGAGCCAGCCGTCGTATCAACCGGGCAGTGGAAGCGGCACGGGCTCCGGCGGATCCGGGGGCCCGGGAATGGGTGGCGGATCGAGTTCCGGCGGGAACGGCATGAGTCAGACGCCCAACCTGAGCCACCCCACCCCGCCGCAACAGCCGACGCCGCCGGCGCAACCCGATGCGAGCCAGCCGGCCCCCAGTCATCCCGCGCCGCCGCAGCACCAGGCGCCACCGCAACCACCGCAGCAGCAGGCACCCCCGCCACCGCAGCAGCCGCCGAGCCATCCGGCGCCGCCGCAACAACAGACGCCGCCACCGCCGCCGCATGCTCCTGCCCCGAGTCAACCCGCGCCGCCGCCGCAGCAACCGACGACCGCCGAGTTGGGGCATCCCTCGATGCCTGAGTCGCCCCCATGCGTGACGGAGTTGTGATCCCCGCCCAGAAGCGGGGAGTCTTCTATCGTCGGCGCTGGGTGATTGCCGCTGCTGTGATTGCCGCGGCTATCGCTGTTGCAATCCCGTCTTTCTTCCAATCCCGGGCGATCGTGTATCCCACGACCGACTTCAGTCGACTCCCCGGCAATGCAGGAACGCCGGGCAGCCTGGCGGTCCCGATGTCGTGCGTGTCGATACAGCGTGTTGGCGGCACGCCGACGCTTGTCGACCAGGCGTGCGGATCACCCGCGAGCACCTTCAGGGTCATTGGGCGCGTCGCCAGTTCTTCCCAGTGTGTGCGGGATGCCGACATCACCTACACCTGGTCAAAGGGTCGAGAGTCGGGTGTGGTGTGTCTCGACTATGACTGGGCTGCCGGTCAATGCCTGCAAATCACCAGCAACGCAGTGTCAAAGGTGGACTGCCAAAAGCGCGGCGCACTGCGACCGGAGATGGCGATCATCGGCGCCGTCGACGTCACTTATTGTCAGGATCGCGGATTCGTCCATCGTGTACGCCAATTCACGATCTGCACGCTGGCTGGCAACGGGGCCAGTAGAGGGAGGACAAGTGGGACCTGATCGTATCCATTTGATTGTGGTCGCTGCGATCATGGCGTTCGGACCCATCGTGGTCTGCCCGGTAATCATCGTGGTGTGCGCGCGGGCTGCCAACGGTCGGCTGGAGCGCAATGGATCCGTAGGAATCCGAACCCCTTCCACTATGCGCAGCGATCGGGCGTGGATAGCCGGCCATCGTGCCGCGCTACGCCTGGCACCGCTTTATGTGCTTGTGGCCGTGGCAGTTTGCGTAGCGCTGCTTTGGGCGGTGCTGTACTCGTCTGCACCCGGGGCTTTGATGCTCACCGGAATCGGCGGTAATGCCATTCTTTTTGCGTCCATCATCTTCGGGGCCATCATGGCAGGAAGGGCTGCGAAGTCGGTCGACGGTCCACCCGAAGGCCGGCGTCGCCAGTGAGGAAACGATTCCTCATCCCGTTCGTCGTCATTGCCGTAGTTGGGACCAGCGTGCTGTACGCGACCCAGGCAAGGTCACCGTTGGGTAAGCACCGCACCCATGCCGCGTACACGACCACGGAGGTCTTCGAGTTTTTGCTGTTCTCCACGGGACGAGTGGTGGACGACCATCCCGGCCTTCATCAACCCGGGACCTACACAACCGTTTCGAATTCGAAGCTTCGTGCTGCCGCCGAATCGCTAACCGGATGTATCCACCGCTTCGACGCGGCGGCTGCACCGGCACTGACCTCGGCGTTCAATGCTGCTGACGCACAACGGATCGATGGCGCCTTGAACCGGGTCAACGCCGCAGCGCATCAGTGGATGGCCACGCCCTATAAGCAGGACGACCCCTGCCCACCGCCACCGCCTCCTCCGTACGAGGGCCCGATCCAAGAGCCAGATGGGTTCTGGCACATGACCGGCGACATCGCGGGCAACTATGTTCTCGCGGTCGACACCTTTTACGCCCTCGGTGTGACGGTGGGCGGAGTTGTCGCGATCAGTGGGTACTTATTGATCGCCTACCTATTCGCGGTATGGGTAGCGTGCGTCTTGGCCGTGGAGTTCATTTGGTACGAATTCGAACATCCGCCAAGCGATTTGGATCGACAGACCGGTGTGGCAAAGCTCGTGAAGACTCTGCGTTCGTGACCCCGATCTGGAAGCGGAGTGCCCGTCGCAGACGCCGCACCATGCGACCGATCGTGGCAGCCGGCCTCGTCTACGCAGGCGTCTTGACAGTGGCCGCGACCGCAAGCCTCGCCGCGACGCTGCCCTCGAATATCCTGTGGGAGCGCAATCAACTGCGGGCGATACGAGTCGAGTTGAATACGATCGCCGGCCAGGACTTCGCTTTTTTCACTCGCTCGCCGGAAACCGAGGAGCCCTTGGCTTATCGACTGAACGCCGACGGCAGCGTTGGAGTTAGTTTGCTGGTGACACCACAAGCCAAGGCTTCCAACCTGTTTGGCCTGTCTCGCACGCAGCGCGCCCAGGGACCCGAACTGGCCAACCTGGTACATGCAATCCGCCCGGACGCCTGGCTCAACTGCACGGGACTCGCTCCGAACGCTTGCTTCGACGCAGTTCCGCGCCGGCCGATGCCGATCCTGCACAACAGCAGTCCGATCCCGACGGTGTGCGGCCGGGTGATGCTGACTTCTGAAATACCCACGAAATGGGCGTACCGCCATCTCACCGACATGCGCTACTCGATCGAAAACGCCACGGTGGCAGACGTCGACTGCAGCCCAGCCAATAGGACGACACGATTGACGCCATAGTTCGTGCGACGATGGTGCGGGCGCTGCGATTCGACTACCGCGACCATTGGTTCGCCATCGGCCGGACGCTATTAGCTCTTGCCACCGCTTCCGAATTGCTCTTCAGCCGGCCGGCCGCCCTTTTCACCACGGTGACTGTGGTTACCGGTCCGGGATGCACCGCACAACCGCCAGTGTCCGTCTTTTGCGTCGGCGATCCACAGCAGTTCGTAGCCATCCGATGGTGGTTCGCAATAGGCGTGCTCCTGTTGGTGGCAACGGGTTACCGACCCCGGTATCTGGGTCTGGCGCACCTATGGATCGTCTTTTCCGTCACCACCTCGGCGCGGCTTCCCGACGGAGGGGACTCGATTGCGCTGATTGTGCTGTTGATCATCACCCCGATGTGCTTGGCGGACCCGCGTCGTTGGCAGTGGCAACCGGCTCCGGCGCACATGAGCCGCATCGGCCGGACAGTCTCGTATCTCAGTTTTTGGGCACTCCGGCTCCAGATCGCTTACCTCTACGCCGATAGTGCTATTGCGAAGATGGGTATCGAGGACTGGCAAAACGGTTCGGCGCTCTATTACACGTTTCGCGACAGGTCCTTTGGGGCCGCCGGCCCGTTCGCCCCGATGTGGCTGTGGTTATCCGACCAGAGTCTGATCACGTTGGCACTGACGTGGGGCACGATGGTGATCGAATTGGCGATCGCGCTCTTCACGCTGTTGGGCGCCCGATGGCGACTGGCCGCTTTCTGGCTCTGCCTCGCTTTACACGCACTGATCTTTTTGGGAATGGGCCTCTTTAGTTTCTCGCTGGTCATGGTGGGTACCGCGGCTTTGATCGCGGCACCTGGCGCGGTGACACACCGACGTCTTCCGAGCGCATTGCCCCCGCGACTACCCACGGCGCAGAATGAACAGCCTTCGCTTGAAACCAGTACGACCGAGGAGGTGCGTGGCGTTGACTGTTGATCAGGCGCGAAACTCCCGTGACCGCAAGGCGAGTCTTCGCATATATACCGCGGCGCATGCAGTGCTACTCGCAGCCATTTGCATTGGCATGTGGATCCTTACCGCGCGGGCGAACAGTCGAGGCATCCAGCCAAACGCGACGTTGGGGTTTCGGTCTCAGGCGACGCTAGCTTCCCTGCGCGGCTGGTACGTCGCACAGCGGGTCGGGTTCCACTTCGTCGCCATCGGCGTCACCGCCATCACTGTGGCGGTGTACGTAGCCCTGGCGTTCGTGTTCATCCGCCGCTCGAGCCCAATGTGGATACTTATTGTTCCGATTATCGGGGGAATAGCGATCGGTGGATGCTTCCTGATCGCGGGGCAGCGGGCCGACAAGGCGGCGACGTCGGTCGAGACTCCGAAACCCAGCGCATCGATGACCAGCGACTGCTCAGCAGACTGTCCAGGTCAGCGGGTACAAATCCGGTATGCGGTTAAAAGCGCCGGTGCTGCAACTGGGGATTTAATAGGTGAGGTGCCGGACCTCCGAAGCGTGCTTACACTAGCGACACGTCCCGCATAGGGGGCACTAGCTAAGGGAGAGGTAATGGCACTACTTCAGGTAACGCCGGACATGATGCGGTCGACGCAACAGGCTATCCAGACGGCGTTAGAGCACGCGACGGTCATTGCAAACCAGTACCTGGCCAACCACGAGGCGATGGGTGCCGCTTGGCAGGGCGATGGCTACATGTCGTCGACGAACACCGCGACGAAGGTGCAGCACGACTTGGCGCAAGCCGTGACGTGGGGGACCAAACTGGCCGAGGGTCTCGGCAAGGTAGCGGTCATGATGGAGCAGCACGAAATGGACGCGGCGCACAGCTTCGCAAGCTTCGCCGGCGGCACCAGCACGTAATCGTCCTTCGACCAAGCCATTCAATTCTTCGCGAGTTAGGAACTCCCAAATGACTATTCAGTACGACCACGGTTCAGTCAGCGATCTCGCTTCTGGCGTCGGAAATCAGGCAGCGATCCTCATGGAACACCATGACGACATCAAGCACCGCACGGATCAGATCGCAGGCTTCTTCCAGGGCCAGGCGCACCAGGCTTTCTACGAGGCGCAGATCCAGATGCTCAAAGGGTTCGAGGGTCTCATCGAAACGGTTGCGCAACACGGCTCGACGATTCACTCGGTGAATCAATCGGCCCACGCCACCGACGCGAGCTCGACGAACTTCTTCGTCTGACGCGAGTCGAAATAACTCAGCTGGGGCGCACGTGGGTGCGCCCCAGCGGCTTGGACAGACCGGCATGTTGACCACCACGATCGATGGGCTGTGGGTCCTCCAGATCCTCGCCGGCGTCGAGGTGCTCGCCCCTGAATTGGGTCTGCGCCCGATACTGCCGAGTTTCGAGACGACACATAAGGCGTTGGCGCATCCCATTGCCGCCGAGTTGCGCGCGGCAGGCGTCATCGACGAAGCGGGGACCGTCGATTCGGTTGTCGTCGAATGGATGACGGTGCTCTCGCGCAGGGATGTCGCGCTTCTCATCCAGATGCGCAATCCGGAAACCGGGGAGCAGCCGGCCAGAGCAGTCCTGGCGCGCTTCGCCCAATGGTGGGTGGTGATGGAGCGCTCGGAAGATCTGGTCCGGATCGGTGGCGCGGGAACCGCGACAGCCGAAGGCGCCGCCAACTCGGTTCTGATCGCTCAGATCGACAGACTTTGCGGAACGAACACGCCCGCGCCGATGCGCCCGATCACTCTCGATACCGATGCATTGCTGGCCGGAGTGACGAGCCAGGACTCCCTGAAAAGATTTCTGACGGCTCAACACATGGATGCCGATCAGCAGCGCATGCTGATGCAGGCGGCAGACCCCACCCGCTCGACGCAGGCGTCGATCGTTGCTCTGCAATCCGGCGTGGAGACTGGACAACCTACGCGAACTTTCGTTGAGCAAAGCGCTGTGACCATCATCGACTCCCCCGAGGGTCGACTGGTGGCCGAGCAGGTTCTGTCCGGTGGTAAGAAATGGATGGTCGTAGCCCCGGGTTCGGCCACCAACATCACTACCGCGATCAACAACATGATGCGGCGGCTGCCGGCCAATGAAGAATGGTTTTCCTACCGAAAGGTTGTGTAGGTAGTGGTTATGGCGCGCATGTTAGCATCGGCATCGTGACAAATCCGTGGAACACGCCATCGAATTCGGCGGAGCAAGGGACGCCATCGTCGAGACAAAGTGCGGGTTCGCGTCCTCAACATCCCGACTCCGTCTCGGGAACGTTGCGCATCTCCGACATGGTCACCCCGCGGAAAATCCCGCCGGGTTCCGGATGGCGAAAATTTCTCTATAACGCATCTTTTCAGACTATTAATCTCGGTGAATCTCCGGCCGAGCGGCATTACCGCGAATTGCAGGGCCGGATACGCCGTCACATCCGTAAGCAGTACGTGGTCGGCGTGGTCTCGGGCAAGGGCGGCGTCGGTAAGACCACGATGACGGCCTGCATCGGCGCGGTGTTCCGTGAGTGCCGTCCAGAGAACGTCGTCGCCATCGATGCTGCCCCCGGTTTCGGCACGCTGGCCGGTCGGATCGATGAGTCGCCGCCGGGGGACTACTCCGCCGTTCTGAACGACACCGATGTCCAGGGCTACGCCGACATCCGGGAACACCTGGGGCAGAACAGCTTAGGGCTCGACGTGCTGGCCGGGAACCGCGCATCGGATCAGCCGCGGCCACTGGTTCCGTCGATGTTCGCCGGAGTCCTGTCGCGGCTCCGTCGCACCCACAACGTGATCGTGGTGGACACGTCGGACGATCTCGAGCATCCGGTGATGAAGGCGGTGTTCGACGCCTGCGACACGCTGGTCTTCGTATCGGGTCTCACCGCGGACACGTCCCTGCCCGTCACCCGGTCGATCGACTTGCTGCGGTCGATGGGGTACCACGAATTGGTGTCGCGCAGCATGGTCATTCTCAATGACAGCCGCGATAAATTCGATGCCGACGCGCGCGCTTATCTTACCGAGCGTTTCAGTCAATCTGGCGCGACAGTTGAATTCATGCCATTCGACCCGCATTTGGCCAAAGGCGGGATCATTGACACGCAACACGAATTGCAGAAGAAAACACGTTTGCGGCTTTTCGAAATCACTGCGGCGTTAGCGGACAAATACGTTCCGGACGCTGATAGGCCACGCTAATGCCCAAGGTCGCATTTCCGGCACGCTGCGCGGTTGCGGTCGTATGTGGCGAACACCTGGTCTCGCAGGTTTATCCGGCATCGGTGCCCGTCGAAGTCTTCGTCGACAACATTGTCGAGCTGCTCAATGACGAGCTGAAGCGGCGAGGCTTGGCAGGCCTCGAGCCCGGTGTCGGCTACGAGCTGCACAAGGCCAATGGCGTGCGACTCGATGTGACGAAGACCCTCGACGAACTCGGTGTCGAAGATGGCGCCACGCTGGTGCTGGCTCCCGTGGTGGAAGGCGACTCGTTCGAGCCGCAATACGAGTCGTTGTCGACAGGGTTGGCCCGAGTCGGGGAGAAGCTGTTCGAACCGGTCACGGCCGTCACGGCGGCGCACACGTCACTGGCAATTCTGGCGATGCTCTCGGCCGCGCTCCTCGGATTGGCACTACGCATCCGCGAGGCGGTGACTCGCTCGCCCCGAGCATCGTGACCGGTGTCGCGGGCCTGCTTGCTGCCGGTGGGGCGGGCGCGGTGGCCCGGTGGTATCCGCACCGCGGCGACCTCCTCGACGGGTTTGGCTGGTTGGCGATACCGCTGCTGGCGGTAAGCCTGGGTGCCGCCGCGCCCGGGAATGTCGGTGCGGCCCATGTGTTTATCGCCGCTCTGGCCACCGGGGTTCTGACTACCGGCATCGCGGTCGTCACGCAGCGTCACATCACCGTCGCGGCAACGGTTGTGACGCTGAGTGCCGTCGGAGGTCTGGCCGCAGCGGCTCGCATGTGGCGACCGATGCCGGCGCAGTGGATGGGGATGCTCACGCTCGTGGGCCTGCTGTTCCTGCTGACGCTGGCTCCCACGATTGCGTTGTGGGCGGCACGGATTCGGCCGCCGTACTTCGGGTCCGTTACCGGTCGCGATCTCTTCCAGCGCAGCGCGGGATTACCTGCCGACGCGGTGTCACCTGTCGATGAGGCAGCCGATGACGAGGTCAGCCCGGACACCACACCCCGGGGCGCGCAGATCGCCGCCGGCGCCATGACGGCGAACAGCGTGCTGACCGGCATCTGCGTGGCCGCGGGAGTGACGCTGCCCGCCGCGGTGTGGGCCACGCTGACGCCGGGCCATGGCCGTAGTGGTGCCGCGTTGGTGCTGGCCGGGTTGTTCGTGCTGATCTTCATCAGCCGCGGTCGGGCCTTCGCCGACAAGCGCCAGGCGGTCGCGCTGGTGTGCGCGGCGGGGTCGCCGCGGTCTGCGTCGGCGTCGTCAAATACGTTCTGCACGCGCCTGTCACCCTAGGCGGTCCGCTGCTGTGGGGCGCGCTGATACTGGGCCTTTTTGGCGCCGCGGGTCTTGTTGCGGCGTTGCTGGTACCGATCACCCGATTCACGCCGTTGGTGCGAATGATCGCCGAGTGGCTGGAGATCGTCGCGATCATTGCCGCGCTCCCGATGGCCGCATGGATCGGCGGCCTCTTCACCTGGGTGCGGATGCGATGACGCTTGCGCTCGCGACGCGGCGGGTCGCCGCGCTCAGCCTCGTGGGCCTTCTGGTCGGTCTACCTACGACGCTTCCTCTGGCTCAAGCGATTCCACCGCCGAGCGTCGATCCTGCGCGGGTACCCCCGGACGGCAAACCCGCTCCGGATCAGCCGATGCGGCAGAGCAACGTCTGTGCGCGAACCATCACCGTTGCCGAACCGAACGTCACGGTGCCCGCACCCGGCTACGTGATGCTCAACATCGCAAAGGCCTGGCAATACTCGACCGGCAACGGGGTGCCCGTCGCCGTCATCGATACCGGTGTCAATCCCAGCCACCGGTTACCGGTGGTGCCCGGTGGTGACTACATCATGGGCGGCGACGGACTGATGGACTGCGACTCGCACGGCACCATCGTGGCCTCGGTGATCGGCGCCGCACCGCAGGGCGCCCCGATGCCCACGCCGTTGCCCGCGCAGCCCGCATTCCCACCACCCGCGGGCCCGCCCGCCACCGACGCCGCTCCACCGCCGCCCGGGGGACCGCCGCCACCCATCGCTCCGGCGCCGCCGCCCGTGCCGGTGACAGTCACCGAGACCAAGCCGGGCCGCCGCCGCCGCCTCCACCACCTCCAGCGGATGAGCCGTCGAATGGACCGGGAGACCCGGTTGCCGGCGCGCCGGATGATCCCGAGGTCCCGCCGCCGCCGCCAGGCGTGCCGGACGGTGTCGGAGGAGTCGCCCCGCACGCGCGCATCATCTCCATCCGCCAGTCGTCGCGGGCGTTCGAACCGGAGCGGCCCGGTGGGGGCGATATGGATGCCCGCAAGAAGGCCGGCACCATCGCCTCGCTGGCCAGCGCGATCGTCCACGCCGCCAACATGGGTGCCAAAGTCATCAACGTCAGCGTCACCGCCTGCGTATCGGCCGCAGATCCGTTGGACCAGAGCGCTATTGGGGCCGCCGTGTGGTACGCCGCGACGGTCAAGGACGCGGTCGTCGTCGCCGCGGCAGGCAATGAGGGCGAAGACGAGTGCGCCCAGAATCCCGCCTTCGACCCGCTGAACGCCGCCGACCCACGGGACTGGCATCAGGTGAAGACGGTGTCGTCGCCGTCGTGGTTCTCCGATTACGTGCTGTCCGTGGGCGCGGTGGACAACTCCGGCGCTCCGATCAAAAAGAGCCTGGCGGGGCCATGGGTCGCGGCGGCAGCTCCCGGCGTCGGGATCATGGGACTGTCCCCGCAAACCGGCGGGCCGGTGAACGCCTATCCGCCGCTGCACCCGGGCGAGAAGAACATCCCGTTCTGGGGAACCAGCTTTTCGGCGGCCTACGTCAGCGGTGTCGCCGCGCTGGTGCGGGCGAAGTACCCGGCATTGACTGCTCATCAGATCATCAATCGGATCTTGCAGACGTCTCACAATCCGCCCCGCGGTGTCGATAACCAGGTGGGCTACGGTGTCGTGGATCCGGTGGCGGCGTTGACATTTGACGTACCGCCCGGTGACCGGCTGGCGCCCGGCGCCCACAGTCGGCTGATCATTCCGGCCGCGCCGCCTCCGCCACCGGATCACCGCGCCCGTAACGTCGCTTTGGGCTTCGCCGGGGTTGTCGTGGTCGCGGTCGTCCTCGCATCGTTGATCGCCAGGGCTCGGCGAGAGCGATGACGGCGACGACGCGGCTCTTCGTTATCGTCGGCGTACTTGCGGCCGGCCTGATCGGCTGGATTGTCGCCGGATACCCCGGCGCGGCAGCGGGTTTGGTGCTGGGGACACTGGTCGGCGCGATACCGTGGCGCCGTCACCAGCTGTGGTCTTGGCTGATCTTGCTGCGCCAACGTGGTCGTGCGATCACGCTCAGTGAACCGATCACGGTCGCCAACGACCGCTCCGGAGGTGGCGTCCGCTACCAGGACGGGGTCGCGGTGGTCGCCGTGCAGCTGCTCGGCAAAGCGCACCGGCCGACCCTGTTCACCGGATCGACCGCGACGTATACCGCGAACACGATCGACGTCACGGAGTTGCGCCCGTTGTTGCAACAGAGCCTGGGGCTCGCGATCGAGTCCCTCAGTGTGGTCAGCGTGGGGTCTCGGCGACGAAGCACGGGCGACTATCCCCGCGTCTACGACACATTGATTGGCACCCCACCTTATGCGGGACAGCGGGAATCGTGGCTGATCGTGCGGATCAACGCGCTGCCCAACGCCGGAGCGCTGCAGTGGCGAACCTCGATCGGTACCGCGACGCTGGCCGCGGCCCAGCGGATCGCAGCGGCGTTGCGGCAGAGAGGTATTCGCGCGAAGGTAGCAACCGCCACCGACATCGTGGAGTTGGAGCGGCGGCTGGGCAACTCCGGGTTGAACGCGCATCACCAGCGCTGGCGTACGACCCGTGGGGAGGGCGGCTGGCTGACCACCTACTGGTATCGGCCGGGCGACATCAACGCCGAGAATCTGGCCCACGCCTGGGCGCTCCGGGAAGACGGGATCGTCCAGAACATCACCGTTTTCAGCGATGGCAGCGTGACCGCGACGGTGACCGTGCGTAGCGCGCAGCCGCCGACGGCTCCACCCAGCGTCATGTTCCGAATTCTGCCGGGGGAGCAGGCGCGGGCGATCGCCGCCAACCTCTGTGGACCGATGCCCAGTTTGCGGGGGGTTCGCCGAGGCGTGCTCGACCAACCGTTGACCATTCCGATCGGACCGTCGGGTGTGCTGCTGGGCAAGGTCGACGCCGGTAACCGATTGATGCTTCCGCTGGATGATCCGGGTGAGTTCAGTCGCGTGCACATCGCCGCGCAAGACGCACTGGCCAAACGCATCGTCGTGCGATTGGCGGGCGCGGGCGAACGCATCACCGTGCACACCCGCGATTTGCAACGCTGGGCCAGCGTGCGGATGCCCGAGATAGCGGTGGGCACCCAAGTCAGGCCGATCGCCGGCACGACGGTCAGCGTGGTCGACGGCACCGTCACCCCCGCGCCGCGGCCTAATACGCTGATCTCCATCGGCGAGCCGGGGACGCCGTATCGCGGCTCCGCCGATGTCGTCATCACACAGATCGGCCCCGCGACCGTCGACGTGACGGCCGCCGGGCAATTGCATACGGTTGAGGTCGAGCTGTTCCGGGCCGAGAATCGCTACATATCCTTGGAACCGACGAACATCGGCAGCTCAGAGCTCGAACCGGTCGACTAGGGGAGCGGCGCGTGAGTACCAGCCGGCGACGATGCAGAGCGTAGCGATGAGGAGGAGCGGCGCTTGAGTACCAGCCGGCGACGATGCAGAGCGTAGCGATGAGGAGGAGCGGCGCTTGAGTACCAGCCGGCGACGATGCAGAGCGTAGCGATGAGGAGGAGCGGCGCGTGAGTACCGACACGGTCGCCGCACGCAAGCGGTTCGATCAGGCGATGGCGGTGTTCGACACCGATGTGTCGACCGCCCAGACGCGGTTTCGCGAGGCCAGCGATCTGGACCAGTCGATGGCCGATGCGTGGCTGGGCAGGATCGCGGCCGGCGATGAGGAGTTGTCGACACTGCAGCAGCTGTATGCCTACGGGGCCCGGCTGCATCGGGAGACCAATCGGCTGGGGGTTCGACTCTCGGCAGCGATCAAGGCGGGGCCGTTCCTGTCGATCTCGGTGACGGAGTCCTCGCATGCCGGTCTGGCGCTGGCCAGCGCGCTGATCGATGACGGGCAGTTCGAGAAAGCCGAAGCGCTGCTGAAGGATCCGGCGCTGCTGGACACCTGGGAGAACCATCAGTGGCAGCAGTACGTCCGGGCTTACCTGATGTTCGCCACCCAACGCTGGCCGGACGTGATCTCGGTGGCGGCGACGATCTTGCCGCCGCAGGCGATCATCATGTCGGCGGTGACCGCGGCCACCAACGCGCTGGCCGCTCATGCGGCGGCCCATCTCGGGCAGGCGAGGGTCGCACTGGACTGGGCGCACCGGGTCGATCTGCGGGCCGGCAATTCGGCTGAGGCGCGTCGCAGCCAGTTGACCGACACCGCGGTGACAGCGATCGACCCCAACGAATTCCCTTTGATTGCAGCCGATCTCGCTTACGTCCGCGGGATGGCGCACCGCCAGCTCGACGAGGAGGACAAGGCCCAGATCTGGCTGTCCAAGGCGACGATCAACGGCGCACTGGTCGAGGCGGCCAAGGACGCGCTGGCCGACCACCAGTTGCAGCTCGTGGTCACCGACGAGGAGACCATCAACACCCGCAGCAACAGGTGGGACTCCAGCACCGAGCGGTCTGCGTCGGACCGCCGCGCCGAGGCCAATGAGGAGCGGCGCGAGGAGCTGCTGAACGAGGGTCGGGCGCTGCTGAACAACCAGGTCGGGCTGAGCGAGGTCAAACACGCGGTGTCCGAACTGGAGGACCAGATCGAGGTCCGCGCGTTGCGGATGGCGGCCGGGCTGCCGGTGACCAATCAGACGAACCACATGTTGCTCGTCGGCCCGCCCGGTACCGGTAAGACGACGACCGCCGAGGCGCTCGGCAAGATCTACGCCGGACTCGGCATCGTGCGCCATCCCGAGATCATCGAGGTCAAGCGCGCCGATTTCTGCGGCGAGCACATCGGTGCCTCCGGCCCGAAAACCAATGAGCTGATTGCGCGTTCGCTGGGCCGGATCCTGTTCATGGATGAGTTCTACAGCCTGGTCGAGCGTCATCACGATGGACGGCCGGACATGATCGGCATGGAAGCGGTCAACCAGCTGCTGGTCGCGCTCGAGGTACACCGGTTCGACTTCTGCTTCATCGGCGCCGGCTATGAGAAGGAAGTCGACGAATTCCTCACGGTCAACCCGGGTTTGGCCGGACGGTTCAACCGCAAGCTGCGGTTCGCCTCCTACGCGCCCGACGAGCTGGTCGAGATCGCGGTGCGCTACGGCCAACCGCGGGCCACGGTGATCGAGCCGGCCGCACGTGAAGCTTTGAACATGGTCTGTAAGTCGCTACGGGCCTATCTTGCACCGGACGGCACGCACGGGATCGACGTCATGCAGAACGGACGTTTCGCCCGCAATGTCGTCGAACGCGCGGAGCGGCTGAGGGATTCGCGGGTCGCCGCCCAGCACCGCACCGACCGGGGTTCGGTGACCGTCGAGGACCTCGAGACGTTGCGCACCCAGGACATCGTCGTAGCAGTGACCGACGCCTGCGCGGAAAAGCACGTCCCGGTTCACCTCTGAGCTAGACCGGATCGAACCGAAACACGGCGATTCGGCCCGCGAGTGCTTCGAATTCGTCGGGCGTGCCCTCGACGACCATCCCCGAGCTTTTCGCAAACGAGACACCCACCGGGACCTCGACCGGGAAGGCCCGAAGTATCGGGCGTGCTTGTGTGGCAGTCAATTCCACGATCTGGACCGGCCGCGACCGGCGGCCACGGCTGAGCGTTCCGGTGCCGGCGGCCCGGGCGTTGGAGGCCCAGTCTGCGCCGGGGTATCCGGCGACGACGTAGAGGCCACCGTCGAATCGGAACGGCGTCATCGGCGTGCTGCGCGGCTTGCCGGATTTGCGGCCAGGCACGGTCAGCACCATGGCGGGCCCGGTCGGTATGCCGAGCTTTTGCACCGCGATCATGAACTTGTTCATCGGTTTGAGGTATCGCGGTGGACGTGGATCGGACATGTGTAAGCCTCCGTTGGTATTTCGATTTATCGAGCGAACAGGTGACGGTGGTCAGACACCCACTGGGCAAAAGGCGTCGCCGGATGCCCGGTGACCTTCTCCACGTCGTGGGTGACCAGGGCCGGCTTGTCGACGGCGTCGGCGAGCATGGACACGTAGGCGTCGGCGAATTCGGCGCCCAGGCCGATGGCGATGAAGCGTTGTCGCACGACCTCCGGTGGGGCCTCGACGTATCGCAGCGGACGGCCCAGCACCGTGCCGATCACCTCGACCAACCCGGTGTTGGTCAGCGCCTGCGGCCCGGTGAGCGGAATCCGCTGCCCGACAAACTCATCGGTCAGCAAGGCCTGCGCGGCCACCTCGGCGATATCGGCCTCGACGATCGGCGCACTGGACGCGTCGGCATACGGCCCGCCGACGACGTCGCCCGCTCGAATCTGCGCCGCCCACATGCCCGCGAAGTTGGTCGCAAAGACCGCCGGCCGCAGGCTCACCCACGCCAGGCCGGAATCGGCGCAGAGTTGCTCGACCTCATGGTTGCGGTCGCCGCGAACCCGCGACGGCTGCCGCGCGAAATCGTCGTCGGCGTTGATGGCCGACAACGCGACCAGCTTGGTGACTCCGCTGTGGCGTGCCACGGCCACGACGTCGGCGAGGTCTTCGCCGAGCGCGCGGGAGTTGAGAAACACCGCCGATGCGGCGGGCAGGGCGTCGACGGCGGAGCTCACCGCCTGCACGCCGGCCGGGAATTCGGCGGTCTCCGGGGTGCGGGTGACTGCGCGCACCCGTGCGCCCGCGGCGGCGAGCAACGACACCAGCGGGCGTCCGACATTGCCGGTTGCGCCGGTTACAACGATTGTCATGGTTGGCCTCCTTATCAGCGTGCTTTACATCAAGGACGGGCCCGAACGTGGAAAAGTTACCGCCGGACCTTGTAACTTTTCGACCGGCCAGATCGTCGTGAACACATGAGCAACTCCGCTTTAGCCATCGCCGAGGCCTGGCGACACCATCGCCCGTACCTGGTCAACCTGGCCTACCAGCTGCTAGGCGACGTCGGCGAGGCCGAAGACGTTGCGCAGGAAGCTTTCCTGCGGCTCTCGCGAACCGACGTCGGCACGATCGACGACGTACGCGCCTGGCTGACCGTGGTCGCGGGCAGGCTGTGCCTGGATCAGGTGCGGTCGGCGCGGGCTCGCTACGAGCGACCCGATGACATCGACTCCAACGCGGTCGCGGTCAATCAGCCCGCCCGGCCGAACCCGGCGGATCGGGTGACCCTGGACGACGAGGTGCGCACGGCGCTGCTCGAGGTGCTCCGCCGGCTGAGCCCCGGCGAGCGGGTGTCGTTCGTCTTGCACGACGTCTTCGCGGTGCCGTTCGACGCGATCGCGGAGACCGTCGGCCGGCCGGTGGGCACCTGTCGGCAGCTGGCCCGCCGGGCGCGGACGAAATTCGCTCTTGCACAACCGAAACCGGGTGAGGTGTCGACGGCCGAGCACCAGCTGGTTACCGAGAAGTTCATCACCGCGTGTGCGAACGGCGATCTGCAGGCCCTGGTCGAGGTGCTCGACCCGACGGTGTGGGGGGTGGGCACGGTGCTCGCCGATCCCGCCCCGCCTCCGCAGATCAACCATGGACCGCACGACGTCGCGGTCAACCTGCTGCGCTACCTGGGCCCGGGGGCGACGGTGGTGTGCGGTCCGGCCGGTCAGCCCGTGCTGCTGGCCTTCGCGGAGCAACGCCTGTTCGCGGTCATCGTGCTGACGATTGGCGAGCAACTGGTGACCAAGATCGAGGCGACCGCGGATCCGTCAGCGCGCGTCTAGCGGGATTCCCTCGGGGTCTCCGGCCGCGGGTGCTCGGGCCGGGCGGCGAAGAACCCGGCGATCGTCGCGGAGATCTCCAGGAACCTGCGACGCGTCTTGCGCGCCAGCTCGCTCTGCACGTCGATGACACCGCCGGGCCGCAGGTGCGGATCGAACGGCACCTCGACCACCTTCTGGCCACGTTCGAGGAACTGGTGCGCCAGCGCCGATCGGTGGCGCTTGTCCGAATGACCATCCGAGTCGTTGAGCACGACCACGGTCCGGTTCAGCAGACTGGTACGTCCGTGTGCGGCCAGCCATTCCATCGTCTGGGCTGCCGCCCCGGCGCCGTCGGCCCATGGCGACGACACCACAATCAGCGCGTCGAGGTCGCTCAGCGCCTCCTGGGTAACCGGAGCATCCATCGTGGAGCCGCAGTCGATGATCGCGATCGTGAAATGGCGATCTAGCCGGGAGGTGGCCTCGCGATACAGCGCGGGATCGAGCACCCGCCGCGGCCCGGCCGTGGGCTCTCCGGCCAGTACGTACAGGCCCGCCGAGTTGCTACCCACCCGGGTGCTCACGTCCGCGAACGACCGAAGGTTCTTGTCGGCGGCGATCTCCCAATACGACCCGCTGGTCCGCGGGTCGATCCGGCTGCCCAGCCGGCCGAACGCGGTGTCGGCGTCGATCGCAACCACCCGGTCCTGACGACGGAGCTCGGCGAAGATCGACCCGACACTGGCCGCGACCGTGGTCTTGCCGACTCCGCCCTTACCCAGCACGCCGACCTTGTAGTTACCCCGCAACGTCGACGCGATTGCGGCCTCGAAGGCGGCATCCTGCTTCTCTCCGGCCGACGGCCCGAGGTTGACCAGCCCGAAGGTGGCCTTGAAGACGATGCGTTGCCAGCCAGATTTCGGCCCGGGCCCGCGCGGCGCTTGATCTGCCGGCGAAAAGTCGAGGTGGCTCCACGACTGCCGGGCGGGCGGCGCGGTAGGGGGCCCGGGAGGCGCGGCAGGCGCGGCAGGCGGGGGAGGCGGGAGAGGCGGGGGAGCGGGACGTGGCAGCGGTGCCGGCCGGGGATCACCCGACTGCGGGCGCGGTGGCGGGCCCGGCGGACCGCTCTGCGGCGCAGGCCGTTGGCGGTCCCTCAGGAAGTCGTCCGACTCGGTCATGCGCGGGTAGGGGTAGCCACGTCAGGAGCTCACGCGCTCGGAGGTCCAGTACTCCCGCAAGCTGGCCACGCGATCGCCGTCCAATTCGAGGATCGCGACTTCACGCACGCGCTTGCGGTGACCGTCGACGACGTCGTCGAAGCGGGCTTCCCACTCCGCGATGGCGGTGGCGCCGTCGGTGTACAGGTTGAGCAATTCGGCCTGAATATTTGCCTGCTCTTGGACGACTTTCGTCTGCCAGTACTCGCGAATTCCGGCATGGTCGCGGATGGGCTCCTGCAGTACCCGCTCGTGATATGTCGCGGTGGGGGTGAAGACGGTGAGGATCAGTTCCGGGTCCTGCGTGGTCCATGCGCGGATGTAAATATCGATGAGCTTTCGTACGTCCTGCTTGCCCAAGCTCATCTGTGCATCGTAAAGCCGGCGGCGTCGACCCGACACCACCGTCGCTGATCCCGCAGGTCACGGGCTTGCGAACCGATCCGGGACGAAAAAAGATCGGCAACTTTTGGGCCAGCTGTTAAACCGGTGTCGGACAGCAGGCGCGGGCCCGGCGCCGTGCGTCGCAAACGGCAGGGAAACGCGTGCTGCCATTGCTTTTGGTGACCTGAATCACCTGCCGGGGCGGGTCCGCTGTGAGCCGGGCGGCTTTTCTGGGCGCCGCTACGACCGCAATCACAGCAAACTGCCCCCGCGCAACGGGCGAAAATCGGCTGTCGGCCGGGCCCCTCGCCGTCGTTTCGAAGGCGCCCAAATACTATGCGGCACAACCGGACCGGGTGCACCGGGAGGTGGATGACGTCACACCGGCGCACCGCCGGCGGTCGACGGGTTAAGATGTGACAAGTTGGCATGTCAGGCGGGTTTTGTCATATCGTTTTACGACTTGTCGAAAACCGGTAACCGGGCCACCGTTCAGCGCCGTACGGATACTCCCAACCGGGATCGTCGTTATCCGGCGAGCAGCACCTCGACAAGACCGAAGGGGCCCAACCCTCAGCCTTCAGGGCGCGGCATCCAACGGAACGACTTCGTAATGCTGCGGCAGAAACTTTTGGTGAAGGGGCAGGTGCGAATGGCGCCCAACCGCTCGCGGTCTCAAGGGCTGTACAACCCCGCATTCGAGCATGACTCGTGCGGGGTGGCCATGGTCGTCGATATGCACGGCCGGCGCAGCCGCGACATCGTCGACAAGGCGATCACCGCGCTGGTCAACCTCGAGCACCGCGGTGCCCAGGGCGCCGAACCGCACAGCGGTGACGGCGCCGGCATCCTGATCCAGGTTCCCGACGACTTCTTCCGTCAGTCCGTCGACTTCGACCTGCCCGAGGCCGGCAGTTACGCCACCGGCATCGCCTTCCTGCCGCAGTCGTCCAAGGACTCCGCCGCGGCCATTGCCTCGGTGGAGAAGATCGTCGAGGCCGAGGGTCTGCAGGTGCTGGGCTGGCGCAACGTGCCCACCGACGACTCCTCGCTGGGCGCACTGGCCCGCGACGCCATGCCCACCTTCCGCCAGATCTTCATCGCCGGCGCCGAGGGCATGCAGCTGGAGCGCCGCGCCTATGTCATACGCAAGCGGGCCGAGCACGAGCTTGGCACCAAGGGCCCGGGCCAGGACGGCCCGGGGCGCGAAACCGTTTACTTCCCAAGCCTTTCCGGTCAGACCTTCGTGTACAAGGGGATGCTGACCACCCCGCAGCTCAAGGCGTTCTACCTCGACCTGCAGGACCAGCGGCTGACCAGCGCGCTGGGCATCGTGCACTCGAGGTTCTCCACCAACACCTTCCCGTCGTGGCCGCTGGCGCATCCGTTCCGGCGTATCGCGCACAACGGCGAGATCAACACCGTCACCGGCAACGAGAACTGGATGCGCGCCCGCGAGGCGTTGATCGAGACCGACGTGTTTAGTGACCACGGGGACGCTGAAAATCCGGTCAAGCTGTTCCCGATCTGCACCCCGGGCGCCTCGGACACCGCGCGCTTCGACGAAGCGCTCGAGCTGCTGCATCTGGGCGGTCGCAGCCTGCCGCACGCGGTGCTGATGATGATCCCGGAAGCGTGGGAGCGCCACCCGTCGATGGACCCCGCGCGGCGGGCGTTTTATGAGTACCACGCGTCGCTGATGGAGCCGTGGGACGGCCCGGCATCGATGACGTTCACCGACGGCACCGTCGTCGGCGCGGTGCTCGACCGCAATGGCCTGCGCCCGTCGCGGATCTGGGTGACCGAGGACGGCCTGGTCGTGATGGCCTCCGAGGCCGGCGTGCTGGACCTGGACCCGTCGACGGTGGTGCGCCGGATGCGCCTGCAGCCGGGCCGGATGTTCCTGGTCAACATGACCGAGGGCCGGATCGTCTCCGACGAGGAGATCAAGGCCGAGCTGGCCGCCGAGCAGCCCTACCAGGACTGGCTCGACAAGGGCCTGATCCCGCTGGCCGAGTTACCGCAAGGCAACTACGAGCGGATGCTCGAACACCGGGTTGTGTTGCGCCAGTTGGTGTTCGGGTACACCTACGAAGAACTCAACCTGCTGGTCGCCCCGATGGCGCGGACCGGCGCCGAGCCGATCGGCTCGATGGGCACCGACACCCCCGTCGCGGTGCTCTCCCAGCGGCCGCGGATGCTGTACGACTACTTCCAGCAGTTGTTCGCCCAGGTGACCAACCCGCCACTGGACGCCATCCGCGAAGAAGTGGTGACCAGCGTCTCGGGCACCGTCGGGCCGGAGGGCGACCTGCTCAACCCGAACGCCGACTCCTGCCGCCAGATCATGATGCCGCAGCCGATCCTGCGTAACCACGAGCTGGCCAAGCTGATCAACCTCGACCCCGATGAGGAAGTCAACGGCCGTCGGCATGGCTTGCGGTCCAAGGTGATCAGCTGTCTGTACCCGGTCGCCGAGAATGGCGCCGGGCTCAAGGCCGCGCTCGACGACGTACGGGCGCAGACGTCGGCGGCGATCGCCGATGGGGCGCGGATCATCATTCTCTCCGACCGGGAGTCCGACGAGAAGCTGGCGCCGATCCCGTCGCTGCTGGCCGTCTCGGCGGTGCACCACCACCTGGTCCGGGAACGCAGCCGCACCAAGGTCGGCCTGGTCGTCGAGACCGGTGATGCCCGCGAGGTGCACCACATGGCCGCGCTGATCGGATTCGGCGCCGCAGCCATCAACCCGTACATGGCGTTCGAGTCGATCGAGGTCATGCTCGATCGTGGCGATTTCAAGGATCTCGACCGCGAGACCGCGCTGAAGAATTACATCAAGGCCTCCAGCAAGGGCGTGCTGAAGGTGATGTCCAAGATGGGCATCTCGACGCTGGCCTCCTACACCGGCGCTCAGCTGTTCCAGGCGGTCGGCGTCGACGAGGACGTCCTCGGCGAGTACTTCACCGGATTGACCTGTCCCACCGGCGGAATCGGCCTCGCCGACATCGCCGCCGACGTCGCGACCCGGCATCGGCTGGCGTTCCTGGATCGTCCGGACGAGCGCGCGCACCGCGAACTCGAGGTGGGCGGGGAGTACCAGTGGCGCCGCGAGGGCGAGTACCACCTGTTCAACCCGGACACCGTGTTCAAGTTGCAGCACTCCACCCGGACCGGCCAGTACAAGGTCTTCAAGGAATACAGCCAACTGGTCGACAACCAGAGCGAGCGGATGGCGTCGCTGCGTGGCCTGCTGAAGTTCCGTGACGGGCTGCGCCCGCCGGTGCCGCTCGACGAGGTCGAGCCGGCCAGCGAGATCGTCAAGCGCTTCTCCACCGGTGCGATGAGCTACGGATCGATCTCCGCCGAGGCGCACGAGACGCTGGCGATCGCGATGAACCGGCTCGGCGGCCGGTCGAACTCCGGTGAGGGCGGCGAGAGCGTCACCCGATTCGACCGCGAAGCCAACGGCGACTGGCGTCGTAGTGCGGTCAAGCAGGTCGCGTCGGCCCGCTTCGGCGTCACCTCGCATTACCTGAGCAACTGCTCCGACATCCAGATCAAGATGGCCCAAGGCGCCAAACCCGGCGAGGGCGGCCAGCTTCCGGCCAGCAAGGTCTACCCGTGGATCGCCGAGGTGCGGCACTCCACCCCGGGTGTGGGCTTGATCTCCCCGCCGCCGCACCACGACATCTACTCGATCGAGGATCTGGCGCAGCTGATCCACGACCTCAAGAACGCCAACCCGCAGGCCCGGATTCACGTGAAGCTGGTGTCGGAGAACGGCGTCGGCACCGTCGCGGCCGGTGTGTCCAAGGCGCATGCCGACGTGGTGCTGATCTCCGGCCACGACGGCGGCACCGGGGCCACCCCGCTGACGTCGATGAAGCACGCCGGTGCGCCCTGGGAGCTCGGCCTGGCCGAAACCCAGCAGACGCTGCTGCTCAACGGATTACGTGACCGGATCGTCGTGCAGGTCGACGGTCAGCTCAAGACCGGCCGCGACGTGATGATCGCGGCGCTACTCGGTGCCGAGGAATTCGGTTTCGCCACAGCGCCCTTGGTGGTGTCGGGCTGCATCATGATGCGGGTGTGCCACCTGGATACCTGCCCGGTCGGGGTGGCCACCCAGAATCCGGTGCTGCGCGAGCGGTTCGCCGGCAAACCGGAATTCGTGGAGAACTTCTTCCTGTTCATCGCCGAAGAGGTCCGTGAGTACATGGCGCAGTTGGGTTTCCGCACCGTCAACGAGGCGGTCGGCCAGGTCGGCGCGCTGGACACCACGCTGGCCCGCGCGCACTGGAAGGCACACAAGCTCGACCTGTCGCCGGTGCTGCACGAGCCGGAGTCGGCCTTCATGAACCAGGACCTGTACAACAGTTCCAAGCAGGACCACGGCCTGGACAAGGCGCTGGACCAGCAGTTGATCGTGATGAGCCGCGAGGCGCTCGACTCTCAGAAGCCGGTGAGATTCTCCACCACCATCGCCAACGTCAACCGCACCGTGGGCACCATGCTCGGCCATGAGGTGACGAAAGCCTATGGCGGCCAGGGGCTACCGGACGGCACGATCGACATCACCTTCGAGGGCTCGGCCGGAAACAGCTTCGGCGCGTTCTTGCCCAGCGGCATCACGCTGCGGGTCTACGGTGACGCCAACGACTACGTCGGCAAGGGCCTGTCGGGTGGACGCGTCGTGGTTCGGCCGCCAGACAATGCACCGCCGGACTACGTCGCCGAAGACAACATCATCGGCGGCAACGTGATCCTGTTCGGCGCCACCAGCGGCCAGGCATTCCTGCGCGGCGCGGTCGGCGAGCGATTCGCCGTGCGCAACTCGGGCGCACACGCGGTGGTCGAGGGCGTCGGCGACCACGGCTGCGAGTACATGACCGGCGGCAAGGTGGCGATCCTGGGCAGCACCGGCCGCAACTTCGCAGCGGGCATGTCCGGCGGCATCGCCTATGTCTACGACCCCGAGGACGCGTTGGATGCCAACCTCAACACCGAGATGGTCGAACTCGAGGAGCTCGATTCCGACGACCTCGAATGGCTGCACGGCATGTTGCAGGCGCACGTCGACGCCACTGATTCGGCTGTGGGCCAACGCATTCTGGCCGGCTGGGACGCCGAGCAGAAGCACTTCGCCAAGGTGATGCCGCGCGACTACAAGCGGGTACTGGAGGCGATCGCCGAGGCCGAGCGCACCGGCACCGACCCCGACGAAGCGATCATGGCGGCCGCCAATGCCTGATCCCAGGGGTTTCCTCAAGTACACCCACCGCGAGACGCCCAAGCGCCGCCCGGTGGATCTGCGTCTCAAAGACTGGGACGAGGTCTATGAAGACTTCCCGCACTCAGATTTGCAGCACCAGGCAAGCCGCTGCATGGACTGCGGAATCCCGTTCTGCCACAACGGTTGTCCGCTGGGCAACCTGATCCCGGAATGGAACGACCTGGTCCGCACCGACCGGTGGCGCGAAGCCATCGAGCGGCTGCATGCCACCAACAACTTTCCCGAGTTCACCGGCCGGCTCTGCCCGGCGCCGTGCGAATCGTCCTGTGTGCTGGGTATCAACCAGGACGCGGTGACGATCAAGCAGATCGAAGTCGAGATCATCGACAACGCATTCGACGAAGGCTGGGTCGTTCCGTTGCCGCCCGACGCGCTCACCGGCAAGAAGGTGGCCGTGGTGGGCTCCGGGCCGGCCGGCCTTGCCGCCGCGCAGCAGCTGACCCGGGCCGGTCATTCGGTGACGGTGTTCGAGCGCGCCGACAAGATCGGCGGCCTGCTGCGCTACGGCATCCCCGAGTTCAAGATGGAAAAGCGGCACCTGGACCGCCGGCTGGAGCAGATGGAAGCCGAGGGAACCGAGTTCCGCGCCGGCGTCAACGTCGGCGTCGACATCACCGCCGAGGAGTTGAAGGCCGACTTCGACGCAGTGGTGCTGGCCGGCGGCGCGACCGCATGGCGTGACCTGCCAATTCCCGGCCGCGAACTGGACGGCATCTACCAGGCGATGGAATACCTGCCCTGGGGTAACCGGTACGCGGCAGGAGAGCTGGACGAACCGCCGATCACCGCCAAGGACAAGAAGGTGGTCATCATCGGTGGTGGTGACACCGGCGCCGACTGCCTGGGCACCGCACACCGTCAGTTCGCGGAGAGCATCCACCAGTTCGAGATCATGCCGCGTCCGCCGGAGACCCGAGCCGCATCCACGCCATGGCCGACCTACGCCATGATGTTGCGGGTGTCGTCCGCGCACGAAGAAGGTGGCGAGCGGGTCTTCTCGGTCAACACCGAGGAATTCGTCGGCAAGGACGGGCACGTCACCGCGTTGAAGGTGCATGAGGTGACACAGCAGGACGGCAAGTTCGTCAAGACCGAAGGCAGCGACTTCGAACTCGAAGCCGATCTGGTGTTGCTGGCGATGGGATTTGTCGGTCCGGAGCAGAAGGGCTTGCTGACCGAGCTCGGCGTCGACCTCACCGACCGCGGCAACGTGGCGCGTGGCAACAACTTCGAGACCTCGGTGCCGGGCGTGTTCGTCGCCGGTGATGCAGGTCGGGGCCAGTCGCTGATCGTCTGGGCGATCGCCGAGGGCCGGGCCGCCGCGGCGGGTGTCGATCAGTTCCTGATGGGCGACACCGCCCTGCCGGCGCCGATTGTCCCCACTGCCGCGCCGCAACGCTAGTCACATTTGTCACATCAGGAACATTTGATAAAAATTTCGGCGCGTCTTACACTGTTTGCCAGCCGAAGGCTGTCTAATAGTTCGATACGGGCACCGCGGGGTGTGGCGCCCGGTTGAGCTGATCGACCGCAGGAGTAAGCGCTGTGTATATGAACCCGATGGCCCGTACGCGGGTCAGCCGAATTGCCTGGTCATGGTTCCGGCACCCGGTCAAGAGCCGGGAGTTTCCGGCAAGACTCGAACGCCTGGTAACCGCTGACGACCTGATTCGCTTCGGCGTCTAGCAGCCCCCGGGCTGGCTCGCTGATAACAGCGAGCGTTTGCTCGACGTCGTCGAGTTGTTATCTCAGTGTGGCCTGCGTGCAATAGCTTCAACCGCTCCGACCCAGCCCCTATGAGGGGATGTACACCGCCTGGTTGCAGAAGACCGAGTCCGGGTCGCTGATGTGATTCGCGGCCGCGACGACCGCCACCCTGGTGGGAAGATCCGCGGGGCCGTATTCGTCTTCGCACAGCGAGGCGAGGGTGTCGCCGGCGATATGGCGCAGGCGGTTCAATGCCGGCTGAATGAGCACCTGACCCGGTGTCACCGTGCTTCCCGGCGTCAGGTTGTTGACGATTTCGACGATCTCCGCAAGGTGCTCGTCGCCGTACCAGCGGTACGCCAGGCTCTGGAGGGATTCGTTCGCCACCACGGTGTGGTGCCCGCCATTGGCGAGATCGGGGATGTGCAACCACGCACCTTGGTGGATTTCACGCTGGGCCACCCCGTTGACGACCTCCCAGATCAACTGCACGTTGCGGTCGGCGGTGTTGTAGTAGAGCTGCGTGATCTCCTTTCGCGCCGTGTCGGAATCGGCCGTCGCGAACAGGTGCCGATAGGTGACGTACGGGATCAACAACTCTTGCCCGACTTCGATGAGCGCTGGATCGGCGAGATGGTTCTGCGCGGCGATCACCGGGTAGAGATCGCCGTCCCCGTATTCGTGTTGAGCGATCGCGAACAAGGTGTCGCCCTGCTGCGCCTGATAGGTCTTCATGGCGGCTCCTGATTTCGTGTGCGGTTGAGCGGACTGGTCGATCGTGCGTCAACCGCAATGGGTCTGGCATGAGTAGTCCGCTACTCGAAATCAGCCGCGCAACAGCGAACTCAGGTGAGCAATCCCGATTCCCGGAGCGCTTCGGCCAATGGCTCCAGCACGGCCGGGGTATGCGGCGGCGGCAGGTAGACGATGCCCAGATCCAGTCCCACCTCGGCCAACGCCGCGGCGTCCTCGATGACCTTCGCGTAGTTCAGGTCGGGTTCCAGGCGCAGGTGTGCCGACTTGGTGATCTCCTTCGGATCGCGTCCGATGTCGGCGCAGTGTGATGCCAGCACGTCGCGCTTGTGCGCGAACATGTCCGGCGGCCCACCGGCGAAGTTCCAGTGCTGCGCGTATTGAGCGGTGATCCGCAGGGTGCGCTTCTCGCCGCTGCCGCCGATGCAGATGGGCGGATGTGGCCGCTGCGGGCCCTTTGGTTCGTTGCGGGCGTCCTTGAGTTGGTAGAACTTCCCGTCGAAGCTTGTCGTCTCGTCGCTGAGCAGGCTGGTCAGTACCGCGCAGGCCTCCTCGAACCGGTCGAATCGTTCCTTGATGCTGCCCAATTCGATGCCGTAAGCGCCGGATTCCTCCTCGTTCCAGCCTGCGCCGATGCCGAGTTCAAGTCGGCCGTTGGAGATGATGTCAAGTGCTGCAACCATGTTGGCCAGCACCGCGGGGTGACGGTAGTGGATCCCGGTCACCAGGGTGCCCAGCCGTAGTCGGGTGGTCGCCTGGGCCAGCGCGGTGAGTGTGGTCCAACCCTCCAGGCACGGCCCGGTACTGTCGCTGAAGATCGGATAAAAGTGGTCGAAGGTCCACCCGGACTCGTAGACATCGATATCGTCGGCGGCCTTCCAGACGGCCAGCATGTCTGCCCAGGCGGTGTTTTGGGGTGAGGTTTTGAACGCGAATCGCATGAGTTCGACGCTAGCCGAGGTTGCTCAGTGGTGGCGTGACGCCCGCGAGTACGCGGACCCAACGGTGAGTACCGGCCTGCCGCTGGACGTCAAGATCACCCTGCTGTTCGCCGGGCTGATCTTCCTGCTCGCGTTGGTGCTCGGCGTCTGGAAGTACCGCCAGGTGCTGACGTCCGAGGATCACCGCGCACATCCCTACGTCGACATCGCTCACCGGGCGGCGCTGCTGTACTCCTTCGCCGCCCTGCTGGTCGCGGTGTTCGTCCAACTGAGCGCATGGCCGATGTGGGTCAACCTGACCGCCGCGATGGTCCTGGTGTTCTTCTTCGTCGTCGCAATCCTGAGCTACATCGCCCACGGCCTGAAGCAGGATACCGAGAATCAGTTCGCCAATCCCGATCGGGCCCTGCGGATAGGCATGGTTGCGCTCGTCATCGGGGAGGTCGGCGGCTTCGCAGTGCTGTTGGCCGGATTCATCGCCAAGCAGTTCTAGCCGGCGGGGCACACTGGAGCGATGGACCCGGTCGCCGCTCTCCGACAGATCGCCTACTACAAAGACCGCGCGCGGGAGGATTCCCGACGGGTGATGGCCTACCGCAACGCCGCCGACATCGTCGAGGGCCTCGACGCCGCGGAGCGCGAACGGTACGGCCAGGCCGACAGCTGGCAGTCGCTAGCGGGTATCGGGCCCAAGACCGCCAAGGTGATCGCGCAGGCCTGGTCCGGCCGTGAACCCGACGTCCTTGCCGAATTACGCTCCGCTGCCGAGGATCTCGGCGGCGGGGAAATACGCGCGGCCCTGCGCGGCGACCTGCATCTGCATTCGAACTGGTCGGACGGCTCGGCGAATATCGAGGAGATGATGGCGACCGCGGCTGCGCTGGGCCACGAGTACTGCGCGCTGACCGACCATTCGCCACGGTTGACGATCGCCAACGGGCTCTCGGCCGAGCGTCTGCGTAAGCAGCTCGACGTCATCGATCACCTGCGAGATCGGTTCGCGCCCATGCGAATTCTGACCGGCATCGAAGTGGACATCCTCGACGACGGCAGCCTCGATCAGGAGCCGGAGCTGTTGGAGAGCCTCGACGTCGTGGTGGCCAGCGTGCATTCCAAGCTGTCGATGGATTCCGCGGCGATGACCCGCCGGATGGTCCGCGCCGTCAGCAATCCGCACACCGATGTCCTGGGTCATTGCACCGGCCGGCTGGTCGCGGGTAACCGCGGCCTCCGGAAAGAGTCGACGTTCGACGCCGAGGCGGTGTTTTCCGCGTGCCTCGAACACGGCACCGCGGTCGAGATCAATTCCCGGCCCGAGCGCCGCGACCCGCCCACCCGGCTGCTCAATCTGGCACTGGAGATCGGCTGCGACTTCAGCATCGACACCGATGCGCACGCGCCGGGCCAATTGGACTTCCTCGGCTACGGCGCGCAGCGTGCATTGGACGCCGGTGTCCCCGTCGAACGAATCGTCAACACCTGGCCGGTCGACAAACTGCTGGCCCGCACTCACCAGAATTAGTGTCCTGCTGCCGAATGGCCACTTATGACACAGATTTCGTCGTATTTCGTGCAATAACTGGCCACTGGGCCGCGGTGGGTGTCATCCTTTTTCATGAGCGCCACCAGGCACGTCGTTCTCATCCACGGCTCCTGGGGCCGCGGAGATCAGCTGGCTTCGGCCCGTTCTGCTTTCGAAGACCGCGGCTACGTGGCGCACACCCCGACGCTGCGTCATCACGAACTGCCCCTGCACGAGGGCGCGATGGAAGTCGCTTCACTGAGCCTTCGCGACTACGCCGACGACTTGGTGGAATTCGTGAATTCGCTGGATTCGGCCCCGCTTTTGATAGGGCACTCGATGGGCGGGCTGCTGGCGCAGTTGGTCGCCGCGCGCACACGCCCGGCTGGCCTGGTGGCGGCGTGCCCCGCCCCGGCAGCGGGCATCGTCGCTGCGACCCCCGCCAGCGTCCGTGCGACCTTGCCGCACTTGTTACAGCTCCGTCCCTGGACCAAGCCGTGGCGTATACCGACGTTCGACCAATTTCGACGCTGGATCGCTAACACGCAGACCGAGGACGTCGCCCGCCATATATATGACGGCCTGGTCGGCGAATCCGGCCGCTATGTCTGGGAGTTGTTCCTTGCGCTGCCGAGGCTTTCGAACGCCACCGCTGTCGATTTCGCGGCGATCACCACCCCGGTGCTGGTGATGGGGGCCGAACACGACCGCATGGTGTCCGCCGGAGTCGTGCGTCAGACGGCAGCCCGTTACCAACACGGCACCGCCGTTGAGATTCCCCACTCCGACCACATGGTGTTTTCGGGAGCGGCTCTGCCGGTCACGATGAGCTACATCGACGACTGGATGGCCAGGAATCAGGTCCTCGCCGATCGCGCTGGATGAGCCGCGTCGTCAGGGCATCATTTGGGCCAAGGCGATATGCCCTTCGAAGCCAAGCCTTTTCGCTACGTCGCGGTAGCGATCCCGGAACTGGGCATAGGTCGCGGCATCGCCGCGAGCCTGCGCCAGCAGAGCCCGCAACCGTAGCAGCGGAACCTCGAACAGTACGAATCCCGGGTCGGTCGGCTCCGCTGCCAGCCGGTCGATCGCGGCTCGCGCCTCCGTGAGGTCGGCGGCCGTGCCGCGCTGCAGCAGTGCTTCCGCCAAGACCCTGGTGGCCTCTCCGACCGAGATCATGTCGCCCGTGTCGAACGTGTAGTCGACGACCGCGCGTGCCAATTCGATGGCGCCGTCGATGTCGCCGGTTCTGGCCTTCTCCTTCGCGATCTCGGTATCGGCGGTCCGCGCAACAGTTTTCGCGTATCCATGCCGCAAGTGGGCTTCACGATATTGGGCGAGCAGCGCGAAGCCGGCCGTGCGTTGAGGGCCGCCCTGGCTGATGAGGAAAAGGCCGCGACTCACCCGAGCTCCATCCACCGCGAAGTCGTCACCGGAATGCTCGGCCATCTCCATCGCTTCGGCGGTGTCCCGGTCAGCCGCTGCATCGGGGAGCAAGGCGCCGGTATGGACGGTGAAGCGGTACTTGTAGACCACCGGGACGATGAACGACGTGGGATCGACGGTGCGGGCCATCGCGATCGCCTGATCGAGGTCATCTTTCCAGCTGGGAATGCCGAGGCAATATCGACAGCAGCCACGCATGAGGATCGCCATCGCCAACGGTGATCCGATGGGGCCCAGAGCGCCCTTGGTGGGATCGCCGTCGGCCAGGTCGATGACGCGCTGCGCCAAGCGTAGACCTTCGGCCGGCCGGCCGGCTTGCCAGAGGGGACTGCTCGCGAAGGTCAAAAGCGTAAGCGTCAATGCCGGATTGGGGATCGACTCGATGAGCCGACTGCAGTCCGATGCAAGCCGCGCCGCTTCCCGGTAACGGTTGTGAAATACCAGTGCGGTCATCTGGCCGGCCATGCCGATCGCCATCGACACGGTGTCCTCGGCGGCACCGCAGAGGTCACGCAGTTCTTCGAAGCCGGTGTCAGCGATGCTGCCGGCGACCCGGACTGTGTTCATGCACAGCAGGCTCCGCGGGGCGATACGCATCGGCGCCCGGCCGGGGGCATCGGCGGGCAACCGGTCGGCGACTGTTCGGGCGCGTTCCCAGCCGATGCGCGCGGCCCTGATATCGCGGGATTGCGCCCATCCGGCAGCGCGCATGTGCCAGCCGAAAGCGGCGTGCAGGTCATAGGCGGCCTCGAAATGTTCGGCGATCAGCGCCGCGTTCTCATCCAGCGAATCCGGTCTGCGCTGTTCGAGGGCGGTCGCCAGACGCCGATGCAGTTCGGCTCGGTCGGCCTTCAGCTGTGATTGGTAAGCCACGGTCCGGATCAGCGGGTGGTGGAAGGTGTATTCGACGTGCGGAGTGAACCGCACCTGGTCGACGAGTTCGGCGGCGATCAACTCGCCCATGTCAGCCGAACTATCGAGCAACTCCAATTCCTGCGCACCAAAACGCAACCCGATCACCGCCGCGGCGTGCAGGGTCTGCTTCGCGGCGAGGACGAGCCGGTCGATACGTGCGGCAATGGTGGCCTGCAGGGTCGCCGGCACGGTGGCATCGGCGTTGTCGACACGACAGACATGGCTACCACGGGCGCCGGTCAGCACACCCCGCTCGGCCAGGTCGCGCACCAGCTCCTCGACGAAAAACGGGTTGCCGGCGGCCCTCTCGGCGATCATGGCGGCCAACTCGCCCACTGAGCGGTCCGACCCGACCAGCTGCAAGACCAACGCCTGCGGTCTCCGAATCACTCAGCGGCGCAAGGGTGATGCTCCGCGCATCGGGCACGCGGCTCAACGCGCCCCGATATTCGGGGCGATAGCTGATCAACACCAGCGAATGCGTCTGCGCGATCACCGCCACAAAGTCGGCAACTAGGGATTCGCTGACCGGGTCGATCCAGTGCAGGTCCTCGATGACATAGACCGCCGGGGCTTTTCGGCCCAGCGATGCGGCATTGACCAGTGCCGTCAACCGCCGCCGGCGCGCATCCGGATCAATCTTGATCGGCGCCGCCTCGGGGTCGGCGATGCCCAACAGGTCCTCCAACAACAGCACGTCTTCGGGGTCGGCATCAGGGAATTGCGCCCGCAGGCCCGCACGGGCGGCTGCACTGTCGAGGCCGCGCACGCCGGTCGCAGCGCGGAGCAACCGCGCCACGACATAAAACGGGATGTCGCTGGCATGCGATTCGCAGAAGGCGGTAAACACCTCGATACCCCGGGCCGCAGCCAAGGCGGTGACCTCGCGCACCAGCCGGCTCTTGCCAACGCCCGGTGAACCAACCACGCCGACCACCATGCCGTGGCCGTCGATGGCGCGGTCCAAATAATCCTCGACCGCGGCCATCTCCCCGCGCCGGCCGACCAGGTTCGACTCCGCGCGGCCGCCTGCGCGGTGCCCGTCGACCATGCCTAACAGCCGACGGGCGGGCACCGGCTCCTGGGCGCCTTTGATCCGAACCAACTCATGCCCACCCAGACTCGCCGCGCCCTCCACCAGTCGCGCCGTCGACCCGCTCAGCATCACGCCCCCGGGCGGGGCGACTGACTCCATCCGCTGCGCCATCCCCACCTGCTGGCCCACGGCGGCGTAGCCAAAAGCACCCGAACCAATCCCACCCGCGATCACCTCGCCGGAGTTCAGTCCAACCCGCAACCGCAGATCGAGGCCGTCGCGCTCGAGGACATCGACGGCGAGCCGCGTCGCCGCCTGCTGAACGTCCATGGCTGCCAGACAGGCCCGGATGGCGTGGTCCTCCAACGTGATTGGCGCGCCGAACACCGCCATGATTCCGTCGCCCGTCCACTGTGCGACCGTGCTGCCGTAGCGCTGTACCACCGCCGCACAGCGGTCGGCGAGGGCGGCCATGATCTCGCGCCAACGCTCTGCGCCCACCGCCGCGGCGATGTCCATCGAGTGCACCACGTCGGCGAACAGCACCGTGACCTGCTTGTACTCGGCATGAGTACCGTGCGCCGCGACCGGTGCTCCGCATTCGTTGCAGAACTTCGAGCGTGCCGGCAGCTCGGTACCGCACCATCTACACACCAAGGCTGCCGCCGTCATGTCATCCGGCCAGCCACCGTTGTTCCACGTCGTAATGGTGGCACCGGTTCCGCTCAACATGTGTGTTATTACCGCCGATCCGGCCACGAATTCCTCCGTTAAGTGGTGACGCGCCCCTGCCGAACGAAACTGCAGTGGGGCATTACTGAATTCGTCCCCGCTAGACGCGAGCGACTATTCCAATTGCGTTTGGCTCGTCGGGTTTTCACGGTGATCAACACCGGCGGTTCGAGGGGTGCGTGATGTCGAGTAGAGAGTTCCACCGGGTAAGTCTCGGCGTGTTAGTCGTGGTCGGCCTGTGCGCGATGACATCGATAATGAACTCAGCTGCCGCGCTGGCCGACGGCGCGGATTCGGCGCTGGGTGACGGTACCGCGTTGGTCTTCGGCGGCACCGGGGTTCCGACGCCGCCGACGCAATACGTCGAGGCTGCCGACACGCTGTATTTGCAGCACCTCGGCTTCACCGGTACTGCCGCATCCTCATACACACCCGAGGGATCGTCTGCGCTGGATCCCAACACGCTCGGGTACGGCACGTCGTTGGCTCAGGACCAGCCCCTCATGGTCTCCGACATCGAAAGTGAGATAGCCGGCGGCGGAGTGAGCCCCGAGAATCCCGTCGTGGTTTTCGGCTACTCCCAGAGCTCAGAAGCCTCGTCGCTGCTCATGCAGCAGCTCCAAACCGACGGTGTGCCCAGTGACGATGTGCACTTCGTGATGGTGGGCGATCCCGTCAATCCTGACGGCGGCTTCATGAACACCTTCGATTTCCCGGCCGGCAACACCTCGGCCTTCAGCCCTCTGGACGTCCCCTTCGAACCCGCGACACCATCTGATCTGTATCCGACCGACATCTACACCCTCGAATACGACGGGTTCGCCGACTTTCCCCACTACACGACCAACCTGCTGTCAGACCTCAACGCCATGTTGGGATTCTTTTTGGCGCACTTCACGTATCTGGACCTCTCCCCCGAACAGGTCGACAACGCGATTCTGTTGCCCGGATCTGAGGCACTCACCGCGGAAGGCCTGACCGACTATTACATGATTGCGAACGACACCCTGCCGATCTTGGAGCCGCTGCTGCTGATCCCGGGAATCGGACAGCCGCTCTACGACCTGCTGGAACCCGATACCCAGATCCTGGTCAACCTGGGCTACGGCAGCATTACCGAGGGCTGGAATCAGGGACCGGCCAATGACCCCACCACCTTCGGGCTCTACCCCGACATCAACCAGACGCAACTGTCCGACGCACTGAGCAACGGCTGGCAGCAAGGAGTCACCGACGCCCTGCACGACTTGCAGAACCCCGTCAGCTACCAAGATCAGGTCGCGCCGTTGCAGCCGTTCGCGGACTCGTTGTACACGATCGGCGATGCCCCCCAGGACCCGTCGTTCACCGGCGTCATCGACGGTTTGCTCAACGCCGTCGGCTTCCCGGTTTCCGACGTGACGCTCAGCTCGTCGCCAACGGACATCCTGAACGACATCAGCAACACGCTTTCTTACGACTACTCGTCGTTGCAACCCCTTGAACAAGCAATCGACGCGGCCCTCACCAGCCTCCCTGCATACGGGGCGAACATCGCAACGGACGAGCTGTCGGCCGGCAATTTCCTCGGCGCAATCCTTGATCCGTCATCGGCCAACACCGCATTGGTTCCCTACGACCTTATAGTCGGCGCTGAAGTCCCCTTGTTTGCGGCGTTGGGCACGTTCGTCAACCTCGCGGACCTGTTCTCTTGACCGCAGCCGCGAGCGAGGCAGGGTCAGTCCGGCAGGTGTGGCATCTCCAAGCCGGCGTCGCGACCGACCAGCACCCCGCGGGTCAGCGCCGACTTGCCGTAGCGGCGTCGCACGCTGTCCACTGCGGCGTCGACGGCTCCGGCGTCCAAGGGCTGCCGCCCTGATGTGGTGAATGGCAGCACCAACTGCTCGGCGCCGTCGCGGTCGATCCCAGAGACCGCGAATCCGACCAGCGTCAGTCCTCGTTCGGCGATCAGCGGCGCGGCGGCCGCGACCAGTCCCCGCGCGGTGTCGAGCAGGGCAGGTGTGGAGCAGGTCGCGCGCGGCAAGGTGCGCGATCGGGTCGCTCGATCAAAGTCGTTGAACCGCAACCGTAATGTCACGGTCCGCCCGGTACGCCCGGCCGCGCGCATTCGGCTCGCGATCCGGTCGACCAAACCGATGACCACCGCGTCAACCTCGGCCGGGGTCATGCTGTTGCCCGCACGCCCGAGCGCCCGCTGAGCCCCCACCGAGCGGCGTCGCACGCCCGTCGTCACCCGTCGGCGATCGATGTTGCGAGACAACGCGTACAGCTGGCGGCTCATCGCGGGGCCGACCATCGAGGCCAGCATCGACTCGCTGAGCTCGGCCACGTCGGCGACCGTCTCGATGCCGTGCGCCCGCAGCTTGTCGGCTGTCACCGCGCCGACGCCCCACAACCGTCGCACCGGTAGCGGATGAAGGAACGCCAACTCACGGCCGGGCGGAACCAGCAGCAGGCCGTCGGGTTTGGCTTCCTGGCTGGCCACCTTGGCGAGAAATTTCGTCCGCGCGATGCCGACGGTGATCGGCAGCCCGACCCGGTCGCGGACCTCGCTGCGCAGCCGTGCCGCGATCTGCACCGGGGTCCCGGAGACCCGCCGCAATCCGCTGACGTCGATGAACGCCTCGTCCACCGATAGGGCCTCCACCAGCGGAGAGGTGTCGTGGAAGACCTCGAACACCGCCTCGCTGGCTTGGCTGTAGGCAGACATCCGGGGCGGAACCACCACGGCCTGCGGACACAGCCGCCGTGCCTGGGCACCGCCCATCGCGGTGCGGACGCCGTACGCCTTGGCCTCGTAGCTGGCCGCCAGCACCACGCCGCCGCCGACGATCACCGGCCGACCGCGCAGGCCCGGATCGTCCCGCTGCTCGACGGAGGCATAAAACGAGTCGAGGTCCGCATGCAGGATCTCAGCCTCACGGGACACGAACATATGTTCGCATCAAGGGGTGACGAGTGCTAGACCTGTCCGCCGTAGATGCTGGAGACCCAGATGTGCACCAACGTCTCGAGCAACCGCTCCTTGGGCACCGATGGACGATCGTCGGCAAAGGAGCTCAGCATCAGCTTCTCGTTGAGCAGGTTCAGCGCTGCCGAGAGTTCATCGGCCGGCAGCGTCACCGGCGCCGCGCCGCGGGCGCGCTCCGTCTCGATCACCGCGGCGATGTGGCCGACCCACTTCTCCATGAACCTCGACCACAGCTTGCGCATGTCGGAATTGGTGCGCGCGGAGTCGGCGGCCAGCGAAACGGCGCGGTGCGATCCGAAGGTCTCGACGAAGACGTTGATGCCGATGCGCCACAACGCTTTCAGGTCGGCCGGGGGATTGGCGACCATACCCTCCAGGGCCGAGTCCGCCTCGACGATCACGCGCTCGAACAAGGTCAGCAGTACCGCGTCCTTCGACGGGTAATAGAAGTAGAAGGTCGGGCGCGAGATCCCAGCTCCTTTGGCCAGGTCGTCGACCGAGATGTCGCCCAGCTGCCGGTGTTCGAGCAGCTGTTCGGCGGTGGTCAGAATGGCGAGCTCGCGGTCGTCGCCAGATGGACGCGCCGAACGCCGGCCGCGGGAGGCACGGTTGGTATTAACGGTCGCCACCTGCGTTACTTTACACGGTGTTGATAGATTCGACAGGGTGTTGACTCAATCAACACCGCGTTGATAGCGTGTCCGCCATGACTGAACACCTCGACGTTGTGATCGTCGGCGCCGGCATCTCCGGCATCAGCGCGGCCTGGCACCTGCAGGACCGCTGCCCGTCCAAGAGCTACGCGGTCCTCGAGCGTCGCGACGACCTCGGCGGCACCTGGGATCTGTTCAAATATCCGGGGATTCGCTCGGACTCGGACATGTTCACCCTGGGCTTCCGCTTCAAGCCGTGGGAGTCGTCGACGTCCATCGCCGATGGCGCCTCGATCAAGGCCTACATCAAGGAAGCCGCGACCGAGAACGGCATCGACAAGCACATCCGCTACCGCCAGAAGGTGGTCGCCGCCGAGTGGTCGGACGCCGACGATCGCTGGACATTGACCATCGACAGCGATGGCCAACGCCACGAGCTCACCTGCTCGTTCCTGTTCGCTTGCAGCGGCTACTACAACTACGACGAGGGTTACCTGCCGAAGTTCGAGGGCTACGAAGACTTCGAAGGCACCACGATCCACCCGCAACACTGGCCGGAGGACCTGGACTACGCCGGTAAGAAGATCGTGGTGATCGGCTCGGGCGCCACCGCGATCACGCTGATTCCTTCGCTGGTGAAGTCGGGCGCCGGTCACGTGACGATGCTGCAGCGCTCACCGTCCTACGTCGGGTCGCTTCCGCTCAGCGACCCGTTCGCCGAGCAGGCCAACAAGTGGTTGCCGAAGCGGGCCGCGCACGCCGCGAACCGGTGGAAGTGGGTCGCGTTCAGCACCTTCCAGTACCAGTTCTCCCGCAAGTTCCCGCGACAAATGCGCAAGACCCTGCTGACGATGGCCAAGCGGCGGCTGCCGCAGGGCTACGACGTCGAGAAGCACTTCGGCCCCAGCTACAACCCGTGGGACCAGCGGCTGTGCCTGGCGCCCAACGGGGACCTGTTCAAGACCATCCGCAAGGGCCAGGCCGACGTCGTCACCGACACCATCGACCGCTTCACCAAGACCGGCGTCAAGCTCGGCTCCGGTCAGGAGCTGGAAGCCGACATCATCATCACCGCAACGGGTTTGAACCTGCAGCTGTTCGGTGGCGCCGAGATCCGTCGCAACGGCGCCCCGGTCGAACTCAACGACACGATGGCCTTCAAGGGCATGATGCTGACCGGGATGCCGAACATGGCGTTCACCATCGGCTACACCAACGCGTCCTGGACGCTGAAGGCCGACCTGGTCTCCGAATTCGTCTGCCGCGTCATCAATCACATGGACGAGCACGGCTACGCCACCGTGGTGCCGCAGCACCCGGGCAACTCGGTCGACGAGCGTCCGCTGATGGACTTCACCCCGGGCTACGTGCTGCGTGCCCTGGACTACCTGCCGAAGGCCGGTCACGTCTCGCCGTGGCGGCTCAAGCAGAACTACTTCATGGACTTGCAGCTGATCCGGCGCGGCAAGGTCGATGACGAAGCTCTGCAGTTCGCCAAAAAGCCTGCTGCCCTGGCGGTTTAGTTCGGAGACCTACCCGCTGGTGTCTGCCGCGGCGACGATGACGATGCCGTCATCGTCGCTGTAGGCGATGTCACCTGGAATGAACTCCACCCCGCCGAGGCTCACGGTGACATCGCGCCGACCGGCGCCGGTCTTGCTGCTCTTGCGCGGATTGGTACCGAGCGCCTTGATGCCGAGCTCAAGGTCACGCAGGGCCGCGGCGTCGCGCACCGCACCATTGACGATCAACCCGGCCCAGCCGTTGGAGCGGGCGAGGTCGGCGATCAGGTCGCCTACCAGCGCCGTGTGCAGCGAGCCACCCCCGTCGATCACCAGCACGCCGCCGTCGCCGGCTTCCGATAGCACCGACTTCAGCAGCGCGTTGTCCTGGTCGCAGCGCACGGTGCTGATCGGCCCGGCGAATTCGGTGTGCCCGCCGAATTGCCGAAATTGGAGGTCGCAGCTGCGGACGTCGGGCCCGATGTCGTCGACGAGGTCGGCGGTAGGGCGGAATATCAAAGTCACCGGGACATGCTAATCATCGTCACTCGTCCTGCTGGCGGAGGCGGCGCACCAGTAACACCGCCAGCAGGCTGATCGCGATGGCCACCGCGACCGGCACCGGGAATCGGGTCGCCGCCACCGGCGCGACTTGACTGGGCAACGGGTTGCGGGCCGCTTCCACCGTTGATTTAGCATGTGCCGCAGCATCTTTCGCCGCCGCGGCAAGCTGTCCGTTGGATTCCGGCGCTGCCGGGGCGATCTTCTTGGCAGCGGCCTTCTTGGCCGGCGCCTTCTTCGCGGGAGCTTTTTTGGCAGAAGTCTTTTTCGCTGGCGTCTTTTTGGCCGCTGGCGTCTTCTTTGCGGCTTTTGCCGGCGCGGCTTTCTTGGCGTCTTTCTTGGCCGGCGCCTTTTTCTCGGGAGTGTGCTCCGCGGGCTTGTCCGCTGCCTCGGGGGCAGGAGCCGGGAGTGACGTGTCCGCGGGCGGCTGCGCTGGCTGCGATGGTGTGGGCGCGCTCAGGGGCGGTTCGGGTGCGGGGTCGGGTGTGTCGTGCGGTTGATCCTGCGGGTCTGCCATCCGGCTGCTCCTTTGCCGTTTCCTGTCGCGTACACCGGAGGGGGCACATCCATCATGCCAGCGCCGCGAAACTGGCTTCGCGGTCGATGGTCCGGCCCCGTCAGGATCTGTCTCGCATGGCCCATAACGCTCCACCGCCGACCAGGATGACCGCGCCCAGGACGAAAGGCCAGATCGGGAGGTCATCCGGCGAGTCGCCGGAGGCCTGTGCCGATGGGCCCGGTGTGCCGGTTCCAGGCAGGGTCAGTCGGAACGACCACGACCCCGCGACGACATGGCCGTCCGCCGACGTCACGCGGTAGTTGACCGTGTAGTTGCCGATCGGGCCCAGCGGGCGTACGCCGACGCTGACGACGGTGCCGTGCACCTGCGGGTCGCCGGCCGCCCACAGATGACCGTCCGGGCCGACCACCGTCATCGCCGCGAACGTGGTCTGTAGGTCCTCGTTGAAGGTCGCGCTGACCCGGACGGGACCAGCGTTGACGGTGGCGTTGTCGGCCGGGTCGGCCGACACCCGCGCGGCGTGGGCGCTGGCTGCGCCCGCCGTCAGCGTCGTCATGAACGCGGCCGCAGACAGCAGCAGCGCGGCCACGACGAGGTGAGCCCGAAGGATCACGGTCGGCGCACGACCAGGGCGAGGCCCACACCTAGGGCGCCGACGAGCAAGGCGGCTCCGGCGAGGATTCGGCTGGTGTTGTCCACTACCTTGCGCGGCTGCGGTTCTGCCGGGGTCGCGGTGGCTGTGGGCGCGGCTGACGCCGTCGGGGCCGCGTGATGGTCGGGCTTCGCCGCCGAAACGCCCAGCGTCAGCGTCGGTGCGGGATGTTCCGGTTCGGCGCCGCCGGGCGCCGACTGCTGATCCCACTTCACCACCGCGCCGTCGGCGTAGGTCTGGGTCGCCGGGAAGCTGACGGAGTCGGCGTCGGGAAGCTTCGCGGCGATCTGGAAGACGTCGAACTGGTCGGCCGGAATGCCGCCGTCGGGCGCCGAAGTCCATGTCACCGAGCGGACCTTGTCGCCGTCGCGGTCCGTCTTTGCGGTCCACCCGGGCTTGGCCTCGGCCCGCACCGCGGTGACGTTGGGCAGCTCGATGGTCAGCGCGGTGGTGGCTGCACCGGTCGTCGACTCATTGGGCACCTGGAAGCTGATCGTCGCGTAGCCGCCGCGGCTGGCGGCGTCGCTGCTGGCCTGAATGTGTGCCGACGCCGCGGCGGCCGGGCCGAGGCAGAGCAGCGCAGCAGCGGCTGTTCCGATCAGGCTGCGTCGAATGATCCTGCGGGGAAAGGGCATCGGGGTAGCAGCTCCTGTCTGGGAAGGGCCGGGCTTCAGGTCAATCCGAGGCGAGCCATCAGGTCGGCGTCGACCTCGTCGAGTTGCCGGATGATCGCCGCATGCGCGCCGCGACGCCGGGCGGTGGGCATGTTCTCGGCAGCGGTCACGGCGGCCGCAAGGTCGGCGAGCCGTGCGGAGATGGCGTCGACGAATTGCCTGGTCTCTGCGTCCTTGGGCTTGTTGCTCTGCACGGTCCGCAGCGACTTCTCGGCTCCGGCGATGCGGGCCGACAGCCGGCCGCCGTCTCCGGAGAACTGGCCTATCTGCGCCAAGGGGACCCCGAGTTGGTCGGCTCGGCGCTGGTCGATCAGCCCGCGCGCCGCGATGGCGACGCGGTAGGCCACCGGCACCAGGACCGGCGCGAGCAGCCGGGACACGGTCAGCAGCCGACGAATCCGGGTTGGCGACAAGAGTGCTCCCTCGCGTACCGCCTTCAAGTTCGCCTCGGCGACCTTCAGCGCGGTCTGGTCGCTCGCGCGCTGCGTCTTCAGCTTCTCGCGGAGGGCCCTGGTCTCGGCCTTGTGCGCGGCCTTGAACCGACGGACTTCATTCTTCGCTGACAGCTTGGCCTCGAGCTTGGCTTTGGCCTTGATCGCGCGAGCCTCGGCGCGACGGGTTGCGCGGGTTTTTCGCTTGCCGAACAGGCCCATTCGCGCGCTACCTCCCCGGAATGTCGTCGACGGTCGCGGTGCCGGTGTGGCATCGATGGGCCAACCCTAACCGTGTCGGTCGGGCCGACCGCTGTCAGGCGTCCAGGTGCTCCTTGCGGCGAAGCTCGTCGACCCGGTGGACGACGTCTTCCCTCGACTCCGCCGACAGCTCGCTGGCGCCC
This sequence comes from uncultured Actinomycetota bacterium, assembly GCA_963818285.1. Lineage (GTDB taxonomy): Bacteria > Actinomycetota > Actinomycetes > Mycobacteriales > Mycobacteriaceae > Mycobacterium. The sequence continues at coordinate 163,554 of CAWFRR010000005.1, forward strand.
ATCGCGATCCGGCGAACGCCCTCATCGCGCATGACCAGCAACCACGACAGCTCCTTTTCGAGCTTCTCGTAGTACTCGTCGTCGGTGAAGTAGGCGGGTTTGATCCTAAAGAAATTCGCCAGGGCGGCCATGGTGGTCGATGAGGGGTTGGTGCGGTTGCCAGAACGTAGCTGCGACAAATACGGAGCCGACATTGTGACCCCCTCCGACTTGAGCGCTGCGATGACTTCCGCCGAGGTATGCGGCCCTCGCCCGGGCGGATAAACCGTGTCGAACAGGCGGTTCAGACGGGCGGAAAACGTCGTGCTCATCGATATGACCTCCACCGGGTTGGGCAGATCGTAAACTGCTGCAAAGTATTTGCTGACCATCGTAGCCAGACTTATCGTCGCAACCAAGTGCGAAACTCAGGGTAAATTGACGCTAGCGATATATGTGGCTATAGGCTTCGAGATCCTTAAGGCATGATGGCGTTATACAGGCTATACACATGAGATTTTAAGGAAATTGCGTGGGCTTTCATCGCTTGGAAGACTATTGGCGGTACGGCAGGCGCGCGCAGGTGCCTTCATGGCTATCAAGACAGCGCGCCTCCTCGGCCTAAAGTCGATTTGCTGTAGGGCGCCATCGAGTTGGCTGTGAACCCGCATTCACCGACGTGTGTCGGGACGATATTAGGCGCATGTTAGACGAAGAGTCCAGACTGCCGGTCGACGCGGTCGAGGGCCCAGAAAACCCGGCCTAGAGCGCGGCCGTGGGATTTCCGGATAACGGAATGCCTACGCGGCGAGCAGCATCGCCAAGATTGCTGTGTCGGGGTGGCTGATCGGGTCGACACCGACTCGGCTGACCATCGATGTGATCGTGCCGTCGGCCTCCGCCTCCACCCAGGCCGCCCGGTGTTCAAGTCCCAGATGCGGCAAACCGGGCAACAACACGCATCCCGAGGCCGCGCCATTGCATTCGGGCAGCGAAGGCGTCGTCTCCGACGGCGGGTGCAGCATCAATAGCGCGGGCGGTTGATGGTCGGCGAAGTAGCCCGGCCGGATCGCGGATTCGCCGACGACCGGGCCTTCCGCAAGCACCAGGCCGACCGTGCCGGGCACGGGCACCTCCGGCAGTTCCTCGCGAACGCCGAATACCGTTGTGGTATCCAGCAATCCGGGCAGCGACGCGACCCGGACCGCAACCATCAACAGTTGCGCCCACTCTTTGGTCGAATCGGGCCAGCGGCCGGAAATCACAAAGCCTTTCAGGGCACCACGAGAATGGAAGGGCGCCACTTCGACGGCCCGGCCTGCAGCACTTCCCATTTCGCCCTCCGCCACTCTTGATTCGGCTATCCAGCGATACGCCGGTGGGTCGATCCGCTCAGCATGCGGCAGCGTGGCAGCCCTCGCAAGCGGACACGGGCACCCGACGGCAACGAATGCGGAAACGAAACTTGGCCGAAACAGCATTCGGGGCGCCGCGCAAATAGCGCAACGCCCCAAATGTGCTGAGTTCAGCTGAAATCAGTTGGCAATCAGGTGCTTGGCCTTCGAAGTGGCCTCGGCGTAACGCTTCTGCACCTCTTCCCAGTTCACCACGTTCCAGAACGCCTTGGTGTAGTCGGCTTTGACGTTCTTGTAGTCCAGGTAGAAGGCGTGCTCCCACATGTCGAGCAGCAGGACCGGAACGACGCCCAGCGGGAAGTTGGTCTGGTGGTCGTACACCTGGAACGTCAGCAGGCGGTCACCCAGGCTGTCGTAGGCGAGCACCGCCCAGCCCGAGCCCTGGATGCCATTGGCCACCGCGCTGAACTGCGCGCGGAACTTGTCGAACGATCCGAAGGCGTCGTCGATAGCAGCGGCGAGGTCACCGGTCGGCTTGTCACCACCGTTGGGGGACAAGATCTTCCACCACACGACGTGGTTGACGTGGCCGGCGAGGTTGAAGGCCAGGTTCTTCTCGTTCAGCAGGATCGTGGAGTGGTCGTCCTTGCTGCGCGCCTCTTCGAGCTTCGCGACCGCGTCGTTGGCGCCCTTGACGTAGGTGGCGTGGTGTTTGTCATGGTGAAGCTCGTTGATTGCACCCGAGATGTGGGGTTCCAGGGCTCCGTAGTCCCAGTCCAAATCGGGCAAGGTGTAATCAGACACGCGGTTCCTTCCTGGTGATGATCGTTTCCGATCTACTCTGACGGGCCGCTCGCAGGCTGTTGGCGGCGGGTCGGCTTTGTCTTGATCAACCCTGCTCCATCGCCGCGCACGCCGCAAGAACGGTTACGCAGCGGGTACCCCGTGGGTTGACGTCAGAACCAGACGATGACGGCAAGAACCGCCAGCAGAACCAGGGCGATCAGGCCGGCACGAAGGCCGGCAAGCAAGTAGGAGCGATTGCACGTCGCCGACGTCGTGTACCAGTGCGACGACGAGGTCGCCGACTGCGGTCCAAACGGTTGCGTCGTCATCAAATTGCTCCGGCCTGCTTGTCCAACTAGTCCCCCAGTGAGATGAGTCACAAAAGATCTCGCTGATCGCGATCATAACCCTTCATGTACCGCCTGAAAAATTGAGTCGACAGCGGTGCGCTGACCAGCAGATTGTTGCTGGAGATAATGTTTTCCGCGTGCCGAATAAGCGGCCTGCCCAATTGGCCGCCGGGCAGCGACACGGCCGTAAAGCCTGTGACATCTCCCATACGGGGCATCCGGCGGTAGATCGTGAGTCTTACTAAGAATTCGCTGAACGTCTGGCGGGCCTGTCGATCACGATCCGGTTACGGTCGGTGGTTATCCACAGCCGGTAAGCCGGCGCGGGCGCGCCACCGTGCCTGAATGCGGAAATGGCACCCGCCGCCGCTTGTGGATAAACCTGTGGAAACTGTGGATACCCGGTTTTAGCTAGACGTCGGCCTTCGCGGAGCGGACCCGGGCATGCCAAGATCGACGGCGTGAGCTCAGGACCGTTGATCGCACAGATCACCATCGGTGAACTGCCCGTTGAATTCGGGCCTAACGAAGTGTTGCTGGATGTGCGCGAGGACGACGAGTGGAATCGCGGCCACGCCGCCGCCGCGCAGCACATCGCGATGGCTCAGGTGCCCGCCCGCGTCGCCGAGATCGATCGGTCGGCGACGCTGTACGTCATCTGCAAGGCCGGCGGCCGATCCGCCAAGGTCGCCGAATTCCTGGCCCGCGACGGCTTCGAACCCATCAACGTCGACGGCGGCATGCTGGCCTGGGCTGCTGCCGGTCGCCCAGTGGTCACCGACGACGGCGGTCCGGGAAGCATCTGAGCAAGGCTGCGCTGCCATCAACGCACCCGATACGCCCGCTAGGCTGGTCCGATGATCCGCGCCGGCGACGATGCAGAGCGCAGCGATGAGCGAGGAGCGGCGCCGATGATCCGCGCCGGCGACGATGCAGAGCGCAGCGATGAGGAGGAGCGGCGCCGATGATCCAAGTGTGCTCCCAGTGCGGCACACGCTGGAATGTGCGTGACAAGCAGCGTTCGTGGTGCCCGCGTTGCAACGGAACGCTGTTGGCGCCGACTGCAACGGCGCCACCACAGCCGATGGCCGCCAACGCCGGGTGGAGCGCGGGCCCACGTAGCGGGCCCCGGCTGCCACCCGGTTATCGATGGATCGCCGTGCGTCCTGGCCCGCCGCCACCGCCGCGCCGCCGCCGCCGTCCGCTCGGGCCGACCCCGCGCTACCTGTCGATTCCGCGCTGGGGACTGGTGGAGCGCGTCGATTACGACGCCGGCCCCGGCCGTGTCCGGAGGGAGGCGCCGAGCCCCGAGCGGGTGCGCACTGCGTTCTTCGTGGCCGCGGTCGCCCTGGGTGCGGCCGCCCTGGTACATCTGCTTCGCTACCTGCTGCTGGTCATCAATCGCAACACCCTGCTGAACTGGATGGTCGCCGATGCGGCGGCGCTGCTCTGCGTGCTGGCGAGCCTGGCCGCCGTCGCCGCGGTCATGACGTGCGCGTATCTGTCGACGCGATGGTTGATCGCCCGACGGTCTGCGGCGTTCGAGCACGCGGGCCGGTCGGAATCTCGAACACGCCGGGCACTGTGGGCGGGCATGCTGCTGCCGCCCTCGGCCGCGGTAGCGCTGGCGATCACGTTCGCCGTGGTCACCGTGACGACCGGCCACTCGGCCAGTTGGGCGTTGATGGCCGCTTGCGTGATGTTCTGTTGCCTGCCGCTGCTGGCCTCGGTCTGGGCGCTGGTCTACGTCATCGAGCTGGCCAAGACCGAAGACCACTACCTCCAATTCCGTTCGCTGATCTGGGGCTGGTGGCTGATGTGGCTGCTCAGCAGCCTGACGTCGGTGTTCGCCTCGATCACCAGCGGGGCCCAGGATTCCCAGGGCATCGCGAACAACACCGTGGCGATGATCGTCGCTTACCTGATCGCGCTGGCCGCGGTGCTGGCGACGGCGAAGCTGTTCGAGGTATTCGAGCGCAAGCCTGTCGAGCGACCCGCTCACCGCTGGGTTGTGGTGGCGAACGACGACGAAGATCTGGTCGCTGCGACGGAATCCGCTGCAGCGGTTGAGCTGCCGGGTCAGGAACCGGCAGCATAGGGATATGACGCACGCCGAGGACGTGGACTCTCGGCATCCCTTTGTAGTCGCACACCGCGGGGCCTCGGCGTCCCGTCCGGAACACACGCTGGCCGCCTACGATCTCGCTCTTCGCGAGGGCGCCGACGGCGTGGAATGCGATGTCCGGCTCACCCGCGACGGGCATCTGGTCTGCGTGCACGACCGCAAGCTCGACCGGACGTCCACCGGCGCGGGTCTGGTCAGCATGATGACGCTGGCGCAGCTGCGTGAGCTGGAATTCGGTTCCTGGCACGGGAGCTGGCGCGCCGACGGCACCCACGGCGACACCGGGCTGTTGACGCTGGACGCCCTGGTCTCGCTGGTGCTGGATTGGAAGCGGCCGGTGAAGATCTTCATCGAGACCAAACACCCCGTGCGCTACGGCGCGCTGGTCGAAAGCAAAGTCCTGGCGTTGTTGCACCGCTTCGGAATCGCCTCGCCCGCGTCCGCCGATCGGTCCCGCGCGGTGGTGATGTCGTTCTCCTCCTCGGCACTGTGGCGGGTCCGGCGGGCGGCGCCGCTGCTGCCGACGGTGTTGCTCGGTCGCAACCACCGATACCTGTCCAGCAGTGCGGCCAGCACGATCGGCGCTACCGCGGTAGGGCCGTCGATCGCCTCCTTACGCGAGCACCCCGAGCTCGTCGACCGGGCCGCAGCGCAAGGCCGGGCGCTGTATTGCTGGACCGTCGACGACTACGACGACGTCCGCTTCTGCCGGGACATCGGGGTGGCCTGGATGGCCACCAACTATCCGGGCCGGGCCAAAGCCTGGCTGGAAGACGGCCTGACCGGCGCCGACCCGCACTAGCCATTTTCTGCGCCGGTGACTGGCGGCCTACGGCTGTTGGCCGAGCACGCTCGCTGGAATCGGTTGGTCGGCCGCCAAGGCGTCGAACAATGCGGCCGCTTTCTCGTGATCCCACACCACGACCGACCCGGAGCTGGAGCTGGTGAATTGCCCGATCGGCACGGTCAATTCGGCCGGAGAGCCCTGTAGCGCCCAGGCCAGCCGGGCCAGGTCCCAGACATGATCGCCGTGGTCGACGGTCAGAGCGGCGACGGCCGCGTGCGGCACCGCGTACCACCGCCAGGGATTGAGCCAGACCGTCGGGCTGACCGCGCGATGCAGCAGCGCCGACATGAACTGCCGCTGGTCGACCATCCGATCCAGGTCGGCGCGCGGGGTGGCCCGGCTGCGGACGTAGCCGAGCGCGTCACGGCCCTCCAGTTTCTGGCACCCGGCGGGCAGGTTGATGCCGGCCAACGGGTCGTCGATCGGCGCCTTCGGGCAGACGGTGACCCCGCCCAGCCCGTCGACCAGGCCGGCGAATCCACTGAAGCCGATCTCCGCGTAGTGGTTGACCCGAAGACCGGTGGCTTGTTCGACGGTCTCCGCCAACAGCGACGCACCGCCCATCGAGAACGCCGCGTTGATCTTGTCGCGGCCATACCCGGGGATCGGCACATACGAGTCGCGGGGGATGGACACCATCGTGGTCGGGGCGTTCGACCCGACCGCGGGAACGTGCACCAACATGATGGTGTCGGTTCGTCCGTTACCGGTGTCGCCGCCGGTCGCCAGGGCCTGCTGCTGTTCGATGGTCAGACCCTGGCGGCTGTCGGAGCCGACCAGCAACCAGGTGCTGCCCTGGGCGGCGGGCGGGCGGCCCGAGTAGTCCGTCAGCGCCGACTCGCGGTGCAAAGCGGTTTCCAGCCACAACGCACCACCCAGCACCGCGGCACTGCCCAGTAGCACGACGATCACCAAGCTCAACGAAATCACCTGAAGCCAAGCCCTTTTGGGCCGCGGCGTGCGACGTGGCGACGGAAGCGGTGTCTGCCGCCGGCCGGCGCCACGGCGATTGGGCGACACCGGCCTTGGTGGGGCTTCGCCCGGGGGCGGGGTCCGCTTCTGCCGGCGGTGGTCGTCCATCGTCAGTGCAGCCATCGCAGGTGGCCGGCCAGCAGGGCGTACCCGACGAAGGCCACGGTGTCGATCAGACCGTGCGCAATCACCAGCGGCCACAGCCGGCCGGTGCGCTGCCAGGCATACCCGAACACCAGGCCCATCGCGATGTTGCCCAGCCCCGCGCCGAAGCCCTGATAGAGGTGATACGCGCCGCGCAGCAGGCTCGACCAGACCAGGGAACCCCATGGTCCGACGCCCAGCTGGCCTAAACGGGTGAGCAGATAGCCGACGACGATCACCTCTTCGGCCCAGCCGTCGGCGAAGGCGGTGAGCACCAGCATCGGGACCCGCCACCAGGTGTCCCCCAAACCGGACGGTATGACGGAGGCGTTGAGGTGCAAGGCCCGCGCCGCGAGGTAGAGCGCCAGCCCGGGCAGCCCGATCAGGGCAGCCAGTCCGACGCCGCCGAGCAGGTCGGGGCGCCACCGGAACCGCGTCAGCCCGACGCCGGCGGGTGGTAACCCGGTGCGCCACAACAGGTACAGGCCAAGCGCGCCCCAGGCGACCAACTGCACGATGACGGTCGCGTTGAGGCCGAGATCGATCAGGTCGAAGTAGGACCGCTTGGGGTTGAGTGGGATTCGTTGTGCGCTCAGACCACGCAGCACCGAATCGGCGAGCTGCAAGGCCGCCGTCACGGCGCTGAGGCCGAAGGTCACGCTGAGCGCGATCACGAGCTCGAGACGCAACGGCCTGCGCTCGGTACTGCTCAGCGGCGTGACCACTCCGACACGGTAACCGGCGGCCGCCGGCCGCTCAGTCCCGTCGTGGCCAAAGGCCGCTGACGCCCTGGCCGAACGGGCAGCCCATCAGCACGCGGATGGCCTTGCCGAGCCCGACCACGTCGTCGACCGGTGTGCCAAAAGGCAGCCGGATGTCGCGGTCGCCTTCGGCGCTTTCCACCCGCAGCCGCATGCCATAGCGGTCGACTCCTAACGGGCGTACATCTCCGCCGCGCCGCAGCCGGGCCGGTAGCCGGGAAGCCAGCCTCGCGACAACGTCGCGGTGAGCGGTGTCCAGGTGGCGGATCCAGCACGACTCGAAGGCGCAGAATGGGTCCGGCCGGGCGGCCAGCAGCGCCGCCGCGTCAACGGCCTCGGCGCCGGTGGCGTCGGTGACCACCACCGACTCGAGCTCCAGGCGGGCCAGCAGGTACTGCGTGTCACCGTCGGCGACCGGCCCAGATTTCGGGGTCCGGACCTGCAGCAGCGCGGGGTGTGGATGCTCGGCGGCGATCAGGTCGAGCGTCTCGCGCACCTCGGTTGCCGCTACCTGGTGCAGCCGCCCGCGGATCCATACCAGCGAGCGGACCGGTTCGCGCAGTGGCAACGGCGCATAGTCGGCAAGCTCGAGCACGGTCTGGGTGCCCGAAGCGCCCGAACCGGTCAGCTGCTCGGCGACTGTGCCGCCGGCGGGCACGCCGACCGCAAACGAGCCGTCGGCCAGCAGGTGGTGCAGCGGAGTGGTGAGCGGCTCGGCGCCTTCGACTGCGAGCAGCGCGCCACCGGCGCGGACGCAGGTGCTGCGGATCCGCTCGGCCGTCGTCGGCGCCGGGCTGTGAGCGAGTGTCATCGTTGATCATCCTGGCTTGCGAAGGAAACTAAGTGAGGTAAGGCTTACTTAACTAAATACAGTCGGAAGGCGCAAGGCCTACGACCCGATAGGGTTGTTGGTCGTGGCCAGCATCGCGTATCTCGGTCCGGCGGGGACCTTCACCGAAGCGGCGTTGTTGCAGATGACCGGTGCCGGGTGGGTGCCGCCGTGTCCGTCGGGTGCCTGGCAGCTGATGCCGCTGGACAGCACGATCGCCGCACTCGACGCGGTACGCGCCGGCGCGGCCGACTTCGCCTGTGTGCCGATCGAGAACTCGATCGACGGCTCGATCACGCCGACGCTGGACAGCCTGGCGATCGGGACTCCGCTGCAGATTTTCGCGGAGTTGACGCTCGATGTGGCGTTCAGCATCGCTGTCCAGCCCGGCCGCGCCGCTGACGACGTCCGCACGCTGGCCGCCTTCCCGGTGGCCGCCGCACAGGTGCGGCAGTGGCTGGCCGCCAACCTGCCCGCCGCCGAACTACGTCCGGCCATCTCCAACGCCGACGCGGCCCAGCAAGTCGCGGACGGACTGGTCGACGCCGCGGTGAGCTCCCCGCTGGCCGTCGCACACCGGAGCCTCTCGACGCTGGCCGAGGGCGTGGTCGACGAGGCCAACGCCCGCACCCGCTTCGTCCTGGCCGGTCGGCCCGGCCCGCCGCCCGCCCGAACTGGCGCCGACCGTACGTCGGTGGTGCTGCGGATCGCCAACGCGCCGAGCGCGCTCGTCTCGGCTCTCACCGAGTTCGGCATCCGCGGTATCGACCTCACTCGCATCGAATCTCGGCCCACCCGAACGGAATTGGGCACCTACGTGTTCTTCGTGGACTGCGTCGGACATCTCGATGACGATGCGGTCGCCGAGGCACTCAAGGCGTTGCATCAGCGGTGTACCGATGTGCGCTACCTGGGTTCTTGGCCGACCGGAGATGTGGCCGGCGCCCCGCCGCCGCAGCTGGGTGAGGCCGCGCGCTGGCTGGATGCGCTGCGCAGAGGGTCGACGCAATGAGCGGCCGACTGGTGTTGCTGCGGCACGGGCAATCGGTTGCCAACGTCGACAAGCGGCTCGACACCCGGCCGCCGGGTGCCGATCTGACGGAGCTGGGCCGCGAGCAGGCCCGCGCCTTCGCCAAAGCCGCCACGTCGGTGCCGGGCCTGTTGCTGCATTCGGTGGCAACCCGCGCGGCGCAGACGGCGGCGGAGATCAGCGCCGAACTCGACGTGCCCGCCAGGGAGGTGACCGGCATCCACGAGGTGCAGGTCGGTGACCTGGAGAACCGCTCCGACCAGGAGGCCGTGGACGAGTTCGACGCGACCTATCGGCGCTGGCTCCACGGCGAGCGCGACGTGTCGATGCCCGGCGGGGAAAGCGCCAACCAGGTGCTCGAGCGTTACCTGCCGGTGCTGGATGAGCTGAGGGTCCGCTACCTCGACGACGAGAACTGGACCAGCGACGTCATCATCGTCAGCCACGGGGCGGCGATCCGGCTGACCGGTGCCCTGCTGGGCGACGTCGACAGCAGCTTCGCCCTCGAACACCACCTGGCCAACACCGAGGCTGTGGTGTTGTTGCCCGCGGCCGAAGGGGGCTGGAGCTGTGCGCAGTGGGGCGCCCACACGCCGCCGTTCGAGTTGGCGCCGGACGACGTCGCGGCCGAATCGGTCTCCGACCCGATGGGCTGAGTTAGATCGCCCGCGCCGATGGGGCGTCGACGTTCGCGCAGTCGCAGCCGACCGCTTCGCAGTCCAGCACAAACGCGTGAAGTAACAGCTCCGGGCCGGCGCAGTTCTCGTCGGTGCACTCCGACCGGTGCAGCTGGTGGCGAATGAGTGCGCCGTGACAATGCTCCAACCCTGCCAGGCATTCGCGGCAGCGCGTGTTCATCTCGCAGTCATAGCACCGTCGGACGACAGGTCCGTGGTGCCGCGCCGGGCTAACCCCGTTTACGCCCAACCCAGTTCGTGCAACCGCTCGTCGTCGATGCCGAAATGATGGGCGATCTCGTGCATCACGGTGATCTTGACTTCCTCGACGACCTGCTCGTCGTCGTCGCAGATCTCGAGCAGCGCGTCGCGGTAGATCGTGATGGTGTCCGGCAGCGACCCGGCATAGTGCGAATCGCGTTCGGTCAGCGCCACGCCTTCGTACAACCCGAGCAGGTCGTCGTCGTCGGGGTGACGGTCGGCAACCAGCACCACCACGTTGTCCATCACAGCGGCCAACTTCGGTGGGACCAGATCGAGCGCGTCGGACACCAATTCGTCGAACCGTTGCGGATCCATCCGAACGGCCACCCCGCTACTGCCCCGGTGGTGGCGGCGGAGGTTCCGGGGCTGGCGGCGGCGGCGGTGCGCCGAACGGTGGCGGCGCCTCGGGAGCCGGGGCCTGGGGTTCAGGGGCGGGCGCTGGAGGCGGCACGGCGGGCGCCGGCGCCTGGCCCGGCAAGTGCTGGTTGCCCTGCCGTTGGCTGCTCGATCCTCCCGACGACCCGTTTGCTCCCGATGCCCCGTTTGCTCCCGACGCGTTGGACGAGCCGTTCGATCCGGTCGACGAGGCGCCTCCGCCGCCGTGGGTGTCCGGCGCCGTCGGACCAGTCGGAATCGGCGGCAGGTTCAGCCGCTCCTGCGGAATGTCGGGTGGCGGAATCGGGGACTGACCGTTGATCTTCAGCGCGCCCTTGGCGCTGTTGAGCAGCGTCGCCCAACCCCCGTTGCCCAGGGTCGCGCCGATGCTGCAGGCGACCTGCCGGCTGCCCGACGACCAACTCGGCAGCGACAGCGTGCTGTAGATCAGCGTCAGTGTGGTGCTGCGCAATTGCACCGGCGCGAGGTAGGCCTCGGTCAGTTTGGTGCAGGACTCCTTGATGAAGCCGTCCTGCTCGGGCTCCGGTGGCAATCCTTCGGGGAACCGGGCCAGCAGGTTGACCGTGCCGGTCACTTCCATCGCATGCGGGGCGGCGCAGTCGACCGGGATGTCGGTGGGCTGGTTGGTGGCGGGGTCGATGCCCAGGCAGGTGCCGTCCGGCCAGACCTTGGACTGGTCGACGTCGGCGACCTTGCCCTTGTAGGCGACCTGTTGGTTGCCGGCGCCCGGCAATTGCAGGCCGCACAGCATCCGTCGCTCGCCGAATTGCCGCCACGCCTTGTCGCCGGACCACAACATGCTGATGACGAATTTGCTGTTCGGGTCGAATTTGGCCCCGAGATAGCGGCGTACTGACGACTCGCACTGCTCCTGGCTGATCTGTTCGATGCGGGTGGCGGTGGGTGGCGGGGCGGACGGGCCGTACTCAGAGCCGGGGAAGGTGCGCATGTCGATGGACTCGGAGACCTCGAAGCGGTGGTCGTCCTTGCAGTCGACGACGCTGGCGGCCTCGGGCATCCGGTCCGGCCACATGAGGCAGTTGCCGCTGGCCGCGCGGTTGAACGCGTCGTTGCCTTTTGCGCCGGTCGGCGGAACCGGGTCGATGTAGCCGGCCAACCGGCCGGGGCCACCGCCGATCGGCAGGGCGGTGACGAGCCCGGCGATCAGCAGACCGCCCAGCGCGGTGAGCAGCAACGCTCGCCGGGTCGCCGAGGCCTGCAGCGTCCCGTTCAGGGAGTTCCACCAGTGGACGCGGGGCAGCCGACGACTAGGGCCCAGGGCCGCCGACGCACCCATGGCGTCGTGCTCGTGTCGATCGGATTGATGCCACATCGCCTCCATTCTGACAGGCGAACTCTGGAACGTGACGGCTGTTACAGAAGTGAAATGGTTGAGGCTGTCGAACGCGCGCACCGCGTATGGTTCTAGCCCGTGATCGACCTGAAGTTGCTCCGGGAAAATCCGGACGCCGTGCGTGAGTCGCAGACGAAGCGGGGCGAGGACCCGACGCTGGTCGACACGCTGCTGGCGGCCGACACCGCCCGCCGATCGGCGATCGCGACCGCGGACACGCTGCGCGCCGAGCAGAAGGCGGCCAGCAAGAAGGTCGGCAAGGCGTCGCCCGAGGAACGGCCGACGCTGTTAGAGCAGGCCCGCGGGATCGGCGAGGACGTCAAAGCGGCGGAGGCGCAGCAGGCCGAGGCGGAAACGGCGTTCGTCGCCGCGCACATGGCCATTTCGAACGTGATCATCGACAGCGTTCCCGCCGGCGGCGAGGACGACTATGCCGTCCTCGATGTCGTCGGCGAACCGACCGCGATCGACAACCCCAAAGACCATCTCGAGATCGGCGAAGCCCTGGGCCTGCTCGACATGGAACGCGGCGCCAAGGTTTCCGGTTCGCGGTTCTACTTCCTGACCGGCCAGGGTGCGCTGCTGCAGCTGGGCCTGTTGAACATGGCGATCCGGCTGGCCGCAGACAACGGCTTCGTGCCGATCATCCCGCCGGTGTTGGTGCGCCCGGAGGTGATGTCGGGGACCGGGTTCCTCGGCGCACACGCCGACGAGGTCTACCGGGTCGAGGCCGACGACCTCTATCTGGTCGGCACCTCGGAGGTCCCACTCGCGGGCTACCACTCGAACGAGATCCTGGACCTCTCCGGTGGGCCGCAGCGCTACGCCGGGTGGTCGTCGTGCTTTCGCCGGGAAGCCGGCAGCTACGGCAAAGACACCCGCGGCATCATCCGGGTGCACCAGTTCGACAAGGTCGAGGCGTTCGTCTACTGCGACCCCGCCGAAGCCGAGGCCGAACACGAGCGGCTGCTGGGCTGGCAGCGTGAGATGCTGGCCCGCATCGAGGTGCCCTATCGGGTAATCGATGTTGCCGCAGGCGATCTCGGCTCGTCGGCGGCACGCAAATTCGACTGCGAGGCGTGGGTGCCGACCCAGCAGGCGTACCGCGAGCTGACGTCGACGTCGAACTGCACCACCTTCCAGGCCCGTCGGCTGGCCACCCGCTATCGCGACGAATCAGGCAAGCCGCAGATCGCGGCGACCCTCAACGGGACGCTGGCCACCACCCGCTGGCTGGTCGCCATCTTGGAGAACCATCAGCAGCCCGACGGCAGCGTGCGGATTCCTGCCGCGCTGGTGCCCTTCGTCGGCACTGAGGTGCTGGAACCGCGTAACTGATGACCACCATCGGAACCCCGCTGTCGCCGACCGCGACCAAGGTCATGCTGCTCGGCTCGGGCGAACTCGGCCGCGAGGTAGTAATCGCGCTGCAGCGCCTGGGCGTGGAGACCATCGCCGTCGACCGCTACGACGACGCGCCGGGGCAGCAGGTCGCCCACCACGCGCGGACCATCACGATGTCGGATCCCGACCAGCTCAAGGCGCTGATTGAGGCCGAACGACCGGACATCGTCGTTCCCGAGATCGAGGCCATCGCCACCGAGGCGCTGCAGGAGCTGGAAGAGGCCGGCGTCGTACGGGTGATCCCCACCGCACTGGCGGCCCGGCTGACCATGGACCGCGAGGGTATCCGGCGGCTGGCCGCCGAAACCCTCGACTTGCCCACCAGCCCGTACCGGTTCTGCGACTCGCAGGCCGAAGTGCAGGCGGCCGCCGACGCCATCGGCTACCCCTGCGTCGTCAAACCGGTGATGAGCAGCTCTGGCAAGGGTCAGAGCAAGCTCGACGGACCTGACGACGTCGAGGCGGCCTGGGCCCATGCGATGGCCGGTGGCCGAGTCAGCCACGGCCGCGTGATCATCGAGGGTTTTATCGACTTCGATTACGAGATAACACTATTGACCGTCCGGGCGCGCGGCGAGGACGGTGAGGTGGCCACTCAGTTCTGTGCACCGATCGGCCACCGGCAGGTCAGCGGCGACTACGTCGAGAGCTGGCAACCACACCCGATGTCGGCCGCCGCGCTCGACAACGCGCAGCGAATAGCCCGCACCGTCACCGAAAAGCTGGGTGGACAGGGAATTTTCGGGGTCGAGCTCTTCGTCAAGGACGACCAGGTGTGGTTCAGCGAGGTCAGCCCGCGACCGCACGACACCGGCATGGTCACGATGATCACCCAGTGGCAGAACGAATTCGAGCTGCATGCCCGGGCCATTCTCGGGCTTCCGGTTGACACCACGAGTAAGACCCCGGGCGCCAGCGCGGTGATCTACGGTGGTGTGGACGCCGCGGGCGTGGTCTTCGACGGCGTGGACGAAGCTCTGCGGGTGCCGCGCACCGACCTGCGTCTGTTCGGAAAGCCGGAAAGCTTCGTCAAGCGGCGCATGGGTGTCGCACTGGCCTACGACGAAAACCTGGACACCGCACGGCGCAACGCGGTCGAGGCGGCCACCAGGGTCAGGCCGCGCGAAATCTAGGCGGCAGTGCGGATTCCTGCGGCGCTGGTGCCGTTCGTCGGTTCCGAGGTGCTCGAGCCCACCGGATCGCTCTGCCGAGAACGTTGGCAGCAGAGATCGGAAGATGGTTCCATTGCTGCGCTATCGTCTATGGTCCGACGTCCCATGGACATAGCAGGGGCAACCGCGTCGGAGGTGTGTGAACGCGATGGGTTGGCTCAGGCTCTGGTGGCGCCAGTCCGATCACTATGACCGGCTGAGCTTGCACCTGGCGGCTCGTAGCATGGACGCCCTCACGCGAGGTGTCATCTCCGCGATCGCGGGCGGATTGGCCGTCGTCGCGCTCGCAACGATCTGGACCCCGATGGGCCCGCACGGCGGCGGTTCCGCTGATCTGCACCCTGGCCGCAGCGTTCGGGGCCGGTGCCGGGGCCCTGTTGTGGGCGGTGCGCATGCCGACCCGCGCCGAAGCTATTTGGTTCGCCGCCTTGGCAACTGCGAGCATCGCGCTGATCACGCTGGCCCAACATCACATCGTGTTCGCCCTGCTGACCTGCACCGCGTTCTCGGCTACCGCCAGCTACATCGCGCTGTTCCACACTCCGCGACTCCTGACGGCGCACTTCATGGTGGCCAGCACGGTCGGGGCGGTCGAAGCCTTCCGCGCGACCATGCGATACAACATCGTGGCCGGTCTGTCGTCGTACATGCTGCTGATCCTGCTGACGCTCATTGTGCCGTTCGGAATTCAGGTGGTGACCCATGTCCTGGGCAGCGACGCCGTGCGGGCCGAACGTGACCAGCTGACCGGCCTGCTGACCCGGCGGGCATTTCATCGGCGCGGCAAGGCGCGGCTGGAGCGGGCTCGCGATCAGCGGGACCACCTCGTGATCACCGTCATTGATCTGGACCGCTTCAAACAGCTCAACGACAGTTACGGGCATAGCACCGGCGACGACGCGCTCGTCTCGGTCGCGCGGGCGCTGCGTGACACCAACGACGACGCCGCCGTCATCTGCCGATCGGGCGGCGAAGAATTCGTCATCGCCGACATCTGGGAACCCGACCAAGTGGGCCGCAAAGCGCAGGAACTGTGCAATGTCATCGCCGCTCTGCCCTTCGGCATCACCGCCAGCATCGGCACGGCCGGACTCCACCCCGCCGACCGGAGCGATCAGAGCGGGGACCTGCTCACGGAGTTGGTGTCAGCCGCTGATGCCGCGATGTACAAGGCCAAACGGCGCGGCGGCAACCAGGCGCGCCACCACGAATGGCCGCCGCCGCTGACCCTCGCCGAGGACGAAACCGACTACCGAGACGGCGTCAGCGCTTAGCGGCGATCGACGGTCAGGCGCTGACAGGTGTTGCGGCGCTGGCGCTTTGCGCATGACGCCGCTGCCGTTCGATGGTGGCGAAGTAGAAGGCGAACGGGAACGCGAAGCTGGTGAAGAAACTGGAAAGAAAGAACAGCCACGGGCGGCGCAGCCCCCGCCGGTAGCCGTCGATGATCGTAAACACCGGCATCAGAATGACATTCGCGATCATGTAGTCCTGGTTGCCCGAGCCGCACGCCGGGGTGGCGAACTGTCCTTTGATGAATTCCGGATAGCTGGCCGGCCCCGAGATGAGGTTTCCCTGCCCGTGCGCGTCGAGTACGAAATGGATGTTGAACCAGTAACCGAACGCGATCGACGCGATGCCCGCGGCGTAATACACGCATTCCAGTGGAGATAGCCACCCGCCGCTGGCCGGCTTGGCGTAGACCTTCGGATTCGACGCGATGATCCAGGCGATGCAGGCAAGCCCGAGGAGGAAGTGGACGACGATTGAGACCATCGCCGCAGTGTCACCCCGACGTCAAAGTTTTGTCAATATTGACAGAACAGGTTCTGGGGTAATTTACAGAGGTGATCCGGCCGGCGCAGACCGCGCGTAGCGAGCGCACCCGTGAGGCGCTGCGACAGGCCGCGGTGGTGCGATTCCTGGCCCAGGGCGTCGAGGACACGTCAGCCGAGCAGATCGCCGGTGACGCCGGCGTCACGCTACGCACGTTCTATCGGCACTTCTCGTCCAAGCATGACTTGCTGTTCGCCGACTACACCGGGCTGAACTGGTTTCGGGCGGCCCTGAACGACAGGCCGGCAGCCGAATCGATCATCGACTCGGTACAGTCCGCGATCTTCGCCTTCCCGTATGACGTTGACGCCGTTAGCAAAATCGCCGCATTGCGTGATGACGAGATCGACCCGGGCCGGATCGTGCGCCACATTCGGGATGTGCAGGCCGACTTCGCCGACGCGATCGTGACCCAGTTGCAACGACGAAGCGGTACGTCCGATCCGGCCGCAGACGATCGGGTGCGCTTTGCCGTGACGGCGCGCAGCATCGCCGCGGCGGTGTTCGGCGCAATGGAGGTCTGGATGCTCGGCGGCGACCGCTCGCTGGGCGAGTTGGCCCGCGTCTGCCACCTCGCGCTGGAGACGCTGCGCGCTGGCATCACCGGGGCGTGGTCAGGCCAAGTTTCGTCATAATTGACAAAACTGCTCATCCCTGCCAGCCTGCTCAGCAGAGCGGAGAGGTGCGAGCAGATGACCGACTACGACGCGATCGTGATTGGTGCCGGACACAACGGTCTGGCCGCCGCGGTGCTGTTGCAACAGGCCGGTCTGCGGACCGTCTGCCTGGAATCGAAGCTGTACGCCGGTGGAATGGCGTCCACCGTGGAACTGTTCGACGGCTATCACTTCGAGATCGCCGGCTCCGTGCAATTCCCCACTGCGCCAGTGGTTCGCGAACAGCTCGGCCTGGACTCGATACCCACCATCGACCTGGACGTGATGTCGGTGGCGCTGCGCGGAGTCGGCGACGATCCGATGATCCAGTACAGCGACCCGATCAAGTTGTTCACCCACCTCAACGAGGTGCACGGCGCCGAAGCCGTCAACGGCATGGCGGGACTGATGGCCTGGGCCATGGCGCCCACGCGGGCGCTCGGCCGCTTCGACGCCGGCGCGCCGCCCAAAACCCTGGACGAGATGTACGCCTGTGCCACAAACGAATTCGAGCGTTCGGCGATCGATGAAATGCTGTTCGGCTCGGTCACCGACGTGCTGGACCGCTACCTGCCCGACCGCGAGAAGCACGGCGCGCTGCGCGGCTCGATGACGGTGCTGGCGGTCAACACGCTGTACCGCGGGCCCGCCACCCCGGGCAGCGCGGCCGCGTTGGCGTTCGGGCTGGGGGTGCCCGACGGCGCCACCATGCAGATGAAGAAACTGCGCGGTGGAATCGGCGCGCTCACTGCGCATCTGGTCGACGTGCTTGAGCGGGGCGGCGGCGAGGTGCGGCTGCGCACCAAGGTCACCGAAATCCTGGTGAGCGATGGAAAGGTCGGCGGGGTGCGCACCGAGGCCGGCGACACCGTGACTGCGCCAATCGTCATCTCGGCGCTGGCGCCCGACCTGACCGTCAACGACCTGATCGATCCCGCGGCGCTACCCGCCGACATCCGCGAACGCTACGCGCGAATCGACCACCGCGGCAGCTACATTCAGATGCACTTCGCGCTGGACGAGGCGCCCGAATTCGTCGCCCCGTACGAGATGCTCAACGAGCCGAGCATGCAGGCGTCGATCGGCATCTTCTGCACGCCCGAAGAAGTCCAGCAGCAGTGGGAGGACTGCCGGCGTGGGGTCGTGCCCGCCGACCCGACCGTCGTCTTCCAGGTTCCCTCGCAGAACGACCCCGACCTCGCGCCCGCCGGCAAGCACGCCGCGTCGGCGTTCGCCTTGTGGTTCCCGATCGAGGGCGACGTGGACTACGGGGCGGCCAAGGTCGAGATGGGTCAGCGGGTGATCGACAAGATCACCCGGTTGGCGCCCAACTTCGAACGCAGCATCAGCCGGCACACCACGTTCACCCCCAAGCACATGGGGGTGATGTTCGGCGCGCCCGGCGGCGACTACTGCCACGGCCTGTTCCACGCCAACCAGGTCGGGCCTAACCGGCCCGGACCGAAAGGCTTTCTCGGACAGCCGCTTCCGGTCGACGGGTTGTACCTGGCGAGCACCGGATGCCACGGTGGACCGGGCATCACGTTCATCCCGGGCTACAACGCGGCTCATGCGGCACTCGCTGACGCGGGGCGCTAACCCCGCTCAGTCGCGCTCGTCGAGCAGCCGATCCAGCAGGGCGATGAACTCGTCCGCGTCGGCCGGGGTGAACGCCGGGCTGGGTCGCGTGTTCCGCACGTCCAGCGTGATCAGGGTCGACCGGAACGGCCGACCCATATCGAGCGGCAGCCAGCGCCGCAGGTCTGAACTTCCCCAGATGCGGAACCGGTGTAGCAGCAGACCCAGCGATTCGGCCTTGTAGCCGCGAACCTGCTGCAGTGCAATGATCTTCGAGGTTCCGGACGGGAAGTGATATCGGCGCAGCGTGAGCGCCTCGCGGTCCAATTGGACGAGGCCGTCGTCGTAAGAGTCGGGGGAGCTCGATGCGCTCATGGCCGCGAACTCCGAAGCTGGTGACCGCGCGCGGTGAGGCAGCGGCCGTTCTCCAGGTTCCACTGCCAGCCGTGCAGGTTGCAGGTCAACGTGGTCCCCTCGATGATGCCGAACTTGGACAGGTCGGCCTTCAGGTGCGGGCAGCGCCGCTGAATCTCCCAGCCGTCCATGGTGATCGACGCGGAGTCGTCGTGGGTCTCGGCGAACCAGCCGTCCGCGTAGGCGATCCGCTCGCCGGTCAGGCATTTGAAGAACGTGTACAGGTATTCGTTGTAGCCGCCGACCCGCCAGGCCCGGAACCGAGTCGACAAAAAGATGGTGTTGACCCAGTCCGGCTCGTTGTCACGCAACACAGTGCGCACCAACTCGGCCGGGATGGCAAACCCGTAGCGGAACTTCTCGTCGGGAATCGGTTCGCGCACAGTGCGTTTAGGGAAGTCGAGCGCCACCCGCTCCGCGCCCAGCACCAGCTCGACGGGGTAGCCGATTCCATCGCAGATTTCGTCGCCGGCCAGCATGATCGGCTCGAGCACCGATCGCAGCGGCTCGAGCAGCGAGTCGCCGGCCGCGGGTGCCCAGCGGGCTTTTTCCGCCGCAAGCACCGGCTCCATCCGCGCGGCGTACTCGGCGATGTAGTCCGCCTTGCCGGTGGTGAAGATCGCCTCCACCTGCTCGACGGGCAGAGGGTGCTCGTGCGAATCCAGTTGCGTGCCAGTGAATTCCGCGGTCGACCCGGGCATCATCAGCAAGCCGTGATCGTGGCCGTTGCGGCGCAGCTGATCGAGGAAAACCATCTGGTCCGGGAAGATGTTGGCCGGATCGCCGTGGTCGTCGTTGAGGTCACGCAACTCGGGGTCCAGAAAGCACGGTGGCCCGGCCGACGGGATCACCCACGTCGCACCGACCTGCGCGATGTACTGGCGACTCCGGTCCATTTGGCGCTGCCGCTTCTGGATGCCGAACGACGCTTTGGCGCGCTCCGGCATGTCGTAGACCATCGGGTACCAGATCGCGCCGGAGTACTGCAGCATGTGCACGTCGACGTGCCCGAACTCGGAGGTCAACGCGTCCAGATCGACCGGCCGGGCGTCGTTCATGTTGAACGCGGTCGTGACGCCGTCGCTGACCACCAGCCCGGAGTCGCCGATCGGGCCGTCGGCGGGCGCACGCAGCGCGATGATCATGATGTCCAGGTCGCCCTTCGGCCCGGAGAGCCGGTGCTTCACCGAATCGGTGGTCTCGAAGAACCGATGAAAACCCAGCAGCTGCAACGCATTTTTCAGATCCGGCACCGGATAATCCGGCAGCAGGACCACGGCATCCTTATTGACGTGCTCGGTCAGCAGCTTCGCGTCGAAGTGGTCCTTATGCAGGTGTGAGACATACAGATAGTCACAGTCACCCAACGCGTCCCAGTCCAGGCCGCTGTTGTCCGGGAAGGGGAACCACGACCCGAAGTACGCCGGGTTCACCCACGGATCGCACAGAATGCTGCCGGCCGGAGTATCGATCCGAAAGCCGGCGTGACCGATGCTTGTGACCTGCACTGACACCCTTCAAGGACTGGTTTCGCGACGCTCGTCTGCCGCTCCGAGCTTAGCTGGAGAGCCGGCAAAGTCCGACCCGCTAGAGTCCCTCAGCTGCGAACACTAGGCTTGATCACCGTGGAACCGGTTTACGGGACAGTGATTGCCCTCGTACGGCTGACCTGGCGCTTTCAGGGCCTGAAGTTCACGGTCGTCGGGCAGGAGAACATCCCTGCCACTGGCGGCGCGGTCATCGCCATCAACCACACCAGCTACTTCGACTTCACCCTCGCCGGGCTGCCGGCCTACCGCGAGCACCGCGTGCGCAAGATCCGGTTCATGGCCAAGCAGGAAGTCTTCGACAGCAAAATCACCGGGCCGATCATGCGGGGCTGCCGGCACATTCCGGTGGACCGCTCCAGCGGTGCGGCGTCCTACGATGCCGCCGTCGATCGCCTCAGGGCCGGCGAACTCGTCGGCGTCTACCCGGAAGCCACGATCAGCCGCAGCTTCGAAATCAAGGAATTCAAGTCCGGCGCCGCCCGGATGGCGATCGAGGCCGACGTGCCGATCATCCCGCACATCGTCTGGGGCGCCCAGCGGATCTGGACCAAGGATCACCCCAAGAAGCTGTATCGCCCGAAGGTGCCGATCGTGATCCTGGTTGGCGAGCCGATCCAGCCGACACTGCCGGCGACCGAGCTGACCGCGCTGCTGCACACCCGCATGCAGCATCTGCTGGAGCAGGCGCAGGACAAGTACCCCGCGCACCCGGCGGGCGAGTGGTGGGTGCCGCGCCGGCTCGGCGGTGGTGCGCCCACCCTGGCCGAGGCCGCCCAACTCGACGCCGAAGAAGCCAGCCAGCGCGCAGCCTCGAGGGCCGCCCGCGAGGCTGGTCGGTCCGAATAGTGGCAAGGGAGCCCGTTTATCGCGCGGTTGCGATCACCGCCAAGGTCCTCGTCGCGGCGACCGGCACCAAGATCACCTACCAAGGCCTCGAACACATCCCGCGCACCGGCGGCGCGGTGCTCGCGATCAACCACACCAGCTACGTCGACTGGGTGCCGGCCGGGCTCGCAGGGATCGCTCGGCGGCGATATGTCCGCTACATGCTCAAAGCCGAGATACAGCAGGTGAAGTTCGTCAACTTTCTGATCAAGCACTGCCAGCACATTCCGGTCGATCGCGGTGCCGGCGCGGAAGCGTACGCCGAAGCCGTCCGGCGACTGCGGGACGGCCAAATCGTCGGCGTGATGCCGGAGGCGACGATCAGCCGCAGCTTCGAGCTCAAAGAGTTCAAAAACGGTGCGGCCCGAATGGCGCTGGAAGCCGATGTGCCGATCATCCCGCTGATCGTGTGGGGAGCCCAGCGGATCTGGACCAAGGATCACCCGCGCGACATCGGTCGTCGCAAGATCCCGTTGACCGTTACGGCAGGCCCGCCGCTCTCACCCACGGGTGACGCCGAGCAGTTCGACGATGCGCTGCGGGAGGGAATGACGGCGCTGCTGCATCGCGTTCAAGAGGAGTATCCGCACCCCGAAGGCGCTTTTTGGGTGCCCCGGCGACTCGGCGGCAGCGCACCTACGGTAGCGGAGGCAAAAATTATTGAGGACACTGAAAAGGCCGAGCGCGCGCGCAAGCGGGCCGAGCACAGCCCGTGAGGGGGCTGGCAGCGAACGGATAGAAGGAGCGGCCGCCATGCCAGAGCCGTTTTACCGGTTCGGAGAGTGGGTCGTGCCTCCCGTGGTCGCGATGAACGGGACCAAGTTCACCTTCCGCGGGCTGGAGAACATCCCCGAGCGCGGCGGCGCATTGCTCGCCCAGAATCACACCAGCTACCTGGATTGGCTGCCGCCGCTGTTCGCCGCCCGCGAGCGCGGCCGCCGGATGTACTTCATGATCAAGGCCGAGATGGCGGACGTGAAGGCCGTCAACTACGTCATCAAGCACGCCCGGCTGATTCCGGTGGATCGGCGAAGCGGCCATGACGCTTTTGACACCGCGGTCGAGCGACTGCGTGAGGGCGAGCTCATCGGCATGCATCCCGAGGCCACCATCAGCCGCAGTTACGAGTTGCGCGAGTTCAAGACCGGAGCGGCCCGGATGGCCCTGCAGGCGCAGGTGCCGATCGTTCCGCTGATCGTGTGGGGCGCGCACCGGATCTGGCCTAAAGACCACGAAAAGAAGTTGTTCCGCAACAGGATTCCGATCACCGTCGCGGCCGGTCGCCCGCTGCCCCCGCACGGCACGCCCGAGGAGCTCAACGTCAACCTGCGCCGTGCGATGAACGATCTGCTGTACCAGGTGCAAGAGGAGTACCCACACCCTGAGGGCGAGTACTGGGTGCCGCGACGCCTCGGCGGCAGTGCTCCGACCCGCGATGATTCGCAGAAGATCCGACTGCACGAGCTCCAGGAGCGACTGGACAAACACGGGACTGACGGCGTGACGCGACCGGGGCAGAACCAAAGCGGCACCCATTGACCCTGCCTACGTTGATCGCCTGCGATGTCGACGGCACTCTGCTCAACAATGACGAAGAGGTCACCCCTCGTACCCGCAGCGCGGTGCGCGCGGCAGTCGACGCCGACGTGTTGTTCCTGCTCGCCACCGGCCGCCCGCCACGATGGATCCCGCCGGTGGTCGACGGTCTCGGGTTTGCGCCAATGGCGGTATGCGCCAACGGCGCTGTGATCTACGACCCGGAGACCGATCGCGTGCTCTCCGCCAAGACGCTGTCCGTGGACGCGCTGTGCGAGCTGGCGGAGATCGCCACCCGGGTCATCCCCGGTGCGGGACTGGCCGTCGAGCGGGTCGGGGAAAGCGCGCACGACAGTGCCACCCCGCAATTCGTCAGCTCGCCGGGCTACGAGCATGCCTGGCTCAACCCCGACAACACTGAGGTCTCCCTTGACGACCTGCTCAGCGCGCCCGCGATCAAGCTGCTGGTCCGCAAGGCCGGCGCGCGCAGCGCCGACATGGCGGCCCTGCTGGCCAAGCATGTCGGCCTCCTGGGCGACCTCACTTACTCGACCAACAACGGGTTGATCGAGATCGTGCCGGTCGGTGTGAACAAGGGCGCTGGTATCGCCGAAATCGCTGGGCCGCTGGGTATTCCCGACGCCGATTGGGTCACGTTCGGCGACATGCCCAACGACGTGCCGATGCTGTTGCGGGCCGGCCTCGGGGTGGCGATGGGTAATGCGCACCCCGACGCGCTCGCGGCGGCCGACGAGGTCACCACCACCAATGCCGACGACGGGGTGGCGCGGGTGCTCGAGCGTTGGTGGCTCTGACTCGCTACCGGGCATCACGAATCCGCTCTGAGCAGGGCTGCTCGACGGGCTTCAGGCCGCCGGTGCGACGGGCGAAAACCGCTCGAGCTGCACCGGCGGTCCGGCCGCGGCCGGTGGCGGCAGTTCCTCGACCACGCCGTCGATGACCCGGCTGACCCGTCCGCTGAGCCGATCGAAGTTCAGCGTGCCGTGCTGGAAGTTCTGCTTGACCCATTGCGGCTCTTGGAATTCCGAACTGGTCGGCAGGCCCAGCGCCCCACGCTCGAAGCCGAGCGAGGCCCAGGCGTCGTAAATGGCTCCGGTGACCGTCTGCGGGCCAGTCTCCGGGGACCAGTACATCGCGCCCTTTTCGAAGGTGGCGTAGCGCGCGTCGCCGGCTGCGGTCGCTTCGGGCGAGGTGGGCTCGCCCAGGACGCTGCTCGGGCCGCCGATGGTCTGCCAGCGGTCGTAGATGGCGCCGCCCTGTAGCGAAAGGGCCAAGTCCTCGGGTCGTGGGGGGCCGCTGAAATGCGATGCGGTTTCCCGGATTTCGTCAAGCAGTCCGTATGCGATATTGCCGGGGCAGTCGGTGGCGCCGACGTCGCGGTGCGCGAAGATGGTCGGCAGCGTCGCGACGGCGTTGAACGGAAAGTGGGTGTTCTCCCCACCCTGCGAGGGCAAAGCGACGGTGCCCATGGGGTTGATGCGGTCCATGCCGAGCCGCCAGCCGATCAGCCTGCCGATGGTGTGCAGCTGGATCGGCGTCGGCGCGACGTCGTCGAAGTTGCCGATCATCGCCACACCCCAGCTGTCGCGGTTGAAGCCACCGGTGTGATCGCCCTGCACCGGGCCGATCAGGGCGCCGGCCCGGCCCTCGAAGACCTGGCCGTACTTGTCGACCAGTGCGTTGTAGGCGATGTCGCACCAGCCCAGGATCTGGGTGTGGTACGCCATGATCGACTGCACGATCGCCGCTGAGTCCTGCGGCTCGTAGTCGTTGCTCTCGGCGGTGTGGTGAACCACCGCGGCGCGGATGGGTTGATCGAACGGCCGGTTGCCGCAGTGCACCGCTTCGTCGGCGCCCCACTGGGCGCGCGAGATGATGTTGGGCGCCTGACCCGCGGCGATGGCGGCGGTGGGCGGATTCCACTGGGTATCGGCCGGGGCCTGCGGCGGTGAGATGAGAATCGCCGAGATGTTCTGCGCCAGAGGCTGTTCCGCGGTGGCCGGGAGGTAACCCAGGCCAGGCAAGGGGGTCGTCTTCGGCGCTGAGGTGCGAGGCGCACCGGCCGGGCGGCTGACCGAGATCTGAACGGTGGTGGTCTTGCCGACGAAGACGGGATCGGTGCCGTGCGGGCCCGCGGCAGCGCCGTCGCCCCGGGCGGCCAGGGCCTCGGTCTGATACCACCGACCCCATGAGCCGTCGGCGCGCCGTGCACGAACCCGGGCGGTCGTTCCGGTCAGATCACCGCCGGTGAGCGCCACCATGGAAAACGGTGTGGCTTGGCTGATCTCGCGGACCGTGACGCCACCGCCGAGTCCGACCAACGGCTGCTGGGCGAGGTGGGTGTCGCCGGCGACGGGCGAGTGCTCCCGGTGCCCGACGGTCGACGTAACCGTCCACGGCAGGATGACGACGGTCGCCGCGATAGCGGTGAACAGCATCGTCGGCGGGCGACGGCGGGACGGCACGAACCGATGTTACGTATGTGTCTAGTGGTGCAAATGATTCGACACGCTACTTAAGTGAATAATGTGGCGATCGCACAGCACGGCACCGCAGAGTTTGGGGTGCCTTGATCAGACCGGGGGGTCAGACCAAGGGCCCACTTCTGCGGTGCCGTTTCGGGGCAAATCCGAAGCCGGGCGTTCGATCAGGGGATCGGCGCCGGCACTGGAGGCGGCGGAACCGGGGCAGCCGCGCCGTGTGCCGCGTTCTGCAGACCCGGCAGGATCATGCCCTTGAGCAGGTCAATGGCCTGACCGGCACCCAATTGGTTGGCTGCGCTCATCATGTCGCTGACCAGTCCGCCGCTGGGAGCCGGTGCCGCGCCGATGTTCGGGTCACCCAGGATCGGGTAGGTGCCGGTCGACGGGTCGAGTCCGACCGGGTCGCTGATCGGAAGCTCACTCGCGCCGCCGGCTCCGGTCGTCGGGTCAAAGGCGTTCGGGCTGGCCAGGCCCGGTGTCAAACCCGGGCTGGTCAGGCCGGGCGTGCTCAGACCCGGAGTGACCGCACCCGGCGTCAGACCCGGAGTGGTGAGCCCGGGGGTGGTGCCGGGGGTCAGGCCCGGAGTGGTCAGCCCTGGTGTCGTCAAGCCCGGCGACGCGAGACCCGGCGACGTGAGACCCGGGGAGGTCAGCCCGGGGCTGGTGAGACCGGGCGAGCCCAATCCGGGCGAGGTCAACGCACCCAGGCCGGGCAGGCCCGCACTGTCGGGGCTGGTGGCACCGGTCAGGCTCGGGATCGGCGGAAGGCTGACCCCGAACTGCGACAGCCCCTGCGTCAGCGCGCCCATCAGCTCGCCGGGGAGGTCGGTCATGGACGCGGCCCGGACGAACTCGTGGTGCTCGGGTGCGGGCTTGGCGGTCAAGTCGCAAACAGCGATGTAAGCAAAAGGACTCGCGACCGCCAGAGCGGCGAACGCGCTCGTGGCTGTCGAGAGCCTGCGTCGACGTCGGTTCGGCACGGAAGTCTCCTCAATCTGGACTGCGGTCTGTCGTGCGCACCGGGGGCGCACACGGTGTCTGGAACTGCTTATTCGGACACATGGCCGATGTTACTTACGTGATTGTTGTTATTAGAGTGACGAGATCTAATCGTGAACCAATCGCGACTTTCGTCACCAAATCTCGGCCAACCGTTACCCGCCACGCCGGTATTCGGGCTTGCAGTTGAGGTTGCGGCGGTAAGTCCCACGCGCCGAACGGGCGGCGGTCTCGCAGTCCGATACCCTAGGCAACCGATGACTTCTCCTTCCGGTCGCTTTGACCTCTATGTCGTCGGCTCCGGCTTTTTCGGTCTGACGATTGCCGAGCGCGTGGCTACTGAGCTCGGCAAGCGGGTGCTCGTCGTCGAACGACGTCCGCATATCGGCGGAAACGCCTACTCCGAGGCTGAGCCGCAGACCGGCATCGAGGTGCACAAGTACGGCGCGCACCTTTTCCACACCTCCAACAAACGGGTGTGGGACTACGTGCGGCAGTTCACCGACTTCACCGGCTACCAGCATCGGGTCTTCGCCATGTACAACGGCCAGGCCTACCAGTTCCCGATGGGACTGGGACTGGTGTCTCAGTTCTTCGGCCGCTACTTCACCCCGGACGAAGCGCGGGCGCTGATCGCCGAACAGGCCGCCGAGATCAACACCGACGACGCGCAGAACCTCGAAGAGAAGGCGATCTCGCTGATCGGCCGGCCGCTCTACGAGGCGTTCGTCAAGCACTACACCGCCAAACAGTGGCAGACCGATCCCAAAGCGCTGCCGGCGGCCAACATCACCCGGTTGCCGGTGCGCTACACCTTCGACAACCGCTATTTCAACGACACCTACGAGGGTCTGCCGGTCGACGGCTACACGGCGTGGCTGCAGAACATGGCCGCCGACGACCGCATCGAGGTCAGGCTGGACACCGACTGGTTCGACGTCCGCGACGAGCTGCGCCGGGAGTCGCCGTCGGCCCCGGTGGTCTATACCGGCCCGCTGGACCGTTACTTCGATTACGCCGACGGACGTTTGGGTTGGCGCACACTCGATTTCGAGACAGAAGTGTTGGATGACTGCGGGGATTTTCAAGGCACCCCGGTGATGAACTACAACGACGCCGACGTGCCATACACCCGCATCCACGAGTTCCGGCACTTCCATCCGGAGCGGGACTACCCGACCGACAAGACGGTGATCATGCGCGAGTACTCCCGCTTCGCCGAGCACGACGACGAGCCGTACTACCCGATCAACACCGAAGCCGACCGCACGCTGTTGGCCGCTTACCGGACCCGGGCGGCGAACGAAACCGCTTCGGCGAAGGTGCTTTTCGGCGGGCGCCTCGGTACCTATCAATATCTCGACATGCACATGGCCATTGCCAGTGCACTGAACATGTACGACAACGTCCTGGCGCCGCACCTGCTTGACGGTGCGTCGCTGGACGAGAACAGCAGAGGAAGCACCCGGGCATGAGTAAGACCACGGTTGACGATGCAGCCCAGGCCGCAGCCGAGCAGTCCAGTAAGGCGGTGAGCCTGCTGGCGCGCGTAATCCTGCCGCGCCCGGGTGAACCGCTCGATGTCCGCAAGCTCTACTTGGAAGAGTCGACGACGAATTCCCGTCGCGCGCATGCCAGCGACCGCACCTCGCTGCAGATTCCCTCGGAATCCGAGGTGTCGTTCGCGACGTACTTCAACGCGTTTCCGGCCAGCTACTGGCGCCGGTGGACGACGTGCACCTCGGTGGTGTTGCGTACCGAACTCATCGGGAAGGGCCGCGTCGACGTCTACCGCACCAAAGCCACCGGCGCCCGGATCTTCGTGGAGGGCGAGAACTTCGCTTCGACCGGCGGCGATCCGGTGGTACTCGAATTCGAGGTGAGCCTGCAGCCGTTCGAAGACGGTGGATGGATCTGGTTCGACATCACCACCGACTCCGACGTGACGCTGCGCAGTGCCGGCTGGTACTCCGACCAGCCCGCGCCGGGTGTCGCCAAAGTCGCGATCGGTATCCCGACCTTCAACCGGCCCAACGACTGTGTCAATGCGCTGCGCGAGCTCACGGCGGACCCGTTGGTGGACAAGGTGATCGGCGCAGTGATTGTGCCCGATCAGGGCACCTCGAAGGTGCGCGACCATCCCGATTTCGCCGCGGCCGCTGCGCCGCTGGGCGACCGGCTGGCCATCCACGACCAGCCCAACCTCGGCGGCTCCGGTGGATACAGCCGCGTGATGTACGAGGCGCTGAAAAATACCGACTGCCAACAGATCCTGTTCATGGACGACGACATCGAGCTGCAGTCGGACACCATCCTGCGCATCCTCGCGATGCACCGCTTCGCCAAGGCGCCGATGCTGGTGGGCGGTCAGATGCTCAACCTGCAGGAGCCGTCACACCTGCACATCATGGGCGAGATGGTCGACCGGGCGAACTTCATGTGGACCGCGGCGCCGTACACCGAGTACGACCACGACTTCGCCGAATATCCGTTGAGCGACAACAACCCTCGCAGCCAGCTGCTGCACCGTCGTATCGACGTCGACTACAACGGCTGGTGGACGTGCATGATCCCGCGCCACGTTGCCGAAGAACTCGGTCAGCCGTTGCCGCTGTTCATCAAGTGGGACGACGCCGACTACGGTCTGCGGGCCGCCGAACACGGCTACCCGACCGCGACCCTGCCCGGTGCGGCGATCTGGCACATGGCCTGGAGCGACAAAGACGACGCCATCGACTGGCAGGCCTACTTCCACCTGCGCAACCGGCTGGTGGTGGCGGCCATACACTGGGACGGCGACGTCAAGGGCCTGGTTCGCAGCCACTTGAGGGCAACGCTGAAACATCTTTCCTGCCTTGAGTATTCGACCGTCGCCATTCAGAACAAGGCGATCGACGATTTCCTGGCCGGCCCGGAGCACATCTTCTCGATCCTGGAATCCGGTCTGCCCGCGGTACACAAGCTGCGCAAGGAGTACCCGGACGCGGTGGTGCTGCCGTCGTCGGATGCGCTGCCTCAGCCGTCGCAGCGCAACCACGAGATGAAGCCGCCGGTAAATCCGCTGGCCATCGGTTACCGGCTGATTCGGGGGACGCTGCATCAGCTGAAAAAGACTGAGCCCGAACATCATCAGCGTCCGCAGCTCAACGTGCCGACGCAGGACGCCCGCTGGTTCCGGCTGGTGACACTGGACGGCGCCACCGTCACGACGGCCGACGGCCGCGGCGCGGTTTACCGCCAGCGCGACCGGGACAAGATGCTCGCCCTGCTGTGGCAGTCGCTGCGACGCCAACGCCAGCTGCTGCGCCGCTTCGACGAGATGCGTCGCGTCTACCGCGCCGCGCTGCCGGTGCTGTCCAGCAAGGAGAAGTGGGAGACGGTGCTATTTGGCGCCCAGCCCGCCGGGAAAAATATAGCGGCTGGCAATGGCCGACATCGCGGCTGAATCGGCGACGCCGAGCGGCGAAGTGGCCGTGCTGGTCGCGGTGCAGTCGGCGCTGGCACACCGCCCCGGCGCCCTGGCGGTCGCTCGGGCGTTGTCCCACTTCGGTGAACACAGCCTCGGCTGGCTGGCGGTATCGGCGATCGGTGCAGTTCTTCAGCCGGCCAAGCGCCGCAGCTGGCTGGTGGCCGGTGCCGGGGCGTTCGCCGCCCACGCCGCCGCCGTGGTGATCAAGCGGATCGTGCGCCGCCCGCGGCCACATCATCCGGCGGTCGCCGTCAACGTCGGCACCCCGAGCAGCCTGAGCTTCCCGTCGGCGCACGCCACCTCGACCACCGCGGCGGCCGTTCTGCTGGCCCGGACCACCGGTCTGCCGCTGCCTGTCATGCTGGTCCCGCCGATGGCGCTCTCCCGGGTGCTGCTCGGCGTGCACTATCCCAGCGACGTGGCCACCGGTGTAGCGGTCGGCCTGGCCGTGGCGGCGGCGACAGAATGGACCGCCGCCAAGGTCGACGGTCGTACGACAGGTGGAGAGAGATGAGCGAGCAGGTCGACGACAAGCAGGTGGCCGGACCTCCGGCGAACCTTGATTGTCGGCGTGATCAAGGCGATACGCCCGCGGCAATGGGTGAAGAACATCCTGGTGGCGGCGGCGCCGCTGGCGGCGTGGGGCACCGACGTGCACTACGACTCGCGAGTGTTCATTCAGATCGCGGTCGCCTTCGTGGTGTTCAGCCTGGGCGCCTCGTCGGTCTACCTGATCAACGATGTCCGTGACGTCGAGGCCGACCGTCAGCACCCCACCAAGCGATTCCGCCCGATCGCCGCGGGCGTCGTACCGGAGTGGCTGGCGTACACGCGTGGCGGTAGTGCTGGGGGCGGCGTCGCTGGGCTGTCGCTGGTTGCTCAACCCGAACCTGGCGCTGGTGATGGCCGTCTACATCGTGCATGCAGCTGGGTTACTGCTTCGGCCTCAAACATCAAGCGGTGATCGACATCTGCATCGTCTCGTCCGGCGTATGTGATCCGCGCGTATCGCCGGCGCCGCCGCCGCCAGCATCCGCTCTGTCGCAATGGTTCTTGCTGGTAGTGGCATTCGCCTCGTTGTTCCAGGCGGCCGGCAAGCGCTACGCCGAGCTGCAGTTTGCCGAACGCACCGGGGCCAAGATCCGCAAGTCGTTGGAGAACTACACCAGCACCTACCTGCGGTTCATCTGGACGTTGTCGGCCACCGCGGTGGTCGTCTGCTACGGGCTGTGGGCATTCGAGCGCGATCACGGCCGGGCCGGCTGGTTCGTGGTGTCCATGGTGCCGTTCACGATCGCGATCCTGCGTTACGCGGTGGATGTCGACGGCGGCGTGGCCGGTGAACCCGAGGAGATCGCGCTGCGTGACCGGGTGCTGCAGGTGCTGTTCCTGGCGTGGATCGGGACCATAGGTGTCGCAGTCGTCCTCGGCTGACGCGGCCGCTGAGGTCCAAACCCCATCCTTGCGCTGGCCGACACTCAAGTCGGTTGGCAGAGCGTCGTTTCCGTACGACATCACGGTTCGCGCCAGCCTCTGGACCAGTGTCGCCGTGGTCGCGGTGCTGTTCGGCTGGGGCGCCTGGCAGCGTCGCTGGATCGCCGACGACGGACTAATCGTCTTGCGCACCGTCCGAAACCTGTTGGCGGGCAACGGACCGGTCTTCAACGCCGGCGAGCGGGTCGAGGCCAACACCTCGGTGGTGTGGACCTATCTGGTGTACATCGCCAGCGCCATGACCCGGCCCCTTCAATTGGAGTATGTGGCCCTGGCATTGGCCCTGGGACTGAGCCTGGGCGGGCTGGCGATGCTGATGCTGGGCACCGGCCGGCTGTTCGCGCCCAGCCTGGTCGGACGGCGCGCGATCCTGCTGCCGGCCGGTGCGCTGGTTTACATCGCGGTGCCGCCGGCGCGCGACTTCGCCACCTCCGGCCTCGAAAGTGGTTTGGTGATGGCCTATCTCGGGCTGCTCTGGTGGATGATGGTCTGCTGGTCGCAGGCCAAGCGGGCACGCCCGCCGGGACGGATGTTCATCATTGCGCTGGCCTTCGTCGGCGGACTCAGTGTCCTGGTTCGCCCGGAATTGGCCCTGATCGGCGGCGCGGCGCTGATCATGATGCTGATCGCCGAGCCGGCCGGGCGGCGCAGGCTGGAAATCGTGCTGGCCGGTGGGTTGCTGCCGGTGGGGTACCAGATCTTCCGAATGGGCTACTACGGCTTGCTTTTTCCCGGCACGGCGCTGGCCAAGGACGCCGGCGGCGACAAGTGGTCCCAGGGCTTGATCTACTTGTCGAACTTCAACGGGCCCTACCTGTTGTGGGTGCCGCTGCTGCTGCTGGCCGGGCTCGGCCTGGTGTTGTGGCCCTCGGCACGCGGGTACAAGGGCCAAAAGGGAACAGTCGCGCCGTCGACGAGTGGCGGTCCGCTGGCGCGGACGGTGCAGAGCCCGGCCGCGGTGGTGATTTTCATCCTGGTCAGCGGGTTGCTGCAGGCGCTCTACTGGATCCGCCAGGGCGGCGACTTCATGCACGGCCGGGTGCTGCTCGCCCCGCTGCTGTGCCTGCTCGCGCCGGTCGCGGTGGTGCCAGTGGTGTTCCCCGAGGGGACCCGGCTCACCCGCGAGGCCGGCTACTGGCTGGCCGGCGGGGTGAGCGCGTTATGGATGTCGGTCGCGGGATGGGCGCTGTGGGCGGCCAATTCACCAGGACTGGGTGACGACGCCACCCGGGTCACCTACACCGGCATCGTCGACGAGCGCCGGTTCTACGCCCAGGCAACGGGTCACGCGCACCCGCTGACGGCTGCCGACTATCTCGACTATCCCCGGATGCGCGCAATCCTGGTGGCGCTCAATAACACTCCGGAGGGTGCGCTGCTGCTGCCGTCCGGCAACTACGACCAGTGGGATCTCGTCCCGCCGATCCAGCCGCCGGGCGCCGCCCCGTCCCCGGGGCCGCACGCCGTTTTTTTCACCAACCTCGGCATGGTGGGCATGAATGTGGCGCTGGACGTCCGGGTGATCGACCAGATCGGCTTGGCCAACCCGCTGGCGGCGCACACCGCGCGGTTGCAGCACGGCCGCATTGGTCACGATAAGAACCTCTTCCCGGACTGGGTGATCGCCGATGGGCCCTGGGTGAAGTGGTATCCGGGCGTGCCGGCCTACCTCGACCAGAAATTCGTCCAGCAGGCCGAGGCCGCGCTGAAGTGCGAGGGCACCCAGCAGGTGCTGAATTCCGTGCGCGCTCCGATGGGCTTCCATCGATTTCTGTCGAACCTGCTGCACTCCGTGCAGTACACCCGCTACCGCATCGACCGGGTTCCGCGGTACGAGCTGATCAGATGCGGACTGGCCGTGCCGGAGTCCGGCGGCCCGCCCTACACGGGCCTG
The DNA here is from genome assembly GCA_963818285.1 of uncultured Actinomycetota bacterium. GTDB lineage: Bacteria > Actinomycetota > Actinomycetes > Mycobacteriales > Mycobacteriaceae > Mycobacterium. The sequence goes on from CAWFRR010000005.1 coordinate 196,814, forward strand.
CCCGCCACCGGCCCGTAGTGCCGAGAGTCATAGGCACAAGAATTTTTGTCAGCGATTCGATGGGCGCGGTGCTGGCCATCCCGATTGGCCCTCAGCAACGCCGAATATGTAGTCTCACCGGTGAACTACCGCTCGTCGGCACATTCACAGCGTGGTGATCCGCGGCCGAGTCGAGCGGCTCCGGCCGCAGCGAGAGGCCTGGTTTCGGGCTTACGCCGATGAGAGTCCAGACCACGAGATGTGGTTGACTACGGAAGCACAGCTGCGCCGTCCAGCGTCGACGCGGGTCCGAATGACTTGCCGAGCGCCGGACACTGAGGCCGGCGTGCTCAGCAACGACACGGGCCAAGGAGCGGCACGCGAAGAGGCTGGGCAATAGGGCGATGCAGTCCGACCCACAATGTTGGGCCCGACAAAGAATGAGGAAGCAAGAATGAGGCTTGTTGACAGATTTCGCGGTGTGGCAGGTAAATTGCCGCGCCGGCTCGCGATCGGGGCCGCCACAGCGGCTCTGCTGCCGGGCCTGATTGGTGTCGTGGGCCAGACCGCCGACGCCGGTGCGTTCTCCCACCCGGGTCTGCCCGTCGAGTACCTCCAGGTGCCGTCGGCTGCGATGGGCCGCGACATCAAGATCCAGTTCCAGAGCGGTGGCGCCAACTCGCCGGCCGTTTACCTGCTCGACGGTCTCCGTGCGCAGGACGACTTCAACGGGTGGGACATCAACACCCCCGCCTTCGAGTGGTACCTGCAGTCCGGGCTGTCGCTCGTGATGCCGGTCGGCGGCCAGTCCAGCTGGTACACCGACTGGTACAAGCCGGCTTGCGGCAAGGCAGGCTGCCAGACCTACAAGTGGGAGACCTTCCTCACTAGCGAGCTGCCCACCTTCTTGGCCTCCAAGGGCGTGAAGCAGACCGGCGGCGCGGCCGTGGGTCTGTCGATGGCCGGTGCCTCGTCGCTGAACCTGGCGAACTACCACCCCGCGCAGTTCATCGAGGTCGGCTCGTTCTCCGGTCTGATGGACCCGTCGCAGGGCATGGGACCGACGCTGATCGGCTTCGCGATGGGCGACGCCGGTGGCTACAAGCCCGCCGACATGTGGGGCCCGAAGGAAGACCCGGCCTGGTCACGTAACGACCCGCTGCTGAACGTCGGCAAAACGGTCGCCAACAACACCCGCCTCTGGATGTACTGCGGTAACGGCAAGCCGTCCGACCTTGGTGGCGACAACCTGCCGGCCAAGTTCCTCGAGGGCTTCGTTCGCACCAGCAACATCAAGTTCCAGGACGCGTACAACGCGGCCGGCGGTCACAACGCGCAGTTCCACTTCGACGCCAACGGCACGCACGACTGGCCGTACTGGGGTGCGCAGCTGCACGCCATGCTGCCCGACCTGCAGGCGACTCTCGGTGCCACTCCGGGCGCCGGTCCCGGCCCGGGTGCCCCGGCGGGTGCTCCGGCTGCCGCGGCGACCGGCCAGCACACCTGAGCTGAGAACAGCACGGCTGACGGCGACGACCTTGCGAGGTCGTCGCCGTTCGCCGTTTCTGGCGTCCGTCCTGACGGGGTGTGATTAGCTACCTTGCGGGACCGGGGGCCGATCTGCTGTCCCTGAATTGGCGGTTGAGCGACAAGCGAGGTCAACGATGAGAAGTCTGTCGATGCTGCTACGGCTCCTGTGTGCCGCCGTATTGACACTCGGAGGCTTCCTCGGGACGCACGATGAGCGCGGCGCGCGCCGCGGGCTACGAGACGCTGATGGTTCCCTCCGCGGCGATGGGCCGTGACATCCCGGTTCAATTCCTGGCCGGTGGGCCGCATGCGGTGTACCTGCTGGACGCCTTCAACGCCGCACCGGACGTCAGCAACTGGGTGACCGCGGGCAACGCGATGAGCACGCTCGCCGGTAAGGGAATCTCGGTGGCGGCGCCGGCCGGTGGCGCCTTCAGCATGTACACCAACTGGGAGCGCGACGGCAGCAAACAGTGGGACACCTTCCTGTCTCAGGAGCTGCCGGACTGGCTGGCCGCCAACAAGGGCCTGGCCCCCGGCGGCCACGGCGCCGTCGGCGCTTCCCAGGGCGGCTACGCCGCGATGGCGCTGGCCTGCTTCCACCCGGACCGGTTCGGCTTCGCCGGCTCGCTCTCGGGATTCCTGTACCCGTCGAACACCACCAGCAACGGCGCCATCACCGCCGGCATGGCGCAATTCGGCGGGGTGGACACCAACGGCATGTGGGGTGCCGCACAGCTGGGCCGGTGGAAGTTCCACGACCCCGAGGTGCACGCAATGCTGCTGGCCCAGAACAACTCCCGTATCTGGGTCTGGAGCCCGCTGAACATGGGTGGCGACGCCGCTGCGATGATCGGCCAGGCCGGTGAAGCGATGGCCGGGGCCCGGTTCTTCTACCAGGAATACCGCAACGTCGGCGGGCACAATGGCCACTTCGACTTCCCCGGCGGCGGCAGCAACGACTGGGGATCCTGGAGCGGCCAGCTCGGCGCGATGTCCGGCGACATCGTCGGGGCGATTCGCTAGCACACCCGCCGTCCGCGGCCAGGTTGCCGCGTTGCGACCCGGTACCGTGAATAAAGCACGACGGCCCCGGGTCTGTCGGCTGTGCAACCGACCGACTCTGCTGGCAGGAGACCATGGCTGTGAAATCACGGCGGAAACGCCGTCGTCGGATCCTCGCGTTGGTCGCCGCCGCCGCAGTCGCATTGGTGGTGGGGCTGGTGATCTTGGCCGTGGTCGGTGTGCTGCGGCAGCGGCAAAGCGCGCCGAGCGCGGTGCCACCCAGTATCGTGCCGCCGACCAGCAGCGGTTCGGCGTCGTACCCGCACAAGCCGCGGCCGGCCTCGCAGGATTCCAGCTGCCCCGACGTACAGCTGATCTCGATTCCCGGCACCTGGGAGTCGTCGTTGCAGGACGACCCACTCAACCCGGTCCAGTTCCCGAAGGCGTTGTTGCTCAACGTCACCCGGCCGATCCGTGAGCAATTCAACTCCAGCCGGGTCGAGACCTACACCGTCCCCTACACCGCTCAGTTCCATAACCCGCTCAGCGGCGACACGCAGATCTCCTACGACCAGAGCCGGGCCGAGGGCAGCCGTGCGGCGGTCAAGGCGATGACGGACATGAACGTCAAGTGCCCATTGACCGGCTACGTGCTGGTGGGTTTCTCGCAGGGCGCGATAATCGCCGGCGACATCGCCAGCGACGTCGGCAACGGGCGCGGCCCGGTGGACGACGACCTGGTGCTCGGTGTGACGTTGATCGCCGACGGACGCCGCCAGCAGGGCGTGGGCCAGGAAATTGGTCCGAACCCGCCGGGCGAAGGCGCCGAGATCATCCTGCACGAGGTGCCGGTGCTGTCGAACCTGGGTTTGACGATGACGGGTCCGCGTCCGGGCGGCTTCGGTTCGCTCAACGGCAAGACCAACGAGATCTGCGGGCCCGGCGACCTGATCTGTGCCGCGCCGCCTGAGGCGTTCAGCCTGGCGAATCTGCCCAGGACACTGGACATCCTGGCGGGCGGTGCGGGTGCACCGGTGCACGCGCTGTACGCCACCACCCAGTTCTGGAGCCTGGACGGCCAGCCGGCGACGGAGTGGGCGTTGAATTGGGCGCACGGCGCGATCGAGAACGCCCCCCATCCAAAGCACGGCTGAACCAAGTACGGGTGAGCGGCCCGGCGTCTCAGGTCACAGTTGCGACAAGAGGTACGTTCAGATTTGGTTCGCGGCGCGGCGCCCACTAACATTAAGAGAAATTTAAGAGCAGCCGCGTCGGGCGATCGTTCGACGCGTTGCGGATCGCCGGACGTGCCGTCTGTAGCATCTGGGAAGTTTGTTCGCGACGTCCCTGCGCAGGCGAAACGAGCGGTGTCCGTCCGACTGGCCGACCCGCGTCGGAGGTAGCCGTCGGACCAGGCCGCAGCACAGCGGCCGACCGAGAACAGTTCTGACAGGAGTGCATTCATGGCGTACCACAACCCGTTCATCGGCAAGGACGGCCAGATCAGGTTCCCGGACAACACGGACCTGGTTCGTCACGTCGAGAAATGGGCGAAGGTGCGTGGGGACCAGTTGGCCTACCGGTTCCTGGACTTCTCCACCGAACGCGATGGTGTTGCGAAGGACATTTCGTGGTCTGAGTTCGGTGCCCGTAACCGTGCGGTGGGCGCCCGGCTTCAACAGGTGACCAAGCCGGGTGACCGCGTCGCGATCCTGTGCCCGCAGAGTCTGGACTACCTGAGCGCTTTCTTCGGAACCCTGTACGCCGGCCGTATCGCGGTGCCGCTGTTCGACCCCGCCGAGCCGGGGCACGTCGGCCGGCTGCACGCGGTGCTCGACGATTGCAGCCCGTCGGCGATCCTGACGACCAGCGCCTCCGCCGAGGGGGTCCGCAAGTTCTTCCGCAGCCGGCCGGCCAAGGAGCGGCCGCGCATCATCGCCGTCGACGCGGTGCCCAACGAGGTCGCCAGCACCTGGGAGCCCATCCTGGCCAGCCACGAGACCGTTGCTTATCTGCAGTACACCTCCGGCTCCACCCGCACCCCGACGGGCGTCCAGATCACGCATCTGAACCTGCCGACAAACTGTGTCCAGGTGATCCACGCCCTGGAGGGCCAGGACGGCGACCGCGGTGTGAGCTGGCTGCCGTTCTTCCATGACATGGGGCTGATCACCACCTTGTTGTCGACCGTGGTCGGCTATCGCTTCACCTTCATGACGCCCGCCGCCTTCGTGCGCCGGCCCAGCAGGTGGATCCGCGAGCTGGCGCGCAAGGAAGGCGAGACCGGCGGGACCATCTCGGCCGCCCCGAACTTCGCCTTCGAACACGCCGCGCTGCGCGGCCTGCCCAGAGAGGGTGAGCCGCCGCTGGACCTGAGCAATGTCAAGGCGATCCTCAACGGCAGCGAGCCGGTGTCGGCGGCTTCGCTACGCAAGTTCAACGAGGCCTTTGCGCCGTACGGCTTTCAGGAGAAGGCGATCAAGCCGTCTTACGGCCTGGCCGAGGCCACTCTGTTCGTCTCGACCACCCCGATGGACGAGGAACCCACGATCGTCCATGTCGACCGGGAGGCGCTCAACACCGGACGGTTCGTCGAAGTAGCCGCCGATGCGCAGAACGGCGTCGCGCAGGCCTCCGCCGGCAAAATCGGTGTCAGCGAGTGGGCGATCATCGTCGACTCCGATACCGCGACCGAACTGCCCGACGGGCAGGTCGGCGAGGTCTGGCTGCACGGCAACAACATGGGCGCCGGATATTGGAACCGGAAAGAAGAGACGCACGAGACGTTCAAGAACATCCTCAAGTCGCGCACCAACCCGTCACGCGCCGAAGGCGCCCCTGACAGTGGCACCTGGGTACGCACCGGTGACTACGGCACCTACCACGACGACCACCTCTACATCACCGGCCGCGTCAAGGATCTGGTCATCGTCGACGGACGTAACCACTACCCGCAGGATCTCGAGTACTCGGCGCAGGAAGCCAGCCGGGCCTTGCGTACGGGCTACGTGGCCGCCTTCTCGGTGCCCACCAACCAACTGCCCGCCACCGTTTTCGACGACCCGCACGCCGGCCTCAAGCACGACGCGGACGACAGCTCCGAGCAGTTGGTGATCGTCGCTGAGCGGGCCGCCGGTGCGCACAAGCTCGACTACCAGCCCATCGCCGACGACATCCGGGCGGCCATTGCCGTCCGGCACGGAGTCACCGTGCGGGACGTGCTGTTGGTCACGGCCGGATCGGTGCCCCGCACGTCCAGCGGCAAGATCGGCCGCCGCGCCACCCAGGCCGCCTACATCGACGGCACCCTGCGCAGCGGCACCGCCGTCCCGAACTCGTTCCCTGACCAAACTGATTGATCGCAAACATGACTGACACCGACCTCGACTCTCAACCGGACTCCCAACCGTCGCCCGCTGCTGGTCCGGCGCCTGCGCGCACCGAGATGACCGTCGCCGAAGTACGGCGCTGGCTTCGCGAGTGGATTTCGCGCGCCACCGGGCAGTCGGCCGACACCATCGCCGAAGCCACACCGATGGTCGAGCTGGGCCTGTCGTCGCGCGACGCGGTGGCGATGGCCGCCGACATCGAGGACCACGTCGGGGTCACGGTGTCGATCGCCGTCGCCTTCGAGCACCCCACGATCGAGTCGCTGGCTACCTGGATCGTCGAGGGCGACCCCGAGAGCGAGTCGACCGACGACGACACCGACTGGACCCGCCCCGGACCGGTCGAGCGCGTCGACATCGCCGTGGTCGGCCTGGCCACCCGGCTGCCCGGCGACATGAACAGCCCGGACGAGACCTGGGCCGCGCTGCTGGAGGGTCGCGACGCGATCACCGACCTGCCCGAGGGCCGCTGGTCGGAGTTCATGGACGAACCCCGGCTGGCCGAGGCGATCAAAAAGGCCCGCACCCGCGGCGGATACCTCAGCGACATCAAAGGTTTCGACTCCGAGTTCTTCGCGCTGTCCAAGACCGAAGCCGACAACATCGACCCGCAGCAGCGGATGACGCTGGAGCTGACCTGGGAGGCGCTCGAGCACGCCCGCATCCCGGCCTCCAGCCTGCGCGGCGAATCCGTCGGTGTGTACGTCGGCACCTCGGTGATGGACTACAGCTACCTGGCGATGTCGGACCCGACCGTCGCGCACCCATACGCGATCACCGGTACCGCGAGTTCGATTGTCGCCAACCGGGTTTCGTACTTCTTTGACTTCCACGGCCCGTCGGTCGCGGTGGACACCGCCTGCTCGAGCTCGCTGGTCGCCACCCACCAGGCGGTACAGGGACTACGCAACGGTGAATGCGACGTGGCGATGGCCGGTGGGGTCAACGCGCTGATCACCCCCGCGGTGACGCTCGGTTTCGACGAGATCGGGCAGGTGCTTTCGCCGGACGGCCGGATCAAGTCGTTCTCGTCGGACGCCGACGGCTACACCCGCTCCGAGGGCGGGGCGATGCTGGTGCTCAAGCGCGTCGACGACGCGCGCCGCGACGGCGACCAGATCCTCGCGGTGATCGCCGGCAGCGCGGTCAACCACGACGGCCGGTCCAACGGCCTGATCGCGCCCAACCCGGACGCGCAGGCCGACGTGCTGCGCCGGGCCTACAAGGACGCCGGCATCAACCCGCGCACCATCGACTACGTCGAGGCGCACGGCACCGGCACGGTGTTGGGTGATCCGATCGAGGCCCAGGCGCTGGGCCGGGTGATCGGCCGCGGCCGACCCGACGACAAGCCGCTGCTACTCGGTGCCATCAAAACCAATGTGGGACACATGGAGTCGGCGGCCGGAGCAGCCAGCCTGGCCAAGATGGTGCTGTCGCTGCAGCACGACAAGCTGCCGCCGTCGATCAACTACGCCGGCCCGAACCCCTACATCGATTTCGACGCTGCGCACCTGAAAGTCCTTGACACGGTTTCTGACTGGCCGCGATACAGCGGTTACGCCGTTGCAGGTGTGTCCAGCTTCGGTTTCGGCGGCGCCAACGCGCACGTGGTGCTGCGTGAGGTGCTGCCCCGCGACGTTGTCGAGCGTGAGCCCGAGCCCGTCGTCGAGGTGACCGCGGCGCCCGACGAGGAGTCGCACGTCGAACTCATCGGGGGAGTGCGTTTCGACGAATACGGCGAATTCATCGATTCCGCCGAAGCCGGCACAATGCCGGCCGACGACGAGTATGAACTGCCCGGACTCACCGACGAAGCTCTGCGCCTCAAAGAGATCGCGCTGGAAGAGCTTGCAGCCGAAGAGGTTCCGGCACCCGTGGTGCCGCTGGCGGTGTCGGCGTTTCTGACGTCGCGCAAGCGGGCCGCCGCGGCCGAGCTCGCCGACTGGATGGAATCCCCGGAGGGACAGGCGTCGTCGCTGGAATCGATCGGCCGGGCGCTGTCGCGTCGCAACCACGGCCGTTCGCGCGCGGTGGTGCTCGCGCACGACCACGAGGAAGCCGTCAAGGGGCTGCGGGCAATCGCCGACGGCAAGCAGAAGCCGTACGTGTTCAGCACCGACGGTCCGGCCACCAACGGTCCGGTGTGGGCGATGGCCGGTTTCGGCGCGCAGCACCGCAAGATGGGCAAGAACTTCTACCTGCGCAACGAGACCTTCGCCGAGTGGATCGACAAGGTCGACTCGCTGATCCAGGACGAGCGCGGTTACTCGGTCCTCGAGCTGATCCTCGACGACTCGGTGGACTACGGCATCGAGACCAGCAACGTGGTCATCTTCGCGATCCAGATCGCGCTGGGCGAGCTGCTCAAGCATCACGGCGCGAAACCTGCTGCGGTCATTGGCCAGTCGCTGGGCGAGCCCGCATCGGCGTACTTCGCCGGCGGCCTCTCGCTGGCCGACGCCACCCGGGTGATCTGCTCGCGCTCCCACCTGATGGGTGAGGGCGAGGCGATGTTGTTCGGCGAGTACATCCGGTTCATGGCGCTCGTCGAGTACTCCGCTGACGAGCTCAAGACGGTGTTCGCCGACTTCCCGGCCCTGGAGGTGTGCGTTTATGCCGCCCCCAGTCAGACCGTGATCGGCGGCCCGCCCGACCAGATCGACGCGATCGTCGCCCGCGCCGAGTCGGAGGGGCGCTTCGCGCGCAAACTCCAGACCAAGGGCGCCGGCCACACCTCGCAGATGGATCCGCTGCTCGGCGAGTTCTCCGCTGAGCTGCAAGGGATTTCGCCGCACACCCCGAATGTCGGGATCTTCTCGACGGTGCACGAGGGCACCTACATCCGGCCGGGCGGCGAGCCAATTCACGACGTCGCCTACTGGCTCAAGGGCATGCGGCACTCGGTGTACTTCACCCACGGCGTCCGCAATGCCGTCGACAACGGCTACACCACGTTCCTGGAGCTTGCGCCCAACCCGGTCGCGCTCATGCAGATCGGTTTGACTACCGCCGCCGCGGGATTGCCTGACGCACAGTTGATTCCGACGCTGGCGCGTAAGCAGGACGATGTCGAGTCGATGATCTCGGCGATGGCGCAGCTGTTCGTGTTCGGCCACGAGATCGACATCCGGACGTTGTTCACCCGCGCCTCAGGGGCCGCAGGACCTGAAGATTTTGCGAACGTGCCGCTGACCCGGTTCAAGCGCAAGGAGCACTGGCTGGACGCGCGCTTCTCCGGCGACGGATCGGTGCTGATGCCCGGTACGCACGTCGCGATGCCGGACGGCCGGCACGTCTGGGAGTACGCCCCGCGCGGCGAGACCGACCTGGCTGCATTGGTGAAAGCCGCTGCGACACAGGTGCTTCCGGACGCTGTGCTGACTGCCTCCGAGCAGCGCGCGGTCGCGGCGGAGAACGCGCGGCTGGTGACGACGCTGACCCGCCATCCCGGTGGCGCTTCGGTGCAGGTCCATGCGCGTATCGACGAGTCCTTCACGCTGGTCTACGACGCGCTGGTGTCGCGCGCCGGCCAGGCGTCGGTGTTGCCTGTAGCCACCGGCTCAGGGGTCGTTGCTGCGGCGATCGCCGCGAACGTCACCGCTCCGGTTGCCGAGCCGGTCGCCGAAGAGCCCGAAGCCAGCGCCGTGACGGATAGCCTGACCGCCCGCCAGTTGGGCGCTTTGGGCCGCTGGACACCAGATTCCGGTGAGACGATTCGTGATCGGCTGGCAGCCATCGTGTCGATGGCGATGGGCTACGAGCCCGAGGACCTGCCTTGGGAGGTCCCGCTGGTCGAACTCGGCCTGGACTCGATGATGGCCGTGCGGATCAAGAACCGCGTCGAGTATGACTTCGACCTGCCGCCGATTCAGCTGCAGGCGGTCCGCGACGCCAACCTGTACAACATCGAGAAGCTGATCGAGTACGCGGTCGAGCACCGCGACGACGTGCAGGATCTGCACGAGCGCCAGAAGACGCAGACGGCCGACGAGATCGCCGCCGAGCAGGCCGCGATCCTGGCAGGCAAGGCGCCCTTGCCGGGCGCTGCCCCAACGGCCGAGACCCTGGCTCCCGAGCCCGAGGCCCAGCCTGCGTCGGAGCCCCCGATCCCGCCGCCGCCGACCAACCCGGCCGGCCCCGGCGCGCAGCCCAACCTGTCCGGCGCCGCGCAGGTGCTCAACCAGGAAGCCGTTGCCGCAGCGCTCAATTCGGACATCCCGCCGCGGGATGCGGCTGAGCGGGTCACGTTCGCGACCTGGGCGATCGTCACCGGCAAGTCGCCGGGCGGCATCTTCAACCAGTTGCCCAAGCTCGACGCCGCCGCCGCCACCAAGCTGGCGGAGCGGCTCTCGGAGCGTGCGGAAGGCACCATCACCGTTGACGATGTCTATGCCGCCGCCACCATCGAGGAGCTCGCGACCACGGTGCGCGAATTCCTGGAGTCCGGTCAGATCGACGGCTTTGTGCGCACCATCCGACCCAGGCCCGAAGGCTCCAGCAAGCCGGCGGTTTTCGTGTTCCACGCCGCGGGCGGATCGACGGTGGTCTACGAGCCGCTGCTCAACCGCCTGCCAGCAGACGTCCCGATGTACGGCTTCGAGCGGGTTGAGGGCACCATCGAAGAGCGTGCGGCGCAATACGTTCCGAAGCTGCGTGAGCTCGGCGGCAACGGGCCGTTCATCCTGGCCGGTTGGTCGCTGGGGGGCGCGTTGGCCTACGCCTGCGCCATCGGCCTGCAGCAGCAGGGCTGCGACGTGCCGTTCGTCGGGCTGATCGACGCGGTGATGCCAGGCGAGCCGATCTTGCAGACCAAAGAAGAGACCCGCAAGCGCTGGGACCGCTACGCGAAGTTCGCCGAGCGGACCTTCAACGTCGAGGTCCCGCCGATCCCATACGAGACGCTCGAGGCGCTCGACGACGAGGGTCAGGTCAGGTTCGTGCTCGAAGCCGTCCAGCAGGCCGGCGTGCAGATCCCAGGCGGGATCATCGAACACCAGCGCACGTCGTACCTGGATCAGCGGGCGATCGACACCGCGGAGTACAAGCCGTACGACGGCCACGTGACGCTGTACATGGCCGACCGCTACCACGACGACGCGATCACATTCGAGCCCGCCTACGCGATCCGCAAGCCCGACGGAGGCTGGGGTGACTACGTTGCCGACCTCGAGGTCGTGCCGATCGGTGGCGAGCACATCCAGGCCATCGACGAGCCGATCATCGCCAAGGTCGGCGCGCATATGACCCAAGCGCTCAACAAGATTCACGCCGAGCAGAAAGAAGCGTAAGTGACCACCAAGACCACCGCCGAGCTGCTGACCGACCTACGCGAGAAGCTTGAGCTGGCGAAGGAGCCTGGTGATCCGAAAGCAATCGCGCGACGCGACAAGAAGGGCATCCCGAGCGCCCGCGCCCGGATTCACGCGCTACTCGATCCGGGCAGCTTCCTGGAGATCGGGGCCCTGGCGCGCACGCCGGGAGACCCGAACGCGCTCTACGGCGACGGCGTCGTCACCGGACACGGCCGGATCAACGGCCGGCCGGTCGCCGTGTTCAGCCACGACCAGACGGTGTTCCAGGGCTCGGTCGGCGAGATGTTCGGCCGCAAGGTGGCCAAGCTGATGGATTGGGTGGCCATGGTCGGCTGCCCGATCATCGGCATCAACGACTCCGCCGGCGCCCGAATCCAGGACGCGGTCACCTCTTTGGCGTGGTACGCCGAGTTGGGCCGCCGCCACGAGATGCTCCGTGGCCTGGTGCCGGAGGTCTCCATCATTTTGGGCAAATGTGCTGGGGGAGCGGTCTATTCGCCGATCCAGACCGACCTGCTGGTGGCGGTGCGCGACCAGGGCTACATGTTCATCACCGGCCCCGACGTGATCAAGGACGTCACCGGCGAGGACGTGACGTTCGACGAGTTGGGCGGCGCGGACGTACAGGCCCAGCGCGGAAACATCCACAAGGTCGTCGAGGACGAGGCCGCAGCATTCCAGTATGTCCGCGAGTACCTGTCGTTCCTGCCCGACAACACCTTTAGTGACGGGCCGATCGTCAACCCGGGTCTGGAACCGGAGATCACACCGCACGACCTCGAGCTCGACACCATCGTCCCGGACGCCGACAACACCGCCTACGACATGCACGAGATCCTGCTGCGCATCTTCGACGACGGCGACGTTTTCGAGATCGCCGACCAGCGTGGGCCGGCCATCATCACCGCGTTCGCCCGTGTCGACGGCCGATCGGTCGGGGTGATCGCCAACCAGCCGATGTTCATGTCCGGCGCGGTCGACAGCGAGGCGTCCGATAAGGCTTCCAGCTTCATCCGGTTCTGCGACTCTTACAATCTGCCACTGGTTTTCGTGGTGGACACCCCGGGTGCCATGCCCGGTGTCGCGGAAGAGAAGAACGGCATCATCAAGCGCGGTGGCCGGTTCTTCAACGCGGTCGTGGAAGCCGAAGTGCCGAAGGTGACCATCATCGTCCGCAAGGCCTACGGCGGCGGCTACGCGGTGATGGGCTCCAAGCAGCTGACCGCCGATCTCAACTTCGCGTGGCCCACCGCGCGTATCGCGGTGATCGGAGCCGACGGTGCCGCTCAGCTGCTGGTGAAGCGGTTCCCCGACCCCACCGCGCCCGAGGTGCAGCAGATCAAGAAGGACTTCATCGAGGGCTACAACCTCAACATCGCGATCCCGTGGATCGCCGCCGAGCGCGGCTACATCGACGGCGTGATCGAGCCGCACGAGACCAGGCTGCGGCTGCGCAAGTCGCTACACCTGTTGCGGGATAAGCAGATTCACTGGCGTACGCAGCGCAAGCATGGCCTGACGCCGATCTAGAGCCGGGCTATCAGACCTTCACGGTGAAGTCGGACGTGTAGAACTCGGCGGGGCTCTGTGATCTCGGGCTCGGTCGCCGGATGAACACCCAGACCCCGGTGGTGCCGGAGCTGAGACTGTCGCGCACCGTGGCGTTGCCCACTCCCGCGCCGTCGGTGTCCAGCGTGCCCACAGCAACGCCGGGTCCGGGCCCATTGCAGGGTGCATTTGCGGCGCGCGGTACCTGAATCAGTTCGACGTCGAAATGGGTGCCGGGTTCGCTGGGCTCCGCGAAATGAACGTCAGCCGTCACCGCTCCGCCGCTGGCGTGAACGACTGCGGACGCCGTGCCGTTGTTGGTCGACGCGAAGTCGGGGATAGGGCTGTAATCGCAGGCGCGCAAGACGCCGCGCATTTGAACAAGCGTTCCACCCTCCGCGTTGGCGGGAACCGCCGGAGCGGCCAGCGCCGCGACGAGGGGCAGAGCGCAGCGGGCCAGGGTGGAAATCGTTAATGACATTTTGTCAATTATTCCCGTTCGACGAGCTAAATACCTCACGCCGAACGGGGAGAGATCGCTTACATAGAACGCTGTTATGTGACCCTGGTCACAGCTAGGCCCTACTTACCGGCCTCTTTCTCCTGCTTCTGCACCTTCTCGCCGGTCTCGGTGGATTCTTTGAGCTCCTTCTTCGCCTTCGCGGCATCGTCGGCCATCTCACCGATCGATTGGTCGCCTTCTTCAGCGCGCATGCGTTTCGCCTCCCTCTTTGGACTCGGGCATGCCTACCCGCGATCCGCGCCGCCGAATCAACCGCTTGTCTTGATTCGTATTCCAACCTATATTTAGATCGTAATACGAACTAGATTCCCTGCCGCGAGGAGGCCGCCGTGCATGCTGCTGTCGTCACGTCTTTTGATGCGCCGCCGTCGTATCAGGAGTTTCCGGTTCCAACGCCGCAGGACACGAACGGGGTGCTCGTCGAGGTGGTCGCCTCCGGACTGCACCGGCGGGTCCGCTCACAGGCGAATGGCTCGCACTACACGAGCACCGGCGAGCTACCGCTGATCCCCGGTGTCGACGGAGTGGCGCGCCTGCCCGACGGGTCGCTGCGCTACTTCGCGCTTGGCGACACCAAGTTCGGCGCGATGGCGGAGTTGACGGTGCTCGATCCGCGGCAGAGCTTCGAGCTGCCGGATGGCATCGACCCGGTGCAGGTGGCGGCGGCGATGAACCCGGCGATGTCGTCCTGGGTGGCGCTCAAGCGCCGGACCCAGTTTGTCGGCGGCCAGAGTGTCCTGGTGCTGGGTGCGACCGGCAGCTCGGGTCAGCTGGCTGTGCAAGTCGCGAAACTGCTTGGTGCAGGGGAGGTTATCGCCGCCGGCCGCGATAAGCAGCGGTTGGAGGCGCTGAAGCAGTTGGGTGCGGACACGGTCGTGCGACTCGGGGAAAATCCCGGCCTGGCGGAGGTGGCCGCCGAGGTCGACGTGGTCATCGACTACCTGTGGGGCCCGGCCGCCACCGAGGCGATGACGGCGATCGCCATTCATCGCCTGGATCGTGCCCGTCCGCTGACCTGGGTCGAGATCGGCTCGGTCGCCGGCTCGCACGCCGAGATACCGTCGGCGGCGCTGCGCGCGCTGCCCATGCAGATCGTCGGCAGCGGGCAGGGATCGGTGCCGACCCGCGACATTCTGGCCGAACTGCCCGCGATCGCCACGGCAATCGCCGATGGCGCGCTACGCATCGACGCCCGGGCGGTACCGCTGGCCGATGTCGCGACGGCATGGCACGACGACGGTGCGGCACGGATCGTGCTGACGCCATAAAAAACTGGGCGGCAATGACCGAAGTCATTGCCGCCCAGCAAAGTTCAGCTACTTGCTAGATGCCTTCTGGCGAGCCTCGGCGGCCTTCTCGGCGGCGCGGGAGGACTCTGCCTCGGCCTCTTTCTTGGCCACGTCGCGCGCGGCCTTGGCCTTGTCCTGCTGAGCGCGGCCTTCCTCACGCAGACCATCGCGGTTGGCGACGATCCCGATGATCTCCTTGGCCTTACCCACAACGTCCTCGACGATGCCTCTGATTAGTTCTTCGGGTCCACTGTTGCCCATGGTGTTCCTTTCAATCGGGGATGCTGTGTCCGTACCCAGCGACAGACGATCTGGAACCGCATCCACCGCGAACGACCCTGTGACAGTCGTCACGACCGGCGCTGACCAGGGCCGCGCCGCTAGGGCTTGATGGCGCGGCTTCTCCTCAGGCCGCGTCGCGGCCTGCATCGTCGCCGCTAGGGCTTGATCCGGATCTTCCCCGGCGACCACCAACCGAAGTGCGTTGCCGTGCCGAGGTCCAGCTCAGCGGGCGGCGCGTCGACCAGGGTGTCGAACTTGCGTAGTGAGCCCCAGTCGCGGGCCCAGTCGTGAGAAAGGTAGGTGGCCATCACGTGGGCACGCAGCAACAGGTCGGTGATGCCGAGCAGGCCACCATTGACACCGTCTTCCCACGTATCGGTGTCCATCTTCTTGGCCGTGTAATCCGGCGTGATGCGGAACTTCGGGATATCGGTGACGCCATCTGAGTGCAGCATCGGCTGCTGGCACGGGAAGGCCAGCCCGACCGCCCAGTCGAGCAGCACCGGCTGCGTCGACCCGACGTACTCCTGGACCGAACGCAGTTCGGGCACCCGCGGCGGCGTCACCGCGATCCAGTCTTCCGGCGTCAACGACAGGTCTTCGGCGACCACTCGCACGGCGACGGCGTCGCTGGGAATCTCGGAGCGGGGGTAGCGCAGGTTGCGCCACGCCTTCGGCTGCTCGCCGTACAGATCGTCGGGCACCAGCCGGCCGGCCGGCACCACATCACCGCTCGGGCCGGGCTTGCCGTACTCCAGCACCACGGTCTGGCCGTCGGTGTGGTGGTGCAGCACGCTGTTGCCGGCGATCTTGCCCGCGGCAGTCACCACCACCAGCGGGTGTCCGTCGTCGGCGGGCGGCAGCTGGTACCACGCCGAGGCCAGCTTGCTCTGCTGCTGCGCCTCGGTGGTGTAGCTACCGACTACCGGAACCCGTTGCGGGTCAAGGCCGTACGGCAGCGGCACGGTCGAGCCGTTGACGCCGGCGTTCTTCAGTTTGACCGGCGCGTCCCAGTCGTAGTCGGTACCCGGCTGGTTCGGGTGCATCACCACCGCTTCGGCGACGGTGTGGTCCGGTACGCCGTTGGGGGTGAAGCCGACCGGGTTGGTCCCGCCCAAGGGGCCCAGGTCGCCGTAGTCGCCGGGCCTCGGGGTCATGAAGCCGGCGTTGGCGTCAGGTTCGACTAGGACGTCGTCGGCCAGCCCGCAGCCACCGGCGAAGGCCCGGATGTTCGACGAACCGTTGGAGAACGTCGGGTACTGCCGGACGATGCCGATCGTCATCGACGCGACGAACACCAGCGCCATGAAACCGGCGGCGAGCGGGATGGGCGCCGCGGTCAGCGCCCGGGCCAGCCGACCCTCTCCGCGGTCACGGGATGCGAAGTGCAACCAGGCGGCGTACAGCGCAATCAAGACGAACAGCGCGAAAAACATTGTGCTGATGCTGATTCCGGCGATCTTCGGCATCGCTGCGTTGAACGGCACGCCGTAGCTGGAGACATACCACCAGCCGTTCGTGGTGGCGAAGCACAGCGCCAGCAGGAACAGCAGCGCGGCCAGGAACGCCATCCGGTTGCGCGACCAGCGCAGCACCGCCGGCGACACCAGCGTCGTGGTCAACGCGGCCATCGCCGCGCCCACGGCGGCGAACAGTCCGAAGTGGTGCACCCACTTGGTCGGGGTGAACATCAGGAAGAACATCGTGCCGAAGATGACACCCATCAGCCGCCACGCCGGGCCGCGGGCCACGCCGCGAACCCGCTTGCGCCGCAACATGATGAACACCGCAGTGAACAGGCACAGCGCGGTGACCAGGAAGCCGAACCGCCGCGACAGCGAACCGTCGACGGTCGGCAGGATCAGGTAGTAGTAGCGCAGGTTCTCGGTGTACCAGGCCTGGCTGGGTCCGATCGCGGTGCGAATCCTGGTGGCTTCCAACACCGTTGCCAGCGTCTGGTCGGCGAACACGACCGTCAGGATCACCGTGCCGGCGGCCAGCATCGGCGCCACCAACGGCCAGGTGCCGACCACGCGATGGCGGCGGACCAGAATTCGCAGGATGGGACGACCACCGGCCACCAACGCAGCCACCGCGATCAGCCCGGTCGGTTGCACGCCGAGGGTGAACGCCGCGGTCACCACCGCCAGCGCCGCGGGTGTCATCCGGCTGTAGCGCATCGACCGCTCGATCAGCACATAGGTGATCAGCGAGCCGACCGCGATGATCGGTTCGGGCCGAAGACCGTTGTCGAACGGCATCCACGCGGTCAGCAGCACCAGGCCGGCCGCCCAGTTGGCGGCCTTGCTCTTGGTCACCGCGGGCCCGAGTCGGGGCAGCACCTCTTTCGACAGCAGCAACCAGCACACGATCCCGGCGACCAAGTCCGGCAACCGAATCCACAGGCTCGAGTCGCTGACATGGGTCATCAGCGCCAGCAAGTTGTAGTACCAGCCGAATGGGTCCTCCGGGCTGCCGAACCAGCGGAAGTAGTTGGACATGTAGCCGGCCCGGTCGGCGACCCGCGCCATGCCCAGGATGTAGCCGTCGTCCGAGGAGTTCGCCCCGATCACCCACCAGAGCACGAACCCGGAGATCACCGTCGCGTCGGCGAGCGTGAAGGTCCGCCAGTTCGCCGGAATCCACCGGCGCATCCGGTGCCCGTCCAACTGGTCCAGGCGCCACAGCGCAACCAGCGCGACGATCGTTGCCAGGATTGCGCCCACCATCGCGAGGAGCTTCAATGTGGTTGGCGTGGTGGAGAATCGGGTGTCGATGGTGGCCGACATCTTCAGACCCGGCGGCGCGGGCCCGATCAGGTCGGTGAACACCCCGACAACCTGCGGGCGCAGGTTGGGGTCGGGGTACCCGCTGCGCAACTCCTTGCCGCCCGGATCCTTGAGCCCCACGAAGGTGGCGTACGTCCCGGCCAGCGTCGAGGTGACGTCGATGTGCTGGCATTGCGACGACTCCACCTGGTCGCGTGGCACAGACAGGATCACCACGTTGCGATCGGTGACGTCCACCCGTTGCTTGTTGACGACGATGAACAGCGCTTGGAGGTTGGCGTCCTTACCTTTTCGTGGTGCGGTGCTCAACACGACGCCGCCGTCCGGCGGCAGGCCGCGCACCACCTCGCACGGCGCGGTGGCGTGGAAGTCGACGGGCGTCAGCGAAATCAGCGGCGCCGTCACGCTTTTCAGCTGGCCGTTCTGCGGCCAATTCAGGTCGGCGGTGGTCTGGACGACGGGCAGCAGCGGGGTCGCCACCGACAGCAGGAACCCGATCATCCCGGCGATGGTTGCGACCCATCGCGTCACCTTCATATTGTCGTCGGCGGCCGCGGTTGTCGGGTGCTCGGTCTGTGTGCTCACGGGAGTGCTCGAATCGGTCCTTGTCGGCTCCAGCCATACACTTCCGCGACGCCCTGCTGGACTGCTGCGAGCGGCGCCACGTCATCGGGGAGCCACCGGTGGTACTGCTCCACCTGACCCCAGTCCCGGTACCAATCGCCGTTCAGATAGGTGGGGACGGTCGACGTCCACATCAGCGCCTGGGTGAACAGGAAAGGCCCGCCGGACTTGGACGCCTGCCACAGGTTCGACGATGCCGACGTTTGCTTGTGGTCAGGCTGGATGCGGTAGTCGGGTAGCTCGGCGACGCCGAGGTGTTCGGAAAATGGCCGCTGGCAAGGGAAATTCGCGGCCGTGGCGATGTCCATCAGCACCGGCTGCTGCGACCCGACCAGCTGTTGCAGGGTCTTCGTCACCGGCACCCGTGGCGGCGTGAATGCGAACCACTGGTCCTCGCTGAGGTTGGGGTCGTAAGCGACGATCCGGGCGACGTTGGCCTCCGGCGGGGCCCAGCTCATCGGGAAGCGAAGGTTGCGCCAGGCCGGCTGCGGCCCGATGTCGATCGGGAACATCAGCCCGAGCGGCTGAACGCTGCCGTCGGGTTTTGTTGCACCCCACTGCAACCGGAGCGACTGGCCATACATGAAGTCGCCGTCTTCTTTGTACGACCAGATGGCGCCCGAGGCGGCGATGACGACCAGCGGCCGGTCCGGCGTGCGGGGTGGCATCTGGTACCACGCCGAGGTGGCGGTGGCGGCGCGGGCGTTCTCGCCGTAGCTGCCCATCACCGGCGTGCGTGCGGGGTCGAGGCCGAACGGGAGCGCGGCTTGCGAGCCGTTGACGCCGGTCGGTCCCTTGCCGCCGGCGGTGCCGGCCGAGTCGGTGATCGAGGCGTTCGGCTTGTTCGGCGACGCGTCGGAGTTGACCACGCCCGGCTTGGTCACCACCGGGTCGGACTGCAGGTTGTCGCCGACGCCCTGCGGCGTGAAGCCGACCGGGTTGACGCCACCGAGCGGTCCGCCGGGCCCGAATTGCTGGCCCGGAACCGGTTGTAGCACACCCTCATTGGGGTCAGGCTCGGCCAGCACATCGTCGGCCATGGCGCAGCTTCGCGGCGACAGACCGGAGGCGATCGCAGCGAAGTTGGCCTTGCCGGTGGTGTACATCGGGTAGCGCAGCACGGCGCCCTTGCCCAGCGAGGCGACTTCGCCGAAGACCATGATCACCGCGACCACCAGCAGCGGCGTCGACGCCAGCACGCGGTTGCGGCGGCTGTCGGTGACTTCGGTGTGCCCCGCGTAGTCCATCCGGAAGTGCTGCCAGGCGCCCAGCAATCCCGTTGCGATCGACAATGCCAGGAACATCGACGTGACCGGGTGGCTGGCGATCACCGGCTGGATGTCGAACCAGGGGACGCCGTAGTTGTTGACCGAGAACCAGCCGTTGATTCCCGAGGTCGCCCACGCCAGCATGAACAGCAGCGCGGTCACGTACAGCGTCAGGTTCCGGCGGTTGTGCAGGCCGATCCGGGCCAACGCGTAGGCGGTGACCGCACCCAGTGCGCCGGCCAGCCCCGCGAACGCGCCGAACTGGATCGCCCACTTCGTCGGCGTGAAGTGCAGTAGCAGCAGTCCCATCGCGGTCGTGCCGATCAGCCGCCATGCCGGCCCGCTCGCCACGCCGGGCACCTTGCCGCGCCGCAGCAGGATGACCAGCACCCCGAACAGGCACAGCAGCATGATCAGCACGGCGAAGCGCCGCGTCATCGAACCCTCGGCGTTGCTCTCCACCGTGAGGAAGTAGTAGCGCAAAAACTCCTGGTACCAGGCGATCGTCGGGCCGACCTTGTACTTGATCCGCGCCGCCTCGGCGACGGTCGCCAGCGTCTGCGACCGGAACACCACGATGGTGATCAGCGACAGTGACGCGGCCAGCACCGCCAGCGGCGCCAAAAGACCGTCAGTTGCCTTGCGCCGCGCGATGATTCGTGCGATCGGCCGCGCGGCGGCCAGCAGCGCGGCGACGGCGATCAGACCCTGCGGCGCCAGCGTCGCGGTCAGTGTCGCAACGATGATCGCCACCGCGGCCGGCACCAGCCGGCGGGTGGCGATCGCAGTCTCGGCCAGTACCCAGGTGGCGACCACTCCCAGCGCGATCAGGGGCTCGGGCCGCAGGCCGTTGTTGAACGGCAGCCAGGCCGCCAGAAACACCGCGCCGGCCGTCCACACCGCCACCCGGTTGCTGGCCAGCCCGCCCCGGCCGGGGCCCAGCCGTCGCAGCATGTAGCGGCTGATGATCAACCAGGTGCCGATCGCGGCCAGCGTGGCGGGCAGTCGCATCCAGACACCGGCGGTGCTCACGGACGCGAGCTGGGCCAGCACCGACTGGTACCAGTCGAAGGGCGCCTCCGAGGTCCCGAAGTAGCGGTAGTAGTTGGCCACGTAGCCGGCCTGCCCGGAGACCCGGGCCATGGTCAGGTTGTAGCCGTCATCCGATGAGGTCGCGCCGATCACGTGCCACAGCAACAGCGTGCCGATCACCCCGGCGTCGGCCACCCAGTTTGCGTAACCTGCCTGGTAATAAATGCCGTCGCCAATTGCGCGGCGTCCGTCGTCCTGACTGCCGATCCAGCGCCGCCAGCGCGACGATCGAGGCCAGCACCGACAATCCCCCGAGTGCCATCACCGCCGACTTCAGCAGTGTGGGAGCGACGATGAAGCGGGTGTCGACGTCGACGCGCGCGGAGAGCCCCGGTTGCGCGGGGACCGTCAGGTCGGTGAAGATCCCGCCGACGGCCGGCTTCTTCTCCGGGGCCAGCGTGCCGGTCGCGCCGGGGATTCCGACGAAGTCCGCACCGGCACCACCCGCGTCCGCCCAGATGTGCAGCGCGGTGCACTTGCCATCGCCGACGGCGGAGCGCCGCGCCGCCGCGGCAACCGAATCCCGGAACGCGACGACGACGGTGTCCTTGTTGGCCCGGACGAACAGCCCGTTCTTGCCCGTCTCGAAGCCGTTGACCGGCAGCGTCGACACCACCAGGCCACCGTCGGCCGGCAGCGTGGCGATCGCGGCACACGGGATGGAGATGTCCAGCGCCCGTGGCGCCCCGGACACCAGGGGCGCGGTGATGTCGGTGACGTGGCCGTCTTTGAGGCCCTGCGGCCACAGGATGGCGGACGTGGTCTGTTCGACCGGAAGCAGCGGAACGATCAGGCACAGCAGGGCGCCGGCAATCCCCGCGACGACCGCGATCAGCCGGGCGAGCCGATGCGGCGGTCGCTCTCTGTCGTCGAGGGGCACGAGGCACGATCGTATGCGACGTCTTTACGTCCGCCGACGATGCTGCCCGCGCGGCGGGCTGAGGAGGAGGCGGACAATCGGAAGGTCCGCCGACTATGCTGCCCGCGCGGCGGGCTGAGAGCAGAAGGACAACCGAATCTGGTCGGCCGGCGATGCTCGCCAGAGAAAAACTCTGCTCGCGATCCAAACCGGATTCATAAAAAAGCGTGCCGACGATAGCGCAGGTCAGTGGGCGGTCCGGGGCCCCTGCGGCCGCCCGACAAGGCCCGATGCGCCTCGCAGGGCCGTTCGACTCGTCGTGTGAAACATGGTTTAGTGGCTCAACGGTGGTGAATTTAACGGAACAGAAACAAATCACCACCGGCCATTGGCGAGAGTTGTGGAGTTCCCCCTACTCGCGAACGACTGCCCTGGTCGCAGGCGGCGTGGTGCTGTATTCCACGAACGAGTTCCTGACGATCAGCATGCTGCCGAGCACGATCAACGAAATCGGCGGCGAGCGTATCTACGCGTGGGTGACGACGCTGTACCTTGTCGGGTCGGTGGTCGCAGCGGCGACGGTAAATGCGCTGCTGCATCGCATCGGTGCATGCATCTCGTTCGTCGCGGGCTTCGCCGTGCTGGGCGCCGGCAGCCTGGTCTGCGCGGCCGCGCCGAACATGCAGATCTTGCTGGTGGGCCGCCTGTTCCAGGGACTCTCTGGCGGTTTGCTGTGCGGCCTGAGCTTCGCGGTGATCAACACGGTGCTGCCGCGCAGATTGTGGAGCCGAGGTTCCGCGCTGACGGCGTCGACGTGGGGCGTCGGCGCCCTCCTCGGTCCCGCACTGGGTGGCTTCTTCGCACAGTTCGGCGCGTGGCGCTGGGCGTTCGGTCTGCTGGCGCTGCTGAGCATTGCGATGGCGACGCTGGCGCCCGGTCTGCTGACGACGGATGGCGCCGAGCAGCCCACCGACCGCGATTCGACCAGGATTCCGATTCCGTCGGTGATTCTGCTGGGCACGGCCGCGTTAGCGGTCAGTGTGGCGTCGCTGCCGCACAACACTCTCGCGACAGCGGCGCTGCTGATCCTCAGCGGCCTGTTGGTCGGCGTGTTTCTGGTGGTCGACCGCCGGATGGACACCGCGGTGCTGCCCGCCAGCTTCTACGGCTTCGGGCCGCTGAAGTGGGTCTATCTGACACTGGGGTTGTTGGTCGCCGCGACCAAGGTCGACCTTTACGTGCCGTTGTTCGGCCAGCGGCTGGCGCACCTCGGGCCGATCGTCGCGGGGCTGCTCGGCGCTGCGTTGTCGCTGGGCTGGACGATCAGCGGCTTTGGCAGTGGCTCGCTGAACAAGGCCCGCACGATCGCGGCCGTGGTGATCGCCGCGCCGCTGGTGATGGCGGGCGGTCTGGCGCTGGCCGGGATCACCCATGTGCAGGACGCGACGGCAGGCATCGTCATCATCTGCGCGTTCGGTCTGCTGGCAGTCGGGGTCGGTATCGGCGCCGCCTGGCCGCACCTGTCGGCATGGGCGATGAGCGACGTCGACGACCCTGCCGAGGGTGCCGCCGCCGCCACCGCGATCAACCTGGTACAGCTGATTTTCGGCGCCTTCGGCGCGGGGCTGGCCGGTGTTGTGGTGAACCTCGTCGACGGCGGCGGAGCCTCGGCGGCACGGTGGGCCTTCGCCGTGTTCGCACTTCTTGCGGCTACCGCCTGCGTCACCGCTTTCCGGGCCGGTCGCCGGCAGATCTTCTCCTACTAGCGACATCCGAGAACGCCTGGCTTCGTCGAGCGGGGCCGGACTCCACAGGCCGCTCCGGGTCGCCGAGCCGAGGTCGAGTTCAGCGGGCTGGGCGTCTTGGTAGTACGGCGTGAGTTGTTGCAGCGCACCCCAGTCGCGAGACCAGTCGTCCTTCAGATACGTCGACACCGTGGTCGCGCGCGTCAGCAACTCGGTGACGCCCAGCGGGCCGCCACCGTTCTTGTCCATCACCGGTGAGTTGGCCTCGGCACCGAACCGGTCGGGCAGAATCCGCCACTTCGGCACCTCGTCCACACCGTTCTGGTGGCCGAACGGCCGCTGGCACGGGAACGCCAGGCCTACCAGCCAGTCCAGCAGCACCGGTTCCGAGGAGCCGACCACGTCCTGCAGGGTGCGCAGCCGCGGGATCCGCGGCGGGGTGACCGCGATCCAGTGCATCGGCGCCAGGTCCTCGTCGCTGACCACGACGCGCACCTGGGTGGCGTCCGCCGGCAACGCCGACAACGGCGCCCGCAAGTTGCGCCAGGCCGGCGCCGCGCCCACGTCGGCGAGCCCGGTCGAGCCGCCCGGCTTGTTCTCGGCGGCCTGTTTGTCGTTGGCCCACTGGATTTCGACCTCGTCGTAGTTGAACCGGCCCGCCGCCGAGACCACCAACAGCGGACCGGATTCGCTGCGGGGAGGCAGCTTGTACCAGTCCGACCGCAGCCGGGCCGGCACCTGGACGCCGGATCGCCAGCTGCCCAACACCGGGGTGTGGGCCGGATCCAGGCCGTAGGGCAGCCGAGCGCGTGAGCCGTTGATGCCGGGTGCCGCCGTCGTCCCACCTTCGTTGCCCGCTTCGCCGCTGGTGACGTTCCCATCGTCGCTGACGAAGCTCCGGTCGCCGGGGCGTTCCATCACGGGGTCGGCCGACACCGTCGACGGGATGCCGTTGGCGTCGAAGCCGTCGGCGAAACCGTCTGCCAGCGCGTCTTTCTCGTCCGCCGAGACCGGCTTGAGCATGCCCGCGTTCGGGTCCTGCTCGACGAGGACGTCGGTGGCCAGGCCGCACGTCTTGCCGGTCAGTGCCTGCAGGTTGGAGCGGCCCACCGACCATGCCGGGTACTGGTCGGTCATGCCCAGCGTCAGCGACAGCACCTGGAAGAAGACCAGCGCCCACGCGGCAATTGCCAACGGGGAACGGATGATTCGGCCCAATCGTGAATCTTTGGGCGGTTCGGCGTCACTGTCGCTTCTGACGAAGTGCAACCAGGCGGCCAACAGCGCGACCAACAAGGTCAGCGCCAGTAATCCCGTGGTGAATCCGAAGTGCCACTGCGGGAACGCATTTGACCACGGCACACCGAAATTGGAGACGTACCACCAGCCGTTGACGCTGGCAAAGGACAGCGCCACGATGAACAACACCACCACGGCGAACAGTGTCCGGTTGCGCCGTGAGCGCATCGCCGCCGCGGTCACCGCGACCGCGGCCAATGCCCCCAGCGAGCCGGCCAGTCCGGCGAACACCCCGAAGTGATGCGTCCACTTGGTGGGCGTGAACATCATCGCGATGAACGAGATCACCGTGATTCCGATGATGCGACGGCTCGGCCCGGCCGCGGTGCCCGGAATTCGGCCCTTGCGCAACGTCATTGCCACCGCGACGCCGAGCGCGACCAGCAACACCAGCAGCGCGAACCGTCGGGCGACCGACCCGTCGGGGCTGGCCATGAACAACCGCTCGTAGCGGATGTGCTCGTCGAACCAGCTCAGGCTCGGCCCGAGGGCACGCTTGAGCGAGGTCGCCTGCAGCTCCCCGGCCAGCGTCTGGTCGCGGAAGATCAGGATCGCGCTGACGCTCACCGCGGCGACGATGGGCGCCAGCAGCGCCAGCACACCGAATTGGCGTGAGCGTCGGTGAATGATGGTGCGCAGCGGGCCAATTGCCACCAATAGCGCGCCGATCGAGGCGATGCCCGTCGGCCCGGAGAACAGCGTCAGCGCGCCGATGATGCAGGCCGCCGCGACCGGCAGCAGCCGGCTGGTGGCCACCGCGCGCTCGACCGAACACCAGGTCAGCAGGATGCCCACCGCGATGATCGGCTCCGGCCGCAGCCCGTTGTCCAGCGGCAGCCAGACCGCCAGGAAGGTGCCCGCCGCCGTCCACGCCGCTGCGTGGGAGATTTTCACCGCGTGACCCAGTCGCGGGATGACCTCCCGGCTGATCACCCACCAGCAGGCCAGCGCCATCAGCAGGGTGGGCAGGCGCATCCAGATGCTGGCGGTGGTGACATGGGCCCACAGCGCCAGCAGGTCGTAGTACCAGCCGAACGGCGCCTCCGGGGTGCCCAGCCAGCGGTAGTAGTTGGCCATGTAGCCGGCGTGCTCGGAGACGCGGGCCATGGTCAGGATGTAGCCGTCGTCGGCGGTGTTGGCCCCGACGAAATGCCACCACACCAGCACCAGCGTGACCAGGCCGTCCAGCCCGCTGACCGACCACCAGCGCGGCGGCAGGAAGCGGCGATGCCGGGTGCCGTCGGAGGTGTCCAGGACGTGCAGCGCGATCAGCGCGGCGAGGGTCAGCGCGATGCCGAGCACCATCGCCGCCATCTTCAGGGTGGTCGGCGAACTGCTGTACCGGGTGTCGATGGTGGCCGAGAACGTCAGGCCGGGCGGGGCCGGTCCGCTCAGATCGGTGAAGACGCCCACGATCTGCGGCCGGAAGTCGTATCCGCTGCGCTCACCGCGCAGGGCTGCGCCGGGATGCTCGGAGTTGGGGCCCTGCTTGAGACCGACGAACTCTCCGATCACCCGGTCGGCGTGCGCGGTGAAGACCAGCTTCTGGCAGGAGTCGCTGAGAACCTGGCTCAGCGGCGCGACGACCAGCGGGACGTTGCGGATCACCAACACCAGGTCGTCGTTGGCACGCTCGATCAGCATGCCGCGATCCACCGCCTTCGGCGCCTGCTTGGGGACCGTCGACAGCAGCACCGTCTTGCCGGA
The DNA here is from genome assembly GCA_963818285.1 of uncultured Actinomycetota bacterium. GTDB lineage: Bacteria > Actinomycetota > Actinomycetes > Mycobacteriales > Mycobacteriaceae > Mycobacterium. The sequence continues at coordinate 223,057 of CAWFRR010000005.1, forward strand.
CTTGTCGAGACCGGCCGCGGTCTGGCACGGGATGCTGATGTTGAGATCGGTGGCGACGTAGCCGATCAGCGGGGCCTCGACGCTGCCGAGCACACCGTTTTGCGGCCAGTTCAGTTGCGCGGTGGTCTGTTTGACCGGCAGCAGCGGCGTCGCGATTGCCAGCAACGTTCCCAGCAGACCAGCGACAATGGCGACGAAGCGGGCAGGCCGATAGCTCCTGACTGCCTGGCTGCCCACGGAGCTAGATGGTAATTGCTCCCGATCCGTTGCCTCGGTAGCCATCAGGGTTTGCGGACGGCCAGTACGAAGGGACCGATGGTGCTGACGGTGAACCGCGGGTCGGCGAATATCGCGGCGTTGAGTTCCACCGTGTAGCGGCGCACGTTGGGCTGGTTGGGGTAGACATCCTCGGCCAACCGCAGGGTGTAGCTACTGCCCCCGGTAAGAGAGGCAGCGCCGGCCGAGCCGCCGTGCCGCATCAGGAACACCGTCGGCGGCGCCCACGGCAGTGTGTCCAGCGCGTGGACGAACGGGTCGGCGGTCTTGAGCTTGGCCCACTCCTTGATCGCGGCCGCGCGCTTGTCGAACTGCGCCAGCGGGTTGGCGTAGTGCGACGTCAATCCCTGGAAGCCGTAGTACGGGTAGTACGACAGGAAGCTGTAGTCGGCGGTCAACACCACCGTCTGGTCGCGCGGCTTCCCGGTCGCCCGGGTGATCGCGGTGTCGATCTGGGGGTAGAACTTCTCCGAGCCGGGCGGACGACGGTCGCCGCGCTGGCCGTGGCCGTCGGTGTCGGTGTAGGCGATGGTCAGGTCGGGTCGCAGCACGTCGGGGATGTCCTGGCTGAACGCGATCGCCGCGGCCAGCCCGATCGACGCGGCCACCGGCAGCACGGCCGGACCCCAGGCACGCTCGTGCCCGCGGGCTTTTAAGGCGAGTGTTGCTTCGACGAAGCCGAAGACGCCGGCCGCGGTCAGCAACACCGTGAGCGTCGGTTGCAGCCGAAACGACAGCAACGTCGTGCGGGCCAGCGTGGTCAGCATCGACAGCAGCGACCACAGGTAGACGGCCAGCACGCCGATCGCCAGCCCGCCCGCCCGCACCGACGAGCGTGCCCGCACGACCAGCCACAGCGTGCCGAGCAGGCAGAGCGCACCGAGCAGGGTGAACTTCAGCATCGGGAAGGTCAGCTCGGCACCGTCGGCGGGCAGGTAATGGAAGGCGCTGCCGGTGTTGCTGACGGGATGGTGGGCCGTTTGCAGCAGGAACGGCAGCCAGGTGATCGAGGCGATGGCCGCCGCGATGACGCCGATGACGGCCAGTCGCACCAGCGGATCAAGGGCAGCTTTGCGATCGTCGCGCCAGCGCGACGCCGTCAGCGCCAACGCCATCAGTGCCACGGTGAACGCGCCGTAGGCCGGCAGCAAGGTGTAGCAGGTCGCCGCGGCGCCGAGGAACATCCCGGCGCCGATCACCGCGGCCCAACCGCCGCCGCGCGCATTGCCCCGCGCAGACCCGACCAGGCCAGAATCAGCACCGGCGGCAGCAGCACGGTGATCATCGCCGAGTAGGGCTCCGGCGAGCTGTAGGCCAGCGTCACTGCCGCGGTCGCGGTCGCGACGATCAGCGCGTACTCGAAGCGGATCAGCCGCGACCACAACACCAGTGCGGCAGCGATCGCGATCGTGATCGAGGTGATCGCCCACGGCTTGAACGTCTCCCAGCCCGGCGTTCCGGTCAGCGCGGCGACGCGCCCACCTACCCAGAACCAGCCGGGCGGGTAGAACGGCGGCAGGCCCAGGTAGGTCATGTCGTGCAGGGTGGAGCTGTCGGTGAGCCGAGTCAGGTACTCGGTGCGGAACTGCTGGTCGACGGAGATCCCGAACAGGTAGAGCTTGGTGGCGCCCAGCGGCATGCCGAGCGTCACCACCGAGAACGCGGACACGAACACCAGTGCCAGCAGCTGCGCCACAATCTGACGGCCACGTCGGGAAACCCAACCGGCACAGAGCAATCCGAGGATGCAGCCAACCTGACCGACCGTGGTGAGCGCGTGCAGTTGATTCGACGACGGAAAGGCCGGCCACTGCACTCGAGCAATGGCGGTCAGCGATACCACCGAGACCGCCGCTGCCACCGCGACCGCGATCGCCAATTGGCCGACGGTGGCCAGCGCGGTGCGCATCTAAAAGGGCAGCTTGCGGAAGATCGGCCGGGGGATGTGCCGCAACACCATCAGCAGGTAGCGGACCGGTCCGGGCGCCCAGACGAGTTCCTTGCCCTTGGCCGCCGACGTGACTGCCAGCTCCGCGACCGCTTCTTTGTCGACGGTAAACGGAGCCTCCTTGGCGCCGGTGGCTTTCCAGTGCTCGATCGTCGTGGTGGTGCGCACCTGGCCGGGCCTGATTACCAGAACACGAACCCCGTTGGGCCGCAACGCCTCTCCGAGGCCGAGGTAGAAGCCGTCCAGGCCGGCCTTGGTGGACCCATAGACGAAGTTCGAACGGCGCACCCGCTCACCGGCGACCGAGCTCATCGCGATGATCTGGCCGAAGCCCTGCGCCTTGAGTTTCTCACCCAGCAGCACCCCGACGGAAACCGCTGCGGTGTAGTTGATTTGGGCGATCTGCACGGCCTTGTGCTGGTTCTGCCACAGCTCCTCGGCGTCACCGAGCAGGCCGAACGCGACGATCGCCACGTCGACATCGCCGCCGGCGAAGGCGGCGTCGATCACCTTGGGGTGACTTGCGGTGTCCACGCCGTCGAAGTCGATCCAGTCGACCGATTTGGCGCCGGCGGCCTTCATCTGCGCGATGGCTTTGTCTTTACCCGGATGGTTGGGTAGGTCGGCCAGCACGATGCGGGCGTGGGCGTTGCGCAGATAACGCTCGCAGATCGCCAGCCCGATCTCGGACGTACCGCCCAGCAGCAGGATGGCCTGAGGGTTTCCCACGGCGTCAAGCACCATCTAGAGCAGCTCCAAACGTCGGGCCATGTCGGAGACGAAGACTCCGGTCGGATCGACCTTGCGGCGCACCGCAATCCACTCGTCGATGCGGGGATACATGGCGTGAAAGTTGTCGGCACTGACCCGCGAGTCCTTGGCCGTGTACACCCGGCCACCGAATTCCATGACGCGGCTGTCGAGTTCGTTGAGGAATTCGTTGACGCCGGGCTTGTTCGGGAAGTCCATCGCGACGTTCCAGCCGGCCATCGGGAAACTCAGCGGCGCCCGGTTGCCCGGTCCGAAGAGCTTGAAGACGTTGAGGAACGAGTACTGGCCCTGAGTTTGAATCCAGCGGATGATGCCCTTGAACTCTTCCATCGCATCGGGCGGCACCAGGAACTGGTGCTGGGCGAAACCCTTAGGGCCATAGGCATATTGCCAGCCGGTCGTCAGGTCCAGCATGTGATAGAACTGCGTCAAGTTCGACGATCTTGTCCCGGTAGTTCCCGCTCATCCGGTAGAACGCCTCACCGACCATGCTGCCCGTCAGCTTGGTCACCACGCCGACCGGGAAGACGTTGGGCACTGCGGGCAACTGTGGTGCCGTGAACTGCAGCGGATTCTTGGCGAGCTTGGCCGGTAGCTGATCGACCTTGGCCAGGCTCCCTCGGCTGATCGCCGCACGGCCCAGCTTCGGCGGTCCGCTGATCGAGTCGAACCAGGCGCTGGAGTAGGTGTAGTTGTCCTCGGTGCCGTCCAGGTGCGCCGCGACCGTCTCGTCCAGATCGTGAGTGGCGATGCCATCGGCGATGAAGTACGCCGTCTCGGTCGGCGTCATCGCGATGACGGCCCGCAGCACGATGCCGGTCAGCCCGTTGCCGCCGACGGTGGCCCAAAACAGCTCGGCGTCCTCGCCGTCCGGCGTGAGGTGGCGGATCTGCCCGTCGGCCGTCAGCAACTCCATCGACACCACGTGGTTGCCGAAGCTGCCCGCGCTGTGGTGGTTCTTGCCGTGGATGTCGCAGGCGATCGCGCCGCCGACAGTGACCTGCCGGGTGCCGGGCAGCACCGGAACCCACAGCCCGAAGGGCAGCGCGGCCTTCATCAGCTGATCGAGGCTGACGCCGGCGTCCACCTCGGCCAGCCGGGTGTCGGAGTCGATCGAGTGGATCTTGTTCAGCGGCGTCATGTCGATCACCAGACCGCCGCCGTTCTGGGCGTTGTCGCCGTAGGAGCGGCCGAGCCCGCGGGCGATCACGCCGCGGCCGCCGGCGTCGGCGACCTGCCCGACGGCCTTGGCGATCAGCTCGGTGTCTGGGGTCGACAACACCTCCGCGACCGACGGCGCGGTGCGGCCAAAGCCCGTCAGGGGGGTTTTGGTGGTGGGAATGTCGCTGCTCAACATCGTGAAAGAGGGTACCCGTCCGAAGCGGCGGCTCAGCGCAGCCGGAAGATCACCGCTCGCTGGACCGCGAAGTTGATCACTGTCGCGGTGCCCTGGGCGATGACGAACGCGGCGGGCACTCGCCACGGCTCAGTGGGCGAACTGCAGGTAGAAGAGGTAGTTGATCCCGACCTGCACGCAGTAGGTGAGCGCGTAGAGCACGCAGACGGCGAGGAATCGGGCCCGGCTCGGCGGCGCTTGGAATGTCCAGCGACGGTTGATCAGGTACGCGGTCGTGGTGCCGGCGACGAAGCTCAGCGATTTGGCCACGTTGACCTGCAGGCCCAGATGCAGCAGCAACAGGTACAGCCCGAAGTCGACAACCGCCGACAGCCCGCCGGTGACGATGAATCGCCATGCCTGCGTTTTCAGTGGCAACGGGGTGCTCGCCGCGATCTCAGCCATCGGCGGAGAGTCTACGGGCGCTCTGCGCGGGAACTTGACGTCCACCGCGTCGGCCGGGCGCTCGTCCTGCGGATGTTGTTGGTCGGTCTGGCGTACCGCTCGTAGCTATTTTGCACTCTTAACGGGAAATGAGTAGGAAACATTGTTTCTTACGAGAAACTATAAAAACTCAGGCTTTACTCAGCCGAACGGATGACAAAATTGACTCGTGTTGAATAACTTCCTGGTCACTATTTATGAATTCGACATGAGTCTTTCTAAAACGTATAACCGCAGCTAGATTGCCCTATATCGCAAGGCTGACCGCCGCCTGACGCGATGGCAAATTTATGCCGAAAAAAGATCTTGAAGCAATTGTGTCAATTCCCGCACGCGGATTAAGTTAACAGTTACCTTAGGCGCGACTGAGAAGGCATTCGGCAGCCCGTCCAGTCGTCTCAACAAACTTTTTTCCCTGGGGGAAGGTCTTTCATGTCGTCTGGCAAGCACAGCAAGCGCAACCGCAAAGCAGAGAAGGGCAAGGCCCGCCGTCGCGCGAGCGTGTTGGGGCTGGGGGCCGGGGCGAGCGCGTTTCTGGCGCTTGGTCTGGGACCGCTGGCAAGCGTGCCGACTGCTAAGGCCGATATCTTGACCGACTGGGTCGACCTGATCATCGACCCGGCGGCGAACTCGTTGGCCGGTGCGGTGAACCCGGCCGAGTTCTTCGACCCCTCTGTGTTTTCTGGTGCCTTGACCGACCTGTTCTCCCCCAACGGGTTGGAGTCGCTGTTCGGCGATCTGTCTTCGGTCTCCAGCGCGGTCGCGCTTCCCGAATCGGCTGCTGCGACCACCGACCTCGGCTCGGCTGTTTCGACGGCGGACTCGTTCAGTAGTTTCTGGCAGGGCCTGGAGCAGGAATGGATCAACAGCCCCTTCGGCACGCAGGTTGACGGCTCGCTCAATGCGTGGGCCGCACAAGCCGACCCGGCGCTGTCCACGTCTGATGCCTGCGGCCTGATCTGCAACGGCGCCGACGGCTCTGCCACCAACATCGATGGCCAAGACGGTGGGTTGTTCTTCGGTAACGGCGGGGACGGCTACACCTTCACTTCGGCGACCGACGCCGCTGGCACTCCTGAGGCCGGCGGCGACGGCGGTAGTGCCTTCTACTTCGGTAACGGCGGCGCCGGCGGTGCCGGATTTGACGGCGGCAGCGGCGGTGACGGTGGCGACGGCGGGCTGTACTACGGCTTCGGCGGTGAAGGCGGCGCCGGTGGCGCGGCTACTGCAACCCACGCTGCCGGTATCGGTGGTGACGGCGGCGACGCCGGGACGTACGCATTCTTCGCTGCCGGCGGCGCGGGCGGCGAGGGTGGTGCGGGTCTGAATGGCGGCGGCTGGCACAGCAGGCACGGGCGCCGGAAGTGCTGCGACGGTAGCCGTCGGCCACAGCGGTGGTGTCGGCGGCCGACGGTAGGCGAAATGGCGGAACCGGCGGTCTGTACGGCGCACGGCGGCAGCCGCGGGTGAACGGCGGGGTCGGTGGCGAAGGCGGCACCGGCGGCAACGGCGGCGGTCGGCACCGGCACCAACCTCGGCGACCTCGGCAACGGCGGTGCCGGCGGCACAGGTGGTGACGGGTGGCGATGCGGGCGACGCCGGCAAGGCGGGCATCTTCGGGCTGAGCGGCCAGAGCGGCTTCGACGGCAATGGTGGTGTCGGCGGTGGCACGGCGGCGACAGGTGCTGCATCTCGGTACCGGGCGCGCGACCGGTGGGGCCGGCGGCGACGGCGGTGCGGGCGGTACGGGTACTGCGACCGCGGCTCGGCGAAGGCGGCGGTGGCGGTGGCGGTGGCGGTACGCCGACATTTCCACCACCACGGGGGGCACCCTGACTGGCACCAACATCGCTACCGGCGGTGAGGGCGGCGCCGGTGGCGCCGGCAGCACAACTGCCGCGGGCGGCGTTGGCGGGACCGGAGGCTTCGCCGACATCACCGCGACCGCACACGGTGCCGTCGCCAATGCCACCGCAGCCGGTGGGGTCGGCGGCGCCGGCGGCACGGACGGCGGCACCGGTGGAGCCGGTGGAAGCCCTGTCGAGGCCAACAATGTCTCCAGCAGTGCTACCGGCACGGCTACCGGTGGGGCCGGTGGGGCCGGCATCAACGGCGGCACCGGTGGGACGGCGGGGAAGCCGAGATCATCGGCGGCTACGGCAACGGCGACGCCGCTGGAGACCCGAGCGGCACCGTGAGCGGGACGGCCACGGTGGTGCCGGTGGTACCGGTACCGGCGATGACAGCTCGGCGGGGCCGGTGCGCAAGGCCTACGTCGTTGCTTCCAGCTGGATACGGCCACAGCGCCACCGCCAGCGGTACCGCCACTCGGCGGTGCTGGCGGCGCCGGCAGCGACGGGGGTACCGGCGGGGCCGGTGGCGTCGGCTGTGGTCGATGCCGGGGACAGGCGGCGCAGACCAGCGGCGGCATCGTCTACTGGCGGCATCGGCACCGGCGGGGCTGGCGGCGCGGGCCTCGGATCCGGCGCCACCGGCGGCGACGGCGGCACTGGCGGTGTCTTCGGCGAGTACGGCAGCGTCACCAGCTGGCGGCACCGCCATCGGCGGCGTGGGCGGTGCCAGCGGCACCGGTACGGGTGCCGGCAACGGCGGCAATGGCGGCTACGGCTACACTGTTGTCCGGTCTCGAACAGGTCTCGGGCGGCATCGTTACACGGTGGTGCCGGTGGCGTCGGCGGTGACGGCGGCACCGAGCGGCGCTCATGGCGGGGTCGGCGGTGACGGCGGCAACGTCATCGACCTCGTGGGAGGGCACTGAACAACACCGCTACCGGCGGGGCCGGCGGTGCCGGCGGTGCCGGCGGCACTGGTCGCGGCCGACAACGGTGGCGTCAGGTGGGGCCGGCGGCAACGTTGACATCGACGGCTACGGCCCGGCCAACATCATCACAGGAACCAGCATCGCAACCGGTGGCGAGGGTGGTGCCGGCGGGGCGGGTGACCGCGACGGCTGCGCGGCGCGGCCGGTAGGCACTGGAGGCGAGGCCAACTTCGAATCCACGGCGAACGGCAGCGACCATCGCGATCGGCGGCAGCGCGACCGGTGGTGCCGGCGGGGCTGGCGGCGTCGCAGCTGGCGTCGAACGCGACAGGTCAGGGCGGCAACGGCGGCTACGGCTGGCATCGACGCGTCCGGCACGGGTACCTCGGCCACCGGTACGCGACTGGTGGGGTCGTCGGTGGCGCCCACGGGCTGGCACCGCGGGCGGTGCAGGCACCAGCCGGTGGCTCACGGCGGCAGATCGGCGGCTACGGCTATGGCGGCGCGAGATAGCGGCTCTGGTCACCGGCGCCGCTACCGGTTCCGCGACCGGCGGCGTGGGCGGTGCAGGCGCCACCGGCGGACGTCGGTGGGGACGGTGGCGGCGGCTACATCGAAGCCGTCGGGTACCTGGCAGCGCCGCCAGCCGGTACTGGTATCGGTGGGGCTGGTGGTTCTGCCACCGGCGTGGGCGCCGCTGGGCGGCGCGGGCGCCAGGGGCGAATCATCGACGCCGGCTACGGCTACGACCCCGCCACGGGCATCACCGGCGGCACTGCCGGCGACGCCTCGGGCAGCGCCACCGGTGGGGCTGGCGGCGACGCCCTCGTTGCCGGCACGTCGGGCGGCAACGGCGGCGAGGCTGCCATCATCGCCGAGGACCCGACAGCACCCGGCGACATGCCCAGCGCTACCGGCACCGCCGTCGGCGGGGCAGGCGGCGACAGCGGAACCGGAGCTAACGCCGGCGACTGGCGGTGAGCAACTCCCTCAGCACGGCTACCGGCAACGCCGGTCAGGGCTTGGATGCGAGGCCACCGGCACCGCTCACATCACCGGAGCAACGCCGATCGGCGGTGACTGCCGGCGACGGCGGCAACGGCGGAGTTGCTGCGTGGCGGCGACGGCGGATGGTGGTGCAGGTGGTACGGAAACGTCAGTGCGACTTCCGGTAACGATATCACCGCGACCACGGTTACCGGCACCGGCGGCGACGGCGGGGCAGGCGGGGCTGGCGGCACCGTCGCAGGTGCGACCGGCGGCCACGGCGGCAATGGCGGCCTGGGTGAGAACGCTGGCAACGTTCCGCGGACACGGCGGCCCCGGCGTCAGCGGTTACAGCCGGTACCACCACGGCGGGGGCCAACGGGACCAACGGCGCGCGACGGGATCGGTCAACGAGCCCAACGTAAAACTAGGGGGGGAATCGGGGCACCGCGGCCCAGGGGAAACCCTGGGCCGCAGTTTGCGTTTCGAGCCTCGTCGCTGCTCTCAGCAGCCGTCAGATTCGACGGCCGCGCCGCCCCCACCGACCGCCGAACGCGTCCTTGACGCTCTCGCCGACGTCTTTGACGTCCGACGTGACCTGATCACGCACACCGCGACTTTCCAGCCTGCGGTTCCCGGTCGCGCGGCCGACGGTTTCCTTCGCTCGGCCACCGACGCGTTGCAGCTTGTTTCTGATTTTGTTGGTCGCACTCATGGCTAGCCTCCTCTGATCGCGATCGGATACCCGGACCGAGATCAGTGCAACCGGCGCGCAGCTAGACCCAGTACGCGACGCGGGCCCGGTACTGGCGCATCGCGAACGCCGCCACCAGCCAGCCCACGATCGTCAGCCCGATCACCACGGCCCAGTGCCGCAGGTCCTGGTGGGCGCCCAGCAGCGGCGCCCGCACCAGATCCAGATAATGCAGCAGCGGGTTGAGTTCCACGATCTTCGACCACTGCCCCGCGCCCTGCGGCCGCAGCGTGTCGTCGTTCCAGATGATCGGCGTCATGAAGAACAGCAGCTGCACGACCGAGAACAGCAGCGGGCCGATGTCGCGGAAGCGCGTCGACAGGATGCCGAAACAGAGCGACACCCAGACGCAGTTGAGCACGATCAACCCCAGCGCCGGGATCACCGCCAGGTCGGCCCACGACCACGGCTTCGGGTAGATGATCGCGATGACGACGTAGATGACGATGTTGTGCCCGAACAGGATCATCTGCCGCCACACCAGCCGATAGACGTGCACGCTGAGCGGCGTCGGCAGCTGCTTGATCAGCCCCTCGTTGGCGACGAACACGTCCGCGCCTTCCAGGATGGACGCGTTGATCAGGTTCCAGATGATCAGGCCGAGCGTGACGTAGGGCAGGTGCACCGAGAGCTGCAGGTGGAACAGCTTGGAGTACAGGCCGCCCATCGCGACGGCGGTGGTTCCGGTGGCGATGGTGATCCAGAACGGGCCCAGCACCGAGCGGCGGTAACGCTGCTTGATGTCCTGCCAGCCGAGGTGCAGCCACAGCTCGCGGCGGCGGTAGCCGTCGGCCAGGTCGCCCCAGGCCCGGGTCATCGTCTTGGATTGCGCCGCAATGTCAACGATCGTCATGGCGTTGGCCTCTCGAACTGTTCCCGTCGGCCCAACCGGCGCAGCCGCAGCCACTCCAGCAGACCTTTGGGGTCGCGACGGGATATCAGGAAGAACCAGCCGAACCGAAGCCATTCCTGGACAAGCAGTTTGCGCAGACCGGGCTGCGCCATCAGGTAGCCGCGGTTGCGGTAGGTGAAGTAGCGCTTGGTGGCGTCGTCGGGATACTGCGTGTGCATCCGGCCGCCGAGGATCGGCTTGAACTCCGCCGATCCGCACGGGTGTAGATAGGCGGTCTCGAGGCAGGTGCCGAACGCCAGCCCGGAGCGGACCAGCCGGCGGTGCAGCTCGACCTCGTCGCCGCGAACGAACAGCCTCAGGTCAGGCACTCCGATCGCCTCGAATGCCGACGCCCGAAACAGCGCGCCGTTGAACAGCGACGCGATGCCGGGCAGCAGATCCTGGCCGGGCTCGGTGCGCAGTTCGCTGACCAGTCGGCGCCAGACCAGGCCGCGGCGCAACGGGAATGCCAGTTTCTCCGGCTCGTCGGCGTTGCACACCATCGGCGACACCTCGGCCAGCTGATGCTTGTCGGCGCAGGCCAGCAGCGTGGCCAGCACCTCACCGTCCTGCGGGTGGCCGTCGTCGTCGGCCAGCCACACCCACTGCGCGCCGAGCGCCAGCGCGTGCAGGATGCCGAGCGCGAAACCGCCTGCGCCCCCGAGGTTTCGGCGCGACGGCAGATAGGTCGTCGGGATCGGCTGGCCGGCCACCAGATCGCGGACTCTGCCGTCACCTCGTCGGAAAAGTCGTTGTCGACCACGATCAACTGGTCGAGCGGCCGACTCTGGGTGCTCAGCACGTCCAGCGACTTGGCGAGTTGGTCGGGGCGGCGGTGGGTCACCACGACGGCGCACACCATCGCCGGCGGTCCATGCGCCGCTCCTCCTCATCGCTGCGCTCTGCATCGTCGCCGGCGGTCTCATGCCCGGTTCGTTTCGCGCTCGGTTTCGGCGAGCACCTCGCGCACGTGCCGCGCGGCGTCTTCGCCCTCGTATGCCCGCACGACGTCTTCGATGCCGCCGGTCTGCTTGATGACGCCGTGGTCGATCCACATCGCCGTCTTGCACAGCCGAGCCAGGAACTCGTTGGAATGGCTTGCGAACACCAGGATTCCGGAACGCTCGACCAGTTGCTGCAACCGCGTCTGCGCCTTCTTGAGGAAGTCGGCGTCGACCGCGCCGATGCCCTCGTCGAGCAGCAGGATCTCGGGGTCGATGCTGGTGACCACGCCCATCGCCAATCGCACTCGCATACCGGTGGAGTAGGTCCGCAGCGGCATCGAGAGGTAGTCGCCGAGTTCGGTGAAGTCGGCGATCTCGTCGACCTTGGCCAGCATCTGCTTGCGGGTCTGTCCGAGGAAGAGGCCGCGGATGAGGATGTTCTCGTAGCCGGAGATCTCGGGGTCCATCCCGACGCCGAGGTCGAACACCGGCGCCACTCGGCCGCGGATGATGGCCGAGCCGCGGGTGGGCTCGTAGATGCCCGAAAGTAGCCGCAGCAGAGTCGATTTCCCGGCCCCGTTGTGGCCGACCAGTCCGACTCGATCACCGTGTTCCAGTGACATGGTGATATTCCGCAGCGCTTCGATGACCACGACGTTGGACGCATTACGCCCGATCGAGCCGCCCAGGAACGTCTTCTTCAGCGAGCGCGACTTGGCGTCGAAGATCGGGAACTCGACCCACGCGTCATGGGTCTCGATGTGTGGACCAGTCGGTGTCACCGGGTTGCCTACAGGTATTGCCCAGTGCCAGAACCGGATCGACCGGGCCCACCGCTGCCCGGTGGCAGGCCACGCTGCTCGCGCATCTGCTCGATCTGCGAACGGGCCGCCATCTGCTGAGCGAACAACGCGGTCTGGATACCGTGGAACAGTCCCTCGAGCCAACCGACCAGCTGGGCCTGCGCGATGCGAAGTTCGCCGTCCGAGGGCACCGTACCTTCGGTGAACGGCAGCGTGAGGCGGTCGAGTTCTTCGCGCAGTTCCGGCGCCAGCCCATCCTCGAGTTCGCGGATGCTGGTCGCGTGGATCTCGCGCAACCGGTTGCGGCTGGCGTCGTCGAGCGGGGCCGCGCGCACTTCCTCGAGCAGTTGCTTGATCATGGTGCCGATCCGCATCACCTTGGCGGGCTGCTCGACCAGGTCGGTGATCGACCGATCGTCGGAGGCTTCGGCGGAGTCATGCGCCATCGCCATCAGCCGGGGATCGACGCCGCCGATGACCTCGATGTCGTCGTCGTTACTCAATGCTTCTCACCTTTGGGAGTTGTCGGGCCATGCCATTCGTAAATCCAGGCTTCACCGTTGTCGTAGATCTTCGTCCACCACTTCGAATGGTCTATCGAGACTAGTCCGTCGGGCACCTTGAACTTCCCGACCGTGGGCGCGCTGGTCAGGATGTAGCGGATATTGAGCGCCCGGATCGCGTCCGGCACCAGCGCCCGCGTCTCCTCGGGAACGCCGGGCAGTGCGTCGGCATCGGCGTACGCCCAGAAGATGAAGCGGTTGTAGCCCGGACCCATCTGCTGCGGAAAGTCGTAGTGGGTCCACAGCGGGTGCAGGTCGGCGACCGCGTACATCCACGCGGTGCCGTCCACGTTGGAGTCGCCGATCAGGGTGGTGCGCGCCCCGGGCAGCGTGGCCAGGTGGGCCATCGCGTCCAGGTCCTTCTGGTTGATGATCACCGAGTCGTATTTGTCGCCGAACAACACCAGATGCCGGTACAGGTAATGACGGGCGGTCAGCACGGTCGTCAGCGCCAGCAGCACCACGGTCGTCGAAACCCACACGGCGTCAGGCCATCTGGCGAATTTCCCGGTGACGACGCGCTTGGCCAACGTCACGGCGCCGACCACCAACGCGAACACCGCGACCGCCGCCATCGGCGTCACCAGCATCGTCACCACCGCCGAGAGTCGGCGCGGGTCGTTGTAGAAGAACTGGCTGAACTGCTCGATGGCTATGCCGAGCGGATTGTGGAACGGGGCTCCCGAGTAGATCGTCGCGATAGTGAGCACCAGCCAGGTCACCGGCGGCCACCAGATTTTCTTGTAGAGCAGGATCGCCATGCCGATGCCGCTCAGCGCAATGAGGCCGTACTGGATCGGGAAGTCGTTGAGGTGCCGGGTGTGCAGCAGCAGCGCGTCGATCACACCCTGCTTGACCGTCTTGAAGCTAGGGAAGGCGTGCCCGGCGATGATGCCGGCCTGCTTGGCCACCCCGTTGAACTGCGGCGCCAGGATCAACAACGCCGGCACCGCCGACGCGGACAGCGTCAGAACATCGGCGAGCCGCCCGCGCACCGGATGCCACCATCCATCCATCAGCCACCAGGCCAGCGCGAACAGGATCACGACGAACCCGCCGGTGAGATGCACCGAGAAGATGCCGACCAGAGCCAGCACTGCCACCGGGACACGGTCGCGATGCCGCAGCGTCGAGAGGACCAGAACGAACGTCGGGATCGCGACGCCGTAGGCCGACAGGTTGGGCATCGCCGCCGTCCCGAACTCGACGTAGGGCACCGAGGTGAACGACGCCGACAACGCCGCAGCGGTCGCGGCCACACCGGCGGCGTGCGCCGTGCGGGAGCGGAGCAGGTGCCAGGTCAGCATTGCGGCACTGGACGGGAACAGCCAGACCGATGCCGCCACCGAGGACAGGGTGTAGCCGGTCGTCGGTGCCGCTCCGGTGAGTTGGCAGAAGACCGCGGTAAGCGCGTGAAAGACCGACGGGTAGTAGAGCGGCTGATGAGTCTCAACGTTGCGCAGCTCGCCCATATGAGTCGACGACGCCTGGCCGGTGTCGAGGATGAAGCGGACCGTGTTCGCGTGCCAGACCGCGTCCCAGGTGCTGGGGATGGATTGCCAATGTACGAGTCCGCGGTAGGCGGCCCACATGATCAGCAACCCGCCGAGCAACACCCCGGCCGCCACCGTCAGCGCCTGCCGGCGGTCGATGCCCAGCGATTGCGCTGCCGCGTCGCGGTAGCGGGCCAGCAACGGCTGCGCACAGATCATCACGATGCACACCGCCGCGAGTGCAGCGAGTGCTGTCCAACCGTTCCAAGGGATTCCGATGGCGCCGAACGGGATTATCGCCAGCGCGACGACGCCGTAGGTCAGCGCCGGGCCAACTGCGATGGCGATCGGCCACGTTAGCTGAGTGATTCGTCCGACGATGGCCCCCGGGATGATCAGCAGAAACAATGCGATCAACGTTCCGAAGCAGAGCCCCACGCGACTAGTATGGCTGGCCGGGTGACCTGGCTCGGGATGGCGGGCAGGTATACGGGCGCCCGCTACCGTCACGGTTCCTCTTATTGGGCATGGCTCTAAGGTGGCTGGTATGGCATACGACGTCGCCCGAGTGCGCGGGTTACACCCGTCACTCGGAGACGGTTGGGTGCATTTCGACGCCCCGTCCGGGATGCTCATTCCCGACTCGGTGGCGACCACCGTTTCGACGGCCTTCCGCGGATCTTTTCCCAGCACCGCCGGACCACATCCGTCGGCCAAACGCAGCGCGGCCGTGCTGGAAGCAGCTCGGCAGGCGGCCGCCGACCTGGTGAACGCCGATCCCCGCGGCGTGGTGCTCGGCGCCGACCGCGCGGTGTTGCTGGCCTCGTTGGCTGACGCATCGTCGACCCGCGCCGGTCTGGGCTACGAGATGGTCGTCACCCGGCTCGACGACGAGGCGAATATCGCGCCCTGGCTGCGCGCCGCGAACCGGTTCGGCGCCAAGGTCAAGTGGGCCGAGGTCGACATCGAAACCGGCGACCTGCCGTCCTGGCAGTGGGAAGGCCTGATCGGGCAGGCGACCCGTCTGGTCGCGGTGAGCTCGGCGTCGGGAACGCTCGGCACGCTCACCGATCTGCGGCCGGTGACCAAGCTGCTCCACGACGTCGGCGGGTTCGTGATCGTCGATCACTCCGCGGCCGCGCCCTATCGCCTGATCGACATCGACGAGATCGACGCCGACGTGGTGGCGATCAACGCCGTCAATTGGGGCGGTCCGCCGGTGGGCGCGTTGGTGTTCCGCGATCCGGCGATGATCAACACGTTCACCTCGGTGTCGACCAACCCGTACGCCACCGGCCCGGCCCGCCTCGAGGTCGGCGTACACCAGTACGGCCTGCTCGGCGGCTTCGTCGCCAGCATCGAATACCTTGCCTCGCTTGACGAGTCGGCCCGCGGGACTCGGCGCGAAAGGCTTTCTACCTCAATACAATCCGCGACGACCTACCTGGACGGGATCTTCGAGTACCTGATGGGCTCGTTGCGTTCGCTGCCGCGAGTGGTGGTGATCGCCCGGCCCGAGTCCCGGATCCCGGTGGTCAGCTTCGCGGTGCACGACGTGCCGGCCGAGCGGGTGGTGCAGCGGTTGGCCGACAACGGGATTCTGGCGATCTCGAACGCCAACTCGCGGGTGCTCGAGGTGATCGGCGTCAACGACGTCGGCGGTGCGGTCACCGTCGGCTTGGCGCACTACTCGACGATGGCCGAGGTCGATCAGTTGGTTCGAGCCCTCGCCTCGCTCGGCTGAGCTAGACCGTCAGCACGATTTTTCCGGTTACCTCGCCCGCCTGCAGCTGTCGGTGGGCCTCGCCGGCGTCCTGAATCGGTAGGCGCGCACCGATGATCGGCCGGACCCGGCCATCGGCGATCATCGGCCAGACCGACTCCGTCACCGCCGCGACGACCTCGCTCTTGCTGTGCGGCCCGTTGGTCGGCCGGGCCCGCAGCGTGGTGCCGATGACGTGTGCCCGTTTGCCCATCAGCTTGCCGATGTTGAGTTCACCCTTGATGCCGCCCTGCATGCCGATGATCACCAGCCGGCCCTCGGTGGCGAGCGCGTCGATGTTCCGGTCGAGGTAGGAGGCGCCCATGATGTCGAAGATCACGTCGGCGCCCGCGCCATCGCTCGCCTCGCGCACCCGTTCGACGAAGTCCTCGTCGCGGTAGTTGATCAAGATCTCGGCGCCGAGTTCGCGGCACGCTTCCAGCTTGGCCGCCGAGCCCGCGGTGACGGCGACCCGGGCGCCCAGTGCGCGGGCGACCTGGATGGCGTGGCTGCCCACGCCGCTTGCGCCGCCGTGCATCAGCAGCAGCTGGCCCTCGCGCAGGTGGGCCGTCATCGCGAGGTTCGACCAGACCGTGCACGCCACCTCCGGCACCCCCGCGGAGTCCACCAGGTCCAGACCGACGGGATGCGGCAGCAGTTGGCCGGCCGGAACCGCGACGTATTCCGCGTAACCGCCGCCCGCCAGCAACGCGCAGACCTCATCCCCCGGCGCCCAGTCCCCCGAGATGTCGTCGCCCACCGTTTCGATGACGCCCGAGACTTCCATCCCGAGCAGTTCGCTGGCGCCCGGTGGCGGTGGATACAGGCCCGCGGCCTGCAGGAGGTCGGCCCGGTTGACCCCGGCGGCGGTGACCTTGACCAACACCTCGCCGCGGTCGGCCGTGACGTCGGGGACTTCTTGCCACTGGAGTCGATCGGCGGATTCAGCGACGATGCCATACATGCCCGTCACGCTACTACCTGCGGATTGTGTCTGTTCCAAAGGCGATGTGTCGCATAGCATGACGTGATGGCCGCCCTCATTGCGGGCCGGACAGCCAGTGAGATGCCCGGGCTGGATATTGCTGAGCAGAAGTCTTGGCAGAACTTCCTGGATTCCACCCTGCGGTTGTATGCGACGCTCAATCGTCGACTCACCGAGTTGCACCAACTTTCGCTGTTCGACGTCAGGGTCCTCGACACGCTCGACCACGCACCGACCGGCTGCGCCCGGATGGGCGACCTCGCCGAGGCATTGGCGTCGCTGCCGAGTCGGCTCACCCGCCAGGTCCGTCGCCTCGAGGCTCAGGGACTGGTACGCCGCGAGGCCAGCCCGGACGATCGGCGCGGGGTCGTTGCGGCGATCACCGACGACGGTCGGGCGGTAGCGCGGCAGGCCATGAAGACGTACGCCGAAGGCATTCGCGCGCACTTCCTCGGCCCGTTGTCACGCTCGCAGGTTGTCGCGGTCGGCGAGAATTGCCGTCGGATCAGCGCCGCGCTGAAAGCCTCAGGCTGACCCGACCCCGGCGCTCCCGCTACCCTTGTCCGCGGTGGCGTGGCAGAGCGGCCTAATGCACTCGCCTTGAAAGCGAGAGACGGCTAAAACCGTCCGGGGGTTCAAATCCCTCCGCCACCGCCATTAATTCTGGTGCATGACCGAGTTGGCCAGGGCCACGCCGATCCCCGTGGAGGCCACGATGAGCAGCAACGACACCCGCCGGCCAGATCCACATCAGGGCATTGCGGACCGCGGCGACGATGATCCCCACCGCGCCGACCAGGATCGCCACCCCGATCCCGCCCCAGGTCACGATGTACGCGGCGCCGAGCGCGTCGTAATTGCACGGGTGCGACCCGCACGAATCGGTGGCCATCACGAAGAAGAACGAAAACGACACCGCACCAACGGCGCTGAGGCCGGCGAGCGCGGCGAGGACCACCGTCAGCGTGATGTCCATGACGGAGTGTCCCCGCGGCGGGGCCGGCGGCGGATACCCCGGATATCCCGGGTAGTACGGGTATTGCGGCTGCACCGCTCAACTATGACGCAGGTTTACCAAACGCGCGGTATCTCAGCGGCGATGCGGTCCATCAAGGCGGCGTACCGCTTGACCTCCGGGTCTCGGCCCGGCTTGCCGCTGCTCACCACACCGGCGGCCAATGCGCGCTCCGGGTCGTTCCATATCGCGCAGTTGACCAGGCCCAGGTGGCCGAACGCCGCCGGTGCGCCGCGGCCGAACGGGCCGAATCTCTTTGTGCCGAGCTGAAATCCGGTACCCCAGCGGGCGGGCAACAGGCCGGTTGCGACGTCCGGCCGCAGCCGACGGGCCTGCTTGGCCGCGCCGCGTAGCGTTTCCGGGCTCATCACTCGGACGCCGTCGAGTTCGCCTCCACGACGCCATATTTCGGCGAAGCGCGACATCTCGTCGGCGTTCGAGATCGTGTTGGACGACGGGACGACGGTCTTGAGAAACAGTGGGCTGTTGGTGATCGGGATCGTCTGGTAAAGCGTGCCGCCGATCGCCTTGCGGAACGCCGCTGCGATGGGGGCCGGTAATTGTGCACCGGTGGGATGGCTGTGCGCGACCAGCGGGATATCCTCTTCTGCCACACCGAAATTGGTCCAGCGGAAGTTCAGCGGATCGAGGATCTCGGTCGCCAGGATGTCGCGGATGTCCTTGCCCGTGGCGGCGTAGACGATCTCGCGCATTAGCGGCCCCCAGGTCAGCGCGTGGTAGATGTGCACCAGGCCCGGGCGGTAGATCGGTCGCAGGTTGCCGAGTTGCTCTCGGGCGTACTCGTGGTCGTCCGCGCGCTTGAGGTCAGGCCGTGGTCCGGTAGGGAATGGGACACCCGCACTGTGGGTGATCACGTGCCGGATGGTGGTGCGGTCCTTGCCGTGGCTGGTGTAGGTCGGGATGTACTCACAGACCCGATCGTCGAGTGAGAAGTGGCCGCGTTCGACGAGCATGTGCACGACGGTCGCGGTGATCGCCTTGGCTGAGGAGTAGACGCAGAACGGTGTATCGGTTTTGACCGGGATCTTCTCGGCGTCCGGTGCGTCGGTGGGGGCGTTGCCCCAGCCATGTCCGATGGCCCGGTTCAACACGACCTTGCCGCCGTGCCGCAGACACACCTGGATCGCTGGGTGCATGCCGGCCTGATACCAGTGGCGGGCGGCCTGCCAGATCCGCTCGACAGCCTGCGGGTCGATTCCGGAGTGGTCCTCTTCGCCGATCGCGGTCACGGAGTCGAGGTCGGCTGGGACGCGGATTCTGCCCTGCGAGTCGGTCATGCCGCGAGGGTACGTGGGTGTCCCGTGGCCGAGTTATCCACAGTTGAACGGTTATCCACAGATGGGGCATTTGCGAGGGGCTTTGGTCGTTGTTGGGTCGCTTTGCCTCGTTATTATTCGAACATGCGTTCTAGTAGTCGTGAGGAGATCGTCGAGGTCTTCGACGCGCTCGAGGCTGCTCGTGAAACGGGCGCGAGATTTGACGTTCGACGTTCTGACAACGCCCGAGCGGCTGGGCGTGTTGGAAAGCCTCGAGCAGATGCGGCGCGGCCAGCCGGCCATCGAGCACGCACTGATCAATCAGCTCGCCGAGCAAGCCGACCCGGTCGAGTTGGGCGGCAAACTGGCCCCGGTGTTAGCCAACCGGTTGCGGATCAGCCGCGCCGACGCCTCCCGGCGCATCCAGGAAGCCGCCGATCTGGGTGAGCGGCGGGCGTTGAACGGGGAACCGTTGCCGGCGGTGCTGGAAGCCACCGCCGCCGCGCAGCGCAACGGCGACCTCGGTGCCGGCCACGTCGCGGTGATCCGCAGCTTCTTCCACCGGCTGCCCGATTTCGTCGACCTCGAGACCCGCGCCAACGCCGAAGCCCAACTGGCGGGCCTAGCTGGCGAGTATCGCCCCGATGAGTTGGCCAAGCTCGCCGACAAACTCACCGACTGCCTCAACCCCGACGGCGACTTCACCGACATCGACCGCGCCAAACGCCGCGGCCTGACCATCGGCAAACAAGACCTCGACGGCATGTCACCGATCAACGGCTGGCTCACACCTGAGGCTCGGGCGACGTGGGATGCGGTGTTCGCCAAACTGGCCGCCCCCGGCATGTGCAACTCCGCCGACGACGAGCCATGCCTCAGCGGCACCCCCTCACAAGCCGCGATCCAGGGCGACACCCGCACCGCCAGCCAGCGCAACCACGACGCGCTGCTCGCCGCCGCCCGCGCGCTACTGGCCTCCGGCGACCTCGGCCAACACAACGGATTGCCCGCCAGCATCATCGTCACCACCACCCTGCAAGAACTGGAAGCCGGCGCCGGCCGCGGGCTGACCGGCGGGGGCACCCTGCTGCCGATGTCGGACGTGATCCGACTCGGCTCCCACGCCCACCACTACCTGGCCATCTTCGACAAGGGCAAAGCGTTAGCGCTCTATCACACCAAACGCCTGGCCTCACCAGCCCAACGAATTGTGCTGTACGCCAGAGACCGTGGCTGCACCTTCCCCGGCTGCACCCTGCCCGCCTACCACTGCCAAGCCCACCACTGCGACCCCTACGCCAACAACCCCGTCACCGACATCAACACCCTCGCCCTGACCTGCCACCCCAACCACGCACAAACCGACCAAGGCTGGACCACCCGCAAAAACCACCGCTACGACACCGAATGGATCCCACCACCCCACCTCGACCACGGCCAACGCCGCATCAACACCTACCACCACCCCGAAAAACTATTGCGCGCAAAGGAAGACGACGAGGAGCCGTAAAAGCTTCGACGGCCGGAGCGGGGCGCTACTTCGGTCCGTACACCTGCGACCGATAGCCCGCATACAGCCTGTCGCCGAACATGTTGAACGCCGTTCGCGCGAGTAGTGGCACACTGCCGAGGAACCGCTGCCGCGTTTCCTCGGACTCGCCGTCCAGCACGATGGCGCCCAGCACGAGCCCCCGCTTCGGATGCGCTCTCAAAAACGCCGATCCGTGCGCCAGGAACTTGCGCCACTCGTTCGGCTCGAGGTACTCGGCGAGAAGTGGGACGACGACGGCCTCTTCGTCATCGAAATGCTCGTCGACCAATCCCGCGAACTGCTTGACGAGCGGCACAAGATCGTGCGCGAGTCGGGCATCACCAGTCCTCGCCCACTTGGCCACGGTCGAGCTGACTTGATCGCAGCGGTGATCGATGAGTCTGTGCGCGTGTTCCATCCGGCCTATCTCGGCGCCCAGACGCGGTTCGCGAGCAGATAGCTTCGGCCAGACGTCTTTGTCCTCGGCTCGATGGTGATAGTGCAGCGCGGTCATCATGAAGTCGATGTGCTTGCCGATGATTCTGGCGCGTTTGCGGTCACCGGGAGCGACGCTTCGGACGAGCCCAGCCGCATCGTGAAACTTCGAGCGGAAGCCACGGTGAACCAATGCCATCTCGAAGGGATCGCACGGCAATTTGGCCCTCCACTGTCGAGCCCCCGGCGTTGCATTGACCAGCATAAGCGTTCGATTGCGCTGTGCGTAGGATGTGGCCTCACCGATCACGAAGACGGCTTCCGGCTCGTGTTCGCGTCCGCAGGAAGTTTCTCGCTGCGATCGGCTACGGCGCGTATGCCCCTGCGGGCATCCTCTTCGCTGGGAAAATGCTGGACGGCGTCGGATTCCCACGAACCGGAAGGTCAAACTGTCAGGCCCGGTCCCCTTCGGTGTCGTCGAAGAACCGCCAGTTGCCGTCGGTTTCGACTTCCATCCGCCAGCCGAGTTCGGAGTTGTCGGCCTTGGAGTCGACGAACCAGGCATGCGCGTCTCCGGCGCTCTCGATGTCTTTGGTGTCGACGACGTCACCGTGCGGGTTGAGTACTCGATAGGTAGCCATTCCGCACGGTTACCCGCTGAGGGCAGGTCGAATCGAGTCAGTCGCCGGTGAACTTCGGCGGGCGCTTGGCGAAAGTCGCCTGGATTCCCTCGGACAGATCCTTCGACGGCAGAAACGCCGCATTCCAGGCTGCGACGTAGCGCAGGCTCGCTGATACCTGCGAAATCCGTTGCTGGTCAAGGACATCCTTGACACCGCGAACCGTCAGCGGCGGGTTGTCGGCGATCTCAGCGGCGGTGGCGTGGGCGGCCGCCAGCGAGGCGTCGGCGTCGGCGAAGACATCGTTGACCAGCCCGATCTTCTCGGCGCGCGCGGCGTCGATGTTCTTGCCGGTCAGCGTGAGTTCCCGTAGGTGCCCGTCGGACAGGATCAATGGCAGCCGAGCGAGGCTTCCCATGTCGGCGACCATCGCCAACTTGACCTCGCGGACCGAGAACTTGGCGTCGGCACTGGCATACCGGACGTCGACCGCCGAAATCAGATCGACGCCGCCGCCGATGCACCAACCGTGCACCGACGCGATCGTCGGCGTGCGGCAGTCCGCTACGGCGTTGATCGCCTCCTGCATGCGCAGCACCTCGAGGTGGAAGTCCGCGCGGGGGCGAGCCGACTCACCGCCGGCCAGCACGGGGGCCAGGGTCCCGCCCATCGCCGGCACGTCCAAGCCGTAGCTGAAATTGCCGCCCGATCCGGTGAGCACGATCGCACGCACGTCAGGGTCCGCGTCCAGCGCCGCGAATACCTGCGGCATCTCCGACCAGAAGGCCGGACCCAGCGCGTTGCCCTTGCCGGGACCGATCAGCGTCACCTGCGCGACGTGGTCTTTGTGCTCAACGGTCACTGATTCGTACGGGTCACCCATGGCGAGACCGTACCGTGGACGGCATGCCTTCCGACCTGCGCCCCGGACCTGATTCACCTCCCGCCGACGAGTTGCGCGCGGCCGAAGCGGTGTTGGGTGTGCTGCAACACATCGTCCATCCGATTTCACGCGACGACCTCTCGCGGCCAACTGCGAGTGAGGGATTCGACGTCGCCCAACTGACCGAGCACCTGGTTGACACGATCACGTCGGTCGGCACCGCCTTGGACGCCGACCTCCCGCCGAACGACGCGGGCGACACCGTCGAGCGTCAACTCATCGCCGTCGGCCGACCGACTCTGGATGCATTCCATCGTCGTCACGGCTTGGACGGCGCGGTCACCTGGCGCGGCAAAGAGACACCGGTCAGGACGTTGGCCGGCGTGCTGTCATTCGGCTTGCTCGTGCATGGGTGGGACTACGCCGCGGCCACCGGGATCCCGGCCGACGTCCCCGATTCGCTGGCGAACTACGTGTTGGAGATAGCGGAGAAGCTCATCACTCCGGAGCGTCGCGCGAACGGAGATTTCGGCGCCCCCGTCGAAATCGACGAGCATGCACCGGCTTTCGACCGGCTGATCGCTTTCACCGGCCGCGATCCAGCCGCACGTGACTAGACGCGCTCCAGGTAGAAGTAGAAGTACCGGCCTACCCCGTCCTGGACGTCGATCACGCCCTTGCCGTTCATGATCCCCATCACTGCCTGGTCGTCGACCTGCTTGAAGTGGTCGTGCACCGGCTGGCCGTCGTAGACCATGGTCGCGGTGACCTCGCCGCGGAATTCCTCCAGCCACAGGCTCGCTTCGCCCTTGCCCATCTTGACGTTGGAGAACCGGTTGCCGTCGTCGTCGAGACAAACCAGCGGCTGGACATCGGCGGGCGAGTTGAACGTCTTGCCGAACCACCGCATTTTCTCCAGCTGACCGTTCATCCGGTGGCCGGTGACGAACTCGCCGCCCTTCCACTCGCCGAGCATCCCGTCGACGCTGGCCGGCGGCAGGCTCGCCCAGTAGTCGTCCAACTCGGCGTCGTCGATCGCAACAGTGCGTTCTTTGAACTCGGTGAACTTCTTGTGCGCCAACGTCTCACTCATCGCGGTCTCCTCTAGATCCAGTTCTCGGCGAATTTCAGCAATGCGTCGTTCTCTTCCGGCGCACCGATGCTCACACGGACACCGTCGCTGCCGTACGGCCGGACCACGATGTGTGCGCCGCGCGGCCTGCTCCACGAAGTCCAGTGTGCGCGACCCAAGAGGCAGCCACACGAAATTCGTCTGGGACGACGGCAGGCTGAACCCGGCACCGCGCAACGCATCGCCCACCCTCGCCCGCTCGGCCACCACCGCATCGGTGCGGGCCAGCAGTTCGTCGGCGGCGTCCAGCGAGGCGATGGCCGCGGCCTGCGTGATGCTGGTCAGCGTGAACGGCACGTAGGCCTTGTCCAGTGCCGTGATCAGGTCCGGGTGCCCGGCCGCATACCCCACCCGCAGTCCGGCCAGGCCGTACGCCTTCGAAAACGTCCGCAGCACAACGACATTGCTGTGCTCACGCACCAGGGCAAGACTGTCGGGAAGCAGGCCGTCGCGAATGTATTCGACGTAGGCCTCGTCGATCGCGATCAAGATGTCCGGCGGCACCTTCTCGACGAACCGGGCCAGCGCTTCCGGATCCACCACCGTCGACGTCGGGTTGTTGGGGTTGCAGACGAAGATCAGCCGGGTCCGGTCGGTGACCGCAGCCGCCATCGCGTCCAGGTCGAAAGTGTGGTCGGTGAGCGGGATCTGGACGGCGGTGGCGCCGGCCAGTCGGACCTGCAGCGGGTAGATCTCGAAGCTGCGCCAGCCGAACATCACCTCGTCGCCCGCGGTCGACGTGATCTGGATGAGCTGCTGGCACAGGCTCACCGATCCGCAACCGACGGCGATGTGCTCGGGTCCCCAGCCGCCCCCGCTGCCGACCCGACCCGAGTTCAGATGCTTGGCCAACGCCGATTTGAGCTCGACGCAGCCGTTGTCCGGATACCGGTTGATGCCCTCGGTTGCCTGCTCGATGGCAGCGCGCACGCTGGGCAGTGGGCCGAACACGGTCTCGTTGCTGGCCAGTTTGATCGCGCCCGGGACCGTCTTGCCGGGGACGTAGGCAGGCAGCTCCGCCATTTCGGGGCGAAGGCGAGCAGTCATTTCGACAGCATATGTCCGGCCTGTGTACGCTGTGCTCCGCGGCGGTTCCGGGCGCCAGTTCGGGTCCGGTACTCTCAGACGGTCCAAGGAGGCGTGCCAGAGTGGCCGAATGGGACTCACTGCTAATGAGTTGTCCCCCTTACAGGGGACCGGAGGTTCAAATCCTCTCGCCTCCGCCACGTGGCGATCGCGAGCGCGGCGCAAGCCGGGCTGCGGCGGGTCGCCGCAGCACGACCCGAAGTAACTGAATACACGCGCCCGTAGCTCAACGGATAGAGCATCTGACTACGGATCAGAAGGTTGGGAGTTCGAATCTCTTCGGGCGCACAGATCTAGCAGCGCAAATGCCTTCCCTAGGTATCAAGCGCCGGACAAGTTGTCGCGGATTGTCACCACTCGTGCCAAACTCTGCGCGCCGTCAGCCAAGGCGTCGGGCTGCGAGTGCAGAGTCCGCATGTTTCGACACGTCTCAGCAAACGGTCGACAAGCCCTTTAGCCCACGACTTGGGGGCGGACGTTGTCACGACGTTGTTCCAGACGGTTTCGGATTGGCCGAGTAGAGCGAAGACTGCCTGAGTGAGTTTGCGCACGTGAAGGCCCTTCGAAAGACATTGCAGCACAGTGAAATTTCGGCCTATGTCCGACTGGGGTCAAGTGATGCGCAACGCGGGCCAAGGGAGCGGGCGCCCTGCTGCCGACGTATCGGGTGCGTGTCCGGCAATGAGGTCCTCCTCCTGCCGATAAAGCCGATAAAATAGTTACTTGGCAAAGGTTGGACGCGTTGCGGTCCGGTTGTGGATTTGCGGTTCGGGCGTAGTGTGCTTGCTGGCGAACTCGAGAAGCGTTATTACGTAACCATCGTCTATTTGAGCAGAGGTAGCATCCATGACTTGCCGACGCGCCACCGGTCGAAGGCAACGCGCCCGGCGCGGCGGTCGTGGTATCGGCGTATTCACCCGTCCGATCGAGCGCGTCGTCCTGTTAGATCGCAGCCGCCGATCCCCGAGGGGCCGCGCCGAAAGTGCGCGACTCACGAGGCCCGAGTGAGCACGGTGGCCGCGCCGCTGTGGACTGAGTCACAGGACGATTAAGGGGGCTCACGGTGCACGCTCCGCAAACCAACGAGTTCAATGTCGGTTTGGCGCGATGGCTCGGTTCAGTGTTATCAGGCGGCCCTAATTCGCCGTCGGTAGCCAAGCTCATTGAGATGATCGACGACATCGCGCGGGCTCGCGAGGACTTTACGCTCAAGATAGGCGCCAAGCGGACTGCGACTTCTACCGCGTACTACGCGTTTAGCTGTTCGGCTGGCGTGTTCGCACTGCCAATGACGACAGAGCAGGCCGTGGCGGCTAGCTTCATGGCCGACGGCATGCTCGTAGATCGGGTCTCCCTGGACGCCGCTGACATGCGGCCGCACATTGCAGAAGTGCGAGACCTGCAACTGAAGGAAGACCGAACCGCTGGCGGTGAAGTGCTATTCCAGGGCACTGTTCGAATCAGATTCCATCAGAGGCCGCCCGGCGGCCTCATGCTGCGGGTCACCCGCGTGGGTTACACGACGGCGCTGTCGCACCTTGAGTTTCCGGTGCCAACAGCCGAAGGCTCGGCGTTCGAGCTTCCGTTCGAACTCGGCCCGGAGGACTGGGAGCAATCGCCGTTTCGGCCGGGTCCCTTGTTAGTGGACTTGTGCATGTCGCTTGGTTCGGATACAGGGTCTGCGAGCAACTGTGTTGTTTGCCTGCTGGCCGACACCCGCTCCACGCTCCCGCCGGCGCCTATCGTGGCTGCGCCCGCAGCGGCGGGTCTTTCGGCTACACGTGGCGGTTCTCCCGGCGGATAAGGCCCTTCACACCTCGTAGACGCCACGGAGATGTCGGCGATCATGACGATGCTTACCCTGCCATCGGCGGGGCGATCCAATGACAGCGCCAATTGCTATTCCTTGGTGGATCACGTGACGCTTGTGCGGTCGCCGGCAGCAGCAGACGAACGAATTCCATTTCGCGCGGTTGTGCTGCCCGACACCACCATGGCCAACGCCATCAAGCGCTGCACAGGGGCGTCTGTGGGGCCCGGGGACGCGCGCCGCTGAAACGGTATTACCGTGATGCCCCGGATTGCGGGTCGCCTACGACGCCAACGGGCGATGATCGCCCGACCCGCCTCGACGCCTGGTTCGATGAACTTGATCCGGGTAGTAGCTGTAGCAATCAGGGATGCGAAATTACCGGCCGTCCTCAGTCAGGCGGGCAATGCGCTGATCAAGTAACGCGACCGCGGGGGCGCACGCTGTAGCTAGGATGCTGCTGACTGCGACGGCGCATCGGGGTGCAGCAAGGGGCGATGACTAGCGTGGGCAAATCAGATTCGGACGATCACTCGATTGGCAGCCGAGTGCTGATCCTGTTTGACGCCGTCGATGCGGGCGAGCTGGCGAGGAGGCTCGCCGATGACCTGCGATCAAGGGGCTATTTGGTTCGTGACGTGGCTGGTGTCTGCCTGGCGGGTCCTCCAGGATCCGATTTTATCGAGGCGCTCGCCGACTGCGACGTGGTGATCGTCTTTTTGACGCCGGGCGCGGTGGACAAACCGAACGGCTCTTGCCTTGATGCCATTGCCGAGGCCGTCTCGATCGGCAAGCGGATTGTGCCGGCGATGGTTGAGCTGTGCCGTCCTCCGCTGGCAATCTACCGTTTGAACTGGCTTGACCTGCAACACTGGCGAGACCCACAGCAGTATGCCTCGGCCGTGGAGCGCCTCGTCGTGGACCTCGAGGCAGACGACGGCGGCGGCCGGCAGGGCGACGCAATCGCTGTGACAAGCCCGGAGGGCGGGCAAGTCCACACCGTTGGGGTTCATTCCGACCGCAGCGTGCGGGTGATGATCAGCTACGGTCGCGCCGACGCCGCCGAGCTGGCCCGCGAGCTGCGCCGCGACCTGACCGACCGTGGGTTCGATGTGTGGCTTGACGAGTTCGAGCTCCGAGCCGGCCGCGAGTGGGAGGAGCGCATCGAGCAAAGCATTCTGGCCGCCGATGTGGTTGTTGCCCTGCTCACCCCGCACGCGGTTCGGCGACCAGACGGCGTCTGCCTGGATGAGATCTCGTTCGCGCGCTCGGAGGGGCGGCGGATCGTGCCTGCAATGGCGGTCGTGTGCCGGCCACCGTTAACGATCTACCGGCTGGATTGGATCGACTTCCAGGACTGGGAACGTCAGGACGTATACACCGAGCTGCTGGACCGGCTCACCGACGAGCTGCACAAGCCTGGTGTTGAGATCGACGGCCTTCACGCGCACGTGTTCGGTCAGCTCGGGCCGATGGACTTCGGGCCGGACGTCGCGCGTCTGGCACGGGACTTCGCCGGCCGACAATGGCTGGACGGCGAGCTCGCCTCGTGGCTGAATGACGATGGCGAGGGCCGGCTGTTCTTCCTGGTCGGTGATCCCGGCAGCGGGAAGAGCGCGTTCTTAGCCTCAGTGGTCGCTCGTCACCCCGCGGTAGCTGCCTACCACTTTTGCCAACGCACACTTGGCGATTCGCTAGATCCTCGCCGGTTTGTGTGCTCAATTGCCGCGCAGCTCGCGACGCAGTTCCCTGCGTGCAACGACGTGCTGCAGCGGACTGATCTACACGACGCGCTGGCCAGCGACCCCGGCGTGCTGTTCCGGCGTCTGGTAGCCGAGCCGCTGCATGCAGTAAAGCCCGATGGGCCAGCGCTGTTGGTCATCGACGCGCTCGACGAGGGCCTGGAGCAACCAGGGACGGGCATCCCCCGGGTGCTGCGCGAGCGCCTTGAGGACCTGCCGCGGTGGGTCAGGCTGCTGATGTCAAGCCGCCGCGAGCCGGAGTTACTCGAGATGTTTGCGCGCTATCCGTCGCGTGGCATCGACGCGGACCGTGTCGAGAATAGAGAGGACATCCGTAAGTTCATCCTCGCCAAGCTTGCTGAGCCGGCCGCCGCGCAGCGGCTCGCGTCCAATCGTGTGGCGGCGGAGAGTCTCGCGGCGGTGCTGGTGGACGACGCGGCGGGTAATTTCTTGCACGCGGCCCAGGCCGTCGCCGCGATCGGCGATGGCGCGCTCGATCCGCGTCAGCCAGATCGTTTTCCGCGCGGCCTTGCTGACTTCTATAGCCTGTTTTTCTCGCAGACGTTCCCGACCGACGAAGCGTTCACTGCTGCCCGGCCGCTGCTCACGGTGCTGTGCGCCAGTCGTGAACCGCTCACACTGGAGCGCCTGGCGTCGTTCACCATAAAGTCGGAGATCGAGACCCAGCGGGAGCTCGAGCGTGTCGCCGCGTACTTTCCGCGACGAGGCGATCACTACCAGGTCTTTCATCAGTCGCTGCGGGACTGGCTGTTCACGCAGGCCAGCGCACGTTATAGGCTCGATCCAGTCGCTGGCCATAAAGCGATTGCATCGTCGGTATGGGCCGACTTCGAGCACGGCTTGTCAGATCGGTTCGTGCTCGCACACCTGGCGCGACACCTTGCCGAGGCGGGCGAGCTTGAGCGGCTCGCAACGCTGCTGACCGCTCCGGCCTTCCTGGAAGCCAAGGGGAGCGCAGGCCGGGTATTCGAGCTCGTAGGGGACTTCGACGCCCACGACCGGGTTGCCTCGCAAACTCGCGCGCTCGGGATCATCAACACTGTCGCGCAGGCGTTCGGGATCGCGTTGCGACGCACGCAGCACTTCGTGGCCAGACACCCAGAGGCCCTCTTCCAATGCTTATGGAACGTGTGCGTCTGGCACGAGGCAGCCGACAGCTCTCCGGTGCGAGACGCGCTTGAGCAGTGGCGCAGCGACCGACAGCCGCGACGATGGCTACGCGAAATGCGGCCCCCTGCGTTGTCGCTTGACTCGCCACTGGAGGCTGTCCTCGGCGGTCATGAAGGCGCTGTCGTATCCGTAGCGGTATCACCCGATGGCAAGGTGATCGCGAGTGGCGGCATTGACGGGACGGCCAGGATCTGGGACCAGGTTTCGAGCGAGCCGATCGATCGACTGGTCGCGGGAACAGGCCAACCTCAAGGTACCGGCAAGGCGGCTACGGTCGACGAGAGCCGTGGCGTAGTGGGCGACGTCTCCTTCTCACCAAGCGGCGAGAAGCTCGCTGCCGCCATTGAGAATGGCGACCTCATGGTCTGGGATGTGGCCGAGGGCCGCGAATTGCAGCACGTACGCGATCCGGATTGCAAGCGCTACGCGGTCGCGTTCTCCCCCGATGCCCAAACCGTCGCGGTCGGCGACAACCTCGGCTTGGTGCGTGTCATCGACGCGCGAAGTGGCGAGGAGGTAAGAACCTTCGGCGACCGTGAGCGTGCCAACCGGCGTCGCTACGCTCCCAGCTCTTCCGATGCCGAAGAGCTGGACCTTGATGTAGTGGTGTACAACAGCTTCGACGATGTCCCTCCGATATCGGATCGGTCGACCCGCTACCTCGGACCACGCGAACAACAAGAGTTCTTCGCGCAGCGGCGTGTCGGCCTTGAGGACTGCATAACCGCGGTCGCGTTCTCCCCTGACGGATCGCGGCTTGCCAGTGCCGGCTGGGATCAGCGGGTGCGGATTTGGGACCCTGGCACGGGCGAGCTGATTGCAACCTTGGCCGGGCATGAGAACTGGGTTGTGGCGCTTGAGCTCTCCGCCGACGGGCGGATGCTGTTGAGCGCCAGCAACGATGGCACCGTCCGACTATGGGACATGGTCACATTCGAGCCGCGCATGGTTCTGTCCGGGCATCTGGGGCCAGTCACGGGTGCGACCTTCCTGAGTGACGCGAGAACTCTCGCAAGCTGCTCAACGGACGGCACCGTGCGACTTTGGGACTCGTCGTCGGGCGAGCCGCTCGGAACTCCCGTGCGCCACACATCCGCGCTCCTGGGCGTTGCCGTCGTGAATCACGATGTGCTCACCGCCTGCTCCGATGGGACCGTTCGCCGCTGGTCGATCGGGAGCCCGCATCGGCCGGCTGAACAGCTGGGCCACACTGGCAGGATCAACGACATCGAGTTCTCCGCGGACGGATTTCATCTGTTCACCGCTTCGAACGACGGAACAGTAGGAGTGTGGGGCACTGCCACCGGAAGCCTGCTCACCCGGCTTCGAGGAAACGGTTATCGGGTGCGTTCATTGTCGAAGCACAACAACGGCCTGATCGCGAGCGGCTCAAGCGATGGAACCATCGATCTCTGGCGCGGCCTGACGAAGATCTGGTCGTTCTCCGCAGGCGCGACTTCTGAAGTGCATTTGGTCCTCGACGCCCGCCGTCTGCTCGCTACGCACCTCAACCGCATCACGGCGTGGAACGTCGAAACCGGCAACATGGTGTTTGAGCTCAACGCCGGTGCCGGGACGTTGACGGGCGCATTTTCGGCCGATCAGCGGAGGTTCGCGTGTTCCAGGTGGATTGCTCCCACGATGTCGGTGATGAAAGGCGGCAGGTTGGTCACCTATCGGGCGAGGGAGCCGGAGGAGGCGGGCGCGATCGTGTTCGTCTTCGATCTTGAGACTGGCGAGAGAAGATTCCGTTGGCGCATCGGCGAGGACGCGAACGATCGTGCTGCAGCGCTCGCCTTGGACTCTGATGGCGCAAACCTAGCAATTGCTACCGCCTCCGGGGCGCTTAATGTGATCGAGGTGGCGACCGGACGACACGTGCTCAAAGATCCGGGCGAGCCAGTGGAGCGTGTTCAGTTCTCACCCGACGGAGCGCTGTATGTCGTGCGGGAAGGCACAGCGACTACCTACGAGGTCCCTGGGGGCGGTGACCACTCCCCGCCCGAGCAGCCGGGGTGGCTGGTCGGAACACAGAACGGCGAGGTCGCGCTCAGATCGACGCAGGCCGGAGATTACGTCGTGTATCTCGATGGCGTGGCGGAAAATACAACACCGCACCCGACGCTACCGATCTGGGCCGCCAGCAATGGGCCGCAATTGCGAATCTTCGGTCTGGAGGCTGACCTGTCGGGGGAGATCGAGGCCCCGTAGCCAGTCTGTACGCGATCACACCGGATCAAATTTGGGAACAAACTCCTTGAAACTGGCTCAAATTAGTGCGAGAAGGCGCGCCGGGTGTGAACCTAGCCGCCCCCTTGAGCTGCACTTTTTAGACGCGGAAAACTCACACTCTGTTTTTGCAGGAAATCGCTAGGGGTTCGAATCCCTTCGGGCGCACCAGGAACTAACGGGCGTCGAACTGCCTGCACTTTCCTCTCGACAGTCGTTCGATCGAATCAACCCTGCGCACAATGACGTCCGACTCCGGCCCGTCGTACAGGCGGAGCACGTCGATCAGTTCCGTCTGCAGCGTCTGCAGGTCGGCCGAACCGTCGCTCACCACGGACACGGTGACACCGCCCGGCGTCTTACCCACCAGGAAATTGACGACGCCAGGGGTGGCCACGATCGTCTGCTCGAGGGCCGCTCGCGGCACCCGCGCCCAGCGGTACTCGAAGGCGCCGTTGATCCGACCGTTGACCGAGAGGATGCGGCGGTGGGCACATCCGCACGGGCACGGGTCGTCGGTCATCGTCACCGCGTCCGCCATGTCGTAGCGGATCAGCGGCTGCTCCAGGTTGAACAGATTGGTCAACAGCATCCGCTCCGCGGGTTGGCCATAGGGGACGACGTTGCCGTCGGCGTCCGCCGGTTCGAGGATCACCAGATCGTCGGCAACGTGCATGCCTTCTCCGACGCCGCAGGGAAAGGCATAGGTGCCCTCTGAGCAGCCCCAGAACTCCGACGCCTCGATTCCCCATGCGGACCGAACCGCTTCCCGCACGGGCTCGGTGCAGAGCTCTCCCGCGACACTGACCCACGTCGGTTTGATGGTGAGCTTTCCTTCTTTCGCCTTGAGCGCCAGCTCCCAGATGAGGCTCGGCCAGGCCTGGAGAGCCGTCACGGCAGGACTGGCGTTGTTGAGTCCGTCGACAATCTTGTCCAGGGGGAGCGTGGCATCGAAGCAGTGCGATGTCGGCCCGCCGCTCTCGAAGGTGCTGAAGGCGTAGAAGATCCCCGACTCATGCTTGGGACTCCCGCTGAAGCACTGTGCCAGTACTGCGTCCGGGTCTTCACCGCGTCGGCCGGTCCAGCGCGAGCCCTGCATCACGAAGGTGATGAACGAGTCCCAGCCGTAGACGTGATACGACGGCAGTTCGGTATGCCCGGACGTGATGATCGCCCGGTACTGGTCATCCAGGTAGCCGTCGCCGGTCAACTGGTCGAGGTGCCCCTTGACTCGGTCACGCGTCAGCCCGGGGACCGTGACGAGCCGGTCGAACTCGGCCATCATCTCGGTCTTGCTCAGGACCGGCAGCGACGGCAGGTCGGCCTCGGTGAAGTTGGCGAGATCATGGCCGGCCAATCGTTCTTTCCAGAACGGCGAGTGGGCGGCGGCATGCGCCAGCAGCTCCCGAAGGCGCCGCTGGCGTTCTGCGGCGAGACGCTCTGCGTCCCAACGCAGTCGGCGCACGCCCTTCATGTACGCATCCTGCAATTCGGCGCGTTGACGGCGGACCAGCTCCTTGTAGTGGCTGTCCGGCGTCACGTCGGTGGTGATCGTCAACGTGCGATTCCTTTCATAAGCGCATGACCTGAGGTTTCAGGCTGCTTGGTTCGCCGGCGACAAGCCGGCCTCTCTGAGCAAACGTCTTTCGTCGACCTTGCTGGACGACGTCAACGGCAAATCGGAGACCAAAACGATGTGGTCGGGCAGCATCGTGTCCGGGAGTCGTCTGCCGGCGGCCTGGCGCACGGCGAGCGGGGTGAGCTCGCCGTCGGGCACCACGAATGCGACGACGCCGAGGCTGCCCTCCTGATCGAAGGTGGTGCATGCCGCGGACACCACCTCGTCGATGCTGTTGAGCGCCTCGGTCACCTCGACCAGCGACATCCGCACGCCGTGCCGCTTGATGACGCGGTCCGAACGCCCGACGTACACATAGTTGCCGCGATCGTCCAGGTAGGCGAGGTCACCGGTGCGGTAGACGGTGGTTCCGTGGACGACGTCCTCGCGCAGCGCGCGGGCGGTCTGTCCCGGGTCGTTGAGATATCCGGCCATCAGCTGCCGTCCGGCGATGTACAGCTCGCCGACCGCTCCGGGACGATCCACCGTCGCCCCGTTCTCGTCGACGAGGTGGAAAGAACAACCGACGTGCGGGCGACCGAGTGGCACCATCCCCGCGTCGAGCAACTCCGGCGCCAGTTCCAGATGGGCGACGGCGATGGTCGTCTCGGTCGGGCCGTACCGGTTCACCACGCGCAGGCCCGGACTGCTGGCCCATACCGCCTTGATGTCCGCGATGGACGGCGCTTCGCCGCCCAGTGCCATCACTCGCAGCGGGGTGTCAGCCAGCCGGCCCAGCCGGCCGCTGGATCGGAGTAGCCGGAGGTAGCTGGGAGAAAAGCTGGTTGCGGTGATCCCCTCATTGGCGACGATCGAGAAAAATCGGCGCGGGAACAACAGCGCTTCCCGGTCGGGGATGAGCAGGGGGATGCCGCGCACCAGCGGAGGGAAGATGGCCGAGAAGGACCCGTCGAAGTGCACGGGCGAAACACACAGGTAGCGGTCGTCCGCTGTGAGTCCCATTGCGTCGGCGCATGATTCGGCCGCAGCGTGAAAGGCCGCCGGGGGAATCTGCACCCCCTTGGGCTTGCCGGTCGTCCCCGAGGTGTAGATGACATAGGAGATCGGACCCGTCACCGGTGCCGGCGTGGGCTCTTCCGTCGCGCTCAGCGCTGCCAGCGACGCCCACGCGGTGCCCGCGGGAAGTCCCGACGGCGCAGCGTGATCCGAGCCTGCCGTGATCACCAACGCGGGCCGGCAGTCCGCCACGATCTGCGCGCGACGCAGATCCGGATCGGTGATCGCCAGCGGAACGAACGTGGCCCCCGCCCACAGACAGCCCAGCGCAGCCACTACGAAGTCCACCGAATTGGCGATCAGCAGGGCCACCCGGTCGCCGGGCTCGACGCCTTCATGCCGCAGGCCGGCGGCCACTCTTCCGGCCGCAGTGCGCAATTCGCCGCGGGTCAGCGCGCGGTCGAGGTCCTTCACCGCCGGCAGATCAGGGGCTTGCTCGGCGTGGTCCAGCACCGCGTCGAGGACGCCGCGGTAAGTCAGGTCTTCCCTCAGGGTGTGCACGTTGAGCTCAGCCGGTCAGGCCGGTCGTAGCTTTGGCCAGGGCCTGGTCGATGTCGTCGATGATGTCGTCGATGTGCTCGATCCCGATCGACAGCCGGATCGTCTCCGGGCGGATGCCGGCCTTCACCAGCTCGTCGGCGGACAGCTGGCGGTGGGTGGTCGAGGCCGGGTGGATGGCCAGGGTCTTGGCGTCCCCCAGGTTGAGCAGCCGCTTGATGAGCTGGAGTGCATCGAAGAATTCCAGTCCCGCGTCGTAGCCCCCGGCGACCCCGAACGTGATGATCGACGGCACCCGCCCATGCAGGTAGCGCTCGACCAGGTGGTGGTAGGGGTGCTCGGGGAATCCGGCGT
Source organism: uncultured Actinomycetota bacterium (assembly GCA_963818285.1). Lineage (GTDB taxonomy): Bacteria > Actinomycetota > Actinomycetes > Mycobacteriales > Mycobacteriaceae > Mycobacterium. The sequence goes on from CAWFRR010000005.1 coordinate 258,295, forward strand.
AGCTCACCCACGCCACCCGGGGATCGGCGGCCAGGTATTCGGCCACCGCGCGGGCGTTGGACTCGTGGCGCTCGAGCCGTAGGGCCATCGTCTCGAGGCCCTGCAGCAGCATGAAGGCGTTGAACGGGGACAGGGTCGCGCCGCTGTTGCGCAGCTGGGTGGAGCGGGCCCGCACGGTGAAGGGCCGCTCGGGGAAGTCGCGAGCGAACACGACGCCGTGGAACGCGGGCTCGGGCTGGTTGAACATCGGGAAGCGGTCGGGGTGGTCGGCCCACGGGAACCGGCCGCCGTCGACGATCGCGCCGCCCAGGGTGGTGCCGTGGCCGCCGACGAACTTGGTCAGCGAGTGGACGACCACATCGGCCCCGTGCTCGAAGGGCTTGAGCATGAGCGGCGTGGCCACTGTGTTGTCGACGATCAGCGGCACGCCTTGGGCGTGCGCCACGGCGGATACGGCTTCGAGGTCGACGATGTTGCCGGCCGGGTTGCCGATCGTTTCGCAGAACACGGCGCGGGTGTTCTCGTCGATCAGGGAAGCAATCGACTCGGCTTGGTCGTCGACGGCGAAGCGGGCCTCGATGCCCAGCGTGGGCAGCACATGGGCGAAATAGGTGAAGGTCGCGCCGTAGAGCTGCGGGGCCACCACGATGTTCGACCCGGCGCTGGCCACGGTCAGGATCGCGTAGCTGACGGCGGCCATGCCCGACGCCACCACCAGGGCGGCCGTCCCGCCCTCCAGGGCGCAAATACGTTGTTCCAGAACATCTAACGTCGGGTTGTTCAGCCGGTTGTAGTGGAAGCCGGGCGTCTCCATGTCGAGCACGGCGCCCGCGTGCTCGGCGTTGATGAAGTCGTGGGCGACGGTCTGATAGATGGGCACGGCCACGGCCCGCGTCCCGTCGGATGTGTAGCCACCGTGGATGGCGATCGTCTCGTCGCGCATGGGATTCAGGCACTCCTCTTCGGGATGGTGGCCAGCAGGTTGGCGTACAGCCGCTGGGCCGCGGTCTGCCACGGCCAAGGGGCGCGGGCGCCGAGTTCGTCGAAGGGGAAGGCGGCCACCAAGGCGGGGTCGCGCTCGCCGCCCATCACCCGCACGTGCAGCAGGCGGAGTCGGTCCCAGTCCCTGCCGATCGCGCAATCCTTTGGCAGGCAGGGCAATTCGTCCCGCTCGCGGTTCACGTAGCGCCGTACGTCCCGGGCATATTCACGCACCAGGCTGGAGGGGTCGTACTCCGGGTGGGACTGCACCAGCACGACGTTCGACCGGCCAACGGTCTTGGTGGCCACGCTCCAGCCCACCTCCCGCGACTGCAGGAGCACCTCGTAGCCGGCGGCGCGCATCGCCTCGACAGACACGGTGTTGAGTCGCGAGTGGGGCAGCAGCACCGGACTGTGGAACCTGGCCGCCAGGGGGTGGGTCGGATTGACGTCCTGGGCGAAGATGCCCGTGCACTTGGCCGGCAGGGTGGTCCGCTCGAGGCCGTCGAAGACGGCGAGGGCGGCGTGGGACGACAGGCAGGACAGCATCATGGCCGGCACGTTTTCGCTTCCCCACTTCAGCAGGCCGTGCAGGTCGGCCCAGTAGGCCTCCTCCTCGAGACGGGACTCGATCGGGTTGGAACCGGTCACTACCAGCAGGTCCGGGGGGTCGGACATGATGTCGTCGAGGGGGCGGTAACTGGCGGTGATCCGGTCCCGGATCCGTTCGCCTCTGGGTATCCCGGCCATGGTGTGGCGGGTGACCGTGATGGTGCGAGATCCAGATCCGGCGTCCAGCAGGCTGACGAACTGTCGCTCGGTGGCGCCGAAGGCGGCGTCGGGCATGTTGTTGACCAGAGCGCAGGTCCACTGCGCAGATCCCTCGGCGCTATCCGGCGCCCCCGCCATTCGCACGCCCACCGCTCAATGCCTCACATCGGTGTAGGTCACGGTGACCTCCTGGTGCAGGAGTCGGTAGGCGGCCTGCAACTGCTGCTCGTCGTCGGTCGAACCGACCACGGCCACGATGTGGTTGCCGGAGCCGTCGCGCCAGTCGAGGGCGGCCCCCGGTGCCTGGTGGACGCTCACCGTGTCCACCTCGTCGCGGTCGCTGAAGTCGTTGATGCCGTCGATGGCCGTCACCGTGGCCGAGACGGTCGGCGGCTGGAGGAAGAAGCGGTAGCCGATGCGGGTGGTGGGCACGGGCCCGTCGACGAACACCGGCTCGCCCAGTGCCGCCCGCAGGGTGAGGTCGAGCAGGCTGACGCCGGCGGCCCGCTGCAGCATCTCGGGCACACCGCCGCCCACCCGTCCGTTGACCTCGATCAGGCGGGGCCCGTCGGGGGTGAACTTGACCTCGGTGTGCAGGCAGCCGGTTTGTACCCCGAGCGCTCGGACGGCCCGGGTGGCCAGATCCAGCACGGCCGAACGGCTTTCGGTGTCGAGGGCGGCGGGAATGAAGAACCCCGTCTCGCGGAAGTTCCCGGCCGGTGGGAAGCGGCCGGTCAGGGCCAGGTGGCTGATGACGCCGTCGGCCACCACGCTCTCGACCGACACGTAACCGGCGTAAGGCTCGCCGGCTCTGGCCGGATCGTCGGGCAGGTAACCCTCGAGGACCATGGCCGGACGGCCCGGGCCGAGGGCGAGCAGCAGCTTCTCGAGCTCGGCTTCGTCACGGACCAGGAAGGTGTAGCGGCTGCCCTGGGCCGAGCGCGGCTTGAGGACGGCAGGCCACCCCACGGCCTCCACAGCCGAGAGCTCGGTCCCGGTGTGATGGGGGTGAACGAGGTGGCACGACGGCATCTCGAGGCCGGCGGCGGCCAGCGCCCGGCGCTGACGCGCCTTGTCGGTGAGGGCGGCGGCGGTGGCCGGGCTGTGGAAGGGGATTCCCAGATCCTCGGCGGCCCGGGCCAATTCGACCATGCCGGCGTCGAGGTAGGTGGTCATGCCGTCGGGCTCCCAGTCGGCCAGGATCTTGAACACATGCTCGGCGCTCAAGCCCTTGAGGTCGACGACGGCGCCGAACCGGTTGAGGAGATCGGCCATCTCGGCCATCCCCGGCACGGAGGAGTCGATCATCCATAGCAGGTCGCAGAGGCCGGTGGCGGCCTCGGCCAGTTGCATCACCGGGACACAACGCGGCCCATAACCCACCGCCACCAATGGCAGCGCCCGTCCGGTCGTGGCTTCCGTATTCGTCATGGGCCTCAACCGATCACAGACTCGACGCAGTCCTGGGCGTCGTAGACGGCCCGCAGGCGACTGCGGGGGGAGGGCAGGTAGTGGGTGAAGTAGCGCACCCCTTCGGTGAGCACGCCGAGCACGGAGAGGTTGGACTGGAGTCGGCCCTCGGAGTCGTAGGGGTGGAACGCCTCGTTGATGGCCACGCTGCCCACCGGGGTGTTGCCGTAACTGAGCTGGGTCAGCCGTCCCTTGGCGTAGAGGCGCTTGAGCAGCGGCGAGCCGGACCGGGCCAGCGAGGGCATGTCGAGGTAACCGCGGACCACGCCGTCGACAGTCACCGACATCGGCTCCTCGAGAGTCGTCGAGCTCAGCCGAATGCCGTCGGGGCCGGCGGCGACCGCCGGGTTGGGGCCGAGCGGGATACGCACCACCCCGGCGTCCATCAGCGCCAGCAACTGCGCGGAGCGCATGGGCGGCACGCCCGCCTCCAGCCGGTTGATGCGACCCCGGACGTTGGACTGGAATTCGACGTAGGAGTCGAGCGACAGGCCACCGAACTCGATGACCGAACGCAGCTGGTCCCGGAGGATGCGCAGCACTTCCTGGGCCGCCTTGACCGGGCTGCCTCCCGGGCGCATCGCCTCGGTGAGGTCGGCCTCGATCATGTCGTAGGCCTGGGCCTGGTAGTCGGCGGCCGACGCGTAGTCGCGGTCCGAGCCGGCGAACAGCTGGGCCGTTGGATCAAAGCGGCCGTAGCGCGGTTCGAGAGCGTCGACGACCTTCTCGTAGTGCCCGTCGAGCCAGCCTTGCCGCAACGCCGTGCGGACCTCGGTCGACTCGGCGTCCCCACCGGCCAACAGGGCGGCCTGAAGGTAGTAGCGCGCCTGCATCTCGGCGAACAGCAGGGGCAGCAACTCGGCCCGGAAGTCCACGTGCCGCCGCACCGCCGATCCGCCCGGATTGGTCAGGGCGGCAAACTCTTCGGGAGTGCACACCACCGGCTGGTACTGGCCGTAGGGATCGACGCCGGTGGCGGACTTGGCGCAGTACGGCGCGCCCGAGCGCGAGTAGAGGACGATGCTGGGCTCCCGACCGGAGGGCACGTACCGCAAGCGGTCGGTCCCGCGGTCCTCGAAGGTTCCACCTCGGCCGACGGTGAGGGCGGTCAGGACATCGAAGCCGACCAGGCCCATGCCGGCGACGGCCACCGATGATCCAGCTGGGGCGCTCTGGTCGAGTCCCTCGATCGGGTAGGCACGCAGATACTGCACGCCGCCGTCGACTACGCGCTCGTCGTTCCAGGTGTGCCCCGAGGTCAACACCACATGGTCGACGGTGAGAGTGGTGTCGTTGTCCAGCAGCACCGCCTCGCGTCCCTCCAACGCCGGGGAGATGTCGACGGCCGCCGCGTAGTGCCGCACGATCTCCAGGTTCGGCGGGGCGTAGTCGACCAGCGTGTCGTAGAACCAGACCAGGTACTCGCCCATCAGACGCCGGGGCAGGTAGTCGGTGGGCCGGATGGCCTCACCACCCGCGCCGATGCGGCATTGATAACCCACCCAGCGGTAGCCGCTCACCATCGCCCACTGATGCAGGCCAACGGCGTAGGGCGGCGGGGCGTCGCCGTCGGGAGCGGCGTACAGCGAGAGTTGGCCGCACGCGTTGTTGAGAATCAGAAAGTCCGGTTGCTCGGCGGAGTAGACCCCGCCGCCGAGTTGAGCGGGCTCGATGAGGTGTAGCCGCACCGGCTTCCCGGTCCGCCGCGCGTGGTTCACCGTGCGCTCCATGACGCACAGACCCCACGAGCCGAGCCCCACGATGGCCACTTCGATCATCGGACGAGCCCCTTACCGGTCGAAAGACGTTGATAGCCAATCGGTTTCAGGCATCCGAGCGGCATCTCTGCCTTCTGCGCCACCAACGACATGGGCTCCTCCTGCTAGAAGCACCCCAGATCGGGGCTTAGCCGACGCTCACGCGTAGAGGCTGTGGATACTGGCCATACTCTTATTCGAGAGATTACATACCAAATGACTGAACTGCAACCCGAATGACAACTTCTAGTTTCTGAACGGCTCGCAGCACCGCCGTTGCCCGCGAAAGGGGCGGCTGTCTCAGGTGCCCGCCAACTGAGCCACAACGGGTGCAAAGGACTCCATCGCCTCGGCCGGCACCACGATGTTGGTGAATCCCCACCTCTTGCGACGCTCCAGAAGCCGCTCGCACAACTCGTCGGCGCTGCCGATCAGGACGAGCGGAAACTCGAGTGCGTCCTCACCCGGCAGGCCGAGCATGGTTGCGGTGCGCACGGCCGCGCGTGCGCTGGGCACGATCCTGGTCGCGAAGGCCACGATCTGCCGTTCGATCGAGTCGAACCGGTCCGGCGCCGCCTCGTGTATCCAGGTCAGGCAGCGGTCGTAGTGATCGATGGCGGACTGGCTCGTCAGGTCCCCGACGCTCACGCCGGTGGGCAGGCTGATATTGACGATGTCGGCCTGTTTGGCCGCAACGCTGAGGATTCGCCTACTTCCACCCCCGACGATGACGCGAGGTGCCGACTCGGGCCGAGGATCGCAATGGGCGTCGCGAACGGTGTAGTGCTCGCCGGCGAACGTCGCCTCGCCCGCACTCCACAGCGTCTTCATCACGGTGAGGCTCTCGGCCAGTCGGTCTATCCGGACCGCTGGTTTGTCGCACTCGATACCGGTGTTCGTGTAGTCGGTGTCCAACCAGCCTGCGCCGACACCCACCTCGACCCGGCCTTCGGCTGCCAGGCCCAGCGTGGCGATTTCCTTGGCCAGGACGACGGGATTGCGGAGGTCGTTGTTCAGCACAACGGTCCCCACATGGAGGGTGGTGGTCGCCTCGGCGGCCACGGTCATGGCGACGAGCGGGGCGAACTGGCCGCCCAGGTGGTCGGCCATGTACAGGGACGAATAGCCGAGGTCTTCGGCCATCCGGGCCTGATCCCGCCATGCTGACATGGTGGGAGTGGCCGAGGCGTAAACGCCAAACCGGAAGGGGAGCATCTGTGTCACCTTTCGCTATCCGGTCATGAAAGCTAGCTCTTAACCGACCGGGAGTAATTGAAATATCTTCATATCATCCCGTATAGTACCGCTCATGCCAAAAGCAGTACGTACGGTCGGTTCGTCAACCTCGGCGGCAGAGATCGCCGAAGTGCTCAAGGAAGACGGATGTGTGGTCATCGCCGACCTCGCAACTCCCGAGACGATGGATCGGATCCGCTACGAGATCGAGCCGTATCTCGTCGCCACCGGCGGGGGAAACACCGAGTTCCTGGGCGCGACCACCCAGCGCACCGGCGCCTTGATCGCCCGGTCGCCAACCGCTCGCACACTCATCACCAACCCGACGATCATCGACTCACTCAGCCTGGTGCTGGCTGATCACGCCAGCACCTTCCAGATCGACCTGACTCAGCTGGTCACCATTGGGCCGGACGAGCCGGCGCAGATGATCCACCGGGATCAGTGGTCGTTCGACCGCTTCCAGTTCCCGAGGGGCTTCGAAGCCGAAGTCGCCACCATGTGGGCCGTTACCGACTTCACCGAAGAGATGGGTGCGACCCGGATGGTGGTCGGCAGCCATCGGTGGGAGGACGATCCCGACGACGTCGACCCGGCGCTGTCCGCGCCGGCGGTCATGAGCAAGGGTTCGGTGCTCTTGTACACCGGCTCGATATTCCACGGCGGGGGCGCCAACACCACCCAGACCAGCCGGATCGGGATGAACATCGGCTACTCGCTGGGATGGCTGCGGCAGGAGGAAAACCAGTATCTCGCTTGCCCTCCCGAGATTGCCCGCACTCTCCCGGAGGGGCTGCTCAGGCTGATGGGTTACCAGCGTGGCTCGTATTCCATTGGCTACGTGGACAACATGCGAGAACCCCTGGACTGGCTGTACGACAGCCCGGCGCACATATCGGACTTCTACGACTACCGCCGCGCCGCGCGTAAGCGACTCAAAGCGGCCGGAAGCTATGTTCCGCCGACCGTGTCGTCGGTTGGCTGAATTCAACGCAAGTTGCTGGACCCGACAACGGCTCAAAGCCTGAGCCACCGCATAGATAAGAGGAAGTGTGATGCAAGACCAGATTCGCGACGTCTTAGCTGCTCATGGCCGGATGGCGGTCGATGCGCGTGAGGTGGACGCAAAGTCCGACCTCTACGAGCTCGGGTTGACCTCTCATGCTTCGGTTGACGTGATGCTCGCGCTCGAGGACGAATTCGACATCGAGTTCCCCGAAGAGGTGCTGAAGAAGTCCACCTTCGAGTCGATCCACAACATCGCGCAGGTGATCGAAGGCCTGGTCAAGTCGGCTGCCTGATGCCGACCGCACCAGTTAGTCCGGTCGGTGAATTACCTTGCTGCCGTGATGATTACGGCGATCATGTGATCACGTTGCCGAGTGATGTCGACGGGCGCCGCGTCCGCGTTGGATGCGATGTCATGGCGGTTGAGGAAGTCCAAGACTCGCTGGACGCTTTCGGAGACCGTTATCTCCGTAAGGTTTTCACGAACAGTGAGATCGACGACTGCCGGGGCCGCAACCGGGCACAGCGACTGGCGGCCCGCTTTGCCGCCAAGGAGGCAGTGATCAAGGCGTTCGCCGAACCCGGCATGCCGTTTCCCCTGCGCGAGATCGAGGTAACCCGAGACGGCCCGCTGCCCGTGCTTCGTCTGAGCGGAACCATCGCCGAACGCGCCGCCGAAAGAGGCTGGCTGAGTTCGTCTTTGACGCTGTCGCACGCCGATTGCCATGCGATGGCCGTCGTTGTGGTGGTCTGCAGTCCGACCGGGTCCGAGTAGGCGCCATGGCCCGCAAACACGATCCGGCGTTGGTGTGGATGATCGGCGCGTCGGCGGGCGCGCTGGCGCTTGCCGGGGTGGTCCTGGCTGATTACGGCACCGGTCCCGACGGCATCGGACAAGCGGTGCGGTACACGGCACGCTGGTCGTTCCTTTTCTTCTGGCTTTCCTACGCCGGCGGCGCACTGGCCGGCCTGTTTCCTTCGGCCTTCGCCGGTCTGGCTCGCCGGGCGCGTCCTTTGGGTCTGGCCTTCGCCGCCGCGCTTCAGGTCCATATCGGACTGGTCGTCTGGCTGGGCGTCGCCACCGGCGAGATCCCGCTGGGAGGCGGCTTGCTGTGGTTCTTCCTGGCGGCCCTGTTCTGCAGTTATCTGTTGGTGCTGCTGTCTTTTGGAGTCGGAACGCGCAACCTGGGACGTCTGTGGCGGCCACTGCTCTTCGTGGCCACGACGTACATCCTGATCGCCTTCGGCCGGGATTTTGTGCTGGGCGCCCTCGATCCAGACATGCGGTATTGGCGCTACGCCGCCGAGTATGCGCCATTCGCGCTGTTGAGCCTGATCGCAGTCCCGCTGCGCCTTGCCGCGCTTGTTCGACGGCGCGTCGGTGAGCGCTCGGCCAGGCCGGCGGCGGAACTCGACCCGGGCGCCGGCGAAATGTCGTTGACGACCACAGAGGTGCCGACGTTTTTCGGACCGCCCGAGTCGCCATTGTTCGGCGTGGTTCATCTGCCGGTTGACAACGAGATCAGGGGCGGGGTCCTGATCTGTGGGTCGCTCGGAAAGGAGGGGATGGACAGCGTCCGACTGCACCGGACCCTCGCCAAGGGCCTGGCGTGCCGCGGTTTTGCCGTGCTGCATTTCGACTATCTAGGCCTGGGTGATTCTGCATACGCTCAGGGCCGTGCCGACGCGGTGGCCGACTGGGTGGCAAGCGTGGGCCATGCGCTCGACTACCTCACGCTGATGGGTGCGGAGTCGGTGACCACTGTCGGCATCCGTGCCGGGTGCCTGATCCTCGACGAGTACCTGGCCCAATCCCACACGGCCGTCGACCGCGCGGTCTACCTCGATCCCCCCGGAACGGGTCGGCGTTACCTACGCGAGCACACCACGCTGTTCCGGCTGTCGGTGGACGACACCACTCCTACGCCCGGCGAAGTGTCGATCATCGGCGCGCAGTTGAGCGATCACGCCGCCGCAGAATTCGCCGCACTGCGGATAGCTGCCGATCCGATCGGCGGCCATGGCGTCGAGAACGTACTGGTGGTGGGACGACCGGCGGAGACCGACAAGCGCGTCCTCGCCCTGGCGTCGGCCGAGGGAGTCGATTCGATCGTGGTCCACGGCCTGCCGGACTGCGCCCGGCCGAGGGAGATTTTGCCGCCGGTCCCATCCACCGCGGTCGAGTCGATCATCGAGTGGATCGACGGCCACGCTCCCGCTTGCACCCACCCTGCCGTTCCCGAATACCAGACAGCCGTGATGATGCCGGCCGACGGGTCCGATGGGGTCGAGGTGGTCGAAAGCATCGAACGAATCGGGCCGAGCGGCCTGTTCGCCATCCGCGCGCTGCCCCGACACCGCGGCCCCGCGTCCGCAAAGACGGTGTTGTTCTTCGTGTTGGCCAAGGACTTGCACGTCGGACCCACCCGGCAGTGGGTCGAGTTGTCGCGTCGCATCGCATCGGCTGGGTCACAGGCCGTGCGCTGGGACCCGGCCGGACTGAACTTCTCGGGCCATATCAGCCTGGACCCATACCGGTTTGTGTACCGCAAGGCTGATCTCGCCGATGCGATAGCGGTGGCCAGGCACGCCTGCCGAGACGCCGACGAACTCGAAGTTGTCGGTGTCTGCTCCGGCGCGTGGTACGCCGCTCAGGTCGCCCGTAATGTCGGTGCGCAGTCGGCGATCCTGGTCAATCAACGGCCGTGGAATTGGCGCATCACCCCCACCCTGCTGTCGCAGTTCCTGACCCGCAGGAACGGGTTAGCCGCCAACGCGGCCATCGATGCGGGCGGCGACGGTGCCGGCACAGCACCGGGCCGTGGGTATCGGGAGCCGGTAAAGAGCTTCATGCACAAGCACTTCCCGCGACACGTCCTGCGGGCGTTGAGCTGGATCGGGCTCCTGTGGCTGCCAGAGGATGTTCTGACGACGCTGTCCCGCCGTGGAACTTCTGTGACGGTGATTGCCTGCCCCGATGATGAGCGTGACTTCACCCTCAGGGGCGGTCGGGCAGCCCTGGACCGGCTGCGAGGGACGTCGCAGCCGCCACGTCTGATCGCCACCTCCACCGGCGATCATTCCGCCTATCACCCGGCGGTGTGGGCGGCGATCAAAGAAGCGGTGTTGCCGGTAACTGCGGTTTCCCCGCCGGAGCACATCCCGGTGCCGGACGTTGCGTCGTCACCGAATCTGTTGGTGCCCAACGGGAATCACCTGTCGACGACGGTGTGATCAGTGCGCGATCAGGCCTGCGGCGAGGTCTTCCTCGTCTGCGCGCAGGCTGCCTGGGGACGCCGATCGTAACTCCCAGCGGGCAACGCCACCGTCCGGAACGGTCAACTGGCCGCTGGCCAGGGCCTCGCCGATCAGGGCGCGAACACGTCGCTCGTTCGATGGTTCGGTGGCGAAAACCACCCGCAGCGTGACGGTTTCACCCTCCGCGGTGTTGCTGACGTAGTGCGGCGCGAGCGGGCACGGCGGTGAGTGGTCCCAGCCTCCGCACAACGCCTTCGTGATCGCGCCACCCAGGGCGTTGGGGCTGTCGTCGTCTTGCATCGCGACGACAGCGTCGTGGGCAAAGGCCTTGCGTGCCATGGAGATCAACCTAGCGCGGGCGACGCTACAGCGACGGCAGTATGTCGAGCAAGAAGTTTGAGCCGGTCGCAGACGCGTGCAGCATGTCACCGAAGACGCCGGCGATGTCCCAATAGCCGCCGTTCCCGGCCAGGGCGGTGCTGTCGGTGCCGATGATGAAGGCGAGGTCGTTGTCGCTGAACGGAAGGCGCGGCGCTGCCGGCAATGGCCTGGTCGACCCCGCTGCCGGTGTTGAAGATGGATGCGATGTCGCCGATGCCGATAGCCTGGGCGTCGCTGTTGGTGCCGTCGCCGAATGCGATGTGAGTTAAGCCGGTCGCAGTGGCATCGCCGCCAGCTGATCGCGACGGCTAAGTCAATGTTGCCGCACGCCGGCGGTCGCGCTGCTGCCGGCGCCGAGTGAGATGGCGTTGTCGAAGTTGCCGACGCCGGCTCGCGTAGCTGCCGGTGCCGGATGGCGAATGCGTCGTTGAATTGCCGCCAAGCCCGACGTTGGCGCTGCTGCCGGTGCCGGTGGCAGTGGCGATGTCGAAGTTGCCGCCGGTTCCGGCGACGGCGCTGCTGCCTTCGCCCACTGCAGTGGCGATGACGAAGTTGCCGGCCAACTCGCCGCGGCGGCTGCTGTTGTCGCCGTTGGCGATCGCGATCGACGAAATTGCCTCCCACCCCGCCCCCCGCACTGCTGGCGGTGCCGTTGGCGATTGCGACGTCGAAGAGGCCGCCCAACCCGGTGCCGGCACTGCTGTCGGTGCCGTTGGCGAAGGAGGGGTCAAAGAACGCCGGCTGGCGGAGGCATTTGCGCCATTGCCGAAGGCGATCGCGATGTCGCCGAAGGAAGAGTTGGCGGTGGCGGTGTTGTCGATGGTGGAGAACAGGTCCATCCCGCTGAGGGAGATCTGCATGTCCAGCGGTGCCGCCGCGTCGGCGGCGGGGGCTGGAAGGCCACTCAGCGCTTGATCGAGCCAGGAGTACGGATCGGCGGCGGTGTCCGCGGAGGCGACGGGTGGGATGGAGGCCAGCGCCGCACTTATGCCCAGTCCAGCGGCCAGCATTCCCATTCGACCGACACGAATCGAGTGCCTCATCGGTCTTCCTTCCCGTGGGCGCACCCCGCGGGTGCCCGCGTCGTCGCTCCAGCGGAGCCGCCGATGTCGCGAAATTTACTCCGAGCAGGACCGCCGCACGCGTGTTTGACACAAGTTGAACTACGCGGTTTTGTGCACTGTTAGCGTGCGTAACCGGGAAGGCCTTGAAGGAGGATCGGTGCGGACCATTTCGAAGATGTTGGTCGTCGGTCTCGTGGAGCTCGTCGTGTTCGCCTCGATGCTGTTTTTACCGGCGGGCACGCTCGATTACTGGCAGGCATGGGTTTTTCTGCTGGTCGTCGGCGTTGCGGCATGGGCCCCCAACATCCACGTGCTGCGCACGGATCCCGTTGTGCTGTCAGGGTCGGATGAGCGGAGGGCCGACTGCCGAGACCCGGACTACGCAGAAGGTCCTCATTGCCGGCTTGTACTTGTCGCTCGCCACGATGGTCGTGGTCAGCGCACTCGACCATCGTTTTGGCTGGTCCTCGGTACCCACCGCAATATGTTTGGTCGGTGATGTTCTGGTTGCGTGCGGACTAGGTGTCGTGGCGCTGGTGATCATTCAGAACAGCTATGCGGCCGCCACCGTCCGGGTGCAAGCAGGCCAAAAGGTCGTTTCCACCGGTCTGTACGGGCTCGTCCGGCATCCCATGTACACCGGCAACATCATCATGTTGATCGGCATCCCGCTCGCGCTCGGCTCCTACTGAGGACTCGTCTTCGTCGTGCCCGGCCTGATCGTGTTGGCCTTACGTATCAGCGACGAGGAGAAGCTGCTGCAGGAGCAGTTGGACGGGTACCGCGACTACACCCGGAAGGTTCGCCACCGGCTCGTGCCAGGTATGTGGTAGACGGCCGCTACGTCGGCCGATTTTCTGTCGTGCTGCTGGCGTGGTCGGTTTGTGATCGTGTCCAGTGGGCGAGGGCGGCGATGGTGGGGTGGTCGAAGATGGTTTGGACGGGGATGTCGATGCCGAGTTCGGTGCTCAGGCGTGCGGCGAGGCGCATGGCTAGGAGGGAGTGTCCGCCGAGGTCGAAGAAGGAGTCGTCGGTGCTGACTTTGTCCAGGGCCAGGATGTGGGTGTAGTGGTCGGCGAGGGTGTGTTCGAGGGCGTCGGTGGGGGCGCGGTAGCCCTGGAGGTGGTGGTATTCGGGTGGGGGTAGGGCGCGGGTGTCGAGTTTGCCGTTGACGGTCAGTGGTAGTGCGGCCAGGGCGACGATGGCGGCGGGGACCATGTAGGCGGGCAGGGTGTGGGCCAGTGCGGTGCGGGTGTCGGCGGGTTCGGCGGTGCCGGTGATGTAGCCGATGAGGCGTTTGTCGCCGGGGTGGTCTTCGCGGGCGATGACGGCGGCTTGGTCGACGCCGGCGAGGGCGCTCAGTGCGGCGTGGACGTCGCCGAGTTCGATGCGGTAGCCCCGTATTTTGACTTGTTGGTCGGCGCGTCCGAGGTAGTGCAGTTGGCCGTCATCGGCCCAGCGCACCAGGTCTCCGGTGCGATACATGCGGGCCCCGGGTGCTCCGAAGGGACACGCCACGAATCGTGATCCGGTCAGCGCGGCCCGGCCCAGATATCCCAGGCCCACACCGTGACCGGCGATGTAGAGCTCTCCGACGACACCGGGGGGCACCGCCCGCAGCCAGCCATCCAACACAAAAAACGCCACCCCCGACAACGGCCCACCAACCGGGCTGACGGCGCGGTCGAAGTCGTCGTCGGTGATCTCCCTAAATGAGGCGTGCACGGTTGTCTCGGTAGTGCCGTACAAGTTCAGCAGGCGCGGTGAACCTGGGTGATTGTTCCTCCAAGTATGAAGCCGCTGCGGTTCCAGTGCCTCTCCGGCGAACACCACAGCCTCGAGCGAGAGCCGACGTTCCACCTGACGCTGCGGTGCATCTACGATTTGCAACGCGTAAAACGCGGACGGGGTTTGGCTGAGGACGGCGACGTGTTCGGAGATCAACAGATTGAGAAGTTCTTGGGGTGAACGAACCACTGTCTCAGGTACCACCACGAGGCGGCCGCCGCACAACAGTGCTCCCCAGATCTCGCACACCGAGACGTCGAAGGCCAGCGAGTGGGTGTGCGACCAAACTCTTGCCGGCGGCAGATGGGCGTGTAGGGCGTTGATGAGTTGGGTGACGTTGTGCTGGGTGATGGCAACACCTTTGGGGACGCCGGTGGTGCCTGAGGTGTAGATCAGGTAGGCGATGTTGCGGGCACGGAGGTGGTGGCGCGGTGACCGGGTAGGTGTGAATGGCGGGGTCGTTGATATCGATCACCGGGAGGCCGTGGGCCATGGAGCCGGCCGGCCAATCGGCGGTAGTGATCGCGGCGGTCGGCGCGGCGTCGGCCAGGATGAACGCGAGGCGTGCGTCGGGCAGCCCGGGGTCGAGGGGCACGTACGCGGCACCGGTTTTCAGGATGGCCAGGATCGCGACGATCGCGTCGGTGCCGCGAGTCATCAACAGCGCGACCCGATGTCCGGGGCCGGCGCCGCGCTCAGCAAGGTGGTGAGCGAGACGGTTGGCGGCGTTGTCGAGTTCGCCGTAGCTCAGGTGCAGGCCGTCGAAGGTCACCGCAATTGCGTGTGGATCGCGGGCGACTTGCGCGGCGAAGGTCGCCGGGACCGATAGCGGGGCCGGTGCAAGCCCGGTGAGCGCCGCCCGGTTGCCCCACGCGGCGAGGCGCGTCTGCTCGGTGGTGTCGAGGACATCGATGCGCGACAGGCGCTCGGCGGGACGGCTGGTCATGGCGGTCAAGATTCGGGTGAAACGCCGAACAGGGCCTCGATGAAGGCGGCGTCGAAGACGGCGGTGTCGTATTCGGCACGCAGGCTTAGTTCGGTCGCTGGGCATGGCCTGGATGGCCAGCGGGTAGTGGTTGTATTCGCGAGTGCTGACGTCGCTGACCGCGAGTCCGTCCACCCCCAGCGCTGCGGTGGTGTCGAAGGGGTAGTTCTCGTAGACGAACAAGGTGTCGAACAGCTGCTCGTGGCCGGTGAGGCGGTGGATGTCGCTCAGCGCCAGGTGCTGATGGTCCAGGGTGCGGTTGTGGGTGTCGTGTAGCTGGGCCAGAAGATCGGTGGTGGTGGGGGCCGCGGTGAGGGTGGCCCGGACCGGCAGGGTGTTGATTAGCAGCCCCACCATCGACTCGGAGCCGGGCAGCTCGGTCGGACGGCCCGAGACCGTCGTGCCGAAGATGACGTCGTGTTGGCCGGTCCAGGCGCCCAGCAGCTGGGCGTAGGCCGCCTGCAGACACGATGTTGACGGTGGTGTGGCATGTCGCGGGCCAACTCGCCGACTGCGGAGGTGATCGCTCGGGCAGCTGTCGATGACGTCACGGCGCGTCGCCCCAGCCCCGACCGGTCCGGCGAGGCCACCAGGGTTGCGGAATCCACCCCGGCCAGACGTCACGCCAGGCCTCACGCGCGGCGTCCTGGTCGCGGTCGGCCAGCCAGGACACAAACCGGCGATAGGACCCCGGCGGTGGGAGGCGGTCCCCGATCGTAACTGGCGAACAACTCCCGCATCAGGATCGGCAGCGACCAGCCATCCATCACGATGTGATGAGTGGTCAGCACAAACCGGTGGGAATCCTCACCGAGGCGGATCAACACCGCCCGAAAAACCGGCTGATCCCCCAGATCGCACACCGCGGCGCGCTCGGCGGCACACACCCGCTCGACCTGCTCCTCGCATCGGCACCCTCGACGTCGAATATCGACGTCGTCGCCACGGCACCCACGGATCCGCCGGAACGATCTGCACCGGCTCGTCGAATTGCCCGGAAAACCGCGCCAAGACATGCGGATGCCGATGCGCCACCGCATACAACGCATCACGCAATCGATGCTCCATGCAGCGGACCGCTCAAGCCGATATTGAGCTGGACTGCGTATACATCGTCGTCACTGCCCTGCGCGGTACTGGCGTGAAACAACAATCCCTGCTGCAACGGGGTCAACGGCAATACGTCAGCGATCTCGCCATGCGGACTTACTCAACAAGTAGCTGTCGATCGAACGACATGAGGTATCGAGTCTGCTTTCAGCTGGTGGCCGGGCTGACGACGGGGAGCTCTTCTGCCGGGTCGGCACTGGCTGGCCAACTGCTCGACTGAAGCTCTGACGGACGGCGCGTTGAGCAAGGTGGGCACTGCAAGGTGGACGTCAAGGGCTGTATTGATCGCGGCGACCGCCCGCATCGCGGACAGCGAATCTCCACCTAGATCGAAAAATGACTCATCGACCCCGACGCGGTCCACACCCAGCACCTCGGCCCAGATGCCGGCCAGAATCTGCTCGACCAGCGTGGCCGGGGCGCGATACCCAGCGCCGTTGCTGTGGCGTTCGGATGCCGATACCGGCACTGGTTTGCGGCTGGAGGAACAGCTCCGCTCGTCCAAGTTGATCGACGACAAGGGCTGCGCCGGATCGCCCGACATGGTCACCAACACCCGCTGCAAGCGCTCGACAGAGCCTCGATGACGGCCGCGTCGAAAACATCCGCGCGGTATTGGACGACGAAGTTCAATTCGTGGCCCGGCACGGCCTGGATCGCTAGCGGGTAGTGGTAGTAGTCGCGGTTGGTGAGCCCGCTGATGACCAACCCGTCCGGCCCGACAACGCCGCCGCGTCGGTCGGATAGTTCTCGTACACGAAGACGGTGTCAAACAGTCTTTCGTGACCGGTGGCGCGGTGGATGTCGCTGAGCGCGAGGTGCTGGTGTTCGAGGGTGTGGTTGTGGGCGTTGCGCAACTGGTCGAGCAGATCGGTAGTGGTGGTCGGCGGCGTCGATGGTCGCCCGTACCGGCACGGTGTTGATCAACAGGCCGATCATCGACTCCGCGCCGGGTACCTCCGCGGGGCGCCCCGAAACCACGGTGCCGAAGGCGACGTCGTGATGGCCGGTCAGCCACATCAGCACGGTCGCGAAGGCGCTCTGCAGGACGGTGTTGACGGTGCTGTGCGATGAGCGGGCCAGCTCGGTGACGGCCCGGGTGGTGTGCTCGGGTATCCGGAAAGAGGCGACGTCTCGAGGTCCCAGTCCCAACCGGTCTCGGCGGGCCGATCAGCGTAGGGGTGTCAAACCCGGCCAGCACCTCGAGCCAGGCGATGCGGGCTGCGTCGACGATCCCGACCGGCAAGCCAGGCGATGAACCTGCGGTATGGAACGGCAGGGGCAGCCGCATGCCCGTAGTAGCAGGCGAATAACTCTCGCAACAGGTTCGGCAGTGACCAGCCGTCGAGCAGGATGTGATGGTTGGTCAGCACGAATCGGTGTTGATCTCCTGCCGGTGCGGATCAACGCCGCACGGAATGCCGGCTGATCGGCGAGATCGAAGACCGCGGCCCGTTCGGCCGCACACACCCGGTGGATCTGCTCGTCGAGGTCGAGGTCTGCTCCGCTCAGGTCGACAAACCGCCAGTGGATGACCGGGTCGGCCGGGATGATCTGGACCGGCTCGTCGAAATGCGGACAGAAGCGGGCCGCCAAGTGTGGATGACGGATCACGACCGCCTGCACAGCGTCGCGCAGCCGGCGCGGATCCAGCCGACCGGTCATCGTGATATCCAGCTGCACCGCATAGACGTCGTCGCTGCCCTTGCGCGGCGCTAGCATGAAAGAGCAGACCCTGCTGCAAAGGGGTCAACGGCAGATCTCGGCGACTTGATAGTGCCGGCAGAGTGCGTCGATCTGTTGCTGGCTA
Source organism: uncultured Actinomycetota bacterium (assembly GCA_963818285.1). Classification (GTDB taxonomy): domain Bacteria; phylum Actinomycetota; class Actinomycetes; order Mycobacteriales; family Mycobacteriaceae; genus Mycobacterium. The sequence continues at coordinate 275,914 of CAWFRR010000005.1, forward strand.
GCCGGGCCGGTGCGATGTCGGACGGAGTCAGCCCGCCCCCACCTCGCCTGACATACGCGCAGATCCCGGCCAAGGCGTCGAACCACAACCGACTGAGCCGACCGACCTGCGCGTGATCGAGTGCCGAGGGTGCCCACGTCCAGCCGGCCTGCAAGTGCGGACCGGTGTCGGTGTCCACCGTGGCGGCGTTGAGCTCCACAGTGTGCAGCAAGGGCATGGGGATGGTGATGGCAACCGCGGCGACCGCCCACTTTCCTGGCTGACCCGCCAACCATCGTCGGATGTCGCAATCGCCGAACCACCAAGGCGCCCAAGATAATTGAACCCGATCACTGGGTCGGGCCCGGCCAGCTCGACGCCGGCGTTCAGGTAGCGCAGCATGCCGTAGGTCAACGGATCCGGTAGGGCGCGCAGTTGTTCTTTGGCGGCTTTGATCACTGCCCCCAGCGCTGCGTCACCGGCAACCACCTGTACCCAGGACAGCCCACCGACGGCAGCGCCACCGGGTACTTGGTGGTGAACCACCCCACGGTACGTGACAAATCAACGTCGGTAGACAACTCCTCGTGGCGCCCGTGACCTTCGACATCGATACCGATTGGCGCGCTACTGGTGCCTTGAAATTCCGCGCACGCCAGGGCGAACGCGATCAGCAGTATGTCGTGTATCCCGGCATGAAACGCCGTCGGTACTTCACCGAGCAGCATCTGGGTCGTCTCGGCATCAAGCATCAATGACAGCTGGCCGGCGCAGGCAAAGGTATCCACGTCGGGGCGCACGGCCGGCAGCGCGGAGGGCGCCGCCGCGGCCCTGCGCCAGGCGTCGGTAAGCCCGGCGGCGTGTGGGCTGCGCGCATTCTCAGTCAACAGGGATGCCCAGCTGGCAAACGACGTACCTGGCGCGGGCAATTCCACGCGCTGGCCGCCGCGAAGCTGAGACCAAGCAATATTGATGTCTTCCAAGAGGATTCGCCACGACACCCCGTCGACCGCCAGATGATGAACGATCATCATCAGCTGGGAGGTGGACGCTGCCCACATCGCGCTGAGCATCATGCCTCCCGCCGGATCCAGCAGAGACCGTGCCGTCACGACTGCTTCTTCGGACACCGCCTCGACTGTTCGCAGGCACGCCCGCGCATCCACCGAACCCGCCTCAGGCGCATACAACGACCAGCCGCCGGCACCGTCGTCCTCGACACACAGTCGCAGCGTGGCGTGCCGATCCAGCAAGGCCTGCAACAGCACCAGCACGTCGGTTTCGGTGACCCCGGTGGGGGCCTGCAGCAGACACTGTCTGGTTGAACTCGTCTGTTGGGCCGTCGATCTCGTGCAGCCAGCGCATGATCGGCGTCGCGGCCACCGGCCCCACGCCCTCATCGATCACCTGTTCTGAGCCTGTGTTCACCCCGGCCACCCGGGCGAGCCGGGCCACCGTTCTGTTCCACGAATACGTCACGCGGGCGACACAGCACGCCTGCGGCGCGGGCCCGCGCCACCACCTGCATCGACAGGATGCTGTCGCCGCCCAACTCGAAGAACGACTCGTCCACGCCGACCTGCTCGAGGCCCAGGACCTGCGCGTAGATGTCGGCCAGGATCTCTTCGACCGCGTCCGTTGGGGCGCGGTACTGATCCACATCGTGGTACTCGGGGGCGGGCAGAGCGCGAGTGTCCAACTTCCCGTTGACGGTCAGCGGCGAGCGCATCCACCGCCACCACGGCGGTCGGGATCATGTACGCGGGCAACCGCTCTGCCAGCGCAGCGCGAACCGTTGCCGAGTCGGCTGACCCCGGTGATGTATCCCACCAGCCGCTTGTCACCGGGGCGATCCTCGCGAGCGATCACTACCGCCTGCTCCACCCCTGCCTGCTCACTCAGCGCGGCTTGAACCTCACCGACCTCGATGCGATACCCACGGATCTTTACCTGCTCGTCGCTGCGCCCCAAATATCGAAGCTGTCCATCGGCGTTCCAGCACACCAGATCTCCGGTGCCGATACATCCGCTCGCCGGGCGCCCCGAAGGGGCAGGCCACAAACCGCGACCCGGTCAATCCGGCCCGGCCCACATACCCATACGCAGCTCCGGCGCCGGCCACGTACAACTCCCCGACCACACCTTCCGGCACCGGTCGCAACCAGCCATCCAGCACGAAAAAACCGAGATGCGCCAACGGTTTACCGATGGGGCTCACAGTGTTGTCGACGTCGCCGGCCAGGATTTCGCGGAATGAGGCATGGACCGTCGTTTCGGTTATGCCGTACATATTGACCAGACGGGGTAGACCCGGATGGCTGTCCAGCCACGCACCGAGACGCTGTGGCTCCAGTGCTTCACCGCCGAACACCACGGCCTCCAGGCTGAGTTGACGGCCCAGCTCAGGCGATAACCCATCCGCGGTCTGTAGCGCGTAAAACGCTGACGGGGTCTGGCTCAAGATACTGACTCGCTCAGTAACCAGCAGAGCGTGGAAGTCCTCGGGCGAGCGCGCCACCGAATCGGGCACTAAAACCAGCCGGCCCCCGTGCAGCAGCGCACCGAAGATCTCCCACACCGAGAAGTCGAAAGCCAGCGAATGACACTGCGTCCAAACCTGTCCGGCCGACAACCCTAAATCCGCGTTCAGCACCTCGAGTAACCGCGTCACATTCCGGTGCGGTATCGCAACCCCTTTCGGGATGCCGGTGGTGCCCGAGGTGTAGATCAAGTAAGCGATCCCGTCGGGAGTGGGCGCCGGCAATGCAGTCCCGGGCTGGCTGCCAACGGCAGGATCGTCGACGTCAACCACCACCAGGTCGCGCCCGTCCAGCCGATCAGCCAACCCTGCTGTGGTGATCGCCGCGATCGGTGCGGCGTCCTCGAGTACGAACTCGACCCGCGCGGCGGGCACCGCTGGATCAATCGGCACGTACGCTGCGCCGGTTTTCAGCACCGCCATAATCGCGACGACTGCGTCAGCCGATCGTGGCAATAGCAGCGCCACCCGATGCCCCAGCCCCACGCCGAGGCCAATCAATAAATGCGCCAACCGATTCGACGCCTCGTCAAGTTCTTGATACGTCATCGACCGCTCGCCGGCGACGAGCGCTATCGCCTCTGGGGTCCATGCCACCTGCGCGGCGAATACAGCAGGGATCGAGACCGGCGCGTTCACTGGCACGGTCAGCGACGCTCGGTTACCCCACTCCTCAAGCTGGGCGCGCTCGACGGCATCGAGCAGATCGATCGACGACAGTCGCCGATTCGGATCAGCGGTCATTGCCATCACGACCCGCCGCAACCGCTCGACCATCGCGTCGATGCTGCCTGCGTCGAACACATCAGTGCGAAATTCGACCGATCCGCCGATCCCGGCGGGCTCGCCGGCCTTGTTCCACCGTTCGGACAACGAAAATGACAGGTCCACCCGCGCGGTGTGAGTTTCGACCGGCAGTGGGGTGACGGAGAGGTCGCCGAGCGCCAACCCGGCGGCGGGCTCACCGGCATCCCCGGGCAAGTTCTGCCACGCCAGCATCACCTGCACGAGCGGGTGATGGGTCAGGCTTCGGGTGGGGTTGAGGCGCTCGACGAGTAGCTCGAAGGGCACGTCCTGGTGTTCGTATGCGGCCAAGCTGCGTTGGCGCACTTGGGCCAGCAAGTCGGCAACCGTGGGATCGCCGTCCAAGTCAAGTCGCAGCACTAAGGTGTTGACGAAAAAACCCACCAGCCCGTCAAGCGCGGGATCGCGCCGTCCTGCAATCGGAAAACCCACTGCCACATCAGAACTGGCGCTGAGCTTGGCTAGCAGGACACTTAGCGCGGCCTGGATCAGCATGAAGCTGGTCGCGTTGTTTTCGTGCGCCACCTGAACAACTTGCCGCTGCAATTCAACCGGCCAGTCCACGTTGATCATGGCGCCGTGTTGATCGGCAACGAGCGGATAGGGCCGATCGGTGGGCAACTGCAGCCGTTCGGGCATGCCGGCCAGTGCCTGTTGCCAATAATCCACCTGCGCAGCGATGCGGCTATGGGTGTCCTCGAGGTCGCCGAACTGCGCACGCTGCCACAAGGTGTAATCGACATACTGAACAGGCAATTCGGTCCACCCCGGAGCGTGACCCGCCGACCGGCTGACATATGCCGACCCCAGATCATTCACCAACGGTGCGATTGACCACCCGTCGGCGACGATGTGGTGCGCCACCGCCGTCAACACATGCTCGTCGCCTGCGATGCGGAAAAGCGTTGCGCGCATGGGTATCTCGATAGCAAGATCGAAGCTGCGTCGCGTCGCCTCACCGACTGCATCCTCCAGCCGGCCGGCTGGCCATGCGGTGGCGTCGACAACCTGCCAGCCGAAGTCGGCCTGCTCGGGCGGCAGCACGCACTGCTGGGGTATCCCATCGGTGGCGACGAACGTCGTGCGCAGGCTTTCGTGGCGCCAAACCACGTCGGACAGCGCGGCCGCCAGCACGTCGGTATCGAGCCGGCCGCTTAGCCGCAATGCGACGGCCAAGTTGTAGACCGATGACGGCCCCTGCAACTGGTCGATGAACCACAGCCGTTGCTGCGCAAAGGACAACGGAATGACCGCCGGCCGTTCGACGGACACCAACGGCGCCGAACTGATCCTGCGTCCGCGCCGATCCGCAGCGCCAACTGGGCCACGGTGGGCGCTTCGAATAACGGCGCGCACCTTGAGGCCGCCGTCGATATCGCCGTTGACCGCAGCGACCAGGCGCATCGCCGAAAGCGAATCTCCACCCAGTCGAAGAATGAGTCGTCTACTCCGACCTGTTCGAGCCCGAGCACCTGCGCGTAGATGCTCGCCAAGATTTCTTGGCAGGGGTGCTCGGAGCGCGATAACGGCCGGCGTTGTCGTACTCCGGAATCGGTAAGGCACGTTTGTCGAGCTTGCCGTTGACGGTCAGGGGCAGCGCGCTCAACGCCAGCACCGCGGCCGGCACCATGTAGGCCGGCAATCGCTCAGCCAGTGCAGCGCGAACCGTGGCCGGGTCGGCGGTCCCGGTCATGTACCCCACCAGGCGCGTTTCGCCGGGGCTGTCTTCGCGGGCGATCACCACCGCCTGTTCCACCCCGTCCAAGGCGGCCAAGGCGGCCTCGACCTCGCCGGGCTCGATGCGATACCCCCGGATCCTGACTTGCTCGTCGGCGCGCCCGAGGTAATGCAGTTGCCCGTCGGCGCGCCACCGCACCAGATCTCCGGTGCGGTACATCCGCTCACCGGGCGCCCCGAAGGGGCACGCCACAAAACGCGACCCGGTCAATCCCGCCCGGCCCAGATATCCAAGGCCCACACCACGACCGGCCACATACAACTCGCCGATGACACCCGCTGGCACCACTCTCAACGACTCGTCGAGGACGAACAGCGCCGTGGTCGAAACCGGCGCACCGATCGGCACCACGTCTACTCCGATCGAGAGTGGCGCGCTTAGCGACGCATACACCGTGGCTTCGGTGGGGCCGTAGGCGTTGACCACGACACAGCGACGGGCGCCCATCGATCCACCACCTCGGCCGGGCAGGCCTCGCCACCGAGCAGCAGTGCCACCGACTCCAGGCTCTCGGGGCGCAGTGCGGCCACGGCCGACGGAGTTTGAGTCAGCACATTGACCTGCTCGGCGACCATCAGCGCCTGAAAGTCGTCAGGCGATCTGACCACCGAATCGGGAACCACCACCAGCCGCCCACCGCCCAACAGCGCAGCCCAGATTTCCCAGACCGAGAAGTCGAACGCATACGAGTGACATTGCGTCCACACCTGTGCCGTCCGGGAGGCCCCGTGGCGAGGACGCCGCCAAATGGTTGACGTTGTGGTGAGTGACGGCAACCCCTTTCGGCGTGCCGGTGGTGCCCGAGTGTGTAGATCAGGTACGCGATGTCATCGGGGCTTGGCAGCGGCAATGCGGTGCTGGACTGGGTGTGACAGCGGGGTCGTCGATATCGATCACCAGTAGGTCGCGGATGTGCAACCGCTCGCGTAACGCGGCGGTGGTGATCGCGACGATCGGGGCGGCATCGTCGAGCATGAACTCGATCCGCGTGTCGGGCAGCGCGGGGTCGATCGCCAGGTAGGCCGCCCCGGTCTTAAGCGCCGCTAGCATCGCGACGACGGCCTCAGCCGAGCGCGCTCACAACCACGCACGCACCCCGTCTGACGCCACGGGCGGCGAGCAAGTGCGCCAATCGATTTGCGGCCTCGTGAGTTGTCGATAGGTCATTGACAGGTGCCCGAAGGTCAGCGCCTCCGCAGCCGGTTTGCGGGCGACCTGTGCGCCGAAAAGCATCGGGACGGAAATCCGCGTCGGTGTGGGGTGGGTCAACGACGCCCGGTTGCTCCACCGATCTAGGTGGGGCGGCGCTTCGGGCATCCGTCGAGCAAGATCGATCGACGACAACCGCTGATCGCGGATCGGCGGTCATCGCCGCCAGCACCCGTTGCAGACGCGAAATCGAGTCAAGAGCCGGACGCTTGGCGACGTCGAGCACGAAACCTCGGTGCGAAATTCCACCGACCCGTCGATTCCCTGGGGTTCACCGGTTTTGCTCCAGCATTCGGCAAACGAAAACGACAAGTCCACCCGCGCGGTGTGGGTGTCTATCGGCAGCGGGGTGACTGACGAGTCGCCGAGGTCAACCCGGCGGCGGGCTGGCCGGAATCCGCCGGGTATTGCCAGTCCAGAAAACACCTGGACCAGCGGGTGATGGGTCAGGCTTCGGGTGGGGTTGAGACGCTTCGACGAGTACTCGAAGGGCAACATCTTGGTGTCGTAGGCGGCCAGGCTGCGCGCCGGACCTGGCCCAGCACTTCGGCGATGGTGGGGTCGCCGCTCAGATCGACGCGGAGCACAAGGTGTTGACAAAGAAACCCACCAACTCGTCGAGAGCCGGGTGCAGCCGTCCCGCGATCGGAAAGCCACTGCCACATCAGAACTGGCACTGAACTGGCCAGTAGGAATGAGGGCGGCCTGAGATCAGCATGAAGCTGGTCGCGTTGTGCTCGCGAGCCACCCGAACGATTTGTGCTGCGATGAATGGCCAGCCCACCGTCGACGGTGTCGCCATTCTGATCGGCGACCAGCGGATAGGGCCCGATCGGTGGGCAACTGCAGTCGTTCGGGCGTGCCGGCCAAGGGCGTCCATCCAGTAGGCCAACTGCGCGGCGATGGGGCTGCGGTCAGACGGCCGTCTCGATGTCGCCGAGTTGCGAGCGCTGCCACGGGTGTAATCGACGTATTGAACCGGTAATTCGGGCCACGCCCGGTGGTTCGCCACTGCGATCGGCCGGCATAGGCCGTCCCCAGGTCCCGCACCAACGGGGTGACGGACTGGCCATCTGCGGCGATGTGGTGCACCACCCCCACTAACACGTGCTCGTTCTCGCTAACGCGGAAAAGTTTTGCCCGCAAAGGGATCTCGGCGGAAAGGTCGAAGCTGTGTCGCGTCGCGTGCCCGACCGCAGCTTCCAACCGGTCAGTGGACCATGCGGTGGCATCGACGACCTGCCAACCGAAGTCGACCTGCTCCGGCGACAGCACGACTGCCGAGGTGTCCCGTCGGTGGCGACGAATAGCGTGCGCAGGCTTTCATGCCGGTCCACCACATCGCGCAGTGCGGCAGCCAACGCGTCGGCGTCAAGCCGCCCGCACATGCGAACCCACCGCCATGTTGTAAACCGGTGACGGACCCTGCAATTGGTCGATGAACCACAGCCGGTTCTGCGCAAAGGACAACGGAATCACTGCAGGTCGCTCGCGCGCGGTCAACGCTGTGCGGCCCGGTTGCGTGCCTTGTGGCCGTAGGTGTTGGGCGAGTGCGGTGATGGTGGGGTGGTCGAAGATGGTTTGGACGGGGATGTCGGTGCCGAGTTCGGTGCTCAGGCGTGCGGCGAGGCGCATGGCTAGGAGGGAGTGTCCGCCGAGGTCGAAGAAGGAGTCGTCGGTGCTGACTTTGTCCAGGGCCAGGATGTGGGTGTAGTGGTCGGCGAGGGTGTGTTCGAGGGCGTCGGTGGGGGCGCGGTAGCCCTGGAGGTGGTGGTATTCGGGTGGGTAGGGCGCGGGTGTCGAGTTTGCCGTTGACGGTCAGTGGTAGCGCGGGCAGGGCGACGATGGCGGCGGGGACCATGTAGGCGGGCAGGGTGTGGGCCAGTGCGGTGCGGGTGTCGGCGGGTTCGGCGGTGCCGGTGATGTAGCCGATGAGGCGTTTGTCGCCGGGGTGGTCTTCGCGGGCGATGACGGCGGCTTGGTCGACGCCGGCCAGGGCGCTCAGTGCGGCGTGGACGTCGCCAGCCGATGCGGTAGCCCCGTATTTTGACTTGTTGGTCGGCGCGTCCGAGGTAGTGCAGTTGGCCGTCATCGGCCCAGCGCACCAGGTCTCCGGTGCGAGGAACATGCGGCTCCGGGTGCTCCGAAGGGACACGCCACGAATATCGTGATCCGGTCAGTGCGGCCCGGCCCAGATATCCCAGGCCCACACCGTGACCGGCGATGTAGAGCTCTCCGACGACACCGGCCGGCACCGGCCGCAGCCAGCCATCCAACACAAAAAACGCCACCCCCGACAACGGCCCGCGAATCGGACGCGCACACTTGCCCCGCTGTCAACGGAGCACTGATCGATGCGTCGACCGTCGCCTCGGTCGGGCCGTAGACATTGACATTCGCCCGGCCCGGTGCCCACCGGTTGACCAATTCGGCCGGGCAGGGCTCGGCGCCGATCATATCGCCATCGACTCGAGCCCTTCGGCGACAGCGCCCCGCTCCGACGGATTGGCTGAGGACGGTGACATGTTCTGCGCTGATTAAGGCGTGGAGATCCGGTGTGAGTGAGTGGCGTATCGGGCACGACATCACCCAGCCGCCCTCCACCGAGCAGCGCACCGAAGATTTCCTGGATCGAGACGTCGAAGGCCAGCGAGTGGGTGTGTGACCACACTCCTGCCGGGGGCAGGTGGGTGTGTAGTGAGTGAGAAGTTGGGTGACGTTGTGATGAGTGATGGCGCGCCTTTGGGCGTGCCGGTGCAGGGCAGCAGAGATTGAGGGGCGGCGACGCTGTTGCCGCGGTTGGGCTGGGTCAGTGGGAAGAGGATTGGGTTGGTGGGCCACGCCGTGTGTCTGCTCCGAGGCGACGACGGCAGGCTGGATGTCGGAGGTGGCGGCGAATTCTGTGGCTGGTGATGTCGTGATGGGTGTGGTGTTGGAGAGGATCAGTTGATGTGTGTAGAATCCGGAGTAGTGAGGCTTACGGGGAGGAGGCGAGGGTTTGGTCTCCAGGATGGCGAGGATTGCATTCGGATTGTGTGTTTGCAACGCGAAACAACGGACTTGTGTGTCCGGTGTCCGGGCGCCCCGGCGACGAGGATACGGTGAGCCGTCTCCGCCGGCGGAGTCTTCGAGTTCGTCGTCAGGCAGTCAGCCTTGGACGGCGATTGCGGCCGGCCTCCAACCTCGTCATCTTGGTGGCGATATTGTTGGAATTGAC
>CAWFRR010000006.1:0-73555 GCA_963818285.1 uncultured Actinomycetota bacterium
AGTGGCAAGACCTGCTTCCGACATAAACGACGGCTGATCGATCGACTGCCAGTCAGCCGATCTTGTCTAGCCGCATCGGCATATCGATGGTGAGCCACTGGTTCTGCCCGCAGGCGCCGCTCGGGCCGACCGTCTTGTTCCTGCCGGCCATTACCGGCGACCCGAGTTTTAGAAAACCGCTACCGTCGGGATCAACGGGATAGAAAGAGAAAGTCTGCTTTCCGGTGAACGCGGTGCCGTCTTGACACCGCTCCCAGTTCGGCACTTCATGTCTGACGTACCACGAGGTCCCGTCAAGCATGTATAACCGGGAGCTCCAGCCCTCGTCGCTTTTCACCGTGCCGTCGCATTCCAGGTAGGTCGTGCACGTGGAGCTCAGCGTCCAGGTTTGCACAGTCGTCGGCTCGCCGTTGTACTGCTCGTTGTACTTGGCCCAGTTGCCGATCGACGTGACGCGGTACGTCCCGTTGAGCGCGACCTCTTCCTTCGTATAGGCCCGGGCCGTGGGTGCCGGACCCGCAATGCCAATCGCACTGGCAGCCAACAGCATTGCTGTGGCGACCGTCCCAAATGGTCGCATCGTCTACTCCTCGACGCGCTCAATCCGACTATGTCGGAGCCGGTGACGGCACCGGTAGCGGCGTTCTCGCCTGACGAGAATAACACCGCCACGTTCGACCTGGTACGGGTTCGACCGAGAAGACAGCAGCGCTTATGACGACCGGATCCAATTTCGAGATCAGCCACGAACCGCCGACCTTCGTGAGCGTTATTCGCACGGCGCTCGGGGTTATCAACGGTTGCGGCTTGTCCTTGCCTGTTGTGGTTTCGTTGAGGAACACCAGCACGACGGCCGAGTTCGGCTCCAGTTCTGACACGGCCGCTCTCAACACCGAGGCGGTCTGCCCGAGGTGCTTTTGCTGCACCGTCGGTATGACGATCTCTTTGGTGAATTTGTCGTAGTAAGCGAGAAAGTCCCCAGTGAGATGTGATCTCGCCCTGGCGAAGTCACGATCCATGTTCTCGCTCGAGTAGGACAGCGCCGCAACGGCGCCGTCGGAGGCCGCGCGGATCGCCCGCTGGGCCGCGGCGTCATCGAGCTGTCGATCCGGACGGTACTGAAGAACGAATAGGCACGCAGCCAGTCCCACTGCGGCGATGACCGATGCCGTCAAAAGGATTGAACCCCAGTGCGCGAGAAGGCGGGAGGCCACCCGGTCGATCGCAGCCGTTCTGTCGGGACGCGATTCGCCGACGGAAGGAGCCTTGGCGCTTTCGTTCTGCGACTCCGGGTCCTCGACGGCGGTCTCCGCATCGTCGAGCGGCGATTCTGGGTCCTCAACCGCGCTCTCTGCATCGCCGAGCGGCGACTCTGACTCGGAATTCATTGGACGAAGTCAAGTTTCGACATCTTGAGCCGATCCCCATCCCGATCGATATTGACACTGAGTCGCCAGAAGACCGGTGGCCGCACCGACTTGTCAGGGTTGATGGTGTCGGATTTCGCGACTACCAGGACGACTGCCGAATTATCGGTCATCGACTCGACCGCGACATCTTGCACGGTGGCCTTCGTGGTGACCTGCGCATCCTGGGCATTCTTGGCCATGTAGCTTGACGTCGCTTCCAGCTGGCTCTTGAGCGCTCCCGTCGTGTCGTCGATGGTGTGCTGGAGATTCTCCGCAGCGTGCGCGGGGTCAATCGACATCAGCGTTGCGACTTCCTCCCGGGCAGCTGCGGCAAACTCCTCCGCGTGCTGCCGCTGCTGCACCAGGGTGCGGTGCTGCCACACGATGTAACCGCTGGCTGCGAATGAGGCGCAGATGAGCATGATTGCGGTGCCGACACCGACCGCTTTCCGGGTGGGACGACGGAGCCGCCATGGCCACCGACGCCTCAATCGCGAGGCGGCCGGCTTGGCATCGGCACCGGCAGCGTCTTCGGTCGGTTCGGGCTGTTCGCTCGAACCGGCCTCGGCCTCCCGGCGCAATTCGGCCGCGCGTGCTCGTGCGGCCTCGGCGCGCTCCTCGGCACGAATGAGCTCTTCTTCTGCTGCCGCGAGCGAATCTGGAGCTTCGGTGGTCGATGGGTCGGCGTCGGAGTCCGTCACTGGTCCTGGGCAATCGCCGGCGCGAGTACACCGCGACTCACGGCTCTTTCCGGACTACACACGGAGAATCACGTTATCACCCCAAAGTCGCTGGCCGGATGCGCTATGCGGACGTGCAATATCCATGTGATGGCGTCCGTATGCGATCTTCTCCGAAGAAGAGAATTTTCTTATCGCCCATGCAAAACTATTTCGGTGCGTTTCATCGTGGTGATGGTGGCTGCGCTGATCGGAGTCGGCGCGTTGATGCCGCCGACGGCTGCCGCAGGGCCGACTGTCTGCGACTACCCGGCCTGTACTCCAGGCATCGCTCCGAACATGGTTCTGGGCGCGCCGTGCGACAACACCACCTACTACGCATTCGGTGTCTCGGGCGGTTATGTGCCCGCCACACAACCCGGACGGCTGATGTTCTGCGGCTCGCCCAGGCGATACCAGCCGAGATGGTTCCGCTCACCGCCGATGGCGGGCATCAAGGAAGAGAACGCCGACTGCCACAAGTTTTTGAACTACGTCGCGCAGTCGCCCGACGGACTGTTCCTGATCTGCATCGCGCAGGAGGGTCACTCATTCTGGACCCGCGCCGACACCTAAGTCGTTGCGTGGCAGCACATTGGATCGTCAATCCTGTCGATGCAGGAATCCGTGCAGTATCGCTTGGACGAGTTCGTCGACGATGGCTTCTCTCGACGGCTGCTCGGACCCGAAATAGGTCGAACGCAATGCGGCCATGCCGGCGATCATGGCGACTGTCGAGTGCGCCGGCAGGTCGGGGTGGCTGGTGCGCATGCCGCGGATGCGCATGCCTTCCGCGCCGATCTGGCTGAGCACGGTGAGGGCTCGCCTGATGTCGGCGATGCCCGTCTCGGCTAGCTCTTCTTGGCTGAGGATTTCAGCGGCCATGAGTGTCAAGAGCAGCCCCTGGTGTTCGACGAAGAGGTCGTAGAGCTGCCCGACGAAGCGCCGCGCCATTTCCTCTTCGTCGGCCTCCTCGTGGACGACCAACTCCCACGTGCGGCCGAAGTCGTCGACGAATTCGGTGAACGGCAAGACGAGGGCTTCTCGGAACAGTCCTGCTTTCGAGCCGAAGTTGCGGAACAGCAGATGCTCGGTAACGCCTGCGGCTTCGGCGATTTCACGTGTTGTGGTGCTGCGGTAGTCCTGGCGGGCGAAGAGGTCGCGGGCGGCGGCGAGCAGAAGTTTGCGTGGTTCGCCCCGCGGCCGGCGCGACCCCGGGGCCGAGCTCGGCCTCGAGCCGGCTTTCTGGCGGAAGAGCGCTGGGGCACGGTTGTTCACTCCTCGAGCCGAATCTGATGGTTGACTGTTTATAGGATAGTCGTCACTATCTAAAGGGTTGATTCCTCAAGGGAGAGGTGTTGGGCGTGGGTGCTGTGATCATGCTTGGCACGTTGTTCGGATTGATAGCTCTGGCATTCGGGCTTGGTTCTCCGCTTCGACCCGGAAGCGCGGCGCGCTCCGAGCAACGAGGGCCGCCCATGAACGCGAAGATGACGCCCCTGCTGGAAGGGCAGATGTACTTCGCTTACGTCTCCGGCATCGCGTTCATTCTCGTCGGCGTCTATCTGAGCTATCCGCCGCCGACGCCTGCATCCACTGCTTCTGCTGAGCATCTCGGCGCTGTCGTTCTCCTGGATCGAGTCGCCCTATGACTGGGCGATGTATGCCCAATTCCCGCCCGGCGCTGCCGCGGATGCCGTCGTGGTGGCCGCTGAACGTGACGTGGGGAGGCCTGCCGTCGTCGGTGCCGATCGGCTACGTCTCCTACTTCGTGCTTGCCCGCCCTGACCGCCGCCGCCCTCGGACGATCGGCTGAGCGCAAAGTTCGACTGGCGCAGGCCGATTACCCTGCTCACGGTCGGCCTCGGCGTGGGGTTCTGCTGGGCGTTCGTCTTCAATGCCATCACCGGCGCCCATTTCGGCAACTTCTACTACGGCTATGTGATTCCCGGACTCGCGATCTTCGAGGGAACCAAACACCAGTACCCGCTGTATGACTCACTGGCCATGGGCATCGAGATGATGGTCTTCACCTACCTGCTGGGCCGCACCGATTCCGAGGGCCGCAACGTCATCGAGATGTGGGCCGACAGCAAAGCGAAAACTCATCTGCAGTCGTCGGTGCTGTCCATCGTCGCCGTCATCGTCGTCGGCCACCTCGTGTACGGCTCGGTCTTTGCGCCACATCTCATTACGAAACTGGGCGGCTGGGTGACCGCAGGACCCACCGAGCAGCTGTATCCCGGGCACGCCCAACCAGCCCCGCTAGCAGAAGGCAGATCTTGAGCAATTCAACAGTCGAGCTGTATTACGACCCGTTCGACCACGCCATCGACGACGATCCCTATCCGGTGTGGAAGCGGATGCGCGACGAGGCGCCGCTGTATTACAACGACAAGCACAACTTCTATGCGCTCAGTCGTTACGACGATGTCTCACCCGCACTGCACGACTGGCAGACCTACCGCTCGGGACGGGGCACCACCGCCGACGTCCTGTTCAGCGGCATCGACATACCGCCCGGCATCCTGCTCTGGGAAGACCCGCCGCTGCACGACCTGCACCGCCGCCTGTTGTCGCGGGTCTTCACCCCCCGCCGCATGCTGGCGGTCGAAGGGATGGTGCGCGACTTCTGTTCGCGCGCACTGGATCCGCTGCAGTGATTCGGACGGATTCGACTTCGTCGACGATCTCGGCGCGATCATGCCGATGCGGACAATCGGCTACCTGCTCGGCATTCCCGAAGAAGGGCAACAACAGATCCGCGAGCGCAACGACAAAAGCATCACGGTCGAATCCGAGGGCACTCTGCTGACCGCGACGACACTCGAGGAGTCGATCGCGCAGTTCGCCGATTACATCGAATGGAGATCGACGCATCCGTCCGATGACCTGATGACAGAACTGCTCAACGCGCAGGTCGAAGAACCCGACGGAACAATGCGCCCGCTCGAGCGCGGTGAAGTGATCGCCTACACCGCGATGATCGCCGGCGCGGGCGGCGAGACCACCGCTCGGCTGATCGGATTCATGGGTGAGTTGCTCGGTGAAAACCCAGACCAGAGAAGGGAACTGGTCGCCGATCACTCGCTGATCCCGTCGGCGGTCGAGGAGACGCTGCGTTACGAGCCACCGTCACCGGTACAGGGGCGCTACGTCGCTGCGGACGTCGAACTCTACGGGCAGACCGTGACCGAAGGGTCCTACATGCTCTTGCTCAACGCGTCAGCCAATCGCGACGAGACACACTTCGATGAACCCGATCGCTTCGACATCCACCGCAAGGCCGGACATTTGAGCTTCGGCCAAGGTTTGCACTTCTGCCTCGGCTCCTCGCTGGCACGACTGGAAGCGCGGGTCGCGTTCGAAGAAGTGTTCAAGCGGTGGACCGACTGGGACGTCGACTACGAGAACGCCAGTAGGGCAAGGACATCCAGCGTACGAGGCTGGGCCCGGCTGCCCGTCAAGGTTACCTAGAGATTCAGCACCACTGGAGGAGGAAGCGATGACCGCAGGCAAATACCGCGTAGTGGTGTGGGCGACCGGAGGGATCGGCTCGATCGCCATTCGCACCATCACCAACCGCCCCGATCTCGAGCTGGTCGGGGTCTGGGTGCATTCCGACGAGAAGGTGGGCAAGGATGCCGGCGAGCTGGCCAACGGCGATCCGATCGGCATCACGGCAACCAACGACGCCGATGCCCTGATCGCTCTCAAGCCCGACTGCGTGGTCTATGCGGCGGCCGGACCCGAACGCGACGCCCTGGCGATTCCCGACTACGTGAAACTGCTCGAAGCAGGTCTCAACGTCGTCACCACCAGCACTACGCGGCTGGTCAATCCGCACGCCTACGAGCCGGCCGAGTGGCGCGAACAGCTCGTCACCGCAGCCAAACAAGGGCAGGCGTCGCTGTACGCGTCGGGCATCGAGCCCGGCTTCGCCGCCGACTACCTGCCGCTCGTGCTGTCCACCCAGTCGTCCTCGATCGAGTCGATCCACTCGTATGAGATGGGGCTCTATGACGACTACGGCGTGCCCGACATCATGATCAACGGATTGGGTTTCGGACAGCCGCTGGACTACCAGCCCTGGATCTCATTTCCCGGAGCCATCGCGGGTGAGTGGGCCGGTCAACTCCGCTTGATCGGCGACGCCTTCGGTGTCGAGGTCGAGGAAGTCCGTGAAGAATTCGACCGCGCTGTGACCAACGAAACCCTCGCACGTCGCAATGGGTACCGTCGAGGCGGGAACCTGCGGCGCGATCCGGATGAAGGCCATCGGCGTCGTCGATGGACGCGAGGCGATCATCGTCGAACACGTCACGCGACTGGCGCACAACGTTGCCCCGGACTGGCCGGTCGGCATCGGCGATCTGTCCTACCGAGTGGTGATCACCGGCGATCCCGACATCGATTGCACACTGGCGGCAACCCTGCGCGACCCGCGTCGGGCCGGTATCGGCTCGATGACCTCGGGTGCCGGCGCGATGGTGGCCACCGCGATGCGCGTCGTCAACGCGGTGCCCTACGTCGTCGACGCCGCACCGGGACTCCTGAGCGCCGTCGACCTGCCATTGACCATTCCCAAGAATGTCTTTGCCACCCAGCAAGTTTGAGCAGACGTGGTTAAAGGATGCCTTACTCATCGAGCTGCTCCGGCGATATCACGCCGATCTCGACCGGGTCGGTGAGATTGCATTCGGCAAGCTCGACGAACGTGAACCACGCCCGGTTGCAGTGCAAATCGTCGACTTGGGCCGCGCGATCGCACGCACCGCGGTCGAGCACCGTGCGGCGCTGCAGATGTCCTTCTACGAGCGCCACGGCTCCGCACCCGAACTCATCGAGTTGACGCAACGGCGGCCAACGGCATACAGACTGCGATGCAAAGCATCTTGCGTGCTGGCCGGTGGAGCGGCTATTTGATGCGTGACATCGACGTTCCGACTGTCGCCGATCGCCTGTGTGAAAGCATGTTGCATGTGGGCCTTGAGGTCATCCGGCACAACGCCGACAGTGATCAGGTTGCAGGGGTGCTGTCCAGAATCATGTTGCATGGGCTTTCGACCAATCAGCCCGGCGACGCGGAACTGGATCGTTCGTCAGCTTTAGCCGTGGCCGACTCGGTAATCAACACCTGGGTCGACGAGCGCGGAACCGATGCCGAAGACAAGGTGGCTCACATCCGCGCCGCCGCGCGGAATGAGTTCGGCCGCCGAGGTTATGAGCTGACGACCATGCGCGACGTTGCCGCGGCGGCGGGGGTAGCCAACAGTACGGTCTACCGATTACTCGGCTCGAAAGAAGAGCTGCTCATGTCGATCATGTCCGCGTTCGGGCAGAAGGTCGGTGATGGGTGGACTGGAGCGTTGACATCGGACTCGACTGCCGCTGAGAAGTTGGACGCGATGAGCTGGCTCAACATCAATGCGGTACACCATTTTCCCGACGAGTTCCGGATCCAGCTCGCTTGGATGCGTCACTCACCGCCTGATACAGCGAATCCGGGGTGGTCATTCACCACTCGTCTGCAGCAAATGCAGGAAACGCTGTCCGAGGGTGTCCGGTCCGGTGAGATCTCTAGCCAGAGTCCGACGTCGGAGATGCTCGCGCGATGCGTGATTGAGGCCCTCTGGATGCCCGAGAACATCTTGTGCGAGATCGGTACCCGAAGAGCGCTGATCCTCGCCCGAGACACAGTACTGCGGGGCATCGTCGACCGCGGTTCACGTTCCACTAGCTGACGTTCTGCTCGTCTTAGGTGCGGCACCAGCGCCTTTTGTCCAAGGCATACAGCCACGGCAGGAGGACGAAGGGCGTCATGTACCAAATGTCGAAAACCCACCACCCGGTGACGCCGAATACGCTGGCGCCGTTGCGTTCCGGGAAGTTTGACAACATGTTGACCAGGTAGCCCAGCCACAAGAAGACATACGCCCAACTCGTCATGATCATCCATTGGTAACCCCACCGCTTCAGCTTGAGGAAGCCATAGGCTGCGACCATGCGGGCGGGAAAGACCGCTAGGACACAGAACACGATCCAACTCTTTTCGCCCGCACCGGCGGCGCCACCGAGCGGCAGACTGTTGTAATCGAGATAGTAGGCACCGTCGACAAGTCGGCCCCAGCCGTTGAGACCCCATTGCACGAGACGGGTGTCGTGGGCCCATATGTCGAGTGACCACCCAACGGCGCTGCCAGCGGCGTCGCACATAGCGAACATGCCGAACAGCGTGACCGCCGTAGGCCGGACGAACTCGCCCGCCCGTCTCGCCCGCGACGACTTGAGGAAACCGATGGCAAGCACGACCAGCCCGATGGGGCTGAAGATCATGCTGCCGAGAAGTACCGCCCCGGTGATCAGCCAGCGATCGGCGGACTTGACCTCCGGACCATCGTTGAGGGGTATGAAGTCATACCTCTTATGGCCCGTACTGACCGTCGTTGGTGCGCTGAGCTTTTCGACGCTGCTCATATGACGAATCCATACCGAATCGCGACGACGGGAAGCAGCACCGCGGCCCCGACGACGATGCCGATCAAGCACACGACCGCCACGACGGTCAACACCTTCGTCAAGCCCGGGACCTGCACGACATACCACGAAGCGGACTCGTTGAGATCAATGGCGTCGTCGTCCGCTCCGACCGGATCGTCCTTGGTGATGTTGTCCAGCCGGCTCGCCGCGAGGTACCACACGTACAGCGCGATTACGTCCGTGACGGCTGTGCCGGCAAGCAACCCCAAGTCGCCCCAGAAGCCGGTTCC
Source organism: uncultured Actinomycetota bacterium (assembly GCA_963818285.1). Lineage (GTDB taxonomy): Bacteria > Actinomycetota > Actinomycetes > Mycobacteriales > Mycobacteriaceae > Mycobacterium. Next base: position 8,899 of record CAWFRR010000006.1, read on the forward strand.
GCCCCACGGGATGACGCGAGACACAATTTCGTGGCCATCCCCAAAACCGGTGCCGTAACCGTGGGCAATGGCGACCGCATAACTGATGCCGATTGCCGTTGCGAAGAAGGCTACGGTCGCCCATGCGAGCCCGTACACCCCCGCCGGCGCTGACGTTGCGCACGTTCGTAGTCGATCGCCGCTATGGCCTTGGCTGGTTCGGACGACTCCTCGCCACTCTGGGTTGGCTGAGGTGGCGAAATGGCATGGCTCACGATGTTCCCCTTCCAGCTCGATGCCAGCTCGGCGGCTGGCGCCGCGACGATCTGCAGTTGAGCCGATACCGCACTTCGAGGTGGCAAATGTCGGCAGTTACGTGCTCAACCTTCCGTCAAGCTGACTGACGCCATGAAAGCAGATATTTGGTTTTAGAGCAACGCTCCACCGTCGGTCACAGCGCGGCTCACTCCACATCGCCAACGCAGGGTGCACGCCTACTGGCGCTGTTCAGTGACCACGGGTGCACCTCCGATAGCGGAGCTTCGCAAACACTCAATCAGGATATAAACCCAGTTCATGACCGATTTTCCTGCTGCGACTGGCCAGCTGGATCGGGCCGCGGCTGGAAAACGTTCCGCGTGCACATCTGGTTGTTTACACTTCGATTGCGGGATTTCCGCCACAACGATGGTCGGTAGGATGAAACCTAATGTTTGGTTAGTTCAGCAAGCAGCGATGCGGCATGCTGATGTTGTGCGGTCGCCGGATTCGCCCGGGTCCGTTCAGGCTGGACGTGCCATAGCCGCAAGGTCGGACGATTGCACGATTGGAGGCGCCGCGGTCGGCGTCAGCGGTGGCCCTCGGGCAGCAAGCGCGTCGTTGAGGTACAGCCCGTGACAACGGAGCGGGTTAAGAGGACGCCGATCGAGCTTCGACACCGGTCGCCGTGGCCGATAGTGGCGTCCCTCGTCGTGCTCGTGCTACTGGGCTTGATCGTCCACAACGCCCGATACGGCGCGGTATCGCCACGCATCCGTAACCCCAACGCCGTGGGACTGCACCCGATACCGGGGGCGCTATTCGGTTTTCAGCATTGGATCGTCCTGGTCGAGATCTTCAGCTATCTGACACTGCTCACCGTGTTCGGATTGGTCCACGTTGCTGTGGCGCGCGCTATCGCCGCGCATCCGCAATCCGAATGACCGCGGCGGTCCGCACCCGTGGCTCGACCCGTTGTTCGGTTACGGCCACTGGATCGTCACCATCGAGATCTTCAGTTACCTTGCGCTGGTCAGCATCATCGCGCTGATCGTCATGCTGTGGCGTCGCTACCCCAAGCATCCCTACCTGTTGATGACAATCGCGGTCAGCACGCTCGCCTGGCTCGACGCGCCGATGAACTGGGCGACGTTCGCGGCGTACAACCCCGATTTGTGGCACTGGCCCGAGGACTGGCCGATCGTGTCGCTGTCTCCCACCATCGAGCCTCTGTTCATTGCGGCTATTGCGATGTTCGTGGTGCCGCCTTTCTTTCCGGCGATCTGGGTGCTGCGACGCCTGCAGTCGCGCCGCCCGCTGGATTCGTTCGTGTCGCGGCACCCGCTGATCAGCTTGTCGATCTTGGTGTTCGTCTTCGGCTTCGTCTACGACTTCGTCATGGAAGAGCTGTGCGTCCGGATGGGGCTGTACACGTTCACTCAGGTGATCCCGTTCGGATCCGTCTTCGCGGGTACTCGCTGGCAGTTCCCGCTGCTGTGGCAGTCCTCGCTGATCAGCATCCTGATGATCCCGGCCGCGGTCCTGATCTATCGAGACGACACCGGACGCACAGTCGCCGAGCGACTGGCGTTGCGGGCCAAGGTATTTCCGCGCCGGCCGGTGCTTGCGTTCGTTCGTCGTGATGCTCGTCGGCGTCAACCTTGCCTTCATGGTCTACGGAGTCGTCTACACCGCCGTGACCAGGTGGTCGGGCGCGGCGACCTCGATTGTGTGCCCATGGCCTTGGCCCAGCGCCAAAGTCTATGACCCACAAGGGTTTTATAGAGAACAGAACGGCGTGGCGAGCGGGGACCCTCATTCGAGCGGGGTAAATGGCGTGCGTCGAGCGCGTGCGGAGAGAGTGTCGCCAGCCCGGCGGACGTCCCCGAGTGACCACTGGGTCTGTGCAGAAAGGACATTCACGGTCGTGTTGACGTTGCGTTTCGACATGAGGGTCCCCGATTGGGTTGGGCCGGCGGCGGCTCACTATTCCGCGGTGTCCGACATGTGTGAGTGGGCCGAGACGCGCGGCGCGCCGCTGACGGTGTTGTCTGAGCACATGGAGCCACCGATGGGCATCTGCCGACCCCGCTGATACTCGCGTCGGCTATCGCGGCGAGAACACAGGACATGGCGATCTTGCTGGCGGCGGTCCCGCTGCCGCTGTGGGATCCGGTGCGGCTCGCCGAGGAGATCAGCGTGCTCGACCTCATCAGCGGCGGGCGGGTCTCGTATGTATTCGGCGTGGGCCATCGCGAGGAGGAGTACACCCATTTCGGGGTTGACATGGCTGCGCGGGGCAGGCTCGCTGACGAGTACCTGCGCGTGCTGATGGCCCTCCTTCGCGGGGAGTCGGTCGAATTCCGCGGCCGGCAGATTCAGGTCACGCCGCGCTGCACGTCACCCAAGGGTCCGGGAATCATGATCGCGGGCGGCAGCAAGGCGGCGGTGCGCCGGGCCGCCAGCTACGGTCTGGGTTTCATCTCCCAGGTCGACCGGCCCGAACTGCGGACCTACTACGAGGAGCAGTGCGCCAAGATGGGGCAGGTCCCGGGCTTCGTCCAGTTCCCCGTACCGGACTCTCCCACAGTGGTTTTCGTTGCCGACGACGTCGATCAGGCGTGGGAGCAGCTCGGCCCGCACCTGCTGCACGACGCCGCGATGGCCGCGTCCTACCGGCACGGAGACGACTCGGTGGCCAGCATCACCCGCGCGAATACCGTGGCCGGGCTTCGGCTCGCGCACGGACCGTATCGAATTCTGACGCCCACGGAGGCAACGGAATTCGTCCGGGCGGGGAAGTCGTTGCCGTTGCATCCCCTGTGCGGTGGCATCGACCCCGAGGTGGCGTGGCGGTACCTGCAGACAGCTGTAGCGGCCGATCAGCAGGCGACGATGGTGCAACGGTGAGCAAGATGGCTAACCCCGTTCGCGTGGTTGTGTGGTCGACTGGCGGGGTTGGCTCGGTCGCGATCGATGCCGTTCGTCTTCGGCCAGACCTGGAACTTGTTGGGGTGTGGGTTCATTCGCCCGACAAAGTCGGCAGGGACGTGGGCGAACTCTCAGGTGGCGACCCCGTGGGGTTGGCTGCCACCAACGACGCCGACGCGCTTATCGCCCTGGAGCCTGATTGCGTCGTGTATGCGGCCAGCGGTCCGGAACGTGACGCGGGCGCGGTACCCGACTACCTCAAGCTGCTCGCGGCCGGCATCAACGTTGTATCGACGTCTAGCACCAGCCTGATCTATCCGCCGTCTTACTTCGCCACCGAGTGGCGTGACCAACTCGCGGCCGCCGCCCATGCCGGAGGTGCGTCGTTCTATGTGTCGGGCATCTTTCCCGGATTTGCCTCCGATCAGCTCGCGCTGTTGATGAGCACCCAGTCCAAGAAGATTCGCACTCTCACCGTCACCGAAATCGCACTCAACGATCACTACCCGGTGGCCGACGTCATGATCAACGGGATGGGTTTTGCCCGTCCGCTGGACTTCGAACCCATGCTGAAGACGCCGGGCTTCATCGAAATCGCTTGGCAGGCACCGATCCATCTCATTGCCGACGGGCTCGGGGTCGAGGTCGAACAGATCCGCGGCACCCTGGACCGCGAACTGACCGACCGTGACATCGAGGTGGCCTTCGGCGCGATTCCAGCCGGCACCTGCGGCGCGGTGCGTACCAGGGCGGCCGGATTGGTCGGTGGCCGCGAGGCGATCGTGGTGGAGCACATCATCCGGATGGCGCGCGACGTGGCCCCAGACTGGCCGACGTCGGAGGCCGACGCCACCTACCGGGTCGACATCGAGGGTGACCCCGACATTCATTGCGCGATGACAATGGGCGCGGCTCAGGGGCACGGCGCCGGTCATGCAGCGATGGCTGCGACGGCAATGCGGGTGGTGAACGCGGTTCCCTTCGTGGTGGACGCGCCACCCGGCCTGCTCAGCTCGCTGGATATTCCGATCACCCTGCCGCGAAACGTATTTGAGTGAACGGTAGAACCCGAGCCGCTACTGCACCGGCTCCAGCGCGGGCCGCGGCGTGAAGGTCAGGTGCAGATCGGAAAGCCCGCGCAGGATGTAGGTCGGCTCGAACGTGTAGCGCCGCTCGTCGACCGGACCGTGCTGCGTCTCGCTGATCGAGATGTCGGACATCCGGTCCAGGATGCGCTCGATCGAGACCCGGCCCTCGACCCGGGCCAGCGGCGCGCCCGGGCAGGAATGCACGCCGCGCGCGAACGCCATGTGTTCGCGGACGTTCTTGCGATCCAGCTGGAACTCGTGCGGGTTCTCGAAACGCCGTGGGTCGCGGTTGGCAGCGCCCGGCAGCACCATCACGACGGTGCCGATCGGAATGTCAACGCCGCCAACGGTGGTCGCCCTGCGGGCCAGCCGGGAGTCGCTCTTCACCGGGCTCTCCATCCGCAGCGATTCCTCGATGAACCCCGGAATGAGGCTGCGGTCTTCGCGAAGCTTCTGTTGAACGCCCGGCCGGTCGCCGAGCGCCTGCAGGGCCGCCGACAGCAGCTTGGCGGTGGTTTCCTGCCCGGCAGCGAAAAGGAATGTTGCCGAACGGCTTACGTCGAGGGCCTCGGGTGTGGACCCGTCGGGGTACTTCGCCGTCGCCAACGACGTCAGCACGTCGTCGCGAGGGGAGCTGCGCCGCTCTTCGATGTAGGAGCAGAACTTGTCGTCGAGCCACTCCAGCGGGTTGATGCCCACCGACTCCAGTTCGAGCGACCCCACCCGTGCGCCGGGGCGGTCGGCGCCCAGCACGGTGCGGAACTCTTTGTGATCCTCTTCGGGGACACCGAGTAGGTCGGCGATCACCAGCGTGGCGAACGGCTTGGAGTACTCGCCGATGAATTCACACTCGCCGTTACCCAGAAACTCGTCGAGCTGGCGGTCGGCGAGGCGCCACATGAACTCCTCGTTTTCCTTCAGCCGGCTCGGCGTGAGCAAGCGGCTCAGGATCGAGCGAGCCTTGGTGTGGTCAGGCGGGTCCATCGTCACCATGTGCTCGAACATCGGGAACTGGCTGCGGTGGGCGTCGATCAGGGGACCGAGATCATCCGAGCCCTCGATGTCGAACGGCAGCGGCGGAAACGGGCCGCCGAGCGCCACGATGTTGGAGAACGTCTCCGGGTCTTTGTAGACCGCGTTGGCCTCTTCCCATCCGGTCACCGCGACGACGTTGTAGTGCGGCAGCCGCAGCACCGGATTCTGGCTACGTAGGTAATCGAAGTACGGGTGCGGATCGGGAACCAGCGATTGGTCGGTGAAGAAGTCGATTGAATCGAAGTTGCTCATGTACGCGCGCCTCCCGAGGCTGTTTACCCGTGATGTGTGGGCGGAAAGATGGCGTGCCGCCCAGGACTGACTTCGGCAAATGTGCGGAACTTGCTGAGCACCTGCTTAGCATGGCGCTAATGTCGTGGTCAAGGCGAGCGCGTGGCTCGACGCTACGATCGGCTTGTCCAGCAGATATCCAGCGAGAGTGTGGAACCACGGCATGACTTCGGACCGCCGGATCGGGGCACCGGACGCGAAGAACCGCGTGGTGCTGCTCGACGCCGCCGAACAGTTGATGCTCGAAGAGGGCTATGCCGCAGTCACTTCGCGTCGGGTCGCGGAACGCGCGGCGCTCAAGCCGCAATTGGTCCACTACTACTTCCGCACCATGGACGAGTTGTTCCTGGCTGCGTTTCGCCGTCGTGCCGAAGAGGGACTCGAGGTGCAGGCGCAGATGTTGCAGGCGCCGCAGCCCCTGTGGGCGTTGTGGCGGTTCAGCACCGATCCGGCGGCCACCACGATCACCATGGAATTCATCGCGTTGGCCAACCATCGAAAAGCCTTGAAGGCCGAGATCGCCTTTTATGCCGAGCGCTTCCGCGAGGAGCAGCGCAAAGCGCTGTCGACGATCCTGGAACGCTACGGTGTCGACCCCGCGAAGTTCCCGCCGCTGGTGTGGTCGGTTCTGATGACCAGCGTGTCCCGCGTCCTGGTGATCGAGCGGGCTCTGGACATGTCTGCCGGCCACAGCGAGACCGTGGAGATTGTCGAGAACTATCTCCGCCATCTAGAGGGCGATCCCACGATCTAGCTCGCTCACCAGTTGCGCAACGAGCAGAGCGTTCCCTTGGCGCCGTCATTGGATTTCGCGACCACACCGTCGATCACCAGCGCGCAGTGGAACATCGGCGTACCCGGCTCGGTACCGGTGCTGACCACAACCATGGCGTAGTTGCTGGGGTCTGACAGCATCACCACCGGTGAGGTCCACGGATGTCCCGGTGCGATATCGGCTTGGACGTTCGGGGTGTACTGATACGGGTTGTGGCTGTAGTCGGAGTATTTCGGCGGCTGCTGATCCAGGTAGTAGATGTCGGCATAGATCGGGCTCGCCGCCGTGATGACATACCTGACGTTGTGCATGTCATCGGCCCGCGACGGGGCTGCGGTTCCGGTCGCCGTCATGGCTGCCAACGCCACGCCAAGCGCGGCTTTACCGATGGTTGTCATGCGCACCTCCGGCCGCCTGGGTCCACGGGCGATATCGGCATTCTCCTGAGCGGAGAATAGCGTCACCGCTTCCTCTGTTATGACCCTAACGGCTGCCGGTCGACGGCTTGAGTTAATGCGCAATATTCACCCAGAAGCCGCCCGCTGCGGGGCGAGGGCATTGCGGTAGCCTCAGACTGAGAATATTATTCTCGCAAACTGGTAAGGAGGCTTTCATGGGCCAGCTGTCACATCGGGAAGACGTCCCGTTTCCAATCTTCGACGCGGACAACCACCTCTACGAACCGCCGGAGGCGCTGACCAAGTTCCTGCCCAAGGAGTACAAGGACTACGTCCAGTACCCGCAGATCAATGGGCGGACGAAGATCGCGATCCGCGGTCAGATCAGCAACTACATTCCCAATCCGACCTTCGAGGTCGTCGCCAAGCCTGGCGCCTGGGAGGAGTACTTCAAGTACGGCAACCCGGATGGCAAGACCAAACGCGAGCTGTTCGGTGAGCCCATGCGCGCGATCCCGGCGTTCTTCGAGCCCGGCCCACGCCTGGAGAAGATGAACGAGCTGGGCCTGGACCGCACCCTCATGTTCCCGACGCTGGCCAGCCTCCTCGAGGAGCGGCTGTCGGACGACCCGGTCGCCATCCACGTTCTGGTTCACGCGCTGAACGAGTGGCTCGACGAGGTGTGGGGCTTCAACTACCAGAACCGGATCTTCACCACCCCGGTCATCACGCTGCCGATCGTCGAGAAGGCGATCGAGGAGCTGGAGTGGGCCGTCAAGCGCGGTGCCCGGTGCATCCTGGTCCGCCCGGCGCCGGTGCCCGGCTTCCGCGGCCCGCGGTCGTTCGCGCTGCCCGAATTCGATCCGTTCTGGGAGCGGGTCGTCGAGCACGACGTGCTGGTCGGCATGCACTCCAGCGACAGTGGCTATTCCCGCTACACCTCCGAATGGGACGGTGCCAGCGCAGAGATGCTGCCGTTCCAGACCAACGCGATGGGCATCCTCAACGAGTGGCGGCCGATCCAGGACTCGGTGGGATCGTGGGTGATCCACGGCGCGCTCTACCGCCATCCCAAGTTGAAGGTCGCGATCGTCGAGGCCGGCTCGAAGTGGATGACTCCGCTACTGGAAGGCTTGGCCGAGGTCTTCCGGAAGGCTCCGGAAGCCTTCCCGAGCGATCCCGTCGAGATGGTCAAGAGCCGGATCCACGTCAGCCCGTTCTTCGAAGACGGCATCGACGATTTGGTCAACCTCGTCGGGGTGGATCGGGTGTTGTACGGCTCGGACTGGCCGCACCCGGAAGGGCTGGCGGAGCCGACGTTCTACGTCAACGCGCTCTCGCACCTGTCGTCCGATGATCAGGCAAAGATCATGGGCGGAAACCTGTCTCGACTCGTCACGGTGTGACGTCTCGGCAAATCTGGCAGACCATCCCCGAGATGGTCGCGAGCGCGGCGGACCGCTTCGGCGACGCAGAAGCGATTGTCGACGGTCCGCTGCGCTTGACCTTTCGTCAGGTCGTCGATCGGATTCGTTGCGCGGCAGGTGCTTTCGCTGACCTGAAGATCGACAAGGGAGATCGAGTCGCCGTCTGGGCGCCGAACTCCGCGGAGTGGATCATCGCGGCGTTCGGTGTGCTCACCGCCGGCGGCGTGCTGGTGCCGGTCAACACGCGGTTCAAGCCCGACGAAGCCGGCGACATCATCACCCGCAGCCGGGCGAAGGCCGTTCTGGTGCAGAAGGGATTCCTGGGCCAGGACTACACCGCCCCGGCGGGCGTCCCGGTGCTCGATCTGAAGTCCGACTTTCTTTGCAGCGGTTCGCCATTCGAGCGTCCGGTGGATGGCGGCGACGTTTCCGACATCATCTTTACCTCGGGCACGACCGGCCGCCCGAAGGGCGCGATGATGAACCATCGCCAGACGCTGCGGATGTACGAGGAGTGGGCAACGCTTGCGGACCTTCGCGAGGGTGACCGCTATCTGATGATCAACCCGTACTTCCACACGTTCGGCCTGAAAGCGGGATTGATCGCCTCGTTCCTGCGCGGCGCGACCATGTTGCCGCTGGCGGTGTTCGACATCGACACCGTCGTGAATCTCATTGAACGCGAAGGTATCTCGATGCTGCCGGGACCGCCGACGATGTATCACTCACTGCTGACGGTCGCCGACAAGGCCAAGCTGTCGTCGCTGCGGGCGGGTGTCACCGGTGCGGCGGACATCCCAGTGGAGCTGGTTCGCCGCATCCACGACGAACTGCCGTTCCAGACGCTGATGACCGGTTACGGGCTCACCGAAGCCGGCAACGTGACGTTGTCCCGGCCCGCTGACTCTTTCGAAGATGTGGCCACCACCGCGGGCCTACCCTGCGAGGACGTCGAGGTGCGCATCGCCGACGACGGCGAAGTCCTGGTGCGCGGTTACGGCGTCATGCAGGGATACCTCGACGATCCAGAGGCCACCACGCTGGCGATCGACGGCGACGGTTGGCTGCACACCGGTGATCTGGGCAATTTCGACAAGTCCGGCCGGTTGAAGATCGACGGGCGTAAAAAGGACATGTTCATCGTTGGCGGGTTCAATGCGTACCCGGCCGAGATCGAGGGTTTCATGCTGGAGCACCCGGCGGTTGCCCAGGTCGCCGTGATCGGGGTGCCCGACGAGCGGCTCGGCCAGGTAGGGAAGGCCTTTGTGGTTCTGAAAACACCTGTGTCCGATCATGATTTGACGGCGTGGTGCCGTGAGCGGATGGCCGGGTTCAAGGCGCCACGATACGTCGAATTTCTCGATGGCCTGCCGCTGAACGCCACCGGAAAGGTGATGAAGGACCAGCTCCGGTGAGCGCGGTGGACCCCCGGTCGCACTCGATGGTGATCGCGTCCGACTACCGCGTCGCGGATCCGGAGCAGGTGTGGCCGTTGCTCACCCGTCGCAGATCGGCCCTCGCCGGCATTGGCGCGCACCATGTGTTGCTCTACACCTCTACGCATGACCATGGTCGCGTTCTGGTGACGATCGGCGTGCGCAGTCGGGAGCCGATTGTGGAGCTGTTGCGATCACGAGTGTTCTTCGACTGGTTCGATGCGGTCGGCGTCGACGATATCCCGGCCGTCTTCGCCGGCGAGATCGTGGAACGGTTCGGGTCGGTGGGCCAGTCAGCCCCCGGCGTCGTGGTCGCCGCGATGTCGGCGGTTGACGACGTGCCCTCGCTGACCCACGAGATACGCGGCGCACTACCGAGATTCGAGGCGGCGGGCATCCGGGAGACCCGGTTGTTTCAGGCCTTCGACGACAGCCATGAAGTGATGATCCTGCAGGAAATCGACGACGAGAACCATGCCCGGCGCTGGATCGAACATCCCGACATCGCCGCCCCGTGGATGGACGGCGCCGGGCGCGGCGCTTACCCGCCGGTGTTCGTCGGCAAGTTCTTCGACATGATGCGGATCGACGAGTAGGCGGCCGCTGGCGTGTTCGTCTGCCTGTGTAACGGGATCACCAGCCAGGCGGTGGCCGACGCCATCGCCGGCGGAGCCTCGACGACCAATCAGATCGCGGCGGTGTGCGGCGCGGGCGCCGAATGCGGCCGCTGCCGTCGCACCCTGCGCAAACTGCTCGGCACTCCGAATGGGGAGCGCAGCGGCTGAGCTAGCGCCGCGGGCCGCCGTCAGCCGAGGTCGGCGACCAGATCGCTCAACAGGTCGGGGATGTCCAGACGTGGCACCACCGCCTCGATCAGCACCATCTGGTCCTGATGCTCGGCGGCCGCGACAAACGCGTCATCGAGCTCGCCGTAGGTCTCGGCGCGGAAGAACAGATGCTCGGTCACACCGAGCGCGGTGGGAATGTCGGTCCAGCTCCATCGCACAATGTCGTTGTAGGGCGCGGTCTTTCCGTGAATCATCCGCTCGATGGTGTACCCGTCGTTGTTGACCACCACGACGACCGGCGCCAGGCCTTCGCGAGAAAAAGCACCCAGCTCTTGAACCGTCAGCTGCGCCGCTCCGTCGCCGATCAGTAGCACCGGTCGGCGATCGCGCTGCGCCAGGCCTGCGCCGAGGGTGGCCGGCAGCGTGTATCCGATTGAACCCCAGAGTGGTTGGCCGATGAACGTGACGCCGCGGGGAAGCCGGTGAGTGGCCATCCCGTAGAACGAGGTGCCCTGGTCCGCCAGGACGATGTTGCCGGGTGTGAGCGCGTCGCAGAACCTGTCCCACAACATGTTCTGGTTCAACGGCTGATCGCGGCCGGGCCGGTCGGCGGCGATGGCATCGGAGTTCGACTGGACCGCTGGCGAGCTGATGCCTCGCTCGGTGAGGATCGTGGTGATCGCATCGAGCGCGGCCCCCATTTCCAGCGGCGCGAACACCGCGGTGCCGACTGTGCTCTGCTGCACCCCGATGTCGATGGTCCGGGCCGGGTCGATGCGCTGGCTGAAAAAGCCGCTGACCATGTCGGTGAAAACCACGCCCGCCGTCACGAGCGCGGGCGCCTCTTCGATCGCCCCGCGGACCGATTTGGCGCTGGCCGCGCCGGCATAGATACCCAGATATTCCGGCGCGCTCTCGTCGACCAGGCTCTTGCCCCACATCAGCGTGGCGTGTGGCACGACGTCGGCGGCGAGCAGCGCCTCGAGTTTGTCGACGGCATTCAGCCGGTGGACCAAAAGGTCGGCCAGCACGGTCAGCTGGTGGTCGCCGATGAGTGTGGTTGCGGCTTCGCGGAATAACGCCAGAGCCCGCGGGCTGGTCCCGCCGGTGTAGTGCGGCAACGGCGCGCTCGGCGGCTCCGTCTCGAAGCGGGCCACATCGGTGGACAGCAGTAGATACCCCGGGCGTCGTTGCTCGCGTACCTCGCAGAGCACCCGATCGATCTCTCTGGTGGCCGTTGCGGGCATGAGATTGGCCTGCGCACAGGTGATTTCCCGACTTATTCGCAGAAAGTGTTCAAAGTCGCCGTCGCCCAACGAATGGTGTAGAGCCCGCCGGGTGCCCTGGGCGTCCTTCGACGGCCCGCCGACGATGTGCACCACCGGCACATGCTCGGCGAAGCTGCCCGCGACGGCATTGGCCGCCGACAGCTCGCCGACACCGAATGTGGTTACCACAGCTGACATTCCACGCAGGCGGCCGTATCCGTCGGCGGCGTAGCCGGCGTTGAGCTCGTTGGCGTTGCCGACCCAGCGGAGCTTCGGGTGGGCGACGATGTGATCGAGGAACTCCAGGTTGTAATCGCCGGGTACACCGAACACCTCGGTGACCCCGAGCTCTGCCAGGCGGTCCAGCAGATAGTCGCCGACGGTGTACGACGGGTCCGAAACAGTCACGACGACGACGCTACGCGTCTGCCGTCGAAACCGCCCTTCACATGGCGCTGCCTCGCTATCGTCCGGTCATGGCAATCAACGAAACCCGGGAAATCGTCATCGAGGCGTCCCCGGAGGAGATCCTTGACGTCATCGGCGATTTTGACTCGGTCACCGAGTGGTCGCCGCCGCATCAAAGCGCCGAGGTCCTGGAGAGAGACAAGGGCGGACGACCCAGCAAGGTGAAGATGAAGGTGAAAGTCGCGGGCATCACCGACGAACAAGTGGTGGCCTACACGTGGGCCAAGAACAAGGTCAGCTGGACATTGATCAGCTCCGGGCAGCAGCGATCGCAGGACGCGTCCTATACGTTGACGCCGAACGGCGACAAGACCAAGGTCGTGTTCGAGATCAGCGTCGACCCGGTGGTGCCATTGCCCGGCTTCGTGCTCAAGCGGGCGGTCAAGGGAACCATCGACACCGGCACCAAAGGCCTGCGGGACCGCGTCCTGGAAGTGAAGGGGGGCCGAGCTTGACGGGGCCACTCGACGGGGTGCGAGTGATCGAGCTCGGCGGCATCGGACCCGGCCCGCACGCGGCGATGATGCTCGCCGATCTGGGCGCCGACGTGGTGCGGGTCCGCCGCCCCGGCGGACTGACCATGCCGGCCGAGAACCTCGACCTGCTGCACCGCGGCAAGAGGATCGTGGACCTGGACGTCAAAGCGGATCCGGCGAAATTGCTGGAGCTGGTGGCCAAGGCCGACGTATTGCTCGACTGCTTTCGGCCCGGCACCTGCGAGCGCCTGGGTATCGGCCCGGACGCCTGCGCGGCGGCCAACCCGCGGCTGATCTTCGCCCGCATCACCGGCTGGGGACAGGACGGGCCGCGCGCCAGCACGGCCGGCCACGACATCAACTACCTGTCGCAGACCGGGGCGCTGTCGGCGTTGGGTTACCGCGACCGGCCGCCGATGCCGCCGCTGAATTTGGTCGCCGACTTCGGTGGTGGCTCGATGTTCGTGATCCTGGGAATCGTCGCCGCGCTCTACGAGCGGGAGCGATCGGGGCGCGGCCAGGTGGTTGATGCCGCGATGGTCGACGGGGTCAGTGTGCTCGCGCAGATGATGTGGACGATGAAGTCGACCGGCGCGATGCGCGACGAGCGCGAATCGTTTCTGCTCGACGGCGGTGCGCCGTTTTATCGCTGCTACGAAACCTCCGACGGCAAGTACATGGCGGTCGGCGCGATCGAACCGCAGTTCTTCGCGGCATTGCTGGCCGGACTGGAGCTGACGGCCGACGAGGTGCCCGGCCAGTTCGAAATCGCTTCATTTTCAACGATGTTCGACGTCTTCACCAAGCGGTTCGCCGCCAAGACTCGTGACGAGTGGGCGAAGATCTTCGACGGCACTGACGCCTGCGTCACGCCGGTGCTGACCTGGAGCGAAGCCGCCGTCGACCCGCACCTGAACGCGCGCGCGACGGTGGTCAGCGCGCATGGCGTCGATCAGGCCGCGCCGGCGCCACGGTTCTCCCGGACACCGCCCGCACCCGTCGGGCCGATACCGCAGACCACCACTGCGCTCGACGAAATCGGCTGGTAATCAGCCCAATACCAGGCCGGGTTGCTAGCTTGGTTGTTAGTGGCCGTACGCGCATCGCGAGAGATTGTCATCGCCGCGCCGCCGGGGGTGATCCTGGAGGCGTTAGCTGACGTCGGGTCGCTGTCGTCATGGTCGCCGGTGCACAAGCGGATTCAGGTGCTGGACTGGTATTCCGACGGTCGGCCGCATCATGTGAAGGCCACCATCAAGATTTTCGGGCTCATCGACAACGAGATCCTGGAATACCACTGGGGTCCCAACTGGGTGGTGTGGGATGCCGGCGACACTTTCCAGCAGCGCGGGCAACATGTCGAATACAACCTCCAGCCGGTCGGCGTCGACCGAACGCGCGTGCGGTTCGACATCACCGTCGAGCCGGCGGGGCCGGTGCCCGCGTTCGTCGTCCGGCGGGCCAGCGAGATCGTGCTCGACGCCGCCACCAAGGGACTCCGCGATCAGGTGATGGCCGTCGTCGAGTCCGAACAATCGCAATAGCGATCGTGTCGAGCAAAACGGTGGCACGTGAGCGGCCGGTGCGGCACGGTAGGACCTCGTGCGGGTGTGGCTGAGCGGCTAGGCAGCGGCCTGCAAAGCCGTATACACGGGTTCGAGTCCCGTCACTCGCTCTACAGAAGTTCCGCTCAGCTTGCGATGGAGAGCAGTTCCTTGAAGGCCTGCTCCATGCAATCGGCGTAGTTCCCCGGGTCGGGCAGTGCGTCGCGATCCGCGGTGGCGCTGATCGACAACGTGCCGTTGTAGCTGGCGACGACGTGGATCAGGTTCATGCCGCCGATCAGCGGCCCGAGACCGGCCGCGCGCAGCAACTGAGCCCCGCAGAAATACAGCGGCACGGGCGGGCCCGGCACGTTGGTCACCGTCGTGTTGGCGACGTTCGGACCGGAGAACGGCAGCACGCTAGCGGCTTTGGCCGCGACGCCGAGCAGCGCGGTCGGCACTGTCCCGATGAGTTCGATCAACTGGGTGCGCGTCTCGTGATTCGATTCCGACCGGCTGCCCGCCGTCGACTCGGCGATGGCGGCCAGCCGCACCAGCGGATCGGGGATGTCGGTGCCCAGCGATTGCAACCGGCCGAACAACGCGTTGCCCTGGGCGGTAGTGTCGTCGGCCCCCCGCATTGACATCGGGCAGGCCGCCACCAGCGACTCGTCGGGAAGCTCCCCGTGGCCGTCGAGGTAGTGACGCAGCGTGCCGCCCACATAGGCCAGCGCCACGTCGTTGACCGTCGCTCCGGGTACCCGCGCCTTGATCCGCTTGAAATCGTCGAGGGGGTGGAAGCGGGCCTCGAAAACCCGATGTGGCGAGACGGTTTGGTTGAACCGGGTCTTGGGCGGAAACGACGGTGTGCCGAGTTCGGGGATCCTGGAAACGCCCTGCACCAGCTTCATCGGCAGGCCGAACAATCCGCGCACCGCCTTGGGGGCGCTCGACGCAAGGACTGCGCCGGCCCGCGCGGGATACAGCGCGGCCTTGATTGCCGTGCGCGACAACAAGTTTGCGGTCGAGGGCAGCGGAGCGGGTTGCCACGGGGTATCGGACGCCGCAGGCCGTGGGCCGTCCGCCGCGAGGTCGTGCAGCGCCGCGATCATCTGCACGCTGGCCATCCCGTCGACCGCGCAGTGATGCAATTTCAACGCCATCGCGAAGGAGCCTTTCGGCACTCCCGGAACGGCGTTGAGTCCCTCGATGACGGTGATTTCCCACGGTGGGCGCCGCAGGTCGATCTGCCGGCCGTGCAGCCGGGCGACCTGAATGCACAGCTGCCGCCAGTCGCCGGGCTGCGGAAGCCCGATGTGGCGAACGTGGTACTCGAGGTCAAAATTCGGGTCTTCGACCCAATACGGCCGATCGAGGCCGATCGGCGTCTCGGTCAGGCGCCGGCGAAACACATCCGCGAGGTGCAGCCGCGCGTCGAACTCTTCGAGAATCCCCTTGAAGGTGACCTTCCCGCCCGGCGCGGTCGAGGGATCGTAGATCAGCAGCAGCTGGATTTGTTGGGGTGTCGCCGGCGTCTCCGCGCGCAGCAACATGTCGTCGGTCCAACTCAATTGCTGCATTTCCCAACAGTAGGCTCCGCGAATGCGCCTCCGTTGCTAGTTTGCTTGTAGTGGCCGTACAAGCATCGCGTGAGGTTGTCATCGATGCGCCGCCGGACGTCATTCTGGAGGCGCTGGCCGACGTCGGCTCGGTGCCGTCTTGGTCCTCGGTGCACAAGCGGGCCGAGGTCATCGATTGCTATCCCGACGGCCGCCCCCACCATGTGAAGGTCACCATCCGGGTCTCCGGCATCGTCGATACTGAGGTGCTCGAATACCACTGGGGGCCGGACTGGGTGGTGTGGGACGCGCACAAGACATTGCAGCAGCACGCACAGCACGTCGAGTACACGATGCACCGCGAAAGCGAGGAACGGACGCGGGTCCGGTTCGAGATCACCCTCGAGCCGTCGGCGCCGATACCCGAGTTCCTGGTCAACCGGGCGCGCAGGAAGATCCTCTACGCCGCGACCGAGGGGTTGCGGCGCAAGGTCATGGCCGCAGTCGCCCAAGCCGGCTGATCGCTTCGTCGAGCGTGTCGTCGCGCTTGCAGAACGTGAAGCGCACCAAGTGATTCCACGTAGCCCAATCGTCGGCGGCGGGATCGCAGAACGCCGTCATCGGGATCGCGGCCACCCCGACCTGTTCGGGTAGCGCTGCGCAGAACGCGGTGCTGTCGTCATAACCCAGCGGACGCGGATCGGCGCACAAGAAATAGGTACCCGCGCTGTTCAGGACGCCGAAGCCGATGTCGGCCAGTCCGCGCGCAAGCCGATCGCGCCTGCCTTGCAACGATTTTCGCAGTGCTTCCACCCAGGCGTCCTCGGCGTTGAGGGCATCGGCCACCGCCGGCTGGAAGGGGGCGCCGCCGACGTAGCTCAGGTACTGCTTGGCTGCCCGCACACCCTGAATGAGTTCCGCAGGCCCGCAGGCCCATCCGATCTTCCAGCCGGTGCAGTTGAACATCTTCGCCGCGCTGGAGATCGTGACGGTGCGCTCGGCCATCCCGTCGAAGCCGGCAATGGGTAAGTGCCGGTGCTCGCCGGGGGCGCTGAAGACCAGATGCTCGTAGACCTCGTCGGTGATGACCAGGAGGTCGGCCGCGATTGCGACCTCGGCGATCGCGGCTAGTTCGGTCGCCCTCAACACGCTGCCGGTGGGATTGTGCGGCGAGTTCAGCATCAGCGCCCGCGTGCGCGGGGTGACCGCACGACGCAGCGCCTCGACGTCGAGTGCAAAGTCGCGGCCGTCGGGCACCAACGGCACCACGACCCGCCGGGCGCCGGCCATCGCCACCACCGGCGAGTACGAGTCGTAGAACGGTTGGATGAGGATCACCTCCGAGCCGGGCTCGACGAGACCGAATACGGCCGCGGCGATGGCCTCGGTGGCTCCGACGGTGATGAGTACTTCGGTCGCCGGGTCGTAGGTGATGTCGTACTTCCGCTGGCGTTGAGCGGCGACCGCCTCCCGCAGTGCCGGTATGCCGATACCCGGCGGGTACTGGTTGATGCCGTCTGCGATGGCGTCCTGGGCGGCCTTGAGCATGGCCGGCGGGCCGTCCTCGTCGGGGAATCCCTGGCCCAGGTTCACCGCGCCAACCCGCGCGGCCAGCGCCGACATCTCGGCGAACACCGTGGTTGCATACGGTTGCAGTCGCGACACCGTCATGGCCGTCGAGCCTAGCTTCGCCCTGTACCGACGAGCGCCCTCGTCCCCTCACGTAGGCGTCGGCTGCGTCGCGGGCGCCCTCTGCGCCAACGCGTTATTGCGGATGACCTGCAATCCGACGCCGGCGAGCAACTTGGGGATTTCGCTGACGAACATCCGGTCGTAGTCGGCGACGTCGGAGATGCTTGTCGTTCAGACGCCTCCCACGAGATCATGTACGGACTCTCGTGGCGCCGTTTAGCCTGCCTCCAGTAGCCGCTTGACTTCTGCTCGGGTCTGCAGCCTCGGGCATGTCGATAGATACCCACCCCTGGGCGACGGCGTTCGTCCCACCAGCGCTGGTGCTCGGCGACGGGCGAGCTTCTCCACTTCTCTCGTCTCGTCATCGAACGTCGAAATTCTTGTGCATCCCAATCCTGCAGCGGCGCGATGGCACAGTTAATGCTGTCGCAGTTTGGCGGCGATGTCGCGCGCTTGGTCACGGCTGGACTGCTTGCAGAGACTCGTCGAGTGTCGTCCCATGCCGGCGCCGGCTTGTTCTCCGCCTTCTGCTGGGCACGCCAGCGCTGGTGGATCGCCTCCGCCAGCGGCTCGAACGAACCGCCCTGCACCACATCGACGGAGCAGGCGGTGGTCATCGTCGCGAACACGTAGAGACCGGCCAGCGCGCCGGACCTGCTGGTGTCCTCCAAGAGGTCGGCCACGCCTCGGGGGCGCGACAGCGCCAGCACCACCGGGACTGGGGGATGCAGCCGATGTAGTTGGTCGCGCAACTTCAGTGCCGTCTCGAAGGCCTGCCGGTCCTCGTAGGCGGTCACGTAGGCGCAGGTGATCGGAGGGGTGGCCGGGTCGAGATGGTGTGCGGGCAGTTGCTCGCGGATGTGCTCCGCGGTCGCGTCCAATTTCTTGAAGTCGCAGTGCTTTTTCAGGGCAGGATGCTGACTCTTCAGCGCGGCGACGCTCTTATCGGGATCGTGGTCCATGACGGTGACCACTAGCGGGGCCGTCTTGTCGCTGCTGTCGTACCACAAGCGTGCGGCATGCCAGACGAGCCACACCCCGAGTGGATCCAGGTGCGCCACCAGGATGTGCGGTTGCGAGCAGCCGGGGCCGAACGGAGGGTACTTCTCCAGCATCTCCCGTGCACCGATCTCATCGATGTTGAAGAAGTCCACCGACGACACCTGTCCCCGCTGAACTGCCGGCCCTTGCAGGCTATTCCGGTCGTGTCTGGCCTCCGCCTCATGTAAGCGCAGCAGGGAACAGAAATCGGGATTGCTGATGCGCGCCAGACATCCCGTCTGCCGAGACCCGCGGCGGGGCAGCTTGCGCCACGTCGCGACAATCTGGGTGTTGACCGCATCGTCGTCGGCAACGGCGAGCACCCGCCAGGCGCGGTGAGCCCCCGCCTCCTGCAACGTTTTCCGTCGTTGGGCGTCACCGATGATCACCGGGACGCCCCAGCTGCGGCAGAGCTCGATGTTCGGGTTGGTGACATCCTGCTCGATTACGACCACTTGGAAATGATGGTCGCGAAGATGGCGCAGAAAAATCGTCCCCACATACTTACCGAGACCGCAGATCACCACATGCCCGCGCATCATCGGGATTCGCATCTGCTGGATGCGGTCGCGGAAAAGTGATGCCAGCGCACGATAGCCGGCCCAGCCGGCCACCAACGGGGCCAAAAAGCGAGCGACATTCAGCTGCCAGGGGATGACTTGGTCGCTCGGGGAGTTCATCAGGAAATCCTTGAAGCTCCAGTAGACGATGAAGGCGGGGTCGCCATCGGTCGGATGTCTCGCACATTGGTACTTCCACCATCCGATGCACCCCAGGACGAACGCGGTACACCCGGCTCCAGCCAGAATCCACCAGCGGTATGGCGAGATCTGGTCGGCGTACCGCCGCCACGCCCGACCTATCCGCCCGCCGGGCGGGTGTCCTCTCGACCAGTTGCCCGTTGGCCGAACGCTCCGCGCCGATACCAGGCGGGCCAGCAGACTCACTCCGGCCCGCTCCGACGGTCGAACCGCGGCGAGGCCGCAAAGCCGAGCACGATCAGTCCCGCGCCGAGCACGATGAGTCCGGCCCACGGACGGATCAGCCAGAACCCGGCGCTGAGCACTGCGATCCCGGCCACCTCAATGACGATCGACAGCGCCTCGCGCCACCGAACGGCGCGCCCGTCGAAGGCCGGTGGTAGCCCGGCTTCGGGGCTGGCGGGGGCCGGCCGCGGGTGGGCATCGTCCACGCGGTCGAGGTTCGGGCTCTCGTCTCTGGTCACGCGGCCTCCGGCTAGCACACTGCGCTGAATCAGAAACCATTGCATCACATGTCAAGGGCCGTATCGAGTGATTTTGGCGGGACCGGCAGCAAACAACGCGCAAAGATGCGTTTACGTGGGATCGGCAAAATGGCGGTTCGTGCGCAAAATGCCAGCGGTTTGCTGACGCTCTGCGCCGCCGGTCGCGGCATTGTCATGCTCGACAGCGAATCCGTGGGCCGACCCAGTCCCAACCAACAGGTTGGCCGGGCACTTTGTTAGGGTGGTGGACGGAGGACTAGCGTCGCCAACGACGGACCCAAAACCCCAAATCGTTAAGAGGAATCAGTCATGTCCGAAGAAGCCTTCATCTACGAGGCCATCCGCACCCCGCGCGGCAAGCAGCGCAAAGGCTCGCTGAACGAGGTCAAGCCACTGAACTTGGTCGTCGGGCTGGTCGAGGAGCTGCGTCGCCGGTTCCCCGACCTCGACGAAACCCTGATCAGCGACATGATCCTGGGCGTGGTTTCGCCGGTCGGTGACCAGGGCGGCGACATCGCCCGCACCGCAGTGCTGGCCGCCGGGCTGCCCGAGACCACCGGTGGCGTGCAGCTCAACCGGTTCTGCGCGTCCGGTCTGGAAGCCGTCAACACCGCCGCGCAGAAGGTGCGCTCCGGCTGGGACGACCTGGTGCTGGCCGGCGGTGTCGAATCGATGAGCCGCGTCCCGATGGGCTCCGACGGCGGCGCCTGGGCGACCGACCCCGAGACCAACTACCAGATCGGCTTCGTCCCGCAGGGCATCGGCGCCGACCTGATCGCCACCATCGAGGGCTTCTCCCGCGAGGATGTCGACCGCTACGCGCTGCGCTCGCAGGAGAAGGCGGCGGCGGCATGGTCCGGCGGCTACTTCGCGAAATCGGTTGTGCCGGTTCGCGACCAGAACGGCCTGACAATCCTCGACCACGACGAGCACATGCGGCCCGACACCGACCTGGAAGGCCTGGGCAAGCTGAAGACCGCGTTCGACGGTATCGGCGAGATGGGCGGCTTCGACGACGTGGCGCTGACGAAGTACCACGCCGTGGAGAAGATCAACCACGTCCACACCGGTGGTAACAGCTCCGGCATCGTCGACGGCGCCGCGCTGGTGCTGGTCGGTCGCGAAAAGGCGGGGGCAAGTGCAGGGCAATGACCCCTCGGGCGCGCATCGTGGCCACCGCCACCAGCGGCTCGGACCCGGTCATCATGCTCACCGGCCCGACCCCGGCCACCAAGAAGGTGCTGGACCGCGCCGGCCTGACGGTCGACGACATCGATCTGTTCGAGCTGAACGAGGCCTTCGCGTCCGTCGTGCTGAAGTTCCAGAAGGACCTGCACATCCCGGACGAGAAGCTCAACGTCAACGGCGGCGCGATCGCGATGGGACACCCGCTGGGTGCCACCGGCGCGATGATCGCCGGAACCATGGTCGACGAGCTCGAGCGTCGCAACGCCCGTCGCGCGCTGATCACGCTGTGCATCGGCGGCGGCATGGGTGTCGCCACCATCATCGAGAGAGTGTAGGACCCCAAAAATGACCGCAGAGAACACCATTCAGTGGGACAAGGATGCCGACGGCATCGTCACCTTGACCCTTGACGACCCCACCGGGTCGGCCAACGTGATGAACGAGCACTACGCGGAGTCGATGCACAACGCAGTGGAAAAGCTTGTCGCCGAAAAGGATTCGATCACCGGGGTGGTCATCACCAGCGCGAAGAAGACCTTCTTCGCCGGCGGCGACCTCAAGGGCATGATCAAGCTCGGCCCGGAGAACGCCGGCGAGGCGTTTGACATGGTCGAACACGTCAAGCGTGACCTGCGGGCGCTGGAGACCCTCGGCAAGCCGGTGGTGGCCGCCATCAACGGCGCCGCGCTCGGCGGTGGTCTGGAGATCGCGCTGGCCTGTCACCACCGCATCGCCGCAGACGTCAAGGGCTTGGTCGTCGGCCTGCCCGAGGTGACGCTGGGCCTGCTGCCGGGTGGCGGTGGGGTGACCCGCACCGTGCGGATGTTCGGCATCCAGAACGCGTTCATGAACATCCTGTCCCAGGGCACCCGGTTCAAGGCCGACAAGGCCAAGGAGACCGGTCTGGTCGACGAGCTCGTCGGCTCGGTAGACGAATTGGTGCCGAGCGCAAAGGCTTGGATAAAAGAGGCCAAGGACAACCCCGACTTGTACACCCAGCCGTGGGACAAGAAGGGCTACAAGATGCCCGGCGGCACCCCGTCCAGCCCGGCGCTGGCCGGCGTCCTGCCGTCGTTCCCGGCGCTGCTGAAGAAGCAGCTCAAGGGTGCGCCGATGCCGGCGCCGCGGGCCATCCTGGACGCGGCCGTCGAGGGCGCGCAGGTGGACTTCGACACCGCCAGCCGCATCGAGAGCCGCTACTTCACCCAGCTGGTCACCGGCCAGGTCGCCAAGAACATGATTCAGGCGTTCTTCCTCGACCTGCAGCACATCAACGGAGGCGGGTCGCGTCCCGACGGCATCGAGCCGGTCAAGATCCACAAGATCGGCGTGCTGGGCGCGGGCATGATGGGCGCGGGTATCGCCTATGTCTCGGCCAAGGCCGGATACGAGGTGGTGCTCAAGGACGTCAGCATCGAGGCCGCGCAGAAGGGCAAGGGCTACGCGGAAAAGCTTGAGGCCAAGGCACTTCAGCGGGGCAAGACCACCCCGGAAAAATCCAATGAAGTCCTGGACCGCATCACTCCGGCCGCCGACCCGGCCGACCTGAAGGGTGTCGACTTCGTGGTCGAGGCCGTCTTCGAGAACCAGGACCTGAAGCACAAGGTGTTCCAGGAGATCGAGGACGTCGTCGAGCCCAACGCGCTGCTCGGGTCGAACACCTCGACGCTGCCGATCACCGGTCTGGCGACCGGCGTGAAGCGGCAGGAGGACTTCATCGGGATCCACTTCTTCTCCCCGGTCGACAAGATGCCACTGGTCGAAATCATCAAGGGCGAGAAGACCTCTGACGAGGCGCTGGCCCGCGTCTTCGACTACACGCTGGCCATCGGCAAGACCCCGATCGTGGTCAACGACAGCCGTGGCTTCTTTACCAGCCGCGTCATCGGCACCTTCGTGAATGAGGCGCTGGCGATGCTGGGCGAGGGTGTGGAGCCGGCCAGCGTCGAGCACGCCGGCTCGCAGGCCGGTTATCCGGCGCCGCCGCTGCAGCTATCCGATGAGCTCAACCTGGAGCTGATGCACAAGATCGCGACGGCCAGCCGCAAAGGCGTCGAGGAGGCCGGTGGCAAGTACGAGCCGCACCCGGCCGAGGCGGTCGTCGAGAAGATGATCGAGCTCGAGCGTCCGTCGCGGTTGAAGGGTGCCGGTTTCTACGAGTACACGGACGGCAAGCGGACCCGGTTGTGGCCGGGCCTGCGTGAGACGTTCAAGTCCGGCTCGACCGAGCTGCCGCTGCAGGACATGGTCGACCGGATGCTGTTCGCCGAGGCACTGGAAACCCAGAAGTGCCTTGACGAAGGCGTTCTCACGTCGACCGCTGATGCCAACATCGGCTCGATCATGGGTATCGGCTTCCCGCCGTACACCGGTGGCTCGGCGCAGTTCATCGTCGGCTACCAGGGCGCACACGGTATCGGCCAGGAAGCCTTCGTCGCGCGGGCCAAGGAGCTGGCCGCCCAGTACGGCGACCGCTTCCTGCCGCCGGCATCGCTGACCTAGCACTAGACGCACGAAAGCCCCTGGAAATCAACATTTTCAGGGGCTTTCGTGTCGGTAGAGGTAGTACTTCGCCGGGGTCTGCGCTTCGTCGAGTTGCCGCTCGGCTCCGGTGGACAGCAGCGTCCATCCGTGCGCGAATCGTCGCTCCATCTCGGCGGGCTGCACCCCGCGTACGCCGAACCGTCCGCCGGGCTGGAACGCGACGATCAGCAGCCGCGCGTCTGGTGCGGCGACGGCGGTGACTTCCCGGACGTAGGCGTCGCGATCGCCGTCGCTCATGTTGTGTAGGCAACCGTTGTCGACGATCAGCCCGAAGTCCGTGCCGACGCCCTCCTGGCTCAGGTGCGTGACGTCGGCGCGGACGAAGTTGACCGAAGCCTTGGTTGCGGTTGCTTTGGCCCGTGCCTTGTCGAGGGCTTGCGGTACGTAGTCGACGCCGGTGACTTTCCAGCCATGTTGGGCAAGGTAGATCGACGAATCTCCGGTGCCGCAGCCGAGATCGAGGGCGCTACCCGCGGGCAATTCTCCGACCAGGTCTTGCAGATTTTTCGCGATCGGGTGACCGTCCCACGGCGTGAAGCCGAGTCGGTAGAACAACCTGAACAGCGTGTGTTTTGAAGACATGGCTTCAATGTAGGCCTGGCGGGCTGGCGACCGTGAAGGCACTTTCACGCTCGGTCGTCAACGTGAAATCAACTTCACGTTCGAGCATCTACGAGAGGCGGATGTGACTCGCTAGGCGAGGGCGGCGGCGATCCGCCGCCACTGTTCGCGCGGGTAGGCCTGCGGATCGCTCACCAGCACCTGGATGCAGACATGGTTGGCGCCGGCCGAACGATGCTCGGACACCCTGCGAAGGATGGCGTCTTCGTTGCCCCACGCGATGATCGCGTTGAACAGCCGATCGCTCACCTGAGTCAGGTCGTCCTCGGAGAAGCCGGAGCGGAGCAGGTTGTTGGCGTAGTTCGGCAGCGCCAAATATGAACGCAGCCAGTCGGTTCCGATGGCACGGGCTTCGTCGGCGTTGTCGGTGAGAATCACCGTCTGCTCCGGTAGCAGCAAGGGTCCATCACCCAGCGTCCCGCGGGCCGTTGCGGTGTGCTCGGGAGTGACCAGGTACGGGTGCGCTCCGGCGGCGCGGCGGGCGGACAGCGAGAGCATTTTCGGGCCAAGCGCAGCGAGTACCCGCCGCTGCACGGGAACCGGCTGCGGCGTCGCGTCCAATTCGTCCAAGAACGAGGCGGTCGCGGCCAGCGGTTTGCGGTATCGACCCGGCGACCCGGCGTCGATCAACGGCGCGTGGCTGACCCCGATGCCCAGCAGGAAGCGGTCGCCGTGGTCGGCCGTCAGTGCCGCGAATTGCTCGGCGACATCACCGGCTGTGTGCATCCACAGGTTCAGAATGCCGGTGGCGATCGTGGTCTTCTTGGTTGCGCCCAGCAGGTTGCCCACCGCGTCGAAGACCTGCCCGCCGACGTCGGGTATCCATAAGGCCCGAAAGCCCAATTCATCCAATTCGGCTGCTGCATCGGCAGATTCGGCAGCACTGCCGTAACGAAGCTGGCTACTCCAGATTCCGATACCGGTGAGATCCATTCGGCCAGCCTACTGCGGCTCCAACTCGGGGTAGTCGGGCACAGGCATCGAGTCGTGCATCCGTACACCTTTGGTGTTCAACTTCGCGATGGCGCGGGTGAGTGGCGCGGGCAGTGACGAGATCAGCTGTGCACCGCGGGTGACGGCCCAAACCGCCGCCGTGGAGCCGGGAACGACGGCCTTGGCGGCGCCGCGCGCGAAGACTCGGCTCTGATGCACCTTCGCGTCCATTTCCAGCTGGTAGGCCGCGAACGCGCGAAGGTGGTCGCCCCGATTCGCGATCAGTTCCCGCGCCAGCACGTATGCACCGATGACCGCGAGGCTGGTGCTGCCACCCACCGCAGGCCCGGGGCAGTATGCGGCATCACCGACCAGCGTGACTCGGTTCTTCGACCAGATATCCAGTTGGAGTTGGCTGATGGAGTCGAAATAGAAGCTCGGTGTGTCGTCGATCTCGGCCAGCCATCTATCAGCCTGCGCAGACATCCCGGCTAATGCATCGCGCAGTATTTGCTTCTGCCGCAATGTGTCTCGGTGGTTGTAGTCGAGTTCGGTCTTGCTCCGGAACATGAATAGCACCCGCGAATCGTCGAGATGATCAGCACTGTAGATGCCGGCCATCCGGCCGACACCGGCGTGAATGATCATTTCTCCCTCGGAGGCAAGCGATTTGGGCGCCGACGCCACCGCGAGGTATCCACCGATGAAGCGGGTGATCCCGGCTTCGTCCCCGAACACCAGACGCCGGACGTTGGAGTGCAACCCGTCGGCTCCGACGATCACGTCGAACCTGCGCGCCGCGGCGTGTTCGAATGTCACCTCTCCATCGCGGGAGATGCCAGTGATCGAGTCGCCGAACACATACTCGACGTGGTCGCGGCCGGCGTCGTAGTACGCCTCGCTGAGATCGTCGCGCATGATCTCGACGTGTCGGTCGGAGGTGGCGCCGTAGATCTTCGTGAGGTCGACGTGCACCGGTCGACTCTTGCCCTCGCGGTACAGCGTGAGCCGTTCCGTCCCGGTGGCACGCGATTCGATGCGCGGCAGAACGCCCATCATGTCCGAGATCTCCATCGACGGCCGGAACAAGTCGACGGCGTGGCCGCCGGTTTTGCGGAGCCCCATTGCTCGTTCGACGACGGTGACCTCGAAACCGCCACGGGCCAGCCAATAAGCCAGCACCGGGCCGGCGATGCTGGCGCCGGAGACGAGGATGCGCATCAGACCTCCTACGGCCAACCCGGCTCGCATTGTCGTCGGGCTAGAGTCCAAGGTTATGCGCTTCGGATTCTTCATCCCGCAGGGTTGGCGATTGGACCTGGTCGGCATCGAGGTCGCCCAGCACTGGCCGGTGATGCGCGATCTGGCCGCCTACGCCGACGACAGTGCATGGGACTCGGTGTGGGTGTACGACCACTTCCACACCGTGCCGATGCCCACCGGCGAGGCGACCCACGAGGCGTGGTCGCTGATGTCGGCATACGCGGCGACCACATCGCGGATCAAACTCGGCCAGATGTGCACGGCGATGAGCTATCGCAATCCGGCTTACCTGGCCAAAGTCGCTGCGACGGCGGACATCATCTCCGGCGGCCGCATCCAGATGGGCATCGGCGGCGGCTGGTACGAGCACGAGTGGCGCGCCTATGGATACGGCTTTCCGTCCGCGGGCGTGCGACTGGGGCGACTCGACGAAGGTGTCCAGATCATGCGCGACGCCTGGCGCGACGGGAAGGTGACGTTCGAGGGTAAGCACTACCAGGTCGACGGCGCGATTGTCGAACCCAGGCCCTTGCAGGACAACGGGATTCCGCTGTGGATCGCCGGCGGCGGCGAGCAGAAGACGCTGCGGATCGCCGCGAAGTATGCGCAGTACACCAACTTCACCGGCGAACCGGCCGGCTTCACGCACAAGTCCGAGGTGCTGGCCGGCCATTGCCGCGACCTGGGCACCGACTTCGACGCCATCGTCCGGTCGGTCAACGTCAACGCCATCGTCGACGCAGACGAAAAAGGCTTCAAAGACCGCCTGCAGCGGGTACGCGACCGCCTGGTCGGCTACGTCGGCGAATCAGCGGCCGACGCGATGATCGGCGGCACCAGCGGACCCGATTCGGCCACCGGCACGCCGGAGCAGGTCATCGAACGGCTGCAGAAGCTGCGCGACCTCGGCTGCGAATACGTGATCTGCTACTTCCCCGAGGCCGCCTACGACCGCTCCGGGATCGAACTGTTTGAGCGCGAAGTGATTCCGGCGCTGAGTTAGATGTCGCTGGTGACGTAGCGCGTCTTGACCGGGGGTGCGGCCAGCAGAGGTGGCAGCTGCGTCACCTTGCCTTCGCCGGCGCGAAAGGCGCGGTAGGCATCGTCGGCCTCGACGGTCTCCCAGAGTTCGTAGATCAACCAGTGCGCCTCGTCGTCCGCGTCGACGAGCGTTTCGGTTCGCACATTGCCGTCGAATGCCCGGGTGACTTCCAGCGTTCGGCCCATCAGTTCGCGCCCCGCGGCGACCTCGTCGGGCTTGAACCTGAGCTCAAGTGTCACCGTGACCGTCATCGTCATCTCCTCGTGGTCGGCACTTCGTGCTGCTCGCCTGCGAGCACACTGTTGAACCTACGGTCGACCCATTTGACGAAGTCGGGCGCCTCCGGAATTTGGTCCGCGGACGCGAACAAGTCGGCCAGTCGTTGCTCGGCGGCCACCACCTTGTCGTCGAGCGGAGATCGGCAACCGCCGGAATCGGCTCTGCGCGAGCGCCGAGATGGGAACAGTCAAACCCACGGCGGCCGAGTACTTCTTGGCCCACTGCTCTGGGATTGTTCGCGCGCCCATTGCGCGGCCCGTGCGTAGCGGACCAGCAAGTCGGACAATGCGGCGTTGCGTTGCGGATCGGTCAACGCCTTCACCGATGCGCTACCGAACTGGTAGCCGTTGTAAGCCGACCCGATGCTGCGCACCTTCAGCGTCAAATTGGCTTGCGCCGTATAGGGATCCCAGATCACCCAGGCGTCACCTTGGCCGTTGGCGAACGCCGACAGCGCGTCGGCCGGTTGCAGGAAGACCAGCTTGACGTCTTTCGGCTTGAGGCCGGCGTCGGCGAGATGTTCGAGCACGTTGCCATGTGCGGCGCTGCCCTTGGCCACCATGATCGTCTTGCCGCGCAGATCGTGAACGCCTCCGATCGAGGAGTTGGCGCGCACCAGGATCTGCTCACCGGTTCCCGCGCCGTCCCATGCCGCGACGACCCGCGTCTTGGAGTTGGCCGCGGCACCAAAGATCGGCGGTGTGTTCCCGGTGACCGCGAAGTCGATCCGGCCCGCGTTCAATGCTTCGATCTGCGGCGGGCCGAAGGTGAACGTCGAGAAGACGATGCGGTACGGGAGGCCGTCCAAGGCGTTCGCCGCCTGCAGCAGCGCCTGCGTGCCGCCCTTCTGGTCCCCGACCCGCAGCGTCACTCCGGACAGCTCTGACGTCGGCACCGCCGTCGGCACCCCGATCGGTTGCGGTCCTAGCTCCCGCGACACGCAGCCCGTCATCGCGCCGATCAGTATCAGCGCCACGCCGACGTGAAAAGCGAAGCGCTGCTGGGCAATCAATGCCGGACGCCGAGCTTGTCGAGCAGCTCGGACCGGTACTCGTCGTGGCGGGCAGTGCGCTCCGACGCCGTCGGACGTGGCGACTCGATGGTCAGGGAGTGGGCGACCCGGCCCTCTTCGAGCACCAGTACCCGGTCGGCCAGGTCGACCGCCTCATCGACATCGTGGGTCACCAGCAGGACACCGAACCCGTGCGTGCGCCATAGGTCGAGCAGCAACGCGCGCATGGACAGCCGGGTGAGCGCGTCCAGCGCGCCGAACGGCTCGTCGAGCAGCAACAGCTGCGGTTCTGCCACCAGCGCGCGGGCCAGCGAAACCCGTTGTGCCTGACCGCCGGACAACGTCAACGGCCACGCCTGGGCGTGATCGCTGAGGCCGATCTCGGCCAGGGCCAGTTCGCTTCGCGCTCTGGCTGCCTCGCGCGACGGGGCGGTGCGGTTGAGCCCGTACAGCACATTGGTCAGCACGTCGCGCCAAGGAAACAGCCGCGGCTCCTGGAATGCGACCGCGGGTGCGCCGCTGACCTCGCGCTGGCCGCCATGATCCTTGGAAAGCCCTGCCAGCACCCGCAATACGGTCGACTTGCCACACCCGCTGCGCCCGACCAGCGCGACGATTTCGTTGGCGCGGACCTCCAGGGAGATGTCGTCCAGAATCCGCTTGCCGCCGTAGAACTTGTTGACGTTGCTGAGTCTGCCGACGACGGTCGTCTGCCGTTCGGATGTCACCGTCATGTGCGATACCTCAGGGCTCGATGTTCCAGCGCCCGGACAATGGCGTCGGTGATGATGCCCAGCAGTGCGTAAACCGCCAGGCAGAAGATGATGATGTCGATGCGGAGGAAGTCGCGGGCGTTGTTGATCAGGTAGCCAATTCCCTTGTCGGCGTTGATCTGCTCGGCCACGATCAGCGTCAGCCACGCGATCGCCAACGACTGCCGCAGCCCGACCAACACCTGCGGGGCCGCGCTGGGCAACAGGATGACACGCAGGCGCTGCCACAGCGAAAAGCCAAGGATGTCGGCGGTTTCCAGCAGCTTGGGGTCGACCTGCCGGATCGCGGAGAAGGTATTGAGGTACAGCGGGAAGGCAACTCCGAGCGCGACGAGATTCACCTTGGCCAGTTCGCCGATGCCGAACCAGAGAATGAACAACGGGATCAGCCCCAGGTGCGGCAGCGCGCGCAACATCTGCAGCGGCGGGTCGACGGTGGCCTCGACCCACGGCGACAACCCCACGGCCACCCCCAGTGCGACTCCGACCACTCCGCCCAGTAGCAGGCCCTCGATCACGCGCAGGCCGGACACCTCCAGGGCCTCGAAGAGCTTTCCGTTCTCGATCAGCTGCCATCCCGCGTCGAAGATCAGTTGCGGTGCCGGCAGCACATCGCCGGGGATGAGCCCGATGGCGCTGAGGAGTTGCCACAGCACCAGCAGCGCCACCGGCGACGACCAGCGCAGGATGTTCCACCGGTGGGTGTCCCAGACATGGGCGACTGTCGGTGCCGTCGCGTCAGTGACGGTCATTGCGTCGACGGTGGCAGACGTCGCCGCATCGCTGAAGGGTTTAGCTCCGGCTGAAGGGAAAACGATCCTTCGTCGGCTGTCGAGAGCAAGAATGAGAATGCGGTTTCCACTTTTGCGGAATGCTGTTGTACCGTTCGGTGAGCGCATTATCAGTTCGGCAGCTGACGGAGGATTTCGCGGTGCAGAAGGCAATCGATCCGACTATCTCCACCTGGCCCGATGACAATCCTCAGCTGATCGGTAGCCAATGCGGCGACTGCAGCGCGACCACCTTCCCGGTGCAGGAGATCTGCCCTCGGTGCAGCAAGACGTCGATGGCCGAGCACAAGCTTCCGCGCAGCGGAACCCTGATCGCCTGGACCACCCAGGGTTTCCCGCCGGGTGCTCCCTACGCCGGTCCGACCGGAGACGACTTCGTGCCGTTCGGGGTCGGCCTGGTTCAGCTTGGCGACGTCATTCGCGTCGAAGGCCGGCTGACCGAAAATGACCCGGCCAAGCTGAAGTTCGGCCAAGAGGTCGAGCTCACCATGATCCCGTTCACCACTGACGCTGACGGCAACGAGATCGTCACGTTCGCGTTCCAGCCGGTCTAAAGGAGAACCCGAAATGACCAGTGACGTAGCCATCATCGGTGTCGGCCTGCACCCGTTCGGCAGGTTCGACAAGACGGCCATGCAGATGGGTGCAGAAGCGATCCAATCCGCGTTGGCCGACGCGCGGGTGGACTGGAAGGACATCCAGTTCGGCTTCGGCGGTAGCCACGAGGTGTCCAACCCGGACGCGGTCACTCGCCTGGTCGGGCTGACCGGCATCACGTTCACCAACGTGTTCAACGCGTGCGCTACCGCGGCCAGCGCGATTCAGCAGACCGCCGACACCATCCGGCTGGGTAAGTACGACATCGGCATCGCGATCGGTCTGGACAAGCACCCGCGCGGCGCGTTCACCGACGACCCCGCGAAATTGGCGTTGCCGCAGTGGTATGCGGAAAACGGGCAGTTCGTCACCACCAAATTCTTCGGGATGAAGGCGAACCACTACTTCCACAAACACGGCATCTCCGAGGAGACGCTCGCGCGGGTGGCCAACAAAAACTTCCGCAACGGCGTGCTGAATCCGAATGCATTCCGGCGCAAGGAGATAACGGTCGAGCAGATCATGGCTTCGCCGGTGCTGAACTACCCGCTGCGGCAGTACATGTTCTGCGCGCCCGACGAAGGTGCGGCGGCTGTGATCATGTGTCGCGCCGACATCGCGCACAAGTACACCGACAAGCCGGTCTACGTGCGCGCCACCGAGATTCGCACCCGGACCTACGGTGCCTACGAAGTGCACGCCACGTTCGCCCCGTTGGACGAGGACGTTTCGCCCACCGTTTACGCAGCCAAGGCCGCCTATGAGGCCGCTGGTATCGGGCCCGAGGACGTCGACATCGCTCAACTTCAGGACACCGACGCCGGCAACGAGGTGATCCACATGGCCGAGACGGGCCTGTGTGCCGACGGCGAGCAGGAAAAGCTGGTGGCCGATGGGGCCACTGAGATCCACGGCTCGATCCCGGTCAACACCGACGGCGGGCTGATCGCCAACGGCGAGCCGATCGGCGCGTCCGGCCTGCGTCAGGTGCACGAGCTGGTCCGCCAGTTACGCGGCGAAGCCGGCGAGCGTCAAGTGCCGGGAAACCCGCGCGTCGGGCTGGCGCAGGTGTACGGAGCGCCCGGTACCGCGTCGGCGACCATCCTGTCGCTCTGAGTTGGATGAGGCGACCCGCTGCGCGCGGGAAAGCGCCGCGCTTGCGATCGCCTTGAAGGCTCCGGTTAGATCGCCGGCCCCAGCAGGTCGTCGGCGTCGCGGATGACGTAGCCGTAGCCCTGCTCGGCCAGAAAGCGCTGCCGGTGCGCGGCGTATTCCGCATCCAGGCTGTCGCGGGCGACCACGGAATAGAAGATTGCGCCGCCGCCGTCGGCCTTGGGCCGGAGTAGTCGGCCGAGTCGCTGCGCCTCTTCCTGCCGCGAGCCGAATGTGCCCGAAACCTGCACCGCGATCGAAGCTTCCGGCAGGTCGATGGAGAAGTTCGCCACCTTGGACACCACCAGGGTGCTCACCTCGCCGCGGCGAAAAGAGTCGTACAGCGCCTCGCGCTCCGCGTTCTTGGTCGACCCCTGGATCACCGGGGCGTCCAGCACCTTGCCGAGTTCCTCGAGCTGGTCCAGGTAGGCGCCGATCACCAGGGTCGGCTCGCCGGGATGGCGGGCCAGAATCGATTTGACCACAGCGATTTTCGAGTGAGCCGTTGAGCACAGCTTGTAGCGCTCCTCCGGCTCGGCGGTGGCATAGATCATCCGCTCGTTGTCGGTCATCGTGACCCGTACCTCGATGCACTCCGCCGGCGCGATCCAGCCCTGCGCCTCGATGTCTTTCCACGGCGCGTCGTAGCGCTTCGGGCCGATCAGCGAGAACACGTCACCTTCGCGGCCGTCCTCGCGAATCAGTGTCGCCGTGAGTCCGA
The DNA here is from genome assembly GCA_963818285.1 of uncultured Actinomycetota bacterium. Lineage (GTDB taxonomy): Bacteria > Actinomycetota > Actinomycetes > Mycobacteriales > Mycobacteriaceae > Mycobacterium. The sequence continues at coordinate 41,515 of CAWFRR010000006.1, forward strand.
GCCGTCGGCGAGACTGCAGATCGGCGGTCATCCGGAACACCGGCGCGGGCAGCAGATGCACCTCGTCGTAGATGATCAATCCCCAGTCGCGGCTGTCGAACAATTCCAGGTGGCGGTACTCACCCTTGGTGCGGCGGGTGATCACCTGATAAGTCGCGATGGTGACCGGTCGAATCTCCTTGCGCTCCCCCGAGTATTCGCCGATCTCCTCTTCAGTCAACGACGTTCGCGCGATCAGCTCGCGCTTCCACTGCCGGCCGGCGACGGTGTTGGTGACCAGGATCAGCGTCGTCGCGCTGGCCTTCGCCATCGCGGCGGCACCGACCAGCGTCTTACCCGCGCCGCACGGCAAGACCACCACGCCCGAGCCGCCCAACCAGAACGAGTCGGCCGCTATCTCCTGGTAGTCGCGCAATTGCCAGCCATCTTGCAACAGGCTGATCGGATGGGCCTCGCCGTCGACATAGCCGGCCAGATCCTCGGCGGGCCAGCCGATCTTGAGCAGCATCTGCTTGATGCGACCGCGTTCGCTGGGGTGGACGATCACGGTGTCGTCGTCGATGCGAGCGCCGAGCATCGGCGCAATCTTCTTGTGACGCAACACTTCTTCCAGCACAGCTCGGTCCAGGCTGACCAGGATCAAGCCGTGCACCGGGCTTTTCACCAGCTGCAGCCGGCCGTAGCGGGCCATCGTGTCGACGATGTCGACCAGCAGCGGCTGAGGGACCGCATACCGGGAAAAGCTGACCAGGGCGTCGACGACCTGCTCGGCGTCGTGGCCCGCCGCGCGGGCGTTCCAGAGCGCCAGTGGGGTGATCCGATAGGTGTGTATGTGTTCGGGTGCCCGCTCCAGTTCGGCGAACGGCGCGATGGCCGCGCGTGCCCCACCGGCGAGCTCGTGGTCGACTTCCAGCAGCACTGTCTTGTCGGACTGCACGATCAGAGGTCCGTCAGTCATAGCTCCATTATCCCGATGCCGCCGACACCCGGCGCCGCTCCTCCTCATAGCTCCGCTCTGCATCGTCGCCGGCGCGCATCTAATCTTCCCCGTCGGCGGTCATCACCGAGGTGATGCGGTGTATGGCGAAGTCACGGGCGCGACTGGAGGCCGAATCGAACGCGACCAGTTGCCCGCCGGTCACCGTGATCGGCGACACCACCCGTTGCGTGGCGACACCCGCGGCGTCAACGTACTTGATCAGCACCGTGTCCTTCTCGCGCGCGGCACGCTGCAGCAGCGACATGGCCACCGCCGGGTCGATCCGCACACTGTCGAACGGGGCGGTGGTCACCTTCCGCAGCACCGCGACCACCGCGCTCAGCGTCTCGCTGCTTGGCTGGGGGATCGGCCGGTGCGAACGGTAGCGCTGCGGCGCGGCGACCCGCGCTCTGCGGGCGCGGATGTCGACGATGGTGCCGGTCGCGTCCTCGGCGGCGGGGGCGAAGCCGGCGTCTTGCAGGGCGGTGAGCACTTCGCTGATCGGTGCCTGCGAGATCGCCACGGTCGGTGCCAGCACCCGCAGTCCGAGGTGTTGGGCACCGGCCGCGGCCTGGGCGAGCAGCGTCGGGTCTTCGCATCGCACGAACGAGGTGGCCATGCCGATCCTCAGCTGGCCGTGCCGGCGTGCGACGTCATCGATCAGGTAGGTCAGCCCTTGCGGCACAGGCGTTTTGGAATGCTTGTTAAACAGCGTATGCAATTCGTCGGCGGTCTTGCCGATATCGAGGGCATGCCGGATCGAGGGTTCGCTGACCCGGTACACCATCGCGCTGCCGGCGGACTCGACGGAGGCGACCGTCGACAGTTCTTCGGCCAGTTGACGTTCCAGTGGTCCGGGCACCACCACCGTCAGGTCGGCCTGCACCAGGAAGTGGTCGATCGGCTTGGGCAGGGCGCGGGCCATCGTCGCGATGGCGACGGCGTCGTCCGAGCCGTCAATCACCACGCGGCCGGGCGCGGCGAGTGCCCCGCGGCCGACCAGGCCGAGCTGTTGCGCCTCTTCCAGCAGGTAGGCGATCGGCTCGGGTTGCAGCCGCCGCGACCAACGGGGCCGCCGCCAGATCAGCGCCGCCGATGCGGTGTTCTTGTCGGCTCCCGCGCCGGGTGGCAGTCCGGACAGCATCTGTAGCAGCAGACGGCGGTCCAATGGCGCGGCCGTCGAATACAGTGAATCTGACAGCGCGGCATAAGGTTTGGCGTCCGGCCCGCGAGTTCCGATCAACGCCGGCCTGGCCGCCAGGTCGAGCCAGGTGATGGCCAGCAGGTGCCAGCGTTCGGCAGTGGTCGTCTCGCTGAATCGGTCGGCGGCCACCGTCGGAGCCCAGTACGGCGGGTCGCCGACGGGCGGTGGCGGATCCGGGATGCCGCTGGCGATCAGTCCCGCGGCCGCCGCCAGTTCGAGGATCAGTCCCAGCCGCGTCTCGTCGACGCCGGTGATTTTGGCCAGCCGCCGCACCTCACGCACGCCGAGACCGCCGCTGCGCAGCTCGGAAATCGGTGCGGCGCTGAGTGTTTCGAGGAGAACGTCTAGTTCGCGTAGCAGGTCCAGGATGGCGCCGGCCGCCACCGCATCCGCGTCCGCCGCGGTCGTGGTGGACACCACCGGATCGGGGGCCGCGAGCCGCACCGGCCCAGGTTGCTCACCGCGCATCACCTGACCGACGTGGCGGGGCAGGATCACCGTGTCGGCGTCGACTCGCCGGAGCAAACCGATTGCAATCAGTTGTGGCACAGGGCGATCCGCGGGCGCCCCCGGTGCGGCGTCGCGGGTGCGTCCCAGCGGGGAGCCTTCCAGCAGCCTGTCCAGCAGCTCGCGCTGTGGGTCGTCGAGACCGTCGATGAGCTCGGCGATCTGCTCGGCGCTGTGGCCGGCGTCTTCCAGCGTCACCTGCCCGACGTACCAGGGCAGACCGCCACCGGCATCGGAGGTGACCCGCACGTCGACGTCACCCCAGACCAGCGCACGGTCTTTCAGGTCCTCGAGCGCGTCGAGAACATCGGCTTCGGGGGCCCGATCGCCGATCAGCGTGAGTAGCTTGGCGACCGGCACCGGCGCGGTGTCCGCCTGCAGCACCAGCAGCGCGTCGATCACCGCCAGCCGCAGGAAATCCAGCTCGTCGGTGGCAGCCTTCAGCGACTGGCGGGCCTGGGCGCGGGCGGCCAGCGCGGCGATACTGCCCGGCGGCGGTTGGGCGAGGTCGGGTCGCAGCTCGAGCAGCCGGATCAACCGGTCGTCGGGCAACTCCGCCAGCCAGGACCCCAGCGGCAGGCCCGGGGTGTGTTCGGTCATTGCTGACCAGCGTAAAGCAGTCGAGCGGGTGACCCTTGCCAGCCGACGGAGGGTAAGGCGGGCGCTGCCGCATCGGACCTGTCAGAATGGATCGCGTGGCTGACAAGAAGGCGCAGAAGACTCGTTACGTCGACAACGGCTGGCCGACGACCAACCCCGACGACCATGCCGTGAGTGAACTGGCAACCGACCGGACCGGTGCCCTGTCGCCCTTCGGCGACCTGGTCTTCCCGCTGCCTGCCGACGAACTGCCCTACGTGCATCCGGTCACCGACGTCAGCCGCTAGCCGGCCCAACCGCCGGGTGCGACGGCTCGCCGATTACGCGAGCGACTGCAGCGCCGGATTGCCACTCACGCTCTGCGACTGAATCGCGTTGAGCAGATCCTTGAGGTAACTCGGGCCGGGTGCCGGCTCCTGCGCAACCATCGTCCACGAGCCCACGGCGTTGGCCTCGTGCACGTCCTGCGGCGCATCCGCGGGCACATCCATCGCTACCGACTCGGCCTGCACCGGCGGAGCGGGCTCAGGCGCGGGGTCGGCCGGTGGCGGTGGCGGCGGCGCATCGGGCGCGGGAGCCTCGACGGCCACGGTCTCGGCTTGCTCCGGGGCGGGTGGCTCGGGAGCGGGCGGCGGAGGCGGAGCGTCGACGGCCGCGGGCTCGGCCGGCGGCGGTGGGGGTGGCTCCGGTGCGGGTGGCGGAGGCGGCGGCTCGGCCGGCGGCGGGGGTAGCGGAGCGTCGAACACGGGAGGCGGGGTGTCCGGCGGCGGGGGTAGCGGAGCGTCGAACACGGGAGGCGCGGCGTCCGGCGCAGGCGCCGGCGCGTCAGCAAGCAGGTTGCGCGGACTGGCGGCCGACAGGCCCCGTCCGCAAACAGGCCAGGCGCCCTTGCCCTGGCTGGCGAGCACCCGCTCGGCTACGGCGATCTGCTGATCGCGGGTGGCCTGATTGGCCGACGTGGCGTACTCGCCACCGCCGTGCGAGGCCCAAGTGCCCTGCGAGAACTGCAGCCCGCCGTGGTACCCGTTGCCGGTGTTGATGGCCCAGTTGCCGCCCGACTCGCAGGACGCAACGCGGTCCCATTCGCTGTCGGGCGCCGCGGCCGCGTGGCCGGCGAGAGCGATGCCGCCGCCGCCGATGACTGCGCTGGTGAAGGCTAATTTGGCGACGCCGACGGTGGACGTCGTGGGTTTACGGTGACGACCGCTCATACCCCGGTGATTCCTCTCGTAAAGCGCCTACGAGGTCAGCTGTCGGGTTCGGGCGGAAGAGGTCGCCCGGCCTTCGTCGCGTCTGTCGAGACGGCGTCGGCTTCACCCCAAGGAGCCGCGGGCGGCTCCTGGTCGCTATGTCGGCGGACCGTTGGGTCCCCCGCCTCCATCCATGGGTTTGCGTTGCTCGCCTATTGGATGGAGCTCGGCGCTATAGGCGAGAAGGCCCGCCTCGCAGGGAGTCTCGGCAGGCCCGCGGACGACGCTAGCTGGTGTTAGCAGCGGAGTCATTTCATGACGAAAGTCGCGTTTCGCGTGTCGCGTATCGGAAAAACGCCAGGAGCGTCCGTCGTTTACGCAGGTTAGACGCTTCGCAATCAGGCCGTTGCCGCGCTGTGATCAAACCGTTATGTGACCCATCTCACAGCGGGGTCGGGGATTAAGCGCTGGTCACGCGATCGGTCTTGCGACACGAATTTCAGCGCCCGAGGGTGCCAGTGCCGGCCCACGCTCCGTGGTGATCCACCGGAACGATCTCCTTGCCCAGCGGGACCAGCGACACCGGAATCAGCTTGAGATTGGCCAGCGCCAGCGGGAGGCCGATGATCGTCATCGCCATAGCCACCGCGCTCACCAGGTGCCCGATCGCGAGCCAAATTCCGCACAGCAACACCCAGATGACGTTGCCGATCAAGGCCCCGGTGCCGGTGCCGGGCTTCTCGACGATCGTCCGGCCGAACGGCCACAGCGCGTACGACGCGATCCGCAGCGACGCGAATCCAAAGGGGATAGTGACGATCAGCACGAAGCAGATCAGCGCGGCCAGCAAATATCCGAGAGCCAACCACAGGCCGCCGAAAACCAACCAGATGACGTTCAAAATCAGGCGCATGGTCTCCTCCAGCAGTAATGCGAGCTTAGGCGAGAAACTCCAGTGCTCAGCCGCCGACGATCCGAGTAGGATCGGTCGTCATCGCGTCCTGCCCAGGCGGGGCGCTTCGTTGTGTAGGCCCTATTTCATTCCGTTAGACAAGCAGGTGAGTCCGGTGCCGACTGGCAAGGTGAAGTGGTACGACGCTGAGAAGGGATTCGGATTCCTCTCTCAGGAGGACGGCGAGGACGTCTACGTGCGCTCCTCGGCGTTGCCCGCCGGCGTCGAAGGACTCAAGGCAGGCCAGAAGGTGGAGTTCGGCCTCGCCTCCGGACGGCGTGGACCGCAGGCCCTGAGCGTGAAGCTCGTCGACCCGCCGCCAACGCTGGCTAGCCGGCCGCGTCGCGAGGTTCCTGCCGAACACAAGCACAGCCCCGATGAACTGCACGGCATGGTCGAAGACATGATCACCCTGCTGGAGAGCGCCGTGCAGCCCGAGCTGCGTAAAGGCCGCTACCCGGACAAAAAGGTCGCACGCAGGGTCTCCGAGGTCGTCAAGGCCGTCGCCCGCGAATTGGACGCCTGAGCCTGACACGCGTGTACCGCGCCGTGTGACGGGGAACACTGCGACCGAAGCTCCTCAGGGAGTCGGTCTCGAGTGAGGGAAATCGGATGGCACAGCAGGCGCAGGTCAGCGAAGAGCAAGCCCGAGCGGTAGCGGAGGAGTCCCGCGAAAGCGGCTGGGACAAGCCGTCACTGGCCAAGGAGCTGTTCCTCGGCCGCTTTCCGCTGGACCTCATCCATCCATTCCCAAGGCCGGCCGATGCCGAGGCGTCCCGGACCGAGGAGTTCCTGGGTCGGCTGCGCGAATTCCTGGGCACCGTCGACGGCAGTGTGATCGAGCACGACGCGAAGATCCCCGACGATTACGTCAAAGGCCTTGCCGAACTGGGGTGCTTCGGCATGAAGATCCCGTCGGAGTTTGGCGGGCTGAACCTGTCCCAGGTGGCCTACAACCGGGCGCTGATGATGGTGTCCAGCGTGCACGCCAGTCTCGGGGCGCTGCTGTCGGCGCATCAGTCGATCGGTGTGCCCGAGCCGCTGAAGCTCGCCGGTAACGACGAGCAGAAGCGCAAGTTCCTGCCGCGCTGCGCGGCCGGGGCGATTTCGGCTTTCCTACTCACCGAGCCCGATGTCGGCTCCGACCCGGCACGGCTGGCATCGACGGCGACGCCGATTGACGACGGGGCGGCCTACGAACTGGACGGCATGAAGCTCTGGACGACCAACGGCGTCGTCGCCGAACTTCTGGTGGTGATGGCCACGGTGCCCAAGAGCGACGGGCACCGGGGCGGTGTCAGCGCCTTCGTCGTCGAGGCAGACTCGCCGGGCATCACCGTCGAGCGGCGCAACTCGTTCATGGGGCTGCGGGGCATCGAGAACGGACTGACCAGGCTGCACAACGTCCGGGTGCCCGCCGAGAACCTGATCGGCAAGGAGGGCGACGGCCTGAAGATCGCGTTGACGACGCTGAACGCCGGTCGGCTCTCGATACCCGCGATCTGTGCGGGCTCGGCGAAGTGGTCGCTGAAAATCGCCCGCGAGTGGTCGAAGGAACGGGTGCAGTGGGGCAAGCCCGTCGGTGAGCACGGAGCCGTCGCGGAAAAGATCGCGTTCATCGCGGCGACGAGTTACGCGCTCGAAGCGGTGTTGGAGTTGTCCGGTCAGATGGCTGACGAGGGCCGCAACGACATCCGGATCGAAGCCGCGCTGGCCAAGTTGTGGTCAAGCGAGATGGCCTGCCGGATCGGCGACGAGCTGTTGCAGATCCGCGGCGGCCGTGGCTACGAGACCGCCGAGTCGCTGGCCGCACGCGGCGAGCGGGCGGTGCCGGTTGAGCAGGTGGTCCGCGACCTGAGGATCAACCGCATCTTCGAAGGCTCCAGCGAAATCATGCGACTGCTGATCGCCCGCGAGGCCGTCGACGCCCACCTGAGCGCTGCGGGTGACCTCGCGAACGCGAAAGCCGACCTCCGGCAGAAGGCCAAAGCCGCGGTCGGTGCCAGCGGATTCTACGCAAAGTGGTTGCCGCAGTTGGTTTTCGGCGAAGGGCAGCGGCCAACGGCGTATCACGAATTCGGCAATTTAGCCAAGCATCTGCGCTTCGTGGAGCGTTCATCGCGCAAGCTGGCCCGCAACACCTTCTACGGGATGGCGCGCTGGCAGGCCGCGCTGGAGCAGAAGCAGGGATTCCTCGGGCGGGTGGTCGACATCGGTGCCGAACTGTTCGCGATCGCGGCGACCTGTGTGCGAGCCGAGGCCCAGCGCGATTCGGACCGGGCCCGCGGCGAGCAGTCCTACGAGTTGGCGGAGGCGTTCTGCCAGCAGGCCACGCTACGGGTGGAGGCGCTGTTCGAAGCCTTGTGGACCAACACTGACGACGTCGACGTGAAGCTGGCCGCCAATGTGCTCAAGGGTCGCTACACCTGGACCGAAGAGGGGATAATCGATCAGTCCGAAGGCACCGGGCCGTGGATCGCACACTGGGAAGCCGGTGAGTCGACCGAGTCGGACCTGGCCCGCCGATTCGTGGCGAAAGCGCAAACCTGACGGAGGTCGACATCGCTTCCTACGTCGCCGATGGCGAATTCAACCGCGACACCAAGTACATCGAAACCCGGATCACCGCCGACGGCCGTGACGGCTATCCGGTGGCACCGGGCCGGTATCGACTGATCGTCGCGCGTGCCTGCCCGTGGGCCAACCGCGCGATCATCGTCCGGCGCCTGCTCGGGCTGGAAGATGTTCTGTCCATTGGGTTTTGCGGCCCGACCCATGACAAGCGCAGCTGGACGTTCGACCTAGACCCCGGCGGCGTCGACCCGGTGCTGAAGATTCCGCGGCTGCAGGACGCGTACTTCGCCCGTTTCCCCGACTATCCGAAGGGCATCACGGTTCCCGCGATCGTCGACGTCCCGACCGGAGCCGTCGTCACCAACGACTTCCCTCAGATGACGTTGGACCTGTCGACCGAGTGGACGGCGTACCACCGCGAAGGCGCCCCGCAGCTGTACCCCGAGCCGCTGCGCGATGAGATCGACGAGGTCGGGAAGCGCGTCTACACCGAGATCAACAATGGCGTGTACCGCTGCGGCTTCGCCGGCTCGCAAGAGGCCTACGAGGCCGCCTATGACCGGTTGTTCGCCGCGCTGGACTGGGTGAGCGAGCGACTTGCCGGGCAGCGCTTCCTGGTCGGGGAGACCATCACCGAAGCCGACGTCCGGCTGTTCACCACGCTGGCTCGCTTCGACGCCGTGTATCACGGCCACTTCAAATGCAACCGGAGCAAGCTCGCTGAGATGCCGGTGTTGTGGGCGTACGCGCGAGACTTGTTCCAAACGCCGGGTTTTGGCGACACCACCGACTTCGTCCAGATCAAGCAGCACTACTACATCGTGCACAAGGACATCAACCCCAGCGGCATCGTGCCGAAGGGGCCCGACCTGACGAATTGGCTGACCGCGCACGGTCGGGAAGCGTTGGGCGGCAAGCCTTTCGGCAAGGGCACCCCGCCCGGTCCGACGCGGCCCAGTGAACAGGTGCCGGTAGATCACGGGGCCATCTGACCAGGTCGGGTTTCGACCTGAGCGAACGCGGACATTCAACACAGACGCCCGCTCAGCAGCCGACAGGAAGATCACGCGTGAACCAGCAATCCGGTAGTAACCCTGATCCAGAGCCCGAGGACGCCACGAAGGTGACCGCGGAGCAGCGCGAGGCTCAAGACAAACTGGACCACCAAGACGGTGACCCGAACGGGCCTGGCCAGCAGCAATCTCGCCACAACACCGCCGGCGAGAGCACGCGGTAGATCCCCGCTAGCTCCACACCGTCCGCACCGACCACTCGGCGTGGGGGATCCCCTGCACTTCGCCGTTCGGGTCGACGAACACCGTCATCAACTGCACGGCGATTCCGGTCAGCCGCCCATGGTGGGGATCGACGGTGGGGATGGTCACCGCCAGTCGGCTGCCCGGCCGGTAGAACGTCGTCGTCGGAATGGCGGAATCCTCGTACACCGTGAGCAACCACCAGGGCGCCCGACCGATCGACGTCGGCACCGAAAGCTGAACGGGGGAGCGGGAATTCACCTGCAGCTCGCCCTCGCTGCGCGAGTTCTGGCAGTCGGTGAGGTCGAGTACGTTGCAGTAACGGTACGGGCCGACTCGGGTCAGATGACCGCCTGTGTAGGCGCTGATTTCCGGACGCAGCGGAACGCGCTCGCGGGCCAGCGCCCACGCGCCGATCCCCGCACCCGCCGCCAACACCGCCACCAGCGCGAGCAGTGCGAGCCTTCGCGTCGACGTCACGGTCGGGGCACCGCCGCGGTGTCGCGCTTGCTGCTGCCTTCCTGCTCGACCATCACCGGGCGGTTGCCGCCCAGGCCGGGGATCAGCGAGTCACCGTGGAAGCTGACGACGGTCTGCGCCAGAGCGAGAATCAGCACCGACGTGACGACGCTGAACCCGATCCACAGGTCGGTGTAGAGCAGCACGCCCATCGCGCCGCCGAGCACCCAGGCCAGTTGCAGCGTCGACTCCGAACGACCGAACGCCGACGCGCGCGATTCCTCGGGAAGGTCGTCCTGCAGCGAAGCATCCAGAGCGGCCTTTGCGATCGCGCTGGATCCCGAGGTGACCAGGGTCGCGATCACAACCATCAGCTGTGTACCGGCCACCGCCGCGGCCAGCGCGACGCCGGTGACTGCCAGGGCGCAACGCAACACGAGCACCGAGGGTCGGCCCAGCCGCAGCCGGGCGCTGGCGAAGTTGCCGGCGAAGTTGCCGATGGCGGCCGCCGCGCCGATCATGCCGAGCATCGCGAGCTGCTTCCAGCCGTTGGCGTGATGTGCCTTGGCTACGAAAGCCGGATACAGGAACAGGAACCCGACCATCACCTTGATCGTGCAGTTTCCCCACAGCGAGGTGATGATGTTGCGGCCCAACGGTTGTCGTAGTGCGCCGCTGGCCCGGCGGACTTCCTCGGGCCAATTTCGTCGCTGCTTGCCCTGGCGGTAGCTCAGGGTGGTGGGAACTTCGCCCGCGGTCACCTCGACCCAGCGCGGGATGCGCATGGACAGCACGGCGCCCGCCACCGTGACGGCGATGACGACGAACAGCGCGCCGGGCAACTGCAGGAGGCGGTCGCAGGCGTATTCGATGCCGCCGGCGATACCACCGCCGACGATGGTGCCGCCCAGCAGGCCGAACATGGTCAGCCGTGAGTTCACCCGGACCAGGTCGATGGTCGGCGGCATCACCCGGGGGGTGACCGCGCTGCGCAGCACGCTGAATGACTTCGACAGCACCATCATCATCAGCGCACACGGGTACAGCACCCAGGACTGATAGCCGCCGGTGGCGGCGTCGTAGTTGGCGATCAGCACGACGGCCAGCGCGGTGCGAAGCGCGAACGACGCCGCGAGCGCGACTCGGCGACCGTGCTGCAGCCGGTCCAGCGCCGGGCCGATCAGCGGTGCGATCACCGCGAACGGTGCGATGGTGATCAGCAGGTACAGCGCGACCCGGTCCTTGCTCTCGCCGGTGGCGGCGGCGAAGAACAGCGTGTTGGCCAGCGCGACCGCCATCGCGGCGTCGGTGGCAAAGTTGGCGACCACCGGCCAGGTCAGCGCGGTCAGCCCGGATTTGTCGGCGCCGTCGGCGGTGGCAGCCCGCTGTACCAGGTCGTACATCCGTGAGCCCATTTCGCGGCCGCGCTGGGCGGCGGCCCGGGTGACGGTGATCCGCTCGCCGGCCGGGCCACCTTGCGGTGGGTCGCGACGAGGTTCGGCTCCGGGCTCGCGACTCAGCGGAGGCAGGTACCGATTGGAGCTGGGCATCGGCGCGTTCGGCCGTTGTGGGCGGCGGTAATCCGGCTCGTCGGCGGGGTAGTTGGCCATGCCCGGATGCTCGGCGGCCGGCCCGCTACGACCACGTCGGTCCGGTGTCGAGGGTCGCCTCGCATCGGGGTGATCACGGCGCCGTCCGGACATACATCGATTCTCACCCATACCGGCTGCGGGAGTCCGCAGGCGACCGGTGTGGCCGGGCGTCGCGTCTGTGCGGCAGAATCGGGGGCACATGGAAACAACGGACGATGTGACCGGAACCACGGCGACCGAATGGTCGCCTGAATTGGCGACGGTTCTCACCGGCGCGGTCGACTTGGCGCGGGCTGCGATCGTCGAAGGCAGCGGTGACGACACCGTGGGCGACTACCTCGGTGCCGGTTACGAAGACCCGAGCAGCGCCACCCACCGTTTCCTCGCTCATCTGCCCGGCTACCAGGGCTGGCAGTGGGCCGTTGTGGTGGCCAGCTATCCCGGCGCCGACCACGCAACGGTCAGCGAGGTGGTGCTGGTACCTGGGCCCGAGTCGCTGCTGGCGCCTGAATGGCTGCCCTGGGATCAGCGCGTTCGGCCCGGCGATCTGGGTCCCGGCGACCTGCTGGCCCCGTCGTCAGGCGACCCGCGGTTGGTGCCGGGCTTCATGGCCTCTGGTGACCCGCAGGTCGACGAGACAGCCGCGGAAATCGGGCTGGGACGGCGCCAGGTGATGAGCGCCTGGGGTCGCGACGGGGCGGCGCTGCGCTGGCACGACGGCGATTACGGCCCCCGCGCGCAGATGGCGCAGTCCACCAAGCGGGTCTGCCGCGATTGCGGATTCTTCCTGCCGCTGGCCGGCTCACTGGGAGCGATGTTCGGGGTGTGCGGCAACGAGCTGTCGGCCGACGGACATGTCGTCGACTTCGAATACGGCTGCGGTGCGCACTCCGACACTCCCGCTCCCGCGGGCACCGGTTCGCCGATGTACGAGCCCTTCGACGACGGAGTGCTCGACGTCAACGATAAGCCAGCCGAGGCACCTGAGCAGCCTGCCGAGGCTCCGGCGGAGCCGACCGTTGAAGAGCCCACAGAACCAGCCGCCGAAGCGCCTGCGGAGCCGGAAGCGCCCAAGCGCCCGAAGCGCCAGCGGAATCAGCCGCCGAGGCTCCTGCGGAGCCGGAAGCGCCGGAGGCAGCTGCGGAACCAGTCGCCGAAGCACCCACGGAACCAGTCGTCGAAGCGCCTGCGGAACCAGAAGCGGCTGCGGAGCCCGAAGGCCCGAAGCGCCCGAAGCGCCAGCCGAGCCCAGTTAGCTGGTCTCGGCCGCAGCCTTGATCTTGGCCAGTGAGGCGTTCATTCCCTCGACGAGTTCACGTTCGAAGCTCGCGGTGCCGCCCATCAGCGCGTTGACGGCCATCCCGGATATCGGCTTGACGCCGTTCTCGGCATGCCGGCTCTCGATCACCCTGGTGCCGCCGGGAATCGGCTGCAGCTCGTAACTCCAGACGGTGTTGTTCATGTTCACCCGAAACGCCAGCTTCTGCTCCGGGACCATCTCCACGACGGTGGACGTCGTCGGCCAGACCATCAGGTTGCGGCGATTCAGATTGAAGGTCCGGGTGCCGGGGCGGACCGGACCCAACGGTCGCATGAACCGACACTGCGGACTCCACTGCGGCATCCGGCGGAAATCGCTGATCAGCGACCAGACCACCGAGACGGGTGCGTCGATGTCGACCTGAGCTTGCAAGAGTGGCGCTGCCATTACCCGAATCTCCTAGCTCGTGGGCTTCGTGACGAGTCCGGTCTGGGCGCCGCGCGCGCCCCGGCGGGCAGCGGCGCGCTGCAACAGGAAAATGGATGTGCCCAGCACGCCCACCGCGAGCCCCGCCACTGTCAGCGGTCGGCAGGTGGCAAAGGCCGGCGTGAGGAAGACGATCACGGTGGCGATCAGCCAGGCCAGCGCGCCGATCGCGATGACCGGCCACGGATCGAGCAACACACCAGGTAGTGGTGGCGGCTCAATGCTCTCGGCAGGCTCGTCGGACATCGTGATCAAGATAGCCGGTGTGAACCCGTCTCGGTCATTCGACGTTGACGATTGAGCGTTCTGTCGTAACCTTCGCGCTGTGATCGATGGCGATAGCCGATTGGCCAGCGACCTGTCGTTGGCGGTGATGCGGCTCGCCCGGCAGCTACGGTTTCGCCGTCCGCATTCCCCGGTGTCGCTGTCGCAACTGTCGGCGCTGGCGACGTTGGCCAACTTCGGGCCGATGACGCCCGGCTCGTTGGCAATCAGGGAACGGGTCCGCCCGCCGTCGATGACCCGGGTGATCGCCTCGCTGGCCGAATTAGGTTTCGTGGACCGCGTCGCGCACCCTGACGACGGCCGGCAAGTTCTGGTGTCGGTATCCGAAGCGGGCGCCGAGCTGATGGAGGCCGAACGCCAGGCCAGCCAGGAGTGGCTCACTCAGCGCCTGGAGACACTGGGAGTTTCCGAACGCGACACGTTACGGGTGGCTGCCGATTTGATACTTGCCCTGGTCGACGAAAGCCCTTGACCACGAACGTCATTGACATCGACGATCCCGACGATGCGCGCCTGGATAATTTTCGCGACCTGAACAGCATCGACCGGCGCCCGGATCTGCCCAGCGGCAAGGGCTTGGTGATCGCCGAGGGTGTGCTTGTCGTGCAACGGATGCTGGCTTCGCCGTTCACGCCGTTGGCGTTCCTCGGCACCGACCGCCGGCTCGCCGAACTCGAGGCGGATCTGGCGGGTAACCCGGCGCCGTACTACCGGGCGTCGGCCGAGGTGATGGCGACGGCGATCGGCTTCCACCTCAACCGCGGGGTGCTCGGCGCGGCCCGTCGGGAACCCGAGCGCAGTGTCGTCGATGTGGTCGACGGCGCCCGGACCGTAGCGGTGCTCGAGGGAGTCAACGACCACGAGAACCTGGGCTCGATTTTCCGCAACGCGGCCGGTCTCGACGTCGACGCCGTGGTGTTCGGCAGCGGCTGTGCCGACCCGCTGTACCGACGCGCGGTGCGTGTCTCGATGGGTCATGCTCTGCTGGTGCCGTTCGCCCGGGCTGTCGATTGGCCGGCAGAGCTGAAGGCATTGCAGCAGAGCGGTTTTCGATTGCTGGCCATGACGCCTGGCGCCGACGCGAAAACGCTGCCGGAGGCAATGGCGGCGGTGCACGGGGAACGGGTCGCCATTCTGGTCGGCGCCGAGGGGCCCGGCCTGAGTTATGCGGCGATGAAGGCCAGCGATGTGCGCGTGCGCATCCCGATGTCCCGCGGCACCGACTCGCTCAACGTCGCCACCGCTGCGGCGCTGGCGTTCTACGAGCGGGCTAGAGTTTGACTGTGACCGACGAATCCACCCCTTGGGCAACGGGTTTGACTGTTGCGGGATTCGTCGCCGCGGTCACCGCTGTCGCCGTCGTGGTGCTGAGCCTCGGCTTGATCCGGGTGCACCCGCTGCTGGCCGTCGGGCTGAATGTCGTTGCGGCAGGCGGTTTGGCGCCAACGCTGTGGGGATGGCGGCACACGCCGGTGGTGCGCTGGCTGGTGCTGGGCGGAGGGGTGGGCGTCGCGGGGGCCTGGTTGGCCCTGGTCGCGATGGCTCTCTAGCGCTGTCCGCTGGAGCGGACGCCCAGCAGCACGTCTTCCCATGCCGGCACCGGCGGCTTGCCACGGCGGGCCCGGGTCTGCTCGGCTTTGGGCTCGGGCTCTGGGCCATCTGAGACGGGAGGGGCCTCCACGAGCGCCGGCGCCGGTTCGGGCTCGTCGAAGTCCAGTTGGGCGACGGCTGCCACTGGCCGCAGCAGCGGACGGTCGAAGTCGGGATCGATCAGTTCCCGCGCCGAGTCGTCCACCGCGTTGACGGTTCCGCCGTGCGAGCCCGGGCAGTACCGGAAGTGCGCGACGTTGTCCGAGCGCCCAGCCTTCCAGCCCAGCTGAACGGTCCAGCGGCCGTCCTCGTTGCGCCATGCGTCCCAGGCGGTGTTGTCCGGGTTGAGGCCGCGGGCCACCAGCGACTGGGTAACCGTCTCGAGCAGCGTCAGCACCGCCGGGCCGTCGGAGAGAACGGGATGGGCGGCGGTTGCCAGCTCGGCCGCGCGGGACCGCTCCAGCAGCACGGGGTGGGCGAATCGCTCGACCCGCTCGATGTCTACGCCTTCGACAGACGCAAGCTGCTCGACGGATGCACCCGCGCGGATGCGAGCCTGAATATCCCTGGGACTCAACATGTTGGTGACCTCGATGTCGATGTGGGTTTGATTCACCCGGGCTCCGTCGCCGCGGACCGCCGCCTGCAATCGGTCGTCGACGCGGATCCTGTACTTATCGGCGGGGTTTTCGCCCTCGCAGATGATGTGTTTGCCGTCGAGATCGAGTCCGACGATCTTGAGTTCCCGCATGGCGTCTCCTCGCAGGTGCCTCGCAGAACAGTGCGTCAGGCCTACCCACGCGCACTGTAACTCAGGCGGCGTCCGCGGCCGGGGTGGACACGCGGTAACACCTGGGCTTTTCTCGCTGTGGCCTAGATTCGCTCGACCACCCAGTCGATGCACTCGGTGAGCGCGCTAACGTCGTCCGGCTCGACGGCCGGGAACATCGCGACGCGCAACTGGTTGCGCCCGAGTTTGCGGTAGGGCTCGACGTCGACGATGCCGTTGGCGCGGAGCACCTTGGCTACCGCGGCAGCGTCGACGTCGTCGTTGAAGTCGATGGTCCCGACCACCTGGGAGCGCAGCTTGGGGTCCGAGACGAACGGCGTGGTGAAGGCCCGGTCGGCCGCCCAGCTGTACAGCCGGCCCGACGAGTCGGCGGTGCGCTTGACCGCCCAGTCCAGGCCGCCTTTGCCATTCAGCCAGTCGATCTGCTCGGCCAGCAGCACCAGCGTCGCGATGGCCGGGGTGTTGTAGGTCTGGTTTTTGAGGCTGTTCTCCACCGCGATCGGCAGCGACAAGAAGTCGGGGACCCATCGGTTCGACGCCGCGATTGCCTCGACCCGGGCCAGCGCTGCCGGGCTCATGATAGCCAGCCACAGGCCGCCGTCGGCGGCGAAGTTCTTCTGCGGCGCGAAGTAGTACGCGTCCGTGTCGGTGATCTCGACCGGGAGACCGCCGGCGCCAGAGGTCGCGTCGATGACGACGAGCGCGTCTCCGGCGTCACGTGGCCGGGTGACGGGCACCGCGACACCGGTCGAGGTCTCGTTGTGCGCCCAGGCGATGACGTCGACGGAGGGGTCGCCCTGCGGGTCGGGAGCGCTGCCGGCGTCGGCCTTGATGATGATCGGGTCGCCCACGAAGGGGTTCTTGGCGACCGAGGACGCGAATTTCGAGCTGAACTCGCCGTAGCTGAGGTGCAACGACCGCTTGTCGATCAATCCGAATGCCGCGGCGTCCCAGAATGCCGTCGCGCCGCCGTTGCCGAGAATCACCTCGTAGCCGTCGGGCACCGAGAAGAATTCCCGCAGACCGGTGCGTACCCGGCCGACCAGGTCTTTGACCGGCGCCTGCCGGTGCGATGTGCCGAAAAGCGCGGCGGCGCTGGTGGAAAGGGTTTGCAGTTGTTCGGGGCGAACCTTCGAGGGGCCGGATCCGAAACGTCCGTCGCCGGGCCTGATGTTGTCGGGGAGCGTGAGCTGGTCAGCCATGTTCACCAGGTTAGTGACCCGGCCGAAGTCGACTTTCAGCCGGTCGGACATGTGATAGGCGTCACAGTGTACACATGTTCACGGATGCAGCACAGTAGGCATTCGGGACTAGTAAGTTCCCGATACCTTGGGTACTGTGTTGGACATAGACCATCCAAATGTAAACCTCATTGGGGAGGCCAGGGCATGACTCACGCAGAAACCGCCCAGAAGCGGGCGAAGACGAAGCTCATCCGTCGGTGGCGCCGCAACATGGATGTCCTGGACGACACGACGTACGTGGAGATGCTGAACACGCTGTCCGAGGGATCGGTGCGGCGCAACTTCAACCCGTACACCGACATCGACTGGAAGTCGCCGGAGTTCGCGGTTATCGACAACGACCCGCGCTGGATCCTGCCGAAGACCGACCCGTTGGGTAAGCACTCCTGGTACCAGTCGCAGTCGCAGGAGCGCCAGATCGAGATCGGCATGTGGCGCCAGGCCAACGTCGCCAAGGTCGGTCTGCATTTCGAGTCGATCCTGATCCGCGGCCTGATGGAATACGCGTTCTGGGTGCCCAACGGTTCGCCGGAGTACCGGTACTGCTTGCACGAAGCGGTCGAAGAGTGCAACCACACGATGATGTTCCAGGAGATGGTCAACCACATCGGTCGCGATGTCCCCGGTATGCCTCGGCTGCTCAAGTGGATCCAGCCCTACATTCCGCTGGTCGCCGGCCCCCTGCCGATCCCGTTTTGGTTCGGCATCCTGGCCGGCGAAGAGCCCATCGACCACACCCAGAAGAACGTGCTCCGCGAGGGTAAGGAACTGCATCCGATCATGGAGCGGGTGATGGCGATCCACGTGGCCGAGGAGGCTCGCCACATCTCATTCGCTCACGAATATCTGCGTAAGCGCGTGCCGGATCTGCCGCGCCGCAAGCGGTTCTGGCTCTCGCTGTATGTGCCGCTGACGATGCGGGTCTTGTGTTCGGCGATCGTGGTGCCGCCCAAGGCTTTCTGGAAAGAATTCGACATCCCGCGTGATGTTCGCAAGGACGTGTTCTTCAGGTCTCCGGAGTCACGCCAGATGCTGCGGGACATGTTCGGTGACGTCCGGATGCTCTGCCGCGACACAGGTTTGATGAACCCGCTGGCCAAGCTGATCTGGCGGATCTGCAAGATCGACGGCAAGCCGTCGCGTTACCGCAGTGAGCCGCAGCGTCAGCACCTCACGGTCGCTGCCTAGAGGTCTGCATGCCGCACGTTATTACCCAGTCGTGCTGTAGCGACGGGTCCTGTGTTTACGCCTGCCCGGTGAACTGTATCCACCCGTCACCGGACGAGCCGGGATTCGCTTCCGCCGAAATGCTTTACATCGATCCGGTGGCGTGTGTGGACTGCGGCGCCTGCGTCAGCGCGTGCCCGGTTGGTGCCATTGCGCCCGATTCCCGGCTGACTACCGAGCAGCTGCCGTTCATCGAACTCAACGCGTCGTTCTATCCGGATCGCCCGGCCGACAAGAAACTGCCGCCGACATCCAAGCTGGCGCCGGTAATCCCAGCGCCGGAGGTTCACGGCAAGCACAGCGGCCCGTTGACAGTGGCCATCGTCGGGTCCGGGCCGGCCGCCATGTACGCCGCCGACGAGCTGCTGACCCAAGAGGGCGTACGGGTCAATGTCTTCGAAAAACTGCCCACCCCTTACGGATTGGTACGTGCCGGGGTTGCGCCGGACCACCAGACCACCAAGCGGGTGACCAAGTTGTTCGACCGGATCGCACGCCGTCGTGAGTTCCGGTTCTTCCTCAACGTCGAGGTCGGCAACCAGCTGAGCCACGACGACCTGCTGGCGCACCACCACGCGGTCATTTACGCGTCGGGCGCACCCAACGACCGCCGGTTGGACATCGAGGGGATGGATCTGCCCGGCACCGGCACCGCCACCGAGCTGGTGGCGTGGATCAACGGGCATCCCGATTTCGTCGACCTGCCAGTCGATCTCGGTCACGAACGGGTCGTCGTCGTCGGCAACGGCAACGTGGCGTTTGATGTGGCCCGTGTGCTGACGACGGACCCGGACGAGCTGGCTCACACCGACATCTCTGACCATGCGTTGACCACACTGCGCGAATCCAAGGTCCGCGAGGTGGTCATCGCCGCGAGGCGCGGACCCGAGCATTCGGCCTTCACCCTGCCCGAGCTGATCGGGTTGACCACGACCGCGGAAGTCGTTCTCGCCGAAGCCGATCGCGACGCGGTGCAACGCGACCTCGCCACCGTCACCGACACGTTGACCAAGCAGAAGCTGGAGATCCTGAGCGCTCTCGGGCACGCCGAGACACCGTCGTCGCGCCCGCGGATCCGGCTGGCCTACAACCTGACTCCGCAGCGGGTGCTCGGTGAGCAGCGAGCCCGCGGAGTGGAGTTCGCAGTCACCGGCACCGACGAGGCGCAGACCATCGACGCCGGACTGTTGCTGACCTCAATCGGCTACCACGGCAAGGCAATCAAAGATCTGCCCTTCGACGACACGGCCGGCGTAGTGCCCAACAACGGCGGCCGCGTCATGCGTGCGGACGAGCCGGTGCACGGCGCCTACGTCGCGGGCTGGATCAAGCGCGGTCCGACCGGCTTCATCGGCACCAACAAGTCATGCGCGGCGCAGACCGTCCAGCGACTGGTCGACGATTACAACGCCGGCCAGTTGCGCGATCCGGTCGGCAAGCCGTCGGCGCTGGACAGGCTGGTGCGGCAGCGTCAGCCCAAGGTCGTCGACGCCAACGGCTGGCGTGCGATCGACGCCGCTGAGAAGGCCCGAGGCGAACTCGCCGACCGGCCGCGCAACAAGTTCACCTCGATCGCCGACATGCTCGATGCTGCGTCGTCGGCGCCGACGCCGTCGCTGCGGCACCGGATGGTCGAGCGGCTGCGGGAGCTGGCAGATCTGGGCTAACTGCCTTCGGCCTAGGCGCCCATCGCCGCGGCGAGCTCCTCGTGGCTGACCTCACGCACGGGCTGACCGAGCGACCAGTGGTGGCCGAACGGGTCTTCAACCATGCCGTAGCGGTCGCCCCAGAACTGATCCTCGAGCGGGACGACCACGGTGGCGCCGGCGTCCAGCGCCCGCTGGAATGCCGCATCGACATCTGGCACCGTCAGGTGGATGGTGACCGGGGTTCCGCCCAGCGACGGCGGGGTCATCGATTTGCCGTCGGACATCTCCGGGAAGTCATCGTTGAGCATCACCAGGAAGCCGTTGATACGTACCGAGGCGTGCACCAGCTTGCCGTCTGGCCTGGGCAGGCGCATGACCTCTGCCGCGTCAAAAGCCTTGCCGTAGAAGTCGATCGCCGCAGCGGCGTCGGCGACGGTCAGGTGTGGGGATAGTGCGGGTTCGACGGCGATCGCCATCAGGGCCTCCTAGGTGTCGGTGCGTGGCCCAGCCGGGCCTACCGGTATGGACTCGACCGGCGATGCAATCTCATCACCGGCCACCGACACGTATAGGTCAGAGGGGTTTCAATCCTTGCGGACCGCGTCCCAACCCTCGACCGATTCCGGGCTACGCGGGCTGGGCCCGACATAGATGGCCGCCGGGCGGACCAGCTTGCCCAGCCGCTTCTGCTCGAGGATGTGCGCACACCATCCCGCGGTACGGCCGCAGGTGAACATGGCCGGCATCATCCGGGCCGGGACCTCGGCAAAGTCCAGGATCACCGCGGCCCAGAACTCGACGTTGGTCTCGATCGCCCGGTCCGGACGCCGCTCCCGCAACTCCGCCAGCGCAGCCTGCTCAACGGCCGCGGCCACCTCGTAGCGTGGTGCGCCCAATCGCTTGGCGGTCGCACGCAGGACGCGGGCCCGCGGGTCCTCGGCGCGGTACACCCGGTGTCCGAAGCCCATCAGCTTCTCGCGGCGGTCCAGGATGCCCTTCACCAGTCCGCGCGCGTCATCGGTCCGCTCGACCTCTTCGAGCATCGGCAGCACCCGCGCCGGCGCACCGCCGTGCAATGGGCCGCTCATCGCGCCCACCGCCCCCGACAACGACGCAGCTACGTCGGCACCGGTTGACGCGATCACGCGGGCGGTGAACGTCGACGCGTTCATGCCGTGCTCGGCGGCCGACACCCAGTAAGCGTCGACGGCTTCGACATGCTTTGGATCCGGCTCGCCCTGCCATCGTGTCATGAAACGCTCTGTGACGGTTGAACATTCGTCGATCACGCGCTGCGGAACGGCGGGCTGGTAGATGCCCCGGGCCGACTGCGCGACATAGGACAGCGCCATCACCGACGAGCGGGCCAACTGGTCGCGGGCGGTGATTTCGTCGATGTCGAGCAGCGGTTCGAAGCCCCAGATCGGGGCCAGCATCGCCAGACCGGCCTGCACGTCGACCCGCACATCGCCGCTGTGGATCGGAAGCGGGAACGGTTCGGCGGGCGGCAATCCGTCGCCGAATTTTCCGTCCACCAGCAAAGCCCAGACGTCGCCGAATGTGACGTGTTGCTTGACCAAGTCTTCGATGTCGACACCGCGGTAGCGCAGGGCGCCACCGTCCTTATCAGGCTCGGCGATCTCGGTGGTGAATGCCACCACGCCCTCGAGTCCGGCAACGAAATTCTCCGGGATCTTGTCCGACATGACAGTCATGGCGGGATTCTCCCACGGGGCCGGGTGTGACTTGCTACCGGTTGGTAACTAAGCGATGGCGGCCCAGTTGGCCGAGGCTAGTTGTTTGACGGCGGTGGTTGGGGTTGGAAGGGGTCGTACCACCACCAGTCGGCGCGCTCGCCGGTAGGGCCCGGGCAGGGAGCCACCGCGGGCGGGGCTTGAGTTGGTGGGCGCGCCAGCGATCCCGGCTGTAGTGATCGACCGGCGTCGTCGGTGACCGTGAGCGCTTGCGCGGGTCCGACGATGGTGATAACCCCGCGATGGTGCAACCGGTGATGATAAGGACATAGCAGGACCAGGTTGGACAACTCCGTTGAGCCGCCGTCTTCCCAGTGCCGGATGTGATGGGCGTGAAGACCTCGGGTCGCATCGCAACCGGGAACCGCGCACATCCGGTCACGATGCTCGAGCGCGCGGCGAAGCCGTCGATTGATCAGCCGGGTTGCCCGACCAGCGCCAATGACCTCGCCGTGGCGTTCGAACCAGACTTCACACGTGGCATCACACGTCACGTATCGACGTTCGGCGTCGGTCAGCACCGGACCCAGATGCAGTGCCGCAGCACGCTGTTCGACGTCGACGTGCAGCACCACGGTGGTGTGCTGCCCGTGGGGGCGTCGCGCCGTTTCGGCGTCCCAACCGGCCTCGATCAGCCGCATAAACGCCTCGCCGGTGCTCGGCAGCGGGGGGCGCTGTTCTGGGTCGCCCGCACCATTGCCGTGATCGTGCTTCCACTCGGCGATCAGCGCATCGCGGTGAGACGCTAAGGCGGCGTCGAATTTCGCGGCGTCATGATGGTCAAGTCTGATCCGATAGCAGCTGCCCTGTTCGGTGCTGGTCGAGGTGATCGAGCGCTCGGGCCGCGGCCGGGGCTCGGGCTCGGGTCGCGGTTCCAGCCTGACCGCGGTGCGCAGCTGATTGACCGTGGCGACGCTGGCCAGCTGCGCGTAGTGCTCATCGGATCCCTCGCCGGCGCCTGCGGCGATGACGCCGATCTGATCAAGCGACAGGCGACCCTCCCGCATGCCCTCGGCGCAGCGTGGGAACTCGGTCAGACGGCCCGCGATCGTGGAGATCGTGTGGGCGTTTGCCGGCGAGCAGCCGGTCTTCCAAGCCACCAGCGCCGGCACCGACCGCGCGCCGGTGGCGCCCCAGAGTTGGTCGCGATCGATCTCGGCGACGATCTCAACGACGCGCCCATCGAGCGCGTTGCGCTGACCGGTCAATTCCGACAACTCCTCGAACAACACCTCAAGACGCTCGGCGGGACTGACCACCACAGCGTCGGCGGATGCAATCGAAGACATGTCGCCATCATCGCAGCCACCTCCGACAAAAACCGGGCGCCCGATTTCGGCTGCTGGTCGCGGGTAGCGTTGGCGCGATGGTGGGACCCGATAACGAGCACCTGGCGGCAATGCGCAAGGAGTACGGCTCCAAGGAACGAGACGGCAGCCCCGACCTCGACGTCGACTGGCTCACCGACGGTTGGCTTGCTTTGCTGCGCAAGTGGATTGGTGATGCGGAGCGCGGGGGTGTGGCCGAGCCCAACGCGATGGTGTTGGCCACCGTGCAGCGGGGGGAAGCCGGTCAGCCGGTCGGTGCTGTGCAAGGGCGTCGACGAAGCCGGCATCGTCTTCTTCTCGCAACTACGACTCGGCCAAGGGTGAGCAACTGGCCGCAGACGCCGTACGCGTCGGCAACCTTCCCGTGGTACCTGCTGAACAGGCAGTTCCATATCCGCGGGCCGGTCACCAAGGTCGAGCCGCAGGCCACCGAGAGTTACTGGAACAACCGGCCGCGCGGCTCGCAGTTGGGCGCGTGGGCGTCACACCAGTCCGCGCCGATCGCGTCACGCGCCGCGCTGGTCGATCAACTGGCCGAAGTGACGGCTCGCTTCGCCGACGACGAACATGTCCCGGTACCGCCGAACTGGGGCGGCTATCGCATCGCACCCGCGGAGGTCGAGTTCTGGCAGGGTCGAGAAGACCGGCTGCACAACCGAATTCGTGTCGTCGGTGGACGCGTCGAACGGCTGCAACCTTAAGCTGCTGACCCATCGAGTTCGTCGAACCTTGCGAGGGCGACGTCGAGGTCCGGCTCGTCGAAGATTTCGCAGCGCTTACCCTGGTCACCTTCGAACGTGAAAAGGGCGATCTCTCGCCACTCCGCGTCGAAGTCGTCGCGCGAGGTTCCAGTTATCACCTGGGTGACGACGGCTCCGAGTCCGCTCAGCCGATGCACGGTCTCGACGTACATTTTGAGGTTCGGCACCATGTCCCATGTGGCATGGACGTAGTCGATGATGTCGCCTGGCTCGAACGCCCTCCCGCGCCGGTGGTCGACGTTTATGAAATCGGGCGTATATGGCGGCAGCTCCTGCCGGTTGAGCGCGGCATAATTCCTAGTCATTAGCGACCACATGTGCGCGTGCGTGGCCGCTTCGCCGGCGATGTAGCGGGCGTCGAGTTCCGCGATGGCGGCATCGATGTCGTCGATGTCAAACGCGACGCCTGACACGATCCGGTCGTCGGCGTCGATCTCATCGATGCGGAGCACCTCCGTGATCGAATTCGCCGAACTCCATTCCGCTGCTCACGAGGCGGATACGGGTGAGGACTGAGCGCGCTCCGCGGGTTGCCATAACGGCCGTCGTTATGTCCAGGTCAGGCAACACTTCGGTGATGGATCGCATGTCCGCCATATGCTCATCCCGACCATGTCGGATGCCGACGTTCACAACCCGCCGGCGATCATCTGTCGAGATATCACGCGCCACTAGCTCTGCCATCGCGGCCCACTCACGGGCCGCGTAGTGCTTCCAGTACGGTTCGGTCACTTTGGTCGCCGCGTTCTCCAGTCGCGGCGCCTGCGGCTGCAACTCGTCGAAGCGGGCGAGCGCGGCGTCGAGGTCTGCCTCGTCGAACAGCTCGAACCGGCTGATCAGGTCGCCTTCGACTGTGAAGACATCGATCATCCGCCACTCGGCGTCGAAGCCCTCTTGCGAGGTTCCATGTCGCTAGTGTGGATGACGACCACCCCGAGATGCGGTCAGCCGATGCACAGCCTCAATGTGGAGCTTGGTGTCGGGCATGACGTTCAGCCCGGCACGGAGATACGCGATTAGTTCGCCTGGCGCGATACGCTCGAGCCCGCCGATGGTCGAAATTGACACAGTCCTGTGCTGTTCGGGAATTTCGTGTCGGTTCCACGCGGCCTGGGCCTGCGTGATGGCCGACCACGTGTACGCGTAGGCGGCTGCTTCGCCGGCGAGGTACCGGGCATCGAGCTCCTCGAAGGCGGCGTCGATGTCGTCCGGGTCGAACACGACTGTGCGCCGCGCCCCGGTCGTCGGCGTCGATTTCGAGGATGCTGCAGCACCTCGATGTAGAACGATCGGCCCCTGGTCGCGGCCCGAGTATGCGGGAACGAGTGAGGGCGAGGCGCTCGCCGCGGGTCGCGATGACGGTCGACGTCAATATCTGCGACCCCGAGGTCGGCGACTGGCTCGCATGTTCGCGATCTCGACATCTCGACCGTGTCGGATACCGGCGTTCACGACCGGACGGCGATCGTCGGCTGTAGATGTCGTCGGCCAGCAGTTCCGCCATTGCGTCCCAGTCGCGGGCCGCGAAGTGCGTCCAGATGCGCTGCACACTTGGCTTGCCGCGTTTTCCAGTCGCGGCGCCTGCGGTTGTAGCTCATCGAAGCGGGCGAGCGCGGCGTCGAGGTCTGCCTCGTCGAAGATCTCGCAGCGGATGATCAGGTCGCCGTCGACCGTCGAAAAGGTCGACCTCCCGCCATTCGGCATCGAAGCCCTCCTGCGAAGTTCCATGCCCGTCCTTCGGTGACGACCACGCCAAGGTTGCTCAGCCGATGCACAGCTTCGATGTGGACCTGTGACATCCGGGGCGACGTCCTACGTGGCGCCGATGTATGCGGTCACGTCACCGGGCGCGAACGCTATTCCGCGCCGGTGGTCGATGTTGACCCAGTCCGCCGTCGTCGCGGGGAGTTCGTGTCGGTTGAACGCGGCGTAGGCCTTCGCGATGACCGACCACGTGTGCGCGTGGGGGGCCGCCTCGCCGGCGAGGTAGCGGGCATCGAGTTCGGCGATGGCGGCGTCGATATCGTCGGGATCGAACACGACGAGTGCCACGATCCGCTCGTCGGCATCGATCTCGAGGACGCCGAGCGTCTCGACGCTGAACGCGTCGGGCCGATGGCCGGCCCGAAAAGCGGTGACGAGCCTAGGAAGAGGCGCTCCCCGCGGGTCGCAATGACGGTCGATGCTGCATTCCTGATTCCGACGTCGGCGATGCCCGCAGGCTTGCGATTTCGGCGTCTCGACCTTGTCGGATCCCCACGTTCACGACTCGACGACGATCGTCAATGCAAAGTCGTCGGCGATCATTTCGGCCAGCGCGTCCCAGTCGCGGGCCGCGAAGTAGCGTCGAGAAGCGCTTGCTCCACTCGGCTTGCCGCGTTTTCCAGCCGCGGCGCCTGCGGCTGTAATTCGTCAAAGCGGCGCGAGCGCGGCGTCGAGGTCGGCCTCGTCGAAGAGTTCGCAGCGGTTGAACAGAGTCGCCGTCGAACGTGAAAATACCGATCTCTCGCCACTCGGCATCGAAGCCATCATGTGAGGTCCCATGCCCCGCCTGGGTGACGACGGCTCCGAGATTGCTCAGGCGATGCACGGCTTCGATGTAGAAATGGATGTCTGGGTACGTCCCATACGTCACGGAGGTATGCGGTCATGTCGCCGGCCGCGAAAGCTGCTCCGCGCCGATGATCGACTTGACCCAGTCCGGCGTCGTCGCGGGTAGTTCGCGCCGGTTGATCGCGGCATAGGCCTTCGTAACCAGCGGACCATGTGTGCGCGTAGGCGGCCGCTTCGCCGGCGAGGTACCGGGCATCGAGTTCCTCGAAGGCGGCGTCAATGTCGTCGGGGTCGAACACGATGACCGCCGCGATCCGGTCTTCGGCGTCGGTCTCGACGAGGCTGAAGGACATCGCGAGGAACGCCGAGTTGCGTGCGGCTCGACAGTTCGGGACGAGTGAGAACAAGGCGTTCGCCGCGGGTCGCAATGACCTCCGACGTGATATTCGTCACCGACGATCTCGGCGACCGCCCGCAGGTCTTCGATCGCGGCATCCCGACCGCGTCGGATCCCGGCGTTCACGACCCGCCGGCGATCGTCGCTGTAATAGTCGTCGGCCAGAATCTGAGCCATCGCGTCCCAGTCGCGCGCCGCGAAGTACGCCAGGAAGCGTTCGTTGCACTGGCTTGCCGGTTTCCAGCCCGGCGCCGCGGATGCAGCTCGTCGAACCGCGCGAGCGCGGCGTCGAGGTCTGCCTCGTCGAAGATCTCGGAGCGGTTGATCAGGTCGCCGTCGACCGTGAAAATGCCGACATCCGCCACTCGGCTTCGAAGCCTTCTGGCGAGGTTCCCATGCGCACCTGGGTGACGACCGCTCCGAAATTGCTCAGCCGATGCACCGCTTCGACGTAGATGCTGATGTTCGGCGTGATCGTCCCAGTGCGCGGATGTATGCGGTCAGGTCGCCGGGCTCGAACGCTACGGCTCGCCGGTGGTCGACGTTGACCCAGTCCGGGGTCGTCGGCGGAACTTCGTGTCGGTTGAACGCGGCGTATAGACCTCGCGATGACCGACCAAGTGTCGCGCGTGGGCGGCCGCTTCGCCCGCGAGGTAGCGCGCATCGAGTTCCGCGAAGGCGGCGTCGATGTCGTCGACGTCGAACGTGACGACGCGCGAGTGATCCGGTTGTCGGCGTTGATCTCGACGATGTTGAGCACCTCGGCACTGAACTCGCCGGGTCCCCGATCACGGATCGAGGAACGAATACGAATAAGGGCGAGGCGCTGCCCGCGGGTCGCGATGACGGTCGACGTAAGGCTCTCGAATCCACTTCGGCGACGGCTCGCATGTTCGCGACATGGGCATCTCGACCGTGTCGGATTCACCGCGCATTCACAACACGCCGGCGATCGTCGATGGAAATGTCGTCGGCCAGTATCTCGGCCAGGGCGGCCCAGTCGCGGGCCGCGAAGTGCGTCCAGAAGCGTTCGACCACTTGGCTTGCCGCGTTTTCCAGCCGCCGCGCCTGCGGGTGCAGTTCCTCGAATCGTGCGAGCGCGGCGTCGAGGTCCGCCTCGTCGAAGATCTCGCAACCGGATATCAGGTCGCCTTCGACTGTCAAGAGGTCGATCGCCCGCCACTCGGCGTCGAAGCCCTCTTGCGAGGTCCCATGGCCCGCATGGGTGACGACCGCTCCAAGACTGCTGAGCCGATGCACCGCCTCGATGTGGATCTTGAGGTCTGGCGTGAGGTCCCAGATCGCGCGGATGTATTCGGTCATGGTCGCTCGACGCGAACGCAGCCCGCCGGTGGTCGATGTTACCCAGTCCGGCGTCGTCGGCGGAAGTTCGTGTCGGTTAAAGGCGGCGTAGGCCCCACGATGAGCGACCACGTCTGCGCGTGGGCGGCTGCTTCGCCGGCGAGGTACCGGGCTTCGAGCTCCGCGAAAGCGGCGTCGATGTCGTCGAGGTCGAAGTGACGAACACGGCGATCCGTTCCTCGGCGTTGATCTCGACTATGCCGAGTGCCTCGACGAGAAACGCCTCGGGCCCATGATCGCGGCGCTGAGGCTGCACGCATCAGGGCGAGATGCTCGCCGCGGGTCGCGATGACGGTCGACGTTACATTCGTGATCCCCAGTTCGGCGATGGCCGCGCAGTTCGCGATCTCGGCATCTCGACCATCGCGGACTCCAGCGCCCACCACCCGACGACGATCGTCACTGGAAAATCGTCGGCCAGCATTCGCGCCATGGCGTCCCAGTCGCGGGCCGCGAAGTGCGCTTGAAAGCGCTCGGTCACTTGGGTTGCCGCGTTTTCCAGTCGCCGCGTCTGTGGCTGTAGTTCCTCGAATCGCGCGAGCGCGGCGTCGAGGTCTGCTTCGTCGAAGATTTCGCAGCGGCTGAGCAGGTCGCCGTCGACCATCAGAATGCTGATCTCGCCGCGATTCGGCTTCGAAGCCCTCCTGCGAAGTCGCCATGCGCTGCATGGGTGACGACCGCTCCGAGGTCGTCAGTCGATGCACGGTCGCGACGTCGATTCTGGCTGTCCGGCGTGATGTCCCAAAAGGCACGGATGTTCGGCGGTCGATCGCATTTGCCTCGAATGTGCCGAAGCGCCGATGGTCGACATTGACCCAGTCCGGCGCGGTCGCAGGCAGTTCGTGCCTGTTGAGCGCGGCAAAGGCCTGCGCGATGACCGACCATGTGTGCGAGTGCGCGGCGGCTTCGCCGGCGAGGTACCGAGCGTCGAGTTCCTCGAAGGCGGCGTCGATTTCGTCCGGGTCGAAACGACGACTGCCACGATCCGTCCGTCGGCGTTGATCTCGAGGACGTCAAGGACATCGGTGCGGAATGCCTCAGGTCGCTGGTCGCGGCCCGAAAAGCGGACACGACTGAGGACGAGGTGCTCTCCACGGGTCGCGATAACGGTCGGCGTCATGTTCGTGACCCCGATCTCGGCGAGTGCCGCGAGTTCTGCGATCACGGCATCGCGGCCGTGTCGGAGTCCCGCGCCCACGACCCGGCGACGATCGTCCATGGAGAATGTCGTCGGCCAGTATCTCAGCCATGGCATCCCAGTCGCGGGCCGCGAAGTGCGACTCAAGGCGCCGTTGAACCGGTTGCCGCGTTTTCCAGCCGCGGCGTCTGGGGGCTGAGTTCGTCGAAACGCGCGAGCGCGGCATCGAGGTCTGCCTCGTCGAAGATTTCGCGGTGGTTGATCCGGTCGCCGTCGACAGTAAGCACTTGGATCATCCGCCATTCGGCATCGAAGCCTTCTGGCGAGGTTCCATGTTGCACATGGCTGACGACCGCTCCGGGACTGCTGAGCCGATGCACCGCCTCGATGCGGATGATCAGGTCTGGCGTGAGGTCCCAAATGGCGCCGAGGGTCTCGGTCATGGTGGTGGACTCGAACGGCGTAGCCCGCCGGCGATCGATGGCGACCCAGTCCGCCGCGGGAAGTTCGTGCCGGTTGAACGCGGCGTAGGCCTGCTGCGATGACGGACCAAGTGTGTGCGTGGGCGGCCGCCTCCCCGGCGAGGTATCGGGTGTCGAGCTCCGCGAAGGCGGCGTCGATGTCGTCCGGGTCGAAAATGATTCGATCGCCACGATCCGTTCGTCGATCGTCGATCTCGGTGATGCACAGATGCCTCGCTCTGGAAATGCCTCTGCGGTCGCTGGTTGATGGCCGACCATCGGACACTGCTGAGGAGCGAGATGCTCGCCCGCGGGTCGCGATGAGTTCTGAAGTTCCGATCAGGACCCCGAAGTCGGTGAGCGCGCGAAATTCTGTAATCAAGCATCGCGACCGTCGCCGACAGCCCGGCGTTCACGACCGACGGCGATCCTCGCTGAAGACTGTCGTCTGACCATGCATGTCGGAACATCGCCGCCCAGTCCCGGGCCGCAAAGCACGCTAAAGAAGCGGTCGTACCCTCGGCTTGCCGCGTTTTCTGGATCGTCGCGCTTGGGCGTGTAGTTCGTCGAAATCGGCGAGTGCGGCGTCGAGGTCTGCCTCGTCGAACATCTCGCAGCGGCTGACCAAGTCGCCTTCAAACGTGAAGATGTCGATGAGCCGCCACTCGACGTCGAAGCCCTCATGCGAAATCCCATGTGCTGCGTGCGTGACGACCGCTCCGAGGTCGCTCAGCCGGTGCACGGCTTCGATGTAGGTTTTGATGTCCGGCGTGAGGTCCCAGACGGCTCGGACGGATGCGGGCAGATCATTCGCGGCGATCGTTACGAGCGGCCGATGGTCGATGTAATCCAGTCCGGTGTCGTTGCGGGTAGTTCGTGCCGGTTGAACCCAGCGTGGATTTCTGAGATGACCGACCATGAATGTCGGCGTGCGCGGCCGCTTCGCCGACGAGGTACCGGGCATCGAGTTCCTCGAGGGCGGCGTCAAAGTCGTCGGAATCGAAATGGACGGCGGCGACGAGCGTGTTGTCGGCGTCAATCTCGACGATGCCGACCACATCAGCGATTACCTCACCGGGTGGCGAGCCTCGCATCGAGGTGTGAAAGCTAATGAGCGCAAGGCGCTGCCCGCGGGTCGCGATGACGGTCGACGAAAGGCCCTCGAATCCGACCTCGGCCACTGCTCGCATGTTGGCGATATGGGCAGCACGACCGGTTACGACACCGGCGTTGGCAACCCGACGGCGATCGTGCGTGCAAAAGTCGTCAGCCATAGTCTCGGCCATCGCGTCCCAATGGCGGGACGCGAATACGTCCAAAAGCGTTCGCCACTTGGCTTGCCGCGTTTTCAAGTCGCCGCGTCTGCGGGTGCAGTTCATCAAGTCGCGCGAGTGCGGCTTCAAGGTTTGCTTCGTCGAAGATTTCGCAGCGGTTGCACAAATCGCCTTCGAGCGTGAAGAGCGTGATCTGCCGCCACTCAGCTTCAAAGTCGTCTTGAGAGGTCCCGCGTGACGCGTGCGTGACAACCGTCCCGATGTCGCTCAGCTGATGTACAGACTCGATGAACATGTGGAGCTCCGGAGTGAGGTCCCACGAGGCGCGAACGTACGCGGTCAAACCGTCCGCGTTCAACGTCGTCTGCAGCCGGTGGTCGATCATCGAAGAGTCTGGCGTCATCGGCAATGTTGCGTTTCGGTTGGCTGCGGCATTACCCCGTGAGATGACCGACCACGTCTGCGCATGGGCGGCCGCTTCGCCGGCAAGGTATCGGGCGTCAAGTTCCTCGAAGGCGGCGTCGACGTCGTCGAGGTCGAACGCGACGTGGACTATCACCCGCTTGTCGATGTCGATCTCCACAACGCCGAGCGCTTCGCTGTAGAACGCCTCGGGCCGCTGATCTCGACCTGAGTAGCGCAAACGACAGAGAGCGAGGCGATCTCCGCGGGTCGCGATAACGGTCGACGCTATGTGCTGTGCGCCCAAGTCGGCCGCTGTCTGTACGCCCCCGACCAGCGCGTCGAGACCGTGCCGGACTCCGGCGTTCGCGATCCGGCGACGATCTTCGTCGACCACGTCCGTCGCCATCATCGCCCTCAACGCCGCCCAATCACGTGCGGCGAAGTACGCGTTTACGCGGTCTACGACCTCGCTGGCCGCGTTTTTCAGTCGACCCTCGTGCGGGCTCAGCTCCTCGAACTTCGCAAGCGCGGCGGCGAAGTCTTCCTCGTCGAAAAACTCGCAGCGGCTCACGCGACCGCCCGCGATCTTCAGCACGGCGATCTGACGCCACTCGGCGCCGAAGCCCTCTGCCGTAGTCCCGTGCACCGCGTACGCGACGACGACGCCGATGCCGTTCAGCCGTTGCACATCCTCGATGTAGAACACGGCCTGTGGCATGAGCTCCCACGTCGCGTCGAGAAATGCGGGCAGATCGCCGGGAGC
>CAWFRR010000007.1:0-5806 GCA_963818285.1 uncultured Actinomycetota bacterium
TCGGCCAAGTCCAGGACCCAGGTGTCCGGTGTTCCGAACAGCACCACTGCCGCGACGTGCGGCGCGATCGCAGCAGGCATCGGGCCGGTGATACCGGCTGGCAGAGCGAATCCGGCGGGAACGGTATTGGTGGTGGTGTAGCCGGCTACTGCGGCGCCCTGAGAGTAACCGCCGAGCACGATCTTGGTGTCCGGGCAGCTCGCCGCGATCGTCTCAATCTTGTTGCTGGCATCGGCGACTCCGTCGGCGGCTTGGCCGAAGTCCAACGATGCCGGGTAGTTCACCGCATACACGTAGACCGTTTTGCCTGGCACGCGGGCGTTGAGCGCGTCAACGAACGCTTGCCCGGTCGCGCCAACACCGGGTGCCTCAAACGTGCCGCGGGCGAATACGACTTCGATGCCGGGACACGCGTCGCCGGCGGCATTCGCGGACGGAGTCGAGGATGCAAGCGAGCCGGCGAGAATTGCGGCCACAGCAAGCGCGGCGAAAATCGTGGACAGTGCCGCGCGGACAGTCAACCTGCCCATTCTCACGACCAGGGGTGTGACGGTGCTCATAATTTGGCTCCTCTTCCTTGTTCCCGGTCACTGTCACTTCAATGTTTAAGTGACAACCTGGTGTGTACAAGTCGGATCCCGGGGCTGCGATTCCGGGCAGTCAAGTGATCTAGACCACTTGAGGAGTAGCGATCGCTGAAGAGGAAGAGGTAGAACCCAGACGCGGTGGGCGAACCGCTCAGGACGATGTGATGGTGCTAGGCCAACTGTCGTCCGGGGGCAGTCCATCGAGAATGCGCTGGCAAATCGTGCCCAGCTGGCGAGTCTGGGCCGGCGTCAACCGGTCGAAGACGAACTCGCGCACCGCGTCGACATGCGAAGGAGCGGCTTCTTGCAGTCGGCGAAGTCCCTCGGGGCTCAGAACCGCAACAGTGTAGCGACTGTCCTCGGCGTCAGGATGACGTGATACCCAGCCGCGCTTTTCAAGGCGGCCGACGGCCTGGGACAACCGCGGCAGCGAGCTGCCGCACACCGTGGCGAGCACACTCATCCGCAGCATCGATCCGGGCGTCTCCGACAGCCGTGCCATGATCAGATACTCAAACTGGCTGATACCGAACTCGCGCTGCAACCGTGCGGTCAACACCGGCTGCAATCTGAGGGTCATCGTGGACAGCTGCGCCCAGACCTGCTGTTCCTGCGCGTCCAGCCACCGAGTCTTGTGCGAGGTACCCATACCCTTACTTTAACTTAATTCTTGAACCGGGAATTCCCACCTCACTTAATGGTTTAACCGAGTAGCGGATCGAAAGCACTCAACAGGGAACGGGGTCAGCGATGAAAGCAGTTGGAGTGATCGGGCCGGACTTCACGCCGCGCTTGTTCGATATCGACGAACCCATCGCCGCGCCCGGCGGAGTCGTGGTCGACGTGATGGCCGCCTCCGTGAACGACTTCGATCGAGCCGCGGTTGAAGGGCGCTACGCCGGCTTGACGGGCCAGCCAGAGCCCGTGCTGCTGGGGCGCGACTTCGTGGGCCGGGTGGCCGCTGTCGGCGACGACGTGGACTACATCGACGTCGGCATGTACGTAGCAGGAATGCTGGCGCCGGGGCGGTCAGGAACTTTCACCGAAATGGTGGAGGTTCCGGCGGAACTGCTTGCCCCGGTCCCTGACGGCGTCGACGTCGCTCAGGCCGCCAGTGTGGGGTTGGCTGGGATTACAGCGCTGGACGCGGTCGGCGTGCTCGGAGCGACAAGTCTCGGAAACACCGTCATCCACGGTCCCGTCAGTGAGGTCGGCGGGTTCGCCCTCCAGCTGGCGAAGGCGCGCGGCGCCGTCGTCGCGGCAATCACGCCGCCGGCGCAGGCGGATTTGGCACGGCAGCTCGGGGCCGACGTCGTCATCCCCGATGGCGCAAACGCGACACAGTCAATCCAGGCGGCGCGGGACTTCTTTGGCGGCAGCGTCGACACCGCCATTCACATCAGCGGTGACCTTTCCGTCGCCGCCGGCGTGGTGCGCCCGGGTGGAAAGTTCACCTCGGTCACCGACACCGCAACCCGGGCTATGCCCTCGGACGCCGAGTACGTTCCGACAATCGTCGCCCCGAGCGGGCACAAGCTGGCCGATCTCCTCTTCAAGGTCGCCGCCCGCCGGCTCGACAGCCCCGTCGGCCGCACGGTGTCTTTCGACCAGGTTGGCGACGCCGTCAATGCGGATAGCAATCACGCTGGCGGCCGTATTGTCCTCATACACTGATGAATCGCACGTTCGTGGTGGATGGCGCCGACACCGAAGCAAGGCTCAATCTGCAGTCGTGACTTCGTCTGTCTGTGACTCGATGACCGTCTTGGACGGGGCTGTGCGCTCCCACAGAACCGCTCCCACGCACGCCGTCGCAACCCATCCCGTTCCGATTACCCCGCACCAAATGAACAAAGCCATCGCCACACCGATCGGGCCGAACTCGTCCCAACCGCTGAGTAACGGCGGGAAGAACATCCGCGCAGCGAGCGGGAGGATGGTCCCATCGATCACCACCCCGGCGAGGCCGGCGTACACGAGGTACATGCGGCCCCGGCCGCCGCCGCGGACCAGGAGGGCGGGGGTGACCGACCAGAAGATCCAGACCGGCACAAGGGAAGCCGCGAAGCGGAGAGCTCTTATCGCACCGTGGTGATCGCCGCCGAAGGCGATTCGTTCACGAACTGCGAGCATCGTCAGGTACAGCGCGAACCACGCGATGCCCCGCCATAGCTTGCCGATCAACCCGAACTGCGGACGGCGCCATGCCTTGGCGAAGATTCCGGCGATAGTGATCGACATCGGGATTCCCCACACGAGGAAACCCGCGACCCCGATGAACGTCCAGCTGGACCTCAGACCCGACGAATGGCCGAACGCGGCGCGGACATGCTCGGTCAGGGGCGACACGAGGCCGAGCGCCCGGCTGAAGACGGTGCCGGGGCTGGCGCTGTCGGCGAACCCGGTGAGGTAGCTGAATCCCATGATGATCAAGGGGAGGACAGTGGTAAACAGCTCGACCGAGACGAGGACGCCCAACGTGAAGCCGTCGATCTCTTTGAACCGGGCGATGATTGCTGCGACAGGCCGCACCTGACGCGCTTCCAGCAGCCGCCGGTAGCGCTCCTCGAGCCGTCGACGGACGGCCAATGGGTTGTTGCTGGCGCTCATCTAGGCGACTCCCTCACGGCCGCATGCAGCGCCCTCCGTCGATGTTGAAAGTATCACCGGTCAGATAGTGTTGGGTGCGTCGTAGATGGCCCAGAAGGCTCGCGCACCAGTTTCATTCGCGCCGGGGTTTTGTCGGCGAGGTCGCCGAACACCTCCTGGATCTCGACATACATCTCCGAATTGAGTGCGTTGACCGGTGCCCGATTCAGCCACACGGTGACCGTCGTGGTCGCTTTGCGACTCGATGAACTTCAACTTCGTCATGGCCCGGGCGTCCTCTTCTGTAGACCGGGGTGTCGGCGACGTATCCAGCCTCGCACTCGGTGAGACATTCGGGCGTAATGTCATCGCGACAAACCGAGCGCGGCGCATCGAGGGGCCGAGGGTAACCGTCGCCGCGACTGTCAGCCATCACCGGAGGTAAGGCCGAGATGGAGACGTGGGATGGACTCAGTGCCTGACGACGCTTCGTTCCCCACAACGGTGGATGAGCCCGGAGAAGGCGTGCCGTTCGGCACACGCATCAGTGACATCGCGTCGGCGGATCCCAATGGAATCGGACTGGTCACCGTGGCAGCGGACGCCAATGAACGTGTCCTGACGTGGGGGCAACTGGACTTGGGTGCAAACCAGTGGGCCCGCGAACTCGTCGAGTTGGGCGCCTCTCAGGGATCCTTCGTCGCGATCGCGATTCCCAACTCACAAGAACTTGTACTTGCGGTTCTGGGCTGCTGGAAGATCGGGGCGGTCCCGATCCCGGTGCGGTGGGATCTGCCCCAATGGGAACGGTCTCGACTACTGGCGGCGATCGGCCCCGCCGTCGTCATCGACGAGCGCAATCGCGCCGGTCTCGTTGCCAGGGCCGCGTGCCGAGCCGATAGTGCTGTGCCGGAGACCGTCTCACCCATGCTCTACGGGATCTGCAGCAGCGGGTCCACCGGTCTACCCAAGGTCATCCTGGACACGCGAACAGCGCTATGGACACCGCGACACAGTGAGCCGTTTCTGACGCAGTGGGCTCCTGTGCCCCGGCCGCAGATCATCATGGTTCCTGCGCCGATGTACCACACCAACGGCTTCAACACATTGCTCTACCTGCTCGGTGGCGACGGGCTAGTGGTGCTGGAGAAGTTCAGCGCCGAGCTGGCCTTGAGCACCATCGAAAGGCATCGCGTGACCAACTTCACTGCGTCACCGACCATGCTTGCACGCATCGCAGCAGTGGCCGACGTGCGCGGACGCGATCTATCCAGCGTGGTGTGGATTCTGCAGGGTGCCGCTGTGATGCCCCACGCGCTGCTGCGGACGTGGTTTGACCTGCTAAGCCCCCAACAAGTGGTGATGGCTTACGGCATGACGGAGAACTTCGGCGTCACCGCATTGCGGGGTGATGAGTGGCTGGAGCACCCTGGGAGCGTTGGCCGCGGGTTCGGCGACACCGAAATCCGCATCTTGGACACCGACGGCAATCAAGTGCCGACCGGTGAGCTCGGCGAGATCTATCTGCGTGCCCCGCTGCGAGCCACCTTCCGCTATCACGGTGGCGCACCACCCCTCCCGTCGACGCCGGACGGGTTTCAGTCGGCTGGTGACATCGGCCACCTCGACGCGGACGGCTACCTGTACGTGACCGACCGGCGTGCCGATCTCATCATCACCGGTGGAGCCAACGTGTATCCGGCCGAAGTCGAGAGCGCACTGGCCGAACATGACGACATCGCTGACGTTGTCGTGCTAGGCCTGCGTGACCCGGAGTGGGGCAGGCGCGTGCACGCGGTCATCGAGCCCACCGACCCGGCACGTCAATTGACTGCGCAACAGATCATCGCCTTCGCCAAGACCAAGCTGGCGGCCTACAAGGTCCCCAAGACGGTGGAGTTCGTTGATGCGATACCCAGAAGCGCCGCGACCAAGGTCAATCGGTCGGCGATGATTGAGGCCCGAGGCGGCTGAGCCTCCACACCCAATCAACGCAGGTCAGCCGAGCTGTTAGCGTTGCGGCATGCACGAATGGGACACCTTCGCGGTTGTCGTCGGAGGCTCCGCTGGTGCGCTCGTCGGCCTGCTGTTCGTCGCAATATCCATCCATGCCGGGCGGATCGCCGAATCTGCAGACCTTCGGGGTAGGGCCGCCCAGACACTGGTGATCTTCGCCGCGCTTCTGCTGGTAGGGCTGCTGCGGTCGATTCCGGTCCAACCTGAGTGGGTGCTCGGCGTCGAGCTTGTCATCCTGGCGGTGTTCGTGGCTTTCGCGCTGATAGCCCTTGATCATCTTGCACAACAAAGCGATTCGCCGCGCCGGGTGGCTCGCACGCTTCAGGCGATCAATCCGTCGACGCTCACCGCGGGCGGTGTGGCGGTCGCCGGGGTGCTGATGTTGTGCGGTGTCTCCTGGGCGGACTTCGTTCTGGTGCCCGTCGTCTGCGCGGCGACGATCGGAGGACTGGCGAGCGCCTGGTTGCTGTTGATCAAGCTCAGCGACTGACGTCTTCGCCGCTCAAGCCCCGCCGCCAGCGACTGTGCGGTTTCTCACGCGACACGCCGTGGCGGCGTAACAAACCGCACAGTCGTCACCTCGACGTCGTTGCCTAGACAAGGCAATCGCCTGG
>CAWFRR010000008.1:0-500742 GCA_963818285.1 uncultured Actinomycetota bacterium
ACACAGTTACCGCGTTGCCGGTGGCAAGGCCGCCGGCTTCGGAGAACATCGCCTGGTAGCGGACGTCGGTCGCCAGCGACACAATCCGATCGGGCGACAGGCCCACCAGGATGAGCATCCCGATCAGGACGGCGCCGATGAATCCGGCTTTGATCAGCCCGGTTCCGCGGTATTTCAGCATCAGTGTCCCCCCGGTTCCGGTTCCGGTTCCTCGCACCGCTGCTCATCGGACGTGAACCAGGGAGCTATCACGGTCTTGCCTGACAGATCTGTGCCACGGATCGTGATTTGGCAGAGGAAGTACGGGATGGTGGCGCCGAAGACGCCGAGCCGGACCAGCTTGCGAAAGTTCCTGGGCGCCTTCTGAAGTGCGGCATCGAGGCGGTCCTTGTCGTTATCGAGGTTCGGGGCCAGCCGGCTGAGCTGTTCTACGGTGCCGGACAGCGGTGGCCTTGCTTTGCCCAGTAGGTCTGCCAACGTGAGGGTGCCGTTGCTCAACGCGTCGATGGCGGGACCGAAGGTGTCGCGGTCGTCCGACAGTCCCGTCACCAGCCTCTGGAGGCGATCGATTGCCCCGGAGAATTGGCCGCCGTCCTTGTTCAGGGTTGCCGCCACGACGTTCAGGTTGTCGATCAGATGCTCGATCGTTTGGTCGTTGTCGGCCAGCGTATTCGTGAATGACGTCGACTTGTTGAACAGCGACTGCAAGCTACCGCCCTCACCCTGGAACACTTCTAACAGCGCTGACGAGAGCGCATTGACATCTCGCGGATTCAGGCCGTGAATAAGCGGTTTCAGTCCGCCGAGCAGCAGATCGAGGTCAAGCGCGGGCGCGGTATGACTGACGTTGATCTGCCCGCCGGCCGGCAGCCGCCGGGTCGACCCCGGCCCATCGACCAATTCGAGGTACCGATCACCGACCAGGTTGAGGTAACGAACCGCCGCCTTGGTGCCGTCGGTCAGCACGACGGACCGGTCCGCGTCGAACTTCACCACAACCTTTTTGTCCGGCTGCAGGGCAACACCGTTGACGGTGCCCACCCGGACGCCGGCGACCCGCACCGAATCTCCGGCCTTCAGACGTGACGCATCGTTGAAGATCGCCGAATAACCGGTGACCGCACCGGTGCGGTACTGGCCGAAGGTGAAGAACAAAAACAAGGTCAGCATCGACATCACGACGGCAAAGACACCGAACTTGACCAGCGTCGGGACCAGTGAGCCCCTCATCCCTGTTGTCCAACCTGAGCAGGATTGCGCGGTGGGCCGTCAATCGGCCCATACAACAGCTGTTTGAGGCCATCGAAGTTGAGCAGCAACTGCGGATTCCCGTACACCACCGGGTTGGAGCCGGTATCTGCGATGAGAACCTTCGCCTTGCTGTTGAAGGGAATCCTGGGAAGATTCATGCAATGGGGGCCGCCCGTCGCCGCAACCTTGGGCAAGTTCTGCGGATACCGATAACGTTCGGCAACCGAACGTGAGACTGGCCGTGATCGCGATGCTCGGTTCCGGCAACGGCGGCGTCCTCGCCAACTCCGCGTCGCCAGCCAAGGTGCACGTCAGCGCCGGGGCGTATTCGTTGAGCAGATCGGTAGTCGGCGCCAGTAGGTGGAAGACGTTCGTCAGCCCCTTCCGGTTGGCGCCCAGGACGTCATTGCCGACGTCGGCCAAACCGATCGCGCTGATCAGTAATGCGTCAAGGTTGCGTTGCTCGTCGACGATCGTCTTACTGATCTTCACCGAGTTATCAAGGGTCTTCACCAGATCCGCCGACGCATCGCCGTAGGCCCTGAATACCGGCGCCGACATTGCGATGTCGTGGCTCAGCGCGGGAAGGGACGGATCGAACTTTGCCAGGAACGAGTCGAGGTCGCTGAACGCCTGACCGATCTTTTCGCCCCGCCCGCTGAGTGCCTGCGAGACAGCCCCGAGGGTCTCGTTGAGCTTTGCGGGGTCGAGCGTGCCCAGCACCGACGTCAGCTGCTTGAACACCGTGTTGACCTCGACCGTGACATGTTGACTGTCGAGTACCTGACCGGCATGCAGGGACTGCGCTGACGGTTCCGCCGGCGGTACCAGCTCGACGAACTTGGCGCCGAACACCGTTGGCGATGTGAGGTCGACGAGCACATTGGCCGGAATCAGGTGCATCTCGGAGGGATACATCGCCAAGTGCAGGACGGCTTGACCGTTAGGTCGCGACTCGATCGAGGCAACCTTGCCCACCTGCACCCCGTGCATCTTCACTTTCGCGTCCGGGTTCATCACCAGGCCGGCCCGTGGAGACAGCACGGTCACCGGCATGGTTTCGGTGAAGCTGCCCTGGAATAAGCCCACGGCGACGGCAACGATCGCGGCGATAACCGCGACGGTCACCAGTCCCGTCAGTGCGCGTATCCCGTTGTGGGGCATGGAATGTGTTCCCTATCCCGAGAGGTTGAAGTTTCCGTTTGAGCCGTAGATCGACAGCGAAACCAGCAGCGTTACCGATACCACGACGATGAGGGAGGTACGTACCGCATTGCCGGTTGCGACCCCGACGCCCTCTGGCCCGCCTGACGCGAAATACCCGTAGTACGTATGCAGGAGCAGGACGGCGAGGGCCATCAGCACCGCCTGCAGGAACGACCACAACAAGTCGATCGGGTTCAGGAAGGTATTGAAGTAGTGGTTGTACAGGCCA
Source organism: uncultured Actinomycetota bacterium (assembly GCA_963818285.1). Classification (GTDB taxonomy): domain Bacteria; phylum Actinomycetota; class Actinomycetes; order Mycobacteriales; family Mycobacteriaceae; genus Mycobacterium. The sequence goes on from CAWFRR010000008.1 coordinate 2,687, forward strand.
CCCGACTGGCCGAACAACACCACGGTGGTGAATTGGCTTGCCAGGAAAGACAATATGACGGCAATGCTGTACAGCGGTGTGATGGCGAGCATGCCCGCGACGATCCGGGTGCTGACGAGGTACGAGATCGGCCGGATCGCCATCGCCTCCAGTGCGTCGATTTCTTCGCTGATCCGCATGGCGCCCAATTGCGCGGTCACGCCGGCGCCGAAGGTGGCCGCCAAACCGATTCCGGCGACGACCGGTGCCGCGATACGGACGTTGATGAAGGCCGCCAAGAATCCGGTGAGTGCTTCGATGCCGATATTGCCCAGCGAGCTGTAGCCCTGCACCGCGAGCGTGCCACCGGCGGCCAGCGTCAGGAAACCGACGATGACGACGGTTCCGCCGATCATCGCCAATGTCCCTGCGCCCATGCTGATTTCGGCGACCAGACGGATGATCTCTCGCCCATAGCGAGTGACCGCGAAGGGTATGCCGGCCAATGCCTTGCCGTAGAACACGGTGTGGTCACCAATCGAGGCGAGAGTGCCGACCGGCCTGCGCCAGTAGCCGAGCGCCCGGAACGCGCGCGGATACGTGGCTCTCAACGTCCTCACTAACGTCACGGCATCTCCCCCACCATCACTTCGTCGTGAATCGGATGCCGATCGCCGTAACGACCACATTGACAACGAACAGCGCCATGAACGCGTACACCACGGTCTCGTTGACGGCGTTGCCGACAGCCTTGGCGCCCCCGCCGGAGACCGTCAGTCCCCGGTAACACGCCACCAGGCCGGCAATGATGCCGAACAGCGCCGCCTTGACGCAGGAGATGATCACCTCGGGCACCCCGGTCAGCAAGGTGATCCCCGCGGCGAATGCGCCGGGGTTGACGTCTTGCACGAAGACCGAGAACACGTAGCCGCCAACGATTCCGATGATGACGACCAGACTGTTGAGCAATAGCGCGACCAACCCGGCGGCCAGCATCCGGGGCGTCACCAGGCGCTGGACCGGGTTGATGCCCAGCACCTCCATCGCGTCGATCTCTTCGCGGATGGTTCGTGAGCCGAGGTCCGCACACATCGCCGTCGCGCCGGCACCGGCCACGATCAACACCGTCACCAGCGGGCCGACCTGGGTGACTGCGCCGAAAGCCGCACCGGCACCGCTGAGGTCCGCGGCACCCAATTCCCGCAACAGAATGTTGAGGATGAAGCTGATCAAGACGGTGAACGGAATGGCCACCAGGAAGGTCGGAGCCAACGCAACGCGCGCGATGAACCAGGACTGCTCCAGAAACTCTCGTGCCTGAAACGGTCTGCGGAACGCGAACTTGATCGCGTCGGCGCCCATCGCGAACAGGCCACCGACGGCCTGCATTGCACCGGAGAGACCGTTCGGCAAGCTGATCCCCGTGGACCAGCGCTCCGCCCCCTTAGTCGCCATCAGTGCCTACCGTCCCCACGCCAGTTCCTCCGTCTCGTTCGCCGTGAGTTGGCGTACCCGAGCAACGCGGGCCGGGCAACTCCCACTTCTGGAAGCGTCCGGCGATTATGACCCATGCCGTGTGCGGCGGGAGTGAAAATTGACAACTGAGGGACCTCCGAATTAAGTGACGGCACCGATAGTTTTGAGCTCGATGATGCGGTCCCAGTCGAGCCCGAGTTCCATCAAGATTTCGTCGGTCTGCTCGGCGAACCCCGGCGCGGGCCCCGAGACCGGTGCGGCCACATCGAACTGCACCGGGTTGGCGACCAGTTCGAGTTCGCCTGCCTGTACTACATATTCATTGGCCCGGACTTGAGCGTCGCCGGCCGCCTGCAAGGTGTCCTGCACCGGCGCCCACGGTCCGGCGAGGGTGGCGAAGCGTTCGCTCCATTCCGCGAGACTGCGGGTGGCGATGGCCTTGCTGAGTATCTGCACGGCCTCCGCGGTGTTGGCGGCGATCTTCTCGTCGGTGTCGAACCGGGGTCGTCGGCCAGCTCAGGCTGGTCGATGTGTTGGCAGACGTCGGCCCAGAACTTGCTGGCCTGCATCATCACGAACGAGATGTAGCGGCCGTCCGATGTCGCATACAGGCCGACCAGCGGATTGATCGGAGAGCCGTGCACCCCGGGCGGGAAGGCCTCCATCCGCTGGTTCAAGTGCATGGTCAACGCGACGGTGTGTCCCATCGACCACAGGCCGCTGCCCAGCAGTGAGACGTCGACGATCGACGGTTCGCCGGTGCGCTCGCGCTTGAGCAACGCCGCCGCGATACCGCCGGCCAGGTTGGTTCCGGAGATGGTGTCGCCGTAGGCGGGCCCGGGCGGCCCGATCATGCCTTCGGTTCCGGGCGGGGTGATGGTGGCGGCGGTCCCGGCCCGACACCAGAACGCGGTCATGTCGTAGCCGCCTTTTTCCGACTCCGCGCCGCGCGGGCCCAGGGCGCTGCCGCGGGCGTAGATGATCGTGGGGTTGACCGCGCGGATGTCATCGACGTCGATGCCGAACTTCTTGCGGTGTCCGGGCAGGAAGCTGGTCAAGAACACATCCGACCGGCGAGCCAGCTCGTAGAGCACCTCTTTGCCTTCGGGCACCGACATGTCCAGGCCGACGCTGCGCTTGCACCGGTTGGCGTGCTCGATGTTCGGGTTGGGGTCGCCCTCGACCCGCAACAAGCCGGTCTGCCGCAGGCCGCGCTGCGGGTCACCGGTCACCGCGTGCTCGACTTTGACCACGTCGGCGCCCCACTCGGCCAGCACCGCACCCGCCGACGGGACGAACCCGTACATCGCGACCTCGAGGACGCGGATACCGTCCAGCGGCCTCATCAGGCCGCTCCGGGCACGGGCACGGGCACGACAAAAGTCTTGCGCTCCAAGAGATTCCTCCAAACCAGCCATGCCCATCTGTAGAGCGACGCCGGACTGCTTGAACCTGCCGAATGGGGATAATTTCATTCTCATCCCGGGCGAATCTTACATTCCGGACACTGGAATTCAACGAAACGGAAGAAACGAGACTGGCATACTCGTAGCGGATATGGGTGCTTGCGGATTGCAGCGTCTTCGCAGGCTGGATGCGTTTTCTGAGCCATCTTGCGAGTGCCCACGGCGTGAGAGTAAGGTTCTCATATTCGGAAGGGAGATTCTTTGTGGCTGAGACGGTCCTCTGACCGGGTGACCACATGAGAACGGCAGTTGTCACCGGCGGCGGCTCCGGAATCGGCTTGGCCGTCGCGGAGCGGCTCCGCAAAGACGGCTTCCGGGTCGCGACCATCGACCTCAAACCGTCCGAGACCGAGTTGGCGTTCACCGCCGACGTCACCGACCGCGCGCAGATCGACGCCGCACTGTCGGGCATCCGCGAGCAAGCCGGCCCGGTCACCGTGCTGGTCAACGCCGCCGGACTCGACGGGTTCAAGCGCTTCGCCCACATCGAGTTCGCGGATTGGCAACGGCTGATCGACGTCAACCTCAACGGGGTCTTCCACATGATCCAGGCCGTGCTGCCCGACATGCTCGACGCCAAGTGGGGACGCATCGTCAACATCTCCTCGTCCAGCACCCACTCCGGCGCTCCTTTCATGTCGCACTACGTCGCGGCCAAATCCGCCGTCAACGGGCTGACCAAGTCGCTGGCACTGGAGTACGGGCCGAACGGCATCACCGTCAACGCGGTACCACCGGGCTTCATCGACACCCCGATGCTGCGCAGCGCGGAGGAACGCGGGAATCTCGGCGACATCGAAAAGACCATTGCGGCAACGCCGGTACGCCGGATGGGCAAGCCCGAGGACATCGCGGCGGCGTGCGCGTTTCTGGTATCCGAAGAAGCCGGCTACATCACCGGCCAGATCCTCGGCGTCAATGGTGGCCGAAACACATAAAGGGAAATGTTGTGAAAGTTCGCGTTGATTCAGATCGCTGCCAGGGGCACACGCTGTGCTCGATGATCGCGCCGGAGTCCTTTGAGCTCGACGACATCGAAGGCCACGCATCGGCCGTCTCGGAAGACGTTGCGGCTGACCAGGAAGACGCCGTCCGGGAAGCCGCGCATTCCTGCCCGGAGCAAGCCATTCTGATCACGGAGACCTCATGAGCGTCGACGACGTCGTCAGTGACAGCGATCGCAAGAAGAACCGCTATCACTTCGACCGGCACACCCCGGAGTACCGAACCCAGTTCGAGAAGATCACCGAGGAGATCCACGACAAGTGCCCGGTCGCGTGGACCGACACCTACGACGGCCACTGGGTCGCCGGCGGCAGCCAGCGCGGTATTCGAGCTCGCCCGCTGCCCGGTTGTCTCCAACGACCACGACATCAACGGCGAACGCCAAGGCTACCAAGGTATTTCGATCCCCAAGGCCAAGCGCGCGAGCGGCGTGCGGGGCGGCATCCTGGAGATGGATGAGCCCGAGCACCGCATCTACCGCACCGTGCTCAACCCCTACCTGTCGCCGGCGGCGGTGAAGCGTTGGGTGCCGTTCATCGACGAGGTGACCCGCGCCTGCCTCGACGAGAAGATCGAAGAGGGCCGCATCGACTTCGTCGACGATCTCGCCAACATCGTGCCCGCCGTACTGACGCTGGCGATGCTGGGCATCCCGCTGAAGAACTGGGCGATTTACAGCGAACCGGTTCACGCATCGGTTTACACCCCGGAGCACTCCCCCGACATCGACAAGATTGTCGCCATGCATCGGCAGATGGGTCTGGATCTGCTCAACAACATGGTCGAGATCCGCGAGAATCCGCGGCCGGGAATTGTCAACGGGCTCATCCAGATGCGGATCGACGGCGAACCCGCGCCCGACCTCGAGATCATGGGCAACCTCGGGTCTGGTCATCGGCGGCGGGTTCGACACCACCACCGCGCTGACCGCGCACTCGATGGAGTGGCTGTCGCAGCATCCCGATGAGCGCGAGCGGCTCAGCCGCGAGCGGGACACCCTGCTCGACTCCGCTACCGAGGAATTTCTGCGTTACTACACGCCGGCGCCCGGTGATGGACGCACCTTCTCCGACGACGTGGAACTCGAAGGGACGCAGTTCAAAGAGGGTGAGCGGCTGTGGATCTCCTGGGCGATGGCCAACCGCGACCCGTCGGTGTTCCACGAGCCGAACAAGATCATCATGGACCGTAAAGGCAACCGGCACTTCAGCTTTGGCCTCGGCGTCCATCGCTGCATCGGCTCCAACGTGGCGCGAACGGTGTTCAAGTCGATGCTCACCGCGGTGCTCGACCGGATGCCGGACTACGTGTGCGACCCCGAAGGCACCGTGCACTACGAGACCATCGGCGTCATTCAGGGCATGCGAAACCTGCCGGCCACCTTCACGCCGGGCAGCCGGCTCGGGGCGGGCCTCGACGAGACCCTGGAGAAGCTCCAGCGGATCTGCGACGAGCAGGAACTGGCCTTGCCGATCACCGAGCGCAAGGAAACCGCAGTCATCGACTGAACGATTCGCTCCGGCGGCACTTAACTTGGCAATACCACGCAAGGCCGCGACCAGACGGCTTATATTCAGCCGACCCAGGTCTCGAGGAGACGAACGGAAGGGCAGGACGTGAAGTCGTTGACGCTGAGCATTCCGTTGATGGCAGCCGCGGTGACGCTGGCTCCGGTAGCCCACGCCGGGATGCCGTACGGAAACTACGAAGTGCAGACCCCGCGCGACCCGGGCCACTCGTGGCTATGGGACAGTCCGGCCGTGCGAGCCAGGTCACCCCGCTGACTGCCTCCAGGATCAGGCCCAGCCCAGGCCCAACGGCCAAGCGACGCCGTGGTACGCCGTTGCACATCTGGCCAACGGCCGCTACACGATGATCGTCGACGTGCCCGACGGTGTGCGCTGCACGGTCTACTTCCTGCCCTCGCACGACACCTACACGTGGGATGCGGTGACGCTGACCGGTTCGGTGGATTCCACGTTCGACGCCGGCTGTGGTGGCGCGCCGGGCGGCACCGCCAGCTGGCCGTTCAGTCTCGTCCGGTACTGAGGTCGCGACGCTTCAGCGAGCGGGCAGTCCGAGCACTCGCTGGGCGATGATGTTGCGCTGGATTTCCGAGGTGCCGCCGGCGATGGTCCCCGAGAAGCTGCGGGCGTAGCGCTCGAACCAGCTGCCGAAGTAGTGGTCGAGGTTCATCGGTTCGTACGGTCCGGTCAGCGCCGGGTGCAGTAAACCGTCGGATCCCGCTGCGGACAAGGCGTTTTCGCACGCTTGCCGCTCGGCTTCCGAGCCGAGCAGCTTGAGCACCGACAGCGCAGGCACGTCTTCTTCGCCGCGGGCGGCCCGGGCCAGCGCCACCGATCCGAGCAGCCGAAGCGCCTGCGCGGTCCATGATCGCGGTGGCGTAGTGGTCACGCTCGAGGGCGTTCGCCGGATGGAAGTCGGATGATGACGTTGTCGAGCCGATCGGCGAACCCGAGCCACATCATCGTGCGCTCGTGGCCCAGTGAGCCGTTGGCCACCCCCCAGCCCTGGTTGAGCGGCCCGACCAGATTCTCCGCAGGCACCTTCACGTCCTCGAAGAACACCTCGTTGAAGTCCAAGTTGTCTTGGCCGCAGATATCCGGGAACGGCCGACGCGTCACACCGGGGGTATCGGTGGGGATCACCAGCGCGCTGATTCCCTTGTGCTTAGGCGCATCCGGGTCGGTGCGCACGAACGTCAGCAGCACGTCGGCATCGTGAGCACCCGACGTCCACACCTTCTGGCCGTTGACCACGAAGTGATCGCCGTCGCGCACCGCCTTGGTCCGCAGCGATGCCAGATCCGAACCGGCGCTGGGCTCGCTCATCCCCAGCGATGCGGTGATCTCGGCCCGCAGGATGGGCACCGCCCAGCGCTGCTTCTGCTCGTCGCTGCCGAACGAAATCAGCGACGCCGCAATGATATTCACGCCTTGCGGGTTGAAGCTGTGATAGATCCGGCGCTTGCACAGCTCTTCCAGGTACACGTACTGCTGCAAGACCGTGGCATTGCGGCCACCGAACTCCGGCGGCTGAGTGGGCAGCAGCCAGCCGTTGTCGAACAGCAGGCGCTGCCAGCGGCGGGCCCAATCCGGCATGTGCGACACCGACTTCGGCCGTTCCAGCGCCTCGGCCGCGGCCGCGGGCACGTGCTCGTCCAGGAACGCGACGAACTCCGCGCGGAATGCCTCGACGTCTGGATCAAAGGTGAGCTGCACGGTACTCCTCGGTAACCCTCGCCCGGTGCTCGGCGGTTCCGCCGAGCATGAGCTCGCCGGCCTTGGCCCGCTTCAACGCGAATTGCAGGTCGTTCTCCCAGGTGAAGCCCATCGCGCCGAACAGCTGCAGGCCGTGGCGGAACACCAGCGACTGGCATTCGCCCGCAGCCGCTTTCGCCATCGCGGCGGCCAGCCGCCGGCGCGGGTCGTCCCGGCTATCGTCAGCGCCGAGTAATAGGCCAGCGCCCGCGCCCGCTCCATCGCGACGTGCATGTCGGCCGCCTTGTGCTGGACCGCCTGGAACGATCCGATCGGCACCCCGAACTGGTGGCGACTGCGCACATGGTCGAGGACCAGGTCCAGAATGCGTTGGCACGCACCGACCATCGTCATCGCCATGCCCATCAGGGCGACGTGATGCGCCCGCTCGGTGTCGACGCGCACCCGCGCCGAATCGGGCACCCGCAGTCCGCTGAAGGTCAGGTCGGCGACGTGCAGCACCGGGTCGAGCACGGCGCTGCGTCGCCTGGACAGCTGCCCGCCCGCGTCGTCGGCGTTGACGACGAACACCGCGGCATCGGTGACCACCGCCAGCCACTCCGCGCGGTCGCCGTCCAGTACGTGCCGCGCGGTGCCGTCCAGCACCCACTCCTCGCCGTCGCGGTGCACGGTGATCCCGCTGTAGACGGCGGTGCCGGATGCCTGCGGGTCGAACCGGTCGCCGACCAGCGGCGCGAACTGGGTCATGGTCGCCAGAAACGGGGTGGGATCGGTGGCGCGTCCCAGTTCTTCGAGCACGATGGCCAGCTCGACGGCGTTCTCGGGTCGTTCATCTCGGTCCAGCCGTGCTCGACGTAGGCCTTCCAGACCGGGGCCGGGTCGACGCCGTCTTCGGCAACCCCTCTGACCAGCGCCGGTGGGCACTGTTTGCCGACGGCGTCGCGCACGGTTTCCTGCCAGAGCCGCTGATCAGCGTCGAATTCCAGCAGCATCCCGGCCAACTCCTTAGATCAGTCAACGTGCTGTGAGAATACTATTCTCTTAATAGCACAGTGACAATCTCGCCGGAATGGAATCCAGCCGGCGTGAGGTAGGCGGCGATGATGGACATCGGGTTTATCGGGTTGGGCCACATGGGCTTTCCGATGGCAAGGCGCCTGCTCGACGCCGGCCACGACATCGTCGCCTTCGACACCCGCGGTGAAGCCGTCGATCGACTGGTCGCACTCGGGGCGCGGCCGGCCTCGTCCCCCAACGAGGTCGCCGACGTCGCCGAAACCGTGATGGCCAGCCTGCCCTCCCCACAGGTGGCGCTCGACGTGGCCACCCGCATCGACGGCGATCGAGTCCGCCGCTACGTCGACCTCTCGACGATCGGCAGTTCCACCGCAGTGCGCATCCACGATCTGCTCGCCGCACGTAACACCGTCGCGATGGACAGCCCGGTCAGCGGCGGTGTCGGCGGAGCCGAAGCAGGAACGCTTGCACTGATGGTGTCCGGACCCCGCTCCGAGTTCGAGACACTGCGGCCGGTGCTGGAAACGTTGGGCCGGCCGATGCACGTCGGCGAGAAGCCCGGTTCGGCCCAGACGATGAAGCTGATGAACAACATCCTGGCAGCCACCGTTCTGGTCGCGACAGCGGAAGTCGTTGTGATGGGCGCTAAGTCGGGCCTCGATCCGGGTGTGATGATTGACGTCCTCAACGCCGGCTCGGGCGCGACGAGCGCAAGCCGCGACAAGTTCCCGCGGGCGATACTTCCGCGCACGTTCGACTACGGCTTCGCCACCGGGCTGATGGTCAAGGATGTCCGGCTCTATCTCGAGGAGGCGAACGAGCTCGGTGTGCCCGTCGAGATTGCCGAGGCCGTCGCGCGACTCTGGGAAACCACCCTGACCGACGAGGGCGCCGACTCCGATTTCACGTCCGCGATCAAACCGATCGAACGGGCCGCCGGCGTCACTGTCGGCCGCTCCGAAATGGGAGAATGATATTATCGCTAGCGAAGAACAGCAATTACATCGCGTAGCGTCCAATTATGGCCACTATCAGGCGCAATGAATAATCGAAATGCTTACGGGAAACCCGTTGATTAGCGGTGAACGGGGATGTTAGTTTGGCTATCAGACTGCTCGCACACTCGAAGCAGTCGGCCTATTCGCGAAGGGTGGTTTAGGTGATCGAGCACCCGGACGGGACGCGCACGCCGCTGATCGACGCCAGCGTGCACATCTTCTTCTCGTCCAACAAAGAACTGCGCTCGGTTCTGCGCGAGCCGTTCAAGAGTCGCGGCTTCCCAGACTACGAGATGGACTGGTACGGCGCCCCGGGCGGCGAGTACGCACCCAAAACCCGGGGACCGGAACGCCAGTACCCGGGCTCGGACCCGGAATTCGTTGGCAACGAGCTTTTTTCGAACCGCGGCGTCGACATCGCAGTTCTGCACCCGATGGCGCGTGGCATCATGCCGGACCGCCATCTGGGCACCGCCCTGCACGCCGCGCACAACGAGATGATGGTGTCGAAGTGGTTGGAGCACAGCCAGTTCGGTGACCGGTTCCGCGGCACCATCCGGGTCAACCCCGACGACATCGCGGGGGCTTTGAAAGAGATCGAGAAATGGCGCACGCACCCTCGCGTCGTCCAGATCGGCGTCCCGCTGCAGTCCCGGGAGGTCTACGGCAAGCCGCAGTTCTGGCCACTGTGGGAAGCGGCGGTCGATGCGGGCTTACCGGTGGCCGCGCACATCGAGGTCGGCTCGGGCATCGCCAATCCGCCCACCCCGAACGGCAACACCCGCGTCTACGAGCACTACGTCAGCTTCATGGCGCTGAACTACCTGTACCACCAGATGAACATGATCGCCGAGGGCGTCTTCGAACGCTTCCCCGGCCTGAAGTTCGTCTGGGGCGACGGCGCCGCGGATTTCATCACGCCTTTCATGTGGCGGATGGACACCTTCGGCCGGCCGCACCTCGAACAGACCCCGTGGGCGCCCCGGATGCCCAGCGAATACCTGCCGGGACACATCTACTTCGTCCAGGGCAGCCTCGACGGACCCGGCGACACCGACTTCGCCGGCGAGTGGTTCGGCTTCACCGGCAAGGACGACATGGTGATGTTCGGCTCGAGCTACCCGCACTGGCAGTGCGGTGACATCACCAAACTGCCCAAGGCGCTGTCCGCACGAGCAGCGGGAGAAGCTGTGCTGGCGCAACGCGGCCGACCTGTACGGGATCGACGTTTCGGCCGCTCTCGCGACCGGCTAGTCGCAGAATAGAAGCAACCCAGGGAGAGCGAGGAGATCGAGATGACGCTGACCCATTCTCAAGAGCGTGTTCCGGCCGCCGAGCGCATCGCCGTCCGGTGCGTCGACTCGGACGTCCATCCGACGCCCAAGCGCGGCGAGACTCATCCAGTACATCCCCGAGCCGTGGCGCAGCAAGTACTTTCTGAGTCGCGATGTGGGCGACCAGATCTACTACGACGCCCCCGACTACGCGCACGCTTACGCGATGCGCACCGACGCATTCCCGCCGAACGGCGAGTTCCCCGGCAGCGACCCGGACATGGCGTTCCGGCAGCTGATCATGGAAGCGGGTTCCGACATCGGCATTCTGGAACCCGCCGCCTACCCGGCCCGCCTCCCCGAGGCGCAGCACGCGATGGCGGTCGCCTTGAACGACTGGCAGGCCAATCACTGGCTGGACAGCCACAACAACTGGCACGAGCGGTGGCGCGGTTCGATTTGCGCCGCCATCGAGGAGCCCGAAGAGTCGGCTCGCGGAGATCGAGAAGTGGGCCGGGCATCCCTTCATGGCGCAGATCCTGATCAAGGCCGAGCCGCGACCGCCCTGGGGCAATCCGAAATACGACCCGATCTGGGCCGCAGCCACCAAGCACGACATGCCGGTGAGCTGCCACCTGTCGCGCAGCCATTTCGACGAGCTTCCGGCCCCGCCGGTGGGGTACCCCAGCTACAACCACGACTTCATGGTGACCTACTCGCTGCTGGCGGCGAACCAGGTGATGAGCCTGGTGTTCGACGGCGTCTTCGACCGGTTCCCGACGCTGCGGATCGTGTTCGTGGAGCACGCCTTCAGCTGGATCCTGCCGCTGATGTGGCGGATGGACGCGATCTACGAGGCACGCAAGTCGTGGCTGGACATCAAGCGCAAGCCGTCGGAGTACGTCAAGGATCACATCAAGTTCACCACCCAGCCGCTGGATTACCCGGAAGACAAGACCGAGCTGACCCGCGCCCTGGAGTGGATGGAGTGCGAGAAAATCCTGCTGTTCTCCTCGGACTACCCGCACTGGACGTTCGACGACCCGCGCTGGTTGGTCAAGCATCTGCCCAAGCACGCCCGGGACGCCGTGATGTACAAGAACGGCATTGCGACGTATCACCTTCCGGAGACGGTTCCCGTCCTCGAAGGTCAAGTCCGGGTGCTCTGAGTTGTCTGCCGAGAAAACAGGGCCGGAAACCACCCGGCCCGAGCCGCGTCTCGCCCAGGGCCGTGAGCACATTGTCGCCACCGTCGACGAGATCCCTTCGGGCAAGCACAAACTGGTTCCGATCGGTCGGCATGGGGTAGGCGTCTACAACGTCAACGGCACCTTCTACGCGATCGCGAATTACTGCCCGCACCAAGGCGGCCCGCTGTGCTCGGGGCGCGCCCGGGGGCGCACCATCGTGGACGAGTCCGCGCCCGGCGACGCGGTCATGGTGCGCGACAAGGAGTACATCTACTGCCCCTGGCACCAATGGGGTTTCGAGCTGGCAACCGGCACGACCACGGTCAAGCCGGAATGGAGCATCCGTACCTACCCGGTTCGAGTCGTCGGCAACGACGTCCTGGTACAGGCCTGACCAAACAGGAGAATCTGTGTCCTCTATCGAGGTTAACGGTGGCAACGTCGTCTACGAAATCCTCGGTGATTCAGGCGATCTCATCGCACTGACGCCGGGTGGCCGGTTCAGCAAGGAGATCCCCGGCCTGCGCCCGCTGGCCGAGGCCCTGGCTGCCGGCGGCTACCGGGTGCTGTTGTGGGACCGGCCCAACTGCGGCGCCTCCGACGTCCAGTTCTACGGGCAGAGTGAATCGCACATGCGCGCTGAGACCCTGCACAAGCTGGTAACCGGGCTGGGCTTCGACCGGTGCATTCTCGCCGGCGGCTCCGGTGGCGCAAGGGATTCCATGCTGACCACGATGCTCTACCCCGAGATGGTCGAGAAGCTCGTGGTGTGGAACATCGTCGGCGGCATCTACGGCTCCTTCGTGCTGGGTTCCTTCTACATCATCCCCAGCATTCTCGCGGTGCGCGGCACCAAAATGGACGGCGTGGCGAAGGTGACCGAATGGCGCGAGCGCATCGAGGAGAACCCGGCCAACAAGCAGCGCTTCGCGGACTTCGACCCCGACGAGTTCCTCAAGGTGATGCTGCGCTGGCTCAATGCCTTCGTTTCCAAGCCGGGCCAGACGATTCCGGGTGTCGACGACGAGATGTTCGATCGAATCAAGGTCCCCACCTTGATCATTCGTGGTGGCGAGAATGACATGGATCACCCGAAGCGGACCTCCCTGGAAGTCAGCTGTCTGATCAAGGGCTCCAAGCTGATCGACCCGCCGTGGCCGGAGGACGCCTGGGAGCGCGCGTCGGAGGAGCGTGCGCAGGGCAAAGTGACGCACTTCAACATGTTTGACACCTGGGTGCAGGCGGCCCCGCCGATCCTGAAGTTCCTGGGATCCTGATGCGGCTACACCGTGCGAATGCGGACCTCGCAGTTCAGCGACGCCTCCAGCGCCGTATGGACCCGACTTTCCGGGATGCGCTCGAGATCGGCTTCTTGCAACGTCACGTCGACGATGTCGAAGCCGTCATCGCCGGGCGTCCGGACGATGTCGCCGGTGAGGCCGAATCCGGCCAACACACCGTGCGCATCGTCATCGGTTCCCCGGCTGACAAAGGTGATCACCCCTGGAATCGGCTCGGTCGCAAAGGCTTTGCTGCACAGTCGAATCGCCGTCTCCTTGGCGGAGTCGGCATGGTCGCAGCTGATCAACAACTCCACCTCGCGACGACCGGCGGGCATGGCGCCGAGATCTTTCATGATGACATCGCCACCCACGCGACCGGCACATTCGAGGAGCGCGGCCATGCCCTCCGTTAGTTGCGCAGGCGCCAGCGCATTGTCGGGGTCGACATTGATGCGCACGACTGCGGTTCGCATGTCCGCAAGCCTAACTCTGATGCCGGGAGCCAACTGATGGAGACCAGCGCAGCACCGGCCATCACCCTCGGCTCGTCGCCCGGCTTGACGCCGCGACTGCTCGGTGGTCGGGACCGCGAAGACCTCGCCGCCTATCAAGCGCTCGGCGGGTACCAGCCACTTGCCGGACCGGACCAGCTGCTCGACGAAGTCGAGTCCAGTGGACTCCTCGGTCGTGGCGGGGCCGGCTTCCCGTTCGCGGTGAAGGCGCTCGCGGTCCGCGACAACGCACGTGCCGCCGGCGGCGCCGTCGTAGTCGCCAATGGCGAAGAGGGAGAACCGGCTTCGATCAAGGACCGGTGGCTGCTGCGCCACCGCCCGCATTTGATCCTCGACGGATTGCGGCTTGCAGCGCTGATGGTGGCCGCGCACCGCGCATACGTCTATGTCTCCGATGCCGATTCGGCGCACAGCGTCGACGCCGCGTTGGCTGAGCTGGGGCCGGATGTACTCGGCGGCATCTCGGTCGAGGTGCACACGGTCGAGCCCGGCTACGTCGCCGGAGAGGAAACGGCCGCCGTTCGTGCGCTCAACGGTGGGCCGGTCAAGCCAACGGACAAGCCACCGCGGCCATTTCAGGAAGGCGTCGGCGGACTGCCCACATTGGTGAGCAATGTGGAGACGCTGGCCGCCCTGCCGTTCGTGCAACGGCACGGGGCTGCTGACTTCCGTTCGCTGGGCACATCAGCGTCGCCGGGCAGCTTCCTGGTCACGGTGACAGGCGCCGGCCAGGCACCGGGGCTCTACGAGGTGCCGCACGGTCTGGCGTTCACTGAACTTCTTGCTCTGCATGGTGTTTCGCCCGACCGCGTGCGGGGAGTGTTGATGGGCGGCTACTTCGCCGGGCTGCTCGACCGCACCGTGCTCGACGCCACGCTCGACCACGAGTCGTTGCGCGGCCTCGGCAGCGGCCTGGGCAATGGCGCGATCACCGTGATCACCGACGACTGCCCGCTCGCCGTTGCGGCGTCGGTACTGGCCTACTTCGACCGCGAGAACGCGGGGCAGTGCGGTTCCTGTTTCAACGGGACCGCGGCAATGGCCGCGGTTGCCGGGGCGCTGCGCGACGGCGTCGCCACCGACGAGGACGTGGCGCGGTTGCGTCGGTGGTCGGTCGTGCTTCGCGGACGCGGCGCGTGCGCAACTCTGGACGCCGCGACCAACATCGCCGCGAGCCTACTGGCGACATTCCCCGACCTCGTCGCGGCTCACCTCGACAATGGTTGTGCAACATGCCAACTGGGGGCCTTCACAGCAGATCGTCCCTACCAGGTGGAGGCGTTGTGAAAATTCGTCTGGACCGCACGATCTGCGACGGCTTCGGGCTGTGCGCCAAGCACGCGCCGGAGTACTTCTCGCTCGACGACTGGGGATACGCGTCGCTGGAAGGCAACGGCGAGGTCGCCGAAGACGATCGCGATGCTGTGATGCGGGCGCTGCTGGATTGCCCGGTGCACGCGATCACCGAGTGGGACGAGCACCGAGACACCGAGCCCCATGGCCGGTCGGTCGGAGCGGACGATGCGGCCGAGAGCTTGAAAACCGAAGCGAACGAGGCGGAGTGGGGGTTCACCCGTTGACCGGGCGACCGCTTCCGCTGATCACCGATGACAATGAGTTCTTCTGGAAATCGGGTGCCGACGGCAAGCTACGCCTGCAGGAGTGCGCCGATTGCGCCGCGCTGATCCACCCGCCCGCGCCGGTCTGCCGGTACTGCCGCTCACACAACCTCGGTGTGCGGGCGGTGTCGGGTCGCGCGACGCTGGCCGGGTTCACCATCAACGAACGATTCAGCCTGCCCGGCCTTCCCGCGCCGTATGTCGTCGCGCAGGTCGCCATCGCCGAGGATCCCCGAGTTCGGCTGACCACCAACATCATCGACTGCGACCCCGGTCAACTGGAATTGGGCCGGCAGGTCGAGGTCGTCTTCGCCCACGACGACGACGTCTGGCTGCCACTGTTCCGTCTGGTCGACGACGCTGAACTTGCCGCGCTGCCGATCGACGAGATCGAGCCGGCGCGCTTCGGCGAGTATGTCCGACCCATGCTCACCGCGGAGAAATTCGAAGACAAGGTGGCGCTGACCGGAATCGGCATGTCAGAAATCGGCAGGCGGTTGATGGTGCCGCCGCTGTCGCTGACCGTCGCGGCCTGCGAAGCGGCGATCGCCGATGCCGGCCTGGCCATCGACGATATCGACGGTCTCTCAACGTATCCGGGCGGCGGCATGTTCGGCGGGTTCGGCGAGGGCGGGGTCACCGCGTTGGAGGCCGCGATGGGTATCCGGCCGACGTGGCACAACGGCGGCATGGAAACGTTCGGCCCCGGTGGCTCGGTGATTGCGGCCATGCTCGCTGTCGCCGGCGGGCTGGCCCGGCACGTGCTGTGCTTCCGGACGTTGTGGGAAGCCACCTTCAACGAGCAGATAAAGCAGGGCAAGATCGTCCCGTCGGGCGGACGCCGAGCCGACTGGCTGCTGCCGTTCGGCGCCACCTCTGCGGCACACACGTTGGCACAGAACGCGCAACGTCACTTCCACCGCTACGGCACGACCAAGGAAACGCTGGGCTGGATCGCGTTGAACCAGCGTGCCAACGCCGAACTCAACCCGACGGCGGTCTACCGAACGCCGATGACGATGGACGACTACCTCAACGCGCGGCCGATCACCTCACCGTTCGGGCTCTACGACTGCGACGTGCCCTGCGACGGCGCGATCGCCGTGATCGTGTCCGCCGTCGACGCCGCCCAGGACACCGCCAAACCACCGGTCTACGTCGACGCCGTCGGTACCCAGATCATCGAGCGAATCGATTGGGACCAAAGCACATTGACCCACGAGCCGCAGGTGCTGGGGCAGGCCGCACACCTGTGGTCGCGCACATCGCTGAAGCCGCAGGACGTCGATGTCGCCGAGCTGTATGACGGGTTCACGATGAACTGTCTGTCCTGGATCGAAGCACTGGGATTCTGCGGCATCGGCGAGGCACGCGACTTCCTGGACGGCGGCAAGAACATCGCCCGCGACGGTCAGCTCCCGTTGAACACCCACGGCGGTCAGTTGTCGCACGGCCGAACTCACGGCATGGGTCTGATGCACGAAGCGATCACCCAGTTACGCGGCGAGGCCGGCGATCGTCAGGTTGTCGACGCCCGCGTCGGTGTGGTCAGCAGTGGCGGCCTGACGCCGAGCGGAGTACTGCTGCTGCGGGCCGATCGGTGAGTCCGCCGCGCTGGCGACGATTCAGAGCGCAGCGATGAGGAGGAGCGGCGTATGACCACGACGCCCGCGACGCGGCGACCGTTCAGCCGCGGCTCGTCATCGTCGACGGTGTGCCGATGTCCGCGTTGGTCGCCGAGGCGCCGAGCCCACGGGCGGTCATCGTCGCCATTCACGGCGGAGGCACCACCGCATTGTATTTCGATTGCCCCGGCCATCCTGAGTTGTCGTTGCTGCGCACGGGCGCGCAGCACGGGTACACGGTGGTGGCGATCGACCGTCCCGGCTACGGCAGCTCCGCCGCCTACCCGGACGCGGTGGCCGAACCCGCGCAACGGGTTCGGTTGGCCTATGGTGCTGTCGATCGCGTGCTGGGCGAAAAGCCCCGCGGAGCCGGCCTTTTCCTGATGGGGCATTCGGGTGGATGCGAGCTCGCAATACGAATGGCCGCCGAAGGACCTGCCGAACAGCGCACCGACCTGATCGGTATGGAACTGTCCGGCACCGGTCGGCATTACCACCCCGCGGCGCGGGAGATCCTGAAAACCGCCACCCGGGAACACCGTCCGAGCGGCCTGCGTGAACTGTTGTGGCATCCGACCGAGTTGTACCCGCCCGAAGTGCTCAGTGGCGCAACGGTTTATCCAGGCGCTCCCCCTTACGAGGATCAGATGGTGTCCAACTGGGCGCGTCAGGACTTCCCGGCACTCGCACCCGGTGTGCGGATTCCCGTGCAGTTCAGCGTCGCCGAGCACGAGAAGGTCTGGCAGGCCGATCCGCCGGCGCAGACCGAGATCGCATCGATGTTCTCGAATGCACCCCGGTTTCAGGTCAGCGCACAACCCGGGGCCGGGCACAACATCAGCCTCGGGCACACGGCCGCCGCTTACCACTCAACGGTCTTTTCGTTCGCCGACGAATGCGTCAGCGCCTTGGAGACACGCTGATGGACGTCGGGTTCATCGGCCTGGGCAGCCAGGGCGGACCGATGGCCGCACGAATCATCGACGCCGGTTTCCCGACGACACTGTGGGCACGCCGACCGACCTCTCTCGAACCGTTCGCCGACACCGCCGCCACGGTTGCCGGATCACCGGCGGAACTCGCCGCCGCAAGCGACCTCGTCTGCCTGTGCGTGGTCGGTGATGCCGACGTCGTAGAGGTGGCCACCGGCGAGAGCGGAGTACTGGCCGGTCTCAAACCGGGTGGCGTGATTGCCGTCCACAGCACGGTGCACCCGAAGACCTGCCACGAGTTGGCTGAAAAAGCTGCCGCACAGGGCGTCTCGGTGATCGACGCGCCGGTGAGCGGCGGCGCACCGGCGGTCGCCGAGGGCCGGCTCCTGGTCATGGTCGGCGGTGACGACGAGGTCGTCGAACGATGCCGCCCGGTATTCGCGAGCTACGCCGACCCGATCGTGCACCTGGGCGCGTTGGGCTCCGGGCAGACCACCAAGCTGCTGAACAACCTGTTGTTCACCGCCAACCTGGGCACCGCGGCAACCACGCTGGCGCTCGGAGAGTCCCTCGGCGTCTCACCCGAACGGCTCACCGAGGTGATCTCGCGTGGCAGTGGAAACAGCTTCGCGCTCAACGTGCTTGGCGGTGACACCGCCGGCTTGGCTCGGCTTGCCGGCATGGCCGGTGCCCTGCTGCGCAAGGACGTCCGCTTGCTCGCCGACGTCGCCGGGTCGGAGACCGTCGACGGTGGGGCCGTACTGGACGCCGCGGACGCGACGCTGGCGCTCATGGAACATCCACGGTGAGAGTCGGATTCATCGGCGCGGGACGGATGGGTCGTCCGATGGTGAGCCGCCTCGTCGAGGCCGGTCACCACGTCAGCGCACTGGGCCGATCCGACGAGAAGCGCTCGGCAATCACCGAGTTGGGCGCCGAAGCGGTCGGCGAGATCGGTTCGGTGTGCGCCGACGCCGAGGCGGTGGTGCTCTGCCTGTTCACCGATGAGCAGGTCCGAGAAGTCTGCCTGGCCGGCGATCTGGTCGCGGCGATGCCGCCCGGCTCCACCCTGGTGCTGCACACCACCGGAAGCCCGCGCACCGCCGAGGATGTCGCCGAGCGCGCCGCGCCGCATCGCGTCGAGGTGGTGGACGCGCCCGTCAGCGGTGGCCCTCACAACGCCGCCTCGGGTGCGCTGACGCTGTTCGTCGGCGGCGCCGACGACGCGGTGGCCGCGGTGCGTCCGATGTTGAGTTGCTACGGGGACCCGATCCTGCATGTCGGCCCGCTCGGGGCGGGCCAGAAGGTGAAGCTGATCAACAACGCTTTGTTCGCGGCGCATATCGGGCTGCTGTCCGCTGGCGTCGAGTTGGCGGCGCGACTCGGCGTGGCAGAATCCGCGCTGCTCACCGCCCTTCGGTACGGCAGCGCGGCGAGCCGGGTGTTGGACATCGTCGCGGCAGGGGGGTCGGTTGCGTCATTCATCGAAACCGCAGGCGAATTCGTCGGCAAGGACGTCGCGGTGATCAGGCAGATCGCCACTGAACTGGGTAGCGACCTCGGCACGCTGGACCACGCGATCGAAGCCATAATTCCGGGGCACAGATAGAGCCTTTTCGACACGCGACGAAGCATCTACCGTTAGCGTTACAGTCGAGCATTCCGTCGTAAAGGTCTAGCCGCTCACCCGGGCGCTGAGGAGGGTGCAATGACCAAGCCCAAAGTCGTCTTTCATCCGTTCTCCGAAGAGTTCTTCGCGAACCCGTTCGACATCTATCGCCGAATGCGCGAGGACGCGCCGCTCTACTACGACGAGAAAGAGGACTTCTACGCGCTGACCCGACACGTTGACGTGGCCGCGGCGCTGAAGGATCACGAGACCTACTCGTCGAGCCGTGGCTGCGACCTGGCGATGGTGCGCAAAGGCATCTCCGCTGACATGAGATCCATCATCTTCATGGATCCGCCGGACCACCGGCACATGCGCAGCCTGCTCAACAAAGCCTTCACCCCGCGGGCCGTTCAGTCCCAGACCGAGACAGTCCACGAGGTGATCGACAAGTATCTGGGCGCGGTAGACCCCGACAACTTCGACGTCGTGCAGGATTTCTCCGGCCCGTTCCCCGTCGAGGTCATCACCCGGATGGCCGGCGTTCCCGAGGAATACCGCCAGCAGGTGCGGCACTGGATCGACACCAGCCTGTCCCGTGAACCGGGACAGATCGAACTCGGTGAAGCCGGCATGCAGGCCAACATCGACACCGCGATGTACTACTTCAGCCTGGTGCAGGAGCGGCGGCAAAACCCGCAGGACGACATGATCAGCAAGTTGATCGCCGCCGAGGTACCTGGTGACGACGGTCAGACTCGCCAGCTTGACGATATTGAAATCTGCAGTTTCGCCACACTTCTGGGCGGCGCCGGCGCCGAGACCGTGACCAAGTTGATCGGTAGCGCGACGGTGTTGTTTGCCCGCAATCCCGAGCAGTGGCAGCGGCTGCAGCAAGACCGCAGCAAGCTCGCAGGGGCTGTCGAAGAGTTGCTGCGCTACGAGGGGCCGGTGCAATACAACGTCCGCTGGACGCTGAAGGAGGCGCACACCAGCGGCGGCACGATTCCGCCCGGTAAGCCGGTTTTCGTGATGAACGCCGCGGCGAACCGGGATCCCGATGCCTTCACCGATGCCGAAACATTCGACATCGACCGCGACCACACCGAGGCGCAGCACCTCGGCCTGGGGTATGGCATCCACAGTTGTCTCGGCGCGGCACTGGCCCGGATGGAGAGCCGGGTCGCGCTGGAGAAGCTGCTCGACTTCATGCCCCGCTACGAGGTTGATTGGGACGGCTGTAAGCGCGTCACCATGCAGAACGTCGCGGGCTGGCTGAACGTCCCGGTGAAGGTATTGCGATAGAGGTGGACTGAGTGACCAAGAAGATCGAAGTCGACTGGGGGCTGTGCGAAAGCAACGGGGTTTGCATGGGCGTCATCCCCGAGGTGTTTCGGCTCGAGGACGACGACACGCTGACGGTGCTGCAGGACGAAGTCACCCCCGAGAACGAAGAGCAGGTGCTCGACGCGGTTCGCCAATGCCCGCGCCAGGCCATCTCGATCAGCGAATAGCACTCACGCTCTAGTTGTCGGACCCCGCTGGTATAATCGAACATATGTTCGACTCGACGATGGACCAACTCCGCGAGGCAGCGCGGGCCGAGAACCGAGCCGCGGGGCGGCGGTTGGCGGTGATCGGCAAGTTTGACCTGTTGTGGCTGAGGCATTTTGGTGAGCAGGAGACCTGGGGCACCGACACCCACGACGCGATCACCGCCGAGCTAGCCGCGGCGCTGGGCATCACCCCCGGGCTAGCGGACAGCTACCTGGACTATGCGCGGGCGATGCGGTTGCGGCTGCCTCAGGTGGGCGCGCTGCTGGTGGCCGGCGACATCGACTACCGGACGTTCCAGACGATCGTCTATCGCACCGACCTGATTACCGATCCCGACGTGCTGGCCACCATCGACGCCGAGCTGGGACTGAAGGTCGCGCGTTGGACGGGCATCACCCAGGGCCGGCTGAGCGGGTACGTCGACCGGATCGTGGCCCGCGCCGACCAAGATGCGGTGCGCCGTCGTCGGGAGCGGCGCGGCGATCGCGAAGTCTCGTTCTGGGGCGATGCCGATGGGTTGACCGAGATGTTCGGGCGCCTGGTCGCCACCGACGCCAATGCCGTCGACGCCCGCCTGGATGCGCTGGCCGCCACCGTATGTGACGCTGATCCGCGCACCCGTAACCAGCGCCGCGCCGACGCCCTGGGTGCCATGGCTTTCGGCGCCGACCGGCTGGATTGTCGCTGTGGACAACCGAATTGCCCGGCAGCGAGCACGCCGACGCCGAGCCCGGTCGTGATCCACGTGATCGCCGATGAGGCGACGCTTGACGGCACGGGGCACATGCCCGGCTCGATGCTCGGCAACGATGCGCTACTCCCCGCCGAGCTGGTCGCCGATTTGGCGCGATCAGCCAAGCTGCGGCCGCTGATCCACCCGGCCGATTCGCCACCGGAATCGGGGTACACACCGTCGCGGGGGCTGGCGGACTTCGTCCGCTGCCGCGATCTGACCTGCCGCTTCCCCGGCTGCGATCAACCCGCCACGCGCTGCGACCTCGACCACACCACTCCCCACGCCGACGGCGGGCCCACCCACGCCTCCAACCTCAAAGCCCTGTGCCGCCGCCATCACCTGCTCAAGACGTTCTGGGGCTGGCACGATAAACAACTCCGCGACGGCACGGTCATCTGGACTTCACCGTCGCAGCAGACCTATGTCACCACACCCGGGAGCGCCCTGCTGTTCCCCACGCTGTGTGCACCCACCGGCGCGCTCGACCCGATACGCGCCCTACCTCGCTCCGCCGACCGGACTGCGACGATGCCCAAGCGTCGAAACACCCGCGCCCACAACCGGGCCCGCTACATCGCGACCGAACGACGACGCAACCACCAAGCGCGCCAGACGGTGTCATCGGGACCGGCACCACCCACCGGAGACGACGAGCCGCCGCCATTCTGATGGCCGTCCAGAAATCGAGTAGTCAGTTACTCACAGCGTCCTGACCGGCCCGCTGAACACTGAAAAGCCAGGACCGCAGCGGGAAGGACGGACGATGAGCCGATTTCGTGTGGGCATCATGGACTTCAATCTCGTCTCCCGCCCGATGCCCGAGAGTTTGACACGGGCCACTTACCTGAATGCGCTTGCCAACCGAGTCGACTCGTTGTGGGTTCCCGACCACCTCAACGGGTTGTTCCCGCGTTCGTTGTGGAAGAAGAAATATTGCGGTGCAACGAAACTGGTGCCAACCCTCGATGCCTACATGGAACCATGGACGATGCTCGGGCACCTCGCCGCGCGCAATCGAACGGGTCGCATGTCGCTCGGTACAAGTGTGACCGACACCGGTCGACGCAATCCCGCCGTCACTGCCCAGGCCGCGGCGACGCTGCACCTGCTCACCCGCGGCCGCGCAATTCTGGGCATCGGGCCGGGCGAACGCGAAGGCAATGAGCCCTACGGGGTCGATTGGTCCAAACCGGTTGCGCGATTTGAAGAGGCGTTGGCCACTATTCGCGCGCTATGGGATTCGGGCGGCCAACTCGTTAACCGCGACTCGCCATACTTTCCGCTGCGAAATGCGCTGTTTGATCTGCCGCCGTATCGCGGTAAGTGGCCCGAGATCTGGATCGGAGCCCACGGCCCTCGCATGCTGCGGGCCACAGGACGCTACGGCGATGGCTATTTCCCGGGCTTCCCGCACCGACCCCAGGACTACTCGCAGCGGCTGGACGTCGTTCGATCGGCCGCGTCCGACGCCGGGCGCGACCCGATGTCCATTACGCCCGCGGTGTGGTTGCCGGTCATCACCGCTCGAACCAGTGCCGACGTCGATGAAGCGCTCGACTCCGAAATCCTCAAGTTCTGGGGGCTGGCGGCCGCCGATGACGATTACCGACGTCATGGTGCTCAGCACCCGTTGGGGGCCGGGTTCTCGGGGGCGCAGGATCTGCTGCCGTTCAACATAAACGAGCAGACAGCCTTGTCTCATGTGGCTCGGGTCCCGCCGGCGCTGCTCAGGGAGACGACGCTGGCGGGGACACCCAAAGAGGTCCTCGAGCAGGCCGCGCAGTGGCGCGACTGCGGAGTCCGCTACATGGTTTTGACCAACGGCGGGCCCCTACAGCGAAGCCTGCGGAAGGGGCTGCTGTCGATGCAACCGTTCAACAAAATCGTCCGGGGGCTGAAGAAACTCTAGCCGTCGATCTGCGACGAAATCGGGTTGCGCTAGGCGGAAGCGGTTGCGGCTCAGGCAAACCCAGAGATGATAACCGCGTTGCAATCGGCCGCGGCCTGACGTAGCTTGACCGCTGCCTGGTAGGCGTCCGACTCGTACCACGCTCGAGCGGCATCCACCGATTCGAATTCCAGCACGACGGTCTGGTTTCCGTGCCAAGTGCCTTCGAGCGTCTCGGCCTTGGTGTCCACCGCGAGGATGTTGACCCCGCCCATCGCCGCGCCGGCAGCCCGGCCATAGGCCTTCATGCCTTCCGGATCCTTGATGGCCTCAGTGAGGATGACATATCCCTTTGGCATGCGTGAAACTCCCTGTTATTTCTCGGCGATGGCTTGTTCGGGGCAACATTGGATGGCTTCCAGCGCAGCCGCCTCCAGGTCGCTCGGCACCTCGGAGTCGACCGCGACCGCATACCCGTCATCGGTCAGGCTGAACACGTCCGGGCAGAGCGTGAGGCACATCCCGTGGCCGCGACAGCGCTGGTCGTCTACCCAGACCTTCATGCCGGCGTGAACTCGAGGTGCAGCTCGGTGAGGCCGCGCAGGATGTAGGTCGGAACATATTGGTAACGGCGGTCATTCGCCGGCCCATGATGCTGCTCACTGATCCGGATGTCAGACGTCCGGTCGAGCAGTCGTTCCAGCGCCACTCGCGTTTCCGCGCGCGCCAGCGGCGCGCCGGGGCAACTGTGAATCCCGCGGCCGAACGAGATGTGTTGGCGGGCGTTCTTTCTGGCGGGGTCGAACGTAGTGGGGTCCTCGAATCGGCGCGGATCACGGTTGGCGGCCGCCTGAACCACCATCACCGTGGTGCCCGCAGGCAGGTCGACCCCGCCGACGTTGACCGGCCTGCGGTTCAACCGGAAGTCTCCCTTGACCGGGCTCTCGAGGCGCAGCGACTCCTCGATGAAGTTCGGCAGCAGACTGCGGTCCTTGCGCAACTGGGCCTGAATGTCCGGCCGCTCCCCCAACGTCTGCAGCGACGCGCCGAGCAGTCGCACGGTGGTCTCCTGACCCGCCGAAAAGACATTGGCGGCAACCCGAGCCACGTCTCCGACCTCGGGCGTCGAACCGTCCGGGTAGGTCGCGGTGGCGAGCCCGGTCAACACGTCGTCGCGGGGATTGGCGCGGCGGTCGTCGACGTAGTCGGAGAACAAGCCGTACAGGAATTCCAGCGGGCTGTGCGCCAGCGATTCCTTGCCGGTGCCGCCGACGCCGCCACCCGAGTGCTGACGGATGCCTTGGACGAACTTGTCGCGGTCCTCGAGCGGCACGCCCAGCAGGTCGGCGATCACCAGCAACGTGAATGGGCTGGCGAAGCCCTTGATGAACTCTCCGTGCCCCGGTGCCAGGAAGTCGTCGAGCGCCTGGTCTGCCAGCGCCCACATGGCGTCCTCGTTCTCCTTGAGGCGCTTGGGTGTGATCAACCGCATCAGCAGCGAGCGGTGGTTGGTGTGAGTCGGCGGATCCAGCGTGGGCAACTGGTCGCTGAACGGCAACTCGTCGCGGTGCTGCACGATCAGGTCGGTGATGTCGCCGTCTGCGTGCCCTTCGAGACCCACCGGAAAGCCGGGGAACGGTCCGGTCACCGCGTTGCACGACGACCATGTCTCGGCGTCGTTGAGGACGGCGCAGGCTTCTTCCCAGCCGGTGACCATCGTGACGTCGTGATGCGTTTCCTTGGTCACCGGGCACTGCTGCCGTAGCGACTCGTAGTACGGGTAGGGGTCCGCGACGAGTTCCGTCCCGCGGAAAAAGTCCAGCTCGGTGAAGTCGTTCACCATTTCGCACCGTTCCAATCTCGGCAGTGAGAATGTGCCTCTCAGAGATGGATATTAGATTTCCACAGAGCATGCCGCGGCGTCAACGCGGTGCAGAATCGCGGGTCAGCCGGCGGGCACGAGATCGGCCTCAACCGAGGGGCTGGACATCACCCGGCTGCGAAACCTCTCGATCGGCGCGATCGACGCCGGGGACATCCCGGCCGCCGCGAACGCCTGCCCTTTGAATGCCATAGCTGCCGCGCTGAGTCGGTGCTCGACCAGGCCGACGTGCGAGTCGAGTTCAACCGGCCAGGTCTGTCCCCACAGCGTGACCTCGGTGGCGCCCTGATCGAGCGCCTGCAGAACACCCTGCCGAACCCGCGAATCGCAGTCGAACAGGTCGGCCGCGGCGGCCAGGGTCTGCGGAGGCGGCCGGTCGCCTGCCGTCGCCAGCGCCTGTTCCAGATCGAGGATCGCGACACCGAGGATCCGCAAGGGCCGCTCGTCGGGATGATCGGCGACCAGGACAGTCACGTCCCACCCGGCCATCGCCCGGTCGAATAACCAACCGCCGGCGAACCGCACTACGTCGGCGACGTCGGCGGCGACCACGTCGAGCCGGTATCTCACGCCGGATTCGGCCGTGCCAAGTCCCGGGCCAACGACTCCGAGTACTCCTTGAAGACCTCGGTCAGTGGTATCGACGGGTTGATCAACCATGTCGTCTCCATTCCGGTGATGAAGGCAAGGATTTGCGTTGCCTTGACGGTCACATCGATGTCCATGCGGAACTGGCCGGCGCGCTGACCTCGCCGGATGAGTTCGGTGATGATGTCGGTCGCGCCGGCGTACCGGGCGACGAGGCGGTCGTGCAGCGGAGCGTCCGGATCGACGTTCTCCGCCAGCAGCACGCTGTAGGTGCCGATGAGCTCGGGCGACCGGTAGTAACGGTCGGCCACTGCGGCGATCTCCGAGATCAGATCGCCGGCCCGGTCGCCGTGCGCGTCGTCGTCCGCGTCGCGGATGTCGAGCACCGCGTGCAGCAGCTGTTCTTTCGATTCGAAGTGATGGAGCAGGCCGGCCGGGCTGACGCCGGCCTCGCCGGCGATCTGAGCCAAAGTCGTAGCACGCCACCCGTTGCGGGTCAGCAATCGCTGAGCCACGGCCAGGATCCGCTGTTTGCGGTCCTCACCCTTGGCTCGCAGCGACTCGTACGGCCGTGTCTCGGGCACCAGACTCCTATCTCCCAAACCAACCAACTGAACACACAGTAGGTTGGTTTGCCGAGTGTGACAAGGGTCTCAGTCGGTCAAATTTCTGGCGCTCGACTTACGGCACGATGTCGACCACGAAGGGGGCGGCGAGAGCTTGGGCTAACAGATTGTCGCCGAAGGCGGCGGCGAGGTCGCCAAAGCCAACGCTGTTGTCGATTCCCTCGAAACCGGCAAGGGCGGTGCTCTCGGCGCCGAAGACCAAGGCGGTATCGAAACTGGTCGGAGACAAGTATCCCGGTATCAGTGCCGCGTCGAAGCCGGCTTTGGCGACGCTGTCGGCCCCGTCGGCAACGGCGACGTCGAAACTGCCGATTTCGGCTTCGGCGAAGCTGTTGGTGCCGTCGGCGAATGCAAAGTCAAACAAACCGTTCTGGGCGGAGGCGTAGCTGTTGTTGCCGATGGCGATCGCGATGTCCCCCGGGCCCGCCTGGGCGATCGCGGCGTTGTCCAGGTAGGGGAACAGAAGTGTTCCGCCGATCGAGATCTGCATATCCAAAGCCTGGGCCGAATCCGCCGCCGGGGCGGACAAGCCACCCAGCAGTTGATCGATAGACGACAACCAATCGGTGGACGAGTCGCCCGAGGCATCCCCTGGCGTGGAGACCAGCACAAAACCAATTCCCAACCCACCGACCAGCAGGCCCAGCCGACCGAGACCACGAGTGCGCAACATGGCTGCCTCTCTTCTCAGCCCCCTCTGCACATTTTTTCGTGAGCCGGGCCAGGCACAGCAGTAGTCCGCTACTGCATTTGCGCCGCGCGTGTGGTCAGCTCGCGTGACGGGTCAGGGTCACAAACCGAGCGACTTGGCGATGATCACTTTCATCACTTCGCTGGTGCCGGCGTAGATGCGCGCCACCCGCGCATCCGTGTACAGCCTGGCGATCGGATACTCCATCATGTAGCCGTAGCCGCCGAAGAGTTGCAGGCAGCGGTCGATGACGCGTTGCTGCATCTCGGTGCAGAACAGCTTCACGCGGGCGGCATCGGGGGCCGACAACTCCCCCTCGACGTGCAGCTCGACAGCACGGTCGAGCATCGCCTGGCCGGCCTCCACCTCGGTCGAGCACGCGGCCAGCTCGAATTTGGTGTTCTGAAACGATGCGACCGGTTGGCCGAAAGCCTTGCGGTTCTTGGTGTAATCGATCGCCGCGGCGATCGCCGAGCGCGCTTGCGCCACCGATCCGACTGCCACGGTCAGTCGTTCCTGCGGCAAGTTGTGGCCGAGGTAGCCGAACGCCTCACCCTCGGCGCCGAGAACGTTCTCGACGGGGACGCGGACGTCGACGAACGACAATTCGGCGGTGTCCTGGACCTTGCAACCCATCTTCTCCAGTTCACGACCGCGGGTGAAACCCGCCATGCCGTCCTCGACGACGAGCAGCGTCAGGCCTTTGCGCCGGTTGTCGGGGTCGGTGAAGGTGCGGGCCACCACGATCACCAGGTCCGCCTGCATGCCGCCGGTGATGAATGTCTTGGCGCCATTGACGATCCAGTGGTCACCGTCCCGCACGGCCGTGGTGCGCATACCGGCGAGGTCCGACCCGGTGCCCGGCTCGGTCATCGCCACGGCGGTGAGCAGCGTCCCGTCGGCTAGGCCGGGGAACCAGCGCTTGCGTTGTTCTTCGTTCGCGTAGTGCAAGAAGTACGGCAGGATCACCTCGAGTTGGGTGCGGACCGTGGACAGCGTCACCAGCGCCTTTGCGGCCTCTTCCTGCAGGACCACGTTGTAGCGGTAGTCGGGCTGGCCGCCACCGCCGTACTCCTCGGGAATCGCCATCCCGAGCATCCCGAGCGCACCCATCTGCTTGAAGACGTCGCGCGGCATCCGCCCACCCTTCTCCCATTCCGGGTAGGCGGGCACCACCTGCTTCTCGATGAAGTCGCGGGCCAGCCCGCGAAACGCTTCGTGATCTTCGGTGAACAGGTCTCTACGCATGGATTTCCCTGTCAGGCAACAAGTTCGACGATGGTGGCGTTCGCGGTGCCGCCGCCCTCGCACATGGTCTGCAACCCGTAGCGAATGCCGTTGTCGCGCATGTGATGTGCCATGCGGGTCATCAGGACCGCGCCGGAGGCGCCCAGCGGATGACCGAGGGCGATGGCGCCGCCGAGCGGGTTCAGCAGGTCCGGGTCGGCGCCGGTTTCGGCGAGCCAGGCCAATGGAACCGGGGCGAAGGCCTCGTTGACCTCGAATACGCCGATGTCGGATATCGAGACGCCGGCTTTGGCCAGCACCTTCTCGGTGGCCGGGATCGGCCCGGTCAGCATCAGCACCGGGTCGGCGCCGGTCACCGCGCCGGCTACGTATCGCACCAAGGGGGTCAATCCGAGCTCGACCGCGATGTCGGAGGTCGTCACGAGCAAAGCCGCTGCGCCGTCCGAGATTTGGGATGAGTTGCCGGCATGAATCACGCCGGCCTCGTCGAACGCGGGCTTCAGACCGGCCAGCTTCTCCACCGATGTGCCGCGCCGAATCCCCTCGTCCGCCGTCACCGCGTTCTCCTCGGGGAACACCGGCACGATCTGATCGGTGAAGGCGCCGTTGTCCTGTGCGGCCGCAGCGCGCTCGTGGGACAGCGCGGAATACTCGTCGAGCCGAGTGCGGGAGAATCCCCACTTCTTGGCGATCATCTCCGCCGAGAGACCCTGGTTGAACGAGAAACCGTCATAGCGGGCAAGCACTTTGGGGCCGTATGGCTGACCGCTGGCCCTGGCCGAGCCCAGCGGCACCCGGCTCATCACCTCGACTCCACCGGCCACCACCACGTCCTGCTGCCCGGACATCACCGCCTGCGCCGCGAAGTCGAGCGCCTGCTGGCTGGAACCGCAGGCCCGATTGATCGTCGTGCCGGGAATGTGTTCGGGCCAGCCCGCGGCCAGCACCGCGTACCGGCCGATGTTGCTGGACTGGTCGCCGACCTGCGACACGCATCCCCACACCACGTCATCGATGACGTTCGGGTCGATGCCGGTGCGCTCGACGAGTTCGTTGAGTACCACTGCCGACAGGTCGGCGGCGTGCATGGCCGACAGGCCACCGTTGCGCTTGCCGACAGGCGTCCGCACCGCCTCGACGATGACTGTTTCACGCATTGTTCTGCTCCGCTCTCTTGACCGCCCACTGTCCCGTGAACGACGGGTCGCGCTTCGCGGCGAACGCGGCATACGCCTCCGCCGAATCCACTGTGGCGAAATTGCCGACCTGCGCCCGGGCCTCGTTGGACAGGGCGTCACGCATGGTCCGATCGGCGCCCTCGTTCAGCAATGCCTTGCTGTGCGCCAACGCAATCGGCGGGCCGGCGGCCAGTCGGTCGGCGACATCGGTGACGAAGGCGTCGATCTCATCAGCCGGCACCGTCCACGTGACCAGACCCAGCGCCTGGGCTTCGGCGGCCCCGATGGTCTCCGCCAGCAGCACCAGTCGCTTGGCTTGCTGCAAGCCAACGATTTTCGGCAACAGCCACGAGCCGCCGAGATCCACCGACAGCCCGCGCTTGGAGAAGATCTGCGAGAAGGTCGATTCCGGGGTCGCCGCCACCAAGTCGCACCCCAGCGCCAGGTTCCAGCCCGCACCGACCGCGACACCGTCGACCTTCGCGATCGTCGGCTTCGGCAACTCGTGTAGTGCCAAGGCGACATCGGTCAGGCGTTGCAACTTGTGCACGGGATGGCTGTCGTCCGGCGTCGAGATGTCGGCACCGGAGCAGAAGGCCCCCTGGGCGCCGGTGAGCACCACCGCTCGCACCTGCGAGTCCTTGCCCGCGTCAATGAGCGCCTGAGCCAACGCGACCCACAGCTCTCGGTTGATGGCGTTCTTGCGGCGCGGCCGGTTGAGGGTCAGCGTCCGGACGCCGTCCCGGTCGCTGCGCAGCAGCACGGACTCGTCTGTCATCTGCGCCGCTCCTCCTCATCGCTGCGCTCTGCATCGTCGCCGGCGCCTGTCATCCGTACGCCGGTCCGACCGCGCCCTGCGCTCGCAGTCCCTCGATCTCGTCGGCGCCGAGGCCGAGGTCGGCCAGCACCGCATCGGTGTGCTGCCCGAGTCCGGGCACCGCACCCATCGGAGCCTGGTAGCCGGCGATGACCGGGGGCGGCAGCAATGCTTGAATCGGGCCGGCCGGTGTTTCGACCTGCCGCCAGCGATCGCGCGCCTTCAATTGAGGGTGGACCAGAACCTCGCTGGGCAGGTTGTACCGGGAATTCCCGATCCCCGCGGCGTCCGCTGTTTTCTGCACGTGGTCCAGGTCGTGCTGCGCGCACCAGCCACCGATCGCCTCGTCCAAGATGTCGCGATGCGCGCACCGACCGGAGTTGTGCGCCAGCCGCGGGTCGTCGGCGAGGTCGTCGCGCTGGATGATCTGTCGTGAAAGTCGTTGCCATTCAGCATCGTTGGTGGTACCCAGCACGACCGTTTGATCGTCGGCGGTGCGGTAGGCGCCATAGGGCGCCACCGCGGGCGAACTCATGCCCAACGGTTGTTGGTCGATCCCGGAATACTGAGTGTAGGTGAGCGGATACCCCATCAGCTCGGTCATGGTGTCGAGCAGGCTGAGCCCGATCGTGTTGCCATGCTCTCCAGGTGTCGACCTCGCGTCGCGCGAATACAGCAACGCCAGAATCGACAGCGCTGAATACAGTCCCGTGGTGATGTCGGCCACCGGTGGGCCGGGCTTGGCCGGC
Source organism: uncultured Actinomycetota bacterium (assembly GCA_963818285.1). Taxonomy (GTDB): domain Bacteria; phylum Actinomycetota; class Actinomycetes; order Mycobacteriales; family Mycobacteriaceae; genus Mycobacterium. The sequence continues at coordinate 33,874 of CAWFRR010000008.1, forward strand.
GCGCCCGCACTGCCGGTGATCGCGCAGGCACCGGACTCCGCCTGGACGAGCAGGTCGTAGGCCCGTTTGTGGGACAACGGCCCGCCGGGGCCGTATCCGTCGATTTCGACCGCGATCACGTTCGGGTGGCGCTGCTCGAGATCGGCGGCCGCGATCCCGAGGCGTGCCACCGCGCCGGGCGCGAGATTGGATACCAGCACATCGGCACGAGCGAGCAGTCGGTGCAGGATGTCCAGCCCCGCTTTGTTTTTCAGATCGAGCGTCACCGACTCTTTGCCTCGGTTGGCCCAGACGAAATGCGCGGCAAGCCCGTTGACGACTTCGTCGTAGTAGCGGGCGAAATCGCCCCCCTTGGGATTCTCGATCTTGATGACCCGCGCACCGAAGTCGGCCAGCACCCGGCTACACATCGGCGCCGAGACCGCCTGCTCCAGGGCCACGACGGTGATGCCCGCCAGCGGCCCTCGGCGCTCCGGCATCACATCACCATGCCGCCGTCCACCGGCAGCACCTGTCCGGTGATGTAGGAGGCGGCGTCGGAGGCGAAAAAGACGAAGGCGCCGGCAACCTCTTCCGGTTCGGCCCAGCGCTTCAACGGAATGCGGTTCATCATGTTGGCCGCGAACTTCTCGTTGGTGCGGATCGTCTCGGTCATCTTGGTGGCGGCAAGTGGCGCAAGCGCATTGACCATGATGTTGTTCCGCGCCTGCTCACGCGCCAGTGACTTGGTGAACCCGATGATGCTGGCCTTGGCGGCCGAGTAGTTCACCTGACCCAGCGTTCCGGTGATCCCGGCTGACGAGACCACGTTGATGATCCGGCCGGTCCCGTCGGTGGGAAGAGATTTCAGCGCCGCTTGGGCGCAGTGCACGGCCCCCATCAGGTGGATGTCGAGCACCTTGTAAAAGCTTTCGTCGGTGAGGTCGGAGAACATCCCCGGCGCGGTCACCCCGGCGTTGTTGACCAAGATGTTCAGCACCCCGCCGGAGAGCGCCGCGGCCTGTGCTACTGCGGCTTCGGCAGCCGACCGATCACGGACGTCGAGCGCAGTGCTCTCCGCTTTGCCGCCGGCGGCGCAAATGCGTTGAGCGACAGTCGAAGCGGCATCGGCATCAACGTCACTGACCAGGACTGCTGCACCAGCGGAGGCCAATGCCTGAGCGACAGCTGCCCCGATCCCGGTGCCGGACCCGGTGATCAACGCCGAACGGCCGGTGAGGTCGAACAGCGACGTCATCAGTAGCTCCTCGGCATTCCCAGCACGTGCTCGCCGAGGAAGTTGAGAATCATCTCCTGACTGACCGGCGCGATCTTCATCAGACGCGACTCGCGGAAGTAGCGCGACACGTGATACTCCTCGGAGTAACCCATTCCGCCGTGCAGCTGCAGCGCCCGATCGGCCGCTGTGAATCCGGCGTCCGCACAGAGGTATTTCGCGGTATTGGCTTCGCGGCCACAAGGTTTCCCATTGTCGTAGAGCCAAGTGGCCTTGCGCAGCACCAGCTCCGCGGCGTCGAGGTGCGCCAGCGAATCGGCCAGCGGAAACTGCAGACCCTGGTTCATGCCGATCGGGCGGTTGAACACGACGCGCTCGTTGCCGTACTTGACGGCCTTTTCCAGCGCGACGCGCCCGATGCCGAGCGCCTCGGCGGCGATCAGCATCCGCTCCGGGTTGAGACCGTCGAGGATGTACTTGAAGCCCTTTCCCTCCTCGCCGACGCGGTCCTCGACCGGGACGATCAAATCGTCGATGAAGACCTCGTTGGAGCTGACGGCGTTGCGGCCCATCTTCTTGATCGGCCGGATGTCGACATGGTCGCGATCGAGGTCGGTGAGGAACAGCGTCATGCCGTCGGTCTTCTTGGCGCCGCGCTTTTCCAAGTCGGCCGACGACTCGGTGCGCGTCAGCAGCAGGATCTTTTCAGACTCCAGCGCCTTGGAGATCCAGACCTTGCGCCCATTGATCCGGTAGGTGTCGCCTTCGCGCTTGGCGAAGGTCGTGATGCGCGACGTATCAAGGCCCGCACCGGGTTCGGTGACACCGAAGCACACGTGCAGATCGCCGGTGACGATCCGCGGGAGGGTCCTGGCCTTCAACTCGTCGGAGCCGTGCTTGACGACGGGTTGCATGCCGAAGATCGTCAGGTGGATCGCGCTGGCGCCGTTCATCGCCGCACCCGAGCGCGACACCTCCTCGAGCAGCAGCGTGGCCTCGGTGATGCCGAGCCCATGGCCGCCGTACTCCTCGGGAATCGTCATACCGAGCCAGCCGCCGGTGGCGATCGCGTCGTAGAACTCCTGCGGGAACTCGTGCGCGAGGTCTTTTTCCATCCAATACTGGTCGTCGAACTTCGACGCCAGCTCGGCGACCGACTTGCGGATCAGCTCCTGGTCATCGGTCAGCTCAAAGCTCATTCCACCGCCGGCCACTGCGAAATCTCCTTTGATCAATTCAGCACCGGCAGAGGAAGACCGGTCGCGTGTTAGTCCGTATTGCCGGTCAGTTCCTTGGCGCTGGCGGCGAAGTCCATAAACGATGCGCCCGCCCTCAAGTCTTTGTGCTTGCTGAGCGCTTGGATCGAAACATCGTGACCCTCAGCGGCTTTGCGCAGTGAACCCACCGTGGCCTGCGCTTCGGTGATGTGGCTGAACGGGTCGAAGGAGTACCAGCGCATCGCGTTCTGGTACGCCATTTTCTTGATCTCGTCGTCCGGCACGTCGTTCTCGGACAGCACATCCCACAGCTCTTCGGGCGCACCCGGCCACATCGAGTCGCTGTGCGGGTAGTCGGCCTCCCAGCAGATGTTGTCGATGCCGATCATGTTGCGCAGCTTGACACCGACCTTGTCGCTGATGAAGCAGGTCAGGAAGTGCTCGCGGAACACCTCGCTGGGCAGCTTGCCCTTGAAGTCCTGGTGCGTCCACGTCGAGTGCATCTCGTAGGTCCGGTCGGCCCGCTCGAGGAAATAGGGAATCCAGCCGGTGCCGCCTTCGGAGAGCGCAACCTTCAGGTCCGGGTAGTCCTTGATCGGCTGAGACCACAACAGGTCTGCGGCGGCTTGCACGATGTTCATCGGCTGCAGCGTGATCATCACGTCCATCGGTGCGTCGGGAGCGGTGATCGCCAGCCGGCCCGAGGATCCGATGTGCACGTTCATCACGGTGTTGGTCTCGACCAACGCTTCCCACAATGGCTTCCAGTGCTCGTTGTGGAAACTGGGATACCCCATTGCGGCCGGGTTTTCGGTGAAGGTCAGTGCATGCACGCCCTTCTTGGAAACCCGTCGCACCTCTTTGGCACACTCCTCGGCATCCCAGATCACCGGGATCGCCATCGGGATGAAGCGGGCCGGGTAGGCGCCACACCACTCCTCGATGTGCCAGTCGTTGTAGGCCTGCACCAGCGCTATCGAGAAGTCCCGGTCTTCGGTGGCGAACAGACGCCCGGCGAAGCCCGGAAAGGACGGGAAGCAGATCGACGCCAGGATTCCCCCGGCGTTCATGTCCTTGACCCGCTCGTCGACGTTGTAGCACCCGGGGCGGATTTCATCGAGGCCCTGTGGCTCGATTCCGTACTCCTCTTTCGGACGACCCGCTACCGCATTGAGCGCGACGTTGGGGATGACGGTGTCGCGAAACTGCCAGCAGTCCGAGCCGTCTTCGTTGTGCACCAGGCGCGGGGCATCGTCGGCGTACTTCTTCGGCAGGTGGTTCTTGAACATGTCGGGTGGCTCGACGGTGTGGTCGTCGACGCTGATCAAAATCATGTCGTCTTTGTTCACTGCCCGGTCCTCTCATCGGGGGCCGCTCAGGCCCACCTGGTCATTGGCTCGCGGTTATCTCGTGATTGTGGCGAACCGGTGGTCGGCCCGTCGGCGAATCGCTTTCGCCGCTAACTTCTCCCGTGCTATGAAAACTAGCTTCTCTAATCGCGAGAATCAACATGCCAAGGCTACCCCCGGCACGGTAAGGGTCGGGTTCACGCATCGAATCAGGTCGCGCCGGCACGTCAGGTCAGCGCAGGTGGGACCCGAATATTGACCAATCCGCGAGTTCGTGGAAACCTATTGATCAAATATGAGAATATGATTCTCTTACACCGAGGAGTGCACATGCGCCTGTCCCCGCTGCCGGCGGATCAGTGGGACGACGCTGCCCGGCACGCGCTGTCGGTGATGCTCCCCGAGGAACGACAAAACCCTGACGGTGCCGGCACGTTGCTGTCCACGTTTGTCCGTCACCCGAAACTGACTCGCGCCTATCTCAAGTTCAGCACCTACCTGCTCTACGGATCGACGCTGTCACCGCGGATCCGTGAGCTGGTGATCCTGCGTGTCGCGCATCGCCGCGACTGCGCCTACGAGTGGGCGCACCACGTCGACATGGGCAAAAGGGTCGGGCTGACCGACGCCGACATCGAGGCCGCGCAGACCGGCCAGTCGCCGGACGCGTTCGACAGTGCGTTGCTGCGTGCTGTCGACGAACTCGACGAGAAGAGCAAGATCTCGGATCAGACCTGGGCGGCGCTCGGCGCACGACTCGAAGAGCAACAGCGGATGGATTTGGTCTTCACCATCGGCAACTACATCGCACTGGCAATGGCACTGAACACTTTTGGCGTCGAGGTCGAAGACGACTTTGACGGCGGAACACAAGAGAGGTAAGGACGTTGGCACACTTCCCCAAGCCCGACGCTGGTAGTTGGACGGAGAACTATCCCGAACTGGGTACCGCGCCGGTGGATTACACCGACTCGATCGATCCGGCGTTCTTCGAGGCCGAGCGGGACGCCGTCTTCAAGCGCACTTGGCTGAACGTCGGTCGAGTCGAGCGGCTTCCGCGTACTGGCAGCTACTTCACCAAGGAGCTCCCGTCGGCCGGCAAGGGCATGTCCGTGATCATCGTCAAGACCAAGGACGGCGCGGTCAAGGCGTACCACAACGTGTGCCGCCATCGCGGAAACAAGTTGGTGTGGAACGACTTTCCGAACGAGGAGACCTCGGGCACCTGCCGGCAGTTCACCTGCAAGTACCACGCCTGGCGCTACGACCTCGACGGCAAGCTGACCTTCATCCAGCAGGAGGAAGAGTTCTTCGACGTCGACAAGAGCGACTACGGCCTCGTCGGCGTCCGCTGTGAGGTCTGGGAAGGCTTCATCTTCATCAACTTCGACCAGCACGCGAAGCCGCTGACCGACTACTTGGGATCGTTGGCCAAGGGCATCGAGGGCTACCCCTTCCACGAGATGACCGAGACCTATTCATATCGGGCCGAGGTCGGCAGCAACTGGAAGCTATTCATGGACGCGTTCGCCGAGTTCTACCACGCGCCGATCCTGCACCAGGGCCAGTACACCAAGGAAGAAGCCGCCAAGATTCAGAAGTACGGCTTCGAGGCGCTGTACTACGAGATGGCCAGCCCACACGCCATGATCTCCACCTGGGGCGGTCAGTCGCCGCCCGTGGACATGAGCATGGTCAAGCCGATGGACCAGGTGCTGCGCAGTGGTTTGTTCGGCCCCTGGGACAAGCCTGAGGTGATGGCGAAACTCACTGAGCTGCCAGAGGGCGTCAACCCGAAGAAGGTTAGGCAATGGGGCATCGATGAGTGGCATTTCTACCCGAACATGATGCTGCTGATCTGGGAGCCCGGCTGGTTCCTGACCTATCACTACTGGCCGACCGCGGTCGACAAGCACATCTTCGAATCCACGCTGTACTTCGTTCCGCCGAAAAACGCGCGGGAGCGGCTGGCCCAGGAGTTGGCCGCCGTCACGTTCAAGGAGTACGCGCTGCAGGACGCAAACACCCTGGAAGCCACCCAGACCATGATCGGCACCAAGGTGGTCAACGACTTCCTGCTGTGCGACCAGGAAATCATGCTGCGCCACCTGCACAAGGTGACCAACGACTACGTGAAGGAGTTCGCCGGCAATGGCCACCACTGAGACGATGCCCGCCGAGTTCGCCGCCCTGGAGCCATATCTGGAGTGGGACCTGGCGACCGAGCCCGAGCGTTACGCCAAGCGGCTGGCCTCGACGATGCCCGAGATGCAGGCGTTCTACGACGTCGCGTTTCCCAAACTGAACGACATCATCGAGTATTGCGACAAGTTCCCGATCGACGACCTGCCCGAGGACGCCCGTACCCTGATGCATCTGATGCAGTCGCTGGTCATGATCTCGTTCCCGATCGAGGCGTGGAAGCAGCCCCGGGTGCCCGACAGCGGGGCGGCGTGGGTGGAGCTGATCCGGGAACCGGTGATCTAGCCGGTGCTCACGCTCAAGGCTGCCGGACTCCTCGACGTCGACGCCGGTGAGATTGTCTCGCCCGGCATCCTGCGTATCGAGGGTGACCGGATCGTCGGTGTCGGTGGTTCAGGCCCGACGGGCCCGGAAGACACTGTCATCGATCTCGGTGACTCGATCCTGCTGCCCGGCCTGATGGACATGGAAGTCAACCTGCTGATGGGTGGCCGCGGTGAGACGCCCGGGTTGTCCCAGGTGCAGGACGATCCGCCGACGCGCGTGCTGCGTGCGGTCGGCAACGCCCGCCGCACGCTGCGGGCGGGGTTCACCACGGTGCGCAACCTGGGCCTGTTCGTCAAGACCGGCGGTTATCTGCTCGACGTGGCGCTGGGCAAGGCCATCGACGCGGGCTGGATCGACGGACCCCGAATCGTCCCGGCCGGCCACGCGATCACGCCGACCGGCGGGCACCTCGACCCGACGATGTTCGCTGCATTCATGCCGGGTGCACTCGAGCTCACTGTCGAGGAGGGCATCGCCAACGGGGTCGACGAGATCCGCAAGGCGGTGCGTTATCAGATCAAGCATGGTGCCCAACTGATCAAGGTGTGCGTTTCGGGCGGCGTGATGTCGCTGACGGGCGAGGCCGGGGCGCAACACTATTCAGATGAGGAACTTCGGGCGATCGTCGACGAGGCGCACCGGCGCGGGCTGCGTGTCGCGGCGCACACGCACGGAGCGGAAGCCGTCAAGCACGCGGTCGCCTGCGGTATCGACTGCATCGAGCACGGGTTTCTGATGGACGACGAGGCCATCCAGATGCTGGTCGATAACGACCGGTTCCTGGTGACGACCCGCAGGCTGGCTCAGGCGATGGATGTGTCGCACGCTCCGAAGGTGTTGCAGGACAAGGCAGCCGAGATGTTTCCCAAGGCGGAAACGTCGCTCAAGGCCGCCTACGAGGCCGGGGTGAAGATCGCCGTCGGCACCGACGCCCCGGCCATCCCGCACGGCAAGAACGCCGATGAGCTCGTCACGCTGGTCGAGTGGGGCATGCCGCCACTGGCGGTGCTGCGGGCTGCCACCACCGTTGCCGCCGAACTGATCAACGTCACCGACCGCGGCCGGCTGGCCGAAGGCCAGCTAGCCGACATCATCGCGGTGCCGGGAAATCCCTTGTCAGACATCCGCGTAACCCAGCATGTGAACTTTGTGATGAAAGGCGGCAAAGTCTATGTCGGACCGAATTGAGGACCTCGTCGAGATCCAGCAACTGCTGGCTCGCTATGCGGTGACCATCACACAGTTAGACATCGACGGCCTGGTCGCGGTGTTCACTCCGGACGGCACGTACAGCGCGTTCGGCGAAACCTATTCGCTGGACCGGTTTCCGGTGTTGGTGGACGCAGCTCCCAAGGGCCTGTTCATGACCGCGACCCCGGTGATCGAGTTGAACGGCGATACGGCAACCGGAACCCAGCCGCTGTGCTTCATCGACAGTGCCACCCACGACATGCGGATCGGCTACTACAAGGACAATTACGTTCGGACCGATGACGGGTGGCGGCTGAAAACCCGTGCCATGACCTTCATTCGGCGCAGCGGGGTGCACGACTCCGGCCGACCGCACGCGATCGGGCGACCCAGCGCAAAACCATGAAAGTCGAACAGTTCCGGGCGGATCTTCGGGCCTGGCTCGACGAGCACGACCTCACACCGGGGCCGGATCATTCGCTGGAAGGCCATATGCGGCAGATGGCCCGCGTCAGCCGGGCTCTCTACGACGCCGATTGGATGCGCTACGGCTGGCCGGTCGAAGTGGGCGGGTTGGGCGGTCCCGCGATACTCCGGGCGGTCGTCGGCGAAGAAGTAGTGGGCCGCCGTCTCGCCGAACCGGGTCCTTATTCGATGCTCGAAGTGCTCACTCCCACCATGATCGACTACGCGCCGGCTGGACTCGCCGCGGAAATGGTGCCGCGGTTGCTCAGGGGCGAAGAGCAATGGTGCCAAGGCTTTTCCGAGCCTGGTTCCGGTAGCGACCTGGCGTCGCTGACGACCCGCGCCGTGCAGGACGGGGACAACTGGGTCATCAACGGACAGAAAGTCTGGACGAGCTACGCGCAGTTCTCCACCCGCTGCATCCTGCTCACCCGGACCGCACCCGGCCACGACGGCATCACCGCGTTCTTCGTCGACCTGGACACGCCGGGCATCACCGTACGGCCGCTGCGCACAATGCATGGGGTCGACGAGTTCTGCGAGGTCTACTACGACGATGTGGTGGTACCGACCGGACGCATGCTCGGCGAGCCCGGCGACGGCTGGCGGCTGGCGATGGACCTGCTGCCCTACGAACGCTCCACCTGCTTCTGGCAACGCATCGCCTACCTCTACTCACGATTCGACGCGCTGATCGCCGAAGCGCGCGACCCCGACGAATATGAGCTCGGCGCAGCGTATCTCGCGCTCCATACGTTGCGCTGCCGATCTCGAGCCACCCAGCACCGGCTGGCCGACGGCGAACCGCTGGGACCACAGACGTCGATCGACAAGGTGCTGCTGGCCGGGGCCGAGCAACGGCTCTACGACACCGTGCGCGATCTGCTGCCCAGCGTATTGGAGCTCGACGACACACCTTGGCGGTCCGAATACCTCTATTCCCGGGCGTCGACCATCTACGGCGGTACCGCAGAGATCCAGCGCAATATCATCGCGCGCCGGCTGCTGGATCTGGGCAAGGAGTAAGCGTGGACGCCGAGTCTTTGCAGCTGTTGGAAGACGGCCTGCGCAAGACGATGACCGCGGCCTCAGGCCAGCAACTCGACGCCGCACTGGCCGAGTTGGGCTGGCTCGAGATGCTCGACGAAATGCCAGAAACTGCAATCCCTTTGGTGTTTCGGCTGCTCGGCGAAACCGGCGCCCATGCTCCGGTGCTCAACGACGTCGTGTTGCGCGCGGCGGGCCGAGAAGGCGGCGGCACCGTGCCGATGCGGTACACGGGCGACTCCTGGGTCGTCTGGGCGCGGACCGGTGAGCCGAGCTCGGTGCTCGGCGACGATCTACCGATACACCCTGTGCCCGAGGGCGATTCAGCACCGGTCGGTTCGGGACGCCAGGCGCTGGGCTGGTGGCTGGTCGGCGCCGGCCGTGCGATGCTGACGCTGGCTCGCCAGCATGCGCTGGACCGGACCCAGTTCGGCCGGCCCGTCGCGTCGTTTCAAGCGATCCGGCATCGGTTGGCCGAGACACTGGTCGCCCTCGAGGGCGCGGAGGCCACCCTGGTGGCCGCCGCGATGGAACCCGACGATCTGAGCTTTCTGCTCGCCAAGGCCGCCGCGGGCCAGGCGGCGCTGACCGCTGCGCGTCACTGCCAGCAGGTGCTCGGCGGTATCGGGTTCACCGCCGAGCATGCACTGCAGCAACACGTCAAACGCGCGCTGGTCCTGGACGGACTGCTCGGTAGTTCACGTGAGCTGACGCGCGAGGCCGGAGCGGCGCTGCGCGCCAAGGGTTTTGCGCCGCGCCTAATTCAGCTCTAGTTCCGCGGCAGACGCCGGGATCGACGCCAGCGTGGCTGCCTCTCGCACAAATCCGCGTCAACGTCGATTTCGGCGCGAGCTCTAGTTCCGCGGCAGGCCAAGGATCCGCTGGGCGATGATGTTTCGCTGTATCTCCGACGTTCCACCGGCGATGGTCGCCGCGAAGGTCCGCAGGTAGCGGTCGAACCAGCTGCCGAAGTGTGAATCCAAGTTCAGCGGGGCGTAGGGACCGGTGAGCGCCGGGTGGACGAGCCCGTCGACCCGGCCGGCGCCCAGCACCTGCTCGGTCGCGGCCTGGACGGCTTCGGAGCCGAGTAGCTTGAGCACCGACTGGGCCGCCACATCCTCCTCGCCCCGGGCGGCCCGCGCCAGAGTCACCGAGCCGAGCAGCCGTAGCGCCTCGCAATCCATCACTAGGGTGGCGTAGCGATCGCGTTCGAGTTCCCCGGCTGGCTCGAAATCTGCTGTCAATTCTTGTAATTGGTCGGCATAGCCCATCCAGAGCATGTTGCGCTCATGCCCCAGCGAGCCGTTGGCGACTCGCCAACCCTCGTTCAGCGGCCCGACCAAGTTCTCGAGCGGCACGCGTACATCGGTGAAGAACACCTCGTTGAAATCTTCGTCGTCGCGACCCGCGGCCGATGCGAACGGACGGCGCGCCAGACCCGGACTGTCGGTGGGGATCAGCAGCACGCTGATGCCCTTGTGCTTCGGTGCAGCGGGATCGGTCCGCACAAAGGTCAGCAACACGTCGGCGTCATGGGCACCCGACGTCCATACTTTCTGCCCGTTGACCACGAAATGGTCGCCGTCGGGAACCGCGGCGGTGCGCAGCGAGGCGAGATCGGAGCCGGCACCGGGCTCGCTCATGCCCAGCGACGCGGTGATCTCGGCCCGCAGGATCGGCACCGCCCACCGGTGCTTCTGCTCCGGTGTCCCGAACGACAGCAGCGACGCGGCGATGATGCCGACGCCCTGGGGATTGAAGCTCTGGTAGATGCGGCGCCGGGACAACTCCTCGGCGTGTACGTACTGCTGCAGCACGGTGGCATTGCGGCCGCCGAACTCGGGCGGGTTGCCGGGCAACAGCCAGCCGTGATCGAACAGCAGTCGCTGCCATCGGCGAGCCCACGGAGGAACATCGGATGACGACCGCGAACGTGCCACCGTGTCGGCTTCGGCCGGCAGGTGCTCGTCGAGAAATGCCACGAATTCGGCGCGGAATGCTTCGACGTCCGCATCGAAGGTGAGTTGCATGGGCGCTCCGTAATTCGCATTCCGCTTCCCAGCAGAGCAGTGAGAGAATACTATTCTCGCCAAGAGAAAGTTACAATCTCAAACACGTCGTCCCGCGAGGGGGAGAGCACACCAATGACACGGCGTTCTCCGGTACAGTCCAATCATGTTCTCCCCTCGCGGCAATCATCTGAGCCGCCAGTGACCAGCCCCAGCGAGGAGCCGGCCTGGAAGCAACGCGCCGTCGAGCGGTCGATCAAGACGGCGAAGTTGCGAGCCGCGCAGCGCGTCCAACGCTTCCTGGACGCGGCGCAGGCCATCATCATCGAAAAGGGCAGCACGGATTTTACCGTCCAAGAGGTCGTCGACCGCTCCCGGCAGTCGCTGCGGAGCTTCTACCTGCAGTTCGACGGCAAACACGAACTACTGCTGGCGCTCTTCGAGGACGCCCTCAGCCGGTCGTCGGACCAGATCCGCGCCGCCACCGCGAACCAGGACGCCCCGATCGAGCGGCTGAAAGTCGCCGTCGAGCTGCTGTTCGAGGCTTCGCGCCCAGACCCGACGGCCAAGCGGCCACTGTTCACCGACTTTGCTCCGCGGCTGCTTGTTTCGCATCCAGACGAGGTCAAAATCGCTCACGCGCCTTTGGTGGCTTTGCTGACAGAGCTGATGGAAGCCGCCAGCGAGGCTGGGGAACTGCGTGCAGGCACCAACCCGAAGCGAATCGCCGCGATGACCATGCAGACCGTCATGTTCATCGCTCAATCCAGCGGCGGATCCGACGACGCCACTATGCACCCCATCACCGCTGACGAGGTCTGGGACTTCTGCTCGCGGGGTTTCGTCGGCGAATAGCCGTCTGAGAATCAGCTTACCGGTCAGCGAGAATTTAACTTACACTGACCGCGTGCTCGATCTCTGGACCGACCTGCTCGGCTGCCTGGATCTGCACCGCGCGAGCAATCCCTCCGGCGCCGACGACGTGGTGGAGTTCGAGGGCGTCAGTCAGCAATTGGATTACCACCGGGTGTTCGGCGGGCAGTTGCTCGGACAATTCACCCGGGCTGCCGCATTGGCCTGCCCCGGAAAGTCGGTCAAATCGCTACATGCGGTTTTCGCCCGGGAAGGGCGGGCCGCTGAGCCGGTCCGGTACCAGTCGACCCGCCAGCACGAGGGCCGATCGTTTGCCTCGTTGACCATCACCGCCCATCAGCCGCATGCCGTGCTGGCCAGCAGTGCGGTGTCCATGCACGCAGTGGAGGACGGCCCGGAAAACCAAGACTGCGAACCGGTTTCGACGCTGTTGGACGACACACATCGGGTCGAACTCGACCTGATCCCGTGGGAAACCCGATGCGCCGACGACCTCGGCGCGGCGACCACCGGACCGCCGCGACTCGAGGTGTGGATGCGGACCCCGCCGGTCGACGGCGAACTCGCGCCGGCCCTGACCGCATATGCCACCGACCTCACCCTCATCGGAACGGCGCTGCGCCCGTTCGAGGGATTCAGCCACCGCGGCAACGGAACGCAGTTCACCTCCGCGGTCACCTCGCACACCGTGTGGTTTCACCGGGCATTCCAGACCGACCGATGGCTGTTGCTGCGACAGCACAGTCCTGTGCTGTCGCATGGCCGCTGCTTCGGCCGCGGCGACATCCTGACCGAGGATGGGTCGCTGGTCGCGTCCTATGCGCAGGAGGCGCTGCTGCGCTTTCGCAACGACGCCGAATTGGCCGGCGCATGACGCAAAAGTGTTCGCATATCGCACCTCATGGACGGTTTGGAGAAGCCGATTCTCGCTGTCAAAGAATGCTAGGTAGCGAAAACGGATTCCACGTTGACACCCGCAGTCGCCTGATGACAGAGTTGCCGCAGATTCTGAGCGCCATTCACTATGTGCGCGCGGCGAGAGGCGAGACCCTGTGACAGTGACTGCACCCGACGGCGTCTATTACGACCCGTACGACGTGGAGATCAATGCCGACCCCTACCGCGCCTTTCGGGCGATTCGCGAAGAGGCGCCGCTGTACTACAACGAGCAGCACGATTTCTACGCACTGAGCCGATTCGCCGACGTCGACGATGCGCTCGTCGATCACGCGACGTTCAGCTCGGCCCGCGGCGCCATCATCGAGCTGATCAAGGCCAACATTGACATTCCGCCGGGCGTGATCATCTTCGAGGATCCGCCGATTCATGACGTGCATCGCAAGCTGCTGGCCCGGATGTTCACCCCGCGCAAGATCAACGACCTCGAACCCAAGATCCGCGAATTCTGTGCGCACAGTTTGGATCCGCTGGTCGGCGGCGACAGTTTTGACTTCGTCGGCGACCTCGGCGCACAAATGCCGATGCGGGTGATCGGCATGTTGCTCGGCGTCCCCGAGGAGTATCAGGAAGCCGCGCGCGACATGACGAACGACCAAATGCGCACCGAGGCAGGCAAACCCATGGACGCCGCCGCCGGGATGAACACCGGTGAGTTCTTTGCCGACTTCATCGACTGGCGCGCCAAGCACCCCTCCGATGACATCATGACCGATCTGCTCAACGTCGAGTTCGTCGACGAGAAGGGCGTTACGCGTCGGTTGACCCGCGAGGAACTGCTTACCTACCTCAGCGTGGTGTCCGGCGCGGGCAACGAGACGACTACCCGGCTGATCGGCTGGGCCGGAAAGGTGTTGGCCGAATACCCCGATCAGCGAAGGGAACTGGCCGAGAACCCGGCCCTGGTCCCCGCGGCCATCGAGGAACTGCTGCGCTTCGAGCCACCGGCACCGCACGTGGCGCGCTACGTGACCCGCGACATCACCTACTACGGGCAGACGGTGCCCGAGGGAAGCGCGATGATGATGCTCATCGGCGCAGCCAACCGCGACCACCGCCAATTCCCGCCGGACGGCGATGTTTTCGACATTCACCGCGAGTCCCGCCAGCACCTGTCGTTCAGCGTCGGCACCCATTACTGCCTGGGCTCGGCGCTGGCCCGGCTGGAGGGCCGGATCGCGCTCGAGGAGATTTTGAAGCGCTTCCCCGAATGGCAGGTCGACCTCGGTCGTGCCGCATTGTCTCCGACGTCCACCGTGCGTGGATGGGACACGATGCCCGCGGTCATCGGTTGAGCAATCCCAACTAAGGAAACGAGGTAACGATGACGGGTCGAGTCGAAGGCAAGGTCGCGTTCATCACCGGTGCGGCGCGCGGTCAGGGCCGTGCGCATGCGGTGCGGTTGGCCCAGGAGGGTGCCGACATCATTGCGGTCGACATCTGCAAGAAGATCGACACCGTGGATCTGATCGCCGCCTCCACGCCGGAGGATCTGGCCGAGACCGCGGACCTGGTGAAGGGCCACAACCGTCGGATCTACACCGCCGAAGTCGATGTCCGCGACTACGACGCACTCAAGAAAGCCGTGGACACCGGCGTCGAGCAGCTCGGCAAGCTCGACATCATCGTCGCCAACGCCGGCATCGGTAACGGCGGACAGACGCTGGACAAAACCAGCGAACGCGACTGGACCGCGATGATCGACATCAACCTCGGCGGCGTATGGAAGACCGTGAAAGCCGGTGTGCCGCATATTCTCTCGGGCGGCAACGGCGGCTCGATCATCCTCACCAGCTCGGTCGGCGGCCTCAAGGCCTACCCGCACACCGGTCACTACGTCGCCGCCAAGCATGGCGTGGTGGGCTTGATGCGCACCTTCGCCGTCGAACTCGGCGCGCAGAACATCCGCGTCAACTCCGTGCACCCGACCAACGTCAACACCCCGCTGTTCATGAACGACGGCACGATGAGGTTATTCCGCCCCGACTTGGAGAACCCGGGACCCGATGACATGAAGGTCGTCGGCCAGCTGATGCACACCCTGCCGATCGGCTGGGTCGAACCCGAGGACATCGCCAACGCGGTGCTATTCCTGGCGTCCGACGAGGCACGTTACGTCACCGGCGTCACGCTGCCCATCGACGGCGGCAGCTGCCTTAAATAGCCTTCCGTCGTGACACTTTCGGAGTTGTCCATCCCCGGCGGATGGGACCAGATCAGTCCGTCCTGGATGACGGACGCGATCCGGCATGATCATCCCGATGCGGTGGTCAGCGATGTCGAGGTGGTGCTGCGCGACGACGGCACCAACCGGCGAGCGCGGCTGAAGCTGAGCTACTCCGAAGGAACCGGGCCGGCTACGGTGTTCGCCAAAGCGGTCGACCCGGCGCACGCCGAGCTCGTCGCGCTGACCAGCGGGCTGTATCACGAGCCTCGGTTGTTCAGGTCGGGAGTCGTTCTGCCGCTTGATCATCCGACCGTTTACACGGCGATCATCGACGAAGAGCACTCCGACTTCTTGATGATCATGGAGGACCTTGTCGCCCGCGGCGCGGATCCCCGCGATTCGACGCGGCCGCTGACGATCGACCAGGCGGCCAGCGGCGTTCGGGGGCTGGCGAAATTGCACGGCGCATTCTGGGGCGAGCGGACCACGGGCAACCCGGCGCTCAATTGGCTCGAGCCGTTCGTCGCATTCGCGGGTCTGGAGTACGCGCCGCTGGAGATCGCGCATGAGCGAATGGGCGATTCGGTGCCCGCCGAGATTCCGGCGCTGACGGGTAGCGAGCTGTTCGTCGATATCTGGGCCCGCTACATCGGCACGTTGACCGAAGCGCCGCAGACGCTGCTGCACGGTGATCCGCACATCGGCAACACCTACGTGCTGCCGGACGACACCGTCGGATTCCTCGACTGGCAGATGGCGCGACGGGGCAACTTCTCGCTCGACCTCGGCTATTTTCTGCAGGGCGCACTGACGATCGAAGACCGCCGTCGAGGGGAACGTGATCTCGTCGACGAGTACCGGAGCGCGCTGCCGCTGCCGGCCGACGAAAAACCCAGCGCCGAGGACGTGTGGCTGCGTTACCGCGCATCGGTGGCACACGGGTTGGCGATCTGGATCGCCACGCTCAGCGGCGGCGACGCGTGGCAGGGCGCCGACATCTGCCTGGCCCTGGCGCAGCGCTACGCGGAGGCGTTCGTCGACCTCGACACCCGCGCCGCGCTGGACGCGATCACCCGCTGATCGGGGCCGTCGTCGCCCGCGTGGGCCCATCGGCTACCGTCGCGCCATGAACGGATTTGAAGGGAAGAGCGCCGTCATCACCGGTGGCGCGAGCGGCATTGGACTGGCGACTGCAACTGAGTTGGCAAGGCGCGGAGCACGTCTCGTGCTCGCTGATGTCGACCAGCCCGGGCTGGAGCAGGCCGTCACGCACCTGCAGCACCAGGGTTTTGACGCACACGCGGTGATGTGCGACGTCCGGTCTCTCGAGGAAATGACCCACCTGGCCGACGAGGCATTTCGCCTACTCGGCCAGGTCGACGTGGTGTTCAGCAACGCCGGCATCGTGGTCGCGGGTCCGATCGCGCAGATGACCCACGAGGACTGGCGCTGGGTGATCGACATCGATCTGTGGGGCTCTATCCACGCCGTCGAGGCATTCCTGCCCCGACTGCTCGAGCAGGGTACCGGCGGCCACCTCGCCTTCACCGCGTCGTTCGCCGGCCTGATGCCCAATGTCGGCCTCGGTGCCTACAGCGTCGCGAAGTATGGCGTCGTGGGCCTCGCCGAGAACCTCGCGCGCGAGGTCAAAGACGACGGCATCGCAGTGTCGGTGCTGTGCCCGATGGTCGTCGAAACCAAGCTGCTGTCGAACTCCGAACGGATCATGGGCGCTGACTATGGGCTGGCGTCGGCCGGCTCATCGGCGCAACCGGACACGTTGGACGTCGACGAGGTCGCCCGTCTTACCGTCGACGCCATTGCGGCCAAACGCCTTTACGTGTTGCCGCATTCGGCGGCCCGCCGATCGATTCGCCGCCGCTTCGACCGCATTGACCAGACGTTCGACGAGCAGGCCTCTGAAGGCTGGAATCACTGAGTAGGCGGACCCGCTCTTTTCGATTTCGCGCCACGGGTGGTATCACCCGCGGGCTGCGCACAGGGATCGTCACCGGGCCGCGGCCTTTCGCGTGGCACCGGGCGCCTGTCCGATCACGCCGTCGGCTTCCAGTTTGGCGATTTCATCTGCGCTAAGCCCGATTTCGGTCAGCAACTCGTGGTTGTGCTGGCCCAGCAGCGGCGCCGGGTGCAGATGGAATCGATCGGGTCCGGCCGAAAACCGCACCGGCACCGTGCTGTGCGGCGCGGCGTCGTTGACCGGATGCCCGACGCTTTCGAAGAAGCCGCGGAACTGCAACTGAGGGATCTCGGTCTGGCGGTGCGGCTGCATCACCTTGGCGACCGGAACACCCGCATCCCATAAGACCCGAACGATCTCATCGCTGCCTCTGGTCTCACACCACGCGGTCAGGTGTTCGTCGATGAGGTCGTGCGATTCTCGGCGGCCGTCCATCGTTGACAGCTTGGGATCCAGCGCCCACTGCGGGGAGCCCAGCGCGTCGCAGAGCCCGGCCCACTGCTGGCCATCGGCGACCGCGATGGCGACCCAGCTGTCGAGGCGGCCGAATTCGTCGATATCGGCTGAGCGGTAGACATTTTGGGGTGCAGCCGCCGGTCCGCGATTGCCCGCGCGTTGCAGCAGGGCACCGTAGGCCGAGTATTCGATGACCTGTTCGGCGGCGACGTTGACTGCCGCGTCGATCATCGCGGCCTCGATCATGACGCCCCGGCCGGTGCTGCGCCGGAACTCGAGGGCAAGCAGCAGCGCGTTGGCGGCGTGGATGCCGGCGTTCGGGTCGCCGACCGAGTACGGCTCGTAGGGGTTGCGGTCCGGATAGCCGGTCAGCCAGCTCACCCCGGACGCCGCCTCGATGACGTAGGCGAACGCCGGGTTGTCCCGCCACGGGCCGTCCAGACCGAACCCGGGCATCCGCAGCAGGATCGTATCCGGACCGAATCGCCTGTACCGCTTCGAAGTCCAGGCCGATCTGGTCGAGCACCCGGGGGGTGAAATTCTCGACGATCACGTCTGACGTTGCGATCAAGCGGCGCAACAGGTCGCGACCCGCCGAGGTCTGCAGGTCGAGGGTCAGTCCCTTCTTGTTGGTGTTCAGCGCCGAGAAGATCGGCGATTTTTCCCACCACTGGTCCTCAGTGACCGGGATGCCGGCGATCAGGCGGGTGCCGTCCGGTTTGCGGGTGGACTCGATGTGGATCACGTCGGCCCCGAGCATCGCCAGGAAGTGCGTGCAGCTCGGTCCGGCCCAGAACGTGGTCATGTCCAGCACGCGTAAACCGTCGAACGGCAACCGCTCTGGAGCTTTGGCCGACGAAGGTCGTTGCCGAGCAGTCCGCCGGGACTGCCGGTAGTGTGCGGTGTGCTCGCCGAGTCGTGGCGCCGGTTGCGGCGGGACGAGTGTCGCGGGCCGCATCCGGTAAGGGGGCCCGGGCTGGCTGAAACCCGTCGCGCGGGTTGGCGACAAACGTACCTCGGTGCGCAAACTGCTCGAGCTCGGTGATGTTGGCGCCGTTGGCCACCGGCGCGTTGGGGATCCGGAAGGCGGTGGCGAGGTCGCGGATGTCATCGACGTTCTGTGATTCGAACCACGCGTAGATCTCGGCGGCCTTTTCGTTGGCCATCTCGGTGATCGACAGCGGCGAGTCCTCATCGATCCAGTCTTGCTGCCCGATCATCGCGCACAGATCGAACCATTGCTGCGCCGTTCCGCACCCGACGTCGACCAAACCATCTTTGGCGCGGGCGATTCCGGGGATCGGTGAGCTTGCGGGCATCCCGCCACGGCCGCCGCAGCATCTGGAAGAACGTCACCGGGTAATAGGTGAGACCCAGGATGTGAGCCTCGAGCATCGACAGGTCGACGAGCTCGCCGGCGCCCGTTGTCAGCTGTCGCAGCCGCGACGTCAGCGTCGCGACGCTGGCATAGGCGCCGGCAAGGTAGTCACCGACCTGGCCGCCGACGAATACCGGTGCGCGATCGGCAGATCCGCGGCCCAGCCCGACGATGCCACCGGACCAGGCTTGCAGGGTGAACTCGGTCGCCGGGCGATCACGCCAGGGGCCTTCCAACCCGAACGGGGTGATCGACGTGACGACCAGGTGTGGATGCGACTCCCGCAGCGCCGCCGGCGTGAAAGACTCGGCCACCGTGGATCCGCGCGACCACACCACCGCGTCCGCGGCGGCCAGCAGTTCGTTGACGAGCTCGGCGTCGGCGTCTGGGTCGGCCACCACGCTGTGCTTGGACCCGGCCAGGTATCCGAACAGGGCACCATCGCCGCCGTTCTCGATACGAGCGCCCGACGCCGACCATCGGCGCAGCGGATCACCCTGCGGTGTCTCGATTTTGATCACACGGGCCCCGCCATCGGCCAGTAGCTTGGTGCAGTAGGCGCCGGCGATGCCGGTGGAGAGTTCGACGACGGTATAGCCATGCAGGGGGCCAGTATCCGGCGCCACGGTCTACTCCTTCTTCGCTCGGCCGGATTTGCTCAATGCTCAGGCGCCGACCGCGATACTGGCCGACGGACTCGACGTGAGAACCTCAGGACCGTCGGGAGTGATCAACACCGCCTCTCGCCCGAACACCGCACCCACACCGGACTCCCAGACGTATCCGGTGACCGCCAGCACCATTCCGGCCTCCAGTTGCTCCTCGGCGGCGGTCGCCGGCAAGTGCGGAGACACCACCGGCGGGTCGAAACCCAGACCCAGGCCGCGCGCAATGGGCATCGGCGGCAACGCTTCGCCGGCGGCCTGATAGGCGGCAAGCAGATCGATGGCTGGGGCACCCGGTTGGCATGCCTCATATAGCCTGTCCCACAGCGCATCCCAGCGTCGGTAGAGATCGGGCGATCCGTCGACCTCGCCGACCGGCCAGGTGCGGCCCACCTCGCCGGTGTAACCGCCGTCGAGAACTCCCGACGAAAATGCCACCAGGTCGCCGTCTCGAACCAAGCCGTCCACGCTAGCCCGGCGCCACGGGTGGTCACGCGCGGTCACCCAGGCGGCGTCCTGCGTGGACGGGGTGCTGACCCCTCCGGCAGCCATCGCCTCCAACAGCACACCGGCCAAGGCTTTCTCACTGATTCCCGGCCGTAATTCGGCTACCGCCGCGGCGAGTCCGAGTTCGGCGACCCGAATGGCCTCCCGCAGTGCGACGACTTCCTCGGGTGTCTTGATCCGACGCGCCGCGCGCATCGCCAGCTCACCGTCGACCAGCTCCGCGTTTGGGAACGCGTTCGGGAGCAGTTGCGCGAATCCCGGCGAAAGCGCATCGGTACCAACTCGTTTCGCGGCAGCCGCGCCGTCGATGCGCTGCAAATTGGCGATGGTGTTCATCGGGTTCCAGGCGATGCCGTACAGGTTCTCGTGCGGGATGTCGTCGGGCACGCCCTCGTCCCAGGTGCTCAGCAGGTGGATCGCCCCGGTCTCCCGAAGCACGACACAGGTGGGCCCGAACGGGCGAGTTCCGGCAACCCACAGCTGTGGTGTGCCGGACACGTAGCGGACGTTCGCCTGGCGCCCCAGCACCAACACGTCGAGGTCGTGCTTTTCCATCTGCGCCAACGCTCGTTCCCGGCGACCGACGCGCAGTGCCCGTTCGTCGGGGACAACTTCGGTGCCCATCAGCGATCTCCGTATGGGGCATAGGGATAGTCGGTCAACCGGATGTGCCCTTCCTCGGTGATGACGATGACCTCTTCGCTGCGATAGCCGCCGGTGCCCTCTTCCCACACCACCGGTTCGAGGACCATCACCATGCCTGGCTCGAGGATGAATTTCTCGTCGAACTCGTCACCGAGATCGGTTCCGATCATTGGTGTTTCGGCGGCATTGACGCCGATGCTGTGCCCAAGGTAGAAGTGCGGCAACCACGGCCGGGTACCGCCGTTGGCTTTCGTCGCCGTCCTGCCCAAGTCCGCGACGGTGGCACCGGCGCGCACCACGCCGAGCACGGCGTCCATGATCTCCTGCCACTTGTAGTACTGCGCATTCTGGCGAGGTGTCGGGTCCTGACCGACCACCCAGGTGCGGCCGAAATCGGAGCAATAACCCTGATAGGTGATACTGACGTCGGTCCAGAGCACGTCACCGGCGGCCAGTTCTCGCTCAGTTGTCAACAGCGGCAACGCCAAATCGCCGTGACTGGTCCACACCCCGTCCGCTTTGAACTTGGGCATCACCTGCCAGATCGGCTCCAGCATGCTGGCCATCGCGCCGAGTTCGAACGTTCGGCGGGTGAACTGCGCAGACAGGTCGATCTGCCGGATTCCCGGTGCGAGTGCCGCTTGCACGTCGACCATGGCCGAGTCGGTGATCTTCACCGCGGTTCGGATGCAGGCGATCTCGTCGGGGGTTTTGATGAGTTTCGCGGCGCCGACCACCTGAGCGGCGTCGGTGGGCGGGCCGGACCGGAACAGCTGCGACTGGGCGCGCCGCATGGCACCGGTGAGCTCGTCAATCGCAATGACGGCCGCAGCCGGCACGAGCTCCTGGATCATCCGTGCGAATGCCTCTACGCCCTCGTCGAATTCGAGATACACCGGGCCGTGCAGATGATCGGCCGGCAAACCGGACTCCGACGATGCACCCTCTCGGAACGGCAGGAACAGGTGTGGGTGCGGGTCATCGGCGAGCACCAGCGCGACCGGTCGCTCGACATATGACAACCCGGCGTCGCCCAGCGGCCAGCTGACTCCGGTCGCGTAGACCACGCTGTTGTTTCCCAGCAGGATCAACGCATCCACGCCGCGATCGGCCATCGCCGAACGTAGTCGTGCGCCGGTCTCGCGCCGCATCCGCTCGATATCCGGCGTCTCCGGAATATCAAGCAGGGACGTCAGGGCCGGCAGAAACGAAGTGGGTGAAGTCATCGAGCGGCCTACAACCCCAGGAACTTCGTGATGTTGCCGCTGACGATCTTGACTGCATCCGCCGGCCCGACCGCATCGACGACCGAGGCCAACGACTTCTCCGAATAGCCGAAAGTGCTTTCGTTGTGCGGATAGTCGCTGGACCACATCACCTTGTCCACACCGATCTGGTCGATCAACTGCAACCCCAGCGGGTCGACCATGAACGACGCGCTCATGTGGGTGTCCCAGTAGTAACGCACGTCGTGCTCCAGCGGCCGGTTGAACATGTGCCGATACGACGCCACCAGATGCTCGGCATCTTGCAACGCCCATGGCACCCAGGCGATTCCACCTTCGAACCAGCCGATCCGAAGGCTTGGGTGGTCGTCCAGAATCCCAGTGAACAGGTACTTGGCGAACTGCTCGCGGAAGCCGTCGATGTTGATCATCATGCCGACGACGACGCTGTTGAACTGACACGGAGTCTTCGGCGGCGTCTCGCCGATGTGGTGGGTGATCGGTAGTTCGGCGGCCTCGATCTCGTCCCACACCGGCTTCATGGCGGTGCTGCCGTAGTCGATGATGTTGCCGTCGTCGTCCTTGCCGGGATTCAGTGGCAGCAGAAAGGTCTTCAGACCAAGCGACTTCAGTTCGGCCAGCGTCTTTTTGGCGCCCTGCGGGTCCCACCAGTTGATCAGTCCCGCGCCGTAGAAGTGGCCGTCGGACTGCTCCTGCAGTTCGGCGATGTACTCGTTGTAGACGCGGAACGCCAGCTCGCGAAGTTGTTTGTCGGGGTAATGGAACAGCGCCAGAATCGCGTTGGGGAATGCGAGTTCCTTCTCGACGCCGTCCTCTCGCAGCTCCTGAATCCGGGCCGCGATGTTGGTGCTCGCGGCGCCGGGCAGGTCGTCGTACTGCATCAGCACGGCGCTGAAATCCCCCGGCAGGAATGACTGCCCTTTGCGGCCGACCTGGTAAGCGCCGTCCTCGTACCAGATCCGCGGCGCCTTCTCTTTGAGCTCGTCCGGGAAACGGTTGTAGAAGATGTCATCAGCAATCGAAATGTGATTGTCCGCCGAGAACACCACGGTGCCTTCGGGCAGTCCGGTGTTTATGCCGGCAGCCTGGCCGTGGCGATCCTTCGGCGCGCCAAAGCCTCCGGGCGGGTAAAGCGAAAGCGTGCTGGTTTGAGGCGACATCAGTGGCCCTCCATTCGGATCGTGTATTCGAGGTTAATCAGTCCGGGTCGGCTGGCAAGGGTCTTCACCAGGTCACCGGTAGTTCGTAGACGCCGTAGGCCAGCCGGTCGTGCTTGAGCGGAACGTCTTCGATCGGCACCGCGAGGTCCAGCGTGGGCACGCGGCGAAGCAGCGTGTGGAAGACGATCTGCAATTCGGCGCGGGCAAGCTGCTGGCCGACGCACTGATGCCGGCCGTACCCGAATGCGACATGCTGGCCCGCACCCGACCGATGCAGGTACAGCCGATCGGGCTCGCTGAACTCCTTCGGGTCCCAGTTCGCCGGCGCGTTGTCGATGATGATGCCTTCGCCGGCACGGATGACTTCGCCCGCGATGTCGATGTCCTCGGCAGCGACGCGGCGCTGGCCGTTCTGAATGATCGACAAGTAGCGCAGCAGTTCTTCGACCGCGTTGGCAACGACGTTCGGGTCGTCGGTGTCGCGCAGCACCGCCGCCTGGTCGGGATAAGCCAGCAGGGCCAGCACTCCGAGGCCGATCATGTTGGCGGTGGTTTCATGTCCGGCGATCAGCAGCCCGGTACCGAGCTGCGCGGCCTCCTTGACGCTCAGCTCCCCGGCCTTGACCCGCTCGGCCAAGTCCGATACCGCATCTTCGGCGGGATTTTCCATCTTGGCCTCGACCAGCTGCGCAAGGTACTTGTGCAGGCTCATCGCGCCCTTCATGGTGTCCTCGGCGGCGGCGTACCGCGCGAGGCCGACATTGGCGTGATGCTGGAACATCTCGGCGTCCTCGTACGGCACACCCAGCAGCTGGCTGATCACCAGCGAGGGCACCGGCAGCGCCAGCGCGCTGACGATTTCACCGGGCTTGGGGCCGGCCAGCATCGCGTCGATCGAGTCGTCGGTGATCTGCTGGATCGCCGGCCGCAGACCTTCAACTCGCTTGAACGTGAACGGTTTTGACAGCATCCGACGAAACCGGGTGTGCTCCTCGGCGTCCGCGGTGAAGACCGATCGGGGCCGCTTGTGCACCGTGGACAGCATGCCCTCGTTCCAGTGCGGGAAGCCGGCACGCCGGTCGTCGACACTGACCCGGGAGTCGGCGAACAACGTGCGCGCCTCTTCGTAACCGGTGATCAGCCACGGCGTGCTGCCGTCCCAGATCTTGACCCTGGACAGCGGACGCGCCTGTGCCAGCTGCATCACTTCCGGCGGTGGGGCGAACGGGCAGCCGCTGGCGCGCTCCATCGGATAGTCGGGGGCGTCGGAGATCGCCTGAGCTGTGGTGCCGGCGAGCGTGTCGGACACTTCTCACTCCTCGATGTGGATGGCCAAGGCGGGACAGCCCGCCTCGGCCTTGCGGGCGTTGTCGGCCTGTTCGGCGGGCGGGTTCTCATCGAGCACGATGACAACGCCGTCGTCGTCGCGCTGATCGAAGATTTCCGGTGCATGCATCACGCAGTTGCCTGACGATGCGCATTTGTCTTGCTCCGCAGAAACTTTCATCGCCGTCTCTTCACTCGTGCGGGGTGACGGGCGCCAGCCACAGCCCGACCACCGCGTCGATGAGGCGCGTCCCGGCGGTCTCCCAGGACGTCCACGGCGCGGATGCGCCTGCGGCCAAAGCCCGTTCACGATCGGCGCAGGTGTGCACCAGCAGATTGCGCGCCATCAGATTGCGCTCCACCCGGACGTCGACCGGGAGTTCGGGTAGGCACCGGTTGATTCCGTCGATCACCTGTACCAGGGACTCGGAGGAGAGCGCGTCTTTGACGACGATGTTGTAGTAGGCGGGGTCGGTCATCACCTGGGCGGCAAACCGTGCGTACCAACTGGGGTTGCCCAGCGCCGCCAGGTGATCGGTCAACGGGCGCACCAGGCAGGCCACCCAACTGCGGGTGTCCTCGGACTTGCGCGTCTGCGCGACCATGTCCTCGCGCAGGCGCTCGATCGGCTCGCGGTGCCGCTGCTCGATGGCCCGCACCAGGTCGGTCTTGGTGCCGAAGTGGTAGCCGACCGCGGCATTGTTGCCTTGCCCGGCGGCTTCGCTGACCTGTCGATTGGAGACGGCGAAAACGCCGTGTTCGGCGAACAATCGCTCGGCGGCGGTCAGGATCGCCTCTTGAGTGGTGCTGGCCCGATCGCTACGCGCGGCCCTCGCGGTGGTCACCCGATCAGTCAACGCGCTGACCTTGATTAAGTCAAGTGATTGATTTAATTCTTTTCCTCGCTACGCCGGCGAAGCACTTTGCCGGCGGCCGTTCCTCCATCGACACGCATCACCGTGCCCGTCACATAGCGCGACCGGTCGCCGGCGAGATACAGCGCGGCCTCGGCCACGTCTTCGGGCGTGCCCTCGCGTTGCAGGGGGCGATCGGCGCGCATCTGCGCGCGGAGCTTTTGCTCGAATCGTTCGAGTTCCTCGCGCGTCTTGCCCGAGGTCGACGACGCCAGAATCGGCGTGGGTATGCTGCCCGGCGCGATGGCGTTGACCCGCACGTCGAAGTGCGCCAACTCAATTGCCGACGACTGGGTGAACATGATGACCGCCGCTTTGGACGCGCGATACGTCATCACCCCACCGCCCGCCTGGATGCCGCCGATCGACGACAGGTTGATGATCGACCCGCCTCCGCTGGTCGCCATCTGACGCGCCGCGTCACGGGTGCCGGCCATCACTCCCAGCACGTTGACCGACATCACCCGATGAAAGTCGGCGAGGTCGTCGTCGAGGAAGCTGCGATGCATCTTGCTGGAGATACCCGCGTTGTTCACCATCACGTCGAGACCGCCAAAGGTCTCCACGGCACTTGCCACCAGCGCGCCGACCTGATCGGGGTCGGAGACATCGGCCAACCGGAAGGTGACTTCGCCGCCCAATTTCGCCGCGAGCTCTTCACCGCGGTCGCGCACGACGTCGGCGATCACCACCCGCGCGCCTTCCGCCACGAACCTCTCGACGATCCCGGCACCGATGCCGGAGGCACCGCCGGTGACGATTGCGACCTTGCCGAGCAATTCGTTGACCATGCACTGAGTTAATAAGCGCGGCATCGCTTAAGTCAAGCGATTGATTTACAACATGCACAGCCGACTCCTAAATGTCGATGCTACGTTCGGCTTGGTGAGCCGGTTTGTTTACTTCGAATCCGCACGGCGTTGGCCAAGAGCAGCAACGCTTCCGTATGTCGGGACCATATTGTGGCCCGTCCTGCCAGTGGCGCAGTGGAAACAGCCGTCAGCCCGACCGTTCAAAGGAATTGATTTGAGATTCAACCGATTCGGCGCCGCGGTGGGCCTTTTGGCCGCCGGTGCGCTCGTGCTGTCCGCATGTGGAAACAACAACACCGCGAACGAGGGCGGTGGGGCGACCTCCGGAGCGGCGTCTTCGTCGAATGTGCACTGCGGGGGAAAGCAGACGCTGAAGGCCAGCGGGTCGACCGCACAGGCCAATGCCATGGCCCGGTTCGTCAACGCCTTCGAGCAGGCCTGCTCGGGCCAGACCTTGAACTACACCGCCAATGGTTCGGGCGCCGGGATCAACGAGTTCGTCGGCAATCAAACCGATTTCGGAGGCTCAGACGTGGCCCTGAGCGACGACGAGCACAACAAAGCACAGCAGCGCTGCGGCTCACCGGCGTGGGATCTGCCGACGGTGTTCGGGCCGATCGCGGTCACCTACAACATCGACGGTGTGACCTCGCTGAACCTGGACGGGCCGACCACGGCGAAAATCTTCAACGGGACGATCAAGACGTGGAACGACCCGGCGATCACGGCTCTCAACGCCGGCACCGCGTTGCCGAACCTGCCGATCCACGTCGTGTTCCGCAGTGACCAGTCGGGCACCACGGACAACTTCCAGCAGTACCTCGACGGCGCATCCGGCGGAGCCTGGGGCAAGGGCCACGGCAAGTCGTTCAACGGCGGTGTCGGTGAAGGCGCCAAGGGCAACGACGGCACCTCGGCGGCCATCAAGAACACACCGGGATCGATCACCTACAACGAATGGTCGTTCGCCCAGGCGCAGAAGCTGAACGAGGCCAAGATCGTCACCTCGGCCGGGCCCGACCCGGTGGCGATCAGTTCCGACTCGGTCGGCAAGACCATCGCCGGGGCGAAGATCAAAGGCCAGGGCAACGACCTGGTCCTCGACACGCTGTCGTTCTACAAGCCGACGCAGGCGGGCGCTTACCCGATCGTGCTGGCGACCTACGAGGTTGTCTGCTCGAAGTATGCGGACGCACCTGTCGGCACCGCCGTCAAGGCGTTCCTGCAGGCCACCATCGGACCCGGCCAGAATGGGTTGGCGGACAACGGTTACATCCCGATCCCGGACGCCTTCAAGTCGAGGTTGTCGACCGCGGTCAACGCCATCGCCTGACCAAGTCCATGTCGACCGCGACAGTGCCCGCACTGCGGGCCAGCGACGAAACTGAGGCGCGGGTAGGCGACCGACTGTTCAAGTCGGTCGCCGCCCTCGCTGCCTCGACGATCACGATCGTCATCGGCCTGATCGCCATATTCCTTCTAGTGCAAGCCATCCCGGCGCTGCGCGCCAACCACGCGAACTTCTTCACCAGCGCGCAATTCAAGACCACCGACGGCACCAACCTGGCGTTCGGTATCCGCGATCTCTTCATGGTGACGCTGCTCAGTTCGCTGTGGGCGATGGCGCTGGCGGTACCGATCGCAATCGGGATCGCGGTGTTCCTGACTCAATATGCGCCGGCGAGGTTGGCGCGCCCGTTCGGCGCGATCGTCGATCTGCTGGCCGCGGTGCCGTCGATCGTCTTCGGGCTCTGGGGAATCTTCGTGCTGGCCCCACAAATCGAGCCCGTCGAATCCCTGCTCAACCACAAGCTGGGCTGGCTGTTTCTGTTCAAAGCCGGCGACGTGTCGCTGGCCGGCGGCGGCAACATCTTCACCGCCGGCGTCGTGCTGGCAGTGATGGTCCTGCCCATCATCACCTCGGTATCGCGAGAAGTGTTCCGGCAGACCCCGAGCAGTCACACCGAAGCCGCACAGGCGCTGGGCGCGACGAAATGGGAGGTGGTACGGATGACCGTGCTGCCGTACGGCCGCAGCGGTGCGGTCGCCGCGTCGATGCTGGGTCTGGGCCGCGCCCTGGGCGAGACGGTGGCCGTGCTGATCATTTTGCGTGCGTCCGCCTCCGCCGGCCACTGGTCCCTGTTCGACGGCGGCTACACCTTCGCGTCGAAAATCGCTTCTGCGGCAAGTGAATTCAGTGAGCCGCTGCCCACCGGGGCTTATATCTCGGCGGGATTCGTGTTGTTCGTCCTCACCTTCATCGTCAATGCCATCGCTCGCGCGATCGTCGGGCGGGCGGTCAAGGCATGAGCGCGCTCGACCCTCGAGCTGCCGGTCAAGGCTTCGGCTGTTCAGCCGATCAGCGTCTGGCGCAGGATCAAGAACAACATCGCCACAACGTTTTTCGTTCTCTCGTTCGCAGTGGCGCTGGTGCCGCTGGTCTGGCTGCTGTGGATCGTCATCCAGCGCGGCTCCTATGCCATCATGCAGCCCGACTGGTGGAGCCACTCGCTGCGCGGCGTACTGCCGGAGCATTTCGCCGGCGGGGTCTATCACGCGCTGTACGGCACCGTGGTGCAGGCTGCCGTCGCGGCAATCATCGCTGTTCCATTGGGTTTCATGACCGCGGTCTATCTGGCGGAATACCGCTCCGGCCGGCTGGCAAGATTCACCACCTTCATGGTCGACGTGCTGGCCGGGTCTGCCCTCGATCGTGGCGGCCCTGTTCATTTTCAGCCTGTGGATCGCCACCATGGGATTCCAGCAGAGCGCTTTCGCGGTGTCGCTGGCGTTGGTCTTGCTGATGTTGCCGGTCGTGGTGCGATCCACCGAGGAGATGCTCAGGCTGGTGCCGCAAGACCTGCGAGAAGCCAGCTACGCCTTGGGGATTCCCCAATGGAAGACGATCATGCGCATCGTCGTTCCGATCGCGATGCCGGGCATCATCACCGGCGTCCTGCTGTCGATCGCCCGGGTAATGGGCGAGACCGCGCCGGTGCTGGTGTTGGTCGGCTACAGCCGATCGATCAACTTCGACATCTTCAGTGGCAACATGGCGTCGCTGCCGTTGCTGATCTACTCCGAACTCAACAACCCCGAACATGCCGGCTTCCTGAGGGTTTGGGGCGCAGCGCTGACACTGATCATCGTGGTGGCGGTCGTGTACCTGGTGGCGGCACTGGCCAACCGGCTGATCGCACTGCGCCGCCGCTGAGCTCGGCCGCTCTATCCCGAACATCCAGCTACGCGGAGCTTGGCCACCCTGTCGTTGCCGCGGTCGGCGACGTAGACGTTGTCGTCTTTGTCCAGCGCCAGCTGCAGCGGGGTGTTGAGACCGTTGAGCGGCAACGGAGTTGGAGCATTCGAATTGGGCGGCAGTTTCAGCACCTGGTTGTTGTCATGCTCGCTGACGTAGACGTTGCCCGCGGCGTCCACGACGACACCCCAGGGCACGCTGATACCGGTGAACGGCAGCACGGTCTGCTCGGCCGTCCCGGCCGCCAGTCGCACCACGCGGTTGTTGTCGGAGTCGGTGACATACACGTTGCCGGCACCGTCGACGGCCACGCCATCGGGATGATTGAGACCGGTGAACGGCAGCACCGTCGGGGTGTTGGTACCGGCCGGCAATTTCACCACGCGGTTGTTACCCCGGTCGGCGACGTAAACGCTGCCGGCGGCGTCGACCGCGACGCCTTCGGGGTAGCTGAGGCCGGTAAACGGCAGCTGCGTCTGGTTATTCGAGCCGGCGGCCATCATGACGACCCGATGGTTGAAGTCGGTGACGTAGACCGCGCCAGCTGAGTCGACGGCCACCGCCTGCGGCTGATACAGGCCGGTGAAGGGAAGCACGGTCGGGGTGTTCGAGCCGGGGGCCAACTTCACCACCCTGCCGTACATGCCCTGGTTGGTGACGTACACGGCGCCGGCGGAATCCACTGCCACCCCGCCGGGCGAGAGCCGGAAGTTGAGACCGTTGAACGGCAGGATGTTTTGGCCACAGGCCTCGCCCGGCGATCCACCGTGCGGCCGCACCACATAGCCGAACACGGCGACCAGCAGTACCGCAACTGCACCGAGGATCATCCAGAGCTTGCGTCGATCGCGCCGCTGCGGCGAGTGGGACACGAAATCCGGGTGGCGAGGGCCCGGCGGTGTTCCATTGGACGGGGGTTGATAGGCCCAGCCGCCTCCGCCGACCGGGGCGGCGGCACGCGGCTAGGGGCACCTGCAATAGCGGGACGAATCATGGTGTGCGCGTTGGCCGCATCCTCCGTGTGCTGCAGGATACTCTCGGCCTGGTGCTGCTCGGGAGCGGTCAAAGCGTGCAGGGCGGCGTTGGCCAGGTCGCCGGCACTGCGGTAGCGGTCCTCGGGATTCTTGGCCATGCCCTTGGCGACAACCTGGTCCAGCGCCGCCGGCACCCGGCCGGGTCGCAGCTGGCTGGGCTGCGGGGCTGGCTCCATCAGATGTGCATGGACCAGCCGCTCGATGCTGTCGGCGCGGTACGGCGGTGTGCCGGTGAGACATTCGCCCAGCACGCAGGCCAGCGAGTAGATGTCGGATCGATAGGTGACCTCGTTGTCGCTGAATCGCTCCGGGGCCATGTACCGGTAGGTCCCTATCGTCATACCGACCTGGGTCAGCCCGGGATCTGTTCCGGCGCGGGCGATTCCGAAATCCACCAGGTACGCGAAGTCGTCACCGGTGATCAAGATGTTTTCCGGCTTCACATCGCGGTGCGTGACACCGTTGGCGTGCGCGGCGTCCAGCGCGGCGGCAACCTGACGCACGATCGCCACCGCGCGGGGCGGGCTCATCGGCCCCGTCCGCTTCAACACGGCGGCTAAGTTGGCTCCGTCGATCAACCGCATGTCGAGATACAGCTGGTCGTTGATCTCGCCGTAGTCGTGGATGGGCACGACGTGCGGCTCGGTCAATCTGCCGGCCGCACCGGCCTCGCGTTGCATTCGGGCCCGGAACATCGGGTCGTCAGAGAACTCCGGCGATATCAGCTTGAGCGCGACGATACGGCCCTTGCGGGTGTCCTCGGCTTCGTAGACCTCGCCCATGCCACCGCGTCCCAGCAGCCGCGTCAGCCGATAGGGTCCGAACCAGGACCCGACGCGTGAACCCGGTTGACTGTTGCTCATCACGAGATTCCGTTCACGGCCGCTGACAGTTTCGACTGAAACGAGCTCGGCATCGGAATGTAGCCGTATTGATCCAGGCCGTCCTGCCCCGCCCCAATTGTGGCTTGCATGAACGCTTTTACCGCCGCGCCGGTGGACGAATCGGGATATTTCGAGCAGACGATCTCATAGGTGGCGAGCACGATCGGATAGGCGCCGGCCTGCGACGGTTTGTAGAACGACGACGTGTCGACTACGAGATCATTGCCCTGTCCGGCGAATTTGGCTCCGGCGATGGTCTTGGCGACCGAGTCCGTCGTGATCGTCACCGGATCCGGGCCGGCCGACGTCACGATCTGAGCCATGCTCAGCTGGTGGCCGACGGCAAACGACCATTCGTTGTAGGTGATCGACCCGTTGGTCGACCGCAGTGCAGCCGACGTGCCTTCATTACCGGTCGCGCCCTGGCCTACGCCGCCGTCGAACATCTCATCGGTGCCCTTGCCCCAGGCGCCGTCGGAGGCTGCCTCGAGGTACTTCTGGAAGTTGTAGGTCGTACCGGATTTGTCGTCGCGGAAGACCACGTTGATCGACGTCGCGGGCAGATTGGCGGTGGCGTTGAGCGCCTTGATGGCCGGATCGTTCCACATGGTGATGGCCCCGTTGAAGATCTTTGCGGCGGTGGGACCGTCGAGGTTCAGCGTGCTGACACCGTCGAGGTTGTAGGTGACCGCGATCGGGCCGAAGACTGCGGGCAGATCCCAGGCGGGTGAGCCGCAACGCTGCTGCGCGCGGTCGGGTTCGCCCTTCGCGGGATCGAGCGGCTTGTCGGAGCCACCCAGGTCGGTTTCGTTGTTGACGAACTGCTGCACGCCGGCACCCGAGCCGTTGGCGTTGTAATCCAGCGTAAAGCCCGGGCAGGCGCGGATGTAGGCATAGACGAACTGCTCGATCGCGTTCGTTTGCGCCGTTGAGCCGCTGGCCTGCAGTTTCTTCTTGCCCCCGCAGTTGACCGGGACCGATGACGACCCGGATCCGGATGTCGAGGTGCTGTTGCTGCTGCCGCACCCGGATAGCGCCAGCATGCCGACGACCAGCAGGCTCAGTGCCCCGGTACATCGGCTGCGCTTCACGAATCTCCCCTCGGCGACGTGTTCACGGTTAACAGCAAACAGCGTCGAGCTTAATAAAAGATTAATGCCAGCTTGGTGCCGGCTTTGCGTGCGACCGATCAGCCCTGGATATGGCCCAGAAAGTCCAGCAAAAGAGCGTTCACATCGGCCGGTTGTTCCAGCTGCGGGCAGTGGCCTGCCGCGTCGATGACGGCCGATCGGCCGTGCGGAATCTGGTCGGCGATTTCCTTGGCCCAGCCGGTCGGCAGCAATTTGTCGCCGGCGCCCTCGACCACCAGCGCGGGGACCGCGACACGTTGGTAGGCCCGGGTGCTCGACGGCGCGGGCGGCGGCGGCGCACCCGGTCGGCGGAAGCGGGCCGCGGCCAGTGTCTCCCACGCGCCGGGAGCGATGCTGGATTCGTACCGACGCCGAACGTAGTCCTCGTCGGCCGGATATTTCGGGTCGTGGAACAGCGCCTCGACGATCAGCCGCATGGCCGGCAGGCTGGCGTCGTAGTCGTAGAGCGCTTGCATGTGCTGGTTGCGCTGGATTTCGCCGCCGCCGCAGATCGCCACCAGGCTGCGCATCGGCAGCACCGGCGACTCAGAGGTGGCGTCGACGAGCAGGTTGATCGCACCCATCGAGTTGCCGACGAAGTGCGCCGAGCCGACACCGAGCTCGTCGCAGAACCGGGCGATGTGCCGGATCCGCATCGCTGCGCCCGTCGTTGAAGTCGATGACCTTGGCCGACCGTCCGAAGCCCAGCATATCCGGCGCCAAGACACGATACCGCTCGGCTAGCGCCGGTATTGTTGCTTCCCAACCGATTTCGGCGCTGACCCCAAACTCACCACCGTGTAGCAGGATCACCGGGTCGCCGTGACCCGCCTCCAGATAATGGGTGGCCAGTCCGTCGATCACCGTTGCCCTGCTGTGGATCTCCATCGAAGCTCCTACTTGATCGCGATGGGGTTCACCGGAGAGCCCACCGCGCCGGTGAATCGCAGGGGCGGCGCGATGAGCTGAAACTCGTACACTCCGTCGGCCGCACAATCCGCCGCCAGTGCGTTGAGATCCCAGTACTCCCCGAGCATCAGCCCCATGTCCCGCAGGCACAGCATGTGCATCGGCAGCAGCGTCCCCTCCACGCCGGATATCGGATCTTCGACCATCGAGATTATCGGCGGCAACTGCGGCGATGTCATGGTCGTGCAGCCAGGATGCGCACTGCCAATCCAATCCCGAGCCAGGCTCGCTACCGTTGCCGGTCTCGGAAAACCTTGCCCACCAACCTGTTCGGACCAGAACGATGTCTCCGCGGCTGATCGTCACGCCTTGCGCCCGCGCTACGTCGTCCAGTTCGGCCGCGGAGACCGGATTGCCGAGTTCGAGAAACGTCTGCACTCCGCGATGGCGCACCACATCGAGCAGGACGCCCCGCGAGGTGATGCCCTTGCTGTCGACCTTGTCGATGCCGCAGTACGGCGCACCGAAGCTGGTCACCGAGTCGGCCGGGAAGCCGTTGTAGAGCTTTTCCTCGTAGTAGACGTGGGAGAGCGCGTCCCACTGGGTGGCGCACTGCAACGGCATGATGATCATGTCGTCGTTGAAGCGGAAGAGGTCGCCCTGGAAGTACTTTCCCATTTCTTGCGCTCCGGGATTGGCGGACCAGTCCGGACCGAATTTGGGTAGCGAGTGCGCGTCGCCGCCGTCCACCGTCATCACGTGGATCGGGTTGTGCCGGAACTTGAATGAGCCCTGTGGGCCGGTCGATCCGAAGTCGACGCCGAGCGGGAACACCTTGCCGTGCTTGACCAGGCCGGCCGCTTCGGCGACCTTGTCCGGGGTGATGAAGTTCAGCGTCCCGAGTTCGTCGGTGTCGCCCCACCGGCCCCAGTTGGACACTTCGCCGGCGACCCGGCGGAAGTCGGTCAGGCTGGCCACAATGCTTGCCCTTCGTCGAGTTCGCGGGCAACCGCGGCACCGATATTGCCGCCGTCGACCCAGAGTACTTGCCCCGAAATATAGCTGGCAGCTTGGCTATTCAGGAACACCAACGCGGCGGCCTGCTCCCCGGGATCGGAGACCCGGCCCAAGGGTTTGGGGATGTCGTCGAGAAAGTCCTGGCCGTAGGCGCCGCGCAGTTGATCGAGAATCGGCGTCTCGGTGACGCCCGGCCCGGTGCAGTTGATCCGAATACCGCGCGCGCCCAGCGCTGCGGTCTTGCTCATGGTGTAAAGAATGATCGCCTCTTTGGACAACCGGTAGCCGCCGTCAGCCAGTGCGTCGGGATTGCGCTCGCACCAGCCGATTCCGTCGGCCATCGTGCCGGTGTGCAGCAGCCCGCCGGTGACCTGTTGATTGTCGCGATAGGCCCGGGCCGCGAGCGACGAGACGCTCACAATCGACGATCCGGCGGGCATCTTGTCCACCACCGCCTCGGTCAGCTGCCGGAGGCCGAGAAAGTTGATCGTGACAACCAGCAGGGGATCGCCGATCCCGGACGATACCCCCGCGACGTTGAACAGCGCATCGACTCGGTCCCCCACCGATGCCACCGCGCGGTCGATAGACGCCGGGTCGGTCAGATCGACGGTGTAGAACTCCGCGACATCACCGCTGGGCTGTTGCTTGTCCAGCCCGACGACGTGCGCGCCCAGCTCGGTGAGCTGCCGCACCAGATGCGCCCCGATGCCCGACGCGCAGCCAGTGACGACCGCACGCCGTCCGTCGTAACGCCACAGTTCGTCGATCTGCCCCAACGATTACTTCTTCGACTCGTCTTTGAGACGCTGAGCGGCCTGCACGCGACCCTCGTTGATTTCGGCCATCGCCTCGGGGATCTCACTCGCGGTGAACTTTCCGCCACGGCCGGTGGGCAGGCCACCAAAGGAGTAGCTTTCGTCGAACTTGGGCGCGGTCGGCTCGGGACGGCGTGCCTCGATCTTTTCGATGACCGGTTCCAGACGCTTGGCCTTCTCGGCCACCGCTTTCTGGTCGCGCTCGATGAACTCGGGCAGCACCTCTTTGCCCATCAACTCGATGGACTCCATGGTGCCCTCGTGGCTGCGCGGGTTGAGCAGCAGGATGATCTCGTCCACCCCGCTCTCCTCGTAGCCGCGGAGGAACTCGCGGACGGTGGCCGGTGAGCCGATCGCGCCACGGCCCGGCCCGTAAGCCAGCGTCGGATCCTTCTCGCACTCCTCGAGATAACGCTTCCAGACACCCGTGCGGCCTGGGGTGTGCACGCCGGTCATGTAGTAGTGCATGATCCCGAACGAGAAGAACCCGCCGCCCATGCCGAGACGCTGCACGGCCTGATCGTCGGTCTTGGCGACCATCATCGACAGGTCGCCGCCAATCGCGAGGATGTTCGGGTTGATCGCGGGAGTGACTGGGACACCGCTCTCTTCGAGCTCCTTGTAGTAGCCGTTCACCCGCTCGGTCAGCGGACCCGGCCCGGTGTAGGCGAAACTCAGTGCGCCGAGGCACTTCTGAGCCGCCATCTGCACCGACGCCGGCCGGGTGCAGGCGACCCACACCGGCGGGTGTGGCTTCTGCAACGGCTTCGGGACGACATTGCGGGCCGGCATCTCGATGTGCTCACCCTTGAATCCGGTGAACGGTTCCTCGGTCATGCAACGGATCGACACCTCGAGCGCCTCTTCCCACTGCGCGCGCTTGTCGGCGGGGTCGATGTTGAAGCCGCCGAGCTCCCCGATGGAAGACGATTCGCCGGTACCGAATTCCACTCGCCCGTCGGAGATCAGGTCAAGGGTGGCGATTCGCTCCGCGACCCGGGCCGGGTGGTTGACCGCCGGCGGCAGATGCATGATGCCGAATCCCAGCCGGATGTCCTTGGTCCGCTGGCTGGCGCCGGCCAGGAACATCTCCGGCGCGGTGGAGTGACAGTACTCCTCCAGAAAGTGGTGCTCGGTCAACCAGACCGTGGAAAACCCGGCCTTGTCCGCTGCCTCGACCTCGTCGAGGCAATCCTTGAGCAGGACGTGCTCGTCATCGTCCGACCACGGGCGGGGCAGAGCAAATTCGTAGAACAGTGAGATCTTCAACTGGTACCTCCCGGAACAATCGAGTGTGTTGAGCTTTGGCTGACAAGGTGTTTGGCGGCGACGTAGCCGAAAGTCATGGCGGGTCCGATGGTGGCGCCGGCGCCGGCATAGCTTCGACCCATGACCGCGGCCGAGGCATTACCCACGGCATAGAGTCCGCGGACCACGGTGTCGTCGGCGCGCAGTACTCGCGCAAACTCGTCGGTGCGCAGACCGCCTGAGGTGCCCAGGTCGCCGAGAACCATCCGGAATGCGTAGTAGGGCGGCTCACCCAGCGGATGCAGATTGGGGTTGGACAGGGTGGGGTCTCCGTAGTAATTGTCGTAAACGCTGTCACCCCGATTGAAATCGTCGTCATGGCCCCGGTGCGCCAGATCGTTGAACCGTGTTGCGGTGCTTTGCAATTGATCGGCCGGTACGCCGATCTTGGCCGCAAGTTCGGCCCATGTCCCGGCCGCCTTGACCACACCGGATTCCAGCCAGGTCTTGGGGATCTTCCGGCCGGTGGGGACCGGGGCGAACGGGATCTTCGGTATCGGCAGGTGGCCGGCGACCACGTAGCGCAGGAACGACCGGTGGTCGGTGATCAGCCAGCACGGTATGTGGGTGACGCCCGATTCCTGTCCCGCGATCATCGCGTGACCGAAGTCCATATACGGGGCCGCCTCGTTGATGAACCGCTTCCCCGCGCCGTTCACGATGAACTGCGACGGCATCATCCGCTCGTTGAGCATGAATTGCATTCGGCCATCGGGCCATTGGATGGCAGGGAACCACCACGCCTCGTCGAGCATGTCGGCGGCGGCGCCGACCTGCTGGCCGGCCCGGATACCGTCGCCGGTCGCTGCCGGATTACCGAAGCTCCAGTCCTGATCCACCGTCGGCTGATGCTCTTTGCGCCACGCCATGTCATGGTCGAAGCCGCCGGTGGCGACGATCACGCCGCGGTTGGCGCCGATCCGGTGCGGCGTGTCACCTTTCATGACGACGGCGCCGATCACCGACCCGTCGTCGTCCGTGAGTAGTTGAGTCATCGGCGCGTCCAGCCACAGCGGAATGCCCCGGTCTTTCAGCGCCAGCCGCAGTCGCGCCGCCAATGACTGGCCGATGGCGGCCATCCGGTCGCCGAATACGCGGGCGCGGACCATCCGCCAGACCAGCTTCACCAGGACACCCTTGCCCGCCCAGGATTGCCGGACCTGATAGAACGAGCGAAGTTCTTTGGGGCCCAGCCAGATTCCGCGCGGTGCCAGCGCCAGCGGCGCCAGGAGGTTCTGCTCCTCGTCGGCCAACACGCGCAGATCGATCGGCGGGACATTGATGGTGCTGCCGAGTTCGGACCCGCCGGGCAGTTCCGGATAGTAATCGGCGTACCCGGGCTTCCAGACGAATTCCAGCCACGGGCTGAGCTTTTCGAGGAATTCCATCATTTCCGGCGCCGAGTCGACGTACTGCCGGATCCGCGCATCGCTGACCAGTCCGCTGGTGATGCGCCGAAGGTAATCGACGACCTCGTCCGGCGGAGGTGTGTAGCCGGCGCGGCGCTGCGCCGGTGCACCGGGCACCCAGATGCCCCCGCCGGACAGTGCGGTGGAACCGCCGAATTGACTGGACTTCTCCACGATCAGCGTGGTCAGCCCGGAGGCCTCCGCGGCCAGCGCGGCCGTCATGCCGCCACCGCCGGAGCCGATGACCAGCACATCGACCACATCGTCGAACGTGTCGGAAGCCGTCATGCCGCGATCACCGCCGTTCTGACCGCAAACCCCGCGATCAACTCGGGAATCGGCCGGTAGTAGCGGACACCCGTCTCATACCGCCCGGCGGCGGCCAACGCCGCGAAAGCTGCGACCCAGGTGCGGATTTCGTGCGCGGAGTTACCGCCCTCGCCGGCGATGAACGCATTCGACCACTTATCCAGGTCGTCAAGTCTCCCGTTGTCGATGATCTCCAGAAATTTCCGATCGAACTCGGGATTCAGCGGTTGAAGTGAACTGTCGCCGGCGGCGAAGCTCTTGGCCGCTTCCATCACCGCTGTCTGGCGTGCCGCGCGCTGCTCGGGAGTCATCGGCTGACCGTGCACGATGCGCTCGACAACCTGCGGTACGGCGGTCGCCAGGGTTGGGACCGGTGGATCATGCGACAGCCCACCGGACCCGATCACCAAGACTCGCTTGTTCAGCGTGGCCAGGTAACTGCCTACCGCGGTACCGAGCGTGCGGCAACGATGTAGCGGACCAAGTGGAGTGGCGACCGAGTTGATGAAGATCGGTATCACCGGGCGGGCCGTTGCGCTGCCGAAGAGTTTCTCCAGCGGTTGCACGGTGCCGTGATCGACATCCATGCTCGCCGAGATGGCGACGTCGACGCCGGCGGACAGCACCGCTTTTGCACAGGCGACCGCGGTGCCTTCGGGCACGTCGAGGGGCCCTTTGTGGGTGCCGTAGTCGCCGACGCCTTGGGCGTCGATGCCGATGCAGAACGGCGGCATCGTCCGGTAGAAGAAGCCGTTGTAGTGGTCGGGGGCAAAGATGACGACGATCTCCGGGTTAAAGTCTGCGACGAAATCCCTTGCCTGCGTGAGTGCACCGTCAATGTCGTCAAGAAGGTCCTGCGACGGCCCGGGCAGATTGAGCAGTGGGCTGTGGGACATGCAGCACAGGGCTATGGGCACTTTGAAAATCACCGCCTCCCGGTGTCAAGGTGAGGACGTCGAAGAGCGAGGCACTCGACTCGGGGGCGAGTTGAGCGATGCAGGCAGCCGCGATGCATCGATCGGGTCGCAGGAACAGCACGGATTCTTGGTGCCCGTCGAACCAGGCTTTCAGCTCACCCGTCCGGTCGCCGACCACTGTCACATCGGGATCGTCGTGACCGTCCCAGTGCAGTTGGGTCAATGGTCGCGCCGCGACGAGCTTCGCCCCTAACGCCTGCCAATCCGCAAATGCCTTGGCGCCGAGGATTTCCCGCGGGTTGTTATTCCAGCACAGGACGGCGAAGCCATTTCCGAGCACATCGTCGAGCAGTAGGTTCTGCTGTTCCCGGGTATCGACGCGCGGCTGCACGAACAGCGTCCCTACCGGCGAATCGGCCCGTCGCGGCTCCGGGTGCACGACAGCACCTTGCTCGTACCGCGGCATCGGCTTGAACCGCATCTCGAGCACATATCGCTTGAGCGAGGGCACAATTGACGCCGACCGGACCAACAGGTCTCGAGCTGCGGCAACGCGGCGATTGGTCGGCGAGATGACGCGGCCCACCATTGTCGACAGGTCGATCATGGCCCGGGCGTGCTTGCGGCGTTCGACGTCGTAGGTGTCGAGCAAGGGGTCCTCGGCGTAACCGTTGACCACGGCGGCGAGCTTCCAGCCCAAGTTGGTCGCATCGCGGATGCCACTGTTGTAGCCCTGCCCTTGCCATACCGGCATCAGGTGGGCGGCGTCTCCGGCCAGCAGCAGGCGCCCCTTGCGGAATGCGCCGGCGATCCGGGAGTGATGGGTGTAGAGCCGGTGCCGAATCACGTCGACCCGGTCGGGGTGCGGCACCATCGACGCCAGCATCCGGGTGAGGAAGGCCGGGTCTTCGGCCTGCTCGTCGGTCTCATCGGCGTGAATCATGAACTCGAACCGTCGAATTCCGTGCGCGATCGAGATCGAGGCGTAGGGGCGGGCCGGGTCGGCGCCGACTTCGCTGTTCGGGTGCCCGAGCGGATCGTTGGCGATGTCGACCACCAGCCAGCGGGTCGGCGAGGTGGTGCCGTCGAACGACACCCCCATCAGACGGCGGGTGGCGCTGCGGCCGCCGTCGCAGCCGACGACATACTGGGCCCGGACGCTTTTGCTTCCGCCCTCGCCGTCGAGTTCGACGGTGACCACGTCGGTCGCTTCGGTGTAGGACGCCATCGCCCGTCGCCACTGGACTTCGACGTGCTCGAATCTGTCCAGGCCGCGCAGCAACTCGGCATCCACCAGCGGCTGGACGAAGCCGTTGCGTTTAGGCCAGCCGAAACGTGCGTCCGGAGGCGCCATTTCGGCGAGTATCCGGCGCTTGGCGTCGACGAATCGCAGAATCTGGTTGGGCACGGTGTGCGGCAGAACATGGTCGACCAGGCCGATCGCCTGGAAGGTGCGCAGCGACTCGTCATCGAGCCCGACCCCGCGCGGATAGTCGATCAGCGTGTCGCGCTCTTCGACCACCAGAGTGCTGACGCCTTGCAGGCCAAGGATATTGGCCAGGGTCAGACCGACCGGTCCCGCGCCGACGACGACAACGTCGACGTCCACCTCTTGCTCCCCCTCCACCGTCAACGCCCCAGCAGGAAGTCGATGTGCAGGCGGTCGAATGTCTTGGTGTCCTCGTACTGCGGCCAGTGGCCACAGCCGGACATCACCTCGAAGCGGGCACCCGGAATCATGGACGCGATGCGACGGCCCTCGGTCACGTCGGCGGTCGGGTCGTCGCTGGTCCACAGCACCAAGGTGGGAGCAGTGATCGATCCATAATCCTTGGCGCCCAGCAGATTACGGGCACGGATCTCGGGGGCCTGCAAAGCCATGATGTCGCGCATCGCATCGACGAAGCCCGGCTGGCGATACACCCGTTGACGACTCGCGACGAGGTCGTCGTAGTCCTTGGACTTGTCGGCCATCAGCCATTTGATCCGTGCCTGCACGGTTTCCCAGGTCGGATTCTCGGCGGCCGCCATCGACAGCGTGATGATCCGCTTCATCACCTCGGGGTCGGCTTGCGAACCACCGGCGGTGTTGAGCACCAGCCTGTCGACCTTGTCGGGATGGTCGGCGGCGGCGCGGGAGACGACCCAGCCGCCGAGCGATTCACCGGACAGGTGGGCGCGTTGAACGCCGATCGCGTCCATGAAGGCCAGCAGGTGGTCGACGTAGTGCTGAATCTCCAAGGGGTGACCGGGTTTATCGGTGTAGCCATGGCCCAGCATGTCGATCGACCAGGTCGAGAAGTGCTCGGCGTGCGCCTCGATGTTGCGGACGTACGCCTCGGCGTGGCCACCGGATCCGTGCAGCAGGATCAGCGGCGGCTTGCTCTCGTCGCCCGCGTGCAGGTAGCGCGTTCGCACACCGCCGGCATCCAGGTAGCCCTGCACAAACGGGACGCCCTGCAGGTCACTCCACACGCTTTCGTGCTCGGCCACCGGCTCCTCTCTTGCCCCTGGCGGAAATTTGGTTCTCGTTTCCGTTCAACGGTGTGTGCTAAAATCGCACACTAATGTGCACTATGTATAGAGCATCACTCTCTGCGGAGTGTCTGTCAAGCAAGATCGTGGCCCGCTGACATGCGCGAGGTCCCGACGACCACCGCGCCCGGCTCGCAAACGCTGGCGCGCGGGACTCAATGCGCTGCAACTGGTGGCCGATGCTCCGGCGGGCATGACCGTGCAGCAGGTCGCCGACGGCGTCGGTGTGCATCGGACGATCGCGTATCGCCTGCTCGCCACGTTGGCCCAATTCCGATTCGTCGCCAAGGGCGAGGACGGCCGCTACCGCCCGGCGGCCGGGCTGGCGCAGCTCGGAGCGTCGTTTGATCGCAACGTGCGGCAACTGAGTGTGCCGATCCTGCGCGCTCTTGCCGACGATCTGGGCACCACGGTGTCGCTGTTGGTCGCAGAGGGCGACCAGCAGGTGGCCATCGCCGTGATCGTTCCGACCCAGGTCCCCTATCAGTTGGCGTTTCACGAGGGCAGCCGTTACCCGCTCGATCGGGGAGCCGCAGGCATCGCGTTGCTGGCCAGCCTGCCGCCACGTCCGGACGAACGCGATCTGGTGGTGAGCGCCCGCGAGCAGGGCTGGGTGATCACCCATGGCGAAATCGAGCCGAACACATACGGTTTGGCGGTTCCGGTACATCGCGATTCGCCGTCACCACCGGCGTGCATCAACCTGATCTCGCACCGCGAGGACGTGGTGATGAGCGGCAAGGATGCAGTTGTCAAGGCAGCCAAGGAATTATCGGCGATCCTCGGCTGACCGGTCGGGAAGGGAACTGGAGAGCTCATGCCGTCTTGGGACCATGAAGTCGACGTCGTCGTGCTCGGCAGCGGCGGAGCCGCGCTGGCGGCCGCACTGACCGCTGTCGCGAGCGGCGCCTCGGTGGCGGTCTACGAGAAGGCCGAGACTGTCGGTGGCACCACGGCGGTTTCGGGTGGCGTGGTGTGGATCCCCGCGCACCACCGCTCCCCCGACGGTGAACTGTCGGTCGACGACGCGCTGAGCTACCTGCACGCACAGTCGCTCGGATCGATGGACGACGCGCTGGTCGAGACCTTCGTGCGGACCGGCCCCGCGATGCTCGACTTCATCGAGGCCCACAGCGGCCTGCGCTTCGAAATCGCCACCGGCTTTCCGGATTACAAGCCAGAGCTGCCCGGCGGCCAGCCCGGTGGCGGCCGCTCCTTGAGCGCGGCCCCATTCGATCTGAAACAACTCGGCGAGTGGAGCGACCGGATCACCGCGTTCCCGCAGGACTGGTCGAACGTCGGGTTCGACGCCGAGACCCGGGCCCGCCTGTACGCGGGCAGCGACCCGAACGCCGACCTGTGCGTGGCCGGGACCGCGCTGATCGCCGGACTGCTCAAGGGGTTGCTCGACGCCGGCGTCACCCCGCGGACCAACTCCCGCGCCGAGGACCTGATCGCCGAGGACGGCCGGATCGTCGGGGTTCGGGTCGACTCTGATGGTCGTCAGTTGGCCGTGCACGCGCGGCTCGGGGTGATCCTGGGCACCGGCGGCTTCGAGTGGGATCCGGCCCTGGTCAACGCTTTTCTGCGCGGACCGATGCACGGCGCCGTCTCGCCACCCAACAACACCGGCGACGGGCTGCGGATGGTGATGGCCCACGGCGCCGACCTGGCCAACATGGGCGAGGCATGGTGGGTGCCGATCGTGCAGATTCCGGGCGACACCATCGACGGGCATCAGCGCAGCCGCAGTGTGCGGCTGGAACGCACCCGGCCGCGCAGCATCATCGTCAACCGACTCGGCCGGCGATTCGTCAACGAGGCGTGCGACTACAACTCAATGGCTGGCGCCTTCCACTACCTCGATCCGCGCGAGGGATACGTCAACGACCCGGCCTGGATGGTGTTCGATTCCCAGCACCTCAAGCGTTACGGGTTCCTGGGCATCGACCCCGACGGTCCAGTCCCGGACTGGTTCTGCGAATCGGCGGACCTCACCGAGCTGGCCGCCAAAACCGGG
This sequence comes from uncultured Actinomycetota bacterium, assembly GCA_963818285.1. Taxonomy (GTDB): domain Bacteria; phylum Actinomycetota; class Actinomycetes; order Mycobacteriales; family Mycobacteriaceae; genus Mycobacterium. The sequence continues at coordinate 77,528 of CAWFRR010000008.1, forward strand.
ATCGCCCTCGACGGGCTCAACCGCACCATCGGGGCTTGGAATCACAACGTCGGCGAGGGTGCCGATCCCGACTTCGGCCGCGGCTCAAGCGCTTACGACGGCTACTGGGGTGACGAGCACGCCACGACGCTGGCCGGCAAGACGCTCGGCGCCGTGGACACCGCGCCGTTCTACGCCGTTCCGGTATCGGTGGGCGCGATGGGCACCAAGGGCGGACCGCGCACGGACCGCGACGGACGCGTCCTGCACGTCCACGGCGAGCCGATCCCAGGCCTGTTCGCCGCCGGCAACGCGATGGGCGGCGTTACTGGACGCGCCTACGGCGGGGCCGGCGGAACCATCGGCCCAGCAATGGTATTCGGCTATCGCGCGGGCTATGCGGCGGCGACCGGAAGGTCGGTCGACTAGCGGTCCGCCGTCAGCGTTCGGCGAGCGCTTTCGCCAGATCGATTGTGCCGGTGCGGATCGCGGCGACCACGCCGCCGTCGACCAGCAGATCAGTACCGGTGACGAACGATGCTGACGGACCTAGTAGGAACTCGGTGGCGGCGGCGATGTCTTCGGGTGTGCCGAGACGACGAAGCCCGGAGTTGTCCACCATCGCCCGCATCAGCGCGCCCGATTCGCTGTCGAGCTCCAGCCGCCCCATCGCCGTCGAGATGACGCCCGGGCTGATCGAATTGATCCGAGCGCCGCGCTCACCCCAGGCTCCGGCCGCGGCTGCTACCCGAATCTGATTGGCCCGCTTGGCAAGTGGGTAGGCCATCTGGCTGCTGGTGATGTTCGAGCAGGCATCGAGGCCGAGCAATTCTTCGGCAGGTGCGGTCGCGAGCTGGCGCTCGACTTCCGGGTCTAACGCGGGCATCATGTGGCCGGCCATGCTGGCGATGACGACGCCGGCGCCGCCGGGTTCGATCACCCGGCCGAATTCGTCGATGCTCAATGCGACACCCAGCAGGTCGACGGCCAGCACCGCCTCGGCGGAGGCCTGCACTGGCGAGAGCCCGGCGGTGTGCACCACCGCGGTGACCCGTCCGGCTGCCTGGGCCGCCTCGGCGACCGCGGCCACCGAGCTGCGGGAGGTGACGTCGACCTCGCGGGTCAGCACGTGATGCCCGTCCTCGGTCAGCGCACCCGCCGCCGATTCCAGGCCCGCGGCGTTGATGTCGGCCAGCACGATGGTCCGGCCCGCTCCGCAGCGACGGGCAACCGAGACCCCCATGCCACCAACGCCGATGATGACCAGAACTTCGTTGTTCACGGTTCTGACTCTAATTCGCCGAAACAGGGACCCGGGGCTCCTGCGGCAATATGAGAACATTATTCTCTCTATTCGAGAGTATGAATTGCAAGAAGGGGAACAGCGATGCAGATCAGCGGGAGTTCGGCCGTTGTCGTCGGCGGCGCGGGCGGCCTGGGCGAGGCCACCGTTCGCCGGCTGCACGCCGCGGGGGCCAAGGTAGTGATCGCCGATCTGGCCGACGAAAAGGGCACGGCGCTGGCCAAGGAACTCGACGCCCGCTACGTCCGCACCGACGCGACGAACACCGAAGACGTGAACGCAGCTTTGGCGGAAGCGGAATCGCTTGCGCCGCTTCGCATCTCGGTGGACGCGCACGGCGGACCCGCCAGTGGCGGACGGCTGGTCGGCAAGGACGGCTCACCGCTGGACCTGGACGGCTTCAAGACGACGATCGACGTCTACTTGACCGGGGTCTTCAACGTGCTGCGGCTGGCCGCTGCGGCCATCGCGCGACAGGAGCCGCTCGACGAGGGCGCCCGCGGCGTCATCATCAACACCGCATCGATCGCCGCCTACGAAGGCCAGATCGGTCAGTTGCCGTACGCGGCGGCCAAAGGCGGCGTCGTCGGCATGACGCTGGTTGCCGCCCGCGACCTTTCCCCGCTCGGCATCCGCGTCGTCACCATCGCGCCCGGCACGTTCCTGACGCCGGCGTACGGCAAAGCGGGCGACCAGCTCGAGGCGTACTGGGGCCCGCAGGTGCCCTTCCCCAAGCGGATGGGCCGGTCTCCCGAATACGGCGCCTTCGTGCAGAGCATCGTCGAAAACGATTACCTCAACGGCGAAGTCATCCGGCTGGACGGCGCGTTGCGCTTCCCGCCGAAATGACGAAAAAGCTGCGGTAACACCCTGCCGACGTGCGCTAATAGCCAGATAGCTGATTCGCACAGTCGGAGGGGATGGTCTCGATGAAGTTCACCCTTATTTCTGATGTCTGCGGCGTTGTCGCCGAGGCGGCAGCAGCGGTTGTGTTCATGGGCGTCGCCGCTACTGCGTTTGCCCTTCCGGCGCGAGCGCGGACCCCGCAGATCCCGATCCGTACAACCCGGGGGATTGCATGGCAAACGCGAACGCGATCTGCAATCTCGGCCCCTACGGCCCGAATAGTCCGTCGAATCCGAATAGCCCGGCTGACCCGCTCAATCCGATGAACCCGGCCAACCCGAACAACCCGTCCAATCCGATGAATCCCGATGGCGCCATGACCCGTGAACGGACCCGACACATCTGACGCTGCGGGGCATTCGAGCGTGAAACCAGCCGCACGCTCGTTGCCGAACGTGAGCCCAGCTTCACGCTCGCGGCCGAGCGGCTTAAAGCTGTCAGTTCTTGCCGGCGTTGAACTTCGCGACGATCGTGCCGGAAGTCCTCGGTCTGCATGGACTGGTTCTCCGCGGACAGCGCGTAGTCGATGGTGGCCAATACCGCGCGCTCGAGATGCAGGTTGAGGATGCGCTTGGTGCTCTCGACCGCCTGCTGCGGCAACTCCAGGATCTTCTTCGCGGCTTTGATCGCCGCGTCGAGCGGATCGGCCACCGCGTGGTTGGCCAGGCCGAGTTCGACGGCCCGTGCCGCCGGGATACGCGCGCCGGTCAGCGCGTATTCCTTGGCCAGCAGCAGGCTGATGTGCAGCGGCCAGGTCAGCGGACCGCCGTCGGCGGCGACCAGTCCGACCTGCACGTGCGGGTCGGCCAGATACGCGTCTTCGGCGATATAGACGATGTCGCTCAGCGCGACCAGGCTGCAGCCCAGCCCGACCGCAGGCCCGTTGACCGCGGCCACCACCGGCACCCGGCAGCGCGCCATGCCCAGCACGATCTCGCGCCCGTCGGTGATCGTCTTGGCCCGCAGGTCCGCGTCATTGGCCAGCTCCTCGAGATACCCGAAGTCACCACCGGCCGAAAAGGCCCGTCCCGGCACCGGTTATCACCGCGGCGCGGGCAGTGAGGTCGTCGCTCAGCCGCTGCCACAGCTTGGCCAGACCGTGGTGCAGGGCGTCGTTGACCGAGTTGAGCGACTCCGGCCGGTTCAGCGTGATGATCCGCAGCGGGCCGTCGGCCTGGACGTCGATTTCGGTTGGCATGTCGTACATGTCAGGCTCCTTCAATAGTCGTGACCCGCTTCACCCGGGCCTCGCCCGCGTTCGCGATCACTCCTACTTCATTGGTCGTGACCCGCTTCACCCGGGCCTCGCCCGCGTTCGCGATCACTCCTACAATCCCAGGATTCGTGAGGCGATGATGTTCTTCTGGATCTGCGACGTGCCGCCCATCACGCTCTGCGCGCGGCTGTAGAGGTAGGCGCTCAACGAGTTCGGGTCGTCGATGCCGCCGACCGCCAACGCGGCGTGGCCGACCGACTGCTCGACCCAGGTCATCAGCAGCTTGTCCAGCGATCCGTCCGAGGTGTGGGTCAGCCCGTCGAGCTGCTCGGACAGCCGCCGCCGAACGTGGTGGGTCAGCATCTCGGTTTCCACTGCGGCCCAGGCGAGTTCCTCGTTCACCGAGCCGTCGGCACGTGCGGCCAGCTGGCGGACGAGCTTGCCGTAACGCGCCGCGTAGCCCAGCGTCGACGGCTCCCGTCTCGTGTCCGACGACCGTCATCGCAAGCGGCCACCCCTCGCCGGGCGCGCCGACCATGTTCTCCACCGGCACGGTCGCGCCGTCGAACAACACCTGGCCGAATTCGGTGGTGACGCCGTTGATCATCTGCAGCGGACGCTGTTGCACCCCAGGCTGTTTCATCGGGATGATGAACGCCGAGATGCCACGGTGCCGCTTGGCTTCGGGGTCGGTGCGCGCCAAGAGCAGACACCAGTCGGCGACGTCGGAGTAGCTGGTCCAGATTTTGTGGCCGTTGATGACGTAGCTGTCGCCCTCACGGGTGGCGGTGGTCGTCAGCGAGGCGAGATCGGAGCCGGCGCCCGGTTCGCTGAAGCCCTGACACCACCGCTCGCTGCCGTTGATCATGCCCGGCAGGAAGCGAGTGCACAGTTCCTTGCTGCCGTGCCGGCTCAGACCCGCCACCAGATAGCCGAGGCTCGGCCGCGGCGGCGCCTCGGCACGCGCCAGTTCTTCGTCGAGGATGACGTCGTACACCGGTGGCAGTTCTTGACCGCCGTATTCGCGCGGCCAGGACAACCCGAAGAAGCCACCCTCGTAGAGCGCGCTGTGCCATTCGCCCTGACGGGCCCAATACTCGTCGCCCGAGCTGGGAAACTCCTTGGCGTGCAAGGAGAGCCACGATCGCAGCCGGTCCCGGAAGGCGGCTTCATCAGTCGAGTCACGGAAGTCCAACGCTGATCTCCTCCAGCTTGACGGGCCACAGTTGAGTCGACGTGAGCGCGCGGCGCAAGAAGACGTGCGCCAGGCACTCCCAGGTGTTGCCGATGCCGCCGTGTACTTGAATTGCGGTCTCACACACGGTCCGCGCGGCGCGCGCGCAGTAGACCTTGGCGAACCTGCCGGCCCGGATCGCCTCGGCCGGGTCCAGTTCGTCGACCGCCCAGGCGGCGTGCCGCAGGATGCTGACCGATCCCTCGATCAGGGCCAGGCTCTCGGCCAGCAGGTGGGCGACGGCCTGGTACGAGCCGATCGACTTGCCGTACTGCTCGCGAATTTTCGCGTAGTCGACGGCCAGGGTGTGCGCACCACGCGCCGTTCCGACCAGGTCGGCCGATGTGGTGGCCAGCGTGAGCGCCAGCCATCGCTGAGCGGCATCAGAGTCCACATCGCCCAGGGAGGTGCTTGTTTCGCCGAGGTCGGCCGTGGCCCGCGTGAGGTCGACGGCGTCACGGGGCGCGCCGACGTCGGCGGCGGACACCGTCGTGCCGTCCAGCGTCAGCGCACGTCGGTAGCCTCGCGTATCGATCGCGCGACCGTCGACTGCGATCGTCGACCCGGAGCCGTCCTCGCCGACCCGGCGGGCGAGATCGTCGGCCAGCACCGGACCCAGGAACGGGGCGTCCACCAGTCCGCGGCCGAATTCCTCCGCGACGATCGCCACTTCCACTGCCGACGCTTCGTCGGAGCGCAGCGATCGCCAGCCGGCCTGCTGAATCTGCTTGTCGAGCCGAGCGATTCGATCACTCTCACCGAGATCCTGCACAGAGCCCGGGCCGAGATCGTCGGCGAGTTTCGCGGCCGCATCGCGCAGTTGTTGTTGCTCAGCTGTCAGACGTACATCCATAGCGCTCCTTGAGAACTCGGCGCAGCACCTTTCCAGAAGGCAGCCGAGGTATTTCGGGCACGAACACAACACGACTCAGACGTTTGTAGGACGCCAGGCGCTCGCCGACCCGGGCCGTCAGTTCAGCGGCGTCGACCGGCCCACGCGTCGCGACGGCGGCGACGACCAACTCCCCGTCGGCACCATCGGGAACGCCGAACACCGCGCAGTCCTCGACGGCCGGGTGTTCGTGCAGGACGGTCTCGATTTCGGCCGGCGCGACCTGAAACCCGCGGACCTTGATCATCTCCTTGGATCGGTCGGTGATCCGCAACCAGCCGTCGGCATCCAGATAGCCGAGGTCGCCGGTTCGATACCACCCGTCGCACAGGACATCTCGCGTTGCCTCGGATGGCAGGTAGCCGGCCATCAGCGACTCGGCCCGCGCCTGGATCTCACCGATCTCACCCGGGCCGAGCGGCTCACCGGTCTGCGACGACGTCACTCGCACCTGCACACCCGGCACCGGCCGGCCGACAGAATCGAGCCGCGCGCCGTCAAGCGGGTTGCAGGCGATCACCGGCAACTCCGTGGTGCCGTACGCGGGAACCCATCCGACGCCGGTGCGTCGGGTGACGGTCTCGGCGACGCCGACACTGACCGGCGTCGCGCCCCACATGATGAACCGCAGCGAGGAGAGATCGTAAGACTCGAGCTTTGGATGCGAGGCGATAGCCAAAGCGATTGGCGCGACTGCCATTTCGACGGTGATCCGGTCATCCTGGATGTGCTGCAGCATGCGGTCGATGTCGAATCGGCGGTGCAGGCGCATCCACACACCGGTCTGCAGTGCCGTCATGATGTTCAACAGACCGAGGATGTGCGACGGCGGCGTGGCGATCTGAATGCGGTCACCGGCGGTCAAGCCCATCGCGTCGCGCCAGTGCCCCACCGCGACACACAACGAATGATGGCTGTGCCGAACGGCTTTCGGCAGCCCTGTGGTGCCCGAGCTGAATGCCAACACCGCATCGGCGTCAGGCGACGGCGCGGGACCCGGCTGCGGCGTGCCCTCGAGGATGGGGTCGTCCAGGTGCAGCATCGGCATCAGATCCGACAGCACGTCGTGGTCGCCGACGGCGTGCGACGGGTTCGTCAAGGCCAGGGCATGGGTAACTTCGTGGCGCTTCCACGCGGGGCTGATCAACACCACGACGGCAGCCAGCCGCCAAATGGCGTGCAGCGCGACGACGAACTCGGGACGGTTGGACGACATCAACGCGACGCGGTCGCCGGCCGTCACTCCCCGCTCGCGCAAGCTGGTGGCCAGCCCGTCGGCCAATGCCTCGAGCTGCGGCAAGCGTGTACTGCCGCTCCTCGAAGACCAGCGCGGTCGGGGACATTGAGAAGATCCTATCGTTTTGAGAGAATAGTATTCTCTCAAGCGAAGAACGCAAAGTGTGGAAGGTGCGGGGATGGCGGAACGCCACGTGTTCCAGCGGGCCAGGGTGACTCGGATCATCAAGGAGACCGCCGACAGCCGCACCTACGTGCTTGCCCCCGAAGAGCAGCCGTTTTCCTACCGCGCCGGGCAGTTCTGCACGTTCCAGGTGACCGTCGACGGCGAGGACCTGTACCGGTCGTACTCGATGTCGAGCGCACCGGAGATCGACGCCGAGCTGATGACCACGGTCAAGCGGGTCAACGGCGGCAAGGTGTCGAACTGGATCGTCGACAACGTGGTCGAGGGCGACGAACTCACCATGACCAAGGCTGCGGGGACCTTCGTGCTGGGTTCGGCATCGGGCCCGCTGCTGGCCTTCGCCGGCGGTAGCGGGGTCACACCGATCTTGTCGCTGGCCAAAAGCGCGCTGGCGGGCACAGACCGCGCGGTGCGCACTGCTGTGCGCCGACCGCGACCGGGGTTCCGCGATCTTCGACGCGGTGCTCGACGACCTGATCGAGCGTTATCCCGGCCGCCTTTCTGTGCAACGCCACCTCGACGACGAGCACGGTCTGCTGGATTCGTCGGGCGTGCAGACGTTCGTCGGAGCGGACAGCAACGCCGACTGCTACGTCTGCGGGCCGGAGGGTTTCATGGCCGTAGTGCGCTCGGCGCTGCCGGATACCGCCAACGTTCTCGTGGAGGATTTCGATGCGTCGCCGCCGGTCAAGGCGCCGGCGCCGGAGGTGTCCGAAGCGGCCGGCGATGTGGACTCGGGCGGCACTGTGACCATCCGGCTGGAGCGCAAGAAGGCGTCGGTGCCGCGGGTGCCCGGGGAGACGCTGCTGGAGAGCGCGCGGCGGGCCGGCCTGTCACCGCCGTTCAGCTGCGAGGCCGGCAACTGTGGGACCTGCATGGCCAAGCTGATCGAGGGCGAGGCCACCATGCGCACCAACGACGTTCTCGAGGAAGACGAGATCGCCGACGGCTACATCCTGACCTGCCAGGCCGTGCCCGACACCCCATCGATCACGGTGCTCTACGAGTAAGCCTGCACGGCAACACTTTCCGCAGATCGGGAATGGAACGCCCAGTTCCGGGGCTGAACAGCAGGACTGCACCGGAAAGGATCTTCGCGCCATGACCGATCTTCCTGCCTTCGCCGACGTCGCCTCCGCCGACCAGGGCCTCGTCGTATTCACCACGCTGCGGCGCGACGGCAGCGCTCAGTCGTCCGTCGTCAACGCCGGAGTGCTCGCACATCCGCTGACCAGGCGAGCCGGTCGTCGGGCTGGTGGCGATTGGCGGCGCCCGCAAACTCGACCACCTGCGCGCCGATCCGCGGACCACGGTCACCGCCCGCGCCGGTTGGCAGTGGGCCACCGTCGAAGGGACCGGCGCAACTGATCGGACCCGACGACCCGCATCCCGACGTGGACGACGAGCGGCTGCGGGTGATTCTTCGCGAGGTCTTCACCGCGGCCGGCGGAACCCATGACGACTGGGACACCTACGACCGGGTGATGCGCGAAGAACGCCGGACCGCGGTGCTGATCTCGCCGGACTCGCGTGTACACCAACCCGTCGCGCGGTTAGCCCAGCCCGGCCAGCGCGGGAGCGATCTGCTCGAGCTGGTCGATACCGTCATGGAAGTCACCGCCGAGCGGCGGCAGGATCGCGACGTGGTCGGCGCCGGCGAGCAGATGCTCACGTGCGCTGTCCCGGATGGCCGTCGGATCAGGGTCAAGGGACAACCCGACGACCAGCAGCTTGTCGCGCCCCAGCGTGCTCCTGGCTTGGGCAGTGGACTCGGCCGCCTGCGCCGACCGGGAATGCCCCGTCGGCGATGTCGCCGGCCAGGGCAAGCATTTTCGGGCCGTTCGCCGCGATGATCCTGGGGTAGGCGGCATCAGGGGCCGGCGGCCACGTCGGCTCATCCATCCGCTGGACGTAGTCGCGCATCGTGACCAGCGGACGGCCGAATTCCTGCCCGACACTGGCAGCCTGCTCGGGATAGCCGACGCCGAGACCGCATACGAGCCGGCCTGGGTAGGCGTCGCGCGAGTTGAGCCGCCGCGGCATGCATCGTCTGCGCCGGCCGGGCCCAGATATTGGCGATGCAGGTTCCGAACACCATCCGCTCGGTCTCGGCGAGCAGCATCGCCGAGTTGCACGAACGCGTCCTTGCCGATCGTCTCGTTGACCCAGACCGTCCGATAACCGACGTGGTCGAGTCGCCGCACGGCATCGCGTTGCAGATCGGCATTGAGAGCGACCGTCAACGACCCGGCAGGCAGACTCCGAGCGGCCCCAATGCCTCTCGGGCGGCTTCGACGACACCGTCGCCATCAGTGCTGTGCCTCGGGCGAAGTAATGGCCGTCTTCCAGATCGGCAAGCAGCCCGTTGGTGTTCCGGCTGCCAGTCCAGGATCTTCTGGGTCAGCTCGCTCGACGTCGCGTCGTCCAGAGCGGCGAACCGGGCCAGAAAACCGAAGTGCTCGGGCACCTGCATCAGCGGTGATGCCCTTGGTCGGCAGTCCAGGTGGCGACCGATGACCTCGGCGATGTCGCGGAACGGCACGCCCTCGTCGGCGACACCGTGCAGGCGCGTGCCCGCGGGCGCGGATTCCAGCGCCAGCCGGTACAGCCGTGCGGCGTCGAGCGTGTGCAGGGCCGGCCAGCGGTTGCTGCCGTCGCCGATGTAGGCCGACACACCGGCCTTGCGGGCACAGTCGATGATGTGACTGGTGAAGCCGTGGTGATCCAGGTTGCTGTGCACCAGCGGCGCGAGCCGGACAACCGATGACCGAACACCGCGCTCGGCCAACGCAATTGCGTAGTTCTCCGAGTCGATCCGCGGCCCCGCGGGCAGGGTGTCTTCTTCGGTGGCAAGTCGGTCCTCGACGTAGGCCACCATCAGCGTTCCCGATGTGCCGACGAACGGCTTGTCTGAGCCCACGAGGGCGTCGCCCATCGCCTGCACCGCACGCAGGTCTGTTTCGATCGAGCCGAGATAGTCGCTGAAGTCGTGGTCGAAGGCCAGGTGGATGACGCCGTCCGAGGCGGCGGCCGCCGCGTGTAGACCCTCGATGTCGTCGAGGTCGCCGCGGCGCACGCTCGGCACCCATGGCCGTCAGAGCGTCGGCCCCGCGGTCCGAGCGGGCCAAGCCGACGACCTGATGTCCGGCCTGGAGCAACTCGGGTACCACTGCCGACCCGATGTGGCCCGTCGCGCCGGTGACAAAAACTCGCATGATGAACTCCCTGTGATGACGATGAAGCGGTAATCCCACCGTGCAGTTCGGCAGCGAAAACGTCCAAGGCTCGTTTCGAATGGCTCAATACCGATCAGGCATCACTGCAGTTGAGCGTGGTTACTAGCACTTTTAGCCGGCCGAGCTCGATTACCATCCGGGTATGGACGACACCCAGCCGATCTCGACTTGCGGCTGGTGCGCTACTTCGTGGCGGTGGCCGATCACCGGCACTTCGGCCGCGCCGCCACCGCCCTGCGGGTGGCGCAGCCGTCGCTGAGCCGACAGATCCGTCGGCTCGAACAGCAGCTGGGTGCGCGGCTGTTGGATCGCACCCCGCAAGGCACCCGACTCACCGAGGCCGGCGAGGTCTTCCTGCCGTCGGCAAAGGCGCTGCTGCGCTCTGCGGCACGGACCGCCGCGCAGACTCGGGCCGCGGCCCAACCCAGCCGGATCACCATCGGCTATACGAGCGGGCTCATCATCACCCCGGCGGTGCGCGAAATGCGGCGACAGCACCCCGATGCCGACGTACGCGCCGTGCACCTGGACTGGAATGTGGCGCGCAAGTCGCTGCTCGACCATCGGGTGGACGCGGTGGTGACCCGGCTGCCGTTCCCGACCGACCAGCTGCACGTCACGATCCTGTACGACGAGCCCCGGGTGGTGGTGGTGCCACGGGATCACCGGCTGGCCGGCAAAGAGTCGATCACCATCGACGACATCGCCGACGAACCGATGCCACGGATTCGCAACTCGGACCCGGCGTGGAGCGCGTTCTGGCGGATCGATCCCCGTCCAGACGGGCGGCGCGCCCCCGACGGCCCGTTCATCGAAGCCCTCGAGGACAAATTCGAAGTGATCGCGGCCGGGCAGGCGGTGGCGATTACGGCCGGCGGCTCGCAGGTCGGCGCCCTGCGCCCGGACCTGACCACGATCCCGCTCGAAGGCGTCGAGCCTAGTCACGTAGTGGTGGCGTGCCGCGCCGACGACCGCAACCGACTGGTCGCGGCCTTCCGCAAGGTCGCCGCGGCAGCAGCTCACCGCGCCGTAGTCAGCGAAGTTGCGCGCCCAACTCCGAAATCACTTCGCGGGTTCGCCGTTTCGAGGCAATCAGCTCGTCGCGGTTGTCGCCGATCGGCAGCAGCCGCACCGACAGGTCGGTCACCCCGGCGTCGGCGAACCGACGCATCCGCGCCAGGATGGCTTCCTCGTCACCGGCCGCGCAGATGTCACCGACATCGCGGGCATCGCCGTAGTCCAGCAGTCGCTGATAGTTCGGCGACACCTCGGCTTCGCCCAGGATCCGGTTGGCCCGTTCCTTGGCCGCATCGACTTCGCCGGTCGCACACAGACATACCGGGATTCCGGCGACGATGCGCGGTGCCGGGCGGCCGGCGTTGTCGGCGGCCTTGGTGATCCGCGGAACCACATGCTCGGCGACGGATCGTTCGTCGGCCATCCACAGCACGGTGCCGTCGGCGTGTTCGCCGGCCAGCGCGAGCATCACCGGGCCGAGTGCCGCGACGAGCACCGGCAGCGGCGCCACTGGGGCGAGGTCATTCGGGTTGTGCACGGTGAAGTGCTCGTTCTCGACGTCGATCGGACCGGGCCCGGCGAAGGCGGCGTGCAGCACCTCGAGGTAGTCGCGTGTGTAGGCGGCGGGCTTCTCGTAGGGCAGGCCCAGCATGTCCTGGATGATCCAGTGGTGCGACGGCCCGACCCCGAGCGCCAACCGGCCTCCGGTGGCGGCGTGTGTCGACAAAGCCTGACGGGCCAACGCAATCGGATGCTGCGCTTGCAGCGGTACGACCGCGGTGCCGAGTTCGATGCGGGTGGTGCGGGTGCCCATCAGTGCGACGGCCAGCAGGGCGTCGAAGTCGTTGGGCACCTGAGGGATCCAGGCGGTGTCCATGCCCGCGCCTTCGGCCCATTCGATATCGGCGAGCATCTTGCTGACCTTGCGGGCGGAATCGCCCCGCTCGGCGCCGATCATTACTCCGAGACGCACGGCTCCTCCAAAGTGTCGTTATCTCTCGACGATAACGTACTTGCCAAAAAAGAGAATGCCAATACCGCGCCGATGACCAGCGGAGATGTGTCAGACCCGGCAGAGAATTTCGCCGTGCGGGATGCCCGATCCAGCCGTCGGACGCTGCCGCCCATTGCCGCCACGCCGCGGCAATGTCGTCGAGTTCCGCCGGGGTGGCCATCCCCGAGTCGACCAGTTGGCGCGCCAGGGCGGATTCGACGATCCGGTCGGCCCACATGCCACCCCACCAGTCGCGGGTCTCCGGCGTGGCGAAGCACCACAGGCCACCGGTCGGCGTGATGCGTTCGAATCCGGCGCGCTGCGCCCACGACAACAATCGCCGGCCCGCGTCGGGCTCACCGCCGTTGGCCCGCGCGGCCGCGGAGTAGAGGGTCATCCAGTGATCCAGCGCCCGAAGCTGCGGGTACCAGGTGAATCCCGCGTAGTCGGCGTCGCGCGCGGCCACCACACCGCCTGGCTTGCACACGCGACGCATCTCGCGCAGCGCCTGCACCGGGTCGGCGACGTGCTGGAGCACCTGATGGGCGTGGACGACATCGAAGCAGTGTCGTCGGGAAAGACCAGAGCGTGGACATCCGACGCGACGAACTCGATGTTCGACTGGCCTCGTGCCCGGGCTTCGGCGCGAGCCAAATCCAGTGCATCATCGGTCATTTCGACCGCGGTCACCTGCCCGGGCGCGATCCGGGCGGCAAGGTCGACGGTGATCGTTCCGGGGCCGCAGCCCACGTCAAGCACAGACATACCCGGCTGCAGATATGGCAGGAGATAGCCCGCCGAGTTTTCCGCAGTGCGAACCCGATGGCTCCGCAGCACCGACTCGTGGTGCCCGTGGGTGTAGACGGCCTGATATTCACCGGTCATGACGCGACCTCCCTTGAATCTCGTTCGAGCCCAAGGATACCGCCGGCTATTCCATGATACGAAATTTGTATCTCATATATTGAGACTCAATTGACCGGCACGTTGAGGACGGGCGCTGAACGCCGGCTCCGGAGCCGTCGAAGTGCCACCACTCACCGGAGTAGACCGACAATCCGCCGGCGCTCATCGCATCGCGCAGCCTGGCCCGGTTCGCCTGCTGAGCAGCGCTGACCCCGTCGGTAGCGAAAGCCGTTGCGTGCGGCGAGAAGTCGTCGAAGTCGGTACCCATGTCGACCAAGCATCGGGGGCATTGCTGAGACAGGTCGGCCAGCGTCACGTCCACCGACCGTCCCGACTCGTGGCTCTTCGCATAATTGCCGGGCTTGGCCACCCAGGCCGGGTTCGGAACGATGTCGAACATCTTGACCTGAACGTCGTGCGGTCGATAGCAGTCCCAGAAGACGAGAACGTTGCCCTGCGACGCCAACACCTTGGCCGCAGAGGCCAGGCCGGGCGCCATGGATTCGTGCACCAGACAGCGGGCCCCGGCGGGATACAGCTGGGTGTGCGTGAAGTTGTTCGGTGTCGCATAGCGCAGGTCGATCAGCGCGTTGGGGACGACGGAGCGGGCGTCGACGAACCCCGCCGCCCGCGCCTCGGGGCTCAACGGGGGCACGTCGGCGTTGGCAACGCACGACAGAGCTCACGGCGCAGAGCAGGACTGTGGCAAGAACCCGAAGCGCGGTCATGGCTTCAGTATGCGGCGGCGGTGGTCAACTCCAGTCGATGGCCGCGGCCCGCTGCTGGACACCCTCAAGGCGGGCCGCCGCTTGGGCGGCGACGGCGCGCTGCTCGTGTTCCATTGTGCCGGCTAATGTTTCGGCTTCCGCGACGATCTGCTTGAGCAGATCCCGATGATCTTCGATCATCGTGATGGTCGCATTGCGGATCGCCACCGCCGCAGAACCGCGCGCCTCCGTTGGGGAAAAGCCGCAGGTGAGCAGTGGCGGCAGCATTTGCCGCTCGATGTCGGTCATGTCGCGGGACAAGTGGACGTTGAAGGTCGCCAGGAACGGATCCCGTTCGTCGAATTCCACACTGCATATCTTGAGCTGTTCCATGGCTGTTCCTTCTGCCTGCGAGGGCGACCCGCACCCTCGTCACCGCGAATTACATGGCTGTAGTTTACCGATGTTTTCGAGTGTGTAGAAAAGCCGCATTTATGCTGGCAACGATCTGTCGGGGGCGTCAAAGGAGACCGTCATGACCATGGGTACAGCCACACCCAGTGTTTTCGACGCCGGTCTGCCCACGCTCGACTACAGCGTCGATGAAACCCCGCCGCGGTCTATCCCCGCTTCCAGGAGGCGCAACGGCAGGCACCCATCGCGATCGGCCCGTTGGGACCGGAAGTGCTCTCCTATCGTCTGGTCCGCGACGTGCTGCGCGACGACCGGTTCCAGATCCCGCCGGGGATCGTGCTGCAGGCTCAAGGCATCACCTCAGGCCCGTTATGGGACAAGGTGATCAACAGCTTGCTCTGCGTGGAGGGCGAGACGCATCGCCGGCTACGCGGTCTGTGTTCGAAGGCGTTCACCCCGCGGACGGTCGCCCGCCTGCACGACGCCATGGTCGAGGTGATGGACGGCCTCGTCGACAGCGTCGCCGAGCAGGGCAGCTGTGACGTCGTCGCCGATCTCGCCCGCCCTTACCCCGTCCCGATCATCTGCGCGCTGCTCGGCGCGCCGCGCGAGGATTGGCAGCGGTTCTCGTTGTGGGCCGACGACATCTTTCAGGCGTTCAGCTTCTCCGCCGACATCCACGCCCTCCAGCCTGCCGTGATGCGGGCCTGGGGCGAACTCGACGACTATGTCGACGACATGGTCGCCCATCGGAGGCGCAGCCTTACCGACGACCTGCTCTCCGACCTCATTCGCGCCGAGGACGACGGGGATCGGCTCGACGCCGCCGAATTGCGGATGCTCGCGGGCGGCCTGCTGCTGGCGGGAACCGACACCACCCGCAACCAGGTCGCCGCATCCGTGCAGGTGCTCTGCGAGCATCCCGATCAATGGGTGCTGCTCAGGGACAATCCCGACTTGGCCATGCACGCGGTGGAAGAGACCATGCGCCACTCGCCGATCGCGGGCGGGACCCTGCGCCTGGTCGTCGACGACGTGGAGCTCGACGGCTATCTCTTCCCTGCCGGAACCATGGTGCTGATGAATACCTTTGCGGCCAACCGAGATCCGAGCGTCTACGACGACCCCGACCGCGTCGACATCACCCGCGAGGGAGCGCCGGCGATCCTGACCTTCGGCGGCGGCGTGCACTACTGTTTGGGCGCCAACCTGGCCCGGCGGGAGATCGCCGAGGCGCTGAATGTTCTGACCAGGCGCATGAGCAACCCGCGAATCGCCGGGCCGGTGCCCTGGAAACCGATCGTGAGCCTGAGCGGGCCGAAGAGTCTGCCCATCGAATTCGACTAGCCTGAGCCGCAGTTCTGGCCTGCACCAATATATTTCGACCGGTCGCTGACAGTACTGGGGAAATGAGCGAGGGTAGGTCTATGGCGACGAACGAAGACCCGAAGGCCGCAAGTGAGGAGCCTGAGGACGGAAACGCCGCGGCATCATGCAATCCCTCACCGCGTTGTGTGTCCGCTACGTCGAACGCCTGATGCCGGATCCGTATCTGTTCGCCGTCATCCTCACCCTCATCGTCGCCGCGCTGGTCGGCATCTTGGTCAACGGTGCCTCGCCCAGCGGCATGCTCAAGGCGTGGTACGGCGGCGTCTGGGGATCGCAGAACATCTTCACGTTCGCCTTCCAGATGGTCCTGATCCTCGTGACGGGCTACACGCTCGCCGAAGCGCCGGTTCTGAAGCGGGGCATCGTCTACATCGCCGGCAAGCCGAGGAACCAAGTCCAGGGAGCCCTCCTCTGTTTCGGCGTGAGCGCTGGCCTCTCCCTGCTGAACTGGGGCCTCGGGCTGGTGGCCGGCGCCCTGGTCGCCCGGCAGGTCGCGAAGCGCTTTGCCGACGCGAATTTCGGCTATCTCGTCGCAGCGGCATTCATGGGCTTCATCGTCTGGACGCAAGGACTGTCGTCGTCGATCGCGCTGGCGAACACCGACAACGGCAGCCCAATCAACGTGATCCACAAATTGACTGGCATCACGGTGCCGCTGAAGCTGACGATCTTCCAGCCCTACAGCTGGTTGTCGGTGATCGTCGTGCTGGCGCTGCTCGCGATCGCGATCTGGCGCATGGAGCCGGCGCAGAGTCTCGCGCCCGATGCCGCGGTGTTCGAAGACGAGGACCAGAGCGCAGTTGAGGCCGACGGCGCAAAGACGTTTGCCGAATGGCTGGAAAACCTGTGGATCCTGAATGTCCTCGTGTTCGCCGCGGGCATTGCCTACTTCTGCATCAGCGATTTCGCACTGAACATCGCATCGATGATCATGTTGTTCACGATCACCAGTGCGTTGCTGCACCGCACCCCGATCCGGTTCATCCGGGCATTCACCGGCGCTGCGAAGGTATCCGGTCCGCTGCTCCTGCAGTATCCGCTGTACGGCGGCCTGGTCGGTCTGCTGGGTTATCTGCCCTCGCACGCAGCGACTGGGGTCAAGCCGCTGCAGACGCTGCTGGCCCAGACGCTCGTGAGCGGCGCGACCCAGTACACGCTGCCGTTCCTGACCTTCATCGGCTCATTGGTCATCAGCCTGTTCGTGCCGTCCGGCGGCGGGCACTGGGCCGTGCAGGGCCCCATCGCGGTCGACGCGGCGGTGGCGATCGGTCAGCGCTCGCCGGCCTATCTCGGGTTGATCTCCATGGCGGTCGCCGTCGGTGAGGGAGTCGCGAACATGATCCAACCGTTCTGGCTGCTGCCCCTGCTTGCGATCGCGAAACTCAATGTCCGTCAGGTGATGGGCTTTACGGTCGTCGCATTCGTGATCGGGTTTCTCGTGTTGGGTACCACTGCCCTGATCGCGCCCTACGTGATCTGACGCCAGCAATCTGGTGGCCAGGGCCGGGATCGAACCGGCGACCTTCCGCTTTTCAGGCGGACGCTCGTACCAACTGAGCTACCTGGCCGGAAGGCACCGGGTCCAACTGAAGTGCCTCACCACAAATATGGCGACCCTGACGGGACTCGAACCCGCGACCTCCGCCGTGACAGGGCGGCGCGCTAACCAACTGCGCCACAGGGCCTTGCTGTTACCACCTGCGCCACGTCGCCGCGTCGCACGTACCCCCAACGGGATTCGAACCCGTGCTACCGCCGTGAAAGGGCGGCGTCCTAGGCCACTAGACGATGGGGGCCAGAACCGAATCTCTTCGGGGTACTCGCAACGTGGTTCGTCGGAGCCACGCTAGCTTAGGGCACCGGGGCCGAATCCTCAAACGAGCACCCAGTATCCTGATGCGTCGCCGCCCCTATAGCTCAGTTGGTAGAGCTACGGACTTTTAATCCGCAGGTCCTAGGTTCGAGTCCTAGTGGGGGCACCAGAAACAAGGGTATGGCCTGTCGTCTATTCACCGCTGCTGTGTCGGTCCAACATTGCAGGTACACGAGACCGCACTGACTGTCTAAATCATTGGCTCTGTAGCCGTGGCCAGGCGCGCCAGCGGCCTCCAGGCCGACTTGCTCAACATGTGTGTTATAGACCCGCCGGTTCGGGTAACCCGTAGTGCGAGAGGCCGTCCGCTTCGGGCGCCGCGACGACAGGAGCTGTAATGATCGGATCAATAATCCTCGCCCTCATCGTGGGCGCGGGCATCGGTTTGGTGGCGCGTCTCGTCATGCCGGGTCGGCAAGATATCGGCATGCTGCCGACGATTCTCATCGGCGCCCTAGGCAGCGTGATCGGTTCAGCGGTCGCCAGCCAATTCGGTTACCACAATGCCAATGGTGGCGTCGCCTGGATTCCGTTGTTCGTCGGAGTCGTCGCTGCTGTTGTGCTCATCGCGATCTACGAATCCGTGACCGGTCGACGTGGCGGCACTTTGACGGGTCGACGTGGCGGCACTTTGATGGGTCGACGTGGCGGTTTGATGGGCCGGCGCAGCAGGTTTTTCGGATAGCCGGGTGACACTCGCGCGGATGCAGCATCGCGCGCATTGAGCAGGCTTGGAAACGCCGCGCCCCGGGGAGAGTCGGGCGCGGCGTTTTCAATTATCCGAAAATGCCCTGGGGGGCGAAAGCCATTGCTGCACAACACCCGCCTTCAATCGTCGGCAACCATCAAGAAGCTAGTGGGCGACTGCGCGTGCGACGCCTTGGATCGCCCGGAGTCGCCCATCGCCCAAGGCGGCGGTGAGGTTCTGGGCTTTCTCGGCGAAGTCCGGGACGAAGGCGTGCAGTCCTAGTGGGTTCGGCGGCAGCCCCAAGACCATCTGCATCGTCGACACCGCCTGGTCGGTGAGGTCGTTCCAGTGCTCGACCTCGAACCCCGCGGACTCGACGACTGCGCGTAGGTCGGCGGCAGTGGCCAGATGCGTGAGGCCGGGGTGGTCGGCCCACGGCAGCGGGTAGTCGGGAGCGCCGCGGCCGCCAGAGACGATGTCCCACATGGCGAGGCGGCCACCGTCGGCCAACACCCGGCGCGCCTCTCGATAGAGACGGGGTTTTTCGGCCACGTTCATCTGGACATGTTGGCTGATCGCCACCTGGAAGGTGGCGTCGGCGAAGGGCAGATCCGTGACGTCTGCTCGACGGACCGAAATACGATCGTCAAGCGCGACAGATTGATTCAGCCACCGAGCCGTCTCGCAGTACTCCTCGGTCAGATCGACGGCGCTGACCCGACACTCACAGCGTTCGGCAACGTAGCGGGAGGTTCCGCCGATGCCACTGCCCGCGTCGAGCACGTGGTCGGCACTCGCGATCTCGACGAGGTCCACCAGTTGGCTGGTGGCAATGCGCCCCATCGTGTGGAAGTCCTCCAGCAGCCAAAGGTCGGCGGCCTGAAGATGGTCGAGATCCTTTCCGGCAGCGGCAAGAGCCTGTTCAATATTGCGGCGCGACAGGCCGGTCGAGTACTGGACTTGGACGTCGTTCATGAGATTCCTTTGGGGTCTGCGAGTTCATTCGGGGACCGGGACATCAAGCAGTCGCATTAGCGCGGCGAGTTTCGCGTCGAGCTGCGACCCGACCTCGGTGATCCGCGAGTCGCCAAAGCTGGCGAATTTGCTCGATGGTTGGTCGATGCTGAAGTGGACACGACCGGCGGCGTCTTCATATATCTCCGTGCGCAACGGCGCGTACAGCATCACGCCCGGGTGGTGGCGGAACATCGTTTCGACGATGACGTTGTTTCCCATCATGTAGGTAATCGCCCGATTCTGGTGGCCGACCAATCGCATCATCGGCGTCGGGTCGAACGTCCAGAAATTGACGAACGAATGCGGCGCCCGTTGCGCGGTGTAGCGCTGCACGCGCGCCAGGTCGCCTGACTCGATGACAGCGGTGAGCTCGGCGAAATCGATTGTGGGTACCAGGGATTCGTAGCGCCGCCGCAGATCGTCGAAGGTGTCGTCGGTATCGACGTCGAACCGGTTCACCAGGTGCGGAATGGTTTTGGTCATCGCGTGCTCCCAACGGACTCGGCGATCGGCGCGGTCGCCAGCAGCTTCCGCAACGACAGCAGGTGCAAAGCAGATGCCAGCGGCACCACAGTGGCGGGGATCAGAGCCAGTGGAAGCAGCGAGATCGCCTCGGTGGACGGTGATACCAGGAGCAACCGGACGACTGCGGGCGCTGCGGCGAAGCCGATACCAAGGGCGACGAGGAGATCGACGAGGCCCAGGACGTTGAACCACACCGCGCGGCGATCGACGATGCCGCGCCGCAGGTTGCGCGCGACGAACACGGCCTCGAAACCGATTGCCATGTCGCCCAGCCCGGCCGGTAGCGCGAACACGGCAGGCAGCTTTCCCAACGCCATCACGACCAGAAAGGTCACGCCGACCACCCGAAAGATCTGCGGCACCGTCAATCGCCACAGCCCATCGGGCCGGGCCAAAATATCCGACACCACCGGGATCCGGCTCAACAGCAGCGCCGCTACCAGAGCACCCATCAACGCGATGGGTAGCCACGGCACCGGCCTCGTCGGCTCGAACCGATACACATCGGCCGCGGCAAGCACCAGGCTCACCAATACCCAAGCGCTCCAGACGATTGCGAATCCACCAGCTATCCGGATGGCGCTGCCGCGGCCGGAGCCGGCGGCAAGAGCGCCGCGGAACAGCATGGCGCAGATGGTCGCAGTGGTGCCGATCAAACCCGTCAACACCATCGCCCACACATACGTCGGCAATGTGCTCATGAACATCTCCCTTCGATTGACTGAATAGAAACATCGAGTAAGTTTCCGAACATCGTGTTCAATACAAGGGGGGTGCCGATAATTCCGTCAACAACCAATGGAGGCGAGATGTCCGATTCCGAACAAAGCGGACGAATTGTCCTGAAACCCGGGGGTTCTGGGGCAGCGGCCCCCGACCGACGAGTCCGGCGCACGCGCAAACTGCTGCACGATGCCTTCATCTCGCTCACCATCGAGAAGGGCTACGAGAAGACCACCATCCAGGACATCCTCGATCGCGCCGACGTCGGTCGGTCTACCTTCTACGCGCACTACCGCGACAAGGCGGCGCTGCTAGAAGCGAGCTTTGACGGCATGGACGAACAACTCCAGCGCCAACTCGCCGACGTGCCGGCTACCGGCTCAATCGACGTTGCCCTGCCCGCGGCACTGCTCTTCGAACACGCACACCAAAATCAGCGTGTCTATCGCGCCCTGTGTGGCCACCAGGGCGGAGCGCTGGTCCAGCGCCACCTGCGAGCCTTGATCGGCGACCTGCTGCGCAAACACCTGCGGCCAGGCGGGGGCGGCACCGAGGTGCCCGTGGACATCGCCGCTGAGTTTTATACCTCGGCCGCGCTGGGACTACTGGTGTGGTGGATCGCCCACGATTTCTGCAACGGACCGGCGTGGCTGACCGCAACCTATCGAACGCTCGCGCAACCAGATCCCGTCAACCGTTGAGTGATACCGATCGGTGTACTAACGTCCCAGGGACACCGGGCATCGGAGACAGCCATGACGAACAGCGACGACAAGACGTTGCGAAAGTTTCGCAGAGAACGAGCCGTCGGCCGCTTGCTCAATCCGGCAGTCGCGGGGCTGAGCAAACTCGGGCTGCGCACCGCGATGGCCACCGAACTGGAGACCGTCGGCCGCAAGAGCGGCCAGACGCGTCGCGTTCCCGTTTCGGCGCAATTCGACCAAAACGGGGCGTGGATCATCTCTCAGCACGGCACCCGCTCCGGGTGGGGACGAAACATCGTCGACAACCCCAACGTTCGCGTGCGACAAGGTAATCAGTGGCGGGTCGGCGTGGCGAAATTCAAACCCGATGACGACGTCGCGGCGCGCGGTCGTAAGTTCGGTCTGGTGGGGTCCAAGGTTGCCAAGGCGTTGGAAACGACCCCGGTGTCGGTCAGGATCGACTTCACCGACTGAGTTTTTGTCAGCCTCGCACGGCGTTGAGATACGTGATGTCACCGAAGGCCTGGGCAAGCTCGTCGTCGGAGTAGGTGAAGCCGTTGGCCGCGTGCATCTCGGCGACCGTGCGATGCGACACCTGCCAGCCCCGCTTGGTCAGGTCTTCGATGATGTGGCTGCGCTCGTAGTGATACATCAAGTCGTTGAGGTCGATCTCGAAACCGAGCTCGCGCATCCTGTCGTGGTGGTCACGCCAACGTGGGTCATTGAAAATCGTTGTGTCAGGCACGAATTCAGAGGCCACCTGACTATTCGTCGCGCTCAGCGCGGTGATGTTGCCGAACAGCGCGTCCTGCGCCTCGGGCGGCAGGTAGACGACCAGCCCTTCCGCACTCCACGCCGACGGTGCCTGCGGATCGAAGCCGGCAGCCCGCAGGGCCGCGGGCCAGTCGTCGCGCAGATCCACCGCGACGGTCCGGCGCTCGACCGTCGGCGCGGCGCCCAGGCCGCGAAGTGTCGAGGTCTTGAAGTCGATGACTTCCGGCAGGTCGACCTCGTAGAGCACGGTGCCTTGCGGCCACGGCAAACGGTAGGCCCGCGCATCCAGGCCGGCAGCCAGGATGACCGCCTGCCGGATGCCGCCACGGGTCGCGTCGACGAAAAACTGGTCGTAGAAACGGGTCCGGACCGCCATCCCGCGGCCCATCCGGGCCGGGTCGAATCCGGCATCGTCGCTGGCGGGGATCTCGCCGTTGACCAGTCGGGTGTAGACGTCGATACCGACCGCGCGCACCAATGGCGCGGCGAACGGGTCGTCGATCAGGCCGGCGTCGGAGGCCAACGCCCGGTTGGCGGCGACCATGGTTGCCGTCGCGCCGACGCTGGTCGCAAGGCCCCAACTGTCGCTTTCGCTGCGAGTAGACACCGGTGCTCCCCTCTCCTAGTAGCAATTAATATAGAACAGCTAGTTATCTGCTCGGCGCTGGGATGGAGGACCCGTGATGGATTTCGCTCAACGCACGATCGATCTGGCCCGGCAGAACGTCATCGAGGGCGGCCGCCCGTTCGCGACAGTGATCGTCAGAAACGGCGAGGTACTCGCCGAGAGCGCCAATAAAGTCGCACAGAGCCATGATCCGACCGCTCACGCCGAGATCCTCGCCATCCGCGAGGCATGCATGAAGCTGGGCACCGAGCATTTGACCGGCGCCACCATCTACGTGCTCGCCCATCCGTGTCCGATGTGCCTGGGCTCGCTGTACTACTGCTCCCCCGAACAGGTCATCTTCCTGACCCAGCGTGACCAGTACGAGCCGTACTACGTCGACGACCGCAAATACTTCGAGCTGGCGACGTTCTACGACGAGTTCACCAAAGACTGGCAACAGCGGCGATTGCCGATGCGTTACGACGCCCGCGATGACGCCGTCGAGGTGTACCGCTTGTGGCGGGAACGCAACGGCAGCCAGCGGCCTTAGACGTTGGGGCAGTAATGCTTTGGATCGCCCCGCTCGTCCAGCGGTGGCAGGTTGCGCGCCGGCGTCTGTACCAGCGGGGTGTCGGCGCGAATCCGGCCGCTGGCCCGGTCGAAGCCGGCGCGGGCTCGCGGATGCTTGCGGTATCGCGACGGCACGACGGCGAAAATGAGACGAACCAGGTCGCCGAATCGGCGATGCAGCCACTCGTCGCGGCGTGACCAGGTGTAGCCCATCAACTTTCGCACCGGCGGGTCGTAGAGACCGACCGTCACCCAGACGAAGAACGGCGACAACAGTTTGCGCTGCAGAACCCACAACGGCTTCGGAATCCATTCCGCAAAAGGCGGTTTCGGTAACTCGGTCAGGTTGAGTACCTCGCGGGCGGCGAAGTTGTTCTCCAGCACCTCGCTGCACATGTGGTCCCAATAGACCTGGAAGTCTTCCCAACTTTTCGGGACCGGGCGCATGCTCATGCCGTACATCCGGTACCACTCGATGTGTTCGTCGAACAGCTGCCGTTTCTGGGCCTCGGTCAGACCGCCGCAAAACCGTTCGGCCACATGGATTGTGCCGACGAAGAATGTCGAGTGAGCCCAGTAGAAGACGTCGGGGTTCATCGCGTGATAGCGGCGCCCCTGACTGTCCGTGCCTTTGATCTCGAGGTGGTAGTCGCGAACCTCGGCTCCGGTGGTCGGCGCGCGGTCGCCGTCGAACACCACCCCGCCGATCGGATACAGCGACCGCAGCAATCGCGGCCAGCGCTCACGGAAGAACGTCGAGTGGTCTTCGACAGCCGCGCCCAATTGCGGATGCATGTTCTGCATGGATCCGGCCCACGGACCCTGCAGCAGACCGCGCCAATCACCGAAATACTGCCAGGTCA
Source organism: uncultured Actinomycetota bacterium (assembly GCA_963818285.1). Taxonomy (GTDB): domain Bacteria; phylum Actinomycetota; class Actinomycetes; order Mycobacteriales; family Mycobacteriaceae; genus Mycobacterium. Next base: position 101,491 of record CAWFRR010000008.1, read on the forward strand.
GCGAGTCGGGACCGAGCGGCTGCGGCGGGGCCTCATATCCCAGCGGCGAAACCGGGCAACCGGACGCAACCGGGGAAGACTGCGACGTATCTTGAGTCACTGGTGAAATGTCCCGTCCGGGTCAGGCAAACTGACTACACGCGTTGTCAACGACAGTCTAGGAGGACCGTGCCGTCCGGTCAACGTTCGCGCCGCTGGTCCGGCGTCCCCTTGGAGGACCGCCAGGCCCTGCGGCGCGACGAACTCGTCGCCGCCGGCGTGCAACTGCTCGGAGAGGCGAGCGGACCGGGGGTGACCGTGCGGGCGGTGTGCCGGCAGGCCGAACTGACCGAACGCTACTTCTATGAGAGCTTCGCCGACCGCGACGAGTTCGTCCGTGCCGTCTACGACGACGTGTGCGCGCGGGCGATGTCGGCGCTGATGTCCGCGACGACGCCGCGCGACGCCGTCGAGCGATTTGTCGCCTTGATGGTCGACGACCCGGTGCGCGGCCGGGTACTACTGTTGGCCCCGGCGGTCGAGCCGGTGCTGGTCCGGTCGGGCGCGGAGTGGATGCCCAACTTCATCGACCTCCTCCAGGGCAAGTTGACCCAGATCGGCGACCCGGTGCGGCAGAAGATGGTCGCCACCAGCTTGATCGGCGGCCTGACCGCCCTGTTCACCGCGTATCTGGACGGACGGCTGGCGGCCACCCGCGAACAGTTCATCGACTACTGCGTCGACATGCTGCTCAGCAGGGCCGCTGCGGGCTAGCGCGGCGACCGCAACGGCACGCCCTGCCGCGCCGGGACAGGAACTTGAATGTCTCCGGCATGAACAGATATATTTACTGAAACCGACAGACACAGATAACTGGGAGGCGTTGTGCCGGATCCTCAAGGCCTGGACCTGTTGCGTGAACTCGAGCCGGTCGTCGAGAAAAACATGAACCGGCACCTGAGCATGCACAAGTCTTGGAACCCGCACGACTACATCCCGTGGTCGGACGGAAAGAACTATTACGCCCTGGGCGGTCAGGACTGGGAGCCCGGACAATCCAAGTTGAGCGACGTAGCGCAGGTCGCCATGGTGCAGAACCTGATGACCGAGGACAACCTGCCGTCCTATCACCGTGAGATCGCGATGAACTTCGGCATGGACGGCGCCTGGGGTCAGTGGGTCAACCGCTGGACCGCCGAGGAGAACCGGCACGGCATCGCGCTGCGCGACTACCTGGTGGTGACCCGCGCCATCGACCCCATCGAGCTGGAGAACCTGCGCCTGGAGGTGGTGAACCGCGGCTTCAGCCCGGGGCAGAACCAGCAGATCCGAGAAGACCTGTTCGCCGAGAGCATGTTCGACTCGGTCATCTACGTGACCTTCCAGGAGTTGGCCACCCGGATCTCGCATCGCAACACCGGCAAAGCCTGCAACGAGACGATCGCCGACAAGCTGCTGGCGAAGATTTCCGCCGACGAGAACCTGCACATGATCTTCTACCGCGACGTCTCCGAGGCCGGGTTCGAGATCGCGCCCAACGAGGCGATGAAGTCGCTGCACAAGGTGTTGCGCAACTTCCAGATGCCCGGCTACCAGGTGCCCGAGTTCCGGCGTAAGGCCGTGATGATCGCCGTCGGCGGCGTCTACGACCCGCGTATCCACCTCGATGAGGTCGTGATGCCGGTGCTGAAGAAATGGCGCATCTTCGAGCGTGACGACTTCACCGGCGAGGCGGCCGCGATGCAGGAAGACCTGGCCGTGCTGATCAAAGAGCTCGAGATGTCCTGCGACAAGTTCGAGATTTCCAAGCGACGCCAACTCGAGCGGGAAGCGCGCACGGGCAAGAGGGTCACTGCATCCGAGCTGCATCGCACCGAAGGCACGCTGTCCCTGAGCCGGCGGTAACCAGCCTTGCGGATCGGTCCTTTTCTGCTGGCCAGCCCGGTGGTGCTGGCACCCATGGCGGGGGTGACGAACGTCGCGTTCCGGACGTTGTGCCGGGAACTCGAGCGGGAACGTATGGGCACCGTCAGCGGGCTTTACGTCTGCGAGATGGTAACTGCACGCGCCCTCGTCGAGCGGCACCCCGTGACCATGCACATGACCACGTTCTCCGCCGAGGAGACGCCGCGCTCGCTGCAGCTCTACACCGTTGACCCGGCCACCACCTACGCGGCAGTGAAGATGATCGCCGACGAGGGACTCGCCGATCACGTCGACATGAACTTCGGCTGCCCGGTGCCCAAGGTCACCCGTCGAGGCGGCGGCGCGGCGCTGCCATACAAGCGGCAGCTGTTCGGCCAGATCGTCAGTGCCGCGGTGCGCGGCACCGAGGGCACCGACATCCCGGTGACCGTCAAGTACCGGATCGGCATCGACGACGAGCACCACACCCACCTCGAAGCCGGCAAGATCGCCGAATCCGAGGGCGCGGCGGCGGTCGCATTGCATGCCCGCACCGCGGCCCAGCGCTATTCGGGAACCGCCGACTGGGAGCAGATCGCCGCCCTCAAGCAACACGTCCAGACCATCCCGGTGCTGGGCAACGGCGACATCTTCGAAGCCAACGACGCCCTGACCATGATGGCCATGACCGGCTGCGACGGCGTCGTCATCGGTCGCGGCTGTCTGGGCCGGCCGTGGCTGTTCGCCGAACTCTCCGCGGCGTTCACCGGAAGCCCAACACCGACGCCCCCCAACCTGGGCGAGGTCGCACACATCATCCGCCGACACGGCGCGCTGCTCAGCGAGCACTTCGGCGAGGACAAAGGCATGCGTGACATGCGCAAACACATCGCCTGGTACCTGCATGGCTTCCCGGCCGGCTCGGACTTACGGCGGGCGCTCGCCCTGGTCAAGACACAAGACGAGCTGGATCGGCTATTGGACCAACTCGACGGCGATACGCCGTTCCCAACTGCGGCGAGCGGGCCGCGGGGCCGTCAAGGGTCGCCGGCTAGGGTTGCGCTTCCCGAGGGCTGGCTCGCCGACCGAGATGACTGCACGGTTCCATCCGGCGCCGACGTCATGCACTCAGGCGGCTAGCCTCCGCCGACGATGCAGGCCGAAACGGCCTGCGGTGGGGGTACCTCCCAGCCGCGCAGCGGCGAGGGGGCGAGGCGGACAATCGACCGATACCCTCCTGAGATCGCGTTTCCGGTGACGTCTCTATACGATGTGGATCTTGTTGCATCATGCGCCGGTGGCCGAGACCAGAGCCATCATCGCGGTACGGCTGTACAGGCGCGACGCGACCGCAGTAGTTGCGCAGACACTTTGCGCTGCATCGAGGTGCGCACTCGAGCATCGTCGGAGATTCGGAGGCCGTAGGACATGAGTGACGGCGATTCAGCCACTCACGGCCCTGACGCCGACGACACAGGACTTACCGGAAACCCACCGGGATCGCGAGGCGCCGCGCCGTGGGAACGGTTCGGGGCCGCCCGGACGGCCACCATCGCCCAGCGCTGGGTCGGACCGTCATCGACGCCCGAACCCCCTGCACCGAACAGGTCGGCCAAGCCGGTCGAACGTGCCGGCAATGGCAACGGCAACGGCAATCACGACACCGGAAGTCACGCCGAGGGCGGACTCAGCGTCGCCGATCTGATCGCCAAGGTCGGTGGATCCGTCGCCGACCGGCCACGTCACCACCACGCAGCACCGGAGGAGACCGAGGCACTCGACCCGGGTTCCCCGCAGCCCGCCGATGAGCCAGACGACTACGACGCCTACGCGTTGCGGAGCCGGACGAACTACGCACCCGACCTGCCCGACCTCGACGCCATCTACCGCACGTCAATGCTCGGGGATGCCGACGTCGAGCAGACCACGGTGTTGCCGACCACCGCGACGCGCCTCGTCGACGCCAGTCCTGCCGAGCCGGACGTCGACGACGATGACGTCGAGTCGAAGCCGAAGCGTCGCCACCGCGGCGCGATGCTGCTCGCCGGCCGCATGGTGGTCGCCACGATCGCGGCCGCGGCGCTGGCCATGACCGGTGGGGCGTGGCAGTGGAGCACGTCGAAGAACCACCGAATGAATACGATTAGCGCGCTGGACCTGGGGTCGCGCGACATCGTCGACCCGAACGCACAGTTCGGCGACGAAGACTTCCTGGTAGTCGGCATGGACTCGCGCGCCGGCGCGAACGCCAACATGGACGTCGGTACCACCGAGGACGCCGGCGGCGCCCGGTCGGACACCATCATGCTGGTCAACATCCCGGCCAACCGCAAACGTGTTGTCGCAGTGTCGTTTCCGCGCGACCTGGCCATCACGCCGATCCAATGCGAAGCGTGGAACCCCGACACCGGTGAGTACGGCCCGCTCTACGACTCGGACACCAAGAAGTGGGGGCCGAAGAACGTCTACACCGAGACGAAGCTGAACTCGACGTTCTCGTTCGGCGGCCCCAAGTGCCTGGTGAAGGAAATTCAGAAGCTGTCCGGGCTGAGCATCAACCGCTTCATCGCCGTCGACTTCGCCGGCTTCGCGAAGATGGTCGACGCGCTCGGCGGTGTGGAGGTGTGCAGCACCACCCCGCTGAAGGACTACGAGCTCGGCACCGTGCTGGCGCATTCCGGTCGTCAACTGATCGACTCGAAAACCGCGCTGAACTACGTGCGGGCCCGCAACGTCACGACCGAGAACAACGGTGACTATGGCCGCATCAAGCGTCAGCAGCTGTTCCTGTCGTCACTGCTGCGGTCGCTGATATCCAAGGAGACGTTCTTCTCGCTGAGCAAGCTGAACAGCGTCGTGAACATGTTCATCAGCAACAGCTACGTCGACAACATCAAGACCAAAGATCTCGTTCAACTCGGCCAGTCGGTGCAGGGCATGAACGCCGGGCACGTCTCATTCGTGACCGTGCCGACCGGCATCACTGACGAGAACGGCGACGAGCCGCCCCGCACCTCCGACATGCGGGCACTCTTCGACTCGATCATCAACGACGACCCGCTGCCGGGCGAGAACAACATGAACGCGACCTCGAGCCCGCCGAGCACGACGGCGAACAACAAGTCCGCCCAGACCAGCCAGCCGCTCGACCCACACCCGGAGCATCTGCAGGCCGTGGCCGCCGCGCCCCAGGATGTCACCGTGCAGGTGTCCAACTCGACCGCCAAGTCCGGGCTGGCCGGCACGGCCAGCAGCCAGCTGAAACGCCGCGGATTCCGAGTCAAGTCGCCCGACGACTATCCGAGCCCACTCAAGACCACCAAGGTGCTGTTCTCACCGGGCAATGAGGGAGCCGCCGCCACCGTCGCGGCGTCCTTCCCGAACTCCAAGGTGGAACGGATCACCGGAACCGGGCACGTGGTGCAGGTGGTCCTCGGATCGGATTTCAACACGGTGGGCGCTCCCCCGCCCGCCGGCTCACCGGTCAGTCTGCAGGTCGAACGCAATGCGAGCAGCCAGCCGAGCAAACTCCCCGACGACCTGACGGTCACCAACGCCGCGGACACCCACTGCGAATAGCGGGACAGCGGGACCAGCGGGTTAACCTGCATTCACCGCGAGTTCACGCGTCACTTCGTGCCGGTTCATGCCGCTTCTGAGTATCGGAACGTACCCTTGCGATATGCGCACGGCGTACCACGAGCAACTCTCTGAGCTCTCCGAACAGCTGGGAGCGATGTGCGGGCTGGCCGGTGCGGCTATGGAGCGGGCTACCCAGGCGTTGCTGCAGGCCGACCTGGTGCTCGCTGAGCAAGTCATCTCCGACCACGAGAAGATCGCCGAACTGAGCGCGCAAGCCGAGGAGAGCGCCTTCGTGCTGCTCGCCCTGCAGGCCCCTGTTGCCGGCGATCTTCGCTCGATCGTGAGTGCTATCCAGATGGTCGCCGACATCGACCGGATGGGGGCGCTGGCCCTGCACGTCGCCAAGATCGCCCGCCGGCGTCACCCGCAGCACACGCTGCCCGAGGAAGTCAACGGCTACTTCGCCGAAATGGGCAGGCTCGCTGTGGAATTGGGCAACAGTGCGCAAGAGGTGTTGTGGTCGCGCGACCCCGAGAAGGCCGCCCGCATCCGCGAAGAAGACGACGCGATGGACGACCTGCACCGCCACCTGTTCACCGTGTTGATGGACCGGGAGTGGAAACACGGAGTGGCCGCGGCCGTCGACGTGACGTTGCTCGGGCGCTTCTACGAGAGGTTCGCCGACCACGCCGTGGAGGTGGCGCGCCGAGTCATCTTCCAGGCGACCGGCCACCTACCCGAAGACGAGACCGTCACCCAGTCCGGCTAGCCGAACCGGCCGCTGATGTAGTCCTCGGTGGCTTTCTGTGTCGGGTTGGAGAAGATCTTCTCGGTCTCGTCGATCTCGATCAAACGGCCCGGTTTGCCGACAGCTTCGAGGTTGAAGAACGCGGTGTGATCGCTGACCCGGGCCGCTTGCTGCATGTTGTGGGTGACGATCACGATGGTGTATTCCTGCTTCAGCTCGGCGATCAGATCCTCGATCGCCATCGTCGAGATCGGGTCCAGCGACGAGCACGGCTCGTCCATCAGCAGCACGTCGGGTTGCACGGCGATGGCGCGCGCGATGCACAGCCGCTGCTGCTGACCACCGGACAGGCTGCCGCCCGGCCGGTCCAATCGATCCTTGACCTCGTCCCACAGGTTGGCGCCACGCAGCGCGTATTCGGCGGTGTCGTCGAGTAGTTTGCGGTTGCGCACACCCTGCAGCTTCAGCCCGGCCACCACGTTGTCGCGAATTGACATGGTAGGGAACGGGTTCGGACGCTGAAACACCATTCCGATCGCCCGCCGCACACCCACCGGGTCGATACCGGAGCCATAGATGTCGTCGTCGTCGAGGAGCACGCTGCCCTGCATGTGGGCACCGGGCGTCACTTCGTGCATCCGGTTGAGCGTCCGCAGCACCGTGGTCTTGCCGCAACCCGACGGCCCGATGAACGCCGTCACGCTACGCGGCAGAACCGATAGCGAGACGTCAGCGACGGCCTGGAAAGCGCCGTAGAAAATGTTGACCTCTTTGAGGTCCAACCGCTTAGCCACCGGGACTCCTGCCTGACGGTTCGGGAGCAAGTATTCGTGCGACGACCCTGGCCAACAGATTAATGACGGCGATCAGCACGATCAGCGTCAGGGCGGCGCCCCACAGCCGATTGGTAGGAATCGGAATGGTGCCGGCCCCGGCCGAGGTCTGGTCGTACATCATCCCCGGCAGCGAGCCCATGAAACCGCCGAAGATGTTGAAGTTCATCGCCTGCGAATAGCCCACCAGGATCAGCAGTGGCGCCGTCTCCCCCATCACCCGGGCCAGCGCCAGCAGGATGCCGGTGATGATGCCGGACATCCCGGCCGGAAGCACGATCTTGGTGATAGTTCGCCAATTCGGCACTCCCAGCGCGTAACTGGCCTCTCGCAACTCCACCGGGACGATCTGCAACATCTCCTCGGTGGTGCGGACGATCACCGGGATCATCAGCAGAACCAGCGCCAGCGATACTGCCAGACCGGAGCGTGGAAGACCGAGCGTGGCGATGAACAGCGCGTAAATGAACAGGGCGGCCACGATCGACGGCACACCGGTCAGGATGTCGACCATGAAGCTGGTCAGCTTGCCCATCGCGCTGTCGCCGCCGTACTCGACCAGATAGATGGCGACGAAGACGCCGATCGGGATCGAGATAGCCGCGCACACCAGCCCTTGCAAGACCGTCCCGACGATAGCGTGATAGGCGCCGCCGCCCGCCATGAATGCCGTCATATCAGCTTGCGAATGTGTCCACCACACAGTGGATTTGACCGTGTCGAGACCCTTGGCCACCACCGAGTACAGCAGCCAGATCAACGGGCCCAGAGCCACCGCGACCGACAGAGTCACCAGCACAGTGGCGACCGCATCGGCAGCCCGCCGGCGCAGACTCACACCGGTGAACGTTCGCGCCTTGAGGGGACGGTCCAGGATCGACGTCATCGGCGGGCCCGGCCCGCGACGGCGGCGCGCGCCATCGCATTCACCAACAGCGTGAGCAGGAACAACACCAGGCCGGCGGCGATGTAGGCGCCGGCCTTGTACTGGTCGTTGAAGTCGTATGCGGTGGCGGCGATCTTCGTGGCGAAGGTGTAGCCGCCATCGAACAGCGACCACCCGAACGCTGCCTGGGTGCCGCGCAGGATGATCAGAAGTGCGATGGTCTCGCCCAACGCCCGGCCCAGACCCAGCATGGCGCCACTGATGTATCCGGACCGCCCGAACGGCAACACAGCGGTCTTGACCACCTCCCAGCGGGTGGCGCCCAGCGCGAGCGCGGCCTCGACGTGGCCCTGCGGCGTCTTCATGAAGACCTCACGGGTGATCGCGGTGATGATCGGCAGGATCATCACCGCCAGCACGATTCCGGCGGTGAAGATGGTGCCCCCGCCGGATACCGACGCGTTGCCTTTGGCGAACAGGAAAAATCCGCCGAGGTGCTCGTTGAGCCACGTCGCGACCGGCCGTAGCCGCGGGGCCAGCACGAAGAGACCCCAGACCCCGTAAATGATCGACGGGACCGCCGCGAGCAGGTCGATGATGTACGCCAGCGGCCCGGTGATCCGCCGCGGTGAGTACTGGGAAAGAAAGATGGCGATGCCCAACGCAATCGGCATCGCCAGCGCCAGGGCGAACAACGCGATCATCACCGTCACCTGAACCAGGTCGAACACTCCGAAGCGCAGTTCATCGCTGTTCGTGGTGACCCAATTGCCGCCGTAGGTGAAGAAGTTGACCTGGTTGCGCGCCAGCGCGGGGATTGCGCGCATCAATAGGAACAGACCTATCGCTGCGATCAACACGACGATCAGCGCGCCGGAGCCCTCGGCTAGGCCCCGAAACAGCCGATCACCGCGGCTGTGTTTGACAACACCCCAGCCCAGCGGGCTGCCAGTCATTCTGCGCGATGACGCCACGACCACTTCCTCCGAACCGGTATCGGCTGGATTCGGTGTCGTCACGGTTCCCCATCTCCTCGGCGGCTCTGGACAAAAGGGTAAATCGTCCGGTCACCGGATCGCGTTGATCGCCGTGAGCAAGCGTTTCTTGAATTTGTCCGGCAGTGGAATGTAGCCGGCACCAGACAGTCCGCCCTGTGCGTTGTCGGCGGCCACTGTCAGCAGCGATTTGACCGCGGCGCTGGTCGCAGGGTCATAGCCCCGGGAACACACGATCTCGTAGGTCGCCAGGACCAGCGGATAGGCACCTGCAGCCTGGGTGCGGTAAATCGACTTCAGGTTGAGCTTCAGATCGTTGCCCACACCCGCGAAGGTGGCGCCGTCGATGGCTTTGCGGGCCGAGTCGTCGGTGAGCGCGACCGCGCCGCTGCCGTCGTTGACCTGCGCGTAAGGCATGCCGCTTTGATCCGCGAAGCCTTTTTCGACGTAGCCGATCCCGCCGGACGCGGAGCGGACGGCCTCGATGGTGCCGGCGGACTTCTGTGCGCCCTCGCCGACGCCGCCCTGAAACTCGCTGCCGACGCCCCGGGTCCAGCTGCTCGGGGCGGCCTCGGCGAGGTATTTCTGGAAGTTGTCGGTGGTGCCCGAGGAGTCCGAGCGGTAGATCGGCGAGATGCTGACGTTCGGCAGCGACGTGCCGGGGTTGAGTTTGGCGATCGCCGCGTCGTCCCAGTTGGTGATCCAGCCGGTGAAGATCTTGGCCAGCACGTCGGCGTCGACGACGAGCTGTTTGACCCCGTCCAGGTGGAAGACGATCGCGATGGGCCCGAACACCATCGGCAGGTGCCAGGCCGGATTTCCATTGCAGCGAGCTGCGGCCGGATCGATCTGCTCGCGAGTCAGCGGCGAGTCCGAACCGGCGAAATCGACGTGGTCGGCGATGAACTGCTCGCGACCGGCGCCGGAGCCGGTCGGGTTGTACGCCAACTGCTTGCCGGGGCACAGCTGCGCCCAGTCCATGTTGAACAACGCGATGGCATTCAGTTGAGCGGTCGAGCCCTCGGCGGTCAGGTCGGGTTTGCCTTCGCAGTCCACCGGGCCGGCCGGCGCCGCCAGACCGTGCAGGTTGTTGTCACTGCCGCAGCCGCTGGTCACGGCGCCCACGATCACTGCGGCCGCCAGCGCCGAGCGCACCGCGTGCAGATTCACCGATCTCGCTTCCTCCAGAGTTCTGTCCCCCAGCGACTCTCGGCTGCGACTCCGGGCCACCGGCGAAACTATGCGTCAGGTATAGACGGTGCCCGCCGGAGCAGTGAACGCGGGGTGAACACGTTAGCCCAGCGCGTAGGCGGTGTCGACGCTGAACTGGGAAAACCCCAGGCGGCGATACGTCCTCAGCGCCGCAATGTTGTCCGACTCGACGTAGAGCAGCACGGTCGGTTCGGCGGCTCGGCTCAACCTGCGCGACAGGTGTTCAATGCCCACCGCCGTCAGCACGCCACCCAGCCCACCGCCCTGCGCCGCCGGGTCGACGCCGACGATGTAGACCTCGCCGAGGCCGCCGGATTCCGCGTGCACTTTCGTCCAGTGAAAGCCCAGCAGGGCGCCGGTCTGTTCGCTGAAGGCCAGAAACAGCCCGTCGGGATCGAACCAAGGCTCGGCACGTCGCTCGGCGAGATCGGCGTCGGTCCAGCCGCCCTGTTCTGGGTGTGTCGCGAAGGCAGAGTTGTTGACCCGCAACAGCTCTGCGTCGTCAGCGGCGCCTGCATAGGTCCGGATGCGCACGCCGTCCGGGACTGTGGGCTCGGCGATTCCGGCGAGGCTGCGGCGCATCTGCACGAGTTCGCGGACCGTCGACAAGCCCAATGCCGACGCGGTCGCGCGCGCCGGTTCGAGCGTGCCATGTGCCCAAAAGCGATTCCGCTCATCGGTTTTGGAGAGCGCGGACCGAATCATCGCGGCACCGATACCACCTCGGCGCGCGTCCGGGTGCACCACCAACTCGGCCATCGCGGATCCATCCGGCGGCTCCGCGGACAGATTCAGATAGCCGAGAACCTGCTCCCCGCTTCCGTCGGCGACCACCAGATGCTCGGAGCGATCGTGCGGAAGCTCACGCAGTACCTGCTCACCCACGGGTGCCACAGAATCGAAATCAGTTGCTACAGTGATGAGTTCACGGATCTGGCGCTGCTCTTCGGCCGCCAGCGCCGCCCGCCATTGCGGCGCCGTCACTGGCTGTGCAGCGGATCGGCCAGCGCCTCTCGGCGACTGTCCGCGTCAGGCTCATCGTCATCGGCGGTGGCCTCGGCGCTCGGCGGCCGACCCCGGGTGGGGCGGACCGCTTTGTAACCCACGTTGCGGACCGTGCCGATCAGCGCCTCGTACTCCGGGCCGAGCTTGGCGCGCAGCCGTCGCACGTGCACGTCGACGGTGCGGGTGCCACCGAAGAAGTCGTAACCCCATACCTCGTGCAGCAGTTGGGCCCGGGTGAACACCCGGCCGGCGTGCTGGGCGAGATACTTCAACAGCTCGAACTCCTTGTAAGTGAGGTCGAGAGGCCGACCGCGCAACCGGGCGGTGTAGGTGCCTTCGTCGATCACGAGTTCGCCGAGGCTGATCTTCCCGACGCCCTCCTGATCCTGGAGGTTCCCTCGCCGACCGATCAGCAGTCGCAGCCGGGCGTCGATCTCGGCGGGCCCGGTTCCGGGCAGCAGAATCTCGTCCAGCCCCCAGTCGGCGTTGACCGCCACCAACCCGCCCTCGTTGACCACAACCACCACCGGGATCGAGCGGCCGGTCGAGCCCAGCAGGCGACACAAGCCGCGCGCTGCCGGCAGGTCCAGACGCGCGTCGACGATCAAGATGTCAGCGCTGCCGGCCTCCAGCAACGACGAAACGTCGGGCGGCGCGGTGCGCAGGGCGTGGGCGAGCAGCGACAAGGACGGCAGAACCACATCCGGATTCGGCTCAGGGGTCAACAGCAGCAGGTCCAAGCAAGCCCCTCCAGCTTTCGTGGGAAAGGCGTCTCCCAAAATTCATTGCGAGATACGAAGTTTAACGGCCAGGTCATTAAACGATAGCTTGCAGCCAGGTCTTTCGCGCGATGACGGCGGTGACAATGCACACCCGAACGTGCGCGTAGGCCACAATATGCGGATGCGTAAGGCGCTGGTCGGAGTGGCAGCGGTGCTGGTGACCGTCGTGGTCGTGCTGCTGGCGGCCATCGGCGCCGACTTCGGGACCAGCATCTACGCCGAGTACCGCCTGGCGCGGGTGGTGCGCGAAAAGGCCCACTTGGGCTTCGACCCGTTCGTCGCGATCATCGCGTTCCCGCTCATCCCCCAGGCAATGCGGCACAACTATGAAGATGTCGAGATCAAGGCCACCACCGTCGAACGCCCGGTGATCGGCAAGGCCACGCTCGAGGCCACCATGCACTCGGTCGACCTGACCGACGCGTCATGGCTGATCAGGCCTAATGCCAAGCTGCCGATCGGCAAGCTGGAGAGCCGGATCATCATCGACTCGCGGCATCTGGGCCGGTTTCTGGGCATCCGGGACCTGATCGTCGAGGCGCCTGCCAAGGACACCAACACCGCCAGCGGCGGCACCACCGAATCCGGGATCTCCGGCAGCCACGACCTGGTGTTCAGCGGAACACCGCAGTCGGCGCACTTCGGCAAACGGGTCAGCGTCGCCGTGGATCTGTCGATGGCCCCCGACGACAACACCACGCTGGTGTTCACCCCCACCGGGGTGCTCACCGGACCTAACACCGCCGACGAGCGCGTGCCCGACGACAAGCGCGCGGCGGTGCTGGCCGCCTTCGCCGGCAGGCTGCCCGATCAGAAGTTGCCGTTCGGCGTGTCGCCGACGACGCAGGGTGCCCGAGGCTCCGATGTGATCATCGAAGGCATCACGACGGGATTAACGATCACCCTCGACGGGTTCAATCGAGCATGACTTGCGTCGATGAGCAGGAGCGGCGCCGATGACTGTGGCAATTGCGGCGGTTTTGGCAGCGCTGGTCGGCGCCACGATTGTGGGCTGGCTGATGACGCGCCGGTCGGGCGCGATTCGGGCAACCGATTCGAAAGCGTCCGAGGACGTCGACACCACCGACTTGGGCCTGTCGTCGGAGGGACCGACCGTGGTGCATTTCAGCGCATCGTGGTGTGGACCCTGCACCCAGGTGCGCCGCGTGGTCGATCAGGTGTGTGACAGTCTCGAGCAAGTTGCCCACGTCGAGATCGATATGGACGCCAATCCGGGCGCTGCGCGGCGTCTTTCGGTGTTGTCACTGCCGACCACGTTCATTTTCGACGCCGACGGCCGGCAGCGCTACCGCACGTCTGGAGTGCCAAAGGCCGATGACCTGCGATCAGCGCTGGCACCGCTGTTGGCCTCATGACGTCGCCATTGGGTAAGCTGCGTGGCGTGTCCGTCCGCGTCGAGCTCATGCTCACTCAGCGCCGCGCAGTTGATCTGTGCCGCGTCGCGGGCTGTTGCTGTTGCTGTTGTCATAGCTGCTGAATAGCCGCGCCTTCTCGCGCCGCGCTCGGAGCAGCAGAAAACCCCGTGGCGCCGTGCCGCCACAAAAATCGTGAGCAATTCAGGAGCAGCATCATGTCGAACACCAAGACCCCCGATCAGGTCGACGTCCGGGGCCCGCGCTTCGCGGCCTGGATCACCACTGCGGTGCTGGTCGCCACCCTGCTCGTGTCCGGCGTCAACCCACTGGCCGCCGCCGTAATCCTCGGCGTCCAGTCCGTCGTCTTCGCGATCGGCGCGCTGGCCGGGCCGCGACGCCACCCTTACGGCCTGGTGTTCGCCAAGCTTGTCGCCCCGCGACTGAGCCCGGTTCGGGAGCGTGAGCCCGTCGCCCCGCTGAAGTTCGCTCAGCTCGTCGGGTTGATCTTCGCCGCCCCGGCGTCAATCGGATTTGCCTCCGGCGCTGTACTGTTCGGCGTCGTGCTCACCGCGGCGGCATTGGTCGCCGCGTTCCTCAACGCAGCCTTCGCCATCTGCCTGGGCTGCCAGCTCTACCCGCTCGTGGCGCGCCTGAAGCCGGCCCACAGCACCTCATAGCGATCGAAAGGATCATCTATATGGCACGCTCCGACGTCCTGGTCTCCGCGGACTGGGCCCAGAGCAATCTCGATGCCGATCACGTGGTCTTCGTCGAGGTCGACGAAGACACCAGCGCCTACGACGACGGCCACATCGCCGGAGCGATCAAGCTGGACTGGCGTACCGATCTGCAAGACCCCGTCCGCCGCGACTTCGTCGACGCCCAGCAGTTCTCCAAGCTGCTCAGCGAGCGGGGCATCGCCAACGGCGACACCGTTGTGCTGTACGGCGGTAACAACAACTGGTTCGCCGCCTACGCCTACTGGTACTTCAAGCTGTACGGCCACGAGGACGTCAAGCTGCTCGACGGCGGCCGTAAGAAGTGGCAGCTCGACGGTCGGGCATTCTCCACCGACACCGTTGACCGGCCTGCCACCAGCTACTCCGCCAAGCCGGCCGACAACTCGATCCGGGCCTTCCGCGACGAGGTGCTGGCCGCGATCAACGAGAAGAACCTGGTCGACGTGCGCTCCCCCGACGAGTTTTCCGGCAAGATCCTGGCGCCTGCCCATTTGCCGCAGGAGCAGAGCCAACGGCCCGGCCACATCCCGAGCGCCATCAATGTGCCGTGGAGCAGAACCGCCAACGACGACGGCACCTTCAAATCCGACGATGAATTGACCCGGATCTACTCCGACGCCGGGCTGGACGGTTCGAAGGAAACGATTGCTTACTGCCGAATCGGGGAACGTTCGTCGCACACCTGGTTCGTCTTGCAGGAATTACTAGGACACCAGAACGTCAAGAACTACGACGGCAGTTGGACCGAATACGGCTCCCTGGTGGGAGCCCCAATCGAGTTGGGAAGCTGATTATGTGCTCTGCGCCGAAGCAAGGACAGACTCTGCCGGCCAGCGTCGACCTGGAGAAGGAAACAGTCATCACCGGCCGCGTGGTGGATAGCTCCGGTCAGGCCGTGGGCGGTTCATTCGTGCGACTGCTGGACTCCTCGGGTGAGTTCACCGCCGAGGTCGTCGCGTCGGCCACCGGCGACTTCCGGTTCTTCGCTGCCCCCGGTTCGTGGACGCTGCGTGCGCTGTCGGCCGCCGGTAACGGCGATGCGATCGTCGAGCCCAAGGGTTCAGGCATCCACGAGGTCGACATCAAAATCTCTTGACCGGTTCGCGGCACTAGACTCTTCGTCGTGGTTCTGTTCTTCGAGATCATGCTCGTCGCGGCCGTCGTGTTCATCTCCTGGTTTGCGCTGTACACGCTGTATCGGCTGCTCACCGACGAATCGTGAGCACCCCCGCCGACGACGATGCAGAGCGCAGCGATGCTGAGGAGCGGCGTTTGAGGCCGCCGACGACGATGCAGAGCGCAGCGATGCTGAGGAGCGGCGTTTGACGACCGCCGACGACGATGCAGAGCGCAGTGATGCTGAGGAGCGGCGTTTGACGACCGCCGAAGAGGACGACGCGGGCGCCGGCGAGGACCCGGGTCGCGTGCCGGGCTCCGCTGATCGGGCGGTGGCCGCAGCGATTGAACGCGCAAAGGCGACAGCGGCGCGCAACGTTCCGGTCTTCGATGACCTGCCGATCCCCGCGGACACCGCCAACTTGCGAGAGGGTGCCAACCTCAACGACGCGCTGCTCGCGCTGCTCCCGTTGGTCGGAGTGTGGCGGGGGGAGGGCGAAGGCCGTGGGGCCGACGGCGACTACCGGTATGGGCAGCAGATCGTGGTCTCCCATGACGGCGGCGACTACCTGAACTGGGAGTCCCGGTCGTGGCGGGTCAGCGACACCGGTGACTACCAAGCGCCCGACCTGCGCGAAACCGGCTACTGGCGCTTCGTGAACGAACCCGACGATCCGTCGGAGTCCCAGGCCATCGAGCTGCTGTTGGCGCACTCCGCCGGTTACGTCGAGTTGTTCTATGGCCGCCCACTCAACCAATCGTCGTGGGAGCTGGCGACCGACGCGCTGGCCCGCAGCCGGTCGGGTGTGTTGGTCGGCGGGGCCAAGCGGCTCTACGGCATCGTCGAGGGTGGCGATCTGGCCTACGTCGAAGAGCGCGTTGATGCCGACGGCGGACTGATCCCGCACCTGTCCGCGCGGCTGTCGCGGTTTGTCGGCTGACGCGACAGGAGTTGCCGGAGAAGGCGTTTGCAGGCTGCCCTGGAAATGGGCAGCCCCCGAGCCGTAGTTCCAGGTTGGACAAACCGGAGGCTCGGGGGCTGGGTGACTGCGGGGAATTCGCCAGCGCGCGCAGGTGATTCCTCGCCTGGTGCAGCTAGCGGGCAGCCACCTCACAAGTCCAATAAGCTATCAATTTCCCGGACCACCTCCTTCCCTGTGTACTGGCGAAGGTACCCGCTGCGCGTCACGCCGACAACTGATTTCAGCGATCGCTGACGATCGCGGCATCGACCAGTTCGGCGAATTCCGCCGTCAGGGGCGCGCGCGGCAAAGCCCGGCCGTCGAGGGTGTGCACGCGAGCGGCGAGAGTCATACTCGAGACCAGCCAAATTCCTTGCGCAGCAAGCAGATCGGTGACGCGTAGCGCGCGGTAGTCGCAGTCGTAGCCTTTGGCGCGAGCGACAGCGAACAGAGCCTGCTGTGTGGTGCCGCGCAGAATCGGATACCAGGGCGGCGGGGTCAGCAGGCAGACGTTGCCGTCTTCGCCCGCGGCGGCGATCACGACCGTCGAGCGTGGACCTTCCAGGATGTAGCCGTCGGAGCTGACGAAGATGACGTCGCCGGCGCCGTGGCGGTCCGCATGCCGCAACGCGGCCATGTTGATCGCATACGACAGCGTCTTGGCGCCGGCCAGCAGCCATGGCATTTTCTCGACACCGCCCGAAGGCAGCTCGCGGGGGAGGGTGATCGCGGCCAGGCCGTCGCGGCGGGTGGCGGCGATCCGTTCGGCTACCGGGTTGACCGTGACGTACGCGGTGGCCGCCGAGCCGCGCTCGCGGCCTCGGCTGTAGACCAGGCGCATCGCGGCCTCGTCGGCGGTATCGCCCACCCACTGCTTGGTCGCCAGGTCGATCACGTGCCGCCATGCCGGCAGGTCGGGCTCCGGTAACTCGAGCAGCTTCGCCGAATGGGTCAGCCGGCTCAGGTGCGCTTCGACCAGGCAGGCGCGGCCGTCGCGGACCAGAAGCGTCTCGAAGACCCCGTCGCCCCGCACCGCTGCGAGGTCGTCGGCGTGCAGCAGTGGTGTCCCCGGCTGGTGTACCGCGCCGTCGAGGGTGACGACGACGCCCGGGTGGTCTGCCATGGCTGAAAAGACTAGCCCCGCGGACCCGTAGAGTTGACATGTGTCTGCAGTCCAAGCCCCCGAATCCGGCCCAGACGCCGGCGCCATCTGGCACTACGGCGATCCGCTGGGCGAGCAACGCGCCGCCGAGACCGGTGCCGCTCTGGTGGATCGGTCGCATCGCGGTGTGCTCACGCTGGCCGGCGCCGACCGGCAGACCTGGCTGCACAGTATCTCCACCCAACACGTCAGTGAACTACCCGACGGCGCGAGCACCCAGAACCTCAGCCTCGACGGGCAGGGTCGGGTTGAGGACCACTGGATCCAGACCGAACTCGGCGGCATCACCTATCTCGACACCGAGCCGTGGCGCAGCGAACCACTGTTGGCCTACCTGCAGAAGATGGTGTTCTGGTCGCAGGTGACCCCGGCCGCCGCCGATCTGGCGGTGCTGTCGCTGCTGGGGCCACAGCTCGGCGACCCGGCGGTGCTCGACGCGCTCGGCGTCGACGCGTTGCCCGCCGAGCAGACCGCGACGCCGGTCAGCGGCGGCTTCGTGCGGCGGCTGACCGAGGCCAACCCGGGCCAGATCGAGCTCGATGTGGTGGTCGACCGCAGCCGGTCCGCGGACGTGCAGCAGCGGTTGACCAGCGCCGGGCTGCGCCCCGCCGGGGTGTGGGCCTACGAGGCCCACCGGGTGGCGGCGCTCCGTCCACGGCTCGGCGTGGACACCGACGAACGCACCATTCCGCACGAAGTGCGCTGGATCGGCGGCGCCGTCCACCTCGACAAGGGCTGCTATCGCGGTCAGGAGACCGTTGCCCGCGTGCACAACCTGGGCAAACCGCCACGGATGCTGGTGCTCTTGCACCTGGACGGGTCGGTGGACCGGCCGACTACCGGCGACGCCGTGTCGGCCGGCGGCCGCGCAGTGGGCCGGCTGGGAACGGTCGTCGAACACGTCGACCTGGGCCCGGTGGCGCTGGCGCTGCTCAAGGGTGGCATTCCGGCCGACACGGCCCTGAGCACCGGCGGAGACGCCGACGTGGCGGCGATGATCGACGTCGGATCGCTACCGGCCGCAGACGGGCCGGGCGCCGGGCGGGTAGCCGTGGACCGGTTGCGGGGAACCGTCCGGTGACGGTCGCTGAAGGGTGCGGGGCGCAACAGCACACAGCCAGCGGGCACGGTAGACTCTCGACAGGACAATAAACGACAAAAGATCGGAGCCGCCTACATGTTGGGCCGCTCCGTTATTGCGTGAGGGGGTTCCCCCATGGGCCGTGGCCGGGCTAAGGCGAAGCAGACCAAGGTTGCTCGAGACCTTAAGTACAGCTCACCGCAGACCGATTTCGATCGGCTTCGGCAGGAGCTGTCCGGGTCGGGCGATCAAGACGCTGACCAGTCGGAGGGCGACGACCCTTGGCTGGACGAGCACCGCTGACGTTCGCCACGGCTCGCCTCAACGGCGAGCCGAAATCTAGAACCTGGGGTGCTGCCCGACGAGTTTCGCTCGCGGACCGCCTTTTCCACCCTTGTTGATCGTGCCGAGGACCCAGCAATTCAGGTGCCTGGCGGTCAGGATCGCCAGTGCGCGGTCGGTGTCTTCCGGCGCCACGACGGCGAGCATGCCGACGCCCATGTTGAAGGTCTTCTCCATCTCGGGCCGCGAGACGCGTCCACGCTGAGCGATCATCGCGAATACCGGCGCCGGCGTCCAGGTTCCGCGGTCCATCTCGGCGAGCAGACCGTTCGGGACGACGCGCTCCAGGTTGCCCGCCAGCCCGCCCCCGGTCACGTGGCAGAAGGTGCGGACCTGAGTTTCGGCGGCCAGCGCCAGGCAGTCCTTGGCATAGATGATTGTCGGCTCGAGCAACTCTTCACCGAGGGTGCGGCCGAATTCCTCGACGTAGCCCTCCAGGTTGCCCCGGTCGATCTCCAGCAGCACTTTGCGGGCCAGGGAGTAGCCGTTGGAGTGCAGACCGGACGACCCCATGGCGATGATGACGTCGCCCGGCTTGACCCGATCGGGTCCGAGCACGTCGTCGGCTTCGACCACGCCGACGCCAGTGGCGGAGATGTCGTAATGGCCGGGCTCGATCAGGCCGGGATGCTCGGCGGTTTCGCCGCCGAGCAGCGCACAGCCCGCGCGCATGCATCCCTCGGCGATACCACCGACGATGGCGTTGAGGCGCTCCGGCACGATGCGACCGAGCGCGATGTAGTCCAGCAGGAAGAGGGGTTCGGCGCCGCAGACCACCAGGTCGTCGACGACCATCGCCACCAGGTCCAGGCCGACGGTGTCGTGCTTGTCCATCGCCTGGGCCACGGCCAGCTTGGTGCCCACGCCATCGCTGGATGCGGCCAGCAGCGGCTCGCGGTAGTCGCCGCGCAGCGCGAAGAGTCCGGCGAACCCGCCGAGCTTGCCGACGACCTCAGGTCTGGTGGCTTTGGACGCCAATGGCTTGAACAGCTCGACTGCGCGGTCCCCGGCTTCGATATCGACTCCGGCCGATGCATATGTCGCGCCCGGGGTGGCCGGGTCTTTTCCGCGGGCGGTCATCGCGCTAAAGGCTACCGGTCGACGCCCGGCACGGGCATCTCCCACCCGCGCAAAGGCATCGTCAAGATCAGGGATGCCGCAGCACGGCGGCCTGCTCCGCCTCCGGCGACATCTCGTGACCGATCTCTGAGTACCCGGACCCGCGGGCCGCGTTGGCGAGCATCTGCTCGATGACGTTCTTGCCAAGCGCTGTCTCGCTTGGCAATTCGATCGGATATTTGCCGTCGAAGCACGCCGAGCAGAGTCGCGAGGTGGGCTGCTCGGTGGCGGCGACCATACTCCGCAGCGAGATGTAGCCCAGCGTGTCGGCGTTGATGGCGTGCCTGACCGCTTCGAGCATTTCGTCTTCGTCTTCGACGGCGTTGGCGATCAGCTCGGCAGGTGACGGGAAGTCGATGCCGTAGAAACACGGCCACTTCACCGGTGGCGACGCGATCCGCACATGCACCTCGACTGCTCCGGCCTCGCGCAGCATCCTGACCAGAGCACGCTGCGTGTTGCCGCGCACGATCGAGTCGTCGACGACGATCAGCCGCTTGCCGCGGATCACCTCTTTGAGCGGGTTCAGCTTCAGCCGGATTCCGAGCTGACGGATGGTCTGCGAGGGCTGGATGAATGTGCGGCCGACGTAGGCGTTCTTCATCAGGCCCTGGCCGTAGGGGATGCCAGACTCCTGCGCGTAACCGACCGCGGCGGGCGTGCCGGACTCCGGAACGCCGATCACCAGGTCGGCCTCGATCGGGTGTTCGCGGGCCAGCCGGCGGCCGATCTCCAACCGGGCGCCATGCACCGAGCGGCCGGAGATCGTGCTGTCCGGCCGGGCCAGGTACACGTATTCGAAGATGCAGCCCTTGGGTTCCGGGTTGGCGAACCGACTCGAGCGGACGCCGTCGGCGTCGATCGCCAGCAGTTCACCGGGCTCGATCTCGCGGACGAACGACGCGCCGACGATGTCCAGCGCGGCGGTCTCCGATGCGACCACCCAGCCGCGGTCCAGCCGTCCCAGACACAGCGGCCGCACACCCCACGGGTCGCGTGCGGCGTACAGGGTGTTCTCGTCCATGAACGTCAGGCAGAATGCGCCGCGCACAGTCGGCAGCAGTTCCAGCGCCGCCTGTTCCAGGCTCGAATCGGCCGCGCCATGGGCCAGCAAAGCGCCCAGGACGTCGGAGTCGGTGTTGGCCGCGCCCGGGGCCCTCGGGTTTATCAGTCCCGCTTCGCGGGCGCGGGCTACGAGTTCGGCGCTGTTGACCAGGTTTCCGTTGTGCCCCAAGGCCACTCCGGTCCCGGCCGCGGTGTTACGGAAGACCGGCTGGGCGTTCTCCCACGTCGGCTGGCCACTGGTGGAGTACCGGCAGTGCCCGACCGCGACGTGGCCCTCCATCGCTGCCAGCGTCTGCTCGTCGAAGACCTGACTGACCAGGCCGAGATCCTTGAACACCAGCACCTGCGAGCCGTCCGCGACAGCGATGCCGGCGGCCTCCTGGCCGCGGTGCTGCAGCGCGTAGAGGCCGTAGTAGGTCATCTTGGCGACTTCTTCGCCGGGGGCCCAGACCCCGAATACACCGCATTCTTCGCCAGGAGGGTTCTCTAGCCACTCAGAGGTGTCGGCTGTCTTGACGGTCACGATGTGGCGGCTCCCCGGGGAACGGATGGTGACTTGGTGAAGTCTACGGAAACGTTCGGCGTGTCCACGAATTGATCAGGCGTGTTGCGGCGTGTCACGACCAATTTTCGCTGCTCAGCAGCCCCAAGAGATTCCAAATGTCGCATCCGCCACAGCTGCCACGCTCAGGTGTGACGGGAATCGCTCGATGACACCACGGACCCGGCCGCCAGATCGTCGAGCGCAAGGTAGGCGGCGACACTCATCTGGAGTGGCTGGCGGAGGCACTGGCGCTGCGGCCCGCCTCGGAGTCGTTGTTCGAAGCCGTGCTGGCGAGCGTGGCGAGCTTTCCCCATGACGTCGAGGTGGTCCGCCAAGCCGCGATGGCGCGTTCGACATTGATATCCGCCGAACGCATCGCAACCCATTTGCGCGTGGTGCAGTCGTCGTTCGCCGAGGTGCTGAGCGACTTCGTCAGGACCCGCCACGCGGGCGTTCCCGACCTCGCGCTCATCGCTGAGGTCGCCGGCGCAGCCCTGGCGGCAGCGCTGGTGGTGGCGGTCCAAAAATGGGGCGACGGCGGGTGTACCGGCGACCTGGGTCAAATCGTCGCCAGGAGTGTGGATCTCATTCGTTCCGGACTGGCTCCGCTGGCCTAGCCGCTCAATCGCACCACCGGCAGCCAGGCCGCGATCTCGCCGGCCCGCGAACCGGACAGGCGCAGTGCGCCAGTCGACGTCGCATCGGGTACCTGCAGGAGTCCGGTGGCCAGCAGCAGCCAGGTTCGGGGGTCGGTCTCGACTTCGTTGGGCGGGGTCCCGCGGGTGTGCCGTGGCCCGGCAATGCATTGCACCGCAACAAACGGCGGGATGCGGACTTCGACGCTGGCGCCGGGCGCTTCGGCGGCCAGGGTGCGGGCGGTGAGTCGAACCGCGATCGCCAGCTCGGCACGACTCGGCGCCGGGTGGGTGTGGTCGCGCAGCCAGTTTTCGACGGCGCGGACGGCGTCGCGGGTCTGTGCCGGGTCGGCGTTCTGACGGGATGCCACGACTCAGCCTTTGAGCGCGGCGCGGACGCGTTCGGTGTCGGCCGCGGTCCAGCCATCCGGCGGGGCGACCGCGGCCCAGCCGTCGAGGATGTCGTTGCCGTAGTTATGCCCGTGACCGCCGGGCACGCCTTCGGCGTTGGTCAGGTCGGCGCCGACCTGCCAGAAGGTGACCACCGGACTCCATTGCATCGCAGGGCTTCGGTCGTGACCGCGCTGCTCGACGAGCCAGTCGGGCCGGCTGAACAGCAGATCGGGCGACCACCAGACCACCGGGTCGGATGGATGCTGCAGGAACAGCACCCGCGTGCCGTCCCACGGCGGGCCGGTGACGCGCGTGACGTCGGCGGGGTCGTTGGCTTCGGAGAATCGCACGGTTCGCCCGTTGTCGTATCGCGGCTGCACTTCAGTGGTGCCGGGATCGCGTCGTTCGATCAGCGCGTGCCACAGCATGCTCTCCTGCGGCGGCCCGACCCACAGCACCGCGTCGAAACCCATTCGCCGGATGTCGGGCAGCCACCCGAACGCGGCCTGACCGGCCATCGATCCCAGGCTCTCGCCGTAGAGCACCAATTTCGGCCGGTGCTGAGGCGGCAATTGCGCCCAGCGGTCGTGGACGGCGTTGATCAGCATCCGGCCCGAGTCCATCGACTTCTGCTTGTCGGCCAGAAACGAAATCCAGCTCGGCAGAAAGGAATACTGCAGACCGACGATCGCGGTGTCGCCGTTGTACATGGTCTCGAGCGAACTCGCCGCCACCGGGTCGATCCAGCCGGTACCGGTGGTCGGGGCGATGACGAGCACCTTGCGACTGAACGCGCCCGTGCGCACGAGTTCGTTGACCAGCACCTCCAACCGGCCCTGGTCGTCGGGGGCGGTGTGCAGTCCGGCGTAAACCCGGATCGGCTCCTTGGCGGGCATGCCGTTGATCTTGCTCAGCTCGGCCGCGTGCGGGCCGGTGCCGACGAAGTCGCGGCCCTGATAACCCAGTGTGTCCCAGGGCGCCAATGACGTTGGGCTGCCTGACCTTTCCGATAGCTGCGGCTGTGACACACCGTCAGGTGTCGCACTGTCCTGGGGCTGGAAAATCCCATTGGCACCGGCGAAGAAGCCGCGGACGAGCACACCGTCGAACAGGGTGACCAGCAACGCGACGACGATCGCAGCACCGATGAACTGCGCCACCTCGTCATGGAGGTGCCAGCGCCGAATCAGCAGGCGCGCCACCAGTTTGACGATATCGATGAGCACTCGGAACGCCGATACCAGCAACGCGCTCACGATGACCGCGACGGCCAGCGTGCGTAGATAGCCTGGGTTCGTCGGCCCCTCGATGCCCATCAGCGCCGACAACTGCCGCTGCCAGGCCGCGGCCGGGATCAACATCAGCACGCAGGCCGTGGGCGCGAGGACCACCACCGCGGCCTTCATCCACCACAGCACCCGCGACGACGGCGGCCACCAGCGGGCGCCCCGCAGCACCAGACGGTAGACAGCCTTGCCGATCAGCACGCCCAGGCCGTAGCCGAAGGCCGCGTTCACGCCGCCAATCAGGCCCTGGAACAACCACTCTCGCGGTACCAGCGACGGCGTCAACGACAAACAGAAGAACAGGGCGCCGAACAGCACGCCGACGAACTTCAGCCGCAGCAGGCCCCACGCCCACACCAGCAGCGGGTGACGTCCGCGAGGCTCGGCGCTCATCGCAGTAGGGCGGCCAGCACCCCTTCGGACGTGCTGCGCAACTCCGCCAGTGGCACCGTGAACAAGCCCTGAACCTCGACCGCGTCCGAGCCCTGGTCCACGACGCCGATCCGGGTGGCGGGCAGGCCCCGCGCCTCGCACATCGACGTGAAGCGGCTCTCCTCGGTGCGCGGCACCGCCACCAGCACCCGGCCGGATGATTCGGAGAACAATGTGACGAACGGGTCGGCATCCTCGGGAAGCACGATGCGACAACCGGTTTCGCCGGCCATCGCCGACTCCACTACCGCCTGGGCCAGTCCGCCTTCGGACAGGTCATGGGCCGCGGACACCAGCCCGTCACGCGAGGCGGCGCTGAGCACGTCGGCCAGCAGTCGCTCGCGAGCCAGGTCGACCGCGGGGGGCCGCCCGCCCAGATGCTCAGCGGTGACCTGCGCCCAGATCGAGCCGTCGAACTCGTCGCGGGTGTCGCCGAGCAGGATCAGCGTCTCGCCGGGCTCGGTGCCCATTGCGGTCGGGATGCGGCGGGCGACGTCGTCGATCACGCCCAGCACACCGACCACCGGGGTCGGCATGATCGCCGTCGTTCCGGTCTGGTTGTAGAAGCTGACGTTGCCCCCGGTCACCGGGATGCCCAGCGCCACACAGCCATCCGCCAAGCCGCGGACGGCCTCGGAGAACTGCCACATCACGCCCGGATCCTCCGGCGAGCCGAAGTTGAGGCAGTTGGTCACCGCGACCGGGGTGGCGCCGGTGACCGCGACGTTGCGGTACGCCTCGGCCAGCGCCAGCTGGGCGCCGACGTAGGGATCGAGCAGCGTGTAGCGGCCGGACGCGTCGGTCGACACCGCGACACCGCGGCCGGTGGTCTCATCGACGCGTAGTACGCCGCCGTCGGCATGCTCGGCCAGCACCGTGTTGCCACGTACGTAGCGGTCGTACTGCTCGGTGATGAAAGCCCGACTACACAGGTGCGGACTACCCAGCAGCGCAAGCAGAGTGGCGCGCAGCTCGTCTCCGGAGACGGGCCGCTTCAAGCCGGCGGTGGTGTCGGCGATCAGCGCATCCTGCGACTCGGGCCGCGCCACCGGACGCTGATAGATCGGACCTTCGTGGGCGACAGTGCGCGGCGGCACGTCGACGACCGTCGCACCGTGCCAGGTGATCTGCAGCCGGTCGCCGACGGTGACCTCGCCGATCGTGGTGGCCAACACATCCCATTTGCGGCACACCGCCATGAACGCGTCGACGTTCTCCGGCGCGACCACCGCGCACATCCGCTCCTGCGACTCGCTGGAGAGGATCTCGGCGGGCGTCATGTCCTTGGCCCGCAGCGGCACGGTGTCCAGCTCGATCGCCATCCCGCCGTCGCCTGCGGAGGCAAGTTCGGATGTGGCGCAAGATAATCCGGCTCCCCCGAGGTCCTGGATGCCGATCACCAGGCCGGCCGAATACAGCTCGAGGCAGCATTCGATGAGGACTTTCTCGGTGAACGGGTCACCGACCTGAACCGAAGGGAGCTTCTTGCGACCGGATCCCGACTCGTCGCCACCGAAGGTTTCCGATGCCAGCACCGACACACCGCCGATGCCGTCGAGTCCGGTACGGGCGCCGAACAGGATGATCTTGTTACCGGCGCCCGAGGCGAAGGCCAGGTGAAGGTCTTCCTTGCGCAAGACGCCGACGCACAACGCGTTCACCAACGGGTTGCCGGCGTAGCAGGCGTCGAAGACGGTCTCGCCGCCGATATTCGGCAGGCCCAGCGAGTTGCCGTAGCCGCCGATGCCGCGCACCACGCCGTCGAGCACGCGGCGGGTGTCCGGGGCGTCGGCGGCACCGAACCGCAGTTGGTCCATCACGGCGACCGGGCGGGCACCCATAGCCATGATGTCGCGCACGATCCCGCCGACCCCGGTGGCAGCGCCCTGGTAGGGCTCCACGTAGGACGGGTGGTTGTGTGATTCGACCTTGAAGGTGACGGCCCAGCCGTCGCCGATGTCGACGACCCCGGCGTTTTCGCCGATGCCGGCCAGCATGCCCGCCCGCATCTCGTCGGTGGTGGTCTCGCCGAAGTACCGCAGATGCACCTTGGACGATTTGTAGGAGCAGTGCTCGCTCCACATCACCGAGTACATCGCCAGCTCGGCGTCGGTCGGCCGACGGCCCAGGATGTCGCGGATCCGCTGATATTCGTCGTCTTTGAGACCGAGTTCGCGGAACGGTTGCGGCTGGTCAGGGGTGGCCGCGGCCCGCTCGACGGTATCGATCGCGTGAGTGAGCCCAGACGTCACATCGAACAGTCTAGGTGCCTGAGCCGACCTAGCCCGTGCCGGCGACACAGAAGGCGTTGCCCGCCGGGTCGGCCAGCACCACCCAGCGGAAGCTGTCGCCGATGCTGTGCCGGCCGATTTCGGTCGCACCCGCGTCCGTGAGCCGGCCCACCTCTGCATCGACATCGGCGGCGCCGAAGTCCAGGTGCACGCGGTTCTTGCCAGGTGTCGGATCGTCGACTTTCTGGAAGCCCAGCCGCGGCCCGTCCGGACGGATGACCGCGATGAACTCGCCGGGAATCAATTCCTGTGTCGTGCCGTCGAACTGCTCTGCCCACCACTGCGCGAGAGGCGCAGGGTCGCTGCAGTCGAAGGTGACCATCTCCACGTTGAGTGCCATACCCACAAGCTTACGACCGCCGGCGATGACCTCGGAGGTAATTGTGCGGCGTCGTCGCGGCGGGACAGACTTCACCCGCACATTCGAAAACCAGGAGGGAATCATGACCGACACTCAAACCGCCTCGGCCACAACGGCTCTGAGATTCAGCCCAGAGTTCTGGGCAGCGTTCTGGGCGGCGCCCAGCATGTCGCACAGCATGGACATCCTGGCCGACGACATCATCGGCTATTGGCCAGGTGACAGTCAGCCGGTGCGGGGATTGGCGGCCTACACGCAGAAAATCGCCGACCTGCTCGCCCTCGCACCCGACCTGAGACTCGAACTCGTCGACAGCGCCACGGCCCCCGGCGCAGCCGAAGGTGAGGAGCTGTTCTTCCTGCACTACGTCGGGCATGCGACCGGCCCGAATGGGCCGATCGAGATTCGCGGACTGGATCGGGTCCGCAGCCGCGACGGCGTGGTCGTAGAGAACGTGATCCGCTACGACCCGGTGTTCGTCTAACCGGTCAGGCGGGCGACAGGAACGCTCGCAGCGCCGCCGCATAAGCGGGAACGTCGTTGGCGCCCATCAACTCTCGTGCCGAGTGCATCGCGAGTTGGGGGGCGCCGACGTCGACCGTGGCGATCCCGGTCCGAGCCGCGGTCATCGGGCCGATCGTCGAGCCGCACGGCAGGTCGGCGCGGTGTTCGTAGCGCTGCAGCGGAACCCCGGCCTGCCGGCAGGCCAGCGCGAACGCCGCAGCGGTGCGACCGTCGGTGGCGTAGCGCAGATTCGGGTGCACCTTGAGCACCGGGCCACCGTTGATCGCGATGAGATGGCCGGGCTCGTGGCGCTCCGGGTAGTTGGGGTGGGTGGCGTGGGCCATGTCCGCGGAGGCCGCCATCGACCGGGACAACCGTCGCAAGAAGTCTTCTCGTCCGCCGCCGCCGGCCAGCACGATGCGCTCCAGCGTGGTCAGCAGCAACTCGGAGTCGGCGCCGTGATCCGACGTGGATCCGACCTCTTCGTGGTCGAACAGCGCCAATACCGGCAGGTATTCGCCCGACGCAGCGTCGAGGAAGGCCTCCAGACCCGCGTAGCACGAGGCCTGGTTGTCCAGCCTTGGCGCGCTGACGAAGCCCTCGTCGAGCCCGGTCAGCCGCGACGGCGTCAGATCATGGGTCATCAGGTCGAAGCCGAGGACATCGCCCGGGTTGACACCGGCCTGTTCGCAGACATGGCCGAGAAACGACCGTGTCCCGAAGCCGCCCGCCCACACCGCGTTGACGTGTCGCTGTGGGTCGAGGGTGAGCGACTTGCGATCGTCGGCCAGGTGGATCGCCAGCTGGGGCACCCGCAGGATCGGGTCGTCGATGCGGACCAGCTGATGTGCAATGCCGGCGCCGTCACGCACCGAGAGCCGTCCGCTGATGCCCAGGTCGCGGTCCAGCCACGAGTTCAGCCAGGCACCGCCGTACGGCTCTAGCGCGACCACCTGCCACCCGGCGACCTCGCGGTCGGGATGCTGCTTGACCCGCAGGTTGGGGCTGTCGGTGTGACCGCCAACGATCCGGAATGCCCACGCGCCGGCGTGCGAGCCGTCCCAGGCCACTAGCGACCCGGCCCGCACGGTGAAAAACTTGCCTGCGGGCGGCCACTCGTCGGCCTCGGCGAGTTCGGTGAAGCCGGCAGCGCGCAACCGGGACGCCACCGTTTCGCAGACGTGAAACGGCGACGGGGACGCGTCGATGAATTCGCAGAGCCCTTGTGCCGTGGCCGCCATGGCCCCATCTTTTCATCACGAGCCCGCCTGAGCCGATAGGGTCGACGACGTGCCCACACCGCAGCCGCAGCAGGTCCTCGCGCCGCTGACGCCCGCGGCGATCTTCCTGGTGGTCACCGTCGACGAGGACGGCGAAGAGGTCGTGCACGACGCGTTGTCCGGGATCTCCGGTTTGGTGCGGTCGACCGGATTTCGTGACCCCGCCAAGAACCTCTCGGTGGTCGTCTCGATCGGCTCGCACGCCTGGGACCGGTTGTTCGAGGGACCGCGACCGGCCGAGCTCCACCCGTTCGTGGAATTGGACGGCCCGGTTCACACAGCCCCGGCCACGCCCGGCGACCTGTTGTTCCATGTTCGGGCCGAGTCGCTGGACGTCTGCTTCGAGCTGGCCAATCACATCCTGCGATCGATCGCCGGGGCGGTGACCGTCGTCGACGAGGTGCACGGGTTCCGGTTTTTCGACAACCGTGATCTGCTCGGGTTCGTGGACGGAACTGAGAACCCGAACGGCGCGCCGGCTGTCGCGGCAACCGAGATCGGCGACGAGGACGCGGCATTCGCCGGCGGCAGCTACGTGCACGTGCAGAAGTACCTGCACGACATGGCGGCGTGGGATTCCCTGCCGGTTCCCGAGCAGGAGCGCGTGATCGGCCGAACCAAGCTGGAAGACATCGAGTTCAGCGACGACGAGAAGCCGGCCGATGCGCACATCGCGCTCAACGTCATCACCGACGACGACGGCACTCAGCTCCAGATCGTGCGCCACAACATGCCGTTCGGCGAGCTCGGTAAAGGCGAATTCGGCACCTACTTCATCGGCTACTCCCGCACGCCTGCGGTGACCGAGCAGATGCTGCACAACATGTTCCTCGGTGATCCGCCCGGCAACACGGACCGCATCCTGGGCTTCTCCACCGCGGTCACCGGTGGACTGTTCTTCTCCCCCACCGTCGACTTTCTCGACGACCCGCCCCCGCTGCCGATTTCACCGGCAGCGACTCCGGCGATACTCAAAACATCCGCGGATGGCTCGTTGGCGATCGGCAGTTTGAAAGGAATCCCGCAATGAACAATCTGTACCGCGATCTTGCCCCGATCACCGAAGAAGCTTGGGACGACATCGAAGTGGAGGCGAGGCGGACCTTCAAGCGGCACATCGCCGGCCGCCGGGTGGTCGACGTCAGCGACCCGGCCGGTCCAACCGCTGCTGCCGTCAGCACCGGGCGGCTGATCGACGTCAAAGCCCCCTCCGACGGTGTGGTCACCCACCTGCGGGCCAGTAAACCGCTTGTGCGGCTTCGGGTTCCGTTCGCGCTGTCACGTTCGGAGATCGACGACGTGGAGCGTGGGTCGCAGGACTCCGACTGGGACCCGGTGAAGGCCGCGGCCAAGAAGCTGGCCTTCGCCGAAGACCGGGCCATCTTCGAGGGTTACGCCGCCGCGTCGATCGATGGCATCCGGAGCTCGAGCAGCAACCCACCGCTGAAGCTGCCCGAGGACCCCCGTGCGATTCCGGACGTCATCACCCAGGCGTTGTCCGAACTCCGGCTGGCCGGCGTCGACGGCCCTTACTCGGTGCTGCTGTCCGCCGACGTCTACACCAAAGTCAGCGAAACCACCGAGCACGGATATCCGATCCTCGAACACATCAACCGGCTGGTCAACGGCGACATCATCTGGGCGCCGGCCATCGATGGCGCGTTCGTATTGACCACTCGCGGCGGGGATTTCGACCTTCAGCTGGGCACCGACGTGTCGATCGGATACCTGTCGCACGACGCCGAATCCGTGCAGTTGTACCTGCAGGAGACCCTCACGTTCCTGAACTACACCGCGGAGGCTTCGGTCGCGCTGAGCGTGTAGCGACGAGCGGGCGCGGCCGAGCCGAACGGCCGGCCGGTCGTCGGCCCTTGGCGACGCTATTGCCTGAACACGCGCTCGGTGCATAATGGGTTGCACATCCCAAAAATGACCGATCGGGTGAACGCCGCAGGAGGAATCCCATGCCAGTCGTGCATTATCGCTACGCCACGGTCGATGGTCACCGGTTGTTCTTCCGGGAGGCCGGCGACCCGGACACGCCCACGCTGTTGCTGCTGCACGGATTTCCCACCAGCTCGTACATGTTCCGCGACTTGATTCCTGCACTGGCCGATCGCTATCACGTGATTGCCCCGGACCATCTGGGCTTCGGCCTGTCCGACGCGCCATCGATCGAGGACTTCGACTACACCTTCGATGCCCTGACCCAGTTGACCGAGGGCCTGCTGCACAGCCTCGGCGTCAACCGGTACGCGATCTACGTGCAGGACTACGGCGCGCCGATCGGCTGGCGGCTGGCACTGCACAATCCGGCCGCGATCACGGCAATCATCAGCCAGAGCGGCAACGCCTACGACGCCGGCTTCGTCGAAAGCTTTTGGAAGGGGGTGCGCGCGTATCAAGAGCAGCCGACCCCCGAAACCGAGGCTCCGCTACGGCAATTCCTCACCCTCGATGCCACCCGATGGCAATACGTGACCGGGGTGCCGGACGAGACGCTGGTGAACCCGGAGGCCTGGCATCATGATCACGCGCTGCTGTCTCGGCCCGGCAATGACGAAGTACAGCTCAAGTTGTTTCGTGACTATGCCAGCAACTCGCCGATGTATCCGCGCGTCCACGAATACTTCCGCTCCAGTCACGTGCCGCTGCTCGCGGTGTGGGGTCGCGGTGACGAAATCTTCGGCCCGGCCGGCGCCGAGGCGTTCGCCGAGGACTTGCCCGACGCCGAAATTCACCTGCTCGAGGGCGGGCATTTTCTGCTCGAGTCGGCTCTCGACGAGGTCGCCGATCTCATCCGCGCCTTCTTGGCCAAGGTCCATTCACCTGCTTAACCAAACACGGACGGACCGTATGGGTTAAACGTCCCATAATCGGGTACGCCGGCGCGTTAGCCTGACGCCATGGCCCACGCCGATCTGCAGGACGAGCGGCGCTTGACGGCCAAGGGCCAGGCCACTCGCGATCGAATCCTGAAGGTCGCCGCCGAACTCATCCTGAGCGAGGGCCTTTCGGCGTTGAGCATGGATACGCTGCGCAAGGCGGCATCCGTGAGCGGGTCGCAACTCGCCCACTACTTCACCGACAAGCAAGCGCTGATCCGGGCGATCATCCTTCGCCAGACACACGTCGTGCTGGATTTTCATCGTCAGCCCAAGCTGGGTGCGCTGGACACCTTCGACGACTTCGAGCGGTGGATCGAGCTGAACCTGCGATACCTGCGACACATCGGCTATTCCGGCACGCCCACCTACCACGCATTGGCGGGACAACTCGGTAAATCCGACAGCGCCACGCGCGAAACATTGGCAGCCGGTTACCGACAGTGGATCGATTTGCTGGAGAACGCAATTCAGCAGATGAAGGATCGTGGTCTGATCGTCGCCAGTGCCAACCCGCGAAGTTTGGCGCTGGTGCATCGTCAGCGCCCACCAGGGTGGTGCCACGCTGGCCTTCACCTATCAGGCCGATTGGCCGCACGCCGACGCAGTCCGATTCGCCGTCAACTATTTGCGGACGTTTGCCTCTGCCCCCAACGAGCGGGTATCGCGTCCGGCGCGGCGTCCGCGAGCGAGGCGTGGCACCGCACGATCAGCCTGACCATCGCCGAAAGGGGGCGACACCGTTGTCTGACGACGCCGCATCGCGGCTGACCCGCAAGGGCCGCGCGACCCGAGCACGCATTATCGATGTGGCCGCCCGGCTCATGTTCGAGCGTGGAGTCGGCGGGACCAGTATCGACGAGGTGCGCGGAACGGCCGCCGTCAGCGGTTCACAGATCTCGCACTACTTCGACGACAAACGTGACCTGACCCGCAACGTGATCGGCGCACGCCGCGATCACGTCCGGGAGTTTCACGGTCAGCCCAAACTGGGCGCGCTCGACAGCTTCGCGGCGCTGGACGCGTGGGTCGAGGCCACCCTTGCCGATGTCGATCTGGTATACCGCAAGGGCGGATGCGTATACGGTTCGCTCGCAGGGGAATTGGTCGAGGCCGACGCCGAAATCCACGGCGATCTCGCCGACGGCTATGACCAATGGATCGACTTGTTCCACAGCGGTCTCGCCAAAATGCGCCACCGCGGCGAGCTACGACCGGACGCCGATCCGCGCCACCTGGCGGTCTCACTGGTCGCCGCCCACCAGGGTGGCGCGTTGCTCACTTTCGTCACCGACGACCCCGAACCGCTGCGTACCGCGCTCGCGGCGGCGGTCGACTACGTCCGTTCCTTTGCGGCCACCCGCAAGCCCCGTCGACCCGGCTCGCGTAAGCAGACAGGTTGAGTCGCCGTCCCCGTGGACAAAAATGGGTTGCATAGCCCATAATATTGGGTGAACGATCCCAATTGGCCAACCTCGGAGGAACGCATCATGCCCAACGCACTGCCCACTGCACCGGCGGTCGTGCGCGAACGACCGGGCGGCGAAACCATGCGCGCGATCGTGCTGGAAAAATTCGGCGGACTCGACAGCCTGGTCTACACCGACATCCCCAAGCCGCTGCCCAAAGACGGTGAAGTAGTCGTCGAGATTCATGCATTCGGCCTCAACCACGCCGAGACACACATGCGCCGAGGGGAATGGGCGGAGGCTGCCGAGGTCAGCGGCATCGAATGCGTTGGCATTGTCGACGCGTGTCCGGGCGGAGAGTTTCCGGTCGGCGCCAAGGTCGCCGCATTCATGGGCGGACTCGGAAGAACCATCAACGGTAGCTATGCCGAATTCACCCGGGTACGCGCCGCCAACGTCGCCCTCATCGAATCCGATTTGCCGTGGTCACAATTGGCGGCACTGCCGGAGACGTTTGCGACCGCGTGGACCTGCCTCTTCCACAACCTGAAACTGTCCGCCGGCCAGACCGTGGTAATCCGTGGCGCCACCTCATCTTTGGGCCAGGCCGCAGTCAAGATGGCGGTCGCCGCGGGCGCGCGCGTCATCGCCACCGCGCGAAAGCGTGAGCGTTTCGGTCTGCTGGAGTCCCTCGGCGTCGCGCGGGTTGAACTGGAGTCACCGACGCTGGCAGCGGTCATCGCAGAAGCCAAGCAGATCGATGCGGTGCTCGACTTCGTGGGCAACAGCACCATCCTCGACTCACTGGACATGCTCCGGCGCGACGGAACGGCCTGCCTGGCCGGGTGGCTGGGCGGACTCGATCCCATCGGGGACTTCAACCCGCTGTTGCGCATGGCAAGCGGCGTCAACTGGAACTTCTTCGGGAGCTTCATGTTCGGCGAGCCCGGTTTTCCGCTGTCCGACGTGCCGCTGCAGGACATCGCCGATCAGGTGGCGAAGGGCCGGCTCGACGCAACGCCGTCGCGGGTCTTCGCATTCGACGAGATCCGCGAGGCGCACCAAATCATGGAGGCCGGCGAAGCTGGCGGGAAAATGGTGGTCGTTGTCCAGTGAGCACCCGATGATAGGACTATGACCCCATCTGTTCTGGTCTTCGACGTCAACGAAACACTGATCGACATCGAGTCCATAGCACCGGTTTTCGAGCGAATTTTCGGCGACCCGCGAGCGATGCGGCAGTGGTTCGGTCAGCTGCTGACGTATTCGATGACTGTCACCGCGTCGGGACACTACGTCGACTTCTTCACACTCGGCCAAGGAGTGCTGCGGATGCTCGCGACCACTCGCGGCGTGGACATCAACGATGACGACGAGGATGCACTGAAACACGCGATGCTCACCATGCCAGCCCATCCCGACGTCGCAGACGGACTGATAGCTCTGCGTGACAATGGATTTCGACTCGTGACACTGACGAACTCGCCGCCGAGCGCGTTCGGGCCGAGCCCGATCGACAACGCTGGGCTGGGCCACCTGTTCGAGCGTCAGCTCAGCGTCGACGCCTGCCGGGCCTTCAAACCCGCGCCGGCGCCGTATCTGTACACGTGCGAGCAACTCGCGGTTGCCCCGGCGGACTGCATGATGGTCGCCGCACACGTGTGGGACACCATCGGCGCGCAGTCCGTCGGATACAGCGGTGCGCTCATCACCCGGCCGGGCAATGCGACCCTGCCCGTCCCCGGCCTGCCGCAGCCGACATTCGCTGCGACCGACCTGCGGGACTTGGCGGCCACCCTGACGCACTCCGCGCCCGGAGGTTGAGGGGCGGGCCGATTACATTGGGACCCAGACTCCGAAAAGGTTGAAGCCCCACTGGTTGAATTGCGGATCCCAGGACGGTGTCTCCTCGAAACCCCAATAGTTGACCGGGCCGTCGTTCCACTGCCCACCCGGCGGGGGAAGTGGTTTATCCCAGGCGGGTGGCGGTGGCGCACCGGCACCCCAGGGCGCGGGCCCGTCACCCCACGGGGCTGCCCGGAAACATCCGCGAAGGTCGTCGCGCCACGAGCCGAGCCCGCAGCGATTGCCGTTGTTGTCGTAGAAGTAGTTGTTGTAGAAGTAGGTGTCATAAGGCATTTGACCGTGCCGGCCGTCACCATCGTGGCCGTGACCGCCATGCCCGTCCGGTCCGGGTCCGCCGGGGTGGCCCGGTCCGCCGGGACCGCCCGGGTTGCCGGGGCCCCCAGGGTTGCCGAGGCCGCCCGGATTGCCAGGCCCCCCAGGGCCGTTGGGTCCGCCCGGATTACCAGGACCACCGGGACCGCCAGGGCCACCGGGGCCCCGGGCCACCGGGACTGCCTGGTCCACCCGGATCGCCAGGGCCACCGGGACCGCCTGGATCGCCAGACCCAGGTCCACCCGGGCCACCGGGACCCGAGCCCAACCCCCCGTGGCCGCCACCACCAAAGCCGCCGCCATGGCTGCCACCGCCACCAAAGCCGCCGCCGCCGTGCCCGCCGCCCCCACCGCCAAAGCCACCACCACCGCCACCGCCGCCACCGCCGCCAGGCCCTAGTGGGGCAGGCACTGGGTGATAAAACGCGGGCGGCGAACTACCGACTGCACGGGGTAGCGGACCGGGAACCGCGTTTGCTGTTCCTGCTCCCAAGGCGACTGCGGTGAACGCTCCGGCGATGGCGGCTCCAGCCACCAGTTGCTTGTGTTGCATGCGGTGCTTCTGTCTACTTCGGGCTTACTCAGCCTCTGACTGGACAAGTCCGACCGTACATAGGCTAACTATGAGATTGCTGGAGGTAACCTGCCAACCCGGTTCAAAGTCGCACCGTTTGACCAACAAATCAACGCTGACAAGCACTTTCGTGGAGACGCTGTCCATTTTGCGCAATCCAGTGGCCGAATAACGCGTTAGCTCGAGCATTGCTCAGTTGATGCCGGCACCTTGAAAAGAGCAACCTCACATTTCGGGTCGGCCAGCCGTCTACAAACTAGACAGCAATTCCGACGAATACCGGAGGCAACCGTGTCCACCATCACCGCGACGACTCGCCACGTCGTCATCGACTCACCGATCGGGCCCTTGACCCTGGTGCGCGACGACGACGGCCTGACCGGTCTGTACTACCCGGGGCACTGGACCAATCCAGACGAGGCAGGCTTCGGGCCGCAGGTCGAGGCGGTCGACGACGACGGCTTCGCCCAAGCGATCATCCAGTTGAACGAATACTTCGCCGGCGAGCGTCATCACTTCGACCTGCCGCTCAACCCTCAGGGCAGCACGCGAGCCCGCCGACTCTGGCAACTACTCGCCGAGATTCCGTACGGGCAGACCACCACATACGGTGCGCTGGCCCGCAGGCTAGGCGACGGCATCACCCCACGTGCCATCGGCGGATTCGTCGGCCACAACCCGTTGTCGATCTTCATTCCCTGCCATCGCGTGGTCGGATCCACCGGGAAGCTGACCGGATACGCCGGCGGTCTTGATCGCAAGCAATATCTGCTCGAGCTGGAAAAGGCCATACCCGCTGCACCGCAAGCACTCTGGTAACAATGGTCAAGCCTCCGTTCGAGAGTGTCGTGGCCGGGCACGGCGCCACCGTGCTGCGGGTCGCGCGGGCGGTGCTCGGCCACGCCGACGCTGACGACGCCTGGTCGGAGACCTTCCTGGCGGCGATGAAGGCCTACCCGGATCTGCCGGCCGACGCGAATGTCGAAGCCTGGCTGGTCACGATTGCGCACCGCAAGGCGATCGACATCGTCCGCGCCACCGCCCGGCGAGCTACCCCGGTCCCCGAAACCCCGGATAGGTCAACGCCGAATCACGCCCAGGGTGAGCATTCGGACCTGACCGAGGCGGTTGCCGCGCTGCCGACCAAGCAACGTCAGGCGGTCGCCTACCACTACCTCGCGGGACTGCCCTACGCCGAGATCGCCCCACTCCTCGACAGCACCGCCGCCGCCGCTCGTCGCGCGGCCGCCGACGGCATTGCCACGCTGCGCCGCACCTATCTACCCAACCCGGAGTCTGACCATGAAAAGCATTGACCTGACTGCGCAGTACCCGGTTGACGACAACGACATCGCCCGCCTGCGCGCCCGGCTGGCAGCAGCCGCCGAGCACGACAATGCGCTCGACGTCGCGTATCGGACGGTCGACTCGCCCGTCGGCGCGCTGCTGATCGCCGCGACGCCGGCGGGGCTGGTGCGGGTCGCGTTCGGCAACGAAGGCCACGACGACGTGCTGCAGAGCCTGTCCGACCGGATCAGCTCACGCCTGTTGCACGCCCCGGCACGCCTCGACGCCGTCGCACGCCAACTCGACGAATACTTCGCCGGGCGACGGCACAGCTTCGAGGTGCCGCTGGATTGGCAGCTCTCCAAGGGATTTCGCCGCGTTGTCCTCGAGCACCTAGCCGCTGACATCGGCTACGGCACCACCGCCAGCTACGGCACGTTGGCCCGACTTTCAGGCTCCCCCAGGGCAGTTCGCGCCGTCGGGACGACCTGTGCGACCAACCCCATTCCGGTCGTGGTGCCGTGCCACCGGGTGGTTCGCTCCGACGGCACGATGGGCGGCTATCGCGGCGGGCCGGCCGCCAAGCGGGCGCTGCTGGATCTCGAGGGCGTCGCATGACGTCGGCGCGCAACCGAGTATCGCCGCGCGGCAACATCATTGCGGTCGCGGGCCGCGGCGCCTGGATGGGTAATCGGGGCCGGCTGCACGAAGGCAGCGGCACCCGCGACATCGTGCGCAGCCACCGGGGCAAGGCCTGGATCACCTGTCTGCTCGAATTCAGGGGCCGCTACACGCAGCAGTGGGCCCCCACGCACTACACCCAATTGTTCTTTCTCGACGAGGCCCTCGCCCTCGCCGCGGGCCACCGGCCCTGCGCAGAATGTCGCCGCGGCGACTACAACGCCTACCGGCGTGCGTGGCAGCAAAACTGCTCTGGTGCAATGCCTTACGCCAGAGACATGGATGCAGTCCTACACCGCGAGCGGATGGACACGTCCCGGCACCTGATGCCGTGGAGTTCCCTGCCAGACGGTGTGTTCGTCGAGACCGCCGCTGGGCCCGCGGTAGTTGTCGGCGATCACCTCGCGGTGTTCGACGAGCACGCCTACTCGTATACGCAGCGACTGGCTCGGCCGGCCGGCGGTCGAGCGGCTGTGCTCACCCCGGCGTCGAACGTCGCGGTGCTGCGCGCCGGATACCCCGTGCAGATCGATCAGTCCGGCGTCGGCTCGCCGAGTCGGGACCGTATCGCGGCCCACGGATCGGCATAGCGGCCCGGCGTGTCCCGATACGCAGCCCGGCGCTTCAGCAGTATCCGCGCGACGGGCGAGAGCAAAGCCATCGGATAGCGCCGCCACCCGACGGCGGCACGCGCCTCGGCAAGCATCTGCGGCCACGAGTGGTGCTGGAACGACAGCGTCTGCTGGGCGCGCGACGCATCCAACCAGTCTGTGACGAACCAGTTTTCGTCGCTGTCAGGGTCGCCGGGTCGGCCGGCGGGCAGTACGTCCGACAGCCCACGCGCCGCGGCCAGCGCCAGGCCGACCTCCTTTTGCCGGAGCAGATGCGACTCGTCACCGGCGATCAGCAGCGTCTCGCCCACGACGTCGGCGGTGGTTGCGGCGACGAACGCGGCCGCCACGTCGCGGACGTCGACGGTGTGGATGCGCCCATCGGTCGGCAGCGCGCTCTCGAAGAACAACGCGTCGCCGTTGAACGGCATCGCTCCGGGTTCGATCCCGATCACCCCGCCCAGGCGCAGGATCACCCAGTCCAGACTCGAAGCACGGAGCAGGTTTTCGGCCTCGACCTTGTGAGCGCCGTAGAGGTCGGCCGGCCGCAGCGGCGATGCAGAAGTCAACCGTTCGGGGTGACGATGCGGATTGCGCGACCCGTACACCGCGTTACTGGAAGCCAACACGAAGCGCGGCGGCTGCGGGTGCGACTGCGCGGCGCGCAGCAACGCGGCGGTCGCGTCCACGTTGACCTTGCGGCCGAGGTCACGATTTCGGTAAACGGCCGGTGGAATCACGGCGGCCAGGTGCACGATCGCGGTCGGCGACACCTCGGCGATCAGCCGATCGACCTCGTCGGCATCGGTGAGGTTGGCCCAGCGCGCCTGCGCACTGGGCGGCAGCGACGCGGCAGCTTTGCGCTGTTCCGGGGTCCCAAGGTCGGTGGCGATCACACAACGTCCGTCGGCGGCCAACCGGCGCACCACCTGCGATCCGACCAGACCGAAACCGCCCGTGACAAGCACCTTCTCGGTCATCGTCCCTCAGATACGTGTTGGGCCACAGTAAACGGATATGACATTCTCCAAAAATGAGAGTACCATGCTCTGATCTACGATCAGCGACTTTGAGGGCTCATAGATGGCAAAGGTGCCGAAGAAAAATCGCGAGACCGCTAAGTGGGATCCGGAGTTCACCAGACAGGTCGCCAACACGGTCGGGCCGGTGATCAAGCAGTACCACCGTGCTGAAGTCCGAAACATC
The DNA here is from genome assembly GCA_963818285.1 of uncultured Actinomycetota bacterium. Taxonomy (GTDB): domain Bacteria; phylum Actinomycetota; class Actinomycetes; order Mycobacteriales; family Mycobacteriaceae; genus Mycobacterium. The sequence goes on from CAWFRR010000008.1 coordinate 140,938, forward strand.
GACAACATCCCGCCGACCGGCGGTGCCCTAGTGGTGTCCAATCACTCCGGCGGGATGCTGACCCCCGATGTCTTCATCTTCTCGCCGGCCTTCTACAAGCAATTCGGCTACGACCGTCCCGTCTACACGCTCGGCCACTACGGCATCTTCATCGGCCCGCTGGACGGCGTGCTGCGTCGCCTCGGGGTCATCGAGGCCAGCCGCGAAAATGCTGCCGTCGCACTGCATTCGGGTGCGGTCGTGCTGGTGTTCCCGGGCGGGGACTACGACTCCTACCGGCCGACGTTCGACAACACCATCGACTTCAACGGCCGGACCGGCTATGTCCGCACCGCGATCGAGGCCGGCGTGCCGATCGTGCCGATGGTGTCGATCGGCGGCTCAGGAGACCCAGCTCTTCTTGACACGCGGAAACTGGCTGGCCAAGAAGCTGGGAATCACCAAGGCGCGCGTCGATATTCTGCCCTTCAGCGTCGGCTTCCCGTTCGGGCTGAGCATGATCTTCCCGCCCAACCTTCCGCTGCCCTCGAAGGTGGTCACCGAGGTGCTCGAACCGATCGACATCACTGCCCGCTTCGGCAAGGACCCCGACGTCGCCGTGGTGGACGAGTACGTCCGTTCGGTGATGCAGAGCGCGCTGGACCGACTGGCCAAGCAGCGCCGATTTCCGATCCTGGGGTGAATCCGCCAATCCGGGGAATAGCTCTGCCGTAAGTGCTTGCATGAACATGTCGGCACGGAGGTGGGCGTGAAAAGACTCAACGGCATGGACGCCATGCTGCTCTACAGCGAGACGCCCAACCTGCACACCCACACGCTGAAAGTGGCGATCATCGATCCATCGAGTATCGATGCGGAGTTCAGCTTCGAGGCTTTCCGGCGCCACCTGCTGCGCCGCCTGCATTTGCTGGAACCGTTGCGCTACAAGCTTGTTGACATCCCGTGGAAGTTGCATCACCCGATGTGGCTGGAGAACTGCGACGTCGACCTGGACTACCACCTGCACCGGGTCCAGGTGCCCGCACCCGGCGGGCGCCGGGAGCTCGACGAGGTCATCGGCGAAGTCGCGTCCACGCCGCTGGACCGCAGCCGCCCACTCTGGGAGTTCCACTTTGCCGAGGGGCTGGCCGGCGGACGGTTCGCGTTGATCGGCAAGATCCACCACGCACTCGCCGACGGCGTCGCATCGGTCAACCTGCTGGCCCGGGCCATGGATCTCAGGGACGCCCCGACCGACGAGCGGGACAACGACGAAGCCGGCGTGCGCCCGACGAACGCCGGCCTGCTGATGGAGGCCGGCCGCGACCACATCCGCCAGATCACCGCTCTCCCCGGCCTGGTCGGCGACGCAGCCAGGGGCTTCAGCCGGGTGCGCCGTCGCACCCGTGAGCGGGGCGATCATCCCGATCTCGCGGACGCCTTTGACGCGCCTCCCACATTCCTCAACCACGTGGTGTCGCCGCGGCGCCGGTTCGCCACCACCGCACTTCGGCTCGCCGACGTGAAGGCGACCGCCAAAGCACTGGACATCACCCTTACCGACGTGGTGCTGGCGACGGCGGCCGGTGGATTGCGGGAGCTGATGCTGCGCTATGACGGCGTGGCCGATCGTCCGATCATCGCGTCGGTGCCCACTGCCACCGACAAATCGAACCGCGTCACCGGCAATGAGATCAGCGGCCTCTCGATCTCGCTACCGGTGCACGTCGCCGACCCGGCCGAACGAGGCCGGCTGGTCGCGTTGGCCACCAAGATCGCCAAGGAAGACCACGAGATCCTTGGCCCGCGCCTGTACGGGCAGCTGATGGGTTACCTGCCGACCGCAATCGCCCCGGCGGCATTCCGGTGGCTCGGCCATCGCGACGCGCCGAACAAGATGATGAACGTCGCGGTCTCCAGCGTGCCCGGGCCGCGCGAACGCGGGTATTTCGCCGGGGCCCCGGTCAGCGAGATTTACTCGACCGGAGTGCTGTCGCCCGGCGCTCCGGTGAACATCACGGTGTGGAGCTATGTCGAACAGCTCGGCATTGCGGTGCTCACCGACGACGAGACCTTCCACGACCCGCACGAAGCAACCGACGCTCTCAGTCAATCATTCGGTGAATTACGCTGCGCCGCAGGTCTTTCAGTGGATGACAGCCCGGTCGGCCTGATGGCCGAGCACGCGCTGCGCTAGCGGTCGTTCAGGCGGTCAGGACGGCGTCCAGCGCCGAATAGAACAGACCCAACCCGTCATCGGACGGCCCGGTCAACGCCTCGGTGGCGTGCTCTGGGTGCGGCATCAGCCCGACGACACGGCCGTTGGCCGAGCTGACGCCGGCGATGTCGCGCAGCGAGCCGTTGGCGTTGTCGTGATAGCGAAACACCACGCGCCCTTCGCCTTCCAATTCGTCGAGCACGTCGTCGGGCGCCACGAAACGGCCCTCGCCGGACTTCAACGGGATCAGCAGATCGGCGCCGGGCTCGTACCGCGATGTCCACGCCGTCGACGTCGACTCCACCCGAAGCCAGACATCGCGGCAGATGAAATGCAGACCCGCATTCCGGGTCAGCGCGCCGGGCAGCAGGCCGGCCTCGCAGAGCACTTGAAAACCGTTGCAGATTCCCAAAACCGGCAGTCCACGACCGGCCGCGGCGATGACTTCGCCCATCACCGGTGCGAACTTCGCGATGGCGCCGCAGCGCAGATAGTCGCCGTAGGAGAAACCCCCGGGCACCACCACCGCGTCCACACCCTTGAGATCGGCGTCGGCGTGCCAGAGGTTGACCGATTCGGCGCCGACGGCACGCGCCGCCCGCGCAGCGTCGACGTCGTCCAGCGTTCCGGGGAAGGTGATAACGCCGATTCGCGCCGTCACTGCGGCTCTCGGCTGACTGTCCAGTCTTCGATCACGGTATTGGCCAACAGCGACTCGGCGATCTCGGCCAGCGCCGAATCATCGACGCTATCGTCGACTTCGAGCTCGAATCGCTTGCCCTGCCGAACATCTGAGATGCCGCCATGGCCGAGTCGGCCCAGTGCGCCGACGATCGCCTGGCCCTGCGGGTCGAGAATCTCACCCTTGGGCATTACGTGTACAACGACCCGGGCCACCCGCAATCCTCCTACTGTTTCGGCTGCTCGGCGCCAACTCTACCGGTCAGCATCCCGGCCGTCGTGCTAGCACGAGCCGAGATAGGCGGCGCACATCGACGACGACATGGCGTCCAGTACCTGAGCGTCCGAGATGATCGGCCAGGGCAGCTGGACCGGGTCCGTCGTCCACAGCGCCAACTCGCTGATCGTGCTGTTTTCCGGGTGCGCAACGAGATAGGTGTGCAGCACCGTCGGGCCGCTGACCACTGCGGACAGTCGGTTCGGCTCGTCGACGGTGACCGATGGCGACTCGGCGGCCACACCCAGTTGGCAGCCGCGCAACGCCGCGGCGGCGATATCGAACACCGAGGTCGCACTCGCTCCACCGCGGCCTGTCTCGCCGCGCCAGTGCACGACTTCGGCCCGCAGCTGCCACTGGCCCTGCGGTGCGTCAACCGTCGCCCTGCTGGCGACTGCGGCATTGCGAGTGTCCTGCGGCGAACGCCGGCGTCGCACACACGTCTTCGAACCGGAACCGCGGCGTCGCGGCACCGGTCATCGACACGGCTGAGCCGGCGAGCGCCGGCCAGTGATAGGTCGAGTTCAGTGGTATCGCCTCTCGCGCAATCCACGCCGTGTCGGGGATCTGATCGCACACCGGCGGGCAGGTCTCCGGGTCGGCACGGCCAATGGCCGGCGAAACGCACGTGACCAGCAGGCCGCCGACGATCAGCGTCGTCGCCACGACTAGGCGCATGGCCCTGCACCCCATGAGCGCACAATCGTAGACATGCAACTCACGCATTTCGGTCATTCCTGCGTTCTCGCCGATTTCGGCCACACCAAGGTGTTGTTCGATCCGGGCAATTTCTCGCACGGCTTCGAGGGCATCACCGGCCTGTCCGCGATCGTGATCACCCACCAACACCCCGACCACGTCGACCAGGAGCGCCTGCCCGCCCTTTTGGACGGCAATCCGGACGCCGCGCTTTACGCCGACCCACAGACCACCCAGCAGCTGTCCGCGCCGTGCCAGGCGGTGCACGTCGGCGATGAATTGTCGGTCGGTCAGCTGACCATTCGCGCGCTCGGCGGAAAGCATGCGGTCATCCATCCGGAAATCCCAGTAATAGACAACATTTCGTACGTCATCGACGAGGGCGGCCAGCGCGCACGCTTCATGCATCCGGGCGACGCGTTGTTCGTGCCGAACGAGCCGGTCGAGGTGCTGGCCACCCCGGCGGCGGCGCCCTGGATGAAGATCTCCGAGGCGGTCGATTACCTGCGGGCGGTCGCGCCGGCCCGCGCCATACCCATCCACCAGGCCGTCGTCGCCCCGGAAGCCCGCGGCATCTACTACGGTCGGCTCAGCGAGATGACCAGCACCGACTTTCAGGTGCTGCCGGAGGAAACCGGGGTCGCCTTCTAGTCCCTACGCCGACGAGCGTGCGGCTGGACGCGCACTCGAGGTGGCCTCAGCCGATGTCGGCGGCAGCGCCGCGGCCCGCAGCACGACCGGAGAAGATGCAGCCGCCCAGGAACGTGCCCTCCAGCGCCCGGTAGCCGTGTACTCCACCGCCACCGAAGCCGGCCACCTCACCGGCGGCGTACAACCCGTCAACCGGGGACCCATCGGCACCGAGCGCCCGTGAGTCCAGGTCGGTTTCCAAGCCGCCCAGCGTTTTTCGCGTCAGAATGTGCAGCTTGACCGCGACCAGTGGACCGGCTTTGGGGTCGAGTATCGGATGCGGAGCAACCACCCGTCCCAACTTGTCGCCCAGAAATTCGCGGGCGGCGCGAATCGCGGTGATCTGACTGTCCTTGGTGAATTTGTTGACCACTTCGCGGTCGCGCGCGGTGACCTCGTCGGCGACTGTGGCGTAATCCAGCGGCGTCACATCGGGCACCGTGTTCATCGCAGAGACCAACTCGCGCAATGACTCTCCGGTGACGAAGTCGACACCCCGATCGACGAAGGCCTGCACCGGGCCCGGCGCGCCCGACCCGGCCCGCGACGCCAGCAGTTGGCGCACGCTGCGACTGGTCAGGTCCGGGTTCTGTTCCTGACCAGACAGGCCGAACTCCTTGCCAATGATCTTGCTGTTCAACACAAACCAGGTGTAGTCGTAACCCGATTTGGCGATGTACTCCAAGGTCCCCAGGGTGTCGAAGCCGGGATACAGCGGCACTGGCAACCGCTTGCCGGTCGCGTCCAGCCAGAGCGACGACGGGCCCGGGATGATCCGGATACCGTGCATCGGCCAGATCGGGTCGTAGTTGGTGATGCCCTCGGTGTAGTGCCACATCCGATCCGGGTTGATCACCCGGGCGCCGGTCTTCTCGGTGATCGCGATCATCCGTCCGTCGACGTGCGCCGGCACCCCGGCCAGCATCTTTTCGGGGACCCGACCCATCCGGGTCGGCCAGTTGGCCCGCACCATGTCGTGGTTGCCGCCGATACCGCCGCTGGTGACGATCACCGCTTGTGCACGAAACTCGAAGTCGCCGACCACTTCTCGCGACGATGAGACGCCGCGCGGCTCGGACGACGGCTCCAGCACACTGCCTCGGACCCCGGTCACCGCGCCACCATCGACGATCAGCTCGTCGACCTGATGCCGGTAGGCGAACTGCACTTTCGGATGGTCGACCAGCCGGCGCGCAAAGATCTCGACGATGGCCGGCCCGGTGCCCCAGGTGATGTGGAAACGAGGCACCGAATTGCCGTGTCCCTGAGCGCCGTAGCCGCCGCGCTCGGCCCAGCCCACCAACGGGAAGATCTTCAGGCCGCGGTCGCGCAGCCAGCTTCGCTTCTCGCCGGCCGCGAAATCGACGTAGGCATGCGCCCACTGCTTGGGCCAGTAGTCCTCTTCGCGGTCGAACGCCGCGGTGCCGAGCCAGTCCTGCAACGCGAGTTCGTGGCTGTCGTGCACGCCGAGTCGACGCTGCTCAGGGCTGTCGACGAAGAACAACCCACCGAACGACCAGAATGCCTGCCCGCCGAGGTTGCCGCTGTTCTCCTGGTCGACGATCAATACCCGTTTGCCGCGATCGGCCACCTCGCAGGCGGCTACCAGGCCGGCCAGGCCTGCCCCGACGATGATGACATCAGCTTGGGTATCGCCCATGGCGCTACACAGTAGCGACCGAAGCAGTCAGGCTGCGTCGAGAATGGCCTGATCTGCCCGCCACTGGTAGACGGTGGGTTTGCACCCCTGCAGCCGGGCCAGATCCACCGCGTCGAGCATGGCCTGCAGCGGACCGGGCTTGCGCAAGTGGCTGGCCGCCACCGCGACCCGGACAACCCCGTCGCGGCGCGCCACACGCTCGGCTGAGAGCACCAGCATCCGGCACCACCACGGCTCGGACAGGAAGCCTTCGCCGATGCCCAGCACTCGCGCCCGCACAGTCGTCTGCCGGACCAGGTCGCTGATCTCGTGCAGATCGGCGAGAAGTCGAAAACCATTGCGCGGCAATGCGGTCACGGTCCCGGGCGAGGCGATCCACCGCGGCGCCGCGAACAGACGGGTGCGCAGGCCGAGATGTTCGAGCACCCGATCGGCGGCCATCAGTCGCAGGTTCGCCTCGTGCGCAGGCAGCGTGGCGAATTCGCCACGGCGCTTCTTGGTGGCTGCGTCGTCGTATCCGTTGAGCAGGATGGCGTCACCGCCGGCGCGTCGGGCTCCCAGCCACTCGACGGTCACCGGATCCTGGTCCAACCGGTAGCCGCCCTTCAACCGCGGGGCAACCAGCAGCGAGACAGGCACCGACCGGGCGTCCATCTTCTCGCAGAACTCGGCGACGTCGTCCAGTGTGCGGTCGCGAATCCCGGAGACCGAGACGATCAACTTCCCAGACACACCTCGATTTTGACGATGTCAGGTGTCCAGATAGTGACGTACACGCGGACGGGAAGCGTCAGTCCCCGCAGCGATCAGCTAATTCGGGAGCACGGCCTCGACGGCTGCGATCACCTCGGGCGCGTCCGGCACCGTTTGCGGGCGAAATCGGTTGACCACCTGCCCGCCCGGGGCGATCAGGAACTTCTCGAAATTCCACTGCACATCACCGGCTTCGCCGGCGGCGTCGGGCGTCTTGGTCAGCTCGGCGTACAGCGGATGCCGGTCTGGCCCGTTGACCTCGGTTTTCGCCAGTAGCGGAAATGTCACGCCGTAATTGGTGGAGCAAAAACTCTGGATTTCTTCGGCGGTGCCGGGCTCCTGTCCCATGAACTGGTTGCACGGAACGCCGAGAACGGTGAGCCCACGCTCGTCGTAGTCGCGCGCCAGCTGCTCCAGCGCTGCGTATTGCGGCGTCAGGCCACATTTGGATGCCACGTTGACGACCAGCACGGCGCGGTCGTTGTAGTCGTCCAGCGACAAGGATCCACCATCAAGGCCCGTCAGAGCGATCTCGGTCACAGTCATAGTCGGAGGCTACCTTCATCGCACTCACCGCAACTTAGATTGATCAGCTAGCTAGTTTGTCGTTAGGCTGGGCCATATGGTTTCTCGCGCGGCACCGCCGACGAACACTGCACCGGACGCCGACGACGCACCCGACTACCCCGACTCGCTCGACTCCGGGCTGCTGAAAATCGCCGGCGTCTGCATTCTCGCCTCGGTGATGGCGATTCTGGACGGCACGGTGGTCAGCGTTGCGCAGCGCACGTTCATCGCGGAGTTCGCATCCACCCAGGCCGTCGTCGCCTGGACGATCACCGGCTATACGCTCGGACAGGCCACCGTCATTCCGCTGGCCGGGTGGGCCTCCGATCGATTCGGTACCAAGCGGCTGTTCATGGGTGCGGCCCTGTGGTTCACCCTGGCGTCGCTGCTGTGCTCAATGGCAGCAAACATCAACCAGCTCATCGCCTTTCGTGTCATCCAGGGCTTCGGCGGCGGGATGCTGGTGCCGTTGACGCTGATCATCCTGACACGCGAAGCCGGTCCGAGACGGCTCGGTCGATTGATGGCGGTGCTCGGTATCCCGATGCTGCTGGCCCCGATGTGCGGGCCGGTGCTGGGTGGCTGGCTGATCAGCGCGTACGGGTGGGAGTGGATCTTCCGGATCAACCTGCCGGTCGGCACGATCCTGCTGGTAGCCGCGGCGACGATTTTTCCGAAGGATCGTCCGCGCCCGTCGGAGGCGTTCGACTTCGTCGGGATGTTGTTGCTGTCACCGGGATTGGCGTTGCTGCTGTTCGGGATCTCCTCGGTGCCACGACGGGACAGCTTCACCGACAATCACGTGTGGATACCGGGACTGATCGGCATCGCCCTGATCACCGCATTCGTCCTGCATTCGCTGCAACGCGCCGACCATCCACTCATCGACCTGGCGCTGTTCAAGAACCGGGCGGTGACGCTGTCCAACTCCGCAATGTTCTTGTTCTCGGTGGGATTTTTCGGCGCCGTCCTCGTCGTTCCCAGCTATCTTCAACAGCTTCTGCATGAGACGCCGCTGCAGTCCGGGCTTCAGCTGATCCCGCAGGGACTCGGCGCGATGCTGACCATGCCGCTGGCCGGCACCTTGATGGACAAACGTGGACCCCGCAATGTGCTGCTGGTCGGGATCGCCGCGATTGCCATCGGGTTGAGCGTATTCGCTTACGGCGCATGGCAACAGGCGGATTATATGCCGATACTGATGGTGGGACTGGTGACGACCGGCATTGGCCTGGGCTGCACCCTGACGCCGCTGTCCGGAGCGGCAGTACAGACGTTGCGGCCGAATGAGGTGGCGCGCGGGTCGACGCTGCTCAGCGTCAACCAGCACGTCGCCGTCGCGGTCGGCACCGCCCTGATGTCGGTGATCCTGACCAGTCAGTTCAACCGCAGCGAAACCATCGGCACCGCAGAGAAACTCGGCATCCTGCGCGGCAAATTCACCAAGCACGGCGCACCTGCTCCGCCTCATCACGACGTATCCGCTGAGTTCACCGCCCGGCTGATGCATGACCTGACCCACTCCTACACCATGGTCCTACTGGTCTCGATTGTCATTGTCGCAGTGACACTTCTACCGGTGGCGTTCCTGCCCAACAACGCCGCCGCCGCCGGGCCGCGCCCAGTCCACGGTTCCCGTCTAGGGCGCTACTCGTCGAACAGCATCGCAGCGATGCGTTCGACCGTGGCCATCGGATCGGCGTCCCTTGTTTCCGGGTTCACCGCCTGGTTGAGCCACAGCATCGAAAAGCCGTGCACCAGTGACCATGCCGCCAGTTGTGCGCCACTCGGATCGGCCTGAGCATGCGGATCCGGCAGCGAGGCGACGCCACGGGCCAGCTCGGCCCCCGCGGCCCCTTCGGCCGCCGCCAGTTCGCGGTTCGACGGATCGAGCAACGACCTGTCGAACATCACCCGGTAATGGCCGGGATGCGCGATGGCGAATCGCACGTAGGCCAGCGCCGCGTCGAGGAACCGCGGCCGGGCATCGGCCAGGTCGGCGGCCAGCAGCTCGAAACCCTGGGCGGCCAGCGCGGTGAACAGACCGCGCCGATCGGTGAAGTGATGCGCCGGCGCCGCATGCGACACCCCGGCCTCGCGGGCCAACTCACGAAGCGAGACCCGGTCGGCCCCCCGCTCGGCTACCAGTCGTGCGGCTTCGTCGAGGATCGCGGCGCGCAGATCGCCGTGGTGATAGGTCGGACGCGTCATAGCGGCAGCATAACGCACTAACTTGACACTGACTAGTTCCAGCCCGTACTCTCGGCTCCAGAACTTGACAGTGACTAGATAGCGAGGGGTAGAGATGGCTCCGTTGATTACCCTGCTGGCCGCGAGCCTGGCCGCCCGATTGTCGGGATGGCTCGGCGTCGGCTACGTCGACACCTGGGTGAAGGCGATCGCGGTCGGGTTGGCCGCCATGTTCGTCCTGACCGGCGTCGCTCATTTCGCGCCGCCGCTGCGCAGCAGCTTGATCGCGATCGTCCCGCAACGACTGCGCGCTCCGGGACTATTGGTCAGCATCACCGGCGTGCTGGAGTTGCTCGGCGCGGTCGGGTTGCTGATCCCGACCACCCGCGCCGCCGCCGCGGTCTGCCTACTGCTGCTGATGCTGGCGATGTTCCCGGCCAACGTCTACGCGGCGCGGATGCCCGACCCACCGAAGTCGATGACGACCCGGCTACCCCTGCGCGCCGCTGAGGAGATCGTCTACCTGACCGCTGCCGTAGTGGTCTCGATCGGCGGCTGCTAGCAGCCACGCGTATTGGTAGGCGGTCTCTTTCCAGCGCTCATACCGTCCGCTGATACCACCGTGGCCGGCGGTCATCTGAGTCTTCAACAACACCGGATTATCGTCGGCCTTGGTATAGCGCAGTGCGGCAACCCATTTGGCAGGCTCGACGTAGTAGACCCGGGTGTCGTGCAACGACGTCATCGCCAGAATGGCCGGATAGTTCTGTGCGGAGACATTCTCGTACGGCGAATACGATTTCATATAGTGGTAAACATCGCTGTCGCTCAACGGGTTTCCCCACTCGTCCCACTCGGTCACAGTCAACGGCAGGGACGGATCCAGGATCGTGGTCAGCGGATCGACGAACGGCACCTGCGCCAGGATGCCGGCAAAGAGGTCTGGCGCGGTGTTGGCCACCGCACCCATGAGCAGGCCGCCGGCACTTCCGCCCAGCGCCACCAACTGTTGCGGGCGAGTCAGCCCGCTGTCCACCAGATGGTGTCCGACCGCCACGAAATCGGTGAAGGTGTTGTTCTTCTCGAGCAGCTTGCCGTGCTCGTACCACGGCCGACCCATCTCGCCGCCGCCACGCACGTGTGCGACGGCGAAGACCATGCCGCGGTCGAGCAGCGACAGCCGGGCTATGGAGAACCGCGGATCCTCACAGATCTCATAAGCCCCGTAGCCGTATACCAGTGCTGGAGCAGGGAATTCGATGCCAGCTCGGTGCACGATCGAGATCGGGATCTGAGTTCCGTCGGCGGCTTGCGCCCAGTCACGGCGCTCGACGTAGTCCTCGCGGCGGTAGTCACCGAGCACCGGTTGCTCGCGCAGCAGGGTGCGCTCACCGGTGACCAGGTCGAGGTCGTAGATTCGCACCGGGGTGACGAATGATCCCGCACCGATCCGCAGCTTGGGCGAGTCCCAGTTCGGGTTGGCGCCCAGTCCGGCCGACATCAGTTCGGAGTCGAAAGCGATCTCCTCCGGCCGGCCGTAGTCGTCATTGTTAATCGGCCACAACTGAATTCGCGGCAGCGCCTCGCCGCGGTAGCTGAGCACCAGGTGCCCGGCAAACGCGTCGACGCCGTCGAGTCGTACGTCGTCGCGGTGCTCGATCAGGGTGCGCTGGGCCGCCGGGTCATCGACCGGCGCCTCGGCCAACATGAAGTTCACCGCATTCTCGTTGTGCAGGATCAGGAATCGATCCTGACCGCCGACGGTCGCGTGCTCCACCGAGTACTCGATGCCGTCGCGGCGCGGCAACACGGTGACGAATTCGGCTTCTGGGTCGGCGGCGTAGGCGTAGCGGATCTCTGAGGTGATCGCCGATCCCGCAGCGATCAGTACGTACTTGTCGCTACGGGTGCGTCCCACGGCGAGCCAATATTTCTCATCGGCTTCGTGGTACACCTTCTCGGCCGGAAGGCCCGACGCCAATCGGTGCCGCCAGACCGTGTCGGGGCGCCATGCCGCATCGACGGTGATGTAGTAGACGGTCCGGTTGTCGGTGCCCCAGGTCGCTCCGGCGCCGATGCCGACGATCTCGTCGGGGTACTGCTCGCCGGTGCGAAGGTTCCTGAAGCGCAGCGTGTATCGCTCGTCGCCGACCACGTCGACGGAGTAAGCCAGCACGTTTCCGTCCGGACTGATGCTGGCCGCACCGAGGGAGAAGAAGTCGTGCCCCTCGGCTTCGACGTTCTCGTCCAGCAGCAACTGCTCGCCGGGAATCTCGGTGTGCTCGTCGAGAACGGGTGGATTCCAGTCATTTGGATCTATCACTGCACAACGACATTGAACCCCATACTGCTTGCCCTCGAAGCTGCGGGCGTAATACCACCAATCGCCGCGCCGGACCGGGACCGAGAGGTCGGTCTCTTTGGTACGCGCTTTGATCTCGTCGAAGATCTTCTGCCGCAGTGGCTCCAGCGGTGCGGTCGCCTGGTCGGCGTACTCGTTCTCCGCCTCCAGATAGCTGATCACCTCGGGGCTGGACTTATCGCGCAGCCACTCGTAGGGATCGATGAACACGTCACCGTGAAACTCGCGCCGGGAGTCGACCCGTTTGGCGACGGGTGGTTCAATATCGGCGCTCACGCGGCCGGGCCGATCCACTCGTCGAAGCGCAAACCCGAAATACGTTCGTAAGCTTCGATATAACGGGCTCGGGTCGCGTCGATGATGTCGTCCGGCAGCGGGGGTGGTGGCAGCGAGCCGCCGCGATCCCAACCGGACTCGGAACTGAGCAACCAGTTGCGGACGAATTGCTTGTCGAAGCTGTTCTGCGTTTCCCCGACCCGATATTCGGCCGCCGGCCAGTACCGCGACGAGTCCGGCGTGAAGACTTCGTCGGCCAGTATCAGGTTGCCGTTGTGATCCGCGCCGAACTCGAACTTGGTGTCTGCGATGATGATTCCCTTGGTCAAAGCGTGATCGGCGGCCTGCACATAGGTCTGTAGCGTGCGGTCGCGCAACTGGTTGGCGCGGACGCCACCGACCATCTCGATCACCTTGGGGAATGCGATGTTCTCATCGTGTTCTCCCAGCTCGGCTTTCGTGGCCGGTGTGAACAACGGCGTAGCGAATCTGCTGGCCTCGACCAGGCCGGGCGGCAACGTGATGCCGCAGACCCTGCCGGTCGCCTGGTAGTCCAGCAGTCCGGAGCCGGTCAGATATCCGCGCGCGACGCACTCGACGGGCACCATCTCGAGCTGTCGTACGACCAGCGCACGTCCCAGTACCTCGTCGGGAATCCGCGGGTCGTCCGGTGGACCGGCCAAGTGGTTGGGGGCGTCGACGAGCCCGAAGAAGAACACGCTCATCGCGGTGAGGATGCGCCCCTTGTCGGGAATCGTCGTGTCGAGCACGTAGTCGAACGCCGAGATCCGGTCCGTCGCGACGAACAACAGGTGATCGTCGTCGATGCGGTACAGCTCGCGGACTTTGCCACTGGCCAGGTGCTGGTAGTCGGACAGACCGGGACGCATCGGGACAGCCTAACTGTCGCCGTATTGTCGACCGACACGCCGACCCTGTGCTGGGATCGGAGTATGAAATCTCGGTTTGTCCCGTACGCCAACACTCCGGGCCGACTGCTGGCTCAGTTGTTCAGCGACACCGTCGTCGTGATCTGGTCGCTCGTGTGGGTGCTCGTCGGCCTGGCCGTGCACAGCGCGGTCTCGACGATCGCCGAGGTGGGTCGACAGGTCCAGGGCGGTGCCGACGGCGTTGCCGACAGCTTGAAGTCGGCCGGCCATAGCGCCGACAACATTCCCTTGGTCGGCAGCGCCGTCAGCGAGCCGCTGACGGCGGCCAGCAAGGCCGCGCTCGATATCGCCGGCGCCGGCCACAACCTGGACACCACCGCGAGCTGGCTGGCGATCGTTTTGGCGCTGGCGGTTGCGGCGCCTCCGACGCTCGGCGTGGTGGTGCCGTGGCTGGTGTTGCGCATCCGATTCGTCCGGCGCAAGTTGACCGTGGGTGCGCTGGCCGCCACCGCGGCCGGTGCGCAGCTGCTGGCGTTGCGCGCGTTGGCCAATCGGCCGCTGGCCCGGCTCACCGCAGTCACCTCCGATCCGGTCGGGGCGTGGCGCGCCGGAGATCCGCACGTCATCCATGGCCTTGCCGCCATCGAATTGCGTTCGGCGGGAATGGCCGTCAGGACGCGCTAACGCAGTTCCACGACCAGGTGCCGGATGCCGGTGTGCCGGTTGCTGCGCGTCCATTCGACGTCGCGCACCACCCGGATGTCGCCGAAGCGCGTCAGCAATTCCTCGAAGAGCACCCGCAGCTCCAGCCGCGCCAGATTGGCGCCCAGGCAGTAATGCACGCCTTGGCCGAAACCCAGATGCGGGTTGGGTTTTCGCGTGATATCGAATACGTCGGCGTCATCGAACACGCCTTCGTCGCGATTGGCCGAGCCTTCCCAGATCTGCACCTTCTGCCCCGCCGCGATCGACGCATCACCGATCACCACGTCACAGGTGGCGGTGCGCCGCTTGGACGGCGACGGCGACGTCCATCGGACCATCTCTTCGACGGCGGTCGGCAGCGAGTCCAAATCGTCACGCAGCGAACGTAATTGCTCAGGATGCTCGGCCAGCGCCAGCAGCCCACCCGCGACCGCGTTACGGGTTGTCTCGGCGCCGGCACTGAACAACAGGCTGAAGAACAGATACAGCTCGAGGTCAGACATCGCCGACCCGTGCACATCCTCGAGAGCCGCGTTGGCGACCAGTGACAACATGTCGTCGGTCGGCTGTGCGCGCTTCGACGCGATCAACTCCTGCCCGTAGGTGTACATCCGCGATCCGGCTTCCTCGGCGGACAGTTGAGACAGTGCCGCCTTGCGCGAGCCGCCGAAGTCGAACTGCGGCTCGATCGCCTCGAACAGCCAATGCCGTTCGGACTCAGGCACTCCCAGCAGGATGCAGATCATCTGCATCGGCAGCTCGGTGGCGATGTCGACGAGGAAGTCGAACGGCTCGCCGGGCACCACCGCATCCAGCAGCCTTCGGGTCCGGGCCCGCAGGTCGTCTTCGACCAGGCCGATCATCCGCGGTGTCAGGCCCGAGCTCACCAGTCGCCGAATCTGTAGATGTCGTGGGTCGTCCATCATGTTGAGCACCTGGCCCGCGATCGACAAGTCCTGCAACAAAGTGCCGCCGAACGGCCGGTCACCACCGGTGACCGATGAGAACGTGACCGGATCTTTGAGGACCGCAAGCGTTTCCGCGTAGGAGGCGATGGACCAGAAGCCTTCCCCGTCGGGGGTGTGCTCGGTCGGTTCGTGCCAGTAGACGGGTGCGTCGCGGCGGTGAATCGCGAAGAGGTCGTGGGGGAAGCCGCCGGCGAAGTTGTCCAGATCGGTGAAGTCGACCTCCGCGAGCGTCACAGGATGGCGCCCGGTGCGTACTTCGCCGCGTCGGGATAGCGGGCGACCAGTGCGTCGACCTCGGCGATGACCGCGTCGACCTGGTCGCCGGCTGCGCCGATGAACGCCTTCCGGTCGGCCAGCGCGGTGTCGATCGCGCCACGGTCCAACGGCAGTCGCGGGTCGGCGGCCAACCGATCGAGCAGATTGGGGTCGACGCCCTGCTCACGCATGGCCAGCGCCGCGGCGACCGCATGCTCCTTGATCACCTCGTGCGCCGTTTCCCGGCCCACGCCGGCGCGCACCGCGGCCATCAGGACTTTGGTGGTGGCCAGGAACGGCAGGTAGCGGTCCAGCTCGCGCTGGATCACGGCAGGGTAGGCGCCGAATTCGTCGAGCACTGTCAGCATCGTCTCGATCTGCCCGTCGACAGCGAAGAAGCTGTCCGGCAACGTCACTCGACGCACCACCGAGCAGAAGACATCGCCTTCGTTCCACTGCGCCCCGGCGAGCTCGGCGGCCATCGAGCCGTACCCGCGCAGGATCACCTGCAGCCCGTTGACCCGCTCGCAGCTGCGGGTGTTCATCTTGTGCGGCATCGCCGACGAGCCGACCTGACCTTGGGCAAAGCCTTCGGTGACGAGGTCGTGGCCGGCCATCAGCCGGATGGTGTGCGCCAGCGACGACGGCCCGGCGCCCAACTGCACCAGAGCCGACACCACGTCATGATCGAGCGAACGCGGATAGACCTGCCCTACGCTGGTCAAAACGGTTGCAAATCCCAGGAACTCAGCGATGCGCCACTCGAGGTCGGCGAGCTTGCCCGCGTCGCCGCCGAGCAGGTCGAGCATGTCCTGCGCGGTTCCCATCGGGCCTTTGATGCCGCGCAGCGGGTAGCGGTCGATCAGCTCGCGCAACCGAGTCAGGGCGACCAGGGTCTCTTGCGCCGCCGAGGCGAACCGCTTGCCCAATGTGGTGGCCTGCGCGGCGACATTGTGGCTGCGGCCGGCCATCACCAGGTCGCGGTAGGTGGCGGCGCGCTCGGCGAGCCGGGCGACCACGGCCACCCCATGAGCGAACACCAATTCCAGCGAACGGCGCACCTGCAGCTGTTCGACGTTCTCGGTCAGGTCGCGACTGGTCATGCCTTTGTGCACGTGTTCGTGGCCGGCCAGCGCGTTGAACTCTTCGATGCGGGCCTTCACGTCGTGGCGCGTCACCCGCTCGCGCGCCGCGATCGAGGCCAGGTCGACCTCGTCGAGCACCCGTTCGTAGTCGGCGATCGCGGCGCCGGGCACCTCGATTCCCAGTTCCGCCTGGGCACGCAGAACCGCCAGCCAGAGCCGCCGCTCGGCCACGATCTTCGCCTCCGGCGACCAGATCGCCACCATCTCGGCGCTGGCGTAGCGGTTGGCCAGCACGTTCGGGATCGTCACAAACACAAAGCTTAACGGCGCCGTGTCGGGTGCGGATCAGGCACAGTGACCTCATGTACTTTGTCGGGCTCGATCTCGCCTGGGGCGAGAAGAACAACACCGGTGTCGCGGTCGTCGACGCGCAAGGCCGGTTGCTGCATGTCGGCGCCGCGCACGACGATGAGAGCATCACGGCGGCAGTCGAGCCCTACGTCAGCGACGACTGCCTGGTGGCCATCGATGCGCCGCTGGTGGTCAACAACCCGACCGGGTCCCGGCCGTGTGAGGCCGCGCTCAACCGCGACTTCCGCGGGTTCGATGCCGGCGCCCACCCTGCCAACACCGGCAACTCGGCACTCACCCGGCCACGCGCAGCCCGCATCGCGACCGCTCTGAGGCTCGACATGGATCCGGCGTCGAGTTCGCCGCGGCGGGCCATCGAGGTGTACCCGCACCCGGCGACCATCGCCTTGTTCGGTCTGCAGAAAATTCTGAAATACAAGAGGGGTTCGTTCGAATCGCGTCAACATGAGCTGCTGCAGTTGATGACGCTGATCGAGGGGCTCGACGATGCGTCACCGCGGCTGCGGGTGAACCACAACATGTCCTGGGTGGAACTGCGCAAGCGGGTCGAAGCCGCTACCCGGCCAGTGCAACTCGACCGCGACGAGGACCCCGTCGACGCCGTGCTGTGCGCGTACGTCGGGCTGTTCTGGGACCAGCGGCCCGAAGACGTCACGATCTACGGCGACTACGCGACCGGCTACATCGTTACGCCGACCTTGCCGTCCGACGTCGCGCCGGCGCGCTCCCGAAGCGCTGCGCCGCAACGGGATAACGATGACTTACGTGAACGTGTGGCGCAGGTCGCTGCACTCCTCGAGGAAGCGCAGCGCGGGCTGACTGCGATTCACCAACAGCTCGACGGTTAGCTCGGCGTCGCGCCGATTGGCGAGCGCTAAAGATCTGTGCGACAGACTATTTCAGCAGCGGGGAATCAGACCTGCATAGGTCGCCGGTCGAACGGCGCCACCGCGTCAATGACATCAATCACAGTTGATCGCGCGACGGCACGCGGGTCCTGACGCTCGTCGACCAACGACGAGACCACTGCGCCGTCGACGGTGCAGATCAGCGCCGAGACGAGCTCCGGGCGCACCGAGCGTCCCGACCGTTCGATGACTTCGGCGACGCCATCGACCCGCTGACGCATGTTGCGGCGCTGAATTTCGCGCAGCCCAGGCAGGCGGGCGCAGGCGATATGCCGTTCGTAGCGCGATATCAGTTGCTCGGTGAGGCGTGCCTCGGATTCGCGGCCGACGAGTAGATCGACCAACAGATCTGCTGTCTTGTCGGCGCTGCGGCGACGACGGGACAGGGTTGCCACCTGGGCGCGCAGCTGCGCGACCTCGAGCATTCCGATGTGCGCCACTGCACTCGCGATCAGGTCGTCGAGGCTGGAGAAGTAGTAGGTGGTCGACGCCAGCGGCAGGCCCGCGCGCCGGGCCACAGCGCGGTGCCGGACCGCTTCGAAACCGCCTTCGCACAGCAATTCGGCGGCCGCGCTGACCAGCGCGTACCGCCGGCGCTCACCCTTGGGCGTGACGGCTCCCTTCGGAACCATCACCGCCCTCGGCGCGACTGACACCGGCGCGGGAACGACCTGGGCGGCGGCGACGGCTACCTCGGGAGCGAAGGCCCCCTCGGGAGCCACGGCTGCAGTCACCTAGGTCATGGTGCCAGCCAGAATGGCGCCGCATCGGGCTTTCGGATAAACATCCTCGGTCGTTCGGCGGACGGGCACCGCGGGCCGGCACTTTATGATGACCCGCATGCCGGAGATGAGTCGTCGCGCCGTGCTGCGCCTGGGCACCGGCGCAGCGGCCGGAGCCGTCGGCGCGTTCGCGATCGAGAGGTTGCTACCCGGCCGGCCTCCGGTGGCCACGCCGGTCACGATGACCGGCACCGGGATTCCGCTGGCGCCACGCCCCCCGCTCGACCCGCCGCCGGCCCCCACGATGGTCACCGGTTCGTTCGTGTCGGCGGCACGCGGTGGCGTCGCCACCAACTGGGCGATCGCCCGGCCCCCGGGTCAGAGCAAACCGCTGCGACCGGTAATCGCGCTGCACGGCAAGGGGAGTAGCGCAGCCACCGTGATGGAAGGCGGCGTCGAACAAGGACTGGCCCAGGCGGTCGCCGCAGGTCTGCCACCGTTCGCCGTCGTCGCTGTCGATGGTGGCGGAAGTTATTGGCACAAAAGGGCTTCCGGTGAAGACAGCGGCGCGATGGTTTTAAACGAACTCATCCCGATGCTGGGCGGCCACGGCCTGGACACCTCCCGGGTCGGCTTCCTGGGATGGTCAATGGGCGGTTACGGCGCGCTGTTGCTCGGCGGCCGACTGGGGCCGGGCCGGACCGCGGCGATCTGCGCGGTGAGCCCCGCGCTGTGGATGTCATCGGGGGCGGCAGCCCCGGGCGCATTCGACGGACCCGGAGACTTTGCGGCCGACTCGGTCTTTGGGATGCCCGCGTTGGCGTCCATCCCGATCAGAGTGGACTGTGGCAACAGCGATCCGTTCTACGGCGCGACCAAACAGTTCATCGCGCAGCTGCCCACTCCGCCGGCCGGCGGGTTCTCCCCGGGGGGCCACGACGGGTCGTTCTGGAGCTCGCAACTGCCCGCCGAACTGACCTGGATGGCACCACTGCTGACTGCGTAGGAGCACCGTCTGCCAGGACCGCGAGCCCTACCAAAAGCCTTACGATATTTGTTACGATAACGCGCCACATTGCGCCGACAGTGCACGGAGGTGACCCGAATTGGCGAGGCAGGCCGTCGCAGACAAGCGCCAACGGCGTGAACGCGGATCGATCAGCGTTGACGAGATCATCAACGGTGCGTTCGATGTCGCCGGCGAGGTGTCGGTCGACGGCCTGAGCATGCCGCTGCTGGCCAAGCACCTCGATGTCGGGGTCACGAGCATCTATTGGTACTTCCGCAAAAAGGACGATTTGCTCAACGCGATGACGGACCGCGCGCTGGGTCAGTACGACTTCGCCACACCGTTTGTCGAAGGCCAGGACTGGCGGAATTCGCTGCGCGATCATGCCCACAAAATGCGTCAGACGTTCCGCGACAATCCGATCTTGTGCGATCTGATCCTGATTCGCGGCACCTTCGGCCGGGAGGCGACGCTGGCGGCCTTCGAAAAGCTGGAGAAGGCGATCGCCGCGTTGGTGGAGGCGGGCCTGTCGCCGGAGGACGCATTCGACACCTATGCCAGCATCTCCGTCCACACCCAGGGTGCCGCAGTCCTGGAACGGCTACGGGACAAGTCGGACGGAGCCGAAACCTACCGCCGCAGCGGGAGTTCGGTCATCGATCCCGAAACCATGCCGCTGATCGCCCGACTGACTCAGAAGGGTCACCGCATCGGCGTCGCCGACGACATCAACTTCGAGTACGGCCTGACGTGCATTCTCGATCACGCCAGCCGGCTGATCGACGCCCGAGAGTGACGTTGCAGTCACCTTCGACGCCGGGCGTGACGCTGCAGTCACGCCCGCGGTCTCGCTAGACCTCGATGACTACGGCCCCGCCCTGGCCGCCGCCCGCGCACATCGCCGCGACACCGATTCCGCCTCCTCGACGGCCCAATTCGTACACCAGCGTGGTCAGCATCCGGGCGCCGCTGGCGGCGATCGGGTGCCCCAGGCTGCAGCCACTGCCGAAGAAGTTGACCCGCTCTTCGTCGAGTCCGTATTCGCGGCACGCGGCGATCGGAACCGATGCGAACGCCTCGTTTATCTCCCAGAGCGTGACGTCGCCCGGCGCCAGGCCGGCACGGTCGAGCACCTTGCCGATCACCTTGACCGCACCCAGACCGGTGTCCCGCGGCTCGACAGCGGCCGAGGCCCAGGCCTTGACGGAGCCCAGCACCTTCAGTCCGTGAGCTGCCGCGAAGTCCTCGTCGGCAAGTGTCAGCGCGGCGGCCGCGTCGTTGGTCCCGCTGCTGTTGCCCGCGGTGATCGAGAATCCCTCGATCTCCGGGTGCAGCACCTTCAACGACGCGAGCTTCTCCAGGCTGGTCCCGCGGCGCGGGTGCTCGTCGACGCTGAACTCGATCAGCGCGTCGTCGAGGCCCTTGATCTTCAGCGGCACGATCTCGTCGACGAAGGCGCCGCTGTCGATCGCTCCGACCGCGCGCTGGTGCGAACGGAAAGCCCACGCGTCCATCTCTTCGCGGGTGATCCCAACTGCCTGCGCGGTGTTCCACCCAACGGTGATCGACATATCGCGGCCGGGCGCATCGGGAGTCTCTACGTGGGTCGGCGGAATCCACCGCTCCTCGAACTCCAGCGTCGGACCGGGGATGCGCCAGTTCATCATCGGGGTCATCGACAGTGACTGCACACCGCCACCGACCACGACCTTCTCCGCGCCGGAGCCGATCTGCGCCGCCGCGTTGGCGACTGCGGTGAGGCTGCCCGCGCAGTGCCGGTTGACAGCCTGTCCGGGCACCGACGTCATGCCGGACGCGCAAGCGGCGTAGCGCGCCATATCGCCACCACCGTAATGGGATTCGGCGAAGATCACGTCGTCGATATCGGACACCTCGACCCCGGACCGCCGGACCGCTTCCTGCAGGATCGTGGTCGCGAGGAATTCGGGCGTGGTGTTGACGAGTGAGCCCTTGAACGACGTCCCGATGGCGGTTCGGACTGCGCTGACGATGACGGGTTTGGGCATAGGGGTCAACCTTTGTTCGGTGCTCAGGGTTACAAACTAGGCCAGAAGCGTAAATCGTATCAGCTACCGTTGCGCCGACGATATCGGGTGGTTGCCGAGGTCAGAGCACACTGAGAGACTGTGCCGGTGCAGCCGTTCGGGTGGGAGCTTCCCTACGCGTGGCCACGAAAGCCAGTGCTGGCGACGAACGTGGTGTGTACCTCGCAACCGCTCGCCGCTCAGGCCGGTCTTCGGATGCTTGCCGACGGTGGCAGCGCGGTCGACGCGGCCGTCGCCACCGCGATCGCGCTGACGGTAGTGGAGCCGGTGTCCAACGGGATCGGGTCGGACGCTTTCGCCGTCGTCTGGGACGGACGTGAACTGCACGGTTTGAATGCGTCGGGCCGCTCCCCCGCAGCGTGGACGCCGGAGTACTTCGGCGGCAACGGAGTTCCGCTGCTCGGGTGGAATTCGGTGACCGTCCCCGGCGCGGTATCGGCCTGGACCGAGTTGCATACGAAATTCGGCAAACTACCATTCGAGCGGCTTTTCGAGTCGGCAATCTCCTACGCCCGCAACGGCTTTCTGCTTTCCCCGACGATCGCGGAACAATGGGCGGCGCAGGTGCCGATGTTCGAGGCGCAGCCCGGTTTCGCTGAAACCTTCATGCCCGACGGCCGCGCCCCACACGCCGGTGAACTGGTCCGGCTGCCCGACCACGCCGGCACGCTCGAGGCAATCGCCGCAACCAACGGTGAGACGTTCTACCGCGGCGAACTCGCGACCAAGCTCGAAGCCCACTCGACCGCGAACGGCGGGGCGATGCGGGCCGGCGACCTCGCCGAGCATCGCGCCGACTGGGTCGGCACGACCTCCGGCGACTACCGCGGGTACACCGTGCACGAGATACCGCCCAACGGCCAGGGCATTGTCGCGTTGATCGCACTCGGAATCCTCGAACACTTCGATATGGCCTCGCTGCCAGTCGATTCCGCGCCCACCGTGCATCTGCAGATCGAAGCGACAAAGCTGGCGTTCGCCGACGCACAGGCTTACGTCTCCGACATCGACCACATGACCCTCAGCCCGGCGGACCTCCTTGACAAGGACTATCTGCGCGAGCGCGCCGCGTTGATCGATCCGCACCGGGCCAGGCCGGCATCGGCCGGAACGCCCCGCGGGGGCACCGTATATCTCACCGCCGCGGACGCGTCAGGCGTCATGGTGTCGATGATCCAATCGAACTACATGGGATTCGGCTCCGGTGTGGTCGTGCCGGAAACTGGCATCGCGCTGCAGAATCGCGGCGCGGATTTCACTGCGCAACAAGGACATCCGAACCAAGTCGGGCCGCGAAAGCGGCCGTACCACACCATCATCCCCGCCTTTCTGAGCAAGGACGGCACCCCGGTGATGAGCTTCGGGGTGATGGGCGGGCCGATGCAGCCACAGGGCCATGTGCAGGTGGTGGCGCGCATCGTCGATCACGGCCAGAACCCGCAGGCGGCGTGTGACGGGCCACGCTTCCGCTGGGCACAGGGCCTGCAGGTGTGCTGCGAGTCGGGCTTTCCGGCGTCGACGCTGGACGGGCTGCAGCAGCGCGGCCATCAGTTGGTCACCACCGACGACTACAACCAGTTCGGCAGTTGCCAGGCGATCTGGCGGCTCGACGACGGCTATCTGGCGGTCAGCGACCCTCGCCGCGACGGCCAGGCCGCCGGTATCTAGACGCGGATCTTGCCGTCGGCAGCGGCCAAGCCGATGTCGGTGCGAAAGTGGCTCCCGGGCAACCGAATCGACCTGATGATGTCGTAGGCCGCCGTGCGAGCCGCAGCCAGATCGGGACCGGTGCCGACGACTGACAGCACCCGGCCCCCCGACGACACGATCGCGCCGTCATCGTTTCGGGCGGTGCCGGCATGCAGAACGCCGGCGGCCTCCGAGCCGACGATGGTGTCGCCGACCCGTGGTTTACCCGGGTAATTCTCCGCCGCGAGCACCACCGCCACAGCCGCGCCGTCGCCCCACTGCAGTTCGCCGAAGTCCGCAAGTGTGCCGGTGGCCGCCGCGTTGAGCAGTTGACCGAGCGGCGACTCGAGCAGCGCGAGCACCGCTTGGGTCTCCGGATCACCGAAGCGACAGTTGAATTCGATGACGGCAGGCCCGCTCGAGGTGATTGTCAACCCCGCGTACAGCAGTCCGGAGAACGGGTTACCGCGCCGAACTAGTTCGGCAGCAACGGGTTCGACAACGTCATGGACGATCGATTGGTAGACCTCGGCCGGCAGCCAGGGCAGCGGGGCATAGGCGCCCATGCCACCGGTATTGGGTCCGGCGTCGCCGTCGCCGACACGCTTGAAGTCTTGGGCCGCCAGGAGTGGCACCACGGTCTCGCCGTCGACAACGCAGAACAGTGACACCTCGGGCCCGTCGAGAAACGACTCCAACAGCACCGGGTGGCCGGACTCGAGCAGGCTCGCGGCGTGAACGCGGGCGACGTCGCGGTCCGCTGTGACCACCACGCCCTTGCCCGCGGCCAGGCGGTCGTCCTTCACCACCCACGCAGGATCGCCGGCCGGCAGTCCGAATCGATCCAATGCAGCATCCAAACCCGCTGGACTGTCGACGATCTCGCAGGATGCGGTTCGCACCCCGGCGGCCGCCATGACGTCCTTGGCAAAGGCTTTGGACCCCTCGATCTGCGCCGCGTCCTTGCTGGGCCCGAAGCAGGCGATGCCCGCTGTGCGCAGCGCATCGGCTACGCCGAGCACCAGCGGGACTTCTGGGCCGATCACCACCAGGTCGGCGTAGATCTGGCGGGCCAGGGCCACGACGTCGTCAGCAGATGAGACGTCGACATCGTGCTGGTCGGCAAGCGACGCGGTGCCGGCGTTACCGGGCGCGATGGCCAGCGTCTCGACCTGAGGGTCGGCGCGCAGGGCCAGCAGCAGCGCATGTTCGCGGGCACCGGAGCCGATCACCAGAACGCGCACGGAAGGTCACTTTAGTCTGACGACGATGCGCGCCGCGAAACGGCGCGAGGAGGAGTCGGACACATCAGACACGTCTGACGACGATGCGCGCCGTGGAACGACGGTCAGATGATTTTTTCGAGCAGGTTCTTCAGTTCCTTCTGCTGCGCGGCGGTGAGACGCCCGAGACGCTTGGTGAACTCCTCGGACACCGCCGACATGCCGCCCGCGGCGGCTTTGCGCCCGGTCGCGGTGAGCAGCAGGCGATGGCGCCGGAGATCGGACGGATCGATCTCGCGGCGCACGAAGCCGGCCGCCTCCAGCCGTTTGAGGTACACGGTGACCGTCGCTTTGGGCATGTTCAACGTCGTCGCCAGTTCGGCGGGGTATGGGTGGTCATCGATCTCGGCGAGCAGGAACAACTCCTTCGATTCCAGGCCCAGGGAGCAGATCTCATCCTCCGCGCTGGAGAGGACCGACAAGAGCACCCGGTAATTCAAGGACCAGATCTTGGCCGCATCAGACATCGACTTGCTAGATCGTTCAGATGTGAACTAGTTTGGAAATGAACAATCGCATAGTCGAACAATTTACCAGAAAGCCGCACTCATGCCTCTGGATCAATACACAACACTCGGACGTTCCGGCCTGCGCGTCAGCCCACTGTGTCTAGGCGCGATGACCTTCGGCGAAGACCTCGGCTGGGGCACCAGTGTCGAAGAGTCTCAACAAATCATCGATCGCTACACCGAACTCGGCGGCAACTTCATCGACACCGCCAACTTCTACACCCGTAGCCACTCCGAGAAGATCATCGGCGACCACATCGGGCAACACTCCGCACGCCGCGATCGCCTGGTGATCGCGACCAAATTCAGCGGCAACCTGTACCCCGGCGATCCCAACGGTGGCGGCTCCGGTCGCAAATCGTTGATCAACGCCTGCGAGAACTCCCTGCGGCGGTTGCAGACCGACTACATCGATCTGTACTGGCTGCACATCTGGGACGCCAACACCCCCATCGAGGAAACGATGGCCGCACTCGACCACCTCGTCGCTGCCGGCAAGGTCCGCTACATCGGCGTGTCCGACACCCCGGCGTGGAAGATCGCCGAAGCCAACCTGATTGCGCGTTTTCGCGGCTGGTCGAGTTTCATCGGCCTCCAGGTCGAGTACTCGTTGCTCGAGCGCTCCATCGAGCAAGAACTGGTGCCGATGGCCGGTGAATTCGGCCTCGGCATCACGCCCTGGTCGCCGCTGAAGAGCGGCGTGCTCAGCGGCAAGTACACCCGCGCCACCAGCGGGACGCACAACGCCGATCGTGGGGCGATGGTCGAAGCCTTCCTCAACGACAAGACCTACACGCTGCTCGACGAATTGCAGGTCATCGCCGCGGCGCATCAGACGAACGTCGCCAGCGTGGCGCTGGCCTGGGTGCACGCACAACCCGGCGTCTCATCCGTCATCATCGGCGCGCGCAGGCTTTCGCAGCTCGACGACAACATCCGGGCGGTCGATGTGAATCTCACCGCCGACGAACTGGACCGGCTCGACGCGCTCACCAGACCGAGGTTCGGATTCCCGAACAACATGCTGGACATGGCACCAGGCATTCTCAACGGCGGCACGACCGTCAACGGTGCGTCGGCCCCGACGTCGGAGTATGTAATGCCGAAAGGTGCTCAGCCGCATTGAGATTGACGGGCTATTCGCCTGAGTGCATTTTCAGCGCGCCCTCGACGTTGGCCTTCTTGTCCTCACCGGCGCCCTTCGCCGCGGCCTTCTTGCGCTTGGCCACAACGCTGTCGACCGCGCCGTTGAGCGCCGAACCCAGCGGAAAGCCGAGGTAGTGGGTGAGAAAGACCGCCATCTCCTTGAGTTCGGTCTCGGTGAGTTCCTCGTTGAGCAGCGCCGCGTTGATCTGGATCTCGGCCAGGTCGCGTTTGCCGACCGCGGTCACCGCGGTCAGCGTCATGATGCGCTTGTCGCGCATAGACAGCCCCGGACGGCTCCAGATCGTGCCGAACAGATGGTCGACGGTCAGGTCGAAGTACGGGTCGCCCTCGATGTCGGGCATCTCCCAGCCGTAGACCTCGTTCATCTTCGCGAGGCCCTTGCTGCGCAGCTCGTCCATCACGCCTCTTTCCCTTTGTGCGGCACCCCGAGTCCCGCGGCCAACCCCTGATAGGCCAGCTGAGCGAGCGGAAGATCGACCGAGACAGATTCACCCAAAGCCAGCGCCAGGCTCAGATCCTTCTCGCCCAACCCGCGGGTGTGCAGGAAGGGTTGATACAGGAAGTTGTCCGGCTCGAGGTCGTTCATGTCTTCGCGCACCATGATCGCGCCAGGGCCACTGGTGAGCGCATCGGTGTGCCGTACCACCCGGCCCAGCGCCTGCAAGTCCAGACCGGCCGCTTCGGCGAGCTTCATCGCCTCACACGCCGCGACGTAGGAAGTGAACGTCAACATGTTGCGGGCCAACTTCATTCGGGTGCCCGCACCAGGCTCGCCGGCGTGGACAACCATCGCCGCCCAGTGCTTGAAAGCCGGCTTGATTCGCTCGTAGACCTCGCGGTCGGCGCCCACCATGGTGGCAAGCTTGCCTTCAGCCGCAGCGGCCGCGCCGCCACTGACCGGGGCGTCGACGATATGAATGCCCTGCGGCTTGAGTTCAGCGGCGAGTTGCGCGGCAGTGGTGTCGCTGATCGTCGAGTGGATCGCGATGACCGTTCCGGGCTTGGCGTGGGACGCCAATTCGCCAACGACCTCGCGTACTTGGGCGTCGTCCAGCACAGTGATGTGAATGATGTCGGCGTCCGCGACGTCGGCCACATTGTCGGCCAGCTTCGCGCCCTTCTCGGCCAGCGGCGTCATCGCGTCAGCCCTGATGTCGTAAACCGTTAGGCCGCCGTCCCATTCGGTCATCTTGGTGGCCATCGGCGCACCCATGTTGCCCAGACCGATGTATCCAAGCCTTGCCAGATCTGTCATGAGCGGAAGATCTGTCCGCCGTCGACATTGAAGATCTGCCCGGTGATCCAGGACGCCTCATCCGACAGCAAAAACAGGCACATGCCGACGAGATCTTCGGGCTGTCCCATGCGCGACAACGGAATTCCCTTGACGATGTCGGCGACCATCTCTTGCGGAGTGGTGGTCCGGTTGGCCTCGGTGTCGATCGGCCCGGGAGCGATCGCGTTGATCCGGATGTTCTGGCCCCCGAGCTCGGTGGCAAGCTGCTGGGTGAGGCCGTTGATTCCGACCTTGGCCAGGCCGTAGAAGTTCGAATACAGCCATGCCGCAGTGGATGATTGGTTCACGATCGCGCCGCCGCCGCGTTTGGCCATCTTCTTGTACACCGCGCGGGTGCACCATAGCGCGCCGTCGAGATTGACGCTCATGAATTTCTTGTAGTACTCGGGGTCGACGGTGATCAGGAAGTCGAGTTTCATGCCGCCGAAGATCGCGGCGTTGTTGACCAGGTAGTCGATGCCGCCGAATTCGGCCAACGTGCGGTCGGCCATCTCCTTGGCCGACACGGGGTCCGACACGTCGACCGACAGTGCCAGCGCCGTGCCGCCTTCGCCCTTGATCCCGTCGGCCACCTTCTCGGCGCCGTGGGTGTTGATGTCGGCCACGACGACCGCTGCCCCTTCGCGGGCCAGTGCTTCGACATACGCCTGGCCGATCCCACCACCAGATCCGGTGACGATGGCGACTTTGTCCTCAAACCGCCCCATGTTGTTTCCTTCCTCTGGCCGAGTGGCCACTTATTGCACGATAAATGTGAAATGTGGTGCCATAACTGGCCACTCGCGGGTCAGACCGCTGTCGCAATGGTTTTGGTTTCCAGGTATTCCTCGAAGCCGGCCAGACCCATCTCACGGCCGTTCCCGGACTGCTTGTAGCCGCCGAACGGTAAATCCGCGGAGTACCAGACGCCGCCGTTGACATTGATCGTGCCCGCCCGGATCCGCGCAGCGACCCCGGCCGCCCGCTCTGGGTCGGTCCCGAACACGGTGCCCGACAAGCCGTATGGCGAGTCGTTCGCGATGCGCACCGCGTCGTCGTCACCGTCGTAAGGGATCACCGTCAGGACGGGACCGAAGATCTCCTCTTGTGCGCAGCGCGCATCGTTGCCCAGACCCGCGATCACGGTCGGCTCGATGAAGAACCCGACGTCGCGGCCGGCCGGCCGGCCTCCACCGCACGCGAATGTCCCGCCCTCGGCGATCGCCGAGTCGAGGTAGCCCTGAATCCTGTCGCGCTGGCGTGCCGAAATCACTGGGCCGCAAATCGTTCCGGGGTCGGTGGGGTCACCGGCTTTGATGCCGCCCATCGTCGCCGCCGCTAACGAAACGGCTTCGTCGTATTTCGCCCGCGGGACCAGCAGCCGGGTGGTGATGGCGCAGCCCTGCCCGGCGTGCATGCACACCGAGAAGCCCGCCATGCTCACCGCGCCACCGAAGTCCGCATCGTCGAGCACGATGAACGCGGACTTACCGCCGAGCTCGAGGAAGACCCTCTTGATGGTCGCGGCACCGTCGGCCATCACGGCGCGACCGGTCGCCGTTGACCCGGTGAACGAAACCATGTCCACCCGAGGGTCTTTGGCCAACAGCGCGCCCACGCCGTGATCACTGGAGGTGACGATGTTGATCACACCGGGTGGGAAGTCGGTGTGATCGGTGATGAGCTCACCGAGAACCGCAGCGGCCCAGGGTGTGTCCGGCGCAGGCTTGAGGATGACGGTGTTCCCTGCGGCCAGCGCGGGCCCGATCTTGGCGAGGTTGATCTGGTGGGGGAAGTTCCACGGCGTGATGGCGCCGACGACACCGACGGCCTCGCGGGCGATGGTGCGGCGGGTGGGTATGCCCATCGGCTTCGCCTCGCCGAGATCCTGCAGGTATTCGTACGACTCGGCGGTGTCGGCGGCAAACGACAGGTCGTTCACCGGAACTTCGAGCTGCGCGATACCGGTGAGCATCCGGGGGGCGCCGACTTCGGCGATGGTCAGGTCGCGCAGCTCCTCGAGGTGCTGCTTCATGGCTTCCTGCAACTGACGAATGCACCGCACCCGAAGCTCGGTGTTACGCGACCAGTCGGTGTCGTCGAAGGCCCGACGCGCCGCCTCGATCGCGTCGCCCATGTCTTGCGGGTCCGCATCGGCCGCGGCTCCCAGCACCTCTTCGGTGGCGGGGTTGATCGTGGCAAATGTGCCCTGATTGCCGCTCGTCAGCTTGCCGTCGATGAGCAGCGAGCTCACCCCGTCGGCCAGCAATGCCATCTCTGCCTCCGCGCCTCGTTGAGTGGACACATGTCCGGAATTATTCAATCGAAGATAGCCTCAGCGCCGTGGGAAAGGCAAGCGTGGCTGGCGACGGCTGCGCATCTACCGGCTCTTAACTGCTATTTCACCGAGCAGACTTGCCCGCTGGGGGCCATCTCGGATAGCTTGGACACGTGTCCAGCGATCCAGTGGTCACGATCACAGCTGATGCCGGCGTTCCGGCTCGTGACGTGCCGCGCAACCGTCGACAAGAAGAGACCTTCCGCAAGGTCCTGACCGCCGGCGTCGAGGTCTTGCGTGAGACGTCTTATGCCGACCTGACCGTGCGCGCGGTGGCCGCCCGCGCCAAGGTTGCCCCGGCGACGGCCTACACCTACTTCTCGTCGAAGAATCACCTGATCGTCGAGATCTACCTCGACCTGGTGCGCCAAGTGCCGTACTTCACCGACGTCAACGAGCCGATGCCGACGCGGGTCGACAAGGCCCTGCGCCATCTCGCGCTGGTCGTCGCCGACGAACCCGAGGTTGCCACGGCGTGCACGACCGCACTGCTCGGCGGCGGCGGCGACCCCGCCGTCCGGTCGGTGCGCGACCGGATCGGTGCCGAGATCCACCGGCGCATCACCTCGGCCATCGGGCCCGACGCAGAGCCGCGCATCGTGTCGGTCCTCGAGATGACGTTCTTCGGCGCGCTCGTCAACGCCGCCAGCGGCGCCTATACCTACCACCAGATTGCCGACCACCTCGCGTACGCGGTCGGCCTCATCGTCACAACGGAAGCCGGATGACAACCATCGACAAGCCACTGCTCGACCCGTACGACTACGACTTCCACGAAGACCCGTACCCGTACTACCAGCGACTGCGCGACGAAGCGCCGCTCTACCACAACGAGGAACTCGGCTTCTGGGCCCTGTCCCGTCACCAGGACGTGCACCAGGGCTTCCGCAACAGCACCACGCTGTCGAACAAATACGGTGTCTCACTGGACCCGGCCTCCCGCGGACCGCACGCAGCCAAGACCATGTCGTTCCTGGCGATGGACGACCCGGGGCACCTACGGCTGCGGACCCTGGTGTCAAAAGGCTTCACACCCAGACGGATTCGTGAACTCGAACCACGCGTCACC
This sequence comes from uncultured Actinomycetota bacterium, assembly GCA_963818285.1. Classification (GTDB taxonomy): domain Bacteria; phylum Actinomycetota; class Actinomycetes; order Mycobacteriales; family Mycobacteriaceae; genus Mycobacterium. The sequence goes on from CAWFRR010000008.1 coordinate 171,601, forward strand.
GAGATCGCGACCCAGCATCTCGACACCATGGTGGAGAAAGCGGCATCCGGCGTCGCCGTCGACTACGTCGACGAGTTCGCCGGGAAGTTGCCGATGGACGTCATCTCCGAGCTGATGGGTGTCCCCGAACCCGATCGAGTTCAGGTGCGAGCCTGGGCGGACGGCGTAATGCACCGCGACGAGGGCGTCACCGATGTGCCGAAAGAGGCCATCGATGCCTCGATCAATCTCATCGTGTACTACCAGGCGATGGTCGCGGAGCGGCGCACAAAGCTGACCGACGACCTCACGTCGGCGCTGCTGGAAGCCGAGATCGACGGCGACCGGCTCACCGACGACGAAATCCTGGGCTTCATGTTCCTGATGGTGATCGCCGGAAACGAGACCACCACCAAACTCCTTGCCAATGCCGCATTCTGGGGGCACCGCAATCCCGACCAGCTGTTGCCGGTCTATGACGACCTGTCCCGGGTGCCGCTCTGGGTGGAGGAGACGCTGCGCTACGACACCTCCAGCCAGATCCTGGCCCGCTCGGTCTCCGGTGAGCTCACCCTCTACGACACCACCATTCCCGACGGCGACGTTCTGCTGCTGCTGCCCGGCTCCGGGCACCGCGACGAACGCGCCTTCGAGAATCCCGACGACTTCATCATCGGGCGCGACATCGGCTCCAAGCTGTTGAGCTTCGGCAGCGGGGCGCACTTCTGCCTGGGCGCACACTTGGCGCGGATGGAAGCGCGGGTCGCTCTCACCGAACTGTTCACCCGAATCCGCAAATACGAAGTAGACGAGGATAACTCGGTCCGCGTCCACTCCAGCAATGTCCGCGGATTCGCCCACCTACCGATGACCGTGGAGGTCCGCTGAATGCCTCGCTTTGAACCCCTACCCGAACGCCGCCCGGCGATCGTTGCCGGCGCCTCGTCCGGTATCGGCGAAGCCACCGCGATCGAACTCGCGGCCCACGGCTTTCCGGTAGCCCTGGGCGCGCGCCGGGTCGAAAAGCTCGACGACATCGTTGGCAAGATCAACGCCGACGGCGGCGAGGCGGTCGGCTTCCACCTCGACGTCACCGATCCGAACTCGGTCAAATCCTTTGTCTCGCAATCGATCAACGCGCTCGGCGAGATCGAGGTCCTGGTGGCCGGCGCCGGTGACACCTACTTCGGCAAAATCGCCGAGATCACCACCGACGAATTCGACTCGCAGCTGCAGATCCACCTCATCGGGGCCAACCGACTGGCCGCTGCCGTGCTACCGGGCATGATCGAGCGGCAGCGCGGTGACCTGATCTTCGTCGGCTCCGACGTTGCGCTGCGCCAGCGACCGCACATGGGCGCTTACGGAGCAGCCAAGGCGGCGCTGCTGGCGATGGTCAACAACCTGCAGATGGAACTCGAAGGTACCGGCGTGCGCGCCTCGATCGTGCACCCCGGCCCGACCAAGACGTCGATGGGTTGGAGCCTGCCCGCCGAGAAGATCGGCCCGGCCCTTGAGGATTGGGCCAAATGGGGCCAGGCCCGCCACGACTACTTCCTGCGCGCGGCAGACCTCGGACGCGCCATCACATTCGTCGCCGAGACACCACGCGGCGGCTTCATCGCCAACATGGAACTTCAGCCCGAGGCCCCGTTGGCCGACAAGACCGACCGGCAGAAGCTTGCACTCGGAGAAGAAGGGATACCGGGACAGTGACTTCGCGATACGACGATGCGGCGCGCGGTAGGCGCCGAGGAGGAGTGAGCATATGACCACAGCGATCGTGCCACGGGTGTCCGGCGGCGAGGAAGAACACGGCCACCTCGAGGAATTCCGCACCGACCCAATCGGTTTGATGCAGCGAATCCGAGACGAATGCGGCAACGTCGGCTGGTTCCAGCTCGTCGACAAGCACGTCATCTTCCTCTCGGGTGCCGAGGCCAACGAGTTCTTCTTCCGCTCCGCCGACGAGGATCTCGACCAGGCCGAGGCTTATCCGTTCATGACCCCTATCTTCGGCAAAGGTGTGGTGTTCGACGCCAGCCCCGAGCGCCGCAAGGAGATGCTGCACAACTCCGCGCTGCGCGGCGAACAGATGAAGGGCCACGCCGCCACCATCGAGGGCGAAGTCAAGAAGATGATCGCCAATTGGGGTGACGAGGGTGAGATCGAGCTGCTCGACTTCTTTTCCGAGTTGACCATCTACACGTCGACGGCCTGCCTGATCGGCCTGAAATTCCGCGAACAACTCGATCACCGGTTCGCCGAGTACTACCACGAGCTGGAGCGCGGCACGGATCCGTTGTGCTACGTCGATCCCTATCTTCCGATCGAAAGCTTCCGGCGCCGCGACGAGGCGCGCGTGAAACTGGTTGCGGTGGTTCAGGAAATCATGAACCACCGCCTCGCCAACCCGCCCACCGACAAGGCCGACCGCGACATGCTCGACGTGCTGGTGTCGATCAAAGACGAAGAGGGTAATCCCCGCTTCACCGCCGACGAGGTCACCGGCATGTTCATCTCGCTGATGTTCGCCGGCCACCACACCAGCTCCGGCACGTCGGCGTGGACGCTGATCGAATTGATCCGCCACACCGACGTCTATGCCGAGGTGCTCGCCGAGCTCGAGGAGCTGTACTCCGACGGCCAGGAAGTGAGTTTCCATGCGCTGCGCCAGATTCCCAAGCTGGACAACGTGGTCAAGGAGACCCTACGCCTGCATCCGCCGCTGATCATTTTGATGCGGGTCGCCAAGGGCGAGTTCGAGGTCGAGGGCTTTCCGATCCATGACGGTGACTTCGTCGCCGCATCCCCGGCTATCTCGAACCGGATCCCCGAAGACTTCCCCGACCCCGATGCGTTCAACCCGGACCGCTACGACAAGCCCGAGCAGGCCGACGTCGCCAACCGATGGACCTGGATTCCGTTCGGCGCCGGCCGACACCGTTGCGTCGGTGCCGCGTTCGCGCAGATGCAGATCAAGGCGATCTTCTCGGTTCTGTTGCGCGAGTATGAATTCGAGATGGCGCAGGCCGCCGACAGCTACCACAACGATCACTCCAAAATGGTCGTGCAGCTGGCGAGCCCGGCCAAGGTCCGTTACCGCCGGCGTAACGGGAGCTGAGGATGGGTTACCGCGTCGACGTCGATCTGGATTTGTGTCAGGGCCATGCCATGTGCGAGCTGGAGGCACCGGACTACTTCCGGGTGCCCAAACGCGGAAAAGTCGAGATCCTCGATGCCGAACCCCCTAACGAGGCCCGCGACGAAGTCGAGCGGGCGGTCGAAATGTGCCCAACCCAAGCACTACTCATCAAAGAAACCGACTGAAAGGCAAGACAATGGCGTCACGCGAACAGCTCGACGATTGGGTCCAGCGCTGGCTGCAGGCTAATAAGGATGCAGAAAAGGCGGGCGACTGGAAACTACTCGCGGACTTCTACACCGAGGATTCCACTTACGGCTGGAACATCGGCCCGAAGGAAGACGTGATGTGCGTCGGCAAAGATGAAATCCGTGACGTCGCACTCGGCCTGGAGATGGAGGGGCTGGAGAACTGGGTGTACGAGTACCAGAAAGTCCTGATCGACGAGAAGCAGAACGAAATCGTCGGCTTCTGGAAGCAGATCGTCCACAAGACCGACGGCAGCCAGGACGAGATCTACGGCATCGGCGGAAGCTGGTTCCGCCTCAACGATGACCTGCTGATCGAGTGGCAGCGCGACTTCTTCGACTTCGGACATGTCGCGAAAATGTTCGGCAACCTGATCGAGTCGGGCGACCTGAGCACCGGCATGCAGAACCGGATCCAACGCAGCGTTGCCGGCGAGAAGTTGCCTGGTTACTACCCGCTCGGCCAGGCTCCGGTGCCGATCTGGTGATTGTGCCCGGCTCCCCTGGTGACCGGGATCACCACTGACCTACACTCAACCAAGCGGTTGCTTGCGTGGAGCTTCCGGCCGTTCTCAACCGACGTTCAAAGACGAAAGCAGGTTCACGGTGAAGACCAAAGGTGCGCTGATCTGGGAGTTCAACCAGCCGTGGTCGATCGAGGAAATCGAGATCGGCGACCCCCAGAAAGACGAAGTCAAAATCCAGATGGAAGCGGCGGGCATGTGCCACTCCGACCACCACCTGGTCACCGGCGGCATCCCGATGGGTGGCTTCCCGGTTCTCGGCGGTCACGAGGGCGCCGGCATCGTCACCGAAGTCGGCCCGGGCGTTGAGGACCTTGCCCCGGGCGACCACGTGGTGCTGTCGTTCATCCCGTCCTGCGGCCACTGTCCGACCTGTCAGGCCGGCATGCGCAACCTGTGTGATCTCGGCGCGGGCCTCCTCGGCGGCGCCGCGGTGTCCGATGGAACGTTCCGGATTCAGGCCCGCGGCAAAGACGTCTTCCCGATGACGCTGCTGGGGACGTTCTCCCCGTACATGGTTGTGCACAAGAGTTCCGTGGTGAAGATCGACGAGTCGGTGCCGTTCGAGGTTGCTGCACTGGTCGGCTGCGGTGTCACCACCGGCTACGGCTCGTCGGTTCGTACCGCCGACATCCGGCCGGGAGAGGACGTGGCGATCGTCGGCATCGGCGGCGTGGGCATGGCGGCGCTGCAGGGTGCCGTCACCGCTGGCGCCCGTTACGTCTTCGCGATCGACCCGGTCGAGTGGAAGCGCGACCAGGCCCTCAAGTTCGGCGCGACGCACGTCTACCCGGACATCTTCGCCGCGATGGGCGGAATCCAGGAAGTGACGCACGGCCTGATGGCCCACAAAGTCGTGGTCACCGTCGGTGAGTTGCTCGGGGCCGACGTGGAAAACTACATGATCTTGACCGCGAAGGGCGGCACCTGTGTGCTGACCGCCATCGGCAGCTTGCTGGACGCCAATGTCACCCTGAACCTGGCGATGCTGACCCTGATGCAAAAGACCATCAAGGGCACCATCTTCGGTGGCGGTAACCCGCAGTTCGACATTCCCCAGCTGCTGTCGATGTACAAAGCCGGCAAGCTCAACCTCGACGACATGATCACCCGCCAGTACAAGCTGGAGCAGATCAACGACGGCTACCAGGACATGTTGGACGGCAAGAACATTCGCGGCGTCATCCGCTACACCGACGCCGACCGGTAACCACCTCCCCGGTGCCGAATGGCCAGTCATGACACAAGATTCGTTGAAAACCGTGCAATAACTGGCCACTCGGCGAAAAAGATTGGAGAAGGTCATGTCGGCCGAAACCGCTGAAAAGTCACCCGCGCTGGCCGCTTCGCAGTCGTCCTGGCGCTGCGTGCAGGCTCACGACCGGGAGGGCTGGCTGGCCCTGATGGCCGACGATGTCGTGGTCGAGGATCCGATCGGCAAGTCGATCACCAACCCCGAGGGCACCGGCGTGCGGGGCAAGGACGGCGTCGCGGAGTTCTACGACACCAACATCGCCGCCAACAATCTGCGGATCACCTGCGAGGAAACGTTTCCGTCCAGCGACCTAACGAGGTTGCGCATATCCTGGTGCTGGACAGCAAGTTTGACAACGGAATCACCAGCAGCGTGCGAGGCGTGTTCACCTACCGTGTCAACGACGCCGGGCTGATCGCGAACATGCGCGGCTACTGGAACCTCGAGATGATGACCTTCGGCAACGCGGAGTGACCTCCCTGCTCGCCGACCGCGGCGCGATCGTGGTCGGCGGGTCACGAGGGATCGGCGCGGCGGTGGCCGCATTGCTCGCGCAGCACGGCGCCGGCGTGGTGGTCAACGGCCGAGACGGCGACGCTGCCCGTGCCACCGTTGCGGCGATCACCGCCGCCGGCGGACAAGCCGTCGCCCATCCGGGTTCGCCGTCGGATCAGCAGACCGCGGAGTCCTTGGTGGACAACTGTATTGACGAGTTCGGCGGCATCCACATCCTGATCAACTGCGCGGGCATCGCCGAACCGCCAGGCTCATCCATCCTCGACATCAGCGCGGCACAGTTCGCCGAACTGATGGACGCACACCTCGGCACGGTCTTCGCAACCTGCCGCGCCGCCGCACCGAAGATGATCGCGCAGGGCGGCGGCAGCATCGTCAACAGCAGTTCGTTCGCGTTCCTCGGCGACTACGGCGGCACCGGGTACCCGGCCGGCAAGGGTGCGGTCAACAGCCTGACGCTGGCGATCGCCGCCGAACTGAAGGATCACGGCGTTCGGGCCAATGTGGTGTGCCCCGGCGCTAAGACACGGTTGTCGACCGGGCCGGACTATGTCGCACACATCACCGACCTGAATCGGCGGGGGCTGTTGGGCGACGTCTCCATGCAGGGGTCGCTGGACGTCGCCGCCCCGGGCTACGCCGCGCCTACCTACGTCTTCCTCGCCAGCGACCTCGCCGGCCACCTGACCGGCGAAATCTTGGCTGCCTCAGGCGGTTTCGTCGGCCAATTCCCCAAGGCCACGCCAGATCTGGTCGGCTACCGTGATTTCCACGACTCGCCGCCCTGGACCGTCGCCGAGCTATCCGCGATGTTCGGCGGCGGAGGCGCCTGAGCGCCCGGAGCGACCCATATGCTGGAGCCCATGTCCACTATCTTCACCAAGATCATCAACGGCGAACTGCCGGGCCGCTTCGTCTACTCCGATGACGAGGTCGTCGCCTTCTTGACCATCGAGCCGATGACCCAGGGACACACGCTGGTGGTGCCACGAGCAGAGATCGACCAGTGGCAAAACGTCGACCAGGCTGCGTTCGGCCATGTCATGTCCGTCGCGCAGCTGGTCGGCAAGGCGGTCACTCGCGCGTTCGATGCCGACCGCGCCGGGCTGATCATCGCCGGACTGGAGGTTCCACACCTGCACGTCCACGTGTTTCCGGCGAAAAGCCTCAGCGACTTCGGCTTCGCCAACGTCGACCGCAACCCGTCCCCCGAATCGCTCGACGAGGCGCAGGCGAAAATCAAAGCGGCGCTTGCCGAACTGGGCGAAAGCTGATCAGCCTCGCTCTCGATAAGCGTGCTGGGTCTTGAATTGATCGGGAAACGAGAAGACCAGGTTACTTAGGTGGCCAATGCTGTGCGCGCGGGAACGTCGGCGATACGTGGCAGGCTGACGTAGAAGCGGCAGCCCTGTCCGGGCGTCGTTGTCACATTCACGGTCCCGCCGTGGGCCTGTACCAGTGAGTCGACGATCGACAGTCCCAGACCGCTGCCACCACTACTGCGGGTGCGCGAGGAGTCGGTGCGATAGAACCTCTCGAAGACCCGCAGCGCATCCTCCTGACTCATGCCGGGCCCTTTGTCGACGACCTCCAAAATCGCGTTCTCGGAGGTGGTTCCGACCCGCACGGTGATGTCCGCGGTGTCCGGGGTGTGCTGCAGCGCATTGGTCATCAAGTTGCCCAGTACCTGACGCAGCCGGGCCTCGTCGCCCAGCGCCTCTGGCGTGCCGGGACCGTCAACCACCTCGATGGTGATCTTGCGTTCGGGCGAGACCGCGCGTGCGTCGTGCACGGCGTCGGTGGCCAGCGCCAGCAGATCCACCCGTTTGCGCTCGATCGGGCGCTGGGTATCGAGCCGGGCGAGCAGCAGCAGATCGTCGATCAGCAGTCCCATCCGGCGGGATTCGCTCTCGATGCGCGACATCACCATCTCCATGTCGCGTGCCGCACCCTGTCGGTACAGCTCAGCGAAGCCGCGCATGGTGGTCAAGGGTGTGCGCAACTCGTGGCTGGCGTCGGTGATGAACCGGCGCATCCGGTCTTCGGAGATCAACGCCTGCTCGGCAGAGTGTTCAGACGACGCCAGCGCCCGCTGGATCTGGGCGAGCATCCCGTTCAGCGCCGCTGAAAGCCGCCCGACTTCGGTTCGCGAATCACGTTCGGGCACACGGCGATCCAGCTGTCCGGCGGCGATGGCCGCAGCGGTCTGTTCGACCTCCGTCAACGGTTGCAGGCTTCGGTTCACGACCCACGACCCTGCCAAGCCGAGGACCAGCAGCACCGCCACCCCGATGCCGAGTTGCAGCCAGGCCAGCGAACGGACGGTGTGCTGAATCTCGGACAGGTCGTAAGCGACCGTGACCAGTCGATTGGGCCCGCGCATCGAGACGACCCGCCATTGCACACCGGACTTGTCCACCGATCCGACCGTTGTCGGCTCGGGCCCGACGTCGTTGTCGGCCGGCAGGACGGGCTCGGCATGCCGGTCGTTGATGACCGTCCGGCCGCGCCCATCGGACGTCAAGCTGCGCACGTAGAAGTTCGACGGCGGACGGTCGAGGTTGGCGCCGTGCGGGATCTTCAGCGCACCCTTCGGCGCCTGCGCCCAACCGCGCGAGGCCTCCTCCAGCGTCTGATCGGCCCGTGCGATCAGATGTTGGCGCAGGATCGAGGTCACCGCGATGCCCGACGCGGCCAGGCCGCACGCCACCAGCAGCAAGGTGGCGGCGACCAACGCAACGCGTAGCGGCAGTTCGATCCGAAAATGTCGGGGCATTCGGCTAACGAGGCTCCCGCAGCACATAGCCGACGCCGCGCAGCGTGTGCAGCAGGCGCTTCTCACCGGTGTCGATCTTGCGGCGCAGATACGACACGTAAGACTCGACGACGTTGACGTCGCCGCCGAAGTCGTAGCGCCACACGTGATCCAGAATTTTCGGCTTGCTCAGCACGGTGCCCGCGTTGATCACGAAGTAACGCAGCAACGTGAACTCGGTGGGCGACAACGAAACCGGCTCCCCGGCCTTCCACACCTCGTGGGTGTCTTCGTCGATTTCGATGTCAGCGAACGCCAATCGGGCGTTCTGGTTGTCCGTGACACCTTTCCCGCTGCGCCGCAGGATGACTCGCAGCCTCGCGACGACCTCCTCCAGGCTGAACGGTTTGGTGACATAGTCGTCACCACCGAGTGTGAGGCCGGCGATCTTGTCCTGCAACGAATCACGCGCGGTGAGGAACAATGCGGGCGCGTCGATGCCGTCGGCGCGCAGCCGGCGCAGTACCCCGAAGCCGTCCATGCCGGGCATCATCACGTCGAGGATCACCGCGTCCGGTTTGACATCGCGGGCCAGATCCAACGCCGAGGCCCCGTTGGTGGCGGTGTGAACTTCGAAGCCTTGGAATTTGAGGCTGACCGATAGCAGTTCGACGATGTTGTCCTCGTCGTCGACCACGAGAACGCGTGCCTCTGGTGCTGCTTCTGGCATAGCTGCTGACATGACCTCATTTCCTCTCACCCAGCTGAGGAAACTCTGCAAACCGGCTGTGGGCCCGCTGAGAGTTCGTTGCATGTCCGATCGTGGCCAACCACCACGGGATTTGACCTGGCCTGAATACACTCGGGGGATGAATCTCGGCAAGAGTCTGGTCGGCCTCGCCACCGCGCCAGTGCGGGTCGGACTCGCCGCCGCCGATGCGGGGGTGGGTATTGCGACGTCCGCGTTGGGCATGGCGCACCGCACCCTGGGGGACGCGGGCATGACGGGCGGCCCCAACGCGGTGGCGCACATGCTGGGCATCGACGATGCGATCACCAGAGCCAATCGGCTGGCCCGACTGCTGGACGACGACGCACCGCTCGGGCGCGCCATTGCCGCCGACGGGCCGATCGACCGCCTGCTGCGCCCGGGCGGGGTGGTCGACATGCTGACTGCGGACGGCGGCCTGCTCGACCGGCTGACTGCCGAGGGCGGCGGACTGGAACGCGCTCTCAAGCCGGGCGGACTGGCGGATCAGCTGGTGGCCGACGACGGGCTGATCGACCGGCTGCTCGCCGAGGACGGGCTCGCCGATCGCCTGCTGTCCGAAGGCGGCTTGGTCGACAAGCTGACCGCCCGCAACGGGCCGCTCGAGCAATTGGCGGCCGTCGCCGACACCTTGAGCCGGCTCGCGCCCGGGATGGAGGCGCTGGAGCCGGCCATCGCGACGCTGCAGGACGCGGTCATGGGGCTGACGATGGTCGTGAACCCGCTGAGCAACATCGCCGACCGGATTCCGCTGCCCGGCCGTCGCCCCCGGCGGTCGCCGACCCGGACCGTGCGTTCGCAGCGGGTCATCGACCACGAGAACTCAACCCACGACGAGTGACCCGTTAGGCTGGCCGGGTCAAATCCGGCCTCCTTAGCTCAGTGGTAGAGCACTCGCCTTGTAAGCGAGCGGTCGTCAGTTCAATCCTGACAGGGGGCTCTACGCAACAACCATGTCTAGCTGGGCAAACTCTCACTTCATGGCTGCACGTCTACACGGCCTGACCGCCGCGAAAAAAGCGCACTCGGCCGCAACTGCTGTTGCCCATGTGTCCAATTAAGCGCCGAATCGACCCACCACTCATCTCTCCGGGCTATGGTTCTGATCCGGGGGGCTAAGAAGAGGAGCCCCGAACGTGACCAGCAAGCCCAAAGACGCAACCTGGATCGGCCCCTGGGAAGAGGGCCGACGCCTCTTTGACGGGCAGAGCTGGACAGTCGAGCACACGACCCATAACGGGCGGCCCTACCCCATCACCGTCGCAGTCATCGGCGCGCAATACGACGACGGGCACGTCCAACGGAGCATCCTTCTTGACGTCCCCGGTGGCCCGATCACGGCAGCGGAAGCCCGTCAGGTGATCGGGGCGCTGACCGAGGCCGTTGCGATGGCCGACACCGACACGAAACTCCAGGACACGTCGCGGAAGCCCGCCTCGCCTAAGCCGGGCCGCCCCGGAAAGTGGGACGGCCCTATCACTTATTCAGACGTGGGCTAGGGCGCTTCGGCTCCAAGTCCCCGCACACGCCCGTCGTTACACCGCGCAGACCGGCGGCAAAGTGCGCAAACGCTGCGGCTACACTGGCGCAAACCCGCGAATATGCGCGGAAATACTCGCCCCGGTCGCGCCTGATTTTTGCCGCTGTGGTGAATAACCCGCGGAATGCAGAGCCGCCTTGAGAGCGAGCGATCGTCAGTGATCCTGACAAGGGGCTCCGCATCGTCAGAGGAGCTCTCATGATTTATCGCCGTCTCGTATGGGCGCTCGGCACGCTGCTGGTGGCGGCCATCGTGGCCGTACCGGCTCACGCCGATCCGTCGGTACCCCCGGGTCAACCAGTGAAGTGTGTGAGCAACACCCAAAAAGGCAAGCAAGTCCTTGTTCCCTGCGATCTGCTCAACGCCGGCGCCAACTTTCCGCCGGGGTACCGTTGCCCTCCGCCGCTCGAGCAATACCCGAAAGATGTGGCCGACTGGTGTGGCGAAGGGCCGGGTCTTGCGCCGCCCACGCCCACTCCCACGAGCCCTACCAGTCCCACGAGTCCGACGACTCCCACCAGCCCAACCAAGCCTGCCAGCCCGACGAGTCCTACGACTCCGGCGAGCCCAGTTCCGCCGACGAGCCCTGCGACCCCGACGACCACCACGAGTCCGGCCGCTCCGGGCAGTGCCCGGTGACGTCGTCAAACCCGTGGATTGTCGTCGCCTCACGGATCGGTGTGGTTGTTAGTCTTTCGCGATGACCCATCCGGTTGGTCACCGCTGCATTGCTGTGCTTGTTGCTTTCTCCTTCTGCGCGCAGCTACCCATCGTCAGCGCGCCGCCGGCTTCAGCGGCGCCGAACATCGCCGGGATGGCCGTGTTCCTCGACCCCGGCCACAACGGGGCGCAGGACGCGTCGATCAACCGGCAAGTTCCGAATGGCCGTGGCGGGACGAAGGAGTGCGATACCAGCGGCACCGCGACCGTCGACGGCTACCCAGAGCATGCCTTCAACTGGGACGTCGCTCTGCGCGTGCAGGCCGCACTCAACCAGATGGGTGTACGAACTGAGCTGTCCCGCGGCAACGACAATTCCGTCGGTCCGTGCGTCGATCAGCGGGCCGCGCAGGCGAACGCGATGCACCCCGATGCGGAGGTCAGCATCCACGCGGACGGCGGACCTACGTCCGGTCATGGGTTCCACGTCAACTACTCCAGTCCGCCACTGAATGACGCTCAGTCCGGGCCCGCTGTTCAACTGGCGCAGACGATGCGAGAGTCGCTGGCCGCTGCCGGCATGCAGCCATCCACGTATGTCGGGTCCAACGGGCTGTATGGCCGCGCCGACCTCGCGGGCTTGAATCTGGCCCAAAACCCCGCCGTTCTAGTGGAATTGGGCAACATGAAGAACGGCGCCGAAGCCGCGCAGATGGAGAGTCCCGACGGGCGCGCGGCCTACGCCGCAGCAGTCACGCAGGGCATCGTCAGCTATCTCAGCCACAAGGCGCCCGCCGGTTGATGCACTTTGCCTGCAACAGCCCACTGCGTTGACCGGAATGCCTACTGAGGCTCAATACGCTGCAAACTACGGCTGCGCCTGAGACACTGCGAAAGCAGAAGCTCGTCGAACCGCGTTAGCTGTGCCTGTTGGACCGGCTGGCCGTCGCCGACTCGGGAGGGTCGGATGTCCCGAATCTTCATCAGCTACTCGCGGCGGGATCAGCGCTACGCGGTGGCGCTCAAACAGTGGATTGCCGAGAAAGATCCCGCCCTTCGCGACGAGATCTTCGTCGACGTCGACCCGGACACCGGAATCCTGCCCGGGGTTCGCTGGCGCGAAGCACTCAAACGCGCCAACAACCGTTGCGAGGCAGTCATCTGTCTGCTGTCCAAGAACTGGGAGTCGTCGACGGAGTGCCGCACTGAATTCCGCACCGCGGAAAACCTCAACAAACTGATCTTCAGCGCTCGTCTGGAACCAGAGGTCGGCGAAGACCTGACCGGAGAATGGCAGTACTTCGACCTGTTCGGCGGCGAGAACGTCATACAGGTTGACGCGGGCACGGAAGCGGTGAGCTTCAACGCCAATGGTTTGCACCGATTACTGCGAGGGATCAAGCAGGCCGGAATCGGCGTGACATCGTTCCCTTGGCCCCCGCCGGGCCAACTCGACCGAGCCCCGTACCGAGGCTGGGAGCCGTTCGAGTCCGGTGACGCTGGCGTCTTCTTCGGGCGCGACGCCGAGTTGGTTCTCGCCATGGATGCATTGCGTGGCATGCGCCAGTCGGGCAAGACCCTCTTCGTGGTGATGGCGGCGTCCGGTGCGGGCAAGTCATCGTTTCTGCGGGCGGGCATCGTGCCGCGGCTTCAAAATGACGACCGCAATTACCTCGTGCTGCCGACCGTTCGTCCAGAACTCAAGGCGCTCACGGGGGTTTCTGGTCTGGCGCAAGCTATTTGCACGACGCGACAGAAATTCGGTTTGGCGGAACCACCGCTCGGCGACATTAAGGACGCGTGTACCCGCGGGGATGTCGCCGCCGTCCGATCCTGGCTTACCGAATCCCGGGATGCCGCGGCCGGGCGACTCCTGGACACCGCCGACGGTGAACCGCTGATGATCGTCGTGCCACTGGATCAAGCCGAAGAGCTGTTCACCGGCGACATCCCCGAGGCGACAGGTCTCTTGACGCTGATCAACGGCCTGGCGCTCGACTCGGACACCGAGGCCAGGCTGCCGTTGATCGTCGCCGCCACCATCCGCACAGACCGGTACGACCGATTGCAGGAAGCTTTGCAGGGCACAGACTTACAGACCGAGAAGTTCGATCTGTGCGCGATGGACGTCACCCAGTTCGAGAATGTCGTCACCGGCCCAGCGCGACGCTCGACTGACAGCGGGAGACCCCTGCATCTCGACGAGCAATTGGTACAGCGCCTACTGGCCGACGCATCTGGCAGCGCCGACGCGCTGCCGCTTCTGTCATTGACTCTGGCGTGGCTGTATCGCGACTACGGAACGACGGGCCGGCTCACCGCGGCGCCATATGCCGAGCGCGGCGGAATGGGCAGTGTTGTTCAAACAGAAATAGATACGCTGTTGTCCAGCGATGACGAGGAGCGTGGCCACCAACTCGAGCTTCTCCGTTCAGCTTTCATTCCATGGCTGGCGCGAATCAACCCGCTCGGCAACGAGCCGATGCGACGTGTCGCGAAATGGACCAACCTGCCAGAAGCCGCACGCCCACTCATCAACAAGTTCGTGGCCAAGCGGCTATTGGTCAAGGACGAACGCGACCGGGAGATCGTGGTCGAAGTTGCCCTGGAAAGTCTGCTGCGCCAGTGGCCGGAATTGCAGACTTGGCTCGAACAGGATCGGGAGTCGTTGAAGGCGGCCGACGACATCGAGCGCGACGCCAAAAGGTGGGAGGCCCGCGAGCGTGATCCGTCGCGACTGATCGGCGGGACCTGGCTGGCGGAGGCCGAAGCCCTCGCCGCTGCACCGGGTTATCGCGACCTACTCGGGCCTTCGCTCGACTTCCTGGTCGCCTCGCGACAGATGGAATCAGCCGAACAGGACAGGGAAAAGCTACGCCAGCAAAAGGAATTGGAGGCAGCGCGGGAGAAGCAGGCGACCGCCGAGCAACACGCGAATGATCAGCGCCAGTCGAACCGCCGCCTCAAGGCACTGGTGGCCGTGGCGGTTGTGGTTACGCTGTTCGCCGTAGGCGCATTCATAAATTCTCACCGAGCGAAGCTGCGGGCTAGGGCGGAGGAGCACTACACGCACGCTCAGGCCGTGCTTGCGGGGGATGTCGAGGGAAGCGATGTCCAAGCATTCAAAGAGCTACTCAGCGCCTATGACACGGTCCCCAACGACGGGCACTTAGTGAATGCACTGCGCAGGCGAGTCAGCACTATCCGGATCAGCGATGCCCGCGAGGCCGTGATTGGCGTGGCCGTCAGTGCGCAGTCCCATCGCCTGGCAGTCGCCACCGCCGACAATCACATTCGAGTGTGGAATACCAATACACCCCGGTGGCGCGAGCATCCGCTGGATGACGCGCAGACCCTGACGTCGCCCTCCACGAGCCCGGTTGGATATCGAAGCATAGCTATCAGCCCCGATGGGAGTCTTATTGCTTGCGGCCGCGCCGACGGAGATGTCGAGCTGTGGCACCTTGATGGCAACCCCACCAGCCGGATCATGAAATCACACCACCACCAGGGCGTCGTCAGCAGTGTTGCCTTCAGCGAAGATGGCCAACGGATAGCCTCGGCCGGCGGTGCCGACAGAGTCGTCACTTTATCGAATACCATTGATGCAGAGACTCATTCGATCACGACTCATTCTGAAGTCTTCGCCGTGGCCTTTGACCCGAGAAGCGCGCTGCTGGCGTCGGGGGGCAGCGACGGCGACATCAAATTTTGGAATCCCGATGGGTCACCCGAGCGAACGATCCCGAATGCCCATCCGAACGGCGTGATGAGCCTCGCCTTTAGCCCGACGAGGCCGGTGATCGCTTCGGGAGGTGCCGACAATCTTGTACAACTTTGGAGCGCTGACTCCCGGAACCCCTTGTTCGACCATCCGCTCAAGCGGCACACTGAAATGGTCGAAGGTGTGGCATTCAACGCCAGCGGCACCCGAGTTGTTTCGACTAGCGCCGATCACACCGTGCAAATGTGGGATGCGGACAGCGGCAAGCCGGTTGGCGATCCCATGTTGGGCCACAAAGAGATTGTATGGGCAGCCGCATTCGTCGCCGACGACAAAGAAATAGTGAGCGGTAGCAACGACCACTTTATCCGGGTGTGGGACGGCGCTGTAGGGCAACCGTTTTCAGCGCCGCTGCAGGGCCACGAAGGCCCGATTACTAGCATAGCGATCAACTCCGGCGGTAATCTCATCGTTTCGGGCAGCGCCGACAGAACCGTTCGGCTTTGGGATCTCCATTCGGGAGGACCTGTCGACCCACCATTGGCCGGCCACGCCGGGGTCGTCACCAGCGTCGCGTTCAGTCCGATAGGCGATCTCATTGCCTCCGGCAGCGCTGACGGCACTATCCGACTCTGGCGCACGGACAGCCATGATTTCGTCCGCAAGCTCGAAGTCGGACAGCCTGTGTACTCAGTCGCCTTCAGCCCGCAGGGCGATCGACTGGCGTTCGCCGGTGGCGACTGCCGCGTCGCAATGTGGGATCTCGCCTCGACTCAGCCAACCGACCTTCCGTGCGACGGCCGCGGTCCCGTTCTGGCTGTAGCGTTCAACCCTCGTGGCGATTCGGTGGCGGCGGGCGGGGTTGACGGCAAGCTGCGACTGTGGCGGGCAGATACGCGATCGCTGCTCTGGGGAAAGGACATCATGGATCCCCTCTCGAGCCAGATCAGAACCCGCTTCAATCTGGCGTCCGGACGTCCCGGCATCATCACCAGCGTCTCGTTCAGCTTCGACGGGACCCGCATCGCCTCGGGAAGCTCTATGTGGCGCGACGACGAGAACCCGGGCGGTGTCGTCCAGCGCTGGGACACGGCGAGTGGGAGTTCTGTCGGCGAACCGATGCACCCTCCAGAAGGCAGCGTAACGGCCGTGGCGTTCAGTCCGCCGGCCGAAGGAAAAGTAGTTAATCAGATCGTCTCGGGCGATTCCGACTACCACGTGCGATTATGGGACGCGGATTCGACGTCGGGCGAACAGATGGGCGGCCCCCTGCAGGGCCACCAAAACGGCGTGGTGAGTGTGGCTTTCACCCCTGACGCCAAGTGCATCGTATCGGGCAGCGTCGACGGCACCATCCGGATCTGGCCCAACCCCCCGACCGAATCGCCCGAAGACGCACTGCGCAACAAGATCTCCTAGCTCACGCTCGTCGGCGAGTCAAGGAGTATTGAACAGGTAGACCACCGCATCGTTACCACCCGTGCAAGTTGCGTAACGTCCCGCCGAAATGCATTGCATTTCATACCACTTGCGATTTGTCGGACTGACAACCCGCAGTTGCCTGGAAGGGGAATTCACCGAAAAGCCGTCCGCATGCGCCGCCCGACGGACTTGCTCGGCAAAGGGACATGACGTGAGCGGGGTGCCCCTCGCTGCGGCGTTGAACGGCTCTTTGATCTCTGGATAAATCACACGACAGGCCGCTGCTCCAGTCGGCAGCGGCGGCCCGACTTGCGGTAACGGAAGTGAGTGCACCAGTTGCGTGGCCGGCCTGGCTAGGCACCAGGCCGCGACCAGTCCAACAGCGACATTGATCACCGCAAGCAGCACTCTCACCCAGGTCCGCCGAAGGTTCACCATCGCGATCCGCCCACCAATAGTGTCGCCGTCTTGCAGTTGTGATCATCGCACCCCCGGCCCGCCCCCGTGGCGGTTACAACGGAGGCAGGCCGCTGCTTTACAGATCAGCTGTTCTTTGTAACGATGCACCGGTGAGCAACGTCGCAGCGGTCCTCGGCTTGGCCGCCCATCTGGGCCGTGGGATGCAGCGGGTAGCCACCGACGCAGTGATCGGTCGCCTGCGTTCGCTTCCGCGATCAATCAACCAGCTTGATGCCCAAGCACTCTCGACGATCATGGGGCGCCGCGTCGCATCGGTGTCGATCATCGGCGGCGACGCCGGAACGTCATCACGCGCACGGCTCGCACTGACCGGGGACGACGTTCCCGCTTCGGTCTTCGTCAAGATGCCCGCGGAGACCGCCGCCACCCGAATGATGGGCGAACTGGGCCGGCTCGCCCACACCGAAGTGATGTTCTACCGCGAGTTGGCGCCGCAGCTGACCGGCCTACCCGCGTCGTACGGGTCGGCGTTCGATCCACTGACCGGCCGCTTCGTACTGGTCCTGGAAGACCTCGCGGTCGATCCCTGCGTATTCCCCGACACTTTGCACCCGCTAGATAAGGATCAGGCGGCCAAGATCGTCGAACTGCTCGCCAAGTTGCATGCGACATTCTGGGAACGCCTGCCCGCCAAAAGAAATCAGTGGGTGTACTCCGCGTCCGGCGACCACACCTCGCTGCTGACCGGGCCGCTACTCAACACGTCCGCTCGTCGCCTGGCGGAGCGAACCAACATCGGAGTCGAGGATGGCCGTTTCATCATCGACAACTACCGCACCGTCGCGAAGCTCATTGACGAGCAACCGAACACGGTGATGCACGGCGACGCACATCCCGGCAACGTCTACTTCCGCAACGGTGAAGCCGGGCTGCTCGATTGGCAGGCGGTTCGCCGCGGGCACCCCGGGCGGGAATTGTCCTACACACTCGTCACCGGGATGACCACCGCCGACCGCCAGTCCCATCAACGAGACCTGCTGGCCACATACCGGCACGCGTTGGCCGCGGCTGGCGGCCCGGAGTTGAATGCCGACGAACTGTGGCTGCGCTACCGGCAGGGCGCGCTGTATGCCTATGTGGCGCCGCTGATCACCGCCGGGATGGGCGGCATGCAGGACGAAAGCATTGCGCTGGAAGGCGTTCGACGCGGCGTGGCCGCGCTGACCGATCTGGAGACCGTCGCGGCAGTGCGGCTATCGTTGGCCTCATAGAGTCTCTCTCGATGCGGTTGACGGTTCTCGGTAGCGGTGGATGGATCCCCACCAGCTCCCGCCAGACCAGCTGCTATCTGATCACTTCTGGGACCGAGGCTTTAATACTGGATGCCGGAACGGGTTTCGGCGCCCTACACATCAACCCGTCCCTGCTCGACGGCATCGAGAAGGTGACCGTGGCACTCAGCCACTTCCACCTCGATCACGTGACCGGTCTCGGCTTCGTCAGCGCTCGCGCGTTGGGAGGCCGGGAACTCACCATCGCGGGGCCTGGCTCGATGGCTTACGGCCGGCCCACCCGCTCGATCGTCGAGGAACAACTTCTCGCGTCCCCGCTTCAGACGACGTCGCCGCTGGCGTCGGCACGATGGGCAGAGCTGGGCTGGGACACGGTTGGCTTTGCCGGTCACGAGATCCAGACCTGGGAGCAGACCCGCCACCCCCTCCCGTCAGCCGGCTTCCGGGTCGGCGATCGCTTCGCTTATTGCACCGACACCGAGTTCGACCCGGAGACCGTCCGACATGTGGCAGGCGTGGCCACATTGCTACATGAGGCGTGGGAGCCCAGTGCTGCCGAGCGCGGTCACACATCGGGCGAAGAGGCCGGCACCATCGCCGCAGAGGCCGGGGTTTCGCGCCTGTTGATCACCCATAACCATCCCCTCCCCGGGGTGGCCGAGCGCACCGCTGCAGCCGCGCAGGCCCGGTTCGACGCCGCCCAGTCGGCCGCCGACGGGGCAATTCTCGAGCTGTAGCACGATTTGGCCACAATTGGTACGCCCGCACAGGAACGACGCGGGTGCGCGTCACCGCTGATTAGAAGCTTTTTTACGGCTTCGTAAATATCTAATGGTTACCCGGGTCACAGGACAGCCCTTAGCAAGCTGCCGCATACTAGACGGCAAGTGCCAAGCAGCGCGCGCTCACTTCATCCCGGGTCAAGCGCAGACCCGAATACAGCCGAGATGGTCATGGAAGATCTGCAGCGATCCAGCCTCAAGCATCATCGCCACCGTGCGACGACGCCCAAGAAGCGGCGCCGCACGCTGGCGCATGCCGCCGGCGTGCTGGTCGCGTCGGCCGCGCTGCTGGTCACCGCCTCGGGCTATTGGATGGCGCACGGCATGCTCAGCGGGATCACCGTGTCGCAGGCCTTGAGCGCCGAGGACCCGAAGTCCGACGGCAACGGGATGAACATTCTGCTGATCGGGCTCGACTCGCGGAAAGACCAGAACGGCGACGACCTGCCCTGGAGCCTGCTGAAGCATCTGCACGCCGGTGACTCCGATGATGGCGGCTACAACACCAACACGCTGATCCTGGCGCACATCGGCCCGGACGATAAAGTGTCGGCCTTTTCCATCCCCCGCGACGACTGGGTCGCGTGGAACGGTGTCCCCGGCTACAGCCACATCAAGATCAAAGAGGCGTACGGGCTCACCAAGCAGTACGTCGAGCAGAAGCTGATCGACAAGGGTGTCAGCGACCAGAAACAGCTGGAGACCAAGGGCCGCGAGGCCGCCCGCGCGGCGACGTTGAAGGCCGTGCGGAAGCTGACCGGGGCGCCGATCGATTACTTCGCCGAGGTCAACCTGGCCGGCTTCTACGACCTGGCCACCAGCCTGGGCGGCGTGGACGTCTGCCTCAAGCACGCCGTGTACGACGACTACTCCGGCGCCGACTTCCCGGCGGGCCAGCAGAGATTGGACGCCGCGCAGGCGCTGGCGTTCGTCCGGCAGCGCCACGGCCTGGAGAACGGCGACCTGGACCGGACGCACCGGCAACAGGCGTTCCTGTCGTCCGTCATGCACCAATTGCAGGACGCGGGCACCTTCACCAACATCGGGAAGTTGAAGGACCTGATGGCGGTGGCACGCAAGGACGTTGTGCTGTCGTCGGGCTGGGACGAGGACATGTTCCGCAAGATGGGTGCGCTGGGCGGCGGCTCGATCGAATACCGGACCCTGCCGGTGGTGCGCTACGACAACATCAACGGCCAAGACGTGAACATCGTCGACCCGGCGGCGATCAAAGCTGAAGTGGAGGCGGCCTTCGGGACTTCCTCGGCGTCGACGACGTCGACCACTGCCGATGCACCCAGCCCGTCAACCGTCGTCGACGTGGTGAACGCCAGCAGCGTCGGCGGCCTCGCCAGCAAGGTGGCCCGCACGCTGAAGCACGACGGCTACACAACGGGCTCGGTACGCGACCGTGTTCGCGGTGAACCCACCTCCACCACTATCGAATACGGGCCTGGCGCCGACTCCGACGCCCGCGAAGTCGCGAGCCTGCTGGGTATCGATGCGCCCGATAAACCGAACAAAACGCTGCAGTTCGGGCATGTCGAGGTAGTGGTCGACGACAACTTCTCAGTGCCTGCCCAGGACGAGTCTCTGTCGGAATCCACCAGTGAATCCACCTCGCCGTCAACGCTTTACGGCATTTACGGGTGGAAGTCCAACACGACCACCTCCACTGACCCGGCCCCCGATCAGGGTGCACCGATTGGTGGCGGCGGCGTACCCTGCGTCAACTGACCTAGCTGGCGTCTTTCCGCAGCAGGAACGCCAACACCGCACTCTCGAAGGCCTCTTTCGCCTCGATCATCGCCCAGTGGCCGCAGTTGGGAAACACGTGCAATTCGGCGTTGGGGATGGTCCGCATCGGGATCAGCGCCATATCCAGCGGACTGACCCGGTCGTCGCGGCCCCAGGTGATCAGCGTCGGCGCCTGCACCCGATGCATCACCGCCCATGGTTGCGGGCCTTTGGACGACTCGAGAGCCTTCATCATCTGCGTGAAAGCCGCCTTGCTGTACATCCGCCGCGCGCCGGCCAATGTCGCCGGATCGGTGGCGTGACTCCACCGCTCCTCGATGAGCTCGTCGGTCACTATCTCCGGGTCGTAGACCATCGAATGCAACCATCGGACCAGGCCCTCGCGGGTCGGGTCATCGGTGAACTCCTGCAGCAGCCGAATGCCTTCTGCGGGGCCTGGAGTCAGGAGGTTGCGGCCGATACCCCCGATGGTCACCAGCCGGCGCACCCGCTCCGGATGGGCGATCGCATAGTTGATGCCAACGCCGCCGCCCATCGAATTACCTAGGATGTCAACACTTTCCAGGCCGAGTGCATCGACGAATTGCACCACCGCATCCAGTGCGGTGATCATCGGATGGCCACCGAAATCATCACTGACACCGAATCCGGGGAATTCCAGGACCAGGCAGCGGAAGAAGTCGGCGAACGAGCCCAGCACGCCGCGGAAGTTCCGCCAGCCCGTCACCCCCGGGCCGGATCCATGTAGCAGCAGCAATACCGGGCCGTCAGCCGAGCCTGCTTCGTGATAACGCAGAACGCCTGCGTCGGTGGTGAATTCACGAAGAGTGCTTTCATACGTGAAATCCGTTGTCATTGGCGGCGCTCTCCCCCGCAAGCGGGAGGTGCCCCCAGCTCATAGCTGCGCTTTGCATCGTCGCCGCCGCGTGTCACGCGTGCGTACCGCCGTCGATGCGGATCTCGGTGCCGGTGATGAACGCGCCGTCGTCGGAGACCAGCATCGCGATCACTCCGGCGACCGCCGTCGGACTGGCCATCCCGGCGCCGCTGGATTCCTCCGTGGTCGGCAGGATCGGCATCAACCTGGTGAACAAGCCCCAATCCGCGTCGTGCGGAATGTATCCGCCGGTGGCATCGGTGATTCCGGACTTGATGCTTCCAGGCGCCACGCAGACGGCGCGCAAACCTTTGCTCGCATACTCCAACGCCAGAGCGTGCGTGAAGGATTGGACCCCGCCCTTGCTCGCGGCGTAGGCGGCCATGTAAGGGTGCGCGAATGACGCCGAGGTCGAACTGAAGTTGACGATTGCGCTGCGTGAGTTCTGCAGCAAAATCGGCAGCGTCTCGCGAACCACCAGAAAGGTTCCGGTCAGGTTGATCCCGATGATCTGGTTCCACAGATCCAGGCTCATCTGCTCGGTGTGCACGGCGCGCAGTATGCCGGCGGCGTTCACCACCGAGTCCAGACCACCCAGCGTGTCGACCGCGGAGCGCACACCATCGACTGCCGAACGCTCGTCGGCGATGTTCATCTCCAGTGTGGTCAGACGCTCACCGTCGCCGGCTTCGGCGGCCCCGGCACGGGTCTTCTCCAGCCCGTCAGTGGCGACGTCGGCGGCGACGACCTTGGCACCTTCGCTCAGCAGACGCAGCGCGGTCGCCTGCCCGATTCCCGAGGCCGCGCCGGTCACCAGGATCCGGTTGCCTGCTAGTCGATTCATCTATGCGCTCCTGTCTAATGTCACTGGCCCATAACATATTTCATGGTCGGTCCCGCGGTCCATCCGCCGTCGACGGCGATCTCTGCGCCGTTCACGTAGGCGGCGTCGTCGGATAACAGATAGCCGACCGCGCCGGCGATCTCCTCGGGCGCCGCGATGCGACCCATCGGGAGATTGGGGTAGTTACCTTCCCCGACCTGGACCCCGATGTTCGCGGTCATCGGGGTGGCAGCCATGCCGGGGTGTACCGAGTTCACCCGGATCCGTTCGGGGCCCAGCTCGACCGCGGCGATCTTCGACAGTCCGCGGACTCCCCACTTCGAGGCCCCGTAGCCCGCGGTGAACGCCAGACCGAACAAGCCTGCGGCGGAGGAGATGTTGACGATCGACCCGCCGCTCACCGAGCGCATCGGTTTGATCACCGCTTGAAGTCCGTTGAACACCCCGACCAGGTTGATGTCCAGGACCTTCCGGAAATGTGCGAGCGGCTCATGCTCGAGGAACTGCCCGGTCGATACGCCGGCATTGTTCACCAGGCCGTTGAGCGAGCCGAACTCGTTGAGAGTGAATTGCACTGCCGACGCCCACTGGTCCGGGTCGGTGACGTCGAGGTGGGTGTATCGCGCCTGCGCACCAAGTTCGCCGACCAGCTTGTCGCCTTGGTCGTCGAGCAGATCAGCGAGCACGACGCTGCCGCCACGGGCGAGGATGTGCCGTGCGAAGCTTGCGCCGAGACCTCCGGCCCCACCGCTGATCAGCACGACCTTGTCCGCGAGTTGGCCTGAATTACTGTGCATCACAATCACTTTCTGCCGCATGTCGGGCGCTGATGAATCCGAACACCATCGCGGGTCCGATGGTGGCTCCGGCGCCGGCGTAGTCGTTGCCCATCACCGCGGACGAGGTGTTGCCGGTGGCGTAAAGACCCGCGATCACCGTGCCGTCGGCCCGCAGCACCTGGCCGTGGGCGTTGTAGACCAGCCCGCCTTTGGTACCGAGATCGCCGGCCTGAATGCGCGCCGCGTAGTACGGCGCACGATCGATGACGTCCATCGTCGGGTGCGGCAGCGTCGGATCGCCGTAGTAGTTGTCGTAGGCGCTGTCGCCCCGACCGAAATCCGAGTCGTGACCGTCACGGGCGAATCCGTTGAACCTGGTCACGGTTTCGCACAGCGAGGACGGCGGCACACCGATGCCCGATGCCAGCGCTTCGAGGGTGGCGGCGCGATGCATCAACCCGGAGGTGAACCAGTCCTCGGGAAGCTTCTGGCCGGGCATCACACCGCCGAATTGATAGCGGTTCTTGGCTTTACGGTCGAAGACGAACCAGATCGGATCGTGTCCACCGGCGAGTTGCCGGTGCACGAACGTGACATAGGGTGCGGCTTCGTTCACGAAGCGGCGGCCGGTCTGGTCGACGATGACCGACCGGGGAATCGACCGCTCCGACACCAGCACGCTCATCACGCCGTCGGGCCGTTTAAACGCCGGCATCCACCAGGCGTCGTCCATCAAATCGATTGCGCCACCGATCGCCTGGCCCGCAGTGATCCCGTCGCCGGTGTTGTCGGGTGAGCCCGCGCTGTAGTTGTCCTTGCCGCCGTCGCGAAGGAATCGTTTACGCATCTCGCCGTTGTGCTCAAATCCACCGCAGGCCAACAGCACGCCTTTGCGCGCGCGGATGCGGACGACGGAACCGTCCCGTTCGGCATGCGCCCCGATTACGGCTCCGGACTCGTCGGTGATCAACGACTGCAGCGGTGTGTTGAGCCACAGCGGGATGCCGGCGTCCTTGGCGGCGAGCCGCAGCCGGCCGATCAGCGCGCGTCCGAGGGTGTCCATGTGCCGGCGCAGCAGCAGTCCCTTGACGGCGCGTCCCGCCGTCTGCATCGCCGCGCGTCGACCCGACCAGGTGCGCATCACCATGTTCAAGCGGGCGAATTCCTTTGAGGTGACGAATAATCCGCCGGGTGTAGCGAGCGCCGCGGGCCGCAGCCGGTTCTCGTCGTCGCCGAGTTTCTTCAGGTCGAAGGGCAGCGGCTCGATGGTGCGTCCGCGGGCCCGTCCGCCGGGCCGCTCGGGATGGTAGTCGGAATAGCCGGTGCACCATTGGAATCGCAGGTGCGGGCTGGTCGCCTCGAGGAACTCCATGGCTTGCGGCCCGTTGTCGATGAACGCGTCGAGGTTGGCGGCCGGAGCTTGATCGCCGACGACTGCGTCGAGGTAGCTGCGCACGTCATCGCGCGAATCGGCCAGGCCTTCACGCGTGAGCGTCGGGTTGTTGGGGATCCAGATGTTGCCGCCGGACAGCGCGGTGCTGCCGCCGTACACCGCGGCCTTCTCGAGGATGACGGTGTCCAGGCCGCGGGCACGCGCGGTGAGCGCCGCGGTCAGGCCCCCGCAGCCGCTGCCGACGACAAGGAAGTCGACCTGGTGATCCCAGGCTGCTGCGGCCGGCATGGATTCAGGCAACCACACCGGGTGCCGCTGCGGGGCGGCAATTCCCGCACAGCGGGACGATCGGCCTCCGGGCTGGCGTTCGCCCCGGTACCGTCAGCGTTATGAGTCGGGACGTCGATGCAGTCGTGATAGGCGCGGGGTTCGCCGGCCTCTACGCCCTGCACCGGCTGCGCAGCGACGGGCTGACCGTGCGACTGTTCGAGGCCGCGGACGGGGTCGGCGGCGTGTGGTACTGGAACCGCTACCCGGGGGCGCGGTGCGACGTCGAAAGCGTGGACTACTCGTACTCCTTCGACGACCGACTCCAGCAGGACTGGGACTGGAGCGAGAAGTACGCCACCCAGCCGGAGATTTTGCGTTACCTCAACCACGTCACCGATCGCTATGACCTGAGGTCCGATATCACCTTCGGTACCCGCGTCACCGACGCTATTCTCGATGAGGACACGCTGCGGTGGGAAGTACGCACCGACACAGGCGAAGCGGTGTCTGCGAGTTTCGTGATCTTCGCGGTCGGCCCGCTGTCGAACGCGAACATCCCGCCGATCGACGGGCTGGATTCCTTCGACGGCGAGGTGTACCACACCGCGCACTGGCCGCATGCGGGCGTCGATTTCACCGGTAAGCGCGTCGGCGTGATCGGCACCGGATCGTCGGGTATTCAAGCGATTCCGTGCATCGCCGAGCAGGCGCGTCAGCTCTACGTATTCCAGCGCAGCCCCAACTTCAGCATCCCGGCCGGCAACACCCCGCTCACCGACGAGGTCCGTCGCGCGCAGAAGGCCGGCTATCCGGAGCGTCGCCGGCTGTCGATGGCCAGCGGCGGCGGTTCACCGCATCAACCGCATCCACGTTCGGCGCTCGGCGTATCGGAGCGGGAACGCCACGATGCCTACGAGAAGCGCTGGCAACTGGGCGGTGTGCTGTTCAGCAAGACCTTTCCCGATCAACTCCTCGACCTGAGCGCCAACGACACCGCCCGCGCATTCTGGGAGCAGAAGATCCGCGCCGTCGTCGATGATCCGCTGATTGCCGACCAGCTCGTCCCCACCGACCATCCGATCGGCACGAAGCGAATCTGTACCGACGACAACTACTTTCAGACGTTCAACCGCGAGCACGTGACACTGGTGAACCTGCGCATCACGCCAATAGAGCGGATGGATGCCGCTGGTGTGGCGACCTCGACCGCTTATTACGATCTGGACGCGCTGGTGCTGGCAACCGGGTTCGATGCGATGACCGGCTCGGTGAGCAAGCTGAACGTCGTAGGCCGCGGAGGTGAAACGCTCAATACGGCGTGGGCATCGGGCCCGCTGACTTACCTCGGGCTTGGCATTCCCGGCTTTCCGAACTTGTTCAACATCACCGGGCCGGGCAGCCCATCGGTGTTGGCCAACATGGCGCTGCATTCCGAACTGCACGTCGACTGGATCGCCGACGCAATCGGCCACCTCCGCGAACATGGGGCCACGGCGCTGGAAGCAACCCGATCCGCCGCCGCCGACTGGACCGAGGAATGCACCCACCGCGCCGCCGACGGCCTTATGCTGCGCGCTAATTCGTGGTACCTGGGCGCCAACGTCGCCGGCAAGCCGCGGGTATTCATGCCCTTTGTCGGCGGCTTCGGCGTCTACGGTCAGATCATCGCCGACGTCGCGGCGGCTGGGTACAAAGGGTTCGATCTCGTCACGTCCCGCTGAGTGGTCAGCGGGCCTTTGCGGCCCGTGATCATTGCTACCCTTTGAAAGTGGGGTCCAGCGAACTACCCAATCTTCCGCCGACCAGTTGGGCGGTGCTGGGCATGCTCGCGTTCGGCGAAGAGGTTTCCGGCTACGACATCAAGAAGTGGGCCGACTGGAGCGTCGGCTACTTCTATTGGAGTCCGTCGTTCAGCCAGATCTACTCCGAGCTCAAGCGGCTCGAGTCCCACGGCTACGCAACGTCGCGGGTTCAGCATGACGGTGGCCCGCGCGGACGCCGGACGTACAAGATCACCGAGTCGGGCCGGGCGGCGGTCACCAAATGGGCGACCGAAGCGCCGATCGACCCCCCGATGCTCAAACATGGTGTGATGTTGCGGGTTTGGCTCGGCCACCT
Organism: uncultured Actinomycetota bacterium; assembly: GCA_963818285.1. GTDB lineage: Bacteria > Actinomycetota > Actinomycetes > Mycobacteriales > Mycobacteriaceae > Mycobacterium. Next base: position 198,671 of record CAWFRR010000008.1, read on the forward strand.
GAATGAACCGGACAGGCTCAAAGAGATTCTGCAAGAGCACATCGCACACGTCGACACGATGCGACAGCGGGTGGCGATCGACGCGCAGGCTGCGGTCGAAGAGCCGGCCTGGGCCTACCCGCGGATCGCCATGCAGTGGTCCGAGCGTTACTTCGCCGCCGAGCGGGAACTCGCGCTGCAGCTGATCAAGGACATCGACGAAGCCGACGCGGCATTCAAGGACGGGCTGCGCAATTCACACGGCGCCTTCCCGACTCCGCGGCCGGGTCACTGGCGAGAAGTCGAACAGCGGGTCCAAGAAACGGATCCCGACCGGCCCTAGCTACGGGCCGGCGCCAGCCGCTTGAGCGCCAGGCCGCCCTCGAATGGGCGGTACCCGAACGCTGCCGGCGCGTGATAGCCGGTGTCTCCCAGCGCGGTGTGCACCTCGGCAACCGTTGGTCCGATCTTGGCGGCGACGGGAGTCAGCGCCTCGAGGTCGAACCGATACAGGCGACCTGCGTTGCCGGCCAGAATCTTTCGGCAGTCGTCTTCGGGCCTGTCGTGCAGCGCCCAGCGCAGGGCCAGTTTGGAGTGCGGCGTGAAGCCTTCCTCGTGCGGGTAGTCGCTGCCCCACATGATGTGCTCCGGACCCATGAAGTCGATCATCCCCGAGTCGAACGGCGCCAGTTCGCTTGCCAGATAACAGTTTCGCTGGGCATATTCGCTGGGCGTCAGAGTGAGTTCGTCGACCGACGACCCGCCAAACATTCCGTAGGTGCGGTTGCCGGCCTCGGACTTCATCGTCGGCACCATGGCGTCGAGGATGCCGAGTGTGCCGGGCACCCACATCGTGCCCTGTTCGGTGGGCACAAATCGCAGCGCCGGGTACCGCTCGAACACCCCGGCCAGGATCAGATGGCCGAGGGTGCGGTTGGCCCACAGTGCCATCTCGGTGACCAGCACCGCGTTCGACGCCGGCTGGTCCATTGGCATCTCGGGGCTGCCGGCACCGGCGTGCTGGACCACCGTGAGGTCTAGTTCCTCGCAGAGCGCCCAGAGCGGCTCGTACCGGGTGTGAAAGAGCGGAGCGACGTTCGGGTCGCCCGGCGACACCGGCGGGACGAGAACCCCGCCGAAGCAGTCTTGCTCGGCGCCCCAACGGATCTCATCCAGCGCCAGATCGAGGTCGTTGGGGAAGATCTGAATCAGCCCGCGGCGACGGGTCGGGGCCAACGAGCAGAAATCGATCTGCCAGCGGTTGTGCGCCTGCACGCCGGCCCAACGCTTCTCGAACTCCTCGCGGGTGCGAGGCAGGCTGATGGTGATGTTCGGGGTGGTCGGGAAGAACGGTGGCACCGTGTTGGGCAGCAGCACCTCGGCAGCCACTCCGTCGGCGTCCATGTCGGCGATCCGCAGGTCGCTGTCCCAGTTTCGGCTGGCGGTCGCAATGATCAGGTCGTCGAACGGGCTGACGTACGTCTTGGCCCACGCGTCGAAGTCGTCGTGCAACGCGTTTGGCAGGTACGGCTTGTAATCACCGATGTCGGCACCGGCGTGGGTGTCCGTCGAGATGACGACGTATCGATCGATCGTGTCCCAGGTAGCCATCGTGTCCTCCGACGTTGTTGGGTTACAAAAGCCAGCTTTGCGCTGCGCCTCAATTGCGGCAAGAGCTCATTCCAATGAGCGGGATACATCGGCCCAAGCCTGCCGCCGGGCCCGCCGGCAGATGTCCAGGCCGGGCATGGTCATGAAGCCGTGGATGGCACCCGCGTAGTTCCGGTGGATAGTCGGGACCGACTCGTCGGCAAGGGCTTTCGCGTAAGCGTCGCCCTCCGAGCACAGCGGGTCGAACCCGGCGGTGATCACCACCGTCGGCGGGAGCCCGCCCAACTGAGCCCGAATCGGCGACGCGGTGGGATGACTGCGATCGGCATGGTTGGGCACGTACTGATCCCAGTACCAGGCCATCGCAGCAGCGGTGTTGTAGTAGCCGGTGCCGAAGTTCCGGTAGGACTCTGTACCGAAGTCGGTTGCGATCGCCGGATAGATCAGCAGCTGGCCGGCGATTGCGGGTCGCCCGCGGTCGCGGGCCAGCAGCGCGGTGACGGTGGCGAGATTGCCGCCCGCGCTGTCCCCGGCCACGATCAGGCGAGTTGGGTCGGCGCCCAACCCCTCGGCGTGCTCGGCCACCCAGTCTGCGACGGCGTAGACATCGTCGGCTGCGGCCGGCCACGGGGATTCCGGCGCCAGCCGGTAGTCGACGGACACCACGATCGCACCGACACCGTTAGTCATCGCGCGGCACAGGTCGTCGTGTGAGTCCAGGCCGCAGAACACGAAGCCGCCGCCGTGTGCGAACACGATGATCGGCAACGACCCGGAAGATTCAGTCGGGCAATAGATTCGGATATCGATGGCACCGCCCGGCCCGGGCACGGTCCGGTCGGTCACCTCACCGACCGGCTCGGGATTCTGCAGCAGTACTGCTCGTTCGGCGATCACGGCACGCAGCTGCGGTGCGGTCATGGTCTCCACGCGCGGGAACCCGCGGTTCAGCGCGGGCAGCAGCGCGGCGATCTCCGGGTCGAGGTTCACGCGTATTGCAACGCGCGCACGGGGTGCGACCGGGGCTGTTGCAGGATCGGCTGCACGCGGATCTCGTCGCCGTCGTCGTAGTTGCGCCAGATGCCCAAGGCGGTGCTCCGCACCGGCGCGGCCAGCCGGTGGTCGAAGGTCATCCGGTCCAACGGGCCGCAGACCGAGACGGCGGCGATCGGCGCATCAATGTCGCCGATCGGCGCGGCAACACAACCGAATCCGCCGACTGACTCCGCCCGCTCGTAGGCGAATCCACGGGCGCGTATCGCCGCCAACTCATCGGCCAGTTGGCGACGCGTGGAAATCGAGTACCGGGTCTTGCGGGCCAGCAGGCCCATGTCGAAGTCGTCGAGCGTGGTCGGATCCGAGAACGCCAGCAGGGCTTTGCCGACAGCAGTGCAGTGCGCGGGTTGGCGACCACCGACGCGGGTGGGAACCGCCGCCCCGAGCGCGCCGGCGATCTTCTCGAGGTACACGACGTCGGCGCCGTCGAGGACGGCCAGGTGAACGACCAGACCGGTGGCCCGGTGCAGCTCGTGCAGGAATGGTTGCGCGGCGCTGTGTAACCGGTCCTGGTGCACCGCAAGCGATCCCAGTTCGACCAGCCGCATGCCCAGCTCATAGTCGCGGCCATGGCGACGCAGCCACCGCAGTTGCACCAGCCGTTCCAGCATCCGGTGCGCCGACGAACGCGGCAGGCCGGTACGCCGCACGACCTGGGCCAGCGAGAGCCGGCCGGGCCCGTCGAAGGCGTCCAGGACCAGCGATATGCGGTCGATGACGGCGCTCGGAGTGCAGGCATCGCCCTCGCTCGTCATAGTTCCTCCCGGCAGCTGATATGACTAATAGGCATATACCTATTGATAGCATAGTGTGTCGCCGGTCACAAGCGCGAAAAAGGGGCACGCACTGCAGCGCACCCCTCGCCAGAGATGGATCAGGAAGCGGCGGCGGCCCGCCCGGCCCGGCGGCCGTAGAAGCTGCCGTCGCCTAGCGAGATGCCGCTGGCATAACCCCAGGCGGCAAGACCCGCGGTGGCCCGGCCGGCCGCGAACAAGCCGGGGATCGGTTCGCCGCTGACGTGTAACACCTCTGCCGACAACGTCGTGTGCAGGCCGCCGAGGGTGAAGCCACCAGTGTTTCCACGTAGGTCAATGGCCCCCACCGGTGTACCGATCGGGCGCAGCCATTCGGCCTTCTTGTGCAGCAGCGGATCCTCGCCACGCGCGGCACCCTCGTTGTAGGCGGCGACGGTGGCTTGCAGCGAACCGGTCGGCAACCCCATCTCCGCTTCCAGTTCGGCAACCGTCTCGCACACCCAGGTCGGCGGTCGCAGCAGGAACGGCGTCGCCGACCGGGTGGCCATACCGTGCTCATGCGCATCGGCGTCGAGCACCAGGAATGCGGTGTCGTCTTGGTGATACAAGGTCAACTGCCCGATGCGTCCGGGATAGGTGTCTTCGGCGACGTAGCGCTGCCCACGTCCGTTGACCAGAATGCCGCGCACCACCAATTGAGGGTCGACGAGAAACGCGACCTCGGTGGCGTCCATGTGGGCAAGGTCGGCGCCCAACGCCTGCGCCATCTGAATCGCAATGCCGTCGTGTTCTTCGACCGAGGCCGCCGGGCGCCCGGCGATCCGCGGCGCATATCTGGCGATCATCGACTCGTTGTAGGCGAAACTGCCGGTGGCCAAGACTATTCCGCGCCGCGCCCGGATTGCCAACTCGGTGCCGTATTGGCGGGCGACGATCCCGGTCACCCGACCGTCGTTTTCGACAATGAGTCGCTGCGCCCGGGTGTCCACGATGCTTTTCACACCGAGGGCCGTGGCGGTGTCGACCAACGGCTTCATCAGCATGTAGCCGCCGCCCTTTTCGCCGGTGCGTTTGTTCTGCATCTGCGGGACGTGGCCGCGCGGTGCCGGTAGGGCAATCGTGTTGTACGGGAACGCGTTTTCACCGCCGGTGTACATCAGGCCGTCGTCGTCGGGTGGCTCCCATCCCGGCTCGCCCCAAAAGCTCGGCTTGAACGGCACACCACAGTCCACCAGCCAGTCGAAATGCTCGAGGCTGCCGGCGCAGTAGTCGGTGATCCGGTCGATGTCGGCGCCCGGACCCATCGCCGCGCACAGAAACGTGCGCATGTTGTCGACGGAATCTTCAAATCCGCAAGCCTTTTGGATAGGTGTTCCGCCGCCAAGGTAGACGAACCCGCCGGCCAGCGACGCGGCCCCACCCCACCCGCCGGTGCGCTCCAGCACCACCACCTCGGCACCGGCTCGCGCAGCCTCGATCGCCGCCGATACACCAGCGATGCCGTATCCGGCGATCACCACGTCGGCCTCGACGTCCCAGGTGGGGATGTCACGCGCGTCGACGGGCGCGACGGTCACATTGCCGCCAGTGGCTCGGCCCCGGACCAGTCGTGGCCCCAGTAACTGTCGGAGGTGATCTCCTCAGCGGTGTAGTAGGTCTCGTCGACTTTCATTCCGTCAGTGCCGAATTCGATGTCCCAGCCGCCGGGTGCCCGGACGTAGAACGAGACCATCTTGTCGTTGGTGTGCCGGCCCAGAGTCGACGACAGCGAAAACCCTTGCTTGACAACCCGGTCCAATGCGCGGCCGACGGCGTCCAGCGAGTCGACCTCGACCATGATGTGCACCAGGCCCGGCGCTCCGCCATGCGGCGCTGGACACAGCGCCATGCTGTGATGGCGTTCGTTGACGCCGAAGAATCGGATCCGTAGCGGGCCGAACTCCGGTGGTGCTGGCAGCCGCATTGCTCCGCGGGGCAGGAAGCCGAGCGTCTCGCTGTAGAACGTGAATGCGCCGGCTGGGTCCATTGTCGGCAGCACCACATGGCCCAGGCCCTGGCTGCCGGTGACGAAGGTGGCGCCGAACGGCGTCACCACCGGGCTGTGGTCGAGCGCGGGACCGAAGAACATCTCGGACGGCGTGCCGGTCGGATCGGTGAACGCGAAGACGTCCTCCACTCTGCGTTCATCAGCCTCCTCCACCGACAGGGGCTTGACGGCGACGCCCGCGCGTTCAAGCGTGTCCCGAACCCGCTGCAGCGCAAGGCCGTCACGCACCTCCCACCCGACGTGCACTACCTGGTCGGTGTCGCCGGGAACGACGATGATGCGCGCCGAGCGCTCGTCCATCCGCAAGTAGAGCGCTTGCGCGTCGGGTCCGCTACCCTGCGCGAACCCCAGCACGTCGAAGGCGAAGGTGCGCCAGCGGTCGATGTCGCTGGTCTGAAACTTGATGTAGCCCAGGCTTTTGACGTCGGTCATATCATCGCCCGCAGCGGATCGGCGGGCTCGATACCCATCGAACTCAGCGCGGCGGCATGGTAAACGGTGCTCGGCACATGGATCGCGTGGTTGAGCCCGACGTGCGCGTCACGCCAAAACCGTTGCAGCGGCTTGTCCATTCGTGCCGCGTTACCGCCGGAGCGCGCGAAGATCTGGTCGACCGCCATCACCGCCCGCCAGGCGGCCCGGATCTGGGTACGGCGTCCGATGGCCCGCTCTTCGAAGGAGACTTCGCGTCCGGACTCCACGATGTCCCATATCTTGTCGACGTTTGCCAGTATTTCTTGGCGGGCGGCGTTGATGTCGGCCGCGGCTTCGCTGATCGCGAACAACACGTACGGGTCGTCCTTGATCGCGGTGCCCTGCGCTCCGACCCGCCCGCGCTGGTATTCCAAGTGGGCAGCCAGTGCTCCTTCGGAGATGCCGATCACTGCGGAGCTGATGCCGAGCGGGAACATGTTCGACCATGGCATCTTATAGAGAGATTCGGTGACGCCGGCTTCTTTCTGTGCGGTGCCGTCGATCACCTGATCGCCGTTCATCACCCGGTACGACGGCACGAAGGCGTCTTTGACGATGATGTCCTTGGAGCCAGTTCCCTTCAGACCCACCACATTCCACGAATCTTCGACGATCTGATAGTCGCTGCGAGGCAGAATCATGTGCAGCATGGTCGGCGGATCGGCGATGCCGCCTTCCGGAGTGCCCAGCAAGGCGCCGAGGAAGATCCAATCGCAGTGGTCGGTCCCCGAGCTGAACTGCCAACGGCCGTTGAACAGGTAGCCACCGTCGACCGGGACGGCCAGGCCGGTGGGCGCATACGGCGAGGCCATCCAGGTGTTGTCGTCGGCGCCCCAGACCTCCTCGCGGACCTTCGGGTCGGCGAACGCCAGCTGCCACGGGTGCACACCCACCACGCCGCAGACCCAGCCTGCGGCGCCGTCGAGGGCAGCGACCGCCATCACGGTCTCCGCGAATTCCCTTGGGTGGGCTTCGAATCCGCCGTACTGCTTGGGCTGCAACAGCTTGATCGGGCCGGCCGCTTTGAGCAACTTGGCGGTGTCGTCGGGCATCCGGCCGAGGCGCTCGGCCTCGGCGCCCTGGTCCCGGAGCTGGTCGGCGATGTCGCCGATGTTGTCGATTACCCGTCGGGCCATGATGTCTTCCTGTCTTAGGCTGCGACTCTCATGGTGGACCGGCTAGCGGCCATTAAGGTGACACTGTCCCGGTCAGTGGACACGTTTGAGAGATCTGAGGTCAGACGACTCCGCGCAGACCGTCGGCGCCGAACGCCGGTTCGAGCATCGCGGTGAAGTCCGGGCCTCGGCGCAGCAGATGCCCGCCGTCGACGTTGATAACCTGCCCGGTGACCCAGCTGGCGGCATCGCTGAGGAGGAACATCGCCATGTTGGCGATGTCTTCGGCCTCGCCGATCCGCGGCAGTGGCGTGCAGGAGCGGTAATCCTCGGACAGTTCTGGTGAGTCGGTGATCGGCGCGACCATGTCGGTGCGGATCAGCCCGGGGCGGATGCTGTTGACCCGCACCCAGGACGGTCCCAGTTCGTCGGCGGCCAGCTGCATCAGATGATCGAGGCCGGCCTTGGTGACGCCGTAGGCGCCGAACCAGCGGTGGGTGTTGCTGGAGGCGATCGAGGAGATGCCGACGAACGACCCGCCGCCACCGCGCACCATTTCCCGGGCGCAGTGTTTGAGCACGTACATGCTGCCGTTGATGTTGAGGTCGACGGTGCGTCGCCATGCGTCGGAGTCCATCTGGGTGATCGGGCCGATGGTCAGCGAGCCACCCGCACAGTGCACCGCGCCGTGCAGCCGGCCATGCCAGGCTGTGGCGGCTTCGACGGCGTGGGTGACCTCGTCTTCGCTGGTGACGTCGGCCGGCTCGTACCGAATCGCTCCCCCGCCGGCTTTGGCCGCGTCGATTTCTTCGACGGCGCCCGCGAGTCGGTCGGCGTTGCGGCCGATGATCATGACAGAAGCGCCCGAGGCCACCAAGCCGGCGGCGACCCCCTTGCCTATCCCGCTGCCACCGCCAGTGACGAGGTATGTCCGGTCTTCGAACGAAAGCTGCATGCCGACCCCTTCGCACCGAAACTGAAACAAGTTCTAGTTATAGAACCACACCCGGCACTGCTGACCTCCAGAGGAGGGGATGCCCGATTCGCAACGCACGCCGCCCGAGCGACTGCTACGGAGTGTCCTTGCGAGCGACCTTCGTCGGCTGCGGGTTGCGCCAATCCTCGACATCCGGCGGCAGCCCGACGGGGTACCGATTCTCGTTGTGCGCGGCCCAGTGCGCATGACCCAACTCATGGATGTGGAAGGCGTGCCGCAGCGCTTCGGTGAAGCCCATCGCGTCGGAAGCGGCATTAACCGAGTCTTTGATCAACAGCGCAGCCATGGTCGGTCGCTCGGCGATCCGGCGGGCGAACTCGAGCGTCTTGTCCGCCAGGTCGTCGACCGGGAAAACCTTGGACACCATGCCGAGCCGGTAAGCCTCGTCGGCGTCCAGCGAGTCACCGGTCAGCAGCAACTCTTTGGCTTTGCGTGGGCCGAACTCCCAAGGGTGGGCGTAATATTCGACACCCGGCATACCCATCCGAACACCGACGACGTCGCTGAATTTCGCGTTGTCGGCGGCGACGATCAGATCGCACGCCCAGATCAGCATCAAGGCCGCGGAGATGGCGTTGCCCTGCACCTGGGCGATCGTGATCTTGCGTAGATCGCGCCAGCGGCAGGTGTTCTGGAAGAAGTAGTGCCACTCCTGGAGATAGACCTTTTCCATGACGGCTTCGCGTGTGCCGCCATTGCTCCGAAAGCTAGGGAGCTGCTTGTCGCCCGGAGCCCGCTCCGCCAGCGCCAGCTCCGAGCCGAGGTCGTGGCCGGCGGAGAAGTTCTTACCGCGGGCAGCCAGGATCACCACCCGGACGGCGTCGTCGGCCTCGGCGCGCAGGAACGCCTCGTCGAGCTGGACCAGCAGACCGCGGCTCTGCGCATTGTGCGCCTCGGGCCGGTTCAACCAGATCCGCGCAATGCGGCCCTCGTCGAGAGTCTCGTAAGCCACCAACTCGTTGGAGTCTGACATCGGCCACCTCATTCGCACACGGTCGGAAAGTTACACATTACGACCAGGCCGTAACGCTTCTACCACGGGGTTGCGGCGCGCCATGCGGCTGATCACGCACGTCGCCTACAGTTATGTCATGCCCGCCAAATCTGACACCCATGAAATCGACGACGTGGCGCCGTTGGCCGACGACACCGCCAGTCAGGCCAGGCGCGTGGTAGCTGCCTACGCCACCGACGCCGACGAGTGCCGCGTGTTCCTGTCCATGCTTGGTATTGGGCCCTCAAAGATCGAGGTGTAAGTGCCCCGCGCAGGAGGCAAGGCCGCGAAAGGTCTTGCCTCCGGTGAGTCTGACTTCGTAGTAGTCGCCAACCGGCTGCCGATCGACATGGAGCGGTTGCCCGACGGCACCGTGAACTGGAAACGCAGCCCCGGCGGTTTGGTCACCGCTCTCGAGCCGCTGCTGCGCCGCCGTCGCGGCGCCTGGATCGGCTGGCCCGGAGTCGTCGACGACGACGTGGATGTCCAAGACGAACCCATCGTCGAGGAGGATCTGCGGCTGCACCCAGTGCGGCTGTCGGCCGAGGACGTCGAACAGTATTACGAGGGTTTTTCCAACGCCTCGCTGTGGCCGCTGTACCACGACGTCATCGTCAAGCCGATCTACCACCGGGAATGGTGGGACCGCTACGTCGACGTCAATCGCCGGTTTGCCGAAGCGGCGGCACGCGCCGCCGCCAAGGGGGCGATCGTCTGGGTGCAGGACTATCAGCTGCAGCTGGTACCCAAGATGCTGCGCGAACTCCGACCCGATCTGACGATTGGGTTTTTCCTGCACATCCCGTTCCCGCCGGTCGAACTGTTCATGCAAATGCCTTGGCGTACCGAGATCGTCGAAGGCCTGCTGGGCGCCGACCTGGTGGGCTTCCATCTCGCCGGCGGCGCCCAGAACTTCCTCATCCTGGCGCGACGCCTGCTGGGCGCGAGCACCTCACGCGGTTCGGTCGGTGTGCGGTCCCGATTCGGCGAGGTGCATCTGGACGACCGCGTCGTGCGGGTGGGCGCGTTCCCGATCTCCATCGACTCCGCCGAGCTCGACCGGAAGGCACGCGGCCGCAGCATCCGCAGGCGGGCCAGGGAGATCCGCGCCGAGATCGGCAACCCCCGCAAGATCATGCTCGGCGTCGACCGGCTCGACTACACCAAGGGCATCGACGTCAGGCTCAATGCGCTTGTCGAGCTGCTCGCGGAGGGCCGCGTCAAAGGCGACGACACCGTGCTCGTCCAGCTCGCCACCCCCAGCCGCGAGCGGGTGGAGAGCTACCAGAAGCTGCGCGAGGACATCGAGCGCCAGGTCGGCCACATCAACGGCGAATACGGCGAGGTCGGTCGCCCAGTGGTGCACTATCTGCATCGCCCGGTGCCTCGCGACGAGCTCATCGCGTTCTTCGTGGCCAGCGACGTCATGCTGGTAACCCCGCTGCGGGACGGGATGAATCTGGTGGCCAAGGAGTACGTCGCCTGCCGCAGCGACCTCGGCGGCGCGTTGGTGCTCAGCGAATTCACCGGCGCCGCAGCCGAACTCACGCAGGCCTACCTGGTCAATCCGCACGATCTCGAAGGTGTCAAGGACGCGATCGAAGCGGCGATCAACCAGTCCGACGAGGAGGGCCGACGCCGGATGCGAGCCCTGCGGCGACAGGTCCTGGCGCACGACGTCGACAAGTGGGCCCGGGCGTTCCTCGACGCGCTGGCCGCGGGTCATCCCTCAAACAGCTGATTTCGTCATACGACAATTGGCGCACTGCGATACTCGATGCACTTTCCCCGGAAGGGAGCACGAGGGTGATCATCTCCCGCGGCACGACCGCCGCCGCAGCCATGACGCTCATCGCCGTGGCTACATCGGTGCCCGCACAAGCACTGGGCCCACCGGCCGACGGCATGTACACCTTCAGCGAAGCCGGCGTGCCCGCCACGACGTGGAAACTTGTCTCACTGTGCGATGCGCCGTCCCGGCAGCGGGCGATCCCGGATTTCACCGACCCGGTCATCGCCGCCGATCTGTGTTCGGTCAACGTCAGCAGCACCACGGCGCGGGTGATCAGCCGGTCGGAGAAGTTGGCAAACTTCGTCGGCAGAGCCCGATTGGCCAGCGACCGGTGGACCTTCCAAGTCGACAAGTCGATCGGCGTCTCGTGCCCGGATGGCAGCACCGCAGCGACAACGGATACCTACGCCTTCGACGACGTGTCGCTCACCGGCACGCACACCAGCATTCACGGCGACACCTGCGGCCTCCAGCCAGCGATGACCAGGACGCCGTTCACGCTGGCCTTCCAAGGGCCGCTGGCCAGCCCGGCGGACCGTTACCCGTTGAACTGCAACGAGATCGGGCAGTGCCGCTGACGCGGTAGCTCCGCTAGATCGGCGTGATGAAGTTGATCAGCCACTTGCCGTCGATCCGCTGATAGTCGACCCGCACCCGACTGCCTTTGTAGATAGGCTCTTTCGAATTCGCATTATCAGTCCAGATTGAGTTGACGTACACCAGCACCGATGCTGAATTCCGTTTGGCCGACATGACTCCCACGCCGGCGATATCGACCTGACTGACGACCTGCCTCTTGCGGGCTTCCGGGATGATGTCGTGGTTGACCTGCTTCTTGAACACCTCGCGATATGCGGGCGTCAATTGCGGATACACGTCGTCCATGCTGCGCTCTACGGTCTGGTAGTCGTAGCCGAGCACGTGCGGAACTTCCTTGGCGGCCAACGGCGGTAGTGTCGCGCGCGCTGATTCCTCGCCACGCGTCTCCACCCGATCCCAATAGAACCAGCCGCCGACCGCGGACAACCCGACAATGGCTGTGGTCAACAGGCTAACGGCGGCGGCGATCAGCCATCGCATCAATCGCCTCCGTTCGGCCACTTCAAGTCATCGCCGGTCATGCGGCCGTTCTCGTCCTCGTGGACGATGACGCGCATCCGGTAGGGCTCAGAGGGCTTGTTCACGCCGTCTCTGCTGGTCACTGTGACCCGAATCGACACCAGCACTGACGCGTTATCGCTGATATTGTCGATGCTCTCCAGCGCGGTGCCGTTGACAACCGCCTCCGACGTCGAATCAGTATGGCGGTAAAGCGCTTTGATGTTCTCGACGTTGTTGTTGGAGCTGAGCATGTTGTGCAGCGGCCCACTGGTGTTGTCGACGAATCTGGCCACACTCTGGTCGATGTTGTCCTGGTTGTAGCTGAACATGTTGACCACCACCTGGGTGGCGGTGTCGACGAAGCGCTGGGCCGTGGCTTGCTTCGCATCAGCCTGACGCTGTCCATGGATTACCCATCCCACGGCGCCGGCCAGCGCCACGGTCCCAACCAGACTGGCCGCCAATGCAATCCAGCCGACCCGCCTGCCGTTTCCAGGGCGGCGCGGCGGCGGAACGATCGAGGTGTTCGACCGCTTGACCGGCTCGGCGGCTGTCTCGAGGCGGACCGCAGTGACCGCCGCGTCACCGCCATGCGGACCGGCGGCCCGCGAAGCCCGTCGGCGCGGCGGTCGTGTTGCCGGCTCGGATTCTGTCAGTCGCCGACCCGCTGCGCCCGGCACGTCCGGGCTTGCGATCGGCTCGGCTTCCAGTCGCCGACCCGCTGCGCCCGGCACGTCCGGGCTTGCGATCGGCTCGGCTTCGGTCACAAGTGCCTCGGGTCACGCATCAGGTCCACCCAGTTTTCCGCGGTCGATATGTTGCCGCGGGCGAAGATACCAGTGCCGCCTGAGGGGTCCTGGAAAACTCCGGTGCTGTCGTCGTAGGTGGTGTACGCCGTGCCGTTGGCCTGCGGCACCGGGCCGGGCGGCGGGCCCCACGGCTTCTCCGCCGGTGGATACGGCGCTCCGGGCAATCCCACCGGTGGTGGCGGCGCGGGAACGGCCTTCGGGAACGGTATCTGCGGGTTCTGCGGCGGGTAGGGCGCTGGCGGAATCCACGCCTGCCGCCCATCCGTGCCGCCGGTGTTGGGCGGCGGGGGCGTCGGGAACGGCTGGTGCGGCGCCGGGCCGGGCCCTTCTATGACACCGGGCGGAAGCGGCCCGGCTATCGGTGTTCCCGGATCCGGGTCGTTACCCGGCGGGATGTACGGATATTTGTTGGGCGGCAGGATGTTCAGCCCATTCGTCATCGGAGTCCCGTAAGGGATCGGCGGCCCGCGCCACGGGTTGGTACCGATCGGCACATACCCCTTGGGATCGCGGCACAACGCAACCGTCGGTGCTCGCTTGCCGGGGAATTCCTGACACGGGTAGTTGCGTGCCCCACGCACCGCCGCCGGATCGTTCTGCGCGGTCTTGCAGTACATGTCGGTCGGGATTTCCCGCAGCGTCTCGTCGGCCGGAGTCCGTATCAGCGGTGGCGGAATGAATCCGGTGGTGCACGGCGGCGGGTCGACGTTGACCTTGAAGTCGAGCTTGGCGCCCTCGTCCTGCGGTTCACCGTTGGCCGCGGTGATGATGGCCGCGAACAGGGCCGGCAACACGACCAGCAGCTGCTCGATCGACTTGTGATAGATGACGCCGACCCTGCCCAGGTTGGCCAGATTGGCCGCCAGCATTGGGAACGACGGGCGGATACCCGCGAACGCGGTGTTGGCCTGATCCACGGCCGGCGGGACGACGGTCAGCAGCGTACGGAGCTGCGGATCAGCTTGGTGCACTTCGGAGGTGAAGCGCGCCAGCCCGTCGGACAACGCCCTGATGTCGTTACCGGAGCGAATTTGGGCCTGCAGGAAAGGGCCGACCTGATCGATCAACTGCGAAGTCTGCGGGAATTGGGCGTTGGCCTGGTCGACCAGCAGTCGCGATGATTCGAGCAGCCTGGCCAGCTCCGGCCCGGACCCGTTGAATGCTTTGAACGTTTCGTGCAGCAAGTCGCGCAGCCGGGTGTCGGCGACACTGTTGACCAGTGTCTCCGACTGGTGCAACAGCGTCGCGATGTCCACGCCGATGATGGTGTTGCTCCGGTCGATGCGAGATCCGTTGTGCAGCTTTGATGTAGCAGCATGTGCCGGAGGCACCAGGTCGATGTACTGCTCACCGATCGCTGAGACACTCTTCACCGCGGCGGTGACGTTCGACGGAACGACCGTGCCGCTGTTCAGCCGCATCACCGCGTCAACACCGTTGGCGCTGAGGCCAACCGAGTCGACCCGGCCCACCGCGACTCCGCGATAGGTGACGTTGGCGTTCTTATACAGCCCACCGCCGGCGACGAAATTCGCCGTCACGTGGTAGGTGCCGATGCCCAGGGCGGCCGGCAGGCGCAGGTAGAAAATCGCCATGATGACGACGGTGATCACTGTGACCACCGCGAAGATGGCCAATTGGATGCGAGTCAGTCGGTCCAGCATCAGTTGTTCCCTGCTGGTGTGCCCGGCGGGATCTTGAACGGATCTGCGGCCTGGCCGGACAGGTTGGCCATTTCACCGAGCAGGTAATCCGGCGGGTTGAGGATGTCCTTCATGTGCAACATGTTCGGGTCCAGCGGCCACGACGTGGTGAAGAACGTCTCGCCCAGTCGCCGCACGGTCAGGTCGAAAGTGGTGAACACGTTGAGGTAGTCGCCGCGCACCGCCTGCTTGATACCGAAGTTCGGGAACGGGAATGTCAGCAGCAACTGCATCGACGTCACAAAGTTCTTCCGGTTGTCGGCCAGTGCCTTGGTGTTGGCGTAGATGTCCTTGATGTCCGCGGCGAAATCTACCTTTGTTTCCGAAAGCACGTGCGCGGCAACCGTTGCGACTTTCCTGAGGGCACCGAACGCCTCGACGATCTTGTCCCGGTTCTTGTTGAGCACACGCAACGCTTCGGGAAGCGTCTCCAACGTCCGCCCGAGGCTGTCCTTATTGCTGGCCAGGATCGTCGAGAACCGATCCAGTCCGTCGATCGCGGCGACGATGTCGTTGACCTGGTTGGTCAGCCCGGCCGTGAGCTCAGCCAGTCGCGGCACCAGATTGGTGAACTGGCCTTCCCTGCCGGCCACCGCCTGATAGGTCTCGTCGGTGATCTCCTGCAGCGCACCCAGATTGCCCTTGTTGACCACGACACCGAGCGCGGAGAACACTTCTTCGGTGGTCGGGAAGCGACTGGTCCGCGCCTCTTGGATGGCCGAACCGTCGACGAGCCTGCCCATCGGCGGCTGATTCGGCGGCGCCGCCAGTTCGACGTGCTGGGAACCCAGCAGCGAGGTCTGCGCCACCCGGGCAATGGAATTGGCGGGCAACACCACGTTCTTGTCCAGTGCCAGCTTGACTGCGGCGTAGAAGGTTCCATCGCTGCGCTGCATCGCGTCGATGCCCGAGACACTGCCAACCGTGACATCGTCGATCATGACGGGCGAGTTCTGTGGCAGGGTGGCCACGTCTGCCAGGTCGACGGTGATGGAGAAGGAACCCATGCCATGCCCGGCGGTGCCGGGCAGCGGGACCGAGTTCAATCCGCCGAACTGGCAACCTGCCAGCAGCGCGCTACCGGCCACTAATGCGCTGCCGCTCAACAAAATCCGTTTCATCGTCCGGCCCCTTGCTCGGCCGGCAGCGGCATGGGTGGCGGCGGGGCCGCGGGAGCCGGGCCGGGCCGCGGGCCGAACGCGTTCGGCGCGGGGGCCGGCGCACCCGGCGCTGCGCCGTTGGGCGCTGCCTGCGGAACCATCAGCGCCTGCAGGTCAGCCGGATTGGGCGGATGCGCGCCGGGCGCCGGTATCCAGTGCAGGTCCGGGATGGGTGTCTGCGCCTTGGCCTGGGTTTCGGGGGTGTCGTATTGGATCTGGCCCTTGTAGGCGGTGATCATGTTCAGCGGGTGGAACATGAACGGCGGGTAGTTGAAGGTCAGCCGGCGCAGTGGCGGGCCCAGCCGCTCACGGCAGATCTCCGCGCGCTTGTAGTAATCCGGTCCGGACAGACCTGCCGCGGTGTCGAACGAACCGCCGCAGATGAATTGCACCGGGTTGGCGAACTCGGGGATCGAGATCAACCCGTTCAGCGTTCCCTGCGCAGGGTCGTAGATGTTGTAGAAGTTGGCGATACCGGGGCCGGCGACGTGCAGCACCTGCTCGATGTCTTCACTCTGATCGCTCAAGACCTGGGTCAGGTCGGTGAGCTTGTTGACCGTTCCGATCAACGTCGAGTTGTTTTGCTGCAGAAACCCTTTGACGTCAATCAGCGCCTGATTAAGGGTGCCGAGGGTGTTGTCGAGGTGCGTCGAACTCTTGGCGAGCACCTGCGATACCGACGCCACGTGCCCGGCGAATGACACGATCTGTTCGTTGCTCTTCGACAGCGCGTCGACCAGCACCTGCAGGTTCTTGATCGTGCCGAATATGTCGGTGCGTGAATCGCCGAGCCGGCCGGCGGCTTGGGAGAGTTCACGCAGTGCGGAGCGGAAGGAATCGCCCTTGCCGTTGAACGTGTCGGCTGCCTGGTTGATCACCTTGCCCAGCGGACCCTGCAGCTGTCCGGCCGCGGGACTGAGCTGCTTGGCCAGGTCCGTCAGTGACTGCTTGACCTCGTCCCACTCCACCGGGACCGCGGTCTTGGCCAGCGCGATGGTTGCCCCGTTGGGCAACGCCGGTCCGCTGGTGTATGCGGGCGCGAGCTGAATGAACCGCGCCGCAACCAGATTGGGCGACATGATGACGGCGCGAGCATCTGCCGGCACCTTGACGTCGGGGTCCACCGACATGGTGATCTTGACGTCGTCCGCGCGGGGTTCGATCGACTCGATCGTGCCGACCGGCACACCCACGATGCGGATCTGGTCGCCCGGGTACAACCCGACCGCGGAGGTGAAGTAGGCGACGATCTTGTTGCCGGTGCGCCCCGGCCAGACCAGATACGCGCCCATGGCGAGTGAAACAGCAAGCAACACAACTAACGTCAGCCGCACGCCGCGGCGACGTTCCCGGATAGCGGAGGCAAATGTCATGGCGACTGCGGCCTCAACTTCCAGCGCTCTTGGACGAGGCCGCGCAGATAGTCGGCGAAGCTGGCCGGCAGCTTGCCGGGCTGGAAGACGGAGTCGAACATGATCCCGACGATCGGTGCGGGAATCACGCCATAGACGTTGACGTTGAAGCCGGGCCCGGAGGCGACCACCTCGCCGAGCGTGGTCGCGTAGGCGGGAAGGCGTTTCAACGCTTCGCTGATGTAGTCGCGGCGATCGTTGAGGTCGTCGAGCACGGTGTTGAGCTTGTTCAGCGCGGGGCCGAACTCCTTGCGGTTGTCGGCGACGAAGCCGGAGAGCTGTGCCGAGACGTCGTCGATGCCGGAGATCAGCTCGGCCAGCGCGGCACGGCGTGCATCGAGCGCGCCGAACAGCTGGTTGCCATCGACGATCAGTTTGTTGACCTGCCCGGCGCGCTCGGCCAGTACGCCGGTCACTGATTTGGCGTGCGCCAGAAGCTGTTCCAGTGCTTCATCCCGGGTGTTCAAGGTGCGCGACAGCGAGGTGATGCCGTCCAGCGCCCCGCGCAACTGCGGAGTGGCGTCGTGCAAAGCGTCGGTGAGCACCTTCAGCGACTTCTCGAACTGAGCCTTGTCCAGGTCGCCGGCGTTGTGGCCCAGGTCCTCCAGCGCGGAGCCCAGCGCGTAGGGGGTGGTCGTCCGGCTCAGCGGGATGGAGGTGGCGATACCCGTTCCGGCCGGGGTTATCGCAACCGCGCGCTGCCCGAGGATGGTCTCGGTCCGGATCGCCGCCAACGAACCGTTTCCTACGTTGACGTGGCGATCGACGGTGAAGGCGACCTTGGCGTTGTCGCCGGCGAGCGTAACCGCTTGCACCTTACCGACTTTGATGCCAGAGACGTAGACGTCGTTGCCGGGGTTGATCCCGCCGGCGTCGGCGAAATAGGCGGTGTAGGCCCGGCCTTGCGGCCAGAAGGGCAATGACGTGTAGCCGAACGCGACCAGGATGACGCACACCACGAGGACCACCCCGAAGATGCCGGTGCGGAGTGGGTCGCGGTCGCGGCGGTGGGTGCTACTTGTTGACAAAAGCGCACCTGCCTTTGCTCGGATCCACCTGGCCACCCATCGGGATGATGATGTCGCTACCGGCCGGGCCGTTGATCTTCAGCGACACCGAGCAGAAGTAGATGTTGAAGTACGCGCCATAGGCGCCGAGCGCGGACAGCCGAAGGTAGTCCTCGCCGAGTTGCTCGATGTCGTTGTTGACTTCGGGCAGTCGATCGTTGACTTCGCCGGCGAGCGGGCGGAGGTTCTCCAGGGTGCCCTGCAACGGTCGGCGTGAGTGTTTCAGCAAGTCGGTCAAGTCCGACGTGGTGGTGGCCAGCGGCTGGATCGCGCCGGCTATCGAGTCGCGCCCCTCAGCCAGTCCGGTGATCAGCTTCTGCAACTGGTCGACGGTGTCGGAGAACTGTGCCCCCTTGGCGTCGACGGTGGCCAGCACGGCGTTCAGGTTGGTGATCACGTCGCCGATGGCGCGATCACGCGCACCGAGCGTCGACCCGAACGCGTTGGTGTTGGCCAGCAAGTTGGACAGCGCCCCGCCTTGGCCCTGCAGCAGATCGATCACGTAGCTGCTGATGGTGTTGATCTTGTCGGCGTCCAGCCCCTTGAGCACCGGGCGCAGGCCACCAAGGAGCGCGTCGAGGTCCAACGCCGGCTGGGTGTGCCGCTGGTCGATCGTCCCTCCCGGCGAAAGCTTGCGCAATTCCCCAGGGCCCGAGGCGATTTCCAGGAACCGGTCGCCCACCAGGTTGTCGTACCGGATCAACGCGCGGGTCGACGAATACAGCGTGTAGCGCTTGTCCACCGTGAAAGCCACGTCCACGGTGTTGTTCGGGTTGAGCTTGACTTCCTTCACCGCACCGACCGGCACTCCGGCGATGCGAACCTTCTGGTTGCCCTTCAACCGGGTCGCGTCAATGAAGTTGGCGTGGTAGGTGTTCGACGGGCCGAAGCGGAACTCGCCGAACGTCACCACCAGACCGAGTGCCACCAACAGCATGGTGACGGTGAAAATGCCGACCTTGACCATGATCGAGCGCTGGGATTCGTAGCTGTCCATCAGAAGTCGTCACGCTCTGCGAACGCGCCGTGGAACAACCACTGCAGCGTTGAGGGGGCGTCCACCTGAAGCTCGGTGAACGGCTCGTAGGGGATGTTCGCGTTGTCGGTCACCAGGAATGGGGCGCGGTACCAGGAGCCACCAGTCTGCTTGGTCGGCAGGTCCGGCAGGCCACGGCAGTTCGGGCCTCCGGACGCGTTGACCCTCGGGAGGCTCTCGGGATACGTGTAGGTCGGCGCGCCCAAGACGAAGCTGGACGAGGTGAACAGGCCGGCCTTCCTGACGCCCAGGATGGGCGCGAATTCTTGGATACCGCGGTTGATGGCTCCGAAAAGGCAACCAAATTCCGGCGAATAGTCGGCGGCGACTTTCAGCGGCGCGCGAAGTCGTTTGATCGCGTCGATCAGATTCTGCTCGGCCGGCGCCAGCGTGTCGTAAGCGTTGTTGGACAAGCCGATTGCCGACAGCAGGCTGGTGTTCAGGTTGGTCTGCTGATCCACCACGGTCTTGGCGATCGTGGGCGTGTTGTTGAAAACGGTGACCAGGTCCGGTGCGGCGTCCGCGTAGATGTTGGCGACGGCAGCGGTCTTGCGGAAGTCCTGCTGCAGGGTCGGCAGCTTCGGATTGAGTTGCTGGGTCAAGGTATTCAGGCCTGAGAGCACGCCACCCAGGTCGTGGCCGTGCCCCCGCAGCCCTTCCGCCAGCGCGCTCAGTGTGCCGTTCAACTCGACGGGGTCGATCTTCTGCAGCAGTCCGATCAGCGACTGAAACAGCGTGTTGACTTCCAGCGAGACCGCGGAGACCGCCAGATGTGCCCCCGGCCGCAGTGCCGCAGGCGACGGATCCCTGGGTGGGATGAACTCCACCGACTTGGCGCCGAAGACGGTGCTGCTGGCGATGTGGACGGCGGCGTTGGAGGGGATGTAGTGCAACTCGCCGCCATCGATGGCCAGCCGCAGCTGGGCCTGCTCGCCCGCGTAGCTGATGTCGTCGACCTTGCCGATCTGGACACCGCGGTACTTCACCTTGTTGCCGCGGTCCATCTCGAGGCCGGCGCGCGGCGTCGTGAGAGTGACGGTGTCGATCGACGAGAAGGCCGATGTGTAGGACAGGTAGGTCAGCACCACAAACGCCACCAACAGAGAGGCCAGCAGCGCCGCTGCCAGCCTGACGTGAGTGCGTTGTGCACCGGTGCTTGCCACTGTCCCCCTTACCCGGAGAGGTTGAAATTACCGGACGCGCCGTAGACGGCCAGCGAGATGAACAAAGTAATGACCACGACCACGATCAGCGAGGTGCGCACCGACTGACCGACCGCCAGACCGACACCCACCGGACCGCCAGAAGCGTTGTAGCCGTAGTACGTATGGATCAGCATCACTCCGATCGACATCACGATGGCCTGCAGGAAAGACCACAGCAGATCGGTGGGAATCAGGAAGGTGCTGAAGTAGTGGTCGTACAGACCGGCCGACTGCCCGTTGATGAAGACCGTGGTGGAGCGTGCGGCGAAGAAAGAGGCCAGCACCGCAAGCGAATACAGCGGGACGATCGCGATCAAGCCCGCGATCAACCGGGTCGACACCAGGTAGGACACCGAATGCACCGCCATCGCCTCGATGGCATCGATTTCCTCGGCAACCCGCATGGCGCCCAGTTGCGCCGTGGTACCGGCGCCGATGGTCGCGGCAAGCGCGATCCCGGCGACTACCGGAGCGACGATGCGGACATTCAGAAATGCCGAGAGGAATCCGGTCAGAGCCTCAATTCCGATGTTGCCCAATGACTCATAGCCCTGCACCGCGATCACACCACCTGACGCGAGCGTCAAAAACGCTGCGACACCGACCGTTCCGCCGATGAGTACCAATGCGCCTGTGCCCATGGTCATTTCGGCAATCAGCCGGATGGTCTCTTTGCGGTAGCGGGTCGGCGCGTTCGGGATGTATCGCATCGACTCGCCGTAGAACAGCGCCTGCTCGCCGAAGGTGTCGATCGGGCCGGCGAACCGGTGGAGGAACCGGCGAATGCGAACCGTGGCGTCGTAACTCATGGGCGCCACTCCTTAACGCCGGCCAGCCGGCGTCTTCGTCATCGGCGCGACTCATTGGCGGGTCACCGGGCCAGCACCCGAACGCCGATCGCCGTCATGATCACGTTGATCACGAACAGGCAGATGAACGCATAGACCACGGTCTCGTTGACCGCGACCCCGACGCCTTTCGGACCGCCCTTGACCGTCAGCCCGCGGTAGCAACCGACCAGGCCGGCGAAGACGCCGAACAGCAAAGCCTTGAACTCGGAGAGCAACACCTCGCCGAGGTGGGTCAGCACCGTCAGGCCGCTGACGAACGCGCCCGGGTTGACGCCCTGCAGCAGCACCGAGAAGACATAGCCACCGGCGATACCGATGGCCGAGACCAGACCGTTGAGCAGCAGCGCGACGAACGTCGACGCCAGCACCCTGGGCACGACCAAACGATGAATCGGGTCGATGCCCAGCACCCGCATCGCGTCGATTTCCTCGCGAATGGTGCGCGCGCCCAGATCGGCGCAGATCGCGGTGGCGCCGGCGCCGGCCACCACCAGCACCGTGACGACCGGTCCGAGTTGGGTGATGGTTCCGAATGCCGTGCCCGCCCCGGACAGGTCGGCAGCGCCGATCTCGCGGAGAAGGATATTGAGGGTGAAGGCCACCAGAACCGTGAACGGGATGGCCACCAACAGCGTCGGGATCAGCGAAACCCGGGCGATCATCCAGGTCTGGTCGAGGAACTCACGAAACTGGAACGGGCGCTGAAAGGTCTTCCGGAAAGTGTCCAGTGACATCTCGACGAAACCGCCCACGGCCCGAGCCGGAACCGCGAGCAGTTCGATCAACGTGGTTCCCTTCTCGCGCGGGGTGTCATTCACCTTCAGAGCGAAGCTCTTGTGTCCCCGGCCGCGCCGCCTTTGCTTGATTCTGAGCGGCGGCAATCCGCGTGAGCCGGCCAATCGTAACTAGAACAAGTTCGCAGTGTCAAAGAACGGCAAAATTAGACAAACGTTAGTAATGCCGCAGGTCAGCGGCATTGTGACCTAGATCATTCTGAAACGTGTTCTAGTGGCGTTCGATTCGATACAGAGGGCCTCACGGCCCGGTAATTCAGTCCACCAATCCGATGGCCGAAAACGTGCGCTTCGGGTCACGGCCGGCAAAGTACTTCGTGAGTTCGGTGTTGAGCTTGCCGGGCTCCCAGGCCTGCGCATCTGCGTCAAACCGGTGCTCGACCGTGGGGGCCGCCATCAGCGTCACCTGCGGGCCGTATACGACGAACACTTGCCCGTTCACATCCTTGGCGGCCGGCGACGCCAGGAAGTTCACCAAGGTCACGACGTGCTCGGGCGAGAGCGGGTCGATCTCGCCGTCAGGCGGCGCATCGCCGAAGACGTCGGCGGTCATCGCGGTTCGAGCCCGCGGCGCGATCGCGTTGGCGCACACGCCGTACCGGCCCAGTCCCCGAGCGGCGGTCAGGGTCAGCGAGATGATGCCGGCTTTGGCGGCGCCGTAGTTGGCCTGTCCGATCGGACCCGTCAATCCAGCCTCCGACGAGGTGTTGACGATGCGACCGTAGATCGAGCCGTCCGAATTTCCTGCGTCCTTGGCTTTCTGCCGCCAATACGTCGCGGCGTTGCGCGTCAGCAGGAAATGACCACGCAGGTGCACGGCGATCACCGCGTCCCACTCCTCGTCGGACATGTTGAACAACATCCGGTCACGGGTGATCCCGGCGTTGTTCACCACGATGCCCAGGCCGCCCAATCCGTCGGCGGTGCTGATCAATTCGTCGGCGGTGTCGCGCTCGGTGACGTCGCCTGCGACGGCGACAGCCTTGGAGCCGGCTGAGGTGATCTCGTCGATCACGTCGGAGGCGTCCAACGCGGCGGCAATGTCGTTGACGACGACGGTCGCGCCGGCGCGGGCCAAGCCGATCGCCTCGGCGCGGCCCAGTCCCGCGGCCGCGCCGGTGACCACCGCAACCTTCCCGGACAGGTCGATCGCGTTCGTGCTGCTAGTCAATTTATGAATACCTCTAGTCTTCGCGTATCAAGGCGGCTCGCGGGCATTCTGCGATTGCCTGCTCTGTCAGTGACTCCTGGTCGGCCGGCACTGGGTCGGCCTTCACCACCGCGTAATCCTCGTCATCGAGATCGAAGATATCCGGCGCGATTCCCAAGCACACCGCGTTGCCCTCACACCGGTCGTGGTCGACTTTCACCCGCACGACTTTCCTCCTTTGACGCAAGCCAGGACTGTGGCTTTCCAACGGTATGCCCACCTTACGACCAGTCCCGGTCGCGTCCAGAGGAACGGTCGCTGGACCCTCAGACTAGAACGTGTTACAACCAGGGAAGCGAAAGGGTAGCCGTTGATGCAGGCTGCCGGAGAACTCACTGACTACTGGAGGGCGGCCGGAATGCGCATCAGTTACACCCCGGAGCAGGAAGAACTGCGTCGCGAGCTGCGTTCGTACTTCACCAAGCTGATCACCCCGGAGCGTCGCGAGGCGCTGAGCTCGACGTCGGGTGAGGTTGGCGAGGGCAACATCTACCGCGAGACCGTCGCCCAGATGGGCAAAGACGGGTGGCTGACCCTGAACTGGCCCAAAGAGTATGGCGGCCAGGATCGCTCCCCGATGGACTCGCTGATCTTCACCGACGAGGCCGCGATTGCCGGCGCGCCGGTTCCGTTCCTGACGATCAACAGCGTCGCGCCGACCATCATGTCTTTCGGCACCGAGGAGCAGAAGAAGTTCTACCTGCCCAAGATCGCCGCGGGCGAATTGCACTTCTCGATCGGCTACTCCGAGCCCGGCGCCGGCACCGACCTGGCCAACCTGCGGACCACCGCAGTGCGCGACGGTGACGACTACGTGGTCAACGGCCAGAAGATGTGGACCAGCTTGATCGCCTACGCCGACTACGTCTGGCTGGCGGTCCGCACCAATACCGAAGCCAAGAAGCACCGCGGTATCTCCATGCTGATCATGCCGACGAGTGCCGAAGGATTCTCCTGGACGCCGGTGCACACCATGTCGGGTGTGGACACCAGTGCCACCTACTACCAGGACGTCCGTGTGCCGGTGGCGAACCGGGTCGGCGAGGAGAATGCCGGCTGGAAGCTGGTCACCAACCAGCTCAACCACGAGCGCGTCGCGCTAGTGTCGCCGATGCCAATCATCATGGCGCTCAACCAGGTTCGCGACTGGGCGCAGAACACCAAAGACGCCGCCGGCGCCCGGCTCATCGACTCGGAATGGGTGCAGCTCAACCTGGCCCGCGTACACGCGAAGGTCGAAGTCCTCAAACTGATCAACTGGGAACTGGCCTCGGTGGAATCAGCACCGTCACCGGCGGACGCCTCGGCAGCCAAGGTGTTCGGCACCGAGCTGGCCACCGAGGCCTACCGGTTGCTGATGGAGGTACTCGGCACCGCGGCGACCGTGCGCCAGGATTCGCCCGGCGCGCTGCTGCGCGGACGGGTCGAGCGGATGCACCGGGCGTGCTTGATCCTGACCTTCGGCGGCGGCACCAATGAGGTGCAACGCGACATCATCGGCATGGTGGCGCTCGGCCTGCCCCGAGCCAACCGCTAAACGAATTAGAGGAGGAGAACCCGTGGACTTCTCGACAACCGAAGCCGCCCAGGATCTCGGCGGCCTGGTCACTACCATCGTCGACGCGGTGTGCACGCCTGAGCATCAGCGCAAGCTCGATGGCCTCGAGCAGCGATTCGACCGCGATCTGTGGAGCAAATTGGTCGACGCCGACATCCTGTCCACCGCCGCACCGGAGTCGTTGGGCGGAGGTGGATTCGGCGTCCTCGAAGAGGTCGCCGTGCTGGTCGCCCTGGGCCGCCAACTCGCAGCGGTCCCCTACCTGGACTCGGTAGTGCTGGCCGCCGGGGCGCTGGCCCGCTTCGGACCGGCTGAGCTGCAACAGCAATGGGGCGTCCCAGCGGTGACCGGCTCGAAGATCCTCGCCGTGGCGTTGGACGGCGAGATGGGCGACGGACCGGTGCAGGCCGTGGCCGCCGGCGACCACTATCGATTGACCGGAACCCGCACCCAGGTCGCCTACGGACCGGTGGCCGACGCCTTCTTGGTACCTGCCGAAACCGATTCGGGTACTTCGGTTTTCCTGATTTCCATCGATGACCCCGGTGTCACAGTTACGGCCCTGGACACCACTGGCCTGGGCAGCATCGGGCACCTGCGGCTGGACGGTGTCGAGCTGCCTGCCGGGCGCGTGGTCGGCGGTGCGGACGTCGTTGGCTGGATCAAGACGCTGGGCGTGCTGGGCCACAGCGCATTTCAGCTCGGTGTGCTGGAACGCGGATTGCAGATGACCGCCGAGTACGCGCGGGAGCGTGAGCAGTTCGACCGCCCGATCGGCAGCTTCCAGGCGGTGGGACAGCGACTGGCGGACAGCTACATCGACGTCAAAGGCCTGCGTTTGACGCTAACCCAGGCGGCGTGGCGGCTCAGCGAGGACCTGCCCGCCGACACCGAGGTGGCCACCGCGGCTTTCTGGGCCGCGGATGCCGGACACCGGGTGGCGCACAGCATCGTTCACATCCACGGTGGTGTCGGCATCGACACCGACCATCCGGTTCACCGGTACTTCCTGGCCGCCAAGCAAACCGAGTTCGCGTTGGGCAGTGCGACCGGGCAGCTACTGAAGATCGGCCGTGAGTTGGCGGACACCCCCGCCTAGCTGTGGACACGCTTCCCACCGTCGCCGATCTGCTGGCACCGCTGGTCGATATCGACGACCGGGGGGTCTATTTCGAGGATTCGTTCGTCAGTTGGCGTGAGCATCTCCGGCAGGGAGCTGCGGTCGCATCGGCTTTGCGCGCACGGCTCGACCCGGGCCGGCCGCCGCATGTCGGCGTGCTGCTGGAGAACACCCCGTTCTTCTCCTCGGTGTTGGTGGCGGCGGGGATGTCGGGGATCATCCCGGTGGGCCTCAATCCGGTGCGCCGGGGCGAGGCGTTGGCCCACGACATCGCGCACGGTGATTGCCAGCTGGTGTTGGCCGACTCCAGTTCTGCTGCAACACTTGGCGATATCGACCACATCAACGTCGACTCCGGCACGTGGTCGGACGAGGTGGCCGCCTACCGCGATGCTCCGGTGCGGTTCCAATCGGTGTCACCTGACGACCTGTTCATGCTGATCTTCACCTCCGGCACCAGCGGCAACCCCAAAGCGGTGATGTGCAGCCACGGCAAGGTGGCGATCGCGGGCGTGACAATGTCCGATCGGTTCACCCTCGGCCCGGCCGATATCTGTTACGCGTCGATGCCCTTGTTCCATTCCAACGCCGTGTTAGTCGGTTGGGCGGTCGCGCTTGCTTGCCGAGGGTCAATGGTGTTGCGGCGCAAGTTCTCCGCATCGGGCTTTCTGCCGGACATCCGCCGCTACGGCGCCACCTACGCAAATTACGTGGGCAAGCCGCTGTCGTACGTGCTGGCTCAGCCGGAAAGTCCGGACGATGCCGACAATCCGTTGCGGGCGGTGTACGGCAACGAGGGCGCACCCGCGGACATCGAGCGTTTTGGGGTGCGATTCGGCTGCCGCGTCATCGACGGCTTCGGATCGACCGAAGGCGGGATCGCCATCGGTCGCACACCCGAGACGCCATCAGGCGCATTGGGTCCACTGCCCGACGAGATCCAGATCGTCGATGTCGACACCGGACAGCCGTGTCCGGTCGGTGCGGTCGGGGAGTTGGTAAACATCACCGGCGCAGGACGTTTCGAGGGCTACTACAACGACCCCGAGGCCAACGAGCAGCGGATGGCGGGCGGGATCTACCACAGCGGCGATCTCGCCTACCGCGACGAGGCCGGCTACGCCTACTTCGCCGGCCGTCTCGGCGATTGGTTGCGGGTCGACGGCGAAAACCTCGGCACTGCGCCGATCGAGCGAGTGCTGGCCCGCCATCCAGACGTGACCGAGGTAGCTGTCTACGCCGTGCCGGATCCCGCGGTCGGCGACCAGGTGATGGCCGCGTTGGTGCTCGCGCCCGGTGCCGAATTCGACGCGGAGAAATATCGCGTATTCCTGGCCGAGCAGACAGACCTGGGCCCCAAGCAGTGGCCGTCCTATGTCCGGGTCAGTACGAATCTGCCGCGGACGGCGACCTTCAAGGTGCTCAAGAGGCAACTGTCGGCCGAGGGTCTGGACTGCGCCGACCCGGTTGTGCCCATTCCCCGCTAGTCATATCCGTTTAGACACTATGAACCACGCACTGGACCCCGAGTTTGAGGCATTGACGCAATCGATGCCGGCGAAGGTGGGTGTCGCGATCGCTTCTGTTGCTGCTGAAGCCATTTGCTTCGGAGGATGGTCTACCGGCGTGGCCTGGTCCACCATCAAGGTGCCACTTGCCATCGCCGCGTTGCGGGCAGACGTGGCGAGTCCCGATCAGCTGACAGCGGCCATCACCCGATCAGACAACGCCGCCGCTGAGGAACTGTGGTCGCAGCTCGGCGATTCAGCAGCGCAGCTTGTGCAGTCCGTGATCCGAGAAGCGGGTGATCCCGTCACCGCGGTCGAATCCCGCCGCTTGCGCGCCGAATTCACCCCGTTCGGTCAAACGCGATGGTCGCTGGCCGACCAGGCCAGGTTCGCCGCCGGACTGTCGCAGGTAGCCGGAGCATCGAGCGTCGTCGACCTGATGCAGAACCTGAGCACCGATCACCGCTGGGGCCTGGCCGCGAAAGGCTTTGCCGCCAAAGGCGGTTGGGGTCCAGGACTCGGCAGCGACTACTTGGTCCGCCAATTCGCGATCGTGTCCGAAACCACCGGTGTTGCGCTCGCGGCCGAAGTCAGCGACGGCGGATACGAAGCAGGGGTCGACGTCGTCACCACGCTTGCCGACTGGATTGTCGACAGGGCCCTAGCCGAGGATTGACGGCACGATCGCATCGATCAGATGCGGCCCGGGTTCCGCGAAGGCCGTGCGTAGCGCGTCGGCGAATTCCGCTATGGTGGTGGCCCGTCGCGCCGGCACTCCCATGCCTTCGGCCAACTTGACGAAATCCATTGTCGGACGTGATAAGTCGAGAAGATCAAGCGCCTTGGGGCCTGGCGCCGACCCGACTCCGACCCGTTGGAGCTCGAGCCGCAGAATGTCGTAGGCGCCGTTGTTGTAGATGACCGTCGTGACGTCGAGGTTCTCCCGCGCCTGGGTCCACAGGCCCGAAATCGTATACATCGCAGAGCCATCCGACTCGAGACAAAGCACGGGGCGGTCCGGCGCGGCCACCGCGGCTCCTGCGGCTGCCGGGATTCCGTAGCCGATGGCGCCGCCGGTCAGGGTCAACCAGTCGTGCGCGGGTGCGCCTGCGGTTGCCGCGGTCAGCGGAATGCTGGAGGTGTTGGATTCGTCGACGACGATCACGTTCTCGGGCATCAACGCGCCCACTACGTCTGCCACCGACACCGCGGTCAGCGCACCCGTTGGCATTTGCGGGCGGGCGAGTTCTGCGACGGGTGCGGAAGTTCCCGGTGCCAGCTGGTCGGCCAGCGTGGTCAATGCGTCTGCGGCGCCGGTGTATTCGGCGAGCACATGTACCTCGCAGCCGGCGGGAACCAGGTCGCTTGGCTTGTCGGGGTAGCCGAAGAACGACACCGGCGACTTGGCACCGGCCAGCACCAGATGCTTGGCGCCGTCGAGTTGGGCCAGCGCGGCCTCGCCGAAGTAGGCGAGCCGGTCGATGGCGGGAACCCCGGCACCGCGCTCCAGGCGCGTCGGGAATGTCTCACAGAGCAAACGTGCACCGGTGGCCTGTGCAATCCGCGTCGCCGCAGCCAGGCCGGGCCGTCGAGTGGCGTCTCCGCCAATCAGAATCGTCGTGGGCTCGCCCGAGCGCAGCACCTCTAGCACCTCGGGCGCCAGCATCGGATCGGCGGCCGCCGACTGGGCCGGCAATTCCATCGCGACCCGGGCTCCCTCGGACCAGGACACGTCGGCGGGCAAGATCAGCGTTGCGATCTGCGCACCGGCCTGGCTCGCGGCTACCGCCTGTGCCGCGTCGACCCCGACATCGGCGGTGCTGGTCGACCGGTGCACCCAACCCGACACGGTGCCGGCGAGCGCGTCGATGTCGGATTCCAACGGGGCGTCGTACTTCTTGTGATACATGGCGTGGTCGCCGACGACCACCACCATCGGGACGCGGGCGCGACGGGCGTTGTGCAGGTTGGCCAGACCGTTGCCCAGACCGGGGCCCAGATGCAGCAGGACGGCGGCGGGCCGGCCGGCGACGCGCGCGTAGCCATCGGCGGCTCCTGTCGCCACACCTTCGAAAAGCGCCAGCACGCCGCGCATTTGGGGAACCGAATCCAGTGCCGCGACAAAGTGCATCTCGGACGTACCAGGGTTGGCGAAGCACACGTCCACCCCGGAGTCGACCAGCGTGTTGATCAGAGCCTGCGCACCATTCACGCTTCGACTGTAGAGCCGGTCACAGGGCCAACGCGGACCGGGCACAGACACCAGTCCGTTGCGCATGCCCACCGCCGAACAACACGACGTGTGCGAGCAGCGCGAAGAGCTGGTGCAGGCCGATGCGTGCGCGCCAGCCCGGTTGCAGCGGGCGCACTCGCTGGTAGCCGTCGACTATCGCGTCGTAATGCGGGCAGCCGAACAACGCGAGCATGGCCAGGTCGTTCTCGCGGTGGCCGCCGTGCGCCGCGGGGTCGATGAGCACTACGCCGTCGGGGGTCCACATCACGTTGCCGCCCCACAGGTCACCGTGTAGCCGGGCCGGGGGGTCGTCGTCGTCGAAGTCACCGGCCCGGCAACGTGTCGCCACGTCGTGGACCGCGGTACGCGTCGCGGTGTCCAAGCGCGGCGCCGCCAGCTCGGCCATGGGCGCCAGTCGCTCGTCGGCATAGAACTCGCCCCAGCGTTGACACGGCCGCAGCAACATCGGTAGCGGCTGGGTCAGCGGACCGAAAAACCCAGGCCCGTCCCAGCCGTCGGGGCCGGCGCCGAACCCCGCGGCGCCCGCATCGTGCGTGACAGCGAGCCGAGAGCCGAACTCAAACGCGGCCTCCGGACTGGGAGGCACCGACTCCAACCGGCGCAGGACCAGACTCGTCGCGCCCACCGAGATGACCGGCACGCACGGCACACCGCCGTCCGCCGCCGAAAGCCATTGCAACCCAGCGGCTTCACATTCGAAGAAGCCGACCGGCGCCCCGCGATGACTCTTGACGAAGTCGGTCAAGCGGTCGCGTGGGCGGCGTGCACGTCGTCGGCCGGCCGCGCCTCGGTCTGCTCCTTGGCCCACCGGTAGTCGGGCTTGCCCGCCGGCGAGCGCTTGACCTCGTCGACAAGCCAAAGGCTGCGTGGCACTTTGTATCCCGCGATCTCGGCACGGACGAACGAGTCCAGGTCGGAAAGCGCCGGCCGTGCACCGGGTCGTGCTTGCACGACGGCGGCCACATGCTGGCCGTAGCGCGGGTCTGGCACACCGACGACCAGGGCGTCGAAGACGTCGGGATGGCCCTTCAACGCAGCCTCGACCTCTTCCGGGTAGATTTTCTCGCCACCACTGTTGATCGACACTGAACCACGGCCCAGCATCGTGACGGAGCCGTCCTCTTCGACAGTCGCAAAGTCGCCGGGGATGGCGTAGCGGACGCCGTTGATGGTCTGGAAAGTCTCGGCGGTCTTCTTCTCGTCCTTGTAGTAGCCGACCGGAATATTGCCCTTCTTGGCGATGAATCCGCGGACTCCGGAACCCGGTTGGACCTCGTTGCCGTCGTCGTCGAGGACGACGGTCCGGTGATCGATCGTCACACGCGGGCCGCCGCTGTGCGGAGCGTCCTTCGCGACGATGCTGGTTCCGCCGAACCCGGTCTCCGACGAGCCGATCGAGTCGGTGATGACCCGGTTGGGCAACAACTCGAGGAACTTGTCTTTGATGCTCGGCGAGAACAGCGCCGCGGTGGACGCGAGCAGGAACAGCGACGACAGGTCGTACTCGTTCCCCTTGTCCTGGTGCGCCAGCAGCGCGTCCAAGAGCGGCCGCGCCATCGCGTCGCCGGTGAAGAACAGCAAATTCACCTTGTGGTCGTGGATCGTGCGCCAGACTTCGTCGGCATTGAATTCCGGTGCGAGAACGGTGGTTTGGCCCGAGAAGATCGACATCCAGGTCGCCGATTGGGTAGCGCCGTGGATCATCGGCGGAATCGGGTGGCGGACCATCGGCGGGTTGGCCGCCGCACCCTTGGCCAGGTCGTACTCGTCTTTGATGAATTCGCCTGTGGCGAAGTCGGTTCCACCAAACAGCACCCGGTAGATGTCCTCGTGGCGCCACATCACGCCTTTCGGGAATCCGGTGGTGCCGCCGGTGTACAGCAGGTAGATGTCGTCGGCGCTGCGGGGGCCGAAATCACGCTCGGGCGAGCTGTCGGCGACAGCGGCGTAGAACTCGACGCCGCCGTAGCTCTGGTACGCAGCGTCGGGAACGTCGGAGCCGTCGTCGATCACCAGGACCGTCTTGACGTTGGGGGTATCCGGTAGCACATTGGCGACCCGCTCGGAGTACTGCCGCTCGTGCACCAGCGCGACCATGTCGGAGTTCTCGAACAGGTAGCGCAGTTCGCCCTCGACGTAGCGATAGTTGATGTTGACCAGGATCGCGCCCGCCTTGACGATCCCCACCATCGCGATGACGATCTCGATGCGGTTGCGGCAGTAGAGGCCGACCTTGTCGTCCTTCTTCACGCCCTGCTCCTGCAGGTAGTGCGCGAGGCGGTTGGCCTTCTCCTCGAGCTGGGCGTAGGTCAGTTGCTCCTCGCCGCAGATCAGGGCTACACGGTCAGGGACGGCATCGATGGCGTGCTCCGCCAAGTCGGCAATATTCAGGGCCACGGACCCTAAATTAGAACGTGTTACATTTCCTGACAAGTTTCACGCCGGCGCGCAGGAAGGCGATCACCCGTGAGCGAGTCCGAAAAAGACGCCGATGCCCTCATTGAGCAGCGCGGACACACCCTGATCCTGACGCTGAACCGTCCTGAGGCCCGCAACGCGCTTTCCACCGAGATGCTCTCGATCATGGTCGAGGCCTGGGACCGCGTCGACTCCGATCCCGACATCCGCTGCTGCATCCTGACCGGGGCCGGCGGCTACTTCTGCGCGGGGATGGACCTCAAGGCCGCGACGGCGCGCCCGCCGGGCGACTCGTTCAAAGACGGCAGCTACGACCCGTCGCGAATCGACGCTCTGCTTAAGGGTCGACGGCTGACCAAGCCGCTGATCGCGGCGGTCGAAGGGCCGGCCATCGCCGGCGGCACCGAGATCCTGCAGGGCACCGACATTCGCATCGCGGGCGAGAGTGCCAAGTTCGGCATCTCTGAGGCCAAGTGGAGCCTGTACCCGATGGGCGGCTCCGCGGTGCGCCTGGTCCGCCAGATCCCGTACACGATCGCCGCCGATCTGCTGCTGACCGGACGGCACATCACCGCCGCCGAAGCCCTGTCCTACGGGCTCATCGGCTACGTCGTTCCCGACGGCACCGCGCTGGAGAAGGCGCTCGAGATCGCCGACGTGATCGCCAACAACGGGCCGCTGGCCGTGCAGGCGATCCTGCGCTCGATCCGCGAAACCGAAGGCCTGCACGAGAACGACGCGTTCAAGATCGACACCAAACTCGGCATCGGCGTCTTCCTGTCCGACGACGCCAAAGAAGGCCCGTTGGCCTTCAAAGAGAAGCGCGCCCCGCAGTTCAAAAACCGCTAACCGTTCTTGCGCCGAGTGTGAAACTGTTGCGAGTTTTGCGCCGATTTCTCGCAACAGTTTCACGCTCGCCGACCTGTCGGCGGCAATCGGCACACTCGTCTTGTGCGAACACCATTCGTCGGGAGCGAGGCAGTCGCCTCGGGCGCGCTGACGGCGTATGAACTCCGAACTGGATTTGTGGCAATTCACCGCGATATCTTCGTGCCCCGCGAAATTGAGCTCACGGCCATCAGGCGCGCCCGGGCCGCCTGGCTGTGGTCCAAGCGGCGAGGCGTGATCGCAGGTCATTCGGCGTCGGCACTGCAGGGCGCGAAATGGATTGATGCGGGTCGACCGGCTGAGATCATCCACGACAATCGGCACGCCCCGGCGAATATCCGGCCGTGGTCAGACCGCATCGAAGACGACGAACTCGTTCCATTGGCAGGGATGACAGCGACCAATCCGGCACGAACTGCCCTCGATATCGCGTGTCGGTTCCGTCTTGGTCAGGCCGTGTCCTCGATCGATGCGCTAGCACGCGCGACGGATCTCAAAATGGCCGACATCGAGCTACTCGCCGAGCGCTACAAGGGTCGCCGCGGCATCCGGCGAGCGCGCCGTGCGTTGAGCCTCGTCGACGCCGGGGCCGAGTCGCCTCGCGAAACCTGGCTGCGCCTACTGCTCATCCGCGCAGGGTTCCCCGCTCCTCAGACCCAGATCCCGGTCCACGACGAATACGGCCAACTGGTCGCAGTTCTGGACATGGGCTGGGAGGAAATGAAACTCGCGGTTGAGTACGAGGGCGACCACCACCGCACCGACCGACGTCAATTCAATAAGGACATCAGACGCGCCGCAGCACTGGCCGACCTAGGCTGGTCGCACATTAGGGTTACTGCCGAAGACACTGAGGGCGGCGTCGTTGCCCGGGTTCAGGCCGTCTGGAATCGCCGAAAGTGAATCTGTTGCGAGTTTTGCGCCGATTTCTCGCAACAGTTTCACGCTCGACGCGCTAGCCGAGCAGCGGGGAACTGGGCGTGAAGACCATCGGCATCGACTCCAGGCCGCTGACGAAGTTGGCGGGGCGCAAAGGCAATACGTCGCCACCGTCGGCCAGCCTTAGATCGGGCAACCGTTCGAGAACCCGATCAGTCATCAGCCTCAACTCCATGCGGGCCAACTGGTTTCCCAGACAGAAGTGGGTGCCGAAGCCAAAAGCTACGTGGCCGTTGGGGTCTCGCCGAATGTCGAATTGCTCGGGCGTTTCGAACTGCTTCTCGTCGAAGTTCGCCGACTCGAACAGCAGCATGATCTTCTCCCCCTCACGCAGCTCGGTGCCGTGAAAATCGTTGTCGGCAGTCAATGTTCGGCACATGTTCTTCACCGGCGACGTCCAGCGCAGCATCTCCTCGATCGCTACGGGCAGGAGCGTCCGGTCGGACACCAGCGCGTGCCACTGATCGCGGTGACGCACTAACTGTTCGGTGCCGCCGGACAAGGTGTGCCGGGTGGTTTCGTCGCCGCCGATGAGGATCAGCAGGGTCTCCATGACGATCTCGTCGTCGGACATCCGCTGTCCCTCGACTTCGGAGTTGACCAGGATGGAGAACAGGTCGTCGGTGGGCTCGCCGCGACGCTTCGCGATGATGCCCATGGTGAATTCGGTATACGCCGCGAACGCATTCATCACGTTCACGGCTATCTCCGAGGTCGGGTCGATGTGTGAACTCAGCCCACTGACCAGATCGTCGGACCACTTCAGCAGCATGCCGCGCTCTTCGGGCAGCACGCCGAGCATGTCGCCGATCACCGCCATCGGCAGCGGGGCTGCGATGTCGCGGACGAAGTCGCACTCACCGCGCTCGCAGACCGCGTCGATCAGCGTGTCGCACAGTCGGCCGATCGACGGCTCCTTCTCCGTCACCCGCTTACGGGTGAAGCCGGCGTTGACCAGCTTGCGGCGCAACAGATGTGACGGGTCGTCCATGTCGATCATGTACGGCATGCCGGGCTGATCGGGACGGATGCCGCCGGTGTTGGAGAACAGCTCCGGGTTGCGCTCGGCGTCGATGATGGCCTGATAGGTGGTCGCGCCGGCCAGGCCGTTGCGGTCGCGGAACACCGGTTGGTTCGCGCGCATCCAGCGATAGGCCTCGCGTGATGTCTGCCGGTCGGCGTAGAAGTTGCCGTCCGTCAAGTCGACATCTGGCTTGGTCTCCAACGTCGTCATGAGATCTCCTGAGCATCGCCGAATGTCATTTGTACGTGGTCAACCGAACTATTCAACATCGCGCGCTTCGGAAGGCCCAGCGACGCGAGCTCTTTCGAGTAGGGATGATCGCCGAGCCAGATGCGCACTCCGCCAGATCGATTGCGCACACCGTCGAGCGTGTGTTCAAACGAGGTCTCGAGCGTGACGCCGTCGCGATGCGAGTAGCTGCGCTGCGTCTGAGTACGCGGGGTCAACCGAATCGGCAGGCCGCGGCGAAACTCCATGCCGACCACCAGCTGCCCGTCGACGCTGCAGTCGAATCCGAACTGGCGGCCCTCGCGAATGGTGAAGTCCGCCATGACTTTCGGGTAGCCCCAGATCTTGGTGCCGGCTTCCAGCGTGAACGCCTGGTCGACGGGCAGGTGGTGAATGAAGGCGCCGGCCGACCCCAGGGCGCGGGGCCCGCTCGCGTTGGAACCCGGTGGGTTGACCATCACGCTGGTGCCGAATTCGTAGTACTGGCCCAAGTCGCCGTCGATGTAGTGCATCAACATCAGGATCACGATCGCGCGTCCGGGCACGTAGCGGCAGACCCGCAGACCGCTGTAATCGATCATCCTCTGCGCAGCGTCGGCATCGACAGAGAACATCGCCATGTGCTGGTTTGCCCTGCGGATCTGCACCGGCATCGTGAGTACCGTGCCCGCGATGGTGTGCTGCGAAGTTGTCATCGGACTCCAATCTTGTGGCGACCCGCTGCGCCCGGCGTCGCCGAGCTTGCGATCGCCACGCTAGAACGTGTTCTAACCCACCGCAAGGACCGGGTCAGACCAGGCCCGCCAACTCCTGGACCTGCTCTGTACTGCGGCCGGACACCACCATCATGGTGACGCCGGAGGCCTCCCAGGCCTTGATCTGCTTACGCACGTAGTCGACGTCCCCGACGATCGCGGCATCGTCGATCACCTCGTCGGGGATGATTTCGGCGGCACGTTCTTTGCCGTCCTTGTGTCCACTGCGGAACAGCGCGGTGACCTCGTCGACCACCTCGGCGTAGCCCATCCGGCGATACACGTCGGCGTGGAAGTTGGTGTCCTCGGCACCCATCCCGCCCATGTAGAGCGCGATATAAGGCTTCATCGCGGCGAACGCGGCTGAGCGGTCCTCGGTGATGACGATGTTGGCCGTCGCGCAGATCTCGAAGTCTTTGCGGCTGCGGCGCGCACCCGGGCGGGCGAACCCTTCGTCCAGCCATTCGTTGTAGGTGTCGGCCATCCGCGGCGTGTAGAAGATCGGCAGCCAGCCGTCGCAGATCTCGGCGGCCAGCGCCACATTCTTCGGCCCTTCGGCGCCCAGCATGATCGGGATGTCGGAGCGCAGTGGATGGGTGATCGGCTTGAGCGGCTTGCCCAAACCGGTTGCGCGCTCGCTCTTCAACGGCAGCGGGTAGTGCGGGCCGTCGCTGGTCACCGGCTTGTCGCGGGCCCACACCTGCCGGATGATGTCGACGTACTCGCGGGTCCGGGCCAGCGGCTTGGGAAATGCCTGGCCGTACCAGCCCTCCACCACCTGCGGGCCCGAGACGCCGAGACCCAGGATGTGCCGGCCCCTGCTGAGGTGGTCGAGGGTCAATGCGGCCATTGCACAGGCGGTCGGCGTGCGGGCGGAGAGCTGCACGACGGACGTGCCCAGCCGCAGCCGGTGCGTCGACGAGCCCCACCAGGCCAGCGGTGTGTAGGCGTCTGATCCCCACGCCTCGGCGGTGAACACCGCATCGAAGCCGGCGTCCTCGGCCGCGGCCACGAGTTCGGGGTGGTTGTCAGGCGGCTGAGCGCCCCAATATCCCAGCTGGAGTCCGAGCTTCATGCGTCCGCCTTCCTTGCAGGTCTCGACCCTATCTTGAATCCATTCTTAGAACCTGTTCTACTCGACACTGTGACCACCAGCCAAAGCAGCCCGGTGCAGATCGATACCCATCAGAAGCCACTCTCGGCGCCTCTGAAGCTGTCGTTCGACTACACCCGTTCAGTCGGCCCCACCCTCAGTCAGTTCTTCACCGCCCTGCGCGAGCGACGCATCGTCGGCGCCCGAGGCTCGGATGGCCGGGTCTACGTCCCGCCCGCCGAATTCGACCCGGTGACCTACGAGCCATTGACCGAGATCGTGCCGGTGGCCGCCGTCGGGACCGTGGTGTCGTGGACCTGGCAGCCCGAACCACTCGAGGGACAACCGTTGGACCGCCCGTTCGCCTGGGCGCTGATCACACTCGACGGCGCCGACGTTCCGCTGCTGCACGCGGTAGACGCCGGATCGTCCGACGCGATCAGCAGCGGTGCGCGGGTGCACGTGCACTGGGCCGACGAGCCCGCGGGTGCGATCACCGACATCGCCTACTTCGCGCTGGGAGACGAGGCCGAGGCAGTGCCCGACGCTTCCGACGATCGCGAGCCGGTCACGGTCCAGATAACGCCGAGCAGCATCGAAATCCAGCACACCGCTTCACTTCCCGAGACCGCGTTCCTGCGCGCACTGGAAGAGGGCAAGCTGCTGGGCGCCCGTACCGGCAAGGACGGGAAGGTCTACTTCCCGCCCAAGGAAGCCGACCCGGCGACCGGCCTGGAACTCGACAACTTCATCGAGTTGCCGGACAAGGGCACCGTGACGACGTTCGCGATCATCAACATCCCGTTCGCCGGCCAGCGCATCAAGCCGCCGTACGTCGCGGCCTACGTGCTGCTCGACGGAGCCGATATCGCGTTCCTGCACCTGATTCAGGAGATCGACGCGACCGAGGTCCGGATGGGCATGCGGGTCGAGGCGGTGTGGAAGCCCCGCGAGGAATGGGGCCTGGGCATCGACAACATCGAATACTTCAAGCCCACCGGCGAACCCGACGCCGAGTACGACACCTACAAGCACCACCTGTAAAGGGAAATAAACGTGACCGATCGCGATATCGCTGTCGTCGGATTCGCCCATGCGCCGCATGTGCGCCGCACCGACGGCACCACCAACGGCGTCGAGATGCTCATGCCGTGTTTTCAGGCGCTGTACTCCGAGCTCGGACTCCAGCAGACCGATATCGGCTTCTGGTGCTCCGGATCGTCGGATTACCTTGCCGGCCGGGCATTCTCGTTCATCTCAGCGATCGACTCGATCGGCGCGGTGCCGCCGATCAACGAGTCACACGTCGAGATGGACGCTGCGTGGGCGCTGTACGAGGCCTACATCAAGCTGCTGACCGGTGAGGTGGACACCGCGCTGGTCTACGGGTTCGGCAAGTCGTCGGCAGGCACGCTGCGCCGGGTGCTGGCGATGCAGACCGACCCGTACACCGTCGCGCCGCTGTGGCCGGACTCGGTGTCGATGGCGGGACTGCAGGCCCGGTTCGGCCTGGACGCCGGCAAGTGGACGGCCGAGCAGATGGCCCAGGTGGCGCTGGACTCGTTCGCGGCTGCCGGCCGCACCGACTCGGAGAAGCCGGCGAAGAGCATCGACGAGCTGCTGTCCCGCCCGTACTTCGCGGATCCGCTTCGGCGCCACGACATTGCGCCGATCACCGACGGCGCAGCGGCGATCGTGCTGGCGGCCGGCGACAGGGCTCGCGAGCTACGCAAGAACCCGGCCTGGATCACCGGGATCGAGCATCGCATCGAAACCCCGGTGCTCGGCGCCCGGGAGCTGACCAGCGTCACCGTCAACTGCGGCATCGGCGAAGGCCGCGACGGGCGGTGACGCCGGCTCGATCGAGGTCGCGGAGATCTACGCGCCGTTCACCCATCAGCAGTTGATCCTGACCGAGGCCATCGGCCTGCCGCCGTCGACAAAGGTCAACCCGTCGGGCGGCGCGCTGGCGGCCAACCCGATGTTCTCCGCGGGCTTGGAACGCATCGGCTTTGCGGCGCAACACATTTTCGACGGCTCAGCAGGACGGGTGCTTGCGCACGCGACCGGCGGCCCTGTCTTGCAACAGAATCTCGTCGCCGTGCTGGAAGGGAAATAATCATGACGCCCCAACTCGCTGCGGTGCTCGGCACCGGCCAGACGAAATATGTCGCCAAACGCCAGGACGTCTCGATGAACGGTCTGGTTCGGGATGCCATCGACAAGGCATTGGACGACTCCGGGTCGACGATGGACGACATCGACGCGGTCGTCGTCGGCAAGGCGCCGGACTTCTTCGAGGGCGTCATGATGCCGGAGCTGTTCATGGCCGACGCCGTCGGCGCGACCAACAAGCCGCTGATCCGGGTGCACACCGCGGGTTCGGTCGGCGGATCGACCGGCGTGGTGGCAGCCAGCCTGGTGCAGTCGGGGAAATACCGGCGCGTGCTGGCGATGGCGTGGGAGAAGCAGTCCGAGTCGAATGCCATGTGGGCGTTGAGTATCCCGGTGCCATTCACCAAGCCGGTGGGCGCGGGCGCAGGCGGCTATTTCGCCCCGCACGTGCGCTCCTACATCCGCCGATCGGGCGCGCCGACGCATATCGGTGCCATGGTGGCGGTCAAGGATCGGCAGAACGGCGCCAAGAATCCGTTGGCGCATCTGCATCAACCCGACATCACGCTGGACAAGGTGATGTCGTCGCAGATGCTGTGGGATCCCATCCGATTCGACGAAACCTGTCCGTCGTCCGATGGCGCCTGCGCGGTGGTGATCGGCAACGAGGACGTCGGCGACCAGCGAGTCGCCGATGGTCATCCGGTGGCGTGGATTCACGCGACCGCGCTGCGCACCGAGCCGCTGGCGTACTCCGGCCGCGACCAGGTCAACCCGCAGGCCGGGCGCGACGCCGCCAAGGCGCTGTGGAAAGCCGCCGGCATCACCAGCCCGATCGACGAGATCGACTGTGCCGAAATCTATGTGCCATTCTCGTGGTTCGAGCCGATGTGGTTGGAGAACTTGGGCTTTGCGGCCGAGGGCGAAGGGTGGAAACTCACCGAAGCCGGTGAGACGGCGATCGGCGGCCGCATCCCGCTCAACATGTCCGGCGGGGTGCTGTCGTCGAATCCGATCGGCGCCTCGGGCCTGATCCGCTTCGCCGAGGCGGCGATCCAAGTGATGGGCAAGGCAGGCGACCACCAGGTCAAGGGCGCGCGCAAGGCACTCGGCCACGCCTACGGCGGTGGCTCGCAGTATTACTCGATGTGGGTCGTAGGAGCTGACAAGAAGTGAAATACACCTGCAGTATCGCGTTCGGCCAGATCGACCAGCTGACCGAACTGGCCAAGACCGCGGAGGAAGTGGGGTTCGACTCGATCGCGCTGCCGGACTCGATCTTCTATTTCGAAAAGCAGTCCGTCGACTACCCCTACACCGCCGACGGCAAGCGGATGTTCGACGAGGAGTCGCCCTGGGTCGACCCGCTGATCCTGGCGGGTGCGATGGGCGCGGTTACCTCGAAACTGCGGTTCTACACGAACGTGATGAAGCTGGGTTCGCGCAACCCACTGCTGCTGGCCCGCCAGGTGGGCTCGGTGGCTAACCTGACCAACAACCGGTTCGGATTCGGCGTCGGGATCGGTTGGGCGCCGGAGGAGTTCGAGTGGTGCGGCGTTCCCTACGCCAAACGCGGCAAGCGCGTCGACGAGATGATCGAGGTCATCAAGCTGGTGCTGGCCGGCGGGATGGTCGAATTCCACGGCGAATTCTATGATTTTGACCGCCTGCAGATGAGCCCGGCGCCCACTGAACCGGTGCCGTTCTACGTGGGCGGCCACACTGATGTGGCGCTGCGCCGAGCTGCTCGGGTCGGTGACGGTTGGACGAGCGCGATGATGACGCACGCGGAGCTCGCCGAAACCATTGGCAAGCTCGACGCGCTGCGCGCCGAAAACGGCCGTGCGGAACTGCCTTTCGAGATCCAGGCGGTGTGCATCGACAAGTTCGGCGTGGACGGCCATCGCGAGCTCGCCGAGATAGGGGTTACCGACTACATCACCATCCCGTGGCTTCTGGACGGCCTCGGGACCGACGCGCCGCTAGACAAGAAGCAAGACTCCTTGAAGCGTTGGGCCGACACCTACATTCACTCAGGATGGCAGGACTGATATGGCTGACTCTCCAGCACACCTGGCCGGCAAGCGCTCCCGCGACGCCGTAGGGGCCCGCGACAAAGAGGCCTGGCTGGCAGTGTTCGCCGACGACGCGATCGTCGAAGACCCCATCGGCCCCTCGCACTTCGACCCCGAAGGCAAGGGCCATCGCGGCCGCGACGCTATCTCGGCATTCTGGGACAAGGCGATAGCGCCGACCGACAAGATCGAGTTCGTCTTCAGCCACACCTACCAATGCGGCAACGAAGAAGCCAATGTCGGCCACATCCTGATCACCGCGGCGGGCCACCAGGTCACCGCCGAAGGAGTGTTCACCTATAAAGCCGACAACGACGGCAAGCTGCTGGCGCTGCGCGCCTACTGGGAAGTCGACCAAGCCACCGCGAGCGCGCGCAAGATCTGAACCCAGCGAGGTTCGCCGCCGTAATCAAGGTATGGACGGCGTTGTCGAGCCCGTTCTCGGGCACAGCCCTGTGCGGGTACGAAGCGACCTCGACGCGCCTTCGCACCGGCTTTGGCTCGTCAAATGGTGCGCGCTAGCGCTGCCGCACTATCCCATCCTGATCGGCCTGTACCTGGTGTATCCGCTCGTGACGATCGCCGCCGGAGTCGCCATCTTGTTCACCGGGCGGCATCCGCGCCCACTGTTCGACTTCAACGTCGGAGTGCTGCGCTGGTCGTGGCGACTGATGAACTACCGCTTCCCGATGAACAGCACCGACAAGTACCCGCCTTTTACGCTCGCATCGCAGCCGGACTACCCGGCCGACCTCGAAGTGGACTACCCCGACGGCCGCATGAGCCGCGGCGCGCTCTTCACTCGATGGCTGACGGGCCTGCCGCAGATACTTCTCTGCTGGGCGCTGGAGCCGTTTCTGCAACTGCTCTGCGTCGCGAACGCGGTGTGGTTGTTGCGTGAAGGCACAATCAACCAGGGCATGTTCGACCTTCTGCTCGGCATCGTCAGGTGGCGCTACCGGGTGGCCGTGTACGTCTCGTTGATGCGCGACGAGTATCCGCCGTTCCGGCTGGATCTGGGCAATGAACAGGTGGGTCATGGCACGCCGTAATCCGTTGTTCCCGTATATCTATCGGCTCGGTATGCCGCTCTTCGACCGGCTGTTTTATCGCCGCTACCGGCGTCAG
Organism: uncultured Actinomycetota bacterium; assembly: GCA_963818285.1. Taxonomy (GTDB): domain Bacteria; phylum Actinomycetota; class Actinomycetes; order Mycobacteriales; family Mycobacteriaceae; genus Mycobacterium. The sequence goes on from CAWFRR010000008.1 coordinate 240,942, forward strand.
GCTATGACCCACACGTTCGGTCGGCTACTGATGGTGGGCCTTGGTCCCGGAACGGACCTGCTGTTCCTTCCTGCCGCCGTGACGTCGGTGGCCGCCGTCGAACCCGAAGCGGCAATGCGTCGAATGGCCTGCGCACTGGCACGTCGACATGGCATCGAAGCCGACATCGTCGAAGGAATCGGCGAGTCGATTCCTTTCGAGGACAACAGCTTTGACTCGGTCCACATCGGTCTGGTGCTGTGCTCGGTCGACGATGTCGACGCCACGTTGGCCGAAATTCGACGCGTCCTCGCACCCGGCGGCAGGTTGGTTGTCCTCGAGCACGTTCGCGGCGACGGCTTGATGGGTCGGTTCCAGGACCTGATCGCCAAGCCGTGGTCCTGGCTGGCTTCGGGGTGTGAGCCGAATCGTCGAACCATCGAGGCCATTGCCGCTGCCGGTTTCGACACCAGTGGGCTCCGTCGGATTCGACGCACCCTTGTCCCGCCGCCGTGCACTCCCCATCTGCAGGGATTCGCCGCGATCGTCGAGCAGTGAATTGAACTTTTTCGACCGCCACGTCGTGCAGTCACAATGGGCGACCCAATACATCACCACCGAAGAAGGGGGCAGGCCGTCACCGCTGGGAGTCCATTACCTCTCATCCAACGTTTCGAGAATTGGAGTGTCCCATGAGTGCTCGGGGTTTTTCGCTTGTGGCCGCGGCGGCGGGTGGTTTGCTTGCTGCTGGGCTGATTCCGTTGGTCACCAGCGCCGTCGCTCACGCCGACGGCGATAGCGTGGACAGCCTGGGCTTGGCGGGCGCCGCCGACCCTAGCTTCGTCACTTCCGCAGTCGATCCTGGCTTCATAAGTTCGACCGAAAACTTTGGCCTGTTCACCGAAATCGCCGCCGCCAACCCCGATGACAGTGAATTTGTCGGCAACTTCATCGAAGGTCCGATGGTCAATGGCAGTCCGCTTTTCGAGGACGTTCTGACTTCTGGGGCTGACCCCGGTGACGGCTTGGCCGCTTTGGGGGCGCCCGATGACCTGGGCGTGGGAGTGGCTGGGGAGACGATCAACACCTTCCTGGTGCCGAGCGATCCCATGCTCGATTTCACGACCTCACTTCCGTTCGCAGACCCCCTCGCCAACGTGTTCACCGAGCTCATTCAGATCGGCCTGATCTGACGCCAATCCGCGAGCCGGGGCCCGGCGTCAATCCACACCGACTGCGTCGATGATGTTCAGTCGCGCTGCTCTTCGTGCCGGCGGCAGCGACCCGAGCAAACTCACTGCCAGCGCGCCGACAGTGAAGGCCAGTGCCGTCGGACTGGGTCGAAAGGCGACGGTGAAGTTCATCATGTCGCCGCTGACGAGGCTGTAAAGCCACTGGTCGGCCAGGCCGAACAGCAGTCCGCAGACGCCTCCGACGATGCCGATGGCAGCAGCCTCGGCCAGGATCATCCGCAAGGTGAACCGCCTGCTGGTACCCATCGCCCGCAACACACCAATCTCGCGGCGGCGCTCGAGCACCGACAGCGTCAACGTGTTGAAAAGTGCCACTGCCGCAACGAATATCACGATGATCCACACGGCGTTGGCGATGAACATGCTCTGGTGCAATGGCGCCTCGAGGCCAGCGAGCGCCGTATGCCCGCTGTACACGTAATTCGGTGCAGGCACTGCCCGGCGGACATCAGCCAGCAGACGCTTCGGATCCACACCGGTGTCCGCGGTGACCTGCAGCGCGGTGGCCGCCGGACGATCAAACCACGTCTGCATTTGGTCCAGACTCAGTCCGACGGTGCCGATGACGGTCGAGAAATACGGGACCAGCGCCAGCACCGTCGTCCGCTGCGATCCGTGCGGCGTCTGCAGCTGCAGCGCGTCGCCGACTCGAACGTGCAGAGTCTTGCCGAGGTTCTGCGACAACACCACCCCCCGACCTTCGAGCACCGATTTACGTATCTGCTCACCCAAGGCGCGATAGAGCGGATCGGCTGTGCCGGCGGAGAACCCATCCAGCATGACGCGGGTACCGCCGACCTCGGCAAACCCCGATGCGCCCTTCGTGACTCGCCGAACCCCTGGCACGGCGGCCACTTTGTCGGCGAGGCCTTGCGGCAGCGCGTCGACGGGATAGCTGTCGGGAGCGTCAGCGGTCACCCACACATCGACGCCCGCGACCGGGGCGAAAATGGCTCGCGCCGAACGGATCATGTCGGCGTTGGTACCGGTGATGACGATGGTGGTGACCACCGCGATGAGGACCGTCATCACGGTGGCCCACACTCGACGGGGCGCGCGCTCAATCGTCGCGGCCGCCAGTGGGCCCACCGATCCAAAAAGCCTGGCTATCGCTGCGGTGGCCTTGACCATGACTGCGGTCAGCGCGAAGCCCAGGGCGATCTCAGCGGTGAACAGTGCGAAGATCGCCGCGAAAGCCAACGTGCCGTGGCGGTCGACGACGACGAAAATGGACACCGCGAAAACCGCGACCGCCGCAACGCCGAATGCCACCCGAAGCCACCGTGGCACGAAGTCAGCGGCTGAAACTCCCACCGGCGCAAGGGCCTCGATCGGCGAAACCTTGTACACCTGTCGGGCAGCCATCGCCGATGCCGCCACTGCCGTGACGATGGTCGACGCGAGCGCGACCGGTATCGCATAGCCGGGTAGGCAATACTCGACCCGAGCTTCCAAACCCTGAGTTATCGCCGGTGGCAATCGGCCAATCGCGCTGCGGCCCATGACTATTCCGATTCCGGAGCCGATAGCACCGCCGAGCAGTCCGAGAACGGCCGCCTCGGCGAGCAGGTCGCGAATGATGGTGGTGCGTCGGCCTCCGATGGCACGCAGCATCGAGATGACCGGGCGCCGCTGCGAGATCGCCATCGTCATGGTGGTGTAGACCAGAAATGCTCCGACCACCAGCGCGACTCCGGCACCCATCAAAGCCATGTAGTTCATCAGCTTGACACCGTCACCGGCCCGCACTGCCCGCATGCTCGGCGTCGCGACGATCGCCCGGTCCTTCACAGCGGCGGTGACCCCCTCCCGCACCGCCGCAAGATCGGCGCCAGGCTTCATCGTGATCAGTATCGAGTCGAGTTGGCCTTTACGCCCGGTTATGCTCTGCGCCAAAGCAAGTGGAGCCAGCACGTAATGCCCACCGTTGAGATCGGCAAGCTGCTTGCCGGCGAGCACTTCGGTGACCGTCACCGAGGCGGAGCCCAGCTGGAATGACTGGCCTTTGGCATAGCCGACCTTGGGCCCGACCTGGACGCCATTAGGGTTCTCGGACAACGCCTTCACCGGTTTCCGAACGGCGTCTTTCAAGGCACCGCCCAGCTCGGCGCTGCTCCCGTCGGCGCCGAAGAGCAGAACCGGGCCCGACGCCGCGGACACCGAGGTGCGAATCATCGGCGCCGCGGTCGCGACCCCGCGAACCGCGGCGACGTCGGCAGTGATCGTGTCGGGAAAGCCGGCGTCGGTGATTCCCGAAACCTCCAATGCGGCGATGCCCGCGATTCCATCGGCCAGCCGATTCACCGATCCCGTGATCGACCCGAAGATTCCGATGACCGCGACGAGGTACATCGCAGACACCGCCATCACGGCGATGGAAGCTGTCGTGCGCCGACGATGCACGACAAGTTCGCGGAGGCTGAACACGCGTAGCCGGCTCGCCGATGCGGCGATCGCCGAGGCCGGTCTCATCCCGGTACCGCCACAAGCTCATCGGAACCCACCCGGCCGTCTTGGAGGGTGATGACCCGATCAGTCGTCGCCGCGGCATCGGCATTGTGAGTCACCATCACCACCAACCGGTTGTCGCCGTCTTCGTGCGCCACCTCGGCCAGCAACGCCAAAATCGAAGTGCCCGTGGCGGAGTCGAGATTGCCAGTCGGCTCGTCGGCCAGAATCAGCGAGGGATTCATCATCAACGCCCGGGCCACCGCGACCCGCTGCATCTGCCCGCCCGACAGTTCCGCCGGTCGGTGCTGGGTCCGGCTGCCGAGACCGACCCGGTCCAGCAGCCGAACCGCATCCGATTTGACCTTGCCCAGTCGGACGCCGTCCAGCAGTTTCGGGACCGCCACGTTCTCCCACGCCGACAGCGTCGGTAACAGGTTGAAGAACTGGAAGACGAAGCCGACGCGATGGTGGCGAAAGTTCGACTGTTGCTCGTCGCTGAGATGGCCAATTTCGTCGCCGTCGAATGTGATGGATCCGGAATCGGGCGAGTCAAGGGCTCCGAGCAAGTGCAGCAGCGTGCTCTTGCCCGCACCAGACGGACCGACGATCGACACAAACTGCCCGCCCCCGAATTGGAGGCTCACCTCATCGAGCGCGCGCACGTCCTGGCCACCGACCCGGTATTGGCGAATAACGTCGCGCAATTCGATTGTCAGCGAGCGATCACGGATACCGAGTGGTGTGCTCAATGGTCCTCCCGAAAGAACGCAGCATCCAGTCGGCCGCGACGAATTGGACGCGCCCGCCTGCCACTCCTGTGCGACCTCGTCGCACAGGCTCGTGTGTCAACTACAACGAGACCGAGCGCGCTGGGGTTCAACGGTTCTCAAAAATAATTTTCGTCGGCGCAAACGGGCTGCACGTGTATAGTAAATCCTCTGCATCACCAGCGAAAACTGCCCTTTTGCAACACTTTTGATCGTTCGCTGACGAAGGAGTTCGGTCCGATGTCGCTGCCCGCACTCGAAGATATCGTCGCCCACACCGGCGGCACCCAGCCGATCGACGGGATAACCCGAATCGAGTCCAGTCCGCGGGAACAGGCCACCCCGAGGATCATGGAGATGATGCACTCGGTCTACCCGCACGACGAAGTGTTCGGCCAGTACTGCACCGTCAACGACTACATCGACTGCCCACCGGACGAGCTGTTCGCCTATATGTCCGACACTCGTTGCCTGGAAGAGTGGACCTACAGCCTTCGCGGATTCACCGAGACAGACGAACCGGGACTATGGCGAGCCTATGACCGGTTGGGTTCCGAGACCGAAATATATGTCCGCACCGTAGCCGGCCAGCAAGGCCGCACCGTCGACTACCACTGCGCGTGGGATCAGGGCAAGCACTTGTGGATGGTCTACCTGATGCGGGTCATCGATGCCCAGACCGTCCTGGACAGGCCGGGTTCGGTGGTGTTGTGGACGAACTGCCACCACCCGTTCTATGACCGCAACCCGTTTCCAGATGCCAGCCCACCCGAACGCCCGGTATGGGTCGGTGACTTCTGGGACATGTTCGGTCCGGGTCACCTATTGGAGATGAAAAACCTCAAAGCCATCGCCGAATACCGTCATCACAACGGTCTCCCTGTGACGCCGGACTGGATGAGATGAACCGCTGGTCTGCGAAACACATTGCGGTGCAGACTAAAACGCGTATAAATTTCTAAACGGGTTCCAGCCCAGTCAGATAACGCTGGGCGAGGTCTTGGTAGGCCTTCGGGTTCACCTTCACCCACATCTCCGCACCGGTTCCCGCGATCGGTCCCTTGACGGTCGCCGGCGCTCCGACCACCAACACCTCGGCCGGGATCTTCGTGCCACCGGTCACCAACGCTCCCGCCGCGACAAGGCTGCGGGCACCGATCACCGCGCCGTCGAGGACGGTCGCGTGGTTGGCGATCAGCGCCTCGGCGCCGATGTGAGCGCCGTGAATGACGCACATGTGCGCCACGGTCGCCCCGGGACCGATGTCGACGGGGATGCCCGGCGGCGAATGCAGCACCGAACCGTCCTGTACATTCGCGCCCTCACGCACGATCACCGGGCCGTAGTCGGCGCGCAGCACGGTGTTGAACCACACGGACGCACCGGCCTCGACCGTCACATCGCCGATCAGAGTCGCGGTAGGAGCGACGAAAGCGGTCGGGTCGACCCGCGGCGATCGGCCTTCAAAGGAAAACAGCGGCATCGTTCAGATATACCGCAGGCCGGGTAACCGGCAGTCGATGTCCCGATTGTCTGGTGAGTAAATGTCCCCGTCATTGCGCTATCAGGGGGAAAAACTGTAACGTGTTCTAGTTAGCAGCCCGATAACAGTGGAGGCCTCATGGCTACCGACACCGCCGAAGTTCGCGAGATCGACGCCGGCATCCTGCCCGACCGCTATGCCCGCGGCTGGCACTGCCTGGGCCCGGTCAAGGACTACCTGGACGGCGAGCCACACGGGATCGAGGCATTCGGCACCCACCTGGTCGTGTTCGCCGACTCGCACGACGGCATCCACGTGCTGGACGGCTACTGCCGGCACATGGGCGGCAATCTTGCCCAGGGCACCATCAAGGGCGACGAGGTCGCCTGCCCGTTCCACGATTGGCGCTGGGGCGGCGACGGCAAGTGCAAGCTGGTGCCCTACGCCAAGCGCACCCCTCGACTGGCCCGCACCCGGTCGTGGACGACGGACGTGCGCAGCGGTCTGCTCTTCGTCTGGCACGACCACGAAGGCAACCCGCCGCAGCCCGAGGTGCAGATCCCGGAGATCCCCGAAGCCGCCAGCGGTGAATGGACCGAATGGCGCTGGAACTCGATCCTGATCGAGGGCTCCAACTGCCGGGACATCATCGACAACGTCACCGACATGGCGCACTTCTTCTACATCCACTTCGGTTTGCCGACGTATTTCAAGAATGTCTTCGAGGGCCACATCGCCTCGCAGTACCTGCACAATGTCGGTCGCCCCGACGTCAATGATCTGGGCACCTCCTACGGTGAGGCGCACCTCGATTCGGAGGCGTCCTACTTCGGCCCGTCGTTCATGATCAACTGGCTGCACAACAAGTACGGCGAATTCAAGGCCGAGTCGATCCTGATCAACTGCCACTACCCGGTAACGCAGAACTCGTTCGTGCTGCAGTGGGGCGCCATCGTCGAAAAGCCTAAGGGCCTGGACGAAAAGACGTCCGAAAAGCTGGCCAGGGTCTTCACCGACGGCGTCAGCAAGGGCTTCCTGCAGGACGTCGAGATCTGGAAGCACAAGACCCGCATCGACAACCCGTTGCTGGTCGAGGAAGACGGCGCCGTCTACCAGATGCGTCGTTGGTACCAACAGTTCTACGTCGACGCCGCCGATGTCACGCCGGACATGACGGACCGCTTCGAGATCGAGGTGGATACCACCATCGCCAACGAGAAGTGGCACGTCGAGGTCGACGAGAACCTGCAGAAGCAGGCCGAAGAAGAGAAGACCGAGCAGCCCGCAACATGAATCCGCACGACCAGCCACCCGACATCGATCGGCTCGCTCGGTCGATGCTGATGCTCCACGGCGATCACGACGGCCACGACGAGCCGGCCCCGGCCGGCAACGGCAGAAGTGGCGGATCGTGGTCCAAGGCGCCGAATTTCGCCGACAACCCGGATCGCGCTGCCGCAGTGCAGGCGGCCACGCAGGCCGACAAGACCCGCTACCTGACGTCCGGCCTGCAACCGGTGGACTGCCGGTTCTGCCACGCAACCGTCAACGTCAAACGCATGGGCCCCGGACACACTGCGGTGCAATGGAATAACGACGCATCACAGCGCTGCGCCTACTTCGCCGAGGTGCGCGCAAACGGCGAACCCAGCGCACGGATGCGGTCCTGCCCGAAACTCGCCGACAGCATCGAGCACGCGGTCGCCGAGGGATGCCTGGAGGCGGTATCCACCGCTCCCCCGCCCGGCGACGGCTAGCCGGGCAACTCAATCACAGCCCGGCGAAACGCTCCTTGACCCCGTCGGCGGTCAACCCGTAGTCGTCCAGCGAATACTTGTGCTTGGGAGCCCTTTCGCCGCTTTGACTTTCGGCATGGCTGTCTTCCATGGCCTGGCGGGCCTCGTCGGTGAATGGAATGTCGAATTTGCGGTAGATGTCGGTCACCGTGCCGATCGGGTCCGCGATCAATTCCCGGTAGTCGACGTCGTAGAACTGGGCCGGGTTGTGTTTGACGCGCGCGGTGTTGAACCGTTCCAGACCGCGCGACCAGGTTTCCATTGCGTCAGAACCGATTTGCTCGCCGGAAAACTTCGTCGACCAGCCGTCCGCGGTGTGTTGGGCCAGCGAGCACATCGACGCCATGATCGTTTCGACCGGCCGGTGCGTCTGAATGACCAGGGCGTCGGGGTAGGTCTCCATCAGTGCGTCGAGCGCGAACAGGTGGCTCGGGTTTTTCAGGACCCACCGCTTGTCGGCATCGTTGAGCCCGATCAGCTGAAGGTTCTTGCGGTGACGCTGGTAGGCCGGCGTCCAGTCCTGCTGTGACAACCACTTTGAGTAACTGGGCAGATGAGCCAGCGTCTCGTAGGACACCGAATGCAGCGACTGCCGCAGTAGTTGCCAGCATTCCTCGAGCTCGTAGGCGGCCATGAAGTGCAAGCCGGTGTAGCCCGGGTTGTCCTGGTGGTGCTGGTTGAACTGGTCGTCGAGTTGGCGATACAGCGGATGCGATTCCCAGGTGTCGCGCGGCGGGCGCGGCTGCGGGAACTCCGCCAGCCACATGTGCAGGCCCTGGTGCGCCGGGTCCGCGCCGAGCAACCGATGCAGCGCCGTGGTCCCGGTGCGCACCAGCCCGGTGACGAAGATGGGACGCTTGATCTCGACGTCGACGTGCTGCGGGTACTGCTTCCAGGCCGACTCCGACAACAACCTGGCCACTAGCGCGCCGCGCAGAAAGAAGCGATTCATCTTGCTGCCCAACACCGTCAGGCCGGCCTCCTGCCGGTACGAGTCCAGCAGCACGCCGAGTGCTTCGCGGTAGTTGTCGTTGTCGGCGCCGAAGTCGTCGAGCCCGGTCAGCTTGGTGGCCGAGGCGTGCAACTCATCGACGGTCGCGATGTCGGTGCGTTCAGCAGTCATGACTAGTTGTGGTACTCACCGCAGTTGACGTCCAGCGTCTGTCCGCTGATGCCGCTGGACAAGTCGCTGGCCATGAACATGATCGCCGAGGCTACCTCGTCCTCGGTGGGCAAGCGCTTGAGGTCGGAGTTCGCCGCGGTGGCCTCGTAGATCTGGTCGGCGGTGGTGCCGTATTTGCCGGCCTGGTGCTCGAAGTAGCCCTGCAGTGTCTCACCCCAGATATAGCCGGGCGCAACGGAGTTGACTCGGATGCCCTTCTCGCCGAGCTCGGTGGCCAACGACTGCGACATGGAAAGTAACGCGGATTTGGCCATCTTGTAGGCGCCGTACTTTGCCTGTGAGTGCCGCAGCACCATGGAGTTGACGTTGACGATCGATCCGCCCGCCTCCTCCAGCGCCGGCGTGAACGCCTGGATGAGACGCAAGGCGCCCAGCGCGCTGAGCTCGATGGCGTCGCGGATGTGCTGGAAGCTGGTGCCGGCCAACGGTTTCATGGATGGCACCCGGAACGCGTTGTTGATCAGCACGTCCACCTTGCCGAAGTTCGACGTAGTGGATTCGACGAGCGCCGCGACGTCGTCGTCCTCGGTGATGTCGGCGCGGACCGCGAGCGCCTTGTGCCCGTCGTTGCTGAGCTGCTTGGCGAGATCCTCCAGCCGTTCGACCGTGCGCGCCGCGAGCACCAGCTCGGCACCGGCTTTCGCGCATCGGTGCGCTAACGTGGTGCCGAGCCCGGGGCCGACGCCGCTGATCACGATTACTTTTTTCTCGAGCATTCCGGTCATGACTACCCCAGCATCCTGGCTGCAATTTGCTGTTGACGCAACGCGATTCGTGTACGCCAGTCTTCTTCAGAAATCTTATTGTGCTCGTAGTGGGGCAAGACACCCGGCAGCTTGTCGATGGTGACGAGCTCGACGGTGGGGCCGTCGGCCTCGGTGAGCTGACGCGAAACCCGTTGCCAGCGGAACTGTAGGAAGCCGCGCCGATGGCCGAGCGTCTCGACCCAGTTGGTGACACCCGGGTTCTGGTCGGCGACGACGATTCGGACCATGCCGTCCGGATCAGCTTGCGCCTGAGTGTTGTTCAGCGACGTCTGGTGATTGATGTAGTCCAGCGAGATGTACCACAAGCTGCCCAGCTGGAAGCCGAGGTAAGGCGCGTCCGTCACCGGCACAGTGATGACGAGAGCCTCGTCGGGCCGAAGCTCGAAATGCCCGACCGAGGAATACTGCGTCGCCAATCCGCCGGGCGTCAGACGCGGCGCGACCATGGTGTTGACCGGCAGGTCCAGATAGAACCACTGCGGGAACTGCAGCCAGGTCTTGATCCGGTTGACCAGTTGCTTTCCGGCTGCGCTGTAACGTTTTTCGATCGTCGCGCGGCTCAGCGGCGGCGGCGCGGTGCCGACGGTATCGGATCGCGAGATGGTAAAGGTGCCCCGCCGTGCCGCCCAGTCGCCGTAGACCTCGCGGATCACCAGCTGGCCGGGGCTGGTGGGCCGCACCTGCCATTGGAAGCTGCCGTCCGAAGCGATCTCGAGCTCGCGGTCGTCGAACGCGGCCTGGCTCGCGGGCACGTTGTCGTCGGTGTATTCGCCGCCGAGCAGCTGAAAGCTCACGTCGGTGGTGGTGCCGCGGACACCGTTGACCACGTAGTCATGGTCAGGCTGGACTCGGCAGCCGAAGTACATGGTGTCCGGATTGTCCAGGCCCATCTTGCTGTACGGCCCGGTGCCGGAGAGCAATACTGGGTGGTCGCGGTCGTAGTCGAACACCATGTGCGTGCACGCAGCCACACAACCGGCGAGGTATTGGAGCCCCTCGAGCAGGTCGGCTTCGGTCTCGATGTGTGGTGCGGCGGCGACTAATTTCTCGGACTCGGCGATGGCAGCGACAAGTGGCTCGGCGAACAGGGGATCGGGCACGCCTCGACGCTAGAACGTGTTCTAGTTTTCGTCAACAAGCGAACATCGCGCGTTGTGGCCGGCGGCCTTCAGCGACGACGCAGACTCACTGATCCGTGCACTTCTGCGACAGGTCGATCAGATGCTGTCGCACATCGGGATGGCGGTTCAGGTAGCCGATGACGTCGGGACCGCCGCCTTCGGCCTGAGACTGGGAGGACAGGTGGGCCTTCACGTCGGGATGGCGGCTCAGGTACGAGTCGATGGACTGGCCCACGGTCTGATCGCACGCGGCATTCGCCACCGGTAGCGCAATGATCGTCGCGGCCGACGCCGCGAGCAGGCCGCCGGCGACCCGGCCGGCCCAGGTGAATGTCGTACTCATGCGCGCAAAGCTACTCGTGGCAACTATGCACAACCTGTGCATCTGCTCAGACTATTTCGAGGCCGCAGCGCCGTTTTCTTGTTCGCGCTTGATCTCCAGGGCGATGTCGATGAGCTGGTCTTCCTGGCCACCGATCAGCTTGCGCTGGCCGGCCCGGTGAAGCAGCTGGTGGGCCGGAACGCCGTAGCGCTCGGACTGGCGGACGGCGTGCTTGAGGAAGCTGGAGTAGACCCCGGAATAGCCCATGATCAGCGCATTGCGGTCGAGCAGGCATTCGGTCGGCATCGTCGGTGCGACTACCTCTTCCGCGGCGTCGGCGATGTCGAAGAAGTCGATGCCGGTCTTGACGCCGATCTTGTCGAACACCCCGATCAGTGCCTCGACGGGTGCGTTGCCCGCACCCGCGCCGAACCGGCGGCAGGAGCCGTCGATCTGCTTGGCGCCGGCCCGAACCGCCTCCACCGAATTGGCCACACCCAGCCCAAGATTCTCGTGACCGTGGAAACCGACCTGGGCGTCGTCGCCGAGTTCGGCGACCAGGGCCGCCACCCGGTCAGCCACCGCGTCGAGTACCAGCGCCCCGGCAGAGTCGACGACGTAGACGCACTGGCAGCCGGCGTCAGCCATGATGCGGGCCTGCGCGGCCAGCTTCTCCGGCGGGATGGTGTGCGACATCATCAGGAAGCCAACGGTTTCCAGACCCAGCTCGCGAGCCAGCCCGAAGTGCTGGATCGAGACGTCGGCCTCGGTGCAGTGGGTGGCGATCCGGCAGATCGAGCCACCGTTGTTCTGCGCCTCTTTGATGTCTTCTTTGGTGCCGACGCCGGGCAACATCAGGAAGGCGATCTTGGCTTCCTTGGCAGTCTCGGCGGCGAGCTTGATCAATTCCTGCTCGGGCGTCTTGGAGAATCCATAGTTGAAACTCGAACCGCCCAGTCCGTCGCCATGGGTCACCTCGATCACCGGCACTCCGGCATTGTCGAGCGCGGCCACGATCGCGCCGACCTCGTCCTTGGTGAACTGGTGCCGTTTGTGGTGCGAGCCGTCGCGCAGAGACGTGTCCGTCATCCGGACGTCCCAGATCGGGTTGAAGAAGATGTCTTGCGTGCTCATGCTTGTGCTCCCTGGGCTGTCGCCGACAGCGATTCTTTGGCGATCTCCTCGCCCACCTTGGTGGCCGCGGCGGTCATGATGTCGAGGTTGCCCGCATACGGCGGCAGGTAATCGCCGGCGCCTTCGACCTCGACGAACGTGGTGACCAGTGCCTGACCGCCAGAGTGCACCGACGGGTCGTCGAACTGCGGGTCGTTGAGCAACCGGTAGCCCGGCACGTAGGTCTGCACTTCTGCGACGACGTCGCGAATCGACTGGGCGATCGCGTCGCGGTCGGCGTCCTCGGGGATGGCGCAGAAGATCGTGTCGCGCATGATCATTGGCGGGTCGGCAGGGTTCAGGATGATGATCGCCTTACCGCGCTTCGCGCCACCGATGGTCTGGACGCCCTTGCTGGTGGTCTTGGTGAACTCGTCGATGTTGGCCCGGGTGCCCGGTCCGGCCGAGCTCGACGACACCGACGCGACGATCTCGGCGTAGGGCACCTCGACGACGCGACTCACGGCGTACACGATCGGGATGGTGGCCTGGCCGCCGCAGGTGATCATGTTGACGTTGGGTGCGTTCAGATGCTCGCGCAGGTTGGCCGGCGGTATCACCGCCGGGCCGACCGCGGCGGGCGTCAGGTCGATGGCCCGGATTCCGGCGGCCTCGTATTTCGGAGCCGCGTCACGGTGCACGTAGGCGCTGGTGGCCTCGAAAACCAGGTCGGGTTTCTCGGACTGCGCCAGCAGCCAGTCGACGCCCTCGTGGGTGGTCTCGAGGCCGAGCTTGCGAGCGCGGGCCAGGCCTTCGCTCTCCGGGTCGATGCCGACCATCCAACGCGGTTCCAGCCACTCCGAGCGGAGCAGTTTGTAGAGCAGATCGGTGCTGATGTTGCCCGATCCGACGATGGCCACACTCAGCTTCGACGGCATGGATGCTCCTTCATCTCTTATCGCGACCCGCTGTGCCCGGCTTCGCCGCGCTTGCGATCGCTCCTTACTCGAAAGACAATCGCACGGACCCGAGTCCGGCGAAATCGGCGACGAAATTGCTGCCGGGAGGTGCGTCGATGGCTCGGGTGCACGAGCCCGGCAACACGATGTCCCCGGCCCGCAGGCGCACCCCAAAGCTTTCCACTTTGCGGGCCAGCCACGCCACTGCGGTCACCGGATTTCCCAGCACCGCGTCGCTGCGGCCCTCGGCCACCACCTCCCCGTTGTTGGTCAACACCGCGTCGATTGACTTGATGTCGATGTCGGCCGGCGCAACCCGCCCCACGCCCAGGACGAAACCCGCAGACGACGCGTTGTCGGCGATGGTGTCGCACAGCGCGATCTTCCAGTCGGTGATCCTGGTGTCGATCAACTCGATCGACGGCACGAATGCCTCGGTCGCGTTGAGGACGTCGTCCTCGGTGCAGTTCGCGCCCGGCAGGTCGTGGGCCAGGATGAAACCAACCTCTACTTCCACCCGCGGGTAGAGATACCTGTCGGACTTGACCGGGACGTCCTCGAAGACCTGCATCTCGTTCAGCAGATGCCCGTAGTCGGGTTCGTCGACACCCATCATCTGCTGCATCGCCAGCGACGACAGGCCGACCTTGTGGCCCACCACCCGGGCGCCCTCGGCGACCCGCTGCCGGATGTTGATCAGTTGAATTTCGTAGGCGTCGACGACGTCGATCTCAGGGTGCGCGGACGTCAGCGGCTTGATCGGCTGACGGCTCCGTTCGGCCTCGGCGAGGTCGGCGGCCAGCGCATCACGGGTGGCTGACGGAAGCATTTAGCCGAAGTCCCCTCGTTCGATTGACCGGGGCGGTAGCGCCCGGCCCCGGCAATTCTATAACGTGTTCTACATGACGGATCAGGAGTTCGACGTCGTCGTGGTCGGAAGCGGCGGCGCCGGCATGGTCGCTGCTCTCGCAGCCGCCCACCGGGGTCTCAGCACTATAATCGTAGAGAAAGCCGCCCACTTCGGCGGCTCTACCGCCCGCTCCGGTGGCGGTGTGTGGATTCCCAACAACGAGGTTCTCAAGCGCGACGGGGTCAAGGATACGGCCGACGCGGCCCGCACCTATCTGCACGGGATCATTGGTGACGTGGTCGAGGCACAGCGCATCGACACCTATCTCGAGCGCGGCCCCGAGATGCTGTCGTTCGTGTTGCAGAACTCGCCGTTAAAGATGTGCTGGGTGCCGCAGTACGCCGACTACTACCCGGAGGCTCCGGGTGGTCGGGCCGGCGGTCGTTCGATCGAACCGAAGCCGTTCAACGCCAAGAAGCTCGGGCCCGATCTGGCCGGCCTGGAGCCGCCTTACGGCAAGGTGCCTCTCAATGTCGTTGTGATGCAACAAGACTACGTTCGACTGAACCAACTCAAGCGGCATCCACGCGGCGTGCTGCGCAGCCTCAAGGTCGGCGCACGCACCGCCTGGGCGAAGGCCACCGGGCAGAACCTGGTCGGCATGGGCCGCGCACTGATCGCGCCGCTGCGGGTTGGGCTTCGCAAGGCCGGCGTGCCGGTTCAGCTCAACACCGCGCTCACCGACCTCTATGTCGAGGACGGCGTGGTCCGCGGCATCTACGTGCGCGAGACCGGGCAGTCGGAAGCCAGCGAGCCGCAATTGATCCGGGCCCGCAAGGCGGTCATCCTCGGCAGCGGCGGGTTCGAGCACAACGAGCAGATGCGGGTCAAGTACCAGCGCGCGCCGATCACCACCGAGTGGACAGTCGGCGCGAAGGCCAACACCGGTGACGGCATCTTGGCCGCCGAAAAGCTCGGTGCGGCACTGGAAATCATGGAAGACGCCTGGTGGGGACCGACCGTTCCACTGGTTGGCGCGCCGTGGTTCGCGTTGTCGGAACGCAACTCACCTGGCTCCATCATCGTCAACATGTCCGGCCAGCGGTTCATGAACGAATCCATGCCCTACGTCGAAGCGTGCCACCACATGTACGGCGGTGAGTTCGGCCAGGGCGCCGGCCCGGGTGAGAACATCCCGGCGTGGCTGGTGTTCGACCAGCAATACCGCGACCGCTACATCTTCGCGGGTTTGCAGCCAGGACAACGTATTCCGCGCAAGTGGACGGAGTCCGGTGTGATCATTCAGGCGGACACCTTGGAAGAGCTAGGCGGCAAGGCCGGCCTGCCGGTCGACGCGTTCGCTGCGACAGTGAAGCGATTCAACGGCTTCGCGCACTCCGGCGTCGATGCCGACTACCACCGCGGCGAGAGCGCATACGACAGGTACTACGGCGACC
This sequence comes from uncultured Actinomycetota bacterium, assembly GCA_963818285.1. GTDB lineage: Bacteria > Actinomycetota > Actinomycetes > Mycobacteriales > Mycobacteriaceae > Mycobacterium. Next base: position 256,443 of record CAWFRR010000008.1, read on the forward strand.
CGACCAACAAGCCGAACCCAAACCTCGGTGAGATCAGCCATCCGCCGTACTACGCCGCCAAGATGGTGCCGGGCGATCTGGGCACCAAGGGCGGAATCCGCACCGACGTGCACAGCCGCGCCCTGCGCGACGACGGCAGCATCATCGAGGGCCTCTATGCGGCAGGCAATGTCAGCGCCCCGGTGATGGGTCACACCTATCCGGGACCGGGCGGGACCATCGGCCCGGCCATGACCTTTGGCTACCTGGCCGCACTGCACATTGCGGGTGCGTCCGGCGACGATGCGGATCAGAACGATCCGAGGAGGAACCGGACCGAGGGGAAGCGCTGATGCCCATCGACGTAGACGTGGCTCTCGCCGCTGAGCTGGATCCGATCGAATTCAGTTGGAGCAGTAGCGATATCCAGCTCTATCACCTCGGGCTGGGCGGCGGCACCGACCCGATGGACGCCCGTGAGCTGCGGTACCTTATCGACGAAACCCCGCAGGTATTGCCGACGTTCGGCAACGTCGCCGCCAGCTTCCACATGACCAAGCCGCCGACCGTTCAATTCCCCGGCATCGACATCGAGTTGAGCAAGGTCCTGCACGCCAGCGAGCAGGTCACCGCGCCCGCGCCGCTGCCCCCGTCAGGATCGGGCAAGGCGGTCACTCGGTTCACCGACATCTGGGACAAGGGCAAGGCGGCGGTGATCTGGTCCGAGACCGAGGTGACCGCGCCGGACGGGACGCTGCTGTGGACGCAGCGCCGTTCGATCTTCGCCCGTGGAGAGGGTGGGTTCGGCGGCGACCGCGGGCCTTCAACCTCAGCGACGGCCCCCGAGCGGTCGCCGGACATCGAACTCGACATCCCGATCCTGCCGCAGCAAGCGCTGCTGTATCGGCTGTGCGGCGACCGCAATCCGCTGCACTCAGATCCCGAATTCGCTTCTGCTGCAGGCTTTCCACGACCCATCCTGCACGGCCTGTGCACTTACGGCATGACCTGTAAGGCGCTAGTCGACGCGTTTCTCGACGCGGACACCGCCGCCGTCGGCTCCTACGGCGCACGGTTCGCCGGCGTCGCCTTCCCCGGTGAGACGCTGAAGGCCGCGGTCTGGAAAGAAGACGGGCGCCTGCTGGCCACCGTCACCGCGCCGTCGCGTGAGGACGCGGTCGTGCTTTCCGGCGTCGAGCTCACCCCGGCCTAAGCTCCCTTCCCGCCGAACGCCCGGCTAGCCGAGACCGCGTCGTCGAGCGCCCGGCTAGCGGGGCGATCGGCGGGCCAACGCCGCGCGAGCACGGCTTACGACCTCGGCGGGCCGATCTCTCGCTAGTACGCGGACGACGATCCACCCACGTCGCTCGAGCATTTCCAGCCTCCGAACGTCCCAGGCGTACTGCCGACGATCGGTGCGGTGCTGCTCGCCGTCGTACTCGACGGCGACTTTTACGTCCTCCCAGCCCATGTCCAGGTAGGCCACCGCGGAGCCGAATTCGTCGCGTACCGCAATCTGCGTCTGCGGCCGCGGCAAGCCGGCCTCGATCAATACAACTCGTAGCCAAGACTCTTTCGGCGACTGTGCACCCGCATCGAAAAGTTCGATCGCTCGCCGCGCTCGCGCGATCCCTCGGCGTCCGGAATACCTGCGAGCCAACAGCTCGACATCAGCAGCTTTGATTTCCGTCGCTCCGGCTAACGCGTCTATCCCCGCCACGGCGGTCATCTTCGGGTACCAGCAGCCGAGGTCGAGCGCTGTCCTTATCGGCGATGTAACTGGGATACCCCCTACCATAACAATTTCGTCGTCTTCGATGCGGTCCCGATGAGTCTTGATCCCGGCAGGATTCGTCGATTGTCATGGATCAACTCCGACGACTTGTCGGTCGTCGACCCATTTGCTCCCGTGCAGAGCGGCGGCAGAGAAGCCGGCGACGACTCCACGACGTCGAGTCCAGAGCCAACCGGCTTTCGCGCGAACGCCCGCATCAATGTCGACGTCTCTCATGACATAGACATCCGAAACAGCCGTCGACACCGCGTAGTCAGTTGGCTTTCGTCAGTGCTCCCGCGGCGATGGCTTCGCTTCCGATGAACGGGTCTGCCATGGCGGCAGCATGACATTGGGCAGACCCGCCGTCACTTCACCCGTCCACAGCGTCTCTTGTTTTCTGAGAAATCCTCATCCATAGTGGCAACACGCTCGTATTGGGGGTCGACGTGAGACTCACCCGGCAGGTCTGTCGTTCGCTGCTGCTCGCGCTGTTCACCTGCGCTGTGGTCTCTGCTCCGAACGCCCGAGCCGACGACTCGGCTGATCCGTTGGACGCCTTGATGATGGGTGGCACCGGCGCCCCGACACCCAGCATCGAGTGGCAGGACCGGATCGTCGATGCCTACGTCGACCCGGCCACGGGCGGCAATTACACGCCGGTGCTGGTCCCGACACCCGAATCAGAGGCCTATTCATCGAGTTTGGCCGGTTTGGCCGATCTGCAGGCCGCGATGGGGCAGCAGCCAGCGGAGCAGCCCTATGTCGTAGAGGGCTACTCGCAGAGCGCGTCGATCGCCGTGCTCGAGAAGGAAGAGTTGGCCGCGGACGGCCAACACCCCGACGTGACCTTCTTGCTGCTTGGCAATCCCAATCAGCCTGACGGCGGACTCGTCGAGCGATTTGTCGGCTTGGACATCCCAGGGATCGGGGGCGCGTTCAATGGTGCGATGCCGGTCGACACCGGAATCTCGACCATCGACATCACCAACCAGTACGACGGGTTTGCCGATATTCCGCAGTTCCCGATCAACCCCATCGCGGACCTCAACGCACTTCTGGGCATCGCTTACGCGCATGGCGCTTACGGCGGCGGTGTCTTTCCCCAAGAGCTTCCATTCATGTGGCCTCCCGACTTACCTGCATCTGCCGGCTTGGGCGACAGACCGTACGCCGGTGAATATGCCCTCGGCTCAACCCAGATCGTTCAGCAGATCGACGGCGACACCACGTTCTACTTCGTTCCGACGACCGATCTGCCGCTGCTGGACCCCTTGCGTTCCTTGGGAGTTCCCGAACCGGTGCTCAATATCTTCCAGCCCGCGCTACAGGTTCTCGTCGAATACGGTTACGACCGAGACGTCCCGATGGACACCGCGGTCCCGGCGGAGCTGATCCCCACCCTCGACCCCGCAACGTTCACCCTCGAGCTCGCCAACGGCGTGGTGCAGGGCGCGAACAACGCCTTCGCACTGCTCGGCGCCCAACTGCCTGACTACACCCAAATCGAAATCGATTTTGCGACGGCCGAATCGTGGACCGAGGCCAACATCGGCGTTCCCTACGACCAAGTCGTCGACCAACTCAACGCAAACTTCGACCCGTTTACCCTCTTCACTTCCATCGAGGGACCGATCGGGGAAGACATTCAAACCTTGTTGAACGACAGCGGGATTCAGCAGTTCCTTCTCGATCCCCTGCTTGGTCTAGTCGGAACGTTTGGCGGGATCTTCACTAGCTAAGGAGACGCGATGAGGCGTTCGTCCACAGTAGCGCTGTTTGTTTGTGCGCCAATGCTTCTGATGTCGCCAGTTGCGCGGGCAGACGGTTTGGACGTCATCTTCGATCCAATCATCAACTCGATCGATCACGCGTTGACTGGCGCAGACGCATTCTCGTCACTTGATCCGGCCGCGAGTCTGGATGTGGGTACGGCCGTCACGACGTCCTCACCAGACCCCGGAGCGTCGTTCAGCGAAATGTTCCTACAGGCCATCCACACCGATGAGCAGAATTGGATCAATAGCCCACTCGGTGAGTCCATCGACAACGCCTTCAACAAAGACTTCGGTGAATACATGATCGGCAACGGCGCCAACGGAATTGACGGCGGCACGCTGACCGAGGCAACCGGGGGCAATGGTGGGTTGCTGTTCGGCGATGGTGGTAGCGGGGCGACCGACGCAGCGGGGCAGGGCGGTGCTGGAGGAGATGCGGGGCTGTTCGGCGACGGCGGTATCGGGGGTGCCGGCACCGACGGTGGTGCAGGCGGTGGCGGCGGTTTCGGTGGAACGCTCATCGGTAACGGCGGCATGGGCGGAGTCGGCGGCGAAGGCATCGCGGGCGGGGCTGGTGGAGCGGGCGGGGATGGCGGCGGCGCCGGTGTCGACGGCGACGGCGGTGGGGGCGGCGAGGGCGGAGCGGGTGGTTCGGCGGCGGTCGCCGGCGGTAACGGCGGCAACGGTGGAGGAGGCGGCGACGGCGGTCGCGCCGGCGGGGCATTCGGCGATGGCGGCGACGGCGGCTACGGGGGGGCCGGTGGCAGCGGCGGCGCAGTCAGCGGCGGCACATTCGCGTCGGGCGACAGCGGCGGGGACGGCGGTGCGGGCGAGCCGGCGGCCAGGCCACCGGGCTGATCACCGACGCCGGCAACGGCGGGAACGGTGGCGCAGGTGGCGACGCCGGCAAGGTCAGCGATGGCGCCCTCGTCTACTCCGGTGACATCGGCGGGGCAGGCGGGAACGGCGGCCTCGGCGGCTCCGACTACGGAATCATCGGCAATGGCGGTTATGGCGGGGCAGCAGGAGATGGCGGCGACGCCGGGAACGTTAGCAACAGCACGATCTACTCCGGCGACAGCGGCGGGGCAGGAGGAGTCGGCGGCGGCGGCAATTACGCCGGGATAGACGGCGCAGGCGGCGACGGCGGCACGGGAGGAGTCGGGGGTAACGCCGGGTCCGTCAGCGGTAGTGCCGTCCGAAACGGTGACGCCGGGGGTACGGGAGGGGCCGGGGGGTTTGCGCTTGAAGGCGGTCTGATCGGCAATGGTGGCGACGGCGGGACCGGGGGCGACGGCGGCGACGCCGGAAACGTCACGAGCGACAGCACCATTACTACCGGCGATACCGGGGGCTTCGGCGGGAACGGCGGCCTCGGCGGATTCGGCGGCGGCTATGGCGACGGCGGCGTCGGCGGCGACGGTGGCGACGGTGGGGCCGGCGGCACCGTCACCGACAGCACCGTCGGCACCGGAGACACCGGCGGCGACGGCGGCAGCGGCGCGGAGGGCGGACTCGGTGTCTATACCGGTGCCGCCGGCGCCGGGGGCAGTGGCGGCACCGGCGGGGCCAGCGGTGCTGTCACGGGCAGCACCGTTACCACCGGCGACAACGGTGGTAACGGCGGGGACGGCGCTAACGGCGCACATAGCGGGAGCACTCCCGGCGATCCTGCCGGCGCGGGCGGTAACGGTGGCAATGGCGGAAACAGCGCAACCGCCACCGACAGCACCATCTCCAGCGGTGCCAACGGCGGTGCAGGCGGGAGTGGCGCGGACGGCGGGCCTTCCAACGCCGTTGGCGCCAACGGCGGCGCAGGCGGGGCTGGCGGCACCGGCGGCACAGTCGTCAACAGCACCGTCACCGTCGGCGACAACGGCGGGGCGGGTGGAGACGGCGGCAATGGATCCATCGCCGGCTACACCGGCGCCGGCGGCGCAGGTGGAGCGGGTGGAGACGGCGGCAACGCGGGAGCCCTGAGTCAAGCGAGCACAGTCTCCGTCGGTGACAACGGTGGCGACGGCGGAACCGGAGGCCGTGGTGGCGAGGGCGGGTACATCGGCGACGGTGGAGCCGGCGGCGCAGGAGGCAGCGGTGGAGCCCGGCGGCGCGCTGAGCCAATCAAGCGCGGTCATCACCGGCGACACCGGCGGTGATGGCGGCGCAGGAGGCAATGCCGGCCAAGCCTTTACCGTCGGCACCGGCGGCGTCGGCGGCGCAGGCGGGCAGGCAGGCGACGGCGGCACCGTCAACGACAGCACCGTCCACGCCGGAGACGACGGCGGGGCGGGCGGCAACGGCGGCGACGGCGGAACCAGCATCTTCGGCGACGGCGGCGACGGCGCCAGCGGCGGCGCCGGTGGAACAGCCGGAGCCCTCACCGGCAGCACGGTCACCACCGGCGACAACGGCGGTGACGGAGGCTACGGAGGAACCGGCGGCAATGTCGAGTTCGGCGGCTCCGGCAACGGCGGTAGCGGAGGAGACGGCGGCAAGTCCGGGACCATCACCGGCAGCACCCTGGGCAGCGGCAACAATGGTGGCGCTGGCGGAGCGGCCGGCGACGGCGGGCAAGGCCTCATCTTCGGTAACGGCGGAGACGGCGGTGCCGGCGGGTCAGGCGGTAACGCCGCAGCCGTCACCACCAGCAGCGTCACCACCGGCAGCTCTGGCGGGGACGGTGGAAACGGTGGTGACGGCGGCCATCAAGGGCTGATCGGGTCGGCAGGCGACGGAGGCCCCGGTGGCGCTGGGGGAATCGGACCCTCCTCTAATGGCACAGCCGGTGACTCTGGCCAGCCTGGTTAATCATTCAAAGTTGTTGCGACACAAGATAAGGACGGATCAATGCCACTAAATCGACAGATCCGCGGTTTGTTGATCATCGCGGTATTCGCCTGCGCGCCAATGGCACTCATGCCGCCGATCTCCAGGGCAGACGACGACCCGCTGATAGCGTTGATGATGGGCGCCACCGGCATGCCGACGCCCAGCGAGTTCTGGCAGGACACCATCGTCACCGACTACATCGACCCTGCCACCGGGTCCAATTACACCCCCGTGACGCTGCCCACGACCGAATCGTATGCCAGCACCTCGCCTCCGGGAGGATCTTGCGGCCCTGCAGGCCGCAATGGGTGAGCAACCAGCGGACCAGCCGTACCTGGTCGAGGGGTATTCGCAGAGTGCGTCGATCGCAGTCCTCGAAAAAATGCTGCTCGACCAGACTGGGCAGCACCCTGATGTCACGTTTCTTCTACTCGGAGACGCAAACCGGCCTGACGGCGGAATCGCAGAGCGGTTCACCGGTTTCGTCATACCGGGGATCGCCTCGAGCCTCAACGGCGCCGACCCGACCGATGCTGGTATCCCCACCATCGACATCGCGAACCAGTACGACGTCTTCGCTGATTTCCCCCAATTTCCCATCAACCCAGTGGCTGACCTGAACGCGGCTCTCGGCATCGTTTACGCCCACGCCGCCTACGGCGATGGCCCACTGCCTGAGGAAATCCCCGCCCTGTGGCCGCCCTCGGAGCCGCTGAGCGGGCCCTACGCGAGCGAATACGTGCTCGGCTCCACCGAGATCGTCAAGCAAGTCGACGGCGACACCACTTTCTATTTCATTCCGACGACCGAGCTGCCGCTGCTGGATCCGCTCCGCAGCCTGGGCGTGCCCGAACCCGTGCTCAACATCTTCCAGCCCGCCCTGCAGGTCGTCGTCGAAGCCGGCTACGACCGATCCGTCCCCTTCGGCGACCCCACCCCGGCCGAGCTGATCCCCACCATCGACCCGGCTACGTTCACCCTCGAGTTCGCCAACGGCGTGGTTCAGGGTGCCAACAACGCGTTTGCGCTATTCGGTGCCCAACTTCCCGACTTCACGCAAATAGAAAGCGATTTCGCGTCGGCCGAAGCCTGGTCGGAGACGAACATCGGCGTGCCCTACGACCAAGTCGTGACCACGCTCAACAACGACTTCAACCCGTTCACCGCATTCATTGACCTTGAGGCGCCCCTGGGTCAAGACCTCGATAGCCTGTTTGAGGCGACGGGCATCCAGCAGCTAATTCTCGACCCCATCCTCGGCATCATCGGGCCGCTCGGGGGACTGTTCACCAGCTAGCCCAGGATCAGGCCGGAGGTCGGCACGCCGGTACCCGCGGTGACCAGCACGTGCTCGACGTCGGGCACCGGGTTGACCGAGGTCCCCCGCAGCTGGCGGACTCCCTCGGCGATGCCGTTCATCCCGTGGATGTACGCCTCACCGAGCTGGCCGCCGTGGGTGTTGATCGGCAGTCGGCCGCCGATCTCGATCGCGCCGTCGGCGATGAAGTCTTTGGCCTCTCCCCAACCGCAGAATCCCAACTCTTCCAACTGAATCAGGGTGAACGGCGTGAAGTGGTCGTAGAGGATCGCGGTCTGGATGTCCGTCGGCTTCAGGCCGGACTGCGACCACAACTGTCTACCCACCAAACCCATCTCGGGCAGACCGTCTAGCTCTGGCCGGTAATAGCTGACCATCGAGTATTGGTTCGGGCTCGAGCCCTGGGCCGCTCCTTCGATGACGGCCGGCCGGTTTTTCAAGTCCTTCGCTCGCTCCGCCGAGACGATGACGAGGGCCACCGCACCGTCGGTCTCCTGGCAGCAGTCCAGCAGCCGCAGCGGCTCGGCGATCCACCGTGAATTCTGGTGGTCCTCAATGGTTATCGGCTTCTCGTAGAAGTACGCCTTCGGGTTCTTGGCGGCGTGCTTGCGGTCGGCCACCGAGATGGCACCGAAGTCGCGGCTGGTCGCCCCCGACAGATGCATGTAGCGCTTGGCGATCATCGCGACTTGGGCCGCGGGTGTCGACAGCCCGTGCGGGTAAGAGAACGAGTTGTCCACGCCGGTGGAATCGGCGTTCTCCACTAACCGGAGCTGCACCTGACCGAACCGCTGGCCCGAGCGTTCGTTGAAAGCCCGATATGCGACAACGCAATCCGCGACGCCGGTCGCCACGGCGATGGCCGCCTGCTGAACGGTCGCGCAGGCGGCGCCACCGCCGTGATGGATCTTGGAGAAGAACTTCAGGTCGCCGATACCGGTGGCCCGGGCGATGGCCACTTCGGTGTTGGAGTCCATCGTGAACGTGACCATCCCGTCGACGTCGCCCGGAGTCAGACCGGCGTCGTCGAGCGCGTCGAGGACAGCCTCGGCGGCCAGTCGGAGCTCGCTGCGACCGGAGTTCTTGGAGAAGTCCGTGGCGCCGATGCCGGCGATCGCGGCCTTACCCGATAGTTCACCGGCCATCAGAACCTCCGATGGTCAAAGTCGCGTTGGCAATGACGTGATCGCCAAGGCTATTGCTGCCAACGATTTTCAACGTGATCAATCCGTCGTCGACTGCGGTCACCTCACCCTTGAGCGTGACCGTGTCGTAGGCGTACCACGGAACACCGAGGCGCAGGCCGATCGACTTGATGAACGCCGACGGGCCGGCCCAGTCGGTGATGTAGCGCTGGACCAGACCGGTGTCGGTGAGGATGTTGACGAAGATGTCCTTGGATCCCTTGGCCTGCGCCTTGTCCCGGTCGTGGTGGACGTCTTGGTAGTCGCGGGTGGCGATCGCCGTGGAGATGATGAACGTCGGATCGCCGTAGAGGGCCAACTCCGGCAGCTTGGTGCCGGCCTCGACGGTCGTGACGCTCATGCTCCGGCTCTCCGAGGGCTCCCATGCGTACAGCGTCCAGGCCGGACCGATGTCGTTGGCGGGGAAGTCGATATACGTTGCCCGCACCGGCATTCCAACCTCCACGGTGGCGGGGTCGACGCCGCGCAGCTCGCCGAGCATCCGAACCCCCTCCTCCAGTTCCACAAGCGCGATGACGAACGGCAGGGTGCGGCCCGGCACCTTCGGCGCGTGATGCACGACGAAGCTGAAGACCGCGCCTTTGCCGCTGGCCACCACGTAGTCGGTGGACTTTTCCTTGTCCTGCCAGATCGCCGGAACCGGTGGATGCTGCAGACTGCCGTCGGCGCGTTTCTGGATCCGCAGCTCGTGTGCCTTAACGCCATCCCAGAAGAACCTGGTGTCTTTGGATTCCGACGGCCGCATCATCGAGTCGGCGTCGAGGTCCTCGGGAACCGAGGACACAGGGGCCTCACGAGGCTTGAATTTGAGTATCCGCCACTCCATTTCGGCGACATCCTCGTCGCCGACTCGCCAGACGATGTGCTGGTTGATGAACCAGCCTTCGCCGAGCCCGGTTTGCTTGGGCCCGACCACGTCACCCATCTCCGAGTGAATCGTGACTTCCTCACCGGGTCGCAGATACCGGTGATAGGTCTGCTCGCAGTTCGTCGCGACCACCCCGATGTAGCCGTTGTCGTCGAACAGCTTCATGATCGGGCCCATGGGATCGTCAGTCGGTCGTTCCCCACCCAGGCCGAACATCGTCCACACCTGAATCATGGCCGGTGGCGCGACAATTCCCGGGTGTCCGACCGCGCGGGCAGCGTCCTCGTCGCGGTAGATCGGGTTGTTGTCGCCGATGGCCTCGACCCAGCTGTTGACCATCGGCTGGTTCACCGGGTCACGACCCGGGCGCGGCTTGGGGCCGCCGGCCGCTTTGATCTTTTCGAGCGCCTCTGCGATGTCTGTCATCTGGGCACCCTCGGCACTTTGAGGCCGGACGCCGCGATCATCTCCCGCATCACTTCGTTCACGCCTCCACCGAAGGTGATCACCAGATTGCGCTTGGTCTGCGAGTCGAGCCAGTCCAGCAGCTCAGCTGTCGCGGACTCAGCAGGGTTGCCGTACTTGCCAACGATCTCCTCGGCAAGACGACCGATGTACTGAATGCTCTCGGTACCAAAAACTTTCGTCGACGCGGCGTCGGCCACGTTGATCTCTTCACCGGCGGCGGCCACCTGCCAGTTGAGCAGCTCGTTGACCCGCCACATCGAATAGATCTCACCGAGCGCCCGCTTGACGTCCTGGTGGTCGATGGGGGTGACCCCGTCACCGCCCGGCTTGGACGCCCAGTCGTGCAGCCGGTCGTAGATGCCCGCGGTGCGGCCGGCCGGGCCGAGCATCACCCGCTCGTTGTTGAGCTGAGTGGTGATCAGCCGCCAGCCGCCGTTCTCCTCGCCGACCAACATGTCGGCAGGCACCCGCACGTCGTTGTAGTAGGTCGCGTTGGTGTGGTGCGCGCCGTCGGACAAGATAACGGGCGTCCATGAGAACCCCGGGTCCTTGGTGTCAACGATCAGGATCGAAATGCCCTTGTGCTTCACGGCTTCCGGGTCGGTGCGGCAGGCCAGCCAGATGTAGTCGGCGTCGTGCCCGCCGGTGGTCCACATCTTCTGGCCGTTGACGATGTATTCGTCGCCATGGCGCACGGCGGTGGTACGCAGCGAGGCAAGGTCGGTCCCAGCCTCGGGTTCGCTATAACCGATCGCGAAGTGCAGCTCGCCGGCCAGGATCGCCGGCAGGAACTTCTTCTTCTGCAGCTCGGTGCCGAACTGCTGGAGCACCGGGCCGACAGTCTGCAACGTGACCGCTGGCAGCGGCACGTCGGCGCGGTGCGCCTCGTTGACGAAGATCGACTGCTCGATCGGGCCGAAGCCGTGGCCGCCGAACTCTTTTGGCCAACCAACGCCGAGCTTGCCGTCCTTGCCCATCCGCTTGATCACCGCGCGGTAGGCCTCGTTGTGGCGGTCCTTCTCCATCGCCTTCATCTCGTCGGACGAGATCAGGTTCGAAAAGTACTGCCGCATTTCGGCTTGCAGCTGACGCTGCTCCGGAGTCAGTTCGATGAACATTGCGCTCCCACCAGGTCGAGGCGATGAGACGGCCCGCCCAAGAGTCGGGTCAGGTCTTTGATCGTGGAGTAGTACCGGTGCATCGGATAGGTGATGTCCATCCCCATGCCCCCGTGTAGGTGGTGGCAGATCTGCATCACCCGCGGCGCCTGCGAGGTGATCCAGTAGCCCAGCACGTCGAGGTCGTCCGCTGCATCGCGGCCTTCGGTCAGACGCCAGATCACCGATGTTGACGCCAAATCGATTGTCCGCGAAGCGATGTAAACCTCGGCGAGCTGTGCGGCGACGGTCTGGAAGGTCGACAGCGGCTTGCCGAACTGCTGCCTGGTCCCCACATAGTCCGCGGTCAGCCGCAAAGCGCCGGCCACCAGACCGGCTGTGTATGCACCGATCGCGGCGAGCGCCAACTGATTCACCCGCTGCGCCGTAGCCCCGATCAACACGTCGTCCTCGCCGACCGCGACGTCAGAGAAGGTGACCACATATTCGTCGGATCCACTGGACGTCGGGGTTTTCGCGATCTGCACACCGTCGGCCTTGGGCGAGACCACGACGACGGCGCTGTCAGCTGTGACGAGCATCCATTCCGCTTTGTCGGCGTATCCGACACCGACTTTGGTCCCCGACAACCGGCCCTGCGCGAAGGTCGTCGCCGGTCGGTCCGGCAGCGCGGTGCCGGGCTCGTTGAGAGCGGCGGTGATCACCGAGCCCTTGGCCAGGCCGACGAGGTAGCGGTCCTGCTGCTCATCGGAAGCCAAGTCCAACAACGGAATCGCTCCAAATCCGATGGTGGCCAGCGCCGGGCTGATCAACCCATGTCGCCCAATTTCAGTCAATGCGGTGGCGGTCTCCGGCAGCCCGACACCGTCACCACCCACGCGTTCGGGCACCGGCAAGGCCGTCACACCGCCGCTAACGAGGGCTTCCCACGTATTGGCCCGGTCCAGTACCGAGGTGACCACATCGGCGACGGCTTGCTGCTCGGGGGCCGGCGTGAAATCCATCAGTTCGCCACCGGGCTCGTGCCGGTGTAGTCCACCTGCCAGTGCTTGATGCCGTTGAGCCAGCCCGATCGCAGCCGCTCGGGCTCACCGACCGGCTTCAGGTCCGGCATGTGATCGGCGACCGCGTTGAAGATCAGGTTGATGGTCATGCGGGCCAGATTCGCGCCGATGCAGTAGTGCGCTCCGGTGCCACCGAAACCGACGTGCGGGTTGGGGTCGCGCAGGATGTTGAACGAGTGCGGATCCTCGAACACTTCCTCGTCGAAGTTGGCCGAGCGGTAGGACATCACCACCCGTTGACCTTCCTTGATCTGCACGCCGGCCAACTCGACGTCCTCGTTGGCGGTGCGCTGGAACGCCGATACCGGAGTGGCCCAACGGATGATCTCGTCGGCAGCCGTCGACGGCCGCTCCTTTTTGTAGAGCTCCCACTGATCGGGGTTCTGCGAGAAGGCGATCATGCCGTGGGTGATCGAGTTACGGGTGGTCTCATTGCCCGCCACCGCGAGCATGATGACGAAGAAACCGAACTCGTCATCGGAGAGCTTTTCACCGTCGATGTCGGCCTCGATCAGCGTGGTGACGATGTCGTCGGTCGGATTCTCGTTGCGCTGCGCGGCCATTGCCATCGCGTACATGATCAGTTCCATCGACGACTGCGCGGGATCGACATCGGCGTACTCGGGGTCGGTGCCACCGGTCATCTCGTTGGACCAGCGGAACAGCTTGTCGCGATCTTCCTGGGGAACACCAAGCAGGCTGGCGATGGCCTGCAACGGCAACTCGCAAGACACCTGTTCGACGAAGTCACCGCTGCCTTCAGCCGCGGCCGACTTGGCGATGCTCTGGGCGCGTTGCGAGAGTTCCTCTTCCAAACGTCCGACGGCCCGCGGCGTGAACCCGCGGGAGATGATCTTGCGTAGCCGGGTGTGGTGCGGAGCGTCCATGTTGAGCATGACGCTGCGCTGCAGTTCGACCTGCTCGCGCTTCATCTCCGGCGGCCAGGTCGGGATGGCGCCGTTCAGCCAGCTGGAGAAGACGTCGCTGCGCTTGGACACTTCCTTGACGTCAGCGTGCTTGGAGACGATCCAATAACCCTTGTCCTCGAACCCACCCGCGCCGTTCGGAATGTCGACCCAGTGGATTGGCTCGGCCGTGCGTAGCTCGGCGAGCTCGCTGACCGGTAGGCCGGCCAGGTTGACGTCCGGGTCAAGGAAGTCGAAGTCGGGGGAGATGGAGATGTTGGGGGGTGCCATCAATGCGCTCCTCAATTGCAACGTGTTCTAGTGCCAGTAAAACACGGCTCCTGCGCAGATAAAAGGCAGGTCGTCATCCTCGCTTGTCAGAGTAATGAAACGTGTTCTAGCCTGACCAGCATGGGTAACCCGGTAATCGTAGAAGCCACCCGCAGCCCAATCGGCAAGCGCGCTGGATGGTTGTCAGGACTGCACGCCACCGAGTTGTTGGGGGCCACGCAGAAGGCACTCGTGGAGAAAGTACGAGCCGACGCGGGCTTTGAAATCGATATGGTCGAGCAGGTCATCGGCGGCTGCGTCACGCAGTACGGAGAACAGTCCAACAACATCACCCGTGTGGGGTGGCTCGTCGCCGGGCTGCCCGAGCACGTCGGTGCTATGACGGTGGACTGCCAGTGCGGCAGCGGCCAGCAGGCCAACGGCCTCGTTGCCGGCCTGATCGCCGCGGGGGCCATCGACGTCGGCATCGCGTGCGGCATCGAGGCGATGAGCCGCGTCGGCCTGGGCGCCAACGCCGGTCCCGACCGCGGCATCCTGCGGCCCGCATCGTGGGACATCGACCTGCCCGACCAGTTCACCGCCGCCGAGCGGATTGCCAAGCGCCGCGGCATCACTCGCGAGGAAATCGACCAGTTCGGTTTCGACTCGCAGCGCAAGGCCAAGCAGGCCTGGGCCGAAGGCCGCTTCGACCGTGAGATCAGCGGCATCGAGGCGCCGGTGCTCGACGAGAACAAGCAGCCGACCAGCGATCGGCACGTCGTCACCAAAGACCAGGGTCTGCGCGACACCACGCTGGAGGGCCTGAGCCAGCTCAAGCCGGTGCTCGACGGCGGGATCCACACCGCGGGCACCTCGTCGCAGATCTCCGACGGCGCGGCCGCCGTGCTGTGGATGGACGAGTCCGTGGCAAAAGCGCAAGGCTTGCGACCGCGCGCCCGCATCATCAGCCAGGCACTGGTCGGCGCCGAGCCGTATTACCACCTCGACGGCCCGGTGCAGTCGACGGCGAAGGTGCTGGAGAAGGCCGGGATGAAGATGGGCGACATCGACATCACCGAGATCAACGAGGCCTTTGCGTCCGTCGTGCTGTCCTGGGCGCGGGTGCACAACCCCGACATGGACAAGGTCAACGTCAACGGCGGCGCGATCGCGCTGGGTCACCCGGTGGGCAGCACCGGCAGCCGGCTGATCACCACCGCGCTGCACGAACTCGAGCGCACCGACCAGACGACCGCGTTGATCACCATGTGCGCCGGCGGAGCACTGTCGACCGGCACCATCATCGAGCGCATTTAAAAGGTGACTCGACGAGGACCGCATTGCGGTGGCGCAGTCCTACATCGATGCGCTGGCCAGTCACCGCGCCGACGAGGTTCCGTTTGCGCCGGACTGCGTTCGGATCGAGATGGGCATCAAGACCGGATTCTCTGGAAATCATTTGCGGCGCAGCTTGAATCGCGGTCCACAGTTCCGGATTATCGAGGCATGCACACCGCCCAAGTTCGAGGTCGAAGGCGACCAGGTGCGGGCCCAGTTCGACGTGATCACCAAACCGTCGCTCGCCGGCCGTCGAGTGTGCACGCACGTCGACGAGACGTTTCTCATCGTGGATGGCACGATCCGCCACATCAACGCTGCGATGCGCCCGTTCATCCAGAAAACCTAGGATCGTCGTCATGGCTGAGAAAGCACGTCCCCGTTACATGAATTCAGCGTTCGCCGACGTCTTCATCAAGTGGATGTCTCGAATCAACACCTTCTTTTATCGCCGCGGCGGCGGCGAAGGACTGGGCAGCACCTTCCAAAAGATTCCCGTCGCATTGTTGACGACGACGGGCCGCAAAACCGGACAGCCTCGGGTCAGTCCGCTGTACTTCTTGCGCGACGGCGATCGGGTGATTGTCGCCGCGTCGAAGGGCGGCGCCGAGAAGAACCCGATGTGGTACCTGAATCTCAAGGCGGATCCGAAGGTTTCGGTGCAGGTCAAAAAAGAGGTACTGGACTTGACCGCGCGGGACGCCACCGACGAAGAGCGCGCCCACTACTGGCCGCAACTGGTGCGATGTATCCGTCATACGACGACTACCAGTCCTGGACCGACCGGACCATTCCGATCGTCATCTGCGATCCGCGGTGACGTGACGATACAGGCCGCGGTCTGATGAAGGTTCTGATCACGGGGGGCACCGGATTCGTGGGTGCATGGACGGCGAAGGCTGTCCAGGATGGTGGACACCAAGTCAGATTTCTGGTGCGAAACCCCGATCGCCTGGACACCAGCGCTGCGCAAATCGGCGTCGACGTAGGCGACCACGTCGTCGGTGACATCGCAGATCCAGACAGCACTGCCGCGGCGCTAGAGGGTTGTGACGCCGTCATTCATTGCGCGGCAATGGTTTCCACCGATCCCGCCCGAGCCGAGGAGATGCTGCGCACCAACCTCGAAGGCGCCCGCAACGTGCTCGGCGGGGCTGCCGCCGCGAAGTTGGATCCGATCATCCACGTCTCGAGTTTCTCGGCGCTGTTTCGCCCCGGTCTACCGATGCTGCACGCGGACCTGCCCGTGGTCGGTGGGTCCGACGGGTACGGCAAGTCCAAGGCCATCGTCGAGGCGTATGCGCGAGGTCTTCAGGACGCCGGCGCGCCAGTGAACATCAGTTATCCCGGCATGGTGCTGGGACCACCTGCGGGCGATCAGTTCGGTGAGGCAGCCGAGGGCGTCGAGGCGGCGATCAAGATGCGCGGTGTGCCCGGGCGCAGCGCCGCGTGGATCGTGGTGGACGTCCGCGACCTCGCCGCCTTGCACGTCGCACTGTTGCAGCCGGGCCAGGGACCGCGCCGATACATGGCCGGTGGCCGACGCATTACGGTGGATCGCCTCGCATCCCTGCTCGGTGCCGCCGCTCATCGCAACCTGGTGGTCTTTCCGGTCCCCGATGTCGGACTGCGCGCCCTGGGGCGCGTGTTCGACGTCATCGGCGATCATCTGCCGTTTGAGACGCCGATCAACTCCGCGGCGATGCAGTACTACACCCAGATGCCGCCCTCGGATGACACCCCTGCCGAACGCGATCTAGGCATCACGCAACGGGACGCAGCGCAGACGCTCGCCGACACCGTCCACGGGCTGCAGCAGGTTGGCCGCATCTGACGCTGGTGTGACCCGGCTTAGCAAAGCTGTGATTTGCCTTAAATATCCAGGTCGACTGCGATAAGTTGCCCGCGTGGTGAGCAATCGTTTCTTGCATTCCTTCGCCGTCGCGCTGATGTCGGCCGGCCTGCTGTCCATCGGACCGGCGCTGGCCTGGGCCGACGATGAAGACATCGTGCTGGACCTCGTCCGGCACGGGGAATCGTCCGCCAATCTGGCGGGCATCATCGACACCGCGCCTCCAGGAGCCGACCTCGACTCGACGGGGGTCAGCGAGGCGGGGATCGTCACGCAGTCGATCGAGCACGAGTTCGGGACCGACATTGCCGGCGTCTTCACCTCGCAGGAGGCCCGTACGACGGAGACTGCGGCCCCGTTGCTCGCGCTGCTGGCAGCCAGCGGACACTCGCCGCTGACTGAGACTTTCGCCGCTCTCAACGAAATTCCCGCCGGCTCCTTCGAAGGCGACCCGACGACCAGTCTCGAGGGCATCCTCTATCTGTTGGGCCCGCTCTCCTGGGCGATGGGCGACGTGTTGGTTCCGGACATCGGCGACCCCAGTGTCAACGGGGTCACCTTCGACGACAGTTTCAACCTGGCCGTGCAAAGCATTTACGACGGCACCGCCAGCGCCACCGGGACCGCGAACGACGTCGCGTTCTCCAGCGAAGGGGCGATCGCCGTCTGGACGCTGATGAACGTCAACAACCCCGACTTCTCCGTCCTCTTGCAGGAGGTTGAGCAGAACGGCGGCTTCCTGTCCAACACCGGCCAGGTCGTCATCGACGGCAGCCCCGGCGACTGGACGCTAGTCAGCTACGACGGTATTGCCGTACCCGCCGATCCTGGTTTGGGGACTGAACTCTTCGTTGACTTCCGCAACTTGATCGAAGCGCCGCAGTTCGCCGGGTATGACATCTACGAGGCTCTGCTGACCGGAAATTCCGCGACCATCGATGCCGCGCTTGCCACCGGCCTCGCCCAAGTCGATACCGCGCTGAGCCAATTCCCGGTCGAGGTGTTCGATCAAATCGTCGCCGCCCTCGGCGGTAGCATGTGATGCACCGCAGCGTTGCTCTCGGATTGCTCTCGGCGGCAATACTTTCCGCCAGCCCCGCAGTCGCCTGGGCGGATGACGGTTCGATCGTGCTGGATTTCGTCCGGCACGGCGAGTCCGGTGACATGACCGCGATCAACACCATGGTGCCCGGCCCCGATCTCACTGTCACCGGGCGGGCACCAGGCGTCTGACTTGGCTGCGGCGCTGAAACTACAGCGGTATTGACGAGATCTGGGCGTCAACGATGGTCAGATCACAGGAAACCGCCGCGCCGTTGGCCCACGAATTGGGTTTGACGATCGAACCGTTTCAGTCCGGGCTCAACGAGATTGACGCCGGCATCTTCGAAGGCGCGCCAGTCAATGTCGGAGATCTGCCGCTGGGTGGCGCCCTGTATCTCCTCGCGCCGGCATTGTGGACGCTGGGATTGACATCCGTTCCCGAACTCGGCTCGACCGACGCCAATGGCATCGTGTTCGACGAGCGTGTCAGCGACGCCATCCAGACGATCTACAACGGCAGCACCGCCGGTGACACCGACGCAGTCTTCTCACACGAAGGCACCATCGCGATCTGGACGCTGATGAACGTCAACAATCCGGACTACGCGCTCGTGCTCAAGGACCTGTTCACCACCGGCGAATTATTGCCCTACACAGGACAAGTCGTGGTTGATGGCTCGCCGGGTGACTGGACTCTCGTCAGCTGGGACGGAACTGCGGTTCCCGCTGACCCCGGGCTACCGACGGATCTGTTCGTCGACTTCCGCAACCTGATCGAGGCGCCGCAACTCGCCGGCTACGACATCTACGAGGCCTTACTCGCCGGCAACACGGCGACGATCGACAGCGCGGTTCAGGCCGGCCTGAGCCAGGTCGATACGGCCCTGGCTCAGTTCCCCGTCGCGGTGTTCGACGATATCGTCACGGCCCTAGGCGGTACCGTCTGAGCCAATCTTGTTGATGGCGAATGAATTCCGCATCCACGACACGGCCGTGTCCCGGTACGTAGATGGCGTCGGGCCCGCCAATCGCAAGAAGACGGTCGAGCGTGTCCGGCCACGCCGTCACATCAGAATCGGCATCGATTGCCGGATCGCCGGATTCCTCGATGAGATCACCGGCGAAGATCACGGTCCGCTCGCCGGTGGCACCCAGCACTGAGACGACGAGATCCGCGCCGGTATGGCCACCCCCCGGCCGTGCGATGGTCACCTCTCGGTTCCCTAGGTCGATGACTGCGTTGTCGACTGCGTGCTGAGGCGTCCGCAGCGACGCGATCGCGTGGTCGATCTCAGCAGCGTCGGCTCCGTAACTCAGCGCATCGTCGCGAAGCCGAGCAATATCGGTTGTGAGGTAGTCCAAAACTTCCGGTGCACAGAATATTTGAGCATCTGCGAATCCTCCGGAGCCCAACACATGATCGAAATGCTTGTGGGTCAACACCACATGCTTCACTCTGCACCCGGCAATCAGGCGAACGTCGTCGTCGATGGCGTGCGCTTCGGTCAGCGTGGTACCGGTGTCGACCAGCAACGCTCCGGTGCTGCCCTGCACCAGACCAACAGTGACGTCGAGAAACGGCAGCCGACAACGATGCACGCTGTCGGTCAAGGATTCCCAGTCGAAATGCACAAGCAGTCAGAGCAGTCCAGGGATCAGGCGCCGTACACCGGAACGGGTGTCCGTGACTTGGCCAGCAGGTCGGCCACCACCGCCCCCAACTCAGCGGGATCCCAGCGGGCACCCTTGTCGATCTGCGGTCCGTGCGCCCAACCCTCGGCGACGCGGATCTTGCCGCCTTCGACCTCGAACACCTGGCCGGTGATGTCGCGAGATTCGTTGCTGCCCAACCAGACCACCAGCGGTGAGATGTTTTCCGGTGCCATCGCGTCGAAGGCGTCGTCCTGGGTGGACATCATGTCGGCGAACACCGTTTCGGTCATCCGGGTGCGGGCCGACGGCGCGATCGCGTTGACCGTGACGCCGTAGCGACCCATCTCGGCGGCACCGACCAGGGTCAGCGCTGCGATGCCGGCTTTGGCGGCGCTGTAGTTGCCTTGCCCGACACTGCCCTGCAGGCCGGCACCGGAACTGGTGTTGATGATGCGTGCGTCAACAGTTTTGCCCTCTTTGCTCAGCCCGCGCCAGTACGAGGCGGCGTGCCGCATCGCGCCGAAGTGACCCTTGAGATGCACCGCGATGACGGCATCGAATTCTTCCTCGCTGGTGTTGGCCATCATCCGATCGCGGACGATGCCGGCGTTGTTCACCAGGACGTCCAGTCCCCCGAAAGTGTCGACGGCGGTCTGGATCAGACCGGCAGCTTGATTCCAGTCCGCGATGTTGGAGCCGTTGGCGACGGCTTCGCCTCCCGCAGCAGTGATCTCGTCGACCACGCCCTGCGCCGCGCTGCCGCCGCCGGCGGGCGAGCCGTCCAGGCCCACGCCGATGTCGTTGATGACAACGCGGGCACCCTCGGACGCGAAAGCCAACGCATGTGCACGCCCGATACCGCCGCCCGCTCCGGTGACGATGACAACACGGCCGTCAACTATGCCCATTTCTACCCATCCTCATCGTCCTCTTACTTGACTGCGTTCGCGTTGGTGGTGGCCAGATAATGCGGCGGCTCACCGCCGCCGTGCACCTCGAGTGAGGCACCACTGATGTATGACGCCGCGTCCGAGGCCAGAAACGCTGCGGCCCAACCGACATCGGCGGGCGTCGCCAGCCGGCCCATCGGGACGTTCTTCGAAATTGCAGCGATCGACTCGGCGTCGCCGTAGAACAGTTCGGATTGCTCGGTCTCGACCATCCCGACGACGCAGGCGTTCACCCGGACCTTCGGGCCCCACTCGACCGCGAGCGTCTGGGTCAGGCTTTCCAAGCCGGCCTTGGCCGCGCCGTACGCGCCGGTCCCCGGCGACGGACGTCGGCCGCTGAGGCTGCAGATGTTGACGATTGACCCGCCAGAGGGCTGGGTCTGCATCACGTTGTTGGCGTGCTGAGAAACCGACAGCCCACCCAGCAGGTTGAGTTCGATGATCTTGCGGTTGAACTTCGCAGTGGACTCCGCCGTCAAGACGAACGGCGAACCGCCAGCGTTGTTCACCACTGTGTCGAGGCGTCCGTGCTTGTCGACGATCGCATCGATCATGGCCTTGACCGCGTCGTCGTCGCGAATGTCGCAGGGGTGGAATTCGTAAGGCAGGCCTTCGACCTCGCGCCTAGCGCAGGTGACGACGGTGGCACCTTGCTGGGCGAATACGCCGCTGATACCGGCGCCTACCCCTCGAACGCCGCCGGTCACCAGCACGACCCGGCCGGTGAGCCCGAAGCTGAACGCGGGGCCTCCGTCGGCATGAGTCACTGTGCTAGCGTACCAAGCAAGTGCTTGCTTAGGTAATCGTCCCCCGTCGTCCCCCAAGGAAGTGGTCGAGGATCTCGATGACAATCACGTCACGCACCGTCGAACCGGGGATAGTCGCGGTCACCGTCGACTTTCCTCCCGTCAACGCCATCCCGTCGCGCGGGTGGTTCGAGCTCGGCGAGGCACTGATCGCCGCCGGCAACGACCAGAGCACCCACGCGGTGATCTTGCGCGCCGAAGGCCGCGGCTTCAACGCCGGAGTGGACATCAAAGAGATGCAGCGCACCGAGGGTTTCACCGCGCTGATCGACGCCAACCGGGGCTGCTTCGCCGCCTTTCGCGGCGTCTACGAGTGCGCGGTTCCGGTGATCGCCGCGGTCAACGGGTTCTGTGTCGGGGGCGGCATCGGGTTGGTCGGTAACGCCGACGTCATCGTGGCTTCCGACGATGCGACCTTCGGCTTGCCCGAGGTCGAGCGCGGCGCGTTGGGCGCGGCGACCCATCTGTCGCGACTGGTGCCGCAGCACATGATGCGGCGACTGTTCTTCACCGCGGCCACCGTCGACGCCGCCACCCTGCACCACTTCGGCTCCGTGCACGAGGTGGTGCCGCGCGAGGAACTCGACGAGGCCGCGTTGCGCGTCGCGCGCGACATCGCCGCCAAGGACACCCGGGTGATCCGGGCCGCCAAGGAGGCGCTGAATCTGATCGACGTCCAGCGGGTCAACTCCAGTTACCGCATGGAGCAAGGCTTTACCTTCGAACTCAACCTCGCCGGGGTGGCCGACGAGCACCGCGACGCATTCGCCGGAACGGCGAAGGGCGAAGAAGTGAGCGACAAACGCACCACTCTCGATGACGCCGTGGCGCACGTGCGCAGCGGCATGACAATCGGCATCGGCGGCTGGGGATCTCGCCGCAAACCGATGGCATTTGTCCGGGCACTCCTGCGCACCGACGTCAAGGATCTGACCGTGGTGACCTACGGCGGACCGGACGTGGGGTTGCTGTGTTCTGCGGGCAAGGTCAAGCGGGTCTACTACGGATTCGTCTCGCTGGACTCGCCGCCGTTCTACGACCCGTGGTTCGCCACGGCTCGCAGCAGCGGAGCGCTCGAGGCCCGCGAAATGGACGAGGGCATGCTTCGCTGCGGACTGCAAGCTGCGGCACAACGCTTGCCGTTCTTGCCAATTCGCGCCGGGTTGGGCAGTTCGGTGCTGGACTTCTGGGAGGGTGAGTTGCAGACGGTCACCAGCCCATACCCGGCACCCGACGGTGGCCATGAGACGCTGCTCGCGATGCCGGCGCTCAATCTCGACGCGGCCTTCGTGCATCTCAACCTCGGCGACGAGCGGGGTAACGCCGCGTATACCGGTATCGACCCCTACTTCGACGACCTGTTCCTGATGGCCGCGCAGCGCCGCTACCTGTCGGTGGAGCGCATCGTCTCCACCGAGGAATTGATCAAAGCCGTACCGCCACAAGCGTTGCTGATCAACAGGATGATGGTCGACGGCGTGGTCGAAGCACCCGGTGGCTCCCACTTCACCACCGCAGCGCCCGATTACGGCCGCGACGAGAAGTTCCAGCGGCACTACGCCGAGGCTGCCGCAACAGACGAGAGTTGGCAGACGTTCGTCCAGACCTATCTATCCGGTGGCGAAGCGGAATACCAAGCGGCCGTGCGGAAATTCGCCGAGGAGGCGTCCAAGTGAGCACCCGTGCCGAAGTGTGCGCAGTCGCCTGCGCCGACCTGTTCCGCGATGCGGGCGAAATCATGGTCAGCCCCATGACCAACATGGCATCGGTCGGCGCGCGACTGGCGCGGCTGACGTTCTCCCCCGACATCCTGCTGACCGACGGTGAGGCGCAACTGCTCGCGGACACTCCGGCGCTGGGCAAGACCGGACCCGTCGAGGGCTGGATGCCGTTCGGCAGGGTGTTCGAGACGCTGGCCTGGGGTCGACGGCATGTGGTGATGGGTGCCAATCAGGTTGACCAGCATGGCAATCAGAACATCTCGGCGTTCGGACCGTTGCAGCAGCCGAAGCGGCAGATGTTCGGTGTCCGCGGCGCGCCCGGAAACGCCATCAACCACGCGACCAGCTACTGGGTGGGCAACCACTCCAGCCGGGTGTTCTGCGACAAGGTCGATGTGATCTGCGGTATCGGCTGGGACAACGTCGACAGCGACAACCCGGCGTTCCGGTTCGCCAACACCTACCGGGTGGTTTCGAACCTCGGCGTGTTCGACTTCGGCGGCCCGGACCACACGATGCGGGCCCTGTCACTGCACCCCGGAGTCGCAGCTGACGAGGTCCGCGAGAACACCTCGTTCGACGTGTACGGCCTCGACGACGCCGGCGAATCCCGGTTGCCGACCGACGACGAATTGCAGCTGATCCGCGAGGTCATCGACCCGAAAGCTTTGCGCGACCGGGAGATACGTTGACAAAACTGCGCACGCCGCTGACCGAGCTGATCGGCATCGAGCACCCGGTGGTGCAAACCGGGATGGGCTGGGTGGCCGGTGCGCGTCTGGTGGCGGCGACTTCCAACGCGGGCGGACTGGGCATTCTGGCCTCGGCCACCATGACTCTTGATGAGTTGGCGATCGCGATCGGCAAGGTCAAAGCCGCCACCGACAAACCGTTCGGCGTCAACATCCGCGCCGACGCCGGTGATGCCGGCGACCGGGTGGACCTGATGATCCGCGAAGGCGTCAAGGTCGCGTCCTTCGCATTGGCGCCCAAGCCGGAATTGATCAGCAAGCTCAAAGAAGCCGGCTCCGTGGTGATTCCGTCGGTCGGGCTTGCCAAGCACGCGCGAAAGGTGGCCTCCTGGGGAGCCGACGCGGTGATCGTCCAGGGTGGCGAGGGCGGCGGACACACCGGTCCGATCGCCACCACGCTGTTACTGCCCTCGGTGCTCGACGCGGTCAGCATCCCGGTCATCGCTGCCGGCGGATTCTTCGACGGCCGCGGCCTCGCGGCCGCGTTGTCCTACGGCGCCGCCGGGGTGGCCATGGGAACCCGGTTCCTGCTCACCTCGGACTCCACCGTGCCCGATGCGGTCAAGCAGCGTTACCTGCAGTCCGCACTCGACGGCACCGTCGTCACCACCCGCGTCGACGGCATGCCGCACCGCGTGCTGCGTACCGGCCTAGTCGAGAAGCTGGAAAGCGGCTCGCGGGCAAGGGGTTTCACCGCTGCCATCGGCAACGCCGCGAAGTTCAAGAAGATGTCGCAGATGACCTGGGCCTCGATGATTCGCGACGGCCTGGCGATGCGACACGGCAAGGACATGTCCTGGTCGCAAGTGGTGATGGCCGCCAACACGCCGATGTTGCTCAAAGCCGGCCTGGTCGAGGGCAACACCGACGCCGGGGTGCTGGCGTCCGGCCAAGTGGCCGGCATCGTCGAAGACCTGCCGTCCTGTGCCGAGTTGATCGATGCGATCGTGGCCGATGCCGTCAAGCATCTGCAGTCGGCAGCCTCTTTCGTGCAGTGACCTCAGGGTTCCACGACAAGCAGGGTGTGCCCGGTCGGGTCGCGGAACCAGAACATCGGAGGAACCGGCTCGCCCGCTCGTTGCACCTGTGCATCGACGTCGACACCGAGTTCCTTCATCTTTGCGTGCGTGGCATCGATGTCGTTGGTGGTCAACGTGATACCGGTGTTGGTCGGCTGCACCGGTCCGTAATCCGGCGGGGGCGGCGCAAGGGCGATGCCGGTGTTTCCCTCGGGTGCGTAGACCTCGATCCACCGATAGCCACCATGAAACGGCTGGTCGGTTCGCTTCTCGAAGCCGAGTGACTCATAGAACGCCACCGCCCTGTCCTGGTCAACGGTCGGTACGCACACCAGGCTGATCGTCGTCAGGCCGGTCGTTGTGGTTGTCATTTCTCTCCTCCGTAGGTGTGTGCGATGTCCTGCGATTCGGCCCAGCGGCTGTAGGTGGGCGACTGCGGCCAGCCGTCCGGGGAGTCCTGCCACTCCTCTTGGCGTCCGTAGGGCAGGACGTCGATCAACGGGAACGAGTAGCTGAGTTGTTCGGTGCCGCGGCCATTGGTGTGCCAGGTCCGATAGATGTTATTGCCTTCGCGCAGAAAGACATTGACGCCGAACCCGCCTCCGGCTGGGGCGCCGACATCCGCGCCGAACGGACTGTTCGCGGTCGAGTACCAGGTCATCTTGTTGCCCACTCGCCGCTTGTAAGCGAGTGCTTCGTCGATGGGTCCTTGGGTAACGATCACGAACCGGGCGTCGTAATTGTCCAGGAACTCCAGGCGGGTGAACTGCGAAGTGAACCCGGTGCAACCCGAGCACTGCCACTCTTCATCGGGAGACCACATGTGGCTGTACACGATCAATTGCGACTTGCCGTCGAAGATCTCGGCCAATCGGACGGGTCCGTCCTCGCCCTCCAGGGTGTAGTCCGGCATTGCGACCATTGGCAGTCGTCGTCGCTGCGCCGCAATGGCGTCAAGCTCACGGGTGGCCGCCTTCTCCCGGACGCGCAGAGCTTCCAGCTCCCGCTCCCAGGTCGGCTGATCCACGACGGGCGGCAATCCTGCGGTACTCACAACAATCCCCTCCGGCTTATGTATACGGCGTCAACATGGTAATGTTCACACCGTACACTTTTGTGGCGAGAAGGGTCAAGCGTTGGCCACCTTGAAGACCGGTTACCACCATGGGGATCTCCGCATGGCGCTGATCGACGCCGGCTTGCATCTCACCCGGACCGGCGGGCCGGAGGCGCTGACGATTCGGGAAGCTACTCGACGAGTTGGGGTTTCGCCGAACGCCGCATATCGGCATTTCGTGGATCGCGAAGCACTACTCGGCGCGGTGGCGACGGCGATTCAGCACCGGATGGCCGCAAGGATGGCGCGCAGCCACGGTTCGTCCGACGCGTGTGATCGGCTACGGACGGTGGGCGTGGGCTACATCAAATTTGCGCTCGACGAACCAGGGTGGTTCACGGTGGCCTTCTTCAGTGCCGATCCCATCGGGCTGAGCGAAGAGACTGCCAGCGCGCCACCGTATCTGGCCTTGGTCGATGCGCTCGACGCGATGGTGGACGCTGGAACACTGGCGCCCAGTCGACGCGAAGGAGCCGAGTGGCCGTGCTGGTCGGCGGTGCACGGGTTTGCCGAACTCGCCCTGCGCGGGCCACTGCGTCACGCGAGTCGCCGCGAAATCGACGCCTTGGCTGGGCGCACAGTCGACGACATCATCGCCGGGGTCACGCGGCGAGCGTGAAACCGCTGCGAGAAAACGGCGCGAAAATCGCAACCACTTCACGCTCGGCGCAAGTGAAAGCAGCCACAGGGCCACGACAACGGGCTACCGTAATCGTTGCCGGCTGTGACGGGAGACAACCATGAGGCGCTGCATCGTCGGAGGCGTGGCTGCTCTGCTGATGACCGTCGGGCTGGTCGACTCAGCCCCGCCGGCCAGTGCCGGATGCCTCTACGGCGGACCGGTACTGAGCAAGTGCGATGGACCCGTCCAGCCTGACGGCACCTGGCAACGGTGCGTGGCAACGACCCATCTGTCCTACCAAGGCGCCAGCTCATTCCTCATACCCGAAAAGAGCTGCGACGCGATGGGGCCCGACCTCCATCCCGGAGGTTTCGGTTTCGCCGACCCTCCGAATCACATCGACTGAGCTGAGTCGAACTACAGCCGTTCGATGATCGTGACGTTGGCGGTGCCGCCGCCTTCGCACATCGTCTGCAGGCCGTAGCGGCCGCCGGTGCGCTCCAGTTCATTGAGCATGGTGGTGAAAAGCTTTGCCCCGGTTGCACCCAACGGGTGGCCGAGTGCGATGGCACCGCCGTTGGGGTTGACCTTCTCCGGGTCGGCCTTGATCTCCTTGAGCCAGGCCAACACGACCGGCGCGAACGCTTCGTTGATCTCGACGGTGTCGATGTCGTCGATGGACAGGCCGGTCTTCTCCAGTGCGTACCGGGTGGCCGGGATCGGCCCGGTCAGCATGAACACCGGGTCGGCAGCGCGAGCGCTGATGTGATGGATGCGTGCCCGCGGCGTGAGGTTGTGCGCCTGCACTGCGCTCTCTGAGGCGAGCAGCACTGCACTGGCACCATCGGAGATCTGGCTGGCCATCGCGGCGGTCAGACGCCCACCCTCGACCAAAGGCTTGAGCCCGGCCATCTTTTCCAGCGTCGACTCGCGCGGACCCTCGTCGACGCGGAACGCTCCGTGTTCGGTTTCCACGGCGATGATCTCGTTGTCGAAGTGTCCGCCGCGGATCGCGCCGAAGGCGCGCTCGTGGCTGGTCAGCGCGTACTGCTCCATCTCTTCGCGAGACAGGTTCCATTTCTCGGCGATCAACTCGGATCCCCGGAACTGTGAGATCTCCTGATCGCCGTA
Organism: uncultured Actinomycetota bacterium; assembly: GCA_963818285.1. Taxonomy (GTDB): domain Bacteria; phylum Actinomycetota; class Actinomycetes; order Mycobacteriales; family Mycobacteriaceae; genus Mycobacterium. Next base: position 284,024 of record CAWFRR010000008.1, read on the forward strand.
GCGGTGCAGCCACTGCTTGGACTCGTTGGTCGGCGAGGTGAAGCCGAACTGTTCGCCGACGATCATCGCCGACGAGATCGGGATCTGGCTCATGTTCTGCACACCGCCGGCCACGATGACGTCCGCGGTGCCCGCCATGATCGCTTGCGCACCAAAGGAAATGGCCTGCTGGCTGGATCCACACTGCCGGTCGACGGTAACGCCGGGAACCTCTTCGGGATAACCGGCGGCGAGCCAGGAGAGCCGGGCGATGTTGCCGGCCTGCCCTCCGATCGCGTCGACGCAACCGGCGATCACGTCGTCGACGGCGGCGGGGTCGATGTCGACCCGGTCGAGCAGTCCACGCCAGCCGAGCGCGCCGAGGTCGACGGGATGTACCCCGGCGAGCGACCCATTGCGCTTACCAACGGCAGTGCGCACGGCATCGATGACATACGCCTGATTGCTCAACGCCATTTCAGACTCCTTCTTTGGTAATTCCACCTAGGACGATAGCGAGATATTGCTGACCCACTTGCTGCGCGGTGAGCGGTCCGCCGGGCTGATACCAGCGCACCGACACCCAAGTGGTGTCGCGGATGAATCGGTAAACCAGGTCGACGTCGAGATCGGGGCGCAGATAGCCCTCCTCGATGCCCTGGTGCAGCACGTCGACCCACATCTTGCGCTGCTGCTTGTTCAGGTCCTCGAGATAGGAGAATCGGGGCTGCGGCAGCAGCCGCTTGGCCTCATCCTGATAGATGACGACCTGGGCGTGCCGATGCTCGATGGCATCGAACGACGCCATGAACAGGCCTTTGAGGCGTTCTAGTGAATTCGGTTGGCTGTCAACGATTTCCTGATACCGGGCGAACAGCCAGTCCATGAATTTCCGCAGGACCTCGTCGACCATTTCTTCTTTGGACGAGAAATGGTGGTACAGGCTGCCCGAGAGGATGCCCGCGCTGTCGGCGATGTCGCGCACCGTGGTGGCGCGCAACCCGCGTTCGGCAAACATCGTCGCGGCGAGTTCGAGCAACTCGTCGCGACGGCTGTTCGGCGGGCTCGATTCGGTCATGGGTGCTGACTCGACACCGAGATCACTTCTCCAGTCAGGTAACTGGAGTAATCGCTGGCCAAAAACGCGATGGTCGCCGCGACTTCCCACGGCTCGGCAGCACGGCCGAACGCCTCCCCGGCCGACAGTTGGTCGAGCAGTTCGGTCGAGCTGGTCTTATCGAGGAACTTGTGCCGCGCGATGCTCGGCGACACCGCGTTGATGCGTACCCCGTAGTCAACGGCTTCGATTGCGCTGCAACGGGTCAACGCCATCACGCCGGCTTTGGCCGCCGCGTAGTGCGACTGCGAGTGCTGAGCGCGCCAGCCCAGAACACTGGCGTTGTTGACAATCACGCCGCCGTGGTCCGCGTCGCGGAAATACCGGAGTGCTGCGCGCGTGGTGCGCAGCACGGACGTCAGCGTGACGTTGAGAACGCGGTCCCACTCGTCGTCGGTGATGTCGACCACCGGGGTCTGACCGCCCAGGCCGGCGTTGTTCACCAGCACGTCGAGTCGCCCCAGCCGTGCCGTGGTGGAGGCGATCAGTGCGTCGACCTGCGCGGTGGACGTGACGTCGCAGACCACGCTCTCCACCTTGCCCAGTCCCAACGCGATCAACTCGTCGCGGGTCTCGCCGAGCCGTCGTTCGTGGTGGTCGGAGACGACGACGTCGGCACCTTCGGCCAGGGCCCGCCGAGCGGTGGCCGAGCCGATGCCAGTACCCGCCGCGGCCGTGACGACCACGACCTTGCCCTGCAGAAGTCCGTGTCCGGCAACTTCTTTCGGCGCAACGGCTAGCGTCATCGAGCCTCCCTGGGTAGGCCGAGCACACGCTCGGCGATGATGTTGCGTTGAATCTCGTTGGATCCGCCGTAGATGGTGTCGGCGCGGGTGAACAGGTACAGCCGCTGCCACTCGTCGAAGTCGCCGCCCGGCAATGCCAGACCGGCCTTGCCCTGCACATCCATCGCGATCTCGCCGAGTTCACGATGCCAGTTGGCCCACAACAACTTCGACACGTTATCTTTCCCGGCGGCCCGGCCGCCTCCTTCGACATCCATCGTCGCCAGCGCGTAGGAGCGCATCGCCCGCAGGCCGGCCCAGGAGCGGGTCAGCCGTTCACGAATCAGCGGATCATCAGCCGCGCCAGTCTTTTTGGCGAGCTCGACGACGGATTCGAGTTCGCGGGCGTAGACGATCTGCTGGCCGAGCGTCGACACGCCGCGCTCGAAGGTCAGTGTTCCCATCGCGACCCGCCAGCCGTCACCGGGCTGGCCCGACGACCAGGTCTGCGTCGGTGCGGGCGTCGTCGAAGAACACCTCGTTGAATTCGGAGTCCCCGGTCAACTGGACGATCGGACGGACGTCGACCCCGGGCTGGTCAAGCGGCACCAGCAGATACGACAACCCCGCGTGACGCTTGGAGCCCTTCTCGGTGCGGGCCACCACGAAGCACCACTGCGCCCAGTGCGCCAGCGACGTCCACACTTTCTGGCCGTTGATCACCCACTGGTCACCGTCGAGTACCGCGCTGGTGGACACATTGGCCAGATCGCTGCCGGCTCCGGGCTCGGAATAACCCTGCGACCAGAGTTCGGTGACGTCGAGGATCTGCGGCAGGAAACGCTGCTGCTGCTCGAGCGTGCCGAACGCGATCAGGGTCGGTCCGAGCAGTTCTTCGCCGAAGTGGTTGATCTTGGCGGGCGCGTTGGCGATCGCGTATTCCTCGTAGAACGCCACCCGATGTGCGACCGACAAGCCGCGGCCGCCGTGTTCGACCGGCCAACCCAGACAGGTCAGTCCGGCTTTCGCGAGATGCTGGTTCCAGGCGCGCCGTTCTTCGAACGCCTCATGTTCGCGACCGGGCCCGCCGAGCCCCTTGAGGGCGGCGAATTCGCCGACCAGGTTCTCGGCCAGCCAGTCGCGCACCTCGGCCCGGAACTCCTCGACGCCTTGCACCCTAGTAGGCTAACCTACCAAGCACTTGCTTTGTTAGCCCGGCGGCGATGTGCGCTGTACAGCGGCGATAGATCAGCCGGGTAGTCCGCAGCTAGGAGTTCGATGTCGAGCCATCCGCAGACCATTCCTGCGGCGTTGGACCACATCGCGGGCGAACTCCCCGACCACGATGCCCTGGTCACCGAGGATCGGACGCTCACCTTCGCCGAACTACGCAACGAGGTGCGTCGCGCCGCAGCCGCGATGATCAGCCTCGGCGTGAACCCCGGCGACCGGGTGGCGATCTGGTCGCCGAACACCTGGCACTGGGTGGTCGCCTGCCTGGCCACGCACTACGCCGGCGCGATCGTGGTGCCGCTGAACACCCGCTACACGGCGGCCGAAGCCTCCGACATCCTGGCCCGCACCGGCGCTCCCCTGCTGGTGGCGATGGGCCAGTTCCTCGGCGCCGACAGGATCGGTGATCTCGATCGCTCGGCGCTGCCCGACCTACGGCACGTCGTCCGAGTGCCGGTCGAGGCCGACGACGGCACGTGGGACGAGTTTATGAGGTGCGGCGCTGGAAAAGAGGCCCTCGCGGCGGCGGATGCCCGGGCGGCGTTGGTAAAGCCCGACGACCTCTCCGATGTCCTGTTCACCTCCGGCACCACCGGCCGCAGCAAAGGCGTGCTGTGCGCGCACCGGCAGTCGCTGGCCGGGTCGGCGTCGTGGGCGGCCTGCGGCAAGATCACCAGCGACGACCGCTACCTCTGCATCAACCCGTTCTTCCACAACTTCGGCTATAAGGCCGGGATCCTGGCCTGCCTGCAGACCGGCGCCACCCTGATCCCACAGCTGACCTTCGACGCGGAGCAGGCGTTGCGCGCGGTCGCCGAGCATCGGATCACCGTTCTGCCTGGGCCGCCGACGATCTACCAAACGCTGCTCGACCACCCCGCCCGCGGACGTTACGACCTGAGCTCACTGCGGTTCGCTGTCACCGGGGCGGCGACGGTGCCGGTCGTTCTGATCGAGCGCATGCAGCGCGAACTCGACTTCGACACCGTGCTGACCGCCTACGGCCTGACCGAATCCAACGGGATGGGCACCATGTGCCGCGCCGACGACGACGCCGTCACCGTCGCCACCACCTGCGGGCGGCCGATCGCCGATTTCGAGCTGAGGATCGACGGCGACACCGGTGAGGTGCTGCTGCGTGGGCCCAACGTGATGCTCGGCTATCTCGAGGATCCGGACGCCACCGCGGCGACGATCGATGCCGATGGCTGGCTGCACACCGGTGACATCGGAAAGCTCGATGCCGCGGGTAATCTCCAGATCACCGACCGGCTCAAGGACATGTACATCTGCGGCGGTTTCAATGTCTATCCCGCCGAGATCGAGCAGGTCCTGGCCCGGCTCGACGGCGTGGTCGACAGCGCGGTGATCGGAGTGCCCGACGAACGGCTGGGCGAGGTCGGGCGGGCCTTCCTGGTGACGCGGCCCGATTCCGGGCTCGACGAGAAGTCGGTGATCGCCTACACCCGTGAGTATTTGGCGAACTTCAAAGCCCCACGTTCGGTGAGGTTTGTCGACACGCTGCCCCGCAACGCGGGCGGCAAAGTGGTCAAACCGCTACTGCGAGAGATGGCGTAAATGGATCTGCAATTCGACGACGAGACGCTGGAGTTTCAGCGGGAGGTGCGCGAATTCCTGTCGTCGCACCGGGAGGCGTTTCCGACGCTTTCGTACGACACGGCGGAGGGTTTCGAGCAGCACCGCCGTTGGGACAAGGTACTTTTCGATGCCGGGCTGTCGGTGATCACCTGGCCGGAGAAGTACGGCGGCCGCGATGCCACTCTGCTGCAGTGGGTGGTCTACGAGGAAGAGTACTTCCGAGCCGGAGCGCCCGGGCGGGCCAGCGCCAACGGCACCTCGATGCTGGCGCCGACGCTGTTCGCGCACGGCACCGACGAGCAGTTGGATCGCGTTCTGCCCAAGATGGCCAGCGGCGAGGAAATCTGGGCGCAGGCCTGGTCGGAGCCGGAATCCGGCAGCGACCTCGCCTCACTGCGCTCGACGGCCACCCGTACCGACGGCGGCTGGTTGCTCAACGGCCAGAAGATCTGGAGCTCACGGGCACCGTTCGGCGACAGGGCGTTTGGATTGTTTCGCTCGGACCCCGAGGCGCAACGGCACAGCGGCCTGACCTACTTCATGTTCGATCTCGAAGCGGAGGGCCTCACCGTGCGGCCGATCGCCCAACTCGGCGGCGACACCGGGTTCGGCGAGATCTTCCTCGACGACGTCTTCGTGCCCGACGTGGACGTGATCGGAGCGGTGAACGACGGCTGGCGGGCGGCGATGAGCACGTCGAGCAACGAGCGCGGCATGTCGTTGCGCAGCCCGGCGCGGTTCCTGGCGTCCGCGGAGCGACTCGCCGAAGTATGGAAAGCCAATGCCGACAGCGCCTTCGGAGATCAGGTGGCTGACGCCTGGATCAAGGCGCAGGCCTACCGACTGCACACCTTCGGTACGGTCACCCGGCTGGCGCGCGGCGGTGAACTGGGCGCCGAGTCCTCGGTGACCAAGGTGTTCTGGTCAGAACTCGACGTGGCGGTGCACCAGACGGCGCTCGAGATCCGCGGCGCCGACGGCGAGCTTGCCAGTCCCTGGACCGACGGACTGCTGTTCGCCCTGGGCGGCCCGATCTACGCCGGCACCAACGAAATTCAGCGGAATATCATCGCCGAGCGACTGCTGGGACTACCCCGGGAGAAGGCCAAATGAGATTCGATCTCGACGAGCAGCAGCGTGACTTCGCCGCCAGCATCGATGCGGCGTTGGCGGCCGCCGATCTGCCCGCTGCCGCGCGGGCCTGGGCCGACGGCGACACCGGACCGGGCCGCAAGGTCTGGGCGCGCCTGGCCGACCTCGGCGTCACCGCACTGGCGGTGCCCGAGCGGTTCGACGGCATCGAGGCGCACCCCGTCGATCTGGTCGTCGCGCTGGAACGGCTGGGCCGCTGGGGTGTGCCCGGGCCGGTGACCGAATCCATCGCGGTGGCACCGGTTTTGCTGGCCGACGACGAACGGAGCAGCGCGCTGGCGTCCGGTGAACTGATCGCCACCGTCGCGCTGCCCCCGCGGGTGCCCCGTGCCGTCGACGCCGACACCGCCGGACTGACCTTGCTGGCCGACCTGAACGGAACAGTCCGCGAAGCACAGGCGGGCGAACAGCACGAGTCGGTGGATCCCAGCCGCAAGCTGTTCGACGTCTCTGCGGTCGGCTCGCAGTGGCCGGCCGATGTGAAGCGCGCCTACGAATTCGGCGCTCTGGCCGCCGCCGCTCAGTTGGTCGGTGCCGGCCAGGCGCTGCTCGACGCCACCGTCGACTATGCGAAGCAGCGCACTCAGTTCGGCCGGGTCATCGGCTCGTATCAGGCGATCAAGCACAAACTGGCCGACGTTCATATCGCTCTCGAGTTGGCGCGTCCGCTGGTGTACGGCGCCGCGCTCTCGCTGGGCGATGCGTCGCCCGATACCGCCCGAGATGTCAGTGCCGCCAAAGCATCCGCGTCGGACGCCGCGTTGCTGGCTGCGCGATCGGCATTGCAGACCCACGGCGCGATCGGCTTCACCGCCGAGCACGACCTCTCGCTGTGGCTACTGCGGGTGCAGGCGCTGCGACCGGCCTGGGGTGACCCGGCGGCGCATCGGCGACGCGTTCTGGAGGCGTTATGAGTGACGAACGGGAACTGCTGCGCGAGACCGTTGCGGCACTCGTGGCCAAGCACGCCTCGCCCGCCGCGGTGCGCGAGGCGATGGAATCCGAGCGCGGCTACGACGAATCGCTGTGGCGGTTGCTGTGCGAGCAGGTCGGCGCAGCCGCGCTGGTGGTGCCCGAGGAATTCGGCGGTGCCGACGGCACTCTCGGCGATGCGGCCGTCGTTCTCGAAGAACTCGGCCGGAATCTGGTGCCCAGCCCATTGCTCGGCACCACGCTGGCCGAGCTTGCGCTGCTGGCCGCCGACGAGCCCGACGCCGAAACACTCGGGTCGCTGGCCGAGGGCGCCGCGATCGGCGCGGTGGTGTTCGACCGCGACTACGTGATCAACGGCGACATCGCCGATGTCGTGATCGCGGCCGACGACGGAAAACTGGCCCGGTGGACGGATTTCAACGCCGAGGCCGTCACCCCGATGGACCCGACCCGACGGCTGGCCGGCCTCACTCCGGGCAACACGACACCGATTGGCACCGACCCGGGCCTGGCCGACTCGGCGGCGATCCTGCTGGCCGCCGAACAGGTCGGCGCCGCCACCCGCTGCCTGGAACTGACCGTCGACTACACCAAGGAGCGTCAACAATTCGGTCGCGCGATCGGCAGCTTCCAGGCGCTCAAGCACCGGATGGCCGATCTCTACGTCGCGGTGCAGGCGGCGCGCGCTGTGGTCAACGATGCGGCCGACGCGCCGTCGGCGACATCGGCGGCGCTGGCCCGCGTTGCGGCCAGCGAGGCATTCAACACGGTTGCCGCCGAGGGCATCCAGTTGCACGGCGGCATCGCGATCACGTGGGAGCACGACATGCAGCTGTACTTCAAACGCGCACATGGCAGTTCACAACTGCTGGGTCCGCCGCGCGATCACTTGCGCCGGCTGGAATCCGAAGTGTTCTAGCCTTATCCACATGACCGATGGGGTCGCGCTACGCGCCGGAGTTCCGCCGTTCTATGTGATGGACGTGTGGCTGGCGGCAGCCGAACGCCAACGCAGTCACGGCGACCTGGTGAACCTGTCGGCGGGCCAGCCGAGCGCGGGTGCTCCCGAGCCGGTGCGGGCCGCCGCCGTCGACGCGCTGAACCGCAACCAGCTGGGCTACACGGTGGCGCTGGGCATTCCGCAGTTGCGGTCGGCGATCGCGGCGTCGTATCTCGACCGCTACGGCGTTCAGGTCGACGTCGACGACGTGGTGGTGACGACCGGATCGTCCGGAGGCTTTCTGCTGGCGTTCCTGTCCTGCTTCGACGTCGGCGACCGGGTGGCGGTCAGCAGCCCCGGCTATCCCTGCTACCGCAACATCCTGTCGGCGCTGGGGTGCGAGGTCGTGGTGATCGAATGCGGCCCCGAGACCCGTTTCCAGCCGACCGCGCAGATGCTGGCCGAACTCGACCCGCCGGTGAAGGGTGTCGTGGTGGCCAGCCCCGCCAACCCGACCGGCACGGTGATCCCGCCCGAGGAACTCGCGGCGATCGCGTCCTGGTGTGACGAATCAGGAGTGCGGCTGATCAGCGACGAGGTTTACCACGGCTTGGTCTATGACGGCGCCCCGCAGACCAGCTGCGCCTGGAGTACGTCGCGAAATGCATTCGTGGTCAACAGCTTTTCCAAGTATTTCGCGATGACGGGGTGGCGGCTGGGTTGGCTGTTGGTGCCGGCTGAGCTCCGTCGCGCGGTGGACCGTCTGACCGGAAACTTCACGATCTGCCCACCGGTGCTGTCGCAGCACGCCGCCGTCGAGGCATTCACGCCGCAGTCGGTTCAGGAAGCCGAGGGCCATCTGCATCAGTACGCCGCCAATCGCGCGACACTGCTCGACGGTCTGCGGCATATCGGCATCGACCGGCTGGCACCCACCGACGGTGCGTTCTACGTCTACGCCGACGTCTCCGATTTCACCGACGACTCGATGGTGTTCTGTTCAAAGTTGCTGGCCGACACCGGGGTAGCGATCGCGCCCGGCATCGACTTCGACCCGGATCGCGGCGGTTCCTACGTCCGGCTCTCCTTCGCGGGGCCGTCCAGCGATGTCGAGGAAGCGTTGCGCCGGATCGGGTCTTGGCTGCCGCGGCTCGCTAGGGCGAAACCGCGGCGATACGGGCTTCGAGCGCTGCGCGTTCGCCGATGTCGGCCACATTGATTCCGAAGCGCTCGACTAATGCGTCGATTACTGCCGCGGCGTCAGGTAATTCGATCTTGTCCGTCCCGCCGTCGCGGTGGATGGACAGGTGACGACCCGACAGGTTGCACCGCCCGTCGGCTGTGACCAATGAGGCCATCAGGTTGGTGACGAAATGCGACGACGGATGGGTCGAGACATACCAACTGCCGACCTGCAGATCGATCGGCGGCGTTGTCTTGGTGGCGAATTCGTACAGCGACTGCCATTCGCCGCGGATTTCGGCCTGCAGTACCAGGGTGTCGCCGCGCTTCTCTAGCCGGTATGGCTCGTGCGTCGTCTGCTGGACGCTGCCGGTTTCCAGCCGCAGCGGCGACGTCGGCGTCTGGCCACCGAAACCCACGTCGACGAGGAACAGTTGCGGCGCGCCGGGGGGCGCCACGCCCAGCAGCGTGTGGGTCTGCGACGGCACCGGCGAGCCCGGCGGAGCCGTCCAGACCACCCGGGCGGCGAATCGGCGCACACCGAAACCCAATTCCGCCAGCACGTGGCCCATCAGGCCGTTGTGCTCGTAGCAGTAACCGCCACGGCGCCGGTGAACCAGCTTGTCGAACAATGCCTCTGGACCCAGGTCGTCGACCGGCACACCCAGCAGCGGATCGAGGTTCTCGAACGCGATCGCGCGGGTGTGCGCAGTAATCAAGTCCTGCAGGACATCGATGGTCGGGTCGGCCGTACCGTCATAGCCGATCCGTTCGAAGTAACCCGCCAGATCCAGCGTCATATGGGCCATTGTGGACCCGTGGCGACCGGGTCACACGACGCGGGCCTCCACCAGGCTCAACGGAGATGCGGTCGGTACCAATCGGGTCATCTCGAAGCCGGACTGGCCGAGCAGATTTCGGTACTCGGCGGCGGTGCGTTCACGGGCCCCCAGGTTCAGCAGCATCTCCAGGTCGGCCCATTTGCCGGGGAAGTCGCGATCGTGGTCGGGGATCACCAACTCCACCAGCAGGACGGTGGCCTGCCGGCCTGCGGCGGCGTGAACGTTACGCAAGATCTGCACTGCTTTGTCGTCGGGCCAGTCGTGCATGATGTTTTTCAACACGTACACGTCGCCACCGGAGGGAACGCTGTCGAAGAACGATCCCGTCTCGATCCGAACCCGGTCAGCCAACTTGGTGTAGCACAGGATCTTTGACACCGTGGATACGACGGCCGGCAGGTCATACAAGGACACCCTGGATGCCCGGTGTCGCGGTCAGGATGGTGGCCAGCAGCAGGCCGTGCCCACCACCGACGTCGACAATCGTTGAATAAGAACTGAAGTCGTAGCGCGGCGACCACCGAGGCGTCGGTCGAGCGCGGAGATGCTGGCCATGGTCTGGTTGAACAGATCCGCGTGCAGCGGATCCTCGGCGAAATAGTCGAAGCTCTCCTTGCCGTGCAACGTCGGCACGACGGATCTTCCGGTACGGATGGAGTCGGCCAGCAGCGTCCATCGGTCGCGTTGCTCGCGCGATCCGTAGAACTGCGCCGCCGCCGACATGGATGCATCGGCATCCGAACACAGCGTGCGGGCAAGGGAATTCAGCTCGTAGCGAGCCATCGTGGCGGCGGCGGAAAACACCCCGCCCGATCAATGCCCGCAGCAGCCGACTTAGGGCGTCGGAATCGGCACCCACGCGCTCCGCCAACTCGTCGATGCGTCATCGGACCGGCGGCCAGCGCGTCCGCGACGCCGAGTTCGGCGGCGACCGTGATCGCCTGCGACAGCCAGGTCCCGACGATCATCTCCATCATCGCCGCGGGCGCCGGCATCAACCGCTGGTTGAGTCGATACAGGTGGTGGCGGAGCCGTTCGACGAACCGGGCCGCCGCGACGGGCGGCACTTGGGTCGCCATCACCGCACCTCGGCAGGGGCGGCGCCACTGATCTCCGCCGCGATGTCGCGGTGACTGGTCCAACCGATGAAACCGGGTCAGCGCCCACGTCATGACGCGGTCCGAGATGAGCGACGCCGGCCGCAGTGCGGCCTCGCTGCGCGACACCTGCTGCGTGGTCACCCACGACACTGCTTTGACCTTGCGACGGCGGGTGTTCTCGTACCGGCGTAGAGCGGCGTCGGTGTCGCTCGAATCCGACAGCGCCTTGCGTAGCACCATCGTGTCCAGCAGCGCCTGGTTGGTGCCCTGCGCCAGCGTGGGCGGCATCGTGTGCGCGGCATCGCCGAGCAGCGTCACCGCGCCGGCCCCAGCGTCGGGAACCGGGTGCCGATAATGCGGAAACGGTGACGGAGCCAGATCGTCGTCGGTCAACGTGGCGAGCACTTCGTCGGCCAGATCGGACCATCCCGCGAAGTGGCGACGGATCATCTCGATCGGCCGTTGCGGTCTGAGAAAGCCTGGTGACCAAGGTAAGTCGAACCACCATTGCAGATCTGTGCCGCCGGCCGGCCACAGGCCGAGGTTTCCGTGCTCGCCGATCATCATCCGTCGCGACGTGGGGCTCGGCGATGATCGGGCAGAGTGACCAGCCCTTGCCAGCTACACCAGCCGGTCGGCTTCGCGGGTGGCGCACCGACGCACGTCACGAACCACGGAATGTAGGCCGTCCGCACCGATCAAGCATATCCCCGGTGACAGAGCTGCCGTCCTGCAGTCCGACGCGCACCCCATCGGGGGTGTGGATCACCGCGACCGCACGGGCCCGGCATTGGATGCGATCGGCCGGAAAGCCGGTGAGCAGCCGCTCCAGCAGGACTCGACGCGGGACCATCCGGATGGGTGCACCCAGCCGGTTCACCATCGCGTCCAGGTCGACGGTGGCCAGCGGGCGACCCGACGACGTCATGACCCGCACAGCGGACAGCGGCTGGCCGGCGCCGGTCATGTCGACGCCGAGCTGGTCGAGGACCTTCGCGCCGTTGGACCAGATCGTCACGGCACCGCCACCGGCCGTGACATTCGGCCGCTGGTCGAAGACGGTGACATCGTGCCCGTCGCGCAGCAGTCCGCGGGCGGCCGCGATACCGCTCACGCCCGCACCGACAACGAGGATCCGGGATTTCAATGGATGCCCGCCCTAGTCTTCTGCGTGCCGTTCGTAGTCCCACCGCTCCAGCCGTGCCTGCAGCTTGACCAGGCCAAACCCCACGACGGGCGTGGCGACCCAGAAGTAGACCATCAGCAGCGGACTCATTTCACAACCTTTCACGAAACCCTTGCTGCTAACACGCGATACTTCGACAAAAAGTTCACTGCGGCGCCTAGCATCCCGACATGACAGACTTCTCGGATCTGCCGCCCGAGGACCAACAGGAGATCGGCAAGACGCTGCTGATACTGCTGGCAAGCTTCCGGAACCGCGACGCGGAGGCGCTGCACGCGGTGTATTCCGAGGACGCTGACTGGGTGAACGCCTTCGGCACCGTCAAACGCGGGCGCGAGGAGATCGTCGACTACCTCAGGGGCCTGTTCGCCGACGACAACTTCAACCGCGGCGAACCCGAGGGCCCGCCGGAGACCAGCTTCCGGGTGCTGACACCCGAGGTCGTCCTGGTGTCGGCACACCTGCGGATCAAAGGCCAGGGGTTGGTCGGCGGCGGCACGATGGACCGGGACAACTTCTCACTTCGCGCGTTGCAGCGTCAGGTCGACGGAACGTGGCTGATCGTCTCGGAGATGTTCCAGGACGCGAACACCGAGGCGACCTACGCGCAGTGAGAGAATGAGCCGGTGAGCCTGGAGATCTCCGACCACGAGCGGGCCGCGCTGGCCGAGCTTGCCGCAGTTCCCGCTGCTCGCCGCGATGACCGGCCGCAGGTCACGCCGGTTTCCGGTCGGCGGCCAGATCCCCGACGGTGCGCTGGCATACACCAGCCGACGGCCCGTTCAGCCGCTGTCGGAAGTCGAACGGGCCCTGCTCATTTCGGTGACCGGCGGCGTGACGGGGTGGAACTTCGGGATCACCCACCATCCTGGCTACGCGCCGTCGTTCCCCAACTACTCGGGAAGCGCGACGGGGCGGACGTTCCCGTCTGCGGCGGGTTTCCACACCAGCCAGCTGTTCTTCACCGACGAAACCGGCACCTACCTGCTGCCCAGCCGCGACGAGCAGCCGCGCGAATTCGACAGCATCGAAGCGTGGATAAGCCACACCGCGGAGTCCTTCGTGCGGATCTCGGACACTCGCCTCGAATTGCCCCGCGAAGAGCCGTACATGGAAGGCCACAACACCTGGATCGGCAATCATCCGGGCAGCCTGCTGGCCTTCCCGGTGGCCGATCTCGCCGAACACCTGATGGAAAACCTGTGGTTCTTCGCGGCCAATGGTTATCCGATCATCGACGACATCAACGGCCGCAAAATCCCGGCCTGGAACGGTTTTCATCGCTTCCACACGCCGATGACCCACTTCCGCTGTCGTTCGTCGAGCAGTACACGATCACCGAGGCCAGCGCCGAACTCGCGATCGCCGCCAACAACGGGGTGCTGGCATTGCAGGCGATGGGTCTCGGCGGCTGGACCTACGACGGATTGGACCGGTTGTCCGTGCTGGGCGGCTCCGGTGATCCGCGGGCTCCCGGTCTGGGGTTCGTCGCCGACCACGACGACCGCTGGCCTTTCCCGAACGTCACCGGGCTGCCGGGATATTTCGAGACGCTCAGCCCGCCGCATGTGCCGTCGATCGCGGCCGGAGTGGAGAAACTGGTCGCGCGAAAATTCAGCGCCGGGCGGGCCTTTTCACCCCGATACGCCCGGCCCATGGTCGGATACCGCGAAGGTGCGTGGCTCGGCGTTGCCGGCGGAGGGCATCCAGGAATTGGTGACCGCCGAAGCGTCGTACATCTACGACACGTTCGGCAAGCTGCCCGGCACGGTCCCGACAGTGCACGTCCTGATGTATCTGCAGGCGCAGCATCTCGACACGGACTTCTACGACGAATTATTCGGGCCCGGTGCATATCTGGGCACGCACGCCGACCATCAAGCCCGCTGGCACTGACGCTAGACGGGGCTGCTCGCGTTGATCCTGCTGCCGGCGGGCGCGTAGCAGTCCGGGTCGGCGATTTCCCAGTCCGAACGCCAATTGGGCGGTGCGTGATTGAGCAGTACGCCCGGTTCGAGCCACTCGTAAAGCTCAGCGTAGGAACGTTGTTCGGTGGGCGATACCCGTTTGCGCAGCATCTGCGGGTTGAGCATCGACAGGTCCGAGACCCCCATCGAGGCCATCATCCGCATCGCCTGCGCGACGGTCGCGCGCTGGTAGTTGTAGACCCGTTCGCTCTTGTCGGCGACGTCAAGCGCGCGGGCCCGAAACGGATCCTGGGTTGCGACGCCGACCGGGCAATGGTTGGTGTGGCACCGCTGCGATTGGATGCAGCCCGTCGCCATCATCATCGACCGGGCCGAGTTGGTGTAGTCGGCGCCCTGGATCAGCCGCTTGATGATGTCGTTTCCAGAGGCGACTTTGCCGCCGGCCCCGATCCGGATCCGGTCCCGCAGTCCGGTTCCCACCAACGCGTTGTGCACGATCATCAACCCGTCGGTGAGCGGAAGGCCGATGTTGTCTTCGTATTCCAGTGGTGCGGCCGCGGTGCCACCCTCGGCGCCGTCGACGATGATGAAGTCGGGAGTCACCCCTTCGGCCAGCATCGCCTTACAGGTCGCCAGCACGTCGATCCGTGAACCGACGCACAGCTTGAAGCCGACCGGTTTTCCACCGGCCAATTCGCGCAGCCGCGCCACGAATCGAACCAGTTCGCGCGGAGTGTGAAACGCCGAATGCGCGGCCGGACTGACACACTTCTCCCCGACCGGCACTCCCCGGTAGTCGGCGATCTCCTGGGTGACCTTGGCGGCCGGCAGCACACCCCCGATACCGGGCTTGGCGCCTTGGCTCAGCTTGATCGAGATGCATTTCACCAGATGGGTGAGCGGCCTTGGCCGCGAACATATCCGGGTCGAAGGAGCCGTCTTTGGTGCGCGCACCGAAGTAGCCCGAGCCGAGCTCCCAGATCACGTCGGCGCCGCCAAGATGGTAGGGAGTCAGGCCACCTTCACCCGTGTCATGGGCGAACCCACCTTTGCGGGCTCCGTTGTTCAGCGCGCGCAGCGCATTGGCGGACAGCGCGCCGAAACTCATTGCGGAGACGTTCATCAGCGCCATGTCGTAGGGCTGCGTGCAATCGGGTCCACCGACCCGCACCCGGAACGGCTCGTCGGGCGGTTCGACCGGTCGCGCCGAATGCACCAGATACTCGTAGCCGACCTGATCGATATCGCGCTCGGTCCCGAAAGCGAGTTCGGCGGCGGTGCCTTTGGCCCGCTCGTAGATCAGCGACCGGACGTCGCGGTCGAAGGGGCGGCCGTCGAAGTTGCGCTCGATGAAGTACTGCTGCAGCTCCGGTCGCAGCGCCTCCAGCAGAAACCGCATGTGCCCAAGGATCGGGTAGTTTCGCAACACCGAGTGCTGGCGCTGAACCAGGTCGTAGACACCGACAGCGGCGAGGATCGCGACCAAAGCTGCGGGAAACCACCAGACCCACGTCACGATCACGGCCGGCACCACCAACGCCCCGGCCAGCACCGTGAGCACTGCGACAAAGAAAAACCGGATCAACGCAGCCGCCTCCCGCGAAAGAGTGTTCGGTGGCGAGCGTAGCGCTTGCGAAAACCATGACCGACGTCGCATGACAGTCAGTAGCGAACCCGAAATCCGCCGATCAACGTGACCGTGTTTCCGTCCGGGTCAGTAAGCGCTGACAGTCGGACGCCTTTGTTGGCCTCGATGATCTCGCCGGGCTCGAGGCCACGCTGTCTCAGGTCCTCGATATGGGCATCCAGATCCCGCACAGCGACGTTGACCGCGGTCGAGCCGGCACGCTGGTCGTCGTCGAACACCTGCACCCATCCGCCCGGGACGACCTGCCACTCCACCAGCGTGGGCATCGGGTTGTTGTCGGCGCGCCCGCCCGAACAGCTTCTCGTACCAGCGCCGGCTTCTGTCCAGGTCGGTCACCGGCACAACGGCCAAGACATGCTCGATTGACATCGATTCCCCTTCGATAGACCACACAGGGGCAGACCTGCCGCGCGGTCCGAATTCATCGCCGCTCCGACAAAGGATTTCGGCCAGGCTCATGCCCGCCGGCTCGTCGCGCACGCTTGGGCAGAAGCGCTAGCGGGTAAACCCGACATCAATCAGGCTCTTTCTGAGCCGCTGAACGGAGATTCGTCTTGAACTACATCGCCGAGGTAAAAACAAAGCTGCAGCACGTCGTCGAGGGATTCAAAGACAAGACCCAACGTGACAGCGAAACGACCGCGTCCGACCCTCACGTCGCAAGCTCCCGGGCCGCAGCAGATGGTGACGACGGAAGTTACGTCGGCCGCACGGGGCCGGACATCGACTCCGACGTCGAGCAGAGTGGCGCCGAAGCGCGAAGTGAAGAGAACGTCTTTCGCCGTAGAAGCACGGCTACTGCGTTCCGAGAATGCCGGCTACAGCCAGGTGTCCTGGGTGGTCGTGGTCAGGAACGCCTCCAGATCGTCACGCCATTGCGCCGGCGTGGTCTTGTCCGGCTCGATGCCGGTGTAGTCGCCGCGATAGAACAGCAGCGGCCGCGGCTTGATCTTCGGCACCTCAGACAGCGACTCCACCGCGCCGAACACCACGAAGTGGTCGCCGCCGTCGTGCACCGAGGCCACCCTGCAGTCGATGTAGGCCAGCGATCCGTCGATGATCGGCGACCCGAGTTCGGAAGGGTGCCAGTCGATTCCGGCGAACTTGTCCGGCTCTCTCGATCCGAAGCGTGCCGAGACGTGCTTTTGACTCTCGGTCAGCACGTTGACGCAGAATGTCCCGCTCGCCTCGATGGCTTTCCACGACCGCGACACTTTGGTCGGGCAGAACAACACGAGCGGCGGGTCCAGCGACAGCGCCGCGAAGGACTGACAGGCGAAGCCGACCGGGACGTCGTCGTGCACGGTGGTGATGATCGTGATGCCGGTGCAGAACTGACCCAGCACACTGCGAAAGGTGCGGGCGTCGATCTGCTCGGACATTACTTGAAGCCGACGCTGAAGTCGTGACCCCAGAGGCTGATCGCGGTGCTCTCCCGGGCAACCCAGTCGGTGTCTTCGACTTGTCTTCCCTCGCAACCGAATTCGACGTCGAATCCGCCGGGGGTCTTCATGTAGAACGACAGCATCAGGTCGTTGACATGGCGGCCCAGCGTGGCCGACATCGGCACCTTGCGCCGAAGCGCCCGATCCAGGCACAGCCCGACGTCGTCGGCCTCACCGACCTCGATCATCAGGTGGACGATGCCACTGGGGGTCTGCCCCGGCATAAACGCCAAGCTGTGGTGACGGGGGTTGCAGCCCAGGAAGCGCAGCCAGGCCGGCGGCCCGTCGGCGGGCCGGCCGACCACCTGCGGCGGCAGTCGCATCGAGTCACGGAGCTTGAACCCGAGCACATCGCGGTAGAAGTGCAGCGTCTCGGCGTCATCCCGGGTGGTCAGCACGACGTGACCCAGGCCCTGTTCACCGGTGACGAACTTGTGGCCGTACGGGCTGACGACCCGGCGATGCTCGAGTGCGGCGCCGTGGAAGACCTCCAGGCCGTTGCCGGAGGGGTCGGAGAACTTGATCATCTCGTCGACCCGACGATCGGCCAGTTCGGCGGCGGTGGCTTCCTTGTACGGCGTGCCCTCGACATCGAGCCGGTTGCGGATCTCCTGCAGGCCTTCGGCATTCGCGCATTCCCAGCCGGCTTCGGAGAGCCGGTCATGCTCGCCCGGCACGATCACCAGGCGGGCCGGGAAGTCGTCCATCCGCAGATAGAGCGCGCCCTCGGTGCTGCCCTTGCCCTCGATCATGCCGAGGACTTTCAGGCCGTAATCGCGCCAGGCCTGCATGTCGGTGGCTTCGATGCGCAGGTAACCCAGTGAACGGATGCTCATCACACACCTCCCAGGAAGTCGATGGTCAGCTTGTTGAATTCGTCGAACTTCTCCACCTGCGCCCAATGCCCGCACTGGCCGAACACGTGAAGCTGCGCGCGCGGAATCGTCTTGAGCGCCACCAGTGCGCCATCGAACGGGTTGACCCGGTCTTCGCGGCCCCAGATCAGCAGCACCGGCTGGCGCAGTTTGTGCACCTCGCGCCACATCATGCCCGAGCTCAAAATCGGCTCCGGCGAACGACATTCCCATCGCCCGGGTCGCCATCAGCGATTCCGGTGTGCTGGCCAGTTCGAAGCGCTGCTCGATCAGTTCCGGGGTGATCAGTTTCTGGTTGTAGACCATCACCCGCAGGAACGCCTCGAGGTTCTCGCGGGTCGGCTCGACAGAGAACTTGCCGAGCCGCTTGACGCCTTCGGTGGGGTCGGGCGCGAACAGGTTGATGCTGAGCCCGCCCGGACCCATCAGCACCAGCTTGCCGGCCTTGTCCGGGTAATCCAGGGCGAACCGGACCGCGGTGCCACCGCCCAGCGAATTGCCCACCAGCGGAACACGTCCCAGACCCAAGTGATCGAACAGACCCTTCAGCGCCCGGGCGGCGTAGTGATTGAACTGCCCGTGCTCGGCGCGCTTGTCGGAGTGGCCGTAGCCGGGCTGGTCGACGGCCAACACGTGGAATTGCTCCGCCAGCACCGGGATGTTGCGGGAGAAGTTCGTCCAACTTGCCGCACCCGGCCCGCCGCCGTGCAGCAGCACGATCGTCTGCTCGTTGCCGACGCCGGCCTCGTGGTAGTGCAGCTTCAGCGGTCCGTCGACGTCGACTTCGACGTAGCGAGAGGTGGATTCGAACGTCAGTTCCGTTGTAGCCGTCACCGTCATTAGACCATGGTGTCGCCGGGCGGCAGCCCGAACTCGTGGTTACCGAAGATCTGGTAGGCCCGCTCGGGGTCGTTGGCCGCGTGGACCCGGCCGGCGTGCGCATCGCGCCAAAACCGCTGCACCGGTGCATCGCTGGCCAACGCGGTGGCGCCGGAGGCCTCGAACAACCGGTCGACGGAGGCGATGGAACGCCCGGTGGCACGTACCTGGTCGCGACGGGCGCGGGCCCGCAGTTCGAACGGGATCTCCTTGCCGGCAGAGAGCAGCGCGTACTCGTCGCTGACGTTGCCGATCAGTTGCCGCCACGCGGCATCGATGTCGCTGGCGGCTTCGGCGATGCGGACCTTGGCGAACGGGTCGTCCTTGGCCTTCTCACCGGCGAACGCGGCACGCACCCGTTTGCCCTGGTGCTCCACGTGCGCGTCGTAGGCGCCGTAGGCCATGCCGACGATCGGCGCCGAGATAGTCGTGGGATGCATTGTGCCCCAAGGCATCTTGTACACCGCGAGCGGTGTTGTTCTGATAGCCGCCCGCGGTGCCGTCATTCATCTGCTTGTAGGACAGGAACCGGTGCCGCGGCACGAAGACGTCCTTGACGACGACGGTGTTGCTGCCAGTTCCCTTGAGGCCCACCACATGCCAGACGTCATCGATGCGGTACTCGGTGCGCGGGATCAGGAAGCTGCCGAAGTCGACCGGCCGGCCGTCCTTGATGACCGGACCGCCGAGGAAGGCCCAGGTTGCGTGGTCACAGCCTGATGACCAGTTCCACGATCCGCTGACCAGATAGCCGCCGTCGACGACGGTGCCCGCCCCCATCGGGGCGTAGGACGACGAGACACGCACTCCGGCGTCCTCGCCCCAGACCTCGTCCTGGGCCTGCTGGTCGAACAGCGCCAGGTGCCAGTTGTGCACACCGATGATCGAACTGACCCACCCGGTGGACCCGCACGCGCTGGCGATCCGACGGACCGCCTCGTAGAACACCGCGGGGTCGGTTTCCAGGCCGCCCCACTGCTTCGGCTGCAGCAACTTGAAGAAGCCGATTTCCTGGAGCTCACTCACCGTGGCATCCGGCAAACGCCGCAGGTCCTCAGTTTCCTGGGCTCGCTGCCGCAGCTTGGGCAGTAGTTCGTCGATACCGTCTAGGACCGACTGGGCGTCACGATGTTGAATGGACGTCACGGCTTCCTCCATAAGGTGGCTTATGTAGACAAAGACTAGAACACGTTCCGATTTGTGTCGAGCAGCGTGTTGCTGCGGCTGGTAGCCATACTTATCCAAGTTTCTGTAACCTGTTCTAGTTATGACCGAAGGAAGGGCGGGGTAGTGACGGGCGCAATTCCCGACGAGCCGCTCGGCAGCCACGTTTTGGAGCTGGAGATCGCCGACGTCGTCACCGAGACCGACGACGCGCGGTCGCTGGTCTTCACGGTTCCCGACGGTTCGCAGGTACCGGCGGAGCGACTGCGTTACGCCCCCGGCCAGTTCCTGACCCTGCGCATTCCCAGCGACCGCACCGGTTCGGTGGCCCGCTGCTATTCGCTGTGCAGCTCGCCGTTCTCCGACGAGGCGCTGACCGTCACCGTGAAGCGCGACAAGGACGGCTACGCGTCGAACTGGCTGTGCGACAACGCCCACGCCGGCATGCGCGTGCACGTGCTGGCACCGTCGGGCACCTTCGTGCCCAAGACCCTCGACAACGACTTCCTGCTGCTGTCGGCCGGCAGCGGTATCACGCCGATCATGTCGATCTGCAAATCCGCGCTGTCCGAGGGCGGCGGCCAGGTGACGCTGCTGTACGCCAACCGCGACGAGCGGTCGGTGATCTTCGGCGACGCGCTGCGCGAGCTGGCCGCCAAATACCCGGACCGGCTGACCGTCGTGCACTGGCTGGAGTCGCTGCAGGGGTTGCCGTCGGCGAACGCGCTGGCACAACTGGCCGCGCCGTTCACCGACCGGCAGGCGTTCATCTGCGGGCCGGGTCCGTTCATGGCGGCCGCGCGCGAGGCGCTCGAGAGCCTGAAAGTGCCTGCGGCGCAGATACATCTCGAGGTGTTCAAGTCACTCGACAGCGATCCGTTCGCCGCGGTGAAGATCGAGCATGACGACGATGACGATGAAGCCCAGGGCCCGGCAAGCGCGGTGGTTGAACTGGACGGCCAGACCCACACCGTGTCGTGGCCGCGCAAGGCGAAGCTGCTCGACGTGCTGCTGGACGCCGGCCTGGACGCGCCGTTCTCCTGCCGCGAGGGCCACTGCGGCGCCTGCGCCACCACCCTGCGCGGCGGCAAGGTGAACATGGAGGTCAACGACGTCCTCGAGCAGCAGGATCTCGACGACGGGCTGATCCTGGCCTGCCAGGCCCACCCCGAGACCGATTCGGTCGAAGTCACTTACGACGAATAGCCGCAGCGCGTAAGTTCTGCTCAGGCTCAGCGAGAGGACGCTGGAGATGATGCGGCTGGTCAAGGCGCTGGCAGGCGTCGGTCTGATGCTGTCGCTGATGCCCACCGCGGTGTCTTTGGCAGCGACCAACACCGCCACCTCACTGATACCCCTCAACGACGGCAGCCAGCTGGAAACGCGCGCCACGCTCAACTGCCATGCCGCGAACGGCAGTTGCGACTTCACTGTCGGCGCGGGCCGCAGGACCGGCGATGCCGTCGACGGTTTCCCGCACGATCTCTGGTCGCGGCAAAGCACCGACATCCGCTCGATGGACCGCACGCTGTATCTCGACGTGCACGCCACCGCGCAATACGACCGGGTGTTCAAAGAGGGCGGGAACGACAACGTCACCACGATTTACATGGGCGAGGGCCCGCTGGAGAAGTATCAGACCACCGGCCGGATCGATGCGACCGATTGGCATACCGGCCAATCGCGCACCAATGTGCCGGTCATCATGTGCACACACATCCAGGTGGTCTACGGCGGAAACAACATCACCTCGCCGAGCACCTGCGCGCAAGCCACTTTCTCCTGAGGCGTCAGAGCTTGTCCGAGAACACCTTTGCGAACGTGTGGGTGTCCCCCGGCCAGCGGGCTGACACGTAGTCGCCGTCGTCGACGACGAACGCCGGCCTGGAATCCGTCGCGGTGTCGCGGGCCATGCCGGAGGTTTTCGTCCGGTAGTGCGGTGAGCCCTTTTCGACGTCGCGGAAATCAGCCGAATTCTGCAGTGCGCGAGTGACTTCCGACTGCACGGACATGTATCCCGATGGTTGACCGGGCTCCTCGCTGTAGGTGCGGTAGTAGTCGCGATCCCAGAATCGGGTGACCTTTGTCAGACGCCACGCGGTGCGCTCCAGCGCCCAGGTGAGCGCCGTGGTGCGCCGACCGTAAAGCACCGAATGACCGGTTGCGGGATCGACACTGCGAGCGGCCAGCAGCACGCCGTGGCAGATCGCGGCCACTTTCAGCTTGCGGGCGAAAGCGTCGACGACCAGGCGGTGCAACGTCTCGCTGTCGATGTAGGAGCGCATGCCGCGGGCGCGGTGGCCGCCGGGCAGCAACAGCCCGTCGACGCCGTCGAGCGTGGCGTCCGCCCAACTGGACGGGATTCTGGTACTCGGGCGAGTTCAGCATCTCGCGGTAGGCGTTGCGCGCGTCCTTATTGGCCCGCAGTGCGCGACCCACGACGGTGATGCCACCCAGCACCGGTAGCGCCGACCAGAGGTCCAGGCCGCGGCCGGTGACCATGATGTCGTCGGCGACTCCGGGTGCGCCGTTCTCGGTGGCGAAGACGACGCGGTGGCCGTTGGCGCGCAGCACCTGCCAGCTGACAGCGACTTCAGTCGGGTCGAAGTCGCGGTCGGGGATCGGGATCAGCACGGTAGCCATTGGTAGGCCCGAGCTTACGACCTTCGCCCTCGACTAGCCGCCGATCCCGTTGTCCAGGCCGAGATGGCTACCGAAATACCAAGGGACGCCGACCAGCTGGACCACAACGACGAGAGCCAACGCCGCCAGGGCGAGGATTGGTCCGACCACACCCGTTCGGACCAGGATTCGAGGCACACAGAGGAGCAGGAACGGCGGGACGAACCCCAACTCCGCCCACATCAGAATGCGTTTGGGTAATTCGACCGCTTTGTCATAGTCGGTGAAGTGGCCGTCGGGAAACCCGGTCAGGTACAAATCCCCGGCCGCTTGGAAGGCGAACCACAGCGCGGCCATGACGCCCACTGCGCAGGCGACACCCGCGAGGATCTTCATCGCTCAGCGCGGCAGACCGAGAAGCCGTTCCCCCGCCACCGTCAGCAGGATCTGCTCGGTGCCGCCGGCGATCGTCAGGCAGCGGGTGTTGAGGAAATCCTTGACTCGCTTGTCGAAGGCGAGGCCGCGGCCGTCCGCCAGATCCATCCGGAACTCCGCCAGTGCCTGCCGGTATCGCACACCGATGAGTTTGCGGACACTGGATTGCGCGCCGGGGTCTTGACCGCCCACCGCGAGCTGAGCGATGCGCTGATCCAGTAGCGAGCCGACCTGCGCGGTGATGATCAAATGCGCCAACTGATCCTGTTGCGCGACATCGAGATCCGCCTTGGCCGCCTCGGCGAGCAGTTCTTCCATCGGGTTGCCCAGCGCGGTGCCCGCAGCCATCGCGACCCGCTCGTTGGCCAGCGTGGTGCGGGCCAGTCGCCAACCGTCATTCACGGTGCCGACCACCATCTCGTCGGGGACGAATACGTTGTCGAGGAATACCTCGTTGAACAACGCGTCGCCGGTGATCTCGCGTAGCGGCCGGATCACGATGCCCGGCGAGGTCATGTCGATCAGGAAGTACGTGATGCCCTTGTGTTTCGGGGCATCGGGGTCGGTGCGGCCCAAGCAGACACCCCACTGCGCTTTATGGGCTGACGACGTCCACACCTTCTGTCCGGTCAGCTCCCAGCCGCCCTCGACCCGGACTGCTTTGGTGCGCAGCGACGCCAGGTCCGACCCGGCTCCGGGCTCGGAAAAGAGTTGGCACCAAAAGATTTCGCCGCTCAGGGTGCCCGGCACGAACCGTTTCACCTGCTCGGGTGTGCCGTGCTCGAGGATGGTCGGCGCCGCCCACCAGCCGATCACCAGGTCGGGTCGGGTCACGTCGGCCGACGCCATTTCCTGGTCGATCAGCAACTGCTCGGCCGGCCCGGCGCCGCGGCCGTAAGGGGCGGGCCAGTGCGGCGCCAGCAGCCCCGCTTCGGCCAGCTTCGCCTGCCGATCATCTTGAGCCAGCGCGGCGACTCCGGCGACCGCGTCGGCGATCTCGGGCCGCAGGTCGGCGACCTCGCTGAGATCGATGCCGAGATCGCGGCGAACGCCGTCCTGCGTCAACTCGGCAGTCCTGCGCAGCCAGCGGGCGGGCCCGCCGAGGAATTGCCCGATCCCGTAAGCCCGTCGCAGATACAGATGGGCGTCGTGCTCCCAGGTGATCCCGATGCCGCCGAGCACCTGAATGCAGTCCTTGGCATTGGCCTTCACGGCGTCGATGGCCACACCCGCGGCGATCGCCGCGGCAATGGACAGCTGACGCTGGTCACCGTCCTGCGCCGCGCGCGCAGCATCGGCGGCAGCGACCGCCACCTGCTCTGTGCGGCAAAGCATTTCGGCGCACAGGTGCTTGATCGCCTGGAAGCTGCCGATCGGCTTGCCGAATTGCTCGCGGACCTTCGCGTAGGCGACCGCGGTGTCCAGCGCCCACCGGGTGATACCGGCGGCCTCGGCCGCCAACACCGTCGCGGTCAGGTCGGCCACCGGGGCATCGATCACGCTGGCCGGCGCCGAAGTGAGCACCGCGCGCGCCAGCGGCCGGGAGAAGTCGGTAGCCGGCAACGGCTCGACGGATACGGTGCCTGCTGCGTCGGCTGCGCCGGAGTCGACGAGCAGCCAAGCGTCACCGGCCGGCAGCAACAGCAGCCCGTCGACCACCCCGCCGAGCACCCACGGCACGCTTCCCGACACCTGCGAGGTGGTCTCGTCGAACTCGACGTCGCTGTCGAGCGCGACCCCGGCGGTGCGCTCCCCGGCCGCGAGCGCCGCGCGCAGCGCCGGGTCGGACACCACGAGGGTGGCCAACGCCGTGGTGGCCACCGGGCCGGGCACCAACGCCTTGGCCGCCTCTTCGACCATCGCGGCCAGGTCCTCGATGGTGCCGCCGGCGCCACCGCAGTCCTCGGGGACCGCGACACCGAACAAGCCGAGGCCGGCCAGGCCGTCGAACACCGGCCGCCAGGCATTCGGCTCACCCTGTTCGATATCGCGGGCCACTTCCGTCGCGCCGGACCCGGCAGCCCAGTCGCGCACCAACTCCCGCGCTGCAAACTGCTCGGAGGAAATGGTGCTGGGGGTCATGCCCACCTGAACTCCTCGATCGACGGGAAATGGCGTCGCCGGAGACGCAACGCATAAGACTAGAACGTGTTCTAATAGTGCCAGTGTTCGACCGTCAAGTCGAATGCCATCGCAGCAGGACATCCCGGTGTCCCGGCCGCACGGAGGTGAGATATTCGCGCTCGGCATGCGTATCGTTTCGAGCGAGCGCGTAGGAAAAGGAGCTGTCCGTCAAATGTCGTCGCCAGCGAACCAGAATTCGGGGCAACCCCCGGGTTCGCCTTCTGCGCAACCTCGTGAGGTGATGAACGTGGCGGTACTGGCCGAGTCAGAGCTTGGCTCCGAAGCGCAACGGGAGCGTCGTAAGCGCATCCTGGACGCGACGATGGCGATCGCCTCCAAGGGCGGCTATGAGGCTGTTCAGATGCGTGCGGTCGCCGACCGGGCCGATGTCGCGGTGGGCACGCTGTACCGGTATTTCCCGTCCAAGGTGCACCTGCTGGTGTCCGCGCTGGGCCGGGAGTTCGAACGGATCGACGCCAAGACCGATCGCTCCACGCTGGTCGGCGGAACGCCGAATCAGCGACTGAATTTCATGATCAGCAAGCTCAACCGCGCGATGCAGCGCAACCCGCTGCTGACCGAAGCCATGACCCGCGCCTACGTGTTCGCCGACGCGTCCGCGGCCGGCGAAGTGGATCAGGTGGAGAAATTGATCGATTCGATGTTCGCCCGTGCGATGAGCGATGGCGAACCGACCGAAGAGCAGTACCACATCGCCCGGGTGATCTCGGATGTGTGGACGAACAATCTGCTGGCCTGGCTGACCCGGCGGGCCTCGGCCACCGACGTCAGCAAGCGGCTGGAGCTGGCGGTCCGGCTGCTGATCGGCAACGGGGACACCGCCGCGGTGTGATTTCCGGGTCGAGCCCTCAGGCCGGCGGGCCCGCGGTGCGTCCGCGGATCAGCGTGGTGTCGAGCACCTCGATCGTCGGGTTGAGATCGCCGCTGAGCAGGAGTTCGCCTGCGCGACGGCCTTTTTGCAGGCTTGGCTGCGCGAGCGTGGTCAGGCCGCGGTTCATCGCCTCGGGTACACCGTCGAAGCCGGTGACTGTCATCTGGCCGGGCGCGAACTTGCCGTTGGCGCGTAGATAATCCAGGGCAGACACCGCCAATACGTCGGCGGTGCACATCAGCGCGGTGATCCGCGGGTTGGCCTGCAGCGCGATTTGGGCGGCGACGCCACCGGATTTCGGCGGTGTGCTCGTGGCTTTCGACGACAGTCAGCGAATCCGGGTCGAGGCCGGCGGCGGTCATCGCGTCGCGGACCCCGCGGATGCGTTCGCTCTGCACTTGAAACGTCGACGCGCGCAAGCGTTTGGGGTCGACCAGGCCCTGGTGCCGATCTCGCAGCAGCCGCATGGTGAGCAGCCCGATCTCGCGATGCCCCAGACCGACCACGTAGTCGGCCATCTTGCGCATCGCCGCCCGGTCGTCGATACCCACCTGCGACGCTCCGGGTACGTCCTTGGGTTGGTCGACCACCACCAGCGGCAGGCGCCGCTGCAGCACCACCTGAAGATATGGGTCGTCGCCGGCCGCCGAGTAGACCACGAAGCCGTCGACGCCCGCGGCAAGCACCGACGCGGTCCCGTCGGCGACGCTGCGGCTCGGGCCCACCGCCACCAACAGCAGCCCCTGCCCGCCCGCTTCGCACGATTGTGCAAGTCCCGCAACGAAATCCAGCGCTGCGGGATCGCTGAAGGCATACGTGAGGGGCTCGGTGATCACCAGGCCGACAGCACCTGCCCGGCGAGTTCGCAGCGATCGGGCGACCGGGTCGGGGCCGGCGTAGCCCAGTCGTTTGGCGGTGGCGAGCACACGTTCGCGCAACGCGTCCGACAGCTGATCCGGCCGGTTGTAGGCGTTCGAGATGGTGGTCCGGGAGACCTTGAGCTCAGCCGCCAACGATGCCAGGGTCGCCCGGCGTCTCGGCAGGGGGCTCATGAACTGTGAGGTTACCGGCAATTGCGCCGGTCAGCCGCTTTTCGGCGACTACCGCCCCACAGGCCCGAAGCCGCGCGCGGCCGCACGCCTAAGCTGACGACCGTGGCCTGCATCGACCTCAACGCCGACCTGGGCGAGGGCTTCGGCGTCTGGCAACTCGGCGACGACGACGCCATGCTCGGCATCGTCACCAGCGCCAACGTCGCGTGCGGATTCCACGCCGGCGACCCGGCCGGACTGCTGTCGGTGTGTCAGCTGGCCGCCGAGCGCGGAGTACGGATCGGCGCGCAGGTGAGCTACCGCGACCTGGCCGGCTTCGGCCGCCGCTTCATCGACGTCGCGCCCGAGGATCTGCTCGCCGACGTCGTCTACCAGATTGGCGCCCTGCATGGACTGGCTCAGGCGGCCGGCTCCGCGGTGTCCTACGTCAAACCCCATGGGGCGCTGTACAACACGATCGTGACCAATCGCGAGCAGGCGGCCGCCGTCGCGGAGGCGGTGCGCGTGGTCGACGCCGGTCTGCCGGTGCTAGGCCTGGCGGGCTCAGAGTTTTTCGCCGAAGCCGGCCGGCGTGGCCTGCGCACCGTGCCCGAGGCGTTCGCCGACCGCGCCTACCGGCCCGACGGGCAATTGGTCTCGCGGCGTGAGCCCGGTGCGCTGCTCGAAGATCCTGCCGCGATCGCGGATCGCGTGCTGACCATGGTGACCTCGGGAACCGTCACCGCCGCCGACGGATCGACCGTCTCACTGGACGTGGAATCGGTTTGTGTGCATGGTGATTCGCCGGGTGCGGTGCAGATCGCGACGGCTGTCCGCGATCGCCTGACGGCCGATGGCATTGACCTGAAAGCGTTTTGCTGATGCGGTTGCGACTCGGGCGTCCAGATCTCGCGAGTCATGCGGGCCGATTCACCGTGCCGGCCGCCGACTTCGATGCACCACTGACGGTGACCTGGTTGGGAGTGTCCACGCTGCTGATCGACGACGGGTCGTCGGCGTTGATGACCGACGGCTTCTTCTCCCGTCCCAGCCTGGCCCGCGTCGGGGCAGGCAAGGTGGCCCCGTCACCGGCCCGGGTCGACGGATCTCTCGCCCGCATCGGGATCAAACGCCTGGAGGCGGTCGTTCCGGTGCACACCCATTTCGATCATGCGCTGGATTCCGCGCTCGTTGCCGATCGCACCGGGGCCCAGTTGGTCGGTGGCGAGTCCGCGGCGAACGTCGGCCGCGGCTACGGCCTCGACGAATCCCGCTTGGTGGTGGCCGAATCGGGTGCACCAATTCGGCTGGGCGCCTTCGACGTAACGCTCGTGGGGTCGCGACACAGCCCACCGGATCGGTTTCCCGGCATCATCGATCGGCCGGTTGTGCCGCCGGTGCGGGCGGCGGCCTATCGATGCGGCGAGGCCTGGTCGACGTTCGTCCATCACCGGCCCTCCGACCGCCGGCTTTTGATCCAGGGCAGCGCCGGTTTTGTGAAAGGTTCACTGACCGGGCAGCAGGCCGATGTCGTCTACCTCGGCGTGGGACAGCTTGGCGTGCAACCGGAGTCATACGTCGTCGACTACTGGGCGGAGACGGTCCGGGCCGTCGGGGCCCGCCGCGCCATCCTGGTGCATTGGGACGACTTCTTCCGCCCGCTGTCAAAGCCGTTGCGGGCCTTGCCGTATGTGGCCGACGACTTGGACGTGTCGATGCGCATTCTGAGCGGGCTGGCCGAGCGCGACGATGTCGCGCTGGATATGCCGACGGTGTGGCGGCGCGAAGACCCCTGGGCCCGAGTTTGATCCTCCTTCTGGCTGTTGTGTTGCTGGCGGCTGTGCTGGCGTTCGCGGTTGCCCGTCCGCGGGGCTGGCCGGAGGTAATCGCGGCGGTGCCGGCCGTGGTGCTGCTGATCGCCGTCGGCGCGATCTCGGTGCACGACGCGACGGTTGAGGCCGAACAACTGCTGCCCGTGGTCGCCTTCCTGGGTGCTGTGCTGGTACTGGCCAAGATGTGTGACGACGAGGGGCTGTTCGAGGCGGCCGGGGCCGCGATGGCCCGTGGCCGCGTTGGTTCACGACGCCTGCTGGGACAGGTGTTCGTGATCGCGGCTGTCATCACCGCGGCGCTGAGTCTGGACGCCACGGTCGTCCTGCTCACGCCGGTGGTGTTGACCACGGTCCGGCGTCTGCGCGCGCCGGTGCGGCCGCATGCCTACGCCACGGCGCACTTGGCCAACGCCGCCTCGCTGCTGCTCCCGGTGTCGAATCTGACCAATCTGCTTGCCTTCGACGCCACCCGGCTGTCGTTTCTCAAGTTCACCGTGCTGATGACGCTGCCGTGGCTGGCCGCGGTGAGCACCGTCTACGTGGTGTTTCGAGTCTTCTTCCGTCGCGATCTCGACGTGCCACCGGAACCTCAGGACGACGAACCCGCGCCCCCGACACCGGTATTCGCGTTGGTCGTGGTGGCGCTGACGTTGGCCGGTTTCGTCATTGCCGAAGCGGTCGGGATGGCGCCGGCCTGGGCCGCGCTGGCGGGGGCGGCTGTGCTCGGGCTGCGCAACCTGGCCGGTGGGCGCACCTCCGCGGTGGCGATCGCGCGCGCGGTGAACGTGCCGTTTCTGGTGTTCGTGCTCGCGTTGGGCGTGGTCGTTCAGGCTGTGATGCGCAACGGCGTGGCGGAGCGGATGGGCGCGTTCATGCCGACCGGTTCCGGACTGTTGGCCCTACTCGGCTACGCGGCGCTGGCTGCCGTACTGGCTAACATCGCCAACAACCTGCCCGCGACATTGGTCATGGTGCCGCTGGTGGCGCCGGCCGGCCCGGCCGCGGTGCTGGCCGTGCTGATCGGGGTGAACATCGGACCGAACTTGACGTACGTCGGTTCGCTGTCGAACCTGCTGTGGCGCAGCGTATTACGTCGATACAACGTGTCAGCCAGCGTCGGCGAGTACACCCGGCTCGGGTTGTTCACGGTGCCTACCTCGCTGGTGGCGGCGGTGCTGGCGTTGTGGGCCGTCGGCCGACTGCTCGGCGTCTAGCGGCGATAGCGGCGGGTCAGCTCGAATAGGCAGGGCCCTGCGGCAGCAACTGCAGGCGAACGAGCTTGTGCCAGCGTCGCTGCCGGTACCGGTAGATACCGACCGCCAGCGCCGCAACGAGGCGGGTGATCAGGCCGGCATCGATCTCGACGGTGTCGGAGTAGCGGCAGGTTTGCGCGTCGACCGGCTCGACCCGCAGTGTGTGGTTCCACGCGCGAAGCACCCCGCCGTGCTCGTGAGTCCGGACCGTCCGCTTCGCATCGTCGACCTCGAGGACTTCGATGGTGTGCCGGTAGGCGGGGATGACGTGAAAGGCGAACAACCATCCGGTGCCGCGCTCGCCCGCGCGCAACGGCTCGCTTCGCCCGGCAAGAGCCGGCACCCCGAGCAGACCCTTGCAGACGTAGAGAAAGGTGACCGGGGATTGCATTGCCCGCCATACCCGCTCGGCGTCGGTTGGCAGGGTGGTCTGCAGATGGATTGTCCGCATCGGCAACTCCTCGAAAGTGTTAAGGTGCGCTCATTCTGCGGGCCGACGTGTGCATTGACTACTCGCTTTTATCGGAGGTGGACGCCATCGCTCCGCCAGACCGATTTCGGCCCCGCAAGCAGCCGACACAGGATCGCGCGGCACAAACTCGGCACCGCATTCTGGATGCGGCAGCTCACATTTTCGGCGAGTACGGCTATGCGGCCGGGACAACCAACCGCATCGCCGAGTGCGCCGAGGTCTCCATCGGTTCGCTTTACCAATACTTTCCGAACAAGGACGCGATCCTGCACGCCCTGATGGACGCGCATGTCGAGGCGGGCGCACAGTTGCTCGCCGTTCGATTGTCATGCGGTTTGCCGGAGCAACTCGACGACGCGCTGCGCGTCTTCGTCAGGGCGACCATCGACAACCACCGTGACAACCCAGGACTGCACCGAGTGTTGTTCGAAGAAGCCCCGCGGGCACCGGCTTTCCTGTCGCGTCTACACGATTTGGAGGAGTCGATGGTGGACGCGACCGTCGGACTGCTCGACAGCCACCCGGCGGTGCGTGCCGGCGGTCGACTCAGCGCCCGCGTTGTCGTGGCTACCATCGAATCGCTTGTACACCGGCTCATCACCTCGCCAGACCCGGTCGATCCGCAGCAACTCGAAGACGAGATCGTTACCCTGCTCGCCGGATATCTTGGCCGGCAACCTGTTTCACCTCGGCCCGCATAACGGGTGCTCGATCTATAGCACCACGTTTGGCGCACGAGTCCCACGCGTCACCGGGAGGAGTGGTGGTGCCTTCTCCGATTTGCACGCGCATGCGATATCACTTGTGCGGTCGAGCCGGTGATATCGCATGCGGTCACGTTTCCAAATTCGATGCTCCCAGACTCCAGGGTGCCGACGGGGCTGCTGTGACTGCAGAGCCACCCGGGCGCACCCGGTAGCTGAGCATCGCGGCGCTAGCTTCGGCGTTGCCGGGCTATTTCAGCCAGCACCACTCCGGCAGCCACCGACGCATTCAGCGATTCGGTGGGACCGGCCATCGGGATCGAGACCACCGCATCGCAGGACTGGCGCACCAGTCGGGACAGCCCTTTGCCCTCGGACCCCACCACCACCACGATCGGTCCGGCGCCGTCCACATCATCGACGATGATGTCGCCGTCGGCGTCGAGTCCGACGAGCTGTACGCCCCGGCTGGCCCAATCCTTCAGTGTCCGATTGAGATTGGTGGCGCGCGCGACGGGAATCCGGGCAGCCGCGCCGGCGCTGGTCCGCCAGGCGACGGCGGTCACCGACGCAGATCGTCGCTCCGGAATCAACACCCCGTGCCCACCGAACGCCGCTACCGACCGGACGATGGCACCGAGATTTCGCGGATCGGAGATGTTGTCGAGTGCGACCAGCAGCGCGGGCGGGTTGTTCAGCGCCGTCTTGAGCAACTCGTCGGGATGCAGGTAGTTGTACGGCGGAACCTGAAGTGCAATGCCCTGGTGCAAACCATTGGTGGTCATCCGATCCAGGTCGATGCGCGGCACTTCCAGGATTGCGATACCGGAATCTGCTGCCAGAGTGACGGATTCGCTGAGGCGTTCATCGGCTTGGGCGCCCAGTGCCACATACAGCGCCGTCGCCGGGACTCCTGCGCGCAGACATTCCAGCACCGGGTTGCGTCCCAGAACATTTTCGACACCGTCGTCCTTGCGCTTCGCGGGACGGCGGCTCTGTACCTTGGCCCGCTTGGCGGCCGGATGGTTGGGCCGCATGTGTGCCGGTGGAGTCGCGCCGCGACCTTCCAACCCGCGGCGCCCTTGACCACCGGAGCCGACGGTCGGCCCTTTCTTGGACGTCTTGCGAATTGCGCCGCGGCGCTGCGAGTTACCGGCCATCGGCGTGAGATTCCAGTGACCATTGCGGACCGTCGCCGGTGTCGGTGACTTCAATGCCGGCGTCCTTGAGCCGATCGCGGATCTCGTCGGCGAGCTTCCAATCACGTTGTACGCGAGCCTGTTGGCGCCGCTCCAGCTCGGCACGCACCAGCACGTCGACCGCACCCAGCGCGGCCGACGTCTCATCACGTAATTCCCAGCGCTCGTCGAGAGGATCGCAGCCGAGGATGCCCATCATCGCCCGAATCGAGCCGGCTTCGGTCAGCGCGGCGTCATGGTCGCCCGCGTCGAGCGCGCGGTTGCCCTCGGCGCGGGTGCGGTGCACTTCGGCCAACGCCGTCGGTACCGCCAAGTCATCGTTGAGAGCAGCGGCGAAACGCGGTGTCCACTTACCCAATTCGACGGCACCCACCCGGGTACGCACTCGATGTAGGAACTCCTCGATCCCGACGTAGGCATTGACCGCATCCTTCAACGCGGTCTCGGAGAACTCCAGCATTGAGCGATAGTGGGCACTGCCCAGGTAGTAGCGCAGCTCGGCGGCGCGCACGCGCTGCAGCACCGCCGGGATCGCCAACACGTTGCCCAGCGACTTGCTCATCTTCTCGCCGCCCAGGGTGACCCAGCCGTTGTGCAGCCAGTACCTGGCGAACGTGTCGCCGGCCGCGCGGCTCTGCGCGATCTCGTTCTCGTGATGAGGGAATACCAAATCCATTCCACCGCAATGAATATCGAACTCAGGGCCCAGATATGTCCGGGCCATGGCCGAACACTCCAGATGCCAGCCGGGGCGGCCGCGCCCCCACGGCGTCGGCCATGACGGTTCGCCGGGCTTGGCGCCCTTCCACAGCGTGAAATCGCGCTGATCGCGCTTACCGGTCGCCACGCCCTCGCCCTGATGGACGTCGTCGATGCGGTGACCGGACAGTTGGCCGTACTCGGGGTAGCTCCGCACGTCGAAGTAGACGTCGCCGCAACCTTCGTACGCGTTGCCGGTCTCGATCAGCCGCTCGATCAGTTCCACCATCTGCGTGATGTGGCCGGTGGCCCGAGGCTCGACCGACGGGGGCAGAACGCCCAGTGCGTCGTATGCAGCGGAGAACGCCCGCTCGTAGGTCGCCGCCCACTCCCACCACGGCCGGTCCGCCGCGGCGGCCTTGTTCAAGATTTTGTCGTCGATATCGGTGACGTTGCGGACGAACGCAACGTCGCAGCCGCTCGCCGTCAGCCACCGCCGCAGGATGTCGAATGCGACTCCGCTGCGCACATGGCCGATGTGGGGCAGGCCCTGGACCGTGGCGCCGCACAGGTAGATCGAAACGTGCCCGGGCCGAAGCGGAACGAAATCACGAACGGCACCGGTTGCCGTGTCGTGTAGCCGCAGGTCGGCGCAATCGGTCACGACGTGCCAGCTTACCGGGCCGGACGCGGGATCGATGACCACCGCGGCCCGGCTGGGTCGATTCTCGGTACAAAGCGCCCCGGATATCCGTCACCAACCAAATCGATCACCGCGATGTAAAAGATCGCCGGTTGTCAGACGCTGATCAGCAAAGCGGTCGCGATTGCCGCACGGCCCTCGCCGCGCCCGGTCAGGCCCAGCCCGTCGGTGGTGGTGGCCGATACCGATACCGGCGCGTTGAGCACGTCCGACAGCGCGGCCTGCGCCTCGGCGCGTCGCGGGCCGATCCTGGGCCGGTTGCCGACGACCTGGACGGCCGCATTGCCGACCTTGAAGCCGTGCTCGGTCAGCAGCCCAGCCACGTGGCGCAACATTGTCACACCGGTGACGCCGGCCCAGCGCGGGTCGTCGACGCCGAACACCTCGCCGATGTCGCCGAGGCCGGCCGCCGACAGCAGCGCATCGCACAGCGCATGCACGGCGACATCGCCGTCGGAGTGCCCAGCACAGCCGTCGACGTCGGTAAACAGCAGGCCCAGCAGCCAGCATGGCCTGCCGGCTTCGATGACGTGGACGTCGGTGCCCAGGCCCACTCGAACGTTCACTGCTTCACGATCGCTTGCGCCAGCAGCAGGTCGAGCCTGGTGGTGATCTTGAAGGCCAGCGGGTCGCCGTCGACGACCTGAACCTGGCCCCCGATGTGCTCGACCAGGGATGCATCGTCGGTGAACTCCGCCGTGCCGGCTTCCCGGTAGGCCCGCAGGAGCAGTTCGGTGGTGAAGCCCTGCGGCGTCTGCACGGCCCGCAGCCCGGCGCGCCCCGGCGTGCCCAGCACGGCGCCATTGGCGTCGACGGCCTTGATGGTGTCGGCGAGCGGCAGCGCGGGCACAACCGCGGGATGCCCGGCCCGTAGCGCCTCGACGACACGAACCACCAGGTCGGGCGGTGTCAGAGCCCGAGCAGCATCATGTACCAGCACGAATTCGGGTTCGTCTGCGTCGGTGACCGCTGCTAAAGCCCGGCTGACCGAGTCGCCACGGTTAGCTCCGCCCGCCACGACGGTTGCGTCGCGGCCGAGGATCAGCTTTGCCCGGTCGGTGCGGTCAGCGGGTACGGCTACCACCACGCGATCGACCACACCGGACTTCAGCAGGCCGTCAACAGCGCGTTCGACCAACGTGCGGCCGTCGAGCTGATAAAACGCCTTGGGAACACCGGCAGCAAGCCGCTCGCCCGAGCCAGCGGCCGGAACGACCGCGACCGTGCCGGTCAATGCGGTTCCTCGAGCGTTAGGAAATCGTCAGGAAATTCAGGACGCGGCGGCCAGGACCTCGTCGAGAATGATGTCGGCCCTCGCCTCGTCGGTGCTTTCG
This sequence comes from uncultured Actinomycetota bacterium, assembly GCA_963818285.1. GTDB lineage: Bacteria > Actinomycetota > Actinomycetes > Mycobacteriales > Mycobacteriaceae > Mycobacterium. Next base: position 319,251 of record CAWFRR010000008.1, read on the forward strand.
GCCAACGCCAGCTCGCCGACCAGGATCTGACGAGCCTTGGCCAGCATGCGCTTCTCGCCGGCGGACAGGCCACGTTCCTGGTCGCGGCGCCACAGGTCGCGGACGACCTCAGCAACCTTGTTGACGTCGCCGGAGGCGAGCTTTTCCAGGTTGGCCTTGTAGCGGCGGGACCAGTTGGTCGGCTCTTCGGTGTGCGGCGCGCGGAGCACCTGAAACACCTTGTCGAGGCCTTCTTGACCAACTACATCGCGGACGCCGACGTATTCTGCGTTTTCAGCGGGTACTCGAACTGTCAGGTCTCCCTGCGCCACCTTCAAGACGAGATATTCTTTCTGTTCCCCTTTAATGGTTCGGGTTTCAATCGCCTCGATCAACGCAGCACCGTGGTGTGGATAGACAACGGTGTCTCCGACCGCAAAATTCATCAGTTTCGAGCCCCTTTCGTCTCCCCATAGTAACACGCCACGCCGACGCGTGTGGAACAACGGTGCAGGTCAGGGGCGCCATGCAGGCCGAGAGGGGGTTGACAGACCGCGGAATTCGTGCCAGAAGCGAAACCGCTGTGCGCTTTTCACAAGCCGTCAGCGGAGTGCTGTTCGTCTCAGGATTCGTGTTACTGCGCTGCTCCAACCGCCTGCTTTCGCCATCTCCGCCCTCAGCTTCCGCCGACCCGACCGACCTACTACTGTGCATAGTCGAACCGCTGGCGTTCGAAGGCCGAGCAGGAGGCTTTGAGTGAACCGCTTCGACTACCGCGTCCCGAGATCTCGTCGCTCGGCAACGCTCGCCGCGCTTGCGGCGGGTGCCGTGACGGCCGCCGTCGCACTCTGCGGATGCAGCGCCGGCCAGATCGCGCAGACCGCCATGCAGCAATCTGCTGTCGACGGCAACCAGGCGGTGGTCAAGAACGTCGCTCTGCGCAATGTGCACATTCAGGCAGTGCAGACCGGTGACTATCTGCGCCCGGGGGCCACGGTCGATCTCGTCCTCGTTGCCGTCAACCAGTCACCGGACATCACCGACAAGTTGGTCGGCATCACCACCGATATCGGCAAGGTCACCGTCACCGGTGATCCGACCCTGCACGCCAGCGGCGTGCTGTTCGTCGGGCAGAACGGCCAGCCCAAGAAGGCCGACGACGCCATCGAGAACTCCGACACGGTCAAGGCGACCATCGCGCTGAGCAAACCGATCACCAACGGCCCCACCTACGACATCACCTTCAACTTCGAGAAGGCCGGCAGCGTCAGCGTGCCGGTGCCGATTTCGGCGCCGGAAAATTCGCAGCGCTAACCTCCGCTGATCTGTCACATCCGCCGGATACCGTCACGGTGTGGCCAAGGCACGCTCGCAGTACCGCTGCTCGGAATGCCGCCATGTCACTGCCAAATGGGTCGGTCGCTGCCTGGAATGCGGCACTTGGGGCTCCGTCGACGAGGTCGCGGTGCTCAGCGCGGTCCGGGGCAGCACGCGCGCTCTGGTGAGCCCGTCGTCGGCCGCCATTCCAATCAGCTCGGTCGAGCCTGACGGAACTCGCCACTGCGCCACCGGAATCGACGAGCTCGACCGCGTCCTGGGCGGCGGCGTCGTGCCCGGTTCGGTCACGCTGCTCGCCGGCGATCCGGGAGTGGGGAAGTCGACACTGCTGCTCAAGGTCGCCCACCAGTGGGCGGCGTCCGGGCGGCGCGCGCTGTACGTGTCCGGCGAGGAGTCGCGAGGCCAGATCCGGATGCGCGCCGACCGGACCGGCTGCAGCCACGACGAGCTCTACCTGGCCGCCGACTCCGATCTGCATGCCGTGCTCGGCCACATCGACGCTGTGCAGCCCACGCTTGTCGTGGTCGACTCGGTGCAGACCATGGCCAGCTCCGACAGCGAGGGCGTCGCCGGAGGTGTCACGCAGGTGCGCGCGGTCACCACCGCGCTGACCGCCGCGGCGAAAACCACTGGGGTGCCACTGATTCTGGTCGGCCACGTCACCAAGGACGGGGCGATCGCGGGTCCACGCTCGCTCGAGCATCTGGTCGACGTGGTGCTGCACTTCGAAGGCGACCGCAATTCGTTGTTGCGGATGGTTCGCGGCGTGAAGAACCGCTTCGGCGCCGCAGAAGAGGTCGGCTGTTTTCTCTTGCAGGACAATGGTATTGAGGGCGTCGCCGATGCGTCCGGGCTCTTCCTGGATCAGCGTCCGCAGCCGGTCGCGGGTACCGCGATCACGGTGACCCTGGATGGCAAGCGGCCATTGGTCGGCGAAATCCAGGCGCTGCTGGCGACGCCGTCGGGCGGCTCGCCCCGCCGGGCCGTCAGCGGGATCGACCACGCGCGCGCCGCAATGATCGCCGCCGTGCTGGAAAAGCACACCAGGCTCAAGATCGCCGTCAACGACATGTACCTGTCGACCGTGGGCGGCATGCGGCTGACCGACCCGTCGTCGGATCTCGCGGTCGCGGTCGCCTTGGCGTCGGCGTATGCGGACCTGCCGTTGCCGGCGACCGCGGTGTTTATCGGCGAAGTCGGGTTGGCCGGTGATCTGCGCCGGGTCAGCGGCATGGAACGCCGGCTGGCCGAAGCCGCCCGGCAGGGTTTCACCACGGCGCTGATCCCATCGGGCAGCGGCGCCGTTCCGCCCGGTTTGACGACACTGCAGGCACCGCACATCGGCGCTGCGTTGGAACACGTCCTCAACATCGCCGAGCGTCGCGTCACGGCGCCGGCGGCACCACATCGACTGGGCTGCACACCGACAGAGCACAATGAGTGGTGATGACGGCAGGCAAAGCAACAACGAACGGCTCGGCGCCGCAGCAGCGTCCCACCCTGCGTGAGGCAGTTGCACGGCTGGCGCCGGGCACTGCGCTGCGCGATGGTCTGGAGCGCATCCTGCGCGGCCGGACCGGTGCCCTGATAGTGCTCGGTTACGACGACAGCGTGGAAGCGATCTGCGACGGCGGCTTCTCGCTCGACGTGCGGTACGCGCCGACCCGACTTCGGGAGCTGTGCAAGATGGACGGCGCGGTGGTGCTGTCCACCGACGGCAGCCGAATTCTGCGGGCCAACGTGCAACTGGTGCCCGACCCGTCGATACCCACCGACGAATCCGGGACGCGGCACCGCTCGGCCGAGCGGGCCGCCAGCCAGGTCGGCTACCCGGTGATCTCGGTGAGCCACTCGATGAGCATCGTGACCGTCTACCTCAGCGGCGAGCGGCACGTACTGGCCGACTCGTCGACCATCCTGTCGCGGGCCAATCAGGCCATCGCCACGTTGGAGCGGTACAAAGCCCGGCTCGACGAGGTCAGCAGGCAGCTGTCCCGTGCCGAGATCGAAGACTTCGTCACGCTGCGTGACGTGATGACGGTGGTGCAGCGACTCGAGCTCGTCCGCCGGATCGGCGTGGAACTGGACTACGAAGTCGTCGAACTGGGTACCGACGGTCGACAGCTAAGGCTGCAACTCGAGGAGCTGCTCGGCGGCAACGAGGCCTCACGCGAGCTGGTCGTACGTGACTACCACGCCAACCCCGAGCCGCTGTCGAAGGCCGAGGTCGCGGCCACGCTCGAAGAGCTGGACGGCATGTCCGACGCCGAGCTGCTCGACTTCACCACATCGGCAAGGGTTTTCGGTTACCCGTCGACAGCAGAGGCGCAGGATTCGGCGGTGAGCTCACGCGGCTACCGGGCGATGTCGGAGATCCCGCGACTACAGTTCGCGCACGCCGACCGCTTGGTCCGTGAGTTCGGCTCGCTGCAGGGCCTGCTGGCGGCCAGCGCGGGCGACCTGGAAGCGGTCGAGGGGATCGGCGAGATCTGGGCCCGTCATGTGCGAGAAGGCCTGTCACAGTTGGCCGAGTCGACGATCGGCGATCCGCTCAGCTGACCGCGCGGCGACGATGCGGAGCGCACGGCGCGATGAGGAGAAGTCGCGCAATAAGCTGAAGCGTCAGTGGCCGGGAGCGGGCGCCGGACCGGGCAGCGGGCCGGGTGCCGGCGGTCCGGGCAATGCTGGCGGTGGAGGCGGCGCGGCACCCGGGGGTAGCGGCGGAGCCATGATGAACGGAACCGCCAGCGAGCGAAGGTTTCCCAGCTGCACGACAAGGTTATAGGTGCCTGGCCCGATCGCCGGCCTCGGCAACGGGCAGTGCGGAGCCGACCCCATACCCGTCCAGGTGACGGCGGTGGTGACCTGCTCGCCGGGAGCAAAGGTCTTGACTAGAGTTTCGTTCGACGGCGCGCAGTCCAGGTTCGACCACAATCGCTTGTTGTCCAGCGAGTAGACGTAGGCGGCCAACACCGCGGCCCCGACGTCACGCTTGCAGGCCACCAGTCCGATGTTGGTCACCACCATCACGAACTTCGGCTGGTCGCCGGTGGCGTACTGCGGCGCGTTGGTCAAGCCCTTGACGGCCAGCGTCGAATCGGGGCAGTCGTCGCCCGCGTTGAGCACCGGCGGCGGCTGCACCGCGGCTGTCGGCGTCTCGGGTGGCTGACCGGCGTCCTCACCGGCCGCCGGCGGCTCGACCTGCGTTTTGACCTCGGGGTTGGCCCCCTGCGCATTCTGCGCCGGCTTCTTGGCGGCGCTGTTCGACGTGTTGGCGCCGGCACTTCCGCTGAGAACGGCGACGATGATCGCGACGACGATGGCGATCACCACGACCCCGACGCCGATCGCCAATCCCCGGCGTCGCCAGTAAATCTCCGGCGGCAGCGGGCCTCGCGGTTCCAGATCCAGCACATTTACACGGTAAGGGCAGGTCACACAGACAGCGCCGACCCCGCTCGGCGTGTCGCCGAGTTAGGTGAGGATCGCAGGGTATGAACATGCCCCGATCCAGCCGAGCTTTCTTCACCCAAGATGAAGAACTTCCCAAATCCAGGCTTAACTTCAGATAAGAAGATGCGGTGAACCGATACCGGGTGCTCGCGAAAGTTGCCGTTGTTGGCCTCATGAGTGGTGGCGCCGGCCTCTTGAGTTGTCAGGCCGCCCACGCCGACGACACCGTGCTGGGCCCACTGGCGGGCAGCGAGACGGCGCTCATCCTCGGCGGGACCACCGAGCCGATGCCATCGACCGCGTTCGCGCAGACAGCCGAAAATCTGTATCTGAACGCGCTGGGCTTCGACGGCGGTGCGACGTCTTCCACGGTCTGCGACATGATTGCCACCGACCCGTGCAGCGCTCCACTGCAGGTGCTGACGACGCCCGAACTGATCCAGCAGGGCCCGAGCAGTCTCACGGGCGCGGACGACATCGTGCTGGCCGTGGAGAACGAAATGAAGGCGGACCCCGGCGCCATCAACCCCGATCACCCGCTGACGATCTTCGGATATTCCCAAAGCGCCACCGCCGAGTCGATCGCCATGACCCGCCTCGATGAGGCCGGCATCCCCCAAGATGATCTGCACTTCGTGTTCATCGGCGACCCCTCCCTCGCGGACACCGGCGCGTGGCCCAACCTGGTCGCCGACATGGACGGGATCTTCGGGACCAGCCTGACCAACACTCTTCTGACGGATCTCGGCTTCGACGGCGTCCTCGGAAACGTGACGCCGGATGACCTGTACCCCACGACGATCTACACGCTGGACGGCGACGGGGTTGCCGACTTCCAGCCGGACTTCGAGCAAGGCGGGCTGTTCGAGCCGCTGATCCGCGTGTTCACCACCCACGTGGAGTACCTGGGGTTGACGCCGACGGAAATCGCCGACGCGACCACGACGGTCGACAACCTGATCACCAACGTCGACATACCCGATACCTTCAATGACACCACCGCGTGGCTCACCGCGGTGTTCGAGGGCGGGGCCGCCAACAGTGGTCTGTTGGAGAGCGTCTTCAATTCGCTCGAGCTGTACCTGACCAACTCGTTCTGACAGCGGTTACGCGTCGACCTTGTCGACCTTGTCGCCGACTTCGCCGATGATGTTGCGCAACACCACTCGCCCATCGGCGAGATGATAGGTGGCACCGACGATCGCCAATTCGCCGGCCGCAACCGCTGCGGCGATGGCCGAAGAACGCTCGAACAGTTGCGTGCCGGTCTCGACCACGTGGCGTGCCTCGAACTCGTCGGGGCGGGTGAGGCCTTCGCGGCGGCCCAGCAGAATGGACGGCGCGACCCGCTCGACCAGGTCGCGGATATAGCCGCCCGGCAAAGCGCCGTCGTCCAATGCCGCCAGCGTCGCCTTGACTGCGCCGCAGCTGTCGTGGCCGAGGATCACGATCACCGAGACTCCGAGCGCGGCCACCGCGAACTCGAGCGAGCCCAGCACAGCGGAATCGATCACGTGGCCGGCCGTCCGGACTACGAACATGTCGCCGAGGCCCTGGTCGAAGATGAGCTCGGCGGCCACCCGGCTGTCGCCACAGCCGAACAGCGCCGTGGTCGGCTTCTGACCGTTGGCAAGGCTGGCCCGGTGCGCGACGCTCTGGCTGGGGTGCTCGGGCTGGCCGGCGACAAAGCGCTCGTTACCCTCTTTGAGTGCTTTCCACGCAGTTACCGGATCCGTATTAGGCATGGCGCATATTCTGCCGCAGGGAGCTGTGACATCCCTCCTAACGCCAAGTGAACTTCTCGGCTGGTACGAACGCAACCGGCGCGACCTGCCGTGGCGAAATGCCGATGTGACGCCGTGGCAAATCATGGTGAGCGAATTCATGCTGCAGCAAACACCGGTCTCCCGGGTGGAACCGATCTGGCGAGATTGGATCGCACGGTGGCCGACACCGTCTGCGACCGCGGCCGCCGGAACGGGCGAGATCGTGCGCGCCTGGGGCAAGCTCGGCTATCCGCGACGCGCGAAACGCCTGCACGAGTGCGCAATCGTCATCGCACGTGACCATGGCGACGAGGTTCCCGACGACGTCGAGGTCCTGCTGACCCTGCCGGGCGTCGGCAGTTACACCGCCCGCGCGATCGCGTGCTTTGCCTATCAGCAGTCGGTGCCGGTCGTCGACACCAACGTTCGCCGGGTGGTGGCGCGGGTGGTGCACGGAAAGGCGGACGCCGGATCGGCGTCCGCGGTCCGCGATCACGCTGACGTTTCGGCTTTGCTGCCCAAAGATTCGACAGCGCATACGTTTTCCGCTGCCCTGATGGAATTGGGCGCTACGGTGTGCACGGCCCGCGCGCCCAGGTGCGGCTTGTGTCCGCTCAGCGTTTGTCAGTGGCGGGAGGCCGGTTTTCCGCCGTCGGAAGGCCCGGCCCGCCGACCGCAGGGCTACGCCGGAACCGACCGCCAGGTTCGCGGCCGACTGCTCGACGTTTTACGCGGCAACGACTTACCGGTCACCCGCGATCAACTCGATGTGGTGTGGCTGCGCGACACGGTGCAGCGCGACCGCGCGCTGGAGTCCTTGCTGGCCGACGGCTTGGTGGCGAAAACCAGCGACGGACGATTCGCTCTGGCCGGCGAAGAGGGTTAGCCCTTGACCAGAAACGACTCCACCGCCTGACGGTATGCCTGCGGCGCATCGTCGTGAACCAAGTGCCCGGCTTGCGGAACCCGCAAATATGTTGTGCGGTAGCCATTTTCGCCCATGGTCTGCATCTGACCGGCGGGTGCCACCGAGTAGCCCGCCTCGAGGAGAAGTGCCGGTGACCGCACCGCCTGCCATTGCGCCCAATAGTCACGGGTGCCCCATTCGGCGGCGATCTCGATCCATCGAGAGGTGTGCCCATGCAGCCGCCACCCGGTCTCCGTTCGGTCGAAGGCCTCCAGGAAGTACCGGCCGGCGACATCACCGAACTCTGCGAATACCTGTTCGGCGGAATCGAATTCGACCGGCAAGCTGTGCAGCCACGGTTCCCACGGGCCGGTAGTGCGGCCACGGAAGTCTGGCGCCATGTCCTCGACGACCAGCGACGACACCAGCTCGGGCCGCTCAGCGGCCAGACACCACGCGTGCAGGCCGCCCATCGAGTGCCCGACCAGCCGGGCCGCAGTGCCCAGAGCGGCAACCGCGTCACCGAGGTCGGCCACGAAACGTTCGGTGCTGATCGGGAACGGATCGTCGACGTCGCGGCCACGATGCCAGGGAGCGTCGTAGGTGTAGACGGCACCCAGCTGAGCCAGCCACGGCAGCTGACGTGACCAGGTGCTGCCCCGGCCCATCAGGCCGTGAACCAACACCAGCGGTTCGCCTCGTCCACCGCGATGGGTTAGCAGATCAGCGGCCATGCGCCTATCTTCGCGCGCTTTAGGCCAGCAAAGGCTCGCGCGGTAGCCTTGCCCAATGCCAGTGGTGAAGATCAACGCAATCGAGGTGCCTGCAGACGCGGGCCCCGAGCTGGAGAAGCGGTTCGCCCACCGCGCGCACGCAGTCGAGAACTCGCCCGGCTTCCTCGGCTTTCAACTGCTCCGCCCCACCAAGGGTGAAGACCGATACTTCGTGGTGACTCAGTGGGAGTCCGAAGAAGCCTTTCAGGCGTGGGCGAGCGGTCCCGCCATCGCGGCGCACGCCGGCCAGCGGCAGAATCCGGTGGCGACCGGCGCGTCGCTGCTGGAGTTCGAGGTTGTGTTAGACGTTGCCGGATCCGGTCAGTAAGCCCTGCCGGCCCGCACGCCGCCGCCGGGTCGCGGCGTTGGCGGCCGCCGCGCTACTCACCGCCCTGACCCCGGGCTGCACCGCGCCGCGACCGCCTTCGGCTAATGCGGCCGGCAACAGTCGAGAGATCGACATGAGAACCCCGGCCGGTCTGCGCGCGCAGCAGACCCTGGACATGCTGAACTCGGACTGGCAAATCGGTCCCGTCGGAGTCGGCACTCTGGCCGCGCCGAAAATGGTCAGCCAGGTACAGGCCATGATGGAAAAGCTCTGGTGGGACCGGCCTTTCACCCTGCGTGGTGTCGACCTCAAGGCAGGCGCGGCCACCTTGGAGCTGACGACGTCTTACGGCGCGCAACAAGAGCTTCGGATTCACACCGAAGACGACACATTGGTGGACGGGTTCGATCTCACCACGCTACCGCCGAAGATCTCGTCGTGGAGTGACGTCGACGCGGTGTTGCGCAAGACCGGGGCCCGCTATTCGTGGCAAGCAACCAAAGTCAACGACGGACAATGCGACCGGGTGGCGGGTACCAACACCGACTTGTCGCTGCCGTTGGCGTCGATCTTCAAGTTGTATGTGCTCGACGCGGTTTCGGATGCGATCAAGGCCGGGACGGTGTCGTGGGATGACCAGCTGACCGTCACCGATAAGGGCAAGGCCGTAGGCTCCAGCATGGATCTGGCTGTCGGAGATCAGATTTCGGTGCGCACCGCCGCCGAGAAGATGATCGCCACCAGTGACAACATGGCGACCGACATGCTGATCGAGAGGGTCGGACCCCAGGCCGTCGACAACGCGCTGGTCCACACCGGGCATCACGACCCGGCCGCGATGACGCCGTTCCCGACGATGTACGAGCTGTTCACCGTCGCCTGGGGCCGACCGGACCTGCGCGAGCAGTGGAAGCATGGCACCCCCGAGGACCGAGCAGCGATGCTCCAGCAAGCCAATTCGTCTACCTACCAACCGGATCCGTTCCTCGCACACGTGCCGGCCTCCGAAATCGGCGCGGAATGGTATGGCAGCGCTGACGACATCTGCCGCGTTCACGTAGCTTTGCAAGCTGGCGCTGTGGGCGCAGCCACACCCGTCAAGAAGATCCTGGACACCGGCACCGGGGTCAATCTGGATCGCAATGACTGGCCTTATCTCGCGTCGAAAGCTGGTGGGCTGCCGGGCGATCTGACCTTCAGCTGGTACGCGATCGACAAGACCCATCAACCGTGGGTGGTGAGCTTCCAGCTCAACTGGCCACGCGATCACGGGCCGGCCCTCGGCGGCTGGGTGTTGCAGATCGCCAAGCAGGTCTTCGCGTTGCTACTCATGCAACACTGATCGGCGGTTGCGTGCAACCGCTGGTCCGTCGCCTGTTGTCGACCTGGAATCGTCGCGACTTCGCCGAAATCGGCGTCCTGCTCGGCGTGATCGCGCTGATGCATGTGGTCGGCTTCGCGGTGCTGGTGTTCGCCATCGCGCCGCATCACTATCGCGCCGGCACCCAGATATTCGGTGTGGGACTGGGCGTCACCGCCTATCTGTTCGGACTGCGGCACGCGTTTGACGCAGACCACATCGCCGCCATCGACAACACCACGCGCAAGCTGATGGCCGACGGCAAGCGACCCAAGGCGGTCGGCTTCTGGTTCGCCATGGGCCATTCGACCCTGGTGCTCGTGATGGCCGTGCTGGTCATGGTGGGCGCGCGGGCGGCCGGCGCACTGGCTGACGAGAAGTCGTCAACGCGGCACATGCTCGGTTTCGCCGGGACCCTGGCCTCGGGGCTGTTCCTCTACCTGATCGCGACCATGAATGTGATTGCGATGATCGGGATCTACCGCGCCTTCACCAAGCTCCGAACGGCTCCTACTCCGACACCGAAATTGAAGCGGCGCTTAATGATCGGGGATTTTTCGCCCGTCTGCTACGTCCGATCATGAATCGCATCACGCGCCCGATCCAGCTGTATCCGGTGGGCGCGTTGTTCGGCCTCGGATTCGACACCGCCACCGAGGTCGCGCTGTTGGCGCTGGCCGGCAGCGGCGCGGCAGCCGGCCTACCGTGGTACGCGGTCTTGGTGGTGCCGTTGCTGTTCGCAGCCGGGATGACCCTGATGGACACCCTGGACGGACTGCTGATGACCGTGGCCTACGACTGGGCGTTCATGCAGCCGGTGCGAAAGATCTTCTACAACCTGGCGGTCACCGGGCTGTCCATCGCGGTGGCATTGCTCATCGGATCGATCGAACTGGTGTCGATACTTCACGACGACCTGAATTGGGACGATCCGATCACCAAGTGGGTCAGCAGCATCGACCTCAACAACGCCGGCCTGGCGATCGTGGTGCTGTTCGCCGTCACCTGGATCGGCGCGGTGGCCTACTGGAAACTCGCCGACGTCGAGGCTCGCTATCAGGCGATAGAGCCCGCCGAATAGACGAAAAAGCCGGTTAACGCACTGCGCTAGCCGGCTTTTTCGAAATGGATTACGGCGTGGTCGTCCCCGTGGTGCTGCCGGCGGCGTGCGCACCGGAGCTCGCCAGGTCCGGCTGCTCGGCAGGCTTCGGTGCACCGACGAAGGTGAACACGGCGTCCTCGCCGTTACCCTCGCCGTCCCAGTTGTCCACGTCCACCGTGACAATCTGGCCCGGGCCGACCTCTTCGAACAAGATCTTCTCGGACAGCTGGTCCTCGATCTCCCGCTGGATGGTCCGGCGCAGCGGACGAGCACCGAGCACCGGGTCGAAGCCACGCTTGGCCAGCAACGCCTTCGCGTTGTCGGTCAGCTCCATCGCCATGTCCTTGGCCTTGAGCTGCTTGCCCACCCGGCCGATCATCAAATCGACCATCTCGATGATCTCTTCGCGGGTCAGCTGGTGGAAGACGATGATGTCGTCGATGCGGTTGAGGAACTCCGGGCGGAAGTGCTTCTTCAGCTCGTCGTTGACCTTCTGCTTCATCCGCTCGTAGTTGTTCTCGCCGCCGCCCTGGGTGAAGCCCAGTCCGACCGCCTTGGTGATGTCGGAGGTGCCCAGGTTCGAGGTGAAGATCAGCACGGTGTTCTTGAAGTCGACCGTGCGGCCCTGACCGTCGGTGAGACGGCCATCCTCGAGCACCTGCAACAGGCTGTTGTAGATCTCCTGGTGCGCCTTCTCGATCTCGTCGAACAGCACCACCGAGAACGGCTTGCGGCGCACCTTCTCGGTGAGCTGGCCACCCTCTTCGTATCCGACGTATCCCGGTGGGGCACCGAACAACCGCGACGCGGTGAACCGGTCGTGGAACTCGCCCATGTCGATCTGGATGAGCGCGTCGTCGTCGCCGAACAGGAAGTTGGCCAGCGCCTTGGACAGCTCGGTCTTACCGACACCGGACGGGCCGGCGAAGATGAACGAGCCGGACGGGCGCTTGGGGTCCTTCAACCCGGCGCGGGTACGACGGATCGCCTTGGAGACAGCCTTGACGGCGTCCTCCTGGCCGATGATCCGCTTGTGCAGCTCGTCTTCCATCCGCAGCAACCGGGTGGTTTCGGCCTCGGTGAGCTTGAACACCGGGATACCGGTCCAGTTGCCGAGCACCTCGGCGATCTCGCTCGTCGTCGACCTCGGCGACCACATCGAGATCGCCTGAGCGCCACTGCTTTTCACGCTCGGCGCGCTGAGTTGACCAGCTGCTTTTCCCGATCGCGGAGGCTGGCCGCCTTCTCGAAGTCCTGCGCGTCGATCGCGGACTCCTTCTCCCGGCGCGCGTCGGCGATCTTCTCGTCGAACTCACGCAGGTCTGGCGGAGCTGTCATCCGGCGAATCCGCATGCGCGCACCGGCCTCGTCGATGAGGTCAATTGCCTTGTCCGGCAAGAACCTGTCGTTGATGTAGCGGTCGGCGAGAGTGGCGGCGGCCGCGATCGCGCCGTCGGTGATGGACACCCGGTGGTGCGCCTCGTAGCGGTCGCGCAGACCCTTGAGGATTTCGATCGTGTGCTCGACCGTCGGTTCGCCGACCTGCACCGGCTGGAAGCGCCGCTCCAGCGCGGCGTCCTTCTCGATGTACTTGCGGTACTCATCGAGGGTGGTCGCACCGATGGTCTGCAGTTCGCCACGGGCCAGCTTCGGCTTGAGGATCGACGCCGCGTCGATCGCGCCTTCGGCCGCTCCGGCACCGACCAGCGTGTGCAGCTCGTCGATGAACAAGATGATGTCGCCGCGGGTGTTGATCTCCTTGAGCACCTTCTTCAGGCGCTCCTCGAAGTCACCGCGGTAGCGACTGCCGGCCACCAGCGAACCCAGGTCGAGGGTGTAGAGCTGCTTGTCTTTCAGCGTCTCGGGGACCTCGCCGTGCACGATCGCCTGCGCGAGACCTTCGACGACGGCGGTCTTGCCGACGCCGGGCTCACCGATCAGCACCGGGTTGTTCTTGGTGCGCCGGGACAGCACCTGCATGACCCGCTCGATTTCTTTCTCGCGGCCGATCACCGGGTCGAGCTTGCCCTCCATGGCCGCCGCCGTCAGGTTGCGACCGAACTGGTCGAGAACCAATGACGTCGAGGGGGTGCCGGACTCTCCGCCGCGGCCGCCGGTACCGGCTTCCGCGGTTTCCTTGCCCTGGTAGCCGCTCAGCAGCTGGATGACCTGCTGGCGCACCCGGGTGAGTTCGGCGCCCAGCTTGACCAGAACCTGGGCGGCGACGCCCTCGCCCTCACGGATCAGTCCGAGCAGAATGTGCTCGGTGCCGATGTAGTTGTGGCCGAGCTGCAGCGCCTCGCGCAGGCTCAGCTCCAAGACCTTCTTGGCGCGCGGGGTAAACGGGATGTGGCCGGACGGAGCCTGCTGGCCTTGGCCGATGATCTCCTCGACCTGGCTGCGGACACCTTCCAGCGAGATGCCCAACGACTCCAGCGACTTGGCCGCTACCCCTTCGCCTTCGTGGATAAGACCCAGCAGGATGTGCTCGGTGCCGATGTAGTTGTGGTTGAGCATCCGGGCCTCTTCTTGCGCCAGGACGACAACCCTGCGGGCACGGTCAGTAAAACGTTCGAACATTGGCGTTTACCTGCTCTCCCTCACCATCGGTACTTCGTCATTCTCGGCACAGGGGCCGACATCGCGTACCTGTCATCCACTGTAGTGCGCGCGCGGCCGGGCTTCCCACCTTGCGGTCGCTAAGGATCTCGGGGTTCCGGCTACAATACGGTTGCAACAAAGCAACGCGGGAAAACTGTAAATCGTTTCCCGCTCCAGTGATCGATCAGTTCGCCATCAGCGAAAGCGCGAGCCGGCCCGCTCGCTTTCGGATCAGGTCGCGGCGTGGAACGCGTCGATGACGTCGGCCGGGATACGGCCGCGGGTCGACACATTGTGGCCATTACGACGGGCCCAGTCGCGGATCGCCGCGCTCTGCTCGCGATCGATCGCGCCACGGCCGCGGCCGGAGCTCGGAACGGCCGCGCCGACGGCCACCGACCCGGCGAGAGGCTTCCACCCACTGCTTCAGGTCGTTGCGGAGTTTCGTCGCATTCTTGGCCGAAAGGTCAATCTCATAGGTCACGCCGTCGAGACCGAATTCAACGGTTTCATCTGCGGCGCCTTCGCCGTCGAAATCGTCGACAAGGGTGACGGTCACTTTCTTCGCCATTGGCTGAGCCTCATGCTTTCTTCTTAGACACTTGCCATACAAGACACGTGCTCGGACCGCCCCCGCCGGATCAATCTGCCATACCCCGACGAGTAATTCAATACAGCGCCACAGAATGGCTCAGTTGCTATGCGGACGCACAATAGGAAACAATACCGTCTCTCTTATTGACAGCCCGGTCAAAGCCATCAGCAGGCGGTCGATGCCCATTCCGGTTCCGGTGCACGGCGGCATAGCGTGCTCGAGCGCAGCAAGAAAATCCTCGTCGAGCACCATTGCCTCATCATCGCCGGCCGCGGCAGCACGAGCCTGCTCGGCGAATCTTTCCCGCTGTATCACCGGGTCGATCAATTCCGAGTATCCCGTGGCCAGCTCGAATCCGCGGATATAAAGGTCCCACTTCTCGGTCACTCCGGCAATGCTGCGGTGTTGACGCGTCAAAGGCGTCGTCTCGACCGGAAAATCTTTGACAAAAGTGGGCGCAGTCAACGTCGAGCCACGGTGTGCTCCCAGAGTTCCTCGATCAACTTGCCGTGCCCATAGCCGCGGTCGGTCGGAACCTCGACCTCAAGTGATGCGGCGATAGCGAGCAAGCGATCAACATTGGTGTTTGGTGTGATCTCTTCGCCAAGAGCCTCTGATAGCGACGGATACATTTCTATCGACGGCCATTCTCCGTCGATGTCATAGACGCTGCCGTCGGGTAGAGAGAGTTCTCGAGTACCGATCGCCTCGTCTGCCACCTGTTGAATAAGCTCACGGGTTACAACGGCAGAATCGTCATACGTTCCATACGCTTGATAGGTCTCCAACATGGAAAATTCGGGAGAATGTGTGGAATCAGCTCCTTCGTTTCGGAACACTCGATTTAGTTCGAAGACCTTGTCGAACCCTCCGACGACACAGCGCTTCAGGAACAGTTCCGGCGCGATCCGAAGGTAGAGATCGATGTCGAGCGCGTTGGAGTGCGTCACGAACGGACGAGCCGCCGCGCCGCCCGCCAGCGTCTGCAAAATCGGTGTCTCGACCTCTAAAAAGCCGCGCTGCTCCAGCGCATTGCGTAATGCGCGAATGACCGCAATTCGCTGTCGGGCAACCGTACGTGCCTCCGGGCGCACGATCAGGTCGACATAACGCTGCCGAACCCGTGATTCTTCACTCATCTCTTTGTGTGCCACTGGCAGCGGCCGCAGGGCTTTGGACGCCATCTGCCAGCTGTCACCGAGAACCGAAAGCTCACCGCGCCGGGAACTGATCACCTCGCCGTGGACAAAGACGATGTCACCGATATCGACGTCGGCCTTCCACTGGTCGAGTGCTTCCTGCCCGACGCTGGCGAGGCTGAGCATCACCTGTAGCTGGGTGCCGTCGCCTTCTTGGAGGCTGGCGAAGCACAACTTGCCCGAGTTGCGGGCGAACACCACCCGGCCGGCCACCCCGACGAGGTCACCGGTCGTCGAATCGGCCGCCAGCTCGGGATAGGCCGCGCGAATCTGCGCCAGGGTGTGGGTGCGCGCGACTTCGACGGGATAGGGCTCACGACCCTCGGCCGCCAAGCGCTCGCGTTTGTCCCGGCGTATCCGGAACTGCTCGGGGAGGTCCTGAGGGTCCTCAGAGTCGTGGTCGGCGGCGTTCACGACCTGCCAGCCTAAAGGACTCGCGCCCTGATCCGCGAAACTCGAAGCCGAGGTCGTGATTCTGGGCGGGACTCAACGTGCGGTCTTGAGCCGTCCACGCTGGCTGTCTCGGTTGCGCTCGAAGACCAGCCGCAGCCCGTCCAGGGTCAGGTGCTGGTCGTAGTGATCGACGGAGTGCAGTTCGGCGAGCAGCAGCGGCGCGGTGTGGCCGGTAGCCACCACGGTCACGTTGTCACCGGAGAAACCGTCGACGTCTTTGCGAATTCGGTCGACCAGGCCGTCCACCAGACCGGCGAAGCCGAAAACCGCGCCGGCTTGCATGCATTCGACGGTGTTCTTGCCGACCACCGAGCGGGGCCGCGCCAGCTCGACCCGCCGCAGAGCGGCCGAGCGCGCCGCGGCGGCGTCGGAAGAGACCTGGATACCCGGCGCGATCGCGCCGCCTAGGAATTCGCCTTTGGCAGAGACCACGTCGACACAGATCGAAGAACCGAAGTCGATGACGATGGCGGCGGTGTTGTATTTCTGAAAAGCAGCGAGGCAGTTGACGATTCGGTCAGCACCGACTTCTTTGGGGTTGTCGACCAACAGCGGGATTCCGGTTCGGACACCCGGCTCGATCAACACGTGCGGCACCGTCGGCCAGTACTGCTCGAGCATCACACGCACCTCGTGCAGCACCGAAGGCACCGTGGACAGCGCCGCCGCACCGGTGAGCTGATCCGAGTCGTCACCGATCAGCCCGTCGATGGTCAACGCGAGTTCGTCGGCGGTGACCTCGGATTCGGTGCGAATCCGCCACTGCTGCATGACCTTCGCGTGCTCCTTGGCGCCGGATAGCAGTCCGACGACGGTGTGGGTGTTACGGACGTCGATGGCCAGCAGCACGACTAGAAAGCCTTCATCGCGGCGATACCAGCTCGCCCGCGTCGGCCGGCACGAATGCCGGGTCGTTGCCCAAATCGATCGCATTGTTCTCGGCGTCGACGAAGACGATCTTGGGTTGGTACGCGCGCGCCTCGGCGTCTTCCATCTGGGCGTAGGCGATCAGGATCACCAGGTCGCCGGGATGTACCAGATGCGCTGCCGCGCCGTTGATCCCGATCACGCCGCTGCCACGCTGACCGGTGATCGCGTAGGTGACCAGCCGGGCACCGTTGTCGATGTCGACGATGGTCACCTGTTCGCCCTCGAGCAGGTCGGCGGCATCCATCAGGTCGGCGTCGATCGTCACCGAGCCCACGTAATGCAGGTCGGCCTTGCGTGACCGTCGCCCGGTGGATCTTCGACTTGAGCATTGTCCGTAACATCAATTCCTCCAAGTTGATTCGAGGGGTTGATTGCCCTGATTGGCCGGCGCTGCGGGCACTCGCCCGTCGACGCCGACGGTAACTCCGATTTCGATGGCAACGTTGTCGAGCAGCCTGGTCTTGCCGAGCCGGGCGGCGACCAGCAGGCGGCCGGCGCCGGTGACCGGGGCCGGACCCAGCGCGCTGTCACGCACTTCGAGGTAGTCCACGTCGATCGCGGGCACCGCTGAGAGCACCGAGCGGGCCGCGTTCAGCGCAGCGTCCGCGCCGTCCGGCGCGGCATGCGAGCCGGCCAGCAGCGCCGCCGACAGGATGGCGGCCAACTCACGTTGCGCTGGGTCGAGGTAGCGGTTGCGAGACGACATCGCCAGGCCGTCGGTCTCGCGAACGATCGGCACGCCGACAACTCGGACGTCGATGTTGAGGTCGGCGACCATCTGACGAACGAGCACCAGCTGCTGATAGTCCTTCTCGCCGAAGAAAATTCGATCGGGCGCGACAATCTGCATCAATTTGCAGACGACCGTGAGCATGCCGGCGAAATGCGTGGGCCGCACAGCGCCCTCGAGCTCGGATCCGAGTGGCCCGGGATGAACCGTGGTACGTGGGCCGTCCGGATACATCGCCGAAGCACTTGGGGTGAAGGCGATTTCGACTCCTTCGCCGCGCAGCAGCTCCAGATCCGCCTCGAGGACTCGTGGATAGGCCTCGAGATCCTCGTTGGCGCCAAACTGCAACGGGTTCACGAAGATCGAAACCACAACCACCGAGCCCGGCACCAGTTTGGCTGCTCGCACCAGCGCAAGGTGCCCGTCGTGCAGCGCGCCCATGGTCGGCACGAGCATCACCCGTCGACCGGTGTGCCGCAGCGCGCGGCTGACGTCACTGACATCGCCGGAGATCGGCGTAGAGGTTGAGTTCGCCGGCGTTGAACTTCGGCGGCCGCTGGATGATGCTCATCGAGCCAACACCTCGAACACGTCTTCGGGGGCGTGCACTTTTTCGGCGGTACGGATCGCGTTCAGCCGGTACGCCTGTGCCAACTGCGGGTCGACGCTCTGCAGCGCGCGTAGGTGCCCGGCGACCACACCGGCGTCGCCGCGGGCGATCGGGCCGGTCAGCGCCGCCTGCCCCCGCTGCAGGGCGTTCTCCAGTGCCGCGCGGGCAAGCGGCCCGAGGATGCGCTCAGCGATGCCGCCGGGCTGATTGTCGACGAGCTGTTGGCCGAGCAGCTCGGTGCCCGACACCGCGGCCCGCAGCGCATCCAGCGCGTCGGTCAGCACCGTGACGATGTGATTGCCCGCGTGGGCCAAGGCCGCGTGATAGAGCGTGCGCGCCTGCTCGGGGACACGGAACGGCTCGCCACCGATCTCGAGCACCAGCGACTGCGCGATCGCGTAGCCGACCTCGTCGGCAGCCGTGATCCCGAAGCAGGTGTCCGGGAGCCGGGAGATGTCCTCGTCGGAGCCGGTGAACGTCATCGCCGGATGAATGGCCAGCGGTATGCAGTCCTGCGCGCCCAACGGAGCCAGCACGTCGACGCCGTTGACGCCCGAGGTGTGGACGACGATGGTGCCCGGCCGCACCGCGGAGGTGGCGGCCAAACCCGCGACCAGACCCGGTAATTCGGTGTCCGGCACGGCGAGCAACAGCAACTCGGCGCTGCCCGCGACGTCAGGTACGGGCGCTATCGGGGTGTCGGCCAGTCGGCGCTCGGCGCGCTGGCGGGAGGCGCGGGATACGGCGCTGCAGGCAACCACGACATGGTCGACGCGTTCCAGCGCCACACCCAACGCAGTTCCCACCCGGCCGGCGGAAATGATTCCCACCTTGAGCCGAGCCGGTCGCAATCCGTCGAACTGCACCATCGCAGACGACCCTCACAAGTCATTTTGGTTTCGTTCCAGTCCCGCGAAGCGGGTACCGGACGGTCGCTAAGACTGTACCGCGACAACGCGGCTGAAACGCTGTGGTGTTCGCCTCAGTCTTCGCGGCGCCGACGTCGCCCACCCTCAGAGGGGGCGGACTGCAGCCGCGCGAGCAGGTCGGCCACCGACTGTCCGCCGGATGGCGGCTCCTCGACTTCGGACAGCTCATCCGTGCTGCGATGACGGGCGTTTGCCGGTGGTGGCGGCGACATCGCCGGCCCCCGGTCCGGAGCTGACGGCGGGGGTGGCGGCGGCGGTGGTGGCGGCGGGGACATCGCCGGGGCCGGGGCCGGGGCCGATCCGGCGATGCCGGGCTCGGATTGGTCCGCAGAGTGGCGCGACCGTGCGCGACGACCCGATTCGCTCCATTCGCTGCCTTGCGACGACTCGCCTGCCCCGCTGGAATGCCGCCCACGGCGCTCGGACGGCGGCTCCGCTGCGGGATCGCCGATGGCCGGTGAGCGGTGCGACGCCTTGTCGCGAGACGGACCGTTGTCGTACGTCCACGACGCCGGTGGCGGGTTGTCGGGCTGGCCGGGGTTCCAGTTGCTGCCGGGCGCTCCGGGAGGCAGCCATTTTCCGTCGGCGCCGACCGGCTGCCACGTCGCCGGTTGCTCGGACTTCCGTGGCGCCTCGGTTGGCGGCGGCCACGGGATCCGCGGCTGCTGCTGTGGCGGCTCAGACTGCGGCGGCGGGGCGAATTGCGGCTCGGGCTGCGGCGGCTCGGGCCTGGGTGCTTCGGGCGCGGGAGGCGGCGCCGGCGCGGGTTGCGGTGGCGGCGCGAACTGCGGTTCGGGCGCGGGCGGCTCAGCGCGCCGGTGAGAACGCCGCGGGGGCGCCGGCTCGACTCGCTCGGGTCCGGTTGGTGGCGGCGGTGCCTGCGGTGGCCATGCGTTGGGCTGGCCCTGCGGCGGAGCCCAGCCGCGGGCCTCCTGCTGACGGTCCACCGGGCTCGCGGGCGCGGCCTGGGCACGCGGCGGGTTCCAGCTGGCGGCCGGCGCCGGTTCGTTGCGCGCGGCGGGGGTTTCCTGGTCGCCGGCCCGCCGATGCGAACCCCGATCCGGATCTGGCGCTTCGGCGGCCCTGCTCTGCCGTGGTGGCGCGTACGCCTCGTGCACTTGCGGCGCATACGCCTGGTGATAGGTCTCCGTGGCAGGCTGCCGAGGCGGAGTCGGGACGAGCGGTTCCTCGTGCACGTCGATGATCGAGTCGTCGGCCCGCCGGGAAGGCTCTTCGGCCCGGACGGACTGCACCCGGTTGACGCGATCGCGGGCGCTTTCGTTGTCGCGCTCCCATTCGCTGTAGCCCCGCACGGCCTTGCGTTCGCCCTCCAGGGCCGGGCGGTCGCTGAGCTCAGCGTCGAACAGGATTTCCAGGTTCGTACGCAGCGCGGCCAGCTCGGCTCGCAGCTCCGACACTTCGTCATTGGCTTGCGCACGCAACTCGGTGGCCAGCTCGCGACGCAGCTGGGACTCCACCGTGAGCTCGTACTCGCGACGGGCGGAGATCTCGCGATCCAACTGCAGGTCGTAAACCAGCTTCAGGTCCCGCGCCCGCGCTTGGTCCACGTCGCTTTGCCGGCGATAGATCACCGAGACGAATGCGGCCACCACTGCGGCCCACAGCGCAAGAATCACCCCAAGCTTGAGAAGCTCTACCTTGTTGGTGAAGACGAGTGCGGAACTGGCGCCGATGGCCAGAACCAGCAACGCCGTCAGCAACACCCAACCCGGTCTGCGGCCGCTGCGCCGCGCCCGGGCGCCGCGGGACAGATCGGTCATGGCCCGACTGTACCGGCCTCGGGTCGCTCCGCGTGTCGTCGCGCTCCGGCGTTTCTCACCTGGACTAATCGTGAAAATCGGGTGGTCATCGGAGCCAGCTAGTTTTCGACGCCCTCGCCGTTCTCGGTCGGGTCTCCCGGGGACTTACAGCAATGCTGCAACCACAGCGCGGCAGTCACCAGAGCGAGCGCGCTAAGAGCCGCGACCGCGGTGCCGGTGGTGTCTGCGGCCGCCACTTTGAGCCATGACCGCCGCGGCAGCAGATACGCCAGGACGCCCACCCACCAGCCCAGTGCCAGCGCGCCGACCCAGGCCGACGCCTGGGCGATGACCAGGCTGCGGGCCACCGCGAGCGGATGCAGCCAGCCGGGCCCGTCGCCGATCTCGCCGTCAGCGATCTTGGCCCGCACGTAACGCGCCCACCCCGCCTCGGCGACGCCGACCGCAAGCAGCGACAGACCGGTCCACACCGTGATCGGCGGAAACCATCGGTAGATCACCATGACCAGCAGATATCCCGCGACCGCAGTGCCAAGCACCGCGGCCGTCAGGTCGCGTTTGCGAGTGGGACCCATCAGCTTTCGGCGCGCGGTTCGAGAACAAACTCGGTGTGCCGCACGCCGGCGCGATCGGTGGGATCCAGCTCGGCGATCAGCTTGGCGACCGATTGCTTTCCGCCCGCCACGGTCAACGCCGCGTCCGGGTCGACGGCCAGCCACGGAATCAGCACGAAGGCACGCAGGTGCGCCATCGGATGCGGCAGAGTCAGCCCGTCTTCCAGGGAGAACAGCTCGCTCTCGCCCTCCACTGACGCCAGGTGGCAACTGACCAGGTCGACGTCGAGGGTGCGTGGACCCCACTTCTGCCCGCGCACGCGATCCGCCGCGATCTCCATCTCTTGCGCGCAGCGAAGCCAACCCTGTCCGTCGAGCGTCGCGTCCTCGGCGATGACCACCGCATTGAGGAAGGGGCCCTGCTCGACCCCGCCCCAGGCCGCTGTCTCGTAGACCGGGGACACCGCTCGCACTGCGCCCCCGAGCCGGTCGAGCACCGACTGCAACCGGGTCAGCCGGTCTCCGATGTTGGATCCGATCGACAGCACGACACGCGTCATTGGCGCCACCCTCCCCCGCAAGGGGACGGTACCCGCGCCACCCCGCCTGCGCCGGGGTCATCGTCGTAGGCACGCATCACGCCGGCACCACCTGCCCCCGCCCCTTGCGCCGGGATCGGCGCGCCACCACCGCAACATCGTCGAAGGTGTGCGGAATGGGAGCCTGCGGCTTGTGCACTGTCACCTCCACAGCGTGTACACGATGGTCTTTCATGACGTCCTCGGCGATCTCGCCGGCGACCGTCTCGATCAAATTGCGGGCCTGCCCTCCGACCACAGCGGCCGCCCGCTCGGCCAGGACGCCGTAGTCGTAGGTGTCGGCCAAGTCGTCGCTGGCCGCCGCGTCCGCCAGGTCTATCCAGACGGTGACATCGACGACGAAATCCTGGCCATCGGCACGCTCGTGGTCGAATACTCCATGGTTACCGCGAACTTTCAAGCCGCGCAACTCGATTCGATCAGTCATCGGATCCTATCGCCCCAGCACTGCGTCCACGCCTCGACCACTTTGACAGCATCGACAGAGGCCCGCACGTCGTGTACCCGAACTCCCCACGCACCATGCAACGCGGCCAGTGCCGACACCACCGCGGTGGCCGTTTCGCGGCCATCCGGTGGCCGAACCTCGCCATCCGGGACCGGCCAGCAATCCGCCCAGAAACCGCTTGCGTGATGCGCCGACCAGTACCGGAACCCCATCGGCCACCAACTCCGGCAACGCGTGCAGCAGCGCCCAGTTGTCCTCGGCCGGACTTGGCGAAACCCAACCCCGGATCGATGATCAGCTTGGCCGGGTTCACCCCGGCGGCGACGGCACCGTCGATGCAGGCCGTCAACTCGGCGCGAACTTCGGCGACCACATCGCGATACGGCGGCACCTGATGCGGCCGCTCGGCCGACACCGAGCGCCAGTGCATCAGCACCCACGGCACATCGGCCTCGACCAGCAAGCCGGCCATCGCCTCGTCGGCGCGACCGCCGGAGACGTCGTTGACCATCGATGCGCCGTTTTCCAGCGCGGCCCGCGCCACGCCCGCGTGCATGGTATCGATGCTGACGGTAATTCCTTGGGCGGCAAGCTCTTTGACGACGGGGACAATGCGGGCCGTCTCGATCCGCGGATCGATGCGCTGCGCGCCGGGGCGGGTCGACTCACCGCCCACGTCGACGATCGTCGCCCCGTCGGCGGCCAACGCCAAGCCCTTGCTCGACGGCACG
This sequence comes from uncultured Actinomycetota bacterium, assembly GCA_963818285.1. GTDB lineage: Bacteria > Actinomycetota > Actinomycetes > Mycobacteriales > Mycobacteriaceae > Mycobacterium. Next base: position 342,417 of record CAWFRR010000008.1, read on the forward strand.
ACCGGCATCGAGGTAGCGCCCGCCATCCGAGAACGAGTCGTCGGTGACGTTCACCACCCCCATGATCTGGACGTGCGTCGTGCTCACTTGCGCAAGATCAGTTCGAGCGCCTCGGCTCGAAGTGCGTTGTCGGACTTGAACTGGCCACGCACGGCCGAAGTCGTGGTGACCGCACCGGGCTTGCGAACGCCGCGCATGGACATGCAGAGGTGTTCGGCCTCGATCACCACGATGGCGCCGCGGGGATCGAGTTTGCGCATCAGCGCATCGGCGACCTGCGCCGTGAGACGCTCCTGGATTTGTGGCCGCTTGGCGTACAGGTCGACCAGTCGGGCGATCTTCGACAAGCCGGTCACCCGGCCGTCGTGGCCGGGGATGTACCCGACATGCGCCACACCGTGGAACGCCACCAGGTGATGCTCGCAGGTGGAATACAACGGGATCTCCTTGACCAGCACCAACTCATCGTGCTGCTCGTCAAAAGTGGTGTCCAGCACGGCATCCGGGTCGGTGTAAAGACCCGCGAACATCTCCTGAAAACTCCGGGCGACGCGGGCCGGGGTGTCCACCAGGCCGTGCCGTTCCGGGTCTTCTCCGATCGCGTAGAGCAACTCGCGGACAGCCGCTTCGGCGCGCGGTTGATCGAAGACCCGGCCGTTCAGGGCAGCGGTCATGGCTTTCGGCTGCGCCATCGCAGACTCCGTTCGTGTCAGCCGTGTGTCGACGGGTTAGACGGGCTCGGACCGTTGCCGGGTGGGTCGGCGGGCCGGCCTGTCTCCGGCGCGGGCGCGCCCGGCGGCGGATACGGCGGATACGGCGGGTAAGGCTGGCCCGCGTGCTGATGGGGTGGGGCCGGCCAGTGCTGCGGCGGCTGCGACGGTGGGTACCAGTAGCCCGGCGGCTGCTGCGGCGGCCATCCAGGAGCGTGCCAGCCCGCCGGCGCACCGTAGTCGGGCTGCGTCGAATTCTGCTGACCGCCGTTCGGGCCGGCGTGAGAACCGTTGTTGCCGTTCGCGTTCTGCTCGGTATCCCGCGCCGCGGCAGCAGCGATGGCCGCCTTGAAGGCCGGCTCGGCCTCCGGCTTGGGCCACGGTTCGCCACGCTCGATCGCGAGTTCGCCCGGCGTCTTGATCGGCGGCTTGTCCGACGGAATGCGGCCGCCGAAGTCATCGAAAAGTGTTAGCCGCGGCCGCTTTTCGACGTGGGAGAAGATCGCTTCCAGCTCGGCGCGGTGCAGTGTCTCCTTTTCCAGCAGTTCGCCGGCCAACGTGTCCAGCGTGTCCCGGTATTCGGTGAGAATCTCCCAGGCCTCGGTGTGCGCGGCCTCGATGAGTTTGCGGACTTCCTCGTCGATCTCGCGGGCGACCTCGTGGGAGTAGTCCGGCTGGGTGCCCATGGTCCGGCCCAGGAACGGATCGCCGGCTTCGGTGCCGTACTTGACCGCGCCCAGCTTGGAGCTCATCCCGAATTCGGTGACCATGGCCCGGGCCACCTTGGTGGCATGGTCGATGTCTGATGACGCCCCCGTGGTGGGCTCGTGGAACACCAGTTCCTCGGCTGCCCGGCCGCCCAGCGCCATCACCAACCGAGCGATCAGCTCCGAGCGGGTGTGCAGTCCCTTGTCGTCTTCGGGCACAGCCAATGCGTGGCCCCCGGTTTTGCCGCGAGCCAGGATCGTCACCTTGTAGACCGGATCCAGACCCGGCATCGCCCAGCCGGCCAGGGTGTGCCCGGCCTCGTGGTACGCGATCGTCTTCTTTTCCTGCTCACTGATGATGCGGCTCTTGCGGCGCGGCCCGCCGACAACCCGGTCGACGGCCTCTTCCAACGCAGCGACGGTGATCACGGTGCCGTTCTCGCGGGCGGTCAGCAGCGCCGCCTCGTTGATCACGTTCTCCAAATCGGCACCGGTCATGCCGACGGTCCGCTTGGCCAGGCCGTCGAATTCGACGTCAGGGCCGAACGGCTTGCCCTTGGAGTGCACCCGCAACACCGCGCGCCGCCCGGCCAGATCGGGGCTCGACACCGGGATCTGACGGTCGAAGCGACCGGGCCGAAGCAGGGCCGGGTCGAGGATGTCGGGACGGTTGGTCGCCGCGATCAGGATGACGCCCTGACGATCGCCGAAGCCGTCCATCTCCACCAGCAACTGGTTCAGCGTCTGCTCGCGTTCGTCGTGACCGCCACCCAGCCCGGCGCCGCGCTGACGGCCGACGGCGTCGATCTCGTCGACGAAGATGATGCACGGGCTGTTCTGCTTGGCCTGCTCGAACAGATCACGTACCCGGGATGCGCCGACGCCGACGAACATCTCGACGAAGTCAGAGCCGGAGATGGTGAAGAACGGCACCCCGGCTTCACCGGCGACGGCCCGCGCCAGCAGGGTCTTACCCGTTCCCGGCGGGCCGTAGAGCAGAACGCCCTTGGGGATTTTGGCGCCGAGCGCCTGATAGCGCGACGGGTTCTGCAGGAAATCCTTGATCTCGTAGAGCTCTTCGACCGCCTCGTCGGCACCCGCCACGTCGGCGAAGGTGGTCTTCGGCATGTCCTTGTTCAGCATCTTGGCCCGCGACTTGCCGAAGCCGAAGCCCATCCGGGCGCCGCCCTGCATGCGCGAGAACATCATGAACAGGCCGACCAGTAGCAACAGCGGTAGCACGTAGACCACCAGCGAGCCGATGATGCTGCCCTGGTTGACGACCGTGCCGACTTGGGTGTCTTTGCTGTTCAGCTGGTCGAACAGCGGGACGGCGTAGCCGGTCGGGAAGTGGGTGATGATCTTGTCGGAGCCCTCGGTGCCGGTCGCGGCGCTCTTCAGCGTCATCCGGACCTGCTGCTCGCGGTCGTCGATCTGGGCGTTCTTGACGTTGCCGGCCTTGATCTGGGCCATCGCCACCGAGGTGTCGACCGGCTTGAAGCCGCGGGTGTCGTCACTGAAGTAGAAGAAGGACCAACCAAGCAGCAACACGACGGCGATGGCCGTGAGCGTGCGGATTACGTTTTTCCGGTTCATCAATCATCGGCCGTCGTCGGCCAGGTCCTTCCGTATACACGCAGCTGGAATAGTCCAGGCTACCGCCCGTGCCGAATGGCAGCCCGGCCAGAGCCGGGCGGAGAGGGTAGGCCCAGTAATCGTCTCGGTCTTAACAACGCATCGAAGTTCCCGACACCTTCCGGGTCGGGGCCGGCGTGTGCTTTGGTGAACCTGTGTCTGACAGCCAGCCGATCACCGAACGCACCATCCACACCAACGGCGTGCAACTGCACACCCTCGAAGCGGGTGAGCCCGGCGCACCGGTCGTCGTGCTGGCACACGGATTCCCCGAACTCGCCTATTCCTGGCGTCACCAGATCCCCGCATTGGCCGCCGCCGGCTATCACGTGCTGGCGCCCGATCAGCGCGGGTACGGCCGCACCACCAGTCCGGCCGACATCGCCGCCTACAACGTCGTCGACCTGTCCGGCCGACTTGATCGGCCTGCTCGACGATGTCGATGCCGACAAAGCGGTATTCATCGGTCACGACTGGGGTGCCCCGGTGGTGTGGGGTTCGGCGCAACTGCACCCGGACCGGGTCGAGGCCGTGGTCGGCATGAGCGTTCCGCCGGTGCCGCGCTCGAAGGTGCCGCCGACCACGGCGTTCCGGGCGATCTTCGGCGACAACTTCTTCTACATGCTCTATTTCCAGGAGCCCGGGGTGGCCGACGCCGAGCTGGATGCCGACCCGCGCCGGACCATTACGCGGATGCTGGGCGGGCTGACGCGATCCGATGATCCGGCGGCCGCGCTGCGCATGATCGCACCGGGGCCGGCCGGCTTCATCGAGCGGCTGCCCGAGACCGACGGCCTGCCGGACTGGATCAGCGCCGACGAGGTCGATCACTACGTCGCCGAGTTCACCCGCACCGGGTTCACCGGCGGGCTGAACTGGTACCGCAATATGGACCGCAACTGGGAGCTGATGGCCGACCCGCCGGCCGCCACCATCGACATGCCGGCCATGTTCATCGGTGGCACCGCCGATCCGGTGCTGAGCTTCATGCGTCCCGACCGGGCGACCGAAGTGGTGACCGGCCGTTACCGCGAGGTGCTGATCGACGGCGCCGGGCACTGGCTGCAACAGGAGAAGCCGGACCGGGTCAACGAATTGCTGCTCGATTTCCTGTCGAGCCTCAAGACCGGCGCCGAACTGATGAACCGTCCGCTGAACTTCGGCGTATTCGTCACACCGTTTCATCCGACCGGCCAATCCCCCACGGTGGCACTCGAATACGACATGGAGCGTGTCGTCGCACTGGACCGCCTCGGCTTCGACGAAGCATGGTTCGGCGAACATCATTCCGGCGGGTACGAGCTGATCGCCTGCCCGGAGGTGTTCATCGCCGCGGCCGCCGAACGGACCAAGCACATCCGGCTGGGCACCGGTGTGGTGTCGCTGCCCTACCACCACCCGCTGATGGTGGCCGACCGTTGGGTGCTGCTGGATCATCTGACCCGCGGGACGGGTGATGTTCGGCACCGGGCCGGGCGCCCTGCCGTCGGACGCCTACATGATGGGGATCGATCCGATCGAGCAGCGCCGGATGATGCAGGAATCGCTGGAGGCGATCCTCGCGCTGTTCCGCGCCGAGCCAAGCGAGCGGATCAGTCGGCACTCGGACTGGTTCATCCTGCGTGACGCCCAATTGCACATCCGGCCCTACACCTGGCCCTACCCGGAAATCTCAACGGCGGCAATGATTTCGCCGTCCGGACCACGGCTGGCCGGAGCGATGGGAACATCGCTGCTCTCGCTCTCGATGTCGGTTCCCGGCGGCTACGCAGCATTGGAGAACACCTGGGGAGTGGTCGAGGAGCAGGCCGCCAAGGTCGGCCGGGACGACCCGAACCGCGACGACTGGCGGGTGCTGTCGATCATGCATATCGCCGACACCCGCGAAAAGGCGATCGAGGACTGCACTTACGGCCTGCAGGATTTTGCGCAACTACTTCGGCGCGGCCGGGTTCGTGCCGTTGGCCAACTCCGTCGAGGGTGCACAGACGCCGTACGAGTTCGTTGAAGACTATGCAGCCAAAGGTAATTGCTGTATCGGCAGCCCCGATGATGCGATCGCGCACATCGAGGATCTGCTCGAGCGGTCCGGTGGATTCGGGACACTGCTGATGCTCGGCCACGACTGGGCTGCGCCGGAGGCGACCTACCACTGCTACGAATTGATGGCCCGCAAGGTCATTCCGCACTTCAAGGGCCAACTCGAGGCGGCGAGGTCGTCGCACGAGTGGGCCAGGGAAAAACGCGACGAGCTGATCGGGCGTGCGGGGCAGGCTGTCGTGAAGGCGATCAACGAACACGTCGGCGAAACGAGTAGCAACTGATGCGCGCCTCGGTGCTGCGAGACGGCCGAATGGTGTACCGCGATGACGTACCCGAGCCGGTGCCCGGCCCCGGCCAGGTGCTCGTCGCGGTGCGGTCGTGCGGAATCTGCGGCTCAGACCTGCATTTCGCCGCACACGGCGCCGAGGTCTTGACGCTGAGCAACGAGATGGCCAGCGGGGCCGGCGCAATGAGCGTCGACTTGAGCCACGACGTGTTCATGGGCCATGAATTCAGCGCGCAGGTACTCGAGGCAGGACCCGGCACCGACACGCATCCGCCGGGGACTCATGTCACGTCGATCCCAGTTCTGTTGTCAGGTAAAAACTTCGAGGCGATCGTCTACAGCAATACGACGGTCGGGCGGCTACGCCGAACGAATGCTGCTTTCGGCTCCGTTACTGCTGCCGATTCCGAACGGCCTTGATCCACAGAATGCCTCGCTCGCCGAGCCGATTGCGGTCGGGTTGCACGCGGTGAACAAGTCCGGCATCCAGCCGGGTGAGGCCGCGCTGGTACTCGGCTGCGGTCCGATCGGCATCGCCGTCGTCGCCGCGTTGCGCACCCGCGGAGTCGAGACCATTGTGGCAGTGGACTTTTCGCCGAAGCGCCGCGATCTCGCCGCGACGATGGGCGCACACCAGACCATCGATCCCGCGCAGGGGTCGCCGTTCGATACCGCGAAACCGGCGGTGGTGTTCGACGCGGTGGGCGTTCCCGGAATCATCGACGACGTCATGCGCCGCGCCCGAGCCGGCACGCGGTTGGTCGTGGTGGGTGTGTGCATGCAAGCCGACACCGTGCATCCGTTTTTCGCGATCGCCAAGGAGATCAGCGTCCAGTTCGTTCTGGCCTACTCCCCAGAGGAGTTCGGCGATTCGTTGCGCACGATCGCCGAGGGTGACATCGATGTCACCCCGATGATCACCGGCAGCGTCGGCCTCGAGGACGTTGGGGCCGCGTTCGACGATCTCGCCGATCCCGAGCGGCACTGCAAGATACTGGTCACTCCCTGAGTCTGGTCATCCCCCGGCTGGCGGATGAGGTACCACCGTTGGCCTGAAACCGTAACGGGGAGCAGGCGAATTGCATTCCGCGTCCGGCATTGCCCGTCACCATCGGTAGACCGCCCATGCTGTTGGCAACAGGTTGCATCGGCTCACGTCGTTCCCGTCGCCGGCCGTTGCGCTGGTATATCTTGGTTCGAACTGACCAACTCACCACGATCGACCACGTGGAGCAGCTGTAGGCCAACCAGTCGACCGTCCCGGCGTGGCGACCACGGATGCTACTGAGGAGGCGCGATGCCCACGCCGGCGCTGAGCCTGCGACGGCAGATGCTGCGCCGGCGCCCGGTGAGCGGCGCGCCGGTCGCCGCGGGCGCCTCGGTCCAACTGGAACGCAGCCTCGGCGTCTTCCTGCTGACGATGTTCGGCGTCGGCGAGACCGTCGGGTCGGGCATCTTCATCGTGCTGTCGCAGTCGGTGCCGCAGGCCGGGCCGGCCGTGGTCATCTCGTTCATCATCGCCGGCGTCGCGGCGGGTCTGGCCGCGATCTGCTACGCCGAACTGGCCTCGGCGGTGCCCGTCTCGGGATCGGCCTACTCCTACGCCTACGCGACGCTCGGCGAATTGCCGGCGATGGGCGTCGCGGCCTGCCTGTTGCTGGAGTACGGCGTGTCGACCGCCGCGGTGGCCGTCGGCTGGAGCCAGTACCTCAACAAGTTTCTCGACAACGTCTTCGGATTCGTTATCCCGCAATCTATTTCAGCGGCACCGTGGGACCCCCAGCGCGGCCTGCTCGACCTGCCGGCCATTGTCCTGGTGGCGATGTGCGCGTTGCTGTTGATCCGCGGCGCCAGCACATCCGCCAAGGCCAACGCCGTCATGGTGATCATCAAAATCAGCGTGCTGGTGCTCTTTTCGGCCATCGCGTTCACCGCATTCAATGCCGGCAACTTCACCGATCTGGCGCCGTTCGGGGTGTCCGGCATCAGCCTGGCGTCCGGCACTATCTTCTTCGCCTACATCGGACTCGACGCCGTGTCCACCGCCGGTGACGAGGTCAAAGACCCGCAACACACGATGCCGCGGGCGATCATCGCCGCGCTGCTGATCGTCACCGCCATCCATCTCTTGGTGTCGGTCGCCGCGATCGGCGCTCAGCGGTGGCAGGACTTCAAAGGCCAGGAGGCAGTGCTGGCGGTGATCCTGGACCACATCACCGGCAACACCGCGGGCAGCACCATTGTTGCTGCGGGTGCAGTGATCTCGATCTTCTCGGTCACGCTGGTGACGCTGTACGGCCAGACCCGCATCCTGTTCACCATGGGCCGTGACGGGTTACTGCCGACTGCGTTCGCGAAGGTGCACCCGCGCACGATGACGCCGGTCCGCAACACCGTGATCGTGGCACTCGTGCGTGGCCGTGCTGGCGGCGATGGTCCCGTTGGACCGGCTGGCCGAGATCGTGTCGATCGGTACGTTGACGGCGTTCATCGTGGTGTCGGCGGGAGTGATCGTGCTGCGAATCCAGGAACCCGACCTGCCTCGCGGTTTCAAGGTGCCCGGCTATCCGGTGACACCGGTCCTGTCCATCGCCGCGTGCGCTTACATCCTGTTCAGCCTGCACTGGTACACCTGGGTCGCGTTCAGCGGCTGGCTCGCGGTGGCGCTGGTCTTCTACCTGATGTGGGGCCGCCGGCACAGCGCGCTGAATGGCGACGTCGCCGCGGCGACCGCCGCGCAGGACTAGGGTGCCAGGCATGACCGCCAGAATGCCGGTTCGCCTGCTGCTCGCCCTGGCCCTCGCCGCGACGGCGTCCGCCTGCGACCACGCCCCGGACAAGGTGGGCGAGAACGCGCGTCAGGTCACGGTGGTCGGCTCGGGTCACGTGCAGGGCGTTCCGGACACCCTCACCGCCGACGTCGGCGTGGAATTCGTCGCGCCGGACGTCACCGCGGCGATGAACCAGACCAACGACCGCCAGCAGGCGATCATCACGGCCGTGGCCGGCGCCGGGGTCGACCGCAAGGACATCAGCACCACCGACGTCAGCCTGCAGCCGCAATACGACACCACCGGCGCCACCATCACTGGTTATCGCGCGGCCAATTCGATCCGGGTCAAGATTCACCCCGCCGATTCGGCGTCGCGCGTGCTGGCCGTCATCGTCGGCACCGGCGGTGCCGCCACCCGGATCAACTCGGTCAGCTACTCGATCGCCGACGATTCGCAGCTGGTGAAAGACGCGCGGTCGCGCGCTTTTCAAGACGCCAAGGACCGCGCCGCCCAGTACGCCCAGCTGTCCGGGCTCGGGCTGGGCAAGATCATCTCGATTTCGGAGACGTCCGGTGGCGCGACGGCCACTGGGGTGCCGGCGCCGAGCGAGATGGATGCCGTCGAGCGTGCCGCTGGAGCCCGGCCAGCAGACGGTGAGCTTCTCGGTCACCGCGGTCTGGGAGCTTCGTTAACCGCCAGCGTCACAGCTGTACTTTCATCGCTGCCACGTTCCAAATTCCTTCGCAGTACTCAGCGATCGCGCGGTCGGAGGAGAACTTGCCACTGCGCGCCGCATTGAGAATCGACATGCGTGACCACGCGTCCGCGTCCTGCCAGGCTTCGCCGACCGCGGCTTGGCAGTCGACGTACGAGCGATAATCGGCGCACACCAGGAATGGGTCGTGATAGCGCAGTGAATCGACGACGGGACGGAGGATCTCGGTGTCGCCGCCGGTGAAATGCCCGTCGGCAATGAGGTCCAGCACTTCGGCGAGCTCGGGGTCCCGGTCGATATACGTCGACGGACGGTGGCCCTCGGCGTAGACGCGGGCCACTTCCTCCTCGTTCAGACCGAACAGGAAGAAATTCTCCGCGCCCGCCTCCTCCAGCATCTCCACGTTGGCGCCGTCGAGCGTGCCGATGGTCAAGGCTCCGTTGATCATGAACTTCATATTCCCGGTGCCCGAGGCCTCCTTGCCCGCGGTCGAGATCTGCTCGGACAAGTTCGCGGCCGGATAGATCAAGTGCGCGTTCTGCACATTGAAGTTGGGCACGAAAACGATTTTCATGAAACGGTTTACGTCCGGATCGGTGTTGACGATGTCCCCGACGGCGGTGATCATTTTGATGATCCGCTTGGCCATGAAGTACCCCGGGGCCGCCTTGCCGCCGAAGATGAAGGCACGTGGCGGAATCGAGCGGTCGGGATTCTTCTTGAGCCGGTTGTACAACGTGACGATGTGCAGCACATTGAGATGCTGACGCTTGTACTCATGTATCCGCTTGACCTGAACGTCGAACAGCCAGGTCGGGTCGAGCTCGACACCCGTCGTCGCGTACAGGTATTCGGCGAGCCGAGCCTTGTTGGCGCGCTTGACATCTCGCCAGCTCTCCCGGAAGGCGCGGTCATCGACATAGACTTCCAGCCCACGCAGCCGCTCCAGGTCCGTCAGCCAGCCGTCGCCGATCGTCTCGTCGAGCAGCTCGCGCAATCCCGGGTTCGCCAGCGCCAAGAATCGCCGCGGGGTCACGCCGTTGGTGACATTGCCGAATCGCTGCGGCCACAACTCGTAAAAATCTTGGAGCACACTGGCTTTCAACAGCTCTGAATGCAATGCGGCCACACCGTTGACCGCGTGACTGCCCACGGTGGCCAGGTGCGCCATGCGCACGCATTTGCCGCCATCCTCACCGATCAGCGACATCCGGCGTATCCGGTCTTCGTCGCCGGGGAAACGGGCGCGGACCTCGTCGAGGAAGCGCTCGTTGATCCGAAGAATGATCTCGAGGTGCCGCGGCAGTGCCTCCCCGAAGATCGACAGCGGCCAGGTCTCCAGCGCCTCGGGCAGCAGTGTGTGATTGGTGTAGCCGAAGGTGGCCACCGTGAGCTCCCACGCCTGGTCCCAATTCATCGAGTGCTCGTCGACCAGTAGCCGCATCAGTTCGGCGACGGCGATCGACGGATGCGTGTCGTTGAGCTGGATCGCCCATTTCTGCGGCAGGCCGCTCAGCGGCTGACCCACTCGCTCCTGATGGATGCGTAGGATGTCCTGCAAAGAGCACGTCACGAAGAAGTACTGCTGCAACAACCTCAGCCGCTTGCCGGCTTCGGGCTCGTCGTTGGGGTAGAGCACCTTGGACACGGTCTCCGAGATGACCTCTTCGTCGACCGCCTTGTAGAAGTCGCCGGTGTTGAAGACTTCCAGCGCAAAGGATTCGACGGCCCGCGCGCTCCACAATGTCAGGGTGTTGCAGGTGTTGACGCCGTAGCCCTGGATCGGGGTGTCGTAGGAGACACCTTTGAGTACCCGTTGCGGAATCCAGCGGGTGTGGGGCTGACCAGACTCGTCCTCATACTGCTCGGTGAATCCGCCCCAGTTGACGATGTAGCTGGCGTCGGGTTTGTCGATCTCCCACGGATTTCCGTAAACCAGCCAGTTGTCCGTCTTTTCGACCTGCCAACCGTCGCGGATCTCCTGCTCGAAGATCCCGAACTCGTAGCGGATGCCGTACCCGATGGACGGCCGCTCGAGGGTGGCCAGCGAGTCGAGATAGCAGGCCGCGAGTCGACCGAGGCCGCCATTGCCCAGCCCCGGTTCTTTTTCGCAGGACATGATGATGTCGAGGTCTTGATCCAACTCCGCCAACGCTTGGCGCGCTGCATCCTCGATCCCGAGGTTCAGCAGGTTGTTGCCCAGCTGCGGGCCCATCAGGAATTCGGCCGACAGGTAGCACGTCACCTTGGTCGGAAGTTTGAGCCAGTCCTGGGTGGTGGCCATCCAGCGATGCTGCATCCGATCGCGAACAGCAAGCGACAGCGCGCGGTAGTAGTGCTCCGGGGTCAGCACCGACGCGGGCCGGGCGATCGAGTACTCCAAGTGATCGCTGACGGCCTGGCGCAGGGCTCCGGCCGACATCCCGGTGCGCGCGGCGCTCGGTACCGTGCGGCCCGTTCCACGGCTGGTGGTCGTGCCGCCGGCTGATTTGTGCACCAGATCGGTCATGCGATGCGTCACGCTCCCGGTTTGATTGGCCGCTCAAGGATTTGCCAGTCTGTCACCGTCGTGTTTCGGCGACGACAGGCCTTCGGGTCGTTCCGGTGAATTCGAATTCGCCGTATACCCCTCGACGCTCGCGCCGCCGGGCGGCCATCGGTCATCAGTGACCGATGCCCATGATCTGCAGCAGCTCTCGGTAGTCGGTGATGCGATAGTCGGGCTCGCAGTCTTCGTAGTGCTTTGTGCCCTGGTCCGAGTCGAACATGATGGTTCGCATTCCGACCTGACGTGCGCCATAGATGTCGCGGAACATGTCATTGCCGACGTAGACGGTCTGGGCAGCTGGCACCCCCAGTCCCTGCAATGCGTATTCGAACAGCCTCGGGTCTGGTTTGCGGAAGCCATGGTCACCGGAAACGATGATGGGGTTGAAATAATCTGTCAGCCCCACTTTGTGCAGTTCGCCACGCGCATAGGCGGTTTGGGCATCGGTGATGATCGCCAGAGCAAACCGTTGCCGCAACTGTTCGAGCATCTTGCGCACGTGTGGATAGAGCTTTAGCTTTTCTCGCGACACCCCTCGGTAGATCTCTGCCAGTGTCAGCGATAGTTGCGCGAGGCGCTCTGGCGGTAAGGCGCGGGTGTAGTCGCTGCCAAAGTCTTCGATGATCGAACACCAGATGGCTACCGCGTCGAACTCCGGATACCGTTGTGCGCTCTCCCGCTGCTGGCGCTTTAGACGACCGAAATACTCGTCGCGCACCTGGTGCCGCCGCATATCGATGCCCTGGTAGGTCAGAAAGTGCGCGATCGACCGGAAAATGTCCTCGCGGTGCTCATCGGTGCGGATGTGCACGAGCGTGCCATTGACATCGAACGCGACAGCGGTCACTTCGGTCAGTGCAGTGGTCACCATTAAGACACACGCAACAGCCGCTTGGACTGCCGGACAAGCTGATTGCCGTACTGCTCGCAGATGTAATCGTTGCGGGCCACCCGCAACAGATTCATCGCCATGTAGTACGGCAATCGCGCGGTGATGGACCGGAACGCCGCGTAGCGATCGGGGAAATGGCAGCAGTACTCCCACAGGAAGTGACCGATGAACGGCTCCGCACGGTCAGGGTTGCCGGTCGCCGACATGAATGCATGCTGAATCTCGCCGGTAACCCGGCCGATATCGAACATCCGGTCGCCCCACCTGGACCGCTCCAGGTCGATGGCGGCTACGTCGAGACCATGGCCGAACAGGAAATTCGCCGGCGTCGCATCACCGTGCAGCCACACCTGACGATCACCCCACATCGACGTCCTGTCCCGCCATAGTCCCTGAAGCCACAGCAATTCGTCAGCGTCCCACGCGCCGATACGATTGCGGTGCTCCAACTTGCAGACCAAACCGTTGAAGTAATCGCAGTCGATATCGAAGTCGACTGTGGTGCCATTGGCTGTCCTATTATGTTGAGTCGCAAGAAAATACGCCAGCGATTTCAGGCGCCAATACAGATGGCCGTCGTTGTAACGGCGAATGCAATCGCTGATCGCGTGACTGAACTGTTCACCGGTGTAGAACTCGATGGCAAGCACACTGTTGAGCTCCACGTCCACACCCAGGGGCCGCACCACGTGATGCGGTGAGCCCACCAGGTTGTAGCTCCGCAGCCCCTGCATCGCATCAAACTCCCGATAGGCGGCTCGCGCTGCGCGATCGCGGTCCCAGCCGAATCTGGGTCCGTAGAACTTGCAGATCAGCCGCGCCCGGCTGTGCTTTTCCTCGTACGCGTAGACCTCGTTGCTGCCTCGCAGCCGAAAGGCGCGAAACGCCGGGTTGCGTTCGTAGACACCCAGCTGTTCGCGAACGATCCGACACAGGAATCCGTACATACCGTCGTCGCCCGACACGTATCCGACGTATTTGCCAAACACGACGCCTCCCTGCCGTGTCAAGCATCGACCCCGAGTTGTTGGCCTGGCGTACACAGGATGTTCAGATGATATGTTGCGGTCGCGCCGCGCGCACGCTGACAGATCCGAACTCAGTCCTGGTAGACCCGCGGGTCCAGGGTCCCGATGTACGGCAGATCGCGGTAGCGCTCGTCGTAGTCCAGGCCGTAGCCCACCACGAACTCGTTGGGGATGTCGAAACCCACGTAGGCGATGTCGGTGTTGGCGCGCAGCGCGTCGGGTTTGCGGAGCAGCGAGCACACCCGCAGCGAGTGCGGACGACGGGTGGCCAGGTTGCGCAACAGCCACGAGAGCGTCAGCCCGGAGTCCACCACGTCCTCGACGATCAGCACGTCACGGTCGTTGATGTCGCGGTCGAGGTCCTTGAGGATCCGCACCACGCCCGACGAAGACGTCGACGACCCGTACGAGCTGACTGCCATGAACTCGAATTGAACCGGCAGCGGGATCGCGCGGGCCAGATCGGTGACGAACATGACCGCGCCCTTGAGCACGGTGACCAACAGCAGGTCGCGACCATCGGTGCCGGCCCGTTCGCGGTACTCCGCACCGATCTGAGCGCCGAGCTCAGCAATGCGGCTCTGGATTTCGTCTTCGCTCAGCAGCACCGACTTGATGTCCCCCGGATACAGTTCCGGCGATTCCGCTGCCACGAGCACAGCGTGCCATGCCTTCGGGCCGAGAACTAGACCGGCTCCCGGTGCAGCGTCAACATCCCGCCGCCGCGACCGGCGACCAACCGCTGATTGCGCAACGTAGAGCCGACCGCCACTCCGCCCTGGCCGCGCCAGGCGGTGATCAGCCGGTCGACGCCGCGGATCTGCTTGTCGGTCAATCCGATCGCGCCACCGGCAATCAGCCAGCGACGGATGACGCCGCGGCGGACCGGGTCGGGCAGCTCCGTCAACACCTCGGTGTGAAGTCCATCGGAGGTCTCCGCGGCGCTCATCGCCCGGTCGACCAGCGAATCGATCAGCTCCGTATCGCCGCGAAGGGCGGTCGCCGTGCGCGCCAGCGCTGCCGCCACTCCCCCGCCGAGCACTTCCTCCAGCAGCGGCAGCACCTCGTGGCGGAGCCGGCTGCGGGTGAACCGCCGATCGGAGTTGTGCGGATCGTCCCAAGCGCTCAGGCCCAGTTCCGCGCACGCGCCACGCGTCGTCTCGCGCCTGATGCCCAGCAACGGCCGACACCAGGGCGGGTCATAGGGCTGCATGCCGGCCATTGACCGGGCACCCGAGCCTCGGCCCAGCCCGAGCAATACCGTTTCCGCCTGATCGTCGAGCGTGTGCGCCAGGAGCACCGGCCGGTCGTGACGGGCATCGGCCAGCGCGCGGTAGCGGGCGTCACGCGCGGCCGCCTCCGGCCCACCGTCCGCACCCACCTGCACGCAAAGTACCTGAGCGTCAACGCATCCCAAGTTCTCGGCGTGACGTTGCGCGGTCGCGGCCACTGCCGCCGAGCCGGGCTGTAGACCATGGTCGACAATCAGCGCGGTGGTGGGTCGCAGCGATGCCGCAATTGCGGTGAGCGCCAACGAGTCCGGCCCACCGGACAGCGCCACACACCAGCGGTCGGTGCTGCCGAGATGTTCCGTCGCGAACGCCGCCACCGCTGCGCGGAGTTCGGCTACAGCACCCGGTCGATCCATCGTTGCGGGTATTCGATTTCGATCGGCCGGGGCAGGGTGTCCGGACTCGTCCAGACGGTGTTGAACCGGGCCATTCCGACGCGATCCACCACATGGTCGACGAACGCCTTACCCCGGGTGTACTGGCTGAGTTTGGCGTCGATACCCAGCAGGGCGCGTAGCAGCCGTTGCAGCGGCGGTTGTTTGCGGTTCCGCCGCTCGTCGAAACGGGCCCGAATGGTGGATACCGACGGAATCACCACGGGCCCAACGGCATCCATCACGTGGTCCGCATGACCCTCCAGCAGGGTGCCGAGTACCAGCAGTTGATCCAGCGCCTCACGTTGCGGCTCGGACTGCACAGCGCGCAGTAGACCCAGGATTCCGGCCGAATTCGGATCCGCCTGCGCCGAATCGCCTCGGCTGCGGGCGAATTCGGCCAGTCGGCTCACCACCTGCGTCAGGTCGTCGCTACTGTCAGTGGTCAGCACACCAAGCGCCTGCGACATGTACCCGGACAGCCATGGGTTGGCGGTGAACTGCACCCGGTGGGTGACCTCGTGCAGACACACCCACAATCGGAAATCGGAAGGCTCGAGCCGTAATTGGCGTTCCACCGCGATGACGTTCGGGTAGACCAGCAGCAGCGTGCCGCCGTCGTTGAACGGGTCGTATTGGCCGAGGATCCCGGTGGCGACGAACGCCAGCAGGGCCCCGGTCTGCGCACCGGCGATCCGTCCGCTGATCGCGCCCCGCGGCTTGTCGGTTCCGCCGGTCATCGCGCGCATCGACTCGGCGGCGGCCCGGATCCACTCGGGCCGGTCGATGATGCGGGCCTCGGGCACCACGGCGTCGGTGTGCAGACCGGTGACGTCACGCACCGATGGCTCGGCGGCTTTGGCTGCGGCAGCAAGATTTTCGATCGCCTGGCGGCGGGTGTAGTCGGTGGACGGCGGGCCCGGGCGGGCCATCCACTGACCGACCGTCGCCGCGAATCCCCAGTCGACCGTGCGCCCGACGGTGACGTCCGCTGCGGCGGTCATGTCGCACATCCGCACGACCACAGGACCACACCCAGCGCGTCGATCGCCGTTCGGCCGGACATTCCGGCGTCGTTGGAGATCAGGGCGAAGGTCAGCACCCGTCCGCTGCGGTCGGTCACCACCCCAGCTAACGCGTTGATGGCGGTCAGCGAACCGGTTTTGGCGCGCAACCATCCGGCCGGCCCGGAACCTGCGGGCGTCCCGTCGATGAACCGATCGGACAGCGTGCCGCTGCCACCGGCGATCGGCAGCAGGTCCAGCAGGGGCCGAAGCTTGGGTTCGTCGGGCCCGGCGGCCGCTTGAACCACGGCGTCAAGTGTTTTGGCGGACAGGCGGTCGTCGACAGACAACCCACTGGAGTCGCGCAGTATCGCGCTGCCGGTGTCGATGTGCGCGGTGCTCAGTCGGTTGGTCACCGCAGAAACTGCTCCGGTGAAGCTCAGCGGCCGCTGCATCGAGGCGGCGACCTCGCGGGCGATGCATTCGGCCATCACGTTGTCGGAGACATTCATCATCTCGTTGAGCCGGTCGATCAGCGGAGCCGACTGGACCGCGGCCAGTTGTCGCGCGCCGGTGTCGACGGGCTGGTTGGTGACGGTCACGTGCTGCGGGTCGACGCCCAGTGCGGCGGCCAGCGCATGGCCCGCGTCGAGAGCGGGCGTCGCCGACCGTCGCGACTCGTCGGTGGCCGGCTGGATCCGCCCGGCGTCGAGCATCGCCGATTCGATCGGCGAGATGTCGCCGCCCTCGATGTCGGCCGGGTCCCAGCCCGGGGCGAAGGAGGGGCCGGTGAACAGCGACGTGTTCACCTGGACGGCTGTCGGGGTCACCCCGCTGCGACGAACCTGATCGGCCAGATCGCTGAGCCGCGGAGCGCCGTGGTACCAGGTGTCCTGCCCGGGCGCCGCGCCCGACAGCGTCGGGTCGCCGCCGCCGACCAGCACGACGGTGCCGGGCTGGTCGGCGGCAATTACCCGGGTGGTGACTCGGGCGTTGCGGTCCAGCGCCAGCAGCGCCGCTGCGCTGGTCAGCGTTTTGTTCGTGGAGGCCGGCTGCAGGAGCACGTCATCGGACTGCTGGAACAGCTCCTCGCCCGTCATCGCATCGGTGACCCGTGCGCCCAGCTTGCCGAGGTTGGGGTCGGCCGCCGCGATAGCCAGCGCCGCCGCCAGCGCGGCCTGACTCGGCATCGGCGCGTTGGTAGCCACCGGCACGACGCCAGGCTTGGCCGTGACGGCCGGCGGCGGGGGCGGAACATGCGCGTCTGCGCCGCGACCGCTGGAGGTGAGCAGCGCAGCCGCGGCCACCAGCGCGGCAACGATCGCCAGCACGCCCACTCCCACGATCAGGTGCGTAGACGTTCGCCACCGAGTGGGACGCATGACTCTCCTGACTTCTTTGCGCCTATTGTGCCGAAACCCCCGCGGACCGCCACGGCGCGGGAGTCCTACGATCAACGCCAAGCGACAATTCCCAGGCGAAGGAGCCGGACCGGTGCAATTCGACGTGACCGTTGAGATCCCCAAGGGTCAACGCAACAAATACGAGGTCGACCACGAGACGGGCCGGATTTTCCTGGACCGCTACCTCTACACGTCGATGGTCTATCCGACCGACTACGGCTTCATCGACGACACCCTCGGTGAAGACGGCGACCCGCTGGACGCGCTGGTGCTGCTCCCGCAGTCGGTCTATCCGGGCGTGGTCGTCAAGGCGCGACCGGTCGCGATGTTCCGGATGACCGACGAGGCCGGCGGCGACGACAAAGTGCTCTGCGTGCCCGCCAAGGACCACCGCTGGGACCACATCCAGGACATCGGCGACGTCCCGCAGAACGAGCTGGACGAGATCAAGCATTTCTTCTCGCAGTACAAGGCGCTCGAGCCGGGAAAGTTCGTCAAGGCTGCCGACTGGGTGGGCCGTGAGGACGCCGAGGCCGAGGTGCTGCGTTCGATCGAGCGGTTCAAAAAAGAGGGTCACTGACCCTGCACGTTCGGCTCTGAGCGAACGCTCTCGGGTCGAAGCCGCGGCGCTGCGGTGGCATCCTGGCTAGGTGGGCCCGGCACATTTCGCCGCCAACTTCTGGTGGCTGCTCTTTCCGCTCAGCGGCACGATCTTCGGCGCCGTGCGCACGATCGCGGCGGCCAATGAACGGCGGGCCGATCGGCGGCTCGAACGGTACCGGCTGAAGCAGCAGGCCAAGATCGCGATCGCGGAAGCGTCCGGACGCGGGCGAGCCGGCGATGACGGCCGGCGCCGTGAGATCACCAAACTGCTTGCCGCCCATGATCGGACCGACGCGCGCTGGCTGGACTATGAGGTCGACGTCGCCAGGCTGCTCGACTTCCCGCTGATGACCGACATGCGTAATCCGCTCACCGTCGCCTTCCACAAGGCCAGGCAGCGGGCCGACCTGCTGCGTCCGGAACGACCCGACGACGTGCTCGACGATCGAAGCGCGCAACTCGAATATCGCGACGCCGTCCACGAGTACGTCAGCGCATTCGAGATCGCGGAAAACGAGGCGGTTCGCCGTCGCCGCAGCGACTTCTCCGACGACGACCAACAGCGCATGGCGCGAGCCCAGAACCTGTTGCGGCTAGCCCAGGACGAGGCGGCGTCACCGCAGGAGCGGCAGAGCGCCTACGCCCGGGCGGGTCGTGAACTCGACGGGCTGATCGCATTGCCGGCCGCTGCACGGGCCGGCATCGAACGGCGCATCGCCGCCCAGATCGAGGCCTAGCCGCGCTTCTCGTCACGAGTGGCGTAGATGCTGGCGCCGGCGGCGACGACGAGAGTCGCCGCGATCACCGCGAGGCTGACCAGCGTCGGTATCTCCGGTACGTCAATGTGCTTGCCGCCGTTGATGAATGGCAGGTCATTGTCATGCAGCGCATGAAGTATCAGCTTGACTCCGATGAAGACCAGGATCACCGCGAGTCCCTTGGACAGATAGACCAGCCGCTGTAGCAAGCCCTCGACGATGAAGTACAGCTGTCGCAGACCCATCAACGCAAAGACGTTGGCGGCCAACACCAAATACGGCTCGGATGTCAGCCCGTAGATCGCCGGAATCGAGTCCAGCGCGAACACCAGGTCGGTGGCGCCCAGGGCGATGACGACCAAAGCCATCGGCGTGATCGAACGCTCGGACCCCTCTTTGACGACGAGCTTGCGGCCGTGCCAGCTATCGGTGACGTTCAGATGGTTGCGGGCGAACCGGACGATCGCGTTCTCGCTGTCGGCGTTGTGGGTGGCTCCGCGCGCCAGCCGCGCCGCGGTGTAGACCAGGAATGCGCCGAAAATGTAGAACACCCACGTGAATCGCTGAATCGCGGCTGCGCCCAACGCAATAAAGATGCCGCGGAAAATCAGCGCGATGACAATGCCGATGAATAGGGCTTCGCGCTGATAGATCCGGGGCACGCCGAAGCTCGCCATGATGATGACGAAGATGAACAGGTTGTCGACCGACAGGCTGTACTCGGTGAGCCAGCCGGCGAAGAATTGGATGCCGAACTGCCGACCGTGAAAAAACCACGTCCAGATTCCGAAGCACACCGCGAGCCCGATGTAGGCCGACAGGCCGACCGCGGATCGACGCATCGTCGGTTCCCCCGACCGGCGTGCCATGACGAACACATCGAACAGCAGCACCGCGATGGTCACCGCGAGGGTGAGAATCCACTCCAGCGGGTGGACGTGCATGGGGTACCTCCGGTCGTTGACAACCAGAGGTCTCTTCCACCGCCACCAAAGCAGCGGCCCGCGAGCCGGTCGCCCGATGCTGGGTGACGTGATGACGACTCCGCGGCCGAGGAATACTCCCCTCCGCCAGCAGTCTGTCAGGTCGGGGCCGTCGCAGCATGCGGAGGTAGGTGACGGCTGTGAGTATTTTCAAACCGTGACCGAATTGGGCGGCAGCCCTGGCATCGGAGCCTTTGCCAGCCCGATCGCCCGCAGCAGCATGGCTCGGGTTGGTACGGCGACCGCGGTGACCGCGGTGTGCGGGTACGCGGTGGTGTACCTTGCCGCCCGCGATCTGGCACCCAGCGGCTTCTCCGTTTTCGCGGTCTTCTGGGGCGCGTTCGGGCTGGTCACCGGAGCGGCCAACGGCCTGCTGCAAGAAACCACCCGAGAAGTTCGCGCCGCCGGTTACGCAGAGGTGCTGCCGGATGCCCGCACACATCCGCTGCGGGTGGCGGCGTTGGTGGGAATCGGTGCCGCGACGTTGATCGCCGCGAGCTCGCCCCTGTGGAGCAGCCGGGTATTCACCCAAGCGCACTGGCTCTCGGTGGGCCTGCTCAGCGTCGGCCTGGCGGGATTCTGCCTGCATGCCACCTTGCTGGGCATGCTGGCCGGCACCAACCGCTGGACGCAGTACGGGGCGCTGATGGTCACCGATGCCGTCATCCGGGTGGCCGTCGCGACAGCCACGGTGTTGGTCGGCTGGGCTTTGGTCGGATTCCTGTGGGCCACCGTCGCGGGTGCGCTGGCCTGGTTGATCATGATCGCGGCTTCGCCGACCACCCGCGCGGCGGCAGGTCTGTTGACCCCGGGCGGCACCGCGACGTTTCTGCGCGGGGCGGCGCACTCGATCACGGCAGCCGGAGCCAGCGCGATTCTGGTGATGGGCTTCCCGGTGCTGCTGAAGGTCACCTCCAGCCAGCTCGGTGCCCAGGGCGGGGTGGTGATTCTGGCGGTCACGCTGACCCGCGCGCCGCTGCTGGTACCGCTGACCGCCATGCAGGGCAATCTGATCGCGCACTTCGTCGACCAGCGCACCGCGCGCATCAAGGCGTTGCTCGCGCCGGCTGCGCTGGTCGGCGTCATCGGTGTGGTCGGTGTGCTGGCAGCGGGCCTGGTGGGCCCGTGGCTGCTGCGGGCCGGTTTCGGCCCGGACTATCACGCGTCGGGCGCCCTGTTGGCCTGGCTGACCGCAGCGGCCGCAGCGATCGCCATGCTGACGCTCACCGGGGCCGCCACTGTCGCCGCCGCATTGCACCGGTCCTATGCGCTCGGCTGGGTGTGCGCAACGGTCGCGGCGGCGCTGCTGCTGCTGCTGCCGCTACCGCTGGCGAGCCGCACCGTGGTCGCGCTGCTGTGCGGTCCGCTGGTCGGTATTGGCGTACACCTGGTCGCGCTTGCACGTCCGGGGCGCTGATCTGCGTGTACCTTGTGGGCTTGAAATGTCCAGTGAAATGTCCGACGCCTGGATCGTCGTCCCCGCTTTCAAGGAAGCCGATGTCATCGGCGACGTGATCGCCGGTCTGCGGTCGGTGTTCGCCAATGTGGTGTGCGTTGACGACGGCAGCGAAGACGCGACCGGAGACATCGCGTGGAAGGCCGGGGCGCATCTGGTCCGTCACCCGGTCAACCTCGGCCAGGGCGCGGCCATCCAGACCGGTGTCGAGTACGCCCGCAGCCAACCCGGCGCACAGGTCTTCGCCACCTTCGACGCCGACGGTCAGCACCGCGTCCAGGACGTCGTCACGATGATCGACCGACTACGCTCCGACGACGCCGACATTGTCATCGGGACGCGATTCGGTGGTGGCGTCAGTCGTCCGCCGCCGCTGAAACGCGTTGTGCTGCAGACTGCCGCGGCGTTGAGCCCGCGTGGCCGCAGGTTGGGGCTGACCGACACCAACAACGGCTTGCGGGTATTCAACAAGACCGTTGCCGACCGGCTGGACATCACTATGAACGGGATGAGCCACGCCACCGAATTCATCATGCTGATCGACGAAAACCGTTGGCGGGTAGCCGAACAACCCGTCGAGGTGCTCTACACCGAGTACTCCTCGGCCAAAGGGCAACCGCTGCTCAACGGTGTCAACATCATCGTGGACGGGTTCCTGCGGGGGAGAATGCCGCGATGAACTGGATTCAGGGCCTGCTGATCGCCTCGATCTTCGCGTTGGTGATCAACCTGCTGCGTTCCCGTCGCAGCGCCCAGACGCAGGCCTGGGTCAAGGTGGGTTTCGTCTTGTTCATCCTGGCCGGCGTGTACGCCGTGCTGCGACCGAACGACACCACGGTGGTGGCACATTGGCTCGGAGTAGCTCGCGGTACCGACCTGATGCTTTACGCGTTGATCATCGCGTTCAGCTTCAGCACGCTGAGCACCTACCTGCGGTTCAAGGACCTCGAATTGCGTTATGCGCGACTGGCCCGCGCCATTGCACTCGACAGCGCCCAACCGCCCAACCCACACTGAAATCCCACGCCCTATGGACTCACTGAAAGGTGCTGCGATGCAGCGAGTTTCGACAGCCATTGCAATTTCCGCGACTGCCGCCGCCCTGTTGGCAGCCTGCCCGGTCGCCGCAGCAACCAGTCAGACCGACCTGGCCGATTGGCTTTCCCGGTCCGCGGTGCACGTCGAAGCGATCCACAAGGCGGAGAGCGACGCGTACGCCGTCATCGCGAAGCGTGGCCGCATCGACGACGACAAACTGAAGGCCAGTTGCGGTCAACTGCACGATGCGAACGAGGCCTTACGCAACGTGATGCCCTCCCCGAACCCGCAATTGACCGTGGAAATTCAACAGGCCATCGACAACTTCGACACCGCATCGGAATCCTGCGAGGCGTATTTCGGTGCGGGTGACGCCGCCAAACTCAATGAATTCTGGTCGCTGTCGCGCGACGCCGAGCAACACCTGTCTAGCGCCGACACCGTCCTGCTGGCCCTGACGCCGCCGCAGTGATGCGCGCGCCGGGCCCGATCGCCGAATCCAGTGGAGGTATCTCGATGAACCGAGTCTTACGGGCCGCAGTCGTTGTGGCCAGCGTCGCCCTTTTGGTTCTGGCGTGCTCAAAGCCATCTGCGCCAACGCAAGTGGCACCAACGCTGACGACGCCCAACCCGTCGAAGGTGGCCGACAAGCCCGTCGAGAACGGGTTCTCGGGACTGGTTCCCGACGCTCCTCCGCCGACCCGCAAAGTGACAGATGGTGACGGCGGCGAGATCGACAACCTGGCCGCGCTGGCGGTGGCGGACATCGAGCAGTTCTGGGCCGGCGCCTACGCCGCCCCGCTGAAGGGCAAGTTCGCCCCGGTCAACGATTTGTTCTCCTACGACTCGCGATACAAGAACGGCCAGTTCTGCGCGTCGGACACCCACGGAGTGCCGAACGCCTTCTACTGCCCGATCAAGGGAACCAACTGTCCCGACGACCGGCCCAGCCCGCCCGGTCAGTGCACGAATTCGTACAACACCATCGGCTGGGACCGCGGTGTGCTGCTCCCCGAGCAGCGCAGCTCCGGCGGCGATATGGGCGTGGTAGTTGTGCTGGCCCACGAGTACGGTCACGCGGTCCAGCGGCTGGCCGGTCTGGAGATCAAAGACAAGGACTCGCAGACGGTCGGCGAACAACAGGCCGACTGCTACGCCGGCGTTTACATGCGCTGGGTGGCCGACGGCAAGTCCAAACGCTTCAAGCTGAGCACCGGAGACGGCCTGACCAAACTCCTGTCGGTGATGATCGGCATCAGCGATTCGCTTGTCACATCAGCTGTTTCGGACAGGATGAAGCGGCGGCAGGTGCACGGCTCCGCGTTCGAGCGGGTGACGGCGTTCCAGTTCGGTTTCGACGACGGGATGGCCGCGTGCGCCGCGATCGACGAAGACGAGATCAAGCAGCGGCGCGGCAATCTGCCCAAGGAGTTCGTCGAGGAGGGCCAGACGGGTGAATATCTGATCAACCCGGACTCGGCGAAGACACTGACCGAGGTGGCGGCCAAGCTTTTCCCGCTCGCCAAGGCTCCGCAACTCAGCTTCGATCCGGTCTTTTGCCCCGACGCCCGACCGAACCCGACGGCGTCGTACTGCCCGTCGACCAACACCATCGCCGTCGACATGCCGAAGCTGATTTTGATGGGCACGAGTTTGGCCCGCGGTGCCCCCTTCCAAGGTTCGGGGCCTCTGTTCGGTGACTACACCGCGTTCTCGGTGCTGGCGTCGCGGTACATGCTCGCGGTGCAGAACCAGCACGGCGGCCTGCCGCTCGACAACACCAACACGGGGTTGCGAACGGCATGTCTGACCGGTGTGTTCACCACGAAATTCGCCAAGCCGGTGACCATCGCGAACGGCGCCAACATTGCGTTGAGCGGTGGCGATCTCGATGAAGCGGTATCGGGCATCCTGAGCAACGGTCAACTCGCCAGCGACGTGAACGGTCAGTCGGCGGCATCGGTTTTCGCACGTGTCGATGCCTTCCGCGGCGGCGTGCTCGGTGACGAGGACGGCTGCTTCAAGCACTGGCCGTGACACCGATGGCCGTGTCGATGGCTTAACCGGCGTGGAGCTGGCGGAAGTAGTCCACCGTACGGGCCACGCCCTCATCGAGTCCCACTTGCGGGTGCCAGCCCAAAACCTCTCCAGCCAAGCCGATGTCGAGGCAGGATCGCTTCAGGTCCCCAAGCCGGGGCGGATGAAATTCCGGATCGTCGGGACCGCCAACGGCCGCAGCCACTGCCGAATGCAGTTGGCGGTCTGAGGTTTCCAGCCCGGTTCCGACATTGAAGCGTTGGCCGCCGCCAACTGGACCCGAGGCCTTGACGAATGCGTCCACCACGTCGTCGACGAAAACATAATCGCGGGTGTGGGATCCGTCGCCGAATACCTTGGTCGGCTTGCCGGACAGCAGCGCCTGCGCGAAGATCGCGACCACACCGGCCTCGCCGTGCGGATCCTGGCGGGGCCCATAGACATTGGCCGGGGCGATGTGCGAGCACTCCAGATCGTAGAGATGCCGGAAGGTATTGAGGTAGATCTCGCCGGCCACCTTGCCCGCCGCATACGGCGAGGCCGGATCGGTGGGTACGGCTTCGCTGGTCGGGTAGGTCGGCGGCGTTCCGTAGATCGAACCGCCGGACGAGGTGTGTACCACCTTGCGCACGCCGGTCTGCCGCGCGGCGTCGGCGATCCGGACGGTGCCGATCACGTTGACCGACGCATCGAATTGCGGGTCTGCCACCGAGCGGCGAACGTCGATCTGAGCGGCCAGGTGGAACACCACCTCAGGCTGGTGCTCGCCGAAGATCGCCGCCAGATCGGCGGTGACGATGTCGGCCTCGATGAAGGTGAACTCGGCGGTGTCGGCCAGGTGCTCGAGATTGGTGGCCCGTCCGGAGGCGTAGTTGTCCAGACCGACGACGGTGTGCCCGTCGCTTGACAACCTGTCGACTAGCGTCGACCCGATGAACCCGGCAGCCCCGGTGACCAGTGCGCGCACCGGCTCACCATACCGACGGGCCGGCCGGTTATCGACAGTGGCGTTGGCCGGTGTGGCGCTCGTCGCAGTTCAACTGGTGATCCGCGGGCTGCTGGCGTTTCTCGGCTACTTCTACTGGGACGACTTCATTCTGGTCAGCCGGGCCGGCACGCACGGCCTGCTGTCGCCGTCGTTTCTGTTCGACGACCACGACGGTCACGTCATGCCGGCGGCATTCCTGATCTCCGGGGCCGTCACCCGGCTGGCGCCGCTGAATTGGATCGGACCGGCCATCAGCCTGGTGGTGCTGCAGCTGCTGGCCTCGCTGGCGCTGCTGCGTGCGCTACACGTGATCCTCGGCTGGCGACCGGTGCTGCTCGTGCCCCTGACCTTTGCGCTGTTCACTCCGCTGGGCGTGCCGGGGTTCGCCTGGTGGGCGGCGGCACTGAACTCGCTCCCGATGCTGGCCGCGCTGGCCTGGGTTTGCGCCGACGCGATCCTGCTGGTTCGCACCGGAAATCAGCGATATGCGGTCACCGGCGCGCTGGTGTACCTCGGTGGGCTGTTGTTCTTCGAGAAGGCGGCGGTTGTTCCGTTCGTCGCCTTCGCGATTGTCGCGCTGCTGTGCCACGTGCAGGGCGAGCGTGCACCGTTGACAAAGGTCTGGCGAGACGGCTTCCGGTTGTGGGTGGTGTCGCTGACACTGACCGCCGCGTGGATCGCGGTGTACCTGGCCGTGGTGAACCAGCGGCGCTGGAGTTCAAATCTGGCAATGACGTGGGCTCTGTTGCGCCGCTCCGTCACTCACGGGATAGTTCCGGGTTTGGCCGGCGGGCCGTGGCAGTGGGGCAGGTGGGCTCCGGCCTCACCGTGGGCGACTCCGCCGGCATCGGTCATGGCACTGGGCTGGCTGGTGCTGGCCGCGGTGCTGGTTCTGTCGCTGGTTCGCAAGCAGCGCATCGCGCCGTTGTGGCTGACCGCCGTCGGCTACGTGGTCGCCTGCCAGGTGCCGATCTATCTGATGCGCTCGTCGCGCTTCACTGCCCTGGAGTTGGCCCAAACCTTGCGGTATCTACCAGATCTCGTCGTGGTGCTGGCATTGCTGACCGCGGTCGCGTTCTGTGCGCCCAACCGCCCGACGTCCCGTCGGCTGGACGCGTCCGCGCCGCGCACGGCGGTCGTGGTCGTGCTGGCAGCGGCGTTCGTGGCGAGCAGTTGCTATTCGACGGCGACGTTCGCGACGTCCTGGCGCGACAATCCCGCTCAGCCGTACGTGCAGAATGCCCGTCTTGATCTCGCCGCGGCGCACGCAAGATCGAGTGCGCCACTGCTCGACCAGGAAGTCGACCCGTTGGTCCTGGGCCGGGTGGCCTGGCCCGAGAACCTGGCCGGCCACCTGTTCGCACTGCTCCGCGATCGTCCGGAATTCAGCTCGGCGACAACACAATTGAAGGCCCTGGACAGCACGGGCCGGTTGGTCGACGCGCAGGTCACCTGGGTGCGCGCGATGGCGCCCGGCCCGGTGCCGCAGTGCGGGTATCTGGTGCAACCCGACCATCCGATTGAGATCGGCCTCGACGGTCCACTGCTGCCGACAGATTGGGCGGCCGAGATCAACTATCTGGCCAACAGCGACGGCTCGCTGACGCTGGCGCTGTCCGACGGCGTGGCCACCCGGGTTCCGGTGCATCCGGGGCTCAACCGGGTGTACGTGCGACTGCCCGGCGCGGGAACCGCCATTCGGGTGCGGGCCAACACCGCCGCCCTGAGCGTGTGTATCGCGGCGGGGCCGGTGGGATACGTGCTGCCGCGATGACGCAACACGGCCTCGGGAGAAAGTGGAGCCACCTAGGAGAATCGAACTCCTGACCTGCTCATTACGAGTGAGCTGCTCTACCGACTGAGCTAAGGTGGCGTGCCCTGTCGGGCGGGACGAGTCTACGGCAGGGCCGTTCACGCGCCCAAAACCAGACCTGACGGCCGACGACGATGCAGAGCGCGCAGCGCGATGGGGAGGAGTCGGCCCACCTGACTAGTCGCGAAGCTGCTGACCGATGGTGGCGACCATCGCGTCGACGGCGAACTTGGGCTTGACGTTGATCGCCAGCGCCTCGCGGCAGCCCAGCACCGCTTCGATGCAGCGCAGCAGCCGATCGGCCGGAACGTGGGCGGCCATCGATGCGATCTGCTCAGCCATGTCGGGGTGATTGGCCCGCTGGCCCGGTGCGCTCGCGGCGACCAACAGCGCGTCGCGAAAGTAGGTCGCCAGGTCGATCAGCGCACGATCAAGCGCATCACGCGACGCGCGGGTCTGGCGCGACTTCTGCCGTCGCTCAAGGTCTTTGATCGCTCCGGCGGATCCACGCAACGCACCCGCGGTGCCCTTTCCAGTGCCGCCGGCACCCAGCGCCATCCGTAGCTCCTCGGTTTCGGCCTCGTCGCGGTCGGCCGTCAGCACCGACGCTTCGGCCTCGGCGGCCGATACCAACGCCTCGGCAGCCGCAAACGCCTTCGACCGGGTCGCGGCATCGCGGGCCAAACCCAGAGCCTGCAGCCGCCGCTCGCGCGCCTCCGGATCGGTGGCCAGCCGCCGGGCCCGCCCGACATGGCCACCGCTGACCGACGCCGCCCAGTTCGCGGTCTCGGCCGACAGCCCGTCGCGGTCGATGAGAACCTGGGCGATCGCCTCCGGTTGCGGCGTCACCAGCGAGATGTGCCGGCAGCGGGACCGCAGCGTGATCGCGATGTCCTCCGGGTCCACCGACGGCGCGCACAGCAGAAACACCGTGGAGGGCGGTGGCTCCTCGACGACCTTGAGCAGGGCGTTCGCCGCGCCCTCGGTCAGCCGGTCGGCATCTTCGATCACGACGATCTGCCAGTGGCCGGTGCTGGGCCGCCGCGACGCGATCTGCACGATTGCGCGCATCTCAGCGACGGCGATGGAAAGTCCCTCCGGGATCACGCGGCGGACGTCGCCGTGCGTGCCGGCCATCGTCGTGGTGCAGGACCGGCACTCACCGCAGCCGGGCAACCCGTCAGACGTGCACTGTAGGGCCGCGGCAAAGCACAGCGCGGCCACTGAGCGACCCGAACCGGGTGGACCGGTGATCAGCCAGGCATGCGTCATCGCGGCGCTGTGAGTCGTATCACCGCGGGCTGCGGCCGCGGCGGCCACCAAG
The DNA here is from genome assembly GCA_963818285.1 of uncultured Actinomycetota bacterium. Classification (GTDB taxonomy): domain Bacteria; phylum Actinomycetota; class Actinomycetes; order Mycobacteriales; family Mycobacteriaceae; genus Mycobacterium. The sequence continues at coordinate 370,828 of CAWFRR010000008.1, forward strand.
TCAGCCTCCACCGACTCCTGGCCAACCAGACGCGCAAATACCCGTGACATCACCGGCAAGAGTAGTTGTCACCGCCGACCGCACCGCACGATCGGCCACCGCGTACTGCCGTTTTGGCTACTTTTAGGTCCCCGCCGACCGATACGGTGTGCAGGTGAGCATGGCCGGGGCACTACCGAGACGAATCCAGGCATTCGTCCAATGGTTTGTGCGCACGCCCTGGCCGGTGTTCACACTGAGCCAATTGCAGGCCGACATCATCGGCGCACTGATGGTGCTGGGCTTCCTGCGCTACGGGTTGCCGCCGGAAGACCGCATCGAGTTGCAGAAGCTGCCGGCTGTGAACCTCGCGACGTTCGTCGGTTCGATCGTGGTGCTGTTCGCTGTCGGGACGGCGATCAGCGCGCGGCTGTTGGTGCCGGTGTTCAGGTGGCAGCGCCGCGACGCGCTGCTGGCCGACACCGACCCGGCCGCCACCGAGCTCGCCCGCAGCCGCGCACTGCGGACGCCATTCCACCGCACGGTGATCAACCTGGCGTCCTGGCTCGTCGGTGGCGTGGTCTTCATCGTCGCCAGCTGGCCGGTGGCCCATCACGCGGCGCCAGTGGTGGCCGTCGCGACCGCCCTGGGCGCCACCGCCACCGCGATCATCGGCTACCTGCAGTCCGAACGCGTGCTACGTCCGGTGGCGGTGGCCGCGCTGCGCGGGGGCCTGCCGGAGAACATCCGGGCCTCCGGCGTGATCGGGCGCCAGATGCTGGCCTGGGCGCTGTCCACCGGCGTGCCGCTGCTGGCCATCGTGCTGGCCGTGGTCGGAGACAAGGCGGAATACCTGCACGGGCCCCCGGAGAAGCTGCTGAACCCGATCCTGCTGCTGGCGTTGTTGGCGCTGGGCATCGGACTGGCGAGCACGCTGCTGGTGGCCATGTCGATCGCCGACCCACTGCGCCAGCTGCGCTGGGCGCTCGGCGAGGTACAGCGCGGTAACTACAACGCGCACATGCAGATCTACGACGCCAGCGAGTTGGGCTTGCTGCAGGCGGGCTTCAACGACATGGTCCGCGACCTGTCCGAGCGGCAACGGCTGCGCGACCTGTTCGGTCGCTACGTGGGCGAGGACGTCGCCCGACGGGCGCTCGAGCGTGGCACCGAATTGGGCGGCCAGGAGCGCGATGTCGCGGTGCTGTTCGTCGACCTGGTCGGCTCGACCAAGCTGGCGTCGACCAGGCCACCGGCCGAAGTGGTCAGCATGCTCAACGAGTTCTTCCGGGTCGTGGTGGACACCGTCGGGCGGCACGGCGGGTTCGTCAACAAGTTCCAGGGTGACGCCGCGCTGGCCATCTTCGGCGCGCCGATCGAGCACCCGGATGCCTCGGGTGGCGCGCTGGCCGCCGCCCGCGAACTGCACGATGAACTGCTGCCGGTGATCGGCTCCGCGGAATTCGGCATCGGGGTCTCCTCGGGCCGTGCCATCGCCGGCCATATCGGTGCGCTGGCCCGTTTCGAGTACACCGTGATCGGCGATCCGGTCAACGAGGCGGCACGGCTCACTGAGCTGGCAAAGCTCGAAGACGGCCACGTGCTGGCCTCGTCGGTCGCGGTCAGCGGGGCCCTGGATGCCGAAGCGTTGTGCTGGGATGTGGCCGAGGTGGTGGCATTACGCGGACGGACCGCGCCCACTCAACTGGCCCGGCCACTGAATCTGGCGGCGCCGGACGACATCACCGACGACGCCGTGGGCTAGTCCCGCGGTAGGCCCATTCCGCAAATATCAAATGAGGAAAACCCCCAGTTCCGCAACATAAAACTACGCCGCAGCTAAAAATTGCGGACCGATGAAGAATTAGCGACCGGTGGGCGCGAGGGTGAGATCGCTGGGCAGCAGCGGCCCGATGTCGATGAAGGATTTGCCCTGCGGGTCAGGGCTGCCCACCGGGTCGTTTCCCAGGTTCAGCAGGTCGCTGAGACCCGGGACGCTCGACGGCTGACCGCTCTGGAGCACTCCGGCGTCGGACTCGATGATGTTCTGTACCACCACCGGGCTTTCAGGTCCGCCCATGGTCTGCAGCAAGTCAGCGATGGACGGGCCGTTCGCGTCGGGGTTGTCGTGCGAGTTGTTGGAGAGTTCCATCGCGGGCACTTCGACGTCGCGCAGCGGGGGCGACGACGGGGCGGCGATCAGAATGCTGGCACCACCGAGCGCAACACCTGCGGTGATGCAGTATCGGACGGCCGGCCGCATGACTCTCCCTAACTGGCGTGTGCCTGATGCACGACGCGTTGGGAAAGACTATACCTGAGAACTGGCTGAGAATCACCATTTAATTTGAGAACCAGGTCACTAAAGGATCCTCAGGATTGCCGGACCTGCCCGAAACCGCTCGCTAGCTGCGCTTGGCTGCTTTCTTCGCGGCCGTTTTCTTGGCCGGCGCTTTCTTCGCAGTCTTCTTCGCAGTCTTCTTCGCCGTCCGTTTTACCGGCCCTCGGGCTCGCCGATCGGCCAGCAATTCGGACGCGCGTGCGTCGGTGATCGACAGCACGTCGTCGCCCTTGCGCAGGCTCGCGTTGGTCTCGCCGTCGGTGACGTAGGGGCCGAATCGGCCGTCCTTGATCACCATCGGCTGGCCGGACGCCGGGTCGTTGCCCAGTTCGCGCAGCGGCGGCGCCGCGGCACCTTGCCGTCCACGTCGCTTGGGCTCGGCGTAGAGCTTCAGCGCCTCTTCGAGCGTGACCTCGAAGATCTGGTCCTCGGTGGCCAGTGAGCGAGAGTCGGTGCCGCGCTTGAGGTATGGGCCGTAGCGGCCGTTCTGGGCGGTGATCTCCTCTTTGGAATCGGGGTCGACACCGACCACCCGTGGCAGTGACAGCAGCTTGAGCGCATCTTCGAGCGTCACGGTCTGCAGGTCCATGCTGCGCAGCAGCGATCCGGTCCGCGGCTTCGGGCCGGTGGGTTTCTTGCCCTTCTTGGCGGGCTGGCCGGCGGCGCCGTCGTCGTCATCCGGCTTGGGCAGCACCTCGGTGACGTACGGGCCGTAACGGCCGTCCTTGGCCACGATTTCGTGCCCGGACTCCGGGTCGACCCCGAGTGAGCGCCCTTCCTGCGGCGTCGAGAACAGCTCCTCGGCGACATCGAGAGTCAGCTCGTCAGGGGTCAGCGAGTCGTGCAGGTTGGCCCGCTGCGGCGTCGGTTCGCCGTCGTCGCCGACCACCATCCGCTCGAGATACGGCCCGTTCTTGCCGACCCGCACATTGACCGCGCGACCCTCGACATCGTCAAAAAGCTTGATGGAGTTGACTTCTCGCGCATCGATGCCTTCGAGGTTGACGCCAACCAGTTTCTTCAACCCGCCAGAACGGGCGATCGAGTCGGCCACGCCATGGTCGCCACCGAAGTAGAAGTTGTTGAGCCAGTTGCTGCGTCGCTCGGTGCCTGAGGCGATCGCGTCGAGTTCGTCTTCCATCGCCGCGGTGAATCCGTAATCGACCAGGCGCCCGAAATGCTGCTCCAGCAAACCGGTGACGGCGAACGCGACCCACGACGGGACCAGCGCGCTGCCCTTCTTGTGGACGTAGCCGCGATCCTGGATGGTCTTGATGATCGACGAGTACGTCGACGGCCGCCCGATGCCCAGCTCTTCGAGCGCCTTGATCAGCGACGCCTCGGTGTAGCGGGCCGGCGGGTTCGTCGAGTGGCCGTCGGGGGTGAGTTCGGTGGCATCCACCCGCTGGCCCTGGGTCAGCTGCGGCAGCCGACTCTCGGCGTCGTCGGCTTCGCCACCGGCCTGGTCGTCGACGGTCTCGACGTAGGCCTTCAGGAACCCCGCGAACGTGATCGTGCGGCCGCTGGCAGAGAACTGCACCTCACGACCGTCGGATTCGCCGTTGATCCGCAGGCTGAGCGTGGTGCCGCGGGCGTCGGCCATCTGCGAGGCGACCGTGCGCTGCCAGATCAACTCATACAGTCGGAAGTCGTCGCCGTCGAGCTCGCGCCGTGCCGCGTCCGGAGTGGCGAAGGTTTCCCCCGCCGGCCTGATCGCCTCGTGGGCTTCCTGGGCGTTTTTCACCTTGCGGGTGTACTGGCGCGCCGACGGGTAGACGTACTCCTCGCCGTAGAGCTGACGGGCCTGCGTGCGGGCCGCGTTGATCGCCGACTGCGACAGCGTCGTGGAGTCGGTACGCATGTAGGTGATGTAGCCGTTCTCGTAGAGCCGCTGGGCGATGCTCATCGTGCGCTCGGCGGAGAACCGCAGCTTGCGACCGGCTTCCTGTTGCAGCGTCGACGTCATGAACGGCGGATACGGGCGACGGGTGTAGGGCTTCTCCTCGACGGAGCCGACGGTCAGCTGCGATCCGCGCAGGCCGGCGGCCAGCGATCCTGCGCTGACCTCGTCGAGCACGGTCACCTCGTCGGGCTTGCGTATCGCGCCGAGGGAGTCGAAGTCGCGTCCGGTCGCGACCCGCAGACCGTCGACGGTGGTCAGCCGGGCCGTGAACCTCGGCGGCTGCGCGTGGGGGTCGGACACGCTGGCGTCGAGTTCGGCCACCACGTCCCAATAGGCGGCGCTGCGGAACGCCATCCGGTCGCGTTCGCGCTGAACGATGATGCGGGTGGCCACCGACTGAACCCGGCCCGCCGACAGCTTGGGAGCCACCTTCTTCCACAGCACCGGGCTGACTTCATAGCCGTACAGCCGGTCCAGGATGCGGCGGGTCTCCTGGGCGTCGACCAGGTCGATGTCCAGGTCACGCGGGTTCGCGGCGGCGTCCAGGATCGCCTGCTCAGTGATCTCGTGGAACACCATCCGCTTGATCGGAACGCGCGGCTTCAGGGTCTCCAGCAAGTGCCAGGCGATCGCCTCGCCTTCGCGGTCACCGTCCGTGGCCAGGTAGAGCTCGTCGACGTCTTTGAGCAGGCCCTTGAGTTCGCTGACGGTGCTCTTCTTGTCAGGGCTGATGATGTAGAGCGGTTCGAAGTCTTCGTCGACGTTGACCCCGAGCCGCGCCCAGGGCTGCGACTTGTATTTCGCGGGCACGTCGGCCGCCGCCCGCGGCAGGTCACGAATGTGGCCTCGGGAGGACTCGACGATGTAGTTGGCCCCCAGGTAGCCGGCCAATTTGCGCGCTTTGGTGGGCGACTCGACGATGACGAGTCGCCGTGTGGCGCCATTCTCGCCGCTATCAGCCACCTTTAATACGCTCGCTTTCACTTACTTCTGGTCCCCCTGCGGCCCCGTGGATCCTTGATCCGCGGTCAGCCGGCGTCAATCTGCGGCGACTTTCTCCCCTGTTGACACCTGACAATGTGGCACCCGAGATGGGCCGACGCAAACCGACCCCCCGTGTACCGGCCGACTGATTGCCGCTAGACGTGCGGCCAGAACGGCAACGCCTCAGCGACCTCAGGCGGTTCCCCAACGTTCTCTACCAGGCGCGATAGCCGGCGACGACCACCAATTCGCAACGCGGGGCGGGCCCCGCGGGTGCCGATCAGGGTCGGCGCGATCCCGACGCGCATCAGGGCGGACGCCAGCGGCGAATGGGTGTCTGGCGCGTGCGGGTCCAGTCCTAATAAATAGCGGTCGGCATCCGGGCTGCCGGCGGCCAAGGTCCAGGCGCGCAATTCGCGCGGGCCGGGCAGCCACAACGGCGGGATGGTCTTCACCGCGCCGCGCGTCCACTCCACGGCCATCGAACGCAATCGGGCGTCCACTTCGGTGCGCACCAGCGGTGTGTATTCGTCGGTCTGGGTGATCTCGGCCGTCAAACCGGCCTCGTCGATCATCTGGCCCAGCGCCTCGGCGCGCCACGCCTGATCCACCACCACCGACAACCGGGCGCCGCTGCCGACCGTCACGATCTGACCGGCTGCCGCGAGTACCCCGGTGAGGTCGGTGACCGCAGGCGGCACCGACTCAGCCGAGAAAAACGACAGCTGGCTCACATCAACGACATTAAGCGCCCGGGCGACGACGATGCGCGCCGCAACGCGGCGCGAGAAGAAGTCGGTCCATCAAGCCCGACCGACGGCGCACGCCAAGGCGTGCGGGACGCCATGGAAGCGGATTGGGGAAGCAGCGAAAACCCCCCGTCCGAATCCGGTGATCCCGGATCGTGCGGGGGGCTGTCGTTAACAGTTGCTCAGACGGCGCGAACGCCGGTGGCCTGGGGACCCTTGGGGCTCTGCCCGACCTCGAACTCGACTCGCTGGTTCTCCTCGAGGGTGCGGAAGCCGCTACCCTGGATCTCCGTGTAGTGGACGAACACGTCGGCCGAACCGTCTTCGGGGGCAATGAAGCCGAATCCCTTTTCCGCGTTGAACCACTTCACAGTTCCCTGTGGCATTTCTCGATTGTTCCTTTACTACTCGGGTGCGGAGCATCACCTCGATGCTCCGGGCCCGTTCCGACCGCTAGACCTTGCTGAGTCGCCGGAACTTCACCCGACCTACAACCTCGCAGGAACCGCGGCCGCAACGTCGATCCTGCGAAAGTTTTACACGAACACAGAAGCTGCGACCGCAAACAGTCAACCATGTTCGTCGCCACAGCAACAGCCTCGGACAAGCATTTGCGCTACCACTAGGTAAACAATTGAAGTGCGACGCCCAAACCCCCGGTCGCAATAGGGCAATCGGACGCATTTTTGGGTGATCAGTTCGGATCAGGAGGCGCTTAATCGTGGTGACGTTCGGCAGCGAGTTGCTCGCCGCCGCGGTCGCCGGCACCGAAGCGGGCGAGCATCCGCTACGTCATGTCGCCGAGCTACCGGCACGACCTGGCCGCCAACAGCCTTGGCCGACATGGGTCGAACCCGATGTGCTGCGCGCATTCACCGATCGCGGCGTCAGTTCGCCCTGGACACATCAGGTTCAGGCCGCCGACCTGGCGCACGCCGGGCATCACGTCGTTATCAGTACTGGCACGGCATCCGGGAAATCGTTGGCCTATCAGTTGCCCATCCTCAATGGGTTGGCCACCGATCCGCGGGCGCGCGCGCTGTACATCTCGCCGACGAAAGCGCTTGGCCACGACCAGTTACGGGCCGCCCACGCATTGACCGCGGCCATCGCCCGACTGGTCGACGTCGCGCCCACGGCCTACGACGGCGACAGCGCAGGCGAGATACGCCGCTTAGCGCGGGAGCGTTCCCGCTGGGTGTTCTCCAATCCAGATATGGTCCATCTGGCCCTGCTGCGCAATCACGCCCGGTGGGCAATGTTCCTGCGCAATCTTCGGTTCATCGTCGTCGACGAATGTCATTACTACCGCGGTGTTTTCGGATCGAACGTGGCGATGGTGCTGCGGCGTCTGCTGCGATTGTGCGCGCGTTACTCCGCTGACTCGGCCGCCACGTCTTCGCCGCCCACTGTCATTTTCGCCAGCGCAACGACGTCCGCTCCGGGTGCGACCGCCACCGAACTCATCGGCCAACCGGTCGCGGAAGTCACCGAAGACGGCTCGCCGCAAGGTGCTCGGACGGTGGCGTTGTGGGAGCCGGCCCTGCGCGCCGACCTGACGGGCGAAAACGGCGCTCCGGTAAGGCGGTCCGCCGGCAGCGAGGCGGCGCGGGTGATGGCCGATTTGATCGCCGAAGGGGCGCGCACCCTGACCTTCGTCCGCTCACGCCGCGGCGCCGAACTGACCGCGCTGGCAACCCGCGCACGACTGGACGACGTCGCTCCGCAACTGGCCGACACCGTGGCGTCGTATCGCGCGGGCTATCTGCCCGAGGACCGCAACGCATTGGAACAGGCCCTGCTCGACGGGCGACTGCGTGGTCTGGCCACCACCAACGCACTGGAACTCGGCATCGATATCGCGGGACTGGATGCGGTGGTGCTGGCGGGCTTTCCCGGGACCGTCACGTCGTTCTGGCAGCAGGCCGGCCGATCCGGTCGGCGTGGACAGGGTGCGCTGGTGCTGCTGGTCGCCCGCGACGATCCGCTGGACACCTACCTGGTGCACAACCCCGCCGCGCTGCTGGACAAACCGATCGAGCGGGTGGTGATCGACCCATCCAACCCCTATATTCTCGGTCCGCAGCTGCTCTGCGCCGCAACGGAATTACCCGTCGACGATGCCGAGGTGCGGTCGCTGGGTGCCGAGGACGTCGCCAGCGCGCTGGTCGACGACGGACTGCTGCGACGGCGAGCCGGCAAGTACTACCCGGCACCAGGCGTGGACCCCCATCCGGCAGTGGACATTCGGGGGTCAGCCGGAGGTCAGGTCGTGATCGTGGAGAGCGACACCGGACGACTGCTGGGCACGGCTGATACGGGACGGGCCGCCGCCTCGGTGCACCCGGGCGCGGTATATCTGCACCAGGGCGAGAGTTACGTGGTCGACTCGCTGGACTTCGACGAGGGGATGGCTTTCGTCCATGCCGAAGACCCCGGATATGCCACGTTTGCCCGCGAACTCACCGACATCGCCGTCACCGGGCCGGGCGAACGTCGAGCTTACGGGTCGGTCACCTTGGGCCTGGTGCCGGTCAGCGTGACCCATCAGATCGTGGGCTATCTACGCCGCCGACTCAACGGCGAGGTGATCGACTTCGTCGAGTTGACGATGCCCCCGCACACCCTGGACACCGTTGCGGTGATGTACACCATCACGCCAGAAGCACTGCACCACAACGGCATCGATCCGCTGCAGGTACCGGGTTCGTTGCACGCCGCCGAGCACGCGGCGATCGGCCTGCTGCCACTGGTAGCCAGTTGCGATCGCGGCGACATCGGCGGTTTGTCCACCGCGGTCGGCCCCGAATCCGACGCTCTGCCAAGCGTGTTCGTCTACGACGGCTTTCCGGGTGGAGCCGGGTTCGCCGAACAGGGCTTCCGACAGGCGAACACGTGGCTGGGCGCCACGCTCGCGGCGATCGAAGCGTGCGAGTGCCCCGCAGGATGCCCGTCGTGCGTGCAATCACCGAAGTGCGGCAACGGAAACGATCCGTTGGACAAGGCCGGGGCTGTGCGGGTGTTGCGTTTGGTTCTCAGCGCTCTGGCTAACGGAATTCAGACATACGGATGACGACCGACCCCTCGAGCGGTCGACGTCCATATGAGTGTCTTCGCAGCAGAAGCTATGAAAACGGTTTCCTCACTACTGAAGAAACGTGCGCCTGGCGGAAACGCAAACGCGAAGAACGGTTGGACAGCGTAAGTCGTTCTAATCCGCAGCAGGCGCAGCAGAAAAATACCTTTCGCCCAGCAATCTGTGCAAGTTCATGACCCGTATCTCAACAAGATCCACAGGTTGATCTCAGGGAAACGCACACGGATTCGACAGCGACGCAACGGGTTATCGGCCGGGTCGTCGCTAAACTGCGAGTTATGACCGACGACTGGCTGCTGGTGGAGACGCTGGGCCGAGAACCGGCCGTGGTGGCAGTGGGGCGTCAACTACAGGATCTGATCCCGATAACAACGTTTTTGAAGCGCACTGCCGGCCGCGCCGCCATCCAGTCCGCGATTGCCGAGTCGGTACAGACCAGCAAGGGTCTGGTCAGCATCACGCCGAAGAAAGCCCGGGTGATCCGGACCGAGCCGGTGTTGATGTCGGACGGCCGCGTCCACGGCGTGCACGTCTGGAGCGGTTCACCCGAGCAGGAACCCCCCGAGCGGCCGATTCCCGGCCCGCTGAAATGGGACACGACTCTCGGGGTTGCCACCGATACCGCCGAGTCACTGACCAACATGGGCCGCAAAGTCGAGATGAAAGACCCCGAGGAGCGGGCGTTCGCGGAGTGCTGGCCCGCGGGCGAGCTCAAGCCCAACGAAGGGCGGGCGCTGGCGGCGGCGGTCAGGTTTGAATCGGGTCACACGATGTGCGACACCTGGGACGGTCGGGACTGGACGGGCAACGCCATCCGGGTGAGCTTCGTGGTGCGCAATGGCGTCGAAGAAGGCGGGGACGGCCGCGACCACATGGTCTCGCGGGGCATGAACTGGCGCGCCGAACCGGCCGACCAGCCGACTCCGTCGGACGGGCTTGCCCAGCAGATCTTGCGCGGGCTGGCTGAGCCCGGGGTGCACCGGGCGTTGTTCGACCCGCACAGCTGGACGCTGCTGAAATGGCTCGACGCCCCGTGTCCGTTCTACGACTGGCGCCGTATCGCCGCCGATAGCCCCCGGATACATCCCGACGACGAGGCGAAGCGAGCCGCGATGCGCACCGAGTTCGCCGACGGTGCCGCGAGCGTGGTGTTGCGGCTGCCGGCTCACGAGGGTGGGTGGGTACCAATCCACGTGACGGTCAACCGGGTGGAGCTGGACGACAACGCGTTTGCCGGCCTGGTCTCGGTGCGGCTGCCGACTCCGGCCGAGATCGCCGCAGCCGACCTGGACGACTAGGCCGGCCCGGCGCGGGCGGCCGCCCGGGCACTGCCCCATCGACCGGCGGCCACGCCGATTTCGATGGTGATCACGACGTCCAGATCGTCGACGACGCAGCCGGTGACGCCGGCCCGCATCGCCCGTGCCACCTCGGTGGCGTGGGCGCAGGCGGACTCGGTTCCGCCGGGCACCCGGGCCGCCGCCGCCAGCGCGGCCAGATCGGCCGCCCCCTGAGCCCGGTGCCGTGCCACTACCGCGGCCCCCAGGTACGCACTGCCACCGGTGACGGTCAGCAGCACGACGACCATGGCGGCGGCGACGACCGTGACCGACCCCCGCTCGTCACTGCGGCTCGACCGCCGCCACGCCGGTAGCGGAAAGATGAAGTGCGGGTAGCAGATTCGACTGAACGGAAACTGTCGCGAGGACGAAGCCGCCGTCTCGCCGTATCTGAACTCCGGCACCGCCCGGCGCGATACCGCGGGCAGCGGTGATCGCCGAGCGCTCGTCTCCGCGCGCCGCCAACCGAGCGGCTTCCCGCGCGGCGTCGATGCAACGGACTTGCTGCGACATCGCGGTGATGCCGGCCAGACACACCAGGAGAACCGCGACCAGAGTCGCGACGCCGAACGCCGCTTCCACGGTGGTCGCACCGGCATCGTCGGCTAGCTCTTGGTGTTGAGCGCGCGGGCGATGATGTTCGTCAACGCCGACACAATGGAGTCGCCGGTCACGACCGCGTAGAGGACCGCGGCGAACGCCGCCGCCGCGATAGTGCCGATCGCGTATTCCACGGTCGACATCCCCGACTCGTCCACCGCCAGCAACGTCAGGCGAGCCTTGAAAGCGCGAAACATGTTGTCCTCCTTCTATTTCCGACATGACGCAGTCACAACAAGCCCGACTGCAGGAAGTCGCCGGCCAGACCCGCGATGACGGGGACGATTCCCAGGCAGACGAAAGCCGGCAGGAAACACAGACCGAGCGGACCGGCAATGAGCACGCCGGCTCGTTCGGCGGTCGCGGCGGCCGTGTGCACCGCGTCCTGCCGGCACTGCACAGCGAGCCCGGAGACCGCTTCGGCAAGCGCGACACCCGACACCGCCGACCGCCGGGCCAGTCGCAGCAACGCGTCGATCTGCGGGTCAGAGCCGCCAGTCGGCGCGGACCAGGCGACGGCCGGATCGGCACCCAACACCAGCAGGTGGGCCGCCCGACGTAGTGTCTGCGCCAACCGCGGAGGCGCCGATGGGGCGGTTGCCGCGGCGGCAGTCGACACTGTCATCCCAGCGGCCAGGCAGACCGAAAGCACATCCAGACTCGACGCAACCGCCAGTGGATCGGGGCCCCGCTCCGCCGTTCGGGCCGCTCGCGGCTGGTGGGCAGGCATCGCGGCGCGGGCCCGCACGGTCGAAGGACCTGCACTGCTCAGCAACGCTGCGGCCAAAAGCATTGCGGCGACGGGGTTCACGCGGTCGCCCTGTCGGTGATGTGATCCGCCCACAGCAGTCCGCCGCAGACCAGCGTCAGCCCGGCGACCAGCAGCCAGCCGCCCAGCCCCCCGCCGAGCAGGAACGGCAACGGGCGGGCCCCGATCAGCTGACCCATCAGCACCGACAGCACCGGAAGTCCGGCGAGGATGGTGGCGGTGGCGCGGGCACCCGCCATCGCCGATCGCACTTGGCCCGAGAATCGTTGCCGCTCAGCAATATCACGTTGCGCCGCGTGCATCAGCGCAGACATCGCCAGGCCATGCTCCGCGGCCAAGCGCCAGCACACCGCAAGTCGCTCCCACTGGGACGGCAGTGCGGCGGTTTCACCGACTCCGCGTAAACCCGCGGCGACGTCGGCTCCCAGCCGAGCGCGCGCGGCAACCGCACGGCATGCGCGGGCGACCGGTCCAGCTGTCTCGTCGGCCGCCACGGCGAACGCGGTCGCGGGGTGGGCTCCGACCCGCAGTTCGCCCACCAGCACGTCGATCGCGGTCTCCAGCGAACGACCCTCGTCCATCCCCCGAGCGGTACGGCGTCGACACCGGTAGCGCACGGACATCGTTGCGACGAGCACACTGATCGCCAGAACCGTTGTCACTGGCAGCAATACAATGCTCAGTGCCAGCACGCACACCGCGATACCCGCGAGGCCCCGTATCGGTACGGTCCCACGGTTACGGCCATTGCGGGTCAGTCGCCGCCGTGGCGACGACGGAAGCACCCACGCCCCAGCGGATAACGCGATTGCGGCGAGCACGATCATGACGGCAATCGGCCTCGCAGCAGATCACGAAAAGAGGCGATCTCGTCGGTGAAGCCGCGGTCCGCATGCCACACCGTGACCACCCGCACCCGTTCGTCGTTGCGGCGCAACACGGCAATTTCGTCGAGCCGCCGTCGCCCGCCGCGGTCACGGGCGACATGAAGCAGCACTTGCACCGCCGCCGACAGTTGGCTATGCAGCGCAGCACAATCCAGGCCGCCGAGGGCTCCCAGCGCCTCCAGACGAGCCGGGACTTCGGCGGGGTTGTTGGCGTGCACCGTGCCGGCACCGCCGTCGTGTCCGGTGTTCAGCGCGGCCAACAGGTCGACCACCTCGGCGCCGCGAACCTCGCCGACCACGATGCGATCCGGCCGCATCCGCAACGCCTGGCGGACGAGTTGACGCACGGTGACCTCACCGACGCCTTCGACGTTGGCGCAGCGCGCCACCAGTCGCACGAGGTGTGGATGCGGCGGTGCCAGTTCAGCGGCGTCCTCGACACAGACGATCCGCTCGTCAGCCGCGACCGCGTTCAGCATCGCCGCCAGCAGTGTCGTCTTGCCCGCGCCGGTCCCCCCGGAAACGAGGAACGCCAGCCTCGCGGCGATGACATCGTCGATCAACTCCGCGGCCGCGGTCGCTATGGCGCCGGCCGCAATCAACGCCGCGAGATCTTGGGTGACCGGCCGCAGCACCCGCAACGACAGGCACGTGCCGGCCGCGGCGACCGGCGGCAGGACGGCGTGCAGGCGTACCGCGAACCCGCCGGCGCCCATTCCGGTCAGTTGACCGTCGACCCAGGGCTGCGCGTCGTCTAGCCGTCTTCCCGCAGCCAGCGCCAGCCGCTGCGCCAATCGCCGGACCGCAGATTCATCGGCGAATCGAATGTCGCTGCGCCGCAAACCCTTTCCGGCGTCAACCCATACCGCGTCCGGTGCCGTGACCAACACGTCAGTCGTATTAGCCTCGCACAGAAGCGGTTCCAGGATTCCCGCACCGGTCAGCTCCGTCTGCAGTATCCGCAGATTGCTCAGCAGGTCGAGGTCACCGAGCACCCCACCGGACTCCGCCCTGATCGCGTCGGCCACGACGTTGGGTCGCAACGGAACCGACTCGGTCGCCAGCCGCTCGCGCACCCGATCGATCAGCGAGCCGCTCATGCCGCGCGCACTTCGGCCCGAGGCGCCGGCAACACGGCGAGAACCCGGCGAGCGGCAGCGGCCAGCGCCGAGCGTCGCCCTATCCGCAAACCAGTGTGTTCGAGTTGCCCGGCCACCCGCGGATGCGGTCGCATCGTCGCCAACAGCGGCACCGCCGCGATCGTCGCCACTTCATCGGCGCGCAGCCCACCCGGCGATGGGCCCCGCACCACCAGCCCCAGGTTGGGATTGATTCCTGCCAGCACCGGTGCGATGGTCGCCGTCGCCGCGCAGGCCCGCACGTCGCATGGACTGACGACAACTACGAGATCGGCTGTATCCAAAGCGGTTTCAACGGCCTCAGTCATCCGACGCGCAAGGTCACACACCACCGTCGCCCCGCCGCGCCGACCCGCATCGAGGACGGCTTGCACTGCGCCGCCGTCTAATTCGTCACCGCTTCGGGTGCCCGAGAGCAGGCTCATCCCACGGTGCGCTGGTAACGCGTCGCGGACAGCGGACCAGGTCAGGCGCCCGCCCTGCAGCGCGAGGTCCGGCCAGCGCACGCCGGGCGTCGTTTCCGCACCCACCAGCAGATCGATACCGCCGGCCCACGGGTCGAGGTCCACGAGCATCGGATCGGTCGCCGCCCGGGCCAGTGCGGCAGCGAACAGGGAGGCACCGGCACCGCCGCACCCGCCGATCACCGCCACGACCGCGCCGCGGGTGCCGTCATCGCGGGCCGATTCTGCGGCGTCGGCGAGCTCCCGGACCAGGTCATGCTCTTGCGCAGGCAACCTCAACACGTGCCGGGCACCCACCTCGATGGCCGCGGACCAGGTTGCCGGCGGTGGGTCGTCGCCGGTTGCGACGATGACGTGTGCGCGGCGCGGCAGCCCCGTGAGCGCGCAGCCAATTGCCGCCGTTTCGTCGAGCACCACCGCAGATGCGGCCGACCACGCCTTCCTGCTCACCGGTAACGAGCTCGCGACGTGCACAACTCGCACGCTGACGGCCGCTGCCACCCGATCCAGTTCATCGCGCAGCACAGGATCGGAAAGCACCGCCAGAATCCCGCGCGTTTCGGTGTTCGGCATCGGCCCACCGTGTCGCGGGCGGGCCGGCAGTGCCAGTCACGTCAATGGAATGTGTGGACAACATCGCGGCTGTGCGCAAGACGGTCCGGGAGAGAAATGCCCGACAAAAGGGACGACCCCCGCCAGGGGGAGGAGGCGAGGGTCGTCGTGAATCAGCCCCGGGGGGTCGGGCTGATACACCCTCGGCAAAGCCGAGTGATACTTACTATACACACGAGAGTGTGACGCAGCGCAAGGGTTGCGTTCGAAAGAAACGCATGGCCCTTAAGTAGCTGAAACAATGGCCACGCTCGTACCACGGGCTACCGCACCGCATTTGACCGGCGGTTTTACCCACAGCATCGCGATTTAGCGGCGCGCCGCCCTATGCTGAGAGCGTGACCGTATCCGACTCGGCCGCTGACCAGCAAACTTCGTTGACGCCCGGCGGTCCCAGTCCACGCACCGCGGCTTTTTTCGATCTCGACAAGACGATCATCGCCAAGTCGAGCACGCTGGCGTTCAGTAAACCGTTTTTTGCGCAGGGGCTGATCAACCGCCGGGCCGTCCTCAAATCGAGTTATGCCCAGTTTTTGTTCCTGCTATCGGGTGCCGACCACGATCAGATGGATCGGATGCGGATCCATCTGACCAACATGTGCACCGGATGGGACGTCGAGCAGGTCAAGTCAATCGTCAACGAGACGCTGCACGACATCGTCACGCCGCTGGTGTTCGCCGAGGCTGCCGACCTGATCGCCAGCCACAAGTTGTGCGGCCGCGACGTGGTGGTGGTGTCGGCGTCCGGTGAGGAATTGGTGGCGCCGATCGCGCGCGCACTGGGCGCCACCCACGCGATGGCGACCCGGATGGTGGTCGAGGACGGCAAGTACACCGGCGACATCGGGTTCTACTGCTTCGGCGAGGGCAAGGTGCAGGCCATTCGCGAATTGGCCGCGCGTGAGGGCTATCCCCTCGAGCACTGCTACGCGTACTCCGACTCGATCACCGACATGCCGATGCTCGAGGTCGTCGGGCATCCGAGCGTGGTCAATCCCGACCGTGCGCTGCGTCGCGAGGCGAGCGCCCGCGACTGGCCTGTGCTGGAGTTTTCCCGTCCGGTGTCGTTGCGCGACCGCATTCCGGCGCCGTCTGGAGCCGCGGTCGCCACCACCGCCGCCGTGGGGATCAGCGCCCTGGCGGCCGGCGCGCTGACCTACTCGCTGCTTCGCCGGCTGTCTCTGTAACTGGTCACAGCAAACTTTCGACGTCACGGCCCGGCATCGCTTTGGGGTTTTCATGACAATTGGCCCTTGATGTGACCGGGGTCACGGAGTACAAAGGACTCACGGACGCCTGATACGGCCAAGGTCGATCCAGAAGAGAAGGGCCGATCTCCCGGATAGGGCAACCGAGCACGGTTCTCGGCACCCACGCGGAGTCATAGCCGCGATAATGGCAGAAGTGTTGCGGGCCTGCGTAATTGCGAAGAGTGAACGGCATCGACGGCCCTTTGGGTGGGGCTGCAGTCGGAAGCGTCGCAAGAACGCCGAGGCCATCCCACGCAACCCACAGGTGCACGCATGGTAACCGAGATCCGTGCTAGCGGGCGGCGAGCCGAAATTCATCGGTACGCCGCCCGCTTTATCAATTTTACTGACCGCGATCGCCCTGGTCGGTGAGGGTTTCAGCAATCGTCAGCGCCTCTTGCGCGCCGGTGCGCATAGCCCGGCAGGACAACACCAACCAGGCCGCCATACCTTCGGCGGTCCCGGACGCAAACCCTGCCGCGGCTTCGCGGTAGTCGGCAGCGCGACGCATCCATCCGACCTCCGGTACGCCCAACCCGTGCGGGTCGAGCCCGGTGGCGATGGTGACCAATCGGGACACCGCGCGGGCCACCACACCGTCCGCGGTGCCAAACGGCGCCAGGGTCAGCAGTTCACCGTGAGCGACAGCGGCGATCACCGGGGCCGGGGCACGGGTGCCACCGGACACGATCTGCGCCAGCAGTTCCAGACGTGGTCCGACGTCGGCGTCGGGGCGCGGCCGGCCCAGCCGGCTCTCGTCCACGCGGTCGGCCGCGGCCAGCATGTGCAGACGGGCCAGCGCCTGCAGCGGCGCGCGCTGCCACACGCCCACCAGGTTGGTCTGGCCACCTTCGAGTGCCTGCGCGACGCGCAGGGCCCCGGCGAAAACCGGGTCGCTGATGGCGGAGACGTCGATCTGATCATCAAGTTTGTGGCCCCCGCCGTCCAACACCGCGGAAGCTCTCGCCGACCGCAGTGCGGCTTCGGCGGCGGTCACCGGCCAGCGGCGCAGGTTGGCGCGGTGGCGGTGCGCCCGGCCGAGCGCTTCGCGCGCCTGCTCGCCGGCGGCGGCGACGCCGGGCAGCTCCATCAGTGGAGCCAACGGGTCAGTGCTCATGGCGCCGCTCATTGGCTGTCAGGATAGGCCAGCCCCGGCGCCGGGGATCGCGGCCAGTAGCTGCCGGGTGTACTCGTGCTGAGGGCGGCTGAAGACGTCCTCGGTGGCCGCGTGCTCGACGACCCGGCCCGCCCGCATCACCATCACCTCGTCCGCGATCTGCCGGATCACCGCCAGGTCGTGGCTGATGAACAGGTAGGTCAGGCCCAGTTCCGCTTGCAGCTCGGCCAGCAGCTCCAGGATCTGCCCTTGCACGACAACGTCGAGCGCGGAGACAGCCTCGTCGCAGACCACCACGTCGGGCCGTAGCGCCAGGGCCCGCGCGATCGCCACCCGCTGGCGTTGACCTCCGGACAGTTCGCGCGGGCGCCGGTTCAACAGCGACGACGGAAGTGCGACCTGCTCGGCCAGCTCGCGAACCGTCTGCTGACGTCGGCGACGATCCCCGGTCCGGTGGATCCGCAGCGGCTCCTCGATGAGCTGGGACACCGAGTACATCGGATCCAGGCTCCCGTAGGGGTTCTGGAACACCGGCTGCACTCTGCGACGAAAGGCCAACGTCTCTCGTCGGCTCCACGACGCGGTGTCGGAGACGTCGAGGCCGTCGAAAACTACGGTGCCGGAGCTTGGTTGCAGCAGGCCCAGCACCATGCGGGCCAGGGTGGATTTGCCGGATCCGGATTCGCCCGCGACCGCCAAGGTGATGCCGCGGCGCAACCGGAATGACACGCCGTCGACGGCATGCACCTCCGTCTTGCGCCATGGAGCACCGTGCGACGAGCGATAGATCTTGGTCAGTCCAGAGGCGACGATCACGTCCGGCGATTCGGCGGGCGCGACGTGCCGTGCGACGGGGGCGTCGCGCAACGACGGCGCGGCGGCCACCAAGCGTTGCGTGTAGGGATGTTGTGGGTTGTGCAGAATCTCTTGGGCTGCACCGGCTTCCACGACCCGGCCCTGGTGCATCACGATCAACTGCTCGGCCCGCTCGGCGGCCAGGGCGAGATCATGGGTGATCAGTAGCACCGCCGTGCCGAGTTCAGCCGCGAGTTGCTGGAGGTGATCGAGCACGCGACGCTGCACGGTGACGTCTAGTGCCGACGTCGGCTCGTCGGCGATCAGCAGTCTCGGCCGGCCGGCCAACCCGATCGCGATCAGGGCCCGCTGGCACATTCCGCCGGACAGTTGGTGCGGATACTGCTTGGCCCGTAGTACCGGATCGGGCAGGCCGGCGTCGGCCAGTAATTCGAACGCTCGACGACTTATATTGTTTGCACGCAAAGCTTCTCGCACTTGGAACCCGATCCGCCAGACCGGGTTCAGGTTCGTCATCGGATCCTGCGGCACGTAGCCGATCCCGCTCCCCCGGACAGTGCGGAGTTGACGTTGAGTGGCGGCGGTGAGATCGACGCCGTCGAACTCGATGCGGCCCGCAGTGATTCGCCCGCCTGGCGGGAGGAGCCCAAGAATCGCCGCGGCGGTGGTGGACTTCCCCGAACCCGACTCGCCGACGATCGCCACGGTCTGGCCGGCTCGCACCGCGAGGTCGACACCATGGACCACCGGGTCGTCGCCGAAGCGGACCTCGAGGCCGGTGACACTCAGCAGTGGCACAGCGGGGCCCGTCACAGCCGCCACGTCCGCGACGAGGGATCGAGGGCGTCGCGCAGCACGTCGCCCATGATCATGAAGGCCAATACCGTGATGGCGAGCGCGCCAGCGGGATAGAACAGGATGGGCGAGCCGGCGCGCAGCCGAATCTGGTCGACGTTGATGTCGCCGCCCCACGACACCACCGACGGCGGCAGCCCGACCCCGAGGTAGGACAGCGTCGCCTCGGTGACGATGAACAGGCCCAGGGCGATGGTCGACACTGCGATCACCGGGCCGATTGCATTGGGCAGCACGTGCCGCAGCAGGATTCCAAATCTGTTCATTCCCAATGCTTTCGCCGCCAGCACATAGTCGCTGCCGCGAACCGCGAGTACAGCGCCCCGGGTGATCCGGGCGATCTGCGGCCAGCCGAACAAGGCCAGGATCGCGATCACCGTCCACACCGTGCGGTGGTGCATGACCTGCATCAGCACGATTGCGGCCAGCAGCAACGGGATACCGAAGAACACGTCGGCGACGCGGGAGACCAGCGCGTCGAGCCAGCCGCCGTAGAAACCGGCCAGCGCACCCAGTGCCCCCCCGACAACGAATACCAGCAGGGTGGCACCCAGTCCAACGGTGATCGAGGCGCGCGCCCCGTAGATGGTGCGGGCGTAGATGTCGTGGCCCTGCAGGTCGGTGCCGAACCAGTGCGCCGCCGAAGGCGCAAGCAGGCTCTGGTCCGGGTTGGCATAGCCAGGGTCGGCGGCGACGAACAACGACGGGAAGACCGCGACCAGGAGGATGAACGCGATCAGCGCGGCGCTCATCGCGAATTGCGGACGTCGTCGCAGCGTTCGCCACACATCGGCGAAAAATGAGTCAGCCATAGCGGATCCTGGGGTCCAGCGCCGCGTAGAGCAGATCGACCGCGAGGTTCGTGACGAGGTAGACGACGACCAGCACCGTCACTATCGACACCACGGTCGGCGCTTCCTGGCGGGTGACCGCCTGGTAGAGCACGCCGCCGACGCCATGAATGTTGAAAATGCCTTCGGTGACGATCGCACCGCCCATCAGCGCGCCGAGGTCCGCGCCGAGGAACGTCACCACCGGGATCAGCGAATTGCGCAGAATGTGTACGACGACCACGCGCGGCCGCGACAACCCTTTCGCGGTGGCGGTGCGTACGAAGTCGGCGTGCGCGTTGTCGGCCACCGCGGATCGGGTCAACCGCACGACGTAAGCGAATGACACTGCGCCGAGCACGATCCCGGGCAGCGCCAGTCGGGCGAAGGTCGGCTGGTCGCCGACCGTAACCGCGGCGAGGCCCAGTCGAACCCCGAAGACGAATTGCGCCAGGAATCCCAACACGAAAATCGGTACGGCGATGATGATCAGGCTGACGATCAGCACCCCGCCGTCGAAGACCCCGCCCTTGCGCAACCCGGCGATCACGCCGAACCCGACACCGAACAGCGTCTCGACCGTCAGCGCCACCAAAGCCAGTTTGAAGGTCACCGGAAATGCCTGCGCCAGAACGGTACTGACCGGCAGCCCCGAGTAGGCGTGCCCGAGGTCGCCGTGCAGGACGCCACCGAGGTAATGCAGGTACTGCAACCAGAAGGGATCGTTGAGGTGGTATTGCGCGCGCAGTTGAGCGGCCACCGCCGGGCTCAGCGGGCGGTCACCGCCGAGTGCCGCGATCGGGTCGCCGGGCAGCAGGAACACCATGCCGTAGATCAGCAGGGTGGCGCCCAGGAAGACCGGGACCATGGCCGCGACGCGTCGCGCGAGGTACCAACCCATCTCAGGCCTTCACGATGCGTTCGTAGTCCGGCAGACCATTCCAGGTCAGGGCGACATGGCTGACCGCGGACGACCGTCCGGCGACTGCCACGGTGTACCACAGCGGCACTACGGCCATATCCTGCAGAAGGATTCGCTGCGCGTCGTTGGCGATGGTGAACGACTGCGGTAGGTCGGGAGCAGCTTCGGCGGCGGCGATCGCGGCGTCGAACCGCGGATTGGAGTAGCCGACGTCGTTGGCGCCCGCGTTGGTGACGAACAACGGTTCCAGAAATTCCAGCATCGACGGGAAGTCGCCCTGCCATCCGGCGCGGAATGCGGTGCCGATTGTGTGACTGGTGATCTGGGTCCGAAACCCGGCGAAGGTGGGCTGCGGCGCGCCGAGCGCCTCGATGCCCAGTGTGTTCTTGATGCTGTTGGCGACCGCGTCCACCCACTCCTGATGTGATCCGTCGGCGTTATAGGAAATCGCATATCTGCCAGCCCATTTCGAGATCGCATCGGCCTGCGACCACAGCGCCCGCGCCCGGTCCGGGTTGAAGTTCAATGCATCGTTGCCGTCGATGTGAGGGTCGTATCCGGGTAGCGAACTCGCGGTGAAGTCGCGGGCCGGTGTACGGGCGCCGGAGAAGATCTTGCGGCAGATCTGGTCCCGGTTTATCGCCGCCGAGAGCGCAAGCCGTCGCAGCCGTCCCTCTTCTCCGGAGAAGTGTGGCAGCCGCAGTGGTGTGTCCAGCGTCAGGTTGACTGCCGCGGGCGCGGTCACCGCTCTGTCGCCGAGGTCTCGACGGTAGACGGTCAGCACGCTGGGCGGAATCGTATCCAGCACATCGAGATTGCTCGAGAGCAGATCAGCGTAAGCGGTGTCGAGGTTGGCATAGAAGACGAACCGCAGGCCTTTGTTCTGCGCGCATCCGGTTGCCGTGATAGTCGGCGTTGGTCACCAGGTCGAGCTTGACGTTGTGCTGCCAGGCCGGGTTTCCCGGCTCGTCGCCGAGTCGATACGGGCCGTTACCGACCGGATGCTGCCCGAACGCCGCCATGTCTTTGAACGCCGCGTCGGGCAACGGGTAGAACGGCGAAAAACCAAGCCGCAGTTTGAAATCAATGGTCGGGCCCTTGAGCCGGACGGTGAATTCGTGGTCGTTGACCACCTGAAGGCCCGACATCGTAGTCGCGGTCGGCTTGGATGCCGCCACGTCGTCGAATCCCGCGATGGGACCGAAAAAGCTCTGCTGCAGTTGAGCATTGGTGGCCAGCGCACCGTAATTCCAGGCGTCGACGAAGGAGCGCGCAGTGACCGGCGATCCGTCGCTGAACGTCCAGCCCGGTTTGAGGACGATCCGGTAGTTGACGTCATCGGCGGTGTCGATCGCGCTCGCAACCTCGAGTGTGGGTGCGCCATTGGCGTCATAGGACATCAAGCCGGCGAACAGCCGGTCGACGATCCGGCCGCCGTTGGTGTCGTTGGTGTTGGTCGGGATAAGCGGGTTCTGCGGCTCGCCGGCATTGACGATCACCACGTCGGTTCGGACGCTGCCCACCCCGCAGCCCGCCAGCGACGCGACAGCCAGCATCGCGGTCACCGTGAGGATGCGAAACCGATGCAAGCCGTCCTCCTCCGATCCGCAATAGAATTCCGGCGTGGCTATCACCGAACTCGCCGAGGGTACCGATGCGGAGCACCTCGGGGAATTGATCGGCTTGTTCGGCATTCCCATTGTTGGACTGGCTTTGTTGATCGCCGGTCTTTCGGCGCCGTTCACAAAGCGGTCGGCAGCACGTATTCGACAGCCCACCGCCGGGTCCGTATCCGTATGGCTATCCGCCGCCGAACGGTCCGGTTGCAGGCTACCCAAACCAGCCCGGACCGCCCAAATATTCACCGCCCTATCCGCCCGCTTACCCGGCCCCGCGTCCCCGCGGCTCGTCGGGGACCGCGCTGATCGTGGTCGGGTCGCTCCTGCTGGCGTTCAGTGCGCTCGGGTTCATCGGCCGACTGGGCGAGGTGTCCTCGCAATCCGAGCACTCGGCACACGTCGGTCAGTGCCTCAGCCAATCCGATTTCCAGGACAGCGATGTCACTGCGGCGCCGCATGACTGCGCAAATCCGGACTCGATATTCGAAGTCGCCGCGAAGGGCGACGCGTCCGGGAATTGTCCGGACGGCAAGATCGAACGCTCGGAGTACGCCTTTCTCCGCAAGGGGACCACCACCTTGTGCTTGATGCTCAACTTCAAGCAGGGCCAGTGCTACACCGCGACCGGCACGGCGGAGAACCCGTCATTCGCTGCCGCCAACTGCGCCGCCGCGGGCCCGCGGATCAAGGTCCTCAAACGCGATGACGAAAGCTCGGACCAGGCGCTGTGTCCAGCGGGGACCAAAGCGGTTTCATATCCGACGCCCGCGCGACTGTATTGCCTGCAGCGCCTCGAAAATTAACCCAGCCTGCTCGACCTGATTGTCCGGTTCTTCAACGGCCACAACGGCCACACGGCCGTGTCGTCACCGGGCTAGGCTCGTGCCCGTGACCGAGACGCACACCCAGGCACCGTCGTATCCACCTTCGAAAGAGTTCGCCGCACAGGCCAACGCCCGCGGTGACCTGTATCAACAAGCCGAGCAGGACCGGTTGGCGTTCTGGGCCGAGCAGGCCAACCGACTGGCTTGGGCCACACCGTTTTCCGAGGTGCTGGACTGGTCGGCACGACCGTTTGCCAAATGGTTCACTGACGGCAAACTAAATGTCACCTACAACTGTGTGGACCGCCACGTCGAAGCCGGCAACGGCGGTCGGGTTGCCTTCCACTGGGAGGGCGAGCGGATCGGCGAAGAACGCACCCTGACCTACGGCGATCTTCTGGCCGAGGTGAGTAAAGCTGCCAACGCGTTGACGGATCTGGGTCTGGTGGCCGGCGACCGCGTCGCGATCTATCTGCCGATGATCCCGGAAGCCATCGTGGCGATCTTGGCCTGTGCGCGCCTGGGCGTGCTGCACAGCGTGATCTTCGCCGGCTTCACCGCGACCGCGCTCGGTGCCCGCATCGACGACGCCAAGGCCAAGCTCTTGATCACCGCCGACGGGCAGTTCCGGCGCGGCAAGCCCGCGCCGTTGAAGGAGGCCGCCGATCAGGCTGTCGCCGACGCCGATTCGATCGAACATGTTCTGGTGGTTCGGCGTACGGGTGCCGACGTCGCCTGGACCGACGGCCGCGACGTGTGGTGGCACGACGTCGTCGACTCGGCATCGCCCGAGCACCAGCCCGAGGCGTTCGACGCCGAGCACCCCCTGTTCTTGCTGTACACCTCGGGAACTACTGGCAAGCCCAAAGGCATCGTGCATACCAGCGGCGGCTATCTCGCCCAGGCGTCGTATACGCACCACAACATCTTCGACATCAAGCCGGACTCCGACGTGTTCTGGTGCACCGCCGACATCGGCTGGGTCACCGGGCACACCTACAGCGTCTACGGGCCGCTGTCCAACGGCGTCACCCAGGTCATCTACGAAGGCACACCGGACACCCCCGACCAGCACAGGCATTTCCAGATCATCGAAAAGTACGGGGTGACAATCTATTACACCGCGCCGACAATGATCCGCACGTTCATGAAGTGGGGCCGCGACATCCCCGACGCCCATGATCTGTCCAGCCTGCGACTGCTCGGCACGGTTGGCGAGCCGATCAACCCAGAGGCCTGGCGCTGGTACCGCAGGGTCATCGGCCGCGACAGCATCCCGATCGTCGACACCTGGTGGCAGACCGAGACCGGCTCGGCGATGATCTCCCCGCTGCCCGGCGTCGCCGCGGCCAAACCGGGTTCGGCGATGACTCCGCTACCCGGCATCTCGGCGAAGATCGTCGACGACGACGGCAACCAGCTCACCCCGCCGTCGTCCGACGAGGGCGAGCACACCAGCGGATACCTCGTCCTCGATCAGCCCTGGCCGTCGATGCTGCGCGGCATCTGGGGTGACGACGACCGCTTCCGTGAGACGTACTGGTCGAAGTTCGCCGAGCAGGGGTGGTACTTCGCCGGTGACGGGGCGCGTTATGACACCGACGGCGCGATCTGGATTCTGGGTCGCATCGACGACGTGATGAACGTGTCGGGGCACCGCATCTCCACCGCGGAGGTGGAGTCGGCGCTGGTCGGCCACTCCGGGGTGGCCGAGGCCGCCGTGGTCGGGGCCACCGACGAAACCACCGGCCAGGCGATCTGCGCCTTCGTCGTGCTGCAGGCCGACCACGCGGAGACGACCGGCGCGGAGATCATCGACGAGTTGCGCGCCGAGGTGGCACGGGTGATTTCACCGATCGCACGGCCGCGGGAACTACACGTGGTGCCCGAGTTGCCGAAGACTCGCAGCGGCAAGATCATGCGACGGTTGCTGCGCGACATCGCCGAGAAACGCGATCTCGGCGACACCTCCACGCTGCTCGATCCGGGCGTGTTCGACGCGATTCGCGCCGCCCAATAGTCAGGCGGGAATCGGGACGAACCCGGCGCCGGGACGGTTCTTGGCCTGCAGATCGGCCAGATCGGCGTTGATCGACTGCACCACCGCGGGGGTGTGCAGAGGGATGTATTTGGTGACGCAGACCGGCAGGTTGTCGCTGAACGCACCGTGGATCATCCCGACCAGTTGATCGTTGACGGTCACCGGGGCGCCCGAGTCGCCGGGCTGGCCGCACACCTGCATGAGGATCGTGCCTGGGTCCTGACCCGGGCCCCAGGTGACACCGCACGAGTTGCCGGTGGTGCGGCCCTGCTTACACGCGACCTGTCCGAACGACGGGTCGGGGCCGATCCCGTTGATCGCGAAACCCCCGAAGTTGGCCTGCGGCAACACTTTTGCCTTGTCGAATTGGATGACCGCATAGTCGAGGCCGTCGTTGCCGGAGATCATGGTCCCCACGTTGCCGCGGTCCTTCGCGGACTCGACGGCGACCACTGCGCCCGGGCCCCCGCAGTGCGCCGAGGTGAAGCCGATCAGGTCACCTTTGAGATCGGTGCCGATCGTGGTCAGGGTGCAGAGCGTATCGCCGTTGACGACGATGCCCGCTCCGCCGCCGAGCGGAATGCGGTCGTCGGCGCGGGCCGGGGCGCCGGGCAGGGCGCCTGCGTAGGCTAGAGCCACCACCGCCGCAAGCTGAAAGAGCCGACGGCCAGTGGTTTGCAAAGTCATACTCCCGTCGGAAAAAATGGGCACGCACCATCGCGGGCCGCGCCAGTCTAGCGTCAGCAGTGCCCAACGGTGCCGATCTCAAACCGCCTTGCCTCGTCTGGCATCGGACTGCATGGCAACATGAACCGCGACGACCGCGCGTCGGCGTGACAATCAGACCGTCCGGTGACGATGCAGAGCGCGAAGGCCGATGCGGAGGAACCGGACCAACAGATCCAGCCCGGAAGGACCGTCTGTGAGCAAGTCAGATCGAAAGAACGACGACCGCAAGGACGGCGTTCCCAGCACGCTGACCACCATCCCGCTGACCGATCCGCACGCGCTGTCCGCCGAACCGTCGATCGGCGCACTGGTCAAGGACGCCACCGCGCAGATGTCGACGCTGGTGCGCGCTGAGGTCGAGCTGGCCCGTGCCGAAATCACCCGCGACGTCAAGAAGGGTCTGACCGGCAGCGTCTTCTTCATCGCCGCCTTGGTTGTGCTGTTCTACTCGACCTTCTTTTTCTTCTTCTTCCTGGCCGAGCTGCTCGACACCTGGCTGTGGCGCTGGGCGGCGTTCCTGATCGTCTTCGGGATCATGGTGGTGACGACCGCCGCCCTGGCGCTGTTCGGCTTCCTCAAGGTCAGGCGTATCCGCGGACCACAGCAGACCATCGAATCCGTCAAGGAAACGCGGTCGGCGTTCACGCCGGGCCATGACAAACCCTCGGCACCGGCGCTGAATCAGGGCGGGACACCCGCCGATCCCTCGGGTTGGTAGATGGCCCCACCAGATCCGTCGGTCACGCGCATCGACGGTCCATGGCGTCATCTGGATGTGCACGCCAACGGCATTCGGTTCCACGTAGTGGAAGCGACGCCGGACGACCAGGACGACACCCCTGCCACGGCGCGGCCTTTGGTGATCATGCTGCACGGCTTCGGCTCGTTCTGGTGGTCGTGGCGACATCAGTTGCGCGGCCTGACCGGGGCGCGGGTAGTCGCCGTGGATCTGCGGGGCTATGGGGGCAGCGACAAACCACCGCGGGGGTATGACGGCTGGACGCTGGCCGGCGACACCGCGGGTTTGATCCGCGCGCTGGGACACTCGTCGGCCACGTTGGTCGGGCACGCCGACGGCGGCCTGGTGTGCTGGGCCACCTCGGTGCTGCACTCGCGGCAGGTGCGGGCGATCGCGGTGATCAGTTCGCCGCACCCAGCCGCGCTGCGTCGCTCGGCGCTGACCCGCCGCGACCAGAGCCGGGCACTGCTGCCCTCCCTGCTGCGATACCAGGTGCCGGTCTGGCCGGAACGCGCACTGACCCGTCATCACGGGAGTGAACTCGAACATCTGATCCGTAGCCGAGCAGGCGCGAAATGGCTTGCATCAGAGGATTTTTCGGAGACGATCGGCCACCTGCGTCAGGCCATCCAGATCCGATACGCGGCGCACTGCGCCCTGGAATACCAGCGCTGGGCCGTGCGCAGCCAGCTGCGCGAAGAAGGCCGGCGGTTCATGCGGTTGATGAGCCGGCCGTTCGGCATTCCGATGCTGCATATTCACGGCGACGCCGACCCCTACGTCCTGGCCGATCCGGTCGAGCGAACGCAGCGCTACGCGCCGCACGGCCGATACGTATCAATCGCAGGCGCAGGGCATTTCAGCCACGAGGAAAATCCGGATGAAGTCAACGGCCACCTGTCGCGGTTTCTCGAACGGGTTTACCGCTCGCCGTTCAACTGACGCACTCACCGGTGGATACCGGCGCGGTGTCACCGATGTGTGCCAGCTGCGCGCCCACCTCTTTGGCGGTCAGCACGAAGCCGGTGTCGTTGTCGTCGACCGCAGCACCGAACACAACGCCGATCACCTGCCCGTCGAGGTTGATCAGCGGCCCGCCCGAATTGCCTTGCTCCACATTGGCTCTGACGGTATAGACCTCGCGGTTGATGGTCGCTTTGCGGTAGATGTCGGGCCCGTTGAGCTCGATGAGTTCCCGGATCCTGGCCGGCGTCGCCATGAATCCGCCGCCGCCCGGGTAGCCCATCACGATGCCTTCGGTGCCCGATGTCACCGGGGCGCTGGCGAACGCCAGCGGCCCGGCCGGCAGGTGCGGCACCGAGAGGATGGCGATGTCGATGGTCGGGTCGTAGGACACCACGGTGGCATCGTACGGATTGCCGCTGGCCTCCACGGTGACGTTGTTCGACCCGGCGACGACGTGTGCATTCGTCATCACGCGATCCGGCGAGAGTACGAATCCACTGCCCTCCAACACTTTCGAGCAGCTCGGAGCGATCGCGCGGATCTTCACCACGCTCGGTTCGGTGTTCGCGACGACGGGATTCTTGGACAGCGCCGAGTCCGGGGCCGCGACCGCCACGACGGGGGTGCGGCTGAACGGCTCGAGCACCTGCGGTAGACCCGAGGTGTCCAGCAGCGCGGACAACCGCTTGGGCACCGTCTTGAGCCATTCCGGTGCATAGTCGTTGACCTCGCCGAGCACCCGCGAACCGCGCACTGCCGCAGCCAAACTGGGCTGGCCCGCCGACGAGGTCAACGGGGTCGCCAGCAGCCAGGCCGCCACCAGCACCACCACCAATTGCACTGCGACGCCGACCAGCGAGTCGAAGAATCGAACCGAGTTGCTGTGGATCGCGCCGCGAACCGCGCGTCCCAACACCACGCCGGCGACCTCGCCGATGACGACCAGCGCCAGGATCAGGAAGAGCGCGGCGAACAACTTGGCCCGCGGCGCTGCAACGTGCGCGACCAGGTGCGGGGCCAGCAGCACACCAGCGATCGCACCGAGCAGCACGCCGACGAACGACAGTAGCGAGCCGAGCGCACCCGAACGCCATCCCGAGACCGCCGCGATGAACGCGACTGCCAGCACCGCGATGTCCAACCACTGTGAGGAGCTCATCAGGCATCTTCCTCGTCGCCGATCAATGCCATCGCTTCATCCAGCTCGCGAATATCGCTGGCGTCCCAGGGCTCTGCCCAACCAGCGACATCCAACATCGCGGAAATCACCTGACCGGTGAAACCCCAGACCAGCATTTCGTTCAACAGAAATGCCGGCCCGG
Source organism: uncultured Actinomycetota bacterium (assembly GCA_963818285.1). Lineage (GTDB taxonomy): Bacteria > Actinomycetota > Actinomycetes > Mycobacteriales > Mycobacteriaceae > Mycobacterium. The sequence continues at coordinate 399,722 of CAWFRR010000008.1, forward strand.
CGAAGCGGCGGCTGAGGGTGCGGCGGTACACCATCAGCCGGTTGGCGGGGTTGATGAAAGCCCGGACCGGAACCCGGGCCACGATTGCGGTTTCCGCCTGATCCACGACGGCCACCGGACCCGGATCCGGCGAGTACGCCAGCACGGGGACGACGTGAAAACCTGACGGCGCGATGAACGTTCGCTCCATCGTGACCAGTGGGTGCAATCTGCTGGTGTCGATGCCGGTCTCTTCGCGCGCCTCGCGCAGGGCGGTGGCCACCGGCCCGTCGTCACCGGGATCGGAAGCGCCGCCGGGGAAGGCGGCCTGACCGGCGTGGTGGCGCAACGAGGAGGCCCGCACGATCAGCAGGAGGTCGGCGTCGTCGGGCAGGGAATCGGTTGCGGCACCGCCAGACTCGGCTGTCGGCGGGCCGGAGAACAGCACCAGCACCGCCGCGTCTCGTCCCTTGTTACCAGCCAGCGCTTTGGACGCGGTCACCATGGCGAGCACGTCGGCGGGCAACCGCCGCTTGTACGTGTCGGGGATTTCGGCGACGTTATCGACCAACGGCCGTAACCAGGGCGGGCCGAGTTCGGGCGTCAACAGATCCGTCCCACCCGCGCGATCAACACGTTGGGGGGTGCCGCCTCCGGTCACTGGCGCCCCCTTCGCGCATCCAGCCGCCCGACCGCATCCGTGATCTCGTCCGCGGTCGCGAAAGCGCGGGGCAGCGTCTCCGCAACGCTACCGTCCGAGTCCACCACGACCGTCGCTGGCATCACGTTGGGCACCCGCAACGCCGCCGCTACCCGACGCCCGCCGTCCTGCAGCGTCGGCAGCCGGACACCGAGATCGGCCAGCCGCAGCAGGGCTGCGGTCTCGTTCTCGTCCTGGTGAACGGTCACGACCACTACGGCGGGGCCGGCCCGTCGCTGATACTCAGCCATCGCGGGTAGCTCGGCCGCACACGGCGCGCACCAATAGGCCCAGAGGTTGAGCACGACGCGGTGGCCGGCCAACGCCGGCCCGACGTCGACTGCCGAGCCGTCGCCCGCGCATTCGACCGTCACACCACGCAGCGCCGCCGGACCTGGCTGCCCGCTGGGCTGAGGGCACGGTGCGAGGTCTGCGCGGTGGCGCGGACCGGCCAGCGCTGCCGGGGTGTCGGCATCACGGTGGTTACGGGCCGGGCCGGTCGCTGGGGCGGTGGACGGATGGGACGCATTGCGCAGCGCCATCACCAAGGCAACGACCAATGCCGCGACCACTAGCAGGGCCGCGGCCGTCCAGCGGGCGTTTCGAGTGGTCAGCACGGGAGTTCTGATAACCCGGCCATCGCGAGGAGGTGTTCGGTCTCCGGGCCTTGCACTAGCGCGGCAGCGATTTCGGGCTCGGTGGGCCCGGTTCCGTACGACGGACAGTCCTTGGCCAACAGACACACACCGCAGGCCGGTTTGCGGGCGTGACACACCCGGCGGCCGTGAAAGATCACCCGGTGGCTGAGCAGCGTCCATTCCTTGCGTTCGATCAGTTCGCCGATCGCGTGCTCGACCTTGACCGGGTCCTCCTCGGTCGTCCAGCCCCACCGCCGGACCAGTCGGCCGAAATGGGTGTCGACGGTAATTCCGGGGACGTCGAATGCGTTGCCGAGGATTACGTTGGCGGTCTTGCGGCCCACCCCGGGCAGCGTCACAAGCTCATCCATGGTGCTGGGTAGTTCGCCGTCGAAGCGCTCCATCAACGCTTGACCGAGGCCAATCAACGACGTCGCCTTATTGCGGTAAAAACCGGTCGGGCGAATGAGCGTTTCGAGTTCTTCGCGGTCCGCTTGCGCATAGTCCACCGCCGTTCGGTAACGAAGGAACAGTGCCGGCGTGGTCAGATTCACCCGCTTGTCCGTGCTCTGCGCCGACAAGATCGTCGCCACCGCCAATTCGAGCGGAGTGGTGAAATCCAGCTCGCAGTGCGCGCCTGGAAATGCTTCTGCCAGTTTGCGATTCATCCTTCGGGCCCGACGCACCAGGCCGGTTCGGGTCTCCGACGCGAAGCGGCGGGCAACGGCCGCCGACGGGCCGGAAGAGCCCTTGGCGGTGGCGCGAGAAGCCTTGCCCATTGTCACCTCGACGACAGTACTGAACCGTGATCCCGCTGAGACCTTAGCCGTGTTTACTTGCTGCTTGTGTCCTGGTTGCTAGTTGCATTCACCCCCGGGTTGCTAATGCTGGCAACTTTCGGGCTTGAACGGCTTGAGGCGGGCTTGGAAAAAGACACAGTTACGGCAACTGATGTCGCTGAATTTCTCAAGCAGGCCGAGCCTATAGATGTGCGCACATTGGCCCGGGAAGGAATGCCCGAGGCGCTGGACTGCCTACACCGCCGGATGGCCCGAGCCACCGGTGAGGCGCCGTACCTACCCAACCGCGACGAGCCGCCGACCGATCCGTTGCTGGTGGCCGCCATTGCTCCGGGCGTCAATCAACCCGATTTATCCCGCCAACGGCATGAGCATTCGCCATCGAATCGGCAATTTGCGCCGCGTCAGCATGCCAATCGTGTGTAGCGTTGGCACGTCGAGTCGAAGGCTTATCTTTTAGGCTCGCCATGCACAGATGTGCCTACCGGAGTTCATTGAATAGCTGAAGGGGCAACGTGGACGAGATCCTGGCGAGGGCCGGAATCTTCCAGGGGGTCGAACCGAGCGCCGTCGCCGCGCTGACCAAGCAACTGCAACCCGTCGATTTCCCGCGCGGACACACAGTTTTCGCGGAGGGCGAGCCGGGCGATCGGCTATACATCATCATTTCCGGCAAGGTCAAGATCGGCCGCCGTTCACCGGACGGCCGAGAGAACCTGCTGACCATCATGGGTCCGTCCGACATGTTCGGTGAGCTGTCGATATTCGACCCCGGGCCCCGGACCTCGAGTGCCACCACGATCACCGAGGTGCGCGCGGTGTCGATGGACCGCGACGCGCTGCGGGCCTGGATCGCCGATCGGCCCGAGATCGCCGAGCAACTGCTGCGGGTCCTCGCCCGCCGACTGCGTCGCACTAACAACAACCTCGCCGACCTCATCTTCACTGACGTCCCCGGCCGGGTTGCCAAGCAGCTGCTGCAGCTCGCACAGCGGTTCGGCACCCAGGAGGGTGGCGCGATGCGAGTGACCCACGACCTGACTCAGGAAGAGATCGCCCAGCTGGTCGGCGCCTCACGTGAAACCGTGAACAAGGCGCTCGCCGACTTCGCCCACCGCGGCTGGATTCGCTTGGAGGGCAAGAGCGTGCTGATCTCGGACTCCGAACGTCTCGCTAGGCGCGCGCGCTAGCCGTTTTGCATCGAGATCGACGCTAGCGACGCGGTCTCTCGATCTTTCTCACGCTGGCGTCGATCTGGACGCGCTAGCGTCGCAGATAGTTCAACTGCGCCTGCACCGACCATTCCGCGACATCCCACAGCTCTTCGTCGACGTCGACATAGACGTGCTCCACGACCTGACGGGTCGTGGCGTCGTCGCCGAGTTCGCGCAATGCCGACCGAATCTGATCGAGCCGCTGTTCGCGGTGCGCCAGGTATCCGTCGGCGACCGCTTCGATGTTGGGCAGGTCGGGCCCGTGACCGGGCAGCACAGTTCGCCGGCCGAGCCCGCGTAGCCGCTGCAGAGACTTCAGGTAGTCGGCCAGGCTGCCGTCTTCGTTATCGATCACGGTCGTTCCACGGCCCAGCACGGTGTCCGCGGTCAGCACCGCGTCGTCGAGGACGAAGGACAACGAGTCAGCCGTGTGCCCGGGAGTCGCCCAGACCATGATCCGCAGTCCCGCAGCGTCGATCACCTCGCCGTCAATGAGCTCGCCGGACAGGCCGCGCAGAAATCCGCTGCCCGCCGAGCGCACCGGCGCGCCGGTCAGGTCGACCAGCTTGTCGATGGCATCTGTGTGGTCGCCATGGCGGTGGCTGATCAACACCAAAGTGATCCGGCCGACGCCGGCGACGGCAGCGATGTGCTCATCGTCGTCGGGTCCGGGATCGACGATGACGACCTCGTCGCTGCCGGGAGCCCGCAGCACCCAGGTGTTGGTGCCGTCCAGCGTCATCTTGCCCGGGTTGTTGGCCAGCAGCACTGATGCGCTGTCGGTGACCGGACGCAGCCGGCCGTAAGCCGGATGCGTCAACGCTTCGGGGCCGCCCGTCATCTACCGCTACCCGACCTCGACCACCAGCTCAACTTCGACCGGGGCGTCCAATGGCAGTTCGGCGACGCCGACCGCCGAGCGGGCATGCACGCCGGCCTCGCCGAAGACGTCGGCGAGCAGATCGGAGGCGCCGTTGACCACGCCCGGCTGGGCGTTGAATCCGGCTGCGGAGGCCACGAATCCGACCACCTTGACCACCTTGGTCACCGAGTCGACGCCCACCAGCGCGTCGATGGCCGCCAAGGCATTCAGCGCAGAAATCCGGGCGAGTTCATTGCCCTGTTCGGGGGTGACGTCCGCCCCGACCTTGCCGGCCTGGACGAGCTTGCCGTCTCGGACCGGCAGCTGGCCGGAGGTGTAGACGAGGTTGCCGCTTTGCACGGCCGGAACATAGGAGCCCAGTGGCTTCACCACGACCGGCAACTCGATGCCGAGCTCTGTGAGCCGGGCCGAGGCGGTCACTTCGGGCGTTTCAGATACGCAACATGCTGCTCGCCGGTGGGGCCGGGAAGCACCGAGACCAGCTCCCAGCCGTCGGCACCCCACTGGTCGAGGATCTGCTTGGTGGCGTGGGTCAACAGCGGGACGGTGGCGTACTCCCAGGTTGTGGGTTGGCTCATATCCCGAGCTTATCGGCATCGCCGCAAAGACCCGCGGTTAGCATGCAAGGGTGGGGACCACATCGAGCGGGGGCAGCAACGTCGGCTGGCCATCGCGATTGTCAAAGGCTCGTCTGCATTTCGTCACCGGCAAAGGTGGCACCGGCAAATCGACCGTTGCTGCCGCGCTGGCGTTGACCCTGGCGGCCGGCGGACGCAAGGTGTTGCTGGTCGAAGTCGAAGGGCGTCAAGGCATTGCGCAACTCTTCGACGTACCGCCGCTGCCCTACCAGGAGCTCAAGATCGCCAGCGCCGAGCAGGGCGGCCAGGTCAACGCGCTGGCGATCGACATCGAAGCCGCCTTCCTGGAGTACCTCGACATGTTCTACAACCTCGGCCTGGCCGGTAAGGCGATGCGGCGGATCGGCGCGATCGAGTTCGCGACGACGATCGCACCGGGCCTGCGTGACGTCTTGCTCACCGGCAAGATCAAGGAGGCGGTGATCCGCACGAAAAAGGGGGCCAAGGCCCCCGTCTACGACGCGATCGTCGTCGACGCACCACCGACCGGTCGCATCGCCCGCTTCCTGGACGTCACCCGCGCGGTGTCCGACCTCGCCAAGGGCGGGCCGGTCTACTCCCAAGCCGAGGGCGTGGTGAAAATCCTGCACTCCGACCAGACGGCGATCCACCTGGTCACCCTGCTGGAGGCCCTGCCGATGCAGGAGACCAAGGAAGCGATCGACGAGCTCCAGGAACTGGGTCTGCCGATCGGCTCGGTCATCGTCAACCGCAACATCCCGACCTACCTGCAGTCCGCCGATCTCACCAAAGCCGCCGAGGGCGACGTCGACTCCGAGGTCGTGCGAACCGGTCTGGCCGCCGCCGGGATCAAGCTCAGCGACGACGATTTCGCCGGCCTGTTGACCGAGACCATCCAGCACGCCACCCGGATCAAAGCGCGGGCCTCGAACACGGAGCTGCTCGACGACCTCAAGGTGTCACGACTGGAACTGCCGACCATCGCCGACGGCGTCGACCTCGGCAGCCTGTACGAACTGTCGGAATCGCTTGCGCAGCAGGGAGTTCGATGAGCACGACACCTCCGGTCCTGGACATCGCCGGCATTCTCTCCGACACCTCCAACCGGGTCGTGGTGTGCTGTGGCGCGGGTGGGGTGGGTAAGACCACGACCGCCGCGGCCATGGCGCTGCGCGCGGCGGAGTACGGCCGTACCGTCGTGGTTCTGACGATCGACCCGGCCAAGCGATTGGCACAGGCGTTGGGAATCAGCGATCTCGGCAACACACCACAACGCGTGCCACTCGACGCCGGGGTATCCGGAGAGCTCTACGCGATGATGCTGGACATGCGCCGCACCTTCGACGAAATGGTGGTGCAGTACTCCGGACCCGATCGCGCACAGGCGATTCTGGACAACCAGTTCTACCAAACGGTTGCGACGTCATTGGCGGGTACACAGGAGTACATGGCGATGGAAAAGCTCGGTCAGCTGCTGGCCGAGGACCGCTGGGATCTGGTGGTGGTGGACACCCCGCCCTCGCGCAACGCGCTGGACTTCCTGGACGCACCCAAACGGCTCGGCAGCTTCATGGACAGCCGGCTGTGGAAGCTGTTGCTGGGACCCGGCCGCGGGATCGGGCGACTGGTCACCGGCGCGGTCGGCTTGGCGATGAAGGCGCTGTCGACCGTCCTGGGTTCGCAGATGCTCTCCGACGCGGCAAGTTTCGTGCAGTCGCTGGACGCGACCTTCGGTGGCTTCCGGGAGAAGGCGGACCGCACTTACTCGTTGCTCAAAAGGCGCGGCACCCAGTTCGTCGTCGTGTCGGCCGCGGCGCCGGACGCGCTCCGTGAAGCATCCTTCTTCGTCGATCGGCTGTCGGAGGAGAGGATGCCGCTCGCCGGGCTGATCCTGAACCGGACGCACCCCATGCTGTGTTCACTGCCCGTGGAGCGCGCCATCGACGGCGCCGAGACGTTCGAGAGCGACGGCGCCAACGCTTTGACCAAGGCCGTCCTGCAGATTCACGCCGATCGGGCGGCGACGTCCAAGCGAGAGATCCGGCTGCTGTCCCGATTCACGGGCGCGAACCCCCACGTCGCAATTGTGGGGGTGCCATCGCTACCGTTCGATGTCTCGGATCTGGAGGCGTTACGTGCGATCGCCGACCAGATGACGGCGACCGCTTGGCTGACGATGCGGGCCGGTCAGCGGCCGCTGGAGACCGCAGTGAGCAGGTCGGTCTAGCCGACGCTGCGGTGCTTGCGCTGGGTGCTGAAGAACTCAGCCCAGGACACCACCTCGGGGTGCTGCTTGAGCAGCGCACGCCGCTGACGCTCGGTCATTCCGCCCCAGACACCGAACTCCACCCGGTTGTCCAACGCGTCCGCACCGCACTCCAGCATGACCGGGCAGTGCCGGCAGATGACTGCCGCTTTGCGTTGTGCAGCCCCCCGCACAAACAGCTCGTCAGGATCAGCGGCCCGGCAGAGCGCCTTGGAAACCCAAGTGATTCTCGACTCCGCCTCCACTCCGAAAAGTACGGCGGTGGTCGGTGCTGCGGTTGTCTTCCGCGGCGCGGTCCGTATAGCTGACACCAGCGATTCCCCTTCGCTCTTGCCACCGGTAACTCCGATGCGATCTATGCCACACTGTCGTGCTCGGTGTTACCTGTATCTCATTGTGTGGATAAGCTACGTGGTCAGATACCAATTACGCAACATTCCAGAGACGCTTTTTTGGGACGACCGTGCAGTCCGATCATGAAAGGGCGTCAAGAACCGGCAAACGACAGGACTAATAGTGTCCTGAGCTGCGACTGAGAGAAACCTGAGCCGCAGCGGCCGGAAGAAAAATTTTCGACAACCACGCGCGCATCGCGCTGTCGTAGCGCCGCTAGTGTAGTAGCCATGTCGGAGCGGCCCGCGACTGCGGTCACCATCGCCAAGCTTGCCGGGTGTTGCCTACTCGCCAGCGTCATCGTTGCTGCATTGCTCTTTCCGGTTGCCGGTGGAATCGGGTTGGTGTCCAACCGCGCTTCCGAGGTCGTCGGCAACGCATCGGCGCAACTTCTCGAGGGCGACGTCCCCGCGGTGACCACCATGGTGGACGCCAAGGGCAACACCATCGCGTGGCTCTACTCTCAGCGCCGGTTCGAGGTGCCCAGCGACAAGATCGCCAACACCATGAAGCTCGCAATCGTCTCGATCGAAGACAAGCGCTTCGCCGAACACAACGGCGTGGACTGGAAAGGCACGCTGACCGGTCTAGCCGGCTACGCCTCGGGCGACGCGGACACCCGCGGTGGCTCAACGCTCGAGCAACAGTATGTGAAGAACTACCAACTGCTCGTGATCGCCCAGAGCGACGCCGAGAAGCGCGCGGCCATCGAGACCACCCCGGCACGCAAGCTGCGCGAGATCCGGATGGCGCTCACGCTGGACAAGACCTTCACCAAGCCGGAAATCCTGACCCGCTACCTGAACCTGGTGTCGTTCGGCAACAACGCATTCGGCGTGCAAGACGCTGCGCAAACCTACTTCGGGATCAACGCCTCGGAGTTGAACTGGCAGCAGGCCGCATTACTGGCCGGCATGGTTCAGTCGACCAGCGCGCTCAATCCCTACTCCAATCCGGACGGAGCACTGGCTCGGCGAAACCTGGTGCTGGACACCATGATCCAGAACGTCCCCAACGAGGCCGATGCGATTCGCGCCGCCAAGGCCGAGCCGCTGGGGATTTTGCCGCAGCCCAATGAGCTGCCACGCGGCTGCATCGCCGCGGGGGATCGCGCGTTCTACTGCGACTACGTGCAGGCCTACTTGTCGCGCGCCGGCATCAACAAGGAACAGCTCGCTCGCGGCGGCTACCTGATCCGCACCAATCTCGACCCCGATGTCCAAGAGCCGGTCAAGCACGCGATCGACACGTTCGCCAGCCCGAAGCTGGAGGGCATCGCCAGCGTAATGAGCGTGATCCGGCCGGGTAAGAACGCGCACAAGGTCGTCGCGATGGCCAGCAACCGTACCTACGGTCTGAACACCGAGGCCGGCGAGACCATGCGCTCGCAGCCGTTCTCGCTCGTCGGTGACGGCGCCGGGTCGATCTTCAAGATCTTCACCACCGCCGCGGCGATGCAGATGGGCATGGGCATCAACACCCAACTCGAGGTGCCGGGCAGATTCCAGACCAAAGGGATGGGTTACGGCGGCGCCAAAGGCTGCCCCAAGGAAACCTGGTGCGTGATCAACGCCGGGGCCTACCGCGGGTCGATGAACGTGACCGACGCGCTGGCCACCTCCCCCAACACCGCGTTCGCCCGGCTGATCCAGCTCGTCGGCGTGCCGCGAACGGTCGACATGGCAGTCAAGCTCGGGTTGCGGTCCTACGCCGAAGCGGGCAGCGCGCGCAACTACGACCAGGAGAGCAACGAAAGCCTGGCCGACTTCATCAAGCGGCAGAACATCGGCTCGTTCACGCTGGGCCCGTTCGAGCTCAACGCGCTGGAACTGTCCAATGTCGCGGCGACGCTGGCCTCCGGCGGCACCTGGTGCCCGCCGAACCCGATCGACAAGCTGATCGACCGCAACGGCAACCCGGTGGCCGTCACTACCGAGGCATGCGACCAGGTGGTGCCCGAAGGGTTGGCCAACACCTTGGCCAACGCCATGAGCAAGGACGCCCTCGGCGGTGGCACCGCGGCCGGATCTGCCGGAGCGGCGGGGTGGAGCCTGCCGGTCTCCGGAAAGACCGGCACCACCGAGGCGCACCGGTCATCGGGCTTCGTCGGCTTCACTAACCAGCTGGCGGCGGCCAACTACATCTACGACGACTCCACGTCGCCGTCGGACCTGTGCTCGTCGCCGCTGCGGCGCTGCGGCGACGGCAACCTGTACGGCGGAAACGAGCCGGCCCGCACCTGGTTCACCGCGATGAAGCCGATCGCGACCCTGTTCGGTGATGTGAAGATGCCGCCGACCAACCCGGAGTACGTCGAGGGCGGACCCGGATCCCGGGTGCCGAGCGTAGCCGGTCTCGAGGTCGAAGCCGCGCGTGCCCGCTTGAAGGACTCCGGCTTCCAGGTCGCTGAACAAGCCGCCTCGATCAACAGCAGCGCGAAGTACGGCGAGGTGGTCGGAACAACCCCCAACGGGCAGACGATTCCGGGCGCGGTGATCACCATTCAGACCAGCAATGGGATTCCGCCGGCCCCGCCCCCACCGCCGATGGGTGAGCCGGGTGCGCCGGCGCCGGTGGGCTCGCAGGTGATCGAGATTCCGGGTCTTCCACCGATCACCATCCCGATCCTGGCGCCGCCACCGCCGTAGTACATCTGCTGGTGTGTGACGCTGCCGCCACCCGGCAACCGGCAGTAGGCTGGCCTGCATGCCATCGGCCACCCCACAATTGTTCGACGTCTCGTCGGGCCGTTTCGGTCCGTTGAAAAGCACCGGCGCGGTCGCACTCGGATCAGCCGTCGCCGGAATCGGCTACGCCTCGCTGATCGAGCGCAACGCGTTCGTCTTGCGCGAGCTGACCATTCCGGTGCTGGACCCGGGTTCGTCGCCGCTGCGGGTGCTGCACCTCAGCGACCTGCACATGCGTCCGGGCCAGCGCCGCAAGCAGGCGTGGCTGCGTGAGCTCGCCGGTCTGGAGCCGGATTTGGTCGTCAACACCGGCGACAACCTGGCGCACCCGCGTGCCGTGCCCGCCGTCGTTCAGAGCCTCGGCAACCTGCTTTCGGTGCCCGGCGTCTTTGTCTTCGGCAGCAACGACTACTTCGGACCGCGTCCGAAGAACCCGCTGAACTATTTGACTAAGCCCGGGCATCGGGTGCACGGTCAGCCGCTGCCCTGGCAGGACCTGCGGGCCGTATTCACCGAGCGCGGTTGGCTCGATCTGACTCACAACCGCCGCGAGCTCGAGGTGGCGGGTCTGCACATCGCGGCCGCCGGCGTGGACGACCCGCACATTGCGCGAGACCGATACGACGCGATCGCGGGCCCTGCCAGCCCGGCCGCGAACCTGCGGCTGGGGCTGACGCACTCGCCGGAGCCCCGGGTACTGGACCGGTTCGCCGCCGACGGCTACCAGTTGGTGATGGCCGGCCACACCCACGGCGGGCAACTGTGCCTACCGTTCTACGGAGCCCTGGTGACGAATTCGGGCCTGGATCGGACTCGTGCCAAAGGCCCGTCTCGCTGGGGTGCCGAGATGCGGCTGCACGTATCCGCCGGTATCGGCACGTCCCCCTATGCCCCGGTCCGATTCTGCTGCCGGCCCGAGGCCACCTTGCTGACATTGATCGCGGCGCCTACTGGGGGCCGCGACTCGCAGCACGAACGGGGCCGGTCACAGCCCTCGTATTCGGTGGGCTGAGCTACCGAGTGGTGGTCAGGACCCCGGCTTCCGGAGCCGCGTCAACGTACTGGGTCCACTGAGAATCAGTCCACGCCAGATCGACATCGCTGTCGGGAGCGGTAGCCAGCAACCACAGCACCCCGAGGGTCAGTAATCCACCGAACACCACGGCGCCTAACACCGTCATGATTTACCCGCTTCCATTGCACATCGTGCGTGGTCAGTCTATTTAGCGATGCCTACTTCTGAGTTATTCCACGCCGGGGTGTGGCGCAGATCGCTCACCACGGGCGAGCGCCCCGTGGGCTTTAGGACGCTCCCGGGTCGGTGCGATACGCTGTCGAGGCTTCAATCGGGGTGTGGCGCAGCTTGGTAGCGCGCTTCGTTCGGGACGAAGAGGTCGTGGGTTCGAATCCCGCCACCCCGACTCGCATTTGAGCAGCAAGGCAGCGGTGAGATTCACGTCAGGACTCGCCTGCTGCCTTGTTTCATATTCTCAGCATCGATTCCGGGGAAAACCCTGTATCGCCGACATCGCAGGCTCATTATCTCAGCAGACTGTAATTTCACCGGGTGTTGGGAGCAGGCCATGGGGGTGGCACGAGGGTTGGCTGCAGGCGGTGCATTCACTGCCGTTGCGGTCGGATTGGCATTACACGCGGCGGCCGAACCGCCGATCGGGCGCTACACCGCCACGGAGATCGACGGCTTGTCGGGACGGGAAGTACCCGGGGAGACGAGCACCCTGACGTTCAAGGCGTGCGGTCCGGAGTGCACGCACGTTGTCGGGCCGACAGGAGCATTCGATTTGCGCCTGCAGGACGGGGCTTGGACCGGCAAAACCACGTCGCCGGATGGCCACTCGTGCACAGCCACGGTGGACGCCAGACTGGTATGGACTGATTCATGTTCGGGACTTCCCGACCGCGCGCAATTGCGAAAGAGCGGCTGACTCGCCGGTTACGGGACGACGAGGCTGTTGGTTGACAGCGGCGTCCCGAAGTAGGTCGTCTCCGGATCGACGACGACCGTCTTGTTGTCGTGCCGCTTGGCCAGCACGTCGAGTGCCATCTGTTCGAAGGTGATCTTTTCGGGCCCGCCGACGTTCTCGATGTCATCAATCGGCGGACCCACCGCCACCCGGGCGACCTCGTCAGCCAGATTCGCGGTGGCGATCGGCTGGATCAGCGCGTCCGGCACGCGCACCTCATCGCCCACTGTCAACGATGCGGTGATGGTATCGGTGAACTCGACGAACTGAGTGGCCCGCACGATCGAGTAAGGAATGTCCGCGTGCTCGACCAGTTTCTCTTGCGCGGCCTTGGCTCGCATGTAGCCGCTCTCGGGCAGCTGATCGCAGCCGACGATCGAGACGATGACGTAGTGCCCGACTCCCGTTTCCCTGGCTGCTGCAAGCAGATTCGTCGTCGATGTCGTGAAGAACTCCATCACCGGATCGTCTTCGAAGGACGGCGCATTCGCCACGTCGACGACGACGCCGGCATCGGTCAAGGCTTGGGTGAGTCCCTCGCCAGTAAGGGCGTTGACACCGGTCCGCGGAGAGGCCGCGACTGCGTCGTGGCCTCGATCCCGCAGCGCCCCAACCACTTTTGATCCGAGGGCACCTGTCCCGCCGATCACCACGATCTTCATCGTGGCATCAGCGCTGCCCGACCACTTCAGATCCCGGGGAACCACACATCGGGCGGCAGAAAGCTAGACAGATTCTCAACGGCCGCCAGGGCCGCTGACGTGTCAGCCAGCCCACTCCAGATCAGCGAGGCGTCAGTCGACCCGGGGGCTTCAAACCAGAGAGCGGAGCCAACGCCCGGGTCATCGAAGGAAAGGTAGGTACCCGAGGCCGAGGTGAGGAGATTCTCCACTTCGCCGCTGCCCAACGTCACGTTGATGTCATGAAGCAAGGCGGTGACGTCGGCCGGCGGAAACTGCTCAGTGGCGGCGTTGAAGCTGGGGTAGAACGCGGCATCGGTCACCGTCGCACCGGCCAGGCCACCGGGGTCGCTACCACCGCTAGTGGCTGCGCCGAAGTTGTAGAGCGACTCATCACTCCACGGCGTTGCATAGTCAGACTCGAACACGTTGTAACTGCCGGCGGTCGTGCCACCTATTTCCACATTGGTCGGCTGGTACTGCTGCCACTCGGTGAAAAGCGGCTGAAACCCCACATACCCGTCTGGACCGAGTGGCGTATAGGGCTCGTGTGGGCCAGCGGACACCAAGGTAAAACCGTCGTCACCAGCTCCGCCATCGGCTTGAGCGAGTGCGGCCGGACTGAGCGCGGCGACGGCGGCTCCGGCGGCAGCCGCCAGCAGCAGACGATGTTTCGACATTCGACCCCCCTGTGCTTGTTGCATTCGCGTGCAACAGATTCGAATCCGCCGAGCGTACCGCGCGAGTGATCTTGAAGCATGCCGAATACAAAATATTTGCCACAGCACAAGGTTTTCTTAAACTCGAACACCGCTGTCCTGTGTAAGGGTCCGATACTCGGAAGTGGGTGACGGTAGCCACACTTAGGCGAATCAACCGCGATGAAGTCCGGTTTCAGCCGAAATGGACACACCCTCCGCCGACTGTGTGCAACAGTCGCACACCCACTGCCTTCAAGATCGATTACTTCACCCAAATCCTCTGCGCGAGTGACGGAAACACTGGATGATCGCCGGGTGAGAGTCATCGTCACCGGCGGTAACAGCGGCGTCGGCGCGGCAACAGCGGCCACCCTGGCCGCCGACGGACACAGCGTCGTCATCGCGTGCCGAACCATTCCGAAGGCCGAGCGCGCCGCCGCCTCGATGAGCGGCGACGTGACAATCGCCCATCTCGATCTGGCGGATCTGGCCAGCGTTCGAAAGTTCGCTGAGTCGATGGACGACGTCGATGTGCTAATCAACAACGCCGGGGTCATGGGCCTGCCCCTGACGCGCACCGCGGATGGTTTCGAGGCCCACATGGGCACGAACTACCTCGGCCATTTCGCGTTGACGTGCCTGCTCGGCGACCGGATCTCAGACCGAATCATTTCGGTGGTCAGTTCGGCCTACGCCCTTAGCCGCCTGCACATCGACGACTTGAGCTGGGATCACCGTAAATACTCGAAGTGGTTGGCTTACGGGGAATCGAAATTGGCCGCGATGCTGTTCAACCACGAGTTGACCCGCCGCGGCGTGCGCACCTACATGACCGACCCGGGTGCGACGAATACCGACATCAGTCGGGACGCCACCGGCATCGTTCCATGGATACGGGACCACACCTTCCGTGGGTTCCCCGCGCACAGTGCCCGGGTGGGTGCCCGATCGACCATTCAGTCGGTCACTACCGATCTGCCCAGCGGCAGTTATCTCGCGCCGCGCTTCAGCCAGTGGGGCCGGCCGAAAGTCACCACGCCCCGTAGCAAGGCGCGCGATTCCGCGATGGCCCGTCGACTCTGGGATCTGTCGGTCGAGCTGACCGGCTGCGACTGGCCCGTTTGACCGGTACGAACTCGGGGGTATACAGCGACGTGATTCTTGCGATAGCCGAACCCCAGCTGCCCGCCGCGCACGGGCCGTTGTCGATGGCTGTCCGGCGCTGCCTCACCGAGCCGGCGCTGCACGACCAACTGACGCCCATCACCGCATCGGTTGATAACTCCGACCCCTATGGTCTGGATCTGCAGCTGGCGCTGTACATGTGCTACGAGTTGCACTACCGAGGTTTCGACGGCGTCGACCCCGACTGGGAATGGAATCCCCGACTGCTCCATCTGCGAGCACAATTGGAACGCTCGTTTCTGGCCGGAGTACGCCGTGACGTGGGCCCCATCGAGCCGGGACGCACCGCCGGCGCCGAGATGGACGCCCTCTCGATCGAGGCCTCCGATGGGACTGGGCCGTCATACTGGTTGCGCGACAACGGAACCTGGCAGCAGATGTGCGAATATTTCGTGCATCGTTCGCTGTACCACCTCAAAGAAGGCGACCCGCACGCGTTTGCGATACCCCGCCTTACCGGGCAGGCCAAGGCGTCTTTCGTGGCAATCGAATTCGACGAGTACGGTGCGGGACAGGGCGCAAAACTCCACCAGCAGCTTTTCGCCGACTTGCTGACCGCAGCCGGCCTCGACGCAAGATATCTGGCCTATCTCGAGAACGTTCCTGCCGAAGCGCTGGCGGTGGTCAATCTGATGTCACTGTTCGGCTCTACACCGCCAGTATCGTGGCGCCGCCGTCGGGCATTTCGCCTCGACTGAGATTACCTCTCCGCCGGGCTCACGCCGCTTGGTCGAGGCGCTGCGGCGGCTGGATGCGCCAGCGGAATGTGTTGCGTTCTACGCCGAACACGTCGAGGCCGACGCGGTGCATGAGCAGGTTGTGCGCCACGACGTGGTCGGTGCACTGGTCGCACGGGAGCCGCAGCTGGACCGCGACGTGGTGTTCGGTATTCGCGCCCACGCCGCCGTCGAGGACCGGTTGGCCGACGTGATCATGACGTCATGGAAGGCCGACGAGTCGTCGCTAGGACGGCCGCTCGACTGAATTTTCCTGCGTCGCAGGCCGGCAACGCCGGTGGCTGGTGTCGCACATCGGATAGTTCTTACTTCGCCGGCAGGTGCAGACCGCCACCATGAACCGGTCTGATTCGACGACGTCACCGCTCGGCGTCTCGATGCTGACCGGACCCGCCACCAGCACCGGGCCGTTGGGTATGACCTGCACCCGAACCCGCTCGGTCAAGGCCTGTCCGCCCGGATTACCACCAGCTCCTCGGTCCGGCAGCCACGCTCGATCTGGCCGGTGACTTCCAGCCACCCAACCCGCGCCGACAGCACCGGACCGAACGGAATCATCTGTGACGCAATGACTTCGGCCTGCAGGCCAGTTGACCTCAGCGATTCCAATGACTTCTCGACACCCGACAACGCCGACTGCACCAGCAGTAACGAGCCACCGACATCGAGCAGACCGGCCGCGGATTCGCACAGCGGGTCGAGCACCAACCGGCCGTCGACGCCGGCATCCCAGGCCCGCGCCGGACCTGCGGTCAGCGGGATGACGTTAGTGTGACCGGCCGGCGGTGTAGGCACATACGGCGGGTTCGACACGATGAGGTCGAATGGCGCGTAATCCAAGGCGCCGGACCAGGAACCCTCTTGCACATCGACATCGACGCCGGCGTAGACCGCATTGCCGCGCGAGCAGCTCACCGCACGAGGACAGATGTCGAATGCGAATACGCTGGCCGCGCCACATTGGGATGCCGCGATGGCAACCACACCGCTACCCGTACAAACATCCAATACGCGTCGCCCCCGAGCCAAGCCGGTCTTCCAGAGACTGTCGATGAGCAGTTGCGAATCCTGCTGAGGCGGATACACACCGTCGATGTCGAGCGAATTGGAACTCGCGAAGTAAGCAGTAGTCACGTTGGCCTTTCGAGATGCTGATTGCCGTGCTGCTTACGGCCTGAAGGGTCTGATTCCCAGAATTAACCTTCCCGAAACGCGCGTTCACCAGCGCAGCGTCAGTTGCGAACCGGAGCTTGCTCCAATTGGGCGATCAGGCTTGCGCAGAACGCCGGAAGATCGGCGGGGGATCGACTGGTGATCAGGTTGCCATCCACGACCACTTCCTCATCGACGACGTTGCCGCCGGCGTTTCGCAGGTCGGTGCGGATACTCGGGTACGACGTCACGGTGCGACCGGCGACCACGCCCGCCTCCACCAGGGTCCACGGCCCGTGGCAGATAGCTGCGACGGCCTTGCCGGAGTTGACGAAGTCACGCACAAATGCGACGGCCGAACCGTCCGCTCGCAGCTTGTCCGGATTGACCGTGCCGCCGGGCAATACCAGCGCGTCGAATTCGTCGACCGATGCATCCGATACCACCCGGTCGACGTTGAATGTTCCGGCCGGCTCCAGATCGTGGTCGCGCGCCTGTATCTCACCGCTTTTCAGCGAGAGCAATTCGACCCGCGCGCCGTGGGCAGTCAACTCCGCACGCGGTGTCTGGAGTTCGACCTTCTCTACGCCGTCTGCAGCCAGAATTGCTATCCTTTTGCCTTGCAATGAGTTCGGCATCACTGGCCTCCCACAGAACGTAGTGACGCAAGTAGTGGCTCGGCGGCCTCTTTCAAGAACTGTTCCTGGGTGTCGCCGCCGATCTGCAGTAGCGCGACATCGGTGAATCCTGCTTCCCAGTACGGTCGGACAGCGTCGACGATCGCATCGAGGTCCGGGCCGCAAGGAATGCTGTCGGCGACATCCTCAGGCCGGACGAACTGCGTCGCGCCGGCGAATCCAGCGGGAGTCGGCAAGTCGGCGTTGACTTTCCAGCCGCCCCCGAACCACCGGAATTGGTCGTGGGCGCGCTGTACGGCCGTGTTGCGGTCGGGGTCCCAGCAGATCGGGATCTGCCCGACGATCCGACCGCCATCGGCAAGCCCGTTGGCTTGCCGCACGGAATACCAATCGTGCACCAGGTCGCCATCGGGTTCGACCGCGATCAAATGATCGGCGAGCGCACCGAACTTGTCGATCGCCTTTTTTCCTCCCACGGCAACCCCGATACCGACCGGAACCTCGGGCAGGTCCCACAGACGCGCGGAATCAACCTGGTAGTGATCGCCCCGCCAATCCACCAGGTCGCCGTTGAACAGGCTGCGGATGATTTCGATCGCCTCACGCAGCATGTCCTGGCGTTGCGTAATCGCGGGCCAACCCTGACCGACCACGTGTTCGTTGAGGTTCTCTCCGCTGCCCAAGCCCAGGGTGAATCGCCCGTCGGAGAGAATCTGAACCGTTGCCGCTTGTTGCGCGACGATCGCCGGGTGATAGCGCATGGTCGGACACGTCACGTAGGTATAGAGATCGACGCGGTCGGTGACCTGCGCAACCGCCCCGAGAACCGCCCAAGCATTAGGTGCATGGCCCTGAGATGCCAGCCACGGCGAGAAGTGGTCACTGGCGACCTCGAAGTCGAAACCCCGACGCTCAGCCGAAATCGCGTTCTGGACAAGCTCTTTGGGACCACTCTGCTCTGCCATCAAGGTATACCCGAACCGAGTCATGCGGTCTGGATACCCGCGACCCGACGAGGTAAACGATCAGAGCGGCGCTCACTGAATCAGGCCCGCGTCACAGCCGGTCCTTAACCGCCTTCGAAAGCCGCGCTCCGTCAGCCTTGCCCGCCGCCAGTGCGGTGGCCGTCTTCATCACTTGGCCCATCTGCTTCATGCCGGGACGCTCACCGAGCGCCTCGGCCACCTGTGCGATCGCCGTGTCGGCCACATCCGCGACCTCGGCATCGTTGAGCGGGGTGGGCAAGTAGTCGTCGATGACCCGCGCTTCGGCATGCTCGTTGGCCGCGAGCTCTCCACGGCCGTTCTGGGTGTAGATCTCGGCCGCTTCGCCGCGCTTGCGGGACTCCTTGGCCAGCACTTTGAGCACGTCGTCGTCGGAGAGTTCGCGGGCCTCCTTACCGGAGACCTCCTCGGTCTGGATCGCAGCCAGCAACATTCTTAGCGTCGCGGTGCGCAGCTTGTCCTTCGCCTTCATCGCATCGGTCAGGTCGGCCCGCAGTCGGGACTTGAGTTCGGCCATGACACGAGACGCTACGCGCCGGACCCCGTTACGTTGAGAAATGGCGGGGTGCTCGACAGTATGGAGCCATGCGCGCCGACGACGATGCAGAGCGAAGCGAGGCTGAGGAGCGGCGCAGTTCGATCCAAGCCGACGACGATGCAGAGCGAAGCGAGGCCGAGGAGCGGCGCAGTTCGATCCAAGCCGACGACGATGCTGGTGGTTTCACTTGGTGAGCGCGCCGCCGCCCGAATACCCGGACTACCCCTACGGCGGATATCAGCCGACCGGTTACCGTCCTCCCCTGTATCCGCCGCAGGGCTACCCGCCGATGGGGCAGCCGCCCGGCTACCACGGGCCCGCCTACCCGGGCCCGCCTATCCGCAACCTGCGTACCCGCCGCCGGCCTACGGGTGGCAGCCGACATACGCCCCGCAGCCCGCCTACGCCCAGCAACCCCCGTACATCCCACAGCCTGGGTACGGCGCCGCCCCGCCACCGGTCCGCGGGCTGTGGGCGCCGGGAATCATCCCACTGCGGCCGTTGAGCCTCAGCGACATCTTCAATGGTGCGGCCGTCTACATTCGGGCCAATCCCCGCGCCACGCTGGGCTTGACGGCCATCGTCGTGGTGATCACTCAGCTCATTTCGCTCGCCGCGTCCGCCGGACCATTGGCCGCCGCCAGTCGCATGCGAACTGCGCCGGCTGACGAGCTCACCGGTGGCGATGTCGGGGCCTGGGTGGCTTCGGCCGGGCTCAGCGGGTTGGTCGGTTGGCTGGGCGGCATCCTGCTGACCGGGATGCTGACGGTCGTCGTTGGACGCGCGGTGTTCGGCGGCACCATCGGCGCCGGCGAAGCCTGGGCCCGGATTCGCGGGCGGCTGCCCGCGCTGCTGGGGCTGGTGGCGCTCGAGGCTCTCGGGCTGATCCTGCTCGCCGGCGGGGTGGGCGTGATCATCGGCGCCACCGCCGCCGCCGGCAACGGACCGGCCGCCGTGCTCCTCGGTTTTCCGTTGATACTGACGTCGGTCGCGGTGGTGGTGTATCTCTACGTGGCATTGACGTTCGCGCCGGTGCTGATCGTTCTGGAGCGGCTTCCGGTGTTCGACGCAATGACGCGATCGTTTGCGTTGGTACACAACAGCTTCTGGCGAATACTCGGTATTCGGATGCTGACGTGGTTGGTGGTGTCGTTGATTGCAGGTGCGGTCGCGGTGCCGTTCGAGTTCCTGGGTCACCTGGCTGGTGGGTCCAGCTCCGTGCTGGTCGCCGCGACGGTGGGGGCGGTCGGAGCCGTTATCGGTCGAATCATCACCACACCCTTCGATGCCGGAGTTGTGGTCCTGCTCTACACCGACCGCCGAATCCGCAGCGAAGCATTCGATCTCGTGCTGCAGAGCGGCGCAACCGGTGGACCCGCACACACCGCTTCGACCGATCATCTCTGGCTGACGCGGCCGGCATAGGACAGCCGTAGGATGCCCGCTATCGACATCGACCGCGATACCGCCCATGATGCGGCCCAGCGTGAGCTCGACAAACCGATCTACCCGAAGGGTTCGGTTTCGCAACGCATCCACGAATGGATCCACGAGCTGCTGTACCGCATCATCGAGAAGGGATCGTCGCTGCCGGGCGGGTGGCTCACCATCACCGTTCTGCTCATTGTGGCGATAGCCGCGGTGGTGGTCGCCGTGCGTATCGCGCGCCGCACCATCCGGACTCGCCGCGACGGCGACTACCAGCTGTTCGACGCCGGCCAGCTCACCGCCGCGCAGCATCGCGCTATCGCGGAACGATTTGCCGCCGAGGCGAATTGGACAGCGGCGATTCGGCATCGGCTGCGCGCGGTGGCCCGCGGGCTCGAGGAGAACGGAACCCTGGATCCGGCGCCCGGCCGAACCGCCAACGAGCTGGCCGCCGATGCCGCCGAACGCCTGCCCGCGCTGGCCGCCGAGCTGTCGCGATCGGCACATGCATTCAACGACGTCACCTACGGTGAAAGACCCGGCACCGAGGCCGCCTACCAGCTGATCGTCGGTCTCGATGACCATCTTCAATATGGTTTCACCGCTGGTCAATTCGGCCCCACCGAGCACGCCACCACCGACTCGTGGGCCCGGGTCCGGTGACGATGTCGCAGGCACTCCGACCGGTGCGTCGATGGCCGCGATGGTTGCTGCCCGTCCTGGTCGCGATCTGCGCCGTCGCTGCGCTGAGCACCTATCTGACCGCGCCTCGCCCGGGAGGGCAGATGGACCCCGAAGCGACCGGGCCGGACGGCGCGCACGCGCTGGTCACACTGCTGCGCGACCACGGTGTCACGGTCGTCGTCGCGAACAACGTCGACGCGGCGGTGGATGCAGCCCGCCCGGGATCACTGTTGTTGTTCGGCCAGACCCAACGCGTCACCACCGAGCCGCTGTTGAACCGCCTCGCCGACGCACCCGGGGATCTGTTGCTGGTCGACCCGACCTCGCGCGCCCGCGCCGCGCTGTCCCCGGGTATCCGCAACGCAACTGACGGCGCACCGAGCGATGCGCCGGATTGCACTCTGCGAGAAGCGAATCAGGCAGGCTCGGTAGATTTGGGTCTCTCGAACAACTTCCGGGCCGTCGGCGACAGGACGGTGACCAGCTGTTACGGCGGTGCGCTGGTGCGCTACCGAGAACGCGGTCGCACCGTGACGGTGGTCGGCAGCACCGAGTTCATGACCAACGGAGGACTGCTGCGGGCCGGCAACGCCGCGCTGGCGATGAACCTGGCCGGTCAGCATCCCCGTCTGGTCTGGTTTGCACCACAGCACGTCGAAGGTGGATCGGCAGCCAAGGGAAAGATCTTCGACCTGATTCCGGACGGCGTGATCTGGATGGTCATCCAATTGTGTCTGACGGTCGGGCTCGTCGCGCTCTGGAAGGGCCGCCGGATCGGGCCGTTGGTGGCCGAGGACCTTCCGGTGGTGGTCCGCGCATCGGAGACGGTCGAAGGCCGTGGCCGGCTCTATCGGTCGCGCAGGGCCCGCGACCGAGCCGCACAGGCACTGCGTACCGCGGCATTGCAGCGACTGTTGCCGCGACTCGGCCTTGGTGCCGATACCCGACCCCCGGCGGTGCTGCAGGCGATCGCATCGCGCAACAGATCCGACCCGGAGATGTTGGGGCGCATCCTGTTTGGCGCTCCCCCTGCCACCGACGCCGACTTGGTACAGCTCACTCGTGCACTCGATGACATCGAAAGGCAGGTCGCACATTCATGACTCAACCGCCCCATAGCACCGCCGCGCCGCCGGCAGACCAAGCGGCGCGGCAGGCACTGCTCGCGCTGCGTGGCGAGATCGGCAAGGCCGTCGTGGGGCAGGAGGCAGTGATCACCGGCTTGGTGATCGCGCTGCTCTGCCGCGGGCATGTGCTGCTCGAAGGTGTTCCGGGCGTGGCGAAGACACTGTTGGTGAGGTCCCTGGCCGCCGCCCTGCGGTTGGATTTCAAACGCGTCCAGTTCACCCCTGACCTGATGCCCGGTGACATCACTGGATCACTGGTCTACGACAACCGCACCGCCGAGTTCGCTTTCCGCAGCGGACCGGTGTTCACCAACTTGCTGCTGGCTGACGAGATCAACCGGACGCCACCGAAGACGCAGGCGGCACTGCTGGAGGCGATGGAAGAACGTCAGGTCAGTGTCGACGGTGAAGCCCGCGCACTGCCCGACCCGTTTATCGTTGCGGCAACCCAGAACCCGATCGAATACGAAGGCACCTACCAGTTACCGGAGGCGCAGCTCGACCGATTTCTGCTGAAGCTGGAGGTGCCGCTGCCGCCGCGCGACGCCGAGATCGCCATCCTCGGCCGGCACGCACACGGCTTCGACCCGCGCGACCTCTCCGCGATCCGGCCGGTTGCCGGGCCGGCGGAGTTGGCCGCCGGGCGTGACGGGGTGCGCCGGGTAAGGGTGGCCGATGAGGTGCTCGGCTACATCGTCGACATCGTTGGCTCGACAAGGCATTCACCCGCATTGCAGCTGGGCGTGTCACCTCGTGGCGCAACCGCTCTGCTGGCGACGGCGCGGTCATGGGCATGGCTGTCCGGACGTCACTACGTCACACCGGACGACGTGAAGGCGATGGCCCGCCCAACGTTGCGGCATCGGGTGATGCTCCGTCCGGAGGCGGAACTGGAGGGCGCCACCACCGATGGCGTACTCGACGGCATCTTGGCCTCGGTTCCGGTGCCGCGCTAGTGGTACTGACCGGCCGCGCAGGCTTGATGGCACTGCTGTGCGTGCTGCCGATCGTGGTATCGCCGTGGCCGGCCGCAACCTTCCTGAGCGCTGCTTGGTCTGCTTACCGTCATGATCGGCGCTGATATCACGTTGGCGGCCAACCCTTTGCAGCTGCGATACACCCGGTTGCCGAACGGCTCCGTTCGGCTCGGCGAGACGGTGACCCTCGGCCTGCTGATCCACAACGCTGGTCGACGCCACTTCAACGGGCGAGTTCGCGACGCCTGGCCACCCAGTACCCGGGCCGAACCGGCAAGCCATGCCATCGATATCGTCGCCGGACACACCCATCGGGTGGACACCTGCCTGCGGCCGGTCCGTCGCGGCGACCAGCGATCGGCAGCGGTCACTGCCCGCTCGATCGGCCCGCTGGGGTTGGCCGGTCGGCAGAAATCGCGACCTGGTGCCCGGCGAGGTGCGGGTGCTGCCGCCGTTCCTGTCGCGCAAGCACCTGCCGTCGCGATTGGCCAGGCTCCGCGAAATCGACGGGTTACTGCCTACGTTGACGCGCGGCCAAGGCACCGAATTCGATTCGCTGCGTGAGTATGTGGTCGGCGACGACGTCCGCTCGATCGACTGGCGGGCCACCGCCCGCCGGTCCGACGTCGTGGTCCGAACCTGGCGACCGGAACGTGACCGGCGGGTTGTCATCGTGCTCGATACCGGACGCACCGCGGCCGGACGGGTGGGGGTCGACCCGACGGCGGGTGACCCAAGTGGTTGGCCACGGCTGGACTGGTCGATGGACGCCGCCCTGCTGCTCGCGGCGCTCGCGTCGCGGGCCGGCGACACCGTCGACTTCCTCGCTCACGACCGGGTCACCAGAGCCGGTGTCTTCGGCGCGTCACGCACCGAGTTGCTGAGCCGCGTGGTCGATGCGATGGCGCCACTGAAGCCGGCCCTGATCGAATCCGACGCCACAGCAATGGTTTCCGCGGTGGCTCGGCGCACCCGACGGCGCGCGCTGGTAGTGCTGATGACCGACCTCAACGCGAGCGCCCTCGACGAGGGACTGCTGCCCGTGCTCCCCCTGCTCTCGTCCAAGCACCAGGTGATGGTCGCCGCGGTCGCCGACCCGCGTGTCGACCAGTTGGCCGCCGGCCGCTCCGATGCCGCGGAGGTGTACGACGCGGCGGCCGCCGAACGTTCTCGCGGCGAGCGATCCGCCATCGCTACGAGGTTGCGCCACAGTGGCGTCGAAGTCGTCGACGCGGCGCCGACCGATCTGGCGCCGGCGTTGGCCGACCGCTATCTGTCGTTGAAGGCCGCCGGACGTCTATAGCGCAGCGGAGTCGCGTGGTCTAACCCGTCGGGACCACGTCGGGCGCATCGGCGATGTCACCGGTGTCACCCGCCCGAACCGCGCGGCTGCCGAAATACCCGACGTAGGCCAAAAAGCCTGCCTCGGCGAGGATTCCGAGCCCGATGCGCGCGAACGTCGGCAACGACGACGGTGTGACGAATGCTTCGATGGCGCCCGAGATCAACAGCACCACAACCAAACCCACGGCGGCCGAGATCACCGCACGACCCTGCTCGGCGAGCACCTGCCCGCGCGGCCGATCGCCCGGTGCGATCACTGACCAGCCCAGTCGCATCCCGACCGCGCCCGCGAGGAATACCGCCGTCAACTCCAGCAGGCTGTGCGGCAGCAGCAGCCCGAACAGCACGTCCGCCTTGCCCGCCTGCAGCATCAGGCCGGCCACGACGCCGAGGTTGGCGGCATTGGCGAACAGCAAGAATGGGATTGGCACACCGAGTACGACAGAGAATGCGATGCACTTGGCCGCCACCCAGGAGTTGTTCACCCAGACGTGCAGCCCGAACGCCGCCGCCGCATGCTCGCTGTAGTAGGAGGCGAAGTCGTGGTTGACCAGTTCGTCGATCTCGCTTGGCGTTCCGATCGTCGACTGCACTTCCGGACTGCCGATCACCCATAGCGCGATAGCTGCTGTGACGACAAAGAACACCACCGCCGACGCCAGCCACCACCGCCAGGCGCGGTAGGCCACGACCGGGAACGACACCGTCCAGAATCGGGTGAACTCACTCGACAGCGGGGCGTGCGCCCCGGTCACCGCAGCCCGAGCCCGCGCCACCAGACTCGAAAGCCTCCCGACCAGAGCGGAATCGGACGAACCCGAACGCAGCATCGACAGGTGTGTCGACGCCCGCTGATACAGCTCGACGAGATCGTCGATCTCCGCACCACCGAGCCGGTTGCGATTTCTCACCAGTTGCTCGAGGCGATCCCAGCTGTCGCGGTGTGCGAGCACAAACGCGTCAACATCCACCAGACCGAGACTAGCCGCGGTCGCGGCGATCGCGGGGTCGGCTAGCCGAGCGAAGCGGGTCGCCGCAAATGCGATGTAGCGTGCGAAGTATGTCGGAGGTGGTGACCGGGGATGCCGTGGTGCTCGATGTGCGCGTCGCCCAGTTGCCGGTGCGGGCGGTCAGCGCGCTGATCGACATCACCGTCATCATCATCGGCTACCTGGTGTCGCTGATGCTGTGGGCGGGCGCGCTCGCTCATTTCGACGACGCGGTGGCGTCGGCCATCATGATCATCTTCACGGTGCTGGTATTCGTCGGCTATCCGCTGGCCCTCGAGACCGCGACGCGCGGCCGCACGGTCGGCAAGATGGTGATGGGTCTGCGGGTGGTGTCGGACGACGGTGGGCCGGAACGTTTCCGGCAGGCCCTGTTCCGGGCGTTATCGTCGGTCGTCGAGATCTGGATGTTGCTGGGCAGCCCCGCCGTGATCTGCAGCATGCTCTCGCCACGGGCCAAGCGGATCGGCGATATCTTCGCCGGCACGATCGTGATCAGCGAACGCGGCCCGAAGCTGGGGCCGCCGTTGATGATGCCGCCACAGCTCGCGTGGTGGGCCTCGTCGCTGCAGCTGTCCGGGCTGGGTGCGGAGCAGGCCGAGGTGGCGCGTCAATTCCTCTCGAGGGCAATGCAACTCGACCCGCAGCTGCGCGATCAGATGGCGTACCGAATCGCCACCGACGTGCTGAGCCGAGTGGCTCCGCCACCCCCGCCCGGCACTCCGCCGCAATTGGCGCTGGCCGCCGTACTCGCCGAGCGGCATCGCCGGGAACTCGCCCGGCTACGGGCCCACCCGTACCGCTAGCGCGATTACTGCGCGACCGTGATCGTGAGGATCGCCATATCGGCGATCAGCAGCGCCAGCGCCACGACGGGTACCACGAAACCCCACCGGCGTCGCGCCGTGAAGATCGAGAGAAGAATCGTCACGATCGCCACTGCCGGCGCGCCGTAGTACAGCGTGTCAAAGCTGATCCCGTGGGGTCCCAGGTTCGGGCACGCCTTGTCGTTGCAGGCCGCGGTGCTCATCACCGCTCCCAGCGCGACGGCCATCGCGATCCCCGCACCTATTGCAGTGAGCAGTGCGAGCGCCCAGTTCAGCCATAACCGCCCGCGTGGGGTACGCGCGGGCCCGCCGCGCTGGGTTGACGGCGCCCCGCGGTCGAGGTTCGAGTGGTCCTGCACGTCAACGTTCTCCTGGCTCATGTGTTGGGAGCTACCCCGCCGCCGAGCAGCGCAAACAGTCGTCCGAAGAATTCAACCTTGCGTAACGATAGCTTCCGATATATCGTCATCGTATCGGTAGCGCACTCGGCGCTACCTTTCCAGAAACGAGATCAATCAATGAACAACCCAATCTTTGAAGCACGCGAGCCCCATATAGGCAGGCCGTTCGGGGGTGTACCAGGGCCCGTCTGGCTTCGGATTCGCACCGCAGGACCGCCGCGCCTTGCACGAACAGCGCAAACAGGCCCGCCGTGAGTTCCGCGACTACGTCCGGGGTCATGACGCCGGACACGACGGTCCCTTCGGACCTGGTTTCGGACCCGGTTTCGGCCGGGCTTTCGGACGCGGCTTCGGCCCCGGCGGCTTCGGCCCCGGGTTCGGTCCGGGCGCAGGGCCCGGTCCGCGCGGTGGACGCCGTGGCGGTCGCGGCCGACGCGGCCGTCGAGGTGATGTTCGCGCCGCCATCCTGGCGCTGCTCGCCGAGCGACCGATGCATGGTTACGAGATCATCCAGGAGGTTGCCGAGCGCAGCCAGGACCTGTGGAAGCCCAGCCCGGGCTCGGTCTACCCGACCCTGCAGCTGCTGGTCGACGAAGGCCTGATTGTCAGCACGGAATCCGAGGGCAGCAAGAAGCTGTTCGCGTTGACCGACGCCGGCAAAGAAGCCGCCGAAAAGGTCGTCACCCCGCCGTGGGAGGAGATCACCGACGGTGCCGACCCGGCCCACCTCAACCTGAGGGCCGCTGTTGGCCAATTGTTCGGCGCCGTAGCGCAATCCGCGCACGCCGCCAACGAGGATCAGCAACAGCGCATCCTCGACATCGTCAACAACGCTCGCCGCGAGATCTACACGATCCTCGGCGAAGACGACTGATCGTCGGTGAACCCGGTGGGGGCCAGCACACGCTGGTCCCCACCGCTCGCATTAGGAGACCTCGACCCAATCGAGCGTGCGCTGCACCGCTTTTCGCCATCCCGCATATCCCGCCGAGCGCTCTTGCTCACCCCACGCCGGCGTCCACCGCTTACCTTCGTGCCAGTTGGCGCGTAAGTCATCCGGGCCGGACCAGAAGCCGACCGCCAGGCCCGCCGCGTAGGCGGCGCCCAACGCCGTCGTCTCAGCGATCACCGGACGCACCACCTCGACACCGAGCACGTCCGCCTGGATCTGCATACACAAGTCGTTCGAGGTGATCCCGCCGTCGACCTTCAATACCTCCAGGCGCACACCAGAGTCAGCCTGCATGGCATCGACCACATCACGGCTCTGGTAGCAGATCGACTCCAAGGTCGCACGGGCCAGGTGGGCGTTGGTGTTGAACCGCGACAGCCCCACGATCGCACCACGTGCATCCGAGCGCCAGTACGGTGCGAACAATCCAGAGAACGCCGGCACGAAGTACACACCACCGTTGTCCTCGACCTGCCGGGCCAGCGACTCGCTCTGCGCCGCTCCACTGATGATGCCCAATTGATCCCGCAGCCACTGCACGGCCGAGCCGGTCACGGCGATCGAACCCTCAAGGGCGTAAACGGGTTTGGCGCCACCGAACTGGTAGCAGACCGTGGTCAACAGGCCATTGCTGGATCGGACGATGTTCTCGCCGGTGTTCAGCAGCAGGAAATTGCCGGTGCCGTAGGTGTTCTTGGCCTCGCCCGGCTGCAAGCAGACCTGCCCGACCATGGCGGCGTGTTGGTCGCCGAGAATTCCGGTGATCGGCACCTGCCCGCCGAGCGGGCCGTCCGCCGACGTGACGCCGTAGGGCTCGAGCGGCGACGACGCCGCGATCGACGGAAGCATGCCGCGCGGGATGTCGAAGAACGACAGCAATTCGTCGTCCCAGTCCAAAGTCTCGAGATTCATCAGCATGGTCCGACTGGCGTTGGTGACATCGGTGACGTGCACCCCGCCCCGGGTTCCGCCGGTGAGATTCCACAGCAGCCAGGTGTCGGTGGTGCCAAATATCGCGTCGCCGCGTTCGGCGGCCGCGCGCACACCGTCGACGTTGTCCAGAACCCACTGCAGTTTGCCGCCGGAGAAATACGTCGCCGGCGGCAGGCCCGCTTTGTGTCGGATGACGTCGCCGCGGCCATCGCGATCCAGTGCCGATGCGATGCGGTCGGTGCGGGTGTCCTGCCAGACGATCGCGTTGTAATACGGCCGGCCGGTGCGGCGGTTCCACACCAGCGTTGTTTCGCGCTGATTCGTGATGCCGAGTGCAACAACATCTTTCGATGAAAGATTGGTTGCGTTGAGCGCCGACATCAGCACCGACGTGGTGCGCTCCCAGATCTCGACCGGGTTGTGCTCCACCCACCCGGCGCGCGGCAGGATCTGCTCATGCTCGAGCTGATGACGGCCTACTTCGCCGCCGTCGTGGCCGAAAATGATGCATCGAGTGCTGGTGGTGCCCTGGTCGATCGAAGCGACGAACTCGGCCAACTGCTTTCCTCCCGCGCGTGACGTCCATCATGGACTACGCGGGCAAGGCCCGGTCAGATACCGCCGATAGCGCTCAGGCCGATGTCGGCGTTGAGAAATCGGTGTAGTCGATCGAGAAGATCGGCGTGATCGTCCCGGCGACGTCGTCGAAACCGACCTGGAAGAGCAGCGGAACCGTCAGCAGGAACTCCGAGGAGTCCGAACCCGGGGCGCCGGTGAACGAAGTCGAGGTCGAACGGCAACCCAGTTGGATATCCCGGTGAGCAAGTTGTCGATCGCGAAGTCGTGCGAGTTGATGCTGAGCGTGTCCGCGTATCCGCCGAGATCGAACGGCCCGAACGAGACGACACCCAACGCGGGGTCAGGCGTACCGCCGAGGTCGATCAGGCCGATATCGGAGTTGACGAAGTCGGCGGGATCGAGACCGACGAGATCGGCGTGATCGTCCCGTCGACGTCTTCGAAGCCGCCCTGGAACAGGAACGGGATCGTGAGAAGCACCTCGCTATTGCCTGAACCGGGGGGATCGAAGTAGATGTCGAGGTCGTACGGGTAGCCGTCGTAGGTCCCGACCAGATAGTTGTCGAATGCCCCGGTGTCGGTGTCATAGGTCAGCGATTCGGTGTACCCGTCGATCGCGATCGGCCCGATGGACGATAGGTCGTCGGCGCTCGCGACGGAGCCTGCAAGCAGTGCGAGCGCCGGTGACGCGATCAGCGTGCCGAGCGGCGACAGCGGCCGCGCGGCGGAAACTACGACTCATCGTCGCCCCCGATCTTTCTGTGAAGTGCGTAAGACAGAGCTGAGATTGTTGCAAGTATCCTACGTAAGCGTCAATACCGCAGTGCGTAATTCGCCAAGATGGCACACACCGGCAATTCGCTGTCACATCAGTTCATTTGGCTGATCTGTTGCGCGGCACCGGGTAAAGCGGTTGCATCGGCGTCGTGGGCGAAGATGTCAAGCGGACCACCTACACGCGGGTCGACCGGCAAGAGTACCGGCGCAAGGTGCAGGTGTGTCTCGACGTTTTCGAGAGGATGCTCGCGCAGTCCAGCTTCGAGTTCGAACACCCGCTCACCGGGATGGAGATCGAGTGCAACCTGGTCGATGACGCTTATCAGCCGGCGATGACGAACTCCGACGTGCTGGCCGCCATCGCCGATCCGGCATATCAGACCGAATTAGGCGCCTACAACATCGAATTCAACGTTCCGCCGCGTCCACTGGCCGGGGATACCAGCGTGCAACTCGAGGACGAAGTGCGGGCCAGTTTGAACGCCGCCGAGGCCAAAGCCAGCGCCGGCGGCGCCCACATCGTGATGATCGGAATTCTGCCGACGCTGATGCCCGACCACCTCGCCCGCGGATGGATGAGCGAGTCGTCACGCTACGCGGCGCTCAACGACTCCATCTTCAACGCCCGCGGCGAAGACCTGCAGATCGACATCGACGGCCCCGAGCCGCTCAGCGTCAATTCGACATCGATCGCACCCGAATCCGCCTGTACCAGCATGCAATTGCACCTGCAGGTGTCGCCGGACGATTTCGCCGCGAACTGGAATGCGGCGCAGGTGCTGGCCGGCCCGCAACTGGCGCTCGGCGCCAATTCGCCGTTTTTCTTCGGCCATCAACTGTGGTCGGAGACCCGCATCGAATTGTTCGCGCAGTCCACCGATACCCGGCCCGACGAGCTGAAGACCCAAGGGGTGCGACCACGGGTGTGGTTCGGCGAACGCTGGATCACCTCGATCTTCGACCTGTTCGAGGAGAACGTCCGCTACTTTCCGTCGCTGCTGCCCGGAGGTGTCCGACGAAGACCCGGCTGGCCGAACTCGAAGCCGGGCGTACCCCGCACCTGGCGGAGCTGCGGCTGCACAACGGCACGGTCTACCGGTGGAATCGTCCGGTCTACGACGTGGTGGCGGGCCGGCCGCATCTGCGGGTGGAGAACCGGGTGCTGCCCGCCGGGCCGACCGTGATCGACATGCTGGCTAACGCGGCCTTCTACTACGGCATGCTGCGCGCGCTGTCCGAAGAGGACCGCCAGGTCTGGACGAAGATGGAATTCGCTGCGGCGCAACGCAATTTCATACGAGGCCGCCCGCAATGGCATCGACGCGCGCCTGTACTGGCCGGGATTAGACACGGTCGGCGCCGAGGAGTTGGTGCTGCGGGAACTGCTGCCGATGGCGTACGACGGGCTGGACCGCTGGGGCGTTGCCGCCGAGATCCGCGACCGGTTGCTCGGCGTGATCGAAGGCCGGGCCCGCGCCCGCCGCAACGGCGCGAGCTGGCAGGTCGCCGCTGTGCGGGCATTGGAGCACCGCGGCCTGGACCGCCCTGCCGCGCTGGCCGAAATGCTACGGCTGTACTGCGACCACATGCACAGCAACGAGCCCGTCCACAGCTGGGACGTGCCCGAGTAGGTTGGAGCACATGGCAAATGAAGTGATGGACTGGGAAGGCGCGTACCGTCAGGAGGGCGAGTTCGAGGGGCCGCCGCCCTGGAATATCGGCGAGCCGCAGCCGGAGTTGGCCGCGCTGGCCGCGGCCGGGAAGTTCCGCAGCGACGTGCTCGACGCCGGATGCGGCTACGCCGAACTGTCGCTGACGCTGGCCGCCGACGGCTACACCGTGCACGGCGTCGACCTCACCTCGACCGCTGTCGCCGCCGCCACCAAGGCCGCCGCAGGAGCGTGGGCTGAGCAACGCCACCTACGAGCAGGCCGACATCACCGCGTTCAGCGGACACGACGGCCGCTTCAACACCGTCGTCGACAGCACTTGTTCCATCGCTGCCCGTCGAGGGCCGCGACGGGTACCTGCGGGCGGTGCATCGGGCGGCGGCCGACGGCGCCGGCTATTTCGTGCTGGTGTTCGCCAAGGGGCGTTCCCCGGCGAGTGGGAGCAGAAGCCGAACGAGGTCGACGAGGACGAATTACGTTCCGCGGTAAGCAAATACTGGGAGGTCGACGAGATTCGGCCGGCGTTCATTCACGCGCACATCCCGCCGGCGCCGCCGGATTCGGACGTGCCGATGCCCGAGCACGACCGCGACGAGAAGGGCCGGATGAAGTTGCCGGCGCTACCTGCTCAGCGCGCATAAGACCGGCTGAGCGTCTGCGCGGCGTCAGACCGCGGCTGTGGCCTCGGCAAGCGCCGCCGCGAAAGTCGCCAGATCGTCGTCGCTGGTGTCGACGTGCGGCGAAATCCGCAGCACCGGCGCGGTCAACTCCAGCGGCGCGCGCGCGACCACCACCGCCGTCGTCACGATCCGGCGTTCGGCGATCAGCCACGCGCGGATCTGCTGCGGGTCGGTGCCGTCGAGCGGCGCCAAAGTCGTGATGGCGCTGGGCTCGTCGACCGCCTCGACCACCCGCCAGCCCGGGCACGTCGGCGAGCGCGGTCCTGCTGACGCGGCCCACTTCAGCCAGTCGTGCCCGCACGGCGGCCGGATCCGCCGCCAGGTGCTCACCGATCGCAACCGAAAAACCCACCCGTGCAGCCACATTGGCTTCGCCGAGTTCGAGTCGGTCGGCGACCGACAACGACCCCACCCACTCCTTCGGCGGCAGCCGCGGCTGCAGCCGCTGCATCAACGTCGGACGGACGGCCAGCACGCCGACACCGCGCGGTCCGGCCAGCCATTTGCGCGACGACGCGTAGACGGCGTCGGCGCCCACCGCGCAGTCCATCTGTCCGAGCGCCTGCGCGGCGTCGACGACCAGCGGCACATCCAAATCGCGGCACAGCTGTGCCATCTCGGCCAGCGGCTGGACCACCCCGCGGTGGCTGGCGACGGCGGTCAGGTGGACCAGGTCCGGCGGATCGGCGGCCAGGCTGGCCGCGGCTTCCTCGACCACGACCCGCCCCTCGCCATCCGTCGGCAGCGTCTTTCGATCGAAGCCGTGCACAGTCATCAGGGCCAGGTTGGGGCCGTACTCACCGGGCAGGCAGGCCAGCGTTCGACCGCCGGAGGGCCAACTGGACAGCAACAGATCCAGCGCATGCTGCGACCCGGTGGTGAACACAACCTGACCATCAGGCATGCCGGTGAGAGCGGCGACGGCGGCGCGGCCGGCGTCGAGAACGGGCGTGGCCGCCTCGGCCGCGACGTATCCGCCCACCTCCGCTTCGTGTCGCGCATGCCGAGCGGCCGCGTCGAGCGCCGCAAAACTCTGCCGCGAACACGCGGCGCTGTCCAGGTGCAGCCCGGCGACCGGCGGGCGGGCGGCCCGCCAAGCCTCGGCCAGGCTCGCGCTCACTTGGCTGACAGCGACAACCCGAAATCACCGGCGGCATCGGTCCACCACTGGGTGAGCCGCAGGCCCGCCTGCGCCAATTCGTCGGCCACTCCGTCGGCCCGGAATTTGCACGACACCTCGGTGAGGACCTCTTCGCCGGACTCGAATTCGACGGTCAGATTCAACGCCGCGATGCGCACCCGCTGCGCGCGCTCGCTTCGCAGCGACATTTCCATCCGCTCTTCGGCTGGATTCCAGGTGGCGACATGCCGGAACGCGTCGACATCGAAGTCCGCGTTGAGTTCTCGATTGATCACCGCCAGCACATTGCGGTTGAACTGCGCGGTCACACCGGCGGCATCGTCGTAGGCGGCGACCAGCCGGCTGGCGTCCTTGACCAGGTCGGTGCCCAGCAGCAGGCTGTCGCCGGGCTGCAGCGCGGCGGCCAATCCGGCCAGGAACTCTCCCCGCGCGCCGGGTTTCAGATTACCGATCGTCGACCCGAGAAAAACGAACAGCCGCCGGCCACCGGTCGGAATCTTGGCCAGGTGTTCCTCGAAATCACCACAGACAGCGGCGATTTCGATACCAGGGTATTCGTCCTGTATCGCTTTCGAAGCTGCCGACAACATGCTGGCGTCGACGTCGAACGGAACGAACCGGCGAAGCGCCCCGCCGTCGTGCAGCGCGTCCAGCAGCACCCGAGTCTTCTCCGACGTCCCACTGCCGAGTTCGACCAGCGTGTCGGCACCGGTGACCGATGCGATCTCCGCGGCGCGGGCGCGCAGGATCTCCGCCTCGGCGCGGGTGGGGTAGTACTCCGGCAGCCGGGTGATCTGGTCGAACAGGTCGCTGCCTACTGAGTCGTAGAACCACTTGGGCGGCAGGGATTTCGGTGAACTCTGCAAGCCGGCGCGCACATCACGGCACAGCGCCTCAAAACGCCGAGTCGGCGGCCAGGTGGTTGGACAACGTCAGCGTCATCACTATCCCTTCGTTGGGTTCAGCGTGGTCATGGTCACCTGTTGCTGCAGTGACCTCGATGAGGTGGCGGTCGGGGACGTCTTCCCAGCCGGGCTGGTCGTCATACGGTTCGCTGGCCAGCACCACTCCGTCGTCTCGACGCAGAATCGACAGGGTGTCACCCCAGGTGGTGGCCAACAGTCGAGATCCGTTGGCCGCCATGATGTTCAGTCGTGCGTTCGGGTCGGCGGCGCCCGCTTCGGCGATCGTCTGCGCCAACTCGTCGAGGCCTCGCTCGAATATCAGCGCGGCGAGAACTGCGCTATCGCAAGTGGATTCGGCTGCCGCACTGGGCGGCAGCACATTGCGGTCGACGACCCCGTTGTGCGACAGCAGCCACTGCCCGTCGGTGAACGGCGCCGTCGCACTGGCTTCGATCGGCATCCCGACAGTAGCTGACCGCACCGCGGCGACCACGCAGTGACTGCGCAGCGCCGGTGCGATGGAATCGAACGAAACATCTCCCCACAGCGGAGCGGCGCTACGCCAGCGCCGCGGCGTCGCGCCGTCGAAAAAGCCCACTCCCCAACCGTCGGCGTTCATCAGGCCATGCTTTTGCCGGCGTGGAGCGTAGGACTGCACCCGAAGACCCTGAGGCGGGTCGAGCACCAGCGAGGAGACCGAGGTTTCGCGCCCCAGCCAGCCCAGGTGACGGCACATCAGGGGCGGCCTCCCGGGTCGGCGTCGACCGACCACGCGAGCCGCAGACCGGAGAAGATCTGCCGACGGTACGGGTGATCCCAATTGCGAAAGCTGGGCCGCACGATGCCCGACTCCACGGCCCACGACCCACCGCGCAGCACCCGGTAGTCCCCGCCGAAGAACGGCTCCGAATAGCGTTCGTAGATCATCGGTGTGAAGCCCGGCCAAGGCTCGAGCTCGGAGCTGGTCCACTCCCACACGTCGCCGAGCATCTGCTCGACCCCGTAGGCCGACGCGCCGGCCGGATACGCGCCCACCGGTGCGGGTCGCAGCGTGTCGCCGCCGAGGTTGGCGCGGCTGGGCGACGGCTCGTCGGCTCCCCACGGATAACGCCGGCGCACACCCAATTGCGGGTCCCACGCGCACGCCTTCTCCCACTCGCGTTCAGTGGGTAGCCGGGCTCCGGCCCACGCCGCGTAAGCCTCCGCTTCGAAATAGCTGACGTGCTGGACGGGTTCGTCGGCCGGGATCTCCTCGACGACGCCGAACCGGGTGCGGGTCTGCCCGCCGGCGTTCCAGAACTGCGGCGCGGTCAACTCCGCGGTTTCGCGGTGCTCCCAACCGCGCGCCGACCACCAGCGCGGTTGCGCGTAGCCGCCGTCGGCGATGAACTGCCGCCACTCGCCGTTGGTGACCGGGACTCGGCCGATGCGGAACGTCGGCACGTCGGCGACATGGGCGGGTCGTTCGTTGTCCAGCGAGAACGGCTCGTCGACCCCGTCGACGCCGAGGACGAATGCTCCGCCGGGCACCACGACCGACGTGCCGGCCAAGCCCGGCCCGGCCGGCCGGCAAGGTGCGGGCTTCCTGCAGCAGCGCCGGCCCGACGCGCAGGTTCAGTGCCTGCAGCATGGTCTCGTCGTGCTGGTTCTCGTGGCTGACCACCAGGCCGTACACGAAGTTCTGCTCCGGTTCGTCAGGGAGCCGATCGAGCGCATCGAGAGAAGCCGTTCGCACGGTCCGGCAGTAGCTGCGCGCCTGATGCGGGGACAGCAGCGGCAGGTCGACGCGGCTGGCACGGGAATGCACGAAGGCGTCGTACAGGCTCTCCACGGCGTCGGACAGGATTCCCGGCCGATCCGGGTCACCGCCACGCAGCAACCACAGTTCTTCCTGCTGTCCGATATGCGCCAGGTCCCACACCAGCGGGCTCATCAACGGGTCGTATTGACGACGAAGCTCCGCGTCGTCGAAATCGACCAGCCGCAACGTTCTTTCGCGCGCCCGCTGCATATCGCGGACCAGCGTTTCGCGTGACGTCACTGCTCCCCTAGCGCGAGGTCGGTCACGGTGGCCGCGAGGCCGCTTTCGATCACCCGGTCGGAGAAGTCGTCGGCCGGGCAACGGCCTTGCGCCACCGCGTCGGCGAGGCGCTGCATTCCATCGCTGAGCGCGCCGGGTGCGCGTTCGGCGGCAATGGCCACACACCGGTTGGCGGCGCTGAAGATCCGCTGGTCGGCCAGGCCGATCCGGGCGGCGGTGTCCCAGGCGGTGGCGACGGGTTCGACCGCTTCGGCGGCGAGGTCGGCGGCAACCGGGTCGTCGAGCAGGGTCACCATGGTGAACACCACCGCCGGCCAGATGTCGGCGGGGACGCTGTCCAGGTAACGGATCTCCAGCCACTGCCGCGGCCGCACCGGCGGAAACAGTGTGGTCAGGTGATATTCCAGGTCGTAGCGGGTGGGTCGGCGTCCGCCGAGCAACTCGCGGCCGTCGGCCCAGTCGGCGAACGGAACGCGACGGGTGACCGGGACCGGCTCGGGGCTGTGCACCAGCATCACCGGCGCCTTGAGCGCATAGCGCGCCCAGTCGGTGCCGGGATCTTCGCCGCTGGCGGTCAGGATCGGGCCGCAGCGCGCCGAATCGAGCCGGCTCCACACCCGCTGGCGGGTCGAGCGCCAGCCGGAGAACTCACCGCCGAGCATCGGTGAGTTGGCCGAGATCGCCACCATCACCGGCCCCAGCGCGTGGGCCAACCGGACCCGGTCGACCCATCCCCCTTTGGGCCCGGCGTCCAGGTTGACCTGGACGGACGCGGTCGAGGTCATCATCGCCGCGCCCGCTTCACCGGTGTGGCTGGCCGTGAAGAACTCTTCCATCGCGCGATAACGCGGTCCGGGGTTGACCCGCTTGGCCGGCCGCAGCGGATCCGCCCCCAACGAGACCAGGCCCAGGCCGACGGCGTCAAAGGCCTTGCGCAGCACCGCCTGGTCGCTGGCGATCGCCTCGATCGCGGCCGTCACTCCCAGCGCCGGCGGGCCGGACAGCTCCACCGCACCCCCGGGTTCGACGGTGACCACGCTTTCGCCCGGCATGGACGGCAGCGACTCCAGAACCTCGGTGATTTCATCCCAGGTCGGACGCCGGTGCGGGTCGGCCTGGTCGTAACAGTGCGCCTCGATCTCCAGCCCGACCCGGCCCACCGGGCCGTCGGCCAGGCAGGTCGTCAGAGATGAATTGCGCTGCGGCCGAGGCGCTGGCAAATTCGTCGTCCGCCAGACGCGCGGGATCCACCTGCGACGCGACGGCAAACGCCATGATCGGAATCCCTTCGGGCCCGGACCGCCGGCTGCGCTGGGTTGCGCGTGGCTACCCGACGATTGTTACAAGTCTCATCTACCAGATGGCACGGACATATTCCCGCGGGTTCTCCGACCGCTACTGACCGAGCGCGTTCTGGATCGCGCCAGCCAGCACATTCACCGCCGGACCACCGTTGCCGGACTGACAGACTTTGGCTTGCAGCAGCACGTTTTCCCTCAGACGGGTCTGGATGAAACATCGGCGGTCGGTCCCGGCCTCCTGCTTGCTCCACGAGGCGTCGGCGGCGGCCGCCGGACCACCGTCGAATGACCACACCTGCGTCGTGCCGTTGTCCAGATGCATCGGTGTGGTCTGACCGGAGCAACCGACCGTGCGGTCCACCACCCGATGGAACGCCGCGCCGGCCGCGGCACCGGTGGCGAACACCCCGACCGCCTGCTTGGCGAAGTGCGTCTGGTCGGTCGGCGACGTCTGCGTGCTGGCTCCGTTGAACGACGCCAGATCGGGATCGTTGTAGACCTCCGGCAACCCGATGTCGGCCCAGTTGTTGCATACCGGGTTGTCGACGAAGTAGCTCTGGAACGGCTGCGTGAACAGCGACTCGTCCCGCATCGGTCCGCCGACGATGTTGCCCACCGACCCTTTGCCCAAGACGGCGTAGCTCACCACGCCCGGATCCGACGGGCGGGCCGACGCGGTCGGGGCGGCCAGTACAACCGCGAGACAACTGAATGCGATTGCGGCCGAGGAGACCCGCCTAGTCATAGCCGATGCGGCCGCTACGGCGTGTAGGTGGGTGGTGGTGGCGGGGCCTCGTCCGGGCCGCCGTGCCCTCCATGGCCGCCTGGTCCACCCGGTCCCATCCCCGGTCCCCACGGACCCCACGGGCCGCCAGGACCCGAGCCCGGTGGGAATGGTCCGCCGGGGAAGACGACATAGGGCGGCGGGCCGTCGGGGCCAGCCGGCGCCTTCCGGCGCGAAGACCCCGTGATGATGCGGGCGATATTGCGGGCCGTGCCCGGTGAGTTCGGCACCGGCGAAAAAGACGACCGCCAGCACGAAAACGGTGCCGGCCACGATCACCACCCACGCCGCGGCCTGATAGAGCCGGGCGTGCTTTGCTGACAAGCGGGGGCGCGGCGGTGTATGCCGCCGGAGGTGGGCCCGCATGCGGGGGGATCGGGGGTTCAGGTGCTTGGGTCATCTGTCGATCATGCCCAGGCACGGACCCGCCATCAACCAGCGGCGCGCGCGAGTCGGGGGCACAAGCTCGTTTGCCGGGTCGCCAGACGCTCTAATAACTGAGCACCCAGGCGAATTTCAGGATGACGACGACGATCAGGGTCAACCCGGCGACTATCGCCACCCACGCCGCCGCCTGGTAGAGCCGCTCGGAGTGCGGCGCCGGAGCCAGAATCGGCGCCGGCGCGGCGGGCGGCGGCGGGGTAGACGGCTCGGGGGACTCACTCATACTTCGCATAATGCCTCAGGTCAGTGGCGTCCGCGACTGGTCCGTTACCGGGGTGGGGTACCCAAAATAGAGAGCCCGGCGCCCCCTGGGGACGCCGGGCTGGTGGAAAGCTGGGGCTACGGCAGTGCCGGAGCCAACGACGGAGAGACCGATTCCGGTGTCTGCGACGGTCCCGGACCGCCGAACCCGTGGTGGAATTCGCCCTGGCCGTGGTGGAACCCAGCGCCCTGGCCGTGGTGCTGCGGGCCGCCCTGCATCATCGAGTGGTGGTGCCACCCGTGGTGATGGCATCCGTGATGGCCCAGGTGGGCGACCTTGAAGCCGGCAAAGAAGACGCTCAAGACGATGAACACGATGCCGGCGACGATTCCGACCCACGCCGCGAATCGATAGAGCCAATAGGGTTTGACCGCCAGTGTCGCCGGCTCTGTGGCGACTGTGGTCGGTGTGGTTGGGGTGTCAGGTGTTTCGCTCATACCTGAAATGATGCGGAGCGACGAATAGGTTCTGCTGGGTACAACTTATGTAACAGCTATGAGCCGCGGCCCGGATGAACTTTAATCTCCGACCAGGGTTAGAGCGGGTCGACGCAAACATCGGAGCCGTCGTCGGCGCGATATCGATGCGTGTTTGCGGATGACAACGTGGCCGCGCGCTTAATCTCAGGCATGGATCGCGTCTGGCAGTGGGTGTGGGATCGGTACGGGGCTAGGTACTCGTGGGCGATGTTCGCAATCGGCGTCCCCCTGGTGCTGCAGGTCTACCTTCTGTTCTCGATTGTCGTTCTCGCGTTCGAGAAGTCCGATCACTACGTTGAGGCGGCCGCCGTCACCGTTGTCGCCGTGCTGGTGGAGCAGTACGTGATAGTTCTTCCCGGTCTGGGACGGATCCGCGTTGTGGAGCGGTGGGCAGCCGGTCGCGAGGTCGATCGGGGAAGGGCGCTGGACGCTACCTACATCTGGGCTCGGGGAATGATTGTTCGCGCTTTGGCGACCAACGCGGTGGGGGGCGCCCTGCTAGGGGTCGTTGTTGGTGTGATCGCCGGGGCGACGGGGTCACGGCTCGTGCAGTACGGGCTTGTGGAGGCTGCCCTCGGAGCTGGCGGCCAGCTGCTCGCTGTGCACAGCTTCGTCGAAGGATCGATGCGGCCGGTCAGGGTTGCCCTCGGCGGTGATACGGGAATCGGTGACTCCCTGCCTCGCACGCGCCCGACTTTTGCGGCATGGTCGAACGCGTCCATGCTCGCGGTCGCGTTCACGTTCGCGATCGGTGCCGCGCTGCTGGCAGTCCTGCTCGGTCGCGCCAATGGGGAACCAGTGCTCTCCTTGATGATCGCGTGCGCGTTGACGCTCGGCTTCGCGGTACCGACGACCGTCGGCGCCGTGTTCTCGCCGTCCCTGCTCCCCATTCGCGACCTTGCCGCAGGAACTGAACGCGTTGCGGCCGGTGACTACAGCCAGCGCCTGCCAGTGGTTCAGGACGATGACCTCGGTGCGCTGGCGGCGTCGTTCAATCGCATGCAGGCCGGATTGGCTGAGCGGCAACGACTTCAGGCGGCCTTCGGAACCTACGTTGATCCAGCTCTAGCGGCACGGCTACTTGAGCAGGGCGACGATATTTTCACCGGGGAGCGCCGCGCGGTGACGGTGATGTTCGTTGACGTCCGCGACTTCACCCCGTTCGCCGAGGCCAACACCGCCGAGGACACCGTCGCGCGGCTCAATGCCTTGTTTGACATCGTGGTCCCTGCGGTCGTCGAGGCCCGGGGGCACGTCAACAAGTTCCTCGGCGACGGCGCATTGGCTGTCTTTGGTGCCCCCAACGACCTTGCCGATCATGCC
Organism: uncultured Actinomycetota bacterium; assembly: GCA_963818285.1. GTDB lineage: Bacteria > Actinomycetota > Actinomycetes > Mycobacteriales > Mycobacteriaceae > Mycobacterium. The sequence goes on from CAWFRR010000008.1 coordinate 440,566, forward strand.
GATGCTGCGGTGTCGGCCGCGATGCTGATTAATCGCGTTGTCGCCGAGCAGTTCGACGGTGCGCTGCGCATCGGCATCGGGATCAACACCGGGGTGGTGATCGCCGGGACCATCGGCGGTGCAGGCAAGCTGGAGTTCACCCTTATCGGTGACACGGTCAACGTCGCTGCCCGCGTCGAGCAGCTCACCAAGACCACCGGTGACGCGATCCTCCTCACCCACCACACCGTCGACGCCCTGACTACCCGGCCACCCGGCCTCACCGACCGGGGATTCCATGCGCTGAAAGGAAAGTCAGCCGAAGTACAGGTCTTCGGCCTCGACCAAGAGACCGACGCCCGAGTTGACCCCACTAGGTAAGCGAGGTGGACCAAACCTCTGCCGATCAGGTTGGACACCGACTGCCACTTGTGGCCGAACGCCCGCGACCGGATGCGGGCAGCTGCGAGCAAGCTCATCGACGAGGCGCTTCACGCTGCTGCCGAAGAACTGCGGACCGACACCAAAGCCCTTCTGACTAGGGCTTCAGTGGGTTCACCGCGAACTGGATCACCCGGTACGGCGAGCGCGCCCGTGCGTCGGTGTTGTGCCACTGGCTGACGAACACCCGCACTTCGTCCAGTGTCGACCCGGGCGAGATGTAGCCGCCGTACGGCTGCGCCAACCGGTTGTCATGCGGCGGCGGAAGGCTTTCCGCGGGCTCGGGCCAATCGTCGTGCTGGACAACGGTGGTGACCGGCGCACTGCCCAGCGATGTCGGGTCGTCGGCCACCCGCACTTCCATGTTTCCGGTGGTGGAGTTGAAATACGACAACACCGGCTTGCCGTCGATCTGCGTGAAGCTGATCTCGCCAATCATGTCGCCCCACAACGGTGTTGGAGGTTTACCCCATCCCCCGTCGGGGCCGGGCGCCCAACCCTGCCAGCGGGATCGATCACCGAAATTCTCCGGCGCGACGCGGTAGAGCACCATCGGCTGGCTGCGGTCGAAGCTGTCGGCGACGATGTACACCCAGCCGGTCTGCGACTCGGCGGTCGGTATCGGGTCGTAGTATCCGCTGATCTGCGACTGCCGGCCGCCCGCATAGTCGGCCTCCCGGACCGATCCCGGAAGCGTCTGCCAAAGCCCTTGCATCGGTTCGGCTTTCACCAGGCGCGAGCTCTGCGGAACCAGGTCTTTGGTGGTGGTGATCAACACGTAATTCTGCCGGTTGATCTGCACGACGCCGGCCGGCAGTTGGGATGCGCCGGACGGGGTCGGGTCGGCCAGCAGCGGCTCGGTGACACCGGTGACCCCGGTGTATTTCACCCCGTCCGGATCGTCGACGGACGACGTGTCCACCCGCAGGGCGACCGGTGAGTAGTAGCCACCGAAGCCCACGCCCTGGCCGGCGAAGCTGTCGCCGCATAGCTGAACGACATCGGTCGGGAATTCCAGAAACACGCACAGGTCGGTGGCGCCGATGCCGTAGTCGCGGGTCGGTGTGCCGGTGCCCGCGGCCGGGCCGATGCGGACCACCTCGCCGGGTGCCAGGGACGAGAGCACCGGCTGTGGCATCGGGGCCGGTGGATCGGCGTGAGCGCGCGAAAACCCTTGGCAGACAGGAAGACACGTTAGAGCCGCGACCACAAGTGAGCGACGGGCGAGGCTCACCCTCGAATCACAGCTGCGCGGCGAGCAGCTCGGCGATCTGAATAGTGTTCAACGCCGCGCCTTTACGCAGGTTGTCCCCCGAGACGAACAGGGCCAGCCCGCGTCCGTCGGGCACACCGGGATCGCGCCGGATCCGGCCGACCAGCGACTCGTCGACACCGGCGGCAGCCAGCGGTGTCGGCACGTCAACTACCTTCACCCCCGGCGCGTGGGAGAGGATTTCACGAGCGCGCTGCGGCGAAAGTGGTTGCGCGAATTCGGCATTGATCGACAGCGAGTGACCGGTGAACACCGGCACCCGCACGCACGTTCCGCTGACCAGCAGGTCCGGAATGCCGAGGATTTTGCGGCTCTCGAAACGCAGCTTCTGGTCTTCGTCGGTTTCACCGGAGTCGTCGTCGACCAGCTTGCCGGCCAACGGGACGACGTTGAACGCGATCGGCGCGACATAGGCCTTCGGCTCGGGAAATCGCACGGCGCTGCCAGGGAAGACACCGTGCACCAGCTGCTCGGCGTCATCGATGACGGCGCGGGTCTGTTCGGCCAGCTCGGCCACCCCGGCCAGCCCGGTGCCGGAGACGGCCTGGTAGCTCGACACGACCAGACGGACCAGCTGGGCCTCGTCGTGTAGCACCTTGAGCACCGGCATCGCGGCCATCGTCGTGCAATTGGGGTTGGCGATGATGCCCTTCGGCCGGTTTTTCGCGTCGGCGAAGTTGACCTCGGACACCACCAACGGCACCTCGGCGTCCTTGCGGAAGGCCGATGAGTTGTCGATCACGGTCACACCGGCCGCCGCGAACCGTGGCGCCTGGACCCGCGACATCGTCGCGCCGGCGGAGAACAACGCGATGTCCAGACCGGTCGGGTCGGCCGTCTCGGCGTCCTCGACCTCGATCTCCTGGCCGCGGAACGGCAGCTTGCGCCCTTGCGAGCGGGCCGAGGCGAAGAACCGCACATCGGTCGCCGGGAAATCACGCTCGTCGAGCAACTTGCGCATCACCTGGCCCACCTGGCCGGTGGCGCCCACTACACCGATCGACACCCTATTGGCGCCCATATCTAACGTCCTGTCCCCGCATACACCGTGGCCTCCTCGGCACCGCCGAGGCCGAATGCTTCGTGTAACGCGACAACGGCCTTGTCTAGTTCAGTGTCGCGGCACAGCACCGAGATCCGGATCTCCGAGGTGGAGATCAGGTCGATGTTGACGCCGACCTGAGCCAGCGCTTCGCAGAACGTGGCGGTCACGCCGGGGTGGCTGCGCATGCCGGCGCCGATCAGCGACACCTTGCCGATCTGGTCGTCGTAAAGCACTTGGCTGAAGCCGATTTCGTTCTTCAGCGAGTCCAGCTTCGCGACCGCGGCCGGGCCGGCGTCGCGGGGGCAGGTGAAGGTGATGTCGGTCTTGCCGTTCTCGATCTTGGAGACGTTCTGCAGCACCATGTCGATGTTGACGTCGGCGTCGGCGACGGCTCGGAAGATCTTCGCGGCATAGCCCGGGTGGTCCGGGATGCCAACGACGGTCACCTTGGCCTCGCTGCGGTCGTGTGCGACGCCAGTCAGGATGGGTTCTTCCATGGGTATGTCCTCGATCGATCCGGTGACGATGGTGCCCGGCTTGTCCGAATACGACGAGCGGACGTGAACCGGGATGTTGTAGCGGCGGGCGTATTCCACGCAGCGGAGCATGAGTACTTTCGCTCCGCAGGCGGCCATTTCGAGCATCTCCTCGAAGGTGACCGTGTCCAGCCGGCGGGCATTGGGGACGATCCGCGGGTCGGCGCTGAAGATGCCGTCAACGTCAGTGTAAATCTCGCAGACGTCGGCGTGCAGCGCCGCGGCTAGCGCGACCGCGGTGGTGTCCGAGCCGCCGCGGCCCAGCGTGGTGACGTCCCGGGTGTCCTGGCTGACGCCCTGGAACCCGGCCACCAGCACGATCCGGCCCTCGTCGAGGGCCGCCTGCAGCCGGGTCGGCGTGACGTCGATGATCTTGGCTTTGCCGTGCGCGCCGGTGGTGATGACGCCGGCTTGCGAGCCGGTGAACGATCGGGCCTGCGCCCCGAGCGACTCGATGGCCATCGCGACCAGCGCGTTGGAGATTCGCTCGCCGGCGGTGAGCAGCATGTCCAGCTCGCGGGCCGGGGGGGCCGGGCACACCTGTTGGGCCAGATCCAGCAGGTTGTCGGTGGTGTCACCCATCGCGGAGACCACCACGACGACGTCGTTGCCCTGCTTCTTGGCTTCGACGATGCGTGCGGCGACGCGACGGATACGTTCGGCGTCGGCCACCGACGATCCGCCGTATTTCTGCACGACGAGCGCCACTGTTGCTCTCTCAGGTGTCAGTACTGGCAAGTAATAGGTCGACAGACAGAATACGTGTGACGGAGTCGGTTGCTCACCGCCGACCGACTCACCAGGACCGACAGGCCCTCGCGGCCGCCTCTCAGCTGCCGCGGCCCCGGCGGATCACCAGCGCCAGTCCCTCCCGGTCGGTGACGTCGAGTTTGATGCAGGCCCGGTAGATGTGGCCCTCCACCGTCCGCGTCGACACGACCAGTCGGTCGGCGATGTCGCGGTTACTCAGGCCCTGCGCGACGAAGTTGGCGATCTCGCGTTCACGCGGGCTCAACGGCAGGGGCTGCGACGCCATCTCCAGAGCCGGCGTCTGCACGCCACCGCAGGCCTCGGCGAGCCGGTCGGCGGCCGCGGCCGCATCCTGGGCCCGGCGCCGGTCCTCAGCCGTCCTGAACAACGCAGCGGCTTGAGCCATCGCGTCCGCGGCCGACAGCAACGCCCCGATTTCCTCGAATCGCTCTGCGGCGGAACAATAATTCGTCTGCGTTCGACTCCAGCAAGGCGGCCGCATACGCGGCATAGACTCCTGCGAGCCGGCCGCCGATGTTCTGTGCGACGCCGACAAGTCGTTGCAGCGACGTGAGGTCGCCGAACCGGGCCGCATCGTGCAGAGCGAACATCTCCACTGCCCGTTGTCCGGACTCCTTGGCCAGGTCGGCTGCTTCCAGGGCACGTGATCACCGCCCCGCTGACGTGCCCCTCGGCCGCGGCAAGCCACGCCTCGACGAGACGGAACTGCGGCTCGAAGACGGCCACGTGGCGGCCGACCTTGGCGCGCAGTTCGCCGACGATCTTGGCGCCCGCGTCAACGTTCCCGAGCACGCAGTGCGACTGCGCCAACAGCATTCCGGCCGGAAAGCTCCACGAGGCTGCGGACTCCGCGGCCAACGCGGCGACGGTTTCCTCCATCCGGGGTGCGGCGGAACCGAACCGACCTCGGGCCACTTCCACCGTGCCGACCAGAACGTTGGCCATGCCCCACGCCAGGTACTGGCCCGGCGACGAAATCTGACCGATGTCGCCGGAGCGCGCTTCCGCCTCGTCGAAATCGCCGACCAACGTCAGGGCGCGAATCTCGCCGTACGCGGTGGGATAGCGCAGCAGGCCGTCGACCTTGTTCTCGATCTGGCGGCCGCGTTTGACGATCGCCGCCGCGTCGTCGACGCGTCCGCTCAGCGCCGCGGCCAGCGTCCCGCCGAACACGGCCCATTCGACCGCCGGCGGCGAAGCCGTCGCGTCGTCCAACACGACCTGCGACGCCACGGCGGCCTCATCGAGCAGGTTCTCGAAAGCGCGGGTTGTCGACGCAACCCCTTCCACCACCAGCCGCAGCGCGGGGTGGGTGACCCGACTCTGCAGCAGACGGAGGACCTCGTCGGCCCGCGCGGCATCGCCCATCGCCCAGTGCAGGTTGGCGATGCGCGCCATGCCCCACCGCACCAGATCCAGCTCATTCATCTCATCGGGATCGAATGCGGTCAGGATCTCTTCGGCTTCGCCCGGTTTGCCTTGCCACAGCAGCGAACGCGCCAGCAGTTCGCTGGCAATCAGGTCGCCGCCGCGATCCACCGCCGCACGCGCCAGGCGTTCGCCCAACGTGATGTTGGTCAGCGCGATCGCGTCCTGAGCGGCGGCCGCGAACAGTTCGGTGTCGGCGGCCGCGTCACTGTCGAGCGCCAACTCCGCCAGCCGAATACGTTGCGCGGGTGCGCGAATCGGCTGATGCTGCATCGCGGTGAACAACTCGCCTTTGACTCGGCGGGTGGCGGCCCGGCCAAGACCGCGCCTGATCACCTCGCCGTAGAGCGGGTGAGTGAACCGGACGTTCAGTGCGGGACCGTCCTCGACGACGAGGATCAATCCCCGGCGCTCGACGGCCTCCAGAGTTTCGCCACCGACCAGCGTCGACAGCGTGTCCAGGGCGAGCGGCTCGGCGAAAGACAGCAACTGCAGCGTGTGCGCCTCGTCCTCGGGCAGCTGCTCGATCCGCGCGTCAAGCAATGACGCGAGCTCGGACGTCACCGCGGTCCGGCCGCGCAGCTGCCAGACCCCACGTACTTGCCGAAGCGTGCCGGCTTCCAGCGCGCCCTCGACGAGATGCCGGATGTAGAGCGCGTTGCCACACGATGCGGTCCACATCAGATCCCCCGACAGGCCCTCCAGCCGCCCGCCGAGCGCTTCCTCCACCCACCCCAGGCATTGCTTTTTGTTGAATGGCGTCAGCCGCAGCCTTTTGAGATAGCCGTCCTTCCACAACGACGTGATGGCATCGGGCACCACCTCTCCGTCACGGACCGCGGCCACGATTCGAACCGATCCCTCCAGCGCCAGCTGGTGCACCAGCGTCGCCGAGAGGTGGTCGAGCAGGTGAGCGTCGTCGACGCCGATAATCGAGTGCTCCGCGGCGTGAATCGTCTCGCGGGCGGCGGCCAGGCCGGCGATCGGATCACGCGAGGCGGCCGGGCCGACCAGGTGCGCGAAGACTCCCAACGGAATTGACCGGGCCGACTCGGTTCCGGCCACCCAGTGCACCGGCGTCGTCATCGATTGGGTGACGGCCCGCGCCAGGGTCGTCTTGCCGACCCCGGCATCGCCGAACAGCACGATGCCGGAAAAGTCTTTTCCCCCGGCCAAAGCCGAGCGAATAGCGCCGAATTCGTCCTCCCGACGCACGATCGGCCAGGACCGAGTGTCCACGAGCACGGATAGTACCGCTAATCCGGATGAGGGATCCGGACTAGCGGTACTAGTCCGTGTGTTCAATCGCCTCGTCACTGACTACGACGACACCGCCTGGATCGCCCAGAAATCGCTGGCCAAGTTCTTGTGGCTGATTTGCGAGCTGTCCGAATTGGTTTTGGATCCGGTCAGGTACTGATACGGCATGTAGAAGTAGCCGTGGTCGCCCCACGAGGGTCCCCACGAGTTACGAACGATGACTTGACCTTTGGCGTCCGAGTAGCCGACCGCCAGCACTGCGTGGCCACCGACGACGGACTCACCGGGTAGCTTGGGCATCGGCATCACACCGGTCTGCGCGACGGCCTGCGATTCGAAGCTCTCGTAGACGGTGAAACCGAACACCACCGACAAATTCGACACGATGGCGTCTTTGAGATCACCCAGCGTCTGGATCGACTCGTACTGAACCGCCTTGTCCGTGGTCGCGGCGACATAACAGCGCTGGGGCGGCTTCACCGCGAACATCGCGATGTCGTACGGCCACAGTGTCTCCGGGCAGACGCCTTGGGTGTTGACCACCTTGATGCCGTCCCTGATCATCGCGCCGGCATCGTTGGCAACTGTGCCTTCCAGCGCACGTTCGTTGTAGTAGATGAACAGTCGCGAGGGGACGAAATCGGACAGCCCCTGACGATCCCGCTCGTACTCCATCGCGCCTGCGATGGCATTGCCGGTGCACGACCCGAGCTGGCCCTGGTCGTATACCGGTGGCATCGAAGGCCGCAAGTCGGCCGCGGGCGGTAGGTTCTCCAGCTTGCGGGCGTACATCTTGTCCCGGGCGTCCGGCAGCTGCGGTCGCCAGCCGTAGCCACGTACGTGGCTCCAATCCTGAGCTTTCTCAGCGGTTTTGGCGGGACGCTTGTCCTGCAAAACGGTCATCTCATCCTCCTGGTGGTGTGGTGGTTCGTCGACCGTAGGTACGTAGGCCAGGGGATGGCGTGCGTACCGGACTACCTGACTTCTCACTCAGTGACCGCAGCGCAACAGGTAGCGCGGGCCGGCTGTGACGCACGTCTCGGGTCAGCGGGTACCGGCGACTGCCCGGTCGAAGAACGAGTAGCGCGCTACGCATGCCGCGGACGTCAGCAACCGAGAGGCTTGCCCCCAACCCGAAAAACCCGCACCGGAAGGTACTACCGCCATGTCGAGCGCACGGATTGACGACAACAAACTCGAAGACATCCCGTCGGGCAGAACGTTCCCGATCAACGACTACGCCCTCGAGCGCATCATCTATCGCGCACCGCATGCAGCGCTCGCGCCGATCCCGTGGCCCGACGGCCTCACTCCACAGGGCACGGTCTACGACCTCGCAGCCAACCAACCCCTGCCGCGTGCCGATGTCGTCGTCGTCACGTGGACGGTGGCCGAGGGCCAGGCGTTGGCTGACGCGCTGACGCCCGGGATGCCGAGCACCACCTGGAAGCCGTACGCGCACCAGTGGGATACCTACGTCCCGCAGCTGACCACCCGCTCGCCCGCCCGGCAGGCCGGCTGCCTGGGGTATGTGGCGCGGACCAAGATCGGCGAGGTTGACGTGCTGCTGATCAAGTCGGAACTGCACCTGGCGACCGACGCGATTTCGGCTCCGATCGTGGCGTTCTGGCGCCAGATCATCGACGAGGCACGACCAAGCCTGGTCATCTCCACCGGAACCGCCGGGGGCATCGGCGCCGAGACTCAACTCGGCGACGTATTCGTCGTCACCAACGCCAAGTTCAACTGCACCAAAGACTTCAAGAGCAAGCCATGGGCGCAGCGACTCTTCACCGGAGCCGCGATCCACGCCGAAAGCTATGCGTCGATCTTCGGTGCCCTGACCGCGCCCAACGCCGGGCACCTGTTCCCGGTCGCCTTACGTCCGCCGGTGCTGACGTTCGGCGCCTCGGCGGGCGGTGTGGAGACCGTCGACTACTTCGGCTTTGCCAACAGCACCGACACTTTCGGGATCGTCCGCAACTACCCGGACGCCCGAACCGAAGAAATGGATGACGCCACATTGCCGTTGGCGTTGGCGGACTTGCCCAGTCCACCGTTGTGGTGCTCGATTCGCAACGCCAGCGAGCCGCAGGTGTCGTCGGACATCGGCGATATCGAAACCCAGCGACGCTGGGCCAATCAGATCTACAAGCGCTACGGCTACTGGACTACGATCGGGTCGGCTATCGGCACCTGGGCAGTGATCGCCAACCTCAGCTGAATGTGAATCGACGAGTCTGCGAGGATCCCGATGTCAACCGATACGGCCAAGGTACGAAGCCAAGTATTGCGGCGGCTGCAAGCCGGCGAGAAGGTCCGCGTCGTTGCCGCCAGCGCCGGCCTCAGCGACTCGACGGTATATCGGTGGCAGCGCGAAAGCCGTTCCACCGCAGCCGCATCGACAAGTGCACGACGGCCGCGCACGAAAAGAACAGCCGCAGTCGCGGTGCCCGTCGAGGGCTACCTCGGCGACATCACCGGGCCGGGTATGACCGATGGGTGGGGAGTGACCGGCACCGATCTGGGTGTCTGCGCCGTGGCACCCAACGGAAACCTGGTGAGCGTGTTCGGAGACACGTTCTCCGGAGACAGCGTCGGCCAGGGCGACTGGCGGGCCCCGGTCGCCCTGATCGGGACCGGGGACGCGAAAACCCGCATCCGGTACCAGGATGCGGCCGGCGCAACTCCCAACTATGCCGACCAGCTGTGGCCCTACGTGCACGACAGCTCACCGTGGAACCAAGGCGGGATCAGCACCGTGATTCCCTCCGACCTGCTGGTGATCGGGCAGACGATGTACCTGCACGCGATCGTCAACCGCGGCTTTGGCAACGTGATCTGGACCGGCATCTGGAGCTCGACCGACAACGGCGTCACGTGGCAGGAAATGGGCCCCCAAGCGACGTTCCCCGCATCGATGGACAACGGCTACGCGCAACTGTGGTCGTGGGATTACAACCCCGACGACGGGTGGGTCTACGTGGTGTCCACCGGATTTCAGCGCGACAAAGGCATCATCTTGAGACGCGTGCGTCCCGGCGACATCGGCGACGGCGGCAAGTACTCGGGGTGGGGCTGGGACGGCAGCCAGTGGGGCTGGGACAACACGCCCACACCGATCACGCCACCGACGGAGACCTGGGGCGAGCTGACGCTGCGCCGACTGGACAGCGGCACATGGATCCTTGGCGGATTCCTGTCCTCCCAGTACGCGCTGGGCTACCGCACGATCGACTCCCCGACCGCGAACCTCTACCAGGCTGCGATCCAGACACCCTTGGTCGGATGTAGCTGGGATGCCCAAGATCTGGCCAACAATCAGGTCGCCCAGCTGTACGGCGGCTACGTCCTGCCCGGCTCGACGTTGGATGCTCCCGGCGGGGTCGGCCTGGTCGTATCGCAGTGGGACACCGCGACCGGGTGGCCGTATCGAGCCATGCAGTTCAAGGTGACGCTCACCGACACGACCAAAGCCGCGGCGACCCCTCCCCGTGCCATGAAACGCCCACGGCGTCGTCGCGTCTGATATGCAGAGGGAGCAGACGCACGAGGAAAGGCGAGGGCAATGGCCGATGGCACCGCGGTGTTGTGGGGAGACGAACCCGACGAGCACGACTACCCGGCAGCGGCGGACTACCTCGCTCTACTGGCCCCGGCGGCGCAGATCAGCGAGATCGTGGCGGCCCTGAAGCAGTCCCCGGTAGTGCACAAGAAAGCCAAGGACCTGCTGCGTGCCTCGCAGCTGGCGCTGTTGCCGAGAGACAACCCACACGTGCAGCTGGACCTGAAGAAGATCAAGAAGGGCAAGCGGCTCTCACCGATCCTGGTCGTGCGCGGGGACCTCGACAGCGGGGTGGCCATGCAGATCGCCGACGGCTACCACCGGGTGTGCGCGAGCTACTACACCGACGAGAACACCGACATCCCAGTGCGGATCGTCCCGGCGACGAAGTAGCTGCCGGGGGTTTTGGCCAGCCACGTCGGCGCGGTACAGTAGCCGACGTGCAGCGGGTGCTCCTTCTCGGACGCCGCGACAGGGCCTGATCCAGACCGGCTTCCTGTCGCGGGTGTTCGCGATGTGCCGGTCTAGATCATTCGGGGCCTTACGAGCCCCTCCCCTCACAACCGGAGCGACACCGTGACCAAACCTTCCAGCTTCTCCCAATCCGATTTGGGCGAATCCCCCGACGCTTTCACTTCCAGCCGTACCATCACCCAACCCGCGGGTCCGCCCAACGACGGTCAACCCGCGTGGAACACCCAGCGCGGATCCTCGATGCCGGTCAGCCGGTACCGACCGTTCGCCGACGAGGTCGAGCCCGTCCGTCTGGCCGACCGCACCTGGCCCGACAAGGTCATCGAGAAAGCGCCGCTGTGGTGCGCGGTGGACCTGCGTGACGGCAACCAGGCGCTGATCGATCCGATGAGCCCGGCACGTAAACGCCGGATGTTCGACTTGCTGGTTCGCATGGGCTACAAGGAAATCGAGGTCGGTTTCCCGTCGGCCAGCCAGACCGATTTCGATTTCGTTCGCGAGATCATCACTGAGGGCGCGATTCCCGACGACGTGACCATCCAGGTGCTGACCCAGTGCCGGCCCGAACTGATCGAGCGGACCTTTTTGGCCTGCGAGGGTGTGCATCGAGCGATCGTGCACTTTTACAACTCGACGTCAATCCTGCAGCGCCGGGTCGTGTTTCGGGCCGACCGGGCCGCGGTCCAGGCGATCGCCACCGACGGTGCCCGCAAATGCGTCGAGGAGGCCGCCAAATACCCTGGCACGCAATGGCGTTTCGAGTACTCGCCGGAGTCTTACACCGGCACCGAACTCGAGTACGCCAAGCAGGTGTGTGACGCGGTCGGCGACATCATCCAACCCACACCGGACAATCCGATCATCTTCAATCTGCCGGCGACCGTCGAGATGGCGACGCCGAACGTCTACGCCGACTCGATCGAGTGGATGAGCCGCAACCTGAGACGACGCGACTCGGTCATCTTGAGTCTGCACCCACATAACGATCGCGGAACTGCCGTCGCCGCAGCCGAATTGGGCTACCAGGGCGGCGCCGACCGGATCGAGGGCTGTCTGTTCGGCAACGGAGAGCGCACCGGAAACGTCTGCCTGGTGACGCTGGGGCTCAACCAGTTCTCCCGCGGCGTCGACCCGCAGATCGACTTTTCCAACATCGACGAGATCCGCCGCACGGTCGAGTACTGCAACCAATTGCCGGTGCCCGAACGTCACCCGTACGGCGGCGATCTGGTCTACACCGCTTTCTCCGGCAGCCACCAGGACGCCATCAACAAGGGCCTGGACAGCATGAAGGTCGCCGCCGACGAGGCCGACTCCGATGTCGACGACATGCTGTGGCAGGTGCCCTATCTGCCGATCGACCCGCGCGATGTCGGGCGTACCTATGAAGCGGTGATCCGGGTCAACTCGCAGTCCGGTAAGGGCGGCGTGGCCTACATCATGAAGGCCGACCACGGGCTGGCGCTGCCGCGGCGGCTGCAGATCGAGTTTTCGAAGGTGATTCAAGAGATCGCAGAGGGCACAGCCGGGGACGGCGGCGAGGTCACTCCCAAAGAGATGTGGGATGCCTTCAACGACGAGTACATCGCGCCGATCCGACCGCTGGAACGGATGAAGCAACGCGTCGACGCCTCCGAAGAGGACCACGGCGTCACCAAGATCGCCGCGACGGTGAAGGTCGATGGCGCCGAGACCGAGATCAGCGGCTCGGGCAACGGGCCGCTTGCCGCGTTCGTCGACGCGTTGGCCACCATCGACTTCGACGTGTCCGTGCTGGACTACTCCGAGCACGCCATGAGCGGCGGCGAGGACGCGCAGGCCGCGGCGTACGTCGAGGCGTCGATCAGAGGTCAGACGGTGTGGGGCGTCGGCATCGCGCCGTCGATCACCACCGCGTCGTTGCGCGCCGTGGTGTCGGCGGTCAACCGCGCCGCACGGAGCTGACAGCGGCTTTCAGCTCGCGGCAGTCTCCGCCGCCCGTTCGGCGAAGGCTGTCGCGCTGAAGGTCTCCACCGGGAAAAGTTTGATGGATTCATCGATGACCTTGTGCGGCAGAGGTATTCGACGGCGAGAGAGCAACGACTCCATCAGGTCGCTGCAGACCGGACTCGACAGCAGAGGTCCCTGGGCCCGGTTGCAGCCATGGCGTAGCAGCATGGCGGCGGCCTCGGAGGTCTCGACGCCCTGCGCGGTCAATTCCAGCCCGACCGTTTCGGCGACAGCGATAATCGTTCGTACGACCGCCAAATCGGCGGCGTTGTCACCGAGCTCGCGCGTGAATGCGTTGTTGATCTTGAGCGTGTTGGTCGGAAGCGATTTCAGCTGCGACAGCGCCATATCCCCACCGCCGAAGTCGGCGATGGCGATGCGAACTCCGATGTCCCTCAACCTCGCGAGGATCATCTGAGCATTCTCGATGTCGCGCGCTATCGCGTGCTCACCGATCCCCAGGCGGATCGAGCCTGGGGCGATGCCGAATTCGTCGATGGCCGAAGACACGATGTCGACGAAGCTGTCGGCGGCCAATTGCGTCGGTGGGATGTTGAGCGACAGCGTGACATCGCGTCCGAGGCCGCGGGATCGCCACCGGCTGAAGTCGCCACAGGCGCGCCGCACGACCTTGCGATCCGATCGGCCCAGAAGGGGTAGCAATTCGGCCGCACCGGCAGACGCATCTGCCGGCCACCCGCGAGCGGGCCGCCAGCACGGCACCGCTTCGACCGCCAATATCTCACCGGTACGCAGGTCGACCTCGGGTTGGTACTGCACCTCGACGACGCCGGCCGAGTCCAACTCGATCTCACGTCGAGACGCTTCCGGCGTCGACAGCTCGTGACCGTAGACGACCGCGTTCCCGCCTTTCTGCTTCACGGCCAACGCGGCTTGATCGGCCCGGCGCAGGAGATCGGGCCCGGTGTCGACCCCGGGCATCCCGACCGCAACGCCGACGCTGACCGTTCGGGTGACCAGTCGACCGCCAGCCTGAACGGGGCGGCACGCCGCCATCTGAAGTCGGCGCCCCAAAGCTTCCGCGGCATCAGCCGACATCGCCAGCTGGGGGACGACGACGAATTCATCGCCGCCGACTCGGGCGATCATCGCGTGCTTGCCGGCCGTGGCCATCAGCCGGTCCGCGCATGCCTGGATGACCTCGTCTCCTGCGGTGTGCCCGAGGTGATCATTGACGCTCTTCAGCCGATCCACATCGACGTAGAGCGCCGCGATGGGCCCGGACCGTCCCGCCGCCAATCTGCGACGTAGTTCGGCGTTGAGTGCCCGACGGTTGTGCAAGCCGGTCAATTCGTCGCGCTCGGCCAACCGTTGCAGGCGGCTCTCAGCGGCGATGCGGGCCTGCAACTGGGCAAACAGTGCCGCCACCACGCCGAGAGTATCGATTTCCTGGGATGCCCATTGTCTGCCGCTCGACTTGGTCAGGCCGATCACGCCGGTCGTCATAGTGCCCCAGAGCAGTGGCCCAACCGCGATCGAAGACGCTGCGCCGTGGCGGGCCACCAAACCGCTGGAGTGCGCAAACTTCGATCCGCCGGCCGCAATCACCGTCGGTGCTCGAAGGTCCCCGGCCAGCACCTCGTCGTTGTCGACGAACTCGATCTTGGCCGGCGATGACGGGTACTGGTGCGGCCACTCGGCAATCCGCATCGAGGCTTTGAGCGTGTGGTTGTCGTGCCGCAGGAACGCGCTGTCGGCCTCGAACATCTCGGTGAGTTGCGCGAGCAGCCGCTCATAGATCTTTGGCGCCGAGAACGCACTGGCTCCCGTCATTTGCGCGACTAGCTGGCCGATGATCCGAAGATAGCGGTCCGCCACAGTGACCTCCGCGACATAAAGTCAGGCCCCCCTGGGCATATTCAGGGTTTCACCGCAACGCAGCGATGCGTGGTGAGCAGAGCCCCGGCCAGAGCGTCTGGAACCGGGAGGAGCGCCCTCATGGTAGAAGCGGCAGCGCCGCAAGTAGAAGACCTTCGGCGAAATTACGGTTTTTTCTCAGGGAGCGTCGGCAGGCCGTTACGCTCTCCTGCCGACCTCAGGCCGAGACCTTCGCCAGCAGCATTCCGGCCAGGGCTTGGGCCTGCACGCAGCTGTCGGCCCCGACTATCAGGTATATCCAGCCCTTGAGCACGTCGACGGTCGCGGGCGGAGCCACGAAGCAGAACGCTTGATCACCCAGGCCGGCCACATTTTGGACGTTGCCGGCGCTCTGCTTGTTGACCTGAAAGCCCTTGGCTTGGGAATCGAGGCACCTCTTGTCGGCGGGCTTGCCGTCCATGCAGTCCTCGTTGTTCCAGTACAGCTTGAAGCTGACGTCATTGCCCGCGGTCGGGATGGAGGTGCATTGCGCCTCGCTCGGGGACTGGCTGCCCTCGGCCGCGGGGAACGCACTGCCCATCACCTTGCTGATGTCGGCTGCGCTGAGCAGGCTGCAGAAATGGTCGGGGACGTGCACGCCGGATGTCTTTGCCCCCGAGCCGTTGTCGTGCGAACACCCACACGCCGTCGCCAGGACTGCGAGCGTTGCCAGGCAACGCGTCAGCGGTCTTGCTGCAAGGCGGGTGACAGTGATCGGCATATTCCGATCCTTGCAGCATCCGAGCATCGATCAGGACGGCACGCCTGGCCACCTACGAGGACTCGGTCCGCGCATCCGGTTACCCGGCGGAAGCTTCCGGTTACATGGATTAATTCTCTTTCTTAATGGTTATAACTACTTAATCTTTATGCGGGCCATCCGCAGCTCGCGTTGATGGCCCGCTTTGGCACTCCGCCCAGGCGCCCGAACATGGTCGGCATCGTGTGTCGGCGAAATCCCGGGGCCGCGTCGCCGGCATCACTCACAACTACAGCGAAAATCTCGTCGTCACCGCATACGCTGTTTAAAAACCTGGCGACGAGGACACGATCATCCAGACCACACAGCCCCATCCCAGGAACGAACTTGGCATCGCGGCGCTGGTCGTCGGAATACTTGCCGTAGCGTTTTGCTGGGTTCCGTTCGCCGGCATCGTCTTCGGCGTAGCCACCGTCGCACTCGCGATCGGCGGGCGAAAACGAATCAAGCGTGGCGAAGCAGACAACAGGCGCACCACGACGATCGGCATCGCGCTGGGCACCGCAGCGTTCGTCATCGGTGGCGCCATCTCAGCGGTGTTCCTGCTTTCTATTATCGGTCACCAGAATTGCATCGATCATGCACACAGCCGCGCCGCGTACGGGCAGTGCTGATCGGCAGGCCGCCGGACTATCAGAACAGCGCGAATTGCTCGCCTGCGGGCACCACGTCGGGGCCGCCCGTCACCGCGCCGACGCAATCCATGAACGTCGCGTCCGACAGCAGCGGCACACCCAGTTCGTGGGCCTGGTAACCCTTGCCCCGAGCCGGGCGGTGTTCGTTGCAGATCACCAGCGACGTTTCCTGGTCCACCGCGTCCGCGTACGACAGACCGGCGTGCAAAATCCGCTCGACCAGCTCGTCGTGGGTGCGCTGCACCTCGGAGGCCAGCGCGACCCGCATGCCCTGTATCAGCGGGCCGCCGTCGACGTAGGGACCCGGGTTCGGATACGGGCAGGGCATCCGCGACGCCAGGACCTTCAACGGCCGCAGCTCGTCGTGGGTGACCCTGCCGCTGGGCCAGCGCCGACGAGTGACGGGCCGGACCGGTAACCAGACGTCGCGTTGACGCGCCCGTCGCAGCGAGGCGGCCAGCACATCGGTCAGCACGACGGCGTCGTCGAAAGCATCGTGCGCCCGCCGCTGCGTCACGCCCCAGTGCGCGGCCAGGGTCTCCAGCCGCAGGTTGTCGGTGCCCAGTTCCAGCCGGCGAGCCAGCTCGACCGTGCACATCACGCTGTCGATCGGTAGCTCGACACCGGCCAGTTCCGCTTCGGCAGTCAGGAAGCCGTAATCGAAGGCGACGTTGTGCGCGACCAGCGTTCGGCCGCGGACCAGCTCGGCCACGTCGCCGACGATCTCGCTGAACTGTGGCTGGTCCTCCAGCATCTCGGCGGTCAGCCCGTGGATGTGGGTGGGTCCCGGGTCGACGCCCGGATTGAGCAGACTGACCACGGAC
Organism: uncultured Actinomycetota bacterium; assembly: GCA_963818285.1. Taxonomy (GTDB): domain Bacteria; phylum Actinomycetota; class Actinomycetes; order Mycobacteriales; family Mycobacteriaceae; genus Mycobacterium. Next base: position 457,424 of record CAWFRR010000008.1, read on the forward strand.
TGCTCGACGCGGCCGTCGGCGTCGAGCGCGAGCACCGCGAGGCTGATGACGCGGGCGCTGCCGGGCTTGAAGCCGGAGGTCTCGACGTCGATGATGGCCCAGCCGGCACCCGGCTCGGTAACCGGGCGACCCCAGGGCCCTGCCTGTAGCGCCGCCGCACTGTCCCGCATGAACCGAGGATTTCACGCCCGGCCGACATCGCCGGGTCGCCGCGCGCCGTGTCGCCAACCTCTTTCGTCAGGCCGACCCGCTGCACTCGGAAAAGCGCCGAGTTTGCGATCGACCTAAACTTCCTCGGGTGATCAACGCCCGAGGACGACTCGCCCTGGCCGCCGGGGCCGGCGCGCGCTGGGCGTCCCGGGTGAGCGGGCGCGGCGCCGGCGCAATGATCGGTGGCCTGGTCGCGATGACCCTGGACTCCTCGATCCTGCGGCAGCTCGGCCGCGACCGACGCACCGTCGTCGTCACCGGCACCAACGGCAAGTCGACGACCACCAGGATGACGGCGGCGGCCTTGCGCACGCTTGGCGGTGTGGCCACCAACGCCGAGGGCGCCAACATGGACGCCGGGCTGGTGGCCGCGCTGGCCGCTGACCGGGCCGCCGAGCTCGCGGTCCTCGAGGTCGACGAGATGCACGTGCCGCACGTCGCCGACGCCGTCGAGCCCGCCGTTCTGATCCTGCTGAACCTGTCCCGCGACCAGTTGGACCGGGTCGGAGAGATCAACGTGATCGAGCGGCGCCTGCGGGCGGGCCTGGCCGCACACCCGCAGGCGACCGTGGTGGCCAACTGCGACGACGTGCTGATGACGTCGGCCGCCTACGACCATGCCAACGTGGTCTGGGTTGCCGCCGGCGGCAGCTGGGCCGCCGATTCGGTGAGCTGTCCGCGCAGCGGTGAGGTGATCGTCCGCGAGCAGGGGCACTGGTATTCCACCGGTGCCGACTTCAAAAGACCCAGCCCGCAGTGGTGGTTCGACGACGAAAAGCTCTACGGCCCAGACGGATTGACACTGTCGATGAAGCTGGCCCTGCCGGGGATGGTGAACCGGGGTAACGCCGCGCAGGCGGTGTCCGCCGCCGTCGCACTGGGCGCCGACCCGTCCGCCGCGGTGGACGCGGTGGCCGGCGTTGACGAGGTCGCTGGGCGTTACCGGACGATTCAGGTCGGCGATCACGCCGTGCGAATGCTGTTGGCCAAGAACCCCGCCGGGTGGCAGGAAGCGTTGTCGATGGTGAACAAGGACGCGGCCGGGGTGGTGATCGCGGTCAACGGGCAGGTGCCCGACGGCGAAGACCTGTCGTGGTTGTGGGATGTGCGCTTCGAGGAGTTCGAGCTGAACTTTCAAGGGAGCCCTGTCGTGGCCGCCGGCGAACGCGGCACCGACCTGGCCGTGCGGCTGGGCTACGCCAATGTCCAACACACGCTGGTGCACGACACGATGGCGGCGATCGCGTCCTGCCCACCCGGGCCGGTCGAAGTGGTCGCCAACTACACCGCGTTTCTGCAGTTGCAGCGCCGATTGGCCCGCCATGGCTAGCGACGCTTCGATCTCAGTGGTACGGATCGGTCTGGTGCTGCCCGATGTGATGGGCACCTACGGCGACGGCGGAAACGCGGCGGTGCTGCGGCAACGGCTGCGGCTGCGGGGCATCGACGCGGAGATCGTCGAGGTCACGCTGGCCGACGCGGTGCCCGACAGCCTCGACCTGTACACGCTGGGCGGCGCCGAGGACTATGCGCAGCGGCTGGCCACCAAGCACCTGATCCAGTACCCGGGTCTGCAGCGGGCCGCGGGCCGCGGCGCGCCGGTGCTGGCGATCTGTGCGGCCATCCAGGTGCTCGGACACTGGTACGAGACGTCGGCCGGCGAACGCGTCGACGGCGTGGGACTGCTCGACTTGACCACGTCGCCGCAATCGGCGCGCACGATCGGCGAGCTGGTCACCTCACCACAGCTGGCCGGGCTGACCGCGCCGTTGACTGGCTTCGAAAACCACCGCGGCGGAACGGTTCTCGGCGACGCCGCGTCGCCGCTGGGCGCGGTGCGCAAAGGCGCGGGTAACCGCTTGGGCGACGGCATCGACGGCGCGGTGCAGGGCAGCGTGTTCGCGACCTACATGCACGGGCCATGCCTGGCCCGAAATCCGGAGTTCGCCGATCTACTACTCGCCCACGTGGTCGGCGAGCTGTCGCCGCTCGAGCTTCCCGAAGTGGAGTTGCTTCGCCGCGAGCGACTTCGCGTCTAACCTCTGGGCCGTCTGGGGGCCCACTCTATTTTCGTTTTGGGAGCACCCGCGATATCACGCGTCACGGGTGATATCGCCCGTGGTCTCAATTCCGAAAAGGGTCTAGTGGTCGGACTCGGTGCCAGAGTTGCCGGTGTGACTGAGCGCTGTCTCAGACCATCGCGCGGCGGCCGGTCAGCGCGCGGCCCAGAGTCAGCTCGTCGGCGAATTCCAAGTCGCCGCCCATCGGCAAACCGGACGCGATCCGGCTCACGGTCAGGCCGGGGATATCGCGCAGCATCCGGACCAGGTAGGTGGCGGTCGCCTCGCCTTCGGTGTTCGGGTCGGTCGCGATGATCACCTCGGTGATGTCCACCCCGTCGACCTGCTCGCCGATCCGGCTCAGCAGCTCCCGGATCCGTAGCTGGTCCGGTCCGACACCGGACAGCGGATCCAGCGCCCCGCCCAGCACGTGGTAGCGGCCGCGGAATTCGCGGGTCCGCTCGACGGCCTGCACATCCTTGGGCTCCTCGACGACACATACCTGCGTGCCGTCGCGACGCGGATCCGCGCAGATGCGGCAGCGCTCGTCGTCGGAGACGTTGCCGCATACGGCGCAGAACCGCACACCGTTGCGAACCTTGGTCAGCACCGCGGTGAGCCGGTCGATGTCCGGCGGTTCAACCGAGAGCAAGTGAAAAGCGATGCGCTGGGCGCTCTTCGGCCCGATACCCGGCAACTTGCCGAGCTCGTCGATCAGATCCTGGACCGGTCCTTCAAACACCCAGTGCGCCGCCGCCCATGCCACCGGCCAGCGGACCGAGCTGCTCCTGCGCCAGGGCGGCGACCTGCGCGGCGGCGTCACCGAGCGCGCCGACCAGCAGATCCTGCAGCGTCTCGACGTCCTCGGGGTCGACGACCTTGGGGTCGATCTTCACCGCGACGACCTCGCCGCTGCCCTTGACGGTGACTTCCACCAGACCGCCGCCGGCCTCCCCGTGTACCTCGGAGTTGATCAGCCGGTTCTGGGCCTCCATCAGTTGTTGCTGCATCTGCTGAGCCTGGGCGAGCAACGCCGACATGTCGGGCTGGCCTCCGGGTTGCATGACGGTCCCCTTGCGTATTGGTATCGACTTGGTTTCGCCTGCGTCGTGCGGGCGGTTCAGAGTTCCAAGCGTAGACGGCGCCGGGCTAACGTGGCGCCGTGCGCATACCTGATCGCCTGCGTGTCCCCCGTCGCCTGCGTGGCGCAGCCCCTGTGGCGCTGGCCGCGGTCGGCGTCCTCACCGTCGCCACGATCACCCCGGCACCGCCGAGCGCGATCGCTGCGCCCGGCAGTATCGCCGGCATGATCGTGTTCCTCGACCCCGGTCACAACGGCGCCAACGACGCATCCATCAGCCGCCAGGTGCCCACCGGTCGCGGCGGCACCAAGGACTGCCAGGCCAGCGGAACCACGACCAACGACGGCTACCCGGAGCACACCTTCACCTGGGACACCACCCTGCGCATCCGCGCTGCGCTCAATGCGCTCGGCGCCCGGACCGCCATGTCACGCGGCGACGACTCCACGGTCGGACCGTGCGTAGACCAGCGCGCCGCGATGGCCAACGCGCTGCACCCGAACGCGATCGTCAGCATCCATGCCGACGGCGGTCCTTCGAGTGGACGGGGTTTTCACGTCAACTACTCCGCGCCACCGCTCAACCAGGCCCAGGCCGGCCCTGCGGTGCAGTTTGCGCGAGTGATGCGCGACCAGATGCAGGCGTCGGGCATTCCGCCGGCCAGCTATATCGGTCAGGACGGCCTCTACGGGCGTGCGGACCTGGCGGGCCTGAACCTGGCGCAGTACCCGTCGGTCCTGGTCGAGTGCGGCAACATGAAAAACCCGGTCGACTCGGGACTGATGGAAAGCCCCGAGGGTCGACAGAAGTACGCCGACGCCGTGGCCCGAGGTGTCGCAGCGTTCCTGGGCAACCAAACGGTCGCCCGCTGAGCGCTTAGCTCTCGACTTCCCGCTTCAGGTTGGCCAGCACCTCGGCCTGGATCTTCTTCAGTCCGAGTGGCGCGAAGGTCTTCTCGAAGAAGCCCTTCACGCCACCGGCACCCGTCCACGTAGTGGTGACGGTGACGCTGGAACCCGGGCCCGCAGGAGCCACCGTCCAGTTGGTGACCAGCGTCGAGTTGGCGTCCTTTTCGATGACGGCGTGACCGGCGACGTCGACGCTGGCCTTGATGTCACGGACCCGCGACTCGGTGGCCTGCAGCTTCCAGCTGGCGACCGTTCCCTGGCCCTGCCCGCCCTCGAGTACCTGGTAGTCGTGGTAGTGCGACGACAGGATTTTGGGCCGGACTTCCTTATAGTCAGCAACGGCGGACAGCACGGCGGCGGGCTCAGCGTTGATCAGGATCGTGCTGGCTGCACTGACGTGTCCCATTAGGCGTAACTCCTCTGCGCGGACGTGATCTCGCCGACCAGCGTATAGGTGGCCGCTCGAGCGTTACGCGCTGAGGCGGTGCAATTCGGTGTCGACCGGCTGCACGTCGCGACGCCGCGGCCCGCTTTTTAAGCCCGACTCGAAATCCCCTGGGCTTCAAGGTGATTGACTCCGCAATCTTCAGTTGATAGTCGCTGTCCGCGGCCAGGTCGTAGCGGTGCAGAATCATGGCGAGCGTTAGCACCGCCTCGTGCAGGGCGAACTGTCGGCCGATGCAGGCCCGCTGACCCGTCCCGAACGGCTTGTAGGCGTGCGCGCGGCCTTTCATCTGGCCCGGCGCGAAGCGGTCGGGATCGAAGCGCTCGGGCTCCGGCCACACCTGCGGGTCGCGCTGCACGAGCGGCAGCACCACCAGAACCCATTGCCCCCTTTTGATGCGGTAGCGCCCGCCCAGCACGGTGTCCTTGCGAGCGACGCGGAGATAACCAGGCGCGGTCGGCCACAGCCGCAACGCCTCGTCGAGCACTGCCCGCACGTACCGCAGCTTCGCGACGTCGCCGTAGGCCGGCTGGGGGTCGTTCGACATGCCCCACAAGCTGTCGACCTCCGCCTTGGCCCGCGCCAGGACCTCCGGGTTCTGGGTGAGGTAGAACAACGCGAACGACAATGCGCCCGAGGTGGTCTCGTGTCCGGCGACGATGAAAGTGATGACCTGCTGCCGGATGTTGACCGGATCCAGCCGGCGACCGGTGGTCGGGTGCGTGGAGTTCAGCATCAGGTCGAGCAGGTCGGGAGTACCGGTGCCGACGCCGTCGCGGCGGGCGGCAATCACGTCGTCGACGATGCGACCCATCACCGCCCCAGACCGACGAATTGCCGGCCGCAGCAGCCCGGTCAGCAAAGGGAACGTCGACCAGCTGGCGTACTTCAGCATTCGGTTCATGGCCGAGATGAAGGCATGCGGCCGGCGCCGATCGAAGGAGCCGAACGAGTAGCCGAATCCGGCACGGCCGATGGATTCCAGGGCCAACCGCGTCGTGTCCTCGGTGACGTCGACCCGACGCCCGGTGTCAGCCGCGTCATCCCAGTGATCGAGCATGTCGCGGATCGCCTGCAGCATGATCGAGTGGTAGCCCCGCATCGCCTCACGGCTGAACGCCGGCTTCAGGATGTCGTGCGCCAGTTTCCAATTCGGGTTGTCGGTCTCGACCGTGATGAGGGCGTCGCCGATCACCTCACGCAACGGCGTCAGGTGGTGGCCGACATATTTGCCGAACCGGGTTTCGTCGTGTACCTCGGTCGACCAAATCAAGTCCGCTGACCGCGACCATCTCGGTGCCGAGCATTTTGCGCGCCGAGATCGGTCCCAACTTCTTCGTCTGCGGCAGCGACGACTGGAACGGAGTGCGGGGGTTCAGACCGAGAACATCCCCCAATAGCGGCACCCGGAACGGCGGGTGGGGAAGGGCGCGAGTGTCGACAATGGTGCGACTGCGCAACTCCGTTACACCTGACGTGCCAAGCGGGGCTCGCCGACCCAACATACTCGTCATTGTCATATCTCGAGTATTACATACTTTTTGACTTATATAGACACTAGAAGTAGGTTATCGGTCTTAAGTAAAGCTGAGCTGCGCCTATTGGGCTTATTAGCAGGAAATTGACGGGTTACTAGTCTGCTCGAGAGCGCGCGGGGCCGCCGCAGTCTTTTCTTCATGTGCGGGGCGATACCGCGCGCGGATGTGCTGAGGGGTCTGGCTAGTCGTTGTCGATGCGGCGCGCGCCCAGCTCGTTCTGCAACAGCTCGAGAGCGGCTTCTTCGGGATCGCGACGCGGTGTCAGCTCGTCGTCCTGGCCCGCTTCGGCCAGCATGCTCTCCTCTTCGGCCCGCTGATCCGACTCCTCGGTCGGCGCTCGGTTCGGCCGGCGGAGGTGGCGGCGGAACCACCCGGCGCGGACGCTCGATGGGCCGAGATGGCGCAGCCGGCGCTGCCGGCGCCGGCGCTGCCGGGGCGTCGGTTTCGCAGCGCACCCGCCAGTCCACGCCGAGCGCATCTTTGAGCGCTTCGGCGATGACGTCGGCATTGCGCTGTTCACTCAGCCGCTTGGCCAGCGGCGCCGATTCGTGGCTCAACACCAGGGTGTTGCCCTCGACCGCGCGGACCGTGGCGCCGGCCAGCATCACCTCGGTAGTTCTGCTGCGCTGGCGAACCTTGTCGCGCACCGTCGGCCACAAGGTGCGCACCGCGGCGGCATTCGGTTCGGCTGAGCCCACGGTGGCTGGAGTCTCCTCAGCCGGCGCGGGCTCGACCGCGGCAGGCTCAGCCGGTTTGGGCGCGGGCGGTGGAGGCTCGGGCGCGGGCAGTGGGCTCCGGCTCGGCGGCGGCAACCGGCGACGCGGGTGTCGGCGGTTGAGCGGGCGCAGCCGACGGCCGCACAAACGCGGCTTGCTGCACCGGCTGCTCCTCGGCCGGAATGGACATGTCCAGCCGGGTCTCGATCCGCTCGACCCGCTGCAGCAGGGCCGATTCGGCGTCGCTGGCCGACGGCAGCAACAGCCGCGCGCAGATCACCTCGAGCAGCAGGCGCGGCGCCGTCGCGCCGCGCATTTCGGTCAGACCGGCGTGCACCACTTCGGCATAGCGGGTCAGCGTCGCCGGTCCCGTCCGGGCCGCCTGCTCACGCATCCGATCTAGGACATCTTCGGGCGCATCGACGACGCCGCGCGTGGTGGCGTCCGGAACTGCTTGCAGCACAAGCAAATCACGGAACCTCTCCAGCAGGTCGGTGGCGAACCGTCGCGGGTCGTGGCCGGCGTCGATCACCGACTCCACCGCCCCGAACAACGCCCCGGCGTCGCCGGCTCCCAGCGCGTCGACGGCCTCGTCGATGAGCGCCATGTCGGTGGCGCCCAGCAGCCCCAGCGCCCGCTGGTAGTTGACCCGATTGCCTTCGGCGCCGGCCAGCAACTGGTCGAGCACCGACAGCGTGTCGCGAGGTGAACCGCCGCCGGCCCGGATCACCAGTGGATAGACGGCGTCGTCGACGACCACGTCCTCCTGGGCGAGGATTCGTTCGACCAGGCCTCGCATGGTCTTGGGCGCGAGCAGCCGGAAGGGGTAGTGGTGGGTGCGCGACCGGATGGTCGGTGAGCACCTTGTCCGGCTCGGTGGTGGCGAAGATGAAGATGAGATGCTCGGGCGGCTCCTCGACGATCTTCAGCAGCGCGTTGAAGGCCTGCGGCGTGACCATGTGCGCCTCGTCGATGATGAAGATCCGGTAGCGCGATTCGGCTGGAGCGTAGAACGCCCGATCCCGCAGCTCGCGGGCGTCGTCGACGCCGTTGTGGCTGGCCGCGTCCAATTCGGTGACGTCGATGACTGCCGGATCCCTTGGGTGCCAGCCCGACGCACGAGTCGCAGACTCCGCAGGGCGTGGCCGTCGGCCCCTGCACGCAGTTCAGCGAGCGGGCCAGGATGCGCGCCGAGGAGGTCTTGCCGCAGCCACGCGGGCCGGAGAACAGGTACGCGTGATTGATTCGGCCGGCGGTCAGCGCGGTCGACAGCGGCTCGGTGACGTGTTCCTGCCCCACCACTTCGGCGAATGTCGCGGGACGGTACTTGCGGTAGAGAGCCACGGTCAGAGGCTACTCAGCCCGTCCGACGATGCGAACCCGAAGGGTTCTGAGGCGGGCAATTCCCAGCCGTCCGCGATGCGAAGAAGGGTGAGGCGGGCAATTCAGCCAGCCCGTCCGACGATGCGAACCCGACTGACGCTCACTAGGCCTGGTTCAGCAGTGACTCGGTCGCGGACAGCAGGGCACAGGTGGACAGGCCGTCGATCGCGTCGCGCAGATCCGACTCGGGCGGGAACGTCGGTGCGATCCGGATGTTCTTGTCGTCCGGGTCTTTTCGGTACGGGAACGACGCGCCTGCCTCCGTAACCGCGATACCGGCGTCCCTGGCCAGCGCGACAGTGCGCTTGGCCGTGCCGGGCAGCACGTCGAGGCTGATGAAATAGCCGCCCTCGGGCTCGGTCCAGGACGCGATCTTGGACTCACTGAGCCGCTTGTCCAGAATCTCCAGTGCCAGCGCGAATTTCGGTGCCAGCAGTTGCTGATGACGCAGCATCTGCAGCCGAACGCCATCGGCGTCGCCGAAGAAGCGCAGGTGCCGCAGCTGGTTGATCTTGTCCGGGCCGATCGACTTCTTACCGGCGTACTGCAGGTACCAGGCGATGTTGCCCAGGGATCCGCCGAAGAAGCTGACGCCCGCGCCGGCGAAGGTGATCTTCGACGTCGACGCGAACACATAGGGCCGGTTAGGGTTGCCGGCGGCGGTGGCCAGGCCCAGCACATCGATGGGGCGGGGGAAATCCAGCGTCAAAGTGTGCACCGCGTAGGCGTTATCCCAGAACAGCCGGAAATCATCGGCCGCCGTGCGCATTTGGACGAGCCGACGGACCGTCTCCCAGGAATAGCTCAAGCCGGTGGGGTTGGCGAACACCGGGACCGCCCATAGGCCCTTGATGGCCGGGTCGACCGCGACCAGCTCTTCGATCAAGTCGACGTCCGGGCCGTCCTCGTGCATCGGGACCGGGATCATCTCGATGCCGAGCGTCTCGGTGATCGCGAAGTGCCGGTCGTAGCCGGGAACCGGGCACAGGAACTTGACCTCGGCCTCGTCTTTCCAGGGGCGCGGCGAATCCATTCCGCCGTAGAGCATCGAGAACACGATGACGTCGTGCATCAGCTCGAGGCTGGCATTGTTGCCGGCGATCAGGTTCTGCACCGGGATGCCGAGCAGTTCGCCGAAGATCGCCCGAAGTTCGGGGAGGCCGTGCTGCCCGCCATAGTTGCGGGTGTCGGTGCCGTCGCCGTCGCGGTAGTCCGATCCGGGCAGGCTCAGCAGCGCGTTCGACAGATCCAATTGCTCACTGCACGGCTTTCCCCGGGTGAGATCGAGCGACAGCCTCTTGGATTGCAGGTCGGCGTAGTCCTGTTGGTGGCGGGCATGCAATCCCTCGAGGTCGTTACGGCCTAGGGAGCTGAACGAGCCGTACACACCATTCGCCTTTCGACGTTTCCACTAAAGGTTTCCAATAGGGGACCCCGCGCACCCGCCAGAGCCCATTGACCCTTGCTGCCTTCCGGCCCTGGGGGAGTTCACAGGATAGACGCCGCGCGGGGTCCGACCAGAGTCTAGTACCCAGGCTGGGGGCGATAGCCCGAAGACCCTGACCTGCGCTCGGCTACCATGGCCGACGGAGGATTCGCCTAGTGGCCTATGGCGCTCGCCTGGAACGCGGGTTGGGTTAATAGCCCTCGCGGGTTCAAATCCCGCATCCTCCGCTCTTAATCCGGGACGTGACCAGGCCCAATTGATAGGGTCTGGTCGCTTCCGGAGTACCAGTTCGAGGAGGGGCATGGGACGCAGGGCCACATTCGTATGGCACGCGGCGCTCTCGGTCGCCGCCGGCGTCCTTTACTTCTTCTTCGCGCTGCCGCGTTGGCCCGAGTTGATGGGCGACACCTCACACGGTCTGGGCACGGTCGCGCGGATTGCCACCGGCATCTTGATTGCCCTGGCCGCGCTTCCGGTTGTGTTCACGTTGCTGGAGTCGCGCAAGCCCGAATTCGGCACGCCGGCCCTGGCGTTGACGCTGCGTACCTGGTCGGTCGTGACGCACGTCGCGGCCGGTGTGCTGATCGTCGGCGCGGCGGTCGCCGAGATCTGGTTGAGCCTCGACAGCGTCGGCCAGTGGCTGTTCGGCGTCTACGGCGCCGCGGCGGCGGTCGCAGTGCTCGGCATCGCCGGGTTCTACCTGTCGTTTGTTGCCGAGATGGCACCGCCACCGCCGAAACCGCTGAAGCGCAAGAAAGAAAAGAAGCCGCGCCGAAGCCGCGGCAAGAAGGACGACGAGGCCGAAGACACTGCCGAGGCCGAGGCGGACTCCGAAGAAACCGACGACGCTGACGACGACACCGAAGTCGCCGAAGGTCAGACCGATGAGTCCGACGAGAGCCCCGAAGGCGAAACTACGGCAGCAGAACCCGAGTCGAGCGCCGAAGAGGCCCCGGCCGTCGAAGACTCAGACGACACCGTCGAGGCCGAGGCCGCCGGACTCCGCAACCGGCGCCCGTCCGGCAAGACGTCACACCGTCGTCGGCGTTCGCGCCGCGGCGTCGCCGTCGAGGAGTGAGCCGGCCGTCGAATCCAGCCAGCCGTCGATCAGGCGGCTGACCGCGCCGATGTTGCCGAGCTGACAGTGGTTGCTCGCCTGTTCGGCAGCCGTGAAGGTCCTTGTGGTCACCGAATCCCCGCGCCTGATACCGGTTCGATCAGGGGCGACCTCCTCGCGATCGTCCGAGAAGTGCTTGCCTACGTCGGGTCACCAGCCGGCACGGCGATCCTGCGCGCGGCGATGCTACCGGTCGACGATGCGTATACCGAAGCGCGCAAAGCTTTTTGGGCCCACCGACTGGACGCACTGGAGCCGGTAGTGGCGCGCGGGATCGAGCGCGGCGAACTACGCGCCGCGACCGACGGCCGGCTGTTGCTGGAGGTGCTGATCGCACCGATCCACGGACGGCTGCTGCTTACCGGCGAACCCGTAGGCGACGGTTTGGCCGAGCGGCTCGTTGACGTGGCGCTCAACGGCACCGCAGTGACACCCGGTCAACCCTGAGAACCTCATTTCCGATTCGGCGAATGCCATTCCCGAACCGGCCCCATTTCCCTATGCTGAGCGGGTGCCAAACACCTATCGAGTAGTTCAGTGGAACACCGGAAACGTCGGCAAGAGCTCCCTCAAATCCATCGCGGACAACCCGCTGCTGGAGCTGGTGGGATGCTTCGCCTGGTCGCCGGAGAAGGCGGGCCGTGACGCCGGCGAGCTGGTCGGCATCAAGCCGCTTGGGGTCGCGGCCACCAACGACGTCGACGCTCTGCTCGCACTGAAGCCGGATTGCGTTGTCTACAACCCGATGTGGATCAACGTCGACGAGTTGGTCACCATCCTGTCTGCGGGCGTCAACGTCGTCACGACCGCGTCCTTCATCACCGGAAAGAACCTCGGCGACGGCCGCGACCGGTTGATCGAGGCCTGCGAGAAGGGCGGCTCGACGATGTTCGGATCCGGTGTCAGCCCCGGCTTCGCCGAGCTGCTGGCCATCGTCTCGGCCATGGTGTGCAACCGGGTCGACAAGGTGACCGTCAACGAGGCCGCCGACACCACGTTCTACGACTCACCGGAAACCGAGAAGCCGGTCGGCTTCGGCCAGCCGATCGACCACCCCGACCTGCAGGCGATGGCCGCCAAGGGCACCGCGATCTTCGCCGAGGCGGTAGAGCTGGTCGGCGACGCGCTGGGCATCGAACTCGACGACGTGCGATGTGAGGCCGAATTCGCCCAGACCACAGCCGATCTCGAGATGGCGTCGTGGACCATCCCCGCCGGATGCGTGGCGGGCGTGTACATCAGCTGGCAGGGAATCCTGGACGGCAAGACCGTCATCGACCTCAACGTGCGGTGGCGCAAAGGCCAGACGCTCGAACCGGACTGGAAGATCGACGGCGACGGCTGGGTGATTCAGGTCGACGGCCAACCCACGGTGACCACCAAGGTCGGCTTCCTGCCGCCGCCGTATTTCGAGGCCACCACGATCGAAGAATTCATGGATCTCGGCCACATCATGACGGCGGTGCCCGCGATCAACGCGATTCCCGCCGTGGTTGCCGCGGCGCCGGGCATCGCGACCTACGCGGATCTGCCGCTGACGCTGCCGCGCGGGTTCGTCAAAACCTAGAGCGGTTTAGGTCCCAGGAATGTTCTGAAGCTTGCCCTGAAGGTCGGGGCAGTACTGGGCGATAGCGCTACCCAGGAATTGGTACTGCTGTACCTGGGTGGTGCCGCGCGGAAGGTTGATCGAGAGGAAATGCGCAGCGGCAGTGGCGTCCTTGTCGACGCCCGCGGCCAGTCGGTGGCAGACGATCTTGGCGATGTACGGGTTGTAGTCGTGCGGCCCGTAAATGCCGTAGTGCTGGATCTGATTGTCGAAATCGGTGTCTGGGTCGGCGAATGCCGGCGCCGACAGGCTGATTGCCGCGGCGACGGCGGCCACCGCAACACCCGTGAGCTTCATGGGCTGGATCCTACCGTTGTTGAGTTTGCGTCCGCTCACCGTCACTGCTCTCCTTCGACCCGCCGAGTCACCGGTCCGGACTCACGCTACGGTCTTGAACAACCGCTGTGCCCGGTTTCTTTCTAGTCGCCTATTCCGATTAGAGTAGCTAAGGTTACATACAAGCTAATTAGTTGAGCAGCCTTCGCCCAGGGTTAAGGAATTGAAGCGCCCATGACGACGACCGAGCCGAGGACAGAGCCGTTGGCGACTCAGGGTTCCACCGGCAGCGAGGGCGAGCAGGCCACTCGCCGGCCAGCCAAACGCAGAGGTCTAGCGGGTTTCTTCGCCCGATTCTGGCTCGTCCTCACACTTACCGTGGTCATCGCGCTGTCGGGATTCGTCGTGCACCGGTTGCACGGTGTCTTCGGCGTTCACAAAGGTTCGTTCGGTGGCGGCACGTCGGGCGAGGTCCTCGACTCGTTCAACGCCAAGACGATCACCCTCGAGGTCTGGGGCCCACCGGGCAGCACGGCGACCATCAACTACCTCGACGAGAACTCCCATCCGCAGCAGGCCCTCAACGTGCCCCTGCCCTGGAGCAGGGTCTTGAGTTCAACGAAACCCGGCATCCCGGCCAACCTGGTAGCGCAAGGAGACGGCGGTTGGATCGCCTGCCAATTCGTCGTGAACAAGCACGACGGGAGCGGTGACGTCGTCAAGGCTCCGAATCGCTCGGACGCCGCCGAGAACGTGAATGCGTTCGTTTACTGCCTGGACAAGTCCGCATGAGCGAGACCACCGAGGCTGCGCCGCGCGTTGACCAGCCGCTGATCCCGCCGTTCCTGCCGAAGTGGATCCATCGACTTGCGCTGCCGATCGTCCTGGTGTGGCTGGGCATTGTGTTCGTCACGAATACCATCTCGCCGCAGCTGGAGGTCGTCTCCAAGAGCCACTCGGTGTCGCAGAGTCCGAAGGACGCGGTGTCGTTCCAGTCGATGATGCGCGTCGGAAAAACGTTCAACGAGTTCAGTTCCGATAGCTCGGCGATGATCCTGCTAGAGGGCGATAAGCCGTTGGGGGCGGATGCGCACCGCTATTACGACGAGATCGTCAAGCGACTCGAGCAGGACAAGAAACACGTTCAGCACATCCAGGACTTCTGGAGTGATCCCCTGACCGCCGCGGGCTCCCAGAGCCACGACCAAAAAGCCGCGTACGTCCAGGTCTACCTCGCCGGCAACATGGGCAGCGGCCAGTCCACCGAGTCCAGCGAGGCCGTCCGCAAGATCGTGAACTCGGTGCCGGCGCCGCCGGGGATCAAGGCCTACGTCACCGGGGCGGCTCCGTTGTTTGCCGACCAGTCCCATGCGGGTGAGAAAGGCGTCGTGAAGGTCACGATGGTCACCCTCATCGTGATTGTGGTGATGCTGCTGGTCGTCTACCGATCGGTGAGCACCACTTTCATCATGTTGTTCATGGTCTTCGTCGAGTTGCTCGCGGCTCGCGGTGTCGTCGCGTCGCTGGGCAACTACGGCATCATGGGGCTCTCCACGTTCGCCAACAACATGCTGGTGCTGATGGCCATCGCCGCCGGAACGGACTACGCGATCTTCATCGTCGGCCGGTATCACGAGGCCCGCGGTCTGGGCGAAACGCGTGAAGAAGCGTATTACACGATGTTCCACAGTACGGCGCATGTCGTGCTGGGCTCGGGGCTGACCATCGCCGGCGCGATGTACTGCCTGAGCTTCTGCCGGTTGCCATATTTCGAGTCGCTGGGCGTGCCCTGCGCGGTCGGCATGCTGGTCGCGGTCTTAGCGGCGCTGACGTTGGGCCCGGCGGTGCTGACCGTGGCCGGCTTCTTCAAGCTGCTGGACCCGAAGCGCAAGCTGCAGACCCAGGGCTGGCGTCGCATCGGCACCGCCATTGTCCGTTGGCCCGTACCGGTTCTCGCGGTCACGATCGCGATCGCGCTGATCGGCTTGCTCGCTCTGCCCGGCTACAAGACGGACTACGACACGCGTCATTTCCTACCGGCGGACACCCCGGCCAACGTCGGTTACGCCGCGGCCGACCGGCACTTCGACCAGGCCCGGCTGAATCCCGAGCTGTTGATGATCGAGACCGATCACGACTTGCGTAACCCGGCCGACTTCATCGTGCTGGACAAGGTTGCCAAAGCGGTCTTCCACATTCCCGGTATCGGCCGGGTGCAGACCATCACCCGGCCACTGGGCACGCCGCTCGACCACAGCACCCTCGGTTTTCAGATGGGCGCGCAGGCCGCGGGGCGGATCCAGACCCAGCACTACCAAGAGGAGCAGGCGAAAAACCTGCTGAAGCAGGCCGACGAACTCCACAAGACGATGGCGACTCTGCATGAGCAGATGGAGACCACGCAAGAGCTCAGCAACACCACGCACGAAACCACGCTGCTCACGAAAGAAACGGTGAAGATCACGCAGAAATTGCGCGACGACATCGCTGTCTTCGATGATTTCTTCCGGCCGATTCGTAGCTTCTTCTACTGGGAGAAGCACTGCTACGACATCCCGGCCTGCTGGTCGCTGCGGTCCATCTTCAATGCGCTAGACGGTCTCGACCAGGTGACTGAGAACATCGAGAACCTCAGTGCGAACCTGGACAAGCTGGACAAGATTCAGCCGAAGCTGGTGGCGCTGATACCGCCGCAGATCGAGAGCCAGCAGCACAACCTCGACACGATCATGTCGAACTACGCGACGACGAACGGTCTGAACGAACAGGCGAAAGCGCAGTCCGACAACGCCACCGCCCAAGGCGATGCGTTCGACAAGGCAAAGAACGACGACACGTTCTACCTGCCACCGGAGGCGTTCAAGAGCCCGGACTTCGCGCGGGGCCTCAAGCAGTTCATCTCACCCGACGGCCACGCCGTCCGGCTGATCATCTCGCACGAAGGCGACCCCGCGACCCCAGAGGGAATCAGCCATATCGCCCCGATCAGGCAGGCCGTGCACGAGGCGATCAAGGGCACCCCGTGGGAGGGTGCCAAGGTCTACCTCGGTGGTACCGCCGCGACGTACAAGGACATGCACGACGGATCCAACATCGACCTGTTGATCGCCGGAATTGCCGCTGCCACTTTGATTTTCGTCATCATGCTGGTCATCACCCGAAGCGTCGTGGCTGCCGTGGTGATCGTCGGTACCGTGCTGCTCTCGCTGGGCGCCTCATTCGGGCTCTCCGTGCTGCTCTGGCAGTACATCCTCGGAATGAAGCTGCACTGGATGGTGCTGGCAATGGCGATCATCCTGCTGCTGGCGGTCGGGTCGGACTACAACCTGCTGCTGATATCCCGGTTCAAGGAAGAAATCCACGCCGGGCTCAAAACGGGCACGATTCGCGCGATGGCCGGCTCGGGTTCGGTGGTGACCTCTGCCGGTCTGGTGTTCGCCGCCACCATGGGCACGTTCGCCTTCAGTCCGCTGAAGGTGATGGCCCAGGTGGGTACCACGATCGCGCTGGGTCTGTTGTTCGACACCCTGATCGTGCGGTCGTTCATGACGCCGTCGCTGGCCACGCTGCTCGGACGCTGGTTCTGGTGGCCGCAGCACGTGCGCCCACGCCCGGCCAGCACCATGCTCCAGCCATTCGGATCACGTGCGGCGGTGCGTGAGCTGATCCACCGCGCCCCCGAAGACGAGACCGAAGCCGGAGTAGTGCAGAAGGTCTAGTTGCCTTGTGCGGCAGTGTGATTCGTCAGCCGAGACCGACGAGCCGCTTCGAGTCGTTCCACAGCGCCAGCGCACGCTGCTCGTCGTAGGACCTCGTCGAGGACCGCACTTCCGAGAGCTTGCCGTCTTGGGCTTGGAAGTATTTGCCCGATCCCGTCGCGTACTGCGGGTCGACAGCGAGGTCCGCGAGCGCGGCGCCGGAGAATGCGAGTGTCGACGTGGTGATGCCGACGCGCCTGGACACCCACTCCATCAGCGACGATTTCGCCACGTACTGAACCACTTTGGGCAGCCCGCGCGATAAGCCGGTCTCGGGAACAGAGCCCGGGTCGTACGCGATCGATGCGATCGAACTCCCCGCGCGATCAAGCAACCTGGCCAGCTCGTAGGCGTACATGACCGTGCAGAGTTTCGATGTCGAATACCGCTTGCCCACCGATAACGACTTCGCCCCGTCCTTGCCGACGCCGGCGAGCGCATCGGCGTTCGGTTCGGCGGCCACTCCGACCAGCTTGCCGTCCATCGTGTCGGGGTCGTGTGTGCCGCTGGCCGTGAACACGACCCGACCGTCGGCGGACACCACCGGCAGCAGCAGATCGACCAGGAGGAAATGGCCGAGGCAGTTCGTCGCGAAGGTCAGCTCGTATCCCTCGGGGCTGTATTGAACCTGTCCGTCGAAGCGGCCGCCGGCGTTACAGATCAGCGCGTGCGGAGCTTCGATCTCGCCGCGCTCGATCTTGGCAGCGCAGACGGCGGCCGCACTGCGTACCGACGCCAGGGATGAGAGGTCGATTTCGATTGTGGCCACGTCGACGCCGTGCGCCGCCCGCAGTTCGTCGGCGACCGACTGCATTGTCGCCGGGCTGCGGCCGGCAAGGACGACGTTGAACCCTCGGGCGGCGAGCTGCCGAGAACATTCGAGACCGATACCGGCGTGTCCACCGGTGATGAATACCGTCGCCATTCTGTCTCCTTTGGCGCGGAACAGCCTGTCAGGCAGTCGGTTTCGGCAACGGCGCGGTGTGCACCTCGCCGTTCTGCCCGAAATCCTCGGCGAGCAGCGACCGTACCGCGGAGCGTGGCCCGCTGGACCGCAGCATGACGCTGGCCGGCCGCGGCCGCACCTTGATCGGCCACCAGAACCAGCGTCCGAGTAGTGCGGCGATGGACGGGGTCATGAACGAGCGGACCACTAACGTGTCGAACAACAGACCAAGGCCGATCGTGGTACCGACCTGGCCGATGATGCGCAGGTCGCTGACCACCATGGAGGCCATGGTGAACGCGAACACCAGACCGGCGGACGTCACTACCTTGCCGGTGCTGCCCATCGCGCGGATGATGCCGGTCTTCAAGCCGGCGGGAATCTCCTCTTTCAACCGGGACACCAACAGCAGGTTGTAGTCGGATCCCACGGCGAGCAGGACGATCACCGACATCGCCAGCACCATCCAATGCAGTTTGATGCCAAGGAGATACTGCCAAACCAGCACAGACATACCGAACGACGCGCCCAGCGATATCGCCACCGTGCCCACGATCACCATTGCCGCGACCAGGCTTCGGGTGATGATCAGCATGATGATGAAAATCAAGCAGAGCGAACCGATTCCGGCGATCATCAGGTCGTACTTGGATCCGTCTTTCCAGTCCTTGAAGGTGGCGGCGGTGCCGGCGAGGTAGATCTTGGAGTCTTCCAGCGGAGTACCTTTGAGCGACTCCTCGGCGGCCTCCCGGATCTTCTCGACGCGCGCGATGCCTTCCGGCGACGCGGGATCGCCGCGGTGCGAGATGATCAACCGCACCGCCTTTCCGTCCGGGGAGAAGAAGTTTTTCAGCGCCCGCTTGAAGTCCTTGTTCTGGAACACTTCTGGCGGCAGATAGAACGAGTCATCGTTCTTCGCCTGGTCGAACGCGTGACCCATCGCGTTCGCGTTGGAACTCATGTCGTCCATCTGATTGAAGATCCCGGACATGGTGCTGTGCATGGTCAGCATCATCGTCCGCATGTTCTCCATGCTGTCGATCATCGGCGGGAACTCGACAATCAACTGCGGCATCAGCGAATCCAGTTGACCGAAATCGCTGGTGAGGATCTGGAACTTGTCGTCGATTTCGTCGATACCGTCGACGGCGTCGAAGATGGACCGCAGCGAGTAGCAGACCGGGATGTCGTAGCAGTGCTTCTCCCAGTAGAAGTAGCTGCGGATCGGCCGGTAGAAGTCTTCGAAGTTGGCGACGTCGTCGCGCAATTCCTCGGTGACGGCCTGCATCTCCCGTGTCTCGCCGATCATCTTGTGCGTGATACCGGTGAGCTTCTGCATGAGGCCGTACATGTGCCTCATCCGGTTCATGGTGTCTTCGAGTTCGTCGGCCTGCTTGAGCATGTCTTCCATGCGGGCCTTCTGGAACTTCATCGTCTGCACCTGCCCGGCATTCTGCATGCTGAGCTGGAACGGGATCGACGTGTGTTCCATCGCCGTGCCCTCCGGGCGCGTAATCGATTGCACGCGTGAGACTCCGGGGACACGGAAGATGCCCTTGGCCAGCTTGTCGAGCACCAGGAAGTCCGATGGATCGCGTAGATCGTGGTCGGCCTCGACCATCATGACTTCCGGCATCAACCGGGCCTGGGAAAAGTGTCGTTCCGCCGCGTCGTATCCCTTGTTGGCGGCGATGTCGTGCGGGATGTACAGCCGGTCGTTGTAGCTGGTCTGGTACCCCGGCAGGGTCAACAGACCGACCAGCGCGACCGCGCACGCGGCGGCGAGGATCGGCAGCGGCCAGCGGACGATCGCAGTGCCGACCCGCCGCCAGCCACGCGTCGACATCTTGCGTTTGGGATCGAACCAGCCAAAGCGGCCGCCGACCACGATGACCGCGGGCACCAGCGTCAGTGCGACCGCGACAGCGACGACCATGCCCACCGCGCAAGGGACACCGATGGTTTGGAAATACGGCATCCGGCAGAAGCTGAGGCAGAAGGTGGCGCCCGCGATCGTCAGACCGGAAGCCAACACCACATGGGCAACGCCGCGATACGTCGTATAAAACGCGGCTTCACGAGTCGCGCCATACTGGCGCGCCTCTTGGTACCGGCCGAAGAAGAAGATCGCGTAGTCGGTGCCGGCCGCAATTCCTAGTGACACCAACAGGTTGACGGCGAACGTCGAAAGCCCGATCAGCTGGTGGTAGCCGAGGAACGCGACTATTCCTCTGGCCGCGGTCAATTCGACGAAAACCGTGAGCAGGAGGACGACCACGGTTGTCACGGACCGGTACACCAGCAGCAGCATGGTCAAAATCACCAGCATCGTCACCATGGTGATCTTGACCAGCGTGCTGTCGCCACTGTGGTGCATGTCCGACACCAGAGCCGAAGGACCGGTCACATACGTCGTGACACCCTTGGGCAGGGGCGTCCGGTTGACAATGTCGCGGACGGCTTTGATCGATTGTTCCGCCAAGGTCGTGCCCTGGTTGCCGGCCAGGTTGAGTTGGACGTAAACGGCTTTGCCGTCAGGACTCTGGGCGCCCGGCGCGGTAAGCGGATCGCCCCAGAAGTCCTGCACGTTCTGGACGTGCGCCGGGTCAGCCCGCAGTTGCTTGATGATGCTGTCGTAGTAGTGGTGCGCGTCGTCGCCGAGTTTGGTGTCGCTCTCCAGAACCAGCATCGCGAAGTTGTCGGAGTCAGACTCCTTGAACTTCTTGCCGGTGACCTCCATCGCCTGCACCGACGGTGCGTCCTTGGGACTCAAGGACACCTGTCGTTGTTCGGCGACCTGGTCCAGCGGTGGAACGGTCACGCTCAGCAAGAAGACGATTCCCAACCACGCCAGGATGACGAACACCGGGAAGCGGTGGATCAGCCGCGGGATCCTCGGCGGCGTGGTCTGTTCAGTGCCCGACTGGTGGTTGGTCATGCGCCTTTGAGAACGCAGTAGGTAAAGGCGTTCACCTCATTGGAGACATGCTCGGCTTTGACCACGTCGTCGATGATGATGCGGCAGCCCAGTGAGTTGCTGTTTCCTTGTGCCACAACGTTTCCCACGACGGAGGCCGCTTTGGTCGTCATGTTGAGGGTCCAGGGCAGCTTGGCGCCGTCGACATGCTGCGGGTCGGCGTTGGTGTCGAAGTAGCTGATGTCCGCGGTCGTGCCCGGGCGGTCCGTACACCTCGTAGGTGATCCGCTTCGGGTTGAAGGGCTTGCTGTCGTCGGTCGCGCTGTCGGAGTACTGGGGACGCCGTTCAGAGCCGAAGATGCCATGGATACGGGCCACGGTGAAACCACCGAGCCCGATCACGACCGCGATCACGAGCGGGATCCACGCCCGCTCCAGCACCCTGAAAATCGAAAACCCCTTCATCCGCTGCCGCTTTCCTGGCCGGCCACGTCTCAACTGCTCGAAGATATGCACCCGCCGATCGGCAGGGCGTCTCAGGGCGCTTGCGTGGGCCTCTCGGCACCGCCGGACCACGATGAGTAAACCACGCTCGCACCCCGGATTGTCGACTCCTTACCCCACCGGAACTGCCATTCAGATATAACGCATGTGATGTGCGTAAACGGACGGTACCGGGTTCTGCAGCCGCCCGCAATGCGTCCGTGTGCGTTATCCTCGCGCGGTGCCGCAGCTTACGTTCCAGCGTGCCCGCACCGAGGACAAGAAGCGCCAGCGGGCAGCGGCGCTTGTGGAAGCCGCGCGCTCGCTCGCGCTGGAATCCGGCGTCGCGTCGGTGACCCTGACCGACGTCGCCAGCCGCGCCGGCGTGCACTACTCCGCGGTGCGCCGCTACTTCACCTCGCACAAAGAGGTGCTGCTGAATCTGGCCGCCGAGGGCTGGGCCCGTTTCTCGGACACCGTGTGCGCAAGCCTGGCCGAGCCCGGTGACATGTCGCCCGCCCGGGTCGCCGAGGCACTGGCCGAAGGGTTGGCGGCCGACCCGCTGTTCTGCGACCTGCTCGCCAACCTGCATGTGCACCTCGAACACGAGGTCGAACTCCAACGCGTTCTCGAGTTCAAGGAAGTCAGTAATGCCGCGGTGATCTCGCTGACGGACGCGATCGAGAACGCGTTGCCCGCTCTGGGACGTTCGGGTGCGTTCGACGTGCTGCTCGCCTCGTACTCGCTGGCCGCGCCGATGTGGCAGATGGCCAACCCGCCGAAAAGGCTCGCCGATGAATACGCGAAGCGGCCGGACGTCCCGCCCGACTGGAAGATCGATTTCACCACCGCGCTGACGCGGCTGATCACCGCGATCTGCGTGGGTCTACTGGCCGAGTCAGGAGTCGGCTAGACCGTCAGGACCAGTGCCACACCGACATGTCGCCTTCGGGGTAGTTCTGGCAGTTCTCGGTTTCCTTGGCGACGACACCCTTGTTGTTGAAGAAGATCTTCATGTGGTTGGGCCAGGCCAGGTTCAGCTCGGCGATCTGGGGAGCATAGAAGTTAGCGGAATACGCCCTGCGGTCCGCCGACGACAACGAGTAGAACCAGTGCGCCTTGTCGATCGCGGACTGATTGACGTTCGGGTGGTTGTTGAAGTCGATCATGTACCGCTGGTAGTACACCGGCTCGATAGTCCCGCGCGGCTGCCAGTATCTGCTCGGCATCACACGTCGTCGAGATCATCCGCCGCGGGATCGGGAAATCATCGGTGGAGTCGTTCGACGAGCATCCGTTGCAGGGGGTGAATCCCGGACCCAGATCTCCAGGATCGGCCTTAGCGGCCTGCGGGCCGAGCATCGGGGTGGCACTGAGTGCGAGCGCTGCGAGTCCGGCGCGAACGGCGAGGCTCAGACGGTAAGGACGCATGCGGCTACTATAACGCTCCGATTACGGCAGCGCGCAAGCGCTGGGAAGCCTGGCTAACCAACCGGCGGCGTGATCTCCAAGCCCACGTGAACCTTGTCGATTCCACCCCGCACGATGGAGTGCACGTAGAACCACGGGGCGTGATACCAGTACCGCTTGAGGACCGCGTTGTAGACCCGACGGGTCTCGGATTTCGGCAGAATCCGGGCGACACCTTCGACGTCGTCGCTCTTGGGCTTGCCCAGCGATCCGCTCTTGGCGATCGTGACCCGCGGGGTGTTTTTGATCCGCTTGGTTTTCCACGACCCGTCGTCGGTGATCACCAGGAGCTTGCCGTCCTCCGGTACGCCCCAGATCGCCGTCGGCTTCGGGCGACCGTCCTTGGTAAAGGTGGTCAACAGCAGGTACTTGGACTTGATGACGTCTGCAAAGGTTGCGGCCACGCCCTATTTATAACCAATAACTGAACGATCCGCGGAATGCGTCACGTCCAGCCGGGGTCGCCATCCTCATGTCATGGCCTCGGACCACGCGATGTGACCGTCGAACTCCAGCGCCCGCGCCATATCCCGGTAGTTGTCCCGCAGCCGCGCGTATTTAGCGGCATCGCCCCGGGCCTTCGCCAGCAGTGTCCGCAACCGCAACAGCCAGACGCGATGCATCGCAAGGTCGTCATCGGCCGTCGCGCGCAGCCAACCGTTCGATCGCCGTCTCGGCCTCCTCCACATCGGTTTCGGTCCCGCGGTCGAGCAGCGTCTCGACCAGCACACCCGTCGCTGGTACACCCCACGCCAGCAGTTGACCGGTCGCGAATTAGATGGTCGAGGGCGGCGTGCATGAGCTGAATCGCTTCGTCGCGTGCGCCGCGCCGGGCCTTTTCCCGCGCCAAATACACATCGATGAGGGGCAGATCGGACAAGTGATGGCCTTCGCGCAGAAAGACGTCACGGACATCCGCCAGTAGCCGCTCGCCGCGGCCACGCTCCTCCGCGGTGTGCCGATTGACCAGCGCAAGGCCAAGGGTCACCTGCACGTGGGCCAAAGCGAAGTCGTCGCCGGAACGCGCGGCACAGTGCAGGGCATCGTCGATCTCGCGCATCGCGGAATCGTCAGGGCTCAGCGCACCGGTCGGCACCGTCGTGCCATAGGTGTAGGTAACGGTTCCCGCGTAGGACAAGGCATCGGCGCCGCGTGCCATGGCAATGCCGTTCCGCAGGTCGTCGCGCCATCCGGGAAGGCCCAGGCAATACCGGCCGACGGCCCGCGTGGTCAGCGCCAGTGCTAGCGGAGACCCGGATATCAAGTTGCCTTTGGAGGGGTTTCCGTCGGCCAGCTCGATGACTCGTTTGTGACCATCGCAGCATGTCACGCCACTCGCCGCTCTCCATCTTCGCGTAGATCGGCGGGAAGGACAGCCCCACCGTCAAGGCGGCGTCGCCGACCGACTCGACAAGGTCCCACGGCTTCCGAGGCCAGCTCGGACGCCTCCCGCACCCGGCCCTGATACGCGCGATCCGCTACCAGTCCCATCATGGCGGTGGCGAGGGCCGCCTTATCGCCGGCGGCAGTGCACAACTGCCGCAATTCCTCGAAGCGCTCGTCGACATTCTTGTGAACTCGCCAGGCGGTCCCGCACAGCATGGTGCGCGGAGCGATGCGCATGGCCACCCGGTCCGGGTCCCCGGCGGGCAGCGCATCGGCGATCGTCTGGGCGCGCTGCCAGCTCAGGTGCGCGGCGGCGATGTCGCGGTTGGTCGCCCACCCGGCAGCACGCATGTGCCAGCCGTAGGCCGCGCGCAGGTCGCCGGCGGCCTCCAGATGTTCGGCGACCAACGCCGCGTTCTCCTCGACCGCTGCGTGGTCTTCCGATTCGATCGCGGCCGCCACGCGCCGGTGCAATTCGGCCCGGTCCGATTTGAGTTGCGATTCGTAGGCCACGGTGCGAATCAATGGATGGTGAAACACATACTCAGGTTGGCCGGTGAAGCGAACCTGATCGACGAACTGACCAGCCAGCAGATCATCGACGACGGCGTCGATTCCCAGCGCGGCCAACAGGTCGAGGGTGAAACGCGCGCCGAGCACCGCCGCCGCACTCAGCGTTCGCTTGGCTTGTGCATCGAGGCGGTCGATGCGCGCGGCGATGGTCGCCTGCAACGTAACCGGCACATCCACGTCTCCGACGTCCGCCGCGGAATGGTATGCGCCCGGCCCGCCGCGCAGCACGCCCCGCTCGGCCAGATCGCGGACCATCTCCTCGGCGAAGAACGGATTCCCGGCGGCGCGCTCGGCGATCTTCTGCCCCACTGCGCCCTTTGACGCATCCGGACCGAGCAGCTCGGTGATCAGTACCGCGGTGTCCGAATCACTCAGCGGCGCAAGGGCGATGGCCTGCCCACCCGCCGCTCGGCTCAACGCGCCCCGATATTCGGGGCGGTAGGTGACGAGCAACAGCGACGGCGTCTGCGGAATCACCGCCAGAACCTCGGCCAGCAACGACTCGCTGGCCTCATCAATCCAATGCACGTCTTCCACGACGTAGACCGCAGGCGTCTCCCGAGCCAGCATCGCGGCATTGAGTAGCGCGGTCAACCGCCGCCGGCGGGCATCGGGATCGATCGGCGGCGACGGGACAGTCCGGATCGGCAATGCCCAATAAGTCGTCGAAGAGCTGTACATCCTCCGGGTCTGCGTCGGGAACACGCTCGCGCACCAGCGCGCGCGCACTCTGCCCGTCAAGACCCTCGACACCGGTCGCCGCGCGCAGCAGCCGCGCGACCACATGGAACGATACCTGGCTGGTGTGCGACTCACAGAATGTCGTAAAGACCTCGAACTTCAAGGTGATTCGCTATCCGAGCGACCTCACGCACCAGACGGCTCTTCCCGATGCCTGGCGGACCCGCTACACCGACCACCACGCCGTGGCCTTCGATCGCACGCCCAAGCAGCCCTTCGACGGCCGACATCTCCCAGCGCCGACCGACCAGATCCGACTCGGCATGCCCGGCGCCGCGGGGCTCGTCGGCCATTGCCCAGCAGTCGATAAGCGGGTACCGGTAACTCGACACCCTTGATACGCAACAACTCCTGCTCGCCGAGCTTCGCCGCACCCTCGACGAGTCGCGCAGTGGAAACACTGAGCATCACCCCGCCCGGCGGGGCGACCGACTCCATCCGCTGCGCCATGCCCACCTGCTCACCGACCGCGGTGTAACCCAAAGCGGCTGAGCCGATCTCACCAGCGATCACCTGACCGGAGTTGAGCCCCACCCGTAGCTGTAAGGTCACACCGTCGCGGTCTTTGACCACTTCAGCCAGTTCGGCCGACCTCTGACTGGGTATGCCAAGGCAGCCAAACAGGCACGAAAAGCATGATCCTCCAGAGAAATTGGCGCGCCGAACACGGCCATGATGCCGTCGCCGGTGAACTTGTCCACAGTGCCGCCGTAACGCCGCACAACTGCGGCGGCGCAGTCGACCAGCTCGGTCATGATCTCGCGCAACCGCTCAGCACCTACCGCCGCTGCAATATCCATCGAATGCACCACGTCGGCGAACAACACCGTCACCTGCTTGTACTCAGCAGGTGTGGATGACGGCGCGGTTGGCGCTCCACATTCGCTGCAGAACTTGGCGGTCGCGGTCACCTCGCTGCCGCAAGATCCGCAGACCGATCTTGCGGTCGTCATGTCATCGCCTCGGCCCAGGCGATGTGCCCTTCGAAGCCAAGCGATGTCGCCAAGTCGCGGTAGCTATCCCGCAGCCGCGCATACTCCGCGACCTCGCCGCGGGCCTGAGCCAGCAGTGCCCGCAACCGCAACAGCCAGATGTCACGCATCACCAGACCATCGTCGGTGTCAGCAGCCGACCAACCGCTCGATTGCTGCATCAGCCTCGGCCACGTCATCGTCGGTGCCACGCGCGAGCAGCGTCTCGACCAAAACACCGGTCGCTGGCAATGCCCCACGTCCACAGCTGTCGCTCGACGGAACAGCTCCTGGCAGTTCGCCCGCATATCAGGATGGCGTCGTCGTGATCTCCACGCCTGACTCTCTCGCGTGCCGAGTACACGTTGACGAGCGGCAACTCCGCCAGGCTGTACTCCCGGCGCGCGAATGCGTCGCCGACTTCGAGCAGTAGTTTCGTTCCGCGGTCCCGATCCGTGAGAGTCGATCGGTGCACCAGCGCCATACCAAGTGTCATCTGGGCGTTCGACAACGCCAAACCGTCGCCAGATCGCTCGGTTATGAATAGCGCCTCCTCTATTTCGCGGACGACGGCATCATCTGGGCTGACCACGCCGCACGTTATGCCCACGCAGTAGAAGTACGCGACAACCATCGCGTGGGAGGCGTGGTCGGCGCTGCGGGCCAGCGCCAGTCCCCGTCGTAGATCGTCTGGCCATCCGGGCCGACCCAGGCCATAGCGGGCCATACCCCGGGTCGCGAGGGCAAGTGCCAGCGGAGATCCGACAATCAGGTTGCCGTACGCCGGGTTACCGTCCGCCAGGTCGATGACCCGCTGCGACCAACGCAGCACGACGTGCCACTCGGTGCACTCCCCCTTGGCGTGGATGGTCGCGAAGGACAGGGCGCGGTCAGCGTCGGATCGCCCACCGACTCGATGAGGGCCATGGCTTCTGATGCCAACTGGGACGCTTCCATCAATCGGCCCGCGTAAATATGGTCCATCACCAGCCCTGCCATCGCGGTGGCCAAGGAGGCGTTGTCGCCTGCGGCGCTGCATAATTCGCGTAATTCGTCGAAGTGGGCACCGGCAACGTTCATGTGGACGCGCCAGGCGAATCCGCACAGCATCGTTCGCGGCGCGATGCGCATGGCGAGGCGGTCCGGATCGTCGGCGGGGAGGGCATCGGCGATCTTCGCGGCGCGCTCGCAGCTCATTCGCGCCGCCGAGATATCACGGTTGACGGCCCATTTCGCGGCACGCACGTGCCAGGCATAGGCGCCCTGTTGATCACCGGCCGCTTCGAGGTGCTCGGCGATTAAAGCAGCGTTCTGATCGACTGATTCCAGGTCGCGAGCTTCGATGGCATTTGCCAGCCGCCGATGCGTTGCCGCACGATCTGCCTTCAACTGCGCCTCGTAGGCCACCGCACGGATCAATGGATGCCGAAATGCATACTCGGCGCCCGGGGTGAACTGCACCTGGTCAATGAGCTCGGCCGCGATCAAATCATCGAAGCGTGGCTCGACTTCCAGAACGCTCAGCAGATCGGGGCCGAAGCGAGACCCGACCACGGCCGCGGCGGCGATCGTATTTTTGGCCGCCGGGTGCAACCGGTCGATGCGCGCTGCAATGGTCGCCTGCAGGGTGGCCGGCACCTGGATCTCGCCGAAATCAGCGGAGCTGGTGTAGCGGCCGCGCTCGCCGACCAGCACGCCGCGGCCGGCAAGCTCGTGGGTGAGCTCCTGCGCGAAGAAGGCGTTGCCCGCCGCGCGTCCAGCGATCACCTGACTGATTTCGTCTACCGATGGGTCGGAACCCACCAATTCTGCTACCAGCGTTGATGTTTCCGATTCGCTCAGCGGGGCGAGGGCGAGAGTTTGTGCTCCCGCGGCATGCTGCAGACGCCCGCGATATTCGGGGCGATAGGTGAGCAGCACCATCGAGTGGGTCTGCGGGATCATCGCCACCAACTCGGCGAGCAGGGATTCGCTCGGCTCGTCGATCCAGTGGACATCCTCGATGATGATCATTGCCGGCTGGGCGCGGGCCAGTTGCGCGGTGTTGATCAATGCGGTCAACCGTCGCAGCCGCGCATCCGGGTCTATCTTCGGCATGTCCACTGCGGGATCGGCGATACCCAACAGATCGTCGAGCAGCAGCATGTCCTCGGGATCTGCGTCGGCGAACCGTTCCCGCAGCCGCTCCCGCCCGGCTCGGTCGTCCAGGCCGTCGACCTGGCCCACCGAACGCAGCAGCCGGGACACCGCATGGAAGGCCACGTCGGCGGCATGCGATTCGCAGAAAGTCGAAAATAATTCGGCGCCTTGAGCTTTGGCAAGCTGCACCATCTCGTGGGCAAGACGTGACTTGCCGATACCGGCTGGACCGACTACGCCGACCACTGACCCGCGGCCACCGATCGATCGCTCGAACATTGCGGATAGGGCTGCCATCTCCCAGCCACGTCCCACCAACGTCGATTCCGTGGGACCGCTCCGTCTGGGATGCGCGGTAATGCTCAGCAGTTGGTGGGCAGGAACAGGTTCGACGCTGCCTTTGATGTGCACCATCATCGGCTCACTCAGCGCTGCGGTATCCCTGACGAGCCGAGCCGTCGATTCGCTCAGCATCACCCCGCCCGGCGGGGCGGCCGACTCCATCCGCTGGGCCATGCCCACCTGCTCACCCACCGCGGTGTAGCCGGGAGCACCGGAACCGATCTCACCCGCGATCACCTCGCCAGAATTGAGGCCAACCCGCAACTGCAGGGTGATGCCGTCGCTGCGGTGTAACGCGGGTGCGAAGACTTTGATCTCGTCTTGAATTCCGAGGGCGGCCAGACACGCGCGCAATGCGTGGTCTTCCAGCGCGGCCGGCGCGCCGAAGATCGCCATCAGCCCATCACCGGTGAACTTGTCGACGGTGCCGCCGAAGCGCTTGACCACCGTCGCAGCGCGAGCCACCAACTCGGTCATGATCTCGCGCAACCGCTCCGCGTCGACCTTCGCCGCGATGCCCATCGAACCCACCACGTCGGCGAACAGCACGGTCACCTGTTTGTACTCCGCACGTGCAGCGGACTGGCCCACCGACGCGCCGCATTCGTGACAGAACCTGGCGGTGCCCAGCAGCTCGGTGCCGCATGCGCAGCACGCCTTCACGGCCGTCATCCGACCTTCCGCCAATGGGCCCCCGAGCTCTCCCAGGATAGGGTGCCAAACCTCCGACGGCGGGATTGTCGGCCGAGTTAGGCTGGGGTCCTGCCGGTTAAGGACAAGCGCACATGAACTCCGACGACGAGTCCGTCACAACGCTGGAAGACCTGCGCAGCGATCTCGCGCTCCGCTACAAATGGACGTCCAGCGGCGGCTCCGCGGTGGACCCGGCAGTTGCCGAAGCCGATGCGGCGGCGCTGGCCCGCGACGGCTACGTCATCTGGGAAAACCTGCTGACCGCCGAGCAGTGCAGCGAGATTCGCGACGAGGTGCAGCCCTGGCTCGGGCACACCGGACGCAACTCCTTCGAGGGACGGCGGACCCAGCGCATCTACAGCGTGCTGAGCCGGACCCGGGTGTGCGACCCGGTCGTCGACCACCCGCGGGTGCTGGCCGCGCTGGATCGGCTGCTGATGCCCAACTACCTGCTGTCGGCGTTGCAGGCGATCAACATCCAGCCCGGCGAGGCCGCGCAACTGGCTCACCACGACGACGGCTTCTACCCGATCCCCCGGCCGCGGGAGCCGTTGGCCGCCGCGACGATCTGGGCCATCGACGACTTCACCGCCGACAACGGCGCGACGGTGCTCTACCCGGGCAGCCACACCTGGGGTAAGCGACGGCCCGGCCCGGACGACGAGGCGCTGCCCGTGGTCATGCCGGCCGGCTCGTGTGTGTTCTTCGTGGGCACGCTCTGGCACGGCGGCGGCGCCAACACCACCGCCGCCGACCGTCTGGCCGTCACCGCGCAGTATTGCCAGCCGTGGCTGCGACCGATGGAAGCCTTCACCCTGTCGATATCCCGCGACATCGCCCGCGACGGTATCCGACGACATCCGCCGCATGCTCGGCTACAGCATCCACCCGCCGTTCGTCGGCGCGGTCGACGGTCTGCACCCGCTCCGACTGCTGGAAGACCGAGTAGCGCGCACGCCGCCCACCGGGGGATGGCAACATTCCCCTCATGACAAGTCGCAACGTGGCTCGCATCGTTGCCGGTGCGCCACTGATGGTTTTGGCCTTTCTCACCGCTCCGGCTGCGGGCCCGCTGGCCCCGACAGCCGCAGCCGATGAATGCCCGAACGCCGAAGTGGTGTTCGCCCGCGGCACCGGTGAGCCCGTCGGCCCCGGCGGACCCGGCCAGGCCTTCTACGACTCGCTGACGTCGCAGCTTCCCGGTAAGACGATCAACCTCTACCCGGTCAACTACCCGTCGACCACCGACTACGCCAACAGTGCCAAAGAGGGTGCCGCCGACGAGGTCGCTCATGTTCAGGCCACCGCCGCCAACTGCCCGAACACCAAGATCGTGATCGGCGGATACTCGCAGGGCGCGGGTGTGGCCGACCTGACCAGCCATCAGTTATCCCCGCAGGTCGCCAATCGCGTTGCCGCCGTTGCATTGTTCGGCAACCCGCAGAGCAGCTACGCAAAAGGCTTGGCGGACAACCAGATTCCGGCGATCGAACCCGAGCTACACCCCGAAGGCGATCGACATCTGCCTTCCCAACGACAACATCTGCGCCGAGGGTGGCAGCATCATCGCGCACCTGGGCTATGTCCCCGATGCGACCAACCAGGCCGCGACGTTCGTGGCGCAGAAGCTCTAGCGCGTCCGATAATGAGTGCGCACAACATCGCTCGCAACCTCGGTGTGGCAGTAGCGATGGTGTGGGCGCTGAGCCCGCTCGCCGAGACTGGCCACGCCGCCGCCGGCCCCTGCCCCGACGTCGAGGTGGTGTCCGCTCGCGGCACCGACGAACCTCCCGGCCCCGGCAGCAACGGCCAGGCATTCATCGATGCGCTCAGGCCGAAAATTCCTGGGCGCTCCATCGAGGTCTACGGGGTCAACTATCCCGCCACCGACGATCTCGCCAGGAGTGTGCTCAGTCGGAGCCGACGATGCGCGTGCTCATGTCCAGTCCATAGTTGCGAATTGCCCCGACACCAGAATTGGTGCTCAGCTGGATATTCTCAGGGCGCGGCCGTGATCGACATGATCACCGACCAGCTGCCGCCAGAGGTGGCTGATCATGTTGCCGCGGTCGCCGTCTTCGGCAATCCGAGAAGTGCATTGGCGAGGCCAGATGGCCGGCGGTCCAGCTCGCTGCGATCAGTCCGCTGTACCGCCCCAAGACGATTGACCTGTGCGTTCCCGACGACCCGGTCTGCTCCGAAGGCACAAACGAGGCCGCCCATCATCTATACGATCAGACCGGGATGACAACCCAGGCCGCGACGTTCGTGGCGCAGAAGCTCTAGCGCTACTTCTTGCGGTCGGTATCTTTGCTCGGCTGAACACGTTTCGGCTCGCTACGGTCATCTTCGGTGTGCCGACCCGCTTGGAACGTTGTTCTGACCAGCGCATATGCAGGACACTAACGCGCGCTGTGCGCTCATGATTATCGGGCGAGAACTCGCCTGTATTACCAACACCGTGACCGCGGTCCGACTCTGTTCGTTCCGGATAGAACCTGCTGCGTATGCGCTGTGGCGTTGAACGCGCCGGCTCTGTGACTTGCGTGCAACCCCCATACCTGCCTGCGGCTTGCAGGTTGGCCTCGACGACGGTGTCAGGCCGCCGCTGGCGATGATTTGCCGAACTAGCTAGGAATTCAGCATGTCCCAGAATATCCCCGGCCTTCACGACTTCGCTCGACGTGTAGCGCACTGGCCGATGACAGAACGGCTGAGCGAGCTGATGAACAGGAGTCAAGATTGTGGACCTTTCGAGTGCTCGGAACGTCCTAGCGCTCGTCGTCGATCATTCGAGGCGGCCGATCAGCGGAAGGGGACCAGAAGCGCGCCAGCGTCTGCAGTCTGGCGCCGCGTAACTAGGACTGCTCCAATCGGCGCATCCCGTGGTGGCAACCCTACGCCGGAGCCTTGCGCCGATGGTGGCAGCGCACGACCAGGCTGGCAGCGAAGCGATTATTACTCTCATTTGAGTAGGCGGGCGGCAGGGATTTCAGCGCAATCAGCGTAGTGACAATTCGCCTCAGTACGACTCGACTGGAAAGACGTCAATTGGTTTGTTTTTCGTGTTCAAGTCCGTATCTTTGCTCGGCTGAACACGTTTCGGCTCGCCGGGCATCTTCGGATAGTTAGGCGGGTACGGCAGATCGCCGAGCCCGCGCTCCTCGTCGGCGGCGACCATCTCCAGTAGCGGTTCGATCGACTGGTCGACCGAGTCGATGTCGGCCCACGGGTCGTCGCGGTTGGCCACCAGCTCGGCCGCGGTCGCGATCGTGTAGTCGTCGGGGTTCGCCGTCGCCAGCTCGTCCCAGGTGAGCGGCATCGACACCGTCGCAATCTGGGTACGCCGCACCGAATAGGCCGACGCGAACGTCCGGTCGCGGGCGTTCTGGTTGAAGTCGATGAAGATCCGCTTACCGCGTTCTTCCTTCCACCACGACGTCGTCACCGCATCCGGCGCGCGGCGCTCCACCTCGCGCGCGAGCGCGATGCCGGCGCGACGCACCTGGATGAAATCCCACTCGGTTTTGATCCGCAGGAACACATGGATGCCGCGACCGCCGGAGGTCTTGGGATAACCCGACCAGCCCGAGTTCATCGAGCAGCGGCCGCAATACGTCGACGGCCACGCTGCGCGCTTCGTCGAAACCGGTACCCGGCTGCGGGTCCAGGTCGACGCGCAACTCGTCGGGGTGCTCGGCATCGGGGCAGCGGACCTGCCACGGATGCAACGTGATCGTGCCCATCTGCGCCGCCCAGACGATCGCGGCCGGGTGGGTCACCCGCAGCGCGTCGGCGGTCCGTCCCGACGGGAAGGTGATCCGGCAGGTTTCCAGGTAGTCGGGATGGTGCTGCGGGATGCGCTTCTGATAGATCTCCTCGCCGTCGATGCCGTCGGGGAAGCGCTGCAGATGCGTCGGGCGGTCTTTCAGCGAGGCCAGCATGGGACCGGCGGCGACGGCGCGGTAGTACTCGACGAGCCGTCGCTTGGTGCCGTCGGAACCCAGCTTCGGGAAGTAGACCTTGTCCG
This sequence comes from uncultured Actinomycetota bacterium, assembly GCA_963818285.1. Classification (GTDB taxonomy): domain Bacteria; phylum Actinomycetota; class Actinomycetes; order Mycobacteriales; family Mycobacteriaceae; genus Mycobacterium. The sequence goes on from CAWFRR010000008.1 coordinate 490,661, forward strand.
GGTTGGTCAGCCGGACCGCGATCCCGTCGACGTCGATTTCTTCCGCTGGCGATGCCATCCTCCGATTCCAGCACAGATTGCAGCACAATGTGCGGATGGACTTGCCTGTCATGCCGCCGGTTTCGCCGATGCTGGCCAAATCGGTGAAGTCGATCCCGCCGGACGCGTCGTATGAGCCCAAGTGGGACGGGTTCAGGTCGATCCTTTTCCGCGACGGTGATCAGGTGGAGGTCGGCAGCCGCAACGAGAAACCGATGACCCGGTACTTCCCCGAATTGGTCGCGGCGGCCACCGCCGAGTTGCCGAAGCGCTGCGTGATCGACGGCGAGATCGTCATCGCCACCGATCACGGCCTGGATTTCGAAGCGCTGCAGCAGCGCATCCATCCGGCCGATTCGCGGGTCCGGATGCTGGCCGAGAAGACTCCGGCGTCGTTCATCGCCTTCGACCTGCTGGCCCTCGGCGACGACGACTACACCGGCCGGCCGTTCTCCGAGCGCCGCGCGGCATTGGTCGACGCGCTCGACGGCGTCGGGCCCGTCGTTTCACGTGACGCCGGCGACGACTGATCTGACGACCGCGCAGCGCTGGTTCGACGAGTTCGAGGGAGCCGGCCTCGACGGCGTGATCGCCAAGCCGCTGACGATCACCTACCAGCCGGACAAACGCGTCATGTTCAAGATCAAGCACGAGCGCACCGCCGACTGCGTGGTCGCCGGCTACCGGGTGCACAAGTCCGGCGCCGACGCGATCGGCTCGCTGCTACTCGGGCTGTACTAGGACGACGGCACGCTGGCGTCGGTCGGTGTGATCGGGGCGTTCCCGATGGCCGAGCGGCGGCGGCTGTTCACCGAATTGCAGCCGCTGGTAACGAGTTTCGACGGCCACCCGTGGAACTGGGCCGCCCACGAGGCCGGCGAACGCACGCCCCGCAAGAACGAGTTCTCCCGCTGGAATGCGGGCAAGGATCTGTCGTTCGTTCCGCTGCGGCCCGAGCGGGTGGTCGAGGTCCGCTACGACCACATGGAAGGTGAGCGGTTCCGCCACACCGCCCAGTTCAACCGGTGGCGGCCGGACCGGGAGCCGGCGTCGTGCACCTACGCGCAGCTCGAAACGCCGGTCAAGTTCAGCCTCGGCGACATCGTTTTGGGCCTTGGCTCACCTGGGAACACTGCGTGACATGAGCGACGAAAAGAGTTTCAACGAACGCAACATCGAGGAATTCCGGGCCAATCACGGCCGGGTCGGCGGCAACTTCGAGGGCGCCCCGCTGGTCATCCTGCACTCGGTGGGCGCGAAAAGCGGCGAGCCGCGGACCAACATCATGATGTACCGGCCGGACGGCGAGAGATATCTGATCTTCGCCTCCAAGGCCGGCGCGGACGACAACCCTGCGTGGTACTGGAACCTGAAGGCGAATCCGGACGCCCGCATCGAGGTCGGCGACGAGATCGTCGACGTTCACGCCACCGAACTCGACCGCGCCGAACGCGACCAGAAGTACGCGGAGCAGGCAGCGGAATACCCGGGATTCGCCGACTACGAGTCCAAGACGTCGCGCGTCATCCCGGTCGTGGCGCTCGCGCCCACCGGACCGCCGACGCCGCGGGACTGACTCGACAACGCCCATCGAGTGGCCACTTTTAGCACGTGAATCAGCGGAAAGCGTGCATTAAGTGGCCATTCGGCCGAGGTTCAGACGACCACCTCGAGTGAGGCCAACCCGCGCAACGTGACGTTCGGCTTGTAGACCGGTTCACCGGCCAGTCGCGCATCGGGGAAGCGCGCCGTCACCGCCGACAACGCGGCGGCGGCCTCCAGCCGGGCCAGCGGTGCGCCCAGGCAGTAATGCAGCCCACGCCCAAGGGACAAGTGCCGGAACGCTTTTCGATCGGGATCGAAGGTCGCCGGCTGGTCGAACTCGGCCGAGTCGTGCTGAGCCGCGGCCAGCAGCAACACCATCGTGTCACCCTTGATCACATGGGTGTCGCCAATTGTCATGTCGTCGGCGGCAATTCGGGCCACCAATTGCACCGGCGGGTCGTAGCGCAGCGTTTCCTCGACGACCGCCGACGCACGTTCGGCATCGGCGCCCAGCGCCGTCCAGTGCGGCCGGTCGCGCAGCATCGCCAGCATCGCGTTGGAGATCAGGCTCACGGTGGTCTCGTGGCCGGCGATCAGCAACAGGCTGCAGGTCGACACAATCTCGTCTTCGCCCAACTGGTCGCCGGACTCTTCGACCGCGATCAGCCGAGACATCAAATCGTCGCCGGGTTGCGCGCGGTGCTGCGCAATCAGGTCGTGTAGGTATCCCCGCAGCCACTGCCCGGCTTTGATGCGCTCATCGACACCGCCGGCCGGTGCACCGGTGACCATGAAGAACGGATCCAGTGCCTGCGCCAGCAACGCCGACGCGCGGCTGAACTCCGCCTCGTCCTGCAGCGGAACCCCCAGTAGCCGGCAGATGACGGTCACCGGAAGCGGGTAGGCCAGATCGCTGACCGCGTCGAAGCGTCCTCGTTCGGCGGCGCGGTCCAGCAGCCCGTCGATCAGTTCGGCGATGTGCGGCGTCAATTCGTTGACCACCTTGGGCACGAACGCCTTGCTGACCAGTTTGCGCAGCCGGGTGTGATCGGGCGGATCGAGAAACAGGAACATCGGCGGCCCCTGCGGTCGCGCCGTCGCGCCCTCGGTGAACATGCGTTTGGCCATCGTCGACTTGAGCCGGTCGACCGACGACGACGGATGCCGCAACGCCTCGTCGCAGTCGCGGTAGGACGAGAAGACGGTGAGGTTGCTGTCCGGCATCTGCATCGGGCCGGCCGCCCGGAACTGCTGGTAGACCGCATACGGGTTGGCTCGGCTGGCCGGATCCAGGAGTTGCAGCAGAAGTTCCTGCGGCCCGGCGACGCTCGACGTGGCAGACATATTTGCATTGTGCAGGTGTGAAAGAACTTGCAGGTAGCTACGGTCGGGCTCGGGTCCCAGCACGACAACGCGGTAGCCGGGTTAGATTCCTGCTGTGAAGAAAGGCGTGTGGGCGGTCGCCTTGGCGACGGTCATGATCAGCGGCTGCTCCGACAAAGCCGTGACGCCGCCACGCGGGGTATTGCCGCCTGGCACCGCGGTGCTCAGCGTCGACGGGAAAGACGTCGGCACCACCTACTCGGTCCGCTGCCAGACGATTGACTGGATGACGCGGATCCACACCGATCTGCACGCGTCGAAAGTCAGCGCGATGCTCTCCAACGCCGACAAGCTGAAGGCCGAGTTCGTCCGGTTCGACGACGTCGACGGCTTCACCGGCTCCTTCGAGCACGCGCTGCAGGGCGAGGCCTCGGTCACGATGACCGGCCGCACCTATCACATCACCGGCGCCGCACTGGGTTTCAACAATGCAGAGCGCACAAGGCTGAAGGCCGAGACTTTCACGATCAACGTGTCGTGCTGAGGAAGGCGAAGCGACGAGCTCCGCGAGTTCCTCGCCGGCGTCCTCCTGAAGGAAGTGCCCGGCATTGGCGACCACCGGGTGATCGATTCCCTGCGCGCCCGTCATCTCGCGCTTCAAGATCGGCGCCATCCCACCGGTGATCGGGTCGCCGTCGCTGAACGCGACCAGCATCGGCGTCGAACTGGCCGTCAGCGCGGCCCACGCAGCCCGGTTGGCCGGGGCGGCGGGATCCTCGGGCGACGTCGGCACCAGACCCGGCATGGCCCGCGGCCCCGCGCAATACGTGTCGTCGGGAAAGGGTGCGTCGTAGGCCGCGCGGACCTCGTCGCTCATCGGCCGGCGGCAGCCACCCTGCACGAACCGGCCGACGTCGATCGACGGCGCGGTCTGGATCGCCTTGCGGAATTGCCACCAGATCTCCGGCATCGGAATGTCGCCGGTGGGCAGGCCGGTGTTGGCGACGACCAGGTGGCTGAACCGTTCGGGATGTTCGGCGGCCAGCCGCAGCCCGATCAAGCCGCCCCAGTCCTGTCCGACCAGCGTCACCCGCTGCAGGTCCAGCTTGTCGAACACCAGCTCGCGCACCCATTCGACGTGACGCGCGTAGCTGTGGTCCTCGATGCCGGTCGGCTTGTCCGATCGCCCGAAGCCGACCAGGTCCGGGCAGATCACGCGATGCCCGGCCGCGGCCAGCACCGGGATCATCTTGCGGTACAGGTAGGACCACGACGGCTCGCCGTGCAGCAGCAGCACCGGGTCGGCGTCGGCCGGACCGTCTTGCACCCAGGCCATCCGCAGCGTATTGCCCTCACCGTCGGAAACATCGGAATAATGTGCGGTATAAGGGAATTCAGGCAGCCCGGTGAATCGGTCGTTAGGTGTGCGCAGCCTCTGCATGAGTGTGAACTTACGCCAGGCCGCTCAGCCCTCCCGCAGACCGGCCATTCCGGGGTCGGCCATCAACTGATCCAGCAGAGTGAGCTGACCTTTCAGCAGCTTCACCCTGGCCTGCGCCACCGGAAACCACTCGACCCGGTCGATCTCCGGAAAGGATCGCATTTGCCCTGAGCCCCTTGGCCATTCGAGCTCGAAGGTGTTACTGTGCGCGCGGCGGCGTCGAGGTCGCCCGGCACCGCGAACGCGGTGACGACCTTGCCGCCGGGCTTGTTTGACCGGGGCCAGATCGATGCGCGGACCGGCTGGTGGCGCCGACCCGACTTCTTCTTCGAATTCACGTTGCGCGGCGGCCCAGGGGTCTTCGCCCTGGGCGTATTCACCCTTCGGAATCGACCAGGCGCCCTCATCCTTGCGCGCCCAGAACGGCCCGCCCGGATGCGCGATCAGGACTTCGACGACGCCGTCACGCACCCGATACAGCAGCAGGCCCGCGCTGAGCTTGGGCACGCGGCTCAGACCCCGACCGAGCGTTCCAGATCCTTGAGTGAGGTTTCGAGGTGACCGAGCAGGCGCTGCAGGTGCGGCACACTTCTGCGGCATCCGACCAGACCGAAGTCGATGTTGTCGGCGTTGTTGACCATCGTGATGTTCAGCGCCTGCCCGTCCAGCGCGATCGACAGCGGGTAGTTGCCGTCGAGTCGGGCGCCATTCCAGTACATCGGCTGGGTCGGCCCCGGCACGTTGGAGATGACGATGTTGAACGCCGGCGGTGCTGCCGAGGCGAACCCGGCAACGCGGACAGTCCCAGCGGCGCGATGAGGGCCGCGGACAGCGCATAGGCCTGCATCCGAGGCAATTCGGCGAACACCTTCTTGTTGCCGCGCATCGACGCGCTGATCGTTTCCAGCCGCTTCGCCGGGTCGTCGACGTCGGTGGCCAGGTTGCACAACAGCGCGCCGACCTGGTTGCCGCCGCTGTCGGCGTCGGCGTCGCGAGCGCATGCTCACCGGCACCATCGCGATCAGCGGGGTGTCGGGCAACGCCTGCTCGTCCTGCAGGTAATGGCGCAGCGCCCCGGAACACATTGCGAGGATGACGTCGTTGAAGCTCACGCCGGCGGCGGCCTTGATGCTCTTGAGCCGATCAATACCCCATGACTGCGCGGCGACCCGTCGCGCACCACCGATCGGCACGTTGAACATGGTGCGCGGCGCCGCGAACGGCAACGTCAGTTGCTGCTCCAGCAGCGCGGCGCGAGCCAGTGACCACGTCGAAGGGCCATATGCCGCAATAGATCCCGCCATTTGAGTCAGACTCGGCCGTTTCGACTTCTCGGCGGCACGGTGGCGTCGTGGCAAGTCCCAGATCGCCTGCATGTCGGTGTTCTCAGGGTCGGGCGACAGCGTCCGCTGCATGAGCCGCAGCGCCGAGACGCCGTCAATCAACGAATGGTGGAACTTGCTGTACACCGCGAAACGGCCGTCGCTGAGCCCCTCGACGAAGTGGGCTTCCCACAACGGGCGGTGTCGATCGAGCAGACCGCTGTGCCACCGCGAGGTCAGCTCGAGCAGCTCGCGGACCCGTCCAGGCGTGGGCAGCGCCGAGCGCCGCACGTGGTAGTCGATGTCGACGTCATCCGGGTCGTCGTAGGTCCACGCGACGTTGGGGATTCCGCCGAACGTCCAGGCGGGGTGCTTGCGGAAAGTGGGCTGAAAGTCGCGGTTGGCGACGAGTGTGTCGCGGAGTTCGCGGGCGAACTCCGGCCCGGCGCCCTCTGGCGGCTCGAAAAGCTGCAATCCGCCGACGTGCATCGGGTGCTCGCGCGATTCGATCGACAAGAAAACCGAGTCGAGCGGACTCATTAACTCCATCAGTTCATCTAAGGCGCTGCCGGCAACCGCGGCGAGATGAATCCGCGAATCAGTTCAACTAGTGAACATTCCGCCGAGCGATCCGACGAGTCCGAGAACCGGATCGAGCAGATCCGGTTGGATGCCGGTGAGATCCAACAGGTTTTGAATGCCGGTGCCGATCGGTGCTTCCACGTCGATGAACGCAGTGAACGGATTGAAGTCGGTGTTGAGCTCGGTGACGAGCTGGTCGTAGGGCACCCCGATGGACTGCTGCGACCAGTCTTCCGCCGAGGCGAAGAAGCTTTCCAGCTGGTCGAAACCGGGCAGCTGCGCGCCGAAGAGTTCGAAGGCGTTGTTGGCGCCCTGGACGACGCCGTTGGCGAATTCGAGGGTGAACGTCGCCGGGTCCAGGGTGGGGATCAGCTCGGCCGGTGTCGGGTCGCCGAACGGGATGGATCGGTCGTAGCCGGCCTCGACGATCGACCTGCAGCGCCGGCTGGAAGATGTTGAGCACCGGCTCCGGCACGCCCAGGCTGCGCAGCGGGTCGAGCAGCGGCATGTCGGTGGTCGGGATGAAATAGAACGTGGTGTCGCCGTCGACCTGCCTGACGACATCCGTTGAGCCAAGCGCGTATTCGTCGACATAGGGTCCGGACAGCGGAGTCCGACGGTGGCCAGATCGCCGGAACGGGGTAGGGCAGCGGGCCGTCCCCGTAGCCGGCGTGCTGGTAGACGAAACCCAGCACGGCGTTGAGGTCGGCCACCACATTGACCGGGTATTGCGGGAAGTCGGCGTTGCCGTCGTACTGATTCGCGATGTCGATGGTGGTGATGCCGGCGTCGGTCGGCTCGGCGCCGTTGAAGTCGAAGCCGGTCGCGCCCGGGATGACGAGTCCGGCGAAGCGCTCCAGGAAGCCGCCGTCGGGCCGGTTGCCGGAGCCGAGCAGCAGGAAGGTGACGTCGGGCGGCGGGTTGCCCGATGCGATGAGTTCGAGCTTTTCGTCGATCGCGATCTGCGCGCTCTGCGAATAGCCCTCGATGAGGTAGGGCTGGCCGGCGGGCTGCTGGTCCATGATGGCTTGCAGATTCGCCAGGCCGACCGGAATCGACGTGCTCGCAGCCGATTCCGGCGTGGGGACCAGCACCGGCGTGTAGTTCTGGCCGGTCGCGGGGTCGATGTAGTCGGTGATGATGGTGTCTTGCCAGAATTCGCTGGGCGTCGGCATCGCCGTGCCGCCCATCATCAACGCGTTCAGCGGGTCGTCGATCGTCGGCCCGCGCAGTGGCCGCGGAGCAAGACATCAACACGATCGAGGCGCCCGCGAACAGCGCGGCGATCTGTCGTTGAGGGCTCACCGCGACTCCCATGAGTAGAGGCTCCACTGTGCCCCAGCGGCGGCGAATTTGGGGAGAATTCCCCACGCTGTGCGACCCGGCCGCCGTCGCAAGATTCCTACCATGAATCGTCGCGGGTCGGCGTGCTGCTGTCCGCGGGCTGGGAACGATTTGAGACGAGATAAGGCAATCACGGTAATCCGATACGCCACTTGGTCGTAAGCTCTTGGGATGCGCGATCGGGAGACGATCGACTCCGAATTACGCCGCGTGGCATTCGAGCTTCGCTCAATCCGCGAGCGTGGAGGGCGGCCGTCCAGTCAGCAGGTCGACGCGCTTCTCGACGAACGCCTCGGGCACCCAGTCGACGTGCTGTCCGACACCGCGGTTCTCGACGAGATCCTGGCGCCCTTCGAGGAGGAGACCTTCGAACGCCCGCGTCGACGTCGCGGTGGTCGGCTGATGCGTCTGGCGCTGCGCGCGGCGGTCCCGCTGTCGGTGCTCGCCGTCGCCGCGGTTCTGGTGGTGATGTTCATGGTGCACCGGCATCCTCGGCCGTCCGAGCCGATGGCGACCCCGGTGTCCGACGAGCGATCAAGCCCCGCTCCGAGCCCGCCGTTGCTTGCGCCGGCCAGCCACCCTTCGCCGATCGACATTGCCCAGAAGGCGATGGTCGACGTCCTGCAGCACGAGGGCGTGCCGGTGCCCAACAGCGACTACGTCGCGACGCAGGGGCATGCGGTGTGCGACTTCCTCGGGCGCCAGCCCAACTTCGCCGACGCCACCCAGTTCGTTCAGCGGTCGACGATCTGGGATGCCCGCCAGAGCGCTGATTTCACCAGCGCCGCCGTCGTCACCTACTGCCCGCAGTTCGAGTCGGCGAGCACGGACCAGGCGCAGCAGACGTACCAGAAGTCGGTGACCAACCTGCAGACCATCGAGGGCGACCTGCAGGGCATCAACCACGATCTACAAGACATCAGCGACGGCCTGCACGGCGGAAGCTGAGCCGGCGTCGGCAGGCCTCGCCGCCGCTTGAGAACAACGCCGGCAAATCGGTCAGCAGGGTGGCCAGCTTCTTCACGTGTAAAGAAACCCTCAGAAAATAAAGAGTGAAAGGTGTGCGAGGTTCGATAAGGGGTTTCCCTACACTTTGCGCACGATGTTCTGAAGGCGCAGGCACGAGGGCTGACGCTGGTGGTGGACAAACTGCTAAACGAACGAGAAATGAACTCAGCCGGAAGCTGACGCGCAAGCGGCAGAACCCACATACCCTTGGCCGCATGTTCTCAGGCCGCAGGGAACGACTCATCGCAGTGCTCTTGGTGCCAGTCGCTGTATTTCTCACATCATGCAACGCTTTTCACAGCAGATCCTCGCCGCCCGGGTTGGGCCAGGAAGTCGTTGACGGAAAGTTCGCGTTCATCGTCAACTCAGTCAGCACCTCTCCCACGTTCGGTGACACAGACGCCCGAGGCGTTTGGCTCATCGTGTCGACAGCGATCCGAAATATCGGCACTAAGGCGCAGGCTTTCGACATGACCGCTCAGACGCTGAAGGAAAGCGACGACCGTGGGCATTCCGCAGGCGCCATGGAGCCGTCGATCAAAAAGATCGACCCGGGGCTTCAGTTGAGCGTCAAGCTCGCATTCGACGTGACACCCGGTGTGCGCCCGACCAAGATCGTGCTGCACGAATCGGATTCCTCGCCGGGCGCGCTGGTGACTTTGGCGCAGCCGAAATCCTCGACTTCCCCCAGCCGACGGAGAAGGACCGCGCCAATCCCTAGCACCTAGGGGCGACGGACGGTCACCGGTTCACGCAGCCACTTCCGAGGCTGCGGCGAGCTTCTGCACGGCGACGGCCAGCTGTTCGCACACCGCTGCCAGCGCCTGCTCGGCGTCGGGATGCTGGTTGCGACAGCCCCTCACCAGCGACACGGTGAAATCCATGATGTTGAATGCCTCACTGTCGACGGTGCGCATCTGGTATTCCCACACCAGCATCTGCACGCTCTCCGCTACCGCGTCTACGCGCTCGTGGACCCGAGCTTCGGTCTCGGGTGACATGTGCCGCGTGGGCGCAATCGCCAGCGCTTCCGGTGTCAGTGTGACCAGGCCGGGCACCGGTGTGCTGTCTTCGGTCCATGCGCCGTTGACGAGGCCGGCCAATGTCGGGTCTTGGACCTGCACAGCCTGGTGGATGTTGTCGTCGTGGCCGCGGGTCAGGAAGCACACGTAGGTGTCGAACGGGCCGCCCGGATCGTCGCAGACGTGACCGCAGTATCCGTACTCGTGGACTGACGTGTCGTATTTACTCACCATGGCCCCGTTCTCCCCCAGCCGCGCACCCTCCCCTGAATCGTCGATGACTTAGGCGCTCGTGACCACGGCTTTGGCGGGGTCACGCTCGACACCTATGGGGATTTGTTCGACACCGATTTGGACGTCGTCGCTTCGGCTCTCTATGAAGTATGCCAATCCGGGCCCAAACCGCGCGCGATGGGCGTGGCCGGAGCCTGAAAAGTGGCCTCTAACCTGGCGGGA
>CAWFRR010000009.1:0-503668 GCA_963818285.1 uncultured Actinomycetota bacterium
GCCGAGCCATCGGCAGTGATACCCGCGGAATCGCTGCTGGCTCAGGTCCATGCCAGGGCCCACGCCAACAGCGGAGCCGCCTGGCATCCGGTACCCGATCTGGCCGACCTGGCTCCCGGTGAAGTCGGCGGTTTCTCGGTAGCCGGCGTTGTGGTACTGGCATGCCGGGTCGGCGACCAGTTGTACGCCTATCGTGACCACTGCCCCGCCTGCGATGGATCCTTGGCCGGCGCGGCGCTGCACCGATCGGTCGCAGCTCGCGACCCGGTGCTGCGATGTCCGCGCTGCCACGCGCATTTCGACGTCGTGCACGCCGGGGCGAGCCTCGACGAGGGTCCCCCGCGGCACCTCGATCCCATCCCGCTGCTGCTGCGCGACGGCGTGCTGTCCCTGGCCGTGCAGGCCGAGCCGATGGGCGCGCCGGCATGACGTCCCCCTATGACGTCCTGAGCCGAATCACGAGCAACCGGCGCGCACAGCAGCCGACCGGAGAACGGTGCGAGATGTGCTCCGAGGCCATCGCCGACCAACACCAGCACGTGGTGAATGTGGCTGGGCGGCAACTAATGTGCGTATGCCGCGGCTGCTATCTGCTGTTCACCGACGGCCATGCACAGCTGCGCTACCGGGCGGTCCCAGACCGATATCTGTCATTTCCCGACTTCGCGCTTGATCGCCGCACCTGGGAACTGCTGCAGATTCCGGTCGGGCTGGCGTTCTTCTTCCGCAACTCTGCGCTCGATCGCACCGTCGCGTTCTATCCGGGACCGGCCGGGGCAACCGAATCCGATCTCGACCTCGAGGCGTGGACAGCGATCAAATCGGCTGACCCCCGGGTAGCCCTCGTCGACGACGACGTCGAGGCACTACTGGTGCGCGTGCGCGAGGATGAGCAACCCCGTTGCTATCTGGTCCCGATCGACGCCTGCTACGAGTTCGTCGGTGGGCTGCGAATGTTGTGGCGCGGCTTCGACGGTGGCCAAGAAGCGCGTGAGTTCATCGACGCCTTTTTCGATCAGCTGGCCGCCCGCAGCACCGAGCAGCGCCGATGACCGGCCCCACCGGCCAGGCGACCGGCTTGACGTTCACCGTTCTGGACGTGGTGCCCGAGCCCTACTCGGCGGTCCCGATCCTGACCGCGCGCATCAGCGTTGCGGCGCCCGATGACGAACCGGTGCACGCAATCGCGTTGCGCTGCCAGGTCCGCATCGAACCATTGCGACGCGGCTACTCCGACGAGGAAGCGGTGGGGCTGACTGATTTGTTCGGTCCGCGGGAACGTTGGGCCACCACCCAGCGCACCTTCCTGTGGCAGCATTGCACGGCGATGGTGCCGGCGTTCGTGGGCACCACCGAGATCACGCTGTCCCTGGAGTGCACCTACGATTTCGAGGTCACCGCGGCCAAGTACCTGCACGCGCTGGTTGACGGCGCCCTGCCACTGCAATTCCTTTTCAGCGGAACCATATTCACGGCAGGCCAGCGCGGCTTCTCCGTTCAGCAGGTGTCATGGGACTGCGAGGACCACTTCGACATGCCGGTGGCGGCCTGGCGGGATCTGATCCGGCAGCACTTCCCGAACACCGGGTGGGTGCGCCTGCCTCACGATACGGTCGCTGCGTTGGCCGCCTACAAGTCGACGCGCGGCCTGTTGAGCATCGAGGATGCGGTTACCGCGCTGTTGGACGCCGCACACCAGGATGCGCGATGACCGCCGATTGGGGCCGGGCCCGGGCCGTCGCCGACGCCGTCCTGTACGAGGGTTACCTGCTCTACCCGTATCGCGCGACCTCGAGCAGGAATCGATCCCGTTGGCAATGGGGCGTTTTGGGCCCAGCAGGCGCAGCCGACGCCGGAATCGGCGAGGACGACACCATCGCGGCGCAGTTCCTCGTTGACGGAGCGAAGGCAATCACCCTGGTGGTGCGTTTCCTCCAACTGCAGCACCGCCGCACCGAGCGCGACGCCGGTGGCGGCCGCTTCGAACCCGTCGACGAACTGACCACGCCAACTGGTTCGTGGCTGACCTGGGACGAAGCGACCGAGTGTGAGACGTCGTTCGGTCCCTTTGCATTTGACGATCCAGCCCAGTCGTGGTCACTCTCGCTGGCCGCCGCTCCGGCAACCGACTGTCGAATCTGTCGAGGGCGGCCGACTGGTCCGGACCTGTCGCGAGGTGAACGCCACATTGACCGTGAGCATCGAGCCCGACGACGCGCTGCATCGGGTTTCGGTGCGCGTCGTCAACACCGGCGCCCCTGCCGCTGACAAGGACGATGCGATCGCCCGATCCCTGATCGGCACCCACATCATCGCGGAAGCCATTGGCGGCGAGTTCGTCTCGCTCCTCGAGCCGCCGCCACCGGCTGCCGACGCGGTGTCCCGATGCACCCGGCATCGGTGTTTCCCGGTGCTGGCCGGCCCGCCCGGAGCCGGGGATTTGCTGCTGATCTCTCCGATCATCCTCTATGACCACCCCGAGGTCGCCGAACAAAGCGAAACCGCGTTATACGACTGCACCGAGATCGACGAGATCCTCACCCTGCGGGTGATGACGATGACCGACCAGGAGAAGGCACAGGCCCGGGCCACCGATCCGCGGGCCGCGCAGATCATCGACCGCTGTGATGCGATGTCGCCCGAAGCCATGTCGCGCCTGCACGGAGCCCTGCGGGATCCACGGGAGGCCATGGGTTTGGTTCCGGAGATTCCCGACGGGGTCGATTGGTGGGATCCACTGGCCGACAACGCCGTACAGCCCGACCTCGACGCAGTCCTGGTGAATGGTGTCCGGGTAGCGCGGGGCAGTCGAGTCCTTCTGCATCCGTCACGCCGAGCGGACGCGCAAGACCTGTTCTTTGCAGAGAAGACGGCTCGCGTCACGTCGGTGCACGAAGACGTAGACGGCAACCAGCACGTCGGTGTTGTCGTCGAGGACGATCCGGCGGCCGACCTGCACGAGTGGTACGGCCGCTACCTCTACTTCTCCCCCGACGAAGTCGAGCCGCTCGAAACCACCACTAGAGAAGGGAGTTCGACATGGCGATCGTAGGATGGGTGTTTGTCGGCCTACTGGCGTTGTTCGCGATGGCCGGAGTCGTGATAGGGCTGATATCGATACCAGATGCCCGGCGGTACCTCAAGATCCGACACATGTAGCGTCGGCGGACCATCCGATTCCAGTGCGGATCCTGGTTGCGGGCATCGGCAACATCTTCCTCGGCGACGACGGGTTCGGCTCCGAGGTAGTCCGGCACGTCCCAGTTCGGCCGGAAGATTCAGGCGTCCGTGCCGTCGACTACGGCATCGGGGGCATGCACCTGGCTTACGACTTGCTTGACGACTGGGATGCGCTGGTCCTCGTCGACGCGGTACCCAATCGCGGCAGCCCGGGGGCTCTGCACATCTTCGAGGCCGACCATGCATCACATTCGGCCACATCCGCTCTGGATGCCCACAGCATGGATCCCGCCGCAGTTTTCGACAGCCTGAAGGCACTCGGCGGCAAACCGCCCTACACGGTCGTCGTCGGCTGCGAGGTAGGCAGCGTCGACGAAGGCATCGGTCTTACCGACGCCGTCGCGGATGCGGTGCCACGAGCCATCGACGCCGTCCAGGAGGTCGTCGCGGGATTGCGGAGTCGATCGCCGGCGGCATCGGTGGAAGGGCAGGGCTGAGCGATGTGTTTGGGCATACCGGGCCAGGTAGTCAGCATGCTGGACGGTTATGAGGGGCAACTCGCACTGGTCGATGTCGCCGGAAAGCAACGCAACGTCAATGTCGGCATGCTGCCGGAGGAAACGTTTGCACCCGGTGACTGGGTGATCATTCACATGGGGTTCGTCGTCGAGAGGACCGATCGGGCCGGCGCCGAGCAGGCGATGAACGGTCTGGAGCTGATGGGCCGGGGCCGCGACGATGACTGACACGCTGGTGCAAGTCGATAGCGTCCGGCGACGGTTCACCGTGACCGGTGTCGTTCAGGGGGTGGGATTCCGTCCGTTCATCCACCGGATCGCCACCGAGCTCGGGCTGACCGGATTCGTCGGCAACGATTCGGGCGCAGTCTTCCTCGAAGTGCAGGGGCCTGGCGCACGCATTGACGAATTCCGTCGGCGGCTGCGCGCGGATGCGCCACCGCTGGCGGCAATCAGTGCGGTCCACGTCGCCGACGTCGATGCTGAAACCCTGTGCGACAGCGAGTTTCGCATCGTGGAAAGCCGACCGGTGGCCGGTGCCACCACCCCGATTCCGCCCGATATCGCCGTCTGCGACGACTGCATCGCCGAACTGTTCGACCCGAGCGATCGCCGTTACCGGCACCCCTTCGTGACGTGCACCAACTGTGGTCCCCGATTCACCATCATCCGCGCGCTGCCCTACGACCGACCGGCCACCACGATGTCGGCGTTCACGATGTGCGAGCGCTGCGCCGACGAATACCACGATCCGGCCGACCGCCGCTTCCATGCGCAGCCGATCGCCTGCCCGGACTGCGGGCCCACGCTGTGGTTTGCCGCGGACACCGAGCGGGTCACCGGATCCGATTCCGCGCTGCGGGCCACCCAGCACGCGCTGGCCGCGGGCGCCGTGGTTGCCATCAAAGGCGTCGGCGGCTATCACCTGGCTTGCCGGGTCGACGACGAGGCGGCGGTCGTTGCGCTGCGGGCCCGTAAAGCGCGGTGCGCCAAGCCATTCGCCGTCCTGGTGCGGGATCTCGGCATTGCCCGCCGCTACGCACACTTCGACGACACCGAAGCCGCGGTGCTCTCGAGTCCCGCGCGGCCGATCGTGCTGCTGCGTCGTCGGAGGAACGCCCCGCTCGCCGAGGCCGTCGCGCCCGGCAGCCCACTGGTCGGGCTGATGCTGCCGTACTCGCCGATCCATCACCTGCTGCTCGCGCCGGTCCCGGGTGTCGCGGCGCCAGTTCCCGATGCCCTAGTTCTGACCAGCGCCAACCGTTCCGATGATCCCATCTGCTTCACCGAAGACGATGCCGTCCACAGGCTTTTGCGGCCTGCCGCCCCCTTGTGCGATGCGGTGCTCGACCACGACCGGCCGATCCATGTGCCCTGCGACGATTCAGTGGTTCGGGTGGTGGACGATCGCGAACTGCCGATCCGTCGGTCCCGCGGCTATGCGCCGTTGCCCATCGACCTCGGTCGCGACGGCCCAGCGGTGCTGGCGGTCGGTGGCGAATTGAAGAACACCTTCTGCCTGACCGACGGTGCACGCGCATACCTGTCCGGGCACATCGGTGACATGGAGACATTGGAAAGTCTGCGGGCGTTCGAACGCGCGGTGGGCCAACTCAGTGAAATCCGGCACGAGCCAGTGCGATTGGCCGCCGACCTGCACCCGGGGTATCACACCCGAAGTTGGGCGGAGCGCCGTGCCGGCGTTCGACCGCTGGATCTGATTCAGCACCACCATGCGCACGTGGTGTCGTTACTGGCCGAGCACGGACGTCTCGGTGAACCCATCATCGGTATTTCCTTTGACGGCACCGGCTATGGCTGCGATCAAACGATCTGGGGCGGCGAGATTCTCAAGCTCGGGCCGGACAGTCACCGGTTCGTCCGAGTCGGCCACCTGTTGCCGGTGCCACTGCCTGGCGGTGATGCCGCCGTGCGCAATCCGTGGCGGATGGCGCTGTCTCAATTGTGGATGGCCGGAATCGACTGGACATCGGATTTGCATCCCGTGAGTACGGCGACGCCGGCCGAACTACGGCTCACTCGTTCACAATTGGAATCCGGCACCGGATGTGTGCCGTGCTCGAGCATGGGACGGCTGTTCGACGCTGTCGCATCGTTGCTGGGAGTGCGGCAGCGGATCGATTACGAAGGTCAGGCCGCCATCGAGCTAGAGGCGCTCGCCGACTCGATGGGCGACACCACCGGGCCGGAGCTGGAACTGGAGGTACGCGACGACGGGGTGATCGACCCCGCCGGCATGTGGCAGGCGATGGTGTCAGCACTGCGCGCAGGCGTGCTACCGGCGGAGCTGGCCGCGCAGTTCCACCGGGCGGTCGCGGTCGCCGTCACCGAGGCGGTGCGCAAGGTCGCCGGGCCGGTGCGGTTGGTGGGGCTTACCGGCGGCGTTTTCCAGAATGTGTTGCTGCTGCGCGGGTGCCGACAACACCTGCAGCAGGCGGGATTCGAAGTGCTGACCCACCACGCGGTGCCACCCAACGACGGCGGGCTGGCGCTGGGACAGGCCGCGATCTCCGTCCTGACCGCGCTGGCAGAGGCTGAATCGCGATGACCACCACTGCGATCGATCGCGGGCTTGGCGCCGGCCTCGCCGCCGATCTCGCCGTGGCCGCCTTCACACTGGCCAAGCGGTTCGCAGCAGGGGCGACCATGTGGTCCATCGCGCCGTCGTGCGAGCCGCACGCGCTGCACATCGCGGTCGAGTTCGTGCATCCGGTCATCATGGGAAAGCGCGCACTGCCGGCCGTTGCGCTGACCGGACCCAACCTTGTTGATCTGGTGCGGGTGTCGGTACAGCCGGGCGACATCATCGTCGCGGTCGGTGGGGCCGATGACGCGCAGGTGCAGTCGGTGATGCACCGCAGCCCGGCCTGGGGTGCCACGACGATCTGGATCGGCAGCGGCGAGCGGCCCTCAGCGGGTGCGGCCGATCACGTGCTATGGCTCGACGACCCCGATCCGCGCGTCCCGGCGACGGGCGCTTTTGTGCTGTTTTATCACCTGTTGTGGGAGCTGACTCACGTGTGTTTCGAGCACTCGGGACTGCTCAAACCCGAATGTGCCGAAGAGGTCTGCGTCACGTGCAGTGACGAGGGGCGGATGGGCGAAGTTGTGTCGCCGTCGGCGGACGGGATGGCCGCGGTGCGCACCGCGCGTGGCGTCGAGAGCGTCACGACGGCGCTGATCGACCCCGTCGACGCGGGTGACCTGGTACTGGTGCACGCCGGTACCGCGATCAGTCGCATCGAGGAGCAGCGCCCATGAGCCGCGCCGGCGACGATCAACAGGGCAGTGCGATCCGAACAAGGCAGGAGGAGCGGCGCCCATGAACGAAGAACCCACCAACTTCCTGTATCCGTTCATCGATGCGCAGGAGGACGACCCACAATCGCTGCTCGCCGATCTTGCCGCGTCAGCGCAGGCAAAGGCGGCTGAGAGTTCGGCGTTGCGCCGCACCACACTGGAAGACAACACCGACCTGCTGGATCAGGCTGCCACCGAGATGGCACGACGCTTCTCGGCCGGCGGCCGGATGTTCACCTTCGGAAACGGGGGCAGCTGCACCGATTCCACCACTTTGGCCGCATTGTTCTCCCGCCCGCCGGCCGGAAAACCGCTACCCGCTTGGTCGTTGACCGCCGATCAGGCGATTGTGACCGCGCTGGGTAACGACGTCGGGTTCGAGCTGGTATTCGCCCGGCAGTTGATCGCCCGCGCAAAGGCAGGTGACATCGCAATCGCGATGTCGACCAGTGGCAATTCGCCCAACCTGCTGACCGCGCTTGCCGAGGCGCGACAACGTGGGTTGTACACCGTCGGTTTCGCTGGCTATGACGGTGGCGCCTTCACGGGCAATCGAAATGTAGACGTCTGCTTCATCGTTCGCTCACAAAGCGTGCACCGAATTCAGGAATCGCAAGCGCTGCTGGGCTATGAGCTGTGGTCGGCCACCCAGCGACGGTCCGACGAACGAGGATTGGGGGCCGCATGAGCAAGTCAGCCGGCGAATATCTGTCGTCGGGGCCGCAGTTCGCCGAAGGCGAGGTGATCGAGCGGATCGAAGTGTTCCGCAGGCGCCGGCCTCGGTTGCTCGACGACCACGTGAACTTGGCGCACGGAGCGGGTGGCAAGGCATCGGCCGCGCTGATCGACGCGGTGTTCCTGGAGGCGTTCCGCAATCCACTGCTGGAATCGCTCGGCGACGGCGCGGTTATCACGCTGCCCGGCGGTGAGCGGCTGGCAATGTCCACCGATTCATTCGTGGTGCAGCCCAGGCGTTTTCCCGGTGGCTCCATCGGCGAGCTCGCGGTGCACGGCACCTGCAACGACGTCGCGATGTCCGGCGCGGTGCCATCTTGGATCTCGGCGGCGTTCGTGCTGGAAGAGGGTTTTCCGATCGCCGAGCTGAAGGAGATCGTCGCCGACATGGCCGCCGCGGCGGCCAAAGCGGGCGTGCAGATCGTCACCGGGGATACCAAGGTGGTCCCCAAGGGTGCCGCCGACGGCATGTTCGTCACCACAACGGGGGTCGGCGTCATTCCTTCGGCGCGCACACTGTCAGTCCGCGTCAATACGCGCCGGCGACAAGGTCTTGTTATCGGGCTCGATGGGCGATCACGGCATGGCGGTGATGCTGGCCCGGGGTGATCTGGCCATCGAGGCCGACATCCATTCCGACACTGCGTCGGTCAGCCCGCTGGTGGAACTGCTGATGGCGGCCGCGCCGTCCACCCGGTGGCTGCGGGACGCGACCCGCGGCGGGGTGGGGACCGTCTGCAACGAATTGGCTCAGGCCTGCGGCCTCGGGGTGTTGCTCGAAGAGGAGCGACTGCCCGTGCGGCCCATGGTGAATGGCGCGTGCGAGCTGCTGGGCATCGATCCGCTCTACGTCGCCAACGAGGGCAAGTTCGTCGCCGTGGTCGCACCCGACGAGGCCGACGCCGGGTTGGCCGCGCTGCGGTCACACCCGCTCGGCACCGAGGCTGCCGAGGTCGGTGAAATCGTCACCGAACCGGCGGAAAGCGTAGTGCTGCGTACCGGGTTCGGCGGCACCCGGATCGTCGACATGCTCGTCGGCGACCCGCTGCCGCGGATCTGTTGAGGAGGAGGCCGTCCATGTGTCTTGGAATTCCGGGTCGGATCGTTGAGATCACCGATCCCGCACAGTATTTGGCGAAGGTAGACGTCAGCGGGGTGCAGCGCATGATCAGCGTGCGGCTACTGGAAAGCGACATGCCCGAGCCCGACGACTGGGTACTGGTCCATGTCGGATTCGCGATGGCCAAGATCGACGAGACCGAGGCGTTGCTGACCCTGGCCGCTGTCAAGAAGCTCGGCGAGGCCTACGCGGGCGAAGTCGAAGCCTTCAACTCGTCGGCGATTGTGTAAGGGAGGCGACGATGAAATTCGTTGACGAGTTCCGCGATCCGGCGGCGGCCCGCAAGCTGCTGGCTGCCATCGAACACTTGGCGGGCAGCGGCCCCGACCATTTCAAGTTCATGGAGGTGTGCGGTGGGCACACCCACACCATTTACCGGCACGGTATCGAACACCTGCTGCCCGACAACGTCGAACTGGTCCACGGCCCGGGGTGTCCGGTCTGCGTCATCCCGATGGGTCGTATCGACGACGCGATGTGGCTGGCCGGCCAACCCGACGTGATCTTCACCTGTTTCGGCGACATGATGCGGGTGCCCGGGTCGGCCGGCAGTCTGCTGGATGCCAAGGCACGCGGCGCCGATGTCCGGTTCGTCTACTCCCCCCTCGACGCGCTCAAGATCGCCGTCGACAACCCCGACAAACACGTGGTGTTCTTCGCCATCGGCTTCGAGACCACCGCCCCGTCGACCGCGGTGACGCTGGTTCGTGCCCGCGACCTCGGCCTGCGAAATTTCAGTGTGTTCTGCAACCACGTCACCATCGTGCCGCCGATCAAGGCCATCCTGGAATCACCGGACCTGCGGCTGTCCGGCTTCATCGGCCCCGGACACGTGTCGACGGTGGTGGGCAACCGGCCGTACCGGTTCGTGACCGAAATATACCGAAAGCCGTTGGTGGTGGCTGGATTCGAGCCGCTGGACATTCTGGCGGCGGTCACGATGCTGCTGCGCCAGATCCGTGAAGGCCGATGCGAGGTGGAGAACCAGTACAAGCGTGTGGTGCCCGAGGACGGCAATCCGGCGGCGCTGGCACTGATGGGCTCGGTGTTCGCGCTGCGTCCACACTTCGAATGGCGCGGGCTGGGATTCATCTCGCAGAGCGCGTTGCGGCTCCACGACGACTTCGCGGAGTTCGATGCCGAACTGCTGTTCTCGATGCCCGGCGTTCGGGTCGCTGACCCCAAGGCATGCCAGTGCGGCGAGGTGCTCAAGGGTGTGCTCAAGCCTTGGGAATGCAAGGTTTTCGGCACCGCCTGTACCCCGGAGACGCCGATCGGCACCTGCATGGTGTCACCTGAGGGAGCATGCGCGGCCTACTACAACTTCGGCCGCATGCATCGCGACGCCGCCAAGCTGGTGGGGCAAACCGGGCGGGCGTGACAGTTGGACCCGCAGAGCCGCGGCGCCGAGATGTTCGCTCGGTACGCGCACGCGCCCAATGCGCTGGGCTATTGCGGTCCCCCACTGGGCGCCACCTTGCGGGACGGCTCGGTCGAGGATGTGCGCCGCGCCGCGACGCAGTTTTCCGGCGCCTGGCCGTACTTGCGGGTTCTCGCGAAGATGACCGGTATCAGCGATCCGCTGGACTACCGGCTTGTCGAGTCGTATTGGCTGGGAGGCGGAATCGGCGCCGATCTAGACGCCGGCGAATTTTTCGACGCGTTGCTGGCCATCATCGGGCCGCAGGCAGGCCACTATTGGTCGCACCTCACGCCGGACCTAGCCGGCGAGGCGGCCGGCAATCACTGCTTTCATGTGTTCGGCGTCTATCCGTGGACGCGATTTCTAGGTGGCGGAGGCCGCCAGATAAGTGCCGAGCAGCCGCTCAGCGTATTGGACAACTGCCGGATCGCCTGGGGCACAGTACTTTCCCGCGACGATGCCAACATTGAGGTGTCGGGTTGCCGACTGACGTGGGACGGACATGCGCTGGGCCTGTCCGGGCCGTCAGCGCGTGTCATCGACGTCTGGGTAGACGGGTACAGCGCGGTGCCCGATGTAGCCGCGGGCGACGAGATTGCGATCCACTGGGGCCGGCTATGTGGCCGGTTGCAATCCGGCCAGATCCAGGCGCTGGCCGACAGCACGACCCGTCAGCTCCACCTGACGAATCAGCGGCTGGCGCGCGTCTAGCGTCGTGGCAGGCCGGCGTCCCCTGGTCCGTCACCCTGACACTGCGGGCACAATCCATGCAGGGTGAGGCCGGCACGATCGGACAGCGTGAACGAACTGCCGGCCATCGCGTGTTGCAGTGCTGAGGCCAGTCGTCCCGCAGGCACCTCGATGATCGAGCCGCAGCGCGTGCACACCGCGTGATGGTGCGGGTCGGCAGCCAGCCCGTAGGTAGTCACCCCGCCATCCAGGGTCAAGGCATGTAACACACCCTGGTCGACAAGGGTGATCACGGTGCGGTAGATCGTCGCCAGGTCCGGCGTCTGGTCTTCGGCCGGCAGGCACTCGTGCAGCCGCTGATCGATCTCGGCAACCGATAGATGACCGTGCACCGGCTCCAGCACTGCCAAAACTGCGATCCGGGACGCCATTCGGCGCAGCCCATGAGCGCGCAGCAGCTCGCCGATCCGCTCGATGACGGCCGGATCCAAAGCCGAAGGCCTGGCCACTCGTCCAGTATCACGCAGCCGATCGTCGAATCGCACCCATTGACCGGATCGAGCGCTGTCAGACTGGCGTCGTGCCCGATTTGTCGCGCGGTTCGTCGCGCGGCGACCCGCTGCGCCCGGCTTCGCCGCGCTTGCGATCGTCGCGAGGTTCGATCTGCGATGTGCTGCCCACCGCGGCCGCGCTGCTTTCCGTCGACGGGGCGGTGGACGCGCTCGGGCTGACCGCGCAGGTCGGCGACTTGCGACGCGTCGCGGTCGTTCTCGTCGACGGGATGGGCTGGCACCTGCTGCCGGAACTGGCCGCTGACGCACCGCTGCTGGCGTCGGTGCTGGCCGGTGCGCGCCGGCCGGCTTGACGAGCTCGCCTGCACCTTCCCCTCCACCACACCGACCAGCCTGGCGTCGTTGGCAACCGGGGTCGCGCCGGGCCAGCACGGGATTCTGGGTTTCACCGTCAAGCTGCCCGAGACCGACCGGGTGCTCAACCACATCTATTGGCGCGACGATCCGCCGCCCCGCCAATGGCAGCCCGTCCCAACATGGTTCGAACGGCTGCGTCGGGCCGGCGTCGATGCGCGTGCCGTGCTGCCCGCGGCGTTTCTCGGCAGCGGCCTCACCGAGGCGGCATACCGCGGCGCCCAATTCGTGGCGGCGGCCAACGACGACGATTACGCCCAGCTCGTGGTCGACCAGCTACGGGCTGAGCCCGGATTGGTCTACGCATACACCGCCGCACTCGACACCGCGGCGCACCTGTTCGGTGTCGGCTCACCCGAGTGGCACGCCGCCGGAGCCTACGTGGATGCGCTGCTCACCCGGTTGGTCGAGGCGTTGCCGCCGGATGCCGCATTGCTGATCACCGCTGACCACGGCGGGTTGAACGTGCCGCAAGACCGGCGGATCGACCTTGACGCCGATTCGCGGTTGAGTGCCGGGGTGCGAGTCGTCGCTGGCGATCCGCGGGTGCGCTACCTGCACACCGAGCCGGGCGGGGCCTCGGACGTGATCGCCGCCTGGAGCGAGCTGTTGGATGGGCGAGCCGACGTACGCAGCCGCGACGAAGCCGTCGCGGCCGGGCTTTTCGGGCCGATGCTGCCGGATCACTTGCCGCGAATCGGCGACGTCGTCATCACCTGCCTGGGTGACACGGCGGTGCTGACCAGCGCCCACGAGCCGCCGGAAGCGGCTCAGCTCATCGGCTTCCATGGAGCCAGCGACCCCGTCGAGATGGCAATCCCGCTGATCACCTTCCAGGGCTGACTGCAGCGCTGCACCCTACCCGGTGGCTCAAGAGTTCACCTGCAAAAAACTCGCAGAATTCCTGCGAATCATCTGCAAGAGGTTTACCGTCGATAGTGGCCGGGGTTCATATTCAGATGGGACGCGAGATGGCCGCTGACACACTCAGCAGGCAACCATCGTCGCGCTCCCGCCTACGCGGGGCCTTGACGCCCGACGAGTGGCTACGCCTAGGGTCGATGTTCGCGATCATTGTCTCGCTACATGTGATCGGTTGGGGCACACTGTTACTCGTCGTCGAGCCGGCGCATTTGAGCATCGGGAACAAAGCGTTCGGTATCGGCATCGGCCTGACCGCCTACACACTGGGGCTACGCCACGCGTTCGACGCCGACCACATCGCCGCGATCGACAACACCACCCGAAAGCTGATGAACGACGGGCAGCGGCCGCTTGCCGTCGGCTTCTTCTTCTCGCTCGGCCATTCGTCGGTGGTGTTCGGGCTGGCCCTGCTCATCGCATTCGGCCTCAAGGCAATAATCGGGCCCGTCGCGCAGGACTCTTCGGCCCTGCATCACTACACCAGCCTGATCGGCACCAGCATCTCGGGCGTTTTCTTGTACCTGATCGGCATCGTCAATGTGGTCATCCTGGTCGGCATCCTGCGCGTGTTCGCGCAGATGCGCCGCGGCGAGTACGACGAGCACGAGCTCGAAACGCAACTCAACAACCGCGGACTACTCAATCGACTGCTCGGCCGCTTCACCAAATCAGTTAGGGCGTCATGGCATATGTATCCGATCGGGGTGCTGTTCGGCCTGGGCTTTGACACCGCGACCGAAGTGGCGTTGCTGGTGCTGGCCGGCACCAGCGCCGCGGCCGGACTGCCGTGGTACGCCATCTTGTGCCTGCCGGTGTTGTTCACCGCCGGGATGTGCCTGCTGGACACCATTGACGGCTCGTTCATGAATTTCGCTTATGGGTGGGCCTTTTCGAACCCGGTCCGCAAGGTCTACTACAACATCACCATCACTGGCCTGTCAGTGGTGGTCGCGCTGCTCATCGGCACCGTCGAACTACTCGGACTGCTGGCCGAACAGTTCGGCTGGAGCAGCGGATTCTGGAGCTGGCTGGGCGGCATCGATCTCAACGCAATCGGTTTTCTCATCGTCGGCCTGTTCGTGGTCACCTGGGCCGGCGCCTTGCTGATCTGGCGCTACGGGCGCATCGAGGAGAAGTGGACGGTGCAGGCCGAACGCGCCGGCTGAGACGCGTCAACAACAAGTCGACTTGGGTTCACCCCAGGTCGCGATCACCACCGCGCCCGATCCGGGTGCGAAACCCAAGATCTTCACAGCCCTGAGCTGAACCGGTGGCTCTCGCCACCGACACACATCGATGACCGCAGATTTCCATCCGGTCGCCGTTGCGGTGCTTGCTGTCCGTAATCAGCCTGCGCCGAAACATTTTTCACGCAGGCCCGCACATCGGGCTTGCGTTGTCGCCGTGCGCCCTCATTCAAAGGAGAAACCCAATGTCATTCGTGTCCATCGTACCGGAGATTTTATCCACGGCAGCGGACAATCTTCAATCCGTCGGCTTGAGACTTCAAGCGCAGAACACCGCGGCGGCGGCGCCGACTACAGGTCTAATCCCACCCGCCTCCGACGAGGTATCTGCCTTGACAGCAATGCAATTCACTGCACACGCACACGCCTACCAGGCGGTGAGCGCGCAGGCCGCGGCGATTCACCAGATGTTCGTGACGATGTTGGCTGCTGGCGCCGACTCGTATGCCACCACCGAGGCCGCCAACGCGGTCGCGGCCGGATAAGGGATTTTGCAATGGATTTCGCAACGTTACCGCCAGAAGTCAATTCCGGACTGATGTACGCCGGCCCAGGTTCTGGGCCGACAATCGCAGCGGCCGCGTCCTGGGACAGCCTGGCGGCCGAGGTGTCCTCGGCGGCAGGCTATTACGGGTCGGTGATCTCCGGCCTCACCAGTGGCCCGTGGCAAGGTCCGGCCTCGGCGTCCATGATGGCCGCTGCCGCACCATACGTGTCGTGGATGAATGCCACTGCGACGCAAGCCGAACAGGCCGCAGACCAAGCCAAGGCAGCGGCCAGTGCCTACGAAGCCGCGTTCACCGCAACGGTTGCGCCGACGGCCATCGCCGCCAACCGCACGTTGTTGGCATCATTGGTCGCCACCAACATCCTCGGCCAGAACACCCCGGCGATCGCGACCACCGAAGCGCATTACGCCGAGATGTGGGCCCAAGACGCCGCGGCGATGTACGGCTACGCCGGATCCTCCGCAGCCGCATCGACATTGACGCCGTTCGCCGCGCCGCCGGCGACTACCACTGTCGGCCAGGCAGCCGGCACGGGAACATCGGCGCCGCTATCGCAGCTGGTGAGTTCGGTCCCCGCTGCACTGCAAGGGCTCGCCTCACCGGCTACGTCGACATCGTCGGGTCTCAACGGCATCATGAACTGGCTCGGACTAGGTGGAACGAACCTCACCACACCAGCCGGAATCCTGAATTTTCTTTCCGGAGCCGATGGGTCCCCCTTGGGCGCCTTCTTGAATGACAACGGCCTCAATACGATGTTCTCCTCCGGTTTCTACATGCCCGGCAACTTTCTGGGCACCATGTCCGATTTCGTCGGGCTCGGAAACGCCGGTGCGGCTCCGGAAGCCGCCGGGGGCGCCGGTGCGGCTTCGGCGGCCGCCGGGGATGCTGCCGCGGGAGCGGCCGCGGCCGGCGAAGCGGTGGCCCCAGTCGCGGGAGTCGGCGAATTGGGCGGTGCCGGTGCGGTCTCAGCCGCCCTGGGCCGGGGTGCGGCGATCGGAGCGCTGGCGGTGCCGCCCGACTGGATTGCGTTGGCGCCCCCAGTGAGCCCGTTGTCCGGGCTATCCGGGGCGGCGCTGGGAGGCATGCCGCCGGCGCCTCCGCCCGCAGTCGCGGCCGGCATTCCCGGCATGCCGGCCGCCAACGCGGCCGGAAACCGCTTCGGCGCCGCCACTCCCCGATATGGGCTCCGCCCGACCGTGATGACACACCCACCGTCAGGGGGATGACCGAGTGATACCCGCAGCTACGCCAGGACGGCAGCTACCGCCGATGGATCTTTGTAGTAGACATCAAGTTCCAGGATCTGCCCGTCGGATACTCGGTAGATCTCCACCAAGTTCATCTCGGTGTGCTTGCCCGAGGCACGAGCCACGAACCGCAGTCGGAACCGTGAAACAACGGTCTGTTCGTCGAGCGACTGCTGACGCAGCGGACCCGGCGTAAGGTCCAGAACCTGTGTCATCGCTGCGAACAGCTCGAGAAAGCCCTGCGGACCGTAATAGTCTCCGCTGTAGGGCAATCCGCCAGCGGTGTGCACCACCAGATCGCGGTGCAGCAAGCTCTCCACCGTGGCGAGGTCTCTATCGCCGAGCGCCCGGCTGAATCGCCGAACGGTTTCGAGACCCTCCGTGGTCACGTCAGGTCGTCGAGTTGCGCAGTGACCGGCGCGGTGCCGGGGCTGACGTACTGTCTGATGTCCGGTAGCCCGTCAATGAGAGTCAAGAAGTGTGGTACCGATTCGGTTAACCACGCTGTTTGTCCGTGCGCGGCCACAGCCTCTTGATCGCGATAGACCTCAACAACCGAATACGTGGTGGGATCGTCGACGCTTTGCGCCATGCCGTAGTAGACAACGCCTGGTTCGGTGTTCGACATCGTAACAACGTGATCAAGCAGTCCTTCGAAGGCTGCGGCGTTTTCAGGCGCGACGGTGAAGTGGGCGATGAAAGTAATCATCCTCCCTACACCTTCGACGGTTCGCCGATGACGTGGTGAGACGTCGCGAGCCGGTTCTGGCCTGCTTCGATCGTGCGTCGCACACCTTCACGAACGGTGATCTCGTTAGGGCCAAGGAGTTTGACCATCTTTGTGGTGTCCGCCCAGATAGGCCAGGCCTTGCTGTTCTCGACGAAGGTCGGTTCCTTGCCGAGGATGTCGCCGGCTATCTGGCAGTACTCCTGTGTTGTGACGGCCTCGGTGCCGGCAACGTTGATGATCTCAGCGCCGACTTTGGCGATACCGGCTGCGGCAATGGTCTTTTCGACATAGTCGTCTTCGTACAGCGGCGTATGGACATTGCGCACACCCGGGTAGACGCTGATCGGCTCACCGCGCATCATCTGGTCGATCCGCTGGGTGACGCCACCACCGCGGGGGCCGTAGAAGGAGAAGATCCGCACAATCACCACGGGCAGTTGGTAGTCGACGCTGAGATGCTTCAACAAGAACTCGGCAGCGATCTTGCTGGCGGCGTAATTCTCCGCCGACGAGTGCAGGCCGTACGGATCCTCTTCGTGCAGTGGGCGCTCGCCTTGGTAGGCGTACAGCGATCCGGTGCTGCCATGCACGAACGCTTCGCAATCCCGATAGCGCTTGGCCAGGCGCCCCGCCGCGCCCGCGTTGACTTCGTAGGCGTCTTTCTGAGTCGGCGGGAGAACCGCGTAATTGATCACGACGTCAACCGATTCTGGCAACGGTGACAGGTCGGGGTTGGCGAGGTCGAACGGGATCGGTCGAGCTCCGGCACGTTCGAGCATCCGGCTCTGCTCGATATCAGAGAAACGAGCGACCGCGTACACCTCGTTGTGCTTGGCGAGCTCGACGGCGACCGGGAAGGCCACCACCCCACTGGCCCCGGTGACGAGCACCCGCTTTCCCGAAAGTGCCATATCTTGAGCCTCTTTCACTCGTGCTGCGATCAGAAGTTGGTCAGCGCCCTCGGCGCCGTGAGTCGTGCAAGTTTGGCTGCGGTCGCGCGAACGCGCTGCGCGACGCGTTGCGGCAGAAGCGGGGTGGCGATGTCTTCGCGAAGCCGGGTCAGCCGCGATGTCTTGATCCGCCACTGCCCGTCGCGTTTCTCATAGGTCTCGTGGTAATGGCCGTAGCCGTGCAGCGTGACAGCCGGGGCCAGACGTACGACGTCGTTGAGTGCCCACACGCCCGTCGCGGTGGTGGCCGACGTCATCGTGATCTCCGGGGCGTGAACCTGGTGCACCGTTCGTTGCGACGGTCTGCCAATGCTTTTCCGGGTGTACGCCACGAACCCATCTGCACCGGTCGTCTGCCTGCCGCCCGCCCCGACGATGTCGCTCGCGAAGTCGTCTTCGAACAGCCCGCGCCATTGATCCCAGTCTTTGTCGTCCAGGTACCGGCAGTATCTGGCCTTCAACTGCTTGATCGCCTCGATCTCGTACAGTGCGGCACCTTCGTCCATTGAGTGAATTCCGAAAGCCCTAGTGGCCGTCGCCGCTTGCGACGACCGCGTCGATCTCGTCGGCGCTGTAGCTACCCATGAATTCAATCGGTACGCCGCCCATGGTGCAGACGAAGAGATTGACCCCGGGCATATCGCCGAACAGGACCGTGACATCGGCTGCCATCGTCCGGGCCCGGTCCTGAGCGCCCTGGTAGTCGTCGGTCAAAAACGACAAGGCCGCAAGCCCCTCAGGGGCGACCTCCCTGAGGTGTTCGGGCACATCGAGAACCTCGATCAGCCCAGCGTCGCCACTGCCGAGCATCGTCAGGTCGGCTCCGTCGGAGGGCGGCCAACCCAGCGTGGCTTCGAGGATGTCGCCGGTGATGTGGAATTGGGTCTGGATGTCCATGCCGACGACGTCGGTCAGGAACTTGATGAAAGTGTCCGCCGAGTGGCTTCGCATCACCACGTGATGGAGTTGGTTCGGCAAATCGGTCCTCCTCGTTGCGAATTCAGTACACAGTGTGGCCGGCGCCGGCCCGATAGCATCGCACCGATACGCGAAATCACCGTGGGCCGGCCACCCGGATGCTAACCGGGCTCACGAAGACTGCGTGGACGTTTTCGCAACTTTTTTCCTGATCCGAAAAAACTGCGGTTCAGCCGCCCCGCAGCTTCAGCTCCAGGCCGGTGATGATGACGTCCAGGTTGTACTCGAGCTGGTGTCCGTCACCGCCATCTTTGTCGCGGGCGGCGACGACTTGGCGCAGCACCGGAAACGCATCCTCGGCGGCACCGCTCAACGCCGTCGCCACTTCCGAGACGTGGGGGTCCACCCGGCTGCGGGACAGGAATACCGCTTCTCGACCTGCAGCATGGCCGACCTCGGTGACCATCCGCAGGACGTGACCCGCCTCGTCGACCGAGAACCCGGCTGAGACCAATTCCTGGAGCACCCGCTCGATCGGCTCCAGGGCCCCGAGGCCGGTCGCGGGCAACCGGAAGTAGGTGGCCAGCACTCCTAATGTCACCGTCGCGTCGCGCAGCGCCGCGGCATAGCTGCGGATAACGTCGCGCCAGTCTCCCTCGGTCGGTAAAGCAACGCGGCTGAGTTCGACCTCGAACGCGTCGACCGCTACCAGCTCGCGTAGTCCGTCGCGGTGGCCGACGTGGTAATTGAGCGCCTTGGGGTCCACGCCTAGCACGTCGGCCACGGCCTGCATGGTCAACGCCTCCGGCGCCAACGTGCGGGCGGCCGCGACGATCCGCTCGCGGGTGATCTGCCGTGGACGCCCCCGCAGCCGGGGGCGCGGCACTCGGCCGTCTGCATCTAGCACAACGAGCCCCTCGCTTCGAAGGCCGACGAGGTCGACCATTTCCCGTTCAGGAATATATCGCGCGCGTCCGGCTTGGTGTGGCTGTTACAGCGGGGTGGTGTAGGCGGCGCTGATACCGCCGTCGACCAAGTAGGTCGCCGCGGTGATGAACGAGGCATCGTCGCTGGCCAAAAATGCTACGACAGCGGCGATTTCGTCGGCTTCACCGAATCGGCCCATCGGCACGTGCACCATCCGCCGCGCCGCACGCTCGGGGTCGTTAGCGAAAAGCTCTTGCAGCAGTGGGGTATTCACCGGCCCGGGGCACAGCGCATTGACCCGGATACCCTGGCGGGCGAATTGCACACCGAGCTCGCGGGACATTGCCAGTACCCCGCCTTTCGACGCGGTGTAGGAGATCTGGGAGGTGGCCGACCCCATCACCGCCACAAACGAGGCGATGTTGACGATCGACCCGCGCCCCGCGGGCGCCATGTAACGCAATGCCGCTCGGCAGCACAGGTACACCGATTTCAGGTTGACGTCTTGCACCCGCTGCCAGGCCGGCAGTTCGGTGTTCTCGATCAGATCGTCATCCGGTGGTGAGATCCCCGCGTTGTTGACGGCGATGTCCACCGCTCCGTGATTGCTCACCACGGTGTCGAAGAGCGCATTGACCGAGGCCTCGTCCGAAACATCCACGGGCACAAACGAACCGCCCGCCTCGTCGGCCGCTGCGGAGCCGGTGCGCTCGTCGATGTCGGCGATGACCACAGTGGCACCCTCGGCATGCAACCGCCGCGCCGAGGCCAGCCCGATACCGCCGCCGCCGCCGGTCACCACCGCAATCCGGCCGGCCAGCCGTTGTGTGAGGTCCACCGCTACTCCTTGCTCGCATATGCCTGCGCTGCTTCGACAATCGCCGAGAACAGCCGCAGGTCGTCCAGACTCTCCTCGGGATGCCACTGCACTGCGAGCACGAAGTCATGCCCGGGCAGTTCCAAGGCCTCGACCACACCATCGGCATCCCAACCGCTGACGACCAGACCTTCGCCGAGCTCCGCGATCGCCTGATGGTGATAGCACCGCGCATCTACGGACTCGCCCACCAGCGAGGCCAGCCGGGTGCCGTCCACGGTTCGCACCGGCAGCGTGGTGAACACCGCGTTGCCGGCCCGGTGTCCGCTGTGACCGATGACATCGGGTAGGTGCTGATGCAACGTTCCGCCGAGGGCGACGTTGAGCACCTGCGCGCCGCGACAGATACCGAGCACTGGAAGCTGCCGTGCGAGTGCTCCGCGCAGGAGCGCGAACTCCCACGCGTCTCGTTGCGGGGCCGGCTTGTCGTTGCTCGGATGCGGCTGCTGACCGTAGGCGCCCGGATCGACATCGTTGCCACCGGTGATCAGCAGCCCGTCCAGGCTGTCGAGCACGCGCTCGGCGATGTCGGCGTCCACCGGCTGCGGCGGGAGCAGCACCGCCACACCGCCTGCCGCCGTGACGCCCTTGAAATAGATCTCGGGCAGGAAGCTGGCGCGCAGGTCCCAGACGCCCATTTGGGCACGGGTGAGATAGGTGGTCAGACCGATCACCGGAGGCTTTGAACTCATTGCCCGGCTTCTCCCCGGGCCGTCCCGGCCCGCATCGTCGCCGGAGGTCTAGAACCGCTCAAACCCGCGAACCCTCTCCCAGTCGGTGACCGCTTTGTTGAATGCGGACACCTCGACGCGGGCGTTGTTGACGTAATGGTCGACCACTGCGTCGCCGAACGCCTGCCTGGCGACCGCTGACGCGTCGAACAGCGTCGCAGCTTCGGCCAGCGTACCGGGCAACCGGCCGGGGTCGTCGTCCTTCACGTGCTGATAGGCGTTGCCCGTACACGGTTCCGGCAACGGCAATTCGCGTTCGATGCCGTGCAACCCGCCTGCGATCAGCGCCGCGACGGCGAGATATTGGTTGACGTCACCGCCGGGTACGCGGCATTCGACTCGCATGCTGTTGCCGTGGCCGACGACGCGCAGTGCGCACGTCCTGTTGTCCACGCCCCATGACACCGCGGTGGGTGCGAAGCTGCGATCGGCGAACCGCTTGTAGGAGTTGATGTTCGGCGCGTAACACAGCGTCAGCTCACGCAGCGTGGCCAATTGCCCGGCCACAAAGCTCCGGAAAGTTGACGACATGCCGAGCGGTTCGTTGTCGTCGGCGAACACCGCTGAGCCGTCCAGCGATGTCAGTGACATGTGGATGTGGCAGCTGTTGCCTTCGCGCTCATCGTATTTGGCCATGAACGTCAGCGACTTGCCGTGCTGGTCGGCGATTTCTTTGGCGCCGTTCTTGTAGATGCCGTGGTTGTCGCAGGTGATCAGCGCCTCGTCGTAGCCGAAGCCGAGCTCCTGCTGTCCCCGGTTGCACTCGCCCTTGACCGCCTCCCAGCGCAGACCCGCACCCTGCATGTGCTGCCGAATGTCGCGCAGTAGCGGTTCGAGACGACTGGAGGCCATCAACGCGTAGTCCAAGTTGTAGTCGCTGGCCGGGCTCAGCTCGCGGTAGCCGTTGGCCCAGGCCTGCCGATACGTGTCGTCGAAGACGATGAACTCCAGCTCGGTGGCGACGTAGGCGCGGAGCCCGTGCTCGCGCAAGCGATCCAACTGCCGGCCCAAGACGCGACGCGGCGCCGGCTCGATGGGGCGGCCGTCGTGCCACAGCAAATCGGCGAGGACCAGCGCGGTGCCCGGCAGCCACGGAATACGTCGCAGCGTGGCCAGGTCGGGCTTCATCACCATGTCGCCATAACCGCTGTCCCAGCCCGCCATTTGGTAACCCTTGACGGTGTTCATGTCGACGTCGACGGCAAACAGGTAGTTGCAGCATTCGGCGCCGGACTCGGCGACCTGATCGGTGAAGAAGGCAGCGGAGACCCGCTTGCCCATCAGCCGGCCCTGCATGTCGCTGAACGCGACGATCACCGTGTCGATCTCACCGGCTTGCACGAGCTGCTCGAGCCCGTCGCGGGTCAAGTTCACGGCGCGATGGTATCGGTCACCAGGTGCTGGTGCGTAGGACGATCTCGGCGGCCAGTTGGGCCGTCGACTCGTGCGCGTTGCGCCGTCCGAGCAACTCGACCACCCGGTAGTCGCCGTAGACGAACCGCTGACTGGCCTGAGCCACCGC
The DNA here is from genome assembly GCA_963818285.1 of uncultured Actinomycetota bacterium. GTDB lineage: Bacteria > Actinomycetota > Actinomycetes > Mycobacteriales > Mycobacteriaceae > Mycobacterium. The sequence goes on from CAWFRR010000009.1 coordinate 22,499, forward strand.
GTGCGCCGCAGAGCTGCTGACCAGAGCTGTCGTGTTGATCTCGACCGGTGGGCAGTCGCTGTCGCGGACCACGCCGGCCAGGTCGGCGACCCGTGGATGACCCCGGTCGATCACAACCAGGCCGGTGAAACGGTCCAGCCGCGTCGCCGCCAGCTCCCAGGCCAGTTCGGCGCCGTCGCGGTCACCGACCAACACGCCCCAACTGACGTCGAGAACGTCGAGGATGCCCACCACCGACTTGGGGGTCAGGCGGGGGTCCGGGGCGATGGCAATCGTGCGCAGCGACGCGGTGTGCAGACGCTCGCAGACCGCGTCGTAGGCCGGCAGTGCCCGTTGGGCGGCGCACAACAGCACCACGACGGAGCCCTTCTCCGGACCGGTGTCGCAGACCTGGATGGGAAACCCGTCGACGGTAGTCATCATCGCCGAAGGCACCTCAGCAAATTACAGTGAATTACCCCGCGCGCGGGCCATTTTCGGCCGGATCGATAGCCGAGTGTCAGCTGGAAACGTTCTCGCAACATTGAACTCATGTGCGGCTTGCGACAACGACGGTGACAACGCTTGACGTCTTTGACGAAAGCCCTTGATTACAGCAGCCATTGGCCGCCGTCATCGCAACGCCGTGGTGATCGTCGAACGTCGCGGCGGCCCACCATCCAGCAGTCCGATGACCGCGTCGACGTCCAGATGGGCGTCCAACAAGTCGGACATCAGATCGAGCTGGGCGTCCCGTCGCGCAGCCACATTCGTGTCGCCGGCAACCACGAACCCGTCGCGGCCTGCCGCTGCCGCGACGGTGTTCAGCCAATGGCGGCGGAAGTCGTCGTTGTCGAACAAACCGTGCCAGTGTGTTCCGAACACCTCGCCGCGTCGAAACCCCTCCGGCACGCCGTCGACGTCGAACCAGGTGGCCTCCGCGCAGTGCTCCACCCGCCCATGGTGGATCTCGTAGCCGGAGAGCGAGCCCTGCCGGCGGCGCAGCACCTTCTCAGGTGCGAACGTGATGTCGGCGTCGAGCATCCCGATCGCCTCGACCCGGCCGGACCGACTCTCGACGGCGTCGTCGATCGAACGGCACAGCATCTGGAAGCCGCCGCAAATGCCCAGCACGGCCCGGCCCGAAGCGGCGTGCGATCGGATCGCCTGCTCGAGTCCGCGCTCACGCAGCCAGGTCAGGTCCGCAATGGTGGACTTGGTTCCCGGCAGCACGATCACGTCGGTATCGGCCAAGTCGGCGGGCTCGCGCACCCAGCGCACCAGCACGCCGGGCTCGCAGGCCAGTGCCTCGACGTCGGTGGAGTTGGAGATCCGCGGCAACCGCAGCACGGCCACGCGCAGCCACTGCGAGCCACGAGGTGGTTGCGGCGTGCCGAGGACGCGGTGAGCCAGGACCGGGACGGCGTCCTCGGTGTCGAGCCACAGATCGTCGGTGTAGGGCAACACTCCGTAGGTGGGACGTCCGCTGAGTTCCTCGAGTTGCCGCAGACCGGGCTCCAGCAACGAGACGTCGCCGCGGAATTTGTTGACGATGAATCCGGCGATCAACGCCTGGTCCTGCGGGTCGAGCACCGCCACTGTCCCGAACAGGTGCGCGAGCAGCCCGCCGCGGTCGATGTCGCCGACGATCACGACCGGTAGATTCGCCGCGCGAGCCAGCCCCATGTTCACCAAGTCGTTTGCACGCAAGTTGATTTCGGCGGGCGAACCGGCTCCCTCACAGATCACCGCCTCGAATTCGGTTCGCAGCTTTGCCAATTCGTCCTGCACGACGGCGGATAACTTGTTGCGATCCGACCAGTATTCGGCGGCGGTGGCGGTGCCGGCCACCTGACCTTTGATCACCAGTTGCGAGGTCATGTCGCTGCCCGGCTTGAGCAGGATCGGGTTGAACCGCACGCTGGGTGCCAGGCCGGCGGCGCGTGCCTGCATCGCCTGGGCCCGGCCGATCTCACCGCCCTCGACGGTGACCGCCGAGTTGTTCGACATGTTCTGCGCCTTGAACGGCGCGACCCGAATTCCCTTGCGCGCCAGCAATCGACAGAGCCCGGCGACCACCATCGATTTGCCCGCGTCGGATGTGGTGCCGGCGACCAGCAGCGCGCCGCTCACGGCAGCGTGAGGATCTCCGCGCCGGACTCGGTGACCAGCAGAGTGTGCTCGAATTGCGCGGTCCATTTGTGGTCTTTGGTGACCACGGTCCAGTCGTCGTCCCAGATCTCGTAGTCCAGCGACCCGAGGTTGATCATCGGTTCGATGGTGAACGTCATCCCCGGCTCGAGAATGGTGGTGACGGCAGGCTGGTCGTAGTGCAGCACCACCAGCCCGTTGTGGAAGGTGGTACCGATGCCGTGACCGGTGAAGTCGCGAACCACGTTGTAGCCGAACCGGTTTGCGTACGACTCGATGACCCGCCCGACGACGGAGAGAGCGCGGCCCGGTTTGACGGCTTTGATGGCCCGCATGGTGGCCTCGTGGGTGCGCTCGACCAGCAGGCGGTGCTCTTCTGAGACATCGCCGGCCAGGAAGGTGGCGTTGGTGTCGCCGTGCACGCCGTCGATATAGGCGGTGACGTCGATGTTGACGATGTCACCGTCCTCGATCACCGTCGAATCCGGGATGCCGTGGCAGATGATTTCGTTCAGCGACGTGCAGCACGATTTGGGATAACCCTTGTAGCCCAACGTGGATGGGTAGGCGCCGTTGTCGACCATGTAGTCGTGGGCGATTCGGTCGAGGGCATCGGTCGTGACACCCGGGGCCACGGCCTTACCGGCCTCGGCGAGCGCGCGGCGGCGATCCGCCCTGCGACCCGCATCTTCTCGATCACTTCGGGTGTCTGCACCCAGGGCTCGGTGCCTTCCTTGGCTGTCGCCTTGCCGACGTATTCCGGGCGTGCGATCGACTTGGGCACCGGAAGCGTCGGCGACACCACGCCGGCGGAGAGAGCGGAACGAACAGGCATGCTGTCAGGGTATCCGTTCCCGGCGACGATGCGGGCCGTGCAGCGGCCCGAGGAGGAGCGGGGAAGTGGACCCGGCTCGGCGCTTCAGGCGCGGCCGCGGCGGCGCACCAGTGACCGGCGCGGCCCCTTGACCTTGACTGAGCCGCACACCACCCGTCCGGTCAACACCACGTGCGGACTGCCCTCGGCCGGCGCGACCTTGCGGCGATCACTGGCGCTGCCGCCGTACACCTCGACGTCGTCGATCGACGCGCTGGCACCGTCGGGCAATCGGATCTCGACCGATCCGAACCGCATGTCGAGTTCGATGACGACCACCGGCCCGGCAAATCTGGCCTTGACCAGATCGAGCTCGACCGAGCCCATCCGGCGCACCAGCGCCAGCCGGGTGGGGACAGTCCATTCGCCGTGGCGCTTGAGCGATCCGGCCCAGCCGCGCAGCTCGACGCGGTCGGCGGCGGAGGTGACGATCGCGCCCGGCCCGGGCAGATCGCCCACCAGGCTGTCCAGCTCGTTGCGGGTCCGGGCGTAGGACACGTGCGTGGACCGTTCTTCGAACTCGCCGATGTCGATCAGCCCGAGGGCGACCGCGTTGTGCAGGCGTCGCAGAATGCCGTTGCGGTCTGCATCGGAGACGCGCAGTTCGGATAGCTCGTCAGGACGTGTCATGGCGCTACCAATCTACCGCCGCGACGCCCCGGTGCACCGGAGCCGAGGGCAGCTGGACCAACACCCCGCTGCGGCGGCGAGTTGATCCCAAAAGTACGGAAATTGAGATTGATATGAACCGGTGCTGAGTGCTATTTGCATGAAGACATTCCAATTTAATGACGAATTAAATTGATCTTGTTTGCGCTGTCGACGTTATTGATTGAAGTGTCAAAACAATTGTTGAGCGCCTCTCAGACACCGAGTTCAGAAAACTCGGATTCTACGTCCGGTTTTCTGGACTTTGTCCCACATGATGAGAATCCGTCGGCTGCATGGGAGAGTGCCGCGTGGTCACGCCGCCACTAACACGAGCACTGCGCCGTAACGGGCTGAGCTGCTGATTTCCAGCCTTCGACGCTCGATCCGGGATGCTGGCGCGGCGTCCGACACGCGGGTCTTGATTCAGTCACTTAACGGCTCGAACACCCTCGAACCGCTGGTAAGAGGACGCTTAACACGATAGCAACATCACCTGAGTTTTTTATTAGAGATTTGCTTAACATGGGCCGATTCGTGTTATAGGCTTCGACTCGTCGGAGGCTCGTCCGCCATGAGGGGGAGAAAAGACTCATGTGCGAGCCAACGGCTGTGGGGCGGCAACCCCACATCCCATAAGAAGAGACACCTAGATAGGAGGCTCGCACATGAGTCAAAAGTATTCTACCGCGATCGGCGCAGCTCTAGGCGGCGCTGCAGTTGCCGCGTTCGTCGGCATGGGCACCGCCCACGCGCAGCCCGAAGTCACAATCGACACCGTACTCCGACGGCGCCGCCGTCGCCGCCACCGGGGACCAGATCACCCCGAATGACGCGTACGACATGCTGTTCGGCTCCGCGAGCACCCAGGGCCTCGACAACGCTGCTCTGGACTTGTCGGATGCTCAGGCGAACCTCACGCGGTTACGAGTCGTTCGCTACCGACGTCGCCACGTTCGAGGAGACCGCTCGGTGACCACGGGCTGGAGAACCTGATCTACGCGATGGACCCCAGCGCGTTCTACCTGCAGACGACAGAGGGCGTCACGGGCACCGTCTCGGAAACCGTCTCCGGCGTCGACGGCGCTTACCTGGTTCCGGACGACTTCCTGGGCTACCTGGCCACGGGTCTGGACTACGGTCTGCTCACCCCGACGGGTCTGGACTACGTCCTGACTCCGCTGATCGACCTGCTGGCCGGCGCAGCCGGTCTGATCCCGTTGAATCCACCTCGTATGAGGTGGCGGTCCGGACCGGTGGGGACGGGGGGTCTTCCCCACCGGTTCGGACGTCAGACGTCGAGCGGGGCAGCGGAGTTAACCAGAGCCCCTGGAGTCCGCTAGCTCGGCGAAAAAATCCTGTCGCCCGGTCGCCCCTCGCGGCCGGGCGACAGTTTTTTGTGTGTACCTATTGCCGTGGAATGGCTTTCAGGCCAGATAGCCCGCGGGCATCGACTCGAACATGAACTTGGTCATCCGCACCGCGTACTCCGAACTGCCTCCTCCGACGATCAACGACGCGAACGCCAGGTCGCCGCGGTAGCCCGCGAACCAGGAATGCGATCCGCCGGGAAATTCCGCCTCACCGGTCTTCGCGTACACCTCGCCGCAGCCGGAGATCTCCTTGCCGGTGCCGTTGGTCACCACGAGTCGCATCATCGGACGCAGACCCTCGATCATCTTCTCGCTGATCGGCGTGGAGTCGCCGGTAATCGCCGTCGGGCGTCCCTCAATCAGCTTGGGCACCGGCGTCTTTCCCGCCGCTACCGTCGCCGCGACCATCGCCATGCCGAACGGAGAGGCCAGCACCTTGCCCTGGCCAAACCCGTCCTCGGTGCGCTCGGCCAAGTCGACCGTCGGCGGCACCGATCCGGTAACCGTGCTGATCCCGTCGATCTGGTAGTCCAGTCCCATGCCGTACTGGTTGGCGGCCTGCGTCAGTCCGCGCGGCGGCATCTGGCTGGCCAATTTGGCGAAGGTCGTGTTGCACGAACTGGCGAACGCGCGCGACATCGGCACCACACCCAGATCGAATCCCCCGTAGTTGGGAACCACCCGCTGTCCGACATCGAGGTGGCCGGGGCAGCCCAAAAGTGTGTTGGGACTTGCCATATCGCGCTCGAGCGCCGCGCCGGCGGTGACCATCTTGAAGGTCGACCCGGGCGGGTACAGGCCGGTGGTGGCAAGCGGACCCAGGGCATCGGCCGCGGAATTCTGTGCGACCGCGAGGATCTCCCCCGTCGACGGTTTGATCACGACGATCATCGCCTGGCGGCGCTGGTTGTCCACCGCGCGCTGTGCGGCGTTCTGCACCGCCCGGTCCAGACTGATCGACACCGACGGGGCCGGCGCCGGCTGAACCTCGTGCAGCACCGCAAGGTCGACGTTGTTCTGGTTGATGCTGACCACTCGCCAGCCCGCCTCGCCGTCGAGTTGCTCGATCACCGATTTCTTGACCTGGTTGATCAGGGCCGGCGCGAAGTGGTAGTCGGTCGGCAGCAGTTCGGCCTGCGGCGTGATCACCACACCGGGCAGGGTGCCGAGGGCCGGGGCGATGCGGTTGTTGTCGTCGGTACGCAGCGTGATCAGGTCGACGGGCTTGCCGGTGCCGCTGGCCTGTTCTGCCAGGCGCTGGGGGTCGTTGATCGTGTCGTCGAAGGGATGCAACTGGTCGACCACTGATCGGGCGGTGCTGATCAGAAATGCGCCGGCTTTCGATGCATCCAGCGTGTAGTGGTAGAGGTAGCCGGGCGCCAGCACGTCGGTCCCGCCGACCTCGTTGACCGAGGCCCGCTTGGGTGGATCGGCCCGCAACGCCAGGGTCTGGTGCTCGCCGAGGCGCGGATGCAAGTCCGTGCTGCTCCAGCGGACCTGCCAATGACCTTCGTAGCGAGCCATTTTCAGCTTGCCGTCGTAGGTCCACATCCGGTTCTTGGGTAGGTGCCAGGTGTACCGGTAGCTGACCGACCCGGTGTCCTCGGCGTACTTCGATCCGGTGATCTGGGTGTCGAGATGGCTGGCCTGCAGTCCGGCCCATGCCGCATTGAGCGCTTCGCGCGCGTCGCTGGGGTTGTCGCTGAGGTCAGCCGCCGCCCCGGTGTCGCCGGTCGCCAGCGCAGCGAAGAATTTCTGGGCTGCCGGCGCGGGACCCTCCTGTTTCGGCGTGCAGGCCGAAACAGCGGTTGTCGACACGAGCATCGCCACACCGAATGTGGCAGCTGATGCCACTGTGAATTTTGTTGCCATTGTGGCTGATGTTATGGAATCGGTACCGCCGACCGGCGTAGGCGCACCGAGAAAGGGTCGTCAAGCACATCGAGATCGACGCCAGCGCGCGAAAGTGCGGGTAGAGATCGCGCTTACGTCGATCTCGGCGTGGCAACGCGTAGCGCAAGTGGGTCAGTCCAGCAGAACGGTGGCGAAGGTGCCGACCTCGGCGAAGCCGATCCGGTCGTAGGTCGCCCGCGCGACGGTGTTGAAGTCGTTCACGTACAGGCTGGCCGTGCGGCCGGTGCCGACGATGACCGCGGACAGTGTCGCGGTGCCCGCGGTCCCGAGGCCGCGGCCACGCCACTCGGGATGCACCCAGACCCCTTGGATCTGGCTGACTGTCGGCGACTGCGATCCCACCTCGGCCTTGAAGACCACCTCGCCGTTTTCGAAGCGGGCCCACGCCCGTCCGGCAGCGATCAGGCTGGCGACCCGGCGGCGGTAGCCACGTCCGCCATCGCCGAGCCGCGGATCGACACCGACCTCGCCGATGAACATGTCGACCGCCGCCACCAGATAGGTGTCGAGTTCGTCCGGCTTGACCTGCCGCACACCAGGATCGATCGCGCAGGTCGGCATCGCGGCCAGCGACATCAACGGCTGACGATCACGCACATCGCGCGCCGGTCCCCAGGCCGGCTCGAGGCGCTGCCACATCGGCATCACCAACTCGGCGCGCCCGACCAACGAGGAGCAACGTCGCGAACCGGTCAGAGCCGCATCGGCGAACGCGTACAGGTCGTCGAGGCGTCCACGCAACGGAATCAGGTTGGCGCCCGCGTAGCACAACGACTCGTCGGGTCCGCGGCGCGTCCACAGCTCGCCGCCGATCGAGTTGGGATCCAGGCCGTGATCGGCGACCCGTGCGGCCACCATGCACGAGCCGACCGGGTCGTCGTCGAAGACCCGACGCACAGAGGAGCCGTCACGCACAATTGACACCCGACGCTCGCTGACCATGCGGCGGATGGGCGGAGCCGACATACTGACTCTTTCTGCGACGGATACTCGGCCCGATTAGACCAACGTCAGCTTACGGTCACAACTGGCGAACCGCTCGCCGTTGGCTCGTCAGTGGCCGTCTCGTTAGCCAATCGCATTGCCTCTTCAATCAATGTCTCGACGATCTGCGCCTCGGGCACGGTCTTGATCACCTCACCGCGGACGAAGATCTGGCCCTTGCCATTGCCTGAGGCGACGCCGAGGTCGGCCTCGCGAGCCTCCCCGGGCCCGTTGACGACGCAGCCCATCACGGCCACCCGCAGCGGCACGTCGAGCCCGTCCAAACCGGCCGTGACTTCGTTGGCCAACTTGTAAACGTCGACCTGCGCGCGTCCACACGACGGGCAGGACACGATCTCCAGGCCCCGCGGCCGAAGGTTCAGCGACTCGAGGATCTGATTGCCGACCTTGACTTCCTCGACCGGCGGCGCCGAGAGCGACACCCGGATGGTATCGCCGATGCCCCGCGACAGCAGCGCACCGAACGCGACAGCGGACTTGATCGTGCCCTGGAAGGCCGGACCGGCCTCGGTGACGCCCAGGTGCAGCGGGTAGTCGGACTTGGCGGCGAGTAGCTCGTAAGCTGCGACCATCACCACCGGGTCGTTGTGCTTCACGCTGATCTTGATGTTGCCGAAGCCGTGCTCCTCGAACAGCGAGGCTTCCCACAGCGCGGACTCGACCAGCGCTTCCGGGGTTGCCTTGCCGTACTTCTCCATGAAGCGCTTGTCGAGCGATCCGGCGTTGACGCCGATGCGGATCGGAATGCCTGCTGCGCCAGCGGCTTTCGCGACCTCTCCGACGCGGCCGTCGAATTCCTTGATGTTGCCGGGGTTCACCCGCACCGCGGCGCAGCCGGCGTCGATCGCGGCGAAGATGTATTTCGGCTGGAAGTGGATATCGGCGATGACCGGGATCTGGCTCTTCTTGGCGATCGCGGCAAGCGCGTCGGCGTCTTCCTGACGCGGGCACGCCACTCGGACGATGTTGCAGCCGGCGGCGGTCAACTCGGCGATCTGCTGGAGAGTCGCGTTGACGTCGTGAGTTTTGGTGGTGCACATCGACTGCACCGAAATCGGGTGGTCACTTCCCACACCAACATCCCGGACCATCAGCTGTCGCGTCTTGCGCCGCGGTGCCAGCGTGGGCGCCGGGGCCGCCGGCATACCCAGACCTGTGGTCACTTTTTGCCTTCTCTCCCCTTCGAATTCACCCGGGTCGGTCGGCCTACTGGAACAGCCGGATCGGGTTGACCAGGTCGGCGGTCACGGTCAGGAACATGTAGCCGACCACCAGCACCAACACTACGTAGGTTGCAGGCATCAGCTTGAGATAGTTGACCGGCCCTGCCGCGACTTTCCCGCGGGCGATGCGAATCACGTTGCGCAGCTTCTCGTACAGCGCGATGGCGATGTGGCCGCCGTCGAACGGCAACAGCGGCACCAGGTTGATGACACCGAGGATGAAGTTCAACTGCGCCAGGAACAGCCAGAACGCCATCCAGACCCCGTGGTCAACGGTGTCGCCGCCGATGATGCTCGCGCCGACGACGCTGATCGGGGTGTCCAGGGACCGCTCACCGCCGCCGATCGCGTGGATCAACGCGCCGACTTTGGTCGGAATGGCAATCAGCGACTTGCCCAGCAGCACGGTCAGGTTGCCGGTGAAGGTCACGGTGCCCGGTATCGCACTGATCGGGTTGTAGTGGACGGGCCCGGGCTGGCTGCCGACGACCCCCATCACGCCGATCGTGGCCGGCTTCGCGTCGCCGCCCTTGCCGTTGGTCACCCAGCGCTGTTTCTGGGTGATGTCGACGTACTTGGTCATGGTCTGACCGTCGCGCTTGATCACGACGGGGACGGTGCCGTGCAGCTTCTGCACCACCCCGGCCATGTCGGAGAAGTCGGTCACCGGGGTGTCGCCGACCTTGAGCACCACGTCACCGGCCCGGATCCCGGCCAGGGCCGCCGGCCCGCCGCCGGTGCACTTTTCGAAGTCGCCCTGCTTGATTTCTCCTGCCGCACAAGATGTTTGGCCGATGACCGCGGTGGGGTGCAGGTTGGGCAGCCCCCAGGTGACCGCGATGCCGTAGATCAACACCAGGCCGATCACGAAGTTCATTGCCGGCCCGGCGAACAACACCGCGACGCGCTTCCAGGTCTTCTGCTTGTACATCGCACGGTCGTGCTCGTCGGGCTGCAGTTCTTCGACCGACGTCATGCCGGCGATGTCGCAGAAGCCGCCGGCCGGGATCGCCTTGAGCCCGTATTCGGTTTCGCCACGGCGAGTCGACCAGAGGGTGGGGCCGAAGCCCACGAAGTAGCGTCGCACCTTCATTCCGGTGCCCAGTGCGACCCACATGTGGCCGCATTCGTGCAGCGCCACCGAAATGAGTATCGCGAGTGCAAACAGCACGATGCCGATTACAAACATCATCGAACCGGTGAAACCTCCTGTGTGATCGCACCGCGCGCGCGCTCGCGGGCCCAGCGCTGCGCGTCGAGTACGTCTTCCACGGTAGCGGGTTCTGCGGCCCATTGTCCGGCGGCGCTCAGGACCTCGGCGATTGTTTGCACGATGGCCGGGAAAGCGATCCGACCGGCCAGGAACGCCTCGGCCGCTTCTTCGTTGACGGCGTTGTAAACGGCGGTCATGCAGCCACCCGTCTCGCCGGCCTGCCGGGCCAGCGCCACCGCCGGGAACACCCGGTCGTCCAGCGGCTCGAACTCCCAGGTCGACGCCGTGGAGAAGTCGCAGGCCGCTGCCGCGGCGGGTACCCGGTGTGGCCAGCCCAACGCCAGCGCGATCGGCAGTTTCATGTCCGGCGGGCTGGCCTGGGCGATCGTTGAGCCATCGGTGAACGTGACCATCGAGTGCACGATCGACTGCGGGTGCACGACGACGTCGATGCGGCTGTACGGGATGCCGAACAGCAGGTGCGCTTCGATGAGCTCGAGCCCCTTGTTGACCAGCGATGCCGAGTTCAGCGTGTTCATCGGGCCCATGGACCAGGTCGGATGGGCGCCGGCCTGCTCGGGTGTGACGTGCTCGAGCCGGTCCGCCGACCAGCCGCGGAACGGCCCACCGGACGCGGTGAGCACCAGTTTGGCAACTTCGTCAGCGCTGCCACCGCGCAGGCACTGCGCCAGCGCGGAGTGCTCGGAGTCCACCGGCACGATCTGGCCGGGCTGTGCGGCGGCGAGCACCAGCGGGCCGCCGGCGATCAGCGATTCCTTGTTGGCCAGGGCCAAGCGGGCGCCGGAGGCCAGCGCCGTCAGCGTCGGTTGCAGACCCAGGGCGCCGACCAGTGCGTTCAGTACGACGTCGGCCTCGGTGTTCTCGATCAGCCGGGTCGCCGCGTCGGGCCCCTGGTAGGTGACGTCGCCAATCGCCTGCGCGGCACTCTCGTCGGCGACGGCGAGGTTGCTCACCCCCGTCTCGGCGCGCTGCCGGGCAAGCAGATCCGGGTGTCCGCCGCCGGCGGCGAGCCCTACCAGCTCGAAGCGATCGGGGTTGGCGGCGATGACCTCGAGCGCCTGGGTGCCGATCGAACCGGTGCTGCCCAGCACCAGGGTCTTGAGACGGCGGTTAGTCACCCACTCATTGTGCCGCGCCACCGCCGCGCCGGGCTAATCCCGATATGCCAGAATGTGCGTGCATCCCGATCCCCGACCCGAGGAGTCTGCCGTGGCTGGTACCGAGGTGGAGCGCACTGGCGGTCACGTCGACGGCGTCGACGTCGCCGAGGTGCCGTCGGCCGCTTGGGGCTGGAGCAAGATCAACCACCGCAACTGGCACGTCTACGGCATTTTGATGATCGGTCTGCTGGTGGCCTTCCTGCGCGGCAACCACGTCGGCCATGTCGAAGACCTGTGGGTGATCGGCTTCGCGCTACTGGGCGTCTTTTTCCTGGTGCGCGACTGGTGGGGCCGTCGGCGCGGCTGGCTCAGGTAGGCGACTCAGCGGCGAGCTGACCGCACGCTGCGGCGATCTCGCGTCCGCGGGTATCGCGCACCGTGCAGGCCACTCCGGCCGCCCGAACTCGTCGAACGAATTCCCGCTCAACGGCTTTCGGGCTGGCATCCCATTCGCTGCCCGGTGTCGGGTTCAGCGGAATCAAGTTCACATGCACCAACGGGCCCAGCGCTCGGTGCAGCCGCTTCCCCAGCAGGTCCGCCCGCCAGGGTTGGTCGTTGACGTCACGAATCAGCGCGTACTCCACCGACACCCGCCGACCGGTTTGCTCGGCGTAGTAGCTGGCGGCATCGAGCGCCTCGCCGACATTCCACCGGTTGTTGACCGGCACCAGGGTGTCGCGCAGCTCGTCGTCCGGGGCGTGCAGCGACAGCGCCAGCGTCACCCCGAGTCGCTCGTCGGCGAGTTTTCGGATAGCCGGGGCCAGGCCGACCGTCGACACCGTCACCGAGCGGGCCGAGATGCCGAAGCCGGCGCCCTTGTCTGCCGGACCGATGATGCGACGTACCGCTGCCAGCACCCGGGCATAGTTGGCCAGCGGCTCCCCCATGCCCATGAACACGATGTTGGACAGCCGGTCGCCCCACTCGTCGCGCAAAGTTGCGGCCGCGGAACGCACCTGTTCGACGATCTCGCCGGTCGACAGATTCCTGGTCAGCCCGCCCTGGCCGGTCGCGCAGAACGGGCACGCCATCCCGCAGCCCGCCTGCGAGGAGATGCAGACGGTATTGCGCTTCGGGTACCGCATCAGTACCGACTCGAAGGTGGTGCCGTCGACCGCCCGCCACAACGTCTTGCGGGTTTCGCCGGCGTCGCAGGTGATCTCGCGGGCCGCGGTCAGCAGCGTCGGGAACAGCGCCTCGGCCACCTGGCCGCGGACCGCGGCGGGCAGGTCGGTCATCTGCTGCGGGTCGGCAATCAGCCGGCCGTAGTACTGATTGGCCAACTGCTTGGCGCGAAACGCCGGTAGCCCCAGCGCCGCAACAGCTTCGGCGCAGCCGGCATCGTCGAGGTCGGCCAGGTGGCGCGGCGGCAGCGCGCGTCGCGGCGCCTCGAATATCAACTCCTGCTTCACGTTTCGGGTGGCCTCAACGCAGCAATGTCAGGACGGCCCAGGTGGCGACCGCCGACGGTAGCGCCCCGTCCAGCCGATCCATCAGGCCGCCGTGGCCCGGCAGGATGCGGCCCATGTCCTTGATGCCCAGGTCGCGCTTGATCTGCGATTCCACCAGGTCACCCAGCGTTGCGGTGGCCACGATCGTCAGACCGAGCAGCAGGCCGACCCACACCGGGCGGTGGGCCAGCTGGGTCGCGGTCAAGGTGACCGCGGTGATCCCGAAGAACAGCGAGCCGGCCAGGCCTTCCCACGACTTCTTCGGGCTGATCGTCGGGACCATCGGGTGCTTACCGAACAGCACGCCGACCGCGTACCCACCTACATCGGAGGCAGCGACGCCGATCATCAGGCAGAACACCCGGCCGGAGCCGTCCGACGGAAAGGCCAGCAGCACGCTGAAAGACCCGAACAGCGGCACCCAGGCGGCGAGGAAGACGGTGGCCGCCACGTCGCGCAGATAGTTCCCCGACGGTGAGTCGGCGGATCCGTCAGACGCGGTCGTAGTGCCGAGCGCCAATCGCCAGAACATGCAGACAACCGTGGTGGCGCCAAAGCCCGCCAGCAGACCGTAAGCATGCTGGTACCAGGCCAGCCAGACCATAGCTTCGCCGCCAACCAGCAGCGGGACGACCGGGATCAGGTAACCGGCCTCGCGCAACCTGCGCACCACCTCGTGAGTGGCGATGGGCATCGCGACGGCAAGCAGGAAGACCCACAAATAGCGGTCTCGGATCAGGATCGCAACGATCGTGAACGCCAGAGCGGCACCCACGGCGATCGCCGCGGGCAGGTTGCGGCCGGCCCGCGATTTCTTCTGCTTGGGCTCGCGCACCGCATCCTCGGCCGGGAGGTCTGCGCCGGTATCGATCTCTGCCACTGACGTTGTCTGCTGAGCGGCCGCTAGACCTCCAGCAACTCGCCTTCCTTGTGCTTGACCAGGTCGTCGATCTGGTTCACGTAACCCTGAGTGGCCTTGTCCAGTTCTTTTTCCGCGCGCGACACCTCGTCCTCGCCGGCTTCGCCGTCCTTGCGGATGCGGCCCAGCTCCTCCATCGCCTTGCGACGGATGTTGCGCACCGAGACCTTGGCATCCTCACCCTTCGACTTGGCCTGCTTGACCAGTTCGCGGCGACGCTCCTCAGTCAGCTGCGGGACCGCCACCCGGATCAGCGTCCCGTCGTTGGTGGGGTTGACCCCGAGGTCGGAGTTGCGGATCGCGGCCTCGATGTTGCCGAGTTGGCCGGCCTCGTAGGGCTTGATCACAACCAGCCGCGCCTCCGGGACGTTGATGCTGGCCAGCTGGGTGATCGGGGTGGCAGACCCGTAGTAGTCGATGACGATGCGGTTGAACATGCTGGGGTTGGCCCGGCCGGTCCGGATCGTCGACAAGTCGTCGCGATTCACCCCTACGGCTTTTTCCATCTTCTCTTCGGCGTCGAAGAGAGTCTCGTCAATCACTGCGCCGCTCCCTTCATCACGTTGTCACCAGCGTTCCGATTTTCTCACCTGCGACGGCTCGAGCGATATTGCCGTCGGTAAGTAGGTTGAAAACCAGAATTGGCATGCGATTGTCCATGCACAGGCTGAATGCGGTGGCGTCGGCCACCTGCAGGCCACGATCGATGACTTCCCGGTGGGTGATCGCGGTGAACAGTTCGGCCGCCGGATTCACCCGCGGGTCCTCGGCGAACACCCCGTCGACCGCCTTGGCCATCAACACCACATCGGCGCCGATCTCCAAAGCCCGCTGTGCGGCGGTGGTGTCCGTCGAAAAGTACGGCAGTCCCATACCGGCACCGAAGATGACGACGCGCCCCTTCTCCAGATGGCGACGGGCTCGTAGCGGAATGTAGGGCTCGGCCACCTGGCCCATGGTGATCGCTGTCTGGACCCGGGTGTCGATGCCTTCTTTTTCCAAAAAGTCTTGTAGCGCAAGGCTGTTCATCACGGTGCCGAGCATCCCCATGTAGTCCGATCGGGTGCGTTCCATGCCGCGCTGCTGCAGTTGCGCTCCGCGGAAGAAGTTGCCACCGCCGATCACCACGGCGACCTGTACACCGGTGCGGACCACCTCGGCGATCTGGCGGGCGACCAGCGCCACCACATCGGGGTCCAGGCCCACCGATCCCCCGCCGAACATCTCGCCGCCGAGCTTCAGCAGCACCCGGGTGTACCGGGGTCGGTTCGACGACCCGGCGCCGTTGGTGCCGTTCGGCTCCTGCTCCGTCATCTAACTCCTCGCACCGGAAGACGCCCTCCAGCTGACCCACCCGGCTGTCCCCGAAACAGCCGGGTCCATCCTGCCCTATCACTTGACCGTGCGTCCCGGGAGTCGACGGCTTTGGCCGCGGGCGCAGGATTCACCGTGTTCGGCGTCACATTCGCTGACACCGGCGGCCCAACCAGGTCGTCGTAGCTCGGCGGCCGCCCATACCGACGACTGAGAGGCCGAAAAGGTTTGGCGCCCGGACACCAAGGGAACTGCATCTCTGGAGGCGCGAGGGGCACACGAAGCGCCCCGCAAGACGCCCACACCGGTCCAAACACGGGCCGGACGATCAAGGCGTAAGCCAATTAGGAGAACTCATGTCGGACGACAACAAGAGCGGGCCTGCAGAAGGCATCAAGGGTGTAGTCGAAGGCGCCAAGGGTCTGGCTAAAGAAGCCGTTGGCTCCGTGGTCGGTAACGAAGACCTCGAAAAAGAAGGCGAAGCCCAGCAGGACAAGGCTTCCGCCCAGCGCGACGTAGCCAGGAAAGAAGCCGAGGCTGAGGCCGCCCGTGGTGGCGAAGAAGCAGCCGAGAAGCGCCAGCAGGCGCACCAGAACTAACCATCACGTCAGTAAGGCCCGGTCCGACACGGACCGGGCCTTACTGCATCGTGGAACTGATTTAGCCGAACACCGGCAGCGCCCGCTTGCGGGCCAGCGCATCCATTCCGCGCTGGATGCTGTCTTCGACTTCGTGATACTTGCGGTCGACATACGCGTCATCGTCGGCACGCGCCGGGTCGGAGTCGATCTCCACCGCGGGCATGAACCGGGTGCGGATCTTGGCGGGCAGCGGCAATTGCGGAAGCGCAGCCGGAGCGATGCCCCAGGGCAGCGAGATGGCGAGCGGAAAAACCTTGAGCCGCAGGAGCTTATCGAGGCGTAAAGCGCGCGACAGCCGGTCGCCCCGAATCAGCACCGGCATGGCATCGGCACCGCCGACAGTCGCGATCGGCACGATCGGGACACCGGCGCGGATCGCCATCTTCACAAAGCCTTTCCGCCCCGCCAAATTCGCCCGGTCGCGCTCACTCCATGGCCGTAGCGAATCCACCTCACCGCCGGGCCACAGCGCGACATCATGGCCTTCGGCCAGTGCTGTTGCGATTGCGTCGGGGGCCGCGGGCAGCACGCCCATCGAGCGGAAGTACCGACCGAATCCGGGAATGGCCATCAACGCATCGTGGGCGGTGCCGTGCAGGGGGCGCTCCGATCCGAACCGTCGCCACCACTGCAGGCCGACCGTCCAGGCGTCCCAGACGAATGGCGCGCCCGAGTGGATACCCACCAGCAGGGCGGGCGGCTCCGTGATGTTCTCCCAGCCGTCGATCTCCATGCGGAACCAATAATCCACCAGGACATTCCAGAAGAATTTCGAACGCTGCAGCACCGTTTCGTCCGGTCCGCTCAAGTCCCACTCGCCCGCTCGCTCAGCGACCCAGCCGCTCACGCCACCGGCTTGGCCCTCCCGCTTGTCTTCCATCGCGGTGCGCGCCTGCTCGGCCTGGTCTTCTGCCTGCCGGCGCACCTCAGCAGATCTGTGATCCCTGACACTCATAGCGGCTCGCATACCCGATAAAGCGTCCGGTAACCCCCTCGCTGGGAACTGGGCCCCGCTCAGAAGCGATTTTCGGGGCCGACGGTGGCCCAGATGGTGTTACCGGACAACGTGGTGTACGTACCCCACGCCCGGGAATTCGCTGCGACCAGATCAAGACCGGACACCTTGTCGCGCGGCGACTTTCGGCCCGAGGCATCCGCGATGCCCACGTGTTGCACCACCACCGACACCGTCGACCCGTCGGTTTCCATGCGCAGCACGAATTCGCTGTCAGTCCCGGCCAGTGCGGCCTCGACCAACTCGGTGGCAACGAGCGATGTCACATGAATGAAGTCTGTCCGGGACCACTGCGTCAACCACTGGGAGGCGAATTCTCGGCACCGGCGAATGCTGTTTTGGTGCGCCGGGATCGACGCGCGCGCCCGGCGCCGATAGCGCCGCACCCCTTCCGCCGACAACTCGGCTACCGCAGCTTCCATCGTCGCGTAGGCGGGTACATAGCGAGTAATGCCGTTGCGGTGCAGGTTGTTTCGGTCTTGCTCGTGAGAGCTGACCAAACCGATCGGGATGTCGGGCCACTCGGCGACCTGCCAGCGGGCGCTGGTGAATACTGCCCACGCCGGATCCTCGCGGACGTTGAGCCACGTGATGTCGATGACGACGAAGTGGGGTTCGTCGAGCGCGGCTTTGACGATGGCGTCGCGTAAGGCCACGTAGGTGGTGGCGTCGAGCACGCCATCGACGCTGAGGACGCGAGCACCTTCGAGATGTTTCGCGCTGACCCGCAGTTCGCCCGTGCGGTCTGTCATGGCCCACTTTTCGCTTGGCTGATGACGGACCGCGAGACGGCTCATCGCTTATACCTGACGACGCTCCGAATCCTAAGTGATCGTCTCCGGGAATGTGTACGCCCTTTATGCACGGCGCCGGCGGCGACCCAGGCTCCTCGATATGCACTGACTCCGCCGCTACGGCGGTAGGCCAGCGCAGACATTCAATGCCTCTGCGAGAGAGCCTTCGTAGCGATCATCGATCTCGAGCGCGGCGGTTGTACTTGACGATCGCGTCGACCAACTGCGACTTGTCCATCTTGGACCGGCCGACTATGTCGAGCTTGCGGGCGATGTCGAGCAGGTGCTTCTTGCTGGCGTTGGCGTCAACACCTTCGGCAGACGGAATCGGATTGTTGAGGCCGCCCCGCTCGGCACGCGCGTCCGACGGGCCGCTCTGTTTCTTCGGCAGCCAACGGTCGCCGACCTTTTCGAAACTTCGCTTGAGCGCCGCATACGCGACGCGGTGTGCGCGCGACTCGCTGCCGTACTCGTCGGCAGCGGCATCGTGCGCCTTGGTAAAGGTGCGCTGCGCCTTGGCATTCGACTTTTGCAAAGTGCTGGGCAACTCGTCGGCTTTGGGCTTACCGCCCTTCGTAGTCTTCGGCATCGCTCGTCTCCCGAGAGGGTTGAATATCAAAATGTGTCGACGGGGTACCCACCGCGTGCCCGATCAACCGAAAGGTTCACGCTGTGCGTCTACGACGGACCCCTCGATGTAGAGCACATCGAGGGGTCCGGTCGACTGGTTAGGCCGTAACCGCTTTCGTCGCCAATCGGCTAGCCCAAGTGGGCACTGAGCAGCCAGGCCGGCACCGATTTGCGCCCGTCGCGCTCATCGCGAACGTCGGCGAAAGGGAACTCAGGGCTGTCGGCTTGGAGGAAATTGCCGTGGATGCGGGCTGGCCGGATCTCATCGATAACCCAGTATTTCGAGACGACATCACGCAGCTCGTCTTCGGTGACCGGGTTGGCGGGACCCCCGCCACCGGTCTTGGCGAAGACCAACACGAAGTACGACGCCCCCGGCGCCGCGGCCCGCACAATCGACCGTTGATAACCGTCCCGAAGCTCGACCGGCATCGAGTGGAACAACGTGCTGTCCACGATGGTGTCAAAGCGACCGTCATAGCCGGTAAAGGACGAGATATCGGCGACCTCGAAAGAGACGTTCGTCAGGCCCTGCCGATCGGCCTCGGCGGTGGCCAATTTGATCGCGGTGGGCGACGCGTCAAGCCCAACTGCGTTGTGGCCCAACGCCGCCATGTGCAGTGCGAACGCAGCCTCGCCGCAGCCGGCGTCGAGCACGTCGCCCTTGATCTTGCCCTGGTCGATCAGCGCGGCGATCTCGGGCTGGGGCTCTCCCAGGCTCCACGGGGGCCGGACGCCTGCGCCGAACTCGGTGGTCACGCCTCGGTAGGCCGGATCGAAATCGAAATCGAACTTCTGTGTCTCAGTCATACCCCATATATATCAATCTGATTGATATGTGTCAACATCGTTGATATGGGCACAACAGAAGACGCGCCGCTTGGATACCTGCTGTTTCAGGTGATGGCTACGCTGCGACCAGAGGTAGCGGCCGTACTCAGCCCATTGGGCCTAACACTGCCCGAATTCGTCTGCATGCGAATGCTTTCCACGACTCCGGGGCTGTCCAGCGCGGAGCTCGCCCGGCTGGGCAACGTCTCGCCTCAGGCGATGAACACGGTGTTGCACAGGCTGGAGAACGCCCAGATTGTGGCCCGGCCGGCTTCGGTCGCCTCCGGGCGGGCGCTACCGGCGTCGCTCACCGCGGACGGCAATACGCTGCTGAGGCGCGCCGAGACCGCAGTACGAGAGGCCGACGATCGTGTCCTGGCCAAGCTGTCGGCAACCCAGCGGCGCGACTTCAAACGGATGTTGGCGACGCTGGGACCCGACTAGGCGTGCTGGTCGACACGCCCCCACGGTCGAGCGTCTTCGAGTTCGTACGCCAGTTCCAGCAAGCGGGCTTCCTGGCCCAGCGCCGCGGAGAACATCAGCCCGATCGGCAGACCGGCAGCCGATACCGCGAGCGGCAACGAGATGGCCGGCTCCCCCGTGACGTTCTGCAGCGGCGTGAACGCGACCCAATCCTGCAGGCGGTCGATGATCTGCTCGTAGTCGGCCGTCGGGTCGAGGTAGCCGATCTGCGGCGGTTCGTCGGCCAGCGTCGGGGTGAGCACCACGTCGTAGGTGCGGGCCAGCCGCTCGGTGTGCCGACGCGTGCGGGACAATCGCACCAGCGCCAGCGGGACGCGATGCAGATTGCGGCGCGCGTGCCGGTCCAGGCCCCGTGACAGGTTGTCCAGCCGGGTCACGTCGAACCCATCGAAGGTTCGCTTGTTCTGCTGAATCTGGCCCATCGCCAACAGACCCCAGTACAGCACGAAGTCGGGCACGAAATTATCTGGTACTGGCGGTCTTTCGAGATAGTCGACGCGGTGGCCCAGTTCTTCGAGCAATCCGGCGGATTTCAGGGTCAGCTCGCATACTTCCGGGCTGGACTCGCGCAGCAGAGAGTGCGTGATGACAGCGATCCTCAGCCGCTGCTTACCGGCGTGCTTCACGTCTCCGATCGCCGGGAGTTTCTTTGCGGGCCAGACGCGTTCAACCTCACGGTAGAACGCCGCGGTGTCGCGCACCGACCGGCTGAGCACTCCGTTGGCGACGATACGGATCGGCATCTGCCGGACCTCTTTATCCAGCGGCAGCCGACCTCGCGAAGGCTTCAAGCCGACAAGTCCGTTGCAGGACGCCGGAATTCGGATCGAGCCGCCGCCGTCGTTGGCATGCGCGATCGGCACTACGCCCGCGGCAACGAAGGCGCCCGAGCCCGACGACGACGCGCCAGCGGTGTGGTCGGTGTTCCAGGGATTGCGTACCGGTCCCAGTCGCGGGTGCTCAGCTGAGGCGCTGAATCCGTATTCCGACATCTGGGTCTTGCCCAACGGCGTCATGCCGGTGGCCAGGTAGGTCCGCGCGAATTCGCTGTCGGCGTCGGCCGGGCGCGGCGGCCAGGCGTCGGTGCCGCGCATGGTCGGCAATCCGCCGACGTCAACGTTGTCTTTGATGAACGTGGGCACGCCGCTGAAATAGCCGCTGCGGGCAGGTGCCGCCGCCTGCGCCCGGGCCCGGCCGAAGGCCTCGTACGCCAACCCGTTCAGAGCGGGGTTGACTGCTTCGGCGCGGGCGATGGCCGCCTCGACAACTTCAGCTCGACCCACCCGGCCGGCGCGCAGGGCCTCGATCAGGCCAACGGCGTCGAGGTGGCCGAGCGCATCGTCACCGAACGCGTGCACAGGTCGCATCCGGCTGATGCTACTGCTGGCCGACCTCGAAACGGACGAACCGCGTGACAGTGACACCGGCTTCGTCGAGCAGCGCCTTCACCGTCTTCTTGCTGTCCGAAACCGACGGCTGCTCGAGCAGTACGACGTCCTTGAAGAAGCCGCCCAGGCGGCCTTCGACGATCTTCGGCAGCGCCTGCTCCGGCTTGCCCTCCGCACGCGAGGTCTCCTCGGCGATGCGCCGCTCGCTGGCCACGACCTCCTCGGGTACATCTTCCCGAGTCAGGTAGCGGGCCTTGAGCGCGGCGATCTGCAGCGCGACCGCGTGTGCGGCGGCTTGGCCTTCCGGGTCATTGCCGGTGTACTCGACCAACACGCCGACACCCGGCGGCAGGTCGGCCGCACGCTTGTGCAGATAGGTCTCGACCATGCCGTCGAAGTAAGCGACCCGGCGCAGCTCGAGCTTCTCGCCGATCTTGGCGGACAGCTCGGCAATGACCTGCTCGACCGTCTTGTCCCCGACGCTGGCCGCCTTGAGGGCGTCGACGTCAGCGGCCTTGGACGTGGCCGCGGCGGCGACGATCTCGTCGGCGACCTTCTGGAACTCCGCGTTCTTGGCGACGAAGTCGGTTTCGCTGTTCAGCTCGATCAGCGCGCCGTCCTTGGCCGCTACCAGGCCCTCGGCGGTGGCGCGCTCGGCGCGCTTGCCGACGTCCTTGGCGCCCTTGATCCGCAACGCCTCGACAGCCTTGTCGAAGTCGCCCTCGCGTCTCCACCAGCGCGTTTTTGCAGTCCAGCATCCCGGCGCCGGTCAGCTCCCGAAGTCGCTTGACGTCGGCAGCGGTGTAGTTCGGCATCTCAGTCTTTCCTAGGAAGGGTCAGTAGTTGGTTCTGCCGCGACCGCGGCGGCTTGCTCTGCCGGCGCGGCGGTAGCGGTAGCCGAGGCGAGCAGCTCCTGCTCCCATTCGGCCAGCGGCTCGGCGGCTTCGGCTTCGGGCTTGCCGTCGGTGCGGCCCACATTGGCACGCGCCTGCAGGCCCTCGGCCACCGCGGAGGCGATCACCTTGGTCAGCAGGGCCGCCGAGCGGATCGCGTCGTCGTTGCCCGGGATCGGGTAGTCGACGAGATCGGGATCGCAGTTGGTGTCCAGGATCGCGATGATCGGGATGTTCAGCTTGCGAGCCTCCGCGACGGCGAGGTGCTCCTTGTTGGTGTCGACGATCCAGACCGCCGACGGAACCTTCGCCATGTCGCGGATACCGCCGAGGCTGCGGTCCAGCTTGTTCTTCTCGCGGGTCAGCATCAAGATTTCCTTCTTGGTGCGACCCTCGAAGCCACCGGTCTGCTCCATCGCCTCGAGCTCCTTGAGCCGCTGCAGGCGCTTGTGCACGGTCTGGAAGTTGGTCAGCATGCCGCCCAGCCAGCGCTGGTTGACGTAGGGCATACCCACCCGGGTCGCCTCGTCGGCGATAGACTCCTGCGCCTGCTTCTTGGTGCCGACGAACAACACCGAACCGCCGTGCGCGACAGTCTCTTTGACGAACTCATACGCCTGATCGATGAAGGTCAGCGTCTGCTGCAAGTCGATGATGTAGATGCCGTTGCGGTCGGTGAAGATGAACCGCTTCATCTTGGGGTTCCAGCGACGGGTCTGATGCCCGAAGTGGGTGCCGCTGTCCAGCAGCTGCTTCATGGTTACGACAGCCATAATGATGTAGCCGGCCTTCTTTGTTGTCGGTTGCATGCCCGGCGACGGGTGAAGTCGGGCCCTGGCGCCTGCTGCGGTGCCGGACCCGTCGTGAGACGGGACCGCCCGGCATGCGGTGCGAACTCCTAGTGGAACGGGAGACGCGATGCAGACGCGCGAAGTCAGCTCGTAATACGGGCTGCGCCGAGAAGTTTACACGGTTCGGCCAGGTGGTTTGTCCACAGCGCTGGCTGGCCGGTTTGCGGGCGGTGCGATGAACTGACCAGGTGCGATGGGCGATCGCCAGTGGTGGTGATGTTGGGCTGTGCGCTGCCGGCGCGCGCCGACGACGTCCGACTGCAGTGGCCGTTGCGCCCGCCGCCGGCGGCGGTGCGATCCTTCGACGCCCCCTCGCCGAACTGGAACCGCGGCCACCGCGGGGTCGACCTGGCGGGCACTGCCGGGCAGCCGGTGTACGCCGCCGGCGACGCGACCGTGGTGTACGCCGGAGCGTTGGGCGGCCGTCCGCTGGTGTCGCTGGCTCACCCCGGCGGTTTGCACACCAGCTACGAGCCGGTCCGGGCGCTGGTGCGGGTCGGGCAGCGGGTGGCAGCGGGTGCGGTGATCGGCGACCTGCTGGCCGGACACCCAGGCTGCCCGGTTGCGGCATGTCTGCACTGGGGTGCGATGTGGGGCCCCGCCTCGCGCGCCGACTACGTCGATCCGCTGGGCCTCTTGGCCTCGACTCCGATTCGACTCAAGCCTTTGCACCGATAGTCACAGCCGCCTCGTGCTGGTTGGGGTGCACTTTTTGCCCGCCTTTGAGCGAATTGGAGCGGTTGATCGGACTTTTCGCTGCGAGGCGGGCACATCGGATGCCGTCCGCTCGAGAGGCTGCTGAGGCCGATGTCACTCGCGTCAGGCCCGCGGATGGGCCTGGTCGTGCACCGCACGCAGCCGGGCGACCGTCACGTGCGTGTAGAGCTGCGTGGTGGCCAGGCTGGCGTGGCCCAGCAGTTCCTGGACGACGCGCAGGTCGGCGCCGCCCTCGAGCAGATGCGTTGCCGCGCTGTGCCGCAGGCCGTGCGGGCCCATGTCGGGTGCGCCGTCGACCGCGCCGACGGTCTCGTGGACGACCGTGCGGGCCTGCCGCACGTCGAGCCGCCGACCCCGCGCCCCCAGTAGCAGCGCGGCGCCGGAATCCGCGTTGACCAGGTGCGGCCGCCCGTCGGCCAGCCAGGCGTCCAGCGCCTCGGCGGCGGGTTCCCCGAACGGCACGCTGCGCTGCTTGTTGCCCTTACCGAGCACGCGCAGGATCCGGTGGGAATTGTCGATGTCGTCGATGTCAAGACCGCACAGCTCGCTGACCCGAATCCCGGTGGCGTACAACAGCTCGACGATCAGACGATCGCGTAATGCCAGCGGATCGCCTTGCTGTGAACCGGATTTGGCCGCCGACATGGCAGCGAGTGCCTGATCCTGACGCAACACCGCCGGTAGCGCCCGTCGCGCCTTGGGCACCTGCAGCCGGGTCGCGGGATCACCGGCCAGCAGTCCGCGTCGCACCGCCCACGTAGTGAATGTCTTGACCGCCGACGTGCGGCGCGCCAGCGTGGTACGGGCCGCACCACTGCCCGCGCCGGCGGCGAGCCATGACCGCAGGATCGGCAGGCTCAATTCCTGCAAACCGCGGCCCGGTGCGCGTTCGTCGAGGAATGCGAACAGCAACCGCAGATCGCCGAGGTATGCGCGGCGGGTGTGTGCCGAGCGCAGGCATTGCAGTTCCAGGTAGCTGTCGAACTCGTCGAGGATCGCCTCCACTACCTCACGGTCGCAGAGACGCGCGCCATGATTCAGGTGACGCGCCGCAGGGTGTCCGGAGTGAGATCTTTCAGCGTCGGATAGCCGTCGACGGCCATCGTCAGGTCGGCTTCGGCCAGCAGCGACCGCAGCACGTGCACGACGCCGTCCACCCCGTCGAGCGCCAGGCCGTAGGCGTAGGGTCGCCCGACCCCGACCGCAGTGGCACCCAGCGCCAGCGCCTTGACGACATCGGCTCCGCTGCGAACACCGGAATCGAACAGCACCGGCAACCCGTCGGCGGCTTCCACCACGCCCGGCAGACAGGCCAGCGCGGGCAGTCCCCCGTTGGCCTGTCGGCCGCCGTGATTGGAGCAGTAGATGCCGTCGACGCCGCCGTCCTTGGCGCGACGCGCATCGTCGGGATGGCAGATGCCCTTCACGAGCAGCGGCAGCTTGGTCAGCGAGCGCAGCCACGGCAGGTCATCCCACGTCAGGGGGTTACCGAAGACCGATATCCACTTCAGCACCGCCCCCTGCGGGTTCTCCTCGGGGGTCTGCGCCAGGCTCGCCCGGAACACCGGGTCGCTGGTGTAGTTGGCCAGACATTTTCCACGCAGCTGCGGAAAGTTCGACCTGCCGAGGTCGCGGGGACGCCATCCGGTGACCCAGGTGTCCAGCGTGACGACGATTCCTTTGAACCCGGCGGCTTCGGCCCGGTGCACCAGGCTGGCAGCCAGGTCGCGGTCAGTCGGCGTGTAGAGCTGAAAGAACCCGGGCGTATCGCCGAATTCGGCGGCGACGTCTTCGAGCGGGTCCTCGGTCAGCGTCGACATCACCATCGGCACGCCGGTGCGGGCGGCCGCGCGCGCGGTGGCCAGATCGCCGTGGCCGTCCTGCGCGCACAACGCGATCACGCCGATCGGCGCCATGAACAGCGGGCTCGGTAATTTCAGCCCGAACAGGTCTACGGATAGATCACGTTGGGCGGCGCCGACGAACATCCGGGGCATCAGGCCCCACTGCTGGAAAACCTCGGCGTTGGCCCGCTGGGTGCGCTCGTCGCCCGCGCCGCCCGCGACGTATGACCAGATCGACGGCGGCAAAGCCTTTTCGGCCTTCGCCTCGAGTTCCGCGAAGACCATCGGGAGCTTCGGCACGATCCCGGCCAGCCCCTGGAGGTAGATCTCGTTCTGATAGTCGCCGAATGCCATGCGATGAGCATGCCAGCCGGCGATCGGGCTGACGAGGCCCTACTGGGCGCCGGATTCGGCTGCGGCGAGCTCCTTCTTCCACTCCCGGAATGTCTCTTCGGTGCGACCACGCCGCCAGTACCCGGATATCGACGCCCATTTGGCGTCGACGCCCCGCTCTTTACGAATGTAGGGCCGCAGGTTGTGCATGACCGCCTGTGCCTCACCGTGGATGAAGGCATGCACCTGACCGGGCATCCAGAGGGCGTTTTTGACTGCCGGCACGAGCGGCGAATGGTCGCCGGCTCGGTCCTCCCCGACCAGATCGGCCCGGCCGCCGCGGTAGAGCCAATTGATCTGGACGCCCTCCGGGGCACTCAGCGGCACCTCGTCCTCGGGCTCGGCGACTTCGATGAAGACCTGGCCAATTGCATTGGCGGGCAATGCTTCCAAGGCAACGCTGATGGCGGGAAGCGCGGTCTCGTCACCCACCAGCAGATGCCAGTCAGCGGCCGGATCGGGTGAATAGGCCCCACTGGGGCCCATCAGGTACATCGGCTGGCCGGGCTGCGCACTCGCCGCCCATGGTCCGGCGGCACCGTGCTCACCGTGCACCGCGATGTCGACGGCGATCTCGCGCGCGATCGGGTCGGCGTGCCGAACGGTGATCGTCCGCACCGCCGGCTTCTTGGCAGCCGGGAGGTCGGCGAAGGAGTCGAGCGTCAACGGGTGCGGCAGCGCGGCCACGTCGACGTCGTCGGCCACGAAGATCAGCTTGACGTAGGAGTCGGTGAATTCGCTGGGAGTGAACGTATCGAACCCGTTACCGCCCAGCACAATTCGTATCATGTGCGACGTGAGTTGTTCGGTGCGCACCACTTCAAATGTGTGCACTGGTCGACCGGGCACCTGGTTCCTCTCCTTCGGCACTGACCCTTTCGACTATAGAGGCGTGCCGCGTTGCGCCGGCTGCCTACGATTTCTGACGATCCGCCAGCAACCGTCGAGACGCTCGACCAAACCGGCGAGCTCCAGCATCGCCAGCGACGCCAAAACCCGCGCGGGGTCCACGGCCGCGACGACGGCGATCTCGTCGACCGTGGCGGTCCGGCGGCCCGGCAACGCCTCGTAGACCCGTCGCTCTTCCTCGCTCAGTTCGTCGAGGGGGCTCGCTGGACCGGCATTGTTCGGAAGCCAACTCGCCGATGCGGCCGACCAACTCGACGACATCGTCGGCGCGGGTGATGACCTCGGCCCCCGACCGCAGCAGCGCGTGACATCCGCTGGACGCCGACGATGTCACCGGGCCCGGCACCGCACCGACGACCCGGCCCAGTGCCCGCGCCCACGCGGCGGTATTGGCGGCACCGCTGCGCAAGCCGGCCTCCACCACGACCGCCGCCCCGGCGAGTGCGGCCACCAACCGGTTGCGGGTCAAGAACCGGTGCCGGGCCGGTCGCACCCCCGGGGGATATTCGGTGACGAGCAGTCCGTTGCCGGCGATCCGATGCAGCAATGCGGAATGCCCTGCGGGATATGGAATATCGAGCCCGCCCGCGAGCACTGCCACCGTGAGGCCGTCGACGGACAGCGTGGCACGGTGCGCCGCTCCGTCGATCCCGTACGCGCCGCCGGAGATAACCGCGACATCGCGCTCAGCCAGCCCGACCGCCAAGTCCGCGGCCACGTGCTCGCCGTAACTGGTTGCCGCACGAGTCCCGACGACCGCGGCGGCGCGCTGCGCGACATCGTCGAGCCGCGCCGGGCCGAGCACCCACAGGGCCTGAGGTGGCCTGCCCTGCGGTTTCGCCGCGACTGCGACACCGCCGAACGCGGCGAAGGCCAACCCCGGCCATTCGTCATCACCGGGCGTGAGCAGACGTCCGCCGCGTCGCGCCAGTAGTTCGAGATCAGCAGCGGCACAGTCGATTTCGCGTCTCGCCTCGGTGCGCCTTGCCAGGTTCTCATCGACCTGGGCTCGCCGCACCCGCTCGGCCGCTTCGACCGGGCCCACCCGGGCCACCAAGGCCGCGAGCTCAGTGCACGGTGGCTCGACGACCCGCGACAGGTACGCCCACGCGCGCTGCGTCGCGTCGATCATCGCGAGAATCCCGGCTGGCGGAAGCTCAGTGCGGTGGCCACCTCATCGCGCCCGGGCGACGTGCGGCCGGCCAGGTCGGTCAGCGTCCACGCGACCCGCAGGGTCTTGTCGAGTCCGCGGATGCTCAGCAGGCCGCGGTCCAGAGCGGTCCGCAACGGCTCCATCGCGGCATTGCCCGGACGGAACCGACGCCGCAGCAGCGTTCCGCTGACCTCGGCGTTGGTCCGGAACCCGTGCGCCCGCCAGCGCTGCGCGGCCGCGTCACGGGCGACCGTCACCCGGTACCGGACCTTTCCGGTCGATTCCGGCTCCGAACTGGCGAACACGCTCATCCGCACCGGATGCATCTCGACCCTCAGGTCGACGCGGTCGAGCAGTGGCCCGGACAATCGGCCGAGATATCGGCGCTTCAGTGCGGCCGCGCAGACGCAGTCCCGCGGGTCGGCCGGCGCACAGGGACACGGGTTGGCCGCCAGCACGAGTTGAAAGCGGGCGGGATAGCACGCCACCCCGTCGCGTCGGGCAAGGCGAATTTCACCCTCTTCCAACGGGGTTCGCAACGCCTCCAGCGAGCTGACACCGATTTCGGCGCACTCGTCGAGAAATAGCACGCCGCGGTGCGCCCGGCTCACAGCTCCCGGCCGGGCCATTCCCGTCCCGCCGCCGACGAGTGCGGCGACGCTGGAACTGTGATGTGGCGCCACGAACGGCGGCCGGGTGATCAGCGGCGTTGCGTCCGACAGCAGACCGGCCACCGAGTGAATCGCCGTGACCTCGAGGGACTCGCCGTTTGACAGCGCCGGGAGTAGTCCCGGAAGACGTTGCGCCAGCATGGTTTTACCCACCCCTGGCGGCCCGGTCAGCATCAGGTGATGCGATCCGGCAGCGGCGACCTCTACCGCGAAACGCGCTTGGGCCTGCCCCACCACGTCGGCCAGGTCCGCGGGCGGCTCCGGCTCCAACGCAGGCCCGCTGATCCGCTCGCTCCAGGCGCGCCGAACCACTGAGCCAGCCCAACAGCTGCGACAGCGTGCGCACACCCCAGACCTCGATGCCGTCGACCAGGCTGGCTTCCGGAAGATTCTCCGCCGGAACCACCGCGATTCCCCAGCCGGCGCCCTTGGCCGCCAGCACCGCGGGCAGCACCCCACGCACCGGCCGGACCCGTCCGTCCAACGCCAGCTCACCCAGCACCACCACGGATTCCAATTGCCGCCACGGCGTTTTCCGCTGCGCCGCCAAGACCGCCGCCGCGAGTGCCAGGTCGTATACCGATCCCATCTTCGGCAGCGTCGCCGGTGACAGCGCGAGCGTCAGGCGCGACTGCGGCCACTTGTTGTTGCAATTCGTGATCGCGGCACGGACTCGATCGCGCGACTCCTGCAGCGCGGCGTCGGGCAGGCCCACCAGATGCACACCGGGCAAGCCAGAGGTGATGTCGGCTTCGATCTCGACGATCCGACCATCCAGACCCAGTACCGCGACCGAGTACGCGCGTCCCAGTGCCATCAGCCCACGCCCCGCAGGTGCGTGAGCTCGGGGATCCGCCGCCGGCCGATCCGCACGCCGATCACGTCGATGCGCACGGCCGCCCACCGCTGATCCTGTGCGGCCAGCCAGATACCGGCCAGGCGGCGCAACCGGCGCGCTTTCTGAGCGGTCACCGCCTGCGCCAGCCCGCCGAAGCCATCACCGGTGCGGGTCTTGACCTCGACGAATACCACCGTGTCGGTGGCCGGGTCGACGGCGATCAGGTCCAGTTCGCCGTAACGGCAGCGCCAATTGCGGGACACGATTCGCAGACCGAGTCCGATCAGGTGATCGGCCGCCAACCGTTCACCGAGAGCCCCGATTTCGGCCCGCGTCAACGTCGTCATGCCGCCACCCTGTGGCACAGCACTGACAAGGGTGTCCGTCGCGCTGCCATCACCGCAGCACCGGGTCCGGTTATCCCCAGTCAGGTAGTAATCCCCAATGAATACGCGCGGCACGTTGATCCGTCGTTCAACCGTCATTAACATCGCGTTCAGGCGATGAAGCTCGCCTTTAACCGCCGTACCGGCTGATGGCTTCTACCCGAACGGGGTTAGAACGCGGGGTGGTGACCTTGAGTCAAGGTTCCACCGTTGTGCGGCCTATTCAACGAATTCACTTGCCGGCGTGTGGTATTCGCGCGTCTTCAGTCGCATGTGATGCTCACCGAGAGGAATTCCGATGTTGTACGTCACGACTCAGCCCGAAGCGCTGAGCGCCACCGCCGCCAACTTGGCGGGCATCGGCGCCGCCATGAGCGCACAGAACAGCGCCGCAGCCGGGCCGACTACAGGTGTCCTCCCGGCCGCCGCTGACCAGGTTTCCGCCCTGGCAGCCGCCCAATTTGCTGTCCACGCGGAGATGTACCAAGCGGTCAGCGCTCAAGCCGAAGCGATTCATCAACAGCTCGTCAGCACACTCGAGACCAACGCACTGTCGTACGCGGCAACAGAGGCCGCAAACGCCGCGGCCGCCGGATAAGTCAGGAAACCACAATGGATTTCGCAGTCTTACCCCCAGAAATCAACTCCGCGCGAATGTATGCCGGTCCCGGGTCGGGCCCGATGTTGGCAGCGGCGTCTGCCTGGGACGCGCTGGCCGCCGAACTCCAAGCGACCGCCACCTCCTACCGAGCGGCGATCGCCGAACTGACCGGTGGGCCGTGGCTGGGCGCGTCGGCGGCGGAGATGACCGCGGCGACCACCCCGTACCTGGACTGGATGAGCGCGTCCGCCGCCCAGGCCGACCAGACCGCAACCCAGTCCCGCGCGGCCGCAGCCGCGTACGAAACCGCGTTTGCGATGACGGTGCCGCCGGCGGTGATCACGGCAAACCGGAGCCTGCTGATGACTTTGATAGCCACCAACGTGCTCGGACAGAACACCGCCGCGATCGCAGCCACCGAAGTGCAGTACGCGGAGATGTGGGCCCAGGACGCCACGGCGATGTACGGATACGCCGGCTCCGCGGCGACGGCGTCGACTCTGACCCCGTTCACCGAACCCCCGCCGACGACCAACCCGGTCGGCGGAGCACAACAAGCCGCGGCGGCGCAGTCGATCGTGTCGAACGGTTCGCGGGTGCTCAGCGCCATCCCCCAGGCCCTGACGGCAGCCGCCGCGCCCGCCGCGGTGGATCCGATCCAGCTGCTGCCGTTGGCAACGGCGCCGTTGACCGCAACCGCCGCGACCGTCGGCACGATCGGCATTTGCTCGTCCTTCACCTCGTTCGGCACGACGGTGCGAGGGCTGCTGATCAACGCCGACCGCGACTATGACAACGGCAGAGGTCCGTTCACCGGCAACGGTGTCGGTGGGACGATGCTGCCGCAATGGATCATCAACGGCACCGGTGGCATTGGTGCACCGTCGGATGCGGTACCGGACACGGAGGGGCCGTCCAGGCTCGGTCAGGCGCAGAAAGTCGGCCGGTTGTCCGTGCCGTCGGGGTGGACGGTCGCCGCACCCGAACTCCGTCCGGCTGCATACACGCTGCCGATCACCAACGCTGTCGCTGCGCCGGAGGTTGCCGGTGCCGGCAACCTGTTCAGCAGCATGGGCTTGGCCGGCGCGGCGGGCGGGGCGGTCGGTAGCACGGCGTCGGTCGGCCGCGGCAACGAGCGGGTGCGCACGACGCCACGGCCTAGCCCTAAACCGTCACCGCAGCCGCAGCCGCAGACTGAGGCGGTTGCGGCGATCGCCACCGAACTGCAAGAACTCGCCACGCGGGCGCAGTCCCTGCTGAGCAAACTCGCCGAATCGGGCCTCCTGACCACCGAGGAGGTCACCGAACAGAAGCGGCGCTTCCTGGGCTGAGAACCGGGGATCAACCGCGGGTCGGTAATTCCTTTTTGCCGTTGCGCACACTGTCCTTTTCGGAGCGCGCGGTAGCTGTTGCCTGCGCAATCCGCGACCCCACGTCGTACGCGACGATCTGGGCGGTGGCACCCTCGACCCGGCTGATCGCACCGGCCATCTTGTCGGCGGTGCGGTCATGCAGCAGCCGGCCCACCAGCGGCGCGTAGGTACGGCGCGGCAACAGCACAGTCACCTTCGTGCTCGGGTCGTCCTCGATCTCGCGCATCACCAATTCCTGTGCCGAACGACTGAGGTTGCGGTCCGGACACGCGAGCATCTGCAGCGGGATCTCGTCCTCAAAATGCTCCCAGCGTTCCTGCAGCCGAGCCGAGTGGCGGGTGTCGATGATGAAGTGCACCGCGGTTAGCTTGTCAGCGTGCAGGCCGCTCGCGTAGTGCAGAGCCTCGATCGTCGCGAAGTCGAAGTGGTCCACCAGCACTACGACAGTGTGGTGCGGATGCTTGACCACGTCTTGACGCTCGGTCAGCTGCATCTCCAAAACCGCGTTCTCGCTGCGGTATTCCTTGTTCAGCCGCATCAACGCCACCACCAAGATCGGGAACACGACGCACACCAGCCACGCGCCCTCGGTGAACTTCGCGATCGCGAAAATCAGCACGATGATCGTCGACAAGATCGCCGCCGACAGGTTGATCGCCAGCTTGCTGCGCCAACCGGGTTCACGGTGGCCGAGATGGTATTTCGTCATGCCGTATCCGCAGATCGAGAAGCCCATGAAGACACCCATGGCGTACAGCGGCACCACCGCGTCAACCGAGCCGTCGGTGACGAGCACCAGGGCCGTCGAGGCCACGGTAAGCACGATGATGGCGTTGGAGAACACCAGCTTGTGCCCGCGCTTCATCATCGGCCGCGGCAGGAAGCTGTCTTCCGCGACGAAGCTTGTCAGCGCCGGAAAGCCGTTGAAGCTGGTGTTGGCGCCGAAGAACAGAATCGTTGCGCTCGCCGCCTGCAACAGGGCGAACAGAATGTTGCCCACGGTGCCGCTGCCGAAGACCGCGCGGGCGATCTCGGACAGCATCGACGGGTAGCCGGCGGCGTAGGGCGTCGCATGGGTGACGTGGGCCAGCCAGATGACACCGAACAGCAGGAACCCGAGGAGACTCGCCATCATGGTCAGCGCCCTGCGGGCGTTCACGCCCTGCGGCTGACGGAAGACATTGACCGCGTCGGCGATCGCCTCGACCCCGGTCAACGACGTGCCCCCGTTGGCGAACGAGCGTAGGAGAACCAAGATCGTTGCGCCCATGATGAGGCCGTTGCCCTGGTGAACCGGCACGGCCCCGACGATGTGCTCCGGATCGTATTTGGTTAGCGTCCCGAAGATTTCGCGGACCACACCGGTCACGATCAGCGCCGTCATCATCGCCGCGAAGGCATACACGGGTACGGCGAACAGCCGGCCGGCCTCCTTCATGCCGCGCAGATTGCCGAACGAGAGCAGCAGCAGCGCGCCCACGGTGATTTCCAGGTGATATGGGCTCAGGCTGGGAATCGCGGAGACCACTGCGACCGTGCCCGCCGAGCACTGGATGGCCACGGTAACCACGTAGTCGATCAGCAGTGCGGCTGAAGAGAGCTGCGCAATCTTGGGTCCGAAGTTGGCACGAGCCACCACATACGAGCCGCCGCGCTGGGTGTAGACCATCACCACCTGCCGGTAGGACGCGGTGACCAGCGCCAGGATCAACAGGATGACGCCCCCGAGCGGCAGGATCAGCGTGAACGCCGCCAAACCGGCCGCCGGCAGCAGCTCGATCAGGATCTGCTCAGGGCCGTACGCCGTCGACGACACGGCGTCAGGCGAAAGAGCCCCTAGCGCAATGGGATTCGAAAGGGCCTCATGTTCGAGATCGTCGTTGATCAGCGGCTTGCCTAGGAAAAACCGCTTCCACGCGTCGGAAAAACTCAACGGGGCCTTGTGCTCGTCAGCCAGCTCTACCACGGTGATGATCTTCCCGCCCTCGACGTTCGCAATACTTACGCAAAACTTACGCTGCTGAACGTTAGCGGCTATTGCCCGGTTTCACCGACTCGAGAGGGCATTAGCAAGAGTTATCTCAGCCAATTACCAGGTCAGCGAAGTTCGGCTGACGGGCGAACGTCAGTTCGCCGGGGTGGCGGCCTGCGTCTTTCCGGTCGCGTCTGGCGAATGATCCGGGCCGTCAAGTTCGCCGGCGCGAATCGCCTGAGCCACCCGCGAGCCAATGTCGTACACCAAGATTTGGGCGCTCGCGCCGGGGATTCGGCTGATCACCCGGGCCATCTTGTCCGCGGTGCGGTCGTGCAGTAGTCGGTCCGCGAGCGGCGAATACATCCGACGAGACAGCAACACCGTAATGACGGCGTCCGGGTAGTCGCCCCTGACCTGCTCAATCAGTTGCTCGACGGCCCGATTGAGGTTTCGATCCTCGCAATCGATCATCCGCATTTCGACGTTCTGGCTGAACCGTGGCCAGCGAACTTGCAACCGCGCGGCCCGCGCGTCGTCCAACACGAAGTGCACGGCGGTCAGCCGGTCGGCGTGCAGTCCCCGGGCATAACGCAGCGCCTCGACCTGAGCGGGATCGATGGAGTCGATGAGCAATAGCACCCGGTGCCGCGGGTGCCGGGTCAAGTCCGGGCGCTCGAAGCGCGTCAACTCCAGCACCGACGCTTCCGCGCGGTACTGCTTGTTGAGTTGGATCAGAGTGAAGACCAGCACGGGGAAAACCACCACGATCAGCCAGGCGCCCTCGGTGAACTTCGCGATGGCGAAGATCAACACCACGATCGTCGACAAGATCCCGGCCGACAGGTTGATCAGCATCTTGGAACGCCATCCGCTATCGCGTTGTGTCAGAAAATGTTTGGTCATTCCGTAGCCGGCCATCGCAAACGCGCTGAATACTCCCATCGCGAAGAGCGGCACCAGCGCGCTGACCGAGCCTCCGGTGACCAGCAACAGGGCCACCGCCAGGACGGTCAGAAACAGGATCGCATTCGAAAAGACCAGCCGGTGACCACGTTTCATCAGCGGGCGCGGCAAGAACCTGTCCTCGGCGACGAAGTTCGCCAAGGCGGGAAAGCCGTTGAAGCTGGTGTTGGCGCCGTTGTAAAGGATCGCCGCGCTGGCCGCCTGCAGCATGAAATACAGGATGTTGCCGACCAGTCCGTTGCCGAAAACCGCGCGTCCGATCTCGGAAAGCATGGACGGGTATCCCGCGGAGTACGGCGTCGCGTGAGTCACGAACGCCAGCCACGCCACGCCCGCCAGTAGCAGCCCGAGAATCCAGGCCATGATGGTCAGCACCCGACGCGCGTTGAGACCTTCCGGCCTTCGAAATAGGTTGACGGTGTTGGAGATTGCCTCCACCCCGGTCAGCGATGAGCCGCCATTGGCGAACGCCCGCAAGATGACCAGTATCGTCGCGCCCATCACCAAACCGCTGCCGTGGTGCACCGGCACTGCCCCGTCCAGGTGGGCGGGGTCGTACGTCGGCAATCCCCCGAATACCTCGCGCCCGATCCCGACCACGACCATCAGCGTCAGCATCGCGATGAACGAGTACGTCGGCACCGCGAACATCCGGCCGGCCTCGCGCAGCCCACGAAGATTGACGAAGCAGAAGATGAGCACCGACCCGATGGTGATCTCCAGGCTGTAAGGACCCAGCGTCGGGATTGCGGAGGCCACCGCCACCGTGCCCGCCGCGCACTGGATGGCCACCGTCACCACGTAGTCGATCAACAGCGCCGCCGCCGCGATTTGCGCGATCCGTGGTCCGAAGTTCTCCCTCGCCACGACGTACGAGCCCCCGGCCCGGGTGTAGACCGTCACGACCTGGCGGTAGGACGCCGTGACCAGCGCCAGGACAACCAGGATCACGCCGGTGATCGGCAGGAGCAGCACAAACGCCGCCATCCCCGCGGCCGGCAGCAGCTCGACCATGATCTGTTCGGGCCCGTAAGCGGTCGACGAGATCGCATCCGGCGAAAGTGCGCCCAGCGCAACAGGATTTGAAAGCTTCTCGTGGTGAAGCTCGTCGGTGATCATCGGCTTGCCGAGCACGGCCCGCTTCCACACGTCAACGAATGACGGCGCGATCTCGCATTGGGCAGCAGGACCTGTCACCAGCCATTTCTAACCGATGTCGGGGCCGCCCGCGTTCATCCTTACGGCATCTTGACGCATACCACGGTCGCGGCCGGCAAGGCAGAAGTCAAAGGAAACGCCGATACGGTGACAAGCAGCGCGGGCGACTTGAAATGATGTAGACGTGACGGACGAGGCGAAGAACGACTCCGGCGGAATTCCGATGGCAGCAGACCCTGCCACGGTCTTCTCCGCGCTTGCCGAGATCATCTACCACGGCTCGGACTCGAGCCAGATCTACGCGGCCATCTGCGTCGCCGCAACCCTGGTAGTCAACGGGTGCGACCACGCCAGTTTGCTGGTGCGCCGCGACGGCCGCTACGTCACCGTCGGCGCCAGCGACAGCATTGCGCAGCGGATCGACGACATGGAGCGCTTGGCCGGCGACGGACCGTGCGTCGACGCGATCGAAGAAGAGACGCCGCAGGTCGAAACCGACCTGACCACTCCCAACCAGTGGCCGCAGTTGGCGGCCAAAATGGTCGCCGAGACGCCGGTGCGCGGCGCGATGGGTTTCCGCATCCTGGTGGACAAGCGCAAAACCGGTGCCCTCAACCTGTTCAGCGACACCGCGGGCGTCTTCGACACTGAATCGGCCGGGCAGGCCGTTGTGCTGGCCTCGTTTGCGAGCGTGGCGATCAACGCCGTCGCGCAGGGCGAGGACGTCTCGACATTGCGCCGCGGGCTGTTATCCAACCGTGAGATCGGCAAGGCCGTGGGAATGCTGATGATGCTTTACGGCGGCGACGAGCAGGAGGCGTTCAACATCTTGCGCCGGTACTCGCAGGACCTGAACATCAAACTGGCCGACGTGGCGCGCACCGTGATCGAAAGCCGAGGTAAGCCGATATTCGAGGAGGGTGACCGGGTTTAGCGCGGCACCTGTCTATTCGGGCAGACGAAGCTCGGGCTTCTCGACCTCTTCGATGTTGACGTCTTTGAACGTCACGACCCGCACCTGCTTGACGAACCGAGCCGGCCGGTACATGTCCCACACCCACGCATCGGACAACCGCAGCTCGAAGTAGACCTCGCCGTCGGCATTGCGCGGAACCATCTCCACGCTGTTTGCCAGATAGAACCGGCGCTCGGTTTCCACCACGTAGCTGAACTGGCCCACGATGTCCTTGTATTCGCGGTACAGCGAGAGCTCCATCTCGGTTTCATACTTTTCGAGATCTTCGGCACTCACCAGCTCAACCGTCCTTCTCCGTCCCGTGGTTGATCGACCTGACCCATCTTTCCCCACTCGTCTTCGATCTGCTGACTCGGCTCGACTGTTTCGACCGTTTGGCACTCCGCCAGGGTCCGCACACCTGACTCGGATGCCACTCGTCGTACGTTGATGAACGAATATCGGTGCTCCGGGCAGGGGCCCAAGTCGTTGAGTGCCGCCGAGTGCGCGGCGGTGCTGTAGCCCTTGTGCACGGCGAACCCGTATCCCGGATGGTCTGCCTCCATCGCCACCATCAGCCGATCCCGGCTGACCTTGGCCAGCACGCTGGCCGCGGCGATGCAGGCCGCCGCGCCGTCGCCGCCGATCACCGGCAACGACGGCACCGCCAGCCCCGGCACCCGGAACCCGTCGCTGAGCACATAGCCGGGCCGGACCGACAGCCCCGCCACCGCGCGGCGCATCCCCTCGATGTTGGCCACGTGCACACCGCGCCGGTCGACCTCGGTCGACGGGATGAACACCACGTGGTAAGCCAGTGCGTACCGGCAAATCAGCGGGAACAGCTTCTCCCGCGACTTCTCGGTCAGCTTTTTCGAATCATCAAGGGCAGCAAGACTTTCTAGCCGACCGGGCCCGAGCATGCACGCCGCGACCACCAGCGGCCCCGCGCAGGCGCCGCGACCGACCTCGTCCACGCCGGCCACGGGTCCGAGACCGCTGCGGTGCAGCGCGGACTCCAGGGTGCGCAGCCCCCGCGGACCCCCAGATTTGCGGATCACCGTCCGCGGCGGCCAGGTGGTGGCCATGGCTAATGATTCTGTTGCGGATTCACCGAACGCACAGCACCCCATCGCGAGGGCGGCCACACAATGAACCGCGCCTTGCCGATGACGTTGTCGACCGGCACGGTGCCGGCCATCGGGTCGCCGGTGCACAACAGTCCGTTGATCGCGTCGCCGGGCGTGCTGGTGCAGTGCGCCCGCGAGTCCGCCGAGTGCGTGCGGTTGTCCCCCATCACCCACAGCCGGCCTTGCGGGACGTGGACGGGCCCGAACTCGGGGCCCAGACACGGGTAGACGGCCGGGTCGGCGTTCAGCGTGGCCGGATCCAGGTACGGCTCGTTCAGACGCTTGCCGTCGACGGTCAGCCCAGTGCTGTTGCGGCACTCGACGGTCTGGCCGCCCACCGCGACGATGCGCTTGACCAAGTCATTCTCGTCGGGCGGTACGAAGCCGATGAACGACAGCGAGTTCTGCAGCCAACGGATCGCGGCGTTGTGCGAGCGAATGGATTTGTAGCCCACATTCCACGGCGGCGGGCCCTTGAAAACGATGACGTCACCGGGCTGCGGCGAGCTGAAATTGAAGGTGACCTTGTCCACCATGATGCGGTCGCCAACGCACCCCGAGCAGCCGTGCAGCGTGGGTTCCATCGACTCCGACGGGATGAGGTAAGGGCGGGCCACAAACGTCAACATGACGTAGTAGAGCACCAGGGCGATGACCGCGAGGACGACGGTTTCGCGCAGTGCCGCGCGCTTTTTGCCGGTGTGCTCGTCCTCGTGGGCCGACTCGATCGTGGACGGAGAGGGCTCAGGAATGGACGGAGAGTTCTTCGCGACTTCAGGAGCGGCCGGACCGGAATCTGATTGACCCTCAGGCGAGTCGGTCGTGTCAGTCACCGCTTCAGCGTAGTCAGCGTCGCTGCGCGATTCGGCAGGGCCGCCGTAGAAAGGCCCAGCGCGCCGAAAATCAGCGCTTCTCCTTGATCTTGGCTTTCTTGCCGCGCAGCTCGCGCAGGTAGTACAGCTTGGCGCGACGGACGTCACCACGCGTCACGACGTCGATGTGGTCGATGTTGGGCGAGTGCACCGGGAAGGTCCGCTCGACACCGACGCCGTAGCTCTCCTTGCGGACGGTGAAGGTCTCCCGGACCCCGCCGCCCTGGCGACGCAACACCACGCCCTTGAACACCTGGATGCGCTCCTTGGCGCCCTCGATGACCTTCACGTGCACGTTGATGGTGTCGCCGGGATTGAATGCCGGGTGGTCGTCGCGCAGCGACGTCTTGTCGACGAAGTCCAGCGTGTTCATTTCGGAGACACTTCCTTGCGGTCGCGGCCAGTGCTACTGCTCGGCGCTACGGGCGTGCGAGCAGGCAACTCAGCCGATGGATTCGGACATCTGGGAGTCTCGCAGTGGGCGGAAGCGAGCCGGCCGGCCGGCAACCGCTGGAGACAACTGGTCAATTGTGCCAGATTGGGCCCACGCAGCGAAATCACGGCGAATCGCGGCCTCCCACTGCCCCACCGTGACGTGGGCAAATGGTACACATGTTGGTGAAATGACCATCCGAACACGGCTTCCGGTGCTGCTCATGGCCGCCGCGGCGATGCTCACGGTGTCGAGCACCGGCTGCGCGAAGGTGTACGGCTCGCCCGACGGGCCGGAACCGGCGGTCCATGCCCCTGAGTCACCACCCTCGGCTTCCTTCGACGGGCTGGCGGCACGCATCGGCCAGGCCACCGAAGACGCCGCCGCCAACGGCGCCACGATCTCGGTCGCCGTGCTCGACCGGTTCACCAACCAGCTTTTGTCCAACGGCAACGACCAGCCCGTCGCGATCGCCTCGGTGGCGAAGCTGTTCATCGCCGACGACCTGCTGTCGCAGGAAGCCGGCGCGCCGCTGGCGTCGACTGATCGTCAAGCCCTGGACAGCATGCTGCGGTCCTCGGACGACGGCGCCGCCGAGACGTTCTGGGCCGCACGGGGCGGCGACACGATCATCAACGGCGTCGCGAGCCGCTACGGGTTGACGTCAACTACCCCGCCCGGCGACGGCCAGTGGTGGAACACGCTGAGCTCAGCCGCGGATTTGGTCCACTACTACGAGTCGCTGCTCGACGGGGCCGGGGGCCTGGCATCCGACCGCGCACAGATCGTCGTCGACGACCTCGCCGGGTCCACGGCCACCGGCGCCGACGGCTACCCACAGCGATTCGGCATTCCCGATGGGCTCTTCGCCGAACCGGTCGCCGTCAAGCAAGGCTGGATGTGCTGCATGGACGGCACCAGCTGGATGCACCTGTCCACCGGCATCATCGGCGCCGACCGACGCTACGTCATGGTGGTCGAGTCACTGCAACCTTCCGACGACGCCACCGCGCGGGCCACGATCACGCAGGCCGTCAAGACGATGTTTCCGTCCGGGCGGATCGGGTCCTAGGTATCCGGCCACAGGTCGGGACGGCGCTCGCGGGTGCGTTGCTCGGAGGTCTGCCGCCGCCAGGCGTCGACGCGGGCGTGGTCGCCGGACAGCAGCACCTCGGGGACGTCGAGTCCCCGCCAGCTCGGGGGCCTGGTGTACGACGGCCCCTCGAGCACCCCGTCGGAATGCGAATCATGTTGGTGGGAAAGCGGATTGCCCAAGACGTTCGGCAGCAGCCGCAACACTGCCTCGATCATGACCAGCGCCGCAGACTCGCCGCCCGGCAATACGTAGTCCCCGATGGACACCTCTTCGACGCGCATCCGCGTGGCCGCATCCTCGGCGACCCGTTGGTCGATTCCCTCGTAGCGGCCGCAGGCGAACACCAGATGTGATTCGCCGCCCCAGCGCTGCGCGGTCGCCTGGGTGAACAATCTGCCGGCAGGAGTCGGTATAACGAGAAGCGTTTCGCGTGAACAGATCTCGTCGAGAGCCTCACCCCAGACCGGCGCCTTCATCACCATCCCCGGCCCACCGCCGTATGGCGAGTCGTCCACTGAGTGATGCACGTCGTGGGTCCACCGGCGAAGGTCGTGCACGTCGAACTTCACGAGCCCGGACTCGATCGCCTTGCCCGGCAACGACTGCCGCAGCGGATCGAGGTAGGACGGGAAGATCGTGAGGACGTCGATTCTCATGTCGGCGCCCCCTCAGTTCTCCATGTCCAGCAGACCGTCCGGCGGATCGATCTCGACCACACCGTCCTCCAGCGACACCGACGTCACGATGGCGCTGACGAACGGCACCAGCAACTCTGGCGCCTGCTCGCGCTTGACGGCCAGCAATTCGCCGGCCCCGGTGTGCAGAACCTCGGTGACAGTGCCGAGTTCGAGGCCCGCTGTGGTCCGCACGAGAAGACCTTCGAGTTGGTGGTCGTAGTAGGTGTCGTCCTCATCGATGGGCGGCAGGTCAGCCGAGTCGACGACGAACAGGCTGCCTCGCATCGCGTCGGCGTCATCGCGGTCGGCCACACCTGCCAGCCGCAGCAACAAGCGGTTGCCGTGCTGGCGAACCGTTTCGACGGTATAGGTGGCCTCGCGACGATCA
Organism: uncultured Actinomycetota bacterium; assembly: GCA_963818285.1. GTDB lineage: Bacteria > Actinomycetota > Actinomycetes > Mycobacteriales > Mycobacteriaceae > Mycobacterium. The sequence continues at coordinate 63,802 of CAWFRR010000009.1, forward strand.
CGTCCCTTGGCGCGCAACACCGAACCCGGGGCGAAACGGAGCTCAGGATCGTCGGTGCGAATATCGACAACGAGCTCACCGGTGACGCCGTGCGCTTTGACCACGCGCCCGACTGTCAACTCCACGCCGACTTCTCCGCTACTGGTCGGTGTCCACCACGTCGACACGAATGCCGCGGCCACCGATGCCGGCGACCAACGTCCTCAGCGCGGTCGCGGTACGTCCACCGCGACCGATCACCTTGCCGAGATCCTCGGGGTGGACATGCACTTCGACGGTCCGGCCACGCCGGCTGGTGACCAGGTCGACGCGCACATCGTCGGGATTGTCGACGATCCCGCGGACCAGGTGTTCGACGGCGTCAACGACGACGGTGCTCATAGCCGCGGTCAGCTCTCGGTCGCCGGTTCGGCCTGCTCGGCGGCTGGCGCCGCGTCCTCGGCCGGTTTCTCAGCCGCCGGGGCTGCCGCGGCCTCATCGGCCGGTTTGTCCGCGGCGGCCTTCTTCGCCGGCGCCTTCTTCTGCTTCGGCTTGGCGGCCTCGGTCTCAGGAGCGCCGTCGGCGGCGGCCAGGGCCGCGTTGAACAACTCCAGCTTGCTCGGCTTGGGCGCAGCGACCTTCAAGCGACCTTCAGCGCCGGGCAGTCCCTTGAACTTCTGCCAGTCACCGGTGATCTTCAGCAGCTTGAGCACCGGCTCGGTCGGCTGAGCACCAACCGACAGCCAGTATTGGGCGCGCTCGGAGTCGAGCTCGATCAGGCTGGGCTCTTCTTTGGGGTGGTACCGGCCGATGACCTCGATGGCCCGGCCTTCGCGCCGCGTGCGCGAGTCCGCGACCGCGATGCGGTACTGGGGGTTGCGGATCTTGCCGAGCCGCGTGAGCTTGATTTTCACAGCCATGGTGAAGCCACTTCTCCTACGAATGTCACGCTGCAATTCAGCGATTCGAGCGGGAATGCCCGGATCCGGTTTTGCCTCGCGTGTATGACCGCCGGGCAAGCACCGCAGTAATGGTGGGTCGCGCGACGGACAGCCGCCTATTGTGCCAGAAGCAGGCCGTCAGTCAGAAATTCACTCCAGGAACGCGTCCGCTACATGATTTTCTGGAAGCACTTGGTCTCGACCCGGCGGGTCATCCGCCACCCCTCGGCGGTCCGGGTGAATTCGTCGTCGTACCACAGCCCGCAGAACATGATCTGCTCTTTTTCACCGCCGAGCACCATCGGGTTGAAGCAGATCGTCCGCGACGACGCGCTGTCGCCGTCGATGCGGACCGAGAAATTGCCGAGCATGTGTGCGTACATCGGGAAGTTCGGCAGAACCTCCGCCAGCCAGGCTTTCACCTCCGGATAGCGACCTTCGATCCCGCCGAGAGCCGTGTAGTCGATGTAGGCGTCAGGGGTGAACACGGCGTCGAGATCGTCGAAGCGACGGGTGTCGATCGCGGTCGAGTAATCGGTGACCAGCTGCTGGATTTCCAACCGGTCCGAAATTTCGGCATGGCTCAACATGGCTCGATTGAACACCTACCCGCCCGGCGACGATGCGGCTTGCTCCCCAAGCCGCGAAGGAGACGGGCAGCTATCCCGCCCGGCGACGATGCGGCTTGCTCCCCAAGCCGCGAAGGAGACGGGCAGCTATCCTCGGTGCCCATGCGGAAGCTTCTCGCCGCGGGTGCGGCCCTGTTCTTCGTTGTCGGCGCCAGTCCAACCGCCTGGGCTGACGCCGGTGTGCAGCCGATCGGCTCGGTGCCCATTCCGGATGGTCCAGCGCAGACGTGGTTGGTTGCCGATCTCGACTCCGGCCAGATACTGGCCGCGCGTGACGAGAACCTTCGCCACCCACCGGCAAGCACCATCAAGGTGCTGCTAGCGCTGGTGGCGCTCGACGAGCTGAACCTGGACTCGACCGTCGTCGCCGATGCGGCCGACAGCCACGTCGAGTGCAGTTGTGTGGGAGTGAAAGCGGGCCACACCTATACGGCGCGCCAATTGCTGGACGGACTGCTGCTGGTGTCCGGAAACGACGCGGCCAACACGCTGGCCCACATGCTGGGTGGCCCCGACGCCACGGTGGCCAAAATGGACGCCAAGGCGGCATCGCTGGGCGCGGTGAACACCCATGCCTCAACGCCGTCCGGCCTGGACGGGCCGGGCGGATCGGGCTGGTCGACGGCCCACGACCTGGCGGTCGTCTTCCGCGCGGCGATGGCTAACCCGGTGTTCGCCCAGATCACCGCCGAGCCGTCCGCGATGTTCCCCGGCGACAGCGGTGATCACCCGATCGATCAACCGCGACGAGCTGCTGACGCGTTATCCGGGCGCGATCGGCGGCAAGACCGGATTCACCGACGCCGCGCGCAAGACGTTCGTCGGCGCCGCCGCTCGCGGAGGGCGCCGTCTGGTGGTAGCCATGATGTACGGCCTGGTGCGCGCAGGCGGACCGACCTACTGGGATCAGGCTGGTGGCCTGCTCGACTGGGGCTTTGCTCTCAATCCGCAATCGGGAATCGGCACGCTGTAGGGCTGCGGCGACGACAGTGTCAGTCGTTTCGGCTACTCTTCCAGTGCCGTGGCAATCTATTGCGCAAGCTTTCAGTAGCAGTCCTCGGCGACGCGTCGACACGCGTCGACACGGTCCGTGGGTTGAGTCGACAGCCATTACCAGCGATGTCAGCGTTACAAGCAGTCAACGCCGACACACGTAAGGAATTGAGAGATCGATGATGGCCGAAAACCAACACGCTGCATCTGGTTCGCCGCCTCAATCCGACAAAGATGAGTTCTACGCCCATGAATCTGAGGTCGACGGGCTGGCGGTCTTGGCCATCGGCGGAAGCGTGGACATGCTGACCGCCCCCGGATTGACCGAAGCCGTCGATGCCGTACTGGCCAAAAAGCCGAAGGGCTTGATCGTCGACTTGTCGAAGGTCGAGTTCCTAGGATCGGCGGGCATCAGCGTGTTGATGAAGACTCGCGACACCCTCGGCGACACCATTCCGTTCGCGGTAGTCGCCGACGGACCGGCCACCCACCGGCCGCTCACCCTGCTCGGCATCAACGAGCTGATGAGCCTGCACCGCCGTCTCGACGATGCAGTGAGCAAGCTCACCGACACCTGACGATCAGGTCGGCAGGCCGATTCCGCCCAGCAACGACGACAGCAGGGCGATTCGCCGGTCTTCGATTTCGGGTTGGGGCAGCACCGCCCTCAGCATCGCCGCACCGTCAAAGGTGTTGGTCAGCAACGCAACCATCACCGGGAATGTCTCCTCAGACAGATCGTCTGCTCCGGGCAACGCGCGCGCGGCATCGCAGATCTTGCTGGTGTACTGCTCGAGCACATGCTGCAAGGTCGCGTTGAGTTTCTCGTCGGTGCGAGCCGCGATCATAAGTTCGTAGAGCACCGCGTTGGTGGGACTGCTGGTGATGTCGCGCAGTATGGTCAGCCCCGCCTCGAGCGCCGGCCGGTCGGACGGAATCGCGGCCACCCGCTTGGTGAACGAATCCAGTTGGCGCCGAAGCACTTCGTACGCGGTGGCGGCCATGAAGTCGCCCATGGTGTCGAAATGCCGGAACAACGCGCCGACCGACACGCCGGCGCGTTTGGTGATCACCGCGGCCGAGGCCCTCGCATAGCCGACCTCGATGATCGTCGCGATGCTGGCCTCGAGCAGACGCGCCACCGTCTCTTCGCGGCGCTGCTGCTGGGTCCGTGCCATCTTTTCAGACCTACGCGCTCGAGCCGGCGAGTTGCGGGCGAACCGCACCCGCCCGCAAGTACCGGCCGGACTTCACGGTTGTGCCGTAGCCCTCGCGAAACTCACCGTTGCGGAACACAATTGCGCCGCCGACACCGGTCGCGACGACCGCGGCGTCGTTGCGGTTGACCATGCGGCTCAGGTCGCCGTAGAACGGCACCTTTTCCTCGTGGTAGGCGTCCACCGAGTCGTCCAGGCCGGCGGGGTCGATCACCACGAAGTCGGCGCGGTCGCCTTCCCGCAACGTGCCGGCGTCCAGGCCGAACCATTCGGCCACTTCGCCGGTGAGGCGATGCACGGCGCGTTCGATGGTGAGGAAGGGCTGACCGTCCTTGTAGGCGTCCAGGGTTCGCTTGAGGAACCGCAGCGAGTAGTTGTAGAAGGCCATGTTGCGCAGATGCGCGCCGGCGTCGGAAAAGCCCATGTGGATGCTCGGTTCGGCGGCCAATTTGTTCAGCTGCTTGGGCCGATGGTTGGCGACGATCGTGGTCCAGCGCACGTTGCGCTCACCGTTTTCCACCAGGACGTCGAGGAACGCGTCCAGCGGGTGGAGCCCCCGTTCCTTGGCGATCGCACCGAAGCTCTTACCAACCAGTGTCTGGTCGGGGCATTCGACGATCACTGCGTCGTGAAAGTCCTTGTGCCACAGCGACGGGCCGAGCTTGACGCGGTCGAACTGCCGACGGAACCGGCGGCGGTACTCTTTGTCTGCCAGTAGTTCGTTGCGCTCCAACTGGTCCCGCAGGTGCAGCGCCGCCGTACCGGCACCGAACTCCTCGAAGACCGGAAGGTCGATGCCGTCGGAGTACAACTCGAACGGCACCGGCAGGTGCTGGAAGCGCACCTTGGAGCGCAGCAGGAAGTTCATCAGCCGAGTGCCCCGGCCGAAGACGTGCACGGCCAACGGCATCGACTTGGCGTCGGCGGATACCAGCAGGCTCATCCGAACTGACCTGCGCAGACCGAACATTGGACTGCTCGAAAGGAAAAACAGCAACCCGGACTCGGCTTTGGCCACGTTGGGCGCACTCTGCAAGATCCGGCCGCGTTTGCGCAGAACTTTGATGAGCTTGCGGCGTTCCCGCCATGTCGCGAACGTGGACGGCAGCGCACGGGAGCGGAAGCGGTCGCCGTCGAGTTTGTCGATCGCCGCGTCCATACCGGACATGCCGAGCATGCCGGCCTCGAGCGCGTCGTCCAGCATCGCGGCCATCGTATCGAGTTCTGCGTCGGTGGGCTCGACGTCGCGGGTGGTCGCACGCTCCAGACCCAGCACCGCGGTACGAAGATCCGAATGTCCCAGCAGCGAGCTGACATTCGGGCCGAGCGGCAGGTCGTCGATTGTCTGCACGTACTCAGCGGGGGTCGACCAGTTCTTGTCTTGCAAGGCGCCCAGGACAAACTTGCGCGGCACCGCCTCGACTCGGCTGAACAGGTCGGCGGCGTCGTCAGCGTCGGCGTAGACCGTCGACAGCGAGCACATGCCCAGCAGCACGGTGGTGACACCGTGACGCACCGACTCGCGCAGTCCGGGATCCAGCAGTACCTCGGCGTCGTAGTGAGTGTGCACGTCGACGAATCCGGGAACGACCCACTTACCCTTGGCGTCGATGATCTCGGGGCAACCGGTCGCATCGAGCGGACTGGACGAGACCGTGGCCACCACCCCGTCGCGGATGCCGAGCGTGCGGGTCTGTGGCGCACCGCCAGTGCCGTCGAACCACAATCCGTCGCGAATGATCACGTCGTAGCTCACTGCTGTCCTCCGCATCGTTGGGGTGATGCGAAACTAACATAGAGAGTAAGTGCTCGCAATCTTTTCTTGAGCCCGGCTCATAACCGCCCCCTGGTTCGGGGGCGCTGCACCGCTGGGCTGACGGCAGCCAACAGCGCTACGAGGTCAGTCACCGCGATCCCATCCAGTCGCTGCACCGCGTCGACGATCTCGCCACGCAGGGCGGTATCCGCGAACGGTTCGGCCAACCAGTGGAATTTCTCGACCACCCGATCCCAGGACATCGGCCGCGTGGGCGATCCCTCGAAATCGGATTGCTCACGATGAATTTCCCGGCCGTCCTTGAGCGTGATGTGCACGCGGGCCGCGGTGCGCTCCGGATAAGCCTCGGTCAGGTCCGGCGCGGGCTGTACGTCGACCCGCGCCAGCAGGTCTTGCACGTCGCTGCGGCAGACCCGTTCGCCCTCGAGCTGTTCCGGGCCGACCTGTCCGTCCAGCAGGGCGACGGCCACCAGATATTTGAGGTTGTAGTCGGCTTGCTCTTTGGTCGATGGATGGTCTTTGTTGCCGTAGCGACCGCCGCCGGCGATGTCGAATGCACCCTGAAAGACCTCGAGGCTGACCGACACGACGTCGGTGGCGTCGATGGCGTGCTCGTCGCGAAGTGCGAGCGTCGCATCGATGACCACTTGGCCGTGGATGAGCGAACAGTACTGCTTCAGGTAGGTCTGCTCGACGACGTTCAGCGATCGGTCGGATGGGCGCAGGTCGATGGGCTGGTCGAACAGTTGCTCCAGACCATTGGGTCCCTCGAAAAAGGCTCGGGGGCCGGTGATTCCGCGGCCGGCAAGTATCGTGGCGTAGACGGCGCGCATCCCGGTGACTGCCGGTGAGATGCCCTTCCACGTCGATACCGGTTCGGTGTGCACCGCGGCCAGCGACACGTTGTCGACGGTGGACGCGGCGATCGCATCGGCGGTCTGGGCGGCGTCCAGACCGAGCAGCTTGGCTGAGCCGGCAGCTGCCGACATCGCCAGTTGCAGCGCGTGATTGAGCCCACGGCCCATCACCGGAACCTGAGCACTGAAGCGACATTGGATCTCGTAGGCGACCGCCAGCGCCAGCAGGAAATCCGCCCCGCCCGCGTCGACGTGTTCGGCGACGGCAAGTACCGCGCCGAAGTTGTCGGCGGGATGGCACAGACCGCCGGGGGTCAGGTAGGTGTCGAGCAGGTCGGGATAGCGCACCAGCACCGCATTGAAGAATGCCGCCTGGTCCACCGATGCGCGGCCACCGCCGACGAATGTCGCTGTGGGGCGGCCGCTGAACTGCTCGGCGTGGGCGCGGATGGACGGGATCGACTCGCCGTCGAGGGCACCGACCGCGCAGGCGATGCTGTCCAGGACGTTGCGCTTCAGCGTTGCCCGCGCCGGGCCGCTGATGTCAGATTGGCTCGCGCCGACGACGAATCGGGCGAGCTGTTCGGCGGCGTACGTCATAGCGTGTCTGCCTCGAAAATTGTTGGCGCACTGATCTTGCCATCTTTGGCATGCCGGATTCTCTGGCGCATGTCGTCGGACATCGCCGGCATCTCGGCCGGGTCGAACCAGCGGGCCTCGAGGGTCTCGTCGTCCGCTGGAAACGGTTCGCCGTCAACCCAGTCCATCCGGAACACGTGATCGAGGTATTGCGCGTGGTCACCGTTGACGTGAACTATCGGCCGGGTCACGTGCACCCAGGCCAATCGTCTCGGAATTGCTTGAATGCCGCTCTCTTCCAGCACTTCTCGGGTGGCGCAATCCGCTGGGTTCTCCCCCGGCTCGACAATTCCGGTGACGGGCGTCCATGCGTGATTATCGGAACGTTTGATCAGGAGCACCTGCTTGTCGCGAAACACCACCGCGGTGATACCGGGCAACCACAATGGCGCGTGGCCAATGTGCTGCCGAAGCTCGACGATGAATTCAGGGATCGGCACATCACTTGTCTAACAGACACCGAACGCGGATGTGCCGAGGGAGCACATCCGCGTCCGGGTGACTGTGACCGTCAGGCGGCCGCGCTGCGGATTTCTCCCCATATTTGTCGACGGCGACGGCGCGGCTCAGTAGGGCTGGCCGCGCAGCATCACCACGTCCGCGCGTTGCAGCACCTCGGGGCCGTAACGGGGATCGTCGTAGTAGCACAACAGGTCTGCCGAAGCGCCGTCGTCCAGGCCTGGACGTTCGAGCCACTCACGGGCATCCCAGCACGCCGCGCCGAGCGCCTCGGTGGGGGTCATCCCGATGCGGGTCAGCGCCTCGACCTCGTCGCCGATACGCCCGTGGGCGATCATGCCGCCCGCGTCGGTGCCGGCGTAGATCGATACGCCGGCCTCGTGCGCGGCGCTGAGCCGCGGATAGCAGTTGGCGTACAGGTCGCGCATGTGCGCGGCGTACGTCGGATACTTCCCCGCGGCATCGGCGATACCGGGAAAATTCTCGACGTTGATCAGGGTTGGCACCAGCGCGGTGCCGTGTTCGAGCATTAACTCGATGATGTCATCGGTGAGCCCGGTGCCGTGTTCGATGCAGTCGATTCCCGCCTTGATCAGACCGGGTAGCGCGTCCTCGCCAAAAACGTGCGCGGTGACCCGCGCGCCGTTGTCGTGGGCGGCGTCGATGGCCGCGGTCAGCACGTCGTCTGACCACAGCGGTGCCAAATCGCCTATGCCGCGGTCTATCCAGTCGCCGACCAGCTTGACCCAGCCGTCGCCGCGGCGCGCCTGCTCGGCCACCGCATCGGGAAGCTGAGATTCGTCTTCGATGTCGATCGGCAGGCCCGGGATGTACCGCTTGGGCCGGGCCAGATGCCGTCCCGCCCGGATGATGCGAGGCAGATCGTCGCGGTTGTCGAGGCTGCGGGTGTCGATCGGCGACCCGCAGTCGCGCAGCAGCAGGGCGCCGGCGTCACGTTCGGTCTCGGCCTGCGCGATCGCCTCGTCGAGTTCGACCCCGCCGTGGGGCCCCAGCCCGACATGGCAGTGCGCGTCGACCAGTCCGGGCAGAATCCAGCCGCCGTCGAAGATCGTCTCGGCGCCGCTGATCGGTTCGCGGCTGATCCGGCCGTCGGCGATCCACAGTTCGATGGGTTCTTCGTCGGGGAGCCCGATCCCTCGAACGTGGTGTGGCACTAGTTATTGCCCGGGAACTTCAGCTTCGACAAGTCGAAATCGGCCAGCCCGGGTGGCAGTTCGTCAAGACCCTGCGGCATGTTGGACAGGTCGGGGAACCCGGCCGGCATGCCGGCACCGAGCGGGCCACGAACCTTGGGTGGAGTCGGGCCGAACTTCTTGCCCTTCTTTCCCTTGCCGCCCTTGCCTTTTGCGCCTTTACGGGTTGCCGACTTACGCCCCAGCCCGGGTATGCCCATGCTGCTGACCATCGAGGACATCATCTTGCGGGCTTCGAAGAAACGGTCGACGAGCTGATTGACCTCAGACACCGTCACGCCCGAACCGTTGGCGATACGCAGACGGCGCGACGCGTTGATGATCTTCGGATCGGCCCGCTCCTGCGGCGTCATGCCGCGAATGATGGCCTGCAGCCGGTCGAGTTGACTGTCGTCGACGGCGGCCAGGGCCTCTTTCATCTGGCCTGCGCCGGGCAGCATGCCCAGCAAGTTGCCGATCGGGCCCATCTTGCGGATCGCCAGCATCTGCTCGAGGAAGTCTTCGAGTGTGAGCTCGCCGGACCCGATCTTGGCCGCGGCATCCTGGGCCTGTTGCGCGTCGAAGACCTGCTCGGCCTGCTCGATGAGGCTCAGGACATCGCCCATGCCCAGAATGCGGCTGGCCATCCGGTCCGGGTGGAAGACGTCGAAGTCTTCCAGTTTCTCGCCAGCTGATGCGAAAAGAATTGGTACACCGGCGATTTCGCGGACCGACAGCGCCGCACCACCGCGTGCGTCGCCGTCCAGCTTGGTCAGCACCACACCGGTGAAGCCGACGCCCTCGCCGAATGCCTGCGCGGTGGCCACCGCGTCCTGGCCCACCATCGCGTCCAGAACGAAGATGACTTCGTCGGGGTTGACGGCGGCGCGGATCGCGCCGGCCTGAGCCATCATTTCTTCGTCGATACCCAGGCGTCCGGCGGTGTCGACGATCACGACGTCGAAGTGCTTGGCGCGCGCCTCCGCGAGCCCGGCTGCGGCGACGGCGACCGGGTCACCGGGGGCCGCGTCGTGATCGGTGTCCACCGAGGAGCCTGGGTGCGGCGCGAAGACCGCGACTCCGGCTCGCTCCCCCACGATCTGCAGCTGGTTGACCGCGCCCGGCCGCTGCAAGTCGCAGGCGACCAGCAGCGGGGTGTGACCCTGGTTGCGCAGCCACAGCGCCAGCTTTCCGGCCAGCGTGGTCTTACCGGAACCTTGCAGACCGGCCAGCATCACCACGGTCGGCGGTGTCTTGGCGAAGGCCAGCTGACGGGTCTGGCCGCCGAGGATGCCAACCAGTTCCTCGTTGACGATCTTGACGACCTGCTGGGCGGGGTTGAGGGCGCCGGAGACCTCCGCGCCCTTGGCGCGCTCCTTGATGCGGGCGACGAAGGATCGGACGACAGGCAGGGAGACGTCGGCTTCGAGCAGCGCCAGCCGGATTTCGCGGGTGGTGACGTCGATGTCGGCGTCGGTCAGTCGGCCTTTGCCGCGAAGTCCTTGCAGGGCACCGGTGAGCCGATCGGACAGCGATTCAAACACGCTGCCCAGCCTAATGGTGCTGGCGCGGACGCGGCACCGGCGTCCGGTTGAAGCGAGCGTGAAGCCAGCCGCACGCTCGTCGACGAATGTGAAGCTAGCCGCACATTCGTCGACGGTTATGGCCCATCATCAACCCATGCTCGAGGTAATCGACAAGGGATCCTGCGGCGACGCGCATCCGGTCCCGCTGCTGTTCGTCCACGGCGGGTGGCATTCGGCGTCGTGCTGGAGCAACTTCGTCGACTTCTTCGCCGCAGCCGGCTACCGCGCGGTGGCGCTGAGCCTGCGCGGGCACGGCGCCAGCCCGGCCGGCAAGCCCTTCCACCTGTGCTCGATCGCCGACTATGTCGACGACGTGCGCGTCACCGCCGACAGCCTCGGCGGCCACCCGATACTCATCGCCCATTCGCTGGGCGGCTTCGTCGTGCAGCGTTACCTGGAGAGCCACGACGCTCCGGCGGCGGTCCTGGTGGCGTCGGTCCCGCCGCAAGGCGTCCTGGGCTTGGCCACCCGGATCTGGACGCGCCATCCGTGGATCTCGATGCGGTCGTTGCCGGTCGGCAACCTGACCGGTTTCATTGGCACCACGCCGCTGGTTCGCGAACATCTCTTCAGTACGCACACACCCGACGAGATCGTCGAATCAGGGGCTGCGAGTGTTCAATCCGAGGCGTTCCGCGCATCGCTCATCGACCCACTGACTCGACGGGTGAAAACGAAGCGGGTCAACACCCCGATGCTGGTTCTGGGTGCCGCAGACGACGGCATGGTCACCAATGCCGAAGTGCGCGCCACGGCGCGTGCCTACCGGACCGAACCCGAGCTGTTTCCCGGCATGGGACACAACATGATGCAGGAACCCGGCTGGACCTGCGTCGCCGAACGCATCGACGCGTGGCTGCGAACACGCCGGCCCGATTAGACCGCGGCGGCAGCCGGCGCCTCGTCCAATACCGCCAACAGGTGATGCTCGATCGCCGACCGGGTGTTCGACCCGGGTTCCCCGGTCGCTTTGGACGCGGCACTGCGCTCCGGCAACGCGATACAGAACACGTCGTCCACCATCGACCCGCGGGTGCTGACCTTGGCCCAATCGATGTTCACCCCGGCACGCTCCAAGCGCTCCGGTGAGCAATGCGAGCAGACCCGGCCGGTCGTTGGCCCGGATCTCGATGATCAGTCGGCCGGGCGCGCCTTCGAACCACAGGATTCGCGGCGGCGCGGACGAGTGATGGACCGGAACCGCGGTGGGCGCCTCGCCGATCGGCTTGGGCTTGGTGTCGGCTGACCGCTGTTCCAGCGTGCTCAACACATCGGTCTGCCCACCGAGCGCACGGATCAGCTGCTGGCGCAGCAAGCCCGACGCGGGCGGGCTGCCGAAGTGGGGCGCCACCACGAATTCGCTGATCGCAATGCCGTCCTGCACGTTGACCGATGCCGAATGGACACGCAACGAGTTCAGCGTCAGCACCCCGGCCGCTTTGGATAGCAGCCCGCGCTGGTCTGGCGCGATCACGACCGCATGATGCAGCCGCCGATCGGTGCCTGGCCGCAGTTCGACGTGCACCTTGCGATCAGCGGCCAGCGCCATGTACTCGGGGTCCAGCGGATCGGCTTCTGGCAACGCTTCGCCGTTCATCGCCATCCGCGCGCGCCGCACCAGGTCACCGACCAGCGAGGCTTTCCAGTCGCTCCACACCCCTGGCCCGGTCGCCAGCGAGTCGGCCTCGGTCAGTGCGTGCAGCACGTCCAGCAGCACGGGGTCGCCATTGAGCGCATCGCAGACCGCGGCGATGGTCTGCGGATCGTTCAGGTCCTGCCGGATCGCGACCTTGGCCAACAGCAGGTGGTGAAACACCAATTTGGACAGCATCTCGACGTCGGACGGCCACATGCCCAGCCTGGTGCCGATCTGGGTGGCCAGCTGCGCACCCAGCACACAGTGGTCGGCATCGCGGCCCTTACCGATGTCGTGCAGCAGCGCAGCCAGGATCAACAGGTCGGATCGCGCCACTCTGGTGGTGAAAATCCTTGCCCGCGAGACGGTTTCGGCAAGGTGGCGATCGACGGTCCAGATGTGGACCACGTCGCGCGGCGGAAGGTCGCGCACCGCTCCCCACTCCGGGAAGAGTCGGCCCCACAGCCCGGTGCGATCCAGGGTCTCGATGACCGCGATGGTGTCCGGGCCTGCGGTCAACATGACCAGAAGGTTGTCCAACGCGTCGCGCGGCCAGGGCGTCGGCAGTTCCGGCGCGGTATCGGCCAACCGGCTCAGCGTGGACACTGAAATCGGTAATCCGGTAACCGCCGACGCGGCCGCCACCCGCAGCAGCAACGCGGGGTCGCTTTGCGGTCGGGCATCGCGTGCCAGCACGATCTCACCGGCGTACTCGATCACTCCCTCGTCGAGCGGTCGACGCGGGCGCCGCCGGATCGCCGACATCCCCCGCCGCGGAAGCGCATTGGAGGCGGTCCGCAGCCCGGCGTCGACGCGATAGCTGATCGTGCGTCCGACGTCGGAGAGCACTCGGGATAGGTCGAAGCGGTCGCCGATGTGCAGCGCGGCGCTGATTTCATCGGCAAACTGGGCCAGCACCTGGTCATGCCCGCGGCCCGAGACCCGATGCAGTTCGGTGCGGACATTGAGCAGCATCAGATGGGCGCCCGTCAGCGAGCCCAGCGGGTCGTCTGTCTCGCCCACGGCCAGCCGGTCGGTGAGGTGAGCAATGGCCAGTGCGTCGAGCAGTTGAATATCGCGCAGGCCGCCGCGACCCGATTTCAGGTCGGGCTCGGCCCGGTGGGCGATCTCACCGAAGCGGCGCCAACGCGCGTGGGTCTCATCGACGACTTCACCGAAGATGGATTGGATTCCGGACCGCCACTGGCGGCGGATTCCTTCGATGAGGCGGCCGGACAGTTCCTCGTCGCCGGCGATATGGCGGGTATCGAGCATCGCGAGGCAGGCCGAGACGTCCGCGCTGGCGACCTTCAGCGTCTGTGCGACGGTACGCACACTGTGATCGAGACGAATATTGGCATCCCACAACGGGTACCAGAGCGAATCGGCGACGTCTCGGACTGCGTCGGTGTTCATGCCGTCGTGCAACAGCAGCAGGTCCAGATCGGAGTAAGGCACCAACTCGCGCCGGCCCAGTGAACCCGTGGCGACAATGGCGAAGCCGCTGCCGGGCATGATGCCGATCTCGGAAGCCTTTGTCGTCAACCAGAATTCGTGCAGCTCGCCCCACGCTTCGCGAAGGGCGGCAGAGTCGAGCTCACTCGGCCCGCGGGCAAGCAACTTCGCCCGGGCGGCAGCCAAATCGTTTGCCGCACCAGATATCTTGCCCGCCGTGGCCTCGTGTCCTGGCGGATCAGGTGACTCGTGTTCGCGCTGCGTCATTCCAATCCTGGTCGGATCGGCAAGGCCGAAGGGGTCTTCCCCAGCGGCCGGTGTCAGATTGCATCCGCTCCGCGCTCACCGGTGCGCACTCGCACCACGGTTTCCACGGAGCTGACCCACACTTTACCGTCGCCGATTTTTCCGGTCCGGGCGGAACGCACGATGCTGTCGATCACCTTGTCGGCGTCGAAGTCCTCGACCAACACCTCGACGCGGACCTTCGGCACGAAGTCGACGGAGTACTCGGCGCCGCGGTAGACCTCGGTGTGGCCCTTCTGCCGGCCGTACCCCTGGACCTCGCTGACCGTCATCCCCAGGATTCCGACCTGCTCGAGGCTGGTCTTGACGTCCTCGAGCGTGAACGGCTTGACGATCGCAGTGATCAGCTTCATCTTCTATTCCGCCTCTACTTTGTCGTCCACTCGATCTTCCGAGCCATGACCACGAGCGCCCTCCGGCTCCGGCAGGCTCGCATGGGGAAGAACCGACGAGCCGCCCGCTGCCGCGAAATCGTAACCGCTCTCCGCGTGCTGAGACTCGTCGATGCCGGCGGCTTCTTCCTCAGGACTCAGACGCAGCCCGATCGTGTACTTGAGTATCAGGGCAATGATCAGCGTGACGATGGCGGAGTAGAACAGCACGCTGAACGCGCCGATCGCCTGCCGCTCCAGCTGACCCCAGCCGCCGCCGTAGAACAAGCCCTTCGACACGCCGGCGACGCCGTTGATGGCGGGGCTCTCCGGGGCGGCAACCAGACCGACCAGCAGCGTGCCCGCCAGCCCACCGACCAGGTGCACGCCGACCACGTCCAGCGAGTCGTCGAAGCCGAGCTTGAATTTCAGCCCGACCGCCACGGCGCAGAGGGCGCCGCCCACCGTGCCGATCACCAACGCGCCGAGCACATTCACCGACGAGCAGGACGGCGTGATGGCGACCAATCCGGCGACCACACCCGATGCCGCTCCCAGCGTCGTCGCGTGGCCATCGCGGATGCGCTCCGTGACGAGCCAGGCGAGCATCGCGGCGGCGGTGGCGACGGTGGTGGTGATGAAGGTCGACGCGGCGACACCGTTGGAGCTGGTCGCCGATCCGGCGTTGAAGCCGTACCAGCCGAACCACAGCAGACCGGCGCCGAGCATCACGAACGGCACGTTGTGCGGGCGGAACAGCGTGCCGGGCCAGCCCTTGCGCTTGCCGAGGACGATCGCCAGCACCAGGCCTGCCGTACCGGAGTTGATATGGACCGCGGTCCCGCCGGCGAAGTCGATGGCGTGCAGCTTGTTGGCGATCCAGCCGCCGTGCTCCGCCGTGACACCGTCGAACGAGAAGACCCAGTGCGCGACCGGGAAGTAGACGATGCGTCGCCCAGAGACCCGCGAACACCAGCCAGGCGCTGAACTTCAGCCGGTCGGAGACCGCACCGGAGATCAACGCGACCGTGATGATCGCGAACATCAGCTGGAATGCCACGAACACGTTCATCGGCAGCGTGCCGGCCAGCGGGATGTTCGTCGCCGCAACGCCCTTGGCGGCATCCGCGGCCGCCGAGTTACCGCCGATGAGACCCTTCAGGCCGAAGTATTCGGTCGGGTCACCGAACAAGTCGTCTTTGTCGTTGCCGAATGCGATCGAGTAGCCGTAGAGCACCCATAGCACCGTCACGACGCCCATCGCGCTGATGCTCATCATGAGCATGTTCAGCACGCTTCTGGCGCGCACCATACCGCCATAGAAGAATGCCAGTCCCGGGGTCATCAACAGCACCAACGCGGAACTTGCCAGCATCCAAGCGGTATCGCCGGTATCGGGCTGGCCCATCATCGGGAAACTCACTCGCTATCACCTCATCTCGGCCATGGACAGCCGCCAGGCAAGTGCCTGCGGCCTGCACGAGAACCTTGCAAAGTGGTTGTTACAAAAAGCGGCGCTGAAAGGTTTCGCCGGTGTTACATCTACACGGCGATTCGCGAGCCGGCGGTCTACCCGAGAAGCGCGTCGACGAAAGCGGCCGGCTCGAACGGCGCCAGATCGTCCGGCCCCTCGCCCAGCCCGACCAGCTTGACCGGCACTCCGAGTTCCTGCTGTACGCGAAAAACGATGCCGCCCTTGGCCGTGCCGTCAAGCTTGGTCAGCACCGCTCCGGTGATATCGACGACGTCGGCGAACACCCGCGCCTGCGCCAGCCCGTTCTGGCCGATCGTCGCGTCGAGCACCAACAGCACCTCGTCGACGGCCGCGCGCCGACGTCACCACGCGTTTGACCTTGCCGAGCTCGTCCATCAGCCCGGTCTTGGTATGCAGCCGGCCCGCGGTGTCGATCACGACGACGTCGGCGCCCGTCTCGATGCCCTTGTCGACAGCGTCGAAGGCGACCGACGCCGGGTCGGCGCCCTCGGCTCCACGCACCACCTCGGCGCCCACGCGAGAACCCCAAGCCTGCAACTGATCGGCGGCGGCGGCGCGGAAGGTGTCGGCGGCCCCGAGCACGACGCGTCGGCCGTCGGCGACCAGCACCCGCGCGAGCTTGCCGACCGTGGTGGTCTTTC
The DNA here is from genome assembly GCA_963818285.1 of uncultured Actinomycetota bacterium. GTDB lineage: Bacteria > Actinomycetota > Actinomycetes > Mycobacteriales > Mycobacteriaceae > Mycobacterium. Next base: position 79,976 of record CAWFRR010000009.1, read on the forward strand.
CAGTGCCGTTGACGCCGACGACCAGCAGCACCGACGGATGGTCGTCATGCGGCAGTGCACGTATCGAACGGTCCAGACCAGGTTGCAGCTCGGCGATCAACACGTCCCGCAGCACCTCGCGGGCATCGGCCTCGGTGTGGACGTCTCGGCTGGCGAGCTGGCTGCGCAACTGCGCCACCACCGAGCTGGTCACGGTCGGGCCCAGGTCGGCAATCAGCAGGGTGTCCTCGACCTGCTCCCAGGAATCCTCATCCAGGTCTCCGCCGCCGATGATCCCTAAGAGGCTGCGGCCCAATGCATTCTGCGACCTGGCCAGGCGGCCGCGGAGTCGCTCCAGCCGCCCTTCCGGCCGGGGCGATCTCGTCGACGGTGGGCCTCTGGGCAGGCGGCGCGGGCTCGATCGGTCGCGCTGGCTCGACCGGTGGTGTGGCCGTATCGGGCTGGGGCAGTTGAACATCGGAGACCGTACGCTTCGGCGCATCGCGGGGAATTGACGCGTCGTCACCGACTGCCGGCAACCCGGTGGTGTCGATGCGTTCGGGAGTTTCGGTGCGGCTGAACGTGATTCCCGACGAGGCGGCGTACCCTCCGGAGCGATCCAGGGTGGGGGTTTGCTCGCTGCCGGACAGGCTGATCTGGCGTCGCCGGTAGCGCAGCAGTCCCAGAACCAGGACGGCGATGACGATCAGCGCGACAATGACCGCGATTGCGATCCACAGAGTTTCAGACACAGCGACATTCTCTCAGGCCGCAGTGTGGCGCCCGGTCGCACGGCCACATAGCGGTGTTCTAGCCCAACTTCTTAAGATCCGGTCGCGGCGAGATCCTGACCACGCATTCGTTGGGAGATCACCGTGGTGATGCCGTCGTCGCGCATCGTCACGCCGTACAACGAGTCGGCGACCTCCATGGTCGGCTTCTGGTGGGTGATGACGATCAGCTGCGACTTGGCCCGCAGCAGCTCGAAAAGACCGATCAGCCGCCGCAGGTTGGTGTCGTCGAGCGCCGCCTCGACCTCGTCCATGATGTAGAACGGCGACGGGCGGGCCCGGAAGATGGCCACCAGCATCGCCACCGCCGTCAGCGACTTCTCGCCACCGGACAGCAGCGACAGCCGCTTGACCTTCTTGCCGGGCGGACGGGCCTCCACCTCGATACCGGTGGTGAGCATGTCGTCGGGATTGGTGAGCAGTAGCCGGCCCTCGCCGCCGGGGAAAAGCGAGGCGAAAACCCCTTGGAATTCGCGCTCCACGTCGACGTACGCCTCGGTGAACACCTGCAGAATGCGGGCGTCGACGTCGGCAACGACGTCGAGCAGATCCTTACGCGCGCCCTTGACGTCCTCGAGCTGGGTGGACAGGAAGTTGAAGCGCTCCTCCAGAGCCGCGAACTCCTCGAGCGCCAACGGGTTCACCCGGCCCAGCTCGGCCAGCTCGCGTTCGGCGCGTTTGGCGCGACGCTCCTGCGTCGGCCGGTCGAACAACAGCGGGGCCGGTGCGGTGACCTGCTCGCCACGCTCGCGCGCCTGCTCGTACTCGGCCATCTCCAGCTCGGTCGGGGGCAGCGAGACCTGCGGGCCGTATTCGGCGACCAACACGTCGGGCGACATCCCGAATTGCTCGAGCACCATCTGCTCGAGTTGCTCGATGCGCAGCGCCGCTTGGGCTTTGGCGACCTCGTCGCGGTGCAGCGACTCGGTGAGCACCCCGATCCGGGTGCCCAGCGTGTTCACCTCGTCGCGGACCGCGACCATCGCCGTGGAGCGTTGCTGACGCTCGGCGGCCAGCACGTCGCGGTTCTGCGATGCGGCGCCGACCACCTGACTCAGCCGGCCGGCCAGGGAGCGTCCGGCGCCGGCGACCGCCGCGGCAACAGCGGCGGCATGCTGACGCGCCGCGCGGGCCTGCTGGGCGCGCACCCGCGCCTCGCGCTCCGCAGCCGCCGCACGACGCAGCGAATCCGCTTTTCCGCGAACGGCATTGGCGCGTTCTTCGGCGGTGCGTACCGCCAGCCTGGCCTCCACCTCGACACCGCGGGCGGCTTCGGCTGCCGCGGCGATCTGCTGCCGAACTTCACCATGGGTGGGCTCGACTGACCCGCCCTGAGGCTGCTCGATGTTGCCCAGTCGAGTCTCGAGCTCACCGAGCTCGCCGAGGGTGTCGGCGCGCCCGGCCTCCAACTCCTCCCGCTGGCGCATCAGCCGGTGCCACTCCTCGTCAGCGGCGCGGGCATCCTGACCGAGTCGCCCGAGCTGCTCGTAGATGGCCGAAATCGCGGCATCGGATTCATTGAGCGCCGCCAGAGCCTGCTCGGCGGAATCCTGACGGGCGATCTGCTCGCTCATCGCCCCGGACAGCGCCGCCCCCAGCTCGTTGGTCTGCTGCTCGGCTGCGGCGAGTTCGGCTCGCGCCTTGGCGATTTCGGAGATGAGCTCCAATGTCGAGGGCTTACGGTCTGAGCCGCCGTTGATCCAACCCGCACCGACCAGATCGCCGTCGCGGGTGACGGCGCGCAGTTGTGGCTGCGCGGCAACGAGATTCATCGCCTCAGTCAACTCGCCGACCACGGCGACCCGCGACAGCATGGCCACCATCGCACCGCGCAGCCGTGCCGGCGCCTCGACGAGGTCGAGGGCCCAGCGCGCGCCGTCCGGCAGTGCACCCACCGGCGCCGAATCGTTTGCGGGCCAATCGCTGAGCACGATCGCGGCCCGGCCCCCATCGGCCTGCTTCAACGCGGTCACCGCGTCGGCGGCTGCGGTGAAACTTTCGGCCGCCAGCGCGTCGGCGGCGGAGCCGAGCACCGCAGCCAACGCCGCTTCATAGCCGGACTGCACTTTGACGAGTTTGGCTATAGACCCGAAAAGCCCTGCACTGCCGCGGTTTTGAGTGAGCCAGGCGGCGCCGTCTTTGCGCTCGAGGCCGACCGACAGTGCCTCGATCCGAGCCCGCAGCGAAGCGACCTGGCGTTCGGCGCCGCGTTCGGTCGACTGCAGTTCAGCGACCCGCTCGTCGGCCAGTCGCAGTGCCGCAACCGTCCGGTCGTGGTGCTCGTCGAGACCTACTTCGCCTTGATCGAGCTCACCGACCCTGCTCTGCACGGTTTCGAATTCCACCTTGGCTTGTTGAGCGCGGGCGGCGGCCTCCTCGATGCGCTCTGACAGCTTGGCGACGCCGTCGTCGATCGACTCGACACGGGCCCGCATCGTCTCCACCTGGCCGGCCAGTCGGGCCAGGCCTTCCCGGCGGTCGGCCTCGGCTTGCACCGCTGCCACGTGAGCCTGTTCGGCCTCGGAGGCGGCGCGCTCACGGTCGGCCAACTCCGCGCGGGCGGCTTCGAGCCGGGTCCGGGTGCCGCCGAGCTCGTTGAGCAGCTGCTGTTCGGCGGCGGCCACCTCGGCGGCCTCCGCTTCTAACGCGTCGGGGTCCGGGCCTCCGGTCGGCGCGGTCTCGACGTCCAGGTGCTGAGCCCGTTCGCTCGCGATCCGCACGGTAGCGCTGACCCGTTCGGCCAAGGCGGACAACCGAAACCAGGTCTGTTGCGCCGACTCCGCCCGCTCAGAAAGCGCCGTCAACGCCGTCTCGTGGGCGGCCAGTTCCTCGGAGGCCACCGCCATCCGGGCCGAGGCCTCGTCGTGCTCACGCCGCAGCGTCGCCTCGGCATGGTTGGTGTTGTTGAGCTCGGACTGACGGGTGACCACGTCGTCGGCGGCCAACCGCAACTTTGCGTCGCGCAGGTCGGCCTGGATGGTCTGGGCGCGACGAGCCACCTCGGCCTGGCGGCCCAGCGGTTTGAGTTGTCGACGCAACTCGGTGGTCAGGTCGGTCAGGCGAGCCAGATTCACCGACATCGACTCGAGCTTGCGTACCGCCTTTTCCTTGCGCTTGCGGTGCTTGAGCACACCGGCCGCTTCCTCGATGAACGCCCGGCGATCTTCGGGCCGCGATTCCAGGATTTCATTGAGCTTGCCCTGCCCGACGATGACGTGCATCTCCCGGCCGATTCCGGAGTCGCTCAGCAATTCCTGGACATCCATCAAACGGCAAGTGGCGCCGTTGATTTCGTACTCGCTGGCTCCGTCGCGGAACATCCGACGGGTGATCGACACCTCGGAGTATTCGATCGGCAACGCGTTGTCGGAGTTGTCGATGGTGACGGTGACCTCTGCGCGGCCCAGCGGCGCGCGCGACGAGGTGCCGGCGAAGATGACGTCCTCCATCTTGCCGCCGCGCAGTGTCTTGGCGCCCTGCTCCCCCATCACCCACGCCAGCGCGTCGACGACATTGGACTTGCCTGACCCGTTGGGTCCGACCACTGCGGTGATGCCGGGCTCGAATCGCAGAGTCGTCGGCGAGGCGAAGGACTTGAAGCCCTTCAGCGTCAGACTCTTGAGGTACACGGCGAGCCAGACTACCGCCGTCTGGCGACGATGCGGAGCGCAACGCGGTCCGAGGAGGAGCCGGACTTACCGCCGTCTGGCGACGATGCGGAGCGCAACGCGGTCCGAGGAGGAGCCGGACTTACCGCTCAGCGAAGCCGCTGATGGCATCGCCGGACGGCGACCAATCCACGACAACCGTGTCGACCTGGCCAGGTGTTTTTCCGCCCTGCAACTTCAGCAACAGCTGTTCACACGCGTCACGCGGCCCCTGCGCGACGACCTGTACCCGGCCGTCTGACCGATTGGCGGCGTAGCCGGTCAGGCCCAGCTCCAGCGCACGGGATCGGGTCCACCAGCGGAAGCCGACGCCCTGCACGCGGCCGTGCACCCACGCGGTGAGCCGGACGGCCTCAATGTCCGACATCGGCGACCTGGAAGTCGACCTTCGTTCCCGCCTTCAGCGTTCGGCCTACCGTGCACACCTGGTCGACAGCGCGCTGGACCACCGTGAGCACCCGGTCCTTCTCGGCAGCGTCCAAGCCCGACAGGTCGATTTCGAGTGTCTCCTCGAGCAGTGGATAGACCTCTTGATCGCGGTCGGCGTCGCCGGACACCCGAACGATCGCCTGATAGTCGTCACCCAGCCGACGAGCCAGCGGTGAGTCGCTGGACATTCCGCTGCACGCGGCGAGCGCGATCTTCATCAGCTCGCCCGGCGTGAAAACACCGTCGACGCTTTCGGAACCGACGAGCACCTCAGCACCGCGCGAGCTATGGCCGGTGTAACGGCGCACGCCGGTGCGCTCGACCCACAAATCCGTCATGGGTCAAATCTAGCCGGGTCTCCAGTGCGCCGAGATCGACGCCAGCGCGGAAAAGCTCGAGGCGCCGCGCCAGCGCCGATCTCGACGCGTCGGCGGCATTCTCAGCTCCGTGGGCGTGGTTGCTCGCGGGGGCAGTAGAACGATGAACGGTTCATGAATTTGTCCCGGCGGATCACGGCGCCGCAGCGCTTACATGGTTTGCCTTCGCGGCCATAGACATTCAGCGATCGGTCGAAGTAACCGGACTGTCCGTTGACGTTGACGTAGAGCGAGTCGAAGGACGTGCCGCCTTGGGACAGCGCGTCGCGCATCACCTCGGCGGCCGCTTCCAGCAGCGTCTTCAGCTGTGGGCGGGTCAGCTTCTCGGCGAGCCGGGCCCCGTTGATCTCGGCCCGCCACAGCGACTCGTCAGCGTAGATGTTGCCGATCCCCGACACCACGGTCTGGTCGAGCAATTGACGCTTGATCTCGGAATGTTTGCGCCGCAACACATTTACCACCGCGTCGATGTCGAAGCGCGAGTCCAGGGGGTCACGCGCCACGTGCGCGACGGGCGTCGGAACCACGCTGCCGTCAACGGTTACGAGATCGGCCAGCATCCAGCCGCCGAACGTCCGCTGGTCGACGAAGCTCAGCGTGGTGCCGTCATCAAGGAGCGCGGCGATGCGCAGGTGACCGGAGTTCGGGACTTCCCCGAGCAGCATCTGTCCGCTCATGCCGAGGTGCACGACGAGCGCCTGCTCGTCGCCGCTCGGCGCGTCCAGCGTGAGCCACAGATATTTTCCGCGCCGGTCGCTCCCGGTGATCCGCGCGGCCAACAGCCGCGCCGTCAGGTCGGCGGGGCCGGCCTCGTGGCGGCGGACGGCGCGCGGGTGATGGACACGAACCGCGGTGATGGTCTTGCCCACCACACGGGCCTGCAATCCGCGCCGTACCACCTCGACTTCGGGTAGTTCGGGCATCTAGCCGGCAGTTTCCCCGCGCACGGCACCGTCGAGCTGGTTCAACGCCTGGCACGCCTGCTCGGCGGCCTTCTGCTCCGCTTCTTTTTTGGTCCGGCCGATTCCAGACCCGTATTCAGCGTCCCGCACCACCACGACCGCAGTGAACTCCCGCTTGTGGTCGGGCCCGGTGGCGGTGACGCGATAGGACACCGCGCCGAGGGCGCGGGCCGCCGCCAGCTCCTGCAGGGTGGTCTTCCAATCCAAAAGGCCGCCGGCGTCCAGTAATTCGCTGAACAACCGCAGGATCACCCCTCGCGCAGCTTCGATGCCGGCGTGCAAATAGATTGCGCCGAGCAATGATTCGAGGCCGTCGGCGAGGATGCTGGATTTGTCCGCGCCGCCGGATTTCAGCTCACCACGGCCGAGCAGCAGGTGTGCGCCGAGTCCCTGATCGGTCAGCGACCGCGCAACCTCGGCCAGCGCCTGGGTATTGACCACCCCGGCACGCATTTTCGCCAGGTCACTTTCCGGGCGTTGCGGGTGCCGGTGGTACAGCTCGTCGGTCACGGTGAGCCCCAGCACCGCATCACCGAGGAACTCCAGGCGCTCGTTGGTGGGCAGGCCACCGTGCTCATAGGCGTAGCTGCGATGGGTCAGCGCCAACGTCAACAAATCACCCGGCAGGTCGACCTCGAGCGCGTCGAGCAGATCACTCACTGCCGGCCCCGCCGTTGTCACCGAGCATCGTCGTCAGCTTCGCCCAGCGCGGGTCGATCTCGTCGTGGTGATGCCCCGGATCGGCGGTAGCCAGAGCGACGCCGCAGATGGCGCACAATCCCGGGCAGTCGTCCTGACAGACCGGCGAGAACGGCAATTCCAGGCCCACCGCGTCGATGATCGGTTGTTCGAGGTCAACGGTGTCGGCTACCACGTGACCGACCTCGTCCTCCTCGGTGGTCGCCTTAGTGAGGCTGTCGGAGTAGGCGAACAGCTCGGCCAGATCGACGTCGACACGTTCACTGAACGGTGTCAGGCAGCGCGCGCATTCGCCCGTGAGCGGCGCGGACACCGTCCCGCTCACCAACACGCCTTCTGACACCGACTCCACTCGCAGATCAAGGTCCAAGGGCGCGCCGGCCGCGATGCCGATCATGTCGATGCCGATGCGCGCGGGGTTCGCCACCGTCTCGTGCAGGGGAAACATCGCTCCGGGGCGTCGGCCCAGCCGCGCGATGTTGACGACGAGCGGCGAGTCCGAGCGTGGTTTTGCCTTCTGGCTGTGTTGACGCGCCATGTCCGCGATTCTACGGGCGCCTACCAGCGGCATTGTGCCGCACGTGGGAAAGCTATCGCTGCGCGTAGTCGTGCACGCCCGCTGCGGTCCGCAACTGATGACGGCCACGGTTCACCGAGCGCAGGGTGGTGTTCAGGTGCTCCTCGAACTCCGCGAGCTTGCTGTCGACGTAGATGTCGCATTCGCCGCGCAGTCGGTCGGCCTCGACGTGTGCGGCATCGATCAGCCGGGTCGACTCGGCGTTGGCCGACTGCACAACCTCGGTTTGTGACACCAGTCGCTGCTGCTCTTTGATGCCTTCCTGCACGGCCTTCTCGTAGGAAATGTTGCCGTTCTCAACGAGTCGGTCGGCCTCTGACTTCGCGCGGGTGGTCGCGGCTTCGTACTCCCGCTTCGCCGACACTGCGATACGACCCGATTCTTCGCGGGCCTCGCCGAGCATCCGTTCGCTGTGCTGACGCGCCTCGCCGACCATCCGATCGGCCTGCGCCTTGGCGTCGGCCAGGATCCGGTCGGCTTCCGCGCGGGCATGGTTCACCATCGACTCCGACTCGGCAGTCGCCGACGACACCGCGGCGTCTGCGTGCGTCTTGGCTTCGTGCAGCAGCGAATCGCGGGCATCGAGTACGTCCTGAGCGTCGTCCAACTCGCCAGGTATCGCGTCCTTGATGTCGTCGATCAGTTCGAGCACGTCGCCGCGCGGTACCACGCAGCCCGCGGTCATCGGGAGGCCACGAGCTTCCTCGACAATGGCGCCCAGTTCATCGAGCGCCTCAAAAACTCGGTACACGGCAACACCCTCCCGGCTTCGTTGTTGTTACCAGTGTGCCTGGTGTTGCTTCTGTGACTGCGTTAGCCAGGCCCGGTGTGTCGGGCTTTTAGGTCTCAGAACTGTCCCAATTACCTGCACACTTGACGTAATTATGTCGACACTCACCCAGCGGCGGCAATCCCGTGCCGCCCCGACATGCGAAACCGCGTGCCAGCGGCGAGGATAGGAATACCCCCTAGGGGTATTCGGTTGGAGGCGGTATGACGCACTCGGTGCTACACGCCCTGTCGCTAACAGGGTCGATGACGTGGGAGATCCTGTGGGCATTGATTCTGGGCTTCACGTTGTCTGCCGTGGTGCAGGCCGTCGTACGCCGGTCGACCGTCGTGGCATTGCTCGGCGATGACCGCCCCCGCACCCTGGCCATCGCCGCCGGCCTGGGCGCGGCGTCCTCGTCGTGCTCCTACGCCGCGGTCGCCCTGGCCCGGTCGCTGTTCCGCAAGGGCGCCAACTTCACCGCCGCGATGGCCTTCGAAATCGGCTCGACGAACCTGGTTGTGGAGTTGGGCATCATCCTGGCCCTGCTCATGGGTTGGCAGTTCACCGCGGCAGAGTTCGTCGGCGGCCCATTGATGATCGTGGCTCTGGCCGTGTTGTTCCGGCTCTTCGTGCGGTCGCGACTTGTCGACGCCGCCCGCAGGCAGGCCGAACAGGGACTGGCCGGTTCGATGGAAGGCCACGCCGCAATGGACATGTCGGTGCAAGGCGACGGTTCGTTTCTGCGACGTTTGCTGTCGCGAGACGGCTTTACCTCGGTGTCCCACGTCTTCGTGATGGAGTGGGCCGCCATCCTCCGCGATCTGGTCATCGGCCTGCTGATCGCGGGCGCCGTCGCGGCGTGGGTACCTGAATCCTTCTGGCAGCACTTCTTTTTCGCGGACCATCCGGTGTGGTCGGCGGTGTGGGGACCGATCGTGGGCCCGGTCGTGGCGATCGTCTCGTTCGTCTGCTCGATCGGCAACGTGCCACTGGCCGCGGTGTTGTGGAATGGCGGCATTAGCTTTGGCGGCGTCGTCGCATTCATCTTCGCCGACCTGCTGATCCTGCCGATCTTGAACATCTACCGGAAGTACTACGGCACCGCGATGATGCTGACGCTGCTGGGCACCTTCTATACCGCGATGGTCGCCGCCGGATACGTGGTCGAATTCCTCTTCGGCACAGCAGGTCTGATCCCGTCCCACCGCAACGCCATGGTGATGGAGGGCGGGATCTCCTGGAACTACACCACCTGGCTGAACATCGTCTTCCTCGGACTCGCGGTGTTGCTCGTCACCCGCTTCGTTGTCACCGGCGGCATCCCGATGCTCCGGGCAATGGGCGGCTCCCCCGACGCAGAGCACGGGCACGACCACCACGCCCACTGATACCTCCGCAAAGACACCCGGATTTGCCGAGTGTTCCCCAGCACGCCGAACCAGCAGTGCTATCTCATGCCGGTTGCGGCACTTCGGCGACCGGATTGTCCCCGAATAGGGCTGTCCACGAGGCTAACTGAGCCCCGACCGGCCATCCTGGGCGCAGGCCGAGATTTCGTCCGCCGACGGGTTGCCGGCACGGTAGAGCAACGATTTGAGTTGACGTCGATCAGCGAGGCTGAGGTGGGCCAGCAGCTGTTCGTCGCAGGACGCGACGGTCTCCTCGGCACGCTTGAGCAATGCCTTGCCCTTGCGCGTCAGCTGCGCCGGTAGCGAACGACCTGACGATGCCGTGGCGGGACGGGTGACCAGGCCGACCTCCTGAAGTCCCTGGAGAACCTGGTTCATCGCTTGTGCGGTCACGTGTGTGTGGCGGGCGAGCTCGGCGCTGGTGCGGCCAGGATCGTCGTCCAGGATTCGCATGCAGACGAATTCGGGCAACCCGAGACCGAGTGGTCGCAACGCCTGAACCGCGTGCGGACGCAGCCGCGCCATCAAACCGCGCACCAAGAAGCCCAGAGGTTGATCCTCGAATTCGCTCATCCCCTCCATGCTGACATGAATGCGCAGGTCTAGTGCCGCAATGCTCGGCGCGTCGGTGCAGCAACCCGGCGGCGACGGGCCGGTTCGCCGCATCCGATATCAAGTTCCTTGACACTCTCCTGGAGGCCGGGTATCAAGGAGCTAGATATACAGATTGGCGGCCGGGTCTTCTGCCTCGTCGCCGTTACCTAAAGGAGAACAAGGATGTTCGGTGGTGGATTTGCAGGCGGTCCCGGTTGGGGCGGACCCGGCTTTGGTGGTCCCGGTTTCGGTGGACCCGGTTTCGGTGGACCCAGGTTTCGGTGGACCCGGTTTCGGTGGGCCAGGATTCGGGGGGCATGGCTGGGGCGGACCCGGCGGGCCCGGCGGGCAGGCTTTCGGCGGTCACTGGGGCCGGCCCGGGCCCGGCGGACCTCACAAGCGGCTCGTGGTCGGCACGGCGGCGCTGCTGCTCGACGGGCCCGCGAACGCGGAGCAGATCGTGCAGCGGGTCTCCGAAGCGACCGACGGCGCCTTCTCGCCTCCGCAAGGAATCGTCGAGCTGGCGATCGGGAAGCTGGCCGGTCGGGGTTTCGTGACCGTCAGCGACGGGGTGGCTACCCTGACCGAGCTGGGCAAAAATGTCCTGCAGTGGAAGGGAATCAGCAGCGAGACCATTCACGCGCGGCTGGCCCAGGCCGGCAAGTTCGGCGACGTCGCGAAGATCCGGTGGGGGCTGTTCGAGATCGCCGGGTTGGCGCGGACTATCCACTGGTCGGGCACCGACGCGCAGAAGGAGAAGTTGGCCGAGGCGCGGACCAAGGTCCTGACCGCGATCACCGAGGCCAAGCAGTCACTGCACGCGGCACTCGCCGAGAGCTGACCTACATCAAATCGTCAGCGCGGCTGCGGCTTTCGCCCGGCCGCGCTGACGATTCACTACCCCTTGGCCGACCGCAACTTTTCGGCCAGCCGACGATTCACCGGATCGGGCAGCAGCTTGGACACGTCGCCGCCCAACGTCGCGACCTCTTTGGCCAGCGACGAAGACACGAACGAATACTGCGGTGCCGTCGCCACGAAGAAGGTATCGACGCCGGCGATGTGCTTGTTCATCTGTGCCATCTGTAGCTCGTACTCGAAATCCGTGTCGGTTCGTAAACCCTTGACGATCGCGGTCATTCCGCGAGACGTCACGAAATCGACCACCAGGCCCTGTCCGGGCTCGATCCGCAGGTTGGACAGATGCGAGGTCGACTCCTCGATCATCGCGATCCGCTCGTCGATGTCGAACATGCCCATTTTGGCGGGGTTGACCAGGATCGCCACGACCACTTCGTCGAACTGAGCCGCCGCTCTTTCGAAGACGTCGATGTGGCCCAACGTCACCGGATCGAAAGATCCCGGGCATACGGCGCCACTCATTAGCGCCGCTCTCCCCCGCAAGCGGGAGGTGCCCCCACCCCATCGCTTCGTTCTGCATCGTCGACGGCGCCACTCATGACGCATGACGGTACACGCTGACTCAAAGCCGTTCGGCCAGCTCCAAGCGGGTGTCGCCGTAAACCCGGTGCGGCCAGGTGTCCCAGCCGACGGGCCAATTCAACGCCGGACCGCCGGCTGCGCGCTCGACCACGGCGACACTTCCCTCGCGCACCCAGCCGTTGGCAGCCAGCGCGGCGAGCAGACGCTCGACATCGCCCGCATCGACGTCGTAGGGCGGATCCGCCAGCACGAGATCAGCCGGTGCGGTGGCTCCGGCAGCCAAAACGGGGGCCACCTGCCCGCGCCGCAGGATTGCCCCGGGCAGACCGAGCGTCGCGATGTTGCGTTCGATCACGGCCGCCGCGCGGCGGTCCGATTCGACGAACAACGCCGAGGTCGCACCTCGTGAAAGTGCCTCGAGGCCGAGTGCACCCGAGCCCGCATACAGATCGAGCACCGACAGACCAGACAGGTCCAGCCGCGCCGTCACGATGTTGAACAACGACTCGCGCACCCGATCGGTGGTCGGCCGGGTTCCCTGCGGCGGGACCGCAATCCGTCGGCCCCCGGCGACGCCGCCGATGATGCGCGTCAGCCGAGCACCACCAGCAGGTCCCCGCCTTCGACCTGAGCGGTGGCCGACACGGCCACTCGCTCGACCGTGCCGTCGGCGGGCGCGGTGATCGGAGCCTCCATCTTCATCGCTTCGATGGTGGCGATGGTCTGGCCGGCGTGCACTTTGTCGCCGACCGAAACCCCGACGGTGACCACACCGGCGAACGGTGCTGCCACGTGATTCGGATTGCCGCGCTCGGCCTTTTCCGCGGCCGGAACTTCGTTGGCAATGCTGCGATCCCGGACCTCCACTGGCCGCAGCTGGCCGTTGATGATGAACATCACGGTACGCATGCCGCGTTCGTCGGGCTCGGAGATCGCCTCCAATCCGATCAGCAGCTCGACACCGGGCTCCAATTGCACCCGGTGCTCCTCGCCCTGGCGCAGACCGTAGAAGAACTGGTTGGCCGACAGCCGCGACGTGTCGCCGTAGGTCTCCGAGTGTGACTCGTATTCCTTTGTCGGGCTGGGAAATAACAGACGATTGAGGGTGGCTTGGCGTTTGTGCCCCTGCAACCCCAGCGCGGTCTCGTCCTCGGGCGTCAACTGCTCGACAGGCTTAGGCTCACCACGCCCGGCCAAGGCTTTCGTACGCAAGGGCTCCGGCCAGCCGCCGACCGGGTCGCCGAGATCACCGCGCAGAAAGCCGAGAACCGACTCCGGGATATCGAATTTCTCTGGGTGCGAAGCGAACTCATCCGCGCTCAGGCCGGCGCCGACCAATGCCAGCGCGAGGTCGCCGACCACCTTCGACGACGGCGTGACCTTGATCAGGCGGCCCAGCACCCGATCGGCGCCGGCGTAGGACTCTTCGACTTCCTCGAACCGGTCCCCCAGGCCCAGCGCGATCGCCTGCTGGCGCAGATTCGATAGCTGACCGCCGGGAATCTCGTGGTGATACACCCGTCCGGTCGGACCCGGCAGCCCGGATTCGAAGGGCGCGTATACCTTTCGCAGCGCCTCCCAGTAAGGCTCCAGCGCACAGACAGCCGCGAGTGACATTCCGGTGTCGTATTCGGTGTGTGCGGCGGCCGCCACGATCGCGCTCAATGCGGGCTGGCTGGTGGTTCCAGCCATCGGGGCCGATGCGCCGTCGACGGCGTCGGCTCCCGCCTGCCATGCGGCGATGTAGCTGGCCAGTTGACCGCCGGGCGTGTCGTGGGTGTGCACGTGCACCGGTAGGTCGAAGCGACTGCGCAGCGCGCCGACGAGTTCTCGCGCCGCCTGTGGTCGCAGCAGCCCCGCCATGTCCTTGATCGCCAGCACGTGTGCACCGGCTTCCACGATCTGGTCGGCAAGTTTCAGGTAGTAGTCCAGCGTGTAAAGATTTTCGGCCGGGTCCGACAGGTCACCGGTATAGCACATCGCGACTTCGGCAATCGCAGAACCTGTTTCGCGTACCGCGTCGATCGCGGGGCGCATCGACTCGAGATTGTTCAGCGCATCGAAGATCCGGAAGATGTCGATCCCTGTTGCCGTGGCCTCGTCGACGAACGCCGAGGTGACCAGCTCCGGATACGGCGTGTAACCAACCGTGTTGCGGCCCCGCAACAGCATCTGCAGACAGATGTTGGGCATCAATTCGCGCAGCTGCGCCAGGCGCTCCCAGGGGTCCTCCTTCAAGAATCGAAGCGCCACATCGTATGTCGCGCCACCCCAACACTCGACCGACAGCAATTGCGGCATGGTCCGGGCGATGTAGGGCGCAACGAGTCCGAGTCCGCTGGTGCGCACCCGGGTCGCCAGCAGCGACTGGTGGGCGTCCCGGAAGGTCGTGTCAGTGAGGCGCACTCCCGACGAGTCCCGCAGCCAGCGCGCAAAACCTTCGGGACCCAATTCGACGAGCAGTTGCTTGGAACCAGCGGGCGGCGCCTTCGTCAGGTCGATGTCGGGCAGCTTGTCCTGGGGGTACAGCGCCGACGGTCGAGATCCGTGCGGCTTGTTGACGGTCACGTCGGCCAAATAGTTGAGGATCTTGGTGCCGCGATCGGCCGACGATCGCGCGGTCAGCAGCGCCGGATGCTCCTCGATGAACGAGGTCGTGACGTGGCCGGCCTGGAAATCCGGATCGTCGAGAACCGCTTGCAGGAACGGGATGTTCGTCGATACCCCGCGAATCCGGAACTCCGCGATCGCGCGCCGCGCCCGGCTGACCGCGGTGTTGAAGTCGCGACCCCGGCAGGTCAGCTTGACCAGCATGGAATCGAAGTGGGCGCTGACCTCTGCGCCGAGATTCGTTCCGCCGTCAAGGCGGATGCCCGCACCACCCGGGCTGCGGTAGGTGGTGATCCGTCCGGTATCGGGCCGGAATCCGTTGGCCGGGTCTTCGGTGGTGATCCGGCATTGCAGTGCGGCGCCGTGCGGGCGGATGGCATCCTGCCGTAATCCCAATTGCTCCAGGGTCTCTCCGCCCGCGATGCGTAGCTGGCTGGAGACTAGGTCGACGTCGGTGATCTCCTCGGTCACGGTGTGCTCGACCTGGATTCGCGGATTCATCTCGATGAAGACGTGATGGCCACGCTCGTCGAGCAGGAATTCCACGGTCCCCGCGTTGCTGTATCCGATGTGGCGGGCGAAGTCCACCGCGTCGGCACAGATCTTGTCGCGCAATTCCTCCGGCAAGTTCGGCGCAGGCGCCAGCTCGACGACCTTCTGGTGACGCCGCTGCACACTGCAGTCTCGTTCGAAGAGATGGATCACGTTGCCGTGGTTGTCTGCCAAGATCTGGACCTCGATGTGGCGTGGGTTGAGCACCGCCTGTTCGAGGTAGACCGTGGGATCTCCGAACGCCGACTCGGCTTCTCGACTGGCCGCCTCGATGGCTTCGGGCAACGCCTCGGCATCGGTGACCCGCCGCATCCCGCGGCCACCGCCACCGGCGACGGCTTTGACGAACAACGGAAATTCGATCTCGGCCGACGCGGACACCAGCTCGTCGACGGACGACGACGGCGCCGACGACGTCAGGACCGGCAGACCCGCTTCGCGAGCCGCGGCGACGGCGCGGGACTTGTTGCCGGTCAGCGAGAGCACCTCGGCCTTGGGGCCCACGAACGTGATGCCCTTCTTCGCGCACTCGGCGGCCAATTGCGGGTTCTCCGAGAGAAACCCATATCCGGGGTATACCGCGTCGGCCCCCGCAGCGCGGGCGGTGTCGACGATTTCGCTGACCGACAGATACGCCCGGACTGGGTGGCCGACCTCGCCGATCTGGTAGGACTCGTCGGCCTTCAAGCGGTGCAACGAATTTCGGTCTTCGTACGGGTAGACAGCGACGGTGCCGACGCCGAGCTCGTAGGCGGCCCGGAACGCCCGAACGGCGATCTCGCCGCGATTGGCAACCAGCACTTTGGAGATCAACGTACGTCCCTCTTCGATATGTAGGTGGGCAGGTTGTTCAGATCAGCGTGGACCAGTAGTCCCAGAACCGGACCACAATCAGCAGAAACACGGCGGTGAACCAGATCGTGGCAATCGACCACCGCCAATGGTGGAGCTCGCGCACGACGACTCCGCCACGCTCGTCACCGGACGGTCCGAACGCGATCGAGGCGACCACCACCAGCAGCGAGATGGTCACCACCCACACCACCATGCAATACGGGCATAAGGCGCCGATGCGGTAGAGGCTCTGGAAGATCAGCCAGTGCACGAACACGGTACCCAACAGCGTGCCGACGGCCATACCGACCCAATACCACCGCGGCAGTGGCACTTTGGCCACCGTCAGCACACCGGTCACGGTCACGACGGCGAACGCCGCGATACCGATCAACGAGTTCGGGAAGCCGAACGCCGATGCTTGCGGCGTTGTCATCACCGAACCGCACGCCACGACCGGGTTGAGATTGCACGACGGGACGTAGGCCGGGTTGATCAGCAGCTCGATCTTTTCGACGCTCAGCGTGGCCGAAGCGATCAGGCCGGCCACGCCCGCGATCAGGATCCACCACGCGCCGGCCGACGAGGGGTTCGAGCGCGTCGTCGAATCTTGCACCGGCCCATCCGGTTTGGCCGAAGCCGTGGAAGTCACGACGCCGCTGGGGTCGCAGCCGAGTCGATTCCGGGCACGTCGCCGACGATCTCTTTGATCTTGGCGACGAACGCTTCGGGCGTCGTCCACTGGTAGTCCTGGCCGTTGATGCGGACCGTCGGGGTGGCGTGAATGCCTGACGACGCGACCAAACCGTCGACCATCGGCAGGTACTTGCCGTCCTTGATGCACTGAGGGACCTTGCCCACCACGCCCGCCTCGCGGGCCAACTCGGTCAGTTTCGCGTTGTCGGGGAACGACGTCCCGGCCTCATCGGGCTGAATGTCCTTGGTGTACAACGCGGTGTGGAATCGCCGGAAGGCGTCGATCGATTCGTCGGCGATGCAGTAGGCGGCGTTGGCGGCTCGCGACGAGTACTGCTGGTTCTGCGGCCTACTGAGAAAGCCGGTCATGTAGTAGTCGGCGGCGATCTCGCCGCCGTCGATCAGCTTCGACACCGTCGGGCCGAACCCTCGCTCGAAGTTGCCGCAGGCCGGGCAGAGGAAGTCTTCGTAGAAGGAGACCACGGCCTTCGGGTCGTGGGTGCCGTCCTTGGTGACCAGCTTGCTCGTCGTCACCCGGATCGCCCGCGCACCGTTGGCCGCGGTCTTCTTGTCGTGCGAGATCACGATGTAGCCGACCAGGACCACGGCGAACAGCACCACGATCGAGGTGAGCCCGATCCTGACGAGCAGGTCGCGCCGGCGTCCGGAGGCGTTCAGGTCGTATTTGGCGGGACGGTTCGATTTGGCGGCTTTATCGCCCATGGCCTAGCTCACACTTCCGGATAGTCGACGTCGCTGTCCGACCGCGGTGCGGCCGGAGATAGCGCATAAGCCTACCGGCGTCGCTACTGCCAGCTCAGACGCGGCTGAGATGCGCCCGCAAGGCCGAAATCAGTTCAGTGGTGGCCAGCGCACTGCCACCGCCGAGCGGGAACAAGTTGGCGAATCCGTGGGTCAGCGATCCCATCGAGCGCAGGTCGACGTGGGTGCCAGCGGCAGTCAGCGCCGCGGCGTAGCTGTCGCCCTCGTCGCGCAACGGATCGAAACCGGCCGTCGCTATCAGTGCGGGCGGCAACCCCGACAGCGACTCGGCCAGCAGCGGTGATACCCGCGGATCGGCAGGATCGAGGCCCGAGCCGTCGACATATTGAGCTTCGAACCAGTCCATGTCGGCTTTGGTGAGCAAGAACCCATCGGCGAACAGTGTCAGCGACCTGGTTTGCGCGGTGAAGTCGGTGCGCGGGTAGATCAGCCACTGCAGCACCGGTGTGGGCCCCCCCTCGTCGCGCGCGATCTGGGACACGATGGCGGCCAGGTTGCCGCCGGCGCTGTCGCCGCCGACCGCCACTTTGCCCGGAATCGCGCCGAGCTCCTCGGCGTGTTCGTAGGCCCACGTGAACGCCGCATAGGCGTCGTCGACCGCGGCCGGCGCCGGGTGTTCGGGGGCCAGCCGGTAGTCGATGGACAGCACGTGGACGCCGGCGTCGCGGCACGTCAATCGGCACAGCGGATCGTGGGTGTCGAGGTCACCGATCACCCAGCCGCCGCCGTGGTAGAAGACCACCAACGGCGCCGGGCCCGATGTCGCCGGCCGGTAGTGCCGAGCCGGGATCGGGCCGGCCGGTCCAGGTATCGACACGTCGCGGACGCCGACATGGATCTGCGGTCCGGCGAAGCCGGAAATCATCTCGCGCATCTGAGCCCGCGAGGCGGCGGGGTCTTGACCCAGGACCAGCCCGTTCATCCCGAAGGCGCGCATCCCGGCCAGGGCCAACTGCAGCGTCGGGTCCAACGTGTTGCCGTCGATGGTGACCGCACGACCGCCCGACAGCAGCCGTTTCGCGCGGGTGGGCACCCACGGAATCACCTTGAGGCCGGCGGTGGAGGCGGCACTCTGCAGCCGAGCGGCCCAGCCACCGGTGTTGAGCTGCGGATCCCGCATGCCTGGCAGACTTCGTGTCATGTCTAGTTCCTTGAGTCCCTCGGTCCCACTGAACGACGGTAATTCCATCCCCACGCTCGGATTCGGCGTTTTCAAAGTCCCGCCCGCGGACACCGAGCAGGCGGTGAGCACCGCGCTGCAAGCCGGATATCGCCACATCGACACCGCGGCGATGTACGGCAACGAACGCGAAACCGGCCGCGCGGTCGCCGCGTCCGGCGTACCCAGGGACGAACTTTACTTGGTCACCAAGTTGTGGAACTCCGAGCAGGGCTACGACAGCACGCTGGCCGCATTCGACGCGAGCATCGAGCGGCTGGGCATCGACTACCTGGACCTTTACCTGGTGCATTGGCCGATGCCCAAGGCGAACAAGTTCGTCGACACCTTCAAGGCGTTCGCCCACCTTCGTGACCAGGGCCGCATCCGGTCGATCGGCGTCAGCAATTTCGAGCCCGAGCACCTCGCGGTACTCGTGGACGCCACCGGGATCGTGCCCGCCGTCAACCAGGTCGAGTTGCATCCGCGACTGCCGCAAAACGAGTTGCGGAAGGTGCACGCCCGCCTCGGCATCGCCACCGAAGCATGGGGTCCGCTCGGGCAGGGATCGTTGCTGACCGATCCCGCCGTCACCGCGGTCGCCGGGGATGTCGGGCGGACGCCCGCCCAGGTTCTGATTCGGTGGCATATTCAACTCGGTAATATCGTCATCCCGAAGTCGGTAAACCCTCAGCGGATTGCGAGCAACTTCGACGTGTTCGATTTCGAGCTAAGCGAAAAAGACATGGCGACTATTTCTTCGCTTGACGACGGGAACCGGCTCGGCCCAGATCCACGAACCTTCGACTTCACAGGCAGGTGAATGACGTGACCGGTGAGTCGGGCACCTACGTCCCCTCCATTGCGCTCAACGACGAAAACACGATGCCGGTACTCGGCCTCGGTGTCGCGGAGTTGTCTGACGAGGAAACCGAGCGCGCCGTTTCGACGGCGCTCGAGATCGGCTACCGGCTGATCGACACCGCCGCGGTGTACGGCAACGAGGAGGCCGTCGGCCGCGCCATCGCCGCCTCCGGGATTCCTCGCGCGGAACTCTTCGTCACCACCAAGGTCGCCAACGCCGACCAGGGATTCAACACCTCACAAGACGCCGTCAAGGTCAGCCTCGACAAGCTCGGGTTGGACTACGTGGACCTCTGTCTTGTGCACTGGCCCGTACCGCAAAAAGGCAAGTACGTGGACACCTTCGGCGGCCTGATCCAGGCCCGCGGCGACGGCTACACCCGTTCGATCGGGGTCTGCAACTTCACCGAAGAGCACGTGGAGACGGTCATCGACCTGTCCTATGTCACCCCCGCGGTCAACCAGATCGAGCTGCATCCGTTGCTCAATCAGGCCGAGTTACGCGCGGCGAACGCGAAGCACAACGTCGTCACCGAGGCCTACAGCCCGCTGGCGGTCGGCAGGCTGATCGACAACCCCGCGATCACCTCGATCGCCGGCGAATACGGCCGCACCGCGGCACAAGTGCTGATCCGGTGGAGCATCCAGCTCGGCAACGTGGTGATCCCGCGCTCCGGTAATCCCGAGCGGATCGCCGGCAACTTCGACGTCTTCGATTTCGAGTTGACCGCCGCGCACATGGAAGCGCTCAACGGGCTCAACGACGGCACCCGGGTCCGCGAGGATCCGCTGACCTACTCCGGCGTCTAGCCGAAGGCGCCGAACAACGCGGTAACAAGGTCCGCGGCGAGCACCTGCAATTCAGCGCTGAGCGTTCCCAAGTCCGCCATGCTTTGGCTCCAAAATTCGCCGAGAGTGTCCGGCATGGCGGCCGTGGCGGCGACGGCAGCAGTCGGTGTCGACGTTCGACGGCGCTATGCCCAGGGCCAGTAGGAACTGGTTGGACAACGCCGCCAAATCGTTGACGTTCGCATTGTCGATGGTGTGGTACGGTCTGGGGTCATACCGTCGTGGGTCACCGCAGCGGTCGCAATTTCGGCCGGCGTCAGACCAAGGTATTCCAGGTGATCGGTGAACATCCCGTACGTGTTGGCACCGTCGTCCCAGTTCGTCCAGCCATCCGCCGACAGCGAGTAGACGTCGGTGGGGTACAGATCATCGGGGGTGGTGGCACCCAGCACCGGGGCAGTCACTCCCAGCAGCGCGAAAAGATCTGTGGTCGGCTGCTGCCACGATTCCGGCAAAGAGTCGATGAACGAGTTCAGGAACCCACCCTCGGCGGATGCGCTGTCGCCGACCATGACGAAGTGCAGATAACTTGGAAGTATGGCACCGTTGTCGAAGGTCGCTAGCTGCTGCTCAGCCAAGCCCTCTTCAACCGCGCCCTGCGAGTAACCGAACACGTAGAGCGGATCGGCTGCACTCAAGTCGCCCGCGGTGTAGTCGGCTTCGATCGTCTGAACCAGGGCTTGCACCCCGGGCCCGACTTCGGCTACCTCGTTGTCTGCGCTTGGTGTGAGGAAAACGGTCGCGGTGCCGTCAAACCCGTTGGGCGCCAAGTACAGCGCATTGGCGACGTTGGCGTACTCCGCATTCTCCGCGGGAATCAGAACCAGTGCGTCGTTGCTGTCGCCACTGGTCAGAACGACACCGTCGTAATGGACCGCGTTGCCCGATATCGACGACAGTGTGTCGACAATCGAATAAATTGATCCGGTCACCAGCAGTGGGAGCGCGAAAGCCGCCCCGGCAAATGTCTTACGCATGAGTCCCCCTCTGACTCCCGATGCCCCCGCGGGAGTACACACTCACTCTGTGTTCGATATGCCGCTGCATCGCTCAGGGCCGAGTTGAACGATCCAGCTGGTTTCGAACTAATAAAAATAATCGGCCGCAATGAGGCCTTGGCGCCGATGTTGATGCGTGTCTATACGTTAGCCGGTCGGGCAGGTGCTTGCGGCCTGACGCAGCACGCTGCCCGACACCTGGTCGATGGGCAGTCCGTAGCCGCGCGACACCGCGATGAACTGCATGGCGTACTGACAGTGGAACGCCACATTGGGCGGCATCCACAACGCGGGCTGGGAGTCGCCCTTGTCCTGATTCGCCTGACCTTGTACCGCAAGAAGATTTGCCGGGTCGTTGGCAAAACGAATCCGTTGCGCGACGGGCCAGTCGTAGGCCCCCATGTCCCAGGCCAGCGCCAATGGCACGATGTGGTCGATCTGCACCGCCTCACCGACTTTGGCGCCGCGGTGAAAGTTGATGGTGACGTTGGTATACGGGTCGTGCAGGGTGCCGGTCTCGACAGCATCTGGGCAATGCTTGGTCCACTCGTAGGTTTTGTCGACCAGGTCACGGTTGAGAATGTCGTCGCGGGTGTCGCACCCGTTGTGACCGTCTGGCGCATCGTTGTCGTCGGTCCAGGCTTCACCGAACGCCGCGCGGCGGTAGTCGAAATGACGAGTCCGCCACGGCACCAGGGTGATTCCGCCCAGCACGTCGACACCGGGTTGCACGGTCGGAACGTCGGCGCGGGCCGCGAACTCCCGGTCACGATCACCCGCTGACGTGACCACGACCTGGTAGGCAACCAGCACGGTGAGGATCGCGGTCGCCGAAAGCCACAGCCATGTCTTGCGCGTCATGACTTGTCCAGGAATTCGATGCGGTCATTTCCGGTGAACGGCGCCGCCAGCAGCGCGCAGCCCCGGATGTGCTACCGGGGTGTCGTAGGCCTGCTCACAGAAGTCGCGGGCCGCTTCGATGATTTCGCGATGATTGATCAACGACAGCAACCGGAGTGTGATCGCGCGGCCGGACTGGGTGCGGCCCAATACATCTCCTTCACGACGTTCCAGCAGGTCGAGATCGGCCAGCTCGAACCCGTCGAGGGTCCCGGCGACGGCGCTCAGCCGCCGGCCCGCCCGCGAATTCGGCGTCATCCAGCTCGCCAGTAGGCAGACGCTGGCGTGCTCACCCCGACCGATACGACCGCGCAGCTGATGCAGCTGGCTGATGCCGAACCGGTCGGCGTCCATCACCAGCATCACGGTGGCGTTGGGAACGTCGACGCCGACCTCGATGACGGTGGTGCACACCAGCACGTCGATCTCACGGGCGCGAAACGCCGCCATCACGGCGTCCTTCTCGTCGCCGGTCAGCCGCCCGTGCATGATTCCCAGCCGAAGACCAGAGAGCTGTTCTTCACCCAACCGGCCGTACAGCTCTTCGACTGTCGCCGAGGGCCTTTGGCCGTTCTCGCCCTGGCCGCTGCTGTCGGAGTCGTCGATCCGCGGCGCCACCACGTAAGCCTGCCTGCCTTCGCCCACTTCCTCGACGATGCGCTGCCAGGCCCGTTCCAGCCAGGCGGGTTTGTCGTTGACGAAGATCGCGGTGGTGGTGATCGGCTGACGGCCTCGGGGAAGCTCGCGCAGCGTTGACGTTTCGAGATCGCCGAAGACGGTCAGCGCCACGGTCCTCGGTATCGGTGTCGCGGTCATCACCAGCAGATGCGGGGTGATGCCGGCAGGTGCCTTGGCCCGCAACTGGTCTCGTTGCTCCACCCCGAACCGGTGCTGCTCGTCGACGACCACCATGCCGAGGTTGTGGAACTCGACCGCGTCCTGCAGTAGCGCATGCGTGCCGACGACGATGCCGACCTCGCCGCCCGGCGATTTCGGCGCGGACCTGTTTCTTCTGGGCCTGTGACATCGAGCCGGTCAGCAGCGCCAGCCTGGTCGCGTTGTCCTGTCCACCGAGCTGACCGCCCATCGCCAGCGGGCCGAGTACATCGCTGATCGATCGAAGATGCTGCGCGGCAAGGACTTCAGTGGGGGCCAGTAGCGCACATTGGTATCCGGCGTCGACCATCTGAAGCATCGCCAGCACCGAGACGATGGTCTTGCCCGAACCCACTTCGCCCTGCAGCAGCCGGTTCATCGGCCGGGTCGCAGCCAGCTCGCCGGAGAGCACCTCGAGTACCTCGCGCTGGCCGGCGGTCAATTCGAACGGCAAGCGATGCAGCAGTTCGTGTTTGAGGCCTTTCGGCTCCGCCGCCGCTACCGGCCCGGACTGGGCGAGTTCGCCGTGGCGTCGACTCACCAGCGCCCACTGCAGACCCACCGCCTCGTCGAAGGCCAACCGATCGCGGGCCCGCCGCCGCTCGGCCTCGCTCTCGCCAAGGTGGATGGTCCGCAAAGCCTCGTCTTCCGATACCAGATTGTGCGTGGCACAGAGTTTTTCAGGCAGCGGGTCGGCAATCGGATCGAGCACCTCGAGTACCTGCCGGACGCAGTTGAAGATGTCCCAACTCTGTAACTTCGCGCTGGCCGGGTAGATCGGGTAGAAGGTGCGCTCGAATGCCTCCTGCAACACTTCGCCACTGACGGCCCGGGAGGCTTCGGCGATCATCTTCAGCGACCGGCTGCCGTGGTTGCCTCCGTCGGCGGCGTCCAGCACGAGGAAGTCGGGATGGGTGAGTTGCATGGCGCCGCGGAAGTAGCCGACTTCGCCGGACAGCATGACGCGGGTGCCCTTGGACAGCTGGTCGGTGATCCACTTCTTCGGATGGAAGAACGTGGCGGTGACCTTGCTGCGGCCAGAGCCGAGGGTGACGCGAAACAGCTTGTCCTTGGGGCGGCTTTTGATCCGAAGCAGCGCTGCATCGGTGATCACGTCGACCAGCGTGACGTGCTCGCCCTCCGGTGGCGGCTCGGCGTCGGCGCCGCGGACGGTGGCGCCTTCGACGTAGCTACGGGGGTAATGGCGCAGCAGGGCGTCGACCGTGTGGATGCCGAACACGTCATCGAGTTGAGCAGCCGCCTTCGCGCCCACGATGAAGTCAAGGCGATCGCTGAGCGACACCACGGCTACTCGACCCCGATCAGCAACGCGTCACCTCGATGCCCGGTGCGATACATCGCGAGTTCGGTGCCGGGGTGGCGATCGTGGACGTGGGCGTGCAGCGCCGACTCGACGGCGTCCGCGTCGATCCCGTAACCGACAAGGACGGTGATCAGCTCGCCGCCGGCACCGAGCAGCAGATCGATCAGGCCGGCCGCGGCCGAGGAGACGTCGGGCGCCACGATCAGCACTTCGTCGCCGGCGATGCCCAGTCCGTTGCCCGGCTCGCAGGTGCCGGCCCACGTCAACGCCGTTTCGGTCGCGACGCGCACCGTCCCGTGCCGGGCGCTGCCCGCGGCGCGCGCCATCGTGTAGCCGTCGTTGACGGCCTGCCGGCCGGGTTCGTGTACCGCGAGCGCGGCCAGCCCCTGCACCATTGATCCGGTGGGCAATGGCACCACGTCGATGCCCCACCCGATGGCTGCGGTGCAGCCGGCCACCAGTTCCTCGGCCGGCACATAGCCGTTGGGGAGCACCATCACCTGCGCGGCCCCGGTGTCGACGACGGCCCGCAGCAGCTGCTGAGCGGTGATCACCGTCGTCGGGTCCTCGGCGAGCGGGTCGGGCCGCAGCACGCACGCGCCCTCGTCGCCGAACAGTTCTGCCGCGCCATCTCCGTCGATGACCGCCAGCACCGCTCGCTCGCGGGTCCAGCTGCCCGGTGGCAGCCCGCTGGTGCCGCTGGTCAGCATCGAGATCTGGATCCGCCGAGGGTTGCCGAACACCAGACCCGCCTCGATGGCCGCGCCGGCGTCATCGGTGTGCACGTGCACCGAGTAGCCGCCGACGACGCCGGAGGTCGCGATGGCCACCGATTCACCGAGTTCGTCCAGCCGCTCGCGAAGTTGGTCGGCTCCCTCAGCGTCGCACCCGCCCAGCAGGTACATCACCTCGAATTGTGGCGCGGGCGCTTGTGCGGCGAGTTCCGGCACGTAATGACAATGACGCGGTCCCGGCTCGTAGACGATGCGGCTGGGCGCCTGGCCGGTGACAGTCGACCGCAAAGCGTCGAGAAGCACCAGCAGCCCGCGACCGCCGGCGTCGACCACGCCGGCATCCCTCAGCACATCGAGTTGCTCGGGGGTTTTCTCCAGCGCGACCACCGCGGCCTCACCGGCGGCAACGACAGCGTGCGACAGCCCCGAGTTCGCCGACTGTTCGACCGCTTCACCGGCGGCCTTGAGCACCGAGACGATCGTTCCCTTGACCTCTCGGCCACCCATCGATGCGATGACCAAGTCGACCCCGCGGTGCAGCGCCGCCCCGAACAAGGCGGCGTCGATGTCCAGGAGCTCGTCGCCGGACTCGGCGGACGCGTGGGCGGTGACGTCGGCGATGCCGCGCAGAATCTGCGACAGGATCACCCCGGAATTGCCCCGCGCGCCGTTGAGGGCACCGGCCGAAAGGGCGGCTGCCGTTTTGACGACATCGTCGGATTTCGCTTCGGTGTTGGCCTCGGCCAGCGCCGAGCGCATGGTGAACAGCATGTTGACGCCGGTATCGGCGTCGGCGACGGGGAACACATTGAGCCGGTTGATCTCGTCGATATGCGTGATCAGGTCACCGACGGCAGTGTGCGCCCAGTCACGCAGAGCGGACGCGTCCAGGGCGCGACTCGACCCAGCCGGCCCCGACCCCACCTGGCTCGATCCCACGGGAAGGCACCTCCTCACGCCGCCATCGGTGGGCGCCAGCCTATCCACTGGCGACGACAACACAGGTCACGTGCCACGCGCTGTTTGTTGATCGTTTTGGCAGTTCTGCCCCGCGGCAGCTATTCTTGCCAGGTTGTCGGGCCACCCGTAAGGTTGCGCGCTGCGACGATGCAGGCCGGAACGGCCTGAGGAGAAGCAGGGCATTCAGCCCATGGCCCCAGAGTCTGAGGAGTTTCACTTATGGCTGCCGTCTGCGATATCTGCGGGAAGGCCCCCGGCTTCGGCAAGTCGGTGTCGCACTCCCATCGCCGGACCAGCCGTCGGTGGGACCCGAACATCCAGACCGTGCGCGTTGCCGACCGCCCGGGTGGCAACAAGCACCGTGTCAACGTCTGCACGTCGTGCATCAAGGCCGGCAAGGTCGTCCGCGGCTAGAACGAGCCGATAGGCCGCTGTTTACGGCAGCTGCCAGTCGATAGGTTCGGCGCCCATCTGGGCCAGCAGTTCATTGGCGCGGCTGAACGGTCGAGACCCGAAGAATCCCCGTGACGCCGACAGCGGCGACGGGTGCGGCGACTCGATTGACAGACAATCGCTGCCGGCCAACATCGGCTTGAGCGTCGCGGCGTCGCGGCCCCACAAAATGGCCACCATCGGCTGGCGGCGATCCACCAGGGCGCGAATCGCGCATTCCGTCACCGCTTCCCAGCCCTTACCGCGGTGAGACGCCGCATTGCGCGGCTGCACGGTGAGCACTCGGTTGAGCATCATCACGCCTCGCTGCGCCCACGGCGTCAGGTCGCCGCAGGACGGCGCCCGAAAGCTCAGATCGCTTGCGTACTCTTTGAAGATGTTCTCCAGGCTTCGTGGCAGCGGGCGGACATCAGGGGCCACCGAAAAGCTCAGTCCGACAGCATGTCCGGGCGTGGGATAAGGGTCCTGTCCGACGATCAGCACTCTCACCTTGTCGAAGGGAAACGTGAAGGCGCGCAGCACATTTTCTCCAGCCGGCAGGTAGCCACGACCGGCCGCCACTTCCTCCCGGAGGAACTGTCCCATCTTGGCGACCGGCTCCTCGACGGGCTGCAGCGCTGTCGCCCAACCGTCATCGATCAACTCGCGCAGCGGTCGTGCGGTCACGCCAACCCCCTCACCAACAGCACCACCGAGTCGGCTCCTGCCTCGCGATCCTTCGAAATACTCTGATACTGAACCGATTCCGACCATGACCGGAACTCCGCCTCGTCCGGAAAAGACATCAACACCAGCTTCTCGCGATCCCAGCGGCCCTCGATGACCTGTGGCTGCCCGTCGGCGGCCAGCAGCGTGCCGCGGTATTGGTTGAACACGTCCATGAACCGAATCTGGTATCGGTCGTAGGCCGCTCGGTCGGTGAACCGCAATTGGGCGATCGCGTAGACGGTCACCGGGTCACCTTACTTACCAAATGACTGCCAGCCCGCATATCCACGCCACGGCTCACCGTCGACGAGCACACCCGGAGTTCCGTCGAGCACCCGCCCGATCACCCGCCAACCGGTGGGAATCGCACCGTCGAACGCCGCGACCAGAGCATGGTCTTCACCCCCGCCGAACACCCAGTCCCACGGATCGGCGCCGACGGCTTCGGCAGCGCCCAGCAACGCCTCACGATCGGCTTGCAGCGCGTCGGTGCTCAGATCAATGGACACGCCCGACCGCTCTGCCACATGACGAAGGTCGCCGACCAAACCGTCAGAGATGTCGGTCATCGCCAGAGCCCCG
This sequence comes from uncultured Actinomycetota bacterium, assembly GCA_963818285.1. Lineage (GTDB taxonomy): Bacteria > Actinomycetota > Actinomycetes > Mycobacteriales > Mycobacteriaceae > Mycobacterium. The sequence continues at coordinate 107,558 of CAWFRR010000009.1, forward strand.
GCCTCGGCGGCGGCGCGGCCTTGCCGATACGGCGGGCACGGCACCAAATGGCTTCGGCGTAGTTCGTCGAACCGATCAACACCGTTGTGCCACAACGCATACCCAGCGGCTGAGCAGCCGAGCCGGCCGACGACGGCCAGCTGCGAGCCTGGCCGCGCACCGGACCGCAACACCGGTGCCCGGCCGCCGAGGTCGCCGAGCACAGTCACCGACACCACCCACTGCGGGCTGCTGACCAGGTCTCCACCGACGATGCCGGCACCGACCAATTCGGCCTCGTCCCACATCCCGTCGGCCAACGCGCTGACGCGCGCGGCCGGAGTTTGCGCGGGCGCACCGAACCCGACGACGAACGCGGTGACCCGCGCCCCCATCGCCTCGATGTCGGCGGCGTTCTGCGCCACGGCTTTACGGCCGACATCGTGCGGCGTCGACCAGTCCAGCCGAAAATGCCGGCCTTCGACGAGCATGTCGGTGGACACCACCACGCGGCCGTCGCCCGCTGCGACCACCGCGCCGTCATCGCCCGGTCCGACCACGACATCGGCCGAGGCGGGCCGACCGCGAGTCAGCCGCTCGATCACCCCGAATTCGCCGAGTTCGCCGAGCGTCCGGTATTCACCGCTGTCCACGCCAACAACGGTAGGTTCTAGAACGCCGAGATCGAGCAGAGGGTGAGGTAATGGTCGACTCCGATGGCCCGCCACGGGCAGCGCTCATCGCCGCTTTGGTGGTGGCGATCGGCACGATCGGCGCCATTCTGGCCATCGCGGCAACCCGCCACCGGACGGTGACTGCGGTCGTCGCCGCCGTTCCCGCGCCGCAAGCCCACGATCCCGCGTGCCAGCACCTGACCGAAGCACTGCCCCAGCGACTCGGCGACTACACCCGGGCTCAACTGGCCCAGCCGGCCCCACCAGGTGCCGCCGCCTGGCAGCCCGCAGGCGCCGGTGATCCCGTCGTGTTGCGGTGTGGCCTCGACCGTCCGGCCGACTTCGTCGTCGGATCCCCGCTCCAGGTCGTCGACCGGGTGCAGTGGTTCGAGGTCAGCCAGGATCAGCGGTCCACCTGGTACACGGTGGATCGAACGGTCTATGTGGCGCTGACGTTGCCGCAGGGCTCCGGACCGACGCCGATCCAGCAGCTCTCGGAGTTGATCGACCGCGTCGTACCGGCCCGCCCGATCGACCCGTCGCGCGTCAACTAGCGCAGACCCATTCCCCCCGACAGCGCGGTGTCCACCATGGTCGCCAGCAGAGTTTGGTAGTCCACGCCGCTTGCCGCCCACATCCGGGGATACATCGAGATCGTAGTGAATCCGGGCATCGTGTTGACCTCGTTGATCAACGGCCCGTCTTCGGTGAGGAAGAAGTCAACCCGCGCCAGACCGCGGCCGTCGATCGCCTTGAACGCCCGAATTGCCAACTCGCGGATGGTTTCACTGATCTCGTCGTCAATCTTGGCGGGCACGTCCAGCTCAGCGGCGTCGTCGAGGTATTTGGTGGCGAAGTCGTAGAAAGAGTCCTCGCGCCCGCGCACCCCGGCCACGCGGATCTCTCCGACAGTGCTGGCTTGTAGTGTGCCGTCGGGGAATTCGAGGACACCACATTCCAGCTCACGGCCGCTGATCGCCGACTCGACGATCACCTTTGGGTCGTGCTTGCGGGCGTAGGCGATCGCCTCGGGCAGTTCCTGATGGCTGGCCACCCGGCTGACGCCGATCGACGAGCCACCGCGGGCCGGTTTGACGAAAGCCGGAAGACCAAGCCGATCAAGCTGTTTGGCGTCCAGGGTGGACTCCGACGGCCGCAGCACCGCGTAGTCACCGATCGGAAGTCCTTCGGCCACCAACAGCTTCTTGGTGAACTCCTTGTCCATCCCGGCCGCGCTGGCCAGCACCCCGGCGCCGACGTACGGCACGCCGGCGAGCTCGAGCAGACCCTGAATGGTTCCGTCTTCGCCGTAGGGCCCGTGCAGGACGGGGAAGACCACGTCGACCGAGGCCAACACCTCGGCGCCGCCGGGCGACAGTGAAACAAGCTGGCCGGCTCGTCGGGGATCCGCCGTCAGCGCCAGCTCGGTACCTGACTGCGAACTCACCTCCGGCAGCTTCCGGTCGGCGATGGCCAACGCGGCGGGGTCACCGTCCGTGAGCACCCACGAGCCTTCGGGCGTGATGCCGACCGCGACGACCTCGAATCGTTCCGGGTCGAGGTTGCGCAGAATGCTGCCCGCCGAGACGCAGGAAATGGCGTGCTCGTTGCTACGTCCGCCGAAGATGACGGCAACCCGGACACGGCCCTGATCGGGCGTGATGGATGACAGGCGGGCATTCACAACCTAGAGAGGCTACCGTCTGGCGCAGCAGTGCTGGTTACAAGCTCATTCCGGCTTGGTGCTGCGACCCAACAGCAGGGCCACTGCTTCATAGACCGACAGTCCTTTGTGGCAGACGCGGTGGACGGCGTCGGTCAGCGGCATTTCGACGTCATAACTGGAAGCCAGCGCCAGTACCGACTCGCACGACGTCACCCCTTCGACAACGTGACCACCGCTGGCACGCATGGCCGCTTCCATCGTTTCGCCCCGTCCCAGGGATTCGCCGAAGGTCCGATTGCGCGAACGTGGCGACGTGCAGGTCGCCACCAGGTCACCGACGCCGGCCAGGCCTGCAAGCGTCGCCCCCTTGGCGCCCACCGCGATGCCGAGCCGCATGATCTCGGCCAGACCGCGGGTGATGATCGCCGCCGCCGTGTTTTCCCCCAGACCCACGCCGGCCGCCATCCCACAGGCCAGCGCGATCACGTTCTTGCAGGCGCCGCCGATCTCGGTCCCGATCACGTCGGCGTTGGTGTAGGGCCGGAAGTATCCGGCGTTGAGCATGCGCTGCAAGGCGACCGCGCGGCCGGAATCGCTGCAGGCGATGACGGTGGCCGCGGGCTGGCCGGCAGTGATCTCACTGGCCAGGTTCGGCCCGGATATGACTGCGACTTGTGACGTGTCGATCCCCGTCACGTCGACGATGACCTGACTCATCCGCATCAGCGTGCCCAATTCGATGCCCTTGGCGGTGCTGACCAGAGTCGCGCCGGCGGCGAGCATCCCGTTCCAATCTTGAAGGTTGGCCCGCATCGTCTGGGCGGGCACTGCCAGCAAGACCGTCGTGACCGCGTTGAGGGCTTCCTTGGGATCCGGGGTAGCGGTGATGCCCGTTGGCAACTCGACGCCCGGCAGGTAGTCGGGGTTGTGCCGGGTGCTGTTGATCAGCTCGGCGACCTCGGGTCGCCGTGCCCACAGGCTGACCTCCCCGCCGGCGTCTGCGAGCAGCTTGGCCAGCGCCGATCCCCACGCGCCTGCACCCATCACTGCTATCGCGGCGGACATGGCTCGGCGAAGTCCCGTCTGGTCAGTGTGCTCTAACTCCCGGCGTTTCACCGTAGCTCAGCGACGATGCCGCCCGGCACGGCCTGAGGTGGGGGTACCTCCCAGCCGCGTAGCGGCGAGGGGGCGTGGCCCGGTGACCGGCACTGGCAGGATGGTGCGGTGAGCCGGATCCGACCCGACGCCGATGGTGATGTCGGCGTGATCGTCGCCGTCAAGCGTCTGGCCGCCGCCAAGACCAGACTCGCGCCAATGTTCTCCGGACCGGTCCGGGAGGACATCGTGTTGGGCATGCTGGTCGACACGCTCACCGCGGCGATGGGGGTGAGCTCTGTGGGCCTGATCACCGTCGTGACACCCGACGACGTCGCGGCCGCCGCTGCGATCGAGCTCGGTGCCGCCGTGGTCACCGATCCGACGCCGGCCGGCCACCCGGATCCGTTGAATAATGCAATCGCTGCCGCCGAGCGGACGGTGTCCGAGTCGCTCTCGAATGTTGTAGTCCTGCAAGGGGATCTGCCGGCATTGCAGGCCCACGAGCTTGACGAGGCCATTGCCGCGGCACGTCAGCACCGACGCAGTTTCGTCGCCGACCGGCTCGGTACGGGCACCGCGGCGCTCTGCGCATTCGACGCACCGCTCGATCCCCGATTCGGGGTGAATTCCTCTGAGCGACATCGACATTCGGGTGCTATCGAACTCATCGGCAGCTGGCCGGGATTACGCTGCGACATCGACACCCCCGACGATCTGGCGGTCGCGCGGGGCCTGGGAATGGGATCGGCGACCACCAGGGCGATCGAGGGGCTGTCGCACCAAGCCGGGTAACGACGGGTGAACGGCGCCTCAACGGCAAATGTCCCGGCCTGAGTCGGTGGCAGCACCCCCCACCGATGGGGAATGATCGCAAGGGTGACTGACATCGAAGCCCCGGACACCTCCGTTGCCGCCGAATCGTCCGCGTGGCCGGCCGCCAATTCCGCGCCCGGTGCGCCGCCTGCCACCACCGCGGCCGCAGTCGAGAATCCTCTTCCCGAAGACCGGTATATCAACCGCGAATTGAGCTGGTTGGACTTCAACGCGCGCGTTCTCGCGCTCTCCGAGGACACCTCGCTGGCGTTGCTGGAGCGCGCGAAGTTCCTGGCGATCTTTGCCTCCAACCTCGATGAGTTCTACATGGTTCGTGTCGCCGGTCTGAAACGACGCGACGAGATGGGCCTGTCAGTACGCTCCGCGGACGGGTTGACCCCGCGCGAGCAACTTCGCCGAATCGGCGAGCAGACCCAGAAAATCGCCACCCGGCACGCGGAAGTCTTCCTGAATTCGGTGGAGCCTGGCTTGGCAGCCGAAGGCATTCGTATCGTCACGTGGGCCGATCTCGACCACGCCGAGCGCGATCGGCTGTCGACCTACTTCACCGAGCAGGTTTTCCCGGTCCTGACGCCATTGGCCGTGGACCCCGCTCACCCGTTCCCGTTCGTCAGCGGCCTGAGCCTGAACCTCGCGGTCACGGTGAAGCAGCCCGGCGACGGCGGTCAGCACTTCGCCCGGGTCAAGGTGCCCGACAACGTCGATCGCTTCGTCGAACTCGACGACCGACCCGGCGCCGACGACGCAGCCGGCCCGAAAGAAGTCCGCTTCTTGCCGATGGAAGAGCTGATCGCGGCGTTCCTCACTGCGTTGTTCCCCGGCATGGAAATCGTTGAGCACCATGCATTCCGGGTGACCCGCAACGCTGACTACGAGGTCGACGAGGACCGCGACGAAGACCTACTGCAGGCGCTGGAGCGCGAGCTGGCCCGGCGGAGGTTCGGATCGCCGGTGCGCCTCGAGGTCGCCGACGACATGACCGAGCACATGCTCGAATTGCTGTTGCGAGAGCTCGACGTGCACCCCGGCGATGTGGTCCAGGTGCCGGGGCTGCTTGATCTTTCGTCACTCTGGCAGATCTACGGCGTCGACCGGCCGGCCTTGAAGGATCCCGCTTTCGTTCCGGCGACCAGCCCGGCATTCGCCGACCGCGAAACGCCGAAGAGCATTTTCGCGACCCTGCGCGAAGGTGACGTGCTGGTGCACCACCCTTACGACTCGTTCTCGACGAGCACCCAGCGTTTCATCGAACTGGCCGCCGCCGACCCAAACGTGCTGGCGATCAAGCAGACGCTGTATCGCACCTCGGGTGACTCGCCGATCGTGCGGTCGCTGATCGAAGCCGCGGCCGCCGGAAAGCAGGTCGTGGCGTTGGTGGAGATCAAGGCCCGGTTCGACGAACAAGCCAACATCAAGTGGGCCCGTGCACTCGAGCAGGCGGGCGTTCACGTGGCGTACGGACTCGTCGGTTTGAAAACGCACTGCAAGACATGTCTGGTGGTCCGGCGCGAAGGTTCGACGATCCGGCGTTACTGCCACATCGGAACCGGCAACTACAACAGCAAAACGGCCAGGCTGTATGAGGATCTCGGGCTGCTGACCGCCGATGCCGACATCGGCGCCGACCTGACCGACCTGTTCAACACGTTGACCGGTTATTCACGCAAGCTCTCGTATCGCAATCTTCTGGTTGCGCCGCACGGGATCCGCAACGGAATCATCGAACGCGTCGACCGGGAGATCGCCGCGCACTCCGAAACCGGCAAGGGACACATCCGGCTGAAGATGAACTCCCTCGTCGACGAGCAGGTCATCGACGCGCTCTACCGCGCGTCGCAGGCCGGCGTCCGCGTCGATGTTGTGGTGCGCGGAATCTGCGCGTTGCGTCCGGGTGTACCGGGTTTCTCGGAAAACATCACCGTGCGATCGATTCTCGGACAGTATCTGGAGCATTCACGGATCTTCAATTTCTGCGCCATCAACGAATTTTGGATCGGCAGTGCTGACATGATGCATCGGAATCTGGATCGCCGCGTCGAGGTCCTGGTTCAGGTCAAAGATCCCCGATTGACCGCTCAACTCAACGACATCCTCGAGTCGGCCCTGGATCCCGCAACGCGCTGCTGGGAATTGGGACCGGAAGGCCAGTGGAAGGCGTTGCCGGAGGCCGGCCACTCGGTTCGCGACCACCAGGTGGCGCAGATGGAAAAGCACCGCAGTAGCTAGCTGACGCGCAGCCTTTAGACTTCTGGCCGCGGGTCCCCGGGGCTCGAATCGACCTGCAGGAGTTCAGGTGTCGACACAATCCTCGTCGAGTCGCTCGGCGGGCAAGATCGTTCTCGCAGCCGGTTGCGTGCTGTGGCGACCCGGGCACCGCGAGTCCGCCGAAGAAGTTGCGGTGATCCACCGTCCGCGTTACGACGACTGGTCGCTGCCCAAGGGCAAGGTCGACCCCGGCGAAACGGAGCCGGTGACCGCTGTTCGTGAGGTCCTCGAAGAGACCGGGCACCACGTTCAGTTGGGCCGCCGGATCGCGACGGTGAGTTATCCCATCGACCCGCGTACGAAGAAGGTGCAGTACTGGTCGGCACGCAGCATCGGTGGCAGCTTCGCCCCCAACAACGAAGTGGACGATCTGATCTGGTTGTCGGCCGCGGCCGCGATCAAGAAGGTGTCGTACGCGTACGACCGAAAGGTATTGCGGCGGTGGGCCAAACATCCGGCGGACACCAAGTCGGTCCTGATCGTGCGTCATGGCACCGCGGGTAGCAAGTCCCGGTTCTCCGGTGACGACAAGATCCGGCCGTTGGACAAGAAGGGCCGAGCGCAGGCGGAGGCGCTCGTAGCACAGCTGGCGACGTTCGGGCCCACCGATGTCTATTCCGCGGATCGGGTGCGCTGCCATCAGACGGTTGAGCCCTTGGCCGAGGAGCTGGGTGTCACGATCAACAACGAGCCGACGCTGACCGAAGAGGCGTACGCCGACAACCCCAAACGTGGCCGGCGGCGGGCCCTGCAGATTGCCGAATCACATCGCACGCCGGTGATTTGCACGCAGGGCAAGGTGATTCCCGACCTGATCGCGTGGTGGTGTGAGCGCGAGGGAGTGCGCCCGGACAAGTCACGCAACCGCAAGGGCAGTACGTGGGTGCTCTCGTTGGCAAACGGGCGGTTGATCGCAGCCGATCACATCGGCACCGCGCTGGCCTCCAACGTCGTGACCTGACACGCAAATTCGCCGCGGGCGGCTCAGTGCGAGCCGGTTCCGCGGCGAATCTGCGTTTGATGTGGTTAGTGCTTAGCGACGACCACGACGTGCTGCGGCCTTCTTGGCCGGAGCCTTGGTGGCCTTCTTGGCCGGAGCCCGCTTCGTCACTGCTTTCTTGGCGGGAGCCTTCTTGACGACCTTCTTCACGGCCGCCTTCTTGGCCGGGGCCTTCTTCACGACCTTCTTGGCGGGAGCCTTCTTGACGACCTTCTTCACGGCCGCCTTCTTGGCGGGAGCCTTCTTGACGACCTTCTTCGCAGCCGCCTTCTTGGCGGGTGCTTTCTTGGCCACCTTCTTGGCCCCACCGCTTGCGACAACACCACGCTTCACTGCTGGTCCTTCCGCCGGGAGCCGTTGCGAGCCAGACACAACCGCTTTGAATTGTGCGCCGGGCCGGAAGGCCGGCACGGAGGTTGGCTTCACCTTTACTGTCTCGCCAGTGCGGGGATTACGGGCAACGCGGGCCGCGCGGCGCCGCTGCTCGAAAACTCCGAACCCAGTAATGGTGACACTCTCGCCTTTGTGAACCGCGCGCACAATCGTGTCGACAACATTCTCGACGGCCGCGGTTGCGTGCCGACGGTCTGAGCCCAATTTCTCTGTGAGTACATCGATGAGCTCTGCTTTGTTCATGCAAATCCTCCGAAGCTAGTGGTCCTCGTTTGGACCGACTAGCAAACACGGTAAACCCTGAGGTGCCTGATTTCCAAGAGCCACGCGCAATTTCAGTAGTTCCTGGCGAACTTTTTAGGAATCCGCTTGCCGCCCTTGGGAGGTGGCGCGGCGGTCAAATACGGCCCTGGGGCGCCGCAAATTCGGGCTCAATCGAGCCGTTAGGAAACGGGCAAAGTCTTTGGCTTCCAGTCCGGGCGGCCCGCCTCGAAGGCTTCGATCTGATCGTATTTCCGCAGCGTAAGGGCTATGTCGTCGAGACCTTCGAGTAGACGCCATGCGGTGTAATCGTCAATCTTGAACGGCACCACCACCGTTCCCGCCGACACATTCCGATCTTGAAGATTTACAGTGAGTTCCAACCCCGGATTGCCCTCGATGAGCTTCCAAAGAAGTTCCACATCATCTTGAGCAACTTCGGCCGCTAACAGGCCAGACTTCCCCGCATTGCCACGAAAAATGTCACCGAACCGCGACGAGATCACTACCCGGAAGCCGTAGTCCATAAGCGCCCACACCGCGTGCTCGCGGGAGGAGCCGGTGCCGAAATCCGGTCCTGCCACCAGTACTGAACCTCTGTCGAATGGGCTGAGATTGAGCACGAAAGACGGATCGTTGCGCCATGCCGCGAACAATCCATCCTCGAAACCTGTTCGTGTTACACGCTTCAAATAGACCGCGGGAATGATCTGGTCGGTGTCGACATTGGACCGCCGCAGCGGCACTCCGATCCCGGTGTGGGTGTGAAAAGCGTCCATGTTGATTACCCCTGTCGTCAGTTCAAGTCGTCCGGCGCGGAGAGCTTTCCGCGCACCGCGGTGGCGGCGGCAACCGCCGGTGACACCAGATGCGTACGGCTGCCCTTGCCCTGGCGGCCTTCGAAATTCCGGTTTGACGTTGCCGCGCAGCGCTCCCCCGGCGCGAGCTGGTCGGGGTTCATGCCCAGACACATGGAGCAGCCGGCCTGACGCCACTCGGCGCCCGCGGCGGTGAAGATCTGGCCCAGGCCTTCACTTTCGGCCTGCGCGCGGACACGCATCGAGCCGGGCACAACCAGCATCCGCACGCCGTCGGCCACTTTTCGGCCACGCAGGATGTCTGCGACAGCACGCAGATCCTCGATGCGGCCGTTGGTGCACGATCCGACGAACACCGTGTCCACGGCGATCTCGCGCATCGGAAGACCGGGCCGAAGGTCCATGTACGCCAGCGCTTTCTCGGCCGCCTGTCGCTCGTGGTCGTCGGTCATCAGCTCGGGGTCGGGGACGGCGGCGCCCAACGGCACGCCTTGTCCCGGGTTGGTCCCCCACGTCACGAACGGGGTCAACGATGAGGCGTCCAGATAGACCTCGGTGTCGAACTCGGCGCCGTCGTCGGTGCGCAGTTGGTCCCAATAGGCCTGCGCGGCATCCCACTGCGCACCCGTCGGGGCATGCGGACGCCCCCGCAGGAATTCGTAGGTAGTGGCATCCGGTGCCACCATTCCCGCCCTGGCGCCGGCTTCGATGCTCATGTTGCAGATCGTCATCCGGGCTTCCATCGACAGGGATTCGATGGCACTGCCCCGGTATTCGATGACGTGGCCCTGGCCGCCACCGGTGCCGATCTTGGCGATGACCGCCAGAATGACGTCTTTGGCGGTCACGCCGGCCGGCAGCTGCCCGTCGACGTTGACAGCCATCGTCTTGAACGGTCGAAGCGGAAGTGTCTGCGTCGCCAGCACGTGCTCGACCTCGGAAGTGCCGATGCCCATTGCGATTGCGCCGAACGCGCCGTGCGTCGAGGTGTGGCTGTCGCCGCATACGACGGTCATGCCCGGCTGGGTCAGGCCCAATTGTGGGCCGACGACGTGGACGATGCCTTGTTCGATGTCACCCATCGGATAGAGCCGAATCCCGAATTCGTCGCAGTTACGCCGCAATGTCTCCACCTGATTGCGGGAGACGGGATCAGCGATCGGCTTGTCGATGTCGATCGTCGGCACGTTGTGATCTTCGGTCGCCAGCGTCAGATCTGGGCGGTGCACCGGTCGGCCCGCCAGTCGCAAGCCATCGAAGGCCTGCGGACTGGTCACCTCGTGCACCAGATGCAGATCGATGTAAATCAGGTCGGGCTCGGTGCCGCCACCCGACGACACCACGTGGTCGTCCCAAACCTTCTCCGCCAGCGTGCGCGGACGCCCGGCATTGTCCGGGACAGGAGTTTTCGTCACGAGCTCATCCCAATTCGTTGATCTCACTATGCGAGACGTTAGTATCTCTCTGTGAGACAGGATAGCGGCATCGGCGTTCTCGACAAAGCCGTGGGGGTATTGCAGACGATCGCGGAATCACCCTGCGGGCTGGCCGAATTGTGCAGCCGCACCGGCCTGCCCAGGGCCACCGCTCATCGCTTGGCCGCGGGCTTGGAGGTTCACCGCCTGCTGGCGCGCGACGCCGAGGGGCGATGGCGGCTGGGCCCAGCGCTCACCGAACTGGCGGCTCAGGTCAACGATCCCCTGCTGGCAGCCGGCGCGGCGGTGCTGCCACGGTTGCGTGAGATCACCGGCGAGAGCGTGCAGCTGTACCGCAGCGAAGGCACTTCGCGGATCTGTATCGCAGCGATGGAACCGCCTGCGGGCCTTCGGGATACCGTCCTGGTCGGCGCACGCCTGCCCATGACGGCCGGTTCGGGCGCCAAGGTGCTGTTGGCTTTCGGCGATGACGCAACCCGGGCAGCGGTATTGCCGGACGCGAAGTTCAGCGACCGCACGCTGGCCGAAGTACGGCGACGGGGCTGGGCGCAGAGCGCAGCCGAACGCGAGCCCGGGGTGGCCAGCGTGTCTGCGCCGGTGCGCGATGCCAACGGTTCGGTGATCGCCGCCATCTCGGTGTCGGGCCCCATCGATCGCATGGGCCGCCGGCCGGGCGCACGCTGGGCCGCCGATCTGCTGGCCGCCGCAGACGCACTGACCAGGCGGTTGTGACACGCAGCAATTCGTGACCTGAGACACTGTCGCGATGGGAACGAAGCAGCGTGCGCAGATCGTCATGTCCGAGGCGGAGATCACCGATTTCGTCACTAGTAGCCGTACCGGCACGCTGGCCACCATCGGGCCGGACGGGCAGCCGCATCTGACCGCGATGTGGTACGGCGTGGTCGACGGCGAGATCTGGCTGGAGACCAAAGAGAAGTCGCAAAAGGCCGTGAACCTCAAACGCGATCCTCGGGTGAGCTTCATGATCGAGGACGGCGACACCTACGACACCCTGCGCGGGGTGTCCTTCGAAGGAGTCGCTGAGATCGTCGACGAGCCGGACGCCGTCTTCCGCGTCGGCGTCAGTGTGTGGGAGCGCTACACCGGGCCCTACACCGACGAGATGAAGCCCGCGGTCGACATGATGATGAACAAGCGGGTCGCGGTGCGCATCGTCGGCCAGCGCACACGATCGTGGGATCACCGCAAGCTCGGAATTCCGGCGATGCCGGTGGGCGGTTCGACCGCACCTGCCGCGAGCTAGTGAAAGCTGCCATGCAGCTCGCTTGAAGGATGAGTAGCCCCGATGGGATTCGAACCCACGCTACCGCCGTGAGAGGGCGGCGTCCTAGGCCGCTAGACGACGGGGCCGGAACCGATCCGAGCAGCCAGCATAGCTCACTGCCCAACGCCCACCTAATCGCTAGGCGGCGGAACAACGTTGGAAAAACATTGCTGGGGTACCAGGACTCGAACCTAGAATGGCGGTACCAGAAACCGCTGTGTTGCCAATTACACCATACCCCATTGGCTACCTAAAACCGCTGGTCAGCGGCTCGCCAGTAGCCGCTGAGCGGTCGTACGGGCGGTGCTGCCAGCCGTTGTGGGCCGACGAGCAGACTACCAAACAAACGACTCACCTCTCACCAGCGCCCGACTCCCCGCGGCGCCTGAGCTTCGACGCCTCGCGTCACCGATCCCATGACACCGGGCACACCGGGTGCCGCGAAGTTCGAGTCGATTGCCGGCGTTACGAATTCGGCTTTTGTACAACAGGATTCGACAGGGTTCCAATTCCCGAGATGGTGATGTTGACGGTGTCGCCGTCCACGATCGGACCCACGCCCGCGGGTGTGCCGGTCAGGATGAGATCGCCCGGCAGCAACGTCATCACCCCGGAGATCCACTCCACGATCGCGCCGACGTCGTGGATCATCAGCGAGGTGCGACTGTCCTGCTTGACCTCGCCGTTGACCTCGGTGCGCAATTCCAGATCGGCCGGGTCGACGTCGGTCTCGATCCACGGCCCGACCGGGCAGAACGTGTCGTGGCCCTTGGCCCTGGTCCATTGGCCGTCGGATTTTTGCTGATCGCGCGCGGACACGTCGTTGGCGATCGTGTAGCCGAGGATGCTCTCGGCTGCCCGGTCAGCCGTGACGTCCTTGCAGGGCCGGCTGATGACAGCCGCCAGCTCACCTTCGAAGTGCACTGGCGATGCGTTGGACGGCAACCGAATCGGCACGTTGGGTCCGATGATCGCAGTGTTGGGTTTGAGGAAGATCACCGGGTCGGCCGGCGCCTCGCCGCCCATCTCGGCGATGTGATCGGCGTAGTTCTTGCCGATGCAGACCACCTTGCTGGCCAGGATCGGGGCCAGCAGCCGCACATCGGCCAGCGGCCAGGAGCGACCCGTGAAAGTTGGAGTGCCGAAGGGGTGCTCGGCGATCTCGCGAACGGTCATGTCGTCGTGACTCGCCCTCGATGGAGACGAACGCGACGCCATCGGGACTGGCAATTCGACCAAGGCGCATTTGTCTGACCCTAGTGATCGTCAGCCCGGATCCGCACGGCCGGGCCGGTCGTCGCTTTGGCCACAGCGCTCACATTGCTGTGCGAGCATTGATCGATGCCGACGGACTCGACCGTCAGCGTCGGACCCGGCGCAGCCCGACGCTGGGCCATCGTCGTCATCTCGTTGCTGGTGACGGCAAGCGCGTTCGTGTTCATCAACGGCGTCGCCTTTCTGATCCCCGCTCTCGAAGACGATCTGGGCACGCCACTGGCCGAGGCTGGGTTGCTGTCGTCGATGCCGAGCTTCGGCATGGTCGCGACACTGATCCTGTGGGGTTGTCTGCTCGACCGGGTGGGCGAACGCGTCGTGATGACGATCGGCTCGGCGCTGACAGCGGCCGCCGCCTACGGTGCAACGACCAGCCACTCGATGGTCGCATTCGCGGCATGGCTCTTCCTGGGCGGCATGGCGGCCGCCAGCTGCAACTCGGCCGGCGGCAGGCTGGTCTCCGGATGGTTCCCACCGGAGCAACGCGGGCTGGCGATGGGCGTCCGCCAGACCGCGCAGCCGCTGGGAATTGCGTTGGGCGCGTTGGTCATTCCGATACTCGCCGAGCGCAGCCGGTCAGCGGTGTCGGGCATGATCTTCCCGGCCGTGTTGTGTGCGGCAGCGGCGGTGCTCAGTGTGGTGGCCATCAAGGATCCACCACGCAAGGAACGGGCAGAAGCCTCCGAACAAGAGCTGGCCAACCCCTATCGCAGGTCGTGGGTGTTACGCCGAATCCACGCCACCTCAGCGCTGTTGACGGTGCCGCAGACGCTGACCGTGACGTTCATGCTGATCTGGCTGATCGCGAATTACCGGTGTTCGATCTTCGCGGCGGGCTGTGTCGTCACGGTGTCGCAGGTGCTCGGCGCGGCGGGCCGGATCTTGGTCGGACGATGGTCGGACCGGGTCGGCTCCCGGCTGCGTCCGGTCCGCATAATTGCCGTCGCAGGCGTCGTGATGCATGGCCGGGTTGGCGTTGGCCGATCATCTGCATTTGTTGATCGCCGTGCCGCTGATGGTCGCGTAGCCGTCGTCGTCGAGCGCTCGACAACGGCCTGGAGTCCACCGCGATCACCGAATACGCCGGACCGTTCTGGAGCGGGCGGTCGCTGGGTCTGCAGAACACCTATCAGCGGCTGATGGCCGCCGGCACGCCGCCGGTACTCGGCGACCTGATCGCCGGATCGGGCTATCCGCTGGCGTTCGCGCTGTGTGCGGGTTTTCCCGCTACTGGCGGTGCCAATCGTGCCGGCCAAGACGTTGCCGCCCGGTCTGGAGACTAGAGCGCGGACCCAATCCTTTCGCCGACTTCGGCGGTGGATAGCTTTTCGCTCGGGCGACTGGCCAGATGGGCAGCCACGGCCCGGTCCACTCGCGCGGCGGCAGCGTCTTCGCCGACGTGGGAAAGCAGTAGCGCCACCGACATAATCGCGGCGGTCGGGTCGGCGATCCCCTGGCCCGCGATGTCGGGAGCGCTGCCGTGCACCGGCTCGAACATCGACGGGTTGGTACGGGTCGCGTCGATGTTTCCGCTGGCCGCCAATCCAATACCACCGCATACCGCCGCGGCCAGGTCGGTGATGATGTCGCCGAACAGGTTGTCGGTGACGATCACGTCGAAGCGGCCGGGGTCGGTGACCAGATGAATGGTGGCGGCGTCGACGTGCTGATAGGCCACCTCGACGCCGGGATACTGCTCACCCACCTCCTGCACGGTCCGCGACCAGAGCGACCCGGCGAACGTCAGCACGTTCGTCTTGTGCACCAGCGTTAGATGCTTGCGACGCAGCTGGGCTCGCGCGAAGGCGTCTTTCACCACGCGGCGGATCCCGAAAGCGGTGTTGGTGCTGACCTCGGTCGCCACTTCGTGTGGGGTGCCGACGCGGATCGCGCCGCCGGTCCCGGTGTAGGGGCCTTCGGTGCCCTCGCGGACCACCACGAAGTCAATGTCCGGGTTACCGGCAAGCGGGCTGCTCACACCCGGGTACAGCCGGCCCGGCCGCAGGTTGACGTAGTGGTCGAGCTCAAATCGCAGCCGTAGCAACAACCCTCGCTCCAGCACCCCGCTGGCTACCGATGGGTCGCCGATCGCACCCAGCAGGATGGCGTCATGCCCGCGGAGTTCGGCGATCGTCGAATCGGGAAGCAATTCGCCGGTTGCGTGAAATCGCTTGGCACCCAAGTCGTAGTGCGTCTTCTCGACTCCGGGCAGTACCGCGTCGAGAACCTTGACCGCCTCGGCAATCACCTCGGGCCCGATCCCGTCCCCCGGGATGATCGCGAGTTTCACGACAGGTCAACCACTTCGAGTTTGTTGGCCGCCACGGCGGAGCGGATCTCGGCGCGGACATCGGCGGGGATGTCGCGGTCGACGCGCAGCAGGATCGTTGCGCTCGGGCCCTCGGCGTCCTCGGACAGTTGAGCGGCCTGGATGTTGACGCCCGCGGCGCCCAGCAGCGTGCCGATCTTGCCCAGTGCCCCAGGCTGATCGCCGTAGTTGATGACGAGATAGATGCCCTGTGCGCGCAGGTCGAAGTTGCGTCCGTTGATCTGCACGATCTTTTCGACCTGCTGCGGGCCG
This sequence comes from uncultured Actinomycetota bacterium, assembly GCA_963818285.1. Lineage (GTDB taxonomy): Bacteria > Actinomycetota > Actinomycetes > Mycobacteriales > Mycobacteriaceae > Mycobacterium. Next base: position 123,126 of record CAWFRR010000009.1, read on the forward strand.
GACAGCGCACCGGCCACGTTGACGACCGAACCATCGGCGGCCACGGCGCGAACATCGACGACGCTGCGGTGATTGGGGCTCTCGGTGGCGGTGCTGATGTCAGCGGCCACCCCCCGCTCTTCGGCGATGGCCGGGGCGTTGACGAACGTCACCTGGTCCTCGATGACGGCCGAGAACAGTCCGCGCAGCGCCGAAAGGCGGAGCACCTCAACGTCTTCGGCGGCCAGCTCACCGCGAACCTGCACCGACAGCGAATTCGGCAGTTCCTCGGTGAGTGCACCGGCCAGCAGACCGAGCTTGCGAACCAGATCAAGCCACGGCGAGACTTCTTCGCTAACCGTTCCACCGCCGACGTTGACGGCGTCGGGGACGAACTCCCCCGCCAGCGCGAGCTTGACGCTGGCCGCCACATCAGTCCCGGCCCGATCCTGGGCTTCTTCGGTCGATGCGCCGAGGTGCGGTGTCACTACGGCTTGGGACAGCTCGAACAGCGGGCTGTCGGTGCACGGCTCCTTGGAGTACACATCGAGACCGGCGGCGCGCACGTGTCCGGTGGTGATGGCTTCGGCCAGCGCGGCCTCGTCGATCAGCCCACCGCGGGCGGCGTTGACAATGATGACGCCGGGCTTGGTTTTCGCCAGCGCCGCTTTGTCGATCAGCCCTGCGGTCTCAGGTGTTTTCGGCAGGTGCACAGAGATGAAGTCGGCGCGTCCGAGCAGGTCGTCGAGCGAGAGCAACTCGATACCGAGTTGGGCCGCGCGCGCCGCCGACACGTAGGGGTCATAGGCCACGATGTGGGCCTCGAAAGCGGCCAGCCGCTGCGCGACCAACTGCCCGATGCGACCCAGCCCGACGACTCCGACGGTCTTGCCGAAGATTTCGGTGCCCGAGAACGACGAGCGTTTCCAGGCGTGCTCGCGCAGCGAGGCGTCGGCCGCGGGGATCTGGCGGGCGGCCGACAGCAGCAGCGCCAGGGCGTGCTCGGCGGCGCTGTGGATGTTCGACGTCGGCGCGTTGACCACCAGCACACCGCGTTCGGTGGCGGTCTTGACGTCCACGTTGTCCAGCCCGACGCCGGCGCGCGCGACGATCTTCAGTTTCGGCGCGGCGTCGAGCACCTCGGCGTCGACGGTGGTCGCCGAGCGGACCAGGAGGGCGTCGGCTTCGGGCACCGCCGCGAGCAGCTTCTCGCGGTCCGGGCCGTCCACCCAGCGCACCTCGACCTGGTCGCCCAGGGCTTCGACGGTTGATTCGGCAAGTTTGTCAGCGATGAGAACAACAGGCAGGCTCACGCGGGCCAGCCTAATGGTCGCGGTTGTGCCGGCTTGCGCCACGGTCGCCTGTTGGGCCTTCTAGCAGCGTCGAACGTGTATTCAGTGCGAGAAAATCACGTGTGTTGTCAAGCGGCTAGTGCACGTTTGGCACGGGGCTCCGCGTGTCGGTGCCCGAGTGCATCCTGTCGACAAGCGCGACGACAGGAGAAACCCCCATGTGCTGGAAATGCGATCACCCCGACGCCACCCTCAACGAGTGGCTGGAGCTCATTTACGAGAAGGTCAAGGAGAACGGTTGGACCGCGCAGTTCATTCAGGATGACCGCACACCGTTCGCCTACACGATCGGATTACACGAGCGCGGCCTGCCCGAACTGTTGGTGACGGGGATGCCGCAGGAGCGCGCGAACCTTGTGCTCGACACCGTCGCCAAGTATCTCGTGCGCGGAGGACGGCCGGTACCGGGCGAGCGGATGCTGATCGGCGGTGAACTCCTGCTCGAATTCGTCCAGGTGCAGCACCCGATCGCCCACTTGAAATTCGCGTACTCGATCTACGGCCCCGATCTGCGGGCTCTGCAATTGGTCTGGCCCGACGAGCACGGACACCTTCCGTGGTGCGCGGAATTCAGCAATGGTGAGGTGCGGCAACCGGTGTTCGGCGTTCGCGTCGACCCGCCCGACGAGCGAGATCGACGCTAGCGCGACGACACGCCGAAACGGCGCCCGCTCGCGTCGATTTCGATGCCTCTGAGCCATCGCCTTTGCCTACGATGATGCCGTGACGAACCTGGCGATCATCTACTACTCCACCACCGGCCACGGCACGACGATGGCCAAGCGTGTCGCCGCGGCAGCTGAGGCGGCGGGCGCCGACGTCCGCCTGCGCCATGTCGCCGAGACGCACGACCCGGAATCGTTCGCCCACAATCCGGCCTGGACGGCCAACTACGAAGCGACCAAGGATCTTCCCGCCGCGACCGGTGAGGACATCGTGTGGGCCGATGCGGCGATCTTCGGAACGCCCACGCGGTTCGGCTCCCCCGCAGCCCAATTGCGCACCTTCATCGATTCGCTGGGTGGACTGTGGTCCCAGGGCAAGCTGTCGGACAAGGTTTATGCCGGCTATACGTCCTCCAACACCGCGCACGGCGGCCAGGAGACGACGCTGCTGTCGCTCTACATCACGTTGATCCACTGGGGTGGCATCATCGTCCCGCCCGGATACACCGACCCGTGCAAGTTCGTCGACGGCAATCCATATGGGGCCAGCCTGGTCGCCACTCACGACAACATCGACGAGATCGGCGACGCGACCAACACCGCTCTCGACCATTTGGCGCGTCGAGTGGTGACGTTCGCGGGCCGGCTGGCGGGCTGAACGCGAAATCGACGCTAGCGCGACGACACGCCGAAACTTGTTGCGCTAACGTCGATCTCGACGAAATCTGGCCGCTAGGCGGTCTCGGTGATCGGGCGGTCGACCCAGCTCATCAGGTCGCGCAGCTTCTTGCCGGTGACCTCGATCGGGTGCTCGGCGTTCTCCTTGCGCAGCTGCTCGAGCTGCTTGTTGCCGCCCTCGACATTGGCGACCAGCTTCTTGGTGAAGCTGCCGTCCTGGATGTCGCGCAGGATGGCGCGCATCCGCTCCTTGGTGTCGGCGTCGATCACCCGCGGGCCGGATAAATACCCACCGAACTCCGCGGTATCGGACACCGAGTAGTTCATCCGGGCGATGCCGCCCTCGTACATCAGGTCGACGATCAGCTTGAGCTCGTGCAACACCTCGAAGTAGGCCATCTCCGGCGGGTAGCCGGCCTCGACCATGACGTCGAAACCGGTCTTCACCAATTCCTCTGTGCCACCGCACAACACGGCCTGCTCACCGAACAGGTCGGTCTCGGTCTCGTCCTTGAAGGTGGTCTTGATGACGCCGGCGCGGGTGCCGCCGATGGCCTTGGCGTAGGACAGCGCCAGCGCCTCGCCGTTGCCGTTCGGGTCCTGGTCGACGGCGATCAGCGCGGGCACACCCTTGCCGTCGACGAACTGCCGACGCACCAAGTGGCCCGGCCCCTTCGGCGCCACCATCGCGATGGTCACGTTGCCGGGCGGCTTGATCAGGTCGAAGTGGATGTTGAGTCCGTGACCGAAGAACAGCGCGTCGCCGTCCTTCAGGTTGGGCTCGACGTCGTTTTTGAAAATGTCGGCCTGCGCGGTGTCGGGCGCCAGCAGCATGATCACGTCGGCCCACTTGGCCACCTCGGCTGGGGTGTCGACGGTCAGGCCCTGCTCCTCGACCTTGGCCCGCGACTTCGAGCCCTCCTTCAGCCCGACCCGCACCTGGACTCCGGAGTCGCGCAGACTCAGTGAGTGCGCGTGCCCCTGGCTGCCGTAGCCGATGACACCGACCTTGCGGCCCTGAATGATCGACAGGTCCGCGTCGTCGTCGTAGAACATCTCCAAAGCCACCTGAATGTCTCCTTCGTTATTGGCTTTTCGAATTGAATGGGTTATTTTGCGGTACCGATAGCGCGTGGTCCCCGGGTAAGCGACACCACTCCCGATTGGGCGATTTCGCGGATGCCGAACGGCTCGAGCACCTTCAGCAGCGCTTCCAACTTGCCGCGGTCGCCGGTCGCCTCGATGGTCAGCGATTCCGGCGACACGTCGATCACCTTGCCGCGGAACAGGTTCACGGCCTCGATCACCTGACTGCGGCTTCCGGCGTCGGCGCGGACTTTGATCAGCGCCAACTCACGCGACACCGAGGTGTGGTCGTCCTGCTCGATGATCTTGATGACGTTGATCAGCTTGTTGAGCTGCTTGGTGATCTGCTCGAGCGGGGTGCTTTCGGCGGAGACCACGATCGTCATCCGCGACATGTCCTTCTGCTCGGTGGCACCGACCGCCAGCGACTCGATGTTGAACCCACGGCGGGAGAACAGGGCCGCGACGCGGGCCAGCACACCGGGTTTGTCTTCGACCAACACCGAAAGGGTGTGCGTCCTCGTCGATCCGGTCATATGCGCCAATCCTCCTGACCCTTTCGGATCGCACTGCCCTGTTGATCGTCGCCGGCGCGCATCAGGCGTGCCCCTCGGTTCCGTCGTCGAAGAGCGGGCGGATGCCGCGGGCGGCCTGGATCTCGTCGTTGCTGGTCCCGGCGGCCACCATCGGCCACACCTGCGCATCGGCGCCGACGATGAAGTCGATCACCACCGGGCGGTCGTTGATCGCCCGGGCCTGGTTGATCACGTCGACGACGTCTTCCTCACGCTCGCAACGCAATCCGACGCAGCCCAGCGCCTCGGCCAGCTTCACGAAATCGGGGATCCGGCGCGAGTGGGTGGCCAGGTCGGTCTGCGAGTAACGCTCCTTATAGAACAGCGTCTGCCACTGGCGCACCATCCCGAGGTTGCCGTTGTTGATCAACGCCACCTTGATCGGTGCGCCCTCGATCGCGCAGGTGGCCAACTCCTGGTTGGTCATCTGGAAGCAGCCGTCGCCGTCGATCGCCCACACTTCGGCGTCCGGGCGGGCGAACTTGGCGCCCATGGCCGCCGGAATGGCGAAGCCCATGGTGCCCAGACCGCCGGAGTTGAGCCAGGTTCGGGGCTTCTCGTAGGAGACGAACTGCGCGGCCCACATCTGATGCTGGCCGACCCCCGCGACGTAGATCGCGTCGGGACCGGCGATCTCGCCCAGCTTCTCGATGACGTACTCCGGGCTCAGGCTGCCGTCGCTCTGTGGTCCGTAGCTCAACGGGTAGGTGGCCTTCACCTCATCGAGATAGGTCCACCAATCGGCGATGTCCATCCTCGCCGACGCCTCGTGGTGCCGCAGTGCGGCGATCAGCTCGATGATGACGGCTTTGACGTCGCCCACGATCGGCACATCGGCATGGCGGTTCTTGCCGATCTCGGCGGGGTCGATGTCGGCGTGAATGACCTTGGCCTCAGGTGCGAACGAGTCGAGTTGACCGGTGACCCGGTCGTCGAAACGGGTGCCCAGCGCGATCAGCAGGTCGCTACGTTGTAGCCCGGCCACCGCCGAGACGGTGCCGTGCATACCCGGCATGCCCAGGTGCTGGCGGTGGCTGTCCGGGAAGGCACCGCGCGCCATCAACGTGGTGACCACCGGGATGCCGGTCAGCTCGGCCAGTTCGCGCAACTCCTCGGTGGCCTCGCCTCGGATGACCCCGCCGCCGACGTAGAGCACCGGTTTGTGTGCGGCCGCGATCAGCTTGGCGGCCTCGTTGATCTGACGGTTGTGCGGCTTGGTGTTCGGCTTGTAGCCGGGCAGATCCATCCGTGGCGGCCAACTGAAGGTGCACGGGCTCTGCAGCACATCTTTCGGGATGTCGACGAGCACCGCGCCCGGCCGCCCGCTGGCAGCGATGTGGAAGGCCTCGGCCATCACCCGGGGGATATCGTCGCCGTCGCGAACAAGGAAGTTGTGCTTGGTGATCGGCATGGTGATGCCGGAGATGTCGGCCTCCTGGAAGGCGTCCGTCCCGATCAGCGCGCGGCCGACCTGCCCGGTGACGGCGACCACCGGAATCGAGTCCATCTGCGCGTCGGCCAGCGGAGTCACCAGGTTGGTGGCGCCGGGACCGGAAGTGGCCATCATCACGCCGACCTTGCCGGTGGCGTGGGCGTACCCGCTGGCCGCGTGGCCGGCGCCCTGCTCGTGGCGAACCAGCACATGCCGCAGCTTCTTCGAGTCGAACAGCGGGTCGTAGACCGGAAGCACGGCACCGCCGGGGATCCCGAAGATGACCTCGACGTCGAGCTCCTCCAGCGACCGGATTACCGACTGTGCGCCGGTAAGTTGCTCAGGGGCAACATGTTTCGGCCGAACCGTCGGCGGTTTGGCGGCAGGCTTGGCCGCGTCGGAGGCGATACGGGCCACGTCCTGCGACGCAGGCTTGGCGGGTGCGCTCACGGTGTCCTCTTGTCCTCGTTTGTTCTGCGTTTGCTCTGGAAAGGGGCGGGCAACAAAAAACCCCCGTCAGCTCAGCAGCTGCACGAGGGTTGCGCGTTGATGGACTTGATCAGTCAGGCACCAACGCGCATGCGGATTACTACGAGCTCTCCAGATGTGTTCATCGCCCCACGACGGTAGCTGCCGTACTGGTCAAACGTCAAATTCCGACGCTGCCGGGATCCCCTGCCGGCTCGATGCCATGATGCATGCATGGCCACCGATTCTGCGGAGGACGCCGAACATACATCGCCGGTGGTGATCAACATTTCGCCAATGGCCCACTTCGCAGTGGGTTTCTTCGCCCTCGGCCTGCTCGTGCTGGTGCTGACCTGGCCGGTGACGGCTCCGCTGCTGATCATCCCGGTGCTGTTGTCGGCGCTGATTGTTCGGCTCCGCACACAGGCCGACGACAGCGGCGTCACCGTGCGCACTCTGCTCGGCAGCCGATCGGTGCGCTGGGAGGACATCGAGGGCCTGCGATTCAACAGAGGCTCGTGGGGTCGCGCTCAACTGAAAGACGGCCACCGGCTGCGGTTACCCGCGGTGACGTTCGCAACGTTGCCGCAGCTGACCCAGGCCAGTGGCGGCCGAGTCCCCAATCCGTACGCCTAGCCGACCGGGTTGGCGCCGTTGAGCAAAACCCACAGCCCAACGCCGGCACCGATGCCGACCACCAGCGCGGCGAACGAACCGATGAACGGCCTCCGCGCCCAGCCCCGGCCTGCGTCGAAACCGTAGCGTCCGGGCCCGCTGAGGATGACAGCGGCGGCCATCACGACCAGGGAGATCTCGTACTCGTGTCCGTTCGGCAGGAAGTACGGGAACGACCGGTGACCGTGCTGGACCGACAGCCCGGCGAGCATGCTGTTGGTCAGGTAGGCAAGCGCGCCCGCGGCGGCAATCGGCGTGAACAAGCCGAGCACCAGCAGAACGCCGGCGGCGATCTCACCGCCCGCGGCGCAGTAGGTGAGGATGTCCGCGTGCTGGTAGCCGACGTCGGACAGCGCGTTCTTGAAGCCGGTCAGGCCCTGTCCGCCCCACCAGCCGAACAACTTCTGCAACCCGTGCGCGAGGAAGACGGCACCGAGGCCGACTCGCAGAATCAGCAGGCCGAAATGTTGAGTACCGCGACGGCTGGCAGCGCGGATCCGCTCGTCGTCGAATGGGTCGTGCTCGTCCATGCCGTCGGGCGCGAACACCGAGTGTCCGCCGGTCGGTTGCGGCTGGTACGGCAAAGGCTCGTGGCCACCGATCACTCCCGCTCCGCTGCTCGACGAGCGCACGCTGCCGGAGTCACTGGAGTCGTAGTGCGGGATCAGGGTCGTCTCGAAATCGCCCGCGTAAGTGTCTGATGGCAGGTCGTCTTCGGGGTCGACCAATTGCGCGGCGGTCGGCCGCTCTGCCGTTGGCAGCGCGGATGAGTCCGGTCGTTGCCAATGCGCGTTTTTCGATTGACTGCTCACCCGTGCCAGGGTAAAGGCAAATTCCTGCGAATCGGGGATTTGAGCGGGGCTTTCGCGGTTGCGATTTAGTCGCCGCGGATCGCCGGCCGGTGTTTGCGGGCAGATGTGGACGCCGCGCGGTACCCGTCACGGGCGCGTGGACCGACGTGTCCGTAATCTGGCAACTATGCGGTTGTGGTGGTCGGGGCGGCGCAGTCTTCCTGTGCTCTGCTCGGCGATGCTCGTTCTGGCTGGTTGCGCCCAGTTCAACGATGTCCAATCGCAGCCGTTCACCACCGAACCCGAGCGGCATGGCGCACCGAGCTCCACACCGCCTCCGCCACCCCCGCTGCCCGACAAGCCGTTCCCGAAGGAATGCCCGGCGCCCGGAGTGATGCAGGGTTGCCTGGAGAGCACCAGCGGCCTGCTCATGCAGCCCGACAGCAAGTCGGCTCTGGTCGCCGAGCGGACGACGGGTGTGGTCAAGGAGGTGTCCGTCAGCGCCGAGCCAAAGGTCAAGACCGTCATCCCCGTCGACCCGGCCGGCGACGGTGGACTGATGGACATCGTCCTCTCGCCGACGTACTCGCAGGACCGGCTGATGTACGCCTACATCAGCACCCCGACTGACAACCGGGTCATCCGAGTCGCCGACGGGGACACTCCGAAAGACATCTTGACCGGAATTCCCAAGGGCGCCAACGGCAATACCGGCGCACTGATGTTCACCAGTCCCACCACACTGGCCATCATGACCGGCGATGCGGGCAACCCGGCGATGGCCAACGACCCGGCATCGTTGGCGGGCAAGGTGATTCGCATCGAGCAGCCCACCACAGTCAACCAGGCACCACCGACGACGGCGCTGAGTGGCCTCGGCGTCGGCGGTGGCATGTGCACCGACCCCGTCGACGGCTCGCTCTTCATCGCCGATCGCACACCCACGTCTGACCGGCTGCAGCGGATCACCAAGGACTCCAAGGTTTCCACGGTGTGGACCTGGCCGGACCGGCCCGGCGTTGCCGGCTGCTCGGCGTTGGACGGCACCGTGCTGATCAACCTGGTCAACACCAAGCAGACGGTGGCTATCCACCTCGCGCAGGGGACCGGTTCCGTCACCGGTCAGCCAGATGTGGTCCGTCAGGACACGCACGGACACGCGTGGGCGCTGCGGATGTCGCCGGACGGCAACATTTGGGGCGACACGATCAATAAGACCAGCGGCGACGCCGAGAAATTGGATGACGTGGTGTTCCCGCTGTTCCCGCAGGGCGGTGGCTTCCCACGGGCCAACGACGACAAGACCTAGCTCGCCGACGATGCGCGCCGAGCATCGGCGCGAGGAGGAGAGGGCAGTCAGACCTAGGCGCGCAGTCAAACCTAGGTCTTGTCTACCTTGCCGCGGAGCCGCTCTCACTGCCACTGAACAAGAACCGTTCCACCAGCGCGCTCACCAGCGGTGGGTTCTCCAGTCCGGCCAGATGCGCCACCCCGTCGAGAACCTGAACCGAGGCGTTCGGGATGGCCGCGGCCATGTCGATCGCGTCGCGCGGCGGGAAGGTTGAGTCCTCGGTGCCTCCGACAACCAGCACCGGTGTGCGTATGCGGCCCAACAGGGCACGCTGGTCAGGCCGGCGTGGGACCACGCTCTTCACCGCCCACGACGCTGAGGCGATGTTGACCGATTTCACCGTGGCGCTCACGCGAGCCACCACGTCGGGACGCTGCCGCATGGTGGTGGGCCCCAGAAAAGCTTTCAGCACGGAACGATTCAGCAGCGGGCCGATTCCGCCCGCCCATTTGGCCACGCGGAGCAAAATCGCGAATTCGACTTTCTGACGGAGGCCGGCACGACCGGCGGTGCAGTTCATCAGCACCGCTCCCCCGACCCGGTCGGGATACGTCGCGGCAAAGGTCGCGCCGATCATCCCGCCCCACGAGTTGCCGACGAAGTGTGCCTTCTCGAGGCCGAGCCCATCGAGGATGTCGGCCACACAGCGGGCGCAGTCCTCGAAGCTGAAGAAGTCCGTCAGTGGCTGGCTGCCGCCCTGGCCGGGTGGGTCGACCAGTATCACCTGATGCTGGCCGATGAGCTCATCGGCCACCCCGTGCCACATGTCGCCGGTCATCAGCAGGCTCGGCCAGAACACGATCGGTGCACCAGATCCACCGACCTGCAGCCGAATTCGGCCGAGCACGGTGCTCACCGTCTGTTCGTGAAGCTGGTCGCCGATGCTGGTCATCGACTCCTACGTTTCCATCTTCCGAGTCATATGACAATGCGGCGACCGGCGACGACACCGGTTTCACGTCCAGATGGCGTCGAGCACGAATCGCTCAGATCTATTGGATTGGTTCGTCACCGAGCACGGTGGTGCGCAGCATTTCACGCTGCGACGCGGGGTCGTACGGGGCCGCGCGGTGCAGTACCCCGCGGTTGTCCCAGATGACGGTGTCGCCGATCGACCAGGAATGGCTGTAGACCTTGTCCGGCAACGTCGCTCGCGTGAGGAGCCCGTCGAGCAGCGCGCGGCCCTCATCGCGGTCCATGCCCACGATGTAGTCGGCGGAGGCGCCGAGCACCAGGGATTTACGGCCGCTGAGGTGTGTCCACACCAGCGGATGCTCATGCGTGGGGCGGGCTCGCCAGCGATCGACCTGCTCTGGTGTCGGGTCGGGATACACGCGGCTCTGGGACGCTTCCAGGGAATGCACCACGCGCACCGTGGCGAAATGCGCCTTCTCATCGCCGCTGAGGGCGTCGTAAGCCGCGTAGGAGTTGGCGAATTCGGTCTCGCCGCCCCGTTCGGCGATCTGAACCGCCGAGAGCACGGTGGCTTTTTGCGGGCACTCGTCGTGCAACGGTGTGCAGCCGTCGATGTGCCAGTCGAAGGTCGCTTTGAGATAAGCCGCCGAGGCGTTTTTGGATTTGTCCAGCGTGATCGGATAGATCCCAGGAACCGGGTGGTGGCCGTCGGCGGAGTGGTCGATCTCACCGAGGCGCCGGCAGAAGGCGACCTGAGCCGCGGGGTCGAGGTGCAATCCGCGAAAGACCAGAACTCCGTTGTCTTCCAACGCATCCAGCACTGAATGCCCGACGGAGTCGTCCGCCAAGGTGGCCGATTCCAGGCCGACGACCTCGGCGCCCACCGAGTCGGTGAGTTTGGTGATGGTGAGCAGACTCATGGTCGGCTCCTTTCCGGAGATTGTTGAGCGCCTGCGGGGTAGGAGTTTGGTCAGGGCACGGGTCCGCCGGTGCGGATCATGACCGCGTCGGCTGCGTCGACCGGGGCCGGTTGGTGCATGATCTCCACGGCCATGGCGACCATGATCAGCGAATAGATCATGTGCAGCAGGTGCAGCACGTCGTCGGGCAAGTCGTCGAGGGGAAATTTGTCGCAGTACTCGATGGCTTCTTCGAGGCGCGGGAAGAACGCGTCGTAGAACTCCTTCAACTCGGGCATCGACGAACTGACGCGAGCATCCCACCGCTCGGTCTCGGTGGCCAGGCACCACCGCTTCGCAAAACCCTCGAGTTCAGCGAATGCGCTGGGCAACAACGTATCTGACACGATCACACCTCCGCGGGGGTGTGTTCACGGCGATATGCCTCTACCCAGTCGACGACTACTTTGTGCAAGTGACGAACCAGGATCTCCTGGTCGTTGAGCGGGAAGTCGTCGACGATGCCGTATTCCAGGGCCGCCTGGGTGCCGCCCAGCATGCCGGCGTCTTGGAGGGCGAATTCTTTCAGCACCACGGAGGCGACCTCGTGCTCGATGCGTTCGCGCACAGTGCGCGCCGGGTGAAAATAGGTGTAGGCCTCGAACCGGTGGGTGTTGTGCGAAGTCGGCCAGTAGCGGTAGAGCAGGTACCAGCCGCCATAGATCAAGATCTCGATATTGGGGAAGATCTGAAAATTGCTGATACCCCAGGGCTCAATCCCACCGGGGTTGAGGCCGGCCGGCAGTTCCCCGATGTCCGGTGTCCGCCACGGACCGACAAGTCCACTCTGCGTGGCCCGCTCGATCGGATACATGTACTCCGGTGGCAGCAGCCAGCGCCGCCGCCCCGCGGTGGACACCAATCGGTGTGGACCGTCGAGTTGGAAATGCCCGCAGGTGAATGCGGCGCCCGCGTCGCGCACTTCCGACGGCACTTGCTGTGAGTGCAGCGAGGGGACGTGGTAGTACTCCTGGAAGGCGTCGGCGAAGATCTTCCAGTTGCTGTTGTTGTGGGCCACCCAGTCGTAACGCTCGGTGAGTTTGCCGAACGGATAATCATCGAGTGCGGTGATCATCGGTCCGAGGAACTCGCGGAGGGTCTGGCGGGGTTGCGGGTCGAAGTTGATGAAGATGAAGCCGCTCCACACGTCGCAGCCCACCGGCCGCAACCCGTATTCGGTTGGGTCGAAGTCGAAGAACTCCGATTCCTGCTGCACATACTTCAGCGCGCCCTGCAGGTCGTAGCGCCATCCGTGGTACTTGCAGGTGAATTGACGACACGTCCCGCGGGTCTCCTCGCCGGGATAGTCGTTCCACACCAGCTTGTTTCCGCGGTGGCGGCACACGTTGTAGAAAGCGCGGATCTGATCATCCTTGCCCTTGACGAGAATCACTGAGGCGCCGACAATTTCGATCTCTTTGGTCAGGTAGCTGCCGGTGCGCGGCAGTTCTTCGACGCGGGCGACGTTGAGCCACGCCCGTTTGAAGATGGCCTCGCGTTCCAGGTCGTAGAACTCTCTTGATGTCGAGTCCTTGAACGAGACCGGCCCGGTTCCCAGTTCGGGATAGTGCTCCGTCCATGACCCCTCCGCGGGCCGCCCTGACCGTGTCATCGAAACCTCCTGACCGTCATCACATCACCGCTCCGCCGTTGACACCCAGAGTTTGACCGGTGATGAAGCGCGCTTCCTCTGAGCACAAGAATCCGACGGCGGCGGCGATGTCGGCGCCGGTGCCCAGGTAGCCCAGCGGGATGCTGCTGGCCATCTGCTCATTGGACGGCAGGTACCCGGCCGCCTGACCCTGGTGTTGCATCGGTGTCTCGATGCCCGAGGGCGGAATGTTGTTCACGGTGATCCCGTGTTCGGCGTACTCGCGGGCCAGCGACTTCGTCAACGTCATCACCGCCCCCTTGGACGCGGCATAGTGTGCGGCAAACGGAGACCCGCGCTGCGCGCTCGACGACGAGATCATCACGATGCGGCCCCACTTCGCGTGCACCATGTCGGGCAACGCGACCTGGCAGCAGTGGAACGTGCCAGTGAGGTTGACATCGACTATCCGAGACCAGGATTCGACGCTGATATCCAAGAAAGGTGAAAAGTCGAACATGCCGGCGCTGGTCACCAGAACGGTCACGGGCCCGAGTTCACTGCGAATCTTGGCGAAGGCATGCTCTACGCCGGCACGATCGGTGACGTCGACGCCCACCCCGATCGCGGTGACGCCGTCGGCGCGCAGATCATCGGTGACTCGTTGCGCGGCAGTCTCATTGACGTCAAGGACCGCGACTTTCAATCCGCGACGACCCAACTCATGGCAGGTCGCTTCGCCCATCCCCGAGGCACCACCGGTCACCACGGCCACCCTGCTCATCGCCTGCGCTCCATTGCGCTCAGCCCTCCGGTTCGTTCACTCGTATACCACCCGCAGTGTGGAACTGGTCGGCAAGGCCTGGCACGTCAGCACCCAGCCCTCGTCCACCTCATCGTCCTCGAGCGCGTCGTTGTTGAGCATCCGCGCGCTGCCCTGGGTGAGTCGGGCGATACACGTTGCGCACGAGCCGGTTTCACACGACGACGGCGCGTTGAGTCCGGCCATCCGAGCGGTCTGGAGCAGCGTGTCGCCGCGGTAGTAACGCGCCGTCGTCGACCGTCCGTCGAGCACGATCGTGACCTCATCGGGCGTGGTGTCGGTTGCCGACAACGGGCCGGCGTGCGTCGCTGAGTGGTTGTCGCTCATCCCCTGAAGAGTATCAACTACTTGCGACTTGTATCAAGTACTAGATAATGACTGGATACGGGCACGTCAGCCCTCCACGTGATCGGTGAACAGCTCATGGCCGGTGCCCTTTTCGACCACCCGGCCGAGCAAGTCACGCAGCGTCTGTTGCTCCTCGGCGGTGAGTACCCCGAACACTTCCTGGTGTGCATCGATGGCGTCGCTGACGACGGTCTCGGCGACCTTGCGCCCTTCGCCGGTCAGGTAGGCCTGCAGGATGCGCGCGTGCTGGGGATCCTGTTTCCTCTCGACCAAGCCTCGGCGCTGCAGCGCCGTGAGAGCGAGCTGTACACCCTGCGGGCTGATCAGCAGACGCCGGGCGAGATCAGCCCCGGACAATCCGGGTTCGTTGGCCAGTTGACGCAGTACACCGATCTGGGCCGTACTCACGCCATGAACTTTCATGGCGTCGTTGATGGTGGTCAGCGAATAGTAGAAGGCCTGTTTGAGCAGCCACAGAATGTTGTCGGTGAGTTCCACATCTGCCTCCATGCCCGCCGCCCACTCGCTCAGACGGCTGGCGACTTGTAGATCTGCCCATTCTTCATCACGAACCGGACGTCGAGGGTGACGTCGATATCGGTGAAGGGATCTCCGGGTACGGCGATGATGTCGGCAAGGTATCCCGGTGCGAGCCGGCCCAATTCGTCGTCGGCCTCGATGAGTTCGGCGGCGACGATGGTGGCCGCCCGAATTGCTTGCGCCGGCGTCATTCCGCGTGCGACGAGGGCGCCGAGTTCCTTCGCGTTGTGGCCGTGCGGGATTGCCGGTGCGTCGGTGCCGCAGGCGATGCGCACACCGGCGTCAATCGCTTTGGGCAGCATGGTTTTTGCCCTCGGAAAGACCTCGAGCGCTTTCTTGCGTAGTTCCGGAGCGATGCGATCGATGGCCATCGCCTCGGTCAGATAGGTGGTCGAGACCAGAAATGTGCCGTGGTCGACCATCATCTGGATGGTTTCGTCGCTGGCCAGGAAACCGTGCTCGATGCAGTCGATTCCGGCACGGATACAGGCCCGAATCGCGCTGTCGCCGACGGCATGGGCCGCGACCCGCACTCCTGCCCGGTGCGCTTCGTCGGCGATCGCCGCGAATTCGGCATCGGAGTACTGCTGTGCGCCCGGCGCGGTGCTGTGCGACATCACTCCCCCGGAGGCAGAAACCTTGATCAGCTTGGCTCCGTGCCGAATCTGATAACGCACGCAGGCGATCACGTCAGGCACTCCATTGGCGATGCCTTCGGCGACCGACAAAGGCATCACTCCGGGCGCCAGCCGCTGGAACACCGTGGGGTCCAAATGCCCGCCGTAGGGCGTGACGGCGTGACCCGCGGGATAAATCCTCGGCCCCACGTGCCAACCCTGATCGATGGCGCGCTGCAACGCGACGTCGAGCAGATACCCGCCGGTCTTGACCATCAGGCCGAGATTGCGCACGGTGGTGAAACCGGCCTCCAGTGTGGTGCGCGCATTGACCGCGCCACGCAGCGTGCGGTAAGCCGGGTCGTCTTGCACGCCGTGCATCGGCGACGGCAGACCTTCCGGCCCGCCGGGTCCGCCGATGAGCAGGTTGAGCTCCATGTCCATCAGACCCGGCAGCAGGGTCACATCACCAAGGTCGACGACGGTCGCCGAATCCGGCAGCGGGGCTTCGGGATTGATCGCGGTGATGCGCCCGTCGTCAACCACGACGACCGCCGGCGTACGGATCTCACCCGCTTCGACGTCGCCCCATCGCGCGGCCCGCAGGACAACCTGGTCGGTCACGGAACAGGCTCGGACACGCAGTCCAGGGTCGAGGCGCCCGAGTCGGGAACGCGGGGTTGCTTCCAGCACTCCACCGGAAACGACACCATGATCATCGAATACAGCAGAAGCATGAGGTTCTGCACATCGTCGGGCAAGTCGTCGAGGGCGAACTTGTCGCAGTACGCCAGGGCCTCTTCGGCTCGCGGGGTGATGGCGTCATAGAACGCCTTCATCTGCACCATCGAACTGGCCAGTCGCTTGGCGTAGCGCTCGGGTTCGCTCGGTAGACACCACTCGGTGAACGGTTCGAGGTCGCTGAATTCGGCGGGCAGCGTGGTCGGCATCGCGGTCACACTCCTGCCGTTGAGATGCGGCGGTAGTCCTCGATCCATGCCGCGGTCTCCTTGTGTAGGTGGCGCAGCAGGATTTCCTGGTCGTTGAGGACGAACGTGTCAATCACGCGCGACTGGATCATCGTCTGGGTCGCCTCGAGGGTGTTGGCGTCCTGCAAACCGTATTCCTTGAATGACACCGCCGCGAGTTCCTGAGCAACCCGCTCTCGCGGGGTGCGGGGCGCCGGGAAGTACAGGGTGCCTTCAAAAACGTGGCTGTTGAACGACGTTGGCCAATAGTGGTAGGTCAAATACCAGCCCTGACCCCAGAACAGGATCACGAAGTTGGGGAACAGCTGGAACGAATCCAAGCCCCAGGGATCGCATTTCGCCGGATTGAGCCCTTCGGGCATCGGCCCCACATCGGGTTTATCCCAGGGCCCGAACAGTCCACTTTGGCAGATGTCTTCGATCGGCTTACGCATTTCCGCTGCCATCTCCCAGGCCCGCACACCGGAGGTGCTGACCAGACGGTGCGGTCCGTCGAGTCGATAGTGTGGGGCTTCAAATCCGGCCTCGGCAGCGGCTTTTGAATACGCGGTCGGCGACTGGTTCGCATGCAGTACCGGCGCGTGATAGAACTCCTGGAACGCGTCCATATAGAGCTTCCAGTTCGCTTTGACCTCGGAACGATAAAACCAGCGCGAGGTCATCTTGTCGAAAGGGTAGCCCTCCAGTCCGGTGACCATGGGCCCCAGGAATTCTCGCAGCGATTGTTCGGGCGCCTTGGCGAAGTTGACGAAGATGAAGCCTTCCCAAACATCGCAGTGCACCGACACCAGGCCGTAGCGACTCTTGTCGAGGTCGAAGAATTCATCCTCCTGCTGGACGAAGGTGAGGTTGCCATCCAGGTCGTAACGCCAGGCGTGGTATTTGCAGGTGAACTGCCGGCACACCCCGCGCGTTTCTTCCAGCGGCATGTCGTTCCACACCAGCTTGTTGCCACGGTGCCGGCACACGTTGTGAAACGCGTTGATCTCGCCGGATCCGTTGCGCACCAGAATGATCGATGTGTTGACGACCTTCAGTTCCCGAGTGATGTAGCTACCTTTGCGGGGAAGCTGTTCCACCCGGCCTACATTGAGCCACGCGCGCTTGAAGATGGCCTCGCGTTCGAGTTCGTGGATCTCTGGACTGATGGAGTCCTCGTAAGAGATCGGCCCGGTACCCAACTCGGGGTAGTGCTCCGTCCAACTGCCTTCCGGAGGTTTCGGGAATCGAGCCACAGTCGCTCCTCACAGTCCGATCTTGCACGGCACCGCTGCACGCCCGGTCGAAACCGCTACCTGCGCAGCGGCTTCACACGACCCACCGGTGCCTTCGGAGCCGACGGTATATCCTCACCACATCAATAGCAAGTAGTTGATACTTGACCCGGAGGCCGTCGCCGTCCGCGCAATCCAACCGATGATATTTGCCATCGCTGGCAGTCTGTCTTGATATGACGGTCGTGATGGAGGGAATTTCGTTCGGCGAGTCGCCGCGTTGGCACGACGGGCGGCTGTGGTTTTCCGACTGGGGCGCGCATCAGGTGATAGCGCTCAATCCCCAGGGTGGCCATGACGTGGTGGTCAGCGTGCCGTCATTCCCGATGTGCATCGACTTCCTGCCTGACGGCCGACTGCTGGTGGTGGATTCGACGCAGCGGCGGCTGCTTCGGCGTGAGCCCGACGGCTCACTGGTCACCCACGCAGACCTGGCGCCGGCCTCGGACAAGCCGTGGAATGACATCGTGGTGGATGCCCGCGGCAACGCGTACGTCAACAACATCGGCTTCGACTTCCCCGGCGGTGAGCCCGCCCTGGGCTGCATCGCGCTGGTCACGCCCGCGGGAGCCGTCCGGCGCGTCGCCGACGAGTTCGCTTTTCCCAACGGAATGGCGATCACCGCCGATGGTTCGACGCTGATCGTGGCCGAGTCCCACGGCAACCGGCTCACCGCCTTCGACATCGGCCCCGACGGCGACCTGACCAACCGGCGAATGTGGGCCGACGCAGGAGAAGACCACCCCGACGGGATCTGCGTGGATGCCGACGGCGCGGTCTGGTATGCAGACGTGGCCAATCAACGCTGCGTCCGGATGCGCGAGGGCGGTGAGGTTCTCGCGACGGTCGAGCTGGACAGAGGCGCCTTCGCGTGCGCGCTCAGTCACGGCGATCGACCGCTGCTCTACGTCGTCGGCCAGCAGTGGGGCGGCCCGCCGTCGACCCAACCCACGGGGCAGATTGTCGTGTTCCCGGCCCCCGCGCCGGGTGCTGGTTGGCCGTAGGCGAGTGCGCGATCTTGACGGCGTATCAGGCTGACGTGACGTTGGCGGTCGACCACCAGTAGGCGATGAACGGCTCCATGTAGCGGCTGACGAGTTCGATGCGCGGACCGGCGGATCCCTTGGCGTACGCCCAGAGCAAGGTGCCCGAGCCGTCCGGGTTGTAAGACTTCACTTCGGTGCTCAAGCCGTTGGATTCCAATGTGGCCAAGTCTAATTCGACGTCGTCAGACCAATAGCCGATGTGGTGCAGCCCGGAGTCCGCCGGCGTCCAGACGGTGTCCGGGACGGTTTGCAGTAGCTCGAGCCGGGGTTCGACTCCGGAGTACACCATCTTCATCGGGATGGTCACTTCACCGTCGGGTGTGACCGCTTCCTGATCGACGGTGACGACGTCGGTCCAGGTGTAGCCCGCCAGCTTTCGCAGTGACTCCATGGTGGCTTCGAGATCGTCGACGACTATGCCGGTGTGATACAGGTATTCGGCCTTCACTTGTCCTCCTCGACCTTCGCGGCGTTCATCTCTCGTTCCAGCCACTGCACTTCGCTGTGATTCTCGCGCTCGCTGGCGGCTAGGAGTTGTTCCAGCGCTTGATGTTTGACGGCTTTAGCACCGTGATCATCCGGGGAGTGCGAGAGCACGATGTCGGTGAGGTGCAGAGCTTGCAAAGGGCGCCCGCTCTCGGAGTGGGCTGCGGCTCGCTCGGTGAGCGCGGCGGTACCGCCGGCCAGCTCGACGACATCGGACCAAACTGACGAGGGGGGCGTGTCGTACAGCTCGGTGGTGGATTCGTAACGAAACCAGCCGACGTGCTCTTCCCAGATGGCCCGGACGATCCAGGCAGTTTTACCGTGCACCTCGGGCATCGCCAAGCTGGACGGAAGGGTGACGTCGCGCATCAACGTCCACAGGTCCGCGCCGGAGTTCATGCCGTCGATCGTGCGGTCACGCAAATAGGCGGTCGCATCACGCACCTTGGTCATGGTGGTCAGAATCTGATCCGTCCCGCGGAACACATCATGGCCGTTGATGAGCGTATCGGGCATCAATGTGATGACTCGATCCAGTGAGCGCATGAACGTCATTGCGCTGCGGATCTTGTCGCCGCGCAACGTATAGAGGTTGGGCACGTGCCCGAAGAATGGTCCCATCAGGTTGCCGATGAACACCGTGGAGTGTTCGGGCATCCACACCACAAGGGCGTCGGTGGTCTCTCCTCCCGGTGTGGAGTACAGCGCGAAGCGCCGCCCTCCGAGTTCGAACGTGTGGCTGTCGTGGAACAACGACGTGAGCACCGGCTCGGGCGGCAGCGTGCCGGCGACGGATTCGACGTCCATGAACGCGCCCCACAGCGCCATGATCCGGCGGACGTAAAAGGGGTGCAGGTGGCGCCAGTATTCGCGGACGTCGCGGTGGTTGGCATGAGCAATCGTTTCGACATCGTCTTGGTGGAACAGGCTCCACCCGCTGACATGGTCGGGATGTCCTTGGGTAAAGGTGATCACCCGTAACGGGCCGCGGCTGACCCGATCGAACCGATCTTTGATCTGCTTTGCCTCGAAATCGGTCCCCGTATTGATCAGTAGATCGCCGTCGGTGGTAGTGATCAAATAACTGTTGGCGATGTTGCGGGACATGAAGATTCCGTCGCCGAGGTCGACCGCTTCCTGGTCGCCCTCGCCCTGTTTGACCAGTTCGTCCAGCGACGGCGACACCGCAAACCTCCGATTGTTGGGCGAATTTCGTCTAACCTAACATCTGTTCTCTACAGGTGTATAGCCTCTGGAGGTATGGCGGAAGCACCTTCTGCGTCGGGCGTCGACCAGCTCGTGACACGGGCGTGCGAGCGGGCAGGGCTCGATGATTTCGGTGGCGACACTTGGCGGGAGGGCCTCACTCTCCTAGTAGATTCGTGCGAGTCGGCGCCGGGGGTCAACCCCGGCGGGCGCGAATTCGTCTATGGCCAATTCGTAGACGCGCTCTGGAATCGACTGCGCGTCGTCGACTATGTCAAGACCCACCCCGAGGTGCTCGCCGAGCCGGTCAGGCACCCGTTGGTGGTGATGGGTTTGCCGCGCACCGGCACGTCGCTGGCCAGTTATCTGCTGGATCAGGACCCGTCACGACGCTCACTATTGACCTGGGAGGCCGAAGACTCGGTGCCCCCGTCAACCCCGGACACGTTGCGTACCGACGCCCGCTGCCTGAAGAAGAGGGCCGAACTCGACCTTCTCGAACAGGGCCTCAAGGCGGCTAACATCCCGCTGGTCCACTGGGATGATGCCGACGGACCCACCGAATGCGTGTTCGTGCACAGCCAGGATTTCAAGACCTACCTGTGGGAAGCGTTCATGCCCACACCGGCCTACGCCGAATGGCTGCTGCGCACGGATATGTCGAGTGCCTACGAATATCAACGAATGGTCTTGCAAATATTGCAGTCTCGTGCGCCGGGTACTTGGTCGCTGAAGATGCCGTCGCACGCAGTGCACATCGAGACGCTGCTGGCGACCTATCCCGACGTGCGGATCGTATGGGCGCATCGCGATCCATTCCAGTCCACCGCGTCATTCCTGCGGCTCAATTATTTGTCACGGGCCGCGACCGGTGCCGACATCGACGTCAACGTGACCGTGGCGAATGTGTTGCAACAGTTGCGAGAACACGTGGATCGACCGTTGGCAGCCCGGCGCCGCATCGGTGACGACCGGTTTTTCGATCTGCACTACGCCGAGTTGATGCGCGACCCGGTCGGGGTGATGCGTAACTTGTACGACTGGGCTGGCGACGATCTCAGCACCGTGACTGAGAGGGCCATGCTCAACTGGCTTGAGCGCCATCCGCAGAACCGTCACGGGGCCGCGCCGTATTCGTTGGACGGATCAGGCGTGACACGCGCCGATTTGGAACCGATTTTCGACGAATACCTCTCGGTGTTCGACATCGAACTGGAGGAAGCCCAGCAATGAAAGCGGCCGTGACCACCGGCCAGCCAGGGTTCGAGGTCATCGATCTGCCCGATCCCACCCCGGACGCCGATCAGCTTGTCATACAAGTTGAAGGGTGTGGGGTGTGCGGGATCAGACATCAAAGCTCAGCCGTTCGCGCCGGCGGGCATGGTGATGGGCCACGAATTCGGCGGGCGGGTCGTCGCCGCCGGACGCAAGACCGGCTGGTGGCCCGATAGTGCCATTGTGGCTGTGCTGCCTGTTATTTCGTGCGGATCATGTCAGGCGTGCGACGCCGGTTTTGTCTCGCACTGCGCCCAGGTGAGCTACATTGGGATGGGCCCGGCCGGCGGGTTTGCCGAATACGCCGCAGTGCCGGCGCGACACTGCTTCGCCCTGCCGCCCGACTTGCCGGCCAGCTATTCGCCGCTCGTGGAACCATTCGCCGTCGGCCTGCACGGCGTGCACAGCGCCGAAATAGGTCCGGGCGACGATGTGCTCATCGTCGGCGCCGGCGGCGTTGGGCTGACGACGCTTGCCTGGGCGCTACTCAAGGGCGGAGCGAGAGTCACCGTCGCCGATCCCGATGCCCGTCGGCGAGAGTCAGCGATGTCGATGGGAGCCACTGATGTGCTCCACTCTGTCGTCGACGCGGAACCCGCAACCTACGACGCCGTCCTCGAGTGCGTCGGAATCGCGGACCTGGTCCAGGCCAGCCAACCCGCGCTACGAGCACGAGGCCGTCTCGTCATCTCCGGCGCCGCAGCAGAACCCACCGCGGTCGAGCCGGTGACCGCACTTCTCAACGAGCTCACCATCCGATACTCCGTGGCCTACGCGCCCGACGAATTCCGCGAAGTCATCGCCGCATTGCAAGCCGGCGACCTTGACCCCACACCCGTGATCGGGCCCACTTTCGATCTTGACCACGTCGCCGATGCGTTCGCCGCAGTCCGCGAAGCGAAGACTCATGGTCGCGTAGCGGTCCGGCCATGATCGTCACGCACGCTTACTGTTCGCGTGATCGGCGGCGACACCGGCGATCACCGAATGAAGGTACTGCTCAAGTCTTTCCGCGCTGTCCAAGTGAGTGAGACCGTGGGCTAGCTGGAACAAGAATCCGCCCAGAAACGTGGACACGGCGAACGCCTGCGCCTTGATCAGCTCTCGATCACGTCGGGTAGCCACAGGTTGTGACTGTGCGACAGCGGCTTCGCTGATGGCGACGAAGCGCTCCATCAGGCCGTCGAAACCTGCATTGAGATCGGGATCCCGGGAGGCGATCATCATCAGCTCAAAGCGAGCCCGAGCTCGCGAACGCTCCGGCTCTACGGCGGTGCGCATCGCCTGTGCAGCCAACGTCGCCAACAGCGAGTCGACCTCATCGTCGTCCGTTGCATCGATCGCCGTGGTGAAGTCCCTAACGTCGAGCTCGATCACCCGATCCATCGCAGCACTTAGCAACGCTGTCCTGGTCTGGAAATAGAACGACGTAGTTCCCTCGGGAAAACCCGCGCAGCGGTCGACCCCGCGGTGAGTGAGTCCGCGCGCGCCTTCGGCCGCCAACACGGCGATCGCCGCGTCACACAAGTCGCGGCGACGCTGCTCAGCCTTCGGAGTTTTCCTCATCGCGGTCAGGGCAGTTTATCGTTCAGCGCCGACGACCGGGCCCGGCCAGAACTTCGGCGGTAAGACAACCCTCAGCGAGATCTCAGTTAACATCTAGCTGCCTGTGGGGGGCCGACGCGCCTAGGAGAAGCCATCAACATCACCGCTAGCCCATGGATCACAGCAGGATTCGCCGTCACTGTGGTGGCTGCCGGCGCGATCGCCGCGCCGGTCACTGCACCAGTGAGCAGCTCCCCTGACGTGCAGCAGCGTGCCGTGCGGCTCGTCTCCGGTGACATCTCCTGGGATCAGGTGCTGCAGACTGCACTGGCGAACTCGACCGATATCTATGACCACCTATCCCCTGCAGCGTTCGCGGACATCCAGCAGTTCGCCGCCAACATTCCCGAGTACCTCGACGGTAACCGGAACATCGAAACCGACCTGATGACCGCGTACAACGCGGCGATAAACCCGTTCGAGCCCGCGAACCCGGAGCCCTACATCTACACGTCGGTCGATCCGACGCAGAGCGAGATAGGCATCAGCGCCCTGGGCACTCACCTCTTCAACATCGACCTACCGGGCAAAGACGGACTGATCGACATCCTGACCAACGGGCTCAGCTTCAATATCGGACTTTGCCCGCTCTGCACGGATGTGACCATTCCCGTTCTGCCGCTTTTGGTCGGAGACGACCTGGCTTCCCAGATCGAGCCGTATATCAACTTCTCCGGATCACCGTTGAGCGGCATCTTGTGGGGCAGCTTCGGCACCACACTGGGCCCGCTGTTGCAACTCAACGACGACATCACCGCCATCACAACCGCACTCAGCGGCGCAAGCCCCGACTACACGACCGCGTTCAACGATCTGCTCGACATGCCGGCCAATGTCAGCAACGCCTTCCTCAACGGCTACGGCGACATCAACCTCGACACGCTGCTGACGGATTTCGGGATCTCTTCGCCGACGACCGATGCCGCGCTGACCCTCGATCTCGGTGGGCTGCTCAGCCCGGCCGGTTCGCTGATCGACGGCATCGGCTTCACCGATACGCTCGGCGACTGCAGCATTGCCTGCGCGACTTTGGACGTTCCATCCTCGTTGGTCGGGCCGATCGCGTCATTGTTCTTGCAGGATCAAGCGATTGCCGAGTCGATCGGATGGGACGGCGTGGGTCAACCGCTCGCCGCGTTGTTCAGCGAATTCTCCAGCATGTTCAACTAGCTGCAGGCAGCGAGCACCAATTCGCGCACTCGCGCGGCGTCGGCTTGGCCTTTGGTCGCTTTCATCACGGCGCCCACGATCGCGCCGGCCGCCTGTACTTTGCCGCCGCGAATCTTGTCGGCGACATCTGGGTTGGCTGCCAATGCTTCATCGACGGCGGCCTGGATCAGCGAATCGTCCCGCACCACAGCCAAACCGCGGGCCGTCATCACCTGCTCCGGTTCGCCCTCGCCCGCCAGCACGCCCTCAACCACTTGGCGCGCCAGCTTGGTGGTCAGCGTGCCATCGTCGATCAGCGCCACGACCGCGGCGACTTGGGCTGGGCTGATGGGCAATTCGTCGAGTTCCACACCGGCCTCGTTTGCCTTTTGCACCAGGAAGTTGCCCCACCACGCGCGCGCCGACTCACTGGAAGCTCCCTGGTCGACGGTCGCGATGACCAGTTCCACGGCGCCGGCGTTGACCAGATCGCGCATCACCTCATCAGAGAGTTCCCAGTCTTGCTGAATTCGCTTGCGGCGCAACCACGGTAGCTCGGGAATGGTGTGGCGCAGCCGTTCGACGAGCTCGCTGCTGGGCGCGACCGGTTCCAAGTCTGGCTCGGGAAAGTAACGGTAGTCCTCGGCGGTTTCCTTGGTACGGCCCGGGCTGGTGAATCCGTCCTCGTGAAAGTGTCTGGTCTCCTGGATGACTTGTCCACCCGACTCC
This sequence comes from uncultured Actinomycetota bacterium, assembly GCA_963818285.1. Classification (GTDB taxonomy): domain Bacteria; phylum Actinomycetota; class Actinomycetes; order Mycobacteriales; family Mycobacteriaceae; genus Mycobacterium. The sequence continues at coordinate 147,730 of CAWFRR010000009.1, forward strand.
AGAACAGCACCCTGGCGCCGCATCTCGTAGCGGACAGCGATCTCGACGCTCTTGAGCGAGTTGACGTTCTTGGTCTCGCTGCGGGTACCGAACTCGGTGGCGCCGATCGGCTTCAGCGACACGTTGGAGTCGCAGCGCATCGAGCCCTGATCCATCCGGACGTCGGAAACATCCAATGCGCGCAACAGCTGTCGCAAGGCGGTGACGTAGGCGCGGGCGATTTCCGGTGCCCGCTCGCCGGTGCCCTCGATGGGCTTGGTGACGATTTCGATCAGCGGCACCCCGGCCCGGTTGAAATCGGCCAGCGAGCTGGTCGCACCGGAGATGCGGCCAGTGTCGCCGCCCAGGTGGGTGAGCTTGCCGGTGTCTTCTTCCATGTGGGCTCGCTCGATGTCGATCCTCCAGGTGCTGCCATCCTCCAGCGGAACATCGAGGTAGCCGTTGATCGCGATCGGCTCGTCGTACTGCGAGATCTGATAGTTCTTCGGCTGGTCCGGGTAGAAGTAATTCTTGCGGGCGAATCGCCCCCACGGTGCGATACCGCAGTTGAGTGCCAGCCCGATTCGTATCGCCGATTCCACGGCGGCCTCGTTGAGCACCGGCAGCGAGCCGGGCAGCCCGAGGCACACCGGACACACGTGGGTGTTCGGCTCAGCGCCGAACTCGTTGGCGCAGGCGCAGAACATCTTGGTGGCGGTCGACAGCTCGACGTGCACCTCCATGCCGAGCACCGGGTCGTAACGCGCGATCACGTCCTCGTAGTCGAGCAACTCACCCCCGCGCGCACTGGGAACACTCGCCACAGATGTCATGCCGACGATCTTAATTGCCGCCCATGGCGGTCGCTCCGTCGCGGCTCGGACCCGCGTCGCCGATCAGCAAGGCGTGATCGAACGCCGATCGCGAGCCGATGGCATCGTCGCGGGCGTCGCGGAAGTTCTCGATCACTGCCTCCGCCAGCCGTCGCGGCTTGATGTTGCTTGCCTGAGATCGCCACCTGAGCAGGTCGAGCGCGGCAGTGCTAGCCGAAGAAGGCGGCCGCGTCGTCGTAACGGCTCTGCGGAACGAGCTTGAGCTGACGCACCGCATCGGCCAGCGGCACCCGGCCGATGTCCTGGCCGCGCAGCGACACCATCTGCCCGTACTCGCCGGCGTGGGCGGCGTCTGCCGCGTTGACGCCGAATCGGGTCGCCAGCACCCGGTCGTAGGCGGTCGGTGTACCCCCGCGCTGTACGTGGCCGAGAACAGTCACCCGGACGTCTTTGTTGATTCGCTGCTCCACCTCGATGGCCAGCTGCGCGGCAACGCCGGTGAACCGCTCGTGACCGAACTCGTCGGTGCCGCCTTTAGCCAGCTTCATCGAGCCTTCGGCCGGCTTTGCCCCCTCGGCGACCACGCAGATGAAATGCGAGTCGCCGCGCTGGAAGCGTCGCTTGACCAGACGGCACACCTCGTCGATGTCGAAGGGCTGCTCGGGAATCAGAGTCATGTGCGCGCCGGAGGCCAATCCGGAGTTGAGTGCGATCCAGCCGGCGTGCCGTCCCATCACCTCGACCAGCATCACCCGCTGATGAGACTCGGCCGTGCTGTGCAACCGGTCGATCGCGTCGGTAGCGACCATCAACGCCGTGTCGTGGCCGAAAGTCACGTCGGTGCAATCGATGTCGTTGTCAATGGTCTTGGGCACCCCGACGACGGGCACGTTCTCTTCCGATAGCCAGTGCGCGGCGGTCAGCGTTCCTTCGCCACCGATCGGGATGAGGACGTCGATGCCGTTGTCATCCAGCGTCTGCTTGACCTGATCCAGCCCGGCCCTCAGCTTGTCGGGATTGACCCGGGCGGTACCGAGCACCGTTCCGCCCTTGGCCAGCAGGCGGTCGTTGCGATCGTCGTTCGCCAACTGGATGCGCCGGTTCTCCAGTAATCCACGCCAGCCGTCCTGAAATCCGACCACCGACGATCCGTAACGGGAATCGCAGGTACGCACCACCGCCCGAATGACGGCGTTCAGTCCAGGACAGTCACCACCCCCGGTGAGAATTCCAATCCGCATGCCATCATCTTGCCCCGTAGCGGCTGTTCAGGTGGCGCGAGCCGACGCGAAACCGGCTGGGTCGGCTGAGAGACGCACCCAAAGATGCCGATCAGATGGCCGACGGCAGCGTTCCCCGGGCCGCTTCGTAGGCGGCTCCCACGCGGTACAGCCTGTCGTCGGCCAGCGCCGGCGCCATGATCTGCAGTCCGACCGGGAGGTTGTCGTCGTCAGATAACCCGGACGGCACCGACATCCCACAGTGGCCGGCCAGATTGAGCGGCAGCGTGCACAGGTCGAACAGGTACATCGCCAGCGGGTCGTCGACCTTCTCCCCCAACGGGAATGCCGTCGTCGGCGTCGTCGGCGAAATCAGGACATCCACCGACTGATAGGCGGTGTCGAGGTCGCGCGCGATCAGTGTCCGCACCTTCTGCGCCTGGTTGTAGTAGGCGTCGTAATAACCGGCCGACAGCGCGTAGGTGCCAATCATGATGCGCCGCTTGACTTCCGGGCCGAACCCGGCGGCCCGGGTCAGCGCCATCACTTCTTCGGCGCTGTGCGTGCCGTCGTCGCCGACCCGCAGTCCGTAACGCATCGCGTCGAAGCGGGCCAGGTTGCTGGACACCTCCGACGGCAGGATCAGATAGTAGGCCGGCAGCGCGTGATCGAAATGGGGACAGTCGACCTCGGACACGTCGGCACCGAGCGCGGTCAGCTGCTCGACGGCTTTGTTGAACGACGCCAACACGCCGGGCTGATAACCCTCCCCGCGCAGCTGCTTGACCACACCGACGCGCACACCGCTGAGATCGCCCGCGGCACCGGCCTTTGCGGCGCCGACGACATCGGGCACCTCGGCGTCGATCGAGGTGGAGTCGCGGGCGTCGTGTCCGGCGATCACCTGATGCAGCAGAGCGGTGTCGAGCACGGTGCGCGCGCAAGGTCCGCCTTGGTCGAGCGAGGACGCGCATGCCACCAGCCCATAGCGCGACACCGTGCCGTAGGTGGGTTTGACGCCGACGGTCGCAGTCAGCGCGGCCGGCTGGCGGATCGATCCGCCCGTATCGGTGCCGATCGCCAGCGGCGCCTGGAATGCCGCCAGTGCGGCGGCGCTGCCACCGCCCGATCCGCCGGGTACCCGGTCGGTGTTCCACGGGTTGCGGGTCGGGCCGTAGGCGGAGTTCTCCGTCGAGGAGCCCATCGCGAACTCGTCCATGTTGGTCTTGCCCAGGATCGGGATGCCGGCCGCACGCAGCCGCGCGGTGACGGTTGCGTCGTAGGGCGAGCGCCAGCCCTCGAGGATCTTCGAGCCGCACGTGGTGGGCATGTCGACGCTGGTGAAGACGTCTTTGAGTGCCAGCGGCACCCCGGCCAACCCCGAGGCCGGCCGTTCCCCGGCGGCCAGCGACTTGTCCGTGGCGGCGGCGGCCGACAGTGCCGCGTCGGCGGCGACGTGCAGGAATGCCCGGTACTGCTGGTCGGTGGCCACGATCTGGTCCAGAAACGCCTGGGTCACCTCGGTCGACGACAGCTCCTTGGCGGCGATCTTGGCGGCCAGCGTCGCGGCGTCCAGGCGGATGATGTCCGTCATTGCGGTTCCCCGAGAATCTGCGGGACCACGAAGCGGCCGTCGAGCGCTTCGGGTGCCTCAGCCAGCGCCTCCTGCTGGGTCAGGCACGGCGCGATCTGGTCCGGGCGGGTGACGTTGACGGCCTTGAGCGGGTTATCGGTCGGCTCGACGCCGGCGACGTCAACGGCTTGAATTTGGCCGACGTGGGTCAGGATGGCGTCGAGTTGGCCGGCATAGCTATCCAGCTCATCGTCGGTCAACGCCAGCCGGGCCAACCGGGCCAGGTGGGCCACCTCGTCGCGGGAGATCTGGGACACGACTGAAAAGCCTAGCGAGCCTGCGACCGGCGCGACGCCTGGCATCCGCCGAAATGCCGAGTGCGCGCCGCTGTGAAACAGTGTCCGCGTGTCGTCCTATCTGCTCCGCGTCCAGCTGGCCGACCGACCAGGCAGCCTCGGCTCGCTGGCCGTGGCCCTGGGATCGGTCGGCGCCGACATACTTTCGCTGGACGTCGTGGACCGTGGACCCGACTACGCCATTGACGATCTCGTGGTCGAACTTCCACCGGGCGGCATGCCAGACACCTTGATCACGGCGGCCGAAGCGCTGCAGGGGGTGCGGGTGGACAGCCTGCGTCCGCACACCGGATTGCTGGATGCACACCGCGAGCTGGCGCTGATCGATCACGTCGCCGCCGCCGGAAACACCACCGCCAAGCTGAAGGTGCTCGTCAGTGAGACCCCACAGGTGCTGCGGGTGAGCTGGTGCTCGGTGCTGCAGAAGTCCGATCACGATTTCCAGCGCATCGCCGGCAGTCCCGGGGCGCCGGAGACGCCTCTGGACGATGTGCCGTGGATGCCGATCGAGCACGCCATCGCGTTGGATGCCACCGAAGACTGGGTGCCGCAGGTCTGGCGCGACCTGGACACCACGCTGATCGCCGCTCCGCTGGGTTCCACGGACACCGCGGTGATGCTCGGCAGGCCCGGCGGCCCGGAGTTCCGGCCGTCCGAGGTTGCCCGGCTGGGGTATCTGGCCGGGATCGTTGGGACCCTTTTGCACTGAACGCCCGCGTATCACTCGCTGGGCTCAGAAGGTCCTTCTGCCAACAGCTTTCGGAACCCGTCTTCGTCGAGGACGGGCACTCCGAGTTCGACTGCCTTGTCGTATTTCGATCCGGGAGCATCGCCGGCGACGACGTAGTCGGTCTTCTTCGACACCGAGCCGGCGGCTTTGCCACCGCGGGTCAGGATCGCCTCCTTGGCGTCGTCACGGGAGAAGCCGGCCAGCGACCCGGTGACGACGATGGTCAGGCCTTCCAGCGTGCGCGGCACGCTGGCGTCACGTTCGTCGGCCATCCGCACCCCGGCCGATCGCCACTTGTCGACGATCCGGCAGTGCCAGTCCACGGTGAACCATTCCGTCACCGCGTCGGCAATGGTCGGGCCGACACCCTCGACCGCGGCCAGTTGCTCCGTCGACGCGGCAGTGATCGCGTCGAGGGTGCCGAACTCGGTGGCCAGCGCCCGCGCTGCCGTCGGCCCGACATGGCGAATCGACAACGCCACCAGCACCCGCCACAGCGGCTGCTTCTTGGCGTTGTCCAAGTTGGCCAATAGCCGTTTGCCGTTGGCCGACAACGCGCCGGCCTTGGTGGTGAACAAGTCGGTCCGCAGGAGCTCCTCTTCGCTGAGGCTGAAGAGATCGCCTTCGTCCTCGATCACCTGCGCTTTGAGCAGAGCGATCCCTGCCTCGTAGCCGAGCCCTTCGATGTCGAACGCGCCGCGGCCGGCGACGTGGAATACCCGCTCACGCAGCTGGGCCGGGCAGGACTGCGAATTGGGGCAGCGGATGTCGGCGTCGCCCTCCTTCGCCGGCGCCAACGTGGTGCCGCACTCGGGACACGTTGTGGGCATGACGAATTCACGCTCGGAGCCATCCCGCAGATCGACGACCGGACCCAGCACTTCTGGAATCACGTCGCCGGCCTTGCGGAGCACGACCGTGTCGCCGATCAGCACGCCCTTGCGCTTGACCTCGGCGGCGTTGTGCAAAGTGGCCAACCCGACCGTCGAGCCGGAGACGGTTACCGGGGTCATGAACGCAAACGGCGTCACCCGCCCGGTCCGGCCGACATTGACGCGAATGTCGAGCAATTCGGTCTGCACTTCTTGCGGCGGGTACTTGTAGGCGATGGCCCATCGCGGCGCACGCGACGTCGAACCAAGCCTGCGTTGCAGCGTCACATCATCGACTTTGACCACCACCCCGTCGATTTCGTGATCGACGTCGTGGCGGTGCTCACCCCAGTAGGCGATGCGCTCCAAGGCGCCGGCGCCGTTCTGCACCCGGGTGGTGTGATCGGACACCGGTAAGCCCCACGCCGCCAACGCCAGATAGGCGTCGTGCAGAGAGTCGGGTCGATACCCCTCGATGTGTCCCAATCCGTGGCAGATCATCCGGAGTTTGCGACGGGCCGTCACGGCGGGATCCTTTTGCCGCAACGACCCCGCCGCGCTGTTGCGCGGGTTGGCGAAGGGCGCCTTGCCGTCTTCGACGAGCGCGGCGTTGAGCGCCTCGAAATCGTCGAGTCGGAAGAACACCTCGCCGCGCACCTCGAGGACATCGGGCACCGGGTGATCGTCGCTGGGTGTCAGCCGTTCGGGTACATCGTCGATGGTGCGGGCGTTGAGCGTGACATCCTCGCCGGTGCGCCCGTCGCCGCGGGTCGCGGCCCGAACCAGTCGACCGTTGCGGTAGACCAGAGCCAAAGCGACACCGTCGATCTTGAGCTCACACAGGAACGGAACATCGGCGCCGACTTCGCCGTGAACCCGACCGGCCCACAGGTCGAATTCCTCGGCGCTGAACACGTTGTCCAGCGACAGCATTCGCTCCAGGTGATCCGCGGAGGTGAAATCCGTGGCGAAGCCGGCACCGCCGACGAGTTGGGTCGGTGAATCGGGCGTGCGGAGTTCGGGATGCTCGTCTTCGAGTGCGCCCAGGCGGCGTAGCAGAGTGTCGAAATCGGCATCGGAGATGACCGGTGCGTCGCGCACGTAGTAGCGGAATTGGTGTTCGCGCACCTCGTCGGCCAGCTCGCGCCACGTGCGACGTACCTCAGGCGCAACTGGATCAGCCTCTGGTGAACTCACCCTGGCAGGCTATCGGAGGGCGCCGACAGCCCAGTGTGGCTAGTCGCGGTACAGGTCGGGGAATTCCGACTTCAGCGCGCCGAGCTTGGGCAAGTCGTTGGCGACGATGTACGGGTTGTTCGGGTGCAGGTTGAGGTAGTCCTGGTGGTAGGCCTCGGCGGGAAAGAATTGGGCTCCCGGCGTCACGGTGGTGACGATCGGCGCTGGGAAGGAGCCCGCCTGGTTCAACTGGGCGATGTAGGCGTTGGCGATCTTCTGCTGGCTGTCGTTCTGAGCGAAGATCACCGACCGGTAGGAGGGGCCCACATCGGGGCCCTGGTAGTTGAGTTCGGTCGGGTCTTGCACCACCCCGAAGAAGACCCGCAACAGTTGGCCGTAGGTGATCTGAGTCGGGTCATAGGTGATGCGAACGGACTCGGCGTGCCCGGTGGTCTCGCTGCTCACGGTGTCGTAATTGGCCGTCGCCGCGTCTCCCCCGGCGTATCCGGACGTAGCCGCAGAAACACCTTTCACGTGCTGGAAAACGCCTTGGACGCCCCAAAAGCAACCACCGGCCAGGACCGCGGTCTCCGACTTGGGACTCCCGCTCGCCGATTCGTCGACGGCCGGTGCCGGAAGAGCACTCGGCGTCGTACCGCGCGCGGACGGCAGCACCGGGCTTTGGACGAGAAACGCCCCGGCGGCCAGGCCGGTCACCGCGAGCCAACCCGCCAGCGCCACTCGCTGACGTTGTGTTCTGTTTTTGCCATTCATGTCTGGACCTTTCCCCCTGATACCGCCAGCTTATCGAAATCTCGCGAGCGGCGTCGCCGAGGCTAAGTCGGCGTTGAGGACGTCAGCAGCGAGAAGAATTCATGGGACGGATCGTCGGGCCCGGGACGGCCCTGTGGTGTGTCCCGGGTTATCGGATGGCTCAGGTCGACAGCGGACGGATCGTTGACATGCGCCCAGTCGGTGACGATGCAGCGCGTGATGAATTTCCATGTGTCGTTGCGTTTTTCGTACTTGTCGAGATAGCGCCCACCCACCACGATCTCCGTCTCACCATCACCGGCGGCGAACGAGTGCGTCGCAATGCTGTAAATCTCGCCTTCGGCGATGTCGCCGCTGATGGCGAAGTTCGTAGTGGTGATGTGGTGTTGCATCGACCGGATGTACGGCCGGGTTTCGGCAAGCGTGCGCAGGAATGTATCGACCGAGCCCGAGGAGAAAGATCCGTGGCTGTCTTCGGCGTCAGCGTGATAGAGGCCGCGCAGGGTTTCCAGGTCGCCGCGATCTACCGCACGGCAATAACCGTGCACGAGCTTTCGCAGCGCATATTCGTCGAGCATCTCTTGAACGTCGGGTGAGGACATCCTGCAACGCTAACCGCGGGTCGCGGAGTTCAGATCGCTTCGGGATCGTCGGCGAACCCCTCGACGACGCTACGGGCCAGGCCGATCGCGGTGCGGGCCCACTCCGGGGTCGCGCCGGCCAGTCCGCACGCGGGGACGATGCCGATGCGATCCCGGAGCACCGACCGAGGAAAGCCGATTCGATCCGTGATCGCCACCACGCTGGTCGCGACCTCTTCCACCGCAGGGCGGCGGACCGGTGCGCTCGACGGCACCACACCCAACATGACGACCCGTCCGGATTCCGACGAATTCCCCGATGGCGTCCAGATCGCCCGCCCGCAATGTCCCGGTATCCACCGATACCGCGTCAATACTGCTGCGCTGCAGGAGCTTCCAGGGAATCGACGATCCGCAGCTGTGCAACAAGACCTCCGCGCCGGCGGCCGACGCGCAGATGTCGATGACGGTGACGGCGACGGACTCCTCGAGGGCGGCCACCGAGTTCAGCGCGCTCACCCCGCTCAGGTGACCGGCGATCGCCGCGGGCAGAGTCGGCTCGTCGAATTGCACAACCACCGGCGTATCGAGTCGACGCGACAGCGCTGCCCGGTGCGTGGCGACACCCTCGGCCAACGAGGCGGCGATGTCGTTGAGCGCGCCGGGATCGGTGATCGCGCGATGCCCGTTGGGGAGTTCCAACTCGGCGGCCAGCGTGATCGGCCCCGGCGCCTGAAGTTTGACGGGGCGCCCGCTGCCCCGCAGGCCCGCGACCTCCCAGGCCTCTTCCAGCGCATCGATGTCCTCGGCGAGAAGGCTGACCGCCCTTCGCGTCACCGCGCCGGGGCGAGCCGTCAGCCGGTAGCCACGCGGGACGGTGTCGATCGCGATGTCGATGAGCAGCGCACCGGCGCGCCCGATGATGTCGGCGCCCACTCCCCGGGCGGGTAACTCGACCAGGTGAGCCATTGCCGCGGCCAACTCTCCGACGACAACCTCGGCTGCCGGTCGCGCGGCCGATCCGGGCCAGGATCCGATGCCGGTGGCGGTTGCGAAAACACTCACCGGAGAACCGTATTCGATCGCGTCTTGTGTGCCCGGGGCGAGGGTAGGTCGGCACGATTACCCTGACGGTCACGATGAAGACACGACGGTTGGTGCTCTGTGCCGCGGTTCTGTTGGCCACGGCCTGCACCCGCATGGTGAGCGGTGCCGCGACGACGGAATCTGCTCTCGCCCCCAACGGAATTGACGTGGGACGGATGCTGCTCGATCAGTCCCGGATGCAGGCGATCACCGGCGGCGGCGAGCATCTGACGATCATCCCGTCGATGGATGCCACCTCCCCGGTCGACATCGACACGCTCGCCAAGACCGCGCCCCCGGAATGCCGCTTCGTCTACGCCGACACCGCGACGTTCGGACCCGACATCGAGACTTTCCACAAGATCACCTTTCAAGACCCGCCGCACGGTGGGCTCATCTCCGAGGGTGCCGCGGCGTATCGCGATGACGACACCGCGCGGCACGCATTCGAAGCGTTGGTGAGCACGGTCCGAAACTGCGCGGACAGCTCGGCCGGCTACGGCCTCGTCGGCGAATGGAACGCCGATGACCGGTCGCTGCAGACTCGGCCCGGCGCCTGCGGACGCAATTACCTGCTCAAGTCCGTCGTGTTGGTGGAAGTCACGTACTGCGGGTTCCCGGACACGGTCTCCACGATCGTGATTTCGAACGTCGCTGCCAACGTTCCGGGCTAGCCGGCGCGCCGAGCGTGCACTGGCCGCTTGACAACACAAGCCGAATTCTCGCCGTGATTGCACGTTCGGGAACCGGGGCCGCCCCGGCGAAGCGTTAGGACGCCGCAGCGATGGTGGCGCTGGCGAGCACTTCGTCGCCGTCCGGGTCGCGGCGGTACAGCACGAGCGTTTGACCCGGCGCCACCCCGCGCAGCGGGGTCCGCAGTCGCACCCTCAGCTCTTCGCCGACCAACTGCGCTTCGGCGTCAACGGCTTCGCCGTGGGCGCGCACCTGCGCGGCGCAGTCGATGGGTCCGGCCGCCGCAGTGCCCGCGGTGAACACCGGGCGATGACCGGCCAGCTGCCATACCTCCAGGTCAGCCACCGACCCGACGTGGACGGTGCCGCTGTCGGCGTCGATCGCGGTGACATAGCGCGGCTGGCCGTCCGGTCCCGGGCCGGCGATACCCAGCCCCTTGCGCTGGCCGATCGTGAAGCCGTGCACGCCATCGTGGGTGGCCAGCACCGCGCCGCCCTGGTCGACCACCGAGCCAGGGCGGACACCGATGCGCGCGCCGAGGAAGGCGCGGGTGTCGCCGGACGGGGATGAAGCAGATGTCGTGGCTGTCCGGCTTCTCGGCGACCGACAAACCGCGGCGGGCCGCCTCGGCGCGGATCTGCGACTTGGGGGTGTCCCCGATCGGGAACGCGGCGTGACGCAGCTGTCCGGCGGTCAGCACCGCGAGCACGTACGACTGGTCTTTGTCGGGGTCGACGGCGCGGCGCAGCCGCCCGTCCGCGAGCCGGGCGTAGTGGCCGGTGGCGACAGCGTCAAACCCCAGCGCCAGCGCGCGAGCGGCCAACGCGGAGAACTTGATTCGCTCGTTGCAGCGCACACACGGGTTGGGGGTTTCGCCGCGGGCATAGGACGACACGAAGTCGTCGATGACGTCTTCTTTGAACCTGTCCGCGAAATCCCAGACATAGAAGGGGATTCCGAGCACATCCGCGACCCGTCGGGCATCGCCGGCGTCTTCCTTGGAGCAGCAGCCGCGCGAGCCGGTGCGCAGAGTGCCCGGGGCGTGCGATAGGGCCAGGTGCACCCCCACCACGTCGTGACCCGCGTCGACCATGCGGGCCGCGGCGACCGATGAGTCGACGCCGCCACTCATCGCCGCGAGCACCCTCATCGCGATACCCCCGCTGTGGCAAGTGCCGCCTGCCTTGCTCGCGCCACGGCGCCGGGTAGTACCTTCAGCGCCGCGTCGACGTCGGCCTCGACACTGGTGTGCCCCAATGACAGTCGCAGCGATCCGCGGGCACTGGCAGGGTCGGCGCCCATTGCGATCAACACGTGCGATGGCTGCGCGACACCGGCGGTGCACGCAGACCCGGTGGAGCACTCGATTCCGTTGGCGTCCAACAACATCAGTAACGCATCGCCTTCGCATCCGTCGAAGGTGAAGTGCGCGTTGCCCGGCAGCCGGCGGGCACCGATGGCGCCGTTGAGCCGAGTGTCCTCCACCGCGGCCAGCACCCCGTCGATCAGACGGTCCCGCAGCAACCGGAGTCGTGCGCTGTTGGCCTCCAACCCGTCGACAGCAAGCTGTATAGCGGTCGCCATCCCGACCGCCGATGCGACATCGGGTGTGCCGGAGCGGATGTCACGCTCCTGGCCGCCGCCATGCGACAGCGGCACGCACGTGACGTCGCGGCGGAGCAGCAACGCGCCTGCACCGACCGGACCACCGAACTTGTGCGCGGCCACGCTCATCGCGGACAGTTGGCTGGCCCCGAAGTCGACCGGTAGCTGTCCCACCACCTGAACCGCGTCGCTGTGCATCGGAACGTCGAATTCGGCCGCGATGGCTGCGAGTTCGTCGATCGGCATGATGGTGCCGACCTCGTTGTTGGCCCACATCACCGTGATCAGTGCGACGTCGTCGTGGTGTTCCAGGGCTTCGCGCAGCGCCGCACCGGATACCGACCCGTCGGCCCCGGTGGGTAGCCAGGTGACCTGGGCGCCTTCGTGCTCGGCGAGCCAGTTCACCGCGTCCAGGACGGCGTGGTGTTCGACGTCGGTGGTGATGATGCGGCGATGGCGCGGCTCGGCATCGCGACGCGCCCAGTAGATGCCCTTGACGGCGAGGTTGTCGCTTTCAGTGCCGCCGGCGGTGAAGATCACCTCGGACGGACGAGCACCCAGCTTGGCCGCGATCAGCTCGCGGGCTTCCTCCATGCGCCGGCGCGCGAGGCGACCGGTGGCGTGCAGCGACGACGCATTGCCGACGGTGCTCAGGACAGCCGTCATCGCCTCGACAGCAGCGGGGTGCATCGGCGAGGTCGCCGCGTGATCCAGGTAGACCATGACCTGCCCAGGATAGCGACGCCCGGCGCCGATGCGGGCCGCGCGGCGGCCCAAGGAGAGGCTGGGCGATTCAGCCCGGCTCCTGACAGGGTCAGGACGCGAGCACGGAGGTCCGCTGCCCGTGATCAGGGCGCGGCGCTGAGGTCACGCGGATCGCCGCCTGGCAGCGACGGGCCAACTCCCGCCGATCGCCCCCCGGCAGCTGCAACGACTCGACGTAGATCTTGGCCACCGTGCGACGGGCGACCATCAGCCGGCCGATCGAAGCGAGCACCGTGTCGTCGCCGATGTAGGCCGGAACGGTCGAGACGCTGCCATCCCGGTGCTGGTAGCGCAGCCGTAGCGGCTGTACGGGTCGGCCGGTGTCGATCGCGGCCTGGAACATGGCCGGGTAGAACGGCCCGGACCCCTGGTGGGAGTGGCCAGCCGTGCTCGATTGGCCGCCTCCTCCCCGGGCCGCCGCGCGGCCCGTATCGTCACCGGACCTGCCACACCAGGTAGTGCCCTCGGGGAACGCCACCACCGTGTGGCCGGCATACAGCCGGGCGGCGACGGTGGCCACCACCTCGGGCAGCTGGCGCAGCCTGGCGCGTTCGATCGGGATCACCTTGACGATGCGCGCCATCATCTTCACCGCACCGGTGGCCGCCACGTCGGCTCGAGCCACGAACGACAGCGGCGAGGCCCGCCATCGGCTGGACGGGAGCGTCGCGCCGATCGTCAGGATGTCCAGCCAGGACATGTGGTCGCTGACGACCAGCACACCGGGAAGATTGCGGATCGGCCCGCCAGACACGGTGACCTTGACCCCGAGGAAACACAGCAAAAGCCGGCAGTAGATCTGCCGCGACTTGGACCAGCCTGGGATCACCCCGGCCAGTAGGGGCAACGCGGGCGCCAACAGCACCAGCAGGGTGATCCGCCGGGCAACGCGCAGCGCGACGATCAGCCGCCGTGTTGCCGGGTAGCTTCCAGCGCGTATGCAGTCCGTGTCGCAGGTCGCCCGCGGGAGCCAGGAGTGGTCGCGCAACGCTGGGGTGCTCATCAGGCGACCTGACTCGCTGCCTCGGTCGCCGCCGATATCGACCGGAGCCGCCGCAAGTAACGGGTGTCGGCCTGGCGCTTGTCCAGCAGGGCCGGGAAATCCCCGACGCCGAAGTCGGGATCGTGGGCCGGCTCACCGCATATTTGCGCGCCCAACCGCAGGTAGCCGCGCATCAGCGGCGGTACCACCGGCCGCGCGGGCGGCGCGATCTCGTCGAGCGAGCGTCCGTCGATGACCACCGGCCGATATGGGCGAACCCGATACTCGGCCGGGGCGGCATGGCGCCGTCCGACGAAATCACGCACGCCGCGGATCTGGGTTCCCGGTGGTTCCCCCGCCACCACAACCGGTACCGAGACGCACCCGGTGACGTAGTCGTAGTCACAGTGGTCCAGGTAGGCCAGGATGCCCGCCCACATCAGCAGGACCACTGCGCCGTTGCGGTGGTCGTTGTGCACCACCGCACGGCCCATCTCAACCAGCGAGGGCCGTAGCGAATCGAGCGGCCGGATGTCGAATTCCGTTGCGGTGTAGAGCCCTCCGGCGGCGATGGCGCCGGTCGGCGTCAGCATGCGGTAGCAGCCGACCAGTTCACCGGAGTTCTCTTCGCGAACCAGCAGGTGGTCACAGTGCTCGTCGAAACGGTCGGCGTCGAGGCCGTCGTCCTGCCCGGCCAGCGCGAAACCCGGTTCGCTGCTGAACACGTCGTAACGCAGGCGTTGTGCTGCTTCGACTTGAGCAGGATCGTTGGACAGCAACAGCGAATAGCGCGGATCTAACGACGAACGCGTCCCCGAGGCCGGTTTCTCGGCGGCAATGAGGACCGATTCAGTACCCATGTGCGCCACTGTTACGTCATTGATCAGCCAACTGGCATCGCGGCCGTAACGTGTCCATGCACGCTAGATGACGATGTCGCAGCGCAATTCCAAACATTTGTCTGCGCCCGGGCGTTGCCTGGGTCACAAAATTGGTCCACTATTCAGCCGTGACGTCTGGCTATGGCGGAGAATCCTTCGATCCGGACGCGCTGCGCGCCAAGTACGCCGAAGAGCGCCGGCGCCGGTTGCGCTCGGACGGCATCTCGCAATACGTGGAGATAACCGGCGCATTCAGCAAATTCGGTGACGATCCGTGGGCCGACCCGGACTTCAGCAGAGACCCGATCAACGACTCCGTAGACGTCGCCGTCGTCGGTGCCGGTTTCGGCGGCCTGCTGATCGGGGCGCGATGCAAGCAGCTTGGCGTCGACAATGTGCGGCTGATCGATAAGGCCGCCGACGTCGGCGGAACCTGGTACTGGAATCGCTATCCCGGAATCGCCTGCGACGTCGAGTCCTACGTCTACATGCCGCTTCTCGAGGAGCTCGGTTACATCCCGACCGAAAAGTACGCCAAGGGACCCGAGATCTGGGAGCACTGCCGCCGCATCGCTGAACACTACGACCTCTACCGCAACGCGTGCTTGCAGACCGAGGTTCGCCAAATCCGTTGGGAAACAGCCAGTTCGCGGTGGGTGATCTCCACTGATCGTGGCGACGAGATTCGTGCGCGGTTCGTGGCGATGGCCAACGGTTACCTGCAGAAGCCGAAACTGCCTGGCATTGACGGTATTACAAACTTCGCCGGGCATACCTTCCACACCAGTCGCTGGGATTACGAATATACCGCCGACGATCTGAGCGGACTGTCCGATAAGCGGGTCGGAATCGTCGGCACCGGTGCGACGGCAATCCAGTGCGTACCGCGACTCGCCGAGGCGAGCGGTCAACTGTTGGTCTTCCAGCGCACCCCGTCGACGGTCGACGTGCGGGCCAACCGTCAAACCGAACCGGGTTGGGCCGCATCACTCGAGCCCGGCTGGCAGCAGCGACGGATGGAGAACTTCCAAATCCTCACTGCCGGAGGGTCTTCCGATGAGGACCTGGTCGACGATGCATGGACCAGCCTCACCAAGAAGATGCCGATCGTCAACGAGGGGGGCCCGAACGCCGCCGAGATGGCCGACTTCGCCAAGATGGAAGAGATCCGCGCGCGGGTCGAATCGATCGTCACCGACGCTGCCACAGCCGAGGCACTCAAACCGTGGTACGGGTACTACTGCAAGCGGCCGTGCTTCCACGACGAATACCTGCAGGCGTTCAACCGCGACAATGTCACGTTGGTCGACACTCACGGCCTCGGCGTCGAACAGATCACCGCGGACGGCGTTGTCGTGGGCGGCGTTGAATACCCCTTGGACTGCTTGATTTTCGCCACCGGCTTTGAAGTCGGCACCAGCTATTCGCAGCGCACCGGCTTCGAGATCATCGGCCGCGACGGGTTGACCCTCACCGACAAGTGGGCCGACGGCGTCCGCACCCTGCATGGTGTGCACGTCAACGGCTTTCCGAACTGCTTCATCGAAAGCATCGCCCAGTCCGGCTTCACGGTGAACTTCCCGTACCTGATCGACACCCAGTCCCGCCATATCGCCTGGGTGATCGCGTGGGCGCTGCAGCACGACGCAGCCGAGCTGGAAGCCACCGCAGACGCCGAAGCCGCCTGGGTCGACACCGTGGTCGAGCGTTCCAGCGTCATCGCAGGCCGACGGGAATCGTGCACTCCCGGCTACTACAACCGCGAAGGTCAGGCCAGCGCGCGACTGAACCGGGACAGCTTCTTCTTCGGCAGCCCAACCGAATACGCCGACATCCTGGACGCCTGGCGAACCACCGGCTCGCTCGAGGGGTTCGACGTCCGAGCGTCGACAGCGGGCCGGGTCAGCTAGGCAGCGCGACCCGCAGAACCAGGCGGGGCTTCTTCCCGCGCGCCAGAATGCGCTCGATGAACGTCACGATGACGAACTCGACGCCGTACTTGCGGCGGATCACCCCGGCCAGACGCTCAACGGTCGCAGGATCGGTGATCACCTCGGCGACCCCGTCAACCGGAGTGGCGTCTTCGCGGACCTTGCCGGCACGGCTGCACGGCACCAGCGTCACCCGAGGATTGTTTCTGGCCCGCTTGGCCTTCCAACTGTCGACCGGCGTCCAGAAGAAGAGGTGGTCGCCGTCGCGGCCAATCCACATCGGCGATGCGACAGCGGCGCCGTCCTTCTTGAACGTCGTCAGCGACTACGAATTTCTCCGCACCCAGTGCTGACGTGGCGTCTGCCATTGCGCTCCTCGATCCATGCGGGACCCCAGAAAGTGATTCGGATTCTGCCGCAAGGGTATGGCACTCCCTATGAGCCCTGACACCCGGCGCTGGTGCTTCGCCGACCAGCTCGGGCCGCATTTTCTGGATGAACCCGACCAGCCGGTGCTACTGATCGAGTCGCAGGCGGCGTTCACCCGGCGCCGCTTCCACCGCCGCAAGGCGCACCTCGTGCTGTCGGCGTTACGCCATCGCGCGGCCGAACTCGGTGATCAGGCGACGTTCCTGCAGACGCGTACCTACCGTGAGGCACTCGATCAACTCGACGAGCCGATCAGCGTGTGCCAGCCCACCTCATGGGCCGCCGACACGATTCGTCCGGTCATTGCCGGATGTCGATGTGTTGCCGGCCCGCGGATTCTGCACCGACCGCGAAACATTCGCTGAGTGGGCCGAGGGCCACCGCACGCTCAAGCTGGAGAACTTCTACCGCGACGCGCGACGGCGGTTCGACCTGCTGATGGACGGCAACCAGCCAGCCGAAGGTCGATGGAATTTCGACGCCGACAATCGGGAGCCCGCGCCCGATGGTGGCGATCTCGGGATCACGGCACCCTGGCGGCCCGAGGAAGACGAGATCGACGAGCAGGTTCGCGCGGATCTGGACCGCTGGGAACGCGACGGCGAGGTCGCATTCGTCGGCCGTGACGGCCCGCGTGAATTCGCTGTCACCGCGGCCGAAGCGCAAGCTGCGCTCAAGGTTTTCGTGCGAGATCGTCTGCCGCACTTCGGCCCTCACGAAGACGCCATGCTCAGTGGCGACCGTTTCATGGCGCACAGCCTGCTGTCGGCGCCGATGAACCTGGGTCTGCTCGACCCACTGGACTGCGCCTACGCGGCTGAGGACGCCTACCGGTCGGGCAAAGCGCCGATTGCCAGCGTGGAAGGCTACATCCGGCAACTGATCGGTTGGCGCGACTACATCTGGCATGTCTATTGGCATTTCGGCAAGAGCTACCGCCGCCGCAACGCGCTGGAGGCTCACGCCCGTGTACCGAAATGGTTCGCGGATTTGGATGCCGATGCCGTCGACGCGCACTGCCTGAAGGACGTCCTCGCCCAGGTCCGCGATCACGGCTGGGTGCACCACATTCCCAGGCTGATGGTGTTGTCGAATTACGCCCTGCAGCGCGGCTGGAATCCCTCCGCGGTCACGGACTGGTTCCACCGCTGCTTCGTCGACGGCTACGAATGGGTGATGGTCGCCAACGTGATCGGCATGTCACAGCACGCCGACGGCGGCCTGATGGCGACCAAGCCGTATACCTCCGGTGGCGCCTACATCAACCGGATGAGCGACTACTGCGGAGATTGCCGCTACCGTCCCGGCGAGCGAGTCGGCGACCGCGCCTGCCCGTTCACCGGCGGCTACTGGTGGTTTCTGGACCGCAACGCCAAACACCTCGAGAACAACCAGCGGATGAATCAGCCGCTGGCCGGTATGCGGCGGCTGAAAAATCTTGACGACGTCGTCGAACAACAACGAAGTCTGGGGGGCCGCGCCCCGTAATGCTCGCCGTCGACCGGTTCATCGCCGCGCCACCGTCGGTGGTGTGGAACGTGCTCGTCGATCTCGACGCCTGGCCGGCGTGGGGTCCGACCGTCAGCGCCGCTTGGCTGAACCCACCGCACGCCCGACTGGCATTGGGCGTAACCGGTAGCGTGCGTACCTCATTGGGCCCCGTCGTCCCGTTCACCGTCACCGAGTTCGAGGCGGGGCGGCACTGGGCGTGGAAAGTGGCCGGTATCCCGGCAACCCATCACCGGGTCGAGCCGGCCGACGGCGGTGCGCGAGCGAGTATGTCCGCTCCGTACTGGGCGGCCGCCTATCTGTCGGTCTGCGCGATCGCGTTACGTCGTATCGAGGCGATCTCGACCGCCGGGCCGTAAGGCATCACCATCCCATGGATCCCGGAATTCCCTTGAAAGGTCCGACAATCCAGCTATTGATCCAACCGCCGTAGAAGCCACCCGGCTGGGGGGCCACCGCCTCCCCGTTGACTGTGCAACGGTCCACGGCCGCGGCCATCACGGCGATCGCACCCGCCAGAGCCGTGAATCCCCGCGTGGGCTGAAGGTAGGTCCACCCCGCCCGCGGCGCGACCCTCGCATCGGTCACCAGGTCGTAATACGTTGCCTGCCCTTTCCATTCACACCAGGAAGCACCGTCAGCGGGGCGCAGTACCCCGTCGGCGAAAGCAGTGCCGGGCAGGTAGTAGGTCGGCGGATGGCTGGTCTCCAGCACCCGCCAAGCCGAGGTGGTCGACGCGATGGTTCGACCGCCCAACTCGACGGTAATCGAGCCGGCGAACTCCTCCAGCCGCGGCGGGCGCGGATAGTCCCACACCGACTCCTGTCCAGGTCGTGCTGTCTCGGGTGTCGGCCAACGGCTCATCACGTCATTGTGCCCCGGTTCACACAATGTGTGACTCTTCGCCTGGCGGGTAATCTGCAGCGTCGGGTCGCGGCTTCGCGGCCCTTTGACGGAAGAGAGCGCTGTGACAGAAACTGCGGAGTCGACTCGGGTGCGTATCGAGCAGTGGCCCGGCAAGGCCTACCCGCTCGGCGCCACCTACGACGGGTCGGGCACCAACTTCGCGGTATTCAGCGAGGTCGCCGAGAAAGTGGAACTCTGCCTCTTCGACGCTGACGGCAACGAATCCAGAATGCCGCTCAACGAGGTCGACGGCTTCGTCTGGCACGGCTTCCTGCCCACTGTCGAACCCGGTCAGCGCTATGGCTACCGCGTGCACGGGCCCTACGACCCGTCGACCGGGCAGCGGTGCAACCCCAACAAGCTCCTGATCGACCCCTACGCCAAGGCGATCGACGGCAACTTCGAATGGCACCAGGCACTATTCAGCTATAACTTCGGCGACCCGGACAGCCGCAACGACGACGACTCCGCGCCGCGGATGCCGAAGTCGGTGGTGATCAACCCGTTCTTCGATTGGGGCAACGACCGCCCGCCGGACCGTGGGTACGCCGACTCCGTCATCTACGAGACGCACGTCAAGGGTCTGACCGAGCTGCACCCCGACATTCCCGAGCGGATGCGCGGCACCTACGCCGGCATCGCACACCCGGTGATCATCGAGCATCTGAAGAGTCTGGGCGTCACCGCGATCGAGCTGATGCCGGTGCACCATTTCGCCAACGATTCCACGTTGGTGGACAAGGGACTGTCGAATTACTGGGGCTACAACACAATCGGCTTCTTCGCCCCGGACTTCAAGTACACCTCGAGCAGCACGCCCGGTGGTCAGGTGCAGGAGTTCAAGACTATGGTCCGCGCCCTGCACGACGAGGGCATCGAAGTCATCCTCGACGTGGTGTACAACCACACCGCCGAGGGCAACCACCTGGGACCGACCTTGTCGATGCGCGGCATCGACAACGCGGCGTATTACCGGCTGGTCGACGACGATCAGCAGTACTACATGGACTACACCGGCACCGGCAACACTCTCCATGTCGGCCATCCGCACACGCTGCAACTGATCATGGATTCACTGCGGTACTGGGTGACCGAGATGCACGTCGACGGATTCCGCTTCGATCTGGCCTCCACCCTGGCCCGCGAGTTCTACGACGTCGATCGATTGAGCGCGTTTTTCGAACTGGTGCAACAAGATCCGATCGTCAGTCAGGTGAAGCTGATCGCCGAGCCGTGGGATGTCGGCCCGGGTGGGTATCAGGTCGGCAACTTCCCTCCGCAGTGGACGGAATGGAACGGCAAATACCGCGACACCGTTCGCGACTACTGGCGCGGCGAGTCGGCAACCCTGGGCGAATTCGCCTCCCGACTCACCGGTTCGGCCGACCTCTACGAGTCCACCGCCCGGCGCCCGGTCGCGTCCATCAACTTCGTGACCGCCCACGATGGCTTCACGCTGCTAGACCTGGTGTCCTACAACGAGAAACACAACGAAGCCAACGGCGAAGACAACAACGACGGCGAGAGCAACAACCAGTCATGGAATTGCGGGGTTGAAGGTCCGACCGACGATCCCGAGATCAATGCCTTGCGCGGGCGCCAGCAACGCAACTTCCTCGCCACGACACTGCTGTCGCAAGGTGTTCCGATGATCTGCCATGGCGACGAGCTCGGGCGAACTCAGGGCGGGAACAACAACGGGTTCTGCCAGGACAACGAGATCACTTGGGTGCACTGGGACAAGGCCGACGCCGACCTGGTGGAGTTCACCCGTTCGGTGTCCGCCCTGCGGGCGGCGCATCCGGTGTTCCGGCGCCGCCGCTTCTTCACCGGGCTGCCGGTCCGCCGACGAGGCGCCGAGGGGCAACTCGATATCTCGTGGTTCCGGCCGGACGGCTCCGAAATGACCGACGACGACTGGGACTCGGGCTTCGGTAAATCAGTGGCCGTCTACTTGAACGGGCTGGGCATCCCCGATCTCGACGCCCGCGGGCAACGGGTGACCGACGATTCGTTCTTCCTGTGCTTCAACGCCCACCACGAGCCGATCGAATTCACCCTGCCGCCGCAAGAGTTCGGCCGGGCGTGGACGCCCGTTGTCGACTCCGCCGTCGAAACCACGAATGTGGAAGACCCGCAATCAACTCCGGCCGGCAATGCCATCCAGGTGGCCGCGCGAGCGATGGTGGTGTTGCAGGCCGACGGCGAGTGAGCCGTCGGCGCAACCGCTTCCCGATCAGCCGTGCGGCGCCTCGGAGATCTTGGTGTCCGGCTTGCCCAGCGTCTGGCAGTAGGTGGCGGCGGACAGTCGAGTGGCGGTGATCTGCAGGTTGGAGGGATCGGAACCGCTCTTGTCCTTCAGCATCTTGCTGACCTCGTCGTTCTGCTTCTTCTCGTCCTGAGTGGTGAAGTCTTTGCACTTGGTGTCACCACCGGTGTTGATGATCTGCGAAGGAGAACATCCACTGAACAGAAGTGCGGCGATCACGAGCGCCCCAGGCACCGTTGCCTTCATCATTGAGCCTTTCCTAGACCGAGGTAGCAGGTCTTTGTACACCGCTGGGTGCAATCTCAAACCTCGCCGAGCCATGATCAAAACCCGCGGGTCACTGGTCAGGGAGCGAGACCGACGCGAAGGTCGTCGAATCTAGCTTCGCGACAGTGCGTTTGAAGAGCAAGATCACCAAGTGGCCGGGCTAGCGGGACAATATCTGGTGTGGCGCCGCGATGATTTTTGCCCTCCGATGGAGTCTGATCTTCATGGGCAAACTCATCTATGGCTTTAACGTGTCGGTGGACGGGTACATCGCCGACGCACAAGGCAACATCGACTGGTCCGATCCGAGCGAAGAACTGCACCAGTACTGGAATGATTTCGAGCGGGAGACCGCCCTGTCGTTCTACGGGCGGCGGCTCTACGAACTGATGTCCGCGTACTGGCCGACCGCCGACAACACCCCGGACGCCACCCCGCTGATCGTCGACTTTGCGCACATCTGGCGCGACATGCCCAAGGTCGTGTTCTCGCGCACCCTGGAGTCCGTCGACTGGAACTCCCGCCTCGAACGCGGCGACCCAGTCGAGGCGGTAACGAAGCTGAAAGCCGAAACCGACGGCAGGCTGGAGGTGGCCGGCGCAACGCTGGCCGCACCGATCGTTCAGGCTGGACTGGTCGATGAGTACCGGATCGTGGTCGCGCCCACCGCCGTGGGCGGCGGCACACCGTTCTTCCCGACCCTGCCGTCATGGATCTCGCTGCGACTCTTGGAGAACCGCACCTTTCCGGGCGGCATGGTCCTGCTGCGCTACGAGGCGAAACACGACTGATCGGACTTGCAGTTCGGCGAACTCCTATCCGGATGGCGATATCCGTATCCGAATGGGCCCGCGCGGCGACCGGCGCGGATCGACGACTTCACCGCGCTGGGTGATGTCCACATCTCCGTCGCGCGCCAATGCCAAAGCGGTGCTGCGACTGTCGTCCATCAGGTCTCGCCACTGCTCTCCCCCGACGGCACGCGCCGCGTCCGATGGGCAGATGCTCGAGTCCGCCCCGCGATGGCTTGCCAGCGCCAGGATCGCTGCGCGCAACCGGGTGGCGGTCGATCCGCTGCCGAGCGCGGTAGCCGCGAGATCGGCCGTGGGGCCGTCACCGTCGGACACCGTGGTCAACTCGCGCTGCGGATCGCTCACGTCACCAGGCTAGGCCGAACGCGCGGGGTCGTCCGAAACGCAGAAAGCCCCCGACACGCGCAGGCGTGCGGGGGCTTTCGCGTGCGATCAGCCCTTGCGGGTCTTGACCGCCTCGGTGAGCTGCGGCGCGACCTTGAACAGGTCGCCGACAATGCCGTAGTCGGCGATCTCGAAGATCGGCGCCTCTTCGTCCTTGTTGACGGCGACGATCGTCTTCGACGTCTGCATACCGGCGCGGTGCTGGATCGCCCCGGAGATGCCCAGCGCGATGTAGAGCTGCGGGGAGACCGTCTTGCCGGTCTGGCCTACCTGGAACTGACCCGGGTAGTAACCGGAGTCCACCGCGGCGCGCGAGGCACCGACCGCGGCACCCAACGAGTCAGCCAGCTCCTCGACCACGGTGAACTTGTCGGCGCTGCCGACACCGCGACCACCGGACACCACGATGGTGGCCTCGGTGAGCTCCGGACGGTCGCCGGCGACGGCGGGCTCGCGGTTAGTGATCTTGGTGGCGTTCTCGGCCGGCTCGGGGACCTCGACGTCGACCTTCTCGCCTGCGCCGTCGGACGGCTCTGCCTCGATCGCGCCCGGCCGGACGGTGATCACCGGGGTGTCGCCGTTGGCCTGGCCCTCGACGGTGAACGCGCCACCGAAGATGGACCACACCGCCTTGTTGTCGGCCTGCACTTCGACCACGTCGACCAGCAGACCTGACCCGATCCGGGCGGCGAGCCGGCCCGCGATCTCTTTGCCGTCGGCGTTGGCGGCCAGCAAAACGGCTGCCGGGCTGGCGGATTCGGCCAACGAGGCGAGCACGTCGACGGAAGGGGTGATCAGGAAGCTCTCCGCCGTGTCGGATTCGGCGACGTAGATCTTGGCGGCGCCGGCCGCCTTGAGGCCCTCGATCAGCGGCTCGGCGGTGCCGGGCTTACCCACCACGACGGCGGCCGGTTCGCCCAGAACACGTGCCGCAGTGATCAATTCAGAGGTGACCTTTTTCGGGGCACCTTCAGCGTGCTCGACGAGCACCAATACTTCAGCCATGAGTTTTTCCGTGTCCTTCAGTTAAGGGTTTGCGTCTTAGATGATCTTCTGGCCGACCAGGTACTTGGCGATGTCGCTTCCGCCCTCGCCCTCGTCGGCGATCTTCTCGCCCGCCGTCTTGGGCGGCTTGGGCGTGGACGTCAGCACCTTGGAGCCGGCGTTCGCGAGTCCGACCTCGTCAGCCTCGACACCGATTTCGGCCAGCGTGAGCTTGGTGACTTCCTTCTTCTTGGCCGCCATGATGCCTTTGAAGGACGGGAAACGCGGCTCGTTGATCTTCTCGTTGACGCTCACGACGGCTGGCAGCGTGGCCTCGACCGTGAAGACACCGTCGTCAGTTTCGCGCTCCCCGGTGATCTTGTCGCCCTCGAGCGACAGCTTGCGCAGATGCGTCAGCTGCGGCAGGCCCAGGTACTCGGCGATGACGGCCGGTACAGCGCCGCCGGTTCCGTCGGTGGCCTCGTTGCCGGCGATGACCAGCTCGGTGCCTTCGATGGTGCCCAACGCGCGCGCCAGCGCCCAGCCGGTCTGGACGACGTCCGAGCCGTGCAGCCCCTCGTCGAGAAGGTGTACGGCTTTGTCGGCGCCCATGGACAGCGCCTTACGAATCGCCTCGTTGGCGCGCTCCGGGCCGGCGGTCAGCACGGTGACCGAACCCTCGGTGCCGTCGGCGGCTTCCTTCTCGCGGATCAGCAGCGCTTCTTCGACCGCGCGCTCGTTGATCTCGTCCAGCACGGCGTCGGCGGCCTCGCGGTCCAGCGTCCAGTCGCCATCCTTGAGTTTGCGCTCTGACCAGGTGTCCGGGACCTGCTTAATCAGGACCACGATGTTCGTCATGAGAGTGGCTTGTCCTCCTCGGGTACGTCCTGCAGCCGCAAGCGGCAGAACTTAGGTCACGTCTTGTGCGTACCACACCCGCATGTTACTGACCGGTAACTTAGCGTGGATTGCTCTCACACCATAGCGGGTCGTCCT
Organism: uncultured Actinomycetota bacterium; assembly: GCA_963818285.1. Lineage (GTDB taxonomy): Bacteria > Actinomycetota > Actinomycetes > Mycobacteriales > Mycobacteriaceae > Mycobacterium. The sequence goes on from CAWFRR010000009.1 coordinate 172,323, forward strand.
GCAGGTTTTGTCCCCCGTGCCGTCACAAGTGGGCAGCGCCCCGCCCTAAGACGCTGGATTACCCGCAGTGAAGCATTCGCGAACCCGCAGAAAACCACTGCCACGCGTTAGCCTGCCTATGCAATGAGCGCATTCATCCCCGATGTTCCGACCCCCGCGGACGCCGCCCTGCCGTTGACCGGTGAACGCACCATCCCGGGCCTCGACGTGGAGAACTACTGGTTTCGTCGCCATGAGGTGGTCTACCAGCAGTTGGCTCAGCGCTGCGTGGGTCGCGACGTGCTCGAAGCGGGCTGCGGCGAAGGCTACGGCGCCGACCTGATCGCGGGTGTCGCCCAGCGGGTGACCGCCGTGGACTACGACGAGACGACCGTCGCGCACGTGCGCGCCCGCTATCCGCGGGTGCAAGTGGTCCACGGCAATCTCGCCGAGCTGCCGCTGCCGGACCGCTCCGTGGATGTTGTGGTCAACTTTCAGGTGATCGAGCATTTGTGGGATCAGCCACAGTTCGTCCGCGAGTGCGCCCGGGTTCTGCGCCCGTCCGGGGTGTTGATGGTGTCCACCCCCAACCGGATCACCTTCTCGCCGGGCCGCGACACCCCGATCAATCCGTTCCACACCCGCGAGCTCAACGCCGCGGAGTTGACCGAGTTGCTGCACGACGCCGGCTTCACCTCGGTGTCGATGAGCGGCGTTTTTCACGGCCCGCGGCTGCTCGAGATGGACGCCCGGCATGGCGGCTCGATCATCGACGCCCAAATCGAGCGCGCGGTCGCCGATGCACCCTGGTCGGACGACCTGCTGGCCGACGTAGCCGCCGTCGCCGCCGCGGACTTCGACATCATCGAAGCCGACAGCGATTCCGGGCGACACATCGACGACAGCCTCGACCTGGTGGCGATCGCGGTGCGCCCGTGACTTCTACCGCGAGCGAGCCGGTGCCCGGGCTGTTCACGCTGGTCCTGCACACCCATCTACCGTGGCTGGCCCATCACGGCCGTTGGCCGGTCGGCGAGGAGTGGCTCTACCAGTCGTGGGCGGCGTCCTACCTGCCGCTGTTACAGGTTTTGCGCCGACTGGCCGACGAGGACCGGCACCGGTTGGTTACGCTGGGCGTCACGCCGGTCGTGATGGCACAGCTCGACGACCCGTATTGCCTTGACGGGATGCATCATTGGCTCGCGAACTGGCACCTGCGCGCCGCCGAGGCCGCCAGCCTGCGCCCCGGCGACGTTACCGATGGGTCGCCCGCATCGGCCCCGGAGGCTCTGCGCGCCTTCGGCATTCGCGAAATGGCGGAGACCGCAGCAAGCGCTGGAAGATTTCACGACTTTCTGGCGTCACGGCGCCAGCCCGTTGCTGCGGCGGCTGATCGACGCGGGGACCGTCGAGCTGCTGGGCGGCCCGCTCGCTCATCCGTTCCAACCCTTGCTGAATCCGCGACTGCGCGAGTTCGCACTGCGGGAAGGTCTGGCAGATGCGCGACAGCGGTTGGCGCACAAGCCAACTGGAATATGGGCGCCGGAATGCGCATACGCCCCGGGCATGGAGCGCGACTATGCCGCTGCCGGAGTCGGCCACTTCATGGTCGACGGCCCGTCGCTGCATGGTGACACCGCGCTGGGCCGACCCGTCGGCGACTCCGATGTCGTCGCCTTCGGGCGCGACCTGCAGGTGAGCTACCGGGTGTGGTCACCCAAATCCGGCTACCCGGGTCACGCCGCCTACCGCGACTTCCACACCTATGACCATCGCACCGGCCTCAAACCGGCCCGAGTCACCGGCCGCAACGTGCCTTCGGACAAGAAGGCGCCCTACGATCCCGAGCGCGCCGATCACGCAATCGACAGCCACGTCGCCGATTTCGTCGACGTGGTGCGGCGCCGACTGCGGTCCGAATCCGAGCGCATCGGTCGGCCCGCGCACGTGGTCGCGGCCTTCGACACCGAACTGTTCGGTCACTGGTGGTATGAGGGGCCGGCATGGCTCGAACGGGTGTTGCGGGCATTGCCGGAGGCGGGGGTGCGCGTCGGCACGCTCAGCGACGCCGTCCGCGAAGGCCTCGTCGGCGATGCGGTCGAATTGCCGCCCAGCTCTTGGGGTTCCGGTAAAGACTGGCAAGTGTGGTCCGGCGACAAAGTCGCCGATCTGGTACAGCTCAACGCCGAGGTCGTCGACATGGCGTTGTCCACCGTCGACAAAGCGCTGGACCAGACGGCGTCGTTGGATGGGCCCATCCCCCGCGACCACATCGCCGACCAGATTCTGCGCGAGACCCTGCTGACGGTATCCAGTGACTGGCCCTTCATGGTGAGCAAGGACTCGGCCGCCGACTACGCCCGCTACCGTGCCCATCTGCACGCGCACGCCACCCGCGAAATCGCCGGCACTCTGGCTTCGGGGCGCCGCGAGGTGGCACAGCGCCTGGCCGATGGCTGGAACCGCGCCGACGGACTGTTCGGCGCGCTGGATGCGCGGAGGCTGCCGCGATGAAAATCCTGATGGTGTCGTGGGAGTACCCACCGGTGGTGATCGGCGGCCTCGGCCGGCACGTCCATCACCTGTCGACCGCGCTCGCCGCCGCCGGCCATGAGGTCGTGGTGCTGTCGCGGCGTCCGACCGACACCGATCCGAGCACCCACCCGTCGTCGGACGAAATCAACGAAAACGTGCGAGTCGTCGCGGCCGCGCAGGATCCACACGAGTTCGCTTTCGGCACCGACATGATGGCGTGGACGCTGGCGATGGGCCACGCCATGGTTCGCGCCGGGCTCTCACTCAAGCGACAGCGCAGCGATAAACCGTGGCGGCCCGACGTGGTCCACGCGCACGATTGGCTGGTCGCTCATCCTGCGATCGCTTTAGCCGAATTTTACGATGTACCAATGGTTTCCACGATCCATGCCACCGAGGCCGGCCGGCATTCCGGCTGGGTCTCCGGAGCGATCAGCAGGCAGGTCCATGCGGTCGAGTCGTGGCTGGTGCGCGAATCCGATTCGCTGATCGCGTGTTCGGCGTCGATGAGCGAGGAGATCAACGAGCTGTTCGGGCCCGGGCTCGCCGAGACCACGGTGATCCGCAACGGTATCGAAGCGGCGCGCTGGCCATTCGCACGCCGCAAACCACGCCCCGGCCCCCCGGAACTGCTCTACGTCGGCCGACTGGAGTACGAGAAAGGCGTGCACGAGGCGATCGCGGCGCTGCCGAGGATCCGTCGCGTCCACCCTGGCGCCACCCTGACCGTCGCAGGCGAAGGCACTCAGCAGGACTGGCTCATCGAGCAGGCCCGGAAATACAAGGTAATCAAGGCAACTCACTTCGCCGGTCGACTGGACCACGACGACCTGTTGGCCGCTCTGCATCGTGCCGACGCCGCGGTGCTACCCAGCCACTACGAACCTTTCGGCCTGGCCGCTCTGGAAGCCGCCGCCGCGGGCACCCCCCTGGTGACGTCGAACATCGGCGGCCTGGGCGAGGCAGTGATCAACGGTGAGACCGGGATGTCTTGCCCGCCACGCGATGTGGCACGGCTGGCCAGGGCTGTGATCGCGGTGCTCGACGACCCGGCGGCCGCCCAGCGCCGGGCGCAGGCCGCACGTCAACGCCTGACCGCGGATTTCGACTGGCACACGGTCGCCGACGAGACCGCGCAGGTGTACCTGGCGGCCAAGCGCGCCGAACGCCAGCCCCTGCCGCGGTTGCCCATCGTGGAGCACGCGCTGCCGGATCGGTAGCCCGCCCGACGACGATGCAGGCTGCACGCTGCCTGAGGAGGAGTCGGGCAATATCTGCGGCCGCAGGTACCGTCGGCGTCATGGGACTTGTGTATTCGAGCGTGATCGACGCACCGATCTACGAGGTGTTCGACTGGCATACCCGGCCCGGCGCCTTTACCCGGCTGACACCGCCGTGGTCGCCGATGCGGCTGATCACCGAGGCCGATTCGGTGCAGAACGGACGGGCTGAACTCGGCCTGCCGGGTGGTCTGCGCTGGGTGGCCGATCATCAACCGGAGGGTTACGACCCACCGCGCCGTTTCGTCGACTCCATCGGCAGCGACGGCCTGGCGTCGTTGCCGGCCAAGCTGGCGGTGCGCTGGCGGCACACGCATGACTTCGAAGAGGTAGACGGTGAGTAAGACTCGGGTCATCGACCGGGTCGCGACGCCGGTCCCCGGTGCCGCGTTGCGGTCGATGTTCCGCTACCGGCACCAACAGTTGGCCGACGACCTCGCCGCGCACCGGGAGGCGGCGGCCCACGGGTTGACCCCGATCACGGTCGCAATCACCGGGGCGTCAGGCCTCGTCGGCTCGCAGTTGGCCGCGTTCCTGTCCACCGGCGGTCACCGGGTGATCCGGCTGGTTCGTCACGCATCTACCAAACCCGATGAGCGCCAATGGAATCCGGACGATCCCGATCCCGACCTATTGGCCGGGGTCGACGCGGTGATCCACCTCGCGGGCGCCTCGATCGCAGGCCGCTTCACCGATGACCACCGCACCGCGATCCGCGCCAGCCGGATCGGGCCCACCCGCCGGTTGGCCGAGCTGATCGCGAATCCGACCGATGCCCCCAAGGTGCTGGTCAGCGCATCGGCGATCGGCTACTACGGCTACGACCGAGGCGAGGAGACGCTGACCGAAGACAGCGAGCGCGGTGACGGATTCTTGGCTGACGTGGTCGCCGACTGGGAGGACGCGACGAGCCCGGCCGAGCAGGCCGGCACCCGCGTGGTGCGGGTGCGTACCGGAGTAGTGCAGTCCCCGGCCGGCGGAACGCTGCGTCTGCTCCGACCGCTGTTCACCGCCGGACTCGGCGGCCGACTCGGCAACGGTCAGCAGTGGTTCTCGTGGATCGGCATCGACGACCTAGTCGACGTCTACCACCGCGCTCTGTGGGACACCAACCTGTCCGGGCCGGTCAACGCGGTGGCCACCGATCCGGTCCGCAACGTCGAATACACCCGGGTGCTGGCTCAGGTGCTGCGCCGGCCGGCGCTGGTGCCGGTGCCGCCGCTCGGACCGAAGGTGTTACTGGGTGAACAGGGGGCGCGCGAACTCGCACTGGCGAGCCAGCGGGTGCTGCCCACGCGACTGCAGGAAGCCGATCATCACTTCCGCCGTCCCGGCCTCGAGCAAACTCTGCGGCACGTACTGGGCCGCGGCTAGAGACCGCGCGGCGCGGCCTTGACCGCGGCAACCGATTGCGGGTCACCGTCGAAGTGGACGCGTACGGCGTCCCGGCCCGAGACGAACAGCAGCAGATCCTGCGGTTCGCCCGTGATGGTGACTGGATCGCCTTTCCCGACGCTTGCGATCCCCTCACCCGCCGGTGTCTCCAGCGAGACCCGGGCAGGCATCTTGCTCAGCATCATCCGACTCATCAGCCCGAGCTGACGGCGAAGCTGCCCCGCTGTGGACGCGTCGAGCACCCGTGGCTCCCAGCCGTCGACCGCTCGCCGGACGTCCTCGTGGTGGATGAACATCTCGCCGAGATTGGCGACCGGGTCCAGGAGTTTGAACGGTGAATAGATCGGCGGGCCGGATGACACCAGTTCGAGCAGGTCATCCCAGCTGTTCGACTGGGCGACCTTGTGCTGGACCTTCTCGGTGTAGTCGGCCAGAAACGGAACCATGATTCCCGGCGTAGCGTCGATACGGCGTTCGCGAACAACCAGGTGAGCGGCGAGGTCAGTGGTGTTCCAGCCTTCGCATAGCGTCGGAGCATGCGGCCCCACCTCGCGAAACGTCGCCACCAGGGCGCTTCTTTCGCGCCGCGCTGCGCTCATGGGCACCGCTCCTGCTCATCGCTTCGCTCTGCATCGTCGCCGGCGCGGGTCATCTCACCACCCTAGGCGAGCCTGGTCCCGCTGGCGAGCGGAAGAGATGTTCAGTAAGTTAAACTTTAATCTAGTGAAGTGAACCTGGCTTCGGCCGGGCTCGAACGTGTTTGTCTTCGACGTACTGGAGGTATATCGCGTGAGTCCGAGGTTTACCGCCAGGTCGCGACCCGATCATTCGAGAGGGGCCCAAGTGGGCGAGGTGCGTGCACTCTCGTTGGCACCGTCTGCGGCACCTGCTGAGCTGGATCAGCAAACCTGGTCGGATCCCGCGCAGTTCGAAGTGTGGCGAATCGGATTGCGCCGCAAGGTCCTCACTCACCTCAGCGAATTCGTGGCGGGGCGGTGCGCCGCCGAACTGGCCGAGTCAGGCGTAGAGGTGGCCGGCGACATCCTGCTGGATTTCGTGGCCGGCGGTAAATGCCTGCGCTCGACGTTCATGTACCTGGGCTGGATCGCCGGTTCCGCCGACAGCGACGAGGCGCTGTTCGCTTCCGCGGGATTGGAGCTGTTGCATGCGTTCGCGCTGCTGCAAGATGACGTGATGGACGCCGCGTCATCGCGTCGAGGCCGACCCAGCCGCGCACCTGCAGTTCAGCCAGTGGCATCGCAACCGGAAGCTGTCCGGTCCGGCGGAGCGATTCGGCGAATCAGCGGCGATCCTGTTGGGCGACCTCTGCCTGATCTGGGCCGAGCAGATGCTGCGGGAAAGCGGCCTGGAGTATCGCAGTCTGCAGCAGGCCTGGCCGCGCTACGACGCCATGCGCACCGAACTCGCGGTGGGCCAATTCGCCGATCTGGCAAGCGATGTCCGTGACCTGCCGTCGATGGACATGGTGCTGGAGGTAGCGCGGCGAAAGTCGGGCAACTACACCGTGCGCCGCCCGTTGGAGATCGGCGCGGCCATGAGCGGCTGCAGCGATCGCACCATCTCGGGCCTGGGCCGCTACGGCGAAGCGGTCGGCGAGGCGTTCCAGCTACGCGACGACCTGTTGGGGGTGTTCGGCGCCGCTTCGGTGACCGGCAAGCCCGACGGCCAAGACCTCATCGAACGCAAGGCCACGAGCGTCGTCATCGCCGCACACCAGCTGGCCGATCCGTCCACTCGTAGACAGCTCACCGAGTTGATGAACACCGGTGATCTCGACGACAGCGCCATCAAGCGGTGGCGCACGTTGATCGTCACGACCGGCGCCGTGCAGTGGATCGAGGACACCATCACCGACCGGGTCACCTCGGCGCTCGATGAGCTCGACCAGCTTCGGATCAGCGAGCCGGTGCGCGCTGCGCTGAAGAACATGGCCGCGGTATCCACGGAGCGGACCGAGTAATGCGCAGTGTGAAAGGCCCAAACAGTCGCGTCGTCGTCGTCGGCGCCGGCCTGGCGGGACTGACTGCGGCCTTGCACTTGGCCGGCCGCGGTCGCGAAGTGACGGTTGTCGAGCGGCAGAGCTGGCCCGGGGGGCGCGCCGGCCGCGCCGATATTCACGGCTATCAGCTCGACACCGGGCCGACGGTTCTCACCATGCCCGACATCATCGACGAGGCGTTTGCCGCTGTCGGCGAAAACCTTTCGGACCGACTGCATTTGATGCCGGTAGAGCCCGCGTATCGCGCGCGGTTCGCCGATGACAGCAGCCTCGATGTGCATAGCGACGCCGATCTCATGGCGGATGCCGTCGCGGAGTTCGCCGGCGCCAAGCAGGCCGAGGGCTATCGGAAACTCCGCGACTGGCTGACGAGGCTGTATCAGGCGGAGTTCAACGGTTTCATCGCGGAGAACTTCGATTCCCCACTGGCACTGGTCAATCCGCAGCTGGCGCGACTGGCCGCCCTCGGCGGATTCCGCAAGTGGGACACCATGGTCAACCGATACATCTCCGACCCTCGACTGCGCCGCGTGTTCACGTTCCAATCGCTGTACGCCGGAGTCGCACCGCGCAAAGCGCTGGCGGTCTATGCGGTGATCGCTTACATGGACACCATTTCCGGGGTCTACTTCCCGCGTGGCGGAATGCGGGCACTGCCCGACGCGCTGGCCGCCGCCGCTGCCCATGCCGGAGTGCGGTTCGTCTACGACGCGACCGTTACCGGACTGGAGCGCAACGGCAGTCGGGTGGCCGCCGTTCTCACCGACACCGGTGAGCGCCTCGTCTGCGACGCCGTGGTGTTGACCACCGAACTCCCCGCCACCTACGCGCTGCTGGATCGCAAACCACGGCGCATCGGTCGTCTGCGGCCGGCACCCTCGGCGGTCGTCGCGCACATCGGCCGACGCCAGACGGAGCCGGCGAATCATTCACTGGCACACCACAACATCATCTTCGGCAAGGAATGGGACCGGACGTTCACCGACATCATCCGGGACGGCCGGCTGATGCGGGACCCGTCACTGCTCGTCACCCGCCCGACGGCCGGCGACCCCAGCCTGGCGCCGCCAGGCCACGAGTTGTTCTATGTGCTCGCCCCCGCGCCCAACCTCGACCGCGGCGTGGTCGACTGGTCGCGCATCGGCGACAACTACACCGAGCAACTCATCGATACCGTTGGCGCACGGCTGATTCCGGGCTTCCGCGACGGCGCCGAGGTGCTGCACGTCGTCAACCCCGAGGACTGGGCCGCGCAGGGGATGATCGCCGGCACGCCGTTCGCGCTGGCGCACACGTTCGCCCAGACCGGGCCGTTCCGACCGGCGAACACGGTGCGGGGCATCGACAACGCCGTGCTGGCCGGTTCGTCGACGGTTCCCGGCGTCGGCGTGCCCACCGCGATGATCTCCGGTCGATTGGCCGCCGACCGCATCACCGGCATCGCCGAGGGATCCCGTCAAACCGTCATCGCGAAAGCCGGCCGGTCATGATCCGCACCGAACTGAGCGCCGCCGGCATCGACGATCCAGATCTGCGCGGCGCATACCGGCGCTGCCGCCAGCTCAATGCCGCCCACGGCCGCACGTTCTTTCTGGCCACCCGCCTGCTCGCGCCGGATCAGCGTCCGCCGATTCATGCGCTCTACGGCTTCGCGCGCTACGCCGACGACATTCTCGACGACTTCGATCCGTCGCTGGACACCCCGACCCGGTCGGCTCGCCTGCAGCAACTGTCCGAACAGTTCTTCTCCCCCGACGAGCATCCGGATAACCCCGTGCTGGCCGCCGTCCGGCACACCGCACGGCGCTACGTCATCGGCAACGAACTGTTCGACGACTTCTTGACATCGATGCGGATGGACCTGACGATCACGGACTATCCCGATCGGGACGCGCTCAACCTGTACATGAAGGGTTCCGCGGAAGCGATTGGCCTACAGGTACTTCCGATTCTGGGCACGATCGCGGCCCGCGACGAGGCCGCACCGCACGCGGCGGCGCTGGGCAGGGCGTTCCAGCTGACGAACTTCCTGCGGGACATCGATGAAGATCTGATGCGGCAGCGGGTTTACCTGCCGGCCGACGAACTGGCTTCCTTTGACGTCGACCGGGACCTACTGATGTGGTGCCACCCCAATCGCAAAACCGACCAGCGGGTGCGCAACGCGTTGGCCGATCAGCACGACATCGCCCGCGAGTGTCTACCGTTACGCCGCAGAGGGCGTCGCGATGCTGGAGCCGCGTTCACGGCCCTGCGTCACAACCGCTCTGACGCTGTACTCGGAGATCCTCGACCGCATCGAGGACAGCGACTTCGCGGTTTTCGCGTCAGCGCGCGACGGTCGGAAATGGGCGACGACTGCGCGTCGCCGGGTGCCGGTTTGTTGCGGTCGTGGCGGGCACGGCTGTCGCAAGCGGTCACGGCAATGATCGCAGGTTCGGTGCAGCGTAGATGGATCGCTGGCAATATCTGATCGTGCTTGGTGGATGCCTGGCGATCACCCTGCCGTTGGAGATCTTTCGCCCCGGCGTGTATCGCCAGGCGTGGCGGGCCGCCCGCGCAGTGCTACCGGTCGCCGCCGTGTTCGTGCTGTGGGACGAAGTTGCGATTGCCGCTCACATCTGGACCTATAACCCCGCGTACATCACCGGTGTGAACATCCCCTTCCACATGCCGATCGAAGAGGTCTTGTTCTTTCTCGTGATTCCGTTGTGCGCCTTGCTGACCTACAACGCGGTAAGCGCCATCCTGCGACTGGTCAACCGCCGATGAGTGGCCTCGGTTACACCATGCCCGCCGTGCTGTCGGCGTCGATCGTCGGCGCACTCGAGTTGACGTTGTTGCGCACCGGCCTTTTTCGGCGTCCGGCCTACTGGCTGTCGATGGTGATCGTGATCGGATTTCAGATTCTGACCGATGGCTGGCTGACCAAGCTGAGCGCTCCGATCGTGATCTACGACAACCGGCAAACCAGCGGCATCCGATTTCCGTTCGACATCCCGATCGAAGACTTCCTCTTCGGATTCGCCTTGGTCACCGCCGTCCTGCTGCTATGGGAGCGACAACGTGAGTCTCGGTAATACCGGTCTGCCCCGCGCTGATGTGCCGGCCGCCTTCGACGTCGGTGCGCATCTGCCTACGATCGCCTCGTCGGTACCAGTCCGGGATACCATGCCCACCTTCGTCTTTCGGCCCAGCGATTGCGACTGCCCAACCAGGGCCGCGGCCTGCGGTTGCTCGACGCCGGATGCGGTACCGGCGCATCGACAGCCGCGCTGCTGAGCGTCGCCCCGCAAGCCGACATCGTTGCGATCGACGCATCCAAAGGCATGCTCGACGAGGCCAAGAACAAAGCCTGGCCCCCGTCGGTCCAATTTCGTGCACACACCCGTGGAAGGCCTTGCCGACAACGGCGTCATCGGCCCGTTCGACGGGATCCTGGCCGCATACCTGATCCGCAACCTGGCCGATCCCGACACCCAGTTGCGTGCCCTGCGCAACCTGCTGACGCCCGGCGCCACCCTGGCGGTGCACGACTACTCGGTGCGCGACTCGCGAGCCGCGACCGCGGTGTGGAACGCGGTGTGCTGGGGCATCATCATCCCGTCCGGATGGTGGCAAACCCGCGACGCGACGCTGTACCGGCATCTGTGGCGCAGCGTGTTGACCTTCGATGGCGCAACACGATTCCGGCAACGGATGCGTGATGCGGGCTACGTCGCGGTGCACAGCGAGACCATGCCGGGCTGGGAGACCAACATCGCGCACACGTTCCTCGGGGACGCGCCCATGACCGATCGGCATCGGCGCACATTCCCGGCACCACCGGGCCTGCCGAGCGCCGCGGCGCTGGCGTCACAGCCGCGGGCCGTCGTCGTCGGCGCCGGAATCGCGGGTCTCGCCGCCGCCACCGGATCTGGCCGAACGCGGCGTCGGCGTCGACGTCATCGAACGCGAGGAGTATCTCGGCGGGCGGGTCGGCGGCTGGACCGAGCACCTCGACGGCGAAGAGCTCGCGATGAACCGCGGCTTCCACGCCTTCTTCCGGCAGTACTACAACTTGCGGTCGCTGCTGCGTCGCGTCGACCCGACGCTGTCGATGTTGGCCGCGGTCGAGGATTATCCCCTTATCGATGGCGCCGGCCGCCAGGACACCTTCCGTGGACTGCCCCAGACGCCACCCTGGAACGCGCTCGTATTCGCGCTTGCGCAGCCCGACTTTTCGGCTCACCGACCTGCTCAAGATCGATGCCCGCGCCGCAGCGCCGCTGGCCGCGGTGTCATTGCCCGCGATCTTTGATCGCCTCGACCACATCGACGCCGACACGTTTCTCAAGAGCATCAATTTTCCCGAGGCGGCCCGACATCTGGCCTTCGAGGTCTTCTCCCGCAGCTTCTTCGCCAGTCCCACCGACCTGTCCGCCGCCGAGCTGGCCACGATGTTCCACATCTACTTCCTCGGCTCCAGCGAAGGCCTCGTCTTCGACGTCGTCAACGCCAACTTCGACACCGCACTGTGGAATCCGCTGAAGCAGTATCTGACCGAGCTGGGAGTCCGATTCCACCAAGGTGTTTCGGTGTCGAGCATTCAGCGACAGCGAGAATCAGACATTTCGCGTCGCACACCGATGCCGAGGATCAGCTGGACGCCGATGCCGTCGTTGTGGCCACCGACATTGCCGGACTGCAACGGATCGTCGAGGCATCACCGGGGCTGTGCGACGACATGTGGCGGGCACGGATCAAGCGGCTCCGCTCCGCCCCGCCGTTCCTGGTGCACCGGCTGTGGCTCGACCGCCCGGTCGACAGCAGGCCGCGCCGCGTTTCTGGGCACGTCCGGCCACGAACCGGTCGACAACATCAGCGTCCTGGACCGCTACGAACGCCAGGCCACCGACTGGGCCCGACGTACCGGCGGTTCGGTCGTCGAATTGCATTCCTACGCTGTCGAATCCCCGCAATCGAACGATGCGATGCTCAGTCAATTGCACAAGCTGTACCCGGAGACCCGCGCAGCGCGGATCGTGCACGAACGGATGCTGCAGCATCACGACTGCCCGCTCTTCGCGCCGGGGACCTACGCCCATCGGCCCAGTGTCGTGACTCCGCAGCCGGGGCTGCTGCTGGCCGGCGACGGGGTACGCATCGACTTACCGGTGGCGCTGATGGAGCGTGCGGCCACCACCGGCTGGACGGCCGCCAACGAGATACTGCAGCGATGGGGACTCGCCGGCCACGAGTTGTCCACCGTTCCCACTCAGGGACGCTCGGCATTGCTGCGCCATCTCGCCGGCCGAGAGAGGCTTTCGCAACGATGAACATCCGCGATGACGTACGCCGTCGCTGGCCGAAAGATTGGCCGCTGCAGCCTATTCCGCCGACGGCTTGGTCGGCGCAGCGTCCCACATACCGCGACGCATCTCCGGCGATCATCAAAGCCGCTCTGGACCGGTCGCAGCGCCGCCCGACGGGTAATTGGTACACCTTCGCCGCAAGCCGCGACGTGCGCAGCGGCAAGCCGCTCGGTTTCAACGTCGCCGGCGTCGAATTGGTCGCCTGGCGCGATCAGCAATCCCGGCTGTGCGTCGGCCCCCGCAGTTGCCCGCATCTCGGCGCCGACCTGGCGACGGCCGCCGTCCAGAACGGCGACCTGATCTGCCGATGGCACGGGCTGTGCCTCGGCCGCGACACCGACGAATACCGTTGGCGGCTCCTGCCCAGCCGCGACGACGGTGTGCTGGCGTGGGTCAGGCTTGACGCCGTCGGAGGCGAGGAGCCGCTCGATCATCCGGTGATCCCGGCCCGGCCGACCGGCCAGACATTGGACGCCGTCGCGACGATGGTCGGCACCTGCGAACCGTCCGACATCATCGCCAACCGCCTCGATCCCTGGCACGGCGGTTGGTACCACCCCTACTCGTTCACCCAGCTCGAAGTGCTGACCACGCCCACCGAAGAGGTGGACAGCTTCTTGGTCGCGGTGACGTTCCGCATCGGCCGCGTCGGGGTCCCGACCGTGGCAGAGTTCACCAGCCCCGAGGCACGCACCATCGTGATGCGCATCGTGGATGGCGAAGGCGTCGGCAGCGTGGTCGAAACTCACGCCACCCCAGTCGGTTTGGGCCCAGACAAGCTCCCGCGAACCGCGGTGATCGAGGCGACCGTCGCGCATTCCGACCGGGCCGGATTCCGGCGGGCGCTTTCCGCGGCTCCGTTGATCACGCCGCTCATGCGTGTCGCAGCGGCCCGGCTGTGGAAGGACGACCTCGCTTACGCCGAGCGCCGCTATCACGTGCGTTCCCGCACTCAATAATTCGCGCCCTGCGGCCTATCCGCGGGTTGCGGCGCAGGCGCCGGCTGCCCGCGAGGCGATGTCGCGTGCGATGCCACGGAAGATCACGCGGCGGAACGGCAATGACGCTGCCCACCATGCCTCACCGGCAAGACCATACGGTTGAAAGAGCGCGCGCTGACGGTAACGCGAACCGCCGTCGCCGTCGTCGCACACCGACATCTCGAGCCACAGCCGGCCCGGCAGTGAGACATCCGCGCGCAGTCGCAGCAGATGCGGGCGTTCGACGTGCTCGACGCGCCACCAGTCCAGCTCTTCTCCAGCTTGCAAATGGCCCGGCCGAGACGACGTCCGTCCGCGTTTGGCGGCACGGCCCGCTCGCCCGAACCAGCCGCGCAACGCCCACAACGGCGGAACCCCCGACAAGCCGCGGTCTGCGCCGATCGATTCGAAAGCCCGCCAGAGTGTTTCACTGTCGGCGTTCACTCGCCGTTCGAGTAGTTCCTCGTGTAGCGAGCCGCCGGCCCAATCCGGGTCGGCTGGCAACGGCTGCGCCGAAGCGATCGTCGTCGGCGAAGCGAGACCATCGGGTGTGCAGTTCTGGTTCACTCACCCGCGAAAGCGCGACTTTGACCGCATCGTCGTAATGCATCAGGCCACCCGTGGGGTCCGGAATATGCTCGGCGATGTCGTGCTCTCCGCACACCACGTCGTTTTCCAGCGAGTCCATCAGCGACGATGCCAACGACCGTGGCAGCGGGGTGATCAGATTCACCCAGTGCGAGGACAGCCGCGGGGTCAACACCGGCACCGGGATCGCGACACGCTTGTGCAGCCCCGAGATTGCGGCGTATCGGGCGCTCATCTCGGTGTAGGTGAATGTTTCGGGGCCACCGATATCAAAGGTCCGGCTCACGTCTGCCGGCAACTCCGCCGCGCTGGTCAGGTAGTACAGCACGTCGCGCACGGCGATGGGCTGAACTCGGGTGCGCAGCCACCTTGGGGTGACCATCACAGGGAGTCGCTCGGTCAGGTAGCGCAACATTTCGAAGCTGGCCGACCCCGCTCCGATGATGACGGCTGCTCGCAATTCCGCGGTGGGAACGCCCGATTTCGCCAGCAATTCGCCTACTTCGGCCCGCGACGCCAAATGTTCGGACAACTCTTGCTCGTCGGGGATGATCCCTCCGACGTAGACGATGCGTGAAAGCCCGGCCTGCGCGGCGGCGTCCGCCACAATCGAGGCACCGCGCGCATCCACATTGACGAAATCCGCGGCCAGCATCGAGTGGACCAAGTAATAGAGAACCTGCTGGCCGTCCAGCGCTCGTCGCACCTTGTCGGGGTCCGTCACGTCGCCCTCAACGACCTCGACATCGTGGCGCCACGGCACGTCGTCAAGTTTCGCCGGCGTGCGAGCCATCAGCCGGACCTCGTGACCGGCCGACAAAAGTGCCGGAACCAGGCGCATCCCCAGGTAACCGGTGGCACCGAAAACTACGCACCGCATCGCGCGCTCCTCATTTGATTTACCTACGGATTGGGCGCGAACGCTCGCCCGCGATGTGAGTACCCGATTTCCCATCGGTCCGCCTTGCACTGCGCATCTCCTTCACAAGATGAATAGTTAAGTTTATAGTGACATCTAGGCGTGCGGAAGCAGCGTCGGTGGCTGATCAATGGCGTGCATCCGGGGTTCGGACGCCCACCCGATCAGGTGATCAGACGCTGCGCAACGCATCTTCAGGGAGGGCATCCAATGGCAGACGACCAATTGCGCACAGGTGACAAGGTCGAATGGAAAAGCCACGGCCAAAACGTGAAGGGGACGGTGGAAGGGAAAATCACCCACGATGGGCAGGTCGCCGGGCGCAAAGTACGCGCGTCGAAAGACGACCCGCAGTACCGGGTCGCGAGCGGCAAAACCGGTGCCGACGCCGTGCACAAGCCGGACGCGCTACGGCGCGACAAGAAATGATCGTGCGTTGGACCGATGACGCCTGACATCGACACGGCGTGGCGGTACTGGCTGATGAACTGGGGCCACGATCCGAAAAAAAAGTAGCCCCACACACGTCGAAGCACGCTGCGTGAACAGGCCGACCCCGGAAGAGCTTTCGCTGGATTCGCGATCCGCGACGTACTTGCACGCGACGCATTTCGTCTCAGATCTGCACCAACGCTCGGCATTCGACCTGCCGGCGCTGCTGCGTGATTTGATCGAGGGCGCGGCCGAGTCGGTGCCGGGCGCGCAATACGCGGGGATCACGGTCACCCAGCGGCGGCGCCCGGCGGAGACGGCATCGGCAACGCATCGCTATCCGGTACTGCTCGATGAAATTCAGAACCGCTGCCAGCAGGGACCCGGCCTGACGGCAGCCGCTTCACAGGACAGCGTCCGCATCGACGATCTGTGCGGCGACGACCGCTGGCCGCTCTACCGCCGGGAGGCGCTCAGCCAGACACCCATCCGATCGGTCCTGTCGATCGGGATGCTCAGGGAAGGGGGAACTGCTGCCACGCTGAACTTCTACGCCGAACCGGCCAACGCGTTCGACGCCGAGCTCGCTCGACCTGGGCTTGATTTTTGCCACTCACACTGCGCTGGTGTGGAACATGATGCGGCGTGACCAGCAATTCCGCGCGGCCCTGGTCTCGCGCGACGTCATCGGTCAGGCGAAGGGACAGGATGATGGAGCGGTTCAATATTGACGCCGCCGAAGCATTCGCGATGCTCAAGCTGATGTCCCAGGATTCCAACACGCCTCTGGCGATGGTGGCCCGGCGCGTTGTCGCCGGCGATATCTCGCCATCCAAGGAGTGACCAAAAACGCTGCACCGCAATCGGTCTCAGCACGGATTGCGGACCGTTCACCCGTTTGACCGACACTGAAGAAACATTTGGCGGCGTCAATTCGCCGCGGGTCAATGCGACATTCTGTAGGGTGCTCGCGTATCGTCCCTGATCCAGCTGGGTTTCGATACTTGGATCTAGAATCGCTAAGAAGGATGCGGTCAGGTGACTAAGCGGGCCACACACAATTCATCGCCCAGCAGACCACAGCTGGAAAAGCTGATGTCGGCCGATATGCGGGCGGTCACGGCACAATCCGACCGCGTTGGTCGCTACTTCGCCCGCCAACACGACGTGAGCGGCAACGACTTCCACGCGTTGTTGCACGTCATGGTCGCCGAGACGGCGGGAACGCCGCTGACCATGGCTCAGCTACGTCAGCGGATGGACGTCTCACCGGCAGCGATCACCTACCTCGTCGACCGGATGATCGACGCCGGGCACATCAGGCGTGAATCGGATCCAGCAGACCGGCGCAAAGCGCTGCTGCGCTATGAGGCCAGCGGAATGGAACTGGCGTACGATTTCTTCACCCCACTGGGCGTGCATTTGCGCGCCGCGCTGGCGGAGCTGCCCGACGACGACCTGGCCGCCGCGCATCGCGTTTTCAGCGCGATGATTGCTGCGATGTCCGTCTTCGAGGATGGCCTTGTTGTGCAGCAAAAGCGGGCGTCGACTCGACGTCGACGCGTCGCGCGCGCGATCTCGTCTGACTCCAAAACGGCTGACCCGCAAGTGATCTAGACCGGCGCCAAGCCGATGTGACGCAGCGCCGCGACATCCGCCGCGCCGGCGCCATGCAAGCAGATTCGCAGCTCGTCGATGAACCGCTGCAGCCAATCCACCACGGCCGCAGTCGATTCGATTGCCGCGGCCAACAGCGGACGGGCTATGGCCACCACGTCTGCACCCAGGGCCAGCGCTTTCGCGGCGTCCATGCCGGTGCGAATGCCGCCGGAGGCGACCAGCGGAACCGTGGGCAGCGCCTCACGCACCTCGACGATGGCCCGCGCCGTGGGTATGCCCCAGTCGGCCAAGTCCGGGAACCGGACCTCGCCGTAGCGGACGAGCTGTTCAACTCGTGACCACGACGTACCACCGGCGCCCGCAACGTCAATCGCAGCCACCGGCAATTCTCCAGACCCCTTGGTCAACTCGGTGACCGCCGCGGTGCCGATACCGTGGCCGACCTCTTTGAGCAGGATCGGATACTCCAGCGCGCCGGCGACCTGACGCAGTCGATCGAGCGACCCCGAGAAGTCGCCGTCGCCGTTTCGCTGGACGGCCTCCTGCAGTGGATTGGTATGCACCGCAAGCGCATCCGCTCCGACGCGTTCGAGGGCATTCGAAATATCGCCGACAGCGGCCGCAGTCAGTTGCGCGAGCCCGATGTTGCCGAACAACAGCACATCCGGCGCGACATCTCGAACCGTAAAGCTCGATGCGGCCTGCTCCCCCAGCGCGCTGTCCAGCATGATCCGCTGCGAGCCGAGCATCATGCCGACACCCAGCTGTTGTGCGGCGGCAGCGAGATTCCTGTTGATAGTCCCGGACAATTCGGCGCCGCCTGTCATTGCGCCGACCAATATGGGAGCTCGTAGCGGCACGCCCAGAAAGTGGGTGGACAGGTCGACGTGAGCGAGGCTGGTCTGCGTCAGAGCGTTGTACGGCAGGAGATAACGCTCCAGACCGGTCGTCACGCCAGTATAGGTGACCCGCTCGTCAAGGCAGACATCAATGTGGCGTCGCTTGCGCGTCGTCATCCCATTCGAATCGGCTGGCACAGCACCCCCTTTCACGTTGCTCAGTCGACCGGTGGCTCGGGCAGCTTGAACGACGCGAGGTCGTCCTGATATCTCCGCATGGCCTCGATCAGGGCGGTGAACACTCTGCTGGCCGCCTGCAGGTCGGCGTCGGACAAGTCTGCCATCGCCTCATGCGAGTGGCTTCCCAGCGGGGCGAAGAACGCCCGCGCGGTCGCCAGTCCGGTGTCTGAGTAACGCAAGATCACCTTGCGTCGATCCGCGGGGTCGGACTCGCGGGTGATGTGACCGGACGTCATCATCCGATCCACCAGATACGTGATGGCGGCACCGGACAGGCCCATCCGCTGACGCAGTTCACCGGAGGTGACCGGCGAGCCCGCGGTCTCGGCCACCATCACGTGAAGCAGCGCGCGAAAGTCAGTGGGCCGCACGTCATGTGCGGCCGCGAAGGCTCGACCGATCTGTTCGGATTCGGCCGTCATCACACGCAGATACGCGGAGATCTGCTGCTCGAGTGCGGCTCGGCCGCCCGGCGTCTCTTCAGGGCCCATGTCAGCGACTAGTTTATCCGTATCAGACCAATACTTCAGTTGATTAATACTTAAATGACTGAAAGAATTGTTCGAGTCGAAGGGATTTCAGGTGAACAAGCAAACACTGGCCGCGACGACTCTCGCCGTCGGCGCGACCGCAGGAATTGGCAGCGTAGCCAGCCAGCCGCGAATCACCCGGTGGTACTCCCGGCTGAAGAAACCGCGTTATGTGCCACCCAGCGCGGTGTTTCCGGTCGCATGGACCACGCTCTACGCCGACATCGCCGTGACGTCCGCGACGGCTATCGACCGCCTGAGGTCCGCCGGACGCCACGCCGAGGCCCGCAACTACACCGTCGCGCTGGCCGCCAATCTGATCCTCAACGCCGGCTGGAGTTGGCTGTTTTTCAAGTACCAGAAATTGGGCGCCTCGGCAGTCGGGGCAGCAGTCTTGGCGGCCAGCAGCGCCGACCTGGCCAGGCGGACCGCGGCGGCCGATCCGCGGGCCGGAACCGCGTTATTGCCGTATCCACTGTGGTGCGCCTTCGCCACATTGATGGCAGGACACATTTGGGTACTCAACCGACGATGAAGCAGATAATCCGCTGATGCCCGCGCTGTTGTGGTTCCGTCGCGACCTCAGATTGCGCGACCTTCCACCACTGTTGCGGGCCGCCGCCGACAGCGACGAAGTGCTCGCCTGCTTCGTCGTCGATCCAAAGCTCGAGGCGTCATCGGGCAGTCGGCGGATGCAGTTCCTGGGCGACTCGCTGCGGCAGTTACGCGACGACCTGGACGGCCGACTCTTGGTGACGCGCGGCCGGGCAGAGGAGCGAATTCCGGCGCTGGTCAACGAGATTGACGCCCCCTCGGTGCACATCTCAGAAGACTTCGCGCCGTACGGCCGACGACGCGATGACCGGGTCCGCGAGGCGCTGGGCGACGTGCCGCTGGTGGCGACGGGCTCGCCGTACCTGGTGTCGCCCGGGCGGGTGACCAAAGACGACGGCGAGCCTTACAAGGTGTTCACACCGTTTTTCGGCCGGTGGCGCGACATGGGGTGGCGCACCGCAGCGCGATCGGGGGCCAAGTCCGCCCGCTGGGTCGATCCCGAGCAACTCGGCAAGCGCGCGAAACCGGTGGAGATCCCGGACCCCGGGGTCGAACTCGACCATCCCGCGGGCGAGGCAGCGGCGCGACGACAGTGGAAAAAATTTTTGGACAAGCGACTCGAGAACTACGGCGAGGACCGGGACACTCCCGGCCAGGACGGCACCAGCCGGATGTCGGCGCATCTGAAGTTCGGCACGATTCACCCACGGACGATGGCAGCCGATTTGGACCAGCGCCACGCCGGTGCCCGAGCGTACTTGCGGGAGTTGGCATTTCGTGACTTTTACGCCGCGGTACTGCACCACTGGCCACACAGCGTCTGGTGGAACTGGAACCGCGACTTCGACGCCATCGAGATCGATGACGGCAAAGATGCCGAGAAACGCTTCGAAGCCTGGAAGGCCGGCAGAACCGGGTTCCCGATCGTCGACGCCGGCATGCGCCAGCTGAGCGAGACGGGCTTCATGCACAACCGGGTGCGGATGATCGTCTCGTCGTTCTTGGTCAAGGATCTGCACCTGCCCTGGCAGTGGGGCGCGCGCTGGTTTCTCGACCAACTGGTCGACGGCGACATGGCCAGCAACCAGCATGGCTGGCAGTGGTCGGCTGGATGCGGTACCGACGCCGCGCCGTATTTCCGGGTTTTCAACCCCACCAGGCAGGCCGAGAAATTCGATCCCGCAGGCGATTACATTCGCCGCTGGGTGACCGAGCTGGCCGACGCCAAGGATGTGACTCTGACTAAAGGCGACCGACCGGCCGGCTATCCCGAACCGATGGTCGATCACACCGCGGAACGCGGCGAAGCGTTACGCCGCTATCAGAGCATGAGCTAGCGGGCAGCCTTCTTGCGTTCGATGTCGGCCAGCGCGGCCGCCAGTTCGGCGCGCTGGGCCGCTGAGGTCTCCCACGCCAGCTGGCGGTTTTTGACCACCTTGGCCGGTGCCCCGACCGCGATCGAGTAGTCCGGCACCTCACCTCTGACGACAGCGTGCGATCCCAGCACGCAGCCCCGCCCGATCGCGGTGCCACGCAACACCGTCACCTTCACCCCGACCCAGGTGTCGGGTCCGATTCGCACCGGAGACTTGACGATGCCCTGGTCTTTGATCGGCAGCGTGATGTCGTCCATCCGGTGATCGAAATCGCAGATGTAACACCAGTCGGCCATCAGCACCGAAGCGCCGAGTTCGATGTCGAGGTAGCAGTTGATGACGTTGTCGCGACCCAGCACCACCTTGTCACCGAATCGCAGCGAGCCCTCGTGGGCGCGGATGGTGTTCTTGTCGCCGATGTGCACCCAGCGACCGATTTCCAGTTGCGCCAGTTCGGGAGTCGCGTGGATCTCGACGCCTTTGCCGATGAACACCATGCCGCGCGTGATGATGTGCGGGTTCGCCAGCTTGAACTTCAACAGCCGGTAGTAGCGCACCAGGTACCACGGTGTGTAGGCGCGGTTGCGCAGAACCCACTTCAGCGAGGCCAGCGTGAGGAACCTGGCCTGCCGCGGGTCGCGCAGGTTCGAGCCCCGCCAACGGCGGTGGATCGGGGCCCCCCACATGCTCGTCATGGCCGAAAAGCCTACTGCGGTGCAGAGGCGCGCCAGGCAATAGGCCCTACCTGAGCTGGCACAGGTTACCCTCGGCTGTACTCGATATCTGCTGATGGCGACGTGCCACCGCGTTCCGGGAAGGATTGGGAAACCACACCGTGTCCTGGCCGATTCCCCGCCGCACACTGCGGCATTGGTCGTCGGTGCTCTCGGTGGTTCTTCTGGCAGCCGTCGCAGCGGGTTGCGGCAATACCGACGCCTGGGTCGACACGGTGCCGGCCCAGGGGTGGCCCGCGCAGTACGGCGACGCCGCCAACAGCAGCTACAGCGCGACACCGGGCGCCAACCGGCTGAGCCTGCGCTGGACCCGCTCGGTCAAGGGGTCGCTGGAGTCGTCCGTGGCGCTCAGCTCACGTAATTGGCTGGCCGCGAATGCGCAGACGCCGGGTGGCTGTTCGCTGATGGAGTGGGAGAACGACGACAACGGCCGGCAGCGTTGGTGTACCCGGCTTTTCCAGGGCGGCGGCAGCTCGAGCCCGCTGTTTGACGGCTTCGACAACCTTTACGTCGGCCAGCCAGGGGCCATCCTGTCCTTCCCTGTCACGCAGTGGATTCGCTGGCGGCGCCCGGTGATGGGAATGCCCTCCACACCAAGGATTCTCGGGCATGGTCACGTCCTGGTGGTCACGCATCTGGGCCAGGTGCAGGTGTTCGACGGCCATCGCGGCACGGTGGTCGGCAACTCGGTGGACCTGGTGGACAACGTCGATCCGAGCGACTTCACCCGAGGGCTGGCGGATTGCGGACCGGCCAGGGAGGGCTGCCCGGTCGCGGCGGCCCCGGCATTCGCCAAGGCCAGCGGGTTGGTGGTGATCGGCCTGTGGGAACCCGGCGCGCCGGCGCCGGGCCTGGTCGGGCTGAAATACCACCCTGGCCAGAATCCGCTGCTGACCCGAGAATGGACCAGCAACGCGGTCGCCGACGGCGTCCAGGCCAGCCCGGTGGTTTCCAGCGACGGCTCCACGATCTACATCAACGGGCGCGACCAGCGACTGTGGGCACTGCACGCGGCCGACGGCAAGCCGAAATGGTCTGTCCCGCTGAAATTCCTGGCGCAGACGCCGCCGTCGGTGACGCCGGACGGACTGATCGTGTCGGGCGGCGGCCCGGACACCCGCCTGGTCGCGTTCAAAGACGCCGGTGACCATGCTCAAGAGATGTGGCGACGCAACGACGTCAGCCCGCTGTCGACGTCGAGCCTGGCGGGCAGCGGGGTCGGCTACGCCGTGGTGACCGGCGGGCCGGGTGAGGGCGCGCGGGGCATGACGCTGCTGGTCTTCGACCCGGGCAGCGGCCGAACACTCAACAGCTACCCGCTACCGGAGGCAACCGGTTACCCCGTCGGCGTCTCGATCGGTCACGATCGCCGCGTCGTCACGGCCACCAGCGACGGCCAGGTATATAGCTTTGCCCCGAGCTGACGCGCCGGTCTAACTCTTGAGTGCCAGCGGAGGGATGGCGTTGCGAGGAACATGAACCTGACTTGCGCCGGCTAATGACGGCAGGAGTTCCCCGGGGGCGAAATAGAAAATCAGCTCGTCGTCGGTGATCGCAAAGTTTTGGTAATGCGAGGCATCCAATCCGGACCCGGGCGAAATGGCGGCAGCCAGTCCGGTTTGCTTTCCGACTTCCCGTTGCACGATCGGAAAGATGGAATCCAGCGGTTTCGTATTGGGCGCGAAAAGCGTATCGAAGGTGATCGCCTTCTGCCCGGCCAGGTCGTAATTGAAACCCTTGTAGAAAGTGGACGGCCGCGGGCCGCCGAGGTCTTCGAATACTTTGAGCACGACGCTCCGGGTTCCGCCGGGCGCCTGGCCGGAGTGGTATTGCTCCGAGGTGACGTCCATCTGGTACGGCACATCACGGGGACCAGAAGACTGCGATGAAGTCTGTGCGACATTGACGAAGCCGTCCCGATTCTGGCCGAGGAAATCGGTCAATGCCTGGTCCGGATAGTCCGCCGGAAATGACATGGTCACCGTGTAGGCGGAAGTTACCGCGTGCACGTTGCACGTCTGATCATCCTCTATTGCGCCGCCCAAGTTGCCGCATGCCGAGTCTGCGGCCGCGACCGCACCGCCAGACCAGCCCAGCAGGGCTCCGGCCGCTATCAGTGCGGCCGACATCATCTTGCGCATCGGTCGACTTGTCCTCGCAGACTCAGAACGGCTGAAATGCCGTCTCGCCAGCGTACCTGGCCCCCGTCGCGACGGACTCCGAACGTCTCGCAGATGAGCGCCTGCCCAGGTCAGCGGCCCCCGTCCTCCCTAACGGCGGCCGCCGACCCGGCAGGCGGGTCTTCTAGAACAGTGCCGCGAGCTCAGTCCAGAGATTGCTGGCATCCGCTGCGGTCCCCGCACCATCGAAGGCCGATAACAGGTCGGTCCATACAGTGCTGCTGTCGGCCACGGCGCCAGAGGCGTCGGCACCCGACAGGAGGTCGGTCCAGAAGCCGGTACCGGCGGTCAGGGCACCGGAGGTGTCGCCGGAGAACAGGTCAGCCCAGAACGCTTGCCCGTCCGCCAAGGCGCCCGAAGGGTCCGAGGCCGACAGTAGGTTGGTGCTGTCGGCGGCCGCGGCCGTGGTGGTCGTCCCGCCGTCGCCGTAGAACTTCAGGATGTCTGCCAGGTAGTCACCACCTTGCGCGTGAGCCGTTCCGAGATCATTGCCTTCGACGTAGGCCCCGTCGTAGCTGCCCGCCCCGGCGGCATTTCCACCGGAATATGCGGCGTCGTCGTTGCCGAAGATGACGGAGTAGTTGAAGCTGCCGGGGTTTGCCGCGTCGGTCGTTCCGGCGTAGCCGTAGCTGTTGTCGCCAAATACGAAGGCCGTGTTGTCGGCCGAACTGCCGCCCCGGCGGTGCTGGTGGCGCCGGCAATGGCGGTCGAATCGGCGCCATCGACGCTTGCGTAGTTGTCGGTGCCGAATGCGTAGGCGATGGCACCGGCACCGTTGGCGATGGCGATGTCGCCGTTGGCGCCCGAGTATGCGTGCGCGGAGCCGTCCTGGAATAGCGACATCCCATCGAATGAGATGGCCAGATTCAGCTCTGGGGTGGTATCTGCCGCGGGCAATGCCCCGGCGGTGAGAAAGCTATCGACCGCCGATAACCAATCTACGGACGAATCGGCCGACGCAATTCCCGGCGTTGCAGCGACCGCTCCGCCAATACCCAATCCGACGGCAAGCATTCCCAGCCGAGCCAAAGCACGAGTGCTTTTCATTGATTTACCCCTTCCCCCTACGCGCACTTGTGCGTACGCGCCCTTTAACCGACGGCGCCCACCGCGCCGAGTCGCCCTACTCTATGCGTAAGCGTCATTTCTGTTCGAACAAAGTCTAATAATTTTAGAAAAATTCCTCAGCCCTTATTCCGAGGACAAAAGCAGGTTCGACGTATTGCGCGTCGCAGCCAGAAGAAGCTTTTAGCAGGATTTTGATCATGATCGGCGGCTCCCGGTATGGTTTTTCCGTCGGGTGAACTTGGGATGTGAACAAGATCAACCTGAGAGATACCGGTCATCTCACCGGAATAAGCATCGGAAGATCCGGAAGCTTGGGGCCGATATCCCGGATGTACATCGTCGGTCGGCGGAATGCGCGCGGTGAAACGACGTGATGCGATCGTCACAAATTTTTCGAGTAGCGCTGGTCCAAAGTCCGCCTTGACGGAGAATGTCTGCTCAGCGCCGAGAGGACCGTCGCCCAGGCTTGTTACAGGCTGGTTTACTGGCCTTTTCACAACCGAGGCGCTGCACGTAATTCCCGCGTGCGCCGGCTGTGGCGTTGCCGTTGTGATCGCTGCCGATCGCGCTGCTTGTAGCGGTTGGCGCGTTCAAGGGTTCTGAACTGGCGATACTCGGCGCCGACACCATCATCGCGCCGGCCACGAGGCCCGACGCCAGGAGGCCCACTCGGGCGGTACCACGAGACTTCATCGTGAACGTCCTTTCGCCGACGGCCTGGTCGGCAGCTAGGGATTAGTCCAGCTGTGTCTACGCATCAAATGTAAGTCAGGATTTGTGTTAAAACCAGGTTACCTGAGAAAAGTTCACGAATTAGCAAGCTTGGGTTGTGGCGTGGCGCAGAAAGCACGCTCAAGTGCACTAAAGGTGTCTGCGGTGGGTTAGGCGCGGGCGTAGCTGTGGACGCCGCTGGCAAAGTTTTGAGACGACACCCGGCCGCGAAGACACCGGCGGGTTCGCGCTTTAGTCTAAACACGAACCCACCTGGAAGTCGGTGGCGTGGACAGCGCGGAATAGTCGGCTG
Source organism: uncultured Actinomycetota bacterium (assembly GCA_963818285.1). GTDB lineage: Bacteria > Actinomycetota > Actinomycetes > Mycobacteriales > Mycobacteriaceae > Mycobacterium. The sequence continues at coordinate 197,971 of CAWFRR010000009.1, forward strand.
CCGGTCGATGTCGCGCAGCCGGGGGCGGTGGAAACCACCGCAGCCGCATCATGTCCCGGTAATGCTTCGCTGTAGTCCCGCCGACCCCCCGGCGCGCTCACATCAGTCTGCTGCCCGCACCGGCCTCAGTTCATGGGGAGATTTCCCTATTTTTATGCGCAAAGCGCCGTGGAAACGGGATCGCGCCGCCAAGGGCGTCGTCATCGCGATGCTCGGCACACGAACGCAGTCCCCTGCGCCGCCGGGCCTGACCCGATCCGGGTGATGACCACCGTCAATGACTGGGCGCCACGCAGAGTCAATCGCCGACGAAGCGAATCGGGGTCCACATCCACACCCCGAACCAGGATCTCCAGCACGCCGCAGTCGAGCGCCGCCAAAGCTTGACGTAGCCGCCTCTCGTCGAATGCCAGCTGCTCGAGAACCTCGAACCCACGCACGCCGGGCGGCAATTGATCCCCGGACAGGTAGGCGATCATCGGGTCGAGCTGCCAAAGCGCGTACCGCGCAGCGAAGTGGCGGACCAGACCGGCCCGCACTACCGCGCCGTCGGGGTCGACGATCCATCGTCCCGCCGCCCGCACCGGACAATCATCCGGCTCGGCATCGGTGACCTGCTCGTCACGGTCCAGGATGCTGGCCCGCCGGCGCACGCCAGGCTCAGCCAGACCCGTCGACCACAGACAGGCTTCTCGCACCGAGCCGCGATACGAGGTCACCTCGATCTCACCGTCGAACCCGAGCTGCATGACCGCGTCGAAATCGACTCCTGGCGCGCATTTCACGACCAAGTCCCGGCCCCGGTAGGCCTCGATCAGCTCGTCGAGGGCGGGCTGGTAATCACGCGGATCGAAGCGCCGGCGACCGCCGCTTCGTCGCGCCGGGTCGGCGATCACCACCGCGTCGCGCGTGACGGGATGCAGGGCGTCGGCGCGGCAGAGGTCCGCGGTATCGCCCAGATTGTGTCGCGCCATCGCCAGCCGTACCGGGTCGATGTCACTGCCGACCGCCCGCGTGGCCGAGCCTCGCAGCGCCGCTAACTCGGTGCCGACCGAGCAAGTCACGTCGTGAACAACGTTGCCGCGCAAACGCTTCGCCCGATGCAGGGCGACCGGCCCCGCGCTGGCTTGCTGCAGCGCGTCGTCGGTGAACAGCCAGTTATGTGTGCCGGGCAGCCCCGAGAGCTTTGCCGATGCGCGACGGCGCAGCAGCACCGTTTCCACCAACACCGCGGTGCGGTCGCCGAATTGCTTCCGCAGCCTCGTGATATCGCCGACCCGGTCGGTCAGCGGAAGGGCTCCGACCACGGCCAGCGCAGCCGAGCCCTCGTCCGACGTCAGGTAGGCGACATCGTCGAGGCCGAGGTTCAGGACGGCTTGACCCCGGTGATCTCGACGTTGTAGAACCAGCCCTTCGGTACCAGGTGGCGCCACACGTTGACGTCGGCCCAGCTGAGCACCTTCCAGCTGTTGAACGCGAAATGGGCCCAGGCCCAGCCCAGCTTGTCCGGCTGCACCGCGTATTCGAAGGTGCGCAACGGCCAACCGAGCATCGCGGCGGTGAACTCGACGGTCGCGGTGTCGATGTCGACGGCACCGGCGGACCGGGCCATCGTCTCCAGCTCGGCCGGAGCAAAGGTGTGCAGATCGACGATCGACTCCAACGCCGCGGCGCGCGAGGACTCGTCGAGGTCGGCCTGCGGACGCCGCCAACCCTCGAACCCGGGCAATTTGGTGACGTTGGTCGCAACCCGCCAGGTCAGCGTCGACAGTGTGCGCGCGTAGCCGTTGCCCACGGTGGTCGGCTCGCCGGCGAACACGAACCGGCCGCCGGGCCGCAGCACGCGAAGCACCTCCCGGAGCGTCAGCTCGACGTCCGGAATGTGGTGCAGCACAGCGTGTCCGACGACGAGGTCAAACGTGTCGTCGTCATATGGGATGCGCTCGGCGTCGGCGACCCGGCCATCGATGTCCAACCCCAGCGACTGCCCGTTGCGGGTGGCGACCTTGACCATCCCCGGCGACAAGTCCGTGACCGATCCCCGCCGCGCCACCCCGGACTGGATCAGGTTCAGCAGGAAAAAGCCGCTACCACAGCCCAACTCGAGGGCATTGTCGTAGGGCAGCCGGTGGATCTCATCATCGGGGACGACGGTATTGAAACAGTCCCGGGCGTAGTCGATGCAGCGCTGGTCGTAGGAGATCGACCACTTCTCGTCGTAGTTCTCCGCTTCCCAGTCGTGATAGAGCACCTGGGCCAGCTTGCTGTCGTGGCGGGCGGCCTCGACTTGCTCGGCGGTGGCGTGCGGCTGCGGCGCCGGGTCGGTACTGGTCATGGTCGACCAGCCTATCGGAGCGGTTTGGCCGGCACCCTGGCTACATTCGAACGCCCCGCTACGTTGCCGGCGTAACGGTCACGCTGACAGTGCTGGCGCCGTTGGAGGCGATCACCAGCTCCGCGGCATTGGGAGCCGACAGCACCTCGCCGCCGGTCACGCTGACCTGGTAGCCGTCTGGAAACTCGACGCTCGGTATCGAGATGGTGGTGTGCGAGCCGGCCGGGAAGCTGCTCAGCCCGTTGGCCTCCTCGGTGGAGTAGCTGAACTGAAAGGTGCCGTTGTCGAACGAGTAGGAGGTTGGGGTGCCCGAGATCACCTGCGGGTAGGGCTCGGCCAGGGTTTCCAGGTTGGCGGTGTTCACATTGGCCTCGGTCGGCGCATCCATTGGGTTGTAGATCAGCCCTTCCGAACCCGGCGGGCTCGCGCTGGTGGTGATGTCGCCCTGGCCCGAATAGGCCCACTCCGTCCACCCGATGAGGTGTTGGTCGGCGCCCTGCATCGGAGCCAGGATCTGCGCTTGGTCGCTGGTGGCGCCGAATTCGGTCATGAACGCCGGAATCCCATGCGCCTCCGCGTAGCTCTCGGCGTTACCGACGATCCCGTTGACGCTCGGTATGCAACCCAGCGGGCCGAGGTCGAATTCGCAGTAGTCATGGAACGACAAGACGGTGTTCGAGGCATCCACGGTGCCCAGATCGGTGGGCACACCCGCGTTGGACAGCACGTTGGGTTCGAAGAAAATCGGAGTGGTCGGATCAACCGCCCGGATCGAGTCGGCGCCCTGGTCGTAGAACGGAGTCAGCTGCTGACCGTCGAAGAACGGGTTGCCGAACAGGGTCGGCAAAAACGACGATATGCCCGGCGATGGTTCGTTCATCAGCTCGAAGCCGGCCACGTTGGAGTTGCCGTTGAAGGCATTGCCTACGTACTCCAACATCTGGCTGTAGTTGTTCTCCAGACCAATGCCGTTCGAGGCGTCGGAGTTCGTCCAGAATGACTCCCAGGCCTGCTGCTCTGCGGGATTGAAGAATTCGTTGTACGGGAAGGGCAGCGAGGGGTTGGCCACTCCGTCGGTCTGCACGGCCCAGTCCGGCGCACCTTCGCCGCCGAACGCGGTGCTGTAGGCGTCCTGGTGGAAGTCGATGATGCTGTAGATCCCGTGACTGCCCAGGGTGTGAACGGTGCTCTCGATCGAGTTCAGATACGTGGTGTCGAAAACGCCGGGCGAGGGTTCCAGGTCCGACCAGATCACCCCCACCCGGACTGCGTTGAAACCGTTTTCGGCCAGAAATGCCGCGTCGTCGTCGTCGAACCCGCTGCCCAACGGGTCGCCGGGCGCCACTTTGTAGACCTCGTTGAGCCCATGCAGGGTGACGACCTGTCCATCGCTGTTGGTGAGGAAGCCGCCGGACGTCCCGAGCGACAGCAGCGAGGAGTCGGGGTCGGCCGTCTGGGTGAGAACACCGGGCAGCGTGCCGAAGTCGCCAACCATGCCGTGCTCGCCGAAGACCCCGGCATTGCCGCCGGCCCCGCCGAGCGCCGGCAGGCCCGCGGCGGTTGCGCCGGCACCCGCGTTGCCACCATCGCCGCCGATGCCGAACAGCGAGCCGGCATCCCCGCCGTCGCCGCCTGCGGCTCCGACACCGCCCAAGCCCCCGTCTCCGCCATTGCCGAAGAAGCCGACCGCATCACCGCCGGAGCCGCCCGCAAAGCCGGGTTCATCGCTGTCCCAGCCGTTGCCGCCGTCGCCGAACCACAGCCCACCGGCGCCCCCGCTGGGGTCGAGCGCAGTGCCGTCCGTGCCGTTGCCGACCAAGAACTGTCCAAATGTCGTGTTGATGGCTTGGTCGACCTGCTCACCGAACGAGCTGTTGATCCAGCTCTCGACGCCGGCGTGCACCGGGTCATAGATGTATTGCTGGAAAAGGCCTGCCGCAGAGAGGGTTTCGGCGCCTGACGCGCCGGCGGAAAGTGCCTGCTCGATCGCCTGATTGCCGACTTCCGCGGATGTCGCACCGGCGACGAGGTCGCTGAGCACGTCGCCGAGCCCGAAATCGTCGGCGTGTGCGGCGGGTGAGACGAACATCGCCGTCGCCGCGAAGGCGGCACCAACGCCCACGGCGCGAGTCGTTCGGAAGATCAATGCGACCTCCCTGCCGACGTTGGTGTGAGCTAGGCCATAGCCTAAGTCGGCTGCGTCGTCGGGTGTTGCAAATTCGCGTCGAAGACCTCCAGGTAACGGCGGCGCTCGGCGTCCCAGCGTTCCGCGGGCGCAACCCGGTAGACGTCGTCGAGTCCGGCCTTGGCGGCGGCAAGCGCCGATCGCGGTGCGTCGACGAAACGGCTCGCCCACGCCGCGGCGGCGTCGTACACGCCATCGGGTGCCACCAGCTCGTCGATCAGCCCCAGCGCCTGCGCCTCTTCGGCGTCGAAGAACCGGCCGCTGTACACCAGTTCTTTGGCCTTGCTGGCCCCGACCGTCCGGGCCAGCCGAGCCATGGAGTCTCCGTCGGGAATCAGCCCGGCCAGGATTTCCGTCGCACCGAACCGGACGTTGTCGCCGCTCACCCGCCAGTCCGCGGCCAGCGCCAGGCCCAGTCCGGCACCGAGCGCGTATCCGGTGATCGCGGCGACGGTCGGCCTGGGAATCGACGCGATGGCGTCGACGGCAGTGCGGTGTACGCGTATCCAGCTGTCGGCCTCCGACGCGGTCAGCGTGCGCAGCTGGGGCATGTCGTCGCCCGCCGAGAAGATCTCATGGCCGCCGAAGAGGATGACGGCGGAGATGCCGTCATTACGGCTCACCTCGTCCGCAGCCTGCTCGATCTCCCGATACACCTGCCGGGTCAGCGCGTTGGTCGGCGGTCGCGAGAGCACGATGGTCCCGACACCGCGACGGTCGACGTCGGAGTGGACACTGACGAACTCGCTCAAATCCGCCAGCCCATCCCGCCGGCCTTGCGGGCCCGGTGATAGCGGTCCGAGTCGAAGAACTCGAAAATCCAGTTGTCGCCGTCGATCTCGACGTTCGGCTGCACAGTCACGATCTGACGCTCGACCGCCAGCACGTCGGCGACCGTACGCCCGCTCAGCGAGTCCAGCTGGGTCCACGTCGGCGGCAGCAGGAAGCAACGTCCGGTTTCGAAGTCGGTGATGGCGGCCTGCGGCGTCGTCCACTCCGCGCGGTCGGATTCGGTGTTGTCGCCGTCGGCACGTTGCCCGTCCGGCAGAGCCCCGACAAAGAAGTAGGTGTCGTACCGACGGGTGCGCTCGGCTTCCGGCGTGACCCAATTGGCCCACGGTCGCAGCAGATCTGACCGCAGCACCAGGTTTTCCCGGCGCAGGAAGTCGGCGAACGACAGCGTCCGGTCGTCCAGCGCGCGGCGGGCGTCGGCGTAGACCGAGGCGTCGCGAACGATGCCGTCCGGGTCGTCGGCCGGGCCGGCGAACAAGACCCCGGACTCCTCGAACGTCTCCCGCGCCGCCGCGCACACCAGTGCCACGGCCAGCGCGGTGTCGGTCCCGAACCGCTCTGCCCACCATTGCGGCGGCGGTCCAGCCCACGCGATATCGGCGTTGCGGTCGCGGTCGTCGACCCCCCCGCCGGGGAACACCATGGTTCCCGGGGCGAACTCCATCTTCGAGTGGCGTCGCATCAGGAAGATGTCGATCCCGGCCGGGCTTTCCAGGCGTTCACGGACCAGCATCACGGTCGCGGCCGGGCGGACCGGCAGCGGAACGAACGTGTCGTCGGTCATGATCGCCTCCGATGTGCCGCGCGGGTGCGGGTGCGACGGGCGAAGTAACGCCCGTCGAGCACGTCCACGTCGATCGCCTGGCCGAACGCCGCGGACACATTCTCTCCGGTCAGCACATCGGACAGCAGTCCCGACGAGACGACCTTCCCCTCCGATAACAACATGCAGTGGCTGAAGCCGGGCGGAATTTCCTCGACGTGGTGGGTGACCAGAACCAGCGCGGGCGCGTCGGGGTCGGCGGCCAGGTCGGCCAGCCGCGCCACCAACTCCTCCCGCCCACCGAGATCAAGACCCGCGGCGGGCTCGTCGAGCAGCAGCAGCTCGGGGTCGGTCATCAGCGCGCGAGCGATCAGGATCCGCTTGCGCTCGCCCTCGGACAGCGTTTCGTAGCGGCGGTCGGCCAGATGCTCGGCGCCCAGGCTTTCCAGCATGTCGACGGCCCGGTTGTAGTCGACGTCTTCGTAGCGTTCCCGCCAGCGGCCCAGGACGGCATAGCCGGCCGAGACGACCAGGTCGCGGACGATCTCGTTGCCGGGAATGCGCTGTGCCAGCGCCGAGGAGCTCAGCCCGACTCGCGAACGCAGCTCGGACATGTCGACGCGGCCGAGCCGCTCACCCAGCACGTGCGCCACCCCGGAGGTGGGATGCTCGGCGGCTGCGGCGATGCGGAGCAACGACGTCTTGCCGGCGCCGTTGGCCCCGATGATGACCCAGCGTTCGTCGAGTTCGACCGACCAGGTCACCGGCCCGACCAGGGTGTGGCCGTCGCGAATCAGCGACACATCGGTGAAGTCGATCAGCAGGTCGGGGTCGACTGCCTCGTCGGTCATGTCGGCTCCGTCCTTGGAATCTCTCGAATCCTCAGATTCCACCTCCGGCTACCGTTTTCGGCCACCTGACCATCGTGCCGTACCGCGAGGTCGCGGCGGCTGTCGGGTCGAACGGCTACTCCGGCGGGATGTCGACGCGGCTCACCACACCGTCGAGCGCGTCGGCGGCCTCGATTTCGCCACGCGTCACGCCGAGCAGAAACAGCACGGTGTCCAGATAGGGGTGGCTCAGCGACGCGTCGGCGACTTCCCGCAGTGCGGGCTTGGCGTTGAACGCGATTCCCAGGCCGGCGGCGGACAGCATGTCGATGTCGTTGGCCCCGTCGCCGACCGCGACCGTCTGCGCCATCGGCACACCGGCCTGGCTCGCAAAGTCGCGCAGCGCCTTGGCTTTTCCGGCGCGGTCGACGATCTCGCCGACCACCCGCCCGGTGAGTTTGCCGTCGACGACCTCGAGCACGTTGGCGGCGACGAAGTCCAGCATCAGCTCATCCGCCAGCGGTTGGATGACTTGGCGGAAGCCGCCTGAGACAACACCAACGTGGTAACCCAGACGGCGCAGTGTGCGGATGGTGGTCCGTGCACCGGGAGTCAGCTCCACGTCTTCGGCGACGTCGTCGAGCACGTCGGCGGGAAGGCCGGCCAGGGTGCCGACCCGCTTGTGCAGCGACTCGGCGAAGTCCAATTCGCCGCGCATGGCGGCGTCGGTGATCGCCTTGACGGCTTCTTCGGCGCCCGCGCGCGCCGCGAGCATTTCGATGACTTCCTGCTGGATCAGCGTCGAGTCGACGTCGAACACGATGAGCCGCTTGGCCCGACGCGCGATGCTGTAATCCTCCAACGCGACGTCGACGGCGACCTCGGCGGCGACCCGCGTCAGCACTTCCTGCAGCTGTCCCCCGATGCCGGGCGGCACGGAGACCCGGAGCTCGAGACCGGTGACGGGATAGTCCGAGACGCCGCGGATCAGGTCGATGTTGACGCCCAACGAGGCGACCTCGCGCGCGACGGCGCCGAACGCCTCGGCGGTGATCGGCCTGCCCAGCACCATGATCGTGTGCGTCGAGGGTTCGCGGATGATCCGCAGATCGTCGCTGCGCTCGATGGTGACGTCCAGCCCCACCGAGTGGATGGCGGCCTCGACTTCGTCGCGGAAGTCCTTGCCGTCAAGGACTTCCGATGGTGCCGTTACCAGCACGCCCAAAGTCAGCCGAGCCGCGGATCACCACCTGTTCGACGTTGAGCAGGTCAACCTTGTGCCCCGACAGGACCTCGAAGAGCGCCGACGTCACGCCCGGTTTGTCGTGGCCGGTGACGGTGATCAACGCCGACACCTTACGAGGGGCGCTCACCCCAGATTGCCTCCGCGAGAAGCGATCACGAACGAACTTGGACGTCGTCGGCCCGTGTGACATCGCCGTTCGACGGTCCGTGCGCGCGACCCACGTGAGCCTCCGCGCGGATCCGCTCGACCATGTGCGGGTAATGCAACTCGAACGCGGGACGCTCGGAGCGGATGCGCGGCAGCTCGGTGAAGTTGTGCCGCGGCGGCGGGCAGCTGGTCGCCCACTCCAGCGAGTTGCCGTAACCCCACGGGTCGTCGACCGTGACCACCTCGCCGTAACGCCAGCTCTTGAAGACGTTCCAGACGAACGGAATCATCGATACGCCAAGGATGAACGCGCCGATCGTGGACACCACGTTGTAGGGCTGGAACCCGTCGGTGGGCAGGTAGTCCGCGTAACGACGCGGCATGCCGATGTCGCCCAGCCAGTGCTGGATCAGGAACGTCGTGTGGAAACCGATGAAGGTCAGCCAGAAGTGCAGCTTGCCCAGTCGCTCGTCGAGCAGACGGCCGGTCATCTTCGGGAACCAGAAGTACGATGCCGGCGAAGGTGGCGAACACGATCGTTCCGAACAGCACGTAGTGGAAGTGCGCGACCACGAAATAGCTGTCGGTGACGTGGAAGTCCAGCGGCGGGCTGGCCAGCAGCACGCCGGTCAGGCCACCGAGCAGGAACGTGATCATGAAGCCGATCGAGAACAGCATCGGCGTCTCGAAGGTCAACTGCCCCTTCCACATCGTGCCGACCCAGTTGAAGAACTTGATGCCGGTCGGCACCGCGATCAGGTAGGTCATGAAGGAGAAGAACGGCAGCAGCACCGCGCCGGTGGCGAACATGTGGTGTGCCCACACCGCGACCGACAGCGCGGCGATCGACAGCGTCGCGTAGACCAGCGTGGTGTAACCGAAGATCGGCTTGCGGGAGAACACCGGGAAGATCTCGGTCACGATGCCGAAGAACGGAAGCGCGACGATGTAGACCTCGGGGTGTCCGAAGAACCAGAACAGGTGCTGCCACAACAGAACTCCGCCGTTGGCCGAGTCGTAGATGTGCGCGCCGAGGTGCCGGTCGGCGGCGAGACCGAACAGCGCCGCGGTCAGCAGCGGGAAGGCCAGCAGCACCAGGATCGAGGTCACCAGAATGTTCCAGGTGAAGATCGGCATCCGGAACATCGTCATACCGGGTGCCCGCATACACACGACGGTGGTGATCATGTTGACCCCACCGAGGATGGTGCCCAGACCGGCGACGATCAGGCCCATGATCCACAGGTCGGCGCCCGCGCCGGGCGAGTGGATCGCGTCGGTCAACGGTGTGTAGGCGGTCCAACCGAAGTCGGCGGCGCCGCCGGGGGTGATGAAGCCGGCCATGCCGATCATCGCGCCGAACAGGAACAGCCAGAAGGAGAAGGCGTTCAATCGCGGGAACGCCACGTCCGGCGCGCCGATCTGCAGCGGCAGTACCAGGTTGGCGAATCCGAACACGATCGGCGTCGCATAGAACAGCAGCATGATCGTGCCGTGCATGGTGAACAGCTGGTTGAACTGCTCGTTGGACAGGAACTGCAGTCCTGGCGCGGCCAACTCGGTGCGCATCAGCAGCGCCAGCAGGCCGCCGATGAAGAAGAAGACGAAGCAGGTGACCACGTACATGATGCCGATCAGCTTGTGATCGGTGGTGGTGATCAGCTTGTAGATCAGGTTGCCCTTGGGGCCGGTGCGAGCCGGGTACGGGCGACTAGCCTCGAGTTCTCCCAGCGGGGGGGCTTCGGCAGTCAAGAGCTCCTCCAAACGTCGAGCAGGGCAACCGCGATCAGGGATTGCTGAGTCTAGCCGTCCAGCGGGCGTGACGACGGACAGGTCCTACAAACTGTCGTAATAAGCCGGTGAACATTTTGGCCGGTCCGCCGCGCGCTCGCCGGGGCCGGCTTCACCTGGCCAGATGTTAACGTCGGACCCGTGCCGCTCAGGGGTGTACGACCCGCTCTGGCCGCTGCCGATCGCGGCAATCGATTTGCCATCGCCGCATGCAGCGGTTGCAGCTCGGGTTCGACCGGGGGAGGGGCGCGCCTCGGCCTCGGTGATCACCAGCACCACCCAGATCGCCGGAGCGGGCGTGCTGGGCAACCAGCGCCGACCCGACGAGTCGTGTGCACCGGAACCGGCCGCCCTGGACCCGGCGGCGTCGCCGCGGATCGCCCACAACGCGGCCGGGGTCCAGCCCGACACCGCCGAGGTGCCTGACGACCCGCAGCGCATCGTCGTGCTGTCCGGCGACCAACTCGACGCCTTGTGCGCCTTGGGTCTGCAATCACGCATCGTCGGCGCCGCGCTGCCGGATGGTTCGCCGGATCAGCCGTCGTACCTGGGCACCGTCGTGCACAAACTGCCGGGCGTGGGCACCCGCAGCAACCCCGACCTCGGTGCGATCAAGGCTGCCAAACCCGATCTGATCCTCGGCTCGCAAGCCCGGACACCGAAGCTGTACTCGGGCTTGGCAGCAATCGCGCCGACGGTGTTCACCGGCGCTCCCGGCGCCGCCTGGCAGAACAACTTGCGCGGAGTCGCCGAGGCGACCGCGAGGGCTGAGGCGGCCAACGATGTGATCGACGCCTTCACCACCAAGGCCCACGACGACGGCGCCGCGCATGACGCCGCCCACTTCCAGGCATCGGTTGTGCAGTTCACCGAAAACGCCGTGCGGATCTACGGGGCCGACAACTTCCCGGGCAGCGTCTTGACCACAGTTGGCGTGGATCGCCCTGCGGCACAACGATTTACCGACAAGGCTTACCTCGAGGTGGCCAGTAGCGACAACGACCTTTCGGGTAGTGCGAGCTTCTCCGCGGCCGACGCCGACGTCGTTTATGTGTCGTTCGACTCAGCGGAGGCCAAGGACCGGGCACCGACGATCTTCGACAGCGACGCGTGGCGCCGACTGTCGGCCGCCCGCGACAACCGGGTCTTCGTGGTCAACAACGAGATCTGGCAGACCGGCGAGGGCGTGGTCGCCGCCCGCGGCGTCATCGACGACCTGCGCTGGCTCAACGCTCCCATCAACTAGGCGATGGTGTGAGGTCGGACGCATCCAGCGAAGTACATAGCTTACCTATACTAAGCTGGATGCCGTTGACTAGAATTCGATACGAAACCAAAGCGCATTGAAGAGGATTACTGATGAGCACCGTTTCCGCTTACGCCGCCTCCGATAAGTCGGGGCACCTGAGCAAGACCACGATCGAGCGCCGCGACCCCGGCCCGCACGACGTCGCCATCGACATCAAGTTCGCCGGGATCTGCCACTCCGACATCCACACCGTGAAAGCCGAGTGGGGCAAGCCCAACTACCCGTTGGTGCCCGGCCACGAAATCGCCGGCGTCGTAACCGCTGTCGGCTCCGACGTCACCAAACACAAGGTCGGCGACCACGTCGGCGTCGGCTGCATGGTGAACTCCTGCGGCCACTGCAGCACCTGTCAGGCCGGACTCGAGCAGTACTGCAAAAACGGCGCGACAATGACCTACAACGCCATCGACAAAGACGGCACGGTGACCCAAGGTGGGTACAGCCAGGCGGTCGTCGTCAACGAGAACTTCGTCGTGCGCATCCCCGATTCGCTGCCGCTGGACGCAGCGGCGCCGCTGCTGTGCGCGGGCGTCACCCTCTTCTCACCCTTGAGGCACTGGAAGGCCGGGTCCAACACCCGGCTGGCGATCATCGGTCTGGGTGGGCTCGGACACATGGGCGTCAAGCTCGGTGCCGCTATGGGTGCCGAGGTGACGGTGCTTGTCTCAATCGCTGAAGAAAATGGAAGACGGTCTGCGCCTGGGCGCCAAGGACTACTACGCCACCGCCGACCGCGACACCTTCAAGAGGTTGAGGAACAGTTTCGACCTGATCCTGAACACCGTGTCGGCGAACCTCGACCTCAGCGCCTACCTGGGCTTGCTCGACGTCGATGGCACGCTCGTCGAGCTGGGCATTCCCGAGCACCCGATGGAGGTGCCGGCCTTCTCGCTGGCCTTGTCACGTCGCAGCTTGTCCGGGTCCAACATCGGCGGCATCGCCGAGACCCAGGAAATGCTGGACTTCTGCGCAGAGCACGACACCCTGCCCGAAATCGAAGTGATCGACGCGGATTACGTCAACGAAGCCTACGAGCGGGTGCTGGCCAGCGACGTGCGCTACCGCTTCGTGATCGACGTATCGACTCTATGAGTTAGGTCCCGGCGGTCGTCGTGTCGTTGCCGCTGATCCCGGCGAGCGGCCAGCCGGCGGCGGCCAGCCTGGCGGCCACCCGCGCGATGTTCTCCGGACCCGCGTCGTAGTGCGTCATGTCGGCGATGAAGTCCGCGAGCACATCGCGGTCCATGCCGGCTTCCGACAACTCTTCCTCGTCGACCGCATCGACGACCTCGGCGATCTCTTTCTCAGACAGTGGGCTGCTGCGCAGCAGTTCCACCAGTGCGACCCGGTCGGGCCCGGGAACGCCGTCGGGGTAACCGACCTGCAGCCACTGGACCACTGAACGGAAAAAGTTAGCCGCCGAGGCCGCCGCTGAAGAAGGGGTTAACGCCACGTCACCAGTGTCACGGCTGCAAGGTCAGCGATGCCACTTTCACACTTGCCTGATTTCACAATTCACGCCGCGTTCACGAACAAATGCCCGCGGCCGGCAGCCATGCGGGTTGGTGACTCTCTGGCTAGGGAGTTCCCGGCGGTGGTTGCATTGGTAGCGGGTGGCCGCCGTGTTGGGAGCCCCCGCTTTGCGGCAGGGCTATTTGACCCGGGGCCGGCGGCTGATCAGGCGCCGGACTGGTCGGAGGCGGGGGTGGGTCCAGCGGGACCGCGCTGACTGGTCCTGTACCGAACATCAGTGCTGATATGCCGACGCCGGCCGCGACGACCGCCGCCTTAGCCATGCGGTTAATGTCCATCGTGTTTCTCCTCTACGCGTCACTGTTGAGGATGGTTACCCAGTTTGCGGGCAAAACCATCGTGGCGCGTAGCGAAGCTGACCTGCTGCCTTAGAAGTCCCAGTCCTCGTCTTCGGTGTTGACCGCCTTGCCGATCACGTAGGACGAGCCCGAGCCGGAGAAGAAGTCGTGGTTCTCGTCGGCGTTGGGCGACAGCGCCGACAAGATCGCCGGGTTGACGTCGGTCTCCTCGCGCGGGAACAGCGCCTCGTAGCCGAGGTTCATCAACGCCTTGTTGGCGTTGTAGCGCAGGAACATCTTGACGTCCTCGGTCAGCCCGACCTCGTCGTAGAGGTCCTGGGTGTACTCGGCCTCGTTCTCGTACAACTCATAGAGCAGGTCGTAGGTGTACTCCTTGAGCTCCGCCTGCCGGGTTGCGTCCTCGTTCGCCAAGCCCTTCTGGAACTTGTAGCCGATGTAGTAGCCGTGCACGGCCTCGTCGCGGATGATCAGCCGGATCAGGTCGGCGGTGTTGGTCAGCTTGGCGCGGCTCGACCAGTACATCGGCAGGTAGAACCCGGAGTAGAACAGGAAGCTCTCCAGCAGCGTCGAGGCCACCTTGCGCTTCAGTGGATCGTCGCCCTTGTAGTACTCCATCACGATCTCGGCCTTGCGCTGCAGGTTCGGGTTCTCCTCCGACCAGCGGAACGCCTCGTCGATCTCGGTGGTCGAGCACAGCGTCGAGAAGATCGAGCTGTAACTCTTCGCGTGCACCGACTCCATGAACGCGATGTTGGTGTAGACCGCCTCTTCGTGCGGTGTCAGCGCATCGGGAATCAGGCTGACCGCGCCGACCGTGCCCTGGATGGTGTCCAGCAGCGTCAACCCGGTGAACACCCGCATCGTCAATTGCTTCTCGTTGGGCGTCAGCGTCCCCCAGGACGGGATGTCGTTGGACACCGGCACCTTCTCGGGCAACCAGAAGTTTCCGGTCAGCCGCTCCCAGACCTCCGCGTCCTTCTCGTCTTGCAAGCGGTTCCAGTTGATCGCGGAAACCCGATCGATCAGCTTCATTCCATCAGTCACCAGAACCCCACTTCACCAGGACGGATAGTCGACGTTACGTAGGTCACAAACACTACCCCTGGGGTCCGACATGGCGATGGAACACAACAACTTGTGTCCGCGTGTCGCGCGCAATCGCTCCGGCAGGCAGCAAAGGGCTAGGCAGTCTTCCTCGGATCACCACCGAGATCAACGCCAGCGCGAACACTACCGGCGTGTCGTCACGCTTTCGTCGATGTCGGCCACCCGGGCCCTGTCCACCACGGCTCCGAGCATGTACCATTTGGTACATGCTCACCGAAGATAGCGTCGAGATCGACGCCCCTGCGCAATTGGTATGGAAGGTTTTCAGCGACGTCGAACGCTGGCCCGAGTGGACCGCATCGGTGACGTCACTGGTCGGCCGGGATGGCACCGATTTGGCTGTCGGAAAGCGGTTTTCGATCAAACAGCCGGGTATGTCGAAGCTGACGTGGAAAGTCACCGACATCGACCACGGCCTGTCCTGGACGTGGGTGCAGCGTGCACCTGGGGCGTTCGCGAGCGCTCGTCACGACGTGATCGCCCAGCCCGACGGTCGGACCCTGGTCCGCCAACAGCTCGAGCAGCGCGGCATGGTCGGCGCCCTGGTCGGACGGATGATGCTCAAGAAGACCAAACGCTTCCTCGAACTCGAGGCTCAAGGGCTCAAGACGCGGTCGGAGCAATTGCATCGCCTCAATGACCAGCTCTCCTGATCAGAGCCGGCGCGGTCAGCTACTGGACGAACTGGTCGAGGAGTTCGCCGCCGGCGGCGTCGGCGACCGCTCGCTGCGCGACGTAGCCGCCGCGGTCGGCACCAGCCATCGAATGTTGTTGCACCACTTCGGATCCAAAGAGGACCTGCTCGTTGCCATCGTCGAAGAAGTCGAGCGACGCCAGATGGCCATTCTCCCGGATCTGCCGACTGAGCCCGCCGACAATTTCGCGGCCATGTGGTCCGACGTCAGTCGCCCCGACTTGCGACAAGCCGAACGACTCTTCTTCGAGTGCTACGCCCGCGCTTCGCAGGGCGAGAAGCCGTTCGACCGCATGGTCCCCGGCGCAGTGAACGGCTGGCTCGATGAGGTCGACGCCGTCGCCGATTTCCCCGTCGACCGAGCTTTCGCACGGCTTGGAATGGCCGTCGTCCGCGGCCTGCTACTGGATCTCGTCGCCACCGACGACGATGCCGGCGTACAAGCGGCGGCGGATGTGTTCGTCAGCCTGCTGCGCCGCTGATTTTCGCCCGCGCGCCGGTGCCCACGCCGAAGAACTTGTACTCGGCAAGCTTGAGCGAGCGGGTGTCGCGCCAGTACTGCCACGTCATGCCGCTCCACAGGGTCCGGTTGACGCCGTGGTCGTCCAGGTACCAACTGCTGCAGCCACCGGTGTTCCACACCGAGCCGGCCAATTTGCTCTGCAGCTCGGCGTTGGATCGGTCCTGCGCAGATCGGCTGGGCGCCAGCGCTTGTGCGCCCGCCTTGTCGACCGCCGCGACCGCCTGAGCTACGTAATGGATCTGCGACTCGATCATGAACACCACCGAGGTGTGGCCCAATCCGGTGTTCGGGCCGAGCAGAAAGAACAGGTTCGGCATGTCGGCCACCGCAATCCCGCGGTGGGCGACGACTCCTTCACGGTTCCAGCGATCGACCAGATCCTCGCCGCGCGGGCCCTTCACGTCGACGTAGGTGTAGGAGTCCGTCGTGTGAAAACCAGTCGCGTACACGATGACATCGGCGGGATGCTCGACGCCATCGGTGGTCACGATGCCGTCCGCGGTGATGCGGCTGATCCCGTCGGTGATCAACGTCGCCTTCGGATTGGCGACCGCCTGGTAGTAGCTGCCGGAGTAGAGAATTCGTTTGCACCCGGCGCGGTAGCTCGGGGTGAGCCGCCGGCGCAGTTCCTTGTCCTTCACGTAACGGCGAATGTTCCACCGACCGATCAGCTCGACCGCGCGCAGCAGGCTCGGACGTTGGGTCATCGCGAACCCGAGACCCTCGAGACCCCAGTAAATGCCGGACCGCACCAGCAGCCTCAGCCCGGGCACCAGCGCGAAGGCTTTGCGAACCGCATTGGGTAGCAAGCTATTCGGTCGCGGCACCACCCACGGGGGTGTGCGCTGGTAGAGCTGCACCTCGGCAACATCGGCGTCTCGTCGCACCAACTCCGGCAGGATCTGGATTGCGCTGGCGCCGGTACCGATGATCGCGACACGCTTCCCGGTCAGGTCGACGCTGTGGTCCCATTCCGCCGAATGGAATGCAGGGCCGCGGAATTCATTTATCCCCTCGATGTCCGGTGTGCGCGGAATATGCAACGCACCGGCGCCCGAGATCAGGAACTGCGCGACGTACTCGTCCCCCGACTCGGTGAAGACGTGCCAGCGGTGTTCGGTGTCTTCCCAGTGCGCGCGGCTCACCTGCTGCCCGAAGCGGATGTAGCGGCGCAGACCGTACTTTTCGGTGACACCCCTGAGGTAATCCAGGATCTCCGGTTGCGGCGAGAACAGCTTGCTCCAGGTGGCTTTCGGCTCGAAGGAGAACGAATAGAGGTGCGACGGCACGTCGCATGCGCAGCCGGGGTAGCTGTTGTCCCGCCAGGTGCCGCCGATGTCGTCCGCCTTCTCCACGATGACGAAGTCCACACCCTGGCGCTGTAGCGCGATGGCCATGCCCAGGCCGGCGAATCCTGTTCCGATAATTACCGCACGGGTGCGAATCGGCGGCGCCGATGCTTCAGGCTGGGTGGTCGACTCGGCGATACTCATTTGCGGTACTCCTCCTCGTAGCCGGTACCGAGGGTATCAACGCCGTTAGCTCGCGGCGGAGTCGAACGGCACCGCGTTGTGAATGGGCTTGTCTGGGTCCACCTTGATGCCAAGCAGCTCGGCGGTGCCGACGATCACACCCATCATGATCGTGGTCAGATGCTCGACGAACTTGTCCCGCGGCATCCGTCGCGGACTGTCGATGTCGGATCCCAGCCACCACTCGGTGGCCGAGGCAGCCGACCCGAAAGCGGCGTGGGCTGCCAATTCCACCGCCGCATGGTCCAACTCGATGTCCCGGAGCTCGTTGTCGAACATGTCGGCCATGGCCAAGGTGATCTCCCGGCCCTCTTGGAGAGTCCGGAGAGTCGACTGCGACGTCGATGCCGAGCGGTCCTGGATGAAGACCCGTAGCACGTTCGGATGCTTGTCGATCAGGCTGACGTACTCCTCGACACTGCGCCGAATCACCTCGCGGGCCGTGTCGGTCGCCAGGTCGATGGACGGGAAGATCGCCGCCCACAGCATGTCGCGAAGCCGCACGCCGATCGCCTGGAACAGATCGGATTTGTCGGTGAAATGACGGTAGATCTTCGGCTTCGCGGTGCCGGCCTCTTCGGCGATCTCGCGCACGCTGAGATCGGGACCCAGCCGGTCGATGGCGCGAAACGCCGCCTCCACGATCTCCGCGCGCACCTTCTTGCGGTGTTCGCGCCAGCGTTCGCTGCGTGCGTCGACCTTCACCCCAGGCTTGGGCCCGGGGTGCGGTATCGCAGGCCGGGGAATTCTGACCACGTCAAGCACCATACCTCGCTGCGGTACCTGACCTGGGCAGACTGGCCACCCGTAACCCGCCGAGTGGCCAGTGGTGGCGCACAAAATGCCCGTTCGCGTGCATTAAGTGGCCACTCGACGAAACGCCGGGCGTCACAGCATGCAGGAGACGCAGCCCTCGACCTCGGTGCCTTCCAGCGCCATCTGCCGCAACCGGATGTAGTACAGCGTCTTGATGCCCTTGCGCCAGGCGTAGATCTGCGCCTTGTTCACGTCGCGGGTGGTCGCGGTGTCCTTGAAGAACAGCGTCAGCGAAAGCCCTTGGTCCACATGTTGGGTGGCCGCCGCGTAGGTGTCGATGATCTTCTCGTAGCCGATTTCGTAGGCATCCTGGTAGTACTCCAGGTTGTCGTTGGTCAGATACGGCGCCGGATAGTAGGCCCGGCCGATCTTGCCTTCCTTGCGGATCTCGATCTTGGACGCCACCGGGTGGATCGACGACGTCGAGTGGTTGATGTAGGAGATCGATCCGGTCGGCGGCACCGCCTGCAGGTTCTGGTTGTAGATGCCGTGGGCCTGCACCGACTCTTTCAGCCGCTTCCAGTCGTCCTGGTCCGGGATGCGGATCTTCGCGTCCGCGAACAGCTGAGTCACCTTGTCGGTCTTGGGTTCCCAGAGTTGCTCGGTGTACTTGTCGAAGAACTCACCGGATGCGTACTTCGACTTCTCGAAGCCCCCGAAGTGCGAACCGCGTTCGATCGCAATGCGATTCGAGGCGCGCAGCGCGTGGTAGAGCACCGTGTAGAAGTAGATGTTGGTGAAGTCGATGCCCTCTTCGGATCCGTACAAGACGCGCTCGCGAGCCAGGTAACCGTGCAGGTTCATCTGCCCCAGCCCGATCGCGTGCGAATCGTTGTTGCCCTGCTCGATCGAGGGCACCGACCAGATGTGAGTCTGATCGCTCACCGCAGTCAGCGCGCGGATCGCCACCTCGATGCTCTGGGCGAAGTCCGGTGAGTCCATCGTCTTGGCGATGTTCAGCGAGCCCAGGTTGCACGAAATGTCCTTGCCCACTTTGGAGTACGACAGGTCATCGTTGAACAACGACGGGGTCGAGACCTGCAGGATCTCCGAGCACAGGTTCGAGTGGGTGATCTTGCCCTCGATCGGGTTGGCCCGGTTCACGGTGTCCTCGAACATGATGTACGGGTAGCCCGACTCGAACTGCAACTCGGCCAGCGTCTGGAAGAACTCGCGCGCCTTGATCTTGGTCTTGCGAATGCGTGCGTCGTCGACCATCTCGTAGTACTTCTCGGTGATCGAGATGTCGGCGAACGGCACCCCGTAGACGCGCTCGACGTCGTAGGGCGAGAACAGATACATGTCCTCGTTGTTCTTGGCCAGCTCGAAGGTGATGTCCGGGATCACCACGCCCAGGCTCAGCGTCTTGATCCGGATCTTTTCGTCGGCGTTCTCCCGCTTGGTGTCCAGGAAGCGGTAGATGTCGGGGTGATGCGCCTGCAGGTACACCGCGCCGGCACCCTGACGCGCACCCAACTGGTTGGCGTAGGAGAACGAGTCCTCGAGCAGCTTCATGATCGGGATGACGCCCGATGACTGGTTTTCGATGTTCTTGATCGGCGCGCCGTGCTCGCGAATGTTGCTCAGCAGCAACGCCACTCCCCCGCCGCGCTTGGACAACTGCAGCGCAGAGTTGATGGAGCGGCCGATCGACTCCATGTTGTCTTCGATCCGCAGCAGGAAGCAGCTCACCGGCTCACCGCGCTGCTTCTTGCCGGAGTTGAGGAAGGTCGGCGTCGCCGGCTGGAATCGGCCATCGATGATCTCGTCGACCAGCTTCTCGGCCAGCGCGGTGTCACCGGCGCCCAGGGTCAGTGCCACCATCACGACGCGGTCTTCGAAGCGCTCCAGATAGCGCTTGCCGTCGAATGTCTTCAGCGTGTACGAGGTGTAGTACTTGAACGCACCGAGGAAGGTCGGGAACCGAAACTTCTTGGCGTACGCGCGATCGAGCAGCGTCTTGACGAAATTGCGGCTGTAGTCGTCGAGCACCTCGCGCTCGTAGTAGTTCTCCTTGATCAGGTAGTCGAGCTTCTCGTCCTGATTGTGGAAGAAGACCGTGTTCTGGTTGACGTGCTGCAGGAAGTACTGATGCGCGGCCTCGTGGTCCTTCTCGAACTGAATCTTGCCGTCTGCGTCGTACAGATTCAGCATCGCGTTCAGCGCGTGGTAGTCCGTCTCATCCGGCAACGCGTGCGAGGCGGTGGTTACAGGCTCTGTAGCGACGGTTGTTGGCACGTCTGTTCCTTCCAAAAGTCAGCAAGACCCGCGCGGACGGCATCGACGTCGTCCGGGGTACCCATCAGTTCAAAGCGATAGAGATAAGGGACGCCACACTTGCGGGACACCACGTCGCCCGCGTAGGCGAATTCAGCACCGAAGTTGTTGTTGCCCGCGGCGATGACGCCGCGGATCAACGATCGGTTGTTCTCGTTGTTCAGGAACGCGATGACCTGTTTGGGGACGTAGCCACCGTCGTTGATGTTCGGAGTAGCCCTGCCGCCCCCGTACGTCGGCAACACCAGCACATACGGCTGGTCCACCTCTATACGTTCGTGCAGTGGGATCCTCGTTGCCGGCATGCCCAGCTTCTGCACGAAGCGGTGGGTGTTCTCCGAGACGCTGGAGAAATACACCAGGCTGCAAGACGGCACGACGATCCCCTCCGGTCGTACGGCGTTGTCGGCTACGCGCTGAGTACGGCAGCGGTGAGCGACTTGATCCGGTCCGGACGGAAGCCCGACCAGTGGTCGTTGCCGGCCACCACGACGGGGGCCTGCAGGTAACCGAGTGCCATCACGTAGTCGCGCGCCTCGGAGTCCAAGGTGATATCGACCTTCTCGTAGGCGATGCCCTGCTTGTCCAGCGCCTTGTAGGTGGCGTTGCACTGCACGCAGGCCGGCTTGGTGTAAACGGTGACGCTCATCGGTACGACCCCTCTGTCTAACAGGTGAAACGAGACAAGGACAGGACAAGACAGGACAAGACTGGCAACTACTCATGTACTGCAATTCAGCGAACCGCCGGGCCGTAGAATTCCCGTCTCGCCGGTCCGCTCCGGCCGGCTTTCGCCGGCTCCTGGTGCGTCCCGATCGACCGGATGAACCTTGGGTCTGTCGGTGTCGGAAACACTACACCTAGTGGTCGACAATAAGTCGGGATACAAGATGTTCTGAAACACATTCATGGAATTCCCTGGTCGTAAGCCCTCGCGCGGACGCGTCCTCGGCGTGTCGCAGGTCACAAAACGGCCTCGCGGCGGTATACGAACAGAATTACCATCCGGCACCGACAACTCACGCCGGCCGCGGCTCCGCACAGCAAAGCGCCCCAGCGGCATGAAACCGCTGGGGCGCGTCGGAGAAATCAGCTGACTTCGGCGGCCAGCTTGCCGATAGCGTCACGCACGTTGGCAGCAACTTCGGCGTGTTCGCGCGGGTGTTGACCGTCCAGCGTCTTGAACGGGACCGACAGCTTGATCGACTCGATCACCCGGGCGCCGGCAATCCCGAACGACTTGCGGGTGTCGTCGTGCGCCCACACTCCGCCGTACTGGCCGAACGATCCGCCGATCACCGCCAGTGGCTTGCCCTTGAGCGCGCCGTCGCCGAATGGCCGGGACAGCCAGTCGATCGCGTTCTTGACGACGGCCGGGTAGCTCCCGTTGTATTCCGGCGTGACCACCAGGGCGGCGTCGGCTTCGGCTGCCGCGGCGCGCAACGCAGCCACCTCGGCCACGGGCTGGATGTCGGCGTTCATGGCGTCGTCGATTTCCTCGTTGTAGAACGGCAGATCGCCCAGACCTTCAAAGACGGTGACGGTGACGCCGTCCGGGGCCACCTCGGTGGCCAGCTCGGCGATCTGGCGGTTGATCGATGCGGCGCGCAAGCTTCCTACCAGCGCCAGCACTTTGGTGTCCGGCATGATCTGAGTTCCCTTCGGTGATTGGTGTACATCCTCGCATCGGATTAACCGGACCATGGTCCGCTTTGTTCCGATGACGCTACAGTAATTTTGTGAACACCGTCGACCCGGTCCGCGACCTGCCGTTTTCCGTGCCGCACGAGCGCGGCGACGCGGCGCGTAACCGCGTGCTGCTGCTGGATGCGGCGCGGCGGCTGGTCGACGAGCGGGGCGCCGACGCAGTCACGATGGACGACATCGCCGGAGCCGCCGGCGTCGGCAAAGGCACCGTGTTCCGGCGTTTCGGCAGCCGGGCCGGGTTGATGATGGTGCTGCTCGACGAGGACGAGCGGGCCAATGCAGCAGGCTTTCATGTTCGGCCCGCCACCGTTGGGCCCCGATGCGCCGCCGCTGGATCGGTTGCTGGCGTTCGGGCGCGAACGGCTGCGGTTCACCCACACCCACCACGAGTTACTGTCGGCCGCCAGTCGCGATCCGCAGGCGCGCTACGGCGCCGCGGCCATGGTGCAACGCACCCACGTCCGGATGCTGCTGGCCTCGGCCGGAACGACCGGCGATCTGGATGCCCAGACCGATGCGTTACTGGCCCTGCTGGAGGCCGACTACGTCGAGCACCAGCTGATGGAACTCGACCAATCTCTGCAGGCGCTGGGCGATGCGTGGGAAAGCCTGGCGCGCAAGCTTTGTGGAAGATGAAGCCACGCTGGATCCTGCACGTCGACCTCGACCAGTTCCTGGCCTCGGTGGAATTGGGGCGTCACCCCGAATTGGTCGGGCTGCCGGTCATTGTCGGGGGTAGCGGCGACCCGACCGAAGCCCGCAAGGTGGTGACCTGCGCCTCGTACGAGGCCCGCGAGTTCGGTGTGCACGCGGGTATGCCGCTGCGCTCCGCGGCCCGGCGCTGTCCGGACGCGACGTTCTTGCCGTCGGATCCCGCGGCGTATGACGCGGCGTCGGAACAGGTGATGGCGTTGCTGCGCGATCTGGGCCATCCGCTCGAGGTGTGGGGCTGGGACGAGGCGTACCTAGGCGCCGATATCGATGATCCCGAAGCACTGGCCGAGCAGATCCGCACGGTGATCTCGGCGGCCACCGGGCTTGTCGTGCTCGGTGGGCATCAGCGAGAACAAGCAGCGCGCCAAGGTCGCGACCGGATTCGCAAAGCCGGCCGGCGTTTACACGCTGACCGAATCGAACTGGATGACGATGATGGGCGAGCGGCCCGTCGACGCGTTGTGGGGCGTGGGCCCCAAGACGGCGAAAAAGCTTGCCGGTCTGGACATCACGACGGTCTGGCAGTTGGCGCACGCCGATGCCGAGTTGCTGACCTCGACGTTCGGGCCCCGAACCGGGCTGTGGTTGCTGCTGCTGGCCAACGGTGGCGGCGACGACACGGTGACCTCCGAGCCGTGGGTGCCGCGCTCGCGCAGCCACGTCGTCACGTTTCCCGCACGACCTCACCGATCGAACCGAAATGGATTCGGCAGTAACCGAATTGGCGGCTCGCGCGTTACGCGAAGTGGTGGCCGAGGCGCGTATCGTCACGCGGGTGGCGGTGACGGTGCGCACCAGCACGTTCTACACGCGCACGAAAATCCGCAAGCTCGACCAGCCCACCACCGACGCCGACGCGATTATTGCTGCCGCGCTGCGGGTTCTGGACCTGTTCGAGTTGGACCGCCCGGTGCGGTTACTCGGGGTCAGGCTCGAACTCCGGATGCCGGCCGGTTAGCGCGGCACGGACCGGAGCGGGCTTGAGGGCCTTGGTGAACACCAGGTTCACTTGCCGCATCGCGACGCTATACGGCCACCACGCAACACGTTTGAACGCGTACAGCGCGCGGATATCGGCCGAGGTGTAGATCAGGAACCGATTCCTGGTGACACCGGACAGGATCTTGTCCGCGGCCTTCTCCGGCGACACCGCGTGGCCGCTGAAGCGTTCGACCCAGCGGCTCACCTGCGGGTCGTCGCGGTCGACGCCGGCGATCTCGACGGTGTTGACCAGTGGGGTCTTCACCGCGCCGGGCACCACCACCGACACCCCGATGCGGTAGCGGGCCAAGTCGAATCGCAGCACTTCGGACAGGCCGCGTAAACCGAACTTGCTGGCGCTGTAGGCGGCATGCCACGGCAGGCCGATCAGGCCCGCCGCCGAGGACACGTTGACCAGGTGTCCGCCGTTGCGCGCCGCCACCATTGGGGGAACAAAGTTTTCGATGACGTGGATCGGGCCCATCAGGTTGATCGAGATCATCTTTTCCCACTGCTCATGCGACAGCCGGTCGACGGTCCCCCACGCCGAGACGCCGGCGATGTTCATCACGACATCCATGCTCGGATGGTCGGCGTGGATCGCCGCCGCGAACGACGCGACCTCGTCGTAGTTCGCGATGTCGAGCGCGCGGTATTCGGGAACCTGTGCGCCGAGCGCACGAATCTCGTTCACCGTCTCGGTCAGACCGTCGGCGTTGCGATCGGTCAGGTACAGCTCGGCACCTTGGCCGGCCAGCCGAAGTGCGGTCGCGCGGCCGATCCCGCTGGCCGCGCCGGTGATCAGACACCGCTTACCCGCGAACGTCCTCTTCCCCATGGGCCATGACGATACGCGGCGACAATCCGAACCCCGGATCCGGCCCGAGGTCGCGACGAATTTAGGGCGCGTATCTCGAATCAGACCTGGTGCTTCGCTGCTCGACCCCACCGAGAGTCGACCGGATCACGCGACTATCCATCGGGCTTCGCGCGGTCAGGGTAAGCCGGTCCGCCTTTCGGTCGCTGTGGCGTACCTGCACGGTTCACCCAATTCGGCAGCAGCGAGACCGCGACTTCGATGATGGACGATCGCTGGTGGCCTCGTCGACGATGTAAGGCCCGCTGTAAGCGAGATAGCCTGCCGCGGCGGCCGCGCGCTGCGCAGCGGTGCCACCATCGGTGTCGGGCTGGTCGTAAGCGTGGCGGCTCGGCTCTCATCAGCTGGGCGGACATATAACCGTCGGTGGGTGTAGATGATCAGACCGACGGGCGTCGGTGCCTAACGGGATAGCTGACAGGGCCACCTGGTCGTCTTGCGCTGTGTAGGAAACCAACTCCCAGGCGCCCCGGATGTCGTCCTGCAGCGTCACGTCGCGGGAGGGTGTTCAACGGGAACCCGAACATGAGCCACGACTGATGGCTCACCCAGTCGGGGTAGAGCTTCGCCATTTCGTCATAGAGATCTTCGTCGGAGTGCCAACTCCTTGAGGCGCCCGAAGTCTTTGAAATATCTCTTGGAGTCTTCGATGGCATCTGGTGTATCCGGCACCCGGTCTTCTTATGACCGGCAATGGCGATCTTGGGTTTGAGCGCGGCCACCGATCAGCGCGGCGCTCCAGTTCTCCGACTATCCGCGCGTCGTGTCGCCGACGAACATGTGACATTTGTTGTACAGAACATCGCCGCCGACAACTAGGTCAATTGACGGCACGTGCAATGACGTGCTGTCAATGGTGTCGGTGTGGCCCTGCTCGATGATGTGGATCTCGTGGCCCTCGAGGATGAAGGTGTCATCGGAGTAGGGCTCGGGCACGGTGATCTTGGCCGGGAACTGTCCGGGGAACATGCGTTTGGCCGAAGCGCGCCAGCTCAGGGTCGGTCCGCTGGACCAACTCGATTGATTGAGGCGTGGCGATCGCTTTGGCGTCAGGAAACTGGTCGAGCAAAACGCTGAGTCCGAAGAAGTGGTCGAAGTGCCCGTGCGTGACGTAGATGGTAGTCAGGTTACGGCGATGCAGCGCCAACCCATGCGGCAAGGGCATTAGCCTTCGCCACCGTGGTCAAGCGGATCGATCAATACGGCGTCGTCATCGCCGTAGATGAGCGTCGAGGTAATGGGATCCCAGACCAAGAGGCGGCCCAAAAGGCTTAGGACGTTCACCGACAACGGCTTTGCCGGGAGCGGTGAACACGTTGACCTCCAACGTGCTCGACGTGGCGCGGACAGACATTGCGAGTCCCTTCTCTGCCTCCTGGTCCGCCGTTATTCGACGGTCTGGTCAGCGTCCCACTCGCAGCGCCCTTCGCTCATCACTCAATCAAGTACATTTGCCGGCAGCTTAACGCTGGCGGCGAGATTTCATTACTCGCGAAAACCGCCTGGCGCACATGCTCTGCTGGTCGAATGTTGCGCTAGCGCGCATCGCGTTGCGCGGTCAGCCTGGCAAGTTCGACGCGCGACCGGACGCCGAGCTTGGCGAAGATCTGTCGAAGATGGGCGTTGACGGTATGCGGGGAGACGAACAGCTGTTCTCCGACTTCACGGTTGGTGGCCCCGGTCGCCACTAATCGCACCACCGCGACTTCGGACTCACTCAGTTCCGGCCAGCCCGGCGAAATCGCGGTCCTTGCTTTCGTCCGACGCACACCGCGTTTGCGAAGCAGGGCGCGAACCCGGGCCGCGTCGCGATTTGCACCCACTTCCACGTAAATCTCGAGCGCCGCGTCGAGGCGGTCAACGGCCTCGTCCCGCAAACTGTCGGGTCGAAGCTGTCCGCCATCTTCCAAGACGCCGGCGATCAACAAAGGCTCAAGGCACCCTTCGTACATCGCCGCCGCTGTGTCTGCAAGGCCAAAGTCGTTGTCAATAAGGGCTTTCGAATGAGTGGACGCAGCCCGTAGTAGCGGGAAATCCGGGTCGTCGGCCGCAGCAGCCTCGAGTCGGCGGCGGCGGCGATGGCGTCGTCGCGCCGGTCGCTGCTGAGTAACAAACGGACGAGCGCAGGATGGTCGACGTAACGACGAGGGCTGCTGACCTTCGGCACTCCCTTGAGCAGCGGATCGACCAGAGCAATGTCAAGATGCCGCAAACGCGCCTGAAACCCTTGTGCTGCATCAAGCCGGGCGACCATCCAGGCAGCCAGTGGACGAGCGCATCCGTCCTTGATCTGCTGCATCTGAACGGCCGCTCGCCGCGCTGCCGATAGTCCGGCGGTATTGCCGGTGTGTAGCGCCACGGTGCACAGCACGTGCGAGGCGATGTGATTGATGTAGCCGCGCCCGCCTTCCCCGATCTCGTCCGACATCTCCATAACGGCCTCGGCTTCAGCGGTTGCGTCGGCGAACCTGCCCAACGCGAGCATGGCTCGGGCACGCAACATTGACCAGACCCTTAGATTTGCCGAAATTCCATCGCGTTCAGCCGATCTGGTGCCTTTATTGATCAGCTCGAGCGCATCCGGTAGTCGGCCGAGAGCGATAAGAATCAACGCGTACCACGCATCGAACATCCATGCCCGGCGGGCAGGTACATCAGCAAGCTCCTGATTCTTGACCCCCTTGTCGGCGAACTCCACCGCCGCTCGCCAATCCCCGCGATCGAACGCGACCAGGGCCCGCGCAGGGAGAGTGACGACCGCCTCAAACGTCGCACCCAGCGCACGCGCCTCCGTGGTCGCCTGATCCGCGCACTCGATCGCCGCGCCGATGTCTCCGACCATCTCCAGCGCGCATGCGCGCAGTGAGAGCAAAGCGACTCGTAGCTGGGGCGGCAGATCAGGGAGCTCCAACCCTTTGCCGCATTGTTCGGCGCAGACCGCCGGACTGTACTGAAGTTCTAACGACCCCAAAGTCATTCGCGCCGCAGCCTCGCCGTCGTGGTCGATGCGTCCGGAAGTCCTGACGATCAGGTTCTCAGCTTCAGCCGCCTGACCGGAGTGCACTAGCAAGTCGATCGTCTCCACGACGCGCGAACTCCAGCTCGGATCGGTTTCGGGCGTGAGCTCCAGCAGCCGGCGGCCTAGTTGCGCTGCAACCGAGGGCGATACCCGACCTATCTCTGTTGTCGCCCTGGCTAAAAGATCAATCGCCTGTTGGTCGCCCGGCCGAGCAACCTCCATCACCAAAGTGGCGGCGTCGGCTGGGGGTGCACCGTGCGAAAGCAGCACGTTCAACGCTCGGCGTTGCAGACTCCGCTTCACCGCGGACGGCATTTCTGCCTCGATCGCCTCACGAACGAGATCATGACGGAAGCCAAGCCTGTTTTCGCGATCGACAATCAGCCCGGCGGCCAGCGCCTCACGCATCGGTTCGATGATGCTCGCTGCAGGTAGATCCATCAGGCTTGCGAGTTCGTCCACCGAGAAGCTTCGACCCAATACCGAGGCCGTCTGCAAACCCCGGCGAGTCTGCGCCGACAGCCGGGCGAGCTGGTCGCTGACCGACTCCAACAGCCGCCGCGGTATCGCGTCCCCGACCAGATGCGCCACGTTGTCCGCGATGGTCACCAAGCCTTCGTCATGAAGACCCTTCAGCAATTCGACTAGCCAAAGCGGTTGACCGCCAACCCGATTGATGATGCTTCGCAGTGGGTCGTCAGGGTCGCCGCCAAGGATATCCGACAAACTCGCGGGCGCGTTGTCGCCGGGCGCGTTACGCAAGATGTCGGCGTTCTCGGCACGGATTCTCGCCACCGACAGCTGAGCTGATGGCGCAGCTCGCCAGACCGCACCACGAACAGCCACAAAATCCGGTGAGAGGTCAGGCGCCGAGGCAGGATCGTGATCGCATTTAACGTGGCGGCGTCGGCCCACTGGATGTCGTCGATCCCGATCACGACAGGGTCCGACATTGCCACTCGTTCAAGCCGCTCCTGCAGCTCGCGCAGCAACCAATAACGTTGATCCACTGAGCTACTGAGCTCACGCAGCACCGCGGCATCCACTGGCGGATCGTCGGCGGCGACCAGCGCGTCCAGTAACGGACCAAGCGGAAGAGAACGGTCGGCGATGTGACTTCCTCCGTGGTAGACGCGAGCCGAGCGGTCACGCGCCATCGCCTCGGCTTCTGCCAGCAAGGCGCTCTTGCCCAATCCTGCCGTGCCTCGGATCAGGACGACGCCGCCCCGGCCCTCGCCGAGCTGATCCAATCGACGCGACAACATACCGATTTCGGGGTCGCGACCCCGAAGCCGGCGAGGTCGACCGCTGTGCACCGGGTTCGTCACATCGTGATAGATCCTTTCACGCATACATCGATCAGGGGGAAGGAGTGTCCGCTACGGCACGTGTGCGAGTTCGGGCGGCACGGGAACGTCCAATCGCGATAAGAGCGCCGCGAATACGCGACAGAAATCTTTGGCTACCGAATCGAGTACCGGATCCCCGTATGCCGCAAGCAGATCCGCAGGATGATCGATCGTCAACTGCGCCTGACCGGTTTCATTAGCGGCGATGACAACTCTCAGGGGTACGTACAAGAAGCACCCCGGTTGCTGACGGAAGCCTCGCTCCGCTTTGACGATATTGCCGATGAGGTAGGTCACCGCGTTACCTGTCGAACCGTTGAGGTGCATGACGGGGCTCGGGTCGAAAACGAAGAAGTTCACGAAACCGTTGTCCGCGGTTGCCTCCGAAAGGCGCCTGATTGCGTCCCAACCGCTACCACTCAGAGCGACACCGACCGCCTCCAAATGATCGAAATGCGGCACGGCGAGTTCGTACTCGCGTCGGAACTCCGACCACCGGCGGCCGGTATCTATGGTGAGCTGGCGGACTGGCCGCGTCACGACTTGAATGTCCCGCGACATGAGGCTCCTCTGGGTTTCGCTCGGCTCTGTTCCTGCCAGCCTGCCGGGACGACCGTGGAACCTCATCACTCGATCGCGCCGTTAGCTCCGCCCCGCACGTCGGGTGCATAACGCGGCCGGCGGTGACGCTAAGCTTGACCGAGCCGCCCCACAGCGCGTTCAGCCACAACGCCTCGAGCACGCGCACGCCGCGCTGCACGTCGCCGTCGTCGCCGAGGAAAGCGGTGTCCCCAGAAAGCATTTGCGCGGTGGTGACCGACAGCGTGCGTACCAACGTCGGGATGTCGTCGCTGATCGGGTGGGCGGTACCGGCCCGCAACTCGTCCTTGACGATTCCGATGATCTGCTGGACCACACCCTCGACCTGCTGGTCGAGCAGATCGCGGATCTCGGCATCGGTGTTGCGCGCGGCATTGCACGCCGACATCACCGGGTCGTTGTGGGCGTAAACCGCCGCGGCGCTTCCGACCATCCGCACGGCGAACGCCGCCGGTGATTCGTCGGCGCCCCGCGGTGCGAAGTATTCGGTGAGCTCCTCGAGTTCCTGCGTGGCGTCAGCCAGGATCTGGGCGAGCACGGCGTACTTGGAGTCGAAGTAGAAGTAGAACCCGGACCGGGCCACTCCGGCACGATCGCTGATCGTGCTCACCGATAACTGGGCGAAGGGTTTCTCCTCCAGCAACTCGCGCACCGCTTGGACGATGGCGTGTCGCTGCCGATCACCCCGTCGGCGCGGGACCGGCACGGCCGGGACTTGATCAGTCACCCGGTCGGCCCCCTGCTCGATGCGCACGCCTACGACCTTGCACTACGCCACCCGCAAAAGGAAACTTGACAGCCGTCAAGTTTCCCCTCAGGATATCGATCAGTGACGCCCGCCACAAAGCCGGTCAGCGCCCGGCCACCCTTTACCGCAGGCGTCGAGGAGGGAGCGTCAGAACATGTCCAAGGCCACTGTCAGCACCCCGAATTACCTGCTCGATCAAGCGAAGCGCCGACTGACGCCGTCAATCAACAACTTTCCCGGCATGGCTGCCGTCGAACATCGGCTGCTGAAAACCAACTGGACCCCGCGAAAGCTCGCGGATCCGCCGCCGGACAGCGGACTCAAGCCGGTCATGGGCGATCGTGGCCTGCCGGTGGTCGGCCACCTCATCGAGATGATGCGAGGGGGTCCGGACTACCTGCAATTCCTGTACGAAACCAAGGGTCCGGTCATCTTCGGTGACTCACCCGTCCTGCCGGGCGTCACGGCGCTGGGTCCCGACGCAGCCCAAGTCGTTTACTCCAACCGCAACAAGGACTACTCGCAGCAGGGCTGGGTGCCGGTGATCGGCCCGTTCTTCAACCGGGGCCTGATGTTGCTCGATTTCGAGGAGCACATGTTCCATCGGCGGATCATGCAGGAAGCGTTCGTCCGCTCCCGTCTGGTCGGCTATGTCGAGCAGATGGATCAGGTCGTCTCGCAGGTCGTCGCCAACGACTGGGTGGTCAACGACGCACGTTTTCTGCTCTACCCGGCAATGAAAGAACTCACCCTCGACATCGCGTCGATGGTGTTCATGGGTCACGAACCCGGAAGCGATCATGAGCTGGTGACCAAGGTAAACAAGGCTTTTACCATCACCACCCTCGCCGGAAACGCCATCATCCGCACCAGCGTGCCGCCGTTCAAGTGGTGGCGCGGTCTGCAGGCGCGTGAGCTGCTGGAGAACTACTTCCGTGAGCGCGTCAAGGAGCGCCGCGGAAAGGACGGCAGCGACCTGCTGACTGTCCTGTGCCACACCGAGGACGAGGACGGCAACACTTTCTCCGACGAGGACATCGTCAACCACATGATCTTCCTGATGATGGCCGCGCATGACACCTCGACATCGACGTCGACAACGATGGCCTACCACCTGGCCGCCAACCCCGAGTGGCAGGAACGCTGTCGCGACGAATCCGATCGGCTTGGCGACGGCCCGCTGGACATCGAGTCGCTGGAGAAGCTGGAGTCGCTGGATTTGGTGATGAACGAGGCGATCCGGCTGGTCACCCCCGTGCAATGGGGGATGCGCAGAACGGTGCGCGACACCGAGTTGCTGGGCTACTACCTGCCCGCGGGCACCAACGTCATCGCGTACCCCGGGGTGACCCATCGCCTGCCGGAGATCTGGACGGATCCGCTGAAATTCGACCCCGACCGGTTCACCGAGCCGCGCAGCGAGCACAAGCGGCACCGTTATGCATTCACGCCGTTCGGCGGCGGCGCGCACAAGTGCATCGGCATGACGTTCGGCCAGCTGGAGATCAAGACAATCCTGCATCGCCTGCTGCGCCGCTACCGGCTTGAATTGCCGCGCCCGGGTTACCAGGCGAGATGGGACTACGGCGGCATGCCGATCCCGATTGACGGCATGCCGATCGTGTTGCGTCCGCTCTAGCCGGAGCCGTTGCCGGCGTAGAGCCGGTTCGCGCAGGCGATGACCGCCGACAGGGCGGACTGCGTCGGATCGTGCGAACAACCCATCGCCCACTGGGTCCGAGACCCGTCGGTGCCCTGGATGAACGTCGCGGTGGTGTCGTCGGACTGCAGCTGATGAAACCGCAGCATCTCGACGGCGACGCCGTGCTCGTAGAGCATCGCGGTCAGCGCGGCGACCGGGCCATTCGCGGTGGCAGTGGCGCTCTCGATGCGATCGCCGAGGGCCAAGGTGGCCTGGAATGTCCGGGGTCCCAGCCGGGTGGCCGCGCGGCCGTGGTCGGTGCAGTGCCACTGCCCGAGGCGCAGCGGACCGCCGTTCGGCGCGTAGGTGGCGGTGAAGGTGCTCCACGACATGGTGTCGGCGTCTTCGCGAAGTCCGCGCGGCAGCGGCATGCCGTCGAATCGAATGGTCGACGGTTCGGATGAAGCGAAGGTGATTGTCATGTGCCGGTCTTCTCTAACTCTGTTGGAGTGACCGACGGGTAGTAGCTTTCGACCCACAGCGGGGGGTCGGTCTGGATCAGACCCCGCTGCGGGTGCTGGCTACTACGAGAAGATGATGCACGATCGCCGAGGTTAGACGGTGATGGGCGACCGGTGCAACTTCATTACTGCCGGGCTCGACCCGCTTGCTAGTAAACATTGTGATCCAGCGTTGTGGAATCGAGGTCCAACCGGCCGTACGAGCCGTAGCGTTTTTGCTGACTGGCAACCGCCATGCTCCTTCTGATTCAGCTGAGGTGATCGCGATGAGCACAGACACCGTCGATTCGACGACCCCGTCACAGGCAGAAACACCCAACGAGGTTGTTGTCACGTGTCCGGCCACCGGGCAAGTGGTCGGCAGCGTCCCGGTGACGACATCGGTTGAGGTCGACACGGTGGCGGCCCGGCTGCGGGCGGCGCAGCCGGGACTGGCAACAAATGGGCGTGGATGGCCGCGCACGGTGGCTGGGCAAGTGGCGCGACTGGATGCTCGACCACGCCGACGAACTGCTGACTCTGCTGCAACTCGAAACGGGCAAGTCCTGGGGCGACAGCAACGTAGAGATCGCGAGCGTGCAGATCATCAATTACTGGATCGACAACACCGCGGATTTCCTCGCCGATGAGTCCGTTCGCCCCTACGGCGCCGCCAACGCGGCGAGGAGGCTGACCATCGCCTACGAGCCCTATCCGCTGGTCGGCGTGATCACGCCGTGGAACGGCCCGCTATCGATCCCGCTGTTCGACATTCCCGCCGCGTTGATGGCCGGTTGCGCGGTGTTGTCCAAGCCCTCGGAGGTCACCCCCCTGGTTTGGAGGGTGGCGGTCGACGGGTGGAAGCAGATCGGTGCACCGGACGTGCTCGACGCGGTGTACGGGTTCGGTCAAACCGGAGCCGCGTTGGTCGATCTGGTGGATTACGTGATGTTCACCGGTTCGGGCAATACCGGGCGCCGCATCGCCGTCGCGGCCGCGCAGCGACTGATCCCGTGCAGCCTGGAGCTCGGTGGCAAAGACGCGATGATCGTCTGCGCCGACGCGGACATCGACCGGGCCTCCGATGGCGCGGTATTCGGCGCGTTCGCCTACACCGGCCAGGTCTGCATCTCGGTAGAGCGGTGCTACGTCGAGGAACCGGTGTACGACGAGTTCGTCAGCAAGGTGGTGGCCAAAACGTCGCAGCTGCGCCAAGGCATGGACGCCAAGCACGACTATTCCTGCGACGTCGGGTCGATGACCACCGCGCAGCAGCTCGCCATTGTGTCCGACCACGTCGACGACGCCGTCAGCAAAGGCGCGAGGGTGCTGGTCGGCGGCAAGTCGGGCGATCCCGCGGGACTGTTCTATGAGCCGACCGTGCTGGTCGATGTCGATCACGACATGAAGTGCATGCGGGAGGAGACGTTCGGCCCGACACTGCCGGTCATGAAGGTCCGCGACGCCGCCGAGGCGATCGAGAAGGCGAATGACGCCGAATTGGGGCTGTCCGGCAGCGTGTGGACCCGAGACAAGAACAAGGCGATGGCCTTGGCGCGCAAGATGAACACCGGAACGGTGAACATCAACAACGTCATCACCAACGTCCTTCAGTTCCCGGTACCGATGGAAGGCTGGAACGAGTCGGGGGTCGGTTCCCGCTCCGGCGGAGCCGCCGGTATCCGAAAATTCTGCCGAACGAAAAGTATTGTGGCCGAACGAGTTGCGATGAAAAAAGAACCGCTTTGGTACCCCTACAGCCGTACGAAGGGCAAGACCATCGCCGCTCTGCTCCGAATGACGTCGGCCAGGGACTGGCGGCGGCGGTCGGGCGGTAGCGAGGTCACAGCCACCAGGACGCGGCGGCGTCGAGGTGGCGCCGAATGCGGTGACGGGCCAGGCTGTCGTCGCCGTCACCGATCGCCTCGATGATGCGCAGGTGAGCGTGTCTGACGTCGACGAGATCGGCCTGGCTCGGGACCGGCTGGTCGGTGCTGGCCCAGTACCGGCGGAAGACCTCGACGAGGATCCGCAGGAACAGCTCCAGCACGGCGTTGCCGGCCAGCTTGGCCAGCCCGGCGTGGAACAGGAACTCCTCGACGCCGGCCTCACCCGGATCGTCACCGGCCTGCTCGATCATCAGCCGTTGGCTGTCGAGGAAGGCCCGTACCTCCGGCACGTCGTGGCGTGCGACGACCTTGGCGACATTGTCGATCTCGATGGCGTCGCGAATCATGGTCAGGTCTTCGCGACTGGGCTCGCGGTACTGGAGGTACAGCGCGATGGTGTCAATGCTGGCCTGTGCCTGCGGTTCTGCCACTACCAGCCCGCCGCCGGGCCCGCGCCGGGTGGTGGCGACGGCGTGATACTCCAACAGCCGCACCGCTTCTCGGAGCACGGCGCGGCTGACCTGATAACGCTCCAGCAGCGCGACCTCGCTGCCGAAGACCTCCCCGACCTGCCAGCCGCTGCTGGCGATGTCGTCGCGGATCGCGGCGGCGAGCACCTCAGCGAGCTTGCCCTGCGGTTGATCGGCGCTTGGATGTCGAGGTGAACCGGATTGGTGGTGATCTTGCAGCCACTTGGTCACCGACTGCGCGTGTTGTTCGCTCAACGTCATCGCGCGGGACGCATCGCCGGCAGTGACGGCGGCGATGATGGCCGAGTGGTCGCGGTGCCGGTGCTCGATAGCCTCGAATGCATCGCTGGCGGAGTCCAGTCGCGAGCCCTCGGCGTACCGGACGGTCAGCCGCATGAGTATGTCGATAAACAATTGCAGCACTGGGTTTTTGGACTGCTCGGCCAGCGCAGCATGGAATTCTTCGTCCGATGGCTGCCGGTCCTGTTCCGTACGCAGCACCGCCCGCAGTCGCTCGATGCCCGCTTCATCGATCTGCTGCGCAGCCCGGGATGCGGCCAGCGGTTCCAACAGCAATCTGGCATCGAGCAGATCACCGATCGTGATGCCCAGGTATTCCAGATAGATGATGATCGCGTGCGTGGCCGGGGCAGCATCCGGCTCGCAGATCAGCAGGCCGCCGTTCGGGCCGCGCCGCATGCGCGCCACCCGATGATGCTCGATGAGCCGAACCGCTTCCCGCAGCACCGATCGGCTGACCTGGTAGCGCTCCTGCAGTGCCTGCTCCGAGCCGAGCGACTGTCCGGTCGGCCAGCCCCGTCGAATGATATCGGCCTCGATGCGGCGGGCGATCTGGGAAGCTCGCTTATCCGACCGGGGCTCCGCGGCGGTACCGGCTCGAGGCGCAAGAGCATCACCGCTCAATTGCCAGCCCGCGCAGAATCTTTCAGCACGTCAGCAACAAGCATCCGGCGATCGGTCCACCGCCCACCGCGGCCACGGCGACCTCGGGCCGACGAGACACCTGCCGCTCCCCCGCCTCGCCGCGCAACTGCAGGCAGGCTTCGTGCAGTAGCCAGTAGCCGTGCATGCGTCCGGCCGAAAGCTGGCCGCCGTAAGTGTTCAACGGGAGGGCGCCATTCAGGGCGATTCGCTCGGCGCCCTCGACGAAGGGTCCGGCTTCGCCGTCGCCACAGATGCCCAACGCTTCGAGCCAGGCGAAGGCGAGGAAGGTGAAGCCGTCGTAGAGTTCCGCGAGGTTCAGGTCGGCGGGGGTCAGATCGGTCCGCGACCACATCTGCGCCGCCGCATCAGCAGAGGCCATCTTCGGATAGTCCGCGCGGTGGAACCAGCCGCCGGCGCCGTTGCTGCCCCCGATGGCTTCCACCTTCACCGCCCGATGTGGGCAGTCGTCGGCGTAGCTCGCGGCCGAGACCACCAACGCGACGGAACCGTCGATCGGCACGTCGCAGTCCAACAGACCCAATGGCAGGGACACCGGGCGCGCGCCCAGATAATCGTCCATGGTCATCGGATCGCGATACACCGCGCGGGGATTCAGCGCGGCGTTGCGGCGGCTGTTGATCGCCAGCCAGCCCAGCTGCTCCTTGGTGGTCCCGTAGAGCTCCATGTGACGCCGACATACCAGCGCCAGCCAGTTCGCGGCCGAATACGCTTGGGCGGCAACCAGATCGCTGACATCGTCCATCGGTCCGACAATCGGTGGCGTCTCGCCTTCCGGCGTGTCGAACATCTTCGCCATCGGCGAGACGGGCGCATTCTCATCTTGGTTTTGCAGAACGGTGCCGCCCAGCATCTGGATGGTCCGGTAGATGATGACGTGTCGCGCATGACCTTCGGAGACCGCGCGGCACGCCGATATCACCGGGTTCATCAGGCCACCGGTGCTGAACCCCGTCCCGCAGTCGGACGCCTCGATGCCCAGTGCGGCGTTGACCTCAGCGGCGGGAGTGTCGCCCAGGGTGGCGATCCCGTCGATATCGCCGGGGGCCAAGCCGGCGTCCTCGATCGCGGCCCGGACCGATTCCATGGTGAGTTCCAGCCCGGGAATGCCGGTGCGACGGCCAATTCGGGAGATACCGATGCCGGAAATGATCGCGTCTTTTTCGAAGTAGCTCATGTACGCCGTCCGTTAGACCAACCCGAGGGAATAGAGTGTACTGTATTGCCCGTGTCAACCGAGGCGACGTCCCAGCTGCTGATCGAGCACTGCGACACCTGCGCGCGGTGGGTCCACCCCGCCGCCGGCACCTGCCACGACTGCGGCGGTCCGTTGGCAGCCAAACCGGTGTCGGGGCGGGGCTCGGTATTCACGTACACGGTCAACTATCACGCGTTCAACCCGGAGCTCGAGACGCCTTACGTCATCGCTCTTGTCGAGCTCGCCGAGCAAGACGGGCTGCGGGTGGCCGCGAATATCGTTGACTGTGAACCTGATTCAGTGGCCTGCGGCATGTCGGTCGAAGCACTGCCGGAGCCCGGCCCCGGCGGCGCGCCGCACTTCGCCCCCGCTGGTTGATCAGCGCTTGCGGGCGGTGACCAGCAGGTACTCCCACTCCATCGTCGACGATCCGACCAGATAGCGGTTGCCCAATCCCGCCAGATCGGCGTCCAGCGCCGCGATCCGATCCGGCTCACCGGCGATGCCCCGGTATGCCGAGATCGTCGGCCCGTAATGGGTTTTGAAAAAATCACGGAATGCCGCGCCGTCAGCAAATCGGTCCACCGCCAACGTCCGGCGTTGCGCAACGAAGTGACCGACGCGAGTTCCCAGCAGATTGCGCACATATTCTGCGTCACCCCACTTGGGCGGCGGTTGCGTGCCGGACGGCGGCGCCGGCACGTACTGCCGCATCGTCGCGAACATCTGGCCGATAAAGCCTTCTGGTGTCCAGCTGAGCAATCCGATCGTCCCGCCGGGTCGGCAAACCCGGACCATCTCGTCGGCCGACCGCTGGTGGTGCGGGGCGAACATCACCCCGACGCAGGACAGCACCGC
This sequence comes from uncultured Actinomycetota bacterium, assembly GCA_963818285.1. GTDB lineage: Bacteria > Actinomycetota > Actinomycetes > Mycobacteriales > Mycobacteriaceae > Mycobacterium. The sequence continues at coordinate 235,665 of CAWFRR010000009.1, forward strand.
GTCGAACTCTTCGCCGCCGAACGGCAGTGCTTCGGCATTGGCTTCACGCCACTCCAGCACGGCGCCCCGTGCCTCGGCGAGCGCTGCTCCACGCTCCAGCAGGTCCGGGACCAGGTCGCTGGCAATGACTTTCGCGCCGGTGAGCGCGGCGGGAATCGCCGCGTTGCCCGAACCGGCAGCGACGTCGAGTACCCGATCTCCCGCGCCGATAGCACTGGCCGCTACGAGCACCGGACCCAGCGGTGCCACCAGTTCGGTTGCCACGGTGGTGTAGTCACCCAGCGCCCACAAGGCGCGGTGCTTGCTTTCCAGTTCGTGGTCGACAGTATCGATTCTGGTTGTCATGCCACCATCGTCAGGCCCTCCGCCGAGCCGTTTCCAGTGTCAGATCTGTACCCGATGCAGTTCACGATCTGTACTAGTCAATTCCAATAACAAGCGTTCTACTAGAACCATGTCGACGTATGGCCAGTTCTGCCCGATAGCCAAGGCGATGGAGTTGCTCGACGAGCGATGGACCCTGCTCGTTGTCAGTGAGTTGCTCCGAGGCAGCGTGCATTTCAACGATCTTCGGCGCGGGCTGCCGAAAATGTCACCGGCGCTGTTGTCCAAGCGTCTCAAATCGCTGACCCGTGCCGGCGTGGTCGAGCGCATCGAGACCGACGGTCGCTCCTCGTACGCGCTGACGCCGTGCGGCCAGGAACTCGGCGGTGTCGTGAGCGCCCTCGGCGCCTGGGGGATCCGCTGGATCGGTGAACTCGGCGACGCCGACCTCGACCCGCACTTGCTGATGTGGGATATCCGCCGCACGATTCCCGTCGATGCGTGGCCGCGAGCACGTACTGTGTTGGAATTCAACCTGTTTGGCGTTGACCGCAAGGCCGCCCACTGGTGGCTGATGGTGTCCGAGGGCGTGCCGGACGTCTGCGATTTCGACCCCGGCTTCGACGTGACCGCCACTGTCGAGACCAGCCTGCTCACGTTGACCCAAATCTGGCGCGGCGACGTGTCGTGGTCGCGCGCGCTGCTCGACGGTGGCGTCACCATCCACGGAACGGGCGACGCCCGCCGGGCCGTGCCGAATTGGCTCGGCCAATCGCTCGCGGCGGAGGTCCCGCGTCCGGCCTAATTGATCAGGGGGTCGCGTGGCATCCCCAGAATTCGCTCGGCGATCTGATTGCGGGTCACTTCCGACGTGCCGCCAGCAATCGCCATAGCCCGGGCGCTCATCACCAGTCGGCCCGCCAGCGCGCCGGCGCCGTCGTGCAGCGCGGTTTCGGGCCCCGCCAGCGCGGCCGATATTGCGCCACCCTCGACCATGTGATCGGCCAGTTTCAGCTTGGTGACGTTGCCTTCCGGCCCGGGCCCAGCTCCCTCGACGCTGCGAGCGACGCGGCGCAGGTTCAGCAGCCGCAGGGCATTCTCCTCGGCGAGGTACAGGCCCACCCGAGTTCGCCCGCCGTCCAGGCGATCAGGCTGAGCGTTCACCTGCTCCACCAGTTGCGTAGCCAACCCGGCGTAGAAGGATCCGCTGCCGCCGATGCTGACCCGCTCGTTGCCCAGCGTGGCCCGCGCCACCGTCCAACCGGTGTTGGGCTCCCCTACCACGTCCTCGTCGGGCACAAACAGATCGTTGAAGAACACCTCGTTGAAGTCCGCCCCGCCGGTGATCTGCCGCAGCGGTCGCACCTCGACCTCGGGGGCGTTCATGTCGACGATCACCGTGGTGATGCCGGCGTGCTTGGGCGCGTCGGGGTCGGTGCGCACGGTGGCCAGACCCCGGGCGCAGTAGTGCGCTCCGCTGGTCCACACCTTCTGCCCGTTGATCTTCCAGCCGCCGTCCACCCGGGTGGCTTTCGTCCTGATCGACGCGGCGTCCGAACCTGCCTCGGGCTCGGAGAACAATTGGCACCAGACCTCGTCTTTGCGCAGGGCCTTCTCGACGAATCGTTCGATCTGCCAGGGCGTTCCGTGTTGGACCAGGGTCAGGATCACCCAGGCGGTGATGCCGTAGTCGGTGCGCTTGATGCCCGCGGCGCGGAATTCCTCTTCGATGACCAACTGCTCCACCGGATCGGCGGCCAGACCCCACGGCTTGGGCCAGTGCGGCATGACATAACCGGTCTCGATCAGCTTGTCCCGCTGCGCCTGCTTCTCCAGCCCCGCGAACTCGGCGACGTCCGCATGAATCCGGCTCCGCATCTCCTCGGCCTCGGGCGGCAGATCCAGGCTGTTCTCTCGGGTGGCACCGGCGGCGGTGCGCTCGAACACGTCCTCGGCAGGTGCGTCGCCGCCGAACAGTGCCGTGGTCACCAGCGCGCGGCGCAGGTGCAGATGCGCGTCGTGCTCCCAGGTGAACCCGATACCGCCGTGCACCTGAATGTTCAGCTCCGCGTTGCGCGCATAGGCCGGAAACGCCAGTGTCGCAGCCGAAGCCGCCGCGAGCTGGAACTGCTGCTCGTCCTCGGACGCGGCCCGCGAGGCGTCCCACACCGCGGCGATGCCCGACTCCGAGGCGACCAGCATGTTGGCGCAGTGGTGCTTGATCGCCTGGAAGGTGGCGATGGTGCGGCCGAACTGCTGACGTACCTTGGCGTACTCGACCGCGGACTCGACACAGTCGGCCGCTCCCCCGACCGCCTCGGCGGCCAGCAGCGTCCGGGCGCGCGCCAGCGCCGAGTCGCGCGCTCCGCGCAGAATGTCGTCGTCGCTGACGCTGACCTTCTCCAACCGGACCCGCCCGGATCGCCGGGTGGGATCCAGGTTCTCCGGCACCTCGACCGAGACGCCGGAACGGCCTCGGTCGATCACCAGCACATCGTCACCGGCCACGACCAGCAAAAGGTCGGCCAGGCCACCGCCCAGCACGATGCCGGCGTCACCGTCGGCGACGCCGTCGCTGAGGCCGACTCCGCCACCCAGGCCGATGCCGGCGGTGACGGTTCCGTCGATGAGTCCCGGCAGCAGCCGTGACTTCTGTTCGGCGGTACCGTTTTTGGCGACTACCGCTGAGGCGATGACGGTCGGCACGAATGGTCCGGGCGCCACCGCGCGACCGAGTTCGTCGATGACCACCACGAGCTCGGGCAGCCCGTATCCCGAGCCACCGTGTTCCTCGTCGATGTGCAGGCCCAGCCAGCCGAGTTCGACGAGAGCCTGCCAGAACGGGGGTAGGCCCTCTTCGGGCGCGTCCAGCAGCGACCGTGCGGCGGCGCGGGCCTTCTGCGACGTGAGAAACCCGCGGGCTACCTCGGCGAGTTCGCGATGGTCGTCGGTCAGTGCGATACCCATTGCAGGGCCTTCCTCTTGGACGCCATTGGCCGGTCGGAAAGAGTGTACTTAAATGCGAATGCCTCCCAACCGGCTGGTCGGTCGGGAGGCTTCACCGCGAAACAGAACCCAAGGCTGCGATCAGGCCTGTACCACGACCCTGGCGTCTGCCTCGCGCAAGGCGGACTACTTGGGTGCGAACCGCTGACCGGCGTCCAGACGCAAGCACTGACCGTTCAGCATCGGGTTGTCCACGATGGCCGCGACCAACTTGGCGTACTCCTCCGGGCGGCCCAGCCGCTTCGGGAACGCCGCGTCCTTGGTGAGCGCGGTTGCGAACTCGTCCGGGATGCCCTTGGTCAATCCGGTCGCGAACAGGCTCGGCGCGATCGCCAGCACGCGGATGCCCAGCGACCCGAGGTCACGCGCCATGGTCAGACACATGCCGGCGATGCCGGCTTTGGCGGCGGTATAGGCGACCTGGCCGATCTGACCTTCGAACGCCGCGATCGAGGCGGTGTTGATGATGACCCCGCGCTCTTCGTCTTCCGGCTCGTTCTGGCTCATGAGATGCGCCGCCAGCCGACTGATGTTGAACGTGGCAATCAGGTTGAGATCGATGGTCTGCTGAAAGGACTCGAGATCGTGCGGACCGCGTCTTCGATATGGTCCGCTTGCCGATACCGCCACCGGCCGTGGTCACAGTGACGTGCAGGCCGCCGAGCTTCTCCGCGGCGGTGTTCAGGGCCTCCTCGGTGGCTGCGTAGTCGGTGACGTCGACCGGGTAGAAGTCGCCGTCGATGCCGGCCGCGACCTCTTTGCCGTCCGAGCCTTCGCGGTCGAAAATTGCGACGCTGGCCCCGCGTGCGTGCAGCAGCTCGGCGCTGGCACGGCCCATGCCCGACGCGCCGCCGATCACGATGACCTTCTTGCCGTTGATCTCCATCCAAACCTCCTTGTTCGTCCGGATGCGCTACCCGGTTTGTCCTGCACGTTATCGCGACGGCGCGTGACGTTGTCAGTCAGGCGTGTAAAGGTGGGCTGTGCTGCTGATTGACGTCGCGACCACCTCGGTTGACGTGAGCGGCTCGGCTGCGCGGCGCGCCAAGACCACGCGGATCGCCGAATTGCTCAGCCATGCCAGGTCCGATCCCGCGTTGGTCGCGATCGTCGTGGCCTGGCTTTCCGGCGATCTGCCGCAGCGTCAAATCGGGGTGGGCTGGGCGGCTTTGCGGTCGATCCCGCCCGCCGCGGCGCAACCGAGACTGACCGTCCACGGCGTTGACGCCACGCTGTCGGAGATCGGCGCGGTCGCAGGCAAGGGTTCGCAGGCCCGTCGCGCGGAGCTGGTCGCGGGATTGTTCTCGTCGGCAACCGACGTCGAGCAGACATTCCTGCGTCGCCTGCTGACCGGTGAGCTTCGTCAGGGCGCGCTGGCCGGCGTGATGGCCGATGCGGTGGCCGCGGCGGCGCAGATCCCGCCCGCCGCGGTACGTCGCGCGGCAATGCTCGGCGGCGCCCTGCCCGCGGTTGCCGCAGCCGGGATGTCCGGCGGGGCGGCGGCGTTGGAGACCTTCACCCTGCGGGTCGGTCGACCGGTCGGCCCGATGTTGGCGCAAACCGCGTCGGGTGTCGGCGAGGCATTGGAGAAGCTGGGCGGGACAGCGGTTTTCGAGGCGAAGCTGGACGGCGCCCGAGTGCAGATCCACCGGGCCGGCGACCACGTCACCGTGTACACCCGCAGCCTCGACGACGTCACGGCGCGACTGCCCGAAGTGGTCGAGGCGACACTGGCGTTGCCGGTGCGCGATCTGATCGCCGACGGCGAGGCGATCGCGCTGCGCCCCGACGGCCGGCCGCAGCCCTTCCAGGTCACCGGATCCCGCTTCGGCCGCTCCGTCGACGTAGCCGCCGCCCGCACCCATCAGCCACTGTCGGTCTTCTTCTTCGACATCCTGCACCGCGACGGCGTCGACCTGCTCGACGCGCCCACCAGCGAGCGCGCCGCGGCACTCGACGACATTGCACCACCGCAGAACCGGGTCGACCGGCTGATCACCTCGGATCCCGTTGCCGCGGGCGGCTTTCTGAAGGCGACGCTGGCCGCCGGCCACGAGGGCGTGATGGCTAAGTCGCTGACCGCGCCCTACGAGGCCGGCCGACGCGGTGCCGGCTGGCTGAAGGTCAAACCGGTTCACACCCTCGACCTGGTGGTGCTGGCCGTGGAGTGGGGATCCGGACGGCGGCAGGGCAAGCTGTCCAACATTCATCTCGGCGCCCGCGACCCGGCCACCAACGCCTATGTGATGGTGGGAAAAACCTTCAAGGGCATGACCGACGCGATGCTGGAGTGGCAGACCGCGCGGTTTCAGGAGCTGGCCGTCGGCGGCACCGAGGGCTACGTCGTGCAGGTACGGCCGGAACAGGTCGTCGAGGTCGCGCTCGACGGCGTTCAGAAATCGTCGCGCTACCCCGGTGGGCTGGCGCTGAGGTTCGCCCGAGTGTTGCGCTACCGCGACGACAAGCGCCCCGACGAAGCCGACACCATCGACGCTGTGCGGGCCATGTACGCGGGTTAAGCTGCCAGCGGCCCAATTCGGCGTGTCCCCACGACAGGAGACGCAGTGGTAGCACCACCGCAGCCAACGCCCGACACCAACGCGCACGTGAGTTACATCCATACCGACGCCGACCTGCCACCGGTCGCCATCATCGACCGCTCCCCCATCGACACCCGGCACAAGATCTTCTTCGGCCTGATCGCCGTCGTCGGCGCGGTGGCCTGGGCGGTCATCGCGTTCGTTCGCGGCGAGACGGTCAACGCGGTGTGGTTCGTCGTCGCGGCGATCTGTACCTACGTCATCGGATACCGGTTCTACGCGCGGCTGATCGAGGCGAAGATCGTGCGACCGCGCGACGATCACGCCACTCCCGCAGAGCTTTTCGACGACGGCACCGACTATGTGCCCACCGACCGGCGGCTGCTGTTCGGCCATCATTTCGCCGCGATCGCCGGGGCCGGCCCGCTCGTCGGGCCGGTGCTTGCCACCCAGATGGGCTATCTGCCGTCCAGCATCTGGATTGTCGTCGGTGCGGTGTTCGCCGGCGCTGTTCAGGACTATCTGGTGCTGTGGATCTCCACCCGGCGACGGGGCCGCTCGCTAGGTCAGATGGCCCGCGACGAGCTCGGCGCCATCAGCGGTACTGCCGCTCTGGTCGGGACCTTGGTCATCATGGTCATCATCATCGCGGTGCTCGCGCTGGTGGTGGTGCGAGCATTGGTGCAAAGTCCCTGGGGCGTGTTCTCCATCGCGATGACGATCCCGATTGCCTTATTCATGGGCTGCTACCTGCGATTCCTGCGACCCGGGCGGGTGGGGGAAGTATCCGTGATCGGCTTCGTGCTGTTGATGTTCGCCGTGGCGTCCGGCGATGTCGTCGCCGAAACAGCTTGGGGCGCATCGTGGTTGAATTTGTCGCCGGTGATGGTGTCATGGCTGATCATCGGCTATGGATTTGTCGCATCGGTGCTCCCGGTGTGGCTACTGCTCGCGCCGCGCGATTACCTGTCGACGTTCATGAAGGTCGGAGCCATCGCCTTGCTGGCGATCGGCATCTGCCTTGCGCACCCGGTCATCAACGCACCGGCGATCTCGCGCTTCGCTACCCACGGTGATGGACCAGTGTTTGCCGGGTCACTGTTTCCGTTCCTGTTCGTCACCATCGCGTGCGGCGCGCTGTCGGGATTTCACGCGCTGATCTCGTCGGGCACCACGCCGAAGCTGCTGGAGAAGGAAAGTCAGATGCGGCTGATCGGCTACGGCGGCATGCTCACCGAATCCTTCGTGGCGGTGATGGCATTGATCAGCGCCGCGATACTCGACCAGCATCTGTACTTCACCCTCAACGCACCGGCAGCTCGCACCGGCGGCACCGCGGCGACCGCCGCCGACTACGTCAATCACCTTGGCCTGTCGGGACCGCCGGTGACTGCAGCGGAGCTGAATGAGGCCGCCGCCGGCGTGGGCGAGAAGTCGATTGTGTCGCGCACCGGCGGCGCTCCGACGCTTGCGATCGGCATGTCCGAAGTGCTGCAACGGGTTTTGGGCGGTTCGGGGCTGAAGGCGTTCTGGTATCACTTCGCGATCATGTTCGAGGCCCTGTTCATTTTGACCGCGGTCGACGCTGGAACCAGGGTCGCGCGCTTCATGCTTTCCGACGCACTGGGTAACCTCGGCGGCCCGCTGTCCAAGCTGCGAAACCCGAGTTGGCGCCCGGGCGTGTGGATCTGCAGCTTGGCGGTGGCCGCCGCGTGGGGCAGCATCCTGTTGATGGGCGTGACCGACCCGCGGGGCGGCATCAATACGCTGTTCCCGCTGTTCGGCATCGCCAACCAGTTGCTCGCCGCGATCGCACTGACCGTCGTCACGGTGATAGTCATCAAGAAGGGCTACCTGAAGTGGGTGTGGATTCCGGGTGCTCCGTTGCTGTGGGATCTGGCGGTTACGCTGACCGCGTCATGGCAGAAGATCTTCTCCGCCGATCCCAATGTCGGCTACTGGACGCAGTATTTTCAGTACACCGGCGCCCAAGTATCAGGTAAGACGGCGTTCGGGTCGGCGCAAACGAAGGATCAGCTCGCCGACGTCATCAGGAACACCTTCATCCAGGGCACGCTGTCCATCCTCTTCGCCACGGTCGTGTTGGTCGTACTGATTGCGGCAATCATTGTGATAGTCAAGGCAATTCGCGGCGGCGGTCTGCCGCTCACCGAGGACGACCCGGTGGCATCGAAGATGTTCGCACCGTCCGGGATGATCGCCACGGCGAGTGAGCGGGGCGTGCAAAGCCAGTGGAGCGTGCTGGCGCTCATGCATCTCGATCACTAGCGGGTGGCGAATGCACAGCTACCACACAGACACCCGCGACAGCGTGCTGGAGAACCGTTAAAACTCTTCGCTGACAGCGTATTTGGCTGATCTAGTGGATTAACACGACGCGGCCATGAGAATGAACGGATGGGAAACGGCCGGCAAAGGATAATGTTGGACCGGTGGCAGTAACAACCGCTCGTCGGGTCCGACTTTTCCATCGCGGCCCACAGACCGAACTCGCTGGGCAGCGTCCCCCCAGTCGGCCGTCCACGACGCCGCGGCCCACACCGCCTGTCGTTGGATCCCCTGCGTCCAGCCGCGAGCGTCGGCTCGATTGGACGAGGCGTATCGCCGTCACCGTGTGGGCCGCCGTCGTGGTCTACCGGACCGTGACGGATGGGTTGGCCTTCAACCGCGAACTGTTACTGCTCTACATCGCGACCGGCCTGATCGCCGCCAGCATCGGGCGCGGGCACAAGGTGTTCGCAGTGGTACGGGACTGGTTTCCGCTCGCCCTGGTGCTGGTGCTCTACGACTTCAGCCGAGGTGCGGCCGACATGCTCGGTGGCCGGACCCTCTGGCAATTCCAGGCAGGAGTGGACCGCTGGTTGTTTTTCGGCAGCGTCCCGACAGTGTGGTTGCAAGAGCGCATCAAGTTGGCTCAGCCGCCGCGGTGGGAGGTGATCATCAGCAGCATCTACATGTCGTTCTTCGTCCTGCCGTATGTGGTCGCCGGGGTGCTCTGGCTGCGTGACCGAACCGAGTGGGCGGCCTTCGTCCGACGATTCGTCGCACTCTCTTTCGCGGCCCTTGTCGTGTACGTGGTGCTGCCGGCCGCACCCCCGTGGGCCGCCGCGAGTTGCACGCCGACCGACGTCGCCGGCGGCCCGGCCAACCCGCCGTGCATGTTCCGCGGCGCCGCGGGCGTTCCCGACGGCGGACTGCTGGGGGCGATGCACCTGAGCCGGCCCGGCGCTCACCAGTTCGTGGAGCGAATCTCCACCCGCGGCTGGGGCACACTGCATCTGCAGTCAGCGGGGGCGTTGCTCGACTCCGGACAGGCCAGCGTCAATCTGGTCGCGGCGATTCCTTCGCTACACGCCGCGGTGACCGCGATGATTTCGATCTTCCTGTGGCGACGGGTCAGGCGCGGGTGGCGTCCGCTGCTGGTGGTCTATCCGTTGGCGATGGCCTTCGTGTTGGTGTATTCGGCCGAGCACTACGTCGTCGACATCCTGTTGGGCTGGGCCCTTGCCGCGGCGGTGTCCGCGGTGATGGCGCTGCTCGACTCCTGGTGGTCGCGCCGTCGCGCGTCGAAATCAGCCGCCGCTGCCTTGGCTCAGCCAGCGGGCGATCTTGGTCGCGGCCTCCCCGTAGAAGACTCGGTAGACCTGCTCAGCGACGTAGCCCATGTGCGGGGTGGCGGTGACGTTGTCCAGCGTGCGCAGCGGATGCCCCGCCTCCAGCGGCTCGGTGTCGAAGACGTCGAGACCGGCGCCGGCGAGGTGCCGCGACCGCAACGCGTCGACGAGGGCCGACTCGTCCACAATCGGGCCACGAGAGGTGTTGACTAGCAACGCCGTTGGCTTCATCAGCGCCAATTCGGCGGCGCCGACCAGGCCGCGGGACCGTTCGCTGAGTACCAGGTGGATGGTCAAAACGTCGGCGCGAGAGAACAACTCGTCCTTCGACACGTAGCTGGCCCCGGCCTGTTCGGCGGCCTCGGGGGTCAGGTTCGAGCTCCACGCGATGATGTCCATCCCGAACGCCTTGCCGACCTGAGCGACACGGCCGCCGATTCGCCCCAGCCCCAGCACTCCCAGCACTGTGCCGCCGAGTTGGCGACCGACGGAGGTCTGCCAGCCGCCATTGCGCACCGATACTGCCTCGTCGACGATCCGGCGGGCGGTCGCGAGAATCAGCGCCCAGGTGAGTTCGACGGTCGACTCCACGTAGCCGCCGGTGCCACTGACGTAGATGCCGCGTTCTTTGGCGGCCGCGACGTCGATGGAGGCATTGAACGGCCCGGTCGAGGCGATCATCTTCAGTTGGGGCAGCCGCTCGATGACGCTTCGGGGCAGTGGTGTGCGCTCTCGCATCACGCACACCACGTCGAACGGTGCGAGTCGCTCGACCAGCGCGTCCGGATCGGCGACGTGATCGTTGAACACAGTGATCGCGGCACGCTCCTGCACCGCTGACCAGTCGGCCATGCTCAGCGCGACGTCCTGGTAGTCGTCGAGAATCGCGACCTGCATCCAGCCAATCTCGCATACCAGGTTTGGCTCGTTTTTCGGGTGGGTACTTACACCATCGCGAAGTGAGTCCCAAGATGAGGAGTTGGAACATGGGCGCCCACGACAAAGTGAGCAACAAGATCGACGACATCGGCGGCAAGGCCAAAGAAGCATTCGGTAAGGCCACCGGCGACGACAGCACTGAGGCCGAGGGCAAGCTTGACCAGGCGAAGTCCAGCGTCAAGGACGCGGTCGAGAACGTGAAGGACGCGTTCAAGAAGTAGTCACACAAGCCAGCACAAAGGACGACCACCGGTGTTCCGACCCCGGTGGTCTTCCGCTTTTCTGGGTGATTTCCGCCAGGCCACGTCCCGTGGCGTGGAATCGGCGTCAGTCGGGTAACCAATCCCGTATGCCAACCGTGTCTCGTCAATTTCCCGTGAAACCGCCACCATCTCAGGTCGTCGAATATCTGAAGGATTTCGCAAACACCGAAGAGTGGGATCCCGGTACGCAAACGTGCACCAGCACAAGTAGCGGTCCGGTCGGTGAGGGATCGACATGGCACAACGTGTCCAAGATCTTCGGTGTGACGGCGGAACTGACGTACACCCTCGAGAAACTGACGGCATCCCGGCTGGTTTTTGTCGGCGACAACAAGTCCTCGACCTCGCGGGACACCATCACTGTCGATGCGGCGGGATCCGGTTCCGTGCTCACTTACCGAGCCGATCTCACGATGAAGGGTGCAGCCAAGGCGCTGAACCCCGTGATGAAGATCGTTTTCGAAAAGCTGGCGAATGACACCGTGAAGCAAATGACGGCAGTCCTGAACCGGCTCAGCGCAAAGCAGCCGAGATGATCGGGACAGTTGTCGGGGCGATTTTCGTCGGCCTGGTCGTCGGGGCGCTGGCGCGTCTCATCCTCCCGGGCAGGCAAAACATCGGTGTCGTCGTCACTGTTCTGCTCGGCGCGATCGGGTCGTTCGTCGGTTCCTGGCTTACCTACAAGCTGATCTTCCCCTCCGAGCACAGTGGCTTCGGGCTCACCGCTTTCCTGGTCGGCGTGATCGTCGCGGTCGTTCTGATCGCCATCTACGTCGGCATCACCGGTAAACGCGGCAGACCTGCCCACTAATCCGGCGTTCTCTCCTGCGAGATCCAGTGTTCGCCTGAGGATTCGCCGTCTGCCGGTTCGTTGACAGCGAAGATGAATGGTGCGAACACCACGTCCCTACCATCGGGATCGCGGTAGGTGACAGCTCCGGTCGCCGCCCAATAGGGATGGGATTCAACGGGTTCGGCTCCCGCCACCACCAGCTTGGCCGTTGCTTGTTGCTGGGCCGCACGGTCAGGGAAATACAAACACAGCTGTTCGTGGCTATCGACCGCGACGGTATCGGTCGCCTCGACGAGCTCAAACGTCAGGTTCGACCGGGGCAAGCCGAATATCGCTCCGTTGCTGCCGAAGCTCTCCCCGAACGTGGCGCACAGCGGTAAGCCGACCAGGTCGCGGTAGAAGCGGACCGTTTCCTCGAAATGCGGTGAACGACGGGCAAATCGAAGAGCGCCGATTGAGGCCAATTCATCGGGCCAGTGTGCTTCGCTATGAGCCATGGCGATTACGTTAAAACCTGAACCATACTTGAGGTCAAGCATTGTCAGATCGCGCTAGCGTCTAGCGATGGCCGAGATAGACCTGGAAACCCTGTCGACGCCCGAACATGGGTACACAGTCGACGACACCGACGATGACGATCCCGTCCTGCTCGACCGGAACGGCGAGCACATTGATACGTGGCGGGAGCGATATCCCTACGACCACCGGATGCCGCGCGAAAAATACGAGCACCTGAAGCGGAAGCTGCAGATCGAACTCCTCAAGCTCCAGCAGCACGGCAACCGCACCGGCAACCGGCACGTCATCGTGTTCGAGGGCAGGGACGCGGCCGGCAAGGGCGGCACGATCAAACGATTCACCGAGCACCTCAACCCCCGCAGCGCCCGCGTTGTGGCGTTGGAAAAGCCCACCGAACGCGAGCAGACGCAGTGGTATTTCCAGCGCTATATCAATCATTTCCCGGCCGGCGGCGAGATGGTGCTATTCGACCGCTCCTGGTACAACCGTGCGGGTGTCGAAAAAGTGATGGGATTCTGCACCCCCGACCAACATGCCGAGTTCTTGCGGCAGGCACCGCCTTTCGAGCGGATGCTGGTCAGCGACGGCATACGTTTGACGAAGTTCTGGTTCTCGGTGTCTCCCGCCGAACAACGCACCCGCTTCGCCGTTCGGGTCGTCGACCCGGTACGGCAGTGGAAGTTCTCGGCCACCGACATGGCATCACTGGACAAATGGGACGACTACACCGCGGCGAAGGAGGAGATGTTCGCCGCGACTGACACCGATGCGGCACCGTGGATCGTGGTCAAGAGCAATGACAAGAAGCGGGCCCGCATCAACGCCATGCGTTACCTGCTCGCCCAATTCGACTACGCCAACAAGGACCCGGAAGTGGTCGGCGAGCCTGATCCGTTGATCGTGGGACGGGCTCTGGCCGACTGAGTAGTCGTGTTCAATGCCTTCATGAGCCATCAGATCCGCGTCGAACTGTCCGCTGACCACGTCGCCACCGTCGAGTTCGAGCGCGGCCCACGCAACCACTTCGACGCCGCCCTGATCGCCGGTTTGGCCGATGCCTTCGAGCGCCTCGACGCCGATTCAGATGCGCGGGCAATCGTGCTCTGCTCGTCCGGCCGGCACTTCTGTGCGGGTGCGGACTTGCCGGGTGCGCTCAGCGGCAGCGAGCCGACGGTGGAGGGTGCTACCGGCTCGCTGTACGAGGAGGCGGCGCGTCTGTTCGCGGCCCACACTCCGATCGTCGCCGCCGTACAGGGTGCAGCGGTGGGCGGGGGCCTCGGTTTGGCGCTGGTCGCGGACTTTCGCGTCGCCAGTCCGTCCACCCGATTCGTCGCCAACTTCAGTCTGCTCGGGCTGCACCAGGGATTCGGGATCACCGTGACGTTGCCGGCGGTCGTCGGGTCGCAGCGCGCGCAGGACCTGCTCTATACCGGCCGCGAGGTACCGGGCGAAGAAGCGGCGCGCATCGGTCTGTGCGACCGCCTCACAGCCGACGGCGAGGTGCGTTCTGGCGCCCACGCTTTGGCCGCCAAGATTGCCGCGAGCGCGCCACTGGCCGTGGTCTCGATCCGCCAGACCTTGCGTGGCGATCTGGCCGACCGAGTGCGCGCGGCGACTGCCAAGGAGCAGGCCGAGCAGATCCGGCTGGCAGCGACCGCCGACTTCGTCGAAGGAGTCTCGGCCACCGCAGAGCGGCGGAAACCCCGGTTCACCGGCTCGTGACCGGCTAACCGGCGCCTTTGCCGTTGTCGACCCGGTAGACGGCGCCGTGGACGACCGCCGCGGCGTCGCTCGCCAGGAACGCGATCACATTCGCCACATCCAGGGGCTGCATCATGCCGCGCGGTGCGGCCGTCCGCATGATGAGGTCGTAGTTCGGGTTCTCCGGAGCGGTGAACTGTTCGATCTGCGGGGTCAGCATGCCACCCGGACAAACAGCGTTGACGCGCAAGCGATCCGCGGTGTACTCCACCGCCAAGGCACGGGTGAGTCCGATCAGACCGTGCTTGGCCGCGCAGTACCCCGCCGAATATGCCTGCCCCTCGACGCCGGCGATGGAGCTGACGTTGACGATGTTGCCGCCTCGCTCCAGCAGGTGGGGCAGTGCGGCCCTGCACAGGTGAAACGGTCCATTGAGGTTGACCGCAAGGTCCTGCTCCCAGTCGTCATCGGTCATCGACTCGGTCCGGCGCATCTGATGCCGCCCGGCGATGTTGATCAGCACGTCGAGGCCGCCCAATTCCCGCACACACTGCTCGACGGCATCTTTACAAGCCTGGGCGGACGCGATGTCGACCACCGCGTAGGAACCGCGCTCGATGTCGCCGAACACCTCGGCCAACCGTCCGGCGTCTCGACCGATACCGAAAACCGTTGCGCCCTGGCGTGATAGCAGTCTGGCTGTCTCGGCACCCAGGCCGGACGACGCACCGGTGACGAACGCGAGCTTGCCCTGAAGCGATGACATTGTGCTCTCTCACCAACCTGGCGCGCCGCGGTAGGAACGCATTCGCGTAACGCTACCGCGCAGCAGTTCCAGTGACGCAGGGATTCTCAGCCCTGACAGCTCGACCATCGGCGCGGCCCGGAACCTCCGCCGAACACGCCGCGCCGCGACCAACACGACCAGATTGAGCGCCCGCCTGCCCAACGCGACTCGACTCGTTCGCCTCTTCCACGTTGACCGGGTGCAACCCGCACGCCGCCCGCAGCAGTAGCCGACGCACACCGCCAACGTCAGAGCGGCAAATGCCCCGAGCACCGTCATGGTGATGAGCATTTCTGCTCACCATCGCGGTGAGGTCACGCGCGAGACACACCTCGGCCAATAAGCGAGGTTTGCGGCGTTAGCCGATCTCGCTGTCGACGTTGACCGCGACATAGCCGATCGGAATACCGGTCCACGTCGCGATGCATTCCCGCGCAGCCAGTTCGACCGCAGCGCGACGGTACGCGCGGGTGGTCCTGCCGATCTCGGGAATCTGGATCATCCACCCATCCGCGTCGCGAGTGACTTCGATGTCGAAGCACTGGCCGACCGTTGGGCATTTAACAAGGGAAGCGAATCGCTGGGCGCTGCGCACCTGACGTGGGCGCACCAGCACGGGCTGAATGGACATGGCCGCTTTCGGGAGTTGAGAACAAACCGCGCGCAAGCGTATTGCGAATTCGGGCGAAAACCTAATCGACGGCGAGCACAGCCGGCCCGATCTTGAAAACTCCACCTTGAACTGGCGTTTCCGCACGTATCGGCGGACCACGATCCCGTTCGTCACCTGGAGTTTTCCGTACGATCAACGCCCCAGGGATGAACGGTGCGGCCCGCGGTGTTGCAACCAACTGAGTTTGACCAGCGCGACCGCGGATATCAAGATGACCAAAGGCATCGACGCCGAAGTCCACGCTGCGGTGGAGTCTTCCACCACATACGCTGCAAAAGAGCGATCTCGCTTGAACGAAAGGTCCCACTGTGCATGAGTCGACCCGCTACGGCATATCGCCTTTGGCATGGTGCGCGCAGTCGATGACGAAGCTGCTGCAGTGGGCAGCGGTCGTCACGATGCTTTATGCAGCGGCGGTCACGACCCCGGCGATCAGCAAGGCCGCCGCCGACGGACAGTGCGCGGACGTCGAGGTCATCTTCGCGCGCGGCACCCTTGAGCCGCCCGGCCCCGGGACCGTCGGGCAAGAATTCTCCGACGCCCTCACGGGCCGTCTGGGCGGCCGCTCGGTCGATGTGTACGGGGTGAATTACCCTGCCTCGCTGAGCTTCGGGCAGGCCGCTGACGGCGTTGCCGACGCCGCCAACAAGGTGCTCGACACCGTCAACACCTGCCCCGCTACCAAGATCGTCCTCGGTGGCTACTCGCAAGGCGCCGCCATCGCCGCCTACATCACCTCGGACACTGTCCCGCCCGGCTACGAACTACCCGCCGGCATCAGCGGACCGCTGCCGCCCAACGTCGCCCCGCACGTCGCTGCGGTCACCTTGTTCGGCAAGCCCTCCAACGGGTTTCTGAACCTGGTCGACCACGACGCCCCGCCGATCACCATCGGGCCGCTCTACGCCCACAAGACGCTGGATCTCTGCACACCCCAAGACCCGGTGTGTTCGTCGGGTGAAGGATTCAGCCGCGCCGCGCACAGCGCCTACAAGACGAATGGCATGACGGATCAAGCGGCCGATTTCGCCGCTAAGGCGGTCCGCAATCGCTGAGTCCAGCGATCAACACGTCGAGTCCTTGGTGGAACCGTGATTCCGGCGATTCGACCAATTGATGGGGCAACCCATCGAGCGCCTGCTCGAACGACACCGATCCCAAGATGAAGATCATCAGGAGAAGCCGGGCCGACTCGCGCCGGACCGGCGGTACCCCCGCATCGACGACGAGCTGCTGCATCAACGCATCAACTTGTTGCGCCGCGCCTTTCGCCGGCTGAGTCTGCAAGACGTCGGCAATGCCGTCGATTCTCAGCATGGCCTTGCGCGCGCTGTTGGCGACCACGCGAATTCGCTGCTGCCACGGCCCTGACTCCGGCAGTTCGACTGAAGCGAGCGTTGCCTCGGCAACGAGATTCAGCAGTTCGGCTTTGCCGTTGACATAGCGGTACATCGCCGTGGTCGACAGGCCGAGTTCGGTGGCCAGGGATCGCACGGTGACACTCCGAACGCCGCTGCGTTCGGCGACACGTACCGCTGCGGCGACGACCACACCACGATCGAGTTCTCCGTAGCGCAGCGACTTGCCTCGGGAGACACGCGTAATTGTGCTGTCGCTCAACGTCTTCAGCTACGCCGTCGCCATCGGCCGCGGTCCGCGCACAAGGCCTCCCGGCCGGGCATCGGTGAGTTCGCCGTCGGCGACGATGGTCTGGCCGCGTACCAACGTCTCGACGTATCCATCGGAGCGCTGGACGAGCCGACCGGCGCCGCCGGGTAGGTCGGTCACCTGCTCGGGATGGTGCAGACCCAGGCTGTCGAGGTCGATGAGGTTGATGTCGGCGCGCCTGCCCGGCTCGATCACACCGCGATCACCGAGGCCGTAGAAGTCGGCCGGATCGCCGGTTAGTCGATGCACGGCAGTCTCGAGCGGGATCCGCGGGCCGCGGGTGCGGTCGCGGACCCAGTAGGACATCAGATATGTGGTCATGCTGGCATCGCAGATGATGCCGCAGTGGGCTCCGCCGTCACCAAGGCCCTGCAGACTCAACGGGTTCGACATCATGTCGTGCAAGTGGTGATAGTCGTTGCCCGCATAGTTCAGCAGCGGGAACAACAGAAACTCTTTGCCTTCGGCTTGCAGGAGCGTGTCGTAGGTGACCTCCCACGGATCGCGGCGCTGCCGCTCCGCGATGGCCGCGATGCTGTCCTCGGCCGACGGCTCGTAGTCCAGTCGCTCCCCCAGCGGGTAGAGCCGTTTGAACATGTGGCGGTTGAGCTGATCGGCGGACGGCACGGCGCTCGGGTCGGGTGTTTCCGCAAGGATGCGCGCCTTGGTCTGCGGGTCACGAAGTGCCCGCACGCGTTGTGCGAGAGGCAGATCCATCAGCGCGCGATAACTGGCCCGGTGCCGGAAAGGGTTCATCCGCGACTGGTGGCCCATCAACATTCCGAAGGCGCGGCTGGCCACTTGGGGTCGGACGTTCGCACCGGCGGCATTGGCGGTGCTGACGTCGCCGAACCAGCGCTGCCAGTCGTGCGGGTCCTGCTCGTTGACCATCGCTAAGAACGTCAGCGGTATGCGGAATCTCTGACCGAGCCGGCTGATCCACTCGACTTCGGCGTCGATGGAATGCCTTTGATCGCCGCCTATTTCACCGCCGACCCCGGCCGGTACCACCTGCAGCACCCCGCGGCCCGCAGCGGCCATCGCCGTCATCAGGGCAACGAGTTCATCCTCGTCCGAATACGTTCCGGGCACGGGTTGCCCGCTCATACTGCGATGCCCGGCGGTGCGACCGAACGACATGCCCAGAGCTCCCGCGCGCAGACCGTCGGTGACCGCTTGAGTCATCGCGGTCAGGTCGTCGGCGGTCGGGGCGTCGAGTGCGCGGTCGCCCATGACGTAGGCGCGCAGGGCGGCCTGGGGTATCTGCGTGCCGACATCGACGGCGCGGGGCATCCTCTCGAGCGCGTCGAGATATTCGCCGAAAGACTCCCACTCCCAGGTGATCCCCTCCGCCAGCGCGCTGCCAGGGATGTCTTCGACGCCCTCCATCAGTTCGATGAGCCAGTCGTGCCGGTCGGGGCGCACCGGTGCGAAACCGATGCCGCAATTGCCCATGATGGCGGTGGTGACGCCATGCCAGCAGGACGGCGTCAGGTGCGGATCCCAGGTGGCCTGGCCATCGAAATGCGTGTGGATGTCCACGAATCCCGGTGTGACCGTGAGGCCGTCGGCATCGATGGCCCGCCGGGCCGCCCCGTCAACGCGTCCGACTTCGACGATCAGTCCATCCTGCACAGCGATGTCCGCGGTCCGCGGGGGCGATCCCGAGCCGTCGACGACTGTCCCGCCGCGAATGATCAAGTCGTAGCTCATGACACCCTCGTTGTCGTCCCGACAAATCCGAGTGCATGCTGGTAGATCGCCAAGTTGTCGGCCGAGATCTTCGCGTGCACCGGCCCCTCCAACAGCGCCCGTAGCACGGGATTGTAGGCGTGATACGTCTCGTGGAACGTGACAAGCGTTGTCCCGTCCTGCTGTTCGTCGAGCTGGTGGTATCCCTCCGCGCGTGACCACAGCGGCTTGCCGATGGCGACATAGCGCGACAGCTTGTTGACTTCGGCCTCGGTGACGACCTCCCAGGACCGCGCTTTGCCACCGGACATCAGGTAGCGGGGAACACCGAAGACGCAGGTCCGCACCAGCCCCTGGCCTGCCTCATCGCCCTCGGAGAGGATTTCCATGCTGCCGCCGGGATATTCGAGGATCCGAGGCGATGGCGCGTCGGGTGGGACCGGCGGATGCAACACGCGCCAGACCCTGCGGGCCGGGGCCTCGACACGGAACACCGCCGAGAAGGAGCGCACTAGCGCTCCCCCAAGGCTCTGATCTCGAAGTCCACCGCAGTCCATCCTGGAGACGCCACGTCGGCGTGGCGGCAATAGGCCTCAATTTTTACACCGTTAACTTCTTGCCGACAAGGCCCGACATCGACCTGAGGATCGGCTATCGGAGATACACGGCCGCATCGTCGATGTCGACCCGGGAGCGGTTCGGCAGGGCGAGACCGCATGCGACGGTGACGACCGCGGCGAAGACGATGTACGCCGAGATCGCATAGGGGGTTCCGGTCTTGTGCAGCAACCACGTTGCGATCAGCGGCGCGGGACCGCCGGCGAAGACCGAGGCCAGCTGATAGCCGAGTCCGGCGCCGCCATAGCGTAGGTGAGTGGGGAAATTCTCGGCGATCAGCGCGGCCTGCGGACCGTACTGCAGCCCGTGGATGAACAACGAGACCACGACCGCGGCGAAGATCAGCTCGGCTCCACCGTGGCTCAACACCGCGAAGTACGGGTACGCAATCAGCCCGGTCAGAACCGCTCCGGTGAGATAGATCCGCTTGCGGCCGAAGCGATCCGACAGATGCGAGAACAGTGGGATCGCCACGAGTTCGCACACAGCGCCCGCCAGCACGGCCTTCAGGACGAACGTCCTGGTGAACTCATGCCGCGAGACGACGTAGGTCAGCACGAAAGTCGTGAACAAGTAAAAAGGCATCTGCTCGCTGAACCGCAGCCCCGCCGACAGCAGGATCTCCCGCCAGTGCTGCCGGATCGCATCGGCAACGGGCACGCGGGCGGTCTTCCGCTCCTCGGTCAGCTTGGCGAACATGGGGGTTTCCAAGATCGACAACCGAATCAGCAGACCAACGGCCACCAGCACCAGGCTGAAGAGGAACGGAATCCGCCAACCCCACGAATTGAACTGCTCAGCCGACAGTGTCGCCGACAGCACGGTCATGCCGCCGGTGCCCAGCACCAGACCCATCGGCACGCCGAGCTGAGCGAAACTGCCGAGCAGCCCGCGCTTTCGCTGATCTCCCCACTCCATCGCGATCAACACCGACCCGCTCCACTCCCCGCCGATCGCGAGGCCTTGCACCAGTCGCAACACCACAAGGATCAGCGGCGCCGCCCCGCCGATCGCCGCGGTACCGGGCAGGATGCCGACGATCGCCGACGAGATGCCCATCACCAGCAACGTCACGATCAAGGTGGCCTTGCGACCGATCCGGTCACCCCAGTGCCCGAAGATCGCCGCGCCGAGCGGGCGGGCGACAAACCCAACCGCGTAGGTCGCGAACGAGGCCATCGCGCCCGCGTACGGGGTGGATGCGGGGAAGAACAGGTGCGGGAAAACCAATGCGGCGGCGGTGTTGTAGAGGAAGAAGTCGTACCACTCGATCGTGGTGCCGATCGAGCTGGCCAGCGCCGCACGTCGCACTTGCGCGCGCTGTCCCGCCGAGTCGATCTCCAAACTGGGGGCGACCTCGCCTTGTCCGACAACCACTACGACCTCCACCGGCGTGGGCGAATTTTCCCCAGTGTGGACGGCGAGGCGTGTCGGCACAGGAATACCGATGTTGCCGAGATGGCGACGGGATGAACGCAAGGGGGCGCGCCGATTTCACTGACGCAAGATCCGCGCTAGACACTGGCCGTCGACGCGCTAGCGGTGCAGCCACACGCGATCACCAGACTTGTAGCGATAGCGGTGAGGAGTGCGTAGCTGGTGAGGTGGAGGGGGTGGTGAATTGGAGTGTTGGGGTGAATGGTGAGTGTGAGGAGGGCGCATGGATGAGCGCGACGCTGAATGCGGGTACTCGGTGGGGGAATTCTCGGTGTGAATCGCGGGATGCGGGACAGGCGGATTGCGAGCGCTCAGCGGGGGAGCGCGGCGTAGAGCTCGGGATCGTGGCGGCGGCGATCACACCTTGACCACACGGTGTACAGGTAGTGGTGAACGCGGTCAGAGCACGTCAAGCAACGCGGGCGTACGGCGCGCACGCCACGGAGGCGGCGTGCGCGACGAGCAGCAACACGGTCTCCATGCGACGCAAACCTCGTGGAGCGCAGTGGCGATGAGATCAACCGCGCCGGGACATGATGGGCAATCGCCCGAGCGATGCTCCGGCGGACTCCGCGATCTGTCTTGTCTAGTGGCGGATACAGTGATCGGCAATGGATCTGATGGTTGCATCGATCAGGCGCGCGCGAGTCTGATCGCGCGCGCCTGCTGCGTGGCGACTGCGCGAACGGAGCTCGGGCGCAGACTTCGCTTCGATCGAGCAGCTGTCGCAGCGGCGGAAGCGAAGTGGCCGAATTGCTGGCCAGCAGATGAATGTCGTCGAAATGCTCTGGGCATTGCCGCAACGACATAGAGGCCTCGACGGCGCGCGGTGGTGCGGCATGTAGTTGGCGCTGGCCTGCGACATCGGGTAGGGTCCGACGATGGCCTGTTCCCATCGTTCATCCGAATGGGTCTCTTGCAGGACATGGGTGCGAGCTGGTTGCTGCAGCGCCTGATCGGCGAGGGCGCTGCGTTGGAGCTACGGCTCGCAGGGCGACGATCGACGCGGAGCGCGCGGTACGGATGGGGTTGGCGCATAACGTAAGTGACGATGCGTTGGCCGCGGCGCTCGACCTCGCCACGACGTTGCGCGCGCCCGCGCGGCGGTGGTGGCGACCAAACGACTGTTGCGTCAGGCTGCAACGGTGACCTCGCGCGGGCGGTTGACCTCGAAGCAGCGCCAAGCGGCAGCGGTTCATGGCAGCGAGTTCGCCGAGACGTTCGCAACATGGCGGGCCACCGGAGCGCAGACTGATGACGGGCGTGCGATGTGGGCACGTCGTCCGAGACTATCAAGATGTGCGCGCCGCGCGGTGCGGTCGCGAACGGCCTTGTCGCCTTGATGTCACGGCGGGTGACCGCGTCGCCTATACCTGCACAACGATATCGCGTTCGTAGAAGGGAGCATGGGTATCGGAATGCTGGGCACCATACAGTGCGGTGAACTGGGGTGAACATCTATCCCGCGAGATCGAGGTGTGCCTGCTCGAACTCGACGGCATCCGCGACGCCGCGGTATTCGGGGTGCCAGACGAGGAGTTCGGCGAGGCGATCGCCGCCACGTCGACGCGACAACCTGACCGAAGACGAAGTGCGCAACATGTCCGAGCAATCTGGCGCATTACAAAACGCCCAGAATCATCGTGTTCGACAATGACAGCCTAGGGAAGACACCGGGAAACTGATGAAGCGCAAGATCCGCGCTAGATACTGGCCGTCGACGCAACTAGCGATTCAAAGCGACGCCGGCCAGAAGTCGTTGATGGCCACGGCGCCCGTTGAAGAGGAGTCTTGGGTAAACCACCAGATGGCCCAATCATGAAGGAATTAGGCGATTCCGGCTGGAGTCGTTCCGGGGCTTCCGGTCCGCTGAGCGGACCGTGCCTGTTCAAAATGCACGCGCCATTGCGAAATGGATCGCACAACCTAGCCGGCAACGCACCGGTCAAGCTGACGTCAAACCTTGGAGGGCTGCAGTGCCGCTTTCAGTGTTAGGCCTCCAGGCTGCCATCGCTGACGGGTCTGAGCCGTCGTTCGACGGCCAGCCGATGCAGGAGGGCACGCATCTTCGATGGGCGTTTACACCGGAGTTTGGGTTTCCGCCAGGTGCGTTCTGGCTGTTCAGGCGGTCGCTGTGTGACCCGCCTTGCGGACGCATCGCACCACCGGCGGCGGTCAGCAAAGCGATCGCCGACCGGCGGCCCGACGGCAGAGATACCAACGCGGGCGATGGCTACGGGACGAGCACGACCCCTGCAGCCACAAAAAGCCCCGGAGCTTGGGCAGCGCAGTCAGCTTCACCACCGCCGGGGATGCCGCAACACCTAATCGCTGTGGTCGGTGCTGTTGCTGCAGCGCGGCGGCCGGTCTCGCGAAAGCAGTAGCGAGCAGGACCGCCCTCGCTACGCAGTACACAACCGCTCGTGCCGATGTGAAGGCGAGCAGCGACCCAGCCGCGATCGCGGCCGAGGAGTTGTTTCGCTGCGAATGCGGTCACACTCTGATCGAGCGTTGCACATCCGACGAACCCGGGTCCGAACCGGCTGACAGCTGCAACTGCTGCCGGTGCGCCGCGCAGCGCCAGCCGCCTGTAAACATCTCGATCACGATCTGCTGTTGCTGCAGCGGTGACCGGGGCGGCGGGACCGGGGGAAATGGCGGGCCAGGGAGCACAGGCGGGCCAGGGACGGGCACCGTCGGCGGGATCGGCTGGGGGCCGGGGCCGGGTCAATGGGGTCCGCCCGACGAATGCGGCTGGCAGCTCTGGGGCGAGCCGTTCACGCTGCCGGTGACGCGCCCGAACTGGCCCGCGCGGTACGCCGGCGCGCTTGATCCCAGCACCACGGCGGACCCGGTACTCGCAAAGCGGGACATAAAGGAGTGCGACCAGCGCCTCGGCGCCCTTGAGCTTCTCAACGGCACGAGCCCGGCCGCGGAGCAGCAGTATTTCGCACAGCTGCGCGCCGAGTGCGCGCGACTGGTAGAGGGCTGGCCTGCAACACCCAACTACGCCGTCGGCGTCGAAGCCTCTGACGATGGCACCGCGGCCCCACAGCTGTCGCTGTCTCTGGTCTCGCAGCTGCAGATGTCGGCGCTCAGCCCGTATCTCGCACGCGTGCTGGGCCTGTACTTCGTCGACACCGATGCGGATCCGATGAGGAGTACCAGTACTGCATCGTCGGGGTGTGGGCACAGGAAGTGCCGCCGCAGGTGCTGATCCCGGGCGGCGCGCCGACGGGCGCGCTGGCCCGTGGATCGGCGAGCTTCGACGGGATGGTGATTACCGCCAATCCCTCGGTCAGCCACTTGTTCACTTGGCAAAGCGACGGCAACAGCACCCAACCTCCGGCCCAGATCCAGGGTGTGCCGTCCACCGTCGCGGCGGCGTTCACCGCTGCCACAGCCTCGATCGCCGCAACCGAGCGGCCGCCGGCTTTGCTTGGCGCGCAGGTAAACCCGGCCGAGTGGCCGTTCATCGTGCCGCCACTGAAGCCGACCGTGAGCATAGCCCTTGCAACGCCGGTGGCCGAGGTTGCCGTCAGTATCGCCGGCCAAGGCACGGTCACCGGGTTCGCGAAGGGAACTAAGGTCGCCAGCGCGTCCGCATCGGGCAGCGGCCTCACCTGGTATCCGCTCGCCACGCCCAGCCCCTCGACAGCTCCGATCGACCAGATCACGGTCACCAGCACCGGAGGGACCGGATCGACCGTCGTGGTCGGCGCGATCGCCAGCTCGCCAGCGACCGGCGCGAACGTTGGGGTGCGCTATGCGCTGGTCAACGTGCCGGCGGCCACCGCCGCGCCCGGGCCGATGCCGGCGCCCGCAACCCCCGCCCAGCCGGTGACGATTTTCCGCTGCCGGACGGGCGACGTCGATCCATCCACGCTGACGATCAAGCCGAGTTCGTCCTTCGAAGTGCAGTCGGTTTTTCCGCCGGTATCCGCCGCCGACCAGCAGGGCGATCCGGTCACCGACCCGGCCGCTCTACCGACGCCCCGGCACGCGGTCGCCTACCTGGCTCAGCGAGCCGACGGCAACCTTGCAAACCCCGTTGCAATCCCCGCATCATCACTGCTACGCCGCAGCTGATCCCACCCGACTCTCCCCTGGTGGGCGCCACCGCGATCCTGCGATTCGTCGACGCCGATCTGCCCGACCCGACGAGCGGATACCAGCACCGCATGGCCGGCTTCGGGCTATTTGGCCAGCTCGGCGGGTGGAGTGACTGGAGCAACGCCCGCGGCGTCGAATACATCGCGTCCGCACCGACCCTGCAGCTTCTCGTCGGCGGTGCCACCCAATCGTCGTTCGACAACAGCGCGCCCGGCGGGGGCGCCCCCGACAGTGCCGTGGACCCGACCGCGTGGGTAGGCGGCACACTCAGCGCCGTCGCCTCGTGGACGGCAAGCTCGCTACTCGCCTATCCCGACGCGCGTACCGCACAGCTCACCGTCACCGCGCTCGGCACTAATGCCGTCCTGGCTACCGACGATTTCACGATCCCGGCTCCTAGCATCCAGCCGTACACACTGGGCCAGCTTCTCCCCGATCCTGACCCGACTAAGGGTGTCACCTACGCGATCACGACGCCGCCGCTGAGCGCAATCGGAGCAACGGACCCCCCGGCATTGTTGATCCTGACCGGGGTCCTCGCCGACGGCACCGCGGTCACGGAGAGGTTCGCCGTGCGCCCGGCCCGGTGGATCCGTCCACCGGCGTCCAGCCCGCGGGCGTCGTCGTTGCCACGCTGCCCGGGGGCAAAGGCTCACGGGTGGTGACTAATCCGAACGCGTTCTTCGACCGGCCCGCCTACCTGGTCGGTAGCGTCAGCGTGCCTCTGCGCCTCAGGGTTCCGCTGAGCGTGCCGATCGATAAGACCAGCGCGAGCGGGGAGGCGGTCATCGGTGTCTCGACACAGGTCCCGTTCGACCCCTCCGAGCAGATTGTCGACCCCAACAACGGCGCCACCCGCGCTGAGCCGCAGTCCAACACGGTGGTGTTCGTCGGCGCCCAACAACTAACGCCGCCCCAGCCGCCGGCCGTCGTGCAAGGGGTGCCAACGCACATCGTGCACCACCTCTACTACGACCCGGCGGACTACAACGGCAACGCGAACTACACGCTGCCGTTCGACATCTCCGGGCAACAGGGCGTGTCGGGATACCTGCTCGACCGAGCTCCGGCTCACTCCGTGTTCCTCGCCGACCTCAAACGCCGCCTGACCGCCGGGCTGCTCGATCCCAATCCCGCGATCGCCGGCCGGGCCGACTTACAGACCTGGATCGACGCGCTGCCGAGCTGGCTGGCGGCGTATAACCAGCGCAACGGGACCTCGCTGACCCAGGCCAACGTGCTCAGCGACGCCGCCGGCCAGCGGGGCCTGATCCAGCATTTCTACAGCGGCCTGCTCGATGACGAGCTGCGCGCGCTGGCCGATGTACCGGGTAATGCCGCGGCCTTTGCCCAATTGAATTCCACCCCGCTACCGCCGCCCCAGCCGGTCCCGCCATTGCCGCTCACCGACACCGTGAATGGCAACGGTTTCGGCCGCAATCTGTACGGCCTGCGCAGTGTCAACGCGGCCGGCTCCCGAAGCAGTCGTACACCGAGCGTCGGCCCGATCTACACCCGTACCGTCCGTCCGTCGCGCGCGCCCGTCCTCTACAAGGTCACCGCTGCACCCACGCCCGGGACATTCATCCTCGCCTGGGCGCTTGACGCCAGCCCGGATATCGCCGGCTACCTCGTTTATCGCGCGACCGATCCCGCCGACCTCGTCGACTTGCGGTGGTTCGGCCCTAAGCCGGAGTACCCCGCCGATCCGTCCACCCTGGCGCTCCCTCAACTCACTAACGGCGTGTGGCAGTCGCTGTCGCTGACGGCCGGCGTCGGCGATCCCCGGCTGATCGGCGTCGTCAACGATCCGCGCGCGTACGCCCGCGACTACGACGGCAGCGACATGGGCGAGTTCGCACTGCCGCCGGGCACCCCGCCCGACGAGATCCTCGGCGTCTACCGGCTCGACGAGTTCGACCCGACGACGCCCGCCAACCAACCGGCCGCGTTCAACTACTGGATCCCCGGCGCAGCCGGGGGCACTGCCCAGCTGGTGACCGACACGACCGCCAAGCCCGCGACGTCCCGCATCACGGGGCTGCGGCTCGGGCTCGGGCGCGGCGTCCCGGCCGTTGCGGTCGCGGCCTACGCCGGCGTGGTGCGCGTGATCGGCTCCCAACCGGTTTTGCGGATCGCATTCATCGACGGCATTCAACCCGGCAGCGCACCACCGACACCCGCAGACCCGAACGCGGCACCCACCTGGACTGCCGCTCCCGGCCGGGAAGACACCCAGCTACGCGATCGTGGCCGTCGACATCGCCGGCAACCTGTCCGCCGCGTCCACGCCATTCACTCCGCCGGCGTTCGTGCCCGTATGACCCTCAAAGGCAAGGAGTTTCGCCCATGACCAATCCACTGTCCACCCTCGAAACTGACCTCACCACCCTCGCGGCCCCCGATAACGCCAATCCAGACAGCCAAGCCCGCGCACGCCCACATCGGCGCTTACGGCTGCCCAGGAAGTTCTGTCGCTGCTGGCCGACCAAATGCTCGTCGGACCCAGCATCGGCGGAGCGGTCTCCGGCGTGTACACCACGATCGCCACCGCGATCACCGATGACGTGGTCGACGCGCTGAAGCAGATCGCCACCGAGCTCACCTCGACGCTGGCAAATCTCAATATCGCCGACGCCGCCTCGGCGCTGAGCGCCCTGCAAAACGCACTTCAGACGGCACAGAGTCTCGTTCCCGGCGGCTCCTCGGCAGTCGGCGTCAGCGTTCGCGTCGACCGGCCAGTTCGCGACCCTGTTCGGGAACCTGCTCCAGGCGCCGGGCGCCACGGTCGAAGATGCGGCGAAGACGCTCAACACGATCGCCCAGCAGCTCGCGGCCATAGCCGCCGCTTTCACAGCGGCGGCAGCAGGGAACCCGTGACCAGACGATGACGACATCCGCTCCCCCGAGCCTGATCGAAACCGGGATCGCCTGGCTGCTGGGCCAGGTCAACACTTCGCTCGGCGGCAACATCTTGACCGTCGGCAGCCAGAACGGCCTGTCCGTCGACGTCAACGTGCCAAACGGCCCCAGCGTCGACCTCGACAATATGCAATTCGGCGCCTTAGGGTTCAGCGGGACCGCTGGGCATCGATCTCGACGCCGGTCCCCTTGTCGCTGGAGATGTTCGGCGGCTTCAAGTCGTTGCCCTGAGCGCGTTCTCGATCACGCTCACCAACAACACAATCACGGGCACCAATATCGCGGGCGCGCTGACCATCCCGTACTTCACCAACTCCGACGGGAAGTTCGAAAACCGTCGATATCGAGGTCACGGTCGGGGCCGGCGGGTGCACTGACCGTCACACTCGCCGCCCAGCAGAACGATCCCAGCACCATGACCCCGGACGGGCTGGTCTCGCTGCAGTACGACCTGCCGGCAGGATCGAGCATCGACCTGGAGATCGCCACGCTGGAGATCGGCGAGAAGGCCGGGATATGGACCGTTACGCTGACCGGCTCGCTTGACGCTGGACACCGCCGGGATCGACTGGCCCGAGATCGAGTTCAGGGGTCTGTCGATCGACTCGGCCGGCCACGTCTCGCTGGAGGGCGGATGGATCGACCTGCCCGGCCAGACGGCGATCGACTTCTTCGGCTTTCACGTCGCACTACAGAAGTTCGGCTTCGGCTCCGACACCACAGGACGCTGGATCGGCTTCAGTGGCGACGTCAACCTGGTGGAGGGCGTCTCGCTCGGTGGCTCAGTCCGCGGGCTGCAGATCAACCTTGATACGGGCGCCGTCTCCTTCAGCGGCGTATCCGTCGACTTCGAGATCCCCGACGTTCTCAGCTTCAGCGGCGAGATCGACCACGCTGCAGCTGAACCAGCCCGGTGATGCCGCCGCCGCCGGCCTGCCGTCCAGCTTCCCTGTCCCGGCCAACGTGTTCGCCGGCGGTGTGGACGTCAAGATCGAGGCGGCCGGCGACCTCGAGATCAACGCACAGTTCATCGTCGCCAAGGTGAAAGGGCCAATCCGTGCTTCTTCCTCGCGCTCGACGCCGAACTGCCGGTCGGGATCCCGCTCTTCCTCGACGTCGCGCTATACGGGCTGTCGGGCATGTTCGCGAGCAACCTGCAGCCCGAACATCGGCAGCGATACCTGGTGGGACTGGTACAAGTACCCGACGGCCCTGGACGGCACGCCAGACGTCAACGGGGCGAAAGACCTGCAGGGCGGTAACGGCCAGCCGGACTACACCGCAACCGACGTCTACAAGTGGCTCAACCCCGTGCCGGGCGCGTTCGCGCTGGGCGCGGGCGCGGTGATCGGTACCCAGGACGACGGCTTCACCGCGTCGGCCTCAATCTCCTTCGTGCTGCATCCTGCCGGGCCCGGTGATCATGCTCATCGGGAAGGCAAACATCCTGTCGCCGCGCATCAGCGGGCCCGCCGAGGAAGCCAATTTCGAGGCGATGGCCACCTACGACGGGAACGCCGGCACGTTCGACTTGGTCATCCAAGCCCAGTACTCGATTCCCTACGTCCTGGACGTGCAGGCCACCGGTGAGCTGTACGTCGACACGGCGCTGCCGGTCTGGTACCTGGCGATCGGCAAGCCGCCGCACGAGAAGCGGGTCAGCGCCCGGGTACTCGACCTGTTCGAGACCGATTTCTACTTCGTCGTCAGCGACACCGGGCTGGTCACCGGCTTCTGGGTGGGGTACAAGAACACCTGGCACTTCGGGCCGCTCAGCGCATCGCATCGACGCGTACCTGGCGGCGGATGGGGGCGATCCAGTGGTCGCCGCTTCAGCTCGGCGCCGGCGTCGAGTTGCACGGCGAGGTGCAGCTGAGCGCATTCGGGATCGGGCTCGGTATCACGCGCCGACGCGCTGATCGAGGCGACTGCCCCATCGCCGTGGTGGGTGTACGGCTCGCTTTCGGTCGAGCTCGACCTACCGTGGCCGCTGCCCGATGTCGGCGGCACGATCTCACTGTCGTGGGGCGGCAACGGCCCGCCGCCGCCGGCGCCGCTGGCGCTGTCGACCGTCGACGCGACACTGATCGATCACGGCGCCAGCGACCGCTACGAACTGCTCGCCCACCGCGGCGATCCAGTCAATGGAACGCGTCAGCGCCGCCGACACCGTCGTCTACGACGCGACGACCGCCGGGATCCTCGACGCCGAACACCACCGGGCTACTGGGCCGGGCAAATACCCCAGCAGCGATCGTCGCAAGATCCGACGGTCGTGCTTCCCGACCTCGATCCCGCCACACAGCTCGCGCCACGCGGCGCTGGTGCCTCAGGACAGCCACTTTGCGCTGAACTTCGCTCACCCGATCGGCAGACCGGGCCGGATTCTGACAACTCGGTGATCCCGCCAGCAGAGCTGGTCACGGTCTCGCCGCCGACCCTCGCTGCCGGCCCGACGACATGTCCAACCTCTAGCTCCAGCCGCCCGCCGTGCAGTGGTGCATCCAGCACACACTGGTGCAGGTCGCGCTATATCAGTACAGCGACGACGGGACTGAGGCATGGGAGCTGGTCGCCGCCACGCCACAAACGGCGAACGGGTGGAGCAACTCCGCGCCGCTGCCGCTGGTCGGCTCCTGGGTGGCGCCGGATCCGAACAAGGACACACCGGCCGCTGGCACTGCACTCAAGCTGACGCCGTACACCGTCCTGCCCGGTGAGGACTACACCGCGTCGTGGGGCGGAACTGGTGGGACGCTCGGGAAGAGCTTCACCGACCAGGGGCTGCAGTTCACCGCCGGCCCGGCGTCGGGTCGGCCACCATCGCTTCGCCGGGCTCGGGAGTCGCCGCCCAGGGACTGCGTTTCTCGTCCGCCTACAGGAGTCGAGCGTGAAGATCACCTTCCCGACCACGGTCGTGCTCACCGGCCTGGTCGGCGTGGCATTTGTAGGCGGCGAGGGCACCCGTTCATGGCGCCCAGGTATCCAGCGGCGGACAGCCGCTGCGACGCGACGAACGTCAGTCTGGAATCGAACGGCCTGTACACGTTCGGCTATTCGGTGACGGTCAGCGAAATCGACATCGACGTTCACGTCTTACCGGCGCGTACTTGATGGCCCTGACCTGGGCCATGCCCGACATCGACATGCCGATACTGCCCGCAGGCGCCCGGCCTGTACGCGCTGAAGATCGTCACCCAGATCTACGCCGGTCAGCCCGACAGCCAACGGCAACGTCGCAGCTACCAGCCGGTGGCCGACGGCGATCCGGTGATCGAATTCGCCTACCTGCAGACCGCCAGCGGCCCGGGCACCGCGACTGTCCAACCGCCACCGGTCGACAGCAGCGGGTTCACCATTCCTGACCCTGACCGGCAGTCACCGCGTGAGGCCCGGCGCTCGCCGTGGCGGCGAATACGCCCGCTTCCGCATTCCCGAACGGCGGACGACTCAACGACCTGTCGACCTACACGCAATGGTCGTGGCCCGGCGACGGCGACGCCGCCGCCTACTACGGCTACGACGTCAACGTCGAGTTCACCGAGACGTACGTCGACGCGCTGTACGCCACCTTCCTGACCAGCGATGCGCCCTACGAATACGCGGGTCGACCTGACCACCCTGGCGGTGCACCTGCGCTGCGTGGACCGCAACCAACGCCATACGGTGCTGCTGCCTGTCGACATTCACGTGCCGTCGGCCCCGCAGCAGAGCGCGAACGTCAGCGGTGTCGTCGCGCTGGCACTGCCACCGACGATCGCCGGCCGAATCCTCCGGCACCACCACGGGCGAAACCTGGGCGCTGCTCGTCGGCGCTCGGATACCCAGCGACGGAGTGGCGGTTTCGGCCACCGCTGTCGCTGCGGCGCAACAGCAACTGGAACGCCGGTCGGCGATCACGGTGGATGCGATCGCCAAGCCGGCCCTTGACGCGGCGATTCAGGCCGCCGGGCTGCACGTCGCGCCCGGCGCTCTCGGCTCGGTGATCTCGACCAACCCGGGGATCGATCGGAACCCTGCGGGCACGAGCTGCCAGAGCTCGCGGCTGCGGCGAAGGCCGCAACCTGTGGTTCGCGCCCCTTGCGCCGCAGACCCGTTACACGGTCGACGTCGTCGCCGGCCCCCTATCGGCTCGGCGATCGGAGCGTTGCGGGTACGCCGGTTGCCCGGCGGCGACGGCGGGCTCAGAGCATCTACGAACGCCGGCGACGCGATCGACGCGCTGGCGGCGCTGCAGGCCTTTCCTGGCCCAAGAGGATGCGCTGACTTCGTTGCAGCGGGTGCAGTTCACCACGTCGCGGTACTCGACCTTTTCCGATCAGGTGGCCAACGTCGTCGCGCAAGTCGCAGGCACCGCGGCTACACCAATTCGCCGGTATCAGGTACCCGCCGGGACTGATGTTCAGGCGTGGTTGAACACCGCCGAAGGCGCGGGAACCCGAACACCTGACCCAAGTGGTTACCTGGGTGCTCGCCAGGCGTTGGCGACTCTTCTGAGGCGGTTCGATCCGCTGTACGACGTGAAACAGGCGGCACCGCAACCCAACCCCACCACGGGCAGCGGCGAACAAGCGCTGGCAGCGCAGCGCGCCGCGACCGAGCAGGCGTGGCAGCAGTTTGCCACTGCCACCGCGACGGCGTTCGACGGCCTGATCACAGCACTCGGCCAGCCGGGGCTGGCCAGCTCACAGCATGTACCCGCGTCACCTGACACCGAACTCTCCGTGTTCACCTCCGACGGCGACCCGGTGGTCCAAGCGCTACTCCTGAATTCACCGGAGCCGCTGCCCTGGCGGCGAATGTGGCAGTGGACGCAGCTGCAGCCGGCTAGCACGGGCATTGCCGCTCACCGGGATCACGATCCTGTGGTGCACAGACCAGACCCGGGCGCTGATCGTGCCGCTCGGAAGACCCAGCGGCTCCTACGCACTCACGTTCGGTTTCGAAGGCAACATCGGTGCCGAGATTGCCTGCATCACCGCCGATGGGGTCAGCGTGTCAGAGTCGTCGTCGCTGACTCCGATCGAACTCGGGCCACGTCGAAGAAGACGCCCTCCGGTTATCGAAGATCCCGTGCGCAAAGCTCGCGGCCGGCGCCGACGTCCTGCCTGAGGTCGCCGCTCGGACCGGCGTGGCTTGACTACCCAGCTATCGCAGCGACGGCTCGGGTTTGCGCGCGAACCTGTCCCGATCAACGGTGAAGAGTACGAATGTCGTTGCTTAGCTATATCATTCGCAGTTGTCGACCCGGCTCCAGGTTCCGCGATCGTCTTCAGACAGGGTCAGCGCCCGCCACTAGAGGCCCGGGTGGCGAATCGTGTTATGGCCGAACTTGCGATTGTGCATGGGCTCGCGCGCCGACTTCTGGTGTTCGAGCTGCCGGATCAACTCATGCTTGGCTTCGTGAAGGGCGCACGTGACATCGCGGTTGTGGGCGACGGCCACGAGCGGCGGGAGACCAGGCGGGGTCGTTCGCAACGTGACGCGCTGCTCTTTGCGACCGCGGTCCTGCAACGAGATTTCCAGGCTGAGGTCAAGCGGGTCCCACCGGCCCAGATGCGACTCGAGCGCAGCCAACGCCCGTAGCACGTGCGGGCGTTCCTTGGCGACGAATCCCACACCCAGGTGAAGGACGTACTCGCCCAACGGGTTCTCTATTCTGTCGCTGGACCTTCTCATCGTGCTGATGGTGACCTCATCTCGGGCGGTCTGATTGCTGAACGATCGTGGCCAGCAGCTGCGGCAGTGGCACAGTGGCGATGCCGATGCCGCGGTCGGCGATCCCGTAGGGAATCACCAGGGTGTCGGCGTGAACGAGCGCGCCGCAGGAGTAGACGACGTTGGGCACGTAGCCATTCTGTTCGTCCGGGGTCGGGCTGAGCAGTGGGCGTCGTAGCCGACCAAGCACGTGGGTCGGATCGTCGAGGTCGAGCAGAATCGCGCCGATGCTATACGTGCGCATGGGCCCGACACCGTGGGTGAGCACCAGCCAACCTGCGTCGGTTTCGATTGGCGGGCCGCAATTTCCGAGTTGCAGGGCTTCCCATGCCTCGGTCGGCTGCTGGCAGGGCGACGCGGTCGTCCAGACCGCCAGATGGTCGGCGAAGGCGACGGTGTTGGTCTCGCGGTCCGATCGCGACATGGCAGCGTAGCGACCGCGGATTCGTCGGGGGAATAAAGCCAATCCCTTGTTGGCCGCGGCCTTCCCGACCAGCGGCCCGGACGTGAAAGATCGGAAGTCCTTGGTCATGAGCAACTGCTGGCTGATGTGGGATCCGCTGTAGGCCGTGTAGGTGGCGTAATAGGTGACCGAGCCGTCGTCGTCGACGAAGCGGACGAAGCGGGCGTCCTCCATGCCGGCCTGCTCGGCCTCCATCGATGGCCACAGCACCCGCTCGGAACACGCTGTGCTGCTGGGGAATTCGACGGTGTAGGAACGCGTGGCGATCGTGCGGATCAGGGCGACTGCGCGCTCCCCGTGTCCGCGGGTGTTCAGGTTTGCCCGGAGACTGTCCAGTCGCGATTCGAGGTCGGATCGCGTGAAGCGCTCGCCGAGCGCATTGAAGACGTAGTTCGCAGCCTCGCCGACATTGCCGATGCGGCCGAGTTCGCCACGGAACACCGCGGCGTCGAGCGATGCGTCCGACAGGCTTCCGGTGGTGGCGAACCGGGCCGGCTCGTCGATTGTGGCTCGGCCCGCGGCGTCGACGACACCGGTGCGGAACCCGATGGACGAACGGTGCCCTTCCCCGATCCCCCGCACGCTCATCACGAATCGCAGGCTGCCTGTCGCCAGGTCGGTTTGGTCGGGGTGGGCGACCACGCTTGGGTTGCACAGCGCCGCGCCTTCAATGGCGTACTCGCTGGTAAAGGTTGCTCCCAGCAACAGTATTCGCGCATCGGTGAGAATGGTGTCGGGATTCAGGCGGTCCGCGAGCTCGCGGGCGTGCCGACGGAAAGTGCTCGCGAGGTCACGATGGCGGCCGTCGAAGCGAATGATCACGTCGTCCAGGGACGACCGAACCTCGTCGTCACTCAGGGCGAGGATGCGCTTGAGCACCACTTGCGCTCGGGACTCCTGAAGCTCGAAGCCCTCCTGGCCGGGCACGAAGAGCCGGGTGATCACCCGCGCCGGGTCGGCGGCGACCCGTTGAGGGTCGCGGGTGGCGAGCCCGGTGCTCATCAAAGTCATTGCGGAACCAGCGAAAAGCGCTGCGCGTGTTGCAGGGTGGAGATCACCGCAAGGGTCGATTCGGCACCCTGGTTGAGGTTGACGCAGTCGGCGAGCAACCCGTCGAAACCACCACCGGTCTGCGTGTCCCACATGAGCAAACCGGAGTCGTTGGTGCCCTGGAACCAGGCCGCACACAACCGGACCGCATCCGGCCAGAGTGCCCTCGGATCGGCGGCTGCGGCGCGTACGCATGCATCGGCGAGTGTGGCCACCTCGATCGGCTGCTGGTCGAAGGCGGGAGGGCTGTCCTGCGGTCCCCGTCCACCCACGGGGGTGGGTGACAGATGGCCGTCCAGCGTTTCGCGGTCGAGCAGCCACTCCAACAGGTCCAGGCCACGCTGTTTCAGGTCGGGATCTTCCAGCGCGACACCGGCCGCGATCATCGCCTCGGGGATGATCGCATTTGCGTACGTCAGCCGCGGGTCGGGCCACGGCCAGTCGGACTTGGCCTCGGGCCTCGCGACGGTGGCAGCGTAGTCGGCGAGCAGTCGCCGGGCCGTGGAGTTACCCGGCTCGGCGCTCAGGAGTTCGGCGGCGCCGACGGCGGCGAACGCCATCGCCCGCGACCACGGCGACCTGGCTTTCGCGGCGCGCTCGAACTGAATCACGGCCAGTCGGCGCACCAGACTGACGTCGCTGTGGGCGGCGGCGGTGCCAAGCCCCCAGATACACCGGCCCCAGTGATCATCCGTGGTGGGCTGATCGGTCCAGTTTCCCGCGCGGTCCATCCGGTTGCGGCAGGAACCGTTGTGAGACTGGGCGTCGTTCACGAATTGAAGAGCCTTGCGGGCAAGTCCCTTCACGGTGCCCGTCGCGTCGGGCTCGCGGGTGGTGACGACGAGCACCCTGGCCATGTCGTCGGTGCAGTACCCGTGCTCGCGGCGGGGCTCGGCCATGCAGGCGTGCTCGAAGGTGCCGCGATGGTCCGTCATTCGTAACAGATGCGCGAACACCGGGGTGGTGGGCGCGGTGGCGGTCACGTCAGTGCCGATTGAGTGGCCAGCAGCCGTCGCGCCACGCTGAGGTAGGCGTCCGCGACGACGGACCAGGCGATCGTCGGGGCCAGCCCGCGGGCTTCGGCGACCATGGAGTCGGCGACGTGTGGATCGGTCAACAGCTGGCGTACCGCCACGACCAGTGCGTTGGGGTCGTCGTGAGCGACGATGGTGCCGGCTCCGCTGCCGAGGAGCTCGACCGCGTGCGGGAAAGCAGTGGCGACAATCGGGCGGCCACTGGCGAGGGAGTCGACCAGCACCCCGGAGGTGACCTGGTCCTTCGAGTCGTAAGGCAGGACGACGACGGAAGCCGTCTGGATGAGGGCAGTGACCTCGTCGGGAGTGCGGTACACGTCGTCGAAGGACACCAAATCGGCCAGGCCGAGGCGGTTCACCTGCGCGACAAGTGCATCGCGATACTTTTCCCCCTGCGCAGCAAGGACTTTGGGGTGAGTGCGGCCGGCGATGACGTACCGCGGCGGGTTGGGCAGATTCTTCAGCGAAGCCATGGCGTCGAGGACCCGTTCGATGCCCTTGCCCGGCCCGAGCAGGCCCCAGGTCAAGATGGTCGGCCGCTCCGGATGTCGGACGCCGTTGGCGGTGGGGAGTGCCGCGCCGTGCGGAATGGTGGTGACCTTGTGGCGGTCGACGGCGAAGCCTGCGCATAGTCGTTGGCGGGCCACTTCCGACATCACGACCACTTGATCGGCCGACGCCATCACCGATTCGAGCACCGAACGTTGATGTCGTGTCGGATGTTTGAGCACCGTGTGGACGACGACGATCGACGGGACGCACAATCCGTCCATGATCTGGACGACTTCATCTCCGTCGGGACCGCCATAGATGCCATATTCGTGCTGGATGACGGCGACATCGTTCTGGTTGAGGAGCTCGGCGCTTGCCTTTACGGACGAAGCCGAGCCATTGACGAGCTCACCGGCAACATTGGGCTCCTGAGAGACGTCACCGTCGGCAATGCGCACGACATTGACGCCGGCGCCCCTGGCGGTCAATTCGCCCGCCAAGGCCGCGCTAAAGGTCGCCAGGCCGCATGGCGTCGGCAAGTAGGTGCCGAGGATGCCAAAGCTCGGTATGTACGAAAAGTGTTGCATCCCAAAGGGAGCATGCAACGATTGAATCAACGATGGAGCATTCAAAATTATCCAGACTGGACGGTTAGAACCTTATGTCCGGCTTGAGCGGATGCTCGGGCAGATCAGCGTCAGAAGCTGAGCCATTCCGGATAGGCTGGGAGTACCAACAGTCCTGACGGTACACCCTCGCGGGTCGGAGGGCGTGGTCGTGGGTCCGTCGGCGAAGCGGGACAGTCGGTCCCGATCGGGTATAGTTAACACGTCGGTAATCTTGCCGACCCTCAGGGCAGACCACTTGCTGAACGTGGGGCTCATCGCCCCCGCCACGATCCCGTCGCCTCTCTGAGCCTTTTCAGAGGAACTTATGCCTTCGCGCGCCAGCGGTACCCCGTCTCTCGACGTGCCCGAACAGAGCCACTCAGACCTTCCGGCAGCCAACTTCGCGTTGCCTGTGGGTTCCACCGCGATCGTTTACTGCGAGAGCCAGTTCGGCGAGCAGGACGGTAAGACCGCCAACGGCCTGGTCCGACACTCGGAGAAGTACGAGATCCTCAGCGTCATCGACAGTCTCCACGCCGGAGCCGATGCCGGGAAACTCCTCGACGGCACCGCGAACGGCATCCCGGTGCTGGCATCGCTCGCTGAATCCATTTCTCACGCGGGCCGCATACCTGACTACCTGATCTGTGGGCTGGCACCTGCCGACGGCCTACTGTCCAACGAGCAGCGAATCGTGTTGCTCGACGGCATCGCCCGCGGGATGCACATCATCAACGGCCTGCACGAATTCCTGAACGACGACGCCGAATTCGTGGCCGCTGCGGTGATCGCCGGCGTCACCATTACCGACGTACGCCGACCGAAGGAAAAGCGCGACCTGCACCTGTTCTCCGGGCGAATCTTCGACGTCACCTGCCCCAGGATCGCGATCCTGGGTACCGACGGGGCGATCGGGAAGCGCACCACCGCCACCTTGCTGGTCCAGGCGCTGAAGGCGTGCGGCATCAAGGCGGTCATGGTCGGCACCGGTCAGACCACCTTGATCCAGGGCGGGAAGTACGGGGTCGCGCTGGATGCACTGGTCCCCCAGTTCTGCTCGGGCGAGGTGGAGCATCAGGTCGTCGCCGCGTTCGAGGGTGAGAACCCGGATGTGATCGTGGTCGAGGGCCAAGGCGCGCTCAGCCACCCCGCATACATCACGTCGGCTCACATCCTGCGCGGCAGCCAGCCGGCCGGCGTGATCGTGCAGCACGCACCGAAGCGCAAGGTCCTCGGCGACTTTCCGATGGTCTCAATGCCGACCGCGGCCAGCGAGATCGCACTGATCGAGGCGTTCGCCGATACCCGCGTCATCGGGGTCACGATCAACCACGAAGAGATGACCGAAGAGGAGCTGAGTGATGCGATCTCCGAACATCATTCGCAGCTCGGTCTCCCGGTCACCGACCCTCTGACACGCCCCGCGTCGGATCTGGTCGACATGGTTTTGACGGCCTTCCCCGCGCTCGCAGCCGTGGCCGAGACGACCAGCCCGGTGTGACGCCTCGGCTCGAAACCGATCTCGACAAGGTCGAGCAGAACACGCGCGTCCTGGTTGACCGGCTTGCCGCGACGGGCATCCGGGTCACCGGGATCACCAAGGCCGTGCTGGGCTCGCCGGGAGTCGGCGCGGCGATGCTGCGCGGGGGGGCCCGCGGCCTCGGCGATTCGCGGGTTTCGAACCTGGCTCGGCTGACCGGACTCGACCGAGCATCGTCACGCACGCTGATCCGCTCCCCCATGCTCAGCCAGGTGACACGGGTCGTCGACGTCGCCGATATCAGTCTGAACACCGAGCCCGTCGTGCTGGCGGCTCTCAATCAAGCCGCTTGGCAACAGAAACGGATGCACGCCGTCGTGCTCATGGTCGAACTCGGCGACCTACGCGAGGGCATCGCGCTCGACGACGCCCCTGCGGCCGTGCGGGCCGTCCTCGGCCACTCCTGCCTGCGGCTCGCCGGCCTCGGCGCCAACCTCGCGTGTCAGAACGGTGTCATTCCCGACGACCGGAACATGGGCATGCTCACTGAGCTCGCGGACCGCATCGAGGCAGTGCACGGGATCTCACTCGACGTCGTCTCAGGCGGCAACTCGGCGAACCTGAATTGGGCCCTGCACACCCACGACGTCGGCCGGATCGACGAGCTCCGACTTGGCGAAGCCATTCTTCTCGGCGTCGATCCGCTGTATCGGACACCGATCCCCGGCCTACACCCGGATGCCTTCACCTTGACCGCCGAGGTCATCGAGGTCGCCATGAAACCGGCTCAGCCGTGGGGAGATCGCGCTCAGTCGGCCTTCGGCGAGGCGCCGGTCCGTACCGGCAGCAAAGCCGTCCACCAGGCAATCCTGGCCCTCGGTCGTCAGGACGTGGACCCGGACGGTTTGCAGCCGCCCGCGGGCATCACGATCCTCGGGATGAGCAGCGACCACCTGATCGTGGACCTCGGCGATCACGCTGTCACCGTCGGCGACGAGATCAACTTCGGTGTCGGCTACGGCGCACTCGTACGGGCGATGACGTCGCCCTTCGTCACCAAGATCGAGCACCCGGGCCGGGCCGTCGCACCACGTTGAAGTCGGGCAAACCTGTGGACACCCAGGGAACGCTCAGGCTAACCTTCGGCAATCCTCAGAAGGGCCTTCCAGGTACCCAACGCCCACTCGACGAAGGATCCGTCGTGCACACATCGCTTCGGCTCAACGTAAGCGCCGGCGTCGCCCTAGCAGGTGCGGCCTTCCTCGCCGTCACCCCACTGATCCCGCGGCAACCCGATGCCCAGGTCCGCGCGGTGCACCTCATCAGCGGTGACACTGCGGATTCGCCTCTTGGGGATGGCACGGCGTTGATCATGGGCGGCAGCGGCCTCGAGACGCCTGGTCAGACCTATGCGAATGCCATCGACGCGGAGTACCTGGCGCCGCGGGACTTCACCGGCACCACGCAAGTCCTGAGCACACCCGAGGCGCTCTATCCATTCCTCGGTCCCTTCACCGAGACGTTCGACCAGTCCGAGGCCCAGGGGCAACAGATCCTGGACACCGCCATCCTGAACCAAATCGCCACCGGCGATGTAGACGCCGCGAACCCTGTGGTGGTCTCCGGCTGGTCGCAAAGCGCGGTGATCTCATCGCTCGTGCAACCGGAGCTGGCGAGCCAGGGTGTGCCCAGCGATGACGTGCATTTCGTGTTGGTCGGTGATGAAAGTGCCCCCAACGGAGGCATATTGGAACGTTTCGACCTGCCGGTCGGTACGCAGCCGGGCATCCCCAGCCTGGGTCTGACGTTCAGCGGACCGGAAGCGTCTGATCTCTTCCCGACCGACGTCTACACACACGAATACGATGGCTTTGCCGACTTCCCGCAGTACCCAGCCAACTTGCTGTCCGACATCAACGCCTTGCTGGGCATCGTCTTCGAGCACGTCAGCTATCCGGGCCTCACCGCCGAGCAGGTCACGGATGCTATTGCACTGCCGACGTCGACGGCCGACACCTTGACCAACTACTACGAGATTCCCGTCACCACGCTGCCGCTGCTGGAGCCCTTGCAACTGATTCCCTTCATCGGCAACCCGCTGACCGACCTGCTGAACCCGGACTTGTCGGTATTGGTGAACCTGGGCTACGGCAACGTCGACGACAACTATCTGGGCGGCTGGAGTCCGGGCGATGCTGATGTGCCCACAACGCTCGGGTTCCTGCCGGATTCCAGTGTCCTGGAACAGGTTCCGCAAGCATTAGCCAACGGACTGCAGCAGGGGATCACCGATGCCATCAAGGATTTGACCGATCCGAACAACTACGTGTACTCGTTGCCCTCCTGGGCCGACGAACTCGTCACGGCACTGGAAAATGTCATCCCGGGCACCCAATTGTCGGTCCTCTCAATCGTTCCCACGACCTTCCAGGACCTTTTCGACACCTTCCCGCCCCACACCGGCTTCCCGCCACTGGACGTGGCCACCGCGCTGTTCGTCACGCTTCCCGAAATCGACTACAACGTCTTCACCACCGAACTGGCGGCCGGAAACCTCGTAGACGCCATCGGGATCCCGATTGCCGCCGACATCGGAATTCTTCCGCTGGCGTTAGTGGGTGCGGCTCTTTGAGCTACGGTGTTCGACGGGTATGTGAGCGTCCGCACGGAGGTATCTGATGGCCCGCGAATCTCGAGTCTCCGCCGCACGTTTCCGCCCGGCTTACAGTCGTATTTCCGATGCACTGACTAACCTAAGTTGGCTGCCCAACTTGGTGATTCGAGTGTCGGTCGGGTTCATGTTTTTCAGCGGCGCGGTAACCAAGCTCGCTGATCTCGGCAAGTTCACGGCGATGTTTGTCAGCCTGGGCATTCCCGCGGCGCAGCTGCTGGCCCCGGCTACGGCCGTGGTGGAACTCGTCGGCGGTGCGGCGTTGATACTGGGCCTTGGTACCCGGCTGGTGTCGCTAGCACTGGCCGGGGACATGGTCGGTGCGTTGATCACGGATATCGGCCCGAGTCTGGCGCAGAAGTATCCGGCTCTATGGGATTTCCTCAGCAACGTGTTTTATGCCCCCGAGTGGTTGCTGGTAGGGCTGTTGCTGTGGCTGCTGTGTGTTGGAGCCGGCAAGGCCAGCTTGGACGGGTTGATCAGTCGACGCTTGGCCGCGCCGACCTATGGCGCCTCAGCGCCCGGTTAGCTGGATTCGCCTCTGATTTGCATGAATCCTCAGTGCTCGCTCCGGCGCTCTTACTTCGGGGGAACCAACTCTTTCGAAGGCGAGTATTCGACGGCCATATCTTTGTATTCCATCGCCGGGCTCTCGGCGAAAACTTTTTGAGCTTGCAGCGGAGTGAGCGGTTGATATCTTCCCCTCGCGCCCGGCAACCACAATAATATTGGACTTTCCTCGTCCGGATGTACCGGATCGTTGAGGATCGCCATTACCGCGAAGCTGGGGCGGTCACCGACCAACTCATGCACGATGTTCGACGGTGCCGGGCGGATTTCCCGGCACATGAATTGAGTGCCGCCGCTATTCGTCATGACCTTTTCCATGCCGGCGTCAAGGTTGGCGGGCGACGCGGTCGATTCTTGCGAGCCATCCGTTGGGTCCGGACAGGGATAGCTGCTCATTCTCGGGTTGGTAATAAAGAATGCGTCGACGGCAAGTCGGGCTAGCCGCATGGTTCGAGCATTGAAATCGACGACCTCCCGGAAGGTCTGCGACTGACCGGAAGCTATCGCGGCGTCAACCGGCAGGATATCCTTCGCGTAAAGCAACTCTCGCCCGGTGCGGGGAAGCGGTTCATTTCGGTAAGCGTGCGCCTTCTGCTCGCCGAATTCGATGGCTTTCGAAACCGGGATCCGGTCGCCGGAACCGAGCGGATAGGCGGTGATGCGCATCAGAGTAGCGCCGACGGTCACTGGCATTGAATTGCGGTTGTTAATGGTCACTTTGGCCTCGAGCTGAATGTTGTCATCCGTTTGACCGAGTGGCTTTAGTTCCGCGGTGATGTCGACGACAGGCACCGAGGTGCGAGGGAGATAGTCGGTCTGTAACCAGAATTGCCCGAAACCGACCAGGGGAATCAGGGCCACGAAAGCTTTCATTGTGGCGGAGACGGGTCCGTGCCACCGCCGAATCAAGGCAAGAATCCACCAGGCCGCGAACAGTCCGAAGATGCAGGCCGCTCCGCTCACGGGAAACAGCTTCGACTTCCAATCGAACTGCCAGATCTGCAGGAGGGGGCTTCGAAAGTCGATCAGCATGATGTAGGCGGAAAGGGCCGCTACTAAGAGCTGACTCAGGAGGCTCAGCGCGACCCAGTTGCTGCCTTGGACCCATGTCTCGTATGCCGCCCAGGCGCACGCGGCTGAGATTCCCAGCAGCACCATCGAGCCGAGCGTTGCCAACGGTGTCTGGATCAACGCAAAATCGCGCACCGCCATTGCGACCGCCAGCAGAGCTTCGACAGCCATCGTCGGGGCAAGGATGCGACGTGCATGCCATGGAACGCCGGCGCGGGGCTCCGACACGGTGTGCATTTGGATGTTTTCGCTATCTTCGGAATCGCTCACTCTTGCCCTCACCTCGTCCCCCGGTGCCGCGCACCCCTCGAAAGTCTGCTTTTCAAAAGTCGCGATTGCGTGAGTAGCTGACTACTCGATCTGGGAGCGATGAGGAGCGTGGA
The DNA here is from genome assembly GCA_963818285.1 of uncultured Actinomycetota bacterium. GTDB lineage: Bacteria > Actinomycetota > Actinomycetes > Mycobacteriales > Mycobacteriaceae > Mycobacterium. The sequence goes on from CAWFRR010000009.1 coordinate 278,835, forward strand.
ACTCAGGCGGTCAAGCTCTTCACGGCCACACTCCTGAGACCTACGCTCAATCCCATGAGGCAAATCGTGTTGCGCGCAGTTCTACTGCTGGGAGCGTGGGCGATCGGACTGCTGGTGGCCGCGCAGGTCGTTCCCGGAGTTTCGTTGTCGGTGTCAGGGCTCATCGTCGCTGTCGTGGCATTCTCGGCGGCGCAGGCGGTCCTGTCGTTATTGATCTTGAAGTTGCCCTACGAGTATGCGTCGCTGCTCCTGGGCGGCAGCGGTCTTGCGTTGACCGTCTTTGCGCTGATTCTCGCCACGGCAGAAACGCACGGGTTCACCATTCACGGCATGTCGTCGTGGGTGGCTACGACGCTGGTGGTGTGGCTCGTGACAACGATTGGGGCAGTATCACTGCCTGAGTTGTTGGGCCCTCAACACACTGGCTCCACCTGACCCGAATTGGCTGTTTCGGCAGGTCCGCTATGTGAGTAGCATTTTCTCATCTGGTCCGACGACGGAGGGAGATGAGATGGGCGACACTCATCACGATCCGACAGATCACTCTCGGACTACGCAACCGCATGCCGGCCTGGCCATGAAAGACAATTTCTTCTGGCCCGGGTTGATCCTGCTGGCGGTGTCTGCGTTCGGGATGATCAGCACGGCGGCAGCCGCGGCTTATCGACATTTCGAGTGGCTCGGTGCGACGGTGCTCATCGCGGCACTCGGAGCGCTCGCTGGAGCGTTATGGATCGTCGTGGAAAACCGCCGGGTGAAAAGCATCGAAAAGGAATGGCACGCGGCGCATCCCGATGTTCAGTTGCGCTAGCGGAGTTTCTAGCGAGGAGCCACGTGATACCGGTCCGCTGAGCGGACCGAGCGGTTGCGCCTGGGCGTCGCGGGTTTCGAATCAGTGCGAAAGACGATTTGTTCGACTTCGGAGGACATCACGACGCGCCGGCACGCGCATGCTCCGCAGTTCCGTTTGGTTGCCGGTCTGAGTATCCGACGATGAGCCAAGGAGCGGAAAAAATGACCACTTCCTCAAAGATGCTCCCGATTTCGGGGAGCAATCGGCCGCCATTGCCGGGAGCCACATTGCGCCGCAAGACGGATCCGAAACAGTCGATCACGGTGAGCATCTATCTGCGCGCCACTCCATCGGCGGCTGGCGAGGCGGTGTCCACGCTCGAAACTTTGAGTGGACAGCCCCCACAGGAGCGGCGCTATCTCACCAAGCCTCAACTCGCAGAAATCTTTGGAGCCGACCCGCGCGAGATCCAGGCGGTCGAAGACTGGGCCAAGTCATCCAAACTCAAAGTGGTTGAAGCCAACGCCGCGCAGCGGCGCGTCAAAGTCTCGGGCACGGTCGCCGCGATCGACAAAGCGTTTGGCGTGCAACTCAACGACTATAGCCACCCCGAAGGCTATGAATTTCGAGGGCGTGAGGGCCAGGTGCATGTGCCGGAGAAGCTCTACGGCATCGTCGAGAGCGTGCTCGGTCTGGACACGAGGCGGGTGGGTCGACCGCGGCTGCGCCGCGCCGCCGCACGCAAGGTCGAATGGAAAAAGTCTGCCGCCAGCAAGACGTCAAATCCGTGGCCCGGCACGTTCTTTCCGCCGCAAGTGGCAGCGCTTTACGACTATCCATCCAACCTGATCGGCAAGGGTCAGAACGTCGCGATCATGTCGTTCAATGGCGCTCCCGATGGAAACCCGCACGGGGGCTACAGCCTGGCCGCGCTCAATACCTACTTCACCAACGTGCTGGGCGGGACGCCGCCTCAGTTCACCAACGTGGACGTGATGGGGCCAGGAAATGATCCGGGACCGGATACGCAGGCCTCAGGCCAGCAAGGCGATTCGACCGGAGAAGTGATGCTGGACGCCTGCGTGGTCGGTTCAGTCGCGCCGGGCGCCCACATCTTCATGTACTTCACGGAATTCACAACACAGGGATGGGTGGACGCTCTGCAGGACGCGATCGCCGGCAATAACGACATCTCGGTGATCTCGGTTAGTTACGGCAATCCGGAGGACGATCCACAGGGCGCTTGGACGCCGGCGTCCGTCCAAACTGTGAACCAGGCATTTCAGGCTGCCAATCGCGGCAGGCATCACCATCTGCTGCGCTTCCGGGGACGACGGATCGAGCGACGGGGTGGCGAGCGGCGCGCACGTCGACTTCCCCGCATCAAGCCCATACGTGCTCGCGGTAGGCGGCACGAAGCTGACGGCCGCGAGCCTTACGCCGCCTGCGATCCAATCGGAAGTGGTGTGGAACGAGCTCGCGCACAGCGAGGGCGCGGGCGGCGGGGGCATCTCGGCCCTGTTCACCAAGCCCTCCTGGCAGGACGGCGTCGATGTGCCGCCATCCGCCAATCCCCCACACCAGGTCGGCCGAGGCGTGCCGGACGTCGCCGCCGACGCCGATCCTTTGAGTGGTGTCGTGGTGATGCACATCGACGGCAAACATCTTGAACCGATCGGGGGAACGAGCGCGGCGGCGCCGCTGTGGGCGTCGCTCATAGCGCGCCTCAACGAGGGCTTGAACGCTCGTTGCGGCTTCCTGAATCCCCTGCTCTACGGGAAACTGTCACAGGGCGTGCTCAACGACATCACTTCCGGCAACAACGGCGCCTATGCGGCGAAGGTGGGCTGGGATGCGTGCACCGGTATTGGCACGCCGAACGGAACGAAGATGCTGAGCGCCCTTTCGACCGGCGCAGCCGCTGCGACGCGGAAGTCGGCTAAGCACGGCTAAGTTCACTGTGATCTGTCGCCGATTGATCCGTCGCGTAGGTTTTGAACGGCAAGGGTTTTCGTTGAGGGCGCTGGCGCGTTTGAAAACAGGTAGTGCACTACTCGTGTCGCCGATGCGGTGAATACGCGAGCATAGCGATGTCAGATCGCATCGCCGATAGGAAAGACATCATGGTCGCCCTTCCCGCAACACATTTGAAGACCGCCACAGAAATACCGGATCGCTTCGTCATCAACGAGGTTCCGGTCGAACCCGGTATCGCACCGTTGGCCGCGACGCAGCCGCCCCCTCCCCTCGGTCCGCTCGCTGCTTTCAACGACCAGTTCACGGGCCGCGGCTTCAACACGATATTTCGTCCGCAGAACCCAACGACGCCCGCCAAAATACCCATCCCGCAACCGAACAGTGACAACATCCTCGAGTTGAACCTGACGACTGAGCTGTTGTCTTTCATGGACCCCTGGGCAGTGTCCCGAACCGCGGCAGCCAGCAAGCCGACATCTTTCTGAACGGCGTCCCCTACCTGCAGTCGATCAGCGACGTCACCGACCCGCTACAGGCCACCCCGATTCATCTCGAACCCGGAATCTGGGTAATCGCGCCGCCCACAACCGATCCCGCCCAGCCTGTCACCACGGTGGCGCGGATGGCCTCGATCCCACACGGCACCACCATCAACGCACAGGGCACCATCGCGTCGATCGCGGGCGGACCGGCCACCGGAGGATCGGCTCCGGCCACGCAGCAGATCCCGTTGCCCCGAGCGAACGCGATTACGCCTTTTTCTACCGGCACCCCGGGAGTCTCAATCCCTTTCCCAGCCAGATCGTCACGAATACCGGTACGGCGCGGATACCCCAGGATCTGTCCAGCGTCCCGGCGATCACCCAAGCACTCCTCGACAATCCGAACAGCCTGCTGAACAATCACATTGCGGGTGTGACCATTCTGTTCACCGACGTACTCACGATCGACACCCAACAGTCCGCGATACCTGGCGGCGGCACCGACAACATCGACTTTCTTGTCGGTGACGCCACCGCTCCAAACGCAGACGCCCACCGGATGTCGGCGATGTTCTGGATCGAGATCGTGCAAGCCCAGATCGAAATCGGTCCCCTCAACGCCGGTGGATCGCAGAACGTGTCACCGGTAGTCCCCGCCGGCGCGCCGGCGCCGACATTCACGGTGACCTCCGCATCGGCAATCACCGACAAGCAATCGATCACCGTGACCTACAACCAGATCCAATACAGCCAAAACGTGTCTCTCAACTTCAACACACTCACCTGGCCGCACGTGTCGGTAGCCACCCTGGTCCCGTACGCCAACATCGCAACCACGGTCTACGTCGTCGTGCCGGGTGACACGCTCAGCGGCATCGCCGGCCGGTTCGGTGTCACGCTGGGCGGCCTGGAAGCGGCCAACCCGCAGATCACCAATCCCAACCTGATCGTCCCTGGACAGGTCATCAGAATCCCGACGAACACCGTCGTCTACACCGTCCAGCCGGGTGACACCCTCAGCGGCATCGCCGGCCAGTTTTTCGGCGTCACGCTCGAGGCCCTGGAAGCGGCCAACCCGCAGATCACCAATCCCAACCTGATCGTCCCTGGACAGGTCATCAGGATCCCGTGACGGGAGTCTTCAACGGTAAGCGTCTGCGCCGCGGCCCTAGTTGGATTGACGTGGGAACCGTGCCCAGCCTCGGGATGTGATCGTGGCAACGAGCGGGTGAACGCTGGAGTTGTGACTGGGCGCGGACGGTCATGGCCAGCTTAGGATCTATCCGCTACGCCGTTAGCCGTCCATACCGCATCCAATCACTCGATGACAGGGTGCGGCTGCTGAACGAGGACCTCACCGTGCAAACAACGACAGAACCTGTGTTACCGCATCGCACGGCCGGCGGCGCTCAAGGTGTTCGCCTAGCCGTAATGGTCGGCGCGCTCGGCGTCGTATTCGGCGACATCGGAACCAGTCCGATCTACACCCTCGCGACCGTCTTCAACCCCAGCGACCCGCACCCGGTGCCGCTCAACATCGACAACGTCTACGGCGTCGTGTCATTGCTGTTCTGGTCGGTGATGACCATCGTCACGCTGACCTACGTCACCCTGGTGATGCACGCCGACAACGACGGCGAGGGCGGCATCATGGCGCTCATCACGCTGCTGCGGCGTTTTGGCGGGCAAGGGGGACGCCGGACCCTCGCCGCGCTGGCCGCGCTGGGTATCTTCGGTGCCGCGCTGTTCTTCGGCGACAGCATGATCACCCCCGCGATGTCGATGCTGTCGGCGGTCGAGGGCCTCAAGGTCGTCGAACCCTCTCTCGCGGAGTGGGTCGTCCCGATCACCGCGGTGATCAGTCTGGTGCTGTTCGCGGTTCAACGCTACGGAACGAACGCGGTCGGTCGGCTGTTCGGTCCGGTGATGATCCTCTGGTTCGTCTCGATCGGCGCCTGCGGCGTGAAGGGCATCCTCGGCCACCCGCAAATCCTCAAGGCGCTGTCGCCGACCTACGCGGCGACGTTCGTGTTCGGGCACGCCAGAATTGCGTTCTTTGCACTCGCCGCCGTCGTGCTCGCGGTCACCGGCGCGGAGGCGCTGTACGCCGACATGGGCCATTTCGGTCGAAAGGCCATCACCCGGGGCTGGCTATTCGTCGTGCTGCCGGCCTGCACTCTCAGTTATCTCGGTCAAGGCGCGCTGGTGCTCGGCGACGAGACCACGGCGAGCGCCCCCTTCTTCTTGCTCACTCCGCACTGGGCGCAGTTGCCGATGGTGCTATTGGCAACCGCCGCAACGGTTATCGCATCTCAGGCGGTGATCACCGGGGCCTATTCGGTGGCATCGGCAGCCGCCCACCTGAGCTATCTGCCCAGACTGCGAATAACGCACACCTCGGAGTCGACGATGGGCCAGATCTACGTGCCGTGGATCAACGGTCTGCTCATGGTCGCGGTGCTCATTCTGGTGTTCGCCTTCCGCAGCTCGGCGGCGCTGGCCTACGCATACGGTATGGCGGTCACAGGGACGATCACCATCACCACACTGCTGTTCTTCTACACCGCCCGCAAGAGGTGGCATACACCCCTGTGGCTCATCGTGATCGGTGCCGGGTTGCTGTTGACGGTGGACCTGTTGTTCCTCGCGGCGAACCTGACGAAACTGGTCCACGGGGCGTGGCTGCCGCTGCTCATCGCCGTGGTTGCGTTCACCGTGCTGTCCACGTGGCAGCGCGGACAAGAGATCGTCACCCAAGCGCGGACGGAAGCTGAGGGACCGCTTCGTCCGTTCGTCGATCGGCTGGCCCATGCTCAGCCGCCACTAGTGCGCACCAAGGGCACAGCGGTTTTCCTCAACCGCGGAAAAGAGACCACGCCCTTGGCGATGCGCGCTAACTGCGAGCACAATCACGTGCTCCATGAACACGTGATCATCATGGCGATCGACACCCTGCCAGTCCCCCGGGTACCCGAATCCGAGCGAACGGAAATCGACGACCTCGGCTATGGCGATGACGGAATCGTTCATCTCACCGCGCATTTCGGGTACATGGAAGCGCCCGATGTCCGTGGCGTGCTTCGCCTTCTGGACCCGTCGCAGACCGAAGGCCAGATCGATGTCGACGGCGCTTCGTACTTTCTGTCCGACCTCGAACTGACCATGGGCGCGGCCAAGAACATGGCGCACTGGCGCAAGCACCTGTTCATCGCGACGTCTCACATCACCGCCGACGCCGCGAATTACTTCGGTCTGCCTCCCGACCGCACGGTGGTCATGGGCTCACGGATTGACATCTAGCTACGTCGCCTCCCAACCGGCCGCGGTGACGGCATTCATTGACGTCAGACATTTTCAGCGAGAAGCCGGGAGCCAGTGCGATTCAGCGGTAGGTTGACTTCGTGACTCAAAACCCTGAGATCGAGTCTGTCACGCGGATCATCAACGCTGATCCGGAGCAGATTTTCGCGGTTCTCACCGACCCTAAAATGCATCGCGTGATTGACGGGTCCGGCGCGTTGCGTGACTGCAAAGGCAAACCTGAGCGATTGACTCTGGGCAGCACGTTCGGCATGGCGATGCATGTGGGAGTCCCGTATTCAATGTCCAACACGGTAATTGAGTACGTCGAAAACAGGCGGATCGCCTGGCAGACCCGCGGTCCTACGGCGATAGGCAAGTTCGTTGGCGGGCGAATCTGGCGCTATGAACTTGAGCCGGTCGATGGGGGCACGGAGGTTCGAGAGACGTGGGACATCACCCACGAATCCAAGCTGACAAAGCCCCTGATCCGCAGCGCCGGAGCAGCTACCAAGCAGAACATGTCGACAACGTTGGAAAGGCTGGACAGCTTCCTTACCAAAGGCGGGAAGATCGATTGACTGCCCGCATCTAACACTGGCCGCGGCGATCGGCGTCGACGAATTCCTTTCGCGATACACCGAAGTCAGTGGAATCCGGCCGGTGAACCAACCGTGATGAACATCGACACAACGGTCCTCACCTGGTCGAATGGCCGCCGACGAAATGGTCCAAGGGGCGCGGCCGGGGCGTAAGGTTCGTACGGATACACAGACGGAAGTCCGAGGGTGCCAATGAGCGTTCATGACTGGAGCAAGCCGGCTGCGATCGCCATTCCCGAACAGGGGTACTTCGAACTCGAACGAGGCAGATACGGTCCCGTCTATCCGAGAACTCCGGCCTGCTACGGCTTTTCGATCATTGCGAAGGTCAAAGAAGGGCGCGAAGAGGCCGTCCGCGCGTACGGAAAGCAGATCGAGGAAGCGATTGCCGGGAGCCCCGACGTGCTCGCGCCGCTGCGCCTGCACTACTTGCGGTGGGTACTGTTCGACGTCGGTTCAGGGCTGCATTTTCAATACCAGGGCATCTTCGACACCGATTTCGACAAATACACCGAGGATGCGGTGGCGCTGTTCAGTCAGACCGGGATCACGACGGTGTTCACCAATCTCGAGGGATTCCCGGAGGACTGGAAAGAGAATCCAGACGCCTTCGTCAAGTTCGTTCGTGAGCATCAATGCCCCAGTTTCCTGGAGTACGGCGAGTATCCCTACGTCACCGCCGACGAGATCAAAAAGGCCCTGCGGCTGAAGGCGGCGTTTTCCGACATGCTCGACCAGATGCAGTGATCCAACCCGAAACGTGCACCGATGCTTGAGCTGGACGACATTCAGCACATTTTGCTGACCCGCACGCCGGCGATGACGGGGCGTTATGAGTTTCTGACATTCGACAACCCGGCGGGGGGGCGGGCGTGGCTGTCCGAGCTGGTCCCCGTGGTCGAATCGGCTACCGCGGCGCAAGCCTCGATGGGTGAGACGAAGCGGTGGGTCACGCTGGCATTCACGTGGAATGGCTTGCGGGCCCTTGGGGTTCCCGAGGAATCCCTGGCAACTTTCCCGGAGGCGTTTCGCCAGGGCATGGCGGCTCGGGCAGACATCCTGGGTGATAGCGGCGCCGCCCACCCCGACAATTGGGTGGGCGGACTGGCAGGCGCCGACCTACACGCCGTCGCGATCCTGTTCGCGCGTGATGACGCTGAACATGCACGCGCCACCCGGGTGCACGACGAGCTGATAGCCCGATGCGACGGTGTACGCAGTCTGTCGGTGCTGGATTTGAACGCGACGCCGCCGTTCAACTACGCACACGATCACTTCGGCTTCCGTGACCGATTGTCTCAGCCGGCGATCGAAGGCTCGGGTGAACAACCAACGCCGGGGTCGGGCGCGCCGCTGAAGCCGGGCGAGTTCATCCTCGGCTATCCCGACGAGCACGGGTCGCCAGATCTGCCGCAGCCAGAAGTCCTGTCCCGCAATGGAAGCTACATGGCTTATCGGCGGTTGCAGGAGCACGTTGGACTGTTCCGCGACTATCTGCTCGAGCACGCCGACACGTCGGGCGATCAGGAATTGCTCGCCGCGAAGTTCATGGGCCGCTGGCGCAGCGGCGCCCCATTGGTGTTGGCACCGGATAAGGACGATCCCGAGCTGGGCGCGGACCCTATGCGCAACAACAACTTCAACTACAAGGAGATGGATCCGCACGGGTATGCTTGCCCGCTGGGATCGCACGCGAGACGCCTCAACCCGCGCGACACCGCGCACAACATGAACCGGCACAGGATAATTCGCCGCGGTGCCACCTACGGACCGGCATTGCCCGAGGGCGCGCCCGACGACGGGGTGGATCGCGGCATCGCCGCATTCATCATCTGCGCCAGCCTGGTCCGTCAGTTCGAGTTCGCGCAGAACGTGTGGATCAACGACCGCACCTTTCACGAACTCGACAACGAGCACGACCCCATCTGTGGAACGCAGGACGGGACATTGGACTTCAAAATCCCCAAGCGGCCGATCCGCAAAACCCTCAAAGGGTTGCCGGCGTTCACCACCCTGACCGGTGGGGCGTACTTCTTCCTACCCGGCATCAACGCCATGCGATACCTCGCGGCGCTCGACGGATCGCGTTAAGGATCCCCCATGGCCGCACTTTCCCCTGCACGCACCTACAACCAAACCCACGTCCCGCGCAAACACATCCCAGGCCGGCGGCGCATCAGCATTTACTGGACCTGGAGCTACCCGTGGGAAGCCCAACGCGACCCGGCCACGATGTACAACCGTTTCTCCACCATGACCGAAGTCCGCAACGCCTTATGGCCGAGCTACGAGACACCGGAATACGACGAGGCGCACTTCCTCCAGGGCATCGCCGGCACTCTGGAGCTTTTCCACCGCTCGGCGCTGGCCTTCCAGGACCTGGCTGGCGAAGCCACCGGCCACCCAGTCGCGGTCTTCCAGCGCATCGACCAGGCCGGCTACAGACTCCCGATCGACGAGCGGATCCTTGCCGACACCGACACACTGATGGTGTTCGGGCTGGACCACATCTTGTCGGAACAAAAAGCGGCGCCGGAGGAGATCAGCGCGATCCGGGAATGGCTGCGACGAGAAGGCACCTGCTTGTTATTAGCCCCGCATCACGACGTCGGCTTCACCGACGATTTCGCCCAGCGTCAGGTCGAGTACCACCACCACGGCGACCCGTTGGTGCCTCGCCAACAACGGTTCGGGCAGTACACCCGCTCCCTAATGACCGCCCTCGAGGTGCCGGTGCACAACACCTGGGGTTTGCGTCCCGCCGTGGTCGAGGGCACCACGCAGATCGCACCCCTGACCGCGGTCCGCGACCTGGACACCGCGAGGCTGCTCGACAACGTCACCACGTTCAACTTCCATCCCCACCTGCCGCACTACGAACTCACCGCTCCGGAGAGCGAATCGGTGCGGGTGCTGGGTCGTCAACGGATCGACCCCAGCAGGCCCCATCCCTTCATCGCGGCGGGCAACACCGAATTCAACGCCTTGGTCTGGATGCCGCCGTCGGGCTGGCGTGCGGGCGACATCGTCTTGGTCGACTCCACGAACTTCACCACGCTTTTCGGCGGGACCGACAGCCTCAAGAATTTTTGGCACAACCTTGCGACCATGAAGTGAGGATCCGGCCGGTTGGCCACCAATAACCAACCTGACCCCATCGGCGCTGAACCGAGACGCCCATCGCAACGTCACCGTGGGGTTGACGCGAAGGATTGCGGAGCAAGCGGAAGGTGGGGGTCACAATGCCCGGTATGGCAGCGATGGCGATGGGCGCAGCTCCCGTTGTCGGCGGTGCGCTATTCGGCGCCGCGGTCGGGCAACTCAGGGGTCCCAACTTGCGCGAGGGGATCAAACAAGACCTAGAGCTGCTCGAGCACGTGCCTGAAATCGCGGCTGCGCGGCGCGAGGCGCTGCGACGCAGCATTGACGACCGCATCGACGAATTGATCGTGGCGGAAGACACGGCGCGCCGGCTGCGCACCGCCGCCAGTGCCTATGAAGGCAGCTGGCGTGACATCGTCCTGTTTCTCTGCACCGTGCTGTTTTCGGTTGTCTGGTGGTCGGTCGACCACGACCGAGACAGCTGGCTGCCGGTCTTCATCACCACGATCGTCGCGTCGGTCGTGGCAGCCGGTTACACAGTCCGGGGTCTGCGCCGAAGTCTGCGCACGTTGCGCCGCCGCGCCGATGGTGGGGAGCAGTCTTAAGCGGCCTCCGCGCACATTTCACCGCGGATGAGGCCGACGCGCGTCCGCGCGGGTGAGCCACTACGCAGCGCCACGCTTTCACGATCCCTATACCCCGAGTTGAGCATTCGTTCATTTAGCGAGCTGGATCAAACGGACCACATCAGGCGATTAGGCGGAGCAGAATCCGAATCCGTAGGGGTCAAAGTTGGAGTACAGGAACGCATGAAAAAAATGAAGAAAGTCATAACTTGCGCTTCATTGGTATTTTTCGGCTTCTGTGCGTCGATATTTCTCCCGGCTGGATCGGCTCACGCCGACCTCTGCCCGTATCCCGGCGTTGGGTCCGGTGGCGGCGCTTTGTTCGCGCAAGGCGGGTTCTGCGACTACCCGACTGAGATCAACGGCTCGCATATGCATTGCGAGGCAGGTGGTTTCGGCGTAAACGGGATTATCGGCGGAGCCACTACACGGCGGCGGTAGCTTCGCATTCGGTGGCGCAGGTATCGGCGCTTTAAGTTGCACGTGGCGCTGTCCAGACGGCGCGATGGCACCGGCACCTAACCCGCCAGGCTTGTGGAGGGAATACATGGTGGTGATGAACTCTACGAATTTCTGCAAAGACCACATGGCGCCGAACGGTTTTTGGGGCGAACCGGTTTTACCGACTGAGGGAGTCCCGCCAGATGAGCGACCGGCGGAAGCACCGGAAATACCGGGACGACCGATCCCGGCACGGGGGCCAACAGCACCGGCGTTGCAAGTAACACCGGGGATACCGGGAGCGATGACACCAGGGATACCGAATCCGTGAACCGGCAAAGCTGCGGGATCGTTGTGCACGAACCGCGGGCGGGTCACGGCTTGCAAGCGACAGAGTTAGGCCATTCGACCCACACAAGGTCCTTGTAGCAAAAACCCCCAGGCATAGTTGCCTGGGGGTTTTTGCTGGCGGAGCTAAGGGGAAACGCACTTATTCCCGTTGTTTTCTTGTCCCGTGCGGTGTCTGGACCTATGCCGGTACGGTCGTCAGATGGCTGTCCGGGGCGCCCTCATGGCGGGTATCGCTAAGCAATTGGGTCACCCAAGTGGTCTGCGGGGTCGGTTGATCGGTGCGGCGCTCAATCGTGGCAACCGACGCTTCGTGAGCGCCGCAGTGCAGGCGCTGCGACCTGATGCGGCGGCGGTGGTGGCCGACGTCGGGTTCGGCGGCGGCGTCGGGCTGAAGTTCCTACTCGACAGCGTCGGTCAATCGGGCCGGGTGCACGGTGTCGAGGTGTCGGACACGATGCTCAGCCAGGCCAGGCGTCGATACCGCCGCGAGATCGCGGCCGGGCGGCTGGCCTTGCATACCGGGTCATTGACGCACCTGCCCTTCGCCGACAGCGCGCTGGATGGCATCGTTACCGTCAACACCATCTACTTCATCGGTGAGCTGGAGCCTGCGTTCACCGAGCTCGCTCGGGTGGTCGCAAGCGTGGGTCGGATCGTCGTCGGAGTGGCGGAACCAGATGTGTGGCCAGGATGCCGTTCACGGGGCACGGCTTCCACCTCCGCTCGGTATCCGAGGTGATCGACACGCTACGCGGCGCGGGGCTCGGAGTCGAACACCATCGAATCAGCCAGGCTCACGATGCGCCCCATCTGCTGATTGCCACCCCGACCCCGTCACACATTAGCGTAAAAGTGCTTGCGCACGTGGATGTTTGATTTGCGCCGGTGCACGTTACCGCAGCGTTCTCCAGAATTCGGTGACCGTGCGGGCGATGAGATCGGCGTCGACCAGGAGTGGGCCGACGTGTCCAGCGCCGGTAAGCGCTACTACTTGCGCGTTGGGCATCGTGGCGGCGGCAGCCTGGGCGTCGGCAGGGCGCCAATGCTGATCGTCGAGATCGCCGGTGAGAAACAACGTGGGCACGTTGACACTGGGCAGGGTGTCGGTCAGCGCGCGCCAACGATTCATGAACCGGACCGTGCGGCGTATCGAGTCCCGATCAGCCTCCGTGAAGCCGCGGATGAGGTCGGCGGCCCGGTCAGGGTGTGCCTTGATCGCATCGGAACCGAGTAACGCGTCGAACAATGCCTTGGTAATCAACCGGTTTGGGCCGGTGAGGCGATAGAGCATGGCGAGCGGATAGGTCTGGGTCCAGCGTTGCCGAGCGCCGACCGGCAGCAGTGGTGCGGCGATCGTCACCAGGCTGTGCAGGCGGTGTGGTTGATCGGCGGCCAACGTGATGCCGACGTGGCCACCCCATGCGTTACCCACCCAGTCGACAGGTTCGGTGATGCCGAGATGATCGATGACTTCGCCGGCGGCGCGCGCGCAGTCGTCGAGGGTGAAGTCGCGATGGATGGGATCGCTGCGCCCGTATCCGGGGCCATCGATAATCACCAAGCGTCGGTGCGCACCAAGGGAATCCACCAGCGAGCCCCAGCTGCGAGAGTCGACCCACAGACTGTGCCACAGCAGTGCCGGCTGTCCCACGCCGGCCTGCGCCACGTTCAACCGCCCCAGGGACGTGGGCACTAGCGCCGAATCGGGAAGTGTGCGCGACCATGACGCCTCCATAAATACTTCGGAAACCGAAACTTCGGTACCCGTAGTATTCTGTGTTCGCATGGTCACGTCAAGAGATTTGCCGACCGATCGTCTGGCTATTGGTCAGTTGCTCATACGGCTACTGCGCGAGTTCCGACGCGAACTGTCCGCCCCCGCCGCCGCGGCGGGGTACGGCGATATTCGTGACCCGCACCTGCAAATCTTCGGGGCGATCGGCATGGGTGGCGTGCGGCTTACCGCCGTCGCCGCCCGCGCTCAATTAAGCTTGGCTGCCACCTCAGAGCTCGTGAATGACCTCCAAGAGCTCGGTTACCTGGAGCGGCAACCAGACCCCCGCGACGGACGTGCCAAGCTCATCTGCCTGACCGACCGGGGACGTGGAGTCATGGCCCATGCCGGCGACCGTGTGGCCACGATCGAAGCACAGTGGTCGACGGTTGTCGGTACGCAGTCCTTCGGCCAGATGTGCGCGACCATGCAACGCCTGCTCGACTATCTGGACGCCGATGAAGCGCGTCGTTGATCCACGCTTCCACACGTCGCGCTGGGCCCGGCAGTCTCAGGGCCTTGACATGGGTTTGCGTCGGCCACGGAGTGGCGATCTGTACAGCTAGATGGACAATTCTCATGCTGATACGTTCACCGTGTTGCAGCGGGTCGTCGCTTGTCTTTGGACATCGCTAGGACGCAACGAAGGGTGCCGTAGGTCAGCCGTGGCGCGCCGCCGGTCCAGTTCGCAGAGGTCGTCGGTCGCGGCACTGAGGTCGCGCTGCTCGCGCTCGGTCACGATGCCCCGCGCTTCGTGCTTGGCGGTCGTCAAGATGGCTGCGCTGCGCTGGTAGGCCCGCTGACGCGCGGCGCGAAGTTGGGAGATCCACTCAGAAAATACGGACATTTCGCCACACACTCTCGACGCAGGGATGCGGATCAGCCGGGGGTAGTCATCCCGCCGGGGTTGACCTGCTGCCCTGACTACGGGGAGCAAAACGCCGAACCGTTCGGCTGTTCATCAAATTTCTGGTCGGCGCCTGCCGGGGGTGCTACCGGACGCCCGTGCCGGACGCCCGCGTCACTGATCACGATCTGCCAACCCGCTGACGATCAAAAGGTGACATTCTGTGCGGGTGTCCGCGCGGGATCCTGCTTCGGGGGTGGTGACATTTCTGTTCACCGACGTCGAGGGTTCAACCCGTCGATGGGAGGCCGGCCCCGATGAGATGCGCGTAGCGCTGGTCGCCCATGACGAGGTACTGGGGGCGGCGATCGAGGCGCACGGCGGCTGGTTGTTCAAGCACACCGGTGACGGGGTGTGCGCCGCGTTCTCATCACCAAGGGCAGCGGTGGATGCGGCCGTAGCCGCGCAGCGAAAACTGGAATTGCCGGTGCGTATGGGGATCGCTACCGGCGAAGCAGGACTGCGCGGAGCAGACTACTTCGGTGCGGTGCTCAATCGTGCGGCGCGGGTGATGGCCGCCGGGCATGGCGGCCAGATTCTGGTGGCCGACTCGACGGTGAGTCTGATCACCGGCGTCGATCTGGTGGATTTGGGGCCGCGACGATTACGGGATTTGCCAATCCCGGTTGGTTTGTTCCAGGTCCGTGCGGCGGGACTGGGCACGGACTTTCCGCCCTTGCATGGAGTCGACTCGAATCCCGGAAATTTGCGTCCGGCGATCACCAGCTTGATCGGCCGCGACGCCGAGGTCGCCGATCTTCAAGCGGCCCTGCGCTCGCATCGGTTGGTGACATTGACGGGCGTCGGCGGAGTTGGCAAGACCCGGCTGGCACTGGAAGTCGCCACGCGGTTGGCTGACGAATTTGTCGACGGGGTCTGGGTTTTCGAGTTGGCGACGGTCGCTGATCCTGCTGCGGTACCGGATGCGGTGGCAGCCGTGTTGGGAATCACGCAGCAACCGGGCAAGACCGTCAGCGAGTCGGTGGCCGCGGCGTTGGAGGGCCGGTCGCGACTGTTGGTGTTCGACAATTGTGAGCACGTCGTTGACAGCGTCGCGGATGTGGTCGAGGCGATCCTCGCGACCTCGGCGACCGTGACGGTCTTGGCCACCAGTCGCGAGGGAATCGGCATCGCCGAAGAACGGTTGTGGCGGGTACCTTCACTGAGCGGCGGTGCGGCAATTGCGTTATTCGTCGAACGCGCCCAAAGCATGGTTTCCGACGGCGTTGCTGAAGAGGTGACTGCAGTAGAGGACATTTGTCGTCGCCTCGACGGGATACCCCTGGCGATCGAGTTGGCGGCCTCGCGGATGTCCTCGATGACGGCGGCAGAGGTGCGGGATCGCCTCGATGACCGTTTCAAGCTGCTGGTGGGATCGCGGCGCGGATTGGAACGCCACCAGACGTTGCGCCAAACAGTGGCGTGGTCCTACGACCTCCTCGATGGCGCCGAAAAGTTCTTGTTGGCACGGTGTTCGGTGTTCTCCGGCGGATTCGAGTTGAAGAGCGCCCGGGCCGTAGCGGGAGCCGATGACGTCGACGATTACGCTGTCCTTGATCGGCTGGACGCCCTTGTGCGCAAGTCACTGCTCACGGCCGACCGGTCAACGGGACGGACCCGGTTTTCGATGTTGGAGACGATCCGCCAGTTCGCCGAGGAACAACTCGCCGCCAGTGGCGACGCCACCGACGCGCGCGACGTGCACGCCCGTTATTTCGCCGGGTGCGAGGCCGACATTTTGGCCCTGTGGGACAGTCCCCGACAACGCGAGGTCTACACCTGGTTCATCACCGAGACCGCGAATCTGCGCACCGCCTTTCGGTGGGCGGCCGATCAGGGCGATCTCGATGTCGCCGCCACGATCGCGGCATACGCGGGATTTCTCGGTTACATAACGGGGAACTGTGAACCGATCACCTGGGTTGAAGAAGTGATCGAGCCTGCCCTGGCTGACGACCATCCCCGCCTTGCGTTCCTGTATGTGATCGCGTCGGTGTGCTGGATGGCCGGCCGAGTCGAGGCCGCTATCGGCTACACCGACGCCTGCCAGCCGCTGCTCAGCAGCGAACACTGCGCGGTGCCATTCGGCGTCGATGGCTTGATCGGCTCTGCGTATCTGGCCATCGGCCAGCCCGAACGATGGGCCGAGTCAGCCCGCGCCCAACTTGCACGCGGGCGCGGCGCGAACCCAGTCGCCCGGGCAAGCCTCGTCCTCGCACTGGCGGCCGCCGGGTGGCGCGACGAGGCGTTGTCCGCCGCAACCGGTCTGATTGAGGCCGCCGAGGTCAGCGACAACCCGACTGCCTTGTCGGTAGCGTTACTCGCTCACGGCTACATCTTCCGGGAAGCCGACCCCGCCCGCGCAATGGCGGCGCTGCGACGGGGCCTGACGATCGCCCAGGACAACGGTCAGCGGGGCTACGAATCCGACATGGCGTCTACTTTGGGCCGCCTTGAGGCCGCACACGGTGACCCTCTGGCCGCACTCGATCACCTGACTGTGGCGCTACGGAACTACCACAATTCGGGCAACACCAACCAAATGAACACCACCTTAGTGATCCTCGCGGTCGTGCTCGACCGGCTCGGACACTACGAGTCCTCGGCCACCATCTCCGGCGGTTCAGCTCGCAACCCCTTCACCACGGCATTCATCCCCGAGTTCAATACCGCGATCACCCACCTTCGCGATGTTCTCAGCAACCAGACCTATGACTCGCTCGCCCACACGGGCGCAAACATGACCACGGCGGTCATGGTGACATACGCATCCGACCAAATTGACCAGGCCCGAGCGGCACTGAAGACTGTCTCGGAATAGGCGACACAATGACGGCCTCAAAAACTCGTCTCGAATCGCGAATGAATGTCACCAAGCCCGGCAGGGAGGCGTGGTGAGCTGCTACAGGTGCCGGGAACACCACCGACGCTGGGATCCTGCGGCGCTCGGCGGCATCGTGCTCCCATTCGACAAAGGCGTCGTGATGGATGGTGAAGCACTCGCGGCACACTCGGCGCGAGTGCTTCACATAGCCGCCATGGCCGGACATGTCGTGGCCGAATCGGCACCGTTCGTCCGTCACGATCGCAACCCCTTGAGTTGCGTGACGGAACGGACACAAAGGACACAAGGTCGGTGGCGAGGGTGTTGTGTCCGTTTGTGTCCGCTCCGTCAGTTACTTGATGCTTCACCCCGCTGGACCTTGATAGCAGTGAAGAAAATCCTCACAACACGCCGGCGTCGGCGACCGCCGTCCGTCATCTTCTAGTCGCAATACATTCCGCTGGATCGACCTGACGAAATTGAATCTGCGACCACTGGACCCCCAGTCGGACATCGGCTGAATTCCGTTGTCGTGCAATGACCCTCAGAGCGATCTGACCAGCTGAGACCGTCTCATGCCGTCGCGGGATGGACCGTCGAGTTTGCACCCAGTTGTGACAAGCGTGTGACACCGCCAGCTCTGCAAGTCGCTGGGCCCGCGGACGTGGGGGGACTTTGCTGGACTTCGCGATCGCAATCGCCGGACTACGCTGACGCGGGGCCTTGGGTACTCGACGCGGCTTACCTCGAATGACGTGAGACTCCGACCGTTCAGCAGCCGCTGGGGTCAGGTCCGCTGTCATGCAGCCCGATTAAAACCTGATGCACGGCACCGTTACGAAACGCCGGATGCTTACGCGAGGCTTGGCTACGCCGTTCCCGGCGGACACCCAAAGGTCTACTCCTGGACGGACTGGCTTGGTGAAGCAAGGCTTCTAGCGGATGCGATTCGATCAAGCCGCGGTGTCACCGTTATGGCCAAGGAAGCGCACATCTGCCGATCCTTATTTGAGCGACAGATTGACGACTCTTCTACGAGAACGGAATTCAACACGAAACCGAGCCGGTCTATCCCTTCGACCCCGAGATGAATCTCTGGGGTTACCAAGCAGACTGGCGACTAGCGGACGGAACCTTCGTCCGAGGCTCGCGGCTTTACCAACAACCCGGTGTACATGACGAAGGCGGAACATAAGATACGGCTGGCTCAACGGTACAACATCCCTATCGTGACAGTTACGATGGCCGACTGGCGGGAGCTGCCTGCCATTTTCGCGAAATGGCTACCGCCCGTAGATGACCGACCACGGTCCGAACAACTGCTTCCTCTTGCAGCAAGGCCTGTCCGGAGGACTGGATCGGCCGACTCCCCCAACGCGGGTGGCCAGAATGCAACGAACGCGCAAGCACGCGCCCACAGGCTCGACCGCTGTCGCATCGCCGTGGAACTTCAGGCCGGTGGTGCGACGCGGAGGCAGATATCTGAGCATCTCGGAGTGAGGGAAAACTCGGTTCCGACCCTGCTCAAAGATGGCAAGTTTTTCGCCGCCCCGACTCCGATCAATCTCGACTTGCATCAGCAAGGAAGGCTGCTGACGCACGAAAGCGTGGTCTCACCCGTGCCAAGTTCCAAGAGGAAGAATGCCTAACGGGAGCCAAAGCGGACCAGTCTTGGAGAGATGCGGACGTTCTACTCGGTGAGTCATCCCCGGGGTGACGTGGAGTGACGCGGAGGGGGCGCGAATTCTGAGCAATCGCACGAAAGTGCAGCAACGTGGTCTTGCCTACGTTGTTCGCACCGACGACAGCAGTCACACTGCCGGGTCCCGTAAGATCCCGCATCGGCTCATCACCGATCTTGATGCCTCGAACTGTGAAGGAGAAGTTTTCCGCTTCACCGTCGCTCGGCGCGGCGGACCCGTGTTGATGTAAACGGCCGCGACACCATTGTGGCGACCAAGACTGATCGCAGCGCCCGCGATCTGCCGTTGCCGCCCCGCGAACTGGCGATGCTGAGGGCGATGCGCACGTCCCACCAACGTGAGCGCCTGGCGGTGGGTCGACCTCTCGCCGACGATGACCTGCTGCTTTCGCGGGTCGACGGCACTTGGTTGCCGGTTCGCGAATACTCCCGCGAGTTCACCGCCCAGCGCAAGGCGGCAGGGCTCAAGGCAATCACGCTCGGCAAGCTGAGGCACTCGAATATCTCGCGGATGCGCGCGGCGGGTATCGCGGCCGATGTGGTCGCTGCCTGGCATGGCCACACCGAACGCATGACACAGGCGGTCTACGGGCGGGTCACCGACGACCGCCTGACCGCTGCGTCGGCGGTGTTCTCGGCAAGCGCGGTAGGACAGAGTTAGGACAAATGACGTTCGCCCCGTCGACATCCGCAAACGAGAAACCCGCTTTGAACACCAGTTCAAAGCGGGTTTCTCCTGGTGGAGCTAAGGGGATTCGAACCCCTGACCCCCACACTGCCAGTGTGGTGCGCTACCAACTGCGCCATAGCCCCAAAGATGTGCCTGTCGAAGTTACACCACGGCCAGCCAGCCTTCAAAGTCGCTGCTCAGGCCGCCTCATCCACCGGCGTCAACGCTTCTGTGCACTGAGTCTCGGGCGCGAACACCCACACCACCGCGGCGGCCATCAGGATGAGCCCGCTGACCGTGAAACCCCAACCGAACCCGACATGCTCGGCGATGTGGGCGACCGCGATCGCGCCGACGATGGCGCCAAGATCGGCCACCATCTGAAACGCCGCGACGGCGGTGCCTGCCCTCGCTCCGTTGCCGAGTATGTCGGCGATCGCGGCCTGTTGTGGTGACGCGAACACGCCCGACGTCGCTCCTGCCACGCACGCCGCGACCAGAAAGAACGTCATCGAGGTCGATGCCCCCATACCGATGGTGGCAACACCGGAAGCCAGCAATCCGCCGATCAGCAACAGACGCCGGCCGATTCGGTCGGATAGATAGCCACTGGGCAGCACGACAGCGACATTGCCGGCCGCGAACATTGCCAATGCCAGCCCGGTCATCCGCGGCCCACGGTTCAGCACGTCGGCGATGAACAGCGGCACAACGGCCATCCGCACCCCGAACACCGACCAGCCCGTCGCAAAGTTCGACACCAGCGCCGAGCGGTACGCGCGATGACGCAGCGCGATCCGCAGCGTCACCTCGGCATCCGCATGCTCGACCCGATCGCTCAGCGTCGAGTGCCGCAAGCTGTAGGCAACCGCCACCGCTGTCACCAGTGTCACCGCTCCGTAGATCACAAACGGTGCCCGCAGCCCCAAACCCGCTGTGAGACTGCCCATTAGCGGCCCGGCGACAAGGCCGATCAGAAACGAGCTGGCGAACAGGCCGGCGACCCGACCGCGCGCGTCGACCGGGCTGATCCGAATCATCAGACCCAGCGCCGAAATGAAGAACATCGTCGATCCGACGCCACCAATCGCGCGGAATACCAACAATTCCCAGTAAGCTATGCACGAATGCGCAAGCGCCGGTGGCCAATGCGCCGATAATTAGCCCGGCCAGATAGACCGGACGCTCTCCCCACCGTTGCACCATCATTCCGCTGGGCGGCGCGAAGCACAGCCGCATAACCGAGAACATGGTGATCGCCAGCGTCACCGAACTCATGCTGACGCCAAATGTGCGAGCGAAAGCCGGCAGCACTGGCGACACGACGCCGTAGCCCAGCGCGGACACCACGTTCGCCGAGATCAGCACCCACGCTTCACGCGGCAGACTCGTCTTATCGCGGCGCCACGCCGTGTAGCGGGCCCGTGGGGCGACGAGGATCACCCAATGACTTTATCCACAACCTGTTGCGCTTCACGCTGCACCTCGGCTAAGTGCTCAGACCCACTAAACGATTCGGCGTAAATCTTGTAGACATCTTCGGTGCCCGACGGCCGCGCAGCGAACCAGGCATTGGCCGTGGTCACCTTCAAACCGCCCAGCGGCGCGCCGTTGCCGGGCGCTGTCGTCAGCTTCGCGGTGATCTGCTCCCCGGCCAGCTCAGTGGCACTGACCTGCTCCGGCGACAGCTTCGCCAGCCGGGCTTTCTGCTCGCGGTCGGCCGGCGCGTCGATTCGCGCATACACCGGGGCCCCGTACTTCCCAGTCAGCTCCTGATACCGCTGCGACGGCGTGGCCCCGGTGACGGCGAGGATCTCGCTGGCCAGCAAAGCCAGGATGATGCCGTCCTTGTCGGTGGTCCACACCGATCCGTCGCGGCGCAGGAACGACGCCCCCGCCGACTCTTCGCCGCCGAAGCCGATGGTGCCGCCGATCAGGCCGTCGACAAACCACTTGAACCCGACCGGCACCTCGACGAGTTTGCGTCCGATGCCGTCGACCGCGCGGTCGATGATCGACGAGCTGACCGCGGTCTTGCCGACGGCGATGCCGCCCGGCCAGGACGGGCGGTGGGTGTAGAGGTAGTCGATGGCCGCCGCCAGGTAGTGGTTCGGGTTCATCAGACCGGCATCGGGTGTGACGATGCCGTGCCGGTCGGAGTCGGCGTCGTTGCCGGTGGCGATCTGATAGTGGTCGGGGTTGCCGAACATCGTTCGGATGAGCCCAGCCATCGCGTCCGGTGAGCTGCAGTCCATCCGGATCTTGCCGTCGTGGTCGAGTGTCATGAACCGCCAGGTCGCGTCGACCAATGGGTTGACGACGGACAGGTTCAGCCGATGCCGCTCCCCGATCGCGGCCCAGTAGTCCACGCTGGCACCGCCAAGCGGATCGGCGCCGATCCTGATCCCGGCCTTGCGGATGATGTCGATGTCGACGACGTTCGGCAGGTCGGCGACATAGGCATCCATGTAGTCGTGACGCTGGGCGGCCTTTAGCGCGCGGGCAAGCGGCACCCGCTTCACCGCCTCGCCACTGCGCAGAATCTCGTTGGCGCGCTTGGCGATTGCATTGGTCGCATCGGTGTCGGCCGGACCACCGTTGGGCGGGTTGTACTTGAAGCCGCCGTCGTAGGGCGGGTTGTGCGACGGCGTCACCACGATCCCGTCGGCCAGTGCGTCGCTGCGGCCCCGGTTGTAGGTGAGGATCGCATGACTGATCGCCGGAGTGGGCGTATAGCGGTCGGCTGAGTCGATCATGGCGACGACGTCGTTGGCGGCCAGCACCTCGAGCGCCGATACCCACGCCGGCTCCGAGAGCCCGTGGGTGTCACGGCCGATGAACAACGGGCCGGTGGTTCCATGGGCCGCGCGGTACTCGACGATCGCCTGCGTGATGGCCAGGATGTGCGCCTCGTTGAATGCACCGTTCAGGGCCGAGCCGCGATGACCCGATGTCCCGAACGCCACCTGCTGGGCGACGTCGTCGGGATCGGGTTCGATGGAGTAATACGCAGTGATCAGATGGGGCAGATCGACGAGGTCTTCGGGCTGGGCCGGCTGACCGGCACGAGGGTTGGCCACCATGCCCTTGATTCTGCCGCTTAAGCTGCCTGAGCACCGCCTGCAACGGAGGGGATTTCGACCAGTGGCAAGCTCCGCGTCGCCGCGCGACTACCGGGAGTTGGCCGCAGTGTTCGTCGGGGGCGCGTTGGGCACGCTGGCCCGCACCGGTCTGAGCCTTCTGGTGACCGCCGATCCGGCGCGTTGGCCCTGGCCGACCTTCACCGTCAACATCGTCGGCGCGTTCATGTTGGGCTATTTCACGACGCGACTGCTGGAGCGGTTGCCGCTGTCGAGTTACCGGCGTCCGCTGCTCGGCACGGGCGTATGCGGCGGGCTGACCACCTTCTCCACCATGCAGGTCGAGACGCTGCGGATGATCGAACATCACCACTACGGTCTGGCGATCGGATACACCTGCGCCAGCGTCGTTTTGGGTTTGCTCGCGGTGCATCTGGCGTCCGGTCTGGTTCGCCGGGCGGCGGTGCGCTAGTGCTGACCGCCGGCGACGATGCAGAGCGCAGCTCTGAGGAGGAGCGGCGCCAATGATCTGGCTCGGGGTGATTCTCGCGGGCGGGCTGGGAGCGGTGCTGCGGTTCCTGCTGGACGGCGCGGTCGCCCGCCGGGCGGGCAAGTCCCGTCGCTTAGGGGCCTGCCGATCGGGACGCTGGCGGTCAACATCAGCGGCGCCGCGCTGCTCGGGTTTCTCGGAGCGCTGGCGTTGAATCGCTACGCCGCTCTGCTCGCCGGCACCGCTTTCGTCGGCTCGTACACCACGTTCTCCACGTGGATGCTGGAAACGCAGCGCCTCGGCGAAGAACGGCAGATCCGCAACGCCGCCGCCAATATCGTCGCCAGCATCGTGCTGGGCATCGGGGCGGCGCTGCTCGGGCAGTGGATCGGGAGCCAGCTGTGAACCAGCCCTGTCTCAAGCTCACGACTTATTTCGGTGAACGCCAGCGCGTCGCCCGCGACGGACGGCGGCCCGGCTTTCTGGCCGACGCGATGCTCGACCTGTTCGACACCCGAGAAGTCGCGACCAGCGTGATGCTGCGCGGCATCGCGAGTTTCGGCCCACGCCACGTGCTGCGCACCGACGAGTCTCTGAGCCTGTCCGAGGATCCGCCGGTGGCGATCGCGGCGGTCGATGTCGAGTCGA
The DNA here is from genome assembly GCA_963818285.1 of uncultured Actinomycetota bacterium. Classification (GTDB taxonomy): domain Bacteria; phylum Actinomycetota; class Actinomycetes; order Mycobacteriales; family Mycobacteriaceae; genus Mycobacterium. The sequence continues at coordinate 302,604 of CAWFRR010000009.1, forward strand.
AGATCAGCAGCCTGGTCGACGAGGTGGTTGCGATGACGGGCGACGGGCTGGTGACCCTGGAACGCGCGCGGTTGGTCGCCGGGGGTGACACGGTCGAGAACGGCAACGACGACGCGGTCAAGCTCACGGTCTACCTGGGACGCCAGGAGCGTATCGGCCGCCAGCCGGCCTCCCGCGCGGTCTGCGATCTGTTGCATCGGCGAGGATTCTCCGGTGGCGCAGTCTTTTTGGGCGTCGACGGCACCGCACACGGCGAGCGCTACCGCGCCGCGTTCTTCAGCCGCAACGTCAACGTTCCGCTGATGATCGTCTCGGTCGGGACCGCGGCGAAGGTGTCAGCTGTCGTCACCGAACTCAGCGCCCTGGCGCCTCGCGCGCTGCTCACCGTCGAACGGGTGCGGCTGTGCAAGCGCGGCGGCGAACTGATTCGCCCGGCCGCACCGGCTGCCCGACACCGACGACCAGGGGCGGCCGCTGTGGCAGAAGCTGATGGTGCACACCAGCGAAGCCACCACTCATGACGGCGTGCCGATCCACCGCGCGCTGGTGCACCAGCTACTCGAATCCGGGATGGCGCGCGGCGCAACTGTGCTGCGTGGGGTCTGGGGATTTCACGGCGATCACAAACCCCACGGAGACAAGCTCTTTCAACTGACGCGTCGGATGCCCGTGGTCACGATCATCATCGACACCCCGGAGTGGATCGAGCGTAGCTTCGACATCGTTGACGAGCTGACGGCCGAACACGGACTCGTCACCAGTGAGATGGTGCCCGCGGTGGTGTCAGTATTCGGCGAAGACCGCGATGGCGACGGCCGGCTGGCCCGCCACGACTACTGAGGACTAGCCGCCGCCCGCACCACCGGGCGCTCCACCGGCGCTACCTTGTCCGGTCCAGTAGTCCTGGTTCGGGTCGTAAGCCGGCACCGGCGGTGGAGGCGGGGGCGGCGGCGAGGGCGGCGGCGGGCTGAAGTGCGCAGGCGCAACCGGGGCGGCCTGGATGTCGGCCGCGACGTGGCCCTGGCTGTACCCTGAGACCGACAGCGGCAATGAGCGCACCGGCACCCATGGACAGTCCGAGTAACTTGCTCGACACAATCTTCATGCGTTTCCCATACCTGCTCGAAATTCACGACACTTGCAGGACGATTACCCGCCGCGCGCGATTCGAACACATCGGTCAGCGCAACGCCGGTAACACCTTGTCGGCCAGCAGGTGAACCGATTTCCACGCTTCGTCAATCGGCATGCCGCCGACTAGCGGATGCAGCACCAGCGGTCCGTAATCGGAGCCCTCGCGGACCTCGGCGATCAGCTGGGCGGGAGTCAGGAAGCGGTAACGGCCCGAAGCGCGTACTTCGTCGAGCGTCTGCACTCCGGGTAGGTGCATCAGCGAGCGTTGATCCGACGACCACCCGCCGTAAGTGACTGCCTCCCAGAGGATGTGTTCCCCGAGCTCGGCCCACCCCCGGTCGGGATCTTCATGCAGGTAGATCATTCCGCGGTTGACCGGGCCCGGCATGATGATCAGCGGTGCCAGCCCGGCCTCCGCGCACAGCTCCCGGTAGTGATCGGCGATGTCGGGCAGGTGGTCGGCCAGACTGAGCGGCAACCGAAACCGCGCCGCGCGCCGCGCGGTGACGCGGGCGCCGCCGCCGACGTACAGCGGCGGGTGCGGCCGGGTGTAGGAACCGGTGTCCGACCACACCGCGAGCATCCGCTCGATCAGGCTGTCCATCAGCGGGCCACGTTGGCTGAAATCCATTCCGAGCGCGTCATATTCGACGATTCGATAGCCCAGACCCACCGTGGTGTGCAGTCGGCCGCGGCTCATGTTGTCGACCAACGCGATGTCCTCGGCGAGCCGGACGGGGTTCCACAGCGGCCCGAGAGCGCAGTCCACACTGGCGATCAGCGTCGACGTCGGCGCAAGGAACATGCCGGCCGGCCAGGATCGGGTTGCAACTCCACCCGTGGCCAGTCGCGTGGTGCTCGTCGATGCTCACCGTCAAGATCCCCGCGATTCACCCCATTGCGCCAATTCGATTGCCGCACGGATCAATTCGCCCTGAGTACGGGCCTCCCCATGTGGCGAGGCGAAGTTGAATCGCAGGACCGGCAGCACGTCGGGCCTCCGATCAGGCGTCGGCCGGCGGCGCCGCCGACTTCAAGAATGCGGGAAAGTCCGGGAACAGCTTGCGGTCGACGATCTCGATGCGGGTGCCGAACGCGTCGATGTAATACGCGAAGAGCGCCAAGTCCGGCGGCGAAACGTCGGCGGTCGCCTCGAAGGCGAAGCCGTTGTCTTCCAGCGCCTTGGCGGTCTCGGCGAGGTCGTCGACGAAATAGCCGAGGTGATGCACGGAGTTACCGGCCGCCGCCGTCCATGGGCTCTCGGGTACCTGCTGAATGAGCTCCACGTGCGGCGCCTGCAGCGAATACACGAATGTCGAAGTGAGCTCGCGGGATCCGTTCACGGTCCGAAAGGGCAGCGTGTACGTCAGCGGGGTGATCCAGGTGTAGCCCGCCACCGCACTCAGGCGCTGCATCGCGACGTCGAGATCCGGCACGACGATACCGGTGTGGTAGTAGTCCCGGGATTGAGCGCGAATGTCATTGTTTTCCTTACCGTTTCAGACGCAGTCGGATGCGCCGTCGACAACGAATACTGCTCCACTGGTGTAGCTGCATTGTTCGGTGCACAGAAATGCGATGGTGGGTGCGATCTCGGTGACGGATCCGAAGCGGCGCAGCGGGATGTGCGCCAGTTCGGCCTCCACAATCTGGGCCGCGCCGTGCATCGGCGCTGTCATCGGGGTGTCGATCGCACCGGGCGCGACGGCATTGACCCGAATTCCCTTGTCCGCCCACTTGACCGCGAGGTTTCGGGTGATGTTGATGACACCGGACTTCGCGGCGCTGTAGCCGGGCACCATGGACACCGAACGCAACGCCGACATCGACGCCAGGTTGACCACGCTCGCTCCCCCGGTCGCAGACGACGCCTTCAACGCGCCGTAAAGGCCGACGGTCAGGCGGTATGGCCCGGTCAAGTTGAGCGCCACCGACGCCTCGAACCCGTCCGGCTTGGACTCGTCAAGGCCGCCAGGGAAATTCGCACCCGCATTGTTCACCAACACATCGAGCTGACTGAAATTACCGGCTAATGCGGCCACCGAGTCGTGGTCGGTGATCCGCTAACTGGCGGTAAGTCATGCCGGACAGGTCGACGTCGTAGTCGGTGGCTGCGGCCCTCGTCCCGGTGATGGTGACGTCGGCGCCGGCATCCCGGAACAACGACGCCGTCGCATGGCCGATCCCGCTGGTGCCACCGGTGATCAGCACCGTCGTCCCGCTGAAGTCGAAGCTGACCCGACCGGTCATGAGTTCTTCTCGATCTGTTCGGTGAGCCAGGCCCGTTCCCAGAAGTTCGCGCTTTCCCCCAGCAGGTTTTCATGCGCCAGCTTCAGCACGTCGCGTGCGCCGGAGTGGTCGGCCACCAACTCGGCCAGGTGGATCGCGTGCAGCGGCCGGGCGGCCGCGAGGTGGTCGCGCGCCCGCTGCACGAGCGAGTCGGCGCCGGCCAGCTCGACCACGTCGGCGGCCACCTCGTCGAAACCGACCGGGTACAACTCGGTGGTCGAACGGTGATGGAACCAGCCCGAGTAGTTCTCCCAGATGGCCCGCACGTCCCAGGCCACTTTCCCGTAGCCTTGCCCCACTTCGCATTCGGCAGGCAACGCAATGTCGCGCATCAACGTCCGAACATCCTTGCCGGCGTTCATGCCCTCCACCGTCTGGTCGTGAACATATTGGAGGGCCGCACGCAGTCGAGTCAGCTCGGCATCGATACGCTCGGCGCCGGTGATCGGCGCGAAGTGACCGGTCACCAGCATCTCGGGTTGCAGCGCCCGCACCCGCTCAACCGATGCGATCGCGGTCAGCGCGTCGCGGTAGCGGTCACCGCGCATCGTGACCAGATTGGGGATGTGCCCGAATATCGGACCGAATGTGTTCCCGCAGAGACAGATTCGCTCATCGGGCAGCCACAGCACTAGCGAGTCGTTGGTTTCCCCACCCGGCACCGCGATCAGCTCGATCCGGCGACCGCCGACCTCCAGCGTCAGGGTGTCCTGGAAGTCGAGGTCAACGGTCGGGACGCTCTGGCCCGGTAAACGCTTGGTACCGAGTCGGCGCTGGATGGCCTGGATGCCGGTCGCCAGGGTGTTCTTGAAGGCGAACGCGCTTCGGTTGGCCCGGTATGGAATCAGCCGTTCATTGTCGTCTCTCCACATCGTCCAGTTCGCTTGTGCGACAACGACGGTGTCGGGATCACGGACGCTGTCCAGGCCGCCGACGTGGTCGACATGGCCCTGCGTGAAGATGATGTAGCGCACCGGCGAGGAGTCCACCGCGTCGAAGTTGGCGCGGTGCACCGGTCCTTCGAAGCCCATCCCGGTGTTGACGATCACCCTGCCCTCGTCGGTGGTCAGCAGGTAGGAGTTCGACAGGCCCGGCGAGCACCACAGTCTCGGGGCGATCCGCTCGGCCGCGTCGGCACAGGCCGGTGACAGCGCGTCGGCGCCCGGCCGGCTGCGATAGATCGGCTCGAACATCGCTGGTGACTCCTTCATTCGGGCCGCACATCGAAGCGTTCGAAGTAAAAGTCGAACCGCTGCCGCAACTCGTCGGGCGATATGCCGAAATGCCGTTGCAGATCGTAGCGAATGCTGCCATGTTTGCCGCGCGGATTGCCGTCCAGGTAGTGCTGAAATCGCTGACGCACTTTCGGCGTCAAATCGACGTCGCCACAACGGTAAAGCTGCTCGAGTAATGGCAATTCGTTGCCGTTGAGGTGGTGGAAGCTGATATCGATGCTGCGATCCGCCGGCACCAGATCGCGGTCGCGCACGCACGCGCCGAGCAGTCGATGGACCCGGTCGGCCCAATAGTCGAGCAGCCAGCCCGGCTCGATGCTGGTGCGGCGCAGCCGATCCGAATAGGCCATCATCGTGATCGCCGATTGGATCACCGCGACCGGATCGCGATGCGTGAAGGCTACTGTGGCATCGGGGAAGGTCGAGATCAGCGGACCGAGTTGCTCGCAATGCTGCGGGCTCTTGAGGACCCAGGTTCGCGGGCCCCGCAGGAACGTCAGGGCCTGCAACACCTTTTTCAGGTACGCGTAGTGCAGGTGCTGATCGAGGCCTAGGTAGAAATCGCGCCAATCCGGCACGCGCGCATGCCATTCCAGGACGTAGCCGGCCAGGTCGAGGTCGAGCAGCTCGACTTCCTCTTCGATCGCCTCCGGGAAGCGGTCGTGCATCGCGGCGACCACCGGGGCGCTGGCCATCAGCGCGTCGTGTTCGGCCTTCGCCCGCGCATAGCGGGGATCGACGCCGAAGTTGTCGGGGCCTTGGCCGACAGCGGGAATCGGATCCTGGCTCTCCCAATACGGCAAGGCCCGCCGCCGCGGATCGGCAGCGATCAGGTTCACCAGATGCGTGGTCCCCGAGCGTGGCATCCCGACGACGATGAACGGCTTTTCGATCGGGATCGACTCGATCTCGGGATACCGCTTGATCAGCTCGGTCAGCGACAGCCGGTTGCGCAGCAGACGCACGACTCGCTGCCGTAGCGATGAGCGGGTGAGCTGAGTCAGGCCGTGGTCGGATTCGATCGCGGCGACGTGCGCGGCCAATCGATCGCGGAGACCGTCATCGTCGTCCAGATCGTCACCGACCGATGCCTGTGCGACGGCTTCGGCGAGCATCTGCTCGATATCGAAGTCGACCGGCCTGGCCTCCGTGTATTCCAGGATCTGCCGCTGGACGTCGGTCAGCCGGGGCGAGGTCAGATCGTCGAGGTCGATCTCGGCGACGTCGTGATCCGCAGAGCCCACCCGGCCGCTCCTCCTTCTCGACGCAGTGCCGAATGCAGAGTAGCGCCAGCAACACAGCGTTTAGCCGCATTCGGCGGGGGTACGCCCACCTCAGCCGGTTGACGGCCGGAGTCCGCCAAGGAAAAGGGCGTATCGCATGTCCGAGATGATCATCGCGTCGCCCGACGACGTGGTCACGTTTCTCAAAGCGCAGCACAACCTGATCGAGGACATGTTCGACCAGGTGCTGCTTGCATCGGATCCGAAGGCGCGGGAGCAGCCGTTCGTGCAGCTCCGTCAGTTGCTGGCGGTCCATGAGACCGCCGAGGAGATGGTGGTGCATCCCCGGGCGCGCCGCGAGGTTGAGGCATTCGACTCGATCGTCGATGCGCGCCTCGAGGAGGAGCACGACGCCAAACAGTTGTTGTCCGGCATCGAGAAGATCGACATCACCTCAGAGGAATTCATCGAAGAGCTGACCAAGCTCCGCGATGCGGTACTCGACCATGCCTTGCACGAGGAGAAGTACGAGTTTCCGAAGCTGCAAGAGCAACTCAACGACGACGAGTCCAAGCGGCTGACCGCTGCGGTGCATGCGGCTGAGGCCATCGCGCCGACCCGCCCGCACGCCGGGGTGGAGTCGGCGATGTTGAACTTCGCGGTCGGACCGTTCGCATCGATGCTCGACCGCGCCCGCGACCTGATCGAGCATGGTCTCGGCTGACGGCGCTAGGCGCTCAGCGCGCTGATCCGCCGGATCACTTCGTCGCGGCCCAGGGTGCGCGCGATCTGGAACAGGTCGGGGCTTTTCGTCGAGCCGGTCAACCCGACCCGAATCAGCTGAGAGGCTTCCCGGATCGACCCCGGATAGGCGTCGGGGTTCTTCTTGTATTCCTTCGCGTTGCCCGCGAAGCCGAACTTGTCGGCCAGGTCGCGAATCTGCTGGAACCACTGCACCGAGTCGTCGAGATCCTGGTAGGCCGCGACGAAGTCACCCGCGAACGAGCGAACCAGGTCTGCCGGCAAACCACCCAGCCGAGCGTCGTCTGCGGCCACAGGAGTGAACAGTTCGGCGAAGAAGAACCCGTACGCGTCGCGAAAATCTGACCATTTGCGCAGGTCTTTGCGCGGATTGGCGACGCCGTCGCGCTCAACGGCCAGGGCGGCCAGCGTCTGCTCTGGGTGAGCGTCGATCACGCCGTGCACTTCGGGATCAAATTCCGAGGACCACGTGATCAGCGCGGCATAGATCTCCTGCCCGCTCAGCGTCGCGACGTGGTCGGCGCTGATGTCTTCCAGCTTCACCAGATCCACCAGCGGGCCGGCGCCGCCGCACTCGGCCAGCGAGATCGGCGCGGCCAGAGCTTCGGGCAGCGGCACCTCGGCCAGGCGGCCGTTGGCCAGGCCGCGCAGGTAATACAGCACCGCGTCGGCGGGATAGCCCGAGCTGATGTAGAAGTCGACATCGGCTTCGGGGTCTTTGCGTTTGGAGAGCTTGCGCTTACCGCCCGGGATCTGCTTCATCAGCAGCGCGATGTGTGCATAGCTGGGCGGTTGGAAACCCAGCGCCTCGAACAATTGCAGATGTAACGCCGTCGACGACAACCACTCCTCGCCGCGGATCACCAGGTTGCACCGCATCAAGTGGTCGTCGACGGCGTGCGCGAAGTGATAGGTCGGAAGTTGCACGGCCGCTGACGATTTCAGGATGACCACGTCGTTGTAGTTGTCCTCCATCGACAATTCGCCGCGGATCGCGTCGGTGAAGGAGGCCCGTCCGCCAGTGCGACCGGGCGAGCGGAAGCGCACCACATAGGGCGTCCCCTGCTCCAACTGCTCCCGAACGGCTGCGTCATCGGCGTCCCGCCAGATCGCCCATTCGCCGTAGTAGCCGGTCGGGCGCTTGAGCTGCTGCTGACGCGTGCGGATCTCGGTGAGCTCATCGGAGGTGGCGAAACACAGGTACGCATTCCCGGAGCGCAACATCTCGCGTGCATAGCTCAGATAGATCGTCGCCCGCTCCGACTGGCGGTAGGGCGCGTACTCACCGCCGGCGCCGACCCCCTCGTCGGGAATGACCCGAAAGTAGGCGAAGGCGCGATCAAACTGTTCGTGCGCGCCGGCCACCTCCCGCGACTGGTCGGTGTCCTCGATCCGCACGAAGTAGCGGCCACCTGACTCGCGCGCGACCGACAGGTCGATCATCGCGGTGTAGATCCCACCGAGGTGAATGAAGCCGGTCGGCGACGGAGCCAATCGGGTCACGTGAGCATCGGCGGGCAGGTCACGGGGCGGGTAGCGCTGTTCCCACTCAGCCGCTGCGGGCAGGTCGGCGGGAAAGAGGTTGTCGACCTCGTGCGGCTCCAGCATTCCGGTGACGGCTCCTATCAACGAAGGTTTGCCTGGTCGATGTTAGTCACGCTGGTCACGGCCGGACACCGCTCACCGGCCGTAGGCTGGACGGGATGAGCGTCGCACCGGACATATCCATCGCTTTGCAGGACCGCTTCGCAAGCGACCTGCCCGAGCTGGCCGTCAGTTGGCAAGCTCAGACCTTCCCGGATCCGCGGCTGCTGGCGCTCAACGCACCGCTGGCCGGCGAGCTGGGCCTTGACCCGGCATGGCTGCGCAGTCCCGACGGGGTGCGCTTCCTGGTCGGCAACAACATCCCCGACGGTGCCGCGCCGGTCGCGCAGGCTTACGCCGGGCACCAGTTCGGCGGATACGTCCCGCAGCTAGGCGACGGTCGCGCCCTGCTGCTCGGCGAACTCACCGACCCGACGGGCGGCTCCGCGACATTCACCTCAAAGGTTCGGGTCGCACTCCGTTTGCGCGCGGCGGTGACGGGTTGGCGGCCGTGGGACCGATGCTGCGCGAATACATCGTCAGCGAGGCGATGCATGCGCTGGGCATCCCGACCACGCGCTCCCTGGCCGTGGTGGCGACGGGCCACCTGGTGCAGCGCGAGACCCCCCTGCCCGGCGCCGTGTTGACCCGCGTTGCCTCCAGCCACTTGCGGGTCGGCACCTTCGAATACGCGGCCGCCAGCCGCAACCTCGACTTGGTGCGGCGCTTGGCCGACCACGCGATCGACCGCCACTATCCCGGCGCCGCGATGCTCGACAATCCTTACCTGGCGCTGTTCGAAGCGGTGGCCGCGGTGCAGGCGTCGCTGGTGGCCCAGTGGATGCTGATCGGCTTCGTACACGGCGTGATGAACACCGACAACATGACGATCTCCGGTGAGACGATCGACTACGGGCCGTGTGCCTTCATGGAGGCCTACGACCCCGACACGGTGTTCAGCTCGATCGACCAATGGGGCCGCTACGCCTACGACAATCAGCCGGTCATCGCCGGATGGAACCTCGCCCGGTTGGCCGAGGCCCTGCTGCCGCTGCTGGCCGATACCGTCGACGAAGGTGTTGCACTCGCGCACAAGGCATTCGAGGTTTTCCGCAACCAGTACGACGCGACCTGGACCGACGGAATGCGAGCAAAGCTGGGTCTGGCCGCGGACGTCGACGCCGCGACTGTCACGTCATTGTCCGAGGATTTGCTCACGCTGCTCAAAGAGAACCGCGTCGACTACACCTCGTTCTTTCGCGCACTGAGCAGCGGCGGCGAACGCCTCGACGTGGTCGGCCCTGAGTGGACATCGCGCTGGCGAACACTGAATCCTGATGCGGCGCTGATGGATCGAAGCAACCCGGTGTACATCCCGCGCAATCATCTCGTCGAAGAGGCATTGGCGGCAGCGACCGCCGGCGATCTGAATCCGCTGCAGCAGTTGCTCGTTGCGATCAGCGCGCCTTACGACGAGCGACCGGGTTTGGAGCGTTACGCCCACCCGGCGCCGGAAGGGTCCGGCGACTACCGAACGTTCTGCGGCACCTGAACTTCAAGCTTGGTGAGACGCTGTTTCATGGCCGTCTGCAGAATCGAGCCCGCAGTCACGAATGCGGGTTTTTCGCGGTCAGCGGGAACGATGCTCAGGCCGGCGGCTCGCCGGAGCACCATCAGGGCGAGCCCGCTGTAGGTGGTGTAAGCGATGATCAATAGGTTGACCTGCGCCTTTTCGCCGTTGACGGTGATCACGTGCTGCGTTTTGTGTTCCCAACCCGGCCAGTTGAAGTCCGGCGGTCGCTGCAGGTGCGGCCAGTTGACGTTGATCGAGGTGATGTCCCCCAGTAGCGGGGTCAGAGCTTCGACGAGGCCGGGCAACTCGAGGGTCATGCGGTCGACCCGCGGCCACCATGCTCCATCGATTTCTCCACCCAACTCAGTGGCAAGAGAGAGTCGGACGGGATTCGCCGACCGCCAATGAGTCATTTCACAGCAAATCGACTAGAAGCAAAAACATTGCTGTTCAACGAAATTCCTTAGGCTGACGTCGCCCCCTGCAAACGCGGAGATGCGGAGGAATCCCATTGCCCGCGAGTGCCGTGCTCACGTGCCGCGGTAAATTACCGCTGACAACGAAAAGGCTCACCCTAACGGTACGCCACCGACCACACGGTTGGGTAACTCAGGACTCCATGGCGAGCCGTTTGCGCGTACAGTGATGAAAACAGTAGGGAACCAGTGGTCATTCAAACTTGGCAAGACGCACCCGAGATCCATCCGTCGCAGATTCGCGTCGGAGACATCATCGGGTCACTTCGCGAAACCAGCTTGCGCTACACCGTGAAGATGATCAGCACCCCGCAAAAAAGTCCCCGCAGGTGGACGTTCTTCGGTCGTGACGAAAGAGGCTCGGACCACGCCAACGTGTTCAGCGAGGACGACCTCGTTCGCCGGTACGCCAAATCCTGACAACGACCGGCGACTACCGCGCGTTCTGCGGTACCTGACTCGACTTCGGCGCTCTATCCAACCTGTTCGCCTTGCGAATCCCTTTGTCCAGTAACGCTGCCGGCGCGAACTTCTTCAGCACCGTGAGCTGGCGAGCCAACGGCCCGGCCGGGTAACGCAACTTCGGTGTGCGACTGGTCGCCGCCTTCAACACCACTCGCGCCACCACCGAAGGGTCGTCCCCGGTGCGCACCGACTTGATCAGGGTCTCTTTGACATGCTCGCGCAGCGGCACGTAACTCTCGATCGGGGAATCAGGATCGGCGGCGTTGGCGTCGAACGCGGTATCGGTGTAACCGGGTTCGACCACTGACACCCGGACACCGAACTCGCGGGTCTCGTGATCCAACGACTCCGAATAGCCTTCGACCGCATGCTTGGAGGCGGCGTACAGCGCGCCGTACGGAGCCGGAAGGAACCCGAGTACCGACCCGATGTTGATGATTCGACCGCTGCGCTGCGCCCGCAGATGCGGCAGCACCGCGTTCGTCACCCGGATCAGACCGAAGAAGTTGGTGTCGAACAAGTCCTGCGCCTGAGCGATCGAACTCTCCTCCGCGGCGCCGAAAACGCCGACCCCGGCGTTATTGACCAGAACGTCGATCCGGCCCGCACGCTCGATGACCGTCGACACCGCCGCGGTAACCGAGGCGGCGTCACTGACGTCGAGCGCCAACAGTTCCACGCCCGCAATCGGCTCAGTTCGCTGCGGGTTGCGGCTGGTGCCGAACACCTCGAAGCCCCTGGCCACGAACGCGCCGGCGATGGCCTGTCCGATTCCCGACGACGTACCGGTGATCAGTACCACGGGCGATCGCTGTGTCATGCCTACTCCTAGTAAACCGATTGGTGTACATCTACCAGCGCCACGCTACACGCGCTAACCGTTGATGTAAACCGTTCGGTATACTCCTGGCATGAGTAAGGCTGCGCCAACCAAGGGTGGCCGAGGCGCGCGCCAGCGCATCCTGGACACAGCCACCGAGTTGTTCTACCGCGACGGCATCAACGCCACCGGCGTCGAAAAGCTTGCCGCGGAATCTTCGGTATCCAAACGAACGCTCTATCAACACTTTCCGAGCAAAACCGCGGTCGTCGAGGAGTACCTACGCGGCGTCGAGCGGCAGGTCGCCGACGGCGTGATCAATGCCGACCAAGACGGAACGCCGCGCCAACGTCTGCTTGCCGCTTTCGACGGTCACAGCGCACCGGGCGAGACGTTTCGGGGCTGCCCATTTCACAACGCGGCCGTTGAGGCTGCCGGAACCATGCCGGGTGTTCAGGAGATCGTTTGCGCATCCAAGCTCGCCTTCGCCGACTGGCTCACAGACCTGGCCGATCAAGCCGGCGTGGCAGATGCGCGACAACTCGGCAACCAGCTTGCCGTGCTCTACGAGGGTGCCGGTGCGCTCGCGACTTCGCTGGATGACCCAGAGCCGTGGGCTCGCGCCAGGGCGGCCGCCGAAGTGCTGATCGACCACGCCCTCGCTTAGCGTGCGCCCCGGACCAGGCGTCCCGGGCGCGCACCGGTGTCGGCGCCGCCGCGACGGGTCACCACACCGTTGACGATCGTGGTGTCATAGCCCGACGCTCCCTGGATCAGCCTTTTGCCGCCGGCCGGCAGGTCGTAGGCCATCACCGGCCGGTGCAAGGTGATCGCATCCATGTCAATCACGTTGACATCGGCGCGTTTTCCGATCTCGACTACACCGCGGTCGGACAACCCGAACAGTTGCGCGGTGTCATACGACTGTTTGCGGATGACGTATTCAAGCGGCAACTTCTGGCCGCGGCGCCGGTCGCGCGCCCAGTGCGTCAACAGGAACGTCGGGAACGACGCGTCGCAGATCATCCCGCAGTGCGCGCCGCCGTCGGACAGACCCAGCACGCCGGCGGGATGAAGGAGCATCTCGCGAATCGCGTCGTGGTTGCCATAGGCGTAGTTGTAGAACGGCAGCATCAGCATCGACGTCGCATCGTGTTCGAGCATCAGGTCGTAAAGCGTGGCCAACGGGTCCTCGCCACGTTCGGCCGCGATCTTCTCCACGGTGCGTTCGTCGGTGGGCTCGTAGTCGGGCGGGTCTCCCATCGCGTAGGTGCGGCCCATGGCGTACTGCGCGAGCGCAAACATGTTGTCGAACAACCGAGTTGGGTCCGGCGGCAAGTCGTCCTCGGCGAGAATCGCAGCCTTGACGGCGGGTTCGGCCAAGCGCTGTGCGAGCTCTTCGCGCGTGCATTCGGCCTTCAGCCGTCGGAAGGTCGGGCGGTGCGTGAAAGCGTGGTGCCCGTCGAAGCCGAACAACATGCCGAACGGCCGCGCGGCAATCTGTGGGTACAGCCGGCTGCCCGCGGCATGCGCCGCCGCCGAGATGTCCAGCTGTTCGCGCCAGAGATCGGGGGCGGCGTCGACCTGGATCATCCCGAACGAGATCGGACGATCGATCTCAGCGCCCAACCGCTGCATCCACTCCAGCTCTTTCTTCGGGGCGATGATGTCTTCGCCCGCCACGCCTTGCGGAGCGAGTTCGAACACCGCCTGGCCGCCGGCGGCCATCGCCCGTCCGAGCCCGAACAGCTCGTCCTCCGCGGCGTAAGTTCCCGGTACCGGTTCGCCGTCGATGGCGCGGTGGCCAAGCGTGCGTGAAGTCGAAAAGCCCAGCGCCCCGGCCTCTATCGCTTCCTGAACCAGTCGCGCCATGGCCGCGATGTCTTCGGGTGACGCCGGCTCGTTGCGGGCGCCGCGCTCCCCCATCGCATACGCACGGACCGCGCCGTGCGCTACCTGGCTGCCGACGTCGACGGCGAACTCCTGCCGCCCGATGACGTCGAGGTAGTCGGGGTAGCTTTCCCAACCCCACGAGATGCCCTCGGTGAGGGCGGTGCCGGGGATGTCCTCGACACCTTCCATCAGGCCGATCAGCCAATCCTCTTGGCCGGGCCGCACCGGCGCGAACCCGACGCCGCAATTGCCGGTGACGACGGTGGTCACCCCGTGACCACTGGACGGCTCCAGTAGCGCGTCCCAGCTGACCTGACCGTCGTAGTGGGTGTGGATGTCCACGAACCCGGGCGCGACGATCTTGCCGGTTGCGTCGATGGTCTCGGCGGCCTCGCCTTCCAGCGCGGCACCCCCTGGGCCACGACGCCGAATCTCGACGATCTTGCCGTCCTTGACGGCGATGTCGGCATCGAATCTGTCGGCGCCGGTTCCGTCGACGACGGTGCCACCGGTGATTTTGAGATCGAACACGATTACTCCCTTGGCTGCGGTGCCGGCCGCTACAGTGATTCCAATAAAAAATGTAACACCGTTACAGAGGCTTTGGGAGTGCTTCGATGACGTACGCAACGCCTGACGTCCGGTGCGAAGACGCGATCGGCACACCGCCGCAGCAGCCGACCCTGGTGCCCGCGGAGCGGTACTACTCCACGACGTTCGCGCAGCTCGAAGTCGAGCGGATGTGGCCGAAGGTATGGCAGGTCGCGTGCACCGTGGACCACGTCGCCGAGCCGGGCGACTACTTCGAATACCGTTGCGGGCCCTACTCCGTGCTCGTTGTTCGCGGCGACGACGGCACGCTGCGGGCTTTTCAGAACGTCTGCCGCCACCGCGGCAACTCACTGTGCGCCGGATCGGGCTCGGACTTGCGCGAGCTGCGCTGCGGCTATCACGGCTGGACGTGGAACCTGGCCGGGTCGCTCAAGCGAGTCCCGAACCGCAAGGGCTTCGGAACGCTGCCGATGGCAAAGCTTCCGCTGTTCGCGGTCCGCGTCGAGACCTGGGAGCGACTGGTCTTCGTCAATTTCGACGTCGACGCGCCGCCGCTGGCCGACTACCTCGAAGCGGTGCCGAACGACATCGCGTGGCTGGGAATGAGCGACTTCCGTTGCTACGCAACCATGACCGTCGACGTCGAGGCCAACTGGAAGACGATCGCCGACGGGTTCAGCGAGACCTATCACATCCAGACGCTGCACCCCGAGCTGCACAGGTGCATGGATGACGTCTATGCACCGCAGGTGATCTGGGGCCACACCGGTAAGTCCGAGCAGCTCTATGGTCTACCGAGCCCGCATCTCAAGCAGCCGTTGAGCGACGCCGAGGTGTGGGACGCCTACGTCTGCACCCAGGGCGCGCTGATGGGTGTCGCGGAGGGCACGCCGTTCCCGGGTGGCCACCCCGTCATGGACGTGATCGCGGAGCACATCCGGGCTTTCGCGGCCGGGCGCGGCGTCGATGTGAGCTGGGCCAGCACCGACCAGTTGATGCGCCTCCACCAGTACAACGTGTTTCCCAATCTGACCGTGCTCGCCAATGCCGATCACCTGACCGTGATGTGCTCCCGTCCGGGACCCGACCCCGACCGCGGCGAACTGGTGATGATGCTGTGGATGCGCATGCCGCCCGGCGCCCCGCGCGGCACACCCGCCGACATTCGGATGACCGCAGACCAGGCCGAGCCGGGTTTGGTTCTGACACAAGATATTTCGGTGCTGGCCGGGCTGCAGCGCGGTCTGCACCAGCCCGGGCTCACTCACCTGACTTTGTCGGTGGAGGAGCGGCGCGTGATCAATCTGCACCGCAATCTCGATCGCTATCTCGACCTGCCCGAGCACGACCGCGTACGAGGGGGTGAACCGGGTGCCTGAAACCCTCAACGCGGCGACGATCCTGGACGCCGCTGCGGGCCTGATCGATCGCCAAGGCGTGGAGGCGTTCACCATGCGGGGTCTGGCCGAGGAACTCGGCGTCGCAGCCACCTCGATCTACTGGCATGTCGGCGGCCGCGACAAACTCTTCGACAGCTTGGTCGACCGACTGCTCAGCGAGATGGCGCACCTGCCCATCGAGGGCGGCACACCGGTGGAACGTATTGCATCCCTTGCCCGTTCGCAGCGAAGGGCGTTGATCGATCGGCAACACCTACTCGCCATCGCGCACGAACGGGACCGAACGCCGACGCTGTTTCTGCCGATCCAGCAGAAGCTGGCCGCCTTACTCGCGGACCTGGGGGTGACGGGGACCGAAGCGGCCCTCGTGCTACGCGCAGTGCAGGTCCACGTCATATCGTCGGCGGTGATGCAGTTCTCGGCGGTCCGCGGGGCCAAGCACGAGGAAGAGGATCCGTCGCTGTGGGACGACGACTGGCCCGATCGGGCGCTGGTGCAGGCGCTGCAGTCCCCCACCGACTACGACGCCGTCTTCGAATACGGGCTCGGCGCGCTGCTGTCGACGCTGCCCAGTTAGACCTTCAGGAGGAAGTCCGCCACGATACCGGCCATGTCGTCGATCGCGGCCCGCGGAATCACCTCGAAACCATGGGTACTCAGCGTCGGCAGGCACAGTAAGCCCGCGCGCGGAGTCAGCCCGCTGGCTTTGGAGTGCGACGCGTCGGACATGAACGCTCCCAGCGTCGCCGGCTGCGGCGACAACCCGCGGGCGGTGGCGACCGCCATCAGTCGATCGGCGACGTCCTTGTCGTAGACGCACAACGCGTCGCTGTAGCCGACGATCGGACCACCGGTGACGGTGGTCGCATACTCGCGCTCGGTGGGCCCGACGTCCAGCGCGATGGTGAGGGTGCCCGGCAGCGTGGCGCTCGCATAGGAACCGCCCACGCCGCCGATCTCCTCGTTGGTGGTGAAGACCAGATACGCGTCCTGCTCGGGCCGCTGCCCGCGCTCGCGCAGCAGGCGCGCCGCGCGCAGCAGCGCCGTGACAGCAGCACGATCGTCCAGGAAATACGCGCCGACGTAGCCGCCGAACTCGACCAGGTCTCTCTTACTCCGGTCGATGCACACTCGCGTTCCGGCGTGCACGCCCGCCGCGGCGAGGTCTTCCGGGGTGCGCCCGGTGAACACGTAGACGTGCTGCCAATCCAGCGCGCGGTCGCCCTGGTCCGGCTTCGTCTCCCAGATCCGCGGACTCTCCTGGGTGGTGTGCTCGGAGCCGAGCGTGAGTACCGCGGTCAGCGTCTGCTGATCGCCGAGCAGAGCGACCGGGCCAAGCCCGAAATTGCCCGGGTACATCACCCCGAGCTGAGTCATGTGCAGGGTCCCGTCCGGCTCGACCCTCTTGACCAGCATGGACAACTCATCCATATGCGCCATGACCCGCGTTGCGGCGCCGCCGGCGATCGAATTCGTCCGGTGCCGGTGGTCGGTCGACGTCGAGATGGTCGCCGTGGCGCCGATGAAGCCGATCAGGTTACCGGCGTCATCGGTCCACATGTCGTCGACCAGGGGCTGCAGCTCGCGGGCACACACGTCGCGCACCGCGTCCTCCTGGCCGCAGGGCCCGTACGTCCACAGCAGTTCCTGCAAGAGGCTTTCGGTCGTGTCCAGCTCGCGTTGCTCCATCAGTTCCCCTCCAGTCTCACTAACCGTAACGATCGCCTCCGTCGACGCGGGTTTGCCCGCTTGTCGGAAGTGGTAGCCGCGAGGTTGAGGTTGCGCGATGCTGGATGCAGTGGGTCGATAAGCGGATGGCGGAGGAATTTCAGTGAACGAAGAGCAGCTCGAGGAAATGGGGTCAGGCCGGGGCTTTATCGCCGCGCTGGATCAAAGTGGCGGCAGCACCCCCAAAGCGCTGGCTCTCTACGGCATTCCTGAGCAGTCCTATGGCAATGAAGGCCAGATGTTCGACCTCATGCATCAGGCGCGGGCCCGGCTGATCGAGAGCCCCAGCTTCACCGGCGACAAGATCCTGGCAACAATTCTCTTCGAGCAGACGATGGATCGGACCATCGGCGGCGAGGACGCCGTCGACTTCCTGTGGAAGCAGAAACACATCGTGCCGTTCGTCAAAGTCGATCAAGGGCTCGCCGACGCGCGATACGGCGTCCAGCTGATGAAGCCGATGACGAAGCTCCAGAACGTGCTCGAGCGTGCCGTCGAGAAAGGTGTCTTCGGCACCAAAATGCGCTCGTTCATCCAGGAACCCAACGACGGCGGGATCAAGGCGATCGTCGAGCAGCAGTTCGACTGCGCCGAGGCAATCGCCCGGCACGGGCTCATGCCGATCATCGAGCCCGAGGTCAGCATCAAAAGCCCCGACAAGCCGACTGCGGACCGGCTGTTGGTGGCGGCGCTGCGGGCGAAGCTCGATGAGCTGCCCGATGACCGGCAGGTGATGCTCAAGCTGACGCTGCCGGACGAGGACGGCCTCTACGCGCCGCTCATCGAGCACCCGCGGGTGCTGCGCGTGGTCGCCTTGTCCGGCGGCTACAGCCTCGATCAGAGCGCCGACATTCTGGCTCGCAATCACCTTCTGATCGCGAGCTTCTCGCGGGCGCTGACCGAGGGACTCACGGTCGACCAAAGCGATGTCGAGTTCGACCAGAAGCTCAAGTCGAACATCGACGAAATCTATGCCGCGTCGGTGACCTGACCGAGCGGCCGACAGGCCTGTCGCGCTTTCAATAAGCTGTTCGTCAATGCTGAAAGTCCGCCACGAGCCGGCCGCTCCCACCCGCACGCTGCGTCTCGCATCGGGCGACCAGATTCCCGCGCATCGGCATGATGATCACCAGATCGTCTACGCGGGCCGCGGCGTACTGGCGGTCACGACGGACCGGGGTTCCTGGGTCGCTCCGGCGACGAGGGCGATCTGGATCCCGGCCGGCACTCTCCACGCGCACCGCGCCTACGGAGAGCTCAAGTTGCACACCGTCGGCCTGGCCGCCACCGACAATCCGCTGCGGCTCGAATCGCCCACTGTGCTGATGGTCGGGCCGTTGTTGCGCGAGTTGATCATCGCCTACACCGACAGCGATGCCGACACTCCGGAAAGAACGCGGCTGCGCGCCGTGCTGCTCGACCAATTGCGCAGCTCCCCGCAGCAGCCCCTACACGTCCCGACCCCGACCGCGCCCGTCCTTGCGGCGGTATGCGACATCCTGCAGGCCAACCCTGGCGACAGTCGCACGCTCGCCGAGTTCGGCCGCATCGTCGGAGCCAGCGATCGCAGTCTGTCGCGGCTGTTCCGTCAAGACCTCGGCATGACATTCCCGCAGTGGCGCACCCAATTGCGGCTGCACCGCGCGCTCGTTCTGCTGGCCGAACGGACGCCTGTGACGACGGTGGCCTACCAATGCGGTTGGTCGTCGGCGAGCGCGTTCATCGAGGTGTTCCGGCGCAGCTTCGGCCACACTCCCGGCGCGTCGATCCCGAATTCTCCCTGAGCCCCAACCTAATTGAATTATCGGTATTCGGGTTTGATAGCGCGCCAGCGCAGCCGGACACCGGCCACGTCGGTATGAATATCGACGAACCCGGCCGCACTGAGCCGCGTCCGCAACTCATCCGGTCGAATCGGGTTGTAGATGTCGCCGATGTGGATCAGCCGGAACAGCAGCGACGGCAAGCGATCGCTGCCGGCGAACACGCCACCGGGCCGCAAGCACCCGGAATGCCTCCGCGAAGAGCTGATCCTGCAAGTCATGTGTGGGCACGTGATGAAGCATCGTGAAACACACCACGGAGCTAAAAGCCTTGTCGGGCAACCCAGTATCGCTGCCGTCACCGTGAATCACCCGCGCGCGATCGCCGTAGAGCCGATCCAGCCGCTCGGCCATCGGTTTGTCGACTTCGACAGCGGTAACCGTGTCCGCCCGGTCGACCAGTGCGCGCAGCGTTGCGCCGTAGCCCGGTCCGATCTCCAGGGTCTGGTCACCCAGTTCGACATCGGCAAGCGCCCACGGCAACAGCTCGTCGCGAACCGACGCCGCCCAGCCCGCTGAACTGCACCGCCGCTGGTGCAGCAAGTTCATCGCCATGATGTGACGCCTTTCTCTCATAGAGATCACGCATGTCGCACGCTACGAGATCCCGGCGCTTGCTGGCTTCCGAAAATATGCCTGCCTATATCGAAAACCCGCCAAACGGCACGGCGCGACGATCATCTGCGCGCGGCGCGTTGAGCCGCCTATTGGTAACTCTCCGTTGCTGATTTGTTCACGCCGTGACCGACCCCGGCGGCGATACGCTGATGCTCTAACCCAGTGTCATCGTCCGGCAGGGACAGGTGACCGCCTTACTAGGAGGATTTATGACTCGGACTCGCGTGCTCGGCGGCGGTGCTGGCGGCGGCAAGCTGCTGGGTGGCGGTGCTGGCGGCGGCAAGCTGCTCGGCGGCGGTGCTGGCGGCGGCAAGCTGCTCGGCGGCGGCGCCGGTGGCGGCAAGTAGCCACGCTTCGCCTGACTTCAACCGGTCTCGCCTCACCTTGAGGCGAGACCGGTTTCTTGTCAGAGGCTTTCATCGCTGCCAGGCCAGTCGCTTTGCATGCGATTGACTGGAAGATCACGCAGCAGAAGCGTTTGCGTCAGCGAGCGGTCGCTTCGAGGAAGCGGCCGGCTTGCAGCTCGGTGCCGAAACCGGGGGCGAATTCGCCCTCGTCGTAGACGATGTGACCGCCGACGATTGTCGCTCTGACGAGTTTGTCGTTGCGGTTGACCATTCGTTTGACGTGCGGCGCCCCGGGATACGGGGCTTCCGCATAGCCGGCGCTGGACCCGTCGAATCCGGTCGGATCGATGATCGCGATGTCCGCCCGCGTTCCGTTGCCAAGGTAGCCGGCGTCGAGTCCGTACCAGTCGGCGAGTTCGCCAGTGAGGCGCCGGACGGCAGTCTCGACGGGCATCGAACCGCGCTGATGAACCCGTTCCAGCATCCGCAGACCGGAATTGTAAAACGCCATATTGCGAAGGTGCGCACCGGAATCCGAGAAGCCGATCTGGACGTTCGGCGAGCGTTGCATGCGGTCCAGCACGTCTTCGCGGTCGTTGGCGACGACAGTTCGCCAGCGCAGCCGGGCGCCGTGTTCAACGGTCAGGTCGAGCAATGCGTCGGCCGGTTCGATCCCCCGGGCCGCGCCGACATCGGCGAAGGATTTCCCGACGACCGAACTGTCCGGGCACGCCACGATTTCTGCGTCAGACAAGTCGCGACTCCACACCCGCGGGCCGAATTGCTTGGTCATGTCTTTGCGGAATTGGCGGCGATATGACTCGTCGGCCAGCAGCTTGCCCCGGCTCATCTCGTCGCGGAAGTTCAGCGCGGCCGAGCCGGAACCGAACTCCTCGAAGACGACGAGATCGACACCGTCGGCGTACATTTCGAATGGCACCGGCAGATGCTGCCAGCGGAAGTTGCCGCCGGCCCGGTTGGTGACGCTGGCGGCCAGCAAGGTCAGCCGTGCCGCCCTGCGGTCTGCTTTGACATCGGCGGCTGCGATCAAGGTCGTCTTGAGGGGCTTCCGGAATCCGCGGCCGATGCTTTGGGCGAGGTAGCGCGAGACTTCAGCCTGCCGCGCCAGGTTCGGGGTGCTCTGGTGCACCCGACCACGCTGCCGCAGAACGGTGTTCAGCGCGTTGAACTCCGACCATCTGGCGTAGGTCGACGGCAACTGCCGCGCCGGGAAGCGGGTGCCTTCGAGCTTGGAGAATGAACTGCGCAGCGTCGACAACCCGACGAAGCCGGCGTCGAGTGCATCGGAGAGCATCCGCTGCATCGCAGCGATTTGGGCGCGGGTCGGCCGGTAGTCGGCATCAACCGATTGGCCCAGGCCCAACACCGACGCGCGGATGTCGGAGTGGCCGATGAATGCGGCGACGTTTGCCCCGAGCGGCAGCGAGTCCAGCGTCTTCACGTATTCGGCCGGACCACTCCAGGTTTTGGCTTCTTTGACCGAGTCGTGAACGATCTGCCACGGCAGCGCCTCGACGCGGGCGAACATGTCCGCGCAATCGTCGGCGTCGCTGTAGACCGTGGAGAGCGAACAGTTGCCGAGGATGACCGAGGTGGTCCCGTGTCGGACGGACTCGCCGAGGCCGGGACTGAGTAGAATCTCGGCGTCGTAGTGGGTGTGTACGTCGACGAGTCCGGGCATCACCCAGTGACCGCGGGCGTCCACGGTGCGAGCGCCGTCCGGCAGGCCCTGTCCGATCGCGGCGACCTTTCCGTCGCGGACTCCGACATCGGCCGTGATCGGCGCCGCACCGGTGCCGTCGAACACGGTCCCGCCACGGATCACCAGTTCAAAGTTCGACATCACAACCCCCGCCTTTCGATACTTGCTGGTATCCAGTCGATACTCGGGAGTATGCTTCTGCGCATGTCGCCTGTCAAGCCGCCACGAACCCGCCCCACGCGGGGCGAGGTACGGGACCGCATATTGGATGCGGCCTCGAAAGTCTTCGCCGCCGAAGGCTTCGCCGGGGCCACTATCGACGCGATCGGCCAGGCCGCGGGATTCACCAAAGGCGCGGTGTACTCGAACTTCGGCTCCAAAGACGAACTGTTCCTGGCCCTGCTCGACCGTGAATTCGAGCTCCGGGGCGAGCAGATCGCGACAGCGCTGGCACGTGGCGGCGACATCGCCGCGGCCGCACAGTCGTTGAGCCGCTCTGTGCTCGAGTCGGTTCATGACCACGCCGACTACTACGTGCTGTTCGTCGAGTACTGGCTGCGGGCCGTGCGTGATCCGGAGCTACGCGAGCGCCTGATCGCCCGTCGCCGCGCCGCCGCCGTCCAGCAAGCAGACAACCTTGCCGCATCGGGCGCTACCGTGCCGTCGGGTCGGCCGTTGGCCGAACTTGCCCAGCTCGTGGTCACGATCAACTTGGGTATAGCGATGGAGGAAGTCCTGCGGCCGGGAACAATCGATCCGGATCTGCTCGCGCAATTGATCACCGCCCTGCTGGAATCTGTTGCGGTTCAGGGCGATTAGGAACAATACATGGACCAGGACGAAATAGAGGCGCCGAAGGTGATCACCGCGATCGGACTGGGCGTGGACGGCGAGCACGGACCGCTGTTCTCCGGTATCGACTTGGCGCTTCCCGAGGGATTTCACGCCATTCAGATGCCCGGCGGGCCAGGCCAGACCACGCTGCTGATGACGCTGGCGGGTCGCTTCAAGCCTACGCACGGCACCCTGACCGTTCGCGGCGACTCGAAGCCACGGGCGATTCGCCGGCACTGCGCAATCGCCGCCTTCCCCGACATCGACGAGCTCGAGGAATCGGTGACCGTGCAGACGGTGCTCGCCGAGCAGCGGCGGTGGCTGTCGCCCTGGTACGCACAGATACCCCGCGAAGCCGGCCAATCCAAGATGACCGCAGTGTTCGGCGACACTCCCCCGCCGTCCCCCAGCACCTACATCGTCGAATTATCCGACCTGGAACTGTTTTTGCTGCGGATCACGCTGGCCACACTGTCGAATCGCCCAATCCTCGTGGTCGGTGACCTCGAGCAGGTCCGCGACAACGCGCGCCGCGCAATTGCAGTGGATCGGCTGGGCGCGCTCGCTGAACAGTGCACCGTCGTCGTCGGGGTGACCAATCCACTCGGCGCACAAGCGCCGGACCACGAACTGCACGATCACCGCACGCTGACCGAAGGGGACTGACGATGCTCGCTGGACTCGCATTCGGCTCGGAAATCAAACGTTTCGGCCGCAGTCGACTGACCCGGGTGGCCATCGTCGTGCTGATGCTGCTGCCGTTGGTATACGGAGCGCTCTACCTGTGGGCGTTCTGGGACCCGTTCGGCCATGTGAACAAAATGCCTGTGGCACTGGTCAACTCGGACAAGGGTGCGGTCGTGTCCGGACAGCAGTTCAACGCGGGCGCCGAGATCGCCAAAAGCCTGACCGCTGACCACAGTCTGGACTGGCACGTGGTCAGCCCCGAGGAGGCGCACAACGGCGTCACGCACGGCAAGTACTACTTCATGGTCGAGCTGCCACCGGATTTCAGCGCGGCGATCGCGTCGCCGGTGACGGGGCAACCGAAAAAGGCCAACCTGATCGCGGTCTACAACGACGCCAACAACTACATTTCGACCAGCATCGGCCGCACCGCGATCGACCAGGTACTCAACGCCGTCTCCTCGCGGATTTCCGGGCAAGCGGTCAATCAGATGCTGTCCGTGGTGGTTTCGTCCGGGTCGGGCATCAAGCAGGCCGCCGATGGGGCCGCCCGGCTCGCTGACGGCGCGGGTCAGCTGGCGGCCGGTCTGGACACCGCCCGGTCCGGCTCGGCGACTCTCGCCACCGGCGCGCGGCAACTCTCCGACGGAATCAACTCCGCCACCGACCCACTGCTGGCGGTGACCAAGGCCCTGTCCCAAATCGGTGGCAGCACCGAGCAGTTACAGCAGGGCGCCACCGCGCTGCAGCAGGCGGACGATCAGATCGGCGCGATCGCCACTGCGCAGGACAACGCCGCCGGTGCGCTGTCGGCGGTGATCGACCAACTCGCCGCGAGGCAGGATCCGCTGGCGAACACGTTGCGCGGTGCGCAGGATCAGCTCCGCCAGCATCAGTTCACACCCGAGATCCGGCAGCACCTGACCGACGCGCGCAACGCCGCGATCAACATGACGTCGGGGCTGCGCTCACCAGGCAGCCCGCTCGGAACGGCCCTCGACCAAGTGGGAAGCAAAGGGCAGGACCTGACCAACAAGCTCACCCAACTGCGCGACGGAGCTCAGCAAGTCGCGTCCGGAAACGCCCAGTTGGCCGACGGCATAGCCAAACTCGACGACGGCGCACAGCAGCTCAAGTCCGGGTCGGCCGAGCTGGCCACCAAGCTCGCCGACGGCGCCAAACAGGTGCCCACCTGGAACACCCAGCAGAAGGATGCCGTCGCCGACACCATCGGCGGTCCGGTTCAGCTCGAGACCTCCCACGAGAACGCGGCGCCCAACTTCGGCACCGGCATGGCACCGTTCTTCCTGACGCTGGCGCTGTTCTTCGGCGCATTGGTGCTTTGGATGATATTGCGGCCCTTGCAGAGTCGCGCGATCGCCGCGGAGGTACTGCCGATCCGGGTAGCGATGTCCAGCTACCTTCCCGCTGCCGTAATCGGGATGTTCCAGGCGGTGATCCTCTACGCCGTGGTGCGGTTCGGCCTCGGCATGCACGCAGTGCACCCGGCCTCGATGCTCGGCTTCATGGTCCTGATCTCGTTCGCGTTCGTCGCCGCGACACAGGCGATCAACGCGCTCGTCGGCCCGGCGGTGGGCCGCGTATTGATCATGGCGCTGCTGATGCTGCAGTTGGTCAGCGCCGGCGGCATGTATCCGGTGGAGACCACCTCCAAGCCATTCCAGGTGCTGCACCGCTTCGACCCGATGACCTACGGGGTCAACGGGCTTCGACAGCTCATCCTCGGCGGCATCGACGGCAGGCTGTGGCTGGCGATCGTGGTGCTGATCGGGATTTGGGCTGTCGCGATCCTGGTCTCTTGCCTGTCGGCCAGACGGGACCAATTGTGGAACATCGACCGGCTGATACCGGCGATCAAGATGTAGGCTGCTATGCACGCAGAGCTGGGCGAATACCCGAACCGGAATGGCGGACGGTCGACCCAGTCGTGCACCGGCAGGAGCACAGACGATGACGTCGTTAGAGCTAATCAGCAGCGGCACAGCGGATTTCGACAAGGGCAGTGTTTACTTCGTCGGTAACGCCACCACATTGATCCGCTTCGGCGGACTGACAATCCTGACCGATCCCGCGTTCCTCCATAAGGGCGAGCACGTGTACCTCGGTCACGGCATCTGGGCGCGGCGTGAGGTCGAGCCGGCTTGCCAGATCGCCGACCTGCCGCCGGTCGATGTGATCGTGTTGTCGCACTACCACGGCGACCATTTCGATGACGTCGCCGCCCGAGAGCTGGACAAGAAACTACCCATCGTCTCCACCGCCGACGCGGTGGAAAAGCTCGCCGCCTTGGGCTTCGAGCACGGCCATCCCCTTGAAACCTGGCAATCGCTGGAGGTGAACAAAGGCGACGCAACGGTGACGATCACCGCGATGCCGGCCAAGCATGCCACCGAAGAAGCGGTCAACGAGTTGCTGATGCCGGTCAACGGGCACCTGCTCGACTTCAGCCGCAACGGCGATCACCTCTACCGGCTCTACATCACGGGCGACACGATGCTCGTCGACAGCCTCGAGGACATCCCGCGGCGTTACCCCGATATCGACCTCGGCCTCATCCACACCGGTGGCACGACCTTTCTGGTCACGGTGGTCACCATGACCGGCGAGCAAGGAGTGAAGGCCGTCGAGATCACCAAACCGCGCACTGCCATCCCGATTCACTACAACGACTTCTCGGTCTTCCTCTCGGGGCTCGACGATTTCCAGAAGGCCGCCCAGGCGTCGAGCTCCGCGGCCAAGTTCGTCTACCTTGCGCACGGCGAGACATACACCTTCGCACCCAGCACCTGAACGGACAGCTCGCCGTCGCGAGCCTGTGAGCTTTCGTTAACGAATCGGACGTCAATTACGTGCCTGCTGTGCAGACGTCGCTGCCACAATTACCTCCCACGACTACCTGCGCGCCGCGGCGAATGCCCGGGCGCATTGCGCCGATCGAGGGAGTAGCACTCACCATGACCGATGTCGACCAGACACCCAGTGGCGTCCGCGCCGACCTCAGCGAGCACTCCCGCACCGGGATGGGCGCGCACGCCCTCCAGCGCGCAATCACCGACCACCTTCGCTACTCGATCGGCCGTCCGGCCGCCGCCCTGAAGCCCGAGCACTACTACCGGGCGCTCGCACTGGCCGTACGCGACCGG
Organism: uncultured Actinomycetota bacterium; assembly: GCA_963818285.1. Taxonomy (GTDB): domain Bacteria; phylum Actinomycetota; class Actinomycetes; order Mycobacteriales; family Mycobacteriaceae; genus Mycobacterium. The sequence goes on from CAWFRR010000009.1 coordinate 328,934, forward strand.
ATGCAGGACCGCCGAGTCGCATCGACGCAGACCTCCCTGGATCTCGGCCGCAAGGTGACCTGCTACCTGTCTGCGGAATTCTTGATGGGCCCGCAGCTCGGCAACAACCTGCTGAACCTGCGCCTGGAGCAGGCCGCCAAGACTGCGCTGGCCGCGATGGGCCAGGACCTCGATGAGGTGCTGGCCTGCGAGGCGGAGCCTGGGCTGGGCAACGGCGGCCTCGGCCGGCTCGCCGCGTGCTACCTGGACTCGCTGGCCACCCTCGAGCGACCGGCGATCGGCTACGGCATCCGCTACGAGTTCGGCATCTTCAACCAGGAGATCAGAGACGGCTGGCAGGTCGAGAAGACCGACAACTGGCTGGTCAACGGAAACGCCTGGGAGATCGCCAAACCCGACGTGAACTACCTCGTGAAGTGGGGCGGCTACGCCGAGCATTACACCGACCCAGACGCTCCGCCGGTCACGACCGCGCCCGATGGGTGCCGGGCCGTCTGCTCAAGGGCGTCGCCTACGACACCCCGATCCAGGGATACGGCGTCAACACCTGCAACGTTCTGACGTTGTGGAGCGCGCGGGCCGTGGAGTCGTTCGCGCTGGAGGCCTTCAACACCGGGGACTACTACAAGGCCGTCGAGGACGAGGTGACCTCGGAAACGGTCACCAAGGTGCTCTACCCCAACGACGAGCCGGACGCCGGCAAGCGGTTGCGCCTGCTGCAGCAGTATTTCTTCGTGTCCTGCTCGCTGCAGCACGTGCTGCACATCATGGACGACCTCGCCGACGCCGGAGTCCGCGAGCTTCCGCAGCGATTCGCTCTGCAGCTCAACGACACCCACCCGTCGATCGGCGTTGCCGAGCTCATGCGGTTGCTGGTCGACGAACGCGATCTGGACTGGGACGAGGCGTGGGCCATCACCGTCGCGACATTCGGCTACACCAACCACACCCTGCTGCCCGAGGCGCTGGAGAAGTGGCCGTTGGAGCTGTTCGCCGAGTCGCTGCCACGGCACCTGGAGATCATCTACGAGATCAACAGCCGCTTCCTCGACGAGGTCCGTGCCAAGTTCCCGGGTGACGAGGACCGCGTTCGCCGCATGTCGCTGATCGGCGAGGACGGCGGAAAGAACGTCCGGATGGCCCACCTCGCCACGGTCGGCAGCCACGCCATCAACGGGGTCGCGGCGCTGCACTCGGAGCTGCTCAAAGAGAGCGTGCTCAAGGACTTCTACGAGCTGTGGCCGGAGCGGTTCAGCAACAAGACCAATGGTGTGACGCCGCGGCGCTTCCTGGCGCTGGCCAACCCGGGTCTGCGTGAACTGCTGGACCGCACCATCGGTGACGGCTGGCTCAAGGACCTGGACCGCCTGCGCGGCCTCGAGGCGTTCGTCGACGACACGTCGTTCCGCGCGCAGTGGCGCGACATCAAGCGCGGCAACAAGGCGCGCCTGTCCAAATACCTACGCACCGCGACGGGCATCGAACTCAACCCCGACTGGATGTTCGACATTCAGGTCAAGCGAATCCACGAGTACAAGCGCCAGCACCTGAGCGTGCTACACATCGTCGCGCTCTACCACCGCCTCAAGCAGAACCCGGGATTGTCGATCCCGCAGCGCGCCTTCATCTTCGGCGGTAAGGCCGCCCCCGGCTATTTCATGGCCAAGCGAATCATCAAGCTGATCAACGCGGTTGGCGAGACGATCAACGACGACCCCGAGGTCAACAAATTCCTCAAGGTCGCGTTCGTGCCGAACTTCAGCGTCAAGAACGCCCAACTGATCTACCCGGCCGCGGACTTGTCCGAGCAGATCTCCACTGCGGGTAAGGAAGCCTCGGGCACCGGCAACATGAAGTTCATGATCAACGGTGCACTCACCATCGGCACGCTCGACGGCGCCAATGTCGAGATGCGCGACGAGGTCGGCGCCGAGAATTTCTTCCTGTTCGGGCTCACCGAGTCGGAGGTCGAAGCGGTCAAGGCCAAGGGGTACCGCCCGGCGGACTACATCGACGGCAACGACGAGCTGCGCGCGGTGCTGGATCTCATTGCCGGCGGGACGTTCTCGCACGGCGACACCGAGGTGTTCAAGCCGCTGGTCGACAACCTGCGCTACGACGACCCCTTCTTGGTGTGCGCCGACTTCGCCTCCTACATAGCCGCCCAGGAGCAGGTGGGAGCGGCGTGGCAGGACAAGGACGCGTGGACGAAGATGTCCATCCTGAACACCGCCCGCAGCGGCAAGTTCTCCTCGGACCGCGCGATCGCCGAGTACTGCGACGAGATCTGGAATGTGTGGCCGCTGTCGGTGACGATGTAGGTCAGCTCGACTCGCGCCTCGCGGGGATGGGAAGCCGGGCGCTTTCGTCGAGGTCGACATCGAGCGCGTTGAGCATCAGCGCCAAGCCGGCGTAGCGGCCGATGACCATCAGCACTTCGACGCATGCCTGCGAGCCCAGTGCCCGGTGCACGCGATCGAAGGTCTCCGCCCTTGCGCCGCGTGTGGTCAGCAGTTCCGTGGTCAGCTGTAGCACCGCGAGTTCGATCCCGTCGAACGGCGATGTCTGCCAGTCGGTCTCGGAGAGAATCGCGTTGATCTCGGCACTGCTGACGCCCGCGGTGTGTGCGACGTCGCGGTGCTGTCCGAGTTCGTAGGTGCAGTCCATCAGATACGCCGTGCGTAGCACGACGAGTTCGCGCAATCGGGTCGGCAGCGTCGGGCTGGTCAGTGCGGCGTCGCCGGCCACCATCCAGCCGGTGAATACCTTGTCGGCATTGGCCAGCGTCCGGTAGACGTTCAGATTGCCACGCGCGTTGGTCAGTTCGCGGGCCTGCGGCGTCATGTCTTCAGGCTCGCGGTAGGCAATTCGGGTCATCGGGCTTCTCCTCCCCGGCGCGGAACCGGGCTTTGGCGTCGACGTCGAGGTCGGCGGCGTTGAGCACCAGCGCCAGCCCGTAGTAACAGCTGACCAACATCAGCAGCTCGGTGAACCCCTCATCGCCCAATTCGGCACTGGCGCTTGGCGAATGAGTCGTCACTGAGTCGGCGCGTGGTGCACAGCTCGGTGACGACGTCCAGCACGAGGCGCTCGGTAGGGCTGAAGTCGGCCGCGTCGAGGTCTTCGGTCTCGACGATCGCGCTGATCTGCGTGTTCAGTCAGGCCGGCGCGCCGGGCGATGCCGATGTGCTGACCGAGCTCGTAACGCGAGTTCTGCAAGCGGGCCACCCGCAGGATGACCACTTCTCGCATCCTCGGGCTGAAGGTCGGGCTGTCGAACAACTCGTCGACCATGTGCGTCCACCCGGCGAACACCGCTGGAGCGTTCGCCAGCAGTCGGAACACGTCCAGGCTGCCGCGACGCTCCATCCACTCGCGGATCGGTTCGGGTTGTTCGTCGATGCTGGCGAGCGGTATGCGTGACATCGGCTTCCTCCTTCGGCTATTCGGTGTCAGCGGCGAGAACGAACGTCCAGTCGAGCGTCACGAACGGTTCGTCGACGGTTGTTCCGCCAGGCGCGACGCCGGGCTCGTGACGGATGAAATCTGCCTGCAGCGACTCCACATCGGCGAAGACGGCGTCGCGGTTGATGTACGGGTCATCCCGCCAGAACAGCTGAGTGATCAGCGGCTGGTACCCGTCGGCATGAAACCAGAAGTGCACGTGCTGCGGCCGCATGACGGATCGGTTTGAGGCGCGCATGATTTCGCCGCAGGGCCCGTCGGTGGGCACCGGATAGTAGCGGGGCGTGACGGACCGGTACCAGAACCGGCCGTCGTCATCGGTGGTCAGCAATGCTCGCATGGCGAATTCGTCGTGCAGTTTCTCGGCCTGTTGGACGTCGTAATAACCCTCACCATCACTGTGCCAGGTGTCGACATGCGCCCCGGCAACCGGCTTGCCGGCATCGTCGACTACTCGGCCCATGACGAACATCGGAGTGCCCGAGACCCCGTCGGAGATGTCGTCGCCATTGTCGGCGGTTGGCCGGCCCTCGACGTAGAACGGGCCGAGCAGTGCCGACGAGGTGACCGATGACCCGCTGTGCTGGTTGATTCTGTCCAGCAGCATGCTGAACCCGAGAATGTCGGAGAGCAGCATGACTTCCTGGCGGGTCGGGCTGGAAGCCTTACCCATTCGTTCCAGGAAATCCATTGCGGCGAACCACTCGTCGCCAGTCAGCCGCACCTCGCGGGCGAAGTCGTGTAGATGTTGCACCAAGCTGACGAGGACCTCGCGGAATCGTTCATCGGCGGCGGTGTCGAATGTCTTTTGGACAGCTTCGGTGATGGTTTGTTCAGTCAGGTCGGACGACATCGGCTTGCCTCTCTATGCAATTGCTGATCAGGGCCGGATCACGACGCGGCCGGCAATGTGGTCGGCGACCGCTCGATATGCCGCGGCTGCATCGTCGAGCGAATAGGTGGCGGCAATCGGCAACGGGTCGGAACTCCCCCGACTCGAAATAGGGTGCCATCTGCTCGAGGCGCCGTGCCGAGTCGATCATGCTCAGCTTTCCACTATCGGCGCCCAGGACGCGAGTTTCGTTGTGGTACAAGTCAAGCAGATTCACCTCGACCGTCGGAGAGCCGACGGCGCTGATCACCACCAACCTTCCCCGCAGGGCCAACGCGGCCAACGCTGACGGCGTGGTCACTCCGCCCACCGCGTCATACACCACGTCGGCGCCCCTGCCTTCGGTCAGCAGCTTGATGGCTGCGCCGACGTCCGCGCCCGGATCGAGAGCCACGAAGTGATCGATGACCGATGCGGCCGGAGTGTCGGGTCCGGGTCGGCGCCGGTCGACACCGATCACGTTGGCGCCGAGTGCATGTGCGATTTGCGCGACGGCACCTCCGACGCCGCCGGATACGCCGAAGACGGCGACGGTTTCACCGGCCACCAATTGCGCGGTTTCCACCAGCCCGTACCAGGCCACGACGAAGTTGACGCCGACGGTAGAGGCTTCGTCGAAGCTGAGTCGTTCGGGTTTGAGGCACCAGGGCGCGACGGGTACCGACATCAACTCCGCATGGGAACCGTCGCGGCTGAACCCGGTGTCTCCCCCGGTGCCCCAGACCGCGACGCCTTCCCACTCGGGAGGCCCGCCGACCACGACGCCGGCGAAATCGCGGCCGGGTGTGCGCGGCAACACCGTCCAATCCATGTTGCCGGCAACGTTTTTCACGTCGGAGGGATTGACCGATGCCGCTTTGATTCGGACCACGGCCTCCGCTGCCGTCGCGACGGGGTCCGGCACGTCCGCAATGTGCAGCACGCCCGGGTCGCCGAACTCGGTGAAGCGCAAGGCCCGCATGTGCCCGTCCTCCTGTGCAGTGGGTGGTCATTTCTCGGACGTCACCCAGCCAACACCCCAGACAAGCATCGCGTCCAACGGTAAATAGAGAAGGTTACGATCGGGAATCGCGATAGGATCCCGTGGTGGAACTTCGGCACCTGGAGTACTTCGTCGCGGTGGCCGCTGAGTTGAACTTCTCCCGGGCCGCGCAGCGGATCCACGTCGTGCAGTCCGCACTCTCAGCGTCGGTCGCCAGGTTGGAGAAGGAACTCGGCGTCGACCTGTTCGATCGGTCGAAGCGTCAAATCGCCCTCACGGCGGCCGGTGAAGTGTTCCTCACCCATGCCCGCGAAGTCATGCACACCGCGGACCGAGCGCGTACGTCGGTCGATGCCTTCCGCGATCAGCTCAGCGGCACCGTCACTCTGGGCACCCTGATGTCGTGGGGAACGCTGAATCTACCTGCCGCCCTTCAGGAATTCCGTGCATCCAACCCGCTGGTCACCGTTCAGCTGCGGCAAAGCGTCACCGGCTCGGCGGGACACTTGACCGCGATCGCCGATGGTCGGATGGATCTCGCGTTGGTGTCGATCACCAGACCGGGATCGCCATTGGTCACGCTGCGGGAATTGATGCGCGAGCCGATGGTCTTCGTCTGCGAATCAAGTCATCCACTGGCACATCGCCGCCGCATGGAACTGGCCGACCTCGGGGGGCATGACTTCATCCAGTTTCCGTCGGGATGGGGAATTCGCCAACGCCTCGACAAGGGCTTCGCGACGGCGGGCGTACATCCCGATGAGCGCGTACGAGGTCGCCGACTATGCGATCACCGCGGAGCTGATCCGGCATCGACTCGCCTCCACCATCCTGCCCGCTAGCGTGGCCCGCCGTTTTCCCGATCTGCACACGATTCCGCTGAAGCCGGCCATGACGTGGACGCTGTCCCTCGCCTCTGCGGCATCGCAGAGCGAGAACCGCGCGATCAACGCGCTCGTCGACACCCTGGCGTGTCACGTCGATTGATGTGCAACGACTTACCCGGCTGGGTCGTCAGCCGTAGAACCTTCGCTCGCCTTATTGGTGCGGCGGACCGCGCCCCATAGTCCGGTGCCGACACCGACGACAGCGCCGCCCAGCCCGATCACTTGCGCAGAACGCTTCATCTCGTTGTGCACACTCATGCCGCCGAGCAGATCGGCGGCGTCAGCACCCGCGGAGGCCAGAAACCAGCCGCGGGTGTTCCTGCCGCGCAACGCCGCCGCGGCCAGCAACCCGCCGATCAATGCGTCGCGGTATCCCATCGACCGCAGCAACAGCTGCGCGGTCGGCGACGGTTTATCCGGGTCGCCCCACAGCCGGTTCGCCCGCAGGGGGTCGACGAGAAACGAGATGCCCGAGGCAAGTCGGATGCTGCCCACGGCTAGCGCCGCACGGTCGATAGTCATGGTTCCCGAGCCTAGAAGTTGATTGCCGCGCCAGGAGTCAAAGCCGCGGATGTGACCGTTGTTGATGCCGCTTCATCGCACCCCTCGCTACTCTCACTGCGGCGCTATTCAGGCGCTTCTGCAACGGGTAGAAGGGTTGGGCCGACATGCCGGATCCGGTAGTCGAGGTGTCCTCGGCGGCCTCTGCACCACGGTTCGAGCCCGATGAGGGCTGGGTGCCCGCCGATGAGAGACGATTCGGTCTGGACCGGCGCACCCTGCGGCCGACCCTGGTGGTATTCGCCTTGGTCGTCCTGATGTCGGTGGTGCTGCCGGTGATCAACGCGACGGTCCCCTACCACGACATCGTCCGACCCGGCGACGTCATGCAGATCGAAGGCGACGTGACTTTCGTTCCGGAAGCGGGCTGGGGCATCACCTCTGGCGTGCGCGCCGGCCACGCCCCGATATCCGGGCAGTACCCGGCCTCGGCCACCGTCGAGGACGGTGCACTGAAGTTCACCGTGCGCACCGGGCAGTTCCGTGGTGACGCCGATCAACTGCTCGATCAGATCGAGACGACCTCCGACGCGCTGAATCAGGGCCGCGGAGTGCACATCACCGGCACACCCGCCACGATCGTCACCGCGCAGGGCAAGGAGGGCGCGACCGTGCGCGTCACCGGACCGCACACCGGCGGCTTGATCGCCGCGTTCGTGTTCGACGGCCGCGGGGTCGAAGCGGTGGCGACCGGCCCGACCGACGCCGGTTCGGCGCAGAGCGCCGCGGTGTTGCGAATGATCGGCAGCATCAACGAGTCCAAGCAGGCGCAGCGATGACGACGCAACTCACCGAACTCGATCGCGCGCGCGACTTCGCACTCGACATTTCCGGCTGGGGCCGGCGATTCGTCTTCTACCAACCACGCAATTTCGCGTTCTGGGGATACGTGGCGCTGGTCGGAATAGGCGTCCTGGGCTTCTTCTCCACGCTGGCGCGCGAGTACAACGCGTACGGCGAAGCGATCGGGCTGGCGATCACCTCCTTCGCCATTTACGCGGCGATGTTCTGGTGGTTCACCGATCGAATCGACCACTATGCCAAGCTCCCCCACAAACTGATGGTCGTCGCGTTCCTCTGGGGTGGCTTCGCCGCCACCGGGGCGATGGCCGCCAACGCCAACGACGCGATCCTGGCGCTGTACGGCAAGAACTTCGGCCAGGTGTGGGCGTTGAACTGGGGTGCCGGGCTGGCCGCGCCGTTCACCGAGGAGCTGGCCAAGGGTGCGGGACTGTTGCTGCTCATTGCGCTGGCGCAACGGCACGTGCGGACGGCTTTCGACGGGTTCATCCTCGGCGCGTTCATCGGCCTCGGATTCCAGATCGTCGAGGACATCACCTACGCCATGACGTCGGCCGGTACTCAGTTCGGCGCCAACCAAATTGGCGCATCGGTCGGCACCATCATTCTTCGCATGCTCACCGGGGTTGCCGCACATATCCTCTACAGCGCCATCTTCTGCGCCGGTTTGATCTATCTCTTCGGACGGCCGGCCGAACCTCGCAAGATCGGTCGCGGCCTGATCCTGATCGCGATACCGATGCTGCTGCACGGAACCTGGGATTCGGTGGCCGCGATCGCCGGCCAGAATGCGCTGACGCTGATCGGTCTGCTGATCGGCACGATCATTATCGCTCTGATCATCGTTGCGCGGGTGTACAAGTTGACCGTCACCCGGGAACGCGAGTTCGTTCGCGACGTCATGGCTCCCGAGCAAGCCCGTAACGTCATCACGCCGGTTGAACTCGACGCGATGGCCGGTAACCGTAAGGCCCGCAAGGTGTACCGCAAAACCGGCCGCAATCGTCAGGAACGCCGACGCGCCCGCTACATCCTCAACGCGGCGTACTCACTCGCCGACGAATTGGCCGCGGCCCGGGGGGCCGACACTGATCGGGTGCGGTTCGCGCGTTCGGAGGTCGGCCGCATCCGCGCGGGCATACCGTCGCCGTGGTGAATCTATCGGACGACTGAATCGTCGGGATTGCGCGGCGACTCATCGGGTGTCCAGGCCAACGGTTGACCGGGCTGACCGGGAAACAGGTAATCGATGAAAGCCGCTGCGGTGGGCTGTGGTTCGTGATTGGCCAGGCCCGGTCGCTCGTTGGCTTCGATAAATGCATACTCGGTTCCGCTGACGTCGGAGACGAGCAGGTCGATGCCGGTCACCGGAATGCCGATCGCCTCGGCAGCCGTCACCGCGACCCGGCACAGTTCGGGATTCACATCGGGGGTGACGTCGTGGATCGTGCCGCCCTGATGCAGGTTGGCCGTGTTTCGAACGCGTAACCGCTTGCCTTGAGGCAGTACATCATCCAGCTGCCACCCGCCTTCGACGACTGTCGCCTCGGTAACGGCGTCCAACGGGATTTTCGACTCACCGCCGGTGGCGGCCGAGCGTCGTCGGCTCTCGGCCACGATCAAATCCCGCACGGAGTGCTTGCCGGTACCGATCACCTCAGGCGGCCGCCGCAGTGCCGCGGCGACAACCCGACCGTCGATCACCACAAGTCGCAGGTCGTCACCGATAACCCGCTGCTCGATCAGCACTTCGGGGCACTCCTCGCGCGCCCATGCCAAAGCTGCCGTGAGTTCGCGGGGCCCGTTCTCGGCAGTCACGCCGACCGTGATGCCCCTGCCTTGCTCTCCCCGCGTGGGTTTGACGACAACCTCACCCACCTCCTGCAAAAACGCGAAGTCGTCGTCATCGAAGGTCGCCAGGCGGGCTCGCGGCACGATCACGCCGGCATCCGAAACCAGCCGGCGGGTCAGCCTTTTGTCGTCGCAACGGAACGCTGCGATGGCGGAAGTGAACTCCGACAACGACTCCCGAGTGACGACGCTGCGACCACCGTGGTTGAGCCGCATCTCGCCGGTCTCGGCGTCGAGGACCTCCACCCAGATGCCGCGGCGCAACGCCTCGTCGGCAATGATTCGCGCATAGGGATTGAGGTCGTCGACGGTCTCCGGTGGGGGGCTGAACAGTGACTGGTTGATCGCATTTTTTCGCTTGATCACCAACACCGGGACGCGGCGGAAACCCAGCTTCTCATAGAGTCGGATCGCGGCCGAATTGTCGTGGGTAACCGATAGGTCCATGTAGGCGCGACCCGCATTACGGAAGTGTGCCGCCAACTTTCGCGTCAGAGCGATGCCGATTCCGGGGATCCCCGCAGCCGGATCGACCGCCAGGGTCCACAGACTCGAGCCGCGCTCGGGGTCTGAGAACAGCAGCTCATGGTCGACCCCGGTCACCGTGCCCACCACGGCGCCATCGTCGTCACGTACTGCGAGCAAATACGTCACAGCGGGCTCGTTCAGGTTGTTGTCCCAGATCGTGTCGACCGGTGCCGGAACCATTCCGCAGCGGACGTAGACCCGGTTCATGGAGTCGGCGTCGGACGAGTCGTCGAGCGGGCGCACAGTGACACCCACTGGGGATCCCATCGCCTCGTCCTCGTCGAAGGCCTCGGCGAAGCGCAGCCGATACGTATGGCTGGGGTCGATGAAAAGCTCCGAAGGCGCACCGGCCACGACGACTTGGGCCTCACGAGCGTAGATACAGATGTCGCGCCGCCCGGGCGCTTCTCGTCGGAGCGCCTCGGCCAGAGAGCCGGCATCGGCAAAAGTCTGACCGAAAATCAATTTGCCCCAACCCAATTCGAGCTCGACGTCTTTTGCCATGGCGTCGATCAGGTGCGGCGGTGACGCGTCGTGCAAGCCGAGCGTGATTGCCTCGGGATGGTCCTCGGTGGGACCAATGGAGGTCATGCCGCCGGCCCGGTCACACCATGTCGTTGCAACCAGAGCTCGAGCAGCGCGATCTGCCAGAGCTCATTTCCGCGAAGCGGGGTCAGTCGGCCGTTGGGATCGGCCAGCAGCGCGTCCACCGCTCCAGTATCGAACAACCCCCGCTCCTTGGCGACCGGTGCGTAGAGCGCATCGCGGACCATGTCGAGATACGGGCCTTCGAGGTGGGTCAGCGCGGGCACCGGGAAATACCCCTTCGGCCGGTCGATGACTTCAGCCGGAATGACCCGTCGTGCAGCCTCTTTCAGGACTCCCTTGCCGCCGTGGGCGACCTTCAGTTCCGGCGGGCAGGTGGCCGCCAGCTCCACCAGTTCGTGGTCGAGGAACGGGACCCTGCCCTCGAGACCCCAGGCCATCGTCATGTTGTCGACCCGCTTGACCGGATCGTCGACCAACATCACCATCGTGTCGAGCCGCAATGCGCGGTCGATGCCGGTTTCGGCGCCGGCGCGCGCGAAGTGCTCGGTGACGAAACGCCGGCTGGGGTCGCCCGGCGCGAGGTAACCCTCGGCGAGCAGCGCAGCCAGACCCGCCTCGTCGCGATCGAAGAATGCGCCGCGGTATTCGGCGACCGAACCCTCGAGAGTTGCGGCGGCGGGCTCACCCATCGGGGGGTACCAGTGGTAGCCGGCGAACACCTCGTCAGCGCCCTGCCCCGATTGCACGACCTTCACGTGCTTGGCGACTTCCTGGCTGAGCAGATAGAAGGCGACGCAATCGTGGCTGACCATCGGTTCGCTCATCGCGCCGATCGCGCCGTCGAGAGCGGGCAGCATCCGCTCGGTTCCGATGCGGATCTGATGATGATCGGTCTCGAAGCGCTTGGCCACGATGTCGGAGTACTCGAACTCATCGCCCTTGATGTCGCCGGCCGACTCGAAGCCGATGGAGAACGTCGCCAATCCGTGCTGCCCCGCCTCGGCGAGCAGGCCGACGATCAGGCTGGAATCGACTCCACCGGAGAGCAGGCAGCCGACGGGAACATCCGCCACCAGTCGGCGCTCGACGGCGGTCCGCAGCGACGACAGCACCGCGTCTTCCCAGTCGCGTTCGGACCAGTCCGAGCGGTCGGCGTGCCGGGTGAAGTCGGGCGACCAGTAGGTGGTGGCGACCTGTCGCCCGTCGGACTCGATGGCGAGCAGCGATCCCGGCGGGATTTTGCGCACACCGCGCAGGATGGTGGCCGGCGCGGGCACCACCGAGTGGAAGGTCATGTAGTGGTGCAGCGCGACGTGATCGATACGGGTATCCACGCCGCCGCCGGCCAGCAGCGCCGGCAACGTCGACGCGAACCTGATCCGGTGACTGTCCTGCGTCACATACAGGGGCTTGATGCCGAGCCGGTCGCGACCGAGCAACACGCGACCGCTGTCTCGCTCGACGATTGCGAAGGCGAACATGCCCATGAAGTGGCTGACGAAATCGTCGCCCCAGCGGTGGTAGGCCTTGAGCAGGACCTCGCTGTCACTGGTCGAGAAGAACCGGTATCCGTAACCCTGGAGCTCGGCGCGCAGTTCTTTGTAGTTGTAGATGCAGCCGTTCCAGACGATGGTCAGACCCAGGTCGGAGTCGACCATCGGCTGCGCGCCCGCTTCAGTCAGGTCAATGATTTTCAGACGTCGGTGACCAAGCGCTACTCGACCCTGTGACCAGACGCCCGCGCCATCAGGACCTCGCGGCGTCATGACGGCGGTCATTGCTGCCACCGCCGTTACGTCTGGCGCTCGACCGTCGAGTCGCACCTCACCGGTGGCTCCACACACCCGAACAACCCTACAGAGGTCGGTTCAGGGGCGCGCGCCGCTGACTCGATGTCGCGTTGAGCGTCAGTGCTGCGCTGCGCGTTCGTTCCACGTCGAGGCTCACTTTCCGGCTGTTGCGTTGTCGTCACCACTGCAGCGCGGAAGCCGCTGCAGCTTGTCGGCGTCCTCGTTTTCCACCTGGAGGTAGCGACGCCCGTCGGCGGCGGTGGCGACACTGATGGCCGGGCCGTCGCCGCTAACGCTGTCGGGTTTCATGAACAGTTCCAGTTCGCCGGAGTCGGCGTACAACATCGCGTCGTCGTTGGACAGCTTCCAGGGTTGGTCGTCGGTCGGCCAGCGCCCACCGACCAGCCTGATGCCTGGGCTGTCGGCGTCTTCGTCGTCGACCGCCACGCACCCGATCCACAGCTTCGAGGGCAGCGGGCGGAAGTAGACCGCGAGGCGCTGTCGGTTGAAATCGACCTCGACGGGGATGCCGAGGGGCGGCAGCGAGGTGCCTTCGGGCCGATCGTTGAGCGACTGTTTGACCTGCCGCGATCCGAGCCCGACACCGAACCAGTCGATGGTCAGCACGGTGGTGAGGTACTGCACGATCGCCAGCGTCAGGAGACCGCCGGCGCCCGCGGCCCCGACGCCGGCGGCCCCCGCGACCGCCGTCACCGGCAGGGCCAGCAGTCCGACGGTGGCCGCGGCGCCGGCGGCAGCCGCGACTTTGCCGGGCACCGTCAGGCTGAAGTTCGGATTGACCTCCGCCTCGGGTGGGTTCTGCGTTGGTCGCACGCCCACCGTCTTCGGCAGGTCGTCGAGGCGTTCGTGGACCCTTTTGACTTCCGCCTCGTAGTCCTCGGCGCTCAGCTGGCCGGCGCGCTTCTTGTCGCCGGCCGCGCGCAGCGCCTGCTCCAGGCTCTCGATGGTTTCCAGGTCGGCTCGGTGGGCCTCCTGGCCGTCCGGATCACGCGGAATGTCGTCGAGACCCATCTCGTAGGTGACGTGGAAGGCCGCGCTGAAATCGTAAAGTGTGGTTTCGGCGCTCACGGTGCCGTCGACGACGAGTCGGCCATCCTGGGTACGCGGCACGATATCGGCGTCGAGGGATTCCAGGCAGCGGTCCTGCCCGCCGATGGTGATGGTCTTGGGCCCCGCCAACAGGCACGGCACGTCGGCGTCGAAGTCGTTCTCGTGGAGATCGAAGGTATTCATCACGGTGTCGCGGACCTGGCGAAGGATGCTCCATCCGGTGACCGCCAATCCCGTTTTCTCGTGCGGGTTTTCGGCCAGGATCGATGTGGGCAGCTCCTCTCCGGACGGCAGGTCTCGGACAGTTTGCAGTTGGATCACCATGGATTCGTGGGCGACGCCGCCGATGTCGAAGCGTTGCACGAGCGCGTCGAGGGCTTTGACCGTGCTGTCATCGCGAGCTCCGGAGTCGACCTCCAAGGGCGTCGGCATCAGGTCCATCACGCCGCCCTCCCCCATCTCGGCGAGTTTGGGGCGGACGGCGTCGGAAATCTGGGCGGCCAACGAGTCGAGCACCCTGACCCTGGCATCGTCGTCGGACAGCCGTGGGTGTTGCAGCTTTTCCAGATTCACCATCAGCTCGCCGGCGATGCTGTGGGTGATCCAGTGCGCCTCGGCGTAGTCGAGTTCCCATGTGATGCGGGGATCTTGGTCGGCGAACGCGATGCTGCCATCAGAGCGCCGATCGATGTGCGCGCCGTACAACTGCGGCGCGTACTGCTCGCGCAGCGGGTTGGCCACCAACACAGGCGCGTCCTGCACGGTGAAGTCCAGCGCGATGGTTTGCTTGCCCGGCTCGGTTTCGCGCGGCTCGAGCTGGTCGTGAACCGTCAGCCGCCCGAACAGCGGGATCTCGTTGTAGGCAATTTCGCGAGACTCGTTGGCGCGCGGGCCGTCCGGGATCGTGATCGTCACGGGCGGCAGCGACACCAGCGGTACGCAGGTCACCGAATCGATGACGATTTTCGAATCGAAGATCGCCAGATCGATGGCGAAATGCCTTAATGGATCGTGGGTTTGATTATCAGCTTCCTCTTGCCACAGCCGCTGCTGCTTATCGAGGACGAACCAGACCCGATCCAACGTGAGATCGAGCGTGGCTGTTGCGGAGTAGCCGGGGCCATCGACGGGCTCGGTGTACTTGTCGCCGCTGAACATCTCGACGGTCTGATCCTGGACGCGTTCGCGGTGGATCTCGATGATCGTGTCGGGGCGCTGCATGCCGAACTTGTACCCAGAACACCTGGGGTTAGAACCGGCGGAGTGGCCCGGTCAGTACCGTGGTCGGATGGAACCGCATCGTGTCGTTGTGGCGAGCTTTATGGCCATCATGTTCGCGTTGCTGGCATTCCTGCTCGTGGCGGTTGATTGGGCCGCTGCGAGCGGCCGACTCCGGCGCAATCAGTGGGTCGGCATCCGCATCCCGTCGACGATGCGTAGCGACCAGGCGTGGGTGGCCGGTCATCGAGCGGCGCTACGGCTGATGCCCCTGCACCTGCTCACCGGCGTCGGGTTATTGCTGACCGTGCTGAGCGCGCAGACCGTAGGCGACGTCCACCTCGTAGGCGTCTGCGGCGCAGCCGTTTTCGTCGTGGTCGCGGTGATTACAGCGATCGTCGCCGGCCGGGCCGCAAAAGCGGTCGACGGGGACTCGGACTAACGGGCTGAGCAGAAATCCCTTACCCGGTCGAGTGCATCTCGAGAATTGCCAAGTGTGTCAGCCACTCAACCGCCGTACAGCTTTAAAATGCCGGCATGCGCATCCTCATAATACTGCGCTATGCGATCTCTTACTTCTGCCAGCAATTCGTCGTCGGGCTGCGACTTATAACTGACAGATTTGACCAGCTCCTCGAGAGGAACATCCGGTGTCGGAGTGAATTTGTTGATGAACTGCCACTCAGACGACGGATCACGAAGGCCGAACTCGTTGTTCGCGCTCAGCGGCGCAATCATGCAGTTGATGCTCCCCTGCCTCGAGGAGCTGTATATCTGGATCTTGCAATCGCCGGAGCGGTAGTAGACGACCGCACCCGGGCGCCCACCCTCATCGAAATCCTTGGTCTCATCCAGCACGAATCCGAGGTCGGCCAGCAACGGACCGACGATCGATTCGACCTCCGAGGCGAAGTTCGTCACGGTTGACCGCCTTTCACTCGAACCCACGAGTCCCCAATTCGCTCATATCCATACGACGATGCATTCTCGGTCATAAACCGAATTTCTCTCGCGGAGAACGATTCAGGATCGTATCTGAGTACATCTTCCACTGAAGTAAACTTGGTGCCTTCGACGACATAATCGATACGTTCTATGCCGCGCTCCATCTGACGTCTGAGAAAACTCTCATTTACTTCCCAACCGAGGTCATTAGCTTCCGTCTTGCTGAGCCCGTGTCCTATATTGTCCCAAACTTCAGTGCTGGTGTCGTAATAGATACCGCCATGTCGTCGGGCGTCGCCGATGTATCCGCTGTCGTCGCCATTCCACTTGCCGAGCACTACTCGATCAGGGTTGTCGCCGACATAATGCGTCGACATGTCGGCTACTCGCTGGCTCAGGGCTGCGGTCGGTTGGTGATGTGCGTACGCGTCGCTGAGATCGAGCGCGGCCTGGGACGCCTCGGGGTGGTAGGTGATCGGCTGATCGTGACCGATTGGTGCCCACTGGGATTCGGGCGGTAATGCGGCGATGCCGATTCAGGTGGCCCTCGGCGGATCGAACAGACCGGTTGTCGGGCCCTCAGCGGGGCCAGACGGGTGGAATCCCTCGTGCGGAGGCACTTCGAGCGGAGCCAGCGGCGAGTGAAGATCGGGCAGTATCTGCTCGAGCGGACTCAGCGGCGGGTGGACGCCAGGCAGATCCCGAGCGGCCGCAGCGGCGGCATCGGCCCCGCCCAGTTCGCCGACTCCGGCCCCTTCGGGCCCGAACATCATCCCGGGAAGGGCGAAGGCGCCGTCGGCGGCTTTCCCGCCCGCGTAATAAGCGGGGTTGTCCATGAGGCTTTTGACCTCGCCGGCGGCGTCGGCGATCGGGGCGACCGGACCAAGCGTCAGATACTCCTCGGCCTTCTGACCGAGGCCTTTCGCCATGCTGCCCCAGGCATCGCCCATCGCGTCGAGTCCGTTTTCCCCGCTGAGGTTTTGGACGCCGTCCACGGTGGAGTTCCAACGGTCGCCGAATCCGTCGCCAAACCCGGGCGGTGGCGGGCGCGGCGGGTCCGGCGGGGTGTACTTCGGCATCCCGGCGTCCATGTACTGCTGGGTGCGCGCGACGACATCGTTCAGCTTCGCCTCGATCTGATCCGGCGGCACCCCGTCGTTGATCATGGTTTGGCGCGCCATCGCCTTGAAGTTCTCGACATCGGCGGGGTTCAGCCGCTGCGGCGGTACCGCGGGCGGTTGGACTCGGCTCAGTAGATCCAGCGGGCTGCCGGGCGGCGGCTTTTGATCGGCAGGCTGACCCCGCCCGAGCATCATGTCTTCGAGCGACGGCGGCTTCCCGGTCCCGGCGCCAGTTGCAACCGGCGGGCCTTTCGCATGATCGCCGCCCGGTTCGGCTGAGGCAGGGCCGGCCGGTAACAGCATGTCCCGCCATGACTTTGGCGTACCACCAGGAGCATTCGGCCCAGGCGGCGCAGCCCCCGGCGCGGATGTGCCGGGCAGCGCGGGCGCCTCGCCAACGGCACCGCGAACAGCGTTGGCGAGTTCCTGATCGGCGTTGTGCGCGTGCACCTTGCAGTTGGTGAGCTGCCCTTGTAAAAGCTGTTCTTCCGCGGCCAATGTCAGCTTGTCGAATCCGATCGCGCCCATACCGGCTTCGATGCGCCAGTCGGACGTGATGGTGAAGCCGTAGCCTTCGGCGGTTTGCTCGATTCCCTCGAGTTCGGATTTCACCGCCCGCACATCCGCTTCGGCCTGTAACACCGCCGCGGCCACCTGCTTGGACTCCTGACCGTCTGCTTCGATGTCGCGGCGCGTCTTACCCAGGTCGGCGCGAAAAGCGTCTCCAGCTTCTCCGTGCCAGTCGCCGAGATTGCTGTGCACCTGCTGCAGGTTGTCGCCCAGCGTCTGCAAAGTAGCCGCCCGGTTGGTCGCGGTCTGGAACACGGCGTGGATCGCATCGACATCCCAGCGTTTGACGTCAGCCGGGGTCAGCGGCGCCACGAGCTACCTCTTACTCCGCCACCGACCGCATCGCTCGGGCTGCTTCTTCCTCGTTGGTGACGAAGCGGAGCATCGCCTCGGTCACGTGCGATCCCAAGTTGCCCACCTGCAGTTTGTGGTGACTGTGCCGGGCTTCCCAGCTCGCGGCCAGCTCACCCAGCGCCTCGTGCGACGACCCGATCCAGCCGGGCGCGGCTTCGGCCAGTCCGTCTTCGTGATCGACGAAACTCAGGGCGGCCTCCCCGACCGATTCCAGCATGTCGTTGCTGCCGTGGTGGAGTGCGACGGGATCGACTTTCACGCCGTGGGCCACGACCATCCCTCCTGTTCACTGGTCCTGCGGGCTGAAGCATAGCCCGGACCAAGGGGGTGCGCCCCTCACCTTTTCGGTGGCCAAGCGGGCCCTCAATCGCGATCGAGCACCGCACGAATCAACGTCGATCGGTGTTCTTTCAGGCTGCGTATCCCGTTGCGGGCGCGCTGTCCGAAGTCACTCCCCAATCATCCAAACCACAACGGCGGGTGAGCATTCCGCCTGGCATCGCAATACACCTTCGTCACGTCGAGAACGGTGATCCGCTGCAGATAACTGCAACGTCAAGTGATGCGGATGTGCAGTACAGTTGGCGCAGCCGTCCCCTTGGCGAGGAAGGAGCCACCGTGGCCAGCACCGAGGACGTGGTGCTGGGCTTCGCCAACACGCACGGTCATCTGGGCAGACTGCCGGAATTCTTCGCCGACAGCGCCGGCCTCCGGGACTGGCTGAGCCAGCAGCACGGAGTGAATTCCGAGCAGCTCGTGATTACCGCCGCCGACGTCATCGAAGCCCGCGAAATACGCGATGCGTTGGTCACCGTGATGGTCAGCCACGCAGATTCAGAGGCAGCCGGCGCCGACGAGTTGGCCTCTGCGGAGCAGGCGTTGCAGCGGGCGGCCCAGCGTTATCCGTTGCAAGCCAACATCACTCGAGAGGGAGCCGGGCTGGGTTCGGCGCAGCCGGGGCTGGCGGGCGTGATCGGTTCCATACTGGCCGCCGTGGTGGAGCTCGCGCAGTCCGGGCAATGGGACCGATTCAAAGCCTGCCGCAACTGTCATCACAGTTTCGTCGATCAAAGCCGCAATGCCTCGGCAACGTTCTGCCGCACGAGCTGCAAGTCCCAGGCCGGCATGCGCGCCTACCGCAGCCGCCAGCGAGGGACCGCCGAGCAGTAAGGCTGAAATCGCGGTATTCGTGATCGGCATGGCCAATAATTCGTGCATCGCGTCCCAACGAAGGGAGCGGCATGGCCTCCGCGATGTGCGACGTAACGCCGTCTTCAGCACGGCCGCACTGGGTGCGGTCCATCGGAATCGCGGCAACCGCGTTGGCGGGCGCGCTGGCGATGGCGATCACCGCGCCGCACGCCAAGGCCGATCCGGCCTACCAACCCGCGCTCGATCAGCTTCTCGAGGCAATGCAGCAGGCCGCGGCGTACGACGCCGCGCTGCCGTTTGCGACTGCGGACAGCGACACCATGCTGTTGACCGGCCTGCAGAACACCAACTATGAGCTGCTCTCGGCCGGACTGTCCAGAGTCACCGAGCTTTTCAACGGGGTCTTCTTCCAGTCGCCCGAAGCCGTCGCCACCGACGCCGCCGATTCCCGTCAGTTCTTCCAGTTCTTCACCCCCGACATCTACTACCACGCGACCGCTGGTCTGGCTCCCGGTGCGACCTATGAGCTCACCGGCACCGTCGGCAAAGGCACCGAAGGGCTCGCCATTGCGACCGAAGCCATCACCGGTTCGACCGCCGTCAGCAAGGAGAGTCTGGAACTCGACCATGGCCTGGTGGTCAATCCTGACGGCACGTTCACCGTCGACATAGGCCCGACGGAGCCAACTGGCGCAGTCAATTTCATCAACGACACCGATGCCACCACCAACGGTGACGCCTCCCTGTTGATACGCGACATGTCTGGGCAACTGGGCACAGGGCCCAGGCAGCATCAGCATCCACTGCGTGTCCGACTGTCCGGCATTCTTCTCCATACCGAGCACCGGGCTCTTCCCCGGTGCGGATGCTTCTGCAGCCGAAATAGGCTCGTTGGCAGGAACTTCCACGCCACAAATCACCTCCGTCGACTCGCTGCTGACGACGTTGTTCACCGCGTTCAGCAACATCGTCGGACCGTTCAACCAGGAAAACATGGGACTGGCCCAGGTTGCCGGCATTGATCTGGCGCCCAACACCATGAGCGCGCTGGCACCTGAAACCAGTGTGTTCGCAACAGGTCTGCCGAGCGCAGACGTCTCCGGTGGGAATTTCGACCTGAGCCCAGACCAAGCTCTGATCGTGCAAGTGCCCGACGTGCCGTCCGGCTACAGCGGGATCGAGCTGATGAACGTGTTCGGCGCGGCACTGCCGTACACCCTGGCGCAGACCACTCTGAACAACACCACGGCGTTCGCCGACCCCGACGGATACACCTATTACGTGGTGAGTGCGACCAATCCCGGTGTGGCGAATTGGCTTGACAGCAGCGGTGTTAGCAGCGGTGAGATCTTCGCCCGGTTCGAGAACCTGCCCGACGGCACCGACCCGACGGGTCTCCCAGTCACGACCGAGGTGGTTCCGCTGGCCGATGTGGCCGGCTATCTGCCCGCCGACACCCCCACCGTCAGCCCGGCGGAATATGCGGCCGACATGTCGCAGCGGGTGCTGTCGTACGACTATGCGTTGGACTTGTCCCGTGAAAACGCCCAACCCGATTGGGTACTTCAGGAATTGCTCCTTCACGGGCTGCAAGGCGTGATGGGCCCCGACGACTTCGCCGCGGTGTTCGGCAGCGATCCGAGCATCCCGTTAGACCTGAGATTCACCCCAGCGCTCTCTCCGGACTGGGCCACCGTCGACCATGACTTGCTCACTAATCCGGTCGGCAGCCTGGAGGCGATTTTCAACACCCTGCCCTTGGCGGCCAGCGACGTCACTCTTCCCGCCGAATTGGCGGTGGGCCAGACAGCGTTGTCGCTGCTACTCCCCCAGCAACTCGGATCCCTGTTCAACGACACGGTTCTCGATCCGAACACCGGGATTGTCGCCGGCCTGCTCAATGCCCGCGACGATTTGGCGACCGCGGTCCTGACCGCCAACAATGACTTCCCCACCGAGCTGGGAAGTTTGGCGACGGCGGAGTGGGCGAACATGCCCGAGCTGGTTCAGTCGACCGCAAGCACGCTGCTGACCGAGCTTGGCTCGTTGCTCAACGCGGCGTAAAGGCTTGCCGCTCAGGGGCGTCGGAGGGTGACGATGGTGACGTCGTCGTGGGCGTCACCCCACTCCATCACCTCCCTGATCCGCGACGCTGTTGCGTCGCCGGGGCGGGTAAGGGTCTCCTGGAGTCGCTTGATGCCGTCGTCGATCGCCTCACCGCGGCGCTCGACCAGACCGTCGGAGTACATCACCAATCTGTGCCCGGTTTCGATGGTGAAGGTGCTGGGCGCGTACGTCACATTCTTGAGACCGATCGGCGGCGAGAGCTTTATCGGCGCCTGGAAGGCTTTCACCGAGTTCGTCAGGTACGGAATCAAATGGCCGGCGCATGCGGCCTCTACCTCGCCGGTCGCGAGATCGATGCGCGCGACGACGACGGTGGCGAACGCCCGGGGCATCAGGTGTTCGCAGAATTCGTTCAGCTCATTGAGCGCCTCGGCTGGTTGAGTGCCGGCAAACAACTGCGCGCGCAGGGCATTTCGCAGCTGCGCCATCGTCCCTGCGGCGGTTATGCCGTGTCCGGCAACATCACCCAGGACCACGACCAGCCGGCCGTCGCGCAGCTCGAATGCGTCGTACCAGTCGCCGCCGACGCGTCCGCCCGCCGCCGGCTCGTAGTGCGCGGACAGCTGCCAATTCTCAAGTATCGGAATAGAATCGGGCAGCAAGCTGAGCTGCATCGTCTCGGCCATCCGCAGTGCACTACGGGTGCGACGGTAGAGCGACTCGACCAGGTGACGGCGCAGCGCCTCGGCCGACTCGGTCTGGCTCAGCGTCCACGGTTCGCTGCGCATCCGCACGATCTCGCGCCACCGTTCAAACGATTTCCGCGGGCTCAGCCGGATTTCGTCGCCCTCGCTGACGGCGATCGCCTTGTTGTGCGGATCGCCGCCCCAATCCACGGAACGCTGTACCTCACGGCGGAACCAGATGGCGTACTGGCCGTCCGGCAAATTGAGCGCGAACGCGCCGGCGGCCACCTGCGGGTCGAGCGTCAGCGCGGGAATGTCCCGGGAGAGAGATTCGCTGCTGGCGACCTCTTCTCCCGCCTCACGCGCCCACTCGGCGATGGCAGCCACAGCTTCTACAGGGGGGACCGATCCACGTACCTCCGTGTCGCCTTCGATGTGGACGACGACACCGTCGGCGGGCACGAGATCGAGCAGGTCGGGCGCCCCCAGCAGCGCCGACGCGATCCGCTCCTCCTCGCCGAGGGTGGCGGCGGTCAGTTTTGCCAGCACGGCCTGCGAGGCCAGCCGCTTGTGCAGTTGGTCGTCCTCGAATTGGTCCACGAGCCGCAGCGACAGAGTCGAACCGAGGAATTCCGCGGCCGCCCTGGTGCCGAACGGCGGCAGATGCGGCCCCGCGTAGTGATGGCAGGCGATCAGCCCCCACAGCCTCCCCCGGCGGAGCAACGAGATCGACATCGATGCATGGACGCCCATGTTCTGCAGATACTCGACGTGGATGGGCGACACGCTGCGCAGCGTGGCGTGCGTCAGGTCAAGCGGCGCGCCCGTCTCCGGGTCTACCGACGGCACCAGCGGAGTGGGCGTGTAGTTGACGTCCGAGATGAGTCGGATCCAGCTCTTCTCGTACAGCGCCCGCGCCTGTGCCGGGATGTCGGTGGACGGGTAGTGCAGGCCGAGAAATGAATTGAGGTCATCGCGTTTCGACTCGGCAACTACCTCGCCGTTGTAGCGGTCGTCGTACCGGTACACCATCACGCGGTCGAAGCCGGTGAGGTCGCGGACCGCCCGGGCGGCGGTGTTGTACAGCTCGGTGAGTGTCGAGGCCTGGTTCAACTCCTCCAACGAGCTGCGCACCGCCTGGTAGGTGTTCGGGAACGAGAAAGGCCGCGCGCCGTATGCGATCTCGAGTTCGACCAGCAGCACACCGCCTGGTTCACGACGGAGGATGGCATCAAACGCGCGCGGCTCACCGTCGACCTCGAGCTGGCATTCGAGCGGGTTCCGTTGGCGGAGCTCGCCGAAAATCGACGCGGCCTGTTCGATTCGCGCAGCCTGTTCGGACCCGATCAGCGCCGAGAGGTGCCGGCCCAACACGTCGTCCGCAGAACGGCCGAGCAGATCGGCGACGTTCGCGCTGACCTGACGAATCTCGAAGGCAGGCTCACGTAACACCACCAACACTCCGCGCGGCTGGATGCTGCCCGGGATATGGATTGGCTCCCGCGCGCAGTTGTCCAGGTCAATGGGGGTGCCGACTGGGACGAACTCGTCGACCGGCTGACCGCCCGGTGGAGGATCAGCGGTCACGCGAACCGCTCACTACGTAGGTACGGCCGAGCTCGTCGAGCAGAGACTGGTTCATCCGGAAAGCGAGCTTCACTTCGCTCAGCACAATGTCGACCTGCTCGGGCGGCGGGTTGAGTGCGTCAAGGCGATCTCGATAACTGACTTTGTAGCTTTTGGGTGACATCGGAAAGCTGTACAGCGCCAAACCGGTGCCGCCAAGGTGGAAAACGCGGTCCAACGTGCGACTGATGACTTGGCCACCGGACAAGTCGCCCAAATACCGCGTGTAATGGTGGGCCAGCAGCGCGGCGCCGCTGGAGCTTTCCAGCCGGTGCCGATACGACTCTGCGGCAGGCGAATCGAACGATCCCGCGAACCCGTCCTTCCAGCAATGCAGGTCGGCGTCGATGGCTGACAGACGTTCAAGACCCGGGTCATAGACCGGCGCGATGAGCGGATCATGTCGGTGGTCGCGCACCGCTTCCTCCAGCGCGGCGTAGACGGTTCGCAACCGAAGCAAGTAGGCGGCGTAAGCCTCTTTGCCGAGATCGCCACCGAGTAATTCGCTGAAAAACGGCGATCGCTCGGCGACGTCGTGCTCTTCCTGCGAGGCGGCCCGCATCACGGCCGATAACCGCGGAGCAGTCGCGGGAACAGCAGCAGCATTCACCAACGTGCTCCACGGGTCGAGACTCACGGTGACGGACAAGAAATATGGGGGCCGATCCCACAGTCTGTCAGACATCCACCCGTGATTCACCAGCGAGGTGACATGTCATCGGCGCCGAAACGCGATCCGTATCGCGCGCTCCGATCCCCTCGGCAAACGAGAAATCGTATCTATTTCGTTAGGGGTGTTTATTCGATCCGTGATCCGGGAATTACACGGATGTGATTAGCCGTTATATCCGCTGAGGCAATGCAGCCTGGAGCCGAAAGGGACAAACCACATGAACACGATCCTCTACTTCAGCCCTGAAGGCGCCGTGTACGAAACTCGCGCCTACAGCAACGCCGATATCGTCGGCCTTGTCCACGACTACGGGCTGGAAAGTTTGACCAGCTCCGATCGACAGTTCGACTTCTGGTTCACTCCGACGACGCGGAGTTGTCGTCACAAAGTCAACCGCAGCGCGACGGAGATGCTGCTGGCCACCACGCGATTCACCGCGAAAACAGTGCCGCTTCTTTACGGCGCGGTCGTGGTCGCCACCCATGATTCCGTCGGCGATCTCGATGGGCTCAGCTGGCGACAATTGGACCTTTTGTCCCAGCGCAGCACCACCGTGACGCGGCGCGACGACCGGGTGCTCGACCGGAGGATCAAGCGCGAAACACGACGTCTCGAGAATCAGGCTTCCGCCAACGTCGTGACCGGTCGCTACGTGGAGCAGCGCATCGTCACCGGCCACTGATTGCCCGGGCATAACGGCCCGCAAGCCCGGGCCCGTACCGTGAGCCCATGGACGAGCCTCGCGGTTCCCTCGATCGCCGTCGGTTGCTTCGGCTAGTTGGCGGCGTCGCGTTGGCGTCGACAATTGGCGCGTGTTCCAGCGCCGCGACATCGATGACAAGTCCACGCCTGGCCAGCGCCACCTCGGCAATGTTGATATGCCGCGACGCGTGGGGCGCACGACCCGCCCGCGCAGGCGGCAAGCGACACACCATCACGCGGATGACTTTGCATCACGAAGCAGTTGTGCTCGGCGAAAACCGAAATGCACCAGGACGCCTGCGACAAGATCAGCGATACCATCAAGATCAAAAGGGATGGATCGACATCGCGTATCACGTCGCCGTCGACCGCAATGGCAATCTCTACGAATTGCGGAGCACCGAACTCGCCGGCGACACCGCTACCGACTACGACACGACGGGCCATTTCCTGGTGCTCTGCGAAGGGGACTTCGATCAGGAAACCGTGTCGGAAGCACAACTGCACGGAACCGCGGTGGCATTCGCATGGGCTGCCCAGAATTTCCATATCAAGACCGATACGTTGGCCGGCCATCGCGACTTCGCCCAGACCTCCTGCCCGGGCGCGAACCTTTACGCACATCTGTCATCTGGCGACCTCAAGCACCGAATCGACGCCCTGATCGCCGCCGGTGGGGTCGATCTGGGGCGCTTCTGCGGCCCCGACGCCGCCGCGCGGGTCGCCGCTATCGAAGCGGGCAACTAAACAGCGGTCACCTGGTCGATCGGCGAGACTTCGGCGGCTCGCATGCCAGACCGTCGCCATCGAGGTCGAGTTCCGGCCGATAAGCCGGGTCGGTGGACGGAATGCTGGACCGACCGTCGGCACGTGCCTCACCGCAATTTTGGTATGGCGGACCTGCCATTGCCATTGGTGCGGATTTGATTTCGATACCGAACGAGAGCACCGCAACAACGAACGCGATAAGCAGTCCTCCGCCGTACCCACGTGTCGGCTCGCGATTCGATGCCACGCTGCCAAGTATAAGTACTCCGCGTTATCGCGGCACGGTGAATGCGCGGCCAGCCAGCTGTCGATTTCACACACTCAACACCTCATTCGCTCACATCATTCGCACACAGTCGTTGTCGCACTGCGTGTTTCGCGGACGTCGTATTCGGCGACTTTCCCGTACGCACGCACCAATGCGGCAATTACAGGTACGGCGGTTGACCCTTTCGGGAACTGCGCACGAATATCAGGGGAAACCACATATCCCGTCCTTGCCGGCGACATACCGTCGATCTCAACCTGCTGATCTGAAGTCGGGGAGACGCAAATGGTCGGTGCACTTCGTGAGGTGATCGTGTCCATCGCGTTCGCCGGAGGGGTAATCGGCGCAGCAATCCCCGCGTCGGCCACACCACCGCCAGACGGAATTTACGAGGGCACCGTAACCGATACCGGCGGGTCGGCTGGCGTCAGCCTGGGGAATAAGGAGCGCATGCATCTCTCGTCCTGCGGTGACGGCTGCATCCACATCCGGGGACGACGGTGGTCAGCCGAGATCCATCCGCAGGGCGGCGTGTGGAGCGGCCCCGCGTCGACGGGCGACAACGTGTGGTTCGACGAGGAAACCCTCGCCGGTGGCGTGGACGGACTCGACGGAACCCACATCAAAACCCAGATGAGCCGTAGCTAGCGGGTAACTGCTCGCCTGGTTGAGCCCAATGGGCCTCGCACGAGTGGCCGGGCCGTTAGTGTCTTGTTGTCGTCGTTCACCTGCTGTTGGAGGCGCCATGAGCTACAAGACAATCGTCGTCGGGACTGACGGCTCGGAGTCGTCATTCCGCGCGGTGGAGCGCGCAGGCGCGATCGCCGCGCAGGAATCCGCGAAGCTGATCATCGCGAGCGCGCATCTCGACACGTCGGAAAAAGGCGGCTGGTCGCGACCGCCCTCCCCCGATCGCGTGACCGACGGCAAGGCCGCCGACAGCCTCGGGGACTTGAGTTACCGAATGCACGGGAGCGCCTCCGTGTACGCGATCCTCCAGGACGCCCGCGACCGGGCCAAGGCCGCCGGTGCCCACGACATCGAAGATCGCTCGATTGTCGGCGCACCCGTCAGTGCGCTGCTACATCTGGCCAAAGAGGTCAACGCAGACCTGCTCGTCGTCGGCAATTTGGGCGTTGGCACGGTCGCCGGCAGGCTGTTGGGCTCCGTGCCTGACACCGTTGCGCGCAAAGCCAAAGTCGACATCCTTATCGTCCACACCGTCGGGTAGTACCGAGCGCGTCAGGCCTTTTCGCCCGACCCACGAGGCCGGGCCACACGACGCACCGGCCGATCGCCAGATACGACAACTGATTGCAGCCCACGTACGATGGGTCGCGGGTTGGGGTTCTTCGCATCCGAAGGGGACGCGTGGGCCGATGAAATCAGGGATGGCGATACCGCTGCAGTCCATCGGAACTGCGGCTGAGTTGGCTGCGTTACCGCTGCAGTCGATGGTGCGCGAGGTGTTTCGCCCGAGGCCGGCCGCCGCCGACAAAGGCGGCGTGTGGGAGCGCCGGAGGTCCGGATGGCGTCAAATTTCAGGTGCCACGACCTCGCCGCCACCGAATGCGCCCGCGCTACCCGTCCGTCTGCTGTGGCACCCGAAATGGCGGGAACTGCTGAGCTAAGAACTCAACATGACGCCGTGGTCAACGACGCGCCTCCGCGAGTCACCACCGCGCGATGGCGGAATCGCTTGGCTTCGAAGGACATATCGCCTGGGCCGAAGCAATGGTCGCGGGCGGGTGATAGCCGCGAATCAATCTGGCACGGTTAACGACGCGGTCAAACAGCGCCGTTTTGTGTTGGTGACCCTATTGTTGGCTTTTGTGCAATAGGGGTCGTCGGGACCGAGGATTGGTGGTGCTGGGATGACGGCAGGCCTGGCGTGCGGGTCGTGCGGCACTGGCCTGCGGGACAACGCCAAGTTCTGCGACGAGTGCGGGACCCCGACCGCGACGGCGGCTGACACAGCGAAGTACAAGCAGGTGACGGTGTTGTTCGCCGATGTGGTGCGCTCGATGGATATCGCGGCGACCGTAGATGTCGAACGGTTACGCGAGATCATGACCGACCTGGTGGAGCGCTCGGCGGCGGTGGTGCAACGCTACGGCGGCGGGAGCGTGGAGTACACCGGCGACGGACTAATGGCCCTGTTCGGCGCCCCGATTGCGTTGGAGGATCACGCTCTTCGGGCATGTTTGGCCGCGGTTGCCATCCAGGACGAGGCCAACACGTTGGCGGGCGAGGTGCAGCGCCGCGATGGCGTAGCGCTGCGGTTGCGGGTGGGTCTGAATTCAGGTCGGGTGATCGCCGGTGAGTTGGGTTCGGGGTCGCTGGGCTACGCCGCCACCGGTGAGTCGGTCGGGTTTGCTCAGCGGATGGAATCGGTGGCGCCTCCCGGCGGGGTGATGCTGTCGGAGTCGACCGCGCGACTGGTTGAGAATGCCGTGTTGTTGGGTGAACCGGAGTTGGTGCGGATCAAGGGGGCCGACGAGCCGGTACGGGCGCGGCAGCTGGTAGGGATCGGCCCGCCGGATGGGCGGGTCGGGCGGGCCGAGGCGAGCCTGGTCGGTCGACGCTGGGAGATGGCGGCCTTCGATGCCATGGTGGACCGGACGATCAGCGGCCACGGTGGCGTCATGACCGTGGTGGGACCACCGGGCATCGGCAAAAGCCGGGCCGCCCGAGAGGTTGCGGCGCTGGCCAACGGGCGTGGGGCCGAGGTGTTTTGGGCCTTCTGCGAGTCGCATGCTCGCGACGTCCCGTTCCACGCCGTTACGCGGCTGCTACGTGCGAGCATCGGTGTGGCCGATCTCGACGGCCATGCCGCCCGCGCGAAGGTGCGGCAGCGAATTACCGATGCCGACCCGCAGGATCTGCTGTTGCTTGATGATCTGCTGGGAATCGCCGACCCCGGGGCGCCGCTACCCCAGATCGACCCGGATGCACGGCGGCGCCGGTTGACCGCTCTGATCAACACGGCGGCGCTGGCGCGCACGCAACCCGCGCTCTACGTCATCGAGGATGCGCACTGGATCGATGCGGTCAGCGAGTCGATGCTGGCCGATTTCCTCACCGTCATCGCGCGCACCCCGTCGATGGCGCTGATCACGTCCCGTCCCGAGTATGACGGAGCGCTGATGCGAGTGCACGGCGCGCAGACGATAGCGCTTGTCGGACTGGATGATTCGGAAACAGCAGCGCTGATCGGTGAGCTGCTGGGTTCGGATCCCTCGGTCGGCGAGCTGGCGGCGATCATCGCCGAGCGAGCGGCCGGAAACCCGTTTTTCGCCGAGGAGATGGTGCGCGAGTTGGTGCAGCGCGGCGTGCTGGCCGGCGAGCACGGCGGCTACGTCTGTGAAACGAATGCCGCCGAAGTCACTGTGCCGGCCACCGTGCAGGCAGCCATCGCCGCGCGCATCGACCGGCTGAGCACGCCGGGCAGGCGGACATTGAACGCGGCGTCGGTGATCGGCGCCCGCTTCGGCACCGAGCTGCTCGCCGCGCTGGGCATCGATGCGGTGGTCGACGAGCTGCTCAGCGTCGAGCTGATCGATCAGGTGCGGTTCGCCCCGAGCGCTGAGTACGCCTTCCACCACCCACTGATCCGCGCGGTGGCTTATGAGTCGCAGCTGAAATCCGATCGCGCCCAGTGGCATCGGCGCCTGGCCACCGCAATTCAAGAGGGTGCTCCCGGATCGGTGGAGGAGAACGCGGCGCTGATCGCCGAACACCTGCAGGCCGCCGGCGATCTGGACGCCGCGTATGGCTGGCACATGCGGGCCAGTGCATCGTCGGCCAACCGCGACATCAGCGCGGCGCGCGTCAGTTGGGAGCGTGCCCGCCAGATCGCCGACCAACTACCCGATGAGCGCCCCGACAAATTGTCAATGCGCATCGCCCCCCGGACCATGTTGCGTGCCACCGACTGGCAAGCCGCAACTGTCCAAGAATCCCAAGGCCGCTTCGAGGAGCTGCGCGAGTTGTGCACTGCCGCTGGGGACAAGGTCTCGCTGGCCATCGGCATGAGCGGGCTGGCAGCCGAGCTCCTATACGCGGGACGCGCACGCGAAGGGTCACGGCTGGCATCCGAGCAGATGGCGCTGCTGGAGTCGATCGGCGATCCCAACTTGACCATAGGGATGGCGTTCGTAGCGTTCGCCAACTGGTTCGCCAGCGGTGACTTCGATCGAGATTCTGCGGTGGTCGCAGACCGTTATCGACCTGGCCGGGGGCGACCCCGCCAAGGGCGCCGGTTTCGGCCTCGGATCGCCGTTGGCGATCGCGTTGGCATTTCACGGCATCGCTCAATGGTGGCTGGGCCGTCCCGGCTGGCGGCAGGACCTCCACGACGCGGTCGCCATGGCCCGGAACAGCGACCCGGCAACCCTCGGCTTGGTCGTGACCTGGACGTACGGCGCGATCCTTTACGGGGTGCTTCGGGCCGATGATTCCGCGCTGCGCGCAGTCGAGGAGGCTGTGCAGACCGCCCAAAGAGCCAGCAGCGATATCGCTCTGATCTTCGCCGAGTACTCGCTTGGGGCCACGCTGCTGTACCGGGACGACGCCGCCGACCGTCACCGCGGGCTTGAGCTGATGCTGCAGGCCCGCGATTGGCAGCGCGGACGTATGCCCACCCTGGTCCCGCTCACCGATTTGTTGGCCGCCTCGGAAAGGGCCAGGCGCGGCGACCGCGATGCCGCCATTCCGGTGATGCGCGAAGCCGTCGACGTGATGCGCCGGACGGAACAGCTGGGGTATGGCGTATACGGCACCGGCGTACTGGCGGAGACGCTGCTGGAGCGCGGCGCCGAGAGCGACCTGGTCGAAGCCCAAGGGGCGATCGACTGGCTGGCGAGCATTGAGACCGACGATTCAGCGATGCTCGAGATCACGGTGTTGCGGCTTCGCGCGCTGCTAGCGCGGGCCCGCGGCGACGACGTCGCCTATCGCGACTTAGCGAGTCACTATCGCGCGATGGCGGGATCGCTTGGCTTCGAAGGACATATCGCCTGGGCCGAGGAGATGATCGCGAGTTGGCGGTAGTCGCGATCTGACGATTTCGCAGATTGAGGGTCGCACCGCGCCAACCCGGGCGAGATTGCAGTGGTTCAGTACTGCAGTCGCCCGACCGCACTCGAGCGACGATTCCCCTGACGACATTCCGATGAAGAACGCAGTTCAGGGGACCGCATGACCAATCAGGCCGTGGCCAATCGGTGCGAGACGGCGACGCCGATCGAGGTGCGCCCGCCATCGGTGCGCTCACCGAAACTCGTGCAAGGTGTTCAGTTCGCGTTTTTTCGCCGCGAGGCGATGCGCAAATGGACCAAGCGGCATGGACATATCTTCGAAATCAACATCCCCTTTTTTGGTCGATCCGTCGTCGTTTCTGACCCGGCTCTGGTGAGGTCGGTGTGCACCGCGAGCGCCGAACAGTTGATCAACGTGCAACCCAATCTCAGCAATTGGTTCGGGCGCGGGTCGACATTCGGGCTTGACGGCGGTCCACATCGCGATCGGCGTCGGCGGCTCGCTCCGGCATTTCACGGCCACAGCCTGAAGAACTACGAGAAGGCCATCGAGGATCAGACCCTGCGCGAAAGCGCGAATTGGCCTGAGAACAAGGAATTCCGGATTCTCGAACCAATGAGCCGGATCACCTTGAACGTGATCTTGCCGACCATTTTCGGTGCCGATGGGACCGAACTTGCGACACTGCGCGAGATCCTCCCGCCCTATATGCGCCTGGGGCAAGTGTTGGCATTTGTGCCGAGGCCGCGTTTCCGGACCGGGCGCCACAGCCCGTGGGGCAGGCTCGACGAGTTGCGCAGGGCATTCGACCGGACCGTCAGCACACTGATCGATCAGGCCGATGCCGATCCACGTCTCGACGAGCGGACGGACATCCTGGCCTTGTTACTGCGTAGCCGCCACGACGAAATCGGACTTTCGCACAGCGATATCTACGACGAACTGTGTCTGCTCGTCGGCGCGGGCCACGAGACCACCGCATCCGCACTGGCCTGGTTGTTTGAGCGATTACGGCGTCACCCGGACATGCTGGCCGAACTGGTCAGAGAGGTAGATGAGGGTGGCAGCGCCCTGCGTCGCGCCACGATTATGGAATCCTTGCGAGTGCGCACGGTCATCGATGTGTTTGGCCGGCGGGTCAATTCGCTGAACTTCAGCCTCGGCAAGTGGCGGATTCCGAACGGGCGCACCGTATTGGTGCGCATTGCCGATCTGCACCACGATCCGGAAATCTTCCCTCGCCCCGAACAATTCGACCCGTATCGCTTCTACGGCACCACACCGCCGTCATCAGCGTGGCTGCCGTTCGGTGGTGGAACCCGGCGTTGCATTGGCTCCGAATTCGCAATCGCCGAAATGGATGTCGTGCTGCGGACGGTGCTGCGGAATTTCACGATCCAGACCGATGCCGCCGCCGACGAAAAGCCATATTTCCGGGGAGTCGCTCATATCCCGAAACTCGGCGGCCGTGTGATGCTGACCCGACGAAAGTAGCCACAGTGTCAACTCACCTGATCAAACCACTACACGCCGAACGACTCGAAATCCGCTGCAACGTCAGCGATGCCATGGTCGCGAACTTGGCGGTGCACATCGTCTTCTTCTTCGAGCGGCAACTCGACATCGGGGCGCTAGCCCGCGCATTCGCGCATGCTCTCACGAATCTTCCGATCTTCGCGGGCCGGATGGCGGTGAAAAACGGCAGGATGCGGATCCGATGCGAGGGACAGGGTGTGCCCTTCACGTCAGTGTCGTCGCCCCGAACCCGCCCTGAGGCGATCCGGGCTGCGTCGCAGGACAGCGGAGGCTGGCTGATAGATCCGGTCAACGGCGCCACCGCCCGATGGGGGCTGGGCCCGCTGTGCAAGGTACGCGTCACGCGTCTTGCGGACAACGCTACCGCGATCGGTTTCTCATGGCACCACGCGATCGGCGACATGCAGACGGCGATGCACTTCATGAACGCGTGGGTGGCCGCCGCCGCCGGCAAGTCGCTCGCTGAGCCGCTGATCGTCGAAGACCGCGCCGCTTACCTTGACGAGCATCTCCCCGCCAATGGCGCCCAGGAGCCCGGGGTACGTTGCCTCGGGCTCGCGGAGCTTGCACGCAGCGCGCTGTATCTGGCAAAGGACGCGCGAAAGCAGCGAACTTTGAGTCTGTACTTCGGCGAAGACGAAATTGCCCGGATGCGCGACGCTTACGGAAGCCGGATGCGGATGACCGCGAATGACGTTGTGTGCGCGCATGTTTCCGAAGCGATCATGAAGGCTGATCCCGCGGTGGATCGTCGGACGCTCGCGATTGCCGTGAATGCGCGCAGGCGCTGTGGCCTCGATCCGATGCTTGTCGGCAACATCATGACGACGCTGAACCTCGATCTGCACCGCGACGAGGCCGCATGGTCGATCGCCGAACGCATCCGCCGCAGCGTGAACCATTTCGACGAGGCCTGCGACATCCGGATCAATCAGGAATTCCTGGACGCGGCCGGTGCATGGCGGGCCGCGCGCTGCGTGTCCACTGCCTTCGATCCGGCCCGGTGGAATCCGCTGGTGTCGAACTGGAGCGGCTTTGGCGTTTATCGCATCCAGTTCGAAGACACCGTCACGTCCTACTTCACGCCGCTGCTGAAAATGCCGGTCGCGGGACTCGGTGCCCTGCTGGACGCTGCTGATCGCCGCGGGGTGGTCTTTCAGATATCGTTGCCGCCCAGAGAGTTCGAGGCCATGTCAAGCCTCGCGAGTCAGGAACACCTGCACCGATTTCGGCATACCGGCGATGACATTCCGCAATTGGTCGATGAGACCCACGGCTAACTGCTTCGCAGCACCTCGACCGTCTCCAGCCGCCGCGAATGGATCACCGGATACACCGCGGCGATCAGGAGGAGCCCGATCACGCCCGTCACCCCGGTTTGCATCGGCCGCAGCAGCACAGCCCACTCGATCTTGATTCCGTAAAACACCGGTGAGTCGAGCGACCACAGATACGTCAAGCCCATCCCCCCGATCACTGCCACGCAGGCGACCAGTAGCCCGAGCAATGCGGCGTTGGCGATGATCACGGCCTGCTCTTGCCCCGGCGTCACGCCGATCGCCCGCAATCCAGCCCGCTCGCGCTTGCGCTGCACAAGTCCCAGCACGAAAACGTTCAGGATGCTCAGGCCGGCCGCGGCCATCACCACGTAGCCCGCGACCGTGAACGGCCGCAAGAAACGGGCGATCCCTTTGGTAGCCAACGAGTGCCACTGCTCGTTGTCGTACACCCACAACCCGGCACCGAGATTGAGGAAGTCGCCGCGGTGGGCGGTCGCGTCGGCGGCGGACGGGTAGGCAACAGCGACTTGGTCGCGTGCCGCCGCCCAATCGGTGCGCGCCAATCTTTCGGAGACCAAGACGATGTCGCCCACGGCAGCGTCATCGATCATCTGCGGATGAAAGATGCCGGCCACCCGGTACCGCTTCGGTCCGTGGACGGTGGGCAGCTCGGCAGTGTCGCCCGCAGCAACACCCAGCTGGCTCGCGGCAATCTCGCTCAGTCCGACCTCCCCTTCCCGTAAACCCCGCCAGAACCCGTCTCGCGCATCGGTCGGCTCGTACAGCGCGTGGCTGTACCAGTCGCCGGGTGTGACGCCAATTACTATGCGCGACAACGTCCCTGAGGAGATCGTCGATCGCCACCGGGAGGACACGCTCCGCCCGCCCGCGGCACCGGTCACCAATTCGAACGCGGGGTCGGAAAGCCGGCCGTCCCGCTGGTCCAGCACCGATTGAGCGGTGATCATCAACGCGTTGGGCAGCCGGTCAGCCTTCTCCGCTGCGATCTGCCTGGTGCCCAGCAATTGCATGCTGTGTGAGCCGATGGCCATGCTGGTGCCCTCGGCGAGTAGCGCGGCGGAGAAGGCGAACAGCAGCGCGTAGCGCCGGAAATCGGCGCCCAGCAGCCGCCCGATCGCCGGACGCGCGATCGTCAGCACCTTGATCAATGGCGGAACGGCACGCGGGGCGATCCAGAAGGTCACCAACACCACTCCGCACAATCCAACCGTCATCGCGTTGATGCCCGCGTTCAGCGGCAGGGACCCGCGCTCGAAGATCTTCGAAACGACGACGGAGCCCGCCAGCGCGCCCACCCCGACGACCAGTGGCCAGTTCGGGATCTTCCTGGCGCGCTGCACTCCCCCAGCGCTCGCCATCGACGCCAACGGCCCGTCGCGGACCAACCTCGCGGCCGGCCCGATCATCGCGACGATCCCGCACACGATCCCCGCGGCAGCAGCGATCGCGATCAGGTTCGGCGTGAACTGCGTTTCGATGCTGCCGCCCGACCCGGCCAGCATGGATCGTCCGAAAGTGTTCACCAGATACGTCCCGAGCAGGAAACCGGTTGGGACACCTGACAATCCTCCCAGAAGGCCCACCACGGCGCCTTCTCCGAGCATCCGCGCGAACAACCCGAGAGGGTTGGCACCGATCGCGCCGACGGTCCCCATCACTGCCCGCCGGTCCTCCACCGCCAGCAGGATGGTGTTCACGGCGATGAGAACGCCGACGAGGATCCCAGCCAGCACGATGAGGTTGAGGCTTTGCGCGCCGTTCTCGAACACGGCCGGCAGCCGCGGACGGGGCGGCCCCGCCGTTGCGACGCCGTCGATCACGCGCTCGACATCGGCTGCAACACCGGTGATATCAGTGCCGTGTCGCGGGACCACGAACGCGGCCGTGACGTAGCCGGGCGACGAGAACAGCCTCGCGGCAAGGTCCGCCGACGGGGCCAGCAGCACGTAGCCGTCGTTGATTCCCTCGACGCGGTTGAACTCCGGGAACGTCCAACCCAGGTGTGCCGACCCTGCGGGCAGGCCGGGAATGTGCAACTCCTCGCCGAGCTGCAGGCCGTGCCGCTGGGCAATGGCGGCGGGCATCTCCAGCGGCACGCCGGGACCGGCTGCGGGCTTGACGTCGTGGGCGCGCTGCTCGCAGTTGAACGAGCCGACCAGCAACTCGACCTGGCACGATCCGCCGAGCAGAAAGAACCCATGAGTGCCGCCGCCGGAAAAGTCCACGGGCGTCAGGCTTGCGACGACCGGGATGACCGCTTGCGCCCCGGATACCTCGCTCCTTAGCCGGTCGACGGTCTGGGTCGGCAACCGTCCGCTCACATTCGGCGTCACCTCGAGCACGCCGTTGTCGGCGGCGTGGGTCAGCGACGGGCCAAATGAGTCGAACGGGCGATTGATCTCGTTCTTGAGTATCAATACCCCGAGCACCACCGTCACCCCGAGCGCGACGCCGATCACGCTGAGCAACGTCCGGCGCCAGTCGGCGATCAACGCGGCCAAGTGGATGCGCCGGAACGACATCCATTCGGCGCGGGCGGAATTCATCATGGCTTCGCGCTGGGCGAGGCGCTGTCGATGGCGCTCGCGTGCCCGTCGACCAGCTGCAGTTCGCGGGTCCCGTAGCGCGCCGCCTCCGGATCGTGCGTCACCAGCACAACCGAGGCGTCCTGTTCATCTGACAGCGAGCGCAGCAGATCCAAGACCTCGGTGGACGAATGGCTGTCCAGGTTTCCGGTCGGCTCGTCGGCGAGGATGATGGACGGCCGGGCAACCAGCGCGCGGGCCACCGCCACTCGTTGCATCTGTCCGCCCGACAGCTCGGCCGGCCGGTGCCGGGCCCGGTCGCCGAGCCCGACCCGTTGTAGCAGCTCCTCGGCGCGGGCGTCCGCTGTCCGAGCCGGCATACCGTCCAGCACCAGCGGCAGGGACACGTTCTCCACCGCGCTCAGCATCGGCACCAGGTTGAAGAACTGGAAGACGAACCCCAGGTTGCGCCGCCGGAATGCGGCTCGCGCGCGGGCACTTTTCGCCCAGACGTCTTGACCGGCCACGGCAACCGTGCCGCTGTCCGGTGCGTCCAGCCCGCCGGCTATATGCAGCAAGGTCGATTTGCCCGCTCCCGATGGTCCGGTCACAACCACGAATTCACCTGCGCGCAAAGTGAAGTCGAAGTCGACGAGCACCCGCACCTGCTCGTCGCCCCGGCGGTACGTCTTGCCGACGCCCTTGAGCTGCAGTACCGGCGTCATTGTTCGTGCCTCACCCCTCCGAAGGCACGCCCAAGGTCTTCGACGTGTTCCCGCGGGTCGGCAGATGTCGCAGCTGATTTGGACACTTCGTACCTCTCGCTTGGCGTCGTGACTGATTGATCGTCGCTCGCCATGCCCCGAGGGGGCGCAGTAGCCGGCCACTGCAATGAGACCCGGCCTCGAAGCGGTACTACTCAGTCGCTGGTTCTGATTCGCGCCTGCCCGCGGAACCGAGGCTTAGGTAGTCCGGCAGGAACCGGTCACCACAACCCCGTCAGCAGTGCGGACAGGTCGGCGGCTAGCCCGGACAGCTCTGCGGCAGGCAGCGGCTCGAAATAAATTGAGGGCTCGAAGAAGTTCGGGCCTACCGCCTCGACAAACCAAGAGGGAAAGTTGAGGTCGCCGAGAGGGGTGGTGTAGAAAGCCTCCGGCGTGCCACCGATACTGTTGTAAACCTCCCCGAAGTCGCCGAAGGTGAAGTAGTTGTACTGCTCCCCCACAGGGACGTTGCCGGCGATGTCCTGTTCGACGAGAATGTCGTCGTTGTTGCCACCGAAGAGGTCGTCATCGTTGCGCACCACGGCCTCGAACGTCTCGGCTGGCGTGTTGAGCACGCTGAACTCTTGGTGACCCAGTATCCCGGCCACCCACGGGTGGCCAGCATCTTCAATTATGTTGGACTCCACGTCAATTGGTGTGGGTGCATCGGGTTCGGCGTGCGCCGTGGCGGAGAAGGCCAGCGCGGCGAGCGCGCCCGTCAGGGTGAGGATGATGCGAATCATTGCTCAGTGTCCTATCTGTCATGGGAATCGTCGCGCGCATTCGGCGGCAACGGCGCAGTAGCGCACCACTGCAATACGCCTGTCATCGTGGACAATTGGATTATTCAGCGATCGCGAACTTCGGGTCCCGCTACCTCAACCGTGATCGCCGCCATCCGTTGCTTCCTGCGCCGCGCCAAGTTTCGCTTCGGCCATTCGGTACAGGCCGTCCAGGCCGGCCCGATCGACATTGACGTACTGACAGATCACGTCGTCGGCGACACCGGCGTCGCGCAGCCTCAATGCCAGCGAATACGGTAACGAAAGCCGGCGCAGCGCGCGCTCGCGTTGGGTGAGATCGTCCGCCATTACAGCATCATGCGTCGGTTGTCGCGGCGCCGATTCAGTGTGGCGATACCTAATTCATCGCTACCGCACGTGGTCAGGTCGAGTCGTTCACTCCGCCTGCGTTCTACCGGCGGGGTATCAACGCGGCTAGTTTATCGCGGCTGGTGGTTCCGGTCTTTGCCATCGCCCGGTAGATGTGACTTTCGACGGTGCGTACCGAAAGGGTCAGTCGGTCAGCGACATCACGGTTGGACAAGCCTTCGCCGATCAACATCACGATCTCTCGCTCGCGGTCGGTGAAAGGAACCGGTTCACTCGCCCGACGAAGCGCCGGAGTGCTAGGCGCCGCCGCATTGTTCGGCCAGCGCATCGCTGCGCGCTGAGCAAGTCAACGCCGATCCCCGCAGATCTTGGCTGCGATACGCGACGGCCGCGCAGGCGGCCGCGTCAACGGCTGCGACGAGGTCACCCATCCGTTCGAATTCCTCGGACACCGAGGACAGTTCGGTGGCGTCGCCGTCATGCAGGGCAGCGGCAAACCGGGAAGCCAAGCCGACACGTGGCCCTTCGACGATCGACTCGAGCTCATGCAACCTGGGTGCACTGGTGCGATCACCGAACTGGGTGGCGGTCTGCAAGCACATTACCTCGGCCGCGAATTGACCAGCGGCTGCGGCTCTTTCGGCCGCAGACAGCGCGATGGTGATCGCCTCGCTGACGGCGCCCCGGGTTGCGACCACCCATGCCCGAGCCAAACTGCTTTCGTAGTCGAGCGACCGGAACGGACGTGGCAGCTTGTCCTGTAGGGCGAGCATGGCAGTCGCCTCGTCAGTCGAACCACGCATGGCCAGCGCGGTCGCGCGCGGGATGCGATAGCGGTACCCCCAGCCGATGGCATGCGAAGCGGACAATCCTTCTGCTCCCTGTTCCAACATCTGACATGCGGTGTCGAGGCGGCCGGCTCCAAGCGCGGCCCGACCTGCCACGGCAGAGCCGAGTAACTGAGCGTCACCTGGAAGATCGCCGGCCTGCCGGCGCACCTGTTCGGCGACCTCGACGGCATCAGCGATCCGCCCGGCCAACAGCAGCGCGCTGATGTGCGCATCAGCGATGTTGAACCTCATGTGCGGGGCGTCAAAAGAGCGTGTCGCAACCGCATACCCGGCATCTGCAACCGCCACCGCTTCGGCGGTGCGACCGGCATCCGCCGCTACGGTAGCGAGCACCCACGCTATCTCCGCGCCGACAACTGCGGGCAGGTCGTCCAGCGCAAGGCTTTCCGACGCCTGCCGCGCCGTCGCCGGCTGGTCCATCGCAAACCAGTACACCGTCAGGAAAGCGTCGATATACCTGCGCGCCTTCGGTTCCGTAGTGCCCGAAGCCTCGTCGATGATTTCCTTCGCGCGTGCCGGGTCGCCGAGCGCCCAGAGCATGTTGCTCGCCCGTAGGAACGCCAATCTGGCGCGGCCTTCGTCCGTCAACGCTCCGTCGTCAATCTCGGCGAGCACCCTGTCGGCGTCCTCGCCGCGGCCCAACCACGAAAGTGCGTGCGCCCGAACAAGATTCGGTTCAGGTCCTCCTCCGACGCGGGCGGCCGCTTCCGCGAGTCGATCGGCAAGCATCAGGTCCGCCAGCCAAACTGCGCCTTGAGCCGCCGAAACGAGCAAGTCGGCGTCGGGTGTGAGGTCGGAGTCGAGACTCAACGTGGCGCGGCGCACCACGACCTGTATGTCGTCGTGGTCATCGGCTACCGCGAGTTCGGCGGCAACCAGTCCGCGCAGCCGCCGCAGCTTGGTGGCCGCCGCGCGCCTGCGGCGCACTTCCCCGTAGAGCGGGTGCCCCACCCGCACCTCGACGCCACCCTTTGCGGGCTCCAACGTGATCAGGCCGCGAGTCTCGGCCTCCTCGACTGCTGCCGGATCAATGATCCGCTTCAGGGCCGCCAGTTCGATCGGCTCCCCGACAGCCAACGCGTCAATCACGTCGCTGACCGGCGTCGGCAGGGCACCGATGCGGGATTCGATCAACTCGACCAGGCCGGGAGGCATCATCGGATCACCCGTCCACCGCCAGAACCCGCGCTGCTTCACCAGCCGGCCATCGGCGACCTCCTGGTCGACGATGGTGCGAAGGTACAACACGTTGCCGCGCGTCAGCTTCCACAGCCGTTGAACCGCGTCGGAATCCACCGACCCATCCAGGGTCGCCGACAGCAGCGTGCCGGTCTCTTCGAGGGACAGCGGCTGCAGGTCGAGCCGGTCGAACCGGCCGCCCGTCCATATCTCCTGTACCGCAGCGGGAATCGGTTCACCGTCGCGAACGGTGAGAATCACTTTTGCCGCGCCGCGCTGCACGATCTGGTGCACCACGAATGTCGACAAATCGTCGAGCATATGGACGTCATCGACAACCATCACCACCGCGGCGTCCGACGACCCGGCGGTCAACAGCTCGATCACCCCTCGCAGCAGCTGAACGGTATCGGTGACACCCGACGGCGCCCACGCGGACAGAACACCCAATGGAATTTCACGCGCCGAGGATGTGCCGACCGCCAACCGGCCTTCACATCCGTGCGATTCGGCGGCCGATAGGGCCTCACGGGCAACGCGGCTCTTTCCTACACCCGCGGCGCCGTACACCACGATCCCGGAGACATCCGAAGCCGAGATGGCGGCCTGGATAGCCCGCATCTCCTCCGAGCGACCAATCAACGGCCACCGCATACGCATCCCCAGAGCCTAGAAGCGCGGACACCTCGGTATGTGCGACTTCGACGTAGAGCGCGTCGTCCCGCCGCGTCGGAACCTTCCACAGCCCGTGAACGTCGTACCTGCACGAGGCTGAAATAGGAAGTATTCGTCAACCGTCCTTGTTGTAACCCCTCGAACTATTAATACGGGTCAGGGATTAGAGGCTTGAGGGAGTAAGCGCGCATGACGGCTGTGACCGTGAGCAGCAGCGACGTGAAGTATGCAACCGAGGACACCTCAGCGTGGGCCCCGCTGAAGATCGCGATATACCGCAACTTGTTCATCGCGCAGCTGGTCTCGAACATCGGCACCTGGA
Organism: uncultured Actinomycetota bacterium; assembly: GCA_963818285.1. Lineage (GTDB taxonomy): Bacteria > Actinomycetota > Actinomycetes > Mycobacteriales > Mycobacteriaceae > Mycobacterium. The sequence continues at coordinate 369,766 of CAWFRR010000009.1, forward strand.
TGCAAACCGTCGGTGCCCAGTGGTTTCTGGTTGAGCACCACAGCAGCGCGACCATGATCGCACTGGTCCAAACCGCTTCGCTCACACCGACGTTGGTTTTGGGGCTGTTCGGCGGTGTGTTTGCCGATCTATTCGATCGGCGGCGGCTACTCATCGTCATTCAAACCTATGCGGTGCTCGCGGCTGCGGTGCTGGCCATACTGGCGTTCACCGGGGTTCTTACCCCGACCTGGCTGCTGGGGTTCACCGTGGCCATCGGCTGTGGCTCGGCACTGACGGGCCCTGCGTGGCAGGCGATCCAACCCGAACTCGTTCCGCGCGAACAGATACCCGCAGCGGCCTCGCTGGGCAGCGTCACGGTCAACGTGGCCCGCGCCATCGGACCTGCCCTGGCCGGGGTGGTGGTGCTGATGGCGGGTCCGGGCGCAGTGTTCGCGCTCAATGCGGTGTCCTTCGCCGCGATCATCGTCGCGTTGCGATCCTGGAAGCGGCCCGCGTGCGCGCCGCTGGGTGAGCGCGAAAGCATCGGGCTCTCGATCCTGGCCGCTCTGCGGTGGGTCCGCCACGGACCGGTCACCCGCCGAATCCTGTTGCGGTCGGCGCTGTTCGCGTTTCCCGCTTCAGCGTTGTGGGCGCTGTTGCCCGTCACGGCCGCCCGGCACTGGCAGATGAACTCGTGCGGTTACGGCCTGGTGCTCGCCACCCTTGGCGTGGGCGCCGTCCTCGGGGTGGCCGTGATCGCGCACCTCCGCAGATTGTTCGCAACAAACACCGTGTTGGCAGGTTCGGCCGCCGCATATGCATTGGGCCTGATTGTGGTGGCGATCGGCCCGTTCGGCCCGGCGATCCCGTTGCTGCTGGTGTGCGGGATGGCGTGGATCGCCACCCTGACCACACTCAACGCCGCCGTCCAGCTGACGCTGCCACCGTGGGTGCGGGCCCGCGGCATGGCCGTGTATCTGCTGGTCTTCAGCGGCTCCCAAGCGCTCGGCGCTTATCTGTGGGGTCTGGTCGCCGCCCACTACGGGCTTGCGCAATCGCTTTTGGCGGCAGCCGCTTTACTTCTGCTGACGGCGGCCAGCGTGGCCATACTTCCGCTGCGTCCCGAAACCGGAACGCTCGACCTGACGACGTCGACCGCCTGGCCCACGCCGACTCTGGTTTTCCAGCCCGACCCCAGTGACGGACCAGTCCTGATCTCGAACTCCTATCACGTCCCCGACGACCGCATCCACCAGTTCACCGCGGCGATGCTCAAAGTCGGCAGGTCGCGCTCACGTACCGGCGGCTACCGCTGGCGGTTGTACCGCAGCGCCGAGGACCCCGAACTTGTCATCGAGGAGTTCACCGTCCCCTCATGGGCCGAATTCGACCGCCAACACAGCACCCGCTGGCTGGCCTCCGACCATGACACCCTGGCCAGCGCACTGCAGTGCACCGTGGACGGCCGCGCGGAGGAGCACTGGTATTTCGCCCTGACGGGTCCAGCGGGTGTGCTCGGCGGACCATCGAGGACGACGAACGCATCGGCGCGCGCCAAACGCAGCACTGTTGTCGTGAACGGGATTCTGCCCAAGCCGTGGGCAGATGGACGGGTCTAGTCAGCCGCAGAACGCTGCCGATGTCACCACACCAGCGGCAGATGCGTGAGATACCGGTCGACTTCGGCGGTGAGCACGCTGTAGCCGTCAGCGGTCGTGAACTGCGGAACGCGTCGCAGAAACTCGGTGATGATTGCGACGAGCTCGGCTCGTGCGAGGTGCACGCCGAGGCAACGCCGCGCGCCGCCGGAGAAGGTGTAGGAGGGCTGCGGTCGGACCCGGTTGTCGGCGATCGAGATGTCGATGCCCTGATCGAGGTTGACCGCCTGCAGCGGCAACACGAACCGCGCATTCGCCGGCAGCGTGACCTCGCCGACAGTCATCTCGGTGAGGCTGGACCGCACACAGGTAGTGATGGGCGGATTGAGCCGCGCCGCCTCGTCGACAAATGCGCCGATCTGGTCGGGTTGATCACGCAGTAGGGACTGCAATGGCGCGTTGCCGGCCAACTCGACAAGCGAGAATCCAATGGCCACAGCGCCGGTGTCGACAGCGGAGGTAAAGAGCAGGGTGACAAACGACGTCATCTCGTTGTCGTCGAACTCATCCCGAAGGGCCGCGACAACGCCGGTGGAATTCGCCCGCGGAATGGTCTGCGCCACGTATTCAATGACGCGCTGATGATTAGTCTTCGGGTCGTCGCGGTGCACCCGGTAGTAATCGACCAGCCCGATAACGGAGTCGAGGTCGGTCGACGGGAAACCCAGCACTGTCAACAACGTCTGGCACGCCAGCGGGTGGGCGATATCGGCGATGGCGTCGCACTGGCCTTTGTCGGCGATGTCATCCACCAGCGACACGGCGTGGGCTTGGACGGCTGCCGTAACCGGGGCTAACGCCCGCGGGGTGAACAGAGGATTGAGAATGCTCCGATATCGGGCGTGCTCCGCCGGGTCGGACACGGTGCTCGGGATCCACGGGTACACATGCGGGTCTATGTGCGGGCAGACCAGCGCCGGGTCGCGTAGCGCGGCAAGGACGTCGTCGCTGTCGGTCAGGTAATAGTCGCCGTGCAGACGTACCACCCGCCCAGATGCGCGCAACGCAGCCCAGAAAGCCCGCTCGGAGGCGTGTATGGCCCGGCGGTCGACATCGGCATTCAGTGCGGAGCCTCTTCCATCGGCACAAGATAGCGCGGTGGCTTCGATGCCGCGGCGGCTCGCATCACGTCATCGGTCGCACATCGGTGGTCGATGTGCTTCGGTAACTCGGTGACGACGGACTCAACAGCCTGCTTTCGGCCTGCTCGGAATTGAGATGCTGCGCAACCAGTGTCGACTTTTCATGATCGGTTCGTCGTTATTCGCGATTGGTACAGCGCCGGGGTTCGCGACACTTTGCGGTGCGGACGCTACCAATGTGCTGTGCTTCATGGGCTCCTGGTTTTTCACCAGCGCCGCGCTGATCCAACTGGTGCTGAGCAAGCCGACGATGAGTCGGACGTGGGAAGTGCCCTCGACACGAGCCGAATGTTTATCGTCGGCGATTCAATTGTTCGGCACTCTGAATTTCAACGTCAGCACCGGTGCGGCGTTGTGGGCGCAGCGCGTTCCCGACCGGCGGCAACTGGTTTGGGGGCCCGACGCGGTGGGTTCGGTGGCATTCCTGGTGAGCGGAGCTCTGGGGGTTGCGGCGGTGGCCCTCGCGGTCGGCCTCGTTCGACTGAAATCACGACTGTGGCTGGCGGCATCGACCAGCATGATCGGCTCAATCGCTTTCGGCGCCTCGGCAGTCGGCGCCTTCATTACGAAGACAGGGATGACCGAAGACGCGCGGCTGGCCCAACTAGGGACCTTTGTCGGGGCGCTGTGCTTCCTGATCGCCGCTTTCCTCAGGCTGCCCAGACGAGTCGAGGCGAGCTCAGACGGCTGATGTTGATGAAAACGGCGGATCCACCAGGTGTTACTCAGCCTGGAACCACACCGCCGCTTCGTTTCCGCCAATACACGTGACTGAATTATCGGGTGCCCGCACACAAGCCATCGTGTAGGTCTGCCCCGTCTCGGGGCTGTGGGCCTGTACCAACGCCGAAGCCCCACCGGCTTGCGACACCCACGCTTCGTGGACATTCTGGGCGAACGGGCATGACGTATTGCTATTGACCCATACGCCACCTCCACAGTCCGTGACGAATTGCCCGATTCCTGGACTGCCCATCGCAACCTCCTTCTAGAACACGATTCGCCGTAATCTTCGCCGAGCCTTGCGGACGGGCACAGGTTTCGGTCCGCTCAGCGGACCGCAATCGGCGTCAGGACAGTTCCGCCGCAGCTGGTGACGTTGCGCCGACGGCGCGACCGAGCCGGCCTAGAACAGCGCCATCAGCTCCGCGCCGTGTTCTCGACGATGATCTCGCACGCCGTGTCGTAGAACGCGCTGATGAGCGTCGAAAAGGATAGGTGGAACGGATAAATCATGTGTACGTCAAGCGGCTCGGGGCTCCATTCCGGCAGCACCGCAACGATGCTCCCGTCGCGTAACTCGTCGGTGCAGATGATTTGGTTCGGCATCGCGCCGACGCCCAATCCTTGCAGGATGTACTGCTTGCACACCTGAAAGCTGTTGGCGCGGGCACGTACCGGAGGCGAAAGCTCGTATCGTCTCCGTTGCTTGTTCACGATGAGCCCGCGGTGGCCGCCGCTGACCCCGCAATCGATGAACGGCAAAGTGTCCAACTGCGTGGGCACCGTGATGGGGTCCGCCAGTTCTCGCACAAATTCCGGCGATGCGCACAGAAACAACTGCAGGGTAAATACTTTCCGTGCAATCAGTGTCGAATCCTGCAGCGGCCCAGTTCCGAACACGACGTCGAAGCCGTCCCTGACTGGGTGGACCAAGTCGTCGACTAAACGAATGTCCAACCGCGAGTGGGGATAACGCTTCAAAAAAGCAACGCCGACTCGCGACGCATAGTCGATGCCCACAAACACAGGCATGGCAACCCGCAACTCACCCTGTGGCTCCTGCTTACTTCCCTCCACCAGCGCGCGGACGCCGTTCGCCTCCGTCAGGATTTTCACCCCATGGTCGTAGACCTTCTCGCCTAGATCCGTGACCGTGAGCTGGTGGGTGTTCATCCGAAGCAGCTTGATCCCGAGGTCGGATTCCAGCTTGCTGAGCTTCCGGCTGACGGTGGACTTGGGCATATCGAGCAACGCGGCCGCCTTCGAAAGGCTTCGGCACTGCACGACCTTGCTGAATATCAGCAGCGCATCGACATCAAAAGGGAGGTTCTGCTCCATCTACGCAGTGTTCCAAAATTGCAACAGCGTGTTGCACTTTAGGGCCTTTTTGCTGGTCTTGTTGAGTGTTACGTTCGGCCCTCAGGCCCAGGGAGGAGCGCTGTTGTGACTACTGAAGCCCTGATCACGAAGCCGGCAAGCGGGCATTGGACCGATGCCTACCCGGAATTGGGTCGTGGTCCCGTTTCTCTGGAGGACTGCGTTTCGGAGGACTTCTACGACAAGGAACGTGAATACGTCTTCAAAAAGACCTGGCTGTACATGGGGCGCGTTGAGCGAGTGCCGCGGTCCGGGAGCTACTTCACGCGCGAAATGAACTTCCTGAATACCTCGATCATCATCGTGCGCGGCAAGGACGACGTGATCCGTGCCTTTCACAACATCTGTCCGCACCGCGGGAACAAAATCTTGTGGAACGACGACCCCTTTCAGGAGGTAGAAGGTCGAGCGCCGTTGCTGTACTGCCGATTCCACGGCTGGCGTTATAAGCTCGACGGTTCGTTGCACTCGGCTACCCGCAAAGATCTGCTGCTCGACTTCGATGCCGAGAGCTGCCGCGTCCCGGCGATTCAGTGCGAGGTCTGGGAGGGGTTCATCTTCATCAATCTCAATCCGCACAACACCGAGTCGGTTCGCGATTACCTCGGTGAGCTCGCGCACGGTCTCGAGGGCTACCACTTCGAAGGGCCGCATCAGGTTTACAAGTTCAGTGCCGAGCTGCAGTGCAATTGGAAGATCTTCGTCGATGGGTTCGCGGAGAGTTACCACGGCCCTTATCTGCATGCCTCATCCTTCGGCAACGTCACGGCGGAGGCCAACGAGGCGTTCGACAAGCCGAATCCGTTCACCGATGCGTTGGCCTACCAACTCAAGGGGCCGCACCGGATGTACTCCTTCTCCGGGGAGCCTTCTCAAAAGACGCCGTACTCCAAACCCATCGAGTGCGTGATGGAAGCCAGCGCAGCCGGGCCCTGGACCAAGCGCATCGATCGTGGCCCGATGCCGCCTGGAATGAATCCCACCCGCTCGGATAAATACGGCTTCGATTCCTACCAGTTCTTTCCGAATTTCGTCCTGATCTTCGGCGCGTCCGGCTTCACGGTCCATACTCACTGGCCCACTGGGCCGCATTCGCACCTCTTCGAAACCGAGATGTACTACCAGCCCCCGAAAACCCACAAAGAACGGCTGGGGCAGGAGCTGACGGTGACGTTTCTCAACGACATCATCCTGGAAGACGCCAGTCCGTCCGAAGGGTTGCAACAGATGCTGAACAGCGGAGCCCTCACCCATTTCACGATGAATGACGAAGAGATCCTGCTGCGCCATCTGCACAAGGTGGTTGGCGACTACGTCGACGCCGGCGACAAGGCGAAAGCCAAGCGATGAACGCGATTCTGCCGTCTGAATTTTCGCTTCTCGAACACCTGGTGTCGGACTGGGCCGTCGAGGATGGACACGAGCGCTACGTGAAGCGGGTGAACAGCTCGATGGACCAGATCCAAGCGTTCTACGACGAGGTCTTTCCGTACGCCGAAGAAGCCGTCGCCTACATCGACAAGTTCGACTATGCCGAGCCGCTGCCCGAGGACGTCGCGAATCTGCGCAACCTGCTCTACTCGCTGATCACCGTCTCGCTGGCGGTCGAACTGTGGAAGCAGCCCCGCGTGAAGCATTCAGCGAACACGATCCTGAGACGATCGGGCTGAGCGATGACACTGTCCTCCGCGCATGTGGAAGTCGTTGATCTGACACCGCAAATCGGTAGTGAAATCAAGACCGATCTCGACACGCTCCTGAGCGGCCGAGCGTCCGAAACCATTCGAGACGCCTTGGAGCGACGCGGGGTGATCTTCTTTCGGGGCTTGACCATCACCGACGAACAGCAGGTGGTCATCGCCAAAACCCTTGGAAACATTGTGCAGAACGAGGGCGAAGGCGGCATCTACAAGATCTCGCTCGACAAGAGCGTGAACCAGCGAGCCGAATATCTGAAAGGCTCGATGTTCTGGCATTTCGACGGCTCCCTGCAGCCCTACCCTAATCTGGCAGCCCTACTGCGAGCCATCACACTCTCAGAAACCGGTGGGCAGACCGAGTTCTGCAACACCTACGCGGCCTACGACGACTTGCCGCAAGCCGACAAGGAAGCCATTGCCGAGCTTCGGGTGGTGCACAGCGCGGAGCGTTCGCAATACTACGTTCGCCCCGAAATGAGCTACGAGGAACTCACGTTCTGGCAGAAGTCACCCACCAAGGCATGCCCGCTGGTGTGGACGCACCAATCAGGCCGCAAATCCCTATTGGCGGGTGCGACAGCCGATTACGTGATCAACATGCCGGTAGAAGAGAGCCGCGCGCTGCTGGCGCGCCTTCGTGACTGGGCCACGCAGCCGCAGTACGTCTACCGACACGACTGGCAGGTAGGCGATCTGCTGATTTGGAGCAACACCGGCACCATGCATCGGGTACTGCCTTATGCGCTCGACAGCGGCCGACTCATGCATCGCACGATCCTCGCGGGCGAAGAGCCGTTGCAGTGAAACTCGGCATCGCCACGCCGGTCGTCACCAACGTCGGCGGGGCTGCGTTGGAGTGGGAAAGAGACGCAGGAGTCGAGGACATCGGGCGTATCGCCGAAACCGCGGATCGCCTTGGCTACCACCACATGACGTGCAGCGAGCACATCGGCCTACCCTCGACCGAAACCGCGCGGCGCGGTGCCCGATACTGGGATCCTCTTGCCACGTTTGGCTATGCGTCAGCCCGCACCAAACAAATCCGATTTGCCACCATGACCCTCGTGCTTGGATACCATCATCCGCTTGCGATCGTAAAGCGTTACGGCACACTCGATCACGTCAGCGGCGGCCGGGTGATACTCGGCCTCGGCGTCGGGTCGCTAAAGGAGGAATTCGAGCTTCTCGGCGCACCGTTCGACGACCGCGGCGCTCGCGGCGATGATGCACTGCGGGCGCTTCGGGCGGCCCTGGCGAGTAATGAGCCTGCATATGACGGTGAGTTCTACTCGTTTGGCGGCCTGACCGTTGATCCCTGTGCACTCCAACCGCACATGCCGATCTGGATCGGTGGCCGCACCAAACGTTCGTTGCGGCGGGCGGTCACGCTTGCCGACGGCTGGTGCCCTTTCTATGTCTCGATCGACACCGCCGCTGAGTGGCTGCAATCGTTTGAACTGCCTGTCGGTTTCGAGGTGGTGATGCCGGCCGAGAAGCCGCTCGACCCGGTCGGTGAACCGGAGGTGACGCGGCAAATTCTGACGACGATGGCATCGGGAGGCACCACGATTCTGTCTGCCCGGTTCATTCATCACTCGTTGGCCCATTACCTGGAGCAGATCCATGCGCTCGTCGAACTGAATGAGGAACAACGTGACCGCTGAGGCAATTAACCAGGTCTACTACGACCCGTGGGACGCCGACCTGAACGCCGATCCATATCCGATGTTTCAGCGGTTGCGGGACGACGCACCGCTGTATTACAACGAGCCCCACGACTTCTACGCGTTGAGCAGATTCGACGACGTCAATCGCGCACTCGTCGATCACGAGACCTTCAGCTCCGCCAAGGGCGTGGTATTGGAGATCCTCAAGTCCGGCATGGAGATTCCGCCGGCACCCTGATCTTCGAAGATCCCCCGATCCACGACATCCATCGGAATCTGCTCTCCCGGGCGTTCATACCGCGGAAGATCAATGCCCTCGAACCGCTGGTCCGCGAATTCACAGCACGTTGCCTCGACCCTCTCGTGGGCGGGGATCGGTTCGACTTCGTCAAGGATCTCGGCGCAGTCATGCCGCTGCGCGTGGTCGGCATGCTTTTCGGTGTGCCAGAGCACTTTCAGGACCTTGCGCTGGAAGACGGTAGCCGACGTATCCGCACCAAACGTGGCGGCAAGTTGGACAATCCCGACGGCCTGCCCACCGGGGAGGTGTTCGCCGAATTCATCGACTGGCGCACGGAGCATCCCGCCGACGACCTGACAACCGAACTTCTCGAAGCCGAATTCGAAGACGAGACCGGAACGATGCGGCGATTGCGTCGCGAAGAACTGCTGATGTTCATGAATGTGATCAACTGTCGCCGGCGCCGAAACCACTACCCGTTTGATCGGCTGGTCGGGAAAACTATTGTCCGAGAACCCCGATCAACGCCGCCGACTCGCTGCCGACCGAACTCTCTTACCGGGAGCCATCGAGGAGATCCTTCGATACGAGCCGCCGGCGTTGCAGGCGGCTCGGTATGTCACGCGCGATGTGGAGTACTACGGTCAGACCGTTCCTGAGGGCAGCGCGATCTTGACGTTGATCGGCGCCGCCAACCGCGACGAACGGCGCTTCGGCCCCGACGCGGAGGACTTCAATGTCGGCCGCCCTGTGCGCCAGCATCTGACGTTCGGCGTCGGTGCCCACTACTGCCTGGGCAATGCGCTGGCTCGCATCGAAGGACGCATCGCGCTCGACGAAGTATTGAACCGCTTCCCCGACTGGGAGATCGACCTGCCCAACGCCGTTTTCTCGTCCTCCTCGGCCGTTCGCGGCTGGGACAGCATGCCCGCACACGTCTGACTGACTGCCTGGGAGGACGGGATATCCATCGAGTGCTCGGGTCTGAGGCCCACCCCTGGCAACTAGCTGATCTTGTCCAGCCGGAACGGCAAGGTGATCTCCAGCGCCTTGTTGATGCCGCAGGCGCCGCTGTCGCCTAGAGTCCTGTCGATGCCGGCGAAGGTCGTCGAACCGATTGAGATTTGGCCTCGGTCGTCGACCGGATAGAAGCGATAGATCTGATGTCCAGCGCGGCTGGTGCCGTTCTGACACGGCTCCCAGTTGGGGATTTCACGTTTGACGACATATTCGCTGCCCGCGTAATTCACGTCGGCAGTCCATCCTGCGTCGCTTGTGATCCGTCCAGTGCAATCCACCGGTGTCGTGCAGGTCGTTTTTATGGTCCACGTGCTGTGGACGGTGGCTTCGTCCCTCCGAACATCATTGGTTTGCGCCAAGTCGCCAATCGATACGGCGGCGTAAGTTCCATTCAGACCCCAGCCCTCCCCCGATGCGGTCGCGATCGGGGCGATCGCGAGGCTGACCATGGCGGCAAGAAGGGCCGCACTCGATCGCTTCATCGTTCAGGCCTAAGTGATTGGGGTGAACTGCAGATGTAGCTCATTGAGGCCCCGAAGAATGTAGGTCGGAACGTAGCTGTAGCGGCGGTCTCCAGCAGGTCCGTGGTGGGATTCGTCGACCCGTATGTCTGCCATGCGATCCAGGATGCGCTCCAACGAGACTCGGCCCTCGACTCGTGCGAGCGGCGCGCCAGGGCAGGAGTGGACGCCACGCGCGAACGCGATGTGCTCACGGACATTGCTGCGATCCACGCGGAATTCATGCGGGTTCTCGAAGCGGTCCGGGTCGCGGTTGATCGCACCCGGGCAAACCATCACAAGGGTGCCTGCCGGAATGTCGACGTCTCCGATGCGAGTGGATTTGCGCGCCAACCGAAATGCCGTTTTGACTGGTGCTTCCATCCGTAGCGTTTCCTCGATGAAAGACGGGATGAGGCTGCGATCGTCACGCAGTTTCTGTTGAAGATCCGGCTGGTCGCAGAGGATTTGGAGTGCGGAGCCCAGCAGTTTCGCGGTCGTCTCCTGGCCTGCTCCGAATAAAAACGTCGCGGACCGCACGACCTCGACGACGTCGGGTGTCGAGCCGTCGGGGTACTTGGCTGAGGCCAGATCGCTCAGTACATCGGCGCGTGGTTCGCGTCGCCGATCTTCGATGTAGCCGCTGAACTTCTCATCGAGGAATTCCAGTGGGTTGATCGCGGCGGGATCGTGGTCAAGGTTGCCCGCTGTGTGCGAATCCGCCAGTGCGGCGCGGAATTCCTTGTGGTCGGCTTCCGGCACACCGAGCAGGTTGGCGACTGCGAGCAGCGAGTACGGCTTGGAATAGGCCTCTAGAAACTCACATTCGCCTCGCTGGACGAATTCGTCGATCTGCTGATCGGCCAGCTGCCAAAGAAACTCCTGATTGTCTTTCAACCGCGCCGGCGTCAGGAGGCGGCTCAAGACTGACCGTGCGCGGGTGTGGTCCGGTGGGTCCATCGTGACCATGTGCTCGTGCAGCGGCATCTGGGTGCGATGCTGCTCGATCAGACTGGTGATGTCGTCGCCGACGGGTTCGAACGGCAGCGGGGGAAATGGGCCTCCCACCGCGGCACAGCTCGAGTAGGAGTCGACGTCTTTGTATAGTGCGATCGCTTCGTCGTAGCCGGTAACAGCGACAACGCCATGGTGCGGCTCCCGCACGACGGCGCCCTGCGCGCGCAGGTAGTCGAAATAGGGATGTGGATCTGGGACGAGCGAGGGATCGGTGAAGTAGTCAACATTGTCGAGGTCGGTCATGGGCGGCCTTTCGGTGCGCAGGAACTGTTGTTGGCGTTACGCATTGGCGCGGTGCTCGAGCCCGGTCCCGCGAAGCCGCATTCCACCCATGACTCCGACGGAACGCTGACGCCGGTCATCCGGTAAACAATTCGCCGAGCGGTCCTATGAGAGCGAGGATGGGGTCGATGGCCTGCTGGACGCCGGTCGCTGTCAGCAGGTCTTCGATTCCCTCGCCGATCGGCCGTTCCAGGTCGATGGCGAGAGTAAAAGGGTTGACGGCGGTGTTGAGTTCGGAGACGACGTTGTCGTAAGGGACTCCGATGTTGGCTTCCGACCACGCTTCTGCCGAATTGAAGAAGTTCTCGACCCCGGTGAAGTCGGGCAACTGCTGGCCGAACAACTCGAGGGCGTTGTTGGCGCCCTGAACAACGCCGTTGGCGAATTCGAGGCTGAACGTGGCCGGGTCGATGGAGGGGATCAACTCAAACGGCGTCGGATCGCCGAACGGAATAGATCTGCCGTAACCGGCTTCGACGACGACCTGCAGTGCGGGCTGCACGATGTTCAGGACCGATTGCGGCACACCGAGATCGAGCAGCGGATCGAGCAGCGGCAACGTCTGGGTCGGCACTAAGTAGTACGTGGCGTCGCCGGTGACTTGCTTGACGATTTCAGTGGAGCCCAGGACGTACTCATCGGCAAAGGGTCCGCTCAACGGTGTTGAGTCCGGAAACAGGCCGGGCACTGCGCCATCGCCGTAGCTGGTGTGCACGTAGATGATTCCCAGCAGATCGTTGAGGTCAGCGACCAGGTTGGCCGGGTACTGCGGTACATCCGCCAGGCCGTCGTACTGGTCGGCGACGTCGATGGTCGGGATGCCGAGATCTGTTGGCTCAGCACCGTTGGCGTCGACCCCGAGACCGGGCACATAAAGACCGTCGAGGCGCTCGTAGATACCACCGTTGGGGCGGTTGCCTGAGCCGAACAGCGCCACCGTGACATCGCGCACCGGCTGTCCAGCCGTCGCGGTCGACGCCAGCTGTTCTTCTTCGTCGACGGCGATCAGGGCGCTCATCGAATATCCCTCGATGACGTAGGGCGCGCCCGGATCGGCCAGTTGCTGTGCGGCCATTGCGGTCTGCAGGTCGGCAAGTCCGTCGTGAACGGAGAGGTCGACGGGCAGATTCGCCGGCGTAGGCACGACCTGTGCGGTGTAATTGGCGCCGGTGGCGGGGTCGATGTAGTCGGTGATGATCGAGTCCATCCACGCTGAGCTGGGCATCGGCATACCGGTGCCGCCCATCATCAACGCGTTCAGCGCAGCGTCCGGGTCATCCGCATTCGACGCCGGAGCCGTGTTGATTGCCGCCAGCGCGAGCACAGTGGTAGCTGCGAGCGTGACGGGGGCTGCCGCCAGCAGACGACGCTGCCGGTGCTTACACCCGTTGACTTGAATCACGGCGGCTCCCTAAAGGCAGAGCGAACAGTAGAACGATATTCTCATAAATAAAAGAAGACAACTCTCAAAATGGCGTCGCGCTATAAGCCACGGCGCCGCCGTAATGCGGCGACGAGTGGCAGGCGACGCCGATCGTCACATTGTCGCGTTGTCGGTCGCCGGCGCGGCGCGCCAACTGCAAATAGCACTCGAGCATCTGCGGGATCCCATGCATGCGGCCGTTCCCGAGTGCACCCCCCCCGGACAGCGCCGGAATCGCGCCCGCGCGGTCGCTGTCGATGCCGCCCGCGGTGACGAAGCGGTGCGCCTCGCCCGGCGGGCATAGCCCGAGAACCTCGAGCCATAACCAGACAAACAAGGAGAAGCCGTCGTAGACCTGCGGGAGATCGACGTCGCTTGCCGAAATTCCGGAGCTTTCCCACAATCGGTCGGCTAGCTGCACACCGCCTTCGACGATGTCGTCGAGCGGCCAGTGCAGCGGAAGTCGGCGCCGGGTGGGCATGCCGCTGGCATAGCCGGCCACATAGACGGGTCGATGTGGTAGATCATCGGCGCGTTCGGCGGAGGTCAGCACGAACGCCGCGACACCGTCGACGGGAATATCACAGTCGTAGCGGCAGACCGGGTCGAAAAGCATTGGTGCCGACTGGTATTCGTCGGAATCGAGCGGCCGGTCGTGCCAGTACGACCATGGGATGCGCGCGCCGTTCTTTCGGGCCTCCACCGCGACGGCAGCCATCGATTCGCGCGATGCTCCGTATCGCTGGAGGTACTCGTTATAGGGCAACGCGATCATGGCCAGGGGCCCGAAAAAGCCCTGCGGCGCAGTCCATTGCTGTAGTCCGCGCACTTCCCGCATCGGGTTGGCGTGGTAGCGCCCGGCCGGATTGTGCAGTGCGCGGTGCAACAGGACGTAGTCCGCCGCGCCGCTGGCGATCGCGTTGACGGCGATGGCAACCGATCCGGTGATCTGCCCGATGCCGTCGAAACCGGCCACGTAGCAGGGTTTTGCGCCTAGGTGTTGGGCCAGCCAGGCTGACGTGACAATGCTGATTCCGTCCTCGGCACCCTGGCCTCCCGCGGTGGGAAGCAGACTGGAGCTGACGTACCCATCGATGTGCTCCACCCGCAGCCCCGCGTCGGCGATGGCGGCGTGGGCCGTCTCCACCGCCTGGGCACCCAGCGAGAGATTGGCCCGACGAACTACCGGGCTGTGCGCGTATCCGACGATGGCGACCCTGTTGGCGGCCGCGAATCGACCGCTCACCGGGCGAGCTCGAACGCGGGGACGGCGACGTCGGGCGCGATGTCCTCGAACGCGACGGTAACGGCGGCACCGACCTGAAGGTCGGGGTGCATACCGTCGAGCAGGCGGCCAATGAGCCGGAGTTCCTCTTGCTCAACGAGTTCCACGTCAACCAACACGAAGGGCAGATCGGAATCGAAGCCGGGCAGCAACGCTTGGCGCACCACGGTCCACGACCGAACTGTGCCCCGCCCGCTGACCGCGGTGAATTCGAAACCCGGCTCCGTGGAGCGGCAAAGCGGGCAGACCACGTCGGGGGGCACGGAGTATTGCGAGCATCGCGCGCAACGTGCCACCGAGAGGACGTGTTTGGCCGCCGCCTCCCAGAATGGCGCCGATATCTCGTCGGGCACGGGCAGCGGCCGCTCCGTCACGGGATCACCCCCTCGTCGGTCAACTCAGAGATGCGATCCCAGTCGTAACCGAGCTCCAACAGCACGGCCTCAGTGTGTTCGCCATGCTCAGGCGCGCGCCGCAAGTCCGGCGCCTGTTCGTCGAATTGCACCGGCACCGTGGGCAGTTGATAGCTTGCACCGCCGTCGAGGATGACCTCGCCCACATAACCGTTCGCGGCGACCTGCGGGTCCTCGATCACGTCCTGCACCGACTGAACCGGGGCCCACGGCGCGTCGAGTTCGGCCAGCAGATCCTTCCACTCGGCGAAGGTGCGGGCGGCGAATAAGGTATCCAACTCGGCCACGCAGGCCACGCTATTCGCGCGGCGGGCGGCAAGGTCGACGAAGCGCGGGTCCTCGAGGAGGTCGTCACGCCCGACCAGCCGGCAGAACGGCGGCCAATAGCGATCACCCTGCAAAAACATCAGCTGGATATGACGGCCGTCCTTGGTCCGGTAATTGCCGGTGAGCGGATTGACTTGGGGGCCACGGCCGCTCACCGGCGTTACCTCACCGCCGTTGAGCGCCGCCAGCAGATCCGAGGACAGCATCCACATCGCGGTGGCCAGTAGGGAGACGTCGACAACCGAGCCGGCGCCGGTGTTGACGCGTTTGAGGAGTGCGGCGGCGATGCCGAATGCCAACGCCATGGCGCCGTTTCGGTCACCCATCGCGCCGCGCTGGCTGATCGGATAGTCACGTTCCGGCGGAGTCAGAATGTGGCCGACTCCGCCGCGAGCCCAGAATGCCGAGCTGTCATAGCCGGGTTGATCGGCGTCCGGACCGCGGACCCCGAAGCCGTGACCACGTGCGTAAATCAGGCTTGGGTATCGCTGGCGAAGCGTGTCCGCGTCGAGGCCGAGCCGGTTCAACGCTCCCGGGCGCAGGCTGGTGAGGAAAACGTCGGCCGTTGCGAGCATCTCATGCAGCACCGCCAACCCCGTTTCATGGCGAAGGTTCAGCGCGACCGACCGTTTGCCTCTGTTAGCCAACGCCATCGAGAGATTGACGCCGTCGCGATCGGTGCCGATGCCCTGGGTCGCCAGGCCCCGGTAGGGGTCGCCGTCGAGGCGCTCGACGCGAATGACATCGGCACCCCAGTCGGCCAACAACGCCCCGGCCACCGGCACAAACACCCACTGGGCCAACTCCACGACGCGCACCCCATCGAACGCGTGATCGTGCATCTAGTGCCTCCTCGAAACCAACAGTGCATCGTGATCGGCGACAGCGGTGCCGAGCCGATGCAGCAGCGTGGCGATGATCGCCGGCGGCTGTTTGGTGGTGATGCCCCACAGGAACAGTCCGTGCAGCATGCCGAACGCGATGGCACGCCAAGCCTGATTCCACGGCGGCGGGTCGATGCCGTGGAATGCGAGTGCATCGAGATAGTGGCGCAATAAGTCCCGCTCAGCGCGGCGGCGCTGATCCACCGTGAGGGTCGAGGCGATGTGATAGCCGACGTCCAGATACCACCCGCCTCGTTGAACGAGTTGCCAATCGAGCAGACAGGGATTGCCGTCGGCGTCACTAAAGAGGTTGCCGACGTGCGCATCACCGTGAATGACGCACCACGGCTGTTCCGTCGTCTCGGTAATCGTGCGCGCGATGAGGTGTTGGTAAGCCCCGAGTAGCCGGTGCGCGTCGCGTACCTCATCGGGCATTCGCTGCCCGTTGGGTCCGTCGAAGTTGCCGGTCATGATGTCTATGGTCTTCGTCGCGCCCCACACTTCCAGCGATCTGCCCAGTCGCGGCGCTAGCCATCTGGCGTCGGCATACCGCGGGCAGGCCCATGTCGCGGCGTGCAGCTTGGCGAGCTCGCTGAGGCTTTGGGCGGCCTGATCGGCAGTGTAGGGGCTGTTGCCGTCTAGGAATGTGGCTCCCTGCGGCACAACGTCTTCGGTGATGACGACCCCGTGGTGGGTGGCGGGGTCGATGTCGGCGTAGACGCTGCGCAGCGTGCGCACCCTGGTGTCGACGACAAGGTGCCGGTAGAAGTACGCCTCTGGGGCACCGATCTGGCGTGCCGCGCGGCCGATGTCGTTGAAATACCCCTTGACGCACAGCGCTGCTGGCAGGCCGTCGGGAGCATCACCGGCAAGATCGATGACAAACCTTGCGTTGGTGGAGATCCGGTCGATCACCGGACCTGGTGTCACTGCGCGGACAGCGATACCACTGAACCGTTGCCCGAGCGCCCCCGTGAGCCACCGCGGGGAGAGCGCCAACTCGAGGCTGTCCGGCACCGCCACGTTCGCGACCGTCATGTCGATGTGGCCGTATTGCTCGCGGCGACCGCGAAAGCGTCGCGAGCCTTGAGGGTTTGGGCCTGCAGCAGTTCAGCGCGGTCACCCGCCCACAGAAAGCCCGCGTCGATGATGGCGTCGAGGCTGGCGCTGAATTCCGCGAGGTAGGTGTCGACGTCGCCGTATCGCTCGCTGAGTACCTGAACCGGCAACGGCACCTCGCGGCCTGCGAGCTTGCACAGCGGACCCGGTGTCGAGTGCACCTCGTAGCGCGCGATCGGCACATTCAGAAATGGCGACGGCACTCCCCCGACCGCGTTGCCGTACTGGTCGACAGCAGCCTCGGCTACCGTCTCGTCAATCGCCAAGGCGATGCGCGGCGCTCGCGGTGGTGCGAGACCGTCTTCTGCCCAACGGAATAGCTGCAGCAGGGCCCCGCGGACAAAGGCCGACAGCGGAAAGCTTGAGCCATCTCCATCACAGCCGGCGATCTTGGCTGCGTGCGGCGCCCCGCCGATTTCGTACAGCCGGAACCGGTCTGCTGTGGTGTCACTGTCGTCTCGCCGAATCGACGCGCTGCCTGGGTTGACGAACTGATCGAAGCTGAAACCTTCGACATCGCATTGTGGTTGGACCTCGATGACCGGAATTCCGACCGCCGGCATCGCGGCGTATTCGAAGCGCGGCAGTTCTGCCCCTCCGGCGGCGACCGGGGTCATGCTCGCCGCATGACAGGCCGGGAAGAATCCGTCGAATACAGTCCGCCCGTCGGTCGTGCGGGTGCGGGCGCCAAACGCTGCAGCGAAAGTTGCTGTGTCGACGCCGCTTTGGGAGTAGCCGCCAAGGTAGACCTGACGGACCGGAAGGTCAGCCAGCGGGCTGTGCTCACCACCCAGCTTGATGAGCGTGCCGATCGCTTGCAGCAGGCTCCAGGCAAGATCGTTGGACGCAATATCGACGTCGCGGTACCGCTGCGGGTCGTGGCGTTTGAGTTCGACGGACGACGACGCGCGCACACTGATCCCGATCCAGGCGTCCCCGTGGGCCTGCAACATGCTGCCGGTGTGCAGCCACAAGGCGTCCCGGTCGTTGCCGTAGGTGGTGTTGAACGGCTCGACGAGGACTCGGCCGCTGAAGCGGCGCTTATGTCGTGGATAGCGAGCCAAAACCCTTGTGATGTAGGGGTGTCCGCTGCTGTCCACCCTGGCCGGTCCCGTGGCTGGGCCGGCGTAGCGGCAACCCGTGCCCGCCAGAAGATGCTCGCCCTCGACGTAGTCAGCCGAGAATGCCGGTAGGGCGTCGTCGAATTCGGAGGGTGGCCGCGTCGCGCTTGTCTCAGGATTTCCGGCGCCGGCCGGTATCGGCAGGAGCCGCGCTATGTGTTCGTTCGGGATCGAATCACTCACGTCATCGCTTTATTTTTGTCAGGCGTCTTGGCCGAGTTGACGGCGCTGCGCAACCCGTGCCATGGCATCCATGCATTGTTGAAGGGCGAACGCCGGATTGAGCTCGAGGGCCTTGGTCGGTTCGGGATAGATCAGGACATGACCGGCCGGAAAGAAATACACCTCACCCGCGCCGACTTCATCGTCTGCCCAGTCAGTGTTGGGATAGGTCGCCCGGATAGAACCTTCGAAGATGTAGCCGTAATGCGGACAGGGGCACACCCCGCCGGGAAGTCCGCCCACCTTATAGAGTTCCGTGCAATCCAGGGGTCCGGAGCTGGTATAGCCGACCTCCATGTCTCCCCACTGCACGGATCGAAAGTTGTCCCCGGCGGCCGGCCATCGCCCGCCTCCGCCGCTCGGTAATTCGTTCGGTTTCGCGTGCGGCATGTACTCCTCGATCCCTTATGTGTTGGGTCCCGCCGAGAGCGGCGAGACAGAACTCCCACAACCGCTCATGCGCATCGGGTTCACGCGGCGCGTAGGCGTAGAAGTGGTACACCGCCCTCACTAATTCGACGATGAACCAGGCATCCCATTCGGGATTCGTCGGATTTAGCAATCCAGCCGCGGTGGCGGCATTGATCTCGGTGAGCATGAGGTCTGCCAAAGGCTTTTCAGCCTCGGCAAGCTCGTTGGGAAAGATTCGGTGCAGCCGCCAGCGCGTAGAGACGACGAACTTCGCGGTGCCTCCTTCGCCTCCTTCGCTGTCAAGCACTTCGATGACCGCGGTGATGTAAAACCGTAGCCGGGCAAGCGGATCTGGGAGCTCCGCGGCGGCGGCCTCCCACTGGACGCACGCATCGGCCATCGCGTCGGCGATCACAGCCAGGAGCAACTCATCTTTGCTGGCGAAGTAACGGTAGAACGTTTGCAACGCGACGCCGGCTTCTTTAACCAGCTCTTGGGTGGTGAAGGAGTCGTCGCCCTTTTCGCGAATCAGCCTCAGAGCGGCGTCGAGCATAGACCGCACCTGGTTGGCGATTCGCGTTCGCGAACGCTGAACTGCCGCCGACCGCTCGGCGGCCCTTTCCTCAGCCCGTGACATTGGGGAAATGCTAGCGCCGGTCATGTCGGCGAGAGGACAACGACAGGAATGTCACGATCGGTCCGCGACTTGGTAGACGTCATAATTTGGCCAGACGTCGGTGACGATCTTCCACAGGTGTGGCTTCTCGGTCGCCGACGCGGCGTGCGCCACCACGGGCAGCGTTTGGTCCTTGACCTGAATTTCGGCTTCGGGTGTGGCCTGCAGGTTCAGGAACCAGTTCGGGTGGCGTGGTGCACCACCCATGGATGCCACGATCAGGTAGTCATCGCCATTACGCGCAAAGATGAGCGGTGAAGTCAGTTTTCGGCCGGTGCGTCGACCGGTCGCGGTCAGCAGCAGAGTGGGCACGCCGTTCCAGAGGTAACCGACTTCGCCGCCCGACTCCCGGTAGGCGCGGACGTGATCGTCGCCGAGCAGCAACAGGTCAGGTTGCGTGTAATTCGATTCAGACATAAGTCACCTCAAAGTCGGCCGAAGAGGACGGGTATTGCTGTCGCGCCGCGCTCGTACATCCCGACAAAGCGCGGCGGTTCGGCGTCGGGGTCCAGGCGCAGGTTCGGCATCCGGTCGAGCAGCGCCGAGATCGCTATGGTCATCTCGGCGCGGGCCACGTGCATGCCCAGGCAGATGTGTGCGCCCTGGCCGAATCCCAGTGACGGCTTGAACTTTCGGGTGATGTCGTACTCATCGGGGCGGTCCCATCGCGCTGGGTCTCTATTGGCGGCACCGAGCGCGAGATGCACGACGGACCCCGCGGGGATCTCGACGCCGCCCAGTTCAGTGTCGGACATGGCCCAGCGGGAAAACATCGGATCGGTCGGCAGCCACCGAATGGCTTCTTCGATGGCGGGGCGCAGTAGCTGCCGGTCTGCGCGCACCGCCTCGAGCAGCTCGGGACGCTGCAGCAGAGTCGTCAGCGTGGTGCCCATCTGCTTCCACGTGGTGCCCGAGCCCGCGCCGAGCAGCAGCAGCACGAAGGAGTCGATCTCACGATCGGTGAGTCGGTCCGTGACACCGTCCTCGTCGGTGAGCTCGGCCTGCACGAGGATGCTGATCAGGTCGTCGCGTGGATCCTCACGGCGGGCCGCAATGACCGGCTTGAGGATGTCGACCACCTTCTGGGGATCTGTCGCCAGTGCCTGCCGGATGTCGAGGGCCTGCTCGACGGGCACGCCGAAACTGCCGGTGATGGTCAGCACGGGGATGGCCGCGCAGAAGTCGACGTTGAGCTCGGCGCGGCCGTCGTCGACGAAACCATCGATCAGTAGATCGACGGTGTCACTGATCCAATTGTCGATCCACCATTTGCCGTTGGCCGGCAGGAACGACGGTTGGACCAGGGCGCGATAGCGCTTGTGCTGAACTCCACCCATCGACAGCATGCTGTTGGTCAGACCCAATGGACCGTTTTCCAGGTCGACCGGCTCCGGCGACGAAGCGAACACCTCTGGGTTGCGGTAAGCGATCATGCAGGACTCGTAGTCGAACACCGTGAAATGCGGGCGGTCCGGGTACGGCAGACCATGGAAGAACAACGGGTCGGTGCTACCGGTCAGCTCGTGCAGTACCCCAGGCAGCACCGGGCCCTGCTCGCGCAGCCGATGCCACGCTGGATAGGGGTCCTGCTCGTACGCGCCACCGGCATAGGCGTTGTAGCTGCTCCGCAGATCGAACAGCTCCCGTAGTCGGTCGCGATCCAGTGCGGGTGCGGTCATTTGGCGACGAACCCGCCGTCGATCGGCAGCGCCACGCCGGTGACATTGCGCGACGCGTCGCTGACCAAATACAGGGCGGCCTCGGCGCAATCCTCCGCTGTGATGGCGCGCCCGAGCGGATGCTGACCACCGACGGTTTCGGCAATCGCGGTCTGTTGCGCGGCGTCGACCTTCAATCCACCGGCCGCCATGAAACCCGTCAGCGGCATAGCGGCCGGGCAGATGGCGTTGACGCGAATTCCAAAGGGAGCAGCCTCGATTGCGACTCCCCGGGTGAGCTGGATGACCCCACCCTTGGTGGCGCCGTACACCGTGCCACCCCACCCCACCAACCCCGCCACCGAGGCGGTGTTCAGGATGACGCCGCCATCACCTTGCTCCTTGAAGCGCAGCACCGCGTACTTGCACCCGAGGAACACGCCGCCGAGGTTGACCGCGACCAGACGGTTGAAGTCCTCCAGCGTGTGCTCCTCGAAAATCAAGCCGAGTCGCGGTGTGGGGATGCCGACGTTGTTGAACAGGATGTCGAGCCGGCCATACTGTTCGACTGCGGCCGCGATCATCGCTTGGACCTGCTGCTCGTCGGCGACGTCGGTGCCGATCGCGATGGCGGTGCCACCTGACGACTCAATCTGGCGCACAGTCTCTTTCGCGTGGTCGAGATTGATGTCGGCCACGACCACTCGCGCACCCTCTTGCGCGAACCGCAGGGCAGAGACCCGGCCAACACCCGAGCCCGCGCCGGTGACGATGGCACTCTTGCCGTCCAGTACGCCGGTCATTGACTCAGGCATTCGCCAAGACAGGCGGCTCTGCCGGCGTAAACCGGTACAGGCGCTCGGCGTTGCCGCGCAGCAACTTGTACTGCACGTTCTCCGGAAGGTCTTTCATGGTGTTACGGGCGACGCTGATGCAGTCGGGCCATGTCGAATCCGAGTGCGGATAGTCGGTCTCGCACATGATGTTGTCTTCACCGAGTTCGGCCAGACTCTTGACCGCGTGGTGATCCTCGATGATGCAGCCGTAGATGTGGTTGCGGAACGTCTCGCGGATGTCGAGCGTGTCGAGGTCGGCCTCGTTGCCGGCGTGGCCCATGAACTTCGTCCCGCGTTTCACCCAGTACCGCTGCTTGTCCAGCACCTGCTCAGCGCGCTCCAGAAAATAGGGCATCCAACCGCATTCGCCTTCGGACAAGGCGATCTTCAACTTCGGGTAACGCTGGAACAACCCGCTGAACAACCAGGACAGCATCGTGCCGGAGGTGCGGGACGCGCCCCAGGTCAGGTTGGCCATGAACGGCGCGTCCGCACAGATCTTGGGCAGCGTCGACGAGGAGCCGACGTGCATGCTCGCGACCATCTCGAGTTCGTTGGCCGCCGCCATAACCGGCTCCCAATAGTGGTCGACATCGTGAATCGTGGGTAGTCCCAACGGTTCCGGGTTCTCCGAGAACGCAAACGACGTCACGCCCTTGGCGGCCATGCGCTCCATCTCCTTGGCAGCCAGCTTCGGATCCCACATCGGGATCAGCATCAGCGGGATGTAGCGCCCAGGCGCAGCGCCACACCACTCCTCGACGAGCCAGTCGTTGTAGTGCTGAAGACACTCGAAGCCGAACTCGCGGTCGCTAGCCTCCATGAAAAGCTGCCCGCAAAACCGCGTTATAGTCGGAAAGCACAGGGAGGCAAGCACGCCGGAGCGGTCCATGTCCTCGACGCGGGCTTTGGCGTCGTAACAGCCCGGCCGCATCTCGGAGTACGACAACGGCTCCGGGCTGAACTCCTCCTTGGACTTGCCGACGACCGCGCTCAGTCCGGAGTTCGGATAACGCTTCCCGTCATAGACCCAGTTGTCCACGCCGTTCTCGTCTTTTTCCATATGCGGAGCGCGGTCACGGTCCTTGGCGGCCACCCGATCAACCCACAGATTGGGCGGTTCGAGGATGTGGTCATCGACCGAGATCAACCAGTCCAGGTTATAAGTCTTGTGTCCGTTGGCTTGTGGGCTCACTTCAGCTCTCCAATCGACATGTGCTTAACCTCCTGAAATTCGCGGATACCGTCGGGGCCGCGTTCGCGGCCCAGCCCGCTCTGCTTGTAGCCGCCGCTCGGTGCATACGCCGAGAAGACGGTGGTATTGACGTTGACAGCACCGGTGCGCAGCCGGCGAGCGACCTGCAGCGCCGCCGCGGCGTCGGCCCCATATACCTGCCCGGACAGGCCATAGATGCTGTCGTTGGCGATCGCCACCGCCTCGTCGATGTCGCGGTAGCCCAGTACCCCGATGATCGGTCCGAAGATCTCTTCCTGTGCAGCCGGATTCGCGTTGCTTGGCAGATCTAGAACGGTGGGCTCGAAATAGTAGCCACGGTCGAGACCCGCCGGACGCCGACCGCCGCAGTACACCTTGCCGCCGTGCTCTTCTGCCAGCGCCACATATCGCTCGCACTTCTCGCGCTGCGCGGCACTGATGACCGGGCCCATGACTGTCGATGCGTCGGTGGGCGGGCCAACCTTGATGGCCGCATAAGCCGCGCTCACCGCCTCAAGAACTTCTTCTTTATGGTCTTGCGGGACAAGCATTCTGGTGGCGGCCACGCAGGCCTGACCGGCTGTGGTGGCGATTGCGACCGCGGCACCGCCGGCGGCGCGGGAAACTGCATCCGGAAGGTAGATCTGCGCCGACTTGCCGCCGAGTTCCAGCGACACCCGTTTCACCGTGGGCGCCGCTTGGGCGAGAATTTTGCGACCCGCGACCGTTGAGCCGGTGAACGACACCATGTCGACCGCTGCGTGGCT
This sequence comes from uncultured Actinomycetota bacterium, assembly GCA_963818285.1. Classification (GTDB taxonomy): domain Bacteria; phylum Actinomycetota; class Actinomycetes; order Mycobacteriales; family Mycobacteriaceae; genus Mycobacterium. Next base: position 393,433 of record CAWFRR010000009.1, read on the forward strand.
GGTCAATAGCTCTGCGCCCGCGATACCGGACTCCACCACAACGCTCAAGACGCCCGGCGGCAGGCCTGCCGCGTCGGCGGCGGCACCGAAGATCAGCGACGAGATCGGCGTCAATGGGCTGGGCCGCAGGATCACTGAGTTACCCGCCATCAGAGCAGGAATGAGTTTCTGGAAGCCCATGATCAGTGCAGCGTTGTACGGCGTGATCGCGGTGACCACCCCGACCGGCTCGTGGCGCCTGATGCTGATCGCGACTCGACCACGCGTCAGGTCGTCGACGGGGACCGGACTGGCTTGCTCGTGTGACATCGACAGGAACAGGTCGATGGTCTGGCGGGCAATCGCCACACCCGCGAAAAGCTGCGTCATTTCCGCGAAGCGCGCCGGCTGACCGGCCTCGGCGACCAGCGTGGGCAGCAGCGTGTCGCGGGCGCCTTCGACATGATCGATGAAGGCCTCCAACGCCTTTGCCCGCTCGCGTGCCGGCAAATCGGCCCAGACGCCGTCGTCAAAGCTGCGCCGCGCCTCGGTAATCGCTCGGTGGACTTCGCCAATCGGGGTCGCCGTGATGTCGGCGACATGGCTTTCGTCCGCAGGATTTTCAACGCTCACAACGTCGTCGCCGGTGATCCAGCGACCGGCGATATAGGTGCGCTGCTCGGCGAGAATACCCACAACCGCTCCTAAAGTTCTGGTGGCAGTAGAACCATATTCTTCTTTGTTCGAAAGGACAACTCTCACTAAGTCTCAGCGGCGCTACTTCAGGCAGCTACCCGCGTCGATCGGCAGAGGGACGCCGGTGATGTAGCGCGCTTCGTCGGAGGCCAGGAACAACACCGCGTTGCTGATGTCCGCGCACTGCACCCACGGAATCGGTAGTACATGGAAGTTCTGGCAGATCGGTGCGATGTCGTCGGGTCCCGGCTCTGCCAAGTCGGGTCGGAACGCGCGGTACGTGCCTTCGTGCATCAGCATGGGCGAGTTGACATGGGTGGGATGCACCGAGTTCACCCGGATCGAATGCTGGCCCAGTTCAACGGCAAAGGCGCGCATCAGACCGACAACCGCATGCTTTGCGGACACGTAATGACCGACGTGCGGGTAGGCCTTGAGTCCGCCCACCGAGCTGGTCAGGATGATCGAACCGCCCCGGCCACCGGCCAAAAGGTGCGGCACCCCGGCTTTGACGGACTTCCACACGCCGCTGAGGTTGACGTCGATCATGTCCTGCCAACGGGTTTCGTCCATCTGGTCCAGCGTGTCGCCACTAGTGCCGATGCCGGCGTTGGCCACGATGATGTCGAGCCCGCCCAGCTGTTCGACGCCGCTGTCTACGGCACTTTTGAGTGCATCAAAATCGCGGACGTCGACCTGCGCGGTCACGATGCGCCGATCCAGCGCCTTGACCTGGTCTGCCGTTTCGGCTAAATCATCGGGGGTCGCCGGCGGAATCGAGGGGTTGGCCACCGGCGATCCACAGATGTCGACGGCGATGATGTCGGCGCCTTCCAAGGCAAGTCGCAGGGCATGACTTCGGCCCTGACCGCGGGCCGCCCCGGTGATGAACGCAACCCTGCCAGCTACCCGTCCGGCCATCAGGCCCCTTTCTCTACTGTAAAGCGCTGTCTGACAACATATTTCTGAACTTTGCCGCTAGCCGTGCGCGGATAGTCTTCAACTTGTTGCAGTACTGCCGGCCATTTCTGCCGGGCCACTCCGGCGCGTTCGAAGTGTTCCCGGACCAGGCCCAACGTCGGCATCTCGCAACCCGGCCTGATCCTGAGCACCGCGGCCACCTGCTCACCGAACCGGGCATCGGGGGCGGCGACCACAACGGCTTCGGCGATCCCTGGCATCGAGAGCAGGATCTCCTCGACCTCCAGAGCGCTGATATTCTCCCCGCCCCGGATGATGATGTCGGCCTTGCGGTCGGTGATCGTGAGATAGCCGTCCTCGTCGATCACACCGATGTCGCCAGTGTGGTACCAGCCGTCGTCGTCAAACGCGCGCGCAGTCAGGGCTGAGTCGGTGTAGCCCAGACACAAATCCGGCCCGCGACTGAGGATTTCGCCGTCTGCGCTCAATCGAATCTCGACGCCTGGGCGCGGACAGCCGTCGGTGAACAGCCGCTTGTCCTCCGGTGCCGAGTAGGGCGATCCGGTGATCGATGGGTGCTCGGTGCTGCCGTAAGAACGGGTGACGAGGATTCCGAGATCGGCCAGACGCCGGGTGACGGCCGAGGGAATGGTGGATCCACCAAGTCCAATGTGCTTCAGGTGAGGCAGGTGGTCGCTGCTGAATTGCGGATGATCGAGGATGCTGGTGACGAAGTAGGGTGGGCCTCCACCGAAGGACACGCCGTCGCTATCCATCAATGCGATCGCCCGGCCAGGATCCCACTCGTCGCACATGTCGATCGGGGCCCCCTGAATGACCGGAATCAAGAACGCACCGAGCATGCCGATGAAGTGCCCGACGGGCAGCGCGGTGAGTTGCCTGCCGCGGTCCGGCGGATAGTTAGCCAGTAGCTGGCGCGTTTCGCACGCCAGCGTCTGATGACTGTGGACCACCCCTTTGGGATCGCTGGTCGTGCCGGAGGTGAAGGCGATGAGCGCGGGGCCCGAGGGATCGACGGCCGCCGTCCCCGACATCGGCTCGATGTCAACTAGTGCATCGAAGTCACGACCCACTAGCGAAACGATCGGGACATCCGCGCACACGTCGGGATCGAAAGTCATTCGCCCGAACTGTTCGACGGTGATGAACACCCGCGGCTTGACGTTGGCAAAGATGAAACGTATTTCCTTGGGCCCGTAGAAGTGAACGATCGGCACCACGACCGCCCCGAGGAACGATGCTGCCCAGAACGCCGCGGCTGCCTCCATCCAGTTCGGCAATTGGAACGCCACGACGTCACCGGCTCCGACGCCGCGCGCGCGCAGACCCGCGGCCAGCCGGCGGGCGAGCAGCTCTACCTCGCCGAACGAGCCGGTAAACGGCCGCTGGGTGGAGTGCACCTGGAAGAGGAGGTGCGGATTTTTCTCCAGATCCCTGGCCAGTTGCTGACCGAGGGTTTCGGGGGTCCACCAGCCCTCGTCGCAATACCGGCGCGTCAGGGCTGTCGGGACCTTTCGGAGGATGGGCCGATCCGCCTTCATCGCGTGACCGACGGAATGGAGTTCAGTCGCACAATTTTCGGCTCCGGAAGCGGGCACCGTCGCCTGGTTCGTCAATCCGCAATCGTCGCTCCAGAGATTGGGGAGAGCGTTGCTTCTCCACTGAAATGCCTGCTTACTATAGAACGTGACTCTTGTTCAAACTAGTCTTGTAGTTCGTCTTGAACGGATGTATGGTTCTGTTCGCTCGTTGCGGTGAGATCCACATCACATACTGGCGGGCGTGAACACCTCGTGGTCGGAAACAGCGCATTACGGATTAAAAGCCAGCCTGCCAACCTGTCGCCGTGTTTTCGGCGATCTCCGCTTTGTCTCGAAAGGAAGTAGGTGACGGGGACTTACCGGGGTGGACGCGCACGTCGCCTCCCTCGTGCTGTCCATCTCCCCTCGGGGGCAGCGCCGATCCGCCGACGAACCGGAGACAGTCCGCCCTATCTGGCACCACTTCTGGGCCTAGCGACCGTTGCGATCATCGTCGCAGTCATTTCAGTGGCACTGACGCAGTTCAACGGAGGCTTCGCGGATAGCGTTGCGGTGACGGTGATTTCCGAACGTGCCGGTCTTCTCATGAACCCGGGAGCCAAAGTCAAGCTGCATGGGGCGCAGGTCGGCACTGTGTCCGCCGTCGAGGACATGCCCGACGGGAAGGCAGTCATTCATCTCGCCATCGAGCCACGCCGGCGAGATCTGATTCCGGCGAACGTCGACGCCGAGATCATCGCGACCACCGCGTTCGGCGCCAAGTTCGTGCAGTTGATCCCCCCGGCGCAGCCATCCCCCGTAAGCATCCGGGCCGGACAAGTCCTCGACGCGAGTCACGTCACGGTCGAGGTCAACAGCATCTTCCAGCAACTCACCTCGGTGCTGTCGAAGATCGACCCGGCCAAGCTCAACGAGACGCTCGGTGCAATCTCCACCGCAGTCCACGGCCGCGGCGAGCAACTCGGCCACACGCTGGATCACCTGAATTCCTTTCTGGGGCAAGTCAACGCGAGCCTGCCGAACCTCAGCCGTGATATTGATTCGGGCACCGCTGCCATCAGCGCGTACGCCGACGCAGCCCCGGATCTGATCACCACGGTCAAGAACACCACGCGATTGAGCCAAACCTTCGTCGACGAACAGGACAGTCTCGACGCTCTGTTGATCAGCACGATCGGCCTGGCTGACCTGGGCACCGAAGTCATCGGAACGAACCGGCAGGGGCTCACCGATCTCCTACGAGCGCTGGTACCCACGACCGACCTGACCAACGAGTACGCCCCCGCACTGAACTGCGGCCTCAAGGGCATGATGCCGTTGGCCACCCAACCACCCACAGTCAACCCCGGTCTCGAGGTACTCGGGGCGATCAGCCTCGGTACCGAGCGATACCGCTATCCGCAGAACCTGCCGAAGGTCGCCGCCAAAGGGGGGCCGCAGTGCGCCGGTGAGCTGCCGTTGCCTTTCAACACATTCCCGCCTTTCGATGTCGCCGATGTCGGCAGTAACCCGTGGAAGTACGGCAACCCCAGCAATATGGGCAACTCCGACCTCCTCAAACAACTTCTGTACGGGCCCATCGACGGGCCACCGCGCAACACCGCACAGGTCGGGCAGCCGGGATGAACGGATCCCGCAAAACACTGTTCAAATTCGGGGCTTTCGCCGTTGTGATGGTGACGCTGACGGTGTTCCTGTTCCTGATCTTCAGTCAGTTCCGCGGCGGATCCACCAGCAACTACTCGGCGGTATTCGCCGATGCGTCTCAATTGAAGGCCGGAGACTCGGTGCGGTTGGCCGGTATTCGCGTGGGCAGCGTCAAGGCGGTGTCACTGCGATCAGACAACTCAGTGCTGGTGAAGTTCACCGCCGACCGCGATGTGGTTCTCACTCAAGGCATCCGGGTCGCAGTGCGGTATCTCAACCTGGTGGGTGATCGTTATCTCGAACTCGTCGACAGTCCAGGGCCCACGACGGAGCTGCCCCCAGGATCACAAATCGGCGTTGACCACACGGCACCCGCACTCGACCTCGATCTGCTGTTGGGCGGCCTGAAACCGGTTATCCGAGGCCTGAATTCGCACGATGTCAACGCCCTCGCGTCGGCATTGGTCGAAGTGTTCCAGGGCCAAGGTCCAACCCTCAAATCGCTGATGTCGCGGACGTCGTCATTCTCCAACGATGTCGGAAGCAAAAACGAGGCGATCGAGAAACTGATCGACAATCTGAACACCGTGGTGGAGACCTTGGCTCAAGACGGCGGCCAGTTCGGCGATGCGATAGACCACCTGCAGCGCCTGATCAGCGGATTGTCGCAGGACCGGGACCCGATCGGCGATGCGATTGAGGCGCTGAGCACTGGAACTGCAACCGTCTCACAGCTTTTGGCCCAAGCGCGCCCACCGCTGGCTGGGACGGTCGAGCAGCTCAGCCGTCTGGCTCCGCTGTTGGATAACGGCAAAGGCCTGCTTGATTCGGCGTTGCAGAAAGCCCCGGAGAACTACCGCAAACTCGCGCGCTCGGGTTCCTACGGCAGCTTCGTCAACTACTACATCTGCGGCCTGAGCGTCCGTGCCACCGACTTTCAAGGTCGGACCGTGGTCGCCCCCTGGTTCAAACAGACCGAGGGAAGGTGTGCGGAGCCCTGATGTTGAAATATCGCGACTCCAGACTCTTCCGCCCGGGCTTCATCGGTGTGACGCTGATGATGCTGGTGATCGCCGTGGGACTCGCACCGCAGCGGCTGGTGCTGCTGGCCACAGCGGTGCGCCACCAAGCCGTGTTCGCCGAATCCGCGGGCATCGCCGTCGGCAACAGCGTGCTCGTCTCGGGCATCAAAGTCGGCTCCGTCACCGACGTATCACTGGATGACGGCGACGCGTTGGTCACCTTCCTCGTCGACGGCAAGGTCCGGCTCGGCTCACAAACGACCGCGCACATCCGCACCGGTTCACTGCTGGGTGCGCGAGTTCTCACCCTGGAGCCGGCCGGGCGCGGCACCATGCGTTCGACCGACGTGATACCCCTGGCTCAAACGTCATCCCCATATTCGCTGACCGAATCCGTCTCGGATCTGACCGCCGACGTCGCCGCCACCGACACCCACACTCTCAATCAATCGCTGAATACGCTCTCGACCACGATCGACCAGATAGCTCCCGAACTCGGGCCCACTTTCGACGGGCTGACCCAACTATCGCGCGCTCTCAACGCCCGCGGTCAAACACTCGATGACCTCCTCAAGAGCGCCACCAATGTCACCGGGATCATTTCGGAACGAAGCCAGCAGATCAACACGCTGATCCTCAATGGAAACGAACTGCTCGGCGTACTGGTTGCGCGACGCGACGCAATCAGCGAGCTGCTGGCCAACACCTCCGCGGTCGCTCGGCAGCTCACCGGCTTGGTCGCTGACAACGAGAGCAAGCTCGCGCCCACCCTGGACAAGCTGAACTCTGTCACGGCGATGCTAGAGAAAAACCGTGACAACATCTCAAAAGCCCTGCCGGGCCTGAAGAAATTCGAGCTGACCTCCGGCGAGACCGTCTCCAACGGTTACTACTACGACGCCTACGTGCCGAACTTGTTCATTCCGGAATTCCTGCAACCATTCTTTGACTATTACTTCGGCTTCCGGCGCAACGACCCGAACATGCCGCGGGCGTTGTTCCCGTGGCCGGTCAACGGCATTCCGGGGGGCTCACGATGACCACCCGGAGCCGCTTCGCGGCGATAACGGCCGTGCTGCTCGTGGCGTTGCTCGTCGGCGCGGTCACGCTCGTGGCCCGTAATTCACTGCGCGCCCAACAGTATTGCCGCGTATTTCACGTCAGCCAGCGGGATCTACCCCGGCGACGAGATTCGGGTTTCTGGTGTCAAGGCCGGGACCATATCGGCCATCGAACCGCTGCCCAGCCAGGTCAAATTGACACTGGACGTCGACCACGACATACCCATCCCTGCAGACGCCAAAGCCGTCATTGTCTCGCAGAATCTGGTCGCGGCGCGCTACGTCCAACTCACACCCGCCTATCACAAAAGGCAGGGTGGCCCGACATTGCACGATGGTGCGGTCATTCCGATCGACCGAACCGCGGTGCCGGTGGAGTGGGACGAAGTGGTCTCCCAACTCAACAGGCTGGCAACAGATTTGGGCCCGGCCAACGATGCGTCATCGACGGCGGTCAGTCACTTCATCGACAGCGCCGCCAACGCGATGAACGGCAACAGTGACAAGCTCCGCCGGACGCTGGCGCAGCTGTCCGGTGTCGGACGCATCCTGGCCAACGGCAGCGGCAACATCGTCGACACAATCAAGAATCTGCAGATGTTTGTGACCGCCTTGCGCGACAGTAAACAGCAGATCGTCCAATTCCAAAACCGGCTCGCAACGTTGAGTACCGTGCTCGACGACAGCCGTTCGGATCTGGATGCGACGCTGTCCGACTTGTCCGTCGCCATCGTCGAGGTAAAGCGGTTCATCGCCGGGACACGCGACAAGACTGCCGAGCAACTCGCCCGCGCCACCAACGTCACCCAGACACTCGTGGACCACCGCATGGATGTGGAGAACATCCTGCACGGCGCACCGACCGCATTCTCCAACGGTTACAGCATTTACCACCCCAACGTTCCCGGCGCCATCGGCAGCTTCATCATCAACAACTTCTCCAATCCAGTCCAAGCCATCTGCAGCGCGATGGGCGCGGTCGAGAATGTCACCGCCGTGGAAACCGGAAAGATATGCAGCGAGCACATCGGGCCAGGGCTGCGAACGCTGAACTTCAACCTGCTGCCCATCCCGATGAATCCCGTGCTGCAACGCAGCGCCACGCCGGACAAGATCATCTACTCCGAGCCTCGGCTGGCCCCCGGCGGTGAGGGACCAGGACCGTCGCCACCAGAAACGCCCCCGGCGGTGTCGGCCTACACCGGCCTGGGCGACCCGGGAGCCAAAAGCCTTCCCGAGATGATGCTGCCCGCCGAACGGCCCGGGCCGCCGCCCGGCCCGCCTCCCGCCGGCTCAGAAGACGAACGGCGCGCCGCCGCCATGACCGCGTCCACGCTCCTCCGGCGAACCTTGTCTGTCGCGGCGTGTGCCGTGTTCACCGCCGGATGCACCTTCCAGGGCATCAACTCCCTAGCGTTTCCCGGCGCCCAAGGCCGCGGGCCCGGTGCCAGCCTCTACCACGTGGAAACCGCGAATGTCGGTACCCTCGAATCGAATTCACCCGTGATGATGGCCGACGTCATCGTCGGCAGCGTCGGTAGAATGCGAATCAAGGCGCGCCACGCCGACGTCGACGTCTGGGTCAAACCCGGCATTGTCGTGCCCGAAAACGCGGTGGCCACCATCGGGCAAACCAGCCTGCTCGGGTCGATGCACGTCGCCTTGAACCCACCGCCCGGGCAGGCGCCGCACGGCCACCTCCGCCCGGGCGTCACCATCCCATTGGACCGGACATCGATATTTCCCTCCACGGAGCAGACCCTGTCCTGGCTGTCCGTTGTCATCAACTCCGGCGGCCTGGGCCAGATCGGCGACGCCGTTCACAACTTCAGCACGGCACTGTCAGGCCACGAAGGCCAGCTCCGCGAACTACTCAGTCGCCTAGACGAATTCGTCGGCGTGCTGGATCGGCAGCGGGGAAAGATCATTGCGTCGATCGAATCTTTGAACCGCCTCGCCGGCACCTTCGCCGCCCAGCGCGATGCGATCAACGATGCCCTACGCAAGATTCCGCCCGCACTCGACGTGTTGATCCGGGAACGGCCACGCATCACCACCGCGCTCGAGAGGCTGCACGAATTCAGCACGGTCACAACCGGACTCATCAACGACACCCAAGCCGACCTGGTTCGAAACCTGCGCAACCTCGAGCCCACGCTACGCGCCCTTGCAGATGTGGGACCAGACCTGGGCACCGTGCTTGCCTACGTCCCGACATTCCCGTTCACCCAGAACTTTCTTGATCGGGCCTTGCGGGGCGATTATTTCAACGTCTTCGCCATCATCGACTTCACCCTCCCCCGGCTCAAACGATCCGTATTCCTGGGCACGCGGTGGGGCGACCCGAACGCCCCGCTGGGTTCTGCGCCCGGCGACCCCTACTACCTGAACTACACCCTCAACCCGCTCAGCCCGCCTCCAATCACCCTGCCGCCCAACGGACCTCCACCCGCCGCCGCCGGGCCGTCACCACCGCACCCCATGCCCCCGGCACCCGACCTGAGCGGCATCGCCCCGATCGATCAGCCCGACTCCGCACTCGCAGCGGGCGGGCACTGATGCTGACACGTTTCGTCCGAATACAGCTGGCGATCTTCGCGACCGCATCGCTGATCGGCGTCACCGCCATGGTCTTCCAATACCTCCAGGCGCCAACATGGTTCGGGATCGGCCGCATCACGGTGACAATGGAGCTTCCCGGCACCGGCGGCCTCTACCGATTCAGCAACGTCACCTACCGAGGCGTGCAAATCGGCAAAGTCACTGCGGTCGACCCCACCTCGACCGGCGCCAGAGCCACACTGTCACTGAAGACCTCGCCGAGGATTCCGGCGAACCTGCATGCCGCCGTGCACAGCGTCTCTGCGATCGGCGAACAGTATGTCGACCTGGTCCCACACTCCCAGTCCTCCCCTTACCTCCGCAATGGATCTGTCATCGCCATGCGCGACACCACAATTCCGCAACAGGTAGGTCCGACGCTCGACCGGCTTAACGGACTGTTGAAGAGCATCCCGCAAGGCAAACTCACCAAGCTGCTGGACGAATCGTTCACGGCCTTCAACGGCGCCGGCTACGACTTCCAGTCCCTCTTCGATTCGGCCGCCACAGTGTCGCGTGACGCCGACGCCACCGCCGGCCACACCCGCGCCCTGATCGACGACGCCGTCCCGGTCGTGGACTCGCAAGCCGAGACCACCGATTCGATCCGGACCTGGGCGCACAGCCTCGCCGGCGCCACCGACCAACTCGTCACCGACGATCCGAAACTCCGCACCCTGCTGCATAGCGGACCCGGCTTCGAACAAGAGGTCACGCGGTTACTGGACGAAGTGAAACCGACCCTGCCGGTTCTGCTGGCCAACCTCACCACCATCGGGCAAATCGGAGTGACTTATCACCCGGCACTGGAACAACTGTTGGTACTGCTGCCGCCGTACGTCGCCTCACTCAGTTCGTATGGTTCTCTGAATAATCCGAGCGGCCTCGCGGTCGGAGGATTTACCGTCACAATCGCCGACCCGCCGGCATGCACGGTCGGATTCCTGCCCCCGTCGCAATGGCGCTCACCGGCCGACACCACCGTGATCGATACTCCCGATAACTTGTACTGCAAGCTGCCGCAAGATTCGCCGACCGCCGTGCGCGGTGCACGCAACTATCCGTGCATGGGGCACCCAGGAAAACGCGCCCCTACCGTCGAGATTTGCAACAGCGACAAGCCTTACCTACCTATCGCGGAGCGCCAACATGTCCTTGGCCCTTACCCGCTGGATCCCAACCTGCTATCCCAGGGCGTTCCGCCCGACGATCGGGCCACCGCTGACAAGAGACTCTTCGCCCCTCTGGAAGGGACACCGCTACCGCCGGGATCGCCCGGACCCCGAGGGACACCGCCGGGACCGGTGACGCCGGGTTCGCTCAATCAGCCGCCCACCGCTCCCACGGCGCAGCTGCCGCCCGTCGTGCCCCCACCGGGCCCGCCGTCCGCGGCACCAAGTTCGTTCGACACCAACGACTCCGCGGCCGGCCCCTCAGTCGCAGTGCGCCATTACGATCCACGCAGTGGGCGCTACGTGCGTCCCGACGGTCAGCTGTTCGAGCAGTCCGATCTCGTGCTGTCACCGAAACCAAAATCGTGGAAGGACCTGATCTTCGCTGGCTAGGACCGTCGTTGGGCCAGAGGCGCCCTCGCAAACAGGTTTGCGCCGGCGTATCGCTTGGTCTGTCGATGGCATTAACAGACCTCCGCAAAAGTCACCACAATGCCGGAAGGGTGAAGTATGACCGCGGGTTTCGTCGAGGCAGCGTGATCGCGAATCTGCATGATTTCCCGGATGCCTCAGCGCGTCACATCACGAAAAGCCCCGACGAGCGGCGAAAGAGTTTCAACCGCCTGTTCGCGATTGTCGGGCAACGATACTGAGAACCGGACATCGGTGACTCCGGCCGCGACCAGCGCTGGGACCCCAGCCGCGGTTGCCCCGAGGTCGATTGACCCGTCGCTGCGTTTCACGAGGCGAGCGGTGCCCTGAACCTGCAGATCAGTAGGATCGCCACCGAATTCGCGGACTTTGTCCTTCATCGCCGTGATCGCTCCCGGGATGTCTGCGTATGCCGAACCCCACGGAATCCAGCCGCTGCCAAACCGTGCGATCCGGCGCGCCACAGCCTTGTTGACGGTGCCACTGATCCATACGGGTACGCCGCCAGTCTGCACCGGCTTGGGCATCTGGTGAATGCCATCGAACGTCAACTCCGGAGACTGATAGGACGCCCGTTGCTGTGTCCACAACGTCTGGCAAACCTCAAGCGTGTGGTCGAGTAGCCGTCCCCGGTCCTCGAACGACAGCCCGGCGGCTTCGTATTCCTCACGCTGCCAACCGACTCCGACTCCCAAGTCCACTCGACCGTCTGACAACACATCCAAGGTCGCGAGTTGCTTGGCAAGGACCGCAGGACGTCGCAATGCCGCCAGCAGGATCGATGTGCCCAGCCTGATGCGGGTAGTCGTGGCCGCGATCGCCATCAGGACCATCAGCGGCTCCAGCCAGCTTCCGTCCGGCCCGGTCGGCTGCCGCCCGCCGGCTTGGCCGCCGATCGACGCGTCACCATACGCATCCAGGTTCTCACCGAACACAACGTGGTCGGACACTACTACCCGGTCCACCCCAGCTTCATCCATCGCGCGGACCAGCTCGAGCATCCCTCGCCAGTCATGCTGCGGTCCGTCGCTGAATGTCTGCAAGTACAAAGAGAATTCGGGGTATCTGGTCGTCTTGCGTTTCATGCACTCTCCTACAAGCTCGTGAAATGTCCCCCATCGATGCCCAGCGTCTGCCCAGTCACATATCTGGCCTGGGGCCCTAACAGCATGGCGACACCGACGCCCACATCGGCTTCTGGGTCCCCGACGCGGCCAAGTGGGATTTGACGCGAAAGCCGCTCCCCCATCAGTGGATCTGCTTCTATTGCTGCGGTCATCGCAGGTGAGTACGCGAGCGGCGAAACGACATTGACAGTCACGCCGGAAGAGCCCCATTCACGTGCCAGACTCTTCGCGAATCCTCGAAGCCCACCCTTCATCATCGAGTAGAGCGGCAGTGTCGCACTGCCTTTCATGCCCGCGGCAGAAGTCATCACCACCAGCGTCCCGCCGCGCGCGCTCAGCGCTTCGTACGCTGCCTGCGCGCAGTAGTACGCGCCGCGCAGGGATACCGAGACGTGGTCCTCCCACAGCGCTTCGTCGACCGATTCAAGCTGGTGCGGCTGACTCGACGCGCCGCTGGTCGCGTTGTGCACCAAGGCGTCGAGGCGCCCAGTCGCTGCGACCGCAGTCGACACTGCGTTGGTCACCGACTCGCGATCGGTCACGTCGCACCGGATCCAGGTGGCCTGGTGGCCCCTTGCTGTGATCTCGGCCGCGACGTCCTCGCCATTGTTCCCACGGGACGCGACGAACACATGCGCTCCCGCCGCGGCCGAGGCCAGGGCGATGCCGCGGCCTACTCCCCCGCCTGCGCCGGTCACCAGTACGGAAAGCCCGCCCAGCGTCATGGCACCATCACCGCGCCACCGTCGATCACCAAGGTCGAGCCGGTAAGGCCCGGACCCCCGCCGGACAGGACGAAGTCCACGGCGCGCACAACGGCGCCCAGCAGATCGGCGTCCTTTCGAGCGCTCCCGCCGACATGTCGCACGAGATCACCCATATCACTGACGATAAGTTCGAGTGGGACGACGATGAGGCTGACGCTGATGTGGTCGGCTGCCCACTGCCGCGCTGCCGACTTCGCCATCGCGCGAATAGCCTCGATTCCGGCGACATAGTGCGCAAGACCTGCCGCGCCGATCAGCCCGACGCTCGGTGCCACTACGACAATGTTTCCGCGTTCGGACAGGGTGGCTGTCCGTGCCCGTTGCAGTGCGCGAATCGCCCGCAACGGCGCTGCCTCGGCGGCATCACGCCATTCTGCTTCGGGCATGTCGATGAGCGGCCGCTGACCGGGGGCCGGATCCGCACCTACGACCAGGACTACGCCCTCACAGCCGCCCGGCGGCATTTCGTCCAGATCGATTGGGCTGACGTTGAATTCCCATGCGATTTCGCGACCTAGGCCAGCGGGGTTGCCCATTACACAAACCCTCATAACGACCCACCTTGCACCCAGCGCCGGTCCCACTGGTCGACCGCCGCTGCCTCGCCTACTGCCCGTCGCCTGACGGGTCGGTGCCGCCCCTTGGGCCATCCAACGGTCAACAGCGTCGCGATGTGCCAGTCGTCGGGAATACCAACCAGCTCGCGCAATTCGGGTCCGCACTGGTCATGCCAGAGCGTGATCGCCGCACCCAAGCCCTGCGCTCGGGCGGCGAGCAGAAAGTTCTGCACGGCGGGAAAAATCGATCCGCCCTGTTGCAACTCGCTCGCCCCGGCCTGCGGTTGGACACAGAACAGCACACATTCAGGTGCGTTGCCGCCGACATTCATGTGCTCCCACATCGCCCTCAGGACACGGGACTTGGTGTCAGTCGCATCGTCGGGCGGCATCGTGAAGCCGTAGAAGTCGGCCATCGTCTTCCATGTCTTCTGTGCTGCCTTGGTGACGACTTCGCGAGCCTGCTCGGAGCGCAACACGACGAACCGCCAGGGCTGCTGGTTGCCGCCAGACGGTGCCCACGTCGCGGCCTGCAGGCAGCGTCCGAGTACCTGATCGTCAACCGGTTCATCGCGATAACGGCGCACAGCGGAAGCAGTGCTCATGACCGTCCATACGTCCGCCGAGATCGGCGGCACCGCATCGCCGGTCATGCCCGCATCGTGGGCGGCAGCACACCCCGCCACGTTCCGCCGCGTACCGGACCGGTGACCAAAGGCAGATCCAGAGTCGACAACAACCCCGGGGGCGCGGCCATGACTGCGGGAATGGCGTTGAGTTCACGCATCACGGTCGCATAGGTCAACCCACGCATATTGCTTCCGCGGCCGTGCATTTCGAGATCGACCGTGTAGGTAGGCAGACCGTCCACGATCACGCGGTAACCGCCGAGTGGCGAGGGATGGCGCGGCCAGTCGGGCGCCGAACCTTCGCCCATGCGAGTGATGTGCTCGAGCACGACGCGCTCCTCACCGTTCACTATGCCCGCGAGTTTGAAACGCATTCCGCCCATGGTTCCCGGCTCGACCCAGCCGGATGCGACCTCGTAACGCTCTGTCGCCAGCCACTTCTCGATCGTCGTCTCGACGCGATCAAGTGGTAGACCAACCCCGTCGGCGACCAGATGAACGGTGGGAGCCCACAGGGCAGCGAGTCGCTCGGTGTCGAACAGCGGCGCCGGATGATCTGGTGGGTGCGCGAATCCCATGAAGTCGAACATGATGTCGGGCTGATTGATTGGACCGTAGTCAAGTATCTCGAGCATGGTGATGGTGTCGACACGACTGCTGAAGCCAGTCATCGTCAGCGCAATCACGTCGTTCGCCCATCCAGGGTCGACACCGCTGTTGAACAAGCTCGTGCGACCCTCCGCGCACGCCGCCCGAAGCAGATCAACGGTCTCTTGGTCGGCGGCCGGCGGATAGCACATCGGCACCAACGAGGTGCAGACGACATTCTTGCCCGCCCGCAGGCAGCGGGCGATGTCCTGAGCCGCTTCGGAATAGCGGTAGTCGCCCGACGCGAAGTAGGCAACAACATCGGCCTCCATTGCGAGCGACAGCTCGATATCGCGGGTGGCGATGACGCCAGTTTCGGGCAAGCCGCAGAGGTCGCCGGCGTCCTTTCCCGCTTTGGCTTCCGAGTGCACGACGACGCCGACAAGCTCCAGGCCCGGGTGCGCGATGACGGCCCGCAACGCCGCGACACCGACCTGTCCTGGGCCCCACAGGATCACCCGTGGTCTCGCTTCAACGGCCATCGGGGTGCCGGATCTGCGATGCGGCTGAGCTCATGTCGGCCAATTCCTCTCGTAGCTCATGTGAGAATATAGCTTCTCAATTTACGAGAATAATATTGCCGGATTCGTCGAAGGAGAATGATGAGCGACTACCAGTTCCTCAAGTGGGAGACCTACGACGACGGCGCCATTGTGCGCATCTCGCTGAACCGGCCTGACCAGCGCAATGCACAGAACCGAGGGATGCTGGTCGAGCTCGATGAGGCCTTCGCCCGTGCCGAGGCCGATGACGCGGTGCGGGTAGTCATCCTCGCCGGTGAGGGCAAGATGTTCTCGTCTGGCCATGACATCGGATCCAAACAGGCCATCAAGGAATACGTGCCGGGCCCCGATCAGCATCCGACGGCGTCGATCAACGGCGGCAGCCGAGAGGGCGCGGAAAAGATCATGCTGCAGGAGTGGCATTACTTCTTCCAGAACACCTTGCGGTGGCGCAACCTGCGCAAGATCACGATCGCCCAGGTGCATGGCGATGTGTTCTCCGCGGGCCTGATGCTGATGTGGGCGTGCGACCTCATTGTCGGCAGTGAGGACGTGCGCTTCGCCGATGTCGTTGGCACCCGGCTCGGCATGTGCGGCATGGAGTACTTCGGGCATCCCTGGGAGTTCGGGCCGCGAAAAGCCAAGGAGCTCATGCTTACCGGTGATGCGATCGACATCCACGAGGCCCACCGGCTCGGCATGGTCAGCAAGGTCTTCGCCCGCGAAGAGCTGGCAGACCGCACACTGGAGATGGCCCGCCGCATCGGGCAGGTGCCGACCATGGCGGCGTTGCTGATCAAGGAGTCGGTCAACCAAACGGTCGACAACATGGGCTTCTACAACTCGCTGCAGTCATGCTTCACGCTGCATCAGCTCAATCACTCGCACTGGGCTGGCGTTCGCGACGACAAACGCGCGACCGCCGGCCCCGAGCAAGGCGTGCCCGATTGGCGTGACGCGCCGCCTATCGTGCTGGCGGAGAAGAACACGGTGCGGGCGAGCGCATGACCGACGAATCGCCGGTGCCGCGTCCCATGGACGTGACACCCGAACACATTTTTAGTCAGCTGCCGTTCTTCGATGTCGTCGACACCGACGAAACGGTCATCGTTGATCTGCACCATCGATCTGACCTGGTGAATAACCGTGGTGCGCTGCAAGGTGGTCTGATTGCGACCCTCATCGACATCGCCGCCGGGCGCCTCGCCGTCAAGCACGCCGGTCCGGGAGACGGGGCGGGCACCGCAGACATGTCCATCCACTATCTGGCCCCGATCGTCGACGGACCCGCGCGGGCGGCGGCCACCATAGTCCGCGCCGGCAAACGGGTAATAGTCGTGGGAGTCGACGTGACGGATGTCGGGCGCGATCGGCTGGCCGCCCGTGCGACGTTGAGCTTCGCGGTCATGTCACCGCGCTGATCAACACCCGACAGTCACGTCAGGTGGCGACTGCCCCGTAACGCGTGTCGGCGACCCGGTCCAGAACGGTCGCCGGTTCGCCGTAAACCATCGCCCACCCCCTCACGCGCCGGTAATAGAGCTGAATGTCCTGTTCCATCCCAAAGCCGTATCCGCCGTGGATGTGCAGACTTCGGCGGGTTGCGTCACGCGCCGTCTCGTACGCGAAAGTAAAAGCCATCGCCGCGAGTTCACTCGCGCGCCCGGGCTCGTCGATGAACGAGCATGCCGCTTTGAATCCGAGTAGCCGCGCCCCGTCGACCGCAGTTGCGCTGTCCGCCAGGGGATGTGAAACCGCCTGGAAGGCGCCGATGGCCGTGCCAAACGCGTGGCGTTGCTTGGCATATTCAACCCCGAGCTCGACCGCCCGGTGCGCCGCCCCCACAAGCGCCATCGCGGTCAAGCTGAGCCACAGGTCAAGCGCGCCCGAAAATACGCGAAGAGCTTCAGCGCCTTCGGCCAGTAGCAGCGCGTAATCCCCGACCTCGATGTCCGCCAGTGGCATTGAAGCCAAATTCTCGACCGGCTTACGGTTGTCGTCGGCCAGCATTACCAGTATCAACCGCTCGTCGACCAAAGCGATTACCGCATCTGCGACTGCTGCCGCAGGCACGAATCCAAGGTGCGAACCCCTACCGGCCCTCGGCATAAAGGTCACCAGCGCGTCGCCGGAGATCGCTTTTGCCAACCACTCCGCACCCGAGGGACCGCACCGCGCCAACAGTCGGACGGCGACCTGCGCCTCGATCACCGGGGCGGAAGCTACGGTGCGACCAAAGGGCTCGGCGATGAGCGCGAGCTCCAACTCCGATGCGCCCCAACCCCCTGCTCCTTCTTCGACCGCCATCTCCACGACACCGTTGTCCCGCAACGCCTTCCACAGACCTGCGTCAAAGCCCGACGGCTCCGCCGCGCGCACACGATCCGACGTCGACTCCCGGGCATAGAGCGCAGCGAATGAATCCACGAGCTGCCGTTGCTCACCGGATAAACTCAGGTCCACGTTCGACGATCCCATCACGTGTGGATATCTTTACTCTCAAATCGGAGAGTAACATTATCGGCTGTGCCGTCCTGCGCCCGAAGCGACGACAGATTGGTCCCAGTTCATGCACTTTCATCTCGACGCCGATACCGAGGTCTTCCGCGAGGGGGTGCGCGCCCATCTTGACGAGGTGATGACTCCCGAGTTTGAGGAGCGGCTCTACCGAAGCGGTGTCGCGCACGACGACGGCTTTGCCAAGGGGCTTGTCGACAAGGGTTACTTCGCCCCGAGCTGGCCGACTGATCTGGGCGGACAGAACCGCAACGCGTGGGACGAGCAGGTGCTCAACGAAGAGCTGATGCGCGTCGACGCACCCCTTTACCTGTCCGAGACGACCCGAATGGTGGCGTCGATCATCCGCGAGATCGGCACCCCGGTGATGAAAGAACGCATCATGGGTGGGGCAATGAACGGCGACATCACGATCGCGCTCGGCTTTACCGAACCGGAGTGCGGGTCCGACGTCGCGGCCGCAGCTACTCGGGCCGTACCCGACGGCAACGAGTGGGTCATCAACGGATCAAAGATGTTCACCACCAACGGCCACATTGCCGACTACATCTTCTTGCTGGCGCGCACCAACACCGAGAAGCCAAAACATCAGGGGCTGACGATGTTCCTCGTTCCGACCGAGTGCAACGGTTTTGAAGCCCAACCGGTCTGGACCCTGTCCGGGGAGCGCACCAACATCACGTTTTACGCCGACGTCCGCATCAGCGACGAGTGGCGTATCGGCGACGTCGACGCAGGCTGGCAAGTGCTCGGCCTCTCGCTGCAGGACGAACACGCCTCGGGGTGGGGCCCGCACCTGGGCCGACTGCTGCACCACGCTGAGCAATGGGCACGGAAGACAGTTGACGAGCATGGCTCGCCCCGCATCGCTGTTCCCGACGTCCGGCGCCGGATCGCCAGAGTTGCCATCGAATTAGAGGTGTCGATGCTGCTCCAGCGGCGCTGCGTCTGGATGACACAGGAGGGCCAGACCCCGGTGGCCGAAGGGCCCATGTCGAAGGTCTTCAGTACCGAAGCGCTGGAACGCGCCAGCCAAGACATCGTCGAATTGGTCGGGCCAGACGCGATGCGCAGTTATTTCGAGCCCACAGCGCCCGAGCAGGGGCGGTTCGAACACCTGATGCGCTTCTCGCTGGGAACCACCATCTATGCGGGCACCAGTGAAGTTCAGCGAACGATCATCGCCCAACGCGGACTGGGCCTACCCCGTTAGCTTTCGTGGCCGGCGCGCAGCAGCGCTGCGCGGCGCAGCCTTCTTCCTAACCACCGTGGGTTTAGCGTCCGCGGGCGGCAAAAGCGCCCCACGGCACCATGCCCACAGTTGATCTTCGTTCATCTCGGTTCCCTTGACACCCAAGTGGAACACGCCGATCTGGGCGAGCGCCGTCAGCGTCGAGTTCAACAAAGTGGTCAGCTGCGTCGGTGTCAGATCTTTGCGCACCAACCCGGCACGTGAGCACGATGTGAGGATCTTCGTCAACAACTTCTGTTGTGGCTCCCAGATCTTGGCGAAGTCGGCAGGCCGCTCGATCTCCAGACTCAGGTTGTAGATCGTCATCACCCGGCCGCCCAGGGCTTGCGACGACTCCGCGCGCGACAGGAACCCGCGGCAAAATGCCTCGAGCTGCTCCATCGGCCCTTCCGCTGCCGAGACCTCCTGGCGGATGCCCTCGGTGAACTGACTGGTGACGTTCTCATAAAGCGCCAACAGGAGTTCTTCCTTGCCGGCAAAGTGCTGATAGAACGCGCGCAGGCTGAGGTTCGACCGGTCGATGAGGGTCTGAATGGTGAAGTCGGCTCGTCCAGACTCTTCGACCAGTTCGAGCGCGGTGGCAAGGAACCGGGAACTGCGCGCCAGTGCACGCGCTCTCGCCGTACTCAATCGCCGCTCGATCGTCCGTTCCTGCCACGTAGTCGGAAGCTCGACTGTGGCGTCGACAAGTTCCAACGGGGCTTCAGGCTCTCGAGCGGGGCTCTTCTTCGCATTCATAGCTCCTCGATGATACCTGGCAACCGTGAAAATGTGCGATCTGCCAAGGCGTATACGTTGATTGCCGCTTTCGCGAGTATGTGTTTTCGGGTGCCCGGGGTGCCGCAGCGAACTGATGCGGTACCCTCGGAAATGGTCATTCTCGCTAGTCGGAATCGTTGTTCCGCGAGGTGAGGCAACAGTTCGTCCCGAAGGAGTGCAGCGTTGAGCGCAGACATCCTGATCGTGTCGCCGGACGACCACCTGGTCGAACCAGCCGATCTGTGGACCAGCCGGCTCCCCGAGCGCTACCGGGACATCGGGCCGCGAATCGTTCGACACCGAGGGCGGATGGATCCGACCGTCACCTCCGATGTCGCGTTCATTGATGACGAAGAGGGCCGCGACGCGGACATCTGGCATTACGAGGATTCGGTCATCCCGATCCCGCTGATCAGCGCGGCCGCCGGTTACGAACTCGACGAGCTCACTACCGACCCGATCACCTACGACGAGATGCGCCCGGGCTGTTACCGACCGGCGGACCGGCTCGCCGACATGGACATCGCCGGTATCGAAGCATCGGCCTGCTTCCCCAACACGCTCGTCCGCTTCTGCGGCCAGCGCTTTCTGTACGGCAAGGACAAAGAGCTCGCCGAGCTGTGCGTCAAGGCCTACAACGACTTTCAGATCGATGAGTGGGGCGGCAGCTCGAACGGCCGGCTGATCCCACTTGGGATCATCCCGCTCTGGGACGTCGAACTCGCCGTAAAGGAGGTCGAAAGGGTTGCCGCCAAGGGAATGCACGCCGTGTGCTTTTCTGAGCTGCCGTCGCGCCTCGACCTCCCCTCCATCCACAGTGATTACTGGGATCCGTTCTTTGCCGCCTGCGAGCGAAACCAAGTGGGCATCATGCTGCACATCGGATCGAGTTCGTCACTCACGAAGTCCTCACCTGACTCTCCGCATGTCGTCACCAGCGCGCTGATGGCGGTCAATTGCACCATCGCCATGGTGGATTGGCTGTTCTCCGCCAAGCTCGTTCAGTTCCCCAACCTCAAGCTCGCATTCGCCGAGGCGCAAGCCGGCTGGATTCCCTACTACCTGCAACGTGTCGACGAGGTGTGGCACGATCGTCGGGCTTGGGGCGGCATCCATCCCCTGCTGACCGAACCACCGAGCAGCCAGGTGCCGGGGCGGGTCTACTTCTCGACCTTCGGCGACCCGGTCGCGTTCCGCATTCTCGACCTCGTCGGGCCGGATCAGCTCATGTTCGAGACCGACTATCCACACAACGACACCAATTGGCCGCGGAGCCTCGAGGTTGCCAACAAGGCGACGGAGGGCCTGGATGAGGCAACTAAACGGAAAGTGCTGTCTACCAACGCAAAGACGTTTTTCGGGATGGTGTAGCGCGTTAGTAGCGCCTACTGGGCTTTCCAGTCCGGCTTGCGCTTCTCGAGGAAGGCCCGGGGCCCCTCGATGGCGTCCTTGGTCAGGGCCACTTTCATACGGTAGTTCTCGGCGAGCAGTTCGGCCTCATAGATCGGCAGCGTCAGCCCCTTACGCACCGCCATACGCGAACCGCGCACCGCCAGTGGCGCATTGGAATTCACCACCTCGGCGATCTCCCAGGCGCGCTCCATAAGCGACTCATGGGGCACAACCTCAGTGAACACACCCAAGTCGTACGCACGTTGGGCGTCTAGTCGCTCGTGCTTACCCATCAGTACCAACCGCATGACCACCGGTAGCGGAAGGATTCGAGCAAGCCGGACGGCCTCGCGACCAGATGCGACACCGATGCTGACGTGCGGATCCATCAGCGTCGCGTTCTCGGAAGCAACCGTGATGTCGGCGGTGGTGATCAGATCCATTCCGGCCCCGCAAGCGATGCCGTTGACCGCGCAGATGATCGGCTTGGTCATCTGAAGCCAGGGCGGCGTCGCCTCCTGCGGCGCATCCCATTGCCGCATGGAGCTCAGGATCGGCTCGCCCTGGTTGTCGATACCCGCCGCGATCTCCATGTCATGGTCCGCGGCCTTGTTCACGTCGGCACCGACGCAGAGAGCGCGGCCGGCGCCGGTGATGATCATCGTCCAGATATCCTGTGAGCGTTCGATTTCGGCGAAGGCCACCGCGAGTTCGGCGATCATCTCGTCATTGATGGCATTGAGGACCTCGGGCCGGTTCAGCGTCACACACGCCGTGTGACCGCGAACATCGACCTCGATGGTGGTGTACTCCGTCACCTAAAGTGCCCTTCTCGAAAAACCTTGACTCACGATTAGTTTCAATCGGCGGCGGTAGCTTGCTCGGACTGCGCGGTGGGACGGAAGCCGAATTCCTGGTGAAACCGTTCACAATAGCGGGGCCATACGTCAGGGTTGAGCAGCCGCG
Organism: uncultured Actinomycetota bacterium; assembly: GCA_963818285.1. Taxonomy (GTDB): domain Bacteria; phylum Actinomycetota; class Actinomycetes; order Mycobacteriales; family Mycobacteriaceae; genus Mycobacterium. The sequence continues at coordinate 415,643 of CAWFRR010000009.1, forward strand.
GCGGCATGCGACCGTCGAAGATCGCCGTCCATTGCGTCGCCGTCGCGACCGCGATGTCGCGCACGGCCTCGACGGTGATGCCGGCGGTATGTGGGGTCGCGACGACATTGTCCAAGTGCAGCAGCGGGTTATCCGATCGCGGCGGCTCCTGATGAAACACATCCAAACCCGCGCCGGCGATGCCGCCGCCGACGAGGGCGTCGTAGAGAGCCCCCTCGTCGTGAACGGGTCCGCGCGCCGTGGTGATGAAGAATGCGGTGGGCTTCATCGCGGCGAACTGCTCCTTACCGATCAGGCCCTCCGTCTCCGCGGTCAACGGACACGTCACCTGCACGAAGTCGGCGAGCGCGAGCAAATCGGCCAAGCTCACCCGCTGGACGCCGCGGGCAACTGCCGTCGCCTCGTCCAGGTACGGGTCAAATACCAGTACTTCCAGTCCAAAAGGCGCACACAGTTCTACCAATCGACGTCCGATCGCGCCCAGCCCGATCACCCCCAGCGTCTTGCCGAGCAGCTGGGTCCCCCGCAGCACCATCCGGTCACCGAGATCGCCCGCACGCAGTACCCGGTCGGCAAGAGTGATCTTCTTGGCCAGGTCGAGCATGAACCCCAACGCATGCTCGGCGACCGCCTCCGCGCCGGGTCCAGAGTTGTTACACACAGCAATGCCCGCTCGGGTGCAGGCCTCGACATCGATGACGTCGTATCCCGCGCCAGCCGAGCAGACGGCTAACAGATGCTCGCAGCGGTCCACCAAGGAGGCGCCGGCCAGCCACTGCGAACCGTCGACCGCCGACGCGACGTCAGTACGGGTCGCAACTTGATATCCGTGTGCGGATTCCAGTGCGGCCCAACCCTGTTCATCCGGCGCAGCCAGATCAAGCCGGACCACGTCGATCTCGGCAGCCTCGAGAATGTCACCAGCGACGGGGTCAGTCCACCGCTCATAAACCAGTCGCGGGAGACCGGCTTCGCTCACCGGCCGCCCACTTTGGGCTTTGCCTGGGCTGCCTTGAACATGTCCGCCAACGCGGTGTCGACGTTGGCGTAATCGTTGCGGGCGACCTTGCCGTCCCGGCCCTCAACAACGTCGTAGCCCAGACGTAGGTCCTTGTTCTCCATGAAGTAGTACTCGCGGCCGATCGGCAGGCGGCGATCTTCGCGGGGCACCTCCATCCAGGCCCGCAAGAAGCAGCGCGCCTTCTTCGGGTCGGTGCTGCTGACGAAGTCGGACCGGGAGTGACACATCGCAAAGTTATTGGCCACGGCCGCTTCGCCGGATTCCAGGCGGAACTCGACCTGCTGCTCCACGAGGACATTCCTGAGCAACTCGATCGCCTCGTTCTGCTCGGCAGTGAATTCACGGCCGAGCGTGTGCATCGCGGGCAGAATGCTGCTGTAGGTGAAGTTGATGCAGATTCTCCCGTCGATCTGGGAGAACACCGGCACGTCGTACGGCGTGACGTCGGGCTGGTCGTCGGGCTGTTCGCTGCGACGGTGGTGCGGAAACCCCTGGTAGAGCACGCCGAGCAGGTCGGGCCGTTCGGCCAAGACCCGGTTGTGTGCCGCTGGGCCACTCGCGAACTGGCTCTCGCCACCCTCAGCGGCCGGATAGACACACAGCAGCGACAGGATGTCCGCCGCGTCGTTGTGCATGGCCAACTCGGCGCGCGATTTGGTACCGCGCGCCGGTTGCACGCCGTTCGGCAGAACCTCTTCCTGGACGCGCACCATGCGATGGCCGAATGAGTTGTTGGCCACCAGGTATCCCAGGTGCGTGCAGAACGCCCAGTAGATGCGTTCGAGGTCTTCGATCGAGTGCTGCTCGACCGGGAATCCCCGCACACACGCGAGCCCCTTGCCGAACATCAGGTCGTGATAGAGCCTAGCGAGATCGTCGTTGAGGTCGGGGTGCCGCGCGTCATCCGGAGTGATGTCGTCGCGGTCTTTTTTGGCCGTCGCAGCCAGAATGGACTCCAGCGCAGCCACATTGCGCGCCGAGAGATCGAAGGTGAAATCTTCCTTGCTGGTGAAATCGGCGCCCGTCCAAGTCATCGGGTCGTTGACTCGTTCGGTATAGATCGAGGTGGGCATCCGGTCCTCCTGTTGTGATGACGCAGCTTTCAGCAATCAGTGCTATTTCCCGGCGCGACCCTCGAGATCACGGAGCGCTTGTGCGCGGGTCGTCGCCGCCTCAGTCATCATCCCCACGTCCGTCCCTGCCGAGATGAATCGCAGACCCAGGTCTACGAACCGATTCAGCAGTTCAAGGGACTTGATCCCGGCCACTCCCAGCGCCACGCCATGACTTCGACAGGCCGCCGCGACCGATTCTACTGCACGGTGGAAATGGTCATTCTCATACTGCCCATGGATACCCATTTCGGCGGTCAGATCACTTGGGCCGAGCAGGATCATATCGATGCCTTGAACCGCGGCGATCTCGTCGCTGGCCTCGACCGCCCGCGGCGTCTCGATCATCACCGCCACGACGGTGCGCCGTTCCAGTTCGGCCGTCAGTTCCGGGGCGGGCCTGGGCTGGTATCCACTAACCGGATTGGGTCCTGCGATCGAACGGTGGCCGATCGGCGGGAACCGCGCCGCAGCCACCACGGACTGGGCTTCTTGCTTCGAATTAACATGCGGCACAATGACACCGACCGCACCACTATCCAGCACGCGCGCGATCACGCTGGGGTCTTGCGACGGTACCCGCACCAGCGCTGAAATACCCACGCCGAGCGCACTCGAACACAACATCGCAGCGGTCTCCAGCGACGTGGACGTGTGCTCGAGATCGACATAGACGCTGTCGTAGCCGCACGCGGCCGCGATGGCCGGCACATCGGGTGTGCGGGCGTTCAACAGCGCCAAACACAGCACCAGACGGTCGCCCCGCAGCGCGTCCCGCAACGATCCCTGCACAGGCTCACGGTAGCCGACCGAGAACGAGGGTTCCATCAATTCGTGAACGTCGTTATCGGTGTGATAACCATGTCCTATGCCGCTGAACCGCGTCGCCATCGTGGGCGCCGGGCTGTCCGATTGCGGGCGGGTGCCCGACAAGACCGCGATGGGGTTGATGGCGCAGTCATCCCGCCGGGCGGTCGCCGACGCCGGGCTGACCAAAGACGACATCGAGGGATTCGGCGCGCACGGCACACTGCTGCCTCCTGTGGAGGTAAGCGAATACCTGGGCCTGCGGCCCGCGTGGGTCGACGCGACGAATGTCGGCGGGTCCTCCTGGGAGGTCATGGCTCGACACGCCGCGGCGGCCATCGGGATCGGTGAGATCGACGTCGCGCTGTTGACCTACGGATCTACGGCGCGCTCCGATGTGAAGCGCCGGGTGCGGACCTCGGCAGCAGCCATGAACACCGGAGGCGCACTGCAATTCGAAACGCCGTACGGTGCCACGCTAATCGCGAAGTACGCGATGGCCGCCCGCAGGCACATGATCGAGTTCGGAACCACTGTGGAACAACTCGCCGAGGTCGCCGTCGCAGCCCACGAATGGGCTGCCATGAACGACAACGCATTCGAGCCAGACCGCATCACCGTCGACGACGTCGCCGCCGCACCCATGCTGGCCGACCCATTCACCGCCAAGCACGTCTGTCTCCGCACGGACGGCGGTGGAGCGGTCGTCCTGGCCAGCGAACGGGTCGCGCGTGATTGCGCGAAGGAGCCGGTGTGGATTCTCGGCTCGGCAGACGCGACATCACACGTCAGCATGAGCGAGTGGGGTGACTTCACCACGTCGGCAGCGGCGCAGTCGGGACCGCGCGCGTTCGCCCAGGCGGGTATCAGTCCGGCAGATATCGACGTATGCCAGCTCTACGACTCGTTCACCTCCACCGTGCTGCTGACGGTCGAGGACCTCGGCTTCTGCGCGAAGGGTGAGGGTGGGTCGTTCATCGAGTCGGGCGCGCTGCGCCCCGGCGGCGCACTTCCGACGAACACCGACGGCGGCGGGCTGGCGTCGTGTCACCCCGGAATGCGCGGGATGTTCCTCCTCGTCGAGGCCGTCCGGCAGCTGCGCGGCGAATGCGGACCGCGGCAGGTCGACGACGCGCGTCTGGCGTGTGTGCACGCGATGGGCGGTTTCTTCACCCACAGCGCCACGACGATCCTGGGGAGGCAATGATGACGGCTCCCGACCGGCCCACGATCGATGCCGATAGCGAATCGTGGTGGGCGGCCGTGCAGAACCGCACGCTGATGGTCAACGCGTGCGCGTCCTGCGGACGAAACTCCCTGTACGTCCGCCCGTTCTGTCCGCACTGCTGGAGTGAAGACGTCCAGTTGACCCCGTCCAGCGGCCGGGCACGGCTCTACACGTGGAGTGTGATCCACCAGAACGCCGCGCCTTTCGCCGCTCGCACGCCCTACGTGGTGGCGATGGTGGATCTTGCTGAAGGGCCGCGGCTGATGACGGTGGTCGAGAACTGCCCCGTCGACGAATTGCGGGCAGACCTGGAGCTTTCCCTGGCTTTCCGCAACGACGAGGACGGCTTTGTCGTCCCCGTGTTCCGTCCGAGCGACGACTCGCCCACGCGCAGTTAGCTTCTGGAGTCCAGCTTGGTCGCCTGCTCGACGGCCACCTGTCCGATCACGATGTCGGTGGCCTGCCGGAGCGTCTGCCCACCGAGCCCAAGCACGAGCTCACGCATTCGACCCGACTTCTCGGCGATCGACCGCCATTGCGCCGCGGGCAGGCCCGCATCGACGAACGGCTGCCACACTTCCTTGCGATACAGGTCGACGAGCACACCGACACCACGGATCTGGAGCTCACTCAGGGCCTCGACCGCCGACGCGATCGCGCCGACGGGCAGCCCGATGGCGGCAAGTTGCTCGACATAATCAAAGGTTGCAACGTCCTTGATGACAACCGTCTGGTCGTCGATGACCTCGATGAGCCCGGAGCCGATCAGCGACCCCTCGACGTCGGCACCGAGTCGCTCCGCCAGCTCCGCGCGGTCGACTGGCTTTGAACCTCCCTGACTGGCGGGATCCAGCACGGTAGCGGAGAGCGTCAGCACGTCGACCGCCGATGCCTGAGAACGTTCAAGGAACTGACGAATCACATCCAGCGGAAAACCATCCGCACGAAGGGATTTGACTCGCTCGATTCTTGTGACATGGCTTTCGTCGTAGAACGCCAACCTCCCGCGACGGCGCGGAGGCGACAACACACCGATCGTCTGCCACTCGCGGATGTTCCGCGGCGTCATGTCCACACGCGCGGACAGTTCCTGGATCGTCAGTTCCACGGCAGCATCACCCCGCCATACGTTAACGTAACAATTACGTTTACCTCCGTAACAATTACAGGAGAAGTGCCGATGGCCCTTGCCAAGGATGTCAAGTTCGCAAGCACGCTGGTGGGACCGCTCAGCCGTGCCATGAAGGTGAGCCTATCGGCGAGCGTCAAGGGTCGTTGGCGGCCGTACCGATCCTGGACCGGAGCTGTGATCAGCGACTACGACCCGCTGAATCCGACGACGGCGGCCCATCCCGAGGGGGCCTACCGGCAGTTGCACGCCCGCGGGCGCGTGCACTTCAACCCGCGACGGTCGAATTGGATTTTGACGCGCCTCGACGACGTTCGCGAGGCCGCGCGCTCCGACGGGGCGCTGTCGAGCGCGGACGGGGTCAGCCGACCCAGAATCGCCGTACCGATCCTGGTGACCACCGACGGTAAGCAGCACTCAGAGATGCGCAGGCGTGTGCTGCCTGCATTCACCCGGGCGGCACTTGAATCCTGGCGGCCGTTGATCGATGAGCTGGCGGCCAAGCTCGTCGACGATGTGCTGACAAACCCGGGCTGCGATGTCGTCGAACGCCTGGCGGTGCCGATGCCGATGTTGTTGATCGCCCACCTGATGGGAGTGCCCGATGGTGACATCGACGACTTTCGTCGGTGGTCGAGCGACGTGGTCAAGGTGGCCGACACCGCGATTTCGCCGCGGGGCATCATCGGCTTCGCATCGTGCATGGGCGGATTGCTCTCCATTTACCGATACTTCCAGAATCAGTTCGCCGTGGGCGGGTTGAAGGGTTCGGACACGCTGCTGGGATCGCTGCTGGTTCAGAACGAGGCCGGCTCGATTGACGACATCGAGCTGTTTTACTTCGCAATGTTGTTGCTGTTGGCCGGAAACGAGACGACTACTAATCTGCTCGGCGGCATGTTCGACAGCTTCGCTGCACATCCGGACCAATTCGATCTGGTCCGTGCGAACCCCGAGTTGATCCCGATGGCCGTCGAGGAGCAGCTGCGGTTCTCATCGCCCGTCCAGGCGCTCTACCGCACGGCACTGACCGACTACACCGTCGGCAATGTGACCATTCCCGCCGGCGCGCGAGTCATGTTGTCGTTCGGCGCCGCCAACCGCGATCCGCTCGCCTTCGAAAATCCGGAAGAGTTCCAGGTGCGGCGAAACCCGAAGGACCACATCGCCTTCGGCTTCGGACCACATCTGTGTCTGGGTGCCCAACTGACCAGGATGGAGGGGCACGCCATCCTTCGCGAACTGGTGAAGCGCACCAGCCGCATCGAGGCAGTCGGCGACACGGTGTGGACGACCAACAGCACACTGCGCGGGCCGGCGCGGCTCAACGTGCGTCTGACACCGGCCTAACCGGACGTCGCAACCAGACGGTCCGCCAGCACCCGCGGGCGCCCCACCGACCGTTCGTGCAGCTTGCTGCGCTCCACCTTGCCGTTGGCGTTGACCGGCAGGGGCCGATCCCAGAACACCAGCTCCTCGGGCAGCTTGTATTTGGGCAACCCCGCAGACACCAACGTCTCGGCCACTGTCGCCAGTGACATCTCGACGTCTGTGTCGAGCACCATCGCGACGGCCAGTCGCTCCCCCGTCGTGGTGTCGGCGACCGAGTACGCGGCGCATTCGCGGACCCCGGCGATCCGGGCGACGGCCTCCTCGACTTCGCCCGCGGGAATCTTCATGCCGTTGCGAATGACGATGTCCTTGAGCCGGCCGACGATGCGGACCCGGCCACCCGCGAGGTCGGCCACGTCGCCGGTGCGGAACCACTCCCCGTCGAATGCCTGTGCGTCGTCTTCGGTGTCGGTGTACCCGAGGAAGGTGTGCGGCCCGCGGATGCAGCATTCGGTCGGATCGGCGATCGAACCCATCCGCACCTCGACATCGGCCAGAGCGACCCCGTCGTCGGCGTGGCGCACCGCCCTGCTCTCGGTGCGCAGACCCGAAGTGCTCACGGGCACTTCCGAGGAGCCGTAGGCCCGCATCACCACGATGCCGAAGTCGTCCTCGATGCGCTCCACGATTCGGCGATCCAGCATGGTTCCGCCGAGGTAGACGGCACGCAACGGGACGCGCTTGTCGCGCGCCACCGCCTCGTCGAGCACCCTGTCGAGCAAGCGGTCCGGCCCGCCGAACCACGTCGCGCCGGAGGAGACCAACAGGTCACAGGTCGCCACCGGATCCCAGCGATCTTCGAGCACCACCGGCGCCGACAACATCGGTCCGATGAACAGCGCCTGGACCACGCCGGTGACCGATGCCAGCGGGCTGACCAGGAAGATTCGATCGTCGACGTCCAAGCCGGCCGCCGCGATGTAGTTCGCCGACGCCTTGATCAACGTGCTCAGCGAGTGGATCACGCCCTTCGGCCTGGACGTGGTGCCCGAGGTGTACAGCACGAAGGACGGCTCGTCGGCCGCACGCAGAGGCTTCCGGGGCGTCACGGAGCCGGGTCGGTCGCCACGGTTCACCTCGATCCAACTGCACCGGCTCGCGAGGTCCGCACCGGTGACCGCCGCCCAGTTGGGCGCCATCCCGTGTTTCGCACCCGTGCGCGCGAGGATGTCGGCGACCTGGGCCGCCCCGGCGCTGCGCGGTACCAGCAGCACCACCGCATCAAGTCGCATGGCGGCATGCACGGCGATCACACAATCCACGTCGTTGCCGACCACCACGACGATCGGCGTCGACGCCGTGACGCCCGCCTCCGCCATCGCGTGGCAGGCCAGGTCAATTCGTTCGTCGAGGGCGGCGTAGGTCAGTTCGATGTCCCTGCCCTGCAATGCGACCCGCGACGGAAGCCGCTGCGCGGCCAACCGCACGACGTCGACCGCGCGCGACGACCAGAACCCCGCTGTGCGATAGCGGTCCCGCAACGACTCGGCTCGCTGCCGCGCGTGTCGCAGCAGCTCAGTCGGGCCGGTCATGGATCCTCCGATGCAAATGGTGGTTCTCTGCAGAGGTAAATGTAACCTCTCACGCATGGGTTCAATGACTTTCGACAACCAGGTAGCCATCGTCACCGGCGCAGGCGGCGGACTCGGCCGCTGCCACGCACTGGAACTCGCCCGGCGAGGAGCCCGCGTCGTGGTCAATGACCTGGGCAGCGCGGTGGACGGCAGTGGCGCCTCGACATCGGCAGCGCAGAACGTGGTCGACGAGATCACCGCGGCCGGAGGCACCGCCGTCGCCAACGGCGACTCGGTCGCCACCGAGGCCGGCGGAGCCGCCATCGTGGCGGCGGCGATGGACGCGTTCGGGCAAGTGGACATCCTGGTGAACAACGCCGGCATCCTGCGCGACGCCGCATTCAAGAATATGACCGCCGAGCAGGTCGATGCGGTGATCGCCGTCCACCTCGCCGGTGCGTTCAACGTGACTCGGGCGGTCTGGCCCCTCATGCGTGAGCAGAACTACGGACGCATCGTCCAAACCACCTCGGGCACTGGCCTTTTCGGTAACTTTGGGCAGGCCAACTATGGCGCGGCCAAAATGGGATTGGTGGGAATGATGCATGTGCTCGCCATCGAGGGTGCCCGCAACGGCATTGCCATCAATGCCATCGCACCGATCGCGCGAACCCGGATGACCGAAGACATCATGGGCGAGGCCGGCAAGGCGATGGACCCCGAGCTCGTCACCCCGGTGGTGGTCTACCTCGCGCACACCAGTTGTGATCGGACGGCGCACATTTACTCGGTCGGCGCCGGGAAGGTGTCGCGGGTGTTCATCGGAGTCACACAGGGCATCGAGGACACCGAGCTGAGCGCCGAAACGGTGGCCGAGGCCATCGATCGGATCGACGACAGCTCCTCATTCACCATCCGCGGTGGACCCGCCAAGGGCTGAGCTCAGAATCCCCGGAACCGGGGATCACGGCGCTCGGCGAACGATAACAGGCCCTCCTGCAGGTCTGCAGTGCGCGACACCACTTCCGCAGCCCAGGCCTCCTGCTCGAAGGCCCGGTCCCGGCCGGACTCCGACGACACCGACAGCAGTCGCTTTGTCAGGGCCAGCATCACGGTCGGCCCTTGGGCCAGCCGTCCCGCGATCTCTTCGGCGACGACGTCGGTGTCATCCGGTGCGACCACCCGATTGACCAGTCCGAGCCGTTCGCATGTCGCAGCGTCGACGGGTTCCCCGAGCATCAGCAATTCGGTGGCCTTGCGCAGGCCGACAATTCGCGTCAGCAGGTGGATGGCACCAGAATCCGGAAGTATTCCGCGGTGCACGAACGCCTCGACAAGCTTTGCCTCCGTGGACATGACGACGAGATCGCACGCGAGCACCAGGCTGGATCCGGCGCCGGCGGCCGTGCCTTTCACCGCGGCGATCACCGGCTTGTCGCAGTCCAGCACCGAGGCGACCAAGCGCTGCCACCCGTGCTGCAGCATTCGCGCGATATCGCCTGGACGCTTCTCCGCCATCGGTTGCGGCTCGCTCCCGGCAGGTCGTGGCGCCAGGCCCGCGCCCGCGCAGAAGTGTCGAGTGCCGGCGGCATTCAACAACACCGCGCGGACCGCGGGATTACCGTCGGCGTGCCGGAAGGCTTCGGTCAGCGCGTCACGCGCCAAGGGCGACAACGAGTTTCCAACATCGGCCCGGTCGATGGTGATGCGTTGGACACCGTCCTCGCCGAGTGCGACAACGATTCCGGATGCTTCTTCAGTCATGCCGTTCATCCCCTGCGTTAACGACGTTTCCGCTTTTCGGGTATCTTAATTTCCACTATCGATCCGACGACGCTGTGGGCCGCGAGGGGGGCGCTGAATGGTGGAGACCGGCCGGATCACCGATGAGGGACTGGCCAGATTGCGCGCCACCATCGGCATCGCGGTCCCACATACCCAGCCTCCGCACTACTTCCGCCCCAATGAAGACGCATTCCGGCACGTAGCCCAAAGCTACGGTGACGCCAACCCGATGTGGTCGGATCCGGAATATGCCGCCAAATCGGTATGGGGCGAGCCCATCGCCCCACCCGCCTTGGTCGGCGGCGACACCCTCATCGGCGAGGACGAAGTCACCACACTGTCCGACGACGAGCGCACGCTGACCAAGGGCGACCCGTTGCGCGGTGTCCATGCCTTCTATGCCTCGTCGGCCCGCGAATGGTGGACCCCCCTGCGCGCCAACCACCGCGTTTTCCGCCGCAACGCGTTGGTCGCGGCGCTCGACAAGAGCAGCGAATTCGCCGACCGCGCCGTCCACGAGTGGTCGGCCCAGGTGTTCCGCGACGACGAAGGCGTCATCTTGGGCGGCCAGTACCGCAACATGATCCGCACTGAGCGCAGCAAGGCGCGCGGACGCAAGAAGTACGACACCGTCGAACTCAAGACGTGGACCGCGGACGAAATCGCTGAAATCGACGAGCGGCTCTCGCACGAGTCACCGCGAGGCGCCGAACCGCGATGGTGGGAGGACGTCGACGAGGGCGACGAGGTTGGCCCGTTGACCAAGGGCCCGCTGACGGTGACCGACATGGTCTGCTGGCACGTCGGCATGGGCACCGGAATGTATGGCGTGCGGCCGTTGCGGTTGGCATGGCAAAACCGCCAGCGGATACCCCGGTTCTATACCCCCAATGAGCACGGTGTCCCCGATGTTCAGCAGCGCGTGCACTGGGAACCGGATGCCGCGCGAAATGCGGGCAATCCCACGACGTTCGACTACGGCCGTATGCGCGAAACGTGGCTGGTCCACCTGTGCACAGACTGGATGGGCGACGACGCCTGGTTGTGGAAGCTCGACTGCGAATTCCGGCTGTTCAACTACGTGGGCGATCTGCACACCATCTCGGGCACGGTGACGCGCAAGTATCTTGCCGACGGTGACCGCCCTGCCGTGGACCTCGAGCTCGCCGCGACGAATCAGCGCGGCGAGGTGACCGCACCGGGACACGCCACGATTCTGTTGCCGAGCCGGGAACACGGTCCGGTTCGCCTGCCCGATCCACCCGGCGCGTCGACCAACCTGACCGAGCTGCTGACCGCGGTATCGGCGGAATTCGCCGGGCGCTGACCGCCATGAGCTACGACAGTGTGGAAGGCCTTCGGGCCGAACAGCGTGGGCCCGTACTCGAGCTCACCCTGGACCGCGCCGACAAACGCAACGCGGTCAACGACGTGATGCTCGATGCGATGATCGGCCACCTCGCCGCCGCGGGCATCGACGAATCGGTTCGTGTCATTCGGATCGGCGCCGAGGGCCCCGATTTCTGCGCCGGTTCCGATCTGATCGCCAACAACGCGAAGTCCGAACGCAAGCCACGCGTCGGCAGCACGCAGCGCCGGCTGCCGAACAAGGCCAACCGGCTGATCCCCTTGATGCTCGAGACCCAGGTCCCCATCGTCGCTGTGGTCCGCGGGTGGGCGGCGGGTCTGGGGTTTCACATCGCGATGGCGTCCGACTTCTGCCTGGCCGCCGATGACGCCCGGTTCTGGGAACCGTTCATGTCGCGTGGTTTCACGCCGGACAGCGGCGCGGCCTGGCTGCTGCCCCGGCTCATCGGCATGGTGCGAACCAGAAAGCTGCTGATGCTTGGCCAGGAGATCTCCGGCGCCACGGCGGCCGAGTGGGGCATCATCCACGGCGCCCACCCCGATGACCAATTAGGTTCGGCGGCAGAGGGTCTCGTCGCTGATCTCAGCGAGTCGCCGACGGTCGCACTCGGGCTCACCAAATGGCTGCTGCAGAGCGGCAACGGCCTCGACCTTGACCGACATCTTCAGAACGAGGCCATGGCTCTGGAGCTGTCGAGCCGCAGCGAAGACTTCCGTGAAGGGTTGGCCGCCTTCCGAGACAAGCGCGACGCGCGATTCCAGGGACGATGACACCGCTGGGAATTACCGCCGCGACGACCACCGCCGACGCGGTCGCAGCCGTCCAATGTTGGGTCGAGACAAACGTTCCGGAGTCCTGGCGGGCGGCCGCCACCGAGAGCCCCGCTGCTCTGCGCTCCGTCCGCAGCCCCGCCCAATACCGGCAGTGGTACCCGACCTTCGCCGATGCAGGTCTTGTGGTGCCGACCTGGCTACCCGAGCACGGTGGTCTGGGCGTCACCAACGACGTCGCCCGAGCCATCGAGCCTGTGCTGGCGCCGCTGCGACTGACCAGACTCAATCCGCTGGGGCTTAACAACGCCGCCGCTGCGCTGTTCAGCCACGGCAGCGAACAACAGCGGCTGCGCTTCCTTCCGCCCATCGTGCGCAACGAGGAGAAGTGGTGTCAGCTGTTCAGCGAGCCGGGTGCCGGTTCTGACCTGGCGTCGCTTGCCACGCGAGCCGTCCGCGACGGCTCAAAAGATGGGGACTGGATCATCTCCGGCCAGAAGGTCTGGACCACTTGGGCCGACGAGGCGGATTTCGCCATCCTGCTGGCCCGCACGGATCCCGAGGAGCCCAAACACAAAGGCATCACGTACTTCCTGCTCGACATGCATCAGCCCGGCGTCGAGGTGCGACCGCTGCGCCAGATCACCGGGGAGGCCGAGTTCAACGAAGTGTTCCTCGACGGTGCTCGCGTCCCCGACGCCCACCGGGTAGGCGACGTCAACGACGGATGGCGGGTCAGCGCGTCGACGTTGTCCAGTGAGCGGCAGATGGTTTCGGGTTCGGGCTCGGGCGGGATGGGCCGGCTGGGGGGCTCCAGCACCGAGCGACTGATCACCTTGGCCCAGGAATGCGGACGATGGGACGACCCGGTCGTCCGACATAAGGTGATGCGCTTGTGGGCACAGGAACAGATCCGTGGCTGGACCAATGCCCGTGTACGCGCGCGCACTTTCGGCCGGGCAATCTCCGGGCGCGGCGTCGTCGATCGGCAAAGTGCATCAGGCGACGCTGAATCAGCAGATCCAGGACCTGATGGTCGACCTGCTGGGCACCGCGGCGGTGGCGTGGCCGGCGACCGACGACGAGGACGCGCTGCCGCGCGAAGTGCAGGGCATGATGCGCAGCCTGGCCAACAGCACCGAGGGCGGGACCACCGACATCAACAAGAACATCCTCGGCGAGCGCGTACTCGGGTTGCCCAAGGAGCCGGATCCATGGAAGGGCAAGCCATGGAAGGACATTCCGCGATCATGACCGATTACCAACGGCTTGTCGTCACCAAGTCCGACGGGATCGGTTGGCTGATCCTCGATCGCCCGGACGCGGGCAACGCCTTCGACGCGCTGATGCTCGACGAACTCGAGGCGGCGTGGGCCGAGCTGGACGCCGATCCCGAGGTGCGGGTCATCGTCAACACGGCCAACGGCAAGTCCTTCTGCACCGGAATGGACGTGGTCCAGGTGGCACGCGATAAGGACGCGATGCGCCGGCATTCCCGCCGGACCCGCGACGCCGAGCTGAAGATCTCGTCGTGGCACTGCGACGTATGGAAGCCCGTGATCGCCGCGGTCAACGGGGTGTGCGCCGGCGGCGGGCTGCACCTGGTTGCCGACGCAGACATCGTCATCGCCGCCGATCGGGCGTCGTTCGTCGATCCGCACGTCTCGGTCGGACAGGCAGTCGCCTACGAGGCCATCACACTGCTGCGCAAGTCCCCGATGGAGGCGATCACCCGGATGACTCTGAGCGGCAAGGGGGAACGCATCTCGGCGCAACGCGCCTACGAGCTCGGGATCGTCTCCGACGTGGTCGCCGACGACGCGTTGCGTACCACCGCCGCGAACTTGGCCGCGGTCGTGGCGGCCAATTCACCGACGGCGATGCGGGCCACCAAGAAGGCGCTCTGGCGCTCCCTGGAAGTCGGCCTGACGCAGGCTCGCAATGAAGCCGCCGATGAGATCTGGCGGCTTCGCAACCATCCCGACCACGCGGAGGGAGTCCGCGCGTGGCGCGAGAAGCGTCCGGCCCGTTGGCAATCACTCGAGAATCAGATCACCGCGGAGGTGCCATGAGCGTCGAACAACAGGTTCCCTATCGCAGGCTCATCGTCGAACGCCAAGGGCCCGTCGGCTGGATCATCAACAACCGTCCCGATCGGCTGAACGCGTACGACGCAGTGATGCGCGAGGAATTCCCAAGGGCCTGGGCGGAATTGGACGCCGACCCCGACGTCCGCGTCATCGTGCACACCGGTAACGGACGGGCGTTTCAGGTGGGCGCCGACGTGGAGGAGCTCGACGGCGACGCGGTGCTGCAGTTCCAGGAGACCATGCGCACGCTCGATCTGAAGCTGACCGGCTGGCACTGCAACGTCGGCAAGCCCGTCATTACCGCTGTCAACGGGGTATGCGCGGGCGGGGGGTTGCACTGGGTCGCCGATGCCGACGTCGTGATCGCCGCATCGGATGCGACGTTCGTCGACCCACACGTGTCGATAGGTCAGGTCAGCGCCTTGGAGACCATCGCGCTGATGCGCAAGATGCCTGCCGAAGCCGTGTTGCGGATGGCACTCGTCGGCAGCCACGAACGGCTCACCGCCCAGCGCGCGTACGAACTCGGGATGATCAGCCAGGTCGTCGACCCGCCCGAGAAACTGCGTGAGGTCGCCCAGACGCTGGCCGAGAAGATCGCGAAGAACTCACCGTCCGCGATGCGGGCCACCAAACGAGCGCTGTGGGGGGCGCTCGAACACGGCTTGACCGATGCCTGCCGCGAGGGTGCCAAGCATCTGACGTCGATGTGGGGCCACCCCGACCAGAACGAGGGACCGCAGGCGTTTGCCGACAAGCGGACACCTAATTGGGCTCCGCTGGAGCGCGATTCGTGAGCCTGGCAGAGCTTCTGGACGGGCTGCCCGACGTCGCGGTGTACACGCTGGGCGCCGACGTCTCACGCGGCGAGCTGGTCGCCAGCGCCGAACGATTGGGGATGACACTCGCCGAGTCAGGCCTGGCGACCGGCCAAGTGGTCGCAGCCATGCTGCCCAACGACGCCATCACCATCGCCGCGCTGTTCGGCACCTGGCGCGCCGGCGGCGTCTACACACCGCTGAACCCTCGTGCCGCCGACGCCGAGTTGATCACCCAACTCGACACGCTGCGGCCCGTCGCGGTGATCACCACGCCCGACCTGGCAGATCGGTTCTCCACCTTCGGGTTACCTGTCATCGCGGGCGCGGATCTGTCATGGTCGGCAACTCCGTCGCCCACCACACCCGAGAACCCGCGGCAGTACGACGCCGACGTCGCGCTGCTGCAATTCACCTCGGGCACCACCGGTCCACCGAAGCCCGTACCACTTCGCCACGCCACGGTGCTCGACCTGATCGACCGGCTGCTCGCCAAGCTGCGCGGTGCCAAATCCGCTGGCAGCAAGTCGAAACGGACACCGATGCCCAACCTGGTGCCGCTATCGCTGTCGCTATGGGCCGGCATCTACCAGGTGCTGTTCGCGTTCCGTGCGGGTTCCGGCGTGGTGCTGATGGACCGATTCTCGCCGTCCGATTTCGCCGCGCTCGTCAAGCAACATCAGTTGCGGTCCACCGTGCTTGCCACCGGCCGCACTGACCATGGTTCTGTACGACGAGTCGGTGACCGACCTTTCGCCGCTGAAGATCGTGCGGTCGATCACCGCTCCCCTATCGCCAGTCCAAGCGGCCCGGTTCCGGGACAAGTTCGGCGTGATCGTGCTCAACTCGTACGGCCAGACCGAACTCGGCGGCGAAGTAGTCGGATGGTCTGCCGCCGACGCGCGCGCGTACGGCGAGTCCAAGCTCGGTTCCGTCGGGCGACCGCTGCCAGGCATCGACGTGACAATCACCGACGACGAGGTGATGGTCCGCACCCCCACCACCTCGGCCCGCAAGATCGACCCCGCCTTCCTCGACAGACTCACCGACGATGGTTGGTTCCACACCGGCGACCTCGGCTGGTTCGACGATGACGGCTTCCTGTGGCTCGACAGCCGGGTGTCGGACATGATCAACCGCGGTGGGCTCAAGGTGTTTCCCGGCACCGTCGAGGACGTGTTGTTGGCGGCCGAGGGGGTTCGCGAAGCCGCTGTCGTGGGAGTAGCCGACGAGCGCCTCGGCGAGGTGCCCTGGGCGTTCGTGGTGCGCACCGACGACGGCCCAGGCGAGGACGGTCTGACCACATGGTGCCGGGAGCGATTGACGCCCTATCGGGTTCCTGTGCGCATCGTCTTCATCGACAAGCTGCCTCGCAACGATGTCGGCAAGGTCGATCAAGCGCGACCTGGCTGCCCTCGCCGACGCGTGACCGTTCAGGATCCGGTTGATAATTCCCGCGGTCGTGTGTGAGAGTGAGTCTGCTCACTCATGAGAATATATGTTTTCACCGATCGGCGCCTTGGAGGTCATCTCGTGTGGCAAGAACTTGTACGTATGGCCGTGACCTGGGGCGTAATGGTCGGATTGGTCGCGTTCTTCTACTGGATGCTGGGGAACATCGGCACGTTCTGACATCGCTCTACGATGCCCACCACCCGTCGAACGACTCGTTCGAGTCAGCACCCGAGGATTAGGGGCCTGCATGGATGACCAGGACCGCCGGCGTCGGCGCGGGCTCATCGCGTTTCAGATTTTCATCTACGGCCTGCTCATCGCGATGTTCCTCATCCAATTGCACATGTACCTCACGAGGGACTGGTAGCAGTGACAGATTCCGATTTCGCTCACACTGGACGACCACGAACGTCAGACCCGGGAGATCCAGCGCCGGGCCGACAAGTGGCTGATCGCGGGCACCGTCGTCATGGGCACACTGGTGCTGGGCGTCCTTGGTTTGCCCATCTTCCTTCGGGGCCTGTTCCTGCTGCGAAACGCCCAACGCGAGGGACTGTCCGTGCGTCCGCTGATGGTCACGCTCATCGGCTACGTGATCATCCTGGATGCAGCCCTGAACAGCATCGGATGGGCGCTGGACCTGTTCGCCAACCACGCCCTCGTCACGCGCACGGTCTTCACGGCGTGGGGCAATCTGATGGATGCCGGCTACTTCTGGCACTACAACGAGCTGTGGATCGGCGGCGCAAGCGCGCCGGGCGAAAAGGCATGGGTTCTGGTCTGCGTCCTCATCGCGTTCCCGATGCGCATGGCGGCGGCCATCGCATTCCTCCAGATGAAGCGCTGGGGCCACCAGTGGCTGATCGTCACGTGCTGGTTCGGCGTGGTCGTGTGGACCGGCTACATCTTCAACATGACGCTCTACGCCGACATCCGTTACACCGCAGTCGGATTACCGGTACTGGGCTGGTGGGCGTTCAACATCTTCTACATCACGCCCTTTTTGGCGATTCCCTACTTGCACACGGTCAATCGCGAGATCTTCTCCGACTAACCGAGCCGAGAAAGGCCGATCATGTCCAGCTCCGCAGTACAAGCAAGCGACTCGACCGAGTCGCTGCCGGTTGGGACGACGCCGACCTGGGTGAGGATGCACACCTGGCTCAGACGCGCACTGTTCGTCTGTCTATTCGGCCTCGTCATCGAGGGATCATTGACTGTGCCGACGATCGCCGTCTGGTACGGCTGGCCCACGTTGTCGTTGACCCAGATCTGCAGCGAACTGATGAAGGTCCGCTACTCCGATGACACCCTGGAATGCCGACAGCCTTTTCCGCTCGGCGGACCGCCGTTCGGTGGCGCGCCAGAAGCCGCCGGGCAACACACCGCGCAAGACAAATGGGGCATCCAGCCGGTTCCGGAGTATCCCCGGATCGGCTTCAGGGAATTGATCAGGATCCATCAGCAGCGCATTGCGAAGCAAACGGCCGGCGCTGCCCAGTCGAGTCACTGACGGGCCGCGAACCGTGCCTCGCGTCGTCCTGGGGTCCCCGGGCACCCTGTCGGATGCCTTGGCAACTGGGCTCGGCGCGATGATTCTCGATCTCGACGCGCGACTGCCCGAGGACACCGATGGCGTCGTGATCGTCCTTGGCTTTGATCCCCCACCGCAACTGTCGAGCATTGGCGTGCTGGGCGATGCCGAATGGTCTCGACTGGCCGAGGAGCCGATGCGCCGCACCCTTGGCGCGCTACAACGCTCACGGTTATCCATGCTGCAGCCGAGGTGGCCCAATTGTGCTGGTGGCACCAACGATTGGTATCGCCGGCGCTGCCAACCTCGTGCCGTATACCACCGCAACGGAGGGCATCCGGGCGATGGCGAAGTCGGCGGCTCGGCAATGGGCATCGGAAGGCATCACCGTGAACATGATCGCCGGGCCGGTGCACCTGTTCGACCCCGCGCTGGGAGCCTCGGCCAGTCACTTGACGGCGGCCGCAGTCCACGACGACGGCACTCTCATCGAGAGCATCGTCAAGACAACGACGTTCTTGCTGAGGCGCGATCTCAGCCACCTTGTCGGTGAGACCATCATCATCGACGGGGGGTCGGTGATGTTGCCGTGAGCTTGGCTGGTCACACTGTGTTGGTCACCGGATCGGGTGGCGGGGTCGGCCGCGGCATCGCCACGGCGCTGGCGCAGCAGGACGCGCACGTCATCGTCGCGGCACGCAGCGAAGCCGGACAGGCCGTCGCCGACGAGATCGCTGCAAACGGGCATCTCGCAACCTGGGTCCGCTGCGACGTGACCGTCAAGGGAATCCGTCGTCGCGGCAGTGGAATTGGCCGTCGCCACCACAGGTCGACTCGACGCCGTCGTGCACAACGCGACCAGCAATGCCTCCAGTCAGCCACACCGACTCGAGGACGTCGATGATGCGTTGTGGACGGACCACTACTCCGTGTCAGTCGGCGGCGCTTACCATTGCGCCGCCGCTGCCTACGCCCCGCTGCGCAAACGGGGCGGAACCATGTTGGTCATGACGTCACCTGCGGGCATTGAGGGCAGCTGCGACTCTGCCGCTGTACGCCACGATGAAAGGCGCACTGCGCGGCTTCGCCAAGAGCCTGGCGCGCGAATGGGGGCCAGATCAAATCACGGTCAATGTCGTCTCTCCGCTTGCATATTCGCCGGCCATGACCGCGGCGATCGAGGCCGACCGGCGATGGAGGAGCGACTGGCACGACGAATCCCGTTAGGGCGCATCGGAAATCCGGAGGCCGACATCGGCACTGCCATTGCATTCCTCGTCGGCCCGGGCGCCCGCTACATCACGGGTCAGACTTTGGGCGTCGACGGCGGCCACTACACGAATCTGTAGGCAGCCGTGAAGATTGGACTCGTCCTACCGCATACCGGCCCGATGGCCTCACCATCGTTCATCCGCGACTTCGCCCAAACAGCTGAGGAATCCGGCATCGACAGCCTTTGGGCGGTCGACCATCTCGTCCTGCCACATCACGTCTCTTCCCCTTACGTCCTGGGGCGTAAGCCGACGCCGGTGGCAGATGGCTGGTTGTCCGAGAACCTTGCGCCGAACTACGAAATGCTCACGACATTGACGTGGGTCGCCGGGCATACCGCAACGATCGGTCTGGGCACTTCTGTCGCGGTGCTGCCTATCCGCAACCCAGTGCTCAACGCCCGGCAACTGGCGACGTTGGACGCGCTCTCGGGCGGCCGCCTCAGCTACGGGGTGGGCATCGGGTGGCTGCGCGAGGAGGCTTCCGCCATGGGCCTGCCGTGGGATCATCGCGCGGCCAGGAGCGAGGAACACATCGCACTCCTGCGCGCCCTGTGGTCAGCGAGCGAACCGTACGTCGAGTTCCACGGGGAGTTCTACGATTTCCCGCCGATGGATCCGCGCCCCCAGCCGGTCCAGCGGCCCATCCCGATCCTCATCGGGGGACACTCCACAGCCGCGCTGAACCGTGCCGTGCGCATCGGAGACGGCTGGATCTCCGCGCCCATGCCGGCACAGCGTCTGGCCGGTCTCCTCGGCGAGCTGCACCGACTCGCCGACGCGCGCGGCAAGAACATTGCGTCGCTGTACAAGGTCGCGTCGACCTCGTTCGGATCCGCGTCGTCGTTCGCCGAAGCGGTTGAGACGTATCGAGACCTCGGCGTGGACCACCTGCAGGTGGTGCTGCCCGGCCATGACGCGGAAGCGACGATCGCTCACGTAACCGAGGTCGCGGCGGCGAGAAGGAGCTGAACGAGCTCGCCAGTTTGAGAACCATTACTCTCGTATTGGGATAGTGTCATTACCGCGAGTCCGCGGCGGGCCATGGGCGTCCGCGAATTGCGTTCGAAAGGAGCTAGCGGTGGCCGAAGCGCACCAGTTCGAGGTGTGGGATTCCGACAACCACATGTACGAAACGATCGACGCCTACACGCGGTATCTGCCGGACAAGTACTCCGAGGCGCTGAGGTTCGTCGACATCAACGGTCGGCAGAAGCTGGAGATTCTCGGCGTCGTCACCGAGACGATTCCCAACCCGACCTACGAGGTCATCCCCACTCCGGGCGCATGGGCCGACTACTACCGCGGCGTGAATCCGGAAGGCAAGTCACTGCGGGAACTCGCCGAACCGATCCGTTGCCCCGATGAGTTCCGGCGACCGGACTTGCGACTCGCCTTGATGGACCGACAGGGCATCGATGGCGCAGTGATGTTTCCTACCACGGCAGGGATGCTCGAGGAGCGGACGAAGTCCGACACCGAACTGACCCACGCAATAACCCACGCGTTCAACCGCTGGTTGTTGGACGACTGGACGTTCAACTATCAGAACCGCATCTTCGCCGTCCCGGCGATTTCCCTCAACGACCCGGCCGCAGGAGTCGCCGAACTCGAATGGTGTCTCGAGAATGGGGCTCGGACGGTGCTGATCCGGCCCGCGCCGGTGCCGCGTGAAGACGGCACGTCCAGGTCGCCTGCGCTCCCAGAGTTCGACGACTTCTGGCGGTTGGTCGAGTCCTCGGGCATCTCCGTGCAAATGCACAATTCGGATGCCGGCTACGACCGCTATCTCTCCGATTGGGAGGGCGGCGAGGAGTTCCAGGGATTCCAGCTCACGACCTTTCGAGGCTTCATCTACGAGGAGAGCCGCCACATCTTCGACACGCTCGCGGCGTTCATCGCACACGGAGTATTCGAACGTTTCCCGGCACTGCGAATCGGGGTGGTGGAGAACGGCGGGTCGTGGGCGCCTCGCCTGCTGGACGCGTTCGACCGCGTGTACCGCAAGAAGCCCAACGACTTTCAACGAGCACCCGGCCGATGTGTTCCGAAGGCACGTGTGGGTCAACCCCTTCCATGAAGAAGACATGTCACACCTCATCGAGATTCTCGGCGCCGATCGCGTGATGTTCGGTTCGGATTACCCACACCCAGAGGGTCTGGCCGAGCCTGCCGACTTCATCAAGGAGCTCGAGAATCTACCGGCGGATACCACTACGCGAGTGATGGGTGCCAATCTGAAGGACCTGATCGGAATCTAGAGTCGGCTTCAGCCGTACCGCGCCCGCAGCTCGGCCTTGAGCACCTTTCCAGTCAGGTTGCGCGGCAACGCGTCCACTACCTCAAGGCGTTCCGGCGACTTGTGCCTACTCAAACCCTTTGCCCCGCAATGCTCCGCCAGTGACGACAAGTCAAGCTCTGCTCCCGGACGCGGGACCACCACCGCACAGACGCGCTCACCGGTGCGTGGGTCCGGCACTCCGATGACTGCGACATCGGCCACCGCAGGGTGGGTGACCAACACTTCCTCGATCTCCAACGCCGAGATGTTCTCCGCATTGCGGATGATCGCGTCCTTGATCCGTCCGGTCACGACCACGTTGCCGTCGGTGTCGAAACGCCCCCGATCCCCGGTGCGAAACCAGCCGTCCGCGTCGAACGCGTCAGCGTCCAGCGTCGCATCGATGTAGCCCAGGAAGCATTGCGGGCCTTTGAGTCTCAGTTCCCCCTCGTGGCCCCGTGGCACTTCTCGCTCGTTGTCGTCGACCACCCGCACCGAGACACCCGGCACCGGCCGTCCCACGGTGTGGTCGAGCACGTCGGGGTCGCCTGCCGGTTCGGGGGACGTCGCGACCGGGAACTCGGTCAGCCCCCAGGCATTCGCGATGCCGGCAACTGAAAACACCTGGCGGACTTGGCGTCCCAGCTCGGCAGTGATCGGAGCGCCGCCAGCGACGACGGCCCGCAGATCGGGGAACAGCGGCTCGGCGCCGTGCGCCTGCTGCGCGGCCATGAAGGCGACGAAGAAAGGTGTCGCCGTGCCGAGCAGGGTCGGCCGGTGCGCGGCGATCGCAGCAGGCGTGGTCACCGGGTCGAACGCGTCGAAGAGCACCAACCGCATCCCGGTGAGCAGGCTGGCCGCAAGCATCGCCGCGCCGCCGACGTGCGACACGGGGAACGGTATCGGGTTGACGTCGCTGCTCGACGCACCGACCATTCCGACGACACCAGCCGATCCGGCGATCACCGACTGGTCGCAGTGCCGAATTCCCTTCGGCGCCGCGGTGGTGCCCGACGAGTAGTACACCCACCGTGGCTGCGTCCCGGAGCTCGGTGGCGCGGGTAACGCGGTCGTGTCGCCGACGGGGAGGCGGAGGCCGCCCGCTATCGGCGCCTCGTGGTCGATGATGAGCACCGTCATCGGACGCTCGCTCGCCAGCGTCTGCGCTAGCGATGTGTGGTCGAATCCGCGCCACGTCCCGGGAACGACGATGAACTCGGTGTCGAGTTGGCTTGTCACGAAACGCAGTTCGCTTTCCCGCCAGATGGGCAGCACCGGATTCTGGACAGCACCCAGACGAGCGAGTGCCACCATCACCACCATCGTCTCCAACGTGGTCGGCAGTTGCCACGTCACCACCGTCCCGGCGGTCACTCCGCGTTCGGAGAAGGCCGCCGCGGTTCTCGATGCCGCGTCACGAAGCTCCGCACAGGTGAGGCTGCGGCCGAAGTCGTCGACGAGCACCACCCGTCCTGGGTGCTCGTGAGCTGCCGTTTCGACGAGCTTCCAGTAGGTCTCTGCCACGGCGGGCATTGTCACTTACTCGGCAACAACAGTCTGCGCTTGGCCAGTATGTTGCGCATCATCTCCGAGCTGCCTCCGGACACCGTGTATGCGCGAGACCACAGCCAGCACTCTCGCAGACGCTGTTTCGCTTGCTGCACAGCCGAATCGGACTCGTTGCTGACCACCATGGCAGCCAGTTCGGCGCCGTAGGCCGACACTCGGTGATAGGTCTCGGCGAAGCTCAATTTCGCGATCGACCCGTCCCCGACCTGTTCGCCTCCGGAGATCATCCGTTCGACGTGGTCGTCGATGAAAGACTTCGCCACCTCGACTTCGACCGCCAACTCCGCCACGGCCTGCCGCACATCGTCATGGGACAGGGCCGGGGCACCGTCCAACCTGGCGCCGCGCGCCAATGTCACCAGATCATCGATCATCAGCTCGAGCAGAATGACGTTGCCGCCGATGCCGAACCGTTCGAAGTCCAAGCCCGCCATGATGATCGACCAACCCTGGCCGGTCTCGCCGATCAGGCTGTCGGCCGGCAATTCGACACCGGTGAGAAAGACCTCGTTGACCTCGATCGCGTCGTTGATCGTGCGGATCGGACGAACCTCGACGCCGGGAGTCGACAGCGGCACGGCGAACACCGACAGGCCATGGTGGCGCGACGACGACGGGTCGGTGCGGATCAGGGCCAGACCCATATCCGCCCAGTGCCCGTCGGTGATCCACGTCTTCTGCCCGTCGATCACCCAGCTGCCGTCATCTTGCCGGACGCCCCGGCTCCGTACGGCGGCGATATCGCTGCCGGCATCCGGCTCGCTGAGTAACTGGCACCACACGTGCTCGCTGCGCCGCATCGGCGGCAGCAGCGCGGATTTCTGTTCCTCGGAACCGAAATGCAGCAGTACATGTGCCGCCAGGTTGACCTGATCGACCGGACGCGGGGCGCGGGCGCGCAGGATCTCCTCACTGACGATGCGGTCGTGCAACGGATGGTGGTCGGCGCGGCCGCCGTGCTCTACCGGCCAGTCAGCGCCGGCGAAACCGGCCTCGAACAAGGCGGCGAACCAGGTGCGCAACAGTGTTTCCTGCTCGGCGGCTTTCGGGCGCACGGTGTCCCTCACGTGCCAGGATTGCAGGAGCGTGCTCGGCGATGAAGGCGCGCACCCGCTGCCGAAAAGCGGTCAACTCCAGCTCGCCGGGGCGGGCGGCGACGGCGCTCACCACCCCGACACCTCCGCCAGTAGTGCGCGGCTCGACCGCGCCGTTCCGAGCAGCTGTGCGTTGGTGAACACCCGCCGCAGTTCGTGGTGCAGCGGATATTCCCACGTGAAGCCGATTCCTCCGGACAGCTGCATGCATTCGTCCACCGCGGCGGTGGCCTTCGCCGCCACGAACGCATGGGCCACGGCGGTCAGCGCGGTCAGACGCTCGCCCTCGGCGGCGGCCGCGCGCGCCGCCTTCATGACCACAGCGCGTGCCTTGACCTCGAACACCAGGAGCTCGACCAGTCGGTGCTGTACCGCTTGAAAGCTTGCGATCGGA
The DNA here is from genome assembly GCA_963818285.1 of uncultured Actinomycetota bacterium. Lineage (GTDB taxonomy): Bacteria > Actinomycetota > Actinomycetes > Mycobacteriales > Mycobacteriaceae > Mycobacterium. The sequence goes on from CAWFRR010000009.1 coordinate 440,276, forward strand.
GCACCAAAGGCTATGCGTTCCTTGAGATATGCCGTCAGCCGCTGCTGGGTGCCCGAGACGGCGCCGAGGGAGTCCGCACTGACCAGCAGCCGCCCGACCGCGAGCAGCTGATCGGCCCGTTCGGGCGATCCGATCAGCACACTCGGTGCGTCGGCGATGTCGATGAGACATACGGCCCTGCTGGCGTCCAGGACATCGTCGTCGGGCCTTCGCCTTTGCCCGTCCGACACGTTCGACCAGGTGAATTCCATTGCGCCCCAGCGTCACCAGGATGTCGACCGCATCCCCGCGGACGACACGCACAATGTTGTCCGCGGCGGCGACGCCCGCCGTTGCGGTGCCGTCCAGCAGGGCGGTCAACCACCGGTCCCTGATCTCGTCCGGTGCCGACGCGACCGCCGCCGCTGCCAGCGCGGTGCCCAACCATGCAGAACTGTCGCGGGCCCGGCCGAGTTCCTCGGCGATGACGCACGTCTCCACCGGGCGCCAGCCGGCGCCGCCGAGGTTCTCGTCGACCAGCAGACCGGTCCAGTCCATCGCAGCGAGATCCTTGACGGAATCCTTCTCGCCCCGATCCGCGAGGAACTCCCGCGCCGACTGCCGCAGCAGGTCTAGGTCGACGTCGTCATCGGCCATCGGCTGCTAGCCCCGGCGAAGTAGCTGATCCGCGTTGTCGCGCATGATCCGCTTCTTCGCGGCGTCGTCCAGCGGGTCGAGCAGCTTGACGAAGTCGGCCGGTTCGGCGAGCCCCTCGGCGTGTGGATAGTCCGACCCCATCAGCAGGCACTCGTCATAACCTAGTCGGTCCACGATCGTCGGGATGTCATCCTCGGGATACGGGACGACACCCACGTGCCTCCGGAAGATCTGCGACGGCCGCTCGGTCAGCTTTCCGCCGATCCACGGACCGTTGCGGCCCATTCCGCGGCTCTTGTCCATGTGGATGACGAACTGAGGGACCCATTCGGCGCCGTGCTCGGCCACCAGGACCTTCAAGTCAGGGAAGCGGCCGAACAGGTTGTCGAAGATCAGCGCCGACAGGGTGTCCTCGATGGGACGCTGACCGTAGACGTTCATCCATTGCCAGGCCGACATGTGCCAGGCGGCGGGATCGGGATTGTGCCCCCAGTCCGGGGAGATGGCGTTGAAGTACCAGTACGGCTGGATATGGAAGACCAACGTGCAGCCGGCTTCCTGCAGTCGCGCATAGATCGGGTCGAAGTACGGATCCCCCGGCGACCGCCCATAGGCGGGTCCGGTGGGCAGCAGCACCAGGCGCGCCCCTTGCTCGATGATCGCTTCAGTCTCGGCGATCGACGACTCCAGATCACGCAGCGACAGCAGCGCCGTGGCGTAGATCTTGTCTTGGTAGTTGAAGCCCCACGTCTCGTCGAACCATCGGTTGAAGGATCGCAGGTTGGCGTAGAGGGCCTCGGTGTCGTCGACGTAATGCTCGGCGGCAAGAGCCATTCCGGCCGGGAAGATGACGGCGCGTTCGACGTTCTGCTGCGCCATGACCTTCAGGCGGGGCTCCCGTTCGAGGAACTCCGGCTGCATCGGCTGAGGCTCGTAGCTCTCGTCGGGATTGCCGGTCCCCATCTGCTTGAGCATTTCCTTGAGCGAGCCCGGCCGGTACGCGAGGTCGAAACCCAATCCCGCTTCGCTGTTGAAGGTGGCGATCCGGTGCCCCGCAAGGATGACCTCTTTGCCGTCGGCGGCGCGAACCGGCGCGATAGCCCGATCGCGAAATTCCTTGGGCAGGTATCGGGTAAACGCATCCCGCGTCTCGTAGCAGTGCGTGTCGCAATCAAAGATCCCGTAGTCAAGTTTCGCCGTCACGTGCAGCTCCTTCCGGCGAGAATGGATATTCTCCGATTCCAGAAAACATACTATCCTGGTCCGGCAATGCCTATCTCGGGGTCGCGAGACGGGTTCGAAACGATGTCCGTCCATGCGCGACCACACACGTGAGGAAGACATGACCGCATCGAAGTCGGAGCCCGATGACTGAGCTCGACGACCTTCGGGCAGCCGTCCGGGAGTTCCTGCGGGGCGCCTCACCCAGCACTACCGTGCGCCGACTCATGGCCACCGAAATGGGTTACGACGAGGGCGTGTGGCGCCAAATGGCCTGCGAGCTCGGCCTTCACGGCATCGCCGTGCCCGAGGAGTGGGGTGGAGCCGGCGCGGGCATGCCCGAACTGGCCGTCGTGTTCGAAGAGATGGGCGCCGCGCTGCTGTGCTCGCCGTTTTTCTCGACCGTCGCATTGGCCACTCAGGCCATTCTCACCAGCGGCGACCGCGCCGCGATGGAGGAATTTCTGCCGGCATTCGTCGACGGCACCACCACTGCGACGCTGATCCTCAACGGGCAACTGAACGCATGGGACCGCGCCGACGTGACGTTGACTGCGGCGCCCGACGGCGATCGTTATCGGGTGTCAGGCGATGCGCCGCTGGTACTCGACGGCCACTCCGTCGATCTCTTGCTCGTCGTCGCCAACACCCCGGCAGGCACATCCCTGTTCGCGATCGCCGGGGATTCCGCCGGTGTCGAACGCGAGTCACTCGCAAGCCTGGACCGCACTCGCAAGGTCGCGCACATTCGGTTCGACAGTGCACTCGGCCGGCTGATCGGAACCGACGGCGACGCGGCATCGGGGCTGGCCCGTACATCGGATCTCGCGGCGGTGGCCCTGGCGGCAGAGCAACTCGGAGCGGCGCAGCGCTGCCTCGACATGGCGGTGGGCTACGCGAAGGACCGCATCCAGTTCGGCCGGGCCATCGGAAGCTTCCAGGCGATCAAGCACCGGTGTGCGGACATGTTGGTGTTGGTCGAAGGTGCTCGCTCGGCCGTCGTGCACGCCGCCGAGGCGGCCGACAGTGCTGACCTGGCAACGGCGGCGGCGGTGGCCAAAATGGCCTGTTCGGATGCGTTTCTTCAGGTGGCGCTGGACAACATGCGCATTCACGGCGGCATCGGCTTCACCTGGGAGCACGACGCGCATCTCTACGTCCGGCGAGCCAAAGCAACCGAGCTGATCTTCGGCAGCCCCGACTACCACGCTCAGCGGCTGGCAGATCTCGTCTCCTCCTGAAAGGACCGTCGTGACAATTTCCTTCTCCCTCGAACTACCCACCCAACGGGTCGAAGCCCCGGCCGAGTTCGTGTCGGCGCAGGCCATCGCCGACATCGCACGCGCCGCCGAAGCCGGCGGCTACGCAGCGGTACACGTCACCGACCATCCCGCGCCCGACGCGAAGTGGCTCGATCACGGCGGCCATCACGCCTTGGACCCATTCGTCGCGCTGTCATTCGCGGCCGCCGCTACCACCGACATCAAGCTCCTCACCAACGTCTACATCGCGGCCTACCGCAACCCGTTTCTCGGTGCCAAGTCGATCCAGAGCCTCCATGTGCTGTCGGGAGAAAGGCTGATCATCGGAACTGCCGCGGGCTATCTCAAACCCGAATTCCGCGCTCTTGGAATCGATTTCGACAGCCGCGGCGCGCTCCTCGACGAGGCGCTCGACGTGCTGGACAAGGTGCTGTCCGGCGAGGACATTGCCTATCGAAGGCACGTCGTTCGCCGCCCGCGGCGTTCGCCTGCGGCCCGTGCCCACCGCCGCGCCTCCGATCTGGGTGGGCGGCAACAGCAAGCCTGCGGTGCGCCGGGCGGTGACGCGCGGCCAGGGCTGGGCGCCGTTCAACACCTTCGGCTACGCCGCGGCGTCGCGCACGGCGGAGATCTCAACACTCGACGAGTTGGAATCCGCCATCTCGTGGGCCAAGAATTATGCCACCGAGGTCGGCAGAACGGCGCCGCTGGACATCTGCTTCTCGGCCGGAAACGTGTTGGACGACAGCAGGTCGACCGACGAACGGCACGCCACGATCGAGCGGCTGGCGGCGGCGGGGGTCACCTGGCTGCCCATCGCCCCAGCCGGCGCCGACCGCGCCGAAGTCATCGAGCGCGCGCACGCATTCGCGAAAGAGTTCATCGCACGCTGACCTTCGGTCACACCGCCATCAGGCTGGTGGGTGCGAACGCGTCAACGCTGATCCGGCGGCGCGCGAACAGCCACTGTCCATCCACCGGGATCAGCTCGTCGCGGTAGCGGCCCCAGTGGTCGAGACCGACGTCGGTGTGGACGGCGAAGTAGCTGCTGACCTCGACGCGATCCCGCGCAACGGAACCGAACCGCACGCTGGAGACGTGGTGGCGGACGTGGGTGGGCGCCGCCCGGTTCCCGGTCGGGTTCTCTGGTCATCGCGGCCTTCAGTCCCGCCTCGATCGCTGCCGGACCGGTCAGCGGTTCGGCGCCACCGGTGAACTCGAGGACGCCGTCCGGACCGAAGCACGCTCCGAGCGCGCGAAGATCGAACCGATCGGTGGCGGCGGTGTAGTCGGCCAGCGTCTGGCGCACCGATTCACGGATCTCGAGCTCCCACAGCATCATCTGCACTCCTTTGGAAACAGGTTCCCGGTCACGATAACGTCTATTCTCATGCCGCAACCCAGCCTGCACGACCTACTCGATCCGACGACGACCGCACTCGTGACCCAGGAGTGCCAGGGCGGTGTGATCGGCGCTCAAGCCGGACTGCCAATGCTTGCCGAAGAGGCACGCCGCGAAGCGATTCCGAATATCGCCATGCTGCTTGACGCCGCCCGTTCTGCTGGGGTCTCGGTCGTGCATTGCCTGATCCAGAAGCGTCCCGACAACCGTGGGTCGAACACCAACGCCAGGCTGTTCATGGCCGGGAAATCGTTCGCCGCTGACCTGACTCCTGGGAGCCCGGGTGCGTCGGTGCTGCCGGAACTCGGTCAGGTTCCCGGCGACATCGTGCTCACCCGAACGCACGGGGTCGGGCCGATGACGGGTACCGATCTCGACTCAGTACTTCGAAACCTGAATATCAAGACGATTGTCGGAGTTGGGGTTTCGGTTAATATCGCCATTCAGAACTTCGTCATGGACGCGGTGAACCGCAGTTATCAGTTCGTCTTGCCGCGCGACGCCGTGAGCGGCTACCCCCGCGAGTATGCCGAGTCGATCATCGACAACACCCTCGCCCTGCTCGCCACGGTGACCACCACCGAAGCAGTTGTACACGCGTGGAGCGAGCTCTCCGGGTCCTGACCCGATCTAGATGTTGCCCGTCCGTGGTGATAACGTCATTCTCACTTGGCGTAAATGATCATATTCGCTGCTCTAAGGAAGGGATTCAGCCAGATGTCTCCCCGTTCACTGCCCTACCCAGTCTTCGACATCGACAACCACATGTACGAGACCGAAGAGGCGCTTACGAAATACCTGCCCAAGCAACACCGTGGGAAGGTCGGCTACGTCGAGGTCAAGGGGCGACCCAAGCTCGTCGTCAAAGATCACATCAGCCACATGATCCCCAATCCCACGTTCGCGCGGGTGGCCAGGCCGGGAAGCGCCGAAGATTACTTTCTCGGGAACAACCCCGAAGGACTGAATTTCCGCGAGTTCGTCGGCGAGGCAATGGATGTCATTCCCGCTTACCAGGCGCCGGCGCCGCGCCTGGAATTGATGGACGAGTTGGGTATCGACCGCTGCGTGATGTACCCGACGCTCGCCAGTCTGATCGAGGAACGCACCACCGACGATGTGATCCTCACCCACGCCATCATCCACGCTCTGAACGAGTGGATGCACGAGCACTGGACGTTCAACTACAAGGACCGCATCTTCGCCACACCCGTCATCTGCCTACCGCTGATCGACGAGGCGATCAAGGAGTTGCACTGGTGCCTCGAACGCAGCATCAAGACCTTTCTGATCCGACCGGCGCCGGTGCCGAGCCGTTTCGGCGGGTCCCGATCGATGGGCCTGCCCGAGTTCGATCCGTTTTGGCAAGAAGTGGTGAACGCCGGCATTCCCGTCACCCTGCACGCCGCGGACAGCGGCTACCAGAAGCATCTGATGGAGTGGGAAGGTGGCGATGAGTACCTGTCCTTCGCGCCGAGCGCGCTGCGCGAGGTCGTGATGGGGCACCGTGCCATCGAGGACACCTTGGCGGCGATGATCTGCCACGGCGCCCTGTCGCGTTTTCCCGACCTGAAGATTCTGGTCGTCGAGAATGGCAGTGGCTGGGTGCGGAATCTGCTCGAGCAGCTCAACACGGCGTACAAGATCATGCCGAAGGAATTCGACGAGCATCCGGTCGAGGTGTTCAAGCGCAACATCTACATCCACCCGTTCCTGGAGGACGACCTCAAGGGGATCGTCGACATCATGGGCGAGGACCATGTCATGTTCGGCTCCGACTTCCCCCATCCCGAGGGCATCGGGGATCCTTTGAGCTTTGTGGACCGCCTCGGCGGCTTCTCCGAGCCGGCGAAGGCGAAGATCATGGGCGGCAACGCCATGGAACAGCTCGGGATCAAGGTGCCGGCCTGATGGATCCTGTCGTCTACGAAGGGATCTCAGGTTTCGAGGCCCACGTCGGCGAGCATCTCGGCTACAGCGATTGGCGGCCGGTCACGCAGCAGGAAATCGACCTGTTCGCCGATGCGACGGGTGATCATCAATGGATCCACGTCGATCCGGAGAAGGCCGCCGCGGGGCCCTACGGTAGGACCATCGCGCACGGTTATCTGACGCTGTCGCTGGTTCCGATTCTGGTGCAGCAGATCTACAAGGTGACCGGCCTGTCGATGCAAGTCAATTATGGATCGGACAAGCTTCGGTTCCCGGCACCGGTGCCGGTGGACTCACGAATTCGCGCCGGTGCCGAACTGATCAAGGTGGAGCGCAACGACAAGGGCGGGCGCGCCACGGTCCGGGTCACCGTCGAGGTCGAGGGTTCCGACCGCCCGGCATGTGTGGTCGACACGATTGCGGCGATGGTCGACTAGCACCCGCAACACTTCTACCGCACAACAACAGTCGCCCGTTAAGCGTTCATCGGTCACGGTAATCGTCCAGATCGACGCTACCGTGCTGTTCACTCGCACTTTAGCGAGCTGACGTCGATCTCGATGAAGCGTGAGCAACCACCGCGCGTTAGGCGTTCAGGAGCCGTTCGCCGATGACACCCTGCCGACGCAGCGTGGCGATCTCTTCCGTCGTGAGCCCCAGGGATTGCAGCACCTCGTCGTTGTGCTGCCCCAGCTTCGGCGACGGAGTTCGGTGGTGATGTAGCGGCCCCGGCGCAATCCGAAATGGCCAGCCGGGGAACCGATGCCGGCCGGTGATCGGGTGCACCAACTCCTCGTAGTAGCCGCGCGCATCGAGTTGGTCGACGTCGTACATCCGATCAGCGGCGAGCAGTCGCTGGGCCGGTACGCCGCGTCGGACGAGTTCCTCCACGGCCTCGTCGGGCCCGAGCTTGCCAATCCAGGCGGCAAGCACCTCGTCGAGGGCGTCGTGGTCGTCGAGCCGGGCCTGCTGAGATGCGAATCGCACGTCATCGCGCAGCTCGTCAAAACCGATCGCCTCGACCACGGCTGCCCAATCCGAATCGTGGCGGACGGAGACCGCCACCCACTCGTTGAGGCCGCTGGCCGGGTAGACACCCTGCGCATAGGTTCGGTGTCGGTTTCCCTCACGTGGGCGGACTTTTCCTGTCACCGAATACTCGATGACGGGCTCGGCGGTGACGGCCGCACCGACCTCTATCTGGGCCACCTCGATGAGCTGCCCCTCGCCCGTCCGGCGCCTGTGTTCAAGGGCGGCCAGCAGGGCAACGGCGGCGTGCACGCCCGCAACCGGATCGGCGGGCCCCTGGATATTGCACGGTGGGCCATCGGCATAACCCGTGCAGGCCGACATCCCGGACAGCTGTTCGATGTTCAGCGCCCAGCCCACGTATTCGCGCCATGGGCCAGCCAGACCAAATCCCGGCATGCGCACCATGATGATGTCGGGGTTGACCTTGACCAACGAGTCGTAGTCCAGGCCGAATTGCTCCACGACCCGCGGCGAGAAGTTCTCGACCACGACGTCGGCCTGGCCGGCCAGCCTGAGGGCGAGCTGGCGGCCGGCCTCGGACGTGAGATCCAGCGTGATGTCGCGCTTGTTGAGATTGGTGCCTTGCCAGAGGGGTCCACGTTCATACCAGTCATCTCCCTCCCGCAACATTGCGCCGGAGTAGCGATGGCCGTCGGGACGCTGAATCGACTCGATCTTGATGACATCGGCGCCGAGCGCGCCGAGGTAGCACGTCAGGTACGCGCCCGCCCAGAAAGTACTCAGGTCAAACACTTTCAGCCCTGCGAAGGGCAGGTTCACGTCGACAGCGACGGCTTCAGCCCGCACCGCTATGTCGTCGGTCCACGTGGTGTCGACGGCGGGGCTCAGCTGTGGGGCGGGCAGCGGCGGAGCCGATTGCATCCTCGACAGCCGGAACGGGACCCCCGGTCGTGTGAATCGCCTTGCGCCCGAGCCACCGTCGACGAAGAAGCCGCGCTCGGCATATTGCGGGCAGGCCAGGATGGACTCACCGTCGGTCACCGGTGCAGCGGGTATGCGCATGGCCTGGCTGAGCTCGACGAGTTCGGCCACGGTCATCGCGTCGAGCCACGGCTGGGCCTTTGCGAAGAACTCGTCCCGTTCGGGTCCACCGAGCATGATTGCGAGCTGATGTTCGCCGAACTCCGGCAGCCCCATCATCGCGCATACATCCAACCAATGCTGTCCGGTGAGGCAGTTGATTCCGATCCAGCCGTCGGCTGCCCGCACTATTCCCAGCATGGGAGCGGCCTTGGAATTAGTCGGCAGTCCAAGGTTTTTCAGACGCTCGGCCATCAGCATCGGATAAGGCAGAGACGACAGCAGCGCCTCGAAGGTCGAAACATCCACTTCGACTACGCGGTCCGTGCCGGCGGCGATCCGCAGCGCCGTCAGCCCTCCCAGCGCCGCGTACGCGCCGGCGACATATTCGGGAACCCGCGCACCTGCTTGCACGGGCGCGCGATCCGGATCGCGCGCGCTGATCCAGCCCGCCGCGGCCTGCATGGTCAGCGGAGTCGACTGACGGTCGCGAAGCGGCCCCTCCTGGCCGAAGTCTGAGATGCGAACAACGACGAGGTGGGGGTTGAGCCGCTGCAGACTTTCTTTGTCAAGACCCAGCTCCTGGCGGTTGGATGGCCCCGGAGGCAGGTTCTCCACCAGAAGGTCGGCGCGTGCGATCAACTCGTGGGCTAGCGTGATGTCGTGCGGTCGTCCGAAATCAATGGTGGCACCGCGTTTTCCGGCGTTGAGGTACTCGAAGAGCCCGCCGCCTTCCGGGCCTTGTTCGACGCCGGCAAACGGCCCCCAGCGGCGGAGCGGATCACCTGACGGCGGTTCGATCTTGCACACGTCCGCGCCCAAATCGACAAGCAGCTTCGTGCAGTAGGGCGCCGCGATCTCGCTGCCGAGTTCGACGACCCGCAATCCGGCCAGCGGCCCGGTCACGCAGGGACCCCGATTGCCTTGGGCTCCATGTACGTCCGCAGCCCCGTCAACCCACCCTCACGGCCGATGCCACTCTGCTTGAAGCCGCCGAACGGCGCGTCGCCGGCAATGGTGCCGTTGATCGAAACCTGGCCAGTTCTGACTTTGCGCGCGACGGCAAGTGCGCGGTCCACGTCCGCACCCCACACCGCGCCGCCGAGCCCGTAGGGAGAGTTGTTGGCGATAGCCACTGCATCCTCGTCGTCACGGTAGCGGAGCACGGTCAAGACCGGCCCGAAGACTTCCTCCTGTGCGATGAACGACTCGACGGTGACGTCCGTCAGGATGGTCGGCTCGAAGTAATAGCCGGCGGCGAGGTCCTTGGGACGACGTCCGCCGGTCACCACCGTCGCGCCATCGCTTTCGGCACGCTTCACGAAACCCTCGACACGGTCGCGGTGTTCGGCACTGATCAGCGGACCCATCGCAACAGCCGGGTCGCGTGGATCACCGATTGCGACATTGCGGGCCAGTTCAGCCAGCCGACTGACGACGTCGTCGTGGATCGAGCCCGGTAGCAATAATCGGCTGTTGAGGATGCAGGCCTGACCTGCGTGCATCGTGCAACCCTCAAACAAAACCCGTTCGAGGAGTTCGTCGGTGACGTCGACATCGTCGAGAAAGACACTTGCCGACTTGCCGCCGCACTCGAGCAGGATGCGCTTCATGGTGGTAGCCGCACCCGCCATCACATCGCGGCCCACGGCTGAACTTCCGGTGAAGCTGACCATGTCCACACGTGGATCGAGGGTCAGCACCTTGCTGGCCTCCACGCTGGTCGGCGTCACGACATTGACGACCCCCGGCGGGATGTCGGTCTCCTCGTGGATGATCCGAGCCAGCGCCAGACCGGCGATCGGCGTTAAGGGAGAAGGCTTGAGCACCAGCGTGTTGCCCGCCGCCAGTGCCGCACCGAGCTTCATGACGTTGAGTGTGTGGGGGAAGTTCCACGGCGTCATCGCCGCCACCACGCCGAGCGGCTCGTAGCGCAGCAGCGTGGTTCCTGCCGCACCCCACGCCTCCATCGGCGCCTCGGCGGGTTCGAGCGCGAGCTCCGCGGCCCGGCCAACCATCACGGCGGGCCCCTCGACATGGATCAACCGCTCGTTTGCTGTGCAGCCCCACTCGGACTGCGCCATCCCGTAGATCTCCTCGCCATGGGCCAGCAATGCGGTGCTGAGCTGCTGCAGGCACCGGGCCCGCTCGGCAGGCTCTGCGGTCGGCCACGGTCCGGAGTCGAACGCGTGGCGGGCCGCGGCGATCGCCTGCTCGACTTGCGCCACGCTCGCGTTTGGGGCCGTCGCGATGACCTGCTCGCTGGCGGGATCGCTCACGTCGTAGCGCCCGCTACCCGGTTCGACCCACTGGCCGTCGATGTACAAGCCGTACTCGTCAACGAGAGGGCGCGATTCGGCCATCATTTCTCGCCTTTCTGACTGCAGCAGTTAGCTGACGACGATATTCTCGGATTTGAGAGCATACATATCCACTCTGTGTGTACACCGACTATGAACGCGTCGTCAACGGCCGATGATCACTAGATATGTCCTGCTCATTGCTGTTTGACACGTACACCGACCATACGGTAAACACAACGGAAACGGACATTTCCCATGAGCATGTCCGATTAGAGCAGGTGTGAGAAAGGCGTGCGGTGCCCACGACTTCAATCCCCCTCCACTCCCCCGACTTTTACTCCGGCGATCCGTATCCGGCGTATCGCGAACTTCGCGCGACCAGCCCCGTGGTGTGGAACGACGTGACAAATTTCTGGGCGCTAGCCAAGTACGAAGACATTCGCTTCGTATCAGGGAACCCAGCCAAGTTCACCTCAACCAAGGGCATCAGCATCCCTGACCCGGCCCAGCCTGAACCCGTTCAGGAGGGCAACCTCATCTTCACCGACCCGCCCCGGCACCGGCAGCTCCGCAAGCTGATCAACTCGGGCTTCACCCGGCGCCAGGTGGCGTTGCTGGAGCCGAAGGTGCGCGAGATCGTCAAAGGCATCCTCGACGACGTCGACCCGTCCCGGCCCCTCGAGTTCGCCGACGAGATCGCCTCGCCGCTGCCCACCCGACTGATCGCCGAGATGCTCGGCGCGCCAACCGAGGACTGGGAGCGCTTTCGCGAGTGGTCCGATGCCGCGGTGGGTACTGCCGACCCCGACATCGAGATGGACAGCCTGGTGGCGCTGGGCGAACTGTATGAGTACTTCACGAAACTGATCGAGGCGCGGCGCACCGGCGTCGTGACCGGACAAGACGATCTGTTGAGCATTCTTGCCGCGGCGGAGGTCGACGGCGAAATGCTCAGTGACGCCGATCTGCTCAACTTCTCCTTCCTGCTACTCGTGGCCGGCAACGAGACCACCCGCAACCTCATCGCGCTGGGTACCTTGGCGCTGCTCGACTACCCCGACCAGTTCGCGATGCTTCGGGCCGATCCGTCACTGCTTACCGGTGCCATCGAGGAGATGCTGCGGTTCACCAGCCCCGTCACCCACATGGCGCGCCAGGCCACCGAAGACATCGAGATCCGGGGTCAACTCATCAAGGCGGGCGACACGGTCGTGATGCTGTACGGCTCCGCCAATCGCGACGAGGACATCTTCGGGCCAACCTGTGAGACATTCGACATCACCCGAAGCCCCAACCCGCACATTGCCTTTGGCGCGGGCGAACATGCCTGCCTCGGCGCGCAATTGGCGCGGCTGGAAGCACGGGTGATGTTCGAGGTGTTGCTGAGCACCTTTCCCTCGATCGAACTCGTCGGCGACGTCACGCGTTTGCGCGCAACGATGACTCCCGGCGTCAAGAAGATGCCCGTCAAATTGAGAGCGAACTAATCCATGGACTTCGACTACACCCCGGAACAAGAGCGACTTCGCAAGGACTACCGGGCGCGTCTCGAAGAAGTCATGACGCCCGAGCGGCGAGCCTCCGTGGCCATGCCCACCGAAGGCGGGGCGGCTGTCGCCGATTGCCGACGCGCCCTTGGCGAGGCCGGGCTCCTCGGCGTCGCGTGGCCGACCGAGTACGGCGGGGGCGGTCTGACCGCGTTGGAGCAGTACATTTTCGGTGAAGAGGCGCGCCGGGTCAACGCACCGCTGCCCATGATCACCCTGAACACGGTCGGGCCCACGCTCATTCAGTTCGGTACCGATGAACAGAAGGACAAATTCCTTCCGGCCATCCTCAAGGGCACCGTCGACTTCGCCATCGGCTACTCCGAACCCGGTGCGGGTAGCGATCTCGCGTCTTTACGCACCAGCGCGGTGCGCGACGGCGACGATTTCGTCATCAACGGGTCCAAGATGTTCACCAGTGGCGCGGAGTTCGCCGATTACATCTGGCTGGCCGCCCGCACAGACCCAACGGTGAAAAAGCACAAGGGCATCACCCTGTTCATGGTGCCAACCGACGCCAAGGGCTTCTCCTGGAAACCGCTGCACACGATGCCGGGGGTATCCACTTACTACACCTTCTACGACGACGTCCGCGTCCCCGCGAGCTCGATCGTGTTGGGCGAGAACGAAGGTTGGAAGCTCGTGACCAGCCAACTCAACCTGGAGCGCGCCGCACTCGGCAATCTCGGCGCCCTCGAGCCACTCTTCCACAAGACCCTGAAGTGGGCCAAAGCCACCCCTTTGGATGGCGGGAAGGTCATCGACAAGCCGTGGGTGCAGCAAGCATTGGCTCGGGTCGAGGCGCAAGTGGCCGCCTACGAGTTACTGAACTTGCGTGTCAACGCGTCGATGAGCACCGGCGCCCTGAGCATGGGTGAGGCCTCGGCAGCAAAGGTATTCGGCACTGAGCTCACCCAGCAGGTCGCCCGCGAATTACTCGAAGTGGTCGGCCAGGACGGTTCGCGAGTCGGCTCGGCGGCGCCACTCAAGGGAGAACTCGAGCACGCTTATCGCTTGGCCGTCATCAACACGTTCGGCGGCGGTGCCAATGAACTCCAGCGCGACATCATCGCGATGGCCGGGCTAGGCATGCCGCGAGCACCGCGCGACATGCGGGCTTCGGCGAGCTAGCAACTAATTAGGAAAGGAACGACCAAGTGTCCGACGACGCGAAAGTCGCACTGCGCCAACGTCTCGATGATCTCATCGGCAAGCCCGTGGGATCGAGCAAGCCGGCACAGGCGCCGGATCCGGTGAACGCTGCGATGATCCGGCACTGGGCGTATGCGCTCAGCGACCTGAATCCGGCCTACCTCGACCCCGAGTTCGCCGCGGGCTCGCGATACGGCGACATCGTCTCTCCCCCGGTCATGTTGCAGAGCTGGACCATGGCGCCGCCCAAGCTGGAGGGCATTCATGAGCGCGGTGGCGTGCCGGTCGAGCTCCCCAAGAACAATCCACTCGAATTCCTCACTGAAGCGGGCTATACCGGCATCGTCGCCACAAATTCGGAGTTCGAGATGGAGCGCTATCCGAAGCTGGGGGACGAGATTTCGTCCGAGACGGTGTTCGAGTCGATATCCGACGAGAAGCAGACAGCCATGGGCGCCGGCTACTTCGTCACCTGGACCAGCACCTACCGGGATCAGCACGGCGATGTCATCGGCCGTCAGAAGTTCCGCACCCTACGCTTCAAAACGGGCCGCTGATGGCCAGCAGACTCGCGCCCTCGATCAGCCCCGACACCGGATTCTTCTGGTCCGGCCTGAAAGACCACGAACTTCGCATTCAGCGTTGCACGGACTGCAAGACCCTGCGAGTTCCGCCGCGGCCAATGTGCGGCAATTGTCAGTCCCTGCAATGGGATTACCTCGTATCGTCGGGGCGCGGCACGGTCTACAGCTTCGTGATGCCTCAGTATCCGCCGCTGCCGTTCATTCAATATCCGTACGTCGTCGCCCTGATCGAACTGGACGAAGGCGTGCGGATCGTGTCGAACCTGTGCGACATCGAACCGGAGGCCATCGAGAACGGGCTCCCGGTTGAGGTGTTTTACGAGAAATTCGAAGCGCTCCCCAGCGGTGACGAATTGGTGTTGCACCAGTTTCGACCCGCCCACTAACCGAAGGGACCACTCAGAACATGGACTTTTCCTTCACCGAAGAGCAAGAGACCGTCGGCAAGGTCGCGCGGCAACTCTTCGAACATCGCGCCACCCCCGAGCGTCTCACCGAGCTCGAATCCGGTGAGGACCGCTTCGACGCGGCGCTGTGGAGTGAGCTGGCATCCTCCGATCTGCTCGGTATCGCGCTGCCCGAAACTGTCGGGGGAAGTGGCGGGGGCTTTCTCGAACTCGGGGTGCTGCTCGCCGAAGTCGGCCGGAGCGTGGCCCCGGTACCCCTCTACGCCACCTTGGTGCTTGGAGCGGACACCATTGTCCGCCAGGGTGATTCAGCGATCCAGGAGAAGTATCTGCCCGGAGTGGCGGACGGCAGCACGATCTTGACCGCCGGGCTCTGGGAACCGGGTAATTCCGATCCGACCTCGCCGCACACCACTGCACGTCCCGACGGGCCTGTCTGGCGGCTCGAGGGCACCAAGCAATTGGTACCCGCCGCGCAGTTGGCCAGGGCCATCATCGTCTCCGCTCGTACCGATGACGGGCCCGCCCTGTTTGTCGTCGACACCGACGCCGACGGCGTCGAGGTGACACCGGTTCGCACCACCCACGGTGAGCCCCACGCCGACGTCGCCTTTACCGGGGCGGTGGGACAGCGGTTGGGCTCCGACAGCGGCGTGGAGCCCCTGCAGTCGCTCTATGCCCGGGCCTTGGTCGGGCTGTGCGCGATTCAGGTCGGCGTCACGGAGCGGGCTCTGCGTATCGCGGCGTCTTACACCTGCGAACGCGAACAGTTCGGCCGACCCATCGGATCGTTCCAGGCCGTCCAGCAGCGCATGGCCGACGCCTTCATCGACGTCGAGGCCATCCGTTGGACCACCTGGTACGCCGCCTGGCTCGTCGCCGAGGGCCGGCCTGCTGACCGTGCGGCCGCCATCGCCAAGTTCTGGGCCGCAGAAGCCGGCGCCAGGGTGACCGCCACGGCCCAGCAAGTCCACGGCGGCATGGGCATCGACGTCACTTACCCGGTCTCGCGGTACTTCCTGTGGGCCAAACACATCGAACTCGCGCTCGGCTCGGCGCCACAACAACTGGTCCGGCTCGGCAGCGCCTACGCGGAAGGAAACGAATGACCGCCACAATCGGGCGCACCACGACGCTCGCTTGGAACGCCATCAACGTCGGCGACGAAATCACGCCGATGGACGTCCCTGTCACGACCACGCTGATCGTCGCGGGCGCCATCGCCTCGCGGGACTACATGCCTGTCCACCACGACCGCGACTTCGCCAATTCACAAGGTTCCAAGGACATCTTCCTGAACATCCTCACCACCAATGGGCTGTGCGTGAAGTTCCTGCACGACTGGGCTGGCCCGGAGGCGATGATCAAGAAGCTGGCGGTTCGCCTCGGCGCGCCCGCCTACCCGAACGACGCCTTGCGGTTCACGGGGAGTGTTACCGCCAAGTCGACGGTGGACGGCGAGGGCCTAATTGAGGTTGCGTTCAAGGGCACCAACAGTCTTGGCGACCACGCCACCGGCACTGCGGTCCTCAGTCTGCTCGATGGGGTGGACGGGTGAGTGGACTAGCCGGAAAAGCCGCGCTCGTCGGGATAGGTCAGACCGAGTTCTCGAAAGAATCGGGCCGCAGCGAAATGCAACTGGCCTGCGAGGCGGTGAAGGCCGCGATCGCAGATGCCGGCCTCACCCCGAGCGACGTGGACGGCATGGTGACCTTCACCGTCGACGAGAACGAAGAGATCGAGGTCGCCCGAAACGTCGGTATCAAGGACCTCACCTTCTTCACGCGCGTCCCGCACGGCGGCGGGGCTGCCGCGGGCACTGTCCTGCAAGCCGCGATGGCAGTCGCGACAGGTGTCGCCGAAGTCGTGGTGTGCTACCGCGCATTCAACGAACGCTCCGGTTTTCGGTTCGGAGGTGCGGGCAGACAGCCCGGGGTGACGCCCCTGTGGATGGCGCCCTATGCGCCGTTCGCGTTGATGACGCCGGCCGGCTGGGTGGCCTTGCACGCCCAGCGCTACATGAACGCCTACGGCGTGACCAACGCCGACTTCGGAAAGATCTCCGTGATCGACCGCAAGCACGCGGCCAAGAACCCCGATGCCTGGTTCTACGGCAAACCGATAACCCTTGAACAGCACCAAGAGTCACGCTGGATCATCGAACCGGTACTGCGCCTGCTCGATTGCTGTCAGGAAAGCGACGGCGGCGTCGCAATGGTGGTCACCAGCGTCGATCGCGCGCGGGACCTGGCCAAGCCGCCCGCGGTCATCACGGCGGCGGCGCAGGGCGCGGCCTACGACGGTGAGGTGATGACAAGCTACTACCGGGAGGAGATCACCGGACTGCCCGAAATGGGCGTCGTCGGCGAAAAGCTCTGGCGTGACTCCGGACTCAAGCCGGCAGACATCTCGACGGCATTTCTCTACGACCATTTCACACCGTTCGTCTTCACACAGCTCGAGGAACTGGGATTCTGCGGCCGCGGCGAGGCAAAGGATTTCGTATCCGTGGACGAACTCTCGCTCGGTGGCCGGATGCCGATCAACACCAACGGCGGCTTGCTGGGCGAGGCGTACATCCACGGTATGAACGGCATCACCGAGGGAGTGCGCCAGGTCCGCGGCACGTCATACAACCAGGTCGATGACGTCGAACACGTTCTCGTCACCTCGGGAACCGGGGTGCCGACCAGCGGCTTGATCCTCGCTCCGGACCGATGATGTCAGCGAACTACGCAAAGTGAACCTGGCCGCGATATGACACAAGCGACCGCGACCGACACCCGGGGTGCCATCATCTCGGCCGCGTTCGCGTGCTTTCGCGACTTCGGCCTGCACAAGACCACGATCGTCGACATCGCCCGTGCCGCAGATGTGTCCAGAAGCACGTT
Source organism: uncultured Actinomycetota bacterium (assembly GCA_963818285.1). Taxonomy (GTDB): domain Bacteria; phylum Actinomycetota; class Actinomycetes; order Mycobacteriales; family Mycobacteriaceae; genus Mycobacterium. The sequence goes on from CAWFRR010000009.1 coordinate 457,686, forward strand.
CTACGAATACTTCCGGGACAAGGAAACGATTGTCGAGGCGTGTGCGGAGGCCGCGTCTCAACGGTTCTACCGGAATATGGCCAAGGCGATCGATCGCGATGGCGGAAGCACTTTGGAGGACAAGCTGGCGAGGGCGGCGGTGTTCGTGTCGCAGGCCCGTCAGGTCGTCGAGCCCGAGGCGTACTTCGATGAGCAAGAAGTGAATCTCATGCTGACCAAGAACGCGGCAACGCTGCTTGCGGAGTGCGGCGAGTTCCTTGCGCCCTATATCTGCGCCGCGCGGGTGACCGGCGAGGTGCGAAGTACATTGGACATCTCCACAGCGTCGGAGTGGTTCGCACGAATGTTGTTCTCGCTGTTCACTACCCCATCCCCGAGCATCGACATGCGAGACGACGAAGCCGTCGCGGATTTTGTGCGATCGTTCGTGGTCCGAGGCTTCACCGAAGACCGCGTTGGCAGGTCCCGCCGAGGTGACACCGCGAGATGACCGTAGGGCGGAGCGTCAGTTCCCGACGCCGCCCTGACGCAAGAAGTTGGCGGTGTAGCCCTGGGTGTTACACCAACGCTGCTACGGCAGTTTGCGGACGGGCACGTTGGACCATCCGCAGACGTTAGACATCGCTACCCGCCGTAATCCGTCGCGATCGACCTCGTATTCGGGGATCACGTCGAGCAAGGCCTCGAGTGCGATGCGGCCTTCCATTCGCGCAAGGGCGGCACCCAAGCAGCTGTGGATGCCGTAGCCCAGTGCGAGATTGAAGCCCATCTTGCGTTCGCGATCGATGTCCACGCGGTCTGGATCGGTAAACATCCGCTCGTCGCGGGTCGCCGAGCCCGTCATCAGTAGCACCGCGCTGCCAACCGGAATTGTCTGGTCGTGCAACGTCACATCGCGGGTGGCGGTTCGCACCTGGTATTGAGAAGGCGGCTCATAGCGCAACAATTCCTCGACGGCGGCGGGAATCTTGCTGCGGTCGGCACGCAGCTTCTGCCACTGGTCGGGAAAGTCTGCGAAGGCGACGATCGCGTTGCCGATCAGCTTGGTGACGGTTTCGGCGCCCGCGCCACCGAGCAATGTCGCAAATCCGGCAATGTCGACATCGGTCAGCTTCTCCACCTGTCCGTCGCGTTCGATCTCGGTCTCGATGAGCCGGCTGATCATGTCGTCCTGTGGCGCGGCGCGTCTGTCTTGAATGAGCTTGTAGTAGTAGATGCCCGTGTTCATCGAGGCCTCGAAGCCCGTTGCGGGCACGGCGATCTCGCCGGGATGGCGTTCCAGCAACAGGTCCACCCAATGCCGGATCTGATCGCGATCCTCCTCCGGCACCCCGAGCATCGTGGTGATCACGTCGTTGGGAAAGAGCGCCGAGAAGTCGGCGACCACATCGAATGACGACGGATCCAGCGCTTCGATGCGCTCGCGCACCTTCTCGCTGACCATGCTCTCCAACGATGCGATGGCGCGCGGGGTGAACACGTTGCTCACCAGCTTGCGCATCTTCTGATGCTCGGGCGGGTCCATGGAGATGATCACCTTGGGCACGGGGATGGCGTCGTCATGCGCCTTCACCATGTCCAGGGTGGCGCCCTTGGCCGAGGAGTACGTTTCGTGGTCCTTGGTCGCGGGCGCCACGTCGTCATATCTACTCAAGGCCCAGAAATCCCATTTGGCGCTGTAGTACACGGGCGCCTCGTCGCGCAGGCGACGGTACGTGTCGTAGGCGCCGTCGAAGAACTCTTGAGAGAAGGGGTCGAACTCGACCGAATCCGCCTGTGGTGTAGAGGCATTCACAAGATCGCTCCAGCTTCCTTGTACTTCTCGATGACGTCCCACGCCATGCCGGCGTCCATCAACACCTCTTCGGTGTGCTGGCCGTGTTCCGGGGCTCCGGGCGGCACGACAGGCTGTTCGTCGAACTGCACAGGATTTGTCGGTAACGCGAACGGCTGTCCGTTCATGGTGGTGGTGTGAGCGAGGTACCCGTTGGCCGTTACCGCCGCGTCCTGGCACAGCTCTCCCGGCGTCTGCACGACACCCCAGGCACCCGAGAGCCCGGCCAACGTCTCGCGCCATTCGGCAAGGGTGCATTGAGCAAAGGCGTCGTCCAAGAGCGCAATCAGAGCGACGCGATTCGCGAAACGCGAGGCGGGCTCAGCGAATCGCGGATCGTCGATCAACTCTGGCAGACCGATTGCGCGCATCGCCTCTGAGTAGAACTTGTCGAGTTGGAGCATCATCAGCTGGACGTGACGGTCGTCCTTGGTGCGGTAGGTTCCCACCAACGGATTCGGAGCATCGGCGTGACCGTACTTCGGAATGGCACTGCCACCATGGATTTGGCTCACGGCGACGTCGGGGCTGAGGTTCCACGCCGCCAGCCCGAGAAGCGACACGTCGACCACCGACCCCTTACCGGTGGTTGCCTTCTTGTACAACGCCGCGGCGATTCCGCCCGCGATGGTCATCCCGCCCAACAGATCTCCGAAGGCAGGACGCGACCGGACCAACTCGTCCGCGTCTTCGCTGAGCACGGTGGCAATACCGCCGCGCGCCCAATAAGACACCCCGTCGTAGCCCGGTTTGTCGGAATCCGGCCCCTTCGGGCCGTGACCTGACCCGCGCACGTACACGATGCCCGGATTGACGGCCTGGATGTCGGCGACATCAATGCCCATCTTCTTGCGGCGGTTCGGCAGGTAGCTGGTGAGAAACACATCGCACGTCTTGGCGAGTTCGCGAACGACCTCTTGGCCGCCCGGGGTCATCAGGTCGACGCCGATGGACTTCTTGCCGCGATTCGGAATCTCGATCATGTAGTTGACCGAGCCGCCCCCGGCGTCCACGATGCCCATCGTCACCAGCCCACGCTGGGGGTCACCACCGTTGCGCGGCTCCACTTTGATGACCTCAGCGCCCCACTCGGCGAGCACCGCACCGGCAGAAGGGACGAACGTCCAGGCGGCAACCTCCAGCACACGTACCCCGCTGAGTACCTTGTCGTCGGGAATGACGTCCTCCATGTTGTCTCAGCGATAACGCCTATTTACATTTAGTGAGAATTTCAGTTTCGACTGCGATTGTAAACACTGCCAGTCCGCCCAGCGGGCGCTAGGGCCGCGCGGAAAGGCGCGGAGGCAGAGTCGGATCACCGGCTTCCCAGAAGGGCTTCCACGTGGGCATTCGCTGTGGCATGGCCGCCCGCAGGGGCACATCTGTTGGCCAGCGCACGAAGTCCGGCCCCGGTCGCTCGGTCACGTCGACCGAATACCACGGGTGCTCCCGCCTACGGACGAAACCCCATTGGCCGTCGCGGCGTTCGTACACGTCGTCGTATCGCATGGCGATGACGAACCATCCGTCACCGTCTTCGTGCTCGGCCCGGCAGTAGATCGAACCGGTCGCGTGGTCGGCGTCGACGAAGTCGAACTGGTGCCCGCAGACGAGGTGGATACTCCGATAGAACCGTCGCAACACGCCGTCGTACCAGCGCTTCAAGGCGTCCCGGCCATGTCCTTCCGCGCCCGCGTCGACGTCCTCGACGAACAGCGCTACCAGTGTGTCGAGGTCACGTGCGTCGAGAGCCATCGCATACCTGCTGGGCAGCTGGGCGATCGCCTGACTGGACTCGATCCGATCGAGTCGAGCTGCCGTCTGGTCGTCCGAACTCGCCATGACGGCATGGTAATGCCAAGCGTCCGACTGAGAATCTTGGTTCTCGATATCCGCGAAAGCAACTATCCTTCGCTCATGCCTTTTCCGACGATCACCCCGACCATCCCGGCTCTGGTTCGGTCGAGTGCAGCGCGGTTCGGGGACAAGCCTTTTGTCGTTGCCGACGGTCGCGAGCTGACCTACGCCGACCTCGAACAGCGGTCGGCCCGGTTGGCAATGGGGCTGTTATCGAACGGTATCGGCAAGGGCGATCACCTCGGAATCCTCATGCCCAATGGCATCGAGTGGGCCGTCGCCTGGTTCGCCACCACCCGCATCGGCGCGGTTGCCGTGCCGCTCAACACCTTCTACAAAACCTCGGAGCTGGCCTGGACGGCCCGGCACGCCGACCTGCGTGCCATCCTGGCGTGGCCGGAATTTCGCAACCACGACTTCCTGGCGCGGCTCGAAGAGGCGCTGCCCGGGCTGGCCGACCAGCACGTCCCGGGTCGGATCGCGGTGCGTGGCGCGCCGTACTTGCGCACGGTGGCCGTGTGGGGCGGCTGTGACCGGGAGTGGGCCACGACGCTGACCGACGACGCCGTTTCCACGGGAAACCAGATCGACGAGAACTTCCTCGTCGACGTCGAGTCGTGCGTGACACCAGCCGACGACGTCCTCGTCATCTACACCTCAGGCAGCACCGGCCCCCCGAAGGCGCCGGTGCACACTCACGGATCCCTCGTCCGCCACACCTACAACCTCACGTTCCACTACGGCGTCGCCAACGACTCGGTGATGTTCACCTCGATGCCGTTCTTCTGGGTCGGGGGACTCATTACCGGGCTGAATGCGGTCATCCATCACGGCGCGACGCTGATCACGCAGCCGGCGTTTGACGCGGCAGACGCCCTCCAACTCATCGAAGCGCACCGTGCCACCATCGTTCTTGGCTGGCCGCAGCAGGGTAAGACGATGGCCGAGCACCCCGACTTCGCCAAGCGCGATCTGACCTCGGTGATTCGCAGCAGCCTGCCCGCGATCGTTCCGGACGATCGTCGACCGAAAGGCCCTAATGCGCTGGGCATGACCGAACTCTGCGGAAACCACGTGGGAGTCGATCCCTATGAGCCTCAGCCGCCCGAGCGGGCCGAAACCGGCGGCTTGACGATCGACGGGCTCGAGCACCTCGTCGTCGACCCGGAATCCGGGCAGCCGGTTCCGGTCGGCACCGAAGGCGAGATCTGGGCGCGGGGCTATTCGCTGATGCAACGCTTGTACAAGCGGGAGCGCGAGGACGTGTTCACGCCGGACGGTTACTACCGCACGGGCGACTGCGGGGTTCAGGCAGAGGACGGCTGGATCCGGTTCACTGGCAGGTTGGGAGACCTGATCAAGACCGGTGGCGGTACCAACGTCACTCCCGCCGAAGTCGAACTGGCCCTGACGAATTGCGATGGAGTACTGGAAGCGTATGTCGTCGGCGCGCGGGACGGTGATCGTGGCACGGTGGTCGCCGCCGCGGTCGTTCCCCGGGGTGCGTCTGCCCTGGACGGCGAGGCGTTGAAGGCGCAGCTGCGAGAACACATCTCTGCGTACAAGGTGCCGAAGTTCATTTGGGTCACCGAGAAGGAGCAGCTGCCGTTCACTGCGACGGGGAAAATCAAGAAGTCCGACCTGGCGGATCAGCTGAGCGGGCTACTGGCCAAGAGCTGACCGCGCTGGACGTTATGGCAGATTGGTCTTCAGCAGAGTCAGCGGGATGCCGAAAAGCGGCTCCAGTTTTACTTCGGTGACCTCGAAGCCGTCCCCCTCGACGTGCTGGCGGAAGTCGGACTTCGCGCCGTAGCGCAACGCGATGTGCTCGGACTCATCACAATCGGCGGTTCGGACGACCACCGAGAACAAGCCGTCGCCGTTACGTGCCAGGAAGTCAGCTGCCGTCCCCGCCTCCGTCGGTGCGTTGACCGTCGGCGCGATGAGTTCGAAACCGTGGTCCCAATCAAGTCTGATCTGAAGGCCAAGTTCCTCGTGTTCAAATGCCACGAACTGAAAACCCAGCGCACTGAGGTAATCGGCGGCGCGATCCAGACGCTCGATGCCGATGGCGAAGACGACATGGTGCAGCAGCGGCAGTGACTCCGTCATAGGCATGACTCTACGAGCGGGCCGAAAGCGAAGTTCTCGATTCGCGCAAATGCGCGTTCTCAGACGGTAAGTTCGGTTATCGCCGGCACATCCTAGGGAGAGGCATCCGTGGCACTCGAACAGTTCCAACTCGACGGACAAGTTGCGATCGTGACGGGCGCCGGGCGCGGCGTCGGCGAGGGAATCGCGAAGGTACTTGCTGAAGCAGGCGCGACAGTCGTTGGCACAGCACGCACATCATCAGAGGTGGACGGGACCATCAAGGACATCCGGGACGCGGGCGGGAAGGGTCTTGCGCTGACCGCCGACGCGCTCGAGCGCGAAGACAGCGAGCGGGTCGTCAAGACGGCGGTGGACGAGTTCGGCCGCATCGACATCCTGGTGAACAACGTGGGCTTTGCCACCTACGGCCCATTCCTGAACCTCACCGACGACAATCTGCGCAACACCTTTGACTACTGCGTCACCTCGGCATTCATCATGAGTCAGCTCGTCGTACCGCACATGCTGGAGGTGGGCCGCGGCTCCATCGTCAACATCTCCTCCGGCGCAGGTCGATTCGGCATCCGTGGATTACTTCCCTACTCCGTAGCCAAGGCCGGGCTCGAAGCGCTGACCCGGGCCATGGCGCAGGAGCTCGCACCCAAGATCCGGGTCAATGCCATCGCCCTCGGCGCATTCATGACGACCGGCCTGCAGTCGAGCTTCGACCTGATGCCGGGATCCGAGGAGAAGCTCAAGGAGCGGACGCCTCTGCATCGCATCGGCGACGTCGCAGACCTGGGGCGGCTCACGTTGTACCTCTCCACGCGGGACTGCTACGCCACCAACTCGACCTTCGTCGTCGACGGCGGACTGCAGGGACCGAACTCAGAACTGCCAATCCCCGATCTGTGAACCAGAAGGAACAAAGATCATGAGCCTCAAGCCATTACGGATTGCCGTCATCTCCACGGGTTGGATAAGCAGCCTGGCGATCCGTGCGATCTCGCGACGCGCGCATCTCGAACTGGTCGGGGTTTGGGTGCACAGTGCCGAGAAGACCGGACGCGACGCCGGCGAGATCGTCGGGCTCGGCCCGATCGGGGTGACCACGACCAACGATCTCGACGACATCATCGCGCTCAAACCCGATTGCGTCGTCTACGGTGCTGCCAGCGCGGAGATGGACGCCGCCGCGGTCCGTGACTATGTTCGCTTACTCCACGGCGGGCTCAACGTCGTCACCACCAATACACCGGGAATGATGTTTCCCGACAGGTGGATTCCCGAATTCGCCGACACGGTGCGGGCCGCTGCACTGGCCGGCGGTGTCACCATCTACACCTCCGGCATCGAACCCGGCTTTGCCGGTGACCAATTCGCGGTCCTTTTGACTACGTTGTCGAACACGATCCGCTCGATTCGCGCGCAGGAGATCTTCGACTATTCGGCATACCCCAACAGGGACCTCATGGTCACGGCCATGGGATTTGGCGAACCGCTGGACTACACACCGATGCTAGAACTCGACGGGGCGCAGTCCTTCGCGTGGGGCCCACCGATCGGACTCGTCGCCAAGGCGCTCGGCGTCGAACTCGAATCCGTCACGGAGAAGTACGAACGGGTGATCACGCCTCGTGATCTTCACGTCGCCTGCGGCACCATCCCGGCCGGCACGTGTGGCGCGGTCCGGGCCGAGACCACCGGTGTGGTCAACGGGCAGCCGGTGATCACCATCGAACACATCAACCGCATGGCGCCGGATCTCGCGCCGGAGTGGGCCTCTGCGCCCAACGGCACGTATCGCCTCATCATCGAGGGCCAACCCCACATTCAGTGCGATCTGCGGCTCGGTACCGAGGACACCCCCGCGTCCGCCAACGACAACGCGATGGAGGCCACCGCCATGCGCGTCGTCAATGCCATCCCGTACGTGGTCAACGCGGCTCCGGGCATCGCGACGTCACTGGACCTGCCCATCACGGCACCGCATAATGCCGTCCTCGCCGACTCCGCCACCTAGTTGGGATCCTTACGTGCCAAGCATGACCGACAAAGTCGCCTTGATAACCGGGGCCGCCCGCGGGCAGGGTCGCGCACACGCCGAACGACTCAGCGCCGAGGGCGCGGACGTCATCCTCGTCGACATAGCCGGACCCCTGCCACCAAGTGTCCCCTACGAGTCGGCCACTCCGGAGGAGCTCACCGAGACTGCGGGCTTGGTGGAAGCCAACGGGCGGCGAGCCGTCACCGCGATTGTGGACACCCGGGATCACGACGGCCTGTGCGCCGCCGTGGCGGACGGGGTCGACCGATTTGGCCGGCTCGACGTCATCGTCGCCAATGCCGGAATCTGTGTTCCGGAGATATGGGATCAGGTCTCGGCGCGTGATTTTCAGGATACCGTCGACATCAATCTCGTCGGTACCTGGAACACCGTCATGGCGGGCGCCAAGCACATCATCGCGGGCGGGCGCGGCGGGTCGATCATCCTGATCGGGTCAGCCGCTGGAGTGACTGTGGAACCGTTCATGATCGCCTACACCGCCAGCAAGCACGCCGTCACCGGGCTCGCCCGGGCCTTCGCCGCCGAGCTCGGCAAGCACAACATCCGGGTGAACAGCCTACATCCGGGTTCGGTCGTGACACCGATGGGAAGCGGCCGCATGGTCGAGGCGATGACCCAAGCGGCCGAATCGAATCCCATTCTGCGGCACGGCTTCAGCAAGCAACTCATCCCGAACGCCGTCGCGATGCCCGAGGACATCGCCAACGCGGTGGCATGGCTCGCGTCAGATCAGTCGAAGTTCGTCACGGCGACGGCGATCTCTGTCGATGTGGGTGTGACCGGCAGCTAGGCACTGACTGCGATGTCGGACAGTACGTCGCTCAACTCGGTCGGACGCGCGAGGAACGGTGAGTGGCCACCGTCCATGTCGATCACCTCGGCCCCCCGATCGACGGCGTTTCGTCGCACCCACCCGACCTCCAGGGCACGATCGTCTTTCATGAGGACATAGGTCGACGGCACCTCCGGCCAAATGGTCAAGGGACACCTCTCGGTGAACACCGTGAAGGACTGGTGCCGCAGCGTGCGGAAAGCCTCTCGCGCAAGGGATTCCGGACAATCGTGATAGAACCCTTCCCGTACAGACTCCCAGGTCAAGCCGAACGGTCCCGCACCGGTGGCCTGCGGCGCCGGAAACGAGATAGCACCGGGATTCGCCGCGAACTCATCGGCGAACGGCTCGCCCGGCACCGGCAATAGTGCCGCGACGAAGACCATCCTGCGCACTGGCCGCAATGTCGCGACGACAGGCACGCACAGGCCCGCGATGGAATGTCCGACCACGATGATGTCCTGTGGATCGCCATGATTCGGCACAGAATCGATGGCGGCGAGCGCCACGCGAGCCCACTCCATCGCACCCGCACCGTCATCGTCCACCGGCAGGTCCGGCGCCACGACCTGGTGGCCGCGCGTGACCAACTCAGGAGCAACCAGATCCCACGACGAACCGTGATGCAGGCCGCCGTGCAGCAGCGCGAACAAAGTCAACACCGGCCTCCCAGCACAATGAGAACGGCATACGCGAGATCGGCTCCGCCAACGATGAGAATGCTCACGGGACCGCCGGACGCGAACTGATGCCCTTGATGACGGGCGTGTTTGTCCAGCCGCCCTGATCGTCCTGATACCAGCCTGCTGCCGCGAGCGCACCACCGTCGGCATGAATCACGGTGCCCGAGACCCAACTCGCCAGCGGACTCGCCAGGAACAGGACACAACCTGCGATGTCCGACGGTGTACCGAACCTTCCGAGCGGTATCCACTTGGGGATGTTGTGGCGTTGCGACTCGTGAATCATCCGGTCGAGCGGTATCTGGGCGGTGTCGGTCGTCTCCGGCGCGACCACGTTGACGCGGATCCCCTCGGGACCGAGCTCCAGGGCGAGGCTCTGCGTGAAACCAGTGATCGCTGCCTTGAAAGCACCGTAAGCCGCGAATCGCGGGATGCCGCGAAATCCCTCGATCGACGAGATGGTGATGATGCTTGCACCGGCCCCAGCCACCCGGAGCAGCGGAAGCATCACGCGGGTGACCAGGAAGACGTGCTTCAGGTTCACCCGGTAGATGTCGTCCAACTGCTCGTCGGTGATGTTCTCGAACGGTGTCGGCCGGATTACGAAATGACCGACGTTGTTGACCAATACGTCCAGCCGGCCGTACCTCGCACGGATGTCGTGCGCGAGCGCCGCCACGTCTTCTGCATCCGTCGCGTCCCCCTCCACGACAAGCGAGTCGGGCCCGAGTTCGGACCGCACTTCACCGACCCGCGCCCCGTCCACCTCGAGCACCACAACGTTGGCGCCCAGTCCAGCGAATTGCCGCGCCGTCTCGCGACCGATACCGGCGCCGCCACCGGTGATCAGCACGACCTTGCCGCTGAAGTCGATCATGCTTGGAAATCCAATCGCTTCTGTCGGTCCCAGTCGGCCGAACGAAGATGAGCTTATAGAGAATAGTTATTCTCATATGCGAGAATCTGAAATGCGTCGAGGCGTCCGATGTCTCCGCCTCGGCGAGGCGGACCTCGCCGCGCCACGACGGCTACGTCACCGGTGGCGACGGTGAACGTCGGCCAACAACTGCGTGAAGGGTGTGCAATGCCGCAAGTATCGGTGATCACTGGTGGCGCGGGTGGCATGGGTTCGGCTACCGCGAAGCTCCTCGGACAAGACCAGACGGTCGTCCTGGCCGATGTGCGCAAGGACCGACTCGACGGCGTTGCCGCCGACATGACAGACCTCGGCATCACGCCCGTTGTCGTCGACTGCGACGTCACCGACCGCGACGCGGTCGTCCGGCTGTTCGAAACCGCTGCCGGGCTCGGCACACTCGCCTCGGTGATCCACACTGCAGGGGTGAGCCCCAGCATGGGCGAGGCCGATTACGTCATGCGAACCAACGCGTTGGGCACCCTCAACGTCAACGAGGTCTTCTTCCAGATTGCCGGGGAGGGTACGGCGATCGTCAACGTCGCGTCGATGGCGGCGCACGTTATGCCCGACGAGATAATCCCAGCTGCTCAGTTCCCCGTGGCGTTCGTAGACGAAGCCGCCTTCATGCGCGACATGCTGGCGGCGTGTGACATCGCTGGTCCGGAGGCGCGATCCGGGATCGCGTACGCGGTCAGCAAGAGCTTCGTCAGGTGGTACAGCTGGTCGCAAGCCGAAAGGTTCAACGGCCGGGGTCTCCGCATCGTGTCGGTGTCTCCGGGGTCCGTCGACACCGAGATGGGCAGGCTAGAGGAGGCCGCCGGCGCAGGCGCAATGGTCACCGACGCCGCCGTACCTCGGTGGGGTAAGGCCGAGGAGATGGCAGAGCTCTTTGCCTTCTGCGCCAGCGACAAAGCCGGTTACCTCACCGGTACCGACATCCTCAACGACGGCGGCGTGGTCGCCTCGATCAAGGAGCGATCCCGGGTGGCCGCCCAAAACACGTGAGCCTTGGGTCATACACGCCACCGATGCCCATTAAGCGTGCAGAACGGACCGATCGTCGAGAGGTCGTAGAGGCCGGGCTCTGCGGCCAATACCGTCGGAATCGCGTTGATCGCGTGCATGGCAGTCGCCAGACACCCCTGCTCGGCGTGATCCTGATCGTCTGACCCCACGACCAGATGCAACCTCAGATTGGGCTCACCGTCGAACGTGACCTCGTATCCGATCTCGCTCGGCCAGTCGGGTGCGAGATCGTCGGCCATCCGAGTCAAATGCTCTACGGCCAGGGTGATGTCGCCGCAGTCGGCCACCACGCCGAACCGCATCGCCCCGACGGTGCCGGCCGGTATCTCGCCGGCGGCCACCGTCAGGCCGCGCGGTGTCGTGGCGACCTCGCGATAACCCTCGACCGAACGGATCTCCAAGCCCAAGCTCCGCGCCAACACCGTCGCAGAGCCGATCCACGCGCTGGCCGCGTAGTCGGTGTTGGTCAACAACGGCGTGGTGTCATCCGGCGCAAACCCGAATCCCATCGCGTTGAAGATCAGGTCGTGGCTGGCGTAGGTCGAATAGTTGAGCACCTCCCGCACGTTGATGCGGCCGGTCCGCTGAGCCAACCGCGACAGCACCGGGGCCAGCGACTCTCCGACGAAGCCCGGGAACAATCCCAAACCGAGGAATGACGAACTACCTGTCTGGCAGGACTTTTCGATGCTTTCGGCGAGGGCTTCGTCGAGCGAACGCGGGTGGATGAACCGGCTGCCGGTCGCCACCACGTCCTTACCCGAGGCCAGCAGGTCGCAGACGTCGGTGAAACAGCCAGGCGTGTCCATCTCGACCTTGCCCATATAGAGCACGACGTCGGCATCGGCGTCGACGAGGACGTCGCGGTCGTTCGTCGCCGTCACCCCGGTATCTGGCAGCCCACACAGCACGCCTGCATCGAGGCCGGTTTTGGCTGGGTCGTATACCCGCACCCCGACCAGTTCGAAGTCCGGGCTGCCGATCACATGACGCAAGGCCATCGTTCCGGTGATCCCAGTGGCCCACTGGATTACGCGTGTCACCGGCATGCGCTCAGTCCCACACCACGTCGAGTCGCGGCGGTGAGCGAAAGATCACCCCGGTCACGTATGGCTTCGGGGCATCCGGGTCCAGGCGTAGACCGGGCAGTTCGTCGAACAGGGCGTTGAAGATCTTCATGCTCTCCAGCCGCGCGAGATGCATCCCCAGGCACACATGCGCGCCGTGCGCAAAGCCGATGTGCGGCTTCCGTTCTCGGAATATGTCGAAGCTCTCGGGGTCGCCCCACCGGCTCTCGTCGTGATTGGCGCTACCCAGATTGACCATCATCGTCGCACCCTTGGGGATTGCCACACCACCGAGCTCGGTGTCGACAGCGACCTCCCGCATAAAGTTGAGCAGCGGTGTCTCCCAACGAATTCCCTCCTCTATCGCCTGGGGAAGCAGGCTTCGGTCGGCGCGCACCGCGTCGAGCTGGTCCGGATGTGTCAGCAATCCCATCGCCAAGCTCGCGGTCGACCGTGATGTGGTTTCCGCGCCGGCGGGCAGCAGATTCCGCATGAAACCGTAGATCTGCTCATCGGACATCTTGACGCCGTTGACTTCGGCGCCCGCCAATATCGACACCATGTCGTCCTGCGGCGACTCACGCTTTTCAGCCAAGATGCCGACGAAATACTCTTTCATCGCCGCAGATGCCCGCATCGCGGTATCCATGTCGCCGCGGAAACCCAGCAGGTCGATCGCCAGTCGGTGGAACGTCCCGACATCGGCCTCGGGAAGCCCCAGCAGCGCGGCAATCACCCGAACCGGGATGGGCATGAACACCTCAGCGACCAGGTCGGCGCGCTTGGCATCCTTGAGCTTGGCGATGGTGCCATCGACGAGCGGACCGACGAGTTCGGTGTCCCACCGCTTCATCGAGGAACGCGCGAACGCGAACTCGTGAAGCTTGCGGTAGACGGCGTGTTCGGGCTCTTGCATCTCGAGGATGGTCGGGCCCTGCAGAGGCCGCACCACGTCCTCGTAGCACCGGGTGCTGTAGCTGACGTTGTCGGTGAAGATGGCCTTGACGGCATCGAATGTGTACGCGGTGAACGTCGGTGGGCCGCCACCCGTATTGCCCAACATCCCGAGTTCCGGCCATCCGGCGTGCACCGGCCCCTTCGCCCGGAGCTCGCGCAACAGTGGATAGGGCGACGCATCCCCGTCTGCTCCCATGCCCGCATTGAAGTTGTCCTGTGCGTCCCGGATCTGTTGGTCGATGTCCTCGACTGCTGTCGGTTCTGTCATCTACCCGCTCCTTTCAGCACGATCAACATACACCCTGTTGGTTGAAAACGTTCATGGTGTAGGTTGACCCGTAAAAGCCACGACGGTACGGCGAAAACACAACCGGGAGCATTCGATTGGCCATTCGGGTAGCCCAGTGGGCGACGGGCGCCGTTGGGCGCACCTCGCTGCAGGAGCTCATCGAGAACCCGCAGTTCGACCTCGTCGGCGTGCTGGTCTACGACCCGGAAAAAGACGGTCTGGACGCCGGGGCGCTCTGCGGACTGCCGCCCACCACGGGCGTACGCGCGACAACCGACAAGACTGCCATCGTCGCACTGGCCGCCGACGTGGTCATTCACGCGGCAAGCAAGGCGCACGCGGTCGAGACAAATGCTGAGGACATCTGTCGGCTGCTCGCGGCGGGCACCACCGTCATCAGCACGACGTCCTACAACCACCTGCCCACGTACGGGGCCACGACGGAGGCGGCCTTCGTGGACGCCTGCCGTGCCGGCAACTCGCGTTTCCACGCCGCCGGTGAGAACCCCGGTTTCATGTTCGAGCGGCTCGTCGCGACGGTCACCGGACTGTCCAAGTCCATCGACCGCATCGACCTGTACGAGGCGACCGACGTCTCGGCCGTCGACAGCAGGCCGATGCTGATCGACCTGATGGGCATGGGACGGCCACCCGAGGACGTCAGCGTCGACTCCCCGATCATCAAGAAGCTCGACATGGCCTACCGCCAGACGTTGAATGCGACGGCTGACGTTCTCGGCATCTCCCTGTCGGACATCGAGGTGAGCGTCGATGCCACCACGCTTCCCCATGACATCGAAGTCCTAGTCGGAACCATCAAGGCGGGAACCGTTGTCGGGCAGCGGTTCTCCTGGGTCGGCCGGTGGTCGGGCCGTCCGCTGCTGGCCATCCACGAGGAATGGGTGCTCACCCGCGACCTCCCGCAATGGGGTCTGCAGCCGCTGGCACCCGGCGAAAAGGCCCCGCTCATCCGCGCCGTCATCAAAGGAGTGCCGAGTTTCGAGCTCCAGCTCGATGTCGGCTGGGATGGCGCGATCGCCAACGGTCAACACGCTCAACCCGGTCACCTGATGATCGGCATGAGTGCCGTAAGCGCCGTCCCCTATGTATTGGCCCAGCCGTCAGGCATCGTGACGGCGCCGGTGTTCGGAGCGATTCGACTATCGGATCGCGACGCCGACCGCGCGTGACATGTATTCGCTTGGCGCAGAATGAAACACGTGGTCGCTGCCGTCGGGCAGCACCCGCCGGGCGATCAGGTAGTCCGTTCCCATCCAGCCCTGCCGGATGAACCGCCCGAACCGCAGGGACGTGCCGGGGGCGCCGCTGGCCGAAGGAACGAGCTTCACCTGCTCCATGCCCAGCTTGACCCCCTCGCCGGTCAGCGGGCGCGCTGCCGCCAGACCGCGCGTGATGACCGTCGCGGCGTCATGGCAGAGCAACGGCATCGAATTCCCCGGCCGGCGTCCATAGCGGGCCTCGAAGCGGTCCAGAAAAGCCTGGCCGATCTCGTTGCGTTCGTCGTAGCTGTCCAGCCCGATCCAGCCCGACAGGTGTCGCATCCACTCGGCATTGATGTGCGCCATCTCGAAGGCTGTCGTGGTGTACCGCGGCGGGTCCCAGCCGACCGCGCGCAAGGCATCGGTAAAGCCCCAGAGGCCGTGCCCGAAGCCGACGTGCACCAACGCGTCGGGCTCCGCCGCCCGTAACACCGCCACCGTCTCGGACTTCTCGGCCTCGACCTGGGGAATCGCCACGGTAGCAACGATCTTCAAACCGGCTGCCACGTAGGCTTTTTCGGCGAAGGCAAGGTACTCCTTGCCGATCAGGGACGCTTCATAGGCGATGGCGATGCGGGAGCGTCCATCGCCGATCATCACTGCGGCCAGCATCACGGGTTCCTCGGGCATGGAGCCGTTGTTCAGCGCGAAGCACCACTCACCGAGCGCGCCCTCCGAACCGGACAAGATGATGTTCGGCACCTTTGCAACCTTCTCGATGTGCGCGCTCAACGGCACCGCATTGTCGGAGACCCATGGACCAAAGATCACCAGGCAACCCTCATCGACGAGTTCGTCGTAGGCGCGCTCGACGGCCTGATAAGTGCCGTTCGGAAGCCCGATCACGTGGCGCTGCAGCAGCTCGATAGGACGGTCGATGCGGCCGGACGCCACCGCTTCGGCGAATACCAGTTGAAGCGCATCGACCGTGTTGCTGTCGGTCCCGGTCTTCGTCGGATAGTCGTTGAGCAGCCCCACCTTCAGCGGCGCAACCGAACCGAAGGCCCGAACCTCTTCGTCTGCCATACCGGCAACATACATGACGAATGTTGACTTTCCGACAGCGCCCTGCCCACGAGGAAAGTGAATCGAAAGCCTATGCAGCGATGTCCGTTTCGCAACGGATTCGCGCCTGATAATCGACGGAAACATGCATTTCCGAAAATTGCCTATAGCCCCTCTAATCAACTGATAATCTCGTCTCGACTCTCTCGCTGGGAGTCGATGGGCGTCGCCCACTGCAGGCACAGCCCTGCGCATTGGTCGTGGTGCCATGGCTGAATACCAATGAGGAGTTAGTTGTGACGCAGACCCTGTCGGCCGAGAACCAGACGGTTTCGAAAGATAGAAAGTATCGCGTAATCCAGTGGGGCATGGGCAACGTCGGAACGCTGGCGCTACGCCATTTCGCTCACAACCCGACCTTCGAAGTCGTCGGGGTGCTCTGCAATCGGCCGGAGAAGGTCGGCAAGGACGCCGGCGAACTCGTCGGCGTAGCGCCTATCGGCGTGCTCGCCACCACGGACAAAGACGCTCTGGAGGCACTGGACGCCGATTGCGTCTTCTATGCACCGCTCTGGTCGGACGTCGATGAGATCTGCCGCCTCCTTCGCGGGGGAAAGAGCGTGGTCGCCTCGGGTGGCGCATGGTGGCACCGAACAGAGACCAACAGTGCCGACATCGACAAGATCGAATCAGCCTGCCAAGCGGGCGGCACGTCGTTCCACGGAGGTGGCATCCATCCCGGCTATGCGGCGGACCTCCTCGTACTAACGCTGGCCCGGATCGTCGGCAAGACCGACCACATCCACATCTACGAGGCGGTGAACTTCAACAAGGACACGTTGAAGTATCTGGAAGAGATGGGATTTGGGAAGACTCCGACCGAGTTCGCCAAGGGCAATCTCTTCCAAGAGGCCTGGTCGTTGTTTGCACAGTCTCTGACGATGGTGGTCGAGGGACTGGGCAAGACGGTCGAAAAGTTCACCACTGACGTCGAGTTGGGCACTGCTAGCCGCGACATCCCCTACGAGGGAACCGAAGACATGGACATGCCAGGCCTTAAAGGAGTGATCAAGAAAGGCACCGTAGCCTCGCAGCATCACATATGGACGGCGTGGGTGGAGGGCAAGCCGTTCATCACGCTGCACGAGCTCTACTCGTTTATCGAACACGACGCCATCGAACCGCGGCCCGATTGGGAACCGTATTACCACTACCGCGTGGTCATCGAGGGGGATCCGGGCACCGAGCTGATCCTGCGGGGAAGCCAAGATGCCCGAGACAACGCGAAGCCCGGCTACATCGGCTACGCCTGGACGGCGATGGAGCCCGTGAACTCGATTCCCGCAATATGCGATGCCCCACCAGGATTCAAGTCGCATAGCGAACTCGGGTTGATGCAGGTGCGCGGCATCGTGCGTTCGGACTAATCCCTCGGCAACGGTCTCCGGCTAGGACTCCGGACTGTGCTGATCGTTACCGATCGCCGGCGATAGTGCGCTGAAGTCGAAGGATTGCTGCGCGAGAGCCGTGTCCAGGTTCTCTACCATCGTCGCGATCTTGCCGTCGATCACCTCGTAGAAGATCGCATACATGTTCTCGTATTTGGCGACGAGATTCGTCGGGGCTCTCCGAATCAGCAACACTGACACCCAGTTGCCATCTGCCAGAATCGCAAGGACTTCCGTGGTTGCGGCCCCAGGCTGCGGATAAAGCAGGCGGGCCAAACCAATGTTGGCGTGAATCGCTTCCCTGCCAACCTGGCGATTCATGCCCACCCAATACACGGGTTCGTCAGCGAGGTAGGGCTCGTAAGCATCTCTCTCGAACGTGTTCATGGCCGCCATGGCTTCCATGACGAGCTTCTTGTTGTCTTCCGGTAGGTTCATGACCGACGTCCTCCATATTGGATCAAGCCGCTCGCGAGTCCCAGCGGCACCGTAGTCCGAACACTCCCGGGCGCCGGCGGTTACGAAGACGCCGCTGCGACGCAAGCAGTTTCGAATTCGATCGGAAGGCTCGTCGGCCCCGACAAACCAAGGAGGGGCTTCCACGGTGCGGGTCCGGCCCGTCGCGCAGTCGGAAGACGGTGGGCAAGGATCGTCAGTGCCTCGGCAAGCTCGACCCGTGCGAGGTTTGCACCAAGGCAGTAGTGGACGCCGCCACCGAAGGTCAGAATTGCGGGTGCGTCGTCGCGCCTGATGTCGAAACGGTCTGCATGGTCGTAGACGTCTGGATCTCGGTTGGCGGCAAACGTGTTGATCTGAAGGATAGTGCCCGAAGGGAAGAGGAATCCACCGAATTCCACGTCACCGGAGGCCATCCGGGGTGCACCGCATACCGCAGGCGAATGACGGATGCTTTCTTCGACCGCTCCCATGGCCAGCTCGGGATGGTCGTGCAGTAAAGCCCATTGCTCGGGATGCTCGCAGAGCACCTGCACCGATGCCGCCAGTTGGTTACGGGTGGTGTCAGTGCCTGCCATCAAGAGGCTGGCCGCAAGCGTCTTCAGCTCCTCCGAAGTGAGCCGGTCCCCATCGTCCTCGGCCCGGACGAGATCCGAGACGAGATCTTCGGTCAGGTTGTGACGACGTCGATCGATCATGGCGTCGACGTAGTCGTCAAGCTCGCCCCACGCGCGCATGACGACGGGCTCGACCTCGGCGAGATCGACGGTGAACATGAACGCCTTCGAGACGTCTCCCGTCCAGGCTGAGAAGAGTTTCCAATCCTCGCGGGGGGCGCCGAGAAGCGCGCAGATGATCGCAATCGGATACGGCACCGCGATGTCCGGGACGACGTCACACCGGCCAGCGTCCGCCACCTGATCGATGAGGCCGTTGACGAAGTCATGGATGGTGTCGTGCAGTCGGGCCGTCGCCCTTGGCGTGAACGCCTTTGAGACGAGTCGGCGAAGTCGCTGGTGCTCAGCACCTTCCAGGCACAGCAGCGTCTCCATCACCTTGTCGTACAGCGCACCTGACGTGATGCCCTGTGCTGCCAGGTTGATGCCGGGTGGGATGGCGAACCGCGTGTCACGAAGGACTGCCCGGGCGAAGTCGTAGGAGAGCACTTCAACGCCCACCGGGCCGATCGCGATCGGGGCCTGGCGCTGCGCGCGTTCGAATTCGGGCCACGCATCCGCCGGCGTGGCGGTCAGTTCGTACTTCAGAACCGGGAGGTCGGCTTCGAAGACGGAGGTAATGGTTCGGTTGATGGACATGCTGAGCTCTTCTCCGCCTGACGCGACAGCGTTGACACCGACCGAGGCCTTGGCACGGTCCGAGGAGCGTATGACAGGCTCACATCTACGTCAACGGACAGCCATCGACGCTTGCGTGTGGGCGCCCCCACCACCTAGTCCAGACCCGACGGAACTCGTTGATCGCCAACCTATTACCCGCGGAAGCGCGGTCGGATCCCGGCGAAAATACGCATTCTCAGCGACGGTATGATCACCGCCCCCTTGCCTAGCAGATGCGCCTATGCCCCGACCGTATTGGCATGGTGGCGCCAGATCTCTTGACAGTCGGAGATGCACTCTGCGATCTTGGGCGTATCGAGAAGCTTCATTCTCGCGCGCGGAGGTGACCCACCTGAGCGTTCGCGCCGAGCCCACCGTCGCTCTTCCGACCGATCAAAACCGATAGCGAGACCCGTGTGACAGACAACTGTGTGCTTGCCGGCAAGGTTGCGATCGTCACGGGTTCACGCAGGGGCATAGGCGCAGCTGAGGCAGTCGCCCTGGCCGCGGCCGGGGCAACCGTCGTGATCTGCGATCTGGTGCTTGAGGAGTTGCTTACGGTCAAGGCCCGCATCGAAGGCGACGGGGGCACCTGCTTGGCGGTGAAGTGCGACGTGAGCCAGAAGGCGCAAGTCGCGCATGTAGTCGACGAAACTATTGGCGCGTACGGCAGAGTCGACGTCCTGGTCAACAACGCCCAGGGTGCGATGGACCCCACGCCATGGGCGGACATCTCCGACGAGATGTTGATGACATCGTTGATGACGGGCCCCGTGGCCAGCTATTGGTTCATGCAGGCGTGCTTTCCACACATGAAGGACCAGGGACACGGTCGGATCATCAATACGGCGTCGGCTGCGGCGCGGGGCGGTATCGCAAACCTTGGCCACTACGCGATGGCCAAGGGCGCGACCGCCTCCCTAACGTACGCCGCCGCCACCGATTGGGGTGAATTTGGGATCACGGCGAATGTCATCTTCCCGGGGATCGAATCGGAGTCCCTGACGCAATATCTATCGGACAAGCCGGAGCTGCGCGCGCAGTACGAAGCCAACATTCCGCTCGGGCGCTTCGGGAATCCGTCGGCTGATCTAGCGCCGGTCGTCGTCTTCATCGCCAGCGATGCCTCTCGATACCTAACCGGTCACCCGTTCTTCATCGACGGCGGTGTCGCACACGCCCCTCGTTGAGGCACTTAACTTCTATCGGGAATGCTCGTTTCCGTATACTGCACATAGCGTTCTTCGGCATTCTGCTAGCCTCGCTTTGATCTCTGCCAAAGGAGAGAAATGCAGCCCGAGGACATGATCCTGACGACCGAGGATTCAAACCCGGCGGGTGATGTTCTGCAGCGGGAAGCCAGTGTCACAGCCGAGATTCGCTTTGATGACATCGCCGGTGCCCGCGCGGACTACGCAGCGGCATTGCGCGACATTGAAGATGCGTTATGGGCTCAAGACCTGGTATCACCGGTCGTCCTCGAGATGTGCAGGTTACGGGTAGCCCAAATACTCGGATGCACAGCGGCATTCGAGCGTCGTACTCCTGAAGCGACTGCCGCCGGGCTCGACGAGACGCTCGTCGCCTCGTTGGCGCGGTGGACGGCGGAACCAAGCTTCGACAGTCGAACCAGGGCCTGCTTGGAGTATGCGGAGCAGCTCCTCATCGATGCCCAGGGGGTAGATGACGAACAGGCACGGGCAGTGATCGCCGAAATCGGAGAAGGCGGGTTCCTCGTACTCACTTACGCGTGCGGCTTGTTCGAAACCACGCAGCGGGCCCGCCTCGTGTTGGGCACGAGGCGGTGGTGAATTGAGCAGCGTGCCCAGGACGAGCATCACGTTGGCCGAAGCCGTACCCCAGCTCGGCGCCGCACAGGCGCGCTTCCAAAAAGTGGCTTACCCCGGGTCCGTCGACCTAGTCACCCGCGAACTACTGCGGATCCTCAGTGGCCGGCTATCGCACTGCACGATGTGCCGCAACCTACGGCTGAACGCTGCGATCGAACGCGGCTTCGACGAGTCAGTGGTCGACAAACTTCACGACCCCTCCCACAGCGGCCTGCCCGCACACCAGCAAGTCGTATTGCGACTCACTCTTGCGTTCCTGACGGCCCCGGAATCCTTCACCGCCGCCGACTGGGCGGAAGTGCGTAGCTACTACTCCAATGAACAGGTGGCAGAGTTGATGCTGGACCTCGTGCGGTTCCGGCCTGGCTCCAAACTCATGGTCGCGGCCGGCTTCGAACCCGAGGGCGACGACCTTGTCTTCGCCTGATCGTGCCGCGTGAATCATTTTGTCTCACAAGCAAAGGCCCCATTACGGATGAAGCCGTACAAGATCGATATCGAGGTTCTCGCGAAGATCGCGAAGGAGGCTGTCGATGGCCCACTGGAGGGCGGAGAACTTCTCGACCACGTCGTCGAGATGCTGTCAGCCGAGTACCCCGACCTCATCGCCCCGACTCGCGGACGCTGGATCGGCAATAAGGCGGGTGGAATTCTCGGCAAGGTCAGCATGGTGTACTTCAGTCCCAGAGAGTACATCGTACTGTTTGGTTCGCCCTCAGGTACACAAGGCTTTTCGGGTCGCTACAAGCACGTTGAGATTCACAAGTTCCTGCTCGCCGGCCAGATCGATTCATACGATCTGGAATCGGATCAGATCGCTCCGACGATACTGCGTCCGGGCGAACGAGGATGCCTGGAGAAGGGGCATACCCGAGGGCTCACGATTCACCCCGGCTCGTGGCACATCGAGTACGGGCGTGGCTCCGTAGCCACCACCCTGCCGTTCGCGATGGCCGAAACACTTTTGACATCACTGGAATTGCCTTCCTTGGTGCTCTCCGCGAAGGAATTCGCACGGCTTGTGCGCAGGCGTCCTCGTCGCTAGTCGGCCCAGCGAGGTGTCAAGCGCCGCTGAGGAACCCGCGTGGTGTGGTCAGCACCAGATCGTTGTAGGTTGCGATTCCGGGCCTGGCGGCGACTACTGCCGGAATGCCGTTGATCGCCGGCATTGCCGTGATGATCATCCCGAGGACCATGAAGTCACTGAGGCTCTCGGCCTGGAAGTCAGCGGGCGGGAGGAAGTCGAGTGTCGTGGTCACCGATGGCTGGCCGGTTATCTCGATGAGATAGCCACCGGGTTTCATCTGCCAATCTGGCTCCAGCGATTGGCCTTTGCGCCAACGCATTCTGATCTCGATGACCTCGCGAGCTCCGACGCTGCCGGTCCAGCGTAGGTCCACGCCTGCGACGCAACCCTTCTCGATGATCCAGTCGGCGGGAAGATGAAGGTCCTCCGTCGTCTGCGCGTACTCAGCCGAGCACCGCACGTCATCGAGTTCGACTCCGATTGCGTCGGCCAACATCAACACCGCTTCCCGGAATATTGCCGTTCCGGTCGCCGTCATCTGCTGAAGATCTGGATGGTCGATGGGTTGACCGAACCCAACCGGCTTCTCGGTCTCCGGCGAATCGTAGAGCGTGCTGTCGCCGAACTCGGTGATGGCGACCTTGTCGATGCGGTCGCATAGCGTGGCGGAGACTATCGCCAGCAACTGGGCGGCGCCCGGGTTGATACCAGATCCGAAGATCGTCGAGGAGCCCTGCTGGCACGCGGCCTCGATTCGGTCGCGGCCCTCCCCCAGGTTGCGGCCGTTGATGAAGGAAGCGGTGGACACCACATTGATGCCAGCGGACAGGATCGTCACCAACTCATCCACGTCGGGCCACATCGGGTTGTAGACAATACAATCCGGTTGCAGTGCCAGCAGCTGGTCGACGTCGTCAGTCGCCGTCACACCAAGGTGCTGGATGCCGGCGAGCTCACCGGCATCGATCCCTACCTTGTCTGCTGACCACGCGTAGCAGCCGACGAGCTGAAGATTCGGGTTCGCAGCAATCGCGCGAACCGACCGGCGCCCAACGTTGCCCGTCGTCCACTGCACGACTCGTAGCGGTTCGCGTACCGACACTGATCCTCCTCTGTTCGGTCGTGATCGACCTCGAAGTCGAACGAGTCGTAATACAACTCGGCCTTTAGAGTTCATCACGCGTCGAACTCGTTTCGGGCCGACGACAGGCCTTTCGAGATATTGAGAATAACCGCTTGCGGATTACGCAAGACGCGTTTCGTCGCCTCTACTACGGTCGTCGGAGCGGACTAATGAAGATCATCGAGACAGCCAGTCCGCTCCGGACGGCCGCGTGAAATGCTGTAGCAACATTCAGGGCGAATGTTGCTACGATCGTCGCCATGGCGAAACGAGGCGGGACCGACGATGAACGCCGCACACGTGGCGAGGCGACCCGCCGTGACCTCATCGACGCCGGGCGGGAGTTGTTCGTCGACAAGGGCTACTTCAACACCAGCATCAGCGATCTGGTCGCCAGGTCCGGGGTGGGCACGCGCGGCGCCTTCTACCACCACTTCAAGGACAAGGCGGAGTTGTTTCGCGCCGTGTTCGAGGAGGTGGAGCGGGACCTGACGCTGCGGTCTCTTGCCTCCCCGCCCACCGGGGATGACCCGTGGGAAAAGCTCTCGCGCGGCCTGCACAGCTTTCTCGAGTCGGCGCTCGAACCAGAGGTCCAGCGGATCATGCTCCTCGATGGCCCGGTGGTGCTGGGCTGGGAGACGCTGCGCAGGATCGAAGAAGCCAACAGCATTGCCCTCATCAACGAGATGGTGCGCGAAGCTATCGCGAAGGGCGTCATCGATGAACAGCCGGTCGGCGAGCTGACGCACATGCTGGTCGCCGCCCTGGAAGAGGCCTCGCTGCTGGTCGCGCACGCGGCTGAACCCGCCAAGGCCCGTGAACGGGCAGCGATGGTGCTCGACCGGCTACTGCTCAGCTTCTCGGCTCAGCCACGAAAAATCGTGCAACGGTAATGCTTTCACCGTCGTTCCAAACGCTCGATCGCTCGGCGGAAATGCTCGTTTTCATATCCGCATATAGACCTTCTGCCTTCTGATAACGTCGCTTCCAACATCTGCCCAAGGAGAAGCATGCAGCCCGCGGAAATGATCCTGGTCAGCGTCGCCGACCACCTCGTGGAACCGTCGCCGCTGTTCAAGGAAAAGCCGCCGAGCGAAGGAGCGGTGTCCCTCGGATCGATCGGTGCGACGCTCAATGTCTGACGCACCCGTGCTCCGCGTAGCCGTGGTGGGGGGCTCCTCCGGACTCGGGCGTTGCATCGGAATCGGCCTCGCCGAGAAAGGCGCGCAGGTCGCGTTTGTCGCACGCCGACAAGACCGTCTGGAGAATGCCGCAAAAGAAGCGGGCAATGAGGCGGCCGCCGTCGTCTGCGACGTCACTGACGCAGCGTCCTGCCAACGGGCGGCGTCCGAGATTGTCGACGCTCTCGGCGGGTTGGATGCGATCGTCTACACGACCGGGATGGGCGTCCTCGCCCCGCTCGCAGAGGTGAGCGCCGATCAGTGGGCACAGTTGTTCGCTACGAACGTGACTGGCGCTTCCCTCTTCACCGCCGCCGCGGCGCCACACCTGGCCGCGACCGGCGGATCGGCGGTGTACCTGTCGTCGCTGAGCGCGTCCTACACCGCCCCGTGGCCACTTCTCGGTGCCTACGCAGTCAGCAAGGCTGCGCTGGACAAACTCGTCGAGTCGTGGCGTATCGAGCATCCCGAGATCGGCTTCACCCGATTGGCCGTCGGGGATTGCTTCGGTGGTCCAGGCGACTCGCAGACCGAGTTCAACAAGAAGTGGGACCCTGAGGCGCTGGACAAGGCGATCAGGCTCTGGATGGACCAAGGTCAGATGCAGGGCGGTCTGATCGACGCCGACCATCTCGTCGAGGTTGTGCATTCCGTACTCCGTTGCGGCAATAGCAGTTTCATCCCCTACCTGACCATGGCCGCTCGGCCGTCAGACTCGGTCAAGGAACTCAGACAGTGGTGAAGGACTTTGACGAGTTCACCGAAACCAAGACCGTTGGCCGGCCCGCGGGCTGAGCCTGTCCGATACTCACGAAGGAGACCATCGTGAAATCCAAGGCTGCAGTATTGCGCGGCGTCGGCGTGGACTGGGAAGTCACCGAAGTCGAACTCGATCCGCCCCGGGCCGGTGAGGTGCTGGTCAAGATGGCCTACGCCGGCATCTGTCATTCCGATGAGCATTTCTACACCGGGGACAGCGTGCCGACGAAGGACATGGAGGAGATGATGCGCGCCTCCGGTCTTCCGGTGCCGGAGTGGTTTCCGATGCTGGGCGGGCATGAAGGCTCTGGCGTCGTCGAGGAGGTCGGGCCAGAGGTCAAGACCCTCAAACCCGGTGACCACGTGGCGATCTCGTTCTTCCCCGCCTGCGGCAACTGCCGGTGGTGCTCCACCGGGCATACCTACCTGTGTGATGTGGGTGCCGACATCTACAGCAAGGACATGACCACCGACGGAACCCGGCGGCGCCACCTCGGCGACGAGGATCTGATGGCCATGATGCAGGTAGGCACTTTCTCTGAGTATGTCGTCGCCTCCGAACGCTCGCTGGTGAAGATCAACGACTGGATCTCACTGGAGGCAGCTTCACTCGTATCCTGCGGGGTGACGACCGGATTCGGCTCAGGAACGGTTGCAGCCGGCACTCGACCCGGCGACACCGTTGTGGTTGTGGGCGTCGGCGGGATCGGCATGAATGCGGTACAGGGCGCGAAAATCGCCGGTGCCAAACATGTGATCGCTGTCGACCCGGTTCAGTTCAAGCGGGATATCGCGCCGACGTTCGGAGCCACCCATACCGCCATCGATGCCGGCGCCGCCTTGGAACTGGTCAAGGAACTCACGTGGGGCGTGATGGCCGATCGGGTGATCCTGACGCCGGGGGTCGTCCCGGTCGACCTCGTGATGGTGGCCATGATGCTGCTGCGCAAGGGTGGAACGTGTGTGCTGACCGGGATGGCGAAGATCACCGACATGATGGTGCCGCTGCTCCTGGGCGACATGGTCAGCTCGTGTAAGACCCTCAAGGGCGTTCTGTACGGCGAGATGAATCCGCGCGACGCGATGCCGATGCTGTTGTCGATGTACGAGGCCGGCACGCTGAAGCTCGATGAACTCGTCACCCAGAAGATACAAGCTCGACGACATCAACGAGGCGATGAAAGATCTGCGCGCCGGCAAGAACATTCGCGGCGTCATCGCCTTCGAGTGATTTCTATCGACGGCTCGTTCGCGATTGTCTGCTCACGATTGCCGGACCCGCCAAAGGATTAGCGAGCATGCCGGGCGGCGCGTCGACGACTGCGGGGATCGAGTTGACTGCGGCCAGCGCGGTCGCCGCCACGCCCGGATTGACCCGATCTGAGGGCGACTGGTCGAAGTACACTTCCAAGCACATGCTCGGCCGGCCCTCGACTCGGATTACCATGCCGCCTTGGTCCTGCCTCGACGGCCTCGGCCAACGCTGCGGCCAGGGTGTGGAGCTCACCGTCGCGAAGTACTGCACCGCGACCGCCGGCCTCCCACCGACAACACCGGCGAGCTGCCAGCGGTGCCCGCAAATCGTCCCTTGCGGAATAATGCCGAGCGCGGTCTCTAGATCCGTTGGTGCGAGCAGTGTTTCCCAATCCAGTTCAACCTCGTCGAGTTCTAGTCCGAGGATGTCGGCGATGTAGCGCACCACGGTCTCCCAGTCGTGGTTGACCTTTCCCGAGGCGATTCGGACAGGCACGTGCCCGTCTGGCTTTCCGAAGCCCATGGATTCGTGCAAGACATCCCAGATGGGATAGGACTTGTCCAAGTCGATTGCGTACTCGTCCATCCGATAGGACTCGACGGTGCCGGCACCGGCGAGTAGGGCGGTCGGGATGTTCAGACTGATGAAGCCCGGCTCGGCACCGGTGGCGTAGAAAGTCGAAGTGCCCTTCGCCACTGCGGCTTCCACGGCAGCACGCCATTCCGGCGGTGCAGCCGCCGGATAGACCATCGGAATGGTCGAAATCGTCACGACATTGATGCCCGCCTCGAGATAAGTGACGATGTCGGTGATCGCCTCGGCCTCGCGCCGAACGGCGGTGGCACAGTAGGTCACGCAGTCGGGCGCGAGTGCGAGCACTGCATCGAGGTCATCAGTCGCTGTTACACCGACGTTCGAAGTCCCACATAAAAGCCCAGCATCTTTCCCCGCCTTTTCCGGGGTCGACACCTTGACACCGACAAGCTCCAAAGCCGGATCGTCGATGACCGCCCGGAGTGCCTCCCTACCGGTCATTCCAGTGCCCACGTGAACAACCCGATAAATCCGAGGCACGTTGTCACTCGCCACTATTCGTCGCCTCCCTGTGCGTTTTGTCTTTCGGCTAGTCCAATGCGGCGAGTCTCTTCAGGTACGGCCACGCGATCTCGGGCGGAATCCCACCGCACAGCGGTGAGAGGTTGAAGATCTCGCCGTTGGCG
Source organism: uncultured Actinomycetota bacterium (assembly GCA_963818285.1). Classification (GTDB taxonomy): domain Bacteria; phylum Actinomycetota; class Actinomycetes; order Mycobacteriales; family Mycobacteriaceae; genus Mycobacterium. Next base: position 485,253 of record CAWFRR010000009.1, read on the forward strand.
AGGCGCTGTCTCGCCTCCTCCACCGAGAGGATCACGTGAGACGGCGACGTGTGGCGGAGTTCATCGACCGTCTTGGCAGTGGTGATGTTGGCCGACACCTGATTGTCGGGGTTCCACTCCGAATACGACATCGCATCGTGGAGTAGGTACTTTCCGATCTCGGCCCACGCTGCATCGACATCCTCGGCCACGAAACAATTTGTCGCGGAATCTCGTTCGGGTATGAGCACAAAGCCGGGCTCGAAGCCGCTTTCGCGGCAGGCCTTTTCATAGGCTTCCTGCATCCCCGGCACCCCGCCGTTGGCAAGAAGGCCCAGACCGTGCCGTCCCGCACGCCGCGCCGCGGCAAGGCTCGCTCCGCCCCAACTCATCATGGGACCTTCGGGTGTCCGCGGGCGTGGGGTCACCTTCATCAGCCGGCCATCTTGTTCAATCTCTTCCCCTCCGAGAAGTCGGCGCAACAGGCCGAGCTTCTCGTCTGCAAGGCGACCGCGATCGGACATGGACAACCCGAAGTGAGCGTATTCCTCAGCGCGGTAACCGATTCCGAAGACGTAGGTGGCCCGGCCCGCGCTGATGTGATCCAGTACGGAGATGTCCTCCGCCAGGCGAGCCACGTCGTAGAGCGGCAGGAGGATCACCAGGTTGAGCATCAGCTGCTTGGTTCGTGCGGCGATGGCCGCGCCAAGAAGCAGCGGCGACGGAAGGTAGCCGTCGTCGGCACAATGGTGTTCACACAGCACCGCGGCGACGCACCCGCGGGTCTCGGCCCACGCCGACATCTCACTGGCCGCCGCGTATAGCTCCGAGGTAGCAGTGCCCGGTGATTGCGATCGCATGTCGAACCGAAGGGTGTACATCGTGCTCCTCAACTCCCCTGCCGCGCATCGGTACCCATGACGTCGAGGCTTGCCTGCATGATCAACCGAACCACCTCGTTGCGTGACATCGACTTGAAGAGTGCCATTCCCATACCGACGTCATCGCCGACTACGATCGCCCACGACCCGTACTTGGCCGCGAATTCGTCGGTTCATCCAGCTGGCACCGCAACGAGTCGCACCGAGGTGTACGTGCGGCGCGCGATCCGCCAGCCGTCGCCAGTGCGCACGACGTGATCGTCGTAGTAGCCAACAGGGTTGGCGCCTCCACCCTCGAACAGGATCAGGGCGTCGACGTAGGTCCGAACTGTCGCCGTGTCTCCGTCGATGTCGACGGCCTGGTTGGTCATCCGGTGCATAGTGTGAGTTGCCCCGACGTGGGCAGCCGCCATGAACTCGGCCACCGCTGCACCTCCGGTCCACTGACCGATCTCGCCGTAGTCCACTTGGGCGTCGTCAGTGAAGACCCTTGTCAGCAAAGGGTATTGGAGGCTGTCGATGGCGGTCGCGTAGCGCACCGTGAGTTCGACGATCTCATCTCTGTCGGTCATGCGACGTCTCCATTCGGGTGTACGACGACGCGGGGTGGCCCCTCGGATCGGCGCGCCTGCTCGATCGCGTCGGGCACCTCGTCGAGACCGATGACGCTGCCGACGCTCGGCATCGGGTCCAGCCGCCCCTCGACGACGGCGTCGAGCACGCCGAACCAGTCCTGCGGCATCGGGCCGCCACCGAACTGGAGGGTCAATCCGCTGCGGGTCGCCTCGGTGATGCTCAGCGTGTCCCCGGTGTACCAGCCGCCGGCGCAATAGATCCGCGTCAGGAACTCCGCCTCGGACACGAGCTTGTCGATGAGCCCCGACGCCCCCACGCATTCCAACACCACGGCCGAGCCGCCCAGGCTGTGTTCGGCACGGACCTTGCGGAAGACGTCGAACACCGACTCTTCGGCGGGATCGACCAACACATGGGCGCCGAATCCCGTCCGTGCCAGTTCGCGGCGTTCGGCATTGAAGTCGGACACAATGATCGGCTCGATGCCACGACTGGACAGTGCGGCCACCGCAGAGAGGCCGACGGCCCCCGCGCCGATGACGATCGGTACCTCACCGCGTTGCAGATTGGCGGAGCGCACGTAGAACTCGCCGACCGCGAAGCAGTCGACGACGGCGATCGCGTCGCTGGATATGGCTCCATCCACGATCTTCGCCGTGGCTTCCGGGACGACCAGTAGTTCCCCGAAACTTCCCTGCGCCTCGGGATGCTGTCCGATGATCCGCACGCCACCGGCGCCACCGTCAACCAATCGGATCGGCATCGACGTCACCCGCGCACCGATCGGGAAGGCATCGCCACAGCCTGGCCCGTGGCCGATGACCTCACCAACGAATTCATGGCCCATGACGATGTCGCGATCGGCGTCATAGAGCGAGCGTCCGGTCGGATCGTCGATCCCGAGTTCTGGATGGTCCATGAAGTGGACGTCCGACGCGCAGATCGCCGTACTCAGAGTCTTGAGGAGCAGATCGCCCTGCCCGGGGACGGGATCTACCGTTTCTCGGACCGACAATTCGCCGCCTCGCAAAACGACTGCACGCACCGGCTTCACATCCCAAGGTCGGATTCTCTACTATTCGAGATATCGTTCTCCAACTGCTGAGATGACCGTAAGTTGTTGCCCGGAGGGAGTCAAGGGTGCGCGGAGCGAGTTCAGCCCCGGCCGAACGAGTTCTCGATGTCCTCGAATTGCTCGGCAGGCCAACCGTTCACGGCTTTCGATTCTCGGACATCGTGCGCGAGCTTGGCTTGTCCCAGGCGACCGCGCACTCCATCCTCAAGACGCTGTCTGACCGGGGTTGGTTAAGTCGTGATCCGGTGACCAAGCAGTTCGCCCTGGGTCCGGCTTTGATGCTGATGGCAGCCCATCTCGACGCAGCCCGTCCATTGGCCGCCGCGGCGCGCGACGCCGTTCGGCGCCTCGTAGACGCGACCGGCATGCCGGCTTCGGTCTTGGAGCGCAGCGGCGACGAACTGGTCATCACGGCCTTCGATAACCCGGACAGCTCGTCGGTCGCAGGGCTTCCCACCGAGCGGATACCGTATGCGCCGCCGTTCGGGATCGCCTTCGCCGCCTGGGATACCGCGGACGAGCAGGAGGCATGGATTGCCCGCGGGGCCGCCGGCGACGCGGGTCTGCGTGAGCGCCTGCGCACCCTATTGACCCGCACGCGCGAGCGTGGCTACGACGTCGACTGGATGACACCTGCGTTGAGCCAGGCGGCCCAAGCAATTGGAACGCTCTCCGGAGATGCGGTCCCCCACAACCTGCGTTCGATTGTCGATCAGTTGCGTGTGGAGTTCGCTTCGGCCAGCTCCATGCCGGAAAAAAGCACCCGCGGCGCAGACCCAATCGCCACGATTTCGGCACCGGTACTTGATGCCGAAGAGCGCATCACGCTGATACTCGCCATACATCCGCTGCGAGCCATGAAGATGGCCGAAATCCGTTCTGCGGCAAAGCCGCTCCTACGCGAGGTTGCCCACGTAAGAGAGCCTGAGGCACCTGATCGCCGATCGCCTGGGGTTCGCGAACGATAGGGCGCCGCAGCCAACTCACGAGGCCGACCGCGTCAACCCTCAACCCCGAACAGCCCCCACTCGCCCTCCACACCCTTGAGGGCGTGCTCGCCGCGAGCGGCAAAGCTGAGGCCCGACCCGGCGCCGCGTTCGCATCCCGCCGCGTCCATGATGGCGGCCAGGTCTTCGACGGACTCTTCCAACGTCGGCGCGTGCTCACCGGATCCGACAGGCCGGTGCCCCGCTTGTCGAAGACGACGACGCGACGGAAGCACGCGAGCCGCGAGTAGAAGTGGACGACCGACGGCCCCTCCCACATGATGTCGAGATGTGAGATGAACCCGGGCGCGACGACGAGATCGGGCCCGTAGCCGATCACGGAGTACGCGGTATTCAGGCCGCCGCTTTTGGCATAGTGAATGTCCGGCACCCTGCCTGCGACGTTCATGGTCGAACCTTACGCTGCCGAGGCCGCGCGAAAAGCGGGTCAGAACCAATCTGGTTGAACCCATGGGCCGCACACGATGTCACCGCCAAGCTGCCCACCACGCATACGCGAACACGATTCGCAAAGAGATCGCACCTGGATCTCAGTCATGCGAAAGTTCCCCAATGACGCGAACGGTCGCGGTGATCGGGGCTGGACCCGGTGGGCTCGTCGTGGCGCGCTGGCTGCTCTCGCAAGGATTCGAACCGACAATCTTCGAGCAAGTACCGACGCTGGGCGGCCAGTGGACGGGAATCGTTGGGCGCAGCGGCGTTTGGCCGACGATGCACACCAACACAAGTCGCATCATGACTGCCTTCAGCGACCTGGAGAACGACAGCGACAACGTCTACCCGTCAAACCGCGAGATTCTCGACTACTTGCATCGCTATGCCGACACCTTCGGCCTTCTGTCGCGCATCCGGTTCGGCAGTCGTGTCGACCTCCTCGAGCGCGACGGCGCCCGATGGCTCGTCAGTCACACCAGCGGCAAGGAGAGCTTCGGACGAGTGGTCGTGGCGAGTGGCAGATTCCACGCCCCCGCTATCCCGCCGGTGCCGGGCCTCGACACGTTCGCAGGCTCGGCCGGAGCGATCTCCACCTACCACTACCGGGGGCCCGCTCCATATCGGGGCAAACGGGTTCTCGTGGCCGGCTGCGCTATCAGCGCCCTCGAGATCGCCGCCGAACTCGCCCAAAGCGGCGCGGCCCGCGTCGTAGTAACTCAGCGACGACAGAGGTACGTCCTACCGAAATTCGCCGGCGGAGTCCCGTCCGATCACCGGATCTTCACGCGATACGGAACACTCGCGAGCGAGACTCTCCCAGGAGCCGAGATCGACCGGCAGCTGAAGGAGATCGTGGTCGAGGCTGGCGGAAGTCCGGAGCAGTACGGCGCACCGGCGCCCGACCCGTCGCTCTTCGCCGCCGGGATCACGCTCAACCAGCAGTACCTGCCAATCGTGGCCGAGGGGCGAATTACGGTGTGTTCCTGGATGAAATCCATCGCGGATGCGACGGTGACATTCGCCGACGGGCATGCCGAGGAGTTCGACGGGATTGTGCTCGGCACTGGGTTCGATCTGTGCCTACCGTTTCTGAGTGACGAGATCCGCGACGTAGTCAACCTCGACGGGGTACACCTAGACGCCGACCGCTACACGTTCCACCCTGACCTCCCCGGGCTGGCCTTCATGGGCATGTGGGACCAGTCGGGCGGATACTTTGTGCCACTGGAACTTCAGGCCAGGTGGATCGCATACACGTGGGGCGGCGCGATCCCGCCGCCTTCTGATAGCGACCAGCGGCGGTCGGTCAGCGCTTACCGCTCGCAACGAGGGACGTCGCAGAAAACTCGGATGAACCTGGTGGCTCTCACCTTCGCTCGCGCCGCCGGGGCCGAGCCGCAGCTGGATCACTGGCCGCACCTGCGCCGCGCCCTGCTGTTCGGACCGCTCGCGCCAAGCTGTTTTCGGCTCGAGGGCTCGGACGCGCTGCCGGATGCCCCGCTCCGATTCGAGCGCGAGGCCGCCGCATTCGGGGCTATCACGTCAAACGAGCTGACCGAGCGTGAACGAAACTATTGGTCGCTCGTCGAAACCGCGGCCTCCGGCCGGGCCGCGAGCGACGAAGGAATCGCAGCGACCCGTTAAGAGTCCTGGCGCCTAGTGAACGAAGACATCGTTAAACGTCACGGTGCGTAAGTTACGAGCGCGGATAAGGTCGCGGAGTCGCTCATAGACGTGGGTGACCGGCGGGTGGTTGAGGTGTCCGAGCACAATCGCCTGCGGGATAAAGGCCCGCTGGGCCATCTGGACGATGTAGTCCTCGGTGATCACGGTGGAATCCGACAGCGAGCCTGACCACAGCGTGATCGCGCTGTAGCCAAGACCAGCGGCTACCGCATCAACGGCCGAGTTGTGCTTCCCGTAGGGAGGCCGAAAATACGGTCGCGCATCCACGCCGAAGGTGTTTTTCAAAAATTCGTCGTTGCGGGCGATCTCGTGCGCCACTCGACTAGCTGACACCCTTGTCATGTTCGGATGCGACCAGGTGTGGTTGCCCAGCTGAATCTGGCCGCACTCGACCAACGGCCGCAGCAATGCCAGGTTGTCGGTCCACGAGGGGTAGATGCCGTTGACGAAATAGGTCAGCCGGACGCCGGTGTCTCTGGCGAATTCCGAGTAGAGGCGCACTACGTCGGTGTTGACGCCGTCATCAACGGTCAGCGCCAACAGATTGCCATTCCCCGGTAGGTTCCTGAGCACGCCGCCACCTGGCAGCGCCACGCGCACGCTGGGCACCGGCGGCGGCAACAGCGCGCGAGCAACGACCTCGCCGTGCCCTGCGGGCGGCAAGGCGACGGCAGCGGCGGCCTTCGAGGTCTGCAGTGGTCCGCCAAGGGCGCCGCGCGGACCGCCCATACCGGCAATTCCGCCAAGAACTGCGACGGAAAGCGCCCCGAGAAAACGGCGCCGGTTCAGGTCGGACACAGCGAAGATCATGCCATCAGGCAACCGCGCAACCCTGGACGTCCCTGCGCGCCGTCGCGATCCGAAAATTGCGGGTGCACAACTCAACCCATGGAAAGCGAAAAGGCCCTGACCTTGTCGGTGCTGCATGACCTGTGTTGTAACGCGATGACGATCTGCCTATGGATGGTTGGCGACGTTATCGAAAGTCGTTGAGACGCCGGTTCGATGCCTGATACAAGCCTGATACCTGTAGGTCGGCCCCTGCCTGGTTCCGCCGGCGCGGCTGCCTAACGAGATAATCCACTTCGGTTCTGACCGGCCGAACGTATTCGTCCACGTCGCGATGGCGCGGCGGCACCGACCGTCAGACGCCTCGGGGCGCTGAAGCATCTGGTCGGGTTCAGCCCATCGAGCTAGTTTCAAAAGATCGCAAACATATCGGCGGCGAGATTCGCGAAAAACTCAACATGGAGTGGAATGGTGAGGTCCCCGATGGGGGTCACCAAGGTATCGGAGATCACGTCCGTGCCGGGTATCGCTGAGGCGAGGTCCGAGTAGATGTTCTCCCAGCCGCTATCACCGAAGGTGGAGGTGTCGATTACCGAGCCGGGAAGCGGAACGTCGCCGACGGCGGTGCCTGGGGTTCCTGAGACGTCGGCGGTAACGAGGAGCGTCTCGCTTTGATCACCGGTACGACTACTCAGGGTGGTAGTCACGTCGGCGTCGAAGGTCCCGACCACATTTGGGCTCGTGGCGGTTCCGGTCGTGTGGTCAACGTCGAATAGCTGATATCCCTGAACGGCTACGGCGCCAGGCGGATTGCCGTTGATTCCGGTGAACTCTTCGGCAGACGAGGGATCAGCAACGATGTCATAGTCCTGGCCGACGGCGACCGCGGGGAACGGGGCGAGCGCGTCGGCTGCGTTGAACTGGGTGGGCACGGTGAAGTCCCCGAAAGGGGTGACCACGGTCTCGGAGATGACGTCGCCGCCGGATGCCGTAGGGAGTTCGGAGTAGACGCTGGCCAGGTCGGTATTACCGAGGTAGACGATGTTGTATACCGAGTCGACCGGCGGAACGTCGCCAACGGCGGTGCCTGGGGTTCCTGAGACGTCGGAGGTGACGAGGAGTGCCTCGCTGTGATCGAAGAGGCCATCGTGAGTGCCAACTTTGACGGCATCGAAAGTCCCGACCACATCCGGGCTGGTGGCCGTACCGTCGGCCGTGTTGACCACGTCTAAGACCACATCGCCCTGAACGGTTAGGCCGATAGGCGAAAGACCGTCTACTGCCGTGACCTCTTCAGGAAAAGCGGGATCAGGAGCGAAGTCATAGCTGCCGACGAACGGGACGGGCACGGTCGCCAACGAGTCGGTGGCAAGACCTGCGGCTCCATCAAACGAAATGTCGGGAATGCTGAAGTCCCCGATCGGGGTAACCAAGGTATCGGAGATCACGTCCCCGCCGGGTGTCGGCGAGGCGAGCGCAGAGTAGATGTTCTCCAAGCCGCTATCACCAAAGGTGTAAGTGTCGATCACCGAGCCAACTGGCGGTACGTTGCCGGCGGCCGTGCCTGCGATGCCTGAAATGTCGGAGGTAACGAGAAGTTCCTCGTTACCGTAGCTGCCCGCAACGGTAGCCTCGTCGGCATTGAAGGTCCCGACGACATCCGGGTTCATGAGAGTACCGACGGTCGTGTCGTCGACGTCAAATAGCTGTGATCCCTGAACGTTCCAAGGCAGGTCCGGAACGTCGATGAACCCGCTCCCGTAAATTCCGGTGACGACTTCGATAGAAGAGAGATCGGGAACGATGGCGTAGTCGTCGGCGTAGGCAACGGCCACGGGTAGCAACGCGGAGCCCAGCAGCCCTCCGGCGGCCGCGCCCACAGCGCGGGCGATCAGACAGCGATTCATCGACCATCTCCGTCGGTTGGGTCGGCGAGCGCGACCACCGCGCATGGTCTTAGAATGGACACTATGCGAATGAAGTCATGATTTCAAGAAGCGGTTGAAGTGCTAATTTCATAGCGTGGCGGACGACTTCTTGCCCTTCAATCGATCACCAGCTGTAACGAGTGCGCGCGAGGCGCGAAAAAGTCGGGTGCAACGCCGCCGGGCGATGACCCGCGACCGGTTGCTGCGAGCCGCCCAACTGCTCATCAGCAGCGGCGAATCGGCGACCGTGGCCGACATCGCCGAACAAGGTGACGTCGCGCTGGCAAGCTTCTACACCCATTTCGATTCCAAAGAAACGCTGTTCGCCGAACTGCTAGAACAGACCACTGCTGATTTGGCGCGGCGGTTACACCGACTGCCCGACGATGCCGACCCCGCGGTGAGACTGGCCGCGGCCATCCGCCAGTTCTGGGCCTGGTTCACCGAAGACCTGGTCCGCGGCTGCTACGTCCTGCAGGCCGGAGAAGCCACCCACAGCCTGGCTGGCACGCTGGGTTTGGTGCTGGGCGCGTTGATCGAGCCGGGGCGGCAGGCCGGGCGCTTCCATATCGACAGCACCGCAGCCGCGGCCTACATGATCGGCGGCGGAATAATAGGCGCTACCCGCGGCCACGCCAACGGCCACCTTGACGCGTCAGATCTGGGCATCGAGCTGGCAACGCAAGCGCTACAGCTCCTCGGAGTGCCCCCGCACGTCGCCTCCGATGCCGTCAATGACCCCCTAGCAGCACCCCGCCCCTAACCACCTCACACCAGCAGAACAGGAGTTGCACGATGGCAGAAAACCAACAACAGCACAGCACCCGGGTAATACCGGAACAGCCCAGTCTCCTGCCTTGGGCACAATTTCGCGACGACATGTTGACGTCTCGTGAAGTCCGCCGCAAGGCGGCGATCGACGCGGTGCGGCGATTCGTCAATTCCAACCCGATGATCAGCCAACACCCACGGCGAAAGGCCGTCATCGAGGCTCGGCTGCTGCTGCGCGAAGACCTGGTTTCGGCGCGCTTTCAGTTCCGCCGCGCAGTGGTACGCAACCTGAACCGGCTGCTGTTAACGCCATAAGTCAGGTCGTGTACCGGTCGACACTGTGACGCTGACCAACGCCGGCGGCTACCCGATCGAAGAACCCGGGCTGCAACAGAAGCTGGATGCCCTCGCCTAGTTCGCGGCTGCGCCCACAACAACCTCGACACCGGACTCCCAGACCACCTGCTCGTCGGCCTTACCGAGCCCGCGATCGCCTTGGCGCATAAGTTCTACGACACCCTGATCTCCAAGGCCGAGAGCAAACTAACGACCGCAGGATGAGCCGGTCACGAGGCGGCAAGTTGGCCGTTCTCAACCGCCCGCTTAAGCGCGCCCGACAGGAAGCCGTGCTTGTTCTGAATCGTGCCGCCCGCTGCCCCGGCGTCGCGCATGGCGTTGACCCATCCGGCGATGTCGTCGCGGGTGAGCTTGCTTAGCGGGATCGCGCCCAGCGCGGGGCCTATGTCGTTCCGGACGTACCGCTTGTACTCGCTAAGGGTTTTCTGGTCGACACCCGACAGACCGGCACTGTGGCCGTCCAGATACTCCGTAACTGTCAGCGTCGACATAGGGGGCTGAGTGTCCGCGATTCCGGCTAGTTCTAGCGCGCGTTCTGCGCCGTGCGAGTCAACTAGGGCGCAAAACCGCTTGGCTCCTCTCGTCAGTGAAGGACTTTGACGACTGGCGACTACCCCGCCCGCCTAGCCGGTAGGTGACGGAGAAGTACGGGGTTCCATCGTTGCCTCGCGGTCACGAATAAAGGCACGCCGGGCATCCCAGCGTCCAATGTGCTGACGTGGTGCTGACGTGGCCTGTATTCGCTCTATTTTGCCTGTTCAAACGGTGGAGCTGCCGGGAATCGAACCAGGCGCAATAATCGACTTGAGCTGGGACAACAGCGGAATTGACGACGCGAAACGACGCCAAACCACGCGAGATGACCTGCGGATACGTCAGTGATGTTGATGGCATCAACATGCCGCAAGCAACTCAGCGCGGGTCTTCCTGCAAGTCACCACGGCTGAAGATAATGCCGAGCAGCTGCTTGACGATTCCGACGGCACCCTCGACCACGCCCAGGACCACGTTGATGGGACCGCTGTTGTTCTCTGACATATCTCGTTCCCTCTCGTCGAGTCATACACGACGCTAGCTATCGCAAGCGCTGGTTAGCGGTCTCACGGCAGGCTTACCGAACCCTGGGGCCGCCTGCACGCCTACCTGCGCCGCCGACCATACGCCTCAGTGCTAGCAGAATTACCGCTCCAAAGGTCGCGGTGAACAAGGTGAACCACCAGCCCCCGTGAGCGGTGTCCACGACGAAGCTCAGCAGGAAACCGCCCACCAGCGCGCCGACCACGCCGATGACGATGTCAAGCAGCAGACCTTCCCGGCTCTTCATGATCAGCGATGCGAGCCAGCCCGCCAGGGCGCCGATAACGATGTAGCCGATCCAGCCGACACTGGTCACGGTCGTGGAGCGGGCCAGGATCTCGGTTGCCACCAAACTAGTCATCATGTCGTAATTCCTCTCGTTAAAGCGTCGAACCTGTTCGACGCATGAAACGATGCAACACCCCTTAGGGGGGTTCGACTACACCCCTGGGAGGGTAAATTGCCATGATGTCGTCTGCAACGAAGCGCCCGATCACTGTGGCTCTGGTGGACGATTACGACGTGGTGGTCAAGGGGGTTGCCAACATGTTCGACAACTACCGCGACCGGATTGTGGTCGCCGAACTGGACGCCTCTGTGGGCGTCAAAGACCCCGTCGACATCGCGTTATACGACTCGTTCGCCCAACCCGAAACCGACGACCATGAGATCGCCACGTTGATCACCAACCCACGCGCCCACCGCGTTGTGGTCTACACCTGGAATTTTCACCCCGACCTGATCACCAGCGCCCGCCAGCACGGCGCCCACGGCTACCTCTCCAAGACCTTGCCTGCGCGGGAACTCGTCGCAGCCCTCGAAGCCGTCCACGCCGGGGAGCTGGTGATCAGCGACCCCGCCCCACGAGCACGCAGCGCCCTAGGCCTGGACTGGCCTGGGCGCACCGAAGGACTCAGCGACCGCGAATCAGAAGTCTTAGCCCTGATCACGCAGGGAAAGAACAACGCCGACGTCGCTCGGCTGACCTACCTGAGCCCCAACACCGTGAAGTCCTACATCCGCAGTATCTACCGCAAAATCAACGTCGATAGCCGCACCCAAGCCGTGCTCTGGGGCGTGCAAAACGGCTTCACCCCCGACCACCACCGCATCGAGCACTGGAAAGGCGGGCCCTGACCGATGCCAGAGACCTCCGGAGATCGCGGCGGCACCTGAGCCCCTGTGCCGGATAGTTTCGGGGTTGGATTCCGGATCATGAATCTCTAACTTGATTGCCTCGATCCCCTTCTCGGCGCTTGCCTTTGACTCGTAACCTTGGCTGGCGGCGATGATCTCACCGTTGGGGGCCTTGAGGTGGAATCGGAACTTACCGGCGTGATCCTTGCTGATCTCGAACTTCGCGGCCATCTACTTCTCCCTCGGATCGGGGTCTTCGAGCGGCAGATTCGTCGGAGAAAACGCCGTGGGAATCAGGTGATCGGGATTGGTAGTGCGGGTGACGTGGCAATCTCGCCGTCCGTCCAGCGCTGCCAAGCTGAATACGCTTCGCGCACTTCCCATGAAAGCCTCGGTGGGAACCGCCAGGAGATACCAGCGCGGCTTCCATTCCGCCCTCCCACCGAAGCGTTCCAGCGCAGCGTGTAACACCGCCGGTCGATGGTTCCACCGCACCAGGGACAGGTCCTCAACCTCGATGTGCACCAGGCCGTCGTCGTCTACCGATGCGGTGACGGGGATGACCTCTGACGGCTCCCGCATGGAGTGGTTGAAATGAATCCAATGAATCTGGTGGCCGGCCCTATACGAATCGCAGTGCCCGCCGGTGTCCGAAAGATCCCAGACATACCCGGACATAAAGACTCCGAACTTTCGAGCCTCCGCTCGGGAGGCGCTCTTGCCGACACCGGTTGGTGCTAGCCGCTTCGTCATCCGAGCCACCCACGAGCGTGGGGTTGGCGTGCCGTCCAGTCGGAGCTTGTCGACGGCATCTCGTAAAGCAATGCAATTCTACGGAGACTGCCCGCCTGACACGTCACGGTTGGTCAACAGGAGTTAAATTCCTCCGCAGAAGCGGTATGGGCGGCGGCTTGGGATAACCAAGCAGGTTCGGCGACTGCTCAGCGGAAGCCGCATCTAGCGCTGCTTTTCTGAGGGCGCCGATCCGGGGATCTGCTTCCAGTTCTGATGGTGGTGCCGGTTCGAGCCCGTAAATCAACGATTCCTCGCCCATATCGCTAACTCGAGTGATCACTGCGCACCGGCCAAACAATGAACTGCTTCAAGACCCGCGATTGAGTTACACGCTAACGGGCGCTGCGCGGCACCCGGTTGTGGCCGCGGCCCAGTGCGGAGGTGTAGATGAAATGTTGATGAGAAAGAAAACTGGCCAGAGCTTGTGACCCTGACCAGCTTCTTCTCGGTGGAGCTGCCGGGAATCTAACCCGTCGCAAAACCAGGGCTTATGTAGTTTGAGCAGGCGTTTCCTTCCGTCTCGTTCCCGTTCAGCACGTCTCGTTACCTGCCGGCTTCGGCTTCGAGTCTTGACGGCGTCGAGAGCAGCCACCAACGATAAGACTGTTGGCCTGGCTCAAATTCGGAAGTCCAACGCCGTATGCGTCGATTCCGGCGTTGTCGAGTCGGCAGATCCTTCGAGGACCAGTTACGTCGGCGTCATGCACGATGGGCTCGATCGTCGCAGGAAATCGCGTCAGAGTGCGGGGATTGCGCCTCCGTCGACGGCGATCATTGTGCCGGTGATGTAGCTGGCGGCCGGAGAGAGTACGAAGGCTGCCGTCTGGCCGAGTTCCAGTGGTGTTCCCTCGCGCCGGAGCGCGTTTGGAGGAGTGCTACTGGCGCCGAGTTCTTTCGCACGGTCGGTCGCGATGTAGGCAGGCAACAGGGCGTTGACCCGCGTGCCGGCTGGGCCGAGTTCGTCGGCCAGTGTTTTCGCGAGCATGCCCAACCCGGGGCGTAGGCCATTTGAAACCGCTAGGCCTGGGATGGGTGAGCGGACCGACGAGGACAGAATGAACAGGATAGAGCCGCCGGGTGCGGCGGCGGCGACCACGCGGGCGATTCGCAAGGCGCCCAGGAAGATCGTTTCGAATGCGTCACGCCAGGTGCTGTCGTCTGTGTCCATCGCCGCGCCGGGGCGCGGGCCGCCAACGCTGATCAGTGCGCCGTCAAGGCGACCGAAATGGTCTTGGGCGGTAGTGACCAGGCGTTCGGGGGTCGACTCGTCGGCGTTGTCAGCGGCGATCCCTATCACCCGGTCTTGGCCACCCAGCGCGGCGGCGGTCTTCTCCACTTCGGCGCCCCGGCCCGACAGGACGACGCATGCATTTTCGGCGAGCAGGGATTGAGCCGTAGCTAATCCGAGGCCCCTGCTGCCTCCGGTGACTACGTAGGCGTGGTCTTTGAGACCCAGATCCATGTGGTTCCTCCGATGGCGATGACCGACTGGTGGTGGGCGCGCCGGAATCTCATCTCACTGTGTGATTTCGAGGCTGAGGTGGGAGACGAAGAGCCACTCGCCGTCGACTTTGCGGCAGCCGTATATAGCGTCTTGGGTGTCGTGGAGACTGTCGCCGGCCAAGTGGCGTAGTGATGTCTTGATCGTCGCGAGGTGGTCGCCGTAGAACACCACTTCGCTGCTGTCGATCTCGGTTTTGTCTACCCCGGTGGATGCCCCAAATTCAGTGCTGTACAACGTAACCAGTTCCTCCGGACTGTTGATTACTTTGTGCAGGGTCTGGGGTTGTCCAATGTCAACGGTGAACAGCGCCGGGAACCCCCAGAAGGATGGCACCCTCTCCAATTGGGCGCTCTGACATGCGTCGCAGTAAGCGCGGTAGCGGTCGTTGATCTCTTTGGCGTCCTCATCTTTACTCATCGGGGCGACTCCTCGTTGTCGGGATTGTTCGATCGGCAGGCCCGCTGTGTCTGCGGTCGACGAATCGGTCTGTCCACACGGTAGCCACCCCGCTGTGGCGAAGTCACTGTGCTGAAGCACAGCAAACCGTCTTTACGCTTGGGCGCCAGCGCCGGCGTCAGGTCGACCCGGTTACCTCTGGCGCCTCTACCGCCAACACCACCTGAGCCAGCCACGTGTTGTCGGCGAGAGATCGTCCGGTCAGCTCGGCAAAGCGGCGAAGGCGGTAATTGACGGTGTTGCGGTGGCAATGCATCTCGGCGGCGGTTGCAGACACGGATTGGCCCCGCCGTAACCAGGTGCGCACGGTTTCTATGAGCAACTCGCGGCGCTCCGGTGGCAGTGCGAGGACGGGACCCAAGGTGGCAGAAACCACTGTGGTGGCGGCGTCGGGTGAACTGGCCATCAGCACGGACAGGACGTCGCGGTTGTAGCGGATAGTGGGCCGGGTGGCAGAGCACGCTCGTGCAGCGACTTGCGCCTGGGTGCAGGCCTTAACGCATTCCGCGACCGCGGGGAACGGGCTGCTTAAGCCGATCCAGACCGGTAGACGCGCGGCGATCTTGACTGCGAGGTCGTCAAGTGCGCTACCGCGGTTGCGCCGGAACGACACGACGCCGAGTTGGGCGCGCGGCTTCAACCGAAACCAGGCTTCTTCGACCCCCGGGTGTGCGGCGACGAGTGCCTCGATGTCGGGTGTCGCGTCCTCGGCCGAATCATCCGGACGGCGACCGTCGCGATGACGGCGAACTCACCTGCCCGCGGAAGGCCCAATGCCGTCACTGCATCCCAAAACGCCGCCCCGACAGTGGAATCCCCGCCGAGCACGGTGTCGAGCATGGTGGCCCTGATTTGTTCATTGCGGCGGGCGTCGCGGATCTCGATCTCGCGGTAAACCGCGTGTGCGCGGCGCCAATACGCGTCCATAACCGCGAACAGGGATGGTGTGGCGGCTATGAGGGCGGCCATGTGCTTCTCGTTCCCGGACGCCAGATCCGCAACTGCCTTCCAGAGGATGGGCACTCCGAGACGGTAGGCCTGCAGAAGACTGGTCAACGTGATCCCGTCATCGGCACGCTGATGCATTATTTTCTCGAGAGCTTCGGGTGTGGGTTCGGTCCCGCCGCCGACGAGGTTGAAAACATCGTCGACGTAGGAAGCGATGTTCTTGCGAATGTTGCTGTCGGACAACCCTTCTCCGGGACGGTACCCCGGTACTTGGCTGCGGAACTCCCGCGCGATCTCCTCCACGATGGCATCCGAACGGGCGCGGGCGCGCTTGGCGAGGAGGGCCAGTGGCTGCTGCGGTGACACGAAGCGATGGTAACTGTCGGCAGCGGCTTGTGCTCGAACACAAGTGAGCGCGGTCAGCTTTTGGGCTCGGGTTCGTTGTATCCCGGGTGGCGGCTCAGCATCATTGGCCAGCATGACTGACGACAGTGTGGAAATGGTGGTGCTCGTCCACGGACTGTGGATGACGCCGCTGGCGTGGGAAGACTGGGTCGCCCGTTACAGTGCACGCGGAATCCGGGTCCTCACACCGGGTTATCCGGGTATCGCCGGAGGCACCGCAGGAGTCGCGGCACTGCGAGAGGATCCGTCGCCGCTGGCCGATCTCGGCGTCCGCGAAGTGATGGATCACCTTGTCGACGTGGTCAGCGAGTTACCGAATCCGCCGATACTGATGGGCCATTCCTTCGGTGGCACGTTCGTGCAACTGCTGCTGGATGCCGGCTACGGCCGGGCGGGTGTCTCCATCGACGGTGCCGCCGTCAAAGGGGTAAAGGCTCTGCCGTTCAGCGAGATTCGTGCCACCTTTCCGGTGCTGAAGAATCCGGCAAACTTGCGTCGCGCCGTCCCTATCACGCCTGAGCAATTTCACTATGCCTTCACCAACACACTCACCGAGGAGGAGTCTCGGGTCGCTTACGACCGCTACTCGGTTCCGGTGCCTGCGCGGATCCTGTTCCAAGGCGGCTTGGCCAGCGTGACCCACGGGGCGGCGACGACCTATAACTTCGCCAACGATGACCGGGCGCCCCTGCTGTTCATCTCCGGCGGCCGCGACCATATCTTGCCACCGGCCGTGCAGCACGAGAACTACACCAAAAACGCTAATCACTCGTCTGCGATCACTGCCTACAAGCTGTTCCCCCAGCGAGACCACTTCACCTGCGGTGCACCGGGATGGGAAGAAGTCGCCGACTTCGCCTTGAATTGGGCCCGGAACCAACGCCCGGCGAAATAAGCTAGATCTCCCGGCCAGCCAGCCAAGACGAAAGCGATACCGACATGCCAACTGTCCGTGAAGCCATCCTGGACTTGTTCCGCAAGCACAACTTGACCACTTGGTTCGGTAATCCGGGCTCGTCGGAATTAGCTCTGCTGCAAGACTTTCCCGACGACTTCCGGTACTTCCTGGGCCTCCAGAAAATGATCCCGGTCGGGATGGCCGACGCCTACGCGCAAATCACCCGGCGTCCCGCCGTAGTCAACCTGCACACCGCTCCCGGAATGGGTAACGCGCAAGGCCAGATCTACAACGCCTATGTCAACAAGACGCCGCTGATCATCACCGCGGGCAACCAGCGCCGCAACATGCAGAACCAGTACTGTCTGCTCACCAACCACGAACCCACCACCACGCCAAGCCGTTCGTGAAATGGGCGGCCGAGCCCGCCATCGCCAGTGAAGCCCCCGCCGTGCTGGCGCGTGCGATCCACCTCGCCACCACGCCGCCGATGGGACCGGTATTCGTCTCCCTCCCGATGGACGACATGCCGATCGAGCTGACCGACGAACAGCTCTCCGATATCGAGGTGGTGCGCGAACGCACCGTGACCCACGCGACGGCTTTCCCGACCGAGTTGGCCGAGCAGGTCGCCGCACGATTGGACGCCGCCACATCACCGGCAATCGTCGTCGGCGGCGACATCGACCGCTACGACGCCTACGAGGCCGTGATCGATCTGGCCGAGCGCACCGAAGCACCGGTTTTCCGCCCCATTGACCGGCTGGAGCGGATTCCCGGAGAACCACCGGCTCTATCACGGCGCGCTGCCACCGGGCGCGGGCTGGATCTCGCAGGTTCTGCCGGGCCACGACCTGATCCTGACGATCGGGACCGCGGTGTTCCGCTACTACCCATTGGTGCCCGGGCCATACCTACCCGAGGGCGCCCGCCTGATCCAGATCACCAACGATCCCGACGAAGCCGCCCGTGCCCCCGTCGGGGATGCGATCGTCGCCGACATCCGCACCGCGGCTCAGGCTTTGGCGGCGACGGTCAAACACACCCAGCGATCGGCCCCTACGCCGCGCGCCGCGGTCCCCGAACAGGTGTCGGCGCAGGTGCCGCTCAAGCCAGGGGATCTATGGACGGCCGTCGGTCACGCCGCACCCGCCGACACGCTGTGGGTCAGCGAAGCCGGCAGCAACGAGATCCCGATGACCGAAAGCATCCGCCCGGGCAATCCGCTGTCGCATCTGTCGGCGGCCGGCGGCGGACTCGGCTGGGGACTGCCCGCATCGGTGGGCGCCCAAATCGCGGCGCCGGACCGTCCGGTCGTGTCGTTAATGGGTGATGGGTCCATCCACTACGCGATCACCGCGCTGTGGAGCGCGGCGCGCTACAACATCCCACTCACCGTGGTCGTGGCGTCCAACGCTGAATACGGGGTGCACAAAGAATTCGGCGTCTGGGAAAAGACACCGAACGTCCCTGGGCTCGACATCCCCGGCCTCGACATCGTCGCAACCGCGGCCAGCTACGGCGTCGACGCCCACGAAGCACACAGCTCCGACGAAGTATTCGAGTTGGTCTAAGGCGGGCATCGCCGACCGCGACCAACCACTCTCATCAACGCACGCACCACACCCGTCTCGGGTGGATTCGGCAGCTAGGAGGATTGCAATGGATGACACAGTCGTATCGGCGTTTGCCGCGGCATTAGGTGGCCGCGA
>CAWFRR010000010.1:0-469734 GCA_963818285.1 uncultured Actinomycetota bacterium
TGACGCCGTACGCCATGTTCTGCGCATAACAGGAACAGGTGGCGTGGTTGTCTCCGCAAATCCCGCAGATGCGGCTGGTGATGAAGTGCGCGTCGCGAGGGTCCTTGCCCTTCATGAAGATCGAGTAGCCGCGGAAGATGGACGACGTGCTGTGGCACTCGACCACCTCGCGGTTCTCGAAGTCGATCTTGGTGTAGATGCCGAGGCTGCCCACGATCCGGGTGATCGGATCCCAGGCCATTTCGACTAACTGGCCGGGCTCGCGCTTCGCGTGGGACGGCTCGGGGATGATCGTTGTCATCGGAGTTTGCTTCCTATCTTCTGCTGAGAAGTCGTTCCCGGCCCTACCAGGTGCGATGTGCGCCCGTGGTGAGTTTGTCGCCCTTGTGTCGCCAGCGCGGTTCCTTGTCGAGCGTGCGGTTGGTGACGCCGCGCAGGCTGCGGATCACCGAGCCGTACAGTCCCGATGCGGTGGTGGAAACCTTGCCGCCGGGCGGCTCGTCCATGAACGGCATGAACTTGTCGGGGAACCCGGGCATGGTGCACCCGATGCAGATGCCGCCGACGTTCGGGCAGCCGCCGATGCCGTTGATCCAGCCTCGCTTCGGCACGTTGCATTTGACCACCGGACCCCAGCAGCCAAGTTTGACAATGCATTTCGGTGATCCGTACTCGGTGGCGAAGTCGCCCTGCTCGTAGTAGCCGGCCCGGTCGCAACCCTCGTGCACGGTGTTGCCGAACAGCCACTGTGGGCGCAGCGCGTCGTCCAGCGGAATCATCGGCGCTTGCCCGGTGGCCATGTAGAGCAGGTAGGTCAGTGTCTCCGACAGGTTGTCCGGGTGGATCGGGCAGCCCGGAACGCAGACGATCGGGATCCCGGCTTTGCTCTTCCATTCCCAGCCGAGGTAGTCGGGCACGCCCATTGCACCAGTGGGGTTACCGGCCATCGCGTGGATGCCGCCATAGGTGGCGCAGGTCCCCACCGCGACCACCGCCGTCGCCTTCGGGGTCAGCCGGTCGAGCCACTCACTGGTCGTCATCGGCTGCCCGGTGGCCGGGTCGTTGCCGAAGCCGCACCAGTACCCCTCGTTCTTGATCGCTTCGTTGGGAATCGAACCTTCCACAACGAGCACGAACGGCTCGAGTTCACCGCGGTCGGCCTTGAAGAACCACTCGAGGAAATCGTCTGCCCCGCCGGTGGGGCCGCACTCGAAGTCGATCAGCGGCCAGTGCACGGCGATCTTGGGCAGACCGGGGAGCGCGCCGAGCGCGATCTCCTCGATACTGGGTTGGGTGGCAGCAGTCAGTGCCACCGAATCGCCGTCGCAACTCAGGCCCGCGTTGATCCATAGAACATGGATCAACGTTTCTTCCGCTTTGACTGCTGCTTCCGTTGGCATAGCGCAGCTTTCCGGGCCCGGGCTAAGGTCCCTGGCGTCGCGGGAGTCGACGATCGGCCCGCTTACGCGGCGCGTGGTTCTGGGTTTACTCTCGCCGAACTACCTTGTCAACGAAGTTCTGGCAAATCCGGAAGCCGGATACGGGTTTCCGGAATTGCGCCTGATTCCGTTAAGCAGAGGCGTATTCTGGGCGCTCGATCGCCGTTCGAAACCAGTAGGGGCGCGGGTCGTTCAGCAGCATAAACCCCGTCTTGCGAATCAGTTGCATGTGTTGGTATTCAAGCGAATACGGTCCGACGCTCACGCAAGGTGTCGAGATGAAACCGCGGTGCGCTCAGGTCGCCGAGCCCGCGGTGAACTTTCGCAGCCAATCGAACCAATCGGTCATGCCGACGCCGGTGCGGGCGCTGACTGGCAAAATCGTCGCCGTCGGGTTGACCTCGCGCACGCGGGCGACATACGAGTCGACATCGACATCCAAGTACGGCACCAGATCTATCTTGTTGAGCAGCACCACGTCGACGGCGCGGAACATCACCGGGTATTTCAGCGGTTTGTCATCACCCTCGGTAACCGAATAGACCATCGCCTTGGCGTGTTCGCCGACGTCGAATTCGGCGGGGCACACCAGATTTCCGACGTTTTCGATGATCACCAGGTCGAGGCTGTCCAGATCCAGTCCCTGTAGCGCGCGGTTGACCATGGGCGCGTCGAGATGACATTCGCCGCCGAATCCGTTGCCGGTGTTGAGTAGGGATATCTGGGCGCCCCGGCCACCGAGCTTGGCGGCGTCCAGGTCGGTGGCGATGTCACCTTCGATCACACCGACGGCGATCTCGCCGGCGAGTTCGTCGAGGGTGGCCTGCAATACCGTCGTCTTGCCCGAGCCCGGGGAACTCATCAGGTTGATCGCACGAACGCGGTTGTCCTCAAACGCATTTCGGTTGAATCCGGCCCGGACATCGTTCTCCGCGAAAATCGACTCCAGCACGTCGACACGCTGAGTGCCGGTCTGATATCCGCTGTGATCGCCGTGGTCATGAGGATGGTCGTGGGCGTGATCGCCGTGCTCGTGGGTATGCACGGTTCCGTCGTCGTGGCGATGAAATCTACCCATTATCAACACCTTTCATGAGACATCCAATGATGTCACCAGAAACTCGTCGCCGCGCAGCACTTCGACGTCGGCACTCCCGCAACGCGGGCACAGCAATGACCACTGCGAAGTGATCGCCGACTCGTTGCCGCAGGACCGGCAGCGCACCTCGGCGGTGACGAACTCGAGTTCCAACTCGGCGTCGGGCATGTCCTCGTAGTCGCGGAGCAGCGTCCAGCAAAATGACAGCGACTCGGGAACCACCTGACGAAGCGCGCCGATCCTGACGCGCACCACGTCGACGTGGCGACCGTCGGCGTACGGTTTGACCACGCCGGCGATCGCCTCGCACAGCGAAAGCTCATGCACGGCTATTCACCGCGATGTCCTCCGAGCCCTGGCTCCTCAGGCCCATGCGCACTGTTCTACACCTCAGGCGCCGCGAGGGTTGCAGACCAGACAGGATGGGAGTCAATCCACCCGGTCTGGGTTGTTCCCAGGGCTCATCGCGGAGAGCACAATAAGCACGGCAGGGATCTCACACCACAGGAGACGACAGTGACACACGGTCAAGACGGTCACGACGAACCGCACACCCACGAACACCGCCACGACGACGTTACTCACACGCATCCGCACACGAGCCACGAGCACGAACATATCGAGCACGACCACGACCACAGCCACGCCGACGGAACTGAACACACGCACCCGCATGTGCACCAAGCCGATCTGGGGCAAGAGCACGACCACACGCATTAGGTAGCGATCCCCGAGCGCAGGCGGCGGGATTTCGCGTCGCCCCACCGTCGCCGTATGGAGCCTGGCGGAGTTGTCGATCCCGCCCAGCGACTGCGCTGCTCGACACCCCGTGGCGCCGCCGGGGAGCACCGGGGAGTCCCATCGCCCGACAGGTGCAAAGTGTGATCAACCTCAACCGCCGAATGTGACGGCGGCCATTGCCGACCGCGAGGGCTACCGCTGACTCTGGTAGCTCGTTCGACATTTCGGCACGGGGAGAGCAAGTGGCTGCTGAGCATGATCACCTGGCGTTCGCATACGACCTGACTCTTGACGAGGCGCGCCGCCGCGCCGCCGTCCTCGACGCGATCGGGGACGACTGGGACCCGGTGGAAGTGCTCGCCCAGGAGGACCGCGCATGGGCGATGCTGTATTCCGATCTTGACGACGATCAGCAACGTATCTACGACGACCTGGTGGCCGCCGGAGTGCTTCCGGATCGGGTGGCTGGCCGTGTTCCCGATTGATCCCTCTGCTGATCGGGGTCGCCGAGCCTGGTTCGGCTGCCCACAATGCGACCCCGGCGCCGGGTGCAATGACTGCCGGATCAGCCGCAATTGCGATGCCCACTGGCAGTTCCTGTTGAGCAATGAGGGCTGGCTACTGCACCTGCAGTGCCCCGAATGTGGTCACCTGTGGTCGATCGACACCAAGCCTGGCAGTCGATCGTCGACCAGCGCCGCCTGATTAGCTCAGTCCGACAGTCCCAACAGCGCGTTCTCGACAACTTCGGGCAGCGCCGGGTGAATCCAGTACTGGCCGCGTGCCATGTCGTGCACGCTCAGCCCGAAGGTCATCGCCTGGATCAGGGGCTGGATGATCGACGAGGCCTGGTGCCCCATGATGTGCGCGCCCAGCAGTCGGCCGGTCTTGGAGTCCGAGATGAGCTTGACGATGCCGGTGGTGTCCTCCATGGCCCAGCCGTAGGCGACGTCCGCGTAGTCCTGGATCTTGCAGGACACATCGAAACCCTGTCCCACGGCCTCGTTCTCGGTCAATCCGATATAGGCGATCTGCGGATCGGTGAACACCGCGGCGGGCACATACCGGTGATCGGTGGCGACCATCGATTTGGTGTCGTCCCAATCGCAGAGCAGGTTGCGCTGCACCACGCGCGCCTCGTGGTTGGCGACGTGTTTGAGCTCGTACGGCGATGACACATCGCCGAGCGCGAAAACGTTACGCGCGGAGGTCCGCTGGTATTCGTCGACGACGACGCGGCGATCGTCGAGCTCGATCCCGGCTTTCTCGGCATCCAGTCGATCGCCGTTGGAGCGCCGTCCGGTGGCCACCAGCACGGCATCGGCCTTCAGCTCCGAGCCGTCGTCGAGTTCGAGCACGATGCCGGAACGGTTTTCGTGCGAGCCGAGAATGTTGCGGTGGCTGCGCAGCTCCCACTTGCTCGATGCGATCCTGGTGAACCTTCGCGACAAGGTGTCGTCCAGATGCCGCAGCAGCGACCCGCCGCGGATCACCATCGTGATCCGGACTCCGAGCGCGGAGAAGACGTGCGCGAATTCGCATGCCACGAAACCACCGCCGACGATCACCAGATGCTTCGGCAGCTCGGCTATCCGCATGATGTCGTCGCTGGTGTAGTAGTGCACCCCACAATCGAGGATGGCCGGCGGAACCTCGGCGCGGGCGCCCGCGGCGATCACTACCCGTTCGGCGGTGAACTCCGCGCCGTCATCGGTTCGCAGCAGGTAGTGGCCGTCGTCCTGAACCCCGGCGAAGCGGGTGTGCGAGTCGTAGACGTCGACTTTGGGTTGGGCCCGCCGATAGTCTTCACCACCGATCGCGATCGGGTCGATGCGACCGAATACCCGGGAGACGATGTCGTCCCACCGGATCCGGTCGATATGCGCGTCGATGCCGTAACGAGCTGCCGTGCGGATGGTTTCGGCCACCTCGGCCGCGTAGACGAACATCTTGGTGGGAATGCACCCGACGTTGAGACACGTCCCGCCGAAGGTTCCCTGCTCGCAGATCGCCACCCGCTTCTTGGCGTAGCTGTCATCGAGAATGCTGTTGCCGGAACCGGTTCCGATGATCGCCAGGTCGTAGCTTTCCATCCGATAGCCCTTCAGCCGTTCTGGGACGCGACGCCAGCGGCGGCACCCAAGTAGTCATTCAGCCAGGAGTCCAGCCGCTGGTAGGCAACGTGGCGTGGCTGCGGCATCGACAGGAACACATCGTGTTTGGCGTCGATGATCGGCACGATCGTGCTGAGGTTGCCGATGCAGCCGGCCCAGCGGGCGATGTGCTTGACGTCAAGAACCGCGTCGCCGCACTGCAGAGCATGTGCATCGGATGCCTCGATCACACTGTGATCGGAGCGCAGGATCAGGTTGGGTACGCCCACGTCGAGCCCGCGGTGCAGCTTGATCTGGCCGCTTCGGACCGCCGACAGCCAGCCGAACGTAATCGGGAAGCCGCCCAACGGTTTCCATTGCAAGTCGTAGTCGAACTCGCCGTGGTAGTCGCGGTGCAGACTGGCCCCGTAGCCGCCGCCTGTTTCACTTGGCGCGCGGGCAACCCGCTTGTCGCCGAGGCGCGCAATCCCGGCTATCAGTGCCCTGGTCGGCGGCCAGCGCAGCGGCATCGGGCCGGGCAGGTCGAGGAACGGACTGTTGAGCACCAGCCCGGTCACCCGATTGCGCGCGGTCGCGCCCGCTTGTCGCATCCGATCCAGCCACAGCGAGACGATCAGTCCGCCGGCGGAGTGACCGTAGACCAGGATCCGTGCCGATCCCGTCTGCTCGCCGATGATCTCCAGCGCGCGATCGAGTTCGCGGTCGTAGCGCGCCAGGTCGGTGATGAAGTGCGGCGTCAGGCCGGTCCGCGACGAACGTCCGCACTTGCGCAGATCCAGCGCGTAGAAGGCGATCCCGCGGCCGGCGAAGTGATCGGCCAACCCGGTGTGGAAAAAGTAGTCGGTGTACCCGTGCACCGCCAGGACGGCGTCCTGCGCGCTTGCCGCGCTATCAGCACCGCCGCGACGCAGCAGCGTTGCATCGATCGCGCCCTCGCCGTCGGGGTCGTCACCGAGCGGGATGGTGAGTTGCCAGTAGCCGGGCAGGACGTCGGGCTGCCAGCCAGT
The DNA here is from genome assembly GCA_963818285.1 of uncultured Actinomycetota bacterium. Taxonomy (GTDB): domain Bacteria; phylum Actinomycetota; class Actinomycetes; order Mycobacteriales; family Mycobacteriaceae; genus Mycobacterium. The sequence continues at coordinate 6,401 of CAWFRR010000010.1, forward strand.
CACGCACGCCAGCTTAAGGCGTGGCTGTTGGCGTCGGGATCACGGACACCGGGCTCGCAGGCCAGCGCGCCACGTCGGCTCCGGATAGCCTGGGCATCGATGCAGCTCCTCTCGTGCGAAGGATGATCAGCTCGGTGCCAGGTCCGCGGTCACAAGCGACCCCCGAGGTCGACGCCGTGCTGGTCGGGACCGGGATCATGAGCGCGACGTTGTCTGCTCTGTTGCGCCGGCTGGAGCCGGACTGGTCGATCGCCGTTGTCGAACGGCTCGACGGCGCCGCCTGCGAGAGCAGCGACCCCTGGAACAACGCCGGCACCGGGCACGCCGGGTTGTGCGAGCTGTTCTACACCCCGCAGCGACCCGATGGTTCCGTCGACACCACCAAAGCGGTGCGGGTGAACGAGCAATTCCAGGTCACCCGCCAATTCTGGGCCTATGCGGCGGAGAACGGGATGCTCGGTGATGTCCGCGGCTTTCTCAATCCCGTTCCGCACGTCAGCTTCGTCCAGGGCGCCGAGCGCGTCGACTATCTGCGCCGCCGGCGCGAGGCGCTGGCCGACAATCCGCTGTTCGCCCGGAATGAATTGGTCGAGGGCGCAGACGAATTCGCTCACCGACTGCCTTATATGGCTACCGGAAGGGACTTCTCTGATCCCGTCGCGCTCAATTGGGCCGTCGAGGGGACCGACGTCGACTTCGGGGCACTGTCCCGGCAACTGATCGGTTACGGCGTGCGCAATGGCACCACCGCGTGGTTCGGCCACGAGGTACGCAACCTGTCCCGTCAGCGCGACGGTGGTTGGACCTTGACAATCCGCAATCGCCGCAGCGGTGAACGCCGCAAGCTGAACGCGGCGTTCGTTTTCGTGGGCGCCGGGGGACAGGCTCTGCCGTTGCTGCAGAGGTCAGGCATCAAGGAAGTCAAGGGTTTTGGCGGCTTCCCGGTTGGTGGCAGGTTTTTGCGCAGCGGCAATCCGGCGGTCACCGGTTTGCACCGAGCCAAGGTCTATGGCCTGCCGGCGCCGGGGGCGCCCGGCATGACGGCGGCCCACCTGGACACCCGAATCGTCAACGGCAGGTCTTGGCTGATGTTCGGGCCATTTGCCGGGTGGTCGCCGAAATTCCTCAAGCAGGGCCACTTCAGCGACCTGCCGCGATCCGTCCGGCTCGGCAATGTGGCTACCGTCGCCGGGGCGGGCCTCGGCGAGCTGGAACTCCTCGGCTACCTGATCGGCCAGCTGGGCCGGTCCACGTCAGACCACATCAAGTCCTTGCGTGAATTCGCGCCCAGCGCAGTAGATTCCGATTGGAGCCTGATAACTTCCGGCCAACGGGTCCAGGTGATGCGGCCTGCCAAACGCCGCGGGGGTCGGCTCGAATTCGACACCACCGTGCTTGCCGCAGACGACGGCAGCATCGCCGGACTGCTCGGAGCGTCACCGGGAGCCTCGATCGCGGTGCCGGCCATGCTCGACGTGCTGGAGCGCTGTTTTCCCGACCGGTACCCGTCGTGGCTTCCTATGCTCAAAGAGATGGTGCCGTCATTGGGTGTTTCCTTGTCCCGGAATCCGGCGTTGTACGACGAGTTGCGGTCATGGACCACCAAAGCTCTGGCATTAGAGCTTGATGGCCCGCCTCCTGCTCGGGCCGCATCGCGGCCTGCATCGTCGGCGGAGGATGAGGCGCGATGAGCGCCGCGCTGCGCCGTTCGTGGGCGAAAGACCTTGACGTGCCAACCCTCTATGCGTTGCTCAAATTGCGGGTGGAGGTGTTCGTGGTCGAGCAGGCTTGCCCGTACCCCGAACTCGACGGGCGCGATCTGTTCGCCGAGACGCGTCACTTTTGGCTCGAAGCTCCGAACGGCGAAGTGATCTGCACGCTTCGACTGATGGAGGAGCACGCGGGAGGTCACAAGGTGTTCCGGCTCGGGCGCCTGTGCACCAAACGCAGCGCCCGCGGCGAGGGGCACACCACCCGGCTGCTGCGCGCAGCGCTCGCCGAAGTCGGCGATTACCCGTGCCGGATCAATGCTCAGGTATATCTAGCGGACATGTATGCCCAGCACGGATTCGTCCGGGACGGCGAAGACTTCCTCGACGACGGGGTTCCGCACGTGCCCATGCTTCGGCCCGGTTTTCATTTCCAACATGGCGGCCATCCCCAACCGCGCAGCGTGCAATGACGACACCGGAGAACGCCTATCTGGTCGGGCTGCGGTTGGCCGGCAGGAAGGTCGTCGTGGTCGGCGGCGGCAGCGTCGCACAACGTCGGCTCCCGCTCCTGGTGGCCAGTGGGGCCGACGTGCACGTCATCAGTCGCAGTGCCACCCAATCGGTCGAGGCGATGAGCGGAATCTCATTGTCGCTACGTGAGTACCGCGATGGCGACCTCCTCGGCGCCTGGTACGCGATCGCGGCGACCGACGATGCGCAGGTGAACGCCGCTATCGTCGCCGAAGCCGATCGCAACCGAATCTTCTGCGTCCGGGCCGACATCGCAATCGAGGGCAGCGCGGTGACCCCCGCGTCGTTCGAGTACGCCGGACTTTCGGTCGGCGTGTTGGCCGGTGGCGAGCATCGCCGCTCGGCGGGCATTCGCTCGGCAATCCGTGAAGCGCTGCAGCAGGGCGCGATTTCGCCGGAAAGCTTCGAGAGCAACGACGTGATTCGCGGCGGTGTGGCGCTGATCGGCGGCGGGCCCGGCGATCCTGAGTTGATCACCGTGCGGGGCCGGCGGCTGCTCGCCCAGGCCGACGTCGTGGTCGCCGATCGGTTGGCCCCACCGGAACTGCTCGCGGAGTTGGCCCCGAACGTCGAGGTGATCGACGCGGCCAAGATCCCGTATGGGCGGGCCATGGCACAGGACGCGATCAACGCGGTGATGATCGAGCGGGCCCGAGCCGGTCACTTCGTGGTGCGGCTCAAAGGGGGTGACCCGTTCGTCTTCGCCCGCGGCTATGAAGAGGTGCTGGCGTGCGTCGACGCGGGGATCCCCGTGACAGTTGTGCCGGGTGTGACGAGTGCCATAGCGGTGCCGGCGTCCGCTGGTGTGCCGGTAACCCACCGGGCGATCAACCACGAGTTTGTAGTGGTGAGCGGGCATGTCGCGCCGGACCATCCCGAATCGTTAGTGAATTGGGACGCATTAGCAGCCATGACCGGAACCATTGTTTTGCTGATGGCCGTCGAACGCGTCGAACTTTTCGCCGAGGTACTGCTAAAGGGCGGCCGACCTGCGGATACGCCGGTAGTGGTGGTGCAACAGGGCACGACCGCGGCGGAGCACACTTTGCGGGCCACATTGGCGGACGCGCCGGAGAAGATCCGCGCGGAGGGCATTCGACCTCCCGCGATCATTGTTATTGGCTCTGTGGCGGCCTTCGGCATTTAAAAGATCCCTAAGATTACTGTAGGGTAAGTTCTTATGACGGCTCTCAACGATGCAGAGCGGGCTGTCCAAAGATGGACAACTGAACCCTCGAAGCGAGCAGTTCACATGCCCGATACGCACCCAGAAAAGACCGCCGAATCCACTCCGACGAAGACGTCGACGACGTGGATGCCGACGCGGCGGTTCTTCGCCGCGGTCATTGCCATCGCCGGTATGCAATTGATGGCGACCATGGACGGCACGATCGCCATCGTCGCCCTTCCCAAGATCCAGAACGAGCTGAGCCTGTCGGACGCCGGCCGTAGCTGGGTGATCACCGCCTACGTGCTGACCTTCGGCGGCTTGATGCTGCTGGGCGGCCGTCTCGGCGACACCATCGGCCGCAAGCGGACCTTCATCGTCGGCGTCACGTTGTTCACCATCGCCTCCGCACTCTGCGGAATCGCCTGGGACGACGTCACGCTGGTGATCGCCCGACTGCTGCAGGGCGTGGGCGCGGCGATCGCCTCGCCGACCGGCTTCGCGTTGGTCGCCACCACATTTGCCAAGGGGCCGGCACGTAACGCCGCCACCGCGGTGTTCGGCGCGATGACTGGCGTCGGCTCGGTGATGGGTCTGGTCCTCGGTGGCGCGCTCACCGAGGTGTCTTGGCGGCTGGCCTTTTTGGTGAACGTGCCGATCGGGCTGGTGATGATCTACCTGGCCCGCACCGCGCTACGGGAAACAAACCGCGAACGGATGAAGCTCGACGCGGCCGGTGCCGTACTGGCAACCTTGACCTGCACCGCCGCGGTGTTCGCCTTCTCCTCGGGACCCGAGGCGGGCTGGGTCTCGTTCACCACACTTGGTTCGGCAGGGGTGGCGCTCATCGCGTTCGTCGCCTTCGCCTTCGTTGAGCGCTCGGCCGAGAACCCCGTCGTCCCATTCAATCTGTTCTTCGATCGCAACCGGCTGGCCACCTTCGTCGCCATCTTCGGGGCCGGTGGGCTGCTGTTCACGGTGACGGTGCTGGTCGCGCTCTACGTGCAGGACATCATGGGGTATTCCGCGCTGCGTGCCGGCATCGGCTTCATCCCCTTCGCGATCGCGATGGGCATCGGTTTGGGCGGCTCGTCGCAGCTGGTGTCGCGCTTCCAGCCGCGCGTTGTGGTCATCGCCGGCGGTGCGCTGGTGGTCGGCGCCATGGTGTACGGCTCGACGTTCAATGGCGCCATGCCGTACTTCCCGAACCTGATCGTCCCGGTCGTCATCGCCGGTATCGGTATCGGCATGGTGGTCGTCCCAGTCGCGCTATCGGCAATCGCGGGCGTCGGCTTCGACCAGATCGGACCGACCTCGGCGATCGCGTTGATGCTGCAAAATCTCGGTGGCCCAGTCGTTCTGGCGGTCATCCAGGCAGTCATCACGTCGCGCACGCTGTACCTCGGCGGCACCAATGGCCCGGTCAAAAACATGAACGCCGTGCAGTTGCACGCGCTCGACCAGGGTTACACCTACGGGTTGCTGTGGGTGGCCGGCGTGACCGTCATCGTCGGCGCAGTGTCGCTGCTGATCGGCTACACCGCCGAGCAGGTGGCGCACGCACAAGAAGTCAAGGACGCCATCGACGCCGGCGAGCTCTGACGCGGCATCACCAACGAGAAGCCACGGCTGTCATCCCTCGCGGATCGCAGCCGTGGTCTCTGTCTGACGGTTAGCAACCACACACTGCTGCCTGATGGCGTCGACCCGCTTCGCCCGGCTGCAAGCCGCGCTCCTGTGAATTGCCCGACTCCTCGGCGGGCCGGCGCGGCCCGCATCGTCGTCGGGCTCGTGTGAATTGCCCGACTCCTCAGCGGGCCGGCGCGGCCCGCATCGTCGTCGGGCTCGTGTGAATTGCCCGACTCCTCAGCGGGCCGGCGCGGCCCGCATCGTCGTCGGGCGGGCGATCGCCGCTAGGCTTGCGCGCTGTGATCACCCGGATGTCCGAGCTGTTCCTGCGCACGCTGCGCGACGACCCCGCTGACGCGGAAGTACCCAGCCACAAGCTGCTGATCCGCGCCGGCTACGTCCGGCCGATCGCGCCGGGGCTGTACAGCTGGCTGCCATTGGGCTTGCGGGTACTGCGCAACATCGAGCGGGTCGTGCGCGAAGAAATGAATGCCATCGGCGGTCAGGAGATCCTGTTCCCGGCCCTGTTGCCGCGGGCGCCCTATGAGACCACCAACCGGTGGACCGAGTACGGCGACGGCGTGTTCCGCCTCAAGGACCGCCGTGGCAACGACTACCTGCTCGGCCCCACCCACGAAGAGGTCTTCACCTTGGCGGTGAAGGGGGAGTACAGCTCCTACAAGGACTTTCCGCTGACGCTCTACCAAATCCAGACCAAGTACCGCGACGAGGCGCGTCCGCGCGCGGGCATCCTGCGCGGCCGCGAGTTCGTCATGAAGGACTCCTACTCCTACGACATCGACGACTCCGGTCTCAAGAACGCCTATCACGCACACCGTGAGGCCTACCAACGCATCCTCAGCCGCCTCGACGTCGGTTACGTCATCGTGTCCGCCGTATCGGGCGCCATGGGTGGCTCGGCGTCTGAGGAGTTTCTGGCCGAAAGCCCGATCGGCGAGGACACCTTCGTCCGATGCCTGGAATCCGGTTACGCCGCCAACGTCGAGGCCGTGGTCACCGCCCGGCCGGAAGCCCGGCCGATCGATGGACTGCCCGAGGCGGTCGTCCACGACACCGGCAACACCCCGACCATCGCGACGTTGGTGGAGTGGGCCAACGGGGCGGGGCTGGGCCGCAGCGTCGCCGCGGTTGACACCCTGAAGAACGTTCTGCTCAAGGTGCGCCAACCGGGTGGCGACTGGGACCTGTTGGCAATCGGGCTGCCCGGCGACCGTGAGGTCGACGACAAACGGCTCGACGCAGCGCTCGACCCAGCCGAGTACGCGTTGCTCGGCGACGCCGACTTCGCCAAGTACCCGTTCCTTGTGAAGGGCTATATCGGCCCGAAAGCGCTGCTGGACAACGGTGTTCGCTATCTGGTCGACCCGCGGGTGGTGGATGGCACCAGCTGGATCACCGGCGCCGACAAGCTTGGGCAGCATGTCGTCGGGCTGGTCGCCGGCCGCGATTTCACCGCCGACGGCACCATCGAGGCCGCCGAAGTCCGCGACGGCGACCCGTCTCCCGATGGCGCCGGTCCGCTGGTATCGGCCCGCGGGATCGAGGTCGGTCACATCTTCCAGCTCGGCCGCAAATACACCGACGCCTTCACCGTCGATGTGCTCGGCGAGGATGGCAAGCCGGTGCGGCTGACCATGGGCTCCTACGGTCTCGGGGTGTCGCGCCTGGTGGCCGTGATCGCCGAACAACAGCACGACGACCTCGGGCTGCGCTGGCCGGCTGAGGTGTCGCCGTTCGACGTCCACCTGGTGATCGCCAACAAGGACGCCGAAGCGCGCACCGGGGCCACCTCGCTGGCCGCCGATCTGGATCGGCTGGGCATCGAGGTACTGCTCGACGACCGGACCGCGTCGCCCGGGGTGAAATTCAAGGATGCCGAACTGCTCGGCGTGCCGTGGATCGTCGTGGTGGGCCGCGGTTGGGCGGACGGAAAAGTCGAACTGCGCAATCGATTCACCGGTGAAACACGTGAGCTGGTCGCCGGCGCCGGGCTGGCCACCGACATCACGGCGGCGGTCGCCGGCTAGCTAGCCCGGTGACGATGCGGGCTGCGTGCAGGCCGTTGAGGAGGCGGGCAATCTGATTACGTGGCGCCGGGGAAAGCGGTGGTGATCGGCCAGTCGCCGAGCTGCTGCTTCCAGCGAGCCGCCAGCACCGTGCTCTGGGTCAGCGCCGTCACACCGAATGTCCGGTCGTCGCTGCTCTGGGCTTGCTCGACGAAGGCGCGCCAGGCGACTTCGGTGTCGTTTTCCATCCGCGCCGCCAACTTCGCGGCGTCCGCGGGGGTGTCGACCGGCATGGGCAGTTGGTAGCCGGCAGCGGCCACCGGAGCCGTCACCGCGCGGCCGCCCAGCATCGAGATGACCTGGTCGCGACGCTCGCGATGCTGCGTCAGCGCGAAGGACACCAGCGTGTTCACCTCGGGTGCGCAGTGCGCCGACACGATGCCGTAGCCGTAGACGACGGCGTGCTCGTTGGCCAGCGCAGCACACAACGCGTTGTCGTGAGGCGTACTCGCCGGCGAGGGTTCAGCGGAGGTCACGACGCGGCCACTCCGAACGCCAGCGCGACGCTGTAGGACGCGGTGCAGGCCGCGGCGATCGAGCCCAGCAACCCGGCTCGATAGCCCGACGCGGTGCTTGCCAGCTGACGGGCGCTGTCGGCGGACGCTTTCAGTGAGGTGACTACCTCGGCCAACGGTGGCGGGGGAGTCCCGGCGGCGGACGCGGTCGTGGTCGGACTTGTTGTCGTAGCAGAGGTCGACGTCGGGGCCAGCCGCTTGATCTCGGTCGTCAGCGCCTGCGCGTGTTGAGCGCGTTCGGCGGCGACCTGCTTGAGCGCCTTACTGACTTGCTCGGATGCGCCCGCGGCAGCTGCGGCGGCCAGATCGCTGTCTTGGCGCGCCAGGGTCAGTTGCGCCTCGAGTTCGTCGACGGCCGGCGGCGCAGGCGGGGAACTGCATGCGGGCGTTGCGATTGCGAGCACCGCGAGCGCGACGCCACCCGTCAACACCCGTCGTCGGTTGACGATCGGCTCCAAACCAGGCTCGGCGCGCAGCATTGCCACATCCTGCCATTGCCTCCACGGCGCGCTTGTAACGCCAGGTGACCTCGTTGCGATCACGTCTCACAACGCCTTCCTGGCGTATCGTTGAAGGCTGCTCGTGGGGATCGCTGGATGTGTGGCCCCCGGGGCTCTGACCGGACAACTCAAGATGAGGAGCTCGCCGTGGCCATCGGGCTACCGTCACAGACGCAGGTGATCGAGCTGCTCGATGGTGAGTTCGCGCGCGCAGGCTATGAAATCGAAGACGTCGTCATCGACCAGCGGTCGCGGCCGCCACGAATAACCGTGATCGCCGATGGCGACACAGCACTCGACTTGGACACCGTTGCCCGATTGTCTCGCTCGGCCTCCAATCTGCTCGACGCGGAGCGCGACATCGGCGGCGCCTACGTCCTCGAAGTCACCTCGCCGGGCGCCGAGCGCCCGTTGACGAGTGAGAAGCATTTCCGCCGCGCGCGGGGCCGCAAGGTCGAATTGGCGCTGACAGACGGATCGCAGATAACCGGACGGGTGGGCGAGACCCGCGACGGCACAGTGCATGTGGTGGTTCGCGACGGCCGCGACTGGGCGGTGCGTCCAGTTGCGCTCGACGATATCGCCAAAGCTGTTGTCCAGATTGAATTTTCGCCGCCGCCCCAACGAGAGCTGGAGCTGGCGGGCCTCGATCGAAGTGCCGAGACGGAGGGCAGTACATGAACCCGCCGACGACGATAGACAGGGCAGTGCGATCTGAAAAGGGCGGAAGGAGCGGCGGATGAACATCGACATGGCCGCTCTGCACGCGATAGTGGTGGAACGCGGCATCTCGTTCGACGACTTGCTGGAAGACGTCAAGGCCGCGGTGCTGAGCGCCTATCGGCACACCGAGGGCCATCAACCCGACGCGCATATCGACATCGACCGCAAATCCGGTTCGGTCCAGGTACTGGCCCGCGAGCTCGACGAAGACGGCAATGTGGTCAATGAGTGGGAGGACACCCCGGAGGGGTTCGGCCGCATCGCCGCGACCACCGCACGTCAGGTGATGCTGCAACGTCTGCGTGATGCCGAGAACGAGCGCACCTACGGCGAATTCTCCACTCATGAGGGGGAGATCGTCGCCGGCGTGATCCAGCGCGACAGCCGGGCCAATTCGCGAGGGCTGATCGTCGTGCGGATGGGCAGCGAGACCAAGGGGTCCGAGGGCGTGATCCCCACCGCCGAGCAGGTTCCCGGCGAAGCCTACGAACATGGTGACCGGGTGCGGTGCTACGTGGTCGGCGTCAGCCGCGGTGCCCGCGAGCCGGTGATCACACTGTCCCGCACCCACCCCAACCTGGTCCGCAAGCTGTTCTCGCTGGAGGTCCCCGAGATAGCTGACGGATCGGTCGAGATCGTGGCAGTCGCGCGCGAGGCCGGTCACCGCTCGAAGATTGCGGTCGCGTCGCGAGTGCCGGGTCTGAACGCCAAGGGCGCCTGCATCGGCCCGATGGGTCAGCGGGTGCGCAACGTGATGAGCGAGCTGTCTGGCGAGAAGATCGACATCATCGACTTCGACGACGACCCGGCTCGGTTCGTCGCCAACGCCTTATCACCGGCCAAGGTGGTTTCGGTCACCGTGATCGACCAGAACGCCCGGGCCGCCCGGGTGGTCGTGCCCGACTTCCAGCTGTCACTGGCCATTGGAAAGGAAGGCCAGAATGCCCGGTTGGCCGCCCGGCTGACCGGCTGGCGGATCGATATCCGTGGCGACTCGCCCGACGGCGACACCGACCATCCCGAGGACGCTGAGCCCCACGGAATGGCGCACGAGCCCTAACCCGGCGACCGCGGCGCAGGTGGTTCTGACCACTGGTTGGTTGCAGGTAAACTAAGCCGTGATCCAGCGCGAGTCTTCAGCCTCGGCGCACCGACGTACCGGAGGACCGGTACGGACGTGCGTCGGTTGCCGAAAGCGAGAGTTGGCCGTCGAACTGCTCCGAGTGGTGGCTGTGTCGACCGGGAACGGCAAATATGCCGTGACCGTTGACCCAGCGGGTACTCTGCCGGGGCGGGGTGCATGGCTGCATCCCGTTCCACAGTGCGCCACAGAAGCAATCCGGCGGCGAGCTTTTGCTCGAGCGCTGCGCATCGCCGGCGCACCAGAAACGTCAGCGGTGGTCGAGCACATAGAGTCTCTGCGAGGCTTCTCATGCGCCGGCCATCCCGCCAACAGAACAGGCAGCAAAGAACATGAGCACACCGTGAAGTCCCGATGACCATGTGTCATAGCTAAACCCGAGGCGCGGCCTACTACCGCTGTCGCCTCATAGACAGGAGATGTAGTGGCAGGCAAGGCCCGCGTGCACGAGTTGGCTAAGGAACTCGGTGTTACCAGCAAGGAAGTTCTCGCCCGGTTAGGCGAACAGGGCGAATTCGTCAAATCCGCATCATCGACAGTCGAGGCGCCCGTCGCGCGTCGACTGCGTGAGTCGTTCGGCGGCGGCAAGCCCGCGCCGGAGAAAACGTCCGGCAACGGCGCTACGGCTGCAAAGCCCGCCGCCAAAGCCGCGGCCCCGGCGGCCAAGCCCGCCGCCCCCAAGCCCGCTGCGCCGGCGCCCACCCCCGCGCCGCGCCTCCGGCACAGCCCGAGCCGCCGGCACCGGTTGCCGAGCAACCGGCGGCCGCAGCAGCGACTTCGGCACCGACCCCGACGCGCCCCGGTCCGACGCCAGGTCCGCGACCCGCGGCTCCGAAGCCGGCAGCCCGCACACCGCGTGTCGGAAACAACCCATTCTCCTCGGCGCAGCCCGTGGAGCGCCCGGCCATGCCACGGCCGCAGGCACCGCGTCCCGGTGCTCCGCGTCCCGGCGCCCCGCGCCCCGGTGGCGCCTCACCAGGCAACATGCCGCCACGTCCGGCGGGCGCTACTGGTCGCCCACCGCGTCCCGGTGGTCCGCGACCCGGCGGCCCCGGTGGTCGTCCCGGCGGGGCTCCGGCCGGTGGCGGACGTCCCGGCGGCGGTGGCGGCGGTAACTACCGCGGCGGTGGCGGAGGCGCCGGCGCAGGCGGCGGAGTCGGTGCCCCACCCGGAGGCGGTGGCTACCGTGGCCGTCCCGGCGGCGGCGGCGGAGGCGGCGGACGCCCCGGTCAGCGCGGTGGTGCTGCCGGTGCATTCGGACGGCCCGGCGGTGCGCCGCGACGCGGCCGTAAGTCGAAGCGGGCGAAACGCGCCGAATACGAAAACATGCAGGCACCGGTCGTCGGTGGCGTGCGGTTGCCGCACGGCAACGGCGAGACCATTCGCCTGGCCCGGGGTGCCTCACTGTCCGACTTCGCCGAGAAGATCGACGCCAACCCGGCATCGCTGGTGCAGGCGCTGTTCAACCTCGGCGAAATGGTGACCGCGACGCAGTCCGTCGGCGACGAGACCCTCGAGCTGCTGGGCGGCGAGATGAACTACGTCGTCCAGGTCGTCAGCCCGGAGGACGAGGACCGCGAGCTGCTGGAGTCCTTCGACCTGACCTACGGCGAAGACGAAGGCGGCGAGGAAGACCTGCAGACCCGGCCGCCGGTGGTGACCGTCATGGGTCACGTCGACCACGGTAAGACCCGACTGCTGGACACCATCCGAAACGCCAGCGTCCGCGAGGGCGAGGCCGGTGGCATCACCCAGCACATCGGTGCCTACCAGGTGAGCGTCAACTTCGAAGGAAACCAGCGGCCGATCACCTTCATCGACACCCCGGGTCACGAGGCGTTCACCGCGATGCGTGCCCGCGGTGCAAAGGCCACCGACATCGCGATCCTGGTGGTCGCCGCCGATGACGGCGTGATGCCGCAGACGGTGGAGGCCATCAACCACGCGCAGGCTGCCGATGTGCCAATTGTGGTGGCGGTCAACAAGATCGACAAGGAGGGCGCCGACCCGGCCAAGATTCGGGCTCAGCTCACCGAATACAATCTGGTGGCAGAGGATTTCGGCGGCGACACGATGTTCGTCGACATCTCCGCGAAGGCCGGCACCAACATCGAGGCGCTGGAAGAGGCGGTCCTGTTGACCGCCGACGCCGCCCTCGACCTGCGGGCCAACCCCGACATGGAAGCCCAGGGTGTGGCGATCGAAGCGCACCTCGACCGCGGTCGCGGCCCGGTGGCCACGGTGCTGATCCAGCGCGGAACGCTGCGGGTCGGCGACTCGATAGTCGCCGGCGACGCCTACGGCCGGGTGCGAAGGATGGTCGACGAGCACGGCGAGGACGTCCACGAGGCACTGCCGTCGCGGCCCGTCCAGGTCATCGGCTTCACGTCGGTGCCCGGCGCAGGTGACAACCTGCTCGTCGTCGACGAGGACCGCATCGCCCGCCAGATCGCCGACCGGCGCAGCGCCCGCAAGCGCAACGCGCTGGCCGCCCGGTCGCGCAAGCGCATCAGCCTGGACGACCTGGACGCCGCGCTGAAGGAAACCAGTCAGCTGAACCTGATCCTGAAGGGCGACAACTCCGGAACCGTCGAGGCTCTGGAGGAAGCCCTGCTGGGAATCGAGATCGACGACGAGGTGGAACTGCGCGTCATCGACCGCGGTGTCGGTGGCGTGACCGAGACCAACGTCAACCTGGCGTCGGCGTCGGACGCGATCATCATCGGGTTCAACGTCCGGGCGGAGGGCAAGGCCACCGAGCTGGCCAACCGCGAGGGCGTGGACATCCGCTACTACTCGGTGATCTACCAGGCCATCGACGAGATCCAGAGCGCGCTCAAGGGCATGCTCAAGCCGATCTACGAAGAGAACCAGCTGGGCCGTGCCGAGATCCGCGCGCTGTTCCGCTCGTCGAAGGTCGGGATCATCGCCGGTTGCCTGGTGCAGTCCGGTGTGGTGCGACGCAACGCCAAGGCCCGGTTGCTCCGCGACAACATCGTGGTGGCCGAGAACCTCACGGTGTCCTCGCTGCGACGGGAGAAGGACGATGTCACCGAGGTCCGCGACGGCTACGAATGCGGTCTGACGCTGACCTACTCCGACCTCAAAGAAGGCGACGTCATCGAGACCTATGAGCTGGTCGAGAAGGAGCGCGTCTGAGTATGAGCTCCGACAAGCGGAACCTGCGGCATGGCTGACCCGGCGCGGGCGCGCCGGCTGGCCAAGCGGATCTCTGAGATCGTCGCCTCGGCAATCGAGTACGAGATCAAAGACCCCGGGTTGGTCGGAGTCACCATTGTCGACACCAAGATGACTGGCGATCTGCACGATGCGACGCTGTACTACACGGTGATGGGTTCGTCACTCGACGAGGAACCCGACTACGACGGGGCCGCGGCCGCGTTGGAGCGCGCGAAGGGCGTACTGCGCAGCAAGGTCGGGGCCGGCACCGGTGTGCGTTTCACACCGACGCTGACCTTCACCCGCGACACGGTGTCCGACTCCGTGCAGCGAATGGAGGAGTTGCTGGCGCGAGCGCGCGCCGCCGACGCCGACGTGGCCCGGGTTCGCCAAGGAGCCACACCGGCAGGCGACGCCGATCCGTACCGCACATTAGAGCCGGGGGCACCAACCGAAGACGGGGAAGGCGCCGGTGACGACGATTAACTCCAAGACTGAATCCGCTGCGGCACAACGTGTCGACGCCATCGGCGCCGCGAAGGTGCTGGATGCCGCGGCGACGGTCGGAGTCGTCTGTCATGTCCATCCCGACGCCGACACCATCGGCGCCGGCCTCGCGCTGGGCCTGGTACTCGACCGGTGCGGCAAGTCCGTCGAGGTCAGCTTTGCGGCGCCGGCCGCGCTCCCTGAATCGTTACGGTCGCTGCCCGGTGGGCAGCACCTGGTCGACCCCGGTGCCATGCGCCGCGATGTCGATCTCGTTGTGACAGTAGATATTCCGAGCATAAACCGACTCGGCGACCTGCGTGACATGGCCGGCGACGGGCACGACGTACTGGTGATCGACCATCACGCCTCGAACCAGATGTTCGGTACCGCGAATTTCGTTGAACCTTCGGCTGATTCCACCACGATGATGGTCGCCGAGCTGCTTGACGCGTGGGACAAGCCGATCGACACCGACGTGGCGTACTGCCTCTACGCGGGCCTGACCACCGACACCGGCTCGTTCCGATGGGCCAGCGCCAGCGCGTACCGGCTGGCGGCGCGGCTGGTCGAGCTCGGCATCGACAACGCGGGGATCACCCGCTCGCTGATGGACACCCACCCCTTCGCCTGGCTGACGATGCTGTCCCGAGTGCTGAGCTCGGCGCAGCTGCTGCCCGAAGCCGCCGGCGGCCGTGGCTTCGTGTACGCCGTTGTCACCAATCAGGAGTGGATCAACGCGCGCCCGGAGGAAGTCGAAAGCATCGTCGACATCGTCCGGACCACCCAACAGGCGGAGGTCGCCGCCGTGTTCAAAGAGATTGAGCCCCAACACTGGTCGGTGTCGATGCGCGCGAAGGCCGAGATCGACCTTTCGGCTGTCGCATCGACCTTCGGCGGTGGCGGTCACAAGCTGGCCGCCGGCTATTCGACCACGGGTTCGGCCGACGAGGTCGTGGCCGCTTTGAGCGCCGCCCTGGGGTGAGCGAACCGATCCGGTCGCGCCAGATCGCGCAGTTGGCGCTTCCGGCCCTGGGTGTGCTGGCGGCCGAGCCGCTCTATCTGCTGTTCGACACCGCAATTGTCGGCCGCATCGGCGCGCTGAGCCTGGCGGGTTTGGCGATCGGGGGATTGATCCTCGGCATGGTCGGTTCTCAGCTCACCTTTCTGTCGTATGGCACCACCGCACGAGCAGCCCGCTCTTACGGCGCCGGCGACCGCATGTCAGCGGTCACCGAAGGCGTGCAGGCTACCTGGCTGGCGCTCGGGCTCGGTGCGCTGATCATCATCGCAGTGCAGGCCGCGGGTTCAACGGTGGTCGCTGTGATCGCGGGTTCCCGTGACATCGCCGACACGGCGCTGCCGTGGCTGCGCATCGCGATCATGGGTGCACCCGCAATCCTGGTGTCGCTGGCGGGAAATGGTTGGATGCGCGGCGTGCAGGACACGGTTCGCCCGCTGCGCTACGTCATCGCGGGCTTCGGCCTCTCGGCGCTGCTGTGTCCGTTCCTGGTCTACGGCTGGCTGGGCCTGCCCCGGTTGGGTTTGGCCGGATCGGCCGTCGCCAACCTCTCCGGTCAATGGTTGGCCGCTCTGCTGTTCGGGCGCTCGCTGTTGGCTGAGGGGGTGCCGCTACGGCTCAATGGGCAGGCGTTGCGGGCCCAGATCGTGCTCGGACGCGACCTGTTGGTGCGGACGCTGGCGTTCCAGGCGTGTTTCGTCTCCGCCGCCGCGGTCGCAGCCCGCTTCGGTGCCGCGGCGGTGGCCGCCCACCAGGTTGTGCTGCAGCTATGGAATTTCCTTGCGCTGGTTCTTGATTCGCTGGCCATCGCGGCCCAGGCGTTGGTCGGTGCCGCACTGGGCGCCGGTGATGCCCCGCTCGCGACTGCGACGGCACGGCGAGTGACAGAGTGGTCGGCGATCGCGGCGGCGGGCCTGGCCATCGTGTTCGCCGCCGGCAATTCCGTTCTGCCTCGGCTGTTCACCGACGATCGTTCGGTACTGGCCGCAGTCGGGGTGCCGTGGTGGTTCATGGTCGCCCAATTGCCCTTGGCCGGAGTCGTATTCGCGCTGGACGGGGTGTTGCTCGGCGCGGGCGACGCGGCGTTCATGCGCACGGCCACCGTCGTCAGCGCACTGGTCGGCTTTCTGCCGCCGATCTGGTTGTCGCTGGTGTTCGGCTGGGGTCTTGCCGGGATCTGGTCCGGGCTGAGCATGTTCATCGTCTTGCGGCTCATTTTTGTCGGTTGGCGCGCGCTGTCAGGTGATTGGGCGGTGACGGGCAAATGAGGACTCAGCGCGAGCGAATGCTGAGCGGCGAGTTGTACCGCGCCGACGATCCCGAATTGGTCGCCGGCAGAAAGTCATGTCAGCGCCTACTCGAGGTGTTCAACTCCGGGCATTCAGATGACGAGCGAAGCCGACAAGTGCTGCGACAGTTGCTCGGATCGTTGGGCGAAGGCTGCGAGATACTTCCGCGATTCCAATGCGACTACGGCACCCAGATCACGATCGGCGCCGGCTGCTTCATCAATTACGACGCCATCTTGCTTGACTGCGCCACGATCACCATCGGCAACAATGTGTCGATCGGCCCACGCGTGCAGCTCATCACGGCGCTTCACCCCGTGGACGACTATGAGTCGCGACGGGCGGGCTGGGAATCCGCGGCTCCGATCGTCATCGGCGACAACGCCTGGCTGGCGACCGGTGTCATCGTGTGCCCGGGACTGACCATCGGCGACAATTCGGTGATCGGGGCGGGAAGTGTGGTGGTCAGCGACATTCCGGCAGGCGTGCTGGCGGTCGGTAACCCCTGCCGAGTTGTCAGAGGGCTTGCCGAGTAACAGCGGATCTCTTTGCCTGCGGCGCAGAATTTGCGGAGTTAAAGTTAACTCTCATCATGCCCGGATGGTTTGTCGATGTTTGCTCAGTGACTCGCGTCGCGTTGCGGGGTTGATCGTCGTCGTCGGCGTGACCGGCATCTCCGCGCCCCAACATCACGCGGCGGCCAAACGAGGTCACAATGTGAGCTGACGCCACATCGAACCGAAAGGGTGCCGCGCGATGTCCAATGCAGGTCTCCAGTTCGGTGTGCTGGGTCCCCTGCAAGTGCGGGACGGCAGCGCTCTGGTGCCGCTGGGTGCCCCCAAGCAGCGGGCTGTGTTGGCCATGCTGATGATGAACCGCAACCGCGCGGTGTCGGTCGATGCGTTGATCGACGCGGTGTGGGGGGAGTCGCCGGTACCCGCAGCGCGGACCAGCATCCACTCGTATGTGTCCAATCTGCGTCGGCTACTCAGCGGCGCGAGCCGTGACCCGAACAGGGTGCTCGCGAGTGTCCCGCCCGGATATCAGCTCAACGTTGCAGACGCCGACTGCGACATCGGTCGCTTTGTCACCGAGAAGGACGCGGGTGTGCGCGCTGCCGCCGCGGGACGATTCGAGGACTCCAGCACGTATTTGGCAGCGGCCCTGGCCGAATGGCGTGGACCGTTCCTCGATGATCTGCGTGAATTCGCCTTCGCCGACACCTTCGCCACCGCACTGGCCGAGGTGAGGGTCTCGGTGCAGACCGCTCACGCCGAAGCCGAGATCGCCTGCGGACGCGCCGACGCCATCATCCCGCGCCTGGAGGTACTCAGCGGCGAACACCCGTTCCGCGAACGGCTTTGGGCCCAGCTGATCACCGCCTACTACGTCGCCGAACGGCAGTCCGACGCCCTCAATGCGTATCGGCGATTGAAGACCAACCTGGCCGAGAACCTAGGCATCGACCCCGGCCCGACCATTCGAGGCCTGCACGAGCAGATCCTGCGCCAGGAGCCGGTGGACGCCTCGCAGGCGGCGCAGACGACCGCCACACACCGCGTGGCCGAGATCACGCCGAGCACCGGCACATTGGCAGGTCCGTCGGCCATTGCTGAACTGCGCGGCAAGGACGGGCGGCGTTACCGCTTGGAGTCGTCGACCCGGATCGGCCGCCGGCATGACAACGACATCGTCCTCGACGACGACGACGTCAGCCGATACCACGCTGTCGTCATCGACGCCGGAGGCAGTTTCGTCATCAGCGACCTGAGATCGACCAACGGCGTCCAGTTGGGCGGTCGGCGCATCCGAAGTAGCGCCACGCTGGCTGACGGCGACCATATCCGCATCGGGGGACACGAGTTCATCTTTGCAATAAACCCCGGCTGAGCTGCGCAGTCGCCGGGTTCAGCAGACGCAAGAATTTCGCAAGAACTTCGCCAGGATCCATCAAGGCGGCCGGTGCATCCTCGTGATGTCGGGAAACAGCAACCGACCCCAGCGACGGATTCAGATTCGGACCTGGGACAACTGCCAGGTAAGGAAACCACCATGAATGCCAAAGCTTCCAAACTGCGTGTCGCAGCGGCGGGCGTTTTGACCGCCGTCGGTTTCTCTCTGCTCGGAACGCTGGCGGCGCCCGTCGCATCGGCCGACCCGTGGGTTCCCCACAGCGGACCGCTGCACCCGATTCGCCACTACGCCGCAGACTTGACGCACCCCGGCTTTGACCTGCGGCACCCGATCCGCGCGATGATCCCATGAGCTAGCGGATGACGCCGACATCTGCCCCGCCTCTTCCCTGAAGAGGCGGGGCAGATTGCCGCTAACGCACCTGCGCGCGACCGCGCTGCAGAACCGCCTCTCGGTTGGCGGCGATGTCGTCGCCCGATGTCCGAAATGCCCGCGCCGCCGCGGCTTCCAGCCACAGTCCCTCGCTGGTCTGCGACTCGTCGATGCGGTGGTAGGACGACAGCAGCGCGCGCACCGCGATCCTGGTTGTTGCCGACGATGCTCTCCGCGACCTTGCGCGCGGCGGGCAGCAACTGGTCGTGCGGCACCACTTCGGTCACCAGGCCGGCGCGCAACGCGTCCTGCGCGGACAGGTAGTCGCCGGTCATGCTCATCCGGCGGGCGAGTCCGACGCCGACCTTCTGGGGAAGTCGGACGCTGAGGCCCCAGGTCGGCAGCAGGCCAACCCGGGCGTGGGTGTCGGCGAATCGTGCTTGCTCAGAAGCGATCAGGATGTCGCAGTACAGCGTCAGCTCCAGCCCGCCGGTCACCGCGGCACCGTTGATGGCGCCGATGACGGGTTTGCTCAGCGCCGGCCAGCGCGGCGAGATGTCCGGCAACGCGGTCTGTCCGCCCAACTCCTTGAGGTCCAATCCAGCGCAGAACACCGGGTCGGTGCCGGTGAGGATGATGACGTCGACGTCATCGTCGGTTTCGGCGTCGGCCAGGGCGCCGAAGAACTGGTCCCGCAGAGCGGCCGACAGCGCGTTGCGCGACTGCGGCCGGTTCAGGGTCAGGGTTCGCACCCGCTCGTCGGTGTGGATCAACAGAATGTCGTCAGCCATAGCGTCACCGTAGTCAGTCTGGTCCGCCGCACCATGGCCGCACCTATCGTTGGGGGATGTGCCGGAACATCACTGAATTGCGCGGGCTCGAGCCGCCGGCGACCACCGAAGAGATCGAGGCGGCGGCCCGGCAATATGTCCGAAAAGTCAGCGGCTTCACCCGACCCTCGTCGGCCAACACCGAGGCGTTCGAGGCGGCCGTGGCCGAAGTCGCCGCGACGACGACGCGGCTGCTGAACGCCCTGCCGGAGCGCCGCCAGCCGCCCAAGACCGATCCACCGTTGCGGCGCCTCGTGGCCAGGTGACCGAGATCGCGACGACGCCGGCGCTCAAGGAGTGGAGCGCGGTGGTGCATGCGCTGCTGGACGGCCGGCAACAGGTGTTGCTGCGTAAGGGCGGAATCGGCGAGAAGCGGTTCGACGTCACAGTTGCCCGCGAGTTCCTGTTGTTCCCGACGGTTGCCCACAGCCACGCCGAGCGGGTGCGGCCGGCGTTCCGCGACCTGATCGACACGGCGGCGTCGGACAGCGATGACGATCGGCTTGTGGTGCGAGCTGCGGCGAAAGTCGTTGCGGCGCTGCCTGTCAACCGTCCGGACAACATCGACGCGATCGAGAATCTGCACATCTGGACGGCCGATTCGGTGCGCCGCGACCGGCTGGACTTTCGCCCGAAGCATCGGCTGGCCGTGTTGGTCGTGCAGGCCATCCCGCTGGTCGAGCCGATCGAACTACCGCGAACACCCGACTATGCAGGATGCATCAGTTGGGTGCCGTTACCTGTCACCGACGCGCCGCTGGGCACCCCGGTATATGACGAAGCCGCCCTGCGTGAAGTGGCCGCACGCGTCCGTGAAGCGGTTGAATAGCGTTACCCTGGAGCAGTTTTCACGGTGTCTGGTCGACGAGCAGCGCGCCTTCGGGCCAGTCGCCGACCGTGCCCAGCGACGTCGGCTCCGCGGAGGCGGTGATCCGCACGACGTCAGCCAACTGTGCCGCGGCATCGCACTGCAGGTAGTGGTCGGCGCTCGGCAGTATCCAATAGCGGTTCAGCCCGGGCTTGTTCCTGAGGAACTCCTGCCACACATAATTCGCGACCCGGACTGGGGAGACATTGTCGTGCAGGCCCCACACCAGGCTGGTGTTGACGTCGCTGGCGGAAAGCGCCTGAAGCCACTTGGTTTCGTCGGCAGCCCGCTCGTGGAGGTACTGAATCGTGTCCGGCAGCACCGCCGCCTGATCGTTGTGCGCGAAGCACTGCGCCAGCGCAGCGATCTCGGATCGTCCGCGCCTCGCCGCGGCATGAACGTCGTCGCACCCATGCCCGCGGCCAGCATCTCCGGCGTCGTCGCGCGCGCGGTGCTGCGCGCGACGGTCGGATCCAGCAGTGCCTTCTGAAAACCAGTCAGATTGGCAAGTGGGAGATAGATGTTCGCGTTCGTGAAGATGACCTCGGATGGCGGGCTCGCATCCTCGAGGTCATCGAACATGTTCAGTGCGATCATGCCGACACTGGTGCCCCGGTCATGGGTCAGCATCATGTAGTCGCTGAGCTGCCAGTGCGTGGTGATGGCATGAATCAGTAAGCGCGCATCGTCGTACAACGAGTACACGTACGGCGCAACGGGTTTGTCAGAAAGACCGTAGCCGGGGAAGTCGAGCAGATAGATGTCGAAGTCGGCGCCGAGTTCGCGGGTCAACGCGAGAAAATCAATGCTTGCCGTCGGGAAGCCGTGCACGCAGACCAGCGCCGCCGCTCCCGGTGTGCCGCACCGACGGGTGAACACGGTGACGTCGGCGCCGGAATTCGCGGCGGTCGTCGACGGCCAGTGGATTTCGGTTCCGCCGCTGCGCCATTCGTCGAAGGCGTCCATCAGGAGCCGGCCGGGAACACGATCCGGGATGCACCGAAGTGCACCTCATGGGTGGACGATGCGAGTTGGCTGCCCGTCGATGTCGCCTCGCCATTGCCGAGGTTGCGGTCGAAGCGCGGATGGCTGCCGCCGGCGATCAGCACCCGGATGCGCGTTCCGGCGCGGAACCGGTGTGAGATCGCATCCAGCTCGAGGCGGACGTGGTCGGTCGCCTCGGTCAGGCGCCGGTAAGCGTCGCTGACGTTGCGTGAGCGGCCTTTGGCGTCGACTTCGCTGATTCGGACGAACACGTCCACATGCGGGTTGTCTGAGCTGTGCGCCAACTCCGCGACCGGGCAACCGTGCACGATCAAATCGGTGGTGAGCGCGTCGCTGGTGAAGCTGAGCACGTCGCGGCGAGTGGTCAGCGCGGTGTCGTCACGATAGCCGCCGTCGGGGCAGAGCAGCCGGCCCCCGATGGTGGGGGTCGGGTCGGCGGGGTCGTAGCGGAAGCTCGCCGAGGTCCCAGCCTGGGGAGCAGTGCCGGCCAAACCGCCACCCGGCTGGAGGTACAGCGCGCGGTCGGCGGTGGTCGGGGGCCAGTCGGAAAGTTCGCGCCAGCCCTCGTTGGCTACCCAAAACCGGAATCGGCCCGAACGCGGAGCCGCGGGGCGACCGGCGAGGTGAGTGTCCAGCCAGTCCTGAGTTTCCCGGGCGATGGTGGACAGACCGGCGAACAGCAGCTGGGTGTGGGTCCACGGGCCCATGGTCAGTGCGACGTCGACGCCGCGGGCCCGAAGGTGCCGGAACTGGTACAGCGTCTGGGGCAGGAAGAGGTCTTGCCAGCCGCTGAGCAGCAGCAACGGCACCTGGATCCGATCGAGGGCGGAGTCGACGTTCAACGGGCCCCAGAACGGTTTGTCGTCCGCCGGGGGTGTCAGCCACGACTCCCACCATGGCGCGGCGTCGCCGAGCAGGGTCCGGCCGGCAGCGCCCAGCGGCGCCTCACCGGCGGCCCGCACCACGCGTTTCTGGGACCGAAGTTGGCGGATGCCGGCGCGGAGTCGGCCCGGATCCTCCTGGTGCGCCACCAGATTGCTCCAGCCCAGGAAGTCGTTGACGCTGAACGAGCCGGTGCCCCATGCCGACAGGCCCATATCGTGGGGACCCGCGACGATCACGCTGGTGACAAGTTCGGGCGGCGGGTCCTGCAGCAGTGCGAATTGGGTGAACCCCAGATACGAGATTCCGACGGTGGCGAACCGACCGGTGAACCACGGCTGCCGACGCATCCACTCGACGGTGTCGGCGCCGTCGGCCGCCTCGTTGACCATCGGCGAAAAGTCTCCGCCCGATCCGAACGTCCCTCGCACGCTTTGCAGCACCACGCGATAGCCGCGGGCGGCATGCAGGTCGCCGAACACCATCGAGAACGGAAATGCGCGGCCATAGGGACCGCGAGCCAGCAAGGTGCCGACGACGTCCCCCGCGGGCTCGTAGACGTCGGCGACCAGCTCGACACCGTCGCGCATCGGGATCTTGACCTCGTTGACGGTGTAGCTCGTCGTCGGCGGGGCCAGTCGAAGAGTCCGGGAGAGCGCGCGGTTGACAAGTCGTCGGGGCAGGGTGCGCAGCGTCGACCCGGCGGGCCGCTCGGAGGTGGTCGTCACTGCATCAGGGTATGGCGGCGCCGGCGATAACGGGCCTAGAACTTGTAGTAGGCCGAAAGCTCGTTGGCGCGCTGCAGGTTCGTGGCGGGGCAGTCGACTTCCGGGCTGGAGTAGATCGTGGAGTAGAACAGCGACTGCTGGATGAGTCCGTAACTGGTTTTGAAGGCCACCATGCAGGAGAAGTAGAAGTAGCTGTTGTGATAGGTGGGCTTGAGGTTCCACCACTGCGCGGCGCGGTGGCCGTTGATCGTGGTCTCGACCGCATCGGCGGGCAGGGACTGGTCATACTTTCGCCAGATGATCGGCTCGACCGCCAGCTGATAGTTGCCGGCGTCGAAGTGGCAGCGCAACCCCTCCTCGGGAATCGGCGGGGTGAAGCCCAGGCCTAGCCGCTGGACCACGTCGAACGGGATGTCTCGACACGGGTCGAACGGGCTCGGGTCGGTGGTCGCGACGATCGGACTTTTCATCGTGGTGGGCGGGTCCATCGGAGCCGCAGTGGATCGCAGCTCGACCCGGGATCCACCGACGGTCGCCGTCGGCGCGCTCACCCAGGTCACGATCACTGCCGTGAACAGGGCACCGAATGCCGCGAGCAGGCGCAGCTTGCCGACCATGACACCCCCTCGGTGTTGCTCCACTACTGCGGGGAGCTTACAAGTCACACCCTCGCCGCCACAGAGTAAACGAGAACGTGTTCTAGTCCGCGCCGCCGCCTCGTTGGCAGGGCCGATCGCGGCCAGCCGTTAGGCTGGGGAGTCGTGGCTTCGCAAGAACACGGGCAGCAGCCCCCGACCGCACGGCAGCCGACACTGTGGGCGGTATCGGATTTGCACACCGGCCACATGGGCAATAAGCCCGTCGCCGAATCGCTGTATCCGTCGACGCCGGACGACTGGCTGATCGTGTGCGGCGACGTCGCCGAACGGACCGACGAGATCCGCTGGGCGTTGGACCTGCTGCGACGTCGGTTCGCCAAGGTGATCTGGGTCCCCGGCAACCACGAGCTGTGGACCACGAACAAAGACCCGATGCAGGTCTTCGGGCGGGACCGGTACGACTATCTGGTCAACATGTGCGACGAGCTGGGTGTCGTGAGCCCCGAGCATCCGTTCCCGGTCTGGACCGAGCGCGGCGGCCCGGCGACCATCGTGCCGCTGTTCCTGCTCTACGACTACTCATTCCTGCCGGCGGGCGCGACGACGAAAGCCGAGGGGCTGGCCATCGCGCGGGAACGCAACGTCGTGTGTACCGACGAGTTCCTGCTTTCACCGGAGCCCTACCCGACGCGTGAAGCGTGGTGTCATGAGCGTGTCGCGTCGACGCGTAAGCGTCTCGACGACCTGGACTGGATGAATCCGACGGTGCTGGTCAACCATTTCCCGATGGTGCGTCAGCCGTGTGATGCGCTGTTCCTGCCGGAGTTCTCGCTCTGGTGCGGAACCACCGAGACCGCGGACTGGCACACCCGCTACAACGCGGTGTGCTCGGTCTACGGCCACCTGCACATTCCCCGGACCACCTGGTACGACGACGTCCGCTTCGAAGAGGTGTCGGTGGGTTACCCGCGGGAGTGGCGCCGCCGCAAGCCCTACAGCTGGCTGCGCCAGATTCTGCCCGATCCGCAGTACGCGCCCGGTTATCTGAACGACTTCGGCGGCCACTTCGTGATCACCGCGGAGATGAAGGCGCAGGCTCAGCAGTTCCGCGACCGACTGCGCCAACGGTAGGCGCGATGACGCTGACCACCTTGATGTCCGCGGTGCTACCCAGTGTCGCGGATCTGGCCTGCGCCGAGCTGTATTCCGACCCGCCAGGATTGGCGCCGATGGCCGAAGAAGAGCCACTGATCGAGCGGTCGGTGGCCAAGCGGCGCAACGAGTTCATCACCGTCCGCTATTGCGCCCGTATTGCGCTGGGCGAGCTCGGATTTCCGCCGGTTCCGATTCTCAAGGGAGAAAAGGGCGAACCGTGCTGGCCCGACGGTGTGGTCGGCAGCATCACCCATACGGCGGGATATCGCGGCGCGGTGGTCGGTCGGGCCGGCGCGGTCCGCTCGCTGGGCGTGGACGCCGAACCGCACGACGTGCTGCCCGACGGTGTGCTCGGCGCGATCAGTCTTCCCGCCGAGCGCGCCGAGATGGCGGCCCTGCCTGCCGGCCTGCACTGGGACCGAATCTTGTTCTGCGCCAAGGAAGCGACCTATAAGGCGTGGTTCCCGCTGACCAAGCGCTGGCTCGGCTTCGAGGACGCCCACATCACGTTCACCGTCGACGAATCCCGCTCGGCCGGTGGCTTCGAATCGACGATTCTGATTGACGGGGACACACTTTCGGGCCCACCGTTGAGGACTCTGGCTGGGCGGTGGTCGGTGGACCGCGAGTTGGTGCTCACCGCGATCGCGCTATGAACCCGGGCCTCGTCATCGTCGACAAGCCGGCCGGTATGACAAGTCATGACGTGGTGGGCCGCTGCCGGCGTATCTTCGGCACCCGACGGGTGGGTCACGCCGGGACGCTGGATCCGATGGCCACCGGGGTTCTGGTGATCGGGATCGAGCGTGCCACCAAGATCCTGGGCCTGGTGACCGAGACGTCGAAATCCTATGCGGCCACGATCAGGCTCGGCCAATCCACGTCCACCGAGGATGCGGAAGGCGATATCACGCAACAGGTTTCGGCCCAAGCCGTAACCGACGACGCGATCGAGTCGGCGATCACCGCGCTGCGCGGCGATATCGCGCAGGTCCCCTCGGCGGTCAGCGCGATCAAAGTGGACGGCCAGCGCGCCTATCGACTGGCCCGGGAGGGGCGCACCGTCGAACTGGCCGCCAGGCCGGTGCGCATCGACCGGTTCGAGATGCTGGCGGTGCGTCGCCACGACCACCTGGTCGACGTCGATGTCGAGGTCGACTGTTCGTCGGGGACCTATATTCGCGCCCTGTCCCGCGATGTCGGTGCGACGCTGGCGGTCGGCGGTCACCTGACAGCCCTGCGGCGCACCCGGGTTGGCCGGTTCGACATCGGCCAGGCCCGCTCGCTCGATGATCTGGCCGAACGCCCCGGGCTGAGTCTGACCCTCGACGAGGCGTGCCTGCTGTTGTTTGCGCATCGAGAACTCAGCGACGACGAAGCCGACTCGGTGGCAAACGGACGCGCGCTGAAACCGGCCGGCGTCGGCGGTGTCTACGCCGCACACACCGCCGACGGCCGTGTCATGGCGTTGTTGCGGGACGAGGCCGGCCGGACCAAGTCGATCGTCGTCATCCGGCCGGCGAACTTATAACGACGCGCGGACGAGGAACGTCCGGTAACATTCCGATGAGAATGTAACTTGACGCGGAAGGTGCAGGCGGTAAGCAAGATGGCCGAAGTCAGCGAGCGACGTGCCCGGCGCACGCAAGCGGAGCGCAGCGCCGCCATGCGGACGCGCCTGCTCGACGCCACCATCGAATGCCTGGTGACCTACGGCTATGCGGGCATCACCACGCCACGGGTGGCCGAACGTGCAGGCGTCACCCGGGGCGCCCAGATTCATCACTTCCGCGCCAAAGAAGATCTGGTGGTCGCGGCCATCGAGCACCTGGCGCAACAACGCGTGCAGTCCGCCATGCGTGAGTTCGGCCGCGTACAAGCCAGTAGCGATCCCGTCTCGACTGTCCTGGAATTTTTGTGGGAGGCTCATCAGGGCCCGATGTTTGTTGCCACCGTTGAACTTTGGGTTGCCGCACGCACCGATGACGTTTTGGCCGCGCACATCGAACGGGTGGAACCGGTGGTCAACAGCACGCTGATCGCGGCGATCGCTCAACTGGTGCCCGACCACGCCGTGCAGAAAGAGTTGCGAAACTTTGTCTACACCGCAATGGACGCACTGCGCGGCATCCTGCTGAACAGCTTCGTCGATCGAGATTCCGACCGCGTCCGGCGACGTTGGGATCGCGCCTGCGAACACTTGCGGGTCATCGTCGCGGGGCTGATGACGAGCGAATCGCCCGCCTGATCTGCTCGGAGGAGAACGCTCGGCGCCGAACGCGCACCCGTTGCAAAGATACAATCAGGTGTGTATGTTTTGATCCGAGGCGGAGCTAGTCCAAAGGAGCGTGATGTCACACAAGGTTTATGTCATCGGCGTGGGGATGACGAAGTTCGAAAAGCCGGGCCGCCGGGAGAACTGGGATTACCCGGACATGGCGCGTGAGTCCGGCACCAAGGCACTCGAGGACGCCGGTATCGACTACGCCGCGATCGAGCAGGGCTACGTCGGTTACGTCTACGGCGAGTCGACCTCGGGTCAGCGGGCGCTCTACGAGTTAGGGCTGAGTGGAATCCCGATCGTCAATGTCAACAACAACTGTTCGACCGGTTCGACCGCACTGTACCTTGCCGCGCAAGCGATCCGGGGTGGACTGGCGGATTGCA
This sequence comes from uncultured Actinomycetota bacterium, assembly GCA_963818285.1. Classification (GTDB taxonomy): domain Bacteria; phylum Actinomycetota; class Actinomycetes; order Mycobacteriales; family Mycobacteriaceae; genus Mycobacterium. The sequence goes on from CAWFRR010000010.1 coordinate 33,403, forward strand.
CGATCGCGCTCGGCTTCGAGAAGATGAAGCCGGGTTCGCTGGAGTCCACCTACGACGACCGAACCAACCCGATGGAAAAGCACATCATGGCGATGGCGGAGATCTCCGAGGTGCTCTTTCCGCCGGCACCGTGGATGTTCGGGGCGGCAGGCCGCGAGCACATGCAGCAATACGGCAGCACCGCGGAGCATTTCGCCAAGATCGGCTACAAGAATCACAAGCACTCGGTCAACAACCCGTACGCCCAGTTTCAGGAGTCTTACTCGCTGGAGGACATCCTCGGGGCCCGGATGATCTACGACCCACTGACCAAGCTGCAGTGCTCGCCGACCTCTGACGGCTCGGGCGCGGCGATCCTGGCCTCGGAGGCCTTCGTCGACAAGCACAACCTGGCGGGTCAGGCCGTCGAGATCGTCGGGCAGGCCATGACGACCGACTTCGCCAACAGCTTCGACGGCACCTGCAAGGGATTGATCGGTTACCACATGAACGTGCAAGCCGCTCAACGTGTCTATGACCAGTCCGGGTTGGGTCCCGAGGAATTCCAGGTCATCGAGTTGCACGATTGCTTCTCGGCCAACGAGCTACTGCTCTACGAAGCCTTGGGCCTGTGCGCCGAAGGCGAGGCGCCCAAACTCATCGACAACGGCGACGTCACCTATGGCGGACGGTGGGTGGTCAACCCGTCCGGCGGATTGATCTCCAAGGGCCACCCGCTGGGGGCAACCGGCTTGGCGCAGTGCGCTGAACTGACCTGGCAGCTGCGCGGCACGGCCGACAAGCGGCAGGTCGACAACGTCACCGCCGCCTTGCAACACAACATCGGACTCGGCGGGGCAGCCGTCGTCACCGCGTATCAGCGCGCCGAACGCTGAACCAAGCAAACATCTTTCGAAAGGCAACGACCATGGGGCACATCGAGGCAACCCGCGAACTGTCGGCCAACCCAGAATCGCTCTGGGGGACCGTCACCGACCTGGCCAATTGGGACAAGTGGTTCACCGTCCACGAGAAGTGGCTCGAGGGCCCGCCCGACACACTCACCGAGGGCGCCAAGCTGACGGCCAAGATCGTCATGCTGGGGATGGCCAACAAGATCGATTGGACGATCGAACAGGTCGACGCGCCGCGCTCGCTGGTGCTGTCGGGCACCGGGATGGCCGGCGTCAAGGCCAAGTTCACCTTCACCATCGCCCCGGCCGATGGGGGTTCTCTCTTCTCGGTGTTCGGCGACTTCGAAGGCGCAATGATCAAGGGCGCGCTCGGTAAAGCGGTGGAAAAGGACGGCGCCAAGCAACTGTCCACGACGCTCGATCAACTCGACGCGCTGGCGTCGGCTGACATGTCCAAGGCCTGAGGCCTCTACAGATGACTGAGGCACTGGAGTTCGACGACACCGGTCTGGGCCGCTGGACCGACGACGAGCAGTTCGACGTCACTCAGGAGCGGCTGGCCGAATACGCTGCAGCCACCAACGACCCGATCGAGGCGCACCGCAGAGGGGACGTTGCGTCACCGGTGTTCGCGATCGTCCCCGTTTTCGAGGCGCTGCTCACCCCGGCGGTCGACGTGATGCCCGTCGAGGCCATCCCGCGAATCGTGCACGGCGAACAGGACTTCCACTTCCACCGCCCGATCCGCCCCGGAGACAAGCTGGTCTCGCGCGGCAAGATGATCGGTTATCAAGGTCTGGAGAAGGGCACGCGTGCCGCGATCCTGCTCGAATGCCGCACCGAAGACGGCGAATTGGTCAACGAGCAATACGTCACGACGTTCGTGCGAGGCATGTCGGTGGGCAAGGCGATCGGCGACCTCAGCCCTGAGCACAAGTTCGACGACAAGCTGCGCGAACAGGCGCCGGTTGCCAAAGTCGTGCAGCACGTCGACGACGACCAGACCTTCCGCTACTCGCCCGCCGCAGGCGATCCGATGCCGATCCACCTCGACGAAGAGGTGGCCAGGGACGCCGGTCTGCCCGGAATCATCGCCCACGGGCTGTGCACCATGGCATTCACCTCATGGGCGGTGCTCACCGAGCTGGCCGATTCGGATGTCAACCGGCTCAAGCGGTTTGCCGTTCGATTCTCCAAGCCGGTGCTACCCGGCGACGATCTGGAAACGAGGATCTGGAAAGTCGGCAGCAGCAACGGAACAACAAGCTACGCATTCGAAACGGCTAGAAGCCGTGACGGTGGCGAGGAAATGGCGATCACCGACGGCCTGGCCGTACTGGCCGACTGACACAAGGAGTCTCAACTGATGGGTGCATTGGAAGGCCGGATCGCGGTCATCACCGGTGCGGGCCGCGGCATCGGACGCGAGCACGCACTGCTGTTCGCGAGAGAAGGAGCCAAGATCGTCGTCAACGATCTCGGTGGCAGCAACGACGGCGAGGGCGCCGATACCGGCCCGGCTCACCAGGTTGCCGACGAGATCAACGCGGCGGGTGGAAACGCGGTCGTCAACACCGAGAACGTGTCCACCTGGAGCGGCGCGCAAAGCGTTGTGCAACAGGCGATCGACGAGTTCGGTGGCCTCGACGTCCTGGTCAACAACGCCGGCATTCTGCGCGACTCGTTCATCGCCGGTATGGAGGAAGCGCAGTGGGACTCGGTGATCGCGGTCCACTTGAAGGGACACTTCGCGATGTTGCATCACGCGTCCGCGTACTGGAAGGCGCAATCGAAAGCCGGTGATCAGCCCAACGCCGCAGTGATCAACACTGCCTCGGGTTCCGGTGTGACGCTGCCGAATCCCGGTCAGGCCAACTACGGCTCCGCGAAGGCGGGTATAGCGGCGCTGACACTGATTGCCGCCGAGGAGTTGGAGCGCTACGGAGTGCGGGTGAACGCGATCGCGCCGATCGCACGCACCCGGCTCACGCTGGCCACCCCGGGTATGGGTTCGCTGATGTCCGAGCCCGAGGAGGGCGAACTCGACTTGTTCAGTCCGGCCAATATCTCGCCGCTGGTGGCCTACCTGGCCACCGAGAAATGTCCGGTCACCGGCAAGGTCTATGCGGTTCAGGGCGGAGCGATTTCGTCTCTGGCCGGCTGGCACGACGTCGGCACCATCGAGACCGACGGTGCGTGGTTGATCGACGACATCGCCAGTCGACTGCCGCAGTAGTCAAGGAGCAGAGCATGTTCGAATGGTCCGACACCGACTTGATCATGCGGGACGCCATCCGCGGATTCATCGACAAGGAGATCCGACCACATCTCGACGCGCTGGAAACCGGTGAGATCTCGCCATATCCGATCGCGCGCAAGCTGTTCAGCGAGTTCGGCCTCGACACCCTTGCGGCCGAAGCGGTCAAGACGATGCTCGACAAAGAGCGGGCGAAGCAAGAGATGCAGCGCCCAGTCCGACCCAGCGCTCCTCCGGCTGGGTTTCGCCGGCCTGGGCGCGCAGGCGTCGATGGCCGCGGTGCTGGTCTCCGAACTCGCCGGGGTGAGCCTCGGCCTGCTCAGCACCGTCGGTGTGAGCCTCGGACTGGGAGCGGCGACGATCATGAGCCGCGGCACGCTCGCTCAAAAGGAGCGCTGGCTACCGGAACTCATGACGCTGGAGAAGATCGCCGCCTGGGCGATCACCGAACCCGACTCCGGTTCGGATGCGTTCGGCGGAATGAAGACCTGCGGCACTCTGGTGATGACGACGGGGCCTACATTCTGAACGGACAGAAGACGTTCATCACGAACGGCCCGTATGCGGATGTGATGGTCGTCTACGCCAAGCTCGATGACGGCTCCGCCGATCGGCGCAACCGACCGGTGCTGACGTTCGTGTTGGATGCCGGCATGGACGGGCTTGCTCAAGGCAAGCCGTTCAAGAAGATGGGCATGATGTCGTCGCCGACCGGCGAATTGTTCTTCGACAACGTCCGGATCGCACCAGACCGTCTGCTCGGCGAGACCGAAGTGCACTCCAGCGGGGACGGGCGGGAGAGCGCGCGGGCCAACTTCTCCGCCGAACGCATCGGCGTCGCGCTGATGTCGCTGGGAATCATCAACGAGTGCCACCGGCTCTGCATCGACTACGCCAAAACCCGCACGTTGTGGGGCAAGAACATCGGCCAGTTCCAGCTGATTCAGCTCAAGCTGGCCAAGATGGAAGTCGCGCGGATCAACGTACAGAACATGGTGTTCCAGACCTTGGAGAAAGCCCAAGCGGGCAAGATGCCATCGCTCGCCGAGGCGTCTGCGATCAAGCTGTACTCCTCGGAGGCCGCCACCGAAGTCGCGATGGAGGCGGTGCAGCTGTTCGGCGGTAACGGCTACATGGCCGAGTACCGTGTCGAGCAGTTGGCCCGTGACGCCAAATCGTTGATGATCTACGCCGGAAGCAATGAGGTCCAAGTGACACACATCGCCAAGGGCCTACTCGCCGGATGAAGGTCAGTTCCAGAGCAAAAGTGCTGCGGCGCAGAACGATGGCATGCGTCGAGCGACTCGACCTACGTTCCGGTGTCGCGGCTGAGCCTCAACATGATGCTCAATGTGCTGGTGTCGCAACAATGGTTGCTCACCGGCGCTGCGCCCGGCCGCCGACTACCTGATTTCCCGCACCGCCCCAGTGGTACCCGGCGTCCGGGTCAAGCAGGTCTCCGCGCCGGTTCGGGGAGAGTGGGTCTGGGCACCGGGAGCGACGACGCGGCCGGGCGTGGTCTTGGTCCTGCACGGCAGCGGCTACCTGATCTGCTCGTCTCGTACCCATCGCGGGTTCGCCTCGCATCTGTCCGAATACTCCGGCATGCCAACCTTCGCAATGGATTACCGGCTCGCGCCGGAACATCCTTTTCCCGGCAGCCGAAGACGATGCATTCGCCGCGTACCGTTGGCTGTTGACACAGGGGCACGATCCGGCGAAGATCGTCGTCGCCGGGGACTCGGCCGGTGGGCACCTCGCTGTCGCTCTTGCCGTGCGACTGCGCAGCGAAGGGCTACCGCTACCGGCGGCGCTCGCACTGTTCGGCCCGCTGATCGATCCGTCATACCGGGCCTGTATCGCCGACGCGCGGGTGCGCAGTCAGCCACTGGATCCGCGCACGGCCAAACGGGCCGTCGCGTTGTACGTCGGGGATCATGACGATCAAGACCCCCGGCTGAATCTGTTGAATGCCGACCTGACAGACTGCCGCCGATCCAAATACATTACGGCTCAAGGGAAGTCATGCGGGCCGATGCGGAGGCTTTCGCCAAGCAGGTGGTGGAATCGGGTGGCCGCTGCGACGAGCAGCTGTGGCCTGGCTTGATGCACGGCTATTGGCTGTGGCCGCGCGACGGCGGGCTCACCAGCTTGCAGGTAGCCGGACACTTTTTACGGAATCGATCGCCGAGGCCAACACCGCATCGTGAAACTCCCGGATTGCCCACGTCCGTGACCGACTGGCCGCGGTCCGAGTACTGGTGCGCCGTGGAATGGTCGACGTACGGCGCCCCGACGAGGCGGTGCGGGCTCTCCTGGCCATCCGCCGCTATGGCGCGTTCGGCGGACTGGTCGACAACATCGCAGCCCGCTACGGGGACGCGCCCGCCATCACCGACGACAGCGGCACGATCAGCTTCCGCGAACTCGAGCAGGCGTCGAACGCGGTTGCGCGTGGCTCTGGTGGCCAAAGGAATTCGGGCCGGCGCGGTGATCGCGACACTGCATCGAAACAGCCGCGACGTCATGGTGACGGTCGGCGCGGCGAACAAAATCGGCGTTCGGACTGTGCTGATGAACACCGGCTTCGCCGGCCCGCAGCTGGCGGACGTGTGCGCGCGAGAGCACGTCAGCTGCATTCTGGTCGACGATGAGTTCGAGGACATTCTGACCGCGCTGCCGCCGGAAATCTTGCGGTTCACCAGCAGCCGACAGGACGAGCTGATCGACAATCAGTCGACCTCGTCGCTGCCTGCGCCGCGGCGGCCGGGCGGTATGGCGCTGCTGACCAGCGGAACCACTGGGACTCCGAAAGGTGTGCCGCGCAACCGGATTGACCCGTCGCAATCCGCGCAGCTACTCGACAGGATTCCCTGGCCGCGTGACGGCGCCTACTACATCGCCGCGCCGCTGTTCCACGCGACGGGGCTGGCGACCTGTGCTATGGGTCTGGCCCTGGGCAACCGTGTCGTGATGGCACGTCGTTTCGACCCGGAGGCGACGGTGAAGGCGATCGCCGAGTATCGGGTCGGTGCCGTGGTGCTGGTACCGACGATGCTGCAACGCATCCTCGATCTGGGTCCTGACGTGCTCGCAAAATACGACACCTCATCGCTGAAAGTGCTTTTCGCCGCTGGGTCTTCGCTGTCGCCCGACCTATGTCGCCGCACCCACGATGCGTTCGGCGCCGTGCTGTACAACTTGTACGGCTCCACCGAGGTTGCCGTCGCCGCCGTCGCCACCCCAGACGAACTGCGTCGCGCGCCCGGCACCGTCGGCCGCCCACCCGTCGGTTGCACGGTGGCGATCTACGACGAGAATCGCCGCAAGGTCACCGAACCCGGTTGCGTCGGAACCCTTTTCGTCTCCAGTGGTCTGAGCTTCGCCGGCTACACCGACGGCGCAAACAAAGAGATCGTCGACGGTCTGCTGTCGACCGGCGACACCGGGCACTTCGACGAAACCGGCCTGTATTTCATCGACGGCCGCGACGACGACATGATCGTCTCGGGCGGCGAGAATGTCTTCCCGCTCGAAGTCGAGAATCTTCTTGCCGACCATCCCGACATCGTCGAGGCGTCGGTGGTGGGCGTCGACGATGCCGAATTCGGGAAACGGCTGGCCGCTTTCGTCGTCACCCGGCTGGATTCCGGTCTGGACGCCGACGGCGTCAAGTCGCACGTGCGCGCCCATCTGGCTCGGCACAAGGTCCCGCGTGACGTGGTCTTTGCAAAGCGGTTGCCGCGCAACGAAACTGGCAAAGTCCTGCGAAGGCATCAGCTCGCGGCGGTGAAGTAAATGTCGCCGATGCGGACGAGTCCGTCCGCGAAAGGCCGCATCCCCAGCCTGCTGTGACAAATTGGCCGGTCGGTAGACAGCAAACATTTGAGGGTTTGCCGCTAATGGGCAACCATCCAAATCGCTTGGGCCGCAGGGCTTCCCAGGTCGACTGTGGTGGGCCCGCCATCGGCGGACTCCACCGCGACCGAGATCATGCCGGCGAATTCGCGGCGGGTCAGCACCCGCAGCCGCGAGTCGAGGTTGATGCCGATGCTGTCGAAGTAACGCAGCATCTCGGGATCTTTGTCGGAAATTCGCGCCACGACGTTCCGGCCTCACCATCGGCGCATGACCACAGCTGGCGGGCCGGCGGGGTCGGTACCTGCCCGTCGGAGCCCGGAATCGGGTCGCCATGCGGATCGCGCTGCGGGAAGCCCAGCTTGGCGTCGATGCGCGCCACCAGCCGGTCGGACACCGCGTGCTCGAGTACCTCGGCCTCGTCGTGCACCTCGTCCCAGCCGTAGCCGAGTTCCTTGACCAGAAAGGCCTCCAGCAGCCGGTGGCGCCGGACCATGGCCAGCGCCGCTCGACGCCCCGACTCGGTCAAGCGTGACCGCGCCGTACTTCTCGTGGTCGACAAGGCCCTGCTCCGCGAGTTTGCGGATGGATTCCGAGGCAGTGCTGGCGGACACCCCGAGCTTCTCGGCCAGCATCTTGGTGCTGACTTCGTCCAACGACCATTCCTGGGCATTCCAGATGACCTTGAGGTAGTCCTGGGCAACCGCACTGAGCCCGGAGGGCTCCTCGGCAGGTAGGTCAGGGCGCACAACGGAAGTTTAAGCAATCCTCATCTGATCTGCGGCTCTCGCACGACCAGGCGCTACCTTGCCCCGTAGGCTGGCAGTTGTGCAACGGTGGCGGGGCCAGGACGAGATCCCCACGGACTGGGGCCGATGCGTGGTCACCATCGGGGTGTTCGACGGTCTTGCATCGCGGCCACGCCGAACTGATTCGAACACGCGGTCAAGTCGGGTCGTGCGCGGGGAGTACCGACGGTGTTGATGACCTTCGACCCGCACCCGATGGAAGTCGTGCACCCGGGCAGCCACCCCGCGCAGCTGACCACCCTGACCCGGCGCGCCGAGCTTGCCGAGGAATTCGGCATCGACGTCTTTCTGGTCATGCCCTTCACGGCTGATTTCATGAAGCTCACGCCCGGAGCGCTACGTCCACGAGTTGCTGGTCGAGGACCTGCACGTGGTCGAAGTCGTGGTGGGGGAGAATTTCACCTTCGGCAAGAAGGCTGGCCGGGACGGTCGACACCCTGCGCAGTGCCGGCGCGCGGCTCGGGTTCGCGGTGGAGGCGATGTCGCTGGTTCTCTGAGCACCACAACACCGAGACCGTGACGTTCTCGTCGACCTACATCAGGTCCTGCGTGGACGCCGGTGACGTGGTCGCGGCCACCGAGGCGTTGGGCCGCCCGCACCGGGTTGAAGGCGTGGTGGTTCGCGGCGATGGCCGGGGGACCGAGATGGGATTCCCGACCGCGAACGTCGCCCCGCCCATGTACTCGGCCATCCCGGCCGACGGCGTGTACGCCGCCTGGTTCACCGTGCTGGGCCACGGTCCGGTGACCGGGACGGTCGTGCCCGGCGAGCGTTATCAGGCCGCGGTGTCGGTGGGTACCAATCCGACGTTCTCCGGGCGCACCCGCACCGTCGAGGCGTTCGTTCTGGACACCGCCGCTGACTTGTACGGGCAGCATGTGGCGCTGGACTTCGTCGCGCGCGATCCGTGGGCAGGAGAAGTTCGGCTCGGTCGGCGACCTCGTCGACGCGATGGCCACCGATACCGAGCGTGCCCGCAGGCTGCTTTCCGCTACGCTGAGCTGCGCAGATTCACGGCTCGAGGCCGTCCCGCTGTTAGACTTCCTCGGCGACATGGCGCGTGCTGCAGTTCGCGGCGGCCGCGCTAAGATCCATGATCGCGGACCTATTGATGGAGATATTTCGTGGCGCTTACCGCCGAGCAGAAAAAAGAAATCCTGGGCTCTTACGGCCTGCACGCAACGGACACCGGGTCCCCGGAGGCCCAGGTCGCGCTGCTGACCAAGCGGATCGCCGACCTGACCGAACACCTCAAGCTGCACAAGCACGACCACCACTCCCGGCGCGGACTGCTGCTGCTGGTCGGCCGTCGTCGCCGTCTGCTCAAGTATGTCGCCCAGATCGACGTGGCGCGCTACCGCTCGCTGATCGAGCGCCTCGGTCTGCGCCGCTGACCCTGCCCCGCGTGGCTTAATGGTTGCGAAGCCGATCGGTGCGCCCGCAGCCGGCAGTGTCGTCGAGGCGTGCTGGGAATCGCCAGGTCGGCGTGTAGAGTCAAGGACGTTTTGGGCCCATCGGCCCGAGCAAGGTGCGGCGCGCGCAATCCGCGCGCACCGTTCCAGCGAGGCACAACAGGACTTCGAAGGAAGACAAGTCTGTATCGCGCGGTCTTCGGTAGTGGCTGCCGAGCTCCCCGAATCCGGGGTAGGTCGGCCGCTTCGATCGACGGCCGTCGCCGCATTCAGACTCTCGTGTCCTTCCAGGTCGTCCTGGAACCCTCCGGGTTACGCGTGCCTGCGCGAAATAGCTGAACAAATCCAGAGAGGCTGCACGGACGCATATGTCTGCTGCTGAAATTGACGAAGGCGTGTTCGAATCAACCGCCACCATTGACAACGGGAGCTTCGGCACCCGCACCATCCGTTTCGAGACCGGCCGGCTGGCCAAGCAGGCCGCCGGCGCCGTCGTCGCCTACCTCGACGACGAAACCATGCTCCTGTCGGCCACCACGGCCAGCAAGTCGCCGAAGGACCACTTCGACTTCTTCCCGCTGACGATCGACGTCGAAGAGCGCATGTACGCCGCGGGACGCATCCCCGGCTCGTTCTTCCGCCGCGAGGGCCGTCCCTCCACCGACGCGATCCTGACCTGTCGGCTGATCGACCGCCCGCTGCGGCCGACCTTCGTGTCCGGGCTGCGCAACGAGATCCAGGTCGTCGTCACCATCCTGAGCCTGGACCCCAAGGACCTGTACGACGTGCTGGCGATCAACGCCGCGTCGGCGTCGACCCAGATCTCGGGTCTGCCGTTCTCCGGCCCTGTCGGCGGTGTGCGCGTCGCGCTCATCGACGGCCAGTGGGTCGCGTTCCCGACCGTCGAGCAGCTCGAGAACGCCGTGTTCGACATGGTCGTCGCGGGCCGCAAGACGGCCGATGACGTCGCGATCATGATGGTCGAGGCCGAAGCCACCGACAACGTCATCGAACTCGTCGCGGGCGGCGCGGGCGCGCCCACCGAGAGCGTCGTGGCCGAGGGTCTGGAAGCCGCCAAGCCGTTCATCGCCGCGCTGTGCACCGCGCAGCAGGAGCTGCACGACGCCGCCGGCAAGGAGACCGCCGAGTACCCGTTGTTCCCGGAATACCAGGACGACGTCTTCTACTCGGTGTCCTCGGTGGCCACCGACGAGCTGGCCAAGGCGCTGACCATCGGCGGCAAGGCAGAGCGCGACCAGCGCACCGACGAGCTCAAGTCCGAGGTTCTCGACGCGGCTCGCCGACACTTACGAAGGCCGTGAGAAGGAGGTCAGCGCCGCGTTCCGCTCGCTGACCAAAAAGCTTGTGCGCCAGCGTATTCTGACCGACCACTTCCGCATCGACGGTCGCGGCATCACCGACATCCGCGCGTTGTCGGCCGAGGTCGCGGTCATCCCGCGGGCACACGGCAGCGCACTGTTCGAGCGTGGCGAAACCCAGATCATGGGCGTGACCACCCTCGACATGGTCAAGATGGCCCAGCAGATCGACTCGCTGGGGCCGGAAACGTCCAAGCGCTACATGCACCACTACAACTTCCCGCCGTTCTCCACCGGTGAGACCGGCCGGGTCGGCTCGCCCAAGCGGCGCGAGATCGGCCACGGCGCGCTGGCCGAGCGGGCCCTGATGCCGGTGCTGCCCAGCATCGAAGAGTTCCCCTACGCGATCCGGCAGGTCTCGGAAGCGTTGAGCTCCAACGGTTCCACGTCGATGGGCTCGGTGTGTGCCTCGACTCTGTCGCTGCTGAACGCGGGTGTGCCGCTCAAGGCGCCGGTGGCCGGTATCGCAATGGGCCTGGTGTCCGATGACGTTGAAGTTCCAGGAGGTGGTGGCCAACTTGAGCGCCGCTTCGTCACCCTGACCGACATTCTCGGTGCCGAGGACGCGTTCGGCGACATGGACTTCAAGTGCGCGGGCACCAAGGACTTCGTCACCGCGCTGCAGTTGGACACCAAGCTCGACGGGATCCCGTCGCAGGTGCTGGCCGGCGCGCTCTCCCAGGCCAAGGACGCGCGACTGACGATTCTCGAGGTGATGGCGGAGGCCATCGACGAGCCGGACGAGATGAGCCCGTACGCGCCTCGGATCACCACGATCAAGGTGCCGATCGACAAGATCGGCGAGGTGATCGGGCCCAAGGGCAAGATGATCAACTCGATCACCGAGGAGACCGGCGCGCAGATCTCGATCGAAGACGACGGCACGGTGTTTGTCGGTGCGTCCAACGGCGAGGCAGCGCAGGCTGCGATCGACAAGATCAACGCGATTGCCAACCCGCAGCTGCCCAAGACCGGCGAGCGGTTCCTCGGAACCGTGGTCAAGACCACCGATTTCGGTGCGTTCGTCTCGCTGCTCCCGGGCCGCGACGGGCTGGTACACATCTCCAAGCTCGGTCGGGGCAAGCGGATCGCGAAAGTCGAAGACGTCGTGAACGTCGGCGACAAGCTTCGTGTCGAGATCGCCGACATCGACAAGCGGGGCAAGATCTCCCTGGTGCTTGTGGACGACGACGCCGCCGCAGGCGCATCCGGCGGGGATTCCGGCGGCGATAGCGCAGCCGCAAGCCTGGAGACCGCGCCCGCCGATGCCGATGCCGCGACGGCCAGCAGTTAGTCCCGCGACGCAGCCGCTGCGCCGCGGACGGCACAGTTCTGAGCCGTCCGCGGCGTTCCGGCGCACTTCACTTCCCGGCGGTTTGCGGGTTGTCACCGAATACCTGCCCGGGGTGCGCTCTGCCTCGGTCGGGGTCTGGGTCGGTGTCGGATCGCGCGACGAAGGCGCCACGGTGGCCGGCGCCGCGCACTTCCTGGAACATTTGCTGTTCAAGTCGACTCCGACACGCACCGCTGTCGACATCGCGCAGTCGATGGACGCGGTCGGCGGCGAACTGAACGCGTTCACCGCCAAAGAGCACACCTGCTATTACGCGCATGTGCTCGACAGCGATCTCGCATTGGCTGTCGACCTGGTCAGCGACGTGGTGCTCAATGGGCGCTGTGCCGCAAGCGATGTCGAGCTCGAAAGGGACGTCGTCCTCGAAGAGATCGCGATGCGCGACGACGACCCCGAGGATGCGTTGGCCGACCAGTTCCTGACGGCGCTGTTCGGCGATCATCCGGTCGGTCGTCCGGTGATCGGCAGTGTGCAGTCGGTGTCGTCGATGACGCGCGCTCAACTGCACTCGTTCCATCAACGGCGCTACACACCCGAGCGGATGGTCGTCGCAGTCGCCGGAAACGTCGATCACGGCGAGGTGGTGGACCTGGTGCGCGAGCACTTCGGGCCGCGCCTGGTCCGGGGCCGTCATGCCATAGCGCCGCGTAAGGGCGCCGGCCGGGTCACGGGTCGCCCGCACCTGACAGTGGCGAACCGGGACGCCGAGCAGACCCATGTCTTTCTCGGAGTGCGAACCCCGGGCCGGCACTGGAAGCATCGCTGGGCGTTGTCGGTGCTGAACACCGCGCTGGGCGGTGGCCTGAGTTCCCGGCTGTTCCAACAGGTTCGGGAGTCGCGCGGGCTGGCCTACTCGGTGTACTCGTCGCTCGACACGTTTTCCGACGCCGGCGCCCTGTCGGTGTACGCCGCATGCCTTCCCGAACGCTTCGCCGAAGTGATTCGGGTGGCGGCCGATGTGCTCGAGGAGGTCGCGCGCGACGGCATCACCGAGACGGAATGCCGGATCGCCAAAGGCTCGCTGCGCGGCGGGCTGGTGCTCGGACTGGAGGATTCCAGTTCACGGATGCACCGCATCGGTCGCGGTGAACTCAACTACGCTGAACACCGAAGCATCGACCGGACGCTGCAGGAGCTCGATGAGGTCACCCTGGACGAGGTCAACGCGATCGCGCGCCAACTCCTCAGTAAGCCTTATGGCGCATCCGTCCTCGGCCCTCATCAATCGAAAAAATCTCTGCCGCACCAACTTCGGACAATGACGAGGTAACGCGATGGTACTGGGCTTCTGGGATCTCGACGTGCCGATCGTGGGCGCACCGATGGCAGGCGGCCCCGGTACACCGGCGCTGGCGGCCGCGGTGTCGAATGCCGGCGGGCTCGGCTTTCTGGCCGGGGGCTACATCAGCGCTGAACGCCTGGCCAACGACATCGTGGCTGCCCGCGCCAATACCACCGGCCCGATCGGCGTCAACCTCTTCGTACCTCAGCCCAGCGTCGCCGATGTCATCGCGCTGGATCATTACGCCGAGATTCTCGACGAGCTGGCCGAGCACTATGACGTCCAAGTCGGCTACCCACAGTTCGGCGACGACGACGGCTGGCAGCAAAAGCTCGAGGTGGTCGCCGACCTGCGGCCCGAGTTGGTGTCGTTCACGTTCGGTGCGCCGTCGCCAGATGTGTTGCGCCGATTCGGTGCCCTGGGCATGCTGATCTACATCACCGTGACGTCGCCGTACGAGGCCGGGGTGGCGGTCGCGGCCGGGGCGGACGGCCTGGTTGTCCAAGGCCCGCGTGCGGGCGGGCACCGCGGGACGTTCGCGCCCGACATGGAACCAGGGACCATGCCGTTGATCGAGCTGCTGGATCGCATCGGCCACACCCACGACGTTCCGTTGATCGCCGCCGGTGGCCTGGCCGGCACCGAGGACGTCGCCTGCAGTGCTGCGCAGGGGAGCGGCCGCCGCCCAGATCGGTACCGCGCTACTGCTGTCCGACGAGGCCGGCACCAACGCCGCGCACCGTTCGGCGCTCGGACATCCGCAATTCGACACGACCGTCATCACCCGGGCATTCTCGGGCCGCTATGCCCGCGGCCTGGCGAACGACTTCACCCGGATGATGGATCAGATTGCGCCGCTTGGCTATCCCGAGGTCAACCAGATGACGTCGCCGATCCGCCGGGCCGCCGTCGAGTTGGAAGACCCGCACGGCACCAACCTATGGGCGGGAACCGGTTACCGGCAGGCCCAGACCGGGCCGGCCAAGGACATCGTCAGCACGCTCGGCCACGTCTGAGTGCTGTCTTCCGCGGCGCTCCTCCTGCCTTCCAGGATCGCACTGCCCTGTCGATCGTCGCCGCCGCTAGCCGACGTCGGGGATGCGCTGCGCCCAGGGCCTGGCGGATTCCAGTTGGCTGGCCACCCGCAGCAGCACGTCTTCGCGACCGTAACCGGCCACCAGTTGCACGCCGACCGGCAGCCCGGCGTCGGTCCACACGACTGGCACGTTGATCGCCGGCTGACCGCTCATATTGAACGGCGGGGTGAATGGAATGAACTGGAATGAGCGCTCCATCGCGGCCAGCGGATTGTCGGGATCGTCGCGAATCGTGCCGAGCGGCAAGGGAAGTTCGGCGATCGTCGGTGTGAGCAGCAGGTCCCAACCGTCGGCCCACCACGCCTGCAGCGACCGGCGAAAGTGGGTGGCGGCCGAGAAGGCCAGCGCGTAATCGACGGCGGTGAAATGCGCGGCTATCTCGGCCTGCACGCGGTTCACCGGCTCGAATTCGTCTGCGGCGAGCGGCCGTCCGATCTGTTCCTCGATACGCCGAAGCCCGACGCCCATGTTCGTACTCCACAGCGTGGCGAAGTGCATCCGCAGCGACGTGTCCTCCAATGCTTTCGGCCAGGCCTGTTCGACGGTGTGCCCCAACGATTCGAGCAGTGTCGCGACCGACTGGGCCGCCGCCGCGCATTCGGGTGCGACGGCCCCGCCCTGCGGATGGTGGTCGAGCAGGCCGATCCGTAGCCGCCCGGGGGCGGCGTCGAGTTCGTCGACGTAGCTGCGGGTGGGCGCCGGGGCGATCACCGTGTCGCCGACCCCGGGGCCGCGGACCGCGTCGAGAAGTGTTGCGGTGTCACGCAGGGTGCGACTGACGCACAGCTCCACCGACAGCGCCGTCTCGTCGCGGATCGGGCCCAGCGAGATCCGGCCCTGGCTGGGCTTCAGGCCGACCAGCCCGCAGCACGACGCGGGGATGCGAATCGAACCGCCGCCGTCGCTGGCGTGCGCGAACGGGACCATGCCGCTGGCGACGGCGGCCGCCGCGCCGCCGCTCGAACCGCCGGGCGAAAGAGTGAGGTCCCACGGGTTGTGCGTCGCGCCCCACGCGAGGGGTTCGGTGGTGGGCACGCTGCCGAGTTCGGGGCTGTTCGTCCGTCCGGCGGTGACGAGTCCGACGTCGCGAAAGCGGCTCACCAGCGTGGTGTCGGCATCCGAGATTGTCCCTTCGTTCTTCAGCGCGCGGTTGCCGTTGGTGATCGGTTGACCGGCATAGCCGGCAAACAGGTCCTTGATCAGGAACGGCACACCGCGAAATGGCCCGTCGGGCAACTCACTTCGCGCGGTGTCCCGTGCGTGGTCGAACCAGCGGATGGTCACCGCGTTGAGGTCGGGATCGATCCGTTCGATCCGTTCGATGGCCGCGTCGAGCAACTCCAGCGGCGTCACCTCACCGCGTTTCACCAGGGTGGCCTGGTCGACCGCATCCATCCATCGGGTGTCATCGGCGAGTGAAGTCACGCCGTTTTGTGTAGCACGGACGTCGGTGTCAGACCAGCACGGCCGCCGGGTCGGTGAACGGCAGCCCCAGATCGGCGGCAACCCGCCGGCAGAGCAGCGCTCCGTCGTGTGTCGAAAGGCCCTCGGCAAGAGCTGGATTCGACCGACAGCCGGCCTGCCAGCCGTTGTCCGCGAGTTCGAGCACGTATGGCATCGTCGCGTTGGTCAGCGCGACCGTCGACGTGGCGGGCACGGCGGCGGGCATGTTGGCCACGCAGTAGAACAAGGTGTCGTGCACGGTGAAGGTCGGATCGTCGTGAGTGGTCGCGCGCGAGCCCTCGAAGCAGCCGCCCTGATCGATCGCGATGTCGACCAATACTGCACCCGGCTTCATATGAGCGACAAGAGAGTTCGACACCAAAGTGGGAGCCTTGCCGCCGGGCAACAGCACCGCCCCGATCACCAGATCGGCGCGTTTGACCGCGGCTTCCAGTTCCAGTGCCGTCGAATACCGGGTCTGCACCTGGCCACTGAACCCATGGTCGACGTCGCGCAGTTTGTTGATGTTGACGTCGAGCACCGTGACTGCCGCGCCCATGCCATGAGCGACCCGGGCTGCGTTGTAGCCGGCGGTGCCCGCGCCGATGACCACCACCACTGCCGGCTCGACGCCCGGCACACCGCCCATCAACACGCCGCGACCGCCATGTGTGCGCATCAGGTGATACGCCCCGACCTGCGCTGACAGCCGGCCGGCGACTTCGCTCATCGGCGCCAGCAGCGGCAACGCGCCATCAGGGGTCTGGACGGTCTCGTAGGCGATCGATGTGGCGCCCGAAGCCAGCAGCGCCTCGGTGCACGAGTGCGACGCGGCCAGGTGTAGATAGGTGAACAAGGTCTGCCCACGCCGCATCCGCGAATACTCCAGTGGCATCGGCTCTTTGACCTTGAGTATCAGCTCGGCATCGGACCACACGTCTTCTGCAGCCGAAACCAATTGCGCGCCAGTTGCTTTAAAATCACTGTCCGCGATCGCCGAGCCTTCGCCCGCCCCGGCCTGGATCAAGACCTCGTGGCCGCGGCGCGTCAACTCGGCGACGCCGGAGGGGGTGACCGCCACTCGGAACTCGTTGTTTTTGACTTCGGTAGGGATGCCCACACGCATACCGTCAATTGTGAAGAAAGTTCGTCCAAAGCGCAAAGATGCTGAAGACACGGCGGTAATATCGCTTTATGAGCGAAGAATTATCTGCTGCTTCGGGTCGCGCGCGACCTCAGTCGAAGGATCTTCGGCCCGCCGACCTGGACGGGGTGGACCGCCAGATACTCAGCCTGCTGCATGCGGATGCTCGAATGACCAACACCGCCCTGGCCGAGGAACTCGGCGTCGCGGCATCGACCTGTCATGGCCGCGTTCGTCGACTGCTGGAGTCGGGCGTCATCCGTGGCTTCTACACCGATATCGATCCTGCCGCGGTGGGATTGCCGCTGCAGGCAATGATCTCGGTGAGCCTGCAGTCCCACGCCCGCGGCAAGATCCGTGATTTCATCCAGCAGATTCGCCGCCGGTCGCAGGTGATGGACGTCTACTTCCTGGCCGGCACCGACGATTTCATTCTCCATGTTGCGGCGCGCGATACCGAGGACCTGCGTTCCTTTGTGGTGGAGAACCTCAACGCCGACGCGGACGTGGCAGGCACCCAGACTTCGCTAATTTTCGAGCACCTGCGCGGGGCCGCACCGGTCTGACCGCGCCGTATTCCCGATACCGGCGGTACCGGGTATGCTGCTGCGAATGTTCACGGTCAACGACGAAGCCGTCGGTCCGCACCTTGAAGGCGATCGGGCGGGCTCCGATCACGAGCGATTGGTCCTCGAGGCGCGCGACGTCGCCTTCGACTGGGCGAAACTCCCGTTCCACTATGTGCCCGGGGAGCCGTTCACCACACACATGCTCAACGTGCTGCACCTCCTGCTGCCGGCCGGCGAGGAGTTCTTCGTCGACCTGTTCAAGCAGGCACTGCCGCTGATCAAGGACGACCAGCTGCGGCTCGATGTGCAGGGGTTCATCGGCCAGGAGGCGATGCACGCGCAGGCGCACACCGGTGTGCAGCAGTACTTCGCCGCCAACAACGTCGACGTCACACCGTTCACCGACCAGATGACCTGGCTGTTCGGCAAGCTCCTGGGTGACCGGCCGCGGTGGGGTGAGCGGCGGCAGCGCAGTTGGCTGCTCGAGCGGGTCGCGATCGTCTCGGCCATCGAGCACTACACCGCGATCCTGGGCGAGTGGGTCCTCCACACCCCGGAGCTCGACGCGATCGGCGCCGACCCGGTGATGCTGGACATGCTGCGCTGGCACGGCGCCGAAGAAGTCGAGCACAAAGCCGTGGCCTTCGATCTGATGAAGCACTTGCGGGCCGGCTACTGGCGACAGGTCCGCACCCAACTGGTCGTCACGCCGATGATGCTGCTGATGTGGGTGCGGGGAGTGCGCTTCATGTATTCCGTCGACCGGCACGTCCCGCCCGGAGCCAAGCCGCGCTGGCGGTACTACTTCACCGCAGCGCGACGGGGTTTGATGCCCGGACCGGTGCGATTCATCCGAGTCATCGGCGCCTACTACCTGCCGCGCTTCCATCCCTCGCAGCTCGGCGGGGTGGAGAAGGCGGTTGACTACCTGGCGATTTCACCCGCCGCACGCGCCTCGCACTGAGCCGAGAGGATCCCATGACCACCGCTTCGGCCACTGCTTCCCACCTGCCGACCCGCAGCACGGTGACTGCCTCCGATGGCGTCAAGCTGGCTGTCCATGCCTACACCGACATCAACCCACAGCGGCCGACCGTGCTGGCCATTCACGGGTACCCCGACAATCACCACCTGTGGGACGGAGTGGCCGAGCACCTACTCGACCACCACAATGTCAAATACAACTTCGTCGCCTACGACGTGCGCGGGGCCGGCGAGTCCGAACGCCCGTCGAGCCGCTCCGGTTACCGCTTCGCCCAATTGGTCTCCGACCTCGGCGCAGTGATCGACAGCCTGGGAGTCCGGCGCGTGCACCTGCTGGCGCACGACTGGGGCTCGATCCAGACGTGGGCCGCCGTCACCGACGAGACCGTGATGGGCAAAGCGGCCTCGTTCACCTCGATCTCCGGGCCACACCTCACCTATGCGGGCAAGTTCCTGCGTTCGGCGCGCGGCCCGCGTGGTCTTCTCGACGTGATCCGGCAATTCCTTGCGTCGGGCTACATCTGGTTCTTCCTCACCCCCGGCCTGCCGGAGTTGCTCATCCGGGCGGGTGTGGGCGTGAAACTTATTGAGAAATTTGGCCGTATCGGCAATTCCAGCACCCGGACCCGACTCGGCGATCCGGTCCGATCGACCGGCGATTACGTCAATGGGCTCAACCTCTACCGCGCCAATATGCCCGCGCCGTTCCTGGCACCTGGCGCAAAGCTGCCCGACACCACCGTGCCGGTGCAGGTGCTGGTGCCGCGGATGGACCTGTTCGTCACGCCGGCGCTGCAGCGATACACCGGTTCGATTCCCTTGGGCAGCAGGGTCGTCCCGATCGAGGGCGGCCACTGGGTGGTGACGGCGCGTCCCGACGTCATCGCGCGGCTCGCGGCCGAGTGGATCGACCGGCACGTCGACGGTGCCGCATTGCCCACCGCCGGCGCGGTGCAGTCCGGGCCACGCGACGTGCAGGGCAAACTTGCATTGGTCACCGGGGCGGGCGCTGGTATCGGCCGCGCCACCGCGCTCGAGTTGGCCCGGCAAGGTGCCCACACTGTGGTGATTGTCGACCGCGATCTGGCCGCGGCCCAGGAGACGGCCGCCGCCGTCCGCGACGCCGGCACCGCAGCGGCGGCATATCAGGCCGATGTCAGCGACGAAGCCGCGATCAATGCCCTTGCCGCACAAGTCAACAGCGATCACGGTGTGGTCGACATCCTGGTGAACAACGCCGGTATCGGAATGGCCGGCCGATTCCTCGAGACCACGTCGGCGAATTGGGACAACATCCTGGGCGTCAACCTGCGTGGCGTGCTCAACGGAAGCCGGGCGTTCGCCACGCAGATGGTCGACCGGGGTCAGGGCGGCACCATCATCAACGTGTCCTCGGCCGCGGCATTTCTCCCGTCGAAGTCGATGATCGCCTACGGCACAACAAAAGCCGCGGTGCTGGCGTTCAGCGAATCGTTGCGGGCGGACCTGGCCGACGACGGCATCACCGTCACCGCGGTGTGCCCGGGGTTCGTCAACACCAATATCGCCAAGAACACGGTCTACGCGGGAATGTCGTCGGACGAGCAGGACAGTGCGCGGCACAAGGCTGATGCCGCATACCGCCGTCGCAACTACACGCCGGAGGCCACCGCCAAGGCGATCGTCAAGGCAGTCAGGAGCGGCCCGCCGGTATTGCCGATCGCTGCCGAATCACGGGTCGGCTATGCGATGCGTCGGATCAGTCCATCGCTGATCCGACTGCTCGCCCGCTACGACATACGGCCCTGAGGCCGCCGAGGTCACTGTGTCGCAAAGTATTTGGTCGAGTAGACCTGCCGACATCTACGGTCGCCGAAAGCGGGACCGGCTCTTCACGGGGATCTGGGGCCTCGCCGTTGTGCTCAGCGGGTTCTCGTCGGCAAGCCGTTGGAAACCATCCCGCGTGGTGCCGGTGGGCCGCACTCACACTGCGGTGATCACGAAACGAGAACGGCTCAGCCCGGACGTGGTCGCACTGACGTTCGCCGATCCCGACGGCGGCCTGCTCCCGTCGTGGACGCCCGGCAGCCACGTCGACGTGCAACTGCCCTCGGGACGTCGTCGCCAGTACTCGCTGTGCGGACCGCCGGGGCGGCGCACCGATTACCGTATTGCCGTGCGCCGCATCGCCGATGGCGGCGGCGGTTCGATCGAGATGCACGACGCCTACGCCGTGGGCGATTCGCTGGCGTTCGAGGGCCCACGTAATGCGTTTTATCTCGGCGGCGACGAGCGCGACGTGCTCTTCGTCATCGGCGGCATCGGAGTGACGCCTATCCTTTCGATGATGCACGCCGCGCAGCAACGCGGAATGAATTGGCGCGCAATCTATGCCGGCCGCAGCCGTGAATACATGCCGCTGTTGGACGAGGTGCTGGCGCTGGATGCGGACCGGGTCACCGCGTGGGCCGACGACGAGCGTGGGCGACTCGCCACCGCCGACGATCTGCTGGTCGGCGCAACACCGACCACCGCTGTGTACGTGTGCGGGCCGACCGGAATGCTGGAATCGGTGCGCACCGCCCGTCACGAGCACGCCAACGCGCCGCTGCACTACGAGCGGTTCAGTCCGCCACCGGTCGTCGACGGCATCCCGTTCCAACTCGAACTCGCTCGTTCCAAGCGGGTGCTCGACGTGCCGGCCAATCGCTCAGCGCTCGACGTCATGCTCGACATCGACCCGTCAGCCGCGCATTCCTGCAGGCAGGGCTTCTGCGGGACCTGCAAGGTCCGGGTGCTCGGCGGGCAGGTCGACCGTCGCGGCCGCACGTCAGAGACGGATGGCGAGATGCTGGTGTGCGTCTCGCGAGCCAACGGCGGCCGCGTGGTGATCGACGCCTAGGGTGCCAGCGCCAGGTGCAGCTTGTTGTTCTCCTGGTAGCCCGCCGGGTTGCCGCAGGCGTCTACGTTGTTGGTGATCTGGACATTACCGTCCAGCGTGTTCGGGTCCCAGGTGTAGTGGAAGTTGATGGCGTCGTGAACGTCGCCGCCCTGCTCGCAGGACACACCGCCCTTACCGTCCAGCGTCCACTGGCCGTTGACCAGATTCGCCTGGCCTAGTTCCTTGATCGAGGCGCACCCGTCACCGCAGGGGACGATGTACCAGTCGTCGTGGATCTGGTGACCGTCTGGGTAGGTCTCGGTTTCGATGTAGTGGCCGTTCAGCGGGTCCGCCGAAGACACGGGAGCCGTCAGTACCAGGGCGAGACCGGCGAACATCGCGCCAGCGGCCAAGCCGCGTGTCATCCTCATGATCCGGTTCCTTTCGTCAAGCTGGTCAGTGCGTCCGTTGGTGGGTATCACAGGAACTTCTCGGTTCGTGCGCGTTTGGTCATTCTGCTGGGTGAACGCACGGTGACGAATGCGAGAGTCGGACACGCTCAGCCGTGCGGGGTTCCGTCGCCGAAAAACCTTTCGGGATGATGATAGTCATTCACCCGCGCCTGGCCGTGATCGAGATATGGCGGCGGGATCCACTGGGTATCGCCGTTGCCGAGTTTGATTGTCCGCCAGCCTTGATCAATCATGTTGTGGTCGGGCTTGCAAGCCAGCGTCATCCGATCGATGTCGGTTCGGCCGCCACGGCCCCACTCGTCGTCGTGATGCACCTCGGTCCAGTACGCCGGGACGTCGCAGCCCGGCGCGGTGCAGCCGCGATCCTTTGCGTAGAGGACCAGTCGTTGGTCTGCAGAGGCGATTCGACGCGCCCGGCCCAAATACAGTGGCCGGTTTTGATGGCCGTCGAATACTGCCAAGTAGTGATATGCGCCGCTGGCCAGGCGAATGAGGTCGCGCATGGGTAGCAGCGTCCCTCCGCCGGTCACGCCGTGGCCGGCCGCCGCACTGAGTTCCTGCAGGGTCGTCGTCACGATCATGGTCACCGGTAGTCCGTTGTGCACTCCGAGTTTCGGATCACCCAGTTGACCGTGCACCAGCGCATTGAGCGCATCATGCTGTCGTTGCGCGTGGGTGCGCGTGTCACCGGCTGCCGTATCTCGGCCGGGTTCGTCTGTAGCGCAGGTATTTTGAGTATCGAGGTGACATCCCGGCGCAGCGAACCGGGCCAGCCAGGCGTCGAGATTCGCGCGCAGCTCCGGTGAAGCGACCAGCTTGCCGATACTCATTCCGTCAGAGCGCTGCGGCGACCAGGCGAACCCGCGCCGGCGGGCCCGGTCGATGTCGGAGAACTTCCCGTCGGGGTTGATCAGCACCGCGCATCGGTTCGCCACTTTCTGCAACTGGTCGGGCCGCAGCGCTGCTGCTTGCTCGGCGAGGAACCGCTCGGCCCGCTCGACGGTGTGGGGCGCAGTGTCAGCCGGCAGGTCGCGCACGAACGTCTGGATCACGTTCAGGTGTTGCGGGTCGAGCAGCCCCTGCCGCCACACTTCAGCGGTCGCGGGCAATTCCGGAGGCAACGTCTCGCCGGTGATCGTGATCCGTGCCTTCAGCTGCTCGGCATCGCGGAAACGGCGGCGGACCTCGGCGCAGCTGATCCGGAGCCAGTCGGCGATCACTTTATGGACCGGGCCACCGACATCGGCCGGGTCTTCCTGGGCCAGGCCGGCGATCAGGTCGTGACTGGCCACGAGCTGCCGACGTCGAGCCGTCTCCAGCCGTTCGAGCGCGCGCAGCCGGGCAACGGGTTCAGCAGCGGCGAAGTCCAGCTCGCCGATTGCGGCCACGGCCGCGTCCAGCGCGTCGAGGGCTGCTGAAATCGAATGCATGTTCGAAAACATATCGGGAATCGCCGACGTAGGGGCGCCGACGGGACCGCGCCCGGCGGCAGTTGTGGATAAAGGCGCAACTGTGGACAAAGTCGGCACGATCTAGGGTGAAGCGATGCGGGTAGCGGTGCTGGGATCCAAGGGCAAAGTCGGTACGACGATGGTGCAGGCCGTGCAGGCCGCCGAGGATCTGACCCTGTCCGCGGAAGTCGACGCCGGCGATGCACTGAGCCTGTTGACCGATAACAAGACCGAGGTCGTCATCGACTTCACCCATCCCGCCGTGGTCATGGCGAACCTCGAGTTTCTGATCGACAATGGCATTCATGCCGTCGTGGGAACCACCGGCTTCACCGACGAACGGCTGCAACAGGTGCGGTCGTGGCTGGCCGCCCGGCCGGGCGTCTCGGTGCTCATCGCCCCGAACTTCGCCATTGGTGCGGTGCTGTCGATGCATTTCGCCAAGCAGGCCGCGCCGTTCTTCGAGTCGGTGGAAGTCATCGAGTTGCACCATCCGCAGAAGGCCGACGCTCCGTCGGGCACTGCCACCCGGACCGCTGCGTTGATCGCCGAGGCGCGAAAAGACCTGCCGCCCAACCCAGATGCAACCAGCACTAGTCTGCCCGGTGCCCGTGGCGCCGACGTCGACGGCGTGCCGGTGCATTCCGTGCGACTGGCCGGACTCGTCGCCCACCAGGAAGTGCTGTTCGGCACGTTGGGGGAGACCTTGACCATCCGGCACGACAGCATCGACCGCACGTCGTTCGTGCCCGGCGTGCTGCTGGCGGTCCGCCGGGTCGCCGAATACCCAGGCCTGACAATAGGAATCGAATCTCTGCTCAATCTGCAATGACCGACAACGCGCGCAGTGTGCGCATCCAATTGATGATCGCGCTGATGTGCGCGGCCCTGGTCGTCTACATCGTGCTGCTGGGCCGGACCGCCCTACTGATGATCGGCTCGGGTCGCGGCGTGGCGATCGCACTGGGTTGCGCGCTGCTGATCATGCCCGCGATCGGGCTGTGGGCGATGGTCGCCACTTTGCGCGCCGGCCTGGCTCACCAGAAGCTGGCCCGCCTCGCCGCTGAGGACGGGATGGAACTCGACGTGACCGCGCTGCCGCGGCGGCCATCGGGACGCATCGAACGTGAGGCCGCCGACGCGCTATTCGCCGACGTCCGTGCCGAATTGGACAGCGATCCGCACAACTGGCGTCGCTGGTATCGGCTGGCGCGCGCCTACGACTATGCCGGAGATCGAAGCCGGGCCCGGGAAGCCATGAAGAAGGCTGTCGAAATGCAGGGGCACGAATGAGCAAAACACTGCTGATCGTTCACCACACTCCGTCACCGGCGACCCGTGAGCTCCTGGAGGCGGTACTGGCCGGGGCCAAGGACCCGGATATCGAGGGCGTGGACGTCGTGATGCGGCCCGCGCTGGCGGCAACCGTTCCCGACGTGCTCAATGCGGACGGCTATTTGTTCGGTACCCCGGCCAACCTCGGATACATGTCCGGGGCGCTCAAGCATTTCTTCGACACGGTGTATTACCCGAGCCTGGACCACGTGGCGGGCCGGCCGTACGGCCTTTGGGTACACGGCAACAACGACACCGTCGGTGCGGCGGCGTCGGTGGACAAGGTCGTCACCGGGCTGGCATTGGCCAAAGCCGCTGACACACTGGAAATTACCGGCGAGGTCGACGCCGGCGCCCGTGAGCGGGCCTACGAACTGGGCGGCACACTCGCCGCGACGCTGATGGAATGACGATCAGTGAGATCGCAGGATGGTAACTGCGTTGTCGATCTTCTTGAAAGAAGCAAACGTTGCTGCGGGCACACCGAAGACGGCGCCCAATACGTCGGGCGGCATCTGACTCACCGATTCGCCGATCCCGACATTGTCCTTGTCTTCTGATGCGCTGGCGTTCTGGACGATCAGCACCTCCAGATCCTCGGTGCCGAGGTTCTCGAAGTAGTGCAGCGAACCTTGCGGTGCGAACACAAGATCGTCGACATGGGCCTCGAAACTCTCGTGGTTGCTGTTGCCGTCGATCAGCACCCAGCTCGCCACGCCGTTGAGAATCAGATTGAGCTCCCACGCACTGGGATGCCAGTGCGGTTCGCGAATACCCCCGGGCTGCAACGTGATCAGCTGAATACTGGCCTGTTGCCCAAGGAGGATCGGGAAGTTGTCCTCGTGAGCCTGCTGCTGTGATCCTCCGTCGTAGGTGGTGGGGGGCAAAGCAGAAAGGTGAAACAGGTGCGACTCTGAGGTGATCGTCTCCGCCGGCACGCGGGGATCACCAAAGCGCTTTACGTCATCGGTCACAGGATCTCCCTCAGTGCTTTCGCAGAACGACGATCGCGTCGTCGAACTTCTTGAACGACTTGAAGGTGTCGGCGGGAACGCCGAAGAGGGCGGACAACACTCGGGGCGGAAGCTTGCTGAGAGACTCGCCGATGCCGATGTTGTCCTTGGGTTCGGCCGCGCTGGTGTTCTGGATGATGACGATCTTCATGTCGTCGGTGCCGCGGTTCTCGAAGTAGTGGAATGAACCCTGTGGGGCGAACACCACGTCGCCGACATGCTGGTCGAAGCTTTCGTGGTTGCCGTCGCCGTCGACGAGGCTCCAAGCGGCGACTCCCTTGGTGACGATGTTGATCTCCCACGCGCTCGGATGCCAGTGCGGCTCGCGGATACCTCCAGGCTGCAGCGTGAGAACCAGGAAGCTGGCGGCTTGCCCTTTCAGGATCGGGAAGCTCTCCTCGTCGGCCTGCTGGAAGAACCCGCCATCCATTCGGACGACAGGGGAAGCGCCGAGGTGGAACAGATGCGACTGCGAGTTGATCAACTCGGCCGGTATGCGGGGATCGCCGAAGCGTGCGGCGTCTTCTGTGGCTAGCGCCACTTCCTTGTCAGTGCGATGGCCGGAGACGAGATGGTCGACGCCCACACCGGCCGCGGCAGCCGCGCCGGCCAGACCCGCGCCACCCAGAACCTTGCGACGGTTGATTGACACCGCCTGAAATTACCGCAGCGGTCTCGCCCCGGCAGCACATAACGCCGAGCTGATTTTCCGCGTGCAGTACTCACTTTTTTCTAAGCTGCGAGGGGCATTCTTAGCGGCATGCACCGACGTCGTCTGGTGGCAGCAATGGTGTTGTTGCACGCGGCCGAGATGGCCGCGCTCGTGATCGCCGCCACCGTGACTGCCGGTCTGGCGCACTCACATCCAGGTCGCGGCATGGGGTTGGCGATGGCGTTGCTGACTGTGGCGGCCGTACTGGTCGGATGGCAGGGTTATCGATTGCTCGCCGGACGTAGGTCACTGAATGTGGCTGGGCTGGCCGTGCAGTCGGGGATTGTCATGGTTGCGATCGCGTTTGCCACCCAGAACCCGGCGGTCGGTGGATTTGGGATCGTCCTGGCGTGCTCGGTGCTGGCGGGGTGGGGGCGGCTGGCCGAGACCAGTTCTGCCAGTTCGGCCCTCGCCGCGGACCCGTCGCCGTCGAGCGCGCATGTCGCGGCGAACGGACCGGGTGCACGAGTCGGGCTCAGCGGCGCGGTGTTGGCGTCGCTGACCGCTCTGGTGGTCCTGGCGGCACTTAGTGTGCGCAGCAATATCGTGTTCGGCCTGGCAATTCTCGCCGTGATCTTCATCCCGCTCGAGCGTCTTTTCGCGCTGCACCCCCGCCGAGTGCTGCGCTTGGGGTGGCGCACCGACCTGGTGCACTTTCTGGTCAACGGTGCCGCGTTGAAAATCGGTCTGGTCGTCTCGGTTGTTGTGGTCGGCAGCGTGTTGCGCGCGTTCGTGCCCGCACCGCTGCGTCTCGGTATCGCGGCGAGTCCAACCTGGGTGCAGGTCGTGGCGGGATTCGCGATCACCACGGTCGGCGGGTATGCGGGGCACCGCGCCGCGCATGAAGTCCCTCTGCTGTGGCGGTTCCACCGGGTGCATCACAGCATCCGTGACATGGACTGGCTTGCCGCCAATCACCTGCACCCGCTGGACGAGACCTTCAGTCGCTCTGCCGCGGTACTGCCGCTTTACGCACTTGGCTTCGGCCGGGTCAGTCTCAGCGCGTTCGTCATCCTGATCACAGTGCAGGCGATCTTCATCCACGCCAACGTGCGGATGGACTTTGGCCCCGTGCGGTGGTTGATCGCGACCCCGCAGTTCCACCACTGGCATCACGCTCGTGAACCGCAGGCTTACAACACCAACTACGCCGGAGAGTTTCCGCTTCTGGACGCCTTGTTCGGGACCCTGTACCTGCCCGCCGACCGCTGGCCGGCGCAATACGGCATCGACGAATCCGAACCCGCCGGCTACCTCCGTCAGCTTGCGTGGCCGCTGCGCACCCGATGCGCGGTCGACTCGGAGGCGGCTCGTACCACGTCAGTCGAGCACGGGGTTGCGGCTCCGCTCGTAGCCTGAGCGGCCTGCTACGGGTCGATGTGTGTCGGCGGTGTCAGCAGAATGGGGTCGCCCTCTTTCGGCGGGTTGCCGGCGGTCATCACGTAACAGTCGGTCTCGGTAGGGGTGTAGATCCCCCCGTTGGGGTGATAGGAGAGACAGCGCTCCCACATGCCGTCGGTGTCGACGGGACTGTCGCACATCTGCGCTATCGGGTGCCCGGCCCAATCGGGATCCATGCATCCTGCGCTCGCGGGCGGCGCTGCGGTGACGAGTCCGCCGGCCGCCACGACGGCGGCCAGTCCTGCAACGACGTAAAGCTTCACGGTGTTCTCCTGTGGATAGGTCCAGGCTCAACCATCGATATGGGTCGGCGGCGTGAGGAAGACGGGGTCTGCTTCCTTCGGAAGATCACCTGCGCTCATGGTGTTGCAGGCGATGTTGGCGGGATTCAGCGGCCCACCCGGGTAGGTGGTCAGGCAACGTTCCCACATGCCGTCGGTGTCGACGGGGCTGTCGCACATCTGCGCCAACGGAAGCCCAGGGGGTTCCACGCATCCGGCGCTGGCCGGGGCGGCCGTGGCGGTCAGTCCGGCGGTGGCCAGCGCGGTTCCCAGGGCCGCGGTCAGGTAACGCTTCATCATCGTCTCCCTCACTGATTTGTCAGTGGTCGATGCGGCATTAAAACTACTAGCTCTGCTATGCAATAGGGGCCGATAGGCACCTAATCGCAGCAGCGGCATGATGAGATCGGGATGGATGAGCAATCCCACCAGGTCGACCTCGAGAAGGACTGGACGTGACTCGCCTGCTGATCGCCAACCGCGGTGAGATCGCGCTCCGAATCATCCGCACCGCAACCGAGTTGGAGTTCGCCACGGTTGCTGTCTACGCCGAGGACGATGCTGACAGCCCGCACGTGCACGCGGCCGATGAAGCAATCGCGCTGCCCGGTGCGGGCCCGCCTGCCTACCTGGACCACGCGGCGATCCTGGCGGCGGCAAAGAATTCCGGCGCCGAGCTGATCCATCCCGGCTACGGGTTTCTCAGCGAACAGCCCGAGTTCGCCCGGGCCTGCGCGAGCGCAGGGTTGACGTTCGTCGGGCCGGACGCCGCCGCGCTCGATCTGTTCGGCAACAAGTCATCGGCCCGGCACGCTGCGACCGCGGCCGGCGTGCCGGTTCTGCCCGCCACCGACGGGCCCACCAGCGTCGAGGACGTGCACGCATTCGCCGCCGCACAAAGCGGCCCGATCGTGATCAAGGCGCTGTCTGGCGGTGGCGGTCGCGGCATGCGAATAATCCACAGCCCCGACCAGATTGACGACGCCTACCGGCAGTGCGCCGCCGAAGCCGAACTCGGGTTTGGTGATCCAGCGCTGTTCGCCGAGGCGCACCTGGCTGACGCGCGGCATATCGAGGTGCAGATCGTCTCGACACCGTCTCGCGCGCTGGCGCTCGGCGACCGCGACTGCAGCATCCAGCGTCGCCATCAGAAGCTCATCGAAATCGCTCCAGCACAAGGTCTTTCGCCGAAGCTACGCCGTGAGTTGCACCAGGCTGCGGCACGGCTGTGTGCGCACGCTGACTACCGCGGAATCGCCACGGTCGAATTTCTGGTTGCCGGCGAGCAATTCGTCTTCCTAGAGGTGAACCCGCGAATCCAGGTGGAACACACGGTGACCGAGGAGGTCACCGGGGTCGACATGGTGGCGGTGCAGCTACGCATCGCCCAAGGTGCATCGTTTCACCAACTGCGGCTGCCGGCCGGCATCGTGGCCGAGGGCGATGAAGTGGTCGGCGCGCTGGCCGCGGTGCGGGGGATCGCGATCCAGACGCGGGTCAACATGGAAATGATGGATACCGACGGGTCGATCGTGCCGACGGCAGGCACCCTCGCGGTGTTTTCGCCGCCGAGTGGGCCGGGCGTGCGCGTCGACACCTTTGGCCGTGCCGGGCTGACGCCGAGCCCACGCTATGACTCATTGTTGGCCAAGGTGATCACGAGGGTGCGGGGCTCGTCGTTCTCGGCGGCCGTGCGCAAAGCTCAGACGGCGCTGGACGAATTCGGTATCGAAGGCATTCGTACGAACATCGGATTCCTGCAGGAAATCCTGTCGCACAGCCAGACTCATTCGGTTCCGGTCACGACGAGCTTCGTTGACGAGAACCTGCCCGCTTTCGCCGGCGCCGCGCGGTCTCGGCGCCATGAGACGCGACTGGCGTCGCCGGAACTGTATCCGGGTGAGGAAGTGCTGCGGGCGCAGCTTGCCGGGACCGTGATCGAGATTGCGTCGGAGGGCGAGCAATACGCCGCGGGCGCGCAGTTGGCCGTCCTCGAAGCCATGAAGATGCAGCATGTGCTGAACGCGCCGGATGCGGTGCGGACGGTCCGGACCTTGGTGACGCCCGGGCAGGTGATCGGAACCGGTGAGCCGCTGGTGGTGTTCACCCGCACCGGCGACAGTGCGGGAGCCGATGACGTCCTCGCACTCGACCTCGACCGGGATCGCGACGACCTCGAAGCGGTCCGACGGCGTCACCTGCTCACGCTGGACGAGGGCCGCCTGGCAGCAATCACCAAGCGGCACAAGCAGAACCGGCGCACCGCTCGGGAGAACATCGACGACTTGATCGATCCGGGAAGCTTCGTCGAATACGGTGCGCTGGCGGTGGCCGCGCAGCGCAGCCGTCGCTCGGAGGAAGACCTGATTGCCAACACCCCGGCTGACGGCTTGATCGCCGGGGTGGCGACGATTGGGGGCGCCCGGGCTGTCGTGCTGTCCTACGACTACACCGTGCTCGCGGGTACGCAGGGCATGCGAAACCATGCCAAAACCGACCGGGTCTTCGAACTGGCGGCCCGCCAGAAGCTGCCCGTCGTGCTGTTCGCCGAGGGAGGCGGCGGCCGGCCCGGTGACACCGACGTCGCGAACATCGCCGGTCTCGATGTGCCGACGTTCCGGGCCCTCGGGGCACTCAGCGGCCGGGTGCCGCTGGTGTCGATCGTGTCCGGCAGGTGCTTCGCCGGTAACGCGGCGCTGGCGGGCACCTGTGACGTCATCATCGCGACTCCCGACGCGAACATCGGCATGGGTGGGCCGGCGATGATCGAAGGCGGTGGGCTGGGACGCTACCGTCCGGAGGACATCGGGCCGATCGATGTGCAGCGGCGCAATGGAGTGGTTGGGCTGGCTGCCCGCGACGAGGCCCACGCCGTGTCGCTGGCCAGGCAGTACCTGTCGTATTTCCACGGCAGGCAACAGGACTGGGAAGCCCCCGATCCGCGACGAGCGCGACATGTGGTGCCGGAGAACCGATTACGGGCCTACGACGTGCATCACGCCATCGAGTCGGTGGCCGACGTCGGGTCAGTTCTGCAGTTGCGGGCGGATTACGGAGTCGGGGCGGTCACCGCGCTCGTCCGCGTCGAGGGTGTGCCCTTCGGATTGCTGGCCAACAGCAGTCATCATCTCGGTGGTGCGATCGACGCCGAGGCGGCCGACAAGATGGCTGATTTCCTGACGCTCTGCGAATCGGCTGGGCTGCCGATCATTTCACTGTGTGACACGCCGGGCTTCATGGTCGGTCCGGACGCCGAAGTCGACGCCGCGGTTCGCCGCTTCAGTCGGCTGTTCATCGTCGGCGCGCGGCTGACCGTGCCGTTCGGGATGGTCATCCTGCGCAAGGGCTACGGGCTGGGCGCCATGGCGATGGCCGGCGGCTCTTTTCACGCGCCGAACTTCACCGTTGCCTGGCCGACCGGCGAGATCGGCGGCATGGGGCTCGAGGGCGCCGTTCGGCTGGGGTTCAGCAAGGAACTGGCCGCCATCGCAGATCCGGCCGAACGCCAGAATCTGTTCGACAAGTTGGTCGAGGCCGCCTATCAGCACGGCAAGGCGCTCACCTCAGCCACCACCTTCGAACTCGATGACGTGATCGACCCGGCGGATACCCGGGGCTGGATCACCAGGCTGCTGTTCAGAGAAGAAGGCCCGACCAACCAGGAAGAGAGGCGCTTGTGAAAGTTGCCGACAAAGTCGCCATCGTCACCGGCGGCGGCAACGGTATCGGCGCGGCGCTGGCAACAAAGCTGGCCCGGCAAGATGCCCGCGTCGTCGTCGCTGACCTGGACGGCGAAGCCGCGCAGGCGGTGGCCGACCGGATCAATGCCGAACGGCCGGGGGTGGCCGTCGCATCCGGTGGCGACGTCTCCGACACCGCGCATATCCAGCAACTGATCACGTTGGGGGACAACGAATTCGGTCCCGTCGATCTGTACTTCGCCAACGCCGGTATCACCGGCGTCTCAGGTTTGGATGTCACCGAAGACGAGTGGGATCAGTCCATCGATGTGAACCTGCGGGCCCACATCCGCGCCGCGCAACTGCTGGTTCCCGGCTGGATCGAACGCGGCGAAGGCTACTTCGTCAGCACCGCCTCGGCGGCCGGGCTGCTCACCCAACTCGGATCGGCGACCTACTCGGTGACCAAGCATGCCGCGGTCGGGTTCGCCGAGTGGCTGAACATCACCTTCGGTGACCAAGGCGTGCGGGTCAGTTGTTTGTGTCCGATGGGCGTCAACACCAAGCTGCTGTATTCGCCCGGAGAGTCTGACGATCCGCTGGCGCGCCTGGCCACTCGCGCCGTCACCTCCGCGGGCAACGTGATCGAGCCGGACGACGTCGCTGACATCGTGCTGGCCGCCGTCGACGATGAGCGGTTCCTGATCCTCCCGCACCCTGCCGTGCTGGAGATGTATCGGCACAAAGGCGCCGACTACGACCGCTGGCTGCGCGGCATGCGTCGCTACCAGCACAGCCTGATGGAGGGACTATGACCGCACCGAACTTCAACGGCCGCACCGCAATCATCACCGGAGGTTCGCGGGGGATCGGGCTGGCCGTCGCGCAACGACTGGCCGAGGGCGGTGCGAATATCGTGCTGACCTCCCGCAAGCAGGACAGCGCCGACGCCGCGGCAGCACAGGTCGGTGGCAACACCGTCGGTGTTGCCGCACACGCGGTCGACGAGGACGCGGCGCGCCTCTGTGTCGAACTGACTCTCGACCGCTTCGGCAGCATCGACATCCTGGTCAACAACGCCGGGACCAACCCGGCGTACGGCCCGCTCCTCGACCAGGATCACGCCCGGTTCTCCAAGACCTTCGACGTCAATCTCTGGGCGCCGCTGTTGTGGACGTCGCTGGCCGCCAAGGCCTGGATGCGCGAACACGGCGGGACGATCGTCAACACGGCGTCGATCGGCGGTATGCATCAGGCCCCCAACATGGGCATGTACAACGCGACGAAGGCCGCGCTGATCCACGTCACCAAGCAACTGGCGCTGGAACTTTCCCCCAAGGTACGGGTGAATGCGATCGCCCCGGGGGTGGTCCGCACCAAGCTCGCCGAAGCGTTGTGGAAGGACCATGAGGACCTGGTGTCGGGGGGTACCGCGCTGGGACGCATCGGTGAGCCCACCGACGTGGCGGCCGCGGTCGCCTTCCTGGTCTCCGACGAGTCGAGCTGGATCACTGGCGAGACGCTGGTGCTGGACGGCGGCCGACTGCTCGGCGACCCGGAGGGTTTCCGATGAGCGCCCAGGACCTGCACGCTCGGGTCCGGGCGCTGCTCGACGAGCACGACCCGGTACGCACCGATCCGCGCGAATTCCTCGGTGCGCGTTTCGATGCCGGGCTGGCGTGGGTGCACTTTCCGGTGGGCTCCGGCGGGCTGGATCTCTCGCGCAGCTTCCAGTCGGAGGTGGAAGACGAGCTGACCGCAGCGGGCGGCCCACCGGGAGGCGGACCACACAACGGCATCGGAATGGGCATGGCGGCCCCAACTATCGCTGCGTTCGGCACCGACGATCAACGCCGAAAGTTCCTGCGGCCGTTGTTCACCGGCGAACACTTCTACTGCCAACTGTTCAGCGAGCCCGGCGCTGGATCCGATCTGGCCGGGGTCGCCACCCGCGCGGTGCGCGACGGCGACAACTGGATTGTCAACGGTCAGAAGGTGTGGACGTCGAGCGCGCAGAAGGCGCAGCGGGCCATCCTGGTCGCCCGGACCGATCCGAATGTGCCCAAGCACCAGGGCCTGACGTATTTCGTGCTCGACATGACCGATCCCGGTGTGGATGTCCGGCCGCTACGGCAGATCACCGGCGAAGCCGAGTTCAACGAGGTTTTCCTCACTGATGTCCGAGTACCCGACGCCAACCGCCTCGGCGCGGAGGGCGGTGGCTGGAAGGTCGCGACCACCACGCTGAACAACGAGCGGGTCGCGATCGGCTCGCTGGCCGGCGGCGCACGAGAGAACGGGATCATCGGCAAGGTCACCGATGCCTGGCGGGCGCAACCGCAACTTGCGCGACCCCGCAATGCATGACGAGCTGATGCGGTTGTGGGTTGACGCCGAGGTCACTCGACTGACCGGGCTTCGGCTGCGCCAGGCCATGGCGGTCGGGCAGCCCGGACCTGAGGGCGCCGGGCTGAAGGTGACGTTCGCTCGACTGGCGCAGGCGGTTTCGGGGTTCGAGATCGAACTGCATCCGGAACTTGGCTTGCAGTACGACGACTGGACGATGCGTCAACCCGATGGGGTCGACTTCGTCGGCCGCGAACCGGGATATCGCTACCTGCGCGCCAAAGGCAACTCGATAGAGGGCGGCACCTCGGAAATCCTGCGCAACACCATCGCCGAACGGATTCTCGGGCTGCCGCCCGAGCACCGGGTCGACAAAGACGTGGCTTTCAAGGACCTGGAGAAGTGAGCCAATGAGCGATCTGCTGTACTCCGACACCGAGGACGCGTTACGGGCCAGCGTCCGGCGGCTGTTCGCCGAACGGTGCCCGCCCGAAGCCATAGTGTCTGTGTACGACACTGCGCCGCAAGACTTTTCCGGCGTCTGGCGCACACTGGCCGCTGACCTGGGGATGGCCGGGCTGCTGGTGCCCGAGGAGCTCGGCGGTGCGGGTGCAACCGCTCGCGAGGCGGCCGTCGTGATGGAGGAAATCGGTCGCGCCGTCGCACCCGTGCCGTATCTGTCGAGCGCAGTCCTGGCCACCGTCGCCCTGCTGCAGGCCGGAGACACCGACACGGTCAAGCAATTGGCGGCGGGCTCGCTGACCGCCGCGCTGGCGCTGCCGCTGCCCACTGCGCCGGGTGACGCGATCACCGGACTCAGTGTCGGCCACGACGGGGTGACGGGACGGGTCACCAGCGTGGCCGGCGCGGTCGAGGCCGACGTGCTGGTGGTGCCGGTCGCTGGATCCGATGGGCTGGAGCTGCACACCGTGGCTCGCGACGCCGCCGGCGTCGAAGTGTCACCGATCCTGAGCCTGGACATGACGAGACCGCTTGCGAATCTTGAATTCTCGGGTGTGGCGTCGTCACGTGTGGGTTCGGCTGTTGCTGATGCCGCGATCGCGGCGGCCTTGCAGACCGGTGCGGCGTTGCTGGCATCCGAGCAACTGGGCATCGCGCAGTGGTGTTTCGAAACCACGCTGGCATATGCCAAGGAACGCAAACAGTTCGGCCGGGCGATCGGCTCGTACCAGGCGATCAAGCATCGGCTCGCCGACCTGTGGATCGAGGTCAACTCCGCTTCGGCGGCGGCCCGATATGCCGCCGACACCTGCGCGCGAGACGACTCGGACGCCGCGATCGCAGCGGCCGTCGCACAGGCCTACTGCAGCGGGGCCGCGGTGCACGCCGCCGAGGAATGCGTTCAGTTACACGGTGGCCTCGGCATGACGTGGGAGTATCCAGCGCACCTGTATCTGAAGCGAGCCAAGAGCGATCAACTGGCGGTCGGCACCGCCTACCGCCACCGATCTCGATTGGCCGATCTGGTGGATCTGCCGACGTCGTAGAAGGAGTAACAGATGGACAAGCGCATCCTGGGCGGCGACCTCGAAGTCTCGGCAATCGGCTTGGGCTGCATGGGAATGAGTCGCGGCTTCGGCCCATCCGGACCGAAAGCCGACATGATCGCGGTGCTCCGCGGAGCGGTTGAGCGCGGTGTCACGTTCTTCGACACCGCAGAAGCATACGGAGACAACGAAGAACTGGTCGGCGAAGCGCTCGCGCCGTTCCTCGACCAGGTGGTGATCGCCACCAAATTCGGGTTCGCCTTCGGCGGCGACGGCAACGTCAACGGGTTGAACAGCCGGCCCGAACACATCAAGGAGGTCGCCGACAACTCGCTGCGCCGACTAGGCGTGGAGACCATCGATCTGCTCTACCAACACCGCGTCGACCCGGAGGTCCCCATCGAGGACGTCGCCGGAACGGTCAAGGAACTCATCGACAGCGGCAAGGTCAAGCATTTCGGGATGTCGGAGGCGTCCGCGCAGACCATTCGTCGCGCGCACGCCGTCCAACCCGTGACCGCCGTGCAGAGCGAGTATTCGCTGTGGTGGCGCGAGCCGGAAAGCCCGGAGACCGGTGTGCTGTCCACGCTGTCCGAACTCGGCATCGGTTTCGTGCCGTACAGCCCGCTGGGCAAAGGCTTTCTCACCGGAAGCATCGGCGCGAGCACGCAATTCGACAGCGCGGACATCCGTAACAACATTCCGCGTTTCGCCGCCGACGTCCGCCAGGCCAACCGCGCCGTGGTCGATTTGCTCGAGGCGATTGCGACCCGCAAGGGCGCGACGCCCGGCCAGATCGCCCTGGCCTGGCTGCTCGCCCAGCACCCGTGGATTGCGCCCATTCCCGGCACCCGGCGCCTCGAACGCCTCGACGAGAACCTTGGGGCAGCCGGGATCCACCTGAGCGACGACGACCTACGCGAGATCGATGCCTCCTCCGCAGCCATCGAGGTGCAGGGCGCGCGCTACCCCGACTTCATGCAGCGACTGATCGGGCGCTGACCCGGCGCGCGACGTCGCCGTATCGCTCGAAGCGCTCCGGATCGCCGATCGCGTTGTAGAGCACCAGTCGCGTGGCCGTCCCGGCGTACTTTTCGATCAGCTTGTCGGCCAACGTGTCCCACGTGGATTCGGTGGCGAAAGCGG
Organism: uncultured Actinomycetota bacterium; assembly: GCA_963818285.1. GTDB lineage: Bacteria > Actinomycetota > Actinomycetes > Mycobacteriales > Mycobacteriaceae > Mycobacterium. Next base: position 70,091 of record CAWFRR010000010.1, read on the forward strand.
CGACATGGTCATCGCTGACCTGGGCCGCCATTGCGGCGAAGTCGCCGGCCTTCTGCTTCTCCCGGATTTTTGCGGTGGTGCCCTCGAAACCGGCTTCGTCCCAGATGAACGCGTAGTTGGGTGTGCTCCCGTAGAAAGCCATGCTGGCGCGCACCGATTCACGCTGCTTGTCGCGCTCTTCGTCAGAGTCGCCGACAATCGTCATCACCGGCACGATGATCGCGACGTCGGATGGTGACCGGCCTGCTTTCTGCGCTCCCTCAGCAACTTTCGGTATCACATGGCGGGCGATGTAACCGGGTTCGCCGATCGGGTGGACATGCACCCCGTCCGCCACCTCGCCAGCCATCCGCAGCATCCACGGATTCACGGCGGCGATATCGACTTTGGGGTCAGGCGCGTCGATCGGGCCCGGACTCCATTGCGGGGTAATGAAATCCAGGTCGTAGAAGTCGCCATGATGATCCAGCTTGCCGGATCGAAACGCCGAGAAGCAGGCCTTCACCGATAGCAGGTAGTCGCGCAACCGTGGACCCGGCCGCTCGAAATCCACGCCGTAGCGCCGGACGACGTGGGTGCGCACCTGCGTGCCCAGGCCCAGTCGAAAGTTCCCGCCCGTCGCCTCCTGCAATTCCCATGCGGCGGCGGCGGTCACGAACGGGCTACGTGGAAACGCGACCGCGACACCCGTCGACAATTCCAGGCCGGGCGCGGCCTGCGAGGCCACCGCGGCGTTGAGATACGCCGTGCGTCCGGTCTCGGTGAACAACAGACCCGAGAAGCCGGCGGACTGCGTCCGCCGGGCCAGGCCACCGATCTGGCCGAGCGGCTGCGGAACTGTCATCGCATCGACGTGCATGGCGGATCAGTATGCCTCGCCGGTGACCTCAGCCACGCGATGCCGTGCGAAATCTCTCGCGGTAGGCCTTCGGTGAGACACCGAGATGGTCGACGAACACGCGCCGGAGGCTTTCGGGGCTGCCGAATCCTGCCACCCGTGCGGTGTCGGCGACGGAGTGGCCGGCGTCGAGCGCGGCGCGGGCGGCATCGACGCGCACCATTTCGACATATCGCGCCGGTGTCGTCCCGAGCTCGGACTGGAATAACCGCGTCAATTGCCGGGTGCTCAGGGAGGCTAAGGAGGCAAGCCTGGTCACACTGTGATTTGCCGCGGGAGTGGCCGAGATCGCATCGGTGACTTTGCGCAACGGCGATTGCGGCGGTACGGCCGACTCCACCAGCACCGAGAATTGCGACTGGCCACCCGCGCGCTGGAGATAGACAACCAACCATCGGGCTACGGAACGCACCAGCTCGACGCCGTGGTCCATTTCGACCAAGGCCAGTGCCAGATCGATGCCCGACGAGATTCCGGCCGAGGTGTAGACATCGCCGTCGCGAACGAAGATCGCATCCGGCTCGACGGTGACACCGGGGAACGCCCGCGAAAACAACCGGACGTCATGCCAATGTGTGGTCGCGCGTCGGCCATCGAGTAGCCCGGCCTGCGCGAGGACGAAAGACCCGGTGCAAATCGAGGCCAGTCGCCGGGTGCGGCCTGCGATTGCCTTGATGGCCGCGACGAGCGCAGGATCAATCGGTCTTCGGGGCAAGTTGTCGCTGCCGGCGACCATGACGGTGTCGGCCGACTCGATTGACGCAATGGAGGCGGTGACACCCAACCGCGTCCCGATCGAGGTTGTGACATCGTGACCGTCCACCGAAGCGATGACGAGTCGATAGTCGGCGCCGAATCGGTTGGCTTCCGCGAAGACTTCCCCTGCTCCGGCGACATCCAACATGGTCACGTCATCGAAGACGACGATCACCACGGCCCGCGACTGCGCACCGGCTTCAGCCACGAACTCATTGTGTCGCAATCTGTGGGAAAGGCGGCTGAAACGACGCCGGTGGAACAACGGCATAGCGCCACAGAATGAGCGCAGGAGAAGAAAGGAAAGAACATGACCGTTGAATCCATCGAAACCGTCGCCGGTATCCGCGTACCTGACAGCGCGTTGGCGCGTGAAGTCACCGAGTTCATTCGTGATGCCGAAGACGACTTGCTGTTCAATCATTCCCGCCGGGTGTACTTTTTCGGCGCACTGCAGGGCCTGCGCCGCGGACTGCAGCCGGACCTCGAATTGCTCTACGCCGCAGCGATGTTCCACGACATCGGCCTCACCGAGCGCTACCGCACCTCGACAATTCGCTTCGAGGTCGACGGCGCCAACGCGGCACGGAACTTCTTGGCGGGCCATGGTTTTGACGAAGACGGCGCGCAGACGGCGTGGCTCGGCATCGCCCTGCACACCACTCCCGGGGTGCCCGAATTCATGGCGCCCGAAGTCGCTCTGTTGCAGGCCGGCGTCGAGGTCGACGTGGTCGGAGTCGGACGCGAGCAGTTGAGCCCCGAAGCGCTGGCCGCGGTCACGGCCGCCCACCCGCGACCACAGTTCAAACAGCACATCCTGGCGGCCTTCAACGACGGCATGAAGCATCGCCCGCAGACCACGTTCGGCACCATGAACGCCGACGTGCTGGCGCACTTCGATGCCGGCTTTGATGGCGTCGACTTCGTCGACAAGATCCTGAACAACAGCTGGCCGGAATAGCAGACAGGAGAAGAGACATGGACATCTACGAAGCGCTGTACACCACCAGGATGATGCGCCGGCTACGGCCGGATCCGATCCCGCTGGACACCCAGGCTCGCATCTTGGACGCGGCCGTTCGGGCGCCCAACGGCGGAAACACCCAGCGCTGGCACTTTCTGGCCGTTGACGATCCCAAGCTCATCCGCCAATTCGCCGATCTGTTCCGACGGGCCCGCGCACTGGAATACGAGAAGTTCCAGACGGGGAAGGGGCCGATGGTGGCCACGGCGCCCGGTGCCGACCCGGCTGCTCACGCCGAAACCATGCGCCGAATGAAAGGCTCCGGGAATTACCTGGCGGACCATTTCGAAGAGATTCCGCTGCTGCTTTTCGTCTTCGCCATCGACGACCTCGGCGGCGCCAACATCTACCCGGCGATCTGGAGTGCGTTGCTCGCCGCCCGAGCGGAAGGCGTCGGCGGCGTTATGACGATGGTGCTCCGCAATTTCACGGACGAAGTGAACGAGATACTGGGTGTGCCCGCGGCGGAGGGCTGGACGATGTCAGCGATGCTGACGCTCGGCTACCCACGGGGAAAATGGGGTATTGCGGCCAATCGTCGTCCAGTGCAAGAGGTTTCGTCGCGAAATCACTGGGGCGCACCGTTCGGTGTCGAGGTTCCGCAGCCGCTGTGGCCGCACCGAGGCGACGCGACGACAGAGTTGGCCTCGACGGGATGAACAGCGGCTACCCGAGGTTCGCTCCGAAGACATCGCGCATCGTGGTCCAATGCCGGTCGGCGGCGTCTGCGTCATACGACCGGTTGTCCGGCACGGCGTACCCGTGCCCGGCGGCGTACTTTTCGATCTTGTGCTCGACACCGGCCGCGGTCAAAGCCTTTTCGAGCTGTTCGGCATGGTCATCGGTGAACGACGCGTCGTTCTCCGCGCCACCGACGTAGACCACGGCCTGAATCTTGTCCGCCCGCAGGTGTGGGCTGTCGGCGCCGTCGGTGACCAGTCCGCCACCGTGGTACGACGCCGCGGCCGCGACCCGGTCTGGAACGAGTCCGGCAACGGTCAATGCCGCCCGACCACCCATGCAGTAACCGGTGATGCCGAATTTGGTGCCGCTGACCTCGGGCCGTGATTCCAGGTAATCGAAGTACGCGTTCGCATCGGAGGCCCATTTGTCCGGCGTGATGCTGCCGATGAACGAAAACAGGCGGTTGCGTTCGTTGTCATCGGTGAAGGCGGTTGCCATGTCGAAAGGGGCCCAGTCGCCCTGGCGGTAGTAGACGTCGGGCAGCAGCACCGCGTAGCCGGAGTCGGCAAGGGTGGCGGCCATATCGAAGAAGGTCTGCCGGACTCCGCCGGCATCGGGAATCATGACGACGCCCGGCCAGGGTCCTTGTCCTTCAGGGGTGAACAGGCGGACGGGAGCGGAGCCATCGGGGGTGGTGATGGTGTCGGTGATGTTCGGCATGCCATCCGTTCTACTCCCTGACTCTGGACGTATTTCAATGGCGTCGACCCGCCGCGTCCGGCTCCGCCGCCTTGCGATCGCCGCTGGGTCAATGGCGTCGACCCGCCGCGTCCGGCTCCGCCGGCCTTGCGATCGCCGCTATTCTGAACGGCGTGCCGATCCCCACACCGTATGAGGACTTACTGCGGCTGGTACTCGAGCAGGGCGCAGCCAAATCCGATCGCACCGGTACTGGTACCCGCAGTCTGTTCGGGCACCAGATGCGATTCGACTTGTCTGAGGGCTTCCCGCTGATCACCACCAAGAAGGTGCACCTCAAATCGGTGGTGTACGAGCTGCTGTGGTTTTTGCGAGGCGACTCCAACGTCAGCTGGTTGCGGGAGCACGGTGTGTCGATCTGGGATGAATGGGCCAGCGACACAGGCGATCTCGGTCCGGTATACGGCGTGCAGTGGCGGTCGTGGCCGATGCCTTCGGGCGAGCATGTCGACCAGATCAGCGCGGCGCTGAATCTGCTGCGGACCGATCCGGACTCGCGGCGCATCATCGTGTCGGCCTGGAATGTCGGCGAGATCCCGCAGATGGCGCTCGCGCCGTGCCACGCGCTGTTCCAGTTCTACGTGGCCGATGACCGGCTCAGCTGCCAGCTCTACCAGCGCAGCGCCGATCTGTTCCTCGGCGTGCCGTTCAACATCGCCAGCTACGCGTTGCTGACCCACATGATGGCCGCGCAGGCCGGCTTGGGTGTCGGCGACTTCGTCTGGACCGGCGGCGATTGCCATATCTACGACAACCACGTCGAGCAGGTCACCGAGCAGCTGACTCGCGACCCGCGTCCGTATCCGAAACTTGTTCTGGCGCAGCGTGACTCGATCTTCGACTATTCCTACGACGACGTCGTCGTCGAGGACTATCACCCGCATCCGGCGATCAAAGCGCCGGTCGCTGTATGACTTGCGCCGACGACGATGATGCCGGGATCGAGGAGTGGCGCCCGTGAGTTCGATCGGCCTGATCTGGGCGCAGTCGACGTCGGGAGTGATCGGTCGTGACGGCGACATCCCATGGCAGGTCCCCGAGGACCTGATTCGCTTCAAAGAGGTCACCATCGGCCACACGGTGGTGATGGGCCGCCGGACCTGGGATTCGCTGCCGCCGCGATTCCGGCCGCTGCCGGGACGCAAAAATGTCGTACTGACCCGCCAGACTGACTTCGTGGCAGATGGCGCAACGGTGGTCCACCGCATGGACGAGGCGATCACCGACCCGGACACCTGGGTGATCGGTGGCGAGCAGATCTATACGCTGGCGCTCCCGCAGGCCAGCCGGTGCGAGGTCACCGAAATAGATATCGATTTGCCCCGCGATGACGGCGATGCGGTGGCTCCGGTCCTCGACGAGCAGTGGGTCGGCACGTCGGGAGAATGGCAGACCAGCCGGGCGGGCGTGCGATACCGGTTTCACTGCTACCACCGCCGCTGACCTGCGGCGAAAGCCACGGCTGACATACTCGGCGTGGACCGAAACCACATCGTCTGCCTGGCGTTTTCCACGAGGGGGTACAGGCATTGATAACCGAACCCGCGCAGATGTTTTCTCGCCGATTCTGGGGTTATGACCCGTCTGCCGTCGATGCTCGCGTGGAGGTGCTGACGACCAAGCAGCAGTTCCTGCTCAACGACGTCGAAAGCCTGCGGGCCAAGCTGAAGGATTCCGGCGACGAAGCGGCCGCGCTACGCAAGCAGGTCGTCCTTCTCACCGACACCTCGTCGTCGCCGCACGCGTTGCAGCAGCGGATGACCGATGTGCTGCGCCGTGCAGTCGACGACGCCGTTGAAATGCGAGCCGACGCGCAGGCCGAGGCGGAGGCGCTGGTCGCTGCGGCCGAAGCCGAGGTCGAGGCCACGCACCGCAAGCACCAGGACGCGTTGGCGGAGTTGAGCGCGCAGAAGAAGGCGCTAGAGGCCGAGCACGATGAGACGAAAGAAAAGCTCGCGGCCGAAGTGGCCGATATGCGTGCGGACGCTCAGCGGCAGCGCGAGAAGCTGCTTGCCGACGCGAAGAAAGAAGCTGATCGCTACCGCGAACAGGCCATCGCGGCGGTGGACGAGACGAGTCAGCAACGACTCAAGGTGTTGGAGCAGCTGATGGGTGTGTACCGCGATCTGGAAGCCGTCCCGGCGGCCCTGGAATCGGCCTACCAGGAAATCAAGAATCCGCCGGAGGCAAGCGCCGTGGGCAGTGGCGATCCGACCCGGTAAGTTAACCGTTGCGCAGGCACGGCGGATAGCTGTTGCAGCCCAAGGTTTTAACGAGCCGAAACCCAACGGGCCGGTTACCCGTGCGCATCTGCGGCGGTTGATCTCCCGCATTCAAGTGCTGCAGCTCGATTCGGTTTCGGTCGCGGTACGGGCCCACTACGCGCCCGTCTACAGCAGGCTCGGGCCATACGACCGGGACGTGCTGGATCGTGCGGCGTGGGCGCACAGCGCTCGCTCGCCGCGGCTGCTGGTCGAATACTGGGCGCACGAGGCCGCGTTGATGGCGGTCGACGACTGGCCGCTGATGCGCTGGAGGATGGGGCAGTATCGGCACGGACGCTGGGGCACCCATATCGTCAAGGCCAACCCGAAGCTTGCCGAGAAGATAGTTGCCGCGGTCGGGGAGCTCGGACCGAGCACCGCGGGGCAGATCGAGGCACACCTGGCCACCGCGCCGCGCGGCCCGCGGGGGGATTGGTGGGGGAGCCGCAGCGACACCAAGTGGGTGGCCGAGGCGTTGTTTGCCGCCGGCAGGCTGACGACGGCAACCCGGGTGGGTTTCGCCCGGCATTACGACCTGGCCGAACGCGTGCTGCCGGCCGAGGTAATGGCGCGCGAGGTCACCGAAGAAGACGCGGTGCGTGAGCTGGTGCGACGAGCCGCCACCGCGCTGGGGGTGGCCACGGAGCCGGACATCCGGGACTATTTCCGGTTGGCCCCGAGCCAGGCGAAGCCGGCGGTGGCGCAGCTGGTCGCCGACGGCGAGTTGGAGCCGGTCGAGGTCGACGGTTGGTCGGCGCCAGCGTATCTGCCTGTGGGACAGACGATTCCGCGGCGCGACCGAGGGACGGCACTGCTGTGTCCATTCGACCCGTTGATCTTTTTTCGTCCACGTTTGGAGCGCCTGTTTGATTTCCACTATCGCATCGAGATCTACACCCCGGCTTCCAAGCGTCAGTTCGGCTATTACGTGTGGCCGTTTCTGCTCGACGGTGAGTTGGTGGGCCGCGTCGACCTCAAAGCCGATCGATCCGCGGATGTTCTGCACGTCGTGGGTGCGTTCGTCGAAACGGGTCGTTCGGCGTCGCGCGTGGCTGTTGCCGCTGGCCGCTGAGCTGGAAACGATGGCCGGCTGGCTGGGGCTGGCCGGTGTGACGATTGGCAAGCGAGGCGACTTGGCCGCAGAACTGCGAAAGGTCGTTGAGCGGCGGTGATCACCCGCCGCGTGCAGGTTGGCGCTATTCGCTGCCCGGAGCAGATGCGGTGGAAGCCGCTGTCAGCAAGAATATTTAAGTATGTACGCCCTTTGCTGACTTGATCGCGGACTGCCTCGGATAAATTGCGCCATCGCGCGCGAGCAACCCGACCGGACCTTACGATAAATCGGACGATTCATCCGAAAGGGAGGACTTGGCATGAGTTCGTCTAACGATCTCCTTGCCATGCCTTCGGATGGGCAACGCCCGTCACCACTACCCAAACCGGCGACCGCTCCGCTACTCGACGTCGAAGGCAGTGTGGTCGGCCGACGGCAACAGCTCGCTGAACTTCGAACCGCGGTAGACGAGGCCGGACGCGTCGGCGGCGGATGCTGTCTGCTCAGTGGCGCTCCCGGCGTTGGCAAGTCCACGCTTCTGCAGGCCTTCGGGGCAGAGGTCTCCGGTCGGGGTTGCGTATTTGCCTACGGTCGCTACCAGGACGGTGCGGCAGCTCCGTACTCGGCGCTGGGAGTTGCGCTCAGCTCGCTCGTCCGCAGTATGGAGGCCACCGGCGCCGCGGAGCGCGATCGCTGGCGCGCCGAACTGGTCAGTGAGATGCCGGCGCTGACCGGCATCCTCGCGACACTGGTGCCAGAGTTGGCTCTAGCGCTTGGCCTGGCCCCGCATGTGGTTGATATCGATGCGGCAGATGCTCGGCGTCGACTGCAGCGAGCTGTCATCCGTCTGGTGTCCACCACCGCCTCCTACCGAACGGTGGTTCTGGCGATCGATGACTTGCAGTGGGCTGACCAGGATTCACAGCTGCTGCTGTCGGAACTGTTGACGGTCTCGGTGCGCAATGTGCTCGTCCTCGGCGCACACCGCGCAGGCGAGTTTGATGCGAGCGCGACCGGCCTCCCGGCTGCCGCCCTGCGGTCCATCGACCTCGCACCGCTGTCCCGCGCAGATCTCGAAGAGTTGCTCGCCACTGTGTGCGGCCGCGGGGTCGAACTCGGCGACGTCGCTGATGAATTTCATCACCGCACACAGGGCAATCCGTTGCAGGTACGCCAGCTGCTGCATCGTGCGCAGCGGGAAGGCGCGCTCGTCCCCGTCGGTGCCGGGGGGCGCCCGGCCTGGGACCTGCGGCAGCTCACTTCGATCAAGATCACCGCCACTGCGGCCGAGTTCCTCGGCCAGTATCTCGACCAGCTGCGACCGCTCGACCGGACCGTGTTGAGTTCGCTGGCATGCATCGGTGGTGAATTCGACCTTGCCGATGCCGCGGCGGCGGCCGCGCAACCGGTCGACGACGTGGCCCAGGCGCTCTGGTCGGCGCTCGAGCTTCGGCTCATCGAGGCCGTGGATAGCAGCGGTCAGCGGATCGCCAACGCGATCAGCCAGGATGCCCGGTACCGCTTCAGCCACGACCGAGTTTCAGAGGCGGCCCGGGAGGGCATATCCGACGACGTCTGGCGTGAGACGCACCTGCGGATTGGTCGTCGGCTGGCGATGCTAGGCGACGATCGGCTGTTCGAGGCAGCCCGCCATCTCGGCATCGGAGCACGGCAGCTTGCCGAGGAAGAGCGCACCCCATTCGTCGAGGTGCTGCGGCGCGCCGCCCACCAAGCCCGAGCGCAGGCTTCGTTTCCCCTGGCCCTAGAGCACTGCCGAAACGGCCTCGGTCTGTTGGGCGAATCCCGTTGGGACACTCATTATTCGCTGACCAGGGAGCTGCAACTCGACGCCGCGGAGGCCGCCCTTTTGGTGGGAGACGTGGACACACTGCACGTGCTCCTCGACGAGGCCGAGGATGTCCTGAACCAGCCGGCCGACCGCGCGCGACTCGCCTTCCTCAGGCTCAAGGGGCGGGTAGCGCAGAACCGACTCCAGGAGGCGCTGGAGTCCGTGCTGCGGGCGCTAGATGAACTCGGTGAGCCGCTGCCGCGCAATCCGGGCAAACCCCGGATGGCCAACGCGGTGCTTCGGATCAAGTTCGACACGCGTCGCTGGAGCGCCGAACGGCTGCCGGAGCTGCCGCGTTGTCAGGATGGGCGGGTCATCTGGCTGCAGCGGATTCTCTCTGAAATGCGCAGCCTGTCCTACCTCCTACAACCCAATCTCTACCCGTTGATCGTGCGTAAGCAACTCGAACTACTGTTGGCCCACGGCCATACCCCCACTTCACCCACGGTGCTCGCCAGTTGTGGCTTGCTGCTGGTCATGGCGGGCGACCACGCTGGTAGCCAGCGCTTCGGTGAGCTCGGCCTGCAACTCGCGGAACGCGAGGAGTTCCGGGACGCCCGACCGGAGACGCTGTTATTACTTCTGACCTTCATCCGCCACTGGCGCCACCCGGTTCACGACGGTTTCGGTCAGCTGCGCGAAGCGATCGATGGGGCGCTCGACCGAGGCGACCAGGAATACGCTGGGTTCCTGTCCGCGGTCCTGCTCTCCCAGTCATTTTGGGCCGGCCGTCCGCTGGCCGAGATCGACGCGCTCGCCCAGTCGCTGATCCCCGAGATCCGTTCCCAGCCGGTGCCTCGCGCGCTTTGCCAAGCCCTGCAACAGCTTTGCCTCAACTTGATGGGTCGCAGCGAGGACCCCCTGCTGCTCGCCGGCGAAAGCGGTTACGACGAGCGAGTGGCGTTGCCGGCGGCCCGCCGCGAGGGAGACGGCGTCGCTCTGAGCGTCGCCTTGGCCATGAAACAGGGCCTGCACTTCTGGTGCGGCGACCACGCCGGCACGATCGCGCGTCACGACGAGGCCCTCGCGCATGTCGACGGTATGACCGGCACGGTGGGTCTGCAGATATTCTACCTGGTCAGCGCCCTCAGCCGGATCCAGTTCGCACCAGATGACCGTTCGACGCGGCAATCGGTGCGGCAGGTGATCGCCCTGCATCGCAAGTGGGCAGCGGGCTCGCCGGCCAACTACGCCGCACCGTCTGCGCTGGTCGAGGGTGCGTGGGCGCGGGTCCGTGGGCAGCGCGGCAAAGCGGAGCGCTACCTTGCCCAGGCCATCGAGCTCGCGGACGAACACCAACTGCCGATGATCGGCGCGCTCGCCCACGAAGAGGCCGCCACCCTGCACGCCGAGACCGGCGATCGAGGCTTCGCGCAGATGCTGCGGCGGCCTACCAGGGCTGGCTGAATCTGGGGATCGCGGTCCGTGCGCACTGGCTCGGCGGAGCACACCGTGGCTAGCTCGGACGCGATCTCGTCCCGGCGGGCTCGGCGGGAATCGACCCGGTCGGCGCGCATCAGGTGTGCGCTGCGCTGTCGTCGCCCGCACCCCGGACGGCTTGGCCAAGACCATGTTGGAACGGTTGCGGGCACGACCGGCGCGGGCCGGGTTCTGCTGTTCGCCGACGAAGGCGAACGGCTTGCGGTCCGGGCCGTCGGGAACGCGGCGACGTCACGACCGTCGACGGCCCGTGGACCGAGGTCAGCCACGACCGCGCAATCATAGCGCCGGGTGGTCGACAGTGGGCGTCGCAGTCGTCGCGGCCGATCCGGTCCGAGTAATCGCGGACCGGCAGAACGAGTGCCAAGTCGGGATCCGTCCACCCTCGCCGTCCCGATCAGGGTCCAGGACAAGACGATTGGCGTGATCTACGCCGAGCATGACGCACCGGGTAGGTACTTCGGCTTCCAGAGATCAGGAGGCAGTCGCCTACCTGTGCGTCCAGGCCGCGGCGCCGTTGTGGAATTTCGAGCTCGAGGCCCGGTTACGGGCCGCCGACGAGCACCGGCAGTCCTTGATGGACGTGCAGTCGAGATTTGTGCCGAACGAACTTCTGCGAATCCTCGATATCGACGACCTGCGCCGCGTCCACAGCGGTTACCGGGTCGAGCGGGAGATGACGGTGCTCATCTCCGATATCCGGGGGTTCACCACCATGATCGAGGACATGGACGTCCTCGAGGCGAGCAACTTGGCGACGGGGTTCCTGCGGGCGGTGGAGCTGCCAATCATCAGCTGCAACGGCATGATTCAAGACGTGCGCGGGGACGAAATCGTCGCCGTGTTCGAATCGGAGCCCGACAACGCCGTCCGCGCCGGACTCGCCATGCTGCGGTCCCTGCGCAAGCACAACCAGGAGCGGATGGCGCTCGGCTCCGAGGAATTGCGAGTCGGAATCGGGATCAACACCGGCAACGTCGGAGTCGGTTTGGTCGGCGGGGTGAACCGGATGGTCCTCACGATCATCGGCGATGCCGTAAACCTGGCCGCCCGCATCGAGAGCGCCAATAAGCGTTACGGCTCCGCTCTGCTCATCTCCGATGCAACACTTGCCCGTTCGCGGAGCCGGACCAGTTCGACGTCCGTCGCATGGAGCGCGTCATGGTGGTCAACCGACGCCGACCGGTGACGATGTACGAGGTCTACAACGAGGACCGGCGCCGCTGCGCGCCGCGAAGCGTTCCGCGCAGCCGGCGTTTGACGAGGCCTTCCGGCTGTTCGACGCGGGCGATGCCGACCAGGCGCGTGCCGCCTTCGAACGATGCCACGAGTTGCTGCCGGACGACCCGATCGCCGCCCTGCACTTGGCCCACTGCGATGCCATGGACAGAGGTGAGATATGCCCCGGGCAGGAGGTGGCGCTCAGCCAGAAGTAGAGGCAGCTGAGTGCTCACCGCGTAAGACTTTGTCTGCCATAATCTCCCGAAAATAGAGGTGGTGCAGGTATGTATCTGAGTGCAGAGCAGATGGCCATTGCCAACAAGGCGGTTACCGACACTTTCGAGCAGAGCAGCATCGCCTGGCAAGCGATTCCGCACTGGAATACCGGCGATCCTGGCCAATTCAGGGTGCGTAGCGACAACGCGTCAGCACCGATCGGCGCGGGTGCTCGCCTCCGATCTGGCGGGGATTCGCTGGAACTGGAAGGCGATTCCGTTCGATTCGAGATGACCGTCGCGCAGGCTATTGCCCCGACCCCCGACCCTTTGCTGGCCGCCGTGATCGCGCGGACCGTGCAGCTCGCCGCGAGCGTGGATGCCACGGTCATAGGTAAGCTCCTCGCCCTCAACCCCCTCACACTGCCAGCGGCCTGGAAGATTCAGACTACATGGATGCGCTCCTCGCTGCTCGCGCCACCGTCGAAAAGGCCGGCTACCGCGCGCCCTCGTGCCTGCTGACCGACACAACGGGACTCACGGCGCTCAACCAGTTGGTAGCCGGACTTCCCGACTACCAAGTGCTGCTCGACGCTGCGAATATCAACTCGCTGTATCGCTTCGACGACTTCACCGGAACACCGGGACAGATGGTCCTGCTGGGTCGGCGCCAACGGATAGCGCAGGGGGCCGCTGCCTCGACGACTGCGGGTGAAGAGCCGGTCGACCTCGCCGTCAGCCTCTTGCCGAGCCTGGAGCTCGTCGGTGACACCGAGATGCCAACATCGAAATGGCCGTCCGCATCCGCTATGCGCCCAGGATCACGGACGTCAACGGCGTCGTCAATATCGGCTAGACGCGGCGTACGGTGTCGTTATCTGTTGAAATGTCCACTGGCGCATCGCCTCGGACTGCTCGAGGGTTATCTCGCGGAGTGCAAAGACGCATGCGACGGCGAGATCGACCGACTCTTCGCCGTCGACCCGGTCGGATCGAACAGCCTCTACGAACTGATCCTGGACTATCCGCGTCGCGGCGGGAAGGCGCTGCGGCCTGCCCTGAGCATCGCGACGTGCCTCGGGCTCGGCGGTCACCTCGAGGCGATCTTGCCGACCGCGGCGACGTTGGAGCTGTACCACAACGCCTTTCTCATTCACGATGACATAGAGGACGAGTCGTGGCGGCGTCGGGGCCGGCCCACTTTGCACATGGACCACGGCATCCCGATCGCCGTCAACGTGGGTGACGCGATGCTGTCGATGTCGCTGCAACCCCTCCTGGACAATGTCGAACGCGTCGGGCTCGGCCCGGCCCTGCGCATCCTGCGCGCTGTCGCGCACATGACCCGGCAGACCGTGGACGGTCAGGCGCTGGAACTGGAGTGGGTTCGATCGAACACCTGGCAACTCGACGACGCCGATTATCTGGCGATGGTCGAGCTGAAAACCAGTTGGTATTCGTTCATTACGCCACTGCAGGTCGGTGCGATCGCGGCCGGTGTCGGACCGGAACACCTGCCGCCGATGGAGTCGCTCGGGCGACATCTCGGAGCGGCGTTCCAGATCACCGACGACCTGCTGAACCTGCGGGCGGACCCGGAGGAGTACGGCAAAGAAATCGGCGGCGACCTCTGGGAGGGCAAACGCACCTTGATGCTGCTGCACACCCTGCGTTTTGCCGAGCCCGACGACCGGGATCGGGCGGTGCAGGTGCTGGCCATGCGCCGCCCGGGCGCGGACGGCGAAATGGAGCTCACTGCGTTACTCGGCCAGCTCGTCTCCCGCGGGGAGTTGTCTGCGACCGGGAAGTCCGAGATCGTGGCGAGGCTGCAAGGATTTCATCCCTCGGAGTCGAAGGACCTCGCCGAAATGCGCTGGCTTTACGGACTGATGCAGTCCGTCGGTTCGCTCGAGCACGCGCGTCAGGTGGCGCAATGGCATGCCCGCAAGGCCGCGGTCCTGCTGGCCGAGCTTGACTGGTTTCCCCCGAGTCGGCACCGAGATGTGTTGTGCCGCTTGGTCGATTACGTGCACGAGCGTGCCCGGTGAACCCAGAAGTGCTGGTTGGCATGCTCGCCGAGTTGGAGGGGATCAGGGAGCTGACCCTCGACCTCGTCGAGCGTAGCGCGCCACAACTACTGCCGGCCCCACCGGCGCACGCGGACGGGGCCGAGCGGACCCTCTTCGCGCTGTTGCTCGGTGCTCGGCGCGCGGTGCTCGGCAGTCCTGTCGCGGCGCGGGGCTTGCACGACCTGCTGATCGCCGAAGGCCAGCGCTATGCAGACACCCCCGCTGGGGCGGCGTTGCGGGATGCGCTCGTCGCTTCCGAGGCTGTCGATAATCTCCGGCGAGTATGGGAGACGTTGAGCCTCAACGTTCTTGACGGTCCGGTCACGTCGAACGCAGCCCCGGACGCGTGGGCGGAGCTGCTGGCGGACGCGATTGTCGGGCACGGCCTCGACGATTCGGTGCTCGGCCTCTTTCGGCCGGAAGGGTTCGCCTGATGCTCACCGACCCGATCCCGGCGCTGGCGGAGCAGAACAACTTCGTCGGCTACCTGATGGGTCTGGCCGGCCTGGCCCGCGCGGTGCACGCGCTCGGTGGCGACGCTTCTCCGGCCGACAACAGGAGGGAAGTCGACGACTTCGTGCACCTGCTGCTCGGCATCGCGCGGGTAGGGGATGCGATCAGCCGCCTGGCCGAAAGCGATTCGGATGAGCCACTCGGAATAACTCGACGCGCCTACGTATTCCGCGGCGGACACTCGGTGGTTGCGATGAGCCCGGTGCTCGCTCGCAGCGACTTCATCCGCACCCCGGTGCTTGCCAACGCCAGACCGGAGCGATTCAAGGAGTGGTACCACTTCGTGATTCACCGCCCGGGCCGTCGAATACTGATCAACTTCAGCCTCACCAGCGAGACGTCGCGCCCCGGTGGTGCGGGATTGGCCGCCCGCGTCATCGTCATCGCACACGATCGGCGGTGGAGCGGCGCCATCGAGCGGTTCGACGACGAGCTGGACGTGTCGCCCGACCTCGGCACCTTGGTCATCGGGGGCAACCAGATGACAGTGGGCACCGACGGCTACCGAATGCTGATAGACCTGCCCCGCAACGATATTCGCGGCGAGCTTCTGCTGATGTCGGTGAGCCGTCCCTTCATCGTCAACAACCAGCCAGTGGGGGACGGCAGAATGAGCTGGCTTTTCGTGCCGAGAATGCGGGCTCACGGGTGGCTTCGCATGGGAGGCGAAGAGATTCGGTTCGACGACGACGTGGCCTACCACGATCACAACTGGGGCCGGTTCCAGTGGGGCGGCGACTTCGGCTGGATTTGGGGCACCATCCTTCCCCCGATACCGAGACGCCGTGGTCGCTGGTGTTCCTGCAGATGACCGATCGACGCCGACTGCATTGCCTGTCTCAGGCGCTGTACGTGTGGCGACACGACGAGCCCGCCGCGATCATTCGGCACGCTGCAGTCAAGGTGGAGTGCAACGGCTTACTCGGTCGCGCTGCCGACTGCACCCTCCCGCCCCCGATGCGACTGGTTCTCGACGGCGCCGTCTCGGGCATACCGGGGAGCATGCGGGTCGCCGCGGAGCGAGCGGGCGACACGGTGCTCGCCGAATTCAGCCGCAGTCGTATGCCCGGCTGGCCCAACCGAGTGAAGTTCGCTTGGATCGATCCGTGGTGCTGTACGAAACCAATGGCACCGCTCGCGTGACAGGTTCGATCAACGGCGAAAACATTGACTTCGTCGGAGCTGGTGTATTCGAGTTCCTCAATGGCTGAACATGTTGCGTCTCTGCTGCGGCAATCTGTCGGACACCTCGAGGCCGAGGTGCCCGACAGCTACCGGCTGCTGCTGGAGGCACTCGGACCGCTGGTCGTCGAGGTGGACGTCGACGGTGAGCTGTTCGCGCTGCGAGGCGGTAGCCGGCTGGACGTGTCTGACGGTCCGGCGAAAGTAGCTGGGGCCCGGGTCGCCGTCTCCCGTGCCGCGATCCTGGATCTGCTCGACGCCAAGATGAGTCTCGACGAAGCGGTGGAAGCGGGCACGGTGGCCGTGCAGGGCTCGCTGGACGAATCCTGCATGCCCACGACACCATGCTGGCCTACGTCCACGCGGCTGTTCGGGCGCCGTCGCAGCCGGCCCTGCTCGCCGCGCTGCGGACGGGGTGACATGACCGATCGCATCGCCACGCCCGCTTCGTGCCAGCGGCGTCCCGTAGTGGCTGTACTAGGCGCCGGCATCGCCGGCCTCACTGCCGCTCAAGAATTGGCGGAACGCGGCTTCGAGGTCACCGTGTACGAACCCCGGCCTGACGAGCGCTCCGTGCTGGACGACGAGCCATCGGGCAGCTATCCACCGGTCAAGCTCGGCGGCCTGGCCGCCTCTCAGTATTCGACGGTGGGTCCCGGCGGCGGCGACACCGCCGAGCTGTGCCCCTTCCCGGGTCGGCGAGGCAACCCCGTCACCCGCCCCGGCCGGTGGCAGGCGAGCACGGCTTCCGGTTTTTCCCCGCCTACTACCTCCACATCTGGGACCTATTCCAGCGCATACCGGTTTACCAGCGCACCGAGCGAGCCGACGGCCGGGTCGTTTGGCAGATGACGTCACGCACCGTCATGGACAACGTCAGGCGAGTGGTCACCCAGGGAACCACGGTGGAAGGCAAAGCCTCGCTGGTGTTCCCGCGCGAGAAGCCGCGCACGCTGGCCGAATTGCTCACCACCGCAGCCCAACTCCAGGAACTGGGCTTCAGCCCAAGCGATGTGCAGACCTTCGTGGGCAGGTTGATCCAGTATCTGTCCACCAGTCCCTTGCGCCGCGCCAGAGAATTGCAGAACCTTTCCGCCTACGACTTTTTCATCGGCCGCGATGCCTCAACGCCCCGCCGGTACCACTACACACCGGGCTTCGAAGCGCTGCTTCTGGAAATGCCGCGTGTGCTTGCCGCATTCGACACACACTGGGGCGATGCTCGCACCAACCTGACCACATATCTGCAACTGCAGCTGCAGATGGACCGCGACGACGACAAGGCCGACGGTGTGCTCAACGGTCCCACCACCGAGGCCTGGTTCGACCATTGGTACGGCACCTGGTCGAGCTGGATGTGCGATTCGTCCGCAGTGGGGTTGAACCGCATCGAGGCTCCGCCCGTCGACCGTGCGGTCCCACCCCACCGTCGACCGAGGGTTCAGGTTCAGTTGACCAACGGAATTGGGCTGGCGGCCGATTACGTCGTGGTCGCTGTCGATGCGCCTGCGGCTGAACGGATCACAGCGCCCCTGCGCGCGGCCGGCACCGGCGGCACGGTGGCCGGGCTCGACGGTTTCACCACCTCGGTCCCGCCTGCCGGCGGCCCACTGCACCCTGAGGCAGCGCGCAGCTCTGCGCGGCGCGACCCCTACGCGCTTGACCAGATGGGTCGGGTTCCCTGGGACCGGTTTCAGACGTTGGCCGGCATCCAGTACTTCTTCGACACCGAATTCCAGCTGCTCCGAGGACACATGTACTACTCGGGAACCGAGTGGGGCCTATCGTCGATCAACCAGAGCGGGATGTGGGAGAGGCAACGGACGTTGGCGCGCGACGGACACATCTCGGTGCTCTCCGTCGACATCGGAGATTTCAACACCCCGTCGCGGCACCTGGTCGACGGATCCGGGCGAGGCAAGGCCGCGCGCGACTGCACTCCTGACGAACTCGCGCAGGAGGTGTGGCGGCAAATCGTGCACGCCGTCACCAGCGACGCCGAGAGCCCGCCCGAAGCACTGCTGCCGTGGCCGGCTTGGTATGCGCTGGACCGCAATTTGCAGATCAGCGGCAGCCCCAGCAACGGCCGCTTGGTACGCAACGACGCACCGTACCTGGTGCCCATTGTCGGTGACTGGCCCAACCGGCCCGGTTGCGATCCCTGGAATCCGCACGGCTCGTCGTGGACCACGAGGCCGACCGAGGCCTGTCGGCTCGAGAATCTCGAGCAGCGCAGCGTCTGGCAGGCGCGCCACGGCGGCTCCCAGGTGCACCACAACTCGGTGGTGTTTGCGGGTACGTGGAACAAGACATTCACCCGCATGACGTCGATGGAGGCGGCCTGCGAGTCGGCCCGCCACGCCGTGAACGCGGTCCTCGACCACTATGTGTGGGTCGAGTCGGGTGGTGTTGACCGTCGCGACAAAACAACGCTCGACTGGCGATTACCCTTCGGCTTCCTCGATCAGGGCTTCTCGAGTCCGATCCGCCTACCGACACCGGCAGGCGATTACTGCTACGTCTTCGACGTCGAGAACCGAGAGCCGTCGGAAACCAGAAACCTGCGCAATCTCGACTCGCAGTATTGCCTGGCATCACTGCCTCACCCGTTGGACCCGTCGGCTGCCAACTCGGCCGGCCGCCCCCGCATCTCCTGTCCCCACGATCCCCGGAGGTCAACCCATGACGTCATCTCCAGCTGATTACGCACAACAACTATCCGGTTACCTGCACGCGTGGCGCCAGTACCTGGAGCAGACGGCCGGCGTCACAGCACCGTCGCAGGCCCCGCCTTGGGGGGCGCCCCCGATGCCGCCCGCCGGGCCTTACGGACCGCCGTCGGTGCCGACCGCCGCGCCGTCGCCGGCAGCGGGTCCGCCGATGGACTACACCCAGCAGCTGCTCGTCTACCTGCAGGCCTGGCGGCAATACCTGGCGCACGCGATGAGCGTCGCAGCGCCGGGGCAATGCCGCGCCGCCCACGGTGTGGCCGGCGATGATGACCCCGCCGCCCGTCGCGGCCACGCCGTCACCGCCCTGTCCACCACCGACGCCGCCAGATCCACCGTCACCGCCAAATCCGCCCGCATCCCAGGACGAATCGCCCAGCCAAACAACAGGGGATCCAGGGCCGCTGCACTATGAATTAGTGTCGCCACGGCACGGGGATTGCAGCCAGTTCACTACGCACGGCCATCAAGGACGAACCCAATCCGGGAACCGGCTCGCTTTACCATCCGAGCTGAATGGTCTTCGCTCGCGTCGCCGACGGTTGAGCCGCAACCGACTTCGGCATATGTACTCGCACGGCAGAGACGGCTGCAGCCCGCCGGCACCCGTTCCGCAATCGCTTCTACCGGGCCGCGGCCGCGCCGCCAGCGCTTCCCGCAAGCCCGAAAACTGCTCAGCGAGCACGAAGAACTCGACGATAATCGCGCCGGTGGGGAATACAAGTCCATAGTCGCCTTGCCGATCATCGCGCTGCTCGCTTCGCTCTGCATCGTCGCCGGGCTAGGGTGTTCGCCGTGGCCGAGACCGCGCCGTTGCACGTGCAACTGATCGCCAAGACCGACTTCGTCGCGCCGCCCGAGGTGGACTGGAGCACCGACGCGGACGGGGGCGAGGCGCTAGTCGAGTTCGCCGGCCGGGCCTGCTATCAGAGCTGGTCCAAGCCGAATCCCAAAACCGCGACCAACGCCGGCTATCTGCGGCACATCATCGACGTCGGGCATTTCTCGGTGCTCGAGCATGCGAGCGTCTCGTTCTACATCACCGGCATCTCGCGGTCATGCACACACGAGTTGATTCGCCACCGGCACTTCTCCTATTCGCAGTTGTCGCAGCGTTACGTGCCGGAGACGGAGTCGCAGATCGTCGTCCCGCCAGGAATGGAGGACGACGACGAGTTGCAACGCATCCTCGCCGAGGCCGCCGACGCCAGCCGCGCCACCTACACCGAATTGCTGGACAAGCTGGAAGAGAAGTTCGCCGATCAGCCCAACGCGATCCTGCGTCGTAAACAGGCCCGTCAGGCCGCGCGGGCCGTCTTACCCAACGCCACCGAGACCCGCATCGTGGTCACCGGCAACTACCGCGCGTGGCGGCATTTCATCGCAATGCGGGCCAGCGAGCACGCCGACATCGAGATACGGCGGCTGGCCATCGCATGTCTGCGACTCCTGGTCGATGCCGCTCCGGCGGTGTTCGGCGACTTCGACATCGCGACACTGGCCGACGGCACCGAGGTAGCGACCAGTCCGCTGGCCACCGAGGCCTGAACAAACGGCGCCGCACCAGGAAACGGGTTTGGTACCGCCAGGTAACCTTGGGTCCGTGAGCACCGGCGGATTCGACGTTTACGCGCGCCTGGGGACGCTGCTGACCGCCATGGTGACGCCGTTCGCGCCGGACGGCTCCCTGGACCTGCCCGCGGCAGCCCGCTTGGCAACCCACCTGGTCGACGCCGGGTGTGACGGCCTGGTCTTGTCCGGAACCACCGGCGAATCACCGACCACCACCGACGCCGAGAAGATCGCGCTGCTGCGGGCTGTGCTCGAAGCCGTCGGGGACCGTGCCCGCGTGATCGCCGGCGCGGGCAGCTACGACACCGCACACAGCGTCCACTTGGCGAAAGCCAGCGCGGCAGAAGGGGCGCACGGCCTGCTCGTCGTCACGCCCTACTACTCGCGGCCGCCACAAGCAGGACTGCTCGCGCACTTCACCGCGGTCGCCGACGCGACGCCGCTACCGGTCTTGCTCTATGACATCCCGCCGCGTTCGGTTGTGCCGATCGAATACGAGACACTGCGGGCACTGGCCGCGCATCCGAACATCGTCGGCGTCAAAGACGCCAAAGGTGATCTGCATGCAGGCACTCAGCTGATGGCTGAGGCGGGTCTGGTCTATTACTCGGGGGACGACGCGCTGAATCTTCCCTGGCTGGCGATGGGCGCAACAGGTTTCATCAGTGTCATCTCCCACCTGGCTGCCGGCCAACTGCGGGACTTGTTGACCGCCTTCGCTTCTGGCGATCACGCCACCGCCCGCAAGATCAACGTCGCGATCGCACCGCTGTCGAACGCGATGAACAGGCTCGGCGGAGTGACGCTGTCCAAAGCGGGATTGCGCCTGCAAGGCATCGAGGTTGGCGACCCGCGGCTGCCGCAGGTCGCCGCGACGGCCGAGCAGCTCGACGCACTGGCTGCCGACATGCGCGCAGCCTCGGTGCTCAGGTAGCGAGAGGGTCGCCCGCAGGTGGAACAACCAGACCTTCAGCCGCCGGGTCCGTTGACCACGGGTGGTCTACGGGTCACAGCGCTTGGCGGAATCAGCGAAATCGGCCGCAACATGACCGTTTTCGAGCATCTGGGCCGGCTGCTGATCATCGACTGCGGGGTGAAGTTTCCCACCCACGACGAGCCTGGCGTCGACCTCATCCTGCCCGACCTTCGTCACATCGAACACCGGCTCGACGACGTCGAGGCGCTGGTGCTCACCCACGCGCACGAAGACCACATCGGGGCGATTCCGTTCCTGCTCAAGCTGCGTCCCGACATCCCGGTCGTCGGGTCGAAGTTCACCCTGGCCCTGGTTGCCGCGAAATGCCGTGAGCATCGGGTCAAGCCGGTGTTCATCGAAGTGGCCGAGGGGATGCGCACCACCCACGGGGTGTTCGAATGCGAATACTTCGCCGTCAACCACTCCATCCCCGACGCGCTGGCCATCGCGGTGCGCTCGGGTGCCGGGACCGTCCTGCACACCGGTGACATCAAACTCGACCAACTGCCGCTCGACGGCCGACCGACCGATCTGCCCGGCATGTCGAGGCTCGGCGACGCCGGGGTCGATCTGTTGCTGTGTGACTCGACCAATGCCGAGATCCCCGGAGTCGGGCCGTCGGAGAGTGAGGTCGGGCCGTCACTGCACCGGCTGATCCGAGGGGCGCAGGGACGTGTCATCGTCGCGTGCTTCGCCTCCAATGTCGATCGGGTGCAACAGATCATCGACGCCTCGGTGGCGCTGGGGCGGCGGGTGTCGTTCGTCGGACGATCCATGGTCCGCAACATGGGTATCGCGCGGGACCTCGGCTTCCTCGAGGTAGACGAGTCTGATCTGGTCGAGATCGGCGCCGCGGAGATGATGTCGCCCGAACAGGTGGTGCTGATCACCACGGGCACGCAGGGCGAGCCGATGGCGGCGCTGTCGCGAATGTCGCGCGGCGAGCACCGCAGCATCACGCTGACTGCCGGAGACCTGATCATCCTGTCGTCCTCGCTGATTCCGGGCAACGAGGAGGCCGTCTTTGGGGTCATCGACGAGCTGGCCAAAATCGGCGCGCGTGTCGTCACTAACCAGCAAGTGCGAGTTCATGTTTCGGGACACGCGTATTCGGGCGAGTTGCTATTCCTCTACAACGGCATCCGCCCGCGCAATGTGATGCCGGTGCACGGAACCTGGCGGATGCTGCGCGCCAATGCCAAGCTCGCCGCCAGCACCGGGGTGCCCGAAGAGTCGATTGTGTTGGCCGAGAACGGGGTTAGCGTCGATCTGGTCGGCGGTGCGGTCAGGATCGCCGGCGCAGTGCCGGTCGGCAAGATGTTCGTCGACGGGCTGATCACCGGTGACGTCGGCGACACCACGCTGGGCGAGCGGCTCATTCTGTCGTCGGGCTTCATCGCGGTGACTGTCGTGATACGGCGCGAGACCGGCCAGCCTGCGGTGCCGCCGCTCGTGCACGCGCGCGGCTTCTCCGAGGACCCCAAGGCGCTCGAGCCCGCCGTCCGCAAAGTCGAAGCAGAGCTGGAATCGCTTGCAGCGCAGAATGTCACCGACCCCGCCCGGATCGCGCAGGCAGTCCGGCGCACCGTCGGTAAGTGGGTAGGGGAGACCTATCGCCGCCAGCCGATGATCGTGCCGACCGTCATCGAAATCTGAGCTCAGCGTCGATCAGGCCCATCGCTTCGATGATATGGCCGAACAACATGCCAACAAACGCCGCCAGCTGACTGCGCGCCAAGATCAGCTGCTGCCGTAGCGGCGTTGCCTTCGTGAAATCGCCGCCGGCCAGCTGGTCTAGCAGAGCGATCCCGCCGATGTATTGACTACGGAGTTCGGCCACCCGTTGCCGCAGCGATCCCACCGCATACAGGCCACCGGGCGCTACGTTCAACACCGACAGCAGTCGGTCGACATAGATGATCACGCGATGCTCATCGGGGTCGTCCTGTGGACCGAGATCCAAACGGCGAGTTGCGATGTCGAGCACTGCCGCCTGATGCGGGGACAGATAGCGGTACGCCGGTTCGGCATAAGCCCCCGGCAATATGCCCGGTAGCGGGACAGCCTCGTCGCTGGCCACGTGTCGAGTATGAACCTGTCGGCGATCGCGAAGTGGGAACGCCCACGTCACGGCGTGTCGGCCGCTACGTCTTCTCGGCATACGCGGTCCATTCGATCGGCGAGACGGTGAGGTGCCGACCGTTCGGTTCGACGTAGCGCTGCATGATCAGATCCGGGCCGGCTTGCTCCGAGAGCTGCCAGCCGTGTCCGGCCAGAAACGTGGCAACCTCCTGCGGGGGTAACCCGAAGTGCCACAACTGTCGGCGTTGGACAAATCTGCGATACAGGCCCTCGGCGCCGTAGAGGTTGATGCCGTCGATGAAATCTCGCCGGACATAGGTGAATACGAGTCGGCTTCCCGCAGGCGCCGAGCGCAGCTTCGCCAGGGTTTGTTGCACCGCCTCGGAGCTCAGATATTGGGTGACGGCTTCCCAGACGAAAAAGGTTCGACTGTCTGGACGATAACCGTGGTCGGCGAGTACGGACATCACGTCGTCGTGTTCGAAGTCCAACGGCACCAAGCGAATCGAGCCGGGCTGTGCACCCAGTGCCCGTCGCACCGCCGCGGCTTTGCGGGCGATGTTGACGGGCTGGTCGACCTCGAAAATCGGGATCCGAGTTGTTCTCGCCAACCGGTAAGCGAGCGTGTCGAATCCGGCGCCCAGCACCACGACGGCGTCGATGTCGCCGAGCGATGCGGCGACCTTCTCTGCGATGTAGCGCTTGCGACCGATCATGCTGGCCCACAGTCCCGGCCCCTCGCGCTCCATCGAGGCAATGGTCAACCGTCGCAGCGGATTCGGCGGCGCTGAGCTCAACAGCCACCGGATTGGAGCGGGTAGAAACTGCGCTGCCAGGTCGTCGTCCACCAGTCGCCGGCCCAGCGGTTCGCTCTGCTCGACGGCCACCAACACCATCGGGCCGAAAGCTGTTTGCGCCGCTGGGTTTCGTGGCATCTGGGCCTACTTGTTCAGGAAGCCCGCATCGACCGGCAGGGTCACGCCCGTGATGTAGCGGGCTTGGTCGGACACCAGCCATGCCACCGCGTTGGCGATGTCCTCAGCTTGCAGCACCTCCACCGGCAGGGCGTTGCCCATGGCGCCCGGCGAGTTCGTCGCGGCCGCCATCTTGGCCAACCACTCTCGAGTGAATTCGTTGTTGATCATCGGCGTCTCGACGCCCGTCGGGTGGATCGAATTTACCCGAATGCTGCTCTGGGCCAGCAGATTGGCGTATACGCGCATCAGTCCGACCACGCCGTGCTTGGCGGCCGCGTAGCCGACCGATCCCGCGTCCGGGCTGCCCACGCCGGCGAGTCCGGCGGCGGAGCTGATCAGCACGATGGATCCACCCGTACCTTGCTTGACCATGGTCGGTATCGAGGCCTTGATGGTGTTGTAGACGCCGGTGAGGTTGACGTCGATGACGTCATTCCAGCCGTCGTCGCCTGATGCCATCGGGGCGATACCGGCGTTGGCCACCACGATGTCGAGGCGGCCGAGTTCGTCGACGCCGGCCTGCACGGCTGCGGTGAGCGAAGCGCGGTTGCGGACGTCGGCCTCCTTCGCCACGATCCGGGCACCGGTGTCCTCGACCAATTTGACGGTGGCCGCCAAGTCTTCAGAGCTAGCCAGCGGATACTTGACGCTGCCGATTGATGCGCAGATGTCGATCGCAATGATGTCGGCACCGTCGGTTGCCAGTCGCACGGCGTGCGCGCGGCCCTGGCCGCGCGCCGCTCCGGTGATGAAGGCGACTTTGCCGGCCAGGGGCCGCTCAGCTGAGGAGCCCATCAGTGGCGCAAGATCCCCTGCTCCAGGGTGCCCGCCGGAATGGGCTGCAGCATCTTGATGTCTGGAGCACCGGCCAGGTGCTCGCCCGCCGCAGCGAACATCTTGCCCACCGCTGGAGCGGTGCTGTGCGTCTTGAGCGCCTCTTCATCGGCCCACTGCTCGACGAAAACGAAGGTCTCGCCGGACTGGTGCAGCGAATAGAGCTGGCAGCCGGGTTCTTCCTGAACTTCCTCAACCGACTTGGTGAGAATGTCGCGGACGGTGTCGACAGACTCCGGCTTGACGGTCAGGGTGGCGACAACGACGACGGGCATAGGGGACCTCCTGCAGGCTTCTGAGCAGCGGGTTGGTACGTGACGGATGTCACCCTACTCAGCCATTTGGGCCGCTGAACCGCCGGTCACATGGTCACGGCCAGGTAACCAGTGTGGCGGATGGTGTAGATGGTGCCTTTGCGATTAGGCTTGCCGGTATGGCTAGCAAGACTGTCGCGCGGTCCGGGGCTCGAACGGGCAGGTCAAAGGCGGCTCCGCGGGGCGGATCCCGTTCGGCGCAACCGCGTAAGAAGGCGGCTCGACGGCCCGCGCAGGGTCGCCGGCCGGCCAGGCGGCGCAATCACGGTGTGGTGACCGGCGCGGGCCTGACCGCCGGCCGGGCGGTACGTGCGACGTGGTTGATGCTGGCCAAGGGGACCGGTAGCACCGCGCGGTCGGTGGGCCGGGCCCGCGAGATCGATCCGGGTCACCGTCGCGACGGCATCGCTTTGGCGCTACTGGGCGTCGCGGTGGTGATCGCCGCCAGTTCGTGGTTCGACGCGGCCCGGCCGGTCGGCGCTTGGGTCGACTCGGTGGTGCGCGTGTTCCTCGGCTCGGCGGTGGTGGTGCTGCCGATCGTGCTGGCTGCGGTGGCGGTGTTGCTGATGCGCACCGAACCGAACCCAGAGGCGCGGCCACGGCTGGTGCTCGGCGCCGCGATGGTGGGTCTTCCGGCGCTGGGGTTGTGGCACCTGTGGGCCGGCTCGCCGGACACTCCGCTCGGGCGCGCGCACGCGGCGGGCTTCGTCGGCTTCGCGATCGGAGGGCCACTCTCGGAGGGGCTGACCCCGTGGATCTGTGCGCCGTTGCTGTTCATCGGCGCGTTGTTCGGGCTGCTGCTGTTGACCGGCACCACAATTCGCGAACTGCCCGAGACGCTGCGGTCGATGTTCGGCACCCGCATGTTCGACTACCGCGAAGACGAAGGCGACTACTACGACGAACCGGATGTCGAAAGCGATGTCGCTGAGGACTTTTCCGATGGCTACTACGACGACGCCTCGGCCTACGGCGACGACGCGGCCCAGGCCTGGCCGTCGAGCGCCGAACCGGCCGCGCCGGACGACAGCCCGACCGTCCCGGAGCCGGCGGCGTCGCGCAGCCGCAAGAAGGAGACCAAATCTCCGGGAAAGCAGGACACTCTGGTGCTCGACCGGGTCGTCGACGGCCCGTACATGCTGCCGCCACTGAACCTGCTGATCGCCGGCGATCCGCCGAAGAAGCGCAGCGCCGCCAACGATCAGATGGCCGACTCGATCACCTCGGTGCTGCAGCAGTTCAAGGTCGACGCCGCGGTCACCGGGTGCACCCGCGGCCCCACCGTCACGCGCTACGAGGTCGAACTGGGTCCGGGCGTCAAGGTCGAGAAGATCACCGCGCTGCAGAAGAACATCGCCTACGCGGTGGCCACCGAGAGCGTCCGGATGCTGGCGCCGATCCCGGGCAAGTCCGCCGTCGGCATCGAGGTGCCCAACACCGACCGCGAAATGGTGCGTCTGGCCGACGTTCTCACCGCGCCGTCGACCCGTCGCGATCACCACCCGCTGGTGATCGGGCTCGGCAAGGACATCGAGGGCGACTTCATCTCGGCCAACCTGGCCAAGATGCCGCACCTGCTGGTCGCGGGTTCCACCGGCTCCGGTAAGTCCAGCTTCGTCAACTCCATGCTGGTGTCGCTGCTCACCCGCTGCACCCCGGAAGAGGTCAGGATGATCCTGATCGACCCGAAGATGGTGGAACTGACGCCGTATGAAGGCATTCCGCACCTGATCACCCCGATCATCACCCAGCCGAAAAAGGCAGCGGCCGCGCTGGCGTGGCTGGTCGAGGAGATGGAGCAGCGTTACCAGGACATGCAGGCATCCCGGGTGCGCCACATCGACGACTTCAACGCCAAGGTGCGATCCGGCGAGATCACCGCACCATTGGGCAGCCAGCGCGTGTACCGGCCCTACCCGTACGTGCTGGCGATCGTGGACGAGTTGGCCGACCTGATGATGACCGCCCCGCGCGACGTTGAAGACGCCATCGTGCGGATCACCCAAAAGGCCCGTGCCGCAGGCATTCACCTGGTGCTGGCGACCCAGCGGCCCTCGGTCGATGTGGTGACCGGCCTGATCAAGACCAACGTGCCGTCCCGGCTGGCGTTCGCGACGTCGTCGCTGATCGACAGCCGGGTGATCCTCGACCAGGCCGGCGCGGAAAAACTGATCGGCATGGGCGACGGCCTGTTCCTGCCGATGGGCGCCGGCAAACCGATCCGGTTGCAGGGTGCCTACATCACCGATGAGGAGATCCAGTCCGTCGTTGCCGCCTGCAAGGAGCAGGCCGAGCCCGAGTACACCGAGGGCGTCACCGCGGCCAAGCCCAGCGGGGAACGCACCGACGCCGATCCCGACATCGGCGACGACATGGACGTGTTCCTGCAAGCCGTCGAGTTGGTGGTGTCGAGCCAGTTCGGTTCCACCTCGATGCTGCAGCGCAAGCTCCGGGTCGGCTTCGCCAAGGCCGGCCGGCTGATGGATCTGATGGAAACCCGCGAAATCGTCGGTCCCAGCGAAGGTTCCAAAGCTCGGGACGTGCTGGTCAAACCCGAGGATTTGGCCGGGACGCTGATGCTGATCCGCGGCGGCTCCAACGCCGACGGATCAGACAACGACGAAAGCGACTGAGGCCTAGCCGCCGGTTCGAGCGCCCCGGAGGCCGGGCGCTCGACGATCAGCGCCCTGCTGGCCGGGCGCTCCGCTCTGTCAGAGCACTAGCAGCATCCGTGAGTTGCCCAACGTGTTCGGCTTGACGTAGCTGAGGTCGAGGAATTCGGCGACACCGATGTCGTAGGAGCGGCGCATCTCCTCGAACACCTCGGTCGTCACCGGCGTGCCTTCGATCTCGGTGAACCCGTGCCTGCCGAAGAACTCGGTCTCGAAGGTCAACACGAACAGCCGCTCCAACCGAAGTTCGCGAGCTACCCGGAGAAGCTGGTCGACGATGGCATGGCCGATCCCGCGACCAGTCACCGACGGGTCGACCGCCACTGTGCGGACCTCGCCGAGATCGGACCACAGCACGTGTAGGGCGCCGCAGCCCACCACCACGCCCTGATGCTCGGCCACCCAGAACTCCTGAACGGCCTCATACAGCGTCACCAGGTTCTTTTCCAGCAGGATCTTGCCGGCATAGGTGTCGACGAGTTGCTTGATCAGCGGCACGTCCGACGTGTGCGCACGCCGGATCGTCGGCCCTCCGCTGGCTGGGTTCACGATTTGCAGAGTATCGGCTTCGACCAGCCCGGCAACGTTGCGGAGCGCGTGGCGCGACGCGGAGAGAACAGGCAATAGGCCCGGATCAGCCGGTAACCGATATTCTGTTGCGGTGTCGGGGCAGCCGCAACCAGGTCCGGTAGTCCCGCGCGTTCGCGTCACCAACCTTGCCAATGTGCTCACGCTGTTACGGCTGGTCTTGGTACCGGTCTTCCTGTTGGCCTTATTCGCCGGCAACGGACACGAAACCCCCAGCCGCATCATTGCTTTCGTCGTGTTCGCCGTCGCGGTCATCACCGATCGCCTTGACGGCGCGCTGGCGCGCAACTACGGCATGGTGACCGAATTCGGCACGATGGCCGACCCGATTGCGGACAAGACCTTGATCGGCGCGGCCTTGATCGGGCTGTCGATGCTGGGCGATCTGCATTGGTGGGTGACGGCGGTCATCCTGGCCCGGGAGGTCGGAATCACCGTGCTGCGCTTCGTGATGCTGCGTCACGGCGTCATCCCCGCCAGCCGCGGCGGCAAACTCAAGACGCTGGTCCAGGCCGTAGCCATCGGGCTCTTCGTGCTGCCCGTGTCGGGGGCGTGGCTGATGGCCGCGTGGGTGATGATGGCGGCCGCCATCGTGTTGACGGTGTTCACCGGGCTGGACTACCTCGTCTCCGCCGCAAGGGATGCCCGTGGACGACCTGCTGCTGACTGACGATGCGTGCGCACTGGTCGCCGATCTGACCGTTCGCAAACAGAGCATCGCGACCGCGGAGTCGCTGACCGCCGGTCTGCTCGCGGCGACGCTGGCCGGCGTGCCGGGTGCCAGTGAAGTCCTGCGCGGCGGCCTGATCACCTACACCGTGCAGATGAAAATCGTGCTGGCCGGTGTCGCTCCGCAGATTCTCGAGGAGGTCGGGCCGGTCGCGGCCCCGACAGCGCGGGCGCTGGCAGTGGGCGCTCGCCAACGCTGCGACGCGACCTGGGGCGTCGGGTTGACCGGCGTCGCTGGACCTGAGCCGCATGGTGGGCATGACGTGGGCACCGTCTTCATGGGCCTGGCCGGCCCGGTCGACACCGAGGTGGTCGAGCTGCGGTTGTCCGGAACGCGCTGGGACATCCGGCTGGCGGCGGTGCGGGAGTCGATCAGGCGGCTCCGGATGCTGGTCGCGGCGGATTGAGCCGGCGGGGAACCAATGTCTGAGTCGCACACGTTGACCCTGAAGAATCATGCTGACCAGACGTAAGGAGAGCGCGATGTCGTCATTGCTGCGCGAGGTTCTCGGCGACGTATTGCGTCAAGCCCGCATAAACCAGGGGCGCACGCTGCGACAGGTATCCGACACCGCGCGGGTCAGCTTGGGATACCTCTCCGAGGTCGAGCGCGGCCGTAAAGAGGCATCCAGCGAGTTGCTCAGCGCGATCTGCGATGCGCTCGACGTGCCGCTGTCGCGGCTGCTCACCGAAGCCAGCGAACAGCTGGCCGGCGTGGACTCGGCGCCGGAGCCGACCAATGCCGGCTCGCCGACTGCGGCCAATATCGACGCCAGCACCAAGGTCGTCATTCCGCCGGTCGTGGCACTGGCTTTGTCGGCCAGTGCGTAGTCGCTGCTGGCAGGGGTGTGGCAATTGCGGTGGATTCGATAGGTTGAGCCTGACGACCGACATCTACACAAGAAGGCGGAGCTAACTGATGGCCAATCCGTTCGTCAAGGCGTGGAAGTACGTCATGGCGCTGTTCAACTCGAAAATCGACGAACACGCCGACCCCAAAGTGCAGATCCAGCAGGCCATCGAGGACGCGCAGCGGCAGCACCAAGCGCTGACCCAACAAGCCGCGTCGGTGATCGGCAACCAGCGTCAACTCGAGATGCGGCTCAACAGGCAACTCGCCGACATCGAGAAGCTTCAGGTCAACGTGCGGCAGGCCCTGACGCTGGCCGACCAGGCCACCGCCGCGGGAGATACCGCCAAGGCCACCGAATACAACAACGCCGCCGAGGCGTTCGCGAACCAATTGGTGACCGCCGAACAGAGCGTGGAAGACCTCAAGGCACTGCACGACCAGGCACTCGGCGCCGCCGCGCAGGCCAAGAAGGCCGTCGAGCAGAACGCCATGGTGCTGCAGCAGAAGATCTCCGAGCGCACCAAGCTGCTCAGCCAGCTCGAGCAGGCCAAGATGCAGGAGCAGGTCAGCAAGTCGCTGCGGTCGATGAGCGAGATCGCCGCGCCCGGCACCACCCCGAACCTCGACGAGGTCCGCGACAAGATCGAGCGCCGCTACGCCAACGCGCTCGGCCAGGCTGAGCTGGCTCAGGGTTCGGTGCAGGGCCGGATGATCGAGGTTCAGCAGGCGAGCACTGAGTTGGCCGGCCACTCCCGCCTCGAGCAAATCCGGGCGTCGATGCGCGGCGAGGCCTTGCCTGCGGGCGGCGCGACAGCCGACCCAGCGGCGGCACCCGGCACCCCGGCGGCTGCGCCCCAGTCCGCGGCTACCGAGAAGCCACTCGGTCAGTAAGGGACAAGCGGGCGATGGCAGTGCACTCGGGTCGCAGCGGGCCATGGCGGACGCTGCTGCTGCGTGGTCTCGACACGGCCGCCGAGCTGTCCGAGTTGGTCTTCCAAAAGATAAGCGCCGCAACCGATCCGCGTGAGAGGCAGCTGCGACGCCGACGCCGTGCGCTGCGCTGGGGTTTGATCTTCGCTGCAGGAACCCTGTTCTGGGGCGTGGTGACGGCGATCCTGGCGGCGTGGGGCTGGTTCGCGCTATTGCTGGAGATCACCGGGGGAGTCGCTGTCGTGCAAGCGATGACCGCCACCCTGTTACTGATCCGCTACAGCTGGCTGAAAGCCGATCCGTTACCACCGCAGCGGCCCACCAACATCCGGCGTCTGCCACCCCCGAGTTCGGCGGCCCGACCGGCGATGTACGCGCTTGGTGCCTCCGAACGAGGCTTCTTCTCGTTGCTCGGCGTCATGGAGCGCGGCAACATGTTGCCCGACACCGAGATTCGTGACCTGACGGCCGCGGCCAAGAAAAGCTCAGCCGCGATGGCGGCCACCGCCGCCGAAGTGGTGTCGATGGAGCGGACCTCCCACGGCACACCGCAGTCCCGCTCTTACCTGGCGCCCACCATCAACGCGTTCACTGCGCAATTGAGCGCCGGGGTGCGTCAGTACAACGAAATGGTCACTGCTGCAGCGCAGCTGGTTTCGTCCGCAAACGCAGATCGCGGCGCCGCGCTGGTGGCGTCACGACAGCGCTATCGCGAAGAACTGACCGGCGCCACCGATCGTCTGATCGGCTGGTCGCAGGCCTTCGACGAACTCGGTGGGCTGCCGCGACGGGCGTGAGCGGTCAGATGTCCTGGCCGTGACTGGTCGACTCGTCCCTGGGACCGTAACGCTCGATGTAGGACTGACGCATCTGCTCGTCGCGCTTACTGCGGCGAGCGTCAACCAGATTCGGGTCGAGCCCGTGCACCTGCAGCATGTGTCGGCGCCACACCTTGTTCAGCGCGTGCGAGAAATACACGAACGGAATCAGGATCGGCAACGTCATGCTCAGGTGCACGTCCAGCGACGTCGGGATCAGCCAGAACGGCGCGAGCACCAACACCGCGGGCACAGCGACCCGTCGCATCATCCGGCCCGTCGCGCCCTTGCCGGCTAAGTCGTTGCGCACCCAGTCCCGCATCGAGTCGGGCAGTTGCCCCCCGCAGCAATAACGGATGAACTGAAGAGCGTTGGGCCGCGCGCCATTGTCGGACATGGCGGTCTACAGCGAGGCCCGCAGGGACGGCACCACGAGGCCGGCGAGGCCGCGCAGGGTCGCTTTGAACATGTCGAAGAAGTCGAAGTAGTCCCGCCACAACGTGATCTGCCCGTCGTGGACCTCGAAGACGCCGCACACCCAGAACTGCAGGCGCAGCGGACCGAAGATCAGCGCGTCGGTGCGTTCGGTGAGCACCGCGGCGCCGTCGGCGGCGATCCGGTGAATTTTCACTTCGAAGCCACTGGCGCCGCCGAGGGAACTGAACAGCTTCATTGCTCGGCGACGGCCATGAATCGTTGGCAGACCGACGTTCTGGTACACCAGATCTTCGGCCAGTGCGGCGCCTGCGATGTCGAGGTCGGCGTCCTGCAACGCGTGCAGGAAGACCTCAACGGTGCGGGTGTTCTCGAGAGTCTGCTCGGTCATGATCACCAGCCTAACCAGTAGCTGTGGCAGGGTAGGGCGATGCGTGTCGCGGTGGTGGCCGGGCCGGATCCCGGCCACTCCTTTCCGGCAATCGCGCTGTGTCAGCGGTTTCTGGCGGCCGGAGATACACCTACCCTCCTGACCGGCACCGAGTGGCTGGATACCGCTCGCGCGGTCGGTCTCGAGGCGGTCGAACTGGCCGGCCTCGACCCCACCCAGGACGACGACGACAGCGACGCGGGAGCCAAGATTAATCAGCGCGCCGCCCGGATGGCCGTGCTGAACCGCGCGCAGCTGCAGGCGATGCAGCCGGATCTGGTGGTGTCCGATGTGATCACCGCCTGCGGCGGGATGGCGGCAGAGTTGTTGGGAATCCCGTGGATCGAGCTCAACCCGCATCCGCTGTACCGGCCGTCGAAGGGGCTGCCGCCGATCGGCAGCGGACTGGCGCCCGGTACCGGGATTCGTGGGCGGCTGCGGGACGCCACGATGCGCACGTTGACGGCGCGGTCTCTGCGGGCAGGTAACCGCCAACGGGAGCAGGCACGCGTCGAAATCGGTTTGCCGGCAATCGATCCCGGGCCGCTGCGGATGTTGATCGCGACGTTACCCGCGTTGGAGGTGCCGCGCCCCGACTGGCCGGCCGAAGCCGTTCTGGTGGGCCCGCTGCACTTCGAGCCCACCGAGCAGGTGTTGCCGATTCCGCCCGGTTCGGGGCCGGTGGTGGTGGTCGCGCCGTCGACGGCGACGACCGGGACCAAAGGGATGGCCGAGACGGCCCTGGACAGCTTGGTGCCCGGGGCGGGTTTACCCGCCGGCGCTCGGCTGGTGATCTCGCGCCTGCACGGCCCGGAGCTGATGTTGCCGTCGTGGGCGGTCGCCGGGTTGGGTCGGCAAGACGATCTGCTCGCTCATGCCGATCTGGTGATCTGCGGCGGCGGACACGGCATGGTGGCCAAGACGTTGCTGGCCGGGGTGCCGCTGGTGGTTGTCCCCGGCGGTGGCGACCAGTGGGAGATCGCCAACCGGGTGGCGCGACAGGGCAGCGGGCGGCTGGTGCGGCCGTTGACCGGCGAAGCGCTGGCCGCTGCGGCCGCCGATGTGCTGGCGGCGCCCGGCTATCGCGACGCCGCGCTGCGCGCCGCGGCCGGCTCGACCGGCGTGGCCGACCCGGTGCGCGAGTGCCATCAGGCGCTGGCACTAGCCGGGTAGGTAGTTTGGCGGCGTGCGTCTCACGGAATTCAAGGAACGGGTCACCCTGCGGT
Organism: uncultured Actinomycetota bacterium; assembly: GCA_963818285.1. Lineage (GTDB taxonomy): Bacteria > Actinomycetota > Actinomycetes > Mycobacteriales > Mycobacteriaceae > Mycobacterium. The sequence goes on from CAWFRR010000010.1 coordinate 104,184, forward strand.
TCGGCGCTACCTACGGCGCCTCGGTGCTGGCTGACCACGTGCTGACCGGGTTTGACGGACGCACCGCGGCGCAGGCGATCGAAGACGGCGTCGAACCGCGCGACGTGTGGCGGGCGTTGTGCGTCGACTTCGACGTGCCCCGCGAGCAGTGGTGAAAGCGCTTACCAGGCAGCGATGATGCCGATCACGGCGAGGATCGCAGTGGCAATCAACGCCACCTGAAGGAGGCGGATTCGTCTGGCCAGCGCCAGCGCCCGCTCGTGCGCGGCGGCAGCGTGCGTCCGTGCGACTTCCAGCTGTTTCACCGCGGCCGTCAGCGCATCGTGATGGCGTTGGCTCTCGTGCTCGAGCCTGATGTTTTCGGTGCGCCGAGAGGCCTTGAGGTAGTCGCGAGCATGAGCCACCTTGTCGCCGAATTCGGTTGTTTCGGATAGGTTTTCGGCATCGATCAGACGGGTCCCGGACATCAGCCAGTCGGCGTTGCGGTTACCGGCTTCCCACTCGGCGGCGTAGCGTTGCAGGTCGTCGGCGGTGTTGAGGTTGTGCCGTCGTTCGCGTAGCCACCCATGGAGCTCTGTCCAGTCGTGCAGCAGGCTCTGGTGGGCGATCTCGACGAAGATCTCGCCGACCTCGCCACGATCACCTGCGCCGCGTCGTTCCTTGACGAGGATTCGCTTGGCGACCAGGGCGTCGATGAGCGGTTGACTGGCCTCGGGTATCTGACTCCAGCGCGCGACCCGGTGCACGTACTGGTTGCCGCCGTCAATGGTGGCGAGCCAGGGTATGAATGCCTCCCGCAACAGTGTGAGCTGGCGGGCTCGCTCGCCGGGATCGGCCGAGAGGGTTTCGTTGACTTCGGCGTCGACGACGCTCGCCGGCCGGTTCAGCTCTGAAAACTCAGCCATCTAGGGCGGCAATCAGTGCCTTGATCTTGTTGGTCTCTTCCTGGGTGGTCGGTTCGCCGTTTTCGATGGCTTCGAGCAGGTCCGCGCGAAGCCCGACACCGTTGGCGGCCTCTTGGATCGACAGGTCGGCACCGCGGCGGGCGGCGTAGACACGCTGGCCCAACGTGGCTGCCGGTGCGACCGCGGCGCGCTTCATCAAGGTGGCGTAGCTCCGGCGAGCTTGACTCAGGGCCACGACGACCGAGGGGGTGGCCCGGCTCCGGCCGGCCGCGAGCGTCAGCGACGCCTCGAGCTTGCGTAGGCCGGTCAGGATCACATCGGCACGCTTGAGAAATGTGCCGTCTTTGTGATCGGGCAATGCCTCGATAGCCGCATCGAACATGTGCATGGCCGCTTCTGCAGCGCCGACGATTGCCGGGGCCTCCCCGTCATCGAGCGTTTGTCCGGCACGGTTCGGCGAGACGGGTGCGGGTGCCGGGTGGTGGTCGACACGTTGGTCGACTATGACGCCTTCATGGGGAGCCGTTGCGGCGTCTTCTACAGCGGGCTTCTTTTCAACCATTGCTTTCGAACCTTCCCTAAATGGCAGCCAACGACCCGGCCCCCGCCACTTACACCGGTTCGCCGGTCTGTATTCCGGCACCAGATGTGTGCTGTCGGCCCCGACCACGCCGACTACCGTCGCGACCTCACTGTCGCCGGATCGGCGCGCCAACAGCGCCGGTTTGGTCGACGTGTACCCCGCAGCCCAGAGTGCATCGCCGCCTGGATAGACGTCCACTCACCAAACCGGCCACAACCCTACGGTGGCGTTGACAGCCAGTACAAGGTCGAGGTGGCGAACCTTCGGTAATCGCCCCCGGGACCTCATTGGTGGCCGCGCGGAGCAGGTCGTTGCTCGGTGACACGCCGCGGCGCGCCTCCTTGCGTTCGAACAGGTGTTCGCTACTGTGGTGATTGTTCGACGGGCCCGACTTGTCGGAGGGCTGCTTTAACGTCACGGCCAACTGACCAAGACCGGTCAAATCGAACAACGACCTACACCGAGAGGTAGCACCATGGCACAAGCCCCAGACCGCGAAAAGGCCCTCGAATTGGCACTGGCCCAAATCGAGAAGAGTCACGGCAAAGGTTCGGTGATGCGCCTCGGTGACGAAGTGCGCGTACCGATCTCGGTCATCCCGACCGGGTCGATCGCGCTAGACGTCGCCCTGGGCATCGGCGGCCTGCCCCGCGGCCGCATCGTCGAGATCTACGGCCCGGAGTCCTCGGGTAAGACCACCGTCGCCCTGCACGCGGTGGCCAACGCCCAAGCCGCAGGCGGCATCGCAGCGTTCATCGACGCCGAGCACGCGCTGGATCCTGACTACGCCGCCAAGCTGGGCGTGGACACCGATTCGCTGCTGGTCAGCCAACCGGACACCGGTGAGCAGGCCCTCGAGATCGCGGACATGCTGATCCGCTCGGGCGCGCTGGACATCCTGGTCATCGACTCGGTGGCCGCCCTGGTGCCACGCGCGGAGATCGAGGGCGAGATGGGCGACAGCCACGTCGGCCTGCAGGCCAGGCTGATGAGCCAGGCGCTGCGGAAAATCACCGGTGCGCTGAGCAATTCGGGCACGACAGCGATCTTCATCAACCAGCTTCGCGAAAAGATCGGCGTGATGTTCGGCTCACCCGAAACCACCACGGGTGGAAAGGCCTTGAAGTTCTACTCGTCGATACGTCTGGACGTGCGACGGATCGAGACACTCAAGGACGGCACCGACGCGGTCGGCAACCGCACCCGGGTCAAGGTCGTCAAGAACAAGGTCTCGCCGCCGTTCAAGCAGGCCGAGTTCGACATCCTCTACGGCCGGGGCATCAGCCGCGAGGGCTCGCTGATCGACATGGGTGTGGACCAAGGCTTCGTCCGTAAGTCCGGGTCGTGGTTCACCTACGAGGGCGAGCAGCTGGGGCAGGGCAAGGAGAACGCCCGCAACTTCCTGGTGGAGAACGGCGACGTGGCCAACGAGATCGAGAAGAAGATCAAGGAAAAGCTCGGTATCGGTGCCGTGCTGACCGACGAGCCCGCCAATGTCGAGCCCCTCCCCGCTCCCGTCGACTTCTGAGCCGTCTCGCGAAGAGCAGGCGCGGGCGTTGTGCCTGCGCCTGCTCACCGCGAGGGCGCGGACACGTGCCGAACTGGCTGGCCAGTTGACCAAGCGCGGATACCCCGACGAGGTCAGCGCTCACGTGCTCGACCGGCTCACCGACGTCGGGTTGCTGGACGACGAGGACTTCGCCGAGCAGTGGGTGCACTCACGGCTGGCCAACGCCGGAAAAGGCAAGCGTGCGTTGGCTGCTGAGCTGCACACCAAGGGCGTCGATAAGGACGTGATCACCTCGGTGCTCGGCGGCATCAATCCCGCCGCCGAGCGTGGCCGTGCCGAAGAGCTGGTCCGCAGAAAGCTCCGGCGCGAGAACCTCAGCGATGAGGCCGCCGATGCCCGGGTGACCCGCCGACTGGTGGCCATGCTCGCGCGTCGCGGCTTCAGCCAGGGCATGGCCTTTGACGTAGTCAGCGTCGAGATGGCCGGCGAACGTGAGCGAAGGCGCGTCTAGGTCGGCCGAACGCCGCAGTGCCACCTCGCCGTACCATGGCCCAGTGACTTCGACGGTGATACCAGAGGCAACGCCCGCAGCGGCGTCGCTGCCGTCGCAGCGTACCTACGAGGTCCGCACCTACGGATGTCAGATGAACGTCCACGATTCGGAACGCCTGGCGGGTCTGCTCGAAGCGGCCGGCTACCGGCGCGCGCCCGACGGCGACGACGCAGACGTGGTGGTGTTCAACACCTGTGCGGTGCGCGAAAACGCCGACAACAAGCTGTACGGAAACATCAGTCACCTCGCCCCGCGCAAGCGAAGCAACCCCGACTTCCAGATCGCGGTGGGCGGATGCCTGGCGCAGAAGGACCGAGACGCTGTGCTGGGCAAGGCGCCGTGGGTCGACGTCGTGTTCGGCACCCACAACATCGGATCGCTGCCCACGTTGCTCGAACGGGCCCGCCACAACAGGGTCGCCCAGGTAGAAATCGCTGAGTCGCTGCAGGAGTTTCCCTCAGCGCTGCCGGCGGCCCGCGAATCCGCCTATGCGGCTTGGGTTTCCATTTCTGTGGGGTGCAACAACAGCTGCACGTTCTGCATCGTGCCGTCGCTGCGGGGCAAAGAAGTGGACCGCAGCCCCGACGACATCCTGGCCGAGGTGCGCTCACTGGTAGCCGACGGCGTGCTGGAAGTCACGTTGCTGGGCCAAAATGTCAACGCCTACGGGGTGTCATTCGCCGACCCGCAACTGCCGCGCAACCGCGGCGCCTTCGCCGAACTACTGACCGAGTGCGGGCGCATCGACGGCCTGGAACGGGTGCGGTTCACATCGCCACATCCGGCCGAGTTCACCGACGACGTCATCGAAGCGATGGCGCAGACACCCAACGTCTGCCCGGCGCTCCACATGCCACTGCAGTCCGGGTCGGACCGGATGTTGCGCGCGATGCGCAGGTCGTATCGCGCGCAGCGTTACCTCGGCATCATCGACCGGGTGCGCGCGGCCATGCCGCACGCAGCGATCACCACCGACCTCATCGTCGGGTTCCCCGGGGAAACCGAAGAGGACTTCGCCGCGACGCTCGACGTGGTCCGGCAAGCACGCTTCGCCAACGCCTTCACCTTCCAATACTCCAAGCGACCCGGCACCCCCGCGGCCGAACTCGGTGATCAGGTGCCGAAAGTCGTTGTGCAGGAACGCTATGACCGACTCATTGCGCTGCAGGACCAGATTGCGCTGGACGAAAATCGTAACCAGATCGGCCGGACCGTCGAATTGCTGGTGGCCACCGGAGAAGGCCGCAAGGACAGCAGCACCGCGCGGATGAGTGGACGCGCGCGCGACGGGCGGCTGGTGCATTTCACGCCCGGCGAGCAAGAGGTGCGCCCGGGTGACATCGTCACCACGACGATCACCCGCGCCGCGCCGCATCACCTCATCGCCGACGGCGACGTCCTGAGCTACCGCAGGACCCGCGCCGGCGACGCCCACGCCTGCGGCCTGCGTCCTAGCGGGGTCGGGCTGGGGATGCCCGCGATCGGACAACCCGCCGCCGCGCCCGACCCGCTGGGGTGCGCGCGATGAGCGGCAACAGGGGAGAGTTCGACGCTTTCCGTGACGACATCGAGGCGGCGGAACGGCGTATCGCCCGCGAAATCGAGCCGGGTACAAGGGCTTTGGTTGTTGCCATCTTGGTGTTCGTGCTCATCGGATCGTTCGTGTTGCCGCATACCGGCGACGTGCGCGGATGGGATGTGCTGTTCTCCACCCACGGCGCGGGTAAGGCGGCGATAGCGCTGCCGTCACGCGTATTCAGTTGGCTCGCCTTGGTCTTCGGCGTTGTTTTCTCGATGCTTGCGCTGCTGACCCGGCGCTGGGCTCTGGCCTGGGTGGCGCTGGCGGGTTGCGCGCTGGCCAGCGCCGCCGGGCTGCTGGCGATCTGGTCGCGGCAGACCGTCGCATCCGGGCATCCGGGTCCCGGCGTCGGGCTGATCGTGGCGTGGATTGCCATCATCTTGTTGACGTTCCACTGGGCGCGGGTGGTGTGGTCGCGCACCATCGTGCAGCTCGCCGCCGAGGAACAGCGCCGTCAATCGGCCGCGCAGCGCCAGGCGCGGACCTTGCTGGAAACCCTTGATGACCCCCAGCCGCCCAAGCCCCGGCCCAACGGCAAGGCTGGTCCGAACTAGCGCCTGCGAGTCAGCGCATCGGCTGCCGCGTCAGCCCACTGCCGCCACTGTTCAGCGTTGGCTTTGGCTTCTTCGGCTTCCTTGCTGCGACCCGCCGCTTCGGCCTTGTGGGCCTGACGTTCGTACTGCTCGGCGCGCTCGCGGAACTGGTCGGCACGGGCCTGAGCCTCCGGGTCGGGCCCGGACGGCTCGGTGGCGTCGCGCACCTTTTTCTCGACCGCGCGCAGGCGTCGCTCGAGGTCGGCGGATTTTTCCCGAGGAACTTTGCCGATCGCGTCCCACTTGTCGCCGATGGTCCGCAGCGCCGCCGAGGCCGCCTTGGGGTTGCTGGTGTCGAGTCTTTCCGCCTCGGACAGCAATGCTTCTTTGGCGGTGGCGTTCGCGGTGAATTCGGCGTCCCGACCGGCGGTTGCGGCATTGCGGGCCTTGAAGAAGGTGTCCTGCGCTCCCTTGAAGCGGGCCCACAAGGCGTCGTCGACGTCGCGGGCCGCGCGTCCGGCGGCCTTCCAATCGACCAGCAGTTTCCGAAATTCAGCGCTGGTGGCGCCCCAATCCGTCGAGTCGACAAGCGCTTCGGCCTTGACGCAGAGTTTCTCCTTGGCCTCGCGGGCACCGGCCCGGTCACGGTCCAATTCCGCGAAATGCGATCCGCGCCGCCGATTGAATGTTTCCCGCGCCGCCGAATAGCGCTTCCACAGCGCGTCATCGGTCTTGCGGTCCAACCCGGTGATCGTCTTCCATTCGTCGAGAATCGTGCGCAGACGGTCGCCCGCGACCTTCCACTGCGTCGAGGTGTTTGCCAGTTCTTCGGCCTCGGCGGCCAAGGCATCCTTGCGCTCTGTCTGGGCCGCGCGCTCTTTATCGCGACGAGAGCGGTCGGCCGCGACTGCTTCGCTGGCATGCTCGGCGATGCCGGTGAGACGGGCGGCCAAGGCGTCGACATCGCCGAGCACGTTCGCGTTGGGCAACGTCTCAGCCAGCGCTGCGGCCGTGGCTTTGATCTTGCGGGCATCGCCGGTGCCGGCGGCCAGGCGCTCTTCGAGCAGGGTGATTTCGGTGCTCAAGTCATCGAATCGTCGCCCGAAGTGCACGAATGCCGCTTCGGTGTCGCCGGCCTGCCAAGAGCCGATGACCCGCTCGCCCGCCGCGCCGATCAGCCACACCGTTCCGTCATCGTCGACACGACCGAACTTGTGTGGGTCGCTGGCCGGCGCTAAAACGACCGGGTGGGCAAGGGGACGTGGGGTCGGTTTGGGCCCTGGGCGCGGTCCCGGCCGCGGCGTGGGCCGAGGTTCGTTCTGTGGCTCGTCAGGCGTCATGAGCTGCCGTTACCTACCCTCCGTGCGGTTATTGACCGCACATCTGCCGCGCGAAGCGGCGCCGTCGACACGAGGTACTCACGTCCGTACCCCACCCAGTATTGAAGCAGCTTGTCGCGCGAAGCGTCCTGAGTTGGCGGCGCAGTGCCTTGGGGTTAGCTGAAATTTGGCAGGCGAGGACGTCTAACCGACGGTCGGGGGCCCGGCGCGCTTAGGCTGGTCGGCAAAACCAGGGATGAATGGGCGGTGAACGATGTCGAAAGTGGACTTGGCGGCGCTGATCGCGCTGTGCGCCGCCCTGGCATCCGCGATCGGCGACGTGATTCGTCAGCGATCGGCTCAGGAAATCACCGACAAGGAGGTCGGTCACCTCGAGTTATTCGGGTTGTCGGTACGAGATCCGCGGTGGTGGCTGGGCGGCATGGGCGCCATCGCCAATTACAGTCTGCAGGCCGCCGCGCTGGCGTTGGGCTCGGTGATCTTGGTGACGGCGTTGCAGGTGACCTCGCTGCTGTTCGCCTTGCCGATTTATGCGCGCCTGGCCCACCACCGGGTGACCCGCTGGGAATGGACATGGGCGGTGTTGCTGGCCGGCTCGCTGGCGGTGCTGGTCACAGTCGGCGACCCAGGCGCTGGGACCGCGCGCGGTCCGGTCGGCAGCTGGCTGGCAGTTGCCGCGGTGATGGGTCCGGTTCTGGTGTTGTGCGTGCTGGGCGCGCGGATCTGGGCGAGTAGCACGGCTGCGCCCGTCCTGCTGGCAGTGGTGGCCGGGTCGTCGTTGGCGCTGTTCGCGGTGCTCACCAAAGGCGCCGTCGGGGCGGCGGCGGGTGGCTTCGGGGCATTTCTGCGCGCACCGGAGTCCTATTGCCTGCTGCCCGCTGCGCTGGCGGGAATGATCTTCCAGCAGTCGGCATTTCGCGCCGGCGCGCTGACGGCGTCGCTGCCGACGGTGACGGTCGCGAAGCCGGTGGTCGCCTCGATGCTCGGTGTTTTGGTGCTCAACGAGACGTTGTCTGCCAACGGCCCACGGGTGTTGACGCTGGTTGGTGCCGGGGTGCTGGTGGGCATCGCGACGGTCGCGCTGGCCCGCGGTGAGGCGGCGACGATGGCGGCGGGGACCGGGCGAGACGTTGTCGTAGCTGAGAAAGAGCCGTCGAATCGGTAGCTGCGACGCGCGGCGACGGGGATTTCACAGCGCGCGTCAGTACGGTGGCCTGGAAGAGTTGGTTTTCAGTCCGAGCCGCCGACCAGTGAGGGGGTAGCGCGTGCCTAAAGCGGACATCGCAGCACTGCTGGCCCTGGCTGCCGCGCTGGCATCAGCGATCGGCAATGTGGAGCGTCAGCGCTCGGCGCACGAGGTCTCCGACAAGCCGGTGGGTTATCTCGCGCTGTTCCTCATGTGTTGGCGGAATCGGAGCTGGCGCATCGGTGCGCTCGCGGCGATTGCCAACTATGTGTTGCAAGGCGCAGCACTGACCCTCGGATCGGTGATCCTGGTGACCGGGCTGCAGGTGACGGCGCTGTTGTTTGCGCTGCCGATCTACGCCCGGATGACCCGACAACCGGTGAGCCGGTGGGAATTGGTCTGGGCAGTGGTGTTGGCCGGGGCGTTAGCGGTCGTCGTGACAGTCGGTAATCCGGTCGCCGGCTACTCGCGGGCGTCGCTGCACACTTGGCTGATCGTTGTCGCGGTGATGGGTCCGGTGTTCGGTCTGTGCCTGTTGGCTGCGCGCAAATGGCCGGACGGGGCGATCGGCGCCGTGTTGCTGGCAGCGGTGTCCGGTGCCTCGCTGGGCCTGTTCGCGGTGCTGGTCAAGGGAGCCACCGAAGCTGCCGAAGGCGGCATCGTGGCGCTGCTCGCCGCACCGGAGCTGTATGCGTCCATTTTTGCGGCCGTCGCGGGGATGGTGTTCCAGCAGTCGGCATACCGCGGAGGTCCGCTGAACGCCTCTATGCCGACCATGACGGTCGCGAAGCCCGTGGTGGGCTCTTTGCTGGGCATCACGGTGCTCGGTGAGGCGTTGCAGCCCGGCGAAGAGCGAGCGTTCGTTCTCGTCATCGCGGTCATTCTGACTGTGATCGCGACTGCTGCCCTGGCACGTGGCGAGGCCGAGACCGTGCAGGAGTACGCCGACGACATCGCCACCGGACGACTGCTGGTGGTGTCGGACCGCTAACTTTGATGGCGTGCTTGGCGCCATCTCGATCATTCCGTCAGCTCCGGTGCTGGTTCCTGAGCTGGCCGGCGCGGCCGCTGAGGAGGTCGCGGAGTTGCGGGCGGCAATGGTCGCTGCGGCCGTTGCGCTGCCGCCGCGTTGGATCGTCGTCGGCGTGGGTGCCGCAGACGGTGTCATCGGCGCGGAAAGCGTCGGGACATTCGCGGGATACGGCGCCGACGTGGAGGTGCGGTTGTCGGCTCATGCCGGCGGCCCGCCGATCGCGATGCCGTTGTGTGCGCTGATCGGGGGCTGGACGCGGGCGATGGCTCAGCCGGACGCTGTGGCGCAGGTCCGGGTCTACGCCGATAGCCACGAGATGCCGGCCGCGGTCGAACTCGGCAGGCGACTGCGCACCGAGGTCGACCAGTCGAGCGGGCTGATCGGGGTGCTGGTGGTCGCCGACGGGGCCAACACGCTGACCCCGGCGGCGCCCGGGGGTTACCGGCCTGCCGACATCGATGTGCAAAGCGTCTTGGATGACGCGCTGGCCGGTGGCGATGTAGCCACACTGACTCGGCTGCCCACGCAGGTCCGGGGGCGGGTGGCGTTCGGCGTGCTGGCCGGGCTGGCGGAGCCGGTACCCCGGTCGGCCAAGGAGCTCTATCGCGCGGCGCCCTACGGCGTCGGCTACTTCGCCGGCATCTGGCAGCCGTGAGGCCGCTGGCGATCGTCGGGCCGACTGGTACCGGCAAATCGCAACTGGCCCTTGACGTTGCGGAGCGGCTCGGCGGGGAAGCGGAGATCGTCAACGCCGACGCAATGCAGTTCTACCGCGGCATGGACATCGGCACCGCGAAACTTCCCGTCACGCAACGTCACGGCATCCACCATTACCAACTCGACGTCCTCGACGTCACCACCACCGCGACCGTGGCGCGTTACCAAAAGGATGCCGCCGCCGACATCGAGGCGATCGCCACGCGCGGCAAAGTTCCGATTGTGGTCGGCGGTTCGATGCTGTACATCCAATCGCTGCTCGACGACTGGTCGTTCCCGGCGACCGATCCCACGGTGCGGGCGAAATGGGAGCAGCGGCTCGCCGAGGTCGGCACCGGTGCCCTGCACGCTGAGCTCGGCGATCGCGACCCGGTCGCCGCCGCGTCGATCCTGGCGACCGACGGACGGCGCATCGTGCGGGCGTTGGAGGTGGTGGAACTCACCGGCCAACCGTTCGCTGCATCGGCACCCGTGATCGGCCCACCCCGATGGGACACGGTGATCATCGGATTAGATTGCGAGACAGAGCTTCTCGATGAGCGGCTGGCCCGGCGTACCGAAACGATGTTCGTCGAAGGCCTCGTCGAGGAGGTGATCGGCCTGCTCGACCGCGGTTTGCGCGACGGCGTCACCGCGTCACGAGCGCTGGGCTATGCACAGGTTCTCGACGACCTCGATGCCGGCGGTGACGGCGATGCCGCGCGGGAGCCGACGTTCGTCGGCACCCGTCGTTACGTCCGCCGGCAGCGGTCGTGGTTTCGCCGCGACCACCGGATCCACTGGCTGGATGCCACCGCCGACGGTAACGCCGACGCCGCGTTGACGGCCTGGCGCCACGTATCCTGAGCAGGTGATCCGCTTTGCCAAAGGCCATGGCACCCAGAACGACTTCGTCGTGCTGCTTGACCGGGATGCCGCCCTGGCCTTGACGCCCGCTGTGGTGTCCGCATTGTGCGACCGGCGCCGCGGCCTGGGCGCAGACGGCGTACTGCGCGTCACCACAGCCGGAGCGGCCCTCGCGGCAGAAGTCTTCGACCGTATCCCCGACGGCGTGAACGCCGAGGACTGGTATATGGACTACCGCAACGCCGACGGATCGATCGCGCAGATGTGCGGCAACGGCGTGCGGGTCTTCGCGCACTATCTGCGGGCCGGCGACCTGGAAACCCGCGACGAGTTCGTGGTCGGATCGTTGGCCGGCCCGCGGCCGGTGGTCATGCATCACATCGATGCCACCAACGCCGATGTCCGGGTTGACATGGGCAAGGCCAACCGGCTCGGGCCCGGGCAGGCCGTTGTCGGTGGCCGGAAGTTCAACGGGCTGGCGGTCGACGTCGGCAACCCGCACCTGGCGTGTGTGGACTCCGCGTTGACACCTCAGGCACTGGCGGAGTTGAACGTCGCGGCGCCGGTGAGTTTCGACCACGACCAGTTCCCCGACGGGGTCAACGTCGAGATCCTCACCGCTCCGATCGAGGGCATGGTGACCATGCGGGTGCACGAGCGGGGCGTCGGCGAAACCCGTTCCTGCGGAACGGGAACGGTCGCCGCGGCCGTTGCCGCGCTGTCGCACGGCGGCGCCACTACCGGCACCCTGACCGTGCGGGTGCCCGGCGGCGACGTCGTCGTCACCGTCACTGAAGCGACCAGTTATCTGCGTGGGCCATCGGTGTTGGTGGCCCACGGCGAACTCAGCGATCAATGGTGGCAGGAGGCGTCACGTTAAATCGGTCGCACGTTGGCGCTTCGGCGTGCACCATACGTAATTGCCTATGACATATCCGGACTTTCCTGAACAGCACATCCCCAGCACGGGTGAGCTCGCCCTGGACGATCGCGCCGCACTGCGCCGTGTCGCAGGGCTGTCCACCGAACTCACCGACATCTCTGAGGTCGAGTATCGACAGCTGCGACTCGAGCGGGTGGTGCTGGTGGGTGTGTGGACCGACGGCAGCGCCGCCGACGCCGATGCCAGCCTCGCCGAGTTGGCCGCGCTGGCCGAGACTGCGGGTTCAGAAGTGCTCGAGGGGATGGTTCAGCGGCGCAGCAAGCCCGATCCCTCGACCTACATCGGATCGGGTAAAGCGGTGGAACTGCGGGACGTGGTGGCGGCCACCGGTGCCGACACGGTCATCTGCGACGGTGAGCTGTCCCCGGCGCAGCTGAACGCATTGGAAAAGGCCGTCAAGGTCAAGGTGATCGACCGCACCGCGCTGATTTTGGACATCTTCGCCCAACACGCCACCAGCCGGGAAGGCAAGGCGCAGGTGTCGCTGGCGCAGATGGAGTACATGCTTCCGCGCCTGCGCGGCTGGGGTGAGTCGATGTCGCGGCAGGGTGGCGGCGCAGGCGGCAGCGGCGGCGGTGTGGGCACCCGCGGACCCGGTGAGACGAAGATCGAGACCGATCGGCGCCGGATCCGTGAGCGAATGTCCAAGCTGCGCCGTGAGATCAAGGATATGAAGCAGGTGCGCGACACTCAGCGCAGCCGTCGGCGGAGCAGCGAAGCGCCGTCCATCGCGATTGTCGGCTACACCAACGCGGGGAAGTCCAGCCTACTGAATGTGCTGACCGGCGCCGGGGTGCTGGTGCAGGATGCGCTGTTCGCCACCCTGGAACCCACTACGCGCCGTGGACAATTCGACGACGGGCGGGCGTTCGTGGTCAGTGACACCGTCGGTTTCGTGCGGCACCTACCGACCCAATTGGTGGAGGCGTTCCGCTCGACGCTGGAGGAAGTGCTTGACGCCGATCTGCTGGTGCATGTCGTCGACGGCTCGGACGTGAACCCGCTGGCACAGATCAGCGCGGTGCGCCAAGTGGTCTCCGAAGTCTTCGCCGACCATCACAGCGGTCCGGCGCCGGAGCTGATCGTGGTCAACAAGATCGACGCCGCAACCGATTTGGGACTGGCCAAGCTGCGCCGGGCGCTGCCCGCGGCGGTGTTCGTCTCGGCGCGCACTGGCGACGGCGTAGCGGCTCTACGCCGACGGATGGCCGAACTCGTCGCGCCTACCGACACGGCGGTCGACGTCGTGATTCCTTACGACCGTGGCGATCTGGTGTCCCGCGTGCACGCCGACGGCCGTGTTCAGGAGGCCGAGCACATCAGCGAAGGCACTCGTATCAAGGCGCGGGTGCCGGTGGCGTTGGCCGCGACCCTGCGTGAATTCGCCACCAGCTGAAAAGCCTTCGCAGACAACAGCAAGCCCGGGTTCCGGGCTAGTCCACCAGTTCGTAGACATCCTCTGGTGGGGACGCCAGGAGCTGTCGCGTCAGCTGAATATTGAGCTCGTCGAGGTGGGACTCGTCGGCCTGACCTCGTTCAGGCCTGGCGGTCAGCTCGAAGAATTCCTCGGTGATGAAGCCGCGGCGCAGCAGCAGCGTCGCCGTGCGGCCATTGACCGTGGCCTGGAAAACAAAGCCTTGCAGTATGCGTCCCCGGTCCGCTCGCACCAGGCCCGGGTCAACGCTGTACCGACCATCGGTCACCGCGCGAGTGACGGACTCGATCCCGTCGCGGATCCCCGGTTCGTCGAAAGCTGCGCGAACGACGATCGATCGACGCTGCGGTGGGTGATTGGGGGACAGGGCGGCGAATGCCCGCTGCAGCATCTTCAGCGCGCTGGCTACGCCGGCCCGGGAAAACGGCCCGGCATAACACAGCATGTCGGTGTAGGAGAACTCGAGCAGCTGCCCGAGCTCCTGCACCAGGATCGTCTCGTCCATCTCGCTGACTGTAGGCCCGCACCGGCACCCCGACCGACCAACCATCCGGTTGGTATATCTTGAGCGAAGAGTTCCCAACCCCGCCGGAGGTCATCTCATGGGTAGCGCCATCAAATACCAGCGCACACTGTTCGAGCCCGAGCACGACCTGTTTCGTGAGTCGTACCGGTCGTTCCTGGAACGCCATGTCGCTCCCTATCACGACGAATGGGAGAAGGCGAAGATCGTCGACCGAGGCGTGTGGCTGGAGGCCGGTAAGCAGGGCTTTCTCGGAATGTCGATTCCAGAGGAGTACGGCGGCGGTGGCAACTCCGACTTCCGTTACAACGCGATCATCACCGAGGAGACCACCTACGGCCGCTTCAGCGGCATCGGTTGGGGTCTGCACAACGACATCGTGGCGCCCTACCTGATGAGCCTGGCCACCGAGGAGCAGAAGCAGCGTTGGCTCCCGAAATTCTGCACCGGTGAGCTGATCACCGCGATCGGCATGACCGAGCCGGGCACCGGTAGCGACCTGCAGGGCATCAAGACCCGCGCAGTCAAGCAAGGCGACCATTACATCCTCAACGGCTCAAAGACGTTCATCACCAACGGCATCAACGCCGATCTGGTGATCGTGGTGGCGCAGACCGACCCGGACAAAGGCGCGCAAGGCTTTTCGCTGTTGGTCGTCGAGCGCGGCATGAAGGGCTTCGAGCGCGGCCGGCACTTGGACAAGATCGGCCTGGACGCTCAGGACACCGCCGAGTTGTCGTTCACCGACGTCGAGGTACCCGTCGAGAATCTGCTGGGCGACGAGGGCAAGGGCTTCATCTATCTGATGCAGAACCTGCCGCAGGAGCGGATTTCGATCGCCATCATGGCCGTCGCGGCCATGGAGGAGGTGTTGAAGCAGACCGTGCAATACACCAAGGAGCGCAAGGCCTTTGGCAAGCCGATCGGCAGTTTCCAGAACAGCCGATTTTTACTCGCCGAACTGGCCACCGAGGCCACCGTGGTGCGGATCATGGTCGACGAGTTCATCGCCCTGCACCTCGAGGAAAAACTCACAGTTGAACAGGCGGCCATGGCCAAGTGGTATGCCACCGAAAAGCAGGTGCACCTGATCGACCGCTGCCTGCAACTGCACGGCGGCTACGGGTACATGCGCGAATACCCCGTTGCGCGTGCGTATCTCGATGCTCGTGTGCAGACCATCTACGGCGGTACCACCGAGATCATGAAGGAAATCATCGGCCGCAGTCTGGGTGTCTAAGCTGCGGGATTTCCTTGAACGCGAAATAGTTTCATGCGTCGGCAAGCAAGCTCGGCCGTCCCGGCGCTGATATTTCCACCGGTCAAATGAGCTTTTCGAAAGCGGCCGCGAATGCGCCGGCGCCTTGTCGTCGGCGCAGCAATTATGTGCCTGTTGCCTCGCGGCAGGTCAGAGGTTCGCAAGGCGCTTGCTCAGCGTCGATTCGTCGGTCAATGTCGCCGTGGCGTGCACGATGATATCGGGGGACCGTAATCTAAATGCCGAACGAGCGGAATGCGACACAAAGCGGCCCTGCGGACGGCAATTCGGCATCGACGAGATGACCATTCCGTAGGGTCTTCCTATGACTTCCCGCGCTTCGTCGCTCGCAGCAGAGTTGTGGCGGCACGCGGGGCGGTCGACACTGGGCCCAGGATTCGGACTGGGCGGCCGCGGAGAGGGCGGGATGACAAGGCAGCGAAGACGATCGGGCATCCTCGCGCGCTCGGCACGTGGCCTGGTGGCGCTGACAGCGGGACTCATGTTCATAGCGCTGCAGACGCCCATCGCGAACGCGTCCCCCATCGGGGACGCCGACAATGCGATCACCGCTGCCTGGAAAGATGCCGGCGGCGACACTTCGGACTTGGGTGCCAAGCAGGGCGATTGCTACGTCGCCGGCCAGGGTTTCGCCCAGGACTTCGTGCACGGCAAGATGTTTTTCACACCGGTGACGGGCCCCAGGTCGATGATGGGCGCCATCCTGGACAAATACGAGGCGCTGGGTGGCCCAGCGGCGTCTGACCTGGGTTTTCCGACCGCCAACGAGGTGCGCGGCCTGGCCGGCCCCGACAGCCGGGTCAGCACTTTCTCGGCCAGCGACAAGCCGCTGATCTACTGGACCGCCGACCACGGCGCGTTCGTCGTCCGTGGTGCGATCAACGCCGCGTGGGACAAGCTGGGCAGTTCCGGCGGCGCGCTGGGCGTTCCGACCGGCGACGAGATCTACGACGGTGAGCTCGCGACGCAGGCCTTCAGCGGCGGCAAGCTGTCCTGGAACCGGCTGACCAAGGCTTTCACCACCGTCCCGCCTGACTTGGCCGGCCAACTCGCCGGGCTTCAGGTGCCCGTCGACCCGACGGCGGAGATCAACATGGCCTGGCGGGCTGCCGGCGGCGCCACCGGTCCGTTGGGCGCCAAACAGGGCGATCAGTATCCGATCGGCAGCGACGGGATGGCCCAGAACTTCGCCGGCGGCAAGATTTTCTTCAGCCCTGCCACCGGTGCCAATGCCGTCGAGACCGACATCTTGACCAAGTACGAGGCGCTCGGGGGACCGGCCAAAAGCGACCTCGGCTTCCCGATCTCCAACGAAGCCGACGGCGGTCTGAAACCGGCCAGCAAGGTCAGCGCGTTCTCTGCCAATGACAAGCCGGTGATCTTCTGGACGTCCGATCACGGCGCCTACGTGGTGCGAGGCGCGATCAAAGCGGCATGGGACAAACTCCTCGGGGCGACCGGCAAACTGGGCGCGCCCCTTGGCGATCAGGTGATCGCCAAGGACGTCGTCACGCAGAAGTTCAGCGGCGGTCAGATCGCCTGGAACAAGACGAAGAACACCTTCACCACCCAGCCGGCGAACTTGGCGTCGGCGCTGTCCGGTCTTGAGATACCCGGCCAGAAGACGCCGTCAAGTTCGGCGACGCCCAATGCTGGGAAGGGTTGGCTGGCGGGGCACTGGTGGTGGTTGGTGGCCGGTGCCGGCGCGCTGTTGCTGATCGTGCTTGTCGCGCTGCTGGCGCGGGGGTCGGGTCGGCGTCGTGCCGCCAGACGAGGCGGCAAAGCCGGCGGCCTCGGTGACTCGGACGACTCCGGTTACGAGGCCACCACCGAAGCGGTTTCTCAGTGGTCGCCGGAGGCCGATTCCAATTTGGCGTCGTCGAGCTTGGCTGAGGAGTACCGGCCGCCGCGTCCGCGGACCGTGCGCCTGCCCAGTCAGCCCGCCAGCGCGTGGATGCCACCGGACCACAAGAGTCTGGTCGACGAGCTGCTCGGGGAAGAAACCGACACTCGCGAAGAGGTATCCGACTTCGGAGAATTCGACCGAGACGCCGAACCCGACCACGATGCCGAGCTCGACCACGATGTCGACGAGCATCTCGAGGAGAATCCCGACGACGTCGACACGGATCCGACCGGGATTCCGATCGCCGGTGACGCTCCAGTCGGACGGCATGCGGCGGCGGACGGCCACGGCGACGACTCTCAGGTGACTGAAGCTGTCCCGATACCGCGAATTGCGCCCGGACAGTTGGCAATTCATCTTCCGATGGATGACCCTTACCAGGTGCCGGACGGGTACCCCGTCAAAGCCAACGCCAGCTCCGGCCTCTATTACATGCCCGATAACGGCCTGTATGAAGACACGACGGCCGAAATCTGGTTCGCCACTGAGGAAATGGCGAAAGCGAACGGATTCCACAAGGCCGGCTAGCCCGCCGGCCGCTGCGACGTCAGATCTTGCGGATGACCGTGACGACCTTGCCGAGCACGGCGGCATCGTTGCCCGGGATGGGATCGAAGGCCGGGTTGTGTGGCATCAGCCAAACCTGGCCGCCAGTGCGCTTGAAGGTCTTGACGGTGGCTTCGCCGTCGATCATCGCCGCCACGATGTCGCCATTGTCGGCCACGTTCTGCTGACGGACCACCACCCAGTCGCCGTCGCAGATCGCGGCATCGACCATCGATTCGCCGACCACCTTGAGCAGGAACAGCGCGCCCTCACCGACGAGTTCGCGGGGTAATGGAAAGACGTCTTCGACTGCTTCCTCGGCCAAGATCGGGCCACCGGCGGCAATGCGACCCAGAACCGGAACATATGTCGGCTCCGGCAACGCGTCGGACCCCGCGACGTCGGTGATCACCGTCGGCTTCGGCATGTCCTCAGCGGATCGGACATCGACAGCACGCGGACGGTTCGGGTCCCGGCGGAGGTAACCCTTCTTCTCCAACGTGCGCAATTGGTGAGCAACTGAGGAGGTCGACGTCAAGCCGACGGCGTCCCCGATTTCCCGAATGCTCGGGGGATATCCGCGGGTGGTGACCGATGCGCGGATCACGTCCAAGATGGTGCGTTGGCGCGGTGTCAGTGCTGATTCTGCTGATCGCGGGACACGGTCAGACTCGACGTCCGGAGTATCGCTATCGCTCATACGAACGAATGTAGCGACATTTCGCCTGTATATCAAACATGTGTTCGAGGTATGTCGCGATTTTGACCCGATCAACGCCCACAAAATCTGTCGGTGGGCGACCTTATCGTCATCAGCGTGTGCAACAGTTCGATCACATGTTCGGTTTTCGAACACACTATCGACTACTATTCGAACAAGTGATCGACCACGAGCCGACTGGAGGAACGCACATGATGCATATCGAGACGATCTCGCCGAGAACGCCGACCCGGGTTCGCCCGGTCCAGCTACGTCCAGCAGGCCGCAGTAGCCGCCCGGGATCCAGAGGTCCTCAGCCCTCCAGGCCCGTCGCGGCCCCGCCGCGCTACCGCGGCACCGGTGTCTTGATCTCGAACGCGTCGCACCGCCCGCGCCCGATCACCCCGGTGACGACGGTGGCGCTAGCCATGGTCGCTGCGGGCATCACGGTGTGGCTGGGGTTCGTCGCTCACTTTGGCGGGATGCTGCACAGCGGACCCGAGAAAGCCGCGGTGCAAATGCCGGACCGGCTCGCCGTGGTCCGGGTCGAGCCGGGGGAGACCCTGCAGCGTTTGGCCGCCAGGGTGGCGCCGGATGCGCCGACGGGTCAGGTCACCGCCCGCATCCGCGAACTCAACGAGCTCAAGTCGTCAGCCGTGACGGCTGGCCAGACGCTGATCGCGCCGGTGGGCTGAGCCGTTTACCAGCCGCGACACCCGGTGATGCTAGGCCCGCGCCCGAGGGCGCAGGTACGCTCGTGGTGGTTCGGGACATCCCGAAGTCAGCGCGGCGAAGGAGCGGCCATGCATTGTCCGTTCTGTCGACATCCGGATTCGCGAGTCGTTGACTCCCGTGAAGCCGATGAGGGACAGGCGATCCGACGTCGCCGATCGTGCCCAGAGTGTGGCCGGCGATTCACGACCGTGGAAACCGCGGTGCTGGCAGTCGTCAAGCGCAGCGGTGTGACCGAACCGTTCAGCCGGGAGAAGGTGATGCGCGGGGTGCGGCGCGCGTGCCAGGGCCGGCAGGTCGACGACGATGCGCTGAACTTGCTGGCACAACAGGTCGAAGACACCGTGCGAGCCGCCGGGTCGCCGGAAGTTCCCAGTAACGAAGTCGGCCTGGCGATCCTCGGGCCGCTGCGCGAACTCGATGAAGTGGCTTACCTGCGATTCGCGTCGGTGTACCGGTCTTTCGAGTCCGCAGAGGATTTCGAGCGCGAGATCAAGGCGCTGCGCACCCACCCCAAGGTGCCCGCGACCGGTTGACCGACGTCGTAATGTCGGACCATGACCCAAGTCGTGCGAACCCAGGTTTGTGTTGCCGGTGGCGGGCCCGCCGGCATGGTGCACGCCCTGCTGCTGGCCCGCGCCGGAATCAATGTCGCCGTGTTGGAAAAGCACAATGACTTTCTGCGCGACTTCCGCGGCGACACCGTACATCCCAGCACTTTGCGCGTCATGGACGAGCTGGGGCTGATCGATGAGTTTCTGCGCCTCCCGCACACCAAAGTCAATCGGCTCGCGTTCGATACCGACGGCACACTACGAACGTTCGGGAACTTCAGCGCACTCGCACGGCTCGGTTTCAAACAGCCATACATCGCGCTGATGCCGCAATGGGATTTCCTGGACTTCCTCGCCGAAAAGGCCAGCGCCTACCCGGAATTCACGCTGATCCGCAATGCAGAGGTGACTGACTTGATCTTTGACGGCGATCGGGTCGTCGGGGCACGCACCCCGGACTTGGAGGTGTATTCCGACGTCGTGATCGGCGCGGACGGACGCAAATCCGCGGTACGTGCCGCGGCCGGGTTGCAGGTCGCGAATTCGAACTCGCCGATAGACGTGCTGTGGTTCCGGTTGAACTGGCGTCCCGGTGACCCCCAGGAACTGGTCGGGGTTATCCGCAAGGGTCTGATGATGGCGATGATCTACCGGGGCGACTACTGGCAGATCGCGTACGTCATGCCGAAGGGCGAAAACCCGCGAGATGGCTCACTGGAGGCATTCAAAGCCCGGCTGGTTTCCGTGCAGCCCAACCTGGCCCAGCATGTCGACGACTTGCATTCGTGGGACGACACCAGCCAACTCGACGTGCGGGTGGATCGGCTCAAGACGTGGTGGCGCAAGGGGGTGCTGTGTATCGGCGATGCCGCGCACGCCATGTCGCCGGTCGGCGGGGTCGGCATCAACCTGGCGGTCGCGGATGCGGTGGCCGCGGCCAACATTCTCTGCGGCCCCCTGCGCGAAAACCGGCTGACCGAAGCTGATTTGGCCAAAGTGCAGCGTCGGCGTGAGCTTCCGACCAGGATCATCCAGGCCGGTCAAGTTTTCGCTCAAAACAACGTGATCGAACCGAACCTGGCCGGTGACCTGTCGGCGGTCCGGGTTCCGAAGATCGTCGGACGGGGGCCGCTGCAGTTCATCCCGCCGATCATCGTCGGCAGAGGCTTCCGGCCCGAGCACGTGCGCACGCCGGACGTACACGCCGCCTATCGGCCGCACTAAGCTGACCCGATGCCGCCCGACCTGCATCCCAACCTGCAAGCACTGGCGCCATTGCTGGGGACCTGGCAAGGGCGCGGTTCGGGTGAATACCCGACTATCGAGCCGTTCGAGTACCTCGAAGAAGTCACGTTTTCCCATGTGGGCAAACCGTTTCTGATCTACGGGCAAAAAACCAAGAGCGCCGTCGACGGGCTTCCATTACACGCCGAGACGGGCTACCTTCGCGTACCGCGACACAACGAAGTCGAACTCGTGCTGGCACATCCGAGCGGTATCACCGAAATCGAGGCCGGCCGATACGTCGCCGACGGCGCCACGGTCGAACTGGAGATGACGACGACCCATGTCGGCCTCAGCCCGACCGCCAAGGAAGTGACATCCCTGGGCCGGCGGTTCCGGCTTGACGGCGACGAGCTGGGCTACTCCGTGCAGATGGGTGCCGTCGGACAGCCTCTGCAGCATCACCTTTCAGCGACACTGCATCGCGTGAGCTAAGGCAACCGCCGCACGCCGTCGTCGACGACGCGACCGCCGACGCGCACCCACCCCTGTGGGCTCCAGGTGGTCTCGATGACCGATCCCTTGCCTTGCGTGATGTGCAGGTCGCGGCTGAGGTAGTCGGTGATCCGGACCGCGGCCGAACCTGTCGCTTCGTCTTCTGCCACACCCAGATTCGGAGCGAACATCCGCGAGCGCAGCGATCCGGCTGCCGCGTCGATCCATGTCCACAGGTAGTGCGCCACGTCGTCGGAGTAGTCGGCCGGGTCGGCGGCGGCCAGCTCGGCAACGCTGTCCAGGTCGTGAATGGCGAACTCCGGCGACCACTCCGAGCGGGCGCTGACGGTGGTGACATCGCCGTGGTAGTGCACCTGCACCACGCCGGCCGGCACGTGCAACGTGTGAATCGGTGTGCCGATGGATCGCAGCCACCATGACGCTCCGACCGTTGGGTGACCGGCGAATGGCAACTCGGTGACCGGGGTATAAATCCGGCCGTCCGCGGTGGCGGCGCCGGCAGCGGGTCCAGTGACGAAAATTGTTTCGCTGTAACCTAATTCGGTTGCGACGCGCTGATGTTGATCAGGGTCGACGGTAGCGGCGTCGACGACGCCGAGCGGATTGCCAAAGTTGCCTTCCGAGTCGGTGAATACCCGCAACACCGTCACGTCGACGCTCATAACGGCGACTGTACGACGTCACCTCGACGCAACGATCAGGTGGCGCTGCGCTCGTCGGCGCCCATGGCCTCGAGCACCGCGACTCGGGTGTCGATGGGCCCGGTAACGGTCTGTGCGCCACCGCCGGTGCGCAGCAGTTCGCGAAGCGCGGTCTGGTCGTAGTCGGCGGGCGCGGTGGTGTCGATGAAGCGCTGAACGACCTCGATGAAACGTTCGGGGTCGTCGTGGAATGGGAAATGCCCAGAGCGTTCGAAGATCTCGAGTTGGGAGCCCGGCATGGCGGCATGGGCCATGTGCGCGTGGCTGACAGGAACAACAACGTCATCGCTGCCCCAGATGACCTGCACCGGAACGGATTGCGTCAAATAACATCGGTCCAGCATGGTGACGCTCTGGCCACGCCAATCCACCACCGCGCGCAAGGTCCGGGTGAACGCCGCCGAGGCCATCGGCTCCGGGAGGCCCGCCAAGATCCGCAGCATGTCCGGCAGGTCGTGGCCCACGGAAGTGGAGCCCAGCATCATTCCCGCTGCGCGTCCGAAAATCTGTAAAGCCGGCAGCACGAGAGGCAGTCGCAGCAACGTCAGCGCCTCGCTGCCCAACGGCAGCGAGGCCAGCCGCAACATGAGATGGACGTCTTTGGTGACCCCACCGGCGCCGACCAAGATCAACCTCTCGACCAGCTGGGGGAATTGATAGGTGAACTGCATGGCGACACCGCCGCCGAGCGAATGGCCGACCACGGTGACGCGTTCGATGTCCAAGACGGAAAGCAGGTCGCGCATCCCGTTCGCGTACGCCGCAATCGAGTAATCCGCCCGTGGCTTGTCCGACTCGCCGTGGCCCAGCAGATCGACCGCGATGACGGTAAACCGTTGCGCGAGTTGTGATTGCACCGTTGACCAGGTCGTCGAATTGTCACCGATGCCGTGGATCAGCAGAATCACCGGGCCGGAGCCCGCGATACGGAACGCGCGCCGGTAGCCGTGCACAGTCCGGAACTGCAGCTGCGGCGTGACCTCGCGCACCGAGCGAAGATTGGGCTTGCGCTGAGTCATGTCGCCAACTTCGCTGTCGGGTCCGCCGACGGCGATCAGGTCGGATCGTCGTCGTCGAACTTCTTCTCGTCCTGCTGCGCCAAGAAACGCTCGAACTCCGCGCCGAGCTCGTCGCCGCTGGGCAGATCCTCGTCTCGCGTCAGCAGCGACCGATTCTCCTGCGCAGCAATGAAGGCATCGTACTGTCGCTCCAGCGCGGCCACCACTTGAGCGACATCCGAGCTGGCCTCGACCTGCTCGTCGACCTTGACCTTGATATCGGTTGCCGCCTCGGTCAGCGCATTGAGCGGCAGCTGAAGCGAACCGGTCTTGGCCAACTGCTCCAGCAACGCCTGCGCGGCCGCCGGATAGTCCGTCTGCGCCAGGTAATGGGGGACGTGGACGGTATAGCCGACCACCTCGTGCCCGTGCTGGGCCATCCGGAACTCCAGCAGATTCGACGCGCTGCCGGGCACCTGCACCTCCGAAATCCACGGCGTGAAGTCGGCGATCAACTCGCGGTTGTTGGAGTGCGCGGTCAAGGTGATCGGCCGCGTGTGCGGAACCGCCATCGGGATGGCTCCTAAGCCGATGGTCTGGCGCACACCGAGGCGCTCGGCCAGCAATCGCACCGCGGTGATGAATCGTTCCCACTTCAGATCCGGCTCCATGCCGGCCAGTAACAGAAACGGCGTCCCGACGCTGTCGTGCATGGCGTAGAGGCTCAGCTCCGGATCCTCGTAGTGAGTGAAGTGGTCGGTCTTGAACGTCATCAGCGGGCGGCGCGAGCGGTAGTCGAGAAGCTCGTCGATCGCGAACGACGCGACCAACTCGGTGTCCAAGGTGTCTTTGAGGTGTCCCGCGGCCAGCTTGATCGCATGACCGGCGTCGGAGAACCCTTCCAGGGCATGAACCAGAACCGGGCCGCGCCCATCGGTCAGCGACAACTGGGGCGCCGGAAACTCGAGCTCGTACATGGCGTTGTGCTCGGGCTGGTAGCGCTTGTCCCGCTCGGGTGTGTCGGGGGGCTCGTTGTGGCCCATCGGTGTTGCCTCCTCGCCACGGCGCGTTGTACCGCACCGCGTCCAAACAGTGTCCCTCAGATCGCCGAGTAGCGGATAGCTGACCCGCTTGCTCCTGCGCTGCAGAACGCGATCAGCACCGACGACATTCCGGGGCATACCCGCTTCTCGCCGCGTCGAAAGGGCCTCGCCGCATCCCAAATCGGGCATGATCGACCGCGATGCGAATTCTGGCGGCGGGGGCGTGGCTGGCTGTGTTGCTGGCCGGCTGTGGACATCAGGCCCAATCCGCACCGGTCACCAGTCACACCGTCGCCGACAGCGCAAACCATGACATCGCGGGTCCTGTCAGGCCCGATCCGCGGGTCGGCGCGTTCTTCTTGTCTGGCACCGACCTGCACGCCTGCACCGGTTCGGTGCTGCATTCGGCGGCCGGCAACTTGGTGCTGACCGCGGCGCACTGCCTGAGCGCGGGAGGCCCGGTCAAGTTCATTCCCGGTTTCGCGCGCACAGCAGCGCCGGAGGACGTGTGGGCGGTCGAAGCGCTGTTTTTCGACCCACGATGGCTGGCCGGCAAAGATCCGATGGCCGACTTCGCCATTGCCCGAGTGGGCCGCCCCGCGGGCGGATCGATCGAGGCGGTGGTCGGCTCGGCGCTGACGCTGGGCAGCCGACCGGCGCCCGGCACCGAGATCAGCGTGATCGGCTACCCCGCAGGTGTCGGAGGTCTGCCGGTCGGCTGTCAGGCCACCACCGGGCTCAACGCCGGCGGTTTCCCCGAGCTGCCGTGCGCGGGTTTGGTGGACGGTACCAGCGGCGCACCGTGGATCAGCGGCTCGAGCGTGACCGCCTTGATCGGCGGTCCACACGGCGGCGGCTGCGCGGAGGATCTGTCCTTCTCGCCGCCGTTCGACTCGAACATCACTCGGCTGCTCGTCCGCGCCGAGGAAGCCGGCCCGGGTGATGCGCCGCCGGGCGGCTTCGACGACCAGTGCTAGCCATCGAAATGGCTTAGCGCCCGTACCTTGTTCATCACGTCCAGTGCGGCGACCTTGTAGGCCTCGGAGAACGTCGGGTAGTTGAACACCGCATCGACCAGATACTCGACCGTGCCCTGGCAGCCCATCACCGCCTGCCCGATATGCACCATCTCGGTGGCGTTGCTGCCGAAGATGTGCACGCCGAGCAACGTGAGGTCGTCGGTGGAGACCAGCAGCTTCAGCATCCCGTAGGAGTCGCCGGCGATCTGGCCGCGGGCCAGCTCGCGATAGCGGGACACACCGACCTCGTAGGGCACTGAGTCTTTGGTCAGCTCGACCTCGGTGGCGCCGACGTAGGAGATCTCCGGGATCGAGTAGATGCCGATCGGTTGGAGCGCGGTGAGACCGTGCACCGGCTCGCCAAACGCATGACAGGCCGCCACCCGGCCCTGGTCCATCGAGGTCGATGCCAGCGCGGGAAAGCCGATGACGTCGCCGACGGCGTAGATGTGGTCGACCTTGGTCTGGAAAGACTCGTCGACGAAGATCCGCCCGCGGTTGTCGGCTTCCAGGCCCGCGTGCTCCAGTTCGAGGTTCTCGGTCTGGCCCTGCCGTCCGGCGGAGTACATCACCGTTTCGGCGGGGATCTTCTTGCCGCTGGCCAGGCTGGTAACGGTGCCGGACGCGCCGACCTGAACGCCGGTCACTTCTTCGCCGAAGCGGAACGTGACCGCCAGGTCGCGCAGGTGGAAGCGCAACGCCTCGATGATCTCGGGGTCGCAGAAATCCAGCATGTCCTGCCGCTTCTCGACGATCGTCACCTTGGCGCCCAGCGCGGCGAACATCGACGCGTACTCGACGCCGATCACGCCGGCGCCGACCACCACCATCGAGGCCGGGATCGACTGGAGATCGAGGATGCCGTCGGAGTCCAGCACCCGTTTCTCGTCGAACTCCACCCCAACGGGGCGCGCGGGCGTGGTGCCGGTCGCGATGACGATGTAGTCGCCGCTGACCGTCGTGCGCTCGCCGCGGGAGCTGGTCTTCGACGAGCAGGGTGTGCTCGTCGCGGAACCGGCCCTGACCGGGAATCACATCAATCCGGTTGCGCATCAATTGATTACGCACCGTTTCGGCTTGTCTTGCCGATGACGTGGCTGGTTCGGGATAGCAGGTCGGCCGGGGTGATCTTGTCCTTGACCCGATAGCTGGCACCGTAGAGCTCGCGCTGGTTCATCCCGGTCAGGTAGAGCACCGCCTCGCGCAGCGTCTTCGACGGGATGGTGCCGGTGTTGACGCATACTCCGCCGAGCATCGGACGTTGCTCGATGACGGCCACCGATTTGCCCAGCTTGGCGGCCGCGATCGCGGCCTTCTGGCCGCCCGGACCTGAGCCGATGACCACCATGTCGTATTCGAGAATCGAACCCATGCGTAGACAGATACGCCCGTTGCGTTGCGGGCGTACGTCGAATCCGGCTACATGCACGTGAACAATGCGGTCGCTGCGACGCGAGTTGTCCACAGTCGCGCGCTGATCCACAGCACAGCGGTCTGACCGGCTGCGCCGCCCGCGGGGCGACGGTGGTAGTTGCCAGCGTCGTCGTCATGACCAAGCAGCGACGTGACTTTGAAATGAATCGGCCGGGCGCGGTGATCGCCGCGCTCCCAGCGGTGTTGGGCTTTGTGCCGGAGAAATCGTTGGTGTTGTTGTCGATCGACGACGGTGAACTCGGGTCGGTGATGCGCATCGACCTGCCCGATGCGGTCGGCGCCCAGGTCGGCCATCTCGCTGACGTCGCCGCGGCCGCCGGCCCCGAGGCCGCCATAGCGGTGATCGTCGACGCCGACGGCGCCTTCTGCCCGATGTGCAACGACCAATACCGCGAACTCTGTTCGTCGCTGGACGACGAACTGTCGCGGCATCAGATCGCGCTGTGGGCCGTGCACGTCGTAGACCGGGTGGCCGTCGGTGGCCGCTGGCATTGCGTCGACGATTGCGGCGCAGGTGGTGTCGTCGACGACCCGTCCGCGTCCCCGCTGGCAGCCGCGGCAGTGCTGGACGGGCGCCGACTCTACGCGCGCCGCGCTGACCTGCAGGCAGTCATCGCCCCCGCTGACCGGGCCCGCAGCGGCTCGCTCACCGGTCTGATCGCCGAGCATGCCGCGCTTCGCGACGAGACGCATCGCGAGGACCCGATTGTCTGCGTCCGCCGCGACGTCGAAGCCGCGATGGCGGCTGCCGCGGGAGTCGCTGACGGACAACAGCTCACTGACGCTCAGATCGCCGATCTGGCGTGTGCGCTGGCCGACGTCGAAGTGCGGGACACGTTGTACGCCTTGGCGGTCGGCCACAGCGCTGGGGATGCCGAGTCGCTGTGGGCGCTGCTGTCGCGGACTCTGCCCACACCGTGGCGCGCCGAGTCGCTGGTCCTGCTCGCGTTCAGCGCCTACGCCCGTGGCGATGGACCACTGGCCGGGGTGTCGCTGGAAGCGGCACTGCGCTGCGAGCCGGGGCACCGGATGGCCGGCATGCTCGACACGGCGTTGCAGTCGGGCCTGCGGCCCGAGCACATTCGCGAATTGGCGGTCACCGGCTACCGACTGGCCGAGCGACTAGGGGTGCGGTTACCTCCGCGGCGGTCGTTTCGACGACGCGCGTCTAAGAGCTCTAGACCTTCTCGACCTTGACCGCGTGGGCCATTTCGTGTGGCAGGCTGACGTTCTCGTGGCCCGGGATGACGATGGTCACGCCGCCGGACGGGTTGGACTCGACCGTCACCCGGGCGTTGGGGACGACGCCGGCGTCCTTGAGGCGCGTGATCAGGTCGATGTCGCCTTGCACGTGCTCGGTCAGCTGGCGCACCACGACCGCGACGGGTGGGCCGGCCGGCAGCTCCGTCAGCCGCACCAGATTGCCGTCGTTGGCCCCGAAGCCGTTGCCGATGCCCAGATCGATGAGCCCCGGAATCGGGTTGCCGAACGGGGAAGTGGTCGGGTTGTTGAGCACCTTCATCAGGCGTCGCTCAACGTCGTCGCTCATGACGTGCTCCCAGCGGCACGCTTCGGCGTGGACTTCTTCCCACGGCACACCGATCACATCGACCAGCAGTCGTTCGGCGAGCCGATGCTTGCGCATCACGGAGACGGCCAACGCCCGGCCCTTGTCGGTCAGCTCGAGATGGCGGTCACCGGCCACATGCAGCAGGCCGTCGCGTTCCATTCGCGACACGGTCTGGCTGACCGTGGGCCCGCTTTGGTCCAGTCGTTCGGCGATACGGGCACGCAACGGAGTAACGCCCTCTTCCTCGAGGTCGTAGATGGTCCGTAGGTACATCTCGGTGGTATCAACCAGGTCGTTCATTCCGCACCTTCCATTGCGGCTGAGTCTACTTGGCCAGCTGCGTCAATGGTTCGCTAACACTCTTGCGGCAGCAGTATGCCCGCCGCAGGTGCGGCGGGCATACGCGTCGAAATTGGTGCGGGTAGTCAGCTCGCGTAAGAGCGGAGCCGGTCGGCCCGCTCACCGTTGCGGAGCTTGGCCATCACCTCGCGCTCGATTTGGCGAACCCGCTCGCGCGACAGGCCGAACAGCTTGCCGATCTGATCGAGCGTGCGGGGCTGCCCGTCGTCGAGTCCGAAGCGCAACCGGATCACCTGATGCTCCCGCTCGTCGAGCGTGGCGAGCACGCTGCGGATGTCGGTGTGCAGCAGTTCGGCGATCACCGAGTTCTCCGCGGACATCGCCTCGGCGTCCTCGATGAAATCGCCCAGTGGCGCTTCCTCTTCGGCACCCACCGGCATGTCGAGGCTGACCGGATCGCGGCTGTGCTCGAGTAGGTCGTTGATCTTCTCGACCGGGATACCGGATTCCTCGGCGAGCTCCTCGTCGCTGGCTTCACGGCCCAGGCTCTGGTGCAGCTCGCGCTTGATACGGGCGAGCTTGTTCACCTGCTCGACCAGGTGGACCGGCAGCCGGATGGTGCGGCTCTGGTCGGCCATGCCGCGAGTGATCGCCTGACGGATCCACCACGTTGCGTACGTCGAGAACTTGAATCCCTTTGCGTAATCGAACTTTTCCATGGCGCGGATCAGACCGAGGTTGCCTTCCTGGATCAGGTCCAGCAGTGGCATCCCGCGGCCCGTGTAGCGCTTGGCCAGCGACACGACCAACCGCAGGTTGGCTTCCAGCAAGTGACGCCGCGCCGCCTCGCCGTCGCGGACGACAGCGGCCAAGTCGCGCTTGCGATTCTCGCCGAGCCGCTTGCGGGTCTCGAGCAGATGCTTGGCGTAGAGCCCAGCCTCGATGCGCTTGGCGAGTTCGACCTCGTCGGCGGCGTTGAGCAACGCGGTCTTGCCGATCCCGTTCAGGTACACGCGCACCAGGTCCGCAGCTGGGCTTTGAGCATCCAGATCGCCATCAATCCGGATTGTGTTCGCATTTGCCATGGCGGCCTCCTCAGAGCGTGAACTGTCATCGGGTACAACGACCGACCCGGCGTAGTAGTTCCCACCGGGTGGCGTTCTCACACCCGCTGACGTGGGCGAATGTCCGATAGCCCTGAGAATGTACTGAGAACCCGCGCGGAGGCGGGTTATTCGGAACCGTCAGCGGGCCCGTGCTGCCATTCCGGTTGCGGGGCCGGACGACTGCGACCCTCCAGCGCCGGGCGCTCGGCAGTGGGAAACAGCGGAGTCCGTCGTTCGGGGCCGTCGAACCGGCGAGGTTCGTCCGCCCGGCGCGGCGGGCGGTCGTTGGCGATCAGCACTGCAATCCAGGGCAGCGGAATCGACAGGGCGATGATCGCCAGAGAGATAAGTCCGTTGTGCCACAAGCCATACGCAAAGGCAGCCAGTAGCAGGGCCGGAATCCGGAACGACATGATCGTCAGGTACTTCCGGACACGTTGCCGGTGCTGAACCTCGTATGCGGGCGCGGCGGCGGTGATGAGGATCGGTCGACCATCGTCGTCGAAACCCAGCTCTTGGCTGCGCTTCATCACTCCACTGTATCCACAGTTTGCCTCACGGCGGCGGACCCGGTTCCGGCACAATATGTGACATGGACACCCAGACGATCGAGCGCACCGACACCGACGAAAGCGTCGACGACGGGACCGACAGCGACACCCCTAAGTTCTTCCACTACGTCAAGAAGGAAAAGATCACCGAGAGCGCCGTGATGGGCACGCATGTCGTGGCGCTGTGCGGCGAGGTCTTTCCGGTCACCAAGTCGGCCAAACCCGGCTCGCCGGTGTGCCCGGACTGCAAACGGATCTACGAGTCGCTCAAGAAGAGCTGACCCGGTCGGAGTCCGCGGGGGATGGCTCGTCGTCGTCCGTAGCCGCGTGGGAGTCCTCGACCGCCTCTTTGGCGCGCTTGACCAGCCACCGTCGCATCCGGTGGGCATGCGTCCGCGGAGCCGGCCATTCCTCTTGGATGGCGGCGTTGAACTCGGCGCCCAGCATGATCGAGAAACCGGCGAAGAACGCGAACAGCAGGAACGCAATCGGGGTGGCCAGCGCCCCATAGGTGTAGCCCGTGCCGGTGATGTATCTCAGGTAGATGCGCAGGCCCAGGGTGGCGATCACAAACGCGACACTGGCCAGGGTCGCGCCGAAGATCAGCCGATGCGACGGAATCGGGTCCGGCAAGGCCACGCGATACAACACGACCACGGTGGCGATCAGCCCGGCGAGCAACGCGGGGTAGTAGCCGTAGGCCAGGACGTCCTGCAGGCCATCGGGAATGAACTCGGCCAGTTTGCGTGGCCCGCGCACCATCAGTGGGGCAGTCACGATGACGAACAGCAGCATGACCATATACAGGCCCAGTGCGTAGAGACGCTGTCGCACCGGATGCCGCAGCGGGGTCTGGTCGTGCGCTTCGACCACCGAGTCGACGAAGGCAGAGATGGCCGACGATCCCGCCCACAGTGAAATCAAGAAGCCCAACGACACCACTTCGCCGCGAGCACCTCGATCGATGTCGGAAATGGTCGGCTCGATGATCTCGTGGACGACGCTGTGCGAGAAAATCTTGTTCGACATCGACACCAGGTAGTGCTCGATCACGGCCATTGTGTCCGGGCCGAACAATGGCGCCACATAAGCCAGACTGCCCAGCATTCCCAGCAGCAACGGCGGCAGAGACAACGCCGACCAGAACGCTGCTTGGGCGGCTTCGGAAAAGATCGAGTCGTCCCAGCTTTTCGACAGCGCCCGCTTACTGATGCGCCAGAGGTGATGCCGCGAAGGTTTAACCGGGTGGTCAGTCATGACCCGTTCAGGATTCCCGACGAACGCCGCTCTCGCCAGGACTGCAGGTGGCGAGTCGTGTGGCTTTAAGACTCGACCGGGGCGGCGCTGAGTTCCAGCACGGCGGACAGCTCGATCAGCTTCGCCTCATGCTCGTTGGCATGGTGTTGGCAGAACAGGAGTTCTGCTCCGGAGGGCAGCTTGGCGCGAACACGTGCAGCAGCGCTGCATCGATCGCACCGATCAGCCCGGGTCAGTTCTGGACTGGTCAACGTTGCATTCATGGCTACTCCGTTCTGCCTTCTTCACTGTCTCAGATGTCAACGCTTTTGGCCGTCTTCACCGCCGGTTTACCGGCTGTGTCGTTTCTCACCCCTCGGCGTTGTTTACGGCGTCAGGGCAATATGGCGATATGACTCGGCCGCCGGCGGTACTGGTGCACCTGTGCGCCCTCAACGACTGGTCGGCCGCCCAGAGCGACGGCGAACTGCGACCCGAGTCCCTTGCCGGCGTTGGCTTCATTCACCTGTCGACGCCGCAGCAAGTACATCTGCCGGCCAACCGGCTGTACCGCGGTCGCGAGGACCTTGTTCTCCTGCATATCGACCCGACCCGTCTGGATTCACCCATTCGTTGGGAACTAGGCGTAGCAACGGATCCGGAGTCGATGATGTTCCCGCACCTGTACGGCCCCTTGCCCGTTGACGCTGTGATCAACGTCACCAGTTATCGCCCAGACGCCGACGGCGCCTTCCCGATGCTCGGCGAGTAGGCGTCGGCTTCGATTTCCACCAGCAGTCCGGGTTCAATGAGCGCAGCCACCTCGACCATCGTCGCGGCCGGGCGGATCTGGTCGAAAACCTCGGCGTGCACCGCCGCGACTTCGCGCCAGCGCGAGATATCGGTTACGTAGATGCGGGTGCGGACCACATCGCTCAGCGCAGCACCCGCCTCGACCAGGGCGACCTCGATGCGGCGCAACGCGTCTCGTGTTTGATCGCCGGTGCCGCCCGAGGCGGCGAGTGCGGTCGTCCCGGACACGACGACGAGTGGGCCGACGCGCACTGCGCGCGAGTAGCCGACGGTTGACTCGAATTCGGTTCCGGAGGAGACCAGGATGCGACTGGTTGACATGCGGTCAACGTAGGACACCCGGAGCGTTCAGCGCATCCTAATTTCGCTTGCGCGAACGCGCTCGACCGGCTACCCGTCTTGGAACGAATTCGGCGACAGGAAGAAGTAATGGCCGGTGCTCGAGTCAGTGCAACGCATCGATGCGGCGTCGGCGGTGCAACTCAAGTTTCCCGACGACAATGTCTGCCCGTTGGCAAGCACCTGTGCGCCGGGTACATGCAATGTGTCGTTGTGGCAGTCGATTTGGACCGTGCCGCCTTGGGCCAGCGAGACGCGGTCGCCCCACGCGGAGTGCTGAGCGCATGGCGGAGGTGCGGTGGGTGGTGTGTAGGCCCGATTGCTGATCTCGCACGCGGCACTCCCGCCGCCGAGGTTGCATGACACATTCCCCGCGGAGTTTTGGAATTGGTACGACTGCGCCGGTGCGGGTGTCGGTGTGGGCGACGGTGCGGGGTTCGGCGGTCCGCCGGCGTATGCCGTTGCCGGAAATCCGATCAAGGCGACGGCCGAGACCATCGACGCCGTCTGAATCGCGGTCAGCTTCATGGCAATGCTCGCATTCTGTTGGGAGATATAATCTTTCGTAGGCATGGCTTGAATGCGCCGATAAGAACCGATGAGACGGGACGATTCTGCTGGTTGACCGGACACCTCCGCCAGCCCCCGAGAAACATTGTCGGAGCGGACATTCGCCCCGAACCTTGCGCGTCAATTATTCTCCGGACCGCGCAGCAGCGGTCAATGAATGCAGGACATTTTCTCAACTTGGACAAAACAATAGAATCCCAGCGCTGCGGGCGTATCGTGTCGCGGCCTCCCACAGCGGTATGGGAGAGCCGGAGTGCGCTAGTCCAGGTAGTCGCGCAGCACCTGCGAACGGCTGGGGTGCCGCAGCTTCGACATCGTCTTCGACTCGATCTGGCGGATGCGCTCGCGGGTCACGCCGTACACCTGGCCGATCTCGTCGAGGGTGCGGGGCTGACCGTCGGTGAGCCCGAAGCGCAGTCGTACGACTCCGGCTTCGCGCTCGGACAACGTCTCCAGCACCGACTGCAGCTGATCCTGCAGCAGCGTGAACGACACCGCATCGACAGCCACCACCGCTTCGCTGTCCTCGATGAAGTCGCCGAGCTGGCTGTCGCCCTCGTCGCCGATGGTCTGGTCCAGCGAAATCGGCTCCCGGGCGTACTGCTGGATCTCCAGCACCTTCTCCGGGGTGATGTCCATTTCCTTTGCCAGCTCTTCGGGCGTGGGCTCGCGGCCCAGATCCTGCAGCAGCTCGCGCTGGATCCGGCCCAGCTTGTTGATCACCTCGACCATGTGCACCGGGATACGGATGGTGCGGGCCTGGTCGGCCATGGCGCGGGTGATCGCCTGGCGGATCCACCACGTGGCGTAGGTGGAGAACTTGTAACCCTTTGTGTAGTCGAACTTTTCGACCGCACGGATGAGACCGAGGTTGCCCTCCTGGATCAGATCGAGAAACGCCATACCGCGGCCGGTGTAGCGCTTGGCAAGCGACACCACGAGTCGCAGGTTCGCTTCCAGCAGATGGTTTTTCGCGCGGTCGCCGTCGCGGCAGATCCACACCATGTCGCGACGCTGAGCGGCCGGCAGTTTCTCGCCACGGTCGGTCAGGTCGGTCATCAGCTGCGTGGCGTAGAGGCCGGCTTCAATGCGCTTGGCGAGCTCGACTTCCTCTTCGGCGTTGAGCAGCGCGACCTTGCCGATCTGCTTGAGGTACGCGCGAACCGAGTCCGCGGACGCCGTCAGCTCGGCGTCCTTGCGGGCCTGCCGCAACGCCTCGGACTCGTCCTCGTCCCAGACGAAATCGCCTGAGGCCTTGTCTTTTTCGCTCGGCTCGACGATCTCTTCTTCGTCAGCGGGGCCCGGCTCGACGACGGCTTTGGCCGGCTTCTTCGCGGCGGGTCCGACGGTGTCGGAGGGTTCCGCGCTGTCGTCGGTGATGACGACTTCGGACGCCTCCACCTCGAGTTCTTCGTCTTCGAGGTTCAGATCTTCGTCGGCGAGATCGATTCCATCGACGGGGCCGTCGAGGTCCTGCTCGTCGGTCTCGATATCGGTGGTCGTCGCCTCGGCGTCATCGGCGCCCTTCGTGGTCGCCTTCTTCGGGCGGCCACGAGCCGGTGCGGCCTTGGCTGCTGCGCCCTTGGTGGCGGCGCCGGTCTTGGTGGCGGTGGCGGCTTTGGCCGGCGCTTTGGCTGCCTTGGTGGCGGTGCCGTTGGTGGCCTTGGCCGGCGAACGCTTGGCGGGAGCTTTGGCGGCGGTGCGCTTCACCGGCTCTTCGGTTGCCGGTCGTGCTTTGGTCGCTGCCACGTAAACCCCTTCGGTAGAACTTTCTCCGGTGCCGCAGGCATGCTCAACCGGAAAGCGTCAGCTATGTCAGATGTCGGCGTCGATTATCAGGGTGGATATTCGCCGCTATCGGTTAGGCGGCTGCCGGTGACCATTGTAACGACCGCGGGGCATTACCCCGCCAGTGAGCGCAAATCAGTGCGTCACGTCGCGCGTCGCCGCCATCGCCGCGCCGACGATTCCGGCGGTGTTCTGCAGGGCGGCGGCCACCACTGGGGTGCGGTTTTTCAGCAGCGGTATCCATTTGTCGGCTTTACGGCTGATTCCGCCGCCGGCGATGAACAGCTCGGGGCACATCGCATTTTCGATCGCGATCAGCACCCTCGTCACCTGCTTGGTCCACTTTTCGTAGCTCCAGCCGCGTTTGTCGCGCACCGAGGACGCGGCGCGGCGTTCGGCTTCCTTGCCGCCCACCTCGAGGTGGCCGAACTCGGTGTTGGGCAGCAATATCCCGTTGTGAATGACCGCCGACCCGATACCGGTTCCGAATGTGAGCAGGACCACGACGCCCGAGGTGTCCTTGCCCGCGCCGTAACGTTCCTCGGCCAGCCCAGCCGCGTCGGCGTCGTTGAGCACGACGACCTCCTGGCCGTTCAGACCTGCGCTGATGATGTCGCGTGCGCTGGTGCCGATCCACTTCTTGTCGACGTTGGCGGCCGTCCGAACGATGCCGTTGGTGACGACGCCGGGGTACGTCACGCCCAGCGGTCCGGTCCACCCGAATTCGTTGACAACCGCAGCGATGGTCTTGGCGACCGCGGACGGCGTGGCGGGTTGTGGTGTCAGCAGCTTGTAGCGGTCGCCGACGAGCTCCCCGGTGTCCAGGTCGACGATGCCGCCCTTGATGCCGCTGCCGCCGACGTCGACACCGAAACCGCGTCTTGCCGGCGTCACAGCCCCGTCGCTCGTCGGTGCGACGTTGGGCGAGTCGGCAGTGGTCATCGAATCTCCTCGGCGAGACGTGGGCGTCGAGAAAACCCTAGTGCGTAGCTGGGCGGTTGGTTGGCCTGTTACCCCGACGTTGCTGAACGCGGCAACACCTGTGATGCGATGGGTCCGTGAGCACACCTGAGAACCTGCCGGCGCCGCTGCGGACGGTGGCCGAGACGCTGGCCGCCGAGGCAGCCGCGTTCGTGCGGCGACGCCGCAGCGAGGTCTTCGGCGCCGAGGCGGGCGCCGACGGCGATGACGCGGTGCAGGCCAAGACGACCCCGACTGACCCGGTCACCGTCGTCGACACCGAAACCGAACGGCTGCTGCGTGATCGGTTGGCGCAACTGCGATCCGGTGACGCCATTCTCGGCGAGGAGATCGGCGGCCCGACCGACCCGGCGAGCGTCGCGCCCGGCGCCGTCACCTGGGTGCTGGACCCCATCGACGGCACGGTGAACTTCGTTTACGGGATCCCGTCGTACTCGGTGTCGGTGGCCGCGCAAATCGACGGCGTCTCGGTGGCCGGAGCGGTCGCCGATGTGGTCGGCGGACGGCTGTATTCCGCCGGCTCCGGGCTGGGCGCGCATGTCACCGACGCCGAGGGCACTCGCCGCCTGCAGTGCAGCGTCGTCGACGATTTGTCGCGGGCTCTGGTGGGCACCGGGTTCGCCTATTCCGGGCGGCGCCGCGTGGTCCAGGCTCAGCTGGTGGCACAGATCCTGCCGGTGGTCCGGGATGTGCGCCGAATCGGTTCTGCGGCATTGGATTTGTGCATGGTCGCTGCCGGCCGGCTCGACGCCTACTACGAACATGGTCTGCATGTGTGGGATTCCGCGGCGGGGGCGCTGATCGCCGCCGAGGCCGGCGCGCGGGTCGTTTTGCCGGAGCCGGGGGACCCGGATCGCAACGCGGCACTGGTGGTGGCCGCGGCGCCCGGGGTGGCGGAGGAGTTGCTTGCCGCACTGGGCAGATTCGACGGCCTGGCCCCGATTCCGGGCTGACCGCGCTCAGCAGCTCCCGGCGTGAATCTTGGCCAGCAGCGCGGGATCTGCAGGCTCGGTGTTGCCCGGGCGTAGGCCGGCGAGTACCGCGGCGATGTCGTCGTTGTGCGCCAGCGCGCCGAACTCGGTGCCGATCGCCAGGTCGACGGAGTCGTCGGTGCGGTCATCGCGGTACAGCTCGGCGCAGGGCGCGACCAGCCACACCGCCGCCGCGCCCGCCTGGCCGGCCTCACCGAAGCGGATCTGCCCCTGGCAGTTGAGTCGCGTTTTCGCGTAGACGGGGTCGTTGGCCGCGGTCGGCTGCGCGAACCCCAGATCCCGCAGCGCGCCCGACACGTCGGCGGCCTGGCCGCCCCGCCCGCTGGCGTTGAGGACTCGGACCTTGGAGTCCGCGAGCTTGGCCGGTGCGACGTTGATCATCGTGCTGCGCGACACCGCGCTGCCCAGGTGCGGCTGGGCGGGATCGGTCTGTTCGGGAGGCGGGTTGCACACCGTCGCCTCATGCACCTCGGCCGGGCGGGTCAGTGCGATCGTCCACACCACGGCGCTGGCCACCAACAGCACTACCATCAGGGCGATCGCGGGCCGGGCGTTGCGACGGCGGAATGGACGACCGTGCTTGTCGAACGCTGTACCTTCGGTGATTTGCGCGACCACGATGGGACTCTAAGGCACTCAGAGGGCCGATGTTTAGCGGGAGGTAGCGCCACTAAACAGCCTATGTGACGTAAATCACACTAGAACACCCTGCAATACGGGCACGAATCGTTTTGCGGATGCGTTCGACGCTGGTACAAAGCTTTGCTTGCAGGCTTATGAGGGGAAAGACGATGGCTACCGATTACGACGCCCCACGGCGTACCGAGACCGATGACGTTTCAGAAGACTCCCTAGAGGAGCTCAAGGCACGGCGAAACGAGGCGGCATCGGCGGTTGTTGACGTCGACGAATCGGAGTCCGCTGAGTCCTTTGAGCTGCCCGGAGCGGACTTGTCCGGCGAAGAGTTGTCGGTGCGGGTCATCCCGAAGCAGGCTGACGAGTTCACCTGTTCGAGCTGCTTTCTGGTCCAACACCGCAGTCGGTTGGCCAGTGAAAAAGGTGGCGTGATGATCTGCACGGACTGCGCGGCCTGATATTGACGGTCGGGCAGTTGCGGTCTAGCTGCGCAACGCCGACAACACCCGCTCGGGGTGGCGGGTACTCACCAGCCAGTAGGGCGTCGGGTCGTCCGCGTCGTCCAGCACCACCAGCACCATGGGGCCGACCCAGCCGCGGTGGACCACGAAGGCGGCCGGGTCGAATTGCCGTCCCAGCGCCGCGGACTTGGCCGAGCGGGGAATGTCGGCGGAGCGGGCGATCACCGCGACCGGCAGATGCGCCTCGCCGGCCCACAATTCGATTCCGCCGTCACCGGTCGTGACCCGGACCTCGATGCGGCCCAGCCACAGCAACGCCCCAGCGGCCACGACGAACAACGCGGCGAACGGTAGCCAGCGCGGCAGGCTCGGCACGCCCATGTTGACTTCGACCGCAATCAGCGCCGCCAGCGCGAAACCCAGTGGCCACCACCACCACGGCACCCACAAACGCTCGCTGTACCGCACGCTTTGCGACGTGACTGGCGTTGCTGACACCCGGTCAAGGGTAATCTGTGCCCCCGTGTCGACCAGTCTGGCGGTTGTTCGTCTCGACCCCGGGCTTCCGCTGCCCGCCCGGGCCCACCACGGTGATGCCGGCGTAGATCTCTACAGCGCCGAAGACGTCGAGCTTGCGCCCGGACACCGGGCGCTGGTGCGGACGGGAATCGCGGTGGCGATTCCGGTCGGGATGGTGGGGCTCGTGCACCCGCGGTCCGGTTTGGCTGCGCGGGTGGGACTTTCGATCGTCAATAGTCCCGGCACCATCGACGCGGGTTACCGTGGTGAGATCAAGGTCTCGTTGATCAATCTCGACCCCGCGGCGCCGATCGTGGTCAACCGTGGCGACCGAATCGCGCAGCTGCTGGTGCAGCGCGTCGAGTTGGTCGACCTGGTCGAGGTGGCGTCGTTCGACGAGGCCGGAATGGCCGATACCTCCCGTGGCGCCGGTGGCCACGGTTCCTCTGGCGGACATGCGAGTCTCTGATGGCATGTTGGCAGGCGTAAACCCAAGGAGCAACAGCCGATCGGCGAGCCGGAAGGCGTCGGCTCACACCGGAGGCCGGAGGCGCCCACCGAGACCCCGGCCGCAGACGACATGGACGGCCCGTTCGACATCGAGGACTTCGACGAGTCGTCGGTTGCGACCGAGGGTCGCCTGGATCTTGGCTCGGTGCTGGTACCGCTGCCCGACGCGGCACAGCTGCAAGTCGAGTTGACCGAGAACGGCGTCCCGAGCGCGGTGTGGGTGGTGACGGACCACGGTCGTTTCACCATCGCGGCGTATGCCGCGCCGAAGACCGGTGGGCTGTGGCGGGAAGTTGCCGCTGAGCTGGCCGATTCGCTGCGCAACGACGGGGCCTCGGTGACCATTCAGGACGGCCAGCTGGGGCCGTGAGGTGGTCGGCACCGCGACCGGCGTGGTGCGGTTCATCGGAGTCGACGGCTACCGCTGGATGATCCGCTGCGTGGTGAACGGCTCGATCGAGAGCATCGACGCGCTGACCGACGCAGGCACGAAATGCATTGTTGGACACGGTAATTAGTCGTGGTGACACGCCCCTGCCGGTGCGCACGCCGCTGCCTGTGGAGCTGCCGGAGCCGATGGCGTCGCAGCTGCGCGAGGCCGCGGCCGCTCAGGGAGCTGCCGGACAACCGGTCGAGCCAACGGATGCCGACGTCGTCAGCGAAGGAGGAACCGCCCGCTCCCGAGCGTCGCAGTGCCTCGGGCTCTGCGATGCAACAGTTGCGCGGCACCGGCGGCTAACCCGCCCGGCGATCGCCAGCGCGGCGGAGTCGGGCGCAGCGGGTCGCCGGTAGCTATATCGCCCGCAACGCCGCCAGACAGGCGGCGCCCAGCGCGGCCGGGTCCGCGCCGATCTGGTCCAGGGTGACGGTGCGCAGCGCCGCGTGTGGCGCTGCGGCGGCCCATTGCCGCCCCACCGCAATCGGGTGAATCGGGTCGTCCTCGGCCGCCGCGACGCCCAGCGGCGTTGCCAGCCGCTGAAGTTCCGCGTAGGTCGGCGCGACGTAGCCGGCGGCCTCATCCATTGCGTCGGGCAGATGCGGCCATTGGCCGAGCCACGACCGGGCCAACTCGTCGGCCAGCCACGGCGGGCTGGACGCGCGCATCTGAGCGGTGGTTTTCTCCAGGCCGTCATCGCGCAGCTGTCGCGCGGAGTGCTGCGCCGCGACCGCGGCGCTCGCGCCGTCGGGTGCGCCAGTCCACGCCGGCAGCGCGGCCAGCACCGCGATCGTGCGATCGGGATGCCGTAACGCCCAGGCCACGGCCACCGCGGCGCCGATCGACACACCACCGACCGCGATCGGTCCGCCGGCGCGCGGCGTCGTCCAAGTCGTCCAGATAGCCGTCGATCAAACGGGTCGGCTGCGGCCTCGGCGCCAGCAGTCGGGCGCCGGCGTCGCGCAGCGGTGCGCCGAACGCCCGGGACGATGTAGCTGTCGTCGGACCCCGTTCCCGGCAGTACGACGGCGCTCACGCCGCGCAGGTCGATAGTCACCCCTAGATATTGCCCGGGCGCCGCGTGGCGTTTGGGGAACCATCCGGTCTACGGTGTCCGTTGTCGTGAGAGGATCGCGGTTACCCGGTCCGGTGTGAAGCAAAGAAAACGCTCAGGAGAAGCCATGGCGGCGGAAGGTTATCTGCGCCGGCTGACTCGTCGGTTGACCGAGGACCCCGAGCAGCGTGACGCCGAGGAGCTGTCCGACGAGGCGGTGACGACCGGTGCGCAGCGGGCCATCGACTGCCAGCGTGGCCAGGAAGTCACCGTGGTCGGAACGTTGCGCAGCGTCGAATGCAACGGCAAAGGCTGCGCCGACGGGGTTCGCGCGGAACTGTTCGACGGCACCGACACCATCGAGCTGGTGTGGTTGGGGCAGCGCAAATTCCCGGCATCGAGTCG
Organism: uncultured Actinomycetota bacterium; assembly: GCA_963818285.1. Classification (GTDB taxonomy): domain Bacteria; phylum Actinomycetota; class Actinomycetes; order Mycobacteriales; family Mycobacteriaceae; genus Mycobacterium. Next base: position 144,789 of record CAWFRR010000010.1, read on the forward strand.
GGCCGCACGCTGCGCGTGCAGGGTCGGCTCGGCAAGCTGGAGAACGGCAGCAAGGCGATCTACAACCCGCACTACGAGATTCAGCGGTGAGGCTCGCCAGGTGAACCGTGCGACAGACGCCGGCGACACGACTGACGCCGTCGACGGTGAACTAGAGACTGCCGACCCAACCGCACGCCGGCCGACCGGATGATGGCACAACTGGGCGGCGTTGCGGGGATCGTCTACTCGTCGTTGCCGGTGTTGGTCTTCGTCGGCACCTCGCGGCTGCTGGGTCTGCCCGCGGCATCCGGTGCCGCGCTCGGCGTCGCCACGCTGATCCTGCTGTGGCGCCTGGTCCGCCGCGAGTCGGTGCAGCCGGCCGTGTCCGGGTTGATCGGCGTCGGCGTCTGCGTGCTGATCGCGTACCTGCTGGGGGAGTCGAAAGGCTATTTCCTGCTGGGTATCTGGACGTCACTGCTCTATGCGGCGGTGTTCGCGGTGTCGATCGTGATCCGCCGGCCCGTCGTCGGCTACATCTGGAGCTGGCTGCACGGGCACGATCGCGGCTGGCGCAACGTGCGTCGCGCGGTGTACGCGTTCGACGTCGCCACGCTCACCTGGGTGGTGGTGTTCGCCGCCCGCTTCATCGTTCAGCGGGTGCTCTACGACACCAACCACACCGGCTGGCTGGTGGTGGCGCGCATCGCGATGGGTTGGCCGCTGGCCGCGGTGGCGGCGTTGGTGACCTTCCTGGCGATCCGGACGGCGCAGCGCGCCCTGGACGCCGCTTGAAATGTCGGGGAAGAGCCGTCACGGCAGCAGATGCTGGCGCAGTTCCTCTTCCGCCTCGGTGACCGCGACGAACAACAGCTCGTCGCCGCCTTCCAGCGGCTCGTCGTCCTGCGGCACGATCACCCGGGGCCCGCGCAGGATCGTCACCAGCGCGACGTCTCGCGGCAGCTGCAGCTTGCGCACCGGCTTGCCGCCCCAGGGTGTGTTGTCCGGCAGGGTGATCTCGACCAGGTTGGCCTGACCTTTCCGGAATTCCATCAGCCGGACCAAGTCCCCGACCGCGACGGCTTCCTCGATCAACGAACACAGCATCCGCGGGGTGGACACCGCCACGTCGACGCCCCACGCTTCAGTGAACAGCCACTCGTTACGGGGATCGTTGACCCGGGCCACCACCCGGGGCACCGCGAACTCCGTCTTGGCCAGCAGGCTGAGCACCACGTTGGCCTTGTCGTCGCCGGTCGCGGCCACCACCACGTCGAACTCGTGCAACTGGACCTACTCCAGCACGCTCACCTCGCAGGCGTCACCCAGCCGCCAGTGCGCGGCCGGAATGGCGTCCTCCTCGATGTGTTCGGTCTTGCGCTCGATCAGCGTCACATCGTGCTTGTTCTCGATCAGCTCGCGGGCCACCGATCGGCCGACCGCGCCCGCACCTGCGATAGCGACTCTCATGATTCGGCGTCCTCACTCGGCGGCAGCGCCGCAATGGCCAATGCCTCGGCCGCGTGCCCGGAGATAGCGGCGATGTAGACCTGGTCGCCGGACTGGATGACCGTCTTGGGTTCCGGAAGGATTCCGGTGCCGAAACGGATCAGGAACGCCACCCGGGCGCCGGTGGCGGCCTCCAGGTCGGTCGCCTGCCGGCCGACCCAGTCGTCGTGCAGCACCACCTCGAGGACGGCGACGGTCCCGCTCGGGTCGCGCCACCGCGCAGTCTCGCTTTCCCGGGTGAGTGCATGCAGCAGTCGGTCTGTGGTCCACGGCACGGTGGCAATCGTGGGAATGCCGAGACGCTCGTAGACGTCGGCACGCTTGGCGTCGTAAATCCGGGCGACCACCCGCCGCACGCCGAAGGTTTCCCGGGCCAGCCGGGCCGAAATGATGTTGGAGTTGTCGCCAGAGGACACCGCGGCGAACGCGTCGGCGCCCTCGATACCGGCTTTCAGGAGCACATCCCGGTCGAATCCGAGACCGAGCACGCGTTCACCGGCGAACTCGGGGCTCAGCCGGCTGAACGCAGCGCCGTCGCTGTCGATAACGGCGACCTCGTGGCCGATCCGGGACAGGCCGTCGGCGACCGACGATCCGACCCGGCCGCAGCCCATCACAACGACTCGCACTAGAGGTCCTCTCGGCCCGGTCAGCCGTAGTGGCCAGCCGGTTTGGGAGACATTCTCGTCTAGGGAACCGTACCGGCAGGCAGGGTTGCGCTTACTCTTGGCACTCGTGTCCAAACTTTCGACTGCGGCGCGCCGACTCGTCTTGGGTCGGCCGTTTCGCAGCGACCGGCTGAGCCACACCCTGCTGCCCAAGCGGATCGCCTTGCCGGTGTTCGCCTCCGATGCGCTCTCGTCGGTGGCGTACGCGCCCGAAGAGGTCTTCCTGATGCTGTCGGTGGCCGGGCTCGCGGCGTACTCGCTGACACCGTGGATCGGCCTCGCGGTTGCGGCGGTAATGCTGGTCGTGGTGGCCAGCTACCGCCAGAATGTGCATGCCTATCCGTCCGGCGGCGGCGACTACGAGGTGGTCACCACCAATCTCGGGCCAATGCCGGTCTTACGGTGGCCAGTGCGCTCATGGTGGATTACGTTCTCACCGTTGCTGTTTCGACGGCCTCGGCGATGTCGAACATCGGATCGGCCATCCCGTTCGTAGAACACACAAGGTTCTCTTCTGCGTCTGTCGCGATCCTGGTGGTGATGGCGCTGAACCTGCGTGGGGTGCGCGAATCCGGTGTCGCATTTGCCGTTCCGACCTATGCGTTCATCGTCGGTGTCGGGCATCATGCTCGGCCTGGGGCCTGTTTCGGATTTATGCATTGGGCGAGCCGATTCGGGCGGAGTCTGCAGGCTTCGTGATGCATGCCGAGCGCGAGCTCGATCGCCGGCTTTGCGATGGTGTTCCTGTTGGCGCGGTCGTTCTCCTCGGGGTGCGCGGCGCTCACCGGTGTCGAGGCGATCAGCAACGGGGTGCCGGCCTTTCAGAAGCCCAAGTCACGCAACGCCGCAACGACGCTGCTGTTGCTCGGTACGATCGCCGTCGGCCTCTTCATGGGCATCATTCTGTTGGCTAAGGAGACCGGGGTTCAGGTCGTCGACAATCCTGCCGCGCAGCTCACTGGGATTCCCCATGATTATCAGCAGAAGACCCTGGTCACCCAGATCGCTCAGGCCGTCTTCGGCAGCTTCCATATCGGCTTCCTGCTGATCGCCGTCGTCACTGCGCTCATTTTGGTGCTGGCCGCTAACACCGCGTTCAACGGATTTCCGGTCTTGGGTTCGGTGCTCGCACAAGACAGCTACCTGCCGCGCCAATTGCACACCCGCGGCGACCGGCTGGCGTTCTCCAACGGCATCGTGTTCCTTGCGGTGGCGGCCCTCGCGGCGATCATCGCGTTCAGGGCACAAGTCACCGCGCTGATCCAGCTCTACATCGTCGGGGTGTTCATTTCGTTCACCCTGAGCCAAATCGGCATGGTTCGGCACTGGACTCGGTTGCTGCGCAACGAAACCGACTCGGCGGTTCGGCGAACCATGATGCGATCGCGTGTCGTCAACACCATCGGGTTCGTGGCCACCGGCGCGGTGTTGTTCGTCGTCGCGGTCACCAAATTCCTGGCCGGCGCCTGGATCGCCGTGGTCGCCATGACATTGCTGTTCGTGCTGATGAAAATGATTCGCAAGCACTACGACACGGTCAGCCGGGAAATCGAGCAGCACACCGACGACGACGATGTGGTGTTGCCAAGTCGGAATCACGCGATCGTGTTGGTGTCGAAGCTGCACCTGCCGACGTTGCGTGCGTTGGCGTACGCGCGAGCGACGAGGCCGGATGTGCTGGAGGCGATCACGGTGAGCGTCGACGACGGCGAAACCCGTAAACTGGTCCGTCGCTGGGAAGACAGCAAACTCAACGTGCCGTTGAAGGTCATCGCTTCGCCGTACCGCGAAATCACCCGTCCGATATTGGATTACGTGAAGCGCGTCAGCAAGGAATCGCCGCGCACTGTGGTGACGGTATTCCTTCCCGAATACGTTGTCGGCCACTGGTGGGAGCACGTGCTACACAATCAGAGCGCGCTGCGGCTGAAAGGGCGGCTGCTGTTCATGCCCGGAGTGATGGTGACATCTGTTCCCTGGCAACTCAATTCGTCGGAGCGGATCAAAACGATGCAACCGCACGCGGCCCCGGGTGACGCGCGACGGGGGATATTCGATTGACCCCGGACACCACCGCAGAGTCATCACCGACACTGGCGGAGCTGACGCTGACCGTCGGTGCGCCGGCGAACGGCGGCAGCTGCGTGGCGCGTCACGACGGCCGGGTGGTGTTTGTCCGCTACGCATTGCCCGGCGAGCGGGTACGGGTGCGCGTCAACGCTGACCGCGGTTCGTACTGGCATGCCGAGGCAGTCGAGGTGATCGAACCGTCCGCCGACCGGGTCGAATCGCTGTGCCCGATCGCGGGGGTCGACGGCGCCGGGTGCTGCGATCTCGCCTTCGTCGAGCCGGTCGCGGCGCGTGCTCTGAAAGCTGAAGTGGTGTCCAATCAGCTTGCACGCCTGGGTAATTACCAGTGGAACGGCGAAGCTCAGCAGCTGTCGCCCACCGGCTCTACCGGCTGGCGGACGCGGATTCGGCTCGACGTCGGGGCCGACGGTCGCCCGGGCTTTCACCGCTACCGCAGCGATGATCTGGTCACCGATTTGAACTGCGGCCAGCTGCCGGCGGGAATGACCGACGGGCTGACCGACACGGCGTGGCCGCCCGGCGCGCACCTGCATGTCGTCATCGACGATGACGGCCAACGGCACGTGGCCCGCACCGTGCGCCACGGTCGGCGCAATGCGACCGACGTGGTCGAGGGCAGTCATCAGGGCGTGCAGCGGGCCGGGCGGCACAGTTGGCAGATTCCGGTGACGGGCTTCTGGCAGGCGCACCGCGACGCGGCGCGGACCTACAGCGACCTGGTGGCCGAGTGGGCTCAACCCGATCCGGGCATGACCGCGTGGGATCTCTACGGGGGCGCAGGGCTTTTCGCCGCGGTGCTGGCCGACGCAGTGGGCGAGTCCGGGCAGGTGCTCAGCGTCGACAGCGCGCGAGCCGCGTCGCGGGCGGCACGCGCAACGTTGGCCGATCTTCCGCAGGTGCGAGTGGTCAGTGATTCGGTCCGGCGGGCGTTGACCGCGCAGCGAGTGCGGGCTGACGTGGCCGTGCTGGATCCGCCGCGGGGCGGCGCCGGACGCGAGGTGATCGACCTGCTGGCCGCGGCGGAGGTTCCACGGATTGTTCATATCGGTTGCGAGGCAGCATCGTTCGCCCGCGATATCGGGCTGTATCAGAGTCACGGTTACGCGGTGCACAAGCTCTCGGTGTTCGACTCGTTCCCGCTGACCCATCACATCGAGTGCGTCGCTCTGCTGACCCGCTGACCGCTCAGGCGAGGACGAAGTAACGCAGCCACAGATAGAGTGCGCACAAGACGGTAGACATCAGGGTGATCACGATGCCCTTGCGGGTGAATTCCCAGAACGAGATGGAGTACCCGGAACGCAGCGCGATGCCGATCATCACAATGTTGGCGCTGGATCCGACGGCCGTGAGGTTGCCGCCCAAGTCGCCACCGAGCGCCAGCGACCACCACAGCACATTCTGATGTTCCTGATGTGGCATGGACGAGGCCAGGTGGGTGACGATCGGCGTCATGGTCGCCACGTACGGGACGTTGTCGATCAGGCCAGACGCCAGTGTCGACACGCCCAGAATTAACATCGTCGTGAAAAGCATGTTGCCCCCGGTGGCGCCAGCCGCCAACTCACCCAGGTGTTTGATGAAGCCGGTCTTGAGCAGTGCGCCCACCATGATGAACAGCCCGACGATGAACAGCAGGGTGTCCCACTCGACGCTGGCCAGATAGTCCGACTTGTCCATCTTGGACACCAGGATCAGGGCACCGGCACCCAGCAATGCCACCAGCGACGGCTGAATGTGGATCGAGGGGGACACGATGAACCCGATGAACACCACGCCCATCACCGCGCCGCATCTAACCAACAGCCGGGTGTCGCGCAGAAGATGGCGCTCTTCCATTGACATCACGTCAGCAACCCGTTCAGGGGAGACGGTGGAGAAACCACGAAACAGCAACGGCGAAACGGCAACGAAGACCAGCATGATGATGACGACGATCGGTGCCATGTTAAGCAGGAAGGCGTTGAACGACAGTCCTTTACGTGCGCCGATGATGATATTGGGCGGGTCGCCGACTAACGTTGCTGCGCCGCCGATGTTCGAGGCGAACACCTCGGCGATCAACATTGGTACCGGGTTGATCTCCAAGCGATCACACACCAGCAAGGTGACCGGTGCGATCAACAGCACCGAGACTACGTTCGGCAGCAGCGCTGACGCCGCCGCCATGACCAGGGTTAGCAGCATCATGATGCGCACCGGAGACCCATTGGCGCGCTTGGCGGCCCAAATCGCGGCGTATTCGAATATCCCGGTTTGGAGCAGGATGCTGACGATGATCATCATGCCCAGCATCAAAAAGATTACGTCCCAGTCAATTCCGGTTTCCTGGGAGTAATACACGTCGGGCGCATCGATGGCCGGCAAGACGATCATCAAGCCCGCACCGACCAGTGCGACCGTCGTCTTGTTGAAGCGTTCGCTGATGATGAACGCGTACGCGATGACAAACACCGCGACGGCGAAACACATCTGGATCGTTGATGCAGTCATCGTCGCCGCTCCATCAGATGCCCGGTCTCTGTTTCAACACCTCGGCTAGGAGGCGCGATGCGGTGATTACCCCGTGCAGTTTGCCATCTTTGACCACGGTCACCAACGGGCTGTGCGTGCGCGACATGATCGCCGCCACTTCGATGATGGTGTCATCGGCGTCGACGACCGGTACCTGCTGCGCCTTTACAGGTAGCAGGTCGCGGATTGTCTTGCCGTTCAGCTTGTCCGCCGCGTGGTCGGCCATCGATTCGGTCAGCACCCGGGCCAGTCCGGGGTCATCTTGGACATAGGTGGGCACAAGAAAGCGAACCACCTGGGAGGCGGGTAACACCGCGTAGGGCTTGTCGGAACTTGCGGTGCTGACCACAAGTGCAGTCAGGCGATTTTCCGCGAGCAGTTGGACCGCATCGCGTGCGGGAGAGTCGATGTCGACAAACGGGAACTCGTCGACGATCTCTCCTGCGTGCACGCCGCTCACCCTATAGTAAGTCTCTCGGCCACCTTTGCTGCCCGCGTCGTTCGGTCGGCCGAAAACCGCAGGTATCGCGCGAATTAGCGATCGTCATCAGCGCGAGCGCCGTCAAATCTTTACGCGCTCTTAGCGGACCATCATCTCGAGCGGTTAGCTCAGGACGAAGTAGCGCAGCCATAGATACAGCGCGCACAGGATCGTCGACATTGCGGTCACCAGCACACCCTTGCGGGTGAATTGCCAGAAAGAGATCGGGTTGCCCGACTTCAGTGCGATGCCGACCATGACAATGTTGGCGCTGGATCCCACAGCGGTGAGATTGCCGCCGAGGTCGCCGCCCAGCGCCAACGACCACCACATGACGTCGTGGTGCGCCTGACCCGGAATGACTGACGCCAGATGGCTGACGATCGGAGTCATGGTGGCGACATACGGGACGTTGTCGATGATGCCGGACAGCAACATCGAGACGCCCAGGATCAGCATCGTCGTCAGCAGCACATTGCCGCCGGTGGCGTCTGCTGCCATTTGGCCGAGTGTTTTGATTACGCCGGTTTTGAACAGCGCGCCGACCATGATGAATAGGCCGACCATGAAAAGCAGCGTGTCCCATTCGACGTTGGCCAGATAGTCGGACTGCTCCAACTTCGGAGATGAGGATGAGGATGCCGGCACCCAGTAGCGCAACCAACGATGGTTGAAGGTGGATGGCTTCGGAGACGATGAACCCCGCGAGCACCAGGACCATGACGGCGCGGATTTGATCAGCAGCGGGCGGTTCTGCAGGGCATCCCGCTCATCCACTGCCATGACGTCGTTGAGCTTTTCGGGAGACACCGTCTGAGAGGCCGCGGAACATCAGCGGCAGCATCGCCACGAAGGCGAGCATGATGATGATCACGATCGGCGCCATGTTGAACAGAAACGCGTTGAACGAGAGGCCTTTCCGTGCGCCGATGATGATGTTGGGCGGGTCGCCGACCAGTGTTGCGGTGCCACCGATATTGGATGCGAACACTTCGGCCATCAGCAGCGGGACCGGGTTGATGGCCAACCGGTCGCAGACCAGCAGGGTGACCGGCGCGATGAGCAGCACCGAGACCACGTTAGGCAGCACCGCCGAGGCGAGTGCCATGATCAGCGTCAGCAGGATCATGATCCGTAGTGGGAGAACCGTTGGCGCGTTTCACGGCCCAGATTGCTGTGTATTCGAATATCCCCGTCTGGCGTAAGACGCTGACGATGATCATCATGCCCAGCATCAAAAAGATGACGTCCCAGTCGATTCCGCTGGCTTGCGAGTAGAAACACGTCGCGGGACTCGATAACCGGCAGCAGGATCATCAGGCCTGCGCCGACCAGTGCGACGGTGGTGTTGTTGAAAGCGTTCGCTGATGATGGCTGCGTAGGCGGCGATGAACACCGCGATCGCGAAATATGTCATCAGCGCCGCCTTCGACGCCCGATCAATCTTCTATAACTTCGGCCTCGGTGCTCACGACCGGGAGCCCCTCCACGACGTCTTCGGCACGCGAAGAGCCTATAACAGGATCTGCCCGCGTCCTGTACGCGTCGTCAACTCAGTGACGGTTTACCCACGGCGCCGCGAGATATTCAGGCGCGCTTCGTTTGTGGGCGTTCGATATCGCCACGCCCGCAGATGGCTGGCTATTCTTTGAGCGCGGCGGCCAGCAACCGGGACGCGGTGATCACACCGTGCAACTTCCCGTCTTTGACGACGGCGACCAGCGGACTGCGCAGCCGCGCCATGACCTCCGCCACCTCGATGATGGTGTCGTCGGCCTCGGCCACAGGGATGTGCTGGCGTTGCTTCGGCAGCATGTCGCGAATCGTCTTGCCGCTCAACTTCTCCGCCGCGTGATCAGCCATCGACTCGGTGACCACGCTGGCCAGCCCGGGGTCGTCCTGCACGTAGCCAGGGACGATGAAGCGCACGACCTGAGAGGCCGGCAGCACCGCGAACGGCGTCTCGGACGTGTCGGTGACGACCACCAGCCCGTTCAGCCGGTGCTCAGCGAGCAGACGGACTGCGTCAAGCGCATTCGAGTCGATTTTTACTACCGGAAACTTCTCGTCGAGATCCTCTGCCCGCACACCGCCACAATACGTCTGCTGGGAGGAAACAGTTAATGGGACAGGCGTAAGGGCTTTCTCAGGTTGCGTTCGAAGCAGCCGCGAAAACTCGCAGCGTGGGCGCCGAAGCGGACTCAAGATTTGAGCGCCGCGGCCAGCAGACGTGACGCGGTTATCACGCCGTGCAGCTTTCCGTTCTTGGTGACGGCGATCAGGGGGCACCGCTGCTGCGCCATCTCCGCGGCCACTTTGATGACGCCGTCGCGCGCATCGACGGAGGGGATTTTTCGCGCAGGCGTAGGCACCACGTCGCCCGACAGTCTTACCCGCCAGACTCTGGGCGTGGTCGCCCAGTGCGTCGCCCATCACGCCTGCCAGCGTTATGTCGTCCTGTACATAACGCGGCAGGATCAGGTGCAGCACCTCGGAGGCCAGCAGCACCGCGTAAGGCTTCTGCGAAGCGTCCGTCACGATCAGGCCCGGCAGACTGTGTTCGGCGATCATGCGGGCGGCATCGAGGGCGTCGGAATCCACGTCCACGATGGGAAACTGCTCGTCGAGGTCCTCTGCTCGCACTAGGCCACCATACGACGAATCTTCACCGCTAGGCGAAGTAGCGCAGCCACAGATAGCCCAGCGAAAGAACAAACGACACGGCGGTCACTGCCGCTCCGCGTTTGGTGAAGTCCCAGAACGAGACGGGATGGCCGGCGCGTTGCGCGATCCCGACCGCGACGATGTTCGCACTGGCGCCGATCGGGGTGAGGTTGCCGCCCATAACGGTGCCCAGCAGCAGGGCCCACCACAGCACGCCGGAACCGGCGTGCCCGGGGATGGAGTCGGCGAACTGCCCGACGATCGGTGTCATCGCGGCCGCATACGGAACGTTGTTGATGAAGCTGCCCAGCGTGAAGGAGACGGTGAGGATCAGCAGCGTCGCGGTCCAGGCATCGCCGTGAGCGAAGTTGCTGGCAAGCTTCGCCAGTTCCTTGATGACGCCGGTCCGCACCAGGGCCCCCACCATGACGAACAGCCCCGCGAAGAACAGCAGCGTTTCCCATTCGACGCTGGCGAGGTAGAACTCACGTTCCAGTCCCGAGATCACAATCAGGATCCCGGCCCCGGCCATCGCCACCATCGAAGGCTCCATGTGGATCTGTTTGTGCAGCACGAATCCGGTGAACACCACCGTCAGCACGATCCCGCACTGCCACAGCAGCTTCGAATCGCGGATTGCTTCGCGTTCGTCCAGCGACATGACGTCGGCGGCCCGCTCCGGATCGACGACCCAAAAGCCAGGGTAGAGCCACGGCAGCATGGCGATCAGTGCGACGAGCACGAGCAGGACCGCCGGCGCCATGTTGGCGCTGAACTCGATGAAGCTCAGGTGTGCGCCGGTACCGATGATGATGCTGGTCGGGTCACCGACCAGCGTGGCCGCACCGGCGATGTTGGCGGCGATCGCTTCGATGACGAGATACGGCGCGGGATTGACCGCGAGGCGATCGCACACCAGCAAGGTGACCGGTGCGATCAACAGGACCGTGGTGACGTTGTCCAGAACGGCCGTGCCCAGCGTGGTGACCAGGATCAGCAGGATCATGATCCGTAGCGGAGATCCCTTGGCGCGCTTGGCCGACCAGATCGCGACGTATTCGAACGCGCCGGTCTGGCGCACGACGCTGACGATGATCATCATGCCGAGGAGCAGGAACAGAACGTCCCAGTTGACTCCGGTGTCGCGCGAGTAGAAGACGTCCTCGGAGCTGATCAGCGGCAGGAAGAACATCAAGGTCTGCGCCGGCCAACGCCACCTTGGTCTTGTTGAAGCGCTCCGTGGTGATCAGCACGATAGCAGACCACGAACACGACGGACGCATAGATGGCGTGGAAGAGCAGCGCTGGTCATCGCCGGTCCTGCCGTCGGGCGCGCGCGTAGCTCGGCATGGGCGGGTGGAGGTCCCTCAAGATATGGGCACCGACGCCAATGGGCGTGACGTCGTGATCACGCCGTTGAACCCTGACGTCCGCCCGCTGAGCGCGGACGCGCCGACCGTGCAAGTCATGCCGCACTCCCGAATAGCCCGTAATCGCAGGAAGACCCGAACAGCACGAAAGAACGCCGACCAGGCTTCCCGGCACACCGGGAGGTTACGTTAGCAGGCTTATCTGTGTTGTTTCTGAGCGGGACGGGGCGTGTCCAGGGCGGTATCTGCGCTGGTCCGCGTGCCAAGCTTGGCGGCTCTGCGTACACTGGCTGAATGCTTGAACAGGTCCGTGGGCCCGCCGATCTGCAGCACCTGACGCAGGCGGAACTGCGCGATCTGGCCGCCGAGATCCGCGACTTTCTGATCCACAAAGTCGCGGCGACGGGCGGCCATCTCGGACCCAACCTCGGAGTCGTCGAGCTGACGCTGGCTGTTGCACCGGGTGTTCGACTCACCCCACGACCCGATCATCTTCGACACCGGTCATCAGGCCTACGTGCACAAGATGCTGACCGGCCGCGCCGCGGACTTCGAAACATTGCGCAAAAAGGATGGGCTGTCCGGCTATCCGTCGCGCTCGGAGAGCGAGCACGACTGGGTCGAGTCGAGCCATGCGAGCGCCGCGTTGTCCTACGCCGACGGGCTGGCCAAGGCCTTCGAGCTGACCGGCCATCGCAACCGGCATGTGGTCGCGGTGGTCGGCGACGGCGCGCTCACCGGCGGCATGTGCTGGGAGGCGCTGAACAACATCGCGGCGGCGCGGCGGCCGGTGGTGATCGTCGTCAATGACAACGGGCGCAGCTACGCGCCGACGTTCGGCGGCCTGGCCAATCACCTCGCGATGCTTCGGCTGCAGCCCGGCTACGAGAGTCTGTTGGAGCGGGGTCGCAGCGCGGTGCGCGGCATGCCGGTCTTCGGTGATCTGGCCTACCAGTTCATCCACAGCGTGAAAGCGGGTGTGAAGGACGCACTTTCGCCGCAGCTGCTGTTCACCGATCTCGGTCTGAAGTACATGGGTCCGGTCGACGGTCATGACGAGCACGCGGTCGAGGCTGCGCTGCGCCGGGCCCGCGGATTCCACGGTCCGGTGGTGGTGCACGTCGTCACCCAGAAAGGCCGCGGCTACGGCCCGGCCGAGGACGACGAGGCCGACCAGATGCATTCCTGCGGGGTGATCGACCCGGTGACCGGGTTGGCCACCAAGATTCCCGGGCCGAGTTGGACGGCGGCCTTCTCCGAGTCGCTGATCGAGCAAGCGGTCAAACGCCGCGACATCGTCGCGATCACCGCGGCGATGCCCGGGCCGACCGGGTTGACCGCGTTCGGAGAACGCTTCCCGGACAGGTTGTTTGACGTCGGTATAGCCGAGCAGCACGCACTGACGTCGGCGGCCGGGTTGGCGATGGGCGGCATGCATCCCGTCGTCGCGATTTACGCGACGTTCCTCAACCGGGCGTTCGACCAGATCATGATGGACGTCGCGCTGCACAAGCTGCCCGTCACGATCGTGCTCGACCGGGCCGGGGTCACCGGCAACGACGGCGCCAGCCACAACGGCATGTGGGACATGTCGCTGTTGGGCATCGTGCCCGGCATCCGGGTGGCCGCACCGCGCGACGGGGCCCGCCTGCGTGAGGAGCTCGGCGAGGCGCTGGCCGTCGATGACGGTCCGACGGTGATCAGGTTCCCGAAAGGCGATGTCGGCGAGAATATTCCGGCGGTGCAGTCAACATGCCGGTGTGGACGTGCTTGCGATGCCGGCCGACGGTCTTGGCGCGGACGTGCTGCTGGTGGCGGTCGGGGCGTTCGCGTCGATGGCGTTGGCCGTCGCCGAACGGTCTGCATGACCAGGGCATCGGGGTGACGGTGGTGGACCCGCGGTGGGTGCTGCCGGTGTCCGATGCGCTGGGGGAGTTGGCGATAGCGCACAAGGTCGTTGTCACGCTGGAAGACAACGGGGTGGCCGGGGGTGTCGGCTCGGCTGTGTCAGCGGCGCTGCGGGCTGCCGAGATCGACGTGCCGTGCCGCGATGTCGGTCTGCCGCAACAGTTCTTCGATCATGCGTCACGTGGTGAGGTGCTGGCCGACGCCGGTCTGACCGACCAGCACGTGTCGCGTCGCATCACCGGATGGATCGCGGCGCTCTCTGGTCAGAGTGTCGACGAATCCGGGGCCTCGATTACTGAGCAGCTGGATTAGCTGCGGGGCGCTGCGTTTCGCTCCGCGACACGTAAACCTCTGCCACGACACGCCGGGCGGCGTCGCAATGGCTTACGTCTCGGGGCTTGGCGGGGATTGCAACGCCACGGCCAACACTGGGACGGTCAGCGTGCGCTGCCAGTTGCGGGCCTGTCCGGCGGCGAGGAACTCATCGACCGCCACTGCCACGTCACCGGCGCCGCCTTCCCAGTCCCAGCACAGCCGGCGGATCAGTTCGGGCGTGACCAGATTCTCGGTCGGCACCGACACCCGCTCTGACAAATCCCGCAGCGCCGCACGGGCCGCGTCGAGTCGCACGGCCGCCTCCGGCCGTCGGCGGGCCCAGCGGGCCGGCGGGGGCGGGCCGTTGGGCGACTCGGCGTCCTCGGCGGGACCGGGGTTTTCGCGTGCGGCCTTGAGCGCCGCCAGCCAGGTGGAGGCGCTGCGGCGTTGCCTTTTTCCGCCGAAGATCGGCAATGCGACCAAGTCGTCGAGGGTTTTCGGGTCGGCGGCTGCGGCATCGATGATCGCCGAGTCGGGCAGGATGCGCCCCGGTGCGATGTCTCGTCGCTGCGCGATTTCGTCTCGCACCGTCCACAATTCCCGGACCGCAGCCAGGCCGCGTTGATTGCGCACCTTGTGAATGCCGGACGTGCGGCGCCACCGGTCCCGGCGGGTCGTCGGCGGGCTCTGACCAGCGCTGCTGCGAAGGTAGTCGAATTCTTCTGCCGCCCAAGCGGTTTTGTCCTGCTTCTCGAGCTCAGCCGCGACAGCGTCGCGCAGGGCGATGAGCACCTCGACGTCGAGCGCCGCGTAGTTGAGCCACGCGTCCGGCAGCGGACGCCGAGACCAGTCCGCCGCGCCATGGCCTTTGGCCAATCCCACACCGAGCAGGCGTTGCGCCATCGCCGCCAAGTTGACCCGGTCGAAACCGGCCAGCCGCCCGGCCAATTCGGTGTCATACAGCGCCGGTGGCTGCATGCCCACTTCGGCCAGGCATGGCAGATCCTGGTCGGCTGCGTGCAGAATCCACTCGTCGGACGCCATCACATCGGCGACGGGCCGCAGCACGGACAGCGAGTCGCCGCCGTGGCTGACCGGGTCGATCAGCACCGTGCCCGCTCCGGCCCGGCGGATCTGAATCAGATAAGCGCGGTTGGAATACCGGAATCCGGAAGCCCGCTCGGCATCCACCGCGAACGGGCCGTGGCCGCCGGCCAACAGCGTTGCGGCGGCTTTGATCTCGTCGGGACTGGTTGACAGGTCGGGCACGCCGTCGGCGGGATGCAACAGCGGCGTGACGTCGGGTTCCGCGGCATCGGGTGCGTCGGTAGTGGGTTCTGTCGGCTCGCCGGCCATGTCAAACGCGCGACCGGGTGCCCAAATCTGTCACCCCGACCGGCGGCAGCCCCGCGGCGTGCTCGAGTACCTCGCAGAACGCCTCGACATGGGTACCGATGTCGGTGGTGAGTGCGGTCCAGGACGCGCGCAGCTCTAACTGGTGAGCCCGCGGCGGTCCGGAGATGTCGCCGTAGCGCACCGAGGTGGTGGCAGTCACCGTGCCACCGAGCGCGGTGACCTGCTCGGCGCGCGCGTCCAGTGCCTCGACCAGCCAGCTCCAGGCGACCTCCGGTAACAGCGGGTCGACGGCTTCGCTGGAATCCAGGTCGGCCTGGATGTAGGCGACCAGGCGCATGGTGCCGTCCCACGCGTCGGCGCCCTCCGGGTCGTAGAGCAGGATCAATCGGCCGAACGCGTCACCGTCCGACCGCTCCGGGACGACATCGACCTCCGGCCGCTTCACTTCGGCGCCCAGCGCGTAGCTGTAGGGCGCGAGACGCTGTGGCGGGCGGATGGGGCCCAGTTCGATTTCGGGCCGGACGCTGGCTCCGCTCATCGCCTCCACGGCCTCGCGAAACGGGACCGGCTCGGCTGCTGTCATGGGCGCCGCACCTCCTCGCTTCGCACCGCCTCGCAGCGTTGCTGGCGGTTTACAGCGTTTGACGGTAGACCTATCCGTCGACACGCGGAGACAGGCGCGCCGTTTCGGTCGAAGGGGCGCGGTCGTGACGGGCTGATACGGCACCGTCATGGCGCGTGGTCGCCGGTGAAATCGGCCGGCCGTTTCTCGCGGTGAGCGGCCAGGCCCTCGCGCACATCGGGTCCGCTGAAGCTCAGGAATTCCAGGCCAAGGGATGTTTCGAAGGCCGGCGCGGCCATCCGGTACCAGTGGTTGAGGCTGTGTTTGGTGAACCGGATCGCCGACTGGGCCCCTTGCGCCAACTCGTTCGCGATCCGGCTAGCGGTGTCGAGCACGTCGCCGTCGTCCACACACAGCGACACCAGCCCGATGCGTTCGGCTTCCTCGCCGGACAGCGGCGCGCAGGTGAGCAGGTAGTACTTGGCTTTGGCCATCCCGACCAGCAGTGGCCAGCAGATGGCGGCATGATCGCCGGCGGCAACGCCCAGCTTGGTGTGCCCGTCGATGATCTTGGCGGTGCGCCCGGCCACCGACACGTCGGCGAGCAAGGCCACGACCAGACCCGCCCCCACCGCGGCACCGTGAATCGCCGAGATCACCGGCTTGTCCAGGTTGACCATGTTGAGCACCAGGTCGCGGGCCTCGCGCATGATCCGCATCCGGTCGTCGAACTCACCCATCGTCTCGTCGATCAGGTCGAAGCTGCCTCCCGAGGAGAACGCTTTGCCTTCCCCGCGGACCAGCACCGCGCGCACGGCGGGGTCGCGGCCGATGGCGGGCCAGATGTCGGCGAGGTCGCGGTGCATCTGGGGTCCGACCGAGTTGAGCCCGGGTGAGTCGAGCACCACGTGCAGCACGCCGTGCTCGGCGCGTTCGACTCGCAGGCTGGGGAACTCGTCGTAGCTGACTGCTGGCTGGCGAACTGGCATCCGGGCTCCTGATCACTGGCTCACGGGCATTACCGACGACGAGGTTACGCACGGGCCGCACCGCCGCCCGCCGCACCCGTCCATCGGCCGGTCGTGGCAGCATTGAGGCTGATGAGTGACCGCCGCACGCTCCCCGAGTCGCCGTATCTGGCCGCGGCCGCCGGCCGCAAACCCAACCGGGTGCCGGTGTGGTTCATGCGCCAGGCCGGCCGCTCGCTGCCGGAATACCGCGAGCTGCGTAAGCAGAACACCATGATGGAAGCCTGCTTCAACGCCGAACTGATCGCCGAGATCACGCTGCAGCCGATCCGCCGTCACGATGTCGACGCCGCAATCCTGTTCTCCGACATCGTAGTTCCGCTACGCGGGGCCGGTGTCGACGTGGACATCGTGGCCGATGTCGGCCCGGTCATCGCGGCACCGGTGCGCACCGCCGCCGATGTCGACGCCCTGAGGCCGCTCGATCCGAGTGGCGTTCAACCGGTTTCGGATGCGGTCTCGTTGCTGGTGGGCGAGCTTGGTCAGGTGCCGCTGATCGGTTTCGCCGGCGCACCGTTCACGCTGGCGTCCTATCTGGTCGAGGGCGGTCCGAGCCGCAATCACGCCAAAACCAAGGCGATGATGCTGTCTGAACCCGACTGCTGGCATGCGCTGATGGCGAAGCTCACCGACCTGACCATTGGATTCCTACGGGTTCAACTCGACGCCGGGGTGGACGCGATTCAGGTGTTCGACTCGTGGGCCGGCGTCCTGTCGCTGGCCGACTACCGCAGGCATGTGCTGCCGCACAGCTCCCGGGTATTCGCCGCACTGGCCGAACGCGGCGTTCCGATGACACACTTCGGGGTCGGCACCGCCGAACTGCTGGGCGCCATGTCGCAGGCCGGCGCGACGGTGGTCGGGGTCGACTGGCGGACCTCGCTGGTCGATGCGGCGGCGCGGGTCGAGGGCGGTAAGTCGTTGCAGGGCAACCTCGATCCGGCGGTGCTACTGGCCGGCTGGCCGGCAGTCGAGCAGGTCGCGCGCGCGGTGGTCGACGACGGGCGCCGTGCCGTGGATGCCGGCGCGGCCGGGCACATCTTCAACCTCGGCCACGGCGTGCTGCCAGAGACCGATCCGGTGATCCTCACTGACCTGGTAGCGCTGATCCACTCCTTATGACATCCGTCAAGCGATATTGCGTTGTCGGCGGCGGGATTTCAGGCCTGGCTGCCGCGTACCGGCTGCGTCAGACCGCCGGCGACCGGGCGAGCATCACCCTGTTCGAGCCGTCCGACCGGCTCGGTGGCGTGCTGCGAACCGAGCGGGTCGCCGGAGTTGCGGTTGACGTCGGCGCCGAAGCGTTCGTGGTGCGCCGACCCGAAATGCCCGCGCTGCTAGCCGAATTGGGCCTGGCCAATGAACAACTCGGCACCACCGGGGCACGCCCACTGATCTACAGCCAGGCCCGGCTGCACCCATTGCCGACTGGAACGCTCATCGGCATCCCCTCGTCGGCGGAGTCGATGGCCGGCCTGGTCAACGACGCCACCCTCGCCCGTATTGCCGAGGAACCCGATCAGCCGTTGAGTTGGCAGGCCGGCGCCGACCCGTCGGTTGCCGACCTGCTCGCCGACCGATTCGGCGAGCAGGTGGTGGCCCGGTCCGTGGATCCGATGCTCGGCGGGGTCTACGCGGGATCATCGGCGACCATCGGCCTTCGATCGGCTGCCCCGACGCTGGCCGCGGGTCTGGACGTCGGCGCCAGAAGCATTACCGACGCGGTCCGTCAAGCGCTCAGCAGCATCACCGCCGGCCCGATCTTCGGTGCGGTGGGCGGGGGATACACCGTGCTGGTGGAGGAGTTGGCCCGCCGCAGCCGTTTCCGGTGGGTGCAGGCTGCAATCGACGGCGTCGAAGCCGCCGGCCAGGGCTGGACGCTGCGGGACTCCACCGGCGAACAGTGGCACGCCGACGCGGTGATCTTCGCCGTCCCGGCAGCGCGGCTCGCCGGGTTGGTCGACAAGGTCGCCGCGCGCACTGCGGCCGCGGCCGGCCGGATCGACAGTGCCTCCTCGGCGGTGCTGGCGATGGCCGTGCCCCGGGGGCTCGCCTTCCCGCAGAACTCCGGCGTCCTGGTGGCCAGCGGAGAACGGTTGCACGCCAAAGCAATTACCTTGTCGTCGCGGAAATGGGGGCGGCGCACCGACGTGGAACTGTTGCGACTGTCGTTCGGCCGTTTCGGTGATGACCTGGCGACGCGCGCGACCGATGACGAGCTGCTGACCTGGGCACTGGACGACCTGTCCACCGTTTTCGACCTCGCCGTTGAGCCGGTCGACGTCCACGTGCAGCGTTGGCCGGACGCGATGCCGCAATACGGGCCCGGGCACCGCGACCTGGTCGCCGAACTGAGGGCCGGTCTGCCGCCGACATGTCAGGTGGCGGGCAGCTACCTCGACGGAATCGGAGTCCCGGCCTGTGTGGGCGCCGCCGGGCGGGCCGCCGCTGCCGCCGTCCGGGCCGTTGAAACACCCGTGGCACGATAGTTCTCATGGCTCGCTTGGACTACGACGCTCTCAACTCGACCGTCCGTTACCTGATGTTCTCCGTGTTCTCGGTCCGCGCGGGTGAACTGGGCGATCACCGGGAGGCGGTCGTTGACGAAACCGCGACCTTCTTCAAGCAGCGCGAAGACCAGGGAGTCGTAGTCCGCGGTCTCTACGACGTCGCCGGCTTACGGGCCGACGCCGACTTCATGATCTGGACGCACGCTGAGCACGTCGAGGCGCTGCAGGCCGCTTACTCCGACTTCCGCCGCACCACCACGCTGGGCCGGGCGTCGACGCCGGTGTGGAGCAGCGTCGCGCTGCACCGACCGGCCGAGTTCAACAAGAGCCATATCCCGGCGTTCCTGGCCGGCGAGGAGCCGGGCAACTACATCTGCGTCTACCCGTTTGTGCGGTCCTACGAGTGGTACCTGCTGCCCGACGAGGAGCGGCGAAGGATGCTCGCCGAGCACGGCATGGCAGCCCGCGAGTACAAGGACGTTCGTGCGAACACCGTGCCGGCGTTCGCGCTCGGCGACTATGAATGGCTGCTGGCGTTCGAGGCGCCGGAGCTACACCGCATTGTCGATCTGATGCGGGAACTCCGCGCCACCGACGCGCGACGACACACCCGCGAAGAGACGCCATTTTTCACCGGGCCGCGGGTGCCGGTCGAGCAATTGGTCAATTCGCTGCCCTGACCCGGCAGCAGAGGAGCAGACATGACAACGCAATTCGATCCCACTGATCCCACCCGCTTCGAAGAGATGTACCGCGACGCCTCCGTCGCGCACGGCTTGCCGGCCGCGACACCCTGGGACATCGGCGGCCCGCAGCCGGTGGTACAGCAACTGGTCGCGCTGGGTGCGATCAAGGGCGAGGTCCTCGATCCGGGTACCGGGCCGGGGCATCACGCCATCTATTATGCGTCAAAGGGCTACTCGGCCACCGGGATTGACGGGTCGGAAACCGCCCTGGAACGGGCCCGCGAGAATGCCCGCAGAGCGGGCGTGTCGGTGAATTTCCAGCTGGCTGATGCGACGAAGCTCGACGGGCTGGACAACCATTTCGACACGGTCGTGGATTGCGCCTTCTACCACACGTTTTCGACCGAGCCGGAGCTACAGCGGTCCTACGCGCGGGCTCTGCACCGGGCCACCAAACCGGGGGCGCGGCTGTACATGTTCGAATTCGGTATCGGCAATATCAACGGGTTCTACATGCCGCGTTCGCTGTCCGAGGACGACTTCCGGGGGGTGCTGCCGGACGCGGGCTGGGAAATCACCTATTTGGGGCCAACGACCTACCAGATCAACATGAGCTCGGAGAATTTCGACCGGATGCTGCAGCGCACTCCCGAAATGGCCGAGCAGATGAAGGCGGTGGCCGATCGTTTCCGGACCATCGAGCCGTGGCTGACCGCCGGCCGCGCGCACGCCCCGTTCTGGGAAGTTCACGCCACCCGGGTGGATTAGGTCCGCGGGTGCACCACGGTGATCGTCATGTCGGCGCGGGTGGTGAAGCCGAGTCGGCGGTAAAGCGCGATCGCGCTGGTGTTCTCGTGCAGGACATGCAAGAAGGCGCGGTGACCCTCGGCTCGGATCGCTGCTTCCACGGCGGTCGTCAGCATCCGCGACAAACCCTGACCGCGATGATCCGGGTGGGTGCACACTGCGCTGATCTCGATCCAGCCGGGCAGGTGTAGGCGACGCCCGGCCATTGCCACCAGCCTGCCCGCGCGTCGCACTCCCAGATAGCCACCCAGTTCGACGGTCGAGGTTGCGAACGGGCCGGGACGAGTGAGCTCGGCCAGCGCCACCATCTCGGCCGCGTCTTTCTTGCTCAGCGCGACAAGGGGTTCCGTCGGCACATCGGTTGTGAGTCCGTGTGCCGGCGCGATCATCTGGGCAACCGGCAGGACGGTGGCCACTGCCCAGTCCGCCGGCACGCTGACCGCCCCGTGCGCTTCGAGGGCCACCCGGCCTGCAGGGCTGCACAGTGCGGCCAGATCAATCCATGCCTGCGGGTCGTTGACGTCGTACAAAGCGCCGAAGGGTGCGACGTCCACCCGATAGCGGCAGGCGCGTTCCGGAGGCGTCACCGCGAAGCGACGGTGTGGTCCGGTGAGGGCCTGCCAGACGGGCTCGTCGAGCACTCCCGGATCGGCGTCCGCGGCGGTGGCATTCGACATCCGCCGCATCCTCGCAGAGTCGGTCAGGGTGTGAAGATCAGGAATCGGCCGGTGCCAGGCTCAGCGAAATCGAGTTGATGCAGTACCGCTGATCCGTCGGAGTCGGGTAGCCCTCGCCCTCGAAGACGTGGCCCAGGTGACTGTGACAGTTGGCGCACAACACCTCGACGCGCGTCGCACCCAACGAATGGTCGGGTCGCAGGATCACCGCGTCGGAATTCGCCGGATCGAAGAACGACGGCCAACCGCAGTGGGATTCGAACTTCTCGGTGCTGCGGAACAGTTCGGCGCCGCAAGCCCGGCAGTTGTAAACGCCTTCGGTCTTGGTGTCGGTGTACTCACCGACAAACGGACGTTCGGTGCCGGCGCGGCGCAGCACGTCGAACTCCTGCGGGTTGAGTTTCTTGCGCCATTCGTCGTCGCTGAGTTGTACGCGAGGAGCGGTCATGCATCCACGCTAACCCTCATGGCGGTGACCCGCTGCACCCGGCTCCGCCGCGCTTGCGATCACCGCGGCGCGCGGTTGCTCGGCCGTCAGCCAGGCCGGGTCGATGCCCTGATCAAGCCGGTTCTCGGCTTTGGCGTCCCGGTAGCGGAAGTACAGCACGCAGAACGTCACGATCAGCAGCAGCGACCAGCCGTAGGTGATCTTGAGGTACTCCAGCGGCCGGCCGACGAACATCCAGTTGAGCAGCAGCCAGCGGTCCATGGTCAGGAATCCATAGATACCCAGCCACGCCGGCCAGTTGCGGATCACCGAGTTACGCAGCACCACCGTCATCAAGAACGGGAACAACATCATCGAGTAGTAGCCCTGGGCCAATGCCAGCACCAGCCACGACCACAGCAGCAGCACACCCGACGAGGTGGTGATCCAGAACAGCGGGTCGCGGGTGCGGTAGTAGCGGTACAGCAGCCAGAGGCTTCCAATGGCCAACAGCGTGAACAGGATTCGCAAAAGGTGAATCAGCCAGAACGGCAGGCCGAAATAGACGCCGTTGCCTTCGATCGAGCTGTTGAAATAGTCGCGGACACCCAGCATGTAGGGCACGGTGCGGGTGATGAAGTCCCCGGGATGAACGACCAGATGCCAGGCCGCCAGATTGAATACGGCGGGCACCACGAAGGCCGTAACGATAGTGCGCCATTGCCGGTTCACCAGTGGCAGCAGCAGCAGTGGGCCGAGTGCCGGCTTGACCACCAAGGTCAGACCGATCGCAATGCCGGCCCACCATTGCCGGCTTGCCCGGCCGTCGAGCAGCCACCACAAAAACAGCACCTCGAACAACAGGATCACACCATTGATATTGGTGAAAACCAATGTGTTGGTGACGGATTCGGTGCAGAACATCGCCAATAACAGCGCCGGCGCCGCCACCGAACTCAGGCTGAATTTGAACATCTTGAGAAGCACGTACGCGGCTAGGACGATGGCGGCGCTGTTGATCGCGACGAACAGGTATCGCGATTCCGCGAACGGCAGGTAGCCGAACGGCGCCATGATCAGCGTGCCGCCGGGCGGATACAGGTAGTGCGGGTCGACGTAGTCGAAGTGCTCGTTGTAGATGTCCCAGCCGTATCGGAAGTTCAGCACCGCGCGGTATACCGGCTTGAAGTCGTCGGTGATGTTGCCGTTCGTGGTGACCACGATGGTGCGGTGGATGACCGCAAGGATGGCCACCGGCCATAGCACGGAGCGAAGCACAGTCGCGGTGGTCGGCGCCGCGGTGCGGGGAGCAAAGATGTCGTGAGCCAAGCCGCGGAGACCGCCGCGTGGGGGTTCGACTGCCGTCACGAGCGGAACCTTATACGGGCCGACGAATCAGGCGGGACAGTAGGTGTCGGTGGCCGGCAAGCTGCCGCTGTCCAGGTAGCCGACCAGCGGCGGCACCGTGCATGGCGAGTAGACGCTGGCGCCGTGGCCGATGCCCTGCCACATCACCCGCTTGCTGGCGGCGGTGGCGTTGATGATGGTGGCGGCGGTGGCCGAGACACCCTCGGACCCGACGATCGGATCGTCTTGCACGCCCATCAGCATCACGTTGACCGTGAGCTTTTTCGGTGGCTGCGGGGGCGTCGTGCTCGGCCAGGAGACGCACTTGACCAGACTGAGCGCGCCCACGGTGCCGAACTGCGGGTAGAGCTTGCCCCAGGCAACCACCAGTTCCCGGATCCGGTCCGGTGTGGGCCGGTTGACCGCGTCGCTGCACGAGTTGACGAACTGCCCGTCGGTTCCCCTGGTGCTCTGCGCGCGATTGATCAGGTTGGCCAGCAGGTTGGTGTCTCCAGTACGGGCGTTGGCCAGCGCGGTGGCCAGTTCGTTGGTGGTGCCGACCCGGTCGCCGGTCGGGTAGCCCAGCGCGGTGCTGATCGCGCTGACGATGGAGGCTACCGAGGCGCCGGCCGGCCCGTGGCCGGTGCGCGCATCGTCCAGAAGCGCGCTGACGGCGGCTTTCGGGTCGGGTCCCAGCGGACAGTTCACCGCGGCGCATTGAGCCGCGAATGCGTCCAGCGCCGCCTGCTGGCCTTTGACTCTCTGCTCGGCGGCGGCTTCAGCGCCCACGCCCAAAGCCAGCGGGGAGTCGAGGACCAGCCGGGCGACCTTGTCCGGGTGCGCGCTGGCGTACGACAGCGCCACCTGGGCGCCGTTTCCGATACCGATCAGCGCCAGCGCCGGCACGTCCCAGATGCTGCGCAGCCGATCGATGTCGGTCGCGGCATGGGTGTTGTCGTAGGCGGAGTCTCCGGGTGCGATGGTGTCGGTGCAGCTGGTGGTGGCATTGTGCACGATGTCCGCGAGGTTGGCGACCGGGTCGTTGCCGGCTTCGAATTGCGCCTGGTCGTGGATCTCCTGGCGATCGAACTGCTCGAGGCAGTCGACCGGGCTCGAGCTGCCCATGCCGCGTCGGTCGACGGCGACGATGGGATGTTTGTTGAGCACGTCGGCGCCGGCGCGTGCCAGCCAGACCGGCAGCTGCAGCGATGACGGCAGGTCGGTGCCGGTGGTGAACACCAGGGGGCCGGCATCGTCGGGAGTCTTCTGCGATTTGGCGCGCACCACGCCGATGCTCAGCGATCCGGCAGCCCCGTTCACCGGGTCGAGGTCGGCGTCGTAGCTCGCGCAATCCAGCTTGACGCCGGCGGGCGCAGGGGCGCCGGCATCGCTGAATTCCTTTGATGTGCAGTCGTGCCAGGACAATTCGTTCTTCGGTTTGGCTATCGGCGGTGGCCCGCTGGGTGTCGTCGTCTTCGGTGCCTTACCCTGCGGCCGGGCGCCGGAGTCGGTGGCGAAGTGCGGGTTGGCGGCCAGGCCGGGCGCACAGCCGGCCAGTAATGCGGTCACCACGATCAGCGACGTGGTGAATGCGGCGCGCCTGCTCATGCCGACCACAGTAGCGATTGGCTGATCGAACAGGGCCTATGGCCTGGCTCCTTAGCAGGGCGGTTCCCGGCCCGCATCGTCGTCAGGCGTCGTTGCGCACGTAGCGCGTGTACAGGTAGCCGTCGTCGTCGGTGAGGATGTGCGCGCACCGCATGGCGGTCAGCACTTGCTCCGAGCCGGTGGCGATGCGCTCGGCGCTCCCGCCGACGAGGGTCGGCGCGATCGTCAGGCACAGCTCGTCGAGTAGGCCGTGCTCGACGAACGAACTGAACAGCGTGGGGCCGCCCTCGGTCAGGACCCGCGGCAGCCCGCGCTGGGCCAGCACGGCCAGTACCGAGGCGGAGTCGACGCTGTCCGGGTCGCCGATCGAGCAGTCGATCACGTCGGCGAGGCCGGCCAGCGTGCGCCGAGTCTGATCGGCCGCGGCCGTGCACGTGCAGACCAGCGGCGGCACCTCGGTACGGGTGAACACCGGCATATCTCTCTCCAGGCGACCGGAATTGGTCACGATCGCCAACTGGGGGACTTCGGTTTGCCCGCGGGTTTGGCGGCGTTGCCGCTGCGCGACGTTCGGTCGGGCGCCGGCGTAGCCCTCGGTGCGCACAGTGCCCGCGCCGACCAGGATCACGTCGGCCATCTCCCGCAGCGCGCCGAACACTGCCCGGTCGCCGGGGCCACCCAGCTGGCCGGACTTGCCGCCGAACGTGGCGCCGCCGTCAAGGCTGGCAATGAAGTTGGCGCGCAACCACACGCCGCCGGAGTCTGCGCGGTCGGTGGGGTAGCCGTAGAAATCGGAAAGATCACCGCCGTCGACGTCACGCGAGGAGCCGAGCAGTCGCATCTGCACGGCGCCGGAGCCGTCAGCTGAAAGGTCAGCCATGTGCATGATTGCAACACGTCGATAGGGTGCGTGCATGCACGGGGTTGCTCGTCTGGTCGACCGGCAGCCGACGGTGTCGCCCGAGCGGCTTGTCGCCCAGCTGACGCCGCCGCCGACATTCGCCGACTGCCAGTTTCGCCGGCTATCACCCCGACCCGGCGGAGCCGTCCCAATCTGCGGCCGTCGTCGCCTGCCAACGCTTCTGTCGGGACGCTGTCGAACGCCGTAGCGGCCGCAAGAGGTTGTTCGGCCGCCGCGAGGTGTTGCCGGGCGTCGGGCTGTACCTGGATGGCGGATTCGGTGTCGGCAAGACGCATCTGCTCGCCGCCGCGTACCGTCAGCTGCCCGACGATGCCCTGCACGCGAAAGCATTTGCGACGTTCATGGAGCTCACGCAGCTCGCCGGGGTGTTCGGTTTTGTCGAATGCGTCGAGCTGCTCGGCGATTACACGCTGCTGTGCATCGACGAGTTCGAACTCGACGATCCGGGAAACACCACGCTGGTCTCACGGCTGCTCTCGCAGCTCGTCGAGCGCGGTGTGTCGGTGGCCGCCACCTCCAACACGCTGCCCGAGCAGCTCGGCGAGGGGCGTTTCGCGGCGCAGGATTTTCTACGCGAAATCAGCACGCTGGCACAGATTTTCGACGTGGTTCGAATCGAGGGGCCCGACTACCGGCACCGCGATTTGCCGCCTGCGCCCCGGCCGCCGTCCGACGACGAGGTCGCCGACCGCGCCGCGCGGGTGGCGGGTGCGACCCTCGACGACTTCGACGAGCTCTGCGCCCACCTGGCCACCATGCATCCCTCGCGATATCTGGCACTGATCGAGGGTGTGTCGGTGGTCTGCCTGACCGGTGTGCACGCCGATCGAGGATCAGAACGTCGCGTTGCGAATCGTGGCGCTGACCGATCGGCTCTACGACGCCGGCATTCCGGTGCTGGCCTCCGGGGAAAAGCTCGACCGCATCTTCAGCGCGGAGATGCTGTCCGGCGGCTTCCGCAAGAAATACTTGCGAGCCACCTCACGACTGCTCGCGCTGAGCGCCGCCGTCAACGCGTAATCGGTCTGACCATCACGTAGTCGCTTTCTAGATGGCCGCCCAACCGGAAACTCCTGTTGCCGCTTACCGTGAAGCCACTCTTCTGGTAAAACCGTTGAGCGCGTTCGTTTTTCTGATTGACGCCGAGCCAGACGCAGCGATCACCCCAGTCTGCGGCCCCAATGAGCGCAGCGTCCATCAACGCAGCCGCCGCACCCGAGCCGTGATGCGCCGGCAGCACATACATCTTCGACAGCTCGGTCGCGGGCCGAATGTCGACGGCGCTCTGCACGTCAGGATCGTCGGGCACACCGCGAATCAGCATGGCGTAACCGCTGATTCGGCCTTCGTCGCTGGTGGTGAAGATCAGCCGCTGCGGGTCGGCCAGATAGTCGGTGAAGCGCACGTCGGACAGGTGCGCGTCGATGTGCGCGGCAATGTCGCGCAGTGCCACCGACGGGGGACAGGCCAACGGGAATGTACGCGCGGCAACCGCAGCCAACTCGACTGCGTCGACGGAATCCGCGGTGGCGATACGCGCTACAGGTTCCACTGCGCGAGGTGATAGCCCGTCTTCTTGTCCAGCAGAACAACAGTGGAGACCGGATCGCGGTAGGCCTCCCAGTACACACCACCGCGAACGATCGATCCGGCCGGCGCGTTGGTCAGCGCCGCGTCCAGCGCGTCGGGCGCGTCGGAGGCGCGGGACTTGTAGGCGTCGCCGAACGGGGTGACTCCGTCGAAGGTGAAATCGGTGACCATCTGATACGGGTTGGGCACCCGAACCGCGTGGATTGCCACATCGGCACGCACGACGGCGCTGTTCGGAAAACTCTTGACCGGAATGCCAACCCGGTTGTAGCCGAACCCGGGCGGCGGGTCGACCGGTTGCACGCTGCTTACCGTGACGTCGGCGATCATTTTCCCGGTGTCGACTCGCAACGTGTCACCGAGATGGCCGATGGGAGCATCTCCCGCCGACGCGCGGGGTACCGCAATGAACGTGGCCGCGATAACGGTGATCACGGCAATCAGGTGGCGGCGCATCTGTCCCTCCTCAGCGACCATCGCATGATGGCACACTGCCGGGCTCACGTCGTCGGGTTATGCAACCCTCAGCTTTTCTTGCCGATGGCCAGCGACTTCAGTACGGCGGCCAGATCGGCCTCGGCGCGGTCCTTGTCGACGCCGGCCTGATGTAGCGGACCATTGCCGTCTTCGAGTTCGAGTAGCGCAAGCAGAACATGCTCGGTGCCAATGTAGTTGTGGCCCAGTCGAAGTGCTTCGCGGAAGGTCAGCTCGAGCGCCTTGCGGGCGGTACCGCTGAACGGGATGAGTGCCGGCACCTTATCGGCCGGCGGCGGCAGCGTGATCGACGTGCGAAGCGACTCGGGGTCGACGCGCTGCGCGCGCAGCAGCTTGGTGACAAGTGCCTCGGGGTCGTTCAGCACTCCGAGAATCAGGTGCTCGGGCGTGATCTCGTTGTTGTCCGCCTCGCGCGCGGCGATCTGGGCGGTGACCACCGAATCGCGGGCGCGGGGCGTGAAGCGTTCGAAGCCGCCGCCAGCGTCCAGAGTGGCGGTCTCGGCGCGCGGTACGAAGCGCTTTTGGGCGGCCTGTTTGGTCACGCCCATGCTCTTGCCGATGTCGGTCCAGGAAGCGCCGGATCGACGCGCCTGGTCGACGAAATGCCCGATCAGGTGGTCGGCGACCTCGCCCAGATGTTCGGCGGCCAACACCGCGTCACTGAGTTGATCGAGCACATCCGGGTGCACCTCCTTGATGGTGTTGATCATCTCGTCGAGGCGAACCGAGTGGGCCATGTCGTCAACAGTAGGTTGACGCTGCACGCCCGTCAACTTAGCGTTGACGCCCTCGGTTCAGCCTTTCGGGTAACCGCGTCGGACCGTGCGATCCAGGATGCCGAGCGACGCGCGTAGTGCGGTTTCCGAGATCACCGGGAAAATCCCGGCTTCGCGCCACTTTTCGTCGATCTGCGACCAGTCGTAGAACGACGTGACCAGCGTGCCGTCGCCCTGCTTGTCAGGCTCGAGGCGGTAGCCGTAAACGTGACCGATCTGGGGCCGGATCTGACCCAGCACGGTCCAGGCGATCAGCTGGTCCTGCTCGAAATCGCGGATGGTGACGGTGACGTCGTACCTGCCGAGATCCGGAAAGTCATTGAGGGACTCCCGGTCCATGTGCACGACAAAGCTGTCACCGGCAGCGGCAACCGCGGCGCCTTCGGCGTCCTGCAGCATGCCTGATGAATCGATGGCGACGTGACCCTGCGGGTCGCAGAGGACGGCGAAGATGTCGGCGGGCGGGGCGGTGATGGTGCGCTGGACTTCGATTCTTTCGGCCATTCATCCGATCTTGTCAGCACCTCGCAGTCGATGTGGCGGTTCGGTGGGCGAGACAAAAGAGGCAAGGTGCGCGACGATGTTCCGATGACACGTTGGCTGGTAATGGTGGTGGGAGCCGCCTTGCTGGCTCTGGCCGCACTCGCACAAGAGAGTCCGGCCGACGCTGACCCGGGTCTGGATGCGAGCTTTCTCGATTCGCTTACGAAAGCGGGCATCACCATCAAGAGCGAGAGCGGCGCGGTCAAGGCCGCCAGAGCCGCCTGCGGAATGATGGACCAAGGTCGGCCGGAGCTCGATGTCGTCCAGCAAGTGACACGCCAGAATCCGGGCCTGGACACCACCAGGGCTGCACAATTCACCGCCATCGCGGCGAGCGCCTACTGCCCGCAATTTCTCCAGCGCGCCGCTGACCACAGCGCGCCGAACACTGCCGCACCGGCTGCGGGTTGAAGGACGCGTAAACGGCTCGTGCTGTCCCCGGTATCTGCCACCGGCCAGTGATCACACCAGGCTGAGCCGCCGCGCATCATCTGGGCAATGATTAGGTCATGAGACTTCTATTCATGACGCTTGGCATTGCCGCGGCGCTGTGTGTAGCGGTGCCGGCACACGCCAATCCGGGGGTCGACGCCAGCTTCGTCGACGCGTTGACCAAAGCCGGCATCACCTTCAACGATCCCAACTCTGCCGTCGAGGCGGGCCACACGACGTGTGACTTGTTAGCGCAGGGAAACCCGGGGCTACAGGTGGTTCAACTTGTGCAGCAACAGAATTCGGGAATAAGTACGACCAGCGCCGCCAAGTTCACCGCGATCGCGGTAAGTGCCTACTGCCCCCAATACGTGCAGCAGGCCAATGCGGGCGCCGGCCCGTCCCCGTCGCGGGGCAACGGCGTGGCAGGATCGGGCGGTCAGCAGTAGGTCGCCGGCTGCGGGGGTCAGTTGTGAAGGTCGGTTTGGCGGCGCAGGCGCTGCCCATGCGTTTTTCGCCGATGGCGGTGACGCGAAGTAGCTACCTGTCGGCGGTGGCTGCCCGGGCGGATTCGTTCTGGCTGGCCGATCACTTGAATTCGTTGTTTCCGCGAGCAATGGCACAACCGAAATACATCGGCGCCGCACGGTTGACCCCGAAGGTCGACGCGAACCTCGAGCCATGGACGGTGCTCGGGCATCTGGCCGCCCGAAATCGGTTGGGCCGCATGCGCCTTGGGATCGGCGTCACCGACACCGGTCGGCGCAATCCCGCGGTCACCGCGCAGGCCGCCGCGACGCTGCACCTACTCACCAAGGGTCGGGCGATTCTCGGCATCGGCACCGGTGAGCGTGAGGGTAACGAACCGTACGGCGTGGACTGGTCCCGACCGGTAGCGCGGTTCGAGGAAGCGATGGCCACCATCCGGGCGCTGTGGAACTCCGGGGGAGAACTTGTCACCCGCGATTCGCCGTTCTTCCCATTGCGCAACGCGGTATTCGACCTGTGGCCTTATCGCGGTAAATGGCCGGAGATTTGGATCGCGTCACACGGACCCAGGATGTTGCGGGCCACCGGTCGATACGCCGACACATGGTTTCCCGCGGCGGTGTTCTCGCCGGCGGATTACGCCCGCGGCCTGGAGGCCGTTCGAGTCGCAGCTTCGGATGCCGGACGGGATCCGTCGTCGATCGGCGCTGCGATCCTGTTCTTCACCGTGACCGGTCGCAGTCGTCACGAGATCGACGAGGCGCTCGAGTCGACCGCGATGAAGACGTTCGCGTTGAATGCGCCGGCGGAGTTGTGGAAGCGCCACGGTGTCTCTCATCCGCTTGGCGACGATTTCACCGGTTCTCAGGACATCATCCCGCAGGTCTTCGACGAGGAGTCCGTGCTCAAGTACACCTCTGACGTCCCGCTATCGCTGCTGAAAGACGCCTGCCTGCAGGGCACCCACGACGAGATCGTGGACCAGCTTGCGGACTGGCGTGATCACGGGCTGCGCTACCCGGTCTTGCTGAACTTAAGCACCTTGCAGCCGAGTCTTCGCCGCGGCCTCGCCGCCGGAAACCCGTTTGCGAAGATCCTCCGCGGGGTTCGCAAGCTATGAAATAGCCTGCGCCGCTACTAGACCCCGGCCCAGAACCAGTGCTGGCTGCCTTCGTCCCATCTCGGTTGCATGTGAGTCGCCCATGGCGGTGGGGGAGGCGGAGGCGGGACATCGACGGGTGCATACGGTGGCGCGTAAGCCGGCCGGACCACGTACCAGTCCGGTAGCGCTGGCTGCGGATGACATTCACCGGTCCAGACGTTGCGCGCCCAGTTGAGGTCGCACTGCGGCGAGCTGCTCACGCAATGTCTGTATTCGCGCTGGTCACACTGCGGCGCTGCAACGGTGACGGCCGACGTTGCGACGGCCGCAGCCGCCAGCGGAATGGATGCCACCGCGATGGTGGCGGCCAAGTGGCGATGAAACCTCGTCATAGCGGGCCTCCCTGTGGATCGCGGTGTGCGAGTTCCAGCGTGCTTCAGCTTAGGTGTTCAACACAAGCCGCAGACCACAATTGGCCGCCGTCGTGAAATGGGTCACCATCGCTGCGAATCGGGCACACGCTGGGGCATCCGGCTGTTGGTAGACGGTAACGGCCACTAATCAGACGGTGACCTCGACATCAGCGAGGCTGACATGAGGCAGACCACCACCCACCGGCACAACATGATCCGTTGGTCGCTCTTTGCGGCCGGGGCCGCAATGGCCGCGGCTCTGGCGCTCCCGGCGCCCGCGGACGCCGCCACCATCGACTCCCGCTACGACATCTGCGCCGCGTTGCGGGATGGCACCAGCCTCGCCGCAATCGAGACCACGCTCGAGTCCCGCGGCTACAACGCCACAAACGCCGGCGTCTTGACCGGCAACACCATTCGTCAGCACTGCCCCGACCAGGCCTCTAACGCAATGTCGCAAATCCAGATGGCCGGTTAAGTCCTCAAGACGTGGTTCGGTTGGTCGGCGCCACCGGGGTTCGGGCCATTGCCAAAAAGTCGAGACGCCAAAGGTTCTGAAATGCCTTTCGCGCGAGATCTTCAATCACGGCGGCACCGGGCTGCCATGCGCCACTGGTTGCCACCAGCGCGGCGATCTCTCGAATAGTGCGGCGTCCATCGACAAATCGAACCAAGAGGATCTCGATTGGGCTCAGCGGCACGCTCGCGTGTGGCATGACGACCATGTTGCCTTCCATACGGAAAAGCGTTCGCACCGCAGGGATGTAGTTAAGAGCTTCCGCTGACGAGAAGTCGACGGTGTAGTTCGCCGTTGGCCGATCGGGGCGGCAAGCCACAAAGGTGTGACTTGAATTGAGGGCGTTGATGCGTTCCATCAACGACCAGATCTCGACGTCGGGCAAGCCGTTCAGGGCTGATTTCAACCGATCCGGCAGCGCCAGAATGTCGTGCGGGTAGTACAGGGTTTTGAAGAGCCACTCCTGAAAGACCAAACCTGCCGACGTCACCAGGTCGATGCACTCCGTGACCGTGTAACAACGCTGCCGCCCGTGCAGAAATGTGTCCACCACGCCGGTACTGGCATCGATGTCTGGCGAATTTTTCACATAGGTCCGGACGGGATGGTCGGGCGCGAGCAGCGGAATCGTGTCCTTGACCAACTGCACCGACGAGGCGTCCTGGCCCATTCCAAGGTCGTGAAAGATCGACGCCAACATATCGACGCCGATCCGGCCGTATTTCGCGTAGAGCATCACGCTCGCGACGCCGTCCCGCCGAAGGCATCCGGCGAGGGCTCGCATCCCCTGGACCGGGTCGGCCATGTGGTGCAGGACGCCGACACACACAACCAAGTCGAAGTCGAGCCCTAGCGCGGACAGCTCTTCGATCGGGAGCAGATGCGGCTCGAGGTTCTGCAGGCTGTGCTTGTCTTTCAGATATTGCAGGTGATCCAGCGACGGCTGGCTGACGTCGATGGCCACGACTTTCGCTGACGGATTTTTGAACGCAAAGTATGCGGCCTGGTTGGCGCCGCAGCCGGCGACCAAAATGTCCAGGCCAAGCGGGTATTCGCGGTCCGGCCAGTAGACCCGATGGGCGTAGATGGGGTCTGTCGGGTCCAAGTTGCCAGCCGTCCACTCCTCGACGTCGTGTGTCGGTGGCGGATATACCCATCGCTGATATTGACGCGCAACGACATCGTCGAGCGGATCGGTTCCCAGCTTCACCACCCCCACGGCTGCGACGGGCTTTTCCGCCGGTGACTATGCCCCAGGCCGCATTCCACGGTGCCTATGGTGCCATTTACGCCGTTGATCGCCCGGCCGAGCATCGTCTCAGTGGTGGAGTGATGCTCGGTGCATCGTGACGGCCGGCGAAGGCGCCCCGAAACAGGCTTTCACCTGCACAAACTGTGGTGCGCGATACTGGGATTGAACCAGTGACCTCTTCCGTGTCAGGGAAGCGCTCTCCCGCTGAGCTAATCGCGCCGGGGAAACAAATCTGGAGGTGGAGACGGGAATCGAACCCGTGTGCACGGCTTTGCAGGCCGTTGCCTCACCACTCGGCCACTCCACCGCTGGATTGATGCCATTTGCACCCTCGAGCGGATGACGGGATTCGAACCCGCGACCCTCACCTTGGCAAGGTGATGCGCTACCAACTGCGCTACATCCGCGCGCCACGGGCGAGATCGTCGCCCGGTGCGAAGCACGACGATAGTGCACGTGTGCGCGACCGCACAACTTCCTAGACATCTGGGCGCGCCACGATTTGACCGCATGCGGCGCGTTCTGCACAGATGCCGTCTCGTGTTAATCTTCGACGTCGTTCGCCTGTCCGGCACGCGGTCTCGTAGCTCAGTGGAAGAGCGCCCGCCTCACACGCGGGAGGTCGCTGGTTCGAACCCAGCCGGGACCACCGCTCAACCGTCCCAGGGGCGCTCGTTCGCCCAGATTCGCTCAAAGTCTGACCCCTGCTGGCGCATTCTGTTTCCGTTGACGCTCATAAGGGGATGCCTGTGAGCAGACACCGCCGGCAATCGCGGCGAGTTCAATCACGAAGCATGGGGTTGGCGAACATGGACTGCGACCGGATCGAACAAAGGTTCACCGCGCCTGCGCCGTCAACAGCTGGTGAGTCGAATGAGTGACCACGTCGGCGAACTGCCGGTGGCCCAAGACCACATCG
The DNA here is from genome assembly GCA_963818285.1 of uncultured Actinomycetota bacterium. Taxonomy (GTDB): domain Bacteria; phylum Actinomycetota; class Actinomycetes; order Mycobacteriales; family Mycobacteriaceae; genus Mycobacterium. The sequence continues at coordinate 178,746 of CAWFRR010000010.1, forward strand.
AACAGCTGGTTCAAGCCATCGTCGAGATCGGTTCGGTTCTCGACCTCCAGGGAACGTTGCAACGAATCGTCAAAGCCGCAGTCGAACTGACCGAAGTTCGGTCCGGCGCGCTGGGCGTATCCGCTGACGACGGAGGCTTCTCCTCCGTCGTCTCGATGGGCATCGATGTAGCTGACGCTTTGCGGTTCGCCGACCTGACGGTCGGCGACGGGCTTCGGATCTACGATCTCGGGGCTGACCAGGCCGCGGCGAGCGCAACCAAGCTGACGGCGGTGCTCGCGGTACCGATCAGAGTGCGCGCTGCTGAATTCGGCACTTTGTACCTGGCCGATGATCGGCCCGGTCGCGTCTTCTCCGACTCCCAGAAACGGGCCGTGCGGGCATTGGTGTCGGCCGCGGCAGTCGCGATCGACAATTCGCGACTCTTCGAGCAGGAACGCGAGACCGCGAAATGGACGAGGGCCAGCAGGGAGATCACATCGGCCCTGCTCTCTGGTGACCCGCGGACCGGGCCGCTGCAGCTCATCGTGAACCGTGCACTCGAATTGGCGGAAGCCGAGCAAGCGATTTTGTTGGTGCCGAGCGAGCCCGATGTTCCCGCCGCCGACATCGACACTCTTGTCGTCGCCGCGACTGCCGGCCGCTACGCCACCGAGGTGATCGGCCGAGAGGTTCCAATGGATCGCTCAACCACCGGTGGTGTCATCCGGCGCGGCGTCCCGATGATCACCGACTCTTTCCAATATCCAATCGAAGGCTTCACCGACTTGGGCGAACGATCGGCGATTGTGATCCCCCTGATTGCGGATGAGACCGCACTCGGCGTCATCGCTGTGGCGCGCAATCCACACCAAACGCCGTTCGGCACCGATTACCTGGACCTGGTCAGCGATTTCGCCAGGCATGCCGCATTGGCATTGGCCCTTGCGGCAGGTCGTGAGCATGCTCTCAACAGGCAACTCGCCCAAGCCGACACCGTGGATGATGCGCTCAAGGTCGCAGCTGAGGAATTGCGACGACTGTGGCGAGCCCGGCGGGTGCTCGCAGTCACTTTTCTCAACAGTCGGCACGGTACCGAAATACCCAGTGGGGGAATAGATTTGGTCTCGGTCGGCGAGGCCACACAGTGGACCGACCTGCCTGCCGATACCCAGCGGAGGCTGAGTTCGCTCCGAGGCGGCGACCTGCTCAGGCCTTATATCTCGGAGCCCGGGACGGCAGGCATTGCGCTTCAACATCCAGATGGTGTGCTCGTTGTCTGGATCGATCTCTCCGAACAGCGCCAATTCACCCTCGAAGATCAGACGTTGCTCACCATGCAGGCGGGCCGTCTCGGCCAGGCTTTGCAGCGCGTCCATCAGGTCGACCAACAACGGGAAACGGCTCTGGCGCTGCAACACGCCATCCTGGGACCTGCGCATCTCCCGCCCGGATTCGCGGTGCGCTACCAAGCCGCAAGCCGTCCGCTGCAGGTGGGCGGCGACTGGTACGACGTCGTCGATCTGGACGACGGGCGGATCGGATTGATCGTCGGCGATTGTGTCGGACACGGCCTTACCGCGGCCACCGTCATGGGTCAGTTGCGCAGCGCCTGCCGGGCGCTGCTGCTCGAACGCCCCAGTCCCCGTCTCGCTCTGGCCGGTTTGGACCGCTTCGCCGCCCGCCTGCCGGGCGCTCAAGGCACCACCGCCGTATGCGCGGTACTCAATTCGGAGACAGGCGAACTGGTGTACTCCAGCGCCGGACATCCGCCGCCCATCGTGATGGATGCCGATGGCGCGACCCAGGTCATAGAGGATGGCCGAACCATTCCAGTGGGGGTACGGCCGGACCGAGTCCGCCCTGAAGCGCGAATCACGCTCCCGCCGCGCGCAGTCCTACTGCTGTACACCGATGGTCTGGTCGAGCGGCGGCGAAGTTCGTTGGACGACGGCATCGCCAACGTGTGCGCGATCCTGCGGGAGGGTCGCGACGCCGAGTTAGAGCAACTGTCGAATCGGATCATGCACGAGCTTGCGCCCAGCGGCGGCTATCAGGACGACGTGGCGTTACTGCTCTACCGTCATCCCGCGCCGCTGCAGATCGACTTTCAGGCCGACGTCGGTCGTCTGGGTGGAGTCCGAAAAACGTTGCGTCACTGGTTGATTCAGGCGGATGTGAAGCCAGATCAGATTTACGACGTGCTGATCGCCGCCGGCGAAGCCGTCAGCAACGCGATCGAGCACGGCCACCGGGACATGCCCCAGGGAGTCATCAGTCTGCGCGCAAGTGTGAGCGCCGATCTGGTGCGACTGACCATCGCCGATTCGGGCTCGTGGAAGCGTCCCACCGCGGACGCTCAACACCACCGCGGTCGGGGAATCAAACTCATGCAGGGTCTGATGCAGGACGTCACCATTGATCCCGAAACCAAGGGAACCACAGTCCATTTGACGGCGAGGGTCGTCTGATGACCACATCGCTGACCCTTGACACGGTGCGGTCCACCGACGGACGACTCGTGCTGACCGCGACGGGCGAAATCGACCTGAGCAACGTCGAACCGTTCAGTCAGGCGCTCACCGTCGCAGCAGCTGACGCCGACAGCGGCGGTGACGCGACCTTGGTCATCGATCTCAGCGGCGTCGAGTACCTGGACAGCGCGGCCGTCAGCGTGCTGTTTCCCTATGCCGAACGGATCCGCGTCATCGCCCATCCCCATCTGGTCCGGATCTTCGACATCAGCGGCTTCAGTGAGTTGGCCACCGTTGAACCGCCGTCACCCCAGGCGCAGGACTGACGAATTGGGCGTGTTTAGACACAGCGGATGGCGGTCAATCGGAAGGCGCGGGTGCTCCATCGGCCGGCTCTGAAAGCGTAGGGTTCGGCCCAATGCCTCGCATCGTCAGCGAAAGGTAAAGGAGAGCAGTGGCAAAGCACGGAATTTTGGTTGGCGTCGCGGCCGCGGCCGCCGTGGTGGCTGGGCTGGCCGGCTGTTCGAGCGATAAACCCAGCACCGGCGCAAGCAACAGCGCGGCGGCCCCGGTCGGCAACAAAATCGTTATCGACGGCGCGGCCCAGAACGTGACCGGTGCCATCAGCTGCACCCAGGTCAATGGCAACACCAGCATCGGTTTCGGTGATCCGACAACGGGTATCGGCGCGGTGGTGACGAACGCGGATCCGCCCGTCGTTCAAGCAGTGGGGTTGGGCAACCTGACCGGCGTCACGCTGGGTTACTCGGCCGGTGCGGCCAATCAAGCCAGCGCTCAGGCCACCAAGAGTGGCAACTCGTACACGATCAAGGGCACCGCGACGGGGGCGGACGCGACCAATCCGCAGCAACCGGTCAGCAAGTCGTTCGAGATGGATGTGACTTGCCCCTAGTCGTCGCGGTCGACGCAGAAAGCACGTCGTTGATCTTCAAGCTCGGAAGGAACCGACAGGTATGTATGTGAAGCGCGTGGCAGGCGCAGCCTTTGCGGCAGCCCTCGGCATGTCAGGACTGACGGTCGGTACGGGGTTTGCCTACGCCACACCATTTAAGACAGATCCGGCATGCATTCACTGCGGGCCGATCGCCGACGATCCACCTGGTCCCGGTGGCCCGGGTGGTCCGGGCGGGCCTGGTCCTGGTGGACCGGGTGGCGGCGGTGGTCACGCGCCGGCTGGGCCTGGTCCGGGTGGGCCGGGCGGGCCGGGTGGTGCGGGTCCTGGTGGGCCTGGCGGTGCCGGTCCTGGTGCACCGGGTGGCGCGGGCGGTGGTCACGCGCCGGCTGGGCCTGGTCCGGGTGGTGCCGGGTGGTGCGGGTCCTGGTGGGCCTGGCGGTGCCGGTCCTGGTGCACCGGGTGGCGCGGGCGGTGGTCACGCGCCGGCTGGACCTGGTCCTGGGGGCGCGGGTCCCGGTGGACCTGGCGGTGCCGGACCTGGTGGACCTGGCGGCCCAGCTGGTCCCGGTGGTCCCGGTGGCGGTCATGGGCCGGGCGGTCCTGGTGGCCCAGGTCAGCCTGGTGCGCCCGGCGGGCCTGGTGGACCTGGCGGCCCCGGTGGGCCTGGAGACCATGGACCCGGTGGGCCGGGTGGGCCTGGAGACCATGGACCCGGTGGGCCTGGCGGCCCCGGTGGGCCTGGCGGACCCGGTGGGCCGGGTGGACCTGGCGGCCCTGGGGACCATGGACCCGGCGGGCCTGGAGACCATGGGCCCGGCGGACCTGGTGGACCGCCACCGCCTCCATACGTGCAACACGGTTTCTACGACCGCGGCGGTCCGCAGTGGGGTGGCCCACGCGACGCACCGCACGGCTTCAGCGCGCCGGACCACGGTGCACCGCCGCCACCGCCCCAACACGGTTTCGGGTGGAACGGTGGACCTCCTCCTGGAGCGCCGCCGCCCAACTGGGACGGACCACCGCCTCCTGGCGGCTGGAACGGGCCGCCGCCTCCCGGCGGGTGGAACCAGCGGTGGGATGGGCCGCCCCGCGACATAGGTTATGCACAGCGCGATTTCGGGGCGTTCAACTACAACGGTTTCAACGGCATACCGGTCTTCAACCCGCTGTTCGGCGGATGGGGATTCTGGTTCTTCGGCAACTGGATACCGCTGTACTGACCTAGATTCGACCGACGCACGGCTGACCTCTCGTCTTCAACGCAAGTGCTGCGAAGGCGGGAGGTCAGTTTGCGCCGTCGGAGTCCACGGCCTGGCGCCGCGTGGTCGGAAAAGAATGCATCCGGCGCGATTCCGTTGCAAGATGTCCGGCGTGGCTACGTATCAAGGCAGGGCGCTCGCAGAAGTCAATCTCACTGGACGCGAGTTGGGCGAGGCGCTCGAGTTGTTCATCTCCCGGCGCGATCCCAGCCTGGAGAACGTCCAGATCAAGCGCGCGACCCCGACGGGTGACATCGAAACCCGGGTGCAGCCCCATAAACGGTGGTTCGAGGTCCTCTTCGAGGTCGACGACAACCCCGAAGACGAGGAAGACGAAGACCTCGAGATCTTCGAGGCGCGAAAGAAAGCGGAAGCCAAAGCACGCGCCGCGGAAAAGGCCCGGGTGAAGGATTGGCGGCCGGGGACTCAGGGAGTTTTCCCGACCAGCGAGGTATGGCCGGAAGCCAATCAGTGACGCGAATCGGTCTTCATCGCCGATGATGTAGGGCGTTAGACCGAGAGGAGCGGACGTGGTGGCTGACGTGTCGGTGATCGACCTGGCTCGCGGGATGCGTGACCTGGTCCGTGTCGAGGCTGCCGAATCGGAGCGTCTTCGGACGCTGTCCCCGGCAATCGTCGACGAGATGTGGGCCAGCGGTCTGATGCCGGCGTTCAACCCCAAGGCGGCCGGGGGCGTCGAGCCGTCATTCCAGGAGATGATTGACACCTGGATCGAGATGGCCTGGCAGGACGGATCTTTCGGTTGGATCGGGATTGCCAACCTGCCGTCGACATTCGCGGCCGCGACGTATCTTTCCGACGACGGCTTCGCCGAGGTCTTCACCGACAACGACAACCGCATCACTATCGGCGGCCAGTACTTCCCGAATGGCCAGGGATCGGCAGTCGATGGCGGCTACCGGTTGAGCGGCGCATGGAGCTTCGGCTCCGGAACCGGGCACTCGGCGTACATCGGGGCCGGCTTCTTCCCGATGGACGACGGCGAGATGCGCTGGGTCAGCGAAGGCATCCCGGATATGCGAGTGGCATTCCTGCCCCGCGACGAGGTCACCTTTACCGATGGATGGCATGTCCAGGGGCTCAAGGGAACTGGCTCCTACGATTACACCGTCACCGATGTCTTCGTCCCGGAACATCGAACCATCCCGCTGTTCATCCGTGAGCCCGCGCGCGGGAGTTCCGCGGCCGGACGCATGGGTCTGATGCCGGTTACCGCCGCCGGTCACGCGTCGTTTGCGCTCGGGGTCGCCAAGAGCATGCTCGACGATGTCGAGGAGTTGGCCGCCACCAAGGTTCGGATGAGCGATATGGCGACGCTGGCCACCCGGCAGACCTTCCAGAAGGGGCTCGCGCACCATGTCGCCGCGTGGCGCGCCGCGCGCCTGCTGGTGCTCGATGCGTTCGCGACTGCGGAAGCCGCCGTCGAGGCTGGGCAGGACCTGACACCCCGGTTGCGCGCCGACATGCGGGTCGCGGCGGTGTACGCCACCGACACTGCGCGAGCGGTCGCGGAGTGGGCGCACCTGGCCGCCGGTACCACCGCGATCCGCGAGGGCAGCCGACTCGAGCGGGCGTTCCGAGATATCTACACCGGCACCCAGCATGCGTTCATCAGTGAAAAGGTCGCGATGGACGTCGCGCAAATCTGGCTCGGTCTCATCGATGACCAGTTTGGACTCTGACTGCGCAGCAACGGAAGTCGAGAGGACCAGCCGTGGTGAACGCTGATCGCGCCCGTTCCCGGACGTTCGTGGTGACGGGTGCCGCCTCCGGCATCGGGCTGGCCACGGCCGAGCGTCTATTGGCCGAAGGTGGCAGCGTGATCGGCGCCGACCTGGCCGCGCCGCCCGACCTTGGCCCTGACTTCCATTTCGTGACAGCCGATATCACCGACGAAGCCGCGATCGCCGCCGTAATGGCCTCCGTACCGGACCGACTCGACGGCGTCGTCCACGCCGCGGGCGTCGCCGGCGGCGGGCCGGTCCATCTGCTGGATCGCGCAGAGTGGGAACGCGTGATCGCGATCAATCTCACCGGTACATTCCTCGTCGCGAAAGCGGCGTTGGCCCGAATGATCGATCAACCCCGCGTCGACGGTGAACGAGGCTCGATCGTGACGTTGGCCAGCGTCGAGGGCATCGAAGGAACCGCGGGCGGCAGCGTGTACAACGCCGCGAAGGGCGGGGTCGTGCTACTGACCAAGAACATCGCGCTCGACTATGGCCCCAGCGGCATCCGGGCCAACGCGATCTGCCCCGGATTCATCGAAACACCGTTAACTGAAAGCGTTTTCGGCCTGCCGGGGATGGAGGGGCCGCGCGCCTCGATCACCCAAGAGCATGCTCTACAGCGGATGGGCAGGTCGGGGGAGATCGCCGCGATGGCGGCATTTCTCGTCTCGACCGACGCGTCGTTTGTCAGCGGCCAAGCGATCGCCGTTGACGGCGGCTACACCGCCGGCCGCGATCACGGGGTCGTGCAGCTATTCGGCCTTCCGACGTGACGCGTCGAAGCGTCAGTCGGCGAGGGAACAGGCGGACAGGGCCGCGTCCACGCTGGCGTCCACGGGCAGCAGCTCGCTGAGGCCGCAGGCGCGCACGATCCGCGCGACGACCTGTTGGTTGCTCACCAGTCGCATCTCAACGCCGTGCTCTCTTGCGCGCTCCGCCTCTTCGGCGAGGGCTGCGTAGGCGCAGCAGCCCATGAAGTCGAGACCGCTGGTGTCGATCACGAGCGGGCCGGGCGGGCCCGCTGCCGCGGAGGCCTCGCTCAGCAGGCGCCGCCAGGCCGCGTCGTTGGAAGCGTCTAGTTCGCCGCCGGCGCTGACGATCACGGCAGAGCCGCTGCGTTCGGTGGTCGCCCGCAGGGTGCTTCGTGCTTGCGCCAATTCAGAAATCAGACGGCTGCTCAGCATCAACGGGTGAAAGGATGGTTCGGCCATCAGGAAAGTGCTCATGGTGCTCCTGATCCATTGGCGCCGAGCGCCGTGTTATGGATGCCTGCCCTAGAAGCTTAAGACTGACGTCGGTTAGCAGATATGACATTTATAACAGATGTGTATCGGCCGTGTCCATGTAGAACCGGCTGAGAATTGCGTGAGGAATGTTGGAACAGCTCATCTTTCAGCGAATTTTGATCGACCGGCGCTGCGGTCGAATGGCGGCTGACCCGGTTGCCGAACGTCGGAGCCGTCGACTCATCTGGCGTGAAATCAGCACTCGGACATCCACTTTCGCTGTGGCCCCGAGTTGCAGGTGGCCGGCCCGCTGCACGGAACGCCGGGACGCTGCGCACCATTGACCGTTGTTGGCAAACTCCGAAGCCTGATGTTGGAATTTCGGCGGGATTTTTGTCTGAATTAGGGAAATACGATTCATTCTTTGCTAGGGCATCCCAGCCCTAATCAGACGCAGGTAGATAAGCGACGTGGGAATCGTTGACGATGCTAACGGTGTCTACGCGGTCGAGGTGTCGGATTCATCGGAATGTTCGGCTTCAAGATCGGCGATCGCGCGAGACGTGCGCTCCCGCAGCACTATTGCGGCGATCACCCCGCAGACGACGGCCACGAGCAACGCGATCCACGAGAAGCGCGTCAGCCAGCGCTCGGCCGCCATCCCTGCGTAGTACACCAGCGCGGTAGTTCCACCCGCCCAACACACTGCACCGGAGACGTTTGCGAGCAGAAACCTGCCGTAGCGCATCTTCAATGCCCCGGCCAGCGGCCCGGCGAAGATCCGCAACAGCGCGATGAACCGGCCGAAGAACACCGCCCGCGCACCCCAGCGCTCAAAGAGTCGCTCGGCATACAGCACATGCCCGGGACCGAAGTGATTCGGGAAGCGACGACCAAGCCGGTCGAACAGCGGCAAGCCCAGTCGCCGGCCGATGGCGTAGCCGGTCGAGTCGCCGATAACCGCCCCGAGCACCGCGGCCACGCCCACACCGATCGGATTGACCGCCAACTCGTGCCGCGACGACAGCAGCGCGGCGCTGACCAGAACGATTTCGCCGGGCAGGGGGATACCCAGGCTCTCCACGCCGACGACGGCGCCGACCATGCCGTACACGGCCAGCGGAGGGATCGACTGCAGGAGGGCGTCCACCGTCATGGGTCAAGGATGCCCGACTGGTTCGCATACTCGAGGGGCGGATCGATAAGTCGTGTTTTCCCTGCCGCATCGCAGGTACCTTTCGGGTGCAAGCCCGAAGCTGTAGAGACTGGGAGCCACATGACCACTGGCCGTTACGACGAGGGCATGGCCGTGCGTCGAGAAGTGCTCGGCGACAGCTACGTCGAGCAGGCGAGCGCCAAGACCAACGACTTCACCCGTGACTTCCAGCAGATCGTCACCGAATTCGCTTGGGGCACAGTCTGGACCCGTCCCGGGCTGGATCGACGCAGTCGCTCGATGATCACGCTGACCGCGCTCATCGCCCGCGGCCATCACGACGAGCTGGCGCTGCATCTTCGGGGCGCGCTGCGCAACGGTTTGACGCGAGATGAGATCAAGGAAGTCCTGTTGCAGGCGGCGGTTTACTGTGGCGTGCCCGCCGCCAACGCCGCGTTTCGAGTCGCACAGCGCGTGCTGGATGAGGTTGAGCAACAACATGATTCGCTCTAGCATGTCGTCGCCGTGAATGCCGCGTCGGCAGTGGCCGTGGCGGCGGTCTTCGTCTGGCTGGGCATGGTGCTGGCCATCTCGTTTCTCGAAGCACCGCTGAAGTTCCGCGCGCCCAATGTCACGCTGCCGATCGGCCTGGGCATCGGCCGACTGGTGTTCCGTGCGCTCAATGCCGTCGAAGTCGTGCTCGCAATCGTCATCCTGGTGGCCTGCATCGTGAGCCCGCCCTCGGTGTGCGTAACGGTGGCGTTGGCGGTCGCGACCGTGGTCTTGGTCGTGCAGATCGGCGCGGTTCGGCCGCGGTTGACCCGCCGGTCCGACCAAGTGTTGGCTGGACTCGATGCACCACGTTCCCGCGGGCATCTGGTCTACATCGGCCTCGAGGTGATCAAGTCGCTCGCATTGATCGCGGGTGGTGTTCTTCTACTATCGAATTGAGGAATTTCCGACAGTTGCGGCCCGACCGAAGGACTGATGATGGAATCCGTTTCACTGACCGACCTGGCCGCCGAACAGCTCGCTGCGGCGCGGCAGGCGCACAGTGGCCGCGCTTCGCACACATTGCACGGGGGGCACACCCACGAACTGCGGCAGACCGTGGTGGCCCTCCTTGCCGGGCATGAACTCTCTGAACACGACAGTCCCGGACAGGCGTCGCTGCAGGTCTTGCAAGGACATGTGCACCTCACCGCCGGTGACGATAGGTGGGATGGCAAGACCGGCGACTACGTGGTCATCCCGCCGCAACGGCATTCCCTGCAGGCAGTCGACGATTCGGTGGTCATGCTGACCGTCTTCAAAAGCCTCCCTGCGGTTTAGTTGGATGCTCTCGACACCCTGGTCCCTGGCGATGGGTCTCCGCGTGCCCATCGTCAACGCCCCGATGGGCGGCGTTGCGGGCGGGAAGCTGGCCGCGGGGGTGAGCGCTGCCGGAGGACTCGGCATGGTCGGCATGGGAACCGCCGGGTCGACCTCGGCGCTGCATGCCGAGTTGCCGCACGTGGCGGGCACGTTCGGGATTGGCTTGGTGGACTGGGTGATGCGCAAGGAGGCGGGCCTATTCGACGCCGCGCTGGCCGCTCGGCCGAAGCTGATCTCGGTCAGCTTCGGAACCGACCTGTCCTGGGTCGGTCGTGTTCACGAGGCCGGAATCGCGGCTGCCACACAGGTTTACAACGGCGACGAGGCGCGCAGGGCGCAGGACGCCGGCATCGACGTGGTGGTGGCGCGCGGCTGCGAAGGTGGCGGCCACGGAGAGGCGACGATCGGCACGCTTCCGCTGCTCGACGCGGTGCTCGACGCGGTGTCGGTGCCGGTGCTGGCGGCCGGGGGAATCGCGTCGCCGCGCAGCCTCGCCGCTGTGCTCGCTGCCGGGGCCAGTGGAGCGTGGCTGGGCACCTGTCTGTCGGCGTCGGTGGAGGCGTTGACGAGCGATGCCGGGCGCAAGGCGCTGATCAAGGCCCGCGAAACCGACACCGCCAGCACCCGGGTTTACGACATCGTCCGTCATCTGCCGTGGGCGGAACGGTTCCCGTCACGCGTGCTGCGCAACGATTTCGTCGCGCGCTGGACCGGACACGAGGACGCCTTGGCCGTAGACGCCGATGCGGAAGCCGAACTCGTCACCGCGATCGCCGCCGACGATCGCCGGATCGCCGCAGTCGACGCTGGCCAGGGGGTCGGGATGGTCACCGATGTCGCACCGGTGGGCGTGGTCATCGATCGCCTGTGCACGGGCGCCCACGAGCTACTCGCGCGTTGGGGTCAGCGGGTCGACGGCGACTCATAAACCACTGCGACTCGAGACGGCGTTTTGTCGCAACCAGTTACGTGTCGGCGAGCAGCAGAGGCCTGAACAACCAGCAGAGGCCTAAACCGCCCGCACGTAACGCTTGTTCATCGCTTTCTGCAGCAGCGAGGTGAACGGCCCGCCGGCTTTGCTCCACCATGTCGCGGGGCGGGAGAAGGCGGACACCTCGGCGAACACCGCGGAGGTGACGGGATCATGACGCACCACGAACCGCTCCTCGCCGATCTCGGGATGGCCGGGCAGCGTGCCGTAGGCGAAGCCGCGCACATGCGGCTCGTCGACGATGTAGACGACCCGGCACGGCGCTTTGAGGAAACCGATTTTCACCACGACCACCGTGCCGGCTACGACGCTGTCGCTGCTGGCGTCGACACGCAGGCCGGACCCGCGCTGCATGCCCCAGTGCATGACGGCGTCGGCGGCCTCTTCGAAGCGAAGCTGACCCATGCCGATGTGGGCCGAGTAGCCCATGTGCTTGTAGCCCGGGGGGAACGGTCCAGCGGTCGCGCCTACTTCTGGATAGGTGAATGGCAACTGCGCAATCGTCTGCAAATCCACCAACTCAGCTTGCCACGCGGACGTGGCCGGGTTTTCCCGGCAGGCGTACGGTCGTCGACGTGACTACCCAAGCTCCCGCTCAGGCATCCGGAACGTTCACTCTCGGCGGCGATCTCACGATCAACCGCCTCGGCTACGGCGCAATGCGTCTCACCGGCAAGGGCGTTTGGGGACCGCCCGCCGATCGGGACGAAGCGATTCGCGTGCTGCGGCGCGCGGCCGAACTCGGCGTCAACTTCATCGACACCGCGAACTCTTACGGCCCCTACTTCGCCGAAGAGATCATCCGCGAGGCGCTGCATCCTTACGACGGCCTCGTCGTCGCGACCAAAGCGGGCCTGCTGCGCACCGGGCCTGACGTGTGGATTCCGCTGGGCTTCCCGGCGTACCTGCGCCAAGAGGCGGAACTGAGCCTGCGCCGCCTCGGCGTCGACACCATCGACCTGTTCCAGCTGCATCGCATCGACGACAAGTTCCCGCTCGAAGACCAGATCGGTGAACTGGTCAAGCTGCAGGACGAAGGCAAGATCCGCCACATCGGGCTCTCGGAGATCGACGTCGACCAACTGCACGCCGCACAAAAGATCGCGCAGATTGTGTCGGTGCAGAACCTCTACAACCTGACCACCCGCAAGTCCGAGGCGTTGCTCGACGAGGCGACCAAACAGGGGATCGGTTTCATCCCGTGGTTCCCGTTGGCCTCGGGTCCGCTCGCCGCTCCCGACGGCCCCTTGGCAAAGCTCGGCGCCGAGCACGACCACGCGAAGCCGTCGCAGCTGGCGCTGGCCTGGTTGCTGAAACGGTCACCGGTGGTGCTGCCGATTCCGGGGACGTCGAGTGTGGGACACCTGGAGGAGAACGTCGCGGCTGCCGAGATCGAGCTCAGCGACGACGAGTTCGAGAAGCTGAGCGCACTCGGGAAGCAGCAGCAGGACGCCAGCTAGGGGAGCGGTGCCGCCGGGCAATACGGTGATCGGGTGGCCAAAGACGCGTGGCATCCCGGCGGTGGATTCAACCCGCCCGACCCGAGCACCCAAGGCGGACCGGATTACGGCCGGTTCATCGACGGTGTCCGCGCGCTGCAGGACCACGCTCGCGCGGTTGACGCGCCGGATGCGGTGATCACCGAGGCCGCCGACCTGCTGGACAAGCTGTCCGGCCTGCTCACCCCCTACGACACCGACGAATGGCAGTCGCCGTCGGGCCGGCGGATGGACCTCCCGGTGCGCGGCAACATCCTGACCATCCCAATGTCGGCACACAAGACCGATGACGGCCGCATCGAGGGCTGGGCGCGGTTCGCCCGATTTCATCTGGGCCGCAACGGAGCGGTGCACGGCGGATCGATCGGCATGCTTTTCGACACGGTGCTGGGGCTGACGTCGTCGGTGCTCACCGGCGGTCCCCGGCAGCGCACCGCCTACCTGCACATCAACTACCGCCAGATCGTGCCAATCGAGAAGAAGCTCCAGATCGAGGCTGGAGTCGAGCGCGTGGAAGGCCGCAAGGTCTTCGTATCGGGGCGCCTTTGCGACGGCGACATCGTCCTCACCGATGCCGAGGCGTTGTTCGTTCTGCTCAAACCGGGCCAGCCCTAAGGCTGCAACCGTTGGGCGATACTCGCACCGATAGCATGGTCGGGTCCGTTTGAACACCCGAAAGCCATGGAGACCGCGTCGATGACCGCCCTCGCCCACCCCGCCCCAGCAGCCCCGATCCGGGTGACTGCCGGGACGACCGCGGCGGCCGCGGTGCGTGAAGCCGGACTTCCGGGTCGCGGCGCCGCCGATGCGATCGTGGTGGTGCGTGACGGTGACGGCAAGCTGCGCGACCTGAGCTGGATTCCCGACGCTGATGCCGAGGTCGTCCCGGTGGCGGCCGACACCGACGACGGGCGCAGTGTGATCCGGCATTCGGCCGCTCATGTGCTGGCTCAGGCCGTGCAGGACCTGTTCCCGCACGCCAAGCTCGGCATCGGCCCACCGATCACCGACGGCTTCTATTACGACTTCGACGTCGAGGAGCCGTTCACTCCCGAAGATCTGGACAAGCTGGAAAAGCGGATGCGCCAGATCGTCAAGGAGGGACAGCTGTTCGACCGCAGGGTTTACGAGTCCAAGGACCAGGCCCGCGACGAGCTGGCCGGCGAGCCGTACAAGCTCGAGTTGGTCGACGACAAGTCCGGTGCCCCCGATGTCATGGAGGTCGGTGGCGACGAGCTGACCGCTTACGATAACCTGAATCCTCGTACCCGGGAACGGGTTTGGGGTGACCTGTGCCGCGGTCCGCACATCCCCACCACTAAGCACATCCCCGCGTTCAAGCTCACTCGCAGCTCGGCCGCGTACTGGCGGGGCGATCAGAACAACGCCAGCCTGCAACGCATCTACGGAACAGCGTGGGAATCGCAGGAGGCGCTCGACCGCCACTTGGAGTTGCTGGAAGAAGCCCAGCGTCGCGACCACCGCAAGCTGGGCGTCGAGCTGGACCTGTTCAGCTTTCCCGACGAAATCGGTTCGGGCTTGGCGGTTTTTCACCCGAAGGGCGGCATCATCCGTCGGGAGCTGGAGGAGTACTCGCGGCGCAAGCACGAGCAGGCGGGCTACGAGTTCGTCAACACCCCGCACATCACCAAGGAGCAGTTGTACATCACGTCGGGCCACCTCGAGTGGTACGCCGACGGCATGTATCCGCCGATGCACCTCGACGCGGAGTTCAACGAAGACGGCACGGTGCGCAAACCCGGCCAGGACTACTACCTCAAGCCGATGAACTGCCCGATGCATCATCTGATCTATCGGTCGCGGGGACGGTCGTACCGCGAACTTCCGTTGCGGCTCTTCGAGTTCGGCAGCGTCTATCGCTACGAGAAGTCCGGTGTGATCCACGGTCTGACCCGCGTGCGCGGCATGACCCAGGACGACGCGCACATCTACTGCACCCGCGAGCAAATGCGCGATGAGCTGGCTTCGCTGCTGGGTTTCGTCTTGGACCTGCTGGCCGACTACGGACTCAACGATTTCTATCTGGAGCTGTCCACCAGGGACCCGGAGAAGTACGTCGGCTCCGACGAGGTGTGGGACGAGGCGACCGACGTCCTGCGCGAAGTTGCCGAGGCCTCGGGCCTTCATCTGGTGCCCGACCCCGGTGGTGCGGCGTTCTACGGCCCGAAGATCTCGGTGCAGGTCAAGGACGCGCTAGGTCGCAGCTGGCAGATGTCGACCATCCAGCTCGACTTCAACATGCCCGACCGATTCGATCTGGAGTACACCGCCGCCGACGGTTCGCGGCAGCGGCCGGTGCTCATCCACCGGGCGCTGTTCGGCTCGATCGAGCGGTTCTTCGGCATCCTCACCGAGCACTATGCCGGAGCGTTTCCGGCGTGGCTGGCACCCGTGCAGGTCGTCGGTGTTCCCGTCGCCGAAGGGCACGTGACATACCTGGAAGATGTTGCCGCGCAACTGAAATCGAATGGCATCCGAGCCGAGGTGGACGCCAGCGACGATCGGATGGCCAAGAAGATCGTCAACCACACCAACCAGCGGGTGCCGTTCATGTTGCTGGCCGGCGACCGCGATGTCGAAGCCGGTGCGGTGAGTTTCCGGTTCGGTGATCGCACGCAGATCAACGGAGTTCCTCGCGACGAGGCGATAGCCGTCATCAAAAAATGGGTCGCCGACCGTGAAAACAACGTTCCCACAGCCGATCTGGTCAAGGTGAGTAATCGTGGCTGAGGACGACTCGATCGTGGACAGGGGCGCCGGAGAGTCCGACCACCTGCAGCGGTTGTGGACGCCCTACCGAATGAGTTACCTGGCCGAGGGTCCGCTGAAACAGGACACCGGCAACAAAGAGCAGCCCTTCACCGACATCCCACAACTGTCCGACGAGGACGGACTGGTGGTGGCCCGCGGCGACCTGGTCTACGCGGTGTTGAACCTCTATCCGTACAACCCCGGCCATCTGATGGTGGTGCCGTACCGCCGACTCTCGGAACTCGAGGATCTGACCGTGCCGGAAAGCAGCGAGCTGATGGCGTTCATCCAGAAGGCAATTCGCGTCATCAAGAACGTCTCGCGCCCGCACGGCTTTAACGTCGGGGTCAACCTGGGCCATTCGGCGGGCGGATCGCTGGCGGAGCACCTGCACGTGCATGTGGTGCCGCGATGGGGTGGCGATGCCAACTTCATCACGATCATCGGCGACTCCAAGGTGATCCCGCAATTGCTGCGGGACACCCGTCGTCTACTGGCCACCGAGTGGACCCGGCAATCATGAGTGGGCAGTCGTGAGCAAACTGTTGTCCCGAGAGGGGGTAGCCCGAGTCACCACTCCGGTGGCGCGGGCGTTCCTGCGGGCGGGCTTCACCGCGGACGGGGTGACCATCATCGCCACCGCGGCCGCGGTGCTGGCGGCGCTGACGCTGTTTCCGATCGGCAAGCTGTTCGCCGGCGCCGTGGTGATCACGTTCTTTGTCCTGTTCGACCTGGTCGACGGGGCGATGGCGCGAGAAAGCAACGGCGGCACCAGGTTTGGCGCGGTATTGGATGCCACCTGTGACCGGATCAGCGATGGCGCGGTGTTCTGCGGGTTGGCGTGGTGGGCGGCCTTCGGGCTGAACAGCCGGCCGTTGGTCGTCGCGACGTTGATCTGTCTGGTGACCTCGCAAGTGATCTCGTACATCAAGGCCCGCGCCGAAGCCAGTGGGCTGCGCGGCGGCGGCGGATTCATCGAGCGGCCGGAGCGGCTGATCATCGTGCTGGTCGGGGCGGGGCTGTCGGACTTGCCGATATTTCCGTTGCCGTGGGCGTTGCCGGTGGCGATGTGGTTGCTGGTCGCGGCCAGCATGGTCACCTGTGCTCAGCGATTGCACACCGTGCGGCACTCGGCCGGCGCGGGCACACCGTTGCCGCCGCCGGACGATTCAGGAAAGACCACGCCGTGATCGTCCCCGCCGGCCTGAAATTGCCCGGCCTGAAACTACCTGGTACGGGCGGTCTTTCACTCGGCAGTCGAATGACCGACTTGGGGTACGCGGCCGGCTGGCTGACGGTGCGCACGATGCCGGAATTCGCCGCCCGGAATGCCTTCGACGCGGGAGCCTGGTACGCGTCGCGCGGCGGGGGACCGGACCAGCTACGCAAGAACCTGGCCCGCGTCGTCGGGGTCGCACCGGCAGACGTGCCCGACAGCCTGATGCGTGCGTCACTGGCGTCCTACGCCCGTTACTGGCGCGAGGCGTTTCGGTTGCCGGCGATGGATCTCAGCGTGCTCGGCCGGCGGCTCGCCGAAACGGTAACGGGTCAAGAACACATCGAAGAGGCGCTGGCCAACGGTCGCGGCGTGCTGGCGGCGTTGCCGCACAGCGGGAACTGGGATATGGCCGGGGTGTGGATGGCCCAGACGCACGGCCGGTTCACCACGGTCGCTGAGCGGCTCAAACCGGAATCGCTGTATTTGCGCTTCGTCGAATACCGAGAGAGCCTGGGCTTCGAGGTGATTCCGCTGTCCGGCGGCGAGCAGCCGCCGTTCCCGTTGCTCAGTGAGCGGCTGGCGGACAACAAGGTGGTCTGTCTGATGGCCGAGCGGGACCTCAGCCGCAGCGGCGTCGAAGTCGACTTCTTCGGCGAGCCGACCAGAATGCCCGCGGGCCCGGCGAAGCTGGCGATCACCACCGGGGCGGCGCTGTTGCCGGTGCACTGCTGGTACGACGATGACTGCCGGGTCGACTTCTACTCGCCGCTGGACTGCAGCAGCGGTGACGTCGGCGTCGTCACCCAGAAGCTGGCCGATGCCTTCGCCCACAACATCGCCGCGCACCCCGCCGACTGGCACATGCTCCAGCCACAGTGGCTGGCGGATCTGTCCGAGGAACGCCGCGCTCGATTGGCGGACAGCTGATGCGGATCGGGATGGTGTGCCCGTACTCGTTCGACGTCCCCGGTGGCGTGCAGTCGCACGTTCTGCAGCTTGCCGAGGTGCTGCGAGCCCGCGGTCAGGACGTCAGCGTGCTGGCTCCGTCGTCGCCCGACGTCAAATTGCCCGAGTTCGTCGTCTCGGCCGGCCGGTCGGTCCCGATTCCCTACAACGGATCGGTTGCCCGCTTGCAGATCAGCCCGAGCGTGCATGGCAAGGTCAGGCGCTGGCTCGCCGAGGGCGACTTCGACGTGCTGCATCTGCATGAGCCGAACGCGCCGAGCTTGTCGATGTGGGCGTTGCGGATCGCCGAGGGGCCGATCGTGGCCACCTTTCACACCTCAACCACCAAATCGCTGACGCTGTCGGTCGTTCAGGGCCTGCTGCGACCCATGCAGGAAAAGATCGTCGGCCGGATCGCGGTGTCCGACTTGGCCCGACGCTGGCAGATGGAGGCGCTGGGCTCGGACGCGGTCGAGATACCCAACGGCGTGGATGTGGCCGCGATGGCCTCCGCGCCGTTGCTCGAGGGTTATCCACGGCCCGCCAAGACGGTGTTGTTCCTGGGCCGCTACGACGAACCCCGCAAGGGGATGGCCGTGCTGATCGATGCGCTGCCCAAGCTGGTCGAGCGGTTTCCGGGACTGCAGGTACTGATCGTCGGCCGTGGCGACGAAGACGAATTGCGTTCCAAGGTAGGCGGATTGGCCGGGCATTTGCGTTTTCTCGGCCTGGTCGACGATGCGGTCAAAGCGTCGGCGATGCGCAGCGCCGACGTCTACTGCGCGCCGCATCTCGGCGGGGAGAGCTTCGGCATCGTGCTGGTCGAGGCGATGGCCGCCGGGACGCCGGTGGTGGCCAGTGATCTGCACGCGTTCCGACGCGTGCTGCGCGACGGAGAGGCCGGCCGGCTGGTCGCCGTCGACGACAGCGCCGCGCTGGCCGACGGCCTGATCGCGGTGCTGGAAGACGAGTCGCTGGCTCAGCGCTACGCCGCGGCCGGTGCTGAAGTGGTGCGCCGGTATGACTGGTCGGTGGTGGCCAACCAGATCATGCGGGTCTACGAGACCGTCGCCGTCCGCGGCAGCAAGGTCGAGGTAGCCAGCTGATGTGGTTGACGATCGGGCTGGTCACAGCGCTGGTCGCGCTGCTGCTGGTGCTGCTCGGGTTCGGCGCCTGGGCATTCCGGACGGCCAATCGGCTGGACCGCCTGCACGTGCGTTACGACCTGTCCTGGCAGGCGCTCGACGCCGCACTGGCCCGCCGCGCCGTGGTGGCCCGCACGGTGGCGGCGAACGCGCTCGGCGGCTTGCCGGACACCGAAGGTAAGGAACTGGTGGCCCGCGCCGACGCGGCAGAAGCCGCTCCACGTCAGGACCGTGAGCGGTGTGAGAACAAGTTGGCCGCTGCGCTGGCGACGGTCGATCCGGCGTCGGTGCCCGCGGGTGTGATCGCCGAACTGGCCGACGCCGAAGCCCGCGTGGTACTGGCCCGCCGATTTCACAACGATGCGGTGCGCGACACTCTGGCGTTGCGCGAACGGCGTCTGGTCCGGCTTTTCCGGTTGGCCGGAACAGCCAAGCTGCCAACCTATTTCGAGATCGTCGAGCGGTCGCATGCGCTGCGCCGGGCCGATCACCATCCCGCCGACCGGCGAACGTCGGCGCGGGTGGTGCTGCTCGACGAGACCGGTGCGGTGTTGCTGCTGTGCGGATCCGACCCCGCCACGACCGACCGGGCCGGGGGCCCGGCGCCGCGATGGTGGTTCACCGTCGGCGGCCAGGTCGGTGACGGGGAGTCTCTGGGCCAGGCCGCCGCTCGTGAACTGGCCGAGGAGACGGGTCTGCGGGTCGACCCCGCCGACATGATCGGACCGGTCTGGCGGCGCGACGCCGTGTTCGACTTCAACGGCGCCGAGATCGACAGCGAGGAATTCTTCTTCGTCTACCGCACCCGTCGCTTCGAGCCGTCCACCGTGGGGCGCACCGAGCTGGAGTGCCGCTACATCCACGGCCATCGATGGTGCGGCCCTGCCGACATCGCCGAGCTGGCCGCCTCCGGCGAAACGGTGTATCCGCTTCAGCTCCGCGAACTACTCACCGAGGCGGCCGCACTGGCCAGCGCGCCGGGCCAACCACGACAGCTGCAGTCCATCCATTGAGAGCGAGGTCACACTCGCCGAGCCTTGTTTGATTAGACCTGTCTGTCTAATATTCGAACTAGACAGACAGGTCTAATCAACTTCAAGGAGTCGTCATGAGCGAGAACACCACCAACCACGGGGATCGCACAGCGCTGGTAACCGGAGCCACGTCGGGCATCGGCCAAGCGGTCGCTTTCGCACTTGCCGAGCAAGGATTCGAGGTGATCGTGCACGGCCGCGACATCATCCGCGGCGCCGAGACCGTCAAAGCCATCGAGGACCGCGGCGGACGGGCCCGTTTCGTCGCCGCGGATCTGGCCGAGTCAGGCGCCGCAGCCGAGCTGGCTGCTGCGGCGGGCCCGGTCGATGTACTGGTCAACAATGCGGGCTTCGCCTGGTTCGGTCCTTCCGACCAGCTGGACGAGGCCACCTTCGACCAGATGTTTGCCGCCAATGTCCGCAGCGCCTACCAGCTGGTCGCTGCCTTGGCGCCCGGCATGGCCCAGCGGGGTCGCGGCAGCATCGTCAGCGTGGACAGCATGGCCGGCCACGTCGGATTGTCGGGCTCAGCCGCCTATGGCGCGACGAAAGCGGCGTTGACGGTGATGAGCCGATCATGGGCCGCCGAGTACAGCCCGGCTGGTGTGCGGGTCAACACCGTCGCGCCTGGTCCGGTGTACACCAACGCCGCCGACGAAGAGTTCTTCAACGCACTGGGCGCCACCACCTTGCTCAACCGGGTGGCCCAGCCGGAAGAAGTAGCGGACGTCATCGCATTCCTGGCGTCCGACAAGGCGAGCTACGTCACCGGGGCAATGATCCCCGTCGACGGCGGCCGCGCCGCAATTTGAAAGTCGCGATTTTAGGAAGGACGGACCATGACAGACGTCTATGTACCCAGCCCGACCGAGCGGGTCGCGGACCAGGTGGCGCGCTATGAAGCCAGCGACGGGGCCGATGGCGGCACGCTCGAAGGCCGCCCGGTGATCATCATGACGACGACCGGCGCCCGCAGCGGCGCCGTCCGTAAGAATCCGGTCATGCGAATTCCCGACGGGGACAATTACATTGCGGTCGCGTCGGCGGCCGGGGCAGCTACCGACCCGGCCTGGTATCGCAATGCCAGCGCCCATCCTGACCTGTGGGTACAGGACGGGGCGGTGAAAAGCCGACGGCGGGCCAGAGAGGTGTTCGGTGCGGAGAAGGTCCGCGCGTGGGCCGTCGCCGAGCAATTCTGGCCGCACTTCCCGGAATATCGGGCCAGAGCCGGGGCCCGGGAGATTCCCATCCTCATGCTGGAGCCGGTGGAAGATGGCCAAGCATGAAGACCGGAATCAAGCAGTCGGCGCGTGAGCGGCTGTTGGCGGCGGCCGACGAACTCTTCTACGCCGAAGGGGTGCAAACCGTCGGCATCGACCGCGTCATCGAGCATGCAGGTGTTGCCAAAGCCTCGCTGTACAACACCTTCGGCAGCAAGGAGAACTTGGTTCAGGCCTACCTCGAGGGCCGCCATCAGGCGACCATGGACTGGCTGCGGCGCGCCGTCGAACGACACAGCGACCCCAAGCAACGATTGCTAGCGGTGTTCGACGCCCAGGCCGAGTTGTTCGCCGACCCGGGTTTTCACGGCTGCGCTTTCATCGCGGCCAGTGCCGAAGCGCCTGATGGCGGCGTGATCCAGCACGCGGCCGACGACTACCGCGCTGAAATCTTGGGGCTGTTCACTGATCTCTCCCGCGACGCCGGCGCATCCGAACCCGCGGCACTGGGGCGGCAGCTGCACTTGCTGTTCGACGGCGCCGGCCTGGCCGCGCAGATGGATCGTGACCCGGATGTCGCCGGGGCCGCGAAAGCCGCCGCGGCCCTGCTTCTCGACGCCGCCACCCACTGACCGTCCCGCGGGACCGCCGTAGGGAAATCGGTTGGTAGTGGACCACTAGAATGGTGGCGATATCGAGGCAACGGGACACCGACGATAGAGGTAGCAGTGGATAGCGCTAAGCCGAATGGCGCGAATGGCGCGGCGCGGACCGGAACCGCGCGGGTCAAGCGCGGCATGGCCGAGATGCTCAAGGGCGGCGTGATCATGGACGTCGTCACACCGGAGCAGGCCCGGATCGCCGAAGGCGCCGGGGCCGTCGCGGTAATGGCGCTGGAGCGAGTTCCCGCCGACATCCGCGCGCAAGGCGGGGTATCGCGGATGAGCGACCCCGACATGATCGAGGGCATCATCTCCGCGGTCACCATCCCGGTGATGGCGAAGGCGCGCATCGGCCACTTCGTCGAAGCACAGATCCTGCAGAGCCTCGGGGTGGACTACATCGACGAGTCCGAAGTGCTGACGCCGGCCGACTACACCCACCACATCGACAAGTGGAAGTTCACCGTGCCGTTCGTGTGCGGCGCGACGAACCTCGGCGAGGCGCTGCGGCGCATCAACGAGGGGGCGGCGATGATCCGCTCCAAAGGCGAGGCCGGCACCGGCGACGTGTCCAACGCCACCACGCATATGCGTGCCATCGGGGGAGAGATCCGGCGGCTCGGCTCCCTGTCCGAAGACGAATTGTTCGTGGCGGCAAAGGAATTACAGGCTCCCTACGACCTCGTCGTCGACGTCGCCCGTGCGGGCAAGCTACCGGTCACGTTGTTCACCGCGGGTGGCATCGCCACTCCGGCCGACGCCGCGATGATGATGCAACTCGGCGCCGAGGGCGTCTTCGTCGGCTCGGGAATCTTCAAGTCCGGGGATCCGGCGCAGCGCGCCGCAGCGATCGTGAAAGCCACCACCTTCTATGACGACCCCGACGTTTTGGCCAAGGTGTCCCGGGGCCTCGGTGAGGCGATGGTCGGCATCAACGTCGAGCAAGTACCTGAGCCACATCGCCTGGCCCAACGCGGCTGGTAAAAACAGTCCGTGTCGATCGAAAAGATCCTTGATCTCGAGCAACTCGAGGTCAACATCTACCGGGGCAGCGTGTTCAGCCCCGAACAGGGGAATTTTCAGCGCACCTTCGGGGGGCAGGTGGCGGGCCAATCGCTGGTGTCCGCGGTGCGCACGGTCGATCCGCATTTCCTGGTGCACTCGTTGCACGGGTACTTCATCCGGCCCGGAGATTCCTCGGCGCCAACGATTTTCATCGTCGAGCGGCTGCGCGATGGTGGATCGTTCTGCACGCGGCGGGTGAATGCCATCCAGCACGGCAAGACGATCTTCTCCATGTCGGCGTCGTTTCAGACCGATCAGGAGGGCGTCCACCATCAGGACGTGATGCCCTCGGCGCCGCCGCCGGACGATCTGCCCGGGCTCAAGTCAATGAAGGTTTTCGACGACGAGGGCTTCAAGCAGTTCCAGGAATGGGATATCCGCATCGTCCCCCGTAACCAAATCCACCGGTTGCCCGGCAAGGCCGCCCAGCAGCAGGTCTGGTTCAGGCACCGTGATCCGCTGCCCGACGATCCGGTGCTGCACATCTGCGCGCTGGCCTACATGAGCGACCTCACCCTGCTCGGCTCAGCGCAGGTCACCCATCTCGACGAGCGCGACCACCTGCAGGTGGCGTCGCTGGACCACGCGATGTGGTTCATGCGGGTGTTCCGCGCCGACGAATGGCTGCTCTACGACCAGTCCTCGCCGTCGGCGTGCGGCGGCCGCTCGCTGTGCCAGGGCAAGATCTTCAACCAGTACGGCGAGATGGTCGCGGCCGTCATGCAAGAGGGCCTGACCCGTTTCGCAAGCGAACATCGGTCGCCGCAGCAATGAGTGGCTCACGCGTCGGCGTTTTGGCGCTGCAGGGCGACGTTCGGGAACACTTGGCGGCGTTGCGTGACGCCGGAGCCGATGCGGTGTCGGTGCGACGCGCAGGTGAGTTGGAAACCGTCGACGGGTTGGTAATTCCCGGTGGGGAGTCCACCACGATGAGCCATCTGCTGCGCGACCTCGACCTGCTCGAGCCCCTGCGAAAGCGGCTGGCCGACGGATTGCCGGCCTACGGGACCTGCGCCGGCATGATCTTGCTCGCCAGCGAGATCCTTAACGCCGGCACGGTCGGGCGGGAGGCCGTTCCGCTAGGCAGCCTCGATATCACGGTGCGACGCAATGCTTTTGGACGTCAGTTCGACTCGTTCGAAAGCGATGTCAGGTTCAGCGGCTTCGACGACCCGGTGCGCGGGGTGTTCATTCGTGCGCCTTGGGTAGAGCGGGTCGGGGCCGGTGTGCAGGTGCTGGCCCGGGCGGCTGGACACGCCGTCGCGGTGCGGCAGGGCCAGGTGCTGGCGACGGCGTTTCACCCGGAGATGACTGGCGACGGGCGGATCCACCGGTTGTTCGTCGACATCGTCAATGGTCGATGCTGACAGGCGCCGGGAGCGCCCACCGCAGGCCGCCGACCAGAACACGGCCGACACTGCGCACGACGGTCAGTTCGACGGGCGGGAAATACGGCAGCAGCAGCGGTATGCGAGCCCACAAGGGCAACATCGAGACTGCGGTCGCCGCCAGCACGCCGTAGGGGGCTCGCGCCGCCAGCGACAGTGGTGGCGTAAGCAGCAGGAAGCGGGCTGCGTCGCGGGCCGCTGACGTGCTGTGTAATTCCGGTCGGAAATCGTTGATCCGTTGAGCCAGTGCGTGTTCCGAGCACGGTGGGTCGATCACGCCGAGCTTGGCGGCGATTTCGGCCATGTCGGCGACATAGCCGTCCCGGCCGGCCTGGTCCAGCGGGGCCGCGCCGTACAGCTGGTGGGCCCGCAGAAAGCTGTCGGCTTCGGCGATGTGCACCCATTCCAGTAGGTGTGGATCGGTGGCCGTGTACGGACGGCCGTCGGCGGCGACGCCATGCACCCGGCGGTGGATGCCGCGGACGCGATCGACGGCGCGCTGAGCGTCGACCGCGGAACCAAAGGTCGTCTCGGCCAGAAAGATGCTGGTGCGCTGAAGCCGGCCCCACGGGTCGTCGCGGTAATTGGAGTGCTCGGCGACCCCGGCCATGGCAAGCGGGTGCAATGACTGCAACAGCAAGGCGCGCAACCCGCCGACGAACATCGACGCGTCGCCGTGCACCCGGCGGATCGGGCGGTCGTCGGCAAACCAGCGCGGCCCCGGCGTGTGGTGGATGCGCTCACGATCCGCCGGACCCTCGGGGCCGGCGATCATTTCGAACAAGCTGCTCCCCAATGCGTCCCGTACTGCCCGCAGCGGGCTTTGTGTTGTCACAGTTCCCACGTTACGCAGCGTTTGAACGGGCGCGCTGCGGTGTAAAGGCTGAGCATGAAACTTTCTGCCGGCGGAGCGGCGAACAGCGAATTCGACGATCCGGTTCGGAGCTGGCGAGATATTCCGGGTTGGTTTCAGTGGCGTCGTCTTCAAGAAGAAGCCGCCGCGCATTTCCCGGACGCGAGTCGGTTCGGCGAGGTGGGCTGCTATCTGGGGCGCAGCATCTGCTCGCTGGGCGAGGT
Source organism: uncultured Actinomycetota bacterium (assembly GCA_963818285.1). Lineage (GTDB taxonomy): Bacteria > Actinomycetota > Actinomycetes > Mycobacteriales > Mycobacteriaceae > Mycobacterium. Next base: position 203,898 of record CAWFRR010000010.1, read on the forward strand.
GGTGCGGCAAGCGGGACTGAGCACCAGGGTTGTCGGCGTCGACACCGCGCGGGGCAGTGGGCACGAAGGTCGTGGCGATATCGACGCGCACAGTGCCGCGGTGGACCACGGCGGCGGCACCTTCGCGGGACTGTTGCACCGCAACATCATTGACTGCGGATTGACTGACACGATTCAACTGGTGATCAGCGACTCCGTCGCCGCTGCCGCGTTGTTCGCCGACGAGTCGTTCGCCTGGGTACACATCGACGCCCGCCACGACTACGACAGCGTCGTTGCCGACATCCACGCGTGGGCGCCCAAGGTCGAACCCGGCGGCTGGCTGTCCGGCGACGACTACCAGCCGGACTGGTGGCCCGGGGTGGTGCAGGCGGTGCGGGACACCCTGCCCGGCGCCGAGTCGTGGGGGTCGATGCAGTGGCGGTGGGTCAAACCGGATTGAGTGGGTAGTCCGGTAGTCGGATGTCTTCGGCGGCACTGTTGCCGAACCGTCGACCGATCAGGCCCATGCCAGCGCGCACAGGTTGGCTGGCGATGACGCGGGCACCGGTGTGCAGCACGCGGATACCGGCGCGGGTGCGAGGGTTTGCCCGCCGGAGCATCGCGGGGGAGACGTCCTGCGCGGCACCGGCATGCGGCCGCATGAACTGCTCGTAACGCCCGAGCGCGGTGTGCGGATCGTCGGTGCGGGACAACTCGCCGGCGAGCACGTAGGCCCCGACCAGGGCCAGGCTGCTGCCCCCGCCGCCGACCGGGGACGGGCAATACGCGGCGTCACCCAACAAGACGACCCGGCCTTTGCTCCATCGCGGCGCACGCACTTGCCCGAGAGCGTCGAAATACATTGGTGCGTGGTCGAGTTCGGCCAATATCCGCGGCGCGGCCCCGTCGGCGTCGGCGAAGCTTTTGCGCAGGATGGCGATCTGATCGGCCGGATCGAGATCTTCTAATCCTTTGACATCCGACATAAACGACAGCATGGCTCGCGTTGTGCCGAGGTTGTCCGGCCGCAGATGTATGGAGCGAGAGCCGGTGGCATGCTGCCAGTTCCACCAACGGTCGTCGGAATCGCGCCGAGGGATGGTCAGGTAAGCGACGTACATGCCCAAGTCAGTGACAGACACCGGCATGGCAAGGTCTCTGGTGCGCGATCGCAGCCCTTCGGCGATGACCAAGAGGTCGGCATCCACCGATGTGCCGTCGTCGAGAACCACGCTGATGCGATCGTGATGCTCAGCGAGAGAAGCGATCTGGGTATCGAAGCGGTATTCGGTGGTGTCGTGCGTGTGCTCGAGCAGAATGCGGGACAGTTCTCCGCGCAAGATTTCCAGTTCGGCGGTCGGACCGCTGACGCCGGAGCCGTTCACCGGGAACGACGCTGCGGCGGATCCGTCGCCGTTGACGAACCGCATGCCGATCTCGGTGGTGTTGGCCGCGCGGATGTCGTCCTCGATACCCATTCGACGGGCGACCTCGCACGCGGCGCCGCGCACGTCGATGTTGTGTCCCTCGTCGCGGCGCTGCGGAAAGCGCTCGACGACCGTGGTCTGCCAGCCATGCGCCGCGAGTTGATGCGCGAGCGCGGGTCCGGCGATACCTGCGCCAGAAATCAGCGCATGAGGTCGAGTCATCCGCGGTGTATATCACCGATTAGTGCGTCTGAAACCCTGGAACGTTGACTAGGCTTCCCGACGTGCGACATGTAACCGGCCTCGCAGCGACGTTCGCGGCAATGTGCATCGTGATTGCTCCGACCGCAGCAGCCAACCCCGTAGTGCCGCAAGGCAAGATCGACACCTTGCTGCTGTCCGACGACGATGTCAGCTCGATCGTCGGACTGCCACTTCATCAGGTTGGCAAGATCTACCCAGTGCCCGGGACCGCCTCGCCGATCCCGGAGCGGGACGATTGCCGGTCGTTCGTTGAGTTCGATGTCGACACGTGGACCGGGAACTTCACCGCTTTTCGGCAGGTCAGCCAACAGGACAACCCCGACGATCTTCAATTCGCCGGACAGCAGTTCGTTGCGCTGTACCCGAACGTCAAAGTCGCGGCCGACACGTTTCGACACGCCTTCGCGTCATCCGATCTGTCGAGCCGCTGCAATGGTGTGACGTTGACGGATTCGAGTGCCTCGCAGTGGCGTCTCGACGGAATTTCCATCAGCGGAGATCATGCTGGTTGGACGAACGCTCTGATACGGGACGGTCAGGACACCACGTGGCGCTGCACGAATGAGGTTCGACTGAAAGGCAACGTGATGTTCCAGGATGGGGAATGTCAGTTCGGCAACGGGCGCGCGTTGGTGGCTCAGATGGCCAACATGACCGCGAGCCGGATTCCGTCATGATGAGCGCCGATCGCGTAGATTTCCTCTCGATGAAACGCGTCCTCGCCGGTGTCGGCGGCGTCGGCCTCACCGCCATACTGCTCCTGGGCTGCTCGCACTCCCGGTCCGGCCCGGCCGCAGCGCCGGTGCACCTTCCGGCGCCGACCAATGCGACGAAAGCCCAGACCTCCGACGCGCTCGCGCCCAGCGGTTCACCGTCTGCCAGCCCAAGCGCGAAACCGGTTCCGCCGCCGCTGGTCACCCCGGACCGCCTGCGCACTCTGCTGGTGCCACCCGACGTGTCGGGACCGATGGTCGGTTCACCGCTCGGCTTCGAGAAGCTGTTCAATCAGCCCGCGCCGGCAATCGACTTGGGCAACCGGTCGTCGTGCGCGGTGCTGTTCGGGCCGACGGTTCGCGACTACGGCCGAGAATGGACCGCTTACAAAGGCGCGCAACAGAAGAACGCCGAAGACAACTCCGACCATGTGGTGGGGCAGGGCGCCGGGTCCTATGCGGACCCTGAAACCGCGCGTCAAGCATTCGCCGCCGCATTCCCGCCGGCATTGACCGAGTGCAACTCGGTGGCCGTCAACAACCCTCGCGACAACAACCCGCAAATCACTTGGCGCTTCGATGTTTCCAGTATCGACGGCGCGAACGCGCGGTGGACTCGTGTTCAGCTCAACGGTGGTCAGCCGACCGATTGGAGTTGCGCGTACCAGGCCAGGCTGAAAAGCAATGTGGTGCTGTACGCGTCGGTGTGCGAGCGCGGCGACGGTGCGGCAGCGGCGGCGGCCACCGACCAGTTGACCGACCGGATGCTGATCTGGTTCCCCGATGCCTGATCGCGTGTGTCAACCAACCCGATCGAGGATGTGGCCGGTCAGGCGGTTGACTGCCTGAGCGGGGTTGCCGTTTTGTCCGACGGTTGATATCGCCATCACGTTGGCCAGGTGCCAGGCGACGAATACCTCGTTGTATCCGGTGTATTCGCCGTAATACTTGCTCGCCAGCGTCCAGATGATGACTTCGCCGTTGACTTTGAAGTCGTACACCTCGGCCGTGATGCCGGGCTGCATGTTCGCCGCGTGGAACTGGGCGTGATTGCACGTCTCGAACAGGGCCTGGTTGTAAGTGGCGTCGAAGCGGTCGCGCGCGGCCCCTGTCCCTGGGAATGTTCCCACCGCCTCGCCTACGAGGATGCGGTTGGGATCGGAGGGGTCGTTCCAGTATTGGTGACGGAATGCAACGTAATCCGAACCCCATGCGTCCGTTGTGTCGGCGAACAGAAGTGCCCGGCACTCGTCGCGTTGATCTAGGTGATCCGAGGGTCGGGGACTCGCCTGCGGCGTGTCGTAGAAGCGACGCACGGGCAGGCCCACATACTGGCTCACTTCGTCATCGGAGGGGATCAGCGAAACTATCCGTCCCGGAGGGATATTGGTGGCGTGGGCCGGCGGCGAAAGCGCGAACAGCGTCGCAACCGCTACGGCGCACATCGCAGCCGTTCGCGCTGCCGATGAGCGCCCTTTGTCGACCTTGCCTGAACCTATCCGCACCCGGCGATCATATCGAGCCCACGGTGGCCCGTAGGCGCTGATTTCGCGCGTCGATGTCCGACCGGGTCGCCGGGACCAGCACGTCGCCGCCGGGCCCCGCGGTGCCCTGCGCATAGGTGACGTGCGGAAGCTGTTCGCGCTCATACCGATTGAATGCTGCTGCGACGTCGTCGGGGTGGTCGCTCAACGCCTCGGCGAGCAGCCAGGCGCCGGTCATGGCCAGGCTCGTTCCGCGGCCCGACAGTGGCGATGCGCAGTACGCCGAGTCGCCGACCAGCACCACCCGTCCGCGGTGCCAGCACGGCAAATGGATCTGACTGACCGAGTCGAAGTAGAGCTCGCTGTCGTTGGTCGCCGCGTCGAGCAGTTCGGGAATCTTCCATTCGGTATGGCCGTCGAAGGCGTTGCGCAGGAGCTGCTTCTGCGCGGTGAGATCGTGGTAGTCGTAGTCGATCCATGGTGATCGAAACATGAACACTGCCAATGCTTTATCGCGATAGGTCGCGATACCTGCCATACGGCCGGGGACGTTGTACATCGGGTTGCGGCGGTCGGACTGGGTGTGGTCGGGCAGTTCGGCCAGCGCCACATAGAAGCCGAGGTGCCGCAGGAACTGATCTTCGCGTCCGAACATGAGTCCCCGGGTCGCCGAGTGCATGCCGTCGGCGCCGACGACCATGTCGTAGCGCTGCCGCTCACCGGAGGTGAAACGCACGTCGACAACGTCGCCGTCGTGGTGCAGGTCGGCAATCGATTCGCCGAAGCGCAATACGGTGGCCGGATTCAGTGCAGCGCGCAGCACGTCGGCGAGATCTTCGCGGGGGATCTCGGTGTCGTCGGGGCAGTCGTTGAACTCGGAGTCGGGCATCTCGGCGAGCAGCTCGCCGTCGCGATCGACGAACTGGATTCGTTCGCTCATGTCCACCCGGCGGGCGCGAATCGCATCGAGCACGCCCATCTTGCCGGCGACCTCGAGGGCATCGCCTCGGATATCGATCGGAGATCCGTTGACCCGCAGATGATTCGCCCGCTCGACGATGGTGACGTCGTGGCCCTTGGCGCCGAGGGTGATGCCGGCGCTGAGTCCGGCCATGCCCGCTCCTGAAACCAGAATCCGCATGTGAGCTCCATTGTTCATAAGATACGATGTGTACCTAACGGACGATAGCGCGATCGGATAGGGAACGCAATGTCTCTTAAAGGTGCGATGCCGGCGCAGCGACGCCGTGGCGAGGCGCTCGAATCTGCGCTGCTGGACGCGGCGTGGGCCGAACTGGCCGACCGCGGCTACGACGAGCTCACGATCGATGCGGTGGCCACGCGCGCGCAGACCAGCCGGGCCGTGCTGTATCGCCGCTGGCCCGGCAAGCCGGAATTGGTGCTCGCAGCGCTGGTCCACCAGGCCAAAACCGAACCGGTGGCCCGTCCCGACACCGGCAGCCTGCGTGGTGACGTTGTCGCCCTGCTCCGCGAGGCCAACAAGGTGCGGCCCCGATTGGTGACACAACTTCTCACCCGGTTGGGCGCGTTTTACACCGACGCCGGCACGAACCTCGCCGAGCTGAGTGCCTATGTCCAAGGTGGGCGCGATGCCGTGCTCGACGAGATGATCGAACGCGCGATCGCGCGCGGTGAGATTCAGCCTGGCCAGGTCAGTGGACGCGTCGCGCGGTTGCCCGTCGACCTGTTCCGCCACGAGCTCTTGATGACGTTGCGACCGGTGGCCGACGGGGTGATCGAGGAGATCGTCGACGATATTTTCTTGCCGCTGGTCAGGCTGGGTGCCGCAGCGACGTCCTGATCGCGGGGCACACGTAGACTCGGCAGGCGAATTGTGAGCGACAGAAGAGGTAATAGCCGATGAGCGGCCATTCCAAGTGGGCCACCACCAAGCACCAGAAGGCCGTCAAGGACGCGCGCCGCGGCAAGGAGTTCGCCCGGCTGATCAAGAACATCGAGGTCGCCGCGCGCACCGGCGGCGGTGACCCCGGGGGCAACCCGACGCTCTACGACGCCATTCAGAAGGCCAAGAAGACGTCGGTGCCCAACGACAACATCGAACGGGCCCGCAAGCGTGGAGCTGGCGAAGAAGCCGGCGGCGCCGACTGGCAGACGATCATGTACGAGGGCTACGGTCCCAACGGCGTCGCCGTGCTGGTCGAGTGCTTGACCGACAATCGCAACCGTGCCGCGGGTGAGGTGCGGATCGCGATGACCCGCAATGGTGGCAACATGGCCGACCCGGGGTCGGTGTCCTACCTGTTCTCCCGCAAGGGAGTCGTGACGCTGGAAAAGAATGACCTCAGCGAGGACGATGTCCTGGCCGCCGTCTTGGAGGCGGGCGCCGAGGACGTCAGCGATCTCGGTGAGAGCTTCGAAGTCATCTCCGAGCCAACCGATCTGGTCGCTGTGCGGAGCGCGTTGCAGGACGCGGGCATCGATTATGACTCCGCGGAGGCGAGCTTCCAGCCGTCGGTCAGTGTCCCGGTGGATGTCGAGGGGGCGCGCAAGGTGTTCAAATTGGTTGACGCGCTGGAGGACAGCGACGACGTGCAGAACGTCTACACCAATGTTGATCTCTCCGACGAGGTGCTTGCCGCGCTCGACGAGGACTAGTTGTGATGTCCTGCGCCGAAATCGACGTTAGCGAGATGGCTTCTCGCACTTTCGCGCGCTGCCGTCGATCTCGGCGAGGGTGTGGACGCGCGTCGGCGCGACTTTGGTGACTTCGACACGATCTGTCCATGGGCGAGGTCTTCCGAGGAAGCGAGGCGCTGCGCGACGCGGCGTTGACCGAACATGAGCTGCGCCGTTGGTATCGCCCGATTTTTCGAGACGTGTATGTCCCTCGGCATGTCGAGCCGTCCCTGGCCGATCGCACTAAAGGAGCCTGGCTCTGGTCGCGGCGACGCGCGGTGGTTTCCGGCGCGGCCGCCGCAGCACTGCACGGCGCAGAGTGGGTTGACGTGGATGTCCCGATCGAGCTCACCGGGAAAAGCGCCCGGCCGCAGCGTGGTCTGGTGGTGCGCGACGAAACACTCGACGACAACGAGATCACCCGGTGTGCAGGGCTGCCCGTCACGACGGTATGTCGCACCGCCTTCGACCTGGGCCGTCACCTACCCCGCAACAAGGCAGTGGCGCGACTGGACGCGCTGATGCGCGCGACACCTTTTTCAATTGACGATGTGAGTGTGCTTGCAGGAGAGCACAAAGGGGTGCGTGGCCTACGCCGGTTGAGGACGGCGTTGGCGTTGGTTGACGGAGGTGCCATGTCGCCCAAAGAAACCTGGCTACGTCTGGTCTTGCTTGACGCCGGGTTGCCGAAACCCATCTCCCAGGTGCCCCTGTTTCGGGGCGGGCAATTGATCGCTGTGTTCGATCTGGGCTGGGAGCAATACAAGGTTGCCGCCGAATACGACGGCGACTATCACCGCAGTGATCGTCGGCGGTTCGTCATGGACATCGAGAAGCTTCGCATCGCGGACGACCTGGGCTGGACCGTTATCCGGGTGGTAGCCGAGAATCGGCCCCGCGTTGTTGTCAGCCGGGTCTATCGCGCCTTGACCCGGCGTGGGTGGCGTCCAGATCGACGCCAGCGCGCGGCGCTCTCGCGGTTTTGCGCGCCAGCGTCGATCTCGGCGTAAGTAGCTAGTCGTAGCCGTGGCGCATGTCTTCGACGATTCGCGGGTGCTCCAGCGTCGACGGCTCTAAGGTTCGGCGTTGGACGTCGGAGGCGAACACGGTCGAAGCGTCGAGCACCGACTGATTGAGGTAGCGCAGCGCGGGCGCGCTGGGAGGCAGCGATGGCTGCGGCGCTTTGTCGCCCCGACGCGCCAGCGCGAAGCCCCAGTCGCCGAAAGTGGGGACGTAGACGTGGTACGGCGTGACCGCGTAACCGGCGGCCGTGATGGTGGAAACCGTTCGCCAGAAGGCTGTTTGGGTCGAGTACGGGCTGCCGGATTGCACAACCATCAACCCGCCGGGCGTGAGCACGCGCGACACCAGCGTGTAGAACTCCGTGGAATACAGCCGGCCGAGCACCGGTGTGTCGGGATCGGGCAGGTCGACGATCACAGCGTCGAAGGACGGCGCCTTGGCGGCACGCAGCCAGGTCATGGCATCGCCGCTGACAATGTGCACCCGGGGATTGTCCAGCGATCCGCCATTCGCGGAACGCATTGTCGTGCGCGCTAGCTCGATGACCACCGGGTCGAGTTCGACCTGCACGATGTTGTCGACGCCGGGAGAGCGCAGCAGTTCACGCGCCGCCAGACCGTCGCCGCCGCCCAGCACGAGCACCGAGCGCGCTCCGGCGCCGAGGGCAGGATAGACCAGGCTTTCGGTGTAGCGATACTCGTCGCGGGTAGAGAACTGCAGACCACCATCGAGATAGAGTCGCATGTCGTTCCCGCGGCGGGTAACCACGATTTCCTGATACGCCGATTGCCGGAAGGCGATGATCGGGTCGGCGTAAAGCCTTTGGCGGCTGGTGGTTTCGATGTCCTGCGCGCGAATCAACAGGGTAGCCAGCAGTATCAGCGCCAGGCCCAGCGCAGCCAGCGCCGTGAGCAGTTGCCGTACGGTCACCACGCGCCGTAGCAGGAAGATCGAAACGACAGCGGCGGCGAGCAGATTGATGATCCCGGTGGCAGCGGCGCCGCGGATCATGCCCAAGTGGGGCAGCAGCAGGAACGGCCACGCCAGTCCACCGAGCAGCGCGCCCAGATAGTCGGCGGCGTTGAGGTTGGCCAGTGTCCGGCCGGTCTCGGTGGCTATATCTTCGGAGGCAGTGCGGCCCTGCTGCAGCAGCGTCATCAACAGCGGCACCTCGGCGCCGACCAACGCGCCGATCAGCGCGGTGCCCAGCGCGAGCATCAGCAGGGATCCGCCGACGAAGGAGAACATCACGTACAGCGCGGCGGCGGACAACCCGCCGACAATGGCCAGCAGCGCTTCGACTGCGACGAAAGCGATTGCCGCCCAGCGTAGTAGCGGCTTGACCAGCAATGCGCCGGCGCCCAGTGCGGCGATGTAGCCGGCGACGATCAGGGAGGTGGCGACGATGCCGCCGCCGTTCAGGCTGGCCGACAGGGTCAGTAGGGCCAGCTCGTAGATGATGCCGCAGGCCGCACACGCGGCCACCGCAGCCAGCAGCACCGCACGCCAGCGCGTGGTGTGGACCGGCTCGCCGGTCATGGAATCAGGCTGCTGCTCAGTCGATGTCATGACAGCGCGGCTGCGGTCACTCCTCCCACGGCCAGCAGCATCACGGCCGTGGCGAACGCCGCCGGGTGCAACTCGGGCTCGTCGACGTGCTCATGGAAATCGCCCGGTATCACGAAGTGCATGGCCAGAATCGCAACTCCCTGCAGGGCAACGCCCATCAGCCCGTAGACGGCCACGCCCACCAGTCCCTGACCCAGTTGGCTGTAGCTGTTCGTGATCGCACTGATGATGACCGCGGCCAGTGCGATGTAGTTCGCGCACGCCAGCATGACGGCGTTGGGGCGGCGGTCGATGAAGACCAGTTGCCGCAGTTTCCCGGGGGTCAGCACGTCGACCACGAAGAAGCCCAGGATCAGAACGGTGGTGCCGACCAGGAAGTACAAAATGGTGGCCAGGGCGCCTTTGAAGACCGGATTGAGGTCGATGGTGCCCAACTCGACGGCTAGGTACATGACTGTCTCCTTTTCTGTCATTTGGTTCCGCCCGGACCGCCTGTGCTGCCACCCGAGCCACGAGAGGGAGATCCGGGGTAGAACCCGGGACCGAGGAAGATGAATGAGCCATGGCTGTAGCCGGCCGCCAGGTCTTCGACGCGGATGCTGCACGGACGCGTGCCGTCGGGGCCTACCGACACGATGGCGTCGTCGTAGCGCAGGTACTCGGTGCCGCCGTTGGACGCCCGCGCCGCGGGAGCCTGATAGCTGGCCAGGGTGTTGGAGACCTGCGTGGGTGAACCGGTGCACAGATAGCGGGTGCCGCCCGCATCGCGGGCGTACTCGTGGTAGTGCGACGCGATGTAAGAACGAATGTCTTTGTGCTGCAGAGATATTCCAAGGATCAGACTCAATATCGACGATGTGGCCAGGCCGAAAGCCAGCACGAACAATGCCTTGCGGCTCATGGGAGCCACCGACTGCTGGTGTAGACAACGGTTCCGCCGGCTGCGGCGGGGTACAGGTGCCAGGTCTCCCAACGCCACCCCGCGCCGTCGGGCTCGGCGGCAAGCGCGGTCAGCGCTGCATCGTCGCCCGGGAAACTGCCTCCGAGCCAGCCGTTCTCGGCTGTACAGCGCTGGCGCAGTTGGTCCGCGAGCTGACGGAATGCCGACTCGTCGTGCAGATCGATTCGAGACTCCAGGTGGTAGCCGGGTGCCATCGCCTGGTCAGGGAGATCGCCGTCGAGGTCGCACGAGACTTGTTCGGAGAAAACGATATTCGGATGCTCGATGGTGACGACATGCGATGCGCCCAAGACACCCAACACCAGCGTCCCGCCGTCGGGGTGTTCCAGGCGACACGCCGCCAGGGGGAGTGGAGCCGGCGTGTTGAGGGCAAGCCCGAGCTCGGAACCGCGGACGTCAACCGGGATGACCGACAGGTGATGAAAGGGCACTGAGCGGGCCTCTAGTCCGATGCCGGGGGCGGGGCCGGGTACACGGTGAGTTCGCCGGTCAGCACGGCCTTGCCGGTTGACACCTCCCACGGCATCTCCGGAGCCCAGCGTTCGAAAGACAGCAGCGCCGTCTCGTCGGCGTTGGCGTAGTCGACGAAGTCCATCTCGCCACCGGTCGGCAGACCCGTCGTGCCCTCGGTGGTGTAGCCGGCGTGCCCGCGCTCAGACTCGTTGTAGGTCACGCCGTCGACGACATGCTGTCCGCCGGGCTGCAACAGCAAGTCCTTGCGGGCCGTCCACATTGCCAGCTCGAGCCGCCCGTCGTCGTCTTCGACGCTGAACCAGATCGGCTCGTCGCCGCCTTCGAGCAGGTGTTCCCACCAGACGAATGGACCCTCGCGATAGGTGACCGAGCCGCGCACCACGTAGTCGACCCCGCCGTGGCTGACGATCGCACCGGGACCGAGCTGGCGGGGTCCGAATTGCGGGGCTGCCGCGGCGAACGCGAGTGGGTCCTGGCGTCCGCTGCTGTGCGGGGTCTTGGGGCGGCGCAGTGCGACGACAAAGACGGCGATCGCTGCGACGAACAGCGCCGCGGCGAGCACGAGCAGCACAGTCCCCATGCGCAACCCTTCGTACGCCCGACCGCGTCGCGGCGGTGAATAGTGCCGATAAAGTAGCAGCTTTGCTGGGCTCGCGCGGTTATCTAGCCGATGTCCGCGGCGGCCAGGGAATACATCAATTCAGAAGACGACCGTCTGGTTGCCGTATTGGATGACGCGATCCTCGCAGTGCCACCGCACCGCACGGGACAAGGTGGCGCGTTCGACGTCGGCGCCCAGGCGCACCAGGTCCTCGACACTGTGACGATGATCGACGCGGACGACGTCCTGCTCAATAATGGGTCCCTCGTCGAGTTCCGCCGTCACGTAGTGTGCGGTCGCGCCGACCAGCTTGACCCCACGCTCCTTGGCTCGCCGGTAGGGCGCCGCGCCGATGAACGCCGGCAGGAAGGAATGGTGAATGTTGATCAGTGGGCAGCCGATTCCTTCGAGGAAGGTCGGGGTGAGGATCTGCATGTAGCGCGCCAGCACGACCAGATCGACGTTGCCGCGGAGCAATTCGAGCTGGCGTTGTTCAGCCTCGTCGCGAATCTCTTTGTTGGCAGGGATGTAGATGAAGGGTGTCCCGAACGCGCGAACCTGGTCGGCCAGGTCGGGATGGTTGGCGACCACCATTACCACCGACATGTCGAGGCCGCCACGACGATTGCGCCACAACAGATCCAGCAGGCAGTGGTCCTCTGTGGACGCCATGATCGCGACCCGCTTGGGCTTGGCTGCCTCGGTGAGCCGGAAGTCTATGTTGTACTTGTCGGCCACCTGCTCGGCGAAGTCCTGGGCCAGGGCATCCCGTGCGGCCGTTAAACCCGACAAGTGAAAGACCGTGCGCTGCATGAACATTCCGCCGGTCTGCTCGGTGGAGTGCTGATCCAGCGAGATGATGTTGGCGCCCGCCTGAGCCAAGAACGTGCTCACCGCTGCCACCAGACCCGGCCGGTCGTCGCAGCGCAGCAATAGTCGGCCGATGTCCTTGGCGGGCAACGCCACTCGGTCCACGCTGGCGAACTTTCCACTGTCGACTGGGCTGGTCATCTTCCTCACGATCCCCCGCGCGTCGAGCACTCGTCCCGGGTCTGACGCTACCGATCTCAGCCTGGTTGGCCGGGCTCCCCGGGCTGCCCGGGTTCGCCCGGGATGCCGCCGGGACCGGGTGCGCCACCGGCGCCGCCCTGGCCGGGCATGCCGCCTGCGCCACCGTTGCCGCCGCGGCCACCCTGGCCCCCGGCACCGCCGTGGCCGCCGGCGCCACCTTTACCGCCGGCCCCGCCTTTGCCGCCGGTGCCATTGTCACCGGGTGCACCGTCGTTGCCACTGCCGCCCGGGTCGTCGGCAGCGGCGCCAGCGCCACCGGGGTAGATGACGGCAACACCGCTGACGGTGTGGCTGCATGCGGTTGAAGCGGCGCCTGAAAGGGCCAATGCCGCTGCCAGCATCACGCCGGCGGCCGCATCCCGGCTGACATCGTTAATGGCCTTGTGTGATTGGCGATCTCGCACGCTAGGGCTGCGACGGGCCATTGGTCTACCTCCATATGAGCAGGGAATTCTCCCCGATGCCGTCAACGTAGTTGGACAATCAGGGTCGGGTCGCCAAACGCACGAATTCAAAGAGAGTTCTTGAGGTGACTAGCGCGGACCATTCACGGTCAGGGGAAGCGATACGGTGCCCGCTCCGCCACGCACCGTGATGAGCCAGCGACCGTTCAGATTCAAGGTAAGTCGGAACTGGAAGCAGGCGAAGCCGACGGCCGCGTTCGTCAAGTTCATCGGCAGCTCGCGGTGCAAGTGCAGGGGTTCGCCACCGTCGGGCGGCGATACCTCTATGACGATCAGACGATCCGAACTGCCGGTGTCTTCGGCGTCTCCCCCTTGCGTCAGCACCACGATGTCGAACTGCGCTGCTCGATCGCGGCCGACTTTGAAGTTGGCTATCACCCCGCCTTTTACATCGAGTTTGTTGTCGACCGCTTCGACCTTCTCGGCCAGGAACGCCCCGCTAATTCGCATGCCTCCCAGTATGCGTGAACACTGGTGCGCGGTACTGGGTTTGAACCAGATGGTTCAGCGGCTGAGGTAGGTCACTATCCGATCGTGGATGGCCAATGTTGACAGCTGATGCTGAAATCTCCGGGCCCCAGCCGATTAACGCTTGATCGGCCACGCCGACGGGGTAGGTGGTGTAGAAGAATTTGAATGGAGGATCTGCCGCTGCGATCGGTCGATTCGGCGACCTTGCGCGAAGCGATGGCCCGGCGGTTGCACCGAGGGTCTGCGGCCACCGGACAGATCAGCGTGGCGGCCGTTCCCGGCTTGATCGACGAGTACGTCAAGATGTGCGACACGGTCTTTACTGGCCTGGGTGCCCAATTCACTGGAGAAGAACTCGCCCATCTCAGGACGGTGCTGGAAGGCCAACTGGCCGAGGCGTATCGAGCGTCGCCGCGGTCGAGAATTGTCATCTCGTACGACTTTCCGATCGGCAAGGTGCTGAACTACCACGTGAAGTCCCAATGGTGGACGATCGAGGGAAGCTACGACAATTGGGTCAGCACGCGCGAGCCGCCGTTGTTCGGCGTCGAACCGGACGCGCGGATATGGGCGCTGGCCGGCCAAGTCGCTGATCCGAAATCGCACTGGGTGCTCGATGTTGGCGCTGGAACCGGGCGCAACGCCCTGGCGCTGGCGCGACGCGGCCACCCGGTGGACGCCGTGGAGATGACCGCCACGTTCGCCGACATCATTCGCGCGGAGGCGGAACGAGAAGCGTTGGATCTCCGGGTGATTCAACGCGATGTCTTCGCGACCATGAGTGACCTGCGCTGGGACTATCGGCTGATAGTGCTCTCAGAGGTGGTGTCCGACTTCCGAACAACGCAGCAATTGCGTGGCATGTTCGAACTCGCTGACCGTTGCATGGCGCCCGGAGGACACTTGGTGTTCAATGCATTCCTTGCGTGTCCTGATTACGTCCCCGACGACGCCGCGCGGGCGCTTGGGCAGCAGGTCTACACCGCGATCTTCACCAGAGAAGAACTAGCGCACGCGGTGCGACTGCTTCCGTTCACGCTCGTAGCCGACGACTCTGTCTACGACTACGAGCGTGCCCACCTCCCCGAAGGCGCCTGGCCACCCACCAGTTGGTATGCCGGTTGGGTCAGTGGCCTCGACGTGTTCGACGTGGAGCGTCAGGCGTCCCCGATCGAAATGCGCTGGCTCGTCTACCGAAAAGCCGGTAGCAGCTAGTCGCATTGCGATCCGTCAGGCGCACAACTTGTCGGTTGCGGTGATCTGAGAATCCAGGTCCTTGCGCAGCGGGTCCAGAGCTTCGGGTCCCGCCGCGATCATGTAACTGGTGCCCAACTGCTCAATCGTGTTGGCAAAAGAATTGACAGCGTCCGTGACGTCACCTGGAGCCGCAGTGTTCGCCGCAAGCCGGTCTTTCAGATATGCGCCGCCGCCGATGAGGGCCAAGCGTGCGTTGGTGGCCACCGAGAGTTCGGCAACCGCATCGTTCGGGTTGCGGCTTTGCATATGGGTATTGACGACCACCGACCTGTGGGCGGCCTTGTAGGCCGAGCACACGTTCGCTTTGGCGTCACCGCCTTGCTGGGGGACCGCCGCGTGGTGTGCCGGGTGGAAATACGCCAGTGCCGCAAGGACAGTCGCGACGGTAGCGAGCGCCAGGGCGGCCAAAGCGGGCCAACGCGACGAGGCGAGGCCGCTCGGCGAGGACACAGAGTTTCTTCTAGGAGACCCGCTGTCAGCGGCTGGCTTCGGGGTCTCGGTGGACGGGGACTTGGTCACAGGCCTATCGGTCATTGGGGGAGAATATCGTGCATCGGTAATGGTGTTAGGGCATTGCTCAAATCACTTCAGCCGCACCGAGTCTGTCGTACTCACTTCAGCCGCACTACGTCTGTCGTATATTGGTCGGCCGCTTGCCGTCATCGTGGTGATCAGACGCCAAAGTGCTTGCTGTCGACTTGCTTTCCGCTCAATGCCGTTGGTAACGCGGAAGGTCCCGAAGGCAAAATGTTTGTGAATGTTTCGCATGCGCTGTGGACGCGTCTAGGGCAAACAACAGAGAGGCCCGCTGACAAGCGGGCCTCTCCAATTGTGTTGCGTCCCTAGAGCCTTTCGCGTGCGACGCCGGGGGCTCCGTGGCCGCCGATGCCGCCAGTGCCCGCGCTTCCGCCGCGGCCGCCGATGGCGCCTGGGCCGGTGGTGCCGGGTTGTCCGGCCCCGCCGGCGGTCGGGCCGCCTTGAACGCCCAGAGCGGGCGCCGTTTGGCCGGCAACGCCGGCTCCGTTGGCCCCGCCGGCTCCGCCGACGCCGCCCGCGGTGCCGGCACCACCTGCGCCACTGGTACCGGTGACGTCGGAGCCGCCGGTGCCGATGGTGCCGATGGATGCGTCGGTCTTCATGTTCCCACTGCCGATTGAGCCGCCGGCGCCGCCTTGGCCGCCGTAACCGCCGGAGCCGCCATCGCCGCCGCCGCCGTACGCACCAGCGGTGCCTGTGCCGGGTTGGCCGGCCGCACCGCCGGCCCCGCCGTTGCCACCATTGCCGCCGTTGCCCGCGGGGCCCGCGTTGCCCCCGCCTCCGGCGGTGCCGCCGGCTCCGGCATTGCCGCCGGAGCCGCCGTCGCCGCCGCTGTAGCCGGCCGAGCCACCGTTACCGCCCAAGCCCCCGTTGCCGCCGTTTCCGCCACCGAAGACATTGCTGGCCGCACCGCCGGTGCCGGCGTTGCCGCCGTTGCCGCCGTTGCTGGCCGCGCCGCCGGTTCCGCCGTTACCGGCGTTCCCGGACCCCGCGGCGCCGCCGCCGCGGCCGCCATCGCCGCCCGATGCGCCACTGCCGCCGTTGCCGCCATGGCCGCCCGCGCCACCGTTGGCGTCGGCGCTGTTGCTCGCCGCTCCGCCGTTGCCGCCCGCGCCGCCGTTGGCCGCGGTTCCGGCGTTGCCGCCGTCGCCACCCGCACCGCCGTTGCCGGCGCCGGTGGCCGTGCCGCCGAAGCCGCCCTGGCCGCCGGCCCCAGCGTGGCCGCCGTCGCCGCCGCTTCCGCCGTCGCCGCCCGATGTCGTGCCGACGCCCGCGCCGCCGTTGCCGCCGGCGCCGCCGTCGGTGGCGTTGCCACCCGCGCCGCCCACGCCGCCGGCACCGCCGTTACCGGTGGACGCGCCGCCATCTGCGATACGGCGCATGATGTCGTTACTGACGTCAATCCTCGCGATGTTGTTGACGCCGGCACCCTCGCCGCCCCGGCCGCCACTACCGCCAGTCCCGCCATCGCCGCCCGTGCCGCTGCCGCTGGCGCTGCCACCGGCACCACCGGTGGCCACAGCATTGCCGCCGGCTCCGCCGGCACCGTTGATGCCGCCGTTGGAGCCGAAGCCGCCGCCGCCCCCGTCGCCGCCTCTCGCGCCGCCGCCGCCGTTGCCGCCGTTGCCGGCCGTGCCATTGACAGCGCCGCCGCCATTACCGGCGCTGGCTCCACCGTTGCCGCCGGCCCCACCTGCGCCGCCGTTGCCGCCGATGCCGGTGGTGAGGCCAACGGTGTTCTCGCCGCCGTTGCCGCCTTGGCCTCCGTAGCCGCCGGTGCCGCCGTAACCTGCGTTACCGCCGTAGCCGCCGCTGCCGTTCCCAGTAGCGGCACCGCCATTGGCGCCAGTACCGCCCGCTCCGCCGGCCCCGCCGTCTGCTGCATTGCCCCCGGCGCCGCTGCCCGAGCCGTAGCCGCCGTCGCCGCCGTCGCCGCCGTAACCGCCTTGGCCGGCATTACCGCCGTTGCCGCCGTCTTGGTTGGGGTTGCCGAGTCCGCCGGCCAGCCCGTTGGAGCCGGCCCCGCCGTTGCCGCCGGTGCCGCCGACGCCCGAGGCCCCGCCGGCTCCGCCAGTGCCGGTTGCTCCGTTAGTTGCGATGGCGTTGCCGCCGTCACCGCCGTCACCCCCGTAGCCGCCAGTGCCGCCGTAGCCGCCGTTGAAGCCCGAGGCGTTCGCGGTGTTGCCGGTGGCCTGGAAGGCGGCCCCGCCGTTGCCGGCCGCCCCGCCGTTGCCCGCCGCCCCGCCGGCGCCGCCGCTGCCGCCGAGTGCGCCGCTGTCGCCACCGGTGCCGCCGTCGCCGCCAGTGCCGCCGATACCGCCGTTGCCAGCGTTCCCGATAAGGACCGAAGTGCCGTCTCCGCCGTTGCTGGCGTTGCCGCCATTACCGGCATTGCCGCCGGCCCCGCCGTTGCCGGTGCCGTTTCCGCCGCCACCACCTGCGCCGCCGTCGCCGCCGTGCCCTCCGCTGAGGCCGTCGCCGGCTTGGCCGCTCTTGCTGATGTCGACGAATAATTGACGAGCTTGCTGCTCAGTTCCGATGGCGTTACCGCCGTTTCCGCCGTTTCCGCCGGTGCCGCCGGTGCCGGTGGCACCGGTTGCGCCTGCACTGCCGGTGGGTCCGCCGGCGTTCCCGCCGTTGCCTGCGGCGCCGGCGGTACCGCCGTTGCCACCGCCGCCGCCGTCACCGCCGGCGGCATTGCCACTGGTTGCGCTGTAGCCGTCACCGCCGTTGCCGCCGTTGCCGGCTGTGCCCGCTGAACCGCCGTCACCGCCGTTGCCGTCGTTGCCGACCGCGCCGGAACCGCCCGCCACACCGGCTTGGCCGCCGTTGCCGCCGGTGCCGCCGGTGCCGGCGTCACCGCCGTTGCCGCCGTAACCACCGTTGGCGGGATCGCGGGACGCCATGGCTTGTTCCTGTGCTGGTGCGGTATTCGTTGCCGCAGTGCCTTGCACGCCGTCGCCGCCGTTACCACCGTTGCCGGCGTTGCCGCCGGTGCCACCGTTTCCGCCGTTGCCGCTGGTGCCGCTGATGGTGCCGCCGGCGCCACCGTTGCCGCCGTCGCCGCCGTTGCCACCCAGGTCGCCGTTCGTGCCGTCGCTGCCGTTGCCGAAGTCGCCGCCGGTGACCCCGTTGATGCCGTTGGCTCCTTGGGCGCCGTCGCCGCCGGTGCCACCGTCACCGCCGTTGCCGTAGTCGCCGGCGTTACCGCCGTCACCACCCAGGCCGCCGTTACCAGCGCTGGCCGCAATGCTGAAGTCGCCGGTCGCGCCGTCACCGCCATTGCCGCCGTCGCCGCCGGCACCCGGGGTCAGGCTGCCCGAGCCACCCGCGGTGCCCGCAACGCCGCCGGTACCGCCGGTACCTGCCGCGCCACCTTGTCCACCGGCACCAGCAACGGTGCCCGCGCTGCCGCCGTTGCCGCCGTTGCCGCCGGCGCCGTTGACGTTGTTGGCACCCAACGCGCCCCAGACACCGGTGGCTCCGTTTCCGCCGTTGCCTCCGACCCCGACGCTGCCGCCGGCGCCGCCGTTGCCGCCGTTGCCGTTGACACCGGTCGAACCGAACAGGCCGCCCTTAGAGGCGTCACCGCCGGCGCCACCATGGCCACCGGCCTCGCCGACCCCGCCGTTGCCGCCGTTACCGCCGGCGCCGTCGTTGACCCCGGACACCCCGGCCAAACCGGTGCTACCGGTCACGCCCGCGCCGCCGGTGCCGCCGATCCCGCCGTCACCGCCGGAGCCGCCGTTGCCGAAGAAGTTCAGTGAGCCCACGGTGCCGGCGTTACCACCGTCACCACCGGCGCCGCCGACATTGCCGATCGTGCCGGCCACCCCGGCGCCGCCGTCGCCACCGTTGCCGGCGTTGCCGAAGAACAGACCGGCCGCGCCACCGTCACCGCCGGCGCCGCCGTCGATACCGACCCCGCCGTCACCGCCGTTGCCGAAGTACAGTGCGTCACCACCGCTGCCGCCCTGGCCCAGCAGGTCGGTGGCGCCATCGCCACCGTTACCGAAGAACAGGCCACCGCCTTGGCCGGTGGCATCGGCCAGTGAGCCGCCCCCGATACCGTCGGCGCCGTTGCAGATCAGCCCGCACGCCCCGCCCGCGGCGCTGGCCGCCGGGTCGGCCTGCTCAAACCAGGTGTTGAGCCCGGTGTCGAATTGCTGACCGAAGTCGCTGCTGATCCAGGCCTGCTCCAAGCCCTGCAGCCAGGTCGAGGTGGTGGAATCGGCCACCGAGGCCGCCGTGCCGGCGTCGCTGACCGGGCTGGCGAAGTCGGCGAACAACCCCTCCCAGCCCGAGGTCGCGGTCGCCGCATCGGTGGCCGGCAAGGCCAGATCCCCCAACGCGGTCGGGTCAATCCCCAACAGCCCATCAAAGCTGGACACCGAACTCAGGATCGAGTTCAGGATCGGGTCGATAATCGCATCCAAACCATCGGCGTGTGCCGGCGGAACGCTGGCCAACGGGGTCAACCCAAACGCCAAAAACGCCCCGGCACTACCACCGAGGCCCAACGTCGCCCGACGACGGGCTTTGCCCGTACCCCGCCGACTCTTCTTCGAATGCTGACCAGCCATGACCCCGACCCTTCATTGGACACCGGTTAAACGTCTCAGGTGACGCTAAGGTACGCCTTAACTAACGTTCGAGAAGATTAATTGTCCAATTTTCCGGAATAATTTTTTACAAAAGCCAGCTGACCATTATCAACGCAGACCAGACGCTGCTATTTCGGTACCCGGTGACTGCTCAGCGACCAAAAAGCGTTCGAATCGAGCGAAAATACGCGCGGTGGTGTTTCTCAGGTACGGCGGCGGAAAACTGCCTCGCGTCAGGCGGTAACGCAGCATTTCGCCGACGCCGGCGCGCCTTGAAACCGTGGCTGCAGCGTCCCTATTCGGCGGTCAGGGCCATCGCGACGAAATCGTATCGCCACAGTGCTTCGAACAGCCTGCGGGCGAATTTCTCGACGTCCGCCAGCTCGCCACGCTGCGAAGTCTCGCTGTGTACTGCGGCGGCAATGTCGCGAATGGTGCGGTGTCCATCGACGTGTTGCGCGTACGGCAAATGCGTGGAGTTGAGCCGCAGTCGCCAATCCGACCGGAAAATCTCATCGCCGTCCAGCCCACACCGCATCCGCATCAGCGGCACGTAATCCAGGGACGCCTGCGTCGAGAAGTCAATCGCATACGACTCCTTCGGCCGTTCTGGACGGCATGCCATGAAGAAGTGGCAGGCGTTTATCGTGTTGAGGCGCTCCATCGCCGCCCACATCGTCCGCGCAGGCAATGCACCGACCGCCGGATAGACCGAGTTGGGTCGCGCAAACAAATCGTGCGGATAGTACGGGGCGTTATTGAACCAGCCCTGGAACACGAGTCCGGCGTTGGTGACGAGGTCGACGCAATCATCAACGGTGTAACTGCGTTCGCGACCGTGCAGAAAGGTGTCCACCAGCTCGGCATCGGATTGCAGACTTCCCGCCCGCCTCAAATACGGTTGCACTAGGTGCTCGGTCGAGAGCAAGGAAAGTGTCTCGCGCACCGTCGCGATCGATGATTCGTTCTGACCCAGACCCAAGTCGCGGAAGAATTGCTGCAGCAACTCGAGCCCGACTCGGCCGTACTTCGCATACAGCATGATGCCCATGGCGCCATCGGGCCGAAGGCACTTCGCTATGGCATTCATTCCTGACTGCGGCTCGGCCATGTGGTGCAGTACGCCGGTCGACACGATCAGGTCGAAATCGCGGTTCAGCGTCGGCAGGTCTTCGATCGGCAACAGGTTCAAATCCAGGTTGAACAACCCGTGTTTGTCTTTGAGGTACTGCTGGTGATCCAGTGACGGCTGGCTGATGTCGACGGCGGTCACTTTCGCATCCGGATTCATGAACGCGAAAACCGCTGCCTGGTTGGTGCCGCAACCCGCGATCAAAATATCGAGATCAGGCTTGTACTCCCGGTCCGGCCAGAGAACCCGGTGCGCGTGGCTGGGGTCATACCACTGCCAGTTATTGGCCAGCCATACTTCGAGGTCCTCGATGGGGTGGGGGTACCTGTAGCGCTCGTACTGACGAGCGACCACATCGGCACGCGGATTGTCGTTCACTTCCGCACTGGCTCCCCTCAAAATCAATACAAGTCGTGAATCACGGCTGAGTTTAGCCAACCCACCCGAACTTCGTAAGCAGTTGGAATACCCGATCACTGCGCACCATGTATCGCTGAGATCGACTACACGACAGCATCTTTCGCCGATCGCGGCCCCACTTCACGGCCGCAGGCGACCTGGAGCCCCTCGGGGACGTTCAATACATTGGGCTCGCGCGCAGGTCGACAACAAAGAGAGGCCCGCCGAAGCGGGCCTCTCCCTGTTTGCCTCCTTAGCTGGGAGCGCCGGTACCGGCGCCGCCACCGAGTCCGCCGGTGCCGCCGGTGGTGCCGGCGGGCGGTGTGGCATTAGTTGGGCCACCTGCGGTGCCCGCCGGGGGTGCTGTCAGGCCTGGGACCCCGTTGCCGTTGGCCCCACCGTTGCCGCCGATGGTGCCGTTTGTGCCCACGCCGCCAGTGCCGTTGTTGCCTGCGGTCGCGGCGGTGCCGCCGGTGCCGCCGTCGCCGCCATCACCGCCGTTGGAGCCGTCACCGCCGGCCCCGTCGGTGCCGGCCGCGCCACCACCTGCCTGGCCAGCGGCGCCTGCGGCTCCGCCGTTGCCGCCGTTGGCGCCGAGGCCCCCGGTTCCGGCGTCGCCGCCGTTGCCACCGGTGCCCCCGGGTCCCGCGGAGCCGCCGTCGCCGCCCTGGCCGCCAACTTCGTCGTTGACGCCGTTGTAGCCCGCGGCGCCACCGGTGCCGCCGTCGCCGCCGTTGCCGCCGCCGACCTGGTTGCTGGCCGCTCCGCCGTTGCCGCCGTTGCCGCCGGCACTGACGGTACTGGCGTTGCCGCCGGCGCCGCCGTTGCCGCCGTGGCCCGACCCGGACGCGTCGCCACCGTTACCGCCCTCACCGGTGCCGTTGACGTAGGTGCCGCTACCGCCGTCGCCGCCGTTGCCGGCGTCATGCTGGAGGCTGGCTGCTCCGCCGTTGCCGCCGTTTCCGCCGGCGGCGTTGGTGCCGTCGTTGCCGGCGGCTCCGCCGTCGCCGCCGTTGCCGTTGCCGAGGGCGTCACCGCCGTTGCCGCCGGCACCACCGGTGCCGTCGCCGCCGCCGCGACCGCCGTTGCCGCCGTCACCACCGGAGTGGGTGGCGGTGGCTGCTCCGCCGTTGCCGCCGGCGCCGCCGGCCGTGCCGTTACCGCCGGCTCCACCGTTGCCACCCAGCCCGCCGTTACCGGTGGGCCCGAGCGCGTCACCGCCGTAGCCGCCGGCACCGCCGCCGCCGCCGAGGTTGTTGGCTCCGCCGTAACCGCCGTTGCCGGCTTGGCCGTTGGGCTGTAGCCGCCGTTGCCGGCGCTGGCGCCGTTGTTGCCGCCGTTGCCGCCGTTACCGGCGTTGCCGCCGTTGCCGCCCAGGCTGCCGCTGTCGCCACCGTGACCGCCGGCGCCGCCGCCGCCGCCATAGCCGGCGTCGCCACCGTTACCGCCGGTGCCGGTGCCGCTGGCCGCGCCGCCGTTGGCGCCGGTGCCGCCGTTACCGCCGAGGCCGCCGTCAGAGCCTGCGCCACCGTTGCCGGTGCCGTTGCCGTCACCGCCGTAGTTGCCGGCCCCGCCGCTACCGCCGGCACCGCCGCTACCGCCGTCGCCGCCGTCCTGGTTGGGTGAGGTGAGGATGGCGCTGGCGCTGGTGTTGGCGTTGGAGGCTGCGCCTCCGTTGCCACCGGTGCCGCCGGTGCCCGCGGTGCCGGCGTTGCCGCCGTTGCCGTTGCCGCCGGATGCGTCACCACCGTGACCAGCTGTACCTGCGTCACCTCCGGTGCCACCGTTGCCGCCGTCGGCACCCGAGGTGTTGACGATGTTGCCGGTGGGCTGGAAGGCCGCGCCGCCGTTGCCGGCCGCGCCGCCGTCACCGGAGTTACCGCCCTGGCCGCCGTCACCGCCGAGGTTGCCACCGTCACCGCCGTAGCCGCCGTTGCCGCCCTCACCACCGGAACCGCCGGTGTGGCCGTCGGCGAAGATGACGTTGGAGCCCGCGGCGCCGTCGCTGCCGGTACCACCGCGCCGGCGTTACCGCCGGTGCCGCCGGTGCCGATGCCGTTGCCGCCGCCACCGCCGTGACCGGCGTTACCGCCGTCACCGCCGGACAGGCCGTTGCCGAAGTTCGGACCACCCGGGACGGTGCCGATGCCGTTGCCGCCGTTTCCGCCGTTGCCGCCGGTGCCGCCGGTGCCGGTGGCCCCGCCGTTGCCCGCGGTGCCGGTGGCCCCACCGGCGTTGCCGCCGTTGCCGGCCGTGCCGGCGTTGCCGCCGAAGCTGCCGTTGCCGCCGTCACCGCCGACGTGGTTGCCGGTGGTGAAGGTGAAGCCCTGGCCACCGTTGCCGCCGTTGCCGCGGTGCCCGCTGAACCGCCGTCGCCGCCGTTGCCGTCGTTGCCGACCGCGCCGGAGCCGCCCGCGGTGCCGGCTTGTCCGCCGTTGCCGCCGGTGCCGCCGGTGCCGGCGTTACCGCCGTGGCCGGCGTCGTAGCCGTCGGGGTGGGTGGAGGTGCCGTCGACACCGTCACCACCGTTGCCGCCGGATCCGGCCGTGCCACCGGTACCACCGTCGCCACCGTTGCCGCTGGTGCCGGTCAAGGTGCCGCCGGCGCCACCGTTACCACCGGTGCCACCGTTGCCGCCCAGGCCACCGTTGGTGCCGTTGGAGCCGTTACCGAAGTTGCCGCCGGTCTCCCCGTTGGTGCCGTTGAGGCCCTGGCCGCCCTGGCCGCCGGTGCCACCGTCACCACCGTTGCCGTGCGCTCCGGCCGCGCCACCGTCACCACCGAGACCACCGTTACCGGCGCCGGGGTGGCTGGCGATGCCATCGGCACCCGTGCCACCGGCGCCACCGTTGCCGCCGTTGTCGGTGAACCCGGCCGCGCCGCTGCCACCTTCACCACCAGCGAAGCCGTTACCGGAACCGCCGTTGGCGAAGGAGCCGTCCGCGCCGGTACCACCGTCACCGCCGTTGCCGCCGATCACGCTGCCGCTGCCGGCGCCACCCGTGGTGCCCGCGACACCGCCGGTACCACCGGTACCCGCCGCGCCACCGGCACCGCCTGGACCGCCCGCGGCGCTGCCCGGGGCACCGCCGTTGCCGCCGTTACCGCCGGCACCGAGCACACCGTTGGAACCGGCCACCCCGATCACCCCGTCGGCACCGGTACCACCGTTACCGCCAGCGCCGGAGTTACCGCCGGCCCCGCCGTTGCCGCCGTTGCCGTTGACACCGGTCGAACCGAACAGGCCGCCCTTAGAGGCGTCACCGCCGGCGCCACCATGGCCACCCATCTCGCCGACACCACCGGCACCGCCGTTACCGCCGGCGCCGTCGTTGACCCCGGCCACCCCGGCCAAACCGGTGCTGCCGGTCACGCCCGCGCCGCCGGCGCCGCCGATCCCGCCGTCACCGCCGGAGCCGCCGTTGCCGAAGAAGTTCAGTGAGCCCACGGTGCCGGCGTTACCACCGTCACCACCGGCGCCGCCGACATTGCCGATCGTGCCGGCCACCCCGGCGCCGCCGTCGCCACCGTTGCCGGCGTTGCCGAAGAACAGGCCGGCCGCGCCACCGTCACCGCCGGCGCCGCCGTCGATACCGACCCCGCCGTCACCGCCGTTGCCGAAGTACAGTGCGTCACCACCGCTGCCGCCCTGGCCCAGCAGGTCGGTGGCGCCATCGCCACCGTTACCGAAGAACAGGCCACCACCCTGGCCGGTGGCATCGGCCAGTGAGCCGCCGCCGATACCGTCGGCGCCGTTGCAGATCAGCCCACACGCCCCGCCCGCGGCGCTGGCCGCCGGGTCGGCCTGCTCAAACCAGGTGTTGAGCCCGGTGTCGAACTGCTGACCGAAGTCGCTGCTGATCCAGGACTGCTCCAGGCCCTGCAACCAGGTCTGAGACGAGGCGTCGGTCACCGAGGCCGCCGAGCCGGCGTCGCCGAACAGCGAGGTGGCCGTGGCGACGTCGCCGGCCGGCGACGCCAGGTCCCCGAACGCGCTCGGGTCGATCCCCAACGCCGCATCCAGGCCGGACACCGAGTCCAAGAACGCGGTCGGGTCGATGCCCAACAGGGCGTCAAAGCTGGTCACCGAGCTAAGCACCGAGTTGATGATCGGGTCGATGATCACATCGAGCCCATCGGCGTGTGCCGGCGGAACACTGGCCAACGGGGTCAACCCGAACGCCAAAAACGCCCCCGCCGAACCACCAAGGCCAAGCGTTGCCCGACGACGGGCTTTGCCCTCGCCCCGCCGATTCTTCTTCGAGTGCTGACCAGCCATGACCCCGACCCTTCATTGGACACCGGTTTAAACTTCTCAGGTGCGCTTAAGGTAACGCTTATGTGGGGCCACGGGACCATATACGCAACATTTCTCCAAAATATTTCGAATTTCCCTTAGGTCGCGTGGACACGTGATATGTCCGCTCCACCTGCGCACTAAGCGTTCTTGATGACCGATCCTTAGCTACCCATAGCGCGCGATACGATAGAACAGATTGTTAATCTAACGAACGAATATCGACATGGATATCCCGTTGTCGGGAGCGGATTTTGGAGCGGTCTTCTCAGTCGCGTTAAGGAATTCTTCAGCTGCGGTTCAAGGAATCCCAACCACGGCTCTTGCGGCCCGATCGGATAACTGGTCAGGTGACGCGGTACAAGTGGCGGATTGTCGTTCACTTCTGCACCGGCTCCTCGGCGCTAAATCAACCAGGCATACCGCAGATCACGCTGAGTTCAGCGCGCCGCGGCGCCGTCCGATCCTGAGATCGACGGTGCCACAGTGACTTTCGCCGTTGCTGGCCGTCAGACGACCTGCAGGCCCTCGGGAATGTTCGTCGGGTCGCGCCAGAACGCGTCGTTGACAAAGCGTTTGAAGAGATCAGGTGGCAGTAGGCTCGCGCGCGTTTCGGATTTGACCGTGCGGCCTACGGTGTGCAGCCCCGGCGTGCCGGCGCGATCGTCGAACTCGGTGACGTCGAAGTCGATGTTGTCGAAGTCGTGCTCGAAGGCCGGTTCGCCGATAAACGAGTAGATGGCGTGCATGGTCTTGGCCGGGTCGGTGGTCAGGGTCTCGTATTGAACCAGCAGCAAACGGTCCTTTTGCGCGCCGAAACAGGCCTGCTTGAGTGCATCGTAGGGAGCGCCGACCATGCCGCCCGCCCCGGCCACATCGTTGGCCCGGGTGTAGACCGTTCCGCCGGCGCTGTAGTTGAAGATCGACGACGGGCTGAAGACGTTGCGTTGGACCAACCGCTCGATGCTGTCGATCACCCACGGTAGATCGCGAACGCAGGCAATCACTTTCGCGTCCGGGAAACAGTCGCGCAATCGCCGGCATCCACGCGCACCAGAACCGGTTGGTGTCGAACACCACGTCGGCGGGGGAGCCGCTGTAGTAGTTGTCGAACAATCCGTGCAAGATGCGCTGGCGCTTGGCGTCGTCGATGAAGACCGAATACTCGTTGCGCGCGCTCATTTCGCTCAGCAGTGCGCCGAACAGGCCGGCCAGCGGACCGGACATCCCGGCCTCGAAACGAGGGTTTTGGCGCAGCAAGGCGGCCAGCAGCGTCGAGCCCGAACGCGGCAAGCCGGAAATGAAATGGATGGCTGTCATGCGATCTCCCCTCCCAGCCCAAAGATGTTGCGAATCAGGGCCGGTGATGTCGGCACATGTTAACTGGCCCCGGACCGCGAGCGCGGGCAGTCGTCTGTATGACAACAAAAGAGAGGCCCGCCGAAGCGGGCCTCTCCCTTGTATTGCCTCCTTAGGGGGCGCCGATGCCAAACACGGTGCCACCGGTGCCGGTGGTGCCGGGGGCACCGCCGGTCTGACCGCTGGGCGGGTTGCCCGGGCCACCGGGGGTCGGGCCACCTGTGGTGCCCTGCCCTGGGGCCGTGCTGCCCGGAACACCGGCGCCGTTGGCGCCACCGTTGCCGCCGGCGGTGCCGCTTTGGCTTGCGCCGCCGCTGCCGCCGGTGCCTGCGGTGCTGGCGCTGCCGCCGGTGCCGCCTTCGCCGCCGTTGCTGCCGCCGCCGCCGTTACCGCCGGGCCCTGCGGTGCCGGCTGCGCCGCCACCTGCCTGGCCAGCGGCGCCTGCGGCGCCGCCGTTGCCGCCGTTGCCGCCGACACCGGACGTCCCACCGGCTCCGGCGTTACCGCCGGTGCCTCCCGGGCCTGCCTGGCCGCCGTCACCGCCGGTGCCGCCGACCGCGGTGTTGAGGGTTGAGGCGTCATTGAAGCCGCCGGTGCCACCGGCCCCGCCGTCGCCGCCGTTGCCACCGCCAACCTGGTTGCTGGCCGCGCCGCCGTTACCGCCGTTGCCGCCGGCACTCTGGTCAGTGGCGTTGCCGCCGGCACCACCGGTGCCACCGGTACCCGACCCGGCCGCGTTGCCGCCGTCGCCGCCGCCAGCAGCCTGGGAGTTGCCCGCCCAGTTGCCGTTGCCGCCGTC
This sequence comes from uncultured Actinomycetota bacterium, assembly GCA_963818285.1. Classification (GTDB taxonomy): domain Bacteria; phylum Actinomycetota; class Actinomycetes; order Mycobacteriales; family Mycobacteriaceae; genus Mycobacterium. Next base: position 231,444 of record CAWFRR010000010.1, read on the forward strand.
GCCGCCGTTACCGCCGTCGTGCTGGAGGCTGGCTGCTCCGCCGTTGCCGCCGTTGCCGCCGACCGTGTTGGCCCCATCGTTGCCGCCGGCGCCACCGGCGCCACCGTTGCCGTTGCCGTCGGCGTCGCCGCCGGCGCCGCCGTGGCCACCGATGCCGCCGGACCCGCCGGTACCACCGTCGCCGGCGTTACCACCGCTAAGGGTTGTGGTGGCTGCTCCGCCGTCGCCGCCGGTGCCGCCGGTGGCGATGGCACTGCCACCGACACCGCCGTTGCCGCCGACGCCGCCGTTACCGGTCGGGCCGTTTGCGGTGCCGGCGTTGCCGCCGTCACCACCGTGACCGCCGCCGAAGCCGCCGTTGCTGCCGGCGTTGCCGCCGTCGCCAGCCTGGCCGTTCGGGCTGAAGCCGCCGTTGCCGGCGCTGGCGCCGGTGTTGCCGCCGGCCCCGCCGTTACCGGCGTCGCCGCCGTTGCCGCCCAGGCTGCCGCTGCCGCCACCGTCGCCGCCCTCGCCGCCGCCGCCGCCGAGTCCGGCGTTGCCGCCGTCGCCGCCGAAGCCGGTGCCGGTGGCTGCGCCGCCGTTGGTGCCCACGCCGCCTGCGCCGCCTGCGCCGCCGTCAGAGCCGGTGCCACCGTTGCCGGTGCCACTGGTGGAGCCGTCACCGCCGCGGGCTCCGTCGCCGCCGCCGCCACCCTGGCCACCGTTACCGCCGTCGCCGCCGTTTTGGTTGGGCGAGACGAGGACCGCGCCGTTGTTGCCGTCGGCGGCGGTGCCGCCGTTGCCACCAGCACCACCGGTTCCCGCGGTACCGGCGTTGCCGCCGTTACCGTTGCCGCCCAGCACGTCACCACCGCGAGCGGCGTTGCCGCCGTCGCCACCGGTGCCACCGTTGCCGGCGTCGCCGCCGGAGGTGTTGAAGACGTTGCCGGTGGGCTGGAAGCCGTTGCCGCCGTTGCCGGCTGCGCCACCGTCACCGGCGTTACCGCCCTGGCCGCCGTCACCGCCGAGCTGGCCGCTGTCGCCACCGCGGCCAGCGTTGCCGCCGTCACCTCCGTGGCCGCCGTTGCCGCCGTCACTGGCGAGCGGGTTGGTGCCGTTGGCGCCGTTGCTGCCGAGACCACCCTGGCCACCGTTGCCGCCGCCGCCGCCGGTGCCGATGCCGTTGCCGCCGCCACCGCCGGCGCCGGCGTTACCGCCGTCACCGCCGGACAGGCCGTTGCCGAAGTTCGGACCACCCGGGACCGAGCCGATGGCGTTGCCGCCGTTGCCGCCGTTGCCGCCGGTGCCGCCGGTGCCGGTGGCCCCGCCGTTGCCCGCGGTGCCGGTGGCTCCGCCGGCGTTGCCGCCGTTGCCGGCCGTGCCGGCGTTGCCGCCGAAGCTGCCGTTGCCGCCGTCACCGCCGACGTGGTTGCCGGTGGTGAAGGTGAAGCCCTGGCCACCGTTGCCGCCGTTGCCTGCGGTGCCGGCGCTGCCGCCGTCACCGCCGTTGCCGTCGTTGCCGACCGCGCCGGAGCCGCCCGCCATACCGGCTTGTCCGCCGTTGCCGCCGGTGCCGCCGGTGCCGGCGTTACCGCCGTGGCCGGCGTCGTAGCCGTCGGGGTGGGTGGAGGTGCCGTCGACACCGTCACCACCGTTGCCGCCGGATCCGGCCGTGCCACCGGTACCACCGTCGCCACCGTTGCCGCTGGTGCCGGTCAAAGTGCCGCCGGCGCCACCGTTACCACCGGTGCCACCGTTACCGCCCAGGCCACCGTTGGTGCCGTTGGAGCCGTTACCGAAGTTGCCGCCGGTCTCCCCGTTGGTGCCGTTGAGGCCCTGGCCGCCCTGGCCGCCGGTGCCACCGTCACCACCGTTGCCGTGCGCTCCGGCCGCGCCACCGTCACCACCGAGACCACCGTTACCGGCGCCGGGGTGGCTGGCGATGCCATCGGCACCCGTGCCACCGGCGCCACCGTTGCCGCCGTTGTCGGTGAACCCGGCCGCGCCGCTGCCACCCTCACCACCAGCGAACCCGTTACCCGAGCCGCCGTTAGCGAAGGAGCCGTCCGCGCCGGTACCACCGTCACCGCCGTTGCCGCCGATCACGCTGCCGCTGCCGGCCGCACCCGTGGTGCCCGCGACACCGCCGGTACCACCGGTACCCGCCGCACCACCGGCACCGCCAGGACCGCCCGCGGCGCTGCCCGGGGCACCGCCGTTGCCGCCGTTACCACCGGCACCGAGCACACCGTTGGAACCGGCCACCCCGATCACCCCGTCGGCACCGGTACCACCGTTACCGCCAGCGCCGGAGTTACCGCCGACCCCGCCGTTGCCGCCGTTGCCGTTGACACCGGTCGAACCGAACAGGCCGCCCTTAGAGGCGTCACCGCCGGCGCCACCATGGCCACCCATCTCGCCGACACCACCGGCACCGCCGTTACCGCCGGCGCCGTCGTTGACCCCGGACACCCCGGCCAAACCGGTGCTACCGGTCACGCCCGCGCCGCCGGCGCCACCGATCCCGCCGTCACCGCCGGAGCCGCCGTTGCCGAAGAAGTTCAGCGAGCCCACGGTGCCGGCGTTACCACCGTCACCACCGGCGCCGCCGACATTGCCGATCGTGCCGGCCACCCCGGCGCCACCGTCACCACCGTTGCCGGCGTTGCCGAAGAACAGACCGGCCGCGCCACCGTCACCGCCGGCGCCGCCGTCGATACCGACCCCGCCGTCACCGCCGTTGCCGAAGTACAGTGCGTCACCACCGCTGCCGCCCTGGCCCAGCAGGTCGGTGGCGCCATCGCCACCGTTACCGAAGAACAGGCCACCGCCTTGGCCGGTGGCATCGGCCAGTGAGCCGCCCCCGATACCGTCGGCGCCGTTGCAGATCAGCCCACACGCCCCGCCCGCGGCGCTGGCCGCCGGGTCGGCCTGCTCAAACCAGGTGTTGAGCCCGGTGTCGAACTGCTGACCGAAGTCGCTGCTGATCCAGGACTGCTCCAGGCCCTGCAACCAGGTCTGAGACGAGGCGTCGGTCACCGAGGCCGCCGAGCCGGCGTCGCCGAACAGCGAGGTGGCCGTGGCGACGTCGCCGGCCGGCGACGCCAGGTCCCCGAACGCGCTCGGGTCGATCCCCAACGCCGCATCCAGGCCGGACACCGAGTCCAAGAACGCGGTCGGGTCGATGCCCAACAGGGCGTCAAAGCTGGTCACCGAGCTAAGCACCGAGTTGATGATCGGGTCGATGATCACATCGAGCCCATCGGCGTGAGCCGGCGGAACACTGGCCAACGGGGTCAACCCGAACGCCAAAAACGCCCCCGCCGAACCACCAAGGCCAAGCGTCGCCCGACGCTTGGCCTTGCCCGTACCTCGCCGACTCTTCTTTGAATGCTGACCAGCCATCTCCCCGAACCTTTCGTTGCAAGCTAAGTGTGAGCTGAGTATTCTCAGGTGACGTTAAGCTACTACGGCCGTTACCTGAGGGAAATAGGAAATCGCAAAAAAACTTCGAATTTTTTTTCGATCTTGGTTTAAAACTCGAAGATTCAGCCGAACGGGCTACTTCATTACTTCAGTTAACGATGCTCTTGCAAGGATATTTACGTCAGCGTTAGCAAAAGCCGGGCAAGCTCAGCTCGGCAGGAAAGCTGAACGAAGCTCTGCAGCAACAGATTAAGAAACACTCGCGTCTAATAAATCGCCACTACCGCTGCCATTTTCGACCGGCCGACCATCAGATAAATACGGTCTGAACTGCGGCGATACGGAGATTGTTCACTCTGAGCAGCACGCTAACAAATACCGTTACCAAGGATAACTATCAATTGATTAATTGTTTAGCAAAATGACCAGTGGTCACGGTACCAGTCTTACCGAGGCCGACTCAGCAGCCTATATATGAACAGATAATAAGACTACAGTTACTTAATAGTTAAGAAAGTTAAGCAACTATCGAAGCCGTCTTTGCCGTTAATATGTGGGAGACTGCCAACCTAATAGGAAACTTACAAGAGTCTAGGAAACCTTGAGTCATATCGTTTATCGAGGAGTCGCGGGGGATGACTAAACGCCGTAAAGCTGAGAGGAACCCATGACGGGCCTGTTGCGGGCTGTCCGCAAGCAACGCGGCCTGACGCTGGCCATCCTCGCCGAGCAGACCGGGTTGACGAAGAGCTATCTGTCGAAGATCGAGCGCCGGCAAAGCACGCCGTCGATCGCGGTGGCGCTCAAGGTTGCGCGCGCTCTTGATGTCGACGTCGCACAGCTGTTCTCTGACCACTCGGCAGACGACACAATCGTTGTCGATCGTGCCGATGACCGCGAGCAAGGCGGCAACTACTGCCTGTTGGCCCCGAATCTACTCGGAAAAGCTATGTCGCCGTTCGTCGTTCGGCCGCCCAACGGCAGCGACGATCCCATCCCGGCCCACCCTGGTCAGGAGTTTGTGTTCGTGCATGCGGGAGAAGTCGAACTTGAGTACGGCGATCACATCATCACGCTTGCGGCAGGTGATAGCGCCTACTTTGACGCGTCGGTCAGCTATCACCTCCGGGCGGTCGAACCAGAGCGTGCCGAGGTAGTAGTTGTCGCGTACATCGACCCGACCGGCAACAGATGATCGCGTCGACTACACCGCGTGTCCTACCTGGCGGAGTCGGAGCGGGCCGCTAAAGTATCGAACAACCGTTCGGTAAAGGTAGGAGTCCGCGTGCGCGTGATGGGCGTCGACCCTGGGCTGACCCGCTGCGGGTTGTCGGTAATGGAGAGCGGCGGCGGCAGAAAGGTCATCGCGCTGGACGTCGACGTGGTGCGCACTCCTTCCGACGAGCCGCTCGCAGCGGCGGCTGCTGGCGATCAGCGACACCGTCGACCACTGGATGGACACCCACCTGCCGGACGTCGTCGCGATCGAGCGGGTGTTCGCCAATCAGAACGCGAACACCGCGATGGGGACCGCGCAGGCGGGCGGCGTGATCGCGCTCGCGGCCGCCAAGCGCAACATCGACGTCCACTTCCACACTCCGAGCGAGGTCAAGGCCGCCGTGACGGGCAACGGCCGGGCCGACAAGGCTCAGGTAACTGCGATGGTCACCAAAATCCTTGCGCTGCAAACTAAACCGACTCCGGCTGACGCCGCGGACGCGCTCGCGCTGGCCATCTGCCATTGCTGGCGCGCGCCGATGATCGCCCGGATGGCCGCCGCGGAGGCGATGGCGGCCGAGCAGCGTCGCAATTACCAGGCCAAGCTCAAGGCGGCCCGATGATCGCGTCGGTGCGCGGCGAGGTGCTCGACATCGCCCTCGATCACGTCGTCATCGAGGCGGCGGGCGTGGGTTACAAGCTGATGGCGGCTCCATCCACGCTCGCGACTCTGCGGCGGGGCAGCGAAGCCCGCTTGATCACCGCGATGATCGTCCGCGAAGACTCGATGACTCTCTACGGATTTCCCGACGGGGACGCCCGCGACCTGTTCCTGACGTTGCTCGGCGTTTCCGGCGTCGGCCCCAAGATCGCACTGGCCACCTTCGCGGTGTACGACTCGACCGCGCTACGGCAGGCGCTCGCCGACGGCGACGTCACCGCGCTGACTCGGGTGCCGGGCATCGGCAAGCGCGGCGCCGAGCGGATGGTGCTCGAGTTGCGCGACAAGATCGGGCCGGTGGCAGCGGGCGGGTCGTCGGCGTCGTTCAACGGCCACAGCGTCCGCGGCCCGGTGGTGGAAGCCCTTGTCGGACTTGGCTTTGCGGCCAAGCAGGCCGAAGAGGCGACCGACAAGGTACTGGTGGCCGACGAGCGAGGCCACCACGTCGACGGCGCTGCGGTCGGCGCTGTCGTTGCTGGGGAAGACGAAGTGAGCCACCCCGACGACGAAGACCCCGAGGACCGGGAGGTCTCGGCGGCCCTGACCGTCGGCGAGGGCGACGTCGACGCCAGCCTGCGGCCGCGCTCGCTGGGGGAGTTCATCGGCCAGCCGCGGGTTCGTGAACAGTTGCAGCTGGTTCTCGAAGGCGCCAAAAACCGCGGCGGCACACCGGATCACATCTTGCTGTCCGGTCCGCCGGGGTTGGGCAAGACGTCGCTGGCGATGATCATCGCCGCCGAACTCGGATCGTCGCTGCGGGTGACGTCGGGTCCGGCACTGGAACGCGCCGGAGACTTGGCGGCGATGTTGTCCAATCTCGTCGAGCACGATGTGTTGTTCATCGACGAGATTCACCGCATCGCCCGGCCGGCCGAGGAGATGCTGTATCTGGCGATGGAGGACTTCCGGGTCGATGTCATTGTCGGCAAAGGCCCTGGGGCAACATCGATTCCGTTGGAGGTGGCGCCGTTCACTTTGGTCGGTGCGACCACCCGCTCCGGCGCGCTGACCGGTCCGCTGCGCGACCGGTTCGGGTTCACCGCGCACATGGACTTCTACGAGCCGGCCGAATTGGAACGGGTGCTGAGCCCGCTCTGCGGGGATTCTGGGAATCGAGCTCGGGCGCCGAGGCCGGCGCGGAGATCGCGCGGCGCAAGCCGGGGCACCCCGCGAATTGCCAACCGGCTGCTGCGCCGGGTCCGCGACTACGCCGAGGTGCGCGCCGACGGGGTCATCACCCGTGACGTGGCCAAATCCGCGCTGGCGGTCTACGACGTCGACGAGCTCGGTCTCGACCGACTGGACCGCGCGAGTGCTGTCGGCGTTGACCCGCAGCTTCGGCGGCGGCCCGGTCGGTGTGTCGACGCTGGCGGTCGCCGTCGGCGAAGAGGCCACCACCGTGGAAGAGGTGTGCGAGCCTTTCCTGGTACGGGCAGGCATGATCGCCCGCACTCCGCGCGGCAGGGTGGCCACCCCGCAGGCGTGGACGCACTTAGGGATGACACCACCCCCGCGGGCCAGCGGTTTAGGGCAGCCGGGACTGTTCGAGTAGTGGCGATCGCGAAGCGGGTCGACACCACGGATTAGGAGGTCGGGATGATCACTGCCGCATTGGTATTCGCCGGGCTGGCCGGGTTGCTGCACGTCTACATCTTCACGATGGAGTCGCTGACGTGGACCAGCAAGCGCACCCGTGCCGCCTTCGGAACCACCGCCGAGGAAGCGGAAACCACCAAGCTGCTGGCATTCAACCAGGGCTTCTACAACCTGTTCCTGGCGATTGTCACCGCCGTGGGCATCGGGGCAATCGAGTTGGGGCACAAGGGTATCGGTGCGGCCTTGATCTTCGCGGGCGTCGGGTCGATGGCCGCCGCGGCGATCGTGCTGCTGGCGTCGGCACCGGATAAGGCGCGCGCAGCACTGACGCAGGGCACCTTCCCGGCGATCGCCGTCGTCCTGCTTGTTGCCGGCCTGCACTAGCCGTCGGCCGCCCGATAGCGGCTGGTTGCTGGACGGTACTTGCGCGGATCCTGAATAAACCCAGCAGTTGCTGGATTGAGAGTTCCCCTGCATTGGTCCCGGACTATCCGTTTCGACACCACACGTTGTCGTTGCCGGCTGGCGTACTGGCCGGTCAGTTCTGAGGTGGATCTAAGGCACGGGAGCTAGCGTGACGCGCACGCTGACGGCTCGGGTCAGATCGCCGGCGTGGGGGCACTCAGCACGCGATCGACGGTCCGGTGTCCACTGTTTTGAGGAGAACTCGAAAAATGAATGACTCGCGGTCAGGCTTCGGCAGCCTGCATATGCCCCGTAGCCGGGGTGCGGTAAGCGGATTGCTCCTACTCATCCTCGGTGCATGGGGTGCTTTGATCCCGTTCATCGGCCCTTACTTTCATTTCGCGTACACACCCGGGGACGTCTGGGTATGGAGCACGACACGAGCTTGGCTTGAAGTTTTTCCAGGCGTGGTGACCGCGGTCGGTGGGTTTTTGCTGCTGATCTCAGGAAATCGCGTGACCGCCATGTTCGGCGGCTGGCTCGCGGTGATTGCCGGAGCCTGGCTTGTCGTCGGCCGCACACTGGCTTCGACATTGCGCCTCGGTGACATCGGCCATCCCTTGGCCGCGACGGACGCCAAGCGCGCCGTCGTCGAGATCGCATCATTCTCCGGTCTGGGCGCGCTGATCGTCTTTATCGGAGGGGCAGTACTCGCGCGGGTCACGATCCGCACCGCGCGCGACGTCGAGCTGGCCCAGCGGGCCGCCGAAGTTCCGGGGGCGGCGGACTCGGCCGGCTTCAACGCTTTCGCGGAGTCGGCCCGCACCGAGGTGCTGGCTCCCGAGCCGCCACGGCGGCACCGGCGGGAGAGCAAGGGGCTTGATCCGCGCGCGCCGTCAGTCACTGACACCGCCAGACAGAAGCCTGGGTCGTGGATCAACACCATCCACGACCCAGGCTTCTAGTTTCGAGCAGGAAGCTAGAGCAGTCCGAGCAGTTGCAGATCGGTGACGTACTTGACGATCACCGGCTTGGAAACATGCGGAATGTCTTTGTCCGGACCGATTTTCGCCTCCTGCACCGCGGCGCGGAACCGGTCTGTCGGCGCCATCGATCCGTTGAGCGGGACCTGCGGCTTCTGATAGTTGTGCAACAGCGGTAGCAGGCTGTACTGACGCTGGCGCTCGGGCAGACCCCGCAGCGTCATCTCGAACCGTTGCAGCCACGTGCTGTAGTCGCCGACCCGCTGCAACGAGTACCCGGCGTCGATCAGCCAGTCGACGTACTCGTCGAAGCCGATGCCGTCGTCGTACGGGTTCATCACGTGATACGTCTGGAAGCCGTCCACCACTTGGGCGCCCAGGCCCGAGATCGACTCGGCGACGAATTCCACTGGCAGCCCGTCGTAGTGGGCGCGTTGCCGGTTGCCTTCCGCGTCGAGCTCGTAGAACGAGCCGGGCGCGATACCGGTCGCGACCAGGCTGAGGATCTGCCGGGTGAACATGTCCGGCAGGTTCAGCTGACCCGCGTAGGTGGTGTCGGCCAGGATCATGTCGCAGCGGAACACCGCGACCGGCAGACCGCACAGGTCGTTGGCCTCGCGCAGCAATACCTCGCCGGCCCACTTGCTGTTGCCATAGCCATTGGCGTAGCCGTCGTTGATCTGGCGGGTGGCACTGATCTCCCGGACGTCGGCGTCCTCGACGAACTTGCCGGGCTGAATCTGGTCGCCCACACCAATTGTCGAGACGTAGGTGAACGCCTTCAACTTGGTGGTCAGCGCGATCCGAATCAGCTCGGCGGTGCCTACCGCGTTGGGGCCGAACAGCTCGCTGTAGGGCAGCACGTGGTTCACCAGCGCGGCGGGGTCGACGATCAGGTCGACGGTGTCGGCCAGTCGCTGCCAGGTCGCCGCATCCAGCCCGAGATTGGCCTCGCCCTTGTCGCCGGCGATGACCTCCAGGTGGTCGGCAGCCAGTTTGCGGTAGTGCGCCAACAGCTTTGGGTCGCCGCTGTCGAACGTCTTATCCAAGCGGGCACGTGCGTCCTCATCGGATTTGGCGCGCACCAGGGCAATCACCTTGCCGTCGACCAGGTCCATCCGCTCCAGCCACTCCAGCGCCAGGTAGCGGCCGAGGAATCCGGTTGCGCCGGTGAGCAATACGGTGCGCACCTCGGTGGCAGGCCCGGGCAGCCCAGGCGCGGCGGCCAACGTGGGCTCGTCGATGAACTTGTCCAGTGTCAGGTCGGCTGGCGTGCACCTCGGTGGCGTCGCGACCGTGCACGGAGGCGAAGCTGGGCCGCTTGCTGCCCTGGCGCTCGCCTTCGATGTAGTTCGCGATGGCCTGCAGGTCGTTGGCCGGGCTGACGATCACACCCACCGGCACATCGACCTCGAAGATCTCGTGCAGCAGGTTGCCGAATGTCAACGCGGACAACGAATCTCCACCGAGGTCGGTGAAGTGCGCGTCGGGCGTCAGGTCGGACTTCGCCGCACCCAGCATCGCCGCGGCGGCCCGGCTGACGGTCTGCAGCACTGCCGCGTCCGCGCCAGTGCGCCGCAGGTCGGAGAGCTCGTCGGCCTGGCCCTGAGCCAAGTCGGCGTAGAGCTGCTCCAACTGCTCGCCGTAGTGCTGCTTGAGCTTCGGCCACGCCAGCTTGCGAATCCCGGTCAGCAAGCCGTTCTCCAGGGTGAAAGGCGCTGTCTCGATGATGAAGTCACGCGGCACCTCGTAGGACTGCAGACCGGCGACTTTCGCGACGCTCTGCAGCGACTCGGCGATCGCTGACTTCGAAGTGTTTTCCTCGGTCGGCACGACGACCGCCAGCAGGTAGGGCTGGGCGCTGTTGCCGTAGATGTAGATCTGGCGGACCAGCGGGCTGTTGCCGAATTCGGCTTCCAACTTGGCGAGGGTCACGAATTCGCCCTGCGCCAGCTTCAGCACGTTGTTGCGACGGTCGACGTAGACCAAGTGGTCCGGGGAGGTCTCGGCGAAGACGTCACCCGTGCGGTAATAGCCGTCCTCGTCGAACACTCCCGCGGTCGTCTCGGCCCGCTTGTAGTAGCCGGGGAACATGTTCGGCGTCTTGAGTAGCAGCTCGCCCCGCGGGTACGGCCGGTCGGTGCCGTAGTAGCCCAGGTCCGGTACGTCGACCAGCTTGTAATCGTTGACCGGCGGCCGCTGGATCTGGCCGTCGAGCAGGACCATGCCGGCCTCGGTGGAGCCGTAACCATCCACCAGATGGATCTCCAGCAGCGACTCGACCCAGCTCCGTAGCTCGGGGGAAGTCGGCGCGGAGCCGGTCATCGCGAAGATGAAACGCCCGCCGAGCAACTCTTGACGCAGTTCGGTCAGCACCTGTGACTCGGTGATCTGCTGGTCGGCGCCCGCGGCGGTCCGTCGGCTGATCTCGCTCAGGTATTCGCTGTAGAGCATTTCCCAGATTCGCGGCACGAAGTTCAGCTCCGTAGGCCGGACCAGGCGCAGATCCTCGAGCAACGTTGACAGGTCGCTCTTGGCGGCGAAGTAGGCGGTGCCGCCGTTGCCGAGCGTGCCGTACAGCGTGCCGCGGCCCATGACGTGGCTCATCGGCATGAAGTTCAGGGTGATCGACGCGGCGCTCGGTCCGAACCAGTTCTTGGTCGACCGGTTCCACATCTTGGCGACGTTGCTCTGCGGGTACATCGCGCCCTTGGGGGCGCCGGTGCTGCCGGAGGTATAGATCAACAGTGCCAGCGGATCCTCGTCAGCCTCCGCAATAACCTGTGCCGCAGGCAATTTCGCACCGCGCTCGCGCACCTCGTCGAGAGTTTCGATGGTCAGTCCAAGATCGGCCAACCGTTCGTGGGCACTCTGCAGTGCCTCGCGGTTGTCGTCGATCTCGCTGCGGTAGTCGAAGACGACCAGCCGTCCAGCGGTGTGGCCCGCCTCGGCGGCGGCCAGGATCACGTCCACGCCATCGGCCAGGTAGTCGATGCTGGCGGCGAACACGGTGGGCTCGGTCTCGATGACGATCGGCTGCAGCTGCGCAATCGCGGCGCTGGTCTGCAACGGGACCGAGACGGCGCCGACGCGGCCCAGCGCGACGTCGATGGTGGTGTAGTCGACGCTGGTAAAGCCGAGCACGCAGACGCGGTCACCCGCGGCGATCATGCCGTCGGTCAGCGCACGGGATAGCTGGCCGACGCGGTCGGACAACTCGGCGTAGGTGATCTGAGAAAACCACGGCAGCAGCTTGGCCGTAGTTCGACCGGTCTGCGGATCCTTTACGAGCTCATAGGCACGTTGAGCCAGGGCGGGCCGATCGGCGTAACCCTCCAACACGGCCTTGGTCACTGTGGTGAATCGCGTGGCGGCCGCATCGATGGCCGCGGCCACGTCTGTATCCGGTCGCGCAGCCGCGAACTCGGGGTCGTTGGCGGCCAACTCTGCTGCGCGACGTTCCTGGTCTTCGTGGATCTCAATCGACATAACAGAACCTCACAACTTTGCGAACTAGGGAAATCTACCGGTGCTGCGTTGCACCTAATGAGTACTACGTTAGCAAAGGTAACGATATTCCACGTGCACCCGATTGATGACGATGTGTGACTAATGGCACGGTTGCGCGCGGCATTCCGCATTGAATTCAAGGGTTCGGGTACCCACGTTCGATGCGGAGTTCACAGGGGCGGGTCGAGATCCGTAAGCGTTCGTATAGGAGCAACTCGGTCTCGGCGGCGTACCGCTGGTCCTGGGTCCAGCCCAATCGCGTCTTAGCGCGGCCTCCGGCACAGGCGTTGGTTATGAAATACGGCGTGCGGTCATGACCCGCACGGACCGGCGCGGCAGGCTGCTCAAGGCCTTCCTACAGGCCGAGATCGCCGGAGCCGACGTCACGATCGAAGAGATGCGCAGGGCGTGCGGGCTGACGCGGGCGAGCTACTACGGAGAACCCAGCGGCAGCGGCCGCGGATTCGACGAAAGTTTCCCCAACTCCGAAGAACTGCGCCAAATCTCGGAGTTTTACAAGTTGGGCGATAACGGCTGGGTCAGTCTATTGGTTGAATTCGGTTGGCTGGAGCCGATACCCGGCACGCTGCTCATGCCGTACACGGCAGACAAGCCCGAGCAGCTGGTTGCGCCGCCGATCGCATTGATCACCGTGCGCGATGCCGTCGCCCGCTACCAGAATGCCGCGGTCCTCATCGTGTCGTCCGACGCAGCGGAGGTCGCGCTCGTGCCGCTGGACCAAGCGCTACAGGAACACGCTGACAGCTATCTGATGGTGTTCGGCACCACCCCGGCGACCGGAAAGTGAGTCGTTAGACCTCGGCGAGCAAGTTGGTCAGCACGTCGAGGCCTTCATTGAGCAGTTCGTCACTGATCGTCAGCGGCGGCAGAAAACGCACGACGTTGCCGAACGTGCCCGCCGTCAGCACGATGACGCCGGCGGCGTGGGCAGCGGAGGCGAGCGCGTTGGTCAGCTTGGCATCGGGCTCGGCGTTGTCCGGGTTGACGAACTCCACGGCGATCATCGCGCCGCGGCCCCGCACGTCACCGATGCGATCGTCGGAGGCTTGCAGTGCGTGCAGTCGGTCCTTCATGAGCCGTTCGATCTGCCGGGCCCGTTCGATGAGCCCGTCGGCTTCGATGGTGTCGAGGGTGGCCAGCGCCGCCGCGCAGGCCAACGGGTTGCCGCCGTACGTGCCGCCGATGCCGCTGGGGTGCGGGGCGTCCATGATCTCGGCGCGACCGGTGACCGCGGACAGCGGCAGGCCGTCGGCGATGCCCTTGGCGATGCAGATCAGGTCGGGCTCGATGCCCTCGTGCTCGCAGGCGAACATGGCCCCGGTCCGGGCGATCCCGGTCTGCACTTCGTCGGCGATGAACACCACGTTGTTCTCCCGGCACCAGCGCAGCAGCGCAGGCAGGAATCCCTCGGCCGGGACGATGAAACCACCTTCGCCCTGGATGGGTTCGATGATGATCGCGGCCAGATTGTCGGCGCCCACTTGTTTGGACATGATGTCGATGGCGCGACGGGCGGCCAATTCGCCGTCGGTGGCCATTTCCTTGTCGATCAGCCCGTCGCGGTACGGGTAGGACAGCGGTGCGCGGTAGATCTCCGGCGCGAACGGGCCGAACCCGCTCTTGTAGGGCATGGATTTCGCAGTCAGCGCCATCGTCATGTTGGTGCGGCCGTGATAGGCGTGGTCGAAGGCGACGACCGCGGATTTCTTGGTGTAGGAGCGGGCGATCTTGACCGCGTTCTCCACCGCCTCGGAGCCTGAGTTGAACAACACCGATCGCTTTTCGCCCGAGCCCGGTGCGAGGCGGTTGAGTTGTTCGGCGACCGCCACGTATTCCTCGTACGGCGTCACCATGAAGCAAGTGTGGGTGAAGTCGGCGACCTGGGCGCGCACCGCGTCGATCACCCGCGGCGCGGAGCTGCCGATGGTGGTGACCGCGATGCCCGATCCCAGGTCGATCAGCCGGTTGCCGTCGACGTCTTCGACGATTCCGCCCGCGGCGCGGGCGGCGAACACCGGCATGGTCATGCCCACGCCGGCTGACACCGCCGCGGCGCGGCGTTTGGTCAGCTCGAGCGATACCGGACCGGGGATCTCGGTGACGAGGTGACGGCTCTGTTCGATGGCAGACACGCCGAAAGCGTAGCCCGGCAACGATGCGAGCCGCGAGGCTCGATGAGAAGTCGGGCCAGTGAAATCCGGCGGTGTCAGGCCGCGGCTAGGAAGCCGAAATCAGCCGGCTGCCGTGTGGCCCAAGTCGCGGCACACGTTGGTCGTGGGGTCCCAGTACTGGCCCGGGGGACAGTTGAGTGCCGGGCCCTGACCGACCGGCCGGCAGATGTTGCTGTACCCGTCCCAGTACTGACCCGGCTCACAGTTCCCGGGCGGGTCTGCCCAGCTCGTGGCCGGCGTTGCGAACGCCACAGCCGAACCAGCAAGGACCAGTGCACTCGCCAACCGGCCAATAAGGTTTCTCACTTCGGACCTCCTCGATAGACAGTGCAGAGCACTGAAACCGACAGATTCTTTCTTGCCACATCCCGGCTCGGTCTAAACCTCGAAGACCGGGCCGTCGATCGAATCGACCGTAACAAAGGAGCTCACAGGTGCGCGGCGAAGTCGGCCAGGCCGTCGAACCGGATAGCCGAGTGCGATCACCGCGGCCAGCGCCAACGGGTCCGCCGCTCCCAGAATGGCTTTCACTTCTGCCTCTTCGCGGATCGCGATCGTGGTGATGACGCCGCCCAGGCCCTCCTCGCGAGCGGCCAGCATGACGTTCCACGCGAACGGATAGATGGACGCCCCCGCGGCGAAGGTGTAGCGGTCCGCGTCACGATCGATCGCCGCCAACATCGACAGGTCGGCGAACAGCGCCAGCAATACCGGAGCCTCATCGAACTTCTCCGCGAAATCGCCTGGCGCTGCGTTGTTTTCGGCAGCCAGCGCGCGAGCCTCCGCGGCACGGTCGTTGGTCGGTGACCAGGGCCTCAAACCGGCGGCGGCCAGCGCCAGATAGTCCCGGGAACCCTTGAGGTAGCAATCGCGCAGCCGGCGACGGCTGTCGGCGTCTTTGACCACCACCACCCGCCAGGCCTGGGCGTTGCTTCCGCTGGGTGCAAACCGCGCGGTGTCGAGCACCCGAGCCAGCACGGCGTCGTCGACCGCCTGACCGGTGAATTCTCGAACGGCTCCGGTGGTGCGCAACGCGTCGGCGAGCTCCATTGCTCAATGATCAGGCATGGCGACGGCCTGATGGCACACTGGTGACGTCAAACGACGTCGACGAAAGATCTTTGCCTTCATGAACCAAACGGTCGTCTTCCTACCGATGCTGCTCGTCTTGGGGGCATTCATGTTTTTCGCGTCGCGCCGCCAGAAGCGCGCGATGCAAGCCACCATCGACCTGCACGAGTCGCTGAGGATCGGCGACCGGGTGCAGACCACGTCCGGCCTGCACGCCACTATCAAGCGCATCACCGACGACAACGTGGACCTCGAGATCGCCCCCGGCGTAGTGACCACCTGGGTCAAGCTTGCGGTGGGGAGTCGCATCGAGCCGGAGATCCTGGACACTGAGGCGGACGAGCTCGGCGATCTGGCCGACGAGCCGGGCCACCTGCCCAACGACTGAGGTCGCAGTTCCGCCACGTACGCTTTTCGGTGCAGTCGAACCGAGCGGGGCGCGAGAGGCGAACGGCGGGGTGACGACCTGCACAAAAGCGCATCGCGCATAAGCGGAGGAGACTCAACACGTGGCATCGCCATCGGCGCCGGTGCACCCTGGCCGCTATCTGGCGGTATTCCTGGTCCTGCTGATCGGTGTCTACCTGTTGGTGTTCTTCACCGGCAACAAGCTGGCTGACCCGAAGCTCGGCATCGACCTGCAGGGTGGCACGCGAGTCACGTTGACTGCACGGACACCGGACGGGTCGCGGCCGAGCAGAGATGCGCTGTCGCAGGCGCAGTCGATCATCAGCGCCCGGGTCAACGGCCTGGGTGTGTCGGGGTCTGAGGTCATCGTCGACGGCGACAACTTGGTGATCACCGTGCCGGGAACCGATGGCAACGAGGCGCGGAACCTCGGCCAGACCGCCCGGCTGTACATCCGCCCGGTGATCAACGCCCTGCCGGTCGACAGTGCCGGCATGCAGGGTGGTCCACGGTCACCTGGCCCGCGAGGACCGCAAGGTCGACCAGGCGGGCCCGGCGGCCCAGCGCCCGGTGGGCAACCGGGCGGCCCTGCGCCCGGCGTAGTGCCCGGTGCACCTGCGCCGGGAGCGTCCGGCCTGGTTCCGGGCGGCGTTCCGGCCCCTGGCGGCGACCAGGCCGTCGAACCCGGCCTGCCCGGTGACCAGTCGCTGTTGCCCGACGGTCCGGGCGTCCCGCCGCAGCCGCGGCCCTACCCGCTGGACGCGCCGACCAAGCCCACCCCGGCGCCGTCATCCCCGGCTCCAGCATCTCCGTCGCCCGCGCCCGCACCGGCGTCGCCGGCGGCGGACCAGCCCGCCGCCCCAGAGCCTCCGCCGATTCAGCCTGGCCCGCCGGATCCGCGCAAAGACCTCGCTGAGCGCATCGCCAAAGAACGGCAGTGGCGGCAGAGCACCAACAAGGGCGTGCAGTTCCTCGCGCTGCAATATGAGGCCACCCGCTGCTTCCAGGAGGACATCCTGGCCGGCAACGACGATCCCGATCTGCCGCTGGTGACCTGCGACAAGCAGCACAAGCAGGCCTACCTGTTGGCGCCGTCCATCATCAGCGGTGACCAGATCGAGAACGCCAGCTCGGGCATGGATCAGCACAGCGGCGGTTACATCGTCGACGTGCAGTTCAGAAGCGGGGCGTCCAACACCTGGGCGGACTTCACCGCAGCGCACATCGGCACGCAGACCGCGTTCACCCTGGACTCACAGGTGGTCAGCGCTCCGCAGATCCGCGAAGCCATTCCCGGCGGCCGTACCCAGATCACCGGCGGCGACCCGCCGTTCACGGCGAGCTCGGCCAAGGAGCTCGCCAACGTCCTGAAATACGGGTCGCTACCGCTGTCGTTCGAGTCTTCGGAAGCCCAAACTGTCTCCGCGACACTGGGATTGACGTCGCTGCGGGCCGGCCTGATCGCCGGCGGGATCGGATTGGTTCTGGTTCTGGTCTACTCGTTGCTCTACTACCGGGCGTTGGGTGTGCTGACCGCACTGTCGTTGGCGGCGTCTGGCGCAATGGTTTTCGCGATCCTGGTGTTGCTCGGCCGGTATATCGACTACACCCTGGACCTGGCGGGCATCGCGGGTCTGATCATCGGTATCGGCACGACGGCCGACTCCTTCGTGGTCTTCTTCGAGCGCATCAAAGACGAGATACGCGATGGCAAACGGTTCCGGTCGGCTATTCCCCGGGGCTGGGCGCGGGCCCGCAGGACCATCCTGTCGGGTAACGCGGTCACCTTCCTGGCCGCCGCCGTGCTGTACGTCCTGGCGATCGGTCAAGTCAAGGGCTTCGCGTTCACGCTGGGCCTCACCACGGCCCTCGACACCGTGGTGGTGTTCCTGGTGACGTGGCCGCTGGTCTACCTGGCCGGCAAGTCGAAGAGGCTGTCGAAGCCGGCGTACAACGGCCTGGGGGCGGTCCAGCAGGTCGCGCGCGAACGCAGCGCCGCCCGGACCGGGGCCTACGCGACGGGACGGGGGTAGCGAGATGGCGTCAAACGCAGACACGACCGGGACCGACGACACGACTGCCGTCGAGATCGACAAGGGCACCGCACGGGAGGTCAGCCCGAGCGCCGACGAGTCCGGCACGCTGCCGCACCACAGCTTCTTCTCCCGCCTCTACAGCGGTACCGGTGCCTTCGAGGTCATCGGGCGACGTCGGCTGTGGTACACGGTCAGCGGGGTCATCGTCGCGATCGCGATTCTCAGCATCCTGGTGCGTGGGTTCACCTTCGGCATCGACTTCAACGGCGGCACGACGATGTCGATGCCTGTCGTCGGTGACAAAGGCCATGCCACGGTGAGCCAGGTCGAGGAGGTCTTCCGGCAGGCACTGGGCCATGATCCCGAAACCGTGGTGATCGTCGGCAGCGGTTCGTCGGCGACCGTGCAGATCCGCTCCGAGACGTTGCCCAACGACAAGACCGAGAAGCTGCGCGACGCGCTGTTCGACAAGTACCAGCCCAAGGGCTCCGACGGGCAGCCCAGCAAGAAGGCCATCTCCGACTCGGCGGTGTCTTCGACGTGGGGCGGGCAGATCACCAAGAAGGCAGTCATCGCCTTAGTGGTGTTCCTGGTACTGGTCAGCCTGTACATCACGGTCCGCTACGAGCGATATATGGCGATCTCTGCGCTGACCACGATGGTCTTCGACCTGACCGTCACTGCCGGCATCTACTCACTGGTCGGCTTTGAAGTCACCCCGGCCACCGTCATCGGTCTGCTGACGATCCTGGGTTTCTCGCTCTACGACACGGTGATCGTGTTCGACAAGGTCGAAGAGAACACGCACGCCTTCCAGCACACGACTCGGCGAACTTTCGCCGAAGAGGCCAATCTGGCGATCAACCAGACGTTCATGCGATCGATCAACACCAGCCTGATGTCGACGCTGCCGGTGCTGGCGCTGATGGTGGTGGCGGTCTGGCTGCTGGGTGTGGGCACGCTGAAGGACCTGGCGCTGGTGCAGCTGGTCGGCATCATCGTCGGTACCTACTCGTCGATCTTCTTCGCGACGCCATTGCTGGTCACGTTGCGCGAGCGCACCGAGTTGGTGCAGACCCACACCCGCCGGGTTCTCCGGCGCCGCGGGCCGGGCAACGCGAAGGCGCAGAAGGGCAGCGAGTCGGACGGCTCGGATGGCTCGGATGGCTCAGATGGCTCAGATGGCGAGGAGTCCTCCCAGCCGGCGCGCGCGTCATTCGCCGATGCCGGTACGCCCGCACCCAGCAAGCCGGCCCCCGGCGCTCGGCCGGCCCGGCACTCCGCGGGCCGCCATGCGCGTCCGACCGGCAAGCAGAATAAACGCTGACCCGATGATTGCCTGGCGTCGGCGTATGGCCGCCGGTGGTCTGGTGGTCACGCTCGCGGCGGCGGTGCCGGGCGCGTTGACGGGGTGCTCCGGAAGCGCCGCCGGGCAGGTCGATTATGTCGTCGACGGCGCCCTGGACTCCTACAACACCAACACGGTCAGCGGTGCAGCCTCGGCCGGAGCGCAGGCGTTCGCCCGCACGCTCACCGGATTCGGGTACCACGGTCCCGACGGTCAGGTCGTCGCCGATCACGACTTCGGCTCGATCTCGATGGTCGGCGGCTCGCCGCTGGTCCTGGACTACCAGATCGCCGACAACGCGGTTTACTCCGACGGCAAGCCGATCACCTGCGACGACCTGGTGTTGGCGTGGGCTGCCCAGTCGGGCCGGTTTCCCGGGTTCGATGCCGCGAGCCAGGCGGGCTACGTCGACGTCACCTCGATCGATTGCCAACCGGGGCAGAAGAAAGCCCGGGTGTCATTCGCCCCTGACCGCAACATCGTCGACTACAACCAGCTGTTCACCGCCACCGCGCTCCTGCCGTCGCATGTGATCGCCGAAGAACTCGGTGTGGACGTCACCAGCGGCGCTGCTGGGCAACAACGCGCCCGTCATCGCGCGCATCGCCCAGACGTGGAACACCACCTGGAACCTCAAGCCGGGCACCGAATCCGGCGGCGTCGCCAAACACTTCCCGTCGTCCGGGCCGTACAAGATCGAATCGGTACTGGATGGTGGCGCAGTGGTTCTCGTCGCCAACGACAAATGGTGGGGCGCCAAGCCGATGACCAAGCGGGTCACCGTGTGGCCGCAGAAAGCCGACATCCAGGACCGGGTCAACGACCGGAGCGCCGACGTTGTCGATGTGGCCGCGGGATCCTCGGGTGCCCTGGCGACACCCGACAACTACCGTCGCGCCGACGCGGCGTCCGACGGCATCGAGCAACTGATCTTCGCCCCGGGTGGGCCGCTCGCCGACATCGCGGCCCGCCGCGCCGTCGCGTCGTGCACCCCGCGCGACGTGATTGCGCGCGACGCCGCAGTCGCCGATCGCCAACGCACGGCTGCACACCACCGTCGACGACGCCATCGGCCAGGCCGAAAACATTCCGGAGGCAGGCGCGATTCATCAAAGCGAACCCGGTGGCGGCCCGCGCAGAGCTGAAGAACAAGCCGCTGCCGGTGCGGATCGGCTACCGGGGCCCCAACGCCCGACTGGCCGCCATCGTCGGCGCGATCGCCAAAGCCTGCGGCCCGGCCGGAATCACGGTCTCCGACGTCACGTCCGACTCGCTCGGTCCGCAGGCGCTCAAAGACGGAAAGATCGACGTGTTGCTGGCCAGCACCGGCGGCGCCGCCGGCAGCGGTTCGACCGGCTCGTCGGCCATGGACGCTTACGACCTGCACACCGGTAACGGGAACAACGCCTCTGGCTACACCAACGGCCAAATCGACGGGATCATCGGCTCGCTGGCGGTGTCGGCCGACCCGGCCGACCTGGTCCGGCTGCTGGCCGAGAGCGCACCGGTGCTGTGGGCCGGCATGCCGACGTTGCCGCTCTATCGTCAGCAGCGGACCTTGCTGACGTCGAAGAAGATGTACGCCGTCGGGACCAACCCCAGCCGCTGGGGCGCCGGCTGGAACATGGACCGATGGGTGCTGCTGAGGTGACGGCAGCCGACCTGGTCGATGCGCTGACCCGGCAAGTCGCCGACTTCCCTTCGCCGGGAATCCAGTTCAAGGATCTGACCCCGGTGTTCGCCGATGCCCGCGGGCTGGCCGCGGTGACCGACGAGCTCGCCGACGTCGCGTCCGGTGCCGACCTGATCGCCGGCATCGACGCGCGTGGATTCCTGCTCGGCGGTGCCGTCGCCGCGCGGCTCGGAACCGGCGTCCTGGCCATCCGCAAGGGTGGCAAGCTACCGCCGCCGGTACGCACCGAGCATTATCAACTCGAGTACGGCACCGCGAGCCTGGAGCTTCCTGCCGACGGGATCGAATTGACCGGTCGCAGCGTTGTGATCGTGGACGACGTGCTGGCCACCGGCGGCACGCTGGTGGCGGCCCATCGGCTGCTGGAGCAGGCCGGCGCGCAGGTGATGTCAGCGGGCGTGGTCATCGAACTCGCCGGACTCGGCGGCCGCGACCGGATCGCGCCGCTGCGGGTACACAGCGTCAGCGTGTTCTAGCGCGGCGGCAATGCCGCCGGACATCCGGCGTCGGACGTTATCCTGGAGATTCGGAGGTGAGATACGTGGCGGACGAAAAGGGCACGGCGATTCAGCCGCCCACCGAGCCGCTGCAGCTCGCCGACATCCAGCCGTCGGCGGAGCCGGGGATCGGCCTCAAGGCACCCACTAGCGCGTCGCGCCGGGTCCGCGCCCGGCTGGCGCGACGAATGACCGCGCAGCGCAGCACGATCAGCCCGGTGCTCGAACCGCTGGTTGCGGTGCACCGGGAGGTCTACCCGAAGGCCGACCTGTCGTTGTTGCAGCGGGCGTACGAGGTGGCCGAGCACCGGCACGCCAGCCAGCTGCGGCATTCGGGCGACCCGTACATCACCCATCCACTGGCGGTGGCCAACATCCTCGCCGAGTTGGGCATGGACACCACCACGCTGGTAGCCGCGTTACTGCACGACACCGTCGAAGACACCGGTTACAGCCTGGAGGCGTTGTCCGCGGACTTCGGCGACGAGGTCGGCCATCTCGTCGACGGGGTGACCAAGCTGGACCGGGTGGTGCTGGGCAGCGCCGCCGAGGGCGAGACGATCCGCAAGATGATCACCGCAATGGCACGCGATCCGCGGGTGCTGGTGATCAAGGTGGCCGATCGGCTGCACAACATGCGGACCATGCGTTTCCTGCCGCCGGAGAAGCAGGCCCGCAAGGCCCGCGAAACGCTGGAAGTCATTGCCCCGCTTGCACATCGGCTGGGTATGGCCACGGTCAAGTGGGAGCTGGAGGATCTGTCCTTCGCGATCCTGCATCCCAAGAAGTACGAGGAGATCGTGCGACTGGTCGCCGGCCGGGCACCGTCGCGCGACACCTATCTGGCCAAGGTCAGGGCCGAGATCATCGCCACGCTCAACAGGTCGAAGATCAGCGCGGTGGTCGAGGGACGGCCCAAGCACTACTGGTCGATCTACCAGAAGATGATCGTCAAGGGCCGCGACTTCGACGACATCCACGACCTGGTCGGCGTCCGGATCCTGTGCGACGAGATTCGGGACTGCTATGCCGCTGTCGGCGTGGTCCATTCGCTGTGGCAACCGATGGCGGGCCGGTTCAAGGACTACATCGCCCAGCCCCGCTACAGCGTGTACCAGTCACTGCACACGACCGTTGTCGGCCCGGAGGGCAAGCCGCTGGAGATCCAGATCCGTACCCGCGACATGCACCGCACCGCGGAATACGGTATCGCCGCGCACTGGCGTTACAAAGAAACCAAGGGCCGCAACGGGGTTCCGCACCTGCAGGCCTCTGCCGAGATCGACGACATGGCCTGGATGCGTCAACTGCTCGACTGGCAGCGGGAGGCCGCCGACCCAGGTGAGTTCCTGGAATCGCTGCGTTACGACCTTGCGGTGCAAGAGATCTTCGTGTTCACGCCGAAGGGCGATGTGATCACGCTGCCCACCGGGTCCACTCCGGTGGACTTCGCCTACGCCGTGCACACCGAGGTGGGTCACCGCTGTATCGGTGCCCGCGTCAACGGCCGACTGGTCGCCCTGGAGCGCCAGCTGGAAAACGGGGAAGTCGTCGAGGTTTTCACCTCGAAGGCGGCCACCGCCGGCCCGTCGCGCGATTGGCAGCAGTTCGTCGTCTCGCCGCGAGCCAAGACCAAGATCCGGCAGTGGTTCGCCAAGGAGCGCCGTGAAGAGGCACTCGAAACCGGCAAAGACGCAATAACCCGCGAAGTGCGCCGCGGCGGACTTCCTTTGCAGCGCTTGGTCAGTGGCGGCTCGATGGGCGCAGTGGCCAATGAACTGCACTACGCCGACGTGTCGGCGCTCTACACCGCGGTGGGCGAGGGCCACATCTCGGCCAAACACGTGGTGCAACGGCTGCTCGTCGAACTCGGCGGGATCGACCAGGCCGAAGAGGATCTGGCCGAGCGCTCCACCCTCACCACTGTCCCGCGCCGCCCGCGTAGCGACGACGTCGGAGTGTCGGTGCCGGGCGCTCCAGGTGTGTTGAGCAAGTTGGCCAAGTGCTGCACACCGGTACCCGGCGATCAGATCCTCGGGTTCGTCACCCGCGGTGGGGGAGTCAGCGTGCACCGCACCGACTGCACCAATGCGACGTCGTTGCAACAGCAGTCCGAGCGCATCATCGAGGTGCACTGGTCGCCGTCACCGTCGTCGGTGTTCCTGGTGGCCATTCAGGTCGAAGCGCTCGACCGGCACCGGCTGCTCTCGGATGTCACCCGGGTGCTGGCCGACGAGCGGGTGAACATCCTGTCGGCCTCGGTCACCACCTCCGCGGGTGACCGAGTCGCAATCAGCCGCTTCACCTTTGAGATGGGCGACCCCAAACACCTGGGTCACCTGCTCGACGTGGTTCGCAATGTCGAAGGCGTCTATGACGTCTACCGGGTGACGTCAGCGGCCTGACGGGTGACGGTAGCCGGACAGCGGGCGCTGGTCATGGGAGCCAGCGGCAACGTGGGCGCGTGTGTGACCCGTCATCTGGTGGCCGGCGGCGCCGACGTCCGGGTGTTGCTGCGAAAGACCAGCTCGACCAAGGGAATCGATGGCCTGGAGGTCGAGCGCGCAGTACGGCGATCTCTTCGACGCCGCCGCTGTCGCCGCCGCGATGGCGGACCGCGACGTCGGTGTACTACTGCGTCGTCGACACCAGGGCAGAGTTGCGAGATCCCGCACCGCTGTTCAAGACCAATGTCGAAGCGCTCGGTCACGTTCTCGACGTGGCGGTGCGCGCCAACCTGCAGCGTTTCGTTTTCTTGAGCACCATCGGCACCATAGCCGTCGGCAGGAACGGTGAAACCGTCGACGAGGACACCCCGTTCAACTGGGCCGATCAGGCCGGCGGTTACATCGAATCGCGGCGAGCTGCCGAGCAACTCGTGCTGTCCTACGTCGCCGACCACGGGCTGCCTGCGGTGGTGACCAACGTGTCGAACCCGTACGGGCCGCCCGATTGGCAGCCGCGCCAAGGGATGTTCGTCAAGATCGCCGCGCAGGGAAAGATGCCGTTCTACATACGTGGCGTCGGCTCGGAGGTGGTCGGTATCGACGATGTTGCCGACGCGATGTTGTTGGCCGCGCAAAAAGGGCGGATCGGCCAGCGCTACATCATCTCTGAGCGCTACATGAGTCAACATGAACTGATGACCATCGCCGCACAGGCCGTCGGCGCCCGGCCGCCCCGGTTGGGGCTTCCGATGGCGGTGATGTACGGATTCGGCTGGGTGTACGACGCGTTGGGGGCGCTGGTGCGTAGGGATTTTCCGATGAGCAGGCAAAGCGCGCGACTGGTGGAACTGACCTCGCCGGCCAGTCACGCCAAAGCGACTCGTGAACTCGGCTGGCATCCGACGCCCACCGAGGATTCCATCCGGCGGGCGGCCCATGCCTACGTGCAGAGGTCAGTCCCGGCGCGCTGAGGTGATGTCGACTTCGTCGGCGGGCGTACCATCGTCTTTACCGCCCGCAACACCGCCCGATGCGATCTTGTCGATGACGGCCAGCCCGGCTTGGGTGACCGTGCCGAAGATGGTGTAGGTCGGCGGCAGCAGCGAGTCGCGGTACACCATGAAGAACTGGCTGCCGTTGGTACCGGGTCCGGCGTTGGCCATTGCCAGTGTGCCCCTTGGATATACGACGGGTATCTTCAGCGCCGGTTCACCGGGCGGGTATTGAATGGTCGGAAATTCGTTGGCGAATTGGTAGCCCGGGCCGCCGGTCCCGTCGCCCTTGGGATCGCCGCACTGCAGCACCGACAGCGCGCGCGCCGTGGTCAGCCGATGGCATTCGGTGTTGTCGAAATACCCCTGCTGCGCCAGCGTGACGAAACTCGCTACAGTGCAAGGCGATTCGTTGTTGGCTAGCTGCAAGCCGATCCGGCCGCGGTCGGTGACGATGGTCAGCCCGATTTCCGCCGGATCCGTCGATGCCTTGCCGGTGGGTGGCGGGGCGGCCTGTTTGCCGGCCGGTGCGCTGGTCCGCGGGTATTGGCAGTTCGCTCCCACGGTGGGCCCCGGGAAGAAGGGCGGCAGCTTCGGGCCGGTCACCGGCGGCACGGCCGGCAAGGTGGGGGTGGCGGTAGCCGCAGCGCTCGGCGACGATGTGGCGGCCGGCTTGTCGGACTTGGGGTGGGTGCACGATGCCACCGTCATGGCGACGGCAAGGATCCCGAGGGCGGCGGTGGTTCGTGTCGAGTCTCAACGTCATTGGTCCAGCTGCACTGACTTCAAGGTGACTTCGGTCGCCGGCGGGCCGTCCTCGCCGCCACCTGCGATGCCACCCTTGGCGATCTTGTCCAGGGTGGTCAGCCCGTCCTGCTGGATCTTGCCGAAAACGGTGTAGGCGGGCGGCAAGGGCGTGTCCTTGTACACCAGGAAGAACTGGCTGCCGTTGGTGTTCGGTCCGCTGTTGGCCATCGCCAGCGTGCCCCGCGGGTAGATCACCGGCTCGTGGGCCGCCGGGTCGCCCGGCTTGTATTGGTCGGCAGGATATTCGTCGGCGAACTTATAGCCCGGTCCGCCGGTGCCATCGGCGCTCGGGTCGCCGCATTGCAAGATCGACAGCGTGAGTCGGTGGCATTTGGTGCCGTCGAAGTACTTCTGCGCCGCGAGACTCGCGAAACTATTGACGGTGCAGGGTGATTCGTTGTTCGCGAGCAGCAGTCCGATGTGCCCTTGATTGCTGACCATGCTGACGCTGATCTGCGCCGGATCGGTGGGCACCTTGCCGGTCCGGGCGGCTTCGCCGCTTTGGCCGACTGCTCGGCCGGCGGGTACTGGCAGTCGGCGCCGAGGCTGTCGTTCGGCTTGAAAGCCGGCAACGGCGCGCCCGCGGCGCTGGGAGTGGAGCTGGTCGAGGTATCGGAGCCGGCCGACGCTTTCTTGTCGTCGTGGTTGGTCAGGACGCACGGTCGCCACGATCGCGGCCACCACGATCACTGCCGCGACGGATCCCCCCGACGAGGGCCAGGGTTCGACGACGACGCGCTTGCTGGGCGCGGCGTTCGAGTTGCCGCTCCAATTTGCGCTTGGCTGACGCACGTCGCTGTTCGTTGGTCGGCACCGCCTGTCCCTTCATGATCGCGGGCTGGGTCGGAGACGAGTGTGCCAGTTCACCCCCGATAAGGGTGGCGCGACCCGTCCGCGATCGTCTGGATGGGAAACTGGACATCGTGTTGATCACCGGATTTCCCGCCGGGCTGCTGCAGTGCAACTGCTACGTGCTGGCACCGCACCCCGGAGCCGACGCCATCGTCGTCGACCCGGGCCAGCGCGCAATGGGCCAGCTGCGTCGCATTCTGGACAAGAATCGGCTGACGCCGGCGGCAGTGCTGCTCACCCACGGCCACATCGACCACATCTGGTCTGCTCAGAAGGTGTCCGACACGTTCGGCTGCCCGACGTACATCCATCCCGAGGACCGGTTCATGCTGACCGATCCGATCAAGGACTTCGGGCCGAAACTGGGGCAATTGCTGCTCGCCGCGATCTTTCGGGAGCCCAAGCAGGTCGTCGAGTTGGACCGCGACGGCGACAAGATCGATCTGGCCGGGATCAGTGTCACCGTCGACCACACACCCGGCCACACCCGCGGATCGGTGATCTTCCGGGCCCGCGGCGCGAAAGATGGCAAAGATGTGGTGTTCACCGGCGACACACTGTTCCAGCGATCAGTGGGACGCACCGACCTTTTCGGCGGCAGCGGCCGCGATCTGCTGCGCTCGATCGTGGGCAAGCTGTTGGTCCTCGACGACAGCACTGTGGTGTTGCCCGGGCACGGCAACTCCACCACCATCGGCGACGAACGGCGGTTCAATCCCTACATCGAGGGGCTCAGCCCGTGAGCGCGTTCTCGTCGTTCTCGGCGCCCAAGGGCGTACCGGACTACGTACCGCCGGATTCGGCACAGTTCGTCGCGGTCCGCTCGGCACTGCTGGACGCCGCCCGTCGGGCCGGATACAGCGACATCGAGTTGCCGATCTTCGAGGACACCGCGCTGTTCGCCCGCGGGGTGGGGGAGTCGACCGACGTGGTGTCGAAGGAGATGTACACCTTCGCCGATCGCGGGGACCGCTCGGTGACGCTGCGGCCCGAAGGCACCGCCGGGGTGGTGCGTGCGGTGATCGAGCACGGTCTGGATCGCGGTGCGCTGCCGGTCAAGCTGTGCTATTCGGGCCCGTTCTTCCGATACGAGCGCCCTCAGGCCGGCCGCTACCGCCAGCTACAGCAGGTCGGTGTGGAAGCCATCGGCGTGGACGACCCGTCGCTGGATGCCGAGGTGATCGCCGTTGCCGACGCGGGTTTCCGTTCGCTCGGTCTCGATGGGTTCCGCCTGGAAATCACCTCGCTGGGTGATGACACCTGCCGACCGCAATACCGGGAATTGTTGCAGGACTTCTTGTTTCACCTCGATCTTGATGAGGAAACGCGTAAGCGCGCCGAGATCAACCCGTTGCGGGTGCTTGACGACAAGCGTCCCGAGATCAAGGCGATGACGGCTGATGCCCCGGTGATGCTCGACCATCTGTCCGGTGAGGCCAAGCAGCACTTCGAGACCGTGCTGGCTCACCTCGACGGGCTGGGCGTGCCGTATGTCATCAACCCGCGAATGGTTCGCGGGCTCGATTACTACACCAAGACCACCTTCGAGTTCGTGCACGACGGGTTGGGCGCCCAGTCCGGCATCGGCGGCGGTGGCCGCTACGACGGGCTGATGCGCCAACTCGGCGGACAAGACCTGTCCGGCATCGGGTTTGGCCTCGGTGTCGACCGGACGCTGCTGGCGCTGCGTGCCGAGGGCAAAGACGTCGGACCCACCGCGCGCTGCGACGTGTTCGGTGCTCCGCTGGGCGAGCAGGCCAAGCTACGGCTGGCGGTGCTGGCCGGGCAACTGCGTGCGGCCGGTGTACGCGTCGATCTGGCCTACGGCGCTCGCGGCCTCAAGAGCGCGATGCGCGCGGCCGACCGGTCCGGCGCCCGCGTGGCGCTGGTGGCCGGCGATCGCGACATCGAGGCCGGCACGATCGGGATCAAGGATTTGACGACGGGCGAGCAGGTCGATGTTGCGACCGATGCCGTTGTCGGCGAGGTGCTTTCACGGCTCGAATCGCTAGATACGACCGCCCGATGCGCCGAGATCGACGCTAGCGGGAGAAATTGCGAGAGGCAGCACGCTGCCGTCGATCTCGGTGCGAGGCGTGCGATCGCGCGGCTCACGCGCCGGCTGTGCTTGACCTGGTTGAACGGCACCCCCCGATCCGCGGCCAATTCGCGCGGGAAGCCCAGGATTCGTTCGCCAATCACGTTGCGCGCCATCTCCGTTGTGCCACCGCCGAGCGCAGCGGTTTGTCGGGACAGATAGCGCTCGCCGACGAACAGCAGGTCGGCGGATCCGTCCACAACGCCCGCGCTGCCGGCGATCGCCAGTGCGGTATCGATCTCGAGCGCGACTTCCTCGGCCTGGAAAAGCCGGATCAGCGTGCCGCCCGTCGGCGGGAGCGATCCGTCCAGCACGCCGTGGTAGACGTGGTCGATCAGCTGCTCCCACACCGCGCGATGCGTCAGGGCCCGTCCGGCAAGCCCGCGGACACGCTCGTTGTCGGCCAGCCCGGCCGCGCGGAGCATCGCGTGATAATCGGGGGCTTGTTCCTGGTTGTTCTCGGCGCCGCTGCCGCTGGCGAACTCTGAGCCGCCGCCGACGGCGCGTCGCTCGTGGTGCAGCTGGCGCGTTGCCACCTCCCAGCCCTTGTCGACTTCGCCGACGACATCCTCATCACTGAGTTCCAGGTCGTCGAAGAACTCCTCGCAGAATTCGGTCGATCCGTTGACTTGTTTGATCCGGCGCAGGGTGATGCCGGGGCTGTCCAGGCGGACCAGGAACATCGTCAGCCCTTCGTGCTTGGGTACGTTCCAGTTCGTCCTGGCCAACAACAGCCCGTAATCGGCGGCGAAGGCGCCCGTGCTCCATGTCTTGGCGCCGTTGACGATCCACTTGTCACCGCGCCGCTCGGCGCGGGTGATCACGCCGGCCAGGTCCGAGCCGCCGCTTGGTTCTGAGAGCAGTTGGACGAGCACCTCGTCACCGCGCAGCGCCGCCGAAATGTGTTGTCGCTTCTGTTCTTCGCTGCCGGTGTCGAGGAGCGTCGGGCAGCAGATGGTGAAAGTCGGGACATTCAGGATCAGCGGCAGTTCGTAGCGGGCGCTTTCGTCGTCGAAAGCTCGCTGATACGCGATATCGCGGCCGAGCCCGCCGTACTCGGTGGGAAAGCAGATCCCAGCGAAGCCGCCGTCATAGAGACGTCGCTGTAACTGGCGGACGTGCTGCCAGGATTCCTCTTCGCCGCGGTCGGCGTACGGCGGATTGCTCGGGTCGGCGATGCGCGGCATGTTGTCGGAAAGCCACGCGCGAGCGCGCGCAGCGAACTCCGCTACCGATTCCGTCATCTGGCGCCTTCCGAGAGTTCCATTAACGCAAACCGGTAATGACATTACCAGCAGGTCTGACGGAGGTTGCGGTCGTTGGAAGGATCGTGGTCAGATCTTCAAATAGCCTTTGTCGGCCGGGATTTGAGCCGCGGTGATCAATGACGAGGCGTCGCTCGCCAACCAGACCACGATGTCGGAGACGAGGTCCGGGGCCGCCAGTGAGTCGGTCGGGAGCGCGCCCGGAGAGAAGCTGTGGATATAGCCCGGGTGGTCCTGGAACACCTTGTACATCGAGACGTCGTTGCCCATCGGCGTATCGGTCCCGTACGGGTGCACGGAGTTGACCCGGATGCCGAACTCGCCCAGCTCGACGGCCAGCGAGTTGGTCAGGCCGACCACCCCGAACTTTGTCGCACAGTAGTGACCACAGCCGGGAACGGCCTTGATGCCCGCCGCCGAGCTGATGGCGATGATCGACCCGCCGTTACCTGCCTCGATCATGGCGGGCACCACTGCCTTGATCGTGTTCCACAGCCCGGTCAGATTGATGTCGAGGGTGTCCTGCCATTGCTCGGCCGAAATCTCCCACAGCCGGCCCCAGTTCAGCACGCCGGCATTGGCGACGACGATGTCCAGACGGCCGAATTGTTCGATGGCATCTCCCACGACCCGCTGCTGGCCGGCCGCGTCGCGCACGTCGACCTCCGAAGCCAGAATCTTGCGTCCCTCGCCCTCGACGAGGTTCACGGTTTCGGCAAGGTCTTCCGGGCACGCCGGGGGATAGCCGTTGTGCGCGCTCACCGGCGTGCACGCGTCGATTGCGACGACATCGGCGCCGGCCCTGGCCAGCCTGACGCAGTGCGAGCGACCCTGGCCGCGGGCAGCGCCCGTTACGTAGGCGACTTTGCCGGCCAGTGGGAGATCGGTGACGGTCATCGCCCAAGGGTAGAAAAAGTTCAGCCGCCGCGAGGCCGAGTGAGCGTGAACTGTTCGACCACGCTGATCGTCCCGTAAGGGCCGTTGACCGCGTAGTGGGTTGCTTTGATCGACGTGTTGCCGCCCGGCGAGCCGGGGTCGACGTCGAAAGCGACGAAGCCGTAAGGGTTCTGGCTGTCCCGAAATGCCGACCACGGCGCTTCCTCGACGACGTAAATCGGTACTTTGCGTCCGATCGTGTCCTGGGAGTCGCCGAGACCGGTGATCACCCGGCATCTGGGCTGTGGGAAGAACAGGCCGTTCGACGGCGTGGATGTCCCGCCGCCACCGATGACCAGGTGCACGGTCCCCTTGGTGGTGTCGATCACGTCGCCGTGGTCCTGCACCGGAATCGGCGTTCTGGTCTCGGTGTCCTGCGCTCCGCGCAGGGGGTGGGAGCGTTCGTAGTGATGTTCGTGGCCGCACACCACCAGGTCGACTTGGTAGCGGTCGAACAATGGCAGCCAGTCCTGGCGGATACCCAGGTCGGCGCCGTTGGTGTGATCGGCCGTAGACACCGCGGTCTGGTGCATGCAGACGATAACCCAGTCGATGCGCTTGTCGGCGCGCGCACTGGCCAATTCGGTTTCCAGCCAACGTTTTTGCGCGCCACCGGAATAGCCGCGGACGTAGAAATTGCCGCCGTCCTGAAAGCAGATGTCGTCGTTGTTGAGGCTGATGACCCGCACGGAGCCGGCGGTGAATGAGTACCACAGGCCCCGCAGCTCGGCGTCCGATCCGGTGTCTGGCAGGGCGAAGTAAGTCTGGTACGCGGCGAAACCGATTGGGCCGTTGCCCAATTCATTCTCGTGGTTGCCCGCGGCCGGCATCCACGGTCGATAGCGCGCGGAGCGCGTGTTGTTGTCGAACCAGTCCGACCAGGTGCGAATGCGGTCGTGAGCCAGGTTCGCGTAGCACAGGTCGCCGTTGACCAGGTTGAACAGCGGATTGATGCGTTCGATCGCGGTGGTGATGTCCCCGGCCGCCGGCGACCCCAAGTTGTCGCTGCGATAGCCGTGTTTCTTCAGCCGGCCCAGCGTCGGCGTCGCCTGATCGCCAAAGCTGGTGAAGCGCAACGGACTTCGCCCTGACGGCGCGGTGCGCACGGTACCCAGCTCGGGGTTGGTGCCGTCGTGCACCGCGGCGTACACGTAGTCGGTATCGGGCGCGAGGTTGTCGAGCTTCACGTGGTGGACCCGGACTTCGGTCTTGGAATTCGCGTCGCGGTAGGTCCGGGTCTCGGCGGGCACGGTGCGGCCGAGGCCGGCGGTCGACGTGCCCGCCATCACGCGGGGATTGCTCACCGGATCGGTGGTGTGCCATGACACGACGACTTCACTGGAGGCATCTCGGCCGAATTGCAGGTGCAGGCCGCCCACCGGTTGGGCTCCGCTCCGGCCGGGCTGGGTCCACAGATCGGGCCCGCGCCGGGATGTCCCGAAGAGCGCGACGGCTCCGGCGCCCAGGCCCGCGCCGATGATTGTCGTCGTCGCGCCGGTCGCCAGTAGCGTTCGCCGGCTGATGCCTGACACCGATCTGGGTTCCTCGATCGGTTGCGGCTCTTCGACCATGCCTCTTTCATACCTTCCGCGGCGGCGAGGACCGTCGACGCTAACCGGCGAAGACGTATACCCAGGCCTGCGGACCTGACCGCAGCGGGACCGAAATCCGGCGGTAGTCGTCGACCTCGTAGTCATCGGCTGCCGCCAGTTCTGCGTCGGTGATGGCGAAGACCGTCCCGTCGACGTGCGCGTCCAACTGGCTGGTGGGTCGCAGAATCGGATGCCGGTCGCTGCCGCTGGTGGCAATGACGTGGGGATCTGTGATCGTGACGTACTGCAGCTCGTAGCCCACGATCGCGTCGAGGTAGCCGTCCACTTCCCTGCCGAAAGTGGCAAGTTGGACGTCGCGCTGTCGAAGCGTCCCGTAGGAGAACAGCAGCTCGCTCATCGACGGTTCGTAGCATCCCGCCCCGCGGTTCGCCACCGCTGCGGCGTTCGGTCGCGCGTTGAAAGCGTTAAAGGCCGATCTCCTTAAGTATTTTCTCAGCTCGTGATCGGCACGAGATTTTGATCATGATGTGCATCAGCCCGGCCAATAACAGTGAAATCATCGGCACCGGATAATGGTCACGAGCGTTTCCAAGATGCGGCACGTACTGACGCCGAGAACCCTGCAGCGACTCCGTTGTCGCCCGAACGGATGACGTGATCGGGACCATACGGGTCGGCCCACACCGCCGTTTCGCCGCGGCCCGCAAGCCTCGGCTCACGGTGCTCGATCGGCGCGGGGGGTGCGGACCAATTGCTCTGACATCAAGGCGTTTACGGCGAACATGAGGCTGTCGACGGTCAGCTGGGCCCAGGCGAAACCCACGGCCGATCGCCGACCGTGGCGGTCGCCGTATGCCGGTGGCCGGTTTGGGCCTGCGCGGCTACTGGCGTAGGTCTGATAGTTACCGTGCGTTGGCGTCGTTTTCACGCGCTCTCATCGTTCGTGGGAGCTCCCGGTTATCGGTGGCAAAAAAATTGTTGCCGGTGCAATGTCTCTTTGGTTTTTCTCAGCACAGGATGGCCTTTTGTGATTTAAGATTGCGCAACTGTCAGACCTCAAAGCGTGCGCTATTTGCGGTTGGTTAATTGGATTAACTTACTCGGCGGCGGCAAGGGGTCTGACTCCGCGTCTGAAGGAGGAATCGGTGTCGTTCGTAACTGCGCAACCGGAGGATCTGTCCGGGGCCGCGGGGGGTCTGGCTGGTCTCGGCGATGCAATGGCAGCAAGAAACGCTGCGGCCGCGACTCCGACTACCGGTCTGGCTCCCGCCGCTTCGGATATTGTTTCGGCGATGACGGCAGCGCAGTTCGGTCAGCACGGTGCCGCATATCAACAGATCGCCGCCCAAGCGGCGGCTGTGCACGAACAAGTAGTAGCTGCGTTGCGTTCCGGGGCGGGTGCGTACGCGCTGACCGAAGCGGCGAACGCAGCTGCTGCCGGCTAAGGGGGGCCTGGGTCGATGAGTTTCATGATGTTTCCGCCGGAGATCAACTCCAGCTTGATGTACAGCGGCGCGGGGTCGGGGCCGTTGATGGCGGCCGCGTCGGCGTGGAGCGAGCTGGCCGCCGATCTTGAATCAACCGCCGCCTCGTATCAGGCGGTGCTCGCACAGCTCACCGGATCGACGTGGTTGGGTCCGTCGTCGGCGCGAATGGCCGCGGCAACGGCTCCCTACGTCGACTGGCTGGCCACCACCGCGGGCCAAGCCGCGCAGACCTCAGCTCAGGCTTCCTTTGCCGCCGCCTCCTACGAGGGCGCGTTCGCCTCGACGGTGCCGCCGGCGGTGATTGCGGCCAACCGCGCGCTGTTGGCGGCGTTGGTCGCCACCAACTTCCTCGGTCAGAACACGCCGGCGATCATGGCCACCGAAGCGCAATACATGGAGATGTGGTTCCAGGACGGCGTGACGATGGACGGCTACGCAGCTGCCTCCCAGCAGGCTGTCGTGTTGCCCCAGCAGACCCCGGCGCCCTCGACCAGCGACGGTGGCCTGTCTGCCGATCTGGCCTCGGCGGTGCAGTCGATCGAGAATTCCATCAGCAGCACGGTGAACAATCTGATCACGGCAGTGCAGGGGCTGCTGAGTGGAAACACCACCACCGCGGGCGCCTCCACCAACTCCCTGTCGTCCGCGTTGTCGGGCGCAGTGAGCAACTTGACTGGTGCCAGTACGGCCGCTCAGGGCGCCGCCGCGACCTCGGGCGCCAGTACGGCAACTGCCACCGTGGCCAATGCGGCCACTGCAGCCACCGGCTCGATCGTCCCCATACAGGCGGCGTACTACGCGACCATGCTGGCCAGCATGCCCGCCAAGATGCTGATCAGTCTGGGCAACTCGATGGGCGCCAGCCAGGCGATGCAGGCGAGCCAACAGGCGATGCTCGCCGACGTCCAGTCCCTCGTCGACGGCAAGCTAAAAGCCTTGCTGAGCAGCATTTCCGGCCAGATGCGAGGATTCGGGTCGCAGATCACCGCTCAGCTGGCGGGCGCGGGGCGCATGGGCGGCTTGTCGATACCGAACGGCTGGGCGCAGGCCGCTCCGGAGATGGTTCGCGCCGCACCCGTGCTGCCGCTCAACAGCATCGCGCCGACGCAGATTGCCACGCCGCTGCCCAACAGCCCGTACACGCAAGCCCTGATGGGGGCAATGAACGGACGTGGCATGGGCACGCAGGCCGCCAAGACGGCGTCGGTGAAAGTTGAGACTCGCACGCCGGCAGGCGGATGAGAACCGGGGGGATGCCTTTGCTGCAGGACGCATTATCCCAAGACATGACAGTGAGATAAGGAGAAAGATATGCCTACTCGTTTTATGACTGACCCGCACGAGATGCGGTCGATGGCGGGACGTTTCGACGTGCACGCGCAGACCGTTGAGGACGAGGCCCGCAAGATGTGGGCGTCGAGCCAGAACATCGCCGGGGCCAGCTGGAGCGGTACCGCTCAGGCCACCTCGTACGACACGATGGGTCAGATGAACACCGCGTTTCGCAACATCGTCAACATGCTGCATGGTGTCCGGGACGGTTTGATCCGCGACGCGAACAACTACGAGGCCCAAGAGCAGGGCTCTCAGCAGATCCTGTCCAGCTAGTCCATCGACACCGAAACTACTTAGGAGAACTGCAATGTCGATCAGCTACCAGTTCGGTGACGTGGATGCCCACGGCGCCTTGATTCGTTCGCAGGCCGCTTCCTTGGAGGCCGAGCACCAGAGCATCGTTCGCGATGTGCTGGCTGCCGGTGACTTCTGGGGTGGCTCGGGTTCGGTGGCCTGCCAGGAGTTCATCACCCAGTTGGGTCGCAACTTCCAGGTGATCTACGAGCAGGCCAACTCCCACGGCCAGAAGGTGCAGACCGCCGGCAACAACATGGCGAGCACCGACTCCGCCGTCGGGGGAAGCTGGGCCTGACGCTTACCCCTTCGGGGGTCGGAAACACACCGGGCATCACGATGCCCGGTGTGTTTTCTATTTGACGGCATGTTGGTCGCAGCGAGTTACTCAAACCTGTTGCGGTAGAGCGCTATGCGTCAGCACCTCGGTCGACGCGGCCAGCTGCTGGGTGGTCGATTTATTCGCTGTGTTTTGAGAGCTGGCCGGCTGAGTAGGCGCCGGGATGGCGCCTACTCAGCAACCGCTGCGCAACCGCCGAGGACGGTTGTCGATGCGAAGTTGGCCGCGTTGGCGAGATGGTTGTCGGTCGGCGTGTAGGTCGGCAGTGCGGTGACAAATGCGCGACGGTACTGCGCCGAAAGATTGGCCAGGTCCTGCCAGATGGCGTTATCGCTCTGCCGGCCAAGCTGTTCCAGTTTGCCGGCATACGAGTTCATCACCGGCCCAACCGCGTAGTTGACCGCCTTCTGCTCTTTGTTCCAGTAGATCGACGGGACATTGGGATCCAGTTGCTGCCACTGCGCAGTCTGTTGGCCGAACTGGTCCAGCGCCGATTTCCATGCCGGGCAGACATTGTTGTCCGAAGTCAGGAAAGGCTGTGGGCTCGCGAGATTTCCGACCGGGGCGATGTCGGACGGTGGGGCCGACGGCGACACCAGCGGGCCTCGGGCCGCGGCCGAACCATCGCTGATGGCGGCACAGATCGACCCCAGCGCGGAGGAGGCGCTGTTCGCGGCACCGGCCAGATTGTTGTCTGCCGGCGTGTATTTCGGGATCCGCTCCGAGTAGGCCCGTGCGTACGCGATGAACTGCTGATAGAGCTCGCGCATGACGCGGTGCGGGGTGAGCTTGACCAGGCCGACGGCTTGCGCCGCCGCGTTGCGCATCGACTGTCCGGCGGCGATGAACTGCGCACGCTGCTTCGGGTTCCAGGCCGATGCCGGCACGGACCGGTCGCGCTCGTTCCACAGGCCCTGGCCGGCGTTCGCCAATTCGTTGTTGATCGACGCCCAGGCAGTGCAGCTTGCGTCGTCGGTGATCACTGCCACCGGCCCGGTGTCCTTCGCGCTGGCTACCGCCGCGGTCTCCTGGTTCGGACCGTTGTCGGACCCGCCTTTGGGCCCGGAACCCCCGTCTCCGAATAGCAATACAGCCGCGACGATTGTTGCCAATACGGCAACCGCGGCCACCCCACCCATGGCCCATTTAAGATTTTTATTGTCTTTTGGGCCGTCAGCATCAGACGTCACGATGGACCAGCTTAAATGACAACCCCGTTACCGCAGGTGTTTTGGCCGCGGGCAACGTGATGAACGCAGCCTTTCTCAGGCCGTTAACAGGGTTGACATTTTCTCGAACATGCGTTCGAATATACTGATGCGGTGGGACGGCCAACATGTCCGAGTGGACGACGGCGCCCTGCCCGGACTGGAACGCATCGGCTTCGTCCGGAGCGTGCGCACGCCGCAGTTCGACGGCATCACGTTTCACGAAGTGTTGTGCAAGTCAGCGCTCAACAAGGTTCCCAACGCGGCTGCGCTTCCGTTCCAGTACACCGTCAACGGCTACCGAGGTTGCTCGCATGCCTGCCGGTATTGCTTCGCCCGGCCCACCCACGAGTATCTGGAATTCAACTGCGGCAACGATTTTGACACTCAGGTTGTCGTCAAGACCAACGTCGTCGATGTCCTGCGCCGCGAGCTGAGCCGACGGTCCTGGTGTCGTGACACGGTCGCGCTCGGCACCAACACCGACCCCTACCAACGCGCCGAGGGCCGCTACGCGTTGATGCCGGGCATCATCGGTGCGCTCACGGATTCCGGCACTCCGCTGTCGATCCTCACCAAAGGCACGCTGCTGCGACGGGACCTGTCACTGATCGCCGACGCCGCAACACAGGTGCGGGTTGGCGTCTCGGTGTCCCTTGCCGTCGGCGACGCTGACCTGCACAAGCAAGTGGAACCGGGCACGCCCAGCCCGCAGGCGCGACTCGGATTGATCGCCGCGATCCGCGCGGCCGGTTTGGACTGTCACGTGATGGTGGCGCCGGTGCTGCCATATCTGACGGATTCGGTCGAACACCTCGACGGTCTGCTGCGACAGATCGCGGCGGCGGGGGGCAACGGTGTGAGTGTGTTCGGTCTGCATTTGCGGGGATCGACTCGCGGCTGGTTCATGTCGTGGTTGTCGCAGACCCAGCCGCAACTGGTCGGCAGATACCGCGAGTTGTACCGGCGCGGAGCGTATTTGCCGCCGTGGTACCGCGACGAGCTGCGGGCGCGGGCAGCGCCGTTGATCGCCAGACACGGGCTGGGTGGCGAGTCACGTCGGTTCGAAACAGTGACGCCCCGGCACCTCGCCGAAACTGTTCAGCCGACGCTTTTCTGACTCAGTTCAGGTCGGGCGCGTGGTAGGTGTCGCATTGGTTCGGGTCCCCGGACTGGTAGCCAACGGTGAACCAGTGCTGGCGCTGCTCAGAGGAGCCGTGGGTCCACGACTCGGGGTTGACCCGGCCGGTGGCGGACTTCTGGATGCGGTCGTCGCCGACCGATGACGCGGCAGAAAGCGCGTCGGCAATGTCCTTGTCGCTCAGCGGTTCCAGGAACGGAACGCCGGTGCCCTCCTGCTTGGTCGTGGAGGCATAGTGGGCCCACACTCCGGCGTAGCAGTCAGCCTGCAACTCGGTGCGCACGCCATTGCCGTTGGCGCCCTGCGCGCCCTGCTGGGCACGGCCCAGCGAACCCTGCAGATCCTGCACATGGTGCCCGAACTCGTGGGCGACCACGTATTCCTGTGCCAATGGTCCACCACTTGAACCGAATTGGGTACGCAGCACGTCGAAAAAGCCGGTATCGAAGTAGGCGGTCTGATCCACCGGGCAGTAGAACGGGCCCACCTCGGTGGTGGCGGCCCCGCAACCCGTGTTGACCTGACCGCTGAACAACCGGACCCGGGGGCGGGTATAGCCCCGCAGCAGCTGCTTCCACACCGCATCGACGGAGTTGCCGGTTGCGATCACCCGGCACTGCACGTATTGGTTGGCGTCGGCTCCGGTTTTGCACTTGCTCAGGTCGAACCCGGGCGCCACATCCTGGCTGGCGCTCGGTGCGGGCAGCTGGGTGGCCACTTTGCCGGGGTCCACCCCGAGCAGCAGTGCGACCACGAGGAACAGCAACCCGCCAAGTCCGCCGCCGATGGCGATTCCCCGCCCGCCACCGCCCCCGGATGACGCCGTCGTGCTGGTGTCGATCTGCATACCCTCGTTGAAGGTCATCGCACTCTCCGTCGCGGTTCATGGCGTACTGCTAGTCCGGCGACATCAGCTTCGCACACTACGATTCAGGCGTGCCTGCGGTTGCCGAAGTTCCAGCCCTCGCACACACGGCGCTCGGCGATCTTCGCGGGGGTGTCGAAGGCGGCGTCGCGGTGTGGCGGGGGGTGTCCTATGCACAACAACCCGTTGGCGAGCGTCGATTTGCGGCGCCGGCTCCGCTGTCGCCCTGGATCGGTGTGCGCGACGCACGCGAGCACGGACCGCTACCGCCGCAAAGCCGATCGATGGTTGCTGGGGACCGTAACGACCCGAAGGTTCGCGACGAAGCCTGCCTGACGTTGACGGTGTGGTCGCCTGACGTATCCGCTTCGCTACCGGTGATGGTCTGGATCCCTGGCGGGGCATTCCTCAACGGTGCGGGACAACTGCAGCTCTACAACGGGTCTCGGCTGGCCGCCAACGGCGATGTCGTGGTCGTCAATGTCACTTATCGGGTTGGGGTTTTCGGCGGCTTCGAGCTCGGCGATCTGGGCGAGGGGTTCGACGACAATCTGATGCCCGCCGCCGGGCGGAGACTGCAGCGAACCTGGCTGGAGTTCGCCCGTGCGGCGGGCCAAGAGAACTGGCATTGGTCGAGCGAATGGCCGGAATATGACGCCGGACGGCGCAAGACCACCGTTTTCCGGTCTGCTTCCACTGTCGTTGTCGACGATCCGGACGGTCTCCGAAGATCCGCGTGGTCTGAGGTCTTCGCTGAAGGCTGAGCAACATGGGCAAGCATTCAGTCGAGAAGCGTGAAAGAGTCTTGCGCCCTTCACTTTTAGACGTGTGCCTACGCCTGGCCGCAGGCCAGGCGACCTCGGTGACGGGTCGGCGTCGCAGAATCGGCGCGGCCGCCGGCGGCTTTCTCGGGATGACGTTGCTGCCGCTCGCCGTGGCGCACGCCGACGAATGGACAGTCACTCCAGATCCACTTTCCAATGAGATCATCACCGGGATTTACGGACACGGTGTCAACGGCGGCTATACCGCACCGCCGGCAGTCGAGGGAAGCATCCAGGGCCACCAGATCTTCGATTTCACCAGCCCCAGCGGCGAGACGGGGATGTTCCTCGGTTTCGAGAGCTACTCGAATGACGCTCTCGGTGGCATCAACACCGAGGTCTATGTCGCCAGTGACCTAACTGGGACGGGTGGTCCGGCCGTGGGCTCGGTGTCCGACACCTACTCGTTCGACTACGGCCTCTACACCAACACGTATTCGTCCGTCGCCAATGCTGAGGGTGGCTCCACGATCACCGAGACGTTGCATACGCCGTCGGGCACCATTGTCATCCCCACGTCGTTTGACGCGGCCAACAGCTTGATCGCCGACGCAGCAGGCGTCGGCACCGGCAACGGCGGCTCGATGAATCCTGTTGGTGAACAAGATGTTACGTCGGTCAGCGGCATCCCGCCGCTGACCGTGGCCCTGCAGGGCACCCAGGACTTTCAATACTTGAATTCGGCAGGCCACGTGATCGGCACGGTCGGGACTCTCGATACCACCACAGCCGATGGTGTCGGCAGCTATACCGAGGCCGTGCTTGTCACCAACGACGGAGCCGGCACAGTCGGCACCACAGCCGCGGATATCCCGGCGGAGGGTTCCATCTTCAACACGATCAACCTCGACGGTCTGGTCAACGTCTACTCCGACTACGTCACGCCCGACGGCGATCATTACCTGGACACGTTGTATACCGCGTTTGGCAACTACGTCATCCCGATCACCTTCGATGCGGCCAAGGTTGAAACCCTCACCGATTCGTCGATCACGATGCCGAACGGAATGGTCCTTAATCCGACGACAGAGCTGAACTTCACTGGAATCAACGGACTTCCGCCGGTGACCGTCAGTGTCCAGGGCGGGCAGGACTTCGCCGTGACCGACGGTGCCACGACCGGAAGTTTCATCGCAGACGTGACCAACACGCTCGACACCTTCAATGATTCGACCGAGACCATCCTGGTCACCAGCGCGACGGACACGGCTCTTCCGAAGGGCTCAGAGATCGAAATCGTCAGTCTCGGTTATGGATTCGAGAGTGTCTACTCCGACATCGTCGGAGCGACGGCCGCTGAGGACGTCGTCACCGAGATGCTCGTGACACCC
The DNA here is from genome assembly GCA_963818285.1 of uncultured Actinomycetota bacterium. Lineage (GTDB taxonomy): Bacteria > Actinomycetota > Actinomycetes > Mycobacteriales > Mycobacteriaceae > Mycobacterium. Next base: position 272,302 of record CAWFRR010000010.1, read on the forward strand.
TTCGGCGACATCAGCATCCCGCCGTCATTTGACGTGGCGTCCCAACTCGTCGGCGATATGTTCAGCGTCATCGCGGGCGGGAATCCGCTGAGCTAACTCTGGCCGATTGCTGCGCCAGCGTCCACATCATTCGGCAACCGCCGGGGACGACCCGCACCCGGTAGTCGAGCTCCAGCGTGTAATTGACAGGGCGGGACAAATACGGCTACACAGGGTTGAAGCAACCTGAAAGAATGCTAAGTTCTTGCTGCCAAACTCTCAGTACCGTTGTTCGCGTTACAGATTGGAGCCTTGATGTTCGCCTCACCACGAGGTGGGTTTTTATTGGCCGCGGCGTTGGGCGCACTCGCGACGGCGGTCATGACGGCAACGGCCACCGCTCCGGTGGTGCACGCCGACGACCCTCTCACCGACTTGATCGTCGCGGTGCAGGGCGACTTCTCGCTCGCTCAGGAGGCGTTCACTCTGGCCAACGCGGATTTCGCTGACGGTGATGTGGCCGACGGTCTGGCTTCGTTTTACAGCGGCGCCGACGACATCCTGCTCTCGGTGCCGAACAACCTCGCGCAGGGGTCGCTGGCCGGGCTGACGGGCGAGCCGGTCGACTCCGCGCTGAGTTGGACGATCCCCGCGCCGGCGGATTTCAACGACGCGGTCATCGTCGCCCCCACGCTCGCGTTGATCGGGGAGGCTGACCTTCACTCGGCACTGGTGGATCTGGCAGCTGGCGACATCGCCGGCGCCCTGGACTCCTACCTGACCGGATACGAGTACCTCGACGTCGTCGTTCCCGAGTTGTTTGTCGTCGGCACGGCCGCCGGATTCGGGCTCTGACCTTCCCGGTGCAGCGCCGGCGGGCTAGCGGAATTGCGAACGAAGAGTGGACAACTGAGGAAATTCTCAGTTCCCGCCGCGGCGCCGATCTCCACTTCTCGGCGCCCTTGCAGGAACTGCTGCGCGGCGTGGCGGCGTCGTTCTAGCTGACTAGCCTGGTCCGTCGCTGGCCGCGGCCAACAGCGGCACCAGGATGTCGCTGATCGGCGTCGCGATTCTGTGCGCGCGCGCCTTGCGGATGATCACGCCATTGCGGATGTCCCACTCCTGCGCGCGGCCGGCTTCGCGGTCAGCCAGCATCGACGTGCCCATGTCGGTGGGCGCCTGCCGGAACATCTCCACCGTGCCGGCGGCGACGTCGTCGGCCAGGTGCGCGCCCTCGGCGCGGGCGACGTCGATGCATTCCGCGGCGTAGCGCTGAGCCAGATCCGCGAGGTCGTCGCGGCGGAACATGCCGGCTCGTCGGCCGGTCAGGACCATCAGGCCGGCGACCGCGTTGACCAGCAGCTTGCGCCACGCCGCTGTGACGAAGTCGGGGTCGCAGTCGGCAGTGCCACCCGCAGCCCGCCACAGGTCGGCGAAGGTGGTCGCCGCGGGCCCGCTCGGCAGCGTGAGCCGGGCATCGGTGCGCAGTCGCACCCAGCCGTCCGGCTGAGTTTCGGCCGAAAACCAGACGATGCCGGGGATGACGGCCGACGACGCGCAGAGTGGCTGCACCTGCTCGACCTGTTCGACACCGTTCTGCAGGACGACGACGATCGTGTGCTCGTCGCACAGTCGGGCCAGCCAACGCGCCGCGTCGGCGTTCTGGGTGGCCTTGACGGCGAGCAGGACCACATCGACCGGGGTCGTGATCTCGGCGGGATCGGTGCGCACCGGGCCGGGCACGGTGATCGAATCGGCGCCGTCGGGCCGCAGTTCGATGTGCGATCGCGGCGTCCGGCCGCAGACCAGAACGTGGTGACCGGCGGCGGACAAATACGCGGCGACCGTCGTGCCGACGGCGCCCGGACCCACAACTGCTACTTCTTCAATGACATCCATAGCCGTCCTCGAAATTACCGCCTCTAGACTGGGCTGTCGTTCCCACCGCTGACGAGGAGTATTTGTGCTGCGCAGTCATGCCGCAGGTTCATTGCGTGCCGCCGACGCCGGGCAACAGGTGACGCTGGCCGGCTGGGTTGCGCGTCGGCGCGACCACGGTGGGGTGATCTTCATCGATCTGCGCGATGCCACCGGCGTATCCCAAGTGGTGTTTCGCGCCGCCGACGTGCTGGCGCAGGCTCACCGGTTGCGTGCCGAGTTCTGTGTCGCCGTCGAGGGCGTCGTCGAGATCCGCCCGGAGGGCAACGCCAACGGCGAAATCGCCACCGGCGAGATCGAGGTCAACGCGACGTCGCTGACGGTGCTGGGGGAGTGCGCTCCGCTTCCGTTCCAGCTCGACGAGCCCGCCGGTGAGGAAGTCCGATTGCGTTACCGCTACCTCGATCTGCGTCGAGAGGCGCCGGGTAATGCAATTCGGTTGCGCTCCAAGGTAAATGCCGCAGCGCGCAGCGTTCTGGCCGCGCAGGACTTCGTCGAGATCGAGACGCCGACTCTGACCCGCTCGACACCAGAAGGTGCGCGCGACTTCCTGGTGCCGGCCCGGCTGCAACCCGGGTCGTTCTATGCGTTGCCGCAGAGTCCGCAGCTGTTCAAGCAACTGCTGATGGTGGCGGGCATGGAGCGGTACTACCAGATCGCCCGGTGCTACCGCGACGAGGATTTCCGCGCCGACCGTCAGCCGGAGTTCACCCAGCTCGACATGGAGATGAGCTTCGTCGAGGCCGACGACGTCGTCGCCACCGCCGAACAGGTACTCAAGGCGGTGTGGGCGCTGATCGGCTACGACCTCCCCACTCCGGTGCCGCGGATCAGTTACGCCGAGGCGATGACACGGTTCGGCACAGACCGACCCGACCTGCGGTTCGGAGTCGAACTGGTCGAATGCACAGAGTTCTTCTCCGACACCACTTTTCGGGTGTTTCAGGCGCCCTATGTCGGGGCGGTCGTGATGTCCGGAGGGGCGTCGCAGCCACGTCGGACCCTGGACAGCTGGCAAGAGTTCGCGAAGCAGCGCGGGCACAAGGGTCTGGCGTACGTGTTGGTCGGCGACGACGGCACGCTGGGTGGTCCGGTAGCCAAAAACCTGTCCGACACCGAACGCGAGGGTCTGGCCGCGCATGTCGGCGCGCGACCGGGCGATTGCATTTTCTTCTCGGCCGGACCGCCCAAGGCGTCCCGTGCCCTGTTGGGCGCGGCGCGTGTGGAGATCGCGCATCGGCTCGACCTGATCGACCCCGACGCCTGGGCGTTCACTTGGGTCGTCGATTTCCCGTTGTTCGAACCAGCCGACGAGGCCACCGCCGCCGGCGATGTCGCGCTGGGCAGCGGCGCATGGACCGCGGTGCACCACGCCTTCACCTCACCCAAGCGCGGGTCCGAGGCCACCTTTGACAGCGATCCGGGCAATGCGCTCGCGGACGCCTACGACATTGTCTGCAACGGCAACGAGATCGGTGGCGGCTCGATTCGTATCCACCGCCGCGATGTCCAGGAACGCGTGTTCGCGATGATGGGCATCGGCGCTGCCGAGGCGCAGGAGAAGTTCGGATTCCTGTTGGACGCGTTCACCTTTGGCGCACCGCCGCACGGCGGGATCGCGTTCGGCTGGGACCGGATCGTGCAGCTGCTTTCCGGTGTGGATTCGATCCGAGAGGTGATCGCCTTCCCGAAGTCAGGTGGCGGCGTCGACCCGCTGACCGATGCACCGGCGCCGATCACCGCTCAACAGCGCAAGGAATCGGGCATTGACGCGAAGCCCGAGGCGAAGCAGGCGCCCAAAGCCGCGGCTGCCGACACGGAATAGTCACCGGCCGCGGCTAGGTTGTCCAGGCATGTCGCAACAGATGCCTGACACCGAGTCGATCAAAAAGCTCAACCAGACCATCGCCGAAGAGTTCCGAGCCAACGGCGGCAAGGTAGGCGGCGAGTTCAAAGATGCCGACCTGCTGCTGCTGACCACCAGCGGCGCCAAGTCGGGCCGGCCGCGGCTGTCGCCGCTCGCCTACTTCCGCATCGACGGCAGGTTACTAATCATCGGATCGTTCGCCGGCGCGGATGTGAACCCGGGCTGGGTGCACAACCTGCGGGCGAATCCGTCGGCGCATATCGAAGTCGGCAGCGACTCTTCGGACGTGACTGCCCACGAACTCTCACCGGCAGAACGCGACGATTTGTTCGCGAAAATCACCGCCGTCTCACCGGGCTTCGCCAAGTATCAGGCGAAGACGTCGCGGGTCATCCCGGTCTTCGAACTGCAGCCGGCCAGTTAGCCTCGCCGGATAGTTAGCCCGTCAACCGACCCCTCGGAACACGCGGTCACGGGGCTATCACGGCACCGATCACAGGGCGGTCACGCCGCCGTGTGGCCGGCCTAGTGCGGTACCAGCGACATGATCGTCTGCAACGTTCCCCGCACCGGGTGCAGGAAGATGTTCACAATCTGGATCGGGAACAGCTGCCCATTGCCACCGCACTTGGGCCACGCGCCTGAGCCCTGGGTGGCAAGCACCCGATTAGCGACCGCGATCTGCTGCTCGCGCGACGCCATGGCCGGGTCGCCGACCCCGCCGTTAGCGGCCCAGGTCGACGGCTTGAACTGCAGGCCGCCGTAGAAACCGTTGCCGGTGTTGGCGTGCCAGTTGCCACCCGATTCACACTGCGCGACGGCGTCCCAGTTCATTCCGTCCGCGTAGGCCACGCCCGTGGTCGGATTGACCAGCAGCGTCATGCCCAGGACGACCAACGTGGCTATCACCAGGTGCTTGCACATCGTGCTCAGTAGCCCACCTAAATGACTCATTTAACAGGTCTAACAAACAGGCGTGAAAGGAGTCAATGAGTGGGGCTTTAGTAATCAATGAGATTAAAGTTTAATAACGAGTTTCCTGTTGCTGAAGTTAATTAGAGTCGATTAGTGGGCTTATTGATGCAGTCTATAACTAGAGTGTTATATGAGTAGCAAGTTATCTTGTCGTGATGGAGTGCATTAGAGTGACCTATGGTGCTGCTGTTACTAAAGTGACAGAAGGTGCAACCGCGAGGGTCAGCCAAACTTGCCGAGAAACTCCTGGACCAGGCGTTTTGGTGCCTGTTTGAGCCACGCCTCGACGATCAGCTCCCGTAGTTCCGGCGTGTCGATCGTCGCGAGCCGGACCAGAACGGCCGGATAGCCGTCGAAGTGCGGGGTGGTGAAGTACACGGCCGGTTCGTCGGCGATCAGTGCAAGCTTGACGCCCTCGTCGGCCACCCGGACCCCGAGAATGTCGCCCCGAGGCGGCTCGATTCCCCGTGCAGTCAGAGCTTGATGGTCAGACGCGCGCAGCGGGCGTTCCCAGGCGATCAGCTTCTTGCCGACCCGCCATTCGTGCGGCGACCGCTCCTCGGTGAGTGGCAGCTCTCCGACGACGCTGGCGACGTCGTCCCAGGTGGCCATGACTTATTGTGCGCCTGCGACCCACGACAAGGGGCGGATCAGGCAGCGCCGCTGCGCATAACCCTGGGCCTCACTACTGTTACATCGTGACGTCGCCGAACCGTGCCAGCGATGCGGGGCAGTCACCGGACCAGCACCCGACCGGGCCGGGCGCTCGTTACCGGATCACCCACCGCACCGAATACCGGTACTCAGACGTGGTGACCAGTTCCTACGGTCGCGGCTTTCTCACCCCGCGAGACCTGTTGCGGCAACGCTGTCTATTCCACGAGTTGCGGATCTCTCCGACACCCTCGGACAGCTCGACGAGCCCGGACATCTACGGAAACGTCAGCTCGTATTTCCATGTCACCGCGCCGCATCAGACGCTGACAGTCACCAGTGAATCCGTCGTCGAGGTGTATCCCTCACCGCCGGAGCGCTGGGGTGGAGGGCCGGCACTGGAGCCGTGGGAGCTCGCCCGCCCGGTGGGCGTGCGGGGTGCACTTGCCAGTGAGTTCGCCCTCGACCTCAACCCGCCCGAGATCACCGAGGAGGTCCGCGAGTACGCAGCGCCCAGCTTCGAGGCACAGCGACCGCTGGGCGACGTGCTGCGCGACCTCACCTCGCGTATCTACGCCGACTTCACCTATCGCACAGGTTCGACCACGGTATCGACGGGTGTAAATGAGGTTCTGAAAGCGCGCGAGGGGGTATGTCAAGATTTCGCGCGGCTGGCGATTGCCTGTCTGCGTGCCAACGGTTTGGCTGCCAGCTATGTGTCCGGTTACCTGGCCACCAATCCGCCGCCGGGGAAGGACCGCATGATAGGCATCGACGCGACGCACGCCTGGGCGGCGGTGTGGACGCCGCAGCCGCCGGGCCAATTCGAATGGCTGGGACTGGATCCCACCAACAACCAGATGGTCGACGAGCGGTACGTCATCGTCGGGCGAGGTCGCGACTACGCCGACGTGCCCCCGTTGCGCGGCATCATCTACACCAATTCCGAAAACAGCGTGATCGACGTCGCGGTCGACGTCGCGCCCTACGAAGGTGACGAATTGTATGCGTGATTTCCACTGTCCCAATTGCGGTCAGCGGCTGACTTTCGAGAACTCGGCATGTTTGGCGTGCGGCAGTGCCCTGGGGTTTTCGCTCGAGGAGATGGCACTGCTGGTGATCACCACCGGTGACGATGCCGGCCGCGCAGGTTTCGTCAGTGCCAGTGAGTACGAGTTGTGCGCCAATCGCCATCTGGCCAAGTGCAATTGGCTTGTTCCGATTCGCACGCCAACCTGGTTGTGTAACTCGTGCGTGCTGACCAGTGAACGGCCGAACGACGCGGACACCGCCGGGCTGGCGGAATTCGCCCTCGCCGAAGCGGCCAAGCGCAGGCTGGTCGCCGAACTGCACGAGCTGAAGCTGCCGATCGTCGGACGTGATCAAGATCCTGACTACGGCCTCGCGTTCCGGCTGCTGTCCAGCGCTGATGAGACGGTGATGACCGGGCATGAAAACGGGGTCATCACACTCGATTTGGCCGAGGGCGACGATGTGCATCGCGAGCAATTACGGGTCGAGATGGACGAGCCCTACCGCACCCTGCTCGGGCACTTCCGGCACGAAGTCGGACACTATTACTACTACCGGCTGATCACGCCGTCCGCGGAGTTCGTCGCCCGGTTCAAGGAGCTGTTCGGGGACGCGAACGCCGACTACCAGGCGGCGCTGGACCGGCACTACAAAGAGGGAGCGCCCGCAGGTTGGGAGAAGACCTTCGTGTCTTCCTACGCGACCATGCACCCGGCCGAAGACTGGGCCGAGACGTTCGCGCATTACCTGCACATCCGCGACACCCTGGACACCGCCGCGTGGTCGGGTTTCGCCCCGGCAACGGCTACCTTCGATCGACCGGTGTTGGGTCCCAGCGCGTTCATGACCATCATCGACATGTGGTTGCCGGTGTCTTGGTCGCTGAACATGGTCAACCGGTCGATGGGTCACGACGACCTGTACCCGTTCGTGCTGCCGGTCGCCGTGCTGGAGAAGATGAAGTTCATCCACAACGTCATCGACGAGGTGACCGCGATATCGGGGAAACGCGACCCGATCAGCGCCTGAGTCCGGCGGCGGTCACGGCATCGTCCGCCGCTCGTCGCCACCCCACAGCGGCTGGGTACCGCCCGGCAGTGCCAGTTGCGTCGCGGTGATCACCTCGGCCAACTCGCGCACGGCGGAGTGCGCCGTGGTGAGCAGTTGGGTCAGCCGCTCGCGGCGTCCGTCCGCGGATACCGATTCGAGTTCGGCGGGGTTCGAGCGCCGCAACAGGGTGCTGATCTCGGCGACCATCCGCTGCGGGCGTGAGGATCCCGACGAGCCGGGCAATTCGCCGAGATCGGTTCGCAGCCGCTCCAGTTGATACACCAGCGACCGTGGGTTCGTCGAGTCGAAGAGCATCAGCTCCGCCAAGGCTGCCACGCTGACCTGGCCCACCGTGCGGCGTCGGTAAATCACCGCGGATTCCGTTGCGATCATGGTTGATTCGATGACGGTGCGCTCCGCGGCCGGGGCCAGCACGGTGGTCAGCGTGGCGTTCAGCAGTGCGGTGAGGCCCAAGGAGCGCTCGATGCGCTTGCCGATGTCCATCATGGTCCAGCCGACGTCCTGCACCATCGACTCGGAGGCCACGCCGGCCAGGGTCAGCATGCCGACCAAGGTCTGCGACTGCGCTGTCTCGAGCACGGCGTCGCCCTCGGCCAGCGAGTCCGGTGGCTCAGCACTGTGCGCCAACGCGCGCTCGACGCCGGCCAGCACCGCCCAGGTGTCGGTGGACAACTGATCGCGCACCGCTCGGGCGGCCAGCGCCAGTCGGTCCACCGACTGCACGAGCGAGCCGGGCCGGTCGCGGTCCATGGTCAGCGACCACAGGGTCGACGGTGCGATCGCGATCGTTTCGGCTTGATCCTCGGGTCCGGGGTCGGTCCCGGTGATCCGGCCCAGCGCGGCCATCAGGACGGGCACGCATTGGCTCTCCGAAATCTCCTGACGGTGACGGAATTCGTAATAGCGCCGGCGGGCAGCGATCAGCAACCGGGCCATGTTCTCGGCGCGCTCGCCGTAGCGCCCCATCCAGAACAGGTCGGACAGCACGCGCGGCGAACTGACGCCCAACGTGCCCGCGCCCGCCTTTGCGGGAGCTTCCGGGGTCGGCAAGGTGACCGCTTCGGTTCGCGACCTGTCCGTGGGCTGGACCCAGACATCCTTTGCAGCAACGGTTGTCAACGTATATGCGGTCGGCCCCTGGGTCAGCACGTAGCCCAGACCGCCCAGCATCGGCGCGTATCCGCCGCGTTGAGCCACGGTGAACAGGCGCATGCCCACTCCGGCCGCCGACAGTTCGCTGGCGTAAGTGGTCGGGGCGGAGGAAAACTGCGGCAGTTCTTGGCCGACCCATTGCCACGGCATCGCGGTGATTGCGGCGGCCAGTTCGGCAAGGCGCTCGGACGAAAGCGTCGGGCCGACAAGCGTTTGCCCGCCGATGGTGGGCCTGATCAACAACGACGACAGGTTGGCCAGAAGATGCGAGCGTTCGCTGTCGATCCCGCCCCAATAACTCGGCGCGCTGGACAGCAGTGGTGACTCGCCGAGCAGCTGGGTGGCTAGCTGGGGCAGGAATCGTTGCAGCCCAGCGCTTTCCAGTATTCCGCTGCCGACGGTGTTCACCACGGTCACGGTGCCGCGATGCTGCGCCTCCACCAGACCCGCCACCCCCAGCCGCGAGTCGGCACGCAGATCGAGGGGGTCGGTGTAGGTGGCGTCGACGCGGCGGAAGACCACGTCGACGCGTTTGAGCGTGCCCAGTGAGCGCATCCACAATTTGCCGTCGCGAACCACCAGGTCCGCGCTCTCGACCAGCGGGAAGCCCAGCAATGTGGCCAGATATGCCTGATCGAAGGATGTTTCGGAGTAGATACCGGGGCTGAGGACGACCACCACCGGGTCTTGCACACCGTCGGGTGCGGCGTCGATCAGTGCCAGCCGCAACGCCTGGGCGAACGGTGTCGTCGGCCGCGGCCCCACCTTCTCGTAGAGGTCGGGCAGCGCTTGTGCGAGCACCCGTCGGTCGGCCAGCGCATACCCCGCGCCGGAAGGGGCTTGGGTCCAGTCGGCGTTCACCTGGAAGCCGCCGTCGGAGAGTCGGCTGACGTCGCAGGCGTGCATGAAGAGCTGATGGTGCCCGGGCACTTCGATCCCGTTGGCGGCGCGCACATAACCGGAATGGGCGAACAGCAACTCCGGTGGCAGTACGCCTTCGGTGAGCGAGCGTCGGTCCCCGTACAAGTCGGCCAGGACGGCGTTGAGAATCCGGGAACGCTGCACCAGCCCGGTCTCGAGCACGTCCCAATCGGGAGCCGACACCACCAGTGGTAGCGGGTCGAGACGCCACGGCCGCGGTTCGCCGTGACCGCCGGCGGTGGATTCGCTGGCGGGATCGACGATGGTGTAACTGATGTCGTCGTTGTTCACCAGTTGGCGCACTGCGGAGCCGAGCCGAGTCATGCCGGCTCGTCCGCGGTCACCTACCGCGTCGGCTAGGTCGGCCCATGCCGGCCGCACCCGGCCGGTTTCGTCGAGGAACTCGTCGTAGCCGATCACCGGCCCTTGAAGCGAGGGCGGGCGCAGGTCGAACAGCGTCTCCTGGGCACGTGCGGTGCGATACCCAGCCAGCAGCCGGTCGACGTCGGTGCGGTCGTGAAAGGCTGCCGGGTCGCTGGGGTGTACTGCCATATCCGTCAAAGCCATTACCGCAGGACGGTACGCACGCGCCGCAGATCGAGGATGCCCGGCGCGCCGATGTCGGTGGAGATTCGCGCCTGCATCTCTCGAATCTTGGAGAGCGTGAGTTTGCCTGGGGTGAACCCGGTGGCCTCGAAACGCCGCGCGCGCCGTGACTCGGCTTCCACCGCGTTGACGGGAGGTTCGTCGTACGCGCGCCCGCCCGGGTGGGCGACGTGATACGTGCAGCCGCCGCGCGACGTCGAGGAGGTGAGGTCGATGAGCTCGAATTGCAGCGGACCGTCGACAGTGATGCTCGGGTGCAGCGCGCTGGGCGGCTGCCAGGCCCGAAAACGCACGCCTCCGACGTGCACGTCGGGATTGTCGGTGGCCAGCAGTGGAACTGGATAACCGTTGCAGGTCAACAGATAACGGTGCCGGTCGGCGCCGATGATGCGCACCTGCAGGCGTTCGACCGATGAGTCGACGTAACGGGCGGTGCCGGTCGCGGTGGATTCTTCGCCGAGAGTGTTCCACGGCTCGATGGCGCCGCGCAGCTCGATCTCGACGCCGTCGAAGACCGCGGTGCCGATACGCGGAAAGCGGAATTCCGTGAACGGATCCAGCCAACTGGTGTCGAAGGCGATACCGTGCGCGCGCAGGTCCGCGGCGACATCGGCGATGTCGTGGATCAGGAAATGCGGCAACAGGTATCGCCCGTGTAGGTTCGCGCCGTGCCGGATCAGCGGAGCCCGCAGCGGTTCGTCCCAGAACCAGGCCACCAGCGACCGCACCAGCAGCGACTGCACCATCGCCATCCGGAGGTGCGGTGGCATCTCGAAACCACGCAACTCCAGCAGACCCAGCCTGCCGCGCATGCTGTACGGGTTGTAGAGCTTGTCGATGCAGAACTCGGCGCGATGGGTGTTGCCGGTGATGTCGGTGAGCAGATGCCGCAGCGCCCTGTCGATGATCCATGGTCTGGGCGTGCCGGAGCCGGAAGACGAAGCAAGCCGGTCGATTTCAGCGAACGCGATCTCCAGCTCGTAGAGCGCCTCGGCGCGGCCCTCATCGACCCTTGGTGCCTGCGAGGTGGTGCCGACGAACCGCCCCGCGAACAGGTAGGACAGCGAAGGGTGCCGCTGCCAGTAGGTCAGCAGCGACACCAACAAGTCCGGGCGGCGCAGCAGCGGGGAGTTCTTCGGGGTGATGCCGCCCAGGGTGATGTGATTACCGCCGCCCGTGCCGCCGTGGCTGCCGTCGACTGAGAATGACTCGGTCGAAAGGCGAGCCTGTCGGGCTTGCTCATAAAGGGTTTCCAGTTGTCTGGTCTGCTCGGCGAAACTGGCGGTGGGGGCGACGTTGACCTCGATCACACCCGGGTCGGGGGTGATCGTTGTCGAGGTCAGCCGCGGGTCCGCCGGTGGTTCATAGCCCTCGATCACGACCGGGCAGCCAATCTTCTTGGCTGCGTCGTGTATTCGGGCGATCAGGTCGACGAAGTGATCTAGCGCCCCGGTGGGCGGTAAGAAGACATACAGCAGGCCATCGCGAGCCTCGACGACCATCGCTGTGGTCGGCGCGCTCTCGTCGTCATCGACGAGTGCTTCGACGGCCGACGGATGCAGTTCGTCGCCGACGGTGGTCGGATCGGTGTCGAACGACGCCCGCGGCGGCTTCCAGCTGATCGCGTTGAGCGGCAGTCGCAATCCGGCCGGCGAATCGCCGTCGACCAGCACGATGCGGCCGCGGCGCAGCCGCCAGTTGGTGCTCGCCCAGCCCACTTCATCATCTCGGCGGTGCAGCGGAAGCACGAATGCCGTTGGTGTAGAGGTGGATTCGTCGAGCCGCGCCAGTAGCTCGGCGCGAGCCTGGGCGGTGTCACGACCGGCTTCGGGGTCGAGGTCGGCGCCGGGTTCGACCGCGTCGCCCTGCGGTAGACGGGCTTTGGCCGCCAGCTTCGACAGTGGATCCTCGTAGGCCGGGCGCACCTGAGAGGCAGGCAGGCCGAGGTCGTCGGCGAAGGCCGACAGCAGGTTCCTGGCCGTCGTGCTGTCCGCCGCGGGGCCGGCCGGTGACCCACCCCAGGGGTCGGCCAGCAGCGTCTCGTCGGGCCACAGCGGCTGGCCGTCGGTACGCCAGTACAGCCCAATCTGCCAGCGGGGCAACGGTTCACCGGGATACCAGCGACCTTGGCCGCGATGGACCAGGCCTTGTGGCGCCCATTGCGCTTTCAGTCGGGCGGCCAGGTCGGAGGCGAGCTGACGCTTGTGCGGGCCGTCCGCGGCGGTGGTCCACTCGTCGTCGACCTGGTTGTCGACCGACACGAAGGTGGGCTCGCCGCCGACGGTGAGCCGGACGTCGCCGGCTTCGAGCCGCTCATCGACGCCGCGGGCGACCTCCTGGATGGTCGCCCAGACCTCGTCGGTGTAGGGGAGCGTGACACGCGGGTCCTCGTGGATGCGGGTGACGGTGTTGGAGAACTCCAACGTCGACTCGCACGGCTCGACGCCGCCGGTGATCGGGGCCGCACTGGCCGGGCTCGGCGTGGCGGCCAGCGGGATGTGGCCTTCCCCGGCGAATAGACCCGACGTCGGGTCCAGCCCGATCCAGCCCGCGCCGGGGATGAAGACCTCGGCCCACGCATGAAGATCGGTGAAGTCGGCGGCCGGGCCCGACGGCCCGTCGAGTGCCTTGACGTCTGAGGTCAGCTGGACCAGGTAGCCCGACACGAATCGGGCGGCCAGACCCAGCTGGCGCGCGACTGAGACCAGCAGCCAGGCGAAGTCCCGGCACGACCCCACCTTGGTACTCAGCGTCAAATCGGGGGTCTGCACGCCGTGTTCCATGCGCAGGCTGTAACGCAGGTCGGCGTTGATTCGTCGGTTGAGCGCGACCAGGAAGTTGATCGTTCGGGTGCCCTCCGGCACCGCGAACTCGCGGGCCCATGCCTGCGCCAGCTCGCCGGGACCCGATCCCGGGCCGTCCTCGTCGACCGGCTGCAGGTAGGGCTTGAGCTCATCGGCCAACGGCTCGGGATAGCTGAATCCGGCCGTCGGCCAGGTCTCGGCCCAGTCCTCGATGAAGAAGTCGAAGGGGTTGATCACCTTGAGGTCGGCGATGAGCCCGACCGTGATGGTCAGCTGGCTGGTCGGATTCGGGAAGGTCAGCCGGTAGACGAAGTTGCCAACCGCGTCCTGCTGCCAGTTGACGAAGTGGTCGGCCGGTTCGACTCGCAGCGAGTACGCCTCGATGGCCGTCCGCGAATGGGGTGCCGGGCGCAGCCGAACGACGTGCGGGAACACCCGTACCGGCCGATCAAAGGTGTAGCTGGTGCGGTGCTCCAGCGCCACTTTGATGGTCATAACCCGAATCTCATCACACTGGCCACCAGGTTGCAGCCCAGCAACTCCGTATCTCGGTGTGGTTTCAGCGGAGTGGCGTAACCGGGATTGACCGTCGACGCTTCTTAGGATCGCTCAGGTGAATGATCGTTATGGCTCAGATGTTCTGGCGCGCGACCCGCACAACTCCCGTAAACCCCGGTCTGCTGAATTGCCAATAGAACTCGGCATGGTGGTCGAGGACGCGCAGACCGGCTATGTGGGTGCGATCGTGAGCGTCGAGTACGGCCGGATGCAGCTCGAGGACCGGCGTGGCCGCCGCAAGCCGTTCCCGGTGGGCCCGGGATATCTCGTCGACGGCAAACCCGTGATTCTGATCGCACCTCGGGGTCCGGCGCCCAAGGCGCCGGGACGGACGGCGTCTGGATCGGTGGCGGTGGCTGGAGCGCGCGCCCGAGTGGCCAGGACCGGCCGGATCTATGTGGAGGGCCGCCACGACGCCGAACTCGTCGAGCAGGTGTGGGGCGACGATCTGCGCGTCGAGGGTGTGGTGGTCGAATACCTCGGCGGCGTCGATGATCTCGTCGGCATCGTCGAGCAGTTCCGGCCCGGCCCACAGCGACGACTGGGCGTGCTGGTCGACCACCTGGTGGCCGGATCGAAGGAATCACGGCTGGCCGAAGCCGTCCAGCGCAGCCCGGCCGGCGCGCACACGCTGGTCGTCGGTCACCCGTTCGTCGACATCTGGCAGGCCGTCAAACCGGGCCGACTCGGATTGTCGGAATGGCCGGTGATCCCGCGTGGAACGGACTGGAAGCACGGCATCTGCCAGGCCCTCGGCTGGCCGGACAACGACCAGGCCGACATCGCCACCGCGTGGCGCCGCATCCGTGGGCGGGTCCGGGACTGGACCGACCTCGACGCGGCGCTGATCGGCCGGGTGGAAGAGCTGATCGACTTCGTCACCCAGCCCTAGCGCCCGTCGGCCTGCCCTACGGAGTAGGTGGAGCGACCTGACCGCCAGAGAGTCGGCGGTAGGTGTACACCTGGATCAGCAAGGCCAGCGGACCGGCCACGATGATGCCGATGCCGCAGAACGCCAGGCCCACCAGGACCAGTAGCGCCTGCACCACGAACGACAGCAGCGTTTCGCCGATGTGCGTCCGGATCGTGCTGACGCTGGCTTTCAGCGAGTCGATCGGCGCCAGCCCGCGATCCGTCGCGAACGCGATCGTGAACAGCGTGAAGAAGGTGAAGACGAAGATCAACACCAGCGACAGCAGCGCGAACAGGAAGCCGGGAAGCAGTGACAGCGCGTTCAGCAACCCCGAGATCACGGCGAGCAGAGCGCCGGCCAGGATCACGTTGCCGAAGTTGCGCGGCTTGAAGAACGAGCCGATCGTCACCGGCCTGCCGTCGGCGATGTCGAGCAATCCCGACCAAATCGCAGCCTGGACGAAGATGCCGAAGACAAAGGTGACTATCTGCAGAACGAACATTCCGCCGGCGTCGAGACTTCCTGCGAACGATGCACCGACGTCGCCGTCGACATTGGTGTTGGCCGAGGCGCCGCCGAGCAGCACAAACACGAGCGCCTGCACGACGGCGAAGAGCACGAAGTACACGAACGCCGCCAGCATCAGCGGACCCATGTTCTTGCTGAACTTATTCCACGCCCAGTTGAACGCGTCGCCGATGTTGAACAGCGAACCCGGCCCGGTCTGGTAGCCCGGGACACCCGGGTAACCGGGCGGAGGACCGTAGCCGGGCGGCGGCGGGTAGCCGGGGGGCGGTCCGTAACCCTGTTGCGGCGGTGGACCGTAGCCGCGAGGAGGCGGTGGGGGTGCGCCGTACCCCGGAGGTGGTCCGTAGCCGGGCTGCGGCTGACCCGGCGGTGGTCCGGCGGGAGGCCCATAGCCGGGCGGCGGTGGTCCGGGGGGCGGCCCGTAGCCAGGGGGCGGCGGGGGATAGTCGCCCGGGTTGGGGTTCCCCCCGTACGGGTCGTTCGGGTTGCCAGGGTGCTCCGGAGGGTGGCTCATGGCCGCTCCTGCCTCGTCGTCGGGGAGTTGTCCAAGCCGTACGCCTTCGAGAACTTAGCAAGTATTCGGCGGCGCCGCTGAGACCTCGCACTCGGCGCTCACGTGTCGTGCTCACGTGGTATGCCTGACTTCGTGCCCGACGGTCTGTTCGACGTCCCCGACGAGACCAGTCTTGGCGATCCCGCGCCGGGCGGGGCGGCCGGCGCGCCGCTGGCCGTGCGGATGCGCCCATCCAGTCTCGACGAGGTCGTCGGGCAGGATCACCTGCTGCAACCCGGCTCCCCGCTGCGACGGCTGGTCGAAGGCTCGGGGATGGCGTCGGCCATCCTCTACGGCCCGCCCGGCAGCGGGAAAACGACACTGGCGTCGCTGGTGTCGCAGGCCACCGGT
Source organism: uncultured Actinomycetota bacterium (assembly GCA_963818285.1). Classification (GTDB taxonomy): domain Bacteria; phylum Actinomycetota; class Actinomycetes; order Mycobacteriales; family Mycobacteriaceae; genus Mycobacterium. The sequence continues at coordinate 288,204 of CAWFRR010000010.1, forward strand.
CGCCGGTTCGAGGCGCTGTCGGCATTGTCGGCCGGGGTCAAAGAAGTCCGCGCGGTGATCGATACCGCGCGCCGCGCCGCTGCCCACGGCGAACAGACCGTGTTGTTCATCGACGAGGTGCACCGGTTCTCCAAAACCCAGCAGGACGCGTTATTGGCCGCCGTCGAGAACCGGGTCGTGCTGCTGGTGGCGGCGACCACCGAGAATCCGTCGTTTTCCGTTGTGGCACCACTGTTGTCGCGATCGCTGATCCTGCAACTGCACCCGTTGACCTCCGACGATGTCCGCGCGGTGGTGCAGCGCGCCATCGACGATCCGCGCGGACTGGACGGCCAGGTGCCGGTGACTCCCGAAGCCGTCGATCTATTGGTCCGGCTGGCGGCGGGGGATGCCCGCCGGGCGCTGACCGCGTTAGAGGTGGCGGCCGAAGCGGGGGAGCAGGTCACCGTCGAGACCATCGAGCAGTCGCTGGACAAGGCCGCGGTCCGCTACGACCGCGACGGCGACCAGCACTACGACGTGATCAGCGCCTTCATCAAGTCGGTGCGAGGATCTGACGTCGACGCTGCGCTGCACTACCTGGCCCGAATGATGGTGGCGGGTGAGGATCCGCGATTCATCGCGCGCCGGCTGATGATCCTGGCCAGCGAGGACATCGGCATGGCCGACCCGCTGGCGTTGCAGACCGCGGTCGCCGCGGCGCAGACCGTGGCTCTGATCGGGATGCCGGAGGCCAAGCTGACGTTGGCGCACGCCACCATCTACCTGGCCACGGCGCCCAAGTCGAATGCCGTCACCACCGCAATCGGTGCGGCGATGCAGGACATCAGCGCCGGCAAGGCCGGCTTGGTGCCGGCGCATCTACGCGACGGGCACTATTCGGGCGCCGCGGCGCTGGGCAACGCGCAGGGCTACAAGTATGCGCATGATGACCCGGATGGCGTTGTGCCGCAACAGTATCCACCGAACGAGATCGTCGGCGTCGACTATTACCGGCCCACCGCCCGCGGCGCGGAGCGCGACATCGGCACCCGGTTGGAGAAGCTGCGCGCGATCATTCGGCGAAAGCGCGGCTAAAGGCCGGGCAGGCAGTTGACGAACGGGATGGCGCCGGGACACTGATCGGCGATGTTCGGCGGGTTCGCCGGTGGGGGAGGCGGTGGGATTGGCGTCGGAAATAAGTTGGGCCCCTCCCAGTAATGGGCCGGAGCATGCGTCCGCACGTCGTACTCGAAGTAGTAGGTGTGGCATCTACCCATATCCCAGACCAGGTCCGCATCCGACCTCGGTGGGTCATTCGGCAGGGCTTGCCCGGGGCACCACTGGAATGGTCCGTATTTGTAGGCCTGGGCGATGCCCGCACCCGGTCCGACGGCAGCCAGCGCCAAACCGCCGGATAACAGCATCGTCGCTGCCAGCGGGGCGAATCCTCGCTTCATGGACGTCACGGTATGCCCGGTGGAACCGGTGCGTGCCGCATCGGACAAGATCGAAACGCCCGAGTATCTAGCACTTGAAATCTAATATATCAGATGTTAGACATCAACGATGACAACACGACAGATGGCGCTGGTCGCCTTCATGCAAGCGGGCAGCACATCGGTCTACGCCGGCTCGTGGCGCCATCCGGCGACCGAGCACGGCTACCTGGACGCGTCCTACTACGCCAAGATCGGGCAACAACTCGAGCAGGGCTGCTTCGACCTGATGTTCTTCGACGACCGTCTGGCGATGCCGGGAATCTATGGTGGCTCGGTCGCGGACGCCGTCAAGTACGGCGCGCGCCCGGTGAAGTTGGACCTGTCCATCGTGTTGGGCGTGCTCGCGCAGGCGACGTCGCACATCGGACTGGGCGCCACCGGCTCGACCACCTACTACACGCCGTTCCACATCGCCCGGACATTCGCCACCCTCGATCACCTGTCCGGCGGTCGGGCGGCGTGGAACATCGTCACCTCGGTCAACGACAGCGAGGCGCAAAACTTCGGTCTCGAAACACATTTGGGTCACGACGCCCGCTACGACCGTGCCGAGGAATTCCTCGAGGCCACCGTCGGGTTGTGGGAAACCTGGGAAGACGGCGCGATCCTGCACGACCGCGTGAATGGCATCTACGCCGACCCGGACAAGGTCCACGAACTCAATCACGCCGGTGAGTACTTCTCGGTACGTGGGCCGCTGACGGTGCCGCGCACCCCGCAGGGACGGCCAGTGCTCATCCAGGCGGGGTCGTCGGGCCGTGGTCGCGAATTCGCTTCGCGCTGGGCCGATTTGATCTTCACCGGTGACCCGGGAATCGAGGTGGCGCGTAACCACTACGCCGACCAGAAAGAGCGCATCGACGCCGCGGGGCGCGACCCGGACTCGGTCAAGCTCTGCCCGATGGCCTACGCGGTGGTCGGCGAGTCGGAAGATCACGCCAAGGAGCGCGAACAGCTGTTTCTCAATGACCTGGTGCATCCGATGGCGTCGCTGACCTTATTGTCGGAGTTGATGAACTACGACTTCGCCCAACACGACCTCGACGACCCGATCACCGACGAGCTGATCCAGTCGGTGTCGGGCATCCGCGGTCTGGTGCAGAACCTGCGCGCCCACATCGGTGACAAGATCACCTTGCGTGACCTCGCCGGCCACCGGGCGACCCTGCTGCAGGGGCCGCGGTTCGTCGGCACCGGAAAGCAGGTCGCCGATCAAATGGAGGAGTGGTTCCATGGTGGTGCCTGTGATGGATTCGTCCTGGCCGCAACACATTTGCCCGGTGCATTCGAAGACGTCGTTCGGATGGTGATCCCGGAACTACAGCACCGCGGGCTGTTCCGCGACTCCTACAGCGGGTCGACGTTGCGCGATCATCTCGGGTTGCAGCGGCCGGCCGGCGTGCCCGTCAACGCATGATGCTCGAAGGCATCCGGGTTCTCGACGCCGCGACGCTGGCCGCCGCGCCCCTGGCCGCTACCTACCTGGGTGAGTTCGGCGCCGACGTCATCAAGATCGAGCAACCCGACGGTGGTGACCCGATCCGCACCTGGGGCAATCAGGTCGACGGCGTCGGACTGATGTGGAAATCGTTGTCGCGCAACAAACGGTCGATCACCCTCAACCTGCGCGTCCCCGAAGGTCAGGAGCTGCTGCGGCAGTTGGCCGCACACGCCGACGTGGTGATCGTCAACACCCGGCCGGCGACCTTGCGCAAGTGGGGGCTGGACTACGAGGCGCTGCGCGCCGTCAATGACAAGATCGTGATGCTGCACATCACCGGTTTCGGGCTGTCCGGGCCGAAAAGCGAGCGGCCCGGCTTCGGCACGCTCGGCGAGGCGATGAGCGGATTCGCCAACATCACCGGCGAGGAGAACGGCCCACCGACGCTGCCGCCATTCATGCTTGCCGACGGGGTGGCCTCCCTCAACGCCGCTTACGCCGTCATGATGGCGCTGTATCACCGCGACGTGCACGGCGCCTCGGGTCAGCTGATCGACATCAACCTGATCGATCCGCTCGCGCGCCTGTTGGAACAGACTCTGCTCGGCTACGACCAGCTCGGCTTGGTGCCGACCCGGGCGGGTAACCGCTGGGACATTTCGGCGCCGCGCAACACCTATCGCACCGCCGACGACAAGTGGCTCGCGATGTCGGGCAGTTCGCCGACGTTGGCGCTGAGGGTGTTTCGCGCGATCGGCCGTGCCGACCTGGTCGACGACGTCGACTTCTCCAGTCCGCAGGGACGGCTGTCGCGGGCCCGCGAGGTGGATCAAGTGGTCGCCGAGTGGGTGGCCACCAAGACGCTGGACGAGGCGATGGCGATTTTCGACGCCGCCGAGGTGGCCGCCGCGCCGGTCTACGACATCACCGATCTGGTCGCCGATGAGCAGCTCGCGCACCGTGAAGTCTTCGTCAAGGTCGCCGACGACGAACTCGGTGCGATGACCGTGCAGGCGCCGGTGCCCCGCTTCTCCGGCGCCACCGGTCGGGTGGGCCACCTCGGCCCGCGGATCGGTGAAAACAACACCGAGGTGTACGGCGAGCTGCTCGGGCTGGCCGGCGACGACCTCGACGACCTGCGCGCCCGCGGCGTGCTGTGAGGGGACAGCTCTGATGACGTCACTACTGCGGCGCTCCGAACTCGCCGTGCCGGCCGCCAACGACCACATGTTCGCCAAGGCCGCCGCGTCGGAAGCCGACCTGGTGTTTCTCGACCTCGAGGACGCCACCGCGCCCGCGCACAAGGAAGCGGCCCGCGGCAAAGCGATCAAGGGCCTCAACGAACTCGACTGGGGTCGCACCGTGCGGGCGATCCGCATCAACGGCCTGGACACCCAGTGGTGCCATGACGACATCGTCGAGGTCGTCACCGGTGCCCGGGAAAACCTCGACACCATCATCATCCCGAAAGCGCTTCGGGCACGCGATGTTTGGTGGGTCGACGTGCTGCTCACCCAGTTGGAGGCCAAGCTGGGCCTGTCGCACCAGATCCGGCTCGAGGTGCTCATCGAAGAGGTCGAGGGGCTGGCTAACGCCGAAGAGATCGCGGTCGCGAGCCCGCGACTGGACGCGTTGATCTTCGGTGTCGGCGACTTCTCGCTGTCCCAGGGAGCGCGGGTGGACACCAACTTCGACCCGCTCGGCGAATATCCCGGTGACTTCTGGGCCTATGCCCGCAACAAGGTGATCGTCGCCGCGCGTATTGCGGGCATCGATGCGATCGACGCGCCCTACCCGGACTACGGCAACCTGCGGGGCTACGAGCGTGACGCCCGACGGGCCGGGTTGATGGGCTACACCGGCAAGTGGGCCATCCACCCGAGTCAGATCGAGATTGCGAACCGTGTCTACGCGCCCACCGACGAGGAGATCGCGTTGGCCGAGCGCAACGTCGCCGCATACCGCGAGGGCGAACAAAAGGGCCTCGGAGCGGTCGGGGTGAACGGTGTGCTGGTCGACGCGGCCCACGTCAAGATGGCTGAGGCCACGCTGCAGCGTGCCGCGCTGATCGGCAAGACGCGCTAACGCTACGTACCCTGGTCGGCGTGAACACCGATGTGCTGGATATAGACACTGCGCGTCGTCGTGTCGTCGATTTGACCGCCTCAGTGCGCGCTTTCTGCTTTCCGCTGGGCGACGGGCTGTGCAACGTCTTCGTCCCGCATGCAACGGCCGGGGTGGCGATCATCGAGACCGGCGCCGGTTCCGATGACGACCTCGTGGACACGCTGGAACGGTTGCTGCCGCGCGACGACCGCTACCGGCATGCGCACGGATCGTTCGGCCATGGCGCCGATCACGTGATGCCCGGGATCGTCGCGCCGTCGATCACCGTGCCCGTCCAGGCGGGGGAGCCACTGCTGGGCACCTGGCAAAGCGTCGTGCTGGTCGACCTCAACCGCGACAATCCGCGGCGTTCGGTGCGATTGAGCTTCATTCACGGTTGAGTCGCGGCGGCGGTCGTCGCGTGTTCGGACGCCGGAGCCGGACCGGTACTGTAATGCGGTCGAAATAGGCTGGGTAAGAGGAAGCGGAGAAGTGCAGACACACGAGATCAGGAAGAGGTTCCTCGATCATTTCGTGAACGCGGGCCACGCCGAGGTGCCGAGTGCCTCGGTGATTCTCGATGACCCCAACTTGCTGTTCGTCAACGCTGGCATGGTGCAGTTCGTCCCCTTTTTCCTCGGCCAGCGCACGCCGCCGTATCCGACGGCGACCAGCATCCAGAAATGCATCCGCACACCCGATATCGACGAGGTCGGGATCACCACCCGGCACAACACCTTCTTCCAGATGGCCGGCAACTTCTCGTTCGGCGACTACTTCAAACGCCAGGCAATCGAGCTTGCCTGGACCCTGCTGACGAATGAAGTCGAAGACGGCGGCTATGGCTTCGACCCGGAGAAGATCTGGGCCACAGTCTATTTCGACGATGACGAGGCCATCGAGCTGTGGCGCGAGATCGCGGGCCTGCCAATCGATCGGATCCAGCGGCGCGGTATGGCCGACAACTACTGGTCGATGGGCATCCCCGGGCCGTGTGGCCCGTCGTCGGAGATCTACTACGACCGCGGACCGGAATTCGGTGTCGACGGCGGCCCGGAAGCCAACGAGGATCGCTACATCGAGATCTGGAATCTCGTGTTCATGCAGAACGAGCGTGGCGATGGCACCAGCAAGGACGACTTCGAGATCCTGGGTCCGTTGCCGCGCAAGAACATCGACACCGGCATGGGTGTCGAGCGCGTCGCATTCCTGCTGCAGGGCGTGGCGAACGTCTACGAAACCGACCTGCTGCGTCCGGTCATCGACGTGGCCGCCGGCCGCGCACCCCGCGGCATATGGAAACGCCGGCAACCATGAAGACGACGTGCGCTACCGCATCATCGCCGACCACAGCCGCACCGCCGCCATCCTGATCGGCGACGGCGTCAGCCCCGGCAACGACGGCCGCGGCTACGTGCTGCGCCGACTGCTCCGCCGGGTGATTCGCTCGGCCAAGCTGCTCGACATCGACGGCCCGATCATCGGCGAATTGATGGCCACCGTCCGCGACGCGATGGGCCCGTCCTACCCCGAGTTGGTCGCCGACTTCGACCGGATCCACCGCATCGCGGTCGCCGAGGAGACCGCGTTCAACCGGACACTGCAATCGGGTTCGCGGCTCTTCGAGGAAGTCGCCGGCGCCACCAAGGCATCCGGTGCGAGCGTGCTGTCCGGCTCGGACGCCTTCACGCTGCACGACACCTACGGGTTCCCGATCGAGCTCACCCTCGAAATGGCCGCCGAAGCGGACCTGCAGGTCGACGAGCTCGGGTTCCGCGAGCTGATGGCCGAGCAGCGCCGCCGCGCGAAGGCCGACGCCGCGGCGCGCAAGCATGCGCACGCCGACCTGACCGCGTACCGCGAGCTGGTCGACGCCGGGCCGACCGAATTCACCGGCTTCGACGAATTAACCTCGCAGGCAAGGATTCTGGGCATCTTCGTCGACGGCAAACGGGTGCCGGTGATAGCCCACGGCGCAGAAGGGTTGGCGGAGTCCGCCGGCACCGACCGCGTCGAGCTCGTATTGGACCGCACACCGCTGTACGCCGAGTCGGGCGGTCAGGTCGCCGACGCCGGCACCATCAGCGGCACCGGCTCCAGCGAGAGCGCCAAGGCCGCCGTCACCGACGTGCAGAAGATCGCCAAAACCCTGTGGGTGCACCGCGTCAACGTGGAGTCGGGGGAGTTCGTCGAGGGCGACACCGTCGTCGCGGCCGTGGATCCCGACTGGCGCAAGGGCGCCACCCAGGGTCACTCCGGCACCCACATGGTGCACGCCGCGCTGCGACAAGTGGTGGGTCCCAACGCCGTTCAGGCCGGCTCGCTGAACCGGCCGGGCTATCTGCGGTTCGACTTCAACAGCCAGGGCGCGCTCAGCGCCGAGCAGCTCAGCCAGGTCGAGGAAGTGACCAACGAGGCCGTGCAGGCCGACTACGAGGTGCACACCTTCCTGGAAAAGCTGGAGAAGGCCAAAGCGATGGGCGCGATGGCCATGTTCGGCGAGGCCTACCCCGACGAGGTACGCGTGGTGGAGATCGGTGGGCCGTTCTCACTGGAGCTGTGCGGTGGAACCCACGTACACAACTCGGCGCAGATCGGGCCGGTGACTATCCTCGGCGAATCGTCGGTGGGCTCCGGCGTGCGCCGGGTCGAGGCCTACGTCGGCCTGGAGTCGTTCAAGCATCTGGCCAAGGAACGCGCCCTGATGGCCGGGACTGGCCTCGTCGCTCAAGGTGCCCTCCGACGAGGTACCCGCCCGGGTGGCGAATCTGGTGGAGCGGTTGAAGGCCGCCGAAAAGGAAATCGATCGCAACCGGCTCGCGAATGCGCGGGCAGCTGCGGCAAACGCCGCCGCCGGAGCGCAGCACATCGGTAACGTCCGGCTGGTGGCGCAGCGAATGTCGGCCGGCATGACGGCCGCCGATCTGCGCTCCCTGGTCGGTGACATCCGCGGCAAGCTCGGCAACGACCCAGCGGTGGTCGCGCTTGATCGCCGAAGGGGACGGCGGCAGCGTTCCCTACGCAGTCGCGGCCAATTCCGCCGCCCAGGATCTCGGCCTTCGCGCCAACGACTTGGTCAAGCCGCTCGCCGCAGCGGTCGACGGTCGCGGCGGTGGTAAGGCGGACCTCGCGCAGGGCTCGGGGAAGAATTCGTCGGGCATCGACGCCGCGCTCGACGCATTGACGGGCAGAGATCACCAGGGCCGGCTGAGTGGAGTCGCCGCATCGCCTGCCGGACCGGCCCGGCGGGGACGATCCCGGACGTGGACGACGGCTCGGCATCGACGTGGGCAGTGTCCGGATCGGTGTGGCGTCCAGCGACCCGGACGGGATCTTGGCCACGCCGGTCGAGACGGTTCGCCGCGACCGGTCCTCGAAGCATCTTCGACGGCTGGTCGAACTGGTCGCCGAGTTGCAGGCCGTCGAGGTGATCGTCGGGCTGCCGCGGACCCTGGCCGACCGCACCGGCCCGTCCGCCCTCGACGCGATCGAGCTGGCTGACCTGCTGGCCGGCCGGATTGCGCCGATCCCGGTCCGAATGGCCGACGAACGATTGACAACCGTCAGCGCGCAGCGCTCGCTGCGCCAGGCCGGGGTGCGGGCCAAAGGGTCAGCGTAGGGTCATCGACCAGGCGGCGGCGGTGGCGATCCTGCAGGGATGGCTCGACGAGCGCCGTGCCATGCTGCCCGGGGAGGTCAACGGTGTCTGACAGCCGGGAGCGCGCTCGGCCCCGTGGCGATCGCAAGGCCGGCGAAGCCGGGCGCAGCGGGACGCGACCAGGCCCGCTGGCTGTCGGTGGGTCGCGTCGCGGGCGTTCGCGCGCCGATCGGGTCCGCGCCGAGCGGGAACGTCGTCGACGGCACACCACCCGCGGAATCTTGGTGAGCCTGGCCATCGGGGTGATCATCGCCGCGGTGTTCGTCGGCTCCAGACTGTGGCACGGCTTCGGCTCGCAGAACGACTTCGCCGGTGACGGCAAGCAGGATCTGGTGATCGAGGTGCACGCCGGGGACTCGACCACGGCAATCGGCGAGACGCTGCACAAGCAGGACGTGGTCAAGACGGTCAAGGCATTCCTCGAAGCCGCGCAAAGCAATCAAGCGATCTCGGCGATCCAGCCCGGTTACTACCGGTTGCGCACCGAGCTCCCGGCGACCTCGGCGGTGAAGCGGCTCGTCGATCCGGGCAGCCGGGTGGGCAAGCTGGTGATCCCCGAGGGTCAGCAACTCGACGACACCTCCGACGTCAAGACCAACGCCACCACGCCCGGCATCTTCACGATGATCGCCAAGGCCAGCTGCGTCGAGCTGGACGGCAACAAGCACTGCGTGGCGGACGCGGATCTGCGCGCGGCGGCCGAAAGGACCGCGTTGCCTTCGCTTTTGGTGCCGCCATGGGCGGTGCCGTCGGTGACGGCGATGGGCAGCGACCACCGTCGCATCGAGGGCCTGATCGCGCCGGGAACGTGGAACGTCAACCCGTCGGCGTCTCCGGAGGAGATCTTGTCGACGCTGATCAACTCGAGTTCGGAGCTGTACATGAAGTCGGGATTGCAGGACACCGCCGACCGCGATGAACATGTCGCCGTACAACGTTCTGGTGGTGGCGTCGCTGGTTCAGCGTGAGGCCAAGCCACAGGATTTCGCGAAAGTGGCGCGGGTCATCTACAACCGGCTCGCGGAGCATCGCAAGCTGGAGTTCGACTCGACGGTGAACTATCCGCTGGACCGCCGCGAGGTGGCCACCACCGACGGCGACCGCGCCCAGACCACGCCGTGGAACACTTACGTCACCGACGGGCTGCCTGCGACGCCGATCTGTTCGCCCGGCACCGACGCACTCAAAGCGGCCGAGCATCCCGAGGACGGCGACTGGCTGTACTTCGTCACCATCGACACGCAGGGCACGACGTTGTTCACCCGCGACTATCAACAGCACCTGGCCAACATCGAGTTGGCCAAGCGCAACGGTGTCCTCGACAGTGCCCGCTAGTCGGGCGCCCAAAAAAGCAGCAGTTCTCGGCTCGCCGATCGCCCACTCGCGCTCTCCGCAGCTGCATCTGGCCGCATACCGAGCGCTGGGCCTGGATGGGTGGACCTACGAGCGCATCGAATGCGACGCTGACGAATTACCTCGCGTGGTCGACGGATTGGGGCCCGACTGGGTCGGGGTCTCGGTGACGATGCCGGGAAAATTCGCCGCGCTGCGATTCGCCGACGAGCGCACCGAGCGGGCCGAACTGGTCGGGTCGGCCAACACGCTGCTGCGGATACCCCACGGTTGGCGGGCGGACAACACCGACGTCGACGGCGTCATGGGTGCTCTGGGTGCAGCGAGCGGCGCTGCGGTGGTCGCCGGCTCGGGTGGCACCGCTCCGGCGGCGATCGTGGCGCTGGCCGAACTCGGCGTCACCGAGATCACCGTGGTGGCACGCAATCCGGACAAGGCGGCCGGTCTGGTCGAGCTGGCCGTCGGGTCGGTGTCGCGGCCCGGTTCTGCGACCTGAATGGCGGCTCGGTCGCCGACGCCGTGGCTGCCGCCCAGGTGTTGGTCAGCACGCTGCCCGCCGAGGTCGCGGCGCATTATGCCGACGACTTCGCCGCTGCGCCGGTATTACTGGACGCGATCTACAACCCGTGGCCGACGCCGCTGGCCGCCGCGGTGAGCGCCGCGGGCGGCAGGGTGATCGGCGGTCTGCAGATGCTGCTGCATCAGGCTTTCGCGCAAGTCGAACAATTCACAGGCCTACCAGCTCCGCGAGCGGCGATGGAGGCCGCATTGGATTAGCGTGCCGCGCATGCTGATTGGTATCGTGCTGCTATGGATGGCGGTGCTAACGGGTTACGACGTCACGCAGCGGCGGCTGCCTAACTGGCTGACGTTGCCGGGGTTCGCGGTGATCATGCTGGTCGCGGTTGGCGTTGGGCATGGTCGGGCGGCATTAGCCGGTGCGGCGGCTTTGGCGGTCATCTATCTGTTGGTGCATCTGCATGCCCCGGCGGCAATGGGTGCCGGCGACGTGAAGCTGGCGCTCGGATTGGGTGCGCTGACTGGCTGCTTCGGTGTCGACGTGTGGATGCTGGCGGCTATTGCGGCGCCGCTGCTGACCGCCGTGATCGGGATCGTGGCGCGGATCGGCTGGTCGGCGAAGGCGGTGCCGCACGGCCCGTCGATGTGTCTGGCGAGTGCTGTCGCCCTAGTGTTGGCGTGATGGCTCGGTCTCCTCGCCGAGCATGCAGTCGTGGCGGTTTTTGGACGCATTTCTCGCCGTGGTTACACGCTCGGCGCAAACGTGTCGACATCGAACGGCCAATTGGCAGTGTCTGGCAGTGCCGTGGTGGAGTCGGCAGTACGTCCGGCCAGATCATTTAGGTATGACAACCACAACGATTGCACGACCCACTGATTCATCCCGCCGGCGATCACTTCGCGCCGATCTCATCTTCTGGACCGCCGCGGGCGCGGTTGTCGCCGCCCTGAGCCGGCCACTGTCCGAGTGGTGGGGAGTGCCGCGTGCGGTGCTTCTCGACGTCGGGCTCGCATTCGCCATTCTCGGGCCGGTCATGCTACTGGGCATGAACCGGATGCGCCCTACGCGCGGTCTGATCGCCGGTTTCGTGGTGACCAACTTCGTGCTGGCGCCACTCGCCGGGGCCGCAGCGATATTCAGCTGGCTACCGTTGAGCGCCGCCGGCAACTGGGCGCTGGCCGACGCCGGGGTGATCATGCTGGTGCTGGGCGTCTGGCAAGCAACCGCGTTGAAGCGTTGAGCTGAGTCAGGCTGCCGCGGCGCTGCGGCCTTTGATCGCGCTGCGCAATCCGTAGCGCTTGCCGTTGACTTCGCGCGGCTCCCGCTCGGGAAATTTCTGTTCGGAATGGGTCTCGGGCGCATCGTCGGTGGTGCCGGGCAACCAACTGTCAGGGACAGCGAGTTTCAGGATGGTCCAGAACGATTGCCAGTACTGACGCAGCAGCGGCCCGGTCGTGTAGGGCAGGTCGTACTTTTCGCAGAGGGCGCGCACGCGGACGCCGATCTCGGCGTACCGGTTGCTGGGTAGGTCGGGGAACATGTGGTGTTCGATTTGGTAGCAGAGGTTCCCGCTCATGAACGCCATGATCGGGCCGGCGTTGAAGTTCGCCGAGCCCAGCATCTGGCGCAGGTACCACTCGCCGCGGGTCTCTTCTTCGAAGGCTTCCCGGGTGAATTTCTCGGCGCCGTCGGGGAAGTGCCCGCAGAAAATCACCATGTAGGTCCAGTAATTCCGGATCAGGTTGGCGATGGCATTCGCTTTGAGCGTGTGCTTCCAGTTGGTGCCGGCCAGGGCCGGGTAGATGATGTAGTCCTTGCCCGCTTGTTTGCCCATCTTTTTGCCCATGATGCGCAGATCTTTTCGCGCCTCAGCCCAGGTCTTTTCTTTCTTGCGGATCTTCGCAGTCTCGACGTGGTGCAGCGCGACGCCCCATTGGAAGAAGGTCCCCAACAGCAGGTTGTAGACCGGGTTGCCGATCATCCACGGCGCCCACCGCTCGTCGCGCGTGACCCGCATGATGCCGTAGCCGACGTCGGCGTCCAGACCCACGACGTTGGTGTACTTGTGGTGCACGAAGTTGTGCGAGTGTTTCCACTGCGATGACGGGCATGTCGTGTCCCATTCCCACTCGGTGGAGTGGATTTCGGGATCATTCATCCAGTCCCATTGACCGTGAATGATGTTGTGGCCCAACTCCATGTTCTCGATGATCTTGGAGCTTGCCAGTGAGGTGATACCGGCCAGGCGCGCGATTCTGCTGCTGCTCGCGAACAAGGCGAGGCGCCCGAATACCGCTAGCCCGCGCTGCAATTGGATCGCGCGGCGGATGTACTGCGCATCGCGTTCTCCGCGCGATTCCTCGATGTCGGCACGGATAGCGTCCAGCTCCGCCGCCAGGTCCTCGACGTCCTGCGGAGTCAGGTGGGCGTATGCCTTGATGTCAGTGATAGCCATGAAATCGGTTTCCTCTCAAACCTTGATGGTGCAGTTACCGGATGCGGTCGAAATGCATGTCTGTATGCGGTCGCCGGCGCCGTGTTCTTGACCCGAGCGAACATCGCGAACGTGGCCGTCTTCCAGCGGCAGTACGCAGGTCTGGCAAATTCCCATTCGGCAGCCGAATGGCATTTGGATGCCTTGCTGCTCTCCTGCCTCCAGAATGGTTGTCGCGCCGTCGATCTCGATTTCCTTGTCGGAAATGGCGAACGTGACCGTGCCGCCTTCGCCGCCTTTGTCGGTGGCCGCGATGTTGAATCGCTCCATGTGCAGCGAGTCTTCGATGTCGTTGTCCTGCCATACCTTCTCGACGGCGTCGAGCATGGCCGCGGGCCCGCATGCCCACGCCGAACGGTCTCGCCAGTCGGCGACGATGTCGTCCAGTTCGCCGAAGTCGACCTTGCCGTCGGTCTCGGTCAGCTGAAGATGCAGGCGGTAGCCGTTCTGCTCCTGCTCGATCTGGCGCAACTCGTCGTGAAAAATCACCGCGTCCTGCGACCCGGCCGAGTGCACATGGACGATGTCGGGGGACTGACCACGCGCCCGCAACGATCGCAGCATCGCCATCACAGGTGTGATGCCACTGCCGGCCGTGATGAACAGGATTGTTTCCGGGGGTGGGTTCGGCAGTGCGAAGTCGCCTTTGGCCGACTGCAGGCGGATGATGGTGCCCGGTTCGACGCCGTTGACCAGGTGGGCGGACAAGAAGCCCTCGGGGGTGGCCTTCACGGTGATCGAGATGTTCTCTTCGCCGCGTTCGGGAACCGACGTCAATGAATACGACCGCCAGTGCCATTTGCCATCGACGCGCAGGCCGATGCCGACGTACTGACCCGGGCTGTAGTCGCCGGAAAATCCCCATCCCGGCCGGATGACGACCGTTGCCGTGTCGTCGGTCTCGGATTTGACCGCCACGATCTCGCCGCGCAGTTCGCGTGCCGACCACAGCGGGTTGAGCAGCGACAGGTAGTCGTCGGGCAGCAGCGGCGTCGTCGCTCGCGCGGCCAGACCGCGAATCATGTTCACCCACGAACCCGACGTTGAATCCACGTCTTTGGCCGGCGACCGGGCCCAGCGCATTGCAGTTCTCAATGGGGTGGTCACGGACTACCTTTCACTGGCGGACAGTGTGAGCGTGGTCACGCGAGCCGGATACCCAATTGGCCGGCGAGTAAACACTTGTACCGGTTTTGACGCTTTGTCTGTGTCGGCGCCCTGTCGATGTGTCTGGCCAGCGCTGCGGCGGTTGGGCTGGCGTGACCGAAAATTTCGTGCACACGCGACTGACGGGATCTCGTTACGATCTTTTCGATCGAGTTCGCCCGTTCGAGGAGGTTTGTTGTGGTGTTTTCGATGGAGCCGGCATCGGTAGGGACTTCGGCAGCAACAGAAGGCGGGTTGGCGGCGGAGTCGGCGGGCGCGGCCTCGGCGACGTTGGGGGCGTTGACGCCGCCGCCGATGGCGGCGGATGCGGATTCGGTGAAGTTTTCAGCGTTGGTGGCCGCGGCGGGTGCCGAGCATGTGGCGATGGGTGTGCAGCATTCGACGCAGCGCGGGTTGTATTCGGGGGCGCAGTCGTTGGCGATGTTGGATGCGGTGGCGACTGAGGCGATGCGCGCGGCGGCCGCCAGCATCTAGTTATGGGTGTGCATCCGTGGCCGGGTATCGATCCGGCTAGTGCGTATATGACGATGACCGGCGGAGCCTGGGCTGCGCCGATGCACGCTGCGGGTGCGGCGATGACGACGCTGGGTGGTCAAGTCCAGTCGACGGTGGCCATCTCTGCGGTCAATGACGTGATTGTCGGGGAAAGCTGGTCGGGCATGGGCCGGGTCTCGGCGGCGGCGTCGGTGACCACGTTGAACACCGATCAGACCACCTATGGTTTGCTCTCGGAGCTCAAGGCGCAGCTGCTCAACGCGGCGGGGGAGTTGCACACCACGACGGTGCCGCAGATGGTGACCCATGTACAGGCCAACGCCAACCGCGGGGAGTGGGGTATCGATAATGCGATCAACCCGTCGGTGCTGGGGGCGTTGACCGGCCGGTTGATTGAGCTCGACGGTGAGTATTTCGGGTTCATGTGGCCCAACAACGCCTCGGCCGGTCTGCGCTATGGAGCTGGGCTGGATGCTTTGGGGGCGGCATTATCGGGGCTGTCGGCGTTGCCGTCGCTAGCCGGGGGTTCGGTCGCGGCTCCGGCGACGGCGGCCGCGGATGTGGGTGCTAATGCCGGGATTTCGATGATGTCGGCGGTGATGAGTGCGACCGAGCAGGCCGCGACCGCGGCGATCTCACCGGCCACCTCGGGGGCCTCGCAGGCGGGCTCGTTGATCAGCCAGTCACCGTTGTCGGCGCCGAACACCAATAACGGCATGTCGGGGATTTCACCGTTGACCAACGTGACGAGCCAGGCCCCGGTGTCACCGTCGCTGGCGCAAACTCAGGCCCCGGCGACGGGCATGTTCCTGCCGCCATCGACCGCCGCGGTCAACGCCCCGGCCCCGTCACCGCCAGTGCAGACAATGAACCCCGCGGTCGGCACCCCCGGTGCCGCGCCCGGGATGACCAGCTTTATGAAACCCGCCGAACCCTTCAAACCCCCACCCATGCCCTCAGGCGGACAAGCCACCGGCCTGAGCCCCGGCATGCTCAACGCCGCAGCGCTGCGGGGACCGGTCGGCACCGCACCCGCCAGCACCGCACTGCTGACCAGACCATTGACCACTGCCAGCAGCCTGAGCACCCAGCCGCTGGCGTACGTCACCCCCGACCCCACGCGACCCATCTCATCGCCTCCGCCGCCGCATCCGCCGTTACAGGACTCCGGCTCCATTCAGACGCTCAACCCGCCACCTCAGCCTCAACAATCCCCGCCCCAGCACACGGCCCACCTCATCAGCCGACGCCGGCCAGCGGGCAACAGCCGGGGACATCTACTGGCAGCGGCGGCCCAGAAGGGCTCCGGTGGCCCCGGCACGCAGACGCCCGGGTCTGGACAGGGCGGTGCGCCGCCCGCGCCTATCCCAGCGACGCCCCTCGACACGCGACCGCCGCCTGTCCCGCCTCCGCCGTCGCCGGGCGAGCCGCCGCTTCGACCCGCATCCGAATCGCCACCCTCGTGGGCCTCGCCGCCAGAAAGAGCCATCGGTGCAGGCAGCCCAAGATCAATTGGATGAGCTAGAAAAGGCTATTCAGCACCATAATGCCAATCCACCCCCTGCCTCTGAGCCAGGCGCCGTCTTGATCTACAACAATGAAGCTGATATTTTACAACGATTGGGTAGCGCAGCTGCAGGGTCAACTCGATTCTCGCAAATGCGCAGTACACTCCCGCGACGACGGCGAATACGGCTAGATTCCTTCTTGGACGCAACTAGCTCCTCAGCAGCCGAATGCACCGCGGCCGCCCTATCAAGGTCCTTCCACGCCGCCGATGATTGATGAAGTTCCTCTGCAAGATAATGACAAACAAGTCCAACGGAAATACAAGCATGCGCCAGATTTCGGTGTACAGGAGCCGCAGGGACGCGCAGGCTTCGATAAATTCGACGCCGCCTTGAGGCAATTCCTTCACGATCCCAGCACACTGCATATCGATGGCACATACGGCAAACAGCCTGCTATTTTGAATGTGAATCCAGATTCAGGTCTCGTTGTCATTCAGAGCCCAGATGGAAATCTCATTTCCGCATGGAAGTGCACTCCAGAGCAGTTAAACAATATATTAATCAGAGGCTCACTTTGAGAGAGTTCGTCGAGAAGGACACTTCATGAATATTCAAGATGCACCGACTTCTGATGTGCTAGCCAAGTATAAATGTCTCATTTATAGATTCATTAACCACGAGATTTCCGCCCCGGACTTCGAGGACTCGTATCTCAAGATGTTCAAAAACGAGACGGAGACACTCGGCCAAGAGGTATTCGACATCCTTCAAGGCTTGTTCAGGAGCGTAGATGGCTACGTAGCGGATCCTGAATTGCGGAAGGAGTTGCTCGCCTCGAAATCCTGAGCTGCGGAAATACTCACAGGGCTTGGACGACGAGGAACTTCGTGACGCCGCCCAAGAGGCATACCTCCAGCTCTTCGAATAGCGACCCCGGTTTCTGCCCAGCCGCGGGACGGGATGGTGGGCACGGACAGACGCACCAGCGGCGTGCAGATTCGGTTCGTGAGTGCGGACTTGGTGCGAACGCCGCCCGCGGTGTGCATGTGGTGCGAACTGTTGACGTTCGACATTTCGATGTATCGGCTGGGGACGTCGATATGCTTGCAGCCTTGCTAGCGCACCCGCGCTACCGCGACAATTGCGGTCATCATCTTTGCGGAGAGTGGTCGGTCATTGGCTTGCGGTATCCGCGGCGACCATGCCTGACGGCAAACCGGTGCTAAGGCTGGGAGGCGGCCAAACCGCGGCGGAGGCCTTATGGGGAGGAACTTGATGAAAGTAGTTCTGCCAAAGATAATCACTTCGTCCAATGCGCTGTTGGTTGGCCCCAATGGTGTAGTCAGCGTCATCGAAGACGTTGACTCCTCGATAGTTACCGCGACCTATGGGCATTCTCGTGGCTGAGGAAAAAGATGACCGCGACCGGGTGGCCTATCTGAGACAACTGGCGCTCGACTCACTGGATAGTTACGCAGGCGGAGTTTCTGGACTCGAGCGTGTGGATCGTGATCTCAAGTGGATCATCCGGTCCCTCGAGCAGGTTGCAGATTCATCCTGGACTGGCTCGCTGCTCGAGGAGTGGGGCTCCCTCGAAGCCACTTATGCGTCAGCTCTTGCTCACAATAAGTCGACTTTGACTGAGGATGAAGAGGTCGTTGTTAGAGAAAGTATCGGCAACCTTCGTAACGAGCTTTGGGACTATGAGCTGCCATTGGGCCCAGCAGAAACACCTCGAGAAAATGATGTGGTGCGGTTACTGCGACCATTGCCAAAGCACGATCTGCAGCTCGGAATAACCGGAACAGTGATGGAGGATTACTCCGCATATTTGGATGGATCGGAGGCAGCCGAACTTTTGGTGGAGTTCGCCGATCCGGACGGTGTCAATCAAGCATTAGTCAACGTCGCTAAAGAGGACCTCGAGGTCGTTTCGCGTCCCGGCTACCGGAAGTCACCGCGCTAGTCAAACACTGAACAAAGTAGCGCTCGGATTCGCCGCCAAAAATGTGCCTGGCCCGGCGTTGAAAATTGTTTTTGACCCCACGAAAGGGTCGTCACGGTGGCACCTTAGCCGCGACGTTTTTCCTTGTCGAGGCCCGTCATGGGAAGATGGGACTCGTGTTGCGATGGACTACTGCTGGTGAATCCCACGGCCGAGCACTGGTGGCCGTGGTCGAAGGCATGGTCGCCGGGCTGACCGATCACTTCCGACGACATCGCCGACCAGCTGGCCCGCCGCCGCCTCGGTTACGGTCGTGGCGCCCGGATGAAATTCGAGCGCGACCAGGTCACCGTGCTGGCCGGAGTACGGCACGGCGTCACGCTCGGCGGCCCGATCGCCATCGAAATCGGCAACACCGAATGGCCGAAGTGGGAGACCGTGATGGCCCCCGACCCGGTCGCCGCCGAAGAACTAGAAGTCGCTCGCAACGCGCCGCTGACCAGGCCGCGGCCCGGCCACGCCGACTACGCCGGCATGCTCAAATACGAATTCGACGACGCCCGGCCGGTCCTCGAGCGGGCCAGCGCCCGGGAAACCGCGGCCCGCGTCGCGGCCGGCACCGTCGCCCGCCAGTTCCTGCGCCAAGCCCTCGGCGTCGAGGTGCTGTCGCACGTCATCTCGATCGGAGACTCCGCGCCCTACGACGGTCCGCCGCCGCAGCCGGGCGACCTCGCGGCAATCGATGACAGCGGAGTGCGCGCCTTCGACAAGGCCGCCGAGGCGTCGATGATCGCCGAGATCGAGGCCGCCAAGAAAGACGGTGACACCCTCGGCGGCGTGGTGGAAGCCGTCGTGACCGGGTTGCCCATCGGGCTGGGATCGTTCATCAGCGGCGACAATCGGCTGGACAGCCAACTCGCCGCCGCCGTGATGGGCATTCAGGCGATCAAGGGCGTCGAAATCGGCGACGGCTTCGCCACCGCCCGCCGGCGCGGCAGCCGCGCCCACGACGAGATGTACCCAGGTCCCGACGGCGTGGTCCGCTCGACCAACCGGGCGGGCGGCCTGGAAGGCGGCATGACCAACGGCGAGCCGCTGCGAGTGCGCGCCGCGATGAAGCCGATTTCGACCGTGCCGCGTGCGCTGGCCACCGTCGACATGGCAACCGGCGACGAGGCCGTCGCGATCAACCAGCGTTCAGACGTCTGCGCGGTGCCGGCTGCCGGCGTCGTGGTCGAGACGATGGTGGCGCTGGTGCTGGCCCGCGCCGCGCTGGAGAAGTTCGGCGGCGATTCGCTCACCGAGACCCGCCGCAACATCGAGTCCTACCGACGTTCGGTCGCCGAGCGGGAGCCGGTGACCGAAGTTCGGGCGTCCGGGTAAAGCAGATGGCGCCGAAAGCCGTATTGGTGGGACTGCCGGGATCCGGTAAGTCCACCATCGGGCGACGGCTGGCCAAGGCCCTCAACGTCGCCATGCTCGACACCGACGCGGCGATCGAGGAGCAGACCGGACGCCGCATCGCCGACATCTTCGCCACCGACGGCGAGGCGGAGTTCCGCCGGATCGAGGAAGAGGTGATCCGCGCGGCGCTGGCCTCACACGACGGCGTCTTGTCGCTGGGCGGCGGCGCCGTCACCACCGAGGGTGTGCGCGCCGCGCTGGCCGGCCATGCCGTCGTGTACCTGGAAATCAATGCGGCCGAAGGGATTCGGCGCACGGGCGGTAACACCGTGCGGCCGTTGCTGGCCGGACCGGACCGCGCCGAGAAGTTTCGCGCGCTGATGACCCAGCGTGTGCCGCTCTATCGAAAGGTCGCCACGATCCGGGTGAACACCAACCGTCGCAACCCCGGCGCCGTTGTCCGCCACATCGTGTGCCGCCTGAACGACCCGAAACTGGGCTCACCGCCGCCGGCCGCCGTGGCGCCGCTCGTCGGTGCCCGCGACGCTCAGCGTGCCCGAGTCCCGGACGGGGCCGCCGCCGACACCCGCGACCCCGGCTGCCTTGGCGGCGGCTCGTCGCGCCGAGGCGGACAAATGACGGAGTCTCGCGAACCGGTCACCGTGCAGGTGGCCGTCGACCCGCCCTACCCGGTCGTCATCGGCACCGGCCTGCTGGGGGAACTCGGCGAACTGCTCGCCGGCCGGCACCGCGTCGCGATTCTGCATCAGCCGGTGCTGACACCGACCGCCGAGGTAATCCGAAACCACCTGGCCGACAAGGGTATTGACGCACACCAGATCGAAATCCCGGATGCCGAAGCCGGCAAGGACCTGCCCGTCGTCGGTTACATCTGGGAAGTGCTGGGCCGCATCGGCATTGGCCGCAAGGACGCGTTGGTGAGCCTGGGCGGCGGCGCCGCCACCGATGTCGCGGGTTTCGCTGCGGCGACCTGGTTGCGCGGGGTGTCGATCGTGCACGTGCCGACCACTCTGCTGGCGATGGTCGACGCGGCGGTCGGCGGCAAGACCGGCATCAACACCGACGCCGGCAAGAACCTGGTGGGCGCATTCCATCAGCCGACCGCCGTGCTGGTCGACCTCGCAACACTGCAGACGTTGCCGCACAACGAAATCGCGGCCGGTATGGCCGAGGTCGTCAAAGCTGGATTCATCGCCGACCCGGTGATCCTGGACCTGATCGAGGCCGACCCGCAGGCGGCGTTGGACCCGTCGGGGGAGGTGCTGCCGGAGCTGATCCGGCGCGCGATCGTCGTCAAGGCCGAGGTGGTTGCGGCCGACGAGAAGGAATCGGAGCTGCGCGAAATCCTGAACTACGGCCACACTTTGGGCCACGCGATCGAGCGGCGGGAGCGCTACCAGTGGCGTCACGGCGCCGCGGTCTCGGTGGGGATGGTGTTCGCCGCCGAATTGGGCCGGCTGGCCGGGCGTCTCGACGACGCCACCGCGCAGCGCCACCGCGACATCCTGACCTCACTGGGATTGCCGACCAGCTACGACGCCGACGCGCTGCCGCAACTGCTGGAGTCGATGGCCGGCGACAAGAAAACCCGTGCAGGGGTGCTGCGGTTCGTGGTGCTCGACGGGCTGGCCAAGCCCGGCCGGCTGGAGGGACCGGACCCGGCCCTGCTGGCGGCCGCCTACGCGGAGGTGGGCACGCGATGAGCGTTCCGCCGGCGACGATCAACGTCATCAACGGACCCAACCTCGGCCGGCTGGGCCGCCGCGAGCCGGAGGTCTACGGCGACACCACCCATGATGATCTCGTCGCGCTGGTCGAACGCGAGGCGGCCGAGCTCGGACTGAAAGTCGTTGTGCGACAAAGCGACAGCGAAGCTCAGCTGCTGGACTGGATCCACCAGGCCGCTGACGCCAAAGAGCCGGTGATCCTCAATGCCGGCGGGCTGACCCACACGTCGATCGCGTTACGCGACGCCTGCGCCGAGCTGAGCGCGCCCTTGATCGAGGTGCACATCTCCAATGTCTATGCCCGCGAAGAGTTTCGGCACAACTCGTATCTGAGCCCGGTCGCGACCGGGGTCATCGTGGGATGCGGCGTCCAGGGGTATCTGCTGGCCCTGCGCTATCTGGCCAGCCTCCCTGGACATCACGTCTAGTCGGTCTTCGGCTTTTCGATGTGCTCGGTGGCCGGTTCGGAATGCCCGTGGGCCGGCAGCGCCTCGGTCTTCTCAGCGCTGGGCGGCGGCCACGCAATCTTTTTGGTCTCTTCCTCGCTGGCGGCCGGGCTGGAGCCTCGGTCGTGTGCTTCGGCTTCCTGGCTGTAGGCCGTCGGCGCCTCGTACTCGCGTTCGGCGGTCGCCACGGCGCTCGACTGCTCCTGCGGCCATTCGGCGGCGCCCTCGGCGGCGGCCTGCTCCGAGCGGACCGCGGCGAACACGTCGGTGTCGGCGCGCTCTTCCTCGCCACGCGGGCGCCGCTCTGCGGCTTGTAGGCGCCCGCACGGTCGACCCGCCAGCGGCCGATGGCCACCCCGCTGATCGCGCCCAGGAACACCACCAGGGCGGTGAAGGCCGCGAACGTGGTGAGCTCGTTGATCAGCCCACCGACGTACAGCGCCTTGTAGAACACCGAGATCAGCCAGGTCACCGCACCGCTGAGCAGCCCGGCAACCAGACCGGCCAGCAGCCACGTCATCGCCAGATCACCGCGGCGGTCCGGGTCGGGGTTGGCTGCGGCGTCCTCGCGGCCGTCGATGAGACCCCAGGCGACCACGCCGACGATGAACAGAAGGAGCAGCACGATGCTGATCAGTGCGGCCTGCGTCTGCCACACGCTGATCAGCGTCCCCTGAAACAGCCGAACGACGACCATCGCGGCGCCGAACACCAGGCCGCGCAGCATCCAGTTAGTCATGGGGCCACAGCGTAGCGAGTAGCGTCAGCTGGCGTGACACATTCCCAGCGGCGAGCCGCACTCGGAGCTCGACTTCGCGCGGCCGAACTGGATGCGATGCTGGTCACGGACCTGATCAACGTTCGCTATCTGTCCGGCTTCACCGGGTCGAATGCTGCTCTGCTGGTGTTCGCGGACGGATGATGACGCCGTTTTGGCCACCGACGGTCGCTACCGCACCCAGGCCGCCCAGCAGGCGCCCGATCTGGAAGTGGCCATCGAGCGGGCCTGCGGGCGCTACCTCGCCGGGCGGGCCGCGGCCGCCGGGGCGCAGCGGGTGGGCTTTCGAGAGCCACGTGGTCACGGTGGACGCCTACGACGCGCTGGCCGCCGCGTCGGCCGAGGCCGGCGAGCACCGAGTTGGTCCGCGCCGCACAGACCGTGGAGGCGCTGCGCGAGATCAAAGACGCCGGCGAGGTGGCGCTGCTGCGGCTGGCCTGCGAAGCCGCCGACGCCGCGCTGACCGACCTGATCGCCCGCGGCGGGCTGCGGCCGGGCCGCACCGAGCTCGAGGTGGGCCGCGAGCTGGAGGCGCTGATGCTGGACCACGGCGCCGACGGCGTCTCGTTCGAGACGATCGTGGCGAGCGGGGCGAATTCGGCGATCCCGCATCACCGGCCCACCGAGGCGGTGCTGGCCGCCGGCGACTTCGTCAAAATCGACTTCGGCGCCCTGGTCGGCGGTTATCACTCCGACATGACCCGCACCTTCGTACTGGGCAAGGCCGCCGACTGGCAGCTGGAGATATACGAGCTGGTCAGCGACCGCGCAGCGAGCCGGCCGGGTTGCGCTGGAAGCCGGAGCCGGCCTGGCCGACGTGGATGCGGCGGCGCGCGAGGTGATCGTCGACGCCGGGCACGGCGCCCACTTCGGTCATGGTCTCGGCCACGGGGTGGGGCTGCAGATCCATGAAGCGCCGGGGATCAACGCCACCGCCGCCGGTACACTACGTGCGGGCTCTGTGGTCACCGTGGAGCCCGGCGTCTATTTGCCCGACCGCGGCGGCGTCCGCATCGAGGACACGCTGGTTGTGGCAGACGAGACCTCCGGACACGCACCGGAATTGCTCACCCGGTTCCCCAAGGAACTGGCGATCTTGTAGGAGATTCACCGACTGTGGCAAGCACTGCCGATTTCAAGAATGGACTCGTGCTGGTGATCGACGGCCAGCTGTGGCAGATCATCGAGTTCCAGCACGTCAAGCCCGGCAAGGGTCCGGCGTTCGTGCGCACCAAGCTGAAGAACGTGCTCTCCGGGAAGGTCGTCGACAAGACCTACAACGCCGGGGTGAAGGTGGAGACCGCGACGGTGGACCGCCGCGACACCACCTACCTCTACCGCGACGGCACCGACTTCGTGTTCATGGACAGCCAGGACTACGAGCAGCACCCGTTGCCGGAGTCGCTGGTCGGCGACGACTCCCGGTTCCTGCTGGAGGGCCTGCCGGTGCAGGTGGCGTTCCACAACGGCGCGCCGCTGTACATCGAGCTTCCGGTGACCGTCGAACTCGTCGTCACCCACACCGAGCCGGGTCTGCAGGGTGATCGGTCCAGCGCCGGCACCAAGCCGGCGACCGTGGAGACCGGCGCCGAGCTTCAGGTTCCGCTGTTCATCAACACCGGCGACAAGCTGAAGGTCGACTCCCGCGACGGCAGCTACCTGGGACGTGTCAACGCGTGAGTCGGCCCGTCCGAAGGGACGGCACCAGGCGCGCAAGCGCGCCGTCGACTTGTTGTTCGAAGCCGAGGCTCGCGGATTGACCCCGGCCGAGGCGGCCGACGCCCGCACCGCGCTGGCGGAGGCCAAAGCTGATGTGGCGCCGCTGAACCCGTACACGGTGACGGTGGCCCGCGGCGTCACCGAGCACGCCGCCCACGTCGACGACTTGATCGCGTCGCATCTGCAGGGCTGGACGCTGGAACGGCTGCCGGCCGTGGACCGGGCCATCCTGCGGGTCGCGGTGTGGGAGCTGCTGCACGCCGACGACGTGCCGGCGCCGGTCGCCGTCGACGAGGCGGTGGAGCTGGCCAAGGAGCTGTCCACCGACGACTCGCCGGGCTTCGTCAACGGGGTGCTGGGCCAGGTGATGCTGGTGACACCGCAGATCCGGGCGGCCGCTCAAGCGGTCGTCCGGCGACGATGCGGGCGCCGGAAGGGGCCCGAGAAGGAGACGAACCGACCAGCGCTGCCGCCGGCGAGTCATGACCCGGCTGGAGCTGCGCGCTCTGATCGCCGGCATCCTGGCGGCGACGGTGATTCTGGGCGCGGTGATGTGCGCGGCCTACGGGCAGGCGGCGATCGCGGCGGCGCTGGCGATCTATGCGCTCGGGGTCGGCGCGTGGCTGTATCACTCGATCGAGCGTCTCGTGCTGGCCCGCCGCATCGAGACGGTTCGCACGGCCGTCACGCCGTTCCGGCCGTTGCTTCCGGTGATGGCCGCGATCATGGCGTTGACCCAAGCCGTGGTGCGATCGCTGTCTGACGTCACCGAGGTCGCGCCGCCGCGGCGCTGGATTCCGATCACCCGCGGCCGAAAAGCGACGACGACTTCGAGGCCTGAACCAGCCCGTTGTGACAGGTGTGGCAATCCGGGTACAGGTGACCAAACGCCCGCATCCTGGTTGACGGAGGGACACACTGGCGATATGGACCGAGACGGCAGGCGCCCGAGACGGCTGTGTGTTTCCGCGCTGGCGGCGGTGGCGAACCCGTCGTACTCGCGCATCGACACCTGGAATCTGCTCGACGACGCGTGCCACCAGTTGGCCGTCGTCGACCGCGCCGGGATGGACACCGCGCACGAAGCCGCCCGGGTGCGGCGTCTGCTCAACCGCCTCAGCGCCTACGAGCGCTACTGGATCTA
The DNA here is from genome assembly GCA_963818285.1 of uncultured Actinomycetota bacterium. Classification (GTDB taxonomy): domain Bacteria; phylum Actinomycetota; class Actinomycetes; order Mycobacteriales; family Mycobacteriaceae; genus Mycobacterium. The sequence goes on from CAWFRR010000010.1 coordinate 313,614, forward strand.
CCCGGGCCCGGAGAACCTGGCGACCTACTGCGGCTATCTGGATCAACTCGCCACGGTGAGCCTCGCCGAACAGGTGTCGCTGGCCGTGCGACTGCTCTCCGAATACGGCGACCGCGCAGCGTTGTTCGACACCTCCTCGTCGCTGGCCGATCAGGAATTGGTGGCGCGGGCCAAGGAGCAGCAGTTCTACACCGTGCTGCTCGCCGACGACGCCCCGATCACCGCGCCCGAAGGATTGGCCGAAAGCCTGCGCGCGATTCGCGACGTCGGCGACGACGTGCAGTTCGAGCTGCTGGTGGTCTCCAGCGTCGAGGACGCCATCACCGCGGTCGCACTGAACGGGGAGATCCAGGCCGCGATCATTCGGCACGACATTCCGTTGCGGTCCCACGACCGGGTGCCACTGATGACCACACTGCTTGGGCCCGAACGACGACGTGGTGGCCACCGACCGCACCCACGACTGGGTCGAGTGTGGCGAGTGGATCCGCGAGCTGCGGCCGCACATCGACCTCTATCTGCTCACCGACGAGTCGATCGCCGCCGAGGCCGAGGACCAGTCCGACGTCTACGACCGCACCTTCTACCGGCTCAACGACGTCACCGATCTGCACACCACCGTGCTCGCCGGTATCAGGAATCGTTACTCCACACCATTTTTCGACGCGCTGCGGGCTTATGCGGCACGGCCGGCCGGCCAGTTCCATGCCCTGCCCATCGCGCGCGGCGCCAGCATCTTCAACTCCAAGACGCTGCGCGACATGGGGGAGTTCTACGGCCGCAACATCTTCATGGCCGAGACCTCGACCACCTCGGGTGGCCTGGACTCACTGCTGGACCCGCACGGCAACATCAAAAAAGCGATGGACAAGGCCGCGCACACCTGGAACTCCGACCACACCTACTTCGTCACCAACGGAACGTCGACCGCGAACAAGATCGTCGTGCAGTCGCTGACCCGCCCGGGCGACATCGTGCTGATCGACCGCAATTGCCACAAGTCGCACCACTACGGTCTGGTGCTGGCCGGGGCGTACCCGCTGTACCTGGATGCCTACGAGCTGCAACCGTTCGCGATCTACGGCGCCGTGTCGTTGCAGACCATCAAGAAGGCGCTGCTCGACCTCGAGGCTGCCGGGCAGCTGAGCAAAGTGCGCATGCTGCTGCTCACCAACTGCACATTCGACGGCGTCGTCTACAACCCGCGGCGGGTGATGGAAGAGGTGCTGGCGATCAAGCCGGACATCTGCTTCCTGTGGGACGAGGCGTGGTACGCGTTCGCCACCGCGGTGCCGTGGGCGCGGCAACGCACCGCGATGATCGCCGCCGAGCAACTCGAATCGATGCTGTCGTCACCGGCCTACGCCCAGGAGTACCTGCAGTGGCGGGAGTCGATGCACGGCATCGACCGCGCCGAGTGGAGCGAGCACCGGTTGCTTCCCGACCCCAGCCAGGCCCGGGTGCGGGTCTACGCCACGCACTCGACGCACAAGTCGCTGTCCGCGCTGCGGCAGGCGTCGATGATCCACATCCGCGACCAGGACTTCAACTCGCAGTCCCGCGACGCGTTCGGTGAGGCGTTCCTGACCCACACCTCGACCTCGCCCAACCAGCAACTGCTCGCCTCGCTGGATCTGGCCCGCCGCCAGGTCGACATCGAAGGCTTCCAGATGGTGCGCTACGTCTACGACATGGCGCTGGTCTTCCGGCACCGCGTCCGCAAAGACCGGCTGATCAGCAAGTGGTTCCGCATCCTCGACGAATCCGATTTGGTGCCAGACGAATTCAGGCTGTCCGCGGTCAGCTCCTACCGCCAGGTGCGCCAGGGTGCGCTGGCGGACTGGAACGAGGCGTGGCGTTCCGACCAGTTCGTGCTCGACCCGACGCGGGTCACGCTGTACATCGGTCAGACCGGCATGAACGGCTACGACTTCCGCGAGAAGATCCTGATGGAGCGGTTCGGCATCCAGATCAACAAGACGTCGATCAACAGCGTGCTGCTGATCTTCACCATCGGGGTGACCTGGTCGAGCGTGCACTATCTGCTCGACGTGTTGCGCCGGATAGCCACCGATTTCGACCGCACCGAAGCCGCGGCGAGCCGAGACGACCGCGCCCTGCACCTACGCCGGGTCGAGGAGATCACCGAGGATCTGCCGCCGCTGCCGGACTTCAGCGAGTTCGACAGCGCCTTCCGGCCCGACGAGGCCAGCTCGTTCGGTGACATGCGGTCGGCGTTCTACGCAGGCTACGAGGACACCGACCGCGAACACGTCATGCTCGGGGAGGCGGGCCGGCGGCTCGCCGACGGAAAGTCCTTGGTGTCAACCGGATTCGTGGTGCCCTACCCGCCGGGCTTTCCGGTGCTGGTGCCCGGCCAGGTGGTGTCCAAGCAGATCCTGTATTTCCTGGCCCAACTCGACATCAAGGAGATACACGGATACAACCCCGATCTGGGGTTGTCGGTGTTCACCGAGGACGCGCTGAAACGGATCAACGCGGCGCGCTGTTCCGACATCGTGCTGCGGGTAGTTGTTGCTTTGAAGTCGGCGTCGAGATCGACGCCAGCGCGGTGCTCACTCGCACTTTTGCACGCCGGCGTCGATCTCGGACACTTGCTCTAGCGCAGCGCTTGGCGTACAGCAGGCTGTCGAGCGGTTCGGTCCCGAGGTTGGGGTAGATCGCATGACGGGCCAGCCGTCCTTCTCGGGTGAACTCGGCCCGCTCCAGCAGACGTACTGAACGCTCGTTGTCGACATGGCAGGTAGCCCAGACGCGGTAGACGTCGGGATCGGCCTGCAGGGTGGTCATCAGCATGTCGAGCGCTTCGGACATCAAACCCTTGCCCCACCAACGCCGCCCGAGGCAGTAGCCGATTTCTGCGGCGTACGGCATCGGGCGTGCGCAACTGATCATCCCGACGATCTCGTCGCTGTGCTGCAGCACCATCACCCAGGTTCGCACATGCGCGTCGACGTTCATCCGTTCGGCGATCACTCGTCGCGTCGCCGCCACGTCGGGATGCGGTGTCCACAGCAGATACTTGGTGACCTGCGGGTCGCGGGCGATCCGTTGAAACAGCGGCCCGGCGTCGTCGATGACCGGCAGGCGTAGCAGGAGTCGCGGTCCCTCGATCCGCTCAGGAGTGAACTCGGCCATTACATCTCCAGCGCTCGATAGGTGCGGTGGACGAATTTCGGTTGCACCGCTTGCAGTTTCGCGCGCGAGGTGTTGCCCGCGACTGCGGCGGCGGCATCGGCCGACAATGCGGGCATGTTCTGGATCAGGTAGAGCAGAATCAGGTCGGCGGCCGGATCGGCCTGCCACCATGTCCCGTATGCGCCGGGCCAACTGAATGTTCCGAGGCCACCGGGCCCGAACAACGGGGCCGACTTCGCCGGGTCGGTCACGACCGACAGGTTGAGCCCGAATCCGCGTCCGATCCAGAACGGCGATCCGAGGAAGTGGTGCCGCTTGTGCTCGGCGGTGAGCCGGTCGGTGCGCATCAGCCGTGCCGATTCCGGGGAGAGTACCCGCACACCGTTCGAGTGTCCCGTCGCCCAAAAGCATTTCGATGAACCGCAGGTAATCGTCCGCGGTGGACCACAATCCGCCGCCGGCGTTGCTGAACGCCGGCGGCGTGATGTGCGGCGGGCCCATGACGTCGTGCTGGAGTTGATCTTTGCCGTCGAGCCGGTACATGGTCGCAGCGCGTCGGCGGCCCTCGGGGGTGACGTGGAATCCGGTGTCAATCATGCCCAGCGGCTGCAGGATTCGCTCGTCGAGCACCTGATGGAATGGCTTGCCCTCGATGCGCGAGACCAGCACGCCGACCACGTCGGTGGAATGGCCATAGGTCAGTCGCTCACCTGGTTGATGCACCAGCGGCAAGTCGGCGAGCGCGGCCAGCCACGCGTCGGGGCCACTGCCGAACGGCAGCCGCACGTAGGCCCGCGCGATCGGCCCGCCTACCGAGAACCCGTAACCCAGGCCGCTGGTGTGGGTGAGCAGATCCTCGACCAGAATTGCCCGTGCGACCGGATGGCTGCGATCCAACGGTCCGGTCGGGTCGTCGAGCACCCGCACATCGGCGAATTCCGGCAGCCAGCGCACGATCGGGTCACGCAGCGCGAGCTTGCCGTCGTCGACCAGGGTCATTGCTGCGGCGACGGTGACCGGTTTGGTCATCGAGGCGATGCGGAACAGCGTGTCGCGCTGCATCGGAAGCTGAGCATCGACATCGCGGTAGCCGACCTCGTTGACCTGCAGCACTTTTCCGTGCTGCCAGACCATCGTCACTGCCCCGGCCGAGCAGGCCGGCGTCGCAGGCTTCGCGAATGGAGGCCTGATTGCCATCGAGGTTCACCGATTCAGGCTAATGGGCGGGCGCAATCGAGATTTCCCGGACGTTGATGTTTCGCCAGATCGCCACGCCGTCGACGATCTCGGGTGCTCGGCCGAAGAGGTCGGTGAAGAAGGCGATCATCGGCTGCCAATGCTGCGCCGGTCCGACGATGACGTGGCGTACGTCGGCGACTTTGAGGTCGGCGGCGATCTGCGCGCGAACGTCGCCGCGCGCCACCAGCCAGGCGCCGCGTTGTTGAATCACGAACATGGTGAAGGTGAGCTGCGATTGTGCAGGCCCGGAATAGGTTCCGCCATTGGGTTGCGGCAGGTATGCGTAGGCCTCCGGCATCCGGAGGCCGTAGTCGGCTTCAGCGGCCCACACCATCGGAGCTGCCTCGCCCCCGTTGACGAAATATGGTGCGACGAGCACTGTTTCGTCAGCTGCGATGTGGTGGCTGGTCCAGTTGCGGAAGAAGGCCGGCGTAGTGAACGGCGCACGGGGGAGCGGAGCGGGCAGCAGCAGCACCAGTGACATGCCCACCGCCAGCAGCCATCGCCGCTGCCGGTCGTCGAGCGAGGCGGGTCGCTCGCGCGACAACGATCGCCACCATGACTGCCACCGCCAGCCAGACGAAGACCGTAAAGCGGCCCGGCAGAACATGCTTGAGCAGTGGCAGCTTCCCTAGCGCCAGCCACGGAAGCGGGACGCGCAGCGCCTCTTTGCCGATGTGCAGCCACGGTCCCAGCGACAGGACGAGGATCGCCACCCCGGTGAGGCCGGCGACCCGGATCCGCAGATCGCTCCAGAGCCGAACGGCCGCGACGACGAGCAGGATGAGTAGCGGTAGGCCGAGATACGCGGTCGCCTCGTGATAGAGCCCGCTGAACTCGTGTGATGCCCGCGTCGCCGCGGTCGGCGCGATGAGCTGATAGGGCGTCGGAAGGATGAGGTTCAGCAGGTCGGTCGAGAAGGTCGTGGGATCTTGAACCTGCGCGCTGATCCGTTGCGGTCCAAAGAATTGCACGGCCAACGGCCACGCCGCGAGCAGCAGGAATGTCATCGTGGCGACCGCGAGCGCGGGCAGAAGCCGGGCGCGGACCTGCGCGTCGCGGTAGACAACCGCGATGACGCCGACCAAGACGCCGGCAGCGATGACGCTGGTGGCGAGCAGTTCCTCACTGATCAGCAGTTGCGCGACGCCGAGGACTCCGAGGGCGAGCCCCGATTGCCACGGCGGTCGATGGCGCGTTACGAGCAGGTCGTCGATGGCGAGGAGAAGAAGTGGCGGGATCCAGGCCGTGGCCAGGTTCAGATGCAGGGCCGCATGGGAGATGACGTAGGGCGAGAAGGCGTAGACCGCGCCTCCCACGACCGCGCCGAGTTCGCCGGCCCAGCGGCGGATCGCCAGCCATGCGGTGAATCCGCTGAGCGCTATGCCAAGCACCACAAGGACGTTGAATCCGAAGATCGGTCCGCCGAGCTTCGCCGGGAGCCAGCCGAGAATCCCCAGCAGGGGCATCGACGGGCTCCACATCAGATTCACGCCCGACGGCGCGCCGATCTGGGTCGTGAAGAACGGGTTGAGACCGTGCGCGAGCGCGTGCGGTGTCCAGCCGAGATACCAGATCGCCTGCTCCTGGTCGCAGCAACTGCCGGCCCACCCGGACGTCGGGTCGCGCCAGGCACCGATCGTGACCGCGACGGCTCCGAGCAGGTAGGCGACGAACACCCCGAACCCACGCACCTAGTGAGCTTGCTCTTCCCGCAGCTGTACAAACGGACGAAGCTGACGGCGAGTCCGGTGATCAGGCGTCCCAGTCTCGCCGTCGGCGTGCACGCCTCGCGTGTAATCGCCCTGCCATGGCGCCTTCTCGCCCGTGACGGCGTCTGTCGCTGCCTGGACTTGCCCCATCTCCCGACGAGATTGGTGGAAGAACTCATGCTTGCGACGCAGATCGTCGTCAGACTCGATGGGCCTGAACTCGGGAGCAAACTCTTCGAGCTCGCCCCGACGCTGCGGGACGATCATGCAGATCGGCTCGTCGATCTCGAATCGGACCGGGAAGAATTCGCGGGTGAATTTCCAATTGATGCTGAAACCCGAGCTGGTCCAATCAGTTTCGACGATACCTTCGAGCGGCGAGATCGCGTCCTTAGGATGGTTCGCCGGCCCGCGGACCAACAGGTCGTAGCCGGGAGGAGTGCGAAACAGGATTGGCAGATGCCACGTCAGGATGCCGTAACCGAAATTACAGCCGGGCAGAAATTGACCGGGGCCGCGCCGGTCGGGCGCGACCGTCACTTTCGTGATGTCGCTGCCACCCATCCATGTCGCCGTGAACGCCGACGGATTACGCAGTTCCCAGCCGCTCTGATTGGCGATCAGCATCGGCAGGCAGCGATTCGCCCAGCCTCTGCGCATCTCTGACATCCACGGACGGTTGATCGCTCCCGGACTGAACTGCGGTGCGCCGTCGCTCGTGATGAACCCGATCAGGGGTCGGGCCGACTCGATTGGCTGGTCGCTCATCCGATCCTCGGTTGGCTGGGGTTGTCCGTAGCAACGCGGACGATGTTACTTCAAGGATCTTTGGGCGCGCCGGTCAGAACTCACGCCGGTCGTTTCGGCCAACCGGGCCCGCAAATGCTAGGCTGCCCGGCAGTCGACATCCTTTAACGATCCGTCCAGAGAGGCGGAGAAGGAGGTCAAGATCTAGCATGGGTGCCTCGGGTGACGCCGCTTCGGGCGGCGGATCGAGGGAACTGATGTCGGCGGCCGACGTGGGTCGCACCATTTCGCGCATCGCGCATCAGATCATCGAAAAAACTGCCCTTGACGGTGCGGACGCACCTCGGGTGGTGCTGTTGGGAATCCCCACCCGCGGTGTGACTTTGGCCGACCGGCTCGCGGTCAACATCGCCGAGTTCGCCGGCGCCGAGGTTGCGCATGGCGCATTGGACATCACGCTGTACCGCGACGACTTGATGACCAAGCCACCGCGTCCGCTGGAGAACACCTCAATACCGGCTGGCGGCATCGACGACGCGCTGGTGATCCTGGTCGACGACGTGCTGTATTCGGGTCGTTCGGTGCGCTCCGCGCTGGACGCACTGCGCGACGTCGGACGCCCGCGGGTGGTGCAGTTGGCGGTGCTGGTCGACCGTGGCCACCGCGAACTGCCGCTGCGCGCCGACTATGTCGGCAAGAATGTGCCGACGTCGCGGATCGAGAACGTGCACGTGCTGTTGGCCGAGCAGGACGGTCGCGACGCCGTCGTCATCTCCCGGGAGAACGCCTCATGACCCGGCACCTGCTGGCCGCCGGCGATCTGTCCCGCGACGAGGCCACTGCGATCCTCGACGACGCCGACCGCTTCGCGCAGGCACTGGTCGGCCGCGAGGTCCGCAAGCTGCCGACGCTGCGGGGCCGCACGATCATCACGATGTTCTACGAGAACTCCACCCGTACCCGGGTGTCGTTCGAGGTCGCGGGCAAGTGGATGAGCGCCGATGTGATCAACGTCAGCGCCGCGGGCTCGTCGGTGGGCAAAGGCGAATCGCTGCGCGACACCGCGCTGACGCTGCGGGCCGCCGGCGCCGACGCGCTGATCATTCGGCATCCGGCTTCCGGTGCGGCACAACAGCTTGCGCACTGGACCTCCGCTGCGGACGACACCGGTCCTGCAGTGATCAACGCCGGCGACGGTACCCACGAGCACCCGACCCAGGCGCTGCTGGACGCGCTGACCATCCGGCAGCGACTCGGCGGCATCGAGGGACGCCGAGTCGTCATCGTCGGCGACATCCTGCACAGCCGGGTCGCCCGATCCAACGTCATGCTGCTGGCCACCCTCGGCGCCGAGGTGGTGCTGGTGGCGCCGCCGACGCTGCTACCGGTCGGGGTCGCGGACTGGCCGGTCACGGTGTCCCATGACCTGGATGCCGAACTGCCGGCCGCCGACGCGGTGCTGATGCTGCGGGTCCAGGCCGAGCGGATGAACGGCAGCTTCTTTCCTTCCGCGCGTGAGTATTCGGTGCGCTACGGGCTCTCCGACCGCCGCCAGACGATGCTTCCCGGGCACGCGATCGTGCTGCATCCGGGGCCGATGCTGCGTGGGATGGAAATATCGTCGTCAGTGGCGGATTCAACGCAATCGGCTGTGCTGCAACAGGTTTCCAACGGTGTTCACGTCCGGATGGCGGTGTTGTTCCATCTGCTGGTGGGTACCGAGTCGGCCGCAGGGCTCGCCGGCAAAGGAGTGATGGCATGAGCGTGATGCTGCGTGGAGTGCGGCTCTACGGCGACGGGGACCCGGTCGACGTCCTGGTCGACGGCGGGCAGATCGCCGACATCGGTCCGGGACTCTCGATTCCCGTCGATGCCGATGTCATCGACGCCACCGGGCAGGTGCTGCTCCCGGGGTTCGTCGACCTGCACACGCATCTGCGCGAGCCCGGCCGCGAATACGCCGAGAACATCGAAACCGGCTCGGCCGCAGCCGCACTCGGTGGCTTCACCGCGGTGTTCGCGATGGCCAACACCAACCCGGTCGCCGACAGCCCGGTGGTCACCGACCACGTCTGGCACCGCGGACAGCAGGTCGGCCTGGTCGACGTCCATCCCGTCGGCGCGGTCACGGTCGGGTTGGCCGGAAAAGATCTCACCGAGATGGGCATGATGGCCGCTGGTGCCGCCCAGGTGCGGATGTTCTCCGACGACGGCAAATGCGTGGACGACCCGCTGATCATGCGCCGTGCATTGGAATACGCCACCGGTCTGGGCGTGCTGATCGCGCAACACGCCGAGGAACCTCGGCTGACCGTCGGCGCGGTCGCGCACGAGGGACCGATCGCGGCGCGGCTGGGATTGTCCGGTTGGCCGAGGGCCGCCGAAGAGTCGATCGTGGCCCGTGACGCCCTGTTGGCCCGCGACGCCGGCGCCCGGGTGCACATCTGCCACGCCTCCACCGCGGGCACCGTCGAGATCGTCAAATGGGCGAAGTCGCAAGGGATCTCGATCACCGCCGAGGTGACGCCGCACCACCTGCTCCTCGACGACAGCCGACTGGTCAGCTACGACGGCGTGAACCGGGTCAACCCGCCGCTGCGCGAGGCCTCGGACGCGGTCGCACTGCGCCAGGCGCTGGCCGACGGCGTGATCGATTGCGTGGCCACCGATCATGCGCCGCATGCCGAGCACGAGAAGTGCGTGGAATTCGCCGCCGCGCTGCCAGGGATGCTCGGTCTGCAAACGGCGTTGTCGGCCGTCGTCCAGGCGATGGTTGTTCCCGGTCTACTGACCTGGCGTGACGTCGCGCGGGTGATGAGCGAGAACCCAGCCCGCATCGCCGGTCTGCCGGACCAGGGCCGGCCGTTGGAAATCGGGGAGCCGGCCAACCTGACCGTCGTTGACCCGGACGCCACCTGGACGGTCGTCGGCACCGATTTCGCCAGCCGCTCGGCCAATACCCCATACGAGACGATGACGTTGCCCGCCACCGTGACGGCCACCCTGCTGCGCGGCAAGATCACCGCGCGCGACGGAAAGAGCCCGGCATGAACCGCGCCGGCGACCCGACCGTGCGCCGCAAGCGCGGCGCCCCGTGGAGGAGCGGCGCTGATGAATTCGGGAACGCTGATCGCGTCGCTGATCATGGCCGCGCTGCTGGCCGTGCTAATCGCGTTCATCATCCAGCTGATGCTGCGCGGTTGGCGCAAACGGGCGGAGCGCCAGGCGGAGTTGATCGGCACGCTGCCCGAGCTCCCCAGCCAGGTCGGCCCCGCGATGATCGCCACCCCCGGCGTCTACGTGGGCTGCACCATGGCCCCGGCCTGGAGCCAGCGGATCACCGTCGGCGACCTGGGCTACCGCAGCAAGGCAATGCTGACGCGGCACCCCGAGGGCATCCTGGTGCAGCGCACTGGCGCACAACCGATCTGGATCCCGACCGAGTCAATCTCCGGCATCCGGACCGAGCACGTGATCGCCGGAAAGGTCGCCGCTCGCGACGGGATCCTGGCGATCCGGTGGCGGGTGCCGTCAGGGGTCAAAATCGACACCGGGTTTCGCGCCGACAACCGCGACGAATACAAGGGGTGGCTACACAGCTGGCCGGAAGGAGTCGCGCTGTGAAGGCGATGCTGGTTCTCGACGATGGCCGGACCTTCACCGGAACAGCGTTCGGTGCGATCGGTCAAACACTGGGCGAGGCAGTCTTTTCCACCGGCATGTCCGGCTATCAGGAGACGTTGACCGACCCCAGCTATCACCGGCAGATCGTGGTGGCGACCGCACCGCAGATCGGCAACACCGGTTGGAACGGCGAGGACGGCGAAAGCCGTGGGGACAAGATCTGGGTGGCCGGCTACGCGGTACGCGACCCCTCGCCGCGGGTCTCGAACTGGCGCGCCACCGGAACGCTGGAAGACGAGTTGATCCGCCAGCAGATCGTCGGGATCGCCGGCATCGACACCCGCGCGTTGGTCCGGCATCTGCGCAGCCGGGGCTCGATGAAGGCGGGGGTGTTCTCCGGCGAATCGCTCGCCTCACCCGAAGAGTTGACCGAGCGGGTCCGTGGCCAGCTAGCGATGCTGGGTGCCGACCTGGCCGGCCAGGTCAGCACCTCGGTTGCCTACGAGGTGGAACCCGAAGGGCCGCATCGGTTCACCGTGGCCGCGATCGACCTCGGCATCAAGACCAACACCCCGCGCAACTTCGCCCGCCGCGGAGTGCGCACCCGCGTGCTGCCGTCGTCGGCAACCTTCGAGCAGATCACCGAGCTCAAACCCGATGGGGTGTTCCTGTCCAACGGCCCCGGCGATCCGGCCACCGCCGACCACATCGTCGAGGTGACCCGCGAGGTGCTCGGTGCCGGAATCCCGTTGTTCGGCATCTGTTTCGGCAACCAGATTCTGGGCCGCGCGTTGGGCCTGTCGACCTACAAGATGGTCTTCGGCCACCGGGGCATCAACATCCCGGTGATGGACCACGCGACCGGTCGGGTCGCCGTCACCGCGCAGAACCACGGGTTCGCGCTCGAGGGTGAGGCGGGCCAGCGGTTCGACACACCGTTCGGTGCGGGGTTGGTCAGTCATACCTGCGCCAACGATGGTGTCGTCGAGGGCGTGAAACTTGCCGACGGGCGCGCATTTTCGGTGCAGTACCACCCCGAGGCCGCGGCCGGACCGCACGACGCGGAGTACTTGTTCGACCAATTCGTCGACCTGATGAGCGGGGAGAGCGGGTAATGCCACGACGGACAGATCTCAAGCATGTCCTGGTGATCGGCTCCGGGCCGATCGTCATCGGACAGGCCTGCGAATTCGACTACTCCGGAACCCAGGCCTGCCGGGTGCTGCGCGCCGAGGGCCTGCAGGTGAGCCTGGTCAACTCCAACCCGGCGACGATCATGACCGACCCGGAATACGCCGATCACACCTACGTCGAACCGATCACCGCCGCCTTCGTGGAGAAGGTGATCATCCAGCAGGCCGAGCGTGGCAACAAGATCGATGCGCTGCTGGCCACCCTGGGCGGTCAAACCGCGCTCAACACCGCCGTCGCGCTCTACGAGAACGGCGCATTGGAGCGCCACGGCGTCGAGCTGATCGGCGCCGATTTCAACGCCATCCAGCGCGGCGAGGACCGGCAGATGTTCAAGGACATCGTCGCCAAGGTCGGCGGCGAATCAGCCCGCAGCCGAGTGTGTTTCACCATGGACGAGGTGCGCGAGACCGTTGGTGAACTCGGCCTGCCGGTGGTGGTCCGGCCGTCCTTCACCATGGGCGGGCTGGGCTCGGGCCTGGCCCATACCGCCGAGGAAGTCGACCGGATGGCCGGCGCCGGGCTGGCCGCGTCGCCGAGCGCCAACGTGCTGATCGAGGAATCGATTTACGGCTGGAAGGAATTCGAGCTCGAGCTGATGCGCGACAGCAAGGACAACGTCGTCGTCGTGTGCTCAATCGAGAACGTCGACCCGATGGGTGTGCACACCGGCGACTCGGTGACGGTGGCGCCGGCGATGACGCTCACCGATCGCGAGTACCAGCGGATGCGGGACTTAGGGATCGACATCTTGCGCGAGGTCGGTGTCGACACCGGCGGCTGCAACATCCAGTTCGCGGTCGACCCGCACGACGGCCGGCTGGTCGTCATCGAGATGAACCCCCGGGTGTCGCGGTCAAGTGCGTTGGCCTCCAAGGCCACCGGCTTCCCGATCGCGAAGATCGCCGCCAAGTTGGCCGTCGGTTACACCCTCGACGAGATCCTCAACGACATCACCAAGGAGACCCCGGCTTGCTTCGAGCCGACGCTGGACTATGTCGTCGTCAAGGCGCCGCGATTCGCGTTCGAGAAATTCCCCGGTGCCGACCCGACGCTGACCACCACGATGAAATCCGTCGGCGAGGCGATGTCGTTGGGCCGCAACTTCATCGAGGCGCTCGGCAAGGTGATGCGGTCGCTGGAGACCAAGCGCACCGGCTTCTGGACCGGGCCCGACACCGAAGGAACCGCAGAAGACGCCCTGGAGCGGCTGCGGACACCGACCGACGGACGGCTTTACGACGTCGAGCTGGCGCTGCGGCTTGGCGCCTCGGTGGACCGGGTTGCCGAAGCCTCCGGGATCGACCCGTGGTTCGTCGCGCAGATCGCCGAGCTGCTGACCTTGCGTCATGAGGTGAGCGAGGCGCCCGTCCTCGACGGTGACCTGCTGCGCAGGTGTAAGCACAACGGCTTGTCGGATCGCCAGATCGCCTCGTTGCGACCGGAATTGGCCGGCGAGGGCGGCGTGCGGTCGCTGCGCCGGCGGCTCGGTATCCACCCGGTGTACAAGACGGTGGACACCTGCGCCGCGGAGTTCGAGGCCAAGACGCCCTATCACTACAGCAGCTACGAGCTCGACCCCTCCGCCGAAACCGAGGTGGCCCCGCAGACCGACAAGCCCAAGGTGCTGATCCTCGGCTCGGGACCGAACCGGATCGGCCAGGGTATCGAATTCGACTACAGCTGCGTGCACGCCGCAATCACGTTGTCGCAGGTCGGTTTCGAGACCGTGATGGTCAACTGCAACCCGGAGACGGTCTCCACCGACTACGACACCGCCGACCGGCTCTATTTCGAGCCGTTGACGTTCGAGGATGTGCTGGAGGTTTTCCACGCCGAGCAGCTGTCCGGTGCCGGCGGTCCGGGAGTGGTCGGAGTGATCGTGCAACTCGGCGGCCAGACCCCGCTCGGGCTGGCGCAGCGGCTCGCCGACGAAGGTGTCCCGATCGTCGGCACCCCGCCCGAGGCCATCGACCTCGCCGAGGACCGCGGCGCGTTCGGCGACCTGCTGTCGGCGGCCGGGCTGCCGGCGCCGCGCTACGGCATGGCGACCACGTTCGCGCAGGCACGGCGGATCGCCGCCGACATCGGCTATCCGGTGCTGGTCCGGCCGTCATACGTGCTGGGCGGGCGGGGCATGGAGATCGTTTACGACGACGACACCCTGCAGGGCTACATCGCCCGTGCCACCGAGCTTTCGCCCGAGCACCCGGTGCTGGTTGACCGCTTCCTCGAGGACGCCATCGAGATCGACGTCGACGCGCTCTGCGACGGCGACGAGGTCTACATCGGCGGCATCATGGAGCACATCGAGGAAGCCGGCATTCACTCCGGCGACTCGGCGTGTGCGCTGCCGCCGGTGACCCTGGGCCGCAGCGACATCGAGAAGGTGCGCCACGCGACGGAGGCGATCGCGCACGGCATCGGTGTGGTGGGTCTACTCAACGTGCAGTACGCGTTGAAGGACGACGTGCTCTACGTGCTGGAGGCCAATCCGCGGGCCAGCCGAACCGTGCCCTTCGTCTCCAAGGCCACCGCGATACCGCTGGCCAAGGCGTGCGCACGGATCATGCTGGGCGCCAAGATCTCTCAGCTTCGCGACGAAGGCCTGCTGGCGGCCGTCGGTGATGGCGGTAACGCGGCGCCGGATGCCCCAATCGCCGTCAAGGAAGCCGTGCTGCCGTTCCATCGGTTCCGCCGCGCGGACGGCTCGGGGGTCGACTCGCTGCTGGGTCCGGAGATGAAATCGACCGGCGAGGTCATGGGCATCGACCGCGACTTCGGCAGCGCATTCGCCAAAAGTCAGACCGCGGCCTATGGGTCACTGCCGGTTTCTGGGACGGTCTTCGTCTCGGTGGCCAACCGGGACAAGCGCTCGCTGGTGTTTCCGGTGAAGCGACTGGCCGATCTGGGCTTCCGGGTGCTGGCCACCGAGGGCACCGCGGAGATGCTGCGCCGCAACGGCATTCCGTGCGACGAAGTGCGCAAGCACTTCGAAGAAGCCCAGCCCGGCCGGCCGGCGATGTCGGCCGTCGACGCCATCCGGGCGGGCGACGTCGACATGGTGTTCAACACGCCGTACGGAAACTCGGGTCCACGCATCGATGGCTACGAGATCCGCTCGGCCGCAGTCGGAGTCAACATTCCGTGCGTCACGACCGTTCAAGGGGTATCGGCGGCCGTGCAGGGCATCGAGGCCGCGATCCGTGGCGACATCGGTGTGCGCTCACTACAGGAACTGCACAGCACGCTGAACAAGGGCGGGCAAGTTAGCCATGCCCGGGTTCGGTGCCCGGCTGGCCGACGCGATGTCGCGTCGCGGGCCCCTGTGTCTGGGCATCGACCCGCATCCTGAGTTGCTGCGGGCATGGGGGCTCCCGGTCGACGCCGCAGGCCTGGCGGCGTTCTGCGACATCTGCGTCGCGGCCTACGCCGACTTCGCCGTCGTCAAACCTCAGGTCGCGTTCTTCGAGGCCTACGGCGCCGCGGGGTATGCCGTGTTGGAGCACACCATCGGCGCCCTGCGTGACGCGGGCGTGCTGGTGCTGGCCGACGCCAAGCGCGGCGATATCGGATCAACGATGGCGGCCTACGCAGTGGCCTGGACCGGTGACTCGCCGCTGGCCGCCGACGCGGTGACGGCGTCGCCGTACCTGGGGTTCGGCTCGCTGCAGCCGCTGCTGGACAGTGCCGCGGCACATGGTCGCGGGGTGTTCGTGCTGGCTGCGACGTCCAACCCGGAGGGTGCGAGCGTGCAGTGCGCCCAGACCGAGGGCCGTCCGGTGGCCCAGCTGATCGTCGACCAGGCCGCGGCGGCCAACCGGACGCTGGACCCCGGCACCGTCGGCGTCGTCGTCGGCGCCACGTTGGCTGCGGTGCCTGATGTCAGCAAGCTCGGCGGGCCGGTGTTGGTACCCGGGGTCGGTTTCCAGGGTGGGCGGCCTGATGCCCTCAGCGGCCTGGGTGGGGCCGTTTCCGGGCAATTGCTGCCCGCGGTGTCGCGCGACGTGCTGCGGGCCGGACCGGGCGTGGCAGCGGTGCGTGCGGCGGGGGAGCGGATGCGCGACGCGGTCGCTTACCTGGCCGGCTGAGCGCCCGCTGCAGAGCTACGACACGGCGTCGTTCACTTTTCGGCTGGCTGCGCTGTTCGCGGCGACACGCGCGACACGCCGCGATATTCGTAATCGGGCCGGATTCGCGTTTTTTACCCGTGTCGAGTCGATCGGAGGAGGGCTTCTCCGGCGATCGATTGGTTGCACCGCGGAGGATAAAAGGCCAGGTAGAGGCGATTTCACGGTGGCGAAAGGGGCCGCTCCGCAGCTGTGTCTTGGTGGCTGACGGTCGCCGTCCCGGCCGTCCGGACCGAGTCCTTTCCGAGGCCATAAGCTGCGTCTTTGTAGCTTCTACCAGGGGGGCGGGTTAGATTTCGTCTGAAGGCGTGGGTACGGTCGTCACCGCTGGCTGGACTACCCGGCCGAGACAAATAAAGTTCGAAATCTGTTGCTGATTAATACGGAGGAATCGTGGCCCTTCCCCAGTTGACCGACGAGCAGCGCGCGGCAGCGTTGCAGAAGGCTGCCGCCGCACGCCGCGCGCGAGCCGAGCTCAAAGACCGGCTCAAGCGCGGCGGCACCAATCTTCAGCAGGTGCTCAAGGATGCCGAGACCGACGAGGTCTTGGGCAAGATGAAGGTTTCCGCGTTGCTGGAGGCTTTGCCGAAGGTTGGCAAGGTCAAGGCGCAGGAGATCATGACTGAGCTGGAGATCGCCCCGACGCGCCGTCTGCGCGGCCTCGGCGACCGTCAGCGCAAGGCTCTGCTGGAAAAGTTCGACTTCACCGCCTGAGTCCTACGACGATGCAGGCCGGCAGGCCTGAGGGAGAGCCGGGCAACCGCCAAGGCCTCTCCCGGGAGAGTCGTTGAGCACCGCACGGAGGACCGGACGGCACGGCACGCGTGCTCGTGCTGTCCGGTCCGTCCGCGGTGGGTAAATCAACAGTTGTCCGCTGCCTACGAGAGCGGATTCCAGATCTGCATTTCAGTGTGTCCGCGACCACCCGCGCGCCCCGCCCCGGCGAGGTCGACGGGGTCGATTATCACTTCGTGTCGCCGGACCACTTTCAGCAGTTGATCGATGACGGCTCGCTGCTGGAGTGGGCGGAAATCCACGGTGGCCTGCACCGTTCGGGCACCGTCGCCGGGCCGGTCCGTGACGCTGTCGCCGCCGGACATCCGGTTCTCATCGAGGTCGACCTGGCCGGGGCCCATGCGGTCAAGCTGGCCATGCCGGAGGTGACCACGGTGTTTCTGGCCCCTCCGAGCTGGGAGGCGTTGGAGGCCCGGCTGGTCGGTCGGGGGACCGAGACACCGGAGGTTATTGAGCGCCGGCTGGCCACCGCACGCATCGAATTGGCGGCCCAAGACGACTTCGATGAGGTCGTGGTAAATCGTCAATTGGATACTGCATGCTCAGAATTGGTATCATTGCTGGTCGGCACTTCGCCGGAGACGGCGTGACCGTCCAACCAGACTCGATTTCCGTTTAGTCGCATGTCGCTATAGGCCGCCAGGAGATTATTTACGTGAGTAATTCGCAGACCGACGCATCGTTAGCCGCCGTTCCTGACCAGTTCGACCCATCTGCGGGTGGCATCGGTGCTTACGACACGCCGCTGGGTATCACCAACCCGCCCATCGACGAGCTGCTCGCGCGGGTGTCCAGCAAGTACGCCCTGGTGATCTACGCCGCCAAGCGCGCCCGGCAGATCAACGACTACTACAACCAGCTCGGCGAGGGCATCCTCGAGTACGTCGGCCCGCTGGTTGAGCCGGGTCTGCAGGAGAAGCCGCTGTCGATCGCGATGCGCGAGATCCACGGCGACCTGCTCGAGCACACCGAAGGCGAATAGCGGAGTCGAGGCGGGCCACGGATGAGCCTCTCGAGTGAGAAGCGGACGGATCGCAAGCGGATCGTCGTCGGCGTCGCTGGGGGCATCGCCGCTTACAAAGCCGCCACCGTCGTCCGTCAGCTCACCGAGGCCGGCCATCAGGTCCGTGTCATTCCCACCGAGTCCGCGCTGCGGTTCGTCGGGGCCGCCACCTTCGAGGCGCTGTCCGGCGAGCCCGTCCAGACCGGGGTGTTCGAGGACGTGCCGCGGGTGCCACATGTCGCCATCGGCCAGGGCGCCGACTTGGTGGTCGTGGCGCCTGCCACCGCCGACCTGCTTGCGCGTGCCACCCACGGCCGCGCCGACGACCTGCTGACCGCGACGCTGTTGACCGCGCGATGTCCGGTGCTGTTCGCTCCGGCCATGCACACCGAGATGTGGCAGCATCCCGCCACCATCGACAATGTCGCCACACTGCGCCGCCGCGGCGCCGTGGTGCTCGAACCGGCGTCGGGGCGGCTGACCGGGGAGGACAGCGGCGCAGGCCGGCTGCCCGAGGCCGAGGAAATCGTCACCTTCGCCCAGTTGCTGCTGGAACGGCACGACTCGATGCCCTACGACCTGGCCGGCGTCAAATTGCTGGTGACCGCCGGGGGTACCCGCGAGCCGATCGACCCGGTTCGCTTCATCGGCAACCGCAGTTCCGGCAAGCAGGGCTACGCGCTGGCACGGGTGGCTGCCCAGCGTGGAGCCGAAGTCACTCTGATCGCCGGGCACACCGCCGGGTTGATCGACCCGGCCGGCGTCGAGGTCGTCCACGTCAGCACCGCCCAGCAGCTTCGCGATGCGGTGTCCAAGCACGCGCCCGACGTCCACGTGCTGGCGATGGCGGCGGCCGTCGCCGACTTCCGGCCGGCGAACGTTGCGACCGCCAAGATCAAAAAGGGAGCCTCTGACGACTCGGCGCCGCAAATCGACCTGATCCGCAACGACGACGTGCTGGCTGCGGCCGTCCAGGCCCGCACCGCCGGGCAGCTGCCCAACATGCGAGCCATCGTCGGATTCGCCGCCGAGACCGGCGACGCGAACGGTGACGTGCTGTTTCATGCGCGGGCCAAGTTGCGGCGTAAGGGATGCGACCTGCTGGTGGTCAACGCCGTCGGCGACGGCAAGGCGTTCGAGGTGGACCACAATGACGGCTGGCTGCTGGCGGCCGACGGCACCGAGTCGGCGCTGCAGCCCGGTTCCAAGACTTTGATGGCCAGCCGTATCGTGGACGCGATCGCCACGTTCCTACAGCGCGGTACCGAGGAAGCCACCTAGCGCTCAGAGCTTCTCGGATCGGTCGGTAACATGTACCAGCCTGTCGATATAATTTGCCTAACTAACGATTTTCCATGTGTGTCTTGAAGGGGAGAGAGTGTGAGCGAAAACGGTCGGTTGTTCACCAGCGAATCGGTGACCGAGGGGCATCCAGACAAGATCTGTGACGCGATCAGCGACTCGGTGCTCGACTCACTGCTGGCCGTAGACCCGCATTCGCGTGTCGCCGTCGAGACATTGGTGACCACCGGACAGGTGCACGTCGTCGGCGAGGTGACGACGTCGGCCAAGGAGGCTTTCGCCGACATCACCAACACCGTCCGCGAGCGCATCCTCGACATCGGCTATGACCACTCGGACAAGGGCTTCGACGGCGAGACCTGTGGCGTCAACATCGGCATCGGCCGGCAGTCGCCCGACATCGCCCAGGGTGTGGACACCGCGCACGAGACGCGCGTCGAGGGTGCCGCGGACCCGCTGGACTCGCAGGGCGCCGGCGACCAGGGCCTGATGTTCGGTTACGCGATCAGCGACACCCCGGAACTGATGCCGCTGCCGATCGCGCTGGCGCACCGGCTGGCACGGCGGCTGACCGAGGTCCGCAAGAACGGCACGCTGCCCTACCTGCGCCCGGACGGTAAGACCCAGGTCACCATCGAATACGAAGACAACGTCCCGACCCGGCTGGACACCGTCGTGGTCTCCACCCAGCACGCCGAAGGCATCGACCTGGTCAAGACGCTCGACCCGGACATCCGCAAGCATGTGCTCGAGACCGTCCTGGCGGACCTGGCGCACGAGTCGCTGGACTCGTCGTCGACTCGGGTGCTGGTGAACCCGACCGGTAAGTTCGTCGTCGGCGGTCCGATGGGTGACGCGGGCCTGACCGGCCGCAAGATCATCGTCGACACCTACGGCGGCTGGGCCCGCCACGGCGGTGGCGCGTTCTCCGGCAAAGACCCGTCAAAGGTGGACCGGTCGGCGGCGTACGCGATGCGCTGGGTGGCCAAGAACATCGTCGCTGCCGGTCTGGCGGAGCGGGTCGAGGTGCAGGTGGCCTACGCCATCGGCAAAGCGGCCCCGGTCGGTCTGTTCATCGAGACGTTCGGCACCGCCACCGTCGACCCGGTCAAGATCGAGAAGATCGTGCCCGAGGTCTTCGACCTGCGGCCGGGCGCGATCGTCCGCGACCTGGACTTGCTGCGTCCGATCTACGCGCCGACCGCTGCCTACGGCCACTTCGGCCGCACCGACATCGACCTGCCGTGGGAGCGCCTGGACAAGGTCGACGACCTCAAGCGCGCCGTTTAGTTCAGGCGCAACAATCGCAGAGCCCCCGCTGTGTGCGGGGGATCGCCGGCGCTGGTGTCACGCGATAAATTGACACCTATGTCAGTCGCGCGCCCACTCGGCACCTTGGCGGATGTGCACGCGGCTCGGCGGACGTTACACGCGAGATTTGAGCCTTCCGTTCTCCTCTACGCGGCGTGGGGAGCCGTCTTCGCCCTGTTCTACGGATCGAAAACGTTGCGGTTGACACTGGTCGCCGTGATCATCCTGCCGACGGCGTCGGTGGCGGCGACCTGGTGGCAAGCCAGGCGGATGACGCGTATCTACCCGCGGCGACTTCGGCTCTTCTCGCGCCGCGTTTTCCTTCTGACGAGCCTCCTCGGCCTCCTCAGCCTGGTCATCGTGGTGGCGATCGTCGGCCTGGCGGTCGCAGCGTCGTTGCACTGGTGGACGTGGGCGGCTGCGGGTGCGCGCCGTGGCACCCCGCTGTCCTACCTGCTGCCGTTCGTCGTTTTCATGGCGCCGGTGATCGCCGCCGCGTGGTTACCCTGGCTCGTCGATCCGTATGGCGTCGACGCGCGAACAATGCGGAAAACGCCCGATCAACCGCCGGTGAAAGACCCGGCGATCGAGCTCCGGCAGCAGACCATCGTGTGTGCGATGCTAGCCGGCGTCGACTCGATCGACGCCAAATTCTTCGCCAAGATATTGCGGGTCGGCGACGACGAACTCCGCCGGCGAACAGCGGAACTTGTTGCCAGACAATACGTTGACATACACGTCTATTACGGCCGTTGGTGGTTCGGCCTCACCGCGATCGGCCGCAGTGCCTACCGCCGTCATTTGCGGGCGCTGGTGTCAACCGAGCCGTCAAACGCGGCTGACCAGAATCTCTAGCCGGTGAACCGGTAGTCGTCGAGGTCGAATCGCCTGCTGCGCCAATAGACCTCGAATGTGGTGGCGGGTCGCAGCGCCACGTCGCCGTTCTTGTCGAAGTAGTAGCTGTTGGCCCCCCGGCAGCTGTCCTGCCAGAACACCTGGCGGTGCCGGCGGCTCAACTGCTCGGCGAAGTAGCGGGCGTTGGCTTCCTCGCTGATCTCGACGCGGTTGGCGCCGCGCTGCTGAGCTCGTCTCATACAGCGCACCATGTGGTGTGTCTGCGCCTCGATCAACGCAAAGTACGACGAGCCGACGTAGCCGTAAGGGCCCATCGTGGAGAAGAAGTTGGGAAAGCCGGGGATCGTCGTTCCCTCGTAGGCCTGCGCCCGGTTCTCCTCCCAGAACTCTTTCAACGACCGGCCGCCGCTGCCGGTGACCGCGAAAGTCGGCGTGCTTTCGGCGTCGAAGACGTGAAAACCAGTGGCCAGCACCAGCACATCGATCTCGTGGCTGGTGCCGTCGGTGGTGGCGACCGCTGACGGCGTGATCTTGTCGATCGGCTGGGTCACCAGGCGCACGTTGTCGCGGTTGTAGGTCGACAGGTAGCTGTTGTGGAAGCCGGGACGTTTGCAGCCGATCGCGTAACTCGGGGTGAGTTGTTCGCGCACAGCGGGATCGCGCACCTTCCGGCGCAGGTAGGCGCGGCCGAGCGACTCCATCCAGCGGGCCAGCGGGTACACCGTGAAGTACTGAGCGGGCAACGGGAAGGTCACCTCGACATAGCTCTGGGTGATCAACCGCTGCAGGGTCTTGGCGCCGGGCAGTCGCAGCGCCCAATGCGCCGGAGCGGGCAGCGGCACATCGAACTTCGGGAAACACCAGATCGGTGTGCGCTGAAATACGGTGAGCTCTTTGACAATTGGCGCGATCTGTGGAACCAGTTGGACCGCCGACGCGCCGGTGCCGATCACGGCGACGCGTTTGCCGGTCAGGTCGAGGCTGTGGTCCCAGCGGGCGGTGTGCACTGCCACGCCGTCGAAGGAGTCGACGCCGTCGATGTCGGGCGGCTTGGGCACGGTGAGCACCCCGCTGCCGTTGTAGATGAATCGCGCCGTGATCTCGCCACCGGGATCGAGTTGCACCCGCCACAGCGACCGCTCGTCGTCGAACTCGGCACCAAGAACTCTGGTGTTGAAACGGATTTTCGGCCGGACCCCGTATTTGTCGGTGCAGTGTTCGGCGTACGCCTTCAGTTCGCCGCCGCGCGCGTACGTGCGTGACCAGTCCGGCCGCTGCTCGAACGAGAACTGATAGGACGCCGACGGAATGTCCACGGCGATACCGGGATAGGTGTTCCAGTACCAGGTGCCGCCGACCTCTTCGCCGGCTTCGACGATCAGGTAGTCGCTGAAGCCTTCTTGGTCGAGCTTGATCCCCGCGCCGATGCCGGAGAATCCCGCGCCGACGATCAGGCAGTGGTAATCGGGTCCGATCAGAATTCACCGGTACCTCCTCGACGAGCTACGACAACCGGTTAGTCGATACCGACGGTACCGCCTATCTAGTGCAGTGCCGCCTTCAGGGCGGTCAGACCGCGGTTGGTCGCCTCCGCCGCGGCCGGGATGATCAGCGCGAAGCTGACATAGCCGTGCACCAGGTTGCCCTCGTTGCTCAGCTCGGCGGGCACGCCGGCGGCATTCAGCAGCGCCGCGTACACCGCGGCGTCGTCGCGCAGTGGATCGTGTTCCGCGCTGCCGATGAAAGCCGGGGCCAGCCCGGACAAGTCGGACGCGTTGCAGGGCGCCAGCGTGGCCGGCAGCGTCTTCGGGTCGCTGATGTCCAGCCCGGGGGCGTACCAGGTCAGGAATGCGTCGATGACGTCGCGGTTCAGGATCGGCGCGTCGGCGTTCTCGGTGAACGACGGTAGCGACAGGTCGGCGGTGATGGACGGGTACCAGAGCAGTTGGAACGCCAGCGCGGGTCCGCCCTCGTCGCGCGCCCGCTGGGCGATCACCGCGGCAAAGTTGCCGCCGGCCGAGTCGCCGGCGACGGCGATCCGGGCGGGGTCGCCACCCAATTCGGCGGCGTGCTCAGCGGTCCACTGCAGGGCGGCCCAGGAGTCGTCCAACCCGGCCGGGAAGGGGTGCTCGGGGGCCAGCCGGTAGTCGACGGACACCACGATGGCGTCGGCACCGACGGCGTGCGCACGCGCGACCGGGTCGTGGGTGTCCAGATCGCCGAGCGCGAAGCCCCCGCCGTGGTAGAAGACGACGATCGGCAGGTTGCCGGGCTCGGACTGCGGCCAATAGATGCGGACCGGGACGTCGGTGACGTCGCCGTGCCCGATGATGCGGTTTTCGATGCGCAGATCCGGCAGCATCTCCGGCGGCGCCTTCAGTTGGCGCAGCCGCTCGCGGGCGGCCTCGACGCCGTCGGACGCCTTGAAGGTCAGCGGGAACGCGTCGACCAGGACCTTCAGCGTCGGGTCGATCTCCGGTCGGGCGATGGTCGGCTCCGTCATGGAGCTACCGTACGTGCAGCGCCTCGCGCAGTGCGGACAACCCGCGATCCATTGCGTCGGTCGCGGCCGGGACCACGCCGGCATAGCCCAGGTAGCCGTGCACCATCGACGCGGCGTTATGCACCTCGACCGGAACGCCTGCCGCGGCAAGCAACTCGCCGTAACGGGCCCCGTCGTCGCGTAGCGGATCGTGGCCGGCGACGGCGATGTACGCGGGGGGCAGATCGGCTAGATCGGCAGCCCGGCCCGGGGCCATCCCGACCGGTGGGTTGAACAGGTCGATCTCGCCGGCGTAGTAGCGGCTGAACGCCGCGACGGCCGCGCTGTCCAGCACCGGGGCGCCGGCGTTCTCGCTGAACGAGGGCAGCGACGAATCCCACAGCGTGGCCGGATACCACAACAGCTGGAACGAGATCGGTGGGGCGCCCTGATCAGCTTCGTCCCGCCAACGCTGTGCGATGACGGCCGAGATGTTGCCGCCCGCGGAATCTCCGGCCACCGCAAGCCGACTCGCGTCGGCGCCGATCTCGCTGCCGTGCCGGGCGACCCATTGCGTTGCGGCCCAGGCGTCGTCGATCGCGGCGGGGTACGGGTGCTCGGGCGCCAGCCGGTAGTCGACCGACACCACTACGGCCGAGGCGCCGACGGCGTGCTGACGGGCTGTGCCGTCGTGGGTGTCGAGGTCGCCGACGACGAAGCCGCCACCGTGGAAGAACATCACCACTGGCGGCGCGGGGTCATCGGTTGGCGGCCAGTAGATCCGGAGGTTGATCGGCCCCGCCGGCCCGTCGATGGCGCGGTCCTCCACCCGGAGTTCGGGATGGAAACTGCGGCGCGGCAGATCGCGCAGGGCACGACGGGCCGCCTCGACACCGTCGTCGGCGGATAACCGGAACGGGACGGCGTCCAGTACCTTCTGCAGGATGGGATCGATGGCGGATCCGGCGTCGGAGCTGGGCATGCAGACACCGTACGCACCGCGGGTCATGCTCGGCGCCTGGGTGGCCGGCGGTTGGGCCGGCATCGCTTACGGCGTGTTCCTGACCATCGTGGCGCTTCGTTCGCCGCCTGGCGCGGAACTGACCGGGGTGTGGGGAGCGCAACCGGTATTCAAGGCATCGATGGCGTTGTTGCTGGTGCTCGCGGCGGCTGCGCATCCGATTGTCCGGGAACGGCGCTGGCTGATGCTGGCGTTGCTGTTCTCGGCTGCCGGCGATGTGCTGTTGGCCGTTACCTGGTGGGTGCCGTCGTTTGTGTTCGGGTTGGGTGCATTTCTGTTGGCGCACTTGTGTTTTCTGGGTGCCCTGGTGCCGCTGGCGCGGCCGTCCGATCGGTCGCGCACGCGCTGGATTGCCGTCGCCCTGGTGTGGGCGGCGTGCGTGGGCCTGCTGACGTGGTTCTGGCCGCAGTTGGTCCATGACGGTATGACGATCCCGGTCACCGTCTACATGCTGGTGCTGGTCGCGATGGTGTCGGCCGCACTGCTGGCGCAACTGCCGACGCTGTGGACGGCGGTCGGCGCGGTGTGCTTCGCCTGGTCGGACGCGATGATCGGGATCAGCCGGTTCGTGCTGGGGACCGAGGCGCTGGCGGTGCCGATCTGGTGGACCTATGCGGCCGCGCAGGTGCTGATCACGTCGGGCTTCTTCTTCGGCCGGGTGTCTACGGCCTCTGCTAAACCTGGCGAGTGACCACCCGGACCCGGCAGGCTGCCGAATTCGAGCCGATTGCTCGGGTGTTGCCGATGTTGTCGGTGCCGCACCTGGACCGCGAATTCGACTATCTGGTGTCGCAGGAGCAATCCGATGATGCCCAACCCGGTGTGCGGGTGCGGTTGCGCTTCCACGGCCGACTGGTCGACGGGTTCATCCTGGAACGCCGCACCGAGACCGATCACGTCGGCAAGCTGGCCTGGCTCGACCGCGTGGTGTCGCCCGAGGCGGTGCTCACCCCGGAGATCCGCCGACTGGTCGACGCCGTCGCGGCCCGCTACGCCGGCACCCGTGCCGACGTGCTGCGGCTTGCGGTGCCGCCGCGGCACGCCAAGGTGGAGCGCGAAAGCCCAACGCCGCCAGAGCGTTTAACGGTCGACGATGTCAATCGGGCCGGGTGGGAGGTCTACAGCAGCGGCGGGCAGTTCCTGACGGCGCTGGCCGAGACGCGTGCCGCGCGCGCGGTGTGGCAGGCGCTGCCCGGTGAGCTGTGGGTCGACCGGTTCGCCGAGGCTGCTGCGCAGACCGTGCAGACCGGCCGCGCGGTCCTGGCGATCGTCCCGGACCAGCGCGACGTCGACGCGATGTGGCGGGCGGCGACGGGGCTGATCGACGAGGGCGCCGTGGTCGCGTTGTCGGCGGGCCTGGGTCCGTCTGCGCGCTACCGGCGCTGGCTGGCCGCACTCCGCGGTAGTGCGCGGCTGGTGATCGGCACTCGCAGCGCAGTATTCGCGCCGGTGAACGATCTCGGGCTGGTGATGGTGTGGGACGACGGCGACGACACGCTCGCCGAGCCGCGGGCGCCCTACCCGCACGCGCGCGAGGTGGCGATGCTGCGCGCACACCAGATGCGCTGCGCCGCAGTGATCGGGGGATACGCCCGCACCGCGGAGGCGCAGGCGCTGGTGCGCAGCGGCTGGGCACACGACGTGCTCGCAGCGCGGCCAGTGGTGCGCGCCCGGACCCCGCGGGTGGTGGCCCTCGACGACGGCGGCTACGCCGACGAGCGCGACCCGGCGGCGCGCACCGCACGGCTGCCGTCGGTCGCGCTGCGCGCCGCCCGCACGGCGCTGCAGGCTGAGATGCCGGTGCTGGTGCAAGTGCCGCGGCGCGGCTACGTCCCGTCACTGGCGTGTGCGCGATGCCGGGCGATCGCCCGCTGCCGGCATTGCACCGGCCCACTGTCCCTGGAGGATAAGGGCGGAACGGCACCGGTATGCCGCTGGTGCGGCCGGGCCGATGCGGCATTACGTTGCGGCACATGCGGATCGGACGCAGTGCGCGCCGTCGTCGTGGGCGCCCGCCGCACAGCCGAAGAGCTGGGTCGCGCATTTGCCGGCACGACGGTGGTCACCTCCGCGGGTGAGACGGTGGTGTCCGAGGTCGACGCCCGACCGGTGTTGGTGGTGGCCACTCCCGGCGCCGAACCGCGGGCCGCCGGCGGATACGGCGCGGCGCTGCTGCTCGACAGCTGGGCGCTGCTCGGTCGTCAGGATCTGCGCGCCGCCGAGGACACGCTGCGACGCTGGATGGCCGCCGCGGCGCTGGTGCGCCCCCGGGGGGACGGTGAGGACGGCGGGGTGGTGGCCGTTGTCGCCGAGGCATCCATTCCCACGGTGCAATCGCTGATCCGCTGGGATCCCGTCGGTCACGCCGAAGCCGAGTTGGCGGCCCGTGCCGAGGTCGCGTTGCCGCCGTGTGTGCACATGGCCGCTCTCGACGGCGCCGGCGCCGCAGTGGCGGCGTTGCTGGCGGAACTCCGCCTGCCGGACACCGCCGAGCTGCTCGGTCCGGTGCCGCTGCCGGCGGGTGCGCGGCGGCCACCCGGCGTCGCCGCCGACGAGCCGGTCAGCCGGATGCTGGTGCGGGTGAACCGCGAGCAGGGTCTGGCGCTGGCAGGGGAGTTGCGGCGCGGCGTCGCCGTGGTCAGCGCCCGGCAGACCAGCGAGCCGGTCCGCGTGCAGATCGATCCGCTGCAGATCGGCTAGACGACTGTTTCCCAGCTCGGCTCTGCAGCGTGTGTCGCCGCGCGAAACACAGGGGTTCCGTGCGACGATGCGAGTGCTGGCCGAGCGCCAATGACGCCAACCGGTCCTTCTTTCCCCTTGTCGAGGGAGGTCAGATATGGCAACGATCGCGGACACCGCACGAATCGGGCGCTGCCTGGTTTTCGCGCGTGAGCACCTCAAACAGGCCCGCGCCGCCGGCGACGAGATCCGGGCCATGCAGTGGCACGCCGTCATGGACCAGTACATCGACGCGTGGCCGCGGTCGGCGTGATCATCGATCCTGCCCACTGCACCGAGATCGGCCGTGCCTGTCCCGGCAGCAGATGGTGGACCGGCTGGATCGGGACCCGTGAAATCCATGTCGTGCCCATCGACGATCGGCAACCACATCGCGTCGAGGAATGCGGCTGCGACCCGCAGATCACGCTGCACGTCGCGGGCGATGGGTTCGCGTCGTGGCGGGTGATCCACGACAGCTTCGATCGCCGCGAACTCAGCGAGCAAGCGGGTTGATCAGGCGTGACGAGCCGCTTCTTGGACAAGGTAGAAGCGCGAACTCAAGCTCAGTTTGGTGTAGACGTGGGTGAGGTGGGTCTGCACGGTGCGGGGTGAGATGAATAGCCTTGTGGCAATGTCGTTGTTGGCCAAGCCTTCTCCGACCAGTCGCACGACGTCGAGCTCGGTGGGTGTGAGTGAGGCCCAGCCGCTGGTGGGCCGTTTGCGCTTGCCGCGGCCACGCCGCGCGTAGGCGATTGCCTCCACGGTGGACAGGGCCGCGCCCTCCGCCCACGAGGAGTCAAAGTCGGCCTGGCCCATGGTGTCTCGCAGCGCTGCCACCGACGCCTCATAGCCTGCGTCCCAGACCTTGAAGCGGACCGCGCCCATGCGCTGCCGGATGGCGTCGGCCGCACCGAATAGGCGGGCGCCTTCGCGGTGACTGCCGACATCGCCGGCCACCACGGCGAGGCACTCCAGAGTGTCGGAAACGAATAGGTACGCGTCTAATCCGGCTGCACACGTCAGCGCGTCGTGAGCGTCGCGCTCAGCCTGATCCAGCTGGTCCTGGGCGAGCGCCACTCGCCCGCGGGTGGTCAACGCCCACGCCGAGTAGCACCCGGTCGCGGTCGTGACCGCCTCGTCGGCGGCGCAGCGCGCTGCGCCAAGGTTCCCGCTGGCGAGTTCGGCCTGGGCACCGAACGTGCGAAACAGGGCCGCGGAAGAGGGCGGGGCATTTGCGGCGCGCTGGCAGGCCGCACCGGTTGCGCTCTGCGCGGTCGGTGTGTCTCCGGCGGCGAGCGCCGCCACTCCCAATGCCGTGTAGGCAAGGCCGGCGGTGATGTCGCCATATTCGTCGGCGCCCTCGAGGGCATCGCACGCCGCGACCCGTGCCGCAACGGCTTCGCCTTGTAACGCGCGCGACATACTTTCGCTGGCGAGGGCGTACTTCTGAAAGTTCGTGTAGTGACCCGCTTCGGCCACGGCGTACATCGTGCTGAAATGTGCTACCGCTTCGGCTGTTTCGCCTTGCGCCAGCCGCGACAGTCCGAGGCAATAGTGGCACCGGATCAGTCCGGCGCGGTAACCGATCGCCTCCGCGAGGTCGCACCCCTCCTGCGCCGCCGCTTGCCTGGATATCATGTCGCCCGTCAAAACTGCCACCAAGGCCTCGACGCTGAGGACGTGGCTGAGCCGAAGCGCATCGCCCAGCTCCCGGGCCAGGCGGATTGCCTCAAGGCGGTACCCACGGGCCGTGTCGGAGTCGAGCGCGATCAACCCGCAGGCAGCCAGCGCGCGAGCCAGCAGGGCGGGGTTATCGCAATCGCGCGCAAGCGCCAAGGCCTCGTCGGCCTGATCCTTGATATCCGCGTCCCACCCGATCATGGTGACAAGCAGGACCCTGTCGGCCAGCGCAAGCGCGCGTACAGCCGGAGCGATTTCGTGATGCGTGCTGTCGCCAAGGATCGCGTCGAACCAGGCGACCCCTTCGGCAGGCCGTGGTTGCCAGAGCGGCGTCAAGGACGACGCCAAGGCCAACGCCAATTCAGCGTCACCATTTTCGCGGCTATACGCGTACGCCGCGCGCAAGTTGTCGATTTCAGTTTCAGTCTTTTCGACGCGCCACCCGTAGTCACTGCCTGACGGCCCGTCGAGTAACGCCCCCATCGACGTGTAGTGATCGCGGTGACGTGCACGCACGATGTCGGCTTCCCCTGACTCGTCGAGTTTTTCGGCCGCGTAGTGCCGCACCGTTTCGAGTAACCGGTACCGCGTTCGACCGGCGGTCTCGGCGGCCGCCAACAGCGACTTGTCCACGAGCAAGGTGAGCAGGTCCACCACCTGGTATCGCGGCATATCGCTGCCGACCACCGCTTGGACCGCGTCCAGGTCGAACCCACCGGGGAAGGCGCCCAGCTGGCGAAACAACATCTGTTCGGGCGCACTCAGCAGGGTGTGCGACCAGTCCACCGAGGCGCGCAGGGTCTGCTGCCGGCGTACCGCGGTGCGGGCGCCGCCGGTCAACAGCCGGAAGCAGTCATGCAGGCTGTCCAGTATCTCGGCCAGCGATAACGCGCGCACCCGCGCTGCGGCCAGCTCGATCGCCAGCGGCAACCCGTCGAGGCGACGGCAAATCTCGCATACCACCTCACGGTTCTCGTCGGTGATGGCGAAGTCGGGGCGGGCACGACGGGCCCGATCGCTGAATAACTCGATGGCTTCGTCCTGCAACGACAGCGACGGCACCCGCCAGCCCACCTCACCAGCGACGCCGATCGGTTCACGACTGGTCGTGAGCAGTGTCAGCCGCGTCGCACCGCCCAGCAGCGCACTGACGAGCGACGCGCTTGCATCAAGCAGGTGCTCGCAGTTGTCTAACACCATCAGAATGCGACGGTCGCCTACGAATTGCAGCAGGCTGTCCATTGTGGAGCGGCCCGGCTGGTCGGGTAGCCCAAGCACGCGCGCTGCCGTGCTCGGCACCAAGCCGGGGTCGGTGATCGGCGCCAGATCCACGTAGCAGACACCGTCGCCGAATTCGTCGGTCAGTCGGCCCGCGAGCTGTATTGCCAGCCGGGTCTTACCCGCTCCACCGGCGCCGGTCAACGTCACCAGCCGGTTGTCGGCCAGCAATGCGCAAACTTGGGCCAGCTCCGCTTGGCGCCCAACGAAACTCGTCAACTGCACCGGAATGCGCTGGCAGACAACGGCCTTGGAAACGCGTAGCGAGGGGAAGTCGTTGATCAGGTCGGGGTGGCACAGTTGCAGAACCCGCGCCGGTCGTGCGATACCACGCAACTCGTGCGCGCCCATATCAATCAACCAGCTATCGGCAGGGAGCCGGTCGGCCACCACGTCCCCGGTGGTGCCGGACAGCAGGGTTTGGCCGCCGTGGCCCAGGTCGCGTAGCCGCGCGGTGCGGTTGATGGTCGGGCCGGCGTAATTGACCTCTTCGCGCAACTGAACTTCGCCGGTGTGCACGCCGATGCGCAATCTGATCGGCGTGAGCGGGGCGCGCTGTATCTCCAGGGCTGCCGCCACCGCATCCGAGGCGCGGGCGAATGCAGCGACGAAGCTGTCACCTTCGCCCTGTTCGACGGGCCGCACTCCGTCGTGGGAGGCGATGATGCCCGAGACGGTCTGATTGAGCAGAGCGGACGCTGTAGTCATCTCGTCGGGCTGGGTCTCCCACAGCCGCGTCGAACTCTCGACGTCTGCCATAAGCAGCGTCACGGTGCCCGTCGGCAACAGAGCGCTCACACCAAGCCCGCTCCAGTCGACCAGCGGTATCTCCGCAGGTGGGTTTGTCTTGCTCATGCTAGCCAGATGTAGGCCGATATACCGGAAATACGTTTCCTACAACCGGAATATTGCGCTGACAGGTCGGATATTCGCCTCCAGCTATGGCGCCGAGGGCTCGTCAGGCCCAAGCCAGCAGGAACCTACGACCCTCGGCGCGCGGATCTACGCGTGGCGACGGATGTTCCCAGTCCCAACCCAAGCGGATCGTGAAGTCGCAGCGGTAGGCGCTGACGCCAAAATCCGCAGCCGGTCAAGGTTGCGGCGGGGAAAGGAACACTCATGATGGACGCGCGTGGTATCGCCAGGCTGGGTGTGCTGGCTGTGGGCTTGGGTGTTGGGGCGGCGGTTGCCTCCGCACCGGGGATCGCCTCGGCCGACTCGTCGACCGACTGGTGGTCCGATCTGTTGGGCGCCGCCGCCGTCCCGATTTTTTCAACACCAGTTCTGAATTTGGCCATTTCGGTCGACGGGTATTCGTTGCTCCAGGACGGTAACGCTAGCGCCACGTCGGGTACCGGGGACTTCGCGATCGCCTCCGGCTACGGCGCGGAGGCCTCCGCAGTTGGCGGCTTAGGCGACGTCGCCGAGGCTTCGGGCACCGACGCCGCGGCGGCGGCGGGTGGAGCCAGCGGCGACACCTTCGACATCGCCGTCGACATCGGCGATAACGCCCACGGCAGCCCCGACGCGCCATCCGTTCCGGCTGACCACGTCCTCGGTGCCTATGCGGGCGACGGGGTCGGCAGCTCCGACACCGCCATTGCGTTGGGCAACAGCGACTTCGACGTCGCCGGCGTCGGCAGCAATGACAGCGCCTCGGTGATCGCCAATGACAGCTTCGTGAACGCTGGCGGCGACTTGACGAACGCCAGTCTTACCGGCAACCACGACATCGCCACCGTCTTCGATATCTTGCCCGGCAGCTTCGCCGATTATGGCAGCGCCGCCGAAGCGGGCGCGAGCGATACTGCGCCCGGTAATTCCGACCTCGCCGCGGCCATCTTCAGTCCCAGCGACACCGCCGCCGTTCAAGGCGTCAATGACATGTACAGCATCGCTGTACCGTTCGCGCCAGATCCCTTGTCTGGTTCTGCGGCCGCTACCAGCGGCGACTTCCTGTCCGCCCTCCTGCCTGGGCTAGGTGAGGGCACCGGTTCTTCGGGCGGCAACCTGCTGGCCGACCTGCTGGCGTTGTTCTAAGGACCACTGCCACCGGCGGATCCGCGCTTTAGCGCAGGACCCGCCAGGGGCTACGTGCGGCGGGCCGCTTCCTGAGCGAGATGCACGCGGGAGGTCAGGCCGAGCTTGGTGTAGACGTGCGTGAGGTGTGTTTGCACCGTGCGCGGTGAGATGAACAGCCTCGCGGCGACGTCGTTGTTGGTCAGCCCTTCGCTGACCAGTCGAACCACTTGGCTCTCGGTCGGTGTCAGCGAGGCCCAGCCGGTGGCGGGGCGTTTGCGTTGACCGCGGCCCCGCTGTGCGTAGGCGATCGCCTCCTCGATCGACAAGCCTGCGCCCTCGGCCCATGCCGATTCAAAGTCGTTGTCATCTATGGCTTCTCGCAGCGCCGCCACCGAGGCGTCGTAGTCGGCGTCATAAATCTTGAAGCGGACCGCACCCATGCGCTGCCGGATGGCGTCAGCGGCGCCGAAGAGTCGGGCCGCTTCGCGGTGGCTACCGGCCTGGCCGGTCAGAGTGCCGAGGCACTCCAGGATGTCCGGGATGAACAGGTACGCCTCGACTTCGGCGGCACACGCGAGCGCGTCGTGGGCATCGCGCTCGGCCTGCTCTGGGTCAGCCAGCGCGATCGCCACACGGGCGCGAACGGTCAGCGCATCCGACAGGAACATGCCCGCCGTTGTCGACACGGCATCGTCGGCGAAGCGGCGGGCATCGAGCAAGCCCCCGTCCGCTAGCGCGGTTTCTGCTTCGAACCGACAACGCACGCCCGCCACCGCAGGCAGCGCACTCAAATGCCGCCAGACCTCTAACGTGTCCAGCGCCGTCGCGAGATCCCCGGCGGCCAGTGCCGCGGCAGCCGACGCCGAGTAGGCGACGCCCGCGTGGTGCTCGCTGACCTCGGACGCGGCCTCGATGCGCCGCGTCGGCGGCGCCGCGGGCCGCATCCGCCTCACCCTGGTACGCCAGCGCGAAGCTCTGAAACAGCAGGCTGTCGGCCGTCAAGAGCAAATCGTGAGCCTCGTCGGCCTCGGCCACCAGCTCGGCGAACTGTGCGACGACGCCGCCTAAATCACCCTGATACACCTGCGCCACCGCGAGGGACCAACGGCACACGCGAGCGTTCAACCGGTGACCGATCGCAACGGAGAGCTCGTGTCCTTCTTGACCGGCCGCGCGCCCCACGATCGGGTCGCCCGCCGCCAGCGCCGCCGATGCCTGGTAGGTGAGGGCCTCGCTGAGTCTGCGGCGATCGCCATCCGTCCGGGCGAGTTCGATTGCCTCGGCGAAGTACGCCCGGGCTACCTCGGGATTGATGAAGGCGGCGAAGTAGCCGCATGCGGTCAGCGCCGCGGCGAGCAGGGCTGGGTCGTCGACCTCGCGCGCAATCGCCAGGGCTTGATGGGCCTGGTCGATGCTGTCGGCGGAGCCCATCGCGGCGGCGAGCAGTGCCCTGTCGGCTAACGCCCGGGCCCGCTCCCCGGGCGTTAGTCCAGGCTGGTGCGCGTCGAGGGCAGCCAGGGCGGTGTCGAACCAGGTCAGCCCTTCGCGGCGGCGTCCCCGCGCGTGCCACAACGGCTGCAGCGAGGACGTCATCGCGAGCGCCAGCGGGACGTCGGAGTTTTCCAGGCTCCATCCGAATGCGGCGCGCAGGTTGTCGATCTCAAGGGCGGCCTGCTCGATACTTTGCTCATAATCACCGCCCGCCGGGGCGTCGAGCAGCGCGGCGATCGCCGTGTAGTAATCGCGGTGACGCGTCCGTACGACATTGGCGTCGCCGGACTCGCCAAGCTTTTCGAGCGCGTATTGGCGCACCGTCTCCAGCAATCGGTAGCGGGTGCTGCCCCGGCCGTCGTCAGCGACTACCAGCGATTTGTCCACCAGAAGGGTGAGAAGGTCGAGCACTTGGTAGCGCTCCACGTCACTGGCCCCGGCGACGGCTTGGGCGGCATGGAAGTCGAAGCCGCCCAGAAAGGCCGCGAGCCGGCGGAGCAGGACGCGCTCGGGTTCGGTGAGCAGGGCGTGCGACCAGTCCACTGAGGCGCGCAGGGTCTGTTGGCGGCGTACCGCGGTGCGTGCCCCGCCGGTCAACAGCCGGAACCGGTCATGGAGGCTGTCGCGGATCTCGGTCAGCGACAGGGCTCGCACGCGCGCGGCGGCGAGTTCGATGGCCAGCGGCAATCCGTCGAGGCGCGCGCAGATGTCGGCCACGACTGCGGCGTTGTCGTCGGTGACGACGAAACCAGGCCGAGCATGGCGGGCCCGATCGGTGAACAGATCGATGGCTTCGTCGGTCAGCGACAGTGATGGCACCCGCCAGCTCACTTCGCCGGCCACCCCGATCGGTTCGCGGCTGGTGGTTAGCAGCGTCAATCCCGCTGCACTGGCGAGCAGCGCATTGGCCAGTGCGGCGCTGGCATCCAGCAGGTGCTCGCAGTTGTCCAGCACCACCAGCATCTGCCGGTCGGCGACAAAACGGGTGAGGTTGTCCATGGTGGAGCGTCCCGGTTGGTCGGGCAGCGCGAGCGCGCGGGCCACTGTGACTGGCACCAGCTCGGGGTCGGTGATCGGCGCTAAATCCACGCACCAGACGCCGTCGCCGAACTCGCCGGCGATCTGTGCCGCGATCTGAATGGCCAGCCGGGTTTTGCCCGCTCCACCGGCACCAGTCAACGTCACCAACCGGTTCCCGCTCAATAGCTCGTGTATCTGGGTCAGCTCCGCTTGGCGGCCTATGAAACTGGTCAGCTGCACCGGGAGATGCTGCGCAGCAGCATTTTTAAGCGTCCGCAGCGGTGGAAATTCGTTACACAGATCCGAATGGCACAGTTGCACGACCCGTTCGGGGCGGGGAACACCGCGCAGCTCATGAGCCCCCAGATCGGTCGACCAGGAATCGGCCGGAAGCATGTCGGCAACCAAGGCCTCGGTCGTGCCGGACAACAGGATCTGGCCACCGTGCCCGAGATCGCGCAGCCTTGCCGTTCGGTTGATGGTGGGGCCGATGTAATTGCCTTCATCGCGCAGCTGCACTTCACCGGAATGCACACCGATGCGCAATCGGATTGGCGCCAACGGGGCACGCTGCAGGTCCAGCGCACAGGCCACTGCGTCACTGGCTCGCGCGAAGGCCACAACGAAGCTGTCGCCCTCACCTTGCTCCACCGGCCGCATCCCACTATGAGCGGCGATCAGATCCAATCGTGCAGCATCGAGGCGCGCGAACGCAGCCGTCATCTCCTCGGGATGGGCTTCCCACAGCTGCGTGGAGCCCTCGACGTCGGCCAACAGCAACGTCACGGTGCCCGTCGGTAATAGACCGCTCACACTCAGCTCGCTCCAGTCCACCAGCGGCGCATCCGCAAAAGGATCGATTTCGCTCATGCTAGCCAGCATGCGACTCCCCGAACCGCAAAACATCAGCGCAACCGCGTACTTCGCCGGCGATAGTGCGTTGACATTTCAGTTATGCCGCGCCGCTTCCTGAGCGAGCTGGACGCGTGAGGTCAGGCCGAGCTTGTTGTAGACGTGCGTCAGGTGCGTCTGCACCGTGCGCGGTGAGATGAACAGCCTCGCGGCGACGTCGTTGTTGGTCAGCCCTTCGCTGACCAGTCGAACCACTTGGCTCTCGGTCGGTGTCAGCGAGGCCCAGCCGGTGGCGGGGCGTTTGCGTTGACCGCGGCCCCGCTGTGCGTAGGCGATCGCCTCCGGGGTGGACAGGGCGGCACCTTCAGCCCAGCAGGATTCAAAGTCGTTGTCGCTCATTGCATTGCGCAGCTTCGACACCGACGCTTCATAGCCCGCATCCCACACCTTGAAACGGGCCGTGCCCAATAGCTGCCGACTGCTTTGCGCCGCGCCGAATAATCGTGCGGATTCTTGGTTGCTACCTACATCGCACGCGATCGCGGCAAGGCACTCCAAGATGTCAGGAACGCCGAGCCGAGTCCCAAAGTTCTTGGCACACGACAGCGCATCGTGGGCATCGCGCTCGGCCTGATCCGACTCTTCTTGCACGAATGCCACCCGCGCACGGGCAATCAACGCCCACATTGAGTACCACCCCGCCGCCGTCGCGACCGCCTCATCGGCCGCATGCCGTGCGGCAACGACGTCTCCGTCGGCTAGTGCGGCCTGCGCGCTGAAAGACCGCGACAGCGCAGCCATTCCGGGCGGGGCACCGACCGCGTGCAAGCGGGCTGCGTCGGTGGCGTTTCGCGCGGCCTTCGCGTCGCCAGCCGCCAGCGCCGCCATACCCAGTGCCGTAGTGGCGAGACCCGCGTTGAGGCTACCGAGCTTGGCGTCGCCGCCCTCCAGAGCCTCGCTCGCCGCCGATCTCGCCGCGCCGGCGTCACCCTGCCATGCGAGCGCTACTCCCTCAAAGGCCAATGAGTACTTCTGAAAGTTCCCATGGTGACCCGCTTCGGCTGCGGCGCCGGCGGTGCGGAAATGTTCGACCGCCCCCGGGCAGTCGCCCAGTGCGAGCTGCGCGAGTCCGAGGTACCAACGGCACCGGACATATCCGGCGCGGTAACCGATCTCCTCGGCAAGCTCGAGTCCCTCTTGCGCCGCTGCACGTTTCGTGATCACGTCGCCGGTAAACGACGCGACCAGCGTCTCGATGCTGAGAATGTGGCTGAGCCTCAGCCGGTCGCCCAATTCCCGGGCGAGCCCGATCGCTTCGGC
The DNA here is from genome assembly GCA_963818285.1 of uncultured Actinomycetota bacterium. Lineage (GTDB taxonomy): Bacteria > Actinomycetota > Actinomycetes > Mycobacteriales > Mycobacteriaceae > Mycobacterium. The sequence continues at coordinate 350,569 of CAWFRR010000010.1, forward strand.
ACGATGTTCCGCGGCCTCTGCCGAGCCGAAGCCGATCAGTCCGCGGGCCGCCAATGCGCGCATCAGCAGTCCCGGGTTATCGAGCTGGCGTGCAATGGCGAGGGCTTCATCTGCCTGGCCTGGGAGATCCTGGTACCAGCCGATATTCGCGGCCAATAAGACCCGGTCGGCCAGCGCCCGGGCACGTACTGCCGGAGCAATGTCGAGGTGGTGGGCATCGGTCTCGTCGAGGACCGCGTCGAACCATGCAACCCCTTCGGCGGGGCGCGGTTGCCACAGTGGCGACAGGGATGACGCCAACGCCAATGCGCTTTCAGCGTTGCCGTTTTCGCGGCTCCAGGCGAACGCGGCCCGCAAATTGTCGATCTCGGTAGCCGTGCGCTCGACACGCTGCCCGTAGTCGCTGCCTGAAGGCCCGTCGAGCCGCGCAGCCATCGCGGTGTAGTGGTCGCGGTGCCGCGCCCGCAGGTCGCCGGCTTCGCCTGATTCGCCGAGCTTTTCGGCCGCGTACTGACGCACCGTTTCCAGCAGCCGGTAGCGGGTGCGCCCGTGGGTCTCATCGGCGACGACCAACGATTTGTCCACGAGCAGAGTAAGCAGGTCCATCACGTGGTATCGCGACATAACACTGTCGCCCGCCACGGCTTGGGCTGCCTCGAGGTCGAATCCGCCGAAAAACACCGCAAGCCGGCGAAGCAGCGTTTTTTCGGGTTCGCTCAGCAGTGCGTGCGACCAATCGACCGAGGCGCGCAGGGTCTGCTGGCGCCGTACTGCGGTGCGCGCGCCGCCGGTCAATAGCCGGAAGCGGTCATGCAATGTCTCCAGAATTTCGCTCAGCGAAAGGGCGCGAACCCGCGCCGCAGCGAGCTCGATCGCGAGCGGCAAGCCGTCGAGTCGCCTACAGATTTCGCCAACGATGGCAAGATTGTCGTCGGTGACGGCGAATTCGTGTCGGGCGTGGCGTGCCCGATCGCTGAACAATTCGATGGCTTCGTCGGTCAGCGACAGCGACGGTAGCCGCCAACTCACTTCACCGGCCACCCCAATCGGCTCTCGGCTCGTGGCCAAGAAGGTCAATCCCGGACAGCCCGCCAGGAGTGCCGCCGTAAATGCCGCGCTGGCATCGAGCAGATGCTCACAGTTGTCGAGCACCACTAGCATCTGGCGGTCGGCGATAAACCGAACCAGGATGTCCATGGTCGAGCGCCCGGGCTGCTCGGGTAACCCGAAGGCGCGGGCTGCCGTATTCGGTACCAACTCGGCGTCGGTGATCGGTGCCAGGTCCACGCACCAAACCCCACCGCTGAATTCGTGCGCGAGTTGACCGGCCATCTCTACGGCCAGCCGGGTCTTCCCCGCGCCGCCGGCACCCGTCAACGTCACCAGCCGGTTCTCACTCACCAGCGCCTGCACTTGACTCAACTCCGCTCGGCGCCCGACAAATTTTGTGAGCTGGATCGGAAGATGCTGGGAGACAGTAGGTTTTGCTGCGCGCAGCGGTGGAAATTCGTTGACCAGGTCCGGATGGCACAACTGAACAACCCGCTCCGGGCGCGGCAGATCCCGTAGCGGGTGGCTGCCCAGATCGGACAGCCATGCGTCGGACGGGAGGGCGTCGAGCACAATCGCTTCCGTCACGCCCGAGAGCAAGGTCTGGCCGCCATGTCCGAGATCGCGTAGCCGTGCGGTCCGGTTGATCGTCGGGCCGGCGTAGTTGCCCTCGTCGCGTAGCTGGATCTCGCCGGTGTGGATCCCGATGCGCAACCGGATCGGCGCCAGCGGTGCGCGTTGCATCTCCAGGGCCGCGGCGACCGCGTCCGACGGGCGGGCGAACGCTGCCACGAAGCTGTCGCCCTCGCCCTGTTCGACCGGCCGCACGCCGTCGTGGGTGGCGATGATCGCTGACACTGCCTGATTCATCTGGGCAATGACGGTGGTCATCTCGTCAGGTCGGGTTTCCCACAGCCTGGTCGACCCCTCGACGTCAGCGAGCAGCAATGTCACGGTGCCGGTCGGCAATAGCCCGCTCACGTCTAGCTGACTCCACTCCACCAGGGGCGTGTCGGCGCATGGGTCGATCCCGCTCATGCTAGCCAGCATGCGGACTCTACGAACCGCAAACATCAGCGAAACCGCGTAGATCTCGGATCGAGACCCCACGGGCTATGAGTGGCGGGCGGCCTCTTGTGCCAGTTGCACGCGGGAGGTTAGACCGAGCTTCGCGTAGACGTGGGTGAGGTGGGTTTGGACGGTGCGGGGTGAGATGAAAAGCCTTACGGCGATGTCGTTGTTGACAAGCCCTTCGCTGACCAATTGGACTACGTCGCGCTCGGTTGGCGTCAGTGAGGCCCAGCCGCTGCTCGGCCGTTTTCGTTGGCCGCGGCCCCGCTGCGCGTAGGCGATCGCCTGCTCGGTGGACATGGTCGCGCCCGCGGCCCACGCGGAGTCAAAGTCGTTCTCGTCCAAGGCATTACGTAGCACCCCTACCGAGGCTTGGCAGCCGGCGTCGTAGATCTTAAACCGCACCGAGCCCATACGTTGCCGGATGGCCTCTGCGGCACCGAAGAGGCGGGCAGCTTCGCGGTGGCTGCCGGCCTCGTTGGCCAGGGTGCCGAGGCATTCCAGGATGTCGGGGATGAGCAGGTATGCCTCGGCTTCGGCTGCACGGGCAAGCGCGTCGTGAGCGTCGCGCTCGGCCTGGTCTGGCTCACCTTGTGCGGTCGCCACATGGGCGCGCGCTGTCAGCGCGTCCGACAGGATCGCGCCGGCCGTTGTCGTCACGGCGTCTTCGGCCCAGCGGCGGGCCGCGACCAGATCCCCACCCGCAAATGCGGCATGGGCTTTGCACACGCGCCCCAACCCCGCCGGCTGGGGCCGGGTCCTCAGGTGTGGCCAGGCCGCGTCGGTCTCGTCCTGCGCCGTCGCAGCATCGCCGGCGGCCAGGGCCGTGTTGGCTGACGCCCAGTGCGCGACGCCCGCTCGAAGCCCGCCAAGCTCGGCGGCGGCCTCGACGGCCGCGTCGGCGGCGGCCCGCGCCGCAGCCGCTTCACCTCGGAACGCCAGTGCAAAGCTTTGATACGAAAGATTAGTCGCCTCAACGAACCCATCGTGAGCGGTTCGGGCCTCGGCCAACTGCTCGGCGAATTGTGCGGCGGCACCGGCCAGATTGCCCTGAAAAACCTGTGCGAATGCAAGGCACACGCGGCACGTGCGCGAGCCGAGTCGGTCGCCGAGCGCGTCGGCGAGGTCGCGTCCCTCTTCGGCGGCCGCACGCAGTGCGAGCAAGTCACCCGCAATTGTTGCGATGATGGCTTGCGCGGCGAGGATTTGGCTGAGCCACCACCGGTCGTCTGATGCCCGGGCCAGGCCGATCGCCTCGGCAAAGAACCCCCGGGCCTCCTCAGGGTCGTAGTAGCCGGCGATTAGGCCGCAGGTGGTGAGAACCCGCGCCAACAGGACCGGACCATCGCCCTCGCGGGCGATCGCCAGGGCCTGCCGAGCCCGATCCCGACTGTCGGAGGCGCCCCCCCATAGGCCGAGCGCAGCGCTGTCGGCGAGCGCCCGCGCCCGCACCTCAGGCGCCACCCCAGGGTGCTGCACGTTGGCGTCGGCCAGGGCGGTGTCGAACCATGTCAGCCCTTCCCGGAGGCGTCGCGGGTACCACAGCGGCTGCAGCGCCGACGCCAGCGCCAGGGCCTGTTCGATGTCGGAGTTTTCCTGGCTCCACGCGAAAGCGGCACGGAGGTTGTCGATCTCGGTCTCGGCCTGCTCGAGGCGCTGCTCGTGGTCGGTGCCAGCGGGCGCATCGAGCAGCGCCGCCAACGCCGTGTAGTAATCGCGGTGACGCCTCCGCACAGCATCGGCCTCACCAGACTCGCCGAGCTTTTCCTGCGCGTATTGACGCACCGTTTCCAGCAGGCGGTAGCGGGTTCGGCCTTCGCTGTCGTCCGCCACCACCAGCGACTTGTCGACCAGGAGCGCGAGCAGATCGAGCACTTGGTGGCGCTCCACGTCACTGCCGCCGGTGACGGCTTGGGCGGCGTGGAAGTCGAAGCCGCCCAGGAAGGCTGCGAGCCGTCGAAAGAGCACGCGCTCAGGCTCGGTCAGCAGGGCGTGCGACCAGTCGACCGAGGCGCGCAATGTTTGTTGGCGGCGTACCGCGGTGCGCGCCCCGCCGGTCAGCAACCGAAAGCGATCATGGAGGCTGTCGAGGATTTCGGCCAGCGACAGGGCGCGTACCCGTGCCGCGGCGAGCTCAATCGCCAGCGGCAAACCATCCAGGCGGGTGCAGATCTCGGCCACGACCGCCGCGTTGTCATCGGTGACGACGAAGTCGGGGCGAGCAAGGCGGGCCCGGGCGGTGAACAGTTCGATCGCCTCGTCGGCCAGCGACAGTGATGGCACCCGCCAGCTCACTTCGCCCGCTACGGCGATCGGCTCGCGACTGGTGGTCAAGACGGTCAGCCCCGGACAGGCTGCCAGGAGTGCCGCGATCAACGCCGCGCAGGCGTCCAGCAGGTGCTCACAGTTGTCCAGTACCACCAGAATCTGACGGTTGGTGACAAAGTGACTCAGGGTGTCCATGGTCGAACGGCCTGGTTGATCGGGCAGCCCAAAGGCGCGGGCGGCTGTAATCGGCACTAGCTCGGGGTCGGTGATCGGTGCCAAATCCACGTACCAGACCCCGTCGTCGAACTCGCCGGAAAGTTGGCCCGCCATCTGGATGGCCAGCCGGGTTTTGCCCGCTCCGCCAGCACCGGTCAACGTCACCAACCGGTTCTCGCTCAATATCCCGTGTATCTGAGTCAGCTCCGCTGCGCGGCCCACGAAACTCGTCAATGCCATCGGAAGATGCCGCACCGCAACATTTTTCAGCGTTCGCAACGGCGGGAATTCGTTACACAGATCGGGATGGCACATTTGCACGACCCGTTCAGGGCGGGGAACGCCGCGCAACTCGTGAGCGCCCAGATCGGTCAACCATGCGTCGGGCGGGAGCATGTCGACAACTAATGCCCCGGTCGTGCCTGACAACAGGATCTGGCCGCCATGCCCAAGATCACGCAGCCGCGCCGTGCGGTTGATCGTGGGGCCGATGTAGTTGCCTTCATCGCGCAACTGCACTTCACCTGAATGCACACCGATGCGCAATCGAATCGGGGCTAAGGGCACGCGCTGCAGTTCTAGTGCGCAAGCTACCGCGTCACTGGCTCGCGCGAATGCAACGACGAAGCTGTCGCCCTCGCCTTGTTCCACCGGCCGAATCCCACCATGACCGGTGATCAGATCCGCGCGCGCATCATCCAGCCGCGCGAACGCTGCTGTCATCTCGTCGGGCTGGGTTTCCCACAGCGGCGTTGAGCCTTCGACGTCAGCCAACAGCAACGTCACGGTGCCCGTCGGCAACAGCCCGCTCACATCTAGCTCGCTCCAGTCCATCAGGGGCGTGTCGGTACGTGGATCGATCTTGCTCATGCTAGCCAGCATGCGACCTGCCGAACCTCTAAACATCAGTGCAACCGCGCAGATCCGTCGCCGACGGAATATACGACCCCTCGGGGCGCTTCTCTAAGCGCTCCGGCCGATCTTTTGAGCTTCATGGCACCGGATAGTCGAGTCAGAGCGCCGAACCTCACGAATTTAAGTAGTGCACTACTCATGCCCTCGGAGACAGGCGTTGACACAGTTGATGTTCCAGAAAGGTGGACTGCAATGCTTCAAACGCCTGCACCGACCGACGTGGCCAAACTGCCTCTGGCGCCCAAGAATCCGCTGCCCTATCGGGATCAGCTCCGGGCTGTGCGGTCTTTTATCGACGGGCACCAGGAACTCCTCGATGCGGGCGGGGATGTCACGCGCATCGTGTTCGGGCCCAAGTGGCTGGTCCCGACGGCGGTGTTGATCGCGTCGCCGCAGGGTGCCCGGGATGTTCTGGGCCGCAGCGACGAGATCGCCGATCGCGGCGGGACTACCACCGCGGTTCAGTTGCGCCGGCTGATGGGCGGCAATCTACTGGTCTTGCCGCACCGCGAATGGCTGCCGCGCCGGCGAACGCTGCAACCGATGTTCACCAAACAGCGGATCAAGCAGTACGCCGGCGATATGGCAGCAGCAGCGCAAACAGTGGTCGACGGGTGGCGCGACGGCACGACCCTTGATCTGGACACCGAATGCCGCACCCTTACCTTGCGGGCGCTGGGCCGTTCGGTGCTCGGGCTGGACCTCGATGCTCGAGCGGACGCCATCGGGCAGGCATTGCGACCCACCCTGTCGTGGATCGCTGACCGCGGCATCCGGCCGATGAATCTGCCCCAGTGGGTGCCGACCCCCGGGCAGCGGCGGGCACGTAAGGGAAATGCGACTCTGCATCGGCTCGCCGCCGAGATCCTTACCGCGGTGCGAGAAGATCCCGACCGGGATGCACCACTTGTCCGTGCCTTGATGACCGCGACCGATCCTGTTACGGGCCAACCGCTTTCGGACGAGGAGATTTGCCACGAGTTGGTGTTGTTCATCCTCGCCGGACACGACACCACGTCGACGACTCTCGCGTACTCACTGTGGGCGCTCGGACGCCACCCGGCGATACAAGCCCGAATGTTCGATGAGGTCAGCGCATTTGGCGACCGGCCGCTGACACCCGACGACGTGCCCCGGCTCGGCTACACCGTGCGGGTGCTGCACGAGGCCCTGCGGCTGTGCCCACCGGCCGCCGGAACCCCGCGCATGCTCAACAAAGATTTGGCCGTCGACGGTTACCGGTTGGAAGCCGGCACCATGGCGGTGGTCAGCTTCTACGCCATGCACCGTGATCCGGAACTGTGGGAACGCCCGCTGACATTCGACCCGGATCGATTCCTGCCGGAGCGATCCCAGGGCCGAAGTCGTTGGCAGTACCTGCCGTTCGGCGGCGGACCTCGTTCGTGCATCGGCGATCATTTCGCCATGCTGGAAGCCACCCTGGCACTGGCCACTATCATTCGTAGCATCCGGATAGAGTCACTCAAGGGCGACTTCCCCCTGGCCACACCCTTTACCGTCGTCGCCGCCGAACCGGTGAATGCCCGCGTTCTTCGGCGTAGCGGGCGGGGCTCAAATGTGGCGGGCCGCTTCCTGGACGAGTTGTACACGCGAGGTCAGGCCGAGTTTGGCGTAGACGTGGGTGAGGTGGGTCTGCACGGTCCGTGGTGAGACGAAAAGCCTTGTGGCGACGTCGTTGTTACTTAGGCCTTCGCTGACCAGTCGCACGACGTCCAGCTCGGTCGGTGTGAGCGAAGCCCAGCCGCTGGTCGGTCGTTTACGTTGGCCGCGGCCACGTTGGGCGTAGGCGATCGCCTCGTCGGTGGACAGCGCGGCGCCCTCGGCCCACGCGGCATCGAAGGCCTTCTCGCCCATTGCATCTCGCAGAGCGGACACTGAAGCGTCGTACTCGGCGTCCCAGACCTTGAACCGCACCAAGCCGATTCGCTGCCGGATGGCCGCCGCAGCGCCGAATAGCCGAGCGGCTTCCGAGTGACTACCGGCCGCGCCGGCGAGCGCAGCGAGGCACTCGAGGATTTCGGGGCTGCCCAGATAAATGCCTTTAGGAGTGCCTGCAAGTGCGTCATGGGCGTCGCGATCAGCCTGCTCTGAATCACCCTGTGCCATCGCAACGCGGGCGCGTGTGGTCAAGGCCCGCATCAGCAAGGAATAGCCCTTCGCCATCGCGACCCCATCGTTGGCCCAGCGCCGGGCCGCGACCAGGTCTCCGCTTGCCAGTGTGGTGAGCGCGATGACGGGGCACAGGTGTCCCGCAAACCCCGCCGCGAACTTGCCCTGGTCCCACGCTGCGGCGGTCGCGTCGAGTGCGGTCTGGACGTCGCCGGCCGCGAGGGCCGCGTTTGCGAGCGCAAAATAACCGACGCTTATGGCGATCCCGCCGAACTGGGACGCAGACCGCAGGCCGGCGTCTGCCACAGTCCGGGCGGCCGTCGGGTTGCCCTGCCAGGCCAGCGCAGTTCCCTGATGCGCGAGGCTAATCGCCTCGATGAACCCATCGTGGGCGGCGCTGGCCTCGGCGGCCACCGCGCGGAATTGTGCGACCGCGCCGGCCACATCGCCCTGCCACAGCTGCACCAACCCCAGGCATACGCCGCAGTGGCGCGAGTTGAACGTGTCACCGATCGCCTCGGCGAGGTCGCGTCCTTCTTCGGCGGCGAGGCGCGCGGCGATCGGATCACCGGCGGCGATCGCTGAGTTGGCCTGCCAAGCCAGGATCGCGCTGAGCCTCCACTTGTCGTCCGACAGCCGGGCAAGTCCGGCCGCCTCGGCGAAGTACTCTCCAGCCAGGGCGGCGTTGTAGGCGGCGGTGAAGCCGCAGGCGGTCAGTGCCCTGGCCAACACGGCCGGATCGTCGACGTCACGCGCGAGCGCCACGGCCTTCTGCGCCCGATCCGCGCTGTCGGCAACGCCGAACAACAAGTCGATCGACGCCTTATCGGCCAGCGCCCGGGCGCGTGTCGCGCCATCGATCGCGGCGTCCTGTGCTACCTCGTCGGTGAGGACGGCGTCGAACCAGGCCCGCCCTTCCACGATGTGGCCCCGCGCTTGCCACAGCGGTAGCAGCGACGACGCCAGCGTCAAAGCGAGTGCAGTGTCGGTGTTTTCGCGGCTCCACGAAAACGCGGCGCGTAGGTTGCCGATCTCGATTTCGGCCCGATCGAGTTGGTGCTCATAATCACTGCCTGCTGGGGCGTCGACCGCGGCCGCCAGGGACGCGTAGTAATCGCGGTGACGCAACCGGACTTCGTCAGCCTCCCCGGATTCACCAAGCTTTTCCAGCGCGTATTGGCGCACGGTTTCCAGCAGCCGGTAGCGGGTTCGACCTCCGCTGTCATCGGCGGCCACCAGCGACTTGTCCACCAGCAGGGTGAGCTGATCGAGCACCTGGTAACGCTGAACGTCGCCGCTGCCCGTGACTGTTTGCACGGCGTCGAGTTCGAAGCCGCTGACAAACGCCGAGAGTCGGCGAAACAAGGTACGTTCCGGGTCGGTCAGCAACGCGTGCGACCAGTCCACCGACGCGCGCAAAGTCTGCTGCCGGCGTACCGCCGTGCGCGCACCGCCGGTCAGCAACCGGAATCGGTCGTGGAGGCTGTCGAGGATTTCGGTCGGCGATAACGCGCGGACCCGGGCCGCGGCGAGTTCGATCGCCAGCGGCACACCATCGAGGCGCGCGCAAATCTCGCCGATTACCCGCGCGCTGTCGTCGTCAACAGCGAACGCTGGGCGAACGCGGCGCGCCCTATCGCTGAACAGCTCGATCGCTTCGTCAGCCAGCGACAACGACGGTACTCGCCAGCTGATCTCGCCGGCGACGCCGATGGGCTCACGGCTGGTCGTCATCAGCGTCAGGCCCGGACCGGTGGCGAGCAGCGTGGCGACCAGATCGGTGCAGGCATCGAGCAGATGTTCGCAGTTGTCCAGCACCATCAGCATCTGCCGGTCGGCGACAAACCGGCTCAGCGTGTCCATCGTCGAGCGGCCCGGTTGGTCGGGCAGACCGAAGGCGCGCGCCGCCGTGGTCGGTACCAGATCGGGGTCGGTGATCGGCGCCAGATCCACATACCAAACCCCATCGCCGAAGTCGCCGAACAGCTGGTCCGCGATGTGGATGGCCAGCCGAGTCTTTCCGACGCCGCCAGCACCGGTCAGGGTTATCAAACGGTTGTGGCTCAGGAGCTCACGCACCTGAGCCAGCTGCTGGTCACGGCCCACGAAACTGGTCAGCTGCACCGGAAGGCGGCTGAACCCAATGGTTTTGGACACCCGCAACGGAGGAAATTCGTTGACCACATCGGGATGGCACAGCTGAATTGTTCGCTCGGGGCGGGGGAGATCCCGCAGTGGGTGGGTGCCCAGATCGGACAGCCATGCGTCGGACGGGAGTGTGTCGAGCACCATCGCTTCGGTCGCGCTCGAGATAAGGGTTTGGCCGCCGTGACCGAGGTCGCGTAGTCGCGCGGTGCGGTTGATCGTCGGGCCGGCGTAGTTGCCTTCGTCGCGCAATTGGATTTCGCCGGTGTGGATCCCAATCCGCAGCCGTATTGGTGCCAGGGGAGCGCGCTGCAGTTCGATCGCACAAGCCACCGCGTCCGACGCGCGGGCAAAAGCCGCCACGAAGCTGTCGCCCTCGCCTTGTTCGACGGGTCGCACACCGTCGTGGGTGGCGATGGTCTCCGACACGGTTCGATTCATCCGCGCCATAGCGACGGTCATCTCGTCAGGTTGGGTCTCCCACAGCCGCGTGGAACCCTCGACGTCTGCTAGTAGCAACGTCACGGTGCCCGTCGGTAGTAGCTCGCTCACGCCTAGCTCGCTCCAGTCCACCAAGGGCGTGTCCGCGCGTGGATCGAATTCGCTCATGCTAGCCAGCATGCGGCCGGCGCGAACCGAAAACATCAGCGAAAACGCGTAGACCCACGGGTCACGGATGCTGAGAATCCGGCCACGTTCAGCTGTGGCGGGCCGCTTCCTGGACCAGTTGTACGCGCGAGGCAAGGCTGAGTTTGTTGTAGACGTGGGTGAGGTGGGTTTGCACGGTCCGCGGTGAGATGAAAAGCCTTGCGGCGACGTCGTTGTTGGTCAGTCCTTCGCTGACCAGTCGCACCACGTCCAGCTCGGTCGGCGTGAGGGAAGCCCAGCCGCTGGCGGGTCGTTTGCGTTGGCCGCGGCCACGCTGCGCGTAAGCCATCGCCTCCTCGGTCGACAGGGCTGCGCCCTCGGCCCACGCGTTGTCGAAGTCCTTCTTGCTCAGTGCATCTCGTACTGTCGCGACCCAAGATTCGTAACTCGTAGCGAAGATCTTGAAGGGGGCTGCGCCCGTGCGTCGCCGAATATCATGCGCTGCACCGAGCAGCCGTGCTGCTTCGAGTGGGCGGCCGGTGTCGCCGGCCAGGGCGGCGACGCATTCGAGGGTGTCGGGTGCGTGTATGAAAGCACCGGTGCTCGCGATGAGCGCGAGAGCCTCGTGCGCGTCAGACTCGGCCCGGTCTGGCTCATTGGCTGCGATCGCCACACGGGCGCGCACCGAGAACGCCACTGCAAGAAAGCCGCCCCACGATGTCGACACTGCATCGTCGGCCCGACGGCGAGCCATGGCCAGATCCCTGCCCGTCAGCGCAGCCACTGCGCCGTAGGTGCCGAGCAGCCCCGCCATCTGCGGCAGCGCACTCGTCTTTGGCCACGCCTCCACCGCGTCCTGCAATGCCGCGATATCGCCCGCAGCCATGGCTGCGTTAGCCAGCGCCGCGTGTCCGTAGGCCGCATACGCTCCACCAACCTCGGCGGCAGCCTTGATGGCCGCGTCGGCGGCGGCGCGGGCCGCGGCCGCCTTACCCTGATAGGCCAGCACGACCCCTTGGCCCCCGATGCTCTGCAGCTCCATGATCCCGTCGTGAGCGGCTCGGGCATCGGCCAGGAGCTCGGTGATCTGCGTCGCGGCGCGACCCAGCTCGCCCCCGTGAATCTGTGACCACGCAAGGCAGTAGCGGAATACGCGTGAGTTGTACCGGTCGCCAATCGCATCGGCGAGGTCGCGTCCTTCTTCGGCGGGCGCCTGTATCGAACACGGATCAGCGGCGTGATTGGATCCGCGTGCCTGCCCGGCGAGAATTTGGCTGAGCCGCCACCGATCCTCCAAATCTCGGGCTAGACCGATCGCTTCCGCAAAATACGGTGCGCCTGACTCAGTCCGGGTGGCGGCGGCGAGGCCGCGCGCCGTCAGAGCACGTGCCAGCAGAGCCGGATCATCGCTGCCGCGCGCCAGCGTCAGAGCTTGCTCAGCTTGATCCACGCAATCGGCGTCGTCCAACCAGACCGCAAGCATGGCTCTATCGGCAAGCGCGGCCGCTCGCACTGCGGTCGCCGCCTCGGCGCCGCCTGCCTCGAGGTCAGCCAGCGCCGTGTCGAACCAGGCCAACCCTTCCTTGACCCGGCTTCGCGCCTGCCACAGCGGTTGTAGCGACGACGCCAGCTTGAGCGCCAGTTCGACGTCGGAGTTCTCCCGGCTCCAGGCGAACGCGGTTCGTAGGTTGTCGATCTCGGTGTCGGCTTGTTCGAGGCGCTGCTCGTATTCTCTGCCGGCCGGCGCATCGAGCTCGGCGGCCAGTGCCGTGTAGTAGTCGCGATGGCGCGACCGGACGTTGTCGGCCTCGCCCGATTCGCCTAGTTTCTCGAGCGCGTACTGCCGCATCGTCTCCAGCAATCGGTAGCGGGTTCGGCTCCCGCTGTCGTCGGCCGTCACCAATGACTTGTCGACCAGCAGCGTGAGCTGATCCAGCACCTGGTAGCGCTCGACATCGCCACCGCCACAAACGTTTTGAGCCGCGACGAGGTCAAAGCCGCCCATGAACGCGGCGAGCCTGCGAAAGAGCACTCGCTCGGGCCCGGTCAACAGCGCGTGTGACCAGTCCACCGATGCCCGCAGAGTCTGCTGCCGGCGCACCGCGGTACGAGCGCCGCCGGTCAGCAATCGGAACCGGTCGTGCAGGCTCTCGAGAATCTCGGTCAACGACAGGGCCCGCACCCGGGCGGCCGCCAACTCGATCGCCAGCGGCACCCCGTCCAGGCGGCGGCAGATCTCGGTCACGGTGGCGGCATTGGCGTTGTCGATGACAAAGTCCGGCCGGGCCCGGCAGGCCCGATCGGCGAAGAGCTCGATTGCTTTGTCCGCCAACGGCAATGAGGGGACCCGCCAGCTCACTTCGCCAGCGATCCCGATCGGCTCCCGGCTGGTCGTCACCAGCGTCAAACCCGGACATGCTTCGAGTAACGCCACCGCGAGGTTCGCGCTCGCATCCAGCAGGTGTTCGCAGTTGTCCAGCACCACCAGCATCCGCCGATCGGCGACGAACCGGGCCAACGTCTCCATCGTGGAACGACCCGGTTGGTCAGGCAGACCCAGTGCGCGGGCGGTGGTGATCGGCACCAGATCGGGGTCGGTGATCGGCGCCAGATCGACGTACCAGACACCGTCTCCGAACTCACCGGAGAGCTGACCCGCGATCTGAATCGCCAGCCTGGTCTTACCGACTCCGCCGGCGCCGGTCAACGTCACGAGGCGGTTCTCGGTCATCAGCTGCCGCACTTGAGTGATATCCGCGTCGCGGCCGACAAAGCTAGTCAACTGCACTGGAAGGCGTTGTGAAACAACAGCTTCTGAAGCACGCAGCGGCGGAAAGTCATTCACCAGATCGGGATGACTCAGTTGTGTCACCCGTTCCGGACGGGGGAGATCACGCAGCGGGTGGGCACCCAGATCTGACAGCCACGCATCGTCGGGAAGCCGGTCGAGGACCAGCGATTCGGTGACGCCCGACAGCAGCGTCTGGCCACCGTGGCCGAGGTCGCGCAGGCGCGCGGTGCGATTGATCGTCGGTCCGACGTAGTTGCCTTCGTCGCGCAGTTGAATTTCGCCGGTGTGGATGCCAATGCGCAATCGGATAGGCGCCAGCGGAGCGCGCTGCAACTCCAGCGCGCAAGCCACCGCGTCGGAGGCGCGGGCGAAGGCCGCCACGAAGCTGTCACCCTCGCCCTGTTCGACGGGGCGGACGCCGTTGTGCGCGGCGATGGCCTCGGACACCACGTGGTTCATCCGCGCCATGCCGGCGGTCATCTCATCGGGTTGGGTTTCCCAGAGCCGCGTGGAACCCTCGACGTCTGCCAATAGCAACGTCACGGTGCCGGTCGGTAACAGCCCGCTCATGCCAAGCCCGCTCCAGTCCACCAGCGCATCCACGCGTGGATCGATCTCGCTCATGCTAATCAGCATGCGGTTACCGCAAACCGGAAACATCGGCGAAAGCGCGTAGATCACGGCCGCGTGAACAGCGCAATCTAGGCTGGGTCGGGAAAGCGCCGACAAATTGTCCCGCGGCGATGCCCGATCGACAGGAGCCAGTGCAATGAAGCGGACAGCAATCACCGTTGCGGCGATCGCCATCGTGGCGACATCGGTCACTGTGGCCGGCTGTGGTTCCTCGCCGAGCAGCGACAACAAGGCGGCGACCAATACCTCGGCGTCGGCGAGCGCCGGAACCAGTGCCAAGCCCCAACCGAAAGTCGCTACGCGTATCACCGCGGACGGCCCGAACCCGACCATCGCCGGCTACTTCAAGGACAACCACATCACCGCGACACCGGTCCACAAAGGTGACCCCGGCGCGCCCACCATCAACTTTCCGATCCCGGACGGCTGGGCCGACGCCGGACCCGACACCCCTCCCACGGCGTACTGGGCGATCGTCGACAACGGCCCGGAGGCCACCAAATACACGCCCAGCATTGTGGCGACCGTGTCGAAGCTCGACGGTGACGTCGACCCCCAGAAGCTGATCGAGCTGGCGGCCGGGGCAACCAAGAACCTGCCCGGGTTCCAGCCCCACGGCGACGGAGCCGAAGACAACCTCGGCGGCTTTCCCGCCTACCAGTTGGGCGGCACCTGGACCCAGGACGGCCAGATGAAGGCGGTCGCCGACAAGGTGGTCGTCATCAACGGTAAGGATGACGTGATCTACCTGCTGGAGCTCAACGCCGACGCCCTGCCCGACCAAGTGGAGAAGGCGCTGCCCGCGACCATCACGATCGACGAAAAGACAACGATCACCCCCTAGCTGGCCCGGCCGCTTATTTCGCGAGTAGACGCGTAAAGGCGAGTCCCACCTCCTGCAGCCGCGCGGAAGCTTGCGGGCAGCAGGGGCCGCGAAGCACCAGCCGAAGCGTGTATGTCGCGGACCGCTGAGGCCAAAGATACGAGTTGCGCCCACGACGTCAGTTCATGCTCGGTGGAAACGTGGGCGAGCTGGTCGCACGGTTCATGGTGAGACGAGAAGGTGGGCTATACGACCCCCAGCCGCGCAGATCTACGCGTTCTGACCGATGGTCTTAGCCCCGCGCCCTCGGATAGTCGACTTAGTCGAATCCGAGGAGGCCACCATGACCGTCGACGCCATCGGCACCAACAGCCCCACCGTCATTGATGCCGAACTGCCGCCCATCGCATATGAGCACGCGGCTAATCCCGAAGAAGCGCATCAGCTCATTCGTCAGGCCCGTGTGCAGGGGCCGATCGCGCTCGGGCCGCACGGACCGGAAGTGTTGAGCTACGAGCTTGTTCGAAAAGTTCTGCGCGATCCCCGGTTTCGCATGCCGAAGGGGATCGCGCTTGCGGCACAAGGCATCACCAGCGGCCCGGTCTGGGACAAGGTCACCGCAGGCCTGTTGAGTCGGGACGGCGCCGATCACAATCGGCTGCGCCGGCTCGTCTCCAAGGCATTCACCCCACGGTCAACCGCGCGACTGAAGGCCACGATCGCCGAGTACATCACCGAACTGGTCGACCCGCTGACCAGCACGGGGCGCTGCGACGTTGTGGCCGATATCGCGCGCCGGTATCCGATTGCGATCATCAGCGGGCTGCTCGGCGCCCCACGTCACGACTGGCAACTGTTTTCTGACTGGGCTGACGACATCTTCAAACTCCTCACCTGGAATGTCGCCAACGACACTCCGGTCATCATGGCGGCCTTCGACGAACTCGACGCCTACATCGAGGACATGATCGCCCGGCGGCGCCACAGCCTTACCGACGACTTGGTCTCTGAACTGATTCGTGCCGAAGATGACGGGGACCGGCTCACCGCCGACGAGCTAGTCATGCTCGCGGAAGGCCTGCTGATGGCGGGCACCGACACCACGCGCAATCAGTTGAGCGCCGCCGTGCAGGCTCTGTGCGATCACCCTGAGCAATGGGACCTGCTGGCTGCACGTCCCGAACTCGCACCGCAGGCAGTCGAGGAGCTCATGCGCTATAACCCGGTCATTTTCGGCACCATCCGCCAGCCCGTCGAGGATGTCGAACTCGATGGCGTGACGGTGCGGGCGGGCACGCACCTGATGGTCAATACCGCCGCCGCCAACCGCGACCCCGCCGTCTATGACGATCCCGACCGCCTCGACATCACCCGCGAGGGGCCGGCCAACATGCTCACGTTCGGCGGCGGCATTCACTACTGCCTGGGCGCACACCTCGCTAGAGCCGAACTCGCCGAAGCCCTCACCGTCATCACACGCCGGATGCCCAACCCACGCCGCAGCGGCCCGGCCCCATGGAAGCCACTGCTCGGGATCACCGGACCAGCAGCCCTGCCCATCGAATTCGATGCCGGACGCTGAAATTAGCTGGACATCAACTCCGCGGCAACGTCTTTCGCCGCAGAAAGGTCAAGGATGTGTTGGCCGGCGGGCTGATTCCACGGCTGGCTGAGGACGAGAAATAGCTACTCGGCCGACCACACCGCGCGGGCGCCGGAGTCGCCGATCCGGACCACCTGCACGATCGAGGCCACCCCGACCACGATCGCGATGACGGCGACCGTCATCTTGACGACCAGACTGGGTGTTGCCGCCCGGACTTCGCGCCGGTGGAGCACTGCCAGCAGCGCAGCGACGACGAGGAGCGCGACCGAAAAATAGATCATCGTGTTGCCGCGGTCGGCGTGGGTGTTCAAGATGTCGCGCGGATGGTGTTGCTGGTCGTAGAACCACTCGCCAGCATTAGCGGTGATCGGGGTCAACACCGTCGTCGCCGCGGCCAGAGCGAGCACCAGCCACACCAGGTGCCGCCGCGCCGCCGTCCACAGCGCGCACAGAATTTCCAACAGAGCCGTCAACGGCGCCAGCACCACCAGACCGTGCACCAGCAACACATGCGCGGGCAGTCCCGAGATCGTGGTCAGAGTCATCACGCACTCCCTAGCTCGGCAAGTCGTTGCGCCTACTTCCTACACTGACCCGGTGCGTCTTGTCTTCGCCGGAACACCCGAGCCCGCGCTGCCTGCGCTGCGCAGTCTGATCGACTCGCCGCGTCATGAGGTGATCGCGGTGCTCACCCGCCCGGATGCCGCATCGGGTCGGCACGGCAAGCCGAAGCCGTCGCCAGTCGCGGGCCTCGCGCTCGAGCAGGGCATCCCCGTCTTGCGACCGGAACGGCCCAACTCGGAGGAGTTCGTCGCGGAGTTGTCGGCGTTGCAGCCGGACTGCTGTCCGGTGGTGGCCTTCGGAGCGCTGTTGCGTGACGAGTTGCTGGCGGTCCCGACCCACGGCTGGGTGAACCTGCACTTTTCGCTGCTGCCCGCTTGGCGCGGCGCCGCCCCGGTGCAGGCGGCGATCGCCGCCGGCGACACCGTGACTGGCGCGACGACATTCCAGATCGAGTCCGGCCTGGATTCCGGGCCGGTCTACGGAGTGGTCACGGAATCGGTACGCCCGATCGACACCGCGGGCGATCTGCTTGAGCGGCTGGCGGTTTCGGGAGCCGCGCTGCTGTCCACCACGTTGGATGGCATCGCCGACGGGGCGCTCACACCGGTTCCACAGCCAGCCGACGGCATCAGCCTGGCACCGAAAATTAGCGTCGAACAGGCGCGGGTGCGCTGGGACCTGCCGGCGGAAGTCGTCGAACGACGCATCCGTGCCGTCACACCCAACCCCGGGGCGTGGACCCTGATCGGAGACCTGCGAGTGAAACTTGGACCGGTGTACCTCGACACCGAGGGGCTTTCAGAATCGCTGTCGCCCGGCGATATTCACATCGATCGCCGCAACGTGCGGGTCGGCACGGCATCAGGAGCGGTGCGGTTGGGCCAGGTGCAGGCGCCGGGAAAGAAGCTGATGAAGGCCGTCGACTGGGCCAGGGGAGCCCGCCTCGAACCCTCGACGCGGGCGTCATGAGCCCCCCGCAGGACAAGCCGCGCCGCAACCGCCCGCCCGCCCGCACAACTCAGCGACCGGCGAGGCCGCCGAGGCGCAAGCCCCTGGATCCGGCGCGCCAGGCGGCGTTCGATGTGCTTCGCGCCATCCGGGAGCGCGATGCCTACCCGAACCTGCTGCTGCCAGTTCTGTTGCGCGAGCGGGGGATCAGCGGTCGCGATGCCGCCTTTGCCACCGAGCTGACCTATGGCAGCAGTCGCATGCGTGGGCTACTGGACGCCGTCATCGAATCCGCCGCCAACCGATCGGCGGACACCATCGACCCGGTACTCCTGGATCTGCTGCGGCTCGGCACGTACCAACTGTTGCACACCCGCGTCGACGCGCACGCCGCCGTCTCTACCTCGGTCGAGCAGGCGGGCATTGAATTCGATTCGGCACGAGCAGGTTTCGTCAATGGGGTGCTGCGAACGATCAGCACCCGCGACGAGCAGTCCTGGCTCGACGAGTTGGCCCCCGCCAGGTCCGTCGACCCGATCGGGAACGCCGCCTTCCTGCACGCCCACCCCCGCTGGATCGCGCAGTCCTTCGTCGACGCGCTAGGCGGCGCCGCGGGGGAGCTCGATGCGGCGCTGGCCGCTGACGACGCGCGGCCCCAGGTGCACCTGGCGGCCCGGCCCGGTGTCCTGACCGCCGAGGACCTGGCCGCGGCGGTTGACGGCGAGCGTGGGCCGATATTCGCCGTACGCGGTCTATCTGCCCGCCGGAGACCCCGCGCAGGTACCGGCGGTGCGTGACGGGCAGGCGTTGGTCCAGGACGAAGGCAGCCAATTAGTTGCGCGCGCAATGACTCTCGCGCCGGTGGCCGACGATGGCGGCCGATGGCTGGACCTGTGCGCCGGCCCGGGCGGCAAGACCGCGCTGTTGGCCGCGCTGGCCGCCGAATCGGGGGCGCGGGTCACCGCGGTAGAGCCGGCCGAACACCGCGCCGACCTGGTCGTCCAGAACACCGGCGGGCTGCCGGTTGACGTGCTGCGGGTCGACGGCCGCAACAGCGGACTCGAGCCGGGATTCGACCGGGTGCTGGTCGATGCCCCGTGCACCGGTCTGGGTGCGTTGCGGCGTCGCCCCGACTCGCGCTGGCGGCGTCAGCCCGCCGACGTGCCGGCGCTGACCAAGCTGCAACGCGAATTGCTGGCGGCCGCGATCGCGCTGACCCGGCCCGGCGGTGTGATTCTGTATGCGACCTGTTCACCGCATCTGGCCGAGACGATCGGTGTGGTTGGCGACGCGCTGCGCCGGCACCCGGTGTCTGCGTTGGATGCCCGACCCCTGTTCGAGCCGGTGGCTGATCTGGGCGACGGCCCCTACGTTCAGCTGTGGCCGCACCGCCACGGCACCGACGCCATGTTCGCTGCGGCGCTGGTCAAGACCGACGGCTAGAGCGCGGCAGCGGCAGTAGCTCGGCCTTCTTCGCGGCAAACTCGTCGTCGGACAGGAAGCCGCGTTGATGCAGTCCGGCCAGCGATTCGATGGCTGCCACGATCGTCGCGGGGTCCCCGGCCCCGCCCGCGGGCGGGGCGGGCGCCGCTGCCGTTGCCGTTGAAGGAACCACCGGTTGCGGCGTCGATGCCGATTGGGACTGACTTTGGTGGTGCGGTGCGGGCGCGGCGACGGGAGTCTCGGCGACTTGCCGGACGCCAAGCTCGGACAGCGTGGACACCCCGAAAGTACCGAGCTGGCTGGTGAACCCCACCGAGCCATATCCGCCGCCCTGCTGCTGCTGAACGCCACCGATGCGGTGCTCGCCGGTGTCGAAAATCTTTGTGACGCCGTTGATCTGGATGGCCAGCCGCCGCGTGCCCGGGAAGATGGCGTAGCGCGCGTCGTTCTGGGCGCCGGTCGCGCTCGGGACGCCGAGCTCGGCCGGCCACCAGTTGGCCGAGGTGAACCCGCTGCCGACACCCCTCGCGGAGGCGGGGAAGACCGTCATGCTGGTGAGTAAGCTGAGCCAACTCCCCGCACAGCGCATCCACCCGCGCCTTGAGCGCGTTGTCGAACATGTCGCCGACCATCGTCATGCCGCCCCGCATCCACTGCCCGGATCCGCCGAGTTCGGGAATGGAGAACTGAGCCATGGTTCCGCCGCCGGCGTGCACAGCGAACAACATGGCCAGCACAGCCTCGCGGGAAAGTCCGTAGCGCCCGGCGATGTCGCCGATTGCGTGTTCGGCGTCGGGAGTGACGGTTGCCTTCGTCATTGCACATCTTTCGTCGTCGGTACCTCTTCGAGATTACGCAACCTCACCGGGTGGCCACGACACCTACGCTGGCGGAAGTACTTCCGGGAGTTGTCAGCCGCATCGCCAGCGGCATTGACGGCGCCGAAATGCACTCCCAGTAAAGCTGACGTTCATGTCAGGCAAGACCGACCGGCCGCTGATCGCTCCGTCGATACTGGCCGCCGATTTCGCCCGGCTGGCCGATGCGGCCGCCGATGTCGAGGGTGCGGACTGGTTGCACGTCGACGTGATGGACGCGCACTTCGTGCCGAACCTGACGCTCGGGTTGCCGGTGGTGGAAAGCCTGTTGGCCGCCACCGACATTCCGATGGACTGCCACCTGATGATCGAGGATCCCGACCGCTGGGCGCCGCCGTACGCCGAAGCCGGCGCCTTCAATGTCACGTTCCATGCCGAGGCAACCGACAACCCGGTCAGCGTGGCCCGCGATATCCGCGCCGCCGGCGCCATGGCGGGGCTGAGCATCAAACCCGGTACCCCGCTCGACCCCTACCTGGACATCCTCAAGGACTTCGACACCTTTCTGGTGATGTCGGTCGAGCCCGGCTTCGGCGGACAGAAGTTCATGCCGGAAGTGCTCAGCAAGGTGCGCGAGGTGCGCAAGCTGGTCGACTCCGGCGAATTGACGATCCTGGTCGAGATCGACGGAGGCATCAACGCCGACACGATCGAGCAGGCCGCCGAGGCCGGCGTTGACTGCTTCGTCGCCGGATCGGCCGTCTACAGCGCCGACGACCCGGCGGCCGCTGTCGAGGCATTGCGGCGTCAGGCTGGTGCCGTGTCGCCGCATCTGCGCCGATGAGCCGGCGGTGATCAGTCACGACGCCGCCATGCAGCTGGCCGTCGAGCAGGCCGATCTGGTCAAGGGCAAGACGTATCCGAATCCGCCAGTGGGCGCGGTCATCCTGGACCGTGATGGCAAGGTCGTCGGGGTCGGTGGCACACAGCGGACAGGCAGCGCGCACGCCGAGGTGATGGCGTTGCGCCGAGCGGGGCGGCTGGCGACGGGCGGAACCGCGGTAGTGACCCTCGAACCGTGTAACCACCACGGCAAAACACCGCCGTGCGTCGATGCGCTGATCGAGTCGGGCATCGCGTCGGTGATCTACGCGGTCGGCGACCCGAATCCGAAAGCAGCGGGTGGTGCGGCGCGGTTGGCCGCGGCCGGTGTGAACGTCATCGGTGATGTGCACGCCGATCTGGTCACCGCCGGCCCGCTGCGCGAGTGGTTACACAAGCAGCGCACCGGACTGCCCCACGTGACGTGGAAATACGCCACCAGCCTTGATGGCCGCAGCGCCGCTGCGGACGGCTCGAGTCAATGGATCACCAGCGAGGCCGCCCGCGCCGATGTGCACCGTCGGCGGGCGACGGCGGACGCGATCGTGGTCGGCACCGGCACGGTGCTCGCTGACGACCCGACGTTGACCGCCCGCTTGGCCGACGGAGGCCTCGCGGATCGTCAGCCGATGCGCGTCGTGGTCGGTATGCGCGACATACCCTCGGAGGCAAAGGTTCTCAACGACGATTCGCGCACCATGGTGATTCGCACCCGCGATCCGGCCGAGGTACTCAAGGCGTTGTCCGATCGCACCGACGTGCTGCTCGAAGGCGGCCCGACTCTTGCGGGGGCATTCCTGCGGGCCGGGGCGATCGATCGCATCCTTGCCTACGTCGCGCCGATACTGCTCGGCGGACCGATCACCGCGGTCGACGACGTCGGGGTACCAAGCATCGGGCGGGCCCTGCGCTGGCGCTACGACGGCGTCGAGCGGGTCGGCCCGGACCTGGTGCTGAGCTTGGTGCCGCGTGAGTCCGCGCTCAGGAATGACCGCCCAGGCGCGGGATGAGCATCGGTACGCGGCGACGGTAGTCGCGGTATCGATCCCCGAAGATGTTGATCAGGTCGCGTTCCTCGAACGGCACTGCCAGCAAAATATACATCGTCATAGTGGCTGCAAAAATCAAGTGCCCCAACGTCATTGAGGGTGTAGCCCAAAACGCGATGATGAAGCCGGTGTAAATCGGGTGCCTGACCAAGCTGTACAGGGAGGGCGTCGAGAACTCATGGTCGGCGGGATGCCCGCCGGTCAACCGCGCGAACACCTGACGCAGGCCGAACAGATCGAAATGATCGATGAGAAAGGTACTGACCAGCACCATGAGCCAACCGACGGCGCTGACGGCGATCAGCAGGGCTCGCCAGGGCTGCGTGCTCACACGCCAAACATCGACGGTTACGGGGTGCCAGGCGACGAAGAGCACGATCAGACACCCGTTGGTGGCAAGGACGTAGGTGGATCGTTCTGCGCTGGGCGGGACGACGCGGGTCCACCAGCGCTTGAATGAGGGCCGTGCCATCAGACTGTGCTGCACACCGAACAGCATGAGCAGCGCCGCATCGACGACCAACGTCGCGAACGTGGCGGCGCCGTCACCGCCGCCCCGGTCGATGCTCTTCCTGACCAGCGCGACACCACCGACCGTGACGTCGGCGTCGGAGACAAATCCGATCAAGTACAGGAATACGAACAGGAAGAGGCCGTAGGCGACGAAGCCGTAGACAGCGACGACAACACCCCCCGCGACAGTGCCGGCGGGTCGCGATGCAGGCTCATCGCCCTGAGTCACGGTGCTATTGTCCTCCGACTTCAGGTCAGCTGCCGGTTTTCAGCTCGTCGGCCCGGACCTGGTGCTGAGCTTGGTGCCGCGATAAGCGCTGCGCGCCATCCCGGAATCGCGGCACCAAGCCGGTCAGCCGGCCAGACCGCTCTTGATCGCGGCGTCCTGCTTCTGCGGCCTCGACCGCGCCGGACAGCTGGTATTCGACCATGACCCCAACCACGAGCGAAAAACTGACCGTTGCTAGCGGCACACGATACATGGACCCAGATCGCGCCGCGTGCTAGTTGAAATACACCAGTCGCATTACCTGCGAGAAAACTGTGAATATCTCAGAGCCGCAAACCATACTGAGGCCCTGATGGAAAGACTCGGCTTCGGTCTGCGTCACGACTCGGCCACGCTCGCCGTAACCGCCGGAGGACACCGTGCACAACGCTGGCAGTATCGCGGGATTCGTTGCTCTGATCGTGCTGGGCATCGCAGCCGTCCAGGCCCTCATCTGGATACCGATCATCGTGTGGTGGCGACGCAAGGCTCGTGTCGCCCAGGCGCAACTTGCGTCAGCGATCCAGTCGGAGACTCCAATTCGTCCACCGGAGAAAGGCATTTACCGCGGAGCGACCGCGCCGGGCTATCCCGGCGTCAACAACAACGGAACCATCGCGCTCACCAAGCGACGGCTGATATTTATCACCTTGACCGGCAAGATGATTGACATTCCGGTCACTGAGATGATCGGTGTTCGGGAAGCGAAAGTCTTCAAAACGTCTGTGCGCGGCGGCCGTTCGCACCTGATCGTGAAACTGCCCTCTGGCGAGGTGGGGTTCTACGTCGCGTCGAACGCCGACTGGATCAACGCGATTACCGCGTTGATCAAATCGCCGGGCTAACAGGTTCGGGGTCCAGGGCGGCAGGCTCGTCGGCATGCACGCTCCGGCTTCCGATCAGCAGGCCCAACACCGCACCTACCAGACACACGACGACGGTGACCTTGAAGATCTCGCCATACATTCCGGCGAAGGCTTCTCGGTACAGGGTGGCCTGATGCAGGAGCCGCTCGGCGAGGCTGGCGTTCGCCGGCACCTCTGACGCCAACTTGGCGACGAGTTGCGGCAACCGGTAGAAGCCCCACGCGCTCAAGGAGGCAACCCCGATGAGCATGCCCGTCATCCGCGCCACCACCACGGCGGCCGAGGCGATCCCGTGCTGTGCCGACGGCACCACCCGCAAGCTGGCCGAGGTCAGTGGCGCGATCACCAGGCCAAGCCCGATACCGGCGACCGCCAAGTCGGTGTCCAAGGCCGGCAGCGACAGACCGAAGATGTCATGGTGCTCGCTCAGCAGGTCGATCGACCACTTGGAGATCAGCCAGTAGCCGCCCGCGGCGATCAGTAGTCCCGCGAAGGCCACTGCTCGGTCGCCGACCTTGGTCGCGATCGCTCCGCCCACCAACGCACCGATCGGCAGCGCCGCCAGGAACCAGAGCAGCAGCATCGCCGCTTCGTTCTGATCCTTACTCAGCACGCCCTGGGCGAACAGCTCCACGTCGACCAACGTCACCATCAGAGCCGCACCGGCGCACAGCGACGCCCCCAGCGCGGACAGGAATGGACGGAAGTGGACGCCGGCGGGTTCGATCAGTTTGGTCCGCGAAAACCGTTCCCACACAAAGAAAATCACCGCGAAGACAACTGCCCCGATTATCAGGGGTGGGCCGTAGCTGGGCAGCGCGTGCTTGCCGTCGGGATTGGCGTTGTACAGACCGACAACGGCCATACCGAGCGTGATCGCCAGCAGCAATCCGCCGATCACGTCGATCTTCTCGGGCTCGGCGCTGCGGTCCCGCGACGGCAGGCTGAAGTGGATCATCACCATCGCGGCCAGAGCCAGCGGCACGTTGATCCAGAACACGTCCTGCCAGCGACTGGTCAACCAGACGACGAAGATTCCGTAGAGCGGACCGAGCACACTGCCCAGTTCCTGCGCGGCACCGATCCCGCCGAGCACTCCGGCGCGGTTGCGCTGGGCCCAGAGGTCGGCACCCAGTGCCAGCGTCACCGGCAGCAGCGCACCGCTGGCGACGCCCTGGATGGTCCGCCCGACCACGAGCACATCCAGATTTGTGGACAGCGCCGTGATTATCGAGCCGATCAGGAAGGTGGCCAGGCTGACCTGGAGCAGGAGCTTGCGGCCGAATCGGTCCGATGCGCGGCCCAGCAGCGGCATCGCGGCGATGTAGCCCAGCAGGTACCAGGTGATGATCGGGGTGATGCGCTGCAGGCGGTTGACCGGGATCCCGATGGTGCCGATGATGTCGCGCATGATCGTGACGACGACGTAGGTGTCGAGGGCACCGAGCAGTACGGCGAGGCTGCCGGCGCTGATCGCGACGACGCGCCCCGCGTGATGGGGTTGCGGTGCCGTCACGGGGCCGGGGCGACCGGGGGCTTGGTGACCTGGACCGGCGCGTTCCAGTTCGACAGCGTCAGCTGAAGCGAATTGCCCGGACTCTGCTCCAGCGTGGTCTGCACTAACTGGTGGTCACCGTTCTCTTCGATCCACACCGTCGAGGGCAGCGGCGCAGTCGCCTTGAGTCGGGGCATGATGCCGTTCACGGCGTCCGCCGAGACCGTTCCGGTGATCTTGATGGTGGACTGTCCGCCGACGTTTTCCCGCGACTCGGCCTTCGGGTTGCTGAGATTGGTCAACACGTTGGCCAGGCCGACGTCGGGCTTGAGGATCGTGGACGGGTCGTAGAGGTCGGAGGCCTTGCCGAAGCTGTCCCATTGTCCGGGGGTGAGCGCCCCGTAGAGGGTTCCGTCGATCACCACGAACGGCGCGTCGATGTCCGAGCCGCCGAAGACGATGCTCGCATTTCCCTGAGCTGCGGTTTGTGGCGTAGTAGTCAGGTCGCCGGTCAAGGATTTCACCGGGAGGCCTTTGATCTTGCCGTTGACGGACAGGGCCAGGTGCACGCTTTTGACGTTCGTGGTGCTCTGGATGGATTCCTTGATCAAGGTCGCCGCATCCGGCAGGGCGCCACCGGATGGCTTGGACGATGAGCAGCCGCTGACCAGAGCGGCGGCGATCGAGAGGGCGGCGAGAACGGCGAGGATTGGGCCAAACGGCTTACGCGTCTGCATAACTTGCAGAGTAGCGGGTCGCGGAGAGGGGACTACGAAGCGGAAGGTGGCCGGGACTTCGCGCAGGGGAGCGAGACTCATTAGCCTGAGGCGGTGTTCACCGGAATCGTTGAAGAGCTGGGCGAGGTCGTCGGCAAGGATGAGCTGGGAGATTCCGCCCGCTTCACCATTCAGGGTCCGGTGGTCACCTCCGATGCCGGTCATGGCGATTCGATCGCCGTCAACGGTGTGTGCCTGACGGTGGTCGAGGTGCTGCCCGGCGGACAATTCACCGCCGACGTGATGGGCGAAACCCTGAGCCGGTCGAGCTTGGGCCGGCTGGTTGCCGGCAGCCCGGTCAATCTCGAGCGCGCCGCGGCTCTGAACAGCCGACTGGGCGGGCACATTGTGCAAGGCCACGTCGACGGCACCGGAGAGATCCTGAGCCGCTCGCCGGCCGAGCATTGGGAAGTAGTCCGGATCGGTCTGCCGGTCGAGTTGGCGCGTTATGTAGTGGAAAAGGGATCGATCACGGTCGACGGCATTTCGCTGACGGTCTCTGCGCTCGGTGACGACTGGTTCGAGGTCTCACTGATACCGACCACTCGCGAGCTGACGACGCTGGGTCCGGCTGCGGCCGGTACGCGGGTCAACCTTGAAGTCGACATCATCGCCAAGTACGTCGAACGGTTGATCGCCGCAAAATAAGCGTCTAGCTGGGTAAATGCTCGTCGTCGGCGGGGGAGTCTTCGTTTGCCAGGTGGCGCAGGACTCGTTCGTTGAGAGCGGCGAATATGTCGAGCTCGGCCGGAGTGAGCAGCTCGATGAAGTTCCGGCGGACGTCCTCCACGTGCCCGGGCGCAGCCTTCTCGATGGCGGCGCGGCCAGCCGGCAGCAGGCAGACCATGGTGCTGCGGGCGTCGTCGGGGTTGGGCTCGCGGCTGATCAGGCCGTCGTTCTGCATGCGCCGCACCTGATGCGAGACACGGCTCTTCTCCCAGCCCAGCGTGTTGCACAGGTCGTGTGCGGGCATGCGGTCCCCGTCGTGACCCGAGAGCACCGCCAGGATCTGGTAGTCGGCTCCGGACAGGCCCGATTCCTGCAGGCCCCGGTTCAGGTGCACGTCGAGCTGATGATGCGCGTGCTTGAAGGCCCGCCAGGCGCGGTCTTCACGAGGGTTCAGCCAGTGCGGTTCCATCGGCCGCCATGCTACCTGGTTGGTTGACTCATCAACAAACATGGTTATGGTTGAGTTGTCAACCTTTTTTGAATCATCAGTGAGGACGGGACAGCTCATGAGCAGCATCAGCATCATCGGCAGCGGGAACATGGCCCGCGCCATCGGCGCGCTGGCGGTGGCGGGCGGCAACACCGTCGAGGTCATCGGTCGCGATCAGTCCAAGGCGGCTGACCTGGCCAAGGAACTCGGCGACAGCGCCACGCCGGGAGAGTTCGGCGCCGTCCCAGCAGGGGACATCGTCATCGTGGCCCTGACGTACGCCAATGTCGTCCCGGTCGTGACCCAGTACGGAAACGCCCTCGCGGGCAAGGTCATCGTCGACATCAGCAACCCCTTCAATTCCACGGCCGACGGGCTAGCCATTCCCGACAACACCTCGATCGCGCAGGAAGTTGCCAAGGCGGCCCCGGCCAGCGCCGACGTGGTGAAGGCCTTCAACACCGTCTTCGGTGCTGTCCTGGCCCAGGGCCGGCCGCTCGACGTCTTCTTTGCGGGCGACGACGCGCGCGCCAAGGCGGATGTGGCGGAGTTCATCGGAAGCCTCGGGCTGCGCCCGCTGGACGTCGGTGCTTTGAATATGGCGCATTGGTTGGAAGGAACGGGCCTGGTCATGATGGGCCTCGCCAGCCACGGGGTGGGGAACTACGACTTCGCCCTTGGTGCCGCTGTTCCCAGCTGACTACGCCACCCGCGGTAGAAGTGGGAGGGCGCTTCCGTGAAGGTCAGCGACCCATCACCGGATCGCCGTGATGACGGCGGTGGCGCATCTGAGGTGCCTCGTTGTTGTTGCCGTCCCCCGGGTTCAGTGGTTTGTCGATGATGGGGACGGGGTCTGGCGGCGGCGGTGGCTCCTCGAATGCCGCGATTCCGTTGGAGGCAAAGGCCGAAGCCGTCGACTCAGTCAGCAGCGCAGGTCCGACGAGCATCGCGCCGACGAGCGCCAGACCAAGGGTCACGGCGCGCACAGAGCGCATCACCGGCAACGTCGCCATTGGCCTAGATTAACGCCGTGTGCCTGTAGTTTTGCTGAGATTTCCGGGCCGTCGCGGAAGCTGCGCCGAGCTGTCGGCAAACCGTTACCCAGCGGAAAGGTGGAGCAGCTGCCCAAAGGGCAACGCCCGCTCCGCCAATCGGCGAAGCGGGCGTCTGGTGAGGTAGATCTTTACAGCGGGATCCAAACTCCGAAGAAGTTGAATCCGAACTGGTTGAACTGCGGGTTCCAGATCGGGTTTTCGTTGTACCCGAAGTAGTTGATCGGCCCGTAGTTCCAGGGTCCGCCGGGGGGCGGAAGTGGGCGATCCCACGCCGGCCGCGGCGGCTCACCGGCACCCCAGGGTGCGGGGCCGTTGCCCCATGGCGCGTTGTTGAAGTAGCCGCGGTGGTCATCGCCGTGCCACGGTCCACCCGGTCCACCCGGTCCGCCGGGCCCGTGGAATCCCGGGCCACCAGGACCGCCCGGTCCGTGATCACCGGGTCCACCCGGACCGCCAGGTCCGTGGTCGCCGGGTCCACCGGGTCCGCCTGGACCACCAGGTCCGTGGTCACCGGGTCCACCGGGTCCGCCTGGACCACCGGGTCCGTGGCCACCGGGTCCGCCCGGGCCGCCAGGCCCGCCGGGTCCAGCGCCCGGCCCACCGGGACCGGGGCCGCCAGGACCGCCCGGTCCGTGGCCGCCCCCTGGGTCTTGAGGTGCGGGTGCGTGGTTAGCGGCGGGTGTGCCATGGCCACCGGGCTGAGGCCCCGGAGCGGCACTGGCCGCACCGGCCCCCACGCCCAGCGCGGCTGCCCCAAGGGCGCCAGCGATGGTCGCGCCGGCCATCAGTTGCTTCAGTTTCATGGTTTTTCACCTGTCTACTTGGATATTCAGCGGACGCTTGCCCCCCGACGTACTGAACGCTAAATAGCAAAGCTATGAATTCCCTACGAGCGGGCTCTGGAAATCTTTTGCGCATCTGCTCGCGACGATTCGCCGTGACGAACGTGCCCGCTGAGTGAGCAGTGGCAATAACTGGCGCGACGTGGTGGTTCATACTGGAGGTAATGCCTGTGGGCTCTGGGTGGAATTTCTGACGAGGTGACTGCGATGACGAGGTTGGACTCGGTCGAGCGCGCGCTCGCCGACATCGCGGCCGGCAAGGCCGTCGTCGTCGTGGACGACGAGGACCGGGAAAACGAGGGCGACCTCATCTTTGCGGCCGAGAAGGCCACGCCGGAGTTGGTCGCGTTCATGGTGCGCTACACATCGGGATACCTGTGTGTGCCGCTGGACGGCGAGATCTGCGACCGGCTGGGTTTGTTACCGATGTACGCCGTCAACCAGGACAAGCACGGTACCGCTTACACCGTCACCGTCGACGCGAAACATGGTGTGGGAACAGGCATCTCGGCGTCCGATCGCGCAACGACGATGAAGTTGCTGGCTGACCCGGGCAGCATCGCAGACGACTTCACCAGGCCCGGGCACGTAGTTCCGTTGCGCGCCAAGGACGGTGGCGTACTCCGGCGACCCGGCCACACCGAAGCCGCCGTCGACCTGGCCCGGATGGCCGGCCTGTCGCCGGCGGGCGCGATCTGTGAAGTCGTCAGCCAGAAGGACGAAGGCGCGATGGCGCAGACCGACGAACTACGGGTCTTCGCCGACGAACACGGTCTCGCGCTGATCGCGATCGCCGACCTGATCGAATACCGGCGCAAGCACGAGAAGCACATCGAGCGGATCGCCGAGGCCCGCATCCCGACCCGGCACGGCGAATTCCGTGCAGTCGGATACAAGAGCATCTACGAGGACGTCGAGCATGTCGCATTGGTTCGCGGCGAGATCGCCGGGCCCACCTACGACGGCGACGACGTACTGGTCCGCGTGCACTCCGAGTGCCTGACCGGCGACGTCTTCGGTTCGCGTCGCTGCGACTGCGGCCCCCAACTCGACGCCGCGATGGCGATGGTCGCGCGCGAAGGTCGCGGAGTGGTGCTGTACATGCGCGGCCATGAAGGGCGCGGCATCGGTCTGATGCACAAGCTGCAGGCCTACCAGCTGCAGGACGCCGGCGACGACACCGTCGATGCGAACCTCAAGCTCGGATTGCCCGCCGACGCAAGGGACTACGGAACGGGCGCTCAGATCTTGGTCGACCTCGGCGTCCGCTCGATGCGGCTGTTGACCAACAACCCCGCGAAGCGGGTCGGATTGGACGGCTACGGGCTGCACATCATCGAACGGGTGGCGTTGCCGGTGCGGGCCAATGCGGAGAACATTCGCTATCTGATGACCAAACGTGATCGGATGGGTCACGACCTGGCGGGCTTGGACGACTATCACGAATCCATCCATCTCCATGGCGAATTCGGGGGAGCTCTGTGATCGGGGAGTGGCGTATATGAGCGGTGCCGGGGTACCCGACATCGCGTCGCAGGACGCTTCCGCACTCAGCTTGGCAATCGTGGTCAGTACGTGGCACAGCAAGATCTGCGACGCGCTGCTCGACGGTGCCCAGCGCATCGCCGATGAATGGGGCGTCGAAAACCCCACGATCGTGCGGGTGCGCGGTGCGATCGAGATCCCGGTGGTCGCGCAGGCCGTCGCTCGTGACCACGACGCCGTCGTCGCGCTGGGTGTGGTGATCCGTGGCCAGACACCGCACTTCGACTACGTGTGCGACGCGGTAACCCAAGGGCTGACCCGGGTTTCGCTGGACGAGTCCACTCCGGTGGCCAACGGTGTGCTGACCACCAACGACGAGGCACAAGCCCTGGACCGGGCGGGGTTGCCGGATTCCGCCGAGGACAACGGCGGCCAGGCGACGGCTGCGGCCCTGAGCACCGCGCTGACTCTGCGCGAGCTGCGCCAAAAGTCGTGACCGCCAAGCCCGATCAGAACACCTGGGATGCGCAACTGCGGCCCCGCCTGACGCCTTATTTCGCCTATGCCGCCGCTGTGGTCCTCGTCATCGCGCATGTGGTGATCGGTCTGCTGCTCAAGGTCGGGTCCACCGGCGTGATCTTTCAGACGTCCGACCAGATCGCGATGGCGGTGTTGGGTGTCGTCCTCGCGGGGCTGGTGCTGCTGTTCGCCCGGCCGCGGTTGCGGGTCGGTCCCGACGGGCTTTCGGTGCGAAATGTGCTCAGCGACCGGCTGGTGCCATGGGATGACGTGGTAGGGGTGTCGTTTCCGGTCGGTGCGCGCTGGGCCCGAATCGACCTGCCCGACGACGAATACGTCCCGCTGATGGCGATCCAGTCCGTCGACAAGGAACGCGCCGTCGCCGCGATGGACACCGTCCGGAGCCTGGTGGCGCGCTACCGGCCCGACCTGGCATCGACCTAATTTCTCGCTGGGCGGCCGTTGCCGGTCGAGTTGGGGTCGGCGACGTCGGTTCGCCGGACTAGCCTTAGATACCGTGGCTGATCCCGCGACCTACCGCCCCGCTCCCGGGTCCATCCCGGTCGAGCCGGGCGTGTACCGGTTCAGCGATCCGCACGGCCGGGTCATCTACGTCGGCAAGGCCAAGAGTCTGCGCAGCCGGCTGAACTCGTACTTCGCTGACATCGCCGGCCTGCATCCGCGCACCCGGCAGATGGTGAGCACCGCCGCCAAAGTCGAGTGGACGGTGGTCAACACCGAGGTCGAAGCGCTGCAGTTGGAATACAACTGGATCAAGGAGTTCGATCCTCGATTCAATGTCCGCTATCGCGACGACAAGTCCTATCCGGTGCTCGCGGTCACTCTCAACGAGGAATTTCCCCGGTTGATGGTCTACCGCGGTCCGCGTCGCAAAGGCGTCCGCTATTTCGGGCCTTACTCGCATGCCTGGGCGATCCGCGAGACTCTCGATCTGCTGACCCGAGTCTTTCCGGCGCGCACCTGCTCGGCGGGAGTGTTCAAGCGGCACAATCAAATCGACCGTCCGTGCCTGTTGGGCTACATCGACAAATGTTCGGCGCCGTGCGTCGGGCGGGTGAGCGCTCGAACAGCATCGTCAGATCGTCATGGACTTCTGCGATTTCCTGTCCGGCAAAACCGACAAGTTCGCCCGCGGCCTGGAGCACCAGATGCACGCCGCCGCGGCGGACCTGGACTTCGAACGCGCGGCACGTCTGCGTGACGACCTTGGTGCACTCAGGCGTGCCCTGGAGAAGCAGGCCGTGGTGCTCGGCGACGGCACCGACGCCGACGTCGTCGCGTTCGCCGACGACGACCTGGAAGCCGCCGTTCAGGTGTTCCACGTCCGGGGTGGGCGCGTTCGCGGTCAGCGCGGTTGGATCGTCGAAAAGCCGGGCGACCCTGGTGATTCCGGTGAGGCGCAGCTTGTCGAGCAATTCTTGACGCAGTTCTACGGCGACCAGGCAGAACTCGACGGTGCCGCCGACGAATCCGCCAACCCGGTGCCCCGAGAGGTCCTGGTGCCATGCCTGCCGCCCAACGCCGAGGAGTTGGCGATCTGGCTGACCGGACTGCGTGGTTCGAGGGTCGCGTTGCGCGTTCCCCGTCGCGGCGACAAGCGAGCGCTGGCCGAAACCGTGCAGCGCAACGCCAAAGACGCCCTGCAGCAACACAAGCTGAAGCGTGCCGGTGACTTCACCGCCAGATCCGCTGCGCTGCAGAATATTCAAGAGGCATTGGGCTTGGCTGATGCGCCGCTGCGGATCGAATGCGTCGACATCAGCCATGTCCAGGGCACCGACGTCGTCGGGTCGCTGGTGGTGTTCGAAGACGGGTTACCGCGCAAATCCGATTACCGCCACTTCGGGATCCGGGAGGCGGCGGGCGGCGGCCGTTCCGACGACGTCGCGTCTATCGCCGAGGTCACCCGGCGCCGCTTCATACGGCACATCCAAGACCAAGAGGATCCGAAAGTCCTCTCGCCCGAAGGGAAATCGCGCCGATTTGCCTATCCGCCCAACCTGTACGTCGTCGACGGCGGTGCTCCACAGGTCAACGCGGCCAGCGCCGTACTCGAGGAACTCGGTGTCACTGATGTCGCCGTGATCGGCTTGGCCAAGCGGCTCGAAGAGGTGTGGGTGCCCTCCGAACCGGACCCGATCATCCTGCCACGCAACAGTGAGGGGCTGTATCTCCTGCAGCGGGTGCGCGACGAGGCGCACCGGTTCGCCATCAACTATCACCGCAGCAAGCGGTCCAAACGGATGACCGCGTCGGCCCTGGACTCGGTGCCGGGCCTCGGCGAGCATCGCCGTAAGGCACTGGTTGCCCATTTCGGCTCACTGGCCCGCCTCAGGGAGGCTACGGTCGACGAGATCACCTCCGTCCCGGGCATCGGGGTTGCGACGGCGACGGCGGTACTCGACGCGTTGCGCGGCGACGAGGCCGGATCGGATACCGCAGCACAGGACCGGATCGCGGAACGGGCATCGGGATGACAGGCGAGGGGATGGACGGGCCGAATCAAGCCGGGTCGCTGGAGCAGGCCGACAACCACGGCGCCACAAGCGATTCCGGCATCGACGTGGTCCTGGTCACCGGTCTGTCCGGTGCTGGACGCGGTACCGCGGCCAAGGTCCTCGAGGATCTCGGCTGGTATGTCGCCGACAACCTGCCGCCCCAGTTGATCACCCGGATGGTCGACCTCGGGCTGGATGCGGGGTCGCGGATCACGCAGCTGGCGATTGTGATGGACGTCCGTTCCCGCGGATTCACCGGTGACTTGGACTGGGTGCGTAACGACCTGGCTACTCGCAACATCAGCCCCCGGGTGTTGTTCATGGAGGCCTCCGACGACATGTTGGTGCGTCGCTACGAGCAGAACCGCCGGAGCCACCCGTTGCAGGGTTCGCAGACGCTGGCTGAAGGCATTGCCGCCGAGCGCGAGATGCTCGCGCCGGTTCGCGCGACTGCCGACCTGGTCATCGACACCTCAACGCTGGCCGTGCGCGAGCTGCGGGAAAGCATCGAACGGGCCTTCGGTGGCGAGACGGTTGCCCAAACCAGCGTCACCGTCGAGTCCTTCGGCTTCAAATACGGTCTGCCGATGGACGCCGACACCGTCATGGACGTCCGGTTCCTGCCCAATCCGCACTGGGTCGACGAGCTGCGCCCGCTCACCGGCCAACATCCCGAGGTCCGTGACTACGTGCTTGGCCAGACCGGCGCGGCGGAGTTTCTGGAGACATACCATCGGTTGCTGGCCCTGATTGTCGACGGCTACCGCAGGGAGGCGAAGCGCTATATGACCGTGGCGATCGGTTGCACCGGCGGCAAACACCGCAGCGTCGCGATCGCCGAGGCTTTGGCGGGGCTGCTTGAGTCCGACGAGCAGCTGACGGTGCGGGTGTTGCACCGGGATCTGGGCCGCGAATGAGTCGGCGGATTGTCGCCCTGGGCGGAGGGCACGGCTTATATGCGACGCTGTCGGCTGCCCGGCGACTGACACCGCACGTGACGGCCGTCGTCACCGTCGCAGATGACGGTGGTTCATCGGGTCGGTTGCGCAGCGAACTCGACGTGGTGCCGCCGGGCGATCTGCGAATGGCGTTAGCGGCGTTGGCTTCTGACAGCCCACAAGGTCGCCTGTGGGCGACCATCATGCAACACCGGTTCGGCGGGAACGGTGCCCTGTCGGGGCACCCGATCGGCAATCTGCTGCTTGCCGGCCTCAACGAAGTACTCGCCGACCCGGTTGCTGCCCTCGACGAAGTCGGCCGGATACTGGGCGTGCGGGGTCGGGTGCTGCCGATGTGCCCGATCGCGCTCCAAATCGAGGCCGATGTCTCCGGCCTGGAAAGCGATCCGCGGATGTTCCGGGCTATCCGCGGGCAGGTGGCGATCGCCACCACACCGGGAAAGGTCCGCCGAGTGCGACTGCTGCCCGGAGACCCGCCGGCCACCCGGCAGGCCGTCGACGCGATCATGGCCGCCGATCTGGTGGTGTTGGGTCCGGGATCGTGGTTCACCAGCGTGCTCCCGCACGTGCTGGTGCCCGAGCTTGTCGCGGCGCTGCAGGCGACCTCGGCCCGTCGTGCCCTGGTGCTCAACCTGGTGGCCGAACCAGGGGAGACGGCAGGGTTCTCGGTCGAACGTCATCTGCACGTACTTGCCCAGCACGCTCCGGGTTTCACCGTCCACGACGTGATCATCGACGCCGAGCGGGTACCGAGTGAGCGGGAACGCGAGCAGTTACGCCGCACCGCGACGCTATTGAATGCCCAGGTTCAATTCGCTGATGTGTCCAGGCCTGGTACACCTTTACATGACCCGGGCAAGCTGGCTGCGGCGCTCGATGGGGAGATTGTGCGCGATACCGGTCGGCCGCCGCCTGCTGCGACGTCCGCCGACGTGGTTGAACAGGGTCGCAACGGACCGAGGGGTGACGACGCGTGGCGATGACGGCCGAAGTCAAAGACGAACTGAGCCGCCTGGTGGTGACTGCGGTGAGCGCGAGGCGCGCCGAGGTCACCTCATTGCTGCGGTTCGCCGGCGGGTTGCACATCGTCGCCGGCCGCGTGGTCGTCGAAGCAGAGGTGGATTTGGGCAGCATCGCCCGACGGTTGCGCAAGGACATCTTCGATCTATACGGCTACAACGCGGTCGTACATGTGTTGTCTGCCAGCGGAATCCGCAAGACCACGCGCTACGTGTTACGAGTTGCCAACGACGGCGAGGCGCTGGCCCGACAGACCGGTTTGCTCGATCTGCGCGGTCGGCCGGTGCGAGGCTTGCCCGCTCAAGTGGTCGGCGGGAGCATCGGTGACGCCGAGGCCGCGTGGCGCGGTGCCTTCTTGGCCCACGGTTCGTTGACCGAGCCGGGTCGTTCGTCGGCGCTGGAGGTCAGCTGCCCAGGACCCGAGGCTGCACTGGCGCTGGTGGGCGCGGCGCGCCGGCTGGGTATCAGTGCCAAGGCGCGCGAGGTCCGCGGCGCCGACCGGGTGGTCGTGCGCGACGGTGAGGCCATCGGAGCGTTGCTCACGCGAATGGGTGCTCAGGACACCCGGTTGATCTGGGAAGAGCGGCGGATGCGCCGCGAAGTACGGGCGACCGCCAACCGGCTGGCCAACTTCGACGACGCCAACCTGCGGCGCTCGGCACGCGCAGCGGTCGCGGCCGCCGCCCGCGTTGAACGGGCGTTGGAAATTCTCGGCGACGGCGTGCCCGATCATCTGGCCGCGGCCGGCAAGCTGCGTGTCGAGCACCGGCAGGCGTCGTTGGAGGAGTTGGGTCGACTGGCCGACCCGCCGATGACGAAAGACGCTGTGGCGGGCCGCATTCGGCGCCTGCTATCGATGGCCGACCGCAAAGCGAAGGTCGATGGGATTCCAGACACCGAGTCGGCGGTGACTCCCGACCTGATGGAAGACGCTTAGCGGCTGTACCGGCTGAGCGCGTCAGTGGCGCCGCAGACAGATCAGCTGACCGACTGCCGGCGGTATGTGCGGCCCTGCGATCTGTTCCGGCGGCTCGAGATCGACTGATAACCCCGGGCAGTGCTTGCCTTGAGCGGGACTCCAGATATCGGTGACGACGAACCTGGTGACCTCGTCGAACGGAGGGTCTGGAGCAACATCGGGCACGAGGTTGGTGGCTACCAGCGGCAGTCGCCGATCTTCGACGCAGGACGAAGGCGCGTACAGCAGCATGCTGGTCGCCTCGTGCGGCGGTGTGACACCCGGGTAGCAGTAACCCACGCGAGTCAGATACTTCACGCAGAAGAATTCGCGGCCGTCCTTGGAGATCGACTCGTAATCCAGGCGGACGCAGCCGGGGGAGTTGGCGTGGGAACCATCATTGCGAATTCGAGCGTCTGGGCCGTCGCAGGGCACAACTGCCGCGCGGGCGGGTGCCAGCTTGGAGTCGAAGGTAAATCTGTTGAGGCACTTGCCCGATTCCGTCGAGAAGATCAGCTTCAACGTGTCTTTGTCGTAGCCGCGGGCAATGTTGTACCCCGAGGTGGACACGCTGTCGCAGGCCGGAACCACCAGCAGGAGCAGCACCGTCATCGTTACTGCAGCGCACTTGCGCGTCAGTGGCAACGGCGGATGTGACACGAGGTGAATTTAGCCGGTCGGCAATTTGCTGTACAACGGGTGAATTTGTCCCGCTAGATTGTTCTCGCCAACGGTGGCTGACCTGAAACGAGGCCGTGATGGGATTCATCACCCCGGATCTTCCCGATGTCGACCCGGAAACCTGGCTGAACCGCTCGGCGGCCGACCGGATGCAGGTGGTAACCCGGCACTGGGTTGAGCACGGCTTCGGCACTCCGTCCGCGATCTACCTGCTGTACGTGATCAAGATGGCCGCCTACGCCGCAGGCGCTGCGGCGGTCATCTCGCTGACCCCGGGTCTGGGCGGGCTCGGCCGCATCGGAGACTGGTGGACGCAGCCGATCGTTTATCAGAAGTTCATCATCTTCACGCTGCTGTTCGAGGTCCTCGGTCTGGGCTGCGGGTCCGGCCCGCTCACCGCGCGATTCATGCCGCCGATTGGGGGATTCCTCTACTGGTTGCGGCCCAAGACAATTCGGTTGCCGCCTTGGCCGAACGACGTGCCGTTCACGCGCGGCGACACCCGCACCCTGTTCGACGTGGCCCTTTACGCGGTGGTCCTGGCGTCCGGTGTCTGGGCGCTGCTGGCGCCCGGCCACGGCGGGTCGGTCACCGGAAGTGGCGATGTCGGGTTGATCGACCCGCTGATGGTTCTGCCGACGATCACCGCGCTGGCCGTGCTGGGGTTGCGTGACAAAACGATTTTCCTGGCCGCCCGCGGAGAGCATTACTGGCTGAAACTGGTGATTTTCTTCTTCCCGTTCACCGACCAGATCGCCGCATTCAAGATCGTCATGCTCGGACTGTGGTGGGGCGCTGCGACTTCCAAGCTCAACCATCACTTTCCCTACGTGGTCGCGGCAATGACGAGCAACAACGCGCTACTGCGCGGCAAGCCATTCAACTGGTTGAAGCGCCGGCTTTATCGCGACCCGGTCAACGACGTCCGGCCCACCTGGATTCCGAAGGTGATGGCTCACGTCGGAGGCACCACCGCCGAACTCATCGTCCCGGCGGTTCTGGTGTTCGCCGCCGGCAATCATCCGTGGCGGTGGGCGTTGATCGCTTTCATGGTGATGTTCCACCTCAACATCATTTCCAACCTGCCGATGGGCGTTCCGTTGGAATGGAACATCTTTTTCATCTTCTCGCTGTTCTACCTGTTCGGGCACTACAGCGAGATCGTGATCTACGACCTGAGTTCGCCGCTGCTGCTGGCGATGTTGATGGCGGCGCTGCTCGTGATACCTATCGTGGGAAACATGTTCCCGCAACAGATTTCATTTCTGCCCGCCCTACGGTATTACGCGGGAAACTGGGCATCGAGCGTCTGGTGTTTCCGCGCGGGTGTGGAAGACAAGATCGAAGAGAAGGTCGTCAAGAGCTCGGCTCTGACCACCAAGCAAATTGCCCGGCTGTATGACGCGAACACCGCCGAGATCATCAGCGACAAGGCCCGCGCCTTCCGGTCCATGCACGTCCACGGTCGCGCGCTCAACGGTCTACTGCCGCGCGCACTCGACA
This sequence comes from uncultured Actinomycetota bacterium, assembly GCA_963818285.1. GTDB lineage: Bacteria > Actinomycetota > Actinomycetes > Mycobacteriales > Mycobacteriaceae > Mycobacterium. Next base: position 389,127 of record CAWFRR010000010.1, read on the forward strand.
ACGAAGAGGACTACGCGCTGCGTGAAGGCGAAACCGTCGCGGGGCCGCTGATCGGCTGGAATTTCGGCGAGGGCCACCTGCACAACGAGCAGCTGGTCGAGGCTGTTCAGCGGCGCTGCCAGCTCGAGGAGGGCGACCTGCGGGTGATCATCCTGGAAGGCCAACCGATCCAGACGAAAAAGCAGTGGTACCGCATCGTCGACGCCAAGACCGGCTTGATCGAGGAAGGTTACATCGCGGTCGACGACATGCTGGCCCGCCAACCCTGGCCCGAGCCCGGCGACGAGCTGCCCGTCCACCTCGTCACCACGCGACAAGCGTGACCTAAACCACCGAATTCGCACCGTCTATCTGCAGCTACTAGGCTGACGTCGAGCATTGAGTCAGCGTCGAAGGAGATACACGTGACGGTCCGGGTAGGCATCAACGGCTTCGGTCGCATCGGTCGCAACTTCTACCGGGCCCTGCTGGCACAGCAGGCCGCGGGAGCCGACACTGAAATCGAGGTGGTAGCGGCCAACGACCTGACCGACAACGCGAGCCTGGCGCACCTGCTGAAATTCGACTCGATCCTGGGCCGGCTGCCTTTCGACGTCAGCCTCGAGGGCGAGGACACCATCGTCGTCGGCGACCACAAGATCAAGGCGCTGGAAGTCAAGGAGGGGCCCGCGGCCCTTCCCTGGGGCGACCTCGGCGTCGACGTCGTCGTCGAGTCCACCGGAATCTTCACCAACGCCGCAAAGGCCAAGGGCCACTTGGACGCCGGCGCCAAGAAGGTGATCATCTCCGCACCGGCCACCGATGAGGACATCACCATCGTGCTGGGCGTCAACGACGACAAGTACGACGGCAGCCAGAACATCATCTCCAACGCGTCGTGCACCACCAACTGTCTCGGCCCGATCGCCAAGGTGCTCAACGACGAGTTCGGCATCGTCAAGGGTCTGATGACCACCATCCACGCCTACACGCAGGACCAGAACCTGCAGGACGGTCCGCACAAGGATCTGCGCCGGGCCCGGGCCGCCGCGCTCAACATCGTGCCGACTTCGACCGGTGCCGCCAAGGCGATCGGTCTGGTGCTGCCCGAACTGAAGGGCAAGCTGGACGGCTACGCGCTGCGGGTCCCGATCCCAACCGGGTCGGTCACCGACTTGACCGCGGAGCTGAAGAAGTCGGCCAGCGCCGACGAGATCAACGCCGCGATGAAGGCCGCCGCGGACGGTCCGATGAAGGGCATCCTCAAGTACTACGACGCGCCGATCGTCTCCAGTGACATCGTCACCGACCCGCACAGCTCGATCTTCGACTCCGGTCTGACCAAGGTGATCGACAACCAGGCCAAGGTGGTGTCCTGGTACGACAACGAATGGGGCTACTCCAACCGGCTCGTCGACCTGGTCGCGTTGGTCGGCAAGTCGCTGTAACCGTGACTATCCCGAACCTGGACGACCTTCTTGCACAAGGAGTTTCGGGTCGCGGCGTACTCGTTCGATCCGACCTTAATGTGCCGCTGAACGACGGTGGTTTCATCACCGACCCCGGGCGTATCACCGCCTCGGTGCCGACGATCAAGGCGCTGGCCGATGCCGGTGCCAAAGTGGTGGTGACTGCGCACCTGGGACGCCCCGACGGCAAACCCGACCAGAAGCTGACGCTGGCACCGGTCGCCGCGAAACTGAGCGAAGAGCTGGGCAAGGACGTCCCGTTGGCGGACGATGTCGTGGGCGCAGACGCCAAGGCCCGGGCCGGACACCTCGACGACGGGGATGTCCTGCTATTGGAGAACATCCGCTTCGATCCGCGGGAAACCAGCAAGGACGATGGCGAACGGCTGGCGCTGGCCCGCGAACTCGCCGAATTGGTGGGCAGCAGTGGCGCTTTCGTATCCGACGGATTCGGCGTGGTGCACCGCAAGCAGGCTTCCGTCTACGACGTCGCGACCCTGCTACCGCATTACGCCGGCAAGCTGGTCGCTGAAGAAGTGGGCGTACTCGAGCGGCTGACCGGTTCAACGAAGCGGCCGTACGCGGTGATCCTCGGCGGCTCCAAGGTCTCCGACAAGCTCGGCGTGATCGAACAGTTGGCCACCAAAGCCGACAGCATCGTGATCGGCGGCGGCATGTGCTACACGTTCCTTGCCGCGATGGGCTGTCCCGTGGGTACGTCGCTGCTGCAGCCCGAGATGATCGACACCTGCCGAAAACTGCTCGACACCTACGCCGATGTCATCCGGCTCCCGGTGGACATCGTGGTGGCCGACAAGTTCGCCGCTGATGCCACCTCGAAAGTTGTTGCCGCTGATGCGATTCCGGACGGCCAGATGGGCCTGGACATCGGTCCGGGGTCGGTTATCCGGTTCACCAAGCTGCTGGGTAACGCGGAGACCATCTTCTGGAACGGTCCGATGGGGGTCTTCGAGTTCCCGGCGTTCGCCGCAGGCACCAAGGGTCTCGCCGAGGTGATTGCCGCTGCGACGGCCAAGGGCGCGTTCAGTGTGGTCGGCGGCGGCGACTCGGCCGCTGCGGTGCGCGCGCTGGGCCTGCCTGAGGACGGCTTCTCGCATATTTCCACCGGTGGCGGGGCATCGCTGGAATACCTTGAGGGCAAGACGCTGCCCGGCTTGGAAATATTGAGCAGTGGTACCTGAGCGAAGGACGACGATGAGCCGCAAGCCGCTGATTGCCGGCAACTGGAAGATGAACCTCAACCACTTCGAGGCCATCGCGCTGGTACAGAAGATCGCGTTCTCACTGCCTGACAAGTACTTCGACAAGGTCGACGTCGCGGTCATCCCGCCGTTCACCGACCTGCGCAGCGTGCAGACCCTAGTCGACGGTGACAAGCTGCGACTGACTTACGGCGCCCAGGACGTCTCGCAGCACGACGCCGGCGCCTACACCGGCGAGATCAGCGGGGCATTCCTGGCCAAGCTGGGTTGCCACTACGCCGTCGTCGGCCACTCCGAGCGGCGCACCTATCACAACGAGGACGACGCGCTGGTGGCCGCCAAAGCCGCAGCCGCCCTCAAGCACGCGCTGACCCCGATCGTCTGCATCGGAGAGCACCTGGAAGTCCGCGAGGCCGGCGAGCACGTCGACCACTGCCAAAACCAGCTGCGCGGTTCGCTGGCCGGGCTGTCCGCCGAGCAGATCGGCCAGACCGTCATCGCGTACGAGCCGGTCTGGGCGATCGGTACCGGGCGGGTGGCCAGCGCCGCCGATGCGCAGGAAGTGTGTGCGGCGGTCCGCAAGGAGCTGGGCACGCTGGCGTCGCCGCAGATCGCCGACACCGTCCGCGTCCTCTACGGCGGATCGGTGAACGCCAAGAACATCGCCGACATCGTCGCGCAGGCAGACGTGGACGGCGCCCTGGTCGGTGGAGCGTCGCTGGACGGCGAGCAGTTCGCGACGCTGTCCGCGATCGCGGCCGGCGGACCGCTGCCGTAACACGCTGTCGGCCTGATGCGCGATTCCCTCGCGGCGTTAGGTCGCAGCATCGTCGCTGCGCTACGTCCGACTAGTGCACCGTGGGCCGTTGGGCCGGCGCTGTGGGCGGTCGGTACCGCGGCGTTGATTGCCGGGACTGGTGTTCTGTTCGGCGAGCTGCAACTCGTCGGTCTCGCCTACCTCGGCGCGGGCAACGATTCAGCCGCTGCGGTCCGGGAATTGTGTGGCCGGCTGGACCGCCTCGATCGGGCCGCCGCCGCCGCGGAAGCACCGCCCACTCCAGACCAAGGAGCGGCGCCAACGTGACTTTTGCCCAAACAACCGGCGGGTACGGGTTGCGATCATGGCGTGGGCACGCTTAGCTGATCGAAACCTAACAGACGCACAGGTTTGCCTAGTTGCGCTCTTAGCAGCGCCACATCACGCTCCTCGGGGGATCGAATGGCTGGTCGAGACGGTATGAAGCAAGCACGCAAAGTTGGCGCAGGCCGCCGTCTGCTGGTCGGCGTCGGTGCGGGTGCGGGCGTGTTCCTCGCCGCGGCTGCAATGGCGACCGGATCGGCGGTGACCGCTGCGCCTGCGCACGCCGACTTCGAAGACCTGCTCGACCCGATCATCCAGCCGCTGTTGTCGTCGCTAACGGACTCGCTGACAGCGATCGACCCGGCCGCGGCCCTGGATATCACCAGCTGGACCGACAGCCTGCTGAGCAGCCTGGGCTCGTTCGACCTGGCGTTGCCGTCGACGGAGTCAGCCTTGGCGGCCGCCGCGTCGTCGGCTGAACCTGCCGCGTCGGCGACAACGGGCACCTACGACCTTCCGCTCACGGTGTTGGAAGGGACCGAGCCGACCGTCCAGGCCACCATCGACGGCGGCAGCACCTCGGTGCCGCTGCTCATCGACACCGGATCCAGCGGCCTTGTCATCCCGGACACAGATCTTGGATCGAACTTCTTCACACAGCTCGAGGCCCTGTCCCAGCTCGGGACTCCCACCGGCCTCAGTGAGAGCGGTTACAGCGGTGGAGTGGAGTACTTCTACCTGACGTACAACGACGTGCCGGTGGACTACACGGGCGGCCTCGAGACCGAGGGCCCCGTCGACATCGAGGTCTACTCGTACGACCCATCGAACTTCCTGAGCTTCTTCAGCAACGATGCCTTCCAGAACTTCCTGGGCGGCAACGCGGTCAACGGCATCCTCGGTATCGGAGAAAACACTGCAGGCCCGACCACCAGCCCGTTCGAGAGCTTCGGCAACGTGACCGTCAACATCCCCGGCCACGAGCTGGTCGTCGGGGGCGATCCTGTGTCGGGTACGTCGCTTACTGGTGCACCGATCAGCACCGAATACATATCCATCAACGGCGGGACGCTCGAGCAGGTTCTCAACGACGTCGACTCGGGCGGCGTAGGCGGAACAATTCCGTCGTCACTGATTCCCTCGACCGACTACAGCTCGACCACCGACCTGGTGAACCCGGGTACGACGATCGCGTTATACAGCCGACAGTGCAGGCAAGGATCTGCTGTACTCCTACACCGTGGATGCCACCAACGATCCGACCGTGGTGTCGGGATCCGACATGGACAGCGGTGTCGCGCCGTTCCTGCTGGGCCCGATTTCGACGGAGTACACGTCGGGCACCGGCACGACGATCTTCGGCTAAGTCATCGCGTCGCGCATACCGCAAAAGTTTGAATTCGGTATGCGTTCGGGTTGTTTGGCAGGGAAGTCGCAGCTAACTTAGCGGAACCTGATAGAAACACAGGGTCGTTAAGGTTCACGGGCTGTCAGCCCCGACAACTCCTCGGGGGTCGCTCGAATGGCACGTCATCTCGGCATGAAGCTGCTGGTGGGACTCGGTGCGAGCGCCGGCGCATTCGTCACCGCGGCCGCAGTGGCCACCGGCTTTGCGGCACCCGCGAAGGCTGACTTCGAGGATCTGCTCGACCCGATCATCCAGCCGATCCTGACCTCGCTGACCGACTCGATCGCGCTCTTCGACCCAGCCGCAGCGCTTGACCTGACTAGCTGGGCGGACACGTTCCTGGCAAGCCTGAACTCGATCGACCTGCTGCTGCCGTCGACGGATTCGGCCCTGGCCGCCGCTTCAATCGGAGCCGAGCCCGCGGCGTCGACTGGGAGCTACGTCCTGCCGATCACCATGCAGGTGGTCACTGAGCCGACCATCCAGGCCGCGATCGGTGCCGGCGATCCCTCGACGCTGCTCGTCGACACCGGATCGAGTGGTCTCGTCGTCCCGTGGCAAGAACTCGGAAGTAACGACTTTTCAGCGCTTCAAGAATTGTTCAAACTCGGACTACCGGAGAACTACGGGTTCAGCGGCTACAGCGGAGGCGTCGAGTACCTCTACCTGACGTATAGCGGTGTTCCCGTCGATTACGGCACCGATGGCACTGACATCCTCAGCACCACCAGCCCGGTCGACGTCGAAGTTCTCTCGTGGTCAACCAACCCCAGCAACATCTTCGAGAACTTCCAGACCTTCCTCGACAGCAACCACGTCGACGGCATCCTGGGCATCGGGCCCGACACGGCCGGGCCGACTGATAGCCCGTTTGAAAGTTACGGCGGTGTACTCGTCGACTTGGTCGGAGCCGAGAAGAGCTTGATCGTTGGGGGCGACAACCCGCTCACGGGCGGCACTTTGCTCACTGGGTCGCCGACCGTCGACGGTTTGACCGAGAAGGTGTTCAGTAGCACTGGAGCTCTTCTCAATACCACCACGGTGAGCAACGACCTCGACTCCGGCGGGGTCTACGGCACCATCCCGTCCTCCATCGTGGGCTCGGGTCTCACTGCGGGCGACAAGATCGCGGTCTACACCAGCGGTGGCCAGGAGCTGTACTCGTACGTCATCGGCACCGACACGCTCAACCAGAGCACAGCGCCCACGGCGATCTCCGGCGTCCAGATCGACAGCGGCGTGCTGCCCTTCATGAACCATGAGGCCTACTTCGACTACGCCACCGACAAGACCTACTGGGGCCCGCTGACTTCGTAGCGCCGGTCTGAACCGGGCATTCGCGGCCCGGTAAGCTGTGTGCCATGGAATTGGCCCTGCAGATCACCCTGGTGGTCACCAGCATCCTGGTGGTCTTGTTGGTGCTGTTGCACCGCGCCAAGGGTGGCGGCCTGTCCACGCTGTTTGGTGGTGGCGTGCAATCCAGCCTGTCCGGGTCGACGGTCGTGGAGAAGAACCTCGACCGACTGACGCTGTTCGTCGTCGGCATCTGGCTGGTCGCCATCGTCGGTATGGCGCTGCGTATCAAATACAACGCCTGACCCCACGAAAGGCGAAGTCGGCCAACCACCCCGATACTGGTAGGTATGGCTGAAGCACCCGACTCGCTCGAGCCCTTCGGCGCGGTACAACGCACCCGAATAGGTCGCGAGGCGACCGAGCCGATGCGCGACGACATCCGGTTGCTCGGTGCCATCCTCGGCGACACCGTTCGTGAGCAGAATGGTGACGAGGTCTTCGACCTGGTGGAGCGAGCCCGCATCGCGTCGTTCCGGGTGCGTCGCTCGGAGATCGAGCGCTCCGAGGTCGCGCAGATTTTCGACGGTATCGACATCCGCCGGGCAATCCCGGTCATCCGTGCGTTCAGTCACTTCGCGCTGCTGGCCAACGTCGCCGAAGACATCCACCGGGAACGGCGCCGCGCCATCCACGTCGAGGCGGGTGACCCGCCGCAGGACAGCAGCCTGGCCGCCACCTACCAGAAGCTGGACGCGGCGGATCTGGATCCGGCGACCGTGGCGGAGGCCTTGACCGGTGCGCTGGTCTCGCCGGTGATCACCGCCCACCCGACCGAAACGCGCCGTCGCACGGTCTTCGATACCCAGCACCGCATCACCCAGCTGATGCGGCTGCATGCGCACGGTCAGACCGAGACCGACGACGGCGGCGACATCGAAACCGAGCTCCGCCGCCAAGTGTTGATGCTGTGGCAGACGGCGTTGGTGCGGCTGTCCCGCCTGCAGATCTCCGATGAGATCGCGGTGGGGTTGCGGTATTACGCGACAGCATTTTTCGATGTGGTACCCAAGGTCAACGCCGGAGTTCGCGACGCGCTGCGCAGTCGCTGGCCCGACGCCGAGCTATTTCCCGAACCGATCCTGCGGCCCGGCTCGTGGATCGGCGGCGACCGCGACGGCAACCCCAACGTCACCGCCGAGGTGGTTCGACTGGCCACCGGCAGCGCCGCGTACACCGCGTTGAACCATTACACCGCCGAGCTGAGCGCGCTGGAGCAGGAACTGTCGATGTCGTCGCGATTGATCGCGGTGACGGACGAGCTCAGCGCGCTGGCCGAGGACTGCGACGAGCCGGCCCGCGGCGACGAGCCGTACCGCCGCGCGTTGCGCGTCATTCACGGCCGACTCACCGCCACCGCCGCACAGATCCTGGACGCAGAGCCGGACAATCTCCTCGACCTCGGTCTGCCGCCGTACGCGACGCCGGGGGAGATGCAGGCCGATCTCGATATCGTCGACGCCTCACTGCGCGCGAACGGCAGCAGGCTGCTGGCCGACGACCGGCTGGCGCGGCTGCGGGAAGCCTTGCACGTCTTCGGTTTTCACCTGTCAGGCCTGGACCTGCGGCAGAACTCCGACGTGCATGAAGAAGTGGTCGCCGAGCTACTGGCCTGGGCCGGAGTGCACCCCGATTACCTTTCGCTGAGCGAAGACGAGCGGGTCAACATTCTTGCCGAGGAACTGGGCACCCGACGGCCGCTGATCGGCGACCGTGAGCAGCTGTCGGAGTTGGCCCGAAAAGAGCTCGCCATTGTCTCCGCAGCCGCGCGCGCCGTCGATATCTACGGTCCGCCCGCGGTGCCCAACTACATCATCTCGATGTGTCGCTCTGTCTCCGATCTGCTTGAAGCGGGCATCCTGCTGAAGGAATGCGGGCTGATCGACGCCTCCGCCGACGAGCCCTACTGTCCGGTCGGTATCGTCCCACTCTTCGAGACGATCGACGATTTGCATCGCGGCGCATCGATTCTTGAAGCGGCACTTGATCTTCCGGTCTACCAGAGCATCGTCCGGGCCCGCGGTGACAGCCAAGAGGTGATGCTCGGCTACTCCGATTCCAACAAAGACGGCGGTTACCTGACCGCCAACTGGGCGCTTTACCGCGCCGAGCTCGACCTCGTCGAATCGGCACGCAAAACCGGAATTCGGTTGCGGCTCTTCCACGGCCGCGGCGGCACCGTGGGCCGCGGCGGCGGGCCCAGCTACGAAGCAATTCTCGCTCAGCCGCCGGGAGCGGTGAACGGCTCGCTGCGACTGACCGAGCAAGGCGAGGTGATCGCCGCCAAATATGCTGAGCCGATCATCGCCCAGCGCAATCTGGAGACCTTGCTGGCGGCGACCCTGGAGTCGACCCTGCTCGATGTCGAAGGGCTCGGCGACGCCGCCGGCCCGGCCTACGAAATTCTCGACGAGCTGGCCGACCGGGCCCAACGTGCCTACTCCGAATTAGTCCACGAGACAGACGGTTTCGTAGAGTACTTCCTACAGTCCACCCCGGTCAGCGAGATCGGTGCGCTCAACGTCGGCAGCCGCCCGACGTCGCGCAAGCAGACGTCGTCGATCTCCGACCTGCGCGCGATCCCCTGGGTGATGGCCTGGAGTCAGTCGCGGGTGATGCTGCCGGGCTGGTATGGAACCGGCACGGCGATCGAGGAGTGGATCGCCGGCGGCGAGGGGCGTCTCGAAACGCTGCGTGAGCTGTATGAGCGTTGGCCGTTCTTTCAGACCGTGCTGTCGAATATGGCCCAGGTCCTCGCCAAAAGCGACCTCGGCCTGGCCGCCCGCTACGCGGAGCTCGTCGAAGACGAGTCGCTGCGGCGGCGGGTGTTCGACAAGATCGCCGCCGAGCACCAGCGAAGTATCAAGGCACATCAGCTGATCACCGGGCAGGACAACCTGCTGGCCGACAACCCGGCGCTGGCCCGTTCGGTGTTCAACCGCTTCCCGTACCTGGAGCCGCTGAATCACCTGCAGGTCGAGTTGCTGCGACGTTACCGCTCCGGTGATGACGACGAACTGGTCCAGCGCGGGATCCTGCTGACGATGAACGGTCTGGCCAGCGCGCTGCGCAACAGCGGTTAGAATTCGCGGCCCACGTCATGTCGCTGACACCCGATCTGGACGCGCTTCGACTCGAGCTTGCCGCAGCGTGTTTCGACAGTGTCAGCAAACAGTTCGTCTACTTCGCCAAATTCGGTGGCTCAGAGGGCATTAGCGACGACGACGCGGCGCGGCTCGGGACAGCCGCCGACGTGATCGGTTGGGTTGGCGAGGAATACCGCAGGTGTGCCATTAAAATCCGCGCCACCGAAGAGATACTCGCGGCGCCGTTTCTCCATCAGCCGGCCGTGCCCAACGACCCGTCGGCCTTTGAAGCGTCGATGAGCCGGCCGCCACCGCCGCAACTTCCAGAGCAGCCGGGATGCGTCGGTGATTCGCTGCTCGACACCGCGCGCGGACGGATCGCCGAGGCGCGTGACGCGCTGAGCCACGGCGACAGCCAGACCCTGCGCGCCGCAACCCAAACCGCGGCACTGCTGCACACCTGGTGCGGCGGCTAGGTCAGCACATCCTGGATCGCTGGGGCGAGCAGTGCCACCAGCGTCTCGGTGTCCGCCTCCGCGAGGATCGGAACTCCGACGAGTCGCCGGCCGACAATGATGCCGACCAGCATTGACGATGCCACGCCCGCGCGCAGTGCCGCCAGAGGGTCATCGGCAGGTCCGGAGCCCATCGCATCGACAAGCCGGGCCTGGAGGAACTCACGCAGTTGGGCGCCCGCCTGCTCGTTCGCGATGGCACCCCGCAGCATGGCCATCAGGGGTTCCGAATCTTCCGGGGCGCCGTCCCACACCTCGAGATGAGCGCGGACGACCCGTTCGCCGAGGTGTTCATCAGGACCCTCGAACACGGTTGCGAAGCGCGCCAACGCCTTTGGTGAGATCGACATGACCGCGCCGAACAACTCTGCCTTCGAATTGAAGAACTGCATGACCAGCGACGGGTTGACCCCGGCATCGGCCGCAACCCGCCTGATCGTGGTGGCGGCAAAGCCGTCGTTGGCGAAGCGGGCGCGGGCCGCATCGAGGATGTCCTGCCGCGTCGTGGTGGTGCCCGGCCGGCGTCCCCTAGGCACCTCGGGCTTCGTTTCGCGCTTCACGCTCACCTATCGAACGTACCGCGAGATCAGAAATATGAACAGCTGTTGATTTAATCCGGATCGACGGCTACGGTCGAAGAGACGGACCAGTTCACTAACGAGGGAGACGGCGATGACCAACGCCGAGAAACTATTCACGCCGTCCCACCCCCTGGAGCCGGGCGACAGGTACGGGGTACTCAGCGGGTTCGATCCGGGAACCCGCACGCTCGCGGCGGGATTTCGTCTTGCGCCGGCGTTTAAGGCGCTACCGGTCGACATCGTGCTCGACAAGGACGTCAGCGTCACCATGCGTGACGGTGTGACGACCTATGTCGATATTCTGCGACCGGCTGGCTCCGAGAAGGTGCCGGTCATTGTGGCGTGGAGCCCGTACGGCAAGGCTCAGGGAAGCTCTCCGGCCGCGATGGGGGTGTTCGGGCTGGTCGGTCTGGACAACGGCATCGTGTCGGGTCTGCATAAGTTCGAGGGGCCCGATCCGGCGTATTGGTGCGCCCGCGGTTACGCGATCTGCAACCCCGATGTCCGAGGCATCTCAGATTCGCAGGGCGACAGCGTTTTATGGGATCGCCAAGAGGGCGAGGATTGCCACGATCTGATCGAGTGGCTGGCCACTCAGGACTGGTGCACGGGCAAGGTCGCGATGAGCGGGACGTCCTATCTCGCTGTCGCGCAGTGGTTCGCGGCCGCCGAACAGCCTCCACACCTCGCGGCGATCAATCCATGGGAAGGCGTCAGCGACGTCTACCGCGATCTCGTGATGCGCGGCGGCATGCCAGACACCGGGTTCGCCCGGCAGCTCCAAGAGAACAGCTACTGGGGCAAGGGCCGCAAGGAGGACATTCTCGCCGAGGCGAAGCGCTACCCACTGATGAACAGCTTGTGGCGCAACAAGATTCCTCGCTTCGACCGGATCGACGTGCCGGCCTACGTCGTGGCCAGTTATTCTAATTCGCTGCATACGGCGGGCACGTTCCGCGCCTGGCGACGGATGGCTTCGGACCAGAAATGGCTGCGCATTCACAACAGTCAGGAGTGGCCCGACTACTACGACGAGACGAACCGGGAAGATCTGCGCCGGTTCTTCGACCACTTCCTCAAGGGCGAGGACAACGGCTGGGAGCAGACCCCGCGGGTCCGCTACTCCCTTCTCGACCTTGACGGCGGAGACCAGATCAATCTGCCCGCAGACCAGTTCCCTCCGCACGGCGTCGTCCACACGAAGTACCACCTCGACGGCGCTTCGCGCACGCTGCGCACCGAGGCGCCCGCGCAGGAGGTGGCGGCGGCATACGACGCGGAAACCAATCCGGGCCTGGTCTCGTTCATCACCCGCTTCGACGAGCAGACCGCGGTGGTCGGCTACCCCAAGGTGCGGCTATGGGTCGAAGCGAAGGGCGCCGACGACATGGACCTCTTCGTGTTCGTCCAGAAGTTGAATGTGCAGGGGACTCCTCTGCAGGAGTTCACCGTGCCCAACCATGGTGCGATGATCCACGACGTCACCGAGCGGGGAGCATCCATCCTGCGGTACAAGGGCTCCGCGGGCCGTTTGCGCGTGTCGATGCGGCACCTGGACGAGACGCAGTCGACCGACGAAATCCCTGCCCACAGCTTCGACCGGGTCGAGAAGCTCGAACCCGGCGCAGTTGTCGAGGTCGAAATCGATCTGCTACCAGTCGGTTTGGTGTTTCATCCCGGCGAGCAGCTTCGATTGGTGATCAGCGCGCAGAATCTGACTGGCCAATGGATGCCTGCGCTTCGCGAATACTCACCGCAGAACAACGGCACGCACGTCGTGCACACCGGCGGGATTCACGCGTCGTATCTGCAGTTGCCGATTCAACGTTGATATCGCATATGGTCCCGAATTCGGAATCATTTATGTGCCCGCTGAGCGGTGCAGTTGTGACGCGCGTCGCGTGTCACACCGCGACGTAGCTGAGCATGCACGGTCCGTCGGCCCGTGCCACGCCACCGATCTGAGCCGGGACCGGTCGCGGGTGCGTCGTCCAATTCGGAGTCATCAGGTAGCGGCCGAACAGCCGCGTCATCGTCGCCGTCATCGCGGACAGCGAAAACGGCTGCGCCGGACAGGAATGCCGACCGTGCCCGAACGCCGTCACCAACATCGGTGATGGAAGCGACTTCTCGGCGGTCAGCCGGTGCCGCGTCCACCGATCGGGATCCCACTGCTCGAGTCCGGCGACCACGGACGTGTTGAGCAGCGGCAGCAGCGTGGCAATGGTCCAACCGGGCGGCACCTGGTAGCTGACGTCACCGGTGTCGAGCACAACCGGCGACAACACGGCTCGCGACATGATCGACCGCTGAGCCAGCCGGATCGACTCCAGCGCGCATCGCTGCGCCAAGTCGGTATCTCCGGCGGCGACCCGTGCCAGCTGTGCGGGATGCCCGAGGAGATCCACCAATGCCCACCCCAGCGCGGCCGCCAGGTTGGACATCGACGCGATGTGGATCAGCGCGACATCGAGAGCGATGCCGCGAATCCGGTCGTCTCCCAACTCGTTGTGCCATTCATCGACGATCCTGCCAAATAATCCCTCGTCGCCATCGCGGCGTTGCACGGCTTCGGCGAGGATCGCGGTCACCTCATCGAGCGCGGCGCGCTCGGCCCGCTTCTCCGAGGCAGCGACCGCCGCCATCGCATCGGGATGCACGAAAGCGTCGGAACCATCGAGAGTGTCGAAGGCCCGGACCAGACGCTCGAACAACTCACCGCGAGCCGACCCGGCACCCGCCCAGGAGGCCAGCCCCATCCGGTGGCCGAGTCGGCGGGTCAGCGCGAAGACGTCGACCGATCCCGACGGCCCCAATTCGACGATCGTCTCGTCGAGCGCCCGATCCAGATTGGCCAGATATCCGGCGACGTCATCGCGGCGGAACAACGTGCCCGGCAGGATACGGCGACCCTCGAAGATCTCGTCGGGAAGTTTGCGCCGCAACATCAGGTAGTCGGCGACACCCTTGCTGGCTTTCTCTTCGGGCAGGCCATAGAACGACTCGACGCCGGTGGGGGAGAACGTGAACAGATAGGGGTCATCGCCGCTGCGCACGGCGAACGTGTCGCCATGTTGCGTTCGAGCCGCCCCGATGGCGGCGACGGCGTCGGTGACCGATACGTCCCACGGCAGACCGGTGCCCTCGGCGTAGGGCGGGTCGGGAACCGGACGCGGCACGGTCTAGCGGCTACCGCGATTGCGTAAGGCGCTGAATGCATTACGGACTGCGTGTTCGGTGACCGACAGCGGCGCCATCACGGTCTCGCCGATGCCGACCATGTAGTCGATGCGCTCAACGATCGCCTCTACCGGCGCGACGAGTGTCACCAGCCGCTTCATCAGGTCGTCAATGCGGGCGAGGGTGGCCTCGAAGTGGTCGAGCCCATCGTCGAGGCGGTCGACCGCATTGTTCAGGTTCGTCAGCGACGTGTTCAGGTCACCCAACGTGTCGCCCAGGCCGCCCAACACGTCTTCGAGCTGGTTGACGGTGACGTCGGCGTTCATCGCCGCCTGGGTGAGCGTCTTGATCCGCTGCCGTGCTGGGCGATCACCGGCGCTTTTATCTGCCATGCGGCTCATTATGGCGGTCGATGGAACCTGTGCGACCGGTTATCCATCTGATCGGATATGCACCGGCGAAATTCTGAGCAACAGTGCGCCGCGGTAATCGGGCGGATGGCACCGCCCGACATCCTGCAGCGGCTCCGGGAGTACCAGCGTGGGTACGCGGACCGGCGGGCAGAGCCGCGGCGCTAGTCGAGCAGCTTGCTCGCTGCCGCCTTATCGAGAAACCAGATGGTGTGTTCACGGCCGATCGCGCCCGCGGCGGGGATGTCCACCGGGTCCGCGCCATGGATCGCCTCGGCGACGGCCTCGGCCTTCTCTTCGCCCGCCACCAGCAGCCAGACCTCTCGGGACCGCTGTATTGCGGGCAGCGTCAGGGTGATTCGCAGCGGTGGTGGTTTCGGCGAATCCTCGACGTCGACCACCAATCGGGTTTTCTCCCGCACGGCTGGGGTGTCCGGAAACAGCGAATTGATGTGGCCCTCGGGTCCCACACCCAGCAGGTGGACGTCGAAATTCGGCGCGGGATCACCCGGGTCGGCATTCGCCGCCAACAGCTGCTCGTATGCCAGTGCGGCCGCGGCGATGTCGTTGCCGAATTCGCCGTCCGCGGCGGGCATCGCGTGCACGTTGCGCGCCGGGATGTCGACGTGATCGAGCAGGGCCTCGCGGGCCTGCTTCTCGTTGCGTTCGTCGTCGTCTTCGGGCACATAGCGGTCGTCGCCCCAGAAGACGTGCACCTTGGTCCAGTCGATCCGCTCGGCCTGGGCCGCCAGGAAGCGCGACAGTTTGTTGCCGTTGCCGCCGCCGGTCAGCACGATCAGCGCTTGACCACGAGCGGCGATAGCGCCGTTGACGACGTCGATCAATCGTTCACCGGCGGCGGCGACTAGCGCATCGGTGTCGTCGAACGTCTGCGCGCTTGTCGTGGTGCTCATACGTACTCCACCTGATCGATGCCCTCCAATGCCGACGCGTAGATCGCGTCCGCATCCAGTCGCCGCAGGTCCTCGGCCAGGCACTCGCGAGTCTCCCTGCGCGGCAAGGGAACCAGCGCTTCGGGTTTGGCCGTGCGGCTCAACGTCGCGGTCACGCCGCCTTGCGGTCGGCTCAGCGTCACTGTCTCGCTCTTACGTACCAGTTCGACCTTGAGGTCGCCGACCGCGCGACGCACGGGACCGTCGATGCGGGTAGCCAACCAGCCCGCCAGAACGTCCAGCGCGGGCTCGGTCTCCAGCCCAGACACCAGCGCCGAGGTGATCGGCTCGTGCGGGGGCTGGTCGATCGCGGAGGCTAGTAGCGCCCGCCAGTAGGTGATGCGACTCCACGCGAGGTCGGTGTCACCGGGGGTGTAGCCGGTCAGCCGACTCTTGATTGCTGCCAGCGGATCTTTTCCGTTGGTCGCGTCGGTGATGCGCCGAAGTGCTAACTGGCCCAGGGGATCCTGAGCCGGCGCGGCCGGTGCATCGCACGGCCACCACACCACCACCGGAATGTCGGGCAGCAGGAAGGGCACGACGACACTGCTTCGGTGTTCGGCGAGCGGTCCGGACAGTCGCAGTACCACGACCTCCCCAGCGCTTCCGTCACCGCCGACCCGCAATTGCGCATCAAGATGCGGTTCGGTGGCATCCGTGTGGCCGCTCGTCACCGCGATCACCCTGCTCGGGTGCTCATGGCTGGCCGCATTGGCAGCGTCGATGGATTCCTCGAGCAACGTGTCGTTGTCCGTGGCGATCACCAATGTCAACACCCGGCTCAGCGTCTTCGCGCCGACTTCCTCACGCAGTTGGTCGAGTTTCTTGTTGATCTCGGTGGTGGTGGTCTCGTTCAGATCCAAGATCATTGGCGCCGCTCCTCCTCGGGACCGCCCGCATCGTCGCCGGCGCGGATCATGGTCGCCGCCATTCTCGACCGGTCCGGCGCAACATCTCAAACGCCGACTCCGGGCCCCACGTACCCGCCTCGTATGGATCGGGCTTGCCGTGCTCGGCCCAATAATCAAGCACGGGATCCAGTACCTCCCAAGCTAATTCGACTTCGTCGTTGACCGGAAACAGCGAGGGCTCACCGAGCAGCATGTCCAGGATGAGCCGTTCGTAGGCCTCGGGAGACTCCTCGGCGAACGCCGAGCCATAAGAGAAGTCCATGTTGACGTCGCGCACTTCCATGCTGCCCGGCACCTTGGAGCCGAACCGCAACGTCACGCCTTCGTCGGGCTGTACCCGGATCACCAACGCGTTGGCGCCCAATTCGTCGGTCATCGTTGCGTCGAAAGGCAAATGGGGAGCCCGCTTGAACACCAACGCGATCTCGGTCACCCTGCGGCCCAACCGCTTTCCGGTGCGCAGATAGAACGGGACACCTGCCCACCGGCGGGTATCGACTTCCACCGTGATCGCGGCGAATGTCTCGGTGGTGGACTTCTTGGAGAACCCGTCCTCGTCGAGCAACCCGACCACGTGCTCACCGCCCTGCCAGCCCGCGGTGTACTGGCCGCGCGAGGTGTTCACGTCGATCGGGTCCACGAGGTGCGTCGCCGACAGCACCTTGATCTTCTCGGTCTGCAACTCGTGGGGATGAAAACTCACCGGCTCTTCCATCGCGGTCAAAGCCAGCAGTTGCATCAGGTGGTTCTGGATCACGTCGCGTGCCGCGCCGATGCCGTCGTAATAGCCGCCGCGTCCGCCCAGCCCGATGTCCTCGGCCATCGTGATCTGCACGTGGTCGACGTAGTGCGCGTTCCAGATCGGGTCGAACAACTGGTTGGCGAACCGCAGCGCCAGGATGTTCTGGACGGTCTCTTTGCCCAGGTAGTGATCGATGCGGAACACCGACTCTTCGGGAAAGACACTGTTGACCACGCGGTTCAGTTCACGTGCGCTGTCCAGGTCGTGGCCGAATGGCTTTTCGATGACCACCCGGCGCCAACTTCCGTCCTGCGGATCGGCTAGACCTGCGTCGTGCAACTGCTCGCACACCGCGGGGAAGCTCTTCGGCGGGATCGCCAGGTAGAAGGCATGATTGCCGGCAGTGCCACGTTCGGCATCGATCTTGTCCAGAGTCTCAGCCAGCCGCCCGAACGCCTTATCGTCGTCGAAGGCGCCTTGAACGAAGCGGCAGCCTTCGGCCAACCGGTCCCAGATCACCTGCCGAAAAGGCGTGCGGGAATGGTCTTTGACCAACTGGAGCACTTCGTCGGCGAAAGCCTCGTCGTCCCAGTCCCGGCGGCCGAAGCCGACGAGGGAGAACGTTGGCGGCAGCAAGCCACGATTGGCCAGGTCGTAAATCGCCGGCACGACCTTTTTGCGCGCCAGATCCCCGGTCACGCCGAAGATCACCACCGCGCACGGGCCGGCTATTCGAGGTAGGCGCTTGTCGCGCTTGTCCCGAAGTGGATTCTGCCAAGTCTCGGCGCTTGTCCGGGTGTTGGCTGGACTCATTTGGATGCGCTGTTGAGCTGCTCCTGCGTCGCGTCGAGGAGTTCCTTCCAGGACCCTTCGAACTTCTCGACGCCCTCGTCCTCCAGCACCAGGAACACGTCGGTCAGATCGATGCCGATCGCTGACAGTTTGTCGAACACCTCCTGGGCGGCCGACGCGGTGCCGGTGACCGTGTCGCCCGTTACCTCGCCGTGGTCGGCGACTGCGTCAATCGTCTTCTCCGGCATGGTGTTCACGGTGTTCGGCGCGACCAACTCGGTGACGTAGAGCGTGTCGGAGTAGTCGGGGTTCTTCACGCCGGTCGAGGCCCACAGCGGACGCTGAACCCGCGCCCCGTCGGCCTCGAGCGCCGCGAAGCGTTCGCCGCCGACGAACACTTCCTGGTAGGCCGCATACGCGAGCCGAGCATTGGCCACTCCGGCTTTGCCGGCCAAGGCCTTTGCGTCGTCCGAGCCGATTTTCTCCAGGCGCTTGTCGATTTCGGTGTCGACCCGCGATACGAAAAACGATGCCACCGAGTGAATCTTGGACAGGTCGTGTCCGGCCTGCTTGGCTTTCTCGAGTCCCTCGAGGTACGCATCCATCACTTCGCGGTGCCGCTCGACCGAGAAGATCAGCGTCACGTTAACTGAAATGCCTTCTGCCAGAGTCGATGTGATGGCGGGCAGTCCGTCTTTGGTGGCCGGGATCTTGATCAGGACATTGGGCCGATCGACGATTTTCCACAGCTCGATGGCCTGCGCGACGGTCTTGTCAGTGTCGTGCGCCAGCCGCGGGTCGACCTCGATCGAGACCCGGCCGTCCACCCCGTCGGAGGACTCCCACTGCGGCTTGAGCACATCGGCCGCGTTGCGGACGTCGTCGGTGGTGACCGTACGTATCGTCGCGTCGACGTCGGCGCCGCGCGCGGCGAGCTCGGCGACCTGGCTGTCGTAGGCGTCGCCGTGCGACAGGGCGGCCTGGAAGATCGACGGGTTGGTGGTGACCCCGACGACGCTCTTGGTGTCGATCAGTTCTTGCAGATTGCCGGACTGCAAACGCTGACGGGACAGGTCGTCCAGCCAGACCGATACGCCCGCGGAGCTCAAGGCGGCGAGGTTGGGATTCTGGGTCATCGGCTTTTCCTTCGGTTAGTTGTCGATTGTTCGTTCAGCGGCGTCAACGACGGCTTCCGGGGTGAACCCGAACTCGCGGAACAAGGTCTTGGCATCAGCGGATTCCCCGTAATGCTCGAGCGAAACAATCTCGCCGGTGTCGCCGACCAGCTTGTGCCAGCTCTGTGCGATGCCGGCCTCAACCGCGACCCGGGCCGACACCGATGGCGGCAGCACACTGTTGCGGTATTCGTCGGGCTGCGACTCGAACCATTCGACACAGGGCATCGACACCACGCGAGCGACAATGTCCTTGTCCGCCAACAACTTCTGCGCTTCCACAGCTAGCTGCACTTCGGAACCGGTGGCGATCAACACCACGTCGGGCTCTTGACCTTCCCGGCCGTCGGCCTCTTTACCCAGGATGTATCCGCCCTTGGCCACACCCTCGTAGTCGGTGCCCTCGAGAATCGGCAGACCCTGGCGGGTCAGGATCAGTCCGACCGGACCGCTGCCGTTGCCGCGGGCCAGGACGGTGCGCCAGGCGTATGCGGTCTCGTTGGCATCGGCGGGGCGGACCACCGACAGGTGCGGTATGGCACGCAGCGCCGCCAAGTGTTCGATGGGCTGGTGCGTCGGGCCGTCTTCGCCGAGCCCAATCGAGTCGTGCGTCCACACGTAGATGGTGTCGATGTCCATCAGTGCTGCCAGTCGCACCGCCGGGCGCATGTAATCGGAGAACTGCAGGAATGTTCCGCCGTAGGCGCGGGTCGGGCCATGCAGCACGATGCCGGACAAGATTGCGCCCATCGCATGTTCGCGAATGCCGAAGTGCAGGGTGCGGCCGTACCAGTCCGCTGTGTAGTCCTTCGTCGTAATCGACGGGGGACCAAAGGATTTCACGTTATCCATGGTGGTGTTGTTGCTGCCTGCCAGGTCGGCCGAACCGCCCCACAACTCGGGCAGGTGCGGGCCCACCGCGTTCAGCACCTTGCCCGACGCAGCGCGGGTGGCAAGGTCCTTATCGCCCACCTTCCACGTCGGAATGTCGGCGTCCCAACCGTCCGGCAACTCCTCGGCGGTCAGGCGATCGAGCAGCTTTTTGCGTTCGGGTTCGCGCTTCGCCCACGCTTCGAAATCGACGTTCCACTTGTCGTGGGCTTCCTTGCCGCGCTGCACCAGCTCGCGGGTATGGGCGATCACCTCGTCGCGGACCTCGAACTTCTTGTCCGGGTCGAAGCCGAGGGCCTCCTTGACCGCAGCGACCTCTTCGTCGCCGAGCGCTGAGCCGTGCGCCTTGCCGGTGTTCATCAACTTCGGCGCCGGGTAGCCAATGATCGTTCGCACCGAGATGAACGACGGCTTGTCGGTGACGGCTTTCGCCTTGGCAATGGCCTCTTCGATGGCGACGACGTTCTCGCCGCCCTCGACGTGCTGCACGTGCCAGCCGTACGCCGCATAGCGGGCGGCGGTGTCTTCACACAACGCGATGTCGGTGTCGTCCTCGATCGAGATCTCGTTGTGGTCGTAGAACACGATGAGGTTGCCGAGTTGCTGCACCGCGGCGAGCGACGACGCCTCTGAGGTCACGCCCTCTTCGATGTCGCCGTCGGAGGCGATCACGTAGATGTGGTGGTCGAACGGGCTGGTTCCGGGAGCGGCGTCCGGATCGAACAAGCCGCGCTCGTAGCGTGCCGCCATGGCGAAGCCGACCGCTGACGCCAAGCCCTGGCCGAGCGGACCGGTGGTGATCTCGACGCCCTTGGTGTGCCGAAACTCGGGATGGCCCGGCGTCTTGGATCCCCAGGTGCGCAACGACTCGATGTCCGACAGCTCGAGCCCGAAACCGCCCAGGTACAGCTGCAGGTAGAGGGTCAGGCTGCTATGCCCACAAGACAGCACGAACCGGTCGCGGCCCAGCCAGTGCACGTCGCTGGGGTCGTGCACCATCGCCCGCTGAAACAGCGTGTAGGCAAGTGGCGCAAGGCTCATCGCCGTGCCCGGATGGCCATTGCCCACCTTCTGGACCGCGTCGGCGGCCAGCACCCGGACAGTGTCGACCGCGGCCGAATCGACCTCGCTCCAGTCCTCCGGGTGGTGCGGTTCGGTCAGGGTCGAGATCTCTTCGAGAGTGGTCACGTACTGAAGTCCTCGGGGTCGGCAATCGGCAGATTTTTCTCTAGGCAAAACGTCCCAGTCCACCCTAGTGCCGGAACGTTGCGGTTGCGTCAAAGGTTGTTTCACTTCCCGACTGTTCAGGCGTCGTCAACTGTGCGTTGTGCGTCGAAGCTTGCCGATTGGCTGTCAATGGGCCCTGCGGTGCATGCTGGGCAAGTCGTGCGGTCTACCATCGTGCGTAGTAGAAGCTGCGCGCTGCTGTGATCCGAGGAGTCCTTGCGTGAGCATTCGCGAGCGCGTTGCGCCGAGTCGAGTCAGCACCGTGGTGCTGGCTTATCTGGCGCTCACCAAGCCGCGAGTCATCGAACTGTTGCTGGTCACGGCGATTCCGGCGATGTTGCTGGCGCACCGTGGCAGCGTGCATCCGTTGCTGATTCTCAACACGCTCGTCGGCGGGATGCTCGCCGCAGGCGGTGCCAACACGCTGAACTGTGTGGCCGACGCCGACATCGACAAGTTGATGAAGCGGACCGCGCGCCGTCCATTGGCGCGTGCGGCGGTGCCGACCCGAAACGCCCTGATTTTCGGGCTGGCGCTGAGCGTCGCGTCGTTTGCCTGGCTGTGGCGGACCACCAACCTGCTCTCAGGTCTCCTCGCGGTGGGCACGATCGCCTTCTACGTCTTCATCTACACCTTGCTGCTCAAGCGCCGCACGTCGCAGAACGTCGTGTGGGGAGGCGCGGCCGGTTGCATGCCGGTGATGATCGCCTGGTCGGCGGTCACCGGCACGATCGAATGGCCGGCGCTGGTCATGTTCGCGATCATCTTCTTCTGGACGCCGCCGCACACCTGGGCTCTGGCGATGCGTTACAAGGAGGACTATCAGGCGGCCGGGATCCCGATGCTGCCGGCGGTCGCGACGGAACGCCAGGTCACCAAGCAGATCCTGATCTACACCTGGCTGACGGTGGCCGCGACTTTGACGCTCGCGCTGGCCGCGGGCTGGCTCTACACCGCGGTGGCCGTCGTTGCCGGCGCGTGGTTCCTGGCGATGGCGCATCAGCTGTATGCCGGCGTGCGTCGTGGTGAGACCGTCAAGCCGCTGCGGTTGTTCCTGCAGTCCAACAATTACCTGGCCGTGGTGTTCTGCGCTCTAGCACTGGATTCGGCGCTGGCGCTGCCGACGCTGCTGCGGGTCTAACCGAGCTAACCAGGCCCGCCACGAGTTCCGTTGGCAGCTGAGCCAGCTGATTCAGTTCGGTGACGAATGGGTCCACCGTCACTAACCGGCGAATATGAGGCCGAGGAGTAAGGCCCACCCCTCGATGATTCCTGGGATGTTCACAATGAAGCCCAAAGAATCCGAGATGCCCACGTCGTCGCCCCCGATGCCGGTAGCAAACAACGTGTAATCCACGGCCACGGCGAAGTCACCAATAGCGTTGTCCGGAAGGCCGCCGCCGTCCAGGAGGGGCCCATAGTAAGCATCCGGGCTAAACGCGCTGGGGTCCAGCTCCCAGGTGTAGAAGCTGAACGGATCGTCACCCTCAGGAAAGTTAGCGCTCACGGGTACGGACGCTAGGAAGTTGTCCACGCTCGCGTCGAGGCTGGCGGCGAGGGTCGGGTCGCTACTGAGCAGCGAGCTGTCCGCACCGATCGTCCAGCTATTGATCCCGGCCGTGCCGAACAGGTCCTCAAACGGGGCGGCGTCGATGTCCGCTTGTGCCAGCGGCGCGTTGGCCACTCCGACCAGCGCGGCGACAGCGGCGGCCCCAGTCCACCGGCACATGCGATTGCGATTCATGTCAGGGCCTCCATATCTGAGAAATTACTGAGCACGTGTGTCACAGAGTCCCCTGCGGCAGAGGTCGGCGCTGAAGTATCCGACTACTCAATCTTCGCCGCGCCGCCGCGCATCTCAGTGGACAGCGGCACCCGTTTCCCGACCTGCAGGTCCCGGACCTGCGAATACCCCATACCCCGACGGGGTCTTGCGACTACGACGCTGCGTAGTTTTCAATGCCCGTCGTGACTTCATCGACGGTTGATCGCAACGAACGAATCCGTGGCACGGGATGACCGCGCCGATCTGGATGGCGCTGCCGCCCGAACTGCATTCGACGTTGCTGAGCAGCGGTCCCGGACCCGGTTCGCTGCTGACCGCGGCTGGCGCGTGGTCGGCGCTGAGCGTTGAATACACCGAGGTCGCCGATGAGCTGACGATGGTTCTGGCGGGGGTCCAGGCCGGTGCCTGGGAAGGTCCCAGCGCCGAGCGGTACGTCGCCGCACACGCGCCGTACCTCGCCTGGCTGATGCAGGCCGGCGCGGACAGCGCGACGGCGGCGGCTCAACACGAAACCGCGGCGGCGGCCTACAGCGGGGCGTTGGCCGCGATGCCCACGCTGCCGGAGTTGGCCACCAACCACGTCGTGCACGGGGTGTTGACCGCGACCAATTTCTTCGGCATCAACACGATCCCGATCGCGCTGAACGAGGCCGACTATGTGCGCATGTGGGTCCAGGCGGCCAGCACGATGAGCACCTACCAGGCCGTCGCGGGATCGGCCCTCGCTGCGGTACCGCCGACCCGTCCTGCACCGCAGATCTTGTCGAGCGCCGGTGAAACCTCCTCTGCCACAACACAAGCCGTGGCGGTTACATCGTGGCAGGATCAGCTGGCGGCGCTGCTCAGCGACTACACCCAGGGGTTCGCCCAACCGCTGGGCGAGCTGCTCTACCCGAATGGATGGCCGTTCCCGGCTTTTCCGTTTGCCAGCGGCGTCGCCAACGCACTGCAGTCAGTGATTCCCGGCCTGTCGCCGACGCTGGCAACGGCGCTCGGGTGGACCGTCTTTCACACGATCGTCTTGTTCTGGCCGTTTGTGCAGCTAGCGCCCTTCCTTCTGCCGCTTGCGATACCTGCGGCTTTCGCGACGGGGTTCGCGGGGCTGGCCGGCCTTGCCGGGGTGGCGGGTGTCTCGGCGGTGCCGGTCCCGCCGGTCGCGGCCCTGCCGGCCTCGCCGGTCGCGCCCGCGCCGACGACTGCGGCGTCGTCGGCGCCGGCTGCCGGTGGCATCGGAACCAGCGGTGGACACGCCCCCGCGGTGTCGGGCGCTCCCGCCACGAGCTCGGTGACCGCGGCCGGGGGCGGACCTTCTGGCGGCGGACCGGGCTTTGCGCCGCCGTATGCGGTGGGTGGCGCGTCGCTGGCTTCGACGCTCAGTGCGCAGGCCAAGACGCACGAGCCGACGTCGCGGGGCGCTTCGAAAGCTCCAACGGCGGCCCCAGCCGTGGCCGCCGGCGTCAAGGATCGGACCCGGACGCGGCGACGGCAGCAGGGGCGCGCGCACGTCCGCGAATTCATGCAGATGAATGTCGGCGTCGAGTTGGACTGGGCCACGGCGGCGTCGGACCGGGGAGCGGGACCGTTGGGATTCGCCGGCACGGTGAGCAACGACGGCGGGCGCGCGACCGGGTTGGCGACGCTGTCCGACGACGGGTTCGGCGGCGGTCCCAGCGTGCCGATGCTGCCCAACAGCTGGGGCGGCAAGGGGGCCGGTTAACGGCGTGACCGGCGGATACCCCGTACCCGTACCGAGTCTTGTCCTACGACACGGTGTCGTATTGACTTCCGTCGTGATCTCGCTGGTCGGCCTCGCTGATACGGGCCGCTGATGACGGCGCCGGTGTGGATGGCCGCGCCGCCCGAGGTGCACTCGGCTTTGCTCAGCAGCGGTCCTGGCCCTGGCTCACTACTGGCCGCGGCGACCGCATGGAATTCGTTGAGCACCGAGTACGCCTCGGTCGCCGAAGAACTCGGCGACGTGCTCGCGGGGGTGCAGGCCGCAGCGTGGCAAGGCCCGAGCGCCGAACGCTACGTGGCCGCCCACGTGCCTTACCTGGCGTGGCTGACCGAGGCCAGCGTCAAGAGCGCAGCCGAAGCCGCCCAGCACGAAACCGCGGCATCCGCATACACGTCGGCATTGGCGACCATGCCGACCCTGCCCGAGTTGACGGCCAACCACGTGGTGCACGGGGTGTTGATGGCCACGAACTTCTTTGGGATCAACACGATTCCGATTGCTCTGAACGAGACCGACTACGTGCGCATGTGGATTCAGGCCGCCACCACCATGACGACCTATCAGGCGGTGTCGACGACGGCGCTGGCCGCGGCGCCCCAGACCGATGCGGCACCACAGATCGTGCACGCTCAGCCCGCCGACGGCGAATTCGGTGGCGATGGCGACAGTTCGACGCTGCCGATCATCGACGACGACTCCGGCGATCCCTACCAATTGAGTTGGTACATCAACCGAATAACCGAGGTCACGCAGACCCTTCAGCGGGACATCACGCTGCTCGGGCAGAACCCGGCTCAAGGGCTGACGCAGCTTTCGGCCGACATCTCCGGACTGGTGACCGACGAGGTGGGCCACGTGGGGGAGTTCCTCAACGCCTTCCCCGAGCTGTATGCGCTTCCGTTGATCGCACCGATCGGATTGACCGGAGGCGTCGCCGGCCTGGCCGGGTTGGCCGGAATTCAGCCCGATGCACCCCAACTTCCAGCCGAGGTCCTGTCGCCGGCGCCTCAGACCTCGCCGATGCCGGCCGCGTCCAGCACGCCCGTCGCGATCGGTGCGCCGAGTGCGCCGACGACAGCGCCGGCCGCTGTGCCGCGCCCCGGCCGGCACCGTCGCGACGTCCATTCCGGCGTCACCACCGCCGCCCACGGCGGCGCCGGGCTTCGTTCCGCCGTACGCGGTCGGCCCGCCCGGAATCGGATCGGGCTCCGGGATGGCCAGCACTGCCGGTGCGGGCGACAAGAGGAAAGCCGCCGAGCCGTTTGTCGCTGCGGCGGCCGCCACTGCGGCTGAGCGCGGGCAACCCCGGTCGAGGCGACGCCGGCGAGTGGGCATCCGCGGGTACGCTCACGAGTTTATGGAAATGAATTTCAATGTCGATCCGGCCTGGGCCGGAGCGACGGCGACGTCTGATCGTGGCGCCGGCCCGCTGGGTTTCGCCGGCACGGTGCACAAAAGAGTCTCGGCCGCAGCGGGTTTGGCTACGCTGAAGCATGACGATTTCGGCAGCGGCGCGGTGCTGCCGATGGTGCCGGGCACCTGGACTGCAGACCAGGAGCGTGAGGCGGAAGCAGGCGGAGAACACGACTGATGCGGCAGCGCTCACCTGGCGTGCACGCCGAGTTGTCGCTGGCCTGGTTGCTTGAACCGCTCTCCGTCGACACCTTTCTCGATGAGGTCTGGGGCAACGGCCACCACCACGTCCCCCGTGGCCGCGCGGGGTACTTCGATGCTCTTCTGCCGGAACCTCCGACAGTGGATGCCCTCCTGGAGGTGTTTCGCCACGAACCGTCCGCGTTGCGACTGGTGCGGGGGAAAGACAAAAAGGGTCCCGACAACTACCGACTGCCGGATGGCAGCCTCGACATCGTCGCTGTTCGCAGCGACTTCGCCGACGGCTACACGATCGTCGTGGACGGTATCGAGCAGTATGTGCGGACCATCGGAACTCTGGCCCGCTCGATCGAGGTCGAATTGAATTTTCCGACCCAGGTGAACGCCTACATCACGCCGCCGGATTCCAGCGGTCTGGTGCCGCACTACGACGACCACGACGTATTGATTCTGCAGGTCCAGGGATCGAAGACCTGGCATCTGTATGTGGGCGCCGACCGGCCGCCACGTCAGATCCAGCGCGATGGCGACAAAGCCGTCACGCTCGAAAGTCTGCCGGCGCCAACGGACTTGCTGCTGGAAGCCGGCGACGTGCTGTACGTGCCGCGTGGTCGCGTGCACGCGGCCGAGACGGACTCCGAGGGGTCGATCCACCTGACCGTCGGAATCCACGCGCCCACCGTGCTCATGCTCGCCATTGGAGCGCTGTACTCGCAGAGCTTTCGCGATGATCGCC
Organism: uncultured Actinomycetota bacterium; assembly: GCA_963818285.1. Classification (GTDB taxonomy): domain Bacteria; phylum Actinomycetota; class Actinomycetes; order Mycobacteriales; family Mycobacteriaceae; genus Mycobacterium. Next base: position 415,977 of record CAWFRR010000010.1, read on the forward strand.
TCAACGCCCAGCTTCCGGCCCGGCACCTCGATGATCGGCAGCTCGACGCCGCCGTCCGCGAGCTGGCACGCGAAGCCATCGATGGCGTGGATGATTCAAGTGCGCTGGGTGACGGGCTCGGTCTCCTGTCGGACGTGCTGGTGCGTCGCGGCACGTGTCCACCGGTCGGGAAGATCGCGGGCGCCAACGCCCTAGATGGTCAGACCTGGGTGATCAGATACCAGCCGCTGTATGCCCGAGTGAAGACCGTCGATGGTGGTGTGACGTTGCAGTTCGCCAGCTTGTCGATCAACGCTGCCGCCGACCATGCTGCTGCGATGCGCTTCGTCTCACAACGCGCCGAACCGTTTCGTATCGGCGATCTGCCGGGGCTGCGTCCCGAGCAACAGACGGATCTGGCTCGGACGCTGATCGTGAGCGGATTTCTGGTCCGGCTGCCGGAATCCGAGAGCAGCTGATGGAGCTTTCGCTGACCTGGTTGCTTCGACCACTGGCCGTCGATGCCTTTCTCGACGAGATTTGGAGTAAGTCGCACCACCACGTCAGCCGAAGCAACCCTGACTATTTCGCCAGTCTGCTGGAAGGCGCGGACTCGGTTGACGCTCTGCTGGCGGTGTTTCGGCCGCATCTGTCGTTGGTCAGCCTGGTCCGCGAGAACGAGCGAAAAGAGCAATACGCCTACCGGATCGCCGGTGGGGGTTTCGACGTCGCGGCCATCGGCCAGGACTTCGCCGACGGCTACACCATCGTGCTGGAAAACGTTCAGCGCTACGTGCGCGCGATCGCCTCGCTGGCGCATTCGATCGACGTCGAGCTGAATTTCGCGACACAGGTGAATGCCTACTTCACGCCGCCGCAATCGCAAGGCTTCGTCGCGCATTTCGACGACCACGACGCGCTGATCGTGCAGCTTCAGGGATCCAAGATCTGGCATCTCTACGAGGGCATCGACGTGGCACCGCACAAGATGTGGCGCCACGAATCTATTGCTGCGGAACAGCTCCCGGAACCCGTCGACGTGCGACTGGAAACCGGTGACGTTCTGTACGTGCCACGCGGCCGCGTACATGCCGCCGAATCAACCTCGGAGCTGTCGGTGCATCTGACGGTGGGTCTCCATGCACCCACACTCGTCTTGCTCGCCACCCGAATGCTGAACGCGCTCAACAACTCCGATGACAAAGTCCACGACCAGCTACCGCCTCGCTTCCTGTCCGACCCACAGGTACGGGCCGGTCTCGGTGCTTTCGCACGCCAGCTGGCCGATGCGCTCGAGCAGCCGGACGCCATGGCCGAAGGTCTCGACTCGCTGGAAGCCGATCTGGTCAGGCGGGGTCAATGCCAGCCGCTGGGGGCGGCCATCTCCGATGCGGTCGACATCGATGACCAGACCCGGGTGGTGAAGTACCAACCGTTGTATGCGCGGGTGACCGAGGATTCCGGTGCGGTGACATTGCACTTTGCGCAGTCTGTGGTGAACGCCGGCCCGGACCATCGGGAGGCACTGCAGTTTCTCGCGAGAAGTACTGAGCCGCTTCGGGTTCGCGATCTGCCAGGGCTTTCTGAGACACAGCGAACCGAACTTGCCCGAACCCTGATCATGCAAGGGTTCCTGGTCCGCCTGTCAGGTGACTGATGGAGATCGCCGACCTCGCCCGGTGGACGCCGATCCGGTTCGACCTGTCCACGCCGAACCCGACCGTCGACTGGGCCGACCTTTCCGCCGAGCGTTTCGTCGAGCCGTTCTTCGACCAGACCGTGGCCCGCTGGTCGACGGGCCCGCGGGCGCAGCCGCTCGTCCGAACGGGACTCGAGGCGCTGGTGGCTCTGGATGGGGAGCCGTCACTTGACCCGGCAGGCATCATCTTTCATTTCTCGCGATGCGGATCGACACTCGTATCCCGCCTCCTGTCCACCCTTCCCGGGGTCGTGATCGTAGCCGAGCCTTCGCCGCTGAATGCGCTGCTGGGCCTGGATCCTGCGCGGGTGGACGGGGCAACCCTCGTCCAGGTGGTTCGGCTTCTGGTCCGGGCACTGGGCCGGCGCCGGCATGGCGACGAACAGCGGCTGGTGCTCAAGTGCACCAGCTGGAACATTCGCCGCCAGGAGATCCTCACCGCCGCTTTCCCGGGCACCCCGTGGGTCTGGGTTCAGCGCGATCCGGCCCAGGTGGTGGCTTCGCTGCTGGCCACCCCGCCGGGCTGGCTCGGACACCACGTGCCGCCGGTGGGGACCGCGCTGCGTTTCGGCATCGACCCGGCAACCGTGCCGACCATGACGCGAGCCGAATTCACCGCCCGCGCCCTGGGCGCGATGCTGTTTTCGGCCAGCGTCGGCCCACCTGGGCGGCTCTGCATCGACCACTCTGAGTTGCCCGCCGCGGCATGGCAACGGGTCGCACCGCATTTCGGGATCGAGATCGACCCGGCGGCGATTGAGCGCATGACCGAACAGTCCCGGTTCTACTCGAAAGATGCCGACAATCAAGCCTTTTCGGTCGAGCAGCAGGCGATCCGGACGGTGACCGACGAGATCCGGGAAGCCGCCCGCAGCTTCGCCGAATCCGGCTATCGGCTGCTGTCCGACTCGCCGTAGCTCTCTCGAGTTCCCAATCCCACCGAGGTGTGCTAGAAATGCTAATGAAAATCATGTTCATCACGGTGAGCGAAGGGCTGTCATGACATTGCGCGTCGTCCCAGAAGGCCTTATGGCCGCCAGCGCGCGCATCGAAGCCCTGACGGCGCGGTTGGCGTCCGCGCAGGCGAGTAGCGCGCCGATGATCACCACCGTGATGCCACCCGCCGCCGACCCGGTGTCGTTGCAGACCGCGGCCGGATTCAGCCTGCGCGGCGGGCAGCACGCGGCCGCGGCCACCCAGGGCGCCGAGGAGCTCGGTCGCTCCGGTGTCGGGGTCGCCGAGTCCGGCGCAGGCTATGCCGCACACGATGCCGCCGCCGCGGCGTCGTATCACGGCGTCTGGGGCTGACGATGACGGCGCCCATCTATATGGCCGCGCCGCCCGAGGTGCACTCCACGTTGTTGAGCAGTGGCCCTGGGCCCAGCTCGCTACTCGAGGCTGCGGGGGCGTGGAATTCGCTCAGCGCCGAATACACCTCGGTCGCCGAAGAACTCAGCTCGGTTCTGTCCGAGGTGCAAGCCGGCGCGTGGCAGGGGCCGAGCGCAGAGTCGTTCGTATCCGCGTATGTGCCGTATCTGACGTGGTTGACGAAAGCCAGCGCGGACAGCGCCGCAGCAGCCACCCAGCACGAGACCGCGGCTGCCGCGTACACCGCCGCGCTGGCGGTCATGCCGACTATGCCGGAGTTGGCCACCAACCACGTCGTGCACGGGGTGCTGCAGGCCACGAATTTCTTTGGTATCAACACGATTCCGATCGCAGTCAACGAGGCTGACTACGTGCGGATGTGGGTCCAGGCCGCCACCACGATGAGCACCTACCAGGCGGTCGCCGACACCGCCGTCGGGGCGACACCGGCCACCGACACCGCGCCGCCGATCCTGAAATCCGCCGCCCAACCCGCCGAAAGCGGCGATCCAGCGAGCGGAATCAACTCCGACAACCCGCTGAACATCCCGCAGTGGCTGCAGCAGGTCCTGCAGCAGTTGGGGATCGGTGACGAGCAACTTGCCCACGACCCGACTGTCGACACGCCCTTCGATGACGCAATCGCGCAATGGCTGCAGAACTTCGGCTACAACTGGCAACCCGCTCAAGGCCTGCTCAACGGGGCGACCTACGACACCTACACCAACCCCGGCCAGGCATCCTTCTGGGTCGCACGGGCCCTCGAACTCACCGAGGACTTCCAGTACTTCGGGCAGCTTCTGCAGACCAATCCAGTGCAGGCGTTCCAGTGGTTCGTCAGCTGGCAACTGTTCGACTTTCCGACCCACATCTTGGAAGTCACGAACTTTCTGTCGTCGAACCCCGCCCTGTTCGTCGCCTTTGCCCCTGCGTTGACGCCCTTGGCGGCAGGTGGCGCGGGGTTGGCCGGACTGGGCGCGTTGGCGCAGCCGGTGATCCCAATGCTTCCCCTCGAATCCGTCGCCGCGCCGGTCCTGTTCTCGGCCGGCGCTCCGGCACCGGCTGTGCTGGCGTCCTCGGTGACGCCCAGCGCGCCGGCGCCATCACCCACGCCCGCGTCCGCCGCGAGCGCACCGGCCGGCCCGCCGCCACCGACCGCGCCGGCCGCACCTGCGGCGGGGCCGGGCTTCACGCCGCCATACATCGTCGGTGGTCCCACGCTGGAGTCGTGGATGAGTTCGAAAGCCAAGACCCAAGAGCCGACTTCGCGCGGTGCGTCGAAGGCGCCCGAGGCGGCCGCGGCTGCGGTCGCCGCCGCGGCTAAAAAGCCGACGCGGCGACGCCGGCATGCGATGCAACGCGACCACTATGACGAATTCGCCGACATGAACGTCGATGTCGACCCCGACTGGGGTGCGTCGACGGCGTCGTCGGATCGAGGCGCGGGGCCGCTCGGCTTCGCGGGAACCATGTCGAAGAGCGGTGAACAGGCGACCGGATTGGCTACGCTTACCGATAACGGTTTCGGAAGCGGGCCGAAAATGCCGATGCTGCCCAACACCTGGTCGCCGGAGGATCCGGCGGGGGAGGGCGAAGGCAACTGAATGTCTTTGCATGGCAACGGTAATCAAGCGAGGAAAGGATTTCAGGGATGAGTTTGTTGGATGCTCACATTCCACAGTTGGTGGCGTCGCAGTCGGCGTTTGGGGCCAAGGCGGGGTTGATGCGCTCGACGATTGGTCAGGCCGAGCAGGAGGCGATGTCGGCGCAGGCGTTTCATGCCGGTGATTCGGCGGCGGCGTTTCAGGCGGCGCATGCTCGGTTTGTGGCGGCGGCGGCGAAGGTGAATTCGTTGTTGGATATCGCTCAGGCCAATCTTGGTGATGCGGCGGGTACGTATGTGGCCGCCGACAGTGCTGCGGCGAGCAGTTACCCCGGTTTCTGAGTCGGCTCTGAGCGAAAGGGTTTGTGATGTCGCAGATCATGTACAACTATCCGGCGATGCTGGCGCATTCGGCGGATATGGCCGGGTATGCGGGCACGTTGCAGAGTTTGGGTGCCGATATCTCTGCGGAGCAGGCTGCGTTGCAGTCGGGCTGGCAGGGTGACACCGGGCTGAGCTATCAGGCGTGGCAGGCGCAGTGGAATCAGGCGATGGAGCAGTTGGTGCTGTCCTATCGCGCGATGGCGGGCACGCACGAGAACAACACCACCTCGATGCTGGCCCGCGACCAGGCCGAAGGCGCCAAGTGGGGCGGCTAACAGCCGCTACGGGGTAAGCACGATCGAACCGATGGTCTGACGGCTCTGCAGATCGCGATGTGCCTGCGCGGCGTCGGCCAGCGGGTAGCGGTGACTCACCTCCACGGTCAGCGAACCGTCGGCGATCGCGTCGAACAATTCACCTGCGCGCCAAGCGAATTCCTCGCCGGTACGGGTGAAGTGCACCAGTCCCGGCCGGGTCAGGTAGACCGATCCGGCCGCGTTGAGCCGTTGCGGGTCGACGGGTGGCACGGGCCCGCTGGATGCGCCGAACAGCGCCAAGGTGCCGCGGACCGCGAGGCTGGCCAGACTGGCGTCGAAGGTGCTCGCCCCGACGCCGTCGTACACCGCCGCCACCCCGGACCCGTCGGTCAGGTCGCGAATCCGCTGGCCGAATGCGGCTGCGTCGTCGCCCGGATAGTCCAGCACCTCGGCGGCGCCGGCCTGTCGTGACCGCTCTGCCTTCGCCGGCGTCGACACCGTCGTGATCACCCGAACGCCCCGATGCGCCAACCACTGCGTGAGAATCAGGCCGACTCCACCGGCGCCGGCGTGCACCAGCACCGTGTCGCCGGACTGTACGGCGTACACCGACGTGATCAGGTAATGCGCCGTCAAACCCTTCAGCAGGGCCGAGGCCGCCACGTCCAGGCCGATATCCGATGGCACATGAGCGGTGAATTGTGCTGGTGCCGTGCTGAATTCCGCGTACGACCCGGAGTTCGAGACGGCGGTCACCACCCGGTCGCCGACGCTCAGACTGCTGACGTCGTCACCGACCGCGGAGACCGTCCCGGCTACCTCGTTGCCCAACACGAACGGCAGCTCGCGCGGATAGGTGCCCGAGCGGAAATAGGTGTCGATGTAATTCACGCCGACCGCTTCGGCTTTGATCAGAACCTGGCCCGGCCCCGGCGACGGCTCTGGCGTCTCGACATAGCGCAGGACTTCCGGACCGCCGGTTTCGGTGACTTCGATTGCGTGCATGCTGACTATCATCCGCATGCATGGAGTCCGCATGAAGTTGGCCCGCCCCGACATTCGCCATCCCCGGATTGTGCTGGCCGGTTCCGCAGACGGTGACGACGCCGGTCTGGTGGCTGCGCTGCGCAGCCGCGGCCTGCACGCGCATTGGTTGTCTTGGGACGACCCACGCACCCTCGACGCCGATCTGGTGATCCTGCGGGACAGCAGCGATCAGCCCGAGTTTTTGGCGTGGACGAAGCGCGTGCCCAACCTGCTCAACGCTGCTGAAGTCGTCGCCTGGAACAGCGGCCGGCGCCACCTGCGCGACCTTGGCCGCGCGGGGGTGCCGGTGCTGCGGGGCCGTCGTCCCTCGGGTTCCGCCGTTCGGACTGCGCTGGTTTTCATCGGCGGTATCCAGTCCCACGCGTTCGTCGAGAATTCGCCGATCGATGCCGATTTCGAATTGTGGGACCTCGGCCAGGCCGCTCTGCAGGCGGCCGCCGACCACCTGGATATTGGTGTCGAGGAACTGCTGTACGCCCGCGCGGAGGTGGTCGAGGAATTCGGTGACGCCGAGCTGGGGGAGCTGAATCTGGTTGCCCCGCCGCTGGGTTGGAGGCTGCTGGACGACAGCGCTCGCGAGGATGCGCAACGTCGATTCGCGCTGTGCGTCGAGTCAGCCCTCGACCGGTTGGGATTGGGCCCGCTCTCGCATCGAGGCCCATAGCGCAGCGGTGGCTGCCGTGCAGATCGCCGCTCCGGCGACGTGGACTGCGACCAGGGCCGCGGGCACGCCGGTGAAGAACTGCACGGTGCCGACCGTGGCCTGACCGAACACCGTCACCAGCAGGACAGCCAGCCGCACCAGCACCGGCCGCGGCGCGTGCACGGCCAACAGCCCGAAGCCGAGCCCGACCAGCAGGGCCAGATAGGCGATCAGCAGCGACGTGTGCGCATGCACCAGGGTGGTGATCTCGACCCGTAGCCGCGGCACGGTCCGGTTCGGGCTGGTGTCACCCGCATGCGGGCCCGCCGCGGTGACCAGGGTGCCGGCCACCAGCACCGCGGCCAGCGTCACCGCGCTGAGCGCGGTGAGCAGTCGTAGCGGCCTGGCGACCTGTTTGCGGACGACCCCATCGTCGGGCTGGCCGACCTTGACGAACAACAGCACCGACAGCCAGACCATCGTCATCGACGTCAGCAGGTGAATGGCTACCGTCCACCACAACAGCCCGGTCCGCACGGTGATGCCGCCGATCACCGCCTGCAACACCGTCGACGCCGGCATCAGCCAGGCGTAGAACAGCACCTCGCGCCGTCGGTGGGCTCGGATGACCGCGAGCACTGCCAGTGCGGCGGTGAGCACCACCGCGAAGGTGATCATGCGGTTGCCGAACTCGACGGCCTGGTGGATCCGGGGAACTTCGGAGTGGGCGACCGGCGTGAAGCTGCCCGGAAAGCACTGCGGCCAGGTCGGGCAGCCCAGCCCTGACGCGGTGACACGGACGATCGCCCCGGTGACGGCGATCCCGCCCTGAGTCAGGATCACCAACGCCGCGATGATCCGCTGTACGCGAAGGCTGGGCCGCGATAGTCGCCGCAATGATTGCCCGACAGGCATCGCCCGATCGTAGGGCAATGAAAACTACGTCCCGTAGTAGGGCCGGGTCAGCTGCGAGCGTGACGCTGGCGTCACGTTGGGCCGCAGCGAGTCAGGTAAACCGGAACCAGCGCAGGGCGGCCAGGCCGGCCAGCGTGCCCCACCCGAGAAGCACCAGCACACCGACCCAGTCCACCGACAGGCTCATCGCGCGAGACAGTGATTCGGTGAGCGCCCCGGCCGGGGTGAGTCGCGCCGCCCACTTGACGGCGGATCCGACCAGGCCGGATTCGATGGTCAGCGCGCCGAGTCCGGCGAACACGAACCACAACAGGTTGGCCACCGCCAATACGATCTCGGCGCGCAGGGTGCCGCCAAGCAGCAGGCCGAGTGCGGCGAACACCGCTGTGCCCAGAGCGATGACCGCCGCGCCCAGCGCCAGGCCACCCGGCTGCGGCCGCCAACCAAGCGCAAAACCGATGGCCCCCAGAATGATTGACTGCAGAAACACCACGGTCACGACAGCCGCCGACTTACCGGCGATGATGCCCCACACCGGCAGCGCCGTCGCTCCCAGCCGTTTGAGCGCGCCGTAGCGGCGATCGAACGCGACCGCGATGGCCTGGCCGGTGAACGCGGTCGAGATCACCGCCAACGCCATGATCGCGGGCACGAACGTGGCGGCGCGGTGGTCGCCGAACGATCCGAGCGGCAACAGCGTCAATCCGATCAGCAACGTGATCGGGATGAACATCGTCAGCAACAGTTGCTCGCCGTTGCGCAACAGCAGCTTTAACTCCAGGCCGAACTGCGCGGCCAGCATCTTCGGCACGGCGGCAGGACGCGGGTTCGGCGCGAAAGTGCCTGCAGCGAAGTGATTTTCGGTTTTCATGAGCGCAACTCCCGGCCGGTCAGCTCAAGGAACACGTCTTCCAGGCTGCGCTGCTCGACCCGCAGATCGGTGGCGAGAACGTTGATCTGGGCGCACCACGCGGTGACCGTGGCAAGCACTTGCGGGTCGACGGGCCCCTCCACCAGATACTCGCCCGGTGTCGCCTCGGAGGTCTGGTAATCCTCGGGTAGCGCCGACACCAGCAGCGACAGGTCCAGCCGCGGGGGAGCGCTGAACCGGAGTTGGCCTTTGGCGCCGCTGCGGGTCAACTCCGCCGGCGTGCCGGACGCCACCGTCACCCCGTGGTCGATGATCACCAGTCGGTCGGCGAGCTCCTCGGCCTCCTTGAGCTGGTGGGTGGTGAGCACGACGGTCACGCCGTCGCGACGCAGCGCATCGATCAACTCCCACACCAGAATTCGGGCCTGCGCATCCATCCCCGCCGTGGGCTCGTCGAGGAAGACCAGCTCGGGGCGTCCGACCAGGGCGCAGGCCAGTGCAAGTCGTTGCTGCTGGCCGCCGGAGAGCCGTCGATAGGTGGTGCGGGCCGCGTCGGTCAGACCCAACGTGGCCAGCAACCACTGCGGGTCCAGTGGATCGGCGGCATACGAGGCGACCAGGTTCAGCATCTCCCCGGCCCGGGCCGCGGGATAGCCGCCGCCGCCCTGCAGCATGACGCCGATGCGTGGGCGCAGCCGCGCGTTGTCTGCGACCGGATCCAGGCCGAGCACTTCAACGGTGCCGGCGTCGGGGCGGATGAACCCTTCGCACATCTCCACGGTCGTGGTCTTGCCGGCGCCGTTGGGGCCCAGCAGCGCCAACACCTCGGCGGTGTGCACCTCGAGGTCGAGGTGCGAGACGGCGGTGGTGGCAGTCGCGCCGGAGCCGTACTGCTTGCACACCCCGCGCAGGCGCACAGGGGTTTCGGAAGCGGGGCTCACGACGATTTAGCGTAAGCGCCGGGCAGCGGGTCAGTTCGCGGGGTCTGGCCGTTGGGCGGCGGATTCAGCTTCGTGGCGTCGGGAGCGGGATCGCCGTCGGGCAGCGGACGCCACGGCAGGCGGTCGTAGGTCACCGCGATCAGCAGCGCCACGATGACGGTGCTGGCCAGGGTGGCGTCCACGATCTGGAACAGCGCGAACCGGTCACCGTTGGCCGTCGGGCCGAACACACCGACGCCCATCGTCACGATGATCACCGCAACGCGAAAGCCCGGCCGCGTGGCCCATGCCGCGAGCGGGATGATCGCCCACAGCAGGTACCACGGCTGCACCACCGGAAACAGCAGTACCGTGCCGCCGAGCGCGACGCCGAGCCCTCCGACCGGATGCAGCCGGCCGCGCAGCACCGCAAGTAGCAGCCAGGCGACCATCACGGCAATGATCAAGACGCCGATGCCGCGGGTCAGCGACAACACGGCGGTGGTGTGGTCGCCCAGACCCAGCAGGATGCCCACCTGCCCGGTGCCCAGCGCGATCAGCGTCGGCGGCGACATCCAGCTGCGGACCACGTTGGCGGTGCCCAGCGTGAAGATCCAGCCGAAGCCCAGCCGGCTGGCCGAGCCGACCGCCGCCATCACTGCGAGCGACAACGCCGCCATCAGCCCGCCGGTCAGCAGGAACGCCTTGAGGCCGCCGCCGTAGCGGTGGGCGAGCGCCATCGTGACGAAACCCAGCGCCAACAGCGACGGAAGCTTGATCTGCGACGACAGCACGATCAGCACCGATCCCGCCAGCAGCATGCCCAGTGGCGCCCAGTCCGCCCGATCGCCGCTGGCGCGCGGCCACGGTCGCGGCCACAGCGGGCGACTGGAGTCCCCAATATCCAAGCCGCGTAGGGCCAGCTCGGTGCCGGTGAGCATCAACCCGAGCATCGGGGCCTCGTTATGGATGCCTGCGACCAGATGCATGATCAGCAGCGGGTTGGCCGCCCCGAGCCACAGCGCGCTGACTTCGGCCACCCCGCAGCGGCGGGCCAGCCGCGGCGTCGCCCAGACGATCAGGCCGACACCGAGCAGGACGACCAGCCGATGACAGAGCACCGCGGCGACGATGTTCTCGCCGGTCAACGCCGAGATTCCCCGGCCGATCCACAAAAACAGCGGGCCGTACGGCGCCGGGGTCTCGCGCCACAGGCTGGGTACCGACAGCGTGAAGACGTGTCCGAGGCCCAGCCCGGTGGCCGGGCCCACCCGGTACGGATCGAGCCCCAGCCGGCAGATCTGACTCTGCGCCAGATAGGAGTAGACGTCCTTGCTGTACATCGGGGGCGCGAGAAGCAGCGGCAGCACCCACAGCAGCAGCGTGCGGTCCAGCTCGCCGCGGGACATCTTCCGCTTGCCCAGCGCGAACCGGCCCAGCATCAGCCAGGCCAGCGCCATCATCACCGCGCCAGTGGTCGTCATCGTCAGCGACACCGTCTGGATCCGCGACGGGAGGTTGAGCAGCCGGACCCCGAACGTCGGGTCCTGGACCACCGGTCGGGCACCGGCGCCGAGTGCTCCGATGGCCATCAGTACCGTGCCGGTAGCGCCGAAAACCCGGGTGCGACTGAGCGCGCGTTCCTCGGCGTCGTTCAGCGGCTGGCCCACCGCCACCTCGTCGCCATGCAAACTGGCGATCGACGAGCTCAGCGAGTGGTGGCGGTCTGCCATCAGAGCAGCGTAGCGGCGATCGCTAGCGCGGCGGAGCCGGGCGCAGCGGGTCGGCGCCATAAGACCAGCCGCCGACCGGGCCCCGCCGAACTGGTCAGGTGTGACCAGCGCAACCATGGCAGAGGGTAGCCTTGCTGGACCCGTCATCGGAATTGCGTCACACTGGTGTTGTGAAATTCCCGCCCTCCGTTCAAAGCGCCGAAGCAGTTGCTGCCGCGACGCACGACGGTCAGACCCGCAGCGCCGTCGTTCGGCTACTGCTGGAGTCCGGGTCTATCACGGCCGGACAGATCGGCGGCCAGCTGGGATTGTCCGCAGCTGGAGTCCGACGCCACCTCGACGTCCTCATCGACGTGGGTGAAGCCGAGTCGGTTCCCGCCGCGCCGTGGCAGCAGGCCGGACGGGGGCGCCCGGCGAAGCGCTACCGGCTGACCGCGACCGGCCGCGCCAAGCTGGATCACAGCTACGACGATCTGGCGTCCGCAGCGATGCGCCAACTCCGGGAGATCGGCGGCGAAGAGGCCGTCCGTAGTTTCGCCCGTCAGCGCATCGACACGATCCTCTCCGGTGTCGAAGCTGCCAACTCGGACGCCGACGAAGAGATCGAAGCCACCGCCGAGCGAATCGCCGGCGCCTTGTCCAAAGCCGGCTACGTCGCGACCACCACACAGGTGGGCGGCCCGATCCACGGTGTGCAGATCTGTCAGCATCATTGCCCGGTGTCACATGTCGCCGAGGAGTTCCCGGAACTGTGTGAAACCGAGCAGCAGGCGATCGCCGAGGTACTCGGTACCCACGTGCAGCGGTTGGCGACAATCGTCAACGGCGATTGCGCCTGCACCACCCACGTCCCATTGGCCGCAGGCCAGCTGAACCCAGCCAAACCGACTGAACTTCGGCTCACAGCCCGTGCCGAAGCCACCTCGAGTACCCAAGGAGTGTCGCTATGACTCTCACCCCTGAGGCCAAGACGGCTCTGCCCACCGAAACGCTGACCCAGCAGGAGACGATCGCCTCGCTGGGCCGCTACGGCTACGGCTGGTCGGACACGGACGTGGCCGGCGCCTCGGCCAGGCGGGGTCTTTCTGAGGCTGTGGTGCGCGACATCTCCGGGAAGAAGAGCGAGCCTGAGTGGATGCTGGAGTACCGGCTCAAGGCGCTGCGCATCTTTGGACGCAAGCCGATGCCGAACTGGGGATCCGACCTCGAAGGGATCCACTTCGACAACATCAAGTACTTCGTGCGGTCCAGCGAGAAGCAGGCCGCCACGTGGGACGACCTGCCCGCCGACATCAAGAACACCTACGACAGGCTCGGCATCCCCGAGGCGGAGAAGCAGCGACTGGTCTCCGGCGTTGCGGCGCAATACGAGTCAGAGGTCGTCTACCACTCGATCCGTGAGGACCTCGAGGCCCTGGGCGTCATCTTCTTAGACACCGACTCCGGCCTGCGTGAGCACCCCGAGCTCTTCCAGAAGTACTTCGGCACGGTGATCCCGGCCGGCGATAACAAGTTCTCGGCGTTGAACTCCGCCGTCTGGAGTGGGGGATCGTTCATCTACGTCCCGCCGGGCGTGCACGTCGACATTCCGCTGCAGGCGTACTTCCGGATCAACACCGAGAACATGGGCCAGTTCGAGCGGACGCTGATCATCGTCGACGAGGGCGCCTACGTGCACTACGTCGAGGGCTGTACCGCGCCGATCTACAAGAGCGACTCGCTGCACTCCGCGGTCGTGGAGATCATCGTGAAGCCCGGTGGCCGTTGCCGTTACACCACCATCCAGAACTGGTCCAACAACGTCTACAACCTGGTCACCAAGCGGGCCCGGGCCGAGGCCGGCGCGACCATGGAATGGGTCGACGGCAACATCGGGTCGAAGGTCACGATGAAGTACCCGGCGGTCTGGATGACCGGCGAATACGCCAAAGGTGAAGTGCTCTCGGTCGCGTTCGCCGGCGAAGGTCAGCACCAGGACACCGGCGCCAAGATGCTGCACCTGGCGCCCAACACGTCGAGCAACATCGTGTCCAAGTCGGTCGCCCGCGGCGGTGGCCGCGCGTCCTACCGTGGGCTGGTGCAGGTGAACAAGGGTGCACACGGATCGCGTTCCAGCGTGAAATGTGATGCGCTGCTGGTGGATACGATCAGCCGCAGCGACACTTACCCGTACGTCGACATCCGCGAGGATGACGTCACGATGGGCCACGAGGCCACCGTGTCCAAGGTCAGCGACACCCAGCTGTTCTATCTGATGAGCCGGGGGCTGACCGAGGACGAAGCGATGGCGATGGTGGTGCGCGGCTTCGTCGAGCCAATCGCCAAGGAACTGCCGATGGAATACGCCCTCGAGCTCAACCGGCTGATCGAGCTGCAGATGGAAGGCTCGGTCGGCTAGTGACGGGATTGACTGAGGCGGTCGAGGGTTCGGCCCTCGCCGCTGCCAACAAGGGCGAGCTGTTCTCCTCGTTCGACGTCAACGCGTTCGAGGTTCCCGGTGGCCGCGACGAGCTGTGGCGTTTCACTCCGCTGAAACGGCTGCGAGGGCTGCACGACGGCTCCGCTCCGGCGACCGGAACCGCGACGATCGAGGTCACCGAGCGGCCGGGCGTCACCGTCGAATCCGTACGACGCGGGGACAAGCGGCTCGGTCAGGGTGGTGTTCCCTCCGATCGCGTTGCCGCGCAGGCTTTCTCGTCATTCAATTCGGCGACGATCGTGACTGTCGCGCGGGACACCGAGGTGGCCGAGCCGATCGAGATCTCCATCACAGGACCTGGTGAGGGCGCGGTGGCCTACGGGCACCTGCAGATCCGCGTGGAGGAACTGTCCCGGGCGATCGTCGTGGTCGACCTGCGGGGCAGCGGTACCTACGCCGACAACGTCGAGATCATCGTCGGCGATTCGGCGGGTGTCGGTGTCATCTGGATCGCGGACTGGGCCGATGACACGGTGCACGTCAGCTCCCATCACGCCCGCCTCGGCAAAGATGCGGTGCTCGGACACGTCAACGTCACGCTGGGTGGCGAGGTGGTCCGCACGACAGCGACCGTGCGGTTCGACGGACCCGGTGGCGATGCGCAGCTGCTCGGCACCTATTTCGCCGACGACGGCCAGCACTTCGAGGCCCGGCTGTTGGTCGACCACTCGCAGCCGAACTGCAAGTCCGACGTGTTGTACAAGGGTGCGCTGCAAGGGGATCCGGATTCGTCCAAGCCGGACGCGCACACAGTCTGGATCGGCGACGTGCTGATCCGCGCCGAAGCCGAAGGAACGGACACCTTCGAGGTCAACCGCAACCTGGTGCTCACCGACGGTGCCCGGGCCGACTCGGTGCCCAACCTGGAGATCGAGACCGGCGAGATCGCCGGCGCCGGACACGCCAGTGCCACGGGAAGGTTCGACGACGAGCAGCTGTTCTACCTGCGTGCTCGCGGCATCCCCGAAGCGCAGGCCCGACGCTTGGTGGTGCGCGGGTTCTTCAACGAGATCATCGCGAAAATCGCCGTCCCCGCCGTGCGCGAGCGCCTGACCGAAGCCATTGAACGAGAACTAGCGATCACTGAAGCGAGAAGTAACTGACCATGACCACTCTGGAAATCAAAGACCTGCACGCCTCGGTGTTCACCCCCGAGGGTGAGGAAGTGCCGATCCTCAAGGGCGTCAACCTGACGGTGCGCTCTGGGGAGACCCACGCCGTGATGGGCCCGAACGGGTCCGGCAAGTCGACGCTGTCCTACGCCATCGCCGGCCATCCCAAGTACACCGTCACCTCCGGGTCGATCACCCTCGACGGTGCGGACGTCCTCGAGATGAGCGTCGACGAGCGTGCCCGGGCCGGCTTGTTCCTGGCCATGCAGTACCCGGTCGAGGTTCCCGGGGTATCGATGTCGAACTTCCTGCGGTCGGCGGCGACCGCGGTCCGCGGCGAGGCTCCGAAGCTGCGGCACTGGGTCAAAGAGGTCAAGGCCGCCATGTCCGACCTGGACATCGACGCGGCCTTCGGCGAGCGCAGTGTCAACGAAGGTTTCTCGGGTGGCGAGAAGAAGCGCCACGAGATCCTGCAACTGGGCTTGCTCAAACCCAAGATCGCGATTCTCGACGAGACGGACTCCGGTCTGGACGTCGACGCGCTGCGGGTGGTCAGCGAGGGTGTCAACCGCTACGCCGAAGCGGGCTGGATCGATGACACCGGCACGCCGGTGCGGGGGGGCGTACTGCTGATCACGCACTACACCCGCATCCTGCGGTACATCCAGCCACAGTTCGTGCACGTCTTCGTCGGCGGCCGGGTCGTAGAATCGGGCGGCCCCGAATTGGCCGACGAGCTCGAAGAAAACGGCTACGAACGCTTCGCCCAGACGGCCGCCTCGGGGGCCTGAACATGACGGTTTCGGCCACTCACTCGACGGCGCTGGATCTCGCGGCGATCCGGGCCGACTTCCCGATCCTGAGCCGAGTCATGCGTGGTGGAAATCAACTGGCCTACTTGGATTCCGGTGCGACATCGCAGCGGCCAATCCAGGTGCTCGACGCTGAACGCGAGTTCCTGCTCACCTCCAACGGCGCCGTGCACCGTGGCGCGCATCAACTGATGGAGGAGTCCACCGACGCCTACGAGCAGGGTCGTGCCGACATTGCCGCATTCGTCGGTGCGGCGCCCGACGAGCTGGTGTTCACCAAGAACGCCACCGAATCGCTCAACCTGGTGTCATATGTGCTGGGAGACAACCGGTTCGACGGCGCTGTGGGGCCCGGTGACGTCATCGTCACCACTGAGCTCGAGCATCACGCCAACCTGGTCCCATGGCAGGAACTGGCCCGACGGACCGGGGCCACGCTGCGCTGGTACGGCGTCACCGACGACGGTCGGATAGACCTGGACTCGCTGCAGCTCGACGACGACGTCAAAGTCGTCACCTTCAGCCATCACTCGAACGTCACCGGCGCGGTGGCCCCCGTTGCCGAGCTGGTCGCGCGGGCCAAGGCGGTCGGTGCGTTGACCGTGCTGGACGCCTGCCAGTCGGTGCCGCACCAGCCGGTCGACTTGCATGCGCTCGATGTCGATTTCGCCGCATTTTCCGGACATAAAATGTTGGGCCCCAACGGAATCGGTGTGCTTTACGGCCGCGCCGAGCTGCTCAAAGCGTTGCCGCCCTTCATCACCGGCGGCTCGATGATCGAAACGGTCACCATGGCGGCGACCACCTTCGCCGCGCCGCCGCAGCGATTCGAAGCCGGCACACCGATGACCTCGCAGGTCGTCGGGCTGGGCGCGGCGACTCGCTACCTCACTGCTCTCGGCATGGCCGCTGTCGAAGCTCATGAGCACGAATTGGTGGCCGCCGCGATCGACGGATTGGCCGGGATCGACGAAGTGCGGATCATCGGGCCGACTTCCCTGGAAAACCGTGGCTCACCAGTCTCTTTCGTCGTCGACGGGGTGCACGCGCACGACGTGGGCCAGGTACTCGACGACGACGGCGTCGCAGTCCGGGTCGGACACCACTGCACCATGCCGCTACACCGGCGCTTCGACGTTGCGGCCACCGCGCGCGCATCGTTCGCGGTCTACAACACCATGGACGAGGTAGACCGGCTGGTCGCCGGGGTACGCCGCGCCATCGACTTCTTCGGCAGGGCGTGAGCCGACATGCGTCTCGAGCAGATGTACCAAGACGTGATCCTCGATCACTACAAGCATCCGCAGCACCGCGGCCTTCGTGAACCGTTTGCCGCGGAGGTCTATCACAAGAACCCGACGTGCGGCGACGAGATCACGCTGCGGGTAGCGCTGTCGGATGACGGCGAAACCGTCGACGACGTGTCCTACGACGGGCAGGGCTGCTCGATCAGCCAGGCCGCCACCTCGGTTCTCACCGAGCAGGTGATCGGCCAGAGCGTCGGGCAGGCATTGAAGACCGTCACCGCGTTCAACGAGATGGTGTCGTCACGCGGAAATATCGAGGGCGACGAGGACGTGCTGGGCGATGGTGTGGCATTCGCCGGCGTCTCGAAATACCCGGCCCGGGTCAAATGCGCTCTGCTGGGCTGGCTGGCGTTCAAGGACGCGCTGGCCCGGGCGAGTCACGACGTGGAAGAGGTCACACGATGAGCGAAATTGCAACGCCAGACAACGAGCTATTGGGTGAGATCGAGGAGGCGATGCGCGACGTCGTCGACCCCGAGCTGGGCATCAACGTCGTCGACCTCGGATTGGTCTACGGCGTCAGCCTCGAAGAGGCCGAGGAGGGGACCGTGGCGCTGGTCGACATGACGTTGACGTCGCCTGCCTGCCCGTTGACCGATGTCATCGAAGACCAGTCGCGCAACGCGTTGATCGGCGCGGGTCTGGTCGACGAGCTGCGGATCAACTGGGTCTGGAACCCGCCGTGGGGCCCGGACAAGATCACCGACGACGGCCGCGATCAGCTGCGCGCGCTGGGCTTCACGGTCTGACCTGTAAACGTCGTGTTAAGCCGTCGGCTGTCGCTGGTCTTCGTGTCGCGCGAGCCGAAGATCTCCCGCAGAATTGCAGCACCAGACAAGAGTGGAGATCGAATGTTGATGAAGAAGCTGGTGCTTGCCGCGGCTTGCGCAGCGACCGTGCTGATGGGCACCGGGGTAGCTAATGCAGACCCGACCCCTGCTCCGGCGCCCGGACCTGAGCCGAACAGCCCGATGTGCGCGGGGTACGGCGGCGATGACGGTACGAAGTTCCAGTACACGCCCTGCGGCTGGAATTACGGGGACGAGCGAGGCTGGTACAAGTCCGGCACCTGACATGCGAAGCTGCGCTCAGTGTTCACTTGCGTAGAGTGTGAATCCAAGCGACCTTGGCTACCATCGTGAATGTGACGGATGCCAAATCCAAATCAGCTCGCGGAATCATTCCACCGGGAAGCAAAGTGCCTCCGCATGTCGTCGTAATGTTCGGCGCCACAGGCGATTTGGCGCAGCGCAAACTGCTACCAGGACTGCTTCACCTGTCCTGCTCGAAGCTTGCCCCCGAAATGCGGGTCATCGGAACGTCGCTGGACGAAATCGACAGCGACAACTTCCGCAAGCTGGCTCATAAGGCCTGCAAGGAGTTCGCGCACCACGCCGTTACCGACGAGCTCTTCGATCAGTTCATCGCGAATTTGACCTTTGTTCCGCAGCAGAATGGTCCAGAGGCGCTGGCGAGCGCGGTTGCCGAGCAGACCGAGGCGCTCGGCGGCGAAGCGCATTTGCTGCACTATCTGAGCGTCCCGCCCAAGGCGGTGATGGCCGTGATGGACACGCTGCACAAGGCTGACCTGGCGGAGAACTCCCGGGTCATCATGGAGAAGCCGTTCGGTGTCGATCTGGCCAGCGCACGAAAGCTCAATAAGGCCATCCACGAGCGATTCGACGAGCAACAGATCTTCCGGATCGACCACTTCCTCGGCAAGGAAGCCGCGCAGAACATCCTCGCATTTCGATTCGCCAACGGCCTGTTCGAGCCGATTTGGAACCGCCAGTTCATCGATCACATTCAGATCGATGTGCCCGAGCGGCTCACCGTCGAGAACCGCGCCCAGTTCTACGAAGCCGTTGGCGCATTCAAAGACATGGTGGTCACCCACCTGTTCCAGATCCTGGCATTCGTCGCAATGGAGCCACCCACCGAGTTGGCGTCAGATGCGATCAGTAGCGAGAAGAACAAGGTATTCCGCTCGATGCGCCTGCTCGACACCAGTCACGTGGTGCGCGGTCAATATCGCGGCTACCGCGACATGCCTGGCGTGTCTCCGGAGTCAGACACCGAAACATTCATCGCGCTCAAATGCGAGATCGACAACTGGCGCTGGGCCGGCGTCCCATTCTTCCTGCGCACCGGCAAGGGCTTGGCCGAAGGGCAGCGCATCATCTCGATCGCTTTCCACGAGCCGCCGCGCAGCATGTTTCCGCCGGGATCTGGTGTAGGACAAAAGGGTCCGGATCACCTGACCTTCGACCTTGCCGATGTGTCCCGGATGTCGCTGTCGTTTTACGGCAAGCGGCCTGGGCCAGGCATGAAGCTCGACAAGCTCAGCCTGCAGTTCACCATGGAAGAGAGTGGCCACGCCGCCGACGTGCTCGAGGCCTACGAGCGGCTGATTCTGGATGCTATGCGCGGTGACCGCACGCTGTACAACACCGCGGAGGGCATTGAGCGACTCTGGGAAGTCTCGGCACCGCTGCTCGAGGATCCGCCACCGGTCCGCAGTTACGACATCGATTCGTGGGGTCCGAACGCGGTGCACCCGCTGATCGCGCCGCGCGCCTGGCGTTTGCCGTTCGAACGCGGTTGGCGCGGCAAGAAATAACGGCGCGCTCAGCGCCAAGGTAGCTCGCTGTTCTCGCCCCGCCATCGTGACGGCGGAATCATCGGCGCTCCACGCAGTCCCGACTCCTCCACGTGGCGAAGCGCGGCCGCGAGATGTTGCTCCATGCGGCGCTGCGCCCGCTGGGGGTCTTTCGCGGCAATGGCCTCCGCAATCGCGCGATGCGACTTCGCGGCCTCGTCGCGATCGAACTGAGTGATGTTTTGTTCGGCCGCGGCCCAACGCACTGCCTGTTCTATCGCGGCCAAAACCGTTGTGAGGAGCGGGTTTCCGCTGGCTTCGACCAGCAGCTCGTGGAATTCGTGATAGCCGGTGCCATCGGGTGCGATGCCCCCCAGCGCGACGGCGGCGATGCGCTTGCGTTGCGACTGTGTCGCGTGCGTGGCGACGTGGGCGGCCGCGGCGGGTTCGAGCATGATTCGGAACGACAACAGGTCGCCCCAGGTCGCGCCGGTCAGGGTAAACAGCTGTACCAACGAGCGTGCCACCCGCTCGGGTTCGGGATGCCGGATCCGCACGCCACTGCGGCCCTGGCTGGTGGTGGTGAGGCCTTCGGCGTCCAGCAGGCGAAGCGCCATCCGGACCGTCTCTCGGCTGACGCCCAGCCGGCTGACCAGTTCGACTTCGTTGGGCAGGCAATCTCCCGGTGCGAGTTCGCCGGACAGGATCTGGCGGCGCAGGCTCGCGGCGACGACATCGGGTGCGCGGGACGGTCTTGCCAGGGTCATACGACTTAGTATACTAAGTACTCATGGTGAATGTGCCCAACAGCGCCGTGCTCAACGGCGCCTTTCGGCCGATGCGGTTCGAGGCGACTGTCGAGGATTGTGTGACGACTGTCGGTGAAATACCCAAAGACCTGTCCGGCGGCTTCTATCGGGTCGGCCCGACATTCAAACGGCCGACCCGCCAGGGTGCCAACGGACTGCTGGCGATGGACGGCATGGTTCAAGGGCTCGTGTTCGACAACGGTCGCGCTGATTTTCGTAACCGATGGGTCCGCACGCCCAAGTATCTGCTCGAGGACAAGCATCAGCGGGGAATGTTCTCCTGGTCCGACGGTGACTGGACCGATTGGCGCAACATCGGTTTCGGCGCCGCCGTCCCCGACGAACACACCCGCGGAATCCCGCAGGGCACCAACAACATCAACTGTTTCCCATTCGCGGGTGAAATCCTCGCATCCGGCGAACAAGGGAGCCCGCCGGTAGCGCTGGACCCCATCACCTTGCAGACCCGAGGTGTGGTGGGGTGGTCGCCGCAACTGTCCCGCGGAATCTTCGACAAGGCCGGCTTCGGCGATGCGGCATTCACCGCGCACCCGAAATGGGACAGTGCGAGCGGCACGTTGTACGGCTGGGCGTACAGCAACCACAAGCCGTACGTGACCATCCATGTCGTGCAACCGGATGGCGCGGTCGCATCCCGCGAACTCTGGGATGCGCCGTACTCTTCGGAAGTCCATGACATGTGGTTGACGAAGGACTGGATGGTGTTGCCGTTCCAGGGCTTCGTCTTCGACCCGGATCGCATCGAGCGCGGCCAGTCGGTGCAGGGCTGGCATCCAGAGCTGCCGACCATGCTGGCGCTGATACCGCGCGACGATATCGAGAACGGCGAGATCCGCTGGATCACAGCTGAAATCGAGCAGCAGTACGTCATGCACACGTTGGCCGCCGACGTCGACGGCGACACGCTGACGCTTGAAGCTCCGATTTTCGAACGCCCGCCGTTCCCGTTGGACATCGACGGATTCCAAGGCGAGGATGTCCAACTGTTCTTTAACCTGGCCCGCAGCACCCTTGGGCGCTGGACGGTCGACCTGAACTCCGGCAGCGTGAAATCCGAACTGATCGACGACCAGCCGTGCGAACTCCCGAAGGTCGACGAGCGGTTCTACGGGCACGGTCAGCGGTGGGGGTACCTGATCGGCGGTGACGCCAAGGGCAAGGGCATGCGGATGCACAGTCTGGTGGTTCGGGACCGTCGCACCGGTGACGAGCAGCGATATCGGCTCCGACACGAACGGCCCTCGCTGGTGATGGAGCCCACCTTCGTGCCGCGCACTCCCGATGCGCCCGAAGGCGACGGGTACCTGATGGTGCCGATCTCGCGATGGGCCGAAAACCTGGGCGAATACGCCATTTTCGACACCGACGACATCACCGTGGGCCCGATCTGCCGGATCGAGATCCCGTTCCTGCTCGGCTTCACCCCACACGGACACTGGATGGACTTCCGATGATTCTCACCGACGCCGAAGAAGCCGAGCTGCGAACCTCGGTCCACGGCATCGTTGCCGAATTCGGCAACGACTACTTCACCCACTGCAGCGAAACCCTGCAACACCCCACCGAACTCTGGGACGCCCTGGCGGCCGGCGGATTCGTCGGCGTCAATCTGCCCGAGGAATATGGCGGCGGCGGAATGGGATTGAGCGCACTGAACGTCGTCGCCGAGGAGGCCGCCGCCGCCGGCTGCCCACAAATCATGCTGATGATCTCGCCGGGAATTGTCGGCAGTCTGCTGGCCCGGCACGCGACCGACGAGCAGAAGCGGCAATGGTTGGCGCCAATGGCGGCGGGAACGACGAAGATCGCGTTCGCCATCACCGAACCCGACGCCGGATCGAACAGTCATCAGCTCGCCACCACCGCACACCGCGACGGCGACAAGTACTTCATCAGTGGGCAAAAGACTTACATCACCGCCGCCGACCAGGCCGACGCCCTGCTCGTCGTCACCCGCACCGGCACCGACGACCGAGGCCGCGCGCAACTTTCGCTGTTTCTCGTCGACCGTGACACCCCGGGTATCGACATGCACCGCATCCCGATGACCTTCGAGATCACCGACAAATCGTTCACGGTGTTTTTCGACGATGTCGCGGTTCCCGCCGACCGACTGGTCGGCGGCGAGGGCAACGGTCTACGCGTCGCCTTCGACGGGATGAATCCCGAGCGGGTCATCATCGCCGCCATCTGCAACGGCGTCAGCCGCTACGCGCTGGACAAGGCCGTCGCGTACGCGCGCGAGCGCCGGGTATGGCAGGTGCCGATCGGTGCCCACCAGGGTCTGGCACATCCGTTGGCGGAAGCCAAGATTGCCCTCGAGTCGGCGCGGCTGATGACGCGTCATGCGGCCGCCGGCTACGACGCCGGGACTGACGCCGGAGAGCACAGCAACATGGCCAAGTTTCTGTCCGCCGACGCCGCCATCCGCTGTGTAGACCAGGCGATCGAGGTGCACGGCGGAGCCGGCTTCACCCGCGAGGTTGCGCTGGCCAACATGTACGAGTTCGTCCGGCTGTTCAAAACCGTGCCGATCAGCCGCGAGATGATCCTCAATCATGTTGCCCAGCACAGCCTCGGGTTGCCGCGGTCGTACTGACAGGCGGGCGACTAGTGCCCGTGGTGCTTGCCGCCGGGTTGCGGGCAGTTACCGTTGTCGGCCTGTTGCACGCTGATGGTCGTGGCCTGCAACGCTCCGCCGCTGTCCCTGGTGCCTTGCGCCGCAATGCACTTGCCTTGAGCGATGGCGTGGGCGTCGGTCGTCGTCTGCTTGGTGTACTTGGTGGTGTCGGTGACGCTCACACTGGTCTGCGACGGGTTGCCCTGCCCGTCAGAGCTATTCAGCGTGATGGTGTTGCCCGTTACAGAGGCGACCTGCCCGCGCGGTGGCCCCTGGTGGTGGTGGGAGCCCTCGCCGGCCGGATGAGCGGGCGCGGGGCACTTCCCGTCGACGGCTGCGCTGACGCGCACTGAACGGGCAGACGATCGCGCCGCCTGCCGGTGAACCACCGTGGTGGTCGGGGAAGACGCTCACGCAGCTGCCCGCGGTGATGTCCGTCAACTGAGCCGGAGTGAGCTCGGAGACCGCGGTCGAGGGCGTGAAGTCGACGCTGGTGGGCCCGGACTTCGCGCTGACCTGAATTGTGCTGCCCGACACCGAATCGATCAGACCTTTCACCCAGTCCGTGCCCTTGCCCGACGCCGACGGCGTCGAGGAGGTGGGGGCGCTGCCGGTCGATGTCGCCGGGGCGGGCTTGGTCTCGTTGGAGCTTCCACACGCGGCGAGGGACAGCGCGGTGGCTCCGGTGACCGCGAGTAACGCGACGCGGGACAGTCGCGAGGTGGAGAGGGTGGCAGACATCGGGGTCCTTTCGGTCGTCGACTGCAGGGAGCAGATCGACTCTGGCAACGGTTTTCACGATTGATGTCGTGGCTTAGCGCACGCTTTCGCCCACGTAAGAGCGCCCTGTGTAATCGTCGGATGAGGGTGGGAACACCGCGGTGACACCGAGCGTTAAACAGCTCGTGACTACCCAAGAACTCACCGCCGCGCAGTTCAACGAAACGATCAACGGCAACGACATCGTGCTCGTCGACTTCTGGGCGTCCTGGTGCGGGCCGTGCCGGCAGTTCGCGCCGACCTTTGCCGCATCCGCCGACAAACACCCCGACGTGGTGCACGCCAAGGTGGACACCGAAGCCGAGCAGGAGCTCGCTGCGGCCGCGCAGATCCGGTCGATCCCCACGCTGATGGCGTTCAAGAAGGGCAAGTTGATCTTCAACCAGGCCGGTGCGCTGCCGCCGGCCGCCCTGGAAGACCTGGTTCAGCAGGTGAAGGATTTCGACGTCGACGCGGCCGTCGCGACGCACGAGGGTGACCAGTCCTGAACTGACTCGTCGTCGTCAGGACCTGATTGCCCGACTCCTAGCCGGCCGCGGCGCGGCCCGCATCGTCGTCGGGCGCGTTACCGTTCAACGGTGAGCATGGTCCTCGTCGAACACCCACGGCCGCACGTTGCGCTGATCACCCTGAACCGGCCGGAGCGGATGAACTCGATGGCGTTCGACGTCATGGTTCCGCTGAAGGAAGTCCTGGACGAGGTCGCCTACGACAACTCGGTTCGGGTGGTGGTGCTCACCGGGGCCGGTAAAGGCTTCTCCTCAGGTGCCGATCACAAGTCGGCCGGGTCGGTGCCGCATGTGCAGGACCTGACCCGCCCCACCTATGCGCTGCGCTCGATGGCGATTCTCGACGACGTCATCCTGGCGTTGCGCAAGCTGCACCAGCCGGTGATCGCCGCGGTCAATGGCGCGGCGATCGGCGGTGGGCTGTGCCTGGCGCTGGCCGCCGACATCCGTGTCGCCGCGCACGGGGCGTATTTCCGGGCGGCCGGCATCAACAACGGGCTGACCGCCAGCGAGCTGGGGTTGAGTTACCTGCTACCGCGGGCCATCGGCTCGTCGCGGGCCTTCGAGATCATGCTGACCGGTCGCGACATCGACGCGCAGGAGGCCGAGCGCATCGGGCTGGTCTCCCGTCAGGTCCCCGACGACCTGCTGTTGGAGACCTGTTACGACATGGCCGAACGCATCGCCGCGTTCTCCCGGCCGGGCGTCGAGTTGACCAAGCGCACGCTATGGAGTGGACTGGACGCCGCTAGCCTGGAAGGGCACATGCAGGCCGAAGGCTGGGACAGCTCTTCGTCCGCCTGCTCACCGGCAACTTCGAAGAAGCGGTTGCCGCGCGCGCCGAGAAGCGCCCGCCGGTTTTCACCGACGACAAGTAATAGTTCTTTGCAAGGAGAGTGACCGTGATCACGGCTACGGACCTCGA
Organism: uncultured Actinomycetota bacterium; assembly: GCA_963818285.1. Classification (GTDB taxonomy): domain Bacteria; phylum Actinomycetota; class Actinomycetes; order Mycobacteriales; family Mycobacteriaceae; genus Mycobacterium. The sequence goes on from CAWFRR010000010.1 coordinate 441,369, forward strand.
GGTCCGCGCAGGTGCGCGCACTCTCCTCTATGCGGACGGCCCGGCCCTGCGGATCCAGCCCGGTGATCGGATCGGGCTGGTCGGGCGCAACGGCGCGGGCAAGACCACGACGCTGCGCATCCTGGCCGGCGAGGGGGAGCCGTACGCGGGAGCGGTGACACGCACCGGCGAGATCGGTTATCTGCCGCAGGATCCCAAAGAGGGCGACCTCGACGTGCTCGCCCGCGACCGGGTGCTTTCGGCGCGCGGTCTGGACACCCTGCTCACCGATCTGGAGAAGCAGCAGGCGCTGATGGCCGAAGTCGCCGACGACGCCGCGCGCGATCGTGCGATCCGTCAATACGGCCAACTCGAAGAGCGATTCGCTGCGCTCGGCGGCTACGGCGCCGAGAGCGAAGCGGGCCGCATCTGCGCGAGCCTCGGTCTGCCCGACCGCGTCCTGACCCAGCAGTTGCGCACCCTGTCCGGCGGCCAGCGCCGCCGCGTCGAGTTGGCCCGCATCCTGTTCGCCGCATCCGATAGCGGCTGCGGGTTCGGCCACCACGCTGCTGCTCGACGAGCCGACCAACCACCTCGACGCCGACTCGGTCGGCTGGCTGCGGGACTTCCTGCGCAACCACACCGGCGGGTTGGTGGTCATCAGCCACAACGTCGACTTGCTGGCCGACGTCGTCAACCGGGTCTGGTTCCTCGACGCGGTCCGCGGCGAAGCCGACGTCTACAACATGGGATGGCAGAAGTACCTCGACGCGCGCGCCACCGACGAACAGCGCCGCCGCCGGGAACGCGCCAACGCGGAGAAGAAGGCCACCGCGCTGCGCGCCCAGGCCGCCAAGATGGGTGCAAAAGCCACCAAAGCCGTTGCGGCACAGAACATGCTGCGCCGCGCCGACCGGATGATGGCCGCGCTCGATGAGGAGCGGGTGGCCGACAAGGTGGCCCGGATCAAATTCCCCAGCCCCTCGTCTTGCGGACGCACACCGCTGACCGCATCCGGGCTGACGAAGACCTACGGATCGCTGGAGATTTTCACCGGAGTGGATCTGGCGATCGACCGAGGTTCTCGGGTGGTGGTGCTCGGACTCAACGGCGCGGGCAAGACGACGCTGTTGCGATTGCTGGCCGGCGTCGAGCAGCCCGATGCCGGGGCGATCGAGCCCGGACATGGTTTGAAAATCGGCTATTTCGCGCAGGAGCACGACACGCTCGACGACGCGGCGAGCGTGTGGGAGAACATCCGCCACGCCGCGCCCGACTCCGGTGAGCAGGAACTGCGCGGCCTGCTCGGCGCGTTCATGTTCAGCGGCAGCCAACTCGAGCAGCCGGCCGGCACGCTGTCCGGCGGTGAGAAGACCCGGCTGGCTCTCGCCGGTCTGGTGGCTTCCACCGCCAACGTGTTGCTGCTCGACGAGCCGACCAACAACCTCGATCCGGCGTCGCGCGAGCAGGTCCTGGATGCGCTGCGCAGCTACGCCGGCGCGGTCGTCCTGGTCACCCACGATCCGGGTGCCGCCGAAGCGCTCGACCCGCAACGCGTCGTGCTGCTGCCCGGACGGAACCGAAGACCATTGGTCCGACGAGTACCGGGATCTCATCGAGCTGGCCTGACCGCAGCGCCGATTTTTCGCGCTGTAGCAGAGGATTTGGCCAATCCGCCCCGCCAGTCCACCCGGCTTCTTACTCTTTGTGCTTTGGGGATGTCGTTCAACCGGGGAGGGGCCAATGAGGAAATCGAAAAAGCCACGCGAACAGGTGCTGCGCGAATTGCGCAATGCCTACGAGGGCGGAGCCAGCATCCGGACGCTGGTCGGGTCGACCGGCAGGTCTTACGGATCGATCCACAGCATGCTGCGCGAGTCCGGCACCACGATGCGCAGCCGCGGCGGTCCCAACCACCGCACCCGGCCGCGTTAGTTCGCGCGTCGAGTTAGCTCTGCCGGACGGAGCCCTCGACCAGATCGAGGACAGCGGTGAGCAACTGAGTGTCTTCACCGGAGGCCACCTTGGCCACCAGCCCGTCGAGCACCAGGTCCAGATAGCACTGCAGGACATCGCTGGGGATGTCGTCGCGCACCCGGCCGGCCAGCTTCTGGCGACGCAGCCGCTCGATCGTCGCCGCCGCCAACTCCGCTGACCGGTCGGTCCACTCCTTGTGGAACTCCGGATCGTGGCGCAGCTTTCGCGCGATCTCCAATCGTGTGGCGAGCCAGTCGAACTGCTCGGGCGCCGCGAGCATGTCGCGCATCACCTGGACCAGACCTTCGCGGGACGCGACATCGGCCATCCGCTCGGCGTCCTCGTGCGCCAGCTCGAAGAACAGCGTGTCCTTGTCGCGGAAGTGATGGAAGATCGCACCCCGCGACAAACCGATCGCCTGCTCCAGGCGGCGTACCGTCGCTCCGTCGTAGCCGAACTCGGCGAAGCAGCGGCGGGCGCCGTCAAGGATCTGACGGCGCCGGGCCTCCAGATGGTCCTGGCTGACCTTGGGCAACGGTGCTGCGCCCCCGCGGACTAACTAGCCTTCAGCATGTTGCGCAGCACGTACTGCAAGATGCCGCCGTTGCGGTAGTAGTCGGCTTCACCCGGGGTGTCGATGCGCACCACCGCGTCGAATTCCACGGCCTTTTCACTGCCTTTCCGCCAGTGTCTTTGGTGGCCTTGACGTGAACCGTCTTCGGCGTCTTGCCGTTGTTGAGTTCCTCGATGCCGGTGATGTCGAAGACCTCGGTGCCGTCCAGACCCAGGTCCCCGGCCGACTTGCCCTCCGGGAACTGCAACGGGATGACGCCCATGCCGATCAGGTTGGACCGGTGGATGCGCTCGAACGATTCGGTGATCACCGCGCGGACTCCCAGCAGCGACGTACCCTTGGCCGCCCAGTCTCGCGACGAGCCCGAGCCGTACTCTTTACCTCCGAGCACCACCAGCGGAATGTCTTGTGCCGCATAGTTTTGCGCCGCGTCGTAGATGAATGCCTGCGGGGCGTCATCCTGGGTGAAGTCGCGGGTGTAGCCGCCCGAGACGTCGTCGAGCAACTCGTTGCGCAATCGGATATTGGCGAACGTGCCGCGGATCATCACCTCGTGGTTACCGCGCCGCGAACCGAAGGAGTTGAAGTCCTTGCGCTGCACGCCGTGTTCCTCGAGGTACTGCGCCGCCGGCGTTCCCGGCTTGATGCTGCTTGCGGGGGAGATGTGGTCGGTGGTCACCGAATCGCCGAGCAGCGCCAGCACCCGGGCGCCGCTGATGTCGCTCACCGGCTCGGGGTCTGCCGACATCCCCTCGAAGTACGGTGGCTTGCGCACATACGTCGAGTCCTCAGCCCACTCGAAGGTGTTACCGCTCGGCGTCGGCAGGTCGCGCCAGCGCTCGTCACCCTTGAACACGTCGGCATAGTTCTTGGTGAACATCTCCTGGTTGATCGCCGACGCGATGGTGTCCGAGACGTCCTTCTGCGACGGCCAGATGTCTTTGAGGAACACGTCGTTGCCGTCTTTATCGGTGCCCAGCGGGTCGGAGTCGAAGTCGAAGTCCATGGTGCCGGCCAGCGCGTAGGCGATCACCAGCGGCGGCGACGCCAGGTAGTTCATCTTCACGTCGGGGTTGATGCGGCCCTCGAAGTTCCGGTTGCCCGAGAGCACCGCAGACACCGAAAGGTCGTGGTCGTTGATCGCCTTCGAAATCTCTTCGGGCAGTGGGCCGGAGTTTCCGATGCACGTCGTGCATCCATAGCCGACCAGGTAGAAGCCGAGCTTCTCGAGGTAAGGCCAGAGGCCGGATTTCTCGTAGTAGTCGTTGACCACCTGCGAACCCGGCGCCATCGTGGTCTTCACCCACGGCTTGGTCGTGAGTCCCTTTTCGACGGCGTTGCGGGCCAGCAGCGCCGCGCCCAGCATCACCTCGGGGTTGGAGGTGTTGGTGCACGAGGTGATCGCGGCGATCACGACCGCGCCGTGGTCGAGGACGAATTCGCCCCGCTCATCGGATTTCACATCCACCGGATTGCTCACCCGGCCTTTCGCATTCGCGGCGGCCGACTGCAGCGGAGCGCGGTCGTCGGCGTGTCCATTGGCCACCTGACCGGGGTCGCTGGCCGGGAACGTCTCGTCGAGCTCTTCGTCCAGCTTGGAGTAGTCCTTCTTGTCCGGGTCGTCGCCGACGTAACTCGGAATGGTCTTGCGGAACGATGGACTTGGCGTCCGACAACGCGATTCGGTCCTGCGGGCGCTTCGGCCCGGCGATCGACGGCACCACCTCGGACAGGTCGAGCTCGAGGTACTCCGAGAACTTCGGCTCGTGCTTCGGGTCGTGCCACAAGCCCTGCTCTTTGGCGTACGCCTCGACCAGAGCCAACTGCTCGTCGCTGCGGCCGGTGAACTTCAGATACGAGATCGTCTCTTCGTCGATCGGGAAAATTGCTGCGGTGGAACCGAATTCGGGGCTCATGTTGCCCAGAGTGGCGCGGTTGGCCAGCGGCACCTCGGCCACGCCCTCGCCATAGAACTCGACGAACTTGCCGACCACCCCGTGCTTGCGCAGCATCTCGGTGACAGTCAGCACCACATCGGTGGCGGTGACCGCCGGCTGGATCTCGCCGGTGAGCTTGAAGCCGACGACGCGGGGGATCAGCATCGACACCGGTTGGCCGAGCATCGCGGCCTCGGCCTCGATGCCGCCGACGCCCCAGCCGAGCACGCCCAGTCCGTTGACCATCGTGGTGTGCGAGTCGGTGCCGACGCAGGTGTCGGGGTAGGCCACCCCGTCGCGGGTCATCACGACGCTGGCCAGGTATTCGATATTGACCTGGTGCACGATGCCGGTGCCCGGCGGCACCACCTTGAAGTCGTCGAAGGCGCCCTGCCCCCAGCGCAGAAACTGGTAGCGCTCACCGTTGCGCTCGTATTCGATCTCGACGTTGCGCTCGAACGCGTCGGCGCGTGCCGAACAGGTCCGCGATCACCGAGTGGTCGATCACCAGGTCCGCCGGGGCCAACGGGTTGACCTTCTCCGCGTCGCCGCCCAGATCGCCGATGGCCTCCCGCATGGTGGCGAGGTCGACGATGCAGGGAACTCCGGTGAAGTCCTGCATCACGACCCGTGCCGGCGTGTACTGGATTTCGATGCTCGGCTCGGCCTTGGGATCCCACTGGGCGATGGCCTCGATGTGGTCCTTGGTGATGTTGCTGCCGTCTTCGTTGCGGAGCAGGTTTTCGGCGAGGACTTTCAGGCTGTAGGGAAGCTTCTCTGTGCCCGGAACCGCGTCCAACCGGTAGATCTCGTAACTGTCCCCGCCGACCTTCAAGGTGTCGTGCGCTCCGAATGAATTCACCGAATCTTTGCTGCTCACATCAACTCCCGAGATCGTTGGTCGGCGGCGACCCGCTGCGCCCGGCTAGGCCGCGCTGCGATCCGCTCTTATGCTCGCCGACGGGCCGTGTCGACGGGCGCTCTCAAGTCTAACAGTACGCTTGTCCTGCAATCGAACGGACCCGAAAACTTCCTTTTCTTCGACCCGACCGCCTGCCGTAACGCCGGCGTCGTCAGGCGGTACGGTTCAGTCCGTGACCACCCCGCATGCGCCGCTTTACATACCAGGCGAGATCTGCGGCACCCTCGGTGTCGATCCGGCGACCAAGCCCGACGACTGCCTTTCGATCGTTCAGCATCAGGTCAGCGCAGGGAACATCAGCGCGCCACCTTCGGTCGCGCCGCGCTTGCTCGACTGGTCGACCAGGCCCACGAGCATGGGATCGATCTGAAGATCGTGGTGCTGGACCACAATCCGCCGAACGACACCCCGCTGCGTGACATCGCGACGGTGGTCGGGTCCCAGCATCCCGACGCGACCGTGTTGGTGCTGAGCCCGAATTACGTCGGCACGTACAGCACCCACTTTCCGCGCGTCGACGCTGGAGATCGGCGAGGACCACGCCAAAACCGGCAATACCTTGCTCTCCGCGCAGAATTTCCTGCACCAACTCGAGACGCCGCAGTTCCCCTGGACGCTCGTTCACCATCGTGCGTACTGATCGGGGTGTTGGCGGCCGTCGTCGGGACCCGATTCATGCAACTACGCGGCAAGCGGTCAGCAACCTCGACCGGAGGCCAATGGCTCGACCGCCGAAAGCGCCGATCACAGCGCTTAACGGGCATTATTCCTCTCGTGTCGGATAGCGCCGGCACCGCTCATCGTAAACGCGGGCAAATTAGTGATGTCACCGTAGGGTCACAGTTCTCAGAAGAACAGACTTGTAGTTTGTGACTTAAGTTTCCACTGGGTCAGATGTGACTTACGGTGCAGGGGATGCATTTGGTTTATTCGTGCTTTCAGTGATAACTGGGGGCTCGAAGTGCCAGCGCCATCCGCCCGCGTTGAGCCAAGGAGACCCGAGTCGAATGAGACGCAACTGCCGCGGCTCGTCTGTCCGATTGGCGACACGCGTTACCCGCAGAGCTGGGTCCAGCGGTACTCAGCGTCGCCCTACTACTGGGGACGCCCGGTCTGGCCAAAGCCGATCCGGACACGATGGCCAAACTGATCGCCGACGTGGCGCAGGCCAATCAGCGTCTGCAGGATCTCAACGCGCAGATCCAGACCGAGGAAGAAAGCGTCAACAAGGCGGTGGTCGACGTCGAGACCGCGCGCGACAACGCGGCAACCGCACAACATGACGTCGAAGCGAGCCAGCAGTCGATCAAGGACGCTGACGCGGCAATTGCGGTCGCGCAGAAGCGGTTCGACCGTTTCGCGGTGGCCAGTTACGTCAACGGCCCGTCGGACAGTTACCTGACCGCAAAGAATCCCGACGACATGATCGCGACCGTGGGCGCCAACCAGGCCCTGGCCACCGGCTCGCAACAAGTGATGGACAACCTGCAACGCGCCCGCACCGAACAGCTGAACAAGGAATCCACGGCGCGGCTGGCAAAGCAGAAGGCCGACAAGGCCGTTGGCGATGCACAAGCCAGCCAGAACGCCGCGGTGGTGGCGCTGACCGACGTCCACCGCAAGTTCGGCGAGCAACAGCAAGAGATCACTCGACTGGCCGATGAACGTAGCGCGGCCCAATCCAGACTCGACGCCGCCCGCAATTGGTCGGCATCCGCGGGCGGACCGGATGCCGGACAGCGGGCGGCGTCGTCCCCCGGAGACCGATGGGACCCGGCAGCGCCGGGCTCGCCCGAGAGGCCGAAGGGCAACGGTGGCAACTGGGACGGCGCGTGGGACCCCACACTGCCGATGGTGCCCAGCGCCAACGTGCCCGGTGACCCGGTCGCGGTTCTCAACAAGGTCCTCGGGACGATGTCGACCTCGTCGGAGGTCACCTCCAACATGGGCCGCAGCTTCCTGCAGCAGCTGGGTTTGGCGCCGACGCCATCAGGTTTCACCAACGGCAAGATCCCGCGGGTTTACGGTCGGCAGGCATCCGAGTACGTGATCCGCCGCGCCGGCTCGCAGATCGGTGTCCCGTATTCGTGGGGTGGTGGCACCGCGGCCGGCCCGGGTAAGGGAATCGGTTCCGGCTCGGGCACTACCGGCTTCGACTGCTCCGGCTTGGTGCTGTACGCGTTCGCCGGCGTGGGCATCAAGTTGCCGCACTACTCGGGCGCGCAGTACGACCTGGGCCGAAAGATCCCGGCCTCGCAGATGCGCCGCGGTGACGTGATCTTCTACGGCCCCGGCGGCAGCCAGCACGTGACGCTCTATCTGGGTCAGGGTCAGATGCTCGAGGCTCCCGACGTCGGACTGAAGGTCCGGATCGCGCCTGTTCGCACCAGCGGTATGACGCCCTACGTGATCCGTTACATCGAATACTGATGCGTTGAAAGGATCTATGCGCCAGGGCTTTACGGACTTAAGGGGTTTGCGCCGGACTGCAGTGGTCTGGCCGGTGCTGGCCGCCATCAGCCTGCTGATCGGACTGGCGGCTCCCGCCGAGGCCGAGGACGGCGCGTGGGATCCCACCCTGCCGCCGACCATCAGCGCGGGTGCACCGGGTGACCCGGTCGCCATGGCCAACCAGTCGCTGCAGGCCACCGCCCAGGCCACCCAGACGACGCTCGGCCTGGGACAGCAATTCCTCAGCGGCCTCGGCATCAACCTGGGTGGTAGTCCACCCAGCCACCGGCGCCAACGGGATCCCGCGGGTCTACGGCCGGCAGGCCGTCGAGTACGTGATCCGCCGCGGCTCCTCACAGATGGGTGTGCCGTACTCCTGGGGTGGTGGCACCCCCAATTCGCCGAGCAAGGGCATCGACTCCGGCGCCAACATCGTCGGCTTCGACTGCTCAGGCCTGGTCCGGTACAGCTTCGCCGGAGTGGGCGTGCTGCTGCCGCGGTTCTCCGGCGACCAGTACAAAGCCGGGCGGCACATCCCGCCCTCGCAGGCCAAGCGCGGCGACTTGATCTTCTACGGCCCCGGCGGGGGCCAGCACGTGACCATCTATCTGGGCAACGGCCAGATGCTGGAGGCGTCGGGCAGCGCCGGCAAAGTCACCGTCAGCCCGGTTCGTAAGGGTGGAATGACGCCGTTCCTGACCCGGATCATCGAGTACTGAGCAGGGTCCGATGGTCCGATTTCTCCCCAGGCCGCTTCACGACCGGCATGGTCACCGAATGGGCCACGTCGACGGATTCCGGGCGGCCTGGAATAGTTGAACCAGGGCACGCCGCTGCCCCGCGACGTTCGGGTGCGAGCGGTCGTGTCTGATTGAGCGTTGGAAGGTTGAGCCGTGGAGGGTTATCGATGACATCAGCAGGCGGACCTCCGCCGGGCACCAGCGGTTACTCGGGCCCCGCGCACACTTCAACGGCGCCCGCGCACGCGGCCCCCGGCGGTGGCGGTAACGGCCTGGCGGCCGAGGTGCAGACCTTGGAGCGGGCGATCTTCGAGGTCAAACGCATCATCGTCGGCCAGGACCAGCTCGTCGAGCGGATGCTCGTCGGACTGCTGTCCAAGGGCCACGTGCTGCTCGAGGGCGTGCCCGGCGTCGCCAAGACCCTGGCCGTGGAAACCTTCGCCAAGGTGGTCGGCGGAACGTTTGCCCGCATCCAGTTCACCCCTGACCTGGTGCCCACCGACATCATCGGTACCCGCATCTACCGGCAGGGTAAAGAGGAGTTCGACACCGAACTCGGCCCGGTCGTGGCCAACTTCCTGCTCGCCGACGAGATCAACCGCGCGCCCGCCAAGGTGCAGTCGGCGCTACTCGAGGTCATGCAGGAACGTCAGGTATCCATCGGTGGCAAGAGATTCCCGTTGCCCAATCCGTTCCTGGTGATGGCAACCCAGAACCCGATCGAGCACGAGGGCGTCTACCCGCTGCCGGAAGCGCAGCGCGACCGCTTCCTGTTCAAGATCAACGTCAGCTACCCGTCGCCGGAAGAAGAACGCGAGATCATCTACCGGATGGGTGTGAAGCCGCCGGAGCCCAAGCAGATCCTGGACACCGGTGACCTGCTGCGGCTGCAGGAGGTCGCCTCGAACAACTTCGTGCACCACGCGCTCGTTGACTACGTGGTGCGCGTCGTCACGGCCACCCGTCACCCCGAGCAACTCGGCATGAACGACGTCAAGAGCTGGATCTCGTTCGGCGCGTCGCCGCGCGCCTCGCTGGGCATCATCGCGGCCTCGCGCTCGCTGGCGCTGGTCCGCGGCCGCGACTACGTGATTCCGCAGGACATCGTCGAGGTGATCCCCGATGTGCTGCGACACCGCCTGGTGCTCACCTATGACGCGCTGGCCGACGAAATCTCGTCGGAGATCGTGATCAACCGGATCCTGCAGACTGTCGGGATGCCGCAGGTGAATGCCGTTCCGCAGCAAGGGCATTCGGTGCCTCCGGCAATGCAGGCCGCGGGTGCGGCTAGCGGTCGGTGACCGATCCCAAACCCGTCGCGGACTCGTCTGCGGCCAATCGCCCGCCGTCGATGCAGCGCGGGAACATCGACGACCCCAAGCTGACGGCGGCGCTGCGCACCCTTGAGCTGACGGTCAGACGCAAGCTCGACGGTGTGCTGCACGGTGACCACCTCGGCCTGATCCCGGGCCCGGGTTCGGAGCCGGGGGAGTCGCGGGAGTATCAGCCGGGCGACGACGTGCGCCGGATGGACTGGGCGGTCACGGCGCGTACCTCTCACCCACACGTCCGACAGATGATCGCCGACCGCGAGTTGGAGACCTGGCTGGTGGTCGACATGTCGGCCAGCCTGGACTTCGGTACCTCGGTCTGCGAGAAGCGTGATCTGGCGGTGGCCGCGGCGGCCGCGATCACCTACCTCAACAGCGGCGGTGGAAACCGACTTGGTGCCCTGATCGCCAACGGCGAGAAGATAACTCGAGTGCCGGCCCGTTCCGGACGTCAGCACGAGCAGACCCTGCTGCGCACCATCGCCACCATGCCCAAGGCGCCGGTCGGGGTGCGCGGGGATCTGTCGGTGGCCATCGACGCGTTGCGGCGCCCGGAACGTCGCCGCGGGATGGCGGTGGTCATCAGCGACTTCCTCGGCCCGATCAACTGGATGCGCCCGATGCGCGCGATCGCCGCCCGCCACGAGGTGCTCGGCATCGAGGTGCTCGACCCGCGCGACGTCGAGCTGCCCGACATCGGCGACGTCGTCCTGCAGGACGCCGAGTCTGGCAAGACCCGCGAGTTCACCATCGACGAGCAACTGCGCGACGACTTCGCCAAGGCGGCAGAGGCACATCGGGCCGATGTCGCACGGACGCTGCGCAGCTGTGGTGCGCCGCTGCTGCCGCTGCGCACCGACCGCGATTGGATCGCCGACATCGTCCGTTTCGTCGAATCCCGTCGACGCGGAGCGATGGCGGGGCGCCAGTGACTCGCGCTGTTGACGAGTCGGGCCGCTACACCACCAAGACGGGTCTGTTATGACATTGCCGCTGCTCGGACCGATGACGCTCTCCGGGTTCGCCCACGCGTGGTTCTTCTTGTTCCTGGTGGTGATCGCAGTGCTGGCCGCGCTGTACGTCTTCGTGCAGTTGGCACGCCAGCGCCGGATGCTGCGCTTCGCCAACATGGAGTTGCTGGAAAGCGTTGCGCCCAAACAGCCCACCCGGTGGCGGCACCTGTCGGCGATCTTGTTGGTGGCGTCGTTACTGCTGTTCACGATCGCGATGGCCGGCCCGACGCACGACGTTCGGATTCCGCGTAACCGTGCGGTCGTGATGCTGGTCATCGACGTCTCGCAGTCCATGCGGGCCACCGACGTCGAGCCCAACCGGATGGCGGCCGCCGAAGTGGCGGCCAAGGAGTTCGCCGGCGAGCTGACCCCGGGTATCAACCTCGGCCTGATCGCCTACGCGGGGACCTCGACAGTGCTCGTCCAGCCGACCACCAACCGCGACGCGACCAAAGCCGCGCTGGACAAGTTGCAGTTCGCTGACCGCACCGCCACCGGCGAGGGCATCTTCACGGCGTTGCAGGCCATTGCCACCGTCGGCGCGGTGATCGGCGGGGGCGACACCCCGCCGCCGGCCCGCATCGTGTTGTTCTCCGACGGTAAGGAGACGATGCCGACGAACCCGGACAACCCCAAGGGGGCGTTCACCGCGGCGCGTACCGCCAAGGATCAGGGTGTCCCGATCTCGACTATTTCGTTCGGCACCCCGTACGGCTTCGTGGAGATCAACGGTCAGCGCCAGCCGGTGCCGGTCGACGACAGCACCATGAAAAAGGTTGCCGAGCTCTCCGGCGGCAGCCACTACGACGCCTCCAACCTGCAGGAGCTCAAGCAGGTCTACGCCTCGCTTCAGCAGCAGATCGGCTACGAGACGATCCGAGGCGACGCCAGCGTCGGCTGGCTCCGACTCGGCTCGCTGGTGCTGGCGCTTGCCGGGCTCGCGGCGCTGCTGATCAACCGGCGGTTGCCCGCCTAGTTCCGTTGCCCACCAACGCCGGGCGATTTCGGCGATGCCGCGGCCAAGCGATAGGTTGTCCGGGTGACTGACGTAGCCACCGACGGCGCCGAGAGCCCGCATTCGTATCTCGCTCGGTCCTGGTCACCGGCGGGAACCGGGGGATCGGGTTGGCGATCGCGCAGCGGTTGGCCGCCGACGGCCATAAGGTCGCCGTCACGCATCGCGGCTCGGGCGCACCCGAGGGACTGTTCGGCGTCGAATGCGACGTCACCGACAACGAGGCCGTCGATCGCGCCTTCACCGCGGTCGAGGAGCATCAGGGCCCGGTCGAAGTAGTGGTGTCCAACGCCGGCGTCTCCGCGGACGCGTTCCTCATCCGGATGACCGAGGAGCGATTCGAAAAGGTCATCGACGCCAACCTCACCGGCGCGTTTCGGGTGGTCCAGCGGGCATCGCGCAGCATGCAGCGAAAGCGGTTCGGCCGGTTGATCTTCATCGGTTCGGTCTCGGGCACCTGGGGCATCGGCAACCAGGCCAACTACGCGGCCTCCAAAGCCGGCGTGATCGGGATGGCCCGCTCGATCTCCCGAGAGCTGTCCAAAGCCAACGTGACGGCCAACGTGGTCGCCCCGGGCTACATCGACACCGACATGACGCGCTCGCTGGACGAACGGATCCAGGAGGGTGCGCTGGATTTCATCCCGGCGAAGCGGGTCGGTACTGCCGCCGAGGTCGCCGGGGTCGTCAGCTTCCTGGCATCGGAGGACGCGAGCTACATCTCCGGCGCGGTCATCCCGGTCGACGGCGGCATGGGCATGGGCCACTGAATGATCGACAAGAACTGAAGAATTAGGACGGACATGGCAGGACTGCTCGAAGGTAAACGGATTCTGGTCAGCGGGATCATCACCGACGCGTCGATCGCGTTTCACATCGCGAAGGTGGCCCAGGAAGCGGGCGCCCAACTGGTGCTTGACCGGCTTCGACCGGTTGCGGCTGATTCAGCGGATCGCGGATCGGCTGCCCGAGAAGGCTCCGCTGATCGAACTCAACGTGCAAGACGAAAAGCACCTCGACACCCTGGCCGAGCGCGTGACGGCCGAGATCGGTGAGGGCAACAAGCTCGACGGCGTCGTGCACTCGATCGGCTTCATGCCGCAGACCGGGATGGGCATCAACCCGTTCTTCGACGCGCCCTACGAGGACGTCGCCAAAGGCATTCACATTTCGGCGTATTCGTACGCCTCGCTGGCCAAGGCGCTGCTGCCGATCATGAACCCCGGTGGCTCCATCGTCGGAATGGACTTCGATCCGACCCGCGCCATGCCGGCGTACAACTGGATGACGGTGGCCAAGAGCGCGCTGGAGTCGGTCAACCGGTTCGTGGCCCGCGAAGCCGGCAAGCACGGCGTTCGGTCGAATCTCGTTGCTGCGGGACCGATTCGGACGTTGGCGATGAGCGCCATCGTCGGTGGAGCGCTCGGCGACGAAGCGGGCGCCCAGATGCAGCTGCTCGAAGAGGGTTGGGACCAGCGGGCGCCGATCGGGTGGAACATGAAAGACCCGACGCCGGTCGCCAAGACGGTGTGCGCGTTGCTGTCGGAGTGGCTGCCCGCCACCACCGGGTCGATCATCTACGCCGACGGCGGCGCCAGCACGCAATTACTTTAAAGCGGATTGCTATGGGCGCTAATGGATTTTGACGCCGTTCTGCTGCTGTCCTTCGGTGGGCCAGAAGGACCGGAGCAGGTGCGGCCGTTCTTGGAGAACGTCACCCGGGGCCGCAACATCCCACCGGAACGGCTCGACGACGTGGCGCAGCACTATCTGCACTTCGGCGGGATCTCCCCGATAAACCGGATCAATCGGGATCTGATCGCACAGCTGCAGGCTGAGTTGGACATCCCGGTCTACTTCGGTAACCGCAACTGGGAGCCCTACGTCGAAGACGCCGTTTCCACCATGCGGGACAACGGTATTCGGCGGGCGGCGGTATTCACCACGTCGGCGTGGAGTGGATATTCCGGCTGCACGCAGTATTCCGAGGACCTCGACCGAGCCCGGCAGGCGGCCGGTCCGGATGCGCCCGAATTGGTCAAACTGCGGCGCTATTTCGACCACCCGCTGTTCGTCGAGATGTTCGCCGACAACCTTGCCGACGCGGCGCACACCGTGCCTACGGATGCGCGGCTGATCTTCACTGCGCACTCGGTTCCGATCGCCGCCGACGACCGCCTGGGCCCCAAGCTGTACAGCCGCCAAGTGCGTTACGCCGCAGAGCTTGTCGCGGCGGCCGCCGGATACGACGACTACGACGTGGTCTGGCAGTCACGATCGGGCCCGCCGCAAGTGCCCTGGCTGGAACCCGATGTCGCCGATCACGTTGCCGCGCTGGCCCGGGCCGGGACGAAGGCCGTCATCGTCTGCCCGATCGGGTTCGTCGCCGATCACATCGAAGTGGTGTGGGATCTCGACACCGAGTTACGTGCGCAAACCGACGCGGACGGTATCGCGTTCGCCCGTGTGAAGCACACCCAACGCCGATCCCCGATTCGCCCGGCTTGCGGTGGACTTGATCGACGAACTTCGCCTCGGACGCCCGCCCGCACGGGTGAGCGGACCGAACCCGGTGCCGGCCTGCGCGGCCGGCATCAACGGCGAGCCGTGCCGTCCTCCGCACTGCGTCGCTGAGTTCGCGGGTTAGCCAGCGCTGGCCGGCATTAGCGCTGCCAGGCAGCGTGCAGAATCGCGCTGAGCGCAGCCATTCTCGCCGATCGCACGACGGCGGCCAGCGGCCGTAACGCATCAGTGGCGATCTGCGCCTCGGACAACGACTGGGTGCCGATTCTGCTCAGCCCGGCGCTGACCGTGATGATCGCGTCGACGTGTGCCGCGTTTTCCAGTACCCGCAACGCGCGCGGTGGGAGCGGGCTCGGGAACCTGGTGGTGCCGGGTGGATTCCAGAATCTGCTCCACCATTCCGCGCGGATCGTCAACATCGACTCCGCTGGATCCGAGCCCGATCGTGGTGAGGGCGTCCGCAGCGGATCGCACCGCCAGCCGCAACTCGTACTCGGCCTCGCCCAGTTCGATCGTGGTCGATCACCGTGGCGCCGCGCAAGGAATACACCGTCCACGACAGCGCGGCCAGTTCCGGTATCACCACTTCGTCGTCGGATTCGTCGTAGTCGAATTCCGGCACCAATCCGACGGCGATCCCGGGATCGTCTGGGTGGGCGACGATCACCGCCTCGCCGGCCGCCATCGCATCGCGCTCGAACTGGGTACCCGGCGGCAGCCCGCGTACATCGCCGGCAATCGGCAGCAGCACCGAGATCGACGGTGTACCGGTCGGCGACCGTCCGGCGGCCATACGCAGCGTCTGTAGCAGCGAGACCACGCCCGCGTCATGGATATCGGGCCACGGTAGCCCGGTGTGCCCGGCGGCGACCGCGTCGTACGCGGTAACGGATTGTGCTGGGGCCCAACAGGACAGCGCGTCGAGGACATCGTCGGGCGCGGCCTGGCCAGCCAGCCAGGCATTGGCCCACACCGAGAGCGTTGCGCTTGGGCACCACATGGATTCGCAGTCTAGTTGTTCGCCGTGGGCGCGGCCGGTCACACGATATCCTGACGGCATGTCTGCGGCCGTGATCTGGCTCATCGTCGCGTTGGGCCTGGCCGGCGCCGAGGCGCTCACCGGCGACATGTTCCTGCTCATGCTGGGTGGTGGCGCGCTGGCCGCGGCCGGATCCAGCTGGCTGCTGGACCTGCCGATCTGGACCGACGGTGCCGTTTTTCTGGTGGTCTCGGTGCTGCTGATGGCACTGGTCCGGCCCAGCGCTGCGACGACGTCTGACCCCGCCGAAAAGCCTGACGACGGGCATCGAGGCGCTGGAGGGTAAGAGCGCGCTGGTGCTCGACCGCGTGACCCGCGACGAGGGTCAGGTGAAGTTAGACGGTCAAGTGTGGACCGCGAGGCCATTGAATGACGGTGACGAGTTCGAACCCGGCGAACAGGTCACCGTCATGCGTATCGATGGGGCCACCGCGGTGGTCTGGAATCCGTAATCCTCTGGAAGAACTAGGAGAAATCTCATGGCCGCTAGCGCCGGGTTGTTGCTGTTCGCTGTATTGGTGGTGTTCGCAATCATCGTGGTGGCCAAGTCGGTGACGCTGATCCCGCAGGCCGAGGCGGCGGTGATCGAACGGCTGGGTCGCTACAGCCGCACGATCAGCGGTCAGCTGACCCTGCTGATCCCGTTCATCGACCGGGTGCGCGCCCGGGTGGACCTGCGCGAGCGGGTGGTGTCGTTCCCGCCGCAGCCGGTGATCACCGAGGACAACCTGACCCTGAACATCGACACCGTGGTGTATTTCCAGGTCACCGTTCCGCAGGCAGCCGTCTACGAGATCAGCAACTACATCGTCGGCGTTGAGCAGCTGACCACCACCACCCTGCGCAACGTCGTTGGCGGCATGACGCTGGAGCAGACCCTGACCTCGCGGGATCAGATCAATACCAAGCTGCGCGGCGTGCTCGACGAGGCGACCGGCCGCTGGGGGCTGCGGGTCGCACGGGTGGAGTTGCGCAGCATCGACCCGCCGCCGTCGATCCAGGCCTCGATGGAAAAGCAGATGAAGGCCGACCGGGAGAAGCGCGCCGTGATCCTGACCGCTGAGGGAATGCGGCAGGCGTCGATCACGCAGGCCGAGGGGGAGAAGCAGTCGCAGATTCTGGCGGCCGAAGGCGCGAAGCAGGCCGCGATCCTTGCCGCCGAGGCCGATCGGCAGTCCCGGATGCTGCGGGCGCAGGGTGAGCGGGCCGCGGCTTACCTGCAGGCACAGGGCCAGGCCAAGGCGATCGAGAAGACATTCGCGGCAATCAGAGCGGGCCGGCCCACCCCGGAGATGCTCGCCTATCAGTATCTGCAGACCCTGCCCAAGATGGCGCAGGGCGATGCGAACAAGGTGTGGGTGGTGCCCAGCGACTTCGGCACGGCGCTGCAGGGGTTCTACCAAGTCGCTCGGCGCGCCGGGCGACGACGGGGTGTTCCGTTTCGTGCCGTCGCCCGTCGACGACACCCCGGTCAAACCCGAGGACGACAGCGACGTCGCCGACTGGTTCTCCACCGAGACCGATCCGGCACTGATTCAGGCGGTGGCCAAAGCGGAAGCCGACGCGCGCACGCCGGTCGAAGAAGTACTGGCGCCGCCGCGACACCAATTGGAGGGGTGAGATGGCCGGCCTGACGTCGCCCAAAACCTATGCGGGCCTGGCGGCGTTCCAGGCCATCGACGCGGTGGCCTGCGCGATCCCGATCTCGCCGATTGCCAAAAGCCTTGACACGCTAGGTGTTCCGCAGAACATCCGCTGGGTGCTGCCGTCGGCGAAAGCGGCTTCGGTGCTCGGATTGCTGTCGGCCGGCCGGGTACCGGCGTTGGCGCGATTGACCACGGCGATGCTGACGTTGTATTTCGTCCTTGCGGTCGGCGCGCATCTGCGGGTCCGCGACCGGCTCGTGAACCTCATCCCGGCCGCGTCGCTTCTGGCCACGTACGCCGTCCTGACCGCGAAAGGACCGGACCAGGCATAGCCGAGCGGCCGCCTCCAGACGCATTCGTGTCAGAGGTCGTCTTTAGCATCGCGGCAAGCGGTTGGGCGACTTCGTTCGGAGGCACACATGAGAGCACTGGTTCCGCTGTTCGGGGTGATGATGCTGGTTGCTCTGATCATCAAACTGATCTGGTGGATCCTCGGCGCGGCAGTGGTTTACCTGACGTTCCGGGTGATCGGCTCGCAGCTCCGGTTGGCGCAAGCGCGCCGGCAGGCAGCTGCCCGACGCGACGCCCTCACCGTCGCGCGAGCGGACCGGCAACATCGCTGGGTGCTCACTGGGGACGACCGTGGCATTTATGGCGACTACCCGGTTATCGACCTGTTCGACGGGCGGCGTTGATCACAATTGCGTTGAAAAGCCCACCTAAACGGGTAGTTGCCCTGCCGATGAACACCGTTAGCCGGCGCGTCGGCCTGGGACGGCGCCGCCGGCGGAGATGGACGCGCGACCAGATCCAGGTCACCGACCCCGAGATGATGCGTCAGTCACTCAAAGGCGCGTCGATCGGCAACTTCATGGAGTGGTACGACTTCGGGGTCTACGGCTACATCGCCACCGTGCTCGCGCAGGTCTTCTATCCCGGCAATAGCGTCAGCGCGGTCCACCTGTTGGCCACCTTCAGCACCCTGGCGGCGGCGTTCGTCGTCCGCCCGATCGGTGGGCTGATTTTCGGCCCCCTCGGCGATCGCATCGGGCGCAAGCGGGTTCTGGTGATCACGATCGTGCTGATGACGATCGGCACGACGGGGACCGGGCTGTTACCGGGGTACAGCACCATCGGCGTATGGGCGCCGATCCTGCTGGTCGTCGCACGGGTATTCCAAGGGCTCTCGACCGGTGGCGAGTATGTCGGGGCGATGACGTACATCGTCGAGCAGGCGCCGGACCGCACACGTGGCAGGGTGGTCGGGTTCTTGCCTCTGGGCAACCTGGCCGGTTTCGTGGCCGCCGGCCTGATCGTCACCGGGTTGCAGACCTGGCTGTCGAACCACGAGATGCTGACCTGGGGATGGCGGGTGCCGCTGCTGCTGAGCGCGCCGCTCGGGTTAGTCGCGATATTCATGCGGATGCGGCTCAAGGAGTCGCCGGCTTACCGAGGGGAGAGCCAAGAGTCGGCACCCGACGACCCGGGCCAGTACCGGCGCACCATCGTCGAGCAGTGGAAGCCGATGCTGATCTGCGCGGCACTGGTATACACCTCCAACGCGGCGGACTACCTGCTGACCGGTTACCTGCCGACCTACCTCAAGATTGTTCGTCCGGATCAGTCATACGTCCGGGCTGACGATCATCACCGCGACGCTGACCATCCTGGCAATCCTGCTGGTCCCGCTTGCTGCGCTGTCCGACCGGATCGGGGTGAAGCCGATCATGAGGACGGGTTGCGTGCTGCTGATCGCGGCGTCGATTCCGGCCTTCTTGCTGATCCGCGGCGGCGGACTCCCGCTGGTTTTCATCGGTGTGCTGCTGATCGGTGCAATGGAGTTGTGCTTCGACAGCACATCGCCCGCGACGATGCCGGCCCTGTTTCCCACCAATGTCCGCAACGGAGCGCTGGCCATCTCCTACAACGTCTCGATCTCGGCTTTCGGGGGGACGACGCCGCTGATTGCTCAGGCACTGGTGTCCGCGACCGGCAATCTCATGGTGCCGGCGTACATGTTGATCGTCGCGGGATTGGTAGGCCTGGTGACGCTGATATTCACCCCGGAGGTCGCGGGCCGGCGGCTACCCGGATCGCCACCCGCCGTCGAGACCGAGCAGGAGGCACGCGACCTGGTCGAGGGTTACGACTAGCAGCGAGTAGCCGCCCGTGTGATCAGGATCCGGGCGCCTTGGTCTGGTTCTGACCCCCGTGCGCTCCGCCGGGCCCGACGCCCGGGCGGGTGATGTTCGTCGTCGGCGGGGTGGATGTGCCGGGCCCCATGGCCGGTCCCGGAGACGGTGCTGGAGATGCTGGTTCCGCGCTGACGGGTCCGATGCCGAAAGTGATTGCTGACAGGCCTATTCCGGCTGCAACAACGGCGGCCCTGGCGATACGAGAAATGTTCATAGTCTTGGGTTCCTCTACTTTTTACCGCGTCGATGAGCGGTCTTGGGGGAAAGCCGATGTTCACCCTCGCCACGCCACGCAGGTAGAGGGAGTACCCACTTAGCGGCGACTTGCACCTGTTGCGCAGTGGAAAGGTTTGCTGAGCCGACTGCCGTCGATCAGAACGTGCCGGGACACGGCGGTGGGTATGACGGTCGACCGCCGCCGGATACCGCATTTCCCGCCCCGGCGCGCCCGTAGGGCCAGCATTTCATGGCGGGAATACCCGGCGCCGGCCCCGGTTCGCAGGTCGTACATGGTGGCGCCGAGACCAGCGGGGCGGCGTTGACCAGTCCTGACCCAGCCACCAATGTCGACATAGCGAGGGCGACGGCAGTCGCAGCGCCCACGACCATGTGCTTGACGTTCATTGTTCGGCCGCCTCCCCGATCCGCTGTCCCCTCAAGTGTCAGGCGTGCCCGGCACACGGCGGCAAAAACCCCGGGATCCCACCGCCGCCTCGTGGGTTTCCACCCCCGGAACGCCCGTACCTCCAGCATTTTTCGGCCGGAATGCCTGGCGCCGGCCCACCGGGATCCGGTTGAACGGCCGGGACTCCGGGGGGCGGGTCTGCCGGGGCGGCGCTGACGATCCCCAGCCCACTCGTCAGTGTTGATATGCCGACGCCGGCGGCGATCGCCCCCACGGCGGCTATGCGCTTCAGTTTCATGTGCGTGTGCCTCCCCAGACTGTCACCACGCTGGTTACTAGCTGCCTAGCCGGCTACGCGGAAATACCAACGGTGAGATGCCACCGCCTTGCCTTTATGAATTTGCTAGCGCCAATTCTATACGTGACCAGCGGTTATTGCGAGGAGCGAAATAGGCGGATCCCGGAGTCGTCCCGACCCGAGCCGATCAGCCGCGCAATGCTTTTTCGGCCGGGGCGTCGATGTCGGTTGCCGGGACGCTGTGATGCCGACGATGGAGACGAATCTCGTAGGCCAGCAATGCAATACCGATAAAGCCGGTGCACAACGACACCAGAAACAGCAGCGGGCTGACGTGCCCGGTGAGTGCATCGCCGAGGATCACCACGGCCGACGTGACGGGCAGCAGACCGGCCACCGTCGCCAACAGATAGGGCAGCGCACGCACCGTGGACGCGCCGACGGCGTAATTGAGCGGCGCGAACGGTACCGCTGGAATCAACCGCAGCGACAGGACCGCAACCCAGCCGCGTTCGCGCAGTCGGGCGTCGACCTTCTCGATGGCCTGGTGACGCACCAACCGACTGAGTTGCCAGCCGGCCGTCCGGACCAGCGCGAACGCAATCATCGCGCTGACCGTGCTGGCCGCCACCGCCAGCGCGACACCGAGGACCGGTCCGAACAGCAAACCGGCGGCCAACGTGAATGCCGTACGCGGGAAGGGCAACACGGTCACGACGATGTGGGCGCCCAGGAAGGCCAGCGGTAACCATGGGCCCATCGATGTCGACCAGTCCCGCAGTTGCACCGCCGACGGCAACCGAACGAGCAGCACGACCGCGATGACGGCGACGACCACCACTGACGTCAGGATCAAACGGGGCTTGGGCACCTGCCGCGCGGTGCCGGCGAGCGAGGAGCCCAGCGGACGCAGCGTGTCCGCGAATTTGCTGATGGTCCGCCCCGTCACAGCATGCAGCCTACGGTCCGGCAGTGCACAACGCGTCAGCGGACGATCAGTGCCAGCAGCTTACGGCCCAATGGCAATGCGGCTGAACTGCTTTCGCTGAGAACCTTGATTTTGCGGCCGGACCTTCGCCGTAGCTCACGCTGCAGGTTGTCGTGCAGCGTGCCGGTAGCCGCCGGACATCCGTGGCAGGCTCCCGATAGCCGAACGGTCACGGTGTCGCCCTCGATCGACACCAATTCGATCGAGCCGCCATGGGATTCGGCGAGCGCGCCGATCGGCCCGGCGAGCAACTCGCCCGCAATCGCGGCCAGCCCGGCGGTGTCGTCGGCGACCGGCTCGACCTGCCAGCCCGCCGGATCCAGCAGCGCGTCGGACAGCGCCTGGCGAACGTCGTCGCCCACCTCGCGCCAGCTGCGCCCGGAGTGCAGCGTGATCAGGACATCGGCTGCCCGCACCTCGATGCCGTCGAGCACCCCGTCGCCAAGCAGGTCGCCGAGGCGGCCCGGAGCCCGGCGCACCGCGCCGCGGGCCGGCAACCGGTCCGCCGCCACCACCCAACGCAGCTGCTGCGGGTTCGCGGTGGCGGTGGCGTGAATCGGGATCACGCGCTCAGCCCCAACGCAATTGACCGTGCGATGAACGCCATCACCCAGGCCAGGATGAACATGTAGCTGAATGCGAAGGCGGGCCACCGCCAGGTGTTGGTTTCGCGGCGCATCACGGCGATCGTCGACATGCACTGCAACGCGAACATGAAATAGACCATCAGCGCGATCACGGTGGGTGCGGTGAAGATGCGATGCCCGCGGTCGTCGGTCATCGCGGCCAGCGCTTGCCGCGGAGCTTCCGGGTCGGACGCCGCCGCCACCTGGCCCAGGGTCGAGACGAACACTTCGCGGGCAGACAGCGAGCCGACCAGGGCGATGTCGGTCCGCCAGTCGAAGCCCAGCGGTGCGAAGACCGGTTCGACCGCGCGTCCGATGTCGGCGGCGTAGCTGTGGTTCATCACGTACGCGGTCGCGTCGGTCGTCGACATGCCCCGGGTATGCGTCTCGCGGACCGGCAGATTCAGCAACACCCACAACACCAGAGATGTGGCCAGGATGATGGTTCCCGCTTTGCGCAGGAACACGCGCGCCGCACTCCACATCGCGGCCAGCATCGCTTGCGGGGAGGGCATCCGGTAGGGCGGCAACTCCATGGTGAACGGCAGTAGATCGCCGCGCAGAATGGTGGACTTGACCAGCAACGCGGCGACCAGCGCGGACAACCCGCCGCCCAGGTAGAGCAGGAACATCGTGACGCCCTGCGCGCTGAGCCCCCACCACCGGGTCTGCGGTGCCACCAGCAGACCGATCAGCAATGTGTACACCGGCAGCCGTGCCGAGCACGTCATCAACGGCGCGGTGACGATGGTGGCGATCCGGTCTCGCGAGGACGGCAACGTTCGGGTCGCCATGATGCCCGGAATCGCGCAGGCGAACGACGAGAGCATCGCGACGAAGGCGCGGCCCTCCAGGCCGGTCTTGGCCATCACGCGGTCCATCAGGAAAGCCGCCCGCGACATGTAGCCGACGCTCTCGAGGAAGGCGAGCAGGCAGAACAGCAGCACGATCTGCGGAATGAACTGCAGCACGGTTCCGACGCCGCCGATGAGTCCCTGGCTCAGCAGCCCGCGCAGAACGGGGTTGCCGACGTGGTCGGCCACTTGGCCGCCCAGCCAGGTCAACGCATTGCCGATGCCGTCGCGCAGCGGCGCCGCGGCGGTGAACAAGACCTGGAAGAAGTAGAACATCACCGCGAAGAAGATGACCGTTCCCCAGAGCGGGTGCAGCAGCACCCGGTCGATTCGCTGCGTGCGTTGATCTGGTTGCGGCGCAACGTAATCGGCTGCGTCGAGGACGGACTGACCCCATGCGTCGATGTCGTCCTGGCCGGTTGGCGGCAGCACCGGCGGGCGCTGCCACTGCGCGAAGGACGCCAGTTGCACCCGCACATCGTCGATTCCCGATCCGTGGTGCGCCACGACCGCGGTCACCGGGATGCCCAGCGCCGTGGACAGAGCCGCGGTGTCGATGCGGCCACCGCGGGACGCCAGCTCGTCGCCCATGGTCAACGCCAGCAGGCATGGCAGGTCCAGCCGCAGCACCTGACCGATCAACAGGATTGACCGGCGCAGTGTGGTGGCATCGGCGACCAGGACAATCGCGTCGGGCGGGTCGATGCCCGCGCACTTGCCGGCCAGCAGGTCCGTCACCACCTGCTCGTCCGGGCTGATCGGGTCGAGGCTGTAGGTGCCGGGCAGGTCCTCGACGGCAATCGCGACGCCGTCCACATTGGTGGTGCCGACGCTGCGTCCCACGGTGACGCCCGGGTAGTTTCCGGTTTTGGCGCGTAAGCCGGTCAGATGGTTGAAGACGCTGGTCTTTCCGGCGTTGGGGCTGCCGACCAATGCCACCCGTCGGATGCCTGCGACGGCGACGGCGGAGCCTTCGACGTCATGACAGGCGGTCATCGGTCCGCTTCGGGAACGACCTCGATGAGCTCTGCCTCCCGACGGCGCAGGCACAGCTCAGTGTCGTGAACCCGGTAGATGGTCGGGTCGCCGAGGGGGGCGCGCCGGACGACGTCAACACGGGCTTTTGCGCGAAAGCCCAACTGTCCTAATCGATTGACGATGACCGGGTTGGCTTCCGCGACCGTTCCCACTACCGTCGCCCGCTTTCCGGGCGTCAGTTGCGCAAGCAGGATCACCGAATTGGATTGATCGCGTGCGCCCTGTGGTCGAGTACACATGATCGCCCTAACGTTAGCCGGTCTACCTTAGTAAGGTACTCCTCACCTGGAGCACCGTCATGGCTCGTCAAACCCGGTCGCCGCAGTGTGTTCCGCGACACTAAAGGGCATCATTTAGCCTGGTTGTCGGGTGACAGACCAGTGTCGGGATGTCACGTGCTGGACAAGGAGCCGCCGGTGTCAGTCGATGTGTCCGCTGAACCTGCCGATCTGGAGCAGGGCCGTGCTCGCTGGCGTACCGCGGTGGCCGGGGTCCTGGCCAAAAGCACGCGGCGCGACGTTGACGAGCTCGGGCCGGAGCCCGAGCAGATGCTGGAAACCTCGACGTACGAAGCCGTCGCGATTCGGGCGCTCTACACCGCGCTCGACGAGCTCCCCGAACCGCCATTGCCCGGCGAGTGGCCCTTCTTGCGCGGGGCCGATGGGCTGCGGGACGTCAAGTCCGGCTGGAAGGTCGCCGAGGCCATCCCGGCCAACCGGGTCGCCGGCGTCGCTGCGGAAGACGTCAACTCCGCGGTGCTGGCCGGGCTCGCCGAGGGGGTCAGCGCGCTGCTGGTCCGGGTGGGGGAGTCCGGCGTGTTACCCGGCCAACTGGAGCAGGTATTCGAGGGCGTCTATCTGAGCATGGCGCCGGTGATACTCGATGCCGGCGCAGATTATCGGGCCGCCGGCGAAGCGATGCTTGAACTGGTCAGCCGCGTCGAACCCGACCAGCGGAAAATCCTGTCGATCGACCTGGGCGCCGACCCGCTCACCGCGGAACTCAGTGAGCGGCCTGCCCCCGCGCTCTCAGAGGTCGTCGACATGGCGACGCTGCTGGCCGACAGCACCGGGGTCCGGGCGATCACGATAGACGGGCCCGCGTTCCACAATCTCGGCGCCAACGCCACGTGGGAACTCGCCGGCAGCGTCTCGGTCGCAGTGTCGTACCTGCGGGAGCTCACCGAATCCGGCCTGCCGGCGGCCAAGGCGCTGGCGCAGATCAGCTTCCGGTTGGCCGCCGACGACGACCAGTTCTTGACGATCGCCAAAGTCAGAGCGTTGCGCCGGTTGTGGGCACGCGTCGCCGAGGTCGTCGGTGCGCCGGATAGTGGCGCAGCCGTCATACATGCCGAAACATCGCTGCCGATGATGACCCAGCGCGATCCCTGGGTGAACATGCTGAGAACGACATTGGCCGCGTTCGGGGCCGGCGTCGGCGGCGCCGACACTGTGCTGGTATTCCCATTCGACGTCGCGATCGAAGGCGGATTCCCCGGCATGGCAACGAGTTTCGCGCGTCGGATGGCCCGTAACATCCAACTGTTGTTGCTCGAGGAGTCGCACGTCGGCCGAATCCTGGACCCCGCCGGTGGATCTTGGTTTGTCGAAGACCTCACCAACCAGTTGGCGCACCAGGCGTGGCAGACCTTCCAGGCGATCGAGAAGCACGGTGGATTCGTCGAGGCGGGCGATTACATCGCGGGGCAGATCGCTGAGATCGCCGGCCTGCGCACCGACGACATCGCCCATCGCAAGACCGCGATCACCGGGGTCAACGAATATCCGAACATCACTGAACCGGCTCTGCCGCAGAATAATACGTCGTATTCCCCGCTGGCAGCCGGAAAGCTGATCCGCTACGCGACCGAGTTCGAAGCCCTTCGTGATCGTTCGGACGCCTATCTGGCTCGCGGTGAGTCGCGTCCGCAGGCGCTGCTGTTGCCGCTCGGACCATTGTCAGAGCACAACATTCGCACGACATTCGCCTCGAATCTGTTGGCTTCCGGTGGTATCGAGGCGGTCAACCCCGGGACAGTTGATGCCGACGGCGTCGCCAAGGCGGTTGCCGAGGCGGGTTCCCCGGTCGTGGCCGTCGTCTGCGGCACCGACACTCGCTACGGCGCCGAGGCGTCCGCGGTCATCGAGGCTGCTCACGCCGCGGGGGTGTCGCATGTCTGCCTGGCCGGGCCCCCGAAGGCAGTGAGCGAGGCGGAGCACCGACCCGACGAGTTCCTGACCGCCAAAATTAATGCGGTGGAGGCACTTTCAGGCCTGCTCGACCGGTTGGGGGCATAGCGACGATGACGACCACCACGCCGGTTGTCGGCAACTTCTCCGACGTTCCGCTGGACAGCGACCGCAGCGTCGCGCAGCCGACCGAGGACGCAGTGGAAAAACACGTTGCGGCGGCCGCGGCCGCTCACTGGTACACCCCTGACCAGTTGGTGTGGCACACCCCGGAGGACATCGACGTCAAGCCGGTGTACATCGCCGCCGACCGCGCCGGCATCGAGTCCGGTGGTTACCCACTGAACACCTTTCCCGGCGAGCCGCCGTTTGTTCGAGGGCCTTACCCGACGATGTATGTCAACCAGCCGTGGACAATCCGCCAGTACGCCGGGTTCTCCACGGCGGCCGAGTCCAACGCCTTCTACCGGCGCAACCTTGCCGCCGGACAAAAAGGTCTCTCGGTGGCGTTCGACCTCGCCACCCACCGCGGCTACGACTCGGATCATCCGAGGGTTCAGGGCGACGTCGGAATGGCCGGTGTGGCCATCGATTCCATCCTGGACATGCGTCAGCTGTTCGACGGCATCGACCTGTCGACGGTGTCGGTGTCGATGACGATGAACGGCGCGGTGCTACCGATCCTGGCGTTGTACGTGGTTGCCGCCGAGGAGCAGGGCGTGCCGCCGGAGAAGCTGGCGGGCACCATCCAGAACGACATCCTCAAAGAATTCATGGTGCGCAACACCTACATCTATCCGCCGAAACCCTCGATGCGCATCATCTCCGACATCTTCGCCTACACCAGCGCGAAGATGCCGAAGTTCAACTCCATCTCCATCTCCGGCTATCACATCCAAGAGGCCGGTGCCACAGCCGATTTGGAACTCGCCTACACCCTGGCCGACGGGGTCGACTACATCAAGGCCGGCTTGGACGCCGACCTCGACATCGACAAGTTCGCACCCCGGCTGTCCTTCTTCTGGGGCATCGGGATGAACTTCTTCATGGAGATCGCCAAGCTGCGGGCGGGCCGGCTGCTGTGGAGCGAGCTGGTCGCCCAGTTCAATCCCAAGAGCGCCAAATCGCTGTCACTGCGCACCCATTCGCAGACCTCTGGTTGGTCCCTGACCGCACAGGACGCGTTCAACAACGTCGCACGCACCTGCATCGAGGCAATGGCGGCAACCCAGGGTCACACCCAGTCGTTGCACACCAACGCCCTCGACGAGGCGCTGGCGTTGCCGACTGACTTCTCGGCCCGCATCGCCCGCAATACCCAGTTGGTGCTGCAACAGGAGTCCGGCACCACCAGGCCGATCGACCCGTGGGCCGGCTCGTATTACGTGGAATGGCTGACCTATCAGCTGGCACAACGGGCACGCGCCCACATCGCCGAGGTCGCCGAGGCCGGCGGGATGGCCCAGGCCATCAACGACGGCATCCCCAAGCTGCGCATCGAAGAAGCGGCTGCGCGGACCCAGGCCCGCATCGACTCCGGCACCCAGCCGGTGATCGGGATCAACAAATACCAGGTGGAAGAGGACCAGGAGGTCGAAGTCCTCAAGGTCGAGAACAGCCGGGTACGTGCCGAGCAGTTGGCCAAACTCGAAGACCTGCGGGCGACTCGGGACAAGGCCGCTGTCGAGGCGGCGCTGGCCGAGCTGTCCCGGGCCGCGGCAGCCCCCTCCGGCGGAGCGGGTAAGGGGGATCGAGACGGACTCGGAAACAACCTTCTGGCCCTGGCCGTCGATGCCGCCCGCCACAAGGCCACCGTCGGCGAGATTTCCGACGCGCTCGAAAAGGTCTATGGGCGACACCAAGCCGAGATCCGCACCATCGCCGGGGTTTACCGGGACGAAGCTGGAAAGGCCGAGAATTTGGCTAGTGCCACCGAACTCGTCGAGAAATTCGCCGAGGCCGACGGTCGGCGGCCCCGGATCCTGGTGGCCAAGATGGGACAGGACGGCCACGATCGCGGACAGAAGGTAATCGCTACGGCGTTCGCCGACATCGGATTCGACGTCGACGTCGGTGCCCTGTTCTCCACACCGGACGAAGTGGCCCGGCAGGCCGCGGATAACGACGTCCACGTCGTCGGGGTGTCGTCGCTGGCAGCCGGCCACCTCACCCTGGTACCTGCGCTGCGTGATGCGCTGGCCGATGTCGGCCGACCCGACATCATGGTGGTGGTCGGCGGAGTGATCCCACCCGGCGATTTCGACGAGCTGTATGAGGCAGGGGCTACGGCGATCTTCCCGCCGGGCACGGTGATCGCCGATGCCGCGATCGATCTGCTGCACAAGCTGGCCGAGCGACTCGGATACACCCTTTAGCCACATGGCAACTGACAACGGCGGCGGCTCC
>CAWFRR010000011.1:0-1697145 GCA_963818285.1 uncultured Actinomycetota bacterium
CTCCGTCGCCAGGACTCGAACCTGAACTGTCTGAACCAAAATCAGAAGTGCTGCCGATTACACCACGACGGATCGCTGCGACCAGCGGTGAAGACCGCGTCCACTCTAGACGACGGCGCGGGCCGATCGCGGACGGCAACCGAGAGATAACCTGTTAGACGTGGCCGCGCCGGATAAGAAAACCAAGGCGCCCCGCACCCGGATGACCGGTAGCGAGCGCCGCCACCAACTGATCGATATCGCCCGGTCGCTGTTCGCCGAGCGGGGCTACGAGGGAACGTCGATCGAGGAGATCGCCCTTCGCGCCAACGTCTCCAAACCTGTCGTCTACGAGCATTTCGGCGGTAAAGAAGGCTTGTACGCGGTGGTCGTCGACCGCGAGATGTCGTCGCTACTGGACCGCATCACCTCGTCGCTGACCAACAACCGATCCCGGGTTCGGGTGGAGACCGTGGCCCTTGCCTTGCTGACCTATGTCGAAGAACACACCGACGGGTTTCGCATCATGATCCGGGACTCACCGGCCGCGATCAGCTCGGGCACCTACTCCAGCCTGCTCAACGACGCGGTCAGCCAGGTCAGCTCGATCCTGGCCGGTGACTTCGCCCGCCGCGGTCTCGACTCCAACCTGGCCCCGCTGTACGCGCAGGCGCTGGTCGGATCGGTGTCGATGACCGCGCAGTGGTGGCTAGACACTCGGGAACCCAAGAAGGAAGTCGTCGCCGCCCACCTGGTCAACCTGATGTGGAACGGGTTGACCCACCTGGAAGCCGACCCGCACCTGCAGGGCGAATAGCGGCAGTCAGCCCCGATCGCGGGACAACAGGTCCGCGGTCGTTTCGCGGCGGACCAGTTCGCGGGACCGTCCGCCGGACACCGCGATCAGTGGCGGCCGGCCGACCATGTTGTAGTTCGACGCCATGCTGTGGTGGTAGGCGCCGGTCACGGCTACCGCGAGCAGGTCGCCTGGGTGCACGTCGGCGGGAAGGGCGACGTCGCGGGCGATCTCGTCGCCCGATTCGCAGTGCCGTCCCGCGACGTGACCTGTTGTCGGGGGGCAAGTGAGTGGCGATTCGCCAGCGCCACGGTGTATTTCGCCCCGTACAGCGACACCCGGGGGTTGTCGCTCATCCCGCCGTCGACGGCCACGAAGGTGCGCCCGCCCGGCTGCGTCTTGACGCCGCACACCCGGTACACCGTGACGCCGGCCCGCGCGCAGATGGCCCGGCCGGGTTCGACGACGATGGCGGGGCGCGGGAAACGTTCGGCCGCGCACGCGTCGTCCAGTGCATCCTCGATCACTCGGGCCAGCTCGTCGAGACTCAGCTCCGGATCGCCGGGGAGGTACGGAACGCCATGGCCACCACCGATGTTCAGCTCGGTCAGGATGACGCCGTGTGCGGCACGCACGTCGGCCATGGCGGCGACCAGCCGGTGGATCGCCTCGCCGTAGATCGCGGTGTCGGTGACCTGAGAGCCGAGGTGGCAATGCAATCCGACCAGTTTCAGGCTCGGGTGGGAGAGCACTCGTGCGACGGCGTCGGCGGCGTGGCCGCCGGCCAGGGTGAACCCGAATTTCTGGTCGCTGATCCCGGTCGTGACCGCACGGTGGCCGTGGATGTCGAGGTCCGGGGTGACCCGGATCAGCACCCGCTGCCGCCCCTCGGCCAAGCCGGCGAGTTCGGTGATCTCCATGGAGAATCCAGCACGATGCGCCCGATCCCGAAACGCACGGCGGCGCGCAGGTCGTCATGCGACTTCGCGTTGCCGTGCATGACGATCTTGGCCTTCTCGACGCCACCGGCCATCGCGGTGGCCAGCTCGCCGGCGGAGCAGACGTCGACGCCGAGCCCTTCTTCATGGGCCCACCGGGCGATCGCGATGGTCAGCAGGGATTTGCCGGCGTAGATCACCTCGGCGTCGCCCAGCGCCGCACGGTAGCGGCCTGCGCGACCGCGAAAGTCGGCCTCGTCGATCACGTAGGCGGGGTGCCGAATTCGTCGGCGAATCGGTGAGGGGTACCTCACCGATGCAGAGTCGGCCATCGTCGTCGGCGTGGGCGGTGAGCGGCCAGATCGCCGGATGAAAGCGCGGCGGCGCCGCATAACCTATGGAAGGCAAGAGGTCCGGCAAAGTCGATGTCATGATCTTCAGACTCCGCACGGTCTGGTCGGAAGCTGACTTCTTTACGGATCCCTGACGAGGCTCGGCCAGAAATTGACGGCGCTGGCCCCCCATACAATGGGGCCATCATGACCGCAGGGGGCCTAGAAATCACAGATACCCCAATTGCGGGGCTGGTGGAGTTGGCGCTGCGTGCGCCGACGCTGCAGCGACTCATCGACCTGGCGGCTGACCGACCCGAGGAATTGGCGTTGGTCGGTCCGGCCGGCGCTCGACTGTTCGTGGCCTGCGCACTGGCCCGGCAGGGGCCGTTGCTCGTCGTCACCGCGACCGGGCGGGAGGCCGACGACCTGACCGCCGAGTTGCGCGGCGTCTTCGCCGACGCGGTGGCGATGTTCCCGTCCTGGGAGACGCTGCCGCACGAGCGGCTGTCGCCCGGTGTCGACACCGTCGGCGCCCGGATGATGCTGCTGCGTCGGCTGTCGCATCCGCAGGACGCGCGGCTCGGCCCGCCGCTGCAGGTAGTGGTCACCGCGGTCCGCTCGCTGCTGCAGCCGATGGCCTCGCGATTGGGCCTGGCCGAACCCCTCACGCTGAGCGTCGGCGACGAGCTGGCCTTCTCCGACGTCATCACCCGGCTGGTCGAGCTGGCCTATACCAGGGTGGACATGGTCGGTAAACGAGGCGAATTCGCAGTTCGCGGTGGCATTCTCGACATTTTCGCGCCGACGGCCGAGCATCCGGTACGTGTCGAGTTCTGGGGCGACGAGGTCTCCGAGATGCGGATGTTCTCGGTGGCCGATCAGCGGTCGATCGCCGAGATCGGCGTCGACTCCGTGGTCGCGGTCGCCTGTCGTGAGCTGCTGCTGACCGACGACGTGCGGGCGCGGGCGGCCGAGCTGGCCGGACATCAGCCGGTGCCCGAGCATGGCGTCACCGGCGGCGTCGGCGACATGCTGGCCAAGCTCGCCGAGGGCATCCCGGTCGACGGTATGGAGGCACTGCTGCCGGTGCTGCGGCCCGAAGAC
The DNA here is from genome assembly GCA_963818285.1 of uncultured Actinomycetota bacterium. Classification (GTDB taxonomy): domain Bacteria; phylum Actinomycetota; class Actinomycetes; order Mycobacteriales; family Mycobacteriaceae; genus Mycobacterium. Next base: position 3,153 of record CAWFRR010000011.1, read on the forward strand.
ATGACGTTGCTCACAGACCAGCTGGCCGCCGGCACCCCGGTGCTGGTCTGCGACCCGGAAAAGGTCAGAACCCGGGCGGCCGACCTGATCAAGACCGGCCGCGAATTCCTCGACGCGTCCTGGTCGGTGGCCGCCGTGGGTGGCGATTCGCCGATCGACGTCGAGCAGCTCGGCGGATCGGGCTTCCGCGAGCTCGGCGAGGTGCGCGACGCCGCGCGCCAGTCCGGGCATCCGTGGTGGACGCTGTCCCAGCTGTCCGACGAGTCGGCGATCGAATTGGACATCCGGGCGGCGCCGTCGGCGCGCGGCCATCAGCGGGATATCGACGAGCTGTTCGCGATGCTGCGCGCGCACGTGGCGACCGGCGGGTCCGCCGCCGTCGTCGCACCGGGCACCGGAACCGCGCATCGCGTCGTCGAGCAGCTGGCCGAATCCGACACGCCGGCAACGATGTTGGAGCCCGGAGCCGAGCCCACACCCGGCGTCGTCGGCGTGCTCAAAGGCCCACTGCACGATGGTGTGATCTTCCCGGGCGCAAACCTGGTGATCGTCACCGAGACCGACCTGACCGGCAACCGGATGACCGCCACCGACGGCAAACGGCTGGCCGCCAAGCGCCGCAACACCGTCGACCCGCTCGCGCTGACCGCGGGCGACCTGGTGGTGCACGACCAGCACGGCATCGGCCGGTTCGTCGAGATGACCGAACGCACCGTCGGCGGTGCGCGTCGCGAGTACCTCGTGCTGGAGTACGCCTCGAGCGAAGCGGGGGCAGAGCGAGACCGACAAGCTCTACGTGCCGATGGATTCGCTGGATCAGCTGTCCCGGTATGTCGGTGGACAGGCGCCGTCGTTGAGCCGGCTCGGCGGCAGCGACTGGACCAACACCAAAACCAAAGCGCGCAAAGCCGTTCGGGAGATCGCCGGCGAGCTGGTGGCGCTGTACGCCAAGCGGCAGGCCAGCGCCGGCTACGCGTTCGGCCCGGACACCCCGTGGCAGGCCGAAATGGAGGACGCGTTCGGCTTCACCGAGACAATGGACCAGCTCACTGCCATCACCGAGGTCAAGTCCGACATGGAAAAGCCGGTGCCGATGGACCGGGTGATCTGTGGTGACGTCGGCTACGGCAAGACCGAGATCGCGGTCCGGGCGGCGTTCAAGGCTGTCCAGGACGGCAAGCAGGTCGCGGTGCTGGTGCCCACCACGCTGCTGGCCGACCAGCATTTCCAGACGTTCACCGCGCGGATGGCCGGTTTCCCGGTCCGGATCAAGAGCCTGTCGCGATTCACCGAGGGCGCCGAATCACGCGCCGTGCTCGACGGGATGGCCGAAGGCAACGTCGACATCGTGATCGGCACGCACCGGTTGCTGCAGACCGGGGTGCGGTGGAAGGACCTCGGCCTGGTGGTCGTCGACGAAGAGCAGCGCTTCGGCGTCGAGCACAAGGAGCACATCAAGTCGCTGCGCACCCATGTCGACGTCCTGACGATGAGCGCAACCCCGATCCCGCGCACGCTGGAGATGAGCCTGGCCGGCATCCGCGAGATGTCGACGATCCTGACGCCGCCCGAGGAGCGCTACCCGGTGCTGACCTACGTCGGTGCGCAGGACGACAAGCAGATCGCCGCGGCGCTGCGCCGGGAGCTGCTGCGCGACGGGCAGGCCTTCTACGTGCACAACCGGGTCAGCTCCATCGACGTGGCGGCGGCGCGGGTGCGTGAGCTGGTGCCGGAAGCCAAGGTCGCCGTCGCCCACGGGCAGATGCCCGAGGAGCAGCTGGAGACCACCGTCGAGGGTTTCTGGAACCGCGAGTTCGACATCCTGGTGTGCACCACGATCGTCGAGACCGGGTTGGACATCTCCAACGCCAACACGCTGATCGTCGAGCGGGCCGACACCTTCGGGCTGTCCCAGCTGCACCAGCTGCGTGGGCGGGTCGGCCGCAGCCGGGAACGTGGCTACGCCTACTTCCTGTATCCGAAGGACACGCCACTCACCGAGACCGCCTACGACCGGCTGGCGACGATTGCGCAGAACAACGACCTCGGCGCCGGTATGGCGGTGGCGATGAAGGACCTGGAGATCCGCGGGGCCGGCAACGTGCTGGGCGCCGAGCAGTCCGGGCACGTCGCCGGGGTCGGCTTCGACCTCTATGTCCGGCTGGTCGGCGAGGCGGTCGAGGCGTACCGGGCCGCGGCCGACGGGCAGACCGTGCTCAGCGCCGAGGAGCCCAAGGACGTGCGGATCGACCTGCCGGTGGATGCGCATCTGCCGCCGGACTACATCCCCAGCGACCGGCTGCGGCTGGAGGGCTATCGACGGCTGGCTGCCGCGTCGGACGACGCGCAGATCGACGCGGTCATCGAAGAGCTGATCGACCGATATGGCGCGCTGCCCGAAACCGCCGAATTGCTGGTGGCCGTGGCGAGACTGCGCCTGATCTGCCGCGCCGCGGGGATCGCCGAGGTGTCGACGGCTTCTGAGGCGACGCTGCGGGTGTCGCCGCTCACCCTGCCCGACTCCGCGCAGGTACGCCTGGCCCGCCGGTATCCGGGCGCGCGCTACCGCGCCACGACGTCGACCGTCCAGGTTCCGATTCCCCGCGCGGGCGGCGTGGGTGCGCCGCGCATCCGCGACCTCGAGTTGGTTCAGATGGTTGGCCAATTGGTATCCGCGCTGGTCGGCAAACCAGCAGAATCGACGCAGATAGACACGGCAAGGCCGGAGAGGCAAGCCCGATGATCTGCGCCTATGACGATTACCCCGGCTTGGCCGGGGTGCAGGAGTGGCGCTCGTGACTGTGATCCTGGTCGACCCGCGGAGGCCGTCGCTGGTCCCCGTGGAAGCCATCGAGTTGCTCTCCGGTGAAGTCCAATACACCGAGGAGATGCCGGTCGCGGTGCCCTGGTCGTTACCGGCGGCGCGCTCGGCGCACACCGGGGAGGACGCGCCGGTGCTGTTGTCGTCGGATCCCGAGCACCCTTCGGTCACGGCGCGATTGGCGGCCGGTGAGCGATTGATTTCCGCGCCCGGCCGGCAGCCGGGGGAGCGGTTGGTGGACGCCGTGGCAATGATGGACAAACTCCGGACCGCCGGGCCGTGGGAGAGCGAGCAGACCCACGATTCACTTCGCCGCTTCCTGTTGGAGGAGACCTACGAGCTTTTCGACGCGGTGCGCAGCGGCGATGTCGATTCACTGCGGGACGAGCTCGGAGATGTGCTGCTGCAAGTGCTGTTTCACGCTCGAATCGCCGAGGACGCACCGGCGCATCCGTTCACCATCGACGATGTCGCCGATGCGCTGCTCCGCAAGCTAGCCAACCGTGCTCCGGGAGTGCTTGCCGGAGAGTCGATTTCGCTGGACGAGCAGTTGGCCCAGTGGGAGGAGCGCAAAGCTCAGGAGAAGCCACGCAACTCGGTGATGGACGATTTACCCACCGCTCAACCGGCTCTGGCCTTGGCGCGCAAGGTGATTCAGCGGGTCACCAAGGCCGGCTTCCCACTGGACCTGGTTCCGGCAAACGTCACGTCGATCACGGTGACCCCCGATGTCGATGCCGAAGACTCCTTGCGCACCGCGGTGCTGGAGTTCATGGACACGGTGCGCGGCGTCGAAAAGGCGGTCGCTGCCGAGCGTCGTTCGGCAGATGGCCCCACCGAACTGGACGTTGCCCCGGTCGGCTCGATCACCGCAGAGGAATGGCGGACCTGCTGGCCCGAATCCGATTCCGACCCCAGGCCCCAGCCCGAAGCGCCCGACGACGTCGATGCCTCGCCCGACGACGTCGAAGTCGCCGAAGCCATCGAAAAAGCCTGAGAAGTGTATTGACGCGCGCGAAAACTGCTGGACGCGGTGACCTTCGACACGCCCGGGTTCGTAGTCGGCGGCGGGTTATCTGCAGCTGGGGCGCCGGTCATCAAAGCTGGCCAGCCGGAATTGAACAAACTTTGGCCGTCCGCGATGGGCCGAGGCATTCGAATCCCGTGGGACGATGGTTCCGAAGTCGTGTTTAGGGGTGTTGTGTGTCGCCGGTCCGTTGGCTGCGCGCGTTGGCCGTCGTAGGTGCAACTGCGCTGCTGTTGGCATCCAGCTGCTCGTGGCAGCTGGGCCCCTACATTCCCAAAGGCGTCCCGCCACCACGCGGCGCCATCGTGCCGGCGGTCGACACCTACGCCAAGGGCCGACCCGCCGACCAGCTGCATAAGTGGGCCGCCGAGCTCGCCCCGGCATTGCACATCCCGGTGACCGCACTGGAGGCCTACGGCTACGCAGCCCGGGTCGCCGAGGTGGAAAACCCGAACTGCCATATCGCCTGGACCACGCTGGCCGGCATCGGACAGGTGGAAAGTCACCACGGCACCTATCACCACGCCACGCTGTTTCCCAACGGCGACGTGCGCCCGCCGATTCGGGGTGTGGTGCTCGACGGAACCAACGGCACGATGCGCATCATCGACAGCGATCCGGGCGGGATCGGCGGCGCGCCCGGCGGGATGGACGGGCAGCCGGACACCGTGCGGGCGATGGGACCCATGCAATTCATTCCCGAGACATGGCGGGAGTACGGCGTCGACGCCAACAACGACGGCAAGGTCGACGTCGACAACATCGACGATGCCGCGTTGTCCGCAGCGGGCTACTTGTGCTGGCGCGGGAAGGATCTCGCCACGCCGCGAGGATGGATCACGGCGTTGTGGGCCTACAACGACTCCGACGTCTATGCCCGCGCCGTGCGAGACTGGGCTACCGCCTACGCGGAGGGCCACTCGCTCTGAGGCAGGCTCTAGGCTGCTGGTGGCAGTTACCGACTTGAGCAGGAAGTCTGTAACCCTCACGACGCAAGGAGAACCAGTGCCGATTATCGAGCAGGTCGGGGCCCGCGAAATCCTCGATTCCCGCGGCAATCCGACGGTCGAGGTCGAGGTGGCTCTGATCGACGGGACGTTCGCGCGGGCCGCGGTGCCTTCGGGCGCCTCGACCGGCGAGCACGAGGCCGTCGAACTGCGCGATGGCGGCGACCGGTACGGCGGCAAGGGCGTCAAGAAGGCCGTGCAAGCCGTGCTCGACGAAATCGCTCCCGCGGTGATCGGGCTCAACGCCGACGACCAGCGGCTGGTCGACCAGGCCCTGCTGGACCTCGACGGCACCCCCGACAAGTCCCGGCTGGGCGCCAACGCGATCCTCGGCGTCTCCCTGGCGGTGGCCAAGTCGGCGGCCGACTCCGCCGAATTACCGCTGTTCCGCTACCTGGGTGGACCGAACGCCCACATCCTGCCGGTGCCGATGATGAACATCGTCAACGGCGGCGCGCACGCCGACACCGCGGTCGACGTCCAAGAGTTCATGGTGGCCCCGATCGGGGCGCCGAGTTTCCACGAGGCACTGCGCTGGGGCGCCGAGGTCTATCACGCGCTGAAGTCGGCGCTCAAGAAGCAAGGACTGTCCACCGGGCTGGGTGACGAAGGCGGCTTCGCGCCCGACATGGCGGGAACCAAGGCCGCGCTCGATGTGATCAGCCAGGCCATCGAGTCCACCGGTTTCAAGCTCGGCGCGGACGTGGCGCTGGCGCTCGACGTCGCGGCGACCGAGTTCTACACCGACGGAACCGGTTACGCGTTCGAAAAGAAGACCCGCACCGCCGATGAGATGACGCAGTTCTACGCCGAACTGCTCGATTCCTACCCGCTGGTGTCTATCGAAGACCCACTGTCCGAAGACGATTGGGACGGCTGGGTGGCGCTGACGACAGCCATCGGTGACCGGGTGCAGATCGTCGGCGACGACCTATTCGTCACCAATCCGGAACGGCTGGAAGAAGGCATCGACAAGGGTGCGGCAAATGCCTTGCTGGTCAAGGTAAACCAGATCGGCACTCTCACCGAGACGCTCGATGCGGTCGCCCTCGCCCACCACAGTGGCTACCGGACGATGATGAGCCACCGCAGCGGCGAGACGGAGGACACCACGATCGCCGACTTGGCGGTGGCGGTGGGCAGCGGCCAGATCAAGACCGGCGCCCCGGCCCGCAGCGAGCGGGTGGCGAAATACAACCAGCTGCTGCGGATCGAAGAGGCCCTCGGCGACGCCGCCCGCTACGCCGGCGATCTGGCCTTCCCCCGGTACACCCCGTAAGAGCCCCCCGTCCGCAATGCCCGAATCCAAACGGCCAGAACCGAAGCGGCGCTCACCGGCGTCGCGTCCGGCTCGGGCCGGCGATTCGGTAGCCGGCCGGCCGCGTAAGTCCGCGGTGGCCCGGCGCGGGCCGACCCCATCACCGCGCGCCATGCCCGAGGTCGTCGAACCGATCAAACAGGCGATCGCCGAGTCGGCCGAGCAGCGTTCGGATCAGCGGCTCGGTCTGACCGCACGACGGGCAGCCATCCTGGCGACCGTCATCTGTGTGCTGACGCTGACCATCGCCGGTCCGGTCCGCACCTATTTCGCGCAGCGCACCGAGATGAAACAACTGGCCGCGTCCGAAGCCGCACTGCGCCACCAGATCTCCGACCTCGAACAGCAGAAGGGCAAGCTCGGCGACCCCGCATTCATCGCGGCGCAGGCCCGTGAGCGTCTCGGTTTCGTCATGCCGGGCGAGATTCCGTATCAGGTCCAACTGCCGCCGGGCGCGGCGCTGCCCACGGATCCCGGGTCGCAGCCGAAAGCCGCGGTCAGCAACGACCCTTGGTACACCTCGCTGTGGCACACCATCGCCGACAGCCCGCACGACCCGCCGGCGCCGGTACTTCCGCCGCCGCCACCCGGTCCGCTACCACCCAGCCCGCCGCCGCCCGGTGGTTGATCCCGCCGACCTCGAGGCGGTCGCCCGTCAGCTCGGCCGTGAGCCGCGTGGAGTGATCGGGATCGCCTACCGCTGCCCCAACGGCGAGCCTGCTGTGGTGAAGACATCCCCGAAACTTCCTGACGGAACACCGTTTCCGACGTTGTTCTACCTGACTCACCCGACGCTGACCGCCGCCGCGAGCCGGCTGGAGACCACCGGGATGATGCGAGAAATGACTGAGCGCTTGCAGTCCGACGCCGCGTTGGCCGCCGCCTACCGGCGCGCCCACGAGTCGTATCTGGTCGAGCGGGATGCCATCGAGTCCTTGGGGACGACGTTTTCCGGCGGCGGCATGCCCGACCGGGTCAAGTGCCTGCACGTGGTGATCGCGCATTCGTTGGCCAAGGGGAGGGGAGTCAACCCGTTCGGCGACGAGGCGCTGGCGGTGCTGGCCACCGAGCCGTCGATGGCCGGCATCCTGACGCCGGGGGAATGGATATGACGCGCCGACGACGATAGACCGAGCAGTGGGATTTAGAAAGGGGAGGAGGAGTGGCGCATATGACGCGTCTGGGAGCGATTGACTGCGGTACCAACTCGATTCGGTTGCTGATCGCCGACGCATCCGACGGGCAACTGGCTGACGTGCATCGTGAAATGCGCATCGTGCGACTCGGCCAGGGTGTCGATGCCACCGGCCAGTTTGCGCCGGATGCGTTGCAACGCACCCGGTCTGCACTGATCGACTACGCGGCGCTGTGCAGCGCTCACGGTGTTGACCGACTACGGATGGTCGCCACTTCGGCCACCCGCGACGCCGGCAATCGTGATGTGTTCTTCGCGATGACGGCCGAGGTGCTCGGCGCGGTGGTAGACGGCGCGGTCGCGGAGGTGATCACCGGGGCCGAGGAGGCCGAGCTGTCGTTCCGCGGCGCGGTCAACGAACTAGATTCCACTGCTGGACCTTTCGTGATCGTCGATCTGGGGGGCGGGTCGACGGAGGTCGTGCTCGGCACCGATACGGTGCAGGCCAGTTTTTCGGCGGACATCGGCTGTGTACGACTGACCGAACGGTGCCTGCACTCGGATCCGCCGACAGCCGCGGAGGTGGCGGCGGCACGCGAGGTTGTTCGCGAACGGCTCGGCGAAGCGCTGCGTGCCGTCCCGGTGGAACAGGCCCGCACCTGGGTCGGGGTGGCGGGCACGATGACCACGGTTGCCGCGTTGGCGCAGGGCATGACGACGTATGACTCTGCCGCCATTCATCTTTCGCGAGTCGGCGTTGACCGGTTACTCACCGTCTGTGACGGGCTGATCGCGATGCCGCGCACCGGGCGGGCAGCGTTGGGCCCGATGCACGAGGGCCGGGTCGACGTGATCGGCGGCGGCGCGATCGTCATCGAAGAGTTGGCGTTCGCGCTACGCGAGCGCGCCGGCATCGAGGAGTTGACGGTCAGCGAGCACGACATCCTCGACGGCATTGCGCTGTCGATCGCCGACTGACTTACTGGCCGAACGAAATCTGGAGCAGTTGCTTCTTCTGCTCGGTGTATTCCTGTTCGGTGAGCTGTCCCTCGGCGCGCTGCTTGGCGATGTCGCGGATCGCGGCCGCGACGCCCGTCATCACGGTCCGCGGTGCGGGCGACGCTTCTACGTCGTCGTCGGCCGGCTTGTCAGGAGGGCGCCCGGTCAGCCGAGCGGGCCTGCTGTTCTGCTGAGGCTCGTTTGCGGCCGGTGGACCGGCCATGGCCTGCCCGGCCATTCCGCCAATCCCCATCTGGTTGAACGTGCTCGCCGTTCCGGCTTCGGCGGCCGGTGCGGCGGCGACATTCGCGTCGGTGAGCGGCGTCGTGAGGGCCATCGGCTTGACCTCGTCCGCCGCAACGGCCCAGTTACGCGGGACCGACATTTGGCCAATCGATTCCGCGTCCCGCATGCCCGCCGCGATCGCGTCTCCGGCGCCCTGGCTGGGGTTGAGAATGGTTGCCGGGAAGTCGTTGGAAGGCACCCCGTCCCTCCTGATGGAGGCGTCTTCGCCGTTCCAGCCGCTGACGATGCCGTCGGTGTGCTGACCAGTCTCCGAATCCACTATGGAGAAAGGAATGTCGACTGGCCCAGCCGCAATGTCCTGGGGTATTACCGCGGCAAAAAACGTCAGATCCGATGGCAACGAGATGAAGATCGAAATCAAGTCACTCAACGTGGTCAACGGGTCGGTGGCGGCGGATCCGGTGGCCGCCGACTGGGACGTCGCCAGGCCTTGCAGTGCTTGGGGCACCGCGGAGAAAGCTTGCTGTGCAGAGGAAACCGCACTTTGCGCATCCCCCGCGGTGGTGCTGGCGGCCTGACTGGCGGCCGCCGTTTGACTCGCCGACGAACTGGGGTCGGTGTTCTGTTGGGGCTGCTGGAATGGTGACAGCGCGGTCGCGGATGCCGAGGACGCCGCGTAACCGTACATCGCGATGGCGTCCTGCGCCCACATCTCCGCGTACTGGATCTCGGTCGCGGCGATCGCCGGCGTGTTCTGCCCAAAGAAGTTGGTGGCCACCAGCGTTGCGAGCAGGGTGCGGTTGGCCGCGATCACCGGTGGGGGCACCGTCATGGCGAACGCTGTCTCGTAACCGGCCGCCGCGGCGTTGGCCTGGGTGGCGGATTCCTCAGCCTGTGCGGCCGTGGCAGTGAGCCATTCGACGAAGGATGCGGCGGCGGCGCTCATCGATACCGACGACGGACCCGACCAGTCCTGTGCCAACTCCGACACCGCCGATTGGTAGCCGCCGGCCGCCGCATACAACTCGTCAGCGAGTGTTACCCAGGCTTGCGCAGCGGCCAGCATCGGCCCTGATCCCGGACCGGAATACATCCGGCCGGAGTTTATCTCCGGCGGATAGAAACCGAAATCCATTGCTGCGTGTTCCTTTTCCAGAAAACCGACGTTTCCGCCAGACGGCGGTGGGCGTTTCAGCGACCAAGCAGGCGGTTCTTCTGCTCGGTGTATTCCGCGTCGGTGAGGATCCCTTCGTCACGAAGCTTGGCGAACTCACGCAGCTCGGCTGCGACGCCGGTGACCACGGTCCGGGGCTTGGTCTTCGCGACATCGTCGTCGCCACCAGTTGTCTTGCGGTCGGCGGTCTTTGGTGTGTCACTCGGTCGAGCCACCACGCCTCGGGCGCGGCCGACACCGGTGCCGACGGTCCCGGCCATCGCCCGGCCCGCCATTCCCGCCAGTGCCATCTGGCTGAGTGCGCTTCCCGAAGCGGATTCCCCAGCGACGACGGCCGATGCCGGCAAGGCAGGTAATACCACTGCGGTCGGCTTGACCGCCGGCGTGGCGGCCGTCCACGAAGGCGGCACCGACAATCCGCCGACGGGACTCGCCTCCCCAAGACCGGCGTAGAGCTTGGGCGCCGGCAGGGCGCCTGGGCGCAAATTCAGCAGCGGCGCGGGGAACGGCTTGACGGGCGCGGGCCCTTCACCCGGCCAGGTTTGCTCCCCATTCCAGCCACTGACGATCCTGTCGGTGTGGGTACCGGTCAACGCGCCGACAACGTCAAACGGAAGGGCGACAACTCCGAGGCTGCCCAGCGGTATATCGGCAGCGAAGGTCGCCAAACCAGCTGGCAGGTCGATGAAAATCGAGATCAGGTCGCTGATCGTGCCAAGTGTGTCGGCGGGGGCGGCGGCCGCGGGTGCCGCGGCGGCCGCGCTTTGCAGTGCGCTGGGCACTGCGGAGAACGCCTGCTGGATGGTGCTCTGGGCGTTGCCGGCGGCCGTGCCGGTGGCCTGACCGACCGCCGCCGACTGGCCGGCCTCGCCGCTCGGGTTGGTGTTCTGCTGGGGCGGGTTGAACGTCGACAGCTGGGTCGCGGAGGCTGAAGACGCCGAGTAGCCGTACATCGCTGCCACGTCCTGGGCCCACATCTCGCCGTATTGGGCTTCGTTCGCCGCGATCGCCTGAGTGTTCCGGCCGAAGATGTTGGTGGCCACCAGGCTCGCCAGCTGGGTGCGGTTAGCCGCGACTGTCGCCGGGGAGACGGTGGCCGTAAAAGCTGACTGGAAGGCCGCGGCCGCCGACCTGGCCTGGGCGGCGGTTTCCTCGGCCTGCGCTGCCGTGGTTCGCAGCCAGGCCGCGTACGACGCGGCCGCCGCGCTCATCGATTCCGAAGCCGGACCCTGCCAGGGGCCGGCGGTCAATCCCGACACCACCGACTGATACGAGTTGGCCACCGAATGGAGTTCGGCGGCCAACGAGTCCCATGCCTCCGCGGCGGTGAGCATCGGTGCCGCTCCCGGCCCGGTGTACATCCGGAGGGAGTTGATCTCTGGCGGATAATTCCCGAAATCCATGGCTAGCCAACCCCTCTAAATCACCGCGGTCGAGCGAGCCATGCAGCCGGCCGTGGCCACGCCATTGACCGATAGGTGAATGGTGGCACGCGCAGTGATATTTGTCGCTTCAGATTGCGGCGGGTCGTGAGCCGATTCGGGGGTCGCCGCCGGCCTGGTGCTGGGCTGATCTGCGCCGATCTGCGCCGTGCCCACCGCAGTTAGGGCCTCCGGCGGGCGCTGGCGACATTCGGGCTCTGCGGTCCCCGAAGGCATGGTCTCCCTTTCCAGTAATGGTCGAGCAAGCCGCCCATTTCATGGCGTCGGGTAGTTCTACTGGCGCGTCCGCCAAGGGACTATGCAGGTCGGCAGACAACGTCATTATCTGCATTGAACAGGCGATCTTCAAATGAGAGCGCGGCTCAATGGCATTGAGTGGCACCAATCACCCATATCGCTCAGGTTAATCCTTGGTATTTCTCAGGTTTACCGACTCGTCAACGCCCGTTTTTCTGCCCCCGGGGCGTACGTTTCGACCCGATTCTAAGGGCTGACCGGCGCACTCTCGCCCTGGCAAGGCTGCTTCCAGCCACTTGCCAGGTTTCCGTCAGGATGTTGTACGAGAGCGGGGTAGCTGCCCTCAGCCGATACGCGCTTGGCGGGTGACTTCGATCTCCTGCTTGTGCGCAGCTGACTCCTCGACAGGCCTGTCCCCGATGGTATCGGCGACGGCGGCGGTGTGCCGGGGCGGCAATCCTTTACGCAGGGTGGCGACCAGTTCCCGATACGGGCCGACCAGATACACGGTGTCGCCGCCCCGCAGCCGTCCTTCGTGGTGGGGCCGCAGATCGATTGGGGCATCCTCCCGGCAGATCGCGATCACGCGCGTTTTGCTCGACAACTTGCCCATCTGCAGCCCGTCGAGTTCGCTGCCCTCGGCCACCAGCATCGCGCCGACCATGAACGAACTCTGGCCGATCGAGAAGGTGCCCAGCACCTCCACGCCCATCGCGGCGCCAATGAACCAGGGCGCAGCCAACGCGACCGACGAACGGACATTCTCAAAACCGAAACGCTGCGCGACCGCCAGGCCCAGTGCGCGGTCGTACACCCGGAGCACCACCGAGGTGTCGGCGCGCTTGTTGGCCTTGGGAACTACCTTCGGCCCGAGCAACTCGGCCAGCACGATGCCGGTCTCGATGTTGATCATGTCGTCGCGAGTCAGCACCGCCACCGCGCGGGCACGATCGACGCGTGCCGCTTCCAGCGTCTGAACGAGCGTCGCGTCGCCGAAGATCACCGGCACGTCCAGTGCACGGGCGGCGGACAGGAATCGGTTGTCTTCGTTGATCTCGATGACTGCGACGTCGTATCCGGCCGTAACCAGGTCGGTGACCACCCGCATCCCGAGCGCGCTGAGCCCGACGACGATGACGTGATTGCGCAGACCGCGCACCCTCGGGCGGGCCGAGGCGAACACGAAGCGGCGCGACAGCAGCACGTCGGCGATGAATGCGACCAGCAACGCGATGGTGGTCGCTCCGCCGAACATCAAACCAGCGGCGAACATGCGCAGCCACGTCTCCTGGTGGGCGAAGCTGAAGTCCCCGTAGCCCGTCGTGGTGACCGTCTCGATGGTGAAGTACAGCGCGTCGACCCAGGACATTCGCGGGTGCTGATAGTTGTAGCGCAGCAGCAACATTGAGATGACGACGAGAGTCAGCGCGGCGGCCAGCGCGGGGTAGAACGCCGGGTTGAAGTCGTTGACGACGGTCTTCACCCCGTCGAGCAGTCGTCGCACGCCCGCTCGCTGCGACCGCGTTCCCGCCGGCCGGCGCACCCTGATGCCACGTTCAGCCGACTCGTCGGCCGTGCCGATCATCACGGCGCGGTCGCCGGCGAGCACCCGCTGATTACGAGTCGGGCAGACCTCGATCTCACCTGGGCTCGACGAGTTCTCCCCGTGGATGATGGCCACCGGGGCCAGGTCGCCGTAGATCTCACGCAGGGTGGCCGCCCGGGACGCCTCGCTTCCGGAGACCAGGAACTGCGTTCCGGCAGCCTCGAAGGGGTGCGTCCGGTGCGCAAGGCAGGCTTCCACGACTGACGGCGCGGTCAGTTCGGCGACGTCGAGGATGGCGCCGGGCCCGTTGTCGGCGGCAACCGCCTTGCGCAGCACGTCGTTCGCCAGCCTGGCGACCACGCGTACGGAAGGGTTGGATCTTCTTGCCAACAAAGCGATTTCAAGGTTGGCCGCATCGTCGTCGCCGGCGCATACCACCGCCAGCGCGTCGGCGACGTTGGCGCTCTCGAGTACGTCACACATCGTGCTGAGATCGTTGGCGCCCAGCCTGACGACTTTCGTGCCGGCGCGTTCCAGTTCCTCGATGATCGTGGTGGCCAGGGCATCGTCACCGCTGACAATGATGTGATGCTGCATTTCTCATCCGCCACTCTGCACGGGTGGGCTTCGGCTTTGCTAACGCTGTTACTGAAATAGGTTACACCACGGGTTTATCCGGCCCAGGTGCAACGCACAGTTTTGCTGACGCGAGCCGCGACTGCCGATTGGGGGCTAATCTGTTCTCGCCCAACGGCTCTCACGCCTCGAAGCGATAACCCATGCCTGCCTCGGTCAGCAGATGGGCGGGATGCGACGGGTCGTCTTCGAGTTTGCGCCGCAGCTGCGCGAGAAACACACGCAGATAATGGGTTTCCGTGGCGTACTTCGGTCCCCACACCTCGCGGAGCAGCTCCTCGCGACCGACCAGCTTGCCGCGATTGCGCACCAGCATTTCCAGCATGCCCCATTCCGTCGGGGTCAGATGGACTTCGGCGCCGTTTTTGATCACCTTTTTGATCGAAAGGTCGACGATGAACGACTTGGTTTCCACCACCGGGTTGTCCGCGCCGGTGGCCACCGCCGCGCGCCGCACCGCAGCACGTAACCGGGCCAACAGCTCGTCCATGCCAAACGGCTTGGTCATGTAGTCGTCGGCGCCCGCATCGAGTGCGCCGACCTTGTCGGAGGAATCGGTGCGCGCAGACAGCACGATCACTGGGACCGTCAGCCAACCGCGCAGGCCTGCGAGGACCTCGACACCCGACATGTCCGGCATCCCGAGATCCAGGATCACCACCTGCGGAGGATGCTCGGCGGCGATCGTCAGGGCGCGCGACCCGGTCGGCGCAGTGATCACGTCGTAGCCGCGGACCGACAGGTTGATCCGCAGTGCACGCAGCAGCTGGGGGTCGTCATCGACCACCAGCACGCGGGTCATCGGCGCCGCTCCTCAGCATCGGAACCCTTTGCATCGTCGCCGGCGCGGGTCATCGAGCGCCGCTCCTCAACACCGCTCCTGTAGCGGCGCGGCCAGGTCTACCAGGATGGTCAGACCGCCACCGGGTGTGTCGCAGGCGGTGATCGTGCCATCCATCGCCTCGACAAATCCCTTGGCCACCGACAAGCCCAGCCCCAGGCCCGTGGTGGTGTCGAAGTCGCCAAGTCGCTGGAACGGCTGGAACATCTGCTCCGCGGCGCCCTTGGACACACCCGGTCCTTCGTCGACGATGTTGATCAACACTCGCGGTCCGACCTGGCCGGCGTTGACCCGCACGATGCTCGCCGGTGCGTAGTGAAGCGCGTTGTCGATCACGTTGGACAGCACCCGTTCCAGCAGGCCGGCGTCGCCCATCGCGATCGTTCCGCCGACCTCTACCTTGACTCGGTCGATGCTCGCTCGGCCGTAAATGGTGCTGCGCCCACCGATTCCGACCAGCGCGCGCTGTACCACCTCCTCGAGGTAGACCTCGGTCAGCTCCGGCCGAACCACGCCGGCTGCCAGGCGAGACGAGTCGAGCAGGTTGGCGACCAGCAGTGTCAGCTGATCGACCGACTCCTCGACGGTGGCCAACAATTCACTGGTGTCCTCCGGTGAGAACCAGACGTCCTCGGCGCGAAGGCTCGATACCGCCGCTTTCGCCGCGGTCAGTGGGGTCCGCAGATCGTGGCCTAGCGCGGACAGCAGCAGGCGGCGCAGCTCGTCGGCCTCGGCAAGCGATTTCACCTTGTCGGCCTCGTGGGCGAGCTCACCCCGCTTGACCAGTCCGGCCGCTTGCGTCGCGACAACCGACAGCACCCGCCGGTCGCGGCCGGTCAGGCCACGCCCGGTCATCAGCATCCAGAATTCATCGTCGCCGACCTTGACCGCGGTATCGGCTGCGTCGACCGTCACACACGACTCGGTGCCCACACCCGCGACGGGGATCAGGCGGCCGTCCGCCTCACGGACCAGGCACACCGATCGCTGCGAGTAGGCCTCCCGCACCCGCTCCAGCAGCGCGCTGAGGTCGGCGCCACGCAGCACCGACGCGGCGAACAGCGACAGCAGCTCGGCCTCCTGGCTCGCCCGCCTGGCTTCTCGCACCCGACTGGCGGCCGCATCTACCAGCACCGCGATCGCCATCGCGATCCCGAGCAGGATCATGATGGTCAGGGCGTTGCTCAGGCTTTTGACGACGAACGAATGTCGCGGCTCGGTATGGAAATAGACCAGCATCGCTCCGGAGAGCAACCCGGACAGCACGGCGGGCGCCACACCGCCGAACAGGGCCACGCTGATCACGCCGGCGAAGAAGATCGCGGACTTGCCGCCGACGTCCAGGGTCGGATCCAGCTTCAACGTGATCGCCAGGATCGCCAACGGCAAGATGACGGCGGCCAGCCAGGACACCACCTGACGGGTGCGTGGCGGAATCGCCGCGAACGCTGAGCCCCGGTTGGCTGCCTCGTGGCTGACCATGTGGACGTCGATCTTGCCCGAGTTCTTGATGGTGGCCGCGCCGATGCCTTCGCTGAAGATGCTCGCCCAGCGGTTGCGCCGAGAGCTGCCCAGCACCAACTGGGTCGCGTTCGTCTCGCGGGCGAAGTCGAGTAGCGCACAGGACACGTCTTCGCCGACGACGACGTGCACAGTGGCTCCGATGCTGCCCGCGAGCTCGCGCACCTTGCCCATCTCCCGCTGGGATACCCCCGACAGCCCGTCGCCGCGGACCACGTGGACCACCATGAGTTGTGCGCTGGACTTCGACGCGATACGAGATGCCCGGCGCACCAACGTTTCGGACTCCGGTCCACCGGTGACCGCGACGACTACCCGTTCGCGAGCCTCCCAGGTGTCGGTGATCTTTTTGTCGGCGCGGTACTTCGCCAGCGCGGAGTCGACCTGATCGGCGAGCCACAGCAGCGCGATTTCGCGCAGTGCGGTGAGGTTGCCGGCGCGAAAGTAGTTGGTCAGCGCCGCGTCGATCCGTTCAGACGGGTACACGTTGCCGTGAGCAAGTCTGCGCCGCAACGCTTCCGGGGTGATGTCGACCAGCTCGATCTGTGCTGCTTTTCGGACCACCTCGTCGGGAACGGTCTCGCGTTGTTCCACGCCGGTGATCTGTGCGACGACGTCGTTGAGGCTTTCGAGGTGCTGGATGTTGAGCGTCGAGATCACCGTGATACCGGCGTCTAGCAGTTTTTCGATGTCCTGCCAACGCTTCTCGTTGGCGCTGCCCGGGATGTTGCTGTGCGCATACTCATCGACCAGCGCGACTTCGGGGTTGCGACGCAGCACCGCCTCGATGTCGAGTTCGGGAAATATTCCCTCGCGGTAGGAGATGTGCTGCGGTGGAATGACTTCGATGCCCTTGACGAGCTCGCCGACCTTTTTGCGGCCATGTGTCTCGATGACCGCGGCGACGACGTCGGTACCGCGTTCCTGCCTGCGATGTGCCTCGCCGAGCATGGCGCAGGTCTTGCCGACACCCGGTGCTGCACCCAGGTAGATGCGCAACTCGCCCCGCCGCGGCGGGTAAGTCCGGTGAGCCAGTGGGTCGTCGTATGTCGCCGGCTCGTCGGTGAACGTCACGTGTCCATCATCCACCGAAAGTTCAAGACTTCACCGGGAAATCACGGTCCAGCTCGCGATTGAGCGCCAGCACATTCACCGTCGGCTCACCGAAAACGCCCAGCAGTCGATCGTGCTGATTGCGGTGGACCGCGTCCAGCACCTGTGCGGTGGTGATACCGCGGGCGGCCGCTACTCGTGGCACCTGAATGTCGGCATAGGCCGGCGAGATGTCAGGGTCGAGGCCGCTGCCGCTGGCGGTGACCGCATCGGCCGGCACGGAGGGCTGATCAGGAGCTACGCCTCGAATGGGCGCGATCTGACCGGCTGAATAGTCCTGACCGAACTGCGCGCACTGCACCCGGACACCCTCATAGAACTGTTGGAAGACCGAGGTCGGCGCGCTTCCCGGCTTCGAGCACGGCTGATTGACGCTGACCACCTGGTTGGGATGGGTGATATTGCCGGCAGCGTCGCGCGGCCCCATCGCCGACAGCACGGCGCCCACCCCGTCACCGGTGCAGAACGGGCGTGAGCCGTCGACCTTTTCGAGACTCCCGATGGCGGCGCTGCGCCCGCAGACCTGGGTCAGCAGGCTGGGCTTGAAGCCGGCGGTAGAGGGATCGCTGCCCGGCGTCAGCTTGCTCGGGTCTGCGGGCGTGTCGACGATGCTCTCCGGGCCCAGGTTGCTGGCTCCCGATGACGTTGGGTCGTAGCCGGTTCCGGCGGCCGATGGCCTGCTCTGGAAATACCATTTCAACGGGTTGCCGTCTTTGTCGGTGAACGACTGGCCGATCAGCCTGCTACCCGCCGGCTTTCCCGCAACCTTGACGATCGAGCCCTCAGCGTTGGCATGCAGGCCGGGGAGTAGCGAGGCTCCCCAGACGGCAAGCGGGTAGACGATGCCGGTGATCACGGTCAGCACCAGCAGCGCTCGCAGGGCGGCCCAATGCTGGCGAATGATGTTGGACAGATTCATGTCAGCCCATCCCGGGGATAAATTGCACGACCAGATCGATCGCCTTGATACCAATGAATGGAGCTACGATGCCGCCGAGCCCGTAGAGATAAAGGTTGCGGCTCAACAGCTTTGATGCGCTGCTAGGTGTGTACTGAACGCCGCGCAGCGCTAGCGGAATCAGCACCACGATGATGATCGCGTTGAAGATCACCGCCGAAAGAATTGCCGATTGCGGGCTGTGCAACCGCATCACGTTGATCGTGTCCAGCCCGGGGAACAACGCCACGAACATGGCCGGGATGATCGCGAAGTACTTCGCGATGTCGTTGGCGATCGAGAAAGTGCTCAACGCGCCTCGGGTAATCAACAGCTGTTTACCGATTTCGACGATCTCGATCAGCTTGGTGGGGTCGGAATCCAGGTCGACCATGTTGCCGGCTTCTTTCGCCGCGCTGGTCCCGCTGTTCATCGCCACGCCGACATCGGCCTGCGCCAGCGCCGGCGCGTCGTTGGTGCCGTCACCGGTCATCGCGACCAGGCGACCGCCTTCCTGCTCACGCTTGATCAGCATCAGTTTGTCTTCGGGTGTGGCCTCGGCCAGGAAATCGTCGACACCCGCTTCCTCGGCGATCGCTCTCGCGGTCAGCGGGTTGTCACCGGTGATCATCACCGTCCGGATGCCCATCTCGCGCATCTCGTCGAAGCGGGCACGCATACCGTGCTTGACCACGTCCTTGAGGTAGATGACGCCGAGTACGTGTGCTTTCGCCGCCGCCGCCGTTGTCGACGACGCCGACGACCAGCGGGGTTCCGCCTGCGGCCGAGATGCCGTCAACGACCTCGCCGAGCATGTCGGGGATCGTGCCGCCGTGCTCGCGGACCCACTTGATCACCGAGCTCGCCGCGCCTTTACGCAGCTGCCGTCCGTCGAGATCGACTCCCGACATGCGCGTTGTCGCGGTGAACTCCACCCACTGAGCGTGGGTGAGCTCGCCGGATGAGCGCTCGCGGAGCCCGTACGCCTGCTTGGCGTACACCACGATCGAGCGGCCCTCGGGTGTCTCATCGGCGAGGCTGGACAGTTGCGCGGCGTCGGCGAGATCCTCGGCGGTGACGCCCGTGACCGGGATGAAGTCGGATGCCTCCCGGTTACCCAGCGTGATCGTTCCGGTCTTGTCCAGCAGCAGCGTGTCGACGTCACCGGCGGCTTCGACTGCGCGGCCCGACATCGCCAAGACGTTGCGCTGCACCAGCCGGTCCATCCCGGCGATACCGATCGCCGACAGCAACGCGCCGATGGTGGTCGGGATCAGGCAAACCAACAGAGCCACCAGCACGACGCCGTTGACGCCGTTGTGGCTCAGAGCCAACGTGTCTGCCACCCCGGGGTTGTTGACCTTGGAGTAGATCGCCAGCGGCTGCAGGGTAGCCACCGCGAACAGGAAGATGATCGTCAGCGCCGCCAGCAGGATGTTCAGCGCGATCTCGTTCGGCGTCTTCTGCCGGTTCGCGCCCTCGACCAGAGCGATCATCCGGTCGATGAAGCTCTTACCTGGCTCCTGGGTGATCTTGATGACGATGCGGTCCGACAGCACCGTGGTCCCGCCGGTGACCGCGGAGCGGTCGCCACCGGACTCGCGGATCACCGGCGCCGACTCTCCGGTGATGGCTGATTCGTTGACCGAGGCGATGCCGTCCACGATTTCGCCGTCACCCGGGATGATGTCGCCGGCCTCGACGACGACGACGTCGCCCTTCTGCAGTTCGGGCGCCCGGACGTCTTCTTCGGTGCCGGGGTTGTCGGGCGTCCATCCTCGCAGTCGGCGAGCAATGGTGTCCGCCTTCGATTTTCGCAATGTGTCGGCCTGCGCTTTACCGCGTCCCTCCGCGACGGATTCGGCGAGGTTGCCGAAAAGCACTGTCAGCCAGAGCCAGAACACGACGAGCCAGCCGAACCATGACGAATCTTGGATCGTCAGGACGGTCGACCAGACGGCGCCGATCTCGACGATCAACATCACCGGGTTATGCCACAAGGTCCGCGGATCGAACTTGCGCAATGCGTCGGGCAATGCTTTGACCAGCAACGCCGGGTCGAGCAGTCCGCCTTGGACGCGTCCGCTCGTGGCCTGGCCACCGTGCGCCTGCCGCGACGAATGTGCAGATTGGACTTTAGAAGTCGTTGAGGTTGCCATGTCAGTGAATTCCTTCAGCGAGCGGCCCCAGCGCCAGAGCCGGCAGGAAGGTCAGGGCGCACAGGATGACTGTCACTGCCGCGACCAAACCGATGAATTGTGGCCGGTGGGTGGGTAACGTACCGGGCGACTCGGGTGTATGACCCTGGCGCGCAAGCGATCCGGCCAGTGCCAGCACCAGGATTATCGGCAGGAATCGGGCGATCACCATCGCCAGACCCAGCGCCGTGTTGTAGAACGTGGTGTTGGCCGACAGGCCGGCGAAAGCGGATCCGTTGTTGTTGGACGCCGAGGTAAACGCGTAGAGCACTTCGGACAGGCCGTGCGGTCCAGTGTTCGCCATGCCGGCCCGCGGACCGGGTAATCCCATGGCGACTCCGGTTCCGACCAGCACCAGTAGCTCGGTCACCGGGAAATAGCTTGCCGCCAGCTTCATTTCGCGAGGCCGGATCTTCTTGCCGAGGTATTCGGGGGTACGGCCGACCATCAGGCCCGCGATGAACACCGTGAGGATGGCCATGATCAGCATGCCGTAGAGGCCCGAGCCGACCCCGCCTGGAGCGACCTCACCGATCTGCATGTTGAACAGCTGAACCAGGCCACCGATGCTGGTGTAGGAGTCGTGTGCCGAATCAACGGCTCCGGTCGACGTGAGTGTGGTCGCGTCGGAAAAGACGGCAGAGTCGAAAACGCCAAAACGTTGCTCGACTCCTTCCGTGGCCGCACCGACCGCGGTCGGCGAGGTGCCGTGGTGGGCCAGCTGAAAAACCGTGACCATGGCCATGCTGACCGTCGCGAGCACACCCATCACGGCGGCGATCGCGTAACCCTGTTTCTTGCTGTCGACTATGCGGCCGAAAGTGCGCGGCAACGAGAAGCTGATGGCCAGCAGCAAGAAGATCTCCACCCAGTTGGACCAACTGGTCGGGTTTTCGAAGGG
This sequence comes from uncultured Actinomycetota bacterium, assembly GCA_963818285.1. Lineage (GTDB taxonomy): Bacteria > Actinomycetota > Actinomycetes > Mycobacteriales > Mycobacteriaceae > Mycobacterium. The sequence goes on from CAWFRR010000011.1 coordinate 24,252, forward strand.
GTGGGCGGAGTTGGCGTTGTAGAACCCGCCGCCGTTGGTGCCGAGTTCTTTGATGGCTTCCTGGCTGGCGACCGGCCCGCCGGGGAGCGTCTGCTGTGCGCCGTTGAGCGTGGTGACCACCTGGTCGTACAGGTGGAAGTTCTGGATTACGCCGCCGGCGATCAGCACCAGTGCGCCGATGAATGCCAGTGGCAGCAGGATGCGCAGGGTGCCGCGGACCAGATCCACCCAGAAGTTACCTATTTCAAGGGTTTTGGTTCTGGCGAAGCCGCGCACGAGGGCTATCGCGACGGCCATGCCCACCGCAGCCGAGACGAAGTTCTGCACCGTCAGCCCGGCCATCTGCACCAGGTGACCCTGCGTCGACTCGCCCGCATAGGCCTGCCAGTTGGTGTTCGTGACAAAGCTGATCGCGGTGTTCCAGGCCAGCGAGGGCGTCATCGGGGTCGCCGGATTATGCAGATGCAGCGGCAACTTGTCCTGCAGCAACTCGAAGAAGAACAGGAACAACACGCTGACCGCCGAGAACGCCAGAACGCTGCGACCGTAGGCGTGCCACGGTTGCTGGGCTTTGGGGTTGGCGCCGATCAGGCGGTAGATCAGCCTTCTCGATTCGCCAGTCGCGCTCCGAGGTGTAGACGCGGAACATGTAGTCGCCCAGAGGAACGTGCACGGCCACCAGGGCTGCTATCAACAATGCGAGGAATGCGATACCTGCGCTAGTGGTGCTCACCTAGAACCTCTCCGGAAAATACAAGGCCGCGACCAGGTACACCGCAATCACCGCCGACAGCGCGAGACCGATGATGTTGTCGTAACTCATGGGCGCCGCTCCTCCTCGCTGCGCTCATCGGCGCGGCTCACAGTTTTTCGACCAGCTTTTGCAGGTATCCCAGGACGGCGAACACTGCCACCGTCAGCAAGACGTAGGCAACCACGGCCATCGTTTCTCCGTTCGTAACGAGCCGGTCAGGTCGATCGGCGATCGGGGCTTGGCCCCGGCAAGCAATTTAGTCTTGACGACGAGGTCTGAAAAGAAAGCTAAGCGCAGCAGATACACAAAGCGCCATCGCTAACGATTTCTTTACGGCATGCCGCCGAATTGATGTTTGCGACATTCGGCACTTCTCTGCCTTTATCAGCGCGTTAGCCGACGATTTCATTTGCTGTGCGCGCTGTGATCCGCGCTACTCCGACAGCGGTAGACGCACGCGAAAAATGGTGCGACCCGCGGTGGATTCGGCCGTGACCGACCCGTTGTGCGCCTTGACGATCGAGTCGACAATGGCCAGGCCGAGTCCGCTGCCGCCGCCCTCGTTGGGCGCGTCCTTCGCACGCACGAATCGATCGAAGAGATGGGGCAGCAGTTGCGGATCGATATCCGGCCCGTCATCGGCCACCACCAACTCGGCATAGGGTCCGTCGGATGCGAAGCGGTAGCAGGTGATTGACGTGGTCACCGTGACCCCGGCGGGAGTGTGAACCCATCCGTTCGTCAACAGATTGCTGACCAGTTGGTGCAGCCGGTCGGAGTCGCCGCGCACCCAGACCGGGTCATCCGGCAGATCCTTGACCCACCGATGGCCGGGCGCCGCCACCGCGGCGTCGTTGAATGCGTTGAGCACAATGTCGGCCAGGTCGACGTCCTCGGTGCGCAGATCGTCGCCCTCGCCCAGTCGCGACAGCAGCAGGAGTTCGTCGACGAGCGAGGCCATCCGGGCGGCCTCCGACTCGATGCGGGCCAGCGCGTATTCCGTCGTCGGTGGTAGCGCGGCGCTGTCCTGGCGGGTGAGCTCCGAGTAGCCCTGCAGCGCCGCCAGCGGTGTGCGCAGTTCATGACTGGCGTCGGTGATGAACTGCCGCATCCGCCGGTCGGATTCGGCCCGGTGCGCCAGTGCGCTGTCGACGTTGTCCAGCAACCGGTTGAAGGTGTGCCCGACGATCCCCACCTCGTTGTTCGGGTCGGTGTCGGCAGGCCGGACTCTGGTGGTGATGCGATGATCGTCGCCGGTGAGCGGGGTGCCGGCGACCTCGGCGGCGGTGACAGCGACGCGGCGTAGCGGTCGCAGCGCATATCCGACCACCAGGGCGGTCAGCCCCGACGTCACCAGCAGTGCGGCGATCGAAAGCACTGTCGCACTGACGATTCGGCGGCTGATGGTCTTGTTGAGCAGTTCCAGCGAAATCCCGACCACCAATACATCACCGGCGCTGGTCTTTTGGCTACTGACCCGGTAAGGACCCAGCTTGCCCAGTTGCACGGTGCGTATTTCGTTGTCGCGCCAGGACTGTGCCTTGATGGCGGCGGCGACGTCGGCCCCGCCGGGCCGCGGATCGTCCTCGTAGAAGACCGCCGAACCGGTCACATCGCCGTGGTGGATCACGGCGATGACGTTTCCTGCGTTCTGTCCGGTGAAATTCAGCAGTGCCGGCCCGATCTCGACATGCTGGCCGGATTCACCGGCAAGGTAGCGGGCGTACGAATGATCCAGCGAATCAAGGGATTCAGCGACGTCCGCATCGGTCATCGCGTAGACGTAGGTCCGCAGACTCAGCACTGAGATCACGCCGACCACCAGGACGACGATCGTGACCACCGCCGACACGCCCAGGACCAGTTGCTGACGAAGGGTGCGCGGCCGCCACCACGGAGTCGCCTGCGCCCCGGTCATGTCACTGCCGCCGCGGCGTTATGCCGGTGGGCGGAGCATGTACCCGACGCCGCGCACGGTGTGGAGCATCGGCTCTCTGGCGGCATCGATCTTCTTCCGGAGGTACGAGATGTACAGATCGACGATGCTAGTGCGTCCGGCGAAGTCGTAGTTCCAGACCCGATCCAGGATCTCGGTGCGAGTCAGCGCGCGGCGCGGGTTACGCATCAGGAAGCGCAGCAGCTCGAATTCGGTTGAGGAGAGCGAGATCAACGTGCCGGCCCGATGTACTTCGTGGCTCGCACCGTCGAGCGTGAGATCGCCGATCGTGAGGCTCTCCTCGGCGGGCGGAGCGAGATGATTCGACCGGCGCAGCAGGCCGCGGAGTCGCGCGACCAGCTCCTCGAGGCTGAACGGCTTGGTCATGTAGTCGTCGGCGCCCGCGGTCAGGCCGGTGACCCGGTCCATCACCGAGTCCCGCGCCGTCAGGAAGAGGGTGGGCGTATAGGGCCCCGACTCGCGTATCCGGTGCAGGATCTCCAGACCATCGATGTCGGGAAGCATGATGTCGAGGACCAGAACATCGGGTTCGACATCGTCGAACTTGCTGACGGCCTCGCCTGCCGTTGTGTGCGACTTCGACCGTCCAGCCCTCGTAGTGCAGGGCCATCTTGACCAGATTGGTCAGGGCCGGCTCGTCGTCGACCAGCAGAACCCGGATCGGTGATCCGTCGTCCCTGCTGATTCGGGGGAGCTGACCGAGGATGGCCTGACGTGGCCGCTGCTCGCGCGTGGATCCCGACATGACCGCCATGCTTTCTGATTCTCCCTGCCACACACGCCGTTGTCACGAAGCTCATACCGTTCTCAAATGTATCGGCGAACCGCCTGACCTGCGTGTTTGGGGCGAGTAAGCCTTGGTTCCGTCAATATCGCTCGCTGTCGATGGCGAATCGCGTTGCGCGTCAACGGAAAGGCCTGAGAATGACGGTGGCCCGTACACCGCCCGCAAACACGGCGACCGGCTAGCCGGAGGTCGAGCCGTCAACGGCGTCGCCACGGCGAGGTTCCTTCGTCGAGTCTCCTAAGCAGGAGTTGAGTTTGGCTGCGCGACAATCGAATACCGAGGGTGCTCCGGAAATGACTGTGGCCCGCACACCGAGGTGTGCGGGCCACAGTAGGTTGTGCGGGTGTCAGGCCCAGCTTCCCCCGACGGCGGAGTCGGTGCTGGCCATGTTGTTGCCGGCGGTCTGCACCTTCTGGCCGTGTGAGTTGGCCTGCTCGTAGATCACCTGGAAGTTGCGACCCAACTGGGTGATGAACTCCTGGCAGGCCACCGAACCCGAGCCGCCCCAGAAGTCACCGGCAGCCAGCACATCGCGCACGATGCTCTGGTGCTCGGCCTCCAGGGAAGCGGCCTGCGAACGGATCAACGCGCCGTGGGCATCCACGTCACCGAACTGGTAACTGATCGACATGAGTGTTCTCCTAAGTAGTTTCGGTGTGGGTGGGCTAGCTGGACAGGATCTGCTGAGAGCCCTGCTCTTGGGCCTCGTAGTTGTTCGCGTCGCGGATCAGACCGTCCCGGACACCGTGCAGCATGTTGACGATGTTGCGGAATGCGGTGTTCATCTGGCCCATGGTGTCGTAGGAGGTGGCCTGAGCGGTACCGCTCCAGCTGGCCCCGGCGATGTTCTGGCTCGACGCCCACATCTTGCGGGCCTCGTCCTCGACGGTCTGGGCGTGCACATCGAAACGTCCCGCCATCGAACGCATCTCGTGCGGGTCAGTCATAAAACGTGTAGGCATATCTCTCTCCTTAGTGTGTGTTGAAGGTGGTCTTGTGCGAGAAGGCGGCGTCGCCTCCTCCACGGTTTGTTAGACGAATACCTGCTTGGGCATGACCTTCGGCTTGACGCCGTAGCGCGGCCCACCGATTCCCATCCCCGACTTGCCGCCGGCCGAAGCCATGCCGGGCATGACACCGTTCATACCGCCACTGCCCATGCCAGTGGCTGCCTCGTCGACGGATGCGGTCCATCCCGTTCCCGCCAACGTGGTCTCAGCAGCGGCGCCCGGAGCGCCGGCAGCCCAGCCGGCCGGCACCGACATCCCGCCGACTTCGGCAGCTGAGCCCATGCCTGCCAACGTCGCGCCGCCGACACCGGATGTCGAGCCCGCCAGCGTTGTGCCGAAGCCCAATCCCGCACCGAGCGGAGTGGCGTCGCCCATCGTGAAACCGAACGGCGCACCGGCAACGAAGTGCGACAGCAGCGGGATGGCCGACATACCGATGAACAGGAACCAAGAGCCGGTGACGTTGATCGTGTTGATGGTGTCCTGCACCGCGCCAACGCCGAAGAAGCCCTGGACCGCGTTGTAGAGACTTTCCAGCGGAGTGGCCGCCGCGGCGGTCGCCGCGGGCGTGGCAGCCGCACTCGATGTGCTCTGCAGGCTGCTGAGCAATCCGTTGAGGCCCGAGTTCGACGCGTTGCTGTTGACGGCACTGCTCACCGCGGCAGATTGCGCTCCCGTGCCACCGGGGTTGGTGGCCTGGGTCGGTTCGGTCAACGGCGTCACCTGCGCGGCAGCTGCGGCGTTGGCGGCATACGTGGTCAGTGCCGTGGCGTCCTGCGCCCAGAACTCGCCGTACATCGCCTCGTTGGCGGCGATGGCGGGGGTGTTCTGTCCCAGGATGTTGGTGGCGACGAGCGCCGCCAGCTGAGCCCGGTTGGCGTACACCACTGGTGGCGGGATCGTTGCGGAGAATGCCGCCTCGTAGGCCGCCGCCGAGGCGGTGGCTTTGGCGGCGGCTTCCTGCAACTGCACCGAAGTGGTGTTCAGCCAGTCGATGCTCTGCTGAGCCGCGGCGGCCATGGATGTGGACGAGGTACCGGTCCACTCCGAGCCGAGCTGCTGAATGATCGACTCATAAGCGGCTGCGTTGGTGCTCAGCTCCGAGCTGAGGGTGCCGAACGTGGAGGCCGCGGCCGTCATCGGTCCGGCGCCGGCGCCGGAGTACATCAACGTGGAGTTGACTTCCGGGGGGCGGGCTGCGAAATCAAAAGCCATGTCTCAATTCCTATCTATTAAGTAGTAGCGGGAGAGTGCGCTTGGGGCAGGCCGGCCAACACTGGCCGATAGGGCGGCTACATCGGCTTGGTGATTGCCGGCATGACCTTGGGCTTGACGCCGTAGCGCGGGGCTCCGAAGCTCGAGCCGCTGCCACGACCGCCGTTGGCGACCGCGGGCATTCCGGCCATGGTGCCCGGCGACCCGGTCGACATCCCGCCGGCCGTGCCCATCGGCATGCTTTGCGATGCCAGCGTGACGGGCGTGCTCGCCCCCGGGATCCCGGCGGAGCCCCCGGCCCAGCTGGGCGGCACCGACATTCCACCGATCGACGTTCCGGCGCCGGCCGAGGCCAACACCGGTGCCGCGCCCATTCCGCCGCCGGCAACGCCCGCAGCGCCCGCCGCGGGTCCCACGTCGGTGGCAAGGGCCGAACCCAGACCACCGATGTCGGCGCCCGCGGTCGCCGGTCCGGACAGCGCGGTCAGCAGACCACCGCTGGTCACACCGATCATGTCCGACGCGGCCGATGCGTAGTTACCAACCTGGATGTTGCCGAGGTTGACCAGGTTGCTGTTCAGCACCGAGCCGCTGAGCGTGCTGGTCAAGCCGCTGATGAGACCCGCAAGACCCGTAATCGGGTCAGTCGCGGCCTGCGAGGCGGCCCCCGAGGCGGAACCCGCCCCGTTGGACAGCGCGTTCGCGGCAGCACCGGCCTGGTTGGCCGACTCGGTCTCCTGGTAAGAGCCCGAGCTCTGGTTCAGCAGTTGAACAAACTGCTGATGGATGGCCTGAGCCTGCGCGCTCACCGATTGGTAGAGCTGACCGTAAGTCGAGAAGACGCCGGCCTGCAGGATTGACACCTCATCCGTCGCTGCAGGAAGGACGTCGGTGGTCGAGCTGGCAGCAGCCGAGCTTTCCGCGGCAAACGAGTTGCCGATGCCCTCGAGCTGGGTCGCGGCCGCAGAAATTGCTGCGGGCTGAGTGTTCAACAACGACATTTATCTCTCCTGTGTGGCAAGAAGCCGATCCCCTCTCGGAGATCGGCCACGTTGGTCACTGTCGGTGGTTCCAGGTAACCGGCGGCGGTTCCATGGCACTACCTTGGCGGAACCTGAGCGCCACCGCTTCCGCGTTAATGGCTTCTTAACGTAGGGTCCGAATTTTTAACACACGATTCTCCGCGACCGGCCGGTTTAGCCTCCCGATCAGGCGCGGGAGTCGACGCGCTATGTTCGTCGATGGCCCCCATAGCCCAATCGGCAGAGGCAGCGGACTTAAAATCCGTCAAGTGTCGGTTCGAGTCCGACTGGGGGCACCACACGGTTCAATGCAGGTGTCTCAGGTTAATCTCAGGTCTTTCTCAGATCTTCTAGCTTGGCTATGTGAACCTCGGTGTTCACACATCCACTTTGAACCCTCTGAACTCGGGTGCGCCAACGTCCTAACGCTTTATTTACGCCGCCTCGCTCGCGCACTGAGGATCTTCTGACCAGGCGGGACGCCGGCAACCCTTACAGCCGACGGACTGTCCCTTGAGGTCATATAGTTGGCGCGTGGTTGATGAGCCTTCGGGGCCGAGTCCCGTCGGCGGAAGTCCGCCATCCGTATTCATCGCCACACCCATGTACGGGGGCATGGCCATGGGGACGTACACCTGGTCATTGGCGCAGACACCAGCTGTGTTCATCCGCAATGGGCTTGGCCTGATTTACCAGTACCGGACGAACGACGCGCTCGTCGCGAACGCGCGGAATCACTTGGCTCGCCAATTTCTCCAAACCGATGCCACGCACCTGATGTGGATCGACGCTGACATCGGGTTCGACGCCGTCGACATTGTCAGCATGTTATTGGCTGATCAAGACGTTGTCTGCGGGGTGTATCCGGTGAAGGCAATCCACTGGGAGCGGGTCGCCAAGGCCGTCAACGACGGTGTTCCATCGGAGGAGTTGAAGAGCCATGTGGGGTTATTTGTCGTCAGGAAGATAGATGGGCAGGCGGACACCGCGTCCCCCAATTCCGATGGTCTGGTGGAAGTCGAGGCCGGCGGCGCCGGGTTCATGCTCGTCAAGCGCAGGGTTTTCGAAGGGCTGTCCGAACATGTGCCGGAGTATTTGGTCGACGGGATGGCGATCAAGGAGTTCTACACGACCGGGATTGACCCTGAGACAAGCGAATTGGTAGGGGAGGACTACTACTTCTGCAGGCTCGCTCGTAGCTGCGGGTTCAAAGTGTATGCGGCGCCGTGGGTTAACTTGACCCATACCGGCCAGTACATCTACGAGAGCCAACTCGAGCCGAACTGGCTGACGTAACGGCAACGCCGAGGGTGCAGAGTCGAATACCTGGCGATGAATCCGTCGGCGTCAGTCGGCTGACGCGGCGATGCACAGCACTTCGTCGAGGCTGGCTGTCTGAGGCCCAGCGGCGGGGCGATCGGCTTGATCCAGCCGTGCGGTGTCAAACATCGCCGGACCGCTGGTCACCCCGTCAAGCAGGACGTAGCGGCCGGTGTCGGGCGTTCGGAGAACCGCGTCTTCCGGTGCGCTGGCACCGGTGAGCGTGATCGCGCCGGCCAAGTTGATGGCCACCTGGAACACGTCCGCCTCTGCCTCGAGTACCGCGGACAGGCGGGTGATGAGGTTTTCGGGCGCGAAAAACCGCCAATTCTGATCCAGATGCAGCCAGAATCGCCCGCAAACGAGTTCGCGTACCTGCGCGAGTTGGATGCCTTCGGCCTCGTCCGGCCCGAGATCGGCGAGCTCAACGAATTCATAGAGCGCCGTGAGGATTTCGCGGTCGGCGGCTGATAGCCCGGCGTCGACCAAAAGGAAGCGTCCGACGCGTGACACGTCGTTACAGCAGTTGAGAAACGAGTTCAGCGCCTGCTGGGTGGCTACCAGGTCCGGTCCGGCGATCAGGCTGACGGTGACCTCTGCCTCGGACGCACGGCGATGGTGCGCGCGAATACGGCCCGGCGCAGCGATGGAATTGCGCACCAACGGATCTGGGTAACCAGACGCTGCCTCGATCATGGCCGGCACCGCTTCATCGCGATTTGCCGCGATTCGTTGTCGTTCCCCGTCAGGGATATCGGTAAAGGCCAGTAGTCGCCGCCACAGGGTGAACGCTTTCACACGGTCGCCGAGGCAGAATGCGGACTTCGCCTGCGCGTCGGCGGCACGCCAGGCGTAGATGTCGGGATACGGCAACAGCATGTCGCCGTCGGGTCGCGGGATCTCGGCGGCGTGCTCGCTGAACAGGTAGGCGAGTCGGTAGTGCTGCTCGTTGAAGTGGTGTCGAGCGATGCAGTACAGGGGTTCCGCGCGGGCCGGCCGGAATTCCCACGCCAGCAGATACGCGTCCTGAACCTGATGCCATGGGGTCCCCAGCTGCTCCATCGACTCCGCGATGCGAAACTTCGCCAGGAAGGTTTCCTCGTCGGAGCTGCCGCCGACTTCGAGCATCCGCTCGTACCACTTTTGGGCGTTGGCGTGATCGCCGGAATCGAAATAGACCTGACCCAACAGGGACAACGACCGGACGTCTTCTGGGTTGCGCTCCACCGCGGGCAACAGCTGATCGATGAAGCGCTGAAACGGATCGACGTCGCGCGGCATGCTGGCGGTCCCCACAATGCCATTGGCGGCCGCCTCCAATTGGTCGTCTGTCACCACGAGGCCGAGTTCGTCGGCGAGGCGACGGATGACCGGGACGGGAGTGGCGCGGAGTTCCTCGAAGTCGACGTGGACCTTCGGCCTGTTCGCCAGCGACAGGTCGCGCGCCGCGAGGAGATGTGTCGTTGACTCGACGCCGTCCTGTTCGTCCGGCCACCAATCGAGCCGCTTCAGAGTCGCCAATACTTTGGCGAATGGCCGGTCCACCACCACCGGCACGATCGGACCCCAGGCATCATCGAGCAGATCGATCGCGGCGCACAGCAGGGGATGCTTGACGCCCGGGCGTTGGTCTGCGGAGCGGGCTGCACGGCGGTGATCGTCAGCCCAAATTCTGAGCTTGTCCTGGAACAGATGAGGCTCCATCTGAAGCTGTCCGCTCTTCGCATTGACCGCCCTGCGGCACAGTTGGCCGATCCCCGCGTCCTCCCAATTTTGTTGCAATTCGCGATAACTCGCGCCGAACTCGGTGCCCATAAAGACACCAAGGTGATGCAGCACGCTCGCAACAGCCGACGTGCCGCCGCCGATGGTTCCCAACACGACAATCATCGGCTCGTCATGTGCCCCCATGACGCCTCCTGTAGTTCGAACTGTCAGGAACGGTACCGCGATGGCCTCTTCTGCGCCGTCTCAAACGATAGACGGCCGCGTCAGCCTTGAAACCTGCTGTCCGACAAAACATACGGTTCTTCAGTGCCCGCGGTCAGCAGCTGAACCCTCGTGATCGCCCGTGGCCAGCGCCATCGCGACAAGGTCGACTCGCCACAGTGCCTTGAACAAATCTCGGACGAAGCCCTCGAGCTCGCCCAGGTCCGTGGCGGGCAGACCGAGCTGGGCGAGAACGCACTCGGTGATCTCGCGGATCGACCTACGGCCGTCGATGTGCTGGACGAATGGAAGTTGAGCCTGATTCAGACCGGCGCGTGAACCCGGCCAGACGACGTCGGTCCCGGAAAGGCCGCAGCGGTACCTGAACACCGGAACATAGTCCAGAGCTGTCGGCGTCGAAAAGTCAATCTGATAGCTAGATTTCGGCCGTTCCGGATGGCATGCCAGGAAGAAGTGGCAACCGTTCATCGTCTGCAGCCGCTCCATCACCGACCAGATCTTGTTCTCCGGCAACGCATCTACGGCTGAGAAGTAGCCTGCGGGTCCGCCGGCCAGATTCTGGGGGTAGTAGGGCGTCTTGTGGAACCACCCCTGGAACTCCAGGCCCGCCGAAGCGACGAAATCGGTGCACTCGTCGACGGTGTAATTGCGCGCACGCCCGTGCAGAAATGTATCCACCAACGCGGCGTCGTCCTGTAGGTCGCGTGCCCGTTTGATGTAGCTGTGCACGGGATGATCCGGCGGCAGCGCCGCGATCGTGTCTTTGACGATCTGGACCGACGCCTCGTCCTGACCCAGGCCCATGTCGCGAAAGACCGTCTCCAGCAACTCAACCCCGATTCGTCCGTGCTTTCCGTAGAGCATCAGCGCCATGACGCCGTCTGGCCGCAGACGTCCGGCGAGGGCCTTCAGGCCGGTCGAAGGATCGGCCATGTGATGCAGGACGCCGGTCGAGACCACCAGATCGAACTGCCGCCCGAGCGTGGGCAACTCTTCGATCGGCAGCAGACGCAGTTCCAGATTGGTCAGACCGTGCTTGTCCTTCAGATACTGCTGGTGATCCAGCGACGGCTGGCTGATGTCGACCCCGACCACGCTGGCGCCGGGATTGGCGAACGCGAACACCGCGGCCTGGTTGGTGCCACATCCGCCGATCAGGATGTCGAGGTCCGGCCGATACTCCCGGTCGGGCCAGAAAATCCGGTGCGCATGCGCGGGATCGAACCAGTCCCAGTTCCCGACGCTCCAGGCATCGAGGTCCTCGATGGGAGGGGGATATCGCCACCGCTCGTACTGGCGGCTGACCACGTCGTCGCGCGCGTCGCCCACCCGGGGATTATCGGTCACCGCCTGCGGACCGGCAAAGCGAACGCCGACACGCGTGTCGTCGTTCTGTGACGTTGGACTCTTCTAGAAGAAATAATAAGAGACCATTAATGACCCGCAATTCTGTACTAGGTCAATTTCGGTTCCGAAAAGTGCGATCGACCTGGCTAAACCACTCGCATCGCGTGCCCGTCGAAAACGCTTGCGGCACTGGGTAGATATTGCCTAAGGATGCCCTGAGTTACCGGAGTGACGTGGGCGACAATCGATGAAAAGGCGCTGTTTTCCGTCGAATTCAGCTACTACACTTCTTCACAAGTAGCGCTGCACTGCGCTTACAAGTAGGGATCTGAGTAGCGGTCCGCGGAAGCATTGGACCGTCCGAAGCGTTACCGGCTCAGATGCCGAATGTCCGCCCACCACGGACCAACATGTAGAGGCTGGTACCACTGTGAGCGACGTAGCTCCTCAGATGAACGAGGCAATAGGTTTCACCGCTGTCCGCGAGATCGCGATCGGGCGCGGCGCCGTCAGCGGCATGGCGGTCAGTTCCGACGGCGGACAACTGACGGTGACCCACCACGGCGACGACAGCGTCTCGTTGATCAACACCACCAATGGCGCGGCCGGGCTGACCGTGACCGACGTCGACGAACCATTGGCGGTCGCCATGTCCGGTCGGCGCGCCTACGTCAGCAGCGTGTCTGCCGCCAACGACGAGATTCTGGCCTTCGACACCGACTCCGAATACATCGTCGCGAGCTACCCCGTGGCGTTCAGCGTCACCGACCTGGCGGTCAGCCCGAACGGGCGATACGTCTACGCCGCACGCACCGGCGATGACGGCGCCGACGTCGCGATCCTGGACACCGCAACCGGCAACAAGAACTCCGTCGACATCGCGGCCACCTCAATCAACTGCGTGCGGGTGAGCGCGGACGGCCGCCGGTTGTACATCGCGGCCAACGGTGCGTCCACGGCAGAGCTGCTGGTGGTCGACACCCAGCGCAACCGGGTGGTCGGCACCGTCGAAATCGGTTCGCCGATCCGCGATATCGCCCTCAGCCCGGACGGCGCCATCGCCTACGTCGCCAGCAGCGGTCCGGACTTCGGGACGGTGCTCGACGTGGTGGACACCCGTCACTCGGCCATCAACGCCACTTACAAGATCGGCGACGCCGCGGGGATGCTCGCGCAGCTGACGCTGAGCCGAAACGGCGAGCGGGCCTACCTGGTCGGCGATCAGCACGTGACCGTGTGGTCCACCGTCACCCAGGACGTGCTCGGCAGCATCACGGTCGGCGACCAGCCGTCGTGCGCGTTCGAGAGCCCCGACGGTGAGCGGCTCTACATCGCCGACTATGCCGGCACGGTCACCGTGTTGGAGATCGCCGCAGCAAGTGCGCCGACTGAGGCGCTGACATCGGGCGACGACTGGACCGCCCCGCGTGGATGGGCGTTCTCCGACCTGCTGAAGCTGGAGCCGACCCTGGCCTAGGGGTCACATCGCCGACATGGCGGTTGATCGGGCGTGCAATGATCGCCACGAGGGCGGGCGCTTGGCGGGCCGGCCCGGGTAGCAAGGCGCAACCTTAGGCGGTCCAGCGATGTACAGCACGATGCACAGCTTTCCCCTGACCATCACCGCCATCCTGCGGCACGCCACCCGCGTTCACGGAGCCCGGAAGGTCTACACGGCCACCGGCGACGGTTACCGCGAGTGCACCTATGCGGAGCTCGGCCAGCGGGCAGCGCAGCTGGCGAATGCGTTGCGGCGCATCGGCGTCAGCGGCGACCAGCGGGTCGCGACCTTCATGTGGAACAACGCCGAACACCTGACGGCGTACACGGCGGTGCCCGCGATGGGCGCGGTGCTGCACACGCTCAACATCCGGCTGTTCCCCGAGCAGGTCGTCTACGTCGCCAACGAGGCCGAAGACCAGGTCGTGGTGGTCGACCTGTCCCTGGCCAAACTCCTGGCGCCGATCCTCGGGGAACTCGAGACCGTGCACACCGTGATCGCCGTCGGCGACGGCGACGTCGCGGCACTCGAGGATTCGGGCAAGACGGTGCTGCGCTACGACGACATCGTCGATGCCGAATCGGCCGAATTCGATTGGCCGGATGTCGACGAAAATTCCGCCGCTGCAATGTGTTACACCAGCGGCACGACCGGTAACCCGAAGGGTGTCGTCTACAGCCACCGGTCCACGTACCTGCACACGATGGCGATCTGCACCAGCAACGGGATCGGCATCGGTTCCGGTGACTCGGTGCTGCCGATCGTCCCGATGTTCCACGCCAACGCGTGGGGACTGCCGTACGGCGCACTGATGGCCGGTGCGGATCTGGTGCTGCCCGACCGGCACCTGGACGCCAAGTCGCTGGTCGACATGATCGAGACGCTTCGGCCCACCGTCGCCGGCGCCGTGCCGACCATTTGGAACGACGTCATGCACTACCTCGAGAAAAACCCCGGTCACGATGTCTCCTCGCTGCGCATGGTGCCCTGCGGTGGCTCGGCGGTGCCGGTCTCGCTGATGCGCACCTTCGAGGAACGGCACGGCGTTCAGATCCGCCAGCTGTGGGGCATGACGGAGACGTCACCGACCGCCAGCATGGCGTGGCCGCCGCCGGGCACGCCGGAAGACCAGCATTGGGCCTTCCGCGCCACCCAGGGTCAGCCGCTGTGCGGTGTCGAGGCCCGGATCGTCGACGATGGCGGGCAGGTGCTACCCAACGACAACGAGGCTGTCGGCGAGGTAGAGGTCCGAGGTCCGTGGATCACCGGTTCCTATTACAAGGGTCACGACGAGTCGAAGTTCGACAACGGCTGGCTGCGCACCGGTGACGTCGGCCGCCTCGACGAGCACAGCTTCATCACCCTGACCGACCGCGCCAAAGACGTGATCAAGTCCGGCGGCGAATGGATTTCGTCGGTGGACCTGGAGAACGCCCTGGTCGGGCACCCGGATGTGGTCGAAGCCGCCGTGGTCGCGGTCCCCGACGAACGCTGGCAGGAACGTCCGCTCGCCGTCATCGTCGCCCGCGAAGGATCGGGCATCAATGCTGATGGCCTACGAAAATTCTTGGCCGACAAGGTTGTTCGCTGGTGGTTGCCAGAGCGCTGGACATTCGTCGACGAGATCCCCCGCACCAGCGTCGGTAAATACGACAAGAAGACCATCCGGTCCAGGTACGCCGACGATGTCTACGAGGTCAGCGAAGCGCGAGACTGAAGGGAACTCGATCATGAGCCTGCGGGTCGTCCAATGGGCAACGGGGTCGGTCGGCGTCGCCGCGATCAACGGCATCCTCGAGCATCCCGAGCTCGAACTCGCCGGGTGTTGGGTGCATTCGGAAGACAAGGGCGGCAAGGACGTCGGTGACATCATCGGCTGGTCGCCGCTCGGCGTCACCGCAACCAACAGCATCGACGACATCCTCGGGCTCGATGCCGATGCGGTGATCTACGCGCCGCTGCTGCCCAACGTCGACGAGGTCGTGGCGCTGCTGAGCTCCGGCAAGAACGTCGTCACGCCGGTCGGCTGGTTCTACCCGGGCGATAAAGAAGCCGCTCCGCTGGAGGCCGCCGCCCGGGCCGGCAACGTCACGTTGCATGGCGCCGGGATCGGGCCCGGCGCGGCCACCGAACTCTTCCCGCTGCTGCTCTCGGTGATGTCGACCGGAGTGAATTTCGTTCGGGCTGAAGAGTTTTCCGACCTGCGGACCTACGGTGCGCCGGATGTGCTGCGCTACGTGATGGGTTTCGGCGGCGAACCGGACAAGGCGCTGACCGGTCCGATGCAGAAGATTCTCGACGGCGGATTCTTTCAGTCCGTCCGGCTGTGCGTGGACAAGATCGGCTTCGCCGCCGATCCGCAGATCCGCACCTCGCAGGAGGTGGCGGTGGCCACCGGCCCGATCGAATCGCCCATCGGCGTCATCGAAGCGGGGCAGGTCGCCGGGCGCCGCTTCCACTGGGAAGCGCTGGTCGGCGACGCCGTGGTGGTTCGGATCACGGTCAACTGGCTGATGGGAGAGGAAAACCTCGACCCGCCTTGGACGTTCGGCCCGGCCGGCGAGCGCTATGAAATCGAGGTCCGCGGCCACCCGGACACTTTCGTCACGGTGAAGGGCTGGCAACCGGAGAGCGTCGCGGCCGGCCTGAAAAGCAATCCCGGGGTGGTGGCCACCGCGGCCCACTGCGTCAACGCCGTTCCGGCGACCTGCGCGGCCGCACCGGGAATTCAAACGTTCTTCGATCTGCCGCTGATCACCGGCCGGGCTGCGCCCGGACTGTCGCGGTAACCTGCCCGCATGGCAAGCACACTGACGGCCGAGCAATCGTGCGTCATTCCGGATCACGAGACCGCGGTCGGCTGGACCTGGACCACCGATGCCGCATCGAGATTCGCGGTGCCGCCGCTGTGTCGGGGCGACGCGCGCCCGTCGCTGGCCAGCCCGTCGGCCGAGTTGATGCGCTGATGTGCCGGCTTTTCGGGCTGCATGCCGGCACAAATGTTGTCACCGCGACGTTTTGGTTGCTGGACGCTCCGGACAACCTTTCTGAGCAGAGCCGGCGAAACCCGGACGGCAGCGGGCTCGGGGTCTTCGACGCCGAGGGCAAACCGCACGTGCACAAGGACCCGATCGCGGCGTGGCAAGACGCCGAGTTCGCCACCGAAGCCCACGACCTGACCGGTACCACTTTCATCGCGCACGTCCGGTACGCGACCACCGGATCGCACGAGACCGTCAACACCCACCCGTTCCTGCAGGACGGCCGCATCTTCGCGCACAACGGCGTTGTGGAGGGTCTCGACATTCTCGACGAGCGGCTGGGCGAAGTGGGCACTGCCGATTTGGTTTTGGGGCAGACGGATTCCGAGCGGGTGTTCGCGTTGATCACCGCATCGATCCGGGCGCACGAGGGCGATGTCACCGCGGGTCTGGTCGACGCGATGACATGGCTGGCGGCCAACGTACCGATCTACGCGGTCAACATTCTGCTCAGCACCGCCACCGACCTGTGGGCGCTGCGCTACCCGGAGTCGCACGAGTTGTACGTGTCGGACCGTCGCAAGCCTCCCGCGCAGCACCGATTCCACCTGCGCACCAACCGGATTCGGGCCGACTCGCAGAGCCTTCAGCAGCGGCCGTCGGTGGTGTTCGCCACCGAGCCGATGGATGACGCCGTGCGCTGGCAACTACTCGAGCCGGGCGAGCTGGTGCACGTCGATGCCGGCTTGAACATCAGTCGGGATCTGGTGTTGCCGGATCCACCGCGGCACCTGCTGCGCGCCGAAGAGCTGAGTCCCGAGGCCCAGGCCTCGCTGCACCCGACCGTTCGATGAGCACCCTAGCGCTGGTGCTCGGTGGGGGCGGCGTTGCCGGAATCGCTTGGGAGACCGGAATTCTGCGGGGTATCTCCGACGAGTCTCCCGGCGCCGCGCGGGCGCTGCTGGATTCCGATGTGCTGCTTGGCACTTCGGCCGGCTCGGCCGTGGTCGCGCAGATCGGCACCGAGCAGAGTCTGTCGAGGCTGTTCGCGCGCCAACTCAGCGAGGGATCGGCCGAAATCGACCCCGGTGTCGAAATCGACGGCATACTAGAGCTTTTCCTGGCCGCACTGTCGGATCGAGACGCCACGCTCTCCCAGCGGCGACAGCGAATCGGTGCGGTGGCGCTGGCCGCCGAAACCGTCGCCGCGCCGGTTCGCCGCGAGGTCATCGCGCAACGGTTGCCCTCACACGTCTGGCCGCAGCGAGCGTTGCGGATCACCGCCATCGACATCGACACCGGCGAATTGGTGGTGCTCGACCGTGATTCCGGTGTCGACCTGGTCGACGCGGTCGCCGCCAGTTGCGCTGTGCCCGGGGCGTGGCCGCCGGTGACGATCGCGGACCGGCGATACATGGACGGCGGCATCGGTAGCACGATCAACCTGCACCTCGTCGAAGACTGTTCCACGGCAGTCGTTTTGGTACCAGCCGGCCCGGACGCGCCATCCGCGTTCGGCGCCGGGGCGGCCACCGAAATCGACGGCTTCGGTGGCACGGCGTTCGGGGTGTTCGCCGACGACGAGTCGCTGGACGCTTTCGGGCCGAACCCGCTGGATCCGCGCTGCCGTCCCGCGTCCGCACGGGCCGGGCGAGCGCAGGGCCGGCGCGTTGCGGCGGCGGTCGCCGCGTTTTTGGGCGTCGGGTGAGCTCGGCGTCAGGTAACCCGGCGCGTCAGGTCGACGGTGTCCAGCGCGGTGGCCGCCAGCGTGCGGCCGACCTCGATCACCTCGGCGGCCCGGTGGAATTCCAGGCTGCGGCAGGCCGATCGGGGCACCTCGATCAGCAGGTCGGGCGGATAGGCGGCCAGCGTGTGACGGGCCAGCGCCGCCTGGGCGATGTCGATCGTCCGGTTCATCACTTCGAAGCTGCCCAGTTTGGGTACCTCGGGTTCGTCGACCGAGTAGTCCGCGGACGGCTCGTCGGCGGAGTCGCCGTCCTCCGGGCTCGACGCGCCGAACCGGCTCAGGACCGACCTCGCGGTCGGCGAGTCGAACAGGGCGGACGTGCTGCTCAGCACCCGGTTCAGCCACTCACCCGATGATCGCGGTTCCGGCTCGGGCTCGCCGCCGGTCTCGCTGCCCGACAAGCTGACCGCGATGGTCAGGTCGGCGTTGACGGCCGCGATCGGCGCCATCGGCACCGGATCGAGGATCCCGCCGTCGGCCAGCAGTCGCCCGTCGACGGCGTGCGGCGAGATGACGCCCGGAATCGCGATGGATGCCCGGATAGCCTCGTCGACCGGCCCGCGCTGCAACCACACCGATTTGCCGGCCAGCAGATCGGTGGCCACCGCGGTGTAGGGGATCGGCAGTTCCTCGATGCAGACGGAACCGAGAATGTCGCGCACCGCGTCCAGGATCTTCTCGGCGCGCAGCACCCCGGCGGCGGTCAACGTGGGATCTAGCAGCCGCAGAATTGCCACCTGCGTCAAAGACCGCGCCCACTCGGTGAATTCGTCGAGTCGCCCCGCCGCTTGCAACCCGCCGACCAGCGCACCCATCGACGAGCCGGCCACACCGACAATCTGGTAACCGCGGTCGTGCAGTTCGTCGATCACCCCGATGTGGGCGTAGCCACGCGCGCCACCACTGCCGAGGGCCAACGCGACCCGCGGCCGGGGAGCGTCGAGCAGTCCGGGTCCCGGCTCCGGCCTGATGTCTGAGTCGGTCATGCGTTCATCTTCGCCTGCGCGGCCCGGGTTTTATCAATCGTGATCCGAATTACACGGCACACCCCGGCGGCTCAGCCGCATTCGCCGCCCGCGGCCGCGCGGGCCGCAACGATCACCCCGGCCTGCCGGGGCAGTGACAATGCCGACCACGCGATGTTCCAGGTCCCCGGTCCGACGACGCCGGGTGTTTGCACCGCCGCCAAGTACCGCTCGGCCAGTGTCTGCTTGTCGCCCGGGTGGGCCTGCATCCACACCATCGCCGCATGACAGGCCTGGAAATACTCCTCTTCGGTGGAGTGTGCCGGCACGTCGATCTTGGTCGTGACGCCCGCGGGAGACAGGGAGACGACGCCAGGCATCGTGCTCGCCGTCGCCTTCGACGAGCCCGACGGTGTCACCGGCGCGGGCGGGGCTTTCGAACCGTTAGCCGAGCAACCGGCCAGGGTTGCGGTCATGGTCAGGACAGCAACCGTGCCTCGCATCAGGGGTCCAGATGGGCGCCGCCGCACCTGGTCAATCTATGCAACACTGGCGGCCGTGATGCAGCGAACCCGTTTTTGGGAGTGTTGTCGGCCCTAGTCTGCCGCCGCCCCTGAATACGCCCGTCGCCCTGGAGTCTCCTGCATGGTTTCCACAAACCTCGTTCCTGCGCCCGTCCGGTCGCGACCCTCGCCGCTGCGAGCCGTTCCCGGCCCGACCCGGCTGCGCCTGGCCGATCTGCTACACATCACCGACCGAACCGCTGACGACGTGCTCAGCGGACACTACGACCACATCGTCCCGCCGGGCGGGGTGCCCACCGAGGACCGCTGGTTCATGCGACTGCACGGCGACGACGAAGTCGACGTCTGGCTGATCAGCTGGGTGCCCGGGCACCGTACCGAGCTGCACGACCACGGTGGATCGCTTGGCGCCGTGACGTTGCTGTCTGGATCGCTGGACGAATTCCGTTGGGACGGGGAGCAATTGCGCTGCCGACGGCTCGCGGCGGGGGATCAGGCCGCCTTCCCGCTGGGCTGGGTGCACGACGTGGTCTGGGCTCCGACCGGTCCGCGCGCCTCGGTGACATCGCTGTCCGGTCCCCAGGAGCCGTCGCTGAGCGTGCACGCCTATTCGCCGCCGTTGACCGTGATGTCGTATTACGAGGTGACCGATCAACATCGGCTGCGGCGCAAGCGAACTGAGCTGACCGACCAACCGGAGAAGTGATGAGTCGTATTGATCGCGTGCTGGAATCGGCGCGGAACCGCCTGTGCCGCATGGCGGCCGACGAGGTGCCCGCGGCGCTGCGCCGCGGCGCGTTGCTGGTCGACATCCGGCCACAGGCCCAGCGGACGCACGAAGGGGAGGTGCCGCAAGAGTTGAACGCGCTCGTCATCGAGCGAAATGTGTTGGAGTGGCGCTGCGATCCCACCAGCGATGCCCGTCTGCCGCAGGCGATCAGCGACGACGTCGAATGGGTGGTGCTGTGCTCAGAGGGCTACACCTCGAGCTTGGCTGCGGTGGCACTGCAGGACCTCGGCCTGCACCGCGCAACAGACGTGGTCGGCGGCTATCACGCGCTGGCCGCCGCCGGCCTGGTGACCGCGACCTAGCCGCCGCCTCCGCCGCCCCCACCGTCGGCTCCGGCGTTGTACGAGTTGTACCAGTCGTTGTAGTCGTCGGGGTTGTAGTACTCCCCGTGATGCGATGGCGCGGGCGGTTCCGGCTCGATCTGCGGGTCCGCCGGCAGCGGCACCGGCAGCACGATCGGCGTGCCCCCGGACGTCTCAGCCCCGCACACGGGGATGCCCACCGCCGCAAGCGGTATCGCGGTGAGCGCTCCTGCCACCGCAATCTTGGCAATTGTCCAGGTCATTGGCCTCTCCCTCTACGGGGTACCGAATACTGTGAATCCTGCCACTTGATTGTTCGACCGACTAGCTAGTAGCCCAAAACCATTGGGATACTCACAGCGTCCGTTTACCTGGCGTTAGCCGTCGCTGGCGTGCAGCAATGGGCGCAATTTGGCGGTTTTCTCCGGCGTCCATCCCGGGGGCTGCAGCACCGCCGCCCAGCCGTTGGCCGCGTCGGCGACGTACACATGACCGTGGCCCTGCGGCACATCGACGGCCACCGCCATGTCGGCCGACACTTGCAAGAACGTCACCACCGGAATCCACTCGGTCTCGGGAAGCACGTCGTACCCACGCTTTTCGCGTAACCAGTCCGGCTGGCGGAACAGCAGACCGGGATCCCACCAGGCGATGGGATCCGACGCGTGCTGCAGATACACCACCCGCGGCGTATTCCATTGTGATTCAGGGCGTTTCAGGTCGTCAGGACGTGCCACGAATCGCACGGAAAGCCCGTGGTCGTAGAGCGGCAGCCACTCCGGCGACCCGCGGTCGCGGGTCGCGGTCAGATCGGTCCAGATGGTGTTCTTGAACGTCGGGCCCGAGAACAGCGCACCGTCGGTGCGGGCCAACACATTGTTGAGGCTCATGAACGGCGCCTCGCCGCCGAACGAGCCCAGGCTCTCGCCGAACACGACGAGCTTGGGGCGCTGCGCTTCCGGCAGTCGACGCACCAGCCGGTCAACAGCCTCGAACAGCGCCTGGCCCGCATGGCGCGCATTCTCCTTATCCACCAGGAACGACAGCCAGCTGGGCAGGAACGAGTACTGCATGCTCACTATTGCGGTGTTGCCGTTGTACATGTACTCCAGCGCGTCGGCTTCGGCCTCGTTGATCCAGCCGGTGCCGGTGGTGGTTCCAAGCGCGATGACCGCTCGGCGTAATCCGCCCTCGCGCTCCAACTCTCGCGCGGCCAGCTCCGCGGCCGCGGTGATGCCGTCTGCGGAGTCCAGTCCGGCGTAGGCGCGGATCGGCTCGATGGCCGGCGCGCCGTTGAACGCGGTGAGCTGGTCGACGGTGGGCCCGCCCTTGATGAAGATCCGGCCCTGGTGTCCCAGCGATTCCCAGGTCACCAGCGACTGCGGCCCGCCGGACCGCAGCGGCGTCGATGGCGCGGCGCTACCGGGTTTTACTTCGTTGTTGAGCGTGGCGAACGTGTTGTTCAAGGTCCGCATCGTGAATTTCACCACCACGCCGTTGAGCAACGCGATCGTCAGAGCGACCAGAAGCGATACCACGATCACGGCCGAAACCCGCGGCGGCGCAATCCGATCAAGTCGCAGATCGAGGAAGTGGACCAGCTTGCGGATCAGCTGGCCGGTTTCGACGACGCCGAACAGCACGAGCAACGACACCGCGGTGGTCAGTGGGTAGTCGAGCCACACCAGATGCTTGACGCCCATCAGATCGCGTACCCGGTCCTGCCAGACGTGGAACCAGATCACCATCGCGACCATGCCGATCACGCCGACGACGATCAGCACCAGCCAGGCCCGCCGTGGTGCCGGTGGGCTGGAGTCCCGGGAGAGCATGAACCGCACCAGCCATACCGCGAAAACCCCGATGGAGTAACCGATTGCGCCGGCCAGGCCGCTGACCAAACCCTGAAACAGCGGACCGCGGGGCAACAGCGACGGCGTCATCGAAAACCAGATGAAGACCAGCCCGACCGCGGTGCCGGTGAAGGTGTAGTGCCGAACCCACCAGGCTTCCTGCCGCTGCGACTCGACGGCCTGCGGGGGTTCGGCAGTCTCAGCTTCGTTCACCACTGGTCCTTAGCGGTGACTGAAGTTCGGCGCGCGCTTGTCGATGAACGCCGCCATCCCCTCGGACTGGTCCTCGGTCGCGAAAGCCGAATGGAACAGCCGTCGTTCGTAGAGCAGCCCTTCGGTCAGCGTGGTCTCGAAAGCGCGGTTGACGGCTTCCTTGGCCATCCGGGAGGCCGACCGCGACATCTGCGAGATGGTAGTGGCGACGGCCTTGGCCTCGGTCAGCAGATCGGCGGCCGGCACCACGCGCGACACCAGGCCGCTGCGTTCGGCTTCGTCGGCATTCATGTTGCGGCCGGTCAGAATCAGGTCCATCGCTTTCGCCTTGCCGACGGCGCGGGTCAGCCGCTGCGAACCGCCCATGCCGGGCAGCACGCCCAGCTTGATCTCGGGTTGGCCGAACTTCGCGGTGTCGGCGGCGATCAGCACGTCACACATCATCGCGAGTTCGCAGCCACCACCGAGTGCGTAGCCGGACACCGCGGCGATCGTCGGCGTGCGCACCGCAGCGAGCTTGGCCCACGGGGCGAAGAAGTCCGCGTCGAACACTTCGGAGAACGTCAGGCTGGACATCTCTTTGATATCGGCGCCCGCGGCGAATGCCTTCTCCGAGCCGGTGATGATGATCGCCCCGATGCCCGGATCGTTGTCGAATTCTGCTGCCGCAGTGGTGACTTCGCCCATCACCTGGCTGTTGAGCGCGTTGAGCGCCTTGGGCCGGTTCAGCGTGATGATGCCGACTCGGTCATCACGCTCGACCAGGATGGTTTCGTAGGTGTTCGTCATCGCTGCCTTTCTAGAACTTCAGTTCGTCGTCGACGGGTGCGAAATATGCCTCGACATCGGCCGCGGTCACCTCCGCCAGCGAAGCCGGCGACCACGTCGGGTTGCGGTCCTTGTCGACCAGTTGGGCGCGGATGCCCTCGACTAGATCATGAGAGCGCAACGATGCCGACGACACCCGATAGTCCTGGGCCAGAACGTCTTCCAGACGTGTCGAGCTTGGCGGCGCGGCGCACCGCCGCCAGTGTCACCGACAGTGCGACGGGAGACCGGGTCTCGATCAGGTTCGCGGCGTCGTTGGCGGGGCCCGCCTCGTGACCGCGCAGCGCGGTGACGATGTCGGCGACGGTGTCGCCGGCGTAGCACTCGTTGATCCAGTCGTGTTGCGCGGCAAGGTCACTGGGTGGCGGTTCGACGGCGTGGGCGGCAATCGCCTGGTCGACGCCGACTTCGGCGATGGATTGGCGCAACGCGTCCAGCTTGTCGTGCGGCACGAAGTGATCGGCGAAACCCAGCGCGATCGCGTCGGCGCCGGAAAACGGTGCGCCGGTGAGAGCGGCGTGTAAGCCGAGCGATCCCGGTGCCCGCGAAAGCAGATATGCCCCACCGACGTCGGGGATGAAGCCGATGCCGACCTCGGGCATCGCCATCTTCGACGTATCGGTCACCACCCGGGTGTTGGCGTGGGCGCCGACACCGACGCCGCCGCCCATCACAATCCCGTCCATCAGCGAGACGTAGGGCTTCGGGAAGCGGCCGATCTGACCGTTCATCAAGTATTCGTCGTACCAGAACCGCCGTGCCTCGGAGCCGTCCGCGCGGGCGCTGTGATAGATCGCCACCACGTCGCCGCCGGCGCACAGGCCGCGCTCGCCGGCCCCGGAGAGCACCACGGCGCTGATGTCGGAGTCCTGCTCCCAGTCCGTCAGCACCGCGCGTAGCCCGTCCACCATGCTCTGGTTCAGCGAGTTGATCGCCTTGGGCCGGTTGAGCGTCAGATAACCGATGCCATTGTCGACTCGGCTCAGAATGTCATCGGATTCGTCCGTCACGCGCGCAGTCTCTCCTCGGTGAATGGTCAATGAATCCCTGGTCGAACGCTGGTCGGGGCCTGACGAGCAATCTAGATCGTTACCTGCGTGACGGCGCCCGCGGGTAAGCTTTAGCCAGAGTGGTGTCGGCCGTACATTCGGGTAAATCTTCCGCTGGGAACACGGCTGGACTACCGTTCGTTGATCAGTTGTCCCACAGCTCTGAACTCACAGCTCACGAGAGGAACCGACGGTGCGGGAGACCAGTAACCCGGTATTTCGCTCGCTGCCCAAGCAGCGTGGCGGATACGCGCAGTTCGGGAGCGGCGTCGCGGGCGCCGCGACCCAGTCAGTGCAGCAGGCTGACCCTTATGCTCCTTACGTCGACCAGCGGGCAGGCGTTTCCCGGCCGCTGACCATCGACGACGTCGTCACCAAGACCGGTATCACCCTGGCGGTGCTGTCGGCTGTCGCGGTCGTTTCCTACTTCATGGTCCAGGCCAATCAGGCGCTGGCCGGCCTGTTCAGCATGGTCGGCGCCTTCGGCGGTCTCGCCGTCGTGATGATCGCGACGTTCGCCCGCAAGCAGGACAGCCCGGCGCTCGTGCTGACCTACGCCGCCCTGGAAGGGCTGTTCCTCGGCGCGATCTCCTTCGTGCTGGCCAACTTCTCGGTGTCGAGCACCAGCGCCGGCGCCATGATCGGCCAAGCGATCATGGGCACCCTCGGCGTGTTCATCGGCATGCTCGTCGTCTACAAGACGGGCGCCATTCGCGTCACGCCGAAGTTCACCCGGATGATGGTCGCCGGCATGTTCGGCGTGTTGGCCCTGATGCTGGGCAACCTGGTGCTGGGCATGTTCGGCGTCGGCCACGGCGAAGGCCTGGGCCTGCGCAGCGGCGGCCCGCTGGCCATCATCTTCTCGCTGGTCTGCATCGGTCTCGCGGCGTTCAGCTTCTTGATCGACTTCGACGCCGCCGACCAGATGATCCGCGCCGGTGCGCCGGAGAAGGCGGCCTGGGGCATCGCGCTGGGCCTGACCGTCACCCTGGTCTGGCTGTACATCGAGATCCTGCGTCTGCTCAGTTATCTGCAGAACGATTAGTGCGCTTGACAACCAAAAAAGCCGGCACGCATGCGTGCCGGCTTTTTTGGTGCCGAAGGCAAGTGCCGCGGCCGATCCGGCTCAGCCGGACAGTCCGTTCTTGATGGCCGTGTCCTGTTTTTGACCGAGTTCGGTGACGAAATCCGGCGGCGGCAGCATGTCAGGAGGGCCGACAAAGTTCAGGGTGGTGAACGCCTTGCCCTCTGTGAACAGCAACATCATGACTCCCTTGGAGCCGTCTGGTGAGTTGCCCGAGACTGTGGTGCCGCCCGATCCCACGAGAACTGGTCCGGGCGTTCCCCGGACGGAATCACTCAGTTTCGCCTTGGCGGCGTCCAGCGCGCTGGCCGCCGCTGCGGGATCACCAAGAACCAGGATCGTGTCGTGGATCTGGCGGGTTTTGTCGTCGTTGCTGAACGTGGTCTCCACCCCAGCCTGGCCATTCGGGTTTTGTGTCACCGGGCCTGCGGTGAAGGCCATGGGCGTATCGATGTCACTGGCGTGGATCAGCAGGGGGGTGTAATCGGCAGACTGCGCCTGGGCGGAACTCGCCGTCGAGCTGTGGTTTGTCGTGGCCGCGGTTGCCGACTTCGACGACTCGGTCGGTGACTTCGGATTGCTGCTGCAACCGACCGCCGACGCTGACGTGACTGCCACCGCGGCCGCCACTAGTGCCAGTGTTTTCAGGGAGATCCTCATCGCGCCGCTCCTGTTCGACCGAGTTGAACTCGGATGCGTTGGCCACCGGGCGGCAGCGGGCAAAACGTAACCCAGTCCGGGCGATTGCATGCCCGAACCGTGTGGTTACTTCAGTTTTGGCCGCAAATGAGGAGACGCGTGCTCCGTTGTGTCAGCTCAGCCGCTCGATGATCAACGCCATGCCCTGACCGCCGCCGACGCACATGGTCTCCAGACCGAACGTCTTGTCGTGGGTTTGCAGGTTGTTCAGCAACGTGGTGGCGATGCGGGCACCGGTCATGCCGAACGGGTGGCCCAGGGCGATCGCGCCGCCGGAGACGTTGAGCTTCTCCTCGTCGATGCCCAGCTCGCGCGCCGAGCCGAGCACCTGCACCGCGAAGGCCTCGTTGATCTCGAACAGGTCGATGTCCTTGACCGACAGACCGGCCCGCTCCAGGGCCTTCTTGCTGGCCTCGATCGGACCCAGGCCCATGATCTCCGGGGACAGGCCGCTGACGCCGGTTGACACGATGCGGGCCAACGGCTTGAGGCCGAGTTCCTTGGCCTTGGTGTCGCTGGTGATCACCACCGCGGCGGCGCCGTCGTTCAGCGGGCAGGCGTTTCCTGCGGTGACGGTGCCGTTGGGCCGGAAAACCGGCTTGAGCTGGCTGATCTTGTCGTAGGTGGTGCCGGCCCGCGGCCCGTCGTCGCTGCTGACGGTGGTGCCGTCCGGGAGCTTCACCGGCACGATCTCACGCTCGAAGAAGCCACTCTTGATCGCGTCCTCGGCGCGGTTCTGGCTGCGCACACCCCAGTGGTCCTGGTCCTCACGGCTGATCCCGGTCATGATCGCGACATTCTCGGCCGTCTGGCCCATCGCGATGTAGACGTCGGGGATGGCATGGTCTTTGCGGGGGTCGTGCCAGTCGGTGGC
This sequence comes from uncultured Actinomycetota bacterium, assembly GCA_963818285.1. GTDB lineage: Bacteria > Actinomycetota > Actinomycetes > Mycobacteriales > Mycobacteriaceae > Mycobacterium. The sequence goes on from CAWFRR010000011.1 coordinate 51,024, forward strand.
ACCCTCGGCGGACTTGACCGTCCGCTCGTTGGCCTCGTCGAACAGCGGGTTCTTGGTGTCCGGCAGCGAGTCCGAGCTGCCCTTGATGAACCGGGACACCGTCTCAACGCCGGCGGAGATGAACGCGTCGCCCTCGCCGGCCTTGATCGCGTGGAAGGCCATCCGGATGGTCTGCAGCGACGACGAACAGTAGCGGTTGACGGTGGTACCCGGCAGGAAATCGTAGCCGAGCTCGACGGCGACCACGCGGGCCATGTTGAAGCCCTGCTCGCCACCGGGCAGGCCGCAGCCCAGGATCAGGTCGTCGATCTGGTGGGGGTTGAGCTCCGGCACCTTGTCGAGCGCGGCGTGGACCATCTGTGCCGCCAGGTCGTCGGGTCGCATGCTGACCAGCGACCCTTTCATCGCGCGCCCGATCGGCGAGCGGGCAGTTGAAACAATGACGGCTTCGGGCATCTCGGCTCCATCCGTGGGGGTGTGGTCTGACCCGAATTTAGCCCGGCGACGATGCGGGACGTTAAACGGCCTGCTGAGGAGCCGGGCAATCGGGTCCAGCCGGCGACGATGCGGGACGTTAAACGGCCTGCTGAGGAGCCGGGCAATCGGGTCCAGCCGGCGACGATGCGGGACGTTAAACGGCCTGCTGAGGAGCCGGGCAATCGGGTCCAGCCGGCGACGATGCGGGACGTTAAACGGCCTGCTGAGGAGCTAGTCCGACGCGGTTGCGACGATCGGCGCGGGGACCCCGGTGGTGGGCCGCCGCCACAGTCGCGAGAGCAGCCGCAGCATCGAATACCCCGGGCCCCCTTCGGTGTCCGTCGAGGACGGGAGTGCGGCCACCGGTTGCCCGGCAAAGTCGCCGAGCGCATGACACAGTGCGGGCAGCAGCTGGCTGGCGGCCAGCGCGTATCCGGCCGCCGACGGGTGGAACTGGTCGTCGGAGAGCATCAGATGCGGCGAATGCCGGAACTCGTCGTTGACCAGCGAGGCCAGCGGGACCGGAACGCCACCGGCCGATCGGACGGCGCCGGACTGCGCGCGGGCCAGGCGCAATCCCAGGGTGCGCACGGTCCAGCGCAGCGGCTGGGGGATCGCCTTGACCACTCCGAAGTCGGGGCAGGTCGCGACGACGACCTCGGCGCCGCTGGCGCGGAGCCGTCGCACCGCGTCGCCCAACCGTCGCGCGGAGGCGCTGATGCCATTCAGCTTGGTGACGTCGTTGGCGCCGATCAGGATGACGGCGGCGTCCGGCGGCGGGCCGGCCACGAACATGGCGTCGACCTGCCCGGACAATCCTTTGGAGGTGGCACCGACGATCGCCTTGGTGCTCAATCGGACTCGTTTGCCGCTTTGGTCGGCCAGCCCTCGGGCGATCAACACCCCCGGGACCTGGTCGGCGCTGCGACAGCCGTATCCGGTTGCCGTCGAGTCACCGAAGACCATCAGGTGCAGGTCGAACTCCATGCCGCGTTGCCAGCGCTGCACCGGACCGCCGCCGGGGCAGTACACGCCGTCGGCGCGAGGCGGGACGTCCCATGATTTCGGGATGACTGTGCGAGCCTTCGCGGCCTGCCCGATCAGCAGGTTCCGCGCCCCCACATAGGCGGTGCCGGTCGATGCCAGCGCGCCCGCTGCGGCCAGCGCGACTATCGAAGCTCGCGGTGCGCTTCGTACCACGCGACCAGTTTAAGTGCCCGGGCGCCGGTCGTCCGCGACGCCTGGTCCAGCGCCATCACGGGTCGGAGCAATCTTGGTATCGATTCAGACTCTTTGAATGTTGAAGTTCTTTAAAGTGTCAAGCTAAGTTCTCGGGGTTGGCTGAGCACCAAGCTGCCTCGTCGACATGTACTACAACGGCGTAGGAGTGTTGAGCATGACCGCACCGAGCAAGGTTTCGGGGTCGCCCCGGACCGCAGTTCGTGCCCGTGACGTGTTGCGGGCGCGCAGGTTTCCCATCAACGACGGCATGCCCGTCGAGGTCGTCGAGAGCGGACCGAGCCTCCCTGGGATGATGGCCGCACTGGCGTGCCGCCTGACGATCCGCCCGGCATTGAACGTGGTCGGTAACTTCCCGTTCATCCCCTTCCCGTTCGGCATCCTCGATTTCGCCTGCCGGGCGCTGCTCCCCGGGCCCGGAACCGTCCGCAAGACCGTCGAGTTGCCACACTGCACAGCGCAGTTGGTCCGTGCTCCCGGTGTACTGCCTGCCGATGGCACGCGACGGGTGGTGCTGTATCTGCACGGTGGCGCCTTCTTGACCTGCGGGGTGAACTCACACGGCCGAATCGTCAACGCGCTGTCGAAGTTTGCCGACTCCCCGGTGTTGGTGGTCAACTACCGTCTCATCCCCAAGCATTCGGTCGGCCAGGCGCTCGACGACTGCCATGATGCCTATCGCTGGCTACGGCTGCGTGGTTACCAGCCGGACCAGATCGTGGTTGCCGGCGACTCGGCCGGTGGATACCTGGCTCTCGCTCTCGCGCAACGACTTCAGCAGGCACACGAGGAACCGGCGGCGCTGGTCGCCATCTCGCCGCTGCTGCAACTTGCCAAGGAGCCCAAGCAGTCGCATCCGAACATCAAGACCGATGCGATGTTTCCCGCCAAGGCATTTGACGCGTTGTTCACCTTGGTCGCGAAGGCGGCCCGTAAGCATGTCGTGGACGGCGAGCCCGAGCAACTCTATGAGCCGCTGGATCACATCGAGCCCGGGCTGCCCCGGACATTGATTCACGTATCAGGCTCAGAGGTTCTGCTGCAAGACGCCCGTGCGGCCGCCCAAGCGCTGGCGGCGGCGGGTGTGCCCACCGAGGTGCGGGTATGGCCGGGCCAGATCCACGACTTCCAGCTTGGCGCACCGATGATTCCCGAGGCGGAGCGTTCGTTGCGTCAGATCGGCGAATACATCCGCGAGGCCACCGGCTAATTACACAAGGCAGGGTCGCACCTGAGACCATCTAGCCATGCGTATTGCGCAGCACATCAGTGAGGTCATCGGAAATACTCCCCTGGTTCAGCTGCACTCGGTTGTGCCGCCGGGGTCGGGCCGGGTCGTCGCCAAAGTCGAATACCTCAATCCGGGATTGAGCAGCAAAGACCGGATCGCGGTGAAGATGATCGACGCCGCCGAGGCCAGCGGAGAGCTCAAACCGGGCGGCACCATCGTCGAGCCGACATCGGGGAACACCGGGGTCGGCCTTGCGCTGGTCGCCCAGCACCGTGGTTATCACTGCGTATTCGTCTGCCCCGACAAGGTCAGCGAGGACAAGCAGAACGTGCTGCGTGCCTACGGCGCCGAGGTGGTGGTCTGTCCAACGGCCGTCCCACCCGATCACCCCGACAGTTACTACAGCGTCTCCGACCGATTGGTCCGTGAGATCGACGGCGCCTGGAAGCCCGATCAGTACTCCAACCCGCAAGGCCCGGCCAGCCACTACGAAACGACCGGACCGGAGATCTGGGCTGACACTGACGGTCAGGTGACCCATTTCGTCGCGGGCATCGGTACTGGCGGGACAATCACCGGCGCGGGACGCTATCTCAAGGATGTGTCCGAGGGACGGGTGAAGGTCGTCGGTGCCGACCCCGAAGGCTCGGTGTATTCCGGCGGCACCGGACGGCCCTATTTGGTGGAAGGCGTGGGCGAGGATTTCTGGCCGTCGGCCTATGACCCGGCGGTGCCCGACCAGATCATCGCGGTCACCGACTCCGACTCGTTCAACATGACCAGGCGGCTGGCCCGCGAAGAGGCCATGCTGGTCGGTGGCTCGTGCGGAATGGCAGTGGTGGCGGCGCTGAAAGTGGCCGAAGAAGCCGGGCCCGACGCGCTGGTCGTCGTGCTGCTGCCGGACGGCGGCCGCGGCTACTTGTCGAAGATCTTCAACGACGCCTGGATGTCGTCCTACGGATTCCTGCGGACCAGGCTGGACGGCTCGATCGAGCAGCCCACGGTCGGCGACGTGCTGCGCGGCAAGTCCGGTCATCTGCCCGATCTGGTGCACACCCACCCGTCGGAAACCGTGCGTGACGCGATCGGCATTCTGCGCGAGTACGGGGTGTCGCAGATGCCCGTCGTCGGTGCCGAGCCGCCCGTGATGGCCGGCGAGGTCGCGGGCAGTGTCTCTGAGCGCGAACTACTTTCGGCCGTTTTCGAGGGCCGTGCCAACCTGGCCGACGCCGTCGGTCTGCACATGAGCCCGCCGCTGCCGATCATCGGCGCCGGCGAACAGGTCGGCTCGCTGGCCAAGACCCTGCGGGATCTGGACGCCGTGATGGTCGTCGAGGAGGGCAAGCCGGTCGGGGTCATCACCCGATATGACCTGCTGGGTTTCCTGTCCGACGGGGCGTTACGCAAGTAGCCGGACGCACTCGCAGGCCACTTACTTCACGCAAAGAGAAAGCCGCTGATGACCGAACAACCGCAGCCGTCGTCGTTCCCGCTGCCGCCGCCCCCGGGCGGCGGTAACTACCCGCCTCCGCCCCCGCCGTCGGGGGGATACGTCCCGCCACCGCCCGGACCGGTCCTGCGCGGGCTGACCCGCGAGGAGTTCACACCGTGGATCATCCGGGTCGCGGCCTACCTGATTGACCACCTGTTTCTGACGCTGATCCTGATCGCAGGCTGGCTGGTGCTGGAGAACTCCGTGGCAAGCATTTGTTCAACCAACACCACCATGAACACCGTCGAGCAGACGTGCTCGACGGGGCCTTCGCAATTCGGACTCACCGTGATGTGGATTGCGGCGCTGGTCGGAGTGGGCTACTTCGTTTGGAACTTCGGCTACCGGCAGGGCACCACCGGATCCAGCATCGGCAAGTCGTTGCTGAGGTTCCAGGTCGTCAGCGAAAATACCGGTAAGCCAATCGGATTCGCGATGTCAACGCTGCGCGCGATCACGCATGCGGTCGATGCGGCCATCTTCTACGTCGGCTACCTGTTTCCGCTGTGGGACGCCAAGCGTCAGACGCTGGCCGACAAGATCATGGCCACGGTCTGCCTGCCGCTGGATCCGCCGGCCACCGAGGCTGCCGAAGTCGGAACGGCCTAACGAGACCGCGCACCTCGATCTACGGGCGGGTCTCTATACGACAGTTCGTGAACGTCCCAGGGTCGCAAATAAGCCCCGTCACCGGTGGCGGCGGCGGTGGCGGCGCATCGCCCTCAAAGATGGTCCGGGCGACGTTGCCACCGCCTCCGACGCGCCAATAGGTGTGGCACACGTTCGCGTCCCAGCGGACCGGGTCGTACCGCAGATTGCCGGTTTGCACCACCGGGTCGCCGGGGCACCAATGACACGGCCCTTCCGGATGGTCCTCGGGGCAACCGGGAAAAGCGTCGGCGGCGGCGGGGCCGGCAGCCACCCCCGCGATCGCGCCCCACAGCAGCCCGATTGTTGCCAGCCCCAGGATCAGTCGCCTCATAGGGATGAATTCTGCTGGTCCGCGCTCCCGCGCGCATGGGGCAATTCACCCAATTAGTTGGCCCGGGATCACGGACACCACGGCGGGATCGGGCAGAAATTCAGCCCTGGCGGCGGTGGCGGGGGAGCGGGCGGCACGTCGCCTTCGAAAATGCCACGCGCGACGTTGCCTTGATCGCCGAGGACATACCAGTAGGTGTGGCATACGTGGGTGTCCCAGACGACGGGGTTCACCCGCAGGTTGCCGGTCTGCACCGGAGGATCTCCCGGGCACCAGCGACAGGGCCCCGCGGGATGGTCTGGCGGACAGCCCGGCCACGAGTTGGCGGAAGCCGGGCCGGCCACGCCCGCAACGCCACCCCAAACCAGCACGGCCGATGCCAGCATTACGAGCGTCCGCCTCATAAATCGTGATTCTCCGCGCGGGGGCACGTCCACACATGGGGCAAGTGACCCATTTTTTCCGTCCGGCGCATCCGTGCCGTCTAGTGCGAGATGACTAGGCTGATCGGCGATGAGCGGCCACGAATATTTCGCCAAAGCAGGCCTGTCCACCAAGGCCATCCACGCCGGCTACCGACCCGACCCGGCGACCGGTGCGGTCAACGCCCCGATCTACGCCAGCAGCACCTTCGCCCAGGACGGTGTCGGCGGTCTGCGCGGTGGATTCGAGTACGCCCGCACCGGCAACCCGACCCGGGCCGCGCTGGAAGCGGCACTTGCCGCGGTCGAGGACGGCAGGTTCGGCCGCGCCTTCAGCTCCGGGATGGCTGCCGGCGACTGCGTGCTGCGCGCGGTGCTGCGTCCCGGCGATCATGTGGTGATCCCCGACGACGCCTACGGCGGTACGTTCCGGCTCATCGACAAGGTCTTCAGCCACTGGGGCGTGGTGCACACTCCGGTCGCGTTGTCCGATCTCGACGCGGTGCGCGCGGCGGTCTCGCCACAGACGCGGCTGATCTGGGTGGAGACACCGACCAACCCGCTGTTGTCGATCGCCGACATCGCCGGGATCGCTCAGATTGGCGTCGAAGTCGGCGCGAAAGTGTTGGTGGACAACACCTTTGCCTCGCCCGCGCTGCAGCAGCCGCTGACACTGGGTGCCGACATCGTGCTGCACTCGACGACGAAATACATCGGCGGGCACTCCGACGTGGTGGGCGGCGCGCTGGTCACCAACGACGAGGAGTTGGACGCCGCGTTCGGCTTTCTGCAGAACGGTGCCGGCGCGGTGCCGGGGCCGTTCGACGCCTACCTGACCATGCGCGGCTTGAAGACGCTGGTGCTGAGAATGCAGCGGCACAGCGAAAACGCCGCTGCGGTAGCGCAATTCCTCGCCGAACACTCCGCGGTGGACGCGGTGCTGTATCCGGGTCTACCGAGCCATCCCGGTCACCAGCTCGCGGCCCGGCAGATGCACGGTTTCGGCGGCATGGTGTCGGTACGGATGCGGGGCGGACGCGCCGCGGCGCAGGCGCTGTGCGCCAACACGCAGGTGTTCATCCTCGCCGAGTCGCTCGGTGGGGTGGAGTCGCTGATCGAGCACCCCGGCGCGATGACGCATGCGTCGACGGTCGGTTCTCAGCTAGAGGTTCCCGACGACCTGGTTCGGCTGTCGGTCGGCATCGAGGACGAGGCCGACCTGATCGCCGATCTGGAGCAGGCGCTGGGTTAGTCGGGTTTGCATTCCCCTTGCACCGGCGGAATGGGCCATGTCCACACGCCGCGTTATCTGGGAGAGGCTGCAGAGCCCGTTGCGCCACTAGGAGTGGTAGGGCTCCGCGCTGACCAGGGTCACCTTCACGGTGTTGCCATTAGGCACGGTGTAGCTCTTGGTCTCGCCCTCTTTGGCGTCAATTAGCGCGCCGCCCAGCGGTGAGTTCGGCGAGTACACCTCGAGCTTGCCGTCGTGCACAGCTTGCTCGCGGGTGCCGATCAGGAAGGTCTCGGTATCCGACTTGTCGCCGTCGTAGTAGACCTTGACCACCGATCCGGGCAACGCGACGCCGGACTGCTTGGGTGCCTCGCCGACCTTCGCGTTGTTCAGCAGGTCCTGCAGCTGGCGAATGCGGGCCTCTTGCTGGCCCTGCTCCTCGCGGGCCGCGTGGTAACCGCCGTTCTCGCGCAGGTCGCCCTCCTCGCGGCGGTCGTTGATCTCCGCGGCGATGACCGGACGATTCGCGATCAGCTGATCGAGCTCGGCCTTGAGTCGATCGTGTGACTCCTGGGTCAACCAGGTCACCTGGGTGTCCGTCATCTCGTCGTGCTCCTTGTGGTGTCGGTGGGCGGCATACCGCCCCAGCAGGCTGTCGGTCGTGCTGCCGGGCGTTCCACCACGGGTACTGCCGACCTCAGTAGTCGGGCGAACCCCCTATGCGGCACATGGCCGTTAATGCAGCAATACACGGTCCCAGCCGGAACCGTGCATCCGACCAGCCTACCACCGTCGGTGCAGCGGTCGAGGACATTTCCGCAGTTCGCGGTTTGCTCGCCGGTGCGCCGGGTCAGGGCGCGCGGAGATAGCCGGGCACATCGGTGCCGCAGCCGTAAATGTCGCCCACCACTGCCGGCTTGCTGGACTTCAGCACTGTTGTCACCTGCACGGTCACCTGCTTCGACGGCGGTACCAGCACCTCGCGTCGGCCCGTCTCGCTGCCGTCTTTAGCGCGCACCCGCACGATGCAATCGACCGGGCGCGACGGGTCTTTTCGGGTCACGCTGATCGTTACTGACACGGTCTGGTTGTCGATCAGCCGATAGCCCGCCAGCGTCCCTTCGACGTCGCCGCGGCCCAGACGCTGGTAGGCGATCAGGGCTAGGGCGACGCCGGCGGCAACCGCCATCACGGACAGCGCAATGAACCAGCGCCGCGACGGGCGGGCCGTGCGGGCGTGCCCGTAACGGGACGGGGGCGGCGAAGGGGAAGCTTCGGTCATGGTGTGGTTTGGTCGATGCCCGGGGTATCAAGACCCGGCGTCCAGGATGGAACTATTAGACCTGGAACTATAGGCGCAGACGACAGCACATAGTCAGGGAGCACGTGAGCGAACTGCGGTTGATGGCGGTGCACGCCCACCCGGACGACGAGTCCAGCAAGGGCGCTGCAACCCTTGCGCGCTACGCGGACGAGGGATACCGCATTCTGGTGGTGACCCTGACCGGGGGTGAGCGCGGCGACATCCTCAACCCGGCGATGGATCTGCCGGAAGTGCATGGGCGCATCGCCGACGTTCGTCGCGACGAGATGGCCAAGGCCGCCGAAATCCTCGGCGTCGAACACACCTGGCTCGGCTTCGTCGATTCCGGACTGCCGCAGGGCGACCCGTTGCCACCGCTGCCGGAGGACAGCTTCGCGCGGGTGCCGCTGGAGGTGTCCACCGAGGCGCTGGTGCGGGTGGTGCGCGAATTCCGGCCGCACGTGATGACCACCTACGACGAGAACGGCGGCTACCCCCACCCGGATCACATTCGCTGCCACCAGGTTTCGGTGGCCGCATACGAGGCGGCCGGTGACTATCGGCGCTTCACTGAAGCGGGCCCGGTGTGGTCGGTGGCCAAGCTGTACTACAACCACGGGTTTCTGCGCCAGCGGATGCAGAAGCTGCAGGACGAGTTCGCCAAGCGAGGCCAAACCGGCCCGTTCGAGAAGTGGCTCAAGCACTGGGATCCCGCGCACGACGTGCACGCCGACCGGGTGACGACGCGCGTCGAGTGTTCGGCGTACTACGGTCAACGGGACGACGCGCTGCGCGCGCACGCCACCCAGATCGATCCCAAGGGCGATTTCTTCGCCGCGCCGATCTCCTGGCAACAGGAGTTGTGGCCGACCGAGGAATTCGAGCTGGCCCGCTCCCGCGTTCCGGTGCGGCTGCCCGAGACCGACCTGTTCGCCGGAATCGAGGACGAGCTGTGACGCACCTGCACCTTGCCGCCTTGGCGCTGTTGGCTGAGGACGGCCCTCACAACAGCGGACCCGACTTCGGCAAGGCCAGCCCGTTCGGCCTGCTCCTGGTGGTGCTGCTGCTGATCGCCGTCGTGTTCCTGGTGCGCTCGATGAACCGGCACCTGAAGAAGCTGCCCGAGTCCTTCGACCCGCAGCACCCCGAGCCGGATCAGGCCGTCGACGACGGCACGATCGACCAACCGCCGCATGAGCCGCGCTGACGACGATCAACAGAGCATTGCGATCCGGATATCGCGGAGGAGCAGCGCCGATGAGCCCAGCTGACGACGATCAACAGAGCAGTGCGATCCGGATATGGCACGGAGGAGCAGCGCCGATGAGCCCGGCGGTTAACGAGCTGGCCGGGGCCGCCAGCCCCTATCTCCGCCAGCACGCCGACAACCCGGTGCACTGGCAGCAATGGTCGCCCGCCGCGCTGGCCGAGGCCGCGGAACGCGATGTGCCGGTCCTACTCTCGATCGGCTACGCCGCTTGCCACTGGTGCCACGTGATGGCCCACGAATCGTTCGCCGACGACGAGGTGGCCGCGGCGATGAATGACGGCTTTGTCTGTATCAAGGTGGACCGCGAGGAGCGGCCCGACATCGACGCCGTCTACATGAACGCCACCGTCGCGCTCACCGGGCAGGGCGGCTGGCCCATGACGTGCTTCCTGACGCCCGACGGCCGACCGTTTTTCTGTGGCACCTACTATCCCAAAGCTGCTTTCCTGCAACTTCTTTCGGCGGTATCGGAAACCTGGCGAGACCGTCGCGACGAGGTCGAGCAGACATCCGACCAGATCGCGACCGAGCTGGCATCGATGACCGCAGGACTGCCCGGGAGCGGGCCGTCGGTAGAGCCCGCACTGCTGGACCACGCCGTCGCGGGGGTGTTGCGCGACGAGGATGCCGAGCACGGCGGATTCGGCGATGCGCCCAAATTTCCACCATCGGCGTTGCTCGAGGCACTGCTGCGGTACTGGGAGCGGACCGGGTCGCCGCAGGCGCTGGCCGCGGTCCAGCGCGCCGGGGCCTCGATGGCTCGGGGCGGGATGTACGACCAGCTGGCCGGCGGGTTCGCCCGTTACAGCGTCGACAACGCTTGGGTGGTACCGCATTTCGAGAAGATGCTGTATGACAACGCACTGCTGTTACGGGTCTATGCGCACTGGGCCCGTCGGACCGGTGACCCGTTGGCACGCCGCGTCACCGCCGAGACCGCGCGGTTCCTGCTCGACGAACTACGCGACGCCAACGGCATGTTCACCTCGTCGCTGGACGCCGACGCCGACGGTCGCGAGGGGTCGACCTACGTCTGGACACCCGCCCAGTTGGTCGACGTCCTCGGCGCCGACGACGGGCATTGGGCCGCTGCGCTTTTCGGCGTGACGCCCGGCGGCACTTTCGAGGACGGCGCATCGGTGCTGCAGCGGCCCGTCGACCCGGAGGATCCGGACCGCCTCGAGCGCGTCCGAGCCGCCCTGCGGTCCGCCCGGCTGACCCGGCCCCAGCCGCCCCGCGACGACAAGGTCGTCACCGCCTGGAATGGCTTGGCCATCACCGCGCTGGTCGAGGCCGGCGTGGCGCTGTCTGATCCCGAACTAGCCGGTGCCGCAGCCGATTGCGCGAAGGCGCTGCTGCGCGTGCACCTGGTCGACGGTCGGTTGCGTCGGGCCAGCCTCGGCGGCCGGGTCGGCGAGAGCGCGGCGATTCTGGAGGATTACGCGATGCTGGCCACCGGTCTGCTCGCGCTCCATCAGTTGACACCGCAGGCCGCATGGCTTACTGCCGCCACCGCACTGCTCGATATCGCGTTGGCGCACTTCGCCGATCATGACCGCGCGGGACGCTGGTTCGACAGCGCCGATGATGCCGAGCGGTTGCTGCTGCGGCCGGCCGATCCGTACGACGGTGCGACTCCCTCGGGCGCTTCGGCGATCGCCGAAGCGTTGCTCACTGCAGCGCATCTGGCCGGGGTAGAGCGCTACCTGCAGGCGGCCGGCACGACGCTGCAAGCGCATTCCGTGCTGCTGGCCCGGGCGCCGCGCTCGGCGGGCCATTGGCTCGCCGTCGCCGAAGCCGCCGTCCGCGGCCCGTTGCAGATCGCGGTGGCCTGCGACGTGCCGGGCTCGCCGTTGCTGGCCGAGGCCCGCCGGATCGCTCCCGGTGGGGCAGTCGTGGTCGGCGGTGCGTTGGATTCCTCGCCGCTGCTGGCCGGCCGTGATCGGGTCGACGGCGCCGATGCGGCCTACGTGTGCCGGGGCCGGGTCTGCGACTTGCCGGTCACCAGCGCAGCGGCGTTGGCTGCGGCTCTCGGGCTATCAAACCCGGCCCGGTAACCTCCCAGCTATGCCGAGTGCCGAACAGATCACCGCGACCGTCAACCGCTACATCAGCCTGGTCAACGAAGGCACCGCCAACGATCTCGTGGAGTTGTACGCCGACGACGCCACCGTCGAAGACCCGGTCGGCACCGGGGTGCATATCGGCCGACAGGCGATCTACGGCTTCTACTCCGCGATGGAAGCCGTCCAGCGAGAGTGCGAGCTGGTGACGTTGCGGGTGGCCGGCCACGAGGCAGCGTTCCACTTCAAGCTGATCATTACGGCCGGCGACAGCAAGATGCTCATCGAGCCGATTGACGTGATGGCGTTCGATGGCGACGGCAAGATCAGCGCGATGAAGGCCTACTGGTCGCCCGAAAGCGTCACCCAGCTCTAGCCTCCGCCGGCTCTGATTCAGAAGACAGCGAACCAGATCGCGATGTAGTGGCAGATTGCCGCTACCGCGGTGCACGCGTGGAAGAACTCGTGATAGCCGAATGTGTTCGGCCACGGGTCGGGCCAGTGCAGCGCGTACATGATCCCGCCGACGCTGTACAGCGCGCCACCGACGGCCAGCAGCACCATGGCGGCCACCCCGGCGTTGTGCAGGATCATCGCGATGTAAAACGCCGACACCCAGCCGAGGATCAGATACAACGGCACCCCGACCCAGCGGGGCGCGGTCGGCCAGCACATTTTCAGCAGCACCCCAGCAAGTGCGCCGCCCCACACGATCCACAGCACCAGCACGCCCGCGTCGTGCGGCATGGCCAGCAACGCGAATGGCGTGTACGTGCCGGCGATCAGCACGAAGATCATTGAGTGGTCGAGCCGCTTCATCCAGACGCGGGCTTTGACGGTTTTCCAGTGCACTCGGTGATAGATCGCGCTCACGGTGAACATGCCCACCACCGAGGCGGTGTAGATGAAGGTCGCCATACCGGCTTTGAGCCCCGCCAACGGCCAGGACACCGAGATCAACGAGGCGCCGGCGAAGACGGCGACGACCGCCGAGACCAAGTGAATCCAGCCCCGTGCCCGCGGCTTGACCAGTGCCGCAGCGGTGTCTTTGACGCCCTCGACGATGTGCTCGGCGACTTCCCCGACGCTGTGATGCGCCTCCGTTTCGTCGGTCTTAGTGGCGACGTCGGTCTCGCGAATCAACAGGCCTCCATGAGTTGGGACGGGAACATCGATGGGTACCTGCAGCCACAGTAATCTTGTTCCCTGTGGAGATCATTCCGCCGCGCGTCAAGGAACCGTTATATCGGCTCTACGAGTTGCGGCTGCGGCAAGGGCTGGCCGCATCGAAATCCGCGCTGCCACGCCACATCGCCGTGCTGTGCGACGGCAACCGTCGCTGGGCTCGCGACGCCGGCTATGACGACGTCAGCTATGGCTACCGGATGGGCGCGGCCAAGATCGCCGAAATGCTGCGCTGGTGCCAAGAGGCCGGCATCGAAATGGCCACTGTCTATTTGCTTTCCACCGAGAACCTGCGCCGCGATCCGGCCGAGCTGGCTGCGCTGATCGAGATCATCACCGACGTGGTCGAGGAGATCTGCGCGCCGGCCAACCAGTGGAGTGTGCGCACGGTCGGGGACTTGGAGCTGATCGGCGAGGAACCCGCACGCCGGCTTCGCGACGCCGTTTTAGGCACCGCCGCCACGGGCAACGGCAGCTTCCACGTCAACGTCGCGGTCGGATACGGGGGCCGCCAGGAGATCACTGACGCCGTGCGCGGGCTGCTGGGCAAGGCGATTGCCAACGGCGCCACCGGCGAGGAACTTGTGGAAGCCGTCACCGTCGACGCCATCTCCGAAAACCTTTACACTTCCGGCCAGCCCGACCCCGATCTGGTGATCCGGACGTCGGGGGAGCAGCGGCTGTCCGGGTTCCTGCTCTGGCAGAGCGCTTACTCCGAGATGTGGTTCACCGAGGCGCACTGGCCGGCGTTCCGCCGGGTCGACTTCCTGCGCGCGCTACGCGATTACAGCCAACGACACCGCCGCTACGGCGCCTAGCCCGGCCATTGCAAGTGCGGCGCCAGCCGGGTGCAGCGGGTCGCCTCCAACGATCCAGTGACGTGCCACACTGAAAGCATGGCTGCGCTCTCAGCTTTCGTGTTCTCGCTGAGCTGGTGGCTGGGGCTGTATCTGTTGGCGCGCAATCCGCGCAAGCCGGTTCTCGCGTTCTCCGCGGTCGGGCTGTGCAGTTTCGCGACGGCGGTCGCTCTGGACGCGGTGCGGCTCGTCTCCCACTCGGCCATGCTCGGCCACGTCGAGATCTATCTGGTCGCCGTCCCCGGGGTGGCCTGGTTCGCGGTGCTGCTCGAGATCGCCCGGGCTGACGACAACGACCGGTCGCGCACCGGCGAGATCGTTCTGGTCAGCGTCGCCGCCGCGCTGACGCTGGTCGGCGCGACGTTGGCCGGCCGCGTCGAGGGGCCGCTGCGGCTTGGCCATGTGGTGATGTGCGCGGTGATCTCGGTGTCCACGCTGGGCGCGATGTTCGTCGCCCTGCGGCATCGGACGCGGAAAATCCCGCTGGTCGGGTTGATCGTCACCGCGACGATGTTCTTCGCGTTGGCCAACGCGATCCTGATCATTCCGTTGGGTGTGGTGCCGAGTTGGCTGGCCTTGGCGTCCACGAGCTGCGATGTGCTGAGCCTCGGACTTGCGGTGGCGCTGTGGGACGCCTTCGACGAGGGTCAGGCGCTGCGGGCCGACATGCTGCGCTCATTCACCGGCACCGGCATGGTCGTCGCGCTGCTCGGCGGCCAGATGCTGATCGCCATCGAGCTGACCCGCCACCAGCCAACCGCGCAGATCGCGCTGACTGTCCTCCTGTTCACCAGCCTCGCCATCGCGGCGTCGGTGCACGTGCTGGCCGACCCGCTGGCCGGCCTGCTCGACCGGATGGTGTTCTCGCGGGCGCCGTTGCTGCGGGCCGATCGAGAGACGTTGCGGCGCACCCAGTCTGCGCTGCCGCTGCGGTTGGCCGACCCGCTCGACGGTGTCGACGACGACACCTTCGCCCGGCTGACCCGCCGCGCGCTGGGGCACTACGGCGACCTGTCCAAGCTGGTCGCCAACCCGCTGACCGCGCTGCCCTGCATCGACGAAGCGCTGGCCGCCCGCGGTGCCCCCGATCAGCCGTTGGAGCGTGCCATCGAGCTCAAGGCGCTGCTGGCCGACCGCATCGCCGCACTCAAACCGCGCGACGGTGGCGACTTCGGCACCAGTGAGCAGTGGCGCCACTACAACTCGCTGTACTTCCCGTACGTCGTCGGCGTGCGTGCCTACGCCCAGAACGCCACCGCCGCCGGCCTCGATCCGACCGCGCGTCAGGCGTGGCAATGGTTCGTCACCGACGTGCCGCAACGCTCGCTGCACAACTGGCAAAACGCGGCGGCCAAGCTGATCGCTGCCGATCTGCGCGGCCGGGTGGCCGTCTCCAGCTAGCCACCACGGCTGATTAGTCGGGCTAGGCAAGGAATACGTGGCCTGGATCACTTCGTTGACCTGCGCATGGCAGTGCCTGGCAGTGCCACGCGTCGATCTGGCAGTCCCCGAACGGCAGGCTCAGAGGTGATCGACCCGATATCGCAAGGAGTTCCGATATGACCGCTGTTACGCCACTGGGCGCCCGGCCCTTCGACGACTCGACCGACTCCCTGTTGCGGTTTGCCATGCGGCTCGACGCAACGTTGAGCGGCGCGGTCGGCCTTTTCATCGCGTTGATGGCGGACGCGCTGTCCGCGCTCACCGGCCTGAGCTCGATCGCCGAATTCAGCGGCGGCGCGCTGCTGGTGCTCGGCGGCCTGGCGGTGTACGGCTTGGCTGCGGCGCCGGATCTGCGCCGCGTCGGAGTGGGCCTCATCGTCGGCAATGTGGTCCTGACGGTGGCGACGCTCGTCGTCGTGGCCGCGGGCGTGTTGCCGCTGACCGCAATCGGCGTCGCCGCGACGCTGGCCACCGGCGGCTGGTTCGCGCTGATGGGTTACCTGCAATACCTCGGAGTGCGCCGCCTGCCGGCGTAACTCCCGTCCCGCCGGTGCGGGGCGCCGCTGTCAGAGGTTGCGGCGAGCGTCCCCGCATCGGCCTTGTGCTACGGATCTATCCCGCAGCGACTTTCACGATGCGGCCGTTCATCGCGTCGGCGACGTACACGTTGCCGCCTCCGTCGACAGCCAGGCCCTCAGGCCACGACAGACCCACCACCGGCAGCACGGTCGGGCTGGTCGACCCGGTAGACAGCTTCAGCACGCGCCGGTTGTTGTAGTCGCTCACGTAAACGCTGCCGTCATTGCCAACTGCGACGGCAGTGGGCTGGTTGAGTCCGGGGAAGGGTAGTTGGGTCTGGCTTGCGGATCCCGCGGCCAACTTCACCACCCTGTCGCCGCGCGCGTAGGTGTCGGTGGCGTAGACATTGCCGGCCCGGTCGAGCGCGACGCCCTGAGGGATCTCCAAGCCCTCGAACGGCAGCACGGTCTGCGTCATGGACCCGGCGTCCAGCTTCACCACCTGATGCTTGCGGCGGTCGGCGACATAGACACCGCCTGCCGCGTCCACCGTCACCGCCCGCGGGTCGACGAGGTCGGTGAATGGCAGATCGGTCTGGACGCCCTCGGCCAGCTTCGTCACCACGCCCGCGCCGGGATAGCCGTCGGTGAAGTAGGTGACGTACACCGCGCCTGCACCGTCGACCGCGAGACCGGTGAGATTCTTCAGGCCCTTGAACGGCAGCTCGGACTGGTTGGGTGAGCCGGCCGCGAGCTTGAGCACCCGGCGGTGGCCCGCATCGGTGACGTAGACGTCCCCGTTGGCGGCCACTGCCACGCCGTTCGAATCTTTGAGACCGTTGAAGGGCAGATCCGTTTGTTCCGCGGATGCCACCGGAAGTGGCAACAGGACAGCGGCGGCGGCGATCGCAGACAGCGCTAACCGGAGCTTCACAACTTGCGCAGCCGGAGCCGGTTGATGGAGTGGTCGGCGTCCTTGCGCAACACCAGGGTGGCCCGCGGTCGGGTCGGCAGGATGTTCTCGATCAGGTTGGGCCGGTTGATCGAGCGCCAGATTTCGCGGGCGGCGACATCGGCCTGCTGATCGGTCAGGTCCGCGTAGTGGTGGAAGTGCGACGCGGGGTTGGCGAATGCCGTCGAGCGCATCGCCAGGAACCGCGAGATGTACCACTGTTCGATGTCCTCGATCCGGCCGTCGACGTACAGCGAGAAATCGAACAGATCCGACACCATCAGCGTCGGCCCGGTCTGCAGCACGTTGAGACCTTCGAGGATCAGGATGTCGGGGTGGCGGACCACCTGCTTGGCATCTGGCACCCGGTCGTAATGCAAATGCGAATACACCGGCGCGCACACGTAGTCCGACCCCGACTTCACCGACGTGACGAACCGCATCAGCGCGCGTCGGTCGTAGCTCTCCGGAAAACCTTTGCGGTGCATCAGGTTTCGGCGACTCAGCTCGGCGTTGGGGTAGAGGAACCCGTCGGTGGTGACCAGGTCGACGCGAGGGTGGTGATCCCAGCGGGCCAACAGTGCCTGCAGCACACGGGCCGTGGTCGACTTACCGACCGCCACGCTGCCGGCCACGCCGATGATGAACGGCACCGGCCGATCGGGATTCTGTTGTGGCTCGCCGAGGAACTCGGTGGTCGCCGCGAACAACCTCTGGCGGGCCGCGACCTGCAGGTGCAGGAGTCGCGCCAGCGGTAGGTAGACCTCTTCGACCTCGCGCAGGTTGACCTGCTCGCCGATGCCGCGCAGGCCGACGATTTCCTCTTCGGTCAACGGCTGGGGAGTCGACATACGGAGCGCGCGCCACTGACGTCGATCGAACTCCACATAGGGGCTCGGCTCGCTGGGCCGCGGCATGGCATCAGTCTTGCAGCCCGGAGTGCGTCATGGGCAGGTGGGGCGTCGGGCAGATAGACTTCGCGGCGACGATGCCGCCGCGGCGCGGGGGACAAGGAGCCGCGCAAATAGACTTCGCGAGCATGGACCCTGACGCGCTGATCCGCGACTACCTGCTCCTCGGTCTGCGTTTCGACCGGATCGAGTCGGGCTACGTCGACGCCTTCACCGGCGATCCGACGCTGCGCCAGACCGTGGCGGCCGAGCCCGCGCCCACTCCGGCCGACCTGGCCCGGCAGGCCGCACGGCTGCTCGCCGCGTTGCCAGACGTACCGCGCCGCAATGGATTCGACTCCCAGCGCGCCGACTACGTGGGCGCTCACCTACGGGCGCTGGAATGCGCGGCCCGCAAGTTCGCCGGCGAAGACATCGGGTTCGTCGATGAAGTCCACGCCTACTTCGACGTGCACATCAGCAAGGGCGACACGGAGACCTATCGCCAGGCGCATGCCCGCCTCGACGAGGCGCTGGGCGGCACCGGGCCGCTGGCCGACCGGATGGAAGCGCATCGCGTCGGCGAAGAAATCCGGCCCGAGAAGTTGGCGGCGTGCATCGACGCGTTCTCCAGCGCGCTGCGCGACCGGGTCCGCGCCGAGTATCCGCTGCCCGACACCGAAACTGTCGACTACCAAGTGGTGACCGACAAACCGTGGTCGGGATTCAACTATTACCTCGGCGACTACCGCTCAACGGTCGCCGTCAACGCCGACCTCAAGCAGCTGATGTCCAACCTGCCACGCCTGGTGGCGCACGAGTCGTACCCCGGCCACCACACCGAGCACTGCCGCAAGGAGGCCGGCCTGGTCAACCGGAAAGGCCAGGCCGAGCAGACCATCTTCCTGGTCAACACGCCGCAATGCCTGATGGCCGAAGGGCTGGCCGACCTGGCGCTGTACGCGGCGATCGGCGCGGGCTGGGGGAGTTGGGCCACCTCGATCTACGCCGACCTCGGGCTGCGTTTCAACGGCGAGCGGGCCGAGGCGGTGTCTGAGGCCTCGGCGGCGCTGGCCGGCGTTCGACAGGACGCGGCGCTGATGCTGCACGACGAGCACCGCGACGCCGACGAGGTCGCGGAGTTCCTCCGGCGCTGGCTGCTGGTCAACGACACCCGTGCCCGGCAAATGCTGCGGTTCCTGTCGTCGCCGCTGTGGCGCGCCTACACCAGCACTTATGTCGAGGGATATCGCTTGCTGCGCGGTTGGCTCGACGACCGCCCCGCCGAAGTCAGCCTCGTCGAGCGGTTCGGCCGGTTGCTCGACGAGCCGTTCGTCCCGTCCGCGCTACCGGCCTAGCCAATACGGACGTGGCCCGCCGATAGAATGGCGGGCGTGACCGCCGCACCTGACGCCCGTACCAAGTCCGCGATGACCGCGCCGCTGGCCGAGGTCGACCCCGACATCGCCGAACTGCTCGGCAAAGAGCTCGGCCGACAGCGCGACACGCTGGAGATGATCGCGTCCGAGAACTTCGTCCCGCGCGCAGTGCTGCAGGCCCAGGGCAGCGTGCTGACCAACAAATACGCCGAGGGGCTGCCCGGCCGGCGCTACTACGGCGGCTGCGAGTACGTCGACGAGGTGGAGAACATCGCCCGCGACCGGGCCAAGGCGCTGTTCGGCGCGGACTTCGCCAACGTGCAACCACATTCGGGCGCGCAGGCCAACGCGGCGGTACTGCACGCGTTGATGACGCCGGGGGAGAAGCTGCTGGGCCTCGACCTGGCCAACGGCGGTCACCTGACCCACGGGATGAAGCTCAACTTCTCCGGCAAGCTCTACGAGAACGCCTTTTACGGCGTCGACGCCACCACCCACCTAATCGACATGGACGCGGTGCGCGCCCAAGCGCTGGAATTTCGGCCGAAGGTCATCGTCGCGGGCTGGTCGGCCTACCCGCGCGTCTTGGACTTCGCCGCGTTCAAGGCGATCGCCGACGAGGTCGACGCCAAATTGTGGGTGGACATGGCCCACTTCGCCGGCCTGGTCGCCGCGGGACTGCACCCGTCGCCCGTGCCAGACTCCGACATCGTGTCCAACACCGTGCACAAGACGCTGGGTGGCCCGCGGTCCGGAATGATCATGGGCAAGAAGGAGTACGCGAAGTCGATCAACTCCGCGGTATTCCCCGGACAGCAGGGCGGTCCGCTGATGCATGTGATCGCCGCCAAGGCGGTCGCGCTGAAGATCGCCGGCACCCCGGAGTTCGCTGAGCGTCAGCAGCGCACGCTGACCGGCGCCCGAATCCTGGCCGAGCGACTGTTGGCCGCCGACGTTGCCAAGGCCGGAGTCTCGGTGGTGAGTGGTGGCACCGACGTCCACCTGGTTCTGGTCGACCTGCGCGACTCGCCGCTGGACGGTCAGGTCGCCGAGGACCTGCTGCACGAGGTCGGGATCACCGTCAACCGCAACGCGGTGCCCAACGACCCTCGACCGCCGATGGTGACATCCGGCCTCCGGATCGGTACCCCAGCACTGGCCACCCGCGGCTTCGGCGACGCCGAGTTCAGCGAGGTCGCCGACATCATCGCCACCGCGTTAGCGGCCGGCAGCGCGGCTGACGTGTCGGCATTACGGGATCGCGTGACCCGCCTGGCCAGGGAGTTTCCGCTCTACGACGGCCTGGAGGATTGGTCGCTCGTCTGACCGTGTGCCAGATTTCATGATAACTGTGTACGCGGGTTATAGTTACTTTTATGGCAGTCAAACCTGTTCCTGACGCGCTGATGCTCGAGCTCGACCCGGTGGTCGGTGAGAACCTCGATCGTCATCTCGCGACCGAAAAGATCTGGTACGCGCACGACTTCGTGCCGTTCGAGCAGGGCGAGAACTTCGCCTTCCTGGGCGGTCGGGACTGGGATCCGTCAGGGGTGACGCTGCCGAAAGCCATCACCGACGCGTGCGAGATCCTGCTGATCACCAAAGACAACGTGGCCGGCTATCACCGCGAACTTGTCGAGCACTTCATCCTCGAGCTCAACTGGGGCCAGTGGATCGGCCGATGGACCGCTGAGGAGCACCTGCACGCGATTGCGCTGAGGGAATACCTCGTGGTGACCCGCGAGATCGATCCGACCGCCAACGAGGACGTCCGCTTCGAGCACGTGTCGGACAAGGGCTACCGCGCCTCCCGGTACTCGCAGATCGAGACGTTGGCGTTCATGGCGCTCTTCGAAGGTGCGCACGCGGTGTACTGCAACAACCTGGCGGCGCAGATCGAGGAGCCGGTGCTGGCCGGACTCATCGCCCACATCGCTCGCGACGAGGTGCGGCACGAGGAGTTCTTCGCCAACCTGGTCGCGCACCTGCTCACCTACTCCCGCGACGAGACGATCGGGGCCATCGCCGCGCGCGCTGCGGAGATCGACGTCATCGGCGCCGACATCGATGCCTACGCCGACAAGTTGCGAATCGTCGCCGAGGCAGGCATTTTCGGCACCGACCAGCTGAAGCAGGTCATCTCTGACCGCATCACCGCCTGGGGCGTGGCCGACGAGCCAGCCCTACGGCAGTACGTCATCAGCTAGCCACTCCGGCGGGGCTCACCTTGCGCCGTTGCTCCGCATCATTGCGCTCGGCGCGCCTGCGCGGCGTAGATGCGCCAACGCGGGTAGCGTCGCTTTCGATGGCTAGCGACACGCTCTGCTATCCGGGCGGCGCCTCTCGACTCAACCTCGAAAGGACCGCCGGCCCCGGTCCTTACGCCGCGGCCCCCGCCGAATCGTCCGTGCGGGCCGCACGGGCATCCAGCCCGGTGAGAACGCTTCGTGCGCATGGGTGGCGGTGGGGACACCACCCGCATGCGGCAGCGATCCGGGCGATGAGCTCGAGGAGCGCTCGTGACTGATTCTGCAGCGGTTTCCCAGGACTCCATCAGGACCTACGTGCTCGACACGTCGGTGTTGTTGTCCGATCCGTGGGCCTGCTCCCGCTTCGCCGAACATGAAGTGGTTGTTCCGCTGGTAGTGATCAGTGAGCTGGAGGCCAAGCGCCACCACCACGAGCTGGGCTGGTTCGCCCGCCAGGCGCTGCGCCTGTTCGACGATCTCCGCATCGAGCATGGACGGCTCGATCAGCCCATTCCGGTTGGGACACAAGGCGGTACGCTGCACGTCGAGCTCAACCACAGCGACCCCAGCGTGCTGCCGGCCGGTTTCCGCACCGACACCAACGACTCCCGCATCCTGTGCTGTGCCGCCAACCTCGCCGCCGAGGGCAAGCGAGTCACGTTGGTCAGCAAGGACATTCCGCTGCGCGTCAAAGCGGGCGCGGTGGGCCTGCTCGCCGACGAGTACCACGCGCAGGACGTCGTCGTGTCCGGCTGGACCGGGATGACGGAGATGGAAACCAGCGCCGACGACATCGACGCGTTGTTCGCCGACGGCGAGGTCGACCTGGAGGGTGCGCGAGACCTGCCGTGCCACACCGGTATTCGGCTGCTGGCCGGCAGCTCGCATGCGCTCGGCCGGGTGAACGCGCACAAGAGGGTCCAGCTGGTCCGCGGCGACCGCGAGAGTTTTCGGACTGCGCGGCCGCTCCGCCGAACAGCGGGTGGCCCTGGATCTGCTGCTCGACGAGTCGGTGGGCATCGTGTCGCTGGGCGGCAAGGCCGGCACCGGCAAGTCGGCGCTGGCGCTGTGCGCCGGTCTGGAAGCCGTGCTGGAGCGGCGCACGCAGCGCAAGGTGGTCGTGTTCCGCCCGCTGTACGCGGTCGGCGGCCAGGAACTCGGTTACCTGCCCGGCAGCGAGAGCGAAAAGATGGGCCCGTGGGCCCAGGCGGTCTTCGACACCCTCGAAGGTCTGGCCAGCCCCGCGGTGCTCGAAGAGGTGCTCTCCCGCGGCATGCTCGAGGTGCTGCCGCTGACCCACATCCGCGGTCGCTCGCTGCACGACTCGTTCGTCATCGTCGACGAAGCGCAGTCGCTGGAACGCAACGTGCTGCTGACCGTGCTGTCCCGGCTGGGCGCGGGATCGCGGGTGGTGTTGACCCACGACGTCGCTCAGCGCGACAACCTTCGGGTGGGCCGGCACGACGGCGTCGCGGCGGTGGTCGAGAAACTCAAGGGCCACCCACTGTTCGCGCACATCACGCTGCTGCGCAGCGAGCGGTCGCCGATCGCGGCGCTGGTCACCGAGATGCTCGAGGAGATCAGCGGCGTCCCGCTGTAATCGGGCGGGCCTTCGCCGCCGGTAAGCTTCGGCCGTGCCGAAACGACCGGACAACCAAGCCTGGCGGTACTGGCGCACCGTCGCCGGCGTCAGCGGCGGCCGCCGCCATCGTCGCGATCGGTGCGTTCACCGGGCACGTCCGGTTCGCCCACGCCAACGACGTCGTGGACTGCGCACAGGTCAAGTGCGTCGCGTTGACGTTCGACGACGGCCCCACCCCGTATACCGACCGGCTGCTGGGCATCCTGAAAGCGAACAACGCCAAGGCGACGTTCTTCGAGATCGGCAACAAGGTCGCGGCCAACCCGGCCGGCGCCAAACGGGTGGTCGAGGCGGGCATGGAACTGGGCAACCACACCTGGGAACACCCCAACATGACGACGTTGCCGCCCGCAGACGTCCCCAGCCAGTTGTCCCGGGCCAACGACGCGATCGTCGCCGCCACCGGTGTGACGCCGAAGTTGTGGCGGCCGCCGGGCGGGTTGACCAATGCGGCGGTCAACGAGCAGGCCGCGAAAGGCCGGCTTGGCCGGAATCCTTTGGGACGTCATCCCTTTCGACTGGATCAACGACTCCAACACAGCGGCCAGCCGGCTCCTGCTGATGACTCAGATCAAGCCCGGTTCGGTGGTGTTGCTGCACGACACCTACTCCAGCACGGTCGACCTCGTCGAGCAGTTCATCCCGGTGCTCAAGGCCAACAACTACCACTTCGTCACGGTCAGCCAGCTGCTCGGGCAGCGCGCACCGGGCAGCGTCTACGGCGTCGCGAGAACGGGCCGCCGGCCAACGACCTGCACGACATCCCCGCCTCGGAGATTCCGTCGCTGCCCAATACGCCGTCGCCGCCGCCGATGCCGAACTTCCCGATCACCGATGTCTCCGGCCAGAACTCGGGCGGACCGAACAACGGCAGCTAGGCGTGTCTAGTCGCCGAGATCACTTCTGCCACAGCATCCTCGGCGTGAAGCCGGCCCACAATGTGCCCGCCTCACAGCGACAAACGAGACCCTGGCCGGGGATTTGTCGCTCGAAGGCGGGTCAACGGACACGCCCGCCCGCAGAGACTGATGTGACCGCCGGGTCGCTCACTGTCCGGGTAGCTCACCCGATGCGGCGAGGGCCAGCAGTTCGCCTCGGCCGATCTGAGTGACCAGGCTGGCGCTGTCAAAGTAGATGCGCTCGTTGGTGATTCGATCGCCGTCGAAGAAGAACACCGCGATGATCGGCACCCGGAACGCCTTGCCGGTGGGCGGCATGCCGTAGAACTCACCGAGATTGGTTCCCAGCAGGTCGAATTCGGTGATCACCGCGTCTTCGGTGACGTGGAAGCGCACATTGTCGTGCCGCTGGTCGGGGAACGCGGTCCGGGTGGTCCGGTAGTAGCCCATCACCTCGTCGTCGCCGTCGAAAACCTGGCCGGTGGCCATGATCTCGTAGTGCGGGTGACCGTTGAAGGTGGCCAGGGTGCGATCGAACTCCTTGGTCACCTCGGTGTTCATGTGCTCTTCGATGAGCGCCAGGCGCCGTTGGCGGAGTTCGTCGCTGAGCATGTCTACTCCTCGGTGACCTTGGCCATCGCCAACACGTCCAGGAGACGGTCGAGTTCCTCTTCGGACAGCTTGTCGCCGATCAGCCCGCGGTCGATCACCGTCTGCCGAATCGTCTTGTGCTCCTTGAGCGCTTGCTTGGCCACCGCCGCCGCCTCGTCGTAACCGATCACCGAATTCAGCGGCGTGACGATCGACGGGGACGACTCGGCCAGCTCCCGCAGGTGCTCGACGTTGGCGGTCAGCCCGATGATGCACCGCTCGGCGAACAGGGTGGACACGTTGGCGAGCAACTTGAACGACTCGAGGATGTTGCGGGCCATCATCGGGATATAGACGTTGAGTTCGAACGCGCCCGACAGTCCGCCGACGGCGACGGCGGCGTCGTTGCCGATGACCTGAGCGGCGACCTGGGTAACCGCCTCGCACAGAACGGGATTGACCTTGCCCGGCATGATCGAGCTACCCGGCTGCAGATCCGGCAGGTGGATCTCGCCCAGACCGGTCAGCGGACCCGATCCCATCCAGCGGACGTCGTTGGCGATCTTGGTCAACGACACCGCGATGGTGCGCAGCGCGCCGGACGCTTCGACCAGCCCGTCGCGGGCCGCCTGAGCTTCGAAAGAGTTGACCGCCGTGCGTAATTCGGTCAAGCCGGTGTCTTTCACCAGCACCTGGACCACCTTGGCGCCGAAGCCGTCGGGAGCGTTGAGGCCGGTGCCGACCGCGGTGCCGCCGATCGCCAGCTCGCCCAACCGGGGCAGCGTCGCGCGGACCCGCTCGATGCCGGCCTCGATCTGGCGGGCGTAGCCGGAGAACTCCTGACCCAGCGTCACCGGAACGGCGTCCATCAGGTGCGTGCGACCCGACTTGACCACGGTGTGCCATTCGCGGGATTTGCCGGCCAGCGCGTCGTGCAGCACCTGCAGCGCCGGAATGAGATGGCGCACAGCGGCTTCGGTGGCCGCGATGTGGGTGGCGGTCGGAAAGGTGTCGTTGGACGACTGCGACATGTTGACGTCGTCATTGGGATGCACGGTCACGCCGTTGGCGGCGGCGATGCTCGAGATCACCTCGTTGGTGTTCATGTTGGAGCTGGTGCCCGACCCGGTCTGGAAGACGTCGATCGGGAACTGGTCGTCGTGCTTGCCGTCGGCGATTTCGGCGGCGGCGGCGATGATCGCGTCGGCCTTGTCGGCGGCCAGCAGCCCGAGGTCCTTGTTGACCTGCGCGCAGGCAGCCTTCAGCAGACCCAGGGCGCGAATCTGGGTGCGCTCAAGCCCGCGGCCCGAGATCGGGAAGTTCTCCACCGCGCGCTGAGTCTGGGCCCGCCACAACGCTTTCGCGGGCACCTTGACCTCGCCCATGCTGTCGTGCTCGATGCGGTATTCGGTGTCTGCCATTGGGGGAATGTCCTTGTTAGGTAGGGGTCTCGCTAGGTAGTGGTTACGGCAGTGGGTACGCGGCGCTGCTGTCGCCGGTGAAGTCGATGGCCGAGTATTCGTTGAGCTTGGTCAGCCGGTGGAAGCCCTCGACCATCCGCAGCGTGCCGGACTTCGACCGCATCACGATCGACTGGGTGGTGCAGCCGCCGGGCTCGTAGCGCACACCCTTGAGCAGGTCGCCGTCGGTGACGCCGGTCGCGCAGAAGAAGACGTTCTCGCCGGACACCAGATCGCCGGTGGTCAGCACCTGGTCGAGGTCATAGCCGGCGTCGAGCGCCTTCTGACGTTCTGCGTCGTCCTTGGGCGCCAGCTGCGCCTGGATCTCGCCGCCCATGCAGCGCATCGCCGCGGCGGTGATGATGCCCTCCGGGGTACCGCCGATACCGGCCAGCATGTCGGTGCCGGAGCCGGGGCGGCACGCCGCGATCGCGCCCGCCACGTCGCCGTCGGTGATCAGCCGGATCCGGGCCCCGGTGGCCCGCACGTCCTCGATCAGCTGCGCGTGCCGCGGCCGGTCCAGGATGACGACCGTCATGTCCGGCACGGACAGCCCCTTGACCTTGGCGACGGCGCGGACGTTGTCGGCGATCGGCGCGGTGATGTCGAGGACGTGGGCGGCGTCGGGCCCACGGCGATCTTGTTCATGTAGAACACCGCCGACGGGTCGAACATCGAGCCGCGGTCGGCCACCGCGAGCACCGAGATGGCGTTGGGCATGCCCTTGCTCATCAGCGTGGTGCCGTCGATCGGGTCGACGGCGAAATCGCATTCCGGGCCGTCGCCGTTGCCGACGTGCTCGCCGTTGTAGAGCATCGGCGCTTCGTCTTTCTCGCCTTCGCCGATCACCACGACGCCGCGCATGGACACCGAGTTCACCAGCTGGCGGATGGCATCGACCGCCGCGCCGTCGCCGCCCTCCTTGTCGCCGCGGCCCACCCAACGGCCGGCGGCCATGGCGCCTGCCTCGGTGACCCGGACGAGCTCGAGGGCGAGGTTGCGGTCCGGGGCTTCACGACGAGAACCTGCGCTCATGGTTGCCGATTGTCCCAGAGGCAGGTTGCCGCTCGGGAGCTGGGATACTCGTGCTGTGACGTCGCAGCCCGAGCCCTCGGCCAAACCGGCCAAGCCCCGGCTGCTGCAGGACGGCCGCGACATGTTCTGGTCGATCGCGCCGCTAGTCGTGGCCTGCATCGTCCTGGCCGGCGTGGTCGGGATGTGCTCGTTTTCACCGGGCGGAATCAACCGCGGGCCGGTTCCGGCCTACGACGCGGCCGGCGCCCTGAAGGCCGACGCGCTGACCCTCGGGTTCCCGGTCCGGTTGCCGCAGCTGCCCAGCGGCTGGCAGGCCAACTCCGGCGGCCGCGGCGGCATCGCCGACGGTCGGACCGATCAGGCGACCGGCCAGAAGCTGCGGGCCGTCACCTCCATCGTGGGCTTCATCAGCCCGGCCGGTGAATATCTGAGCTTGACGCAGAGCAACGCCGACGAGGCGAAGCTGGTCAACGCTCGTCCACACGTCGATGTATCCGACCGGAGCCGTCGACGTGAACGGCGTCCGGTGGGTCACATATCAGGGCGATGGTGGTGTCGAGCCGATCTGGACGACGCGGCTGAACAGCCCGGCCGGCCCGGCTCAGGTTGCGATCACCGGAGCCGGCAGCGTCGAGGAGTTTCGGACGTTGGCGGCGGCCACTCAAACGCAAGCTCCACTCCCTTCGCACCGGCAGGAGAAACACCCATGAGCGCAGCGGATAGCCCACCGGAAGCCGACCTCACCGGCTGGACAGCGGCGCCGTTCACCGGCGGCGGATACACCCACGACGTCTACCGCCGCGGCGACGGCCCCGGCGTTGTGCTGATCCCCGAGATACCGGGCATCCACCCAGGCGTGCTCGGGTTGGGAAACCATTTGGTGGACAGCGGTTTCACCGTCGCGATCCCGTCGTTGTTCGGCGAGCCCGGCCGTCCGGTCACGGTCGGCTACACGCTTGATTCTCTCCGACGCGTATGTGTGGCAAGGGAATTCGCCGCGCTCGCCACCAACAAGCACCGGCCGGTCGCTGATTTCCTGCGCGCGCTGGCCCGTGACCTGAACACGTCGACGCCCGGCAAAGGCGTCGGGGTGATCGGCCAGTGTTTCACCGGCGGCTTCGCGCTGGCGGCCGCGGTTGACGACAGCGTGCTGGCACCGGTGCTCAGCCAGCCCTCGACGCCGTTCCCGTTCACCCCGCGCCAGCGGCGCGACCCCGGACTCAGCGACGTGGAGTTGAACGCGTTCAAAGACCGTGCCGCCAAAGACGGCGTGTGCGCGCTGGGCCTGCGGTTCAGCAAGGACCTCATGTCGCCGAGTGAGCGGTTCACCACGTTGAGAGAACGGCTCGGTGACGCGTTCGAGGTGATCGAGATCGACTCCGGTCCGGGCAACGAGCACGGTTTCACGCGGGCGGCGCATTCGGTGCTGACCCTGGAGGTCCGCGAGGTCGACGGCCAGCCGGCTTACGAGGCGCGCAAGCGCGTCGTCGAATTTTTCAACGAGCGGCTGCGTTAGCGGCCTGCCGCTTGCGCTGACCGGTGATGAACCGAATCGACATGCGCTGCAGCAGACCCGGCGCCAGCCGGGCGAACACCCACGACGCATAGGCCTGCGTGGGCTTCACCAGCAGCGCCTTGTTGCGCGCCACCGCGTTCAACGTGTCGCGGGCCAGCCGGTCGGCGCTGTACGCGTTCTTCACGCCCGAGCCGTCCAGAAAGTAGTCACGACCGACGAAGCCACCTACGCCGCCCTTGTCCAGGATCGGCGTTTCGACAGCGCCCGGGCAGACCGCCAGCACGCCCACACCGCGAGAAACGGCCTCGGAGCGCAGCGCCAGCGACAGCCCGACGATCGCGTGCTTGGTCATCACGTAACTGGTGATCTGGCCGGCCGCGGTCAGCCCGGCCATCGATGCGGTGTTGACGATGTGCCCGTGGCCTTGGCGCAGCATCACCGGGTAGGCGGCGGTCACGCCGTGCACGACGCCGCGGATGTTGATGTCGATGATGGCGTTCCACTGGTCCAGCGTCAGAAGTTCGGTGTCTCCGCCCCAAACGATTCCGGCGTTGTTGAACATCAGGTCGAGCCGTCCGGTGCGGGCGACGACGGCGTCGACGGCGGCCTGCACCGCGGCCGGGTCGGTGACGTCGAGCGTGGCCGATGTCGCGGTGCCCGGACCCTGCAGGCTCTCGGCGGTGCGGGCCGCGGCATCGCCGTCAACGTCGGTGCAAACCACATCCGCGCCCGCGGCAACCAGAGCGCGGCACAGCGCCGCGCCGATGCCCGAGCCGGCGCCGGTGACGATGGCCTGCTTATCGGTGAAACTTCCCGAAGTCCCGAGACTCATTGCGCCGCAAGCTTCATGATGTGACCCATCAGGTCGGGGTAGCGCTTCATGTGAGCGCCACCGTTGAGGTCGAGCACTT
The DNA here is from genome assembly GCA_963818285.1 of uncultured Actinomycetota bacterium. Classification (GTDB taxonomy): domain Bacteria; phylum Actinomycetota; class Actinomycetes; order Mycobacteriales; family Mycobacteriaceae; genus Mycobacterium. Next base: position 80,261 of record CAWFRR010000011.1, read on the forward strand.
CGCCTGTCAGCCACGGCGCCTTACACAGAAACAGCACCGCTTCGGCGATGTCCTCGGGAGTGCCGGCCCGGCCAAGCGGGGTGTTCTCGACGTATTCCTCGACGATGCCGGGGATCTGGGCCGCTCCCTCTGTGAGCGGGGTGTGTACGAATCCGGGTGCGACGGCGTTGACCCGAATGCCTTGCGGCGCAAGCTCGAGCGCAGCGACCTGGGTCAGCATCGACAGCCCGGCCTTGGCAGAGCAATAGGCGCTCATCGCCGCAGCAGGCTGGCGGCCGTTGAGCGAGCTGATTGACACCAGGGCACCGCCGCTGCGGAGTCGCGGTGCGCCGTGTTTGATCACCAGGAAGCTGCCGGTGAGGCAGACATCGACGACCGAGCGGAACTCTTCTACGGGCAAATCGGTGATCAGCCCGAGTGTGCTGAAGCCGGCGGTGTTCACCACGACATCGAGCTCACCGGCATCGTCGAACAGCGCCCGCACGGAGATTTCGTCGGTGACCTCGACGGTCGCCGCAGTGTGCATATCGCCGAGTTCGGTTGCGACGGAACGTGCTCCGTCGGCGTTGCGGTCGGCGACGATTACCCGGCAGCCGTCGGCGGCCAATGCCTTGGCGACTGCCTTACCGATGCCCGACGCGCCGCCGATGACCACGGCATGGCGTTCGGTCACCGGTAGCCCTCCCACTTGTCATCGATGACGGCCTGCGGGTCGGCGTAGCGGCCGGGGCGTTGGTAGTACGGCGACCGTCGTGTGAGCAAGGCGCGGGTCAGCAGGGCGATCACCCGCGCGGGATGACGGCGCCAGCCCATCCGGGCTGCGGTCTCGGCGAGCAACTGCGGCCACGAAATCCGCTGGAAATCAAGCGCTTCTACTGAACGCGTGGTGTCCATCCAGTCGGTGCCGAACCACTGATCGTCATCGTGAGGGTTGCCTTTTCGTCCGGTCGGTATCCCGCCGACCAGGCCCATCGCCGCCGCGATCGACGGGGCGATGTCGCCCTGCACCAACCGGTGCGACTCGTCGCCGCCGATCAGCAACGTCTCGCCGACGACTGGAGCGGTGGTCGCGGCGATGAAAGCGCGTGCCACATCGCGCACGTCGACGGTCTGAATGCGGCCATCGATCGGGAGCGACGCTTCGAAATAAATGGTGTCCAGGTCGAGGTCGAGCCGCGGCTCGGCGGTGAGCACGCCGCCCAGGCGAAGGATCACCCAGTCCAATCCGGATGCGCGCACCAGGTTTTCGGCTTCCACCTTGTGGGCGCCGTAGATGTCGGTTGGCCGCAACGGTGTGTCCGCGGTGAGCACGTCGCTGACGCTGTGCGGGTTGCGGGCGCCGTAGGCGGCGACACTGGACGCCTGGACGAAGCGCGGCGGGTTTGGCAGCGCGGCGGCGGCGTCGAGCAAGAGTTTCGTCGCGTCGACATTGACCCGGCGCGCCAGCTGCGGCCGGGCGTAGCAGACCGGCGGGATGATTGCGGCGAGATGGATGATCGCTGTCGGCGAGACCGCCGCAAGCAGCGCGGTCACCGCTTCGGGGTCGGTGAGATCGGCCCAGCGCACCTCGGTGGACGGCATGTTGTCGGCCGCGTTGCGGTTGGCCGGCACATCGAGGTCGGTGGCGACAACGTGCGGTCCTTCGACCATCAGCTGCTGCACAGTTTCCGAGCCGACGAGCCCGAAAGCTCCGGTGACTAACACTGTTTCGGCGGTCATCGGCACTCGCTTCGCTCTGCATCATTGCCGGCGGGCATGTCGCATTACGCTACACGCCGACGCGGAATCTCCCGACTATTCGGCCACAGCCGGTGCGACAAGCGCCACCGGCGCCGGACGGGCCGCGGCTTTCATCTGGTCGAACAGCTCCGTGTAGTACGGCAGGCACTCGGCCATCGCCTGTTCGGTGGTGAACAGCGGCCGGTAGCCGAGATCGCGGGTCGCCTTGGCGACCGAGAAGTAATTGTCCAGGTACAGCCGCTCGACGGCCAGCGGCTCCAACAGGGGCTGGGGGAGTCCGAATCGGAAATGCAGCCGCTGCCACCCCAGCATGGCCGCGCGCACCGCGGCGCCGGACACCCGCAGCCGCGGCAGCCGCTGCCCACACGCCGCCACCACCGGGCGGGCGAACTCGAACATGTTGATCGGCTCAGCATCGTTGATGAAGTAGGCCTGGCCCGGCGCCGTCCCACCCGGCACCAAGTGCTGAGCGGCCAGGATGAAGCCGTGAATCAGGTTGTGCACGTACGAGTTATCCAAACGGGCGGACTTGCGGCCGACCAGCACCCTGACGTGACCGGCCAGCACGCTTTCGAAGACCTTGCGAAACATCGTCTGATCGCCGCGGCCCCAGATTCCGCTTGGGCGGATCGCGCAGGTCAACATTCCCTCGATGCCGTTCTGGGACAGCACAAATCGCTCAGCGACTACCTTCGTCTCGGTGTAGAGGTCGGCGAAGCGCTCGGTGTAGGGCAACGTCTCGTCGCCACCTGCGATGCGCTTGCCACCCATCACCACGCTGTTGGACGACGTGTAGACGAACCGTGCGACACCGGCCGCCTGCGCGGCGTGCACGAGGTTCTTTGTTCCCTCGACGTTGACGGCGAAGCTGCGCTGCCGGTATTCGTCGGTGACCGACGCGCCGCCCATCAGCTCGATCAGCGCCGCCGTGTGGAAGATGGTGTCGATGCCGGCAACCGCCCCCGCAACGGTGTCCCGATCACAGATGTCGCCCTGGAGCACCTCGAGTCCGGGCTGGGCGGGCAGCGGTGACGGCGCCCGGTCGAAAGACCGCACCTGATAGCCCTGATCGAGCAGGGTTGTCACCAGGTTGGCGCCGACGAATCCCGACCCGCCGGTGACAAGCACCCGGCCCAGCTGCGCGGTCGGTGTGGTCCCTGAATTGTCACCCATGCCGCCGAGGATAACTGAAACGTGTTCCAGTTTCGAATAAACGTCAGAGAAATGTTTGCGATGTCAAGAATCTTGCGCCTCGCTGGCGGCCAGCGCGTCGGCTACTCGTTGGCGTGCGCCAGCTAAGTGTTCTTCACACCGTTTCGCCAGCTGTTCGCCCCTTTCCCAGAGCTTCAGCGATGCATCGAGATCGAGCCCGCCCTGCTCCAGCAGCCGTACCACCTCGATCAACTCGTCGCGGCATTTCTCATACCCGAGTTGACTAATAGGCGTAACTCCTTCACCCGCCATCGGCTGATCCTTCGCTCCTCGCCGCTATCGCGCCGTCGCCGACCCGTACCCGCAGTCTGGTCCCAGCCGGGGCGTCATCTACCGATCGCAGAACCGCCGACCCCGCACCCCCGACCGTCTGCACCACGGCGTACCCCCGCGCGAGGGTGGCCGCTGGACCCAGTGTCGCCAGCCGCGCCGACAAATGCCCGACGCGTTCGGCCTGCACGTCGATCAGCCGGGTGATGTCACGGCGAACCGCCGACCGGGCCCGGTGAATCTCGTCGGCGCGCGCTGTCAGCGCGGCCAGCGGGTCGGCCAGCACCGGTCGGCTGCGCAACTGCGCGAGCATCCGTTCTTCGCGGCCCACCCAGTTGCGCAGGGCTTGTGCGCTGCGCCGACGGAGGTCGTTGATCAGATGCTGCTCGGCAGCGGTATCGGGAACGATCTTCTTGGCGGCGTCGGTGGGAGTGGCGGCACGCAGGTCGGCGACCTGATCGCATAGTGGGTTGTCGGGCTCGTGGCCGACCGCACTCACGACCGGCGTGCGGCACGCCGCGATGGCGCGGCACAGCGTCTCGTCGGAAAACGGCAGCAAGTCCTCGACGCTGCCACCGCCGCGGGCCAGCACGATCACGTCCACGGATGCGTCAGAGTCCAACTCTTGCAACGCTTTGACGATCTGCGAGACGGCGGTTGGGCCCTGGACCGCGGTGTTGCGGACGGCAAATCGCACCGCGGGCCATCGCGTAGTGGCCACTGTGGTCACATCGTGCTCAGCCGCGCTGGCCCGGCCGGTGATCAACCCGATCATGTTGGGCAGGAACGGGATTGGCCGCTTGAGGCGCGGGTCGAACAGGCCCTCGGCGGCCAGCAGTTGGCGTAGTCGCTCGATGCGAGCCAGCAGTTCGCCGATGCCGACCGCGCGTATTTCGCTGAGCCGCAACGAGAGTGTGCCCCGGCCGGTGAAGAAGTTCGGCTTGCCGCAGACCACCACCTGCACGCCCTCGACGAGCTTGACCGGTGCGTTGTCGACCAGAGTGCGCGGCGCGGTCACGGTCAACGACATGTCGGCAGCCGGATCACGCAACACCATGAACACGGTCCGGATGCCCGGCCGGATGTTGATCTGGGTCAGCTGTCCCTCGACCCAGACCACGCCGAGCTTGTCGATCCAGGCTGCGATCCGCGTCGCGACCGCGCGAACCGGAAACGGGTTGTCGGCGGAATTGTCGGTCACTTCGCCGTCGCGCGCGTGATCCTGTTGGCAAGCAGCGTCTGGAACGGTGCGCGTCCCTTGGTGGCCTCTTCGTAAGCCAGCAGGGCCTCGAGCTCGTCGACATCGAGGGATTGCAGCCGGGCTCGCAGCTGCGCCAGCGTCAGCTGCTCATAATCCAGCTCCTCGACCACCTCGGGCGCAGAAACCGATTTCTTCGCCGGCTTCGTGGCCGCCCGCGCCCAATCGTCGCCGGCGCCTGAGTCAGGAGCCGAATACAGCGCGAACCGGCCCTCGGCGCGGGGCTCGACGTCGGACGGCTCTTGGTCATCGTCGGGCAGGTCCTCGTCAAACGTCGCCCACTCCGGCTGCTCGTCCTTGGGCGGGAAGATGTGCTCCAGGGTGGAGTCGCCCTTGATCACCAGCTCGGCCAGATTCTGCTGGAACCGCATCACGACGTGCGCGGCCGTGCTGGCCAGCGTCATCGGGTACATCAGGATGGTTTTCGGCAGCCGGATCGTCTCCTCGACGGCGATCGTCGCTGCGCCGACCAGCAGTCGGACCCCATATGGTGCAGTAGCCATGCGGTCAAGACTGCCTTAACCGACGGACAACGCCAAGCTGACCGCGCGAATTTTGCCCAGTACCCTGGTTACATGCCGCCGACCGTGAATATGGGCCCACATATTGGGATGAGGGCCGGTGCCACCGCATCGGTGGCCGAGCCGGTCACCGGCAAACGGGTGTTGCTGGCCGAGCCGCGCGGATATTGCGCCGGCGTCGACCGCGCCGTCGAGACCGTCGAACGTGCGCTGGAAAAGCACGGTCCGCCGGTCTACGTCCGGCACGAGATCGTGCACAACCGCCACGTGGTGGAGACCCTGGCCAAGGCCGGAGCGGTCTTCGTCGAGGAGAACGACGAAGTGCCCGAGGGCTCCATCGTGGTGTTCTCCGCACACGGTGTGGCGCCAACCGTGCACACCACGGCCGCCGAGCGCGGGCTCAAGGTCATCGACGCCACCTGTCCGCTGGTCACCAAAGTGCACAACGAGGCCAAGCGATTCGCCCGCGACGACTACGACATCCTGCTGATCGGCCACGAGGGCCACGAGGAGGTCGTCGGCACCGCCGGTGAAGCGCCCGACCATGTACAGCTGGTCGACGGTCCGAGCGCCGTCGACGGCGTGACGGTACGCGACGAGAACAAGGTGATCTGGTTGTCGCAGACCACGCTGTCGGTCGACGAGACGATGGAGACCGTGCAGCGTCTACGCGTTCGCTTCCCGAAACTGCAGGATCCGCCCAGCGACGACATCTGTTACGCGACCCAGAATCGCCAGGTGGCGGTCAAGGCGATGGCGCCCGAGTGCGAGCTGGTGATCGTCGTCGGTTCGCGCAACTCGTCGAACTCGGTGCGGTTGGTCGAGGTAGCCCTGGGCGCCGGGTCGTCGGCCTCGTATCTGGTCGACTACGCCGACGACATCGATCCGGCATGGCTGGAAGGTGTTACCACCGTCGGCGTGACGTCCGGCGCGTCGGTGCCCGAGGTGTTGGTCCGGGGTGTCCTGGAGCGGTTGGCCGAGCACGGCTACGACGTGGTGCAGCCGGTGACCACGGCCAACGAAACGCTGGTGTTCGCGCTGCCGCGCGAGATCAGGCCAGCCCGAAACGCCTAGACTTCCCAGCTTCTAAACGTCGTAGTCCCACGACTCTGCTGACGGCTTGCGCGGGTGCCGCGGGCGTTCGTCGTACTCGTCGCCGCCGGCGGCCTTCCGATATCTGACCTGTGAGATCGGGTGGTGTGTCGACGAGGAGCCGTTCGGTGCCGGCCGGCGCCGGGGCGGGGGAGCAGGAGCGTCGTAGGGCTCGACCGGTTCATACGGGTCGAAGCGGCTGGTGCGGCCGGTCGGCTGGGCGCGCCGGTCGTTTGGATCGCGGCGCACTTCCCGAGGCGGACGGCCACGCAGCTCCGGATCGCGCGGCTGCCTGCTGCGGCGGGGTGGCTGACCGGCGTCGAACTCGCGCGGCGGGCGTCGTGGGCGATCGCGGGTCGGCTCGGAATCGTCGTCCAGCGGGGGCCGTGGCCGACGGGTCCTCGACGATGTCGCCGGTCGCCGCCCGGTCCGTCGTTCGGCGGGCGTCGACCGCGCGGACCGCTCTACTGCGTGTTCCCGGCGGGCACGGGGTCGCGTGGCCTTCTCGGGCGTCTCGGCGTCGGCGGAGTCGCGGTGCAAGAGCGAGGCCAATCTAGCGACCAGTCCGGGCCGCTTCTCGTCGGCGCCGGCGACCTCGGCGGCGTCGGTAGCGGCAGCCGCGCGCGACTGGACCATGCCGAGATACCACCGGACCAGACCAACCAGCAGCACGCCTGCCGAGGTGAACAGCATCAGCGGGAAACGTTCGATCAATGGGTAGCCGCAGTTGATGACGAGATCTTTGACGCCGGTGAATTTGGCGCCGTGGAACAGGAAGTACGCGCCGGGCACGGCGCAGAACAGGATCAGCGGCGGTTGGATGACCGCGGTGAAAACACCGGACTGCCGGACGGCGAGCACCGCAGCCAGGCAGCCCACCACGTACAGCCCGGAGAAGACACTGGTCAGCTCTTTGCCGGAGCCGGCGTCGAAGGCGAAGCCGACCGCGACGCCGGTCACTGCGACCACCACTGCGGCCCACCATGGCACACCAGGAACCGACGGGACGATCGAGCGGTGATCTGCTATTACCGCCGACCGGTCGGGCTGTTCTGACACATGTCGACCGTACCGGCTTGATGCCGAAAGACGCGTAACGACCTCGTTAGCAATGCCTGGGCGTGCCATGCCGGCGCGGTAGTGCGTCAATCGGCTGCAGCGGGTTCTCCTACACTTTGGCCCTGTGAGCCTCAGCCTTGGGATCGTGGGTTTGCCGAATGTTGGCAAATCGACTCTGTTTAACGCGCTGACCAGAAATAACGTGGTCGCCGCCAACTACCCTTTCGCGACCATCGAGCCGAATGAGGGTGTGGTGCCGCTGCCCGATCCGCGGTTGGACAAGCTCGCGGAAATGTTCAACTCCGAGAAAATCGTGCCGGCGCCGGTGACATTCGTCGATATCGCCGGAATCGTGAAGGGCGCCTCGGAGGGTGCCGGGCTCGGCAACAAGTTCCTGGCCAACATCCGCGAATGCGACGCCATCTGTCAGGTGGTGCGGGTGTTCGCCGATGACGACGTGGTGCACGTCGACGGCAAGGTCGATCCGAGCGCCGACATCGAGGTGATTGAAACCGAGCTCATCCTCGCCGATATGCAGACATTGGAGAAGGCCGTCCCGCGGCTGGAGAAGGAAGCCCGCAACAATAAGGAACGCAAGCCGCTGCACGAGGCGGCCGTCGCCGCGGAGGCTGTGCTGGACTCGGGCAAGACTCTGTTCGCGGCCGGTGCCGACGCATCGCTGCTGCGTGAGCTGAACCTGATGACCACCAAGCCGTTTCTCTATGTGTTCAACGCCGACGAATCGGTGCTGACCGACGAGGCCCGCAAGGCCGAGCTGAGCGCGCTCGTCGCGCCCGCCGATGCGGTGTTCCTGGACGCCAAAATCGAGGCGGAACTACAAGAGCTGGACGACGAGTCGGCCGCCGAGTTGCTGGAGTCCATCGGACAGACCGAGCGTGGTCTGGATGCGTTGGCGCGGGCCGGTTTTCACACATTGAAGTTACAGACGTACTTGACGGCCGGCCCCAAAGAGTCGCGGGCGTGGACCATTCATCAAGGTGATACCGCGCCGAAGGCGGCCGGGGTGATCCATACCGACTTCGAAAAGGGCTTCATCAAAGCCGAGATCGTGTCCTTCGGCGACCTGGTCGCGGCCGGCTCCATGGCCTCGGCCAAATCGGCCGGCAAGGTGCGCATGGAAGGCAAGGACTACGTGATGGCTGACGGCGACGTCGTCGAATTCCGGTTCAACGTCTAGCCGTCGACTTATCGTCACCCCGAACGTCCTCGAAAGGTTCTTGAGTTCCTCTTCATCGTCTGAGCAGCAGATGCCTGACGGTTATTGCGAAGCTTCCGCGGAGAAGACGTCGATCGGGCGCACGGCCGTCAACATCACAAGTGGTATCTGACGGCTGGTCGACTGCTGATAGGTGAGGTACGGCGGGTACAGGTGAGCCATGAAGGCCCACACCTGATGGCGTTCCTCGCCTTCTGGTTCCCGCCACGTGGCCTCGAACGCTTGGGTCGCGATCTGCACGCCAATCGTGTTGCTTTCCAAGACATTCAAGTACCACGCCGGATGCGTGTCGGCACCGCCTTTTGATGCGACGACAACGATCTCGCCACCCACATTGCCGTAAATCAACGGCCTGACATAGACCTTCGCCGACTTACGGCCCGCGCACTTGATCAAGCAGTGCGTGGTCAGTGCACGGCCGCCGACCTCGCTCAGGTCCAGGATGTGGCCCCGCGCGCCGCCGGAGGACAGATAGGTCTCGAGGTGCTCGCTGACCCAGTCACCTCGCTCCGCGCGGATCGCTGCGGCGTCGGCGTCGCCCATGGGTAACTCCTGAACGTAAATGGTGATCTGACCGGACGTGCATCGCTGGCATCGCCAGGTTGAGCCATGTAATCACGCGCCCACACCCCAGAGTGCACGCAGGTAAGCAGCGTACGTTTCATACGTGCACGTCGTTCGTTTCGGGCGGCGCTTCTGAGGCGAGCAGGGACCGATGGCAATTCACGTGAACGCGGACAACTTTGTCCGCGCGGAGACCCACCGGATGTTTCGCGACATCCAGAACCAAGCCAGGGGCATCGGGGCTTTTCGGCACAATCGCACACCGGCCCGCATCGACGAACAGACCGTCATCAGACTCAACCGGGACACGTTGTATAGCTTCGCGATTGTTGATCTCGCCGAACCGGCCCGACTCACACTGCCCGATGCTGGTGGTCGCTACCTCTCCGCGATGATCATCAACGAAGACCACTTCGTGAACGAGGTCTTCCATGACGCCGGCGAATACACGTTGACGAAGGACTATTACGGATCTCGCTATGTCCTCGTCGGTGTGCGAATACTGGTCGATCCCAATGACTCCGGAGATGTGGCCGCCGTCGCGGCGATTCAGGACCGCCTCGCGATCGACGCTCGCTCTTCGCAGACGTTTGTCATGCCGGACTACCAGCTCGAAAGCCTCGACGCGACCAGGGACGCGTTGCTCGCGCTCGCTCGGGGTCTTAACGATTTCGACCGAATGTTCGGTGCGCGCAAAGACATTGATCCGATTCGTCACCTCATCGGATGCGCGGCGGGCTGGGGTGGGTTGCCCACCTCCGAAGCGACGTACGTCGGCGCAGACCCGGATCTTCCGCCCGCCGACTACGAGTTGGTGTTCAGCGATGTTCCCGTCGACGCCTTCTGGTCGGTGTCGATCTACAACGAGCGAGGCTTCTTCGAGCCCAACGAGAAGAACCTCTACTCGGTCAACAGCGTCACCGGTGAACCCAACGTCGACGGCTCGATCACGGTCCGTCTCGTCGCGTCCGCAGCCGGCGACACGCCTGCAAACGCGATCGTGACGCCGAGGGGCTGGAACTACCTCATTCGCCTCTACCGGCCTCGCGCCGAAATACTGAACGGCGAATGGAGCCCGCCGGCGCCCACGCCGGTCGATGCTTCCTGATGGCCGACGGCGATGTCGTCGAATTCCGGTTTGGATCAACGTCTACGAGCAAGGGTTAAGCCGCCCGAAACTACGGGCGCGGCTCGAGGCGGAAGACTGGAATTCGTCTGCCCACCGATGCCGTGGTAATGCGATAGTCCGTGTAGCCCGCATAGACCCGCTCGGCAAGTCCGTAGAGGCGATCGTATTCAGTAGGGTCAAGCACCTCGGCCGCTACGAATTTGTCGGCGCCGAACTCGCACTCGGGGTGCGCCTTCAAGTTGTAGTACCACTGCGGGTGTCGAGGTCCTCCGTGGTACGAGGCGATGAGTACCGGGCAAGGACCGTCGTGGAAGTACGTGAGTTGACTGACGCGCGGCAGGCCGGACTTCGCACCCGTGCTAGTCAGCGGCGCTGAAGCTGCTACTCCGAAGACTCGCGGATAGCGACCGCGGGAGACCCGGTAAAGCCAGGGGTCGATTGGAAACAGGACGCGGCGCGAAAGGAACCTGCCGATTGGCGATCGGCCAAACCGTTCTCCGGCCCTGTAAGCAAGACCGTGCTTCGCGTGCGGATCGACGTGGTAAATCGGCATGCTGAGGATGATGTCAGTGGTCGGGCAATCAGCGCGCGAATAAATCACTACTTGCTACTCACTATTCGACACCGACGGCGGCTGGACAGGTGTCCAGCTATCGTGACCACGATGATCGCCAGCCGAGGGCGAGAGGGAGGTGGGGCCGCGATGAGCAAGGTTCCGAGCCGTCAAGCTCGCTTGGCGCACGCCGCCAAGCACGCGGAATTGTGGAACGCGGGTCGCAAAGACGAGTGGGTCGCGTCGTGGCGCACGATCTGCCCGGGCGATGTCAGCATGTTCGATCCCGTCGGCACAGAGGAGAAGCACGGTTTCGCCGCCGCGACGTCGGACGCGTTCGACATGTTCCAGTCGATCCTCAAAATTAAGATGATTACCGTTCAGGTCAACGGCAACGAGATGGCCTGGGTGTGTGAGAACCACTTTGGCACCGAGCCGAATGTGCAAATGGCACACAGCATCGAGACGTTTGCTTGGGACGACGGCGGCAAGCTGCTCATCAAGACCTACTACCCGATGCCGGAATCCGTCGGTGACGAGGCCGACCCATACGCCCATCTATTGGAAGGGCAGAAGTAATCCACACCGACGGCGACGTCTTCGAATTCCGGTTCGGATCAACGTCTACGTCCCCTGCTGCGCCGAAAAATAGGGCAGGTTCGAGCGTGGATCGCGAACTTTGCGTCATCGTCTGATCCTCGAGGATCTAGGCCGCAAAAGCGTGCGGAGATTTCCCCATATGTTGCCCGACGTGCCGCTATCGCCGCGCCCACTCCGACGAGGCGTGTAATTAAGTGGGTGGTTCCCGACAACCCCTCTGACGCGCCACGCCAGCTTGACGAGCACAAGCACTCACTCGTGCGGCGGGACAACGAGCTCGACCGCCGCGACCGGACCGCCGACGAACGAGACCGGGTCGCCGACGACCGGGACCGGATCGCCAGCGATCGTGAGCAAGCGGCCGACGATCGCGAGCTGCGTGCAGATGAACGCGAGAACGCAACCGAACAGCGCGAGCGCGATCGACAGCATCGCGTTGCCCAAGGTGCGGAACGTGAATTAGCGGGCGCTCGCCGGGAAGACGCCGAAGTGAGGCGTGCGGTGGCCGAAACCCGGCGGAGTCTCGGAACTTCCGGCTAGACGCCGGACCGGGGCGGGACGGAGGAAAAGCGCGACAACGGATTTGGTCGCCGCTTGACCGCCGATGTCGGTGAGCGCCTTTATCATCAGCCCGAGATGAAGATCACCTACCTCTTCCTGCCGGTCTACTTCGGCCTTTTCGCGGGTCTCGTCGCACACAGCGTCAAGGTGGGTCTGGCCGGCCTGATCGTGGGCCTGTTTCTCGCGATCCGGCTGGCACGCGAGAGGCGCCCTGACGACGGAATGGCAGCGATTGATGCGATGACGGGAACGGAGTTCGAGGACTATGTGGCGGCGCGCCTGCAGCGGGCCGGCTGGCAGATCACGTTCACGCCGGCCAGCGGCGACTACGGGGTCGACCTGATTGCCCGCCGGGACGACAGGTGGGTGGCGGTCCAGTGCAAGCGACTCGGCAAGCCCGTCGGCGTCGCCGCCGTCCAGCAGGTGGTCGCCGGTGCGCGCCACCACGACTGCACAAAGAGCATCGTTGTCAGCAATCGGGAATTCACCGATGCGGCCAAGAATCTGGCGTTCACTCACAACTGTCAGCTGATTGGCCGCCGAGCCCTGCAGGCGTGGGTTCCGCCCCCAGCACGGCGTGCGGTTTAGGACCTGACGCGAGTCCGGCTAAGGCACACTCTGGGAGATGGCGACTATCAAGCAAGCGGCGGTGCTGATGGGGGCCGCGCTGGCGCTGTCCGCCGGCGGAATCGCCCAGGCGGCGCCCGCGCCGGCCTTTCACTGGTGTCCGGGCCAGCCGTGGGACGCGGGCTGGGGGAGTATCTACGACTGGGACTGGAATCAGTGCCACGACTGGCAACGGGCGGCCGGCCAGGGAGGCGCGATGGGCAACGGACCCTGGGGATTGCCGCCGGCCTGGGCGTCGCCGCAGCCGCCGCCACCGCCGTGGGCCCCGGGTGCGCAGGTGATGTGGAACATGACCGCCCGGGCCTGGGGATTCTGGAACAACAACATCTGGATGCCGCTCTGACCGGCTTGTGTTCTTGTCGGGGGCCGTATCTAGCATCGTCCCCATGAAATTCGTTTCGACACGGGTGATCACTGCCGACGTAAAGCGACTGGTCGACTTTTACGAGAAGGTGACCGAAGGCAGCGCGGTGTGGGGCAACGAGCTCTTTGCTGAGATTCCCACGCCGGTAGGGACTTTGGCGATCGGCAGCGACAAGACCGTACCGTTGTTCGGAGCCGGATCGGCCGAGCCGGCAGCAAACCGGAGCGCGATCATCGAGTTCCTCGTCGACGACGTGGACGCCGAGTACGAGCGGTTGCGCGCGGACGTCGGCGAGATCGTCACGGCACCGACGACAATGCCGTGGGGCAATCGGGCGCTGCTATTCCGCGATCCGGACGGCAACCTTGTCAACTTGTTCACCCCGGTCACCGACGAGGCGCGCGCCAAGTTCTGGACGTGAGAGCGCGGGGCCGATCCAGCGGTGCAGATACGCGCGCAATTCGGCGGCCGACCGGGGCGGGTCCGGCGGTGCGATCACCATAGATTGGATGATTCGCAACAGGAATTCGACCAGTTCGTCGATGGTATTGTCGTCGAAACCCAATTGCTTCCAGTCGATTTGCGCATGGTGGAGTATCGCCCGGCACCGGGCGATCACGTCGGAGCTCAGCATGGCGCGGCTGAACATGTTGGACCGATCGTTGGCCAGCAGCAGTACCAGCTGCGGCTCGTGGGGTAACCGCTCGACGATGTACGCGACGACTTCGACGAGCTGACTGGCGACGTCCAAGTCGGCGACTAACTGGTCGATCTGTGTCACGAAGCTGCCCAGCGCCACCTCGGCGACGGCGGTGAACAGCTCCTCGGTTCCGGTGAAGTAGCGGTAGACGGTCCTGCGAGTAATGCCGAGTGCCTCAGCGATGTCAGACACCGTGGTCTGCGCCGCACCGCAGCGATCAACCAGCCGCAACGCCGCGTCGATGATCCGCTTACGCGCTTCCGCGTCGTCCGACGGCGGAGAACCCGCCCACCCTTTGCGCCCCATCAGCCTTGACTCTTCCGCTCGACCCAGCCAAGAATACACACATGACACATGCATGAGCATTGTGTGTAATCAACTACGGGAGGCCCGATGACCGCCCTCGAAGTCCGACGCCCGAAGTTCGACTTCACCGGCGATGTGCCCTGGGAGTGGAATCCGGCCAATCCGCAGTTCTCGTTTTTCATGAACGCGACCTCGATCATCGCGATCTGCTTCGAGCAGTTCCTGGTGGCCGCCGTCCAAGAGGCCAAGCCGCTGATCACCGACCCGGAAGTGGCCGCCGAGGCGACAGCTTTCCTACGTCAGGAGGCGCAGCATTCCAGCACCCACCGCAAACACGTGTCCGCGTTGATCAAGAAATTCCCCGGACTGCAGCAGACGTTCGACGCCGCCACCGCCAGCTTCGAGGAGGTCACGAACAGCGCACCGCTGAAGTTCCGATTGGCCTACATCGCCGATCTGGAGGCGACGTTCACGCCGAGTTTCAAGATGATGCTCGACAACGAGGCGACGCTGTTTCGACCCGGCGACGATCGGGTCGCGTCATTATTGTTGTGGCACTTCGTCGAAGAAGTCGAACACCGCAGCTCTGCGCTGATGATCTACGACGCGGTAGTCGGTGATAGCTGGTATCGGATTCGGGCTCTGCCCAAGATCTTCCGCCATTTGATCGCGGTAACGCGGATCATCGCCGAGGGCGTGAATGCCTATGTGCCCGAATCAGATCGCAAGGTCGACGCGCGAACTCTGCTGCCGACTTTCAGTATCACGCAAGCGTTACGCGACCGACTGACCCGCAAGCGACCGACCGTCCCGAACGCCTTCTCGACCGTGCCGCGTCTTCAGCGACTCGTCGCTGTCGTTCGGGTCCTGTTGAGCCAAACGCCTTTTCACAATCCAGACCATCAGCCGGTGCCACGGTTCGCCGACGAGTGGTTCGAGCGATGGAACTCCGCCGGCGACGTCACGCACTGGTACACCGGCCAGGCTGCGTCCTGATGGCTGGACAGTGCACCGCGGCTTTCGACGCGGTCGCCGGGCCGCTCGGCGGATTCAGTTGCCAACATGCGCCGGCATTCGTCCACCTGCGTAACCCGTTGGCGTTGACTAATTGGACCCTGCCGGTCCTCGAACTGATGATGGTTACCGGTGCGATCCTGGCGCTCATCCACGCAGTGCGCCGGCTTCGTCACGCGGGCGACCCAATCAACCTCGCGCTGTGGTTCGCCACGGTCGTCTACTTGTTCGTCATCGAGATCCCGCTGTACTTTCCGAACGTCTTCGGCATCCAAGACCAGCTCGGAGTGGTGTTCGCGCACAACGTCTTTACCGTGCAGTTCCTGTTCGACCGGCTACCGCTCTACATCGTCGCTCTGTACCCCGCCGTCGTCAGCCTCGCCTACGAAATCGTCCGCGGCCTGGGAGTCTTTCGGGACCGTGGCATCGTCACCGGTGCCGTGTGTGTGGGCTTCGTCCATCACTGCCTGTATGAAGTCTTTGACCAGCTGGGTCCACGACTGCATTGGTGGGCCTGGAACAGTGCCAACCCGATCAACCGTCCAATGCTGTCGTCGGTGCCGTTGACGAGCGTGTTCATCTTCGCCACCCTCGGTCCGATCGTGGTCACCGTGCTGGTGCTGAGACTGGTCAGGGGATCGCATCTCGCCTGGCGGACGGTGGTGGCCGGGGCGCTGGTGCCCATGGGCATCGCCGTCCTGGCCCTGCCGACGTCCCTGTTCGGCGGCCGCCATCCGCATACCAGCGTGCAGGCTGTCATCTTCGCGATCGAGCTGGTGGCGATCGCGGCGTTCGCCTTACCGATTCTGATTCATCGACGAGTCGCCCTGCAGGCCAACGGATTCGTGCAATGGTTCGGCTCGGCCTATCTGGTCGTCCTGGCGCTGTTGTGGATCACCTCGCATGGCGCGCCGAACGTCGGTGCCGCGTACGCCGCCGTCTGCTTGGGAATCGCGGCGTGGGCCGTCAGTCTGCCACGACGGAGATTTCGTTGCCCAGACGATACGGGGGGATCAGGGGTAGATCGTCGCCGCTCCAAAACCGCCCAGGGTCAAACCAATTCGTTCGCTTCTCGGTTTCGATCAGCCCCATCTCCTCGTACGTGACGGCGACGGTCTCCGCGCAGTAGGCGGATTCGAAGGTTCCCTTGCGCTGCTCCGCCCTGCGCCGTCGGGTGGATTCGCGAACGCGGGAGTCCAACCACGGGAGTCCGCGCACCCAGTCGTACCTGGTCGGAAGTTGACCGCGCAGCCACCGCAGGGTCAGCCGGGTGGTGGACGGAAACGGCGTGCCGTCCATCCGGGCGATGACGCGCAGCAGCCGGTTCTCCTGGTCGTGGTCGACGTCTGGCGTCATCTGCCGGAACCAGCAGCGCTGCCCGTAGCGAGTCAGCCATCGCTCGACAGCGTCGCGGGCGTCGTTGAGCTGCACGCCGCGGTGGTTGGTCGCGGTCCATACATCGGTCAACTTGTCGCCGAGCTCGGCGTGCCACATCAACGGCGGGAGATCCTCGATCGCGACCGTCATGCCGACGTGGTTGACCGGACTGTTCGACATAGTCTGGATCGCGCGATCAGGTCCGGAATGCCCGCGAAACAGCCAGACATCGCCGGTCCGGGTCTGTTCGAGGGCTTGGCTCAAGCTCACGGTGTGCGTATCCACCACCGCACCATATGCAAATACCGTCCATGCCGGGATGCACTCGCGCATAACCTGAGCCGATGCGCACCATCTGGAAGTTGCTGGGATTGGCCGGGGTTGTCGGGGTGGCGGCCGGTGGCGTGCTGGTGGTCCGGGACCAGCGGCGGCGGCGGGCCTACACGCCCAACGAGATCCGCGATCGACTGCAGCAACGCCTGGCCGAGGCCGGCGAAGATTAGCCTGACGACGATGCGGGCCGGGACGACCCGAGGAGAAGTCGGGCAAGAAGATTAAGGCCTAAGCCGCCGCGACCGCGTACAGCCGGTGGGTGCCGGCGAAGCCCTTCAACTGGGCCTCGCGGCCACCGTCGAACTCCAGATCCGTGCAGTCGCCGAGGGCGTCGCGCACCGTGTCGCTCACCAGTACCTCTCCGCCACAGGCTTCGGCGGCAACCCGCGCCGCCATCGCGACATTGCGGCCGAACAGGTCGTCGCCGCGGCGCACCGACCGGCCGACATGGATCCCGATCCGCACTCGAATTCCGTTGCGCCGCTTACGTTGTGCATCCCGGTGCAGCGCGTCCTGCATGTCGATGCCGCAACGCACTGCCTCCTCGGCAAGCGCGAAAGCGATCATGAACCCGTCGCCCTGACTCTTGACCACATGCCCGGAGTGAGCCTTGACCAGCTTGCGAACCTGCTTGTCGTGCTCGCCGATCAGCCGCACCCAGGCCCGGTCGCCGACCCGTTCGTTGAGCGCGGTCGACTCCTCGATGTCGGAGAACAGAATCGCCACCTTGCCGTCCTGCGTCACCCGCGCCAGGTCCGGTCGCTCGACTTCGGCCCAGTCGGCAAGGTCTTCGATCGAGCTGCGCACCGCGGCGCCCAAACCTTCTTTTCGCACCAGGTTCGCGGTCTGCCATACCGTCTTGACCGCCTTCGACCCGAAAGTGAGTAGGTCGGGTTGCCGCTGCAAGTCGTCGATCACAGCCTTGCCGTTTGACCAGAGCCGCCAAAGCACGCCGATGGCCACCGCTTCTGCGACGACCACCGCGGCCAAGACGTAGACCGCGACCATGATGTGGGCAGGCATGCCAGGCATCTTCCCTGATCGGTCGCGACTTCCGCAGCTACAGCGCCTAATTGGCCGTAGATTATCGCCGCGCGGTGTAGCCGACAGGAAAGTGAAAGGCCAACCGCGAGCGTCTGTTTCGAAAACTCTGAACACGGGTTGTTTGGCCGGTCCTGCGAACGGTTACGCACGGGGATCTCCGGTTGTCGGGCTGAACCGCAGTGTTTAGGGTTGAACCTGGCCGCGGGATCGACTTAGAGAAGTGTTGAGCCGGAGCCGAGTCGAATTCTCGTGGAGGTCCCGATTGGTCGAATCCGGCGCTCACGCCTCGGACCTGCTGGTGATTTTCGGAATCACCGGCGATCTGGCGCGCAAAATGACGTTCCAGGCTCTCTACCGTCTGGAGCATCGGGGGTTGCTGGAATGCCCGATTCTCGGCGTCGCCAGCGACGACATCAGCGTTGACGAGTTGGTCGAGCGGGCCCGCAAAGCCATCGAGGGCGCCGGCGAGAAAATCAACCGCAAGGTCTTCGACCGATTCGCGAAGCGGCTGTCCTACGTGCACGGCGATGTCACCGACTCCGCGCTCTACGACGCGGTGAAAAAGCAGATCGGCTCCAAGAGCCACTGCCTGTTCTACCTCGAGATGCCACCGTCGCTGTTCGCGCCGATCGTTGAGCGCCTGGCCGAGGCTGAGCTGCTGACGGGATCCCGCGTCGCGGTGGAAAAGCCATTCGGTCACGACCTGAAGTCCGCGGGTGAACTCAACTCGCGGCTGCGTGCGGTACTGGACGAGGACCAGATCTTCCGGGTAGACCACTTCCTGGGCAAAGAACCGGTCGTCGAACTGGAGTACCTGCGCTTCGGCAACCTCGCCCTGACGGAGCTGTGGAACCGCAACAGCATCTCGGAAATTCAGATCACCATGGCCGAGAACTTCGGCGTCGAAGACCGGGGCAGCTTTTACGACGGGGTCGGCGCATTGCGTGACGTCGTGCAGAACCATCTGCTTCAGGTGCTTGCCGGTGTGGCGATGGAGCCGCCCGTCGGGCCCAGCGCGGACGACCTCAACGACAAGAAGGCGGACGTCCTGCGGGCGATCCCGGAGATCGACCCGGAACGCAGCGTGCGGGGTCAATATCGCGGCTACTCCGACATCCGCGGCGTGGCCAAGGGTTCGACGACCGAGACCTTTGTCGCGCTGCGGGTGGAGATCGACAACTGGCGGTGGGCCGGTGTGCCGATTTTCTTGCGCGCGGGCAAGGCGCTGACCGAGCGGGTCACCGAGGTGCGGCTGTTCACGCACCGCGTCCCCTCGCTGGCCTTCCTGCCGGACCGTCGACGGGCCGAACCCAACCAGATCGTGCTGCGGATCGACCCTGACCCTGGCTTGCGCCTGCAGTTGACCGCGATCGACGGCGACAGGTGGCGCGACCTGCACCTGGACTCGTCGTTCATGGCTGACCTCGGGGCACCGCTGCTGCCCTACGAGCGGCTGCTGCACGGGGCGCTGACAGGTGATCACCAGCTGTTCGCTCGTGAAGACGGCATCGAGGAGACCTGGCGGATCGTGCAGCCGCTGCTGGATCACCCCGGCGAAATCCATCAATACGAACCCGGCTCCTGGGGACCGGACGCGGCGCGCGAACTGCTACGAGGACATCGCGGCTGGCAACAGCCGTGGCTAGCCGATAACCACTAACAAGGAGAACAAGCGACATGCAGCTAGGGATGATCGGCTTGGGCCGAATGGGTGGCAACATCATCCGCCGAGTAGTGGATGCCGGGCACGAGGGCGTGGTCTACGACCACGATTCGGCTGTGGTCAAGGCGTTCGACGACGTCGAGAACATCACCGGAGTGTCATCGCTGGCGGAACTGGCCGAAAAGCTCAGTGCGCCAAGGGTTGTGTGGGTGATGGTGCCGGCCGGCACGATCACCAGCGGGGTGATCAACGATCTCGCGAACACGCTCGAGAAGGGCGACATCGTCATCGACGGCGGTAACTCGTATTATCGCGACGACCTGACGCATGCAAAGAAGCTGTCCGAGAAGGGGATTCACCTGATCGACTGTGGCACCAGCGGCGGCGTGTGGGGTCGCGAGCGTGGTTACTGTCTGATGATCGGCGGCGACGACTACGCATTCGAGCATGCCGAGCCGCTGTTCTCGGTCATCGCGCCGGGGGTCGACTCGGCGCCACGCACCCCGGGCCGCGAGGGCGAGGTCGCACAACCGGAAAAGGGTTACCTGCATTGTGGACCGACCGGCGCGGGGCACTTCGTCAAGATGGTGCACAACGGTATCGAGTACGGGATGATGGCCTCGCTCGCCGAGGGTCTGAATATTCTGCGAAATGCCGACATCGGCAAGCGCATCATCGAAGCGGGCGATGCGGAAACCGCGCCTTTGTCGAATCCCGAGTGCTACCAGTACGACTTCGACATCGCCGACGTCGCCGAGGTGTGGCGGCGCGGCAGCGTTGTCGGGTCGTGGCTGCTGGATCTGACCGCGATCGCGCTGCACGAGTCGCCTGAGCTGAAGGAATTCTCCGGCCGGGTCTCCGACTCCGGCGAAGGTCGCTGGACGGCGATCGCGGCGATCGACGAGGGTGTGCCGGCGCCCGTGCTCACCACCGCGTTGCAGTCGCGGTTCGCCTCGCGCAGCCTCGACGACTTTGCCAATAAGGCTCTCTCGGCGATGCGCAAGCAGTTCGGCGGGCACGCGGAAAAGCCCGGCGTAGGGGGCTAGCGGCGATCGCAAGCGCGGCGGAGCCGGGTGCAGCGGGTCGCCGCCATTTGGCCTAGCGCGTCGCGAACGTCACCACCACATCGCTGAAGGCGTCATTGTCGTCGCCGGCAGCGGTGTGGCCGGCGCCGGACAGTTCGACGAACTCCGCGTTCGGCACGGTGTCGAGGAAGTGCTTCACTCCCTCGGGGCTGACCACGTCGGAAAGCTTGCCGCGGATCAGCAGCACCGGAATCGTCAGGTCGGCCGCGGCCCGCTCAAAGTTCTCGGTGCGCAGTTCCGGGTCGTCGCCCGGTTTGGTCATGAAGGCCGGATCCCAGTGCCAGTACCAACGGCCGTCGCGCAGTCGGAGGTTCTTCTTCAGTCCCTCGGGGCTGCGCGGACGGGTCCGGTGTGGCAGATACGCGGCGACGGCGTCGGCGGCCTCGTCGAGGGTGGCGAACCCGTGCAGTCCGCTGAACATGAAGTCGCGGATGCGGGCGCTGCCGTTCTTCTCGAATCGCGGGACGACGTCGACCAGGATCAATCGGGTGACCCGCTCTGGCCCGGCCCGGTCAGCGACCAGGATGCCGGTCAGCCCGCCCATGCTGGCCCCGATCAGGATCACCGGCCGGCCGATGACGTCGAGGACCTGCATGACGTCGGCGGTCAGCGTCTCGATGTCGTAGTCGGCGTTGGGGGACCGATCGCTGTCGCCGTGGCCACGGCTGTCCAGAGCGACCACGTGGAAGCCGTGTTCGGCCAAGACCTGGCCGGTGTTCTTCCAGGAGAACCGGTTCTGGCCACCGCCATGCAGCATCAGGATGCTCGGCCGAAGGGCGGCCTCGTCGGTGCCGCCCGATGAAGAGGGACGGTTCCACTCATCGGCGACGAGGGTGAGTCCTTGAATCCCGGAAAACTCGACGGTCTTGGGAGTGTTGCGCACGGCGGTCACGGGCGGTCCTCTCGGTCGATCGCACTTTGACGTTACTCAGATGAGTTTTCGTGTTCGCCGGGGTCTACCTCTTCGGACACTTACAAGCGACGGTGAGGAGACCGCATGCCCTCGATCACGCCCACGCTCTGGTTCGACAACAACCTCGAGGAGGCCGCGACGTTTTACGCCTCGATCTTTCCCAACTCGAGCCTCGACGGCCTGAACAAAGCCACCGACGCCGGCCCCGGTGAGCCCGGGTCGGTGCTATCCGGCTCTTTCGTCCTGGACGGAACCCGATTCATCGGGATCAACGGCGGCCCGCATTTCCAGTTCAGCGAGGCGGTGTCGTTCACGATCAACTGCAAGGACCAAGACGAGGTCGACTACTACTGGGATCGGCTGACCGCCGACGGCGGCGAGGAATCGCAGTGCGGTTGGTGCAAGGACAGGTTCGGTCTGAGCTGGCAGGTGGTTCCGCAGCGGCTGTATGACTTGGTCAGCCACCCCGACCCGGCCCGCGCGACCGCCGCGACCGAGGCGATGTACGGCATGCGCAAGATCGTCATCGCCGATCTCGAGAATGCCGCGGCTGCGGTCTGAGTCGTCGCACGACCACGTACGTTGGGAAATATGCCCGACGATGCCGCTGTCGTGTACCTGGTGCCGACCCAGCCCCCTGACCAGGCGGTCCGGATCGCGCTGGCCGCTGCTCTGATCGCGGCGCCAGGTTAAGGATTCAGGTGATGGCCAAGCACCGTTGGATCGATGTCAAAGCTCCCGCCGTGGAGTTGAAGGCCCTGACCTGGGGCCCACCCGATGGACCAATTGCGCTGTGCCTGCACGGTTTTCCTGACACCGCCTATGGCTGGCGCAAGGTCGCACCCCGGCTGGCCGAGTCCGGCTGGCGGGTGGTGGCACCGTTCATGCGTGGTTATGCGCCGTCGTCGATCCCGTCCGATGGCAGCTATCACGTCGGCGCGCTGATGGACGATGCCCTGCAGATACGCGCCGCCATCGGCGGCACCGACCGCGATGTGGTGATCGGTCACGACTGGGGTGCGATGACCGCCAATGGACTGGCCGCGATTCCGGACAGCCCGTTCGCCAAAGCGGTGATCATGTCGTTGCCTCCTGCGGCAGCGTTTCGGGGCCGGGTCCCCGAAGCCGGCCGACTGCTGGCCCAAATCCCGCTGCAGCTGCTTCGGAGCTGGTACATCATGTACTTCCAATTGCCTTGGTTGCCAGAGCGTTCCGCGTCTTGGGTGCTGCCGCGACTCTGGAAAACCTGGTCGCCGGGCTACGACGCCAAAGCGGATCTGCGCCACGTCGACGCGGCGATCGGCACGCCCGAGAGCTGGCGCGCTGCGCTCGGACCCTACCGCGCGGCGATCCGCAACACCCGCCCGCCGACGCAGTACCGCGACCTGCACCGGGCGTGGACGTCGCGGCCCAAGCTGCCGAGCCTGTACCTCCACGGACGCGACGACGGTTGTATGACATCGGCTTTCACGCGCTGGATTCCCAACGCGCTCCCCGAGGGCAGCGACGTGATCGTCGTCGACAGCGCGGGGCACTTCCTGCAACTCGACGAGCCGGACAAGGTTGCCGATCTGGTGCTGGACTTCATCGGCGCAGCGAAGTAGCGGTCTGGAGTCGCGATCGGCAGGGATTGGTGTCAAACTCAATCGTGTCTGTTGATCTGTTCCGTCCGGTTCTCGCCGCCACAGCAGCGCTGCTGGTCGGGGTCGGGGCAGCCGTCGCACACGCCGACCCGCCGGACGCCCAGTTTCTTGCGTTGCTGGCGAAGGATGGAATCACCGCCGGCCCACCCGATCAGTTGATCGCTCTGGCGCATGAACGGTGCGATGACGACAGTCTTTCTCGCTCCGCGATGATCACCGCTCATTTCGGCGCGATGCCAAGCCCGTTCACCGTCGCCGTGCGGCAGCTTGCTGCCAAATTGGTCAGTCAGGGGCTGTCGGGTCCGCAGGTGCGGCCGTTTTTGCTGGATGCGATCAGCGTTTATTGCCCGGACGCAACCCCGTCGAGTTGAGACTGGTCAGCTAACTGTCCCCGCTCGCCGTTGGCGGTGATCGGTGTCACACTCAACCATGACCCTTGATTTCCGTCCGGTTCTAGCTGCCGCGGCAGCGCTGCTGGTTGCGGCAGCTGTGGCGCATGCCGACTCGCAAGATGACCAGTTTTTGGGGTCGCTGTCGAACGACGGACTGAACATCGGCCCGCCAGATCGGTTGCTCGCCCTCGCTCATGAACGGTGCGACGACGAGGCTCTCTCGCGGGGGGATTCGTACGCCATTCAGTTCGGCGGGCACGCCAGCCCATGGCGGGTCGCCATGTCGAAGATCGGCAACGAGTTGGAAGCTTTGGGCTTCACAAACCAACAGGTGCGGCCGTTCATGCAAGACGCCATCAATGTGTACTGCCCAGGTGCGTCGAATTTCGGCTAAGTAGCTATCGCTCTTCGTCTTCTTTTGCGCGGAGGAGTTTTTCGGGGTGGTGGTAGGTGTTGGTGCGGGGTTGGCCGTGGTCGAGGTGGGGTGGTGGGATCCATTCGGTGTCGTAGCGGTGGTTTTTGCGGGTGGTCCAGCCTTGGTCGGTTTGTGCGTGGTTGGGGTGGCAGGTCAGGGCGAGGGTGTTGATGTCGGTGACGGGGTTGTTGGCGTAGGGGTCGCAGTGGTGGGCTTGGCAGTGGTAGGCGGGCAGGGTGCAGCCGGGGAAGGTGCAGCCACGATCTCTGGCGTAGAGCACAATGCGTTGGGCTGGTGAGGCCAGGCGTTTGGTGTGATAGAGCGCTAACGCTTTGCCCTTGTCGAAGATGGCCAGGTAGTGGTGGGCGTGGGAGCCGAGTCGGATCACGTCCGACATCGGCAGCAGGGTGCCCCCGCCGGTCAGCCCGCGGCCGGCGCCGGCTTCGAGTTCTTGCAGGGTGGTGGTGACGATGATGCTGGCGGGCAATCCGTTGTGCTGGCCGAGGTCGCCGGAGGCCAGTAGCGCGCGGGCGGCGGCGAGCAGCGCGTCGTGGTTGCGCTGGCTGGCGGTGCGGGTGTCGCCCTGGATGGCGGCTTGGGAGGGGGTGCCGCTGAGGCATGGCTGGTCGTCGGCGGAGTTGCACATGCCGGGGGCGGCCAGTTTGGCGAACACGGCATCCCACGTCGCCCGAGCCTCAGGTGTGAGCCAGCCGTTGATCGGTGACATGCCGTCGAGGTCTTGTTTGCCGATGGTCAGGCTCCGGCGTTTGGCGCGGTCGATGTCGGTGAAGTCGCCGTCGGGGTTGAGGCAGTCGGTGAGTTTGTCGGCGAGCTTGGCCAACTCATCGGGGCGATACTCGCCAGCTAGGCCCGCCAGTTGGGCTTCGGCGTTGGCGCGGGTCTCGAGGTCAACGAAATCGGGCAGCCGGTGGAAGAAGCTGCGGATCACCGCGACGTGGCCGGCACCGAGGTCGCCGTTGCGCTGCGCGGCGGCGGTGGCTTCCAGCACCGGCGGCAACGGTTCCCCGTTCAAGGCCCGCCGCTCACCCAGATCGGCGGCTTCCTGGATGCGCCGGGAGGCGTCGGCGCGGCTGATCCGCAACCGGTTGGCTAACACCGGGGCGAGTTTGCCGCCCAACACAGCGGGGTCTTCACCACCGAGCTGATTGATCAGCGGGTGCTCCACCGCCGAGAGCACGCGGCGGATCTGTTCGCAGTTCTGCAGCATGTTCAGCCGCTCAGGAGTGGTCAGCACATCGAACGTCAAATCCAGGAGATGCTTCACCCCAGCCTTGAGCGCGTCGAAGCCCTCGACGATCTCCTCACGACTACTAGAACGCATGTTCGAATAATAACGAGGCAAAGCGACCCAACAACGACCAAAGCCCCTCGCAAAAGCCCCAACTGTGGATAAACGCTCAACTGTGGATACCTAGGATGCTGACATGTCGACCCGAATGACTGCGATTGACGCGCAGTTCTACTGGACGTCGGCCAAGATTCCCACCGATGAGTTCTTGCTCTACGCATTCGACGGCGTACCAACAGATTTCGATCGCGCCATCGACGAGTTCCGCAGTCGCGCCAATGCCTGCGATGCACTGAGGGTCCGCGTCGAAGACGGCTCGCCGCTGACCTACCCGAGTTGGGTGCCCACCACAGTCGAGGCTGACCGGATCGTGCGCCACCACCTCGACGACGACAGCTGGCAAGGTTGCCTCGACGCGGTCTGCGTGCTCTTCGATGACCAACTCGACCTGCGCCAGGCGCCATGGCGCACGCACCTGTTCGCGCCTGTGCATGGCATTCCCGGCGCTACCGGCCCGTCCACCGTCGCTGTCATGCAGTTCGCCCATGCGCTGTCCGATGGTCCGCGGGCTCTGGCAATGGCCGCATGGCTGTTCGGCCGCGAAACTCCGGTGCCCGACGTGGCGGGGGAGTCGCCAGGTTTCCTGCCCTGGGTTGCGTTTGAGTCCGCGCGCACCCATCGTCAGCTGGTGAGCGATACCCGGGCGGGGCTGCTGCCGCCTGCGATCGGAGCGCAGCCGGCGTTGGCCACGAATTCTCTTCCGACGGGCGCGCGGTCCCTGCGGACGTTGTTGCGGCATCGCTCGCAATTGAACGGACGCACGGCCACCGTCGCGGTGCTGGCGGCGGTCTCCGGTGCACTCTCCGGTCTCTTGGGCGAGGAGGCCACGTCGTTGGTGGCAGAGGTGACGATGGTCAAACCCGGTGTGCCACGCGCGCATAACCACTTCGCCAACGCCACGGTCGGGCTGTACCCGGACCTTAGCCCGAAGACTCGCGTCGAGAAAATCGCGACAGACCTGATCAACGCCCGTCGCCGTTCTGAGCATCCCGCTTTCCGTGCGGCGGACCGGGCGTTCGCTGCGACGCCGGCTCCACTGCTGCGCTGGGGAATCAGTCTGCTGGATCCCGATGCCCAGCCATCGCAGGTGGCCGGAAACACGGTCGTGTCAAGTATTTATCGCGTGCCCACCGACTTGCGATTCGGTGATGCATCCGTGCTGCTGACCGCCGTTTATCCGGGGCTCTCGTCGGCAATGGCTCTTGTTCACGGGGTGTGGGGCGTCGGCGACACCGTCACGGTCAGCGTGCACGCGGCCGCGTCAGCCGTGGGCGATATCGACGACTATATGGCTCGGCTTGACGCCGAGCTGTAACGAAACCGCTTATGCGTCTTCGGCTTCGCGAGTCAAGCCCGCGGCGAGGATAAGCTCTTCGTGTAGTTCGAACCACACGGTGTGATACGAGTCGATCAGCGGGCGGGCCAGCCACATCGTCTCACCGGCGCGCACCCGGTCCAGCGCTGCTTGCAGTTTCGCCGAATAGCGGCCGAGTCTGGGCAACTCCGCAGATACGGCGTCCACCACAGGCGTCACCCGGGTGTGCACATCGCCGAGGCGGCTGAGCACGGCCGCGTCGTAGTCGGCGTCCTCGTGGGTATTGGGCTGGCCCGCCCGGAGCTGCCAGTCGGTGACCAGAAGTTTGAATTCGGTGTTCACGGAACGGAATTCGTCGTACGCGACCCGAATCGCGGCCTCGTCGATCCGACCACGTTCGGCAGTCAGCAACTCGTCTAGACGCACCCGGCCGTCTGGGCTGATCCGTATCGTGGGCCCCTCCACCAACAGCCCCGACCCGACCAGTCCATCGACAACATGGCCCACGTCGTCACCGAGCGTCGTGGCCAGATCGTCGCGGCTGACTCGGCCTTTCAACCGGACCGCCTGCAGCACAGCAAGTTCCGTCGATCTGCGCCGCTCCTCCGCATCGCCAGAATTTGCATCGTCGTCGGCGCTCACGACGACACCCTGATCGCCTCCAGCATCGCCAGCAGCGGGCTATCGGACAGCACGTCGTGGTGACCACTTGCCATCGCGGTCCGCACCGCGACCTCGGAATGGCGATCGAGTCGCGGGTAGTCGCCGCGGACGTGCGCCCTCAGGGGGCTGACTCGCCTTGCCAGATCGGCCAATTCGCGCAATTCGGGAGTGTCGTCCTCAGACCAGGCGGCCAAGGCAAGGCTCCCCGAGCGCACTTCACCGGTGTTGCCGTCGACGGTGACCAGCTTGCCGGCCAGTGACTCGGTGACCCCGGCGCCGCAGCCGACGACCGCGGCTCGGCCGAGTTCGCGGCTGACCACCGCCGCGTGGCTGGTGGCACCGCCGGTCTCGGTGACGATCCCGCGTGCGATCAGCATGCCGTGGATGTCGTCAGGGCTGGTGTGGTGGCGAACCAGGATGACGTCCTCGCCGCGGTCGGCGGCGTCGATGGCCGCATCCACCTCGGTGTAAGCCCGTCCCGACGCGACGCCGGGGCCGGCTGGTTGCCCGCTGGCCAAAAGGTCTGCCGTCAAACGGGTTTCCGGTTGCAAAGACGGCCGCAGCAATGCCTCGACGTGTTCAGGGGTGACCCGGCGCAGCGTCTCGGCCTCGTCAATCAGGCCGTCGTCCAGCAGCTGCAGCGCCAGCCGGACCGCGGCTTGCGCCGATCGCTTCGCCGCCCGGGTCTGCAACAGCCACAGCGTACCGCCCTGAATGGTGAACTCGATCTCTTGGACGTCCGCCGTCAGTCGCTCCAACGACTCTGCGGCGCTGACCAATTCGTCATAGACATCCGGCTGTCGATCACGTAACAGGGCGATCGGCTCGACATCGACCGTGCCGGACACCACATCGTCGCCCTGCCCGCCGGGCAGCCACTCGCCGAACTTCTCGACCGCGCCGGTCATCGGGTTGCGCGAAAACATCACGCCCGCACCGGAATCTTTACCCAAATTGCCGAAGACCATCGCCTGCACCACCACCGCGGTGCCACCGTGATCGTCGAGGCCGTGATGGGAGCGGTAGGCGACCGCGCGCGGCGAATCCCAGGAGGCGAACACCGCCTCGATCGCGGCGCGCAACTGCTGATGAGGGTCGCCCGGTGCGCCCTCGGACACAATCCGCGCGTACGACTCGCTGAACCGTCGTCGGGAATCGCGCGCAAAGTCGGCCGAACCTTGGGCGGCCAAAGCCTTTTCGACGTCGTCGCTGAACCCGAGATCGAGCAGCGTGTCCATCATCCCCGGCATCGATACCGCCGCACCCGAGCGCACGCTGACCAACAACGGGTGCGGCCCGCGCCCGAACGTGCGCGCGGTCGCGGCCTCCAGCGTTCGGATGCCGTCGAGCACATCATCCCAGATCGCGCCGATGGTCGTCTCGGGCTCGGCCCGGTAACGCGCGCCGACCTCGGTAGTGATGCAAAACGCGGGCGGCACCGGGAGGCCGTTGCGCCGCATCATGTCGATACCGTGGCCCTTATGGCCCAGAATCTCGGACGGGGCCGTCGCGGCGCCGTCCAGCAGTATCACCGGCCGTGTGGACATGGATGAAATCAGGCTCGACCGCGCAGCAGGCCGAATCCGGAACCCAGCGATGCGTACTCCGGGTCGCCGGGATTGCGGACGCCAAACATGACGTCGTGGCCGCCGTCGAGCGGTCCCGCTCCGAGCGGACGGCCGACGTTGCCCGCTCCGATGATCGCGATCTTGATGAGTCGCTCCTTTTGCGTCGGGTGCGGCTGGCACGATACCTCTGCCTATCCCGTGCCTACCCGATGATCTAGGTTGTCGTCTATGAATGATGCCTATGACGTCGGGTTACTGATCCTGCGGCTGGTGCTGGGCTTGACGCTGGCAGCTCACGGCTACAACAAATTCTTCGGCGGGGGACGGATCCCCGGAACCGCGGGCTGGTTCGAAAGTATCGGGATGAAGTACGGCAAATTCCAGGCCGTCGTCGCCGCGACCACCGAAATCAGCGCCGGACTGGGCTTGGCCGCCGGCCTGCTGACCCCCATTCCTGCGGCCGGTTTCGTCGCGCTGATGCTGGTCGCGGCCTGGACCGTGCACCGCCACAACGGCTTCTTCATCGTCAAGGAGGGTTGGGAGTACAACCTGATCCTGGCCGTCACGGCGGTGGTTGTCGCCACGATCGGCCCCGGCAGGCTCAGCCTGGACTACGAGCTCTTCGGGCCGCAACTCTTCCACCCTGGCTGGCACGGACTGTTCGCTTCGCTGCTGCTCGGCATCGGCGGTGCGTTCGGCCAGCTGGCGCTTTTCTACCGGCCCCCGGTCAAGCCAGCTCAGTAGTAGCCGGCGAGTACGGCAGGCTGCTGCCGGTGTTCTCGTCGACCGCGAGGCGTCCACCGAGATATGGGAACGCGCGCTGCGCGCATGCCGTGCGGTTGCAGATCTTGCAACCCGCGCCGATCGGAACCGCCATACGAGGGTCGTCGAGCGATACCCCGGTGGAGTAGACCAACTTGTCGGCGTACGCCAGGTCGCAGCCCAATCCGACGGCGAAGCTCTTGTGCTGCCCCAGATAGCCCTGACCCTCGGGTGCGGTTGTCTTGGCAAGCCAGAAATAGGAACGGCCGTCCGGCATCTGCGCGACCTGCGTGACGATCCGTCCCGGCTGGGCGA
The DNA here is from genome assembly GCA_963818285.1 of uncultured Actinomycetota bacterium. Classification (GTDB taxonomy): domain Bacteria; phylum Actinomycetota; class Actinomycetes; order Mycobacteriales; family Mycobacteriaceae; genus Mycobacterium. Next base: position 109,925 of record CAWFRR010000011.1, read on the forward strand.
AGGCGTCGTGCACCACCCACAACGGGCAGCTACCGCCCACCCGGCTGAAGTGAAATGCGGTGGCGGACTGCCGTTTCGAGATGTTGCCGGCCTTATCAGTGCGGACGAAAATGAACGGCACCCCGCGCAACTGTGGCCGTTGCAGCGTCGAGAGCCGGTGGCAGACCGTCTCGAAGCCGACCTCGAAGCGGCGAGCGAGCAGGTCGATGTCGTAGCGTAATTCGGCTGCGGCACTGTGGAATTGACGGTACGGCAGCAGGAAGGCGCCGGCGAAGTAGTTGGCCAGGCCGATGCGGGCGACACCGCGCGACTCCGGGGTGAGCTGGTGGTCGGTCGCGACGATCGCCGACAGCAGATCCGGCCGGCTTACCAGCGCCAGTTGGGTGGCGATCTGAAACGCGCGCTGGCCGGGCAACAGCCACTGCGCGATCCGCAGCACCTTGGCGTCAGAGTCGTAGGCCCGCTTGGCATGCGTGCCGAGATGGGCGTCGATCACCACCCGCACGCCGAATCGGTCGTGCATCAGCGCCGATAACTGAGCATCCAAGCCGCCCAGCGTCATACCGCTTTCGTCGAACATCTGCTCGGCCGTGGTGTCCAGTTCGCCGATGTAGTTGTTCCGGTCATAGAAGAAATCCCGGACCTCTTCGAACGGCATAGGGCGCTCGGCGGGCAGTGGCGTCTCGGTTGTGGCGTGGGAGCGGTAGGCCTCCAGTTCTTCGGTTGCATCCCGCAGCCGGCGGTACACCGCGACCAGGTTGCGGCCCACCTCGGGCATCCGAGCCACCAGTTCCTCGATCTGCCCGGAGCTGACGGAATTGTTGGCCGCGGCGGCCGTGAACACATCGGACAGATCGGCCACCAACCGTGCGTCGGAATCGGTGGAGAAGTAATTCGCCGGCAGATCGAACCGCTCCGTGAGGGCCAGTAGCACCGGCACGGTAATCGGCCGCTGATCGTTTTCCAGCTGGTTCACGTAACTGGTGGACAGATTCAGCGTCCGGGCCAACGCCGCCTGACTCAGGCCACGCTCGTTTCGCAGCCGCCGCAGCCGGGCACCCGAAAACATCTTCGCCACGCGCTGAGACTCTACTCCGCGATGGTGTACACAACGTTCGCAACCTACGGTCGATCAGGACGCAAAATTACGCATGTACAGGTACTTTCCCCGCTCGAAGACTTTGCATAGTGTGCGAACTATGTTGATCCACGAAGTGCGGACCCACCGCAGCGCCGACGACTTCCCGATCACCGAGCACTTGGCCTACAAGATTGCGCAGGTCGCCGCCGACCCGGTGGCAGTGGCACCCGAGACCGAGGCGATGGTGATCAACCGGACCATCGACAACGCGGCGGTCAGCGCCGCGTCCGTCCTCCGTCGTCCGGTCACGACCGCTCGCCAGCAAGCTTTGGCGCACCGGGCACGGTCGGGCGCCACCGTATTCGGCGTCGACGGCAGTTACTCGGCCGAGTGGGCGGCCTGGGCCAACGGCGTCGCGGTCCGTGAGCTCGACTACCACGACACGTTCCTGGCCGCCGAGTACTCCCACCCCGGCGACAACATCCCGCCGCTGGTTGCGGTCGCCCAGCAGCTCGGCGTCCGCGGCAGTGATCTGATCCGCGGCCTGGCGACGGCATACGAGATCCAGGTCGACCTGGTCAAGGGAATCTGCCTGCACGAACACAAGATCGACCATGTCGCGCACCTCGGCCCGTCGGTGGCCGCCGGCCTGGGCACCATGCTCCGGCTCGATGTCGACACCATCTACCAGGCGATCGGCCAGGCTCTGCACCTGACCACCGCGACCCGGCAATCCCGTAAAGGCGCGATTTCCAGCTGGAAGGCCTACGCGCCCGCGCTGGCCGGCAAGGTCGCCATCGAGGCCGTCGACCGCGCGATGCGCGGCGAGGGTGCGCCCGCCCCGATCTGGGAGGGGGAGGACGGCGTCATCGCCTGGCTGCTCTCGGGTCCCGAGCACATCTATCAGGTGCCGTTGCCCGCACCGGGTGAAGCCAAGCGCGCCATCCTCGACACGTACACCAAAGAGCATTCGGCCGAATATCAGAGCCAGGCGCCGATCGACTTGGCCCGGCGGTTGCGCGAGCGGATCGGTGACTTGGACCAGATCGCCACGATCGTGCTGCACACCAGCCACCACACCCACAACGTCATCGGCACCGGTTCCGGTGACCCGCAGAAGTTCGACCCGCATGCCTCACGGGAGACGCTGGACCACTCGCTGCCCTACATCTTCGCGGTCGCGTTGCAGGACGGGGCCTGGGACCATGAACTGTCGTACGCGCCGGAGCGCGCGCACCGGCCGGACACGGTCGAGTTATGGCGCAAGATCTCCACGGTCGAAGACCCGGAGTGGACTCGCCGTTACCACTCGAACGACCCGGCCGAGAAGGCATTCGGGGCGCGGGCAGAGGTGACGCTCAAGAGCGGCGAAGTCATCGAAGACGAACTGGCCGTCGCGGACGCACACCCATTGGGAGCTCGGCCATTCGAGCGCGAGCAGTACATCGGCAAGTTCGCACATCTGGCCGACGGGGTGGTGGATCCCGCCGAGCAGCAACGGTTCCTGCGCGCCGTCCAAGATGTCAGCCTGCGCAAGGGCGGCGACCTGGCTGCCCTGAACGTGCGGGTGCTGCCCGAGGTGCTGGATAAGGCGCCGACGATCCCGTCCGGGATCTTCCGATGACCGGTCTGCTGGGGGCGACATCCAGTGCCGCCGACAAGCGGGCGGCGTTTCGGGCCGGCCTGAATTCGGGCCGAGTGCAACGCTTCCCGGGTGCGTTCTCGCCGCTGGTGGCCAAGCTCGTCGCCGAGATCGGATTCGAGGGGGTCTACGTCTCGGGCGCGGTGTTGTCGGCCGACCTGGGCCTGCCCGACATCGGGCTGACCACGCTGACCGAGGTCACCGGGCGGGGCGGCCAGATCGCGGCGGTTACCGACCTGCCCACGCTGATCGACGCGGACACCGGATTCGGTGAGCCGATGAGCGCCGCGCGCACCGTCACCCTGCTCGAGGATGCCGGTCTGGCCGGCTGCCATCTCGAGGACCAGGTCAACCCGAAGCGCTGCGGCCACCTCGACGGCAAAGCTGTCGTTGCGACCGCCGACATGGTGAAACGGTTGCGCGCGGCGGTGGCTGCGCGCCGCGACCCCAACTTCGTCATCTGCGCCCGCACCGACGCCGCCGGGATCGAGGGCATCGGCGCCGCCATCGAGCGGGCCCGGGCCTACGCCGACGCCGGCGCAGACCTGATCTTCACCGAAGCGCTGACCGGTCCGACTGACTTCGAGAAATTCCGTGCCGCCGTGGATGTTCCGCTGCTGGCCAACATGACCGAATTCGGCAAGTCCGAGCTGCTGACCACCTCGCGGTTGAGCGACCTCGGCTACAACGTGGTGATCTATCCGGTGACCACGTTGCGGCTGGCGATGTTCGCCGTCGAAGGCGGTCTGCGCGAAATCGCCTCCAAGGGAACGCAATCCGGGTTGCTCGACCAGATGCAGCACCGCAAGCGGCTCTATGAGCTGTTGCGCTACGCCGACTACAACCAGTTCGACGACGAGATCTTCAGTTTTGATGCGAAAGGTCGAAACCAATGAGCGCCAAGATCTACAAAGGGCTGGCCGGCGTCGTCGTCGACACCACCGCGATCTCCAAGGTGGTTCCCGAGACCAACTCGCTGACCTACCGCGGCTACCCGGTGCAGGATCTGGCCGCGCGCTGCGGCTTTGAGCAAGTCGCCTACCTGCTTTGGCGCGGCGAACTCCCGACCGACGCAGAGTTGGCGTTATTCACCCAGCGGGAGCGCGCCAGCCGTCGGATCGACAGGTCGTTGCAGTCGCTGCTGGCGAAGCTGCCCGATAACTGCCACCCGATGGACGTGGTGCGCACCGCGATCAGCTACCTGGGCGCTGAAGACCCGGAAGAGGACGACAGCGCCGAGTCGGCGAACTACGCCAAGTCGTTGCGGATGTTCGCGGTGTTGCCCACCATCGTGGCCATCGACATCCGTCGACGCCGTGGCCTGGCCCCGATCGCCCCGCACAGTCACCTCAGCTACGTGGATAACTTTCTGAACATGTGCTTCGGCGAAGTTCCGGACCCATTGATCTGCAAGGCGTTTGAACAGTCGATGATTCTCTACGCCGAGCACAGCTTCAACGCCTCTACGTTCGCGGCGCGCGTGGTGACCTCGACGCAGTCCGACATCTACAGCGCGGTGACGGCGGCGATCGGCGCGCTGAAGGGCCCTCTGCACGGTGGGGCCAACGAGGCGGTCATGCACGACATGATCGAGATCGGCACCCCTGGCAAGGCGTCGGAATGGTTGCACGGCAGGCTGTCTCGCAAAGAAAAAGTCATGGGTTTCGGGCATCGCGTCTACAAGAACGGGGACTCCCGGGTGCCGACGATGAAAGGCGCATTGACCCGGGTTGTCGAAGCACGCGACGGGCAACGCTGGCTCGACATCTACAGCATTCTGGAACGCGAGATGTTCGCTGCGACCGGTCTCAAACCGAATCTGGACTTTCCGACCGGGCCGGCCTATTACCTGATGGGATTCGACATCCCCAGCTTCACACCGCTTTTCGTGATGAGCAGGATCACCGGCTGGACCGCGCACATCATCGAGCAGGCCGGCTCCAACGCGCTGATCCGCCCGCTGTCCGAATACTCCGGCCGGCCGCAACGCAGCCTTGCCACGGCTACAGCAGATCGGTGATGGTCTTCAGGCCGGCGTCGTAGAGCACCCCGGGAAGCATTCCGCCGTCGCACTCGATCGTCGTGCCGTTGACGAAGTCTGCGGTGCCCCCGGCCAGGAAGACGCATACCCTACCGACTTCGTCGGGTTCGGCGGCGCGCTGCAATGGCACAGCGGCGAAATACTTTTCACCAGTCGGGTCGTCCTTCGGCAGCACGAACGACCGGAAGTTCTCGGTCATCGTCGGCCCCAGCGCGACGCAGTTGACCCGGACCTTCGGTCCCCACTCCTGAGCCAGCGATCGGGTGAGCTGGTTGAGTCCGCTCTTGGCCGCCCCGTAGGACACCAGGGTCGGCGAGCCTGCCGGGTGCCCGGCGCCGCTGGAGATGTTGATGATGCAACCCACGCCATCCTGGGTGGCCATCTGCCGGTAGACCCGGATGGCGAACCACAGCGGGCTGATCAGGTTCATCTGCACCGCAAACGCGTGAAACAGCGCGGTACGCTCGAAGTCGTCATCGGCGGGCGGTGCACCTTGAATACGTTGCACCAGTCCGGGAATGCTCTCCGCGTGCGGTGCCGGAACCGTCCCGCCGGCGTTGTTCACCAGGATGTCGACGCGGCCGTGTTCGGCCGCGACGCCGGCCACGAATGAGTCGATCGAGTGATAGTCGCCCTGGTCGCAAACCTGTTGAGATGCGCGGGACGCCCATTCGGTGGAGCCGGGGATGTTGTCCAGCGGCGCACGCGAGCAGCCGATGACGGTAGCACCGGCCCGCAGTAACTCGTGGGCGATGCCGACGCCGACTCCCCGGCTGGTGCCGGTGACGATCGCGATCTTGCCGTCGAGAATGCCCATGGTCGACCCTCCGTCATCGTTGACAGTGACTGCCAGACGGTCATACTGTGCCACGCATGAGTAACCCCGCCAAGTTGCGCGTCATCCAGTGGGCCACCGGAGGCGTCGGTAAGGCCGCCATCCAATGCGTGCTCAATCATCCGCAACTCGAGTTGGCCGGTTGCTGGGTGCACAGCGCGGACAAGAACGGGCGCGATGTCGGCGAGATCCTCGGCATCGAATCTGTGGGAATCGCCGCGACATCCAGCCAGGAGGAAGCGCTTGCCATCGACGCCGACTGCGTGATGTACAGCCCGCTGATTCCCAACGACGACGAGGTCATCGCGATCCTGCGGTCCGGCAAGAACATCGTGACCCCGGTCGGCTGGGTCTACCCCGATCCCGGCAACCCGCGTCATCAAGCGGTCGCCGACGCAGCCGTCGAAACCGGAGTGACGTTGCACGGGTCTGGCATTCATCCCGGCGGCATCACCGAGCGCTTTCCGCTGATGATCTCATCGCTGTCCTCGGCCGTCACTCACGTGCGCGCAGAAGAGTTCTCCGACATCCGGACCTATAACGCGCCGGACGTGGTGCGCCACATCATGGGTTTCGGTGGCACCCCGCAAGAAGCGATGGAGGGACCCATGGCCGGCCTGCTGGAAGCCGGCTTCAAGCAGTCGGTGCGAATGATTGCCGACCACATGGGCTTTCGGATCGATCCCAACATCAGGACCATCCAGGACGTGGCCGTCGCGACCGCTGAGATCGACTATGCGCCGTTTCCGATCACCACCGGAAGTGTTGCCGCGCGTCGGTTCCGCTGGCAGGCGCTGGTCGACGGCGAGCCGGTGATCACTGCGGCGGTCAACTGGCTGATGGGCGAGGAAAATCTCGAGCCCGCCTGGAATTTCGGCGGCCGCGGTGAACGCTTCGAGGTCGAGATCACCGGCGACCCGGACGTGAGCCTCACCTTCAAGGGTCTACAGCCGGAGACGATCGCCGAAGGGCTGGTGAAGAATCCGGGCGTCGTGGTCACTGCCAACCACTGCGTCAACGCCATTCCCGACGTCTGCGCCGCCGAACCCGGTATCAAGACCTACCTGGACCTGCCGCTGTTCGCCGGCCGCCCGGCGGCGCGTCTCGCATCGAGCACTTGATGGCCGCCCTGACCGATCTCTCGTTCTGCCACCTCGTCGTCGGGGTGACCGACATGGACCCCGCCTTGGCGTTCTACCGCGATGCGCTGGGCATGGACGTCGTCTTCGAAACCCTGATCTCCGGCGAGCCTTTCGATGCAGCCCTGCACGCGAAGCGCCAACAGGAAGGTCGCGTGGTCGGCGGCCTGCTCGGCGGGCTGATGGTCGAGTTGCTGTCGCTGGGCGCCAAGCCCGCCACCGACAAACCCGCCCGCCGGGGCATCACCGGCATCCAGAACATCTCCCTGTCGGTGGTCGATCTCGACGACACGCACCGACGCATACGTGAGGCCGGCTATCCGCCGGACCAGGATCCCTTCGAGATCGGCGGCGTGCGAATGTTTTTCGTCAAAGACCCGGATGGAACTCCGGTCGAATTCATCGAGCTGCCGGACGGAGCGCGCAGCACCTACGAGATGCACCGGGGTGCGCCGCTGCGGATGGGACCGGCCGCATGAGCTACACGCACCCGGCTTCGATGCGCGGGCACGTCGCCGTCATCACCGGTGGTGCCCAAGGGGTCGGCAAAGGCATCGCCGCCGCGCTGTTGCATCGCGGAGCGGCGGTGTTGCTGGTCGACATTCTCGAAGAAAAGCTAGCCGCGACCACCGAAGAACTGAGGGTGCTCGGGCGCGTCGAGCAACTGGTCGCCAATTTGCGCGATCCCGAATCAGCCCAACGCATTGTCGCGGCAGCCGTCGATGCGTTCGGCACCGTGCACGGACTGGTCAACAACGCGATCGCAACCAACGAGCCCAAGGCGTTCGTCGACATCACCGCCGAGGACTTCGCGCTCGGCCACGACGTCGGACCGCGGGCGAGTTTCCTTTTGATGCAGGCCGTGTACCCGCTGATGGTCGCGGCCGGTGGCGGGTCGATCGTCAACCTCGGCTCTGGCACCGGTACCGGTGGTGAACCGAAGTGGGGCGGATACGCCGCCGCCAAGGAAGCGATTCGCGGGTTGTCGAAAGTCGCTGCGCTGGAATGGGGTCGGGACAACATCCGCGTCAACGTCGTCTGCCCGTTCGCCGAATCCGACGGGGTGAAGTTCTGGAAGTCGTTCGCACCCAAGGAGTATGACAAGGCAGTGGGACGAGTTCCGATGAAACGCATCGGCGACGTACGCGACGACGTAGGGGCGCTGGTGTCGTTCCTGCTCAGCAGCGACGCGACGTTCATCACCGGACAGACCATCCACGTCGACGGCGGGATCGGCTGTTTCAGATGACCGAGTCGCTGCGCGACCGGCAGCGCGCGCAGATCCGGGCCGACATCCGCCGGGCCGCATTCCGGCTGTTCATCGAGCGAGGCTACGACGCCGTGACCACCGAGGAAATCGCATCGGCCGCAGGGGTTTCGCCGCGCACGTTCTTTCGTCACGTGCCGACGAAGGAGGAGTTGCTGCTGGCGCCGGTTCGGCACGGTGGTACCGCGATCGTCGCCCTGCTCGAAGAACGACCGGCGGCCGAGCAGCCCGACGTCGCGTTGATCAACGCCATCATCACCCGCACCCGGTCGTTCGGCGTGGCCGATACCGAAGAATGGCGGGAGGCTCTGCTGGTGGCCCCCGATCTGCTCGGCAAGCTGACCGTGCATCTGCCCGCCGACAAGGAACGGGCGACCAAGCTGGTCGCCACCCGAATGGGGGTCAACTCCGACAGCGATATCCGACCGGCGTTGTTGGTTCAATTAGCCTTTGCGGCAGCTGATTTTGCGTTCCAGCAATGGGTCCGGCAATCGACCAAGAAGCCGCGCGCCCTCGACCGCTACGTCACCGAAGCACTCGAGGCGGTCAAGAGTCCGCACTGGGAGAGGAAACGATGAGAAGCAAGGCGCAGTCACTGGCGTTGGTCGGCGTGGCCTACGTGGTCGCGATCGCGGTGGGCGCGGCCTGGTTGGTGTGGGGTGTGCACACCGGTCGACTGTGGCTGGACTCGTTGAACGCCGACCTGTTGGCCACGCTGGTGATCTTCGCATTCAGCCGGGCCTTCGGGAACTCGAGTTTCTACGACGCGTACTGGAGCGTGATTCCGCCAGTGCTGCTGTTCTATTGGTGGAGCCAATCCGGGGTGCAGCAGTTGCGGTGTTGGCTGATCGCCGTGGTCGTAATGCTGTGGGCGATCCGCCTGACCGCCAACTGGCTGTATACCTTTCCTGGTCTGCACCATGAGGATTGGCGTTATCCGATGTTCCGGGAGAAGGCCGGGCGGTGGGAATTCCTGGCCGACCTGGTGACGATCCATCTCATCCCGACGCTGTTGGTGTTCGCCGGCATGCTGCCGGTATACGCCGCGGTGACGTGGCCTCGCGGCGACATCGGCTGGTTGACCGATGTGGCATTCGTGGTGGGATTGGCCGCGGTGGCTCTCGAGTTGGCCGCCGACACGCAGATGCACCGATTCGTCCGCGAGCGACGGGACGGTGAGGCGATGGATCGTGGATTGTGGGCGTGGTCGCGGCACCCGAATTACTTCGGGGAGTTCAGCTTCTGGGTCGCATTGGCGTTGTTCGGCGTGGCCGTCTCGCCGCCGGACGCGTGGTGGCTGTGCCTCGGCGCAGTGGGGATGCTGGGCATGTTCCTCGGCGGCAGCATTCCGATGATGGAGACGCGCAGCCTGCAACGGCGGCCGGAATATCAAGGCGTGATCGACCGGGTTTCGAAGTTCGTGCCTTATCCGCCGCGGAAGGCGGCGGACTAGATTTAGCAGGCGGTGGGGTGCGACTCGCAGTACGGCGTCGTCCCGGGGAACTTGTAACGGTGTTCGACCACCCACCGATAGACGACATCTTCGATGAAGCGGATACCGGGAATTCGATAGACCGCCAACGGGATTCGAGTGCCGATCGCGGTCGAGAGCGCTGCATTGGCTGCCTCGGCGCCGGAGTAGACCGTGCCGGAGGAGTCCAGCCACCGCACCGCATCCAGCAGGCTCGCCGGCTCGACGCCGAGGCGTTCGGCGACGCCGGGGCCTTGCAGTGGTTCGGTCTGGATGTTGCCGGTGCGATCGAACCGGAGCAGTAAATCCTTGGACCGCGTGCACATTCCACATGCTCCGTCGAAGAACAACGTGCCCGTCGGAGAGCTCATCGCGGCACCTTCCGCTGCAGTTGCACCACCGACTTTACGCCGGACGGGCGACGGGCCCGTAGGCCGGCGATCGCGAACACAATGCCGGTGCCGATCTCGGCAGCGGCGCTGACCCACGAGAACCACGTCACGTTGATGCGCGGGCCGGACACGAAGCTGTCCTGGTAAGCGGGGAAGTAGCTCGGCAACAGATGCGCGTAGGTGAACAGGACCGCGCTGCCGAATCCGACCGCGATGGCCGCTTCCGGCGCCCGATGGCGGCCGGTGAGCGCCAGCAGAATCGCGACCATGACAAACAATCCTTGGATCATGCCCCCGACCATGATGGCGTGCGGTGACGCCGACATGCCGCGTCGAAGATGGTCGGCGAGGTGGACGCCCCAGCCTGACACGAAAAGTATTGCCGCCCAACGTAGATAACGTTCGGCAGCATCACGGTGGCTGGGGAAGCCGAGTTGTCATCGCGGATCACCGTCCTAAGTGCCTGCCCTCCGTTGTACTACTACGCAACGTAGTAATCAAGGGTTTGCGGCGAACGGGAACCATCGACCTAGAACACGTTCTAGTCTTGCCGCCATGGGATTTCTGAAGCAGGAGACTCCGCAGATCGACTTCGAGGAGTGGAGCAAAGGCACCCGCGCCGAGAAGATCGTCCCGATGGCCCGGCACTGGGCCGAGGTCGGATTCGGCACCCCGGTAGTGCTGCATCTGTTCTACGTCGTCAAGATCCTGCTCTACATCCTGGCGGCCTGGCTGTTGGCGCTGACCACGACGGGAATCAACGGCTTCACCAACGTGGCGCACTGGTACGCCGAGCCGATCGTGTTCGAGAAGGTCGTGCTGTACACGATGCTGTTCGAAGTGATCGGACTCGGCTGCGGCTTCGGGCCGCTGAACAACCGGTTCTTCCCGCCGCTGGGCTCGATCCTGTACTGGCTGCGGCCCGGCACCATCCGGCTGCCACCGTGGCCCGGCCGGATTCCGTTGACGAAGGGGGATAGTCGCACCCCGTTCGATGCGCTGCTCTACGGCGCGCTGCTGGTGCTGCTCACCATCGCGATCTTCTCCGATGGTGCCGGTCCGGTGGCCGCTCTGGGTACGACGGTCGGAGTGCTGCCGGCGTGGCAGATCTGGGCGGTGCTCGGCGTGCTCGCGGTGCTCGGCCTGCGCGACAAGGTCATCTTCCTGGCGGCCCGCGGTGAGGTGTACGCCTCGTTCACGGTGGCGTTCCTGTTCGCCGACTACGGTGTGGACCTCATCCTGGGCGCCAAGCTGGTGTGCCTGGTGATCTGGCTGGGTGCGGCGACGTCGAAACTCAACAAGCACTTCCCGTTCGTCATCTCGACCATGATGAGCAACAACCCGATGTTCCGGCCCAAATTCATCAAACGTAAGTTCTTCGAACACTTTCCGGATGATCTGCGACCGGGCTGGCGGTCGCGTTGGCTCGCGCACTTCAGCACGGCGATCGAGGGATTGGTGCCGCTGGTGCTGTTCTTCAGTCACGGGGGCTGGCCCACGGCGATCGCGGCATTTGTGATGCTGTGCTTCCACTTCGGCATTTTGTCGTCGATCCCGATGGGTGTGCCGTTGGAGTGGAACGTCTTCATGATGTTCAGCGTGCTCGCATTGTTCGTCGGGCACGCCTCGGTCGGATTGAGCGACCTGACCACCCCGCTGCCGCTGCTGCTGTTCGCCGTCGTGGCGGGGACCGTCGTAACCGGAAACCTGTTGCCGCGCAAGGTGTCCTTCCTGCCGGGCATGCGCTACTACGCCGGCAACTGGGACACCACGCTGTGGTGCATCAAGCCGTCGGCGGAGGCGAAGATCGTCAAAAACCTGATCGCGATCGCGAGCATGCCCGCCGCACAACTCGAGAAGTTCTACGGCAGCAAGGAAGCTGCGCAGATTCCGATGTTCATGGGATATGCGTTCCGCGCGTTCAACACTCACGGCCGGGCGTTGTTCACCTTGGCGCACCGCGTGATGGCCGGCCAGAACGAGGACGACTACGTGCTGACCGACGGTGAGCGCGTGACCAGTACCGCCATCGGGTGGAACTTCGGCGACGGGCACTTCAGCAACGAGCAGCTGGTTGCCGCGTTGCAGAAGCGCTGCCACTTCGAGCCCGGTGAGGTCCGCATCGTGATGCTCGATGCCCAGCCGATCCACCGGCAGACTCAGCAGTACCGACTGGTGGACGCCGCCACCGGCGAATTCGAACGCGGCTACGTCCGGGTGGCCGACATGGTGACCCGCCAACCCTGGGCCGACGACGTGCCGGTGCACGTTGCCGGCGGCTGACACTACCGGCGATTGCTGCGCCGGCGGTTCGTGGCTCAGCTCCCGCAGGAGATCGCGCAAACGCTCGCCGGCGACGGGACGCCCGCCACGTTGGCGGCCGACTGGAGCGCGCTGCTGGCGGAGTTCGCACCCAACCTGGCAGCGGACGCTCTGTCGGGTCTGTAGACGGCGAAGGCCGGGCGTGGCGCATGCGCGACGCCCGGCCTTCGTTATCAGGTTCTTCCGTGACGCCGAGCGTGAAACTGTTGCGGTAATTCAGCAATTTTTTCGCGACGGTTTCACGCTCGACGCAAATGCTCAGGCGTTGGCGCGGACTTCCTTGGTCGCAGCGACCAGGTTGGCCAACGACGCGTTCACCTCGTCAGAGTTGCGGGTCTTCAGACCGCAATCCGGGTTGACCCAAAGCCGTTCCGCTGGAACGGCTTTCAATGCCTCGCGCAACGACTTGGTGATCTCGTCGGTGCTCGGCACCCGCGGCGAGTGGATGTCGTAAACACCCGGCCCGACACTGTTGGAGAAGCCGATCGAGTTCAGGTCGTCGAGCACCTCCATGTGCGACCGGGCTGCCTCGATCGAGGTGACGTCGGCGTCCAGGTCGGCGATCGCACCGATCACCTCACCGAACTCCGAGTAGCACAGGTGGGTGTGGATCTGCGTCGAGTCCGCCACACCCGAGGTCGCCAACCGGAACGAGCCGACTGCCCAGTCCAGGTAGGCCGGCTTCTCAGAATCACGCAGCGGCAACAGCTCTCGCAATGCCGGCTCGTCGACCTGGATCACCGCGATGCCGGCGGACTGCAAGTCGACCGTCTCGTCGCGGATCGCCAGCGCCACCTGGTTGGCGGTGTCGGCCAGCGGTTGATCGTCGCGGACGAACGACCACGCCAGAATCGTCACTGGACCGGTGAGCATGCCCTTGACCGGCTTATCGGTCAGCGACTGCGCATATTTGGCCCACTCCACCGTCATTGGCTGCTGGCGGGTCACGTCGCCGAAGAGCACCGGCGGTCGCACGCAGCGGCTGCCGTAGGACTGCACCCAGCCGAGCTTGGTGGCGAAGAAGCCGTCCAGTTGCTCGGCGAAGTACTGCACCATGTCATTGCGCTCCGGCTCGCCGTGCACCAGCACGTCCAGGCCCAAATCCTCTTGCAGCTTGATCACGTCGGCGATTTCAGAGCGCATCCGGCGGGTGTACTCGGCATCGTCGATCTCACCGGCGACCAGCGCGGCGCGGGCCTTGCGGATCTCGACGGTCTGCGGGAACGACCCGATCGTGGTCGTCGGTAACGGCGGCAAGTGCAGCCGCTCGATCTGCGCCTCGCGGCGTTCCGCGGCCGGACCTCGCTTTGTACCATCGGATTTCGCGATCGAGTGGAGGCGCTCGCGCACCTTGCTGTTGTTCAGCCGCGGGTCTTTCTCACGCGACGCGACCGCCGCGTTCGACTCCGCGATCTCGTCGGCCACCGCGTCGCGGCCGTCCTTGAGCGCCTTCGCCAACGTGGCGACCTCGTGCACCTTCTCGGCGCCGAACGCCAGCCAGCTGCGCAGCGCGTCGTCCAGGTCGGTCTCGGGCTCCAACGAGTACGGCACGTGCAGCGTCGAGCACGACGTAGATACAGCCACTGCGCCAACCGAATCGAGCAGGCTGGCCAGCTTGCCCAGCGCCGCCTGCAGGTCGGTACGCCAGATGTTGCGACCGTCGACGATGCCGGCCACTAGCGTCTTGTTGGCCAGTTCGGGGATCGACGCGATCGCGGTGTCGGCGCCGTAGACGAAGTCGACACCAATCGCCTCGACAGGTGTGCGGGCCAGCGCGGCCAGACCCTTACCGGGGTCGCCGAAGTACGTGGCGACGTGGATCGCCGGCCGGTTCTCCAGGGCTCCCAGCGCGTTGTAGACCTTTTCGGCCAGCGCCGGCGCGTCGTCGGAGATGTCGGTCACCAAGGCCGGCTCGTCAATCTGCACCCATTGCGCGCCCTTGTCGGCCAACTGGCCCAGCAGATCGCTGTACAGCGGAACCAGGTCGTCGAGGCGCTCGATCGGTGCGCCCGCGCCGTCGACGGCTTTGCTCAGCAGCAGGAAGGTGACCGGACCGATGATCACCGGCCGCGCCGAAATGCCTTGATCCTGAGCTTCTTTGAGCTCCGAGAGCACCTTGTCCGGGTGCAGCGAGAACGTCGTCTTCGGGCCCGATCTCCGGCACGATGTAGTGGTAGTTGGTGTCGAACCACTTGGTCATCTCCAGCGGCGCGACGTCGCCGTTGCCGCGGGCGGCCGCGAAGTAGCGGTCCAGGTCGTCGGAAACGGCGCTGGACGCGCTCCGGCAGCGCGCCGAGCAGTACCGCGGTGTCGAGCACCTGGTCGTAGTAGGAGAAGGTATTGACCGGCACCGAGTCGAGGCCGGCGGCGGCCAGCTGAGCCCAGGTGTCGCGGCGGATGGTGGCGGCGACCTTTTCCAGCTCTGATCGGCTGGTGTTGCCCTTCCAGTAACTCTCGGTGGCGCGTTTGAGTTCGCGCTTCGGGCCGATGCGAGGTGAGCCGGTAACGGTAGCGGTAAACGGTTTTGCGGTCACGATGTGTTTCGTCCTTCAATCGACGGGGTGGTCACCGCCAACGGACGCACAACCGATCCGGCGCAGTGCCCACAGCACTGCAACCGTTACGGCCAGACGCCCATTCCACGAGGCGGTGAGCCGCCAGGCGCGGCGCGCCCGGCACAGTCGGCAGGTCTTCGGACTCACAGGCATGCACCGTCTGGTGCTCCTACTGGCCGTCGCTTCCCGATCGTGCGATCAGTGCTGTAAGACGGCGGTCGTTCCTGCATACCGCTGCGGGACAGTCCCGGACTCACACCGGGTTCCCTCTTACGAAGCGCATCTAACATGCTTCGCTCGATGCCGACTCCGTCGTGAGCGACGAGATCGGCAGACCGACTGCGAGGTGGAGATTACCTGGTCGATGGCGGTGACCCGGTGCGTCCGGCTAGCGATTGCCGCTGGTGGTCAGGGCTTCGGCGATGGGCAGGTCACCGTTGTTGAAGTCGATGGTCCGGCGGATCGTCGAGTCGTCGTGCCAGCGCGGCGGCGGCGACCAACGCGACATCCTCGCGCGAGACAACCTTTCTTGCACTCGGCGCCGACCTCGATCCGGCCGGTCGCCGGGTCCAGCGTCAGGCGGCCGGGACCCAGCACGGTCCAGTCCAGGTCGCGTGGCGCGAAGATGGGCGTCCGCGGCCGCTTTCGCCTCGGCGTACGGGAAGAACGAATTGTCCTCGGCGACACACCGTGGTCGGGTCCCGCGCCGAAATACGACACCATCACGAACCGCCGCACGCCGGCCTGTCCGGCCGCATCGATCACCCGGATCGCGGCGTCGCGATCGACGGCGTAGGTGCGGGCCGGGTCGCCACCGCCGGCGCCGGCGGCGAACACCACCGCGTCGTGGCCGGCCAGCAGATCGGCCAGCGCGCCGGTGTCGAGATGCTCGATATCTGCGACGACGGGGTGGGCGCCGGTGGCGTCGATGTCGTCGGCGTGATCGGGATTGCGAATGACCGAGGTCGACCTGGTCACCGCGGTCGGTGAGGATGCGGGCCAGATGCAGAGCGACCTTGCCGTGGCCGCCGACTGATGACGATGCGCGACATGCGTCTCGACGCTACCGATCGGTAGGGCACCCCGGCAGCGACCCAACTAAGCGGTTGGTCAACAATCGGATGCAAGTCCTCATGTCAAAGGAGATATAGTCATGGCTGAAGCCGTCATCGTCGAGGCAGTTCGTTCACCCGTCGGCAAGCGAAACGGCGGGCTGTCCGGCGTTCACGCCGCCGACCTGTCCGCGCAGGTGCTCAACGCCCTGGTCCAGAAGGCCGGCATCGACCCGGCACTCGTCGACGACGTGATCTGGGGATGCGTCATCGCAGGCCGGCGAGCAGGCCATCGACATCGGTCGCACCGCGCTGCTGACCGCGGGCTGGCCGGAGACCGTGCCCGGTGTGACCGTCGACCGGCAGTGCGGATCCAGCCAGCAGTCGATCCACTTCGCCGCGGCCGGTGTGGTCGCCGGACACTACGACGTCGTCGTGGCGGGCGGGGTCGAGTCGATGTCGCGGACCCCGATGGGCTGCCACCCTCGCCAATGGCGGGCGGCCGTACTCGCCAGACGTTCCTGGACCGCTACGACGGCCAGATCCCGAACCAGGGCATCGGCGCGGAGATGATTGCCGAGCAGTGGGGCTTCGACCGGACCGCGGTCGACCAGTTCTCGCTGGCCTCGCACGAGAAGGCTGCGGCCGCACAGGATTCCGGTGCATTCGACGACCAGATCGCGCCGATCAAGGACCAGGACGGGAACCCGGTGCTCAAGGACGAAGGGCATCCGTCGCGGCACGCCGATCGAGAAGATGGCGCAGCTCAAGCCCGCGTTCAAGGAAGACGGCGTGATCCACGCCGGTAACTCCAGCCAGATCTCCGACGGATCGGCGGCGCTGCTGTTCATGACGGCGGAGAAGGCAAAAGAGTTGAAGCTCAACCCGATTGCCAGGGTGCACACCGCCGTACTGGCCGGTGCCGACCCGGTGATCATGCTGACCGCGCCGATCCCGGCCACCCAGAAAGCGCTGAAGCGTTCCGGGCTGAAGCTGGAAGACATCGGCGTGTTCGAGGTCAACGAGGCGTTCGCGCCGGTGCCGCTGGCCTGGCTGAAGGACATCGGCGCCGACGAGAAGAAGCTCAACCCCAACGGCGGCGCGATCGCGCTCGGCCACCCGCTCGGCGGGTCCGGTGCCCGGATCATGACCACGATGCTGTACCACATGCGGGACAAGGGAATTCGTTACGGCCTCCAGACCATGTGTGAGGGCGGCGGGCAGGCCAACGCCACCATCGTGGAGCTGCTGTGACGGACGCCGTCCAGCACCCTGCTGTGCTCGTTGAGCGCCGCGACGACGTCCTCGTCATCACCATCAACCGGCCGGAGGCGCGCAACTGCGTCAACGGGGCCGTCAGCATCGGCGTGGGTGACGCGCTCGAGCAGGCGCAGCACGACGCGGACGTGCGCGCGGTGGTGATCACCGGCGCCGGCGACAAATCCTTCTGTGCCGGAGCAGATCTCAAGGCCATCTCGCGCCGCGAGAATCTGTATCACCCCGACCACGGCGAGTGGGGTTTCGCGGGCTACGTCCACCACTTCATCGACAAGCCGACGATCGCTGCGGTCAACGGCACCGCGCTGGGTGGCGGCACCGAACTGGCGCTGGCCAGCGACCTGGTGGTGGCCGAAGAACGCGCGCAGTTCGGTCTGCCCGAGGTCAAGGTCGGCCTGCTCGCCGGCGCGGGTGGCGTGTTCCGCATCGCGCAGCAGCTGCCCCGCAAGGTGGGAATGCAGATGCTGCTGACCGGTGAGCCGATCAGCGCCGACGAGGCCGCGGACTGGGGGCTGATCAACGAGGTCGTCCCCAACGGCACTGTGTTGGAAGCCGCACTGGCACTTGCCAAGCGGATCACCGTCAACGCGCCGCTGTCGGTGCAGGCCAGCAAGCGGATTGCGTGCGGTGCCGATGACGGCGTCATCCCCGACGAGGAACCCGAGTTGGGCCCGCACCACGCGCGAGTTCGGCACGCTGCTGCGCACCGAGGATGCCAAGGAAGGGCCGCTGGCGTTCGCCGAGAAGCGTCAAGCCGGTCTGGAAGGCGCGCTGAAAGGCGATCGCAAGCGCGGCGAAGCCGGGCGCAGCGGGTCGCCGTGAAGGACAAGGCGATCGCAAGCGCGGCGAAGCCGGGTGCAGCGAGTCGCCGAAGCGAAGCTCTACCAGCGGAGCAGCACGAGTTCCGAGCAGAACGCCGGGCCCATGGCGATCATCAGCCCGAACGACCCTGGCGGCGGCGGATCGGCCAGGTTCGCCCGGAGGACGTCGAGCACCGACACCGAGGACAGATTTCCGTTGTCGCGTAACGAGTTTCGAGTGTGGGCCAAGGCGTCTGCCGGTAGGTCGAGGGTGTGTTCGATGGCCTCGATGACTTTCGGGCCGCCGGGGTGGCAGACCCAGGTGGAGATGTCAGTTTTGCTCAGGCCGTGGTCGCCGAGAAAGTTCCGGACGTCTTCGCCCACATACTTTTCGGCGACGGTGGCTACCTCGGTCGACAGCTTGATCTTGAAGCCATTGCTGCCGATGTCCCAGCCCATCACGTCTTCGGTGTCGGGGTAGATCCGGCTGCGAGTGGCCAGCACCCTGGGCCCGGCGGACGAATGATTGCCGCCTTTGCCGACGACGGCAGCCGCCCCGTCGCCAAACAGGCTGCTGGCCACCAGATTTGCGATCGAGGGGTCGTCGCGTTGCAGCGTCAGCGAACACAGTTCGACAGCGAGCAAAACCCCAACATGATCGGGGAACGCGAGCAGATAGTCGTGCATGCGAGCTACTCCGGCGGCACCGGCAACACAGCCGAGTCCGAAGAGCGGCACCCGTTTGACGTCGGGCCGCAAACCGATGCGCGTCGCCAATCGAGCTTCCACGGTGGGTACCGCCAGACCGGTCACCGTCGTCGAGAAGACGACATCCACGTCGGCGGGCTGTACGTCGGCTGAGTCAAGCGCCGCGCAGAATCGCGCGTTCGGCAAGGGTCATCGCGACGTCGATATAGATGTCGTTGGCTTCGGTGAAGCCACTCAACTTGCCGTATTCGGGCCAGCGGTATCGCGATGCGGCGCTTCTCGACTCCCGCGCTGGCCGCGAAACGATCGAATTGCGGGCCGCCGAACCCGCTGAGGCCGGCCAGGGCTTCCTGTTTGGCCAACCTGGTACGGCGGAAACTCGACAGCTACCGTCGCGACGGACGGGCCGGGTGTCATGCTGGCTTCACCTCTCGGGGTCCGGGGACGACAGCGCGACGGGCAGCGCATGTTGTTCCCACGATTGCGCGGTTCGGTTGGTTCAATCCAATCTATCGGAAATTAGCTACAACAAGCCGGACAAGCCCGGGCCTGGCCGCGAGATAGCTGGATCAGCGGACAAACGCCCTGGTCAGCGTGCCAATATGTGCACAGCCTGCTCGAATACCGCAGGTAGCAGCGCGCACGCGGGCACGATGGCGCGTCGAGCGGCCTTCGGCACGGTGGTCAGCACCAGTCCGCGGGTGAGCAGGCGGTAATCGCGGGTGGCTCGGCGCCAGGCCGATTCGTATGAAGCGGGTGAGTCGTCGGTGATCGCCCGCACCGCAGCGGCGGCCTGTTTGACGGCCAGGCTGACGCCCTCACCGGTGAGGGCGTCTTCGTAGCCGGCCGCGTCGCCCACCAGCAGCACCCGTCCCGGCGACGCGGCGGGACACGACCTGGCGCATCGGTCCGCAGCCGCGAGCGCGGCCATGGTCGGCGTCTCGCAGATGGTGGGCCAGCCCGGGGAACCAGGCAAGGTCCGGACGCTGCCTTCGACAGGATCGCCACGCCGACAAGGTCGGGCTCGACGGGTGTCACATACGCCTCGCCCCATCGTGACCAGTGCACTTCGACGAACTCCGACCACGCCGGCACACGGTAGTGCCAGCGAACGCCGTGCCGTCGTGGGCGTCCGGCCACGACGCTGATACCGACGGCGCGGCGGACCGCCGAATGCAGTCCGTCGGCGGCGATCAGCCATTTCGCGCGTACCCCGGCTGCCATGACGCCATGGGCGTCCTGATCGACACTGGTGACGCGCGTCGAGATCCATTCGGTGTCTTGTTCTTTGGCGCGCGATGCCAGCGCCGCATGCAAAGTCGTACGTCGCACACCGCGCCCAGCGCGGCCATGCGGAATGGTGCTTCGACTCGGCGTCTGCTCATCGAGGTAGGCGATGCCCCGCAACGGCATCCCGGCCGGGTCGACGCCCAGCGACACCAGTTCGGCCAAGCCACCGGGCATCAGGCCCTCGCCGCATGCCTTGTCGATCGGATAGTGTCACGGGTTCCGCCACGATCACCGAAAGCCCTTGTTGGCGAGCATTTATCGCCGAAGCCAGACCGGCTGGTCCGCCGCCGACGATCAGCAGGTCGGCGTCATATGTCATCTGCGCCGCTCTCCTCGTCGCGGTGCTCTGCATCGTCGCCGGCGCCTCGTGCGTATAGCCCAGCGCGGCGTTCTCGACCCTGATCCGCACCCTCAACAGCAGCCAGTTCGCCAAGGTGAAAACAATGGCCGTCAACCATGCCGTGTGCACCAGCGGCAACGCCAGCCCTTCGGCGACGACCGCTACATAGTTCGGGTGATGCAGAAACCGGTACGGGCCGCGTCGCACCAAGGGCGCGTCCGGCACCACGATGACCAGGGTGTTCCAGCGTCGGCCCAGCGTCGCCATACACCACCAGCGCAGCACCTGGCTGGCCACCGCCACGGCGAGCATCGGCCAACCAAGCCAGCCGATGAACGGGCCGGTGCAGGCCCCACACTTCGAGGACACAGCCCAGCAGCAGCGCCATGTGGAGCGTGACCATCACCGGATAGTGCTCGTGACCGAATTCCTTGCCGCCTTGGCTGAAGGCCCATCGCGCATTGCGTTTGGCCACAACCAGCTCTATCAGCCGTTCGATACCGACGGCCAGGATCAGGAGGTAGTACATGGCTACCAGCTAAGCAATACGAACTCGGCGGAAAACCCGGGGCCCATGGCGATCATCAAACCGATGGAGCCCGGCGGTGGAGGGTCGGTCATGGTGTCCTGCAATATATCCAGCACGGAAACCGATGACAGATTTCCGTTGTTGCGCAAAGACTTTCGGGTCGTTTCGAACGCATCCGCGGGTACGTCGAGCGCACTATTCGACCGCGTCGATGACCCTCGGGCCGGCCGCGTGAAGGACCCATGTCGAGATATCGGAGGTGGTCAGCCCATGGTCGGCAAGGAAGTCGCGGATGTCCTGTCCGAGGTATTTCTTGACGACCGAGGAGATTTCGACGGACAGGACGATCTTGAATCCTTCGGTGCCGATGTTCCAGCCCAGCACGTCCTCGGTATCCGGGTACGTCTGGCTGCGGGTCGCGATCAATCTTGGTCCGACTGCCGGCCGGTCGGCTCCGGTCGCGATGACGGCGGCGGCGCCGTCACCGAACAGGCTGGAGGCCACCAGGTTTGCGAGCGAATGGTCGTCGCGCTGAATGGTCAACGAGCACAACTCGACCGCAAGCAGTGCCGCGACATGATCGGGGAAGGCGCGGAGGTAATCGTGCACGCGTGCCATCCCTGCAGCACCGGCGACACAACCCAGGCCGAACAGCGGCACACGCTTGACGTCGCGTCGAAGGCCCAGCCGCGTCGCCAGCCGCGCCTCCAGCGAGGGCACGGCAAGCCCGGTGACCGTCGTCGAGAACACGACGTCGATCTCGGACGGCTCGATTTCGGCTTGCGCCATCGCCGATTTCATCGCGCGCTCACCCAGCTCGAGGGCGATGTCGAGGTAGGCGTCGTTCGCTTCGGTGAAGCCGCTGAGCTCCCGGTATCGCGACAACGGTAGTGCGAGGTGGCGGGTCTCGACACCGCTGGTGGCGGCGAACCGTTGAAATTCCGGACCGGCGAAGTCGGCCAGAGCCGCGACTACCTCGTCCTGGCTGTGCCGGTTCTCAGGGAACTCAACGGCTACCGATCTCACCGACGGGGTTCCCCGCGTCAAGTCGCTCAGTTCGTTGTCAGGTTTCACGGAATGCGCCCCAGGCGTTAGCTTTCCCACAATGGAGGTCACGGTGTCCGCCCGCGTTCGGTTCAAAGGCCTAGCGCTGATTAATAATTCGACGCCTGCCTAATGGCGAATGTTTCCAGGCAGTTTCCAGGGTTTGAAGATCGCTCAGACTGTCTAAGTAGTGGATTGTGCGAATTCTTGTGACCGGCGCGACCGGTTATGTCGGCTCGCGGCTGGTCACCGAGCTTCTCGAGGCCGGCCACGACGTGTTGGCCGCCACCCGAGCCCCTGAGCGGCTCGGTGGCTTCGGCTGGTTCGACGACATCACGCCGGTGGAGTTGGATGCCGCCGACGCCGAGTCCGCTCGTGCGGCGCTTGCCGGCGCCGGGCCGGTCGACGTCATCTACTACCTGGTGCATGCGATCGGGCAGCCCGGATTTCGCGACGCCGACCGGGCTGCGGCGGAAAACGTCGCCGCCGCCGCCAAGAGCGCGGGGGTGCGTCGCATCGTTTACCTGGGCGGCTTCGTCCCGTCCGACGAAGGCATGTCCGAACACCTGACCAGTCGGGCCGAGGTGGCCCAGGCGCTGAGTGTCGACGGCGGCCCGGAAGTGGTGTGGCTGGGCGCCGCGGTGATCTTCGGGGCGGGCTCGACGTCATTCGAGATGTTGCGATACGTCGCGGACCGATTCCCGGTGATCCCGATACCTTGCTGGATGGACAACCCGATCGACCCGATCTCCATCCGCGACGTGCTGCACTTTCTGGTCGCCGCCGCGGACCCCGAGCAGGTGCCGGCGGGCGCCTACGACATCTCCGGGCCGGACACCACGTCGTATCGCGAGCTGCTGAAAACGTATGCGCGCCTCGCCGGCAGATGGCACACCGGGTTGCCGGTCTGGGGTATCGACACCACGCTGGCGTCATGGGTGACCGCGGTGGCGCTGCCGGTGCCCGACGGACTGGCCGCCGACTTGGTCGAGTCGCTGGATCATCCGATGCAAGCCAGTGGCGCCGGACTGCGTGATCTCGTTCCCGATCCGGATGGCGGCCTGCTGTCCATCGAGGACGCGATCGGCCGCGCGCTGTCGAACCGCCGGCCGCGTCCGGTCAACGCGCTCGCGGACCCCCACCACCTGGCCGACAGCGATCCGGGGTGGACCGGCGGCGATGCGCTGCGACTGCGGCGGCTTGCAGGCATAGTGACACCATCGATTGCGCGACCCGGTCTCAGCTTGATGGATGTTGTCCCGGGTCCGATCGCGGGTGCGATCCGAACCGGGCTCGACATCTTGATCACTCTCACACCGAAAGTGCGCTTGAATGACATCCGCTAGCGACGATCAACGGAGCAGTGCGATCTCGAGAAGTCAGGAGGAGCGGCGCAATGACTGACGTGAGTTCCCAGCCCAGCGCTCTGGAAGAGATCCGTCGCGGAATCGTCAATGTCGCTGTGCCGCACAATGAACCGCCCGGCGTCGTGCGCCGCAGGCGAGTCGTCGTCGCGGTCATCCTGGTGCTCGGCGCCGCCGCGCTCAGCCTGGCGCTGCACAAACATCCCGGCGAACCGGCGTTTTACTGGTGGTCGCTGGCGTTGTCGGGGGTCTGGGCGCTGGGAGCGTTCGTCTCGGGACCGTTGCATCTCGGCGGCGCCCGCTGGCGGGGCCGCAATCAACGCCCGGTGGTCAGCGGAAGCACGATCGGGCTGCTGCTGGGGGGCATTTTCCTACTCGGCGGGTTGATCGTCCGGGAGATCCCGGCGGTCGCCGAGCTCATCTCTCGGTTGCTGCGCTACTCCGATCAAGGATCGTGGCGGCTCACTTTGGCCATCGCGCTGCTGGCCGCCATTGGCGAGGAGTTGTTCTACCGCGGCGCGCTGTACACCGCGCTGGGCCCGCACCACCCGTTGCTGATCTCCACGGTGATCTACGCCCTCGCAACGCTGGCCAGCAGCCAAAATCCGATGCTCGCTTTCGCCGCAATCGTTCTCGGCACGGTCTGCGCGCTCGAGCGGCGCGCCACCGGTGGCGTGCTGGCGCCGATCCTGACCCACTTCGTCTGGACGCTGGTCGTGCTACTGGGATTGCCGCCGCTGTTCGGTCTGTGACGCTCAGCTATCAGTGAAGGCCGGCGTCCGTCGCTGCTGGAAAGCCCTTGCGCCCTCGCGGAAGTCGTGCGAGTGCAGCAAGATCGACTGACCCTCCAGTTCGCGCTGCAAGGTCTGCTCCAACTCGGTCAGCGTGGCCGCATTGATCGCGTGCTTGGTCTTGGCGAACGCCACAGCCGGCCCGGACAGTAGGCCAGAGATCACCGAGTCCACCTCGGCCTCGAAGTCATCGGCCGGGTAGACCGCGCTGATCAACCCTGCCGCCAGGGCGTCTGCGGCGGGCAGTCGCTCGGCCAGCAACGCCATCCGCATCGCACCGATGCGACCGATCGCCGCTGCGATGAGCGCCGAGGCGCCGCCATCGGGCATCAGGCCGATCTTGGTGAACGCGAGCATGAAAAACGCTTTGTCCGAAGCCAATACGAGGTCGCAGGCCAAGGCGATGGAGACGCCGACGCCGGCCGCCGCGCCCTGAACCACCGCGACGACCGGGCGGGGCAGCGCCGTGATCGCCCGCACCACCCGGTTGGCCGCCAGGATCAGCTCGTCGCCGGGACCGGCACCGGCCACGTCGTCGGCGCTCATGCCGGCTCCGGAGCAGAAGCCGCGCCCGGCGCCGCCCAGACGAACGACCTTGACCCGCGGATCGTTGGCCGCCTGCTCCATCGCGTCGGCGAGTCCTTCGAACACCGGCAGCGTCAACGAGTTCAGGCTGTCGGGACGGTCGATCGTCACCGACAGCACGCCGTCGGAGAGGCTGACGGCCAGTCCGTCTACGGGTGCCAGGGCGTCGATTCCGGAATCGATAGCGGTCATGGTTTCGACTGTAAGCCACCGGCGTGCAGCCTCGCCCAGGCCGACTGTCAAGATGCATTGTGTAGTGGTGGCGACCCGCTGCGCCCGGCTTCACCGCGCTTGCGATCGCCACGAAATGGCTGCATCGACAGAGAGGTCGTAGATCATGGCGGGTCCGCTGACAGGTTTGCGAGTCATCGAACTCGCCGGAATCGGGCCGGGCCCGCATGCGGCGATGATTCTGGGCGATCTCGGCGCCGACGTGGTGCGCATCGACCGGCCGGGCGCCACCGGCTCCGACCCGATGCTGCGCAACCGCCGGTTCGTCATCGCCGACCTGAAGTCCGATGAAGGCCGCGGTCTCGTGCTCAAACTCGTCGCCAAGGCCGATGTGCTGATCGAGGGCTACCGGCCAGGTGTCACCGAACGGATGGGGCTTGGCCCGGAGGACTGCGCCAAGGTGAACGAACGCTTGATCTACGGCCGGATGACCGGGTGGGGGCAGACCGGTCCACGCAGTAAACAGGCCGGCCACGACATCAACTACATCTCGCTGAACGGCGTGCTGCACGCGATCGGGCGGGCCAACGAACGGCCGGTGCCCCCGCTGAACCTGGTCGGCGACTTCGGCGGCGGCTCGATGTTCCTGCTGCTCGGGATCCTGTCGGCACTGTTCGAGCGACAGACGTCCGGCAAGGGCCAGGTCGTCGACGCGGCCATGATCGACGGGTCCTCGGTGCTGGTGCAGATGATGTGGGGGATGCGCGCCCTGGGAATGTGGACCGACGAGCGTGGCACCAACATGCTCGACACCGGAGCGCCCTACTACGACACCTACGAGTGCGCCGACGGCCGGTATGTCTCGGTGGGTGCGATCGAGCCGCAGTTCTACGCGGCGATGCTGGCCGGGCTCGGCCTCGATCCCGCGGACCTGCCGGCGCAGAACGACCGCAGCCGCTGGCCCGAGCTGGTCTCTAAGTTCACCGAGGTGTTCGCCAGCCGCGACCGCGACCACTGGGCCAAGGTGTTCGCCGACTCCGATGCGTGCGTCACCCCGATCCTGGCGTTCGGCGAGGTCGAGACCGAGCCGCATATCACCGAGCGGAATACCTTCTACCAGGCCGGCAACGGGCTGCAGCCGCTGCCGGCGCCCCGGTTCTCCCGCTCGACGCCGGATCAGCCGACCCCGCCCGGGCAGCCCGGAGCCGATACCGAAGCCGTCCTTGCTGACTGGGTATAGTCCGGCCAACCGGCAGGTCGGCTCGCCTTAAACGAGCGGCCCAACCGAACTCCTCAGAAAGTCTGACCCGTCTGAAAGGACTCTTGCGTGCAGATCACCGATGCCGTGGCGCTCGTCACCGGCGGAGCGTCCGGCCTGGGCCTGGCCACCACCCGACGGCTGCTCGATGCCGGCGCTCAGGTGGTCGTGCTCGATCTCAAAGGTGAGGAGGTCGTCCGCGAGTTGGGCGACCGGGCACGGTTCGCGCCGGCCGACGTCACGGATGAGAATGCGGTGACCGCAGCACTGGACATCGCCGAATCACTCGGCCCGTTGCGCATCGTGATCAACTGCGCCGGCACCGGCAACGCCATCAAGACGCTCGGCAAGGACGGCGCCTTCCCGTTGGGCGCGTTCCGCAAGGTCGTGGAGATCAACCTGATCGGCACGTTCAACGTGCTGCGACTGGGCGCCGAGCGGATCGCGCAGCACGATCTGGTGGGCGAGGAGCGCGGCGTCATCGTCAACACCGCGTCGGTCGCGGCCTTCGACGGCCAGATCGGTCAGGCCGCGTACTCGGCGTCAAAGGGCGGCGTCGTCGGCATGACTCTGCCGATCGCTCGCGACCTCGCCAGCAAAGGTATCCGCGTCGTGACGATCGCTCCCGGCCTGTTCGACACCCCGCTGCTGGCCGGCCTGCCCGAGCCGGCCCGCGAGTCGCTCGGCAAGCAGGTCCCGCACCCCAGCCGGCTGGGCAACCCCGACGAGTACGGCGCACTGGCGGTGCACATCATCGAGAACCCGATGCTCAACGGCGAAGTCATCCGGTTGGACGGCGCGATCCGGATGGCCCCGCGGTAACAGCGTTCGCGCCGTTGGCTCGCAAAAAAGCCCCCGCCTCGGCGGGGGCTTCTTGCTCAATAGGGAAACACCAAAGGTGTACCTGAGGCTCACGATCGCCTCGACACGGCCACGCTCCGAGTTAGAGAGCGCGCGTCACGCGGACTAGCTCGCGTTGGACAGCGGGTGCCAGTCGTCGAGTTGCTCCGAGCACTCACCCTCGACCAAGACGTCGCCGTGGTAGAGAGCCTCGAAATCAACTTTGATTACGTCAGCACTGGAGTCATCGATCCACATGTAGTTGAGCGTATTGGCAACATTTAAGGAATCTTTGAGTCACGATTCGGAAAATCGTGGCAATTGTTACTCCCCGGTAGGGCTGATCGGTCCGGACGTGGCGTCCGGATGTTCCGGATGTACCGTCCGGATGCTTGGAACTGAACTATTGGGCAGGCGTGCAACCACATATGCTCCGCAAATGTCCTGGTTATCGGGTGACCCGTTGAACCATCGCGGGCATCTGTCTCGTTTCCTCTGATGAGGCGTTGATGACACGCCCGGACATTGCGTTGATAACTTATCGCTGATAAGTTATCAACGGTATTTACCCGGAGGGACAATCATGCTGCAGAGGATCGCCCGCCTTGCTATCGCAGGGCCACGGCGCATAATCGCAGCTGCCGTCTTGGTCTTGGTGGCGGCGGCGGTGTTCGGGCTTCCGGTCGCCAAGAGCCTGTCCGCCGGCGGCTTTCAGGATCCTGCCTCTGAGTCGGCGCAGGCGATCAAGCTGCTGACCGACAAGTTCGGACAGAGCGATCAGCAGCTGATAATCCTGGTGACCGCACCGGCCGGCGCGCAAAGCGAGCAAGCTCGCCGCGTCGCCACCGACATCGTCACGCAGGTCCAGGAATCGGACGGGGTCTACAACGTCGTCTCGGCATGGACTGGTCCCGCGGCGGCAAGTCCGTCGCATCTGGCCGCCGATCTGGTGAGCAGGGATCGCAAGTCCGGGCTGATCGTGGCAAACCTCAAGGGCGGCGAGAACAACGCGCAGAAGTACGCCAAGAACATCGTGGACCGCGTCGTCCACGACCGAGGCGGCGTCACGGTCCGCGCCGGCGGTGTGGCCACGGCGTACGACCAGATCAACCGCCAGAACGAACGTGACCTGTTACTGATGGAGTCGCTGGCGATTCCGCTCAGCTTCCTCGTGCTGGTCTGGGTCTTCGGTGGGCTGCTGACCGCGGCGTTGCCCGTCATCCTGGGTGGGTTCGCGATCGTGGGATCGATGTCGGTGCTGCGGCTGATCAGCTTCACCACCGACGTCTCGACCTACGCGCTGAACCTCAGCAGCGCGCTGGGCCTGGCCCTGGCCATCGACTACACACTGCTGATCATCAGCCGGTATCGCGACGAGTTGGCCGACGGCAGCGCCCCCGACGAGGCGCTGATCCGCACCATGGCCACGGCGGGACGCACGGTGTTGTTCTCGGCGACCACCGTCGCGCTGTCAATGGCTGTTCTGGTGCTGTTCCCGATGTACTTCCTGAAGTCGTTCGCCTATGCCGGGGTGGCCACCGTGGCATTCGTCGCGGTGGCCGCGGTGGTGGTCACACCGGCGGCGATCGTGTTGCTCGGTCCGCGGTTGAATGCGCTGGACGTGCGCAAGCTCGGGCGTCGGATATTCGGCCGGCCGGACCCGGTGCGCAAGCCGGTGGAGCAATTGTTCTGGTATCGGTCGACCAAGTTCGTCATGCGACGAGCGGTGCCCATCGGGCTGGCGGTCATCGCGATGCTTCTGGTGTTGGGAATTCCGTTCTTCGGGGTGAAGTGGGGGATGCCCGATGACCGGGTGCTGCCGACGTCCGCGTCGGCACATGCAGTTGGTGATCAACTGCGCCACGATTTCGCCGACGACTCGGCGACCGCGGTGTCTGTTGTCGTCCCGGATGTTCGAGGGGTGCGTCCGGGCGACCTCAGCCGCTATGCGGCCGACTTGTCACGAGTGGCCGACGTATCGGCCGTGTCGGCGCCAACCGGGACGTTCGTCGGTGGCAGACAGGCCGGGCCACCGACGGCGCCCACCGGGATGGCGCAAGGCAGCGCGTTTTTGACGGTCGCCAGCACGGCGCCGCTGTTTTCGAACGCATCCGACACTCAGCTCGACCGGCTGCATGCGGTACCAGGTCCGGCCGGTCAATCGGTCCAGCTGGCCGGTATGGCAGAGATCAACCACGACAGCGTGCATGCGATCACTGCCCGCCTGCCGCTGGTGCTGGGTCTGATCGGCATCATCGCCTTCGTCCTGCTGTTCTTGCTCACCGGCAGTGTGCTGCTGCCGGTGAAGGCCTTGGTGTGTAACGTTTTATCGCTGACCGCAGCATTCGGTGCGCTGGTGTGGATCTTCCAAGACGGCCACCTCGGTGCGATGGGCACCACACAGAGCGGCACGCTGGTGGCCAACATCCCGGTGCTGTTGTTCTGTGTCGCATTCGGTCTGTCGATGGATTACGAAGTCTTTCTGGTCTCCAGGATCCGTGAGTACTGGTTGACGGCGGTCGCCTCTCATCCGGTACCACCGGACAACCACACCAAGCGCGCCGACAACGACGAGAGTGTGGCGCTCGGGCTGGCCCGCACCGGCCGCGTCGTCACCGCCGCCGCGCTGGTGATGTCAATCTCGTTCGCTGCGTTGATCGCTGCGCAGGTGTCCTTCATGCGGATGTTCGGTACCGGTCTGACCCTGGCGGTGCTGGCCGACGCCACGCTGGTGCGGATGGTTCTGGTGCCGGCGTTCATGCACGTTCTGGGTCATTGGAGTTGGTGGGCGCCCAAACCGCTGGTGTGGCTGCACGAACGGTTCGGGATCAGCGAGTCGGATTCCGCGGTGGTGGCAGTGCCGGCCGATCCGTCCGGCGGACGCCACCGCCGATCGGACGAGGATCCGGCCAGAGCGGCCGCCTATTCTGCCGCGACGGTCGGCGATGGTCGCTGACCCGTCCACCGAGAGCCTTCGCAGGCGGCGTGCCCCGCGCGGATCCGGTGACTTGCTCCGCGACGAAATCCTCGATGCGGCAACCGACCTCCTTCTCGACATCGGGCACGCCAAAGATGTGTCGATCCGCTCGGTGGCCGAACGCGTCGGCGTGACCCCGCCGTCGATCTATCTGCACTTCCAAGACAAGGACGCGCTGCTGGACGCGGTGTGCGCCCGCTACTTCGAGAAGCTCGACGATGAGATGCAGCGGGTATCCGCCGGGCAGTCGGACAGGGTGGAGGTGCTACGCGCGCAGGGGCAGGCCTACGTGCGGTTCGCCATCGCCAATCCCGAGCTCTACCGGATCGCGACGATGGGCGAGTGGAAGTCCAACAGCAATGTCGATGCCGCTCTTGCCAGTTCGGCATTCGAGCACATGTGTACCACCGTCAAGGCCCTGATGGGCGACGGAGTGCTCCCGCCCGGCGATGCGACCGGGATCGCCCTGGAGCTGTGGAGCGCCGCGCATGGCGTTGCCGCACTGCTGATCGCCAAGCCACATCTGCCGTTCGGCGATGCCGAAGCGTTCACCGACCGGGTGCTACGAGCCATCTTCTCCGGACATATGGTGACTGGGCTGATCGGCGCCGATGCCACACCGCAACAGGTAGTGGAAAGGTTGACGGCGGTCGGGTCGTCGATGCGACGACCGTCCTAGCAACCGCTCGAAAGGCTGATAGGTATGACGTCCCCGACGACGGACACCGTCCACCACCCCTTCTTCGCCCGGATCTGGCCCGCGATCGCCGCACATGAAACCGAGCAAATGCGTGAATCCCGACGGGAAAACCTGGCTGGGTTGTCCGGCCGGGTTCTCGAGGTGGGTGCCGGCACCGGGACCAACTTCGCGTTCTATCCGAATTCTGTTGAGCGCGTCGTCGCGATCGAGCCAGAGTTGCGACTGGTCGGTCTGGCTCGCGATGCGGCCGTGACCGCTCCCGTTCCGGTAGAGGTCACCAATCGGACGGTGGAGAGCTTCTCGGCCGACGAACCCTTCGACGCGGTGGTGTGCTCGCTGGTGCTGTGTTCGGTTGCCGAGCCTGACTCTGTTCTGCGACAAGTGCTTTCGCTGTTACGTCCCGGTGGCGAGCTCCGCTACATGGAACATGTGGCCAGCACCGGGATTCGCGGCCGGCTACAGCAATTCGTCGATGTGACAACCCTGTGGCCGAGGCTGGCGGGAAACTGCCACGCACATCGACACACCGAGCAGTCGATCCGTGCTGCGGGATTCGAGATCGACCGCACCCGAACCGAGCAGGCTTTGCCGGCGTGGGTCCCGCTGCCGGTGTCGGAGTTCGTGGTGGGCCGGGCGCGCCGACCCGTCTAATCCAGCAGGGCGGGCAGTCGCTGCAGCAGTGTCGGCAGGGCCGTGCCGGCTGATTCGCGCACCGTGATCGTGGCGCTGTCGGACAGCGGAGTGGGCTCGGGATTGACCTCGACCACGACGATCCCCTGAGCCAGCGCAGATTCGGGCAGACTCGCCGCCGGGTAGACGATGCTCGATGTTCCCACCACGACCAGCACATCGGCGTTGGTCGTCGCTTCCACGGCGTGCTGCCACGGCGCCTGGGGCAGCGCCTCGCCGAACCACACGATGTCGGGCCGGATCAGGCCGCCGCAGTCGCACGATGGCGGCTCGACTTCCAGTGCGGGCTCGGTCATCTCGGGAAGCTCGCCGGTATACGGCAAACCGCATGTCGCGCAACGGAACTCGAACAGGCTGCCGTGCAGGTGATGCACCGGCGAGCTGCCTGCGCGCTCGTGCAGGTTGTCGACGTTCTGCGTGACAACGCTGACCTCCGCGTGGTCCTGCCAGGCGGCGACGGCGCGATGACCGTCGTTGGGTTCGACGGTGCCGCACAGGTAATGCCGCCACAGATACCAGCCCCAGACCCGTTCGGGATTGCGCTCCCAGCCTTGAACACTGGACAACTCGTAAGGGTCGAACTTGGCCCAGAGTCCGTTCTTGTCGTCGCGGAACGTCGGCACGCCGCTCTCCGCAGAGATGCCCGCGCCGGACAGCACCGTGATACGCACCCCACCAAGATAGCTGGACTGCGGGATACTGAGCGGGTGGAGTCAGGGGAGTGGCTACGGGTTGACGGGCAGGCGGATCGACCGCTGTTCGACCAGCTCCGCACTCAGATCATCGAAGCGATCCGGGCCGGCACGCTGCCGCCCGGTGCACGACTGCCGACGGTGCGCGAATTGGCCGGCGAATTGGGCCTGGCCGTCAACACCGTGGCCCGGGCGTACCGCGAGCTGGAGGCTGCCGGCATCGTCGAAACCCGCGGCCGCTTCGGAACATTCGTCGCCCGGGCCGACCCGGCGGATACCGCGATGGCCGCTGCGGCCGGTGTCTATCTCGACGTCGCGCGCGGACTGGGTCTCGGTAAAGCCGAGGCGCTGCGCTATCTGGAGACCTACGCAGACGACTGAGCGGCCAGGACCTTGACCAGTGTGCGCAGATTGCGGGTGGTGGTCGAGGACTTGTATTTCTTCTTGCCCATCGTCTTGCCGATGGTGCTGTCCAGCGTGTGGTTTTTGGCCACCTGCCAATAGATCACGCCCGCGGACTTGGGGCCGCGCTTGATCTTCTCGTCGGCACCAGCGTCGCCGGTCAGGCTTGCCAACTCGTCGAGCACATCGCCGTCGCTGACGAACGTGACGTAGGACTGGTATCCGTCCACCTCGGGCTCGAATGGATACCCGTCGACGATCGACTGCAGCTTCTTGATCGGATAAACCAGCACCCAGGCGTCGTACCCGAATTGCTGGCGCAGGGCCTTTTCGGCGATCGCACGCACCGTGTCGGCGCCCTTCGGCGAATCCAGCGCCACGTTGCCGGTGGCCAGGATCGTGCGGACCTCGGTGAGACCTGCGTCGGTCAACGCGGTTGCCACGTCGGCCATTTTGAGGTTGACGCCGCCGACGTTGACGCCGCGCAGAAATGCCGCGAATTGGGTCATGGGCGCGATCGTAGCCACCCCGTGGAATTGGGCCGTACGCTTTCGCCATGGGGCGCCACGTTTTCGACGACAAGCTGCTGGCCGTGATTGCGGACAATTCTCTTGGCGTGCTGGCCACGCTCAAGCGGGACGGACGGCCGCAGTTGTCCAACGTCTCGTACCACTTCGATGCCCGCACTGCCACCATTCAGGTGTCGGTCACCGAGCCGCGGGCCAAGACCCGCAACCTGCGTCGCGACCCGCGGGCGTCGCTGCACGTCGGCTCCGACGACGGCTGGTCGTACGCCGTAGCCGAGGGCACCGCGACTCTGACCCCGCCGGCCGCCGCGCCGGGCGACGACACTGTCGAGGCGCTGATTGCGTTGTACCGCAACATCGCCGGTGAGCACCCTGACTGGGACGACTACCGGCAGGCAATGGTGACCGACCGCCGCGTCGTGCTGACGTTGCCGATCGCCCACCTCTACGGGATGCCACCGGGCGTGCGCTGAATCCCGCTGCGACGGCGACGGCGCGCTAGGCTTCCGGCATGGCCGAATCGGCGTCGGAGGACGACACTAAACGTAAATTCCGGGAAGCTCTCGAGCGCAAGAACTCGAAGTCAGCAGCGGGCGGGGCGGACCACAAGGATGGCGGCGCCAAGCAGCCCGGCGCCCATGGCTCGGCGAGTAACCGCCGGGAGTTCCGCCGCAAGAGCGGCTAGTCAGCCGGTTTGCCCTGGTGTTCTAGCTGGGCCTCGTCTGCCGTAGCCATCCCGAAAAATGCTGCGGGAACGATGAATTCGATCGCCGTCAGCACTTCCTGGAACCAGTGCGGCCGCCCGTTGCTGACCAGTGAGATCACCCGTCCGATGGCGCTGACCAACATCAGCCCGGCCAGCAGGCGCACTTCGGTGGCACGGATGGGCGACCTGCGAGCCGCGCCCAACCAGGCCAACCCGTAGCCGGCGAAGTACGCCGAGTAGAACCGTTCGCGCGAATCGACCGTCGCGTTGGCGTCCGTCGCACCGGGGACCGATGCGACGCCGAGCGCGAAGTGGTAGATCCCGATCACGATGCACGACAGTCCGGTGAACCCGGCAAGATTCTTCAGCTGACGGCCAGTCGTATCGACCATGACACAACCGTAGCCCTCGAGTGCGCGGCGTCAGCCCTTTCTCGCGGCGTCATGGACATCCGCGGCCAGGCCGAATTTCTCGACCAGCGTCAGCCAGTCGGCGGCGGAGAGCACGTAGTTGCGCGGGTCGCCGACGACGCGCGCCGTCTCTGACCACGAAAACGCCGCCCCGAAATCTGATGTGCGGGCATCCGAAGGTGAGTAGTGGCCGGCGT
This sequence comes from uncultured Actinomycetota bacterium, assembly GCA_963818285.1. Lineage (GTDB taxonomy): Bacteria > Actinomycetota > Actinomycetes > Mycobacteriales > Mycobacteriaceae > Mycobacterium. The sequence goes on from CAWFRR010000011.1 coordinate 144,021, forward strand.
CTTCTAGCAGATCGGCGGCATTGGCAGCGCTTACAGCGGGTGCAGTCATCTGGGTGGCGACCTGACGGGCTCGAGTGACGCAGTGCGGATCAAGGATGGATCGCAGATCTTCCATCAGCGAGCGCCGGTTGCGGGTGGACGCAGTGACTCCGGGCCGAAGGGGACCGCAGCAAGTCCAGCTAACCCAACAAACTCCACCATCGCGGGTGCGACCGGCATGCACACCTCGTGACCTCGGCGCAGCAACTCGCGGCCCACGGCAGCGAAAGGTTCGGTGTCGCCGCGACATCCGTAGGCGGCGAGTTCCACTTTCATCGGCGGAGTTTGGCTTTGGCGGGCGTGATGGCATTCGCTGAGCCGATGGTTGTCGTGCTGGATCCCTGGCGTGGCGCTAAGTCAGCCGTTGCCCGGCGGGGCACCCGGCATGGCTCGCAGATATCGGTACCGCACCAGAAGTTGTATTCTGGGTGTCGCATGCTCGGCCGGTTGTGGTTGGGTTGTACGCGTTGGCTCCGTGGAAGGAACGTCTTTGACCGTGCAGATCTGCTTGGCGCAGGACAGCGACGCTGATCGACTTCTGACTGAGAACCCCCTCGCGCTTGTGGTCGGCATGCTGCTCGACCAGCAGGTGCCGATGGAGACCGCGTTCGCCGGCCCGAAGAAAATCGCCGACCGGATGAACGGTTTCGACGCCGCCGAGATCGCCGACTACGACCCGGACAAATTCGCCGCGACTGTGCTCGGAAAAGCCTGCGATACATCGCTTTCCGGGCTCGATGGCCAAGCGGGTGCAGGCGCTGGCGCAGATCATCGTGGACCGTTACGACGGCGATGCCGCCGGGTTGTGGACTGCCGGCGATCCCGATGGACCCGAGTTGCTGCGACGCCTCAAGGGGCTGCCCGGATTCGGCGAGCAGAAGGCACAGATCTTTCTGGCTCTGCTCGGCAAGCAATATGCAGTGACTCCGAAAGGTTGGCGCGCGGCCGCCGGTGACTTCGGTAAGGCCGGCACGCACGTGTCGGTGGCCGACATCGCCGACGCGGGTTCGCTGGAGAAAGTTCGTTCGTACAAGAAGCAGATGAAGGCAGCCAAGAAGGCAACAACCGGGAAGGCAACATGAAGACACATCTGAACTGTCCGTGTGGCGAGGCGATCACCGGCAAAGACGAAGACGAATTGGTTGATCTGACGCAGGCCCACCTGGCCAGCGCGCATCCCGGTCTGGAGTACGACCGGGACGCGATCCTCTTCATGGCCTACTAGGGCCATGAACTACTAGCCGGGCATGGCCTACTAGGCCATGAACTACCAGCCCGGCATGGCCTACTAGACGAAAAATCCGCCGGCGCGCGCACGACATTGGGCGCGCCCCGGCGGATTGACTCGTCTAGATCAGGGCACCACCGTCGAGCCGATGGTGGGCATGAACTGGCACTGCTTGTCCTTGGTGCTGACCTGTCCGAAGACCGTCGACATGATGCTGCCCGATCCGGTGTCGACGGTGGCGGTCAGCGTGGTCGGTCCCTGTGGGTTGATGTCCGCCTGCGGCTTGAGCGTCGCGCTGCCCGACTTGCCGCTGGTCAGGTTGACCCAGGTGACATTCAACGGCAGCTTCTGCACGTCGGCCGGTCCTGCCGTACCGATCGCGGTGAATACATACGCCGTCTGACCGGCGGCCGGTCCCGGTGCCGGGATCTTGGCCGGGCCGGCGACCGACAGCACGGGCGCCATCACGGTGCCGCCGTCTGTTCCGCAGTTATTGCTGATCGACGGGTACATGAAGTCCTGGGTGGGCGGCGCGTCCGGGCTGAAGCCCGGAGCGGCGGCCGCAGGAGCAGGAGCGGGAGCGGGCGCCGGTGCGGCGGCCTCGGGAGCCGGTGTCGCGGCCACCGGGACGGCGTTCGCGGGAGCGGGGGCCGGTGCTGCGGCCGGCGCGGGGCCCGCGGCGTGGACCGGGTCGACGCCGGTTGGCAGGTGGGCCTGCGTGCCCGGCTCCACACCGGGCGGGACGACGTGGGCCGTCGAGGCGGCGTCTGGCGCCTGGACGAACTGGTTCACCGACGCCGCAACGTTTTTCGATTCCTCGGGTGCCGACGGGCTGTGGCTGAATGCCTGCGCGGCGGCCATCAGCAGCTGGGTCGCCTGCTCGGGGTTGCCGGCGGCCTGCTGGATGATCGGGCTCAATTCCGTCAGTGCCGGCAGTCCCGGCATCCCAGGTATCTGCTGAGCGGGGATCGGTGCGGGTGGCGCCGCCGGGTCGGCGGCTGCGTTGGGGGACATGGCCATTGCGGCGCTGGATGCGATCGCCGTGGCGGCGAGGGCGTAGATCAGGTTTCGTGCGATGGACATGGTGTCCTCCCGGTCGTCGAAGTTGTTGGTGGCCGGCTAGCGCGTTGCGGCGCTAGCCGGCCGGTTGCTTGGTCAGGGCAGGGCGGAAACCGGGAACAACGACGCGCCGGCAGCCGAGGGCAGCACCGGTGCGGTCGCCAGCGGCAAGGTCGCCACCGGTGCAGCGGTCAGCGGCAAGGTCGCCACCGGCGCAGCGGCAGACGGGATACCGGCGGCCGAAGCGAGCCCGCTGCTGAGCGGCGATCCGCCGGTGAACAGCGAGGTCAGGTCGCCGGGCAGCGACACCTGCTGCGGCAGCGGGAATGGCAGCCCGGGGATCTGCGGCAGGTTCAGCTGAGCTTGGGGCAGCATCCCCGCTGGGTTCGCCGCCGGAGCGGGCGCGGCCGGTGCCGTCAGACCCGGAAGGCTGAGCCCCGGTGTCGACGTCGCCGCCGGGGCCGGAGTGGTCAGCCCGGGAATGCCAAGCCCCGGTGTCGACGTCGCCGCGGGAGCCGGAGTGGTCAGCCCGGGAATGCCGAGCCCCGTTGTGGAGGTCGCGGCCGGAGCCGGCGACGCCAAGCCCGGCAGCAGCGACGAACCGGCGGTCGGGGCGGCAGCTTGCTGCGGCATCTTGATCGACGCGCTGGCCAGCGGCGGCGGGGTGGCCGGCTGGCCGCCGAGCGCTCCGGCGACACTCTGCAGCAGCTGCGGTGCCTGAGCCGCCGAGCCGACGAGCTGCTGGCTGATGTCGGGGGCAGGCACCGGTGCCGGGTCGGCGTGGGCTGTGCCCATCAAGCCGCCGAAGAGCAACGCTGCCGACGAGCCCGCCACAACCGCGGTGGCGCGTACGAAGGTCCGAACAGTTGACATGATTCTCCCTGAAACTCGATGACAGGTCCTCGCCGCAGACAATCCGCCTGATGTCGAAGTGACTCAAGTGACACGTGTGGCATTTATGCGACCGTTACTGAACCGAGCGGTTGCGGTGACCGACCGGCCGCGCGGCGGGAACCGCGGTGTCGGTCGGGCCCGGCGATAGAGTCGTGCAGATCAACACCACCTCGGCCGCTCCCGCGGCAATCACCAACCGTCGGCGCGCGATTTCCGTCGACACGATCGGGCCGGCGGTTCTGGTCGTGAGCGTCCTCGCGCGGCTGGCCTGGACTTACCTGGCGTCCAACGGGGCCAACTTCGTCGACTTGCATGTCTACGTCGGCGGGTCGGCCATGCTCGACCACCCCGGCAGCCTCTACCGCTACGTCTACGCCGATCAGACGCCGGATTTCCCACTGCCATTCACCTATCCGCCCTTTGCCGCGGTGATCTTCTATCCGCTGCACTTCCTGCCGTTCGGCCTGGTCGCGTTCTGCTGGACCGCGGGGACGATGGCCGCGCTCTACGGCGTGGTTCGGCTCAGCCAGCGACTGCTGGGTGTCGCGGCCGGCGAGGGTCACCGGCTGGCGATGCTCTGGACCGGGATCGGGATCTGGCTCGAACCGCTGCGCAGCACGTTCGATTACGGGCAGATCAACGTCGTGCTCGCGCTGGCCACCGTGGGCGCGGTATTCAGTTCTCGGTGGTGGCTGTCCGGTCTACTGCTGGGGACGGCGGCGGGAGTGAAGTTGACGCCCGCCATCGGTGGGCTCTATTTCGTCGGCGCCCGCCGGTGGGTCACGGCGGTGTTCTCCGGGGTCGTGTTCCTGGCCACCATTGGAGTGTCGGCATTGCTGGTCGGTGATCAAACTCGTTACTACTTCACCGATTTGATCTTCAAGACCGACCGCGTCGGGCCGATCTGCACGATCTTCAACCAGTCGTGGCGCGGTGCGATCTGCCGGATCTACGGACACGACCCGGGTTACAACCCGGCGGTGCTGATCGGAATCGCGGTTACCGCAGTACTTTCCGTGCTTGCCTGGCGGGCGATGAGCGATCGGCTGGGCCGACTGCTGGTGGTCGAGTTATTCGGACTACTGCTCTCCCCGATTTCCTGGACACATCATTGGGTCTGGTTGGTGCCGTTGATGATCTGGCTGTTTCACGGGCCGCTGTCCGACCGTCTTGGCGCGCGGATCCTCGGCTGGACCTGGCTGGTGCTGCTCATCGTGGGTGTGCCCTGGCTACTGAGTTTTGCCCAGCCGAGCATTTGGCAGAACGGCCGTCCCTGGTATCAGGCGTGGGGCGGCCTGGTCTACATCGTGACGACGCTGGCCACGTTGGCCTGGGTCGCCGCGACTCGAAAGCGTGCTACTCCGCGATGATCGCGTCGATGTCGTGCGCCATCGCGACGTCCTTGTCGGTGATGCCGCCTTCGGAATGCGTCACTAGCGCGAAAGTCACTGTCCGCCAACGGATGTCGATGTCGGGATGATGATCCTTTTCTTCGGCCCGCTCTGCTACCCGGCGCACCGCCTCGATGCCGGAGAGGAACTCCGGGAACTTGACTGATCTGCGCAGCGCGCCGTCTTCGCGTTCCCACCCATTGAGGTCCGGCAGTGCGGCGTCTACTTGGTCATCCGTTAACACAGCCATCTTTCGACCGTATACCGTCAGCCGCGATGGTCAACCAGATCGTGGTCGCCGGAGCGATCATCGGCGAATCGAAGGTGCTGATCGCGCAGCGCATTCGACCGCCGGAACTGGCCGGCCGCTGGGAGCTGCCGGGCGGCAAGGTCGCGGCGGGGGAGACCGAGCCCGAGGCGCTGGGCCGCGAACTCGCCGAGGAACTCGGCGTCGAGGTTGAGGTCGGCGATCGACTGGGCGACGACGTCGAGCTCAGCCCGACCATGACGCTGCGGGCCTACCAGGCCAGGGTGCTCCGCGGCGAACCGCAGCCGCACGACCACGCCGCGCTGCGCTGGGTGTCGGCCGCCGAGCTCGCCGACGTCGACTGGGTGCCGGCCGACAGGGGTTTCCTGCTGGCCCTGGGCCGCCTGCTGACTTAAGCGTCTCTGCCGCGAAGAGGTGACATGCGGCACACCATCCCGGCCGAACGCCGGCCGCGCCTTGGAGGTGGCCGCAAAATGCACGCCGACGCGTTGGCGGCGACCGCCGGTTACCTCAAGCGCATCGCAGCGCCGTGTCCGTGGCCGCCCACCGAAGCCTGGGTCGGACCGCTCCGGTCGCGAACGCCCCAGCTAGTCACGCCTTTCGGGCGCGCTTGAACACCTTCTGCAGCTTCTTGCCGCGGATGCCGTTCTGCTCGGCCCTGTGGACCTTGTGCAACACCAGTGGGCAGCGTTTGCACCGGGGCTTGGAGCGGCAGCACTTCTTTTTCGGCTTCACCGTCGCGTACTTTTCGAACTTCACGTGACCTCTTGTATACAGGTCGCGTTTTCGCGATTGGTGTCCTCCGCTGCGACAATTCACAACGTGGATTTCCGAAACGTCGCCATCGTCGCTCACGTCGATCACGGCAAGACGACCCTGGTCGACGCGATGTTGCGGCAGTCCGGCGCACTGACCCATCGCGGCGACGACTCAACCGACCGCCTGATGGACTCCGGTGACCTGGAGAAGGAAAAGGGCATCACGATCCTGGCGAAGAACACCGCGGTGCACCGCCAGCACCCCGACGGCTCGATGACCGTCATAAATGTCATTGACACCCCGGGCCACGCCGACTTCGGCGGTGAGGTCGAGCGCGGCCTGTCCATGGTCGACGGCGTGCTGCTGCTGGTCGACGCCTCGGAGGGCCCGCTGCCGCAGACCCGCTTCGTGCTGCGCAAGGCCCTCGGTGCGCACCTGCCCGTCATCCTGGTGGTGAACAAGACCGACCGGCCCGACGCCCGCATCGCCGAGGTGGTGTCCGAGAGTCACGACCTGCTGCTCGACGTCGCCACCGACCTCGACGAGGAGGCCCAGGCGGCCGCCGAGAAGGCGCTCGACCTGCCCACGCTGTACGCCTCCGGACGCGCTGGCATCGCCTGCACGACCCAACCGGCAAACGGCGAGAACCCCGACGGCGAAAACCTCGACCCACTGTTCGACGTGCTGCTCGAGCACATCCCGCCGCCGCAGGGCGACCCCGAAGCGCCGCTGCAGGCCCTGGTAACGAACCTCGACGCGTCGGCATTCCTCGGCCGACTGGCCCTGATCCGCATCTACAAAGGCAGTATCAAAAAGGGCCAGCAGGTGGCCTGGATGCGTGAGGTGGACGGCCATCCGGTCATCACCAACGCCAAGATCACCGAGCTTCTCGTCACCGAGGGCGTCGAGCGCACCCCGACCGAGGAGGCGATCGCCGGCGACATCGTCGCCGTCGCCGGCATCCCGGAGATCATGATCGGCGACACGCTCGCCGACGTCGAGCACGCGCATGCGCTGCCGCGGATCACCGTCGACGAGCCGGCTATCTCGGTCACGATCGGCACCAACACGTCACCGCTGGCCGGCAAGGTGTCCGGACACAAGCTCACCGCGCGAATGGTCAAGTCCCGCTTGGATTCCGAGCTCGTCGGCAACGTGTCGATCAAGGTTGTCGACATCGATCGGCCGGACGCCTGGGAGGTCCAGGGCCGTGGTGAGCTGGCGCTGGCCGTGCTCGTCGAGCAGATGCGCCGCGAGGGCTTCGAGCTGACGGTCGGCAAGCCGCAGGTGGTCACCCAGATCGTCGACGGCAAGCTGCACGAGCCGTTCGAGGCGATGACCATCGACTGTCCCGAAGAGTTCGTCGGGGCCATCACCCAGCTGATGGCCGCCCGCAAGGGACGCATGGAGGAGATGGCCAACCACGCCGCCGGGTGGGTGCGGATGGACTTCATCGTGCCTAGCCGCGGCCTGATCGGATTCCGCACCGACTTCCTGACCCTGACCCGCGGCACCGGAATCGCCAACGCTGTGTTCGACGGTTACCGGCCGTGGGCCGGCGAGATCAAGGCGCGCCACACCGGGTCGCTGGTGTCCGACCGCTCCGGGTCGATCACCCCGTTCGCGATGATCCAGCTGGCCGACCGCGGCCAGTTCTTCGTCGAGCCGGGCCAGGACACGTACGAGGGCCAGGTCGTCGGCATCAACCCGCGCGCCGAGGACCTCGACGTCAACGTGACGCGGGAGAAGAAACTGACGAACATGCGCTCGTCGACGGCCGACGTGATGGAGACGCTGGCCCGCCCGCTCGAACTGGGACTCGAGCTGGCCATGGAATTCTGCGCCGAAGACGAATGTGTCGAGGTGACTCCCGAGGTGGTCCGGGTGCGCAAGGCCGAGCTCGTCGCGACCCTGCGGGCGCGGGCGAAGGCACGGGCCAAGGCGCGCGGCTGACGGACGGATGCGCGTCGCCGAATAGATGGGGCACCGATACCCTGTGGGGCGTGCCGAAACGAGCCCGCCGCGCTTATGCGACCGCCGGGTTGCTGGTTTCGCTGCTGATGTTCGCCGGCTGTACCGTCAGCCCGCCGCCCGCGCCGCAGAGCACCGAGACCAAGCGGAGCACGGCTCCGCCGCCGCAGCGTAAGACGCAGATCATCGTGGGCATCGACTCCATCGGCGCCGGGTTCAACCCGCATCTGCTGTCGGACCTGTCCGCCGTCAATGCCGCGGTCAGCGCGCTGGTCCTGCCGAGCGCGTTTCGTCCGGTCGTCGATCCGAGCACCCCGACGGGCTCGCGATGGGAGATGGATCCGACACTACTGACGTCCGCTGTTGTGACCAGCGAAAATCCTTTCACGGTGACCTACAAGATCCGGCCGGAGGCGCAGTGGACCGATAACGCCCCGATCGCCGCGGACGACTTCTGGTACCTCTGGCGACAGATGGTCGGTCAACCAGGTGTGGTCGATCCGGCCGGTTATGACCTGATCACCGGGGTGCAGTCGATCGATGGCGGCAAGCAGGCGGTCGTCACCTTTTCCCGGCCCTATCCGGGGTGGCGCGAATTGTTCAGCAACATCGTTCCGGCGCACATCGTCAAAGACGTCCCCGGCGGCTTCCCGGCCGGCTTGGCCCGCACCCTGCCGGTCACCGGCGGGCAGTTCCGGGTGGAATCGATCGACCCGCAGCGCGACGAAATCCTGCTCGCCCGCAACGACCGTTACTGGGGCCCGCCGGCCAAGCCCGATCTGGTGCTCTTCCGCCGGGCCGGGGCGCCCGCCGCGCTGGCCGATTCGGTCCGCAACGGCGACACCCAGGTGGCCCAGGTACACGGCGGCTCAGCGGTTTTCGCGCAATTGTCGGCGATCCCCGACGTGCGGACTGCCAGGATCATGGCGCCGCGGGTCATGCAGCTGACGTTGCGGGCCAACGAGTCGAAGCTCGCCGATGGGCAAGTGCGCAAAGCGATCCTGGGCCTGCTCGACGTGGACCTACTCGCCGCAGTGGGCGCCGGCAGCGACAACACCGTGAGCCTGGACCAGGCGCAGATCCGGTCGCCAAGCGATCCGGGCTACGTGCCGACCGCCCCGCCCGCGATGACCCGGACGGCGGCGCTGGGGCTGCTGGAGTCGGTGGGGTACCAGATCGACAACGACACCTCGACGCCTGAAAGCCCGCGCGGACACGTCACCAAGGACGGCAAAGACCTGTCGCTCGTCATCGGTGTCGCCGCCAACGATCCGACCTCGGTGGCCGTGGCGAACACCGCCGCCGACCAGTTGCGCAATGTCGGCATCGCCGCGACCGTGCTCGCACTCGACCCGGTCGCCTTGTACCGCGACGCTCTGCTCAACAACCGGGTGGACGCGTTGGTGGGTTGGAGCGAGGCCGGCGGAAATCTGGCGACGCTGTTGGCCTCCCGCTACAGCTGCCCGGCGTTGGAGGCGACAGCGGTATCAACTGCTGCGGCGCCGTCGTCGTCCGGCCCGACAGCCAAGCCCGCGCCCGCGACGACGCCGACCGCAGTCACGTCGACGCCTCCGGCCAAGGCGCAGGAGCCCGGCGCGTTGGTCCAGGCGCCGTCAAACCTGACCGGCATCTGCGACCACAGCATTCAGGCCGACATCGATGCGGCGCTGGGCGGCACCAAGGACATCAACGACGTTATCAACGCGGCGGAGCCGCGGCTGTGGGACATGTCGACAGTGCTGCCGATTCTGCAGGACACCACGATCGTCGGAGCCGGCCCGAGTGTGCAGAATGTCAGCCTCTCCGGCGCGGTGCCGGTCGGCATCGTCGGCGACGCCGGACAATGGGTGAAGACCGCGCAGTAGGCGCCGCCGGATCCGCACAGGGCGCCGGGTAACGATTCGGTCTCTGTCCGACCAAAGTAAGCGAACCACCGCCCTTAAGGTTTTTCTCAGGTACTGTTCGACCTACCGGTTAAGTCACCAGCCGGGGGCATGTACCAGCTATTCGACCCCCAGCTATGCGACAGGGCGGGTCCGCAGCAGGTTGTTTTCGAAGTCTGACTTCGGATACCCACAGGCCAGGGGCGGACCGACCAGGGGGCGGCCCGCCTTTGGTTATTTTCGGGTCGGTCCGAGATCGCGGTCGAATCGAAAGCTGTTGTGCAGCAGCCAGATTCAGCTCAGATGCGGAAGCACTGTGTCGACGATCTGGGCGAGCTGACGTTTGTTCGGCGGGGCTCCGGTAAGTAACAGTTGCTGGTTGACCAGCGCGGTACCGACCCGGGCGGTGTAGGGCGTCAGCGTGGCCGCGTCGACCTCGCCGTTGTCCGCGGCGGCCTGCAGGATCGATTCGGTGATCCGGAGCCGGGGCGCGACCACGGCGTCGGCGAAAATGGCCCGCAACTCAGGTTCGTGTAGGAGTTGTTGCATGCTGCTCAGCGCGGGGAAAGCAGTCTTGCCCGCAACAACGTCGCAGTGCGCGCTCAGTGCGGCCAGCAGATTCTCCCGCGCCGACCGGTCCGGGCGCGGCTCGGGTAACGGGGGCAGGGCGTAGAGCAGCGCCGCCTGGACCAGGTCGTGCTTGCTGGACCACCGTCGATACAGCGCGGCTTTACCCGTTCGCGCCCGCGCGGCGATCCCCTCCATTGTCAGTCCGCCGTAACCGACGGAGGCCAGTTCGGCCAGGGTCGCGTCATACAGGGCATCTTCGAGTTGCTTGCCCCGGCGACGGGTGCGCACCGTTGCCGTCTGCTGTCCCATCCGACGATAGTAGCCAGCGGCGTACATTTCCGTTGAGCAGGGGTTTGCCAATCCTTCGACTATCTTTGCGGCCCAGCGGTTTAGGTCGTGAAATCCTTTGCCCTGCACAGCCCTAGTAGGGTGCGTTTCATGCAGGAGACTCCGCGGCTGTTGTTCGTGCACGCCCATCCCGACGACGAGACCATCACCAACGGCGCCACCATCGCCCACTACGTCGCGCGCGGAGCGCAGGTCCGAGTGGTCACCTGCACGCTCGGTGAGGAGGGCGAGGTGATCGGCGGCCAGTGGGCCCAGCTGGCCGTGGACCACGCCGACCAACTCGGCGGCTACCGGATTGGGGAGTTGACCGCAGCGCTGCACGCGCTGGGCCTCGACGGCCCGGTGTACCTCGGCGGCCCCGGTCGCTGGCGCGACTCGGGCATGGTCGGCGCCGAGGCGCGCGGCCGGCGGGGTTCTCAGCGGTTCAGCGACGCCAACCAGCACGAGGCCGTCGGCGCGCTCGTCGAGATCATCAGGGAGATGCGCCCACACGTCGTGGTGACTTACGACCCCAACGGCGGTTACGGCCATCCCGACCACATCCAGACGCACGTCGTCACGACCGCGGCGGTGGCCGCCGCCGGCAGCAGCGGTGACTATCCCGGACAGCCCTGGTCGGTGCCGAAGTTCTACTGGACGGTCATGGCTCGCAGTGTGTTCACCGCGGGGTGGGCGGCGCTCGTCCCCGACGACCTGCGCGACGAATGGATCGTGCCGCCGCCGGACGGCGAGTTCAGTGAACTCGGCTACCCCGACGAGGAGATCGACGCCGTCGTCGATGACCCGGACGCGCTACCGGCGAAAATTGCGGCGCTGCGCGCGCACGCCACTCAGCTCACCGTGGGCCCCACGGGGCGCACTCTGGCGCTGTCGAACAACCTCGCACTGCCGATCGTGGCGCAGGAGCACTACATTCTGTCGTCCGGCTCCGCCGGCGACCGTGACGACCGCGGCTGGGAGACCGATCTGCTTGCCGGAGTCGACCTCACCGGGTCGGTGTAGCGGTAGGCTGCCGGAATGGACCCGGATCTGGACTACAACCAGCAGCACTGGCAGGACCGGCTGGACAACTTCCAGTGGACTGTCATGTCCATCGTTTCGCAGTTGGACAGCGTCCCGACCTGACAGGTATCGAGTCGCGCGGCGGGCGGATCGATACCGTCGGCGCGTCGGGTCGCCTCATCCAAGTCGTCGTTCTGACGTTGTTCGCGGTCGATGGTGTGTTGTCCGCTATCGGAGGCGCGTTATTTCTGCCGTCGTACATCGGGTCGATCCCGTTTCCGGTCAGTGCGCTGGCCAGTGGCCTGCTCAATGCGGCGTTGGTGTGGGCTGCGAGCCGATGGACCAGCCGCAATCTGCTGGCTGCTCTCCCGGTGTGGACCTGGTTGTTGACCGTTTTCGTGATGGCTCGGCCCGGTCCGGGCGGAGACGTCATCTTCGCCGGACGGGGAATTATGGCGTACAGCCCGTTCCTGCTGCTTGCGGCGGGTGGGTTGCTGCCATTCTGGGTGCTGCTGCGGCGCCGAACAGCCCGCTGAGGGCAGGGGCGCCTCGGCGCATGGCTGGACGCTACTGTTGTCGCTCATGGCACGCGTCGGGTCGCGGATAGATTGGGACGTGCGGATGAAATTTGGATGGCGGGAAGTTACACCAACGTGCCGTTGACTCCGGGCCAAGAGCCGACTCTGCTAACCAGCCCGTCGGTCCCCCCTCCAGCTGGTGGTTCTGCGATGCGCCGGGTGTTGCGGCGGGCCCGCGACGGGGTGGCACTGAACGTCGACGAGGCGGCGGTTGCGCTGACCGCTCGCGGCGAGGATCTGGCCGATCTGTGTCGCAGCGCCGCGCGGGTGCGCGACGCCGGCCTGGAGTCGGCCGGACGGCGGGGCGGCTCCGGACGACTGCCGGTCAGCTACTCCCGCAAGGTCTTCATCCCGGTGACCCATCTGTGCCGGGACTCCTGCCACTACTGCACGTTCGTCACGGTGCCCGGCAAGCTGCGCGCCCAGGGGGCCGGCATGTTCCTCGAGCCCGACGAGATCCTCGACATCGCCCGTCGCGGAGCCGAATTGGGCTGCAAGGAAGCACTATTCACCCTCGGCGATCGACCGGAAGACCGGTGGCCGGAGGCGCGCGAGTGGCTGGACGAGCGTGGCTATGACTCCACGCTGTCGTATCTGCGCGCGATGGCAATCCGGGTGCTCGAAGAGACCGGACTGCTGCCGCACCTGAATCCCGGCGTGATGAGCTGGTCGGAGCTGTCGCGGTTGAAGCCGGTGGCCCCGTCGATGGGCATGATGTTGGAGACCACGTCGCGGCGGCTGTTCGAGACCAAAGGCCTCGCGCATTACGGCAGCCCGGACAAGGACCCCGAGATCCGGCTGCGGACGCTGACCGACGCGGGCCGGCTCTCCATTCCGTTCACCACCGGTCTTCTGGTCGGCATCGGCGAGACACTCACCGAGCGGGCCGAGACCCTGCATGCAATTCGTAAGTCGCACAAGGAGTTCGGTCACGTTCAGGAAGTGATCGTGCAGAACTTCCGGGCCAAGCAGCACACCGCGATGGCGTCGACCCCCGACGCCGGAATCGACGACTTCCTGGCCACCGTCGCGGTATCGCGACTGGTCCTCGGCCCGGCGATGCGGATCCAGGCGCCGCCGAACCTGGTGTCGGAGCAGGAGTGCGTGGCACTGATCGGCGCCGGCGTCGACGACTGGGGTGGCGTGTCGCCGCTGACGCCCGACCATGTCAACCCCGAGCGGCCATGGCCCGCCCTCGACAAGCTGGCCGAGGTGACCGCGGCGGCCGGCTACGACTTGGTGGAGCGACTGACCGCGCAGCCCAAGTACGTACAGGCCGGGTCGGCATGGATCGACCCGCGGGTGCGTGGGCACGTTGCGGCGCTGGCCGATGTCACCGGACTGGCCCGCGACGTCAACCCGGTGGGAATGCCGTGGCAGGAGCCCGACGACGTCACAGCATCGTCGGGCCGGGTCGACCTGAACGCGTCGATCGACACCGAAGGACGCAGGACCGAGACGCGCAGCGACCTGGACAGCGCTTTCGGCGACTGGGACTCGATCCGGGCCAAGGTGCACGATCTGGCCGCCCAGGGCGCTAGTACGCCCGAACGCCTAGCCACCGACGTGCTCGCCGCGCTGCGCACCGCCGAGCGCAACCCGGCCTCGTGCACCGACGCCGAATACCTGGCGCTGGCCACCGCCGACGGAGCTGCGCTGGATGCCGTTGCCGCACTGGCAGATTCGCTGCGCCGAGACGTTGTTGGAGACGACGTCACGTTCGTGGTGAACCGCAACATCAACTTCACCAACATCTGCTACACCGGCTGCCGGTTCTGCGCGTTCGCGCAACGAAAGGACGATGCCGACGCGTTCTCGCTGTCGGCGGACGAGGTCGCCCAGCGCGCCTGGGAAGCGCACGTGGCCGGCGCCACCGAGGTCTGCATGCAGGGCGGCATCGACCCCGAGTTGCCGGTCACCGGATACGCCGATCTGGTTCGCGCGGTCAAGGCGCGGGTGCCGTCGATGCATGTGCACGCGTTCTCCCCGATGGAGATCGCCAACGGCGTGACCAAGAGCGGCTTGAGTATTCGCGAGTGGCTGACCAGTCTGCGTGAGGCGGGCCTGGACTCCATTCCCGGCACCGCGGCGGAGATTCTGGACGACGAGATCCGATGGGTGCTCACCAAGGGCAAGCTGCCCACCTCGATGTGGATCGAGGTGGTGACGACCGCGCACGAGGTGGGCCTGCGGTCGTCGTCGACGATGATGTACGGCCACGTCGACGACCCGCGGCACTGGGTCGGCCACCTGAACGTGTTGCGCGACATCCAGGACCGCACCGGGGGCTTCACCGAATTCGTGCCGCTGCCGTTCGTGCACCAGAACTCACCGCTGTACCTGGCCGGTGCGGCGCGCCCGGGTCCCACTCATCGCGACAACCGTGCCGTTCACGCGTTGGCGCGAATCATGTTGCACGGGCGTATTTCTCAGATCCAGACCAGCTGGGTCAAGCTCGGTGTCGAGCGCACGCAGGTGATGCTCAACGGCGGAGCCAACGACCTGGGCGGCACGTTGATGGAGGAGACCATCTCGCGGATGGCCGGCTCGGAATTCGGCTCCGCCAAGACCGTCGCGGAGTTGACCGCGATCGCTGAGGGGATCGGTCGTCCGGCGCGCCAGCGCACCACGGACTACAACCCGCTGGCCGCGTAACTGCTCGGTGGCCTCGCCGAGCGTGAAGCCGACGTCACGCTCGGCGCCGAGCGTGACGGCAGTTTCACGTTCGGCGCCGGCTCACAGCCGGGCGGCCAGCTCGGTGCCCTGCTTGATCGCCCGCTTGGCGTCCAGTTCCGCCGCCACCGCTGCGCCGCCGATGATGTGCGGGTTGACTCCGCTGCGGCGCAACTCGTCTTCGAGGTCGCGCACCGGCTCCTGGCCGGCGCAGACCACGATGTTGTCGACTTCGAGCAGCTGCGGGCGCTCCCGCTTGGGGCCGAAGCTGATGTGCAGGCCGTTGTCGCTCACCCGCTCGTAGTTGACGCCGGAAAGCTGTTGAACACCTTTGGCTTTCAGCGAAGCCCGGTGCACCCAGCCGCTGGTCTTGCCGAGTCGCTTGCCCTGCACCCCGCTGGAGCGCTGCAGCAGATAAACCTCGCGCGCCGGCGGCGGCGGGAATCGGGGCGATCAACCCGCCCGTCGCCTCCCACGGGATCGACCACCCCCCACTCAGATTTCCAGTCTTTGAGATTCAGCGTCGGCGAGGAGTCGGTGACCAGGAACTCGCTGACGTCGAAACCGATTCCGCCGGCGCCGATTACCGCGACGCGCTTGCCGAGCGGCTTCACGCCGGTGATCGCCTCGCCGTAGGTCAGCACCATCGGATGATCGATTCCGGGAATGTCCGGGATCCGCGGCGCAACGCCGGTTGCCAGCACGACATGGTCGTAGCCGGCGAGGTCGGCGGCCGACACCCGAGTGCCGAGCCGCACCTCCACGCCGTTGGTCTGCAGCATCGTCGTGAAATACCGGATGGTTTCGTTGAATTCCTCTTTGCCCGGGATGCGACGGGCCATGTCGAACTGGCCGCCGATGTAGTCGTTGGCGTCGAACAGCGTCACCTGATGGCCGCGGGCGGCGGCATTGACCGCGGCGGCCAGGCCGGCCGGACCGGCGCCGACTACCGCGATCGACCGCGTACGCCGGGTGGGGGACAGCACCAGTTGGGTCTCGCGGCCGGCCCTGCGGGTTGAGCAGACACGACACCGTCTTGTGCACGAACGCGTGGTCCAGACAGGCCTGATTGCAGGCGATGCAGGTGTTGATCTCGGCGTCGCGGGCGGCTTGCGCCTTGAGCACCCATTCCGGGTCGGCCAGCAGCGGGCGTGCCATCGAGATCAGCTGGACGCCGGTGTCGGCGAGGATCTGTTCGGCCGCCTGCGGCATGTTGATCCGATTGGACGCCACCACCGGAATGTCGACGTGCCCGGCGAGGGCATGGCTGACGTCGACGAACGCGTTGGCCGGCACCGAGGTGACGATGGTGGGCACCCGCGCCTCGTGCCAGCCGAAGCCGGAATTGATCATGGTCGCGCCGGCGGCCTCGACTTCGGTTGCCAGCGCAACGATGTCGTCCCAGCTCTGGCCGCCCTCGACGTAGTCGGCCATCGACATCCGGTAGCAGATGATGAAGTCGGATCCGGTCGCGGCGCGGGCGCGCCGCACGATCTCGACGGGAAATCGGCGGCGCTTCTCGGCGGTTCCGCCCCAGGCGTCGTTGCGTTTGTTCGTTCGTTCCGCCAGGAACTGGTTGAGCAAATATCCTTCGCTGCCCATGATTTCGACGCCGTCGTAGCCTGCCTCACGGGCCAGTTGGGCGCAGCGGGCGAAGTCGTCGATGGTGCTCTGGACACCGGCCGACGAGAGCCGGCGCGGACGAAACGGGTTGATCGGCGCCTTGATCGACGACGCGCTGACCGAAAGCGGATGGTAGGCATAGCGTCCGGCGTGCAGGATCTGCAGCAGGATTTTGCCGCCGGCATCGTGCACCGCCGTCGTGATGCGGCGATGCCGGCGTGCTTGCGCGGACGTGGTCAGGTCCGAGGCGAAGGGCAGCAGCCAGCCGGTCCGGTTAGGCGCGTATCCGCCGGTGATGATCAGGCCCACGCCACCGTGCGCGCGTTCGGCGAAGTATGCGGCGAGCCGGTCGGTGTTGCGGGCGCGATCCTCCAGGCCGGTGTGCATCGAGCCCATGATCACCCGGTTGCGCAGCGTGGTGAATCCGAGATCCAACGGGGACAACAGGTTTGGATAGGTCATCGGTTCTCCCCTAAAGCCGCGGTCACTTCGTCGAGCCAGTCGATGGTGCCTTCTTCGGTGCGAATTCCGCCGCGTAGCACGAGGTACTGGTGCAATGCGCTGCCGCGCAACGTCGTTGGATCGGGGAACTGCTTCTTCTCGAATCCCCGGTAGGTGTCCAGCAATTGGGCGCGTTCGGTACGCAGAGCGACGATCTGGTCGTGCAGCCCAGCGCTGTCGCCGTAGACGGCGCCGCGCAGCTTGACCGCCAGCTCGCTGAGCGCACCGCCCCGTCCACCCCCGCCAGAACCGCCTCGGCCCGGCGGCGCGCCGATCCAGCGAGCCAGCTCGGCGCGACCGGCATCGGAAACGGTGTAGACCTTCTTGTCCGGCCTGCCGTGCTGGACGACCACCGTCGCCGACACCCAGCCGTCGGCCTGCATCGTCCGCAGCGTGCGATAGATCTGCTGGTGGGTGGCGCTCCAGAAGTATCCGATCGAGCGGTCGAACCGGCGCGTCAGCTCATAGCCGGAACCGGACTGTTCGCACAGCGACACCAGGATCGCGTGGGGGAGGGCCACCGGCGCAGCATAGGAACACCGGGCCACCCTATGCAACTAGTTGCACTGCATCGACGCGCATAGCGACCAGGTACTTGCGTTGTATATGCAACGTCTAGTATCAGTAAGCACCGCTGGGAAGTGGCCAAACACCTACCGGCTCAGCCCAACTTCTACCTGGAGACCGTGGAGGAGACGTCTGTGACGTACACGATCGCCGAACCCTGCGTCGATCTCAAAGACAAGGCATGTATCGAAGAGTGCCCGGTCGACTGCATCTACGAGGGTGCTCGGATGTTGTTCATCCACCCCGACGAATGCGTCGACTGTGGCGCCTGCGAACCGGTCTGCCCGGTCGAGGCGATCTACTACGAGGACGACGTTCCTGAGCAGTGGGGCCAGTACACGCAGATCAACGCGGACTTCTTCGTCGAGCTCGGATCTCCGGGTGGCGCAGCGAAAGTCGGCTTGACCGAGAACGACCCGCAGTCCGTCAAGGACCTCCCGCCGCAGGCTCACGACGACTGAGCGGCCTGGTGAACCGCCGGCCACTGTCGGCTGTATCGGCTCTGTTGCCGGAGTTTCCGTGGGACACCCTGGCCGATGCCACCGCGCTGGCCAAGTCGCACGCGGGAGGCATCGTCGACCTGTCGGTCGGCACACCCGTCGATCCGGTGGCCCCGCTGATCCGCGACGCGCTCGCCTCGGCCAGCGCCGAACCGGGATACCCCACTACCGCGGGAACTCTTGAGCTGCGCGAATCGGCGGTCGCCGCGCTGAATCGCCGCTACGGCATCACCGGGCTCGCCGAGTCGGCGGTGCTGCCGGTGATCGGCACCAAAGAGCTGATCGCCTGGCTGCCGACCCTGCTGGGCTTGGGCGCCGACGACCTCGTCGTGGTGCCCGAACTGGCTTACCCGACTTACGACGTCGGTGCGCGGCTGGCCCGGGCGCAGGTGCTCGTCGCCGACTCGCTCACTCAGATCGGCCCGCGGGTCCCGGCGTTGCTGTTCGTGAACTCGCCGAGCAATCCGACCGGCCAGGTGCTCGGTGTCGATCATCTGCGCAAGCTGGTCGGCTGGGCCCGGGAACGCGGCGTCGTCGTGGCGTCCGACGAGTGCTACCTGGGCCTGGGTTGGGACGCGCAGCCGGTGTCGGTGTTGCACCCCTCGGTGTGCGACGGCGACCACACCGGTCTGTTGGCCGTGCATTCGCTGTCCAAGAGTTCCTCGCTGGCCGGCTACCGCGCCGGCTTTGTCGCCGGCGACGCCGCGCTGGTCGGCGAGCTGCTGGCGGTGCGCAAACACGCCGGGATGATGGTGCCGCGGCCCGTGCAGGCGGCCATGGTCGCCGCCCTCGATGACGACGCCCATGAGCGCGAGCAGCGCGAGCGCTACCGACGGCGCCGCGACGTGCTGCTGCCGGCGTTCCGTTCGGCCGGGTTCACCGTCGACCACTCCGAGGCCGGCCTGTATCTGTGGGTCACCCGCGACGAGCCGTGCCGAGACACCGTCGGATGGCTGGCGCAGCGCGGCATTCTGGCGGCGCCCGGCGAGTTTTACGGCGGGCGCGGTGCCCGGCACGTTCGGGTCGCGTTGACCGCCACCGACGAGCGGATCGCCGCCGCGGTCGATCGTTTGGGGCGCTGATGCCGGGCTACAGCGACGAGGCGGTCGACCGGCTGCCGTTCAACACCCCGGAGAAGTCGGAGCGCTACCGGACCGAGAATTACCGCGGCGCGGTCGGGCTCAACTGGTACCTGAGCGACCCCACCTTGCAGCGGACGATGGCCTATTACCTGCAGCCCGACGAATTGGCCGTCGTCGAGCCCCATCTGAGCGACATCGGTGCGCTGATGGGCGGACCGGTGGCCCGATGGGCCGAAGAGACCGACCGCAATCCCGCGCGCCTGGAACGCTACGACCGCTGGGGCCACGACGTCAGCCAGGTGGTGCAGCCGCCGTCGTTCATCGAGTCCAAGCGTGCGGTGCTCGGTGCGCAGAAGGCGCTCAGGGACGACGCGCGGCAAGCCGGCCTCAAGTCGTCGATGCCGATGTTCGCGGCCAACTATCTGCTCGATCAGGCCGACATCGGCATGGGGTGCGCGCTCGGGACGGGCGGCGGCATGGTCAAGTCGCTGGTCGCGGCCTACGCCCCGGCCGACATCCAGGACCATGTCCTGGCCAAGTTCGCCAGCGGCGAGTGGGAAGGCGAGACCGCGCAACTGCTGACCGAGCGGGCCGGCGGCTCGGACCTCGGGGCGTTGGAAACCACGGCCACAAAGCACGGAGATGCCTGGCTGCTCAACGGGTTCAAGTGGTTCGCGTCCAACTGCGACGGGCAGGTGTTCGTGGTGTTGGCCAAGCCCGAGGGCGCCCCGGACTCCAGCCGGGGCGCGGCCAGCTTCCTGGTGCTGCGGACCCGTCGCGACGGCACGCGCAACGGCATCCGGATCCGGCGCCTCAAAGACAAACTGGGCACCCGCTCGGTGGCCTCCGGCGAGATCGAGCTGGTCGACGCGGAGGCGTTCCTGCTGTCCGGCCGGCCCGACACGGAGCAGCCCAGCGGCCATTCGGCCCAAGCGCAGTCGTCCGATGGCAAAGGCCTGGCTCGGATGATGGAGCTGACCAACGCCGCGCGACTCGGTATCGCCTTGTTCGCCCTGGGCAACGCGCGTCGTGCCCTGGTCGAATCGCTGTGTTACGCCCGGCAGCGCGAGGCGTTCGGCGACCGGCTGCTGGACAAGCCGCTGATGCGCCGCAAGCTCGCCGAGATGATCGTCGACGTGGAAGCCGCCCAGGCGCTGGTGTTCGACGGCGTCGGACTTCCCAACCACCGCCAGCCGCGTCGGATCCGGCAACGGATTGCCGTGCCGGTGACCAAGCTCAAGGTGTGCCGGCTCGGCATCACTATGGCCTCCGACGCGATCGAGATCCACGGCGGCAACGGCTATATCGAGACCTGGCCGGTGGCAAGGCTTTTGCGTGATGCGCAGGTCAACACCATCTGGGAGGGTGCTGACAACATCCTGTGTCTGGACGTGCGCCGCGGCATCGAGCGGATCCAGGCTCACCAGCCGCTGATGGAGCGACTGCGCGACGCGGCCTCGGTGTCCGACGACAACGAGACGACTGCATTGGTGCGACGGCGTATCGAGGACCTCGAGGCGGCGATCACCGCGTGGACGAAGCTGCCGGCCGAGCTGGCCGAGGCCCGGCTCTTCCCGCTGGCTCAGTTCATGGGTGACGTCTACGCGGGCGCGCTGCTGACCGAGCAGGCCGCCTGGGAGCAGGCGGGCGGCGGCACGGATCGCAAGGCTCTCGTGGCGCGGTTGTACGCGCGGCGCTACCTGGCCGAGCAAGGGCCGCTTCGCGGTATCGACGACGACGCCGACGAGGGACTCGCGCGGTTCGACGAGCTTGCTGACGGTGCGTTGATCGCCGACTATCCACAGGCGCCAACGCCCACGACTGGCTAGCACGCCCCGGCAAGCCATCAAGATTCCGTAAAGAACGTTTGCGGGAACAGCCGGATACGCGGTTTCTGGCGCGCGAATTCCAGCTTAAAACCGTAGGCTCTGTCGAGGTCCAAGCCCGTTTCGTGGAAAATCCAGAATTGCGCGAGGTGTTTGCTATGTCACAACTGGCCGGCGATCTACGGATAGCGCCGTCGTTCTCCGACCGCTGTAAAAGGGTCTTCCTCGGAAGGCCGATGATCAACGACCAGCTCCAACACGAGCGGCTGTCCAACCCCATCGCGCTGGGCGTGCTGTCGCCGGACGCGATCTCCTCGACCGCATACGGCTCCGAGCAGGTGATGATCGAACTGCTGCCCGGCCGCCGGTATGGCCGCGTTCATGCTGCTGCTGCCGGTGACCGGCGTCATCCTGTTGATCCTGGTCCTGGTGGCGGCGTCGTATCGCCAGGTGGTGGCGGTTTACACCCGCGCCGGCGGTTCCTACGTGGTTGCCCGGGAGAACTTCGGGCCCAAGGTCGCGCAGATCGCCGCGGCGTCGCTGCTGATCGACTACATCGTCACCGTCGCGGTGCAGTGCGCGGCCGGCACCGTGGCGGTGGTATCCGCGATACCCGTGCTCGGTCCCTACAGCCTGTACATCACCGTTGAGCGTTGTCCTACTTATGTGTTTTGCCAACTTGCGCGGATTGCGGGAAGCCGGGCTCCCGTTTGCGATGCCGACTTATTTATTTGTCGGCATGGTGTCGCTGACAATTATCGTTGGAGTTGCTCGGGAATTGCTTGGAGGTTTACCGGTTTACGACCCGGTCCACACCGCTGGAGCGGTGACGGTGTCACAGGGCAGCGGCTTGGTCATGGGCGCGACCGTGCTGATCGTGCTGCGGGCGTTCGCCAACGGTGGTTCGTCTCTGACCGGTGTCGAAGCGATCTCCAACACGGTCAACGCCTTTCGGCCACCGGAAAGCCGCAATGCGCGCAAGGTGCTGATGATCATGGCGTGCATCCTCGCGTTCCTGCTGGCCGGCGTCGCCTGGCTCGCGCACATCACCCACGCGTTCCCCTACGCCGACGGGTATCCGTCGATGCTGTCCGAGATTGCCCGGGCGGTTTTCGGCGACGGGATGATCGGGCACATCCTGTATTTCGTCGTCCAGGCGGCGACGGCGCTGATCCTCTACACCGGCGGGAACACGAGCTTCAATGGTTTCCCCGCATTGACGAGTTTCGTCGCGGAGGACAGCTTTCTGCCGCGGCCGCTGATGAAGCGCGGTCAGCGCCTGGTGTTCTCCAACGGCATCATCACGCTGACCGTGCTCGCGGTGGCGCTGCTGATCGGGACCGGCGGCTCGCTGAACGCACTGGTGCCCTTCTACGCGATCGGTGTGTTCACCGGCTTCTCGATGGCGGGCTACGGAATGTCCAAGCACTGGCTGACCCACCGTGGTCCCGGCTGGCGGCAGAAACTGGTGATCAACTTCTCAGCAGGGATGCTGTCAACCATCGTCGTGGGTATCTTCGCGATCGCGAAGTTCACCGAGGGTGCCTGGCTGGTGGTGGTGGTCTTCCCGATCCTGGTCTTCGCGTTGATGCGGGTGAACCGGCAGTATCGGGCTGAGGCGTCGGTACTGGAGACGTCCGTCGTCGAGCCTCCTGAGCTGCTCGAACACGACCGTCACCGGGTGCTGATCTTCGTCGACTCGGTCGACCTGGCCGAGGTCGAGGCGGTGCGCTATGCCAAGGGACTCAGGGCCGACGAGTTGACGGCCGTGCACTTTGTGCTGGACTCCATGCACGCGGAGCGACTGCAGCGGCAATGGGCGCACTTCTCGCACGTCACCGATCTGCGGGTCGTCGACTGCTTCGATCGAAACCTCGGCCGGGCCGCCACAGACCTGGTGCTGCAGATCATGGCCGAGCACGCGGACACCAAGGTCACGGTGCTGTTGCCGCGCCGGGAGTACTCGCAGCTCCTCGGGCGTCTACTGCACGACCGGACCGCGGACATGATCGCGAAGGTCGTGAGCCGCATTCCCGGCGCGAGCGCGCAGATTGTGGCATACGACATCGCAACCCGCATCGCGATGGCGAGTCGCGCCGAGGCTGAAGCAGCGAGGTCAGCGGGTGAGCTGGTTGATCCGATAGAGTTGCCCCGGGCCGCAGCCGATCTACGTGGATGACTTCACTCCCCACAGGTCGCTGACTCCGGAGGAAAGTGATACGTGGTTATAGCATCGCAGCGCGACTCGGGCATCCCGCCGTCCTTCAGCGACGGTTGGAAGCGCATATTTCTCGGCAAGCCTCTGACGAGCGAACAGCTTGAGTCCGAGCGACTGTCGAACCCGGTTGCGCTAGGCGCGATTTCACCGGACGCGATCTCCTCGACCGCGTTCGGTCCCGAGCAGGTGATGATCGAGTTGCTGCCGCGCGCCGGCATGGCGGCGTTCACGCTGTTGCTGCCGATCATGGGCGTGATTCTGTTCATCCTGCTGCTGGTCTCCGCGTCCTACCGCGGAGTGGTGATGGCTTACACCCGCACGGGTGGGGCATACATGGTGGCCCGCGACAATTTCGGGCCCCGGATCGCCCAGATCGCCGCCGCGGCACTGCTGATCGACTACGTGGTGACCGCCGCGGTCCAGCCTGCGGCCGGGACGGTCGCGGTGGTGTCGGCGATCCCGATGTTGCGCCCATACCACCTCGAACTCACGATCGCCGTATTGCTCTTGATCTGCATGGCCAACCTGCGCGGATTGCGGCAATCGGGCCGGATCTTCGCGGTCACGACGTACTGGTTCGTCGGGATGATCTTGCTGACGATCGTGACCGGGCTGATCCGCGAAGCCCTCTGGGGCTTGCCGAAATACGACCCGGCGACCATCGATGGGGCGGTGCCGGTACATCAGGGCAATGGTCTGGTGATGGGCGCTACGGTCCTGGTGGTGCTGCGGGCGTTCGCCAACGGTGGTACTTCGCTGACCGGTGTCGAGGCGATTTCCAACACCGTCAACGTCTTTCGCGAGCCGCAGGGCGCCAACGCCCGCCGGGTGCTGACCATGATGGCGTGCATCCTGGCGGTCCTGCTGGCCGGCGTGGCCTGGCTCGCCCACGTCACCCACGCCACCCCGTACTTGGACGAGTATCCGTCGATGCTCTCGGAGATCACACGTACGGTTTTCGGACACGGCGTCCTGGGAAACGTTCTCTACTTCATGGTTCAGGCATCTAGCGCCGCAATCCTTTTCGCGGGTGCCAACACCGGATTCAACGGGTTCCCCGCGCTGGCGAGTTTCGTTGCCGAGGACCGCTTCTTGCCCCGTCCACTGACCAAGCGCGGTCACCGGCTGGTCTTTTCCAACGGCATCATCACGCTGACCGCACTCGCGGTAGCGCTGCTGCTGGTGACTCGCGCCAAGCTCAGTGCACTGGTGCCGTTCTTCGCAATCGGAGTGTTCACCGCGTTCGCGATGGCCGGCTTCGGTATGGCCAAGCATCACTACACCCGTCGGGGCCCCGGCTGGCGCCGCAAGGTGGTCGTCAACTTCTCCGCGGGTGTGATGTCGACGATCGTCGTGGGCATTTTCGTGGTGGCCAAGTTCACCGAGGGCGCCTGGCTGGTAGTCGTGGTCTTCCCGATCCTGGTGTACGGGTTGATCCGGCTCAACATCCAGTACCGGGCCGAAGCGTCCGTCCTGGAGATGTCGCGTACGGAACGGCCCGAGCTGGCCAAGTACGCGCGGCTGCGGGTGTTCGTCTTCGTCGACTCGGTCGACCTCGCAGAGGTCGAGGCGCTGCGCTACGGCAAGGGGCTGCACGCCGACGAACTGCTCGCGGTCCATTTCGTGGTCGACGCCGAACATTCCGCCAAGCTCCAGGATCGCTGGCAGCACTTCGAACACGACACCCAGCTGCGCGTGATCGACTGTCCGGACCGCAATTTGAGCCGGGTCGCACAGGAATTCGTCCTGCAGGTGAAGCGCAATCACCCGGAAACCAAGGTGACGGTGCTGCTGCCGCGCCGGACCTACTCCGCGATGCTGGGCCGGCTGCTGCACGACCGCACCGCCGACAAGATGGCCCGCGCCGTCAGCCGCATCGCGGGTGCGACCGCGATCATCGTGCCCTACGACGTGGAATCGCGCATTGCACGAGTTGATCCTGACGCTCTGACGCCGACGGTTCAGGCCTAGAACCGGCCAGGCGGGTCGTGACTGCGTCAGCCGAAGAACCGGAAGTACCCCCATCTTTCTCCGACGTATGCAAGCGCGTCTTTTTGGGCAAACCGCTGATCACGCAGGAGCTGTCCAACGAACGGTTGTCCAATCCCGTTGCACTAGGCGCACTTTCGCCTGACGCGATCTCCTCGACGGCGTACGGTCCCGAGCAGATCCTGACCGAACTGCTTCCACATGCCGGTCTGGCCGCCTTCATTCTGCTGCTGCCCATCATGGGTGTCATCCTGCTGATTCTTGCGCTGGTGGCCGCGTCGTACCGGCAGGTTGTGATGGCCTACACCAAAGCCGGCGGGTCCTACATCGTGGCGCGGGAGAACTTCGGGCCCAAGGTGGCGCAGGTGGCCGCGGCGGCGCTGTTGATCGACTACGTCGTGACGGTGGCAGTGCAGGCCGCGGCGGGCACGGTTGCGGTGGCATCGGCCGTGCCGGCGCTAGGGCACTACAGCCTGGAAATCACCGTCACAGTCGTACTGGCGATCTGCTATTTGAACCTGCGCGGATTGCGCGAGGCCGGAAAGGCTTTCGCGTTCGCCACTTATTTCTTTGTGGTCATGGTCGTGGTGATGATCGTGACCGGCGTTGTCCGGCATCTGGTTTGGGGCCTGCCGCAATACGATCCGGGGCACGCCGCCGGCGCGGTGCCGGTCCATCAGAGCAGCGGGCTGGTGATGGGCGCGACGGTGCTGGTGCTGTTGCGGGCTTTCGCCAATGGTGGTTCGTCGTCTGACCGGTGTGGAAGCGATCTCCAACACCGTCAACGTATTCCGCAAGCCGCAGAGTCTCAACGCGCGCCGGGTGCTGACCGCGATGGCCTGCATCCTCGGACTCCTGCTGGCGGGTGTCGGCTATCTCGCTTACGCGACTCACGCCGCGCCGTATCTCAGCGAGTACCCGTCGGTGCTGTCGCAGATTGCCCGCGCGGTGTTCGGCAACGGGGTGATCGGCGACAGCATGTTTGTCCTGGTCCAGGTGTCGACCGCGGCGATCTTGTACACCGGCGCCAACACCAGCTTCAACGGCTTTCCCGCGCTGGCGAGTTTCGTTGCCGAGGACCGCTTTCTGCCGCGGCAACTCATGCAGCGCGGATATCGGTTGGTGTTCTCCAACGGCATCCTGACGCTCGCCGCGTTGTCGGTGGCGCTGCTGATTTTCACCGGTGGATCGGTCAACGCGCTGGTGCCGTTCTACGCGATCGGGGTCTTCACCGGCTTCTCGATGGCCGGCTACGGAATGTCCAAACACCATCTGACCGAACGGGAACGGGGCTGGCAGTACCGGCTGGCGATCAACTTCTCCGCGGCGGTGCTGTCGACGATCGTGGTAGGGATCTTCGCGGTGGCGAAGTTCACCGAGGGTGCCTGGTTGGTCGTCGTGGTCTTCCCGGTGCTGGTGTTCGGGCTGATTCGGCTCAACCGCGAATACCGTGCTGAGTCAGCGATTCTCGAATCCTTCCGCACCGACCGCCCGCAGATGACCAAATATGCGCGGCATCGCGTGTTCGTATGCGTCAACTCGCTGGACATTGCGGTGCTGGAAGCGCTGCGCTACGGCAAAAGTCTGCGCGCCGACGAGCTGGTCGCCGTGCACTTCATGATCGACTCGGACCGGGCCGCCGAACTCCGAAAGCGTTGGGATGCTTTCGAACTCGACACCAGTCTGCGGGTGATCGACTGTCCCGACCGGCAGATCGTTCGCGCGGTGCAGACGCTGGTCGTCAAGGTCCGCAATGAACATCGCGACACCCACGTCACGGTGCTGCTGCCGCGCCGTACCTACGCGCCGTTGCTCGGACGACTCCTGCACGACCAAACCGCGGACAAGATCTCCCGCGCGGTCAGCCGGGTCCCGGACGCCGCGGCCACCATCGTTCCCTACGACGTCCAGTCCCGGATTCGCCAAGCCTTCCCGGACATCTTGGAGCAGCGCATTGCGTCCAAGTTCGAGGCGATCGAGATGCGGATCTGGCGGGGCGAGGAAGACCCCGCCGAGGACTACGAGCACCCGGAGAAGTCCGCGTCGGTGATCTGCGTAAACGATCTGATTGCGGGGCGCCGAGCCACGGTCGAGGGCCGCGTCAGCCAGGTCGAAGACATCACCAAACGTGGAAAGACATTCCGCTGGATCGTCGTCGGGGACGACAGCGGCGAGGTCCGGGTCACGTTCCAGCCCGGCAGTGGCGACGATATTCAGCCGGGCCAGGTGCTGCGCGTCACTGGAAAGGCGAGCCAGAGCGGCAATAAGCAAGTGGCGATGAACGATCCGAGCTACTCGGTGATCGAGACTCCCGAGGAGTCTTAGCCCGGCAGCGCTTACCGGCTGAGGATGTAGTCGTCATCTTTCGGCTGTGCCAGCATACGGGTCAACCGTTTTCGGTCGAACGGCCACAAATCGATGTGGTTGTCGTCAGCGAAATACCATGAGTTGCAACCGGTGTTCCACACCGTCGGGACCATCGCGTCGGCGATGTCGTCGGCGAACCGGTCGGTGGCTTCGTCGCTGACCTCGACAGCGGTGATTTCGCCGTCGCGAAAGCGATTCAGCCACTTGACGATATAGTGCGCGGTCAGCTCGGCGACGTGCTGCAGTGAGATGGATCCGGTGGGAGAGTTGGGACCCAGCACCATGAACAGGTTGGGGAAGCCGGGGATTGCCGTCATGCCCCAGGCCCGCGGCCCCTTGGCCCAGGCGTCGTCGATCGACAGGCCGCCCCGCCCGCGCAGCGTCATCGGGCGCATGTAATTGTGGGCCGCGAACCCGGTGGCCAGCACGATCGCGTCGAGGTCGTGGTGGACACCGTCGGTGGTCCGCAGCCCGGTCTCGGTGATCTCGGCGATCGGGTCGCTGACGAAGCTGGCATTCGGCTTGGCGATTCGCCGGTAGTAGTCGCCGGAGAGCACCTGCCGCTTGCAGAACGGCTCGTAGTCGGGGGTCAGCTTCGCGCGAAGATGCTTGTCCCGCACCAGGGCTCGTAAGCACACCTTTCCATAGCGCTGGGCCGCCCGACGGCGCCAGGTCGGCCTGATGACCAGGTCGACGAGGTAGTCCGAGCCGAGGAACTGCGACAACCTCACCGTCTTGGCCTGCCTCGGCAACCTTCGCAGGATCCGGCTGACGATGCGTGGCTGCGGAATTCTCATCGGCATCCACATCACCCACTGCGGCGTGCGGACGAAGTGCGTGATGTGCGCCGCATCCGGTTGCAATGCCGAAAACACCTGTACTCCAGTCGAACCGGCACCGATGACCGCCACCCGTTTGCCGCGGGTATCGATGTCGGCCCAGCGTGCGGTGTGCACCACCGGCCCGGCGAACGAGTCGATGCCGGGAATGTCCGGGATAAGCGGGTGGTGCAGGATCCCGGTCGCGGCGATGACGAAGTCCGCCTCCATCTCGTCGCCATCGGCGGTCCGTACCCGCCAACGGTTGTCGGTGAACACGGCCTCGGTGACTTCGCAGTCGAGCCTCAGATGGGAGCGCAGCTGTAGCTCGTCGATCAGGCCGCGGTGGTAACGCTGGATCTCGTCCCCGGTTGCCCAGACGTGGCTCCAATCCGGCTTGGGGGCGAACGCGAACTGGTAGCCATAAGACGGGACGTCGCATCGCAGCCCGGGATAACGGTTCCAGTGCCAGACACCGCCGACGTCCGAGCCCTTTTCCAGGATAGTGAAGTCGTGGAAACCCGCCTGCCTCAGCACATGAGCGACGGCAATTCCCGACATGCCGGCGCCGACAATGACAATCCGCGGATCCCGCCGTTGGGTCATGGGAAAACGCTATGCCCGCCGAAAGCGCGATGGGCCGGATTGATCAGCGCGCCGGCATCTCACCGGGAAAATAGGTAGTGGGCCACACTCCGATCGCGTTCAGGCTGCCGCTGGACTAGAACTATCGCTCTTCGTCGTCTTCTTTTGCGCGGAGGAGTTTTTCGGGGTGGTGGTAGGTGTTGGTGCGGGGTTGGCCGTGGTCGAGGTGGGGTGGTGGGATCCATTCGGTGTCGTAGCGGTGGTTTTTGCGGGTGGTCCAGCCTTGGTCGGTTTGTGCGTGGTTGGGGTGGCAGGTCAGGGCGAGGGTGTTGATGTCGGTGACGGGGTTGTTGGCGTAGGGGTCGCAGTGGTGGGCTTGGCAGTGGTAGGCGGGCAGGGTGCAGCCGGGGAAGGTGCAGCCGCGGTCTCTGGCGTAGAGCACGATGCGTTGGGCTGGTGAGGCCAGGCGTTTGGTGTGATAGAGCGCTAACGCTTTGCCCTTGTCGAAGATGGCCAGGTAGTGGTGGGCGTGGGAGCCGAGTCGGATCACGTCCGACATCGGCAGCAGGGTGCCCCCGCCGGTGAGCCCGCGGCCGGCGCCGGCTTCGAGTTCTTGCAGGGTGGTGGTGACGATGATCGATGGCGGGTAGCCCGTTGTGTTGGCCGAGGTCGCCGGAGGCCAGTAGCGCGCGGGCGGCGGCGAGCAGCGCGTCGTGGTTGCGCTGGCTGGCGGTGCGGGTGTCGCCCTGGATGGCGGCTTGGGAGGGGGTGCCGCTGAGGCATGGCTGGTCGTCGGCGGAGTTGCACATGCCGGGGGCGGCGAGTTTGGCGAAGACGGCATCCCACGTCGCCCGAGCCTCAGGTGTGAGCCAGCCGTTGATCGGTGACATGCCGTCGAGGTCTTGTTTGCCGATGGTCAGGCCGCGGCGTTTGGCGCGGTCGATGTCGGTGAAGTCGCCGTCGGGGTTGAGGCAGTCGGTGAGTTTGTCGGCGAGCTTGGCCAACTCATCGGGGCGATACTCGCCAGCTAGGCCCGCCAGTTGGGCTTCGGCGTTGGCGCGGGTCTCGAGGTCAACGAAATCGGGCAGCCGGTGGAAGAAGCTGCGGATCACCGCGACGTGGCCGGCACCGAGGTCGCCGTTGCGCTGCGCGGCGGCGGTGGCTTCCAGCACCGGCGGCAACGGTTCCCCGTTCAAGGCCCGCCGCTCGCCCAGATCGGCGGCTTCCTGGATGCGCCGGGAGGCGTCGGCGCGGCTGATCCGCAACCGGTTGGCTAACACCGGGGCGAGTTTGCCGCCCAACACAGCGGGGTCTTCACCACCGAGCTGATTGATCAGCGGGTGCTCCACGGCCGAGTGCACGCGGCGGAACTGTTCGCAGCTCTGCAGCATGTTCAGCCGCTCAGGTGTGGTCAGCACGTCGAACGTCAAATCCAGGACGCGTTTCTAGTGCAGCCTTGAGCGCGTCGAAGCCCTCGACGATCTCCTCACGACTACTAGAACGCATGTTCGAATAATAACGACTAGGTCCGACAGGCGCGGAAAGTTATCCACACCCTGAAATGGAAGTGACACAAGTGATTTCAGTGACTGGACTTCCTATGGTTAAGTAAGAGGTCGTGAAGAAACTGTCAGCCGTGTTGGCTTCGCTGGCCGGTGTCGCGGCCACCGCCAACGGCTATCGGCCGGTGAGCAAGCGCGGATATCTCTCCATGTACGCCTTCAGCTTCGGGGTGTTCGCATCGGAGTTACCGCTGCAGGTGATCGGCGCTCAGTTCGCGCTGCTGGTCGCGGTGACCCGCAAACTCTCCCCGCAGGTACGCAGGTTCAGCTGGCTGGTGTCGGCGTTGTCCTGGTTGGGCCTGCTGGGTCTGAACCGCCTCGGCCATCAGTCCAACCGGCCGCTGACCGCGGCGCTCGACGCGGAACTGGGTTCCGATCGCCGCACTGAGTCGGGGGATCTGTGGGGGAAGCGGCCGGCGGGCGAGGGCACCGCGAAGTCGCCGGGCCTTGTCCGCATGGCGCGCATTTACGGCGACTACGCGCACGACACTGACATCCCCTACGGCGAGCACGGCACGCGGAATCACCTCGACATCTGGCGCCGACCCGACCTGGATCGGGGTGGCAAGGCGCCGGTGCTGCTGCAGGTGCCCGGCGGTGCCTGGATGGTGGGAAGCAAACGGCAACAGGCGTACCCGCTGATGAGCCATCTGGCCGAATTGGGCTGGGTGTGCGTCGCGATCAACTATCGGCTCAGTCCGCGCTCGACCTGGCCGGACCAGATCGTCGATGTCAAGCGGGCGCTGGCGTGGACCAAGGAACACATCGCCGAGTATGGCGGCGACCCGGACTGGGTGGCGATCACCGGCGGCTCAGCCGGTGGGCACCTGTCGTCGTTGGCCGCGCTCACCCCGAACGATCCGCAGTTTCAGCCGGGGTTCGAAGACGCCGACACCAGTGTGCGGGCCGCGGTTCCGTTCTACGGCCTCTACGACTTCAACCAGGAGGGTGCGGTCCATCCGCTGATGGCGCCCATGCTGGGGAAGTACGTGTTCAAGCGGGGGCGCGGCGATATCGCGGAGGCGTTCCGGACTGCCTCGCCAGTTACCTACGTATCTGACGCCGCACCACCGTTTTTCGTGTTGCACGGCACCAACGACTCGCTGATACCTGTCGAGCAGGCCCGTGCGTTCAGCACGCGGCTTCGTGAAGTCAGTCAGCAGCCAGTGGTCTACGCGGAACTACCGTTCGCGCAGCATGCTTTTGACATCTTCGGGTCGGTGCGTGCCGCCCATGCCGCGGTGGCCGTCGAGCAATTCCTCGCCGAGATCTACACGAAGACGCGGGTCGCGGTTTAGCCGAACGGGCGCGGACTGCGCTTGTCGAGCAAAGCGATGACCTGCGCGGCCAGCTCGTCGGTGTCGGCTCCAGCGGTGTCGAGCACCAGGTCCGCGTCTTCGGGCGCCTCGTAGGGTGCGTCGACACCGGTGAGGCCCTTCAGCTCGCCGCTTCGCGCACGCTTGTAAAGGCCCTTCGGATCACGCTTTTCGCACTCGGCCAGTGATGTGGCGACGTGTACTTCGATGAAGGGCAGCCCGGCCGCATCGTTGAGCGCGCGGGCGGTCTCGCGGTCCGACTTCAGCGGCGACACCAGTGACGCCAGCGCCACAACACCCGCGTCGGCCAGCAGACGCGTCAAATGGCCGACGCGCCTGATGTTTTCAGTGCGGTCGCCGGGGGAGAAGCCCAGGTCGTCGGACAATCCATGGCGCAGGTTGTCGCCGTCCAGCAGGTACGCCGTTCGCCCCGATTCAACGAGCGCCCGCTCCACCGCCACCGCAATGGTCGATTTGCCCGAGGCGGGCAGGCCGGTGAACCAGATGGTCGCGCCGGCTTGCCCGGTGGCCTGCCAGCGGTGGTCGCGGTCCAATGCCGAGGGATGCCAGCGGATATCGGTCCGCGGATGAGTACCCGGTTTGATTTCACGCGCCTCGATGATGGTGCCGGCGCCGATAGTGTCGTTGGTGGACTCGTCGATCAAGATGAACGCGCCGCTGTCGCGATTCTCGGTGTAGGGATCGGCGATGACGACCGAACTGGTTCGCAGGGTAACCGTGCCGATGTCGTTGAGCACCAGCTCAACCGGCTGGTCGAGCTCGTCGAGCGTCTCGGGATCTAGCCGTGCGTGCAGCTCCTGCACCGTGGCCCGAACGCTCTTGCTGGTTTGCTTGAGCGCCAACCGATCTCCGGCTCGCAACGGTGAGTCGACGAACCAGCAGACGGTGGCGTGCAGCTCGCGGGCCAGCACCGGCAGGGGCGCTTCGTCGGCGCCGCTGACCAGCACGTCACCACGTCCCACGTCGATGTCGTCGGCCAGTTCGATCGAGACCGACAGCGGCGCAACGCCTGTCGTGCGGTCGTCGTCGAGGGTGTCCAGCGCGGTCACCGTCGAACGGGTGCCGGCCGGCAGCGAGATCACGGGGTCGCCCACCGACAGCGTCCCGGCCGCCAGCCGTCCGGTGTAGCGGCGTCGCACGTCGGCGGTCGGCCGTGACACCCATTGCACCGGCAGTCGCAACCGGGACGGCTCGGCCTGTGGTGCAGCAAGTTCGATGCTTTCCAGGTAGTCCAGCAACGTCAGGCCGTCGTACCACGGCGTGTGCTCCGAAGCGTGCACCACGTTGTCGCCCAGCTTGGCGGCGATCGGGATGACGCTGATCTCGATGTTGCCGAGGCGGGCGGCGAGTTGCTGCAACTCCGATTCGACTTCGGTGAACCGGTTCTGGTCGAAGTCGACGAGGTCGATCTTGTTTACTGCTGCCACAAAGTGCTTGATGCCCAACAGTTTTGCGATCCGGGCGTGTCGCCGGGTCTGCCGTAGCACGCCGGCGCGGGCGTCGACCAGAAGGATCGCGACGTGCGCGTTCGAGGCGCCGGTGAACATGTTGCGGGTGTAGCGCTCATGGCCGGGTGTGTCGGCCAGGATGTAGCTGCGGTTTGCGGTGGAAAAGAACCGGTACGCGACGTCGATGGTGATGCCCTGTTCGCGCTCGGCGCGCAGCCCATCGGACAACGCCGCGAGGTCGGCGACGCCCTCCTCGTCGGTGACGGCCTCCAGATGGTCGAGCGGCAGGCTGTCGGTGTCGTGCAGCAGACGCCCGATTAGCGTGCTTTTGCCGTCGTCGACTGAACCCGCGGTGGCGATGCGCAGCAGTTGGCGTGTCATCAGCTCAGGCCCTTTTGTTCTTCTTCGCTGGCGCTCATCAGCTCAGGCTCTTTTGTTCTTCTTCGCTGGCGCTCATCAGAAGTAGCCCTCTCGCTTGCGGTCCTCCATCGCGGCGACCGATGTCCGGTCGTCGGCGCGCGTCTCACCGCGTTCGGAGACGGTGGCCGCCGAGATCTCGCCGATGACACCGGCGATGTCGGTGGCGGTGGAGCGCACGGCCCCGGTGATGGTCAGGTCGCCCACCGTGCGGTAGCGCACCCACTCGACATCGGAGGACTCGTCGTTGTGCGGTTCGGTGTATTCCGACACTGCGAGCAGGATGCCGTCGCGCTCGAAGACCTCGCGTTCGTGCGCGTAGTAAATCGACGGTATTTCAAGGTCTTCCAGCTCGATGTAGCGCCACACGTCGAGCTCGGTCCAGTTGCTCAGCGGGAAAACCCGCACCTGTTCGCCCTTTTTGATCCTGCCGTTGTAGAGCGACCACGGCTCAGGGCGTTGCGCCCTGGGATCCCACTGGCCGAACTCGTCGCGGAAGCTCAGGATCCGCTCCTTGGCGCGGGCGCGCTCCTCGTCTCGGCGGGCACCGCCGAACGCCGCGTCGAACTCACCGGCCTCGAGCGCGTCGAGCAAGGTGCGGGTCTGGGCCCGGTTGCGAGACGCGCGGGGGCCGGGGTCGGGCACCCGACCCTTGTCGATCGATTCCTGCACGGAGGCGACGATCAGCTTGTGTCCGTGATCGGCGACCCGGCGGTCCCGGAACTCGATCACTTCGGGGAAGTTGTGGCCGGTGTCGACGTGCATGACCGGGAATGGCAGTGGTAGTGGCCGGAAAGCCTTCTCCGCCAACCGAAGTAAAACGATGGAGTCCTTGCCGGCCGAGAACAGCAGGACGGGCCGCTCCAGTTCGGCGACCACCTCGCGGATGATGTGGACCGCTTCGGCTTCCAGCAGCCGCAGTTCATCGACGCGCTTGGTTTCGACAGGTGCGCTCACAGGGGCAGCCCCTCTCTCTCGGCATCTTCGCGGTATCGGTCTACCCACTCGTCGGAGCGTTTATCCGCTTGGCGCTCGAGCACCGGCTCCGGAGCCAGGCCCCGGTCGAGTCCGAGCGACTCCAGGATGTCGCCGACGACCTGAGTCAGGTTGCGCCACAACACCGGATAGGGAATCTCCAAGGGTTTGACGTTCTCGTCGGCAAACCACTTCCGCCAGCCCTCTTCCTGGCCGCGCAGCATGGTGATGACGTGAGCGATGGCGCCGGCGTGATACGTGGCGCGCGCGTCACGAGTTGGGTCGGGCCGACCGCGCCAGACCCGGGTCTGCACCGCGCGCCAGAACGACACGGCCTGCGACACCACGTCCGGTCGGTAGACATAGACGAGCACCGGGTCCTGTCCGACGACGTCGCGGATCGCTGACAGCAGTCCGTCACCGGACCGATCGGGAAGTCCGGCCGCGCGGTCCAGCAGCAGCGGCGTCTGGTTCCACATCAGCTTGCCGCCCCACACGCCGTTCGGTGTCCGTCCGACGGTGCGGATGTAGTCGCGCCAGATTTCCGGCGGCGCCAGATCGGGCTTACCCTCGTCCAGCGGATCGAGCAGGCTCAGAATCGACTCGTCATCGACGCCGCCGAACCACTCGCGTGGCTGCGGCGACTGGCTGGTGGTCGGGAGGTACTGGAAAAACTCCTGTGGCTCACCGGCGACACCCGTCGCGCGCAACGACTCGACCAATAGGGTGCTGCCGCTTCGCTGCGAAGCCAGCACCAGATATGCCGACGGGTGATCTGTCACAAGCGCAGCTTAGCTGACGGAAAATTGTTGCCCCTCTTTCAATTACCGTCACGCTGAACATAACTGTTGCGTCGGTTCGCACCCGTTCACGAGGTCCGCTCGATGGCTCGGAGTCCGAGCGAAAGTAGCAGCCGGACATCGGGATCGGCCAACGATGTTGTGAGCATCGTCTCTATCCGGCGGATACGGTAGCGCACGGTGTTGGGGTGTACATGCAGCTGATGCGCGGAGGCGGCGACATCGCCGAATTCATCCAGGTACACCCGGAGGGTCTGAACCAGAGCCGGGTCGCGGGCCTGCAGTTCGCGCACCCGCGGGTCCACCAACCGCTCGTCGCCGCCGACCATCGTGACGATCTCGTCCAGCAGCACCGTGGTCCGGGCTTCGGCCAAGGACGTCACCGCTGGGAACGAATCCGGATGGCGCTCAGCACTATCCAGCACACGATCGACTTCCGATCGCACGCCCGGCAAGCCGGCCAACCCCGGTAGCGGCGCCGCGACCACTGCCCGCAGCTGCAGATCCAGTTCGGTGTGCAGTCCGCCGATCGTGCCGCGAATCCAGGAGTGCAGCGACGACCGCTTGGTGGTCTGAGGGAACAACACGTACACCCGCGAGCCGCGCGATCCGATTTGGGCATCAGCACGAAAAGCGTTGGCGCTCAGTGCTAGAACATCGGCCAGCCGGTCATGCCGGCCCGGGCTGTGGCTGGCTGTGTTGTCAAAACCGACCAACGCGGCCTGACCGTCGGCGGCGACACCCAACTCGCGTGCGATCGCGTCCACATCGACCGGTCCGCTGTCAGTGAGACCGAGCAGCTGCTGCGCCCGCAAGACATGGGTCGACGGTTTGGCGGTCAGCCGGGACATGATGCGCGCGGCCAGCACCGCGGCCCCGCGCAGCATCTCCTCGGCATCGTCGGCCAGTGGCCTCGACCCCCGCTGCACCCAGATGGAACCGGCGAAGCTCGGTGGGCGACGGGCCGGTTGGTGAATACCGACCGCCAGCCGGGGTCGCAGCCCCAACTCCGGTCGCTCGGCGACGCGGACGACGTCGCCGCCGGCGCGCAGCGCGTCGAAGATGCCCCATTGGCCGATCCAGGTGAGATGTTCTGGCGGGCCGGCGCGACCCAGGATCGACAACCGTCGCAACTCGTCGGCCTCGTCGTTGGACGCCGAATAAGCCAGCACATGGGATTGCTCGTCTTCGATGCTCACCATGCCGTGGATCCGATCGGCCAGTGACTGTGCCAGCCCGAACAAATCGGTGCCGGAATCATTATCGGCATCGCCGTGGTGTTCCAGGACGTGGTCGACCAGCCGATACAGCCGCTCCCAACGGGCCCGGGGGTCGACGGCCACCACCGCCGTGCCGGTCGCGACAGCCCTGGCTACCAGCCCAGCGGAGGGCTCCTTGGCGAAGACCGCCACCGGGGCCGGTCCGGTGGCAAAACCTTCCAGCCACTGTTGTGCCTCGGTGTCGGGAACGCCGAGCAGGAAGAACACGTCGGCGGAATCCGCGCCCCGGCCCATTCCAAGGCGTACATCGTCGGCGTCGATCAGTGCTATCGAGGCGAGGGTCAGGTCTAGGCCGCGGGGTGCTTCGATCAGGCTGGCCACCGTCGTGTCCAGGGCCAACAGCAATTGGCCGAGTCCTACACCGCCGGTCCTCACGTTGTCCGATTCTACTAGCAGATTGACCCAATCTTGTCTGATCAGCCAAGACGGCTCGGCCGCCGCACTGAGATCCTGAGACATGGACGCGATTACCGATGTTCCGCAGCCAGCCAACGAACCCATCTACGATTACGCGCCGAACTCACCCGAACGGGCCCGGTTGCAGACCGCGCTGGCAGAGCTTGCCGAGCATCCGATCGACCTACCGCATGTCATCGGTGGCATTCACCGCATGGGCGACGGTGAGCGAATCGATGTCGTCCAGCCGCACCGACACTCGGCAACGCTGGGCACCCTGACCAACGCCCAACACCGCGATGGCGCCGCGGCCGTGCAGGCGGCGGCGTTGGCCCGAACAGATTGGGCGGCAACCCCGTTCGACGAGCGCGCGGCGATCTTCCTGCGCGCCGCCGATCTGTTGGCCGGCCCATGGCGGGAGAAGATCGCCGCGGCGACCATGCTGGGGCAATCCAAAAGCGCGTATCAGGCCGAGATCGACGCGTCCTGCGAGACGGCGGATTTCTGGCGGTTCAACGTCGACTTCGCGCGTCAGATCCTCGCGCAGCAGCCACTGAGCGCCCGCGGTGAATGGAATCGCACCGACTATCGCCCGCTGGATGGATTCGTCTATGCGATAACGCCGTTCAACTTCACGTCGATCGCGGCCAACCTGCCCACCGCGCCGGCATTGATGGGAAATACGGTGGTGTGGAAGCCGTCGGTGACGCAAACGTTGTCGGCGTACCTGACCATGCAACTGCTGGAGGCGGCCGGATTACCACCCGGTGTGGTCAACATGGTCACCGGCGACGGCTATGCGGTATCGGAAGTGGCGCTGGCCGATCCGCGGTTGGCCGGCATCCACTTCACCGGATCGACGGCGACCTTTCAGTCGCTCTGGCGGCAGGTCGGCACGAACATCGACCACTATCAGAGCTATCCGCGACTGGTCGGGGAGACCGGCGGCAAAGACTTTGTGCTCGCGCACCGTTCGGCGCGGCCGGACGTGCTGCGCACCGCCCTGATTCGCGGAGCGTTCGACTACCAGGGGCAGAAATGTTCGGCGGCATCGCGGGCGTTCGTCGCGCACTCGGTGTGGCAGCAGATGGGCGACGACTTCTTGGCCGCCACTGCCGAATTGCCGTTCGGCGACATCGCCGATCTGACCAACTTCGGTGGCGCGCTGATCGATCGGCGGGCGTTCGCGAAGAACGTCGCTGCCATCGAGCGGGCGAAAAGCGCACCTGGGGTAACGATCGCCGTCGGCGGTGAATATGACGACAGCGAAGGGTATTTCGTGCGCCCGACGGTGCTGCTGTCCGACGACCCGGCCGACGAGTCCTTCGCCACCGAGTACTTCGGCCCGGTGCTGTCGGTGTACGTCTATCCGGACAACGAATTCGACCGGGTGCTCGATCTCATCGACAACGGTTCGCGCTACGCGCTGACCGGAGCGGTGATCGCCGACGACCGCGACGCGGTGCTCACCGCGCAGAACCGGCTGCGGTTCGCGGCGGGCAACTTCTACGTCAACGACAAGCCCACCGGCGCCGTGGTAGGCCGCCAGCCGTTCGGCGGTTCCCGCGGCTCGGGCACCAACGACAAGGCCGGCTCGGCGCAGAACCTGTTGCGCTGGACGTCCGCCCGCTCGATCAAGGAGACGTTTGTGCCGGCCACCGAGCACCGCTACCCGCACATGGCGGCGGACTGATGGCCGGCCTGTTCGCCAAGACGCTGCGCCCGGCGATCCTGGCCGCCAGCCGCTCGCACGGCTTGCAGCACACGGCCGAACGGTTGACGGTCGCTCGTCGGGTGGTCGATCGATTCGTGCCCGGCGCGACACAGGACCGAGTGCTGGACAGCACTGCGACCCTGCGTGATTCGGGCCGCCTTATCAGCATCGACTACCTGGGCGAGCAGGTCACGGACGCGGGCGGCGCGGATGAAACCGTGACCGCCTACCTCGGTCTACTCGATGCGCTCGGCCAACGGCCGGACGCCACCCGCGACGGTGTACGCCCGCTCGAGGTGTCGCTGAAATTGTCCGCGCTGGGACAGGCGCTCAATCGCGACGGCGAGAAGATTGCGTACGCGCACGCCCACCGGATCTGTGAGCGGGCCGAGCAGGTCGGCGCGTGGGTGACCCTGGATGCCGAGGACCACACCACCACCGATTCCACGCTGTCAATCGCCGCCGAGTTGCGCACCGACTTCCCTTGGCTGGGCGTGGTTTTGCAGGCCTACCTGTGGCGCACGCTCGGCGATTGCGAGCAGTTCGCCGCGTCGGGTGCCCGGGTTCGGTTGTGCAAAGGCGCTTACGACGAACCGGCGTCGGTGGCCCATCGGGATGCCGCGGCGGTCACCGCCGCCTACCTGCGCTGCCTGCGGGTGTTGATGGCCGGGCCAGGGTATCCGATGGTGGCCTCGCATGACCCGGCGGTCATCGACGCCGTGCCGGCGATGGCGCGCGAAACCGGTCGAACCGCAGCCGATTTCGAATACCAGATGCTCTACGGCGTCCGCGACCCCGAGCAGCGACGACTGGCGAACTCCGGCAACCAGATTCGGGTCTATGTGCCGTTCGGCACCCAGTGGTACGGCTACTTCATGCGGCGATTGGCAGAGCGGCCGGCCAACCTGACGTTCTTCATGCGTGCCTTGGCGGAGCCGTGACGGTCGCAAGCGCGGCGAAGCCGGGCGCAGCGGGCCGTCACTAGGACAGCCGTGACGGTCGCTACCGCGACTGACCACGCAGTTTCGGCAATTGTCAGACGGGTATCGCCTGTAGATGAAAGCTGTCACCTGGCACGGCAAACGCGATGTGCGCGTTGAGTCGGTGCCCGACCCCAAGATCGAAGAATCGACCGACGCCGTCATCGAGGTGACATCGACCAACATCTGCGGTTCTGACCTGCATCTTTACGAGGTGCTGGGGCCGTTCATGAACCCCGGTGACGTCCTTGGCCACGAACCGATGGGTATCGTGCGTGAGGTCGGCAGCGAAACGGGAGATTTGCGCGTCGGCGACCGGGTGGTGATCCCGTTCCAGATTTCCTGCGGACATTGTTGGACGTGCAACCATCAGCTCTACACCCAGTGCGAGACCACCCAAGTGCGTGACCAGGGGATGGGGGCGGCACTATTCGGGTACTCGGAACTCTACGGTTCGGTGCCCGGCGGTCAGGCTGAATTGCTGCGGGTGCCGCAGGCGCAGTTCACTCATATCAAAGTCCCTGAAGGCCCGCCAGATTCGCGTTTCGTCTACCTCTCCGACGTGCTTCCGACGGCCTGGCAGTCTGTCGCCTACGCCGACATCCCGGACGGCGGCTCGGTCACAGTGCTGGGCCTCGGTCCGATCGGCGACATGGCCGCACGGATCGCCGACCACCTTGGCTACCGGGTGATCGCCGTCGATCTAGTGCCCGAACGGCTGGCGCGCGTCGCCCAGCGCGGCATCCAGACAATCGATCTGAAAAACATCGACGCCGACGTCGGCGACGTGATCCGCGATCTGACCGACGGGCGAGGCACTGACGCGGTCATCGATGCGGTGGGCATGGAGGCGCACGGTTCACCGGTTACCAAGGCCGTTCAGCAGGCGGCCGGGCTATTGCCGGATGTGTTGGGCAAGCGGTTGATGCAAACCGCCGGCGTCGACCGCCTCGGTGCGCTGTATTCGGCGATCGACATCGTGCGCCGCGGCGGGACCATCTCGCTGATCGGCGTGTACGGCGGGATGGCCGACCCGCTGCCGATGCTGACGCTGTTCGATAAGCAGGTCACGTTGCGGATGGGTCAGGCCAATGTCAAGCGATGGTCGGACGACATCATGCCGCTGCTGACCGACGACGACCCGCTGGGTGTCGACACCTTCGCCACCCATATTCTGCCGCTCGACGACGCCCCGCACGCGTACGACATCTTCCAGAAAAAACAGGATGGCGCCGTGAAGGTGATATTGCGGCCCTGACGGCGCCGCTCACGACGGACGCGCCACGATCACCGGCCGGTGCACGGCTTGAACGACGGCGTTGCTGACCGAACCCAGCATCATGCCGGAGAACGCACCGCTACCATGCGTCCCGACGACGACGAGCTGGGCGGATTCCGATGCGTCGACAAGCGCATGAGCTGCTCGGTCACTGACGAGCCGGTTCTCCACCGACACCTCGGGATAACGTTCTCGCCAGCCCGCGAGCGCCACGTCCAGAATGTGACCTTCTTTGGTCGTCGTCGGTGACCAGTCGTAACCGGGAATCGCGTTCATGTCGATGTCATTCCATGTGTGCAGCGCTAACACGTCGGCGTGCCGAAGTGACGCTTCCTCGAACGCGATTGCGGCGGCGAGGTCTGAGGTCGAGCCGTCGACTCCCACGAGCACGGGACCCGTTGCGGGATGCGGCATTTGCGGATCGTCCCGAATAAGCGCAACGGCGCAGTGTGCGTGACGAATGAGTCCAGCGCTGACCGAGCCGAGAATGCTGCGAGATAACGCCCCGCGCCCGCGAGAGCCGACGACGATCAGTTCGGCTTCGTGAGATTGCTCGACGAGCGTCGGCACCGGGCTAGTAGAAGACAGCAATTCGCCGGTGATGTGGACCTGCGCGGGGTCGGCGATTGCGCCTGGGCGATCTTCGACGCGTGTGCGAGCAGGCTGCGACTCTCGGCTTGTTGCTCTTCCGGCGATTGTTCGAGTGCTGGGGCCTGCGACCACGTCGCAGCGGCGGGGCTCTCCACGTGCACAACGGTGAGCGGTAAGCCGCGGATGGCCGCATCGTGCGCCGCCCAACTGACCGCGGCATCTGACTCCGGCGACCCGTCGATGCCGACGATGATCCCGTAGCGCTTGGTAGTCGAGACCATAGCGATCTCCTTCCGTCGTGGAGAACGCTAATGCAGCATGGCCGCTTGGCCGGCCTCAGCGGGCGTCGGGCGTGCGTCGTGACCGTGAACGGTCGTTGGCGAATCCCTGAACGACATGGGTGCGGACGAAATCGGCGACCACCTCCGGGTCGTCCATGTTCAGCGTGGAGGACGGTGTGCTGAACAGCGAGAACAGGATTCGCGCGAACCACTCGCCGCTGGCCTGGATGTCGAGATCCTTGCGCACCTCGCCGGTGAGCTTGGCGGCCGCCAGGTGCGGAGCGAGGAAGTCCACACATTCACGCAGCAGCACGGCGGCGTCCTTGGTCAGCAGCAGGCTGACCGCTTCTTCGTCGAAGTATTTCTCGGAGGCGATGGCCCGGCGGGCCTGTGTGACGAAAACCGCTGCGCGGGCGAGTTTCTCCTCCAGCGAGCCGCCCCGGTCCATCGCCGTGGACATCTGCCGATAGAACTGCTCGGAGGTGTGCTCGGCGCAGGCTTCGACGATCGCCGCTTTGTCGCGAAAGTACTCGTAGATCGTGCTGCGGGAAACCCTTGCCGCCCTGGCGATGTCGACGATGGTCACCTTCTGCAGTCCCTGCTTGCGAAAGCAGTTGTACGCGGACTCGATGATGAGTTCGCGGGTGTCGGTCGCTGTTGCGTGCGTCATCGTCAGCCCGAAGCGAGAATCAGCCCGCTGGTCGGCACCCCGGTGCCCGACGTGACGAGTACATGTTCGACGTTGTCGACCTGGTTGTGCGATGTTCCGCGGATCTGCCGCACGCCTTCGGTGATGCCGTTCATCCCGTGGATGTAGGCCTCGCCGAGCAGCCCGCCGTTGGTGTTGATCGGTAGCTCGCCGCCCAGCGACAGCCGCTCCACGGTGGCGAAGTCCTTGGCCTCGCCGCGTCCGCAGAAACCGAGTTCCTCGAACTGGGTGAACACGAACGGTGTGAAATGGTCGTAGATGAACGCGGTTTGGATGTCGCTCGGCTTGAGTCCCGAATCGCCCCACAGCTTGGCGGCGACTACGCCCATCTCGGGCAGACCAGTGATGTCCTCGCGGTAGTAGCTGGTCATCATCTCGCCGTTGGAGGCGGCGCCCTGCGCGGCGGCGGAGATGATCGCCGGTCGCTGACGTAGATCGCGGGCCCGGTCGGCGCTCGTGACGACCAGCGCGACGCCGCCGTCGCTCTCCTGGCAGCAATCGAGCAGCCGCAGAACCGGTTCGATGATCCACCGCGAATTCTGGTGATCTTCGAGCGTGATCGGACGCTCGTAGAACCACGCGTCAGGGTTCGTGGCGGCGTGGGCCCGGTCGACGACGGCGATCCGGCCGAAGTCCTCGTTGGTCACCCCGTACGTCGACATGTAGCGCTGAGCGTGCAGCGCGACCCATGCTGCGGGAGTGAGCAATCCGAAGGGCGCGTAGTGCGCCATGAACAAC
Organism: uncultured Actinomycetota bacterium; assembly: GCA_963818285.1. GTDB lineage: Bacteria > Actinomycetota > Actinomycetes > Mycobacteriales > Mycobacteriaceae > Mycobacterium. The sequence continues at coordinate 187,267 of CAWFRR010000011.1, forward strand.
GGGGTCTCGGCGCTGGTGCGTCCGCTGCCGCCGAAGCGCATACCGGAACGCTCGTTGAAGGCGCGGTAGCAGACCACGACATCGGCGACTCCCGCGGCGACCGCCATCGCCGCATGCGCGACGGTGCCGGCGGCCGCCCCACCGCCGTGCGGGACCCGGGAGAAGAACGTCAGGTCGCCGATCCCGACGTTGCGGGCCACCTCGATCTCGTCGCTGGAATCCATCGTGAACGTGACCATGCCGTCGACATCGGCGGGCGACAGCCCGGCGTCGTCGAGCGCGGCGCTGACCGCCTCGCACGCCAATTGCAGTTCGCTGCGGCCGGATTCCTTGGAGAACTCGGTTTGGCCGATGCCGGCAATGGCGGTGTTCCCGGCCAACAGCGAAGGACTCATGCGCCGGACCCGTCGAGCAGGCTCACGACTGCCGTCCCGGAGACGTGGTTACCGAGGCTGTTGGCGGCTTGAAAGGTGACTTCGACGAAATTCTCACCGTTCGATCCTTCGGATTTTCCGGTGACGCTGCCGGTGAAACGCAGCGGGTCGTCCGGAAAGCACGGAACCCCAAGGCGAATCGCCAGCTTGGTGATCATCGCCTCGGGTCCGGCCCAGTCAGTCAGGAACCGCACGCAGTATCCGTTCGAGGTCAGGATGTTCATGAACAAGTTGGGCGAGCCCTGCTTGTTGGCGTAGTCGCGATCATGGTGCACCGGCATGAAGTCGCGTGACGCGATCGCCCCGGCGACGATCATCGTGGTGGTCACCGGAATCTCCAGTGCGGTCATCTCGTCGCCGACGTTGATGTCGGCCCACTTCAGCGTTGAGGTGCGGGATTTGGCGGTCGTCATAGCCGTCCTTCCGGGTACGTGCCAGCCGGCCGAAACTGGTGCAGCACAAGATCTCCATCGAACTCTCGGTAGTAAATTTCCACCGGCATCCCGACCTCGACATGGGCCGGGTCGATGTCGGTCAGGTTCGACACGATCCGGACACCCTCGTCCAGCTGGATCAGCGCGACGATATAGGGATAGTCGAAGAACGGGAACTGCGGCTGGTGCGGCATCACGTAGCTGTAGAGGGTGCCGCGACCCGACGACTCGATCGGTTCCCAGTCCAGCGAACGGCATTTCGGGCACATCGGCTGCGGCGGGTTGCGCACCGTCTGACATCCAGTGCAGCGCTGGATCAACAGCTTGTGCTCGCGCAACCCGTTCCAGAAGAACTCGGTGTCCGGGCTGATGGCCGGTGCCAGTCGAGTCGCCATCAGTTCGCCGGCTTGAATCGTAGGACCCGAAAGCGCTGACGCCCCAGTACTTCACCGTGCTGATCGCTGTAGGTGAGCACCCAGGTCACGAAGAAACCGGTGCCCAGCGCAGTCGTCTTCTCGTCGGAGACCTCCTCATACACCGACGTCGCGCTGATTTCGTCGCCGAGTTTCGGGTAGCGGTTGATCTCGAACTCCGAGTTGGTCGCCACGATGCTGGTGTATCCGGCTTCGTCGAGAAACGCAGTGGGGTTATTGGTGATTTCGACGGGGGAGCCGCCGCGTTCACCGATCCCTTCGAGCTTCGGGGCCGGCATGGTCCAGGTTTGCAGCATCACCGGCGGCGACACGATGCCGCCGAACCGGGATTTCGCCGCAAACTCTGGATCGAGGTACACCGGGTTCATGTCGTCGAGCGCGTAAGCCCAGTGCCGGATCATCGGCTGATTCACCGGATCCGGTGCCACCGAAGGCTTTGCGGAGCCTCCGGTGTGCTGGCCGACAAGGGCCTTCAGTTGGGCGTGCAAGTCGGTGTCGGTCACTGACTGGATCCTCCTGATTTCTCGGTCGCGCGCTGGGCCGTTGCGCGAAGGTCGCGTGGAGCACGGCGCATCGGTCAGACGCCCAGCCTGACCGGCATTCGCTTGACCCCGGGCACCATGGTGGCCCGCATGCGGTCGACCTGTCCGACCAGCTCGAGCCGCGGGAAGCGACGCAGTAACTCTTCGAACATCACGGTCGCCTCCAGGCGCGCCAATTGCGCTCCGATGCAGGAGTGTTCACCGCAACCGAACGCGATGTGCGGGTTGGGATGGCGGGTGACCTTGAATTCCTCGGAGTCGGAACCGAAGACGTCCTCGTCCCGGTTGGCCGATTGGTACAACATCACCACCACGTCGCCCTCGGCGATCCGCTGACCGCGGATCTCGACGTCGACCACCGCGGTGCGGGCCATGTGTACCACCGGGCTGTTCCATCGCAGCATCTCCTCGATGGCAGCGGGGATCAGCGACCGATCGTCGATCAGCAGGCGCTGCTGATCGGGATGAGTCATCAATGCCAGCGTGCCCAGCGCGATCAGGTTGCGCGTCGTCTCGTTGCCGGCCACCAGCAACAGGAACGCGAAATTCAGCAGGTCTTCGTCGGTGAGCCGGTCGCCGTCGATCTCGGCGCCGGCCAACACCGACAACAGATCGTCGCGCGGCTCGACCCGCCGGGCGCCGATCAGCTTCTGGAAGTACTCGTACAGCTGGCCCGCCGCCACCAGCGGGTCGAGTTCGATCTCCGGGTCCGCGGTCCCGGTGGCCGCATCCGACCAGGCGCGAAACTGCTCCCAGTCGTCGGGGGGAGCGCCGATCAACTCGGCGATCAGCCGGGTCGGCAGCGGAGCTGCGACCTCCTCGGCGAACTCGTGCACCGAACCCGGCTCGAGACCGTCCAGGATGCCGCGGACCAGCTCGCGAATCTTGGGCTCGAGCACCGAAACGCGGCGTCGGGTGAAACCGGAGTTGATCAGCTTTCGCATCTGCCGGTGCCGGGGCGGGTCGGTGAAGATCAGACTTCCCGGTTGGACCGGGCTCGGTAGCGCCGGGTCCGGGATGGTGATGCCCTGGGTGGAGGTGAACGTGGCCGGGCTACTCGAGACGAACCGGACGTCCTCGTACTTGAGCAGCGCCCAGAAGTTGGTCACGTCGTTCCAGCACACCGGCGTACTCGCGCGCAGTTCGCGGTAGGCGGGATACGGATCGCCGGCGTAGAAGTCCGGGGAGTGCAGCGGGACGGGCGAGCTGTACGCCGCGCGAGATTGAGCGGTCACCCAGGCCTCCTCGACAACGACGATCGTACATATACATTCGATCTGTCCGGTCGGCTCTGTCTACCCTTGCGGCGCGGACAATGTCAATATGCTTGCCGTTGAACTGAAATAGCCTGTCTCCGTCGAGAGCATTGACGACAGCAAGCGTACGGGTGTAGACCAAACGTGGAGCTGCCGGACCGTCCGAAGGGCCCGGATCCCCAAAGGAGTGGACATGGCTGACCCACGCTCATTGATCGACACCTACGCGGTCTACATCGACGGCCAGTGGGTCGAACCCGACCGATCCGCTGAGGCCGGAGGCCGCTACGACGACATCAGTCCGGCCACCGAGGCGGTGATCGCCTCGGCTCCCGATGCCAGTCATGCCCAGGTCGCCGGCGCGATCGCCGCGGCCAGGGCGGCATTCGACTCCGGGCCATGGGCCGCCGCCGGAGCGGAGCAGCGGGCGGGGTACCTCAACCAGCTCGGCGAGGCGTTGCTGGCGCATGCCGACGCGTTCTACGAACTCGCGCAACAGGAATGGGGCTGTACGTCCAACGAGCGGGTCATCCACGTCGAAGGACCGGCGTTCGCGGCACTGAACGCCGCCGAACTGGCCACCCATCCCATCGAAGAACCGATCGACGCCTACGGCGCGGCCGGAAAGACGCTGCTGCGCTACGAGCCGCTGGGCGTGGTGTCGATCCTGACGCCGTGGAATTTCCCGCACACCCTCAACGTGATGAAAGTCTGCGCCGCCCTGGCTGCGGGCAACACCGTCGTGCTCAAGCCGTCGCCGCTGGCGCCGTTGGCCGGTCTTGCGCTCGCCCGAATCATCGACGAGCACACCGACATTCCTCCCGGCGTGGTGAACGTCGTGACGCCGACCGACATCGAAGCCAGCAAGCTGCTGACCGTCGACCCCCGCATCGACATGGTCAGCTTCACCGGAAGTTCGGTGGTCGGCCGAGAGGTGATGTCCGCGGCCGGCGCGAGCATGAAGCGGTTGCTACTGGAGCTCGGCGGTAAGTCGGCCAGCGTCGTGCTCGAGGATGCGGTGCTGGACGACGAAATGCTGCAGCGAATGTTGTTCGAGTCCTGCTCATTTCACGCCGGACAGGCCTGCATCCTGCACAGCAGGCTGCTGCTTCCCGACGCGATCCATGACGAGGTGGTGGACAGGTTGGTCGCGCTGGCTCAATCGGTGAAGGTCGGCGACCCTACCGATCCGGACGTCCAGATGGGCCCGCTGATCAGCGACGCTCAATGCAAACGCGTTCAGGCACACGTGAATCGGGCGCTCGATGACGGCGCCAAGCTGGCCACCGGTGGTGGGCGCCCGCCCGGCCTGGATCGCGGCTTCTACTTCGAGCCGACCATTCTCACCGAGGTCACGCCGGACTCGACGATCGCTCAGGAAGAAGTGTTCGGGCCGGTGCTGTCAGTGCTGCGTTACCGCGGTGACGACGAGGCGGTACAGATCGCAAACAACTCGCAGTACGGGCTTTCCGGTGCGGTGTGGGGTACCGATGTCGACCGTGCGATGGCGGTGGCCCGGCGGGTACGCACCGGCCAGATCGCGGTCAACGGATTCGGCCCGGGCGGTGCGCCGTTCGGCGGGTTCAACCAGAGCGGGATCGGCCGCGAAAGCGGCGGCATCATCGGAATTCGTCAGTACATGGAGCCGAAGGCCATCGGATTCCCGGCGTGACGCGCCACGACGATAAGCGGGGCCGCGCGATCAAATCAAGGTACGAGGAGTGGCGCACGTGACCGGTGCCCTGGATGGACTCCGGGTGGTCGAACTCGCCGACGAGATCTCCGGGCCGTACTGCGGCAAGCTGCTCGCCGACCTCGGTGCCGACGTCACGAAAGTCGAAGCACCAGAAGGGGATCCGCTGCGTCGGTGGGGGCCGTTTCCTGGCGATCAGCCCGATCCCGAGCGGGCCGGGCTGTTCGAGTACCTCAACGCCGGTAAGCGCGAAGCAACCTCGGACGACGCCCGCGAACTGATTGCCGGTGCCGACGTCCTCATCGATGGGCAGGGGTTCTTCGAGGGGCCGGGTTTCGAAGTACCGAAGCACCGACGCCTGGTCGCGGTGCGGATCTCGAACTTCGGCGGGCACGGTCCACTGCGCGGCCGGGTCGCCACGCCGCTGACCATGCAGGCCATGTCCGGGTGGATCAGCGCGCGGGACCCGGAGCGTCCGCCGGTGCAGGCCGGGGCCCGGATCTCCGAATATGTCGCGGGCGCCTACGCCGCCCTCGGGGCATTGACCGCGCTGCGTACCGCCCCGGCCGGTCAGGTGACCGAGGTCGATGTCTCGGTGCTGGAGGCACTGCTGTCGACGCTGCCGTACCCGATGCTGATGTTCGAGCGCATGCGTGCACTGGGACTGCCCACCGACGTGCGCCAGGCCCCGATGCTGGGTGTGGTGCGCGCCGCCGACGGCTGGGTCGGGATCAACTGCCTGACCGGCCAGCACTGGCTCGACGTGTGCGACATGCTCGAGCTGTCCGAGTTCGGCGAGCAGCAATTCGCGATCATGATGGGCGGCCCGGAGCGCGCGGAGTTCTATGCGGCGGCTCAGCCGTGGCTGGACCAGCGGACCGTCGATGACATCGTCGAACTCTGCCAGGCACTGCGGATTCCGGCGGCGCCGGTGGTCGACGGCGCTCACGCGCTGGACAATCCGCAATACGCCAAGCGGGGATTCTTCGTCGACGGCGGCGGCAAGGACTGGTCGTTTCGGTGTCCAGGACCGCCCTTTCGGCTCTCGAAAACGCCGGCCGCTGCTGCGCCACGCAAAACCCTGCCGCAACGACCCACCGAGCCGGTCGGGGATCCGTCGCTGCCGTTCGCCGGGCTGAAAGTGCTTGACCTGAGCACCTTTTGGGCGGGCGGATATCTCACCTGCTACCTCGGCGCATTCGGGGCCGACGTGATCAAGCTGGAGTCGATCCAGCGGCCCGACGGTTTCCGCTACTCGGGTGCCCAGCCGTTCGAAGGTGAGGACTGGTACGAGCGCAGCCCGCTGTGGCAGGCCACCAACCTCAACAAGCGCGACATCACGCTGGACCTGAGTTCACCCCGGGGCCGCGAAATCGCGCGCCTCCTCGCGGCGCAGGCCGACGTGGTGGTGGAGAACTACTCGCCGCGGGTGGTGGAGCAGTTCGGGCTGGACTACGACTCGCTGGTCGCCCTGCGCCCCGACATCATCGCGGTCCGGATGCCGGGTTTCGGCCTCGACGGCCCCTGGCGCGACTACGTCGGCTGGGCGCTGAACATCGAACAGGTTTCCGGCATGACAGCGGCCACCGGCTACCCCGACGGTCCGCCGTGCAATGTGCAGGGTCCTGCCGACCCGATCGTCGGCGTGCACGCGGGCGTGGCCCTGCTCGCTGCACTCGAGCATCGGGGTCGCACCGGCGAAGGCCAGCTGATCGAGATTGCGCAGATCGAAGTCGGCGCTGCCGTCACCGCCGAACCGGTGATCGACTTCTCGATGAACGGCGTCGTGCGCCCGCGAGAAGGGAACCGACGGCGCGGCGTCTGGCAGGGCGTCTACCCGACCGACAGTGAGAAGGCGTGGGTGGCGCTGACGGTGCGCGACGATGGCGACCGGTCGCAGCTGGCCGACGCGATCGGGGGAGCGGGCCTGCCGAGTGATGACCACGACGCCTTCGACGATGCCGTCGCGGCCTGGACGCGAACCCGGCAGGCCGGCAATATCATTGCGGCCCTTCGAGAACGGGCTATTCCTGCCGAAGAGGTGACAACGCCCGAGCAGATGTACGAACTTCCGGGCCTCGACGCTCGCGGGTTCTACGAGGAATTCGAGTCTCTGACCGGCCGGCACCGCTACCCGGGGTGGCCGCTGCGCATCAACCCGGGACCGGCACGTCATCACCGCTTCGCCGCGCCCACTCTCGGCCGGCACAACGACGAGGTCCTCGCCGGCCTCGGATTGTCCGGTGATGACCTCGACGCGCTGCGCCGCGACCACGTGATCGGCGAACGGCCGATGGGCTAGCCTGCTGACGTGTTGCTGACCTCGCTGGATCCTTCCGTTGTCGCAGGTGGCCACGATCTCGAGGACGCCGTCCGGTTCGGCGACGTCACGCTCAGCCGCAGCGACGTAGTCGGGGCCGCCAACTCGGTCGCCGAACGAGTCCGCGGTGCGGGCCGGATCGCGGTGCTGGCCACGCCGACCGCGCCGACCGCGCTGGCCATCGCGGGCTGCCTGATCGCCGGCGTGCCGGTGGTACCGGTGCCGGCTGATGTCGGGCAGGCCGAACGCCGCCACATCCTCACCGACTCCGGCGCGCAGGCCTGGCTGGGGCGGTCGCCTGACGACGATGAAGCACCGGAAGGGCTGCCGCACATTCCGGTGCGAATGGGCGCGCGATCCTGGCACCAGCAACCCGAGCCGTCGCCCGCGGGACACCGCGCTGATCATCTACACCTCGGGCACCACCGGTCCGCCCAAAGGGGTGCAGCTGAGCGGCCGGGCGATCGCCGCGGACCTCGACGCGCTGGCCGAGGCCTGGCAGTGGACCGCTGACGACACGCTGGTGCATGGCCTGCCGCTGTTTCACGTCCACGGTCTGGTGCTGGGCCTGCTCGGGTCGCTGCGGGTCGGAAATCGCTTCGTGCACACCGGAAAACCGACGCCGGAGGCCTACGCGGCCGCCAACGGGACGCTGTATTTCGGCGTGCCGACAGTCTGGTCGAGGGTGGTGGCCGACACCGCGGCGGCCGAGGCGCTGCGCTCGGCGCGACTACTGGTGTCCGGCAGCGCCGGGCTGCCGGTGCCGGTGTTCGACCAGTTGGTCCGGCTCACCGGCCATGCGCCCGTCGAGCGGTACGGCGCCACCGAGTCGCTGATCACGTTGTCGACCCGGGTCGACGGGGAACGTCGTCCCGGCTGGGTCGGCCTGCCGCTGGCCGGTATCGAGTCCCGTCTGGTGGACGACGACGGAAACCTGGTGGCGCACGACGCGGAAACCATTGGGCGACTGCAGGTTCGGGGCCCGACTTTGTTCAACGGCTACCTGAACCGGCCGGACGCGACCGCCGAGGCGTTCGACGCCGACGGCTGGTATCGCACCGGCGACGCGGCGGTCATCGACAGCGACGGCATGCATCGCATCGTCGGTCGCGAATCGGTCGACCTGATCAAGTCCGGTGGATACCGGGTCGGCGCCGGTGAGATCGAGACTGTGCTGCTCGGTCATCCGGGGGTGGCCGAGGCGGCGGTGGTCGGCTTGCCCGATGACGATCTGGGGCAGCGCATCGTCGCATTCATCGTCGGTGATGCACAGCCGCAGGAGCTGATCGATTATGTGGCCCAACAGCTTTCAGTGCACAAGCGGCCGCGTGAGGTCCGGATCGTCGGCGAGTTGCCTCGTAACGCGATGGGCAAAGTGCTCAAAAAGCAGTTGCTGACTGACGGCTGACCGCGCGGCGAGTGTGACACCGGCGGGGGTTTCTCCTACCGTCGTAGCCGTGCAGCCAGGCAGCCAGACGGCGACGACCGAGGCAGCGGCCCCGCCCGCCACGCCGATGAGACGCGTTGCTGCCGCGTGTCTCGTTGGCTCGGCGATCGAGTTCTATGACTTCTTGATTTACGGCACCGCTGCGGCGCTGGTGTTTCCCACCGTGTTCTTCCCGCATCTCAGCCCGGCGCTGGGGACGATCGCCTCGATGGGCACGTTTGCCAGCGCATTCGTGTCGCGGCCGATCGGCGGTGCCGCCTTCGGCTACTTCGGCGACCGGCTTGGACGCAAAAAGGCGCTGATCGCCACGTTGTTGATCATGGCGGTCGCCACGGTGAGCGTCGGTCTGGTGCCGACGACGGCGACCATCGGCCTCGCTGCCCCGTTCATCCTGGTCGCGTTGCGCTTGGTGCAGGGGTTTGCCGCGGGCGGTGAGTGGGCCGGCTCGGTACTGCTGAGCGCCGAATATGCGCCCGCTGACCAACGCGGACGCTATGGCATGTTCACCCTCCTCGGCGGCGGTGTCGCCGCAGTGCTCACCTGCTCGACGTTCCTGGTCGTCAGCGTCACCATCGGCGAGGACAGCCCCGCCTTTCTGGAGTGGGGTTGGCGGATCCCGTTCCTGATCAGTGCGGTATTGATCGGCATCGCGCTGTACGTGCGGCTGCGGATCGACGAGACGCCGGTGTTCGTCGCCGAGAAGGCCCGCGACACTGTCCCGAGGGCGCCCATCGCGGAGTTGCTACGCCTGCAGCGCCGAAAGATCGTTCTGGCGGGCGGCAGCATCCTGGGCGGCATGGGCTTCGCCTACATGGCGAACACCTACCTGACCAGATACGCGCACGCCGAGCTCGGTTACAGCCGCAGTTTCATCTGGGAAGTGGGTGCGCTGGGCGGGCTGGTGAGCGTCACGTTCGTCGCGCTCTCGGCCACGCTGTGCGATCGAGTCGGGCGGCGCCGGATGATGTTGCTGGGCTGGGCGGCATGTGTGCCGTGGGCGCTGGCGGTGATGCCGCTGATCGACACCGGCAAACCGGTGCTCTACGCGGTGGCGATCCTCGGCATGTGCGCCGTGGGCGGGATCGGTTCCGGGCCCACCGGAGCATTCATTCCTGAGCTGTTCGCCACCCGCTACCGCTACAGCGGATCGGCCTTCGCGATCAACTTCGCCGGCGTGTTCGGCGGTGCGCTGCCACCGTTGGTCGCCGGAACCGTGCAGGCGACCTACGGCGGCTGGGCCATCGGGCCGATGCTCGCGCTCCTCGCCTCGGCCAGCTTCGTGTGCACCTATCTGCTGCCCGAGACCAAGGGCACGGCGCTGCATTCCGGCGAGTAGTTTCCCCAGCTCGAAATCCCCAGCTGCACAGGCTAGCTGGGTTTTCGGCAGCCAGGCATAGTTAGCGCCTTTCCCGGCGGCGTGACGGGCGATTTTCCGACCGGAAATTAATCCCGAGTATTACGTGCGCGTTACCGGAGTATTTCCGTCAAATTTTGGAAAAGTGGCAGCGGTGGCCGTCTGGGTGGCCCTTCTACAGCACTTCGCCGCGCCGAACCTCAGCGTTCGGCTCTTTTTCATGAGGAGAAACGCATGTCTTACGTGATGACGCAGCCCGAAGCACTGACTTCCGCAGCAAGCGCGCTACAAACCCTCGGTACGTCGATGACCGACCAGAACGCGGCCGCCGCCGGGCCGACCACGGGCCTCGCCCCGGCGGCCGCCGACGCGGTCTCGGCGATGCAAGCCACCCAATTCAGTGCCTACGGCACCTGGTATCAGCAAGTCAGCGCCAAAGCTGCGGCCGTTCACCAAATGCTGGTGAACACCTTGGCCGCCAGCGCGGGTTCCTACGGTGAGACCGAAGGCGCCAACCAGACTGCGACCGGTTCGACGTCGTTGTCAGGGCTTCTCGGCGGGCTGAGCGGATCTGGAACGTCCTCGTCGGCGGTGTCGTCGGCGGTGTCTGGGGCCGCTGCGGATCCGACGACGGGCGCCGCTATCGGCACCCCGTTCAATTACTTCCAAAATGTCGGCGCGGCCGCGTCCGACTTCATCGCCCTCGGCCAGGGCCAGTTCCTGCCCAGCGCGGTGAGCTGGGACCCCACCGTCGACGCCGCGGCGGGCGCTCCTTTCATGCCGACTGCCCCGGCAGCGTCGGCGGCCGCGACGGCAACCGCGTCGGCGCCCGTCGCGGCCGGTATGGGCCAGGCATCCGCACTGGGCGGGTTGTCGGTACCGCCAGGTTGGGCGGCCGCCGGCGTTCCCACGGCCGATTCGGCCACGCTGACGGGCGCGGGTACGACGAGCACCGCGTCACCTGGGGCGCCGGCCGCGACGATGCCGGCCGGCGTCCCGTCCGTGGCGTCGGCCGGGCGGTCAGGCTACGGCTTCGGCGGCCCTGGCGCGCCACGCTACGGCGTCAAGCCCGCTGTGATGCCCAAGTCCGTGCTCGTCTGAGACACCAAAGCTACTCAGCCAGAAAGGATCACAGAAAATGTCTATCGACTTCGGAGCGCTACCCCCGGAGATCAACTCCACCCTGATGTACACCGGGCCGGGCGCGGGACCGCTGATGACCGCCGCAGCCGCGTGGAACAACGTCGCGGCCGAACTGAATACCACCGCTGCTGCCTCGCAGTCGGTGATCTCGACGCTCACTGACGACGAGTGGCGGGGTCCGTCAGCGGCTGCGATGGCCGCCGCGGCGATGCCCTACTTGGCGTGGCTGCACACCACCGCCGGAGCCGCTCAGCTGGCAGCCGACCAGGCCATGGCGTCCGCGGCCGCCTACGAGGCCGCGTATGCGATGACGGTGCCCCCCGTGGTCGTTGCAGCCAACCGGATTCAATTGGCGGCCTTGGTGGCGACCAACCTTCTGGGCCAGAACACCCCGGCGATCGCCGTCACCGAGGCCCAATACGGCGAGATGTGGGCCCAGGACGCCGCCGCCATGTATGGCTATGCCGGCTCATCGGCGAGCACCGGCACGTTGGAGCCACTGAGCGATCCCGTACCGACCACCAATGCCGGCGGCCTCCGTCCAGGCCACCGGCACCTCGGCCGGACTGCCCGGTCTGGTGTCCGGCCTTCCCGCCGCGACCCAGTCGCTGTCAGGTCCGCTGTCTTCCGCGGCGACACCCGCTTCAGCCTTGAGTGATTTCTTCAGCAACAGCCTGGTGGAGAACATCCCGAACGGACTCGTCGACATGGCGGCCTGGAACGGGTTCAACGGGATCGTGACCGGCATCCTGTATGCGCATACCGCCGACGCGGGCCTGCTCAGTCACAGTCTTCCCCTTGCCTTCGGGGGCCTCGGAGTAGCGGGCTGGCCCGCCGGCACAGCGTCGGCCAGTGTCAGCGGTGCCGGTGGCGCACCGGTATTGGCCGGGATGGCCCAGGGAGCCGCGGTCGGCAAATTGTCTGTGCCGGCCGCATGGTCCGCGGCATCTCCGGCAGAACCGGTCGCAGCCGCGCCGCTGGCCGGCTCGGGGTGGACCGCACCGCCCGCAGAAGGTGGCGGCGGCGAGCACGGTCGCCGCCGGTATGCCGGCTTACGCCTCGGCCGGTCGCGGGGGGTACGGGATGGGACCGCGATACGGCGTCAAACCGACGGTGATGCCCAAGCACCTTGTCGTGTGATCAGTTGGCGTGCAGGTCCTCGTTGAGGGCGATGCCGCGGCCGTCGCGGGACACCACCTCGACCGCGCCGGTCACCGAGTTGCGCCGGAACAGCAGGTTGCTGCTGCCGGCGAGCTCGCGCGCCTTGACCGAATTGCCATCTGGCAGCGCAACTTTCGTTCCGGCGGTGACGTACAGACCGGCTTCGACGACGCAGTCGTCGCCCAGCGGGATGCCCAGGCCGGAGTTTGCGCCGAGCAGGCAGTGCTTACCGAGTGAAATCACTTCGGTGCCACCGCCGGACAGCGTGCCCATGATCGACGCGCCACCACCGATGTCGGAGCCATCGCCGACGACGACGCCCGCCGAAATGCGGCCCTCCACCATCGAGGCGCCCAGCGTGCCCGCATTGAAGTTGACGAAGCCCTCGTGCATCACCGTGGTGCCGGAGGCCAGGTGCGCACCCAGGCGCACCCGGTCGGCGTCGGCGATCCGCACACCGCTGGGCACGACGTAGTCGACCATCCGCGGGAACTTGTCCACGCCGTAGACCGGTGACCGGTCCGCGCTTGCGCAGCCTCGTGCGTACCGTCTCGAATCCGTCGATGGCGCAAGGTCCGTGGTTGGTCCACACCACGTTGGTCAGCACCCCGAACAACCCGTCGGCGTTGAGCCCGTGCGGAGCGACCAGACGATGCGAGAGCAGGTGCAGTCGCAGATAGCCGTCATAGGCGTCGACCGCCTTGTCGTCCAGCGAGCCGATCACGGTACGCACCACGACGGTTTCGACGTCGCGCTCGTCGTCGCGGCCGGCCAGTGCGGCGAACTCGTCGGGCACCTCGGCCACCGACAACCGCGTCGTCCCGCTGTCGCCCGACTCGATCAGTTCCGGTGCGGGAAACCAGGTGTCGAGGACCGATCCGTTGGCGGCGAGCGTCGCCAGCCCAATACCCGAAGCTGCAGTCACGGGTGCCACGCTACCCACCCACTACGCTGGGATCGTGCTGGACCTACACGGTGACCCGATCGAGCTGACGGCGGCTCTGGTCGACATCCCCAGCGAGTCGAGGCACGAAGAACGCATCGCCGACGAGGTCGAGGCGGCGCTGCGAGCGCAGACTCCCCCCTCTGTGGGCTGGGAGATCCTCCGCAACGGCAACGCGGTGCTCGCCCGAACTGCGCTGGGTCGCCCGACCCGGGTGCTGCTGGCCGGCCACCTCGACACCGTGCCGGCCGCCGACAACCTGCCGAGCCGCCGCGATGCCGAGTCGCTGCATGGCTGCGGCACCACCGACATGAAGTCGGGTGACGCGGTGTTCCTGCATCTGGCCGCGACCGTCACCGATCCCGCGCACGACCTGACACTGGTGTTCTACGACTGCGAGGAAATCGAGTCCACGGCGAACGGTTTGGGCCGTATCGAACGCGAGTTGCCGGACTGGCTGACCGCGGACGTGGCGATCCTGGGCGAACCGACCGGCGGCTACATCGAGGCGGGTTGTCAGGGCACGCTGCGAGTTGTTGTCCAGGCCAACGGGACTCGCGCGCATTCGGCACGATCATGGTTGGGCGACAATGCGATTCACAAGCTGGGTGCGGTGCTGGACCGCCTCGCGAGCTATCAACCACGCAGTGTGGACATCGACGGATGTGTGTATCGCGAGGGGCTGTCGGCGGTGCGCATCGACGGCGGGGTTGCCGGCAACGTGATACCCGATGCCGCGTCGGTGACGGTGAACTTCCGGTTCGCGCCGGATCGGCCGGCGGACGCCGCGCTGCAACACGTCCACGACGTTTTCGACGGCTTGGACGTGCGGATCGAGCAGACCGACTCGGCAGCCGGAGCGCTGCCCGGCCTGACCAATCCTGCGGCCAGGGACCTCGTCAACGCGGCCGGCGGACAGGTGCGGGCCAAATACGGCTGGACCGACGTGTCGCGGTTTGCCGCCCGCGGTATCGCCGCGGTCAACTACGGGCCGGGCGACCCGAATCTCGCGCACACCCGCGACGAGTTGGTGCCCATCCACCAGATCACCGATGCCGTGACCATGCTGCGGGCCTACCTGAGCAGCTAGGCCCGTCGCGCCTGAGCTTGGTTTGCAGCATCCGCTGCCGCGGGGTGCAGTCCCCGGTTGGTCAGATCGGCAGCGACATCGGCCAGCGCCGCGGCGTCGCCGTCGGCTAGTGCCCTGGCGTGTGCCAGCGTCAATCGCCCCAGCACGCAGTTGACTTCGCCCGACAGGCGGCCGGCCCGCTGCACGGCGCGCACGTCGCCGAGACGCGTGGCGTCCTGCAATGCCCGCAACGCGACCGCGGACTGCCCGCCCCGTTCGGCGGTCTGGACCGCTTCGCGGGCGGCTTCGATCGCGCCCGTGGTGTCGCCGCGGGCCGCCTTCGACCACGCCTTGGCCAACGCCAACTCCGGCGCGAACAGCGACGACTTGAGACCATGCAGCGACTCGGCCCGGCTGAAAGCCTTTGCGGCATGCAGTTGTTCGCCTTGTTGGCCGAGCGCCTGAGCCAGCAGCATCAGCGACAGCGGCCCCCACGAATAGCCGGTGCGGGCCAGCGGGTCGGCGGCCCGGCTGAGCAGTGTCACGGCGTCGTCGAAGTCGCCCTGGGCGATCGCTACGTAGCCCACCAGGGTCTCGCCGATCGCCCGGCCCGGCTGCTGCAGCTCGGCGAAGTCGGTGTAGCGCTGGGCCAGTGTGCGGGCCTCGGTCAGCCGGCCGGCCATCAGCAGCGCGGTGATGCGGCCGAAGCCGCTGGTGAACCGCAGCAGGCCGGGATGGTCGGCGGCCGTCGCGCGCCGGGCCAGCGATTCAACGTCGTCGAATCGCCCGGTGCGGGCCGAGCTCAGCGCCGCCGCCGAGGCCGCCCAGCCGACAGCCACCCCGTCAGCGTGCGGCGACGCCAGCACCTCCTCGGCGATTCGCAAGGTGCGCAGCGGTGTACCGGAGTTCATCGCGAACGTTGCCGTCAGCGCATCGAGAGTGGCCTGCGCGCTGGGCGATGCGACCCGGCCGCGGGTGGTCTGCAGAAACGCGGTGGCCTGCGCCGGTTCGCTGAGCATCCAGAACTGGTTGGCCGCCCGCGGCAGAGCCCACGCCATCAACTCGGGCGGCGACAGCTGCCCAGGATCCACCGCGCTCAGCACGGCATCGGCCTCTCGTCCGCGGCCCTGCCAGGCGAGCGCGTAGCCCAGCGCCAGCCGCGCGGCCAGCCCCTCCGAGCGGCCCAGCACCGCGCGGGCCAGCCGCTCGGCCAGTTCGAGCTCGCCGAACCGCAGCGCCTGCTGCGCCGCGGTCACGGTGTCGCCCGGAACGTCGGTGTCGACGGCCAGCGCCGCGAGCCGCAGCTGATCGCCGACATGATCGGACGGGCCGGCCGTGAGTCGCTCGACCAGCGACATGCGCAACGCTCGCGCGGTGTCCGGTGCCAGCGCCGCCCCGGCGCGAACCGCGTAGAGCGGATGCGCCGAATAGACCATCGCGTCGTCGTCGACAACGACCGCGCCGGCGGCTTCGGCCTGCTCGACGGCGTCCTCGCCGGTCAGTGCCGTCAGGTCGTCGCGCCGCAGCGGCTCGGCCAGCGCCAGGTAATCCAGCGTCGTGCGCGCCCGCGACGACAGACCGGACAGGTAGTCGTCGACCAGCGAAGGCAGGGCGGCGGTCGTGGCCGCGTCCAGCGGGCCGACTTCGATCCGGGTCAACAGCCCGTCGGCCCACAACGCCTCGATCGCCTCGGGCAACTCGGCGCCGGATCGGACCGTGAGGATCAGCCGCACCGACCTGCTCAGCGCCAACTGATAGATCAGCGTGGCGGAGAGCCGGTCGAGGTGATGGGCGTCGTCGACGACGAAAAACTGCTCGTCACCGGTCAGGCGTTCGTGCGCGGTGCGCAGCAGCTCGGCCGGCCGGGCGGTGTCGCTGACATCGCTGCCGGCCAGCAGCGCGCGGAAGGCGCCGAATGGGATGGCCTGCTCGGTGGCCGTGCCGATCACCCAGCGGGCGGTGGGCGAGGCGGCGCCCCGGGCGAGCACCGTCTTGCCGACACCGTCGGCCCCGAGGATGGCCACGCCGGCACGCTGAGGATCTTCCAGGGCGGCCGCGACCTCGCGCACCAAGGCCTCTCGCGGCGCGACATCCCAAGCACTCGGCACCGCCGGAGTTTATGGCGCGCGCGCTGTGGCGCACGCGGTTAGGCCCAAATGCGCTCGGCGGCAAGGGTGGTCTACGTTTCGTGTGTGCCTCGTCCATGGGCGGTCTGCGTCTACTGCGCGTCCGGCCCCACGCATCCGGACTTGCTGGCGCTGGCCGCTGAACTCGGTGAAGCGATCGCCCAGCGCGGCTGGACCTTGGTCTGGGGCGGGGGCAACGTCTCGGCGATGGGCGCGCTGGCCACCGCGGCCCGGGCCCGCGGCGGCCAAACCGTCGGCGTCATCCCGGCCATGCTGGTGCGTCGCGAAGTCGCCGACCATGACGCCGACGAGCTGATCGTCACCGACACCATGCGCGAGCGCAAACAGATCATGGAGGACCGCGCCGACGCGTTCATCACGTTGCCGGGCGGCATCGGCACGCTCGAGGAATTCTTCGAAGCCTGGACCGGCGGGTATCTCGGCATGCATGACAAGCCGCTGGTGATGCTGGACCCGGACGGGCACTATCGCGGCCTGCTCGCATGGTTGTCCGGGCTGGTCGACACCGGATACGTCGCGCAGACCGCGATCGACCGGCTGGTGATCGTCGACGAGGTGGGCGCAGCATTGGCGGCCTGCGCAGAAGATTAGGCTGGCCGCGATCTGCAGCCGCGCGAAATGAGGGTGGATTGTGTCCGACAACAACTCCGGTACTGACACATCGGGTCCTGGCACGTCGATCGGGCTAATCGATATCGTTACCCGGGCGCCCGCTGTGTTGGCCGACCTTCCGGTGATTGCCCGCGGGATGCTCACGTTGGCGCGGGCGCAGCCGAACTTCAAGGTCTCGATCGGCAAGATCTTTCAAGACCGTGCCGAGCGCTACGGGGACCGGATTTTCCTCCGATTCGGCGAGCAGCAGCTGACCTACCGCGAGGCCAATGCCGCCGCCAACCGCTATGCGGCCGTACTGGCCGCCCGTGGCGTCGGTCGCGGCGACGTCGTCGGGATCATGCTGCGCAACTCGCCCGATGCCGTGCTGATGATGCTGGCCGCGGTCAAGTGCGGGGCGGTCGCCGGGATGCTCAACTATCACCAGCGCGGCGACGTACTGGCGCACAGCATCGGCTTGTTGGAAGCCAAGGCGCTGATCGTCGAATCCGACTTCGTCGATGCGGTGCACGAGTGTGGCGGCGCCACCATCGCGCCGACGACCCTCGAGGAGATGGGGCGGCTGGCGGCGACCGCGCCGACCACCAACCCACCGTCGGCATCCGCGGTGCTGGCCAAGGACACCGCGTTCTACATCTTCACCTCGGGCACCACCGGGCACCCCAAGGCCAGCGTGATGACCCACAAGCGATGGCTTTCCGCGTTGGCGGTGTTCGGCGGACTTGGCTTGCGGCTCAGGGGTTCTGACACGCTGTACAGCTGCCTGCCGCTGTACCACAACAACGCGCTGACGGTTGCGGTCGGTTCGGTGATCAACTCCGGAGCGACGCTGGCGCTGGGCAAGTCGTTCTCCGCATCGCGATTCTGGGATGAGGTAATCGCCAGTAAGGCAACGGCATTCATCTACATCGGCGAGATCTGCCGGTATCTGCTGAACCAGCCCGAAAAGCCGACCGACCGCGCCCACAAGGTGCGTCTGATCGCGGGCAACGGGTTGCGTCCGGAAATCTGGGACGAATTCACCTCCCGCTTCGGCATCCGCAGGGTCTGCGAGTTCTACGCGGCCAGCGAGGGAAACACCGCCTTCATCAATGTGTTCAACGTGCCGCGGTCGGCGGGCTGGGCGGCGATGCCGGTGGCCTATGTCGCCTACGACGCCGACACCGGCGCACCGCAGCGCGGCGAGGACGGCTGGGTGAAGCGGGTGCCCGCCGGAGAACCCGGTCTACTGCTCAGTCCGGTCAGCCGGCTGCAACCGTTCGACGGTTACACCGACAAGAGCGCAAGTGAAAAGAAGTTGGTACGCAACGCGTTTCGCAAAGGCGATTGCTACTTCAACACCGGCGACGTGATGAGCCCGCAAGGCATGGGTCACGCCGCTTTCGTTGACCGACTCGGTGACACCTTCCGCTGGAAAGGCGAGAACGTGGCCACCACCCAGGTGGAGCGGGCGCTGAGTTCCGACAAGTCCATCGAGGAGAGCACGGTCTTCGGCGTGGAGATCCCGCGCACCGGCGGTCGCGCCGGAATGGCGGCGGTCAAGCTGCGAGAGGGCGCCGACTTCGACGGCAAAGCTCTGGGCGAGACGGTCTACAAGGAACTGCCGGTGTACGCGATGCCGTTGTTCGTCCGCCTGGTCGAGTCGATGGAACACACCACGACGTTCAAGAGTCGCAAGGTGGATCTGCGTGACCAGGCTTATGACTCCAGCATCGAAGACCCGGTGTACGTTTTGGCGGGTCGCGACGAGGGCTACGTGCCCTTCTACGACGACTACGCCGAGGAAGTCGCCGGCGGGAAACGACCGCAGGGCTGACGGCACCGTCTGTCACACCGGCACCATGAGCCGGGAGCCACTCTTTTTCGAATTCGTGGTCGTATGCGATATCAGCGCGCGGTGATATCGCCCGCGCTCACAAAACGAAAAGAAGAGTCGTCCCACCCAGCGACCGAAGTCGCTTGTGAGTCCGGGTTCAACCGAACCTCTGTGCCCGCTCGGTGCGGACAACGGGCACGATGGATACGTGCAGTCCACCCTGTGCGGTCGCCCGGTGAGCGACGAGCGCGCACTGATCATGGCGATCGTCAACCGCACCCCGGACTCGTTTTACGACCGCGGCGCGAACTTCGGCGACGACGCCGCCCAGGCCGCCGTGCACCGCCTCATCGCCGAGGGCGCCGACGTGATCGATGTAGGCGGTGTGAAGGCAGGCCCGGGGGAGCCCATCGACGCGCAAGCCGAGAGCGCCCGGGTGGTGCCGTTCATCGAGTGGCTGCGCGACACCTACCCCGATCAACTGATCAGCGTCGACACCTGGCGTTCGGGGGTGGCCCGGCTCGCCTGCCGGGCGGGCGCGGATCTGATCAACGACAGCTGGGGCGGTTATGATCCCGCGATGCCCGAGGTAGCGGCCGAATTCGGCGCCGGACTGGTGTGTTCGCACACCGGCGGTGCGCGGCCGCGGACGCGTCCGTTCCGGGTCAGCTACGGGACCAGCACCCGCGGGGTGGTCGACGACGTGATCGGCGAAGTCAGCGTGGCAGCTCAGCGGGCTGTCGCCGCCGGGGTGGCGCGCGATCGTGTTTTGATCGACCCGACGCACGACTTCGGCAAGAACACCTTCCATGGGTTGGCGCTGTTGCGGCACATGAAAGATCTTGTTAACACCGGGTGGCCGGTGTTGATGGCATTGAGCAACAAAGATTTTGTCGGGGAGACTCTTGGGGTGGAGCTGACCGAACGGCTGGAGGGAACCCTGGCCGCTACCGCGCTGGCAGCTGCCGCGGGGGCCCGGATGTTCCGGGTGCACGAGGTCGGGCCCACTCGACGCGTGTTGGAGATGGTGGCGTCGATTCAAGGGCAACGCCCACCGACGCGCACGGTGAGAGGACTGGCATGACGGCATCTGAGCTGGTCGATCTCGCCGCCGAGGGCGCGCTGGCCGCGGCGCCCGGCGACGTCTGGCTGGCCGACCGGAGCTGGACCCGTCCGCAGTGGACGGTCGAGGAGCTCGAGGCGGCCAAGGCCGGTCGAACCATCTCGGTAGTCCTGCCCGCCCTCAACGAGGAAGACACCGTCGAATCGGTGATCGAGAGCATCTCGCCGCTGGTCGGCGGGCTGGTCGACGAGCTGATCGTGCTCGACTCGGGATCCACCGATGACACCGAGATCCGTGCCATCGCCGCAGGCGCGCGCGTCGTCACCCGCGAGCAGGCGCTGCCCGAGATCGCGCCGCGGCCCGGCAAGGGCGAGGTGCTGTGGCGTTCGCTGGCGGCCACCAGTGGCGACATCGTGGTCTTCGTCGACTCGGACCTGATCGAGCCGCACCCGATGTTCGTTCCGCGGCTGCTCGGACCGCTGCTCACCGAGGACGGCATTCACCTCGTCAAGAGCTTTTATCGGCGGCCCTTGAAAACCGGCGACGCTCCCAGCGGCCGCGAGGGCGCCACCGGCGGCGGCCGGGTTACCGAACTGGTGGCCCGGCCCCTGCTGGCCGCGCTGCGGCCCGAGCTGGGCTGCGTGCTGCAGCCGCTTGGCGGCGAATACGCGGCCACCCGCGAGCTGCTGACGTCGGTGCCGTTCGCGCCCGGCTACGGCGTCGAGATCGGTCTGCTGGTCGACACCTACGACCGGTTGGGCCTGGACGGGATCGCGCAGGTCAACCTCGGGGTGCGGGCCCACCGCAACCGGCCGCTCGCCGAGTTGGGTCCGATGAGCCGCCAGGTCGTCGCGACGCTGCTCTCACGCTGCGGCATTCCTGACTCCGGTGTCGGGCTGACCCAGTTCTTCGTCGACGGCGACGGATACACGCCGCGCACCTCCACGGTGTCGCTGGCCGACCGACCGCCGATGAACAGCGTGGCGATCGCCAGCGCGGCGAAGCCGGGCGCAGCGGGTCGCCACCGATAGCCGTGGCGATCGCCAGCGCGGCGAAGCCGGGCGCAGCGGGTCGCCACAGATAGGCACCTGCGGCCGCGCCACTAACAGGCGCGCACGCTTCCGTCGTACCCATAGGGCAATATCGACGCCGTGGCATTGGTCTTGCTGTACGTGGTGGTGTTGGTGCTGGTAGCGATTGTGATGTTCGGGGTGGCCAGCGTGCTGTTCGGCCGCGGTGAGCCGCTACCGCCGCTGCCCCGCGGGACCACGCCGACGGTGTTGCCGGCGTCCGGTGTCACCCGCTCCGACGTCGACGCGGTCAAGTTCACCCAGACGCTGCGTGGATACAAAACCAGCGAGGTGGACTGGGTGCTGGAACGGCTGGGTCAGGAGCTCGACCTGCTGCGCGGCCAGCTCTCGTCGGTGCACGCCGCGGTCGCCGCCGGAACCGACGAGGCCGAAGACGACGCCGAGGATGAGCCCGATGACCATGTCTGACGACGGCTTGGTCCGTTGCGATTGGGCGGTCGGAAAGCCCGGCAGCGCGGACTTCCAGCTCTACCGCGACTACCACGACAAGGAGTGGGGTCAGCCGCTGCGTGGCCAGGTGCCGTTGTTCGAGCGGATGAGCCTGGAGGCCTTCCAGAGCGGCCTGTCGTGGCTGATCATCCTGCGGAAACGGGAGAACTTCCGCACAGCGTTCGCCGGTTTCAAGCCCGAGAAGGTCGCCCGATTCACCGACGCCGACGTTGCCCGGCTGATGGCGGACGAGGGCATCGTCCGCAACCGGTTGAAGATCGAGGCGACCATCGCCAACGCGCGAGCCGTCGCCGAGGTCGACGACCTCTCCGAGTTGCTCTGGTCGTTCGCTCCGGCCCGCCGAGCACGGCCCGCAACTCTGGCCGACGTCCCGGCCATCACGCCGGAATCCACCGCGATGGCAAGCGAGTTGAAGCGCCGGGGGTTCCGTTTCGTCGGCCCCACGACCGCCTACGCGCTGATGCAGGCGACCGGCATGGTCGACGATCACGTGCGGTCTTGCTGGGTGCCTCCGACTGGCGTCTAACCGGCCGCTGGAAACGCCGAGCCGGAGGTCATGTGCACCTATTCACATGGATAGGGAACAATGGAGGGGTGAATGTGCAGTTGACGGGCCAGCTCGAATTCGGAGGGAGCGCTCGATGGCGGCGATGAAGCCCCGGACCGGTGACGGTCCACTGGAAGCGACAAAGGAGGGGCGCGGCATCGTGATGCGGGTACCGCTGGAAGGCGGTGGCCGACTCGTCGTCGAGCTGACACCGGACGAAGCGGCTGCACTGGGCGACGAGCTCAAAGGCGTGACGAGCTAAAACCCGCCGTTTCACCCGCGCGCGGCAGCTGCCATCACGCGCACACTTTCTGGTAGATCTCCAGCGTCTGCTGCGCGATCTGCGCCCAGGAGAACTCCGCGATACAGCGCTGCCGTCCCGCGCGGCCGTAGCGCTCCGCCCGCTCCGGATCGGCGACCACGGCGTTGACCGCCTGGGCGATCCGGCCCTGGTAGCCGGCAGCATCGTCGGCGTCGTAGTGCACCAGCGAACCCGTCACCCCGTCGGCGACGACCTCCGGTATGCCACCGACGTCGGAGGCGACCACCGCGGTGCCACACGCCATCGCTTCGAGATTCACGATCCCCAACGGCTCGTACACCGAAGGGCATACGAAAACTGCTGCAGTCGAGAGTATTTCGCGGATTTTGTCGATCGGCAGCATCTCGCGGACCCAGAACACGCCGGTACGCGATGCGGCCAGGTCGGCGACTCCCGCGCTCACTTCGGCGGCGATTTCCGGTGTGTCGGGCGCCCCGGCGCACAGCACCAACTGCACGTCGGGATCGAAGTCGTGCGCGGCTGCCAGCAGATGTGAGACACCCTTCTGCCGGGTGATCCGTCCGACGAATGCGACCACGGGCCGGCTGCGATCGACCCCGAGGTCGGCCAGCGCCGATTCGCCCGCGGCCGGCTCGCCCTGCACCGGCTTGGCCGGATACCAGACGTCGGTGTCGATCCCGTTGCGCACGACGTGGACTCGGCCGGGATCGACCGTCGGGTACACCCGCAGCACATCGTCCCGCATGCCGGAGCTGACGGCGATCACCGCGTCGGCGGCGTCGATGGCGGTCTGCTCGACCCACGACGAGATTCGGTAGCCGCCGCCGAGTTGCTCGGCTTTCCACGGCCGCAATGGTTCCAGCGAATGCGCCGTCAGCACGTGCGGCACACCATGCAGCAACGACGCCAGATGCCCGGCCATCCCGGCGTACCAGGTGTGGGAGTGGACGATGTCTGCCTGCGCGGCGGCACTGGCCATCAACAGATCGGTAGACAGCGTGGACAGCGCCGGGTTCGCCCCGCGTAGTTGCGTGTCGGGCTGGTACGCCGCCGCTGTGGCCCGTGGCGCGCCTTGGCAGTGCACGTCGACCTGGCACAGGTTGCGCAGTTGCGCCACGAGTTGGGTCACGTGGACCCCGGCGCCGCCGTAGACCTCTGGCGGGTACTCCCGAGTCATCATCGCCACGCGCATACCCGGCACCGTAGTGGTCGCTGCCGAATCCCGCAGGGGCCGACCCCTCGCCGACATGTGACCGTCGTCTCGTCGAAAGGATCCAAATTTGTTGATGGACAGGCCCCCGGCGTGGGTATTCACCTGCGTGATCTGGCAGGGGTTCGCGGCGGCCGTTAGGTTTGATGCATGAGGGAAGCACCACACGTGCTGGGCATTGTGCTGGCCGGCGGTGAGGGCAAGCGGCTGTACCCGCTGACCGCCGACCGCGCCAAGCCCGCCGTTCCCTTTGGCGGCGCATATCGACTGATCGACTTCGTGCTGTCCAATCTCGTCAACGCGCGATATCTGCGGATCTGCGTACTCACGCAGTACAAGTCGCACTCGCTGGACCGTCACATCTCGCAGAACTGGCGATTGTCGGGTCTGGCCGGTGAATACATCACCCCGGTTCCGGCCCAACAGCGGCTCGGCCCGCGCTGGTACACCGGTTCGGCCGACGCGATCTATCAGTCGCTCAACCTGATCTACGACGAGGATCCGGACTACATCGTGGTTTTCGGCGCCGACCACGTCTACCGGATGGATCCCGAGCAGATGCTGGCCTTCCACGTCGAAAGCGGCGCCGGTGCCACGGTGGCCGGGATCCGGGTACCCCGAGCGGAGGCCAGTGCGTTCGGGTGCATTGACGCCGACGAGTCCGGGCGTATCCGTAGCTTCATCGAGAAGCCTGTCGACCCGCCGGGTACACCCGACGACCCGGAAGCCACCTTCGTGTCGATGGGCAACTACATCTTCACCACCAAGGTGCTCATCGACGCGATTCGGGCCGACGCTGACGAAGACAATTCCGATCACGACATGGGCGGCGACATCATCCCGCGGCTGGTGTCCGACGGCAGGGCCGCGGTTTACGACTTCAACGACAACGACGTGCCCGGCGCCACCGACCGCGACCGTGGTTACTGGCGCGACGTCGGGACCCTGGATGCGTTTTACGACGCCCACATGGATCTGGTGTCGGTGCATCCGGTGTTCAACCTCTACAACAGGCGCTGGCCGATTCTCGGTGCGTCGGAGAACCTGGCGCCGGCCAAGTTCGTCAACGGCGGCTCGGCTCAGGAGTCGGTGGTGGGCGCGGGCAGCATCATCTCGGCTGCCTCCGTTCGCAATTCGGTGCTGTCGTCCAACGTCGTGATCGACGACGGCGCGATCGTCGAGGGCAGCGTGATCATGCCCGGCGCGCGGGTCGGCCGCGGCGCGGTGGTGCGGCACGCAATCCTGGACAAGAACGTGGTGATCGGGCCCGGCGAGATGGTCGGGGTGGATCTGGAGAAGGACCGCGAGCGCTTCGCGATCAGCGCGGGCGGCGTGGTCGCCGTGGGCAAGGGGATCTGGATCTAGCGGTGGCGCTCACCACACATACGGCAACAACCGATAGCGCACCTGCTGCGTGTATTCGCGGTAGCCACTGAGCTCCTGGGTCAACAGCTCTTCCTCGTCGCGAATGCGGAGCACGAGCACGAGCATCCCGGGGATCAGCAGGAAGAATCCCCAATACGAGCCGAGCGCCAGCGGGATACCGAGCATCAGCACCACGTTTCCGGTGTACATCGGATGGCGCACCAGCCCGTACAACCCGGTCGAGACCAGCGTCTGACCCTGCTCGACCCTGACATTGGCTGCCGCGTAACTGTTCTGGATGACGACCAGCATCGCCAGGCCGAGTCCGATCGCCACCAGCACGTCGCCGATCACCGACAACGGTGCGGGCATCTGCGACCAGCCGAACCGATGGTCGAGACCGCCGACCACGAACGAGGCCGGGAACGCGATGAAGATGACGGTGATCAGAATCCTTTGCAGCCGCCGGGTTTCGGCCGTCGGCCCGACCTGCATGCGCCGCTCGAGGGCGGCGGGGTTGGTGCGCATCAGGTACACCGTCGGGATCCAGGCGGACAACGCGAACACCGTTAGGAACGCCCAGCCCTGCCAGTAATGCGTCGTCCCGGCCGCCACAAACAGCATCAACCCGAACGCGATCAGTCCTACAACGGCCGAGAGTAGGCTTTTGGCAACAGTTTTCATGGCGGCCTCCTACGTCTGAACATCTCGGCGGCGGAAAGCGACCGTTCCCAATGCGATCAGCGCGGCGTCGATCGCCAACAGAGCGAACAGCGGAACCGGGGTGAAGGTATTACCGGAGACCAGCGGGATGTGCGCGAACGGCTCGAGGTCGAGCACCCACTGCGGAAAACCCGACAGCTCGCCGATCAGGTACAGCGCGACGAACCCGACCAGCACGCCCCACGCCACCGGACTGAATCGCGGTGCGAGCCCGAACAGCGCCACGGTCACCGCGGCGGGCAGCCACACCGCGGGCAGCTGAACCAGAGCGGTGCCCACGACCATCAGGAGTTTGCCGCTGACGTCGTGAGCGGCGATTCCGTAGGTCAACCCGGCGACCACGCCGGCGATCACGATCGCCGCTGCCGAGCCGATCAACGCCAGCGCCAGATGGCCGGTCAGCCAACGACTTCGGCTCATCGATCCGCTCAGCAGCGTCTCGGCCCGTAGGCCGGCTTCTTCCTGGTGGAGTCGCAGCGTCAGTGAGACGGCGAACGCGGCCGCCATCATGCCCAGCATGCAGAACGCCGCGGCGACGAACGCCTGCTCCACGACCTGACTGCCGCCCATCCGGACGACGATGTCTCGCGCCGTATTGCCACCGAGTTCGTCGCCGATGCCGTGCGCGATGCTGCCGATCAGCAGGCCGTACAGGCAGAGCCCGACGGTCCACAACAGCAGGGCGCCCCGGTCGAGACGCCAGGCCAGTCCGAAAGCGTTGCGCAGCATAGGCGTAGCGCTGCCAGGACCCGGGCGTTCGGCGATCAGACCGGCGCCGACGTCGCGTCCGGCGAGCAATCGGTAGGCCAGCGCAGTCAGTAGCGCCGTCGTGGCGAGATGCAGCAACAGCACCCACCACCGGTCACCGGCGTACGGGCGGACCTGCAGCGACCAGCCCAGCGGGGAGAACCACGACAACGCGGCAGACCCGGCATCACCGGCGGCGCGCAGGGTGAAGGCGGCGGCCAGGACGGCGAAGGCGGCTCCGCGGGCGAATCGCGCACTCGTCGAAAGTTGACCTGTCACCGCGGCCACCGCGGTGAACACCAAGCCGGAGCAGGCCAGCGCCGCGCCGAATGCCAGCGACCCGAGCGGGGGAACATGGGCGCCCAGCAGGCCCGCTGTGCCGATTGCACCGGTGACCAGCGACGCGCCAAACGACAACACCAGGGCCGCGGTGAGGCTGGCGTAACGGCCCACCACGGTCGAGTCGATCAATTCGGCGCGACCGGTTTCCTCATCGGCGCGGGTGTGGCGGATCACGGTGAGAATCACGGCCACCCCGATCAGCAGATGGAACATGCCGGCTTTCCAGATGCCGGTCGCGCCGAGGGTGTCGTTGTAGATGTTTCCGTACAGCGCCCGTTGCGCCGGACTGGCCATGATCATCGCGGCGAAGCCGGCCCGGGCCGACTGGTCCGGGTAGACCTTTTCGATGCCGCCGATGTACACGGTGCCCAGTGGCGTTGACAGCAGTAACACCCAGAGCGGCAACACGATCCGGTCGCGCCGGAGATAGAGCCGGAGCATCCCGAGGGTCCCGGTGAAGGATGACCGGTGCGGCGGCGCTTCGTGCGCCGCCGGCCGGTCCAGCGTGGTGGTCATGAGCGCGCCAGTTCGCGCTGATCGTCGGCGCCGTAGTGGCGCATGAAGAGTTCTTCGAGCGTGGGTGGCTGGCTCACCAGGCTACGAACGCCGGTGTCGCCGAGCACCCGGATCAGCTCGCCGAGGCCGGCGCTGTCGACCTGGGCGTGTAGCACGGTTCCTTCGTAGCTGATGTCCTCGACGCCAGGGATGCGGGTGAGGTCGCCCGGGTCGCGCAGCAAGTCGGCGGTGATGGTCGTCCGGCTGAGGTGCCGCATCGACTCCAGTGTTCCGCTTTCGACGGTCTTGCCCGCGCGGATGATCGTCACTCGCTGGCACAGTCGCTCGGTCTCGGCCAGGATGTGGCTGGACAGCAGCACGGTGGCGCCGTGATCGCGGGCTTCGGCGACGCACTGCTGAAAGATGTTCTCCATCAACGGGTCCAGGCCGCTGCTCGGCTCGTCGAGCAGCAGCAGCCGGGCCCGAGACGAGAAGGCGGAGATCAGCGAGACCTTCTGCCGGTTGCCCTTGGAATAGGTGCGGGCCTTCTTGCGCGGATCGAGCTCGAATCGCTCGATCAACTCGGCGCGCCGCTTGTCATCGATGCCGCCGCGCATGCGGGCCAGCAGGTCGATGGTCTCACCGCCGGTCAGGTTCGGCCACAGCGTGACATCGCCCGGCACATAGGCGATGTGGCGGTGTAAATCGACGGCATCGGCCCAGGGGTCGCCACCCAGTAGGCGCACCGTGCCGCTGTCGGCCTTGACCACGCCCAGCAGAATCCGGAGCGTCGTCGACTTCCCGGCGCCATTGGGCCCGAGGAAACCGTGTACTTCGCCCTCGCGAACGGTCAGCTCGAGGCCGTCGAGCGCTCGGGCCCTGCCGAAAGCCTTCGTCAGGTTGTGAATCTCAATGATCTCAGCGGGGTTCATCTTCTCCTCCTTCTGCTTGAGCCAGAAACGCGTCGTACATGTGGCTGTCGGTCATCAAGCCTTCGGTGTAGAGCTCGAGGGCGGGCAGCACCATGTCGTTGGCATAGTCGCGCAGCACTGCTCGCAGATCGGTTGGGGTCTCGTGCATTTGGATGTACAGCAAGAAGCCGCCGCCGCCGGTGATCGCCAGATACTTGGACCGGGCGGCCGGGTCCCGGCTGGGTTTCAGGATGCCGGTGTTGACGCCCTCGTCCAGGTAGCTCTCGGCGTTGTCGATCATCGTGCGCCAGAACGTCTTCGCGAGGTCACCGCCGGACTGCATGCTGCGCACCAGGTAGGCCATCAGCGGCGCGTACTCCTCGATCTCGGCCATCGCGGCGAACCAGGTTGCCGGATCGCTGGAGTTCATCGCCTCGGACTTGCTGCTGCGGATCTCCTCGGCGACATAGTCGTCGCAGGCTTTGCGCAATCCGTCCTTGGAGCCGAAGTGGTGGATGACCAGCGCCGCGCTCACACCGGCGGCTTCGGCGATCGAGCGCAGTCCGACGCCGAAGCCCTGCTCACCGAACCGCTCGATCGCCGCGTCGCGGATCCGGGCCGCGGCGGTGAGATCGTCGACTGAACGCATGTTCAGAATACTAAACAGTCGTTCAGTCAGACGTCAAGGGGGAGCTCTACGAAAATGAGCGCAGTCGGTCAGTCGGACGCCGGTAGGCCGCTACAGGTGGCGTGGTACGGAACATCTGGCGAGACCCAGTCGCGCCACTGGGTTGGGCTCATGCTGGTCGCGAGCTTGGCGCACAACAGGTCTGGTGATCGCAAGGGCCACCGCCTGATCTTTCCGTCGGTCCCGCCCGAGGCCGCGGTGCTGCCATCGGGAAACACCGCGACGGCACGCAGTTCTTTTTCGGAATCTGCGGTGATGGGGTCGCCGATGGGTCGCCCATCGTCGACTCGCCACACCCGCAGCATCTTGTCGAAGCCGCCGGTGACCAGGTAGGCGCCGTCGGGAGTGAAGGTGAGGCTGACGATCCCGGGGGAGACCTTATCGGTCAACATGCCCCGATACGGGTCCATCGGTGCGCCGACGGGCTTGTGAGAGTTGCTGTCCCAGAGTCGCACCGTGCCGTTGTTGGCCCCGGACACGATCAGCCGACCGTCCGGGCTGTACGCCACGGCGTTGGCATTAGGTGGCCGGTCGCCGAAAGCACTGGCGTCCTGGCGCCGGGAATCGACGTCCCACAGCTCCATCCCACCGGTGTCGTTGGCGGCGACAATGTGACGGCCGTCGGGGCTGAATGCCACATCCCACACGTCACCTTCAAGATGGTCGGAGGTCATCCGGGCGCCGCTGGGCTTCCCGATATTGGTGTCCCACAACTGAATTGAGCCATCGTTTCCGCCCGTCGCCAGCAGGCGCCCATCGCGGCTCAGGGCCGCCGATGCCACGGCCTGTTGATGAGCATCGCGGGGATCTCCCTCCAGCCGGCCGGTGTCGGCGTTCCAGAACCGCACCGTGTCGTCCTGCCCGCCGCTGATCACCCGCCGCCCGTCGTGGCTGAATAACACCGCTCGCACTCGGCCGCTGTGGCCCGGCATGGTCCGCAGCAACGTCCCGTCGCGCGCGTCCCATAGCTGCACAGGACCGTTCTCCGAGCCGGATGCGATGCGGCCACCGTCCGGGCTGATCGCCATCGCCGTGATGGCACCCTGATGGGTCGGGATCGCGCCGGCGTCGGGATTCCACACCCGCCACGTGGTGTCTCGGCCGGCCGTGATCACGCTCCGGTCGTCGGGGCTGAACACCACCGCGCGGATCGCGCGCTCGTGCCCGATCAGGGGCTTGCCCAGCGGCGCTTCGGCTTTCACGTCCCAGAAGCGCACACTCTTGTCGGCTCCCACCGACACCAGGCGGGCGCCATCGGGACTGAACGCGACGCCGTTGACGGCCCCGTCGTGTCCCTGAAGTGGTGCACCGATGGGCTGGCCGGAGGCGGCGTCCCACAACCGCACTGCACTGATGTCTTCTGGGTCGCCGGCCGTGGCGAACAGCGTTCCGTCGGGGCTGAATGCGATATCGCCGATGGTGAAGCGGCCGCCGGTCACCGGCGGGCTGATCGGTCGGCGCGCGGCGACGTCGAACAACTCCACCGATCGGCCGTCCGATGCCAGTAGCCGATCCCCGCCGGGGTTGAAGGCCACGTTGATCACTTGCTTGTCGCCCACCTTCAGCACACCGGTGGGGTGACCGGAACCGTCCCAGAGCCGGATGGTGCCGTTGCGGCCGGCCGCCGCGATCTCGCCCCGCCGGCTGAATGCCACGCTGTGTCCCGCGCCGCCTTCGAGTTGGCCGAGGGGTTTTCCGGTGTGGGCGTCCCAGAGTCGGATGGCGTCAATCTCGTCGTCGGCGGTTGCGATGCGGGCGCCGTCCGGGCTGAACGCCACGCCGTCGACCCGGTGTGGGCAGGGCAGCGGCCCGTTGATCCGTTGTCCCGTATGGGCATCCCACTCTTGCGCCCCGCCGTCGCCTCCGGTCACCAGGCGTTGTCCGTCGGGGCTGAGCGCGATCGTGTTGACCTCCGAGTTCGTCTGCACCATCTTGAGCGTGCTGATCCGGTCGACCAGGGCGTTGTGCAGTGAACCGTCGACGGCGGTGCCGCCCAGACTTTCGGCGGCCAGCAGTTGCTGGAACGCCTGGATGTCACCGCCCGGCTGCAGCCCGGCCAGCATGGCCCGGGCATCGGATGCGAGCCGCAGGGCGATCGCCGAATTACGTTGGTGAATAGCCTCTTTCCGTTGGTACATGGCAACGCCCGCGGCCACCATCGCGGCCACGGTGAGCACCGTCAGCGCGGAGATCGCCGCGGCACGCAGCCTGCGAAACCGTCGCTGCTCACGCAGATCGTCGCCGGCCAGTTGGTCCTTGTTCTTGCCGTGGATGGGCGCCGCGAGCGCGGTTACCTTGTCGCGCAGGGCCGCCGCCCGTGCGTCCCAGGGCGCATCGTCACTGACGTCGATGAAAAACGGTTCGGCGGGCAGCACTCCGGGCTCGGTCAACGCCGGCGGAGCCGCATTCGAGAGATCCGGGTCGAAGCGTTGCGCGTCCGCCTCCCAATGCAATTGGCCGCGGGCCAACACCAACAGGACCTGGTCACGACCGCGGTGCTGTAACCAGTAGCCGATTTCCCGATTCACCCAGTAGGACTGAGCCGCCAGATCGGACAACACCACGACGAAATATCGCGCTCCGTCCATCGCTTCGGTGATTTTGCCCCACAGGTCAGGGCTGACCTCGAGGTTGGTGTCGTCGCGAAATACCCGTAGAGCGCGAAGCTGACCGAACCGGCGTCCGATCTGATGCAGCCCTTTTTGCACGCCGACCGCGACCTGCCGATCCCGATGCGTGTACGACAAGAACGCGTCGAAGGCCGACGCCTTATCGGCCGCGGGCGGTTCCATCACTTCTCTTGCGTCCGACACCATGCCTCCCCGGCAATGATCAACTCTCGGGTTCAGCGAGGAAGCAATTTTCGGCGAGCAGGTCAGCTCAGTCGCGAACGGCGGCCAGCAGGCCGTCGCCGAGCGGCACCAAGGCCGGAGTCAACAGCTCGTTCTCGGCGATCAGCCGCGCGGCCTCACGGACCGCCGCCACCTCGGCGTCGTGGGCCGCCGGATCGCCGGCCCGTCCGCCCGCCGCCGCGCCGTGCACGACGATCACGCCGCCGGATCGCAGCAGCCGCACCCCTTCGACCACGTAGTCGGGCTGGTCGAGTGGATCGGCGTCGATGAAGACCAGGTCGTAGGAGTCGTCGGCCAGCCTGGTCAGCACTTCCTGGGCCCGGCCGCTGATCAACCGGGTCCGCGATGGCCCGATGCCGCCGTCGGAGAACGCCTCCTTGGCGATCCGCTGGTGCTCGGGCTCGATGTCGATCGTGGTCAGCACGCCGTCGTCCCTCATCCCAGACAGCAGCCACAGGCTGCTGACGCCGGCGCCGGTACCCACCTCGACGACGGCTTTCCCGCCGCTGAGCTTGGCCAGCAGGCTGAGCAGCGCTCCGACGGCCGGCGTGACGGCTCCGGCGCCGATATCGGCGGCACGCTCGCGGGCGGCCAGCAGAACGGTGTCTTCGGAAATCGATCCCTCGGCATGCGCAGAGAGGGACTCGGCGCGACTCTTCGCCGGCTGGCCGTGCGGGTGGTCGGTCGTGGCCATGGCGTGAGCGTAGGTCCAACCCCTGCCGGGTGCACTCAGGCGGGCCCGCGACACGCGCAGCGAATCGGCGTGATCGAAACGTGATGTGACGGATTTGTCCAGCGCAGCGGGGGTGCAGGAGCCATTCTCAGCCAAAGCTCAGTGCGGTCACATACCGCACATACGACGATGGACAACGGTATCTTCCATGGAGCGTGGAGGCCGCTGGTCCGGGAATACATCCCGCTATCTTCGCGTTGCCCGCGGTGATGCACTGCCTAGCATCGACGGCAGTCTGAACCCGGAGGATTTCAACATCACGACACTGATGAGCCCGTCGAGCATGTCGCACGCCGAGCGGTACCGCGACGCTGACTGGGTTGAGCCCGCTGACGAGCCTTACGGCACGGCGGTCTTCGACGCGACCGGCGACAAGACGGCGATGCCGTCCTGGGATGAGCTGGTTCGTCAACACGCCGACCGGGTCTACCGGCTGGCCTATCGCCTGTCCGGCAATCAGCACGATGCCGAGGACCTCACCCAGGAAACCTTCATTCGGGTTTTCCGGTCGGTGCAGAACTACCAGCCGGGGACCTTCGAAGGCTGGCTGCACCGCATCACCACCAACTTGTTCCTGGACATGGTGCGTCGTCGCGGCCGCGTGCGGATGGAAGCACTGCCCGATGACTACGACCGGGTGCCGGCCGACGAGCCCAACCCCGAAGAGATCTATCACGACGCGCACCTCGGTCCTGACCTGCAGGCGGCACTGGACTCGCTGCCGCCGGAATTCCGTGCCGCGGTCGTCCTGTGTGACATCGAAGGACTGTCCTACGAGGAAATCGGCGCCACGCTGGGCGTCAAGCTCGGGACCGTGCGCAGCCGCATCCACCGCGGACGGCAGGCACTGCGCGACTATCTGGCGACGCATTCGGACAACTCCGTCGCTGCTGAGGGCTAAGACTTCCGCAGCCTGATCGGTGAGTTCATCGACGTTCGGTATCGGTCGGCGCGCTACATTCGAGGTAGTGCCGCGCGAGGTTGTGTCGCGCCAGGTGATCCAGAGCAGGCGCGACGCGATACCGAGAGGAGCTGGTGATGGTCGAGCGGGGACATGTGTTCCGCCGGGCCTTCTCCTGGCTCCCCACCCAGTTCGCCTCGCAGAGCGACGCGCCGGTCGGCGCCCCGCGGCAATTCGGATCCACCGAGCACCTGTCGATCGAGGCCATCTCGGCATTCGTCGACGGTGAGCTGCGGATGAACGCGCACCTGCGCGCCGCGCACCACATCTCGCTGTGTCCGGACTGCGCCGCCGAAGTGGACGGCCATCGCCGGGCTCGTGCCGCGCTGCGCGACTCACACCCGATCAGAATCCCCAGCACGCTGTTGGGATTGTTGTCGCAGATCCCGCACTGCCCGCCCGAAGACGAGGCGGAAACCGAGCAGAGCGGCCAGCGGCGCGATCCCCGGGCGCCGGGAGGTAGCGGCAACACTGGCCCGCCGCCGGAGCGTAGCCGGCCGACGACAATGCGCGATCGGTTCTCCGACGGCAGCAGGCGCGATCGCCCAGAGCCTCGGTAGGGTGGGTTACCAGTTTGGCCAAGCCGGTGCGCGGCGCCGTGCTCGAATCCATAGCGCTCGTGTGCCCAGCGCTCGGAAGAGGATGACGTGAGCTCCGATCAAGACAACAACGGCGCCCCCCGCCTGGCGCCGCGTCCCGTGTCCCGTCCGCCGGTCGATGCCGCATCGCGACAGGCGTTCGGCCGTCCCGACGGCGTACAGGGCTCGTTCGTCGCTGAGCGGGTACGCCCGTCGAAGTACCGCGAATCCGGCGAGTTCACTCCGCACCCCGAACCCGCCGACCCGGTTCTCACCGAGGCGTTCGGCCGTCCGTTCCCCAATGCAGAGTCGCTACAGCGTCACCCCGCCGATGCCGGCGCGCTCGACGGCGCCAACGCGAAGGACGAAATCGAGGATCCCGAAGACCCGTGGCGCGACCCGGGTGCTGCCGCCGCGCTCGGTGAGCCCGCGGTCGCGCATACCGCCCCCGGTGTCGAGGTCGTCCACGACGTGCTCGGTGTGCGTGACGTGCTGTTCGGCGGCCGGGTTTCGTATCTGGCGCTGCTGGTGCTCGTCATCCTGTCGCTGCTGCTCGGCGTGATCGGCGGCGTGGTGGGCCGCAAGACGGCCGAGGTCGTCGAGGCGTTCACCACCTCCAAGGTGACCCTGTCGACCGATCACAACAGCGAGTCCCCAGCTGGCCGATTCGCGAAAGTTGCTGCGGCAGTGGCAGATTCGGTGGTCACGATCCAGTCGATCAGCGACCAAGAAGGCATGCAGGGATCGGGCTTCGTGGTCGACGGACGCGGCTACATCGTCACCAACAACCACGTCATCTCCGAAGCGGCCAACAACCCGAGTCAGTTCAAGACCACCGTGGTGTTCAACGACGGCAAGGAAGTACCGGCGCACCTGGTCGGCCGCGACCCCAGGACCGACCTGGCCGTGCTCAAGGTCGACAACGTCAACAACCTCACGGTCGCCAAACTCGGTGACTCCGACAAGGTTCGCGTCGGCGACGAAGTTCTCGCCGCCGGCGCGCCACTGGGCCTGCGCAGCACCGTGACGCACGGCATCATCAGCGCGCTGCACCGTCCGATTCCGTTGTCGGGGGAGGGTTCTGACACCGACACCGTGATTGACGCCATCCAGACCGACGCCTCGATCAACCACGGAAACTCCGGTGGACCGTTGATCGACATGGACTCTCAGGTCATCGGGATCAACACCGCCGGCAAGTCGCTGTCCGACAGCGCCAGCGGGCTGGGCTTTGCGATTCCGGTCAACGAGGCGAAAATCGTTGCGCAGACGCTGATCAAGGACGGCAAGATCGTCCACCCGACGCTGGGCCTGAGCGCCCGGTCGGTGAGCAACGCGGTCGCCCAAGGTGCGCAGGTCGCCAACGTGAAGGCCGGCGGCCCCGCTGAAAAGGGCGGGATCAAAGAGAACGACGTAGTGGTCAAGGTCGGTAATCGCGGGGTTGCCGACGCCGACGAGTTCGTGGTTGCGGTACGGCAGTTGACCGTTGGGCAGCCCGCGCCGATCGAGGTGGTCCGCGATGGCCGCCACGTCACGCTCACAGTGACCCCGGGGCCGGACGGCGGCTAGTGTTCGCCAACGTCGGCTGGGGCGAGATCCTGGTCCTCATCGTGGTCGGCTTGGTCGTCCTGGGGCCGGAGCGCCTACCCGGCGCGATCCGGTGGACGTCCAGTGCACTGCGGCAGGCCCGCGACTACCTCAGCGGAATGACGACCCAACTGCGCGAGGACATGGGCCCCGAGTTCGACGACCTGCGCGAGCCGCTGTCCGAGTTGCAGAAGCTGCGCAACATGACGCCACGCGCGGCGCTGACCAAGCACCTGTTCGACGGCGACGATTCGCTATTCCGCAGCTTTGACCAGCCGATCGGCAGTCCGGCGGAAAACATTGCACCCCATCCGATTACACCACTGCCACCGCCACCGACCCAACCCGGCACCGGGCCGGCGCCGTTCGACACCGACGCTACCTGAGCTTGAACGGCCCGGAGCGGGCGCGACACTTAACCAGTTGCGACGGCTCGCCGCAGACTTTCGCCACCGTTTCAGTCTCGACGAAAATCGGATCGGGGCGCGGAGCTCAGCGTCGGCTGGTGTCCAATCCCAGTGACATACCGGCCAATCCGCGGCGGCGGGCCGACAAGCCGTCGGCGATACTCTGCAACTCCTTGCCGACGGGCGAGTCGGGAGCGCTGAGCACCATCGGCACCCCGGCGTCGCCCGCGGTGACCAGCGCCGGATCCAGCGGAATCTGACCCAGCAGCTGTACGTCGGCACCCATTGTGCGAGTGAGTCGTTCGGCGACCTGAGCGCCGCCCCCTTCGCCGAAAACCTGCATGGTCGAACCGTCCGGCAGCAACAGCCCGGACATGTTCTCCACCACCCCGACGACACGCTGCTTGGTCTGCAGCGCGATACTGCCGGCCCGCTCGGCCACCTCGGCCGCAGCCGCCTGCGGCGTTGTGACGACGATGATTTCGGCGTTCGGGATCAGCTGAGCGACCGAAATTGCGATATCGCCGGTCCCTGGCGGCAAGTCGAGCAGCAGCACGTCCAGGTCGCCCCAGTACACGTCGGCGAGGAACTGCTGCAGCGCCCGGTGCAGCATCGGTCCGCGCCACACCACCGGGGTGTTGCCCTGCGTGAATTGGGCGATCGAGATGACTTTCACCTCGTGCGCGATCGGCGGCAGGATCATCGACTCGACCTGGGTGGGCCGGTCGGTGGTCCCCATCATTCGTGGGATCGAGTGGCCGTGAATGTCGGCGTCGAGCACCCCGACCGATAGCCCGCGCGCCGCCATTGCGGCGGCCAGGTTGACCGTCACCGTCGATTTGCCGACACCGCCTTTTCCGGAGGCGATGGCGTACACCCGGGTCAGTGATCCCGGCTGGGCGAACGGGATGACCGGTTCGCGGGAATCGCCGCGCAACTGCTTACGCAGCTCGGTGCGCTGCTCGTCGTTCATCACGTCGAGGGTGACCTGAACGGCGCCGGTGCCCGGCACGTCGGCGACGGCTTGGCGCACCCGGTCGCTGATTTCGGTCTTCTTCGGACACGCGGCGGTGGTCAGGTAGATCTCGACGTGCACGTCGCCACCGGGGCCGACCTCGATGCCCTTCACCATTCCGAGTTCGGTGATGGGACGGCGCAGTTCGGGATCGATCACCTTGGCCAGCGCGGCGCGAATGTTTGCAGTCGAATCAGACATCACACCGAGTCTAGTTGTGGCGGTGAAGCGCGCCGAAACGACCGGTCAGGCCGGGGGAGCCGGCGGCGGCACGACCGGAGCCGGTGCGGCAGGCGGCGGCGCGATAGGAGCGGCGGCGGGAGCCGGTGCGGCAGGCGGCGGCGCGATAGGAGCGGCGACGGGCGGTGGTGCCTGCGGTGGCAGGAAAGCGGGTGGGGCCTGCGGTGGCAGGAAAGCGGGTGAGGCCTGCGGCGGCAGGAAAGCGGGTGAGGCCTGCGGTGGCATCAGACCGGCCGGGCCTTGGGGCGCCAAGGCGTTGGTCGGCGGCGCGTTGAAGCTCTGGGCGGGTCCGGGACCCTGCTCGCCGATGCAGATCACCGTGCACGACGGGCCGTAGCCGACCGGACCCTGCGCCGACCACGGCTGCCCGTTACCGGGGTTCCCGCTGAGGTCGATCAACGGCGTCCGGGCCAGCGGGTCGGTGGCCGCCAGTCCGTGCATGTTCAGCGGCAGGTTAGGGCCGAGGCCTTCGGCGTGCTCGAGGTGGGCGTCGCCCAGCGGCGGCGCGGGCCCGGTCAGCGGAGGCAGGTCTACCGGGACGACGCCGGTGGCGTAGGCCGCGGCCCAGCCCAACACGTTTTGGGCGTACGGCATCGAGTTGTTGTAGCGCAGGATCGCCGACAACACCTGCGACTGGTCGCGCAGGTTCAGGTTGCCGCTGCACAGATAGCGGGCGGCGGCCAGCGTGGCGTCGTACAGGTTCTGCGGATCGGCCACCCCGTCGCCGTCGCCGTCGGAGGCATAGCGCGCCCAGGTGCCCGGCAGGAATTGCATCGGCCCCATCGCGCGGGCGTAGGCGACCCGTCCGGGGGCACTGTTCTGGACGACTACCTCGTTGCCGGGCAGCGTCCCGTCCAGGGTCGGCCCGTAGATCGGCCGGACCGCGGTGCCGCGGGCGTCGGTGGCGCCGCCGCTGGCGTGGCCTGACTCGATGCGGCCGATGCCGGCGAGCAGGTTCCAGCTGATGCCACACGCCGGGTCGGAGACGGACATCATCCGCTCCGCGTTGCGATACGCGGTCAGCGCTACGGAGGGAATGCCCAGCGCACCCGGGCTGCTCACCACGACGGTCGGCGGGGGAGCAGACGCGGCGGCTTCGGCGATATGGAAACCGATCTTGGGGTGCAGAGCGGCAATCACCAGTGGCCCGGTCGGGTCGGTGGACGCCCGCGCGACGGCGGCGACCGGGGTGATCGCGGCGTCGCGCACCGTCGACTTCGTCAGGGGGAACGGCGGTGCGCCGGCACCGTCAACGCTGGGGTAGACCAGGCAGGCGATCATCGCCACACCCAAAGCCGGAGACTTGCCGGCGCGGGCCAGGGTTTGCTGAACCGCAGTGGTGGCAGACTGCGCAGCCGCCGCCACGGCGTCGTAGCCCTCCATGACAAGGTCGTATGCGTACAGAATTCTCATTACGTCTGCCGCGCGAACCACGCCGTGGCCGATTGTGGTCGCCGTGCTGGTAATGGCCGTGGGAATTCTCGGGGTTTTTGGCGCGCGAAGAACCCGCTGCCGCATCGTTGCAAGGGCTGGACGTACGCCCATGCGTTCCCCTACCCGCACTCGACCTGCCTAGTCCTCGAGCGTTGTGGGGCCCGCGATTCCGCGAAAGCCTCGTGAACTACGTCACCATACATAACACCGGTGACTCCAGTGACAACAATTGCGCAGTCGCTGCCTGTGAAAACGCAGCAGTTCGACTGCTGTGTCAATTAGACGAAGCGGCGTGTCGGTCGACCTCGTCATCGGTGTCCGCCCGGGCACTGGGCGGCTCCGCCAGTCGGCTCTCCAGCAGACTGTGCAGATCCTCCAACTCGCGGCGCAGGTGTTCGCGGGTCTTTGCGACGTCGCCGATCGCCAACCGCAGGGCAGCCAGTTCGCGGGCCAGATACTCGGTGTCGGCTTTGGTTTCCTCGGCGCGCCGCCGGTCCTGCTCGAGTGTGACGCGGTCGCGGTTCTCCTGGCGATTTTGGGCCAGCAGAATCAGCGGCGCCGCGTAGGCGGCCTGGGTGGAAAACGCCAGGTTGAGCAGGATGAACGGGTACGGGTCCCAGCGCAGGCCGACCGCGGCGACGTTCAGCGCGATCCACACGATCACCACGATGGTCTGAATGAGCAGATAGCTACCGGTGCCGAAGAAGCGCGCGATCGACTCGGTGAAGTTCCCGACGGCGTCGGAGTCCAGCCGCGGGGCCGACAGCCGTGAGATGCGCGGGGTGTACAGCCGTGAGCGCGGCGACGGGGACTTGCTCATGACCGGCCTCTCGCGATGCCCAGCGCGGGTTCCTCGGTGGTGTCCCGCCAGTCGTGCGGCAGCAGATGATCGAGCACGTCGTCCACTGTCACCGCGCCCAGCAGATGATGCTGCGCGTCGACGACCGGACCGCAGACCAGGTTGTAGGCGGCGAAATAGCGGGTGAGCATGCCCAGTGACGTGTCCGGCTCGAGCCAGGGCAGGTCGGCGTCGACGATTCCGCCGACCAGCATGGACGGCGGTTCGCGCAGCAGCCGCTGGAGGGCCACGCAGCCCAGGTACTGACCGGTCGGGGTGGCGGTCGGCGGACGGACCACCAGGACCAGCGACGACAACGCCGGCGTCAGGTCCGGATCGCGGACCCGGGCCAGCGCCTCGGCGACCGAGGTGTCCGGCGTCAACACCACCGGTTCTGAGGTCATCAGGCCGCCCGCGGTATCGGGCGAGTGCTTCAACAGCCGCCGCACCGGGTCCGAGTCCTCGGGGTCCATCTGCCGCAGCAGCCGCTCGGCCAGCGTCGGAGTCATGGTGCCGAGCAGGTCGGCGGCGTCGTCGGGATCCATCTCCTCGAGTACGTCGGCCGCGCGTTCGTCACCCAGCTGCATCAGCAGTTCGGCCTGCTCCGGCTCCGGCAGCTCCTGCAGGATGTCGGCCAACCGGTCGTTGTCGAGCGCCGAGATCACCTCGTAGCGTCGCTTCGCCGGAAGCTCGCGCAACGCGTCGGCCACCTCGATCGGCCGCCACTTCTCGAATTGGTGCAGCAGCTGCGCGACGGCCTGGCCGGGCATGGCCAGCGCCGACGGGGTCAGCCCCTGCACGTTGCGCCAGCCGACGATGTGCGTGGTGCTGCGCCGCCCGAGGCGTCGGGGCACCCGCACCGACACCCGGGTGACCATCCAATCGCGGGTCCGGGTCTGCTCCAAACCCAGGTCGGTGACGACGACGTCAACGTCGGCCAGCTCCGGCAGTTCGGGGTCGCTCACCCGCACCTTGGTGTCGACGATCTGGCCCAGCACCAGAACTTCGCCGGGCCGCTGCTCGAACCGAAGCATCGAGACGTTGTTGGTGTTGAGTGTCACCGCGTTGGGTTCGATCGCGGACACCCGCAGGATCGGCACGAAAATCCTTCGGCGCGTGGTCATTTCGACGACCAGGCCAAGGACTCGGGGTTGCTGGCGGACGATGCTGATGCTGACCACGACGTCGCGCACCCGGCCGAGTGCCTCGCCCATCGGGCCCAAGACTTGCATTCGCGCCAGTCGAGCCGCGTACACCCTGTTGATCGAGGCCATAGTTCAAAGGGTAGGAGTGAGGTGTGAACAACGCGTACCGGCCCCGTCGCACGTGTCTGTCTGTGCCGGGTAGTAGCCAGAAGATGATCGACAAGTCCAAAGGCCTTCCGGCCGACGAGGTCTTCCTCGATCTCGAAGACGCTGTCGCGCCTGACGCCAAGGCCGACGCCCGCAGCCGGGTGGCCGCCGCGCTCGCCGCGCCCGGATGGGCCGGACAGTTGCGCGGGGTTCGGGTCAACGACTGGACAACGCCGTGGACGCACGCCGACCTCATCGAGGTGGTTTCCGCCGTGGGCGCGGCCGCCGACGCCAAGCTCGACGTGGTGGTGTTACCGAAAGTGTCTGACGTGTCCCATGTTCAGGCGCTCGACCTGTTGCTGACCCAGTTAGAGACGATCCATGGACTGCCGGTCGGCGAGATCGGCATCGACGCGCAGATCGAAGACGCCCGCGGGCTGACGAACATCAACGCGATCGCCGCGGTGCCGCGGGTGCAGGCTCTGGTGCTGGGCCCTGCGGACCTGATGGCGAACCTGAACACCCGCACCCTGGTCGTCGGTGAGCAACCGGAGGGTTATGACGTCGGCGACGCGTACCACCACGTGCTGATGACGATTCTGGTGGCCGCCCGCGCTCACGGGAAGGCCGCCGTCGACGGGCCGTATCTGAAAGTGCGTGACACCGAAGCGTTCCGCCGCGTTGCCGGCCGATCGGCGGCACTTGGATACGACGGCAAGTGGGTGCTGCATCCCGATCAGATCGCGGCCGGCAACGAGATCTTCAGTCCGCGCCAAGCCGATTTCGATCATGCGGAGTTGATCCTGGAGGCCTACGAGTGGCACACCTCGGCGGCCGGCGGTGCGCGGGGCGCGGTGATGCTGGGCGACGAGATGCTCGACGAGGCCAGTCGCAAGATGGCTCTGGTGATCGCAGCGAAAGGACGGGCAGCGGGCATGCAACGTGAGGCCGACCCGTTCGTCCCGCCGACCGGATGACGCAGCTCAGCGCATAAACGTCGGCTGGTGGAACATCGCGGCGGCGAAGATGATTGCTCCCAGCACGATCAGCACCGTGGTGGCCGAACCGATGGCGATCCCGGCGATGGCCAGCCCTCGGCCGGGCTGGTTGGTCCGCTTGATCTGGTTGAGCGCGACGCCGCCCAAGGCCGCGCCGACGACGGGAATCAGCCACCCCAGGAAGCAGAACATGGCCAGCGGGATGCCGAGCACGACGCCCGCGATCGAGGTGACCAGCGACGCGACGGCCAGGCTGTTGGTCTGGTGCGCCTGATAGCCCTGGTACGGATCGTAGGGACCCGGGTACGGCGGCTGACCCGCGTAGCCGATCGGGCCGCCATACGGCGGCGGTGGCGGGGGATAGCCGTACCCGGTCGGCCCGTAGGACGGCGGTGGCTGCTGGCCCGAATACGGCGAGGTCGGGGGGTATTCCGGATAATTCAGCGGCGCCTGCGGGTCGACCGGCGGGTGCTGGTACTGCTGCCAAGGGCCCGGCTGATTGCGGTAGGGCTCACCGCCGCCCGGTGCTGTCATGGTGTTCAACCTAGCCCGGCGACGATGCGGCCCGGGACGGGCCGCTGAGGAACCGGGCAATCAAGCTAGCCCGGCGACGATGCGGCCCGGGACGGGCCGCTGAGGAGCCGGGCCATCAACCGAGCGTGGCGACTGGTTGGGCAGCCGTTTGCGCAGCTGGCAGGCGCGATTCGACGGTGGCGGAGACTCAACCGGGGCCAACGGAGCACAATGAAATCCATGAGCAGCCCTTTTCAGCCAGGACAGGTTCCCGGTGCAGCGCCCGGCGCCCCGTCCGGGAGCCGTCGGGCACCCGGACTGCCGACGCCGCCGAAAGGCTGGCCGGTCGGGTCGTACCCCACCTACGCCGAAGCGCAGCGCGCCGTTGACTACCTTTCCGATCAGCAGTTCCCGGTGCAGCAGGTCACCATCGTCGGTGTCGACCTGATGCAGGTGGAACGGGTGACCGGGCGGCTGACCTGGCCAAAGGTGTTGGGCGGCGGCGTCATCAGCGGGGCCTGGCTGGGGCTGTTCATCGGCCTGATGCTGAGCTTGCTGTTCTCCAGCCCGCATCCGTTGGAGGCGTTGACCACCGGGCTGGTCGCCGGGGTGTTCTTCGGTCTGATCACCTCCGCGATTCCCTACTCGATGGCCCGCGGCACCCGGGACTTCAGTTCGACGCTGCAACTGGTGGCCGGCCGATACGACGTCCTCTGCGACCCGCAGAACGCCGAGCAGGCCCGGGATCTACTGGCCCGCTTGGCCATCTGAGTCGTGCGTCGCCGATTAGGCGTGGTCGCGCTGGCGATGTCGTGCGCCGCGTCGATGCTGTCCGGCTGCGGCGCCCGCGATGACGGTCGGGTGATCAGCTTCTACAGCCCGGCCGGCGACGCCGCGACATTCACCGCGCTGGCGCAGCGTTGCACCGACGAGTTCGGAGGCCGCTTCACCGTTCGGCAGTTCAGCCTGCCGCGGTCTACCGATGACCAGCGCGTCCAGCTGGCGCGGCGGCTCAGCGCCAACGACCAGACCGTGGACGTGATTGCGATGGACGTGATCTGGACGGCCGAGTTCGCCGAGGCCGGCTGGGTGCTGCCGCTGTCCGACGATCCGGCGCACCGCGCCGAGGCCGACGCGACCACCGACACGCTCGCCGGACCGCTGTCCACAGCGACGTGGCGGCACCGGCTGTTCGCCGCGCCCGTCAGCAGCAAC
Source organism: uncultured Actinomycetota bacterium (assembly GCA_963818285.1). Lineage (GTDB taxonomy): Bacteria > Actinomycetota > Actinomycetes > Mycobacteriales > Mycobacteriaceae > Mycobacterium. The sequence goes on from CAWFRR010000011.1 coordinate 230,650, forward strand.
ACCCAATTGCTTTGGTATCGGCCGGATTTGATGGACAAGCCGCCGGCGACCTGGGACGGCATGATCGACGAGGCCACCCGTTTGCACGCCGCCGGCGAACCCAGCTGGATCGGTGTGCAGGCCAACCAGAACGAGGCCGTGGTGGTGTGGTTCAGCACCCTGCTCGAAAGTGCCGGCGGCCAAGTGCTTTCCGAGGACGGCAGCACGGTCACCCTCACCGATACTCCCGAGCACCGGGCCGCCACCGTCAGGGCGTTGCAGATCATGAAGTCGGTGGCGACTGCGCCGGGCGCCGACCCGTCGGTCATCCGCAGCGACGCCGGCACCGCGCGGTTGGCCTTCGAGCAGGGCAAGTCCGCGCTCGAGGTCAACTGGCCCTACGCGATGGCGTCCATGTTGGAGAACGCGGTGAAGGGTGGTGTGCCGTTTCTGCCGCTGAACCGTCGACCGGACCTGGCCGGCAGCATCAACGACGTCGGCTCTTTCCGGCCCACCGAACAGCAGTTCCGCGAGGCATACGACGCCAGCAGAAAGGTTTTCGGCTTCGCGCCGTACCCGCGCGTGCTACCGGGGCAGCCGGCCAAGGTGACCATCGGTGGCCTCAACCTCGCGGTGTCCACGACGAGCCGGCACAAGGCCGAGGCGTTCGAGGCGATCCGGTGTCTGCGCAGTCCGGCCAGTGAGAAGTACATCTCGCTCGACGGTGGCCTGCCCGCCGTGCGCACCTCGCTGTATGCCGATCCGCAATTCCAGGCGAAGTACCCGATGTACGAGATCATTCGCCGGCAACTCGCCGATCCCGCGGTGCGGCTTGCCACGCCGGCCTACCAGGCGGTATCCGCCCGGATCGCGGCCACGCTGGCCCCGATCACGCGGATCGATCCAGAGAAGACGGCCGACGAGCTGGCGGTGCAGGTGGGCAAAGCGATCCAGGGCAAGGGATTGCTGCCGTGAGCGCGCGCCGTCGACGACAGACAGGGCAGTGCGATCTGAAAAGGACAGGAGGAGCGTCGCAATGAGCCAGAGTCGCTCGGGGGAAAAGCGACTGGCGTTCATCTTGGTCGCACCCGCCGCACTGCTGATGCTGGCCGTCACGGCGTATCCGATCGGATACGCGGTGTGGCTGAGCCTGCAGCGCAACATCTTGACCGCGCCGAACGATACCCGGTTCATCGGTCTCGGCAACTATCAGACGATCCTGACCGACCGCTACTGGTGGATCGGCGCTCGCGGTGACGCTGGCGATCACGGTTGCGTCGGTGTCGATCGAATTCGTCCTCGGCCTGGCGCTGGCGCTGGCGATGCACCGCACACTGATCGCAAGGGCCTGGTGCGCACCGCGGTGCTGATCCCGTACGGCATCGTGACGGTGGTTGCCTGCTACAGCTGGTACTACGCGTGGACTCCCGGCACTGGCTATCTGGCCAACCTGCTACCGCACGGCAGCGCGCCTCTGACACATCAGTTTTCGTCGCTGGGTGTGGTGGTGATCGCCGAGGTGTGGAAGACCACGCCGTTCATGTCGTTGCTGCTGCTGGCCGGCTTGGCGCTGGTGCCGTCCGATCTGCTGAAAGCCGCCGAGGTAGACGGCGCGGGCGCGTGGCGGCGGCTGGTCTCGATCACGCTGCCGCTGATCAAGCCGGCGATCCTGGTGGCGCTGTTGTTCCGCACCCTGGATGCTTTCCGGATCTTTGACAACATCTACGTGCTCACCGGTGGCACCGGCAACACCGAATCGGTGTCGATACTCGGCTACGACAATCTGTTCAAAGGGTTCAATGTCGGTCTGGGGTCGGCGATTTCGGTGCTGATCTTCTGCTGCGTGACTCTGATCGCGCTGCTATTCATCAAGGTCTTCGGTGCAGCAGCACCGGGTGTCAACGATGGGCGCTGAGCGCATCGGCGCCCGACGCGCCGCAACATGGGTGATCGTCGATGCCCTGGTGCTGATGTACGCGTTGGTCCCGGTGCTGTGGATTCTCAGCCTCTCGCTCAAGCCGACGTCAACGGTCAAGGACGGCAAGCTGATTCCGTCGTCGCCGACGTTGGACAACTACCGCGGTATCTTTCGCGGCAATTTCTTCAGCTCGGCACTGATCAACTCGGTGGGGATCGGTGTGCTCACCACGTTGATCGCGGTGGTGATCGGCGCCATGGCGGCCTACGCGGTGGCGCGGCTGGAGTTCCCCGGCAAACGGCTGTTGATCGGTGCGGTGCTGATGATTTCGATGTTCCCGGCCATCTCGCTGGTCACCCCACTGTTCAACATCGAACGCCGGATCGGGCTGTTCGACACCTGGCCCGGTCTGATCATCCCGTACATCACGTTCGCGCTGCCGCTGTCGATCTACACGCTCTCGGCGTTCTTCCGGGAGATCCCGTCGGATCTGGAGAAGGCGGCCAAGATGGACGGGGCCACGCCGGCCCAGGCCTTCCGCAAGGTGATCGCTCCGTTGGCGGCGCCGGGAATCGTGACCACTGCGATCTTGGTGTTCATCTTCGCCTGGAACGACTTGCTGCTGGCGTTGTCGCTGACCGCCACCAAGGCGGCGATCACCGCGCCGGTGGCGATCGCGAACTTCACCGGCAGTTCGCAATTCGAGGAGCCGACCGGGTCCATCGCGGCAGGCGCCATGGTGATCACCGTGCCGATTATCGTTTTTGTTCTAGTCTTCCAACGACGGATTGTCGCGGGATTGACGTCTGGTGCGGTGAAGGGATAGCGCGATGGCCGAGATTGTTTTGGACCGGGTGACCAAGAGTTACCCCGACGGCGCCCAGGCCGTGCAGGAGTTCAGCCTCACCATCGCCGAGGGCGAGTTCATCATCTTGGTCGGTCCGTCCGGCTGCGGTAAATCGACGACGTTGAATATGATTGCCGGCCTTGAGGATATCTCCTCCGGAGAGCTGCGCATCGGCGGCGAACGGGTTAACGAGAAAGCTCCCAAAGACCGTGACATCGCGATGGTGTTCCAGTCCTACGCGCTGTACCCGCACATGACGGTGCGCCAGAACATCGCCTTCCCGCTCACGCTGGCGAAGATGAAGAAGGCGGAGATCACCAAGAAAGTCGAGGACACCGCGAAAATCCTCGACCTGACCGAGGTGCTCGACCGTAAGCCCGCGCAGTTGTCCGGCGGGCAACGTCAACGGGTCGCCATGGGGCGGGCGATTGTGCGGCACCCCAAGGCATTTCTGATGGACGAGCCGCTGTCCAACCTCGACGCCAAGCTGCGTGTGCAGATGCGGGGCGAGATCGCCCGGCTGCAACGACGGCTGGGCACCACCACCATCTATGTCACCCACGACCAAACCGAGGCGATGACATTGGGTGATCGCGTCGTCGTGATGCGCGGCGGCGTGGTGCAACAGATCGGCGCGCCTGACGAGCTGTACGAGCGCCCGGCGAACCTGTTCGTCGCGGGCTTCATCGGATCGCCGGCGATGAACTTCTTCCCCGCGAGTGTGACCGCCACCGGACTGCGCCTGCCGTTCGGCGAGGTGACGCTGACTCAGCCCGTCCTGGACACGTTGGCCGCACACCCCGCGCCGGAGAACGTCATCGTCGGTGTCCGTCCGGAGCATCTCAACGACGCGGCCCTGCTCGACGCCTATCAGCGCATCAGCGCGCTGAAGTTCGAGGTGAAGGTCGACATGGTCGAGTCGCTGGGCGCCGACAAATACGTCTACTTCACCGTCGAGGGCGCCGGCGTGCACTCCGACCAGCTGTCCGAGCTCGCTGAACTGGAGGCCGAATCCGGGGGCCTCGAATTCGTCGCCAGGGTGCCGGCCGCATCGAAAGCCGTCAAGGGTGCCACGCTCGAATTGGCCTTCGAGGTCGCGGAACTCGCGGTGTTCGACCCGCAGACCGGGGCGAACCTGACCATCGCCCCGACGCGGGACCAGTGACCCAGCCGTTGGACCGGGTCCGCGCGCACCTGGACAGGCACTTCGACCATGCCGAGCCCGACGTCGCCGGCGTGACCTTCCTGGGCGCCGAACCGATCAATGTGCTGCGCTACCGCCCCGATGCAAACGGGATCATGAACTACGTCTCGCTGGGCTGTTCACGCCATCCGATGGTCGACCCGACCGCCGCGATCGCCGATCCCGAACTCGGCCCGCGCGCCGAAGTCGTTCTGCGCCTGCGTGATACGAAAGCCATCACCGGATTGGCCCGGAGCCTGGCGATCGTCGCGGCATCCCCGGCCGTCGAGGGCGTGGTGCTGACCACCGACGCGCTGGTCGACCTCGGCGGCCCGCTGTGGACGCAGCCGTCCGCGCGGGTGCCGTTCACCGCGGTGCTGTTAGGCGACAGCGACATCGCCGAGTTGGCGCTCGACCCGCCACGCGATCCGGTGCGCTTTCTGAGCGCGACGCCGATCACCGCGACCGAGGCCGCCTGGGTCCGGTTGAAAGGCGCCGATGCGATGCGCGAGGCTTGGCGCAGCGACGGGGTCGACGTGCTAGACCCCAATCGCCCTGCCGCACAGCCTCATTGACCTGTCACACAATAAGCGTCGGTTCAGCACTCGAACCTCACGCTACAACCAGTCGTTACGCCGGAAGTTGCGGTGCAGCAGTAGACATATCAACGCCGTGCCGACGATGGTCGTCGGATAGCCCCAGTGCCATTTCAGCCCGGGCATGTACTCGAAGTTCATCCCGTAAATGCCGGCGACCATCGTGGGTATCGCCAGCAGCGCCGCCCACGCCGACATCTTGCGCATGTCGGTGTTCTGCTGCATCTCGACCCGGGCCAGCGCGGCCTGCACCAGCGAGCTGAGGTTCTCGTCGTAGCTGGCGATCTGGTCGGCCGCGTGGGTGTGGTGGTCGCCGACGTCCCGCAGATAGCGCCGGACCTCCTTGGAGACCAGGTCCTTGTGTTCGGTCTGCAACCGGGCGAACGGCACCGACAGCGGGTTGACCGATCGGCGCAGCTCGACCACCTCGCGCTTCATCTGGTAGATCGGCTCGATCTGGGTGCGGTGGTCCGGCGCGAAGGCCTCTTCCTCGATGGCGTCGATGTCGCCCTCCATCAACTGGGTGACTTCGAGGTAGTGGTCGACGACAGCGTCCGCGATGGCGTGCATCACCGCGAACGGGCCCAGCCGCATGTGCTCGGGGTCGGCGTCCATCCGTCTGCGCACATCCGACAGCCGGCCGTGATCGCCGTGCCGGACCGTCACCACGAAATCGCGGCTGACAAAGACCATGATCTCGCCGGTCTCGACGATCTCGCGGGCCAGCAAGGTCGACTCGTGTGGCACGTAGTTGAGCGTCTTGAGGACCAGGAACAATGACTCGTCGTAACGCTCCAGCTTGGGCCGCTGGTGGGCGCAGACCGCGTCCTCGACGGCCAGCTCGTGCATGCTGAACGCGTCGCCGACCTCCTGCATCTGATGCTCGGTGGGAGCGTGCAGGCCAATCCAGGCGAAGGCCTCCTGCCCAGCCAGCTGCAGCTCGCCTACTTTGGCCTGTGCCTCGGCGTAGCTGAACGTCCCGGGCAGTCGCGCGCCGTCTACATAAATACCGCAGTCGACGACGGCCTGGTCGGCGGGCGGGTCGTCCGACAGCGGTTGCGGATGCGGAGGCTCATCCCGCTGGGGTCGTGCCAGAGGACGCAGCGTTTCGGGTATGTCGCGTAATTCGCGAAACGTAGGCATCCGTAACCTCCCATCTGCAGGACGATCCAATGAAGCCTCGGTCATGCTACGCGCGTTCGCTGGCTATTTCGTGTCGGTGATCTTGCTGGCCAGCGTTGATGCGGGGTAGGGATTTCTCTCGGGCGCGAGTGCGCTAGTTTCGACCCGACGCGATTGCGCATCAGGCCGATCTCCACGCAAGGAGCGAATGACCGTGAGCACTGCCCCCCTGAAAGTTGCCGTCACCGGCGCCGCCGGCCAGATCGGCTACAGCCTGCTGTTCCGCCTGGCCAGCGGCTCGCTGCTGGGTCCCGACCGCCCGATCGAGCTGCGGCTGCTCGAGATCGAGCCCGCGCTGAAGACGCTCGAAGGTGTCGTGATGGAGCTCGACGACGGCGCGTTCCCACTGCTGTCCGGCGTGCAGATCGGCGCCGACCCGAACAAGATCTTCGACGGTGTGAACCTGGCGCTGCTCGTCGGCGCCCGCCCGCGCGGCCCGGGCATGGAGCGCGGCGACCTGCTGGAGGCCAACGGCGCGATCTTCACCGCCCAGGGCAAGGCGCTGAACTCCGTTGCCGCCGAAGACATCCGCATCGGTGTCACCGGTAACCCGGCCAACACCAACGCGTTGATCGCGCTGAGCAACGCCCCCGACATCCCCAAGGAGCGGTTCTCCGCGCTGACCCGCCTGGACCACAACCGGGCCATCTCACAGCTGGCGAAGAAGACCGGCGCCAAGGTCACCGACATCAAGAAGGTCACCATCTGGGGCAACCACTCGGCGACCCAGTATCCGGACATCTTCCACGCCGAGATCAACGGCAAGAACGCCGCCGAGGTCGTGGGTGACGAGAAGTGGATCGCCGACGACTTCATCCCGACCGTGGCCAAGCGAGGCGCGGCGATCATCGATGCGCGCGGTAGCTCGTCGGCCGCCTCGGCAGCGTCGGCCACCGTCGATGCGGCTCGCGACTGGCTGCTGGGCACCCCGAAAGACGACTGGGTGTCGATGGCCGTCATCTCCGACGGCTCGTACGGCGTTCCCGAGGGTCTGATCTCGTCGTTCCCGGTGACCACCAAGGGCGGCGACTGGAGCATCGTGCAAGGTCTGGACATCAACGACTTCTCCCGCAGCCGGATCGACAAGTCGACCGCCGAGCTCGCCGACGAGCGCAGCGCGGTCACCGATCTGGGCCTGATCTGACACATCTTGCGAAGTTGTCGATTAGGGCTACTAACCGGTAGTCAGTACCCTGGGCAGTGTGTCTGAGTTGATTGAATCGATACAGACCCGCACTGAAGAGGGCGCGATCACCGATGCGGAGATCTTCGAGGCGCACTCGGGCGGCAAGCTTTCTGTCGGTCTGACGACGGCGCTGGACACCCAGCGCTCCTTGTCGATCGCCTACACCCCGGGTGTGGCACAGGTGAGCCGCGCGATCGCCAGCGATCACACGCTGGCCGCCCGCTACACCTGGTCGGGACGGCTGGTCGCGGTTGTCAGCGACGGCAGTGCGGTGCTCGGTCTGGGCGACATCGGCCCCGCTGCGTCGCTGCCGGTGATGGAAGGCAAGTGCGGGCTGTTCAAGGAGTTCGCCGGTCTGGATGCCATCCCGATCGTGTTGGACACCAAAGACCCCGACGAGATCGTCGAGACGCTGGTGCGGCTGCGCCCGACGTTCGGTGCGATCAACCTCGAGGACATCTCGGCGCCACGCTGCTTCGAGATCGAACGCCGCCTCATCGAAGCGCTGGACTGCCCGGTGATGCATGACGACCAGCACGGCACCGCGATCGTGGTCCTTGCCGCGCTGATGGGTGCAGCGACCGCGCTCGGCCGCGACATGACCGCGCTGCGCGTCGTCGTCTCAGGTGCCGGGGCGGCGGGCGTCGCGTGCGCCAATCTGCTTCAAGCCAGGGGAATTTCGGACATCACCGTGCTCGACTCGCAGGGCATACTGCACCGCGACCGGACCGGCATGAACAGTGTCAAAGCCGAACTCGCGGCCCGCACCAACCCGCTCGACCGCACCGGCGGCATGGTCGAGGCGCTCGAAGGTGCGGACGTCTTCGTAGGCGTCTCCGGCGGTGTGGTCCCCGAGGAACTGATCGCGACCATGGCGCCGAACAGCATCGTGTTCGCGCTGTCGAATCCCGACCCGGAAGTGCACCCGGACGCGGCGGCCAAGCACGCGGCGATCGTCGCCACCGGTCGCAGCGATTTCCCGAACCAGATCAACAACGTGCTGGCCTTCCCCGGCGTGTTCCGCGGTGCACTGGACGCCGGTGCCCGCCGAATCACCGAAGAGATGAAAATAGCTGCGGCCGAAGCGATTTATTCGATCGCCGTCGACGACCTGGCGAAGGATCGGATCGTTCCGAGCCCACTCGATCCGCGGGTCGAGCCGGCGGTCGCGGCTGCCGTAGCGGCCGCTGCCGACGCCGCGGAGTGACGGCCGGCCGGTTCACTGCGCTGGCGCTGACCGCTGCGCTGGCAACCGCCGGATGTGGCCACCGCACGCATCACCCGGCCGAGTTGGTGGTCGGGTCCCGGGCCGGTATCGAGTCGACGCTGCTGGCCGATGTGTACACCGGCGCACTACGGTCCTACGGCTTTCCGGCCCGCACCGAGCAGGCACCAGACCCGTTGTCCAAGTTGGACTCCGGCGCGTTCGTTGTCGTTCCCAGCCTCACCGGACGGGTCTTGCAGGTCTTCCAGCCGGGAGCCGGCGCACGGTCCGACGCGCAGGTCTACAAGGCGATGATCGGCGCGTTGCCAGAGGGCATCGCGGCCGGTGACTACACCACCGCCGCCGAGGACAAACCCGCGCTGGCGGTCGCCGGTTCGACGTCGAAGGATTGGGGCGGTAGCGATCTCGGGGTGCTGGCCCGGCACTGCGACGGACTGACCGTGGGATCGGTCGCCGGCGCCGTGACACCGTCGACGGTCGGTCAGTGTCGGCTACCCGCGAGCCACGAATTCCCCAATGATGCAGCGCTTTTCGCGGCTGTGAATTCGGGGGAATTGACGGCGGCCTGGACTACCACGGCCGACCCGAACGTGCCGGGCGATGTCGTGGTGCTCACCGACGGCAAGTCGGCGCTGGTGCAGGCCGAGAACGTGGTGCCGCTCTACCGCCGCAACGAACTGACCGATCGAGCGCTGCTGGCCGTCAACGAGGTGGCCGGAGTGCTGGACACCGCCGCCCTGGTCGACATGCGCCGACAGGTGACCGCGGGAGCGGATCCACAGGTGGTGGCCGACGCCTGGCTGAACGAACACCCGCTCGGCCGCTAGAGGCGAAAGTGGCTAGCGCGACGGCGGCTTGATCTTGCCGATGACCGGGGCGAACAGTCGCTGGTAGTGCGAGCCGGTGATTCGCACAAGCAGGTCGATGACGACGGCGTCCTGGCCGACCAGCACCCGCGCCTTGTTCTTGCGGACGCCGTCCAAGATGATTTCTGCTGCGCGTTGTGGCGTCGTGCTGGCCAGTCGCTTGTCGAAGACTTTCGACTGCGCCGCGGGGTCCACGCCCTCGGCGGTGAGGCCGTTGCGGGCAATCGCGGTCTTGATCCCGCCGGGGTGTATCGACGTCACCTTGACCGGCTCGCGATTGAGCACCATCTCTTGGCGCAGTGCTTCGGTGAAGCCGCGCACCGCAAACTTGGCCGAGTTGTACGCCGCCTGCCCGGGAACCGACAGCAGCCCGAACAGGCTGGAGATGTTGACGACGTGGCCATCACCGGAGGCGACCAGATGAGGCAGAAAAGCCTTGGTGCCGTTGACAACTCCCCAGAAGTCGACGTCCATCACGCGTTCGATGTCCTTGAACGCGGTGATGTCGACGTCGCCGGTGTAGGCGATGCCGGCGTTGTTGTAGATCTGATTGACCTTGCCGAAGTGCTCGTTGATGTGGTCGGCGTAGACCTGAAACGCCTCACGCTCGGTGACGTCGAGGCGGTCGCTGCGGACCGGAGCGCCGATGGCCTTGAGTTGCTCCTCGGTCTTGGCGAGCCCTTCGAGATCGACGTCGCTGATCGCCAGCGATGCACCCGATCGGCCGAGTTCGACGGCCAGCGCCTGCCCGATACCCGATCCTGCGCCGGTCACGGCGGCAACTTTTCCGGCAAAGCCTTCCATGAACGCTCCTTGTCGCGAGGTTGCCGTCCAGGCTAGCCGGTACCACTGGTACCGCTGAGGGCGGGACCGGGGCCATCGCTCTGGCCGCGATCTCCCTCCGACAGCTCACCCGTCACATCCGCCTCTGAGGGCGGGCACATCCGTTTTTTGCTTTGTATCCACCGGCGATATCACGGCCTGGGGTGATATCGCATGCGACCACGATTCCAAAAAAGAGTGCGAACCAGCTGCCGGTGCCGCTGTGGCTCGTAATGACTAGCCCTGCCGCTGGCTGTTGCAATTAAAACGCCGGCAGGCCCGCTTGGTGCGGGCGCTGCCGGCGCCACGAATTGCGTTCAACGCCAACGCAGTTGACGTCGTCGAGCGTCAGGCCCAGCTTCCCCCGACGGCGGAGTCGGTGCTGGCCATGTTGTTGCCGGCGGTCTGCACCTTCTGGCCGTGGGAGTTGGCCTGCTCGTAGATCACCTGGAAGTTGCGACCCAACTGGGTGATGAACTCCTGGCAGGCCACCGAACCCGAGCCACCCCAGAAGTCACCGGCAGCCAGCACATCGCGCACGATGCTCTGGTGCTCGGCCTCCAGGGAAGCGGCCTGCGAACGGATCAACGCGCCGTGGGCATCCACGTCACCGAACTGGTAACTGATCGACATGAGTGTTCTCCTAAGTAGTTTCGGTGTCGATGGACTAGCTGGACAGGATCTGCTGAGAGCCCTGCTCTTGGGCCTCGTAGTTGTTCGCGTCGCGGATCAAACCGTCCCGGACACCGTGCAGCATGTTGACGATGTTGCGGAATGCGGTGTTCATCTGGCCCATGGTGTCGTACGAGGTGGCCTGAGCGGTACCGCTCCAGCTGGCCCCGGCGATGTTCTGGCTCGAGGCCCACATCTTGCGGGCCTCGTCCTCGACGGTCTGGGCGTGCACGTCGAAACGTCCCGCCATGGAACGCATCTCGTGCGGGTCAGTCATAAAACGTGTAGGCATATCTTTCTCCTTCTCGTGGCGTGTGGAAGCTTTTACGTTGTTTGGTAGCGGATTTTATCCGCCGGCAGGCGAACGCGGCATCACCTTGGCGGCGACACGCGACCCCATCGAGCTCATACCGCGGCCGGCCAGTGCGCCCATCAGACCCTGCGAGAACGGGCTAGTGGGCAAGCCGTGCATCAAGCTCGGCGGGGCGACGCTGGTGGACGGCATCAACGGAGCAGCGCGGGTCATATCCGCGCCCGGTGCGCCGGTGTGCCAGGCGTGTGGCACCGACAGCCCGCCCGCTTGCATCGCGTGGGCCATCTGAGCCTGGATGCCGGACTGAATACCCGCACCCCACTTGCCCAGCTGACCTGTCACTCCGCTCATCACGGTGGCGGTCTTGCCGTCGATCAGCTTGCCGACGTTGTCCAGCAGCGAGTCCTTCATGCTGACCAGGGTGTCGGCCATGGTACCGGCCCCACCGCCGCTGCCACCGCCGCTCATGAACATACGAGCGGGCGTGCTGCCCAACATGCCCATGTAATAGACGCCCTGCACCGGCAGCAGCGCTGCGGTGGGGTTGGCCGCGATGGCGGTGACGGCTGTCGGCAGAAAGGCACCCAATCCGCAAGGGATGTCAGCGCGTTGGTCGTTCCGTCCGCGGCGACTGTCGGTGTGAAGCCGAACAGGTCCGCAATAGCGTTGATAATTCCCACGGCAAGCGAATCGCCGGCGGAGTCGGCCGCAGACGCTGCGGGCGCCGCAGCTTGCGAGCCACTGGTCACCAGCGGAGCCGCGGTCTGCGCAGGCAGGGCGCCGGACGCACCGGTCGAAGCCTGATTGTAGGTGTCCATGCCCAGCGCGTCCTGGATCCACATCTCCAGGTAGTTCGCTTCGTTCTGGGCGATCGCGCCGGTGTTCTGGCCGAGGAAGTTGTTGGACACCAGCGTGGTCAGCTCGGCCCGGTTCGCGGAGATCACCGGCGGCGGAACCATCGAGGTGTACGCGGTCTGGTAGGCAGCAGCGGCGGCCTTGGCCTGGGCCCCGGTCTGGGCGGCTTCGGTTGCGGTGCTCTGCAGCCAGCCGATGTAGGGCTCGGCGGCCGAGGCCATGTGAGCCGATGACGGGCCGAGCCACGTGCCGGTCGTCAGGTTGGTGACGGCGGTCTGGTACTGCGTGGCAGTGGCCTCCAGCTCGGCGGCCAGCTCATCCCACGCGGTCGCGGCCTCCAATAACGGACCGGACCCCGCGCCGGAGTACATCAGCGCGGAGTTGATCTCCGGAGGAATCAGCGAAAAGCTCATCGAAACCTACAATCCGACTATTCGGCGGCTGCGGCGTTGGCAGCCTCGGCCAATGCGTAGGCGCCCGCGCCGGAGCGCAGTGCCTGAACCAACTGCTCGTGCACTTCGGCGGCTTGGGCGGCGATCTGCTGGTACAGCGCGCCGTGCTGACCGAACTGTGCAGCGGTCATCGCCGAGACGAGGTCCGAGGCCGCCGGGGCCAGGCCCGTCGTCGGCGCGGCTGCGGCTGAGTTGCGGGCGACCATGGCGTCCCCGATACCTGACAGCGTGCCGGCAGCCCCCTGCAACACGTCTGGTTGTGTAGTAACGAACATCTTCTTAACCCTTTCCTACGACCCAGACCGGGTACTGCGAACAGTACTTGAAGCTGGGCGTTTGGATTGACCTCCCCTGAGACCGATAGCCACACCTGGTGGCCGGTGAAATCGTAAGGCTTTTTTGCGTTTGGCGGTAGACGAATCAGGTAACCCGATCGGACGAAAACGACTCAGAACTCTCTTGGCTTTTTCACAGGTTGTCATTTGGTTTAGCTGAACGTCGTTTACCCGATGCTGCGCCGGGCCAGCCGCCGCCGCCTCGTGACCGGGCACGCAGCGGGGGGACTGTATCGTTGCCGCGTGACTGGGCAGCCTCCAAAGCTTTTCATCTTTCCGCACGCCGGGGGATCGGCCGAGTTTTACGTTCCCTTCGCCAAAGCCTTTGCCAGCGATATCAAACGCGTCGCCGTTCGGTATCCGGGGCGCGGTGGTAATCACGACCTCGGGTCATTCACCACTATCGGCGATCTCGCCGACAAGGTTTGCCAGATGATCAAGCCGCCGGAAGACCCCGAGGACAAAATCGCCTTCTTCGGCCACAGCATGGGCGGGCTGCTGGCGTTCGAAGTCGCGCGGCGGTTCGAGCAGGCGGGCAGTCCGATTGCGGCGCTGTTCGTCTCGGCCGTCGCCGCGCCGGGCCGCGTCGGCTACGAGCACGTCCCCGAGACGGACCGCGGACTGCTGAATGCGGTGAGCGAGATGACGGGCGTCAATCCCGAGTTTCTGGAAAATGAACAATTCGCGGCCAGTATCTTGCCGACGCTTCGCGGGCTCAAGGCGATCTCGAAATACGACTGTCCGCCCGGGGAGAAGGTGTCCTGCCCGATCTCGGCGTTCTTGGGCGACGACGACGAAGTGGCCACCCCGGAGAAGGTGCGACCGTGGTCGGAACGCACGACATCTGAGTTCACTATGAAAGTTTTTCCCGGCCACCATTTTTATCTAACTGACCACATCGCCGAGCTGGTAAGTGAGATCGAACCAAAAATCTTGTCCTCTTGTAGAGGTTGAGCTACTGCGTTAATTAAAACGACAGTTGTCAAAACTCACCAGACCAATCACGAATGGGAAACGACGCGTCCTTTAGTTGACGAAAGCGTTAAACAGCCGATCAATTGGATGTTGACGACCAATAAGCTGGACGGATCGGCTGTCTCGTGCCGTTTCGGGCATCCGCGCGGGGCGCCGGCGACGTTCAACTGGGGATCTTCGGCAAAGAGTGAAAAACCCCACACCACGGGGTCGGCGCGGCGGAATCCAGCAAACCCCCTCTTCGGCGGAGGTTTCACTGGTGGCACAGGTGTCACAGCGGTAAGGGCGTCGCGTCCACGGCGGCCACGGGCGCCGGCGGTGGCGACTTGGACGTCCAGCACTGTCTCCACCACGGAAAAGCGACGGGCAAAGCGTTTAAATATTCGGAATTATGCGAATGAACTGACCGTCCGGTAAGGTGGAAGGGCCGCATCTGGAGAGTGGACGCCTCCGGAAGCGGACCACATAGCAAACCTATGGTGCCAGCAATGACGCTGGCTAGAACGGGTCTTATGTTTGGCGCACATTTTACATTCTTGGGTTTTTGGTCCAAGAGGTGCGCGGCCCCTGTTAATCTCCTGCATCATAAGCGCCCGCCTAGTTGTTGTCCGGGGCTCTAGATCTAAGGGGTGGTGTCCCGATGGCAGTAACCGAAGCTTCTATTGCCGCCGTACTGCGGGAGTGGGCCCGGCAGCAGCCGGATGCACCGGCATACACGTACGTCGACTACGACGTCGATCCGGCCGGCTACCGGCAGACGCTCACCTGGTCCGAGCTCTACGGCCGGGTGCAGACGCTGGCCGCCGAAATCTCGACCGTCGGCGCACCGGGAGACCGTGCCGCCATCCTCGCCGCGCAGGGCCTGGAGTACGTCGTCGCCTTCTACGGAGCGCTCGAGGCGGGTCTGGTCGCGGTACCGCTGCCCGTGCCGCAGTTCGGCGCCCACGACGAGCGGGCCACAGCGGCCCTACAGGACTGCGCTCCTACCGTCCTGCTGACGACCTCGACGGTCGTCGACGATGTCGTCGGCTGCGCCCGTTCGCTGCCCGGCAAGGCCCCGGCCCTGATCGAGGTCGACAGCCTCGACCTCAGCGCGGAGCCCGACTTCAACGCCCCGCCCGCGCCGCGGACCAAGAACGCGGTGCTGCAATACACCTCCGGCTCGACGCGTTCGCCGAAGGGCGTCGTGGTCACCCACAAGAACATCCTGGCGAATGTCCAGCAGGTGCGTGACGACTACTTCGAGGCCGAGGGCGCGGTCCCGCCGCGCCGACACCACGTTGGTGTCCTGGTTGCCCGTCTACCACGACATGGGTCTGCTGCTGGGCATCACCGGTGCGCTGACGATGGGTCTGCACTCGGTGCTGATGAGCCCGATGGCGTTCCTGCAGCGTCCCGCCCGGTGGGTCCAGGAGATGGCGAACAACACCCGCGTCTTCACCGCGGTGCCGAACTTCGCGTTCGAGCTGGCCGCGCGGCGGACTACCGACGAGGACATGGCCGGACTCGACCTGTCCGGCGTGCACACGATCCTGTCCGGCAGCGAGCGCGTGCACGCGGCCACCATCCGGCGATTCGTCGACCGCTTCTCGCCGTTCGGCTTCCCGGCCAGCTCGCTGAAGCCGTCGTACGGCCTGGCCGAGGCGATGGTGTACGTGAACTCGTCCGGCCCGGGCCGGGCGCCTACCGTCGCCAACTTCGACTACGAGAAGCTGTCCGCCGGCCACGCTGAGGCCTGCGACGAACGAGACCGGGGTCGAACTGGTCAGCGTCGGCGTCCCACGCGCCTCGACGATTCGCATTGTCGACCCGGAGACCCGCGTCGAGAACCCGGCCGGCATGGTCGGCGAAATCTGGCTCCATGGCGATAACATCGCCGCCGGTTACTGGCGTAAGCCGCAGCAGACCCAGAAGGCCTTCGGTGGCCAGCTGGTCGACCCGTCGAGCGGTACTCCGCTGGGCCCGTGGCTGCGGACCGGCGACCTCGGCACCATCCACGAGGGCGAGCTGTACATCATCGGCCGCATCAAGGACCTGCTGATCGTCGACGGGCGTAATCACTACCCCGACGACATCGAGGCCACCACGCAGGAGATCAGCGGCGGACGTGTCGCGGCGATCTCCATCGAGGACGGTCGCACCGAGCGTCTGATCGTGATCGCCGAGATGAAAGACAAGGGCAACACGCAGGAGATGGCCGACCGTCTCCGCGATGTGAGAGCGAAAGTCACGTCTGCAATTTCGAAGTCCCACGGGCTGCGAGTGGCCGATCTGGTACTGGTTCCGCCGGGGTCGATCCCGATCACGACCAGTGGGAAGATCCGCCGTTCGTCGTGTGTTGAGGTCTACCAGCAGGACGACTTCAGCCGTTTGGATTCCACCGCTTAGTGGGATGCACGCGGCTTTGCACCGCAGCGGGGGTAAAGCAAGTGTCTTTTTACAGATTTTTGATGCCCGCTGTACAGGGGGGGTGCGTTCGGCTACAGCCGAGTGGCGGTAACATCAGTCACTTCCGCTGGGTAGGACGTTGTGGGCGCGACGAGGCGAGCCGACTGGACACGCCCGGATGACATCGGTGGGCGAGGCCGCGTTCCTCGTCGCACGCGGTGTAGTACGTAAACAACTTTCCGACAGACCGGGGGGAGCGCGATGACTGCTGCACCGTCGGACCGTCGGGCCATCATCACCGAGGCGCTGCGCAAGATCGACGATCTGACAGCGCGGCTGGAAATCGCCGAACAGGGTGACACCGAGCCGATCGCGGTCGTCGGAATCGGTTGCCGGCTTCCGGGTGGAGTAGATACACCCGACCAGTTCTGGCGGATGCTGCAGGACGGCCGGAGCGGCATTGTTGGTGTTCCGGCCGAACGCTGGGACGCCGACGCTTTCTTCGCCGACGACCACTCCGTGCCCGGCACGATCGTCAGCAAGGAGGGCGGGTTCCTCACCTCCTGGCGTCCGGACGAGTTCGACGCCGAGTTCTTCGGGATCTCGCCGCGGGAGGCCGCGGCGATGGACCCACAGCAGCGGCTGTTGCTCGAAGTCACTTGGGAGGCATTGGAAAACGCGGGCGTCACTGCCCCGATGGTTCGCGGCACCCAGACCTCGGTCTTCGTCGGAATGACCACCTACGACTACACCTTGACCCTGGCCGGGCGGCTCCCGCCGGAAGAGGTCGACCCGCACGTCCCGTTCGGGAACGCGGCGAACTTTGCTGCCGGACGGTTGTCTTATTTCTTGGGTGCGCACGGTCCTGCGGTCGTGCTGGACACCGCGTGCTCATCGTCGCTGGTCACCGTCCACTTGGCCTGCCAGAGCCTGCGCCGGCGGGAAAGCGACCAGGCGCTGGTGGCCGGGGTCAACCTGATGCTGAGCCCGGAGAACAGCATTGCCACGTCGCGCTGGGGGATGTTGGCCCCCGACGGCCGCTGCAAGACTTTTGACGCCAGCGCCGACGGCTATGTCCGCAGCGAGGGCTGCGGCGTCGTGGTGCTCAAGCGGCTGAGCGATGCTGTGCGCGACGGTGATTCGGTATTGGCGGTGGTGCGTGGGACGGCGGTCAACCAGGACGGACCCAGCAGCGGTCAGACCGTGCCCAGCGGTCCCGCCCAGCAGGCCGTCGTCCGTGCGGCGCTGGCCGCCGCACGGTTGGAGCCCTCGGACATCGACTACATCGAGGCCCACGGCACCGGCACCGCGTTGGGCGATCCGATCGAATTGGGCGCACTGCACCAGGTGTTCGGCGAGCGCGGCGGTTCGGCGCCGCTGGTGCTGGGGTCGGTGAAGACCAACCTCGGCCACCTGGAGTCGGCCGCCGGAATCGCCGGCTTCATCAAGACCGTGCTCACGGTGCAGCACGGTTACATCCCCGCGCACCTGCACTTCACCGCGTTGACGCCCAACGCCGTCGAGGGCGCGTCGAAGTTCACCATCGCCGCCGACGGCATGGACTGGCCCGCGGTCGGGCGGGCACGTCGAGCCGGGGTGTCGTCCTTCGGGGTCAGCGGCACCAACGCTCACGTGGTCATCGAGCAGGCTCCGGCAGCCGAACATGTTGCGCCGCAACCAGAATCGGTGATCACCACGCTGGTGGTCTCGGGAAAGACGCTGGCGCGTGTCGCCTCGACGGCGGCGACGCTGGCCGACTGGATGATTGGTGCCGGCGCCGCGGTGCCGTTGGCCGATGTCGCGCACACGCTCAACCACCACCGCACCCAACACAAGACCTTTGCGACACTGGCCGTGCGCGATCGCACCCACGCCGTCGCCGGTCTGCAGGCATTGGCGGCCGGCCAGTCGGCGATCGGGCTTGTCGAGCCGCACGAGGGATTGTGTAAGCCCGGAACGGTTTTCGTGTATCTCGGGACAGGGTTCGCAGTGGGCCGGCATGGGTCGCCAGCTGCTGATCGACGAGCCGGCGTTCGCCGCCGCGGTCGACGAGTTGGAGCCGCTGTTCCTCGAGCACATGCGGTTCTCGCTGCACCAGGTTCTGACCGAGGGCCAGCGGGTGAGCGGCGACGCGCGCGTGCAGCCGGTGCTGATGGGCCTGCAGTTGGCGTTGACTGCATTGTGGCGCTCCTACGGCGTGGAACCCGATGCGGTGATCGGACATTCGATGGGTGAGGTGACCGCCGCTGTGGTGGCCGGGGCCCTCACTCCGAACGAGGGTCTGCGGGTCATCGGAACGCGGTCGCGGCTGATGTCGCGGCTGGCCGGCCAGGGCGCGGTGGGCCTATTGGAGATGGACGCCGAGGCGGCCGAGAAGTTCCTCGCCGACTACCCCGAGGCGAGCCTGGCGGGATTCCTGTCGCCGCGGCAAACCGTGATCGCCGGCCCGGTCGCGCAGGTCGACGCCGCGATCGTCGCCGCCAGTGCCCAGGAGCGGTTCGCGCGGCGGGTGAACATGGAAGTCGCCTCGCACACCGCGCTGATGGACCCGATCCTGCCCGAATTACGTTCCGCGCTAGCCGATTTGAAGCCCAAGACACCGACGATTCCGTTCATCTCCACGGTCGCCGACCCGGCCGACGCGCCGGCTCTGGACGCTGACTACTGGGTGGCCAACGTGCGCGAGCCGGTGCGACTGCATCAGGCCATCACCACCGCCGCCGCGCAGCACGCGACGTTCGTCGAAATCAGTCCGCACCCGACCTTGACCCACGCCGTCACCGAGACGCTGGAGTCGCAGCATCACCACAGCGTTGGGACGTTGTCGCGCAAGGGTGATGACACGGTCAGTTTCCACGCCAACCTCAACATGACGCACGTCATGCGTCCGCCGACGCTGCCGCATCCGCCCGAGCCGCATCCGGTGTTGCCGAGCGCGCCGTGGCATCACACCCAACACTGGATCAGCGCCGAGGAATTCGTGAAGACCGCCGAGTCGGCGCCGCAACGCGGCACCCTGCTCGGGCAGCACATTCCGGTCGTCGCGACACCGCCGATGCATCTGTGGCAGGCGCGGCTGACGTCCACGACCAAGCCCTACCCGGGATCGCACCACAACAACGGCGTCGAGATCATCCCGATATCGGTTCTGCTGCAGACGCTTTCGACGGCCGCTGGCGAGTACGGCGCAGCCGCACTGTCCGACATCCGATTCGACTACCCGATCGTCGTCGGCGAGCCGCGCGTCATCCAGGTGGTCGCCGACGGCGCGTCGGTCACCGTGTCGTCGAGCGCCGCCGGTGTGAATTCCGAAGGACATTGGATCCGGCACGCGGGCGCCCACATCACCCGCGACGCGCCTTCGGCGGACCGCTCCGAGGCGGTCGCCGCACCGGGCGCGACCGACACCGAATTCACCGACGAGTCGGTGACCACGTTCTGGCAGACCTGGGGCAGCGAAGGCCGCCCGTTCGGCTGGTCCATTGGCTCCTGCCACTCGAAGGCCGGCGAGCTGAGCGCCGACGTCGAGCTGACTCAGGCCTCGGCAGTTGCCTTGCTGGACGCTGCTATTCACATCGCCCGGCTGCTGGACAGCGACAACCCACGGCTGATGGTTCCGGCCGCGGTGACCAGCGTCCGGTTCAGCGGTGAACTCGCCGACGCACGCGGACGTGTCGAGGTGCGCCGACGCGGCGGCAACGACGAAGAACTCGTCGTCGACATCACCGCGACCGCCCCGGACGGCAGCACCTGCATCGAGGTACGCGGACTCCGCTTTGCCGCAGTGGATTCGAGCGCTGCCGCCGGTCGCAACGACGACCCCGCCTCGATGGTGCACGCCATCGACTGGCAACCGTTCACCCCCGACGAGAGCAACGACGGCGGCCCGGGCAGCATCGTGGTCCTGGGCGACGATGACGTTGCCGGGTGTTTGCGCGACGGCCTGACCCAGAACGGCTACCCGTCGGCCG
The DNA here is from genome assembly GCA_963818285.1 of uncultured Actinomycetota bacterium. Taxonomy (GTDB): domain Bacteria; phylum Actinomycetota; class Actinomycetes; order Mycobacteriales; family Mycobacteriaceae; genus Mycobacterium. The sequence goes on from CAWFRR010000011.1 coordinate 250,415, forward strand.
CTGTCGCCGACGCGCGATACGTCCTCTACGTCGCCGAGTCACGTTCCGGTGAAAGCGATGTCGACGGTGCCGTGCGGATGTCGATGGAGCTGGTCGACCTGGTTCGCGGACTGGCCGAGCGCGACGAGAGTCACCCGGCCACGCTGTGGATCATCACCCGCGGTGTGCGCGAAGGCAGTTCGGATGCCGCGGTCGGACAGAGCCCGCTGTGGGGGACGGCCGGCGTCATCCGGGCCGAGCAGCCGCAGTTGTGGGGCGGTCTGGTCGACCTGCCGGACGGCGTGTCGATCGGTTCGCTGGTGCCGACGCTTGCCCCGATGCTGCGGACCCCGGCGAAGTCGATCCTGGCGCTGCGCGATGGCGAGTTCTCCGCGCCCGGCCTCAAGCCCGTCTCCGGCGAGCCGGTCCGCGAGCCGCTGCGCTGCCGTCCCGATGCTGCCTACCTGATCACCGGCGGCCTCGGTGCACTCGGTCTGCTGACGGCCGGTTGGCTGGCGGACCGGGGTGCGCGCCGGGTGATCCTCGCCGGCCGCGCCGGACTGCCACCCCGTCGCGACTGGGACAGCGACGCCAACGACGCCGCCGCCCGGGAGAAGATCAACGCCGTCCGTGCGCTGGAGGCCCGCGGTGTCGCCGTCGAAGCCGTGGCGCTCGACATCGGCTCGCCCCAGGCGATGGCCGCGCTGCTGGCCAAACGCGACGAGGAAGGTGCGGTGCCGATCCGCGGCGTCGTCCACGGCGCCGGCATCACCGACGCCGAGCTGTTCACCGAGCTGGAGGAAAGCCGGCTGCGGCGCACCGTCTGGCCCAAGATCGCCGGGGCGCAGGTGCTGCACCAGGCCTTCCCGCCGGGCAGCCTCGACTTCATGTTCCTGACCGCCGCGGCGGGCGCGGTTTTCGGCGTGCCGGGCCAGGGCGCCTACGCCGCAGCCAACGCCTACCTCGACGGCTTGGCCCAGGCGCGTCACCGGCAGGGCTGCCACACCGTCAGCCAGGACTGGGTGGCCTGGCGCGGACTCGGCTTCGGCGCCGAAGCGCAGATCGCGCTGCAGGAGCTCGAGCGGCTCGGATCACGGGCCATCAGCGCCGACGAGGCCTTCGCCGCCTGGGACCACCTGGCGCGCTACGACGTCGCGCAGGCCGTGATGGCGCCGATGGCTTCGATTTCGGCGACCGCTGGCTCCAGTGCCGCCGAACCGCGCGCAGCCACCCCGGCCTGGTCAGAGATGTCTGCCGAGGACGTGCGGAGCGAATTGCAGACCGGTCTGCGAGCCATCTTGGCCCGCGAGCTGCAGCTGGCCGAGGACGACCTCGACCTGGACCGCCCGTTCGCGGAATACGGGCTGAACTCGGTGATGGCGATGTCGGTTCGACGGGACACCGAGCTATTCGTCGGGATCGAGCTATCCGCGACCATGCTGTTCAACTACCCGACTATCGTTGCGCTGGCGGAACACCTTGCGAAAAAGGTGTCGCCGCAGCCGGAATCGGACGGCGATATCGACGTTCTGGGAGATTCGGACGGTGGCGTGTTGAGTGACCTGTTCGACAGCGTGGAGTCGGCACCGGCTGGCAGTGAAAGGGGCATCTGATGACGTCCTCGTATGACGAGGAAGCGCTACGGCACTGGCTGGCTGATTACCTGGTGACCAACGTCGGTTGCAGTCCGTACGACATCGACTTCGACGCGCCGATGAGCGACCTGGGCCTCGGTTCACGCGACGCCGTGGTGCTCTCCGGCGAGCTGTCCGAACTGCTCGGCCGCAAAGTCTCGCCTGTCGAGTTCTGGCAGCACCCGACAATTGCCGACCTGGCCCGTTTTCTGACCGGCACCGAGGCGCTGGCCGCCGAAGCCGAGGTCGAGGCCGATCGCAGTCACCTCGACGAACCGGTCGCGGTGATCGGTCTGGGTTGTCGACTGCCCGGCGGCATCTCCGGCCCGGAGGAGTACTGGCAGTTCATCTGTGAGGGCCGCAACGCTGTCACCGAGGTGCCGGCGGAACGCTGGGCGCCGTTCGACGACGGCACGCCCGAGGTCGCCGCGGCGCTGGCGCACACCACCCGCTTCGGCGGCTACATGGACAACCTCGACGCCTTCGACGCGGAGTTCTTCGACATCTCCAGTCGTGAGGCCGCCAAGATGGACCCGCAGCAGCGCATGCTGCTCGAAGTTGCTTGGGAGGCACTGGAACACGCGGGCATCCCGCCGAGTTCGCTGCGCCGCTCGCAGACCGGCGTCTTCGCCGGCGCCTGCTACACCGACTACGGCTACGTGGCGGGCATGGACCTGACCAACGTCGACGCGTGGACCAATTCGGGTGGCGCACTGAGCATCATCGCCAACCGGCTGTCGTACTTCCTGGACTTCCGAGGGCCGTCGGTCACCGTCGACACCGCGTGTTCGTCGTCGATCGTCGCCCTGCACCTGGCCTGCCAGAGCCTGCGTATCGGCGACTCCGACGTGGCGCTGGCCGCCGGTGTGAACCTGATGCTGGCGCCGTCGGTGGTCCGCGCCTTCGACCAGACCGGCGCGTTGTCGCCCACCGGCGCGTGCCACGCCTTCGACGCCGACGCCGACGGATTCATCCGCGGTGAGGGCTGTGGCGTCGTGGTGCTCAAGCGCCTCAGCGACGCGGTGCGCGACGGCGACCGGGTGCTGGCCGTGGTGCGGGGCTCCGCGGTGAACCAGGACGGCCGGTCCAACGGACTGCTGGCGCCCAACCCTGCCGCTCAGATGGCGGTACTGCGCTCGGCCTACGCCAATGCGGGTCTGCAGCCACAAGATGTCGACTATGTCGAGGCCCACGGCACCGGAACGCCGCTCGGCGACCCGATCGAGGCGCGTGCACTCGGCACGGTGCTGGGCCGCGGACGCGCCGAAGACGCGCCGCTGCTGATCGGTACCGCCAAGACCAACCTCGGCCACCTCGAGGCCGCGGCCGGCATCGCGGGCCTGATCAAGACCGTACTCGCGGTATATCAGGGCAGCATCCCGCCGAATCTGCACTTCCACACCCCCAACCCGCACATCCCCTTCGACCAGTTGCGCCTGAAAGTGGTTGTCGAGCAACAGGACTGGCCCGAGACAGATCAGCCGCGCCGGGCCGGCGTCTCCTCGTTCGGGTTCGGTGGCACCAACGCGCACGCGGTGATCGAGCAGGCGCCGCCCGCGCTGCCGGTGATCCGGGAGGCTGACCCGGCCGCGACCACGCTGGTGGTATCGGGCAAGTCACCGGAACGGATCTCGTCGCAGGCCGCCTCGCTGGCGGCATGGCTGCAGGGCGCTGGTGCTCAGGTGCGACTGCCCGACGTGGCGCATACCCTGAACTACCACCGTGAGCGGCACGCCCAGTTCGCCACCGTGTGCGTCCGCGATCGCGCCCAGGCGGTTGATCGGTTGCAGGCGCTGGCCGACGGCCGATACACCGATGGGCAGAAGGAATCGTCGGTCCGCACGACGGACCGTGCAGCCCCGGAACGGTGTTCGTGTTCTCCGGCCAGGGTTCACACTGGGCGGGCATGGGCCGGGAGTTGCTGGCCGACGAGCCGGTGTTCGCCGAAGCGATCGCCGAGCTGGACCCGATTTTTGTTGAGCAGGTTGGCTTTTCGTTGCAGCAGATCATCGCCGACGGCGAGGCGATCAGCGGCGACGCGCAGGTCCAGCCGGTGCTGATGGGCCTGCAGCTGGCGCTAACCGAGCTGTGGCGCTCCTACGGCGTGCACCCGGACGCGGTGATCGGCCACTCGATGGGCGAGGTCACTGCGGCGGTGGTGGCCGGAGCGCTGAGTGTCGTCGACGGTCTGCGGGTCATCGCCGTCCGGTCGAAGTTGATGTCGAAGCTGGCCGGTCAGGGCGCGGTGGCCCTGCTCAAGCTCGACCCCGAGGCAACCGAGGCATTGATCGCCGGCTATCCCGAAGTGAGTGTGGCGGGCTACATTTCGCCGCGCGAGACGGTGATCGCCGGCCCCGTTGCCCCGGTCGACGCGGTGGTCGCCGCGGTGAGTGCGCAGAACAAGTTCGCCCGCCGGGTGAACATGGAGGTCGCGTCGCACACCGCGTTCATGGACCCGATCCTGGATGAATTGCGCACCGCGCTGGCGGATTTGACCCCCGAGATTCCGACCATCCCGTTCTATTCGACGGTCATGGAAGGCTTCGCGTCGCCGATGCTGGACGCCGACTACTGGGTGGCCAACGTGCGTCAGCCGGCGCGGCTCAGTCAGGCCGTCGCCGCAGCCGCCGAGGAACACGGCACCTTCATCGAGATCAGCGCGCACCCGATTTTGATGAACGCCGTCGGCGACACGCTGGATCCCAGCAGTCATCACCACAGCGTCGGCACGCTGTGGCGCGACGGCGACGACGCGATCCGGTTCCACACCAATCTGAACACCGTCCACACCAGCCACCCGCCGCAGACCACGCACCCGGTCGAGCCGCATCCGGTGCTGCCGACCACGCCGTGGCACCACAGCCGATTCTGGGTGAGTACGCGGCCGATCACCCCGACCAGAAGCGTTGCCACCTTTGCCGATTCACCCGCCGTCGCGCCCGTCGACGGGCCGGTCCCGTCGGAGTGGTACCTGAACCTCGCCTGGCCGGCCCGCGAGGTGACCGGCAAGAAAGCCGACACCGACAGCTCGTGGCTGGTCATCACCGACTCCGGTCTGGGCGACGAGATCGGCCGGGTCCTCGACGACGAATTCGCCGCGATGGTCGAGCCGACGGCGTTGTTGGCCGACGGCGCGGACCCCACGGCGATCACCGACGCGCTCGCCGGGGTGACTCACGTGCTGTACGCCCCGCAGGTCACCGGTGGCCAGTTCGACTTCGAGGCCGGCTACGGCCTGTTCAATGCCGCGCGACGGCTGACCGCCGCGATCGCCGAGATGGGCGTGGCGCCAGAGCTTTACCTGCTCACCCGCAACGCCCAGCCGGTCACTGACGGCGACCGGGCGAACGCGTCGCAGGCCGTGCTATGGGGCCTCGGTCGCACGCTCGCGCTGGAGCATCCCGAATTCTGGGGCCGCGTCATCGACATCGACGAGTCGGTGCCCGACGGTATGGCCGCCTCCTACGTGGTCGACGAGGCTCAGGCCGACGACCACGAGGACCAAGTGGTCTACCGGGCCGGCGTGCGTCGGGTCCCGCGGCTGCAGACGGGCTTGCCGCCTTCGGCGACCTCGACCGCCCCGGCCGAATTGTCCGCCGACAGCAGCTATCTGGTGATCGGTGCGACGGGCAACATCGGTCCGCACCTGATCCAGCAACTGGCCGACTCGGGTGCGGGCACGGTGGTCGCCGTCTCGCGTAACCCCGGTTCGAAGCTCGACGATCTGGCCGCCCGCCTGGCGCCATCCGGCACCACGCTGGTGACGGCTGCCGCCGACGCCGCCGACGAAACCGCGCTGAGCGCGGTGTTCGACCGCTTCGGTAACGACCTGCCGCCGTTGGCCGGTATTTACGTGGCGGCCTTCGGCGGTGGGCCGATCACACTGCTGGACATGACGGCAGACGACGTCACCGCAATGTTCCGGCCCAAGCTGGACGTGGTCTCGGTGCTGCACCGGCTTTCGTTGGCGCACAAGGTCGATCAGTTCGTGCTGTTCTCGTCGATCTCCGGTCTGACCGGGTCTCGCTGGCTGGCGCACTACACCGCGACCACCACCTTCCTGGACACGTTCGCGCTGGCTCGCCGGGCCGCCGGTCTTCCGGCCACCGCGATCAACTGGGGACTGTGGAAATCGTTGTCCGACGGGCAATCCGAAGAGGAGCGTCAGGTCACCCTGTCCTCTGGCCTGGAGCCGATGGCCGACGACATCGCCATCAAGGCGCTGCCGCTGCTCACCGGCCCGGGCGCCGGATCGCGGCCGACCCTCGTCGCCGCCAACTGGCCCCTGCTCGCCGCCGCGTACCGCACCAGGGCGGCGCTGCGCATCGTGGACGACCTGCTGTCGACCGACGCCGCCGGTGACGACAGCTCCGCGGCCCGCAGCACCGAGTTCCGGGATGCGTTGCGCGAGGCCGACCCAACCCGACGTCGCGGCCTCCTGGTCGACCACGTCACCGCGCAGGTTGTCGGCGCGATGGGCCTGGCGTCGGCGCAGCTGCTCGATCCGACCGCGGGGTTCTTCCAGTCCGGCATGGATTCGCTGATGAGCGTCACGCTGCAGCGCGCCCTCTCGGACAGCCTGGGCGAGACGCTGCCCGGCGTCGGTGGTGTTCGACTACCCGACCGTCGATGCGTTGTCGGACTACCTGGCCACCCTGCTTCCGGAGGTGGCCGAAGCCACCGAGGACGAGAGCGCTGACGACTACGACGACTTCAGTGACGACGAACTCCTCAAGCAGCTGTCAGAAAGGCTGGGTTGATCGCCGATGACTGCATCGTCAGATCGTCGGGCGATCATCACCGAGGCCCTTCGCAAGATCGATGACCTGACGGCCCGGCTGGAGATCGCTGAGAAGGCCGATCTCGAACCGATTGCTGTGGTGGGCATGGCCTGCCGGCTGCCGGGTGGCGTCAATACCCCCGACGACTACTGGCAGCTGCTGCATGACGGCGTCAGCGGCGTGATCCGGGTCCCGGAGGACCGCTGGGACGCCGACGCCTACTTCTCCGACGACCACACCCGTCCGGGCACGATCTGCAATCGGGAGGGCGGCTTCCTCACCTCCTGGCAGCCCGACCAGTTCGACGCCGAGTTCTTCGGGATCTCCCCGCGCGAAGCGGTCGCGATGGATCCCCAGCAGCGGTTGCTGCTCGAAGTCGCTTGGGAGGCACTGGAAAACGCCGGCGTCACGCCCAAGGCGGTGCGCAACAGCCAGACCGGGATCTATGTCGGCCTGACCACCAGCGACTACTACTGGCTCTCGACCGATGGCGGAGTGCGCCCAGAGGACTTCGACCCGTACCTGCCGTTCGGCAACGCCTCGAACTTCGCCGCCGGTCGGCTGTCCTATTTCCTTGGCGCGCATGGCCCGGCCGTGGTGCTCGACACCGCGTGCTCGTCGTCGCTCGTCGCCATCCATCTGGCCTGCCAGAGCCTGCGCCGTCGCGAAACGGACCAGGCGCTGGCCGCCGGCACCAACCTGATCCTGACCCCGGAGAACAGCATCGCGTGCTCGCGCTGGGGAATGCTCGCCCCAGACGGCCAGTGCAAGACCTTCGACGCCAACGCCAACGGCTACGTGCGCAGCGAAGGCTGCGGTGTGATCGTCCTCAAGCGACTCAGTGACGCTGTGCGCGAAGGGGATAACGTGCTGGCCCTGGTCCGCGGTTCGGCCGTCAACCAGGACGGCCCGAGCAGTGGCCAGACGGTACCCAGCGGTCCGGCGCAACAGGCGGTCCTGCGCGCGGCGCTGGCGTCGGCCCGGTTGGAGCCGTCGGAGATCGACTACATCGAGGCGCACGGCACCGGTACTGCGCTGGGCGACCCGATCGAACTCGACGCGCTGAGTGCGGTGTTCGGTCAGCGCGACGACTCGGCGCCGCTGGTACTGGGTTCGGTCAAGACAAACCTGGGCCACCTGGAGAACTCCGCCGGCATCGCCGGCTTCATCAAGACCGTGCTCAGCATGAGCCACGGCTACATTCCGCCGCACCTGCACTTCACCGGGTTGACCCCGAACGCCGGTGCCGGCGCGTCGAAGTTCACCATCGCCGCCGGCGGGATGGCGTGGCCCGAGGTGAGCCGTCCGCGTCGCGCGGGCGTCTCGTCGTTCGGCGTCAGCGGCACCAACGCACACGTGGTCGTCGAGCAGGCTCCGGTCACGGAAGCGGTTGCCGCACAGCCGGAGCCGGTGATCAACACCCTGGTGATCTCCGGAAAGAATCCGGCGCGCATCGCGCCGATCGCCGGCATGCTGGCTGACTGGATGTCCGGTGCGGGCGCCGGCGTGCCATTGGCCGACGTCGCGCACACCGTCAACAACCACCGCGGCCGGTACCGCAGCTTCGCCGCGGTCACGGCGCGCAACCACGAGCAGGCGATCGCCGGATTGCGCGCACTGGCCGCCGGTGAACCCGCGACTGGTGTCGTGGAACCCGCCGAGAAGCCGCACGGCTCCGGCACGGTGTTCCTGTATTCGGGTCAGGGTTCGCAGTGGCCGGGTATGGGTCGGCAGTTGCTGGCCGACGAGCCTGCGTTCGCCGCGGCGGTGGCCGATTTGGAGCCTGATTTCGTTGCGCAGGTTGGCTTTTCGCTGCGCGACACGTTGCTATCCGGTGAGTCGGTCGTCGGGATCGAGCGCATCCAGCCGGTGCTGGTCGGTATGCAGTTGGCGTTGACGGCGCTGTGGCGGTCGTACGGGGTCGAGCCCGATGCGGTGATCGGTCATTCGATGGGTGAGGTCACGGCCGCGGTCGCCTCCGGCGCGCTGAGTCCCGCCGACGGTTTGAAAGTCATTGCGACGCGGTCGAAGTTGATGTCGCGGTTGTCCGGTCAGGGCGCGATGGCGCTGGTCGAATTGGATGCTGCCGAGGCCGAGAAGCTGGTCGGGCAGTACCCGGACGTGACGGTGGCGGTGTACTCCGCTCCGCACCAGACGGTGATCGCCGGTCCGCCCGAGCAGATCGACGCCGCGATGGCCGCGGTCGACGCCCAAGGCCTGTTGGCCCGCCGCGTGGAGGTCGACGTGGCCTCGCATCACCCGACGGTCGACCCGATCCTGGCCGAGTTGAAAGACGCGCTCGCCGACCTGAAGCCGCAGACGCCGCGGATCCCGTTGATCAGCACGGTGGGCCAGGCCGACGGTGACCCCAAATTCGACGCTGACTACTGGGTAGTCAACCTGCGTAACCCGGTGCGGTTCAGCCAGGCCGTCGCGAAGGCCTTTGAAGAGCACGGAATTCATACATTTATCGAAATCAGCCCGCACCCACTGCTCACCCACGGCATCGGGGAGACGTTGGCCTCGGTGTCGTCCCGCGACCAGTTCGCCGTCACTGCGGCGATGAAGCGCGGCGACGACGAGACGCTGTCGGTCCACGAGCAACTCGCCACCATCGGCGTGACCGGCGGCAGCGACGGTCGCCGCCGCGCCGACATTCCCGCCTCGCCGTGGCTGCATGCCAGCTACTGGGTCGAGAAGAAGCCGGCCGGCCAGCGGCTGACCAACCTCCACCCGCTACTGGGCGCGCATGTCGAACTGCCCTCCGGCCACGAGCACGTGTGGCAGACCGACGTCGGTGTCGAGACGCTGCCGTGGTTGGCCCACCACACCATTCACGGTCGGGCCGCGATCTCGGCGGCCGGCTTCGCCGAGATGGCGCTGGCCGCCGTCACCCAGGCACTAGGTGACGGGGTGCAGATCAGCGCGCTCGCCATCGAGCGGCCACTGATCCTGGACGACCAGACCCGCGTCACCACCCAGCTCTCGCAGACCGCGGGGGTGAATCGCGTTGAGATTGCGGCCCGCTCGGCCGGTGGCAGCTGGACCCGGCACGCCGTGGCCGACGTGACCCAACAGGTCGCGCCGGCCGGCCAGGCCGCCGGGCAGCGCATGGAAATCGTGTTGCCCGACGACATCGCCGATCACCCCGAGTTCCGCATCCACCCGGTGCTGCTGGACGCGGCGTTGCAGCAATTGGCCGCCGCCATTCCCACCGAGTCGGAAGACACGTCCTACCAAGCGGTTTCGGTGGAGACGATCCGGGTGTTCGCGCCGATCCGCGGCCGGGCCCACAGCCACGCCGAGCTCGAGCAGGGTTCGGAGGGCCACCGCGGCCGAGTCGTCTTGGCGGACGACGCCGGCACCGTGCTCGCTGAGCTGACCGGTGTCGAGTTGAAGCCCGTCGACCTGGCCAGCGTGCCGCTGCCGTTGGAGCAGAAGATCTTCGACGCCGCTTGGGTGCCGAGCCCGGCCGCGCCCGGCGGCGCGGTGGCCGACGGCACCTGGGTGGTGCTGGCCGAAGCTGACCCTGCCGCCGAGACAACCGATCTGGCAGCCGCGGTCACGGACAAGCTCACCTCGTCGAACCGGCGTGCGATCAGCGCCAGATTGGCCGATGAGTCCGCGGTGGCGGAGGCGTTCGCCAAGACCGCCGCTGACGCGAAGCCGGTCGGCGTCATCGTGCTGCTGGCCAACCGTCCGTTCGACGGCTTTGACACAGATGCCACCGATGGTGCTCTGCAGCGGGCGCAGGACCTGGTGGTGGACATCTCGGCGGCGGCGCACGCGGCGGTCGACGGCTGGAAGGGCGCGCTCGCCGCGACTCTGGCTGGTCACCCGCGATGGGCTGTCGGTCCACGACGACGAGCCGGGGGACCCGGCGATCGGCGCGCTCAAGGGACTCATCCGCAACTGGCGGTTCCCCGGGGAAGCGGCCCGCGTGCTGGCCGGCGAACCGGATCTCGGGGCCACGCTGCTCGATATCTCGGGCGCGAGCGGTGCAAAGCAGTTGGCCGACGCATTGCTCAACGAGCTGGCGGCCTCGACCGGCGACGACGTCGTCGCCCTGCGCGAAGACGGCCGCTACGTCGAACGCCTGGTGCGCGCGACGCTGGACGGCGGCGGGCACGAGGCGGTGGTTCGAGCCGACGGCTCCTACATCCTCACCGGCGGTCTGGGTGGCCTCGGCACGGTCGTCACCCGCTGGCTGGTCGAGCAGGGCGCGGGCCGGATTGTGCTCAACGGCCGTAGCGAACCCTCCGACGAGCAGCGCGAGTACATCGACGGCCTGGGCGCCGACGTCGTCTTCGTGGCCGGCGACATCGCCACCGCGGGCGTCGCGGAACGGCTGGTGGCCGCCGCCGAAGAGACGGGACGGCCGCTGCGCGGACTCGTGCACGGCGCCGGCGTCACCGGCGACGGCCTCGTGAGTGCCCTGACCCGGGAAGGCCTGGAACGGGTCTGGAAGCCCAAGGTGGCCGGCGCGTTGCGGTTGAACGCCGCGACCGCCAACACCGAGATGGATTGGTGGGTCGGCTTCTCGTCGATGGCCACCATGCTGGGGCTACCCGGTCAGTTGGCCTACACCACCGGCAACGCCTGGCTCGACGCGCTGATGACGTGGCGACGCGCATCCGGGCGACCCGCCACGGCGATCAACTGGGGACAATGGTCCGCGGTCGGTATGAGCAGCAAGCTGACCTACAGCGTGCTCGACCCCATCACGCCTGACGAGGGCATCGAAGCGTTGCAGACCCTGGTCGGCGGTCCGCTCACCCGGGTGGGGGTCGGACGACTGCGACTCGACCGCGTACTCGCGGCCACGCCCGAGTTCGGTGACCTGGACTACTTCGAAAAAATCGCCTCGGAATTCGACGCCCCGGTTGTCGAGCACCGGGTCGAGGACGCAGGATCTACGACGGCCGCGGCGCCGGACTGGTCCACGCTGTCAACGCAGCAGCGACTCACCGAATTGCAGACCCGCCTGCAGGCCATCCTGGCCCGCGAACTGAGGATGTCGCCCTCGGCGATCAATCTCGACGCGCCGTTCCCTGAACTTGGCCTGGACTCGATGATGGCCATGACGGTCCTCAAGGAGACCAAGAAAATGGTCGGACTGGATGTGTCGGCGAACATGTTGTTCAACCATCCGACCATCGCATCGCTGGCGACGTACGTGGCCGGCCTGCTTGCGCCCGCCGACCTGCCGGAGGAAGATTCCGGCGGTTCGGCGGCCGAACCGGAGCGCAGTGTGTTGGATGACTTGTTCGACAGTGTCGAGTCGGCTTCGGCGAGCAGTGACGGCGGTCTTTTTTGATGGGAAGAATCTTCTGATGGCGACCATTTACGACCGAGTTTCGGCGATGTCCGACGAACAGCGGGACGCGATCACGCAGAAATTCGACAGTTCCTCCCGGGTGGTCGCGGCCGAGCCGATCGCGGTGGTGGGCATCGGGTGCCGTTTTCCCGGCGACGCGAACGGCCCCGACGGCTACTGGAACTTCCTGGCCAACGGCGGCAACGGGATCAGTGAGATCCCGGTGGACCGCTGGAACGCCGACGAGTTTTACGACCCGGATCAGTTTGCGCCCGGTCGAATGTCGTCCAAGTGGGGCGGCTTCCTGTCCGATGTGTCGGGCTTCGACGCCGACTACTTCGGTATCTCCCCGCGTGAAGCCGAGGCCATGGATCCTCAGCAGCGGTTGATGCTGGAAGTGGCCTACGAAGCCCTCGAGCATGCCGGGATCGCGACCGAGGACCTCTCCGGGGTGCGTGCCGCGGTGATGATGGGCGTGTATTACGGGGAATACCAGACGATTTCGGCTGCCAACCCCGATGCCATCGACGCCTACTCCGCGACCGGTAATGCGCACGCGGTAGCCGTCGGGCGCATCGCGTACCTGTTGGGGTTGCGCGGACCGGCGGTGGCGATCGACTCGGCCTGCTCGTCGTCGCTGGTGACGATCCATCTGGCCTGCCAGAGCCTGCGGTTGCGGGAAAGCGACCTGGCCCTGGCCGGCGGGGTCAGCTTGATCCTGCGCCCGGAAACCCAGATCGCGATGGCCAAGTGGGGCATGCTGTCCCCGAACGGCCGGTGCTACTCGTTCGACTCCCGGGCCGACGGATTCGTCCGCGGCGAAGGCTGCGGGGTCGTGGTGCTCAAGCGGCTCACCGACGCCGTGCGCGACCGGGACCGGGTGCTCGCCGTCGTGCGAGGTTCCGCGGTCAACCAGGACGGCCGGTCCAACGGCCTCACCGCGCCCAACACCATTGCGCAGCAAGACGTCATCAGGAGCGCGCTGCGCAGCGGCGATGTGCCCGCGCGCTCGGTGAACTACATCGAGGCGCACGGCACCGGAACCGGACTGGGCGACCCGATCGAATTCGAAGCGCTGGCCGACCAGTACGGCAAGGGCGACGGCGACTGTGCCTTGGGCGCAGTGAAATCGAACTTCGGTCACCTCGAGGCCGCGGCCGGCATCGCCGGGTTCATCAAGGCGGCCCTCTCGGTGCAGCGGTCCCAGATTCCGCCGAACCTCAACTTCTCGCAATGGAATCCAGCGATCGACCACAAGTCGACCCGGCTCTTCGTGCCGACCGAGCTGCGCCCCTGGCCGGCCGAAGAAGGCCCGCGCCGTGCCGCCATCTCGTCGTTCGGCATCGGCGGGACGAATGCTCACGTTGTGATCGAGCAGGGCCCGGATCCGGCGCCGGTGGACGAGTCGGCTTCCCCGGTCACGACGCTGACGATCTCCGGCAAAACCGAGCAGCGAGTCGTGGCTTGGGCTGCGGCACTGGCCGATTGGATGTCGGGTCAGGGTGCCGACGTGCCGTTGGCCGACATCGCGCACACCGTCAACCTGTACCGCAGCCGTCACAGCAAAATCGCCACGGTGTCAGCGCGCGACCGCAGCGAGGTCGTGGCCGGTCTGCGGGCGCTGGCCGCCGGAAAACCGACGCCCGGAGTCGTCGCCCCGCACGATGTTCCGCGTGGCAAGGGCACCGTGTTCATATACTCGGGTCAGGGTTCGCAGTGGGCGGGCATGGGTCGGCAGTTGTTGGCCGATGAGCCTGCGTTTGCCGCGGCCGTGGCCGAATTAGAGCCCGATTTCGTTGCGCAGGTTGGTTTTTCGCTGCGCGACACGTTGCTATCCGGTGAGTCGGTTGTCGGGATCGAGCGTATCCAGCCGGTGCTGGTGGGTATGCAGTTGGCGTTGACGGCGCTGTGGCGGTCGTACGGGGTCGAGCCCGATGCGGTGATCGGTCATTCGATGGGCGAAGTGACCGCGGCGGTGGTGTCGGGTGCGTTGAGCCCGGCCGACGGTTTGAAAGTCATTGCGACGCGGTCGAAGTTGATGTCGCGGTTGTCCGGCCAAGGCGCGATGGCATTGCTGGAGTTGGGTGCCGCCGAGGCCGAGAAGCTGGTCGGGGAGTACCCCGACATCACGGTGGCGGTTTACGCCGCGCCGCAGCAGACGGTGATCGCCGGACCGCCCGAGCAGGTCGACGCGGCCATCGCGGTGGTGGACGCGCAGGGCAAGTTGGCCCGACGAGTCGAGGTGGATGTGGCCTCGCACCACCCGACCGTCGACCCGATCCTGGGCGAGCTCAAAGATGCACTGGCCGAACTGAAGCCGCAGACGCCGAAGATTCCGCTGATCAGCACAGTTGGTCAGGAGGGCGATGCTGCGCCGAAATTTGACGCCGACTACTGGGTGGTCAACCTGCGCAACCCGGTGCGGTTCAGTCAGGCTATAGCGAAGGCTTTGGAAGGGCCAGTAAACAATTCGGCCTTCGTCGAAGTGAGCCCGCACCCGCTGCTCAGCCACGCCATCAACGGCACGCTGGAATCGGCCAAGCCACGCGGGGGCGCCCAGGTCGTGGGAACCTTGACCCGCGACAACCCCGAGACACTGACGTTCCACACTCAGCTGGCGACGGTGCGGCCGCCCTCGGTCGCCGCAGCGGCGGTAAATGCCGGCGGCACAAAGAAACTCATCGACCTGCCCCCGACCCCGTGGCAGCACGTCCGCTACTGGGCGGCACCGACGGCGACCACCCGGCAGGCGGCCAGCGCCCACCCGCTGCTCGGCACGCACGTCGAGTTGCCGTCGGGCCGCGATCATGTCTTCACCGCCGATGTCGGCACCGAACTCGTCCCCTACATGCTCGACCACAAGGTGCACGGCCAGCCGGTCATGCCCGGGACCGGCTTCGGCGAGATCGCTCTGGCCGCTGCCAGCGAAGCCCTCGGTCTGCCGGCCACGTCGGTGTCCGTCGGCGTCGAGGTCGAGCAGATGCTGCCGCTCGGCGACTCGACGCAGCTCACCACGCAGCTGACCCGCGGCGAGAAGGACGGCGACGAGATTCGCGTCGAGATCCACTCCCGGTCGGCCAACGGGGCCTGGATCCGCCACGCTGTCGCGAAAGTCGAAGTGGGACAGTCGGAACCACCGACCGTGCCGCCGGTGTCGTCAGAGCCCGGTACGGTGCTCTCGCCCGCGGACCTGTATTCCGCACTGCGCGCCACCGGTCTGCACCACGGGCAGGCGTTCGCCGCGCTGACCCGCATCGTCCGCCGTCCCAACGGAACGTCGGAGACTGAGATCGTCCTGCCCGACGAGGCGACCGGACACCGCGGATACCGCATCCACCCGGTGCTACTCGACGCGGCCCTGCAGGGCCTCGCGGCCGCGCTGTCCAGCGAATCGTTGGCCGACTCCGACGAAGCCACCTATCTTCCGGTGTCTTTCGAGAAAATCCGGGTGTTCGGCGAGGTCGGCCGTCGTGCCCGGTGCCGCGCCGAGTTGGTCAACCCCGACGGTGACGGCGCCGGAATCAACGGGCGTGTGCTGATCACCGACGAGACGGGTAAGCCCACCGCCGAGATCAGCGGCATCTACCTGCAGCGCGTGCAACGCCGCAGTGTGCCATTGCCGTTGGAGCAGAAGATCTTCGACACCGAATGGGTCGAGACCCCGGTCGACGCCGGCGTGACGGCTCCGGAAGGCAGCTGGCTGGTGCTGACCGACGGTGCCGAGTCCGAAGCGGTCGCCAAGGAGTTCACCGCCGCATTCGCCGCGCCGACCCGACGGGTCCTCACCGCCGATCTGTCGCAGGAATCGGCTGTGCTGGAAGCGTTCTCGCAAGCCGCCGGAGACGCCGAGTTGCCACCGGTCGGCGTGGTCGTCTTTGCGGGCCGGCAGTCGTTCGACGGCTCCGAGTCCAGCGACGCTGCGGGCCGCGGCCGCGACCTGACCTGGGGAGTCGCGTCGACGGTCCGCACCATCCTCACCGGCTGGCACGGCAAACCGCCACGGCTGTGGGTGGTGTCCCGCGACGGACTCGCGGTCAACGACGGCGAGTTGGGCGACCCGTCGGTCAGCGCCCTGACCGGCCTGATCCGCGTGCTGGCCTACGAGCACCCGGACCTGCGCACCACGTTGGTGGATCTGTCCGGCGACGCCGTCTCTGCGCTGAGCGCCGAGTTCGGTCTCTCCGGCGACGACGTGATCGCGTGGCGTGACGAAAAGCGTTACGCCAAGCGGCTTTCCCGCGCGACGCTGGCGAACGTTAAGAGCGGCACGGCCGTCCGGACGGACGGCTCCTACATCATCACCGGTGGGCTGCGCGGGCTCGGCCTGGCCATGGCCCGCTGGTTGGTCGACAGCGGTGCCGGGCGCGTGGTGCTCAACGGCAGGTCCACGCCCTCCGACGAGGCGCAGGCGCTGGTTGAGGAACTCGGGCAGCGCGCCCAGATCGCGGTTGTGCTCGGCGATATCGCCGCACCCGGAGTCGCCGAAAAGCTGGTGAGCGCGGCCGAAGAGACCGGGCTGACGCTGCGCGGACTGATGCACAGCGCCGTCGTGCTCGACGATCAGATCGTCGCCGGCCTCAGCCAGGACAGCCTCGAGCGGGTATGGGCGCCGAAAGCCATCGGCGCGCTGCGGCTGCACGCTGTCACTTCTGGGCCCGTCGGCAACGAACTCGATTGGTGGCTCGGCTTCTCGTCGACGTCCTCGCTGTTGGGCGCACCCGGGCAGGGCGCCTACGCCGCCGCCAGCGCCTGGCTGGACGGCCTCGTCGACTGGCGACGTGCGTCGGGATTGCCTGCCACCACCATCAACTGGGGCCAGTGGTCCGACATCGGCGTGGCCCGCGCGTTGACGTTCTCTGCGCTGGACCCCATTTCGCCGGCCGAAGGCATCGAGGCACTGGAGGCCATTCTGGCCGGCCGGCCCACCAACATCGGGGTTGCCCGGCTGCGGCTGGACCGCGCCGCGGCCGCCTTCCCGGAGATTCAACAGCTCGGCTTCTTCTCGAAGCTCGCCGCCGAACTCGACATTGACGACGAGGACGACGACTGGGCCGGCCCCGACGCGCTGCGCGAACTGGACGCCGCCGAGGTGAACCGGGTCGTCATCGCCCGACTCGCCACCCGCATCCTGGCCATCATGGGCTACCCGAAGGGCAGCACACTCGACTCCGACCAGCCCCTGACCGAACTGGGCATGGATTCGCTTATGGCCGTGCGAATCCGCAACACTGTTCGCGGCGACTTCGGTGTGGAACCGCCCGTGGCCCTGCTGCTGCAGGGCGCGTCGCTCACCGCATTGACAACCGACTTGATCCGCCAGCTGGGCCTCGAGAGCGACGACAAGGCCGACAGCGGCGGTGGAGTCCGTGACCGAGCCAACAAACGCGCCGCGGCCCGGCAGCGTGCGGCGGCTCGGCGAAAGGTAGGAGATCGAGTGTGACCAGCAACAGCGAATTGCCGACCAACGCGATCGCGGTGGTCGGCATGGCGGCCCGCTTGCCCGGCGCCAACACGCTGTCGGCATTCTGGGACAACCTGCGCCGCGGCGAGGAGTCGATCGTCACGCTGGCCGAAGACGATCTACTGGCCGAAGGCATTCCCGAGAAGGCGCTGGCCAACCACGCCTACGTGCGGCGCGCCGCATTGATGGACGGCATCGACGAATTCGACGCCGACTTCTTCGGATTCACTCCGCAGGTGGCGCGCTCGACCGACCCTCAGCATCGGCTGTTCCTGCAGACCGCGTTCCACGCGATCGAGGACGCCGGCTACGACCCCGCTGAAATCGAGGGTTCGGTCGGCGTCTACGCGACCAGCACCACCAGCGGCTACCTGCTGCACAACATCATGTCCAACCATGACCCCAATGTGGTTATGGGACAAGGCATCACCTTTGACATGGTCAACCTGTCCATGCAGAACGACAAGGACTACCTGGCCACCAAGGTGGCGTACGCGCTGAACCTGCGCGGGCCGGCCCTATCGGTGCAGACGGCCTGTTCGTCGGCGTTGGTGGCGGTGCACCTGGCCTGCCAGAGCATCCTGAACGGCGAGTGCGAGCTGGCGCTGGCCGGCGGCGCCTCGCTGCGCATCCCGCACCACGTCGGATACTGGTACGCCCCGGGCTCGATGGTGTCGCCGACCGGTCACTGCCGGCCCTTCGACGCGCGTTCGGATGGAACGATTTTCGGTAGCGGTGTCGGCGTGGTGGTGCTCAAGTCGCTGCAGGATGCGGTCGACGACGGCGACCGGATCCACGCCGTGATCCGCGGTTCCGCGTTGAACAACGACGGCTCGACGAAGATGACCTACGCCGCCCCCACGGCGGCCGGTCAGGCCGACGTCATCGCCGAGGCGCATGCGATCGCCGAGGTCGACGCGTCGGAGATCAGCTACATCGAGACGCACGGCACCGGCACGCCGCTGGGCGACCCGATCGAAATCGAGGGCCTGCGCCAGGCTTTCGAGGTTTCCGAGGAGACCCGCTCCGGCCCCTGCTACGTCGGCTCGGTCAAGTCCAACATCGGCCACCTGGAATCCGCCGCCGGTATCGCCAGCCTGATCAAGGCGATTCTGTGCCTCAAGCATCGGGCTATCCCCGCGACGCTGCACTACACCAGCCCGAACCCCGAATTACACCTCGACCGTGGACCTTTCAAGGTCCGCAGTGAATACGGACCATGGGAATGGGACGGCGTGCTGCGCGCCGGGGTCAGCTCGTTCGGTGTCGGTGGCACCAACGCGCACGTGGTGCTCGAGGAAGCGCCCCGCGTCCCCGCGTCTTCATCGTCGCCGGTAACGGCAAAGCAGGTGCTGCTGATGTCGGCGCGCAGCACCGAGGCGCTGGAGCAGTCACGCAAGTCGTTGGCCGCCGAATTGGGCGAGGACGACCTGAATTTGGCCGACGTCGCCTACACGCTCACCCGCCGCCGCAAGGACAACGTTCGGATGGCCGCGGTGGTCAAAGACACCCAGGACGCGATCGCGGTGCTGGAGGCCGGCGAGCACGACAACGTGTCCATCAGCGAATCCGCGCCGAGTGCAAAGGATTCCGACCGGGTCGTTTTCCTGTTTCCCGGCCAGGGGGCTCAGCACATCGGAATGGCCCGGGGACTGTATGACACCGAGCCGGTGTTCGCCGAGCACTTCGACCAGTGCGCGGCCGGGTTCGGCGAGGAGCTCGGTGTCGACTTGCGCGCCGAGATCTTCGAAGGCACCGCCCGCAACTTGGAACGCACCGACCGCACCCAGCCCGCCCTGTTCACCGTCGAGTACGCGCTGGCGAAGCTGATCGAGAGCTACGGTGTCCGGCCCGCCGCGCTGGCCGGTCACAGCATCGGTGAGTACGTCGCCGGCACCATCGCCGGCGTCTTCGACATCGAGACCGCCATCAAGGTGGTGTCGATGCGGGCCCGCCTGATGCACGCCGCGCCGCGCGGCGTAATGGTCGCGGTGGCGCTGAGCCCAGAAGCGGTGGGCGAGCACCTCAACGGTGAGGTCGACATCGCCGCGATCAACGAGCCGGGCGGCTGCGTGGTTGCCGGGTCCGAGGAGGGCATTCGCCAGTTCAGCGAGCGCCTCACCGAAAAGGGCATCGTGGCGCGCCGGGTCCGCACGTCGCACGCGTTCCACTCGCGTCTGATGGATTCGATGATCCCGGAGTTCACCGGTTTCCTGTCCCGCCAGACGCTGCGTGAGCCGCAGATTCCATTGCTGTCCAACGTGACTGGAACCTGGCTGGCCGCCAGCGAGGCCACCAACCCGGCTACGTGGGCCCGCCAGGTGCGCTCGACCGTTCGATTCTCCGACGAGGTCGACGTGCTGCTCGGTGACCCGAACCGGGTCCTGGTCGAGGTCGGGCCCGGCGGCACGCTGACCTCGTCGGCGAGCCGGCACCCCCGGTGGTCGAACGGGCACCGCGCGGTGCGACTGATGCGTCATCACGCCCAGAACCGCGACGATCGGGACGCATTCCTGCTCGCGTTGGGCCAGCTCTGGTCGGCAGGCGTCGAAGTGGACTGGTCACCGTTGCGCGGTGGGCAGCCGGCACAGCTGATCACGCTGCCTGGTTATCCCTTTGAGCGTCAACGGCATTGGATCGAGCACCGGGCCAACGTATGGGCAGGCGACACCGCGGGTATCAACGGGGCCGCTGGCCCCGGGCCCGGCGAGGCAACCCCGGCCGCCAAGAACGGTCAGTCGCCGATGGAAGCCACCCTGCAGCGCATCTGGGCACAGTGTCTTGGGCTTTCCACGGTCGACCGCAAGGCGAACTTCTTTGAGCTGGGTGGTGATTCGCTGGTCGCGATCAGCGTCGCGATGACCGCCTCCAACGAGGGCCTGGATCTCACTCCGCAGGATCTCTACGAGAACCAGTCCGTGGCCGCCCTCGCCAAGGCGTTGACCGCCCGGTACGCGGCGGGCGGCCTGGCCCGTCAGTCGCTCGGCGATGTCACGCATCCGCCGGTTCCGCCGAACATCTCCTACTTCCTCGAGCACGGGGTGCGCGAGCGTGAGCAGTGGCGGGTTCCACTGATCTTGCAGCTTCGCTCCGACGTGAAGGTCGAAGACATCTGCGCGGTCCTGACCGCGCTGCGCAACCACCACGAGGCGCTGCGGCTACGACTCGTCGAACGCGCAGGCACCTGGGAGCAGGTGATCAGCGAGCCTGGCGACTTCGCCGACTTGGCCACCCGGTCGCTGCCCGAGGACATCGGGCCAGGCACCCCGCAGGAACGCGATGCGCTGCTGTCGACACTGATAGACGTAGTCCGCCAACAGGACCCGTCCAACCCGCTGATCGCGACATATGTCAACGGAGTGCCGGGCGGCCCGTCCTACCTCGCGATCAGCGTGCGGGCGATCGTGGCCGATAACGCGTCGCGCGACATCCTGTTGACCGATATCTTCACCGCGTTCGGGCAACAACTGGCCGGCGAAGAAATTGCGCTGCAACCGGTCACGACGCCGTGGACCGAGTGGTCGCAGCGCTGCGCGGCATTGGCCGTCCACCCGGCCGTCGTGGAGAGCCGCGACTACTGGCTGCAGACGGCAACGGCGTCGACTCTGAAGGTGGCGAGCGAGCAGACCGCCGGGGTCCCTGGCCTGCCGGATCTGGCAAGGAGCGCCTCGTCGCTGACGGTCGCGGAGACAACCGAGATCGATGATGCCCGCCGACGGCTTCGCGTGCCGATCGATGAAATGCTCTTGGCCGCACTGGGTCGGACGATCGCTCACCAGGTCGGTGACGGAACCCTCGCTGTCGACGTCAGCGGCGAAGGTCGGTCGGTGCTCAAACCTGACGTCGACCTGCGCCGCACCGTCGGCTGGTTCAACACCATCTATCCGATCGCGCTCGGCTGCGCCAAAGACGATGACGCCAAGCAACTGCTGGACAACGTGCACAACACACTGACTGCCGTCCCGCATCACGGAATCGGCTACGGGCTCCTTCGTTATCTGTACGGGCCCACCGCGCGTGCGCTCGGCGCTGCGGTTCCGGCCGATATCTTCTTCTCGTACATCGGCACGATCCCCGATCTGCCGCCACTGGGCGAGGACGTCGCAATTCGATTCGACTCCGACACCGCATTGCCGGTGCGCGAAACGATTTCGGGGCTGGGCCACGGGATAGAGTTGCGGGTCTTCCGTACGGCCGGCGTACTGCATCTGGACTGGTGGTACGACAGCCGGCGGATCGACGGGGCCACCGTGCAGTCACTTGCCAGCGGGTTCTCCCGGACATTGTTGGAGGTGATCCGGGAAGCGCTCGCCGCCGACGAGACGGACGCCGGCAGCGACGAAATGGAACTCGTTGACCTGTCGTAGGACAACGCTAGAAAGGTAAACGTGTTTCCATCGTCGGTCATTCGCAAGCTGGCGCTCAGTGAGGAGATGCTCGCTGAGACGCACAACTTCGTCGGCCTCGCCGCGCACCTCGAGGGTCCCATCGATGTCGACGCGTTGACCGATGCGTTCGACCTTCTCCTCGAGGCGCACCCGGTGCTCACCGCGCGCCTGGAACGCGGCGCTGACGGTCGTCACGACTTGGTCGCCGACGACCTGATGCACTCGGGACTCGAGGTGATCGAGGTCGACGCGTCGCAAACTGCCAACCCGCCACCGCATTTCGACCAGGGCGAGTCGCTCGTGCACCTGCGGCTGTTCATCCGCGACGGGCAGGCGCATCCCACGCTCTACGTCCACCACGCGCTGGCCGACGGCCACCACATGTACGGTCTGATCGAGGAATTGCTGTCGTTCTACACCGATCTGGTCACCAACGGGAAGACCGGCCCGGTGACCGCGCAGCCAGCGCCGGAGTCGATCGAGACCGTGCTCGCCGACCGGGGCATTCAGAAAGGGCCGCGTTCGGGCATCGAGCGGTTCATGCCGGCGCTGTTCGCCTACGACCTTCCGCCGTCCCGACGAGGTGACACGGGTGCGAAACCCCCATCACCCGTGCGTGTTCCGATGGTCTCGTGCCGCCTCAGCGAGAGTCAGACGCATGCCATCGTCGAACTCTGCCGCGCCGAGAAGCTGGGTCTGCATTCCGTACTGTCGGCTGCGATCCTGATCGCGGAATGGCAGGTGCGCGGCGGGCTGAACATCCCGGTGCCGTTCATCTACACCGTCGATCTGCGGTATTTCTTGTCGCCGCCGGTGTCGGCGACCGGATGCACCAACCCGGTCGGGCTGGGCACCTACCTCGCCGAGATCAACCAGAAGACCACGGTGGTCGAGCTGGCCCGCGATATCGCGACGACGTTCAAGGGCGACCTGGACGGCGGCGTGATCCAGCAGTCGCGCCTGCACTTCAGCCCGCAGTACGTCGGCAACGCGCCGGGCATGCCCGACGTTGTGTTGTTGTCCGACAACGGATTGGTGCCGCCGGTGCGCACACCCGAGGGGGTGGAGGTGACCGCGACCCATGGTGAGCTCTACTTCCAGGTCAGCGCCGGCATCGAGATCTACTTCACCCAGATCTACGCCGACCAGCTCAACGTCGAGTACCACTCGCACGGGCCGGGACCGGAGAAGTCGATCGAGGCCATTCGTACGCTGCTCGTCGAAGTCGCCGAGCAGCACGCGAGCGTCAGTTAACCGATCCGTAGGCGTAGCGGTGGTACTGGAAGGTTCGGCGCAGCGGCGGCAGGGCCCGGACCGCCTGTCGCATCAACCGGAACACTCCCGACGCGCGGCCGAACGTGCTGGCGTCGAAAAACGTCACCCCGTCGACCAATCGAGCGCCGGTCAGGCGATCGAGAACGTCGGACGGTTTGTCGACGGCCCAGTACAGCGTGGAACCGGACTGCCGTTGCAGGCGGTGCGTTTTCTGCGACCGGACCACCAGTCGGCTGTAGTAGTCGATGTGGATCTCGCCGGTACCGAACCGGTCGATGACGTGCTGCAGCAGCTCGATGCCGTCGTCCTCGGTCAGGTACATGCTGATGCCCTCGGCCAGCAGCAGCGTCGGACGGTCGGCCGGGATCTGGTCCAGCCACGAGGGATCAGTGGCCGGCGTGGCCACCAGGTGGTAGTTCGCCCGGCTCGGAAAAACCTTCTCGCGCAACGAGATTACCGCCGGATAGTCGACGTCGTACCACTCGACGCCAGGGCCGGGGTCCAGCCGGAACACCCGACTGTCCAGACCGCAGCCGACGTGGATCACGGTGGCGTTCGGGTGAGCGGCCAGGAATTCGCCGGCCCACACGTCGAACTGCGCGGTCCGCACGGTCACCAGCGGCGTCCAGCGGTTGGTGACTTTGAGTTCATCCCAGTCGTAGTCGATTCGGGCCACCGCCGCCTTGGCGTAGTCGTCACCCAGGATCGGCCGGACCCAGTCGGCGTCCAGCGCCTTGCAGTACAGGGTGGTCAGCATCGTCTGCGACGGACCGTTGAGGTCGATGGAAACTTTGTCGGTCACGACTGGCAAGCCTAGTGGTGATCGCAAGCGCGGCGGTGCCGGGCGCAGCGGGTCACCACGCATAGATAGTGTCTGACATTTGGAGAGGGAGGAAGCCATGACGGATACGACCGCACGCGCGCCGCGGGTCTTACTGCTGTACTACTCGTACACCGGGCAGGCGCACAAAGTCCTCGACGCTGCGGGTGAGGTTTTCCGCAGCCGTGGCTGCGAGGTGAGCGAAGCCGAGATCAAGTTCACCGACCCGAAGTACTCGGAGAAGTTCTCGCGTTTCCCGATGCGCAAGGTCTGGCCCGACATGCTCAGCGTGCTGGGTGCCCAGAAGCGCAACGAGACGGGTGAGATCGAGACCCCGGACACGGTGCGTGACGGCGACTACGACCTGATCCTGATCGGATCGCCGACCTGGTGGGACAACGTCAGCATGCCGTTGCGCTCCTTCCTGAAGTCGGACGAGGCACGTAACTTGTTGTCCGGAAAGCCATTTGCGGTGTTCGTCGTCTGCCGCACGTTCTGGCAGGCCAATCTCGAAGGGGTGCGTGAGCTCGCCGAAGAACAGGGCGGCCGCTACGTCGACGAAATCCACTTCACCTACCCCGGCGACAACCTGCACTCGATGCTGGCGTTGACCAGCTATCTGGGCACGGGGGAGTACCGCAAAAAGTCGCTGGGCTTCAAGCTCCCGCCGACCAACGTGCAGCCCGAACAACTGGAGCAGACGCGGACTTTCGCCGGCCGCCTGGCGGATCGGCTGTTGGCCAAGAGTTCGGCGCTGCCGGGCCAGGAACCGGTTTAGGACGGACTGAACGATGCCTCGTCCTTTTGATGTCTCGGTCGAATCGCCCGCCAGCGTCGATCAGGTTCACACCGCCTTCAGCACCGAGGAGTACTGGCTGGCCCGGCTCGGGAACATGAGCGGCGGCACCACGCTGGAATCCCTGGTCGTCGACGACGACCGGACGGTGCGGGTGACCACCGTTCAGGACCTCGGCCGCGACGTGCTGCCCGGGATCGTCTCCAAGTTCTATCGGCGCGACATCAACGTCCGCAGCACCGAGACGTGGACGCCGTCGGGCGATCAGCTTCGCGGAAGGATCACCGTCGCCGTGACCGGCGCCCCGGGCTCAGGCTCGGCGGACGCGTCGGTGGCGCCCACGGCGAGCGGTTCGCTGCTGACGCTGAACGGGACGGTGGAGTTCAAAGTCCCGGTGGTGGGCGGGACGGTCGAGAGTTTCATCGCGCGCGAATTCGCCAAGGGGATACCGGACGTCCAAGACTTCACCGCCCGGTGGGTCACGGAAAACGCCTGAACGTATGACCGAGAGCGACGCCGAATCCCTACGCCGACGCCTTCCGGGTGGCGCCGTCCACCTCCGACGCGCTGGCCGGTCTGAACATGCCGCTGCAGGATGCGATGCTGACGCAGCGGGCGGTGCGCCGCGTGCACGCCGAGCCGGTCGACGACGCCGTCGTCCTGAAGTGCATCGAGTTGGCGTTGCGCGCACCGACCGGCGCCAACGGTCAGAACTGGGAATTCATCGTCGTCAAAGACCGGCAGCGTGATCAAGAAACTAGCCGGGCGCTACCGCAAGGGCTGGAAATTTTCCTACGGTGGACTGCTCAGCAGCGCCGGTGACGACGACCCGTCGCTGGCCAAGGTCATCCGCGCGGCGCAATGGCAGGTCGACCACTTCACCGAGATCCCGGTGCTCGTGGTGGCCTGTCTGCGGCTCACCGTCCGCGAGGGCCGTGCGCCGTATTCGCTGATGCCGCATGCCGCGGTGTCGGGATATTGGGGGTCGATCTACCCAAGCGTGCAGAACCTTCTACTGGCGGCGCGCAGCATGGGCCTGGGCGCCTCGCTGATCACCTTGCCGCTGTGGGGAGTGACCCGGGCCCGGAAAATCCTCGGCCTGCCGCGCTCGGTGACGCCGTGCTGCGTGGTGGCACTCGGCTGGCCCCGCGGGCGTTACGGCCCGACCACACGGATAGCGGTCGAGCAGGTGGCGCACCTCGACACCTACGGCAATCGCGCCTGGTTGGGCACCTAGCTCACGGATTGAAAGCAGCGTCAATTTGCTGAGCCTGATCACTTCTATGTATTCGGCCTGAACTCTTAAAAGATTTCCTCCGACTTAGAATCTCTTAGGGTAAATTCACGTCGCACTAAGGGAATCCAAGAAGAGGACCGTCATGCCGGCTGCTTCGCGATCGCGCGTCATGGCGACCGCGGCACTCGCGGCGGCCGGTGTCATCGCTGTCACGCCGACCTCTTTCCGGGCAGCCGTGCCTCCCACCGTCAGCACGGACACCCGGCTCGTCGACTCCTCCATCTTCAACATTCCGTTCAACCTGTTTCAGGACATCGTCAACATTCCGTACTACGAGGTCCAGGCCATGGACGCGTTGGCGAATTCGGGCTTTTTCACCGGGAACTGGTTCGTCGTCAGCGCGACGAACCTTTGGGGCGTGGACCCCGGGGACCCCTCGCATTTCATGTCCGTTGCTGACGTACTGTTTCCGTTCCCCGAGCTGTCGGGAATTGACGCCCCCGCAACTGACTTTGACGCCGGCCTCGGCCAGCAGCTGTGGGGGTTCGTGGCCGCCGAGCTCCCGGTGAGCGGCGCTTGTGCCGCCGCGGACTGCTTGCCCATGGTCCCGACCAGTCCCATCACCGGTATCACGGGGATCGACCAGGGCATCTGGACCCTGCAGGAACTCACCGGCGGGCAGAAGTTCCCGCTTGTCGACAACTGGTTCCAGGTACCGATCTCAGATCTGCAGAACGGCTACACGTTTGACCCCAGCGCCCCCGGCAGCGTCGACCCCAGCGGCCCCGTGGTTTCTGGATTCGGCCTCGAAGGTACGGGCGTCGACAATGCAATGCCGTGGGCTGGCGACACATTTACCCTGCAGCCATGGGTGCCCGTCGAGAATTTCATCAACAGTTTGATGGCTACCCCCGACCTGAACGGCTTCGAATTCCCTACCTTCACGGAGATCGCCCAAGCTTTTCAAGCGGTCGTTGCGGCAGCGATCGTTGACTTCGATCCGATTACCCCCGGGAGCCCCTTCTGCCCGGGCGACTGCAGCATCTTGCCTGAGTTCCTGAACTATCCAGCGCTGGTGCAAGACATCTCGAACATCATGCCGGGTAACCCGATGATCGAGCAGTGGCTGGCCGCCTACGCCGACGGCGCCGGCGTCGCCGGGATCGACTACAACGGGCCGACCGAAGAGCAGATCCTCAACTCGGTGAACATCCTGCAGCAAGGGTTCTGGGACTTCGGCAATCCAAGCCCGCCTGCCGGGACCGGCCCCGATTTCAGCGAACTGACCGCCTTCTTCCACCAATTGTGGACGGATCTCGGCCTGCAGCCCGGCATGGGGCTCTCCGCCGGCGCGATCGAACCTTTCGCTGACCTGGCGAGCAGTGTGGATCCGTCCCAATTGTCGACGGACCTGAGCGCGCTGCTGGCCAGTCTTGATTTCGATCCGACCACACTGTCGACAAGCCTGCTGAGCTTGTTCTAGACGCCGAACCGCGGTTGCGGCGCTGGGTGCGCTGGATTGGGCAAATACGTTGTGCCGCAGGGCTACCCGCAGAGGCCCTTCATCAAGAGCCGATGCCACATCCGGTCGGTCAACAGCTGGCTGGCCAGTAGCGAGGCCCTGCCGGACGCTCCAACGATGTAGCGGGGCTTGGGGTTTTTGGCGTGCACCGCCCGGACGACGGCACGGGCGACCGTGTCGGCATCGACGGTCAGGAGGGGCGAATCGCCCATGGCGCCCAGGATCTCGTCGTAACGGCGCTTGAACTCGCTGTAGGGATCCTGATCGGCATTCGACGGCGTTGCCCTGCGCAGTGCTTCGACGAACTTCGTATCGCGCACGCCGGTCGGCTCGATCAACGCGACGCGGACACCGAACTGCCCTACTTCGGCGCGCAGCGCGAGCGAGAGGGCTTCGACGCCGTACTTGGTGATGTGGTAGGCGCCCGCGCCGGGAGTGGTGAACCTGCCGACGATGCTGCCGATGTTGACGATGGTGCCGGCTCGGCGACTCCGCATGCCGGGTAGTACGGCTTGCGAAAGATGAAGCATCGCAACCACATTGGTCTCGTAGATGGTTCGCAGGTCCTTCAATGCCACCTGCTCGAGAGGGCTGGCGAACCCGAACCCGGCATTGTTGACGAGGACGTCGACGCCGCCGTGCTCGGTGTCTATCTCCTCGACAAGTTCGTCCACGGCGCGCTCGTTGGTGACGTCGAGAGTGCGTGCATGCATGCCCCGAGACTGCAGCTCATTCAGAGCGTGTGGATTGCGACCGGCGGCGAACACTGCATAATTTCGGGCCTGCAGCCGGCAAGCGGTGGCCTTACCGATGCCACTTGTGGCTCCGGTCACCAGAGCGATGGGCTTGGATGTCATCGAATCAGCGCTCCTCAGAACGTAGATCGTCGTCTGTCAGACATGCACCAAGACCGGGATCTCGGACTTATTGTCTACCTTTTCGGTCGATCTGGCAGCGCAAGCTGAAGGCTCTGGCCAACCTCATAGAATTGGAGAACCCGCGGCAATCGCGCCTGGTTGAGCGCAAAACCCAGACACCGGGTCGTCGATCGCAAATATTGGGCGACTGGGCGCACGGTCCGACGGGGGCTCAGCGCCGAATCACTCTCAGATGAACCTCTCAGGTTCAGGACTGAGCGGCGCTCAGGCAGATTCGGGGAGGATCGTCGTGCAAGCTGTGTCACGCTCATATGTCCTGGTAGCTGCGATGCTCGTGGCGACGGGTGCCATCGCCGTCACGCCGTTCACGGCGCCGCCGCCCGCACACCCTCCCGTGGTGAGTGCCGAGACTCGCCTCGTCGATGCGGATGGCTCGGTCCTCAACATCCCGTTGAACCTGTTCTATGACATCGTCAACGTCCCGGCCAACGAGGTTCAGGGCCTGGACACCGCCGCCGACTCGCTGTTCTTCAACGACAACATTTTCGTCGTCTCCGCCGCCAACATATTCGGCGTCGACCCCGGCGATCCGGGGCACGTCGCGGCGATCGACTCGTTGCTCGCACCGTTCCCGGGCCTCACCGAAGGTCTCGGCGGCCTGGACTACCAACTCACCGGTCTGCTGGCATCCGAGTTGCCGATCAGCGCCTCCTGCGCCGTGACGACTTGCTACCCCATCGTTCCGCCGGACGTGATCACTGGAATAACCGGAATCGACCGCGACATCGGCTTCGGCAAGGCGCTGTTCGACCCCGATTTCGGGTTGTTTCGCCACTTCTTCGCGGTTCCCATCGCCGGTGACGACAGCCTGCTGGGCGGATACACCTTCGACCCGGCCGCCGACGGCAGCATCGACCCCGCTGGACCGGTCTACTCCGGGTTCGGTTTCGAGGACGGCAACCCCAACTTCTTCCTCGGCGGCACCGTCGACCCAGTCACCGGCGCACCCGCGTACGACCCGGCCACGGGACTGTTCGACCCGAACGCCACGGAAGTGCCATGGGCCGGCCACGAATACACCTTCAACCTGTTCCAGCCGTTCGAGAACTTCTACAACAGTTTGCTGGAAACACCGTCGACTGACGGCCTGTTCGGCACCGGCATCGAGTCGTTGACTTTCAACGACTTCTTCTCGGCATTGCAGGCCGACGCCGCGGCGTTTGTCGTGACCTTCAACCCGTTCGAGCCGGGAAGCCCGGTCTGCCCGGGTGCCTGCGAAGCATTCGGTTCGGAAGGCCCGCTCGGCATCACCCTTCCGATCGTGCAGGACATCAACGCGTTGACACCGGGCGGTAATCCGATCATCAACGAGTGGCTGACCGCCGTCGCGGGTGGCTACGCGAACGTTCCGACCGAGACGGACATCCTCTACACCCAGGGTCTGCTAGATACCGGGTTGTTCACGTTCACCCCGGCAGATGAGGCCAGCATCATCGACTCGCTCACCGCGATCAACCCCGAGCTGCCGAATCTGGTCATCAACGCCGGATTCTTGACCGACCCCGGCTACCTCGCCGTGTCGCCAGGAGTGGTAGCGGACCCGCCGGTGGCAGAGTTCGGCGGCTTGGATCCCAACTTGATCCTGCCCGACCTCTTGGCCCTATTCGGTGGCAGCGCCGCCACCGCGGATCTGGGCGCACTGGATCCCACCGCTTTCGCGGCGGACTTTGCTGCGTTGTTCGGCGCCAGCCTGGCGCCGGATCTGGCGAGCGTCGCGACCGGGCTGTTCTAGCGCCTGCCGCGCCCTTTATCACGCCGCCCGAACAATGGCGAATTCGACATTCACCATGAGGCAGACCTCTTGATATGAGGTTGGCCAGATAGATATGAGGTCTTTTAGAGCTGCCCCTTCAATGGCGACAGCTGAAGCTTTCTGAGTTTGACTTCAGGAGCTATTCAGCTATTTCCATCGGAGGGGGGATCGCGCCATGCAGGTTGCTGCGCGTCCGTATGTCATGGCAGGTGCAGTGTTGGCCGCGACAGGTCTGGTCGCCGTCACGCCGATGGCGCACAAGGCCATCCATCTGCCGATGCTGCGCCTCGAGACCCAGTTGGTGGACGAGTCCTTGCTGAATGTCCCCATCAACCTGCTCTACGACCTGGCGAACATTCCGAACAACGAAGTCGACGCGCTCAACTCGCTGGCCGGCTCGAACTTCTTGGGCGGTAATTGGTGGGTGCCCAGCTCGACGAACCTGTGGGGCATCGACACCGGCGACCCGACGAAGGTCGCGCTGCTGACGAACTTCTTCGCGCCCTTCCCGGCGTTCAACCAGGGCCTTGGGGGGCTGCAGTACCAAATCGCCGGTTTCCTCGCCGCCCAGTTGCCGGTGAGTGACTCCTGCGATGCCGAAACCTGCTTCCCGATGACGCCGCCGGAGGTCATCACCGGCAGCACCTCGTTCGACCGGGCCATCGGATTCATCAATGCCCTGTCGGGTCAGGGCAGCGGCGAAAACTTCGGGCTGTTCCAGAACTGGTTCCAGGTGCCCATTCAGGACCTGATCAACGGCTACACCTTCGAGGACGCCACCAACCCCAGCGGTCCTGCCATCAACGATCCCGCCTTCGGATTCGGCGACAGCTCAAACCCGTTCTTGGGTGGCACAATCGGCGATGACGACGCCATGCCGTGGAATGGGCACACCTACGTCCTGAACCTTTTCCAACCGTTCCAGAATTACTGGGAACACCTGCTCGACGACCCGGCTGCCGACGGCGATATCCCCGGGACCGGTATTCAGATTCCCACTTTTGAGGAATTCGGCCGGGCCCTGCAGGCCGTCGCCGCCTCATCGGTCGCGGCGTTCAACCCCTACACCGCGGGTAGCCCGGCGTGCCCGGCCATCTGCGACATTCCCGAGAGCTTGAGCACCCGGGCCCTCGTCGCGATGTTCGACCCCGACCAGTCCAACCCGATGATCCAGGCGTGGCTGGCCGGCTTCGAAGACGGCGCGGAATTCCCGAACAACAACGCGACGCCCGATCAGGTCGCGGCGTCCATTGCGTTGCTTCAGACCGGAATGTTCAACCTCACCCCCGAGCAACTCGACGATGCCCTGGCGCAACTGGAGGAGCTCAACCCGGCGCTGCCCGCCCTGGCTGTCAATGCCGGATTTCTCACCGATCCCGGTTACCTGGACTTCATCAACAATCCCGGTTCCGAGTTCGAGCCCATCTATGGCGGGTGGAACCCAGCTTTGGTCTGGCCTGGACTCCTAGAGTTGTTCGGTGTCCGTGACGAGGCGTCCGAAATCGGACAGGTGTTCGACTCCGCGACCTTCGACCTGGGCGCGATATCAGGCGGCTTCGATGCCTCCGGGTTCGACCTGAGTGCGTGGTTCGGCGGCTTCGATCCAGCCGAACTCGACCTCGGCGCGCTGTTCGGTGGATTTGACGCAGCCGCAATGTCGGCGGAGTTCTCCAACCTTCTGGAGGACCTGACCGCGGCGTGGGTGCCTGATCTGGCCACTTCGGCTCTGACTGCATTTTAAATGTGGGGTCGACGATCGCAATTTGCCGATTCGCGATGTGGTCCGAACCCCGCTGCGACGACCCGTTGCCGGCCATGCTGATTGCGTTGACCGCCAGCGAGTTTCGTAGTCTCGTCAGCGCTGTGCTATTCGGCGAGATTGACGCGTTTGTCTGACTGGCACGGCCAATAACGGTGATTTCCGGGAATCCGCCGAAATGTCCAATTTATCGGACTTGCCATTCGGTATTAACCATGACGCCAATTTCGGTGATCGGGGTCATGATTGCCTCCTCACGGAATTGTTCAGATTTCGCCTGAACTTAGAATCTCTTAGTGTATGTTCATGTCCTGTTGAGCTAGCCGAACACCGAAGGGGGAGACGTGCAGGTCGCTTCGCGTCCCTATGTCCTGGCCGCAGCCGCGCTCGCCGCGGTCAGCACTGTTGTCGTCACGCCGGTACTGGCGCACCAGATCCCGCTGACCATCCGCAGCATCGAGACCAAGCTGGTCGATGCCGGCGACGTCGGCAACATCCCGGTGAACCTGTTCAACGACATCCTGAACATTCCTTACAACGAGCTCGACGGTGGCGGCCTGGCCACCGTCGCGAACTCGTTCCTTTTCACCGGCACCTGGTGGGTGCCCAGCTCGACGAACCTCTGGGGCATCGACCCGGGTGACCCCACCCACATCGCGCTGATCGACAACTTCATTCCGTTCTCGGCGTTCACCGAGGGATTCACCAACTCCGCCGGCGTGTACGAGCCCGGCCTGAACTACGAGTTCGCCGGCTTGCTGGCCGCCGAGCTCCCGGTGAGTTCCTCGTGTGACGCCATCTCCTGCGCCCCGATGACCCCGCCGGAGGTCTCACCGGCAACACCGGATACGACCGCGACATCGGGTTCCTCGCGGCCTTGATGGGGCATGCCACGGACGCGAACGGGGACCCCAACGGGCTGTTCACCAACTTCTTCCAGGTGCCATTGCAGAACTTGTTCAACGGCTACACCTTCCAAGCAGGCGCCGAGCCCACCGGTGACACCGGAATCGTCAACCCCGGCGGCCCGGTCAACCCCGAGTGGGCCCAGCTCCTCGGTTGGGGGAGCAGCGGCGATCCATTCGAAGGTGGCACGGGTGCCGGTGACACCATGCCGTGGGATGGGGTGGACTTCAGCTCAACCTGCTGCAGCCGTTCCAGACCCTGTACGACAGCTTGACCCAGGATCCGACGGCGGCGACGGGTGTTCAGGATCTGACGGCTGCTGGGGATTTCGCACACATTCGAGAACCTGTTGGCCGGCTTCATCATCGACTTCGACCCCTACACCGCAGGGAGCCCGGCCTGCCCGGCGGAGTGCGACATCGCCGCGGGGAACCAGATCCCGGCGCTGGTTGCGGACATCGCCAAAATGGACCCGAGCAACACCGTGCTCTCGACCTGGGTGACGGACTACGCGACAAACCCGCAGTTGGTCAACGAGCCGACGGTGGATCAGATCAACAACTCCATCGCCCTGTTGCAGACCGGCTCGTACAACTTCAGCCCGGAGCAGTTGGCGGACGTCGACGCGGCACTGGGCAGAATCAACCCCGAACTGCCGGCGCTGTACACCAACGCCGGGATCATCACCGACCCCAATTACTTGTCGTATGTGTCGGAGCCCACGACGACCACACCACTGGAGGGCGTGTACGGCGGCTACGACCCGTGGCTCGACGGCACCGATTTCCTGAAGGTGATCGAAGCGGCCGGCAGCAACCCAGTGGACCCGACGTTGTCGGCGGACCTCCAGCTGCTGCTGAGTGATTTCACCTTCGCGGGGAACCCGGCGGCCCTTCAGGCCGTGCTGGACGGCGGGACCGTCGCAGCTGCGGCGGCAACGCCGGGCGCGGCGGTGGACCCCAGCGCGTTGGACCCGACCTTCACGGCCGACCTCAGCACGCTGTTGGCGAGCCTCGGCACCACGGTGACTTCGGATGCCGTGAGCGCCGCGCTTGCCGAAATCTCGGCGCAGATCACGGCGGACTTTGCGTCCTTCGTGCCGCAGTCCGTGCTGAGCCTGTTCTAGCCGGAACTACTCGGACCCAATAAGCGGATCCCCCCAGCCCACCGCTGGGGGGATCGCTTATTGCTGCGGGAAATTTGAGTTCGCCGAATAACTCTGTATTCGAGTTACCAGGTAATTCACAGGGTCACTTACGGAATCTTTACGGGTCCGATCATCCCCCTGGCTGGAGCCTCAAACTGTTATCAATGTAAATTCAGCGTGCACTCATATAAACGGGGAGAAGGGGGCGTCATGCAGGCTGCGTCGAGAACGTACGTCTTGGCCGCGGCGGCAGTCGCCGCCACTAGTGCCGTTGTACTCACACCGGCCGCGCCGAAAGCCTCGCAGGTCCCTGTCCGAAGCATGCAGACCCGGCTGGTCGACTTCACCGACGTGCCGATCAACCTGTTCGACGACGTCGTCAACATCCCTTACAACGAGATCGCGGGCATCGACGTCCTCGGCAACTCACTGCTGTTCAGCGGTGACTGGTGGGTTCCCAGCGCCACGAACATCTGGGGTACCGATCCGGGCGACATCGGACACTACATGGGCATTCTCGACACTTTGCTCCCGTTCGCGCCGCAGATCTCGGGGCTCGGCCAGCCCGAGATCGACCCGACGCTGGACTCGACCGGCATGGCCGGCTTGGCGCAGCAGATCAGTCTGCTGGCCGCGGCCGAGCTACCGACCAGCGCGTCCTGCGACGCCCAGGCCTGCGCCCCGATGACCCCGCCGGAGGTCATCACCGGCAACACGGGTTACGACCGCGACATCGGCTTCCTGGAAGCGCTCAGCGGACACGGCACCGACGCGAACGGTGAACCCTTCTCGCTGTTCTCGAATTGGTTGCAGGTCCCGCTGTCCGATTTGACCAGCGGCAACTTCACCTTTACCCCCGC
Source organism: uncultured Actinomycetota bacterium (assembly GCA_963818285.1). Taxonomy (GTDB): domain Bacteria; phylum Actinomycetota; class Actinomycetes; order Mycobacteriales; family Mycobacteriaceae; genus Mycobacterium. Next base: position 284,988 of record CAWFRR010000011.1, read on the forward strand.
CGATGACCCGGGCCTGATCGACCCGAGCCCCGACGTCGGCCCTGACGCTCCCGGTGTAACCGGATCGCTCGGCTTGGACGGCACCACCGGCGTCGACGGCACCGGCACGGGCGACTACATGCCGTGGGCCGGCGACAACTTCCAGCTGAACCTGTTGGGGCCCTTCGAGGCCTACTACAACAGCTTTTTCGACGCCCCGACTGGCGGTATCGACGGCACCGGCGTCGATCTGCCGAGCTTGACCGACATCGGCCAGTCCCTCCAGAACCTCACCGCAGGTGCGGTTGTCGCGTTCGATCCGTTCGTCGCGGGAAGCCCCGCTTGCCCGGCCTTGTGTGACATACCGGCCAGCACCACCCAACTGGATCTGTTGAAAGACGTTCTCGCACTGGATCCGTCCAACACGTCGCTGGCCAGCTACGTCGGTGACTTCGCTGCACAGAACAACGCGACCATCCCGGAAATCAACGATGCCGTGGCACTCCTGCAGACGGGTTCGTACAACTTCTCTCCGACCGAGCTCGCGCAGATCGACACGGCGCTGGGCAACATCAACCCCGAACTGCCGGCGCTGTACACCAACGAAGGCATTCTGACCGACCCCAACTACCTGACGTATCTGTCGGACCCCACCGCCGCGGGCATCACCAACTCGTCCGGGGAACTCGTCGGCGAGTACGGCGGCTACAACTACATGTTGGTCGGCGACGATCTAGTGAAGTTGTTCCAAGATGCCGGCACCAACCCGGTCGACCCGACTCTTTCGGCCGACCTCAACACCATAGTGACCGACTTCTCCTTCCCGGGAGACCCGACGGCGCTCGCTTCGCTGCTCGGGGAGGGTGCGGCCTCGACGGCGGCGAGCTCGGTAGATCCCACCGGCGTGACGGCGGACCTGAGCTCCGTCCTGGGCGGCTTCGACCCGAGCGCGCTCTCGACCGACCTGACCTCGCTACTGGCCAGCCTCGGCACCGGCGTGGGTTCGGAAGCGCTGAGCCAATTGGCTACGGACTTCAGCACGCAGTTCGCCGCCGACTTCGGTCCCCAATTGGCCACAGACCTCGCCACTTTGATACCGAGCATGTTCTGAGCTCACCTGTGATCGGGCCTCTGGCGTATGCCGGGGGCCCGATTGCTTTCACGAAACAGAACTCTGGGCCGTCGATCGGCCAATTCCACAGCCGCCGCCTCTGTTTCGCGGCCGGCGATCGGCGCTAGCGCAAGCCCGTCGTCATCACCCGGTCCCACATCCGGTCGCTCAACAGCGCTCGGGCCCACACTGAGACTTTGCCCGAAGCGCCGACGATGTAGCGGGGCTTCGGATTTCGGGTCTTGACCACCCGCACCACCGCGCGAGCCACCGTGTCGGCATCGACCGTAGCCCCGGGCGTGGTGGCCAACCGGCGTGTCATCTCGGAATAGCGGACCTTGAAGTGACCGTACGGGTCGTCATCGGGATAGGCATGCTCGGTCTCGAATTGCGAAGTGACGAAAGGCGTTCGCACCCCGGTGGGGTCGATCAACACGACTCGAACACCGAACCGCGCCACCTCGGCGCCCAGCGACAGTGACAGCGCCTCGACGGCGTATTTCACGGTGTGGTACGCTCCGGCGCCCGGGCTGGTGAACCGTCCCCCGGTGCTGCCGATGGTGATGATTCGGCCGTGCCGACGCGCCCGCATGCCCGGTAAAACAGCCTGCGACAAGTGAAGTGTGGCAACCACATTGGTTTCGAAGAGCTGCCGCAGCTCGTCCAATTCGACCTGCTCGAGCGGGCGGGGGAGCGGGTAACCTGCACTGTTGACCAGAACGTCGACGCCGCCGTGCTCGCTGTTGATCTCGTCGACCACCTGACGCACGGCGGCCTCGTCGGTGACGTCGAGCGCACGAGCCTGTAAGCCCCTGGCGCGCAGGGCTTCCAGCGCCTCGGGATTACGGCCGGTGGCGAACACCGAATACCCACGTTCATGCAGCCGGTAGGCGGTGGCCTCACCGATGCCACTTGTCGCGCCGGTGATCAGCGCAACAAGCTTGGCGGTCAACGGATTTGAGCGGTTGTCAGAGGAAACTGGCGAGGCTCTGGAAGTAATCGGCGAGACTCGCCGCCATGGTCGGGAAAAGGGATCCGAACTCGACCACCAGTGGGTTCGTCGATTCGGACAGGGCGTCCGTCAACGCGGCCGATGACAGCGACGCATCCAATGCCGCGGCGTTGTTGTCGGTGAGGGCCCCTGCCATCAGATTCCCGACGTCCGGGACGTACGGGTAGAGGTCCGCGATACCCGCGAGATCGGACTGCGGTAGAAGACCGATGTCGACCAGCGACGCGAGCATACCCTGGTCGGCGCCGGCGGTGAGATAGTCGTTGACGGCGGTGAAGTCGATGTCCGGATTCGACAGCGTGGCGGGTGTGCTGACGTCCGCGTCGCCGGTCCAGTTGTAGCCCAGGTCGACCAGCACCCGCATGTCGGGCTGCATCATGTCGGAGAACGACGAGGTGCCACCGATCGCGTGTAGCCCGTCCAAGAGTGGCAGATTCTGCGTCGGGATCAGGAAGTAGTCGGTGTTGCCGGTATAGCCCTCGGATACGTTCTCCGGCACCGCATTAGCGACCGTCGACGGGTCGAAGTAGGCCGGCCAGCCGGGCAGCAGATAGGGGTGCAGGTCGACGTAGCCATCCGCCGCGTTGAGGTCTGCATACATGTTGCCGTAGTACTGCGGAAAGTCGGACGCTCCGCTGTACTCGATGGTGTAATTCGTGGTGTCGAAAGGCGTGTCCGCCGGCGTCGCCGGCAGGGTCGCGCCGAACATCTCCGGGAATCGGGTGAAGAATCCGCCGTCGGGACTTTGCAGGTTTTCGGCCAGCACAAATTTCAGGTTGGGGTCTTTGACCCCTTCAGCCGCGAGATTGATCATCTCCTGGGTAATGACCGAGTTGCTCATCGAGTAGCCGGCCACGACTAGAGAGGCGTCGGGGTTCGCGGTCAGTAGCGGTTGGAGTTGCGAGTCCAGGTCGGCGATGCCTTGGGTCAGGCCCGAGCCGTAATCGGTTTCCGGCGTGTACACGCTGACGGGGTCGCCGACGATGTTGTACTGCGCCTGCCCGAAGTCCTTCGCGTTGTCGACGTAGGTGTCGATCACTTCCTGCATGTACGTGGCGTCCGGCTGCGACAGGAACGCGTGGCCCAAGATCAGCGCGGTGTAGTCGCCGGAGTCGGTTGCCGGGTCCGCCCACGCCGGAGCGGCGTTGAGCGCGCAGGCACCCGCGAGCAGGCCAACCCCCAGCCCCCGAATTTTCCAGGGTGACATCGAACCTCAATTCATGAGTGCGACCCCCGCGCACCGGCCTATAAATTACCTTGTTTTGGCTCCGGCCGAGAGTTTCTGGACATTGACTGCACCAATGTGACGCAGTCGGTTTGTTCAAGTCGCTATCGCCAGCAACCCAGGTAAGGTCACTCCGCGTGGTCCTACCGGCACCAGCAGAAAACCGAGTGGCAGTCGTCACCGGTGCTTCGTCGGGCATCGGCGAGGCCATCGCGCTCGAGTTGGCGCGGCGTGGCCATCAACTGGTGCTGGTCGCCAGGCGGACCGACCGCCTTCAGGCGCTCGCCGACGATCTGAGTGTCAAGGCGCATGTCCTGCCGGCCGATCTCTCGATTCGGGCTGACCGAGCGGCGCTGCCCGCCCGGGTTGCAGCGTTGGGTATGGCGGCGGACATCTTGATCAACAACGCCGGCCTGGCCAGGCGCGCCCCAGTGGCAAAATCGATTCCCGAGCAACAACTTAACCTCGTCGAGGTCGACGTCTCCGCCGTAGTGGACCTGTGCAGCAGGTTTTTACCGGGAATGGTGGAGCGCGGCGCCGGCGCCGTGCTGAACGTCTCCTCGTTGGCCGGCTTCTACCCGCTGCCCGGGCACGCGGCCTACGGCGCGGCCAAAGCATTTGTGTTGTCTTACACCGAAAGTCTCCGTAGCGAACTGCGCGGGACAGGCGTCGTCGCGAGCGCTCTGTGTCCGGGACCGGTCGACACCGGATTCGACGATGTGGCGGGGTTCGACGCCGGAGAGCGTGCCGCGACCCTGCCAAGTTTCATGTGGAAATCCGCCGACCAGGTCGCGCGCGCCGCGATCGACGGCTTGGATGCCGGCAAATCCCGCGTCGTTCCCGGACGGGCAAATCGGCTGGTCGCGGCATGTTGCCGCTTTGCGCCGCACGAACAACTGCTCCCGCTGCTCGCACGGCGTGCGCAGCATAAACTGAATTGACGCCCCAGTAGACGCCCAGCGCACATACGGATTATTGGACACTGCAGAGTTCCAATAGAGCGGACAGATAGGCTATCGCGGTGCTTGAGGTGATCGAGAAGGGCAGTGTCAGCGAGGCGCACCCGGTGCCGCTGCTTTTTGTCCACGGAGCCTGGCACGCGGCGTGGTGTTGGGACGAGAACTTCCTCAGCTATTTTGCCGACAAGGGTTATCGCGCAGCGGCGGTGAGCTTCCGCGGTCACGGCGAGAGCCCGACCGACAAGCCGCTGCGGGCGTGCTCGGTCGCCGACTACGTCGAGGATGTTCGCTCGGTCGCCGAGCAGATGCCCAGCCCACCGGTGATCATCGGCCATTCCATGGGTGGCCTGATCGTCCAGAAGTATCTCGAGCGATACGACGCGCCGGGCGGCGTGCTGATGACGTCCATTCCGCCGCAGGGAAACCTCGGAAATGCGTTGCGCTGGATAAGGCAACGTCCATCAGACTTCGTCAAGATGACGATCACCGGCAAAGCATTGCCGTACATCAATCCGCCGCAGCTGGCCCGAGAGCGGTTCTTCTCCTCGCACACGCCGGAAGCCGACGTCCGCAAATACGCGGCCAGGCTGCAGGAGGACAGCTCCCGCATCGGCATCGACTGCCTGTTGCTGCGGCTGCCGCGACCCAAACGGGTGACGGCGCCCGTCCTGGTTCTCGGGGCTGACGAAGACGGTGCGCATACCCGCAAGGAAATCCTTGCCACCGCACGTGCTTACGGCACTCAGGCGGAGTTCTTCCCCGACATGGGGCACAACATGATGCTCGAACCCGGCTGGACCACAGTCGCCGACCGCATCGACACCTGGCTCGTTACCCGCGGGCTCTGAGCCCGGCGAGTCACGTTCCCCTGGCGGGGACCAACTCCAGCGGAAGATGTTCCAGCCCACGCATTGTCGGGTTGTCGAGATAGCGGTACTCCCCGGCCAAGCGAATCTCTTCCACCCTGGGTAGCAGTTGTGAGAACACGCGGGCGCCCTCCAGGCGCGTCAGTGGTACGCCCAGGCAGTAATGCACGCCGCCGCCGAAGGCCAGGTGGTCGGTGGGATTGCGGTCGAGGTCGAAGGTGTCCGGGTCCGCGTAGTGGCGCGGGTCGCGGTTGGCGGCGGCGAACAGCAGCAGTACCCTCGCACCGGCCGGAATCGTGTTGGACCCCACGGTGTAATCGCGCGTCGCCGTGCGATAGAAGCCCTGCACCGGAGATCCCATCCGCAACTGCTCTTCGACGGCCGCCGGAATCAACTCCGGGTGCGCACGCAGTCGCGCGTACAACTCTGGCCGCTGAGCAAGCGTCAACAGCAGACCGGACAACATGTTCGTCGTCGTCTCGCTGCCGGCGCCGATCAACATCGCTGCGCTCCAAAAGATTTCGTCGTCGGTGAGCGAATCGTCGGCATCGGCCGGCGTCATCATCGAGATCAGATCATCGCCGGGATGGAGGCGCCGCTGCGCGATCAGCGGGTCGAGGCTGCGGCGCATCGCCGCGGTCGCGCTGCCAGAACGTGCGGAGAGCCGCATGCCGTGCGCGGTCAATGGCGCGAAGGCGCCCGCCACCATGTCGTCCGACCACGCCACGAACTGCGGCTGATCTTGCTGCGGTATGCCCAGCATTCTGGCGATCAACCGGGTCGGGAGCGGCTTGGCGAGGCCGTTGACGGCCTCGGTGTGACGCTGGGCGATCACGTTGTCGACGAGTTCGTCGGCGACCTCGTTGATGTTCGTCTGCCAGGCCGTCATCGCCCGCGCGGTGAAAGCGCGGGAGACGAATTTGCGCAGCCGCGTGTGGGCGGGTGGGTCGGCGGCGTTCATCGACGGCAGGTAAACCCGGAATCGGCTCTGGCTCTGGGCTGACGACAATTCCTCGTTGTCGCGCAATGCCTTTCGGACATCGTCGTAACCCGCGATGATCCAGATGGCGCGCTTGCGGTTGTACCAGACGTTCGGAACGTCGTCGCGGTTGAGCAGAGACTGGTAGCCCGGGTACGGGTCGTGCATGACGTCGGCCGAAAACGGGTCGAAATCGGTGGCGGGCGCGGTTTCCCGGCCGGTCAACGAATAGCCGTACGAGGTGGCCTTATCCCGCGCCACCCCCAGTGCGCCGTCGACACCAACCTTCATCAGGCTGGCGCGAAATCGCAGCCTGCGAGCCAGCGTCATGCGGACAAACCCTCTCGTGAAGACCTACCGAGGCAAGGGCAATCGCCCGGAAGGACCTCAGTCCTTCGTGAGATGGTATGCGCGGTAGTCGATTTCACCGCGTTCGAGGTCGTTGTAGAACCACGAGCCGTCGACTACGGCAAACTCGCGGCCGAACTTACGCAGAAACGCCGGCAGGCGAGTGTTGATGATCTCGTTCGAGCGAGCCGAGTTTTTCTTGAGGCCGCGCAGCACCTCGTCGTTGATGACACGGTGCGAGACCTCCCGCATGCCCGAGTTCGCCAGATCCGACTCCCAATTCGCGAAATTGTCGCGGTTGCGGAAATCGACGTGCAGGAAGTGCCCGCCGGGCCGCAGCACCCGCTTGACCTCGCTGAGGAAGCGGTCGAAGTGCGGGTAAATGTGCGAGGCCTCGACGTTGACCACCGCGTCGAAGGACTCGTCGGGGAACGGCAGGTTCTCGGCGTCGCCGTGCACGAAGCTCAGACCTGGCACCTTGTGCCGCTCATTGCAGAATTTGACCCCCGCCGCATTGAAGTCGAGGCCGGTGTAGGACGCCGGTTTCAGCGTGCGGGACAGGTAGGAGGCGCCCCCGCCGTGGCCGGAGCTGCACTCCAGGACTTTCTTGCCGGCGAGGTCGACGCCGTCCTGGGTCGCGGTCTGGTGGTAGAGCTGGATGCTGTACCGGTTGGGCTCGTCGGCCGGGTCGAGCGGCAGGCCCAGCGGCGGGTCTTCCTCGTAGCCCCAGTTCAGGAACTGGACATCGTCGCCGTGGTTCAGGCGCTTCGTCATCAAGGGGTACCAGTACCGGAAGAGCTTCTTGTACGTCGCTGTCGACCCGATGCGGTAGACCAAACTTGCGCCGACGTTGTCCAAGGAAGGGCTACGAACCATGCTGGAATTATCGCACAGGGTCGATTGTGCTTGTTCTGGCATGCCTTGTTCGCGCGGACGTGAATCGGTGGCCCGAACTCGTTGATGCGCCAAAGTGGCGGCGTATCAACGAAAACTGATCATGAAACACTACTCGAACGCGTGATGCCTTGTGCGGCAAGGAATTTAAGCCGCATTGACCGACGTCGGTACGTTGGCGCGCTGCGGCTCACTGCGATAACGCGATGCGGGGCCGCTGATTCTGCAAATACGCCACATCAGCAAAGCCAACGGGTTCATCAAACCCAGTTCGTCGCACAGCATGCGGATGTCGCCGAACATGTCCCGCAACGTCTGACGCGAGTGCCCGGCACCGGAATACAAGTCCTTGCGTACCGAGCGTGGGATGCCGAACTGGCGGAAGAAGCGCCGCGACGGCACAACCATCGCCTGGCCCAGCATCCGCATCACGACCGGCACATACAGCGACAAAAAGAAGCGGCTGTACCACGTCAACCGCGGAACACGCCGGTGCAGGTATTCGTGCGCGAACGAGATGTGGCGGGCCTCTTCGGCAACGTGAATCGCGATCAAGTCCTGCATGATCGGATGAATCGACCGCGGCTCGGACTCGCGCAGCAGGTTGGTCTGCAGGTAATCGAACGGCACTTCACCGGCCAACACCCCGAAGAAGAACGCGTTCGGCAGCGGACCTGCGTAGAACGGGACGATCGGTGATAGCACCCGCAGCCAGCGCGGCATCCCCGGAACGTCGACGCCGATGCGGTTGACGATCTCCTGGAACATCAGGCTGTGGCTGCATTCCTCGATCGACTCGTGCACGCAGTAGCGGTACTCGGGCGAGCCGTTCGGCACCCAGAAGGCGTAGTGCAGCAGTCCGCGGACCAGGATGCCCTCGAATTGCGTACCGACCTTGGCCATGTTGGCTTGGCGCCACATCCCGATGGCGACCTGCTTGTCCAGCGGTTGGGCCTGGTACCAGGGATGACTCCCGAGCGGGTCTGACTTGGAGAGCGCCCAGCGTGGGTCGTTCTCGGTGACCGAGAAGATCGGCGCTTCCCAGTCGACGTCGGTATAGGGATTGAAGTGGCGCACCGATGCTTCCGAGAGCGACGTCAGGGTAGCGGCGTACTCGGAGTCATCCGTCACATCCATGTTGCGCTTCAAACGCCTGGCCACACCGAAAAAAGCGAGCAGGAGCAGCAGAGTCACCGATAGGACGGCGCCCAGCACGATGAAGAAGATCGCCAGCGAAACCGGCAAACCGAGGCCCTCCCTCCGGGGTTAGCTCAGCATGCGACGTTCTGCACATGCGCTCTACGGGCACGGTCGGGTTGGAGCTTACCGGGTGAGAGTGAAAGACCAAGTACGGAACGGCCTCATTCTCATGTCTATCTCGTACGCCCCCGGGTGGTTCAAGATCGGCGCGGTCGTGCCCCTCGAACAGCCAAATCTCATTAGACAGTACACACGCTCCGTCCGTTGGTTGACCCTCCGGGTCAGGCAACTACGGGATCAGCACGACGGTACTGGGCTGGGTGGTCCCTACGGGGGCTGGGACCGGCCCCCGAGCCCAGGAACAGCGTGAACCTGACCGGTGCGACGGCGGGCCTGACCTGCTTGCCCATCTCGCCGATCGAATGGCCGGTGTCGTCCGGCGTCGTTTCACCGTCGGTGCAGCAGAAGGTACCGTTTAGTGCTTATGGATGACCAGCAGTTCGATGTGATCATCGTGGGGGCGGGATTCGGCGGTATCGGCGCCGCGATCCAGCTGAAGAGCCTGGGGTACGAGAACGTTCTGATCGTCGACCGCGAAGACGATTTGGGTGGAACGTGGCACGTCAACCACTATCCCGGCCTTTCAGTCGATCAACCGTCGCCCACCTTCTCCTACCGGTTCGAGCCGAACCCGTACTGGTCGCGGCTGTATGCGCCGGGTTCTGAACTCAAGAGTTACGCCGTGAACGTGGCCGAGAAGTACGACGTGCGGCGATTCATGCGGTTCAACACCACCGTCGAAGGTGCCCGGTGGGACGAGGATGCCCAGGTGTGGCGCCTGGCGCTGGCCGGCGGCGAGACGCTGAGCACGCAGTACCTGATCGTGGCGACCGGCTTCCTGTGTCAGCCGAAGATGCCGGACATCCCGGGTATCGACACGTTCGGTGGCCGCATCGTCCATACCGCTGTCTGGGATGACGACTTCTCACCGGCCGGCCGTCGAGCCGCCGTCATCGGAACCGGCTCCACGGGTGTGCAGGTTGTTCCGGAGTTGGCGAAAGAAGTCGCCGAGCTGACCGTGTATCAGCGCACCCCGATCTGGGTACTGCCGAAGTTCGACGTGAAGTTCTTCCCATTGGTGCAGAAGATTTTCGCCAAGTTCCCGGTGACTCAACGGGCCCTGCGTTGGTACACCGATGCGATTCTGGAATGGTCCATGGTCATCACCATGTGGAAATTCCGGTACTTCAAGGTCTTCAACAAGGGCATCTCGCAGTTCTCGCGGCTTTATCGGCTGTTGCTGGTGCGCAACCGCGAACTGTCGCGAAAGCTGGACCCCGACTTCGACTTCGGCTGCAAGCGGCCCACCATCTCCAACGACTTTTATCGAGCATTCACCAAGCCTCATGTGCACCTGGAGACCAACGGGATCGACCGGATCGAGCCCGACGGCATCGTCGCCAACGACGGCACCAAACGCTTGGTCGACACCTTGGTTCTGGCAACCGGATTCGACGTCTGGGAAGCCAACCTGCCCGCGATCGAGGTAATCGGACGCGATGGCAAGAATCTCGGAAAGTGGTGGCGCGAGACCCAATTCCAGGCCTACCAAGGTATTTCGATGCCTGGCTTCCCGAACTTTCTGTCAATGGCCAGCCCGTACGCCTGGGTGGGCCTGTCGTGGTTCAACACCGTCGAATACCAGATGAAGCACATGGAACGGCTTTTCGGTGAGATGCAACAGCGCGACGCCCGCACCTTCGAGGTGACCGAAGACGCCAACGCGCGCTTCCTCGAGCGGATGATCGGCCTGATGAAGGATTCCGCGTTCGAACTCGGCAATTGCGTCGGCTCACGGTCCTACTGGTTCAGGAATCACACCGGCAAAGGCGAAGCGCCACTGTTCCGTCCGACATCGGTGCGCAGCGCCGTCAAGGAGCAGGAGACTTTCCCGATGTCGGACTACGCGATAGCCTGACCGGCAATCAGTCCTTGGTGGCCGTTCGCCGGCGGACGACCGCGCGTCCTCCCCGCGACGGCATGATCGCCACACCCCGGTAGCGGCGCCGCTCACCGCGTACATCGGTCGGCTCGAATCGAAACTCCCGAAGCAGAGTGCGCAGCGCAGTATCCATCTCCATGTGCGCGAACGACGCGCCAGGGCAACGGTTTACGCCCCCGCCGAACGGCATCCACCGAAATGGTGTCGGGTTGGTGTTCAGGAATCGGTCCGGGTTGAACGAACCCGGGTCGGGGAAGTTGGCCGCCGATTCGTGGGCAAGCTGAAAGTTGACCACCACATTGATGCCCTCGGGAAGAATCCAGTCTCCCAAGCGAACCCGCGTCTTCGTGCGCCGAAAGGAGGCCACGATGGTCGGCCGGATCCGCTGCGCTTCGTAGATCGTCGCCTGCCGCAACGCCGAACCGCCGGTGTCACCCTCGGCGGCAAGGCGCTCCAGTATCTGCGGATGCCGGCGCAGTTGTTCCAGTATCCAGGCCAACTGGTTCGCGGTCGTCTCATGACCGGCGCCCACCAACGTCAGCAGCTCGTTGGCGATGTGCCGGTCGGGGATCGGTTCGCCGTTGTCGTCGCGAACCCGCAACAGCACCGCGAGCACGTCGTTGCGTGCGTCGAAGGCCGGGTCGGACCGCGCCTTGGCGATCAGTGAGTCGATGGCGACGTCGAAGCGCTGCCGATACTGCGCCAGCCGCCCGCCCAGACTCCACCGGCCGAAGTCACGCTGCACAACCGATGGCAGCTGGTGGAGGAAGGAGCCAAGTGTGACTATCGTCGGCACCACACTGCGAAGTTCGTCGAGCGCCGACGGCTCGTCGCCGAACATCGCGCGCAGGATCGCGTTGAGTGCCAGGCGGTTCAGCGACTCATGCGTTTTGAACTCACGCCCCTCCGGCCAATTCGCGGTTTCACGCAGCACCTCTTCTTCGATGATGTGTTCATAGGCGTCCACCCGCTTACCGTGAAACACCGGGTGAAGCACTTTTCGGCGCTCGAGGTGCGACTCACCATTGAGGAGAAAAGTCGACCCGGGACCGAATACCTCACCGAGGTTGGTCGGACGGTCGAGCAGGTCGCTGCTCGCGAAGACGTCCTTGGCCAGCGCCGCGTCGCTGACCACCACCACTGTGCCCAAGACCGGCAGATTGGCGGTGAACGTGCTGCCATAACGCCGGCCCAGAATCGGCGTCACCGCGCTCAGCACGGTCAACAACGCAATCCCTTGGACGGCTTTCGGTAGCCGGGGCCCAGGCGGCAACCGCACCGGTTCAGTTGTCGCCGTGACCAAGTCGTCCCCTTAGCGTGCCGGGTTCCCGGATTTGCCCGTGCGGGTCAGTCCTTGATGAACTGGTAGATGCGGTACTCCGCGGCGCCGCTCTCGATGAGGTTGTAGATGCCGGTACCTGGCACGCCGGCGAAGTGGCGGCCGAACGGCCGGAACCACTTCGGTAGCTGCGCGCTGATCAAGTCCAGCTTGTGCTGCGCACTGGCGTCGAGTGAGCGGATCACGCCGTCGTTGATGACTCGCTTGGACACCTGACGCAGCGGCATCGCGTCGAGGGCGCCCTCCCACACCGGGAATTCGGGGCGGCCGCGGAAGTCGGCGTAAAGGAGGCTTCCGCCCGGCTTCAGCACTCGTGCCACCTCGGACAGGAACTTCGACAGCGTCGGATAGGCGTGTGAGGCTTCGACATTCACGATCGCGTCAAAGCTGTTGTCCGGGAACGGCAGATCTTCGGCATTGCCATGCACGAAATTCAGGCCGGGTAGCTTGTGATGCTCGGTGCAGTAGGCGACGCCGTCCGGGTTGTAGTCCAGACCGGTGTACTCGGCGGGTTTGAACGTGCGCACGATGTAGGACGCGCCGCCGCCGTGGCCGCAGCTGCACTCCAGCACCTGCTTGCCGGCCAGGTCGATCTGCGAGGCGACCTGGTTGTACAGGTTGATCGAGTAGCGGTTGGCCGCGTCCTTCTCGTCCAGCGGAAGGTTCAGCGGCGGGTCGCCCTCGTAGCCGTAGTTGAGGAAGGTGACGTCCTGGGTGTTGAGCCGACGGGTCAGGAACGGGTACCAGATCTTGTTCATGAAGGCCTTGTAGCCCCGGTAGCCGATGTCGGTGACGCGGTCCTTAGTCGTAGGCATGCCGGGAAGTATGCCAGGCCAGAGATCGAGTCAGCTGCTGTGGTCGGCGACGGATACCGAGTCGCGATCACTGGTCGCGGCGTCGGTCCGCCGGTACACCACCGCGCGTCCGCCCTTGCCCGGCGCGATCGCCACGCCGCGGAAGTTGCGGCTCTCGTCGGGTGCATCGGTCGGGGTGAAACGGAATTCACGAAACAGCGTCCGCAGCGTGATATCCATCTCCATATGGGCGAAAGATGCCCCTACGCAACGGTTTATGCCGCCGCCAAACGGCACCCATCGGAACGACGGCGGGGTGCCGCCGTTGAAACGATCCGGGTTGAACGCTTCCGGGTCGGTGTAGTTGGTGTCCGACTCGTGAGCGAGTTGGAAGTCGATCATGATCGAGGTGTCCTCGGGCAGCACCCACTCGCCGACCCGGACCCTCGTTTTCGTGGTGCGCAGTGAGGCCGCGATGGTGGGCCGAACACGCTGAATTTCGTAGATGGTGGCCTGCCGCAGCTCGGATCCGCCGGCGTCGACTTCTTCGGTGAGTCGCCTCATCACGTCGGGGTTGCGGCGCAACCGCTCCACGGCCCAGGCCAACTGCGAGGCGGTGGTCTCGTGACCGGCGGCGACGAGAGTGAGTAGCTCATCGGCGATGTGGCGATCGGAGATCGGCTGGCCGTCTTCGTAGCGGGCCTGCAACAGCAGCGCCAGCATGTCGCCGCGATCGGCCAACGCCGGATCCACGCGTGCCTCGGCAAGGAGTTCTTCGATCACGACGTCGAAACGGCGCCGATAGCCCGCCAGCTTGCTGCCCGGACTCCAAGGTCCGTACTCGCGTCGCACCACGGGTGGCATCCGCTGCATGAGGGAACCCAGTGTGATCAACGGCGGGATCACGATGCGAAGTTCGTCCAACGCGTCGGCGCGCTCGCCGAAGGTGGCTCGCATGATCGCGTTGAGCGTCAGCCGGGTCATCGTCTCCAGCGTTTCGAACTCCTGGCCCTCCGGCCAACCGGCGGTTTCGCGCAGCACCTCGTCTTCGACGATGCGCTCGTAGTTCTTCACCCGCTTGCCGGAGAAGTTGGGCAACACCAGCTTTCGCCGCTCTGAGTGCTCCTTGCCTAGTAGGCTGAACGTCGAGCCGGGCCCGAACGCCTGCCCGAGTACCTTGGTCGGGCGTTCGATCAGATCGAAGCTGGAGCTATAGACCTCTTTGACGATGTCACGGTCGTGGACGACGATCATCTTGCCGAAAACCGGCAGATTGATCGTGAACGGGCCGCCGTAATGGCGGCTCAGTCGGGGTATGACGGAATACTGCAGCGAGGTCAAAAAAAGCACGCTCTGCACGAGCTTCGGCAACCGCAGAGTAGGCGGCAGGCGCACCGGATCGGCCGTCGCCGTTGCCATGTCGCCCCCTTCTCGTTCTCTACCAACAGATTTCAGCGTGTCAACGCGCTGTTAGTCCTTGGTGAACAAGTACACGCGGTAGGTGTACTCGCCGCCGCGCAGCGCGCCATTAAACGCCCAGTCGGTCATGTCGCTGGCGTAGCGGGCGAAAGTGCGGCTGACCGCCGAGCCGTGGTGCTGACTGATCCGCTCCTGCTTGCGCGGGGAGTTCTTCTCGTTGCCGCGCAGCACATTCTGGTCGATGACCGACATGGAAATCTGTCGCAGACCCGAGTTGGCCAGGTCTGCCTCCCACTCGGCGACCTCGGAACGCGGCCGGAAGTCGGTGTAGAGGAAATGCCCGCCCGGGCGCAGCACGCGCTTCACTTCGCTGAGGAATTTCGGGACGTCGGGGTAGAGGTGGGAGGCCTCGACGTTGACCAGCGCGTCGAAGGATTCGTCGGCGAACGGCAGCGCCTGAGCGTTGCCCTCGATGAAATCCAGGTTGGGCAGGTGGTGCCGGTTCTTGGCGAACTCGATGCCGGCCGGGTTCAGGTCCAGTCCGGTGTAGGAGGCCGGGTGCTGAGTGCGCACCAGATATGAGGCCCCGCCGCCGTGGCCGCAGCTGCACTCCAGCACCTTCTTGCCGGCCAAGTCTACCTGGGTCGCGGTGCGGTGGTAGAGCTGGATGAAGTAGCGGTGCGGTTCGTCGGCCTCGTCCAACGGGATACCCATTGGCGGATCTTCTTCGTATCCGTAGTTGAAGAACAACCAGTCATCGCCGCCGAGCAGACGCGTCTGAGAGGCGAACCGGGTGGTGGCGAATGACGTGAATATCAAACGAAAGACGAAGGGGTTTATCACCAGTCGATGAACCAGTGGGCGCCGGGTCGTGCGGTTCGCGGTGGCCATCGCGGAAGTATGACAGACGCGCGGGGGCGCCCAACAACGTGGCTGGCGCCGCAGATCGTCGGCGTTTGGGGAAACCGCAGGTACAGCCCGAAACCGGCGGGTCCAGGCCGGACGGGTCGCATGCCTGGCCGGTGCAGTCCGTGGGCACCGCGCCGCGCCGACCGGAAAGCAATACCGCGAAATGGGATTTCACCGTCGAGGCCGGGCGCGACCATTCAACAGCGCCGCAGCCGTTCGGGTGCCCGCCGTTGTTTGCCGGATGCGTTTGCTCAGGGGCTGACAATTGGAGCAATTATTGGCGTCTTTATCCGCGCTTCACTTTTCGTTGACAATTCGGGTGAACGAGTGGTTGCAACGTAAATTCCATTGCCGGAGAAAAAGCGATATTGGGAGCATATGTCCAGCTAGAACGCCTTTAGTAAACAGTCTCAATTCTTAGATAATGCATGGGAAAACCCACGGACGCATTCGGGAGACAGCGTGGCTTACTCGTCCCACTGGTCGCTTACGTATCGAAGCGCCACAGGCGTTCGGGACGGGGCAGTACCGCTGGTTGTGCTGGCGGTCATCGGTGCCGCAGGCTTCTCGGTGTCACGGGTCCGTGCCGCCTCCGATTCGGACAAGCACTCGCCGTACGGACGATCCGAAGTCGCCGACATCGGCCAACTTGCGCAGAAGTCCGTCGTATATGAGGTCTTCGGTCCGGTGGGTACGGTGGTAGACATCAGCTATTTTGATGTGAACTCTGACCCAAATCGCGTCGATGGTGCACGATTACCGTGGACCATCAAGATCACCACGGACAGCCCAGCCGTCGTGGGCAACGTTGTGGCGCAGGGTGACAGCAACAGCATTGGCTGCCGGATCGTGGTCGACGGTCACGTCAAGGCCGAGAGGATCTCGAACGAAGTGAACGCGTTCACGTACTGCCGGGTCAAGGGCGCATGACGAGCCACCACCTCCGGCACGAGCACGCCCCGGGAACATTGGCCGCGCGGATCGTCCGTCGGCTGTCGGTTCCCATCATTCTCGGTTGGTTGGCGATCACCGTGATCGTGACTCTGGCGATTCCCTCGCTGGAGCAGGTTGCCCGCGATCATGCCGTGTCACTGGGTACCAAGGACGCGCCGTCGGTCAGGGCGGCCGCGCGCATCGGAAAGGTGTTCAAAGAGTCGGACTCCGACGCCATGGCGATGATCGTCATCGAGAGCGACAACAAGCTCGGTGGCGACGCGCACCACTACTACCAGGACATCATCGGCCGACTGAAAGCCGACCCGAAAGACGTGCAGCACATCCAGGACTTCTGGGGTGATCCGCTGACCGCCGCGGGTGCGCAGAGCCCCGACGGCAAAGCCGCCTATGTCCAGCTGAATCTGGTTGGGAACCAGGGCGAGACATCGGCTAACAATTCCGTCGCCGCCGTCCGGAAAATCGTCGACAGCATCCCCGCGCCGAAGGGGGTGAAGGCCTACGTCACCGGTCCGGCGGCGGTTGCGGCCGACGGTCTCACGAGCGGCGACAAGACAATCGTGAAGATCATGATTACCACGGTCACGGTGATCTTCGTGATGCTGCTGTTCGTTTACCGATCTTTCATCACGGTGGCCCTGCTGTTGGCCATGGTCGGCATTGAATTGGCCGCCGCCCGAGGCATTGTCGCGTTCCTCGCTCTGCATGACGTCATCAAGTTGTCGACGTTTGCCACAAATATGTTGGTATCACTCGCGATCGCGGCCGGCACCGACTACGGCATCTTCTTCATCGGGCGCTATCACGAGGCGCGCCACAACGGTGAGGACCGCAAGACCGCCTACCTCACCGCGTATCGCGGCGTCGCCCATGTTGTCCTGGCCTCCGGCCTGACCATCGCCGGTGCGACGTATTGCCTCAGCTTTGCCAGGCTGCCGGTGTTTCAGACCGTGGGTGCACCCTGCGCAGTGGGCATGCTCGTGGCGGTCGCCGTCGCGCTCACGCTGATCCCGGCGGTCATCTCGGTCGGCAGCCGATTCGGTCTACTCGAACCGAAACGGCTGCACAGCGTGCGCGGTTGGCGACGGGTCGGCACCGCGGTAGTGCGTTGGCCAGCACCGATTTTCGCCGCGACGTGCGCGGTCGCCATGGTCGGATTGCTGGCGCTGCCGGGCTACAAGGTGAGCTACATCGACCGCGACTACCTTCCGAAGAACACCCCGGGCAACGTCGGAATGGCCGCTGCGGAACGGCATTTCTCGCAGGCCCGCATGATGCCCGAAGTTCTGATGATCGAGTCCGATCACGACATGCGCAATTCGGCGGACTTCCTGGTGTTGGACAAGCTGGCCAAGAGCATTTTCCGCGTCGAGGGAATCGCCCGGGTGCAGAGCGTCACGCGGCCGCAGGGCACGCCGCTCGAGCACACGTCGATCCCGTTCCTGCTCAGCATGCAGAACGCCGGGCAGCTGCAGAACCTGCAGGTCGCCAGGGGCCGGCTGGATGACATGTCCAAGCTGGCCGACCAGCTCGGCGGAACCATCAAATCGCTGGAGCGCGTGAACGTTCTGATGAACCAGATGGTCGGCACCACCCATCACGTCGCCGGTGTCACCAAAGACACCAAGGCCATCACCGACGAAGTACGCGACGACATCGCCACTTTCGACGACACGTTCCGGCCGTTGCGCAGCTACTTCTACGCGGATCCGCACTGCTACAACATCCCGATGTGCTGGGCGATCCGGTCGGCGTACAACGCCACTGACGGTGTGGACAAACTCAGCGAAAAGCTGGGTGAGCTCGTCAAAGACGTGGACAGCGTCGACACCGTCGTGCCGCAACTGGTCGCGCTCCTGCCGCCGCAGATCGAGACCATGCGCAGCCTGCGGACCATGGTGTTGACTCTGCACAGCACCGCGTCCGGAATGTTCGATCAGGCAAACGAACTCAGCGACGACGCGACCGCGATGGGCAAGGACTTCGACGCCGCCAAGACCGACGACTCCTTCTATCTGCCGCACGAGGTGTTCGCCAACCCGGACTTCCAGCGAGTCGAGAAGCTGTTCCTGTCACCGGACGGCAAAGCGGCGCGCTTCATCATCTCGCACAAGGGTGACCCCGCGACGGGCGAAGGCATGTCACGAATCGACGTCATCAAGACGGCTGCCTACGAATCACTCAAGGGCACCGCATTGGAGGACGCGAAGGTCTACATCTCCGGCACCGCAGCAACTTTCAAGGATTTGCGGGAAGCGTCGAACTACGACTTCATGATCGCGGGCATCTCCTCGCTGTGCATGATCTTCATCATCATGCTGCTCATCACGCGCAGCCTGGTGGCCGCACTGGTGATCGTCGGCACGGTCGCGCTGTCGCTGGGCGCATCGTTCGGAATGTCAGTGTTGTTGTGGCAGTACATTCTCGGGGTCAAGCTGCACTGGCTCGTGATGGTGATGTCGGTGATCATCCTGTTGGCCGTCGGATCCGACTACAACCTGTTGCTGGTCGCTCGCTTCAAAGAGGAGATCGGCGCAGGGCTCAAGACCGGCATCATCCGCGCCATGGGCGGTACCGGCCGGGTTGTGACGGCCGCGGGTCTGGTGTTCGCGTTCACCATGGCGTCGATGATGGTCAGCGACAACCGCGCTGTCGGTCAGGTGGGCACCACGATCGGTCTGGGCCTGCTGTTCGACACGTTGATCGTTCGCTCGTTCCTGATGCCGTCCATCGCCGCGATGCTCGGCCGTTGGTTCTGGTGGCCGATGAATGTCGCGTCGCGTCCGCCGCGGATCCCGCGCCGGTCGGCGGCTCCAGCGCCGGTCCGCCCGCCAGCCGAGGATGCCGACGCCACTGGGCCGTTGCCGACGGCCGGCCATCGCTCAGCCAACGGCACGAACGCCCTCTACGAGCGGGCGCTGCGCCGCTAGCCTTGCGGCTTTGTTTAGACGACGAGATCGACGCTAGCGTGCTGCTCACTCGCAGTTCTCCTCGCTAGCGTCGAAATCGATGAGGGCCTAGCGGAACGCCTCGTCGATGATCTCCTGCTGCTCGACGGCGTGTACCTTCGACGAACCCGACGATGGTGCCGACATAGCGCGACGCGAAATCCGTTTGATGCCAACTAGTTTGTCTCCGAACAGCTCGGGCAGCTCCAGGCCGAACCGCGGCCACGCGCCCTGGTTGGCCGGCTCCTCCTGCACCCAGAAGTACTGGTCGACGTTCGGGTAGTGGTCGAGGGTCTCCTGGAGACGGTGGAACGGCAGCGGCGCCAGTTGCTCGATGCGCACGATCGCGACGTCGTCCCGGTTGTCCTTGGCTTTGCGGGCAGCCAGTTCGTAGTAGATCTTGCCGCTGGTCAACAACATTCGAGTGGCCTTGCCGCGATCGCCGATCCCCTCGTCGTAGGTGGGCTCCTCGAGCACCGAGTGGAACCTCGTCTCGGTGAACTCCTTGATATCGCTGACCGCAGCCTTGTTGCGCAGCATCGACTTCGGGGTGAACACGATCAGCGGACGCTGCACGCCGTCAAGCGCGTGGCGGCGCAGCAAGTGGAAGTAGTTGGCGGGCGTCGACGGCACCGCGATCGTCATCGAGCCTTCCGCCCACAACTGCAGGAAGCGCTCGATGCGGCCGGAGGTGTGGTCGGGGCCCTGCCCTTCATGCCCGTGCGGCAGCAGCAGCACCACGCTGGACAGCTGACCCCACTTGGCTTCGCCGGAGCTGATGAACTCATCGATGATCGACTGGGCGCCGTTGACGAAGTCACCGAACTGGCCCTCCCACAACACCAATGCATCCGGATTGCCGACCGTGTAGCCGTACTCGAAGCCGACGGCGGCGTACTCCGACAACGGCGAGTCGAACACCATGAACTTGCCGCCGGTCGGGTTGCCGTCCTTGTCGACCGTCAGCAGCTGTAACGGGGTGAACTCCTCGCCGGTCTGCCGGTCGATGAGCACCGAATGCCGCTGGGAGAAGGTGCCGCGACGGGTGTCCTGCCCGGACAGCCGGATCAGTTTTCCTTCGGCCACCAGCGAACCCAGCGCCAGTAGCTCACCGAAGGCCCAGTCGATCTTGCCTTCGTAGGCCATCTCCCGGCGCTTCTCCAGCACCGGGGTGACACGCGGGTGGGCGGCGAATCCCTCTGGGAGAGCAAGGAATGCGTCACCGATACGAGCCAGCAGGGCCTTATCTACAGCGGTGTCCAGGCCGGCGGCGAGCATCTGGTTGGATTCCACCGACAGGCTTGCCTGCGCGCCGTGCTTCTCGAGTTCGCGGACGTCGTTGAAGACCCGCTCCAGTTGGCCCTGATAGTCGCGCAGCGCGTCCTCGGCTTCTTTCATCGAGATGTCGCCACGGCCGATCAGCGCTTCGGTGTAGGTCTTGCGGACACCACGTTTGACGTCGACGACGTCGTACATGTACGGGTTCGTCATCGACGGGTCGTCGCCCTCGTTGTGCCCGCGGCGGCGGTAGCACAGCATGTCGATGATGACGTCCTTCTTGAACTTCTGGCGGAAGTCGACGGCCAGTTTCGCCACCCAGACGCAGGCTTCGGGGTCGTCGCCGTTGACGTGGAAGATCGGCGCGCCAATCATTTTCGCGACGTCGGTGCAGTACTCGCTGGACCGCGAATACTCCGGCGCGGTGGTGAAACCGATCTGGTTGTTGACGATGATGTGAATGGTGCCGCCGACCCGGTAGCCGGGGAGCTTGGCCAGGTTCAGCGTCTCGGCCACCACGCCCTGACCGGCGAAGGCGGCGTCGCCATGCAGCATCATCGGCACGACCGAGTTGCCGCGTTCGCCTTCGCCCTTGTCGAGCAGGTCCTGCTTGGCCCGGACCAGGCCCTCCATTACGGGGTCGACCGCCTCCAGGTGCGACGGGTTCGCGGTCAGCGAGACCTGAATGTCGTTGTCGCCGAACATCTGCAGGTACACGCCGGTGGCGCCCAAGTGGTATTTGACGTCACCGGACCCGTGCGCCTGAGTGGGATTGAGGTTGCCCTCGAACTCGCTGAAAATCTGCGAGTACGGCTTGCCGACGATGTTGGCCAGCACGTTGAGCCGGCCGCGGTGCGGCATGCCGATCACCACTTCGTCGAGCCCGTGCTCGGCGCACTGGTCGATCGCCGCATCCATCAGCGGGATGGTGCTCTCGGCACCCTCAAGCGAGAACCGCTTCTGGCCAACGTATTTCGTTTGCAGGAACGTCTCGAACGCCTCGGCGGCATTGAGCTTGCTCAGGATGTACTTCTGCTGCGCCACCGTGGGTTTGACGTGCTTGGTCTCGACCCGCTCTTCCAGCCAGGCCAGTTGCTCGGGATCGAGGATGTGGGTGTACTCGACACCGATGTGCCGACAGTAGGCGTCGCGCAGCAGGCCCAGGATGTCACGCAGCTTCCGGTACTCCCAGCCGCCGAAGCCGTTGACCTTGAACACCCGGTCGAGGTCCCACAGCGTCAGCCCGTGGGTGACCACTTCGAGGTCGGGGTGGCTGCGGAACCTGGTGTTGTCCAACCGAAGTGGATCGATGTCGGCCATCAGGTGACCGCGGTTGCGGTACGCCGCGATCAACTCCATCACGCGGGCGTTCTTGTCGACGATCGAGTCGGGGTTGTCGGTGCTCCACCGGATCGGCAGGTACGGCACACCCATCTCGCGGAACAGGTCGTCCCAGAAGGCGTCGGCGAGGATCAGCTCGTGAATGGTGCGCAGGAAGTCACCAGATTCCGCGCCCTGGATGATGCGGTGGTCGTAGGTCGAGGTGAGGGTGATCAGCTTGCCGATGCCCAACTCGGCGATGCGCTCCGCGCTGGCGCCCTGCAATTCGGCCGGGTACTCCATGGCGCCGACACCGATGATCGCGCCCTGGCCGGCCATCAGCCGCGGCACCGAGTGCACGGTGCCGATGGTGCCCGGGTTGGTCAGCGAAATCGTCACGCCGGCAAAGTCTTCGGCGGTCAGCTTGCCGTCGCGGGCGCGCCGGACGATGTCTTCGTAGGCCGTGACGAACTGGCCGAAGGTCATGGTTTCGCAGCGCTTGATGGCCGCGACCACCAGTGCCCGCTTGCCGTCCTTGCCCTGCAGGTCGATGGCGAGACCCAGATTGATGTGCGCGGGCGTGACCGAGTTCGGCTTGCCGTCGACCTCGGCGTAGTGCCGGTTCATGTTCGGGAAGCTCTTGAGCGCCTGCACCAGCGCGTAGCCCAGGATGTGGGTGAACGAAATCTTGCCGCCGCGGGTGCGTTTGAGCTGGTTGTTGATCACGACGCGGTTGTCGATCATCAGCTTGGCCGGGATGGCCCGAACGCTGGTCGCCGTCGGCAGATCCAGCGACATCGACATGTTCTTGACGACGGCCGCGGCCGCGCCCCGCAGAACTTGAAGCTCGTCGCCTTCGGCGGGCGGAGGTCCGGACGGCTTGGGTGCCGGAGCTTGGGCAGCCGGCTGCGGGGCGCTGGGCATGCCGTTGCCGGAGGCGGCAGGCACGGGTGCGGCCTGTGGGGGAGTTGCTACGGGCGGTGATGGGGGCGGTGGCGGCGCGGGCGGGGCCGGAGCCGGCTTCACCTCAGCGGGTGCGTCGCCCGTCGGTTCGGGGTTGTAGTCGACCAAAAACTCATGCCAGCTCGGGTCGACCGAGGAGGGGTCGTCGCGGAACTTGCGGTACATCTCCTCGACCAGCCATTCGTTCTGTCCGAATGGTGAACTCGTACTGCTCACAGCAGCTGCTCGCCTCGATTCCTGTGTCCGGAAAGCGCACGGCCACGCTTGTCACTTCGCCCCCATAAAGGCTAACCCTTTGCCGTCGATTCGCCATGTGACTTCGGACGGGAAGGGTCTGCTGGCACGCGGCGGTCAGCCTGCGTCGGAAGCCGTTGGTAACAGGTGCAGAGTCACCGGCCACTTCGCCGGCGGCGTCCCGAACGCGCTGCGAGCGTTGCGCACGATCTTCCTGCCCGCCACCCGGTTGCCGACGGCCCCGATCAGAGCGCCGATGCCGACCGGCAGGATCTTGCCGAACAGCAGCGCGCTGCGACGCAGCGTGAACCGCCGGACCGCGCGCTTGAGCAGTCGCGAGTTCAGCTGTGACAAGGCCGGCATCGGCAGCGATGCCACGCCCTCCGACAACCATGCGCCGCTGGTGCGGCCGCCGCCGATCAGTTCGGTCATCGCCTGCTTGCTGTCGTCGCCGACCAGCACTGACAGCACCAGTGCGCGCCGCCGCTCTCGTTCGTCGGTCGACACTCCGAACACCGACGCGACTGCCAGTGCGTAGAACGCCGTCGCCTCCAGGAACACCGCCGTCTCGCCGGCGGCCGCGGACAGCGCGGCCAGCGTGCCCAGGCCTGGCAGGACGGCTGTCGAGCCGACCGCCGCGCCGCTGGCCGTGACGGCGGCCACGTAGCGCTTCTCCAGCTTCGCGACGACTGTGGCCGGGCCGGCATCGGGATCCGCACGGCGCAGTCTCTCGACGTAGGCGGCCGCGGCAGGTCCCTGAATGCGGGAGCTGCGCTCGATGATGCTGGCTAACGCCCGCGCCGACCGTTTGGGCTTCCCCTCGGTGGTCGCGGGCAGTGAGTCGGCCGATGACCGGCTGCGTCGGGCGCTCATGGATGCCTCCGGTGGTGGATTGCCTTGCTCCTCGCGGGTGGTGACGTGCCTTCAGGCTAGCGCCGGTGCCGGCAAACGTGGGGCCAGGCGTGCACACGATTAGTCCATTGGGAATACTCCGGGATAGACACGTGCGATGACGATGCGGGGTCACGCCCGGCCCGACGATGAGCTGGGCGGCCCGCCGAGCAAGACGGATAGTCGATGGCCTATCAACTCACCTCATTGGGTATTTCGGTGTTAGCGCTGCTCAGAGTGCACCCGATGCACGGTTACGAGATGTTCCAGACACTGGTCGAACGTCACGCCGATCGCATCGTGAAGGTCCGGCCCGGGTCGCTCTATCACGTCGTCGACCGGTTGACCGAAGAGAAGTTGATCCGGCGCGCTGGGACCGCGCGCGACGGCAGGCGGCCCGAGCGCGCCATCTACGAGATCACCGACGCCGGCGTCGAGGCGCTGGCCGCCCGGGTGGGTCAATTGATCGCCGTGCCGGCGCATGAGTTTCCGCAGTTCGCCGTCGCACTCGCCGAGATCGATACCCTGGATGCAGACGTCGCGGCCAGCGCAGTGGACGACCGGGTCGGGGCGCTCGAGGCTCAGGTGGCCGAGATGATGGCGCTTCGTGACGCGGGCGTCACACCCGCCGGGTATCTGGTGGCATTCGACTACCTGCTGTCGACCACGCGCGCCGAGCTTTCGTGGCTGCAGGCCTTTGCCGGTTCGATGCGAGCCGATCAAACGAATGGGGTTCAGATATGACCGCGGCGACTGCTCATCGACAACCGGGCGGCGGCCCGGCGGCGGCGAAGCGCGCCGACGGACTGAATCCGTGGAGCGCGCTATGGGCGATGATGGTCGGCTTCTTCATGATCCTGCTCGACTCGACGATCGTCGCGGTCGCTAATCCCAGCATCATGGTCAAGCTCGGCACGAGCTACGACACCGTGATTTGGGTGACCAGCGCCTATCTGTTGGCGTACGCGGTCCCGCTGCTGGTAGCCGGTCGACTCGGGGACCGGTTCGGTCCGAAGAACCTGTATCTGCTCGGTCTGGCCGTGTTCACCGCCGCCTCGCTGTGGTGCGGGCTGTCGGGCACTATCGGCATGCTGATCACCGCGCGGGTGGCGCAGGGCATCGGCGCCGCGGTGATGAGCCCCAGACGCTGTCACTGATAACCCGCGTCTTCCCCGTCGAGCGCCGCGGGGTGGCGATGAGCGTGTGGGGCGCGACCGCGGGCGTGGCCACGCTGGTCGGACCGCTTGCCGGCGGCGTGCTGGTGGACGCGATGGGTTGGGCCTGGATCTTCTTCGTCAACGTCCCGATCGGGATCATCGGCTTGGGGTTGGCGTCTGGCTGGTGCCCGAACTGCCCACCCACAAGCACCGCTTCGACCTGATCGGGGTGGGCCTGTCCGGGGTGGGGATGTTCCTGATCGTGTTCTCGCTGCAGGAAGGGCAGTCGCACAACTGGGCGCCGTGGATCTGGGCGGTGCTGGTCGCGGGCATCGGTCTGATGACGGCGTTCGTCTACTGGCAGTCGATCAGCACCCACGAGCCGCTGATTCCGCTGGACATCTTCCGCGTACCGCGACTTCGGCCTGTGCAACGTCGCTGCGGTGGTCATCGCCTTCGCGGCGACCGGGATGATCTTGCCGTTGATGTTCTATGCCCAGTCGGTGTGCGGATTGTCGCCGACCCGCTCCGCCTTGTTGACCGCGCCGATGGCGATTACCAGCGGTGTGCTCGCGCCGATCGCCGGCCGGCTCGTCGACCGGGCGCACCCGCGGCCGGTGGTCGGATTCGGGTTTTCGTGTCTCGCGATCGGCCTCACCTGGCTCTCCATCGTGATGACCCCGTCCACCCCGATCTGGGAATTGGTGCTGCCGTTCTTCGTGCTGGGTGCGGCGATGGCGTTCATCTGGGCGCCGATCACCGCGACCGCGACTCGTAACCTGCCGCTGCGTCTTGCCGGCGCCAGTTCCGGTGTGTTCAACGCGACTCGCCAAGTGGGTGCCGTGCTGGGCAGCGCCGGCATGGCGTCGTTCATGACGTCGCGAATCACCGCCGCGTTGGGGCCGATGCCCGACGGCGGATCGGGCCCGCCGGCCGGTTCGGGTGGGGGTCTGGAGATGCCGGAGTTCCTGCACGAGCCTTTCGCCGACGCGATGTCGCAGTCGATGCTGTTGCCCGCGTTCGTTGCGCTGTTCGGGATCGGTGCGGCGCTGTTTCTGGTCGGATCCGGCGGGTCGTCGACGTGCGCTCGAGCGGCCGGGATCGCGTGAACACGAGCGACAGCCTGGACGCGCCGACCCGTCGCGTTCGGGTGCGGCCAAGCGCCGCAGAGGGTTTCGAGAGCGGCTTCGACAGCTACCGGGAAGGTTTCGACGACGACGACGACTATGTGGAGTACACGCTGTCGCCGGCGCCCGCGCCGCCACGGCGTCTCGCGCCGCGACCCGGCTCGTCGGCCTGCCGCTCGAGCCGGCGACCGAACCGTGGCGACGCACAAGGAGCATCCCCGACCGGCTCCGGTCGAGAACTGGCGCACCGCGCCGGTGGAGTCGTGGCACAGCCTGCTCGACGACATGACGACAACGACCGGAGATCGAGCCAATCGGCGGACGGCGCACAACGGCTTTCAGTCGACGACGATCAGCGTTTCCACCGCGTCGCAGGAATACCCGCCGTTGGACCAGCGCCGGATCGAGCCCGAGGAACCGTTTCTCGACGACATCGACACCTACGGAGGGTCGACCTCGCGCGACAGCGGCGCAACGGTCATCGCGAGTCGGCCACCTGAGCGGCGGCGTCACGCGGATCCCGAGAGGTACCAGGCGTTCATTCGGCCGGCTTCATCGAGATCGACCGTTGGCGCAAAGAAATTCGAGTAACCAGCACGCCACCGTGAATCTCGATTGCAATGCCTCAGAGCGCTAGGTCAGCGCGTCCGGCGCCGTCAACGCCAGGAACGCGCCGAGTTCCACCAGACCGGTCGGCGCGGCCGGCAGGTACTCGGTCAGCGCGTCCGCACGGACGATCACAGCCGCATACTGCGCGCGGCTGATCGCCACATTCAGCCGATTCCGGTTGAGCAGGAACGGGATTCCGCGCGGTATGTCGCTCGACGGACGAGGCCGTCATCGAGACGATGGCCACCGGCGCCTCGGCGCCCTGAAACTTGTCGACGGTCCCGACCCGCACGTCGCCGAGTCCCGCGTCGGCCAGGTGCCGGCGCAGCAGCACGACTTGAGCGTTGTAGGGCGCCAACACCAGCACGTCGTTGGACGTCAGCGGCCGGGTGCCGCCTTCGGCCGTCCAGTCCAGGCCGACCAGCGAGTGGATCAAGTCGACGATGGCCTCGGCTTCTTCGGGGCTCTCGGTCGCATTGCCCTCGTGGTGAACGCGAAGCACCTGCAGCCCAGGCGGATACCCGTCCAGCCGACGCGCGGCGGTGACTTCGGTGTACGGCTGCAACCGGCCCTCGTAGGACAGCGCCGATACCGGTGCGCACACCGCGGGATGCATGCGACGCGAGAGGTCCAGGAAGTAGCCGCGTTCGGCGGGCAGCGTGCGATGGTCTTCGACCAGCCAGCCCAGCGCGGATCCGTCGACCGGTTCGGGATGGGTGCCCTGGCTGACCTGCGGCAGCTGCTGCGGGTCGCCGAGCAGTAGCAGGTTGGCGGCCGACGCGGCCACCGCGATCGTGTTGGCCAGGCAGAACTGGCCGGCCTCGTCGATCACCAGCAGGTCCAGACTTCCCGGTGGAACCCGGCCCGGGTTGGCGAAGTCCCAGGCCGTCCCGCCGATCACGCATCCTGTTGTGCCGCTGATGAATCCGGCGTACTCGGTCTCGCTGATCTGCTGCCACGCGACGCCTGGACGGTCGCCTCTTCTTGGCCACCCTGGTCGGGTCGATGCCGGCCTTGATCGCACCCTGCGAGCAGGTTTTCCACCACCGCGTGCGATTGCGCGACCACGCCGATGCGCCAGCCATGGTCGGTGACCAGTCGGGTGATCACATGCGCGGCGGTGTAGGTCTTGCCGGTTCCGGGCGGTCCGTGCACCGCGACGTACGACGAATCCAGGTCGAGCAGGGCGGCGGTGATGTCGTCGATCGCGCCGCTGCTTCTGGGAAGGTCCGCGCCGCTGCGAGTCCGGGGCCGGTGTCGGAGCAGGATGTCGGCCACCGCGGTGCGGGGGAGGTGTGGCAGCCCCGCGGCGACATCGGCCGCCGCCGCTTCGATGGCGTCGCGTAGCGGCTTGGTGTTGACCGGGCCGCCCGGCGTCAGCGCGAACGGCAGCTCGTGAAAAGTGCTGCCGTCGGCCGGGGTTCGCTCGCAGATCGATGACCTGACGTCGGCACGCTCGGATCGTCGACACTCGACGACCTCGGCACGCCCGGTCGCGCGTCGGTCAGGGTTGTCGGTCAAGCCCGGACGGGGCCGGCGGCTCGTAGAGCGCGTAGACCTCTGGCGTTGAGCGCGCCGCGGGCCAGCTCGCCGGTCAGCTGTAACTCGCCGCTGCAGTTTGCGTGCTCTAGGCGGCTGGTGCCAGTCGACCGCGACTTTGGCCTCGCTCGACGATGAAAACGTCTGTCTCGTCGGCCCATTCGTCGACGGGGTAGTTCAGTCGATCGAAGTGCGCCCACCAGAATGGCTTGTCTTCGCGGCGGTGATAGCCGCGCGCGGCCGACACCAGCGCAACCGCCGTCTGCTCGGGGGTGCGGTCAGCGGCTCGTCGCAACGCCGTGAGAACCCTCCAGCTTCTCCGCGAGCGCGTCTGCTTTCTCGATGGCGCCGGCATCGGAAACCGGTTGGGCGCCAACCGGTGTGACGCCGCTTTCGAAGGCCTGAATCAGGAGCCAGTTGCGCAGCTCGCGGGTGGACTCGGCAGTCGTACTGGTTGTAGTCCTCGATCTCCTTGAGCACGGCTGCCGCCTCGTCGAGTTCGCCGTTGCCGCGCGCAGTTCGCTGTAGCGCGCATATTGCGTGATCGAGTCGGTGGCCGTCGTGACATCGCCCGATCGCAGCCGTGACCCCATGTACAGCGGCTCCAGCGCCTTCAGGCTGAGCGATTCGGCGCCGGTCCGAATGCTCTTGCGCACAATCGGATACAGGTCGACCAGCGTCCCGCTGCGCAGCAAGTCGTCGACTTCGTCTTCGCCGACGCCATGGCGTCCGGCCAGCCGCAGCAGCGCCGTCTTCTCGTATGCGGCGTAGTGGTAGATGTGCATGTTCGGAAACCGCTTGCGCCGCTTGGCCACCAGCGCGAGGAAGTCGATCAGCGCTTTGCGCTCGTCGGGGCGGTCATGCGCCCACAGCGGATGAAAGGCGCCCGCCTTGCCGCCTTCGAGAACACCGAACAGATACTCCAGGCCCCAGTCGACTCCGTCGGCCGTCCACAGCGGGTCGCCCTCGAAGTCGAAGAACAGATCGCCCTCGTCAGGGTTGGGGAGCAGGGTCAGCGGCTGCGGGTCGGCGACCTCGAACTGTGGTGTGCCGGTGTCGCGTTCGTCGATCTGCAGCCTGGCTTGTGCGACCAGAGCGGTCACCGAGCGGGCGGACATGTCGGCGACCGGGCCGGTGTGCCCGGCCAGCTCGGTGACCGTGGTGATGCCCGCGTCGATCAGCTGTGGCGCGCTGGCTGACTCGCAGGCCCGCGACGAGCAGCAGGTCGTCGGTGGCACGCACCTGCTCTTCGCATACCGGGCAGCGGAAGCAGGCGCGGACGCCGCCGTCTTCCCAGCGCACCGGGGCACCGTGGGCGTAGTGATCGTCGAGCAGGCGCTGTAGCCGTGCGCGTTGCTCGCGGTACACCGGGATCAATTCGTCGACCTGGTAGCTGACCGCGGTGCCGTTGCCGAGGATCAGTTCGGCTTCCGGGTGCACCGGAACGCCGGCCTGGCTCAAGGTGTCGGCGTAGGCGGCGAGCTGAAGCAGCGCAGTGACTTTCGCCGAGCGGGCCAGCTTGGTGTCGGAAACCTGATACTTGCCGTCGCGACGGACCAGGAAGTCGGCGAACCCGACGAAGCGGCCGTCGAACATCGCGGCCTGGTAGACCACCGGCGCGCCGCGGTCGATGTTACGCCGGGTCTGCGTCGGCGGCCGCGGTGACATTCTCGAGGGTGAACGGGACGGGACGGCCGATGACCGCAACGCCTCCCCCGTGCTCGTCGCGCAGTTGGTCGAGCCGGCGTTGCTCGTGCTCGTCTCCGAGTGATCGCGGTACGCTCGAGCAGTTCGTCGGTGACGCTGACCCGTTGACCCCAGCCGAGTTTCGCGTCGAATTCTCGCAGCAGGGCATATTCACAGCGCGCAGCGGACGCGAGATCCGATGCGCTGTAGATGATGCTGTCGCCTGCCAGGAACACAGCAGCCACTGTAAGCGGCTGCGCCGACAATCAGCCGGCGTTGGCGATCAGTTCGACGCCGTTGCCGTTCCAGCGGAATTTCACCACGCTGGGCAGGCCGATCCCGCCGGAGTAACTCAGCGCGACGGTGTCGCCGGTGCACTGCGAGTTGTCGAGGCCGTTGAAGCCGTAGGTGTCGGGCACGCCCTGCGGCGGAATCAGCTTGCCGAGATGGAACAGCACTGCGCGGGTGTTCGGGCTCTCGGCGTTGGTGTTGGCCTTGACGATGACCGCGGACAGCTGCGCGCACTGGTTGAAGTTGCCGGCCAGCGGCTCGGGGTTCCACGGCTGGTGGCTGCGCGGGTCCTGCGGCAGCTCAGACACCCCGCGGGCGATCGCGGGATCGGCCAGGTTCACGGCGCACGGGTCGACGGGCCCGGGGCTGGTCGGGGCGGCGGTCGCGGCCGGCGGTGCTGCCGTGGGGTGCGGCGCGGCGGACGCGTGGGTGGTGGGCTCCGGTGTCTTGGCGACGGTCGAATCCCCTGATCCGCACCCGCTCAGCGTCTGCGGCGAGCAGTGCGGCGGCGGTGAGCCCAGTCGAGCCGCCGACTCCCGCGGATTCGTGTCCACACAACGCCGCACCGTACCTTGACCAGCCCCGTCGACGCGGCAGGCGTGGCCGAGCGGCAATTGACCAGCTAAACTTCTCCTCGAAATGGACTCGCAGCATAACGACACCGTGACCTTCGCCGACCTGCAGATTCACCCTTCGGTGCTGCAGGCTCTCTCTGACGTCGGCTACGAGTCGCCGTCAGCGATCCAGGCGGCGACCATTCCGGCCCTGATGGCGGGCTCGGATGTGGTGGGGCTGGCCCAGACCGGGACCGGTAAGACGGCCGCGTTCGCGGTGCCGATCCTGTCGAAGATCGACACCAGCAACAAGGCCACCCAGGCGCTGGTGCTGGCGCCGACGCGGGAGCTGGCGTTGCAGGTCGCCGAGGCGTTCAGCCGTTACGGCACCCACCTGCCGCAGATCAATGTGCTGCCGATCTACGGCGGAGCGTCCTACACGACACAGCTGACCGGTCTGAAGCGCGGCGCGCAGGTGGTGGTCGGCACCCCGGGCCGGGTGATCGACCACATCGAGCGCGGGACGCTGGATCTGTCCCATGTCGATTACCTGGTGCTCGACGAGGCCGACGAAATGCTGACGATGGGCTTCGCCGAGGAAGTCGAGCGGATCCTGGCGGAGACTCCCGGAGTACAAGCAGGTGGCGCTGTTCTCCGCGACGATGCCGCCGGCGATCCGCAAGCTCAGCAACAAGTATCTGCACGACCCGATCGAGGTCAAGGTCGACGCGAAAACCGCGACCGCCGATAACATTTCGCAGCGCTACATCCAGGTTGCCGGTCCGCGCAAGATGGACGCACTGACCCGGATCCTCGAAGTCGAGCCGTTCGAGGCGATGATCGTCTTCGTCCGGACCAAACAGGCCACCGAAGAGGTAGCCGAAAAGCTGCGCGCCCGAGGGTTTTCCGCGGCGGCCATCAACGGAGACATCCCGCAGGCCGTGCGTGAGCGGACCATCGCCGCCCTCAAAAGAGGTGGCGGCAATGGAATCGACATCCTGGTCGCTACCGACGTCGCCGCCCGCGGGCTGGACGTCGAGCGGATATCACACGTGGTCAACTACGACATCCCGCACGACAACGAGTCCTACGTGCACCGGATCGGGCGAACCGGCCGAGCTGGACGATCGGGCTCGGCGCTGCTTTTCGTCTCGCCGCGTGAGCGTCATCTGCTCAAGTCGATCGAGAAGGCGACCCGGCAGAAGCTCATCGAAGCCCAACTGCCCAGCGTCGACGACGTCAACGCGCAGCGGGTGGCGAAGTTCGCCGATTCGATCACCGACAACCTCGGCGCACCCGGTCTCGAGTTGTTCCGGCGTCTGGTAACGGATTACGAACGCGAGCACGACGTGCCGATGGCCGACATCGCCGCGGCTCTGGCGGCGCAATTGCGTGACGGCGAAGCTTTCCTGTTGGCACCCGAGCCACCGCCCGAGCGTCGGACCCGGGAATACCAGGACCGGCCCGCCAAACCTGCCCGCGGCAAAGGCGATGGCCCCAGAGAGGGGCTCGCCACCTACCGCATCGCGGTCGGCAAGCGACACAAGGTCGGGCCGGGCTCGATCGTCGGCGCCATCGCGAACGAAGGTGGCTTGCACCGCAGCGATTTCGGCCATATCACGATCAAGCCGGATTTCTCGCTGGTGGAACTGCCGGTCAAATTGTCGCGCGAGACGCTGAAAAAGCTTGAGAAGACTCGTATTTCAGGTCAGCTGATCAACCTGCAGCCGGATCGGGCTCCGGACAAGAACCGCCGCGGCGGTCGTGGCGCACCTCGGCGGGACCACCAGGGATGACCCAGGCCGACACCACGGCCCAGGGCGGACTCGAACAAGTCGCCGGGCCGGATCGGGTCGCCTCGCTCACCGGAATTCGTGCGGTGGCAGCACTTCTCGTGGTGGCCACGCACGCGGCTTACACCACCGGCAAATACATCGAGGGTTATTTCGGCTTGTTCTGTTCGCGGATGGAGATGGGCGTCCCGATATTCTTTGTGTTGTCTGGCTTTCTGTTGTTCCGGCCGTGGGTGAAATCGACTGAGACGGGCGGCCCGGAGCCCTCGGTCCGCCGCTACGCCTGGCACCGGGTGCGGCGCATCATGCCTGCCTACGTCGTCACGGTGCTGGCCGCCTTTGTCATCTACCACTTTCGGCATGCCGGACCCAATTACGGCCACACCTGGGTCGGGTTGTTCCGACACCTGACGTTGACGCAGATCTACACCTTCAACTACATGCGGGGATATCTACATCAGGGCCTGACCCAGATGTGGAGCCTGGCGGTGGAAGCCTCGTTCTACGTCATTCTTCCGCTGCTGGCCTACCTGCTGCTGGTGGTGCTGTGCCGACGGCAGTGGCACCCAAAGCTGTTGCTGTCCGGAATCGCTGGGCTGGCGCTGATCTCCCCGGCGTGGTTAGTGGGGGTTCACCTGACCACCTCGATTCCGAACGGCGCCCGGCTGTGGCTGCCCACCTACCTGATCTGGTTTCTCGCCGGCATGGCTCTAACCGTGCTGCAACGAATGGGTGCGCAATGCTACGGGTTTGTTGCGCTGCCGCTCGCGACCATCTGCTACTTCATCGCCTCCACGCCGATCGCGGGGGATCCGACGACGTCGCCGCTCGGCCTGTCTCAGGCGCTGTACAAGGCGGTGTTCTATGCGGCGATCGCCGCGCTGGCAGTCGCTCCGTTGGCGCTCGGCGACCAGGGCCTGTATGCCCGGCTGCTGGCGAGCCGGCCGATGGTCTGGCTCGGCGAGATCTCCTACGAGATCTTCCTGATCCATTTGATCACTATGGAATTCGCGATGGTCTACATCATGCAGGACCACGTCTACACCGGTTCGATGGCCGGGCTGTTCGTGGCGACGATGGTCGTCACGATTCCGCCGGCCTGGTTGTTGCACCGGTTCACCCGAGTGCGCGACTGACCTGTTCGGCGGGCACCACGACCGGGGCGACGAACTCGGTGAGCATGGCCCGCTCGTCGTCTTCGTCGCGGCCGGGGAAGATCAGCAGCGACGTGATCGCGCGGACCAGCCAGCGGCCGCGGCCGGCGACGTTCGCCGGATGGTCGTCGCCCAGCGAGGAAACGAATGCGGTGGCCAACCCGGTGATGACGTCGGACTGCTCGGCCAACTCGGCGCCAAGCGGGCCTGATGTTGTCGCGAACCAGGCTGACAGCGCAGGGCTTTCGCGGACCAGACGAAGCGTGGTGACGATGCCGGTGACCAGTCGTTCCCGCGGGTCCTTGATGTGGTCGACGTCGATCGACTCGGACAGCCGATGGGTTTCGCGGGCCACGTAGGCAATGCGCAGCGCCTCTCGGTTTTCGAAGTAGCGGTACAGCGTTGCGCGGGAACATCCTGCGGCCTTGGCGATCTCGTTCATACCGACCGAGCCGGGATCGTGGTGGGTGAACAGTTTCTCGGCGGCATCGAGGATGCGGTCGGCCGCGACCTCGGTGCGGCGTTCGGCGAGCCAGTCGTTGGCCGGCATTTACGACGTGACCCGGAACGGGACCGACATCGGGCGTCGCACGTAGCTGCCGCCGGCCCAGGTGATGTTCTCCTCGTCGACCTCGAAATCGGGGGAGCGGGAGAGTAGTTCGGTCAATGCGACCCGTGATTGCATGCGGGCGGCGGCCGCGCCGAGGCAGTGATGGGCGCCGTGGCTGAAGGTCAGCAGGTTGCGCGGCTTGCGTTCGACGTCGAGTTCTTCTGCGTTCGAGCCGAATTGGCGCTCGTCGCGGTTGGCGGAACCGTAGACCAGCAACACTCGTCGACCTTCCGGCACGGTGGTGTCGCCGATGGTGACATCGCGAGTGACGGTGCGGGCCAGCGCCTGTGCCGGCGAGGTGAGTCGCAGGAACTCATCGACTGCACCTGGGATGAGGTCGGGCTGCTCGACGAGCAACTGCCGCTGGTCGGGTCGCTGGTTCAGCAGTTGGACGGCGCCGCCGAGCAATCCCGTGGTGGTGTCGTTTCCGCCGGTGATCATCGTGAAGACGAACGCGAGGACCGACAGCGTCCCGGCGATGTCGCCGTGGGCGCCGACACCCGCGGCGACCAGGTGAGAGATGGTGTCATCCCCGGGTTCGGCGCGGCGGCGTTCGATCAGCTCGGTGAAGTAGGCCATCATCGATCCAACCGCCTCGCCGACGGTTTCCAGCGCCGAGGCGATGCCGCCCTCGGTGGTGTTGGCCGCGACGATGGCTTCGGTCCACCCGTCGAACTGGCCGCGGTCCTCCTCGGGGACGCCGAGGTAATGCGCCACGACCATCGACGGCAATGGCTTGAACAATTCGGCCACGATGTCACCGCCGCCGTTGGCGAGCAGCCGCTCGAGGCGCTCGATGACGAATTCGCGGACCTTAGGCTCGACGGCTTCGACCTGTCGCGGGGTGAACCCGCGGGCCACCAGTTTGCGGAACTCGGTGTGCACCGGCGGATCCTGCATCACGAACGGTGGATTGTCCTTGAGCCCAATCATTTCCAGGTCGCCGTAGTTGACGGTCAGGCCCTGCGCCGAGGAGAACGTTTCGTGGTCTTTGGCCGCGGCCCAGATGTCGGCGTGCCGGGTCAGCACGTAGTAGTCGTCATCGGGCTTGCTGTGCGGCACGACGTGGTGCACCGGGTCGTGATCGCGCAGCGCGCGGTACATCGGCCACGGGTTGGCCCACGTCTCGGCGGTGGCCAGCTGGAAACGCGGCGCGTGAGACAAAGTTGTCGTCATGTCTTATTGCTACGACAGAAGGTGGAATATGTCAACAGCCGCTGGCGGAGGCGCGGAAGCGTCGACACCCGAGATGAACACCGCCGCGGCCATCGGCGTCGAGTGGTGGGCCGAACTGATGGCCTTGCTGTAGGTGTGCAGCGCACCCAAAAGGGCCAGGCCGAAAGGCCTGGCCCTTTTTGGCTGCCGTGGCGTGATTTAGCGTCCCGTTGAGTGGCTATTGCCGCGGCGTCGGCGAGGCAGCCGAATTCGAGTCCGCGACGTGCTCTGGGCAGTACGCCTTTGCCGCGGTCGTCATGAACTTTGCGGCGTCTTCAGCTGAGAATCCCGGATTGGACGTCGAGATACCCTTGATGACCTCCGACTTGGCGTGGCCCTGGTCCATATACTGGCAACTCTTCTTACCCGCTGTGATCGCGGCCGGCCCGTCCTTGAAGGAAAGGCCATCCTGCTGCAGAGAGGCCAAAAAGAGCCCGTCGGTTCCCCTCGTATCGTCGTTCGGTTCGGCAGTTGCCGGTGCGGCCATCGCGATGAGGACGGCCAAACCTGCAAGCCCCACTAGCTTTCGCATGCTTCCACCCTTCTTTGGTTCGACTTGTTGTAGTCGTCGATTACCCGCGGTTGCGCGCGAAATCGCTCGGTGGAGATGAACTCTCGGCGGCCCGTTGGTGGCGGGGAGCTTGCTGAAGAATCCTAAGATTCGCCACGAGATGACAATGGCGCGTCCGTCCCTTCACCACAGGATGACGGGTGTGCGCCGCAACCAGGTGTCGGTCGTGAGTTGCTCGAGCACGAATTGAGCGACGTCGGCGCGCGCTATCTTGCCGCCGTTGACGCCGGCGAGGTCGGTGGTGGCCCTGATGCGGCCGCGCGCTGCGCCGTTGGTGAGCATGGCGGGGCGGATGACAACCCAGTCGAGTGAACTGTCGCGGATCGCGCCTTCTTGGCGGTCCTTGTCCTTGTAGGCGGGGCCGAGCAGCAACGGCTGGAATATCCGGTTGAACACGAAGCCGCCGTGGTTGCGACTGTCGCCGACTCCGAGCGCGGAGATACAGATGAGACGGCGGACGCCTGCGCGGGTCATCGCCGCGACGAGGGCCCCGGTCGCGACGGTCAGCAGGTCGACCTCGCGCACTCCCATACCGGTGCCCAGCGCGCTGACGACGGCGTCGCAGCCGTTCAAGGCGTGCGCGAGGGTCCCCTCGTCGCGGACATCGCCCTCGATCACCTCGGCTCCTGGCAGATTAGAGCTCGCTTTGGCACGAACCAGCGCCACTACGTGGTGACCGCTGGCCGTGGCGTCGCGGACGATGAGCTGACCGGTTGCGCCGGTTGCCCCCAAAATCAGTATCTTCATGCATTTTCTCCTAACGCTTGGTGATCTACGTTGTAGACCTGGTCTAAGTTCCATACCAGGTCTAATTTAGAGACCATTGGGCTGCGCCGTAAGGAGGCAGTTATTTGTAACCAGGTGACGGCAGGGGAACCCGCATGGACTCCGTGAGCTCGGCAGTGAGCGCGATCGAGCGTTTCAGCCGATACCAATCCGAGGACGCCGAGTCGGTGGGACCGGTGTATTGCCCGGTGCGCGACGTGCTCGACAGCATCGGCGACAAGTGGAGCATCCTCATGATCATGACCCTGGCGGCGCGACCACAGCGCTTCAGCGAGCTTCACCGAGCTATTCGGGACATCTCCAAGCGGATGCTGACCCAGACGCTGCGCGATTTGGAGCGTGACGGACTGATCACCCGCCATGTCTTTGCGACCAAGCCGCCGAGCGTTGAATATCGCCTGTCCCCGCTGGGCCAATCGCTGCTGGAGCCGATGGCGAGCCTCATCGATTGGGCTGACACCCGCTATTCCGATATCCATGAAGCGCGTGCCCGCTTCGACGGCGCACCCTGTGATGAGGCACGCTAAACGCGGTTAGCCTGGATCTTTCGCCGCGCCGCTGCTGGGTGAGTGAAACTCGTTCACTCCCAGCGACATTCCACTCGTGCAGAATCTGAGCTGGCACGTGTCCAAATTGGTCGGCGCACGACACCTTCCACATCGGCTCGGTGATGAATTCGCAAAACAAGTGCAACGCATTCTGATAGCCCCGCGCGGTCGATACCGAAGGCGGCAGCGAACCTAATACTTAAACTGGCTGTCCGATGCGGGTGTTCACCGTTCAGCGTGCCGCTCGGCGCGGGACCGCGGCAACTATTCGCTGCCAGCTGGCCGCGATGTTGCGCACGTCGCCGATTCGTGCGATCGCTGCCGCCTCGCAGTGCCCGCAGTCGCATTCTGTTCGGTTAATTCCGGCCGAGATGCACGATATCGGCCGGTAGTTCCGGAGAAACCGACCGTCAAGGCGTGGGATGCGGTGAGTCGAACCACCCACTTGGTGATCCCCGCGACCGCGCGGCAGGTGGGATGGAAGTTATTGCCCTGACAGCAAAAATCATCAGTGGGTTGTATAACCCAGTAAAGACGTTAAGCTGAGCTCACCCGCGCCGCGACAGGAGGAGCAGCGATGCCAGGCGACAACGGCGATCGACAGGTCGATCACATTCATCGGTCACACTCCGATCGGCGTCGTCCTTTCCATCCCGTGCTCTGCGTTGATTCGCCCTGCTACCGGAGGGCCCGCCATCGTGGCTGTTTCTAGGGGTCGGCAGCTGTTGAACAAGCTCTGGGTACAGATGGTGACGGTTGTTGTGGTGGTCGTCGCGGGGGTCGCCATCAACAGTTTTCACGGCATCTTCGGTTCGCAGGACCTCACAAAGAGCTCTGGCAACAAATTCGTCATCGCCCAGTTCAATCCGAAAAACATCAAATACGAGGTCTTCGGCGAGTTCGGCGGCTGGGGCGCGTGAGCTATTGGAATGTCGATTCCAAGCCCATCGAAGTGAACCTGACCGCCCTACCGTGGTCGCACATAGAGATCACCACTATGACAACAGCGACCGCAGATATCACTGCCCAGGCCGCAGGTGGAAATATCGGCTGTCGCATCACGATTGACGACGAAGTGCGCTCTGAACACACTGCGCAAGGGGATCACGCTGGTGTGTGGTGCCAGGTACTTTCGGCATGAGCGACCACGACGACACAGCGCCTATCCGGTTTCGAGAACCTGAGGATCCTGTATCTCAAGACCCCCCAACTTTAGATCCGGCACCGAAGCGACCGTTCATCGCGCGCACCATTCGACGGTTCGCCCCAGTGGTAGTGCTGGCCTGGCTGGCGCTGCTGTTCGTGCTCAATACGATTGTCCCGCAGCTGGAGCCGGTGGTTGACGCGAACCGCGAGCCGCTGGTGCCGGTCGATGCCCCCTCGGTCAAAGCGCTCAAGCATATCGGTGAAGTCTTCCGCGAGGGTGACAGCAACTCCATGGTCTTCATCTTGTTCGAAGCCGACCACAAACTCGACGAGAAAGATCATGCCTTCTACAACGAGATGGTCGCCAAGCTCCGCAACGACCAGCACGTGCAATACGTGATGAACCTGTGGGGGGAGGGAACGACCGCCGCGGGCGTACAGAGCAATGACGCGAAGGCGACCTACACCTCGGTGCGCGTCGCCGGTGATATCGGCTCGACACTCAACGACAGATCGATCACCTCGGTCACCGACATCCTCAAACATCTGCAGCCGCCACCAGGACTGAAGGTCTACGCGTCGGGCTCTGCAGTTTTGTCGGCGGACATGATCCACGTCGGTGATGCCAGCCTCAAAACAATCATGTTCGTCACGATCGTGTTGATTTCCTGCATGCTGCTGCTCGTCTACCGTTCGATCCCCACCGCGTTCCTCATCCTAACCACGGTGCTGGTGGAATTGTTCTGCGGCCGCGGAATCGCCGCATTCATGGTGCATCACCACTTAATCCAGATCTCAGTGTTTGCGGCAAACACGTTGGTGTCATTGATTTTAGGCGCAGGCACCGACTATGCCATCTTCTTGGTCGGCCGCTACCAAGAAGGGCGCCTGGCCGGGTCGAGCCGAGAGCAGTCTTACTACTGCGCGATCAGCGGTGTGTCCCACGTGATCCTAGGGTCCGGGGCTGCCGTCGCCGGCGCCATGTTCTGTATGAAATTCACTCGGCTCAACTACTTCAACACCTGCGCTGCACCGTGCGCGGCGGGAATTCTCATCGCGGTCGCCGCCGCGCTCACCTTCGGGCCGGCAGTACTAACGATCGGCAGCCACTTCGGCGCCTTCGAGCCGAAGAAACATCAGACAGGCCATGGGATCTGGAACAAGGTGGGCACCATCGCCGTGCGCTGGCCCGGGCGGATCCTGTTGCTCGGCTGCGCCGTCGTGCTGATCGGATCGATGACGTTGGTCAGCTACTACCCCAACTATGACGACCGCATCTACCTGGCCCACAGTGTCGCCGGCCAACCAGGGCTACGACGCCAGCGATCGCCATTTTCCCGTCAGTCACCTGAATGCCGACATGCTGATGGTCGAGTCCGACCACGACCTGCGCAACGCCACTGACATGATCGCTGTCGACCGGGTGGCACGGGCGATTATCCACACACCCGGCGTGGGCATGATCCAGGCAGTCACACGACCCTTGGGCCGCCCGCTGGAGCACACCTCGTTCCCCTACACGATCGGCACCCTGGGCACGAAAGTCAAAGAGGTGCTGCCGTTTTTACACGACATCAACAACCGACTCAAAGACATTTCGACGGTCACCCAGCACCTGACCGATCTCACTCGCCGCCAACAGGAGTTGACTGCTCAACAGGCAGGAGCTGCGCACCTACAGGCCGAGGCGGCGCGGCAAATGAGCGAAACTGTCAACGCGCTGCGCGACAGCTACGCCAACTTCGACGATTTTTGGCGTCCGCTGCGCAGCTACTTCTATTGGGAGAAGCACTGTTTCGACATCCCCATCTGCCAGTCGTTTCGGGGACTGTTCGACGCGACAGACCAATTCGATGGACTGGCCCAAGGCTTGGAGAAAAACCTGCAGGCCGCACTCATCCAGGATCGCGTCACCCCACAACTGGTGCAAATCCTCAAGGAGAACGCCGCTCAGTTCGACCATTTGAACACAATCGTGCTTGAAGAGAACAGCACCCTCGAACCGCAACTAACCCAGCTCGACGAACTAGGTCGCCAGTTAATGGACTTCGGCACCGCGTTCGACGTCTCGAAAAATGACGAATTCTTCTATCTGCCGCCGGATTCGTTCGCGAACCCCTACTTCCAGATCGACGAGAAGTACTTCATTTCCCCAGATGGCCATGCGGCCCGCTACCTCATCTATCACGATGGGGAGGCGCTCACCGAGGCCGGCATCCACCATGACCAAACCTATCTGCCTGCGGCTAAAGAGGCCCTCAAAGGCACGACCCTGGCCGGAGCGCACGTGTATCTGGGCGGCGGAGCCGCCACGTATTGGGACATCAAGGACGCGACCAGAATCGACTTGCTGATCGCGGCAACCGCAGCGTTTTCGTTGATCTTCTTGGTCATGCTGTTCATCACCAGAGCTATCATCGCGGCACTGGTAATTGTTGGGACAGTGGCATTCTCCTTCTCCGGAGCGTTCGGCATGTCCGTACTGATATGGCAAAACCTGCTCGGCATCCCACTGGCGTGGTGGAACATTGTCTTCTGCTTCATCCTCTTGGTGGCCGTCGGATCGGACTACAACCTTCTGCTCGTTTCCCGCTATCTTCATGAAAGTGATGCGGGCCTCAACACCGGCCTCATCCGAGCGGTCACGAAATCCGGTCGGGTCGTCACCACCGCGGGGATCGTGTTCGCCGTCACGATGATGGCCATGGTGTCCAGCGATCTCACCTCCGTCGGCATGTTCGGCTCAACGGTAGGCATCGGCCTGCTGCTGGACACCCTCATCGTCCGATCATTGATCACACCCGCGCTCGCCCGACTTCTCGGACCCTTCTTCTGGTGGCCGCGCCTGATACCGCAACGGCCGGCCCGCCGCGGCAGCGGAGCTGTCGCACCGCAACCACCTCGCAAAGATGATCTGTTTCGAAAGGTGCTGTGAACTTGGCGGTCCGGCGGCCAAGGCAAGATTCCCGAGACTGCTCGGTCAATAACGACTACCCCGAACGGCTCTCGCATTAGATTTCTGTACCGAGGAGGTCTTATGACGGCGATCGCTTCCAACGTCGGCGGCCTCTAACCGTGCGTGCCTTCCGATGCCCCAACTGCGGGCAGGCGGTACCGTTCGAGGTGCAGCAGTGCCCGATCTGCGCCGCAGCGGTCGGCTACCATCTCCCGTCGCGGCAGATGGTGTGCGTGCCGTCGCAAACGGTCACACTGGACGGCTGCGACTGGGTTCGCTGCGCTCATTGGGAGCGGGGCTGCAACTGGCTGGCCGCCGACGACTCTGCATCCGGCTGCTGCTACGCCGACAGTTTCGTCCGTGAGGGACCTGCGCCCGATGATGTCGAGGCGTTGGCCGAACTCAATTCGACGCTAAAGGAGTTGCGGCGGTTGATCTTCGAGCTGATCGACCTCGGCCTGCCGGTTCAGCCGTACTACGCCGACCCCCGGGGGCTGGCGTTCGACCTGCTGTCGAGCAAGACGCTGGGGAAACCGGTGACGATAGGTCACTCGAACGGGGTGATTACCATCGACTTAGCCGAGTCGCTGGAGTTATACCGGGAGCGTGTGCGGATCAAGCTGCATGAGCCGTATCGCACGATGCTAGGTCACTTCCGCCACGAGGTCGGCCATTACTACGAAATGCTGCTCGTGCAAGGCACCCCGCTCATCGACGATGCCCGGGCCATATTTGGCGACGATCGGCAGGACTACCAGGCGGCACTGCAGCGACATTACGAGGGCGTGGTACCAGTCGACTGGCAACACGACTTCATCTCCGAGTACGCCACCGCCCATCCCTGGGAAGATTTCGCTGAAACCTGGGCCCACTACCTCCACATCACCGGAACCCTTGCCACGATCGCTGATTCAGGTCTTGTCGTCCAAGCCGATCGGGTGAAGTGGGACCTGGCCCGCGATGTTGATGCTCGGGCGTCTTATGCGGACTGTGCCATCGAGGACATCATGGCTGATTGGTTGGTGCTGTCGGGAGTGCTCAACCGCGTGAACAACTCGATGGGTCGCGACGACTTGTACCCGTTCACCATCTTTCCCCACGTCGTCGCCAAGCTCGATTTCATTCATCACATGGTGACCGCAGCTGCAACTGAATACGCTGCGATGAAACAGAATTGACTCGTGTGGCCACCACGCCAATCGTAGTGCCTGCAGAACTCTAGTGGACTATCCGACCCATCGCTAAGGTTGTGCCCTCGCGTTCCGGCCTTCGGTCTCAGCCAGATAACTTGCCCCTGGTCCTATCGGTAACCACATTCATCCCGGTAGCGGTTAGAGGATGCGCGCAACGCTGCCGCTGAACTTTCGCAAGGTGACGCGCGCTGACAGCGAGACTTGCGCGATATCGGCAGACTGGGTGAAATAACCCACTACTTGTGTGAAGATCAAGTGTGAGCGCATTGCGTTGCTCAAATCATCCACATTGGAGGCGAAATGAGTCATATCAGCTCGATGGAGTTCGAGGGCAAAAAGGTCATCGTGATCGGTGGGAGCGCAGGGATGGGACGTCAAGCAGCAATCGATGTGGTGAGTAGCGGAGGTAGTGCGGTCGTGGTGGGACGCGACGAGCAGCGAGTGCGAGACACGGTGGCTACGCTCCAGTCTTCGGGCGATGCCACGGGTATCGCCGCGGAGTTGTCGGATCGCTCCGCGGTGGCCACATTGCAGCAGCGACTGGCTGACGAACACGCTGATGCGACGTTGATGGTCAACGCGGCCGGGTTCTTTGTGCCGAAATCGTTTTTAGACTACGACGCCGAGTTCTACGATTCGTACCTGTCGTTGAACTACGCACTGTTTTTCCTGACCCAAACGGTGACGCGCGCAATGATTGCCAACGGGGGCGGCTCGGTTGTCTTTGTCGGCAGTATGTGGGCCCATCAGGCAATCGGGCTCACCCCGTCCTCGGGGTATTCGATGCAAAAGGCAGGCTTGCACGCCTTGACCCACAACCTGGCTATCGAACTGGCGCCGCACAAAATCCGAGTCAACGCAGTCGCGCCCGCTGTGGTCAAAACTCCCCTGTACGAGGGGTTTATCCCGAAGGAAGAGATCGACGCGACGCTGGCCACCTTTGCTCCTCTGCATCCACTGGGACGGGTAGGTACGCCCAACGACGTCGCCAACGCGATCACCTTCCTGCTGTCAGTGCATTCCGACTGGATCACCGGGGCCATCCTGAACGTCGACGGTGGCATCATGGCCGGGCGAAACTGACGTAGGTACCCGACCGTGATCGATATTGGCACCGAAGTCTGCGTTGGTGGTGGCCTCCGGCGGTGGGCGCTGAGATGATCTGCGAGACCTTGTAACTGTGAATGCGGTTGGCACCTAGCGGTTTTCGGCTCAGCTGGGCCCAAGATGCGCTGGATATACCGGCCGGTGCCCTCCACTGAACTCAAATCCCGGTTTCACACGCCGGTGTCGGGACGCCGGTCGCATTGGCGTTAGGGCTTGCCGCCCGAGATTGGCAACCATGGCGATCGGGACGCGCATCCAGCCGGAAGACGTCTCACGTTATCTGATCGGCAATCGTTTACCAATAAAGGAGGGTGACCGATGCACACACGACACAGCGTCACCGACAGTCCGCTCGGACCACTAACACTGGTAGGCAGCCACGAGAATCTGATCGGGGTGTACTTCCGGAATCACTGGCATCCGCGGGCGGCGAGCACACTAGGCTCCCGCGTTGATGTCGCCGCGGATGATCTTTTCAGTCGCACCGCAGGACAGATCAACGAGTATCTCGCAAAC
Organism: uncultured Actinomycetota bacterium; assembly: GCA_963818285.1. Classification (GTDB taxonomy): domain Bacteria; phylum Actinomycetota; class Actinomycetes; order Mycobacteriales; family Mycobacteriaceae; genus Mycobacterium. The sequence goes on from CAWFRR010000011.1 coordinate 329,170, forward strand.
GAACGGACCGAGTTCGACCTTCCCACAACATCTATCGGTGAACCACGCCAACAGCGCATCTGGCGCTTGCTCACTGCTCTCGGTTACGGCGAGACCACAACGTACGGTGAACTCGCCGCAGCATTAGCGGACGGCACCACCGCATACGACGTGGGCCAGGCCGTGGGTCGCAATCCGCTCAGCATCGTCGTGCCATGCCATCGGGTAGTCGGCAGAGGCGGCGCCCTGACAGGTTATGCGGGTGGATTGAAGCGCAAGCGCTTCCTTCTAGACCTTGAGGCACAAGTACCCGCCGCTGCCGCACAACTGTCCTGAGGATGCCGCCTTACACCGTCCCGGGTCGACTCCGCCGGCTGGGAAGAGGTCGCTGTAACCATGAATGACGTTGGGGCGCTGTCCTCAGCTAGTTCCCGCCGCCGATCTCGGTGTAGTAGGTGAGGCTGGGCACGCCGCCTTCGGCGAGCTCACCGAGCGCCTTGACGATTGCAGCAAAATGAGGTGTGGCGAAGTGAGATTCAACAGCTGCCTGGTCACGGTAGACCTCGTAAAGCATAAAGTAGCCGGCCTTCTCGCGGTTTTCGTGCAGGATGAAAGCGCTGACGCCTTCTTCTGCACGCGTTTGCGGGACCAGGACGTCGAAAGCCTGTCGTAACTCGTCGCGCTTGCCGGGCAGTGCTATTGCTTCGGCGATCAGGACGACCTCGTTGTCAGCTGCCATGTCAGTATTCCTTCATTACAGGTGGTGGTGTGTCTGTCATAGCCCCCCGTGCCCCGCGGACGTGGACACACAGAATCGTTGCTGGCAGCGGACCCATTTAGCAGGTCACGCTGAGGGTGCATTGGCGACGACTGCGCCGAGCTGTAGGTGGGCATCGATGGCGCCCTCTTCCCCAACGTCTTCAATGACCTTGCCGTCGCGGAACTTCAGCAAAGACATTCCTGTGAAGAAGACCTTGCGCCCGGAACCAGCGGGGATAGGCCCCCCGTGGGGCAATTCGGTTAGTGCCTTACCCGTATGGGTCCCGCCGCCTTCCCAACGGGCGACCACATAATCGCCGGCAGGGAGGAGCTCTTCGGTGGCCCAGAACTTCAAGTCGGGCAGAGACTCCCGGAACGTCGTCAGCATCTCGATGACGGACTCGGGGCCGTGAAACTCGCCGTGCATCGGGTATCGCCACAGCAGGTCGGGGTCTGTCAGCTGCCGGATCTTGTCCGGGTTGTAGTGCTCACTCCAGACGGCGTCGAAATACTCGGCGGCCAGATCTTTATTGCTCATCCGTTCCGTCCTTTTAATCTTGTGCGCGAGACTGTTTCGCAAGTTCACTGGCGCGCCTTGATCGGCATCAGGGTGCGGCCTTGCGACCTGATCTTGACACAGGTGACTGGGTTGGTCAACCCAGTACTTCTGTCGGATCAGTCGCACCCGGTGCTGCGGGATAAGGATTTTGGGATCCTCACGAACTCGACTCGGTCACGAGGTGCTCCGTTCGCTAGTGCAGCAGTAGGTAGACGATGCGCGGGGCGCGCAACGTGCCGTCGCGAGCATGGGAGTCAATGACGATGCCTCCGCCGGTTTACCGAGGCACCGTGAAGGCGTCGGTGCACGCGGCATCGCGGATCTCAACAAGATGGGTCCGCGAACCCCGGGCGGTGTCAGTTCGCCGAGAGCTGTTCTGCCAGAGCGATGAGATCGGGGACGATCACGTTGGGCTGAGGCAATCCGGGCACAGGCAAAGGGGCGTTGCCGGGGCGGGTGATCAGCGCGGAGCTCAAGCCTGCGGCCTGGGCCCCCACGGTGTCCCAGACGTGGGCGGCGACCATCATGCAGTCGCTGGGTGCGACTCCGAGTTCCTGGGACACCAGGTGGTAGACGTGCGGTGAGGGCTTATAGGCGCGGCAGGTTTCGATGCTGAATTGTCGTTCGATGAGATCGCCCAGCCCGGCGTGTTCAAGCGGACTTTGCCCGTCGGGGTTGGGCGGTGAATTGGTCAAGGTGGTCAGCCTGAGCCCCTTGTCGCGCAAAAGCTCCAGCCCTTTCGCCACATCAGGGTGAGCCGGCATGGTTTTCATACCCTCTCTGATCGAGGCGATGTCTTTGTCGCTGACGCTGATTCCGTGAATGTCGGCCACCATGGTCAACAGGCCTTCACCGAGAGTGAAGTAGTCGACATACAGCCCCGATAGCGTCGAGGTCATCGAGTACATGATCAGGTGGCCGAGCCATTCGCGCATGACCCGCGGGTCGCCGAAGATCCGCTCGAAAATCGGGGTCATGGACTCGAAGTCGATGAGGGTTTCGTTGACGTCGAACACCAGCACCGAGGGTCTTGCCGGAAGGGGCCAGTGATCAGCTGATGCGGGGGAGCGGTGAGTTGCCATGGATGGATCCCTTCAGTGTGCGATCGTCCTGGTTAATTATCTTTAGTTATGCATTGCCAGAGGACTTTTCGTAAGCGACCAGGCGTGCCTGCAAGTCGGGGTACGGGGTCGAGGGCGGCAACGGCTGCCCGTCGCGCACAGCCTGGGCAGCGACGACGGCCGCGTAAAGCCCCGCGCTGTACGGCATGGATCCGGTTGATATGCGCGCCACCCCGATCTCGCCGAGCTGCGCAAGAGTGAGGCCCTCGACGGGCAGCGTGTTCACCGGTCGCGGGATGGCGGCCACGATCTCGGCGAGCTCATTGTGGTCGTTGGCCAGCGGCACGAAGACCCCGTCGGCCCCAGCATCGACGTAGCGCAGCGCCCGCTCGATCGTGGTGGCCGGGTTGGCCTGCTGATTGAGCCAATAGGTGTCGACCCGGGCGTTGATAAACACGTCTGGGTTACGCGTTTTGATCGCGGCGATCTTGGCCGCCGCGACGTCGGGCTCGACCAACTTTTCGGCGGTGCTGTCTTCGATGTTTATCCCCGCGATGGGCAGCGAGGCGACGTAGTCGGCGACGACGTCGGGATCATCGCTGTACCCGTCCTCGATATCAACGCTGACATAGCAATCCAGAGGAGCCAGCGCCCTCGCCAGCGCCACGTTGGCGTCGCAGGTTGCGCGACCACCGTCGCGATGACCATGGCTGGACGACACCCCGAAACTGGTCGTCCCCACCGCCGTAAATCCGGCCGCGACATACGCCAACGCCGAGGGAACGTCCCACGCGTTCGGTAACACAAAGGGAGCTCCTCTGCGACGGTGAAGATCACCAAAACCCACCACACACCTCCTGGGACCACAAGTTGGCTGAACGGCACACCTGGTCAAAGGATTTGCACAACCGTGGTCGACTTCAGGGTTGCCCATGTGCCGCGACCGACCGGGTTGTCGGAGGGGAGTCCGCAACTGGGACGGTCACCCCAATTCTTGGCTCTCGTGGGCGGGGCTGTCAATGGCATCGGCACGAAAATCCTCGTTTGGCGTCGATCGATCGCCCCTGCACGGCCCGGAGTTGCCCCACACCACCAGGCGCTGTCCGCGAGCCCCTTTCAGGGTCTGAATCGCTGTGAGGGTCGATATTCTCGTTGCCGTGCGATGAACACCGCTTTACTGGGTGAAATAACCCATAAGTGCTGTTATGGTCCGAAGAGTCGGTCGAGAGTGAATCTGGTGCGCTGCCGGCGGACTTAGCCGAAGAAGGGACGCTGAAGTGCCTGAGCTACAAGTGATCGCCCGCCACACCATCGCCGCGGGCAACGAAGACACGGTGTTTCCGCTGCTGGCCGAATTGATCACCGCCGCGCGGACCGAACCGGGCAACCTCGCGTTCGACGCCTTCCGCAGCATTGAGAATCCACTCAGTTATGTGCTGCTCGAGCGGTACACCTCCCGTGAGGCCTTCGCCGAGCACCGCGAGACCTCGCACTTCGAAGACATCATGCTGGGCCAAATCCTGCCGCTGCTCGCCAACCGCGAGATAGAGCAGTACGACGTGGTCGCCGACGCCGATTAAACAGTGGTCGCGAGACCGGCCCCGAGGTTCGGCAGGCGGCACCGCCCGCTGCGCTAATCCGCCGAATGCCTCTCGTCTTTGCCTGCGTAGCAACTCCGGCACCACATCCACCCGAAAGGAACGCGACCATGGCCCGGCTCAACATCCCAACCTCCGTCGACGAGGCGCCCGAGCAGTCCCGCGCCACCCTGGAGATCATCGGCAAGCGAATTGGATTCGTGCCCAACTTGCATCGGCTGCTTGCCTTGAGCCCTGAGACGCTGACGGGTTTCATCCAGTTGCAGACGGCGCTGGGAAAGACTTTGGACGCCAAAACCCGCGACAGCATCGCGCTGGCGGTGTCACAGGCCAACGGATGCCGCTACTGCGTCTGCGCCCATAGCCACGTCGCGTCGACGTTCAACGGATTCAGCGACGACGAGATCACCCTGGCCCGCGAGGGTGAGTCGAGCGACCCGCACCGCCAGGCCGCAGCGACGTTCGCGCGTCGCGTGATCGAGACCCGCGGACGCGTCAGCGACGACGATCTCAAGGAGGTGCAGGACGCGGGCTACACCGACAAGCAAGTCGTCGAGATCATCGCCCTTTCGGCGCAGTTCCTGCTGACCAATTTCATGAACAACGTCGCTGACACCGAGATCGACTTCCCCGAGGTCGCCAAACTGCCCACCTGACAACAGGCCCGGCAGCCTGCTCTGTGGTCATGGCGAGCGCCGCACGGGTACTGCTGCGGGGGATTGTCAACCATTGACTTGTCCGGTTGCGTCGAGAAGTATCACTACTGGGTGACTTGTCCCATTTGTTCTCTGCTCGATCTCTTGTCACCCCCGAAGTCACGTCATGATGGGATGACGCAATCTCCTTCAGAAAGGACAGCGCAATGAATGAAATAATCTGTAGCGAAGCCGTATTCGGCGGCGGTGGCAGGCGTGGCGGCGGTGCCGGCGGCGGCAAGTCTTAGCCTGCCGCATCGCACCACGCAGAGCAGCACCACGATCATTTGGTGCGTGCTTATCTGCTGATCCCGAATGCTGACACGACATCAACCGGTCGGCACGACCGAACAGCAGGCGTGACTACATCGCCCAGGCGCCGGCGGAGGACACTCCGCCGGCGCTTTTGGGCGCGATCCAAAGAATCGATGCGCGGTACGCCGCTCGCGGCTACGCAGGGGCGGGCATAGTTGGCCGCTGTATCAGAATGTGGGCCAACCGGATTCGATCGTGGACGCTGACGTGCTGATCGACACTAACCCGAGGCGGCCGCAGTGGATAACGGGGTGGGCAATCTGCGGCGTCGGGCTGATGCCGCGCCGGCGAGCAGGATGACGCCCGAGACCACGCCGGTAAGGGCTTGCATGGTCCAGGCCCGGGGGTATCCGATCGCGGGCGGGGTCGTGGCGGTCAACGCGACCAGCACAGCCACGCCGACAGCAGTGCCGACCTGGCGGCACATGTTGATGACGGCGCTGCCGGTGGTTGCGCGGTCAGCGGCCAAGGTGTTGGCGGCCGCGAAAATCGGGGGCGGCGTCAGTCCGGCGGATACACCCATAAGCATCAGACCGGGAAGCATCGCGGTGACGTAATGCGTTGTGGTATGAACCATCACCAGCCAATAGATCGCGCCGGCCGTCATCGACATCGTCCCAAGGACAGCGGGCAGCGCCCGCCCGAGCCGCGACGCGATCGGACCGGCTGAAACGGCAAATACGACGGCGATTGCGGCGGCCGGCGCCATCGCCAGGCCGGCCTCCATCGCGGAAAAGTGCCAGACGTGCTGCATGAACATAGTGCAACCGACGATGAACACCGCCGAACCGCCGTAATAGATGAAGGCCGCGATGGCTGCTGCGGTGAAGTAGACGCTTTCGAAGAGACATTTCTCGATCACCGGTTCGGCGGCGCGCATGGATCGCTGCACCGTCACAGCGGTAGCTGCCGCCGAGGCGATGAACAGGCCAACCGTGCGCCCACTGCTCCATCCCCAGATTGGGCCCTGGACGGTGGCCAACACCAGTAAGGCCACGGCGCTCAGTAGCGACCCCAGCGACAGCATCTCGGGCAGTCGGCTGCCTTCGGGCTGATGAACCTTGGGTAACAGCACTGCGCCTACGATCAGCGCCAATATGCCGATCGGCACATTCACGACGAAGACCCACCGCCACGACACACTGGCGATAAGGCCGCCCACGAGCGGCCCGCAGGGTGTGGCCACCGACGAGACACCAGCCCAGATCCCCACCACCAGCGTGTGTTGGCGTTGCGGAAACGATGGGTAGAGCAGCCCCAACGATGTTGGGATGATCATGGACGCCCCGATTGCCTGCACCGCACGCCCGCCAATGAGCACCCTGAGATCGGGGGCGAGCGCGCACACCGCAGAAGCGATGACGAAGACGGCGATCCCGCTGAGCAACACCCGCTTTCGGCCACGGATGTCGGCGATCCGACCGACCGGAACCAGCATGGCGGCGAACAGAATCGCGTAGGCGTTGAGCACCCAGGACACGGCCGGCAAGCCCGCCCCACCGAAGTCGGCCGACATCGCCGGCAAGCACGGACTGACAATGAAGAAGTTCAGCTGGGCGAGAAAGGAAACGACGAGAAGAAATACCAAAATCGCCCAACGCCGCACGCCGTCGAGATCCTCAACGGCGGGTTGGCATATCGGATCGGCGGCATCGCGAGGTACGAAGGTGGGTGTTCCCGCGCATGGCGGGGTGGCGTCAGGACTCATCAGTGCCGCGCTTTCCGCGGCGAACGACCAAACGTAGAAATGCCTACAAGGCCGGCCGGAACCTGCGTGGATTCAACAGCGTATGCAGTGCAGAAGCTGATACGTGTCGGCACGATGTCGTCCCTGTCCCAAGATCCCGGCAGCGGAGCGCCGAGCGGATGTCCGCACGGAAAACTTCTACTGGGATATATACCCCATAATCGGGTTTTTGTATCGTATTTGTCAACCGTCATCAGTGAAATCCGCGTACCTCGATCTGCCGGCCTCGGCATATGAACACTGACGGCACACGGCGCTGACCCCGCGCGAGTACGTGATTGCAGGATACACATTTGTTACCAGTCGAATTGGCCCTGAATGGGACAGATCACCCACTTTGATGCTAACGTGAGTTCCTCTACCGTAATGCGGCACCGTTAATGACCGGCAGCGCCGTTATCGCGCTAGAACCGCGACAGGCTGAAGGAGGACTGACGGTGGCAACACATCAAGGTGTTCGACCCAGCGACAGCACATCGGTGAGCGGTGTGACCCGATGGGCTCCCTGGGTTGCCCGCTACGGGCTCGTCATCGTGTTCGTGTGGTTCGCCGGCCTGAAGCTTACGACCTACGAGGCAAACGGGATCGCGCCGCTGGGCCAGAACAGCCCATTTCTGTCATGGATTTATCACCTGGTGTCGGTGACCACATTCAGTGAGCTAGTCGGGTGCGCAGAGCTGGTGACCGCCGCACTGCTTGCCGTCGGGCCGTGGGTCCCGCGGGCCGGTATCTTGGGTGGCTCGTTAGCGACGCTGTTTTTCATCGGCACGCTCAGCTTCATGGTGAGCACCCCGGGTATCGGCGAGTCCAGCGCCGGCGGGTTCCCGGTGTTGTCTGCGACAGGTGAGTTTCTCCTCAAAGACTTTGGTCTGCTTGGACTGTCGTTCTGGCTGCTGGCCGATTCCTATGCCGTCCTGCATCGTGGTGGCAGGCAAGGACCTGTTCTCTCCTGATACGAGCCTGACGGGTGCGGTGATGCTTGACGACTTAGACCTCAACCGCAGGCGGCACGAAGTCAATGAGGGCGCACGTCATTTCTGGCAATTCGTCCCCACTACTGATGTGGCCCTGGACGCGTCCAGTCGGCTCGACGGCTGGACGCGGCGTCAACTGACCGCGCATCTGGGGTTTCAGGCAGCAGGGTTGCGCCGCTTGGTCGAAGGGGTCGCGCGCGGTGTGCCGACCCCGATGTATTTCTCGCCCGAGCAGCGCACCCGTGAGATCGCCGACGCGGTGGATCTCGATGCCGCCGCGTTGCGCCGACTGTTCGACGACGAGCACGATCGACTCCACGCGGCGTGGTGTGAATTGTCGCCCTCGGATTGGGATGTCACGGTGTGCATGCCGCAAGGCAAGGCGGTCCCCGTCGCCGCGACGCTGTCGATGCGCAACCGCGAACTATGGTTGCACGCGGTGGATCTCGGTATGGGCGCGTGGTTCGATCAGATCCCTCCAGTCAGCCTGATGCGGCTATTCGACGAAATCGCAGAGGTGTGGCGCGATCGCGGGATTGCGGTCGAATTTCGGGTGGGTGCGGCAGGGAGCGTGACCTTATCGGTGTCGGCCAGCGAAAGCGACGCACCTGCCTCGCGGGTGGTGGGGCCGCTGCCATCGGTGGTGCAGTGGATGACCGGTCGCGGTAACACCGGCCTCACCGGTGAGGTTTCTCCGCCACCGAAATGGTTGTAACGGGCATCACTGCGTGCACTCGCAGCGGAGCGCGTAAAACATCACCCTCCTGAGGGGTTGAGGCCCAGAATCTTTGGCGTCGGCCGACCGTACTCGAAGTCCTCAGGCTGCGAGTAGGGCTTGCGTCGGCGCTGACGTCCACCGCCCGGAGGTGTCGCGACCCCCACGGGCAGCGCCAGCGGCGGTGTGTTGTCGGCGGCGCCGAGCACCGAGGCCAGGGGTCGTGCGGAGCTGAGGTCGGCGACGCGGGTATCCCAGGTCGGAGGGGTCGAGAGCGCGCCGATCGTGTGAGCGCTGGCAGTAGATGCCAACACTAGAGGATTGGACGGCACCACCGCCGCGCCTCGCACAATGTCTGCGCCTGCACTGACTGGTGAAGTCACGCTCGCGGGGCCGGCTAGCGCACCCCCCAATGCACCGAGTGCCATCGGGATTGGTCTGTTCGCGGCATTGGTCGCGGCCATCGCGCCAAACCCCGCGGCGCTGACCAGCACGCTGAGTGCGTTGGTCGGATCCATCCCGAAGATCATCGAGGAATCGTCGCCGGTCGGGTCGCTCGCCGCCGCAGGCATGCCACCGGCGGATCGGTGCGCCATCGCACTCGGTGAGGTGCGGACGCCCGGGGTCGTGGCAGCGTCGGGCGCCCGCGAACCCGGGGGCGCCTTGGTGGTCGATCCCGGTTCGTGAAAGGGAACGATCGCGGTGGTCACCGCACGCGAGCTTAGCCAATATTGTTGCATACCAGTGGTATCGCTGGCCCACATCTGCGCGTACAGTGCTTCGTTCGCCGCGATGGCCGGGCTGTTTTGACCGGCGATATTGGTCGCAACGAGGGACGCCAATTCGGCGCGATTAGCCGCAACCACCTCGGGCGGGACCACAGTGTCGAGCGCTGCCTGAAATGCGGCCGCGGCAGCGCGGGCCTGAAAGCTAGTATCGCTGGCCAGGGTCGCGGTGGCGTGTAGCCATCGGGCGTAGGGCACAGCAGCGTTGAGCATGGCAGCTGCCGAGGGCCCCTGCCAGGCATCGCTGAGGGCTACCAGGATCGCGTCGTATTGGCTTGCAACGATGTCGATTTCGGCCGCGATCTGCTGCCACGCCTCAGCGGCAGCGAGCATGCTCGATGCACCGGGCCCGCTGAAGAGCTGACCAGAGATGACCTCCGGTGGCAGTGGCGCAAAATCGAGCACGAACTAGCCGACTGTCCGATTTACTGCCCGGCAACAATATTCGCCGGCCCAGGCGGGCTTTGTCGCGGTGACCGTGTGCTGAGCGGCTGGCCCGCCTCGAAAGGCCATCTGCACCTCCAAAGGATCACTGACAATGAGGCGTTGATCATCCATCGGCGATTGCGCCACTACGCATTGAGCAGAAGTTTACCCCAGATCCGACGCGAGTGGGTGATACAACCCAGTCGATGAGGAGCGCCGATGTGCGAAGAGCGCGGGTCGACCCGGGCAGGCCCGGCGCCCGGCAGTCGGCACGCACCTCGTCATCGCGAAATGTGGCTTGCCAACGGCCCGGCGCTACGCGACGAGGGTGAAACTTAGTGATGTTTTCACCCGCAGGTCGGACCGCGCGTCGTAGTCTCGATACTATATGGGTTCAACGTCCCACTCAGGATCGTCGGGACGAGACACGCGACCTTTGGGCTGCCGGGCAGCGAGGAGCGACAATGTTTTCGGTGATTTTCGAAGTGAATCCGCATGGCGAACAATGGGATGCCTACCTCGGCTTGGCCAAGATGCTGCGACCCGACCTCGAGAGCATCGACGGCTTCGTCGATAACATTCGCTATCGCAGCCTGACCAGGCCGGGCTGGATTCTGTCCCTGTCGGGTTGGCGCGACGAAAAAGCCCTGGTGCGCTGGCGTACTCGCGCCGGACACCATGATGTACAGGTCAAAGGCCGTGAAAAAGTGCTCGCGGACTATCACCTGCGCGTCGGACAGATCACCGCCGACAACCATCTTCCCGCCGGCTCCGTGCTCACCGAGCAACGCCTCGATGTCACCGAGGTCGGCGAGGGGACTGCGATCACTCTGACCAATCCTCTAGATCGCGACGACGAGGCCGCTGCCGATCACCCCGACGCCAGGGCTATTGCCGGACGACTGGGTATGGTCGCCGCCGCCAGCGGGCTACGGTCCTGGGATGTTTTCGATGCCGTCCTGGACCCGGGAAACCCGATCCTGCTGCAGTCTTGGTGCGACAGCCAATCCGTTCCTGCTGCCGATGACGAGACTCTTCGGCGTCGAACAGTGCGGGTGATACGTGACTACGGCATGTACGACCGGCGCGAAAGCCCCCAGTACTATTCCGAATTGCGCCGCTGACACAGCAATCGCAGCGATTGAGCAAGGATGAGAATCCGCTGGGTTGAGTGACCCAGTGAGACGGCGGATCGCGAGTATGGTCATCAGCATGGCCGACGCCGATCCGCAAAGACGGTCATTCACCGTCAAAGGCCGTGCCACCCGCGACCGGATCGTCGCGTGTGCCACTGAACTCGTACTACGCAATGGTTTCGCTGCCTTGAGTATCGACCATGTGCGCAAAGCCGCGTCAGTGAGTGGGTCGCAGATGACGCACTACTTCGCCGACAAAGACTCTCTGGTGCGGGCGATCATTGCCCGACAAACCGAGGCGCTGATGGACTTTCACCGCCAAGCTGAGCTTCGGAGACTAGACACCTTCGAAGATCTCGAACGCTGGGCCGAGCTGACGCTCGAGGTGGGTGGTCGACGGCGGCCCAGCAGCGGCGTTCCTCCGTGGGCCGGATTGGCCGGCGACGTGACCGTCGTCGACGGCGAGACCCGACGCCTGCTCGCCGAAGGGCTTCAGCAATGCCTTGACCTGTTGGCTGATGGACTGCGACGCATGAAGGACCGCGGCCAATTGATCGCCGAAGCTAATCCCGAACAGCTGGCTTACGTGCTGCTGAGCGCGCACCAGGGGATTGACGTCCGCACATTGGCCGGCACCCGCCGCTGGCCGGACGGCGAAGCGCTCCAATTTGCCCTGACCTATGTCCGCCAGTTCGCTGCTGATTCCGCACACCCGCGCCCGCGCCAAGCCGACCGCGACGTTCCAAGGCCCCGTCACACCAAGCGGCGATCGTGAAAATAGAGGTGTTCACTGCCACACAACGCTACTCATCCACAATGGGTTGACTGGCCCAGTCGGCTATGTCAGGATGAGCTGATCGCATCGCGTACGGCCTGAATTCTGCGACACTCAAAACGGACGTAACCCTTTGACTTGCAACCCGATACATGCGGCCGATGCCATTCGGGTCCACTCTCGGGTGAGACTAGCGATGCCGGGGGATTCGTCGTTACCTGCAATGCCGTCACCAAACCGAAGGCCGACCGCCGATTTCCCGTAACCAAAGGAGTGAGTCGTGACCGCCGTACACCACCGCTACGCCACCATTGACGGCCATCAGCTGTTCTACCGAGAAGCGGGCTCTGCGCAGGCGCCGACCATCGTGCTGCTGCACGGGTTTCCGACCAGCTCGTACATGTATCGGCGGCTCGTCCCGGCGCTGGCCAACCGCTACCACGTCATAGCCCCCGACCATCTCGGATTTGGATTGTCTGACGCCCCGTCGGTCGAGGAATTGACTACACCTTCGATGCGCTGACCGATCTGACCGCCGGGCTGTTGGCGCACATCGGCGTACCAGATATGGATCTATGTTCAGGACTACGGAGCGCCGATCGGGTGGCGGCTGGCCCTGGGCACCCCCGGAAGCGATCACGGCAATCGTCAGCCAGAGCGGAAACGCCTACGACGAAGGCTTCGTCACCGAATTCTGGAAACCGATCGTGGCATGGCAGCAGGCGCAGAACGCCGAGACCGAGCCCGGAGTGGGCCTATCTGACATTGGACGCCACCGAGTGGCAATACACTGGCGGCGAGCCCGACGAAACACTGATCAACCCAGAGTCCTGGCACCACGATTTCGACCTGCTCTCCCGGCCAGGCAACGACAAATACAGCTCAAGCTTTTCGTCGACTACGGCACCAACTCACCGCAATACCCGGCGTTGCACGAGTATTTCGGTCGCAAAGCCCCCATTGCTCGCGGCGTGGGGAAGCGGAGACGGAATCTTTGGCCCCGACGGTGCGCGAGCGTTCGCCCGCGACCTGCCCGACGCCGAGATCCACCTGCTGGACGGCGGTCATTTCGTCCTGGAAAGCGCCGGCGACAAGGTCGCCGAATTGATTCGTGGGTTCTGGGCAAACACATCACCGCATGACTCGACTATCGAGTGTGACGCCGTAGCGGGCAGGGCGCATCGAACACTGACGACACCCAGACGGGAGCTCTGGGTTGCGAAGACACGCGTGAGCGGCGAGCCGGTGCCGCGGATGCGCGGGCAGTATTATCGGGGTCACGACATCTATCGATGTTCCCGACGAGGCGGTCCGCGACGGCTGGCATGACTGACAACACTGCAGCTGGCCTGACCCCTCGAGGCCGCGTCACGTTTCCGCATTCACCGGGGTCGGCGGCAGATCTTCATCTATCCCGCAGCCTGAGCAACACCACCTTGCCGACGTCCGAGACGCCGCATCGGTGAGTGGTTCTCAGCTCACGCACTATTTCCCAGACAAGCGCGCGTTGATTCAGGGTGTCATCGCATGGCGACGAGACGAAGTCATGAAGTTTTCGGCCAATGGCCGGCACGGCAGCCTCGATAGCTTTGCCGCACTGCAGGAATGGGCCGACCGCAACATCCAGTTGCAAATCGACCTCAACTGCTCGGGTGGGTGTATCTTCGGCTCGTTGGCCGCTGAACTGGTTCCGACCGAGGACGATGTACGCGACGAACTGGTCGCCGTCTACGACGAGCTGATTGGGTTGCTGCGAGCAGGATTGGCCGCCATGCGCAAGCGCGGTGACCTACGTGCTGATGCCGACCCGAACATTGGCCCGCGTTGTGGTCACCGCACACCAAGGCGGATCGCTGCTGTCGCAGACAACCGGATCGATCAAACCGTTGCGCGATGCACTGACTGCCGCCATGCAATATGTGTGTACCTTTGCCACCGACGCCGCGGCGGCAAAACCCGCATCTGCGCGGCGCAGACGGCGAAAAAACACTCCTAGCAACCGATTTCGATGCTCCCGCCGCGATTTCATCGTTCCGGAGCGCCCCAAGTCAGCACCCCTCTACGCCGCTAGCGACGACACGAAATGTTCCGCAATCATCACGCTGTGCGCGACTTGTGCGCTCAGATGGCCTGGACTACGGATAGTCGTATCTGGTCGATCGTTGCCGTCGCCAACAACGAGGACTCGCGCCCGGCCCGAGCAAGATCGCCGGCGAGCGCCGTGCCCGGGCATTGTTGACGCGGTCAGGCCGGCGAACAGGACCGCTGTCGAAGTCGGGTGCCGCGGCCGCGACCAAGTCCGGCACAAATTCATTGCTGGCGTAGGCCTCTCGCGCTGATTGAGGTGACCTCTCGGGTCAACAACGCCGCGTACAGCGAGGTCGCCGTGTGTTCGCCGAAGCCGATGTAGGCCAGCCGGCGGAACCGTGGCCGGCGGTCGTGTCGGAGGCCAGTGTCAGCACATCGGCTGGGCAGGCGGTAGCGGCGACGACGCGGGCGGTGGATGCGATGTCGTCGTTGTCCTCGCCCAGGATCATCGAGGCGATGTAGTCGTGTGCGGCCAATGCATTGAGGAATCCCTTGGGACTTTGTGACGACTGGCTCCGCAACAGGATTTCGCCGTCGGCAGCCGCGGCCAGCGGGCTGGCCACGTCATCGGTTATCGCGATGATTCCTGCGGGTCTGTGTTTATCGGTGAAGCCTGCCAGCAGGTCGATGACGCAAGGGCTCATCCCTGATCGCGACGTCGTCACAAGCAGGGAGTCAGCGGTTATCAGCGACGGACTGTCGATCAGGTGCCGGGCATCGGTCCAGACGGCGGCTCGCCCCCCGGCCACCAACCGATGCCAGCTAGGAACCGCTGCGAGATGGGATGCGCCGCTCCCGGTGAGAATGATCCGATCGTGCTCGCGGCGCAACAGTGCGTAAAGGCCTAACGACACCGGGGCTTTACCGAAGCCCCGCAGTGCCTGGGCCTGAGACAGCACGTCGACACGGAAGCTCGCGGCCACCGGCCGCCTAACTGTCCGGCGCCGGCCAGACGCGCCCTTAGCGCTGCCGGGACTGTGTCGATCAGCGGGAATCACGCGATGCTCCTCGGGAGTTCCTTCACAGTGGTCGTCGGGGACTCGTCATAACAGCCGATCACATTGCCAGCGCCCGGTTTCGGCGCTTCTGATCGCCGCTTGCATGAGTGAATGCGGCACGTCGTTGGCATATGCCATGCTCCTACTGACTGTTGATAACGAGATTGCCGGTGGAGTCGGTGACCAGTCATCACCCCTGGCCAAAATTCACCCGGGTGAAATTTTCGAATTCCGTCCTGTTACGGCAGGACACCAGTTCGGTGGGTCTCGGCTGTCGGCCCACCAGGGCGGTTCACTGATGACTCAGATCACGCGCACGATTGAGCCGCTGCGTGAGGCCTTGACCGCTGCGCTCAACTACGTAAAGTACTTCCGCCCAGTGCCGTCAAGGCGGCGACCCACTCGTTGAATTAGAGCAGCCCCAGTCTGCGGGCGCGTTCGACAGCGCTGTGCCGGTCCTCGGCGCCCAATTTGCGGTACAGCGAGCGCTGTTGAGTTTTCACGGTGTTCAGCGACACGTGGAGGTGATTGGCGATCTCTTGGCGTGAGAGCACGGTGGCCAGCAGCCCCAGTAGTTGCTGCTCTCTGGGGGTGAGCTGTGCGGTAAGTGCAACGTTCGTAGGGGATTTGGTGGCAATGACGTCTGCGCGTGCGCCGGCGGCGGCAAGCAAGTTCGGGTCCATGCCTGAGCCCCGGCGCCTGTTGAGCATGGCTGTGGCCTCGTCGCGGTATGTCCGCGCAGTGTCCGCGTCACTGAGTCGTTCGGCGATATCAGCTTGGACGAGAAGCGCTTTGGCGATTTCAGGAATCGCACCACCCTGGCGGGCCGAGGCTAAAGCCATGTCGACCGCCTCGCCGGCCGCTGATATGTCGCCGCGGCGATCGAAGATGATCGCGGCAGCCATAGAGACCATGACACCGACAAAGAACTCCCGCGCGGCCAGGTCGGTGCCGCCACCGTTTGCGCGCCGGATCATGCGTTCGGCGCCGATCAGATCGCCGGCTTCTGCGGCGATCAACGCCAAATAGCCCAGCGCGTAGATGCGGTAGCGGCGGTCGCCGATCTGTTGGGCGCGTGCCGCGGCCTCTGCGTAGGCCTCTTGTGCGGCGTCGTTTAGTCCGGAGAAGTACAAGGCATTGCCGTAGATGCAATACAGGCCTGATCGGGCCAACGGTGCCTCGCCGAGGTCGAGGGTGGTTGCACGCCGGGCGGTCTCGCGTGAGGTGGTGATGTCGCCGACTTTGAAGGCGTGGATGGCGTGCAGGACGACGGCCTGGGCGGCGATGGTTCCGCCGGCAGCGGTGTCGGCGCCCGAGTGGGCCTCGATGGCTTTGATCCACCCGGCGGCGTCATCGGCGCGGCCCTCGTTGACCGCGATCCAGGCCCGGGGAACGCTGAGTCGCGGGTCCTGGCGAACAGTCTGCTCGGGCAGGGACTCGAGCCACCCCGACACCGTTGTCAGACCGCCGGCGTTGAATTCCTCAGCCCAGTGGTCGGCGATGTACTGCGCGGTGGCGGCGATATCGCCGGAGGCGAGGAGGTGGTAGACCGCGGCATCGATCAGCCCTTCGGCCGCCGACCAGCTCGCTGCGCGTTGGTGCAGTATGGGCACGAGTTCAGGCTCGGCGCGGTGAAGTTCGGTGCGCAGTAGCTCGGCGAAGAGATGGTGGTACCGGTACCAGCGGCGGGTCAGGTCAAGCGGAACCAGAAACAGATTGTCGTGTTCGACGGCTTCCAAGACCGCCGCCGAGTCGGAGTCGTGCAGGACGGCGTCGCAGAGCGGACCGCTGAGCTTGCGCAGTATCGAGGTGCGCAGCAGGAAGCGGCGGAGGTGAGCGGGCTGGACGTCGAGGACCTCCGCCATCAGGTAGTCGGCAATATGACGGTTGTCGCCGTCGAATTCGTTGATCAGCTCCCCGGCACCGGTGCTGCCGCCCAGCGACAGCGCGGCCAGATACAGCCCCGCAGCCCAGCCTTCGGTGCGTTGACACAGCAGCTCGACATCGGCGTGCGACAGATTCAGATGCAGGACTGTGTTGAGCAGCGTCTCGGCTTCGGCAGCTTCGAATCGCAGGTGCTCGGTACGTAGCTCGGCGAGCTCGCCGCGTACGCGAAGCCGTGCCAAGGGTAAAGATGGGTCGCTGCGGCTGGCGAGGACCAGGTGCAAGTTGGCCGGCATTCGGGTGAGGACGAACTCCATCTGGTCGTGCACGGTCTGGTTGGTGATCAGGTGGTAGTCGTCGAGGATCAGCACCAATTGAGCAGAGCTGGCAGCCACCTCGTTGATCAGGGTGGGAAGTACTGCGCGCAGCGGATCAGCACCCATGCCGACAAGCTCGAGCGCTCGGCCACCCACGCTCGGATCGGCGTTGCGAAGTGCGCAGATCACATAGGTCCAAAAGCGCACGGGGTCGTTATCGGGTGGGTCGATTGACAGCCAGCCGTAGCGGCGTGCGCCGGACCCGAGTGCGCCGTCAGCCAGCCATTGCGCCAACGAGGTGGTTTTGCCCCAGCCCGCCGGGGCGCTGACCACGGTGAGTTTGCGGTCAACGGCGGCTGCGAGCTGGTCGAGCAGCGCGGTGCGGTCAATGAGTTGTCCGCGCACCCGCGGAATGTTGAGCTTGGTCGCCACGACCACGGCGCGCTCACCGGTGAGGCCGGCAGGAGCAGAGGTGTTGTGGGCGGCGGTCATCGCCCTATACCTGCCCACCGGTCGCCGCGCCGCCCGGGATTGCAGGGTGTCGTCCGCACGTCGTGGTGGCTCGGCATGGGTCGTCCTTTGCGGGCGCGCTGGTCCCGCGTTGCGCTTCATCTGGGCGTGAGCCTAGCGAATCGGCCCTGTTCTGGCGCATCGTCGACGATGTTGGACGCTGGTCACGACATCGGTGGTCGTACCAAGCCCGGGGGTGGGTTGCGCTTACGCGGTTCCCGGTCGAGATATTGGTCGCAACAAATTGGTGTATTGCTCGGTGACCATGTCCCGGTATTCGGGATGACGCAGAATGTAGTCACTGGTCAGTTTGCAGTACGGGACCACCGTCGATCCCGCCTCGCGGATCAGGCCGAGAACGCCATCGATCATCGCCGAGGAGATGCCGCGTTCTCGCCAGGCTGAGTCAACTTCGGTGCGCATCAACACAATGTGCGTGTGGTAACGGCGGTACGGTTGCTCGCCGACAACCGCGCCGTCGGCGACGGCCTCGAAGGTATTGGTTGCCGCGTTGTCGGTGATGGTGATCGGCAAGCCCGTGTTCGTGGCGCGTTCGATGCTGCCCATCGATTCAACTGGTTCGGTCACCGAGCCGCCTTGGTTGCCGTCGCCCTGCGCGGTGTCGTGATACCTGGATTTTGGTCGTCTGGATGGGCGGCGTAGTGCCGCAGATGGGCGAGGGCGAACGTCAACGCATCGCGGTCGGGCCATGTCGCCGCGTAGGTGTTGGTCAGCAAGGTGGCGCCTTCATGGGCGGAGATCAAGACGTTGGCCAGCGCTCCAGGATCGGCGGAGTCGATCAGCTGGCCATTTTTCTTCATCCGGGTCAGGCCGCGCCGGAAGACGGCGGCCCACTGCTGATAGCCCCTGGCCAGCAGCGCACGCGTGGCCTCGTCGTGCTTGCTGAGATGGCCGGCCAGCGCCCCATAGGTCGGGATGGGTTGCGCGCGAAGCTTGCGGCGACTGAATTGCAGCGTCAGCGCCGCCCACTGCTCGTAGTCGTCGAAGGTGTCCAGGTTGCGCAAGGCAGGCTGTCGATGGAAATCCAACAGCACCTCAGTCTGGCGGGAGATGACTGCGTGGATCAGCGCATCTTTATCGTCGAAGTAATGCGTCAGTTGCGAGCCACTGACCGTCGCGGCCTGGCGGACTTTGTCGATACTGAAACCGCTAAGCCCCTGGGTCATCAGCAGTTCCGCTGCGGCGCCGATAATGCGGTCACGCGTGGCTCGACCCCGCTGCGTCACCGGCCTGTGCTCGGCAGAATTGTGCGCCATGGCGCCACACTACCTGGGATAGACCCGCACTGGGTTTTGTACCCCAGAAATCCGGCGGTGTGTCGCTTCGACGCGCATGACGTCCGCCCGGCGCGTCAGGTCACGGGTGTTGAAGCACTTATGGCGCAGGGGCGCAGGCGGGTTCGGGCAAGTCGAGATCCGCTTTGTTCAACCGGTACACCTGCAGGGTGAGGCTGTAATACTTATCGGTTTCACCGACCCAGTCCATTCCGACACGACGCGCAGTGGCGACACCACGCAAATTGTTGGGCCTGATGACGGCGAAAAGCTCGGTGACGTCGCCGGTACCGAAAGCTTGATGGGCTACCGCGTGACCGGCTTCCGCGCCGTAACCGCGGCCCCACATCGTCGGTGATATTTGCCAGGCGATTTCGAGATCGTCGCATCCAGGCGGCAGCGGCAGTAGCGCGACTCCGCCGACCACCTCTTTTGAGTTCGCGTCGGCAATGGCCCATCGACCCTGCGGCATCGTCGTCGCCTCGCTCTGGCTGATCCAGGCCGACAACACAGACCTCAGCTCTGCTTCATTGGCCACAGGGCTCAGCGCCGGGCACAGCCAGCGCGACACCTCGGGGGCGCCGTAGATTCGGTAGGCGGCCGAAATGTCGTGCAGACTCCATGCCCGCAGCAGCAGCCGATTGGTCCTGATGTGGCGCGTCGCAGTGTCACAGTGCACGTGGCGATGGGTTGTCATCTCACACCTCAGCCAGAGTCGCGCGCCGGCCCGCAGCACTGCCTAAAGCAAGCGATCCGGTCCGACGCCTGTCGGATATCGACTGGGTCATCCTACCCATTCGTCGAAACGCGGGTGTTCTCCGATAAAACTCCATGAGTCGTCATCGCCTGGACAACCACAAGGTAGTGATCTGTTCCGCCCGCGCTGGGTCACGTGCCCCATTAAACTCGGGATGTGTCGACGTGCGAGACGGCCAGACACAGCACGATCGGAGGTCGACGGCTATGGCAGCCGCAAAGATCGATCGTGAGCTCGATCCGCAGGCGTATCGGGTCCTCGGCCGCGCTGAACCTGTGTTCGCGCGGCTGATCACGAAGTACGGCCATCCTCCACCGTTTGAATGGCACGACGGTGGCCGCACTGGAGATAGCCAATTCGCAGCCATGCTCTTACATATTGTCGGTCAGCAGATATCGGCAGTCGTCGCTTTCCGAATCTACGATCGGCTCGCGACGGCCTGCGGCGAGATTCCCACCGCCGCAGCGCTTTTACAGCTCACAATAAAGCAACTGCACGATACGGGTCTAAGCACCGCGAAGACATCGTACGTTCTGGCACTGGCGCACGCTCAGGCTGACGGGACCATTGACATGGATTCGTTGAGCGATCTCAACGATGCCGAGGTCATCGCGCGGCTGACCGCTATCCGGGGAATTGGATTGTGGTCCGCCCAGACATTTCTCATCCATAATCTCGCCCGCCCTGATGTCCTGCCCCCGGGGGATACCGGGATCCGACGCGCCATCGCAGCCCAATGGGTGATGCCCAAGCTGCCTACCCCTCGCGACGTCACCTCGCGAGGACACGCGTGGGCGCCGTATCGCTCCTATGCCGCGGCGCTGTTGTGGCGGTCCCTGACCCCGATCGGTGAAGAATCCGATCCCAAAGCGCGCGCGTTGCAACGTCAACCCACGCCAAAGCCGCGACGGAACAACAACTGAACCGCGAACGTCGTTGGCAACGACGAGATAGACGCACTAGCATCCGGCCTGGTGAGGCCCTCCCACCGTCACGTCTGCCTCGAAGCGCTTCGGAGCAGACCGGTCGGGCTGCCGCCGTCACGGCTCAGTCGCTCAAGGGCGAGATATGCTGGCGTTCAACCATTGAGCGGGTCGCCAACGACAACACGGTCTTGTGGGTGAGATCGACGGCCAGCTCGCCGCGCGACCAGGTCCACGGCATGCCGCCCAGTTTGGTCGCGCGGACGATGGCGGCGTTGGCCAGCGACAACATCAACGCGTTGAGCACGACAGCCGGAATTGTCGGTATCCGCCGCAGTAGATTGGCTGACACCAGTGCGGCTGCTGCCAGTGTGCCTTGTCCGATTTCGCCAGCGACGCGTTGCTGTGGCCCGGAGTTTGCCTGGGTCCGCGTGATCGTCTCGACGAGCCGAATAGGCAGATCACTAGGCGGGCGGTGGGTCAGGCCCATCTCGACATACTGCGACAGCGACATGATGACGCTGGCCGTTGCCACCCGCGTAACGGAGTGCCCGAGATAACTTGCTGTGTTCACCGCTGACTCCTTCACGACCCGGGACGCACCAGAACAACGATGGTGGGATGTGCGACCCAATTAGATCGTATCGACCCACGGCGCCCATGAGAAGGGTTTTTCCAAGTTGCCCGATGCCCGAGCATTAGTAGTGGGATGCACACCCCAGTCAAGCATGCGATCATCGACCGAGCGGCACCATGCGGGTGTCGGCGCGGTGAGGAGACGCACAGGTGACAAGGCCGGTCAAACGCTACGACGTCGTCGTTCTTGGTGCCGGCTCGGGGGGATATGTTGCCGCGATCCGCGCCGCACAACTGGGGCTCTCGGTGGCCATTGTCGAGGCCCAGTATTGGGGCGGGGTCTGCCTGAATGTGGGATGCATCCCGTCGAAAGCGCTGTTGCGCAATGCTGAAATCGCCCACCTGCTCCGATACGAGGCCGGCACATTCGGTATCGAGGGCACTACCACGATGCGCTACGAGGCGGCCTTCGACCGCTCCCGGACCGTTGCCACCGATCGCGTCAAAGGCTTGCGCTTCCTCATGCGCAAGAACAAGATCGACGAATACGAGGGCAGGGGTACCTTCACCGACCGGCACACTCTGCGCGTCGATGGCGAGACAGGCTCAACCGTGATCGAATTCTCCGACACGATCATCGCCACCGGCGCCACACCGAAGATGGTGCCCGGCCTGACGCGCAGCGGACGTATCCGCACCTATGAACAGCAGATCATGACCCGCGACTTGCCAGAATCGATTGCCATCATCGGCGCCGGACCGATCGGCATGGAGTTCGCTTACGTGCTCGCTAATTATGGAGTTTCTGTCACTGTCATCGAGGCGCTCGACCGGGTCTTGCCCAACGAGGACGCCGATGTGTCCAAGGAACTGGCCAAAGCCTATCGAGCACTGGGTGTTCGCCAGCTGATGTCGACACGCATCGTCGACTCCGTGGAGTCCGACGATGCCGTCACCCTGACCTACCGGCAGGGCCGCTCTGAAACCGTGGACACACTGACCGTGGACACCGTGCTGGTCGCCACCGGATTCGCCCCAAACACCGCCGGCTTCGGCGTGGAAAACCTTGGCGTGAATATTGATTCGCGCACCGGTGGCATCGTTATCGATGACACCATGGCCACCTCCGTGCCCGGCGTCTACGCGATCGGTGACGTCACCGCGAAGCTGATGCTGGCCCACGTCGCCGAAGCCCAGGGCATTGTGGCTGCCGAAACGATCGCTCATGCGCCCACGATCGGCATCAGCGACTACACAATGATGCCGCGGGTGACATTCTGCCAACCCCAGGTCGCGTCGTTCGGCCTGACCGAGGAACAGGCCCGCACCGACGCCGCGGCACGCGGCGCCGAAATCGCCGTCGCCACGTTCCCATTTCGCGCCAACGGAAAAGCCCACGGTCTGGGTGATCCGACCGGCTTTGTCAAAGTCATCGCCGACACCGCCCATGGAGAGTTACTCGGCGCGCACCTGATCGGTGCCGATGTCGGTGAGTTACTTCCCGAACTCACGCTCGCCCAACAATGGGATCTCACGGTGAGCGAACTCGTGCGTAACGTCCACACCCATCCCACACTGTCCGAAGCGCTTCAAGAAGCCTTTCACGGCCTGAGCGGACACATGATCAACTTCTAGTTCCGCCGAGCTGACGCCCTCCCGCCGAGCCCGCGCGTACGTAACACAGGGGGACTCGATACTGCAAAACCGTGTCACCCACGGCGCGAGCAGCTGCAATCAGCATACGACTTTTCCCGCAGACAACAGATGGTGTTATAAAGTGGGTTAAACACCCCAGTTGGAGGTAACCGATGCAACATGCGACGGCATTGATCTCGCAGTCCGCTATGTCCCCGGCGGCACTGCGGAGCTTCCTCTTGTTCGAGGCGCTGTCGCACGATCAACTTCTGAGATTGGCGGCCGACAGCGTGCTCGTCCACTACGACGCTGGGGTGATCCGAGTGCAGATCTGCGACACCGGTATCGGCATTCCCGTCGACATCCGCGACCGGATCTTTCTGCCGTTCTTCACCAACATACCGGTCGGCGTGGGCGTCGGCATGGGATTGGACCTCGCGTGGCGCACCATCGTCGGACGCCACCACGGCAGTCTGGGCGCTGCATCCGTGCCGGGCGATACCCGCATCACCGCCTGCCTGCCCGTGCACGGCGCTACGCCGACCAAAAGCCAAGCCTGACACCGCCGGACATGTCGGCCGCCAACGAAGGAGGAGACAACGTGAAAGTTCACTATCGCTACGCCGAGATTGCCGGGCGCACAATCTTTTACCGCGAAGCCGGAGCGGAGGAAAGCCCGGCCTTGGTGCTGCTGCACGGTTTTCCGACCAGCTCCTACATGTTCCGCGATCTCATCCCCGCGGTCGCGGACCGCTATCACGTCATCGCGCCCGACCACCTCGGATTCGGCCTCTCGGACGCGCCGACTGTCGACGAATTCGACTACACTTTCGAGGCTTTGGCCGATCTGACCGCGGCGCTGCTCGACCATGTCGGCATCTCTCGTTACGGCCTCTACGTGCAGGATTACGGCGCCCCGATCGGGTGGCGACTCGCCCTGGCCAACCCGTCGGCGATCACCGCGATCATCACCCAAAACGGCAACGCCTACGAAGCCGGCCTAATCCGATCCTTTTGGGGGCCGATCATCGCCTACCAGCACGAGCAGAACCCCGACACCGAGAAAGGTGCGCGATGGAACCTCACCCTGGAGGCCACCCGCTGGCAATACACGTTCGGTGAGTCCGACTTGACGCTCCTCAATCCCGAATCTTGGTACCACGATTACGCCCTCATCTCGCGACCTGGCAATGATGCCGTGCAACTCAAGCTCTTCGTCGACTACGCCACCAACGTGCAGATGTACCCGCAGGTTCAACAGTATTTCCGCGACAGCCAAGTCCCGCTGCTGGCGGTATGGGGCCGCGGGGACGGCGGGTTTGGACCGGCGGGCGCGACCGCGTTCTCCCAGGACCTGAATGCTGCGCAGATTCATCTCCTCGACGGTGGTCATTTCCTCCTCGAATCCGCGCTCGACGACGTCGCAGCGCTGATCCGAGATTTTCTCGACCAGATCGCACTGACCGCATGAGCAGCCCGAACCCAACAGAAGCCCAGCGACGGAAGGAACAGCATGTCCCACCATTTTGACGTCGACGCCGCCAAGGACGATTCGCGGCTCAACATCTTGGACGTGTATCTGTTCGAGGGCGCGAGTCCCGATACGACCGCGATGATCTTGACGACCAATCCAGACGCAGGGATTTTCGCGCCGCTGACGTTGCATCCCGAGGGGGTGTATGCGTTTCGGTTCGACTCCGATGGTGATGCGCGCGAGGACATCGCCTTTAAATTCATATTCGATGAGCCCCACCACGTCGGCGGCGACGACACCGTGCACGCTCAGCGTTTCCGCGTAATGCACGCGGTCGGCGATGAGATTCCCGGTCACGGCGGCCGCCTGGTCGCCGACGGCATCGTCGGAGAACAGACATCAACCCACGAAGGTGTCAGAGCGTACGTGGGCCGCGCAGCCGAATCGTGGGCCGCTGACGCTTTCGGTTTCTTCACGATGGTCAACGGTCTGTTCGCCGAACACCGTTACGCCACTGAGGCGTTCGCCAACCGAAACAATCTTTTTTCCAAGCGCAACAACATGGCCACCGTACTGGAGGTTCCCAACGCGTTGTTAGGAACCGGCACGGTCGGGGCTTGGGCGACCGTGTCGCTGTGCGGGCATGCACCCGAGGTCCAGGTGTACCGCTGGGGCGTGCCGCTGTTCACTCACTTGTTTCTTTCAGACCCAGCGACGGCCGGTCTTGCCGATCGCTATCACCAGACCGTGCCCGCCCACGATGGGGCAGTGTTTTCCGGCGCGGTCGAGAAATTCATTGCCGATTTCGCCCGCGTTGCCGGTGCGACTGAGGATCCCGAGGACTACGCCCAGGCGCTGACCGCGCGACTCATCCCCGCCGTGTTGCCCTACCGCGTGGGCTCGCCGGCACGGTTCAGCATCGACGAGTTCAATGGGCGCCCAATGGCTGTCGATGCCTTCGACGTCATGCTCAGCCTGGGAGCAAACACCGCCATCGCTGACGGCGTGGCGCCCGACGCAGCCAGGATCCGGCACCAATTCCCCTACTGCGGAGTGCCCTACGGCGACTCTGAACAAGCCGGCCTGCGTCCGTTGCGAGAACTGATCGGGCTCAGCTATTGAGCCACGCGCCGGGTGTGGGCAGCCATAAGCTAATCGGCACCAGGGGCAGGCACCGAGGAGGACTCGTGACGGCGATCGCGTCATCTCGCAACGTTGTTGAACACGCTGACCGGATCGCTCAGGCTGTTGACGCCGCGCACATGAAGTACAAGAACAAACGCGGCGGTAAGAACGCCGGCTACATACCGGCCTTGGCTGAGGTCGACCCACAACTGTTCGGGATCTGCGTCGCAACCGTTGACGGGCAGACCTATTCGGCCGGCGCGGCCGATCGTGAGTTCGCCTTGGAGTCGATCTCAAAGGTGTTCACCGCTGCCCTGGCGATCGAGCAGGTCGGGGCGCGCGCATTCCACCGCAAGGTGGGCGCTGACCCGACTGGGGCGGCGTTCAATTCAGTTCTGGCATTGGAACTTCATAACAACAAGCCGATGTCGCCGATGGTCAATGCGGGCGCGATGACGGCAACCAGTCTGGTGTCGGCCATCGACGCCGACGACCGCTGGCGACAGATCCTGGAGGTCCAAAGCAGATTCGCCGGTCGCCCTATCACAGTCAGCGAACAGATCGCTGCGTCCGAAGGCGCCACAAACTATCAAAACCGCGCGATCGCGTGGCTGCTGCTCTGCGGTGGATACATGTATTGCGACCCGATGGAAGCCGTCGATACTTACACCCTCCAGTGTTCGACGCTGGTTACTACCATGGATCTCGCCATCATGGGCGCGACCCTGGCCAACGGAGGCGTCAACCCGCTCACCGCCCAACGGGTCATCGCGCGAGCCAACGTGGCCCCGGTGTTGGCCTTGATGGCGATGGAGGGCCTGTACACCGCCTCCGGGGACTGGGCTTACACCGTGGGGCTGCCGGCCAAAAGCGGCGTTGGGGGTGGCCTGGTAGCGGTGTCGCCGGGCAAGCTGGCGATCGCCGCATATTCACCGCCGCTGGATCAGGCCGGCAACAGCGTGCGTGCTCAGGCCGCGATCACCCGGATCGCCCATACTCTCAAGCTTGGGCTCTTCAATACGTAGCATCGAATGAGGCTGGGCCCACGAACTGCGTTGCGCTACAGTAAAGCTCGTAGCATTTGGTTACTCGCAATATTCGACTCACCACCCCCAACGCCGCTACGAGACAGGCATAGCAGAGCTATCCCGGTGCACCGCGGATTGAGGCCACGCCGGTAAAGCCCCGGCGTACGCCCTATTGGGTTGATTAGCCCGTTCCGGTGCCGGTTGGGTGCAGTAGGTCGAAAAGGTTCACTCGCCGCTGAATCCATCATGGGTTAGATAACCCAGTTCGCATTGAAGTGGGGTAATCTCTCGTATGTGCGGCATGCGAATATTTGCGCACTACTTCGAGCGTGTTACGGCAAAAGAGTGACCCGCGTTGGGTCGGAGCGGCAAGGCCAGATAATGCGGGCGGCGGCCTCCCGAAGCGTCGGGAGCGGAAGACTTTGATACGGCGAATGTATTCGCACATAGCAGAGACCCATCCGCGTGCCACCTCGTCACCAGCGATGGGTCCCGCCCGATATCAACAGGATTGCGCATGAGCCTTCGCAACGCCCCGCCCACCAGCAGGATCATGTTGGTAGCAGTGATGGTGTCGATGGTGGCGTTTCTCGACGGCACCGTCGTGAACTTGGCCCTGCCGGCGATAGAACGAGATTTGGGAGGCGGCCTGCCGCTGCAGCAATGGGTGGTCGACAGCTACCTACTGTCGATGGGAGCCTTGATCTTGCCGGGCGGATCCATCTCGGATCTATTCGGACGCGTGCGGGTGATGCGCGTCGGGCTTGCGGCCTTTGGCGTCGGATCGGTGTTGGCGGCGACTGCCAGTTCGCCGGCAATGCTGGTGGCGGCTAGAGCCATCCAGGGTCTGGGTGCAGCGTTCCTGGTGCCAGGTTCCTTAGCGTTGATCAATTCAACATTCGATCGTGCCGCTCAACCTGCCGCGATCGGGACCTGGACAGCCTGGACCGGCACGGCATTCGCTTTGGGACCGCTTCTCGGAGGGCTGGCCGTGGATATGCTGACCTGGCGGTGGATCTACGCGCTGTCGGCGATCCCGATGGTCGTCGGCTTCGCGCTGACATATTGGTTATGCCCAATGCAGGCTCCATCTGAGCACTCCAAAGTCGACGTCGGGGGAGCGGTCTTGTCGGCAGTGGGACTCAGCGCCGGCGTGTACGGACTCATCGGATCTCAGCAGCGCGGCTGGACTGATCCGGTAGTGGCGGCGTCCATCGCACTGGGGGCGGCCACGTTGCTGCTTTTCGTGGTCTGGGAACATCGCGCCTCAAACCCGATGGTTCCGTTGCGCTTGCTCACGGTTCGTGACTTTGCCGGTGCCAACCTCGCCACCGCCTTTGTCTATGGAGGATTGGCCCTGGGATCGCTGGTCATCTCCCTCTATATCCAAGAAGTCGGCGGCTACTCGGCGACCGTTGCAGGATTGACGACATTGCCCATTCCCATCATGTCTTTTCTATTCGCCCGCCACATTGGCACGATTGCTGCACATGCGGGTTCCGCTGTATTCCTGGTCGGTGGACCGGTGTTGGCCGGTACCGGGCTGGTGGTGATCGCAGTATCGGCGGGCAGATCGAACGTCGTAGTGGACGTCATGCCAGGCATGATCATGCTGGCGGCCGGATTGGTGTGCACGGTCACGCCACTGACGTCGTTCGCCTTGTCGGCCGTCGAAACTGAGCGCAGTGGCTTGGCATCAGCCATCAACAACGCCGTGTCACGGTTGTCGGCGTTAATCACGGTGGCGTGTATGGGTTTGATCGCGGCCGGCAGTCTGACAGAAGCGGGGTTCGCGCGACTATTGCAAGTCAGCGCGGCCTTGTTCTTCGCGGGCGCGATGACCTGTGGTGCCACCGTGGCGAGGTCCGGCGCTCGCTCACAGACCGTTCCCTGTGAAGTCGCCGCGCTCTGCTGTGACCGAAGCGGTGTGCAACCGGCGTTGGCAAGCGGGAGTTGACCGCGAGCGGTTCCGACGGACCCTGAACCATAGAGACCCCCTCGACGTCGGCCGCAACGCGGCACAGTGTCGCCACCTGTTGTGCCGAAGGGACTTTCGATGTAACGAGCAAGCTCAAAGAGATTGACACTGGGGCATCAGCAACATAGCGTTGGGTTATATGACCCAATAGGTGCCAAGGCTGAGGGGGTGAAGTTCGATGAAGCGGAGAGACGACGACACATGGGATTTGGGGAGCAGCGTAGGTGCGACAGCAACCATGGTGGCGTCGGCCAGAGCGGTCGCGGCGCGTCGGCCAGATTCTGCCGTCCATGACCGTTTCGCCGAGCCGCTGGTGCGTGCCTCTGGTGTGAGATTCTTTTCTCGGCTCGCAGCTGGGCAGCTCGACTTCGCACTGGTTGGCGGCGAGATCCCGACTGGATGGATGCCTGAGGTCTTCGCCGTACGGGCGAAGTTCTTTGATGAGTTCTTCGCTGGCGCGAGCGAACGCGGTATTCGCCAGGCCGTCATCGTGGCCTCCGGACTTGATGCGCGCTCCTATCGGCTGGAATGGCCAGCCGCGACCACCATCTACGAGATCGATCAGCCAAAGGTCATCGAATTCAAGCGCAACACGATGGACGCACTCGGTGTCTGGCCGGCAGCCCGGCTCCGCACGGTCGGGATCGACCTGCGGGGGAATTGGCCGGCAGCCTTGCAAGGGGCCGGGTTTGATGATCGGCAACCAACGGCGTGGATTGCCGAGGGGCTGCTCATTGGCTACCTGCCCAACGAGGCTCAGGATCGGTTGCTAGATGAGATCACCGCCCTCAGCGCACCCGGCAGCGAGCTGGCCCTCGATCATCTGCCCAGTGCCGCGGCTCCTTTGGGGCCGAAGATGGCGCGAATCACCGAGCAGTGGAGGGCGCACGGGTTCGACTCCGACATCGGTGACCTAACTTACGGCGGATACGAACACGACGTTGACGCTTCATTAGAGGCGCTCGGGTGGGATGTGAAGAGATACAGCTTGTTCGATCTATTCGTTGCCGCCGGAACAACAAATCCGAGTGCCGAACTGACCACAGGCCTTACTGAAGAATTTCAGTACGTCACCGCGGTCCGAACTTAGTGCAGTCTCGGCATGATGATCCCATCAGGCCGATAATGACAGCGCGTTAATTCCAGGGCCACCCAAAGGGTTTCACGCGAACCTGTTTGGAACGTATCTGCATCAATTCGCAGCGCTCAGGCTCCGCCCTCGGAGGCGGACGACAATCAGAGCGAGTCAACGGCTGCGCCCGTGGGGGGCTGGGCGCGTCCTGCCACGGCGCGCCGAGGTCTAGGCACGGTCGATAACCGGACGAGTGGGACAAATAGCCCACTAAATGATAAGCTGACGTCGCCCGGTTAGCGTGCTCGCGCCCTGAGGAGAACTGATGTCGGACTCTCTGGTCGATGGCTTGACGGACATGATGGCGCTGCGGGCGGAGCATCGAGGAGGGCCCGAGGCGCTCGTGATCGAGCAGGCACCCATTCCAGTTCCCGCGGCTGACGAAGCGTTGGTCGCGGTACACGCTGCCGCGATCACGTTTGATGAACTGAATTGGCCGCAAACCTGGACCCGTGACGGTGTTAGCCGCACACCCGTCATCTTGTCTCACGAAATGTCTGGTGTGGTCCGGAGCGTGGGGTCACAAGTGATCAACGTCGAGGCAGGTGACAATGTCTTCGGACTCATTGCATTTGACCGTGAAGGGGCGGCCGCCGAATTCGTAGCTGTCCCTGCCATCGACCTCGCGCCTAAGCCGCAAACGTTGTCACACGCATTTGCGGCCGCACTGCCGCTGGCAGGACTCACCGCCCTGCAGGCCGTGGTAGATCACGCCGCAGTGCAGCCGGGCGAGGCGGTCCTGGTGCATGGCGGGGCCGGTGCAGTGGGGACTCTCGCAGTCCAGCTGGCCGCCATGGTCGGTGCGGACGTCACCGCGACGGTGCGCAGCGACGCCGGTGACCTGCTTCGCGAGCTCGGCGCAAAAAGAGCCATCGACATTCGTACCGAATCCTTGGCACACGTCGGCGGCGTCTACGACGTGGTGATCGATACGGTCGGCGGTGAGACTCTCGAGCAATCCTTCCAAATGTTGCGTCGAGGCGGGCGATTGGTCACGATTGCCGGCACGCCCGCCTCGAAAAAAGCCGACGAGTACGGGGTCACAGCCACTTTTTTTCTCGTCAGATCGAATCGAGACCAGCTGACCAAGCTGGCTGAACTCGCCGTTAGCGGACAACTGCACGTCGAAATCGCACAGACATTTCCGCTCTCCAAGGGTAGGGAAGCCTACGAAAGTGGCCAATTGCCAAGCAGGCGCCCCGGCAAGACAATCATTGCCGTCAGGAGCTGAGTGCCGTCTGGCATTGTGTCGAAACGTGTGAATGATGCTGCCAGATCACGCTTCTGAAGGCGTAGGCAACAGGCCACATCAGAATAGCGCGCGCCCGACAACGTGGTGTGCGTGTGCGAGATCATCAACCATCGAGGAATCTGCTGTCCGACAGTATGATTCGCTCTCTTGTTGCTACGATCAGCTTCCTTGGGGAATGAATCCCGGGCTACCGCTGTCAACGACGGTGTTGAATCGCTGTCGGGTGGCGATTCGAGTTATCGCACAAAAGGCGTCTTCGGGTAGCCTGCGGACGTCGAAATTCTCTTGAGCTCGCGCGGCAGTCTTCGGCGTGGTGAGCAATGCGGTTCCGCGCTGGGCGGCCCACGCCAACAAAACTTGCGCCGGCGTTCGTCCCAGTCGTTCGGCCACCGCCGAGACGACGGGGTCGTTTAGCGGTCCCGGTGAGATTCCGTGACCCAGCGGGGCAAAAGCCAAGAACACCACGCCCTCTTCTCTGCAGAACTGCAGAAGTTCTGTTTCAGGTAGATAGGGGTGCGCTTCGACTTGGACTACGGCCGGCTTGATCTTGGCGTGTTCGTAGAGCAGCGACAGCGTGTGCACGGAGATGTCAGACAGCCCGATAGCACGAGACATCTGCCGGTCTACGACAGTTTCCATCGCTTGCCACGTATCGAGCAAAGTGACGCCGCGATCGTAGATGATCTGGCCGTTCTCGTCTCGGGGATCCTGATCGTCGCCAGGCTGAAACGCGAATGGGGTGTGCATGAGATAGAGATCGACATAGTCGAGTCTCAGTCGGTCCAGACTAGCCTGCAGCGCCGGTGCGACCCTTTCGGGTCGGTGATTGGTATTCCACAATTTTGTCGTGACGAAAAGGTCCTCGCGCTTGATCGCTCCGATAGCCAGACCATCGGCCAACACCTCGCCTACTTCGCGCTCGTTGCGATACCGTTCGGCGCAATCAAAGTGTCGAAATCCAGCCCGCAGGGCGTCTCTGGTCGCGCTGATCGTGAGAGCTGGATCTGGAATCAGCGTTCCGAAACCGAGTGTGGGAAGCCGCCCCACTCCCTGGCGCAGGGAGAATCGAGCAGTCCGGAAATCTGATTCGATCACGCCGGGAACCTCCGTCATTTGTGCAGAAGCCCGGATTGACGAGCTCAGTTGATACCGAATACATCGCTCAGTTAGGAACGCCCTGCGGGTCAACGGTGAAGTCGCGGTACGGAGTTGGCGCTGTCTTCCCCGCCGCCACGTACGTTGCAAATCGTTCGCCGTAGGCTTTAGCGGTGCCCAGATCTGCGGGAGACATGTCGGCCGGATCGTTGTCCGGGCTGCTCGCCATCACACCCGTATAGGCGCCAATGAAATTCAGACTTTCCCGCGGCGCGCTTTTGTCGAACCCGATCGCCGGCTTCATCCCAGAGCCAATCCAGACCATCCCGTGCTGCATCGCCAGTGTCCAGAAATAGGTCAGGGTTGAAAACTTGTCTCCGCTCATCGCTGCGGAGTTAGTAAACCCACCGGCAAACTTGTCCCGCCAGAGTGCAGGAACCCAGGTCCTGTGGTTCGTGGCGTCAGCGAACCGCTTGAACTGCCATGACGGGCCGCCCATGTGCGTTGGGCAACCAAAAATGATCCCTTGAGCGCGCGTGAGAGCGTCCCACCCGGGGTCCGCGACTCCACCATCAGGGTCGATACCAACCAGTTCCACATGTGCACCGACCGAATGCGCGCCATCGCAGATAGCTTGCGCTTGTCGCCAAGTGTGCCCGTAATCAGAATGAGCAATCACTGCCACCGCTACCACTATGGTTGCACCCCTTCCCTTTCCGCGTCAGTTGTATTCGAAGTTGCAAGAGATCCATCAGGCAGGTCACGCGTCCTCACTGCGGTGAGATACCCGGATCTATGAGGTCAAGTTAGAAATGGGTCATATAGCCCAGTATGAACTGCCTTGTGCTGAAGTGCAAGTCGTTTACGAATCAACCACTGGCTCACGTTTATGGACAGTGTTCTCATGCTGCAAGTCGAGGTTGTCCAGGATGACAGCGACACCTTGCCCTGAACCGGTGTATTCAAGCGGCCAAAGCTGACACGAAGTACTCGACGACTACTGCGTTGCGAGCGACCTCAGCGCCGGAATGCTTGGTCCTAGAGTCGATATGATGAGTGCTGGAAACATTCGTATCACCTATGACAACCACGGTTGACCCGGCCGCAATGAGAGCTCGAGCCAATGTGTGTATACGCTCGTGGGGGCAGCGGGGGGAGCCGAAAAGCAGAACAGTGAGGTGGGGGGTGGCGCTCGCCAGCAGCTCGTCGTGGTGTTGACCTGCGACGTGACCGTCGGCGGGAATAGCTGTCAGCTCGTTGGTGAGCAACTCTGCGTACAGGGCAGCGGCTGCTTGGTCGCCGAATCCCACGTAGGCCAATCGTGATTCCTTACAGCCTTTGATCTTTGCGGTTATTTTCTGGAGTTTTGTGGGCAGCGTCGTGGTGGCTACGGTGCGCGCAAGACGGCAGACATCGTCGTTGTCTTCGTTCAAAATCATCGATGCGACATAATCGTGGGCGATCAATGCGTTGAGGAATCCCATTGGGCTGCTTGAGGATCCGCTGCGCAGCAATATTTCACAGTCGGCAACCTGGGCTAGGGGACTGGTCAAGTCGTCGGTGATCGCAATCGTCGCTGCCGGTTTCATGGTGTCGCCGAGTCGATCAGCCAATGCGCTTATCTGACTGTCCGCGCCCGATCGCGATGCGGCGATCAGCAGTGAATCGGAAGTGATGAGGCGTGGATTCTGCAAAAGATTTTCGGTATCGATCCACGATGCGGCTTTGCCGCCGGCGACCAGCCGGCGCCAACTCGGCAGGGCCGCGGCATGCGATGCCCCCGTGCCAGCAAGGACGATGTGGCGATGGTGATCGCGCACGAGCGGATACAACCCCAGCGAGATCGGTGCCCGATCGAAGTCAATCAGTGATCGTGCTTGTGCGGCGGCGTCGACGCGTAAGGAGAGTCGACCAGTGAGCCGATTGCGCGGCAACGGTGTTTCGCACAACGAGTGTGCTGTCGCGGGGTTCAAGTTGCTCAGCGCCCCTTCCCGGCTATCGGCCACCGGCCACCGGTTGTGATCGGTCAGGGTTGTCCTAACGGATCAACTATGTGCTCTCAACAGCGCTCAGCCATCCGCGAAATCGCGTAATTACGGCCGGGCCAGGTTCGTAGATAAATGAGGGTTCCGATACGTTGCCGTACGCGTTTCCCGCAAGCTGGCTAGCATCAGGGAGATCGATGTACGGGCGGGAGCGCCGTCGTTGAATTGAAGTCAAGTAGAGGTGAGTGAGTTGCTGCCGGCGGGGATGGTGACGTTGCTGCTGGCCGATGTTGAGGATTTTGCTCGACTGTGGGACGCTCAACCCAGAGAGATGGCCGCCGCGGTCGTCCATCTGGAACGCGCGCTGTCGGAAGCGATCCGTGAGCACGATGGTGTGCGGCCAGCCGAGCAAGGCGACGGCGATAGCTTCGTGGTCGCGTTCGCCCGAGCGAGCGACGCGGTGGCGTGTGCGCTGCAGTTGCACCGCGCTGCATTGGCCCCGATTCGGCTTCGCATAGGTCTGCACACGAGTGAGGTGCAGCTGCGTGACGACAATAATTACGTGGGTCCGACACTTACCCGCACCGCTCGCCTGCGGGATTTGGCCCACGGTGGGCAAACCGTGTTATCGCGTGTGACCGAGGAGATGCTCGTTGACCGGCTCCCCGACGGCGCATGGCTAACGGATCTGGGCATTCACCGGCTACAAGGTCTGCGGCGTCCGGAGCGGGTCGCTCAGCTGTGCCACCCCGACTTGCGTAACGAATTTCCCGCACTGCATATCGCCAACAATGATGCCGCCCACGGGCTTCCGGTGCAGCTGACGAGTTCATCGGCCGTAATGCTGAGATCATCGAAGTGCACCGGCTGTTGGCCGATGACCGGTTGGTGACCTTGGTCGGCGCTGGTGGCGTCGGCAAAACCCGTCTTGCCGTGCAGGTCGCCGCCAAGCTCGGCGGTGATTTCGGCAATGTCTGGTACTTGGATCTCGCGCCGATCTCGGATCCCGATCTCGTGCCGGCCACCTTGGCACGCGCCCTCGGCCTGCCCAATCAGCCTGGCGGGTCTCCAACCGACAGTGCCCTGCGTTTCCTTGCTGATCTTCCTGCCGTGCTGGTACTCGACAATTGTGAGCATCTGCTCGACGCGACTGCTGAATTGGTGGCGGCCGTGATAGACGCTTGTCCTCGGGTCCGGCTCCTGGCGACCAGCCGTGAGCCGATTGGTGTCGCGGGTGAGGTGAGCTGGCGTGTGCCTTCGCTGTCAGTCACTCATGAAGCGGTCGAGCTGTTCAATGACCGGGCTCGCCGGGTTCGTCCGGACTTCCGCGGCACGGGCGACAACGCCGTCACCGTCGTGGAGGTCTGCCAGCGCCTCGACGGCTTGCCGTTAGCAATCGAGCTTGCTGCGGCCAGGGTGCGGGCGTTGTCGCCGGCGGAGATCCTCGATGGACTACATGACCGTTTTCGGCTGCTGACAGGCGGCGCACGGACCGCCGTCCGACGCCAACAGACCCTACTGGCCTCTGTGGAGTGGTCACACGCGCTGCTGACCCAACCTGAACGCGTCTTGTTCCGTCGGCTGGCCGTGTTTGTCGGCGGCTTCGACCTCGACGCCGCGCAATTCGTGTGCGGCAGCAGTGATGTGCAGCGCTATCAGGTGCTCGATGAGCTCACCCTGCTCGTCGATAAGTCTCTTGTGGTCGCTGATGACACCCGCGGCCGCACGCGGTACCGGTTTCTCGAAACTGTTCGCCAGTTCGCCGCCGAGAAGCTCAGCGAGTCCGGCGAAGCCGACAACGTCCGCACTTATCACCGTGACTATTACACGGCGATGGCGGCTGAGCTGGACACGTCAGCGTCAGCCGTTGATGAGAAGCGTCTTGAGCGAGCCGAGACGGAAATCGACAACCTGCGGGCAGCCCTGCGGTGGAGCCACGACAACAATGACACCGAACTCACCCTGACACTGGCTTCATCGCTGCAACCTTTGTGGCTTACCCGAGGCCACCTGCAGGAAGGGTTGACATGGCTCGACACCGCCGTCGCCGCGACGAGTCCGGATCATTCCAGTCCTTCGCCGGCCCGCGTCCGGGCGATCGCCGACAAAGCGTTGCTCGTCGCGTGGAATGGCTTCCCCGAGGGAATCGAGGAAGCCCAACAGGCCCTGTCAGTCGCTAGGGAACTCGACAACCCGGGTCTGCTCGCGCGTGCGCTGATGGCTGTCGGCACTCTCACCGCGTTTTCCGACCCAGCCGGCGCCGACCCCTACTTCGCGGAGGCGGCACACGTTGCGCGCGAAACCGGCGATCGATGGCGGTTAAGCCAGATTCTTCTCCGCCAAGCGGTTGCCGCTATTTACACCGGAGACATCATCGCAGGCGATACCGCAGCGGGGGAGGCGCTCCAGCTGGCCGAGGCGATCGGTGACCGGTTCAACTCCCGTCAGTGCCGATGGGTGATCGGATGGGCGCAAACCTACCGAGGTGACCTGACCGGAGCAGTGACACGGTTAGAGGAGCTCACCGACGAGGCCAGCGCGGCGAACGATGGGCTGATGCGGGTAATCGGGCTGCTGACCACCGGCCTCGCCCTGGCCTACCAGGGCGACAGCGTCGGTGCGAAAGCCACAGCTGACATCGTGCTCAAGGAATCATCCGGGCTGGCCGAATTCTACGAAGGCTATGGCCACGTTGTGCTCGCCGTCGCGGCACTGGCAGCCGGAGAGCCTGCGGCAGCATGGCGAGCATGTAAAGCGGCGCGGCAGTTCACCGACTTGGTACCAGCCACCGGCGTGATCTATATGTGGGCGGCGCGAGCGCCGCTAGCGTGCGGCGAGCTACGCGCGGCGACGGAGTGGGCGGACACGGTCGTATCACTGACGAAGGGCTGCGATCTGTCGGCGGCGTTGGCGACCCGCGCACGTGTCGCCATCGCGCGAGGTGAGCTCGAACAGGCCCAAGGCGATGCCCACGACGCGCTGACGGTTGCCGCCCGACTACGAGCGCATCTCATCGTGCCCGATATCCTGGAATGTCTAGGGGATCTCGCAATCAGCGCGGATTCTCATCGCGAAGCGGCCACACTCTTTGGAGCGGCCGACGCAGCTCGTCGACGAATGGGCGCTGCCCGCTTCAAAATACACCAAACCGACTACGACGCCTCGATCGCTGCACTCGGAACCGCCATGGGCGACAGAGAGTTTCACGCTGTGTGGGATGAGGGCGCCGCCTTATCGATTGATGGCGCGATCGGCTATGCGCACCGCGGCCGCAGCAGACGTAAGCGCCCGACTACTGGTTGGTGGTCTCTCACCCCGGCCGAGCTCGAAGTGGTACGCCTGGTCAGCGAAGGGCTGGCTACCAAGGACATCGCGGCGCGCCTCTTCGTTTCACCACGCACCGTGCAGACCCACCTCACGCACATCTACAGCAAACTCGACGTCACGTCTCGCGTGCAGCTCGCTCAAGAGGCAGCTCGGCACGCCTGATCGTCCCCAGCCCGGCGCCGGAACGCGGCATTCGCTGGACAGCGGGCGCGACTTCGGCCTGTACTTAAGTCACATTCTCACGGGTTATCGGGAACTCACGGAGGCTGGCATGACAACGGCAGGCGTTAAGGCGGGTCAGGGCATGACCCTGGAAGAGCGAGCGCAGGCCGGGCCGGGCGCGGATCTCGTTCTCGAGGGCGGGGGAGTCAAAGGGATCGGGCTGGTCGGGGCTGTCCTGACCCTGCATGAGGCGGGCTTCGTCTTTCCCCGGATCGGGGGCACGTCGGCCGGCGCCATTGTGGCCGCCCTAACCGCTGCATATCAGGTCAAAAACGTCCCGCTTACCCAGCTTCAGACGGATATGGCCGAGCTGGACTACACCCAGTTCATGCAAAAGACCTGGGCCGAGAAGCACCTTGGCCTGATCGGAGACGCCACCGCGCTGGTGAGCCACCAGGGCCTGTACGCCAGTTCCTACGTCCAGGACTGGCTGACCTCGAAGCTGGAACCGCTGGGCATCCGCACGTTCGCCGACCTCAAGATCACCGGGGACGATGGCACCGACCTGGCCGCCTACCAGCGCTACCGGCTGGTCACCCACACCTCGGACCTAACTCGCGGCACCTTGGTCCGGCTGCCCTGGGACCTGCCCTACTACCTGTTGAACAGCAAGGATCAGGGTGATCCGGCCCGGCAGGTCGAGGTCATCGACAGCTACCCGATCGTCGACGCGGTCCGCGCGTCGATGTCTATCCCGTTCTTCTTCCAACCCTTCGAGCAGAAGACGGCCCTGGGCGCATGCACCTGGGTCGACGGCGGGCTGCTGCAGAACTTCCCGGTGACCGTGTTCGACCGGACCGATGGCCGGCCTAACCGGTGGCCGACGTTCGGGATCAAGCTCTCGTCTCATCCACAGCTGAACACCCCGGACGTGCCGGTGCAGGGCGATCTCCGCGAGGTCGTCTCGATCGCGCACACGGCCATGGGCGAGTGGAATCGCTACCCGCTGGCCGATGAGGGCGTCGGCGCGCGGACGGTGTTCGTGGACACGATGGGCATCGTCAGCACCGATTTCGGGCTGACAACCGACCAGCGGGACGAGCTGTTCGCCAACGGCCAGGCTGCGGCGCGCAAGTTCCTGGCCGCCTGGGCCACGGCTCACCCGCCCGTCGCGACCGCCGCCGGTGCGGTGTCGCCGACATTGACTTGACGGATTTCTTCGGCGAACTCAGCACCCGCAAAGAATCCGTAAGGATGTCGCCATTCTTGTCGCTGAAACGTGTCCAGGAATGAAGGCTCGTGCACTGTGGGACCGAACCGGTTTGTCACGGGGGAGTGAGAGTTTTGTAGTCGCTTAGGTCATCGTGACTATCGCGCTGGCGGTGGAGCCCGCCGCGCGAACCAGCTCACCGCGACCGGCGCTGTCGACTCGACACCTGACGCCTACACCGAGCCTGGGCGGACTGGTGGAGACAACGGAGCTTTCCTTGACGAACCCAGCAGCTTCGTGAGAGGGACGGGACCCATATGGCCGCGACGGATTTGGCAGATCTGCCCGATGACCAGAAGATTTCGCCTACGTTGGCCGACGCTGCGAAGAAACTGCTTCTTGGCAAGCCGCTAATCAACGAGCACCTAGAAAACGAAAGCCTATCGAATGTCGTTGCGCTAGGTGCACTTTCACCAGATGCGATCTCATCGACAGTCTATGGTCCCGAGCAGATCATGGTCGAACTATTGCCGGCTGCCGGGTTGGCCGCGTTCGTCCTGGTGCTTCCGATCGCGCTGGTCATCCTACTGATTTTGGCGCTGGTGACCGCGTCATATCGGGAAGTTGTCATGGCCTACACGCAACGGGGCGGCTCGTACGTGGTGGCGCGAAGCAATTTTGGGCCGCGCATCGCCCAAATCTCGTCCGCGGCGCTCCTGATCGACTACGTGGTTACGGTAGCCGTGCAATGCGCATCAGGCACGTTCGCCGTGGTCTCAGCGGTTCCTCGGTTAGGCCCGTACCACTTAGAAATCACTGTCGCGGCTTTACTGCTGATCTCGTTTGCCAACCTGCGCGGGATGAAGGAAGCGGGCCGAATATTTGCCGTACCCGTTTACGCGTTCATCGCCATGCTCACTGTGCTCATCGTGACCGGTGTAGTTCGTGACATCTTCTGGGGCCTACCCAAATACGACCCCGAACACATCGTTGGTGCGGTACCCGTGCACCACGGCAGCGGGTTCGTCATGGGCGCTACGGTCTTAATTTTGTTGCGCGCCTTCGCCAACGGCGGCACCTCGCTAACCGGTGTCGAGGCGATCGCCGACGCGGTCAACGTATTTCGACGCCCGCAGGGTCCCAACGCGCGTCGGGTGCTGACCGCAATGGCCTGCATTCTCGGTTTTTTGTTGGTCGGTGTCATCTACCTAGTGCATGCAACCCACGCGACGCCATTCATCGCCGAGTACCCGTCGATGCTGTCCGAGATTGGCCGGGCGGTCTTCGGCACCGGCGTGATCGGCACAGTTATGTACGTCTTGCTGCAGACGGCCAGCGCAGCGATCTTGTTCTTCGGGGCCAACACCAGTTTCAACGGCTTCCCCGCCTTGACCAGCTTCGTCGCCGAAGACAGCTTCCTGCCCCGGCCAATGATGAAACGGGGCCATCGGCTCGTGTTCTCCAACGCCATCATCGTTCTCACCGCATTGGCGGTGACATTGGTGGTAGTAACCGGCGGTTCAGTTGACGCAGTGGTGCCGCTATTCGCCATGGGTGTGTTCACTGGGTTCTCGATGGCCGGCTACGGCATGACCAAACATCATCTGACCCATCGCAACCCGGGCTGGCGGCGCAAACTGGTAATCAACCTGTCCGCGGCAGTCTTGTCGACGACGGTGGTGGGAATCTTCGCGGTCGCGAAGTTCACCGAGGGTGCCTGGCTGGTCATCGTGGTATTCCCGATTCTTGTATTCGGTTTGATGCGCCTCAACCGCCAATATCGTTCGGAGAATTCAGTTTTGGAGATGTCCCGTACCGAGCCGCCTGACTTCGACAAACACGACCGGCACCGCGTATTCGTCTTCGTAGATCACGTCGACCTCGCGACGATCGAGGCGCTGCACTACGCAACCGACCTGCACGCCGAACAGCTGACCTCCGTTCACTTCGTGATCGATGAGGTCCATGCCGTGCGACTGCAACAGCGCTGGGCGCATTTCGAAGAGCACATTCCACTGCTGCTTCTCCCGTGCCCGGATCGCCACCTGAGTGGGGCTGCGCAACAGTTCGTCCGACGGGCCATAGACGACTACCCCGGCAGCAAGGCGACCGTCCTATTGCCGCGCCGTACCTATGCGCCCCTGGCAGGCCGGCTGCTGCATGACCGCACCGCCGACAAGTTGGCGACCGCGATCAGCCGTGTCCCCGATGCAAGCGCGCAAATCCTGGTCTATGACATCGGCTCCCGGATCGCGCGAGCAGCCGCCGAGGGACCGCAATAAAGCCCTCTATTCCTGGCCGCAGCCAGTCGATCCCAGCTCTGTCGCCTCACGCATTGGTGCCGCCGTCGACGGTGAGGTTCGCGCCGGTGATGTAACCGGCTTCGGGGCCGGCCACGAAGGCGACCAGAGCGGCGACGTCGTCGACGTGGCCGTAACGTTTCAGCGCCGTGACGGCGATCTGTGGCTCCGCCCATTCGTCGTCGGCCGGGTTGAGGTCGGTGTCGATCGGGCCCGGCTGGATGTTGTTGACCGTGATGCCACGTTCGCCCACTTCGCGCGCCAGACCCTGCGTGAACATCTTCACGGCGCCCTTGGTCGCCGAATAAACAACCAGGCCGGGCGTCAGCATTCTCTCGCCGACGCAGGAGCCGATCGAAATGATTCGGCCCCCATCCGTCAAGTGTTTGAGCGCAGCTTGAGTGGCGATGAGCACGCCCCGCAGGTCGAGGTCGATGACCCGATCGATCTCAGCAAGTGTGGTCTCCTCGAACGGCTTTGGGATGGCGGTGCCGGCGTTGTTCACGAGGATGTCGAGCTTTGCGAAGGTCGACACGACTTCATCGACCGCTGACTGGACGGCCTCGGCGTCCGTGGCGTCGGCCCGGATGGCGACCGCTTTGCCTCCCGCCGCGGCGATGTCGTCGACCACGTGCGCGGCATCCTCGGCACCCCTGGAGTAGGTGATCGCGACGCTCGCACCATCGGCGGCGAGGCGCTTGGCGATGGCAGCACCTATTCCCCTAGAAGCCCCAGTGACGAGCGCCACCTTGTTGTTCAGATCGGACACGGAATGCTCCATTCCAGAGGGAAGTGATGAATGACTTGCGTGGACTCGCAGAGCACGGAGGCCCTGCCTCGTTGATCTTTGCCTCTCTGGATGCCCAGAGCGACTTTTCGCTTGGAGGCGGCCACATCGGACATCGCGTTGGCAAAATGGGGCTACGTCTGCCACCAAGGGCGCAGCGGCAGGTTGTCGGTGCCGTGCTCGTCTAGCTTGCATGCCAGCACGTGATGCAGCTGAATGTTGTTCTTTTCGAAAGCCACCCGAGACGCCGCCATATACAAGCCCCATACCTTCGCGGTGGCGATACCAACCTCGCCGACGGTTTCATCCCAGTGCGCGACGAGATTGCGGCACCAGTCACGCAGCGTCATGGCGTAGTGGTAACGGAAATTTTCCGAGTGGAGCACCTCGAAACCCACGTCCTGGATCGCCGAGAAGACGTTACCCGTACCCGTCAGTTCGGCGTCAGGGAAGACGTAGCGATCGGTGAAGGTGCTGGCACGGAAGTTGGACGTGTTGTTGTCACGGGTGATGCAGTGGTTCAGCAGCAAGCCGCCGGTGCGCAATTTGGATTTGAGAAAGTTGAAATACGAGGGATAGTTCTTGACGCCGATATGCTCGGTCAATCCGATAGACGAGACGGCGTCGAAGCCGGTTTCGGTGACGTCGCGGTAGTCGCAATGCCGCACTTCGGCCACTCCGCTGAGTCCTTCAGACTCGATCGCTGCCCGCGCCCAGGCGGCCTGGTTTGCCGACAAAGTGGCGCCGATCGCGCGAACGCCGCGCCGGGCCGCATAGCGCACCATGCCACCCCAGCCGCAGCCGACATCGAGAAGCCGGTCGCCCGGCTGCAGCCTCAGCTTCTCGAAGATCAGCCGATACTTGTTGTCCTGCGCCGACTCCAGCGTCGCTTCTTGATCCGGGTACACCGCGCAGGTGTAGGTCATCGACGGCCCTAACACCCATTCGTAAAAGGAATTGGAAACATCGTAGTGATGCGAAATCGCCCCGGCGTCACGAGTTTTGCTGTGCCGCAGGCCCTCGGCGATTCTGCGCCAGCGAGGCAGCACCTCCTGCGGCGGAGGCGCTGCCGGCCGGAGATGCTCGATTCCGACTGAACGGATGATGCTGGCCAGCAGCCGCGGCGAGGGCCTGGTGAAAGCGAAATTATCGGCCATTACCTTCAGCAGCTCGTAGGGATCGCCGGGATGCACACCGCGCGCCTCGATGTCACCGGCGACATAAGCACGGGCCAGCCCGAGCTCGCCTGGCGCGGTAGCCAAATAGGTCGTCCCGCGAGGGGTCAGCAGGTCCATCCCCAGTGCGGCGTCTTCGGGTCCCGCGCTACTACCGTCGTAGGCAGTGAATCGCATTGACTCCGTGGCGCCGCGAGTGAAGATCGCCAAGATTTCGGCGAGGCTCAACTTGCCCGTTGTGTTCGCCGCGGACTCCTCCATGGCCGTCACCCTCGTTGTACCGCTTTGGCGTAAAGATCGAGGAGTCGAGAGTCAGGGTCGTAGA
Source organism: uncultured Actinomycetota bacterium (assembly GCA_963818285.1). Taxonomy (GTDB): domain Bacteria; phylum Actinomycetota; class Actinomycetes; order Mycobacteriales; family Mycobacteriaceae; genus Mycobacterium. The sequence continues at coordinate 372,032 of CAWFRR010000011.1, forward strand.
TCTTCTTTGTGGTCCGATAAATCTCTCCGCCGTAGAGTTCGTCGAACTCCTCTCTGCCGTAGTACGAGTCGGAATACAGCGACTTGTGCCCGTCCAGCAAACCGACCTTCTCCTCGATCAATCGATTCGTTGCGCCATCGGAAGCGCCCGCCGGAACCGACGACCAGAAGCCGACGTTGACGTAGCTGCGTGCTGGCCGGATCGGGTACAGCGACCATCCTTCGTGATCGCGTAACCGCAACGGGCACAACCAGATCGGAGTAATCGGTACCGCTCCGAGGAACCATTCCAGGAATTCGGTCGTGCGTTCGAGGGGAAGCTCTACATCTTGAACCACCCGTTCGCGCGGTGGACGTCCGTTACGCTTTTCGATGCGGTCGGCGATGCCGAAGCGCCGGTCGAGTGCGACCAGTTTCCAGTACACGCTGCTGCGGCGATAGCGCTGCGGCCACCAACGTCGCACACGAGGGTTCTGCGCGCCGAAAGCCGACGAACACCAGAACCAGTCGGTGTCCCACCGCCAGAAGTAGTCGTGCATTGTCAACCGGTCTTCTTTGGTGCCGGTGTCGTGCTGGATGGAGCGGTAGTAGATGCGTTGCCCGGTGTAGTCGCTGGCCGGGCCGGGGGTCGCGGAGCGCGCGCCGAGGCACAGGTAGCTTTCGGTGGCGTCGAATACCACTCCGTCGAGGTAGTCGACAGCGACACCGTCGAATTCACCGGTGTCGATGATGCGATCCATCGCTGCCAGCAGGTGGCTCAGCGAGTGGAACCTCACGTGCCGCAGCGCGACGAACGGTTTGACGGGTTCCAACTCGATGCGTAACCGCGTCGAATATCCCAGTGTGCCATATGAATTCGGATAAGCGCGGAAGAGGTCGGAATGTTCCTGAGGGGAGACGGTCAGCAAATCTCCTGTGCCGGTGAGGATGTCCATCTCCAGCACCGACTCGTGCGGCAGGCCGTTGCGGAACGAGGCCGACTCGATGCCCAACCCGGCCACTGCCCCGCCCAGCGTGATGGTCTTCAGTTGCGGGACTACCAGCGGCGACAGTTCATGCGGGAGCGTCGCTGCCAGCAGATCTTCGTAGGTGCACATGCCGGCCACGTCGGCGGTGCGCGCGTCCGGGTCAACCGAAATGACATCCGTCAGCCCTGAGACATCTAGTCCAGGGCTGCTGAGTTTGGCGCGGTCCCGGAACAAATTCGAGGTGGGCTTGGCCAGTCGGACACCCGCCGTCGCGGGAATCGAACGGTAGCTGGCCACCAACCTTTCGACGCCCTCCGCATGAGTTGCAGGCGCGGATGCAGGAACAGGCATTACGGATACGCTAGTCCCCGACAACCGCCAGCGCAGAGATACCGAAATGACTTGGGTGGTGCGGCGTAAGGATCGCGTTCTCATCGTCAGAGGTAAATTCCACCGTTATAGGTATCGTGGCATGGTGGTTCTTGGGGAGTGCGTGTTGCCGCTGAGGCTTACGCTCACGTCGTCGCGATCCGCGATGGCTGATCGTCACCGAACAGCCTCACTGGCACCGAGCACGACGTGATATCTCGCCGGGCAGAGTCGAAATCAGATCCTTCGTTGGATTATCTGATGGCCCCGGTCGTCGACGATCTACCCCAAGGTCTCGCCGACACCGTCGCCGAACTCATTGGGAGGCCACGCGCACGCGGTTGGATCCACTTGTGCTGCGCAGCCATTGCCACCGTGGGTGGATTGGCGCTGGTGTCGGTTGCAGGAATCACGTCCTCGCAGAAAGCAGTTCTCGCGACCCTGATCTACACCGTCACCATTGTCGCGATGTTCAGCGTCAGCGCCGTTTATCACCGCAAGCACTGGCACAACCCGGTGGCCCTGAAGTGGATGAAGCGGCTGGACCACTCGGCGATCTTCATCTTCATCGCCGGTAGTTACACCCCGTTCGCGCTGTTGGCGATGCCACCGCGCACCGGCGCCGAAGTGCTGGCCATCGTGTGGACGGGCGCAGCAGCCGGCGTGGCACTGAAGATGTGGTGGCCGTCCTCGCCGCGATGGGTTGGGATACCGCTGTACCTCTTGCTCGGCTACGTGGCGCTCTGGTTCGCCGGCACCCTGCTCGACGGCGGAGGTCCGATCGTCGTCGGCCTGCTGGTCGCGGGCGGCGTCCTGTACAACATCGGCGTTATCTTTTTCGCCATTCGCTGGCCGAACCCGTGGCCGCGGACCTTCGGCTATCACGAGTTTTTTCACGCCTTCACCGCAGCCGCTGCGGTGAGTCACTACATCGCCGTGTGGTTCGTCGTCTTATAGCGTCAGCTAGACCCCGGCGCCGGGATTCAATATGCCCTGCGGATCGAGCGCGTCCTTGATCCGACGGTTCAGCGCCATAGCCTCGGGGCCGAGATAGCCGTCCAACCACGGGCGCTTCAACCGGCCCACGCCGTGTTCGCCGGTAATCGTGCCACCGAGTTGAACAGCGAGGTCCATGATCTGCCCATAGGCCAGGTTGGCCCGCTCGGTTATCGCCGCGTCCGTGGGGTCGTAGACGATCAGCGGGTGGGTGTTGCCGTCGCCGGCGTGGGCGATCACCGCGATCATCAGGTCATGCTGCTCGGCGATGCGGGCGATCCCGCTGACCAGATCGGCCAATGCGGGCACCGGAACGCCGACGTCCTCGAGCAGCAGCGGCCCCTTCTCCTCGACGGCGGGGATGGCGAATCGGCGCGCGGCGATAAACGCCTCGCTCTCGTCGGGGTCGTCGGTCGAAAACACTTCCGTCGCACCGAATTCGGTGAAAATCCCGGAGATGAGCTCGGCGTCGTCGCTGCCCGCTTGTCCGCGTTCGTCGGATGCGGCGACGAGCATTGCGCCGGCATGCCGGTCCAGCCCCATCCGTAGCTTGTCTTCGACGGCATTGATGGTGGCCGAGTCCATGAACTCCAGCATCGCCGGGCGCAGCCGTGACGTCACCCCCAGCACCGCCTCCGCGGCAGCTTCCACCGACGGGAAATACGCGATCACCGTGGCCAGTGGCTGCTGGGCCGGCACCAGTCGCAATGTCACCTCGGTGATCACGCCCAGCACGCCCTCGCTGCCGACGAACAACTTGGTCAGGCTCAACCCGGCCACGTCCTTCAAACGAGGCCCACCGAGCCGGACCGCGGTGCCGTCGGCGAGCACCACCTGGACACCGAGGACGTAGTCGGTGGTCACGCCGTACTTCACACAGCACAGCCCGCCCGCATTAGTCGCGATGTTGCCGCCGATGCTGCAGATCTCGTATGACGACGGGTCGGGCGGATACCACAGGCCGTACTCGGCGACGGTCTTCTTCACTTCGGCGTTGAGCAGTCCCGGCTGGCAGACCGCGGTGCGAGTGACGGGGTCGACGACGATGTCACGCATCTTCTCCGTCGACAGCACGATCCCGCCGTCCACTGCGGTGGCGCCACCGGACAGTCCGGTGCCCATCCCGCGGGTGACCACAGGAATCTGGTGGGTGGTGGCCCATCGCATCACCGTCTGCACCTCTTCGGTACGTCGCGGGCGCACGACGGCAACCGGCTTCCCGGCCGTCGGATCCAGGGCGCGATCCTGCCGGTAGCCCTCGGTGATCGCGGGGTCGGTGACGACCATTCCCTCGGGTAGCTCGGCGATCAGGCCGGCCAGCGCATCAGCGGCCATGGCTGCGATTCTACGGAAGCGGGATCGGGCACAGTGGAGCCGTGACGCTCGCCCATCCGCGCACCGGCGCGCTCTTCGAGTCCCCGGTGCCGCCCGGCACCGGTTGGCCCGGGGATCCCGCAACCGCTCGGACGGCGGTCGCATCCGACGCGGCGAAGGTCGATGCGATGGCCGAGGCCGCCAGAACGCTCGAGCAGCTTGACGCCGAGATATCGGTGTGTCGGGCCTGCCCGCGGCTGGTGGAGTGGCGTGAAGAGTCGGCGCTGACCAAGCGGCGGTCGTTCGCCGACCAGCCGTATTGGGGCCGGCCGGTTCCGGGGTGGGGCGACGAGCGCCCGCGGATCATCATCGTCGGGTTGGCCCCGGCGGCCAATGGCGCCAACCGGACTGGCCGGGTCTTCACCGGCGACCGCTCCGGCGACTTTTTGTATGCGGCACTGCACCGGGCGGGTTTGGCCAACTCGCCGATTGCCATCGATGCCGCAGATGGCTTGTTGCTCAACGACGTTCGCGTGGTTGCCGCGGTGCGATGCGCGCCGCCGGCGAACGCGCCAACACCGGCCGAGCGATCGACCTGTGCGCCGTGGCTGACCGCCGAATGGCGACTGGTCGGCGGAGACGCCCGAGTGATCGTGGCGCTGGGCGCATTTGGGTGGCGCTCCGCGCTCGACATGATCCGCGCCGCCGGCGGCCAGGTGCCCCGGCCGCAGCCGAAGTTCGGCCACGCCGCCACCGCGACGGTGCGAGCCGCTCACGGTGAGGTGGCGCTGCTGGGCTGCTACCACCCCAGTCAGCAGAACACGTTCACCGGCAAGTTGACCCCTGACATGCTCGACGACATCTTCGCCCAGGCGAAAGAGCTAGCGGGTATCCGATGACGAGCGGGGAACGTTCGGCAGACGGGAGGCGTTGACCACCGCATGCGGCTTTCTGTACTCGACCTCGTCCCCGTCCGCACGGACCAGACCACCGCGGACGCACTCCAGGCCACCGTGAGCCTGGCGCAGACCGCCGACCGGCTGGGCTTCACCCGATACTGGGTGGCCGAACACCACAACATGCCCTCGGTCGGCGCCACCAGCCCACCGGTGCTGATTGCCTACCTCGCGGCGCAGACCACCCAGTTGCGGCTGGGCTCCGGCGGCGTGATGCTGCCTAACCACGCACCGCTGGCGGTCGCCGAGCAATTCGCGCTGCTGGAAGCGGCTGCTCCGGGCCGCATCGACCTCGGCATCGGCCGCGCGCCCGGCTCCGATCCGGTGACGTCGGTGCTGCTGCGCGGCGCGGCGGGCCGCGACGACCGCGACATCGACCAGTTCCCGAACTACCTCGACCACGTGCGCGCGATGATGAGCACACGGGGAGTCCAGGTGGAGTTACGCGATGGCGACTACATCCTCAAGGCCACCCCGGCCGCGGCCAGTGAGCCGCGGCTGTGGCTGCTCGGGTCGTCGATGTACTCCGCGCAACTGGCCGCCGCCAAGGGCTTGCCGTACGTGTTCGCCCACCACTTCTCCGGGCAGGGCACCGAAGAGGCATTGGAGGTCTACCGCTCGCAGTTCGTGCCCAGCGAGCTGACCGCCGAGCCGGTGACCTTCTTGACCGTCAACGCCGCGGTGGCCGAAACACGGGACGAGGCAATAGATTTGATGATGCCGAACCTACATATGATGTCCCGGCTGCGGACCGGCCAACCTTTGGGCCCAGTGGAACTCGTCGAAGACATCCGCGGCGCCCAACTTACGCCGCAACAACAGCACATCGTCGACAGCGGGCTGCAGAGAGCAGTCGTCGGATCGCCCGCCGAGGCCGCCGACCAGGTGAACGCACTGGCGCAGCGGTTCGGCGTCGACGAGGTGATGATCCATCCCGTCGCATCGGCGCACCGCGGCACCGACCCCAAGACCGCCCCCGCGCGTGAGAAGACGTTGGAGCTACTGGCCAAAGAGCTGTTCTAAGGGCGACCGCGCGCCCAAAGTGAAGCTGTTGCGAAAAAATCCGAGAAATCTCGCAACAGTTTCACGCTCGACGGGTGCGACGGCTCATTTAGGCGGGCGTGAGCTTGACGACCGGGATGGGACGTGACGTCTTCTCCTGGTATGCCTCGTAGCGGTTGCTGTTGTTGTCGTTGACGATCTTCCAGAGCCGCGCGTAATCCGAGTCGTCGGGCAGCACCGGGCTGGCGGTCACGCGGAAACGCTTTGGCCCGACGTTGATTTCGACGCTCGGGTTGGCTTTCAGGTTGTGGTACCAACCCGGCGCTCTCGGGTCGCCACCCTTCGACGCGACGATCAGGTAGTCGTCGCCGTCGCGGGCGTAAGTCAGCGTCGCGCTGCGGGCTTTGCCGGTCTTGGCGCCGACGGTGTGCAGCAGGAGGCTGGGAATACCCAGTATGCGATGCCCGATCCAGCCATTGGTCTTCTGGTAAACGGTGTCGTGCACGCGCAGCACGTAGGGCAGCAGCGTCTCTTCTAAGGGGAGTGCCATACGCCCAGTATCAGCTGCCGGCGTCGATCTCCGCCAGCGCGTCCCGCAGGATGCGGCCGGTTGACTCGCGGTCTGGGTCGCGGCGGAGGAAAAGCCCCTTGGCGACCGACAGCTTGTCACCGTTGCGGCGCGGCAGCACATGCAGGTGGATGTGGAAGACCGTCTGAAACGCGGCCTGGCCATCGTTGATCCCGATGTTGGTGGCGTCGGCCAACTCAGTCGCGCGCGCCGCCTTGGCGATCCGCTGCCCGATCGTCGTCATGCCGGCCAGCGTTTCCGACGGGGTATCGGTGAGATCCACCGAGTGCTGCTTGGGCACCACCAGGGTGTGGCCGCGGGTGAAGGGACGGATGTCGAGGAAGGCCAGATAGTCGTCGTCTTCGTAGATCCGGATGGCCGGGGCCTGGCCGGCGACGATCGCGCAGAACACACAGGGCATGACGCCACGGTAGCGGTCCGCCGCGGTGGTCAAGTGAGTAGTCTGCCTCGACGTGGATGTAGCTGATCTGGCTTTCGCGGGAGCGGCCGAGCAGGCGCGGATGCTGGCCGCGGGCACCATCACCGCGCCGGCGCTGCTGGAGATCTACCTGGAGCGCATCGCGCGGCTGGATCCGCAGTTGCGGAGCTACCGGGTGGTGTTGGCGGAAACCGCACGCCAAGAAGCGCTGGCCGCGCAGCGCCGCCTCGACGCCGGCGAGCGGCTGCCGCTGCTCGGTGTTCCGGTCGCGATCAAAGACGACAACGACGTTGCCGGGGAGATCACGGCGTGTGGCAGCAGCGCGGTTTCCACTCCGGCGGCTCGTGATGCCGAAGTCGTCAGCCGACTGCGTGCGGCCGGCGCGGTGATCCTCGGCAAAACCGCTGTGCCCGAACTGATGATCTTCCCGTTCACCGAATCCTTGACGTTCGGTGCGACTCGCAATCCGTGGGACACCGCGCTGACGCCTGGCGGCAGCAGCGGCGGTAGCGGGGCCGCGGTGGCCGCCGGGCTTGCGCCGCTGGCACTCGGCTCCGACGGCGGCGGATCGATCCGCATCCCGTCGGGCTGGTGCGGCCTGTTCGGGATCAAACCGCAGCGGGACCGGGTCTCACTCGCGCCGCACCACGATGCCTGGTGCGGGCTGAGTGTCAACGGTCCGATCGCGCGGTCGGTGGAAGACGCCGCGGTGTTCCTGGACGCCACGACCACGACGCCGGGTCCCGACGGAGGGTTCGTCGCGTCCGCCTCCAAACTCCCCGGCCGACTGCGAATCGCGTTGAGCACCAAGGTCCCACCGCCGCTGATCGCCAAGGTCGGCAAGGAGCAGCGGGCCGCGGTCGACGAGGCGGGCGCATTGCTGCGCGAACTCGGCCACGAGGTGGTCGTCCGCGACCCCGACTATCCGCCGGCGGCCGTCTACGCCAACTTCCTGCCGCGCTATTTCCGCGGCATCTACAACGATGTCCGCGCGATGCCGCATCAGGACCGCCTCGAGAAGCGAACCCGCAGCATGGCGCGCATCGGGTCGCTGATCCCCGACAGTCGGATGGCGAAAATACGCGCCGGCGAAGCCGCGCTGGCCGGTCGGATCCAGTCGATCTTCGACGACGTGGACGTCGTCCTCACACCCGGCAATGCCACCGGGCCGTCGCGGATCGGCGCTTACCAACGCCTCGGCGGCATTGCGAGCCTGCTGGCGGTCTCGCAGCGGGTGCCGTTCTTCGAGATCTGGAATCTGACCGGTCAGCCCGCCGCGGCGGTGCCGTGGGGGCTGGACGGCAACGGCATTCCGCTGTCGATTCAGCTGGTCGGCCGGCCGAACGACGAGGCGACCCTGGTGTCGCTCGGCGCGCAGATCGAAACCGCCCGACCGTGGGCGCAGCGTCGGCCGCCGGTGTCATGATGGGGCGATAACCCGCCAGGCCTGCAGTTTCTGGGCCGCCGGCACAGCGTGGGCCGGACTGCTCGACGGCAATAGCGAGTACTCAACCGCGGCGTCGACCGAGACCAGTCGCCCGAACAGTTGCTCGGCGGCGCGGCCGTTGAAGCACACCCGCGTGATCGACGGATAGTGGGCGAACAGCCGACCAAAGTCGTTGGCCACCATACTTTTCGGCTCGATCTTGGCGTCGGCGCTACCGGCCCGGCGGCACTTGTGCAGTACATCCCAGAGCGCCACACCGGCCGATTGCACTGCGGCTAAACGGGTTTCATAGGGTGCCGATGCATCGAAGCCAAACAGCGCACCGGTGATCGGCCAGAACCCGTTGCGCGGGTTGCCGTAGTACTGTCCGGTCTCCAGCGACAAGACGCTCGGAAACGATCCCAGGATCAGCAACCCGGCGTTGTCGTCGACGACGGGTGGGAACCCCTGGAGCAGTGGCGTGGCCATCGGATAACTTGACCACGTGGAGGACGCAGAGGTCGAGAAGCTGCTCGAGGGTCTGGACGGCGACGCGCGCGCCGAGCGCGCCGAGTTGATCGAGTGGCTGTTGGAGCAAGGCATTACCGCCGACGAGATCCGGTCGTCGGCGGTGCCGATGTTGGTGGCGTCCCGTCGGCTGATTGGCGACGATGGCGATTTCGTCTCGACGCGGCAGATCAGCGAAGAAGCCGGCATCGACCTGGAATTCCTGCAACGCGTGCAACGCGCCATCGGTCTGGTGCGCGTCGACGACCCCGACGCGGCGGTGCATCTGCGCGCCGACGGAGCCGCCGCAGCGCACGCAAAGGAATTCCTCGACCTCGGCATCCACCCCGACCAAGTCGTGCAGGTCGTTCGCGTTCTCGCCGAAGGACTTTCGCATGCCGCCGAGGTGATGCGCGGCACCGCGTTGTCGACCATCCTGCAGCCCGGCGCTCGCGAAGTGGAAACCGCAAAAGCGTTGCAGGCGCTCGTGGGTCACATCACGCCGATGCTCGGGCCGATGATCGAGGACATGCTGTTCATGCAGCTGCGGCACATGATGGAGTCCGAGGCCGTCAACGCCAGCGAGCGGGCCGTGGGCGCACCGCTGCCCGGGGCGCGCCACATCACTGCCGCTTTCGCCGATCTGGTCGGTTTCACCGCGCTGGGCGAGGAGGTGCCGCCCGAGGAACTCGGGCAGCTGGCCAACCGGCTGGCCGATCTCGCCCGCGATGTCGCGACGCCGCCGGTGCGCTTCATCAAGACGATCGGTGACGCGGCGATGTTCGTGTGCACCGAACCGGCGCCGCTGCTGGACGCCGTACTCAAGCTTGTCGACCTCACCGATGGCGACGACAACTTTCCCCGAATACGGGCGGGTATCGCGTCGGGGGACGCCGTGAGTCGGGCCGGGGACTGGTTCGGCAGCCCGGTGAACACCGCCAGCCGGGTGACCGCGGTGGCCCGGCCGGGCACGGTGCTGGCCGCGGAGTCGGTGCGCGATGAACTCGGCGACGACTCGGGGTTCAGCTGGTCGTTCGCCGGCGCGCGTCGTCTCAAGGGCATCAAAAACGAGACAAAGTTGTTCCGCGCCCGTCGCGGCGACAGCTAGCGCCGGTGTTCGCGGGGAGTGAAATCGCTTTGATCTGGGTTGTAACGCTGTAATCATGTAAGCATGAAACAACATGCACACGGGCGGCGGCACGGTCGCCCCGGTGGCTGGCAGCAAGCCGGCCAACCCGAAGCCGGCGACGCCGCGGACTGGTTCGCCGGACGTCTGCCGGACGCCTGGTTCGACGGCGACCCGACCGTCGTCGTCGACCGCGAAGAGATCACCGTCATCGGGAAGCTGCCGGACCCGGACCGATCAGCGAGCGGCGAAAATCAAGCGCACGCGGAGGGTCGGGCCTCGCGATTTCGCGAGGAGACGCGTTCGGAGCGGATGAGCATCGCCGACGAGGCGCAAAGCCGCTACGGCCGCAAGGTCTCCTGGGGCGTGGACGTGGCCGGCGAGCCGGTCTTGTTCACCCACATCGCTGTCCCGGTGATGACCAGGTTGAAGCAACCGGAACGCCAGGTGCTCGACACCTTGGTCGATGCGGGCGTGGCTCGGTCGCGCTCCGACGCGCTGGCCTGGTCGGTCAAGCTGGTCGGCGAGCACACCGAAGAATGGCTGGCCAAGCTGCGCGATGCGATGTCCGCGGTCGACGATGTGCGCGCCGAGGGTCCAGAGCTCTAAGGCTGTCGAACCTCAACAGCCCCACCCGTCGCTCTCCTAGGTGGCCCCCCTTTTTCGTTTTGTGGCCGCGGACGATATCACCGGCCTGGTGATATCGGGGATCGTCCGGTTTCCAAAAAAGAGGGACGGTGGGGTGGCGTACTGATGTGACGGGTGGTGACAGCCGCCGGACTCAGGCCTGAGTCATCCGGTAGTAGGCGCCACGGCGGGCCAGCAACTCGCCGTGGTTGCCCTGCTCGACGATCTTGCCCGACTCCATCACCAGGATCACGTCCGCGTCGCGGATCGTCGAAAGACGATGGGCCACAATAAAACTTGTCCTGTCACGGCGAAGCTCGTGGGTGGCCTTGGCGATCAGCAGCTCGGTGCGGGTGTCCACCGAGCTGGTCGCCTCGTCCAGCACCAGCAGCTGTGGGCGGGCGAGGAACGCCCGCGCAATGGTGATCAACTGGCGCTCACCGGCGCTGATGTTGCTGCCACCATCGCTCACTTGCGTCTCGTAGCCGTTGGGCAGCGAATGTACGAACCGGTCCACGTAAGCCGCTTTGGCGGCGTCGACAATGTCCTCCTCGGACGCGTCGGATCGTCCGTAACCGATGTTCTGCGCGATCGTCCCGCTGAACAACCAGGTGTCCTGCAGCACCATGCCGATGCGGGAGCGCAACGAATGCCGACTGACCGTGGCGATGTCGACACCGTCGATCAGGATGCGGCCGGAGTCGACGTCGTAGAACCGCATCAACAGATTCACCAGGGTCGTCTTGCCCACCCCGGTCGGTCCGACGATCGCGATGGTGTTGCCTGGCTCAACGGCAAATGACAGGTCGTCGATCACCGTGGTGTCGGGCTGATAGCCGAAGCTGACGTGCTCGAATTCGACCCGGCCCGTTAGCACTTCGCCGTTGAGGGTGGGCAGTGACTCGGGGCGGTCCGGCGATTCCTCGGGTTCGTCGAGCAGTTCGAACACCCGCTCGGCGCTGGCCAACCCGGACTGCAGCGCGTTGTACATCGAGGCAACCTGATTCAGCGGCGCGTTGAACTGGCGCACGTACTGGATGAACGCCTGGATGTTGCCCACGGTGATCTGTCCGGTGGCCACCTGAATGCCGCCGACCACCGCGACGGCGACATAGCTGAGATTGCCGATGAACGTCGTGGCCGGTGCCACCATTCCCGAAATCAGCTGCGCGCCAAAGCTCGCCTCGTACACGTCGTCGTTGAGTCGGCGGAACTCGTCTTCGATCCGTGCCCGCTGCCCGTACGTACGTACCAGGGTGAAGCCGCTGTAGCTCTCCTCGATGTGCGCGTTGAGACGTCCGGTGTTGGTCCACTGCGCGACGAACAGCCGCTGGGAACGCCGGGCGATCGCCCGCGTCACCACAATCGACAGCGGCACGGTCAGCAGGGCCAGGCCGGTCAGCAGTGGCGAGATGCTGAGCATCATCAGCAATACCGTTGCGACCGTCAGCACCGCGCTGAGCAGTTGGGTGATCGTCATCGACAACGACGTCTGCAGGTTGTCGATGTCGTTGGTGACCCGGCTGAGTATTTCGCCCCGTCTTCGAGTGTCGAAGTAGGCCAGCGGGAGCCGGTGCAGCTTGTCTTCGACTTGCCCTCGCAGTGCTTGCAACGACCGTCGCACCGTCACGTTGAGCAGCCGAGCCTGCGCGTAAATCATCACCGCGGCAACCAGATACATGCCCAGCGCCAGCGCGAGCGTGCGCGCGACCGCGCCGAAGTCCACGCCGTGGCCAGGCACCACATGCATTCCCGAGAGCAAGTCGGCGAAGGCGTTGTCGCCGTGGGCGCGTGCCGCGGCGACGGCCTGATCCTTGCTGATGCCCGCGGGCAGCCTCCGGCCGATCACGCCGTTGAACAGCAGGTCGGTGGCGTGGCCGAGAATCCGCGGGACGACGACGCCCACGACGGTGCCGAGGACGCTCAGCGCCATCACCGCGACAGCCGTGTGCCGTTGCGGTGCAAGTAGCTTCACCAGCCGGACCGTCGATCCTCGGAAGTCCCGCGCCCGCAAGGCCGGGGGAGCGGCCACCTGTCGCTTCGCTTGGGTCGTCATCGTGGACCGCCCACCGCGGCGTCCAGCGATTGCGATTCGGCGAACTCCCGGTAGGTCGGCGACTCCACCAACAGCGACTCGTGCGTGCCGGATCCCAGGATCCGCCCGTCCTCGATGACGATCACCTGGTTGGCGTCGACGATGGTCGAAATACGTTGCGCGACAACGATCACCGTCGCATCCGCAGCGATCTCAGCGAGCCTGGTGCGCACCAGCGCGTCAGTGTGCACGTCAAGTGCGGAGAATGCGTCGTCGAACACGTAGATCGCTGGACGCCGGATCACCGCCCGCGCGATCGCCAGTCGCTGTCGCTGTCCGCCGGAGACGTTGATCCCACCCTGCGCGACGCGCATCTGCAGCCCGTCGGCGTGCGCCCGCACGAACTCGTCGGCGGCCGCTACCCGCAGCGACTCCCACATCTCGTCGTCGGTCGCGTCCGGTTTGCCGTAGCGGAGGTTGTCGGCGACGGTTCCGGAGAACAGGTAGCCACGCTGGGGGACCAGTCCGATGGTCGACCACAGCTCTTCGACGTCGCGGTCACGGACGTCGAGACCGCCGACCTGAACGGCGCCGGCGGTCGCGTCGTACAGCCTGCAGATCAGCGCCACCAGCGTCGACTTTCCGGAACCGGTGCTGCCGATGATCGCGGTGCTGGTACCAGGTCGTGCCGTCAACGAGATATCCTGCAGCACAGCCCGATCCGCGCCGGGATATTGGAACGATGCGCGGTCGAGCCGGATCACTCCCCGATCCTGCGGTAATGGGCGCTCCGGGTTCTGCGGGTTGCGGACCGCCGGGGTCGTCGAGAGCACCTCGGTGATGCGCTCGGCGCAGATCGCGGCCCGCGGCAACACCATCACGGCCATCGTCGCCATCACGACGGCCATCAGGATCTGGGCGAAGTACACCAGGAACGCGATCAGTGACCCGACTTGCATGTGGCCGCTGTCGATTCGCAGGCCACCGAACCAAATGAGCGCCACGCTGGAGCAGTTAATGGTCAGCGTGGTGACCGGCAGCATCAGCGCCTGCCAGTTGCCGGCGGCCTGCGTGGTGCTGGACAGCGCCACATTGGCCTCGTCGAATCGCTGACGCTCGAAAGGCTCCCGCGCGAATGCGCGCACCACCCGCACGCCGGACAATTGCTCGCGCATCACGCGGTTGATGTTGTCGATCAGCCGCTGCATGCTGCGGAACAGCGGCAGCGTCCGGGAAATGATCCAGTAATTCGCGACCACCAGCACCGGAACGCTGACCAGCAGCAGCCAGGACAGCCCGGCATCCTGATGAATGGCCATGGCGATGCCGCCGACGCACATGATCGGCGCAGCGACCAGGACCGTGCACGCCATCTGGACCAGGAACTGGATCTGCCGCACGTCGTTGGTGGTTCGGGTGAGCAGGGTCGGGGCGCCGAATCGGGCGGTCTCGTGCTCGGAGAACGTGGTGATTCGATGGAACATCGCCGAGCGGAGATCGCGGCCGAATCCCATCCCGGCGCGGGAGCCGAAGTAGACCGCCCCGACCGCACACAGCACCTGCAGCGCCGTCACCACGAACATCAGCCCACCAAGCCGGACGATGGCAGCGGTGTCACCCTTGGCGATGCCGTCGTCGATGATCGTGGCGTTCACCGTCGGCAGATACAGCGAGGCCAGGGTGCTGACCAACTGCAGCATCATCACCGCCGCGACCAGCCATCGGTACGGCCGCACGAATTGGCGCAGCAGTGCCACGAGCATCCGGTAACTCTTGCACACAAGAAACCACAGCTCACCGCGTGTGCGATGGTTGCCCAAAGGTGGTGCCGCTACAGTGCAACCTGTGATCAGCAGAAGGTGCGGGTAGCGGTGCGGCATCGCGTGGCGGCGCTTGCGTGCGCGGCGGCAGTCTTGGTTCCGGTGGCGGCCGCGTGCTCCGATTCCGGCTCCAACCAGTCCAAGTCGCCCGGATCGACCGCGCCCTCGTCCGGGCAGGGCAGCCACGGTCCGTCGTTTCCGCAGTGCGGGGGCGTCACCGACGAGACGGTGAACAAGCTGACGCAGATCAACGGGCTGGTCAACACGGCCAAAAACTCGGTGGGCTGTCAGTGGCTGGCCGGCGGTGGAATCCTCGGGCCGCACTTCTCCTTCTCCTGGTACCGCGGGAGCCCGATCGGGCGTGAACGCAAAACCGAGGAACTGTCGCGCTCCAGCGTCGAAGACATCAACATCAGCGGGCACGGGGGCTTCATTGCGGTCGGCAACGACCCGCAACTCGGGGACTCGCTGTGCGAAGTGGGAATCCAGTTCAACGACGACTTCTTCGAATGGTCGGTGAACTTCAATCAGAAGCCGTACCCCGACGCCTGCAACATCGCCAAAGAACTGGCGCGCCAAACGATTGCGAATGGCAAATGAGTCTCAGTGTGCGTCGGCGGATTCTCATCAGCGTGGCGATTCTGGCAACCGCGCTATCCGTAGCCACCGGCTGCACCAGATCGGTCGGCGGCAATGCGGAGAAAGCGGGCGCCGGCGATGTTCCCCGCAACAACACATCCGAGCAGCAGTACCCGAACCTGCAGAAGGAATGTGAAGTACTGACCACCGACGTGCTGGCCAAGACGGTGGGCGCGGACCCGCAGGACATCCAGAGCACCTTCGTCGGCGCAATTTGCCGCTGGCAAGCCGCCAACCCGGGCGGACTGATCGACATCACCCGGTTCTGGTTCGAGCAGGGCAGCCTCGACAACGAGCGCAAGGTTGCTGAGTTCTTGAAATATCAGATCGAGAACCGGGCAATCGCCGGTGTGCCGTCGATCGTGATGAAACCGAACGATCCCAACGGCTCGTGCGGTGTCGCCAGTGATGCCGCCGGCGTGGTCGGGTGGTGGGTGAATCCGCAAGTGCCGGGAATTGACGCCTGCGCACAGGCCATCAAACTCATGGAGCTCACGCTCTCGACCAATTCCTGATATCAAATCGCTGAACACTGAGTGCGCTGGTTGAGCATGCCGGTGCGCCGGTTCTCGCATCCGAAAAACGGATATGTGCCCAAAGCGATTGAGACAGTTAATTCTTATTGACACCTGAAACGGTTACGGGCCAATCGACGGGCCCTATACGATCGACGAATGTCTGAGACACCTTCACACGAAGCATCGTCCGCTGAGGACGTCACCGAATCCGTCGCCGCGCCCACCCCCGCGCCAGTAGCGACGACGACCACCTCGCACGCAAGCGCAAGCCCCTCGAAGCTGCCCTTCTGGCTGGCTGTGGCAGCCCTGGTGCTGGCGATCCTCGGCGTCGCGGGTGCTGCTTACGGGTACTTCTACCCGAACGAGAGCGCGGCCGGTTCGGGCAAATACAGCGACCAGCAGCGCAACGATGCCAAGAAGCACATCTGCGAGACCTTCAAAATCGTCGACCGCGCCGTGGTCCGGAACTCGCACCTGAAGAACCCCGACAACGGTGGCCCGATCGGTGCGTTGTCGGTCGCGACCGCTCAGCGGTTCGCGTTCTACGACGGCGGCGCGTTCCTGCGCGACCGGGTGGCCGCTGAGCCGGCGACACCGAAAGACCTGGCGGACAACGCGAACGCGCTCGGTAACCAGCTCGAGGAGCTCAGCATCGGCTACCTGGCCGGTGCGCAGGACTTCGCGCAGGACGAACTGCGTCAGAACCTCGACGACAAGATCAAGAAGATCGTCGAGATCTGCAAATAACGCGTCGTAGCCGCGGCTAACGCGGCACGTGGAAATCGGCCAGCTGGGCGGACCCGAGTTCGAGGTCCGTCCAGCTTCCGTTTCCGCGAAGCACTGCCATCGCCGACGTCGGGAATTTCAGTGAGATGCGTTCGGCGGCATCGATGTTGACCGTTTCCGGGTCCGCCAGCCCCAGGGCCAGGCCGGACATCGTCGGCTCGTGGCCGACCACCAACAAGACCGCGACGTCGTCACCGACACCGTTGATCTGCTCGATCACGGTGCCCACAGTGGCGTCGTAGAGCTGGTCGACATAGCGGACCGGTGCATCAATCCCGCTGCGCGCCAAAGTCTCACGGGTGCGGGTCGCCGTCGAGCAGAGCACCAGGTCGATCGTCGCCGACTGGCTGCGTAGCCAGTCACCTGCCAGTCCCGCTTCCCGCTGCCCGCGGGGTGCCAGTGGCCGATCGTGGTCGGCGACTCCGTCGGGATAAGCCGACTTGGCGTGACGCAGCAGCACCAGGGTCCGGTCGTGATCGCGCACGCGATAGAGGTTACCTGCCCCTGTTCGGAGGCTCATGTGGCGGATGTGACACCTGAACATTGATGAGGTTCTCCGGTTTCGATGCAGGCCGGACCTGCCGGTTGAGGTCCCGGGACTTGTCGGCGGGCGGTCCTAAACTCTCGTTGCCCGGTCGCCGTTGGCCGGGCATCGCGTAGAAGGGACGGGATCGCAATGCGATTCGTGCACACCGCCGACTGGCAACTCGGCATGACCCGTCACTTCCTCGCCGGCGAAGCTCAACCGCGTTACTCGGCCGCCCGGCGTGACGCGGTGGCCGGACTCGGTTCGCTGGCGACCGGCGCCGGCGCCGAGTTCGTCGTGGTGTCCGGCGACGTCTTCGAAGACAACCAGTTGGCGCCGACGGTCATCAGCCAGTCGCTGGAAGCCATGCGCGCCATCGGGATTCCGGTCTACCTGCTGCCCGGAAACCACGACCCCTTAGATGCCGCCTCGGTGTATACCAGTGCGTTGTTCACCGCCGAGTGCCCGGCCAACGTGCAAGTGCTCGATCGGGCCGGTGTCCACGACGTCCGGCCCGGCCTGCAGATCGTCGCGGCGCCGTGGCGATCCAAACGGCCGACCACCGATCTGGTCGCCGACGTTCTCGAGGGCCTGCCGGCCGACGGGGTCACCCGGGTGCTGGTCGCGCACGGCGGCGTCGACGTGCTCGATCCCGACCCCACCAAGCCCTCGCTGATCCGACTGGCGGGTGTGGAAGATGCGCTGGCGCGCGGTGCAATCCACTACGTGGCACTCGGCGACAGGCATTCGCTGACCGACGTGGGGAGCACCGGTCGCGTGTGGTACTCGGGCTCACCGGAGGTCACCAACTATGACGATGTCGAGGCCGATCCGGGCCACGTGCTGATCGTCGACCTCGACGAGGCGGATCCGCAGCATCCCGTGACCGTCGAGGCACCGCAGGTCGGCCGCTGGCGATTCAGCACTCTGAACCGGGACGTGAACAACAGCCGCGACATCGCCGACCTGGACATGAACCTCGACTTGATGCCCGACAAGGACCGAACCGTGTTGCGGCTGGCTCTGATTGGGTCGTTGACCGTCACCGACCGCGCCGGCCTCGACGCGTGCCTGGACAAGTATTCGCGGCTGTTCGCGTCGCTGCGGGTGTGGGACAGCCACAGTGATCTGGCGGTGATCCCGGCTGACGGCGAGTTCAGCGACCTGGGCATCGGCGGGTTCGCCGCCGACGCAGTCGAGGAGCTGATGCAGGTCGCGCGCGCGGACGACGAGGCTGCCGGTGACGCACAGGCGGCGCTCGCGCTGTTGTTGCGGCTGACCGACCACGGTCACCAGGGTCGAGGTGCGGCATGAAATTGCATCGGTTGGTCTTGAAGAACTACCGCGGAATCGGCCACCGCGAGATCGACTTTCCCGACCACGGGGTGGTCGTGGTGTCGGGCGCCAACGAGATCGGCAAGTCGTCGATGGTCGAGGCGCTGGATCTGCTGCTGGAATCCAAAGACCGTTCGACGAAGAAAGAGGTCAAGCAGGTCAAGCCGACCCACGCCGACGTCGGATCCGAGATCACCGCCGAGATCAGCGCGGGCGCCATACCGATTCATCTACCACAAGCGCTTCCATAAAAAGCCGGAGACGCAGCTGTCGGTCCTGGAGCCGCGCCGCGAACAGCACAGCGGTGACGAGGCGCACGACCGTGTCCAGAGCATGCTCACCGAAACGGTGGACACCGAATTATGGCATGCCCAAAGGGTTTTGCAGGCGACGTCGACCGATGCGGTGAACCTGTCGGGATGCAACGCGTTGACCCGCGCCCTCGACGTCGCCGCGGGCGATGCGGCCGCGCTGTCGGGAACAGAGCCGCTGCTGATCGAGCGAATCGACAGCGAGTACGCCCGTTACTTCACCCCGACCGGGCGCCCTACCGGGGAGTGGACGGTGGCGATCAAAGCGTTGGACGCCGCCAACCAGGAAGTTGACCGTTGCGCCGCGGCGGTCGCCGAGGTCGACGACCGGGTGCAGCGCCACGCCGCGCTCACGGTTGAACTGGCCGATCTCACCGAGCAGCAGCAGTCGGCCGCCACCCGTAAGGTCGCGGCCCAGGCCGCCGCCGACGCCATCGCCCGGCTCACCGAACAGGTGCGGGAAGCCGAGTTGATCGCCGCCGCGGCGACTGCGACCAGCACCGCTTCGACGGCTGCCCTCGCCGAGCGGATTCGGCTACGCACCGAGAACGAGTCGCGCACAGCGACTGTCGCAGCGCTGGAAGACGAAGCCCGCGACGCCGACGAAGCGCAGGCGACGGCGCATAAGGTCACGGTCGAGGCCGACGGCGTCGTGGAGCAGTCCGACCGGCTTCTGATCGCTGCAACGCAGCGCGCCGACACAGCCCGGCGCGTGGTCGACGAGCTGGCCCGCCGCGTCGAGACGCAACGGTTGGCCACCAGGCTCACGAAAATAGATGCGGCGCAGCGCGAGCGGGACGAGGTTGCGCAAGAGCTGTCGACTATCACTGTCACCGACGACCTGCTCGGGCAGATCGAGCAGGCCGCCGTGGCGGTCGACCGGACCGAAGGCCGGCTCGCTTTGGTCTCGGCGACAGTCGAATTCGTCGCGGCCGCCGATATCGAACTGGTCATCGGCGACCAACGGGTAACGCTGCCGGCGGGCCAAACCTGGTCGACGGTCGCGGACACCGCGACCGAGGTCGAGATTCCCGGCCTCGTGACCGCGCGCGTCACGCCTGGCACGTCCGCGCTCGAGATTCAGGCGCAATACGCTGCGGCGCAAGAGAAGTTGGCCGCGGCGCTTGGCGGCTGCGAAGGTCAGCGACCTGGCTGCGGCTCGGCAGGTCGACCAGCGGCGCCGCGAATTGCAGAGTACCCGCGACCAGCTCACCGCGACGCTGGCCGGACTGTCCGGCGACGAGGACGTCGAGCAGCTGCGCTCGCGGCTGGCCGAACTGGAAGCGCTGCCCGCGCTTTCCGGCGATGTCGTTGTCGACGGCGGGGCCGCGCGTGCCGAACTCCTCGAGGCGGTCGCGGCCCGCGCCCAAGCCGGCGTCGACTGCGAGACACACCGCAAGGTTGCGGCGTTGGCGATGAAGAAATTCACCGAAATCTCCGCGCAGGCAACACGTGTGAGCGACAAGCTGGCCACCCAGCGCGCCGAGCTCGTTGCCGTCGCCGATCGGCTGGCCGACCAGCGGGCCACGGCCCCCGACGAGAAGCTCACCGCAACGGTGGAGGCCGACACGTCGGCAGCGGACGCCGCCGCAGGCCGCGTCGCCGAGCTGTCCGAGCAGTTGGCAGACAAGGCACCCGACGCGGTCGCCGCAGAGCTTGGCCGACGCCGTCGAGGCGACTGCGGCACTGCGACAGCGACTCGACGATGTCGCGCGCACGTTGCACGAGATCGCCGCGCAGCTCACGGTATTCGGGACCGAAGGCCGCAAAGGCAAGCTCGACGCCGCGGAGATCGACCGCGAGCACGCCCGAGACGAGCACGGCCGGGTCGGCCACCGGGCCCGCGCGGTGCAGATGCTGCGGGAGGTGATGACACGTCACCGCGACACTACCCGGCTGCGCTATGTGGAGCCGTTCCGCGCCGAACTGCAGCGTCTCGGCCGTCCGGTCTTCGGGCCGAGTTTCGAGGTCAATGTCGACAGCGACCTGTGCATCAGCAACCGCACGCTCGACGGTCGCACGGTCCCATATGAGTCGTTGTCCGGCGGGGCCAAGGAGCAACTCGGCATCCTGGCCCGGTTGGCCGGCGCGGCGCTGGTCGCCAAGGAGGATGCCGTGCCGATCCTGATCGACGACGCGCTCGGGTTCACCGATCCGGAGCGGCTGGTGAAGATGGCCGCGGTGTTCGACACCCTGGGCGAGCGCGGACAGGTCATCGTATTGACTTGCACGCCAGCACGATACGACGGTGTCAAGGATGCGAAGCGGATCGAGTTGTGCGCGTGAGGAGTAGCGCCGCGGCGTCGAAGAACTCAACCGCCTTTACAGGCGCCCAGCGGTGACGATGGAACTACACCTACGCGTACCCGCCATCAGGCAAGTCAAGGGAGGCGACCGCGCAGCCCCTTCGCGGAAATGGCTGCCCAACGCGCGTCGAGGTCTGTTAAGCAGCCGCAACCGCACCCCGGGCTACGACGCACCCGTCTCGATCGTCGCTTTCAGATCCGTGGCAATCTCGTCCACCCGTACGCGGCCGGGGCCCTCGTAGAGATTCTGTAAACCGGGCGGCTCCAGCTTCCAGCTGCCCATCTTGGCTGGATACCGCTCGCCGAACAGCACCATGACCTCCTGCGGCGACGCTTTGGCGAGTTCGGCTTGCCGGGAATGCCAGATGAGGCCTTGTAACGGCGGAGTGTGCGATTGAGCGAGTGCAGCGAAGGCCAGCTTCCGTGTGCATGGATAGTGCTCCGCAGGGGCCGTCACCACCTGACTGCGGGTGAGACCGAGGTCCTCCAGCGCTGGATCGCGAAGATCGCCGAGCGTCGCAACATCCGGAACCTTCATGTGCGCCAAGAGTTTTCCTACTAGCTGGTGGTCATAAATGACCTTGCTTCCAGTGCTGTGCACATCGTGGAAGACGGATTCGAGCAACACAGTGGTGGGCGTCTGGCCCAAATACATATTCGGTAACCGTTTGCCGGTGGCGGGGTCGTCGATCGGCGCGAACCGCGTGTCACCAAAGCCCGGGTTGTGTTGGTCGTAGCCGTACTTGCCGTCGTACACACGGAATAGCGTTGTACCGCTTGCCAAGGTGAATGTTTTCAACGTTGGAAGTGCCGTGGCCACGACACAGCTGCCGGGGTCTGGGCAGACGATGTCTTGGGCCGGGTAGCTGTCCGTCATGCGGTGGCTAGGCGGCCCGTCGATGTGGGAGCGAAGCGTTGGGCAGCGCGCAGCGCCCGTTCCGGATTGGTGCGAGCCACTTCCTCCGGAATACCACCGGAGAGGAAGCTTGTGGGCTTGGTCAGCCACGTCCATAGGGACCAGCCCTCGATTCCACCTTCCTGCAACGCGGACACGATGGGCTGCAATTCAGGGCGCGGTTCTCCGCTCTCATCCAACTGAAACGCCGGGATCACCGTTGTGCCCTTGACGTTGACGGTGAACAACGCACGCTCATCCCTTCGCCGAGTGAGCCAGGTTCTCGTGCTTGACGGGCGCGCATTCCCGCGCAGCTCACTCAGCGTTTCGTGGGTGTAAACGGGCGTCGCGAGCAGCGCGTCGCGGTGCGCCGCCAATCGCTTCGCCTGGGTGAGTGTCGCCGGCGGAACGAGGCTTACTTCCCGACTTGTCAGGACTTGCAGTAGTTCGTCTCGAACATCCTTGGCGCGCTCAGCCTGCACTGTGCCAATAAGTTCCACTAACTGCGAGAGCGTCGCAGTTAGGTCATCGCTACTCACGACGTCGTGAGCCTGTAAGTCGCGGATCAGGGTGAGCTGCTCGAACGTCTCATCGAGTTCAGACCCGGTTAGTCCCCGGATCTCCAGATGATCGCGATGCCGCTCGACTTCATACCCTGGTTGGCCCATGTAGCAAGTGTAGCGCCCTAACGCCTCCGTTGCACATGCTACGTTACTCGACGGCTGGACCGCCTCATCGCCGCGCGTCGACGTAGGCCGGGATGGGCCCCTTTGCGACCGTGGTGCACGGCGACGCAAGCGGAAAGTGCTTGTCCGTCGAACGGATCCGGATAGACCGGACGACCGTGGCGAGCGCGAGGGTGGTCACCAGCATCGCGAAGTGTTCACCGATGCACGAACGTGGCCCGGCGGCGAACGGGATGAACTGCCAGCGGTCGCGGTTCGCGGAGTTCTCCGCGCTGAACCGATCGGGATCAAAGACCAGCGGGCGGTCCCACATGGCCGGATCCCGGTGCAGGGCAGTGATTGCGACGGCCACAATGGTGCCCGCTTCCACCCGGTAGCCGTCCACCGCGATGTCGGCCAGCGCCAACCGGCCGACCCCCGCCGCCGGTGGGCACAGTCGCAACGACTCGTTGATCACCTGGGCGGTGTACCCGAGCCGGGGGACATCACCGGGTGTCAGTTCTCTGTCGCCGATCTCGGCAACCTCGGCGGCGACCCGGTCCTGCATGTCGGGATGGTGCCCCAGCTCCCATAAGGCGTAGGTCAGCATCGTCGCCGTGGTGTCGTGGCCGGACAGCATGAAGATCAGCAGCTCGTTGGCGATGTCCTCGTCGGAGAGCGGCCGGCCGGTGTCTGGGTCGGTCGCCGCGATCAACGCTTGAACCAGCGGCGCATCGCGGGTCGGGTCTGCGCGGCACGCCTGCAGAATGGCCATGGTGGCCTGGCGCATCGTCGCAACCGCGGCACGAGCGCGACGGCGTGACGGCGTCGGGAGCCACCGCGGCGCACGCACCGGCCGCAATGCACGATCGGTCGCGTAGGCCGATGCCAGGTGCATGTTCTGGGCGATCTCGTTTTCGAATTCGTTGACGTCGACACCGAGGATCGAGCGGCCGAGCGACCGCATGGCGAGTCGGCGGCATTCAGCGTCGAGGTCGACGTCACCTACCTCGCGCCAGTGATCGGCGGACATCTGCGCCGCCTGCGTCATGTGCCTGCCAAGGCCGTCGACGCTGTGTTTGGTGAACACCGGTTGTAGTGCGCGTCTGCGCGGAGCCCATTCTTTGTTGGGCAGGACGAAGAGGTTGTCGCCCGACACGTTCCGCACTTCCTGGTGGATCTGGCATCGCTCGGTGAGCCCGTCCGTGCGACCCAACACGTCGCGCACCCCGTTGGGCGAGCTGACCAGCACAAGCGCCGGGGAAAACAACTTTGGCAGCGGTTCGAAGCGGGTCACCGGTCCGCCGGCTTCGCTCAGCGTCTCCAGTCCGGTGTGCAACGCCCGCGCCGCCGACAGTGCCCGAAGAATGGGCAGCGGATTTTTCGGTGCCAGCGGAAGCGCGCCCACGTCGAGTCTGTCGATCGTCGCGGTCATGCCTCCAAATTATGCCGTACCTGGCCGATTGCAAGGTTTTGGCCATTCTTTTTGATCTTGTTTCAGCGCATGAAGCCGATCGCGGTGTAGTCCAGGTCGGCCAACCCGGCCGCGCCGAAGTTGGCCAGTGCACTGTTGACCGCGACGTTGCCGGGGGACTGCACCAGCGGCAAGCTGAATCCCTCGGCCCAGACCAATTTGTCGACGTCGTTGGCCAGCACTCGCGCCTTGGCCGGATCCAGCTCCTCGAGGGTCTGCTCGATCTTGGCGTCGATCTCGGGGCTGCCGATCTTGCCGAAGTTGCTCTCCCCGTTGGACGCATAGATCTGGGTCAGCGCCGACAGCGGGAAAGCGTCACCCATCCAACCGAACTGCGCGATGTCGAAGGAACCGACGTTGATGTAGTTGGTGAAGAACCCGCTGCCGGCCTTGGCCATCAGTTCGAGCTTGACGCCGATCTGGGCGAGGCTGTGCTGCGCGATCAGACCGAACTGCCGGCTGGTCTGCGCGTCGTAGAACAGATCCCGCACGACGAGTTGCCGTCCGTCCTTTTCGCGGAACTGCCCGTTGAGTTTCCAGCCCAGCGCGTCGAGATCACGCTTGGCCTTCTCCGGGTTGTACGCGACGACGCCGCTGTTGTCTTCATAGCCCTGTTGGCCTTCGACGTAGATGTGGTTGTTCAGCGCGGCCGGATTGCTGTTGAGCCCGTGCTGGGTGACGGCGGCGATGCTCTGCCGGTCGATGCCCTCGGCGATGGCGCGGCGCAACGCCGGATCGGCGACGATCGAGCCCTTCGCGCCGTTGAAGGTGAAGTGATACCAGCTCGGGGTGGGCGCTCGGCGGATCGAAATGCCTTTCGTGCGACGGGCGATCGTCATCTGATCCAGCCCGGAGAGGCCGGTCGCATCGATGGCCTTGTTCTGCAGCGCGGGCAGTCGGGCGGCGTCATCGAGCACCAGGAAGGTGATGCGATCCAGCCGCGGTCGCTCGCCCCACCATTTGGGGTTGCGCGTCAAGACAATTCGCTGTTTGGTCCGGTCCAGCGCGGAGACGATGAACGGGCCCGCCGACGGGCCGGGGCCGGAAAGCTGGGCCGTGTTGAACGCGTCAGCCGTTGCCGTCATGCTCTTCGGCAGCAGCATGGTGTTGCCGGCGAACATGCCGCGCCACTCGGCGTAAGGCTTGGCGAAGGTGATGATGGCTTGCTGGTCGTTGAGGCCGCGGGTCACCGACTTGACCCGTTCGCTGCCGTTGGTGCCGGCGATCGCGAAGTTCTTGTCCGCCCCACTGGTGGCATGGATCTGGCTGGCGATGTCCTCCCAGCTGAGTGGGGTGCCGTCGGACCAGGCGGCCTTCGGGTTGATGGTGTAGGTGACCACCTGTGGGTTGGTTCCGGTGAGTTCGACGCTGCTGAAGTAGTCGGTGTCGACAGTGGTGGATCCGTCCGGTCCGATCACGAACGCCCGCGGCATGGTCGCTTTCAGCATGCCGCCGACGTCGGCGGAGTTGCCGTCGATGTGCAAAGTGTTGAAGTTGGAGGGGAATTCGGTGAGCGCCAGTCGAAGGTCGCCGCCGTCGCGTAGTGTCGCTGGGTTTTGCGGGTTGATGTCGCTGGTGGCGCCGACGGCCGTGGCGGGACCGGTCGTCAGGTAGTCGGCGCCCGACGAGCAGCCGGCCAGGAGCAGGCTGACGGCGAAGACGAAAGCCGCTGCCCGCCTAGCCATGGGCCGAATCCGGTTGTGGCACAGCAGCTAACAGGCGGCGGGTGTACTCGTGCTGCGGCCGGTTGAAGATCTCGTCGCTGTCACCGTGTTCCACGATGGCGCCCCGCAGCATCACCACGACATCGTGCGCGAGATGCTTGACCACCGAAAGATTGTGCGAAACAAACAGGTACGACAGGTCGAGCTCCTGCTGCAGGTCGAGCAGCAGGTTGAGGATCCCGGCCTGGATCGACACGTCGAGCGCGGACACCGGCTCGTCGAGCGCGAGGATCTTGGGCCGCAGCGCCAGCGCCCGCGCGATCCCGATCCGTTGCTTCTGGCCACCGGAGAACTCGGCCGGATAGCGGCTGGCATCGCTGTGCCGCAACCCGACCGTGTCGAGCAGCTCAGCCACCCGCGCTTGCGTGTCGGCCTTGCTGAATCCGTTGGCGTGCAACGGCTCGGCCAGCAGATCGAACACCGGCAGCCGTGGATCCAGTGCTGCCGCCGGATCCTGGAAGATGACCTGGATGTCGCGTCGCAGCTCCCGCCGGCTCGTCGAGCTCAGCGTGGCGACATCGGTGCCCAGCACCTCGATCGAACCCGATTGCGGCGCAACCAACTCGAGGATCTCGTGCAGCGTGGTCGACTTGCCCGAGCCCGATTCACCCACGATGGCCAGCGTGCGTCCCTGGTGCAGTTCGAAGCTGATGCCGTCGACCGCGCAGACTTCGCCGACTTTGCGGCGGAACAGCACACCCTTGGTCAACGGATAAGTCTTGACCAGATCGCGGACCCGTACGACGACCGGCGTTTGCCCCGGCGTGCTGGCTTCGGCGTCCGTGCTGACCCCGTAGATGTCTGCGGCGCTTCGTCCGACGACGTGCTCGGTGCGGATGCAGGCCGCGCCGTGATCGGGGGCCACCGGCAGCAACGCTGGTTCGGAGGTCCGGCACTCGTCGACGACCAGCGGGCAGCGCGGCGCGAACGGGCAGCCCGGCTCCAGTGCCGTCAGCGATGGGGGAGCGCCCGGGATCGGCACCAGCCGGGTGCCCTGGGCTGCGTCCAACCGCGGGACCGAACCCAAAAGCCCGACGGTGTACGGCATTCGGCGATCGCGGTAGACATCGTTGACGGCGGCAGACTCGACGATCCGGCCGGCGTACATCACCAGCGCCCGGTCCGCGAATTCGCCTACCACGCCCAGGTCGTGAGTGATGAGCAGCACCCCGGCCCCGGTGACATCGCGCGCGGTCTTGAGCACGTCGAGGATCTGCGCCTGCACGGTGACGTCGAGCGCGGTGGTCGGCTCGTCGCAGATCAACAGGTCGGGATCATTGGCGATCGCGATCGCAATCACGACCCGCTGTCGTTCGCCGCCGGAGAGCTCGTGTGGAAACGCGCGCGCACGTCGTTCGGGCTGCGCGATGCCGACCAGCTCGAGCAATTCGACGGCGCGCTGCCGGGCGGCGCGCTTTCCGGTGCGCGGCTGGTGCACCTCGATGGCCTCGGCGATCTGGTCGCCGACGGTGTAAACCGGCGTCAGCGCCGACATCGGATCCTGGAAGACCATGCCGATCGTGTTGCCGCGATACCGCGACATGGCGCCATCGGGCAGCCCGATCAGCTCGGTGCCCTGCAACCGCACCGACCCGCGGACATCGGCGTACTCCGGAAGCAGCGACACCACCGCCATCGCCGCCGTCGACTTGCCCGAACCGGATTCGCCGACGATCGCCACCACTTCGCCGGCGTCAACGTGAAAGTCGATGCCGCGCACCGCTGTCAGCGGCGCACCCTCGGTGGGGAAGCTGACCGCCAAGTTGGCGACGTCGAGTAGCCGGCTCATGGACGTCCACCTCGGGAGGCCGGATCGAGCGCGTCGCGCAGGCCATCACCGGTCACATTGGCGCACACCAGGATCAGCACCAGCACACCGGCGGGAAACAGGAACACCCAAGGGAATGTCGTCGCCGACTGGGTGCCGTCGGCGATCAGGGTGCCCAGCGACACGTCCGGGGGTTGGATGCCGAAGCCGAGGAAGCTCAGCCCGGTCTCGGCGAGAATGGCCACGGCGACGTTGAGTGCGGTGTCGATGATCAGGATCGACGCCACGTTCGGCACCACATGGTGGGTGATGATCCGCCGGCTGGGCACACCCATATACCGTGCGGCGCGGATGAATTCGCGTTCGCGCAGGCTCATCGTCATCCCGCGGACCATCCGCGAGCTGACCATCCAGCCGAACCCCGACAGCAGCAGCACCAGCACGAGCACATTGCCGGAGCTCTTGGTGCGCGGCGTCAGGATCATGATCAACAGGAACGCGGGCACCACCAGCATGAGGTCGACGAACCACATCAGCGCGCGATCGCGCCAGCCGCCGAAGTACCCGGAGATCGAGCCCACGGTCGCGGCGATACCGGTGGAGATGACTGCCACGCACACCGCGATCAGCATCGACTTCTGCATGCCCCGCAAGGTCTGGGCCAGCAGATCCTGGCCAAGTGCGTTGGTGCCCAACCAGTGTCGGGTGTTCGGCGGCTGCAGCAGCGCGTTGAAGTCGAGGTCGCTGTAGGAGTACGGCAGAAACGACGGCAGCGTATAGCAGCCGACGAAGAGCGTCAGCAGCACCAGCAGCGAGGCCACCGCCGATCGGCGACGCAGGAAGCGGCGCAGCACCAACGTCCGTCGGGAGGCGAATTCCGCCGTCAGGGTGGCCGTCATGACACCCGCACCCGGGGATCCAGCGCGGCGTAGATGAAGTCGGAGAGCAGACCGGCCAGCAGCACGACGGCACCGGCGAACACCGTGATCGCCGCGACGATGTTGGCGTCCTGGGTGGCGACCCCCTGCACCATCCACTCGCCCATGCCGTGCCAGCCGAAGATCTTCTCAACGAACACCGCGCCGGTCACCAATCCGGCCACGCCGTAAGCGAATAGCGTCGCCAGCGGGATCAGCGCCGTACGCAGCCCGTGCTTGATCAAGCGCGGCGGCGGCTCAGGCCTTTGGCGCGAGCGGTGCGGATGAAGTCCTGGCCGAGCACGTCGAGCATCGCGTTGCGCTGGTATCGGCTGAACCCGGCCGCGGTGCCCAGCGTCAACGTCAGCGTCGGTAAGACCAAGTGCTGCAACCGATCCACGAATCGTGACCGCCGCGCCGTCGATCAGTGCCGGCGAGGTTTCCCCGGTGTATTGGAACAGCTGCCATCCCATCGCCCAGTTCACCCGCAGCGCCCCCAGGATCAACAGGTTGGCGATCACGAACGTCGGTGCGGACAACACCAGCAGCGACAGCATCGTGATCACGCGGTCACTGATGCGGTACTGGCGGATCGCCCCCCAGGCGCCGAGCACCACCCCGATGATCGTTCCGGCGACCGAGCCGATCAGCAGCAGTCGAAGGCTGACACCGATGCGGCGCCACAGTTCACCGGATACCGGCTGACCGGTGATCGTGGCGCCGAAGTCGCCGCGCACCGCATGCGATGCCCAATCCGCATACCGCAACGGAATGGGTTTGTTCAGCCCGAGCTGGGCGGCCTTGGCGTCGATCACGGCCTGCGGCGGGCGAGGGCTGCGCTGCATCAGGCTCTCCAGCGGCGAGAACGCCACCGACGTCAGGCAGAACGTCAGAAACGACGCCAACGCCAGCAGCACCACATAGTTCAGTGCGCGACGTGCCAGGAACCGGGTCATGACTACCGGCCTCGCCCCTGTCGCATCCGCCCAGACTAAGAGAAGTCGCCGCCCGGGGCGAGCAACATTGCGATCCGGTTGATTCGGACCAGTCGACTTGGCGGCCGTCGCGTCGTAGCGTGGCGGTGGTGACAGTCACCGATGGCTATCTGGCCAACAACGCCGACTACGCGAAGTCCTTCGACGGCCCACTACCGCTGCCCCCGAGCAAGCACATCGCGGTGTTGGCCTGCATGGATGCCCGGATCGACGTGTATCGCGTCCTCGGCATCAACGAAGGCGAAGTCGCACGTCATCCGCAACGCCGGCGGCGTGGCCACCGACGATGCGATCCGTTCCCTGGCGATCAGCCAGCGACTGCTGGGAACCACCGAGATCATCCTGATCCACCACACCGACTGCGGGATGTTGACGTTCACCGACGACGACTTCAAACGCGCGATCCAGGACGAGACCGGGGTCAAGCCGCCGTGGTCGGCCGAGGCCTTCCCCGACCTTGCCGAGGACGTTCGGCAGTCGCTGCAGCGCATCAAGAACAGCCCGTTCGTCACCAAGCACACGTCGGCGCGCGGCTTCATCTTCGACGTCGCGACCGGCAAGCTCGACGAGGTCACGGCTAGCTCGTCTGACCGTCCCGCACGACTCAACAGCCCCTTCCGCCGCTGAGCGAGGGGCTGGTCGCTTCTCCGTTTCGTCACCACGGGCGATATCACCGGTCGACTTTTCGCTCCGAGGCGGGCAGATCGGCCACCGCTCGACGGCGCCCTTCATAGCGAATTCGTTGACAGCCGCGAACCCGTCTGGTTTCATACTCGGTAATGTCTGTAATCCTGACCAAATCTACCCACTTTACCCAGAATCGGGGAGGCTGATGACCAGCCAAGAAGCGCCCGCTGTCGGGCAGTACGAGCTGAGCCATCTCCGCTCGCTGGAGGCCGAGGCGATCCACATCATCCGCGAGGTGGCTGCCGAGTTCGAGCGTCCGGTGCTGCTGTTCTCCGGTGGCAAGGACTCGATCGTGATGCTGCACCTGGCGCTGAAGGCATTCCGTCCCGGGCCGGCTGCCGTTCCCGGTGATGCACGTCGACACCGGTCACAACTTCGACGAGGTGATCGCCACCCGCGACGAGCTGGTCGCCGAAACCGATGTGCGGTTGGTCGTCGCCAAGGTGCAAGACGACATCGATGCGGGCCGCGCCGTGGAGACCATCCCGTCGCGCAATCCGCTGCAGACCATCACGCTGCTGCGTGCGATCCGGGAGAACAAGTTCGACGCCGCGTTCGGCGGCGCCCGCCGCGACGAGGAGAAGGCGCGCGCCAAGGAGCGGGTGTTCAGCTTCCGCGACGAGTTCGGTCAATGGGACCCCAAGGCCCAGCGGCCCGAGTTGTGGAACATCTACAACGGCCGACACCACAAGGGCGAGCACATCCGGGTGTTCCCGCTGTCCAACTGGACCGAGTTCGACATCTGGTCCTATATCGGCGCGGAGAAGATCAAGCTGCCCTCGATCTACTACGCCCACCGGCGGCAGGTCTTCAAGCGCGACGGCATGCTGCTGGCGGTCGACCGGCACCTGCAGCCGCGCGCCGACGAGGAAGTGTTCGAGACGACGGTCCGGTTCCGCACCGTCGGCGACGTCACCTGCACCGGCTGTGTGGAGTCGGAGGCGGCCACCGTCGCCGAAGTGGTTGCCGAGACGGCAGTTTCGCGGCTGACCGAGCGCGGCGCCACCCGAGCTGACGACCGGATCTCCGAAGCCGGCATGGAAGACCGTAAGAGGCAGGGGTACTTCTGATGGCAACATTGCTGCGTATCGCGACTGCCGGTTCGGTCGACGACGGCAAGTCCACGCTGATCGGGCGCCTGCTGTACGACTCCAAGGCCGTCATGGACGACCAGTGGGCCTCGGTCGCAGCGCACCTCCAAAGACCGCGGCCACGAATACACCGACCTCTCGCTGGTCACCGACGGGTTGCGCGCCGAGCGGGAACAAGGCATCACGATCGACGTCGCCTACCGCTACTTCGCCACTCCCAAGCGGAAATTCATCATCGCCGACACCCCGGGCCACATCCAGTACACCCGCAACATGGTCACCGGCGCGTCCACCGCCCAGCTGGCCATCGTGCTGGTCGACGCCCGCCACGGCCTGCTGGAGCAGTCCCGTCGGCACACCTTCCTGGCCTCGCTGCTGGGCATCGAGCACATCGTGCTCGCGGTCAACAAGATGGACCTCGTCGATTGGGACAAGGCAACTTTCGAGGCGATCCGCGACGAGTTCTACGCCTTCGCCACGCGCCTCGACGTCCAAGACGTGCTGACCATTCCGATGTCGGCGCTGCTCGGCGACAACGTGGTCAGCAAGTCCGACCACACGCCGTGGTACGACGGGCCCGCGCTGCTGTCGCACCTCGAAGAGGTTTATGTCGCGGCTGATCGTAATCTCGTCGACGTCCGGTTCCCGGTGCAATACGTCATCCGCCCGCAGACCCGCGAGCATCTGGACCACCGCAGCTACGCGGGCACGGTAGCCAGCGGCGTGATGCGTCCGGGCGACGAAGTCGTCGTGCTGCCGACCGGTAAGCCCACCCGCATCACCGCGATCGAGGGCCCGAACGGCGCTGTGGCTGAGGCATTTCCGCCGATGGCCGTCTCGGTGAGCCTTGCCGACGACATCGACATCTCCCGTGGCGACATGATCGCCCGACCCGCCAACGCACCGCGGGTCGCCCAGGAATTCGATGCGACGGTGTGCTGGATGGCCGACGCCGACGCGCTGGAAGCGGGACGCGACTACCTGATCAAGCACACCACCCGAACCACCAGGGTCAGGGTCACCGATCTGGACTACCGGCTCGACGTCAACACGCTGCGCCGCGACAAGGACGCAAAGTCGTTGCAGCTCAACGAACTCGGCCGGATCTCGCTGCGTTCACAGGTGCCACTGCTGCTCGACGAGTACACCCGAAATTCCAGCACCGGGTCCTTCATCCTGATCGATCCCCACACCAACGGCACCGTCGCCGCGGGCATGGTGTTGCGCGAAGCCACCACCCTCTCGGCGAGCCCCAACGCGGTGCGGCACGCCTCGCTGGTGACCGCCAAGGACCGGCTCACCCGCGGTCGCACGTTGTGGTTCACCGGGCTTTCGGCGTCGGGCAAGTCGTCGGTGGCCATGCTGGTCGAACGCAAGCTGCTCGAAAAAGGTATTCCCGCTTTCGTTCTCGACGGCGACAACCTGCGGCATGGCCTGAACGCCGACCTGGGTTTCAGCATGGCCGACCGGGCCGAGAACCTGCGCCGGCTGGCGCATGTGGCGGCGCTGATCGCCGACTCCGGTCAGACCGTGCTGGTGCCGGCGATCAGTCCGCTGGAGGAGCATCGTGCGCTGGCCCGTGCCGTGCACGCCGAAGCGGGCCTGGACTTCGTCGAGATCTTCTGCGACACCCCGCTCGAGGACTGCGAGCGGCGAGACCCCAAGGGCCTCTACGCTAAGGCGCGGGCGGGTGAGATCACGCACTTCACCGGGATCGACAGCCCGTACCAGCGACCGAAGAATCCGGACCTGCGACTCGTACCGGATCGCAGTCTGGACGAATTGGCGCACCAAGTCGTCGATCTGATCGAGGGGCGGAATTGAGCGACCACAGCGACCACGAGGTAGCCGCGCGGCTGGCTACCGAAGCGGGCCAACTGCTACTGGCGGTACGCGAGGAACTCGCGGATGCGACCGAGGCCGAACGAAAAGCGGCGGGGGACAAGCGCTCTCACGACTACCTGATGGAGGCGCTGGCCCGCGAACGTCCTGATGACGCGGTGCTCTCCGAAGAGGGCGTCGACGACCCGGTTCGGTTGAGCTCGCAGCGGGTGTGGATCGTCGACCCGTTGGACGGCACCCGGGAATTCTCCGAGCTCGGCCGCGAAGACTGGGCCGTGCACGTCGCGCTGTGGCAGTCCGGTGCGCTGGTGGCCGGCGCGGTTGCGCTGCCGGCGCAGGGCGTCACGCTGGCCACCCCGGATCCCGTTCCGCCGCCGGGGCATTCCGGCGACCCGCGGATCGTGGTCTCCCGCACCCGGCCGCCGGAGATCGCGCTGCAGGTGCGCGATCAGCTGAACGGCACGCTCGTCGAGATGGGATCGGCAGGAGCCAAGGTTGCCGCCGTCATCCAGGGACTGGCCGATGTCTACGTCCACGCCGGCGGCCAGTACGAGTGGGATTCGGCAGCGCCGGTCGCGGTGGCTCGTGCCGCTGGTCTGCACACCTCCCGCATCGACGGGTCCCCGCTGGAATACAACCGGCGCGATCCGAAGCTGCCCGACCTGGTGGTGTGCCGCCCGGAATACGCCGACGCGGTGCTCGCGGTCACCGGCTGAGGCCACTGCCGGTGGGAGAATCGCATTCCATGCGGATGTCGGCGAAGGCGGAGTACGCGGTGCGGGCGATGGTCGAGCTGGCCACCGTCGATGAGGGCGTCCGCGTCACGACCGACGAGCTGGCCAACGCTCAGGGAATCCCACCCCAGTTTCTCGTCGACATCTTGTCCGCGCTGCGCGCCGATCATTTGGTGCGCAGCCATCGCGGTCGCGACGGCGGATACGAATTATCCCGTCCCGGAACCGAAATCAGCATCGCCGACGTGTTGCGCTGCATCGACGGCCCGCTGGCCAGCGTTCGCGATATCGGACTCGGCGATCTGCCCTATTCGGGCCCGACCGCGGCACTCACCGATGTCTGGCGGGCCTTGCGGGCCAGCATGCGGTCCGTGCTGGAGCAGACCAGCCTGGCTGACGTCGTCGCCGGATCGCTGCCCGAACACGTCAGCCGGCTGGCCGACGACTACCGCGCCCAGGAAACCCGGCGTCGCGGTCCCCGCAGCGCCAGCTAGCTGCCTGAGCCGTAGGGACGGGTCAGGATCTCCAGGAAGTGCCCCGCCGGGTCGCGGAAATAGACGCCGCGCCCGCCGTCATTGGTGTTGAACTCACCGGGCCGTCGACCGGCCGGGTCGGCCCAGTGCGGGAGGCCGCGCGAGGAGATCTTGCCGTAGATCGCGTCGAAGTCGTCTTCGGAAACCAGAAACGCGTAATGCTGCGGACGTATCTCCTCGCCGCCGGCCACGTCGGCGTAGTCGAGGCTGGCACCGTGCTCCAGGGTGACGACCATGAAGTGGCCGAACGGCTTTGGACTCGGCAGGTCGAACAGCTCGCAGACGAACTCGGCAGATTCCCGCTTGTCGCGGGCGCCGACGATGGTGTGGTTGAACGCGATAGGCATCGTGCCCGCCAGTCTACTTGGGCGCGGTCAACTCCAGCGCGATGTTGTCCGGATCGCGGAACTCCAGAATGTAGGCCGGGCCGATGTCCTTGACCGGCTCATGGTCGATTCCGAGTTCATCGAGATACTCTGCTGCGGAATCTAATTCGGCCTTGTCGGCCGCCCTGAACGCGATGTGGTCCAGACCGGCGCGGTCCTCGTGGAAGCGGTCGTTGGCGACGGGCCGCAGCGCGATCAGCGCGCCACCCAGATCGTAGATGACACCGCCGAACAGGAACCCGAGTTGCTCGCGGGTCGCCTCGTCGGCGTTGTCGGGGACCTCGAGCAGGACGGGCCATCCGAAAACAGCTTCGTAGAACTGGCGGGATCGTTCGATGTCGGTGACGGTGAGCCGGACATGAGCGATCGAGTTGGCGGTGATGACCATCCGGTGATGCTGCCACGACGATGCGCGGCATCGCGCGGACCTGCATGCCAGAATCGCGATCGTGCAGATAGCGATGACCATGCCGGTGATGGAGCCGGATTTGGACGCCGCCATGCTGCGGGACTGGGCGCGCACGATCGACGACGGCCCGTTCTCCTCGCTGTGTTGGGGCGAGCGGATGGCTTTCGACAACCCGGAAACGTTGACGTTGATGGGTGCGTTGGCCGCGTGGACCGACCGGGCGCGGCTGGTGACGACGGTGATCGTGCCGCAGCTGCACGACCCGGTGATGCTGGCCAAGGCGTTGGCGACCGGCGACATGATGTGCGGTGGGCGGCTGACGGTGGGTCTCGGCGTCGGCGGACGCGTCGAGGACTATGTCGCGGTCGGCGCGGATCCGGCGACGCAGACGATCCGCGGGATGGCCGAGCGGGTCGCGGTGATGAAACGGGTGTGGGCGGGCGAGAAGATCACCGATTCGGTGCTGCCGGTCGGGCCGGCGCCGGTTCAGGCGGGTGGGCCGCCGCTGCTGGTCGGGACCATCGGGCCCAAGACGCTGCGCAGCGCCGCGGGGTGGGCGGACGGACTGGCCGGAACCACGCTGGATCTCGACGTCGCCAAGCAGAACGAGCTGTTCGACGTCGCGCGCCAGGCCTGGTCGGAGGCCGGCAAGCCCAAACCCCACCTGGCCACCTCGTTCTGGTTCGCGCTGGGATCGGTCGACGACGCGCGGGAACAGGTGCACCGGCATCTGCGCCGCTACATGAACTGGATACCGGCCGAGTACATCGACGCGATGGCGCCTACCACCGGCTTCGCCGGCAGCGAGGATGACTTGATCGCAGTGCTGCGCGAGTTCGAAGCTGTCGGCACCGACGAAATCCAGCTCATCCCAACCAGTTCCGATCTCGATCAGCTGCGGAGGGTCGCGGAAATGGTGAGTGCGATCGATGTCTGAGCGAAACGTGCTGGGTGGCCCGCTGGAACCCTGCAGTGCCGAGCCGCTCACCGGCTTCTACCGTGACGGCTGCTGTTCGACCGGTCCGGAGGACATTGGCCTGCATACGATTTGCGCGGTGGTGACCGCCGAATTCCTCGAGCATCAGCGCTCGATCGGTAACGATCTCTCAACACCCATGCCGCAGTTCAGGTTTCCCGGCCTGGTTCCCGGAGACCGCTGGTGCGTCACCGCGAGCAATTGGCTGCTGGCCTATAACGACGGTTACGCGGCCCCAGTGGTGCTGGCGTCCACGCACGAGCGAACTCTCGACATCGTGCCGCTGGAAGCATTGCGGGAGCACGCCGTCGACGTGCCCGACGATCTGGGCGGCCTGTAAGGGCCGGGCGGCCACCCGCGAGCTTGCGAGTGAACGCGGCCGAGACCGGGACCGGGAACAACTGCCCCCGAGAGGGAACGTTGGTCGTCACCGCGCCCGGCGATTCGGTCGCCCATACGTTGCCTGTCGCGATTGCCTATTTGCAGCGCCACATATCAGCAACGTGGATTAGATATTCGTAGACGCCGCCTAACCGTCGGGACGCCAGTGAGCGTACTCGCTTCGGCACGATAGCCTTCCGCAATGATGCGGGTCGCGATTGTCGGCGGGGGAGCCGCGGGTGTGCTCACCGCGGTGCATCTGCGCCGCAGCAAGCCGGACGCGCAGATCACCCTGATCGACGCCTCGGGGCGCCCCGGCACCGGCGCGGCCTACGGCACCAACGACCCGACGCATCTGCTGAACGTTCCCGCGCCGCGGATGTCGGCCTGGCCGGACGATCCCGATCACTTCACCCGTTGGCTCGACCAGCGAGCCGTCACCCCGGCCGAAAGTTTCGCGCCGCGACTCGCCTACGGCCGTTACCTGCAGGACCAACTCGTCGAGGCCGACGTGCGAATCGAGGCCGCCGAGGTGGTGGAGTTGACGCCCGGCACCCCGATTCGGTTGGCGCTCAACGATGGTCGTGAGCTGTCGGCCGACGCGGTGGTGCTCGCATCCGGCCGCCCGCCAAGCGGCATGCCCGACTCGCTGGAACGTGCCTTCGCCCCGGTGCTGGCCGAAGGCGCTGACGGCAGAGTCGTCTTGGATCCATGGGCGCCCGGCGCACTGGATGCCCTCGGTGCGCGCCGGCCCGACAACGTCCTGGTGATCGGTTCGGGACTCACCGGCGTCGACGTCGCGCTGCATCTGACCGCGCGCGGCGCCACCGTCACGCTGCTGTCGCGCCACGGCGCACTCCCGCGCCGATTCCGGGCCACCGGCGCGCCCACGGAGTTGCCTCATCTCGACGCGCTCGCCGCCGGGGTCTCGCTGGAGCAGTTGCGCGCGGCGCTGGCCGACGACCTCGCGCACGCCCGCGACGCCGGTGTGGACTGGCGGCAGGTGATCGACGCGGTGCGGCCGCGTACCGCCCGGCTGTGGCAGTCGTTGGGGTGGGAGGACCAGCGCCGGTTCCTGCGCGAAGATCTGCGGGAGTGGGAGGTGCTGCGGCACCGGATGCCACCCACTATCGCCGACGCGATCTACGCGGCCATCGACGACGGTCAACTCGTCATCGAAGCGGGCGAGGTCGCCGATGTGTCGTTGCGCCGCAAGGGCGTCGAGTTGGTGGTGACCACCAGCGACGGATCGGTGCGCCGCCGCGGTGACGCGGTCGTCGTCGCTGCCGGCGCGGCCTGGGACCGGCGGTCGCTGCACCGCTCACCGCTGTGGGACGAGTCTGCTGGCCGCCGACATCGCGTCGCTGCACCCGTGCGGTGTCGGCGTGCGACTCACGCCGGACGGCCACCTGATCGACGGCGCCGGCGGCACGGTGCCCGAACATCGTCTGCATCGGCTCGATCCGTCAGGGCGAGGAGTGGGAAACCACCGCGATCCCCGAAATCCGTTCCCAGGCAGCGGCTATCGCGACACTGCTCGCCGACGGCACCCGCGACCAACCGATGCGGGTGCCCAGCCTCATCACGACCACGCCGGAATTGTCCGGTGCCGCAGCGTCCTACGCCGAAGGTGTGCGTCGCCTGCTGGCCGTCCAGGACGGCGCCTCGACGGCATTCGCGGCCGCGGTCGCCGAGGATCCCGATCACGCCCGTGCGCACGTCGCGCTGGCGATGATCGCGATGGAGCGACCCGACCGGGCCGGCGGTCCCGACGCCGTCGCCGGCCATCTCGCCCGCGCACGTGCGGCGCTGGCGCACGGCAGCGACGACGACCGCAGCCACGTCGAAGCCATCGCGACCTGGTGCGAAAAGGGCAACGAGGCAGGTACCGACGCCCTCATCGACCACCTCGACCGCATTCCGGACGACGCGGTCGCACTGCTGGTGCTCGCGCCGTCGATCGCGTTCGCGGGCGCCGGCGACGCGTTGCCGGACGCCTGGGAGTACGTCGAGAGGTTCACCGGCGTGCACGGCGAGGCGCCCTGGTATCTGGGCTTGCGCGCCTACGGCCGAACCGAACAGGGACTCTGGTACGACGCGGCCGACTTGGCCGATGCCGCACTGGAACTCGACCCCGGCAACGGTAACGCCGCGCATGCGCTGACGCACGTGCACTACGAGACCGACGCGCACGGGGCCGGGCTGAAATGGCTGACGGACTGGATTCCCAGCGACGGCAGCACGCAGCGCTACCTGCCCCACTTTCAATGGCATGCCGCGCTGCACGAGTTGGCGATGGGTGATGCGGCCGCCGCCGCGCGCCGCTACAACTCGTCGCTGGCGCCGCCGCATTCGAAGGGTGTGCGCTGCCTGGTCGACGCCGGCTCGCTGGCTTGGCGGGCCCGCCTGCACCCGGACTGGGTCACGCCGCCCGACCCGATGAGGGTGCTCAACGAGGCTGGCTCGCTTGCCTTTACGCCGCAGACGCCGTTCATCGCGTTCCACGCATTGCTGGTGCTGGCCGCGGCGAACGATCCGGCCGCGATCCGTGCGATCAACGTCCCGGGTGCCACCGACGCGCAGCAGACCACGTCTGCGGCTCATCGGTGAAGGACTGATCGCGTTGACAGCGGGGGAGCCGCGGGCCGCTCTCGACTACCTCCTGGAATCGCTTGACGGGCTTGCCTCGATCGGCGGCAGTCGCGTGCAACAGGAGGTGATCCTCGAAACGGCTTTGGCCGCAATGCTTCAGCTGGGGGCGCCGGGTCAGGCGGCGCGGCTGCTGTCGCGGCATCGCGCGGTGCCCGGACCACAGGTCACCCGCGGCGCGGTGAACTGAACGGACGCGAGTGGCTAGCCCTCAAACAGCCACCGCGGCAGCGTCATTCAGCCGGGCATAGGCACTCGCTACCGCACCGAAGCGACTTTCCACAGCAGCGCGGTCGGACTCTTCGGGCACTGACTCGAGGTTGGCGCGCTGAATCATGGTTGCTTCGTGCATCAGTGCACGAGCCTGATCGTGGTCGGTGGTCTGCTCCATGATCGCTTTGAGTGCTTCAAGTAGGCGGATCAGCAGGGCGGGCATTCCGCGACTGGCCTGGCGGATCTTGTCGAATGACCGCTGGACCATATTTTCGTAAGTTACCTGCTCGCAGATGACGCGGATAGCACCGGTGCGGTCGCAGTAGGCCTGTGCGGGCGTCCACACTTTCGCGAGCTTGCACAGAGTGTTGGATAGCCAGTCCACGCAGGTCAACGCCGTGTATGTGTCGTTGACCGCCGGAGACAGTGCCCGAATGGCGATCTCGACCAGCTGGTCGATGCCGAAAGCGGGATCCTGGGCCAGCGTGCGGACCGGCCCGGTGATCTGGGCTCGTTTCAGTCGACGGGTCATGCGGGCGGCGGCCTGCGGCGGCCACACTGCGGCGAGTTCACTGTCTTCTACCAAGAAGTTCCCAGGGCGGTAGGGCAAGTGCACCACTGCGTCGGCAGCCGTCGCGGCGCGAACCAACATGTCGTAGCGGATGGCCTGCAGGTACCCACCTTTCGGGGTGCGCAGCTTCGCGCCTGAGGACTTTATGGTGTCGACCAGCGCGGCAACGTCGTCTCTGTGCGGCTCGTGCAGAGTTGCCATCCGGATATCGGGCTTTTTCACCCCGAGGTAGCGCCGCAAATCATTGGCAATACTCGCGATGACGAAGGGAAGTTGGATCTGGATAGCGATGTGGTGCAGAAAGTAAATGAGAACCGCCAAATCGACCAGCACCAGCAGGAATACGACCGAGACGGAAAAGTGCGGCACGAATACACCGTGCTCCGCGGGGCCGATTGCCAAAAGGACCAGCACGCAGTAGACGGCCGTCGCCACAAACGTGCCCAGCGTGAGCTGAGTACCGCGATCACGGATGAAGTTGCGCAGCATTCGAGGCCCGAACTGGGTCGATGCCAGCGTCAACGTGACGATGGTGACGGAGAAGTTGATTCCGATGACGGTCATGATCGCTGCGGCCACCGCAAGGAGAATTTCGCGCGCCGTGTCTGCACTGCCGGCCTCTACCCATTGCGGCAGCGTGAGCGTGCCGTGGTAGACGGCACGATCTACCTCCAAGGTGGCCGCAAACAGCGCAATCGCGGCGAGCACCTCCAAGCTCGGCACCATCCAGAAGTTGGTCCGCAGTACTTCACGCCGCCACTGCGACACGGTCATCCCGGAAATGAACAGCATGACGTCACGTTAGAGGAAGAATCCTCATTCGCGCCGATTCTATGAAGTGAATATGGATCAAAAGACGTCATTCAAAACTGTGCGATAATCCGTCGAATTCCGTACTGACCCGGGATGCGAATTAGAATTTCCTGAGGAAATGCGAAATCATGACTCCGTGAGGGGCATTGACCGCTCAGATTCGATCGATTTAGCTGAAAACGTGCGTCTCGTAGCGTTACTCAAAGAGCTGCATCAACTGCTCGACAGCATCCTCAGCTGCCTGTCCGCGCTGCTGCAGTTCGATGAGACAGAACACAGCAAGGTCGATCGATCCGTAGATGTGGAACGCGATCATCGCCAGATGCGAAAGTTGTTCGCTGGTCATCTGTTCCGGGTGGGCGATGTTGCGAACGTAGACGATGTCTGCCTCGAGCAACTGATTGCCGGGTGTCCACATGTCTCCGTTGAACACCGTCGGCGCGATCGCCCATTGCTTCACGTCAGGCAGCGAGTGCGGCACGAAACCCTGCGCCCGCAACTCGGCGTCAACATCACCGAACGTCGGCTGGCCGACATACAGCGGAACGAACGACACCTCAGTGTGTACCGCCACCGCGTTGCGCAATCGGTCTCGGCCGTGTTGGAACACCATCAGTTCCGCGCCCTGGACGTCGATTTTCAACAGATCGAACTCGTCGATGTCGAGATCATCGAGGCGATGGGTT
This sequence comes from uncultured Actinomycetota bacterium, assembly GCA_963818285.1. Lineage (GTDB taxonomy): Bacteria > Actinomycetota > Actinomycetes > Mycobacteriales > Mycobacteriaceae > Mycobacterium. The sequence continues at coordinate 413,014 of CAWFRR010000011.1, forward strand.
TGAACGTCGACTTCCTCGACAACCGAACCCCAGTCGGAATACGGGTTGAACAGCCGGAGCTGATTCTGGTCCGGTGTGAGAAGACTGGTCATGCCTTCGGCTTTGGTGACTTTCAAGCGATGCTCGCGGCCATCGCCCACGACGAGCGGGAGGTAGCGCTCCAGCGGCCCCTTGCGCGTCTGCAGCTGCGTCAGTGGACGAGCCAGTGGTTCGAACCCGGTCACCGTGCACAGCCCGTAATTCAGCATTTCCCGGTAGGGCGGATCGCCTTCGATGAGACTGGCGCCGACGTCGACGATGTTCGTCGGTCGCGAACAGCGCACCAAGTCGCGCAATAGCTGCGGAGAGGTCACGTGCGCATCGTCGCACAGCCGTGGCGCGGCGACGCGGTGCGTCGAAATAGGATGAGGACCATGAAGCTCGTGATGACCGCAGCGTTGATCGCCGCCGCCTTATTGACCGCGCCGTTGGGACACGCGGCTCCGCCCGCGCCTCCTACCGACCCGCACAAGCCCGACCTCGGGGCCCACTACTGCCCCGGTGGCGGAACGGTCGACATGATGTCGCCTCTCGAGCCATCCTGCGATGGCGTGCCCTACGACGACGGCTCCTACTGGCGCGCCATCAACCGGGGTGCCCCGGGGACGGGCTCCTTGGTGGTCGTCCAGTGCGTGAAGCCCCCGCCACCACCGGGCCTGTTCACCCCGCCGTCGCAGGGGCCGATACCGGCTCCGCCCGGTAGCTGTGGCCCCTAAAATATGTATTTGGCCAGCAAAATAGGCATTTGCCCTGATTTGCTGGTCTTTCCGCCTTCGTGCCGCCTCGGACGCGCATAATTTCCGCATAGTCCTCGGCGCGACGAAAGGTCCGGATATGCGTTCACCCCGTTGGCTGACAACACTGGCCGGTCCCCGCGCTCATTGGCGCCGCACTGGTCACCGGCTCTGCGATCGCGACCGCCGATCCCCGCGACGACGGTTACCTCTCTGAGCTGAGGGGCATGGGCTTCAGCTGGCCGGAAGGCCACGAGGCGTCCCTCGTCGAGATGGCCGGCCTCATCTGCCAGGACCTCGGCTGGGGCTGGAAGCCCGATCGGATCGCCCAGGACCTTCACGCCGCTACGACTGCGCAGGGCGTTCGATACGGTCAGGCCGCAGGCATGGTCGACCTTGCGCGTTCGGTCTACTGCCCCACCCATAGGTGCTGGGCCGCGTACTGCTGAAGCGGTCTGCCCTATTGGTTGCAAACGGTCACGACGATGGGGCTACTGCCGCCCCCGCCTCGCCGGCCGCTGTCGGTGCCGGGAATGGTCGCTGTGGCTCCTGGCGCGGCGGGCACGGTGCCGGAGGTGTTGGTGTGCGTGAGGTTGAACTCGCCGCCATCGACGGTTCTGTGCCAGTTGACCGCGCCATCCTGGTACCAGTAAGTCACGTTGCTGTCGTAGATGATGCCGAGATAGTTGGTGTCTTCATGGCTGCTGGCGGCGAGTTGTGTTCCGTTGAGGGGCAAGCAGCCTGGGACGTTGGCGGCCGCGACGGGACTGACCGCTAACGCTGCGATCAGCGCGCCCGGCGTCGCGATAGCGATGAGCGTGGCCCGAAACATCAGCGGTCTCCGTCCATATCAGCAGCATAAAATCGCTAACTGTCAGAGAGCTTGGAAGTAGCTGTCGCGGGGAGCTTTGGGCGACTGGGACGCTGGACCGCAATTAGTTGAGGTTGTTGAATATCAGCTCTGAATCTCGAGTTCGGCTTCGCGCCTGTTCGCTAGGTGGTGCCATTCCGGTCCGCTGAGCGGTCCGCACTCTTGCCGAAGCGCCGCTGATCGACGCGCAATGGATCTTGTCAGGCGGCACGACCAGGGTGTCGGCGAATAGAAGGGTCGGACGATGACTGCCCAGGACAACTGGAGATGGTGCAATAAATGTCAGGTGCTCTCCTTCGCGGGCTTTCCGTCGCTGGGGGCTTGCGCTGCGGGTGGCAGCCACGACCACGCTGGCAGCGGCGATTATGTCCTGATCCAGGACACCTCGGTTGGCGGGAATGAGCAGGACAACTGGAGATGGTGTAACAAATGTCAGGCGCTCGCCTTCGCTGGCAATCCCTCGCCGGGGCCTTGCGCTGCTGGTGGCGTCCATGACCACCTTCTCAGCGGCGATTATGTCCTGACCTACAGTGGCGCGGTCGGCGGGAATGAGCAGGACAACTGGAGATGGTGTAACAAATGTCAGGCGCTCGCCTTCGCTGGCAGCGCCTCGCCCGGGCCCTGTGCCGATGGTGGCAGCCACGACCACTCTGGCAGTGGCGATTACGTGCTCTCTTTCGGGTAGGCACGCCGCTCCTGCGGCACCGCTTTGCACCTGTGTGGGGTGCCGCTGGCGGTGATCGCGAAGTGGCTCGGCCACGCCGACGTCGCATGGAGGACGCCGAGAAGAGTTTGAGAGGAGTCGCGACTTCCTCGTGACACTGAGGCCGTTCTCGGCTGGTAGCAGACAGACGATTCCGGCGAAAATCCTGGTAGGAGTGGTGCCCCCGGCAGGATTCGAACCTGCGGCCTTCTGCTCCGGAGGCAGACGCTCTATCCCCTGAGCTACGGGGGCGCATGCGAGAAATACTGCGCCAACGGGCCACGACAGACTAACTCATCACGGCAGTCGGCTGAGCATCGGAATGGATTCGAAGCCTGAGGACCTCAGCCCATAGGATGGCCTGCGTGAATCCCGCCGATCTGGCCGAGTTGCTGAGGGCCACCGCGACCGCGGTGTTGACCCAGCATGGGCTCGACACCGCTGCGCTGCCGTCGGCGGTCGCTGTCGAGCGGCCTCGCAATCCCGAGCACGGCGATTATGCCAGCAACCTGGCGCTTCAACTCGCCAAGAAGGTCGGCGCCAACCCCCGCGAACTGGCCGGATGGCTGGCCGACGCGCTTGCCGCGGCCGACGGCATCGCCTCGGCGGAGGTTGCCGGGCCGGGTTTCATCAACCTGCGACTGGACGCCTCGGCGCAGGGCCTGATCATCAACAACGTCATCGACGCCGGCCACACCTACGGCAACTCCGACGCCGAGGGCGGCCACAAAATCAACCTCGAGTTCGTCTCCGCCAACCCCACCGGCCCGATTCACATCGGCGGCACCCGCTGGGCGGCGGTCGGTGACGCGCTGGGCCGGTTGCTCACTAGCCAGGGCGCCGATGTCTTGCGCGAGTACTACTTCAACGACCACGGCGCGCAGATCGACCGGTTCGCCAACTCGTTGATCGCCGCGGCCAAAGGCGAGCCCACGCCCGAAGACGGCTACGCGGGCAGCTACATCGGTGACATCGCCGCGCAAATCCTGCAGCAGGCACCGGACGCGCTGAGCCAACCTGACGCCGAGCAACACGAGACCTTCCGGCGAATCGGCGTCGACTTGATGTTCAACCACATCAAGAAATCGCTGCACGAATTCGGCACCGACTTCGACGTGTTCACCCATGAAGACTCGATGCACACCAGCGGCCGCGTCGAGCAGGCCATCGCGCGGCTGCGCGAGAACGGCAACATCTACGAAAAGGACGGCGCAACCTGGTTGCGCACCAGTGCTTTTGGCGACGACAAAGACCGCGTCGTGATCAAGAGCGACGGCAATCACGCCTACATCGCCGGTGATCTCGCGTACTACCTGGACAAGCGGAGTCGCGGGTTCGACCTGTGCATCTACATGCTCGGTGCCGACCACCACGGCTACATCTCGCGGCTGATGGCCGCCGCCGAGGCGTTCGGCGACAACCCTGGCACCGTCGAAGTGCTCATCGGTCAGATGGTCAACCTGGTCCGCGACGGGCAGCCGATGAAAATGAGCAAGCGGGCCGGCACCGTGATCACCCTCGACGACCTGGTCGAGGCGATCGGCGTCGACGCCGCCCGCTACAGCCTGATCCGCTCGTCGGTCGACACCCCGATCGACATCGATCTCGCCCTGTGGTCTTCGGCGTCCAGCGAAAACCCGGTCTACTACGTTCAATACGCGCACGCCCGGCTCTCCGCGCTGGCGCGCAACGCCGCCGAGCTCGGACTGATCCCCGATACCGCCCATCTCGAGTTGCTCACCCACGAGAAGGAGGGCGCGCTGATTCGCAGTCTCGGCGAGTTCCCGAGGGTGCTGAAAACTGCGGCGTCACTGCGCGAACCGCACCGGGTCTGCCGCTACCTCGAAGACCTCGCCGGCGACTACCACCGGTTCTACGACGTCTGCCGGGTGTTGCCGCAAGGCGACGAGGAAGCAGGCGAACTGCACACCGCGCGTCTGGCGCTCTGCCAGGCGACCCGCCAGGTGATCGCCAACGGGCTGGCGATTCTCGGCGTCAGCGCTCCGGAGCGAATGTGAACGCGCACCCAGCCGGGCCGCGGCACGCCGAAGAGTTTCACCACAGCGGCGTCCCGCCCTGCCCGAACTCGGCTCAGGAATTGCTGGAGCTGGCGCCGAATGTATGGCCGCGCAACACCGTTCGCGGCGACGACGGTACGGTCAGCATCGCCGGGGTGTCGCTGCAGTCGCTGGCTCACGAGTACGGCACGCCGCTGTTCGTCATCGACGAGGACGACTTCCGATCGCGCTGTCGTGAGATCGCGGCCGCATTCGGCGGCGGATCCCATGTGCACTATGCCGGGAAGGCCTTCCTGTCCAGCGAGATCGCCCGGTGGATCGACGAAGAAGGCCTGTCGCTGGACGTCTCCAGCGGCGGCGAATTGGCCGTCGCGCTGCATGCCAACTTCCCGCCGGAGCGAATCGCGTTGCACGGCAACAACAAATCCGTCGCTGAGCTGACCACCGCAGTCAAGACCGGAATCAAGTACGTCGTCCTTGACTCGATGATCGAAATCGAGCGCCTGGACGCCATCGCGGGGGAGGCGGGCGTCGTTCAGGACGTGCTGGTCCGCGTCACGGTCGGCGTCGAGGCGCACACTCACGAGTTCATCTCCACCGCCCACGAAGACCAGAAGTTCGGGCTGTCATTGGCCAACGGCGGCGCGATGGCCGCGATCCGGCGGGTATTCGCCACCGACAACCTCCGACTGGTCGGCCTACACAGTCACATCGGCTCGCAGATCTTCGATGTCGGCGGCTTCGAGATCGCCGCACACCGCGTGATCGGTCTGCTCCGCGACGTGGTCGCCGAATTCGGCGTCGACAAGACCGCGCAGATCGCCACCGTCGACCTCGGTGGCGGCCTTGGCATCTCGTACCTGCCCAACGACGACCCGCCACCGGTGAACGAACTCGCCGACAAGCTCAGCGACATCGTGCGCAACGAATCCGCCGCGGTCGGCCTGCCGGTTCCGCGACTGGTCGTCGAACCCGGACGCGCGATAGCCGGCCCGGGAACGGTCACGCTGTACGAGGTCGGGACCGTCAAAGACGTCGGCGTCAGCACTACCGCGCATCGCCGCTACGTCAGCGTCGATGGTGGCATGAGCGACAACATCCGCACCTCGCTGTACGGCGCCGATTACGACGTGCGGTTGGTGTCCCGTGGCACCGACGCGGGGCCGACACTGGCTCGTGTAGTCGGAAAGCATTGTGAGAGCGGCGACATCGTGGTCCGCGACACCTGGGTGCCGGACGACATCGCCCCCGGCGACCTGGTCGCGGTCGCGGCCACCGGCGCCTACTGCTATTCGCTGTCGAGTCGATACAACCTGATCGGGCGCCCCGCCGTGGTGGCCGTGCGCGATGGAGCGTCCCGTCTCGTCCTGCGCAGGGAGACGGTCGACGATCTGCTGAGTCTGGAAGTGAGGTGAGTCGTGTCTACTGATGAAAAACCGGTCGGCGTAGCGGTATTGGGACTGGGCAATGTGGGCAGCGAGGTTGTTCGCATCATCAAGGAGAGTGCCGACGACCTCGCCGCCCGCATCGGCGCGCCGCTGGTGCTGCGAGGTATCGGTGTCCGGCGAGTAGCCGGCGACCGTGGTGTGCCGGCCGAGCTACTCACGGACGACATCGACTCGCTGGTCACCCGCGACGACGTCGACATCGTCGTCGAGGTGATGGGTCCGGTGGAACCCTCCCGCAAGGCGATTCTGTCTGCGCTGGAGCACGGCAAGTCCGTGGTGACGGCCAACAAGGCGCTGCTGTCGGTCTCCACCGGCGAGCTGGCGCAGGCTGCCGAAAATGCCCGGGTGGACCTCTATTTCGAGGCCGCCGTGGCCGGCGCCATCCCGGTGATCCGTCCGCTGACCCAGTCGCTGGCCGGCGACACCGTGCAGCGGGTCGCCGGAATCGTCAACGGCACCACCAACTACATCCTGTCCGAAATGGACAGCACCGGCGTCGAATACGAGAAGGCGCTGGCCGACGCGAGCGCGCTCGGGTACGCCGAAGCTGACCCCACTGCCGACGTGGAAGGCTTCGACGCCGCGGCCAAGGCCGCGATCCTGGCGTCCATCGCATTCCACACCCGGGTGACCGCCGAAGACGTCTACCGCGAGGGCATCACCAAGATCACCCCGGACGACTTCATCTCCGCCCGGGCCCTGGGCTGCACCATCAAGCTGCTGTCGATCTGCGAGCGGATCACCACCGATGATGGGCAACAGCGGGTTTCGGCCCGGGTGTACCCGGCCTTGGTGCCATTGGAGCATCCGCTCGCCACCGTCAACGGGGCATTCAATGCCGTCGTGGTCGAGGCGGAGGCCGCCGGCCGGTTGATGTTCTACGGACAAGGTGCCGGCGGCGCGCCGACCGCGTCGGCGGTGACCGGAGATCTGGTGATGGCCGCCCGGAACCGGGTCCTGGGCAGCCGGGCGCCCAAAGAGTCGAAATACGCCCAGCTGCAGGTCGCCCCGATGGGCGTGATCCAGACCCGCTACTACGTCAGCATGGACGTCGCCGACAAGCCCGGTGTATTGGCCACGGTCGCAGCCGAATTCGCCAAGCGGGAAGTCAGCATCGCCGAGGTTCGCCAGGAGGGCGTGGTCGGCGAGGGCGGGCGACGCATCGGGGCCCGCGTCGTCGTGGTCACCCATACTGCGACCGATGCCGCGCTATCCGAAACCGTCGACGCACTGGCCGAACTGGACGTGGTGCAGGGCGTGGCGAGCGTGCTGCGGCTGGAAGGAACCAACCCATGAGTTCGTCCAAGGCGGCTGTGCATCGGCAGTGGCCGGGTCTCATCGAGGCATACCGCGACCGACTGCCGGTCGGAGACAACTGGACGCCGGTCACCTTGTTCGAGGGCGGCACGCCGCTGATTTCGGCGCCGCGGCTGTCGGAGAAGATCGGTTGCACGGTTCACCTGAAGGTCGAGGGCCTCAACCCCACCGGCTCGTTCAAGGACCGCGGCATGACGATGGCCGTCACCGACGCGGTGGCCCGCGGCCAGCAGGCGGTGATGTGTGCGTCGACGGGCAACACGTCGGCCTCGGCTGCGGCGTACGCCGCCCGCGCCGGCATCACCTGCGCGGTGCTGATCCCGCAGGGCAAGATCGCGATGGGCAAGCTGGCGCAGGCTGTCATGCACGGCGCCAAGATCATTCAGGTCGACGGCAACTTCGACGACTGCCTGGAGGTGGCCCGCAAGATCGTCGCCGACTTCCCGACGATCGCATTGGTCAACTCGGTCAATCCGGTCCGCATCGAGGGCCAGAAGACCGCGGCGTTCGAAATCGTCGACGTCCTGGGGCACGCGCCGGACATTCACGCTCTGCCGGTGGGCAACGCGGGCAACATCACGGCGTACTGGAAGGGCTACACCGAATACCACGCAGACGGCGTGATCGACAAGCTTCCCCGCATGCTGGGCACACAGGCCGCCGGGGCCGCCCCGCTGGTGTCTGGTGAGCCTGTCAAGAATCCCGAGACCATCGCCACGGCGATCCGGATCGGGTCGCCGGCGTCGTGGGGACCGGCCGTCGCGGCGCAGCAGCAGTCCAATGGGCGCTTTCTGGCAGCCACCGATGACGAGATCCTCGCGGCATATCACCTGGTCGCGGCCACTGAAGGGGTCTTCGTCGAGCCGGCGTCGGCGGCGAGCATCGCCGGTCTGCTCAAATCCGTCGAGGATGGCTGGGTCAAGCCAGGCTCGACGGTGGTGTGCACGGTGACCGGCAACGGCCTCAAGGACCCCGACACCGCGCTGCGCGACATGCCAAAGGTGGAGCCGGTTCCGGTCGATCCCGTCGCGGTTGTCGCCAAACTGGGACTGGCCTAGTGCTTCCTCCCGGGCTGCTGGGCAGTTCGGTTGTTCCTGCCTCGAGCGCCAACCTCGGTCCCGGCTTCGACAGTCTCGGGCTGGCGCTGAGTCTCTACGACGAAATCATCGTCGAGACAGCAGATTCCGGTCTGATCGTCGAGGTCGAGGGGGAGGGAGCCGGGGAACTGGTGCTCGACGCCGGCCATCTCGTCGTGCGTGCCGTTCAGCACGGACTGCAGGCGGCCGGTGTTAGCACGTCCGGCCTCAAAGTGTGCTGCCGCAACGTCATTCCGCATTCTCGCGGCCTCGGCTCGTCGGCGGCGGCGGTCGTCGGCGGCCTGGCAGCGGTCAACGGCATTCTCGCGCAAGCGGGTTTGACGCCGTTGAGTCAACCCGAGTTGATCCAGTTGTCGTCGGAGTTCGAAGGACATCCCGACAACGCGGCCGCGGCGGTCCTGGGTGGCGCCATCGTTTCCTGGACCGACGTCAGCACGGGCCCGCCCGCGTATTCGGCGGCGCAGCTGCGGCTGCATCCCGACATTCGCCTGTTTACGGCCATTCCCCTGCAGCGGTCGTCGACGGTGGAGGCCCGGGTGCTGCTCCCGACGCAAATCAGCCACGACGACGCCCGCTTCAACGTCAGCCGTGCCGCCCTGCTGGTCGTGGCCCTCACCGAGCGCCCTGACCTGCTGATGGCGGCCACCGAGGACGTGCTCCACCAGCCACACCGCGCGGCGGCGATGCCGGCATCGGCGGAATACCTGCAGCTATTGCGCCGTTACAAGGTGGCAGCTGTGCTCTCCGGCGCTGGACCGGCGGTTATCGCGCTGAGCACGGCGTCTCAACTGCCCACCGAAGTGCTGGACCACGCCGCCGCAAACGGATTTGCGATCAGCGAGATGACGGCCGGGGACGGGGTGCGCTGGAGTTCCGGGGTAGCAGCCCCCAGCTAGCGTCCACAGGCACGGTGACGGGGCTCCTTGCTTCCAGCATCGAAGCAGGTTATCCTCGGAGCCGTCCAGCAATCGCAGTCATCTGCATCATGCGCTGACATTGCGCGAACACTAGGACGAACACCAAATTCTTCTCGTGGACGATGGTTCGCCATTTACATCGCCAATCCTGGCAATCACCGTTGCAGAGTCGAATTTTGGCAGCACTCGGCGAATTGGCTGAATGCAACGAACCCCTTGCTTGATTCGATCAGTGAGGGAGAGAAAGGAAATCCGTGACTGATACGGACCTCGTTACGGCTGGCGACAGCACTGAAAATGACAAGCTGTCCAACCCCGTGACCCCCGATACTTCCAGCGAGAACGACGCCCACTCGAGCGCGTCGGACGGCTCGCTGACCACCATGGTGCTCCCCGAATTGCGCGCGCTGGCCAACCGGTCGGGCGTCAAGGGCACCTCAGGAATGCGCAAAAGTGAACTGATCGCGGCGATCCGGGAAAGCCGCCAAGGCGGCCACTCCAACGGCGCGGCTACCAACAGCGGCCCAGGCGAGTCAGACAACCACGCCACCGACGCCGCCAACCATCGCGACGAGGCGGCCGACGACACCCACGCGGCCCACACCGATGCCGGCGAGAAGCAATCCTCCGACAACCACGCGGGGGAGCAGAACGACCGGACCGAGAAGAAGCAGCACAACGGCAACGACAAGCCCGCCCGCGACCAGCAGGACAACAAGTCCGAAGACTCGAAGTCGCACAAGGACTCTGACAAAGACTCCGACAGGGGCGGCGATCAGCAGGGCTCCGGCGGACAACAGAACCGCGGCGGCTCGAACCAGAATTCGAACCAGAACCAGAACCAGCAGGACGACGACGGAGACGGACGCGGCGGTCGCCGCGGGCGCCGATTCCGCGAACGTCGGCGTCGCGGCGACAGGCCCGGCGACGGTGGCGGCGGTGGCGGTGGCGACACCGAACTGCGCGAAGACGATGTCGTCCAACCCGTGGCCGGCATCCTCGACGTCCTCGACAACTATGCATTCGTGCGCACCTCCGGCTACCTGGCCGGCCCGCACGACGTCTACGTTTCGATGAACATGGTGCGCAAGAACGGCTTACGCCGTGGCGACGCAGTGACCGGCGCGGTGCGCGTTCCCAAGGACGGCGAACAGCCGAACCAGCGGCAGAAGTTCAACCCGTTGGTGCGCCTGGACACCGTCAACGGCGGCCCGGTCGAGAGCGCCAAGAACCGCGCCGATTTCACCAAGCTGACGCCGTTGTACCCCAACCAGCGGCTGCGGCTGGAAACCTCCGGCGAGGTGTTGACCACCCGGGTTATCGACCTGATCATGCCGATCGGTAAGGGCCAGCGCGCCTTGATCGTGTCGCCGCCCAAGGCCGGTAAGACGATGATCCTGCAGGCCATCGCCAACGCGATCACCAAGAACAATCCCGAGTGCCACCTGATGGTCGTACTCGTCGACGAGCGGCCCGAAGAGGTCACCGATATGGCCCGCTCGGTCAAGGGCGAGGTCATCGCCTCGACGTTCGACCGGCCGCCGACGGATCACACCGCTGTCGCCGAGTTGGCTATCGAGCGCGCCAAGCGGCTCGTGGAACAGGGCAAAGACGTTGTCGTGCTGCTCGACTCGATCACCCGGTTGGGCCGCGCGTACAACAACGCGTCGCCGGCCTCGGGCCGCATCCTGTCCGGTGGTGTCGACTCGACGGCCCTCTACCCGCCGAAGCGTTTCCTCGGTGCCGCCCGCAACATCGAGGAGGGCGGATCGTTGACGATCATCGCCACCGCGATGGTCGAGACCGGATCCACCGGTGACACAGTCATTTTCGAGGAGTTCAAGGGAACCGGCAACGCCGAGCTCAAGCTCGACCGCAAGATCTCCGAGCGTCGGGTGTTCCCGGCCGTCGACGTGAACCCCTCGGGTACTCGTAAGGACGAATTGCTGTTGTCGCCGGACGAGTTCTCGGTCGTGCACAAGCTGCGCCGCGTGCTGTCGGGCCTGGATTCGCATCAAGCGATCGACCTGTTGATGTCGCAACTGCGAAAGACCAAGAACAACTACGAGTTCCTGGTTCAGGTGTCCAAAACGACACCGGGCATGGACAGCGAGTAGCGATTAGCACACCGCATCGGCCGAACAACATCGGCCGTCCCGCTTTACGGCTTGCCCCGCGGCGGTAATCTGCGCCTGTCGGGACCGACGGGAAAGTGGTGAGCCGTGGCGGACACTATTCAGCAACTGCTTCGCGCGCGGTGCGAGGACTCCACGCCCGCGGTCAAATACGAAGACCGGGTGTGGACCTGGCGTGAACATCTCGCCGATGCCTCGGCGATCGCCGCCGCGCTGATCGGCATCGCCGACCCCGAACGCCCACTGCATGTCGGTGCGCTGCTGGGCAACACTCCCGACATGCTCACCGCGATGGCTGCGGCCGCGCTCGGCGGCTATGTGTTGTGTGGCATCAACGACACCCGTCGCGGCGCAGCGCTGGCCAAAGACATCGTGCGCGCCGATTGCCAGATACTGCTCACCGATCCCACCCATCGCGCCCTACTGGACGGCCTTGATCTCCCCGGAGTCCGGGTCGTCGACGTCAGCAGCGACGAATGGTCGGCTCTGCTCGCATCGGCCGGGCCATTGGTGCCGCATCGTGAGGTGGTTCCCACCGACACGCTGATGATGATCTTCACGTCGGGCACCAGCGGCGAGCCGAAGGCGGTCCAGATCACGCACCTGACCGTTATCTTCGCCGGTCTCAACCTGATTGAGCGGTTCGACGTCGACTCGTCGGGCACCTGCTACCTGTCGATGCCGCTGTTTCACTCCAACGCGCTACTGGCCGGCTGGAGCGTGGCCGTCGGCTCCGGTTCGGCGATGGTGCCGGCCACCTTCTCGGCGTCCGGTCTGCTGCCCGATCTTCGCCGCTATGGCGCGACCTACATGAATTACGTCGGCAAGCCGTTGGCGTACGTGTTGGCCACCCCTGAACAGCCCGACGATGCGGACAATCCGCTGAAGGTCGCGTTCGGCAACGAGGCCAGCGACCGCGACATCGCGGAGTTCAGCCGCCGCTTCGATTGCACGGTCTGGGACGGCTTCGGTTCTAGCGAAGGCGCGATCATCATCACCCGCGAAGACGGCTGCCCGCCCGGATCCCTCGGCAAAGGTTTCCCGGGCGTCGGGATCTACAACTCCGACACGCTCGCCGAATGCGCGGTGGCCGCGTTCGACGACGACGGCGCGCTCACCAACCCCGATGACGCGATCGGCGAACTGGTCAACACCACCGGCGCCGGCCTGTTTGCCGGGTACTACAACGACCAGGACGCCACCGATGCGCGGCTACGCAACGGCATGTTCTGGTCCGGCGACCTGGCCTACCGCGACGCCGACGGCTGGATTTACTTCGCCGGGCGCAGCGGCGATTGGCTGCGGGTTGACGGCGAGAACATGACGACCGCGCCCATCGAGCGCATCCTGCAACGGCTGCCCGCGCTCAGCCAGGTCGCGGTGTACGCGGTACCCGATCAGCAGGTGGGCGACCAGGTGATGGCGGCGGTGGTGCTGGTCGACGGCGCCGACTTGCTGGCGGGGGAGTTCAGCGAGTTCCTGGCCGCCCAGCCGGATCTGTCGCCGAAAGCATGGCCGCGACACGTCTGGATCACCGACGCTTTGCCCACCACCGCCACGAACAAGGTGCTCAAACGGCAGCTCAGCGCCCACGGCAGCACCCCAAACGGCGGACTGTTGTGGACTCGGGAGGGACGCGACACCCGCTATGCCGTCGTCGAGCGTTCTGCGAAAGCCCAGGTCAGCCCGGGTTAGGACGGCCGGCTGCGCGGGAATGCGCGGGCTGGCGCGGGCGTTTAGGGACATAGCGGCTGAGCTGGCATAATCGACAGCCGAAGTTCACGGTTCCGGTTCACGTCCGATCTTGTCTGCACGATCTGGCGACCCGGCGACCGACTAGCTGAAGAGGACACCATGAAAGCTGACATTCACCCCGCCTACGGCGAGACCACCGTGGTCTGCGGTTGCGGAAACACTTTCCAGACGCGTAGCACCAAGGAGAACGGCCACATCGTGGTCGAGGTCTGCTCGCAGTGCCACCCGTTCTACACCGGTAAGCAGAAGATTCTGGACAGCGGTGGCCGGGTTGCCCGCTTCGAGCAGCGCTACGGCAAGCGCAATGCCGGCGCCGAGAAGGAAGCTTCGGCCGACAAGTAGCACGATCGACGCCCGTACTGTCGCGATAATCGCGCAGGACGGGCGTCGTTTCATGTGTGGGAGAGTCCAGCGAGGAGGTGAGCATGACGCAAGGCGTGCAGGCGATTGACGCGCTGGCGGCCGAGCATGCCGACCTCGAGCGTCAGCTGTCCGACCCCGAACTGCACAGCGATGCGGCCAACGCGCGCAAGGTCGGGCGCCGATTCGCCCAGCTGGCCCCGATCGTGGCGACCCACCGCCAGCTCACCGCGGCCCGCGACGATCTCGAGACCGCGCGCGAATTCGCCGTCGACGACGCGTCGTTCGCCGACGAGGTCACCGAGCTGGAGACCCGGGTCGACGAGTTGGAGACCAAGCTCAGCGACATGCTGGCGCCACGCGACCCGCACGACGCCGACGACGTCGTGCTCGAAGTCAAATCCGGTGAGGGCGGCGAAGAGTCGGCGCTGTTCGCCGCGGACCTGGCCAGGATGTACATCCGGTATGCGGAGCGGCACGGCTGGACCGTGACGGTGCTGGATGAAACCTACTCCGACTTGGGCGGCTACAAAGACGCGACACTGACGATCGCCAGCAAAGGCGACTCGGCGGACGGCGTGTGGTCGCGGCTGAAATTCGAAGGCGGCGTGCACCGCGTCCAACGGGTGCCGGTCACCGAATCCCAAGGCCGCGTGCATACTTCGGCGGCCGGCGTGCTGGTGTACCCCGAGCCCGAAGAAGTCGGCGAGGTCCAGATCGACGAATCGGATCTGCGGATCGACGTCTACCGGTCGTCCGGCAAGGGCGGCCAGGGCGTCAACACCACCGACTCCGCGGTGCGAATCACCCACCTGCCCACCGGAATTGTGGTCACGTGTCAGAACGAGCGGTCGCAGCTGCAGAACAAGGCGCGCGCGATGCTGGTGCTCGCCGCCCGCCTGCAGGCGTTGGCGGAGGAGCAGGCGTCCGCCGACGCATCGGCCGACCGGGCCAGCCAGATCCGCACCGTGGATCGCAGCGAACGCATCCGCACCTACAACTTCCCGGAGAACCGGGTGACCGACCACCGGATCGGTTACAAGGCACACAATCTCGATCAGCTTCTCGACGGTGATGTCGACGCATTGTTCGACGCCCTGGGCGCCGCCGACAAGCAGGCCCGGCTGCAACAGGCATGACCACCCGACTGCGTTGCGCGATCGATTCGGCGACAACGCTGCTCGCGGAGGCCGGCATCGATTCGGCCCGATACGACGCAGAGGAATTGGCCGCGCATCTGGCCGGTACCGAGCGTGGCAGGCTGACGCTGCTCGCCCCACCCGATGACGCCTTCTTCGACCACTATCACGCCTCGATCGCCGCGCGGTCTCGCCGGGTGCCGTTGCAGCACTTGACCGGCACCGCCGCCTTCGGGCCGTTGACGTTGTCGGTCGGGCCCGGTGTGTTCATCCCTCGCCCGGAAACCGAGTCGATGCTGGAATGGGTTACCGCACAACAGCCTTCCGGATGCTCCGATGATCGTCGATCTGTGCACCGGTTCGGGGGCGCTGGCGCTCGGTCTGGCGCGGCAGTGGCCGGAGGCCCGCGTGATCGGCGTCGACGACTCCGAGGCGGCCTTGGACTACGCGCGGAGCAATGCCAACGGCACCGCCGTGGAATTACTGCACGCTGACGTCACCGCGCCCGGCGTGCTGAGCCAATTCGACGGGCAGGTCGATCTGCTGGTATCCAACCCGCCCTACGTTCCCGACGGCGCCGCGCTCGAACCCGAAGTGCTCGACCATGATCCGTCGCACGCCGTGTTCGGCGGACCGGACGGCATGACGGTGATCACCGCGCTCGTCGGGCTGGCCGGACGAGTGCTCCGCCCCGGTGGCCTGTTCGCCATCGAGCACGACGACACCACGTCCGCGCCGACCTCCGAATTGATCAGCGGCACAGCGTTTTTCGATGATGTCGTGCCCCGTTCCGATCTCACCGGGCGGCCCCGATTCGTCACGGCCCGCCGGAACGGCGGCATGCTCATGAGCGAGACCTTCGACTGCACTGACCCCGAACAGCGTTCGCGCGCAATCACATCGGCGGCCGCAGCGGTGAAAAACGGCGGCCTGGTCGTTCTCCCGACCGACACGGTATACGGCGTGGGTGCCGACGCGTTCAACAGCACGGCGGTGGCCGCATTGCTGGCCGCCAAGGGGCGCGGCCGCGACATGCCGGTGCCGGTGCTGGTCGGCTCGTGGCACACCATCGACGGCCTCGCGTTGTCGGTGTCCACCTCGATGCGCAACCTGGTCCGCGCGTTCTGGCCCGGCGCACTGAGTCTGGTGGTCCGACAGGCGCCGTCGGTGCAATGGGATCTCGGCGACGCCCGCGGCACGGTGATGCTGCGGATGCCGCTGCATCCGGTCGCGATCGAACTGCTGCGCGAGGTCGGGCCGATGGCGGTCTCCAGCGCCAACGTCTCCGGCCAACCCCCGGCAGTGGACGCCGACAACGCCCGCGAGCAACTGGGCGACCTCGTCGACGTCTACCTCGAGCGCGGCCCATCGGCGCAGCAGGCCGCCTCGACCATTCTGGACTTGACCGCCCCCGAGCCGCGCATCCTGCGATCCGGCCCGATCAGCGCCGAGCGCATCGCCGAGGTACTCGGCGTGGATGCCGAAAGTCTGGCCGGCTGACCGGTCGGGCAGCTCAGTTCGATCTCAGGGCGGTGCAGTACGGTTTTTCGGATGTTCAGCGGCGCCGACAACCTCGCCGGCGGTCTGCTTGCCTTGGCCGATCGCGGCGCCGGCGTCCCGTTGCGCGAACTCGCACTCGTCGGGCTGACCGCCGCGATCATCACCTACTTTGCGACCGGACCGGTGCGGGCGCTGGCAACCCGATTCGGCGCGGTGGCGTATCCGCGCGAGCGTGACGTGCATGTGACGCCGACGCCGCGGATGGGCGGACTGGCGATGTACCTCGGGGTGGTCGCGGCGGTGTTCCTGGCATCGCAGCTTCCGGCGCTCACACGCGGTTTCGTCTATTCGACGGGCATGCCCGCGGTGGTGCTGGCGGGTGGGCTGATCATGGGTATCGGCCTGATCGATGACCGCTGGGGCCTGGACGCGCTGACGAAATTCGCGGGTCAGATCACCGCGGCCAGCGTGCTGGTCACGATGGGTGTCGCGTGGAGCGTTCTCTACATCCCGTTGGGCGGAGTGGGCACGATCGTGCTCGACCAGGTGTCGTCGATTCTGCTCACGTTGGCGCTGACCGTGTCGATCGTCAACGCGATGAACTTCGTCGATGGGCTCGACGGGCTGGCGGCCGGGTTGGGACTCATCACCGCTCTGGCGATCTGCATGTTCTCCGTCGGACTGCTCCGCGACCACGGCGGCGACGTGCTGTTCTACCCGCCCGCGGTGATCTCGGTGGTGTTGGCCGGAGCGTGCTTGGGTTTCCTGCCGCACAACTTCCATCCCGCGAAGATCTTCATGGGCGATTCCGGTTCGATGCTGATCGGTTTGATGCTGGCCGCCGCATCGACGACGGCCGCGGGACCCATTTCGCAGAACGCGTACGGCGCCCGCGATGTGTTTGCTCTGCTGTCGCCGTTCCTGTTGGTGGTGGCGGTCATGTTCGTGCCGATGCTCGACCTGCTGCTGGCGATCGTGCGCCGCACCCGGGCCGGCCGAAGTGCGTTCACTCCCGACAAGATGCACTTGCATCACCGACTGCTGCAGATCGGTCATTCGCATCGACGCGTCGTGCTGATCATCTATCTGTGGGTCGGCATTGTCGCTTTCGGCACGGCAAGCACCATTTTCTTCGACCCGCGCGACACCGCTGCGGTCATGTTGGGCGCGATCGCGATCGCGATTGTCGCGACGTTGATTCCGCTTTTGCGACGCCGTGACGATGTCTACGACGAGGAGTAGTAGAGTCCTCGTCGATGTGGTACGGTGCTGGTAGAACCCGAATTAACCTCGCGGGTTGCCGGCCACCGGCAGACGGAGTCCGCTCCGATCCTGCCGTCGAACGACCGACAAAGGGGAGCAGTCCCTTGGGTGATGCGAGTGCGGTGAAAGCGCTCCGATACGCTCAACGGGCCACTCAACGAGCAACGCACAACTCCCCCTGGACGAGGACTGAGGTGCTGCAGTGACTACACCAGCGCAGGACGCGCCGTTGGTGTTCCCCTCCCTTGCGTTCCGGCCGATACGCCTCCTTGCCATCTCGGGTGTGCTGACTGCTGTCGCAGTCGCAATCGCTGCTTCCCTGGGCAATCCGAAGGTCGGGGTTTTCTTTGGTGTCGGGCTGTTGCTGGGTTTGCTCAACGCGCTCGGTGTGCAGCGTTCGGTCGCGGCGATCACCGCTGAGGACCACCCGCTGAAAAAGAAGATGGCGGCTAACTCGGCAACCCGACTCCTGGTCATTACGACGGTCGGATTGGCTGTCGCGTTCGTGTTCCGGCCCGCCGGGATCGGCGTGTTATTCGGGCTTGCGCTCTTCCAGGTATTGCTGGTGCTGACGACTGCGCTGCCGGTGTGGAAGAAGCTGCGTACCGGGGCGGCTGACGGTAGCGAAGGGACGGAATACCGCAATGACTGAGATGCTGCTGGCTGAGGGCGCCATCGAGGTCGGTCATCACGAGACCGCCGAATTCCTCGGCCTGACCATCAATGTCGACACGGTGACGTCGGCGGGGATCGCCGCCCTCATCGTTATCGGTCTGGCCCTGTTCCTGCGCGCGAAGGTAACCTCCAGCGGCGTCCCCGGCGGGGTGCAGTTGTTCTTCGAGGCAATCACCATCCAGATGCGCAATCAGATCGAGGCTGCGATCGGGATGCGCATCGCGCCCTTCGTATTGCCGTTGGCCGTAACGCTCTTCGTGTACATCCTGATTTCGAACTGGCTGTCGGTGCTGCCGTTGCAGTACACCAGTTCTGCGGGTGGATCGCCGAAAGAGGTGTTCGGTCCGCCGGCCTCTGACATCAACTTCGTGCTGGCTTTGGCGCTGTTCGTGTTCATCTGCTATCACCTGGCCGGCATCTGGCGGGCCGGTCCCATCGGATATCCCGTGAAGGTTCTCAAGGGCCACGTATGGGGCAACCTGTCCCCGATCGTCGGCGTGATCTTCATGCCGATCAACGTGGTCGAAGAACTCGCCAAGCCGATCTCGTTGTCGCTCCGACTCTTTGGCAACATCTTCGCCGGCGGCATCCTCGTCGCGCTGATCGGGCTGTTCCCTCCCTACGTGTTGTGGGCGCCGAACGCGGTCTGGAAGGCATTCGACCTATTCGTGGGCGCGATCCAGGCGTTCATCTTCGCGCTGCTGACGATCTTGTACTTCAGCCAGTCGATGGAAATGGAGGAAGACCACCATTAGGACGACCTGGCTGGACGACCACCACAAACTTGGTAGACCGCTACCAAATATCAAGGAGGATAAGCAATGAACCCCACAATCGCTGCCGGCGCCCTCATCGGCGGTGGACTGATCATGGCCGGAGGCGCGATCGGCGCCGGTATCGGTGACGGTGTCGCTGGTAACGCCCTGATCGCCGGCATCGCTCGCCAGCCCGAGGCGCAAGGACGGCTGTTCGTGCCGTTCTTCATCACTGTCGGTCTGGTCGAGGCTGCCTACTTCATCAACTTGGCCTTCATGGCGCTGTTCGTATTCGCCACTCCGGTCAAGTAATCAGTCGAGATGGGTGACATGAGCGCTGTGGTTCTGGCAGCTGCCAGCCAGGCTGAGGGCAACTTCCTCATGCCCAACGGCACCTTCTTCGTCGTGCTGATCATCTTCTTGATCGTGCTCGGCGTGATCGGCACCTTCGTGGTCCCGCCGATTTCGAAGGTGCTCAAAGAGCGCGACAACATGGTCACCAAAACGGCTGCAGACAATAAGAAATCGGCCGAGCAATTCGCCGCTGCCCAGGAGGACTACGAGAAGGCACTGTCCGCCGCTCGAGTTACGGCATCGGCGGCTCGCGACGAGGCTCGGGTAGAGGGCCGCAAGGTCGTCGACGAAAAGCGTGGCAAGGCCGAGGAGCAGGTTTCCTCGACGCTTCAGGACGCTGCCGAGCAACTCAAGCGGGAGGGTGACGCCGTGGCTGCGGACCTTCGCACGCGGGTGGAGGGTATCTCCACCACGTTGGCGAGCCGCATCCTCGGCGTCGAGATCAGCACCTCGGTCTCGGCCTCAGGTTCGGAGCGGTAAGCGCGAAATGTCAACATTCATCGGGCAGCTCGTCGGGTTTGCCGTCATCCTCCTGCTGGTCTGGCGCTATGTCGTCCCGCCGGTACGCAAGATGATGGCCGACCAGCAAAACACTGTGCGCCAGCAGTTGTCGGACTCCTCTGCCGCCGCCGATCGATTGGCGGAGGCCAGCCGCGCCCACACCAAGGCCAAGGAAGACGCCAACGCCGAGGCGCAACGTCTGATTGAAGATGCGCAGTCCGATGCCAAACGCATCGGCGAACAGCTGCGTGCTCAGGCCGACAGTGACGCGGAACGGATCAAGCAGCAGGGCGTCAAGCAAGCGGAGCTCATGCGTGCGCAGCTGATCCGTCAGCTGCGTCAAGACATCGGAGCCGAATCCGTGCGGCGGGCAAGCGAATTGGTGCGTGGATACGTCGCCGAACCGGACCAGCAGGCGGCGACCGTGGACCGTTTGCTGGACGAGCTCGACGAGATGGCGTCCTCTACGGCCGATGTGCAGTACCCCGTCGCGACCCAGATGCGGTCCGCCAGTCGGCAGTCGCTGAAGAGCGTGCTGGATCACTTAGGTGAGATCGCGGATGGCCTTGACGGCCAAGGTTTGTCGACGCTCGCCGACGATCTGACAGCCGTGGCGGCGCTGCTGAATCGCGAGACCGTGGTCGCCCGCTACCTCACGCAGCCTTCCGAGGATGCGCCGGCGCGGGTCCGACTGCTCGAGCGCCTGGTGTCCGACAAGGTCGGTCAACCGGCGCTCGATGTCCTCAAGACCGCGGTTTCGGAGCGCTGGTCGGCCGAGGCCGATTTCATCGACGCCGTCGAGCTGGCAGGACGGCAGGCCTTGCTGAGCCGCGCCGAGCAAGCGGGAGAGCTGGACGAGGTGGAAGACCAGTTGTTCCGGTTCTCCCGCGTTCTCGAAGCCCAACCGCGTCTGGCCATCTTGCTGGGCGACTACGAAGTGGCCGCCGATGCCCGAGTTCAGTTGCTGCGCAACGTCCTCGGCAGCGCGGGTGCCGGCGTCAACGCGATCACGGGCGAACTTCTCGCCAAGACGGTCGAGTTGCTTCGTGGACGGTCGGCCGAATCGGCGGTGCGGAGCCTGGCGGAAGTCGCCGTGGCTCGACGTGGCGAAATCGTCGCGCAGGTGAAGGCGGCAGCCGAGCTCAGCGACGCCCAGCACACGCGCCTCACTGAGGTGCTGAGCCGGATCTACGGCCATCCGGTGACGGCGCAGATTTCGACCGACCCAGAGCTGCTCGGCGGGCTCGCGATTTCGGTTGGCGACGAGATCATCGACGGCACGCTGTCGTCCCGTCTCGCCGCGGCCCAGACCCAGTTGCCTGACTGACCCCCTACCGACGTAACACCATCGACAAGCAGGAAGAACGAAAAGCCATGGCAGAGTTGACAATCTCGGCTGACGACATTCAGGGCGCGATCGAGGAGTACGTAAGCTCCTTCTCCTCCGACACCACCAAAGAAGAGGTGGGCACCGTCGTCGATACCGGTGACGGCATCGCCCACGTCGAGGGCCTGCCTTCTGTGATGACCCAGGAGCTCCTCGAGTTCTCCGGCGGAGTATTGGGCGTCGCGCTCAACCTGGACGAGCACAGCGTCGGCGCGGTGATCTTGGGTGACTCCGAGAAGCTGGCAGAAGGACAACAGGTCAAGCGCACCGGGGAGGTCCTCTCGGTTCCGGTCGGCGACGAGTTCCTGGGCCGCGTGGTCAACCCCCTGGGTGAGCCCATCGACGGACAGGGCGACATCAAGGCGGAAACCCATCGTGCATTGGAGATTCAGGCCCCGTCGGTGGTGCAGCGGCAGAGCGTCTCGGAGCCGCTGCAGACCGGCATCAAGGCGATCGACGCGATGACGCCGATCGGTCGCGGCCAGCGTCAGCTGATCATCGGCGACCGTAAGACCGGTAAGACCGCGGTGTGTGTCGACACCATCCTGAATCAGCGCGAGAACTGGGAGAGCGGCGACGAGAAGAAGCAGGTGCGCTGCGTCTACGTGGCCATCGGCCAGAAGGGCACGACAATCGCTTCCGTGCGTCGCGCCCTCGACGAAGGCGGCGCGATGGACTACACCACCATCGTCGCGGCGCCGGCCTCCGATGCTGCCGGGTTCAAATGGCTTGCGCCTTACACCGGTTCAGCGATTGCCCAGCACTGGATGTACAGCGGCAAGCACGTGCTGATCGTCTTCGACGACCTGAGCAAGCAGGCCGAGGCCTACCGCGCCATCTCGCTGCTGTTGCGCCGGCCGCCCGGTCGCGAGGCCTACCCGGGTGACGTGTTCTACCTGCACTCGCGGCTGCTGGAGCGCTGCGCCAAGCTGTCCGACGAGCTTGGCGGCGGATCGTTGACCGGCCTTCCGGTGATCGAGACCAAGGCCAACGACATCTCCGCCTACATCCCGACCAACGTCATCTCGATCACCGACGGCCAGGTTTTCCTCGAGTCCGACTTGTTCAACCAGGGTGTGCGACCGGCGATCAACGTCGGTGTGTCGGTGTCACGTGTGGGTGGCGCGGCACAGATCAAGGCGATGAAAGAGGTGGCCGGCTCGCTGCGGCTGGACCTTTCGCAGTTCCGTGAGCTGGAGTCGTTCGCGGCGTTCGCCTCGGACCTGGACGCCACCTCGAAGGCGCAGCTGGATCGCGGCGAGCGATTGGTGGAGCTGCTCAAGCAGCCGCAGTATCGGCCGTCACCGGTTGAGGAGCAGGTGGTTTCGATCTTCCTCGGTACCGGTGGCCACCTCGACTCGGTCCCCGCTGAAGACGTGCACCGTTTTGAGACTGAATTCCTCGACCACCTCCGCGGTGGCAAGGACGGCATCTTGTCCGGCATCAAGGAATCGCAGAAGCTCGGCGAAGAGGCCGAGAAGAAGTTGGTCGACGCGATCAAGGACTTCAAGAAGGGCTTCGCGGCTACCGGCGGTGGATCGGTGGTGCCCGACGAGCACGTAGAGGCGCTCGACGAAGACGAGGTCGAGAAAGAGGCAGTGCAGGTTCACAAGCCGGCACCGCCGGAGCAGAAGAAGTAATCGAAGATGGCTGCCACACTTCGCGAACTGCGGGGTCGCATTCGTTCCGCCGGGGCGATCAAAAAGATCACCAAGGCCCAGGAGATGATCGCGACGTCGCGCATCGGCAAGGCGCAGGCGCGGCTGAAAGAGGCCCGGCCCTACACCGAGGAGATCACCCGCGTGCTCACCACGCTGGCGTCGGAGGCGGCTCTCGACCACCCGCTGCTGGTCGAGAAGCCCTCGCCGAAACAGGTTGCCGTGCTGGTGGTCTCGTCAGATCGAGGGCTGTGCGGCGCGTATAACTCCGGTGCCTTTCGCAAGGCCGAGGAGCTCTTCTCGCGCCTGCGGCAAGATGGCAAGACGCCGGTGCTTTACACCGTTGGACGTAAAGCGCAGGGCTACTTCAAGTTCCGCAATTGGGATATCAGCGAGTCGTGGACGGGTTTCTCGGAGCGGCCCAGCTACGAGGACGCCGTAGAGGTCGCCGACACCCTGGTCAGCGCATTCATGGCCGGTGCCGGCGACAACGAAGAGTCCAGTGAAGAATCCGGAGTCGACGAGCTGCACATCGTCTACACCGAATTCAAGTCGATGATGTCGCAATCGGTCAGCGCGCACCGGATGGCTCCGATGGTCGTGGAATATGTCGAGGACGACAACGAGCCGAAGACCTTGTACTCATTCGAGCCGGATGCGACGACGCTATTCGACGCGCTGCTGCCGCGTTATGTGGCGACCCGCGTCTACTCGGCTCTGCTCGAGTCCGCCGCGTCGGAACTGGCTTCACGCCAGCGGGCGATGAAGTCGGCCAGCGACAACGCCGACGACTTGATCAAGTCCCTCACGCTCGAGGCGAACCGCGAGCGGCAGGCACAGATCACCCAGGAAATCAGCGAAATCGTCGGTGGCGCAAATGCGCTGGCCGACGCCAAATAGGCCCATCAGGAAGCGAAGAGGATATGGCTGCTACCACCAAACAGGCTGCGAAGTCGACGAACTCGAAGGGCGGCGACACCAACGGCCGCGTGGTGCGGATCACCGGACCCGTCGTCGACGTGGAATTTCCCCGCGGTTCCGTGCCGGCGTTGTTCAACGCCCTGCACGCCGATATCACCTATGAGGATTTGGCCAAGACGCTGACGCTGGAGGTCGCGCAGCACCTTGGGGACAGCCTGGTTCGCACTATCTCGATGCAACCGACCGATGGACTGGTCCGCGGCGTCGAGGTGACCGACACCGGAAAGGGGATCTCGGTTCCGGTTGGCGACGGCGTCAAGGGCCACGTGTTCAACGCGCTGGGCCATTGTCTGGACGAGCCGGGCTACGGAGAAGACTTCGATCACTGGACGATTCATCGTAAGCCGCCGCCGTTCGACGAGCTCGAGCCCCGCACCGAAATGCTCGAGACCGGCCTGAAGGTCGTCGACTTGCTGACGCCCTACGTGCGTGGTGGAAAGATCGCGCTGTTCGGCGGAGCGGGTGTGGGTAAGACGGTTCTGATCCAGGAGATGATCAACCGTATCGCCCGAAACTTCGGTGGTACTTCGGTATTCGCCGGCGTCGGGGAGCGCACCCGTGAGGGCAACGACCTGTGGGTCGAGCTCGCGGATGCGGACGTGCTCAAGGACACCGCATTGGTCTTCGGCCAAATGGACGAGCCACCCGGTACCCGTATGCGAGTCGCCCTTTCGGCGTTGACGATGGCCGAGTTCTTCCGCGACGAGCAGGGCCAGGACGTGCTGCTGTTCATCGACAACATCTTCCGGTTCACCCAGGCCGGTTCCGAGGTCTCGACGCTGCTCGGCCGGATGCCCTCAGCCGTGGGCTACCAGCCCACGCTGGCCGACGAGATGGGTGAACTGCAGGAGCGGATCACCTCAACGCGAGGCAAGTCCATCACCTCGATGCAGGCCGTGTACGTCCCCGCCGACGACTACACCGATCCCGCGCCGGCGACGACGTTCGCTCACCTGGACGCCACCACCGAGCTGTCGCGAAACGTGTTCTCCAAAGGCATCTTCCCGGCGGTGGACCCGCTGGCTTCCAGCTCGACCATCCTGGACCCCGCGATCGTCGGCGACGAGCACTACCGGGTCGCACAGGAGGTCATCCGAATCCTGCAGCGCTACAAGGACCTTCAGGACATCATCGCGATTCTGGGTATCGACGAGCTGTCCGAAGAGGACAAGCAGCAGGTCAACCGGGCGCGCCGGATCGAGCGGTTCCTCTCGCAGAACATGATGGCGGCCGAGCAGTTCACCGGTCAGCCTGGCTCGACTGTTCCGCTCAAGGAGACGATCGAGGCGTTCGACAAGCTGGCCAAGGGCGACTTCGACCACATTCCCGAGCAGGCATTCTTCCTCATCGGTGGCCTGGACGACCTGGCCAAGAAGGCCGAAAGCTTCGGCGCCAAGCTGTGATGTGTTGGTGCCGGCGGCGAAGGTCGAGCGTGGAAGGACAGGTGTGAGATGGCCGCGCTGAACGTGGAGATTGTTGCCGTCGATCGGAAGATCTGGTCGGGCGAGGCGACCTTCCTCTTCACGCGCACCACGGTGGGGGAGATCGGGATCCTCCCCAGTCACATCCCGCTGGTTGCGCAACTGGTCGACGACGCCATGGTTCGCGTCGAGCGTGAGGGCGAGGATGACCTTCGGGTCAGCATCGAAGGTGGCTTCTTGTCGATCACCGAGGAGAGCGTCAGCATCCTCGCTGAGTCCGCGCAGTTCGAGTCGGAGATCGACGAGGCTGCGGCCAAAGAGGATTCGGAGTCAGACGACCCTCGCATCGCTGCCCGGGGACGCGGCAGACTGCGCGCCGTCGGCGCGCTCGACTGACGGACGGCGGCGGTGAGCACGCTAATGACCGTCATGGTCGTGCTCGTTGCTGTACTGGGACTTGCGGTCGTCGCTCTCAGCTATCGGTTGTGGAAGCTGCGTCAGGGCGGGACCGCGGCGATCATGCGGGACATACCCGCGGTGGGCGGCCACGGTTGGCGCCACGGCGTGATCCGTTACCGCGGAGGGGATGCCGCGTTCTTCCGACTGTCCAGTGTGCGACTCTGGCCGGATCGCCAGCTCAACAGACGCGGCGTCGAGGTCGTCTCGCGACGTTCGCCGCGCGGCGATGAGTTCGACATCATGACTGAAGAGATCATCGTGCTGGAGTTGCGCGATACCACGCAAGAGCGCAAGGCGGACTACGAAATCGCCTTGGACCGAGGCGCTTTCACGGCGTTTCAGTCGTGGCTGGAGTCGCGCCCATCACCACGTGCGCGCCGCCGCGGCATTTGACGCAGCGGCTGTTTCTTCGGCTAGTCGGCTCGGCCGCCGCCGGGCTTCCAAAGCACGTCGCCGCCGACGTTGACCGCCCGACACAAGATAAAGAGCAAGTCGGACAAGCGGTTCAGATACTTGGCCGGCAGCGGACTGACGTCCGACGGATGCTCATCGATTGCATCCCAGGCCGAACGTTCGGCGCGGCGCGCCACCGTGCGGGCGACGTGCAGCAGAGCCGAGAGTGCCGAACCACCGGGCAGTACAAAGGATGTCAGAGGCGGCAGGGCTGCGTTGAACTCGTCGCACCAGGTTTCGAGTCGGTCGATGTAGTCCTGCGTGATGCGCAACGGGGGATGCTCGGGATCCTCGACGACCGGAGTCGAGAGGTCTGCGCCGGCGTCGAACAGATCGTTCTGGATCTGCCGCAGCACCTCACCTACCTGCGGTTCCGGAGCGCCCAGAGCTATGGCGGCGCCGATCGCCGCATTCGTCTCATCGCAGTCTGCATACGCCACCAGTCGCGTGTCGTTTTTGGACA
This sequence comes from uncultured Actinomycetota bacterium, assembly GCA_963818285.1. GTDB lineage: Bacteria > Actinomycetota > Actinomycetes > Mycobacteriales > Mycobacteriaceae > Mycobacterium. Next base: position 439,417 of record CAWFRR010000011.1, read on the forward strand.
CGCGCGAGAAATCACTCAACCCGGTCGTTCCGTCGTCGCCGGTCCGGGTGTAGATGCGAGTCAGATGTACGGCCATGACCACGAAGGTACCTAGCCAACTGACAGGGCGATACCGCTTCATTAAACTGACACCCGTGACCGAGCGCTTCGTGGTAACCGGTGGGAGTCGGTTGTCGGGCGAAGTCGCTGTCGGGGGAGCCAAGAACAGCGTTCTCAAGCTGATGGCCGCGGCGCTGCTGGCCGAAGGCACCAGCACTATCACGAACTGTCCAGACATCCTTGACGTGCCGTTGATGGCCGAGGTGTTGAGAGGCTTGGGCGCCAACGTCGAACTGGACGGTGCGACGGTGCGGATCACCTCGCCGGACGAACTCAAATACGACGCCGACTTCGCGGCGGTGCGCCAGTTCCGGGCCTCGGTCTGCGTGCTCGGCCCGTTGGTGGGGCGATGCAAGCGCGCCAAAGTCGCGCTGCCGGGTGGTGACGCCATCGGCTCGCGTCCGCTGGACATGCACCAGGCCGGTTTGCGGCAGCTCGGCGCCGTCTGCAATATCGAGCACGGGTGCGTGGTAGCGCACGCAGATGCCTTGCACGGCGCGGAGATTCAGCTCGAGTACCCTTCGGTAGGAGCGACCGAGAACATCTTGATGGCCGCGGTTTTGGCCGAGGGTGTCACGACGATTCACAATGCGGCGCGCGAGCCCGACGTGGTTGATCTGTGCACGATGCTGAATCAGATGGGCGCACACGTAGAAGGCGCGGGCTCACCGACGATGACCATCACCGGTGTGCCGCGGCTGTATCCGACGGAGCATCGCGTGATCGGCGACCGAATCGTGGCTGCGACGTGGGGTATCGCCGCGGCGATGACCCGCGGCGATGTGACGGTGACCGGCATCGATCCGGCACATCTGCAGGTGGTGCTGCACAAGCTGCATGACGTCGGGGCCACGGTTACGCAGACGAACGACAGTTTCCGAGTCACTCAGTACGAGCGGCCGAAGGCCGTCAACTTCGCGACGTTGCCGTTCCCCGGTTTCCCGACAGATCTGCAGCCGATGGCGATTGCGCTGGCCTCGATCGCCGATGGCACATCGATGATCACCGAGAACGTCTTCGAGGCGCGGTTCCGGTTTGTCGAGGAGATGATCCGGCTGGGTGCCGACGCCCGCACGGATGGTCACCACGCCGTCGTACGAGGCCTTCGCCAGCTTTCGAGTGCGCCCGGTGTGGTCATCGGACATCCGGGCGGGCGCCGGACTAGTGCTGGCCGGCCTGGTCGCCGATGGTGACACCGAGGTACACGACGTCTTTCACATCGACCGGGGTTACCCACTGTTCGTGGAGAACCTGGCCAGTCTTGGCGGCGAGATCGAGAGAGTAGAGTAGGTCGCTAAGTACGGCGCACGCCTGCTGCAGAGCAGCAGATGGTGCAGTTTGACGGTGCTTTTGCGATGGAGTACAGTTGCAGGGTTGCCCGAAAACGGGTGTTGTTTGAGAACTCAATAGTGTGTTTGGTGGTTTTGTTTTTGTTGTTGTTTTTGTCATGCCTCCGTATTTTTCCCGTTTGTGGGGGTGTGATGTTGTTTTTTTGATGCCAGTTTGTTGGTGTCTTTTTGGCTGGATTGGATTGTTCTGATTCGAATGCTGCCCTGCCTGTTTGGTGGGGGGTTTTTGTTTGGAGAGTTTGATCCTGGCTCAGGACGAACGCTGGCGGCGTGCTTAACACATGCAAGTCGAACGGAAAGGCCCTTTCGGGGGTACTCGAGTGGCGAACGGGTGAGTAACACGTGGGTGATCTGCCCTGCACTTCGGGATAAGCTTGGGAAACTGGGTCTAATACCGGATAGGACTACGGACTGCATGGTCTGTGGTGGAAAGCTTTTGCGGTGTGGGATGGGCCCGCGGCCTATCAGCTTGTTGGTGGGGTGATGGCCTACCAAGGCGACGACGGGTAGCCGGCCTGAGAGGGTGTCCGGCCACACTGGGACTGAGATACGGCCCAGACTCCTACGGGAGGCAGCAGTGGGGAATATTGCACAATGGGCGCAAGCCTGATGCAGCGACGCCGCGTGGGGGATGACGGCCTTCGGGTTGTAAACCTCTTTCACCATCGGCGAAGCCGGATACTTTTGTTTCTGGTGACGGTAGGTGGAGAAGAAGCACCGGCCAACTACGTGCCAGCAGCCGCGGTAATACGTAGGGTGCGAGCGTTGTCCGGAATTACTGGGCGTAAAGAGCTCGTAGGTGGTTTGTCGCGTTGTCCGTGAAATTCCCTGGCTTAACTGGGGGCGTGCGGGCGATACGGGCAGACTGGAGTACTGCAGGGGAGACTGGAATTCCTGGTGTAGCGGTGGAATGCGCAGATATCAGGAGGAACACCGGTGGCGAAGGCGGGTCTCTGGGCAGTAACTGACGCTGAGGAGCGAAAGCGTGGGGAGCGAACAGGATTAGATACCCTGGTAGTCCACGCCGTAAACGGTGGGTACTAGGTGTGGGTTTCCTTCCTTGGGATCCGTGCCGTAGCTAACGCATTAAGTACCCCGCCTGGGGAGTACGGCCGCAAGGCTAAAACTCAAAGGAATTGACGGGGGCCCGCACAAGCGGCGGAGCATGTGGATTAATTCGATGCAACGCGAAGAACCTTACCTGGGTTTGACATGCACAGGACGCCGGTAGAGATATCGGTTCCCTTGTGGCCTGTGTGCAGGTGGTGCATGGCTGTCGTCAGCTCGTGTCGTGAGATGTTGGGTTAAGTCCCGCAACGAGCGCAACCCTTGTCTCATGTTGCCAGCGCGTAATGGCGGGGACTCGTGAGAGACTGCCGGGGTCAACTCGGAGGAAGGTGGGGATGACGTCAAGTCATCATGCCCCTTATGTCCAGGGCTTCACACATGCTACAATGGCCGGTACAAAGGGCTGCGATGCCGCGAGGCTTAGCGAATCCTTTAAAGCCGGTCTCAGTTCGGATCGGGGTCTGCAACTCGACCCCGTGAAGTCGGAGTCGCTAGTAATCGCAGATCAGCAACGCTGCGGTGAATACGTTCCCGGGCCTTGTACACACCGCCCGTCACGTCATGAAAGTCGGTAACACCCGAAGCCAGTGGCCTAACCCTTGTGGGGGGAGCTGTCGAAGGTGGGATCGGCGATTGGGACGAAGTCGTAACAAGGTAGCCGTACCGGAAGGTGCGGCTGGATCACCTCCTTTCTAAGGAGCACCACGAAAAGAGTGAGGCATCAGGTCGCACTCGAGCCGTGAGGAACTCATTGCCTGTAGTGGGTGTGGGTTTGGTGCGCAACAACAATTCTTGCTTCGTTTTGAGGCTGCAATTCCGCCGGCACACTATTGGGTCCTGAGGCAACACCTGTGTTGTCCCGGGCCTGTTGAGGTCTGGGTTGGGTGGTGTCGCTCCATCTTGGTGGTGGGGTGTGGTGTTTGTTTAATTGGATAGTGGTTGCGAGCATCTAAGCAAAATTGCTGTATTTGTAGCGTTTTTGTTTGAGTATGTTTTCTTGTGTTTGTAAGTGTTTTAGGGCACATGGTGGATGCCTTGGCATCAGGAGCCGATGAAGGACGTGGGAGGCTGCGATATGCCTCGGGGAGCTGCCAACCGAGCGTGGATCCGAGGATGTCCGAATGGGGAAACCCGGCACGAGTGATGTCGTGTCACCCGTATCTGAATACATAGGGTGCGGGAGGGAACGCGGGGAAGTGAAACATCTCAGTACCCGTAGGAAAAGAAAACAATAGTGATTCCGTGAGTAGTGGCGAGCGAAAGCGGAGGATGGCTAAACCGTGCGCATGTGTAACCGGGTAGGGGTTGTGTGTGCGGGGTTGTGGGGATAACGCGTCCGGTTCTATCCGACTGGAGGGCAGTAGTGTGTGGTTAGTCGAAGTGGCCTGGGATGGTCTGCCGTAGACGGTGAGAGCCCGGTAGGTGAAAACTGCATACCTGTTTTGTGTTGTTACCCGAGTAGCAGCGGGCCCGTGGAATCTGCTGTGAATCTGCCGAGACCACTCGGTAAGCCTGAATACTTCCTGATGACCGATAGCGGATTAGTACCGTGAGGGAATGGTGAAAAGTACCCCGGGAGGGGAGTGAAAGAGTACCTGAAACCGTGTGCCTACAAGCCGTCAGAGCCTTCGACTTGTCGTGGGGTGATGGCGTGCCTTTTGAAGAATGAGCCTGCGAGTCAGGGACATGTCGCGAGGTTAACCCGTGTGGGGTAGCCGCAGCGAAAGCGAGTCTGAATAGGGCGTATCCACCGTGAGGTGGTGTAGTGGTGTGTTCTGGACCCGAAGCGGAGTGATCTACCCATGGCCAGGGTGAAGCGCGGGTAAGACCGCGTGGAGGCCCGAACCCACTTAGGTTGAAGACTGAGGGGATGAGTTGTGGGTAGGGGTGAAAGGCCAATCAAACTCCGTGATAGCTGGTTCTCCCCGAAATGCATTTAGGTGCAGCGTTACGTGTTTCTTGCCGGAGGTAGAGCTACTGGATGGCCGATGGGCCCTACTAGGTTACTGACGTCAGCCAAACTCCGAATGCCGGTAAGTGAAAGCGTGGCAGTGAGACGGCGGGGGATAAGCTCCGTGCGTCGAGAGGGAAACAGCCCAGATCGCCGGCTAAGGCCCCAAAGCGTGTGCTAAGTGGAAAAGGATGTGCAGTCGCATAGACAACCAGGAGGTTGGCTTAGAAGCAGCCACCCTTGAAAGAGTGCGTAATAGCTCACTGGTCAAGTGATTGTGCGCCGATAATGTAGCGGGGCTCAAGCACACCGCCGAAGCCGCGGCAATCAACGCATGTTGATTGGGTAGGGGAGCGTCCTGCATCCAGTGAAGCCACCTAGTGATGGAGTGGTGGAGGGTGTGGGAGTGAGAATGCAGGCATGAGTAGCGATAAGGCAAGTGAGAACCTTGCCCGCCGAAAGACCAAGGGTTCCTGGGCCAGGCCAGTCCGCCCAGGGTGAGTCGGGACCTAAGGCGAGGCCGACAGGCGTAGTCGATGGACAACGGGTTGATATTCCCGTACCCGTGTGTGCGCGCCCGTGATGAATCCATTCTGCTAACCACCCAAAAGGTGGTCGATCTGATCCCTTCGGGGTGAAAGACGATCACCGGCTGCGTGGGACCCGGGTGGGTAGTAGTCAAGCGATGGGGTGACGCAGGAAGGTAGCCGTACCAGTCAGTGGTAATACTGGGGCAAACCCGTAGGACGACATCTAGGTAAATCCGGATGTCACACAAGTCCGAGAGGTGATGCATAACCGGATGAGGTGAATTCGGTGATCCTATGCTGCCGAGAAAAGCCTCTAGCGAGCACACACACGGCCCGTACCCCAAACCAACACAGGTGGTCAGGTAGAGAATACCAAGGCGTACGAGAGAACTATGGTTAAGGAACTCGGCAAAATACCCCCGTAACTTCGGGAGAAGGGGGGCCCACACACCGTCATGGCCTTCGCGGCCGGCAGCGGGAGTGGGTCGCAGAAACCAGTGAGAAGCGACTGTTTACTAAAAACACAGGTCCGTGCGAAGTCGCAAGACGATGTATACGGACTGACGCCTGCCCGGTGCTGGAAGGTTAAGAGGACCTGTTAACCCGTAAGGGTGAAGCGGAGAATTTAAGCCCCAGTAAACGGCGGTGGTAACTATAACCATCCTAAGGTAGCGAAATTCCTTGTCGGGTAAGTTCCGACCTGCACGAATGGCGTAACGACTTCTCAACTGTCTCAACCATAGACTCGGCGAAATTGCACTACGAGTAAAGATGCTCGTTACGCGCGGCAGGACGAAAAGACCCCGGGACCTTCACTATAGCTTGGTATTGATGTTCGGTACGGTTTGTGTAGGATAGGTGGGAGACTGTGAAACAATTACGCCAGTAATTGCGGAGTCGTTGTTGAAATACCACTCTGATCGTATTGGACCTCTAACCTCGAACCGTATATCCGGTTCAGGAACAGTGCCTGGTGGGTAGTTTAACTGGGGCGGTTGCCTCCTAAAATGTAACGGAGGCGCCCAAAGGTTCCCTCAACCTGGACGGCAATCAGGTGTTGAGTGCAAGTGCACAAGGGAGCTTGACTGCAAGACTGACACGTCAAGCAGGGACGAAAGTCGGGACTAGTGATCCGGCACCCCCGAGTGGAAGGGGTGTCGCTCAACGGATAAAAGGTACCCCGGGGATAACAGGCTGATCTTCCCCAAGAGTCCATATCGACGGGATGGTTTGGCACCTCGATGTCGGCTCGTCGCATCCTGGGGCTGGAGCAGGTCCCAAGGGTTGGGCTGTTCGCCCATTAAAGCGGCACGCGAGCTGGGTTTAGAACGTCGTGAGACAGTTCGGTCTCTATCCGCCGCGCGCGTCAGAAGCTTGAGGAAACCTGTCCCTAGTACGAGAGGACCGGGACGGACGAACCTCTGGTCCACCAGTTGTCCCACCAGGGGCACCGCTGGATAGCCACGTTCGGACAGGATAACCGCTGAAAGCATCTAAGCGGGAAACCTTCTCCAAGACCAGGCTTCTCACCCTTTTAGAGGGATAAGGCCCCCCGCAGACCACGGGATCAATAGACCAGACCTAGAAGACCAGCAATGGTTGCAGGGAACTGGCACTAACCGGCCGAAAACTTACACACACGCAACCACTGATCCGCGCAGACAACCACTGCACCCCACCACCAACACAATTTAAATAAAGTTACGGCGGTCACAGCGACAGGGAAACGCCCGGACCCATCCCGAACCCGGAAGCTAAGCCTGCCAGCGCCGATGATACTACCCCTACGGGTGGAAAAGTAGGACACCGCCGAACACACACAACAAGCCCCGTGCCCCCCAAAACCCTTGGGGGGCACGGGCATTTCTACATTCAAGCCCCCAGCACCGCAGAGTTGCGCCGGCCCCAAACACCTCCACACACCCCCCAGCCGACGTCTCCAGCAAACACCCCGACGGAAAACCCGCAATTGTTGCATTCAGGTCTCGCAGGTCGCGGTAGCGCAACGCTGCGGTTGCAAACAGTTATCTGACCGTGTTCGAAATGTGACAAAAGTACCCTAACGTTATCAAAGTGAAATCTGTGCTCTATGTGCATGGAGTGCTGACGGAGGGGAGCTCCACATGACCGCGAGCAAGTCGGCCGGCGTTTTGCGCCGGTCCAACAGAGTTGGGATTGACTCAGATACCCGGCGGACCAGATGGGACACCGTTGAGATCGTGGCAACGTCGGTTGTGCGACCTGTCGTCGTCACCGCGGCGGTGTTTGCCGCGGTCTTGGGCGCGATTCCCGCAGCGCATGCCGACTCGGTCGGTGACGCGATGGCACCCGTCCTCAACAACGCGGGTATCGGTAACAATGGCCCGGTGAGCGGGGCCATTGCCCAGATGGGTCAGTCCATCTGTCCCATGCTGGTCAAGCCTGGCGGCAGTCTGGCGAGTGGGGCGGCCCAGATGAGTGGCCACGGCGGTCTGGAGGCACCCATGGCCGGCTTCCTGGCCCAGATGGCAATCCAGTCGCAGTGTCCGGGGTGGATAAACTCGGTCGCCAACGGGAACATGCCGTTCCCGCTTCCGGGCGCCGGCGGACCTGGATTGCCGCTTGGTCTACCTGGAGGGCCAGCGCCGGGGTTACCGTTCGGCCTGCCCGGCGCACCGGCCCCGCGGCCGTTTCCTGGGTTCTAAGTTCGCTCGCCGGATCGGTGGTCAGTCGAACAGAGACAACGTCGTCGAGGTACGTCTGGCCTCCAAGGCGAGCAGCGAGCGTTTGCGATCCAGGCCGCCGCCGTACCCGGTGAGGCTGCCGCTGGCACCGATCACTCGGTGACACGGCACGATGATGGCGATTGGGTTGTGGCCGTTGGCAAGTCCAACGGCCCGGGCCGATCCTGGCGCGCCGATCTGTTCCGCGATCTCGCCGTAGGAGCGGGTTTCACCAAACGGGATTGTCAGCAGTGCTTGCCAGACCCGGCGCTGAAACGCGGTGCCCTGTAGATCGAGCTCGAGCGTGAAGTCGGTGAGTTCGCCGGCGAAATACGCGTCGAGTTGGTCAACCGCGTCACTGAAGGCCGTGGGATTCGCCGACCAGCCGGCGCGGTTCGGTTCATAGGTCTGGTCGACCATTCGCAGGTTGGTGAGCACTTGGTCGTGGCCGGCCAGGGTCAGGAACCCGATCGGGCTGTCTATCGTTCGATAGTCGGTCATGCGGTCTCCTTGACTGGCCAATGGTTCACCGAGTGCTCCAGCGTGGCCCACAAGTGCTGCGTGGCGTAGGAACGCCATGGGCGCCATCGCGCGCTCCGCGCGATCAACTCGCGGTGATCTCCGGGCAGACCCAATTGCTCTGCAGCCAAACGTAATCCGAGGTCGCTGGCGGGGAACGCATCGGGGTCACCAAGACCGCGCATGGCAATGACTTCCGCCGTCCACGGGCCGATTCCGGGTAGCGCCAGCAGCTGACTGCGAGCTGCCTCCCAGTCGCAGCCGGTGTTGAGCACCACGCTGCCGTCGGCGAGTGCGGCGATGAGGCCAGTGACGGTTCGCCGTCGACTGGCCGGAACGGCCAGGTGGGCGGGATCGATGTCGCCGAGTTGCTCGGTCGATGGAAACGTATGTGTCAGGGTGCCGTTCGCGTCGTGAATCGGATGGCCATATGCCATCACCAGTCTGCTGGCGTGGGTCCGCGCCGCCTTCATGGACACTTGCTGGCCCAGTACCGCTCGAACCGCGAGCTCGGCCTCGTCGACGGTTCGCGGAATGCGCTGCCCGGGTGCCTTGGCGACCACGGGGGCCAGCACCTCGTCGGAGCTCAACACGTCGATCACCGCATCCGGGTCGGCGTCGAGGTCGAGCAGTCGTCGGCAGCGCGAGATGGCCGACGTCAGGTCGCGGAAGTCGTCGAGCATCAGAACACATCGGACGTGGTCGGGAGCCGGTGTCAGGCTGACGATTCCGTTGCCGTATGGCAGTCGCAACGTGCGCCGGTAGGCACCGTCGCGTACTTCTTCGCAACCGGGCACCACACTGGCGGCCAGATGGCCGAACACTCCTTCGTAGGCGAACGGTGCCCGCACCGGCAAGCGCAGCGTCACCATCCCCGGCGACGGTGCATCTGCCGCATCAGGCCCACGACGCGTGGTTGCACGTCTGCGCAATTCCGTTGGCGTGCCGTCGAATACCGACCGGACGGTGTCGTTGAATTGGCGGATGCTGGAAAAGCCTGCGGCAAAAGCGATATCGCCGAAAGGCAGGTCTGTGGTCTCGATCAGTATCCGCGCGGTCTGGGTACGCTGAGCGCGAGCGAGGGCAAGCGGGCCGGCGCCGGTCTCCTCCTGTAGCAGCCGCTGAAGCTGCCGCGTGGTGTAGCCGAGACGGGTGGCCAGGCCGGTGACGCCCTCGCGGTCAACCGTGCCGTCGGCGATCAGACGCATGGCCCTGGCGACCAGGTCGTCGCGCATGTTCCATTGCGGCGAGCCGGGTGAGGCGTCCGGCCGACAACGCTTGCACGCGCGAAAGCCGGCACGCTGCGCCGCCGCTGCGGTCGCGTAGAAGCAGACGTTTTCGGCGTATGGGGGGTGGACGGGACAGCTGGGGCGGCAGTAGATCCCGGTGGTGCGCACCGCGGTGACGAACCAGCCGTCAAACCGGGCGTCCTTGGATTGGACGGCCCGGTAGCACCGCTCGAAGTCTTCGTGCACGCTTCGACTTTTACACCCGGGTACCGACATTTCTGGCGGAAAAGCGACATGGCCGTCGAGAATAGGAAGGCCCCCGCCGTAGCGGAGGCCTTCCTATTCTTCAGCTTTACTTCGGTGGCATCCGAATACCGCCGTCGACTCTCACCACCTCGGCGTTCATGTAGGAGTTGGTGAGTAGTTCGACCACCATCGACGCCAACTCGTCGGGCTTGCCCAGGCGGTGCGGGAACAGCACGGATTCGCCGAGCTTGGCCTTGAAAGCCTCCGAACCCTCGCCCTCGCCGTAGATCGGGGTATCGATCAAGCCGGGGGCGACGGTGTTGACACGGACACCGACGGCTGACAGGTCGCGGGCAACCGGCAGGGTCAGTCCTACGACCCCGCCCTTGGACGACGAATAGGCGGCCTGGCCGATCTGACCGTCGAATGCCGCGACACTGGTCATGTTGACGATAGCGCCGCGCTCACCGGTCTCGGTGAAGTCGTTCTTGCCCATCTGGGTGGCCGCGATGCGGATGCAGTCGAAGGTACCGACGAGGTTGATCTCCAGGACCTTCTTGTAGGCACCGAGGTCGTGCGCCGACGAGAACTCACCGTCCTTGCCGATGGTGCGCTGGGCCCAGCCGATGCCAGCAGAGTTGACCAGGGCACGCAGCGGGCCGAGATCCGCGGCGGTCTTGACTGCGTCGATGATCTGGTCGGTGTTAGTGACGTCGACGGTGACGAAGACGCCGCCGATCTCCTGGGCGAGCGCTTCGCCTTTGTCGGCCTGAAGGTCGGCTACGACGACCCGGGCACCCTTGGCGGCCAACTGACGGGCAGTCGCCGCACCGATTCCTGACGCGCCGCCGGTGACGACAGCGCTAGCTCCATTGATATCCACGTCGACATACTCTCATTCGGCTCCGCGGCGATCCGTCTGGATAGTGATCGTCGAACGGGTCTGGGCCCCAGGGCCGCCGGCGACGGTGCGCTAGCCGGGCAACAATTCGTCGTTGGGTGATGTGTGCCAACCAATCTCGGTGAGGTCGGTTAACACGACGACCGCCAATTGCTCGTTGTCGCGGATCAACACCGAGTCACTGAGTAATGCCGGCATGGTCCAGCCGTCTGCGTGTCTCAACCGGATGATCGAATTGGCGTGCTCGCGCAACATCGCGACAATGCCCGAGCCGGACGGGTCGAAGCATTCGACCAGCGACTGCGCGGTCATCTCGAGCAGCTCTTGACGAGTATGGCCGACCATCGCGGCAAAGGCCTCGTTGGCGAACTCGATGGCGCCGCCGTCGTCGACGGCCAGGATGGGGACGGGAAGTCGACTGAGCGCGACAAGCGCTGGGAAATCGCGCAGGAACTCGGTTGCCGACTCGCCGCGCGGACGGCCCTGGCGCTGGTCGGCCATTACAGACTCTGACAGAGAGCTCATGGTCGAGGTTCCTCTCGCAATCCCCCGCCCCATGGAGTGAGAGAGTACTTACTTACTACTCAGGTTGCAATCGATGCATCGAGTAGCGTGACTGACGTGCAACCGGCTGACTCCTCTAGTCGAGATCGGCTTCTTGATGTCGCGCTGGAGCTTTTCGCCAGTCGCGGATACGCGGCCACCTCGACCGCAGAGATCCAGAAAGCGTCCGGAATGTCGCCGGGCTCTGGGGCGCTTTACCGGCATTTCCGCAGCAAGAGCGACGTGTTGCGGGCTGCATTGCGTCGGGGACTGGATCGGATGAGGAATTCACCGGCCTGGCGGCAGGCCACCACGCCGGCCGACCGACTGGACGCGCTGACTCGTGTCGCCGAAGCCGCGCAGCAGACAATCGCCGACAACGCTGATCTGGTTCGGCTGATGCTGCACGAGCCCGATGCCGCGCCGGACCTGGTGGACGAATTGTGGATCGACAACCTGGCTTTCGCTTACACCACCATGGGGCATGCCTTGCGGGTCACCGCGCAGGAGGCGGGCACCGAGATCGAGGACCCCGAGGCGATCAGCGCGGTGTTGCTGTCCGCGTTGAGCTACCTGCCGGTGATGCAGGTCCTGCTCGGACGCCCGCCCGGCGACATGGACGCCGATCGCTTCCGGGATGCCTGGCTGCGGCTCAGTCGCGCCGTGTTCACCCACGGGGTGCCCACCGACTGAGCTACGCGAGTGTCGCCAGCTGGGTGGGTTGATCGTGGCCACGCAGCGTGACACTTTCGCCCAGCGACCACCGCGCCCGCTCGTCGTCGGTCGCGGCATTGATGCTGTCCGAGGATGCCAGCAGCCGGTGCGGCTCTATTCTTGGCCAGCTCGCACAACCGTGCCGCTTCGTTGACCGGCTCGCCGATCACCGTGTACTCGAATCTTTCCTTAGCGCCGACGTTTCCGGCGACGGCGTTGCCGACCGTGACCCCGATGCCGGCCTTGATCTCAGGTATCTCGGCGTCGAGACGACGGGCGATGGCGCGGCCGGCGCCGAGCGCCTGGTCCTCTGGTCGATCGAGATGGTTGGGCGCGCCGAACACCGCCAGCACCGCGTCGCCCTCGAATTTGTTGACCAGCCCCTGGTGGCGGTCTACCTCTTCGACGATCACCGCGAAAAACCGGTTGAGCAGCTGGACCACGTCGGCGGCGGGACGGCTGGTCACCAACTGCGTCGAACCGATGATGTCGATGAAAACTACTCCGACATAACGCTCTTCGCCACCGAGCTCCGGCTTGTCCCGCTCGGCGGCAAGGGCGACCTCGCGGCCCACATGCCGGCCGAACAGGTCGCGCACGCGTTCGCGCTCGCGCAGCCCGTCGACCATCGAGTTGAATCCGCGCTGCAGCTCACCGAGTTCGGTGCCGTCGAACACCACCAGATCGCCTCGCAGATCGCCATCCTCGACCCGCTTGAGCGCCGCCCGCACCACCCGCAGCGGCGTCGCGGTCAGCCACGCCAGGATCCACATCAGTACAAAGCCGAAAATCAGTGCGGCAGTGGCGATCACCAAGATGGCGACTGCGAGTTGCGTCTTGCTGAGGTTGTCCAGCATGACACCGCCCAATAGCGCGGTGACGATGATGCCGAGCACCGGAACGCCCGACCCGAGCAGCCACACCGTCAGCGTCCGGCCCATGATCCCGGGGGCCAAACGCCGCGGCGCCCCACCTGCCTCGAGTGCCTGAGCGGCCACCGGACGCAACGCGAACTCGGTGAACAGATAACACGCGGTAGAAACCAGAATGCCGCAGACACTGACGCAGAAACCGACGATCGGAATGAACGTGCTGTCGGCCAACCCGTAGAGCGTCGTCAGCAAGCCGGTGCCGAGGACCCACAACAACAGGACGCCGAACGCCAGCCAGAACGGGGCGGTGAAGGTGGCGCGCTCGTCGTCCGGGGTCGGCGCCTGCTCCTCGATCGACCATCGCAGTGCGCCGATGGTCCGGCGAGTGATCAGGTAGGTGCCGAGCCCGAGCGCGATACCGCAGTAGGCCGGCACGACGCCAAACGCGATCCACAGCGGCGCATCGCCGAAGATGCTCGGTTTGGGAAACGCGACGGTCAACAGCAACGTCGCGACGCCGATGCCAATGACATTCGCACCGACGATGAACACGGTCAGGATGGTCTGGATCCGCACCCGCCGACGCGCCTGGCTCTCCGAAACCCTGCCGAGGAGCCAGGAACCATAGGCCGGGGTCTCTGGCAGTCGACCGCTTTGCCGGGTCACCCGCTCGAGTACTCGTCCCAGCCGTTGCGCAGTCGATCGGGTAGCCATCATGGTGGCGTCAGCCTAATTGCTTTCCGGGGCCGCCCTTAAGGTGTGTTGCGTGCGCCTCGTCATCGCCCGTTGCACCGTGGATTACGTCGGACGCCTCACCGCCCATTTGCCTTCGGCGCGTCGGCTACTGCTGTTCAAGGCCGACGGCTCGGTGAGTGTGCATGCCGACGACCGGGCCTACAAGCCGCTGAACTGGATGAGCCCGCCGTGCTGGCTCTCCGAAGAACCCGGGGACAGCGAGGGTGCAGCACCGGTGTGGGTGGTGCAGAACAAGGCCGGTGAACAACTGCGCATCACTGTCGAGGACATCGAGCACGACTCCAGCCATGAGCTCGGGGTGGACCCGGGGCTGGTCAAGGACGGCGTCGAAGCCCATCTACAGGTGTTGCTCGCCGAGCACGTCGAGCTGCTCGGTGCCGGCTACACCCTGGTACGTCGCGAGTACATGACGCCGATCGGCCCGGTCGACCTGTTGTGCCGCGACGATCAGGGGCGCTCGGTCGCGGTGGAGATCAAGCGCCGCGGCGAGATCGACGGGGTCGAGCAGCTCACCCGTTACCTGGAGTTGCTCAACCGGGACAGCCTGCTGGCACCGGTGAGCGGGGTATTCGCGGCGCAGCAGATTAAGCCGCAAGCGAAAACTTTAGCGACTGATCGCGGAATCCGTTGTCTGACATTGGATTACGACAAGATGCGCGGCATGGATTCCGATGAGTTCCGGTTGTTCTGAGCCGCCTCATTAGACTGCTGGCATGGATCGGCGCCGCAGTTCACCGCGTCGGCAGCCGTCGCATCCGCCGCTGCCTGCCCCGCGCCGCGTCGAGACGGGCCCGGACGGGCATGACTACGAGGTGCGGCCGGTAGCCGGTGCACGTGCGCTGAAAACCTATCGCTGCCCCGGCTGCGATCATGAAATACGCATCCGCACAGCGCATGTGGTGGTGTGGCTGGCCGACTTCGGCGAGGTGGCCGTCGAGGACCGGCGGCATTGGCACACGCCGTGCTGGGCCAACCGGGCCACGCGCGGCCCGACTCGAAAGTGGAGCTAGTGCTCTGAGTCCTCGGCCGGTTCGACCAACTCGATCAGCACGCCGCCCGCATCTTTGGGGTGGATGAAGTTGATCCGCGAATTCGCGGTGCCGCGCCGGGGTGCTTCGTAGAGCAACCGGATCCCCTGCTCGAGCAGGCGCTCGCTGAGGGCGTCCAGATCGCTGACCCGGTAGGCCAGCTGCTGGATGCCGGGGCCGCGCTTGTCGAGGAACTTCGCGATCGCCGACGAATCGTCGATCGGCGCCATCAGCTGCACCTGTGCACTGCCGACTGCGGCGCCGCGCACCGACAGCATCGCCTCGCGAATGCCCTGCTCGTCGTTGACTTCCTCGTGCAGAACGATCATGCCGAGGTGGTCGTGGTACCACGCGATCGCGACGTCGAGGTCGGGGACCGCGATGCCGACATGGTCGACTGCCGTCACCAGAGCGGTGCTCAGTACTCGACGGGTGTCAACTTGATCGGTGGTCATCACGTAACGGTAACCTGACCGATAAGAATCCGCTTCTTCCGATCTTTTCGATCGGCCGTTGAACCCTGCTGTGGAGGTAGTCATGACGACATCGGTGATCGTTGCTGGAGCACGGACGCCGATCGGCAAGCTGATGGGCTCGCTGAAGGACTTCAGCGCCAGTGATCTGGGCGCCATCGCGATCAAGGGCGCGTTGGAGAAAGCGAACGTGCCGGCCTCGCTCGTCGAGTACGTGATCATGGGTCAGGTGCTGACCGCAGGCGCGGGTCAGATGCCCGCTCGCCAGTCCGCCGTCGACGCCGGCATCGGTTGGGACGTGCCGTCCCTGACCATCAACAAGATGTGTCTGTCCGGGATCGACGCCATCGCACTGGCTGACCAGCTCATTCGCGCCGGAGAGTTCGACGTGGTGGTGGCCGGTGGCCAGGAGTCCATGACCAAGGCTCCGCACCTGCTGATCGACAGCCGGTCGGGCTACAAATACGGCGACGTCACCGTGCGCGACCACATGGCCTACGACGGCCTGCACGACGTGTTCACCGACCAACCGATGGGTGCACTCACCGAGCAGCGCAACGACGTTGACAAGTTCACGCGCCTACAGCAGGACGAATTCGCGGCGCGCTCGCACCAGAAGGCGGCCGCGGCATGGAAGGACGGCGTCTTCGCCGACGAGGTGGTGCCGGTGAGCATCCCGCAGCGTAAAGGCGACCCGCTGCAGTTCACCGAGGACGAGGGCATCCGGGCCAACACGACTGCCGAGTCGCTGGCCGGTCTCAAGCCGGCATTCCGCAAGGACGGCACCATCACCGCCGGATCGGCGTCGCAGATCTCCGATGGCGCAGCAGCTGTCGTCGTGATGAACAAGGACAAAGCCATCGAGCTGGGCCTGACCTGGCTGGTCGAGATCGGTGCCCACGGCGTGGTGGCCGGCCCGGACTCCACCCTGCAGTCGCAGCCTGCCAACGCGATCAAGAAGGCGATCGACCGCGAAGGCATTTCGGTCGACCAGCTCGACGTCATCGAGATCAACGAGGCCTTCTCCGCGGTGGCGCTGGCCTCGATGCAGGAGCTGGGCGTCGACCCCGAGATCGTCAACGTCAACGGCGGCGCCATTGCGATCGGTCACCCGATCGGTATGTCGGGCGCCCGGATCACCTTGCACGTGGCGCTCGAGTTGGCCCGCCGCGGCTCGGGGTACGGGGTTGCTGCGCTGTGCGGTGCGGGGGGTCAGGGCGACGCTTTGATTCTGCGTGCCGGCTAGTTACCGGCCAGTACGGTTTGTGACCGATGTGACTGGACAGGCGTCCAGAAGTTTGCTGGAGGCGTGTCGGCGGCGGGTTGACAACGGTTGATGTGATCTTGCTCATAAGGCTGTCGGAACCGGATGAAACGTGGTCGGCGGCGCCATGCCAGACTTGATCACGTGAGCCGTCCACGCCCCCCGATCGGGCCTGCGTTGTCCGGCGCGGTCGATCTGTCCGCCCTCAAGCAACCTCCTCCCGCCAGTGGCGACAGTCGCGGCGACGGATCGACCTCGACGCCCGCGGGCGTCGAGGTCAACGAGACCAATTTCGAAGACGAAGTACTGCTGCGCTCCAACCAGGTGCCGGTGGTCGTGCTGTTGTGGTCGCCGCGCAGCGAGGTGTGCCTGCAGCTGGCCGACATCTTGTCGGGCCTGGAAACCGACGACAACGGGAAGTGGGCGCTGGCCAGCGTCAACGTCGACGTCGCTCCGCGCGTGGCGCAGATCTTCGGCGTCGAGGTGGTCCCGACCGTGGTGGCATTGGCAGCCGGGCAGCCACTGTCCAGCTTCCAGGGCACCCAGCCTCCCGAGCAGCTACGCCGCTGGGTTGACTCCCTGCTGTCGGCGACCGCGGGAAAGCTCGGCGGTGCAACCGATTCCGATGAGCCCGAGGAAGTGGACCCGGCGCTCGCGCAGGCCCGCCGGGAGCTCGAGGACAACGACCTCGGCGCGGCGTTGGATTCGTACCAGGCGATCCTGGACGACGACCCGAACCACGTCGAGGCCAAAGGCGCCGTGCGCCAGATCGCATTTCTGATGCGGGCGACCGCACACGGCCCGGAAGTGATCGCGGCGGCCGATGCCGCGCCGGCCGACATCGAGGCCGCGCTCGCCGCGGCCGACGTCCAGATTCTGAGCCAGGACGTGGCCGGTGCCTTCGATCGCCTGGTCGCGCTGGTGCGACGGACGTCCGATGACGAGCGGACGTCGGTGCGCACACGGCTGATCGAGCTGTTCGAGCTGTTCGATCCCGCCGACCCAGAAGTCATCGCTGGGCGGCGTAATCTCGCTAACGCGTTGTACTAGAAGGTTTTTCGGGTTCCAGCCAGAGCGCTGACGTCGGTGGCAGCGCAAGCACCGCGGAGGCCGGCCGACCGTGCCAGGGGTCATTGGTCGCATCGACGCCGCCCAGGTTGCCGACCCCGCTGCCGTTGTAGACGGTGGCGTCGGTGTTGAGCACCTCGCGCCACCGCCCGGCGCCGGGCAGACCGAGGCGGTAACCGCTGTGTTCGGCGCCGGCGAAGTTGAACACACACGCCATCACCGAGCCGTCGCTGCCGTACCGCAAGAAGCTCAAGACATTGTTGGCGGAGTCGTTGGCGTCGATCCAGGAATAGCCCTCGGGCTTGATGTCCTGACTCCACAGCGCCGACGACGCGCGGTAGATGCCATTGAGATCCTGCACCAGCCGCGAGATTCCGTTGGAGAAGCCGTTCTCGTCGAGTTGGAACCAGTCCAGGCCGCGCTCCTCGGACCATTCGGCGCGCTGCCCGAAATCCTGGCCCATGAACAGCAACTGCTTACCCGGGTGCGCCCACTGGTAGGCCAGTAGGCTGCGCAGCCCGGCCGCCTTCGCGTGATCGTCGCCGGGCATCCGCTCCCACAGCGTGCCCTTGCCGTGCACGACCTCGTCGTGGCTGATCGGCAGGACGAAGTTCTCGCTGAACGCATACAGCATCGAGAACGTGATCGCGTGGTGGTGGTAGGTGCGGTAGATCGGGTCGCGGCCGACGTAGTCGAGCGTGTCGTGCATCCAGCCCATGTTCCACTTCATCGAAAAACCAAGTCCACCAACGCTGGTCGGCCGGGTGACACCCGGCCACGACGTCGACTCCTCGGCGATGGTGACGATGCCGGGTGCCGCCTTGTGCGCGGTGGCGTTCATCTCCTGCAGAAACTGGACGGCTTCCAGGTTCTCCCGGCCGCCGTGGATGTTCGGCGTCCAGCCACCTACTGGGCGTGAGTAGTCCAGGTAGAGCATCGATGCGACGGCGTCCACCCGCAGGCCGTCGATGTGGTACTGCTCGAGCCAGTACAGTGCGTTGGCGACCAGGAAGTTGCGCACCTCGGCCCGGCCGAAGTCGAACACGTAAGTGCCCCAGTCGAGTTGCTCGCCGCGGCGCGGGTCGGAATGTTCGTAGAGCGGGGTGCCGTCGAAACGGCCGAGCGCCCAGGCATCCTTGGGGAAGTGGGCGGGCACCCAGTCGACGATGACGCCGATGCCGGCCTGGTGCAGCGCGTCGATCAGTGCGCGTAACTCGTCGGGTGTGCCGAATCGCGACGAGGGCGCGTAGTACGACGTGACTTGGTACCCCCACGAGCCGCCGAACGGGTGCTCGGCGACGGGCAGCAGCTCAACATGGGTAAACCCTTGCGCCAGAACGTAGTCCGTCAGCTCGCGGGCGAGGTCGCGATACGACAGGCCCGGTCGCCATGAGCCCAGGTGCACCTCGTAGGTGCTCATCGGCTCGAACACCGCATTGCGCGTCGCGCGGGCCGTCATCCATGCGTCGTCGCTCCAGCGGTAGTTGCTCACGTTCACCCGCGAGGCGGTCTGCGGCGGTACCTCGGTCGCGAACGCCATCGGGTCCGCGCGGTCGGTGACCGATCCGTCGGCCCCGTGCACGCGGAACTTGTACAGGCCGTCATGGGGGAATTCGGGCCAGAACAACTCCCACACGCCCGATGAGCCGAGCACCCGCATCGGTGCCTCGTTGCCGTTCCAGCCGTTGAACTCGCCGATCAGACTGACGCCGTTGGCGTTGGGGGCCCATACCGCGAATGACACCCCGTTCACTGTGCCGTCGGCGGTGGTGAACGAACGGGGATGGGCGCCAAGCACTTCCCACAGTCGCTCGTGGCGGCCTTCGTTGAACAAGTGCAGATCGACGTCGCCCAGCGTTGGCAGGAATCGGTAGGCGTCGGCGACGATGTGCGGTTCGCCGTGGTCGTAGCGCACTTCGAGGCGGTAGTCGATCAGGTTGACGAACGGCAGCGCTACGGCGAACAGGCCGGAGTCGATGTGCTGCAACGGGAACCGGTCGTCGCCGACCAGTGCAACGACCTCGGCGGCGTGCGGGCGGAAGGCCCGGATGACGGTGTGGTCACCGTATTCGTGCGCGCCCAGCGTGCCGTGCGGGTTGTGGTGCTCGCCGGCTATCAGCCGTGCCAGGTCGCCAGGATCGGGCGCCAAGCGGGCTCGGGCGACTTCTTCGCTGGACTTTCATTGCGGTGTTACCTCCGGCACAGCAGCGGGATTCGTGCTTCGGACGGTATGAGCGGCATGTTGATCACGTGAGCGACGGCGTGGCCCGGGTCGATGCGCACGTAGTTGGCCGCACCCCACTGGTATTCCTCGCCGGTGATCTCGTCACGAACCCAGAAACGCTCATGATGCTCCATACCCAATGCGGCCATGTCCAACCCTAAGGTGGCCTGCTCCGGGCCGAAAGCGTTGAGCGTCACGACGACGAGCACACAGTCGCCAGTGGCCGGGTCGAACTTGCTGTAAGCCAGCAATGCGTCGTTGTCGATGGCGTGAAAGGTGATGTTGCGCAGTTGCTGCAAAGCTGGGTGCAGGCGACGAATGTTGTTCAGCCGCGCGATGAATGGCTCGAGCGATCGCCCGGCCGCCAACGCGCCGGCGAAGTCGCGGGGCCGTAGCTCGTATTTCTCCGAGTCGAGATACTCCTCGCTGCCCTCGGCGACGGCATGACCCTTCGAACAGCTCGTAACCGGAATACACCCCCCAGGTGGGGCTCAGGGTCGCCGCCAGCACCGCCCGGATCGCGAACATGCCCGGCCCGCCGTGCTGCAGGCTGGCATGCAGGATGTCGGGGGTGTTGACGAACAGGTTGGGCCGCCGGTAGTCGGCGATCTCGGGGATCTGCTGGCCGAATTCGGTGAGCTCCCACTTCGACGGTCCGCCAGGTGAAATACGTGTAGGACTGGGTGAATCCCAGCTTGGCCAAACCGTATTGGCGGGCCGGCGGGGTGAACGCCTCCGATAGGAACAGCACGTCGGGATCGGCCGCCTTGGCCTGAGCGATCAGCCACGCCCAGAAGTTGGGCGGCTTGGTGTGCGGGTTGTCGACGCGAAAGACCTTGACGCCGTGGTCCATCCAGTACCGCACCACGCGCAACACCTCGTCGTAGAGACCCGGCGGGGTCGTTGTCGAAGTTGATCGGGTAGATGTCCTGGTACTTCTTCGGCGGGTTCTCGGCGTAGGCGATGGTGCCGTCCGGCAATTCGGTGAACCACTGCGCGGTGGTCCTTGGCCCACGGATGATCGGGCGCGCACTGCAGCGCCAGATCCAGCGCCACTTCCATGCCGAGATCCTCAACGGCGGCGACGAACTTGTCGAAATCGGCGATCGTGCCCAGTTGCGGATGTATCGCGTCGTGTCCGCCTTCGTCGCTGCCGATCGCCCACGGCGACCCAACGTCACCTGGCGCGGCCGTAGCGGTGTTGTTGCGGCCCTTGCGGTGCACCTTGCCGATCGGGTGGATCGGCGGTAGGTAGACGACGTCGAAGCCCATCTGTGCGATCCGCGGCAGGGCCGCCGCAGCGGTGGCGAAGGTGCCGTGCACCGGGTTGCCTTTGGCGTCCCAGCCGCCGGTCGAACGCGGGAACATCTCGTACCAGGACCCGAAGCGGGCCAGCGGACGGTCGACCCACACGCCGTACTGCTCGCCGCGGGTGACCAACTCGCGGAGCGGATACACCTTCAGGAGTTCGTCGATCTCGGGGGTCAACGCCAGCGCGGCGCGCGGCACCGGATCGCCTGGCTTGCGTAGTGCGTCCGCGGCTCTCAGCAGCGGTTCACGCTGCGCCGCGGGGCACTCCGGTCGCGGCGCGCTCCAGCAGCTGTGCCCCGACCAGCAGATCATTGGACAGCTCGGCCTCACCCTGGCCGGCGTCGAGTTTGGCTTCGACACCGTGCCGCCAGGTGTGGATCGGATCGCCCCAGCCGTCCACCCGATAAGTCCACAGCCCGACGCGGTCGGGTGTGAACGCGCCGTGGAAGACAAAGGGCTCCAGACCGTCGGGGTACATCGGCACCTGCAGCGGCTTGACCCGAACCGCCGGGTCGGCGGCGGGCTCGGCCACCGCCGGAGCCTGCACCGCCTTGAGCCTGCGCGTTTCGCCGATCTGCGGATAGCGCGGTCCCAGGTAGCGCACCACCAGGGTGGCCGCCACCGCGTCGTGGCCTTCGCGCCATACCGCCGCGCGCACCGGGACTACCTCGTCCACGACGGCTTTAGCGGGGTAGGCGCCGCACGACACGACGGGCGCGACGTCATCGATCTCGACACGACCGGGCACCGCTACTCCTTCTGAGCTAGTCGGTTGTCGTTCTGGGCGCGGTCGAACCGCCACCTGCGCGTCTTCGGCCCGAAATGTTTTGGCAGCCACTCTGCGCCCAATACCCACCGTAGTGTCGAGCCACACCTGACGCCGGGTTGCGCGGCCCGTTCGGTAAGCGAAACCTAGCATCCGCGTCAGTAAGGTGGGGATGCGTGAAAGCCCTTCGCCGGTTCACGGTCCGTGCCCACCTTCCGGAACGCCTGGCGGCGTTGGAGCAACTCTCGATCAACCTGCGATGGTCGTGGGACAAGCCGACTCAGGATCTCTTCGAAACGATCGATCCGGCGCTGTGGACGCAGTGCGGGCGGGATCCGGTCGCCCTACTGGGCGCGGTCAGCCCGGCCCGGCTCGACGAGCTGGCGCTCGACAGCGGCTTCCTGGACTGGCTGGACCATTTGGCCGCCGAGCTCAACGACTATCTGAGCCGTCCGCAGTGGTACCAGCAGCAACAGAGCAACGGCGTCCCGATGCCCAACGGCATCGCGTATTTCTCGATGGAGTTCGGCGTCGCCGAGGTGCTGCCGAATTACTCCGGCGGTCTGGGAATCCTGGCCGGCGACCACCTCAAGGCGGCGTCGGACCTTGGGCTGCCGCTGATCGCAGTCGGCCTGTACTACCGCTCCGGCTACTTCCGGCAGTCGCTGACGGCGGACGGCTGGCAACACGAGGACTACCCCTCGCTCGACCCGGCAGGATTGCCGCTGCGTCTGCTGACCGACAGCTCAGGCGCGCCGGCGCTGGTCGAACTGGCGCTGCCGGAGTCCGGCTCACTGCGGGCGCGGATCTGGGTCGCTCAGGTCGGTCGGGTGCCGCTGCTGCTGCTGGATTCCGACATCCCTGAGAACGAGCACGACATGCGCGGGGTCACCGACCGCCTGTACGGCGGCGACCAGGAGCATCGCATGCAGCAGGAGGTCCTCGCCGGTATCGGCGGCGTGCGGGCCATCCGCGCTTTCACCGCGATCGAGGGTCTGCCCGCGCCCGAGGTGTTCCACATGAACGAGGGCCACGCCGGCTTCCTCGGCGCCGAGCGGATCCGCGAACTCGTCGACGCCGGTTTGGATTTCGACACCGCGCTGACGGTGGTGCGGTCCAGCACGGTGTTCACCACCCACACCCCGGTGCCTGCCGGAATCGACCGGTTCCCGGTGGAGATGGTGCAGCGGTACTTCGCCGGCAGCTCGACCGACGCCGCGGGCGTCGCCGCCGGGTCGGTGCTGCTGCCGGGCGTTCCGGTCGGCCGGATCCTCGCGCTGGGCGCCGAGGACGACCCGGAGAAGTTCAACATGGCGCACATGGGCCTGCGACTTGCCCAGCGCGCCAACGGTGTTTCGCTGCTGCACGGCGAGGTCAGCCGCGGAGATGTTCAACGAACTGTGGGCCGGTTTCGACGCGGACGAGGTGCCGATCGGGTCGATCACCAACGGCGTTCACGCCCGAACCTGGGCGGCGCCGCAATGGCTGCAGCTGGGCCAGGAGTTGACTGGATCTGACACGTTCAGTGATCCCGGTGTTTGGCTACGCGTCAATGAGGTCGACGGCGGTCATCTGTGGTGGATCCGATCGCAACTGCGCGCCCTGCTGGTCGAGGACGTGCGGGCGCGGCTGCACCGCTCGTGGTTGGTCCGTGGCGCACCCGAGGGCGAATTGGGCTGGATCGCAAGTGCATTCGACCCGAGCGTGCTGACCATCGGCTTCGCCCGTCGGGTGCCGACCTACAAGCGCCTGACGCTGATGTTGCGCGACCCCGAGCGGCTGGAAGCGGTTGCTGCTCAACAAGGACAAGCCGATCCAATTGATCGTCGCCGGCAAGTCGCACCCCGCCGACGACGGCGGTAAGGCGCTGATTCAGCAGGTGGTCCAGTTCGCCGACCGCCACGAGGTTCGGCACCGGATCGCGTTCCTGCCGGACTACGACATGTCGATGGCCCGGCTGCTGTACTGGGGCTGCGACGTCTGGCTGAACAACCCGCTGCGACCGCTGGAAGCGTGTGGCACGTCCGGGATGAAGAGCGCGCTCAACGGTGGCCTCAACCTGTCGATCCTCGACGGGTGGTGGGACGAGTGGTACGACGGCGAGAACGGCTGGGCGATCCCGTCGGCTTCCGGTGTCGCCGACGACGAACGCCGCGACGATCTGGAAGCGGCCGCGCTCTACGACCTGCTCGAGAAGTCCGTCGCGCCGAAAGTTCTACGAGCGCGACGAGCACGGGGTGCCCCGCCGATGGATCGAGATGGTCCGCCACACCCTGCAAACGTTGGGCCCGAAAGTGTTGGCCTCGAGGATGGTTCGCGATTACACCGAGGGTTACTACCTGCCGGCGGCCGAGTCGCTGCGAAGGACGGTCTCCGTCGACGGCGACGGCCAGGTGGCCTTCGATCCGGCCCGCGAGCTGGCGGCCTATCGGCGTCGCGCCTTCGACGAGTGGCCGCACATCCGGATCACCGACGTCGACAGCACGGGGCTGCCGGACACGCCTATCCTCGGGTCGAAGCTGACCCTGACCGCGACAGTCCAGCTGGCGGGCTTGCGGCCGGAGGAGGTGACGGTGCAGGCGGTGGTCGGCCGGGTGGAGACCGGTGATGCGCTGGTGGACCCGGTCACCGTCGAAATGCCTTACACGGGAACCGCTTCCGGTGGAGACCACGTGTTCGCGACGACGACGCCGCTGCCGGTGGCCGGATCAGTCGGCTACACCGTGCGGGTGCTGCCGCATCATCCGATGTTGGCCTCGGATGCGGAGCTGGGTTTGGTCACGTTGGCTTAGCGGGCAATCAAGCCTGAGCAACCGCGGCTCAACAGAATTCGAGGTTGACACCCCACTGGCCGTCCGCGCGATACGGCGGAGAGTCCTGGGCAGGGCCAACTTTCGGGTTCCAGTACGTCACGATGAACGAGCCGCCCAAGGCTTGGTTGGCATCGACGATACGACCTTCACCGCCGCTTTCCGGATTGAATCGCGACCAACTGATTGATTGCAGCGACGGCGGCATGCTCGGCGTGCAGCCGCGCTGCACCCGGTTGTAGACCGCCGCCACAGCTTGTTCTGCATCGGCTTGATCACCGGGGTAAGCCTGCGCTGCGGGGGCGACGGCGATGCCGACTGCCAGCAGGGCCGGAACTGCCAGAAATGTATTCATAAAAGACGTTCCTACTACGCGCGAACGCCCGTGGTCGTGGTTCGGCGACAGGGGCTTTCCCGGGCGCACCTGCTTGTCATTCAAGCGATTCACTCCGCGCCCGCGTCACGCTGCTTAGTCAGCCGCTCCAAGGCCGCGCGCACCGCGGTCGCATCGGTCGTCGGCCAGAACGGCGGCAGCGACGCCCGCAGGTAGTTGCCGTAGCGGGCGGTCGCCATCCGGGAGTCCAGTACCGCGACCACCCCGCGATCGTCGATGCCACGCAGCAACCGACCCGCGCCCTGGGCCAGCAGCAGCGCGGCGTGGCTGGCGGCGACGGCCATGAAGCCGTTACCGCCGGCGGCGGCCACCGCCCGTTGGCGGGCCGACAGCAGCGGATCGTCGGGTCGCGGAAACGGGATGCGGTCGATGATGACCAGCGACAGCGACGGGCCGGGCACGTCGACGCCCTGCCACAGCGACAAGGTGCCGAACAGCGACGTCGACTCATCGGCGGCGAACTGCTCGACGAGCGTGGTGGTGGTGTCGTCACCCTGACACAGCACCGGGGTGGACAGCCGCTGCGACATCGCCTCGGCCGCCGCGCGGGCCGCCCGCATCGACGAGAACAACCCGAGCGTGCGCCCGCCCGCCGCGGTGATGAGCTCGGCGATCTCGGTCAGCTGTTCGGCAGTGCCCGTGCCGTCGCGGCCGGGTGGCGGCAGCTGGGCCGCGACGTAGAGAATCCCGGACTTGGCGTGCTGGAACGGCGAACCGACATCGAGCCCGCGCCAGGGCGTTTCGCCATCGGCCAGGCCCCACGCCTCGGCCATCGCGTCGAAGGAGCCGCCGACGGTCAGCGTCGCCGAGGTCAGTACCGCGGTCGCGTCGGCGAACAGCCGGGTGCGCAGCAGTCCCGCCACCGACAGCGGCGCGACCCGCAGAAAGGTTCGCGTCGTGCCGCGGTTGTCTTCGTGATCGAGCCAGACCACGTCCGTGCGGTCGGGGATCGACGGGCCGAAGGCCGACAGGATGCGCGTTGCGGTGTCGGCGATTTCGGCCAGGCTGGCCACCGCTTCGGAGCGGGCCGCCGCGGCCTTGGGATCGGTGGGGGAGGTGTCGATGGTCGACCGCGCCGCGGTGGCCGCGTCACGCAGCGCGGTGAGGTCGGTGGCGAGCTCGTCGTCGAGGTGGTCCATGCGTCCGGCCGACGCATTTTGGATGACCGTCTGGAAGCTGGCCGAGGCCCGCTCCCAGCGCGGCAGTGAGCTCCGGTTCGACCAGCTGGGCGATGCGTCGCGACGCGATGCCGAGGGTTGTCGCCGTGAGCTCGCCGGTGGCCACCGCGGTGACGCGGTCGACCAGATCGTGCGCTTCGTCGACGACCAGCAGCTTGTGTTCCGGTAACACAGGCGAGTCGGCGACGGCGTTGATCGCCAGCAGCGCATGGTTGGTGACGACGACATCGGCGACGCCGGCTTTGGCTCGGGCCCGCTCGGCGAAGCAGTCGGTGCCGAACGGGCAGCGGGCCATGCCGAGGCATTCCCGCGCGGAGACGCTGACCTGCCCCCACGACCGGTCGGCGACGCCGGGTTTGAGGTCGTCGCGATCGCCGGACTCTGTGCTCGACGCCCACTCGGTGAGCCGTTGCACCTCGCGTCCCAACGCCGACGCCGCCTGCGGCCGAAACAGTTCTTGCGGCTCCTCGGCCGAATCTGCGGCGGAGCCGTTGTGAATCTTGTTGAGGCACAGATAGTTCTGCCGGCCCTTCAGCAGAGCGAACCGTGGCTTGCGGGGCAGCGCGTCGTCGAGCGCGTCGACCAATTGGGGGAGATCGCGATTGACCAGTTGGCGCTGCAGGGCAATCGTCGCCGTCGACACCACCACCGGCGCGTTGTCGGACACCGCACGATCGATCGCCGGAACCAGGTACGCCAACGACTTTCCGGTGCCGGTGCCCGCTTGCACGGCCAGATGCTCGCCGGATTCAAAGGCGTGCGCGACCGCGGTGGCCATATCCAGCTGGCCGCTGCGTTCACTGCCGCCCAACGCGGTGACCGCATCAGCCAGCAGCTTCGTCACTGCCGTCGGCGCATCGTCGGACGTGGCTACTCCTGGGTGTCGGCCGGCGGGCGTCGGGCCGGGATCTGCGTCGTCGGGATCGCCGGGTCGCCGTGCGACAACATCAGACCCTCCCACGGCAAGCTTCGCAAGCCCGACATCACCAGTTCGCGCGCCACGCCCAGATCCGTCGCCGGCAACCGGCTCGCCGCTGCGAACCAGGGGGACCGTCAGGGCCCGCGACGGCTCGTCGTGTTGAGGCGGATGGCCCGCCGGATACACGATCTCCTCGGTGATCGTGCCGGTCGAGCGGGCCAGACGCACCGCCTCCTTGCGGCCGCCGTGCGATTCTTTGCGCGCGCTGCGCTTCTCGACGGGTACGCCGTCGACTTCCACCAGCTTGTAGACCATGCTTGCGGTGGGTGCGCCCGATCCCGTCACCAGCGAGGTGCCGATCCCGTAGCTGTCAACCGGCTCGGCGCGCAGTCCCGCGATGGCGAATTCGTCGAGATCACCGGAGACCACGATGCGGGTCCGGGTGGCCCCGAGCCGGTCGAGTTGTTCGCGGACCTGCCGGGCCAGCATGCCCAGGTCGCCGGAGTCGATGCGGACCGCGCCGAGCTCGGTTCCGGCGGCCGCGACGGCGTTGGCCACGCCGGTGGTCACGTCGTAGGTGTCGACGAGCAGGGTGGTGCCCGCGCCCAGCGCCGCGACCTGTGCCACGAACGCGGCTGGCTCGTCGGGCCCGTTCGCGCCGTCGTACAGCAACGTGAAGGCATGCGCGCTGGTGCCTTCGGTCGGCACGCCGTAGTGGCGGTGGGCCTCCAGGTTGGACGTCGCGGCGAACCCGGCGAGGTAGGCGGCCCGGGCCGCGGCGACGCCGGCGCGCTCGTGGGTGCGCCGCGTGCCCATGTCCATCAGCGGCCGTCCGTCGGCGGCGCTGACCATCCGGGCGGCGGCGGAGGCAACGGCGGTGTCGTGGTTGAAAATCGACAGCGCCAGCGTTTCGAGTATCACGCATTCGGCGAAGCTGCCACGCACCGAAAGTACCGGTGAGCCAGGGAAATACAGCTCACCTTCGGCGTAGCCGTCGACGTCGCCGCCGAACCGGAAGTCGCGCAGATACGTCAGCGTGTCCGGGTCGAGGAACTCGGCCAGCGACTCGCACGCCACATCGTCGAACCTGAAGTCGGACAAGGCTTCCAAGAACCGGCCAGTCCCGGCCACCACGCCGTAACGGCGGCCATCGGGCAGCTTGCGGGCGAACAATTCGAACACCGACCGACGGTGTGCGGTGCCATCGCGTAGTGCCGCCGACAGCATGGTCAGCTCGTATCTGTCGGTCAGCAGTCCGGTGTAAACCGAGTCGTTCACAGGGCAACGGTATCGACAGTGCCGAGCATCGAACGCATCCGCCAAGAATCCTTCACGACGTCCCATGCACACTTTCGTCGTAACCATCCAAGACGGCGCTCGCTTATTTGTGCAGTGCGCTCGCTCTGTCGAGGAGGAGGATGCGAAGGGTGGGCGAGATCTCGGTGATCGGGTGCCTCGGGTCGTTGATCGTGGCGACCCGCGGAGTTGCAGGCGCCGGGGAGGTCCTTCTCAACGTGCGCGGCACGAAGGAGGCCTATCTTGCGTGGTCTGACGAGCCGCTGCCGAAGGGGACCGAGGTGCTGGTGGTAGACGTCCGAAGTGCGCGGACGGTTCTGGTTGAGCCATGGCTCGGCCCGGATTTCAGTCCTGACTTCCTGACCAAAACACGAATCTGCAAGGAGTGGAATATGTTCGGTTACAAAGTGCCTGCACCAGACGAAGCCATGCTGATCTCCGGCGGTCGCGCTGCTGGCAACGCCCCGTTTCGAGTGGTGACCGGTCACGGTGCTTTCATCATGCCGTTCTTCCGGAAGGTTCGGTTTCTCACGCTGGCAATGTGTGAGGCCGAGGTCGAAGAAAGGTGCGTCACTCAGCAGGGGATCACTTTGAATGTCCGGGCGGTCATTGCCTTCAAGGTCGGTAACGACGCGGAGAGCATCGTCAGCGCCGGGCAACGGTTCCTGTCCGACCAAAACCAGATGGCAGTCCTGACCGGGCGAATCTTCGCCGGTCACCTGCGCTCGATCATCGGATCGATGACCGTCGAGCAGATCATCAAGGAACGTCAAAAGCTGGCCACCGAGGTCCTTGACGGCTCCAAAGAGGAGATGATCAAGATCGGACTGACCGTCGACGCCCTGCAAATCCAGTCCATCGACGACGGCGCCCTGGGCTACATCCTGGCGATGTCTGCGCCGCACAACGCCGCCATCCAGCAGCAGGCGCAGATTGCCCAAGCCAAGGCCAATCAGGCTGCGGCGGAGGCCGAGCAGGAATCGCAACGCAATCAGGCCGAGTTCGCTCGGCAGACGGCGATCGTGCAGGCTCAGTACAAAGCCGAAGTCGACAAAGCACAGGCAGAAGCCAGCCAGGCGGGACCGTTGGCCGAGGCGCAAGCTCAGCGCGAGGTGCTCGCGATGCGGACCGAGCTGGCTCAGCGTGCCGCCGAGCTCCGACAGCAGGAGCTGGTGTCGGAAGTGGTCAAGCCCGCCGAAGCGGACGCGGAACGGGTTCGGATCCTGGCGCTTGCCGAGGCCGAGAAAATGAAGATCCAAGCCGAAGCGGCGTCCTCGCACAACCGGGTCGCTTTGGACCGGATGCTGATCGATCAGTTGCCCGAAATCGTCAAGCAGGCAGCTCAAGGTTTGTCAGGGGCAAACCTGACCGTGCTCAACGGTGCCGACGGGCTCGGTGAGATGGCCACCGGGTTGGTGGGACAAGGTCTGGCGATCTTCGAGTCTCTGCGCGGCGGGCTCGGTCAGCAGGTTTCCGAGAACGGTTCCGACCAAAAAGGACTCAGCGCGCCGCCCGAGAAGCATTGACATCTTCGGCCGGCGACTCGCGTGCGACTCTCGTACCTGTCGGTAAGCGGCGGCGGCTCGGTATCGTGTGAGCCATGGTTGCGTCAGCCCCGACCAAGCCGGGTACCACCGGGCAACGGGAAGCAGACACGGTCGAAGCCACCGCAGCTCCCTGGGTGACCATCGTCTGGGACGATCCGGTCAATCTGATGAACTACGTGACCTACGTTTTCCAGAAGCTGTTCGGCTACAGCGAGCCGCATGCCACCAAGCTGATGCTGCAGGTGCACAACGAAGGCAAGGCCGTGGTGTCGGCGGGCAGCCGGGAATCCATGGAGGTCGACGTGACGAAGCTGCACGCGGCCGGGTTGTGGGCCACGATGCAGCAGGACCACTGAGACCGAGTGCGTAAGTGGAAGCGGGTAGAGACCGCCGACGGTGCCCGATTTCGGTCTGCCCTGGACGCCCATGAAGCGGCACTGCTGAAGAATCTGGTCGTCTCGATGATCGGGTTACTCGACGAACGTGAATCATCCACCCCACAAGACGAACTCGAGCAGATCACCGGTATGAAGACCGGCAACTCCGAGCCGCCGGACAACGCGACGCTGCAGCGACTGCTGCCGGATTTCGCCAAACCCAACGACGATCCGGCCGACGACACCGACAGCCTGAATGCGGCCCTGCGCAGCCTGCATGAGCCGTCCATCATCGACGCTAAAAAGGTTGCGGCACAACAACTCTTGGACACCTTGCCGGATCACGGCGGCAAACTCGACCTGACCGAAGAGGCCGCGCACGCCTGGACCGCATCGGTCAACGACCTTCGGCTGGCGTTGGGCACCATGCTCGAAATCAAGCCCGACGGCCCCGATCGGCTGCCTGATGACCATCCCCTGGCCGCGCATCTGGACGTCTACCAGTGGTTGACCGTGTTGCAGGAGTACCTCGTCGTGGCGCTGATGGGATCGCGATGAACGCGATCACCGACGTCGCCGGCATCCTGGTCGGCCAGCACCATCGGCTGGACCCCGACGCGACGATGGGTGCGGGGTGGGCGAGCGGTGTCACCGTCGTCTGACACCGCCGGGGACCGTCGGGGCCGTCGATGTGCGCGGCGGTGCGCCCGGCACCCGCGAAACCGATCTGCTCGATCCGGCCAACAGCGTGCGCTACGTCGACGCGGTGTTGCTCGCCGGCGGCAGTGCATTCGGCTTGGCCGCCGCCGACGGGGTGATGCGTTGGCTGGAAGAGCGGGACCGCGGTGTGGCGCTCAAGGGCGGGGTGGTGCCGATCGTGCCCGCCGCGGTGATCTTCGATCTGGAGGTCGGTGCGTGGAGCAACCGACCCACCGCCGACTTCGGATACGACGCCTGCCAGACGGCCGGCACCGACGTCGCCGTCGGCACGGTCGGCGCCGGGGTGGGGGCGTGCGCGGGTGTGTTGAAGGGCGGCGTCGGGACCGCGTCGACGACGCTGCCGTCCGGGGTGACCGTCGGCGCGCTGGTGGTGGTGAACTCGGCGGGCAATGTGGTCGATCAAGCCACCGGTCTGCCGTGGCTGAGCTATCTGGTCGAGGAGTTGGGGCTGACGCCGCCACCCGATGAGCAACTCGCCGAGCTGGCCGCCCTGGAGTCGCCGCTGAGCTCGCTGAACACCACGATCGCGGTGGTCGCGACCGACGCCGCGTTGAGCCCGGCGGCGTGCCGTCAAATTGCGAGCACTGCTCACGATGGCCTGGCCCGCAGCATCCGGCCCGGCGCACACCCCGGTCGACGGCGACACGGTGTTCGCGCTGGCCACCGGCGCCATCGAGGTGCCGCCGCCGGCCGACGTGCCCGCCGCCTTCTCGCCGGAGACAGCCCTGGCCACCGAGGTGGGTAGCGCGGCGGCGGACTGCCTGGCCCACGCGGTGGTGGGCGCCGTCATCGCCGCGGACCCGGTGGCCGACATCCCGACCTATCGTGGACTGTTGCCGGGAGCATTCCGGCCGGTAGGTGGAGAGCGGGGTCGGAAGGCGCCGGCATGACAACCAGGGCAACAGTGCGCAGCAGCCGAAGAAGCGGTCCGCGTTCGTCGTCGGTGGAGCCACCATCCTCAGCTTCGTGGCGCTGCTCTACGTCGTCGAGGCGTTCGATCAACTCAACGGGCACCGACTCGAGGAAACGGCATCCGTCCGCTGGAAACCGACGGCCTCTGGGGAATCCTGTTCGCGCCGCTGCTGCATGCGAACTGGGCGCACCTGGCGGCCAACACCGGGCCGGCGTTGGTGCTGGGCTTCCTGGTCACCCTGGCCGGCCTGTCGCGATTTCTCTGGGCGACCGCGATCATCTGGATCGTCGGCGGGTTCGGCACCTGGCTGATCGGCAACCTGGGATCGCCTGCGGCGAGACCGACCACATCGGCGCGTCCGGCCTGATCTTCGGCTGGCTGACTTTCCTGCTGGTGTTCGGCTTCTTCATCCGCTCGGGCTGGCAGATCCTCATCGGATTGCTGGTGCTGGTCGTCTACGGCAGCGTGCTGTGGGGCGCCGTGCCGGTGCTCAACGTCTGCGGCGGCGTGTCCTGGCAGGGGCATCTCTGCGGTGGACTCGCCGGGGTGCTCGCCGCCTACCTGCTGTCCAGTCCGGAACGCGAAGCTCGCGAGCGTCGCCGGCGCGGCCCCGCAGCGATCATGAACAATTGAGTCGACATGAGTAACGCACTGGCACCCATCGGGGTGTTCGACTCCGGCGTCGGCGGGTTGACCGTGGCCCGCGCCATCATCGACCAGCTGCCCGACGAGGACATCATCTACGTCGGCGACACCGGCAACGGTCCCTACGGGCCGCTCAGCCATTCCCGAGATTCGCGCGCATGCCTTGGCCATCGGCGACGACCTGGTCGACCGCGGCGTCAAGGCGCTGGTCATCGCCTGCAACTCGGCGTCGTCGGCCTGCCTGCACGATGCCCGCGAACGTTACGACGTGCCCGTCGTCGAGGTGATCCTGCCCGCGGTACGGCGGGCCGTCGCCACCACCCGCAACGGTCGCATCGGCGTGATCGGAACCCAGGCCACCGTCGCCTCCGGCGCCTACCAGGACGCCTTCGCCGCCGCCCGCGACACCGAGATCACCGCGGTGGCCTGCCCGCGGTTCGTCGACTTCGTCGAGCGCGGCATCACCAGCGGCCGTCAGGTCCTCGGTCTGGCCGAGGGATACCTCGAGCCGCTGCAGCGCGCCGACGTCGACACCCTCGTGCTGGGCTGCACGCATTATCCGCTGCTGTCGGGCCTGATCCAGCTCGCGATGGGCGACGCGGTGACGCTGGTATCCAGTGCGGAGGAGACCGCGAAGGATCTGCTTCGCGTGCTGACCGAACGCGACTTGTTGCATCCGCACCCGGACCGTCCCGAGGCTGGTTCGCCGCTGCGTGCGTTCGAGGCCACCGGCGATCCGGACGCGTTTCTTGCCCTCGCGGCGCGGTTCCTGGGGCCGGCGATTACCGGCGTCGAGCCGGTCCATCGTCACATCGCCGCATCGGGCTGACCTTACTCAGCAGTAAACCGCGGATGTTTTCAACAACATGACGTTGGGCATGGCACAGTAGTGACCGTGCGAATTACCGTGCTGGGCTGCTCCGGGAGCGTCGTCGGCCCGGATTCGCCGGCATCGGGTTACCTGCTGAGGGCACCGGACACCCCGCCGCTGGTCATCGACTTCGGCGGAGGCGTGCTCGGCGCGCTACAGCGGCATGCCGATCCGGGTTCGGTCCACGTACTGCTGTCGCACCTGCATGCCGATCACTGCCTCGATGTGCCCGGGCTGTTCGTGTGGCGCCGCTACCACCCGTCGCCGCCCAAGGGAAAAGCGCTGCTGTACGGGCCGAGCGACACCTGGTCGCGGCTAGGCGCCGCGTCATCACCGTACGGCGGGGAGATCGACGACTGCTCCGACATTTTCGACGTCCACCACTGGGTCGACGGTGAAGCCGTCACCATCGGCGCGGTGAGCGTAACGCCCAAGCTGGTGTGCCACCCGACCGAGTCCTTCGGCATGCGCGTCACCAACGCTGAAGGCGCCACATTCGTCTACAGCGGTGACACCGGTTACTGCGATGCCGTCATCGACTTGGCGCGCGGCGCCGATGTCTTCCTGTGTGAGGCCTCGTGGACGCACTCGCCCGACCGTCCGCCCAACCTGCACCTCTCCGGCACCGAGGCCGGGCAAATCGCCGCCGCGGCCGGGGTGGGGGAGTTGCTGCTGACGCACATCCCGCCGTGGACCGCTCGCGAGGACGTGATCAGCGAGGCCAAAGCCGAATTCGACGGCCCCGTGCATGCCGTGGTGTGCGGCGAGACATTCAACGTCGGGCGCTCCTGAGCCGTTGACCGCACGCTAGGGTTGGCGGCGTGTCAAAACGAGAAGACGGCCGCCTCGACGACGAGCTTCGACCGGTCGTCATCACCCGCGGGTTCACCTCCCACCCGGCCGGTTCGGTGGTGATCGAATTCGGTCAGACCAAAGTCCTGTGCACCGCGAGCGTCACCGAGGGCGTGCCCCGCTGGCGTAAAGGCTCCGGCCTGGGCTGGCTCACCGCCGAGTACGCGATGCTGCCGTCGGCCACCCACACTCGCAGCGACCGGGAGTCGGTGAAGGGTCGGCCGTCCGGGCGCACGCAGGAGATCAGCCGGCTGGTCGGCAGGTCGCTGCGGGCCTGCATCGACCTGGCGGCGTTGGGGGAGAACACCATTGCCATCGACTGCGACGTGCTGCAGGCCGACGGCGGAACCCGTACCGCCGCGATCACCGGCGCCTACGTCGCGTTGGCCGATGCGGTGACCTATCTGTCGGCGGCCGGCAAGCTGTCGGACCCGCGGCCGCTGTCCTGTGCGATCGCCGCCATCAGCGTCGGCGTGGTCGACGGTCGGGTGCGTGTCGACCTGCCCTACGAGGAAGACTCCCGCGCCGAGGTGGACATGAACGTGGTGGCCACCGACACCGGGACGCTGGTGGAGGTGCAGGGCACCGGCGAGGGCGCCACCTTCCCGCGGTCGACACTCAACAAATTGCTCGATGCTGCCGAGGGAGCCTGCGAGCAGTTGTTCGTCGCGCAGAACGAGGCGTTGGCGTTGCCATACCCGGGCGTGCTGCCCGAAGGCGCCGCGGCGCACAAGGCGTTCGGAAGCTGACCGCCGGCGACGATGCAGAGCGCAGCGATGAGGGGGAGCGGCGCAGCTGGCCCCGCTAGCAGTTACCGGGAATACCGGTGAACATGTCTGTGCCGCAAGGCGGTTCCGAGTCGGGCGGCGGAACCTCACCGTCCCAGACGTCGCTGGGAAGCTTGCCGTTGTACGGCACATTGCCTTTGCCGTTGCGCACCCGGAACCAGGTGTGGCAGATGTTCATGTCCCAGTCGTAGCCAACATTGGGCCCCGTCGGATAGTTCATGGGCTGGCCCGGGCACCAGTTGTGCTGCTTGTGCGCCTGGGCGGTGGCGGCCAGTCCTACGCCGCCCATCGCCAGGCCACCTGTCAGCAGCACGCCGCCGACTATTCGTCTCAGGTCGCGGTTGGTGTTCATGCTGCGAAGCCCCTTGTTCGTGGCGACCGCGCACGACCGCCTCTAGAGGATTGTGCGCTGGGCGCATCCGGAATTCATGGGGCATTTGACCCATCTTGCGCCGCGGCAGCGGGTTACGACCTCAATTACGATGGCTAGCTGATGCTTGGGATTAACGAGTGACCCGTGTTCTGGTCGCGAGCCGCAACGCGAAAAAGCTGACGGAGTTGCGCCGGGTGTTGGATGCCGCCGAGATATCGGGGCTGACCCTGGTGTCACTGAATGACGTGCCGCCATTCGACGAGGCGCCGGAAACCGGTGCAACGTTTGAAGACAACGCTCTGGCCAAGGCGCGCGACGGATTCGCCGCGACGGGATTGCCGACTGTCGCCGACGACTCCGGGCTGGCGGTGGCCGCGCTGAACGGCATGCCCGGTGTGCTGTCGGCGCGGTGGTCGGGCAACCACGGCGACGATGCCGGCAACACCGCGCTCCTGCTCGCGCAGATGCGAGACGTGCCCGACTGGGCGTCGTGGCGCGGCATTCGTCTCGGCCTGCGCGCTGGTCTCGGGTTCCGGCGAAGTTGTGGTCCGTGGCGAGTGGCCGGGTGCCATCGCCGACGGGCCGCGCGGCGACGCGGGTTTCGGCTACGACCCGGTGTTCATCCCGGACGGCGAGGATCGCACTGCGGCACAGCTGAGTTCGGCGGAGAAAGACGCGGCATCGCATCGCGGTCGCGCGCTGGCACTGTTGCTGCCGGCGCTGCGTGCGCTAGCCGCTCAGGCACAATGAGCGCTCAGGCTAAATTGAACTGCGCCTTCACATTCCGGGTCTGAAAATGCTCGACGATAACCCCGACCAAGGGAACGGTTCCGGCGAGTAGCACCCCGATTGTCTTCGCGATCGGCCAGCGGACCTTGACCGCCAGGTTGAACGCCGCCAAGACGTACGCGAAATAGACCCAGCCGTGCACGATGCCGATCCAGGTCGGCGGGTTCGGCACCTTGACGACGTAGTGCACCACGATCTCGTAGCACAGCGCGATCAGCCACAGACCCGTCGTCCATGCCATCACGCGATAGGCAAGCAGCGGGGTGCGGATGTTTTGGCCGGCTGTGGTCATGCGGTCGTCCTGTTCTGCTTCTGTTGGTTGTCGTTGTCCGACTTGGCAAGTTCGGCGAGATAGGCGTTGTACTCGCGCAGTTCGGGATCGTCGGCGCTGTGTTGCCCGGACTTGGGTCGCTCGGGCAGCAGACCGTCCGGTATTTCGTTGACGGCGTGGGTGTTTCGGGGCTCGGGCGGCGCTTCTTCGTAGCGGACGAATTTGCGGTAGGCGTAGACGCAGAATGCGGCGAATGCCGGCCACTGCAAGGCGTATCCAAGATTCTGGAAGCTGCCAGATGTCGATTCAAATCTGGTCCACTGCCACCAGCCCAGGGCCAGGCAGCCGCCCGCCGCGAGGATCACCAGCGCGATCAGCGCGGGTCTCCGACGACGCGTAGTGGACATCCCTAGAAGGTACCCCGCGTGTGGA
The DNA here is from genome assembly GCA_963818285.1 of uncultured Actinomycetota bacterium. Lineage (GTDB taxonomy): Bacteria > Actinomycetota > Actinomycetes > Mycobacteriales > Mycobacteriaceae > Mycobacterium. The sequence continues at coordinate 476,205 of CAWFRR010000011.1, forward strand.
CGCCATTCGCCCAAGAGCAAAGGCGGTACGATCGCGTGGCTAATGCGGGCGTGATGGAACGGCAGACATGCCGGCTTTAGGTGCCGGTGCTCGAGAGAGCGTGAGGGTTCGAATCCCTCCGCCCGCACGAGATACGGAGGGTGCGACCCGCTCCCTAACATGAGCGGGTGGACGCATTCTTCACTGCCGACGGCGATGCCTATGTGCCGGGAACGATGACCCGTGGCCCCTGGGGCGCGACGATGGGTGGTCAGATCGTCGGCGGACTGCTGGGCTGGGCGCTGGATCGCAATAACGACGACGACCTTCAACCCGCGCGGCTGACGATCGACCTCTTGCGTCCGGTGCCCATCGAACCCGTGTCGATCGAGACATCGGTTCTGCGCGAGGGCCGTCGTATCAAGCTGGTCGACGCCGCGATGCTGCAGCACGGCCGCATCGTTGCGCGGGCCAGCGCGCTCTTCTTGCGACGCAGCGCCGAACCCGAGGGGCAGGTGTGGACTGCGCCGGTGGCGATGCCTGCGCTCCCGGCCCATGCTGAGCCACTCGAAGCGGAGGTGCCGTTTGATATCTGGACCTACAACTCCGAGTCCGACAGTGGCAGTGCGGGAATGCCTCCGCGTGAATGGGAGCAGCCCGGCGTACAGAAGTTCGCTTGGACGCGCATGTTTCGCCCGATGGTGGCCGGCCATCCGCTCACGCCGTTCACCCGCGCGGCGTTTGCCGGAGACATCATCAGCTCGCTGACGCATTGGAGTACAGCGGGACTGCGCTACATCAACGCCGACTACACCGTGGCGATCAGCCGCCTGCCCCAAGGCGAGTACATCGGGCTGGCCGCGCAGAGCTATTACGGGAACGACGGGGTGGGGTCCGGTTCGGCAACCATGTTCGACAGCATCGGCCCGATCGGAACGGGGACCGCGCTGCGCTGGCTCGGCCAGGCGCCCGACGCCTTCAAGCCGAACCTGCGGTGACACGAAAGTCTCCCTCCGCCAATGGCGAAGGGAGACTGTTCGATCCGCTTAGGTCGATGTCGGCGCGGGGAGCGCACCGGGTGCCGGACCGCTGTCGCCCGGCTCAGTAGAGCCGGACATTCCCGGCTGGCTCGGCGTCATCGTTCCCGGGCCACCGGGCGTCGTCGCGCTCGGCACATTCGAGGTCCACATCAGGATGTCTTGCAGGCCGTCGTTGTAGACGATGCCGTTCGGCGGAGCGCCCGTCGCGTCGAAGTACAGCGTGCCCTTCGACTCGCTGCCCTGCGTGATGGGCGCCGGGTTGAGGCCGTTCGGGACCTCGACCTTGTCGACAAGCTTGTAGGTCTGGCCGTTGGGGCCCGCGCGCGCTGAAGTCGCGTACCTGGGGGGTGACTACGCCGCCGTCTGAGCGGACGACGATGTCAGCCTGGTAGAGCGTCCCCTTGGGTGTGAAGCCGGGGATCGCGATGGTGCTCGGCTCCAGGTTGCTGACCGTGTAGTTGGTGATCATCGGCCCGTCGATCAGCGGTTCGCTGGTGCCGAATCCTTGAATGTTCGGCGCGGCCGAAGCACTTCCCGCGGTGGTCAAGCTGATCGCGGCAATACCTGCGGCACCGATCGCCGTCTTGATGATGGTCGTTGTCTTCACAATGGGCCCCTTACGTGGTTCCAGTCGTCAAAGCGAAAACTCTTTTTGAGTTAGGAACGCTCGTGATCAGCAATAGCCCGCCGCCAATAATTTCAAACGTCGCGCCATTCTGTTGGCATCGTAAATGCACCTTTGAGCTGCACAGACAGGTACATAGTTAAATGTCGCGAAAGGCAAGGTCAATTAACTTCTGCAACACTGGTATCGATTGAATTTGTGTCGCGTGTGCAAATTCTTAGTCTCATGGACCGCTCGAACTGGCACCATTGAGGTATGAACGCCGCGATCGTGGTGCTGCTGATCTTGTTGGCTACCGGCGTCGTTGTCGCTCCGCTGTTGCGGCTGAGGGCTTGGCTGAAAAATTCGCCGCCCGGGCAGGAGTTTCAACCGCCACCGCGGGACGACGAATCTGCAGTAGCGGCCCTCAGCAACCCACCTCGATGCTGAAGGGTTGGGTCACCGACGTGCGTGGATCGTTGAGTTGGGAGCCGGCAGCCGTGCCGGTGATGGTGTAGGTGTTCTTGACCACCTTGATCTTCGCGTCACCGGCGCCCGAGTTGGAGACGCCGGAGAAGCCGAGGAAATTGTCGAAATGAACCGACTCGACCTTGGGTGTATCAGAGTCCAGTCGGAGCAGCACCCTCACATTGGCCGGGGCCACGCTGATGTTGGCCGTCAGCAGCCAGTTCACTTGACTGCAGGTGACGGCGTGCGACGTACGGGAGTTGTTGTCGACCGTGATGTGCGCGGTCTTCTGCGTCGTCTTGTCGTCCTGCGTGAAGCAGGCCGAGCACGATGCCGCAATCAGTGCAGCGCTCACGGCTGCGGTGATAAGCCGTTGCCTCACTGGACACCTCCCGACGCACGCAGGTTTAGTTCGCACACTTTGTCTATCAGCCTGCGCGCGTCCCGGGGAGTAAACGTGCGCTAAGGATCAGCCGAACGAGATCTTGCCCATCAGCATGTCGATGATCGGCTTGCCCGCTTCGAACGTCCCGGTGCTGGACGAGTTGACGTGGCCATAGTCGACCAGGAGCGTCACGCCGTTGACACCGGCGGCCGCGTCGCTGTTGAGGAACGCCATCACATTGCCCATCTGCTCAGGGGTGTGCGTCGCCGTACCGGTGGCCTCCCGGTAGTCCTGCGCGAATGACAGCCACAGATCGGCGTTGGCGCGGGCCAGCGGGGTGTCGGTCGGGCCGGGGCAGATCGCGTTGATCCGAATTCCCTTGGCCAGGAACGGGAATGCGTGCGTCGCGACATAGGCGTTGATGGCCTGCTTGCTGGTGCCGTAGTGGCCGAAGTTTTCCGCCTCGTGCGCCTTGCTCCAGGCGTCCGCCGACTCGAAGTCGGGTGTGGCCAGAAACTCCTGCAGGCGCGGCAGATCGGTTTCCCAGCCGATGCCAGCCACCGAGGAGATGAAACAGATGGCCCCGCCCCGGTTGAGTTGACCGTTGTTGATCAGCCGGTCGATGACGTGCCGGTGGCCGATGAAGTTGATCTTCATCAGGTCCGGTCCGTCGGCGATGCCGGCAGCCGAGAACAGCGCATCGACCGGCCCACCGACTTGCTCGAGCGCGCTGTCGATCGAGGCCGGGTCGCGAAGGTCGACCTGGATTCCGCGGCCGAGCCCGGATTCCACCGGGGCGTAGTCCAAGTTGATCACCTCGGCTCCGAGATCACCGACGATCTTGGCGGCCGCGGCGCCCATGCCGGTCGCACCGCCGACCACCAGTGCCCGCTTGCCGTCATAGCGGAACTGATCGATACCAGTCATTTCAATCCTCTCGTGCGACGCCAACCATGAGGCGCGCGAGTACGTGGTGTGGAACAGCTATGTGGTACTGCGGTCCGAGTCCTGGCCGCTGATGCGAATGCGAAATCCACGAATCGGAATCCGGCACAAACGCACCCCGCAAGTATGCGCGGACAAACGCGCCTACCGGTGAGTATCGGAAATTTTGGTTGTCAGATTTGGGTCGAAGTGTCACGTTCGGCAGCTCCGCGCACCAGGGTGTCGCGGGCATTGATCAGCGCGGCATCCTTGCCCTGAGCGCGGACGATGTTCTCCGGCACCCACAACGCGTCCATCACGTAGCGCGCCAGCATCGACAGCGAGGGTGAGTCCGCGATGCGAATATCGCCCGACTCGATGCCGTCGGACAGCAGGCCCCGGAGCTGTCGAAGCCGCATGGTGAACGCCAGGCCGGGGTTGGGGGTGTCAGGCGGCGACTGCCGCATCCATGCAAGCTGGATCTTCCACTCGTCGGGAAATTGGTCCAGCGCATTGATGTTGACCCAGCTGAGCGCATCCAGTTTCTCGACCGGTGTGGCATCCGTGCGCAGAACGCTGGCGAAGCCGCCGCCGGCCTTCTTGCCGAACGACTCCATGATCGAGGCGAGGAGTTCGTCCTTGGATCCGATCAACCGATACACCGTGCCGGTGCCAAGGCCCGCCGCGGCGGCGATGTCGCGGATCGTGGTGACCTCGTAGCCCTTCCTGCCGAACTCGGCTCGCGCTACCGAACGCACATGCGCGGCTTTGTCGTTGCCGTTGGACTCGCTTTCATCGGTCCACGTTTTGATGGCCTCCTCAGCGGCGGCGAAGGCGTTGGAATCGTTCAGTTCCCGATCGCTGTAATCCCGACTGGCCAAACCGTGCAACATGATCCGGCACATGACCACTGCGGTCTGATCGGCCGCGCCGGTGTGCCTGATGATGTCGAGCCCGACGTGCATCATGGTCTGGCAGATGCGGTCGGCCAGCGTCGGGAGGTCGATGTCGGATCGGATGAAGCCGCTCCACCTGCCCGCGCGCAGTGTCTGCAGCATCGCTTGCTGGACGGCGGTCGGCGGGTTTTGCAGCAGTTCGACGAGTTCGGGATTCGCGCTGGGCGCCTCGTAGAAGGACATCTGCAGCGCGGCCCGGTGCTGCACGGCGCAGCGCGCGATCGCGGATCCCAATTCGACGATCTTGTCCGCGACGGATCGCGAGTCGGCTTGGTCCAACTGCTCGTGGGCGATTTCGCCGATCCGGTCCAAGTCGGCGTAGTACCGCCGTACCAGCTCGACGAGGATGGCTTCCTTCGATTCGAAGTGGTGGTAAAGGCTGCCCGGCAAGATGCCGGCCGCGTCGGCGATCTCTTGCAGCGACGTCCGCAGGCCCGACGATGCGATCAATGACGCAGCGGTTTGCAGGATTTCGGTGCGACGAGTCCCGTCGTCGTAAGCGCTTCCGCGCTCTGCCTTGGCGACAGTGTGTTTGGCGGTGCCCCGTCCCCGCGGCGTCACGCGAGAACGTCCGGCGCTATCAGACCGGACCAACGAATTGGCATCGGGCAAGTCTATGCGTGCGGAGCTCGGTGTTGCTGCAGCCTCGGATGGTTGCTGAAGCCCCACGACACCTCCACAGCTCCCACCGGTATCCCACGAGATCGCTGACCCAATATTTGGTTTGACGCTACCAGGTTGCTGCGAGACGATTGTGCAGGTTGAGCGGTATTCACGCAGTTGGCGTCAGGCCGTGATCAGTGCAGAACCGACTCGGCGAGCTGCGCGCCGAGCTGCACCAGGTAGCGGTCGGGCCCGTCGAGGAACGCGCTCCAGCTCAGCAGTCGCTTGAGATAGAGGTGGGCGTCGTGCTCCCAGGTGTAGCCGATCCCACCGAGCACTTGGATGGCCGTGTCGCCGACGGCGGCCAGTCGGCCGGCGAACGCCTTCGCGCGCACCGCGGCCGCATGTCGTTCGGCCCGGTCGCCCGCGTCGGCGGCCCACAGCGCGTGGATCACCCCGCTGCGAGCCAGCTCGACCGTTTCGTACATATCGACGCACAGGTGCTGGACCGCCTGGAATGCGCCGATCGGCTGGCCGAATTGCCGTCGTACTTTGGCGTATTCGACGACGAGCTGCAAAAGTGCCCGCGCCGCGCCCAGTGCGTCGGCGGCCCAGGCGATCGTCACGTCATCGACCAGCGCCGCCAAGGATTCCGGCGGCCCTGCGGCGCTCAGTCGCTGCGCGGGGGTGTCCTCGAGACTGACGCGAAACCGCTTGCGTGTCTGGTCGATTCCCGTGTGCAGCATGCTGCCGATCCCGGGCGTCGACGTTTGGACCGCGAAAAGGCCTGTGCCATCTCGGTCGTCGGCCACGACGAGCAACACGTCGGCGGCGGCGGCGTCCCACACGCTGTCGATCTCGCCGCGGAGCGCAACCTCGTTGCCGACTTCGACCACGGTCGGGCGCGGTCCGTCCAGCGGGCCGACCGTGGCAATCGTGGAACCGTCGGCGATTCCGGTGAGAAGCGTGGCGCTGAAGTCGCCGGCCACCTCGAAGCGTGCCAGCGCGCGGGTCGCGGCGACGGCGCTGGACAGCCATGGCCCGGGGTAGAGCCCGGCGCCGAGTTCTTCGGCGACGATCCCTGCCTCGACCATCGTCATGCCGGCGCCGTCGTATTCCGGTGGTACGAGCAGCCCGGTGGCGCCGAGGTCGGCGAGCCCGCGCCACACCGCGTCGGTCGTGCCGGTGTCGTCGTCGAGCATTGGGCGGACATGCTCGGCGATCGAAGCCCTTTCGGCGAGAAAGCTTCGCACGGTGTCGCGCAACGCGATCTGCTCGTCAGTCAGTTCGAGGTTCATGAGCGCGGTAACCCCAAAATGCGTTGCGCGGTGATGTTTTTGTTGATCTGCGTCGTCCCGCCGGCGATGGTCAGCGAGCGCGCCGTCAAACGGTAGTCGGCCCAGCGGCGTCCGGCGGGGTCCATCCCGATCAGGTCGAAGGCCAACGCGGCGATGTCCTGCCCAACCTCTCCCCAGATCGTCTTGGCGAGGCTTGCCGACCCGAATGCGTCGCCGCCGTGCAGGACCGCTGAGATCGACCGCTGGCACAGCAGCTCGAGATATTTTATGCGCAAAGCGATTTCGCCGAGACGTCGTAGCGTCGTGGGGTCCTCCAGCACCGGCCGGTTGCCGATCTTGACGTCAGCGAGGTCGGCGACGAGTTCGGCCAACCGAGTCTGCATCTCGGTGTACAGGCGTGCGGCCCCGGCCCGCTCGTGACTCAACGTGGTGGTGGCGATTCCCCAGCCGCCGTTCTCCGGACCGAGCAGGGCGTCGGTGGGCACCCGCACATCGTTGAAGAACACTTCGGCGAAATCTGCCTCGCCACTCATCGTGACGAGTGGCCGAACTTCGATGCCCGGCAACGACATGTCGAGGATCAGGCACGAGATGCCCTTGTGCTTCGGCGCCTCCGGGTCGGTGCGCACGTACAGCTGGCACCATTGGGCCCGGTGTCCCAGTGAGGTCCAGATCTTCTGGCCGTTGACGACGAAGTGATCCCCGTCCCGTACCGCGCGAGTGCGCAGCGAGGCGAGGTCGGATCCGGCTTCGGGTTCCGACATGCCCTGGCACCAGATGTCGTCGGCGCGCATCATCCGGGGGAGCAGCGTGCGCTTCTGCGTCTCGGTCCCGTGCTGCATGATCGCCGGCGCGATGTTGTTCATCCCGATCACGTTGAGGTGGATCGGCACCCGGGCGCGGGTGGTCTCTTCCGCGCAGACCAACTGCTCGAGCACCCCCGCCCCGCGACCGCCGTACTCCTGAGGCCAGGAAACGGCCCCCCAGCCGGCGTCGGCCATCGTCGCGTTCCAACCCCGTAGGGTTTGAAAGGCCGCCTCGTCGCTACCCCGGCCGCGGTTGGCGGCGATCACATCGTCGGTCAAGTTCGCGGCCAGCCAAGCACGCAATTCCTTGCGGACCTGTTCCACCTCTGGTGGGTATGAGAAATCCACGTTTCCTATTGGCTTCAGGCGATTGACGACGGGTGATGCCGAACTCTACGGTGGAACAGATATTTGGTCAACAACTTCGGACAGTGATGCTCGCGGGTCGAGGGTTGCCAACCGGCTGTCTTCCCGTAAGGCTTCCCATAGTAATCTGCATCACGGTGCCCTGCTCGGCGTCCCAACTACAGAGAGCGACAAACATGACTGAGACTGTAAAGGTTCGCTTCGAGCCGAAGATGATGATCGACGGGAAGTTGGTCGACGGCCAGGCCGGCACCTTCACCAATCTCAACCCGGCCACCGAGGAGTCGCTCGGCGAGGTAGCCGATGCTTCGAAAGAGGACATGCTCCGGGCCATCGACGCCGCCCGCCGCGCTTTTGACGACACCGACTGGTCGACCAACAAAGAGCTGCGCAAGCGCTGCCTGTTGCAGCTGCATGACGCGATCGAGTCCGAGAAGGAAGAGCTGCGCGAGGAGCTCATCCTCGAAGTCGGATCGCCCCGGGCCATCACGTTCGGCCCACAGCTGGACGCCCCACTTCAGGACGGGCTGAAGTACCCGGCCCGGCTGATCGACGAGTACGCCTGGGAAACCGACCTGGGCGACCGCGTGATCAGCCTTACCGGGGCGAACACCACCATCAAGCAGTGGCGCGAGCCCGTCGGCGTCGTCGGTGCGATCGTGCCGTGGAACTTCCCGTTCGAGGTCACCCTCAACAAGCTCGGCCAGGCGCTGGGAACCGGCAACACCGTGGTGCTCAAGGCGGCGCCCAACACCCCGTTCAACGCGACCCGCCTGGGCCGGCTGATCGCCGAAAAGACCGACATCCCGGCCGGCGTCGTCAACGTCATCACCGCATCGGATCACTTTGTCGGCGAGGAACTTACGCTGTCGCCCAAGGTCGACCTGATCTCGTTCACCGGGTCGACGGTGGTTGGTAAGCGGATCATGGAAAAGGGCGCGGCCACCATGAAGCGGCTGTTCCTCGAACTGGGCGGCAAGTCCGCCACGATCGTCTTGGAGGACGCCGACTTCGGGTTGGCCTGCGCGATCGGCATCGCCCCGTGCATGCACGCCGGACAAGGGTGTGCCAACCCGACCCGGATGCTGCTGCCGCGGTCTCGCTACGAAGAGGGTGTCGCGATCCTCAAGGGCATCTACGAGAACGTCACCTGCGGTGACCCGCAGGACCCCGGCACCCTGTGCGGCCCGGTGATTTCGCAGCGGCAGTTCGACCGCGTGAGCGAGTACATCAAGAAGGGCGTCGAGGAAGGTGCCACCGCGTTGGTCGGCGGACCCGGGGCGGAGACCGGCTTCGACAAGGGATACTTCATCCGGCCAACGCTTTTCACCGATGTCGACAACAAGATGACGATCGCCCAGGAGGAGATCTTCGGCCCGGTGCTGTCGGTGATTCCGTTCGACGACGAAGAAGAGGCGATCCGGATCGCCAACGACAGCCCGTACGGCTTGGCCGGCAACGTCATGTCGGGTTCGCTGGAGCATTCGCTGGCGGTGGCGCGGCGCATCAAGGCCGGCTTCATTGGCGTCAACGGCGGCGCACCTTACGGCGCCGACGTTCCGTTTGGCGGCTACAAGGACAGCGGCGTCGGCCGCCAGAACGGTGTGGCCGGCTTCGACCAGTACACCGAGGTCAAGTCCGTGGGATACCCCGCGGTCTGACGCACCTGCGGTAAGTCCGCCGGCGTGCATCGTCGGCGGGCTACGTTGATCCCCGTGACCGACCCCGGACGATCGCCGCGCGAGACCGGCCGCCGGATGGCCTTTCGCTATGCGGCCGGTCTTGCCTGCGGCCACCTGATCGGGTGCGCGGATGCCGCGGCGATCGTCATTCCGCTTCACGGTCAGTTCGCCGATCGGGCGCAGGTGTACTTCTCGCCGAGCAGCCTGCTCACCACGGCGGTCGTCGTCGTGCTCGGGACCGCCGCGGTCGCGGGCGGCGGTGTCGCGAATCTTGTCCCGGTACTGCGGTGGTTCGTCGGCGGGCGGCAACCGAATGCCGATCAGCGACGGTCGGCCATGCGCCTGATCACGCGGCAGTCGATGCTCCTCGCGGTGGTGTGGGCGGTCAGTGGCCTGACTTACCTGTTCCTGAATCTGATCGGCGTTAGGGCTCTTTGGGTTCCGACCCTGCTGTCGGTCATCTTCGGTGGATCGGCGGCCGCCAGCCTCAGCCTGCTGCTCACCCAGCGATCGCTGCGGCCGATCATGCTCGCGGCCTCAAAGGGGAGCGAGGGCCTCGTGGTTGCGCCCAGCGTGCTCACGCGGCTGGTCGGCATGTGGCTGTTGGGAAGCGGTCTGCCGAGTCTCGCGATCGCGGGGCTCGTGCTGACCCGCTCGAACGGCTGGATCATTCAGAAGTCCGGCTCGGTCGAGATGCCCATTCTGGTTGTCACGCTCGTGGCGATCCTAATTGGGCTTCCGGTCATGATCATGACGTCCCGATCGATATCGGACCCGGTGCGCGAGGTCGTCGACGCGATGGCGCACGTCGAGCGAGGCGACATCGACACCTTCGTCGGCGTCTACGAAAAGTCTGAAATCGGCCGTCTCCAAGATGGATTCAATCGCATGGTCGCGGGAATCGGCGAACGCGACCGGCTGCGTGATCTGTTCGGCCGCCATGTCGGGGCCGACGTGGCTCGTCGCGCGCTCGAGGAGGGCACCTCGCTGTCCGGTGATGTCCGTGAGGCGGCAGTCCTATTCATCGACCTGGTCGGCTCGACGACGTTGGCAGCGAACAGGCCGCCGCAAGAGGTGGCCCAGGTCCTCAACGAGTTCTTTCACATCGTGGTCAGCGCCGTCGACGACCACCGCGGCCTGGTCAACAAATTCCAGGGTGACGCAGCGTTGGCGGTCTTCGGTGCGCCGCTGGCGCTGGACGATTCGGCGTCCGCCGCGCTGGCCACGGCCAGGCGGATCCGCAACCAACTACATCGACTGCCGCAGGTCGACTTCGGGATCGGGGTGTCGGCGGGACCGGTGTTCGCCGGAAACATCGGTGCCGAAAAGCGTTACGAATACACGGTTGTCGGCGATGCGGTGAACGAGGCGGCGCGCCTGGCCGACTTCGCCAAGACACTGAATCAGCGGATTGTCTGCTCGGCCGCCGCGATAGACCGCTCTGACGCTGCCGAGCGTGGGCATTGGGTGTCGGAGAGCGAGACGGTGCTGCGAGGCCGCTCGGAATCGACCCACCTCTGGACACCAAGGGACGAGGATTAACGGTGGCCGGTTCCGGCGACGATCAGTTCGTTTTCGCGGCGGTGGCAGATCAGCGGCGCCGGTTCGCGAGTCTGATCAACGACCTCGACGAGGCGCAGTTGGCGACACCGAGCCTGTGCCTGGGTTGGGACGTCAAGACGGTCGCCGCCCACGTGGTGAGCACAGTGCTCGACGGGATGCCGGGGTTTCTTCGGATGGCGGTTCGGTGCGGGAGCCTGAGTCGCGGGATCGACGTTTTGGCGCGACGTCGCGCCCAGGCGCCGACCCCCGAGATCGTTGCCGCTCTGTATGAACACGCTGATCGTCCGATCACGTCACCGGTGTTCGGGCCGCGGGGTCCGCTGGCGGACATCCTGGTTCACAGCGGAGACGTCCGGATTCCGCTCGGTCTGCCGTTCGAGCCGGATGCGTTGCACGCGGTGTCGGCGATGGATTTTGTCACCGGCGGCTGGCCGATCGGCTTTGTCCCGTTGGGACGACTCCGCGGAATTCGGTTGTCCGCCAACGATGTAAACAGGGTCTGGCGCGTGGGAGTCGAGGCCAATGGACCGATGGGCGCCCTGTTGATGAGCGTCTGCGGACGCACGGCCGCACTGGATGCACTCGACGGTCCTGGAGCCGCGGTTCTGCGTCGTCGCCTGTCTGCGTGACGAGCCGGAGTTGCTTTCGTGTCGGCTCAGCTACGCCCCGGGCCATCCGACTCAGTGGTCGTGGATGATGACGCCGCGAATATTCCGGCCCGCCAACATGTCGTCGTAGGCGTTGTTGATGTCGTTGAGTTTGTACTCGGCGGTCACCGCCTCGTCGAGCAACAGCTTGCCTTCGCGGTAAAGGCTCAGCAGCCGACGAATATCGGAGCGCGGGTTGGCCTCGCCGTAAAGACTGCCCAGCAGCCGTTTTTGAAACAGTGTGAACATCGCCATCGGGAGCGTGGGCGTGACGTCGGTGATCGATGCCAGCGCCGTCAGCACCACAGCGCCGCCCTTGCGGACGATGTCCAGTGCCTCACCAATCATGTGGCCCTCGGCAAGCCCGACCGTCAGCAAGGCCGAGTCGGCCATCACGCCACGCGTCAAGTCGCCGACCAAAGCCGTGGCTTCGGTCATTGACGTCGTGAAATGAGTTGCCCCGAACTGGAAAGCTTTGTCCCGCTTGGATTCCGCGACCTCGACCACGACAATCTTTTCCGCGCCAGACAATCGCGCGCCCTGAATCGCGCCACTACCGATGCCGCCGCAGCCGATCACCACGACGGTGTCGCCCGGGCTCACCTTGGCGGTATTGACCGCCGATCCCCACCCGGTGGTGACCCCGCACCCGAGCAGGCACGCACGCGAGAGCGGAAGGTCATCGTCGATCTTGACGATCGACGAGTCCGGCACCGTGCCGTACTGGGCGAATGTGCCCAAGAAGCATGCCGCGCCGACGTCGCGGTCCCGAACCCGGCGCCGAAACGTCCCATCGAGCTGGGCGCCGCTCAGCAGCAACGCGCCCTGGTCGCACAGATTCTGATGGCCGCTTGCACACCAACGGCAGCGTCCGCACGCCGGAAGGAAAGACGCCACTACATGGTCGCCGACCTGCACGTCCCTGACGCCAGAGCCGACTTCCTGCACGACGCCGGCCCCTTCGTGGCCGCCGACGATGGGCAGGGGAACGGGAAGGTCGCCGGTGCGGACGTGATGATCTGAGTGGCAGAGCCCGGCCGCCTCGAAGGACACCAGGACCTCACCGTCCTGCGGACCGTCAAGGTCCAGCTCTTCGACACTCCATTCCGCGTTGAACTCCCACAGAACCGCGGCATTCATCTTCATGGTGATCACCCCTGCAGCGTGGTAAGTGCAGCGATCTTAGGACGGGCCAAAAGCGGGACGGGGGGTATTGAGCCATTACGTGCGGTGAGACGATCCGGACAAGATGGCTGCAACTCATGCCGTATGGCTTACAGTAACCCCGTGCTCATTCCCCGGTACCCGGACGACGTCACCGCCGAGTGGCTTTCCGCTGTCCTCGGTGGCGACACACCCGTGCCGCTATCCGGTGTGGACGTCGTCGCTATCGGCACGGGCCAGACGGGAGCGACGTATCGGGTGTCGGTGACCTACGCCGGACCGAGCAGCCTGCCCGAGACGTTTGTCATCAAACTGCCTGCGCAGGACGACACCGTGCGAGACAGGGTAACCATCGGATACCGCAGCGAATGCGCCTTCTACACCGGCGTCGTCGACCACGTGAAGGTGCCGACACCGCAGTGCTTCTACTGCGATATCAGTGACGATGCGCTGAACTATGCGCTCCTTCTCGCGGATCAGGCGCCGGCGTCGCAGGGTGATCAGATTGCCGGTTGTGGCGAGCAGGAGGCGCGATTGGCGGTCACGGCCTTGGCCGGACTGCACGCGCCGAGCTGGTGCGACCCGGTCTGGCTGGACTTTCCCGGGATCGCCTTCGCCCGACCCGACGAAGCGTCGGCCGGCGGCCTGGGCGAGGTCGCGCGGATGAGCGCCGAGATCACGCTGGACAAACTCGGTGATCGCATGAGCTCCGCCGACCGGGAAACCTTCACCGCGGCAATGGATTTGGTGACGCCGTGGCTGCTCGCCGAGCGGGACCGCTTCGCCCTGCTGCATGGCGACTACCGGCTCGACAACCTGCTGTTCTATCCCGACGGAGCCGGCGTGACGGTGGTGGACTGGCAGACGCTCGGCGTCGGTCTGCCCGCCCGCGATCTCGCGTACTTCACCGCGACCAGCCTCAAGCCCGAGTTGCGTGCATCGATCGAGCACGGCCTCGTCGACGAATACCACCGAGCCCTCGCAGGTTACGGCGTCACCGGGTATAGCCGCGAAACCTGTTGGCGCGATTACCGCCTCGGCGTAATCCAGGCCCTGCTGATATCCGCGCTGGGATTCGCGTTCTCCACCGCCACCGACCGCGGTGACGACATGGTTCTCACCATGTTGGCCCGAGGCTGCCAGGCAATCCGCGATCTGGGCACCTTGGAACTCGTCAGCGATTACGCGTCGCAACAGGCGACGACGATATGACGTTGGCGCGCAACGGTTCCTAGTACTGCGTAGAGCCCTGATCGACCGGCACCGCCGCCGCGGTGACGTTTCGCGATTCGTCGCTGGCCAGCCAGCACACGGTGTCGGCGATGTCTTCCGGCTCGCACACCCAATTCGGCAGGAACGGTGTGAGTACGTTCGCCATCTGCGGAATGGTCTCGTTGGCACTCGCCACCGCGGCGACCATGTCGCCACTTCCCATCGCGGTGTTGACTGGCCCCGGGTGCACGCTGTTGACCCGGATCGAATGCCGACCCAGTTCGGCCGCGAAGGCACGGGCCATCCCGGTGACGGCGTGCTTGCTGGCGGTGTAGTGAATCATGAAGGGCTGCATCTTGAGGCCCGCCGCCGAGCTGATCAGAATGATCGACCCGCCGCGGCCGCCGTCGATGATCCGCTGCGCGCCGGCCATCACCGTGTTCCACACGCCGGTCACGTTGACGTCCATGACGTCGCGGAACGATTCGGGCGTGATCTCGTTCCAAACCTGGGGGGCCGAGATGCCTGCGTTGGCGACGATGACATCGAGGCGGCCGAGGCTGTCCACGGCGTCGCGCACGGTGTCGCTCAGCCCATCGAAATCACGAACGTCGCTTGCCGAAGCGATGATTCGACGACCCGTGGCCTCCACGAGCCGAACGGTTTCAGCGAGTTCTTCCGGGGTCGCGGAGTCGTACGGCACACACGACGGAAGTTTGTCGGCAATGTCGACGGCGATGATGTCAGCGCCTTCGCGGGCCATTCGCACGGCGTGCGCGCGACCCTGGCCTCGCGCCGCGCCGGTGATGAATGCCACCTTGCCCGTGAGTCGCCCGGTCATGTGCGCTCCATATCGTAAAGGTCACTGTAACGGGCACGATACGGCACGTCAGCGCGAAGCCTTCCGGGCCCTGGTCACTGCTTGCGTTGGGCGGCCTTGACCAGGTTCGAGCCGATGATGAGTCGCTGGATCTCACTGGTGCCCTCGTACAGTCGCAGCAAGCGCACGTCCCGGTAGATGCGTTCGACCGGCACGTCGCGCATATATCCGCTGCCGCCGTGGATCTGCACCGCGAGATCGGCGACCTTGCCTGCCATTTCGGTGCAGAACACCTTGGCCGCCGACGGGGCGATCCGCCGGTCCTCGTCGTTGAGCCAGAGCCGGGCCGCATCGCGAACGAGGGCGCGCCCGGCCATCACTCCGGTCTGCTGATCGGCGAGCATCGCCTGCACGAGTTGAAAGCTGCCGATCGGATTGCCGCCCTGAGTCGCGGTGGCCGCGTATGCGACGGATTCGTCCAAGGCACGTTGAGCGGCACCCACGGCCAGCGCCGCGATGTGAATCCGGCCGCGTGCGAGCGAGGTCATCGCCGCCCGGTAGCCGATGTCCTCGCTGCCGCCTATCAGCGCGCCGTCCGGCACTCGGACATCGGTGAAGCGAACGTCGGCGGTCCAGGCACCCTCTTGTCCCATCTTGGCGTCCTTGGGGCCCACCTCCACTCCAGGTGTGTCGGCCGGCACCAGGAACACCGCGATGCCGGGCCCGGCGTCGTCAGCCGGGCGGGTCCGCGCGAACACGACGAACAGATCCGCGACCGGAGCGTTGGTGATGAATCGCTTCTCGCCGGAGATCAACCAATCCCCATTGTCACGAATTGCCTTGGTGCGCAAGCCTGCCGGGTTCGATCCCGCCCCCGGTTCGGTCAATGCGAACGACGCGACCTTCCCTGAGGCGAGCGCTTCCAGCCAGGTGGCCTTCTGCTCGTCAGTGCCGAAGCCGACCAGCACCTGGCCGGCGATGCCGTTGTTGGTGCCGAACATCGACCTAAGAGCCAGCGAGGTATAGCCGAGTTCAATCGCCAGCTCGACGTCCTGGGTGATGTCGAGGCCGAGTCCGCCCCACTCCTGAGGAATGGCATACCCGAACAGGCCCATGTCCTTGGCCTGGTTCCGAAGATCGTCGGGCACCTGATCGGTCGCGAGAATCTCCTGCTCGCGGGGTACCACGGCGGAACGGACGAATTGGCGGGTCTGCGCCAGTATCTGCTGGAAATCGTCGTCGTCGACGGCAGCAGTGGGCATGAATCAACGCTCCTTTGTCGGCGGTGCGATCACGGTCATGCGCGGTGGCATGGGACCCGCTGACCGTCGTGTTGGCGCGATCATATATGAAATATGATGTTCGAATTGTCTCGCCTCGGGGACGTAAACAGGAAGACGGTGATCGTGTGGCGTTGTTGAGCGGTAAGACCGCAGTCATCACTGGTGGAGCCCAGGGTCTGGGCTTGGCCATCGCGCAGCTCTTCGTGGACGAGGGCGCGCAGGTGGTGCTCGGCGACGTGAATCTCGAGGCGACGCACGAAGCGGCCGCCAAACTCGGCGGTGACGAGGTTGCCCTGGCGGTGCGCTGCGACGTGACGTCCGGCGACGATGTCGACGCGCTGATCGGTGCTGCGGTGAAGGGATTCGGTTCGCTGGACATCATGATCAACAACGCCGGCATCACCCGTGACGCGACGATGCGAAAGATGACCGAGGACCAGTTCGACCAGGTGATCGCCGTGCACCTGAAAGGGACCTGGAACGGGCTGCGCAAATCCGCCGCGATCATGCGGGAGAACAAAAGCGGCGCGATCGTGAACATGTCGTCGATCTCCGGGAAGGTTGGCATGATCGGCCAGACCAACTATTCGGCGGCGAAAGCCGGCATCGTCGGCATGACGAAGGCGGCGTCCAAGGAGCTCGCACACCTCGGAGTGCGAGTGAACGCGATCCAGCCCGGGCTGATCAGGTCGGCGATGACGGAGGCCATGCCGCAACGGATCTGGGACGAAAAGCTGGCCGAGATACCGATGGGACGGGCCGGCGAGCCCGACGAAGTCGCCAAGGTCGCACTGTTCCTCGCGAGCGATCTGTCGTCGTACATGACAGGAACCGTTCTTGAGGTAACCGGCGGAAGGCACCTGTGAGCACTCGCGATGCGGTGATCTGCGAGCCCGTTCGGACGCCCATCGGGCGCTACGGCGGAATGTTCAAGGCGCAGAGCGCCGTCGAACTCGGCGTCGCCGCGCTCACCGGACTCCTTGAGCGGACCGGCGTTGCGCCCGAGGCGGTGCAGGACGTCATTCTCGGTCATTGCTATCCGAACAGCGAGGCCCCCGCGATCGGACGCGTGGTCGGCCTTGATTCCGGCCTGCCGGTGACGGTGCCCGGCATGCAGGTCGACCGCAGATGTGGTTCGGGCCTGCAGGCCGTTATCCAGGCGTGCCTGCAAATCCAGTCGGGCGACAACGATCTCGTGGTGGCCGGCGGCGCCGAGAGCATGAGCAACGTCGCGTTCTATTCCACCGACATGCGCTGGGGTGGGGCCCGCGGTGTGCAAGTGCACGACGGGCTGGCTCGCGGGCGCACCACCGCCGGTGGACGCCGCTATCCGGTGGCCGGCGGCATGCTGGAGACCGCGGAAAACCTGCGTCGCCAGTACGACATCTCGCGCCAGGAGCAGGACGAACTCGCGGTGATCTCACACCAGCGCGCGGTCGCCGCGCAGAAGGACGGCGTGCTGGCCGAGGAGATCATCCCGGTCACGGTCCGGAGCCGTCGCGGTGAAGAAGTGATCGACACCGACGAGCACCCGCGCGCCGACACCACGGTGGAGTCGCTGAGCAAGCTCAAACCCGTTCTGCTCAAGGATGATCCCGACGCAACGGTGACGGCCGGCAACGCCAGCGGACAAAACGATGCCGCGTCCATGTGTCTGGTGACCACTCCGGAACGAGCCGCCGAACTCGGTCTCACTCCGCTGGTCCGGCTGGTGTCGTGGGCCAGTGCGGGCGTGGCGCCCGACGTGATGGGAATCGGCCCCGTGCCGGCCACCCAGGCGGCGCTGGCCAAAGCGGGCCTGCAACTGAGCGACATCGACCTGATCGAGCTCAACGAGGCGTTCGCCGCGCAAGCGCTTGCGGTCATGCGGGAGTGGGGCTTTGGCGCAGCCGACCTAGAACGCACGAACGTGCACGGGTCGGGCATCTCACTGGGCCACCCGGTGGGCGCGACCGGCGGCAGGATGCTGGCGACCTTGGCCCGCGAACTCACCCGCCGTAACGCCCGCTACGGACTGGAAACCATGTGCATCGGCGGCGGGCAAGGACTCGCAGCGATTTTCGAGCGGGTCGGCCCGCGGTGACAACGCCGTTAGCCGATCTCACCGTCGTCGAGGTGTCCAGCTTCATCGCGGCGCCCCTGTGTGGCATGACGCTGAGTCAACTGGGCGCCGAGGTGATCCGAGTCGACCCGATCGGCGGCGCATCGGACACGCACCGATGGCCGGTCACCGAGGACGGCACATCGATCTACTGGACCGGCCTCAACAAGGGAAAGCGCTCGGCCACCATCGATTTGCGCTCCACTGATGGCCAAGAACTGGTTCAGCGGCTGATCGTCGCGGGTGACGGCATCGTGGTGACCAACGCTGCGGGACTGCCCTGGCTGTCGTATGAGACGCTCGTCGCCAAGCGTTCCGACCTGATCCACCTTCAGGTGCTCGGCCGCCACGACGGCTCCACCGGCGTCGACTACACGGTCAACGCGGCAACCGGATTTCCGTTGGTCACCGGCCCGGTAGACCACGCCGGCCCGATCAACCACGTACTGCCGGCGTGGGACGTTTGCTGCGGTCTCTACGCCGCGCTTGCCGTGGTCGCCGCAGTCCGCCGACGCGACCGGTCCGGTATGGGTGCACAGATCAGCCTTCCGCTCGAAGATGTCGCCCTGGCCACCGCAGGCAATCTGGGACTGCTCACCGAGCCCCAGGTGAACGGCACCGAACGCGAGCGTCTGGGCAACGCGATCTACGGGCAGTACGGTCAGGACTTCACCTCCTCCGACGGTGCCGCGTTCATGGTGGTGACGCTGACAAAACGACACTTCCACGATCTTCTCGAGGTATCCGGTTGCGGGGCAGCTGTTTCCGCGCTTGCCGAATCGTTGGGCGCTGACTTCGACGACGAGGGAGTTCGCTATCGTTTCCGTGGCGTGCTCAGCAGCCTGTTCGCGACCTGGTTCGCCGATCACTCGGCCGACGAGATCACGCGGGCGCTCTCGGCCACCAGCGTGCTGTTCGAGCGCTATCGGAGCTTCGCCGAGACCGCCGCAGATGAGCGAGTTACCGCGAATCCGTTGTTCTCCCGGCTGTACCAGGACGGGTTGGGCGACTACCTCGCGCCCGGGCTGCCGACCGTGTTCGACGGCAGCCACTTCGCCGGTGAGCCGGCACCCAGGCTCGGCAGCGATACCGCCGACGTGCTCACCGCGGGATTGGGTTTGGACCCCGCCGACGTCATCCGCCTCACCGATGCGAAAACAATCGCCCACTGACGAAGAGAAAAGGCCCCTCATGACCAAACTCGCCCAGACGGTTGGCCTGACCGACATTCAGAACGAAATCATCGCTACTGTGAGGCAATTCGTCGAAAAAGAAGTCATCCCCAAAGCGCCCGAGCTGGAGCGCACCGACACCTATCCGCAAGCGATCGTCGACCAGATGCGCGAGATGGGTCTGTTCGGCTTGATGATCCCGCAGGAATACGGCGGCTTGGGTGAGTCGCTGCTGACCTACGCCCTGTGCGTCGAAGAACTGGCCAGGGGTTGGATGAGCATCTCCGGCGTGCTCAACACCCACTTCATCGTCGCCTACATGCTGCGCCAGCACGGCACCGACGAGCAGAAGCAACGCTTCCTGCCGCGCATGGCGACCGGTGAGATCCGCGGTTCGTTCTCGATGTCGGAGCCGGAGTTGGGATCCGACGTCGCCGCGATCCGCACCCGCGCCACCCGGGGCAGCGACGGCGACTACACGATCAACGGCCAGAAGATGTGGCTGACCAACGGCGCGAGCTCGAGTTTGGTCGCCGTGCTGGTCCGTACCGACGAGGGAGCCGAAGCGCCGCACCGTAACCTGACCGCGTTCCTCATCGAAAAGCCAACCGGGTTCGGCGAAGTCGAACCCGGGCTGTTGATTCCGGGCAAGATCGACAAGCTCGGATACAAAGGGATCGACACCACCGAGCTGATCTTCGATGGATACGCCGCGAGCGCCGAGGACATCCTGGGCGGAAAGCCTGGGCAGGGTTTCTATCAGATGATGGACGGCATCGAGGTCGGGAGGGTCAACGTGTCGGCCAGGGCTGTCGGTGTGGCCCTTCGGGCGTTCGAGCTCGCCGCGCGATACGCCCAACAGCGGCACACCTTCGGTAAGCCGATCGCCGAACATCAGGCGATCGCATTCCAAATCGCAGAGATGGCAACCAAAGTCGAAGCCGCTCATCTGATGATGGTCAATGCCGCCCGGCTCAAGGACTCCGGTGAGCGCAACGACGTCGCCGCCGGAATGGCGAAGTATCTCGCCAGTGAGTTCTGTGCCGAGGTGACCCAGCAGAGCTTCCGCATCCACGGCGGTTACGGCTACTCCAAAGAGTATGAAATCGAGCGTCTGATGCGTGATGCGCCGTTCCTGCTCATCGGTGAGGGAACCAGCGAGATCCAGAAGTCCATCATCAGCAAGCGACTGCTTGCCGAGTATCGGATTTGACGGTGAGCGTCCCGGATTTCGCCGCGCGACCTCAACTCTCGGAAGACGTTGCGCGCTATGTCCGTAAGCGGATCTTCGATGGGACGTATTCGGCGGGAGAATACGTCCGGTTGGATCAGCTGGCTGCCGAGCTGGGGATCAGCGTCACGCCGGTGCGGGAAGCCCTCTTCGAGCTGCGGTCCGAGGGGCTGTTGGCGCAGCAGCCTCGGCGCGGCTTTGTGGTGCTACCGGTCACCGAGCGCGATCTGGCCGACGTGGCCAACCTGCAGGCGCATGTCGGTGGCGAGCTTGCCGCCCGGGCTGCGGCCGGCATCGATGACGAGCAACTGCGGGAGCTCAGGGAAATACAGTCTCAGTTGGAAGAGGCGTATGCCGGCAACGACATTGAGCGAACGGTGCGTCTCAACCACGAGTTCCACCGGGCCATCAACGTGGCGGCGGACTCGCCGAAGCTCGCCCAGATGATGTCGCAGATCACCCGCTACGCACCCGAATCCGTGTTTCCCATCATCGACGGCTGGCCCGACCAGTCGATCAAAGACCACCGCCGAGTGGTGGCGGCGCTCGCCAAGCGCGACAGCGAGTCTGCCCGCAGGGCGATGTCGGAGCACCTGGCCGCGGGGGCCGCTCCGTTGATCGACCACCTGGCTGAACACGGAGTCGTTGAATCGGGCAACGGATAGGCGATACTTGCTGTCGTGTCGACCGATGACTCCGAGATGGCCGATGCGTTGGCCGACTACCAACACCGGCTCACCATCACCGGAGACCGAAATCGCCGCCTGATCGGACTGGGTCTGTGCGCTGGCGCGGCGACGAGTTGGGCAGTCAGCGCTTTCGCCGCCGGGTCAGTGCTCACCGATCCCGCGGTGGCCGCCGATTTCGATTCGGGATCACACCTCAGAGACGCTGTGGGTAGGGGCTGGACGGCGGCGGTCTGCGGACTGATCGGCCTGTTGCTGCTGCTGACAGCGATCTGGCGCGGACCTTCGCTCACGCGGTGGATCGGGGTTCTGATGCTGCTATTGGGCGGGGTCCCGGTGCTGTGGCTGGCGGCCTTCGTGTTTCTCTTGTCCCGGTAGCCCGTCGGCCAACAACGCGCGTAACCGCCGGATGTCCAACTTGCCGGTCGGGCCACGGGGAATCGTGTCGTCGTCGTCGACCAAGAGCCATACCGTTGGGATTTTGAACGAGCTGAGTAGTGGCCGGGCCATTTCGCGCATTCGCTCAACGGTGGTGCTCCCGGTGTCGCACACCACCGCGGCGCCCACCCGATCGCCCTGTGCACCAGGCAGATTGGTGACGTAGGCGTTGTCGACGCCGTCGATGTCGCGCAGTGCCTGCTCGACTTCGGTGGGATAGACGGTTGCCCCGCTGACCTTGAACATGTCGTCGGATCGACCGTGGTAGAACAGAAAGCCGTCGCCGTCGAGTCGGCCCAGATCCCCGGTGGGGTAGAACCCGTCGGCGGTGAACAGATCCTCGCGGCTGCGCCGGCATATCCCGCGCAGCGTATGTGGCCCGCGGATCTGGATCATCCCAATGCTTCCCGTGGTGAGGGTTTGTCCGGTGTCCGGATCGGTGATCCGGACCTCCATGCCCGGAAAAGGTTTGCCGCAGCTACCCCATGCCGAGCGTGGCAGATCGGTGTCGGCGGGATAGCCACAGTACGGCCCGAAGGCTTCGGTCATGCCGAACAACGTTGCGCGGGAGCCGGGTTTGGAACGCTGCTCGGGTGGAAGTAAAGCGTCCAGACTGCCGGGGCGCAACGCGGACAGGTCGACTCGGGCCCGATACGGGTGGCGCGCCAGTGCCTCGGCCTGATCGGGCCAGCCGCGAAACAGGGTCACCCGTTCGCGCTCCAGCAGACGCAGGGTCGTCTCCGGTTGTGGAATCTTCTCGGTGATCAGCGTTGCGCCGGCCACCAGCGCGGAAAGCACGCCGCTGGCGAAACCGCCTACCCAGAAAAAGGGCATCGGTAGATAGAGGCGCGAGTCGGCATCGATGCAGCGGCTCGCCAAACCCGCGCGGACGGCGCCGAGCGCACCGCCGTGCGAGTGCACCACCCCCTTGGGTGGGCCGCTGCTGCCGGAGGTGAACATGATGACCATCGTGTCGCTCGGTGTCACGGTCTTGGTGACGGCGTCGACGAAAGAACCGCCGGACGCCGCCGGTAAGCCATCGGCCGTCCAAACGTGGCGCAGCGCAGGAAGTTCGGTGTGCCGCAGTGTTCCGTCGAGAACACTCAGCCCGAGGGTCGATGCCAGGTCGTCGAGATAGCGGTGTCCGCGGAATTCCTCGACGCTGATCAGGAACTGCACCGAGGAGGTACGCAACTGCGCGATCAATTCGCGTGCGGGCAACAAAGTACTCAACGGCACCAGCACCGCGCCGATCCGGGTGAGCGCGATGGCGACCTGCACCCAACCAACGCCGTTGGGCATGATGAGCCCGACCCGGGTACCCTTTCCGACTCCTGCCTCGAGGAATCCAGCAGCCAGATCCATTGTGGTGCGGTCGAGTTCGCCATAACTCAGCCGACGGTCCGAATCGATCACCACGGCTTTGGTCGCGGTCTGAGCAGCGTGCTGCCGTACCAGCGCGTCGATGGTGTCAGGCATCGAACAGGCTTTTCAATCGAAGCAAGTCGGGCTTTCCGCTGGCCAGCAGCGGCAACTCAGACGACGCCAGCACGGTGAGCCGTTTCGGAATCTTGTAAGCGGACAGTTCGACTGCGAGTTGGCGACGAAGGCGGGCTTCGTCGAACTCGGCCTCGTTGTCCGCGACGACGACGGCGGCGATCGCCTGGCCTCGGTCAGGGTCCGCGATCCCGAACACGTGCGCCACGGCACCGCCCGTGACTTTCGCGATCGCCTTCTCGACCTCACTGGGAGAGACATTGGCGCCGGCGGTTTTGATCATCGATCCGCGGCGGCCGATGTAGTAGAAGAACCCGTCGTTGTCGGTGGCGGCCAAATCCCCGGTGTGCAACCATCCATCGGCGTCGAAGCATTCCTCCCGGCTGCGTCTGTAATAGCGCTGCATCAGGCACGGTCCGCGAATGCACAGTTCGCCGAGTGCGCCCTCCTCGACGGACAGTTGGGTGTCCGGGTCGATGATCTTGGCGTCCAGGCCGGGCGCCGGTTTGCCAAACGATCCGCGTCGATTCTCGGGCTGATCGGTGTCGTCATTGCTGATCAACACGACGCTGCCCGCCTCGGTCGAGCCGAGCATGTTGTGTCTCAACTCGGGGTCGTTCGGCCGTGTCTCGGGAGCCATGATCGGATACAGGTTGCCCCGCTGCATCGAGGACAGGTCGCGGTCGGCGAAGCTCGGATGCCGCGTCAGCTGCCTGATCCCGGCGACGAAACCATTGGTGACGGTGGGTTTTTCGGCCTCGAGCAGATCCAGCGTCTGGTCGGGTTCGTCGGCGTTCGAGCAGATCAGCGCCGCCCCGGCGACCATGGTCGCCAGCAGGGCAAATCCCAATCCGCCGATCCAGAAGAAGGGCGAATTGCAGAACAGCCTGTCCGCCGAGCTGAGATTTCGAACCGCGTTCAGATTCCGCTGATGGTCGAGTAGCGCGGCGTGGGTGTGCAGCACGCCCTTGGGCGCGCTCGTGGTGCCCGAGGTGTAGACAATCGTCACCGGATCGGAGCCGTCGACGTCGTCTTCCATCGCCGTCAGCAGCGCCTCGTCAACGCTTTCGGCGCGCCGTCGGATCTGTGAGACGTCGAAAATGACGTGGCGCAATTGTGGTACGGCGGCGTTGAACAAGCGATCGTCGGAGTCCAAAGGGGAGCCCGGCAAAACCTCGGTCAGGCGTTGTGCGTAATCGTGGGATCGGAAGGACGGAGCCGCGACAAGGATTTCGGTGTCACTGTCGAGGAGTTGCTCGCGCAGTTCGCGGGCGGTGACGAACGTCGAAAAGGGTATGACGACAGCGCCGATCCGCGCCGCGGCCAGCATCCCGACGACAAAAGCGACACCGTTGGGGTAGAGAAGTCCGACATGGGTTCCCTTGCCGGCGCCGAGATCGACAAGGCCACGGGACAGGACCGCCGAAATCCTTTCGGCTTCGGCGTAGCTGATCCGTTCGGCATCGCCGATCAACAGAGGGTGATCGCCCCTGCTGCGAGCTTGCCTGCGGAGTAGTTGACCGACGGTGGCCGATTCACTCGGCATGGTGTTCTCGCGCCGCGGAATGCGCTTCGCTGAAATGGCGCCGGATCGCGCCCAGGTCCGGCTTGCCGGATGGTGTTCGGGGCAGTTCGGCGACGATCGCGATCTCGGTGGGAATCTCATAGCGGGCCAACCGGTTCCGCAGATAACCGATGAGTGTGGCGGCGTCCGATGCTTCCCGCAGTTCGACCATGGCCACTGGCGTCTCGCCGAGCCTTTCGTCGTGTCGCCCGACGACTGCGGCCCCCGCTACGGCAGGGTGACTTTCCAAGGCGCCGCGTACGTCGTCGGGCATGACTTTGAACCCGCCGCGAATGATCGCTTGGTCGGCTCGACCGACGATCCACAAGAACCCGTCGGTGTCCAGGCGCGCCATGTCGGTGGTGCGGATCCAGTCCGCCGACGCTCCGAGTTGCGCCGGCTTTACTTCCAGCAGACCGATCTGGCCTGCTGGCACTGGGTCGCCGCCGTCGCCGACCACCCGCAGTTCGGCCCCGGGGTTGGCGCGTCCGACGCTGCCGCGCTTGTCCCGCCAGTACCTCTGATGGTCGGCCAGCGTCCAGCCCGCGACCCCACCGCCGAATTCCGTTGCAGCATAAGAGGTGAGCACCGGAATCCCGTATTTCTCGGTGAACGCGTCGGAATCGTCCGCCGATAATGGGGCGGTACCCGACGTCACCGCACGGATGCTGGCCAAATCCTCCCGGGTCAGGCTCGAGTGCAGGACCATCCGTAACGCGGTCGGCACGAGCGATACCGCGCGGGG
This sequence comes from uncultured Actinomycetota bacterium, assembly GCA_963818285.1. Lineage (GTDB taxonomy): Bacteria > Actinomycetota > Actinomycetes > Mycobacteriales > Mycobacteriaceae > Mycobacterium. Next base: position 501,439 of record CAWFRR010000011.1, read on the forward strand.
CCGATGCGCGCGTACCGCTGCAGCCCAACGGCCGAGCTCGAACCGCTCCAGCAGTACGAACGGGCGCGCCTCGGCGACGCATTGCAGGATCCTGAAGACGCCGCCGATGTGCACCAGCGGCGAGTTGACGATCGCTACACCGCGACGCAACTCCGTTGGCGCCCGGACTTGATCACCTTCTGGACCCATAACGCTGTGTGCCAACATCTCGTAGGTGAGGTCGACTCGTTTAGGTGGTCCGGTCGTGCCGCTGGTCAACATTCGTACGGCGACGCCGGGCCGTTCGTGGATCACGCGCTCCCGGCCGGCAGCAACGACATTCGGTTCGGCTGCAAGGTCCGAGACCGAAACCATCGCGGTGGCGGGGAGCTCACCCAACATCGCCAGATCGTCCGGCTCGCCGATGATCAGTGGCAGCTCGAGCTGTTCGACGTCCACCTGAATGCGGTCCTCACCGCGGGCCGGATTGATCACCACGACGGTGGCGCCGCACCGTAAGACGGCGAGCAGTGCCGCGACGTGCACGGGTCGATTGCGGAGCAGGACACCGACCTGTGGTCGTTGGCCGCCGATGAGCACAGCGACCCGGTCAGCCAGAACGCCGAGCTGTTTCCACGAATACCATTGACGCTCAAACTCCAATGCCGGCGCCTCCGGTTGCAGACGCAGAACGTGGTCGATGCGCCGACTGAGCCGGTGCGTGGTCATCGAATTTTCGGGTCCGATGCCCGACGGCCGCCGCGCTTCGCCATCTCCGATAGGCCGATCGGATTGCCGAGCCGGGTGTAGATCAGTCCTTGCTCGAGTGCTGCCCGGTAGGGCTTGTCCAGCGATTCCCAGATCGCTTTGACGGTGCCCTGGGTGGCTGACGGCGGGTGGGCGGCAATGGTCGCGGCGATCTCGTGTGCGCGGGTCCACAGGTCGCCTGCGGACACCACTTCGGATACCAGGCCGATGCGCAGAGCCGTGTCGGCGCTGACCCGTTCGTCGTTACCCATCAGAGCAATTCGCAAGGTCTCACCCAATCCGACGCGGCGCATCAGCCCGATCGGCTCCAGCGCGCACACCAACCCCGCCGACACATGGGAGTCGAAGAACGTGGCGTCGCTCGAGCAGATCACCACATCGGATTCGTTGACGAAATAGAACGCGCCCGCCGTGCACATGCCCTGAACGGCGCACACCACCGGCTTCCACATCTTCTGCCATTTCGGGCTGAGCGCCTCGCCGGGATCTTCATGGTTCCAGATGTTTTCGGGTTGGCCGTAGGGCGTCTTGATGTCGAGTCCCGCGCTGAACGCCCGCTCGCCGGCGGCCCGCAGCACGACCGCATTGACCGAGTCGTCCGCTTTCACCGCCTGCCATGCTGCGGACATCTCTTCACACATCGTCCGGTTGAACGCGTTGAGCTGATCGGGCCGGTTCAAGGTGATGGTGGCGACGCCATCGTCGCCCACGTCGAGCTCGATCGTGGTGAAGTTCATCGGCACTGCCACTCTGGTGGTCGCTTTTCGACGAACGCCTTGGGCCCTTCCAACGAATCCTCGGTGTGCAGATTGCGCTCTCGGAACGATTCGGCCAGCATCTCGGCTTCATGCAGCGGCAGATCCAGACCCTTGAGGATGGCGAGCCGGGTGCCCCGGACGGCAAGCGGCGCATTCAAGTTGACCATGTCGGCGATTTCGTGAGCCCGCTCCAGCAGGTGCTCGTGATCCACGATCTCGCTGATCATCCCGAGCTCGTAGGCCCGCTGCGCGCTCATCCGTTCGTGCTTTCCCACCAGCGCCATCCGCAACGCGGTCGAGCGGGGGAGTACGCGGGCCAGCCGGACCAGCTCGCGCGCGGCGACCAGCCCGATGCTGACATGGGGGTCGAAGAATGTCGCCTTGTCCGAGGCGATCACGATGTCGCCGGTGGTGACCCAGTCGAGACCAGCGCCGCAACACAGCCCGTTGATCGCGGCGAGCACCGGCTTGGCCATGGTGCGAAACGGCGGGGTCCCTTCCTGCGGCGCCTCCCACTGCTCGTAGGTCGACAGATACGGCCGCTCGTTGATCACCTTGCCGTCGCCGGGAATCGCCTTGACGTCCGCGCCGGTGCAGAAAGCCCGCCCGGTGCCGGTGACGACGAGAATCCAGACATTGTCGTCGCTTTCGGCAGCGTCGTAAGCGTCGCGCAGCTCGGTCACCATATGCGGGCTGAGCGCATTGAGGGCGTCGGGCCGGTTCAGGGTGATGATGGCCTTGTGCCCGTCCACCTCGTAGGTGATGGTGTCGTATGACCGGGAAGACATCTCAGCTCTCCTTCGCTCTGACTGCTGTCATCGCCCTTGGAACCGCGGCGGGCGTCGGTCCCGAAATGCCGCGAGTCCCTCTTTGAAATCAGAAGTCCTGCAGGACAGCTCGACATCGAATAATTCCTGCTGCATCGACTGGTTCAGTGTGGCGTGCTGCCCGTAGTGAATGGCTTGCTTCGCCAGCCCGAGCGCCACCGTGGGCCCGTCGGCCAATCGAGTCACCAGCTCGCCGCTGACGCGGTCCAGGTCGGCCGCAGCCACCGTTTGATGGATCAACCCCCAGTCGGCGGCATCGGTGGCGTTGATTTTCTCGCCGAGCAACAGCATCCGCTTGGCCCGGGTCAGCCCGACCAATCGCGGAAGCATCCAGGTCGCGCCCGAATCCGGGCTGAATCCCCGTGCCGCGAACGGCTCCCAGAACACCGCGTCGTCGGCCGCCACGGTGAAATCCGCGGCCAGAGCGAGATTGCAGCCGAGCCCGGCAGCGACTCCCCGCACACTGCAGACAACTGGCAGGTGGATGCCGTGCACCAACTCGATCACCCGATTCGCGGCATGGGGGATGCGCCGAAGGATGTCGCCGGTGCGGGGCTCGCTGCTCGCCGCCGGTGTTCGTGGCCAGCCAGTCGGCACCCGAACAGAAGTCGTCGCCGGCGCCGCGGATGTGGATCACCCGCAGCGAGTCATCGCTGGCGGCATCGGTCAGCACCTCGACGAATGTCGCGATCATGCTCCGGCTCAACGAGTTACGACGCGCGGGCCGATCGAGCGTGAGCTGCAGGATCGCACCATCTCGACTCGCGGTGAGTGCGCCGTCGACCGCCGTGGATTCCGCGTCTTGGCTCACCGCCGAGTCTGCCCTTCCCTGCCGATACAGATACCTCTACAGTAGGCAATACAATTGCTTCGCTGTATAACTTAGCAAGGAAAGCGGCGCTGGGGAACAGAAGCCTGAGGAAGAGGTCGGATGGGCGAACAGCAGGAGCCCGGCATCTCGCCGCCGCCCGCCGCGGCGACCGCTCGATTCGGCGAAACCCCGCTCGCGCAAACGGTCGCCGCGGCAGGCGCGATCCGCCGACTCGGGGACTTGCTGCTGTCGCTGGAACATCCACACCCCACGGTGGACGCAATCATCGCGCAGATAGGCGAGTGGGAGAGCGAGCTGATCACCGCGGTACCGCCAGACAGCGCGCCACGGATCGGGGCCGACGATGCCGGTAGCCACCGGGTCTACCTCGATCATGCAACCGATATCGGAGCATTCAATTCCTGCTTCCCGGAATACCGCTTCGATCGCCTTGACGGCGAGACTGCCTCGGGGCGAGTCGCTTTCCCTCTGGTCTTCGAAGGCCCGCCGGGACTCGTTCACGGCGGATTCCTCGCGGTGTTTTTCGACAGTGTCATCCAGCATCAGAACTGCGTTGCCGGACTTTCCGGCAAGACACGCTCGCTGCAGGTCACGTTCCGGCGGCCGACTCCGGTACTGACCGAATTGCGATTCGACATCGCCCGGTCACAGGTGCCGCGGGGACTCACCTCGACGGCTCGGTTGCTGCTCGGCGAGGAGGTGCTGTGCTTCGGCGAAGTCGCCACGCTGGCAATGCCTCCCGAGAAGCTGACCGGGCACCGACTCGGCAAGCGACGAGCCGGAAAGGCCTGAGGTGGTAACGCATCGATTCCGTCAACCGCGGGTGGCCGAGCTTGTCGCCTCGAAATTGAGGGACGACATCTTGTCGGGTCGTCTGAAAGAAGGCGACGTGCTGCCCTCGCAGGAAGCCCTGTTCGCCGAGTTCGGCGTCAGCCCGCCCGCTTTACGCGAGGCGATCCATCTGTTGGAGACCGACGGTCTGATTTCGGTGCGTCGCGGCAACGTCGGTGGTGCGTTGGTTCACCATCCGACCGCCGAGCGGACGGCGCACATGATCAGCATGGTGTTGCAGAGCCGATCCGCGACGCCAGTGGATGTCAGTGAAGCGCTGATGCATCTCGAACCGGTCTGTGCCGGCATGTGCGCCGCCCGCGAGGACCGGATGAGCGAAGTCGTGCCTTACCTCCAGAGTGAAATCGATATCCAGACAGCACAATTCGACGATCTGGCCCAGTATGTACCGAATGCCCGCAGGTTCCACGAGACGCTGGTATCCCGGTGCGGTAACGAGTCGATGATCCTGCTGATCGGATCGCTGGAGCTGATCTGGTCTGCCCACGAGTCGGCGGTGTGGAATGGACACGGTGAACCGGCGACGATGGTGGACAAGACCAGGCGGGCCGCGCTCCGCGACCATCAGCGACTGCTCGACGCCATCTCCGACGGTAATGCCGCCCGAGCGGTCCGGCTCGCGCAAGACCATCTTGCGGCGGCGCGCCGCACCACGCTTGCTTTCGGCTCCGACCAGACCATCGAGGCCAAGCTGGTGTCGAACCTTGATCTAAGCCCGAACGGCAGGAAGGGGTCTGGCGCATGACCGCCTCAGACAGCCACGACGATCGCGTTCTCTTCGAGGTCGATCCGGAGAAGCGGATCGCCACAATCACATTGAACAACCCGCTGCAACGTAACTCTTATGACGCGACGATGCGCGAAGCGGTCGCCCGGTGCCTGGACCGTGTCGCGGACGACGACGATCTCACCGTGGTTTTGCTGCGCGGCGCAGAAGGGGTGTTCAGCACCGGGGCGGACATGAACAACGCCTACGGCTGGTACGGCGAGCGCAGCCCACAGGATGGGCCGCCGGCCGCAAAGAATCGCCCCAGCCAGCGCCGCCGACTCACCGTGGACCGAAAATCATTCAGCTTCTACCACAACCTGATGGGGTTCCCGAAAGTCACCGTGGGGGAGATCAGCGGATACGCGCTCGGCGGTGGCTTCGAGATCGCCTTGATGACAGACATTTCCGTCATTGCCCGCGACACCAAGATCGGTATGCCGGCCACCCGCTTCCTGGGTCCGGCGCTCGGTAGCCTGCACATGTTCTTCCACCGCTTGGGCCCCGTGCTGGCCCGTCGGTTGCTGCTGACCGGCGACATCATCGAGGCCGGTTCTATCGAGCAACTCGGAATCTTCACGGAGACTTGCGATCCTGCGGAAGTAGCGGCGCGGGCAAGGTACTGGGCAGAGAAAGCCGCCAAGATGCCGGCCGATGGCGTCGTCATTGCCAAAGAAGCTTTTCGGCTCGTCGAGCAGAGCCAGGCGTACCAGGGCGAAGAGGTGGCCAGCTACCTGTTCCACGCATTCGGGACGAATCTGCAATTCGCGCCAGGCGAATTCAACTTCGTCAAGACGCGCGCACAGCACGGCACGAAGGAGGCGTTCCGGCTTCGTGATGAGCACTTCAACGTGCCGGAGCCGCCAAAAAGCTGAGTCGCCTAGTTGCGCGGACTCTTAGAGCGGCCGGCGGACGTCGACTTGCGCGGCCGCGTCGATGCCGACTTCTGTTGCCGGCCAGTCGACGTCGAGCGCTGCTCGATCAGGCGGCTGGCATTGTCGAGAATGCAATCGAGGCCGTATTCGAAGTTGTTGTCGTCAGGGGCGCCGATGTGATGCCCCTTGGAGGTCATCTTGGCGAGCAACGGCGTGACCTCGGGATCGATGACCATCGCATCTTCGATCGTGCGGCTGCCGGTGTCGGTCGCCTGGTTCTTCTCCTGAAGCCGGTGCAGCACGACCGACCCCCGGACATGAACCGACACCGCGGAGTAGGTGTCGAAGGCCTCTTCCGGCGAAAGCCCCGCCTCGACCAGCCCGCCGATCGCCTTCTCGATCTCCTGAACGCCAACCCGGGCCGCCCTGGGGCTCAGGGCGGACCTGATAAGAATCAGATCGCACAGAATTGGGTTGCCCATGAACGTTTTACGCATCGAACGGGCGTGATTTCGCAACGTTATGCGCCAGTCGGCGGCTTCAACATATGGCGTCGCGAACACGTACTTGCTCAGTGCGCGATCCGTCATCGCGTTCAGCAGGTCGTCCTTTTTGCGGAAGTACCAGTAGATGCTCGTCACGCCGACGCCGAGGTGCTTACCGAGCAGCGGCATGCTCAGATTGTCGATCGACACCTGCTCCGCGAGTTCGAACGCCCCGCTGATGATGTCGTCGGGATTGATGGATCCACGTTCGCGCCGCTGCCGTTTTTCAGCGGTTGCTTGCTTGGCCACTAGGGGCACCTCCATCAGGTCCTACGCTGCGTCGGGTTGATCCGCGGCTACCCTGCCGTGGCACCGTCCCGGTTAGCTACTGTAATACCTATCGTAGGCTTTTTGATACGCAGCGCCACGCGCAGCGAGCGCCCGGCCAGCCGCTCCGGGCCGGCGTTGCGGGCGAAATGAGTTCAGCCACAGCGCTTTCGGAGACTCCGGGCGGCTCGCACGTGCCTCGGGCAAACGGCGGCGGTCAGGACGGCCCAGGCTTCGCGAGCCGGGGCGTGCGGACTCGGGTTTTGGCTGTTGGAGCGGCCTCGAAGAGTCGCGGCCGGCTGTTGCAGAATGCGCTACCGATAGGTATACAGTATGCGTACAAGCTGCCGTGACGATGCCGCCTGAGCTCAGGGGAGGACGGTCGATGAGCACCACCGAAGACCGCGTCGCCGAACCCGGCCAGGACGAGGCGGTGATCTACGAGGTCACGGCCACCGGTGTCGCGGTTCTGACCCTGAACCGGCCCGACCGACTCAACACCTGGGGTGGGGACATTGCCACCGCCTTCTACGCGGGAATCGAGCGTGCTGAGGACGACCCAGCTGTTCGAGTGATCGTGCTGACCGGCCGGGGTAAGGCCTTCTGCGCCGGTGCCCAGTTGGGTTCGATGGGAAGCGTTACGCAGTCAATTGAGACGACCGACGAGACCAAGCTGGCCAGCCTGATCGGGGATCGGCAGCCCTACTATTTGACGACGCTGTGTAAACCAGTCATCGCAGCCATCAACGGATCCTGCGTCGGGATCGGTCTGACACAGGCGCTGATGTGCGATGTCCGATTCGCGGCTGCCGGCGCGAAGTTCGCGGCGTCCTTTGCCCGGCGCGGGTTGATTGCGGAGTACGGCGTCTCGTGGATCCTGCCGCGGCTGATCGGCTGGGGCGTCGCGCTCGATCTTCTACTGAGTGGCCGGACCTTTCTCGCCGAGGAGGCGGCAGAGCTCGGGTTGGTCAAAGAGGTCCTGCCGCCGGAGCAACTGATGACCCGCGCGATGGCCTACGCCGAGGACATCGCCCAAAACTGTTCCCCGGCATCGATGGCCATCATCAAACGCCAGGCCTACGGCGACGCGATACGCGAGGTTGCCGACTCCAACACACGGTCGGAGGTCTTGCTGCAACAGTCGCTGCAGCGTCCCGACGTCATCGAAGGGATCACCAGCTTCCTCGAAAAGCGCGCTCCGCATTTCCCGGGGCTGCGTGCGTCCGACGAATCGTGCGGTACCGGAAAGGATGATCATGGGCAACCTGGGCTATGAGGCCATCGACGTCGACAACCACTATTACGAACCGGTGGATGCCTTCACCCGGCACCTGGACAAGAAATTCCGCAGACGTGGCGTACAGATGTTCCGCGACGGTAAGCACACCCAGGCGGTCATCGGGGACCGGGTGAACCGCTTCGTCCCCAACCCGACCTTCGATCCCATCATCGCGCCAGGGTGCCTCGATCTGCTGTTCCGCGGCGAGATCCCAGAAGGCGTCGACCCCGCGTCGCTGATGAAAGTCGAGCGACTCGAGCAACATCCCGAGTACCAGAACCGTGATGCCCGCATCACCGTGATGGACACTCAGGGCATCGAAACCGTTTTCATGCTACCGACATTCGCGTGTGGGGTCGAAGAGGCGCTCAAGCACGACGTCGACGCGACGATGGCGTCGGTTCACGCATTCAACCTGTGGCTGGACGAAGATTGGGGGTTCGACCGGCCCGACCACCGGATCATCGCCGCGCCGATCATCTCCCTGGCTGACCCAGCCGGTGCCCTCGACGAGGTGCAGTTCGTATTGGCCCGCGGCGCCAAGCTGATCCTGGTCCGGCCGGCGCCGGTACCGGGGATTGTCAGGCCACGGTCGTTGGGCGACCCACTGCACGATCCGGTCTGGGCCGCGCTGGCCGAGGCGGGCGTTCCGGTGGGCTTCCACCTCAGCGATAGCGGGTATCTCCAGATCGCCGGAATGTGGGGAGGCAGGTCAACTTTCGAGGGATTCGGCGGTTCGGAGCCGCTGGAGCAGATACTCACTGACGACCGGGCCATTCACGACACAATGGCTTCGATGATCGCGCACGGTGTGTTCACCCGTCACCCGCACCTCAAAGCGGTCAGCATCGAGAACGGCTCGTACTTCGTGTACCGGTTGGTCAAGCGGTTGAAGAAAGCGGCCAACAGTCATCCGAAACTCTTCCCGGTGGATCCGGTTGAACAGCTCCGCAGAAACGTCTGGATCGCCCCCTACTACGAGGACGACCTACACGACTTGGCGTCGGTGATCGGCGTCGACAAAATCCTGTTCGGATCGGACTGGCCCCACGGTGAAGGATTGGAAGATCCGGTTTCGTTCACCGGGGAGCTGGTCGGCTTCAGCGCCGCGGATATTCGAAAGATCATGCGCGACAACGCGTTGGACTTGCTGGACGTCAAGGTCGGCGCGTCGGCGTGAGCGCTCGAGGCAGCGGTGCACCATGAGCGAATGGACCATCGGTGCGGTCCTGGATGTGATCGCCGAGGTGATTCCCGACCGGGAGATCACCGTCTGCGGTGAGCGTCGCAGGACATTCGCCGAGACCGCGGAACGCACCCGGCGGCTGGGAAACTACCTCGCGGCCAACGGCTTCGGCGCCCATCAGGAACGCGCCGTGCTGCAGAATTGGGAATGCGGGCAAGACCGGGTGGCGCTGGTCATGCACAACGATCTGTACGTCGACATGGTCGTCGGCTGTCTGAAAGCCCGCACTGTTCCGGTCAACGTCAACTACAACTACACGGCGCGGGAAGTCCGCGAACTGCTCGACTACGTGCGACCGCGCGCGGTGATCTATCACAAGTCGCTCGGCGCCAAATTCGGTGACGCCCTGGCGCCCGAGAGTGCCGATCTGCTGCTGTCCGTTGACGACGGGAGTGCGGTACCCGAGCTGCCCGGTGCGGTGTCGCTGGAAGACGCGCTGACGCAGGGGCACCTCGACCAGAACGTCACCGCGTCGCCCGACGACCTGCTGATGATCTGCACGGGTGGTACCACCGGTCGGCCCAAGGGTGTGCTCTGGCGTCAATCCGACATCTACGTCTCGTCGATGGTGGGCGCCGATCATGCTTGCGCCCAAGACATCCGCGACAAAATCAGCCGGAACAGCGGATCCCCGTGGTTCGCGGTGTCCCCGCTGATGCATGCCGCCGGCATGTGGACCGCGTTCTCGGCGATCATGGCCGGCTTGACCGTCGTGCTGTACGACACCAGCAACAAACTCGACCCACAACTGGTGTGGGAGACCGCCGAGCGCGAGAAGGTCGCCATGATGACGATGGTCGGCGACGCGTACGCGTCGCCGCTGATCGCCGAGCTACGCCGTCGCTCCTACGACCTGGCGTCGCTGGCGATGATCGGCACCGGCGGCGCCGCAACCAATCTCAAACATCAGGAGGCACTGCTGGAACTACTCCCGCAGCTCACCCTCATCAACGGGTACGGATCGTCCGAAACCGGGAACATGGGATTCGGACACAGCCGCTGCGACAACCGAACCGACACCTTCACGCTGCGCGAGGGCGGACTGGTGCTGTCCGAGGACTACACCCACTTCGTCGCTCCCGGCCAAGACGAAGTCGGTTGGGCGGCCCGGGAGGGCCGAATTCCGTTGGGATACTTCGAGGATCCTGACGCCACCAGAAAGACCTTTCCGGTGGTCGACGGTAAGCGTGTGGTGATATCGGGCGACCGCGCCGCGCTCGAGGCAGACGGCACGCTGCGGCTGTACGGCCGCGACTCGCTGGTGGTCAACACCGGCGGCGAAAAGGTCTTCGTCGAGGAAGTCGAAGAAGTGCTGCGTGCGCATTCGGATATCGCCGATGCGCTGGTGGTCGGCCGTCCGAGCGAACGCTGGGGCGACGAGCTGGTCGCCCTGGTCCAGCCACGGGATGGAGGCGTGCCGGAGTCGCTGTCCGAGTACTGCGCCTCCCATTTGGCCAGGTTCAAGGTGCCCAAAGAGTTCATCGTCGTCGATCAGGTTCATCGCCTGGGTAACGGCAAAGCCGACTACCGCTGGGCGAAAAAGCAAGCGACAGAGAAGGCGCCGATGTCGACATGAGCCCGAACCAAGTCATTGACTGCCTGATCAACGTGCATTTCGGAGAAACCGAGAAGCAACCCACGTGGATGGTCAAGGTCCGCGACGATTACTTCAAGGGGCCGGACTCGATGTTCGCGCCGGTGGATATGTCTGCGCTCATCGACGAGATGGACGAGCAAGGCGTGCGCAAAGCCGTGCTGATGGACAACCTCGCGAAGCCGTCGGTCACGGCGCGCAAATTCGTCGAAGCCAAGCCGGACCGGTTCGCGCTCGCGATGGGCGGCGTCAACCTCCTTCGCCCAATGCCTTCGCTGCGCGAACTCAACGCGGTGGTCAACGACCTTCCGGTCGCATATGCCGTTGTCGGACCCAGCTTCTGGGGCGATGGCATGTACCCGCCGAGTGATGCCGTCTACTACCCGCTCTACACCAAATGCGCCGAGATAGGGCTGCCGCTGTGCATCAACACCGGCCTTCCCGGTCCGCCCATTCCCGGTGAGGTGCAAAACCCGATTCACCTCGACCGGGTCTGTGTGCGGTTCCCCGAACTCAAGCTGTGCATGATCCACGGCGCAGATCCGTGGTGGGACATCGCCATCCGACTGCTCATCAAGTACTCGAATCTGCGCTTGATGACCTCGGCCTGGTCGCCGAAACGGCTACCGGACAGCCTGCTGCACTACATGCGGACCCGCGGACCCGACAAGGTGATCTATGCCTCGGACTGGCCGGTGCTGAAGATGCGCCGCGTCGTGCCCGAAGCGCAGGCGCTGGACCTTCCCGCCGACGTCCTGGAGAACTACCTCTACAACAACGCGCACACCTTCTTTTTCGAGGGCAACGAGGAGCACTGATCATGGACCGCTACGAACTCCGCAGACTCGACTACAGCTTGAGCGAGGACCATCAGGCGTTGCAGGCGGCGTACAAAGACTTCTTCAAGACGCATTGCTCGATCGAAACTGTCCGCGCCGCAGAGGAATCCGGCTTCGACAAGAGCCTCTGGGAGCGGTTGTGCGGGATGGGCGCAACAACGATGGCATTGTCGGACGATGTTGGGGGAGACGGGGCCACGCTGGTCGATTTGACACTGGTTGCCGAGGAGATCGGCCGCTCGCTGGCGCCCGTGCCGTGGATCGACCATGTATGCGCGGTGCGGTTGCTCGCCCGGCTGGGCGCGGCCGAAGCCGACGCTGTCAGCGGCAAGCAGATCGCCTCCTTTGACCCACAACAGGACAGCGCCACCGGGATCCGGCTCATCCCCACCGGATCCATCGCGGATCAGATCATCGTGCGAGACGGGGACCACGTCGTGCGGCTCACCTTCGATACCCGCCCGACAAAGGTCGACAACATCGGTCGGCTCCCGATGGCGTGGGTTGATCCGGCCGCCGCCGATGCCAGTGTCGTACTGGCCAGCGGCCCCGAGGCGCTGGCGGAATATCAACGCGCATTGGATGAGTGGCGCGTCCTGAGTGCGGCCGCGCTCGTCGGCCTGGTGGAAGAGACGATGACCATCGCGGCGGAGTTCGCCAAGACCCGCTACACCTTGGGTGTTCCGATCTCGACCCTGCAGGGCATCTCGCATCCACTGGCCAACATCGCGATCACGGTGCAAGGCGGACGCAACCTCGCGCGACGCGCGGCGTGGTTCCTGGACAACGAACCCGAAGAACGCCCCGAGTTGGCGCCGGCGGCGTTTGTGTTCATGGCCGAGGAGGCGTCGAAGGCCGCAACGATGGCAGTCCATGTACAAGGTGGACTGGGGGTGTCAGCGGAGGCCGCTGCGACCGCGTATCTCGTGCGAGCCCGCGGCTGGGCGCTGGCCGGCGGCGACCCCGGCGCCAGCGCCAGGTACGTCGGCGAGCTCGTCGCCGCCCGTGAAAGCCGTTGAGGAAAGGACATACAGGTGGACTTCTCCCGAGTGACGCTGTCCGACGGCGATCAGGCCTTCCTCGATGAGGCTCGCGATGTGCTGCGGACCCATGTCACTGATGACGTCCGCCGTCGGGACCGGGAGACCGGTGACAACTTCGACGAGGATGTGCATTTGGCGTTGGGTGCCGCCGGCTACCTGGAGGCCGAATGGAAACCCGCGGCCGAGGGTGGGTTCACCAGGGTTCGTCGACGCATCTGGGAAATGGAGAAACGGCGAGCGCACGTGCCCTGGGTGACCTGGGGCACGACCGCGATGGTGGCGCGTTCGGTGGCGAGGTTCGGCTCGCCGGAATTGCAGGCCGACGTGATGCCGAAAGTGTTCAGCGGAGAGGTTCGGCTGTGCCTTGGCTACACCGAACCCGAAGGCGGTTCGGATATCGCCACCTGTAAAACCCGCGCGGTGCGGGAAGCGGATGGATCTAGCTGGGTCATTAATGGCTCCAAGATGTTCACCACCGGCGCGCACAAAAGCCAGTACGTCTTCCTGATCACCAACACCGATCCTGAGGCGCCGAAGCACAAGAGCCTGACCATGTTTCTGGTGCCGCTGGATTCTCCAGGAATCGACATCCAGGGAATCCGCACCGTCGACGGCGACCGCACGAACATCGTCTACTACAGCGACGTTCGCGTGGACGACAAATACCGACTCGGTGAGGTCAATGCGGGGTGGACGGTATTGCGTGAGCCGCTGAACACCGAGCACGGCGCCGTCGCCGCCTCGCCCGACGGGCTGCAGGACGTGTCGATCATGATGCATCAGGCCGGGTTCATGGCCTATGCGCTCGACCGGGCAGCTGCCAAGGCCGCGGAGCGGGATAGCCACGGGCGCAGGCTCGTTGACGACGGGTCGGTGGCCTTCCGACTGGGCCGCAGCACCGCTCGGGTCGAGGCAGCGCTCAGTGCGGCCGGCATTTTCGGTCGGGTTGCGATCGCTCAGACCATGCGCGAGGTCTCACCGGAGTTGATGGATCTGCTCGGTACCGCCTCGACGCTGCCGCTGGGCACCGATGGCGCAGCGGACGACGGCGCGTCGGAGTACGTGTACCGGTTCGCTCCGCTGGTCGGGATTTACGGCGGCACCCTCGAGGTATTCCGCAACATGATCGCGCAGTACGCGCTCGGCTTGGGTAAACCGAATTACTCAGCGCCGAAAAAGGTTTCGTAGCGCAGGCGCGCTCAGGTCGTCAGTACGGTTGCGGCTGCGGTTCCGGGCGCGCCGTATACCTGGGCGAACCCGACTCGGGGAGTTCCCGGGACCTGGCGTTCACCTGCTTCGCCGCGCAACTGGCGCACCAGTTCGTGCATCTGCCGCAAACCTGAGGCGCCGATGGGTTCCCCGTTGGCGATCAGCCCGCCGTCGGTGTTGACCGGCATCGCGCCGCTGATCTCTGTCGCACCGTCGGCCAGCAGTTTCTCCTGCTCGCCGTCGGCGCAGAAGCCTGCTTCTGCCAGGTGGATGATTTCCGCGCCGGCGTCGGTGTCCTGCAACTGAATGACATCCACGTCCTGCGGCGCGACACCTGCCTTCTCGAATGCCGCCCTGGCGGCGTAGACGGTCGGCGAGAGATCCTCCTCGACTGGCGCGTACGTGGTGTTGACCTCGTAGGCGCCGTAGCGGCGGGTGCGAATTTCGACGGCGCGTACGTAGATCGGCTTACTTGTGAAGCGGTGCGCGATGTCGGCACGGCACATCACGACGGCAGCGGCGCCTTCGTCGGGTGCGCAGAACATGTATTGGGTCAGCGGGTAGTTCAGGACCGGCGAAGCCAGGATGGCCTCTTCGGAGATCGGTTTGCGACGGAATGCATTGGGGTTCAATGCGCCGTTGCGAAAATTCTTCGCGGCGACCTTCGCCAGCGTGGCTGTCGAGATGCCGTGGTCGTGGAGATACCTGTTGGCCTTCATACCGAAGAACTGGGTGGTCAGATATTGGCCGTTCTGCGCATACCAGCTCGGCATGCCGACCAGCGCAGGGTCTTCGGTAAAGGCCCCGCGCGGATGTTTGTCCATCCCGACCGCGATGCCAATGTCGTAGTCGCCCAACCGGATACTGTCGGCACACAATTTCGTCGCGCTCGCCGCGGTAGCGCAGGCGTTGAACACGTCGGTAAACGGAATGCCGGTGAGTCCGACCATGCCGACGATTGCGTCCGGGTTGGCCACGGTCCAGCTTCCGCCGACGGCGAACTGGACGTCTTTCCAGGAGATGCCCGCATCGGACAGCGCCAGTTGGATCGCGTCGCCAGCCATCTGCATGGCCGACTTACCCTCGAAGCGGCCGAACGGGTGCAGACCAACGCCGATGATGGCGACGTCATTCGTACTCTTGCTCATGCGATGGCTCCTGTCGGGCTCAGCGGTGCGAAGGTCACCGGAAGCGCGGTGGGCGAGCGGAACGGCTGGCCATAGATGTGCGGGTCCTCGTCGGTGACAAGCTTGATGTCGGTCAGCCGATTCAGCAGGCACTCCACAGCAACCCGCGTCTCCATGCGCGCCAGGTGCAGGCCCAAGCAGGTGTGTTCACCCGCGGCGAAGGTGATGTGGGGTGTTGGCTTGCGTAAGATGTCGAAATCTTCGGCGCGCTCCCAGCGGTTCCGGTCACGATTCGCCGAGCCGATGCACAGGTCGACTGCGGAACGCTTCGGAATCGTAACCCCTTGCAGCACAGTTTCTTCAGTGGTGAAACGTTGAACTGTGGTCAGCGGCGTCTCGAAGCGCAACCCTTCTTCGATCGCCGGCGCGATCAGCGTGTGATCGGCCTGCACCGCGGCGAATTGCTCAGGGTGGGTGAGCAACAAGAAGAGCAGATTGCCCGACGAACGGTAGGTGGTCTCCAGCCCGGCCGGAAGCAACAACCGCAGGAACGAGTAAATGGCTTCGTCGCTGAGCTTTTCACCGTCGATCTCGGCGGCGACCAAGTCGCCGATGATGTCTTCCGTCGGCTTCGCCCGGCGCCGTTCGATCTGCTCGAGGAAGTAGTCCTTCAACGCGGCAGAGGCCTCGAATGCGCGCTCGTACTTGACGGTGTAGTTGATCAGCTGCACAGCGCGCCGGCGAAACGTCGGCAGATCTTCGGCGGGCAGACCCAAAAGCGTGGCGATGACGCGCGTCGGGAACTCGAAGGTGAAATCACCGACGAGGTCCGCCCGTCCGGCGTCGATGAATTCGTCGATGAGTGCATCGCAGATCGGTCGGACGATCTCGGGCTCCCAGCGCGCCAACGCCCTGGACTTGAATGCCGCGGACACTAGATTGCGGTGCTCGCGATGCGTTTTGCCCGCCATCGCCAAAATGGACGGACCGATGAACAAGCCGACCGTGTTGTCGTAGTAGGCAGAGCTGAACACTTCGGCGTCGCGGAAGGCTGCGTTCACCGCGTCGAACGACATCGCGGCGAAGGAGTTCTTCGGCCGAAGCGATTCCGGTGTCTTCGAGTAGTCGATGACCGACCCGTGGAACACCCCGGCATCGGTCCGCTTCTGGGCGAAGTACGGATACGGATCGCGGAGGAAGTCGGCCGGTTTGTCATCGCTGACGGCGGCGTCCTGAAGTTGACCTTCCACAGCTGCGCTCCAGCCTCGTCGAGGAGATCGGCGTCTTTCCGCATGATCGTACTGTAAATATTACAGTAGCGTACATCGGCAGGCGATCGATCCCGCAGAGTTGACGGATGAAAGCAGACGGCGAGGTCAGTTATCGCGCCGGTTTCGTCTGGTCAAGTCCACGCCGAGTTCATCCGGCGGCACCGGATGGCCTTTGGTGCAGCGGACCTCGACCACCGCGTCGGCGCCGCAATCGAGATGAGTGAGACGCAGCTGGTTGCGGCCCGGAAGGTGCCGCTGGCCCCACTGGAACATCGCCCACACCACCGGCATGAAGTCGATGCCGCTTTCGGTGAGGATGTATTCGTGGCGGGTCCGCTGACCCGGCTCGCGGTACGGTCGCCGCGTCATCAGCCCGAGGTCGACCAGCTCGGACAGCCGTGCCGCAGCGGCGGCTTTGGTGATCCCGACGCGATGGGCGAAGTCGTCGAATCGGGTGGTGCCGTAATAGGCCTCGCGCATGATCAGCATCGCGGATTTGGTGCCGAGCGCTGACATGGTCTTTTCGATCGAGCACGCGCCGATCGCCGACCATGCGTCGCGATCGGCCAGCACGCCTTGCAGGAGTGGCACAGATCACCTCCATTCTGGGTTGCTCCCAGTATACCTAGGTGTTAGACCTGGGTATAGCGAGATGAACTTAGCCTTTGGACTCAAGGAGGAGTCATGTCATACCAGGATCGCGACGCCGTCATCGTGGGTGCGGTACGTACGCCGGTCGGCAAGGGCAAGGCCAGTGGTGGGCTGCACGGCATTCTGCCTGCCGATCTGCTGGCGCACAGTCTGCGCGAACTGGTCGCGCGTACCGGTGCGGACCCGGTTCAGATCGACGACGTCATCGCCGGAGCGGTGACCCAGGTCGGCGATCAGGCCGTCAACATCGCGCGTAATTCGCTGTTGGGCGCAGGATTTCCGGAGTCGGTTCCGGGCACGACGATCGACCGCCAATGCGGCAGCAGCCAGCAGGCGATCAGCTTCGCCGCCCAGGGCGTGCTCGCCGGCGCCTATGACATCGTCGTGGCTGCCGGTGTGGAGTCGATGAGCCGGGTGCCGATGGGCACATCAGTGCTGCCGGGCAGCAATCCGTTCGGTGACGGCATGAAGGACCGCTATCCCGAAGGACTCGTACCGCAAGGCATCAGCGCCGAGCTCATTGCTTCGCGATGGGGCTTCTCGCGCGCCGATCTCGACGAATTCTCGGCGGGCAGTCACGAGAAAGCCGCGCGCGCAACGAAAGGAGGGTTTTTTGACAACGAGTTGGCCCCGATTGCGGGACTGAGCATCGACGAGATCATCCGGCCCGGCACTACGGTCGAGACGCTGGCCGGTCTCAAGCCGGCGTTCTACGACGCGGCGGTGGGAGAGCGTTTCCCGCAGATCAATTGGGAGATCACGCCCGGGAACTCGTCACCGCTGTCAGACGGAAGTGCCGCGGTGTTGATCACCAGCGGAGCGGCCGCCAAGAGGCTCGGCTTGCGTCCGCTGGCGCGGATCCACACCACCACCGTGGTCGGATCGGACCCGCTCTACATGCTGACCGGTGTCATCCCGGCCACGGAGAAGGTGCTGCACCGAGCCGGTCTGAAGCTGTCCGACATCGACCTCTTCGAGGTCAACGAGGCCTTCGCTCCCGTGGTGCTGGCCTGGGCTAAGGACACCGGTGCTGATCTGGCCAAGACCAACGTCAACGGCGGCGCGATCGCGATCGGGCATCCGTTGGGCGCCAGCGGAGCTCGCATCATGACAACGATGGTCAACGCTCTGGAACAACGCGGCGGCCGGTACGCGCTGCAGACGATGTGTGAGGGCGGCGGCATGGCCAACGCCACCATCATCGAGCGACTGGACTAACCCGCGCAACTGACAAGGCCCCCAACTTGCGAGGTCGGGGGCTTCTGTCATTCCGGGAAGAGCCGCAGCGTCGTCGCGGCTGCGTCGTCTGCGACCATCCGGTCGGTCGATGTCCCGCCGTACTTGCTGCGGTAGGCATCGTCGACGGCGGCGCGAAGTGTCGCAGGGTCGTCACCGACGTCCTGCGCGCGCACGTCGACTTCCACGCCGGGCACGCGAACTCGTGCCCGCTCGGTGCGAAGAACGACTCCGAACCAGCCGGTCGATCGGCGGTACCAGGTGCGGACGAAGACGTCGCCTTCCGTGCACACCACCCAAATCGGGGTCCACGACCGTCGCGTCCCGTCAGCGCGGTAGACCGCAATCTCGAGTTCGGTTGCGGAGCCGATCAGTCTGAGTTGTTCACGGGACCAAGCCACGAAGCGAACAGCTAGAGCCAACCGGTACGAGCCGCCGCAACCGGCTCGGCGGGTGCCGGGGCCAACTCGCCGTTGCGCACGCCGTCGAGCATCCGCTTCACCGCGGCGACGATGTCCGGGGCAGAGGCGGTGAGCCCGGCCTTGTCCGCTGCGCTGACCTCATCGGGTTTGATGCCGGCCCGGGACAGGATCGCGTCCGGGTCGGCGAGTTCGCCGGCCAGCCAGGAGACCGGATCGGCCGACAGCTCGGGAACGAAGTTGCGGCGGCCCGGCTCCCAATCCGTGAAGCGGGGATGGTGGTGTGCGCGGTCGAGAGTGCCGGGCGGGCTTTCGATAGATCCGAACAGGTCTACTCGCCATACCGGGCGGGCGAGGGAGATCGGCACGCCGGCGTAAATCGAACCCTGGGGCTCGCCCTTATCGACCAGCCGGAGTTCCAATCTGACTCCCCGTTCGGGAGTTTCCTGGCCCTCGTTCGGTGTCGGGTCAACGAAGAACATGTCTCCGACCACGACACCCATCGTCTCGAATCCGAAAGCTGCAAACATATTTCCGAGGGTAGACCTAGCGACCGGACGCGTCTTGGCCCGCGAATTGCAAGCCTCCCGGCGCGCCGCTCAGGACCACGGCGTCGGAGAGCGGATCGATGCGCTGAGTGCCGTAGCAGCCGACGTCGTGACCCTTTTCGCTCAGGCGCAGTGCCGTTACGGTGCCGCCGAAAGCGGACCCGATCACGAGGACGTCGTAGTCAATGGTCGGTCATGCGTCGATCTCCTCGGCTGCTGGTCGGGGACGGACTTCCGCGTAGTCCGCCAGGACTGCGCTGCGGGTGCGGCGCTGGTATTCGTGGACCAGCCCGGGCCAGTTGGTGGTGACCCGGCCGGAGGCGGCGCGATACCAGGAGTCGCAGCTACGTCCAGACGCCTTTCTGAAGCCGGGACTGGACCTCCGCGTCATAGGTCTCCTCCGCGGCTCGCCGAACCTCGAACGCGCGGGCCACGCCGCCGCGGGAGAGCTCTTTCACGAGCTGACGGATGTAGCCGGCCTGTTGTTCCATCATCAGGATGATCGAGCTGCTGCCGAGATTGGTGTTCGGGCCGTAGATCAGGAACATGTTCGGAAACCCCGGCACGGCCATGCCGAGATGGGCGCGTGCGCCGTCGGCCCAGTCGGTATGCAGGTCGCGGCCGTCACGACCGGAAATCGTCATCGGGTGCAAGGAATTCGGTGGCTTTGAACCCGGTGCCGTAGATGATGACGTCGACCTCGTGTAGCCGGCCGTCGGCCGTACGAACACCCGTCGTCGTTACCTCGTGATCGGCTCCGTCTCGACCTCGACGTTGTCCTTGCCAATGCCGGATACCACTCGCTGCTGAACAGCACGCGCTTGCAGCCGATCGGGTAGTCGGGAGTGAGTTTCTGCCGCAGCACGGGATCCTTGACGTGGCGTTTGAGATTGGCCACGCGAGCAGATGCAGCAGCCGCGCGAGCGGGGCGACTTTGGTCAGTGCGAGACCCAACAGCTCGGTCGATCTGCCAGATGACGGTCTCGCATGGCGGCCGCGAAACCGGGGAGCCTGCCGAAGGCGGCGTGGTGTGCGCCGGTGTAGCCGCGGTCCAGCTTCGGCACGACGTAGGGTGCTGAGCGCTGGAAAACAGTGACACGGTCAGCGATCCGACGAACAAAAGGGACGAACTGGATCGCCGACGCGCCGGTGCCGAGAACCGCGACGCGCTTACCGGCCAGGTCGATGTCGTGGCGCCACTCGGCCGAGTGGAACGAGGCGCCTTCGAAGGAGTCGAGTCCCGGGATCGGCGGAAGCGCCGGGCGCGACAGCTGGCCCACCGCGGGGACCAGCACGTCGGCCTCCAGGGTTTCACCGTCCGCGGTCCTCACCCGCCAGGAGGCGGTGGCGTCGTCGTACTCGGCCGACGTGACCTCGACTCCGGTCCGCACAAAGTCGCGGAGGCCGAACCGATCGGCGGTGTCATGGATATAGCCCAGGATGTCGGACTGTTCGGCGTACCGCCGCCCCCAATCGGTCTTGCGGGCGAACGAGTAGGAGTACAGGTGCGACGGGACGTCGCAGGCGGCGCCGGGATAGGTGTTCTCGCGCCAGACACCGCCGATGTCCTGGGCTTTCTCCAGCACCGTCACATCAGCGAGGCCGTTCCTTGGACAGCTCGTAGGCGGCGGCGAGGCCCCCGAAGCCGGCACCGATTACCAGCGCTCGGGGGCGGTTGTTGCTCGTTGTCATGACCTTCACGCTAGGCGGACTACCCGTATCGTCGGGAGTCGATTGCGTACGGAGAATCCATAATTCCGGCCAACGGGCCGGTCGCGGTCATGGCGAACGGCCGCGAGGTACTGGCGGGCAGAGTATTAGGCTCATGTGCAATCGATTGACAGAGAGTGTGGACGCGTGGACCTGCCGATCCGGGACGTGGCGCATTGGGCGACGGGCTACGGACTGCCGCGCACGATGCTGAAACTGCTGGCACGGCAGGGTGATCCGATGGCCAAGCTACTGACCATCGACAGCAAGCCGGTCGACGATATCTATCCGCTGATCGAGCAGGTTCGCGCACGCGGACGCATGTCCCGGGTGCCGGGAGCGGGCTGGGTCAGTGCGGACGCCGAGATTCTGCGTGAGCTGCTGCGCGACAGCCGGATCAGGACCGCCAAACCCAGCGATCGGTCACCCTTTGGTGCCGGCCAATGGGTGCTCGCCAAGACCGACCCCGGCGTGTTGAATCCGATCGAACCGCCGTCGATGTTGGTCACCGATCCGCCGGATCACGCCCGGCTACGCCAACCGGTGACGCGGGCGTTCACACCCCGAGCGTTGGATCAACTTCGCACGGGCATCCACGACCTCGCCAACGGTCTGCTCGACGGTCTGGAGGGCAGGACAGACTGCGATCTGTTCGCCGAGTATGCCTCGCAGATACCCATGGCGGTGATCGCCGACATGATGGCGATACCGCGCGACGAGACGCCCTATCTTCTGGAAGTCGCCACGACCGCAACGAGTTTGCTTGGCAGCGTCGGCGCATCCTGGCGTGATTATCGGGCCGGCACGAACGTCTTGCGTGGGTTCGAACGGTACATCGGGGAGCATATCGAGCGGCTTCGGGTCAGCGACCGCGACAGCATCCTGTCCGACGTCATCCGCAACAGCGACCTGACCGAGATCGAGCTCAGAATGCTCGCGGCACTGCTCTTCGGTGCGGGGTTCATCACCACGACCCACATTCTGGGCAAGGCCGTCATCGCGCTCGTCCGTCATCCGGATCAGCTCGCCGCGCTGCGCGCGAACCCCGAGGGCTGGCCCAATGCCGTCGAGGAAATCCTGCGCTATGACACCCCCGTGCAATTCGTACCGCGGGTCGCCGCCGAAGACATTGATGTCCAAGGATATTCGATCCGAGCGGGTGAGGCGATATTCGTGTTGTACGGCGGGGCCAACCGTGACCCGGCCGTCTTCGACCACCCGAACGCCTTCGACACCACCCGAGCCAACGCCCGCGACCACATCACGTTCGGTACGGGTGTGCATACTTGCTTGGGCGCGGCTCTGGGACGGATGGAAGTCCAGATCGGCCTGCAAACACTGTTCGAGCGCTTCCCGCAGTTGAGCCTTGCTGGTAAACCGACCTATAACCACAACATCGGACTACACGGGCTGAAGCATTTACCGGTATCACTCGGCTGACCCGACCACCCCATCTCATCCGGAGCCGCTGCCCTCAGGGGCGTGCCTGCGGGGTCACCAGGAACTTTTCGCCAGTCGCTCGCTTGACGTAGGCATGAAACGCGTCGGGTTGCAGCATGCCCGCCAGCGATACTTCCTGGGTGTAGGTGCTCGCAAACGTGGTGGTGAGATCCGCGGCCACTCGCGCCCGGAGCCTGACAAAGCCGTCAACCCCGATGCTTTGCAGGAACGGGGTCAGCAGCCACCCGCCTACACCCCACGCCATGCCGAAGTTTCTGACGAGCGTGGTCGGGCCGGTGTCGAGTCCGCCGTAAATGTAGACCTGCTTGTGGACGGTCGAGCCGTAGCGCGAGTATTCCGTTGCGGTCGCATTGGCAGCCTGCTCCATGCCGCTCAGAATCTGGCTCGCGAGCGTGCCACCGCCGGTGGCATCAAAAGCGATCGTCGCCGATGTCGCTGTGAGCGCCTCGGCGAGGTCCGTCTCGAACGACGGTGAGCTCGAGTTGCAGACATGTTCGGCGCCAAGCGATCTCAGCAGCTCTTCCTGGTCGGTCTTGCGGACGACGTTGACCAGCGGTACCCCGTCGGCGATGCAGAGCTTGACCAGCATCTGGCCGAGATTGGACGCGGCGGCCGTGTGCACCAGAGCCGAATGGCCTTCGCGGCGCATGGTTTCCAGCATTCCGAGCGCGGTCAATGGATTGACGAAGGACGACGCCCCATCAGCCGGTGTGGCGCCCTCCGGCAGGACGAGGCAGGCAGCGGCGTCGATCGTTCGGTACTGGGTGTACATGCCGCCGCCTGCGATCCCGACCAACTTGCCGAGAAGCGCCTGGGCCGCTGGTGTCGACCCGGCGGCAACGACCGTGCCCGCCCCCTCGTTACCCACTGGAAGCGGCTTGTCCACCCGCGTCGAAAGAGCTTCCAGTGCAGCCCCACTCAGGGGGGCGGTGACGACCGGATGGTCCGGTGTCCCCGTTACCGTCGCCGCTGACATATCGGCACCGGGGATGAGAACGCCCAAGTCTGACGGGTTGATCGGCGATGCCTCCACGCGGACCAGTACCTCATTGGCGGCCGGCGTCGGAACGGGGACGTCGTGCAGTGAGAGTTCGAGGTTGCCCTGCGACGTCACCAGCGAGCGAAGCTCGACTGCCCGCTCGGGTAGGTCCACTGTCATCAGGATGCCTCTCTGCTGTTGAGCTGTCCATTCGTTCGACCCATTGCGCCCGCGACGGCCCCGGGTCGAATGGGTCGCTGAAATATTGCGTCTCGCGGACGACCTCGCCGGCCTCGAATTCCATGATGCTGACCACGTATGACGGCTTCCCGTCATAGGTCATCACGAGTTCGCTGACCCATAAGTCATCGCCGCCGAGCATGCGTCGCACGGTGAACCGTTTGAGGTTTGGCTGGGCGGTCCGCGACGCTTGGATGTTGGCGCGCCCGTTTATCCGCTCACCCGACTGCGGATACTCGAGGACCGCATCAGCCCGGTAGATCTCGTGCTCGGCGCCGAATTGATTCGCATCAGAGGCATCCCAGTGACGCCGCAGCGCGGCCAGCACCTCGGCGTCACTCATTGCTACTCGTTGATCGCTTGCTCGCGGGCCCACCGGTAGTCGGCCTTGCCGGCTGGGCTGCGCTCGATCGCGGGCCGGAAAACGATCGCCTTCGGAAGTTTGTAGCGGGCCAAGGTCTGCGCGGCATGGTCGATCAACTCCTTGGTTTCGGCGCGAGCGCCGTCGGCGAGTGCGACCACGGCGACGACTTCCTGGCCCCACCGCTCACTGGGGCGTCCGGTGACGACGACGTCGATCACGGCGGGATGCGAAGCGACCGCGGTCTCGACCTCCTCGGCAAAGATCTTCTCGCCGCCGGAGTTGATCGTCACCGAGTCTCGGCCCAGGAGTTCGATGCGACCGTCGTCCCGGTGGCGTGCCCGGTCGCCCGGAACCGCGTATCGCACGCCGTCGATCATCGGGAAGGTGGCCGCCGTTTTGGCGGCGTCACCCTTGTAACCGAGCGGAATGTGGCCGCGCTGCGCCAGCCAGCCCATGCCATCATGACCCGGTTTCAGGATCGCCCCCAGATCTTCGGCGGCGACAAAGGTGTCGGATCCGGCGTCGAACGTACCGGTCGATACCGTTGCCGCCGTGGACATGTGGTGCATCTGGCCGCCGGTCTCCGATGATCCGACGCCGTCGATGATGATGGCGTGCGGCAGAACGTCGATCACGCGCTGCTTGACGTACGGCGTCAACAGCGCGCCGCCGCTGGCCACCACGGCCAACGACGACACATCAGCGATGCCTTTTTCGATCGCCGCGACCAGCGGCCGCGCCATAGCGTCGCCGACCACCGTCACCGTCATCACCTTCTCCCGCTCGATCGTGCGGACAACGTCCTCGGCGTCGAAATGATCGACGACGGTAGGGAATACGACGGTTTGGCCGGTGGTGATCGCGGTCATGACGCTCCACTGCGCCGCGCCGTGAATCAGCGGCGGCAGCAAGAGCAACTTGGTTCCGGCGGAGACGGCCAGTCTTTCCACGATCTCGTCGAGCGATGTGCTGGGTTCACCGGTCATGATGTTGCGTCCGCCGAACGACGTCATGAAGATGTCGTGCTGACGCCACAAGACTCCCTTCGGCATTCCGGTCGTGCCGCCGGTGTACAGCACGTACAGGTCGTCGGGGGAGTGCTGGACGTCTGGCGCCGGGGAGCCCGAGCTGATCGCGTCTTCGTAGTCCACGGCGCCTTCGAGCAACGCGTTGCCCGAATCATCGGCGATTTGGATCAGGACCCTCAGCTGCGGAAGGTCCGGAAGGATTTCGGCTACTCGTGGCGCGAACGCGGCGTGATAGATCAGTGCCGTCGCACCGGAGTCGGCGAGCAGATACTGCAACTCGCTCTTGACATAGCGGAAGTTGACGTTGAACGGCGCGACCCGGGCGGCGAATGCACCCAGTAGTGATTCGACGAACTCGTTGCCGTTGTAGGCGTACAGACCGACGAGATCCTGCCCGACTTCGTGGCCGTCGAGTGCCGGTCGTTCGGTGTTGCACCCCAGCCCGCGTGAGTGCAGGTAGCCGGCGAGCCGCTGGGACCGCTCCATGATCTCGGCGTAGGTGTAGCGCCGGTCGCCCTGGATGATCAGCTCGCGGTCCGGAATCGCTGCCGCAACGGCTGCCGTGACGGCGGGAACGGTGAATTCGACTGCGATGTCGGACATCTGGACCTTTACGGCTGGTGCGGAAGCAAGCGAACCATCAGGCCGTCGGCTTCGCTGAGCACCGCG
The DNA here is from genome assembly GCA_963818285.1 of uncultured Actinomycetota bacterium. GTDB lineage: Bacteria > Actinomycetota > Actinomycetes > Mycobacteriales > Mycobacteriaceae > Mycobacterium. The sequence continues at coordinate 526,821 of CAWFRR010000011.1, forward strand.
CCGTCGGCCGATGTCATAGTAGCCTTTATGAAAACTTTCCGGTCATCGACCTCGGTGATCGCCCCGCGGGCCTCCAGGGGCTCGTCGATCGGGGTGATCTTGCGGTAGTCGACGTGCAGGAATGCGGTCCTGGTCGGCCGGATCTCGGCGGCGGTGACGGTCATCCCGAACAGCCAGTCGTAGAGCAGCGGAATCATTCCGCCATGCACCGCCCGATTGCCGCCGATGTGCGCTTCGGTGAAGTGTCCGGCCATGGTGACGCCGTCGGTTCCGGAGTCGGTCACGCTCCACGGCGGCATCAGCGGATGGGCCAGCCCGGGAATGCTCAGCACCCGGCCGACGACGGCATCGGCCTCTGGAACCTGGTGACCGTCCAAGATCGCGCACGCGCTCTCGATGTGCGCGGCGGCATCGGCCCACAGTGGGCCGCCCGGGTTGGTGGAGACGGTCAGGTCCTGCAGTCGGCGCAGCGCCGCCACGAATCGGCCCAGTTCCGCAGGTGCGTCCTGGATCGGTCGGACATCGGGAAATCCACCCCTGGCTACGGGCGCGGTATCGGTCACAGGGTCCCCTCGTGCTGGCTCCACGTCTGGAGCAAGTCGTCGGTGCTGGTGATTGTCGCCAGCAGCGACAGCGTGTTGTCGATGATCGCATTGCCGTACTCGGTGGGTATTCCGGCGACGGCATCGCGCGGCACGACGACGCGATAGGCGGCGTTGACCGCGTCCATGACAATGTTGGGGATCGCGATGTTCAATGAGACCCCGACGACCACGATGGTGGTCACCCCGAGGTTGCGCAGCACGGCATCAAGATCGGTGCCGCCCATCGGGCCGACGCCGTGCCATCTGCCGAGTACGAGATCGGTTGGCTCAGGACCTAATTCGGGCAGCAGGGCCGCGCCAGGCGTGCCGGGAAGGATGTTCACCTCGCCGCGCCCGATGGCAAAGATCTTGGCGTTGTGGTTGGAGCCGAGTCCGTCGGGCCGGCGCTGCACCACACAGTGCACCACCCGCACGCCCGCCGCCCGAGCCACTGGCAACAGCCTGGTGATGTTCGGCAGCGCAACGCGGCGTGCTTCCTCGGCCAGTTGGGCCAGGCCGGCGTTCGGGCCGATGACGGCACCCTGGCACTCCTGGGTGACGATCGCGGTGTGCGCGGGCGCCGCCAGCTCGGCCAGCGCCGGCTTCATACCGGCACTTCGTAGAACTGAGTCGCCCACTTTCGCAGTGCCATATACCCTTTCGCGTCATCTCGGGACAGCGCCGGATTCTCCACATACTTCTGGTAGCGCCAGATTTGCAGATCATCGAAGACCGTTGACAGAAAATGCTTTTCGATGGTGTCGCGGAGTTCGCCGTTCGGTACGTCGGCGGAGTCGCCGGGAATACGGGGCCACCAGATCGAATAGAACAGGTCCGAGCACTCATCGTCGACCGGCGTGCAGGTGAAGATCAGTCGGTGGTTCTGGGCGCCCTCGAACACGCTGATCGCGCCGCCCAGTCCGAACAAGTGACTGTGAAAACGCAACGCGAGATCGTCCGGATTGTCGCTACGGGCGTCCGGCCAACCCGCGACGAACTGCCACTCGTGGTCGACGATCTTCCAGTCCAGCAGCCGAGGCGTCACCGTGGCATGGTGCACGTACTCGAAATGCGCACTATCGGGGGCGTTCTCGGCCACGATCTGTGGATGCACCGGTTCCCGCTCGGCACGCCGGGAGAACTCCGGGTACGCCCTGTAGTAGGCGGCTGAGTCGGTCTCGAATTGCGGAAACTTATGGAAGATGTCCGGCATTTCCCATTGCGGCTCTTTGCCTTCCGGCTGGTGCCAGATGAAGACGCAGTCGTACTGCTCGCGGACGGGGTACACCCGCAACCGCAATACTTTGTTGGGCCGGTCGGGCTGGTACGGGATGTACCGATTGGTACCGTCCGGGCCCCACCGCCATCCGTGAAACGGACACTGGACGCAGTCGCCGACCACGATGCCGCCATGACCGATATGGGCGCCCAAGTGCTTGCAGTGGGCCTCCATCACGTGAAGCTCGCCCTGCTCATCGCGGTAGGCGACCAAGTCCTCGCCGAAATAGTGCAGTGGCCGGGTCTCGCCGATCGGGAATTCCGGTGACCAGCCAACCATGAACCAGCCGGTGACTTTCCAGGTAAAGGGAACTTTCACACCGGCTCCTCAAGCGCTCGTGGCGGCGATACTAAATACGTTACAGTATGGATTCCAAGTCGAGGAGGCGTTGCACAGTGGCAGACGAACTCGAGGCAATCCGGCAGTTAAAAGCCCGCTACTGCCGCTTTCTGGACGCCAAAGATGAGCAGGGGTGGCGCAGCGTATTCACCACTGATGTGGTTGTCCTGCTGGATATGGCGGTCTCCACGGGAGGCGCCGATCCGATGACGGCGCCACCGGTCGAGGGCGTCGAAAACTTCGTCCCGATGGTGCTCGCGAGTCTGGAGAATGCAGCGACCATGCACCACTGCCATACCCCGGAGATCGCGCTTACCTCACCCGAGACCGCCACCGGCATATGGGCAATGGAGGACTGGATCGTCTTCGGCAACGGCAACGAGTTGCACGGTGCCGGTCACTATCACGAGACCTACGAAAAGCGGGACGGCACTTGGCGGATCAAGACGCTGCACTTGACCCGGACTATTCAGCAGATCACCGGTGACAGTGTCTGAGACCGGTCCGCGCTTCGACGCGCTGGTGATCGGTGCCGGGTTTTCGGGCCTCTACACGCTGCATCGACTGCGCGAGCTCGGGCTTCGGACTCGCGTGCTGGAGATGGCTGAAAATGTCGGTGGCACATGGTTGTACAACCGCTATCCCGGCGCGCGATGTGACATCGAGAGCATCGAATACTCCTACAGCTTTTCCGAGGAGATTCAGCAGGATTGGGTGTGGACGGAGACGATGCCAGCCCAGCCCGAGGTGGAGGCCTACCTGAACTTCGTCGCCGACCGCCTCGACCTCCGCCGTGACATCCAGTTCGGTGCCAAGGTCGTCGCGATGACCTTCGACGAGCAGACGGCGGACTGGACACTGCATACCGAGGCCGGTGAATCCTTGACCGCCCCATTCGTGATCGCCGCCTCCGGAATCTTGTCGGCGCCGCTCGAACCCGACATCCCCGGGATGGCGGATTTCGGCGGGACGTCGTTGTTCACCAGCCGCTGGCCGAAGCACGGCGTCGACCTTGCCGGGAAGCGGGTCGGGGTGATCGGGACCGGCTCGACCGGTATTCAGCTCATCCCGGTGGTGGCCCAGGAAGCCCAGCAGCTCTTCGTGTTTCAGCGTTCGCCGGCCTACACACTGCCGTGGCGGGTGCGCCGGTTCGAGCCGGGCGAGCTGGACGAAATGAAAGCGCAATACGACGCTATCCGAGCCGCGCAGCGAGCCCACCCGATCGGCGCCGCACGCCTGAGTGCATTCTCGGTGCTGCTCGGAATGCTCGGTAAGCCGCCGTTGAAGTCGGCGTCACGCGAAGAGCAACTGCACGCCATCGAAGAAGGCGGCGTGATGGGCGCGCTGGACTGGGGTGACATCTTCTTCGACATCGAGGCCAGCCGGATGGCGGCCAAGCTGTACGGCGAGGCGGTGGCGCTGATCGTTAAGGATCCCGAGACGGCAGCTTCTCTGGTGCCCGACCACCCGTTCGGGTGCAAGCGCCCGATCATCGACCAGGGCTACTACCAGACGTTCAATCGCGACAACGTGACGCTGGTCGACCTGCGCAGGGGTCCGATCCGCGAGATGACGGCGACCGGTATCCGCACCGAGCGTGACTCTTTCGACCTCGACGTGATCATCTACGCCACCGGATTCGACGCCATGACCGGCGCGCTGAGCCGCATCGACGTCCGTGGGCGCGACGGGTTGTCGCTCGGCGAGTTCTGGGCCGATCAGGGGCCGCTGTCCTACCTCGGCCTGGCTGTTGCCGGGTTCCCCAACCTGTTCACCATCCAGGGGCCGGGTAGTCCGAGCGCGGCCACCAACTTCGTCGCCGCGCTCGAACAGCATGTGGAGTGGATCGGCGACTGCATCGAACACCTGCGCGCCAACAGCATCCGCACCATCGAGGCATTGCCCGCCGCTCAACAGGACTGGATCGACCACGCCACCTCGCTGGTGGCGCCGACCGTCCTGGTCGACCCGTCCTGCAACTCCTGGTACAACGGTGGCAACGTGCCCGGCAAGAAACGGATGTATATGGGCTACACCGGCGGAATCCCCGAATACCGGCGCCGCTGCGACGAGATCGCAGCCGCCGGATACACCGGTTTCGCGTTGGCATAGATGAACGGCATATCGCTGGCGACAAGCGTGGCGCGCGAACTGGGCATGGTGGTGCCGCGCACCGTGACCGGCCTCAACGAATCGACCGGCTGGAATCCGATGACGCCGCGCGGTGCACGTCAGTTCGGCGAGGTCATGCTGGACGAGCTTGTACTGTCCGGGTTTTCGCTGCTGGGCGGCGATCCAGCGGAGTTACGCACACCGACCGAGTGCAGCGCGGCGGCCGAGGAATTGGCGGCACTTGGCGTCGACGGCGCACATGCCGATCCGGAACCGTTGCAGATCAAGACGTTACGACAGCACCGGATCGGCCGGCTGGCCTACGAGCGGATGCGGTTCGACCATGACCCGGCACTGCCCGAGACTTTGGCGGCCGAGGGTCTGAGCAGGCCGGCCAGTGCGGCGGTGCACCTATGCCGGCACGGCAACGGACCGCGGCCGTGGCTGGTATGGGTGCACGGTGCTGGGCAGGGCGGTACCGAAGATCTGGTGTTGTCCCGGATCGGGCACATCCACCACACGTTGGGATTCAACGTCGCAATGCCGGTGCAGCCCGGTCACGGCTGCCGACGCCGCGAATGGCCGGCCTATCCCGACATGGATCCGCTCGGCAATGTCGCCGGAATGATGCGCGCGGTGTCGGAGGTCCGGGCCGTCGTCAGATGGGTGCGGTCGCAAGCCAGCGCCGTTGTGGTGGCCGGGATTTCGATGGGCACTCCGGTGGCCGCACTGGTGTCGCATCTGGAGCGGCAGGTCGACGCCGTCGCTCTCTACACCCCGATTCTGGGGCTGAACGCGATGATCGCCCGGCACATGGGTCGGTGGGGGTCCTCGCGCGACGGCTACCGCGACTTGCTGGCCTCGCCGGAAGTCTCGAAACTCACCTCGGTGATCGACCCGTTGGCCACCGACCCCGCCCCACCGCCGCATCGGCGGCTCATCGTCGGTGCATGGCATGACCGAATGGCCATGCGTGACCCTGCAATTGCTTTGCACGAACTCTGGAACGGCGAACTGTACTGGTATGACGGCAGCCACGTTGGCCACCTCTTCTCCAGGCGGGTGCAGCGGGTTACCGAGCGGTTCCTGCGCGGTGTCATCCAGGAGTCCTTCGAATGAGTTCGCCCGCGCGCACCGCTCGCGAGGTCGTCGAGCTCTACAACCTCGTGGTGTGGAATGAACGCGACTTCGCGCTCGCCGAGGAGTTGATCGGCGACACGGTCACCCGGCACGAGGTCGGCGAGGCGACCCTGCTCACACACGAGGAGGCAGTCAACCGCATCGTCGAGCACTGGGCCATGTTCGAGGCCATCCGATTCGACTTGAACCTGGTGGTTGCCGGTGACGATGGGCAACACGTAGCTATCGTCTACCAGTCTCCGATGACGCTCAAGGACGGCACCAACGCCGACATCGGCAGCATGGAGATTTTCCGTGTCGTCGCCGGGAAGATCACCGAAGTCTGGAACTGCGGCTACAAGCAAGGAGTTTGGAGTTGACCAGGACATTCGACGAATTGGGTTACTACCTGCTGGCCGGAGCGGGTGGTGAGGGCCCGGCGACATTGATGGACGAGGCCCGCCGCGGCGAGGAATTGGGCTTCGGCACGGCGTTCATCTCCGAGCGCTGGAACGTCAAGGAAGCGTCGTCGTTGGTGGGCGCGGCGTGCGCGGTGACCAGTCGGATGCAGATCGCCACAGCCGCAACCAATCACAACACCCGCCATCCGCTGATCATCGGATCGTGGGCCACCACCATGCACCGCCTGTCCGGCGGGCGCTTCACTCTCGGCGTGGGCCGTGGCATTGCCGCGATCTACGGGGCTTTTGGCATCCCGCCCGTGACGACCGCGCAGATGGAGGATTGGGCTCAGGTCATGCGTCGGCTGTGGCACGGCGAGGTGATCTTCAATCACGACGGCCCGATGGGTGAGTACCCCATCCTGTTCTTAGATCCAGACTTCAATGAGGACATTCGGCTGGCGCTGGTCGCGTTCGGACCGAACACGCTGGCTTTGGGCGGCCGGGTTTTCGATGACGTCATCCTGCATACGTACTTCACCCCCGAGACGCTGCAGCGCTGCGTCACAACCGTAAAGACTGCCGCCGAGAAGGCCGGTCGCGATCCGGACAGCGTGCGAGTCTGGTCGTGTTTCGCCACGGTCGGCGACCATCTACCCGAACAGTTGCGGCTGAAGAAGACCGTCGCGCGACTGGCCACCTATCTTCAGGGTTACGGCGACCTTCTCGTGCGCACCAACAACTGGGATCCCGCTGTGCTGGAGCGGTTTCGGGCCGACTCGGTGGTGACGTCGATCGCCGGCGGAATCGACCACAAGGCCACGCCGGAGCAGATCGAACACGTCGCGACGCTGATTCCCGATGAGTGGCTGGAGCCGTCGGCCACCGGGTCGGCTCAGCAGTGTGTGGACCGCATCCGCCAGGAACTCGACTACGGTGCCGACGCGGTGATCATGCACGGTGCTACTCCGGACGAACTCGAGCCGATTGTCACGGCTTATCGAGCGAGCGGGTAAGAAATACCCATGTCGAGGTATCTGCAGGACAAGGTCATCATCGTGACGGGCGCCGCCAGCGGCTTTGGCAAGTTGATTTCCGAGAAGTGCGCCGCCGGTGGGGCGAAGGTCGTCGGCGTAGACGTCAGCGTCGACGCCTTGAACGAAGTCGTCGAGTCCATCCGCGCCGCCGGCCACGACGCGACCTCCCAGGTGGCCGACGTCGCCGACATGGCCCAGATGCAGGCCGCGGTCCGGCATGCGGTCGACACCTACGGTCGCGTCGACGTGATCGTGAACAACGCCGGCGTCATGCCGCTGGCCTACTTCGCCGATCACGCACTCGCCTGGGAGAAGTGGCACAAGGCAATTGACATCAACATCAAAGGAGTCGTCAACGGCATATCGGCCGTCTACGACACGATGATCGAACATGGCAGGGGACAGGTCGTCAACATCTCGTCCATCTACGGCAACGCCGGCACCGAAGGCTCCGGCGTCTACAGCGCAACAAAAGCGGCCGTCGATGCGCTCTCGGACTCACTGCGAGTCGAGGCCCAAGGCAAGATCAAGGTGACCACGGTCAAGCCGACCGGTGTGCTGGGAACCCATCTGGGCGCCGGCGTGGTCAACCAAATGGCGATCACAGGCATCCTGGGGCACAAGTCCGCCCAGTTTTTCGAAAACGCGATCAACGCGCAGAACGGCGCGCTGCGGCCTGAGCAGTTGGATGTGGACTCCATCGGGTACTGGCTGATCAATCCCGACGATCTGACCGACGCGGTCGTGCATGTCATCGACCAACCGTGGGGTATCAACATCAGCGATGTGACAGTTCGCGCCAGCGGCGAAAACTACGTCTACTGAGCCACTCTCACGGCCGGACCGCGGCCGTACGGCTTCTTACCTGTCCGCGTCGGTATAGCGGATGATGCCGCGAATGTTGCGGCCCTCGAGCATGTCCTGATACCCGTCGTTGATCTGCTCGAGTCGATACCGACGCGTCACCATGTCGTCGAGATTCAGCTTCCCGGCCTGGTACATCGACAGCAGCAGCGGGATGTCCCGCTGGGGGTTGCCACCGCCGAAGATGGTGCCCTGCAGCCGCTTCTGCATAAGAGTGAGCATCGCCAGATTGAGTGTCACATCGGTCTCCGTGATACTCCCCATCGCGGTCATGACACAGGTCCCGCCCTTGGACGTGACCGACATGTATTTGTCGACGTCGGCTCCGTTGGATCTGCCGACCGTCACGATCACCTTGCGGGCCATTCGACCGGCGGTGATTTCCGCGATCGCCGCCGTGGCCGTGTCGATGTCGGGATAGACGTGCGTAGCGCCGAATTTCAGCGCTTGATCTCGCTTCCACTCGACTGGTTCGACGGCGAAGATCTGACGCGCACCGCAATTCACCGCCCCGAGCAGAGCCGCCATTCCGACGCCTCCCAGGCCCACCACGACGACATCATCCCCGGATCCAACCTCGGCCGCCCGAGTTGCCGACCCGTACCCCGTCGTCACCCCGCAGCTCACCAGCGCGGCCGCTTCGAACGGAATGGACTTGTCGATCTTCACCACAGACGTCTGATGGACCACCAGGTATGGGGAGAAGGTCCCCAACAACGCGTACGGGTATACGTCTTGTCCTCGTGCGTGAATTCGGAAAGTGCCGTCCGAGACCGCTATTCCGGACATCAGACCCATGCCGAGGTCGCAAAGGTTGCGCTCTCCTTCTTGGCATGACAGACATTTCCCGCAGGAAGGTATGAACGACGCCGCGACATGGTCACCGACCGCGAGGTCTTCCACGCCTTCGCCGATCTCTACGACGATGCCGGCACCTTCGTGTCCGCCGAGCACCGGGAAGGCTGCCACCGGAATGTCGCCGGCCACAATGTGGTGATCGGAGTGACACAATCCGGCGGCTTCCAGTTGGACCTTCACCTCGCCCTTGCGGGGCTCGCCGATGTCGATCTCCTCCACCGACCAGGGCTCGCCGATGTTCCAGACAAGTGCGCCTTTGGTTTTCATCGAATGTGCTCCTATTGTCAGTCGCAGATCACGGCATGATGGCAGTCCTGGCCACCGGTTCGGGTGCGGCCTGCCGACTCGACAGACCCCGTCGCAGGGCGGCCAACAACGCGTCCCGTGTTTCGCGAGGGTCGATCAGCTCATCGAAACCCATATGCTCGGCGGAGCGATACGACGCCTGCAACTCCGCATCGCGCAGCTTGGCGGTGAGGTCATCGCCGGCGTGCGACGCCTTACTCAGCGCCGCGGCGCTCATCGCGCCCATCGTCGCACCCGGGTAGGCGAACGTGGCACCTTGGCCGTCAAAGCTCAACAGCGACATGACCATTGAGCCAAATCCGTATGCCTTGCGCAGCGTGACATGCAGCTTGACGGTGGTGGCGACGGTCTGAGCCACGAACATCCGGCCACCGGCACGCAGCACCCCGCTGCGCTCGGACCGGCTGCCCGGCAACATGCCCGGATTGTCCGCAAGGAACACGATGGGCAGGTGGAACGAGTCGGCCACCGTGATGAAATGCGCTGCCTTGTCGGCGGCGTCGGCGTCGATGGAGCCGGCCAGCACCTGAGGCTGGTTGGCGACCACCGCGACCGGGTGACCGCCGAGGTGGGCCAGCGCGCAGATGATCGCCTTGCCGAACCGCGGCTGAACCTCGAACCAGTCCGGCCGGTCGAAGATCACGTCGAGCACCGAGCGCATGTCATAGATCCGGCGGTTGTCGCGTGAGACGATCTCGACCAACTCCGGCGTCGGCCTCGGCGTCGTGTCCTCGTCTGCGGGCAGCGGCGACGCGTAAGACCATGCGCTGGAGGGGAAGTAGGACAGGTAACGGCGGATGTCGTCGAGCACGGACTCGTCGTCGTCGCCGACGTTGTGGATGACCCCACTGGGCAGCGCGACGCCCGGGCCGCCGAGGTCTTCCTTCGAAATATCCTCGCCGGTGGATTCTTTGACGACGGGCGGCCCGGCGGTGAAGATGGCGCCGTGGGTGCTCATGATCCTGAAGTCGCACACCGGCGCCACCAGTGCGCCGTGCCCGGCCGACGGGCCCAATACTGCGGCAACGGTCGGGACCCGGCCTGAGCATTGCGCCTGAGCGAGCAGGTCGGTCGGAGAACGCCCGTAGTGCCCGCCAGTGGGCCGGAAGCCCGCGCCCTCGAGCAACATCACCAGCGGAATCTTGTCTCGCAAAGCCAATTCGGCGATGCGGTAGCGCTTGGAGTTGCCGCCCGGTCCAATGCTGCCGGCCAGCGTCGTGAAGTCCTCCGCGCCGAGCATCACCGGCGAGCCGTTGATCAAGCCGGAACCGACGACGATGCCGTCCGCGGCGGTCTCGCCGCCGACCATGGTGCCGATTTCCCGAAACGACCCCGGGTCGAGAAGGTGCTCGATCCGCCCGCGTGCATCGAGCTTGCCTTTGCCGTGGTGCTTGGCAACCCGCTCCGGACCGCCCATCGCCCAAGTGCGCTCGCGGCGACGGGCCAGGTCGTCGAGCGTGTCCTCCCAGTCGGGGAGTTTCGTCATCGGCACGTCCTCACTAGTCGGCGCCACCTACTGAAGTGCTTACTGTAGCGTCTGCGAGAGGCGGGCGGCCAGCGGCTATTCGACGACACGTCAGGGGAGAGGCTCAGCAGGTGTTTCTCCGATTCGTGCCCGCCGGCCGGATCCCGGCACGGGACAACGTCGGCGCCGGATTGCGCAGGCCCCGACGAAGCGGCTGTGCCACAGAGCTTTTCCGGTTCGCGGCAGTGGCGATATTGACCCTACCGAAGCGCTTACTGTAGCTTCACGAGTATGACGCCCCCACGCTCCGAGCTGCGGTGGAGTGCGCACAGGTGAGCGCTACGCAGCCGGCCGGCCTGAAGGTCGACGGCGGCATCTTCACCGATCTGGCACGGGTGCCGGAACTGGCGGGCGAACTCGAGCATCGGGGCTATGACGCCTGCTGGACCGGCGAGATCAACCACGATCCTTTCTTCCCGTTGCTGCTGGCTGCCGAACACACCTCGCGACTCGAACTCGGCACCAGCATCGCGGTGGCGTTCGCCCGCAATCCGATGACCGTCGCCAACGTCGGCTGGGATTTGCAGACTTACTCGCAGGGCCGCTTCATCCTGGGACTCGGCACCCAGATCAAGCCGCACATCGAGAAGCGATTCAGCATGCCGTGGAGCCACCCGGTCGCCCGGATGCGCGAGTTTGTGCTTGCGCTGCATGCGATCTGGTCGGCATGGAACGACGGCACCCGGTTGCGGTTCGAGGGTGATTTTTACACTCACAAGCTGATGACACCGATGTTCACGCCTGAGCCGCAACCATTTTCGGCACCGAAGATCTTCATCGCCGCCGTCGGCGAAGCAATGACCGACATGTGCGGCGAGGTCGCGGACGGCCTACTGGCCCACGCGTTCACGACCCGGCGATACCTCCACGAAGTCACCATGCCCGCGGTGCAGCGCGGCTTACAGCGCTCTGGTCGCGATCGCAGCGCGTTCCAGGTGTCGTGCCCGGTCTTCGTGGTGACCGGAAACGATGACAATGAAATGAGCGCCGGCGCGGCCGGGGTCCGCAAGCAGATCGCCTTTTACGGATCGACACCGGCGTACCGTAAAGTCCTCGAGCTGCACGGCTGGGGTGATGTGGCCGATGAACTGCACCGGCTGTCGTTGCAGGGCGAGTGGGATGCGATGACGACGCTGATCGACGACGACATCCTGAACGCATTTGCGGTGGTCGCGACCACGGACAAGCTGGCAATCGCGCTCAAGGACCGTTGTGACGGCGTAATCGACCGGGTGATGCCGTCGCTTCCCCGCACCCTTTCCACTGACACCGTCAAAGCGGTGCTGAACGAGTTGCGTCAATGAGGAGCCGCTAGTGAGCACACCGACAATGGACGACGCTGCCAGGGTGCTTGCCGACCCGCAGGCTTACACCAACGAGGTGAAATTGCATGCGGCACTGGCGCATTTGCGGGCCAGCGCTCCGGTCTCCCGGGTCGAGGTGCCGAACTACAGTGCGTTCTGGGCGATCACCAAGCACGCGGACATCATGGATATCGAGCGCAACAACGTGCTGTTCACCAACTGGCCGCGCCCGGTCCTGACGACGACCGAAGGCGACAAACTGCAGGCGGCCGCGGGCGTTCGCACGCTGATCCACCTCGACGATCCACAGCATCGCGTGGTGCGGGCGATTGGCGCGGACTGGTTCCGGCCCAAGGCGATGCGGGCGATGAAGGTCCGCGTCGACGAGCTGGCCAAGAGCTACGTCGACAAGATGCTGGCAGTGGGGCCGGAATGCGACTTCGTCCAAGAGGTCGCGGTGAATTATCCGCTGTACGTAATCATGTCGCTGCTGGGCATTCCCGAGTCCGACTTTCCCCGCATGCTGAAGCTGACACAGGAGCTGTTCGGTAGCGACGACAGCGAATTCAGACGTGGCAGCGACAAAGAGGATCAAATTCCCGCGCTGTTCGATATGTTCCAGTACTTCAATGGCGTGACTGCCGCACGCCGTGAGCATCCGACCGCGGATCTGGCCTCCGCGATCGCCAACGCCCGCATCGACGGCGAGCCGCTGTCGGACATCGAAACGGTGTCCTACTACCTGATCGTCGCAACCGCCGGCCACGACACCACCAGCGCGACCATCTCCGGCGGTCTGCAGGCTCTGGTCGAGAACCCCGACGAGCTAAACCGGCTGCGCGAGCACCCCGAATTGATGCCGTTGGCCACCGAGGAGATGATCCGGTGGACCACTCCGGTCAAGGAATTCATGCGTACCGCCGTCGAGGACACCGAGGTGCGCGGCGTCCCGATCGCAGCGGGGGACTCGCTGCTGTTGTCCTATGTCTCGGGCAATCGGGACGAGGATGTCTTCACCGATCCGTTCCGCTTCGACGTCGGCCGCGATCCCAACAAGCATCTGGCTTTCGGATACGGCGTGCACTTCTGCCTGGGGGCCGCGTTGGCTCGCATGGAGGTCAGCAGCTTCTTCGCCGAACTGGTGCCCAGGCTGAAATCGATTGAGCTGAAAGGTGATCCAGAATTCACGGCGACGACGTTCGTCGGCGGGCTCAAACACCTGCCGGTGCGGTATTCGCTGCGCTGAGATCGGCTACTCCGGCTCGTCGTCGTCTTCTTTTGCGCGGAGGAGTTTTTCGGGGTGGTGGTAGGTGTTGGTGCGGGGTTGGCCGTGGTCGAGGTGGGGTGGTGGGATCCATTCGGTGTCGTAGCGGTGGTTTTTGCGGGTGGTCCAGCCTTGGTCGGTTTGTGCGTGGTTGGGGTGGCAGGTCAGGGCGAGGGTGTTGATGTCGGTGACGGGGTTGTTGGCGTAGGGGTCGCAGTGGTGGGCTTGGCAGTGGTAGGCGGGCAGGGTGCAGCCGGGGAAGGTGCAGCCGCGGTCTCTGGCGTAGAGCACGATGCGTTGGGCTGGTGAGGCCAGGCGTTTGGTGTGATAGAGCGCTAACGCTTTGCCCTTGTCGAAGATGGCCAGGTAGTGGTGGGCGTGGGAGCCGAGTCGGATCACGTCCGACATCGGCAGCAGGGTGCCCCCGCCGGTGAGCCCGCGGCCGGCGCCGGCTTCCAATTCTTGCAGGGTGGTGGTGACGATGATGCTGGCGGGTAGCCCGTTGTGCTGGCCGAGGTCGCCGGAGGCCAGTAGCGCGCGGGCGGCGGCGAGCAGCGCGTCGTGGTTGCGCTGGCTGGCGGTGCGGGTGTCGCCCTGGATGGCGGCTTGGGAGGGGGTGCCGCTGAGGCATGGCTGGTCGTCGGCGGAGTTGCACATGCCGGGGGCGGCGAGTTTGGCGAAGACGGCATCCCACGTCGCCCGAGCCTCAGGTGTGAGCCAGCCGTTGATCGGTGACATGCCGTCGAGGTCTTGTTTGCCGATGGTCAGGCTCCGGCGTTTGGCGCGGTCGATGTCGGTGAAGTCGCCGTCGGGGTTGAGGCAGTCGGTGAGTTTGTCGGCGAGCTTGGCCAACTCATCGGGGCGATACTCGCCAGCTAGGCCCGCCAGTTGGGCTTCGGCGTTGGCGCGGGTCTCGAGGTCGACGAAATCGGGCAGCCGGTGGAAGAAGCTGCGGATCACCGCGACGTGGCCGGCACCGAGGTCGCCGTTGCGCTGCGCGGCGGCGGTGGCTTCCAGCACCGGCGGCAACGGTTCCCCGTTCAAGCCCGCCGCTCACCCAGATCGGCGGCTTCCTGGATGCGCCGGGAGGCTTCGGCGCGGCTGATCCGCAACCGGTTGGCTAACACCGGGGCGAGTTTGCCGCCCAACACAGCGGGGTCTTCACCACCGAGCTGATTGATCAGCGGGTGCTCCACTGCCGAGAGCACGCGGCGGATCTGTTCGCAGTTCTGCAGCATGTTCAGCCGCTCAGGTGTTGTCAGCACGTCGAACGTCAAATCCAGGAGATGCTTCACCCCAGCCTTGAGCGCGTCGAAGCCCTCGACGATCTCCTCACGACTACTAGAACGCATGTTCGAATAATAACGACTAGGTCCGACAGGCGCAGAAAGTTATCCACAGGTGAAACTGAAGTGACACAAGTGATTTCAGGCCCCGCAGGCCCGAGACTAGGCGCGGGAGTGCACCCGACAACGTTCGACGAGCGTCTCGGCCAGCAACCGAGGCTCGCTGATCATCAGATCGTGACAGGTGTCGATGGGGATCAGCGTCTGCACGCCGCCGAGAGCGGTAATGCTGCGCAATTGCGTGCGTCGAAACAAAGCGTGATCGCGCAGCGTCAGGATCCAGGTCCGCGGAACATCGTCGGGTAAATCGCTGCGGTCGACCGGCTCGGCGATGAGCGTCACCGCCTCCGGATGAATCCGGGACACCGTGTAGCGGCGCTGCGAGCGGGTCATGCCGTTGCAAAAGATCAACTCGCTCAAGATATTCGGCATCGTCGCCGGCGGCCTTCGCAGCTGGACCGCCCTGCGCACATACCAGGCCAGCGGCCCGACGAGCGTGTCGACGATCGCTCTGCCTTGAACGGGCAAGCAGGACGCGGCCAAAATCATTTCTCGGACCCGCGAGGATCCCAGCTTCGCCACCATCCCGGGCACCGTCAACCCGGCAAGCGAATGCCCGACCACGATCACCTCATCCAGGCCGGCCGCTTCGACCTGCTCGACCGCCGACCGGACGCAGTCCGCGATGCCGACCGTGGTCAGGTCCCCGGGTGTCGCGCCGTGGCCCGGCATGTCGATGGCGAGCACCGGCAGTTCCGGAGCCAGGAGACCTAACTCCTGAACAGTGAGATCCCAGCAATCCGCCGAATGCTGACCGCCGTGAACGAGGACCAAGGCCGGCGAGCGCAGCTCAGGCAACTCCGAAATCGATGATTCCACGGACGATTTCACCGTTCAGCAGGTCGGCGTACGCATCGTTGATGTCGTCGAGATGGTAACTCCTGGTGATCATTTCGTCGAGCAGCAATTGGCCGCTTTGATACAGCTTGGCCAGCCGGTCGATGTCGGCCTTCGGGTTGCACGAGCCGAAGATGGTGCCCGCCAGCGTCTTGTTCATCAGGATGAATTCCTGCAAGTTGATCTTGACCGACTGAGTGAGTTGCGATGTCATCCCGGTGAGCACGCAGGTGCCGCCCTTGCGGGTCAGCGCCACTGCGTCGCGGACGTCTTCAGGAGTCATCAACGAAGGCGAGACGACCACCGCGTCGGCCATCACGCCGTAGGTGAGACCCCGGACCAAGTCCATCGCCTCTTCGGCCGATCCGGCGCTGTGTGTCGCGCCGAACCGCAGCGCCGACTTCTGTTTGAACTCAACGGGATCAACGGCGACGATCTGTGCGGCTCCGTTGATCCGCGCGCTCTGGATCGCGGCGGTACCGATGCCGCCGACCCCGATCACGACGACGGTGTCGCCGGCGCGCATGTTCGACCGGTTGGAGACCGAGCCGTAGCCGGTTGGGATGGCGCACGACAGCAGCGCACTGGGCGCCAGCGGCAGGTGTTGCTCGATCTTCACCAACGACTTGGTCGATGCCACCGTGTGTTCGGCGAAAGTCCCGACCTTGGCGATGTGGCCCAGGTCCCGGCCGTCGGCGGTGTGATGACGGAACGTGCCATCAGTGGGCATGCCCGGGATCATGGTGAAGGCGCCGACATCGCAGATGTACTCCGCTCCGGTGGCGCACCAACGACATTGGCCGCAGACCGCGACGAACGACATCACCACGTGGTCGCCCGGCGCGAACTCCGTGACGCCCTCACCGACTTCCTGCACGATGCCCGAACCCTCATGTCCACCGATCATGGGGAACATGGTGGGCAACCCCATCGAACGCATCACGTCGTTGGGCGCCGACATGTCGCCCTTGAGGATGTGATCGTCGGAATGGCACAACCCCGCGGCCGCCATCTTCACCAGGACCTCGCCGGCCTTCGGGGGATCCAACTCGAATTCCTCGACGGACCACGGACCGCCGACGTCGTGCAGGATCGCGGCGCGACTCTTCATGACGCGGCGTTGAAGGTGACCGGGAGCTTGTTGGGCGACCGAAAGATCGGGCCCACGATTTTGGACTCCTCGCCGGTCCCGTCGTCGGCAACTAGAGCCACATCCGGGGCCCGGTCCAACAGGCTGTTCAGCATGACCCGGGTTTCCATCCGCGCCAAATGCATTCCGAGACACATGTGGATTCCGCCGGCGAACGAGATGTGCGCTTGGCGCGGTCGGCGGATGTCGAAGATGTTGGCGTTGTCCCAACGGCTCTCGTCACGGTTGGCCGATCCCATGCACAAATCGATCTGCGCGTTGGCGGGGATGGTGTGGCCGCCCACCTCGACGTCCTCGGTGGTGGTGCGCATAACCATGACGAGCGGCGTCTCGTAACGCAGTCCCTCTTCGATCGCCGCCGGTATCAGCGACCGGTCCTGCTGGACCATCGCCAGCTGCTCGGGGTGGGTGAGCAACAGGTAGAGCAGGTTGCCCGACGACCGGTAGGTGGTCTCCAAACCGGCGGGCAGAAGCAGCCGCAAGAACGCGATGATCGCCTCGTCGGTGAGCTTCTCGCCGTCGATCTCCGCGGCGACGAGATCGCCGATGATGTCGTTGGTCAGCTTGCGACGGCGTTGCTCGACCTGGTCGAGGAAGTAACCGTGCAACTCGTTGGCCGCGGTCAACCCCGCCATGATGTCGGTCTGGATCGAGATGATGTCCATCGACAGTCGCCGGAACAGGTCAAGGTCCTCGCGGGGGAGCCCGAGCAGTTCGGAGATGATCCGAGTGGGGAATTCGAACGTCAGCGCCGTCACCAGGTCGGCGTGCCCGTCGTTCTTGATCTCGTCGATCAGCTGATCGCAGACCGGACCAATGACCGAAGGCTCCCAGCGCTCGAGCGCGGTGGCGCGAAATGCCTTGGCTACCAGGCTCCTATGGTCGTGATGCTCCTTGCCGCCCATGGCCAGGATCATGTGGCCCATCACCAGCCCGATGGTCTTCTCATAGGCGGCGGAGGTGAAGATCTTGTCGTCGCGGAACGCCTGGAAGACGCCGTCGTAGCCGAACAGCACCCACTCGTCTTCCGGTTTCAATTCCGGCGGCATCAGTTCGTGATCCATCAGCGACCCGTGAAACACCGGATCGGTGCGCCGCATGTACTCGAAAAAGGGATAGGGACTGGTTTCGCCGGTGGTGTCCAGGGTGACGGGTTCGTCCCCGACATCTGGGCTTTCGGTACGCAGCGTCATTGCCGCTCCTTCGGGGCGTCGGGAATCTCGCTATCATAGTATAAATAGCAACCAAGCCCAACGGCTTGTGGCCGTTACGGTAACGAGGACAGTATTGATCCGTGCTTGAACGTCGATTTGTGTGCTCCCTCGACGAGCTACCGCCCGGCGCGATGAAGTTGGTCGACGTCGGGAAGTTCGGCGTGGGGGTGTACAACGTCGCCGGCTCTTTGCACGCGATCGTCAACTACTGCTCCCACGAGGGCGCTCCGTTGTGCGAGGGCCTGATTGGCGGCACCAACGAATCGGCGCCCGACGAGCCCGGCGGGGTGCGGCGGGTACGCGACGGCCAGATTGTCCGATGCCCTTGGCATAACTGGGAATTCGACGTCACCACGGGTCAAAACCTGGCCGATCCCAAACGGCGGGTTCGCACCTACGACGTCGATATCGCCGACGGGAAGGTGTTCCTGACCGCATGATCATCGACACGAACGTGCAGCCGCACTTCCGCTACAACGCCGAAATACGGCGCTATCTCGGGGCCGCTCACAAACTGCGGGCCGTCCCCGACGTAGAACCCCAGTGGTATCAGGCGCCGGGCGGAAACTACCGCCAGGACCTGTACGGCGAGCACTATCCGGGATCTGATCGCGAGACCGTTGCCCGCCATCTGTTCGACGAGGCAGGTGTCGACTACGCGGTGTTGAACCCGTTGACCCGCGGCAACATTGCCGACTATCTGCTCAACAGCCGAATCTGCGCAGCGGTCAATGACTGGCTGCTGGATCGCTGGCTTGAGCCGGACACCACCAACCGATTCCGCGGCACCATCCGGGTGAACCCGGAGGACCCCAAGGGTGCGGTCGCGGAGATCGAACGCCTTGCCGCACATCCCAAGCTGGTGCAGATCGGTGTTCCGATGCAGTCCCGGGAGCCCTACGGCAAGCCGGTGTTCGAGCCGATCTGGGAGGCCGCCGCCGCGCATGGGCTTCCGGTGGCCGTTCATATCAACGGCGGCAACGGTGTCGACTACGCGCCCACATTCGCCGGCCATGCGGGCAGTTATCCCGGCTATGCCGCCTTCATGCCGCTGAACTACTTCGTCCACCTCGCCACGCTGATCGTCGAGGGCACGTTCGGACGGCACCCCGATCTGAGGTTCGTCTTCGCCGACGGCGGCTACGACATCCTGACCCCGCTGATATGGCGACTGGACACGTTCTGGCTCTCGATGCGCGATCAGACGCCGTGGGTCGATCGTTACCCCAGCGACTACCTACCCGACCATGTCCGGTTCTGCACGTCATCCTTCGACGGGCCAACGGATCTCGGGCAGATGCAGCGCTGGATGGAGTTCTCCGGGAAAGCCGATCTGCTGATGTACGGATCGGGCTATCCACACTGGTCCACGTCCTCGCCCGAGGATGCCGCCGACGGCCTGGACGATGCGCAGCGCGACAACGTGTTGTGGCGAAACGCCGCGGAACTGTATGGACTCACCACACCGGCGGAAGGGAGCAAGCGATGACCATCATCGAACGCGCCGAATCACACGTTGAGCACGACGAGATCGCGGTCGCCATCGTCGACACCGACGTGCACCCGATGCCGGTTTCGACCGACGTCCTCAAGTCCTATGCGCCACCGGAATGGGTCGACAAAATCTGGGCGACCGGCAACGCCGTCGCGCCGCTGCCGCACTTCTACGACACACCGGACTCCTACAAAACGATGTCGGTGCGCGTGGACGCCGCGCCGCCCGGTGGCGGCTTCGCCGGAACCGATCCCGATTACGCCGCCAAACAACTGCTGGTCGACGCCGGAGTCGGCATTGCCACGCTGGAACCGATGTGCGACGCGCAACTGCCGCAGGCCGAACACGTGCTCAAGGCCACGCACAACGACTGGCTTGCCGATGTCTGGCTGGATCGCAACAACGCGCACGGCCGTTGGCGCGGGTCGATCAGCGTCACCGCGCAGGCGCCCGACCTTGCCGCGCGCGAAATTCGGCGGTGGGCGGGTCATCCGTACATGGCGCAGGTCTTGATGACTCCGCAGACGCGAGGAATCCCCTTCGGCAACCCGCATTTCGATCCGCTCTACGAGGCCGCCTCGGCCAACGGGCTACCGGTGGCCACCCACTTGATGGGGCAGACGCCGTTCGAGCTGATCCCCATCTATCCGGTCGGCAATCCGGCGCACTGGCACGACTTCTTCGCCTCGTGGCCGCTGCTCTACGTCTCGCACCTGATGAGCCTGGTGTTCGACGGCGCCTTCGACCGGCACCCCGACCTTCGAGTGGTGTTCGTCGAGGGTGGGTTCACCTGGGCCATGCCGGTGATGTCGCGGATGGACCGCATCTGGGAGGCGCGACGCGGCGATCTGCCGCACGTGCGTCGCCGCCCGTCGGACTACGTCCGAGAACACGTCCGGTTCACCACTCAGCCGCTGGAAGACGCCGATGTCAAACAGTTCCGCGAGTATCTCGAGATGATGGACCTCGGCGACAACCTGATGTTCTCGACGGACTATCCGCACTGGAGTTACGACGCCCCGACCTATGCGATCAACCGGTTCCCGGCGGCGCAGCGAGAGCGGATCATGCGCGGCAACGCCACCGCGTTGTACGGGTTGCCGTCGACGGTCAAAGCCCTCCCGGGGGAGCGTCCGGCCGCCGACGTCAGTCTCGAGTGACCGGCCGCGGGTCGGGCCCATCTCGCCAACGGCTTAAATAGGGTGACCTAACCACGCTGGAGGGCGAGAGCATGACGATTGAGACCGATCGCGCCGAGGTTACGAGGCCGAAAGGGATCGGCCGCATCGACCCGGCATTGCGTGAGGCAGCGGCGGCCCTGGACATCGCCGAATTCCGTGCCGAGTCGCTGTCGGCCGAGCGGGAACGGGCTGACCGGCTGGCCGCCGATCGCGCCGCCGCCATCGACGCCGCTGGTGTTCAAGTCGAGAATCGAACCATCTCCGGTCCGGGCGACGGGCAACTCGGTCTTCGTCTGTACCGCGGTCCGGCCACGTCGGCGGCACCGCTGGTGATCTACGCCCACGGCGGCGGCTTCGTCACCGGCAACCTCGATACCGACCACGCGCACTGCCTGCGACTGGCTCGTGACGCCGGCTGTCTGGTGGTGTCGGTCGACTACCGGCTGGCTCCCGAGCACCCCTGCCCGGCAGCACTCGACGACGTGGAGGCGGCGTTCCGCTACGCCGTCGAAAACACCGCCGACCTCAACGCCGACGGCGATCGGGTGGTGGTGATGGGGCGCGATGCGGGTGCGGCGTTGGTCGCCGCTCTGGCGCAACGCACGTTCGACCTGGAAGGGCCGACGATCCTGGCGCAGGTGCTGCACCAGCCGATGCTGGACTCCGATGCGACGCCATCGCGGCGAGAATTCCAGCGCACGCCGGGCCTCAACGGCCCCGCGGTCAGCCGGGCATGGGCCCATTATCTCGGTCACGGCGCCGCGACGGCGCACCACGTTCCGGCGCATCGGGCGAACCTGGAGGGTCTGCCACCGGCGTTCATCAGTTGCGCCGAGATCGACCCGTGCCGCGATGAAGCCATCGACTACGCCAACCGACTGCTTCACGCCTACGTACACACGGAATTACACGTAGTCGCGGCCACGTTCCACGGCTTCGACTCGGCGGTGCCGGACTGGGTCGTCTCCCAGGAGAGCACCGCGCTCCACGCACAGACGCTGCGAAGGTCGTTCGCCGTCTAGAGCGGATCGAATTTGGTGATCAGCCACTGCCCGTGCAGCTTGTTCAGCGAGATCTTCACGCTGCTGGACGACATCGCCGGATCAGGTCGTTCCTTGCTGCTGGTGACCTGATTGACGAAGACCAGCACGACCGCCGAATCGGGGTGGAGCTCAGACGGTGCCGCACCGACGACCTGGGCGGTGGTCGCCACCCCTTTGGTTTTCGCGGCCGGCGTCACGACCTGCTTGGTGAAGTCGTTGTAATAGTTCAGGAAGTCCCCACTGAGGTGGGATTTGGCGGCGGCGAAATCCTGATCAAGGGTGTCGGGCTTGTAGGACAGCAGTGCCACTGTTCCGTCCCGCGCGGCGTTGACGACGGTCTGTGCGACCGCGCCGTCGGTCTGCTGGTCGGGTCGGTACTGGGTGAAGAACAGCCATCCGGCCACTCCGCCTGCGGCCAATAGCGAAAGCAGCAACGCCAGCGGGACGACCGGGATGGCGCCGACCCGACGTCGGACCTCGTCGGTGCTCTTGTCGTCGGACGTGTCGGCTTTGGCCGACTCTTCTGTGCTGTCAGTCGACTTGTCGATCTCGACGCCTTCGGTCGGCTCGACGTCGGCTGTGGTGTCATCGTCGCTCACAGCACGAACTCCACTTTCGATACCTTCAAATCGTTGCCGTCGTGCACCACACTCACCCGGAACCGGAAGGTCCGCGGTTGGTCTTTGGCACCGGCGATGTTGGTGACGCTCTCGTTGGACAGCACCAGAACGACCGCGGAGTCTTTGTTCATCGACTCGACCGCGGTCGCCGCCACGGTCCCTTCGGTCACGGCCTTGGAATCCTTCACCACGGACGCGAAATCTTCGGCGCGCTTTTGGAAGTCATCTTTGAATTCGCCGGTGGCGATGTCCAGGACGCGCTGGACGTCTTCCTTGGCTTTGTTGAAATCCAGCGACGTCAGGTTGACGACGCCCTGCCGGGCGGTCGCGACGTAGGCCGCGGCGCGCTGGCGATCCTGCATGACGTTGTGGTGCTGCCACGCCATCCAGCCGCTGGCCCCGAGGAGTCCGACGATAGCGACCACCGTGGCGGCGGTCAGAGCAAGCGACAAAGTCACCCGCCGCCGTTCGGGCAGTTCGAGTTCTGCGGAGTCGGATGGCTCCGGTGTTTCTGGTGTCTCCGGCGTGTCCGGCGTTTCGGTCGGTTCGGCGGCATCAACCGCTGTGTCGTCGGCTCCGGCCTGCGCCTCGCTTACGGCCTCCGCCTCACGCCGCAGCTTGATGGCCCGGGCGCGTGCACGGGCTGCCGCGGCGAGGGCCTCGGCCTCGGCGGCCTCGGCCTCGGCTTGCTCGGCCAACGCGATCGCATCCAGCTTCGACTTGGCGGCGTCCGGCGACCCTTCGTCCACGTCAGCCATGGCGAGCGCGGCTTCTCAACGTCATTATCGATTGAACTCCGGTATCTCTTACGGTATTGCTCATTGCTACCATCGGGTCACCAGCGACCACCGACTGGGACGCACGCCCAGCCTTCATCCGCAGGGGTGAAGGAAGGCTAGGAAGGTCTAGGAAGGTCCCAGCCAACGTCATGACTGCCGTCGATTCCCCCGAAAAGATACTCTTCGCCTCCACCACCCAAGCATTTCTGCAAAAAGAGGTTCCGTTGAGTCGGGTGCGGGACTTGCACTCCGCAGGAGCGGCGTTCGACCCGGCTTGGTGGCAACGAGCCGCGGAACTGGGTTGGACGGCATTGCTCGTCCCCGAAGAACTCGGCGGAGGCAGCGTCTCCGGTAACGGGTTCGCCGACCTAGCGATGGTCGCCGAACAACTCGGCAAGACCGTGGCGCCCGGCCCGTTGTATCCGGTCAGCATTGTGCTTGCAGCGCTGGTGGAATCTGCCGAGCCGCAAGCACATGCGGAGACAATCGAGTCGCTGATCGCCGGTGAGACGGTTGCGTCGTGGGCGGTCTACGAGCCCGGGCAGGGTTGGGCCCCGCACGAGCCGACGGTCACCGCGACGGCGACGGACTCCGGTTACCGCATCGATGGCGTCAAGGACCGCGTGGAGGCCGGCGCGCAATCCGGCCTGTTGCTCGTGGTCGCCCGCACCGACGACGGCGTCCGCCAGTTCCTGGTCCCCACCGACGCATCCGGCGTGCGGATCGAGCCGCAGCAGTCGATCGACATGGTCAAGCAGTACGCCCGTGTGCAATTCGACGGGGTGGTCGTCGATCACTCCGCGGCTCTCGGCGAAACGGCCGATATCGACCGTCAAAGCCAGATCGCGCAGGTACTGCAGTGCGCCGAAGTGGTCGGCATTCTGCAGACCGTCTTCGACTTCACCGTCGCATGGGCATTGGATCGGCACAGCTTCGGTCGCCCGCTGGCGTCCTACCAGGCGCTCAAACACGGCTTCGCCGACATGAAGATGTGGCTGGAGGCATGTCGGGCCACCACCGCCGCGGCGGTGACGGCCATCTCGGCCCGCTCGGCCGATGCGTCGTTGTCGGCCAGTATCGCCAAGTCGTACGTCGGGGAGATGGCCACCCAGATCATCCAGGCGTGCGTGCAGATGCATGGCGGAATCGGCGTCACGTGGGAACACGACCTGCACCTGTACCTGCGGCGAGCTGCCTTGTACCGCTCCATGTTCGGCACCCCGGAGGAGCACAACCTTCGGGTGTATGCGCTGCAGGAGGCGGGCCAGCAGGCGGCGAGGTCGGCCTGATGACCGAGACGTATCGGGCTGAAACCGCGCCGGCCGCCGATGCCGAATCGATCGACGAGTTCCGGGTCCGCGCCCGGGCGTGGTTGGCCGAGAATATGCCGCCGATCGACCCGGCGCACCCGCCGGCGGCCCATCGGGACGAGGAGCGGTGCTGGCTGCGTGCTCGCGAACTCCAAAAGCGGCTCTATGAAGGCGGATTCGCTGGAGTCTGCTTTCCCCGCGAATACGGCGGACTGGGTCTGGACTACGAGTACCAGAAGGCGTTCAACGACGAGAGCCTCAGCTACGAGATGCCGTTGATCCTCAACACCCCGACGTTCACCATCTGCTGTGCGACGTTGCTGGACACCGCCAGTGAGGAAATCAAGCGTCAGCACATCGCCGCCGCGCTACGGGGCGACGAGATTCTGGTGCAACTATTGTCCGAACCCAGCGGCGGCTCGGATCTCGCGGGTGTACTCACCCGCGCCGAGCGCGAGGGCGACCGCTGGGTGCTCAACGGCGCAAAGACGTGGAGCACCAGCGCATTCGGCGCCGACTATGGGCTCTGCCTGGCCCGCACCAATTGGGACGTGCCCAAGCACGACGGCCTGACCATGTTCTTGGTGCCGATCAAACATCCCGGAATCACGTTGCGGCGCATCACTCAGCTCAACGGGTCGACGGAGTTTTGCGAGGAGTTCCTCGACAACGTCGACGTCGGCGACGACGCGGTGGTCGGCGAGGTGAACGACGGGTGGTCGGTGGCCTCGCGCCAGCTCTACCACGAGCGCCGCGCGGTGGGGATGGGCTCGGAATTCGCCAGCGGCAGCGGCAGCGAGGGTGGCCGCTCGACACCAGTGAACTACGTGAGGCTGGCGGCCAAGACCGGACAGTCCGACAACGAACGGGTGCGACAGATCGCCGGGCGAGCACTGGTGCACCGCGCGGTCAGCGACCAGCTCGGCGCGCACGTCTTCCGCAGCGTGAACGACGGATCGCTACCGCCCGCCGCCGGAACGCTGTTACGGCTATTCCACGCCGAGACAGTCACTTTGGAGATGGACGCCGGATTGGCCATCACCGGAACGGCCGGAGTCGTCGGCGTCGACGGGGAGGGCCTCGAAACCGGCCTGCGCTACCTGTCGCGTCAAACGGTCTGCATCGGTGGCGGCACCAGCGAGTTGGCCCGCAACGTCATCGGCGAGCGGGTGTTGAACTTCCCGCGCGAATACGCCGCCGACCGTGGCGTGCCATTCAATCAGGTCAAGCACGGCAAAGCCGACCGCTAAACCGTGCGCGCCAATCGGTTCGCCAGCAGGTCGGCGAACCGCGCCGGATCCTCGGGTGCGTTGCCTTCGGCGAGAAGCGCCGCGCCGTAGAGCAATTCGGCGGTCTCGCCGTTCGTCGGATCGTCGCCGCGGTCTTTATGCGCCTGCTGCAGGCCGGTGATCAGCGGGTGGTTCGGGTTGAGCTCTAAGGTCCGTTTGCCGACCGGGACGTCCTGGCCGGTGGCCCGGTAGATGCGGGCCAGCGACGGCGTGATGCCGAAGGCGTCGGTGATCAGGCAGGCCGGCGAGTCGGTCAGACGGGTGGACAGCCGCACTTCCTTGACGTGTTCGCTCAGCGTCTCGGTCAGCCAAGTCAGCAGGTCGGCGAAGTTCTCTTCTTGCTCTTTGCGCTCGGCCTCGTGCGCTGTCTTCTCTTCCTCGGTGTCGAGGTCGACGTCGCCCATCGCGATCGACTGCAGCGGCTTTTCGTCGAACTCAGTGACCGATCCCAGCCAGATCTCGTCGACCGTGTCGGAGAGCAGCAGCACCTCGTAGCCCTTGGCTTTGAACGCCTCGAGGTGCGGGGTGTTGAGAATCTGCTGTGGTGATTCGCCGGTGGCGTAGAAGATCTGCCGTTGGCCCTCTTTCATCCGCCCGACGTACTCGGCCAGCGTGGTGAGTTGGTCTTCGCTGTGCGTCGAGGCGAACGAGGAGACCTCGAGCAGCGTCTCCTGATTGTCGAAGTCGCGCATCAGTCCCTCTTTGAGGACCTTGCCGAACTCGCGCCAGAAGGTGCGGTAATCGTCCGGCCGCTCGGACTGCAGTTCCTTGATCGTCGCGAGGACCTTCTTGGTCAGCCGGCGCCGGATCGCATTGATCTGGCGATCCTGTTGCAGGATCTCGCGAGAGACGTTCAGCGACAGGTCTTGTGCATCCACGACACCCTTGACGAAGCGCAGGTATCGGGGCATGAGCTCGTCGCAGTCGCCCATGATGAAGACGCGTTTGACGTACAACTGCACACCGATGGAGGCGTCGGGCTCATAGAGGTCGAGCGGGGCCCGCGACGGAATAAACAGCAGCGCTTGGTATTCGAACGTGCCCTCGGCCTTCATCGCGATGACCTCGAGCGGCTCGTCCCAGGCGTGCGCGATGTGCTTGTAGAACTCCTTGTACTCCTCTTCAGATACCTCGTCCTTGGGCCGGGCCCACAGCGCCTTACCCGAATTGAGGGTCTCGATCTCCTTGGTGACGGTCTCTTCGCCACCGTCTTCCCCGGGAGAGCGCTTCTCCACCTCCATCCGGATCGGCCAGGCGATGAAGTCGGAGTACTTCTTGACCAGCGTCCGCAGCTTCCACTCCGAGGTGTAGTCGTGCAGCGCATCCTCGGCGTCGACCGGCTTGAGATGCAGGGTGACCGACGTTCCCTGCGGAGCGTCGTCGACCGTTTCAATGGTGTAGGTGCCGTCGCCGCTGGACTCCCACTTGATGGCCTCGCTGTCGCCGGCCTTGTGGGTCAGCAGTTCGACCTTGTCGGCCACCATGAAGGTGGAGTAGAAGCCGATGCCGAACTGCCCGATCAGCTCCTCGGAAACCACTGCGTTCTTGGCGTCTTTCAGTTGCTGGCGCAGCTCGGCTGTCCCGGATTTGGCCAGCGTGCCGATCAGGTCGACCACCTCGGCGCGGGTCATGCCGATGCCGTTGTCGCGGATGGTCAGGGTGCGGCCGTCGATGTCGGCGTCGATCTCGATGTGCAGATCGGCAGTGTCGACCTCCAGATCCTTGTTCCGGAACGCCTCGATCCGCAGCTTGTCCAGCGCGTCGGAGGCATTGGAGATCAACTCCCGCAGAAACGAGTCCTTGTCGGAGTAGACCGAGTGGACCATCAGGTCAAGGAGCTGACGGGCCTCAGCCTGAAACTCTAGTTGCTCGACGCCGGCATTCATGACACTTCACTTCGCGACATAGCAGATGAATCTACCGGGACGCCAATTGTCGTCGTAAAGAAGCCTTGCCGCGTGGCCGCCCACCTTTTCGGTGTCTTTCCTATTTTAGGTAGGATAGATACTATAGGTTTTTGTCAGCCTGTCCTGCAATGACGCAGCGTCGTGGAAGAGAAACGATGGAGTTGAATGCTCATCCGGTCCCAATCATGGGTCGGGTCAGCGCCTCTGCCGCGCCCACCACGACCCATGCGGACGTCGATTCCCATACCGAATGGCTTGAGCGCCAAAGTAGGTCGCGTTGTTGAGCGCATGAGAAGGGACCGGCTATGAGCAGAGTGACAGGCAAGGTCGCGGTAATCAGTGGAGCCGCGCGCGGTCAGGGCCGCTCGCATGCGCGGACACTGGCCGCCGAGGGCGCCGACATCATCGCGATAGACCTGTGCGAGGACATCGAGACCAACGAGTACCCGCTGGCCCGGCCGGAGGACCTCGACGAAACCGCTCGCCTCGTCGAGAAGGAGGGCCAGCGCGTCTATACCGAGATCGCCGATGTCCGTGACCGCGCGGCGCTGTCGGCGGCGCTGGACCGTGGCGTCGCCGAGCTCGGCCACCTCGACATCGTGGTCGCCAACGCCGGCATCTGCCCGCTGACAGCGGGTCTGCCGCCGCAGGCGTTCGCCGACGCCGTCGACGTCGACCTGGGTGGAGTGCTGAACTTGGTGCACTCCAGCCTCAAGCATCTGGATGCCGGCGCCTCGATCATCGTGATCGGCTCCAACGCGGCCTTCATGTCGACCATGAACACCACCGGCATCGACGGCGGCCCCGGCGGCGCGGGATACGCCTTCGCGAAAATCGCTGCCGCACACTATGTCAACGACTTCGCCCGGGCGCTGGCTCCCTTCTCCATCCGGATGAACGCGGTGCACCCGACGAACGTCAACACGGACATGTTGCACAGCGCGCCGATGTACCGGGCTTTCCGGCCGGACCTGCCGAACCCGACCCGCGAAGACGCCGAACCGATCTTCCCGCTGGTGCAGGCCATGCCGATTCCCTACGTCGAACCCGAGGACATCAGCGAGGCGGTGTTGTTCCTGGCCTCCGACGCCGCGCGCTACATCACCGGCCAGCAACTGCGCGTCGACGGCGGTGGATTCCTGAAGGTCAAGCCGTGGTCAGGCGGCTAATGCTCGGCCAACCAGACTGCAGTGCAAGCGAAATGGAGAGGTGAAGATGCCCACCGCCGACGACGATGCAGAGCGTAGCGATGAGGAGGAGTGGCGCCATGCCTAAAGGGATCATCTACCTGGAGACCATGCCGGTGTCGGCGGACCGTGAGGCCGAATACCACAAGTGGTACAACGACACGCATCTGGCGGAAATCTGCTCGGTCGACGGCATCATCTCTGCCCGACGCTTCGCGCCGAGCGACGGCACCGGCCCGTTCATTGCCATCTACGAGCTCGACTGCGACGACCTCGACGGCGTGGTTCAGAAGCTGGGCGAGCTCGGCGCCAGCGGAAAGATGTCCTCGCTCGAGCTGCTCAACATGGAGACGCCGCCAATTCCCAAGGTGTACCGGGAGATCGGTTCCTACCCAAAGTGACGGTGGCAGAGGTGTCTGCGGACATCCAGCGGCGGCTCTATGCGCTGATGGTTTTGATGAAGGCCGCCGACGACCGGCTTTCCAAAGGCATCGGCACCGGGGAGTTCATGTGTGTGTACTGGCCGTCCCGCGGCCAGGAGGCGATCGCCGCGGCCATGGGTGTCTCGCTGCGCACCGACGACCAGCTGGTCACCACGTACCGCGGATTGCACGATCTGATCGGCAAGGGTGTCCCGCTCGAAGAAATCTACGGCGAGATGATGGGACGCACGACCGGCGCCAGCCGCGGCAAGGGCGGCACCATGCACATCGCGAAACCCGAGAACGGCGTGATGTTGTCGACCGGGATCGTCGGGGCCGGGCCTCCGGTGGCGGTCGGCCTGGCGATGTCGGCCAAACGCAAAGGGCTCGACCGCGTCACGGCCGTCAGCTTCGGAGACGGTGCGACGAACACCGGCTCGTTCCACGAGGCGGCCAATATGGCGGCGCTGTGGGATCTTCCGGTGGTTTTCGTTTGCCAGAACAATCTCTACGCCGAGATGACGCCCACCGGCGACACCATGAAGATCGAGCACGTCGCCGACCGGGCGGCCGGCTACGGCATGCCGGGTGTGCGCGTGGACGGCAACGACCCGCTGGCGGTGAAAGCGGTTTGTGACGAAGCGATCCAGCGGGCCCGCAGCGGTGGCGGCCCCACCTTCATCGAGTGCGTGACGTTCCGCTTCCGGGGCCACTACTTCGGGGACCGGATGCCCTACATCCCCAAGGAACAACTCGCTGCGGCGATGGACGCCGACCCGGTGCCGAAGTTCCGCGCACATCTCGCCGGGGCCGGCATCTGTGCCGAGGCCGAGCTGGACGGCATCGACAGCGAGGCGCTCGCGACGGTGGAAGCCGCGCTGCAGACCGTGATGAACGCGGAGTCGCCATCGGCCGACGAACTCGACCGCGACGTGTACGCAACCCCGATCAAGTACCCGGTGTAAAGGCATGGAAGACAAAGAGATGACGATGCGCGAGGCGCTGAACCTCGCGTTGGATCAGGCCCTGCAGGCTGACGACCGGGTGTTCCTGCTCGGTGAGGACATCGCCGACCCGGGAGCCTCCGGGCCGACCGCGGGACTGTCGACGAAGTACGGCCACGCCCGGGTTCTCGACACCCCGATCTCGGAAGCCGCGATCGTCGGTGCGGCCATCGGTGCGGCCATCGACGGGATGCTGCCGGTAGCCGAGATCATGATCATGGACTTCATCGGTATCGCCGCCGACCAGTTGATCAACAATGCCGCCAAGCTGCGCTTCATGACCGCCGGCCGCACCACGGCGCCGATCACTATCCGCACCCAGGTCTATGCGGGATTGGCTACTGGCGCAACACATTCGCAAAGCCTGGAGGCGTGGTTCATGCACATCCCGGGCATGAAGGTGATCATTCCGTCGACGCCGCGGGACGGCAAAGGGCTGCTGTCTTCCGCCATTTTCGACGAAGACCCGTGTCTGTTCGTCGAAACGGTGCGGCTGCAGAGCAAGAAAGGGCCGGTTCCCGTCGACCCCGACTTCAGGATTCCGCTCGGCCAGGCTGACATCAAGAGGCCCGGCAAAGACGTGACGTTGATCAGCTACGGCCGTGCCGTGCACGAGGCGCTGGCTGCGGCGGAAACCCTGGCCGGCCAGGGCGTCAGCGCGGAGGTCGTCGATCTGCGGACGCTGGTCCCTCTCGACGTCGACACCATCGTCGAATCCGTGCGCCGAACCCGTCGGGCCGTGATCATCCACGACGCAGTGCAATTCGCGGGCCCCGGGGCGG
This sequence comes from uncultured Actinomycetota bacterium, assembly GCA_963818285.1. GTDB lineage: Bacteria > Actinomycetota > Actinomycetes > Mycobacteriales > Mycobacteriaceae > Mycobacterium. The sequence continues at coordinate 557,439 of CAWFRR010000011.1, forward strand.
AGGTGGCCGCAATTCTGCAGTCTGAGCTGTTCGATGACCTGGTGGCACCCATCGAGCGGGTCGCCGCCAGGTTCATCCCCAATCCCGCTGCGGCAGTGCTCGAGGCGCAGGTCTACCCGTCCCCGCAGCGAATCGTTGCCGCCGCTCAACGAACCCTCGAGAGGGCGGGAGCGCGTGGCTGACTTCACTATTCGTATTCCGCGGGTATCGGTGGCCGTCGCAGAGGCCGAATTGACCGATCTGCTTGTGCCCGCCGGCGAACATGTCGAGGAAGGCACGCCGATCTTTGTGATCGCCACCGAGAAGGTGGAACAGGAAATCGAAGCCGGGGCATCAGGCACCGTGCAATGGACCGGCGAGATCGGCACGACTTACGACATCGGCGCAGAAATCGGCGTCATCACTAGGGAAGGGTAAAAAGTATGGACCTCAATGAAACTCGCGAACGCATCATCTACCAGAAAGATGGTCCGATCGCGAAGATCACCCTGAACTGGCCGGAGAAGGCCAACGCGCAGGACCAGAAGCTGGCCGAGGAAGTCGACGCCGCGCTGCTCGATGCGGACCGCGACTACGACATCAAGGTGCTGGTGCTCAAAGCCAACGGCAAGGGATTCTGCTCCGGACATGCCATCGGCGACAACGCCACCGACTATCCGGCGTTCGTGGAGAACGCGATGGTGACAGGCAACCCGTGGAAGGCGCAGTCGGATCTGTTCGTCAAGCCGACCCTGAACTTGTGGGAGTTCTCCAAGCCCACCATCGCGCAGGTGCACGGCTACTGTGTGGGTGGCGGTACGCACATGGGCCTGACCACCGATATCGTCATCGCCTCCGAGGACGCCTACTTCTCTTACCCGCCCCTGCAGGGGTTTGGCATGCCATCCGGTGAATGTTCAATAGAGCCTTGGGTATTCATGAACTGGCGCCGGGCCGCCTACTATCTGTTCACCGCCGAGGTGATCGACGCCAAGAAGGCGCTGGAGGTCGGCCTCGTCAACGAGGTGGTCAAGCGGGAGGACCTGGACGCCCGCGTGGACTCGATCGCCCGTCACATCGCCCAGGCGCCGTTGACCACGCTGATGCTCACCAAGGCCAACCTGAAGCGAGCTTGGGAGCTGATGGGAATGCGGGTGCACTGGCAGAGCTCCAACGACCTGGTCGCGCTCGCGTCGGTCAGCAAGGACGTGCAGCAGCTGATTCAGACCGTCTTCAAGGACAAGGTGCTGCCGTCCGAGCAAGCCCGACGTCAAGCGGCCGCGGCCGCGTCGAGCGACGGCGCGTCAGCCGGATAGTCGTGAACATCGCCGACCACGCGATCAGCGCCGGCCAATCGCCGGCGCTGATCATGTCCGATGGCGATGTGGTCTCGTTCGGCGAGCTGTACGCAAGAAGTCAACGGGTCGCCGCGGCGCTGCACGCGGCGGGGCTGCGCCGCGGCGACGGCGTGGCTCTGGTGCTGCCGAACCGGCCCGAGTTCTTCGAAATAACCTGGGGCTGCCAGCTTTCCGGGCTCTACTACACCGCGGTGAACACTCACTTCACGCCCGATGAGGTGGCCTACGTGATCGATGACTCCGACGCCAAGGCGGTCTTCGTCGATGCGTCGATGGCCGATCTGGCGGAGCATCTTCGCGGCGCCAACGCCGGCGTCGATGTGCACATCGCGGTCGGCGGCGAGTTGTCGGGCTGGCAGTCCTACGCCGACGCCGTGGCGGCGACGGGCGATGCGCCGCCGACGTCGGACGGTTCGGAGATGTTGTACTCGTCGGGCACCACCGGGCGTCCGAAGGCGGTTCGCCGACCGCTGCCGACCGACGGCAACGGTTCGTGGGCGCAGTCGGTGCTGGAGTTGGCGCTGATCCACAAATACGGCATGACCGCCGAAAGCGTCTACCTGTCGCCCGCTCCGATGTATCACGCGGCCGGGGTGAACTACACAATGGCAGTCCACCGGGTTGGCGCCGCGGCCATCATCATGGGCAAGTTCGACGCCGAAGACGTGTTGCGCCTGATCGAGGCGCGGCGGGTCACGCACGCGCAGTTCGTGCCGACGATGTTCGTCCGAATGCTGAAATTGCCCGAGGCGGTGCGCCGACGGTACGACGTGTCGAGCCTGCAGTGCGTCATCCATGCGGCGGCCCCGTGCCCGGTCGACGTCAAGCAGCAGATGATGGCTTGGTTCGGTCCGATCATCCACGAGTATTACGGCGGGACAGAGGGATTCGCGGGTACCACGATCGGGCCGGAAGAATGGCTGGCCCACCCGGGTTCGGTGGGCATCCCGATGTCCCCGGTGCACGTGGTCGACGACACCGGGGAAGAGGTATCGGTCGGGCAAACCGGTGAGCTCTTCTTCGAAGGCGGGCCGAAGTTCGAGTACTTCAAGGACCCGGCCAAGACCGCGTCGGTGTCCAACGACCGCGGCTGGCGATCGCTGGGGGACATGGGTTACGTCGACGACGACGGTTACCTGTACCTCACCGACCGCTCGACGTTCATGATCGTCTCCGGCGGGGTGAACATCTACCCGCAAGAGGCGGAAAACCTGCTGGTCATGCATCCCAAACTGGTCGACGCCGCGGTGTTCGGGGTTCCCAACGACGAGTTCGGCGAAGAGGTGAAAGCCGTGGTGGAGCCTGCGGACGGCGTCGCTACCGGGCCCGGCTTGGAGGCCGAGCTCATCGAATATTGCCGAACACACCTCGCGGGTTACAAGTGCCCGCGCACAATCGAATTCGATGTCCTGCCTCGCGACCCGAACGGGAAGCTCTACAAGCGGCGCATCCGCGAACAGTACTGGCAGGGGCGGGCGTCCCGGATCGTATGAGCTGACGAGGACAACATGAACGCGCGAAGTGACGTGAATTGGACACCGCTGCCGGTGCCGCTGGCGGTCGAGGACCCGAGTCGGATTCCCAAGCAGCGCTACTACGATCCCGAGTTCTACGCGGCCGAAGCCGAGCTCTTCTGGCCCCGGGTATGGCAGATGGCATGCCGGCTCGAAGAGATTCCCAAGGCCGGTGACTTCGTCGAATACGAGATCCTGGACCAGTCGGTCATCGTCGTGCGCGTTGACGCCGACACCGTCCGGGCCTACCACAACGCCTGTCGCCACCGCGGGGTAAAGCTGGTGGAAGGCAACGGCTCTCTTCCTGGGGCCCGACGCACATTCGTCTGCCCGTTCCACGGCTGGTGCTGGGGCATCGACGGACGTAACACCTTCGTCCTGCGGCCCGAGGCTTTCGGCGAGGACAACATGGCCGCTGACGATCTGCAGCTCGTTGGGGTCAAATGCGAGCTGTGGGGCGGCTGCGTCTGGATCAACCTCGACGACGATGCTCCGCCGCTACGCGACTGGATGGAGCCCTTCGCCTCGATCTACGACGCCTGGAAGGTCGAGTCGCTGCGCGTCGAGTGGTGGCAATCCTGCCGGCTGCCGGTGAACTGGAAGTTGGCGACGGCCGCGTTCATGGAGGGCTATCACGTCCCGCAGACGCACCCGCAGTTGTTGCCGTCGGCGGCGGCGGGCAGCGCCTCGGAGGCGGTGCACCCGGTCGTGGCCGGCAGTCTTTATTTCATGCGGACACTGGGCGATGGCATGGGGGGTATGACCCACGAGAACGACATCCGCATCGCCGAAGGGATGCAGACGATTACGCTGCCGTCGGATCCGGCTGAGGCGCTGGCGGGTTGGCGTAGCGCGCTCAACGACGCGGTGGTGAAGTGGCATCGGGCGCGGGGGAGTGCGATGCCCGATCTGAACGACTTGATCCGCCGCGGCATCACCGATGCGATCGGGTTCGCCTTCCCCCACCACTTCATCCTGCCCACCTACAGCAGCGCCTCGTCGTACCGGATACGTCCCCTAGGTCCAGAGGAGACCCTGTTCGAGATCTGGTCGCTGACCCGGATGCCCGACGACCTATCCACCGGCAAGCCCACCCCGCCGGAGCCCTTGGCGCCGAATGACCCCAGCTGGCCGCCGATCCCCGCTCAAGACTTCTCCAACCTGCCGCGGCAACAAAAAGGATTGCATTCCAAGGGCTTTGATTACATGCGACTGTCGGGTCAGATCGAGGGACTGATCTCGAACTTCGAACGCGTCGTCGACGGCTTCCTGGCCGGCCTGCCCTACGACGCGTTGGTGCCCGCCATTCAGAAGACCAACACCACCATCGACGTACCGATCGCCGATCTCGGTTTCACCTCGGAGGCGCCATGACCACGCACTGGGACCGTTCGGTCGACCTGGTGATCGCCGGCAGCGGTGGCGGCGGGATGGTCGCCGGGCTCGCCGCACTCGACGGCGGGCTCGAACCGCTGATCGTGGAAAAGCAAGCGCTGGTGGGCGGTTCGACAGGACTGTCCGGAGGCATCGTCTGGTTACCCAACAATCCGTTGATGCGGGCCGACGGCATCGCCGACTCACACGAAGACGGGCTGGCGTACCTCGCCGACGTGGTGGGCGACGTCGGCGCAGCGTCGTCGCCCGAACGTCGCGAGATGTTTCTGACCGCGGGTTACGAGATGCTGAACTTCCTCATCCGCCGGGGCGTCAAGCTGATCCGCTGTGACGGCTGGAGCGACTACTACCCGAACCACAAGGGCGGCAACGCGGCCGGCCGTGCCGTTGAGGGTATTCCGTTCGACGCGGCGGAACTTGGCGCCTGGCACGACAAGGTGCAGCCGGCGCTGGCCAAGAACTACGGTTATTCGGTGCTGACCAACGAGCTCCGTTCGGTGCAGTATTTCAACCGTGCGCCAAAGGCTTTCGCGGTGGCCACCAAGGTGTTCCTGCGCACCGCCGCGGGCCGGGTGCGTCGGCGGCAGATCCTGACCAACGGCGCGTCGCTGATCGGACAGATGCTCAAGGCGCTGCTGGATCTCAGCGACGGCCCGCCGCCGCTGTGGATCAACGCCGCTCTTGACGACCTGATCGTCGAAGACGGTCGGGTGGTAGGTGCGCGCATCATCCACGACGGCACACCGCTGAATGTCGAGGCGCGCAAGGGAGTCCTGTTGGCGGCCGGGGGATTCGGGCACAACTCGGAGATGCGAAAGCAGTACAGCGGCGATCAGCCCAACGAGGCCAGGTGGTCGATCGCCAACGCCGGCGACACCGGGGAAGTGCTGCAGACCGCGATGCGGCTTGGCGCGCAGACCGACTTGCTGGACGAAGCGTGGTGGTTGCCTTCGGTTTTCATCGCCAACGGCGGGACGGTCGCCGCCTCACTGGGCTCGGGACGTCAGCGCCCCGGCGCCGTTTACGTCGACCCGACCGGCCGGCGCTTCTGCAACGAGTCGAACTCCTACGTCGAGGTCGGCAAGGCGATGTACGCCAACAAGGCGGTGCCCTGCTGGATGATCTTCGACGACGGATACGTGCGCCGGTACGTCACCAGCGCAAACCCGCTCAAGCGCAACCAGCAGCTGCCGGCCGAGCTGATCGAGTCCGGTGCGGTCAAACGCGCCAACACCATCGAGGACTTGGCCCGCCAGACGGAGCTACCCGCCGATGAGCTGACGCGAACGATCCATCGCTTCAACGAGTTCGCCGCCAAGGGGCTCGATCCCGATTTCGGTCGGGGACAGTCGGCCTACAACGACTGCCTGGGCGATCCGGGGTACCGGCCCAACGCCGCAGTCGGCCCCCTGGACCGGGCACCGTTCTACGCGACCAGGGTGCTGCCCGCCGACGTCGGCACCTGTGGCGGCGTGATCACCAACGAGCACGCACAGGTTCTCGACGACAAGGACCAGGTGATCGAGGGCTTGTACGCCACCGGAAACACCACCGCGACCGTGATGGGCCGAACCTATCCGGGTGCCGGCGCCAGCATCGCCAGCTCGATGGTGTTCGGTTACGTCGCCGCGAGGCATGCGGGAGGGCGAGCGCTGCCGGGTGAGCGAAGCCGCTAGTCCCCGGCTGGCTCGGGATCGTCGCGGTCGATGAATTCCCTTGGCTTCAAACCGGATTGCATGAGCTGGGCTCGACGTTCCTGAACATCGGACGCCGCGCCGACCATGTTGGTCAGGATGTGGCTGACCTGCAGGTGCACCCGCATGCCCATCAACTCGTAGGCCCGCTTGACGCTGTTCTTGACCGCCATCGACGTGGTCAGCGGAACTTGCGCGATCTTGCGTGCCATCTCCTCGACGGTGCTTTCGAGGTCCTCGCGGGGAACCACCTTGTTGAGCAGTCCCCACTCCAGCGCCTCGGCCGCCGATAGCGTCGGCGCCAGCAGCAACCAGTCCATGGTGCGATGCCAGTTCATCAGCAGCCACGGCTCGATCATGGTGTGCCCGCCGGGTTCACCGAGGCTCTGGGCAAGCGGCATCTGGAAGTACGCGTCTTCGGACGCCACGCAGAAGTCGGTCAGCAGGCCTAGATAGATGCCGCCGCCCATGCAGTAGCCGTGGATTTGCGAGATGGTCGGCTTCGGAAACTCCCACAGATACAACGTCGGCCAGAGAAACAGGTCGGCGGTGCCCTTGTAGAGATCTTCGAACGAGTCGCCGAAATCGGGATAGGGGTTTTCGTCGGGACCCCAGCGGGCCACATGCCCACCGCAGAAGCCTTTGCCGTTGGCCTTCAGGATCACGACTTTGATCTCGCGGTCACGGTCGGCCTCATGCAGGCAGGCGTCGACTTCCTGAACCAGCGTCGCGTCCTTGGTGTTGGCCTTGTCGGCCCGGTTCAAGATGATCCGCGCAATCGGCGGTTCACGTTCGTAGATCACCGCTTCCAGGGTGCGCCGCTCCATCTGGCGACCCTATTACGGTGACCGGCGAATCAGGCCGAGACCGGCTTGGCGACCTTCATCAGTTTCATCAGGTTGCCGCCCATGATCTTGGCGACGTCCTCGTCGTCGAAGTCCTTGAGCTCGTCGACGAAGCTGATCGGGTCCTTGAGGCCCTCGGGGTGCGGCCAGTCGGAGCCGAACAAGACCCGGTCAGTGCCGACCATGTTGACGATCTCGGTGAACCGGTCCTCCCAGAACGGGGTGATGTAGACGCAGCGCTTGAACGCCTCCACCGGGTCCTCGAGGAAGGCCTGCGGCATCTTCTTGTAGACGCCCTTGAGGCCTTTGAACAGATCCGGCACCCAGTCGGCACCGTTCTCGATCGACAGGATCCGCAGCTCCGGGTTGCGCGACAGGGCCCCGTGGCAGACCAGCGCGCCCATGGCGTCGTTGATTGCCCGGTGGCCCATCGTGAAGCTGCGGAAGGCGGTCGGCTTGAACGGGAGGAACTCGTCGCCGGGCTCCCAGACGTTCGCGAACTCGGCATAGCCACTGTCCGATGCGTGCATCGACACCGGAATACCGGCCTTGATGCAGGCTTGCCAGAACGGGTCGAACTCCTCGAGGCCGAATGAGCGGCTGCCCTTGAAACCGGGTACCGGCGCCGGGCGGACCAGTACGGTGCGGGCGCCGCGCTCCAGACACCATTCGAGCTCTTCGAGCGCGCGGTCGACGATCGGCAGGGTGATCACCGGCGTGGCGAAGATGCGGTCCTTGTAGTTGAACGTCCACTGCTCGTGCATCCACTCGTTGAGCGCGTGGATGACGTCGTGGGTCATCTCCGGGTCGTCCTTCATCCGCTCTTCGACGAGGCTGGCCAGGGTCGGGAACATCAGCGCGTAGTCGATGCCGAGTTCGTCCATCACCTCCAGTCGCGCGGCCGGCTCACGGAACGCCGGGATCGACTTCATCGGCTCGCCGAGAATCTCGCGGTAGGTCTTGCCCTGCGCGCCGTTGCGGAAGTAATCCTCTTGCGCACCCGGCTTGGCGACGACCGAGAAGGTCGGGTTCGGGATGTATTCGCTGATGTGGCCGCGCACCACGATCTTGGTGCGGCCGCGAACTTCCACATAGTCGATGGCGCGCTTGCGGTTCTCGGGAAGGTACTTGGTCAGCGCTTCCTGCGGCTCGTACATATGGTTGTCGGCGTCGAATACGGGGAAGGAAAGTTCGCGTGATGGCATGGCGATCTCCTCGCGGAAAGTCTGGGATTCTCACTTGGTGGTAATGACGTTACCACAGCGCAGCCGGCCGAAAACAGCGTCAGGCGGGCGGCCAGTCGGGCAGCTTCGGGGTTGCCCCGTTGATGACGGCGAAGTTCACTGTCGCCGAGGCGAGCAGCGCCTTTTCGCCCTCCTCATCGGACAGAACGTCGATCTGCATGACCATGGCGCGCCGACCGGCGCGCAGCATCCGCGGCACCGCATACGCGGTGCCCTGCCGGATCGGGCGCAGGTAGCGGATGTTCATGTCGGCGGTTGTCATCGTGGTGCCGTCCTGGAGGTAGTCCAGGCCGAACTGTCCGCCGGCGACGTCGATCAGCGTGGCGATCAAGCCGCCCTGCAACGCGCCGGAGGTGTTGACCACCTGCGGGCTCACCGGGATCGTCATCGCGAATTCGCCGTTGCGGGCGCCCGGCCGCATGCCGATCTGGTTGAACAACTCGGCCAGCGACGGGGTTTCCGGTTGGACGTTCTCGTCGGCGCCGAGCGCGCGTACGCAGAAGTCGTACAGGTGTGCGGCATCGATTGGCGCACCGGTTAATTCGGCGCCCAGCCAATGCAATCTCAGGGCGCCCAAGATGGTCTGCATGACGATCGCGGCGGCGGGCCCGACATCGAGGTTGGGCCGGAAGACACCTTCGCTGACGCCGCGTTGGATGACGTCGCGCAGCAGGTCATGCAGTGGGGAGAGCACCCGGGCGTAATCGCGGGGCCTGGTCTCGGACAGGTGCTGGTTGTACAGGTTCATCGCCCGGTTGAGGCTGTCCTGGGTGCTCGACTCGGGCTCCTCGCTGATCCGGTCGATAATCAGCTTGATCGCCGTGGTGCTCGCTAACCCGTTCGTCTCGGCCCGCCAGGCCTGCGTCGATAGCGCCATGGTCCGCTCCAGCAGAGCGATCAGCAGTTCGTCCTTGCTGCTGAAGTGTTGGTAGAAGGCGCGCAGCGATGTCTTGGAACGGGCCACCACTTCTTGCACGGTGAAGTCGGTACGCCCGGTCTCGCGAAGGATCTCAACGGCGGTCTTGATGAAGCGGGCATCCCGAGTCGTCGGTTCGGCTTCGTCGTCCCCGGCCATGCCGCCTCCTCAGTGCCATAGACGTTGCGCTGTGAGAATGAGGTTACCGCGCCACGGCGCGAAGCGGCGGAGCGCGAAGATTCGCCCGCTGTCGGCATTAAGCATCCATTTAGCGGTCGACGTTAGCTTTTGCCCCTACGAGGACGAAAGGAACCTCTCATGGAGATCACTCACACGCTGAAGACGATCACCGCCGGGGCATATGCTGGCGGGCGGTCTGGCAGTTTCTGGATTGGGGCACACCGGAGCCATCGCCCATGCGGACGATACCTTCGCGCCTCACCATTGGTGCCCCGGGCAACGCACGGATCCGCCCACCGGTCCGGGCCAGGTGGTCTGGGATTGGCACGTCTGCCACACGTTTTTCTTTACCAATTACGGGATGGGAAATCTTGTCACGTCTTACGACGGCTCGAATGCCGCCGTCTGGGACGGAGATAACCCGCCTCCGCCGCCGGAAGCGGTCACGCGACGACACTGCCCGCCAATCGCTTTCATGTGCCCGTAGTCGCTGAAAGAAACATGAACAGCCATCGGATTTTTGCCGCCACGTTGCTGGCGAGCGGTGTCGCAATCGCCGGATTGGGTCTGGGCGCGGGCACCGCCCAGGCCGGCCCACTTCGCTGGTGCCCGGGTGACCCGCCACCGAAAGCCCTACTGCCCCAATCTCGGTGGCGGCTGGGCACCGGGCCCCGTCAACCCCGCGTGGGACACCACTGTCTGCCACGACTACACGATGCGAGACAACCAGGTCGCTGAAGGAATCAGTTGTCCGTTGCCGGATTTCCAGTGGTTTCAGTGCCCGCCGGGCACAACCCCCGCCAAGCTGATGCCGCTGATTCCGAACAAGTAGTGGGTGGCTCCGTCCAGAGCTTGAAGAAACTTTGCTCTTTCGCGTCCATGGGCGCTACCTGAGGCGTACCTTAACGAAACCTGAGATGCGTCAATAGGGGATTTTGGCGGGGGCCTACAACGAGGTCGGACCCATGGCTGGTGACAGGGACACGAAGCGCAATCGTCGGTCGCGCAGCGCGACGGCTCGTCGTCGGCTAGTCGGTTTGAGTACCGGTGTCGGTGCGTTTTTGGCGTTGGGCATGACGCAGTTGGCCACTGCGCCGACGGCCAGGGCCGATGGGTTCGACGCGATTCTTGATCCGATCATCAATGCCATCACGGGTTCGCTGGCTGATGTGGCTGCCGGTGCGGCGGCGGTTCCCGAGCTGGGCAGGGGCTGGGTGCCACCGAGTCGGCGGCTGCGGCCAGCCCGGCTGATGCCTTGCAAGGGCTAGAACAGGATTGGATTAACAGCGCCGTTGGTCAGCAGTTCGACACTCTGATCAATAGTTGGTTCAACCTGGTCGATCCCACCAACGGCGCGTGTGGGTTGATCTGTGACGGCGCCGATGGTCAGGGTGGCGGGTTGATCTTCGGTGACGCCGGTAATGCTGCGGTGCCGATGAGCGAGAACTTGCTGGTCAATCCCAGCTTCGAAACGGCCGACCCGTCCCAGTCGGGATTCAGCGGGGTGACCATTCCGGGCTGGACGGAGAGCGGCACCCCGACCGTGATCGCCTACGGCACCCAGGGCGGTTATCCCTTCGCCTTCGGGACTCCGCTGCCAAAGTTCTTCGACTTTCCCCAGACCGCTCCCTCGGGCGCCGGTGACAATTTCGCCGGTGGCGGACCGGTGGCCACGTCCACCATCAGCCAAACCGTCGACCTGACCGGCGCGGCCGGAACGCCGTTCAACCTGAGCGCAGATCTCGGCGGCCAAGGCTGGGACCCGTCCGACGCCTCAGTGCAGGTCACCTTCCTCGACGCCCACGGGGACGTTCTGGGTACCGACTCGCTCAACCCGGTCACGATATGGGATCGCCTGGGTTTCACCGGGTTTGAGGACCGCGACATCAGCGGCATGGTCCCGGACGGCACCACATCCGCTCAGGTGACCACGACCTTCACCGACAACGACACGTTCCTCGGCAACTACAACGGCGCCTACGCCGACAACGAGTCGTTCACCGTCGGCGATCCGAGCCTCACCGCGGCGCCGCTCACCCAACCGACGTCCGACGTCGGCCAACTGGATCACGTGTTCCTGATCTACATGGAGAACAAGGGCGTCGACGACATCGTCGGCAGCCCCAACGCGCCGTACATCAACAGCCTGATCACCCACGACGATTATGCAAGCAACTACTTCGCGCTGGGCCACCCCAGCGACCCCAACTACATCCGGCCCGTAGGCGGATCCGACTTCGGTCTCGACTACAACCCCGCCGGGAACGTCATCGACGCGAACAGCCTCATGCAAGAAATGGATCTGGCGCACATATCGTGGGCCGGCTACGCGCAAGGCATGCCCTTCCCGGGTGACCTAACGTCATCGGGCGACTACGCGGTCGACCAATTACCCTTTGCCCAATTCAGCTACGTCTACGACAACACGCCCGCCTACCTGGCGGAACACCTGCTCCCGCAGTCGTACTTGGCCGACGCTCTGCAGGACCCGAACACCTTCCCGGAATTCGCGTGGGTCCAACCCGATGAGGACAGCAACATGGAAGGCCCGATCGATACTCCTTCTGGCCTTTACCAGTTCATTGCCAGCCAGTTCACGGACCAGCAGTACAACGTCGCGGCCGGCGACCAGTACCTACAGCAAACGATATCCACCATTGAAAACTCGCCGACGTGGACCGACCCGACGCAGCACGATGCCATCTTCATCACGTTCGATGAGGACAACAACAATCTGTCACTGGGCTTCGGTAACGACGGCAACAACGTTCCGATGATCGTCATCCCGAACGGGGGCGCCGAGTCTGGCGCTAACGGGATGGAATCCGGCCCCTTCACCACCGACGCCTACTACAACGAGTACAGCCTGATGGCCACCATTGAAGACGCCTTGCGGACGCCAGGAACTCTGCCCCCGCTCACTGACAACGACATGTACGCCCCACCCATGAACGCCTTCTGGAAATAACGGTCCCGACTGGGCCGACGTCAGGGCAGCAGCGGCAGGCGCCACGCCGGCGTCGTGTCGTCGAGCAACCACAGCCGCGTCGCGGTCAACCGCACGATCCGCACCGCGCCGGTGATCATGATCGCCGCCAGCGGCACATTGATGAGGGTCGCTGTCGACACCGAGAACCACAGTTGGTGCGGCTCGGCGGTCATGATGTCGAACCAGGCGTCGCAGACCAGCAGCACTCCCGTGGTGAATGCCGGAAGTATGACCAGCTCTCGGCGCAGCCAGCCCAGCACAGCGGTGGCGATCATCGACGAGATGAGCACAACGTCGAAGCCGATCCAGGTGGCCGGCCAGTTATGGGCGACGTAGTTGTCGGGCAAAGTGATGGCGAGGTAGATCGTCCAGGGAATCAGCGCGATCGAGCCGCCCACCATCAGGGTCAACCGATTGCGCCGCATCCGTCTCGCGAGGGTCGCTGGAAATACTTCATCGAGCGGACGTTCCAGTCGGAGAATCAGATCCCGGCGTTGCTCCGGTGACATCTTCGCGATCTGGGCGTCCGACACGGTGTCATCGCCGTTGTCGGTCATGCCTGACGAGTATCCGCCTCGCCGATCGTGCTCCCGCTACGGCAACCCGTTGGCCGTAGCGGGACCCGGCTACTACTCAGCCGCCGCGGCCTGTTCCTTGCCGACGTCCTCGAGGTTCACGCCCGTGGTCTCGATCCGGAAGAAGTACGTCACGATAGCGCCGGCCAGGAAGCACACCACCAGGCCCCAGAGCAGCGCGGTGGTGCCGATGCTCTTGAGCAGGATCGGGAACAGGAACGCGGTCAGCACGGCACCGATCTTGGCGAAGGAGGCGGCGAAGCCGGCGCCCTTACCCCGTACCTCTGTCGGGAAGACTTCTCCGGCAAGCAGGTAGGTCATCGCGTTCGGCCCGAAGTTGACCATGAAGTAAAAGATCGTGAAGCCGAGGAACAGCAGCCACATCACGTTGCTGCCGTCCGACTTGATCGACAGCCCGGAGAGCAACAGGCCCACCGCACATCCGAGGAAGCCCCAGATCTGCAGCTTGATGCGTCCGACACGGTCGACCAGGAAGATCGCGACGATGACGCCCAGGACGAACAGCACGTCCATCATGGCCGAACCCTTGGCGCCCAGGATGTCGTTGTGGATGGTGTCCGACAGCCCGTGCGACTTGGACTCCTTGCCGATGACGGCACCCAGGATCGTCGGCGTGAAGATACCGATGCCGTAGACACCCAGGTCCTGCAGGAACCACGGCACCGAAGCGAGGATCGTCGCGCGACGGTTGCGCTTCTTGAACAGCGCCGCGTAGGTCGCGTGCTCTTCGGCGGCCTTGTGGGTCTGCGCCAGGTGTCCCAGCGACACGTTCTTGGGGTACTGCGGGGTGCGCTTGAGCAATTGGGTGGTGGCCTTTTCGCCTTCAGCGGTACGGCCTTTCGACACCAGCCAGTGCGGGCTTTCGGTGACATACAGGCGCCCGATGACGACCAGGATCGCGGGCACGATCGCCGCGGCATACATCATCCGCCAGGCATCCAGGTTCGGGTTCGCGTACAGGATGCCGAAGCCCAGCGCGGTGCCGAAGAAAGCCCCGACGGCCTGGAAGGCGAACGCGCTCAGCACGAGTCGGCCACGCATCGAGGTCGCGATGCTCTCCGAGATCACCATGTGTGCGGTCGGGTAGTCACAGCCCAAGGCGATTCCGGCGCCGAACAGACAGATAACCAGGGTGATGAAGTTCGGCGCCAACGTCAGTCCGACCAGGAACACCGAGAAGATGATCATCTCGATGATGAACATCTTCTTGCGCCCGTAGCTGTCGGCCAAGCCGCCGAGGGCGGTCGCACCGACCAGGATGCCCGCCAGCGAGGAGGCAGTCACCAAGCCTTTGTCGGTCGCGTTCAGGTGGAATTGGATCGAGATCAGCGGCAGGGCAACGCCGGTCATGAACACGACCATGCCCTCGAAGAACTTGCCCGCGCAGGCCAGCGCCCAGATCCGGAACTGCATCGCGGTCATCGGCATCGACTTCAGCGCCGTGCCGTCGGGCCACTGGGGCAACTCGTCGATGTATTCCTGCACCGTCTTGCCATTGACTTTCGGCGCCTGCGATGTGTCGAGCGTGTCGGTCATGTCACCTCTCTCGGCGAAGCGAATGAATACCGTTTCGCTGGCATGCGTGACCCACATTGACCAGCGTCAACCCCGCAGACGCTAAGTCAGGGAACTGAACGCCCGCTGACGGCCGGATGAATTCGGCAAACTGTGCGGAACACTGGAGGAAGTCGGCAGGCGCCGGGGTCGGCCGAATGGGTGTTTCCGCAAATCAGCGCCACATTCGTACTTTTCGCTCGCCGAGAGCCGAATTCCTCAGAGTTGTCGGTGACGCCCCACGGGGCAAACTCACCAGGGCCCGACGATGGCTTCACCTGTTGTTTGCCTCCGCATTGGTTCGATGTCGATATTGGCGACTAGTAATTCTCGCGGACGTGCTCGAACGACGCGCGGCACTGATGCGCGCACGGCGTGGCATGTCCGGGCCCGGCAAACGGGCGGCCGACGTGCGGCTGACGGGTTGTTGTCAAGGAGGCAAACATGAAGCAGCACAAGGGTTTTCTGGCCGCGGCCGGAGTGCTCCTGGCGGGCGGTCTGGCACTATCGGGGTGTACGAACCTCGACACGCCGCCGAAGTACGCCAAGGACGCGAAGGTCGACTGCGGGGGAAAGCAGGACCTGACCGGCAGCGGTTCGACCGCCCAGGCCAACGCGATGAGCCACTTCATCACAAGCTACGAGGAATCCTGCTCGGGCAAGCAGCTGAACTACGCGGCCACTGGATCGGGGGCGGGCGTCTCGGACTTTGTCGGTGCCAAGACCGATTTCGGCGGTTCCGACTCACCACTGACCGGTGACGAATATGCGAGCGCCAAGCAGCGCTGTGGCGGCAATGACGCCTGGAATCTGCCGGCCGTCTTCGGTCCGATCGGCATCACCTTCAACGTCAAGTCGACCGACGTTCTCACCTTCGACGCACCCACGCTCGCCAAGATCTTCAGCGGCGCCATCACCCGCTGGAACGACCCGGCCATCACTGCGCTGAACGGCAACAGCAGCCTGCCCGACGAAGACATCCACGTCGTCTATCGCAGCGACGCGTCGGGAACCAGCGACAACTTCCAGCAGTACCTGCAGGCCGCCTCGGGCGGCGCCTGGACCAAGGGCGCAGGCAAGACCTTCAACGGCGGGGTCGGGACTTCCGCGCAGGGCAACGAGGGCACGTCGGAAGCGGTCAAGAAGACCGAGGGAGCGATCAGCTACAACGAGTGGTCCTACGCCATGAAGCAGCACCTGGACGTGGCCGGCATCAAGACCGCGGGTGGCGTGGTGGGCATCGGCAACGACTGGGTTGGCAAGACGATTTCCGATGTCACCATCAAGGGCACCGGCAACGATCTCGTGCTGGATCTCTCGAAGGTCTACGCGACCACCGCGCCGGGCGCGTACCCGATACTGCTGGCCAGCTACGAGCTGGTGTGCTCCAAATACCCTGATGCTCAAGTGGGTTCGGCGGTAAAGGCGTTCATGGAGTCGACCGTGTCCAGTGGGCAGGACGGCCTCACGCCGCTCGGATACATCCCGCTGCCGGCCGACTTCCAGACCAGGGTCGCCGCCGCCGCCAAAAGCATCAGCTGACTCGCCGGCTCAGCCGCCGCGGGCCTCGATCATCGCTGAGCGACTGACTTTGGTTGCCGCGGTGCGGGGGATCTGGTCGACGAATTCCACGGTTTTGGGGACTTTGTAGGCAGCCAGCCGGGTTTTCGCGTACCCGATCACGTCACGCTCGGTCAGCGGCGTCGCGCTGTCGGCGAGCTGGATCACCGCGTGCACGCGGCGCCCCCACTCGCTGTCGGTGAGGCCGATGACGACCACGTCGGCGATGTCGTCGTGCTCGGCGAGCGCGCATTCCACCTCGGCGGGAAAGACATTCGCGCCGCCGGTGACGATCATGTCGCTGCGGCGGTCGGCGATGTAGAGGTACCCGTCGTCGTCGACATGGCCGATGTCGCCGGCGGTCCGGAACCCGTCCGGCGTCGACGGCAACAACGGCGCACCGCCGAGGTAGCGGTAACCGGCACTCATCGGCGAGCGAAGATATATTTCGCCGAGTTCGCCGTGAGCCACCGGTTGGCACTGCTGGTCCAAGATCTGAACTTCGGTGTCACGGAATCCGCGGCCGACGCTGCCCGGGTGTGCCAGCCATTCGTCGCCGCGCAACGCGGTGAGCCCGAGGCCCTCGGTCATCCCGTAGGCCATCACGACCTGTTCCGGGCTGAGTAGCTCGAACCAGGTGCGCAGCAGCGTATGTGGCATCACCGCGGCGCCCTGCAATATCCATGCGATGCTGGACAGATCCCGCTGACGGATGTCGGGAAGAGCTGCGATGCGCGACAGCATCGTCGGAGTGGCCGTGAAGTTGGTGATGCGGTAGAGCTCGATCGCATCCACAACGGTTGCCGCATCGAACTTTTCGAGCACCACCAACCTGTCGCCGCCCAGCAGGTAGGTCAGCGGTGAGAAGCCGTTGGTGTGATACATCGGGCCGGGCACCAGGATGGTCTGCGGCGTGGCAGTCGGAGCCCAAGCGGCCAGGAAGGGAAACGACGACTCCACCGTCCAGACTCCCTGCGCCAACGTCAGGATCACTTTCGGTAGCCCGGTGGATCCGCTGCTGCATATCCCGTTGGCGTTGGGAGACACCACGTCCGGCAGCGGGGTTGGTGGACTCGCCGGCGGCGCGGGCGGTGAGCCAAGCGCGGTTTGCGTCGTCGACTGCGACCGCCGGGGCGATCACCTCCAGCACCCGGGACCGCTCCCAATCGGGCAGATCCCAGCGCATCGGCACCGGAACAGCGCCGATCTTCCAGCAGCCCAGCGCGGCCAGCACCAGCTCCTCGGAGTTCGGAATACCCAGTGCAACCAGCGAACCGACCTGAGCGCCGGCGGCCGACAAGGCGCGTCCCCATTGATTGGCCCGGCCGTCCAGTTCCGCGAACGTCGTCGACCCGGCGTTCCCGTCGCGCCCGATCACGGTCAAAGCCACGTCGGCGCCACGCTGTTCGGCGAGCTGTCGAAGCTTGGCGCCGAAGGGAATGCCCTCGTCGGGCGGGTGGGGTGTCACTTCCGCGGTCACCGGGTTGGTCACGCCGATACCGGGCCGGAGAACAAGGTCTCGAGTCCGCCGCTACGCACGCCCGGCAACAGGCGCGTCGCGAGGACTTCAGTACTGACGGGCAGCCGAACTAATGGCTGGGTGTGCCTGTCGAGCACGCTGACATCGGACTCGTCGCAGAAGCCCAGCGCCCCCAGTAGCTGATGCGCGACGCGGAAAACCTGCCGGGCGGTGTCGGTGGCCTTGAGCCTGAGGACCAAGGCATCCGCCGAACGCACTTGCGCGGGAGCCGATTCCATCCGGCTGATCGTATACTTGGCCAGTTCGTGCAGCCCGCGGACCGCGACGGAGGCGTCGGCGATGGTGAAGCGGACGGCCTGAAATTCCGCGAGCGGTTTGCCGAACTGCATCCTGGCGACGACGTGTTGGCGGGTGATCTCCAACGCCTGCATCACGGCCCCGACGATCCGCCACGAGCCCAGCGTGAGGTGCAGATCGACGTCGGCCGCCGGCACTGTGCCATCGGGTTGGCTCAACGTGGCCGCCACCAGAAAAGGCCCGAGCTTCGCGGCGGTGCGTGCGGACGGTTGGACGTGGTAGCGAGCGCCGTCGAGGTCGGCGGCGATCCAGTCACCGGCCAGGTCGCCATGGTCGACGCGCGGGGCTTTCGGATTCACCAATGTCAACCGGGCCCCGTCGATCGCGAGTAACTCTTCGACGAGTGGGTACGGCAGCGCCGTCGCGCCGGCGGCCTGGCAGAGCACCGCGGCGGCCAGCAGGTCTTCCGCGGAGCCTCGGACGTCGAGTTCGAATGCCCCGAGGTCGGACAACGCGGTCCCGGCGTCGTGCCGCAGTTGATCCTCCGTCTCGGCTCGCAGCGCGCCCTGGGCTCCGCCGAGCCGGAACAGCCGTTTGTTGGCGACGGCGGCGAAGTCGGCAATATCTTCTGGCAGAGCGGTTTTCATCAGTGATCTCCCAATGTTTCACGCGCGACCAGCATTCGCTGCACCTCAATGGTTCCCGAGGCGACCGTGGCTGCCTGGGCGTACCGCCAGTGATCTTCGATGGCGCCGTGCAGCGGCGCCGACATGCCGCTGTCCAGCGCTGACGGACCGAGCACGTCGAACAGCAACTCGGCGACCTGCTGGTCGCAGGTGGTGGTCGCGATGCGGGCGGCACTGGCCGCAGCACCGGCCGACGGGTCGTCCTGTAGCGAGACTGCGCGGTAGGCCAGCAGCCGGGCGATCCGCAGATCGATCAACGCCCGCACCCAGCGCGTCCGGATCGACTCGGGTAGTTCGTCCCAATCGTCGCCGAGTTCGGTTTGCATGCGGTCCAGCAACGACTCGCACCGGGCGTAACGCGCGATCCCCACCCGTTCGAAAGCCAGCGCCTCGCGCATCACCCGCCAACCGTCGCCCAATTCGCCGAGCACCTCGTCGGGGAACACTTCGACGCCATCGAGAAATACTTCGTTGAGGTGATGCGGTCCAAGCATCGACCGGATCGGTCGCACGGTGATGCCCGCCCGGTCCATCGGGACCAGAAACAGGCTGAGCCGCTTGGATTTAGGAGCGTCAAGATCGGTGCAAGCCGCCAGCACGCACCAGGACGCCATGCCCGCGTAGGACGTCCACACTTTCTGTCCGGTGATGCGCCACCCGTCACCGTCGGGAATCGCACGGGTGCGCAGCGAGGCGAGGTCGGTTCCGGCCTCCGGCTCGGAGAAGCCCTGGCACCAGATCACTTCTCCGGCCGCAATGGCGGACAGGTGCCGTGCCTTCTGCTCGGCCGTTCCATAGCGCATGAGCGCGGGCCCCACCCAGTTGATTCCCATGTACTGGGCGCCGCGGGGTTCGTGGTGCGCCCACATCTCCTCGCGCAGCACGGTCTGCTGCCACACCGAACCTCCGCCGCCGCCATGCTCTTTCGGCCAGGCCAGGGCCAGCAGCCCGTCGGAGGCGAGCATCTTGCAGAATGATTCGGTGGTCGCCAGGTCCTTGGGGTCGTTGGTGCAGGCGCCGAGGAATCCTTCGGGGATGTGCGTCGAGATCAACTCTCGCAAGCGGGTTCTCAGTTCGACGGCGTCGGTGCCGAGGTCGTAGTCCATCGTCATCCCTTCGGCAATCCGAGCAGGCGCTCGGCGATGATGTTGCGCTGGACCTCTGATGTGCCGCCGTAGATGGTCGCCGCAAGTGCGTCCTGGCGTTCGAAGAGCAGGTCAGCGTCGTAGATCGAACGGGGACCGGCCGCAGCGGCGGCAAGCTCCCAAACCCGCTGCAGGGTAACCGAACCGAGGAGCTTGAGAGTGTCGGCTTCTGGGCTGGGTTGTCCGGCGAGCTCGTTGTTCAGCGCGCGGTAGCCGGTTGCCCGCAAGGCTTCGGCGTCGGCAAGCAGCGAGCCGAGTTCGGAGAACACCTCCCCGGAGGCGTAGTCGTCGTGGGTGGCCTGTGATTCCCGCACAGTGTTGAGTCCACGCTGGATCTCGACCCAGTTCATGATCCAGATCATTTGCCGCTCATGGTTCAGCGACGACATCGCTACCTGCCATCCGCCGTTGAGTTCTCCGAGCAGGTTGTCGGCGGGTATCTCGACATCTTCGAGAACGACCTCGCAGAAGGTCTCGTCGGAGATGGATGCCATGCGGATGGGTTCGATGGTCAGCCCAGCAGTTTCGAGATCGAGGATGAAGCAGGAGATGCCGCGGTGCTTGGGTGCGTCGGGGTCGGTGCGGGCATACAGGGTGCACCACCGCGACAAGTGCGCCTGGGTCGTCCAGATCTTTCTGCCTTTGACCCGGAACACGTCACCGTCGCGCACGGCGCGGGTGCGCAGTCCGGCGAAGTCGGATCCGGCTTCCGGCTCGGACATGCCCAGCGCCCACCACTCGTCGCCGCGCAGCAGCGGGACGAGCAACCGGTCGATCTGCTCGGGGGTGCCGAATTGCCGGAGGCCTGGCGCCGCGACTCCCGGCCCGGCGACATTGGGCAGCTTGGGCGCCGACCGCATCGCTGCCTCGAGCCGGATCTCCATCGCGTCGGCCAGCCCCAGCGATCGGCCGCCGTGCTCGCGCGGCCAGGTCGGCTGCAACCAGCCGGCTTCGAACGCGGCACGTTGATGATCGCGGCGAAGCCCGATGTCCCAGCGGTATTCGCGGTAGCGCGGGTAGTAATCGTCGGGCAGGAAGTCGGTCAGCCACGCCGCGTATTCAGCGACCAGATCGGCGGTGGCAGTGCGCATCATGCGGCGCTCCCGGCGAAGCGGCGTCCCACCGCGTGATAGAGCGCGCGGCTGTCGCCCAGGGTCGAGGCCCCTTGCCAGGCATGCCGCAAGTAGAGGTGCATGTCGTGTTCCCAGGTCTGCGCCAGCGCGCCGTGCACTTGAACTGCAGTGCGCGCGCAACCGACGGCCGCCTCGCCCGCCGCGGCCTTGGCCAGAGCCGCGGCGTTCCAGCCCGCCGCGGGCGGGGTCGTCGGGTCGTCGAGGCGCGCCGCCGCGGCATAGGTCAGGCCGCGGGCGCGCTCCAACGCCACGTAGTTGTCCGCCAACGCGTGCTTGATGCCCTGGAATGCGCCGATCGGCTTGCCGAACTGCTGCCGTGTTTTCGCGTGCTCTACCGCGCGGGTCAGTGCGGCGGCGGCGACACCGACGAGGTCAGCGGCCGCGGCGAGCAACGGCGTCGCCAGTGCCGAATCCAGGTCCACCGGGGCAACAGCAATCGGCTCGGCGTCGATGTCGATGTCGGCGACCGGTTGAGCCGGATCGGTGCACTCGGCTGCGTGGACGGTGACGCCGTCGCCAAGCCGGACCACCGCGGCGACCGGCCCGTCGGCCGACGACGCCAGCGTGACGACCAGCTCGGCGCGGGGGAGGCCGGGGACCGCGACCGCGTGGCCCTGCACCCGCCCGCTCTCCAGCGTCATCGCAACGCCGGGTAGGCGATGGCCCGGCGGGGCAGCGGCCAGCGCGGCCACCACACCTTCACCGATATCGGCCAACACGTCGGCGACGGCGGGACCGCCGAGACGCAGCAGACCCGCTGCCAGGCCAACGCTGGACAGCAGCGGGACGGGCGCCAGTGCCGCACCGCATTCCTCCAAGACCACGGCGAGATCCAGCCGGCCAAACGAACTGTCGCCATCAGGCAGGGCGAGTTCGGTCCAGCCGAGACCGACGACCGTCTTCCACACCGCGCGCCAGCGGTCCGGATCCGTGATGGCCTGGCGCGCAATCGCCGGCGGGCACTCCGTACGCAGGACGTCCCGCACGCTGTCGCGCAGCGCCAATTGTCCGGAATTCAGTCCGACATCCATAAGGCCCCTAACATAGTAAAAATAGTAAACTAGCGCGACAAACGTCAATCGCCTCGGCGAAGCGGTCGTGCGATTCGAATGGATGGTGGGTTATGGCCGAGTGGTACTTGTTCCTGCCGCAGGTACGAGTCCCGATCGCCGACATCGTGGAGCGGGCCCGTCACGCCGAGGCCAGCGGATTCACCGGGATTGCGTTCATCGACCACCTCGAGGCGCCCGGGCTACCCGATGAAAACATCTGGGAGGCAATGGGCGTCGCGACCTGGGTGGCTGCGAAAACGGAGCGGTTACGGATCGGACACTTGGTGCTCTGCGACGCTTTCCGCCACCCGGCGGTGCTGGCCAAGCAGGCGGTCACATTGTCGGAGGCCTCCGGCGGCAGATTCGATCTCGGGCTCGGCTCCGGGTCGTGGCCCACGGAGCTGGCCAGATTCGATGTCGGCCAACAAGATCCGGTGGCCCGGGTCAAGCAGCTCGAGCACCACCTCGACTTGATGAACCAATATTGGGGACGCGCGGAGGGTGGCGCCGGCGCTCAATCGCCGCTACCCACGCATGACATTCCACTGATCCTCGGCGGAACCGGGCGCCGGATGATGGAACTTGTTCGCAGGCATGCTGATTGGTGGAACATACCCGCCAACCACATCGACAGACTCGCCGAGCTGGTTCCGTCAACCGGGTCTGCCCGGGTGTCGATTCAGCAGATGATCGGCTTCGTCCGCAAGGACAGCGATCCGAACAAAGTGCGCGAGGTGAGCGCCAAGCGCTTCGGCAATCTCGGCTCAGGCCTGATTTGTGGTGATGCCGACGAATTGTCCGGACATTTCGGGCATTTGTCCGGTCAAGGCGTGGAGCGTTTCTACGTCTGGTTCGCCGATTTCGCCGCACCGGAATCGCTGCACGAATTCGGCGAAACGGTGATCAAACCCTTTCCCCAATAACCGCTCGGTTATTGGCGCTGCGCTGCCCGCCGGTGAACCTCATCGGGCACAACCGGCACTCGGGCGTACGGCCCCCGCCGGACCGCGCTGAGCCGGATCTCCGGCAGATCCACCGACGGGTCCACCGTGTCGAGCCACGCGACGGCGTCGGCGACATCGGAGACCTGAATGGCCTGCATCTCGAACGGAACGTCCTGCAGCATCTCGGTTTCCACCGGCCCCGGCGTCACGATGTGGACGGCGATGCCGTCACGGTCGACCTCGAGGGCAAGCGCGCGGGCAAACGCGTTCATGCCGGCCTTGGATGCCGAGTAGGCGGTGCGGGCCATCATCGGCTCGTGCGCTGCTGAGGATGAGATGAAAACGAAGCGGGAGCCGGCGCTCATCTTGGGCAGCGCGGCCGAGGTCAGCACGAAGCAGGAATCCAGGTTGGCCGCGATGATCGCCTGCCACTGCTCGAATGTCTGCTTGCGCGCATACGTCCCGCCCAGGGCACCGGCGGCGTGCACGACAAGATCGATGTTCTCCAGTGGACCGATGGCGTCTGCGAAGCCGCTCGCGTCCGAGGCGTCGGCAACGATGTACCGGGCCCCGATCTCCTCGGCCGCGGCCCGCAACGGGTCAGCGCGACGTGCGGAAAGCACCACGTCGTAATCGAGTTCGCACAGTCTTGCAGCGCAGGCCTTGCCGATGCCGCCGCTGCCGCCCGTGACCAGTGCTGTTCTAGAGATGGCGGTTGTCCCGTGGGCGCGACAACGCCTGCGGTGACAGGGCGTAGATCCGTTGGTCGGGTCCGACGGCCAGTACGTGGCTCTGGGTGTCGGAAAGATGTCGGGCCGCAACGCGACGGGCCCGCTCGACGTCGCCCGCTTCGATCATTTCGGCCATTTTGATGTGGGTGTTGAGCACGGCGCGACGCTTACTCAACGATGGATAGGTGCCCTTCGCCGCACTCTCGTCAGCCCACTGCTGTTCGTGGCTGGTCCACAGCGTCTCGAGGGTTCCGACGACCGCAATGATGGTTTTGTTGCCGCAGCCCGCAACGATGGCATCGTGGAATCTGCGTCCGATTTCGGTGAATTCGGGCCCGTCTTCCAGATGGGTTTCCATCGCGTCATTGATCTCTTTGAGCTCGGCCACGATGGTGTCCGCGCGGTCGGCGCGCTGAGCGGCCAATGCGGCGCACGCCGGTTCCAGCTCGAGGAGCGCGCTGCCGAGGTCGGCCACCACAACAGACTCGCTCTGCAGCAGCAGGCCCAACATGTAGGCGGCGCTGGTCTTCGCCGGCGCGTGCACGATGGCGCCCCCGCGGTTGCCGCGCCGGACCGACACCAGTCCTTCGGTCTCCAGAATTCGCAAGGCTTCTCGCAACGAGACGAGGCTGACGTTGAATTGCTCGACGAGCACTTCCTGGCGCGGCAGCAAATCTCCGTCGGCCAATTCGCCGTCGATGATCTGCCGCCGTAGCTCGTCAGCGACGATCTCGGCAATCCGCGGCGCCGATAGGCGGCGACGGGCCGCGGGACCAATTCCCAGCGCAGTCATCTGATTCCAGCAGCGGAACGGCCGAACGGAGACACGGGCGCTGCACCCGCGAACTCCATATACTGCAATCTTAGCAGTAATGGCATAATAGCCGCGCTGGTCAAGCCAGCCGCTTAATGCGAGCGGGCCGGGACCGGCAAATTTACTAAGATGGCATAGATACCATCCAGACGAATGTAGACGGATACAGGTTGAGCGACGGGCAAGGCAGCCGACCGACACCGCTGACGGACGTCCGTGTTGTCGAGATCAGCGACCGCATCGCGGGCAGCTACTGCGGAAAGCTCCTGGTCGACGCGGGCGCTGAGGTCCGGAAAATCGAGCCGGCGCAAGGGGATTGGCTTCGGCGCTTCAGTGCAAGTGGGTCGGCCATCGCCGACGGCACTGATTCTCCACTGTTCGGTTACCTCAACGCTGGTAAACGTAGTCTGACGTGGTCGGCTGCCGATCTCGGCGCGGAGTTGGCCGGCGCCGACATCATCGTGGTGACGGCGACCCGGTCACGGGCGGCCGAATGGGGTATCGATCCGGGGCGATTGCTCGCGCAGTTTCCCAGAGCGGTCATCGTGACCATCTCCGACTTCGGTTGGACCGGACCCCACGCCGATCGCGCCGCCAGTGAGTTCACGCTGCAGGCATGGTCCGGTCTGACCGGCTTCCGTGGCGACCCAGCCGGACCACCGATCGCGATCGGTGGCGACCTGGGGGAGTACATGGGCGGGGTGTTCGCTGCATTCGGCGCGTTGGCGGTGCGCCGCCGGGTCGAGCACGGCGGACCGGGCGAACACTTGGATCTGTCCATGCTGGAAGCAATCACGTTGATGCAAAGCGGCGAATGGTTGCACTCGCACCTGCTGAATGCACCGCCGGTGACGCGCACCATCGAAGTGCCGTCGATCGAGCAGGCCAAGGACGGCTACATCGGAATCACGATGGTCACCGGCCAGCAGTGGCTGGATTTCGCGGCAATGGTCGACTGCCCCGAGCTGACCGAGAATCCGCAGCTGAGTTTCCAGATCGGCCGATGGCAGTACCGCGACTTCATCCGCGAGCAGATTCGGCCGTGGCTTGCCGAACGCACTGTCGCAGAAGTGGTCGAGCTGGGCCAGTTGTTTCGGTTGCCAATCGCTGCCCTGGGCAATGGTGCGACGATTCGCGACACCGCCTACGTCACGGAACGCAGCGCGTTCGTGCGCAACCCGGCGGGATTTCATCAGCCCCGTACCCCGTGGCTGATGTCGCGATGCGCACCTGCGTCGCTGCGCGACGCTCCCACGCTCGGTGAGGCCGACGGAACCGAACCGTGGCCGGCCCGCGAGTACGGGGAGTTGCCGTCGGATCCGCGATTGCCGCTCGACGGCATTCGCGTCGTCGATCTGACGGCGTTCTGGGCCGGACCCGCCGCCACCCACCTGCTCGCCGCCTTCGGTGCCGAGGTGATCAAGGTGGAATCGATCCAGCGGCCCGACGGCATCCGGTACTCGGGCGGGATGCGTAAAGACGTCGACGACTGGTGGGAATACGGTTGGGTGTTCCACGCCATGAACACCAACAAGCGTTCCGTCACACTGGATTTGGGATCCGAAGAAGGTCGCCGCTTATTCGGGCAGTTGGTCGCCGACGCCGACGTCGTGATCGAGAATTTCTCCCCGCGAGTGATGGAACACTTCGGCCTCACCGCGGACACCTTGCTGGCGATCAACCCCCGGCTGGTCATCGCCCGGATGCCGGCGTTCGGGCTGGACGGGCCGTGGCGCGACCGCGTCGGTTTCGCGCCGACCATGGAGCAGATCGCCGGGCTGGCCTGGGTCACCGGGTCAGCGGACGGCCCACCCGTCCCGCCGCGGGGAGCGTGCGATCCGCTGGCCGGCGTGCATGCGGCATTTGTGGTGACGGCTGCGCTGAGCTTCGCCGACCGCACCGGAACGGGCCAACTGGTCGAATTGCCGATGATCGAGACCGTTCTGAACGTCACCGCCATTCAGCCGATGGAAGCCGAGGTATTCGGCGTCACGCTGAGTCGTCGGGGCAACCGCGGACACGGGTCGGCCGTCCAAAACCTCTACCGATGCGACGGTGACGACGACTGGATCGCCGTCACCGTGCGCACCGACGATCACTGGCACGCGCTGGTCGACGTGCTGGGCCGGCCGTCGTGGACTGATGATCGCCGCTTCGACACCGTCGACGGCCGACAGGCGGGCGCCGACGAGATCGACCGGAACCTGCAGGACTGGTTTGCCGGCCAGAAACTCGATGAAGCGGTGAATACACTTGCTGCCGTGATGGTTCCGGTCGCGCCGGTGGTGTCACCGTCGTTGGTGACCCAGAACGCTCAGCTCAACGACCGCGGGTTTCTGGAGACGCTCGACCATCCACGCACCGGGGTGGCCCGCTATCCGCGTCCGCCGTTCGCGCCGCTCAACGGGCAGCGCAGCTGGCTGATGCGCCCACCGCCGACACTGGGCGAGCACAACGGCGAGGTGCTGGGCGATCGGTGCGGTATGACGGAGGAAGATCTCGCGCGATTGGCCGCCGCCGGGGTGATCGGCACCCGGCCCAAGGGCCTGTGACGCGAGTCGGAAGGAGTATGGGATGAGAATAGTTGTCGACGAATCGTTGTGTGAGGCCAACGGTTTTTGCGAATCATTGGCGCCGGACATCTTCGAGATCGGGAAGTCCGACGTGGTGCACATTGCCGACGGCGAGGTGCCGGAGCACCTGGAGATCGACGCGGCGGCCGCGGTCGACCAGTGCCCGAAGGCCGCGCTGCGGATCGTCGACTGAGCGGCGGCAGCGGCTCAGGATCTGAAGCGGAGCGGCTGCTCTCGGCCGTGCCGTACTGGATGCGCACCGGCTACAAGTACTTCCCTTACGCCGCACGACAATCCGACCAGTGGTGGGTGTTGCGCGCCAACTATTGCTTCCCGGAACACGACCTGGTCACGCTGTTTGTCGGTGGCCGTGCGGTCGGTGACATCACTGCATCGGACCAAGACACCCGCCCCCTCGCCGCCAGCATTGCTGCGCTGGATCCGATTGTTCCTTCCCGCAATTGCGATATACCCGCAATGCCCGCGGAGCAGGCCGAGTCCGCGGTGGCTACCGTGGCCGCCTACGTCGAGCACGGATCCGAACTCGACCCGCCGGACCTGTGCGATTTATGCGAATTCGCCGAACGTGATCCGTACGAGCGCGACGAGCCGGCCGGGTAGGTCACTCAGCGCGCGGTCAGCGTTATCGGCATCTCGTCGTAGATCGACATGTTGGTGGTCAGGTTCGGGTAGGTCACCTGCGCCGGTCCAAGAGCGATGTTGTCGCAGCGAAGCAATAGTTCGTCGAGGACGGCACGGATTTCGGCGCGGGCCAACATGGCGCCCAGGCAGTGGTGCGCGCCGCCGCCGCCGAACGCGACGTGCGGATTGGGCTGGCGGCCGATGTCGAAGGTGAACGGCGCCTCGAAGACCTCCTCGTCCCGGTTCGCCGAACGCAGCATCGACACCACCCGCTCGCCCTTGGGGATGAGCTGACCGTCCATCTCGACGTCGACCTTTGTGCTTCGGGTCCAATACGCCACCGGCGACGACCAGCGCAGCACCTCCTCGACGGCACGGGACCGCACAGATTCGTCGTCGCGGTACCGCTCGACCTGCTCGGGATTGGCGACGAATGCCTGCAGCCCGATCGCGAGCGCATTCTTGGTGGTGTCACTTCCCGCGAAGGCCAGCACGAAGAAGAAGAACTCGAGTTCGTTTGCTGCCAAACTGAACTCGACGCCGTCGTCTCCGGTGATGACGCCCGAGGCGATGGTGCTCCAGATGTCGTCGGCGGGGTTGCGCCGCTTCTCCGCCGTGAGTTCCATGGCGTAGCTGAAGATCGTCGTGAACACCTCGGTGTCCATCTCCGCGGCCTTGGACTGAACCTTGAGGATGTGGTCGAAGCCGTCGAAGATGCGCGGCCGATCCGACTCCGGGATGCCGATGATGTCGCCGATCACGGTCATCGGTAACGCGTCGGCCACATCGTCGATCCAGTCGCCGCTGCCGCGCATGAGCAGGTCGTCGATCATCCGCGCCGCGCGCTCACGGATACCGGCTTCGAGCTTGGCGATCGCCCGCGGCGTGAATGCGCTGGAGATCAGTTTGCGGTGCTTGCTCTGTTCGGGCGGGTCCAGCGTGATGATGGTCGGATTGGACGCGAACAGGTCCGCCGGCTGAATAAGCGGTCCGTCTACAGCAGTGAACGATTCGTGGTCGCGATGTAGCCGTACCGCGTGCCGGTGCTTCGTGGTCATCCAGAAATCCCGCTTCACGGCCTTCTCGACACCAGGTGTCAGGCCATGCCGGAACAGCGGCCGGTCGCGTCGCAACTCGGTGAACACCTCATCGGGAAATCCATTGCGCCACAATGTGATATCGGACAGATCGACCGTCGAAGCCGTCATCCGCAACCTCAATTCACTCAGACAAGCACGGCGCTTAGGGGGCGGGTCCGCTGACTGACCTTACCGCCGCTGCGCGTGCGCGTTGACGTTCAATGCTTAAAATAGTAAAAATAGAAGAAATCTTCAAAAGCGCGGTGAGCGTCGGCGCGGCCGTGCGCCAATTGGCTGGCGCGGAAATGACGCAAGAAGGAGCAGCCAATGACGGACACGATTTCGGACTCGTCCATCGATCCGTCCGAACGCGAATTCGGGCCGAGCGGCATCAGCCTGTCGCCGTATCGATTCCCGACCGGATGGTTCATCATCGGTTTCGCCTCGGAGTTGGCGCCCGGTGACGTCAAGCGGGTGCACTACTTCGGCGAGGAGATGGTGCTGTTTCGCACCGAGTCCGGCGAAGTGAACGTGCTCGACGCCTACTGCCAGCACCTCGGCGCCAACATGGGCGTCGGCGGCACCGTCGAGGGAGAAAACATCGTCTGCCCGTGGCACGGCTGGCAATGGCGCGGCGACGGTACCAACGCGCTGATCCCGTACAGCAAGATCGGCTGCAAGAACAACGTCCGCATCCGCACCTATCACTGCACCGAGTGGTACGGCTTCATCCTGGTGTGGCACGAACGGCATGGTCGGGCGCCGTACTGGCAGCCGCCGGTGCTGCCCGAGTTGGAGACCGACGAGTACTACCCGCTGCATCCGCACAGTCGCATGCTGAACCGGGTCAAGGTGCACGCGCAGATGATCATCGAAAACGCCGCCGACCCGTACCACGTGCAGTACGTGCACAAGGCGGCGAACCCGGCCAACACCACGTCGTTCGAGGTGGCCGGCTACCACCTGCACGCCACCGTCAGCGCCCACTTCGGAGGCGGCCGGTCCCAGACCTGGCTGACTCCGAACGGTCCGGTCGACGCCAAGATCGTCTACGACAACTACTCGCTGGGCCTGGGCATCGTCCGCTTCCCGAGCGACTTGGTGGCCACCATCGAGGTGACCGGGCAGACTCCGGTCGACGAGGACTACACCGACTACTTCTATACCCAGGCGTCGGTCCGCGAGGCCGGCGATTCGGGCGACGAGCCCACCGGCCGGGCCGCGAAATTCCTGGCGCTGCAGCAAGAGGTGATCAAGCAGGACTTCTTCACCTGGGAGAACATGAAGTACTTGGAGAAGCCGAACCTGGCACCGGAAGAGGCGCACGACTATGCGGCGCTGCGGCGTTGGGCCCACCGCTTCTACCCGGGCGAAGAGGCCGCGGCGGACGACTTCGGCTACACCGCCAACGGTGATCCTGACCCGGCGGCTGCAGGGGCCTGATGTCTGCCGTGCCGGTTGGGGCGGCACCCGCATGCGATGGAAGGCCCATCGGTCCGGCCGATTTCGGCGTCGAGCGGTTCAGTGTCGCGGCGGTCCTCGATCGCCGGGCCGTGCAGCATCCCGACCGGGTGATGATGGCGATCGACGGTGTCGACGTGACCTTCGACCAGATGCGTCGGCGCTCTTGTGCGGCCGCTCTTGTCTTGCTGGACTTGGGTGTCGGACCCGGCGACGGTGTCGCGTTGTTCGCCGCCACCAGCCCGGAGTGGGTCTACTTCTGGTTGGGCGCCGGTCGCATCGGCGCGGTGGCGGCAGCGGTGAACACGGCCAACAAGGGCGACTTCCTGCTGCACGCGCTCCGGTTGGCGGGGGCGAAGGTGGTGGTCAGTGACGCTGAGCGCCAGTCGCGGGTCGCCGAGGTGATCGATCAACTGCCGGCCATGGCCAGCATTGTTCTTCAACGCAATTCGCTCGACGGTGGTGCTGCGGCCGTTGCCGAGCACGTCGGCGACGTCCGCGACATCGGATCGTTGTTCTTCACGTCCGGCACGACCGGGCCGTCGAAAGCCGTTGCGACCACGTGGCACTACCTGTTCACGACCGCTGCCACCGCCGCGGCGGCCTGGGAGTTCAGCCCCGGCGAGGCGCTGTGGACGGCCATGCCGCTGTTCCATCTCAGCGCCGCGCCCGCAGTGCTCGCACCGATGTTGGTCGGTGGAACAACGGTATTGGCGTCGGGGTTCCACCCGGCTTCGGTGTGGGACGAGGTGCGTGCCTGCGGTGCCGTGGGCTTCGTCGGCGCCGGCGCGATGGTCTCGATGCTCCTGCATCAGCCGCCGGATCCGCGTGACGCCGAGTTGCCGTTGCGCTTCATCTCCGCAGCGCCGATCGCCGCCGGGGTCTACCGGGACATCGAAAAGCGTTACAACTGTCGGATCGTCACGATGTACGGCATGACCGAAGCCTTCCCGATCGCGGTCAAAGCCGTAGCCGAAGACGGGGTGCCCGGAACGTCAGGCCGACCGAACCCCAACTTCGATCTGCAAATCGTCGACTCGGACGGCGCGCCGCTGCCGGACGGGGCGATGGGCGAGATCGCCTGCCGTCCGCGCTACCCACACGTGATGAGCGAGGGCTATCTGAATGCCTCGGGCCAGGGACTCGTTCCGCACCCGGAATGGTTTCGCACCGGGGATCTGGGTGTGCTCGACAGCGACCAGAATCTGACTTACGTGGACCGGGTGAAAGATTCGTTGCGACGACGCGGAGAGAACGTTTCGTCGGTCGAAGTCGAGACCGTGGTGACGCGGCATCCGGCGGTGCTCGAGGCCGCGGTGGTCGGCGTGCCCAGCGACCTAGGTGAGGACGACATCCTGCTGTTCGTCACCGTGCAACCTGGCTGCGCGCTGGATTACCCTGAGCTGCTGGATTTTTGCGGGGCTCGGATGCCGTACTTCTCCGTGCCGCGATACGTGGAGATCGTCAGCGAGTTGCCGAAGACCGTGATCGGCCGGGTCCGCAAGGACGTCCTTCGCGCACAAGGTGTAGGAACTGCGGCCTGGGACCGCGAAGCCCACGGATACATCGTCAGTCGGTAAGACAGGGAGATCAACAGATGGCTATGACCTATCAGCAGCAGTACGTCCTCGACGGCGCGGTGGCCCGCGACGCGATCTTGAACCTGACGGCGCGGCACAACCGCTGCTTCGCCGAGGGCGACCGCAACGGGTGGATCGCGACGTTTCGCCACTCAGGTGCCCGCTTCAGCCGCGATGGAGCGGAATTCACCGATCTGCGTGAGGCTTTCGATGGTGGCGGCGGCCGGCTGGTCACCGTCGACCACGAGATCACCGTCGACGGCGTCAACGCAACGCAGCGGTGCGTGGCGCTACTCTTCGTTGCGGGCGACGGCGGGTCCGCCTTGCGTGCCACCGGCAGCTATCGCGATCACCTGATCTACGAACGCGGCGGCTGGTACTTCACTTCCCGCGAGCTGCAGTGGGATTCGGTGCCGGTCTCGGCGTGACGTCGACACCCATCAGCTACAAGCTCGCGTTCGGTACCTACGACGATGCCCTGCGCATGGTCGGGGTGACCTCCGAGCCGAGGGTCGCGGGAACCGTGGTCAGCGCGGCGCGGATCCAAATGTTCGCTGCCACAGTCCAAGACGGCAACCCGTCGTACTGGGACGCCGACTTCGCGACGAAGACGTGGGGAGGGCTGCTGGCGCCGCCCGCGCTGCTGATGGGCTGGCTGGTTCCGCTGCCGTGGGAACCGGATGGACGGCCGCCGGTCGCGGCGATCGCGCTCCGGGTTCCGCTGCCCGGCACCACAATCGTCAACGCCGCCAACGAAGCCGAATTTCCGCTGCCCATCCTCGACGGCGACCGGCTCTCTATTGTCGAACAAGTGGTGTCGGTGTCACCGGAGAAGAAATCCAAGCTCGGTGTCGGGCACTTCATCGAAACCTTGGACACCTTCACCCGTCAGGACGGTGCGGTCGTGGCCACCAACCGGAACACCCTGTTCCGCTTCACCGCCGGCGACGATTCAGAGCGTAGCGATGAGGAGGAGCGGTGCATGAGCCCGGGGGGCCGCGTGACCTCCTGGGGGAGCGTCACGGTCCCGACGGAACTGCCCGAGGTGCGCGACGAGATCAGCTACCAACGGGTGGTGATGAACTCCGGATCCACCTGGGACTACACCCCGGTCCACTTCGACCCGTATTACGCCGAAAAGCAGGGCCATCCAGGCATTTTCATCAACACCATGCACATCGCTGGTTTCGCCGACCGCATTGCCACCGACTGGGCGGGCCCGCAGAGCCGGGTGGTGCGCCGCAAGATGAGACTCGCCGGATCGATCTACGCCGGCGACACGATGGTGGGCCGGGCTCGCGTGGTCGCCAAACCTGCGCCGGGCTTGGTCGAGTTGCAGATCGACGTCGTCAATCAGCGCGGCGAATTGTGTTGTCCGGTCGAGCTCACTCTGAGGTTGGACGGATAGGGTCACGGCCCATCACACGTGTCACGCCAGACGCGACGCAGACGGATACCTCGATGTGCCCGCCTCACAGCGAATTGCTGAGCGTCCGAGGAACTTTTCGCTGCGAGGCGGGCAGATCGAACTATCCGGCGTCACGGAGACTGGTGTGGTTGATGTGATCAGGCCGGCGTCCGACCGTGACGACTAGCCGGATAGCGGCGGCATCGTGCCCTTGCTGATCACCGACTGCAATTCGACGTACTCGTGCAGACCTTCGGGGCCGAATTCGCGGCCGATGCCGGATTGCTTGAAACCGCCGAACGGGCTGCCGATGTCGAGTGTGTACATGTTGATGCCGTAGGTGCCGGCCCGCACACTCGCGGCTACCTCGAGGCCGTGCGCGATATCGGCAGTCCACACCGATCCGGCCAACCCGTAGTCGCTGTCGTTGGCGATCCGGACGGCGTCCGCCTCGTCGCGGTAGGTCAGCACGCTGAGCACCGGGCCGAAGATCTCCTCGCGCGCGATCCGCATGTCGTTGGTGACGTCGGTGAACAGCGTCGGTC
Source organism: uncultured Actinomycetota bacterium (assembly GCA_963818285.1). Lineage (GTDB taxonomy): Bacteria > Actinomycetota > Actinomycetes > Mycobacteriales > Mycobacteriaceae > Mycobacterium. Next base: position 590,833 of record CAWFRR010000011.1, read on the forward strand.
GCACGTACCAGCCCTCGTCGTGTGGTGCGTCCTCGCCGCCGAGGACCATCCGGGCGCCCTCCTTGACGCCGGACCGGATGTAGTCCTGCACCCGCGCCTGCTGGCGTTGAGCGACCAGGGGTCCGACGTCGGTCGCCTCGTCGGCCGGATCGCCGACCTGCAGGCCCGACATCATCTCCGCCAGCGCGTCCACGACCTCGTCGTGGCGCCGCTCGCTGACCAGGATGCGGGTCTGCGCAACACAGGCCTGCCCGTTGTTCATCAGGCTCGCGGACTTCAACTCCCGGACCGTTTTGCCGACGTCAGCGTCATCGAGAATTATCGCGGCCGACTTGCCGCCGAGCTCGAGGCTCACCCGCTTCAGTTGCTCGCCGCACAGCGTGGCGATGCGGCGTCCCACCGCGCTCGACCCGGTGAACGACACTTTGTCGACACCCGGATGGCGGACCAGGGCCTCGCCCACATCGGTGCCGCCGGGAAGGACGGACACCACACCTTCGGGCAGGTCCAGCTGCTCGATCATCTCGGCTAACCACAAAGCGTCGAAAGGTGTTTCGGGTGCCGGCTTCACAATGACCGGGCAACCGGCGATCAGCGCCGGGATCAGCTTGGGCATGATCAGGAACTGCGGCACATTCCACGGCACGATCGCCGCGACCACACCGACGGGGGCCCGGTGCAGATGCACTTCACCCAGCACGCCGTGTCGCCGCTCGGTCCAGGGGAAGTCGCGGGCAACGCCGAGGGTGAGATGGATCATCGAGACGGCCGCCGCCGCCTGGCCGAGCCGGCTGAAACTGCGCGGGGAGCCCATCTCGTCGGTGATCAGGTCGGCCATCTCGTCGAGGTGGCCGCCGTAGATGGTCGCGAGTTGTTCGACCTTGCGCATGCGCTCCTGTGGGTCCAGTCGCGGCCACGGGCCATGGTCGAACGCGTGCCGAGCAGCGGCGACCGCATCGTCGACGTCCGCGGGAGTCGCGGCGGGGACGTCGCCGATCGGCTTTTCGGTGTGCGGGGAGATGACCGTCAGGCGCTGATCGGTGGACGGATTACGCCATCGCCCGCCGATGAAAAGCTGGTCGTAGCAACGGTGGTCACGGGTTTCCGGCATGGGCACGACCTCTGAAAAGGCGATGGCAATTTTGCTATTGATGCTAACATAGCAAAAAAGACGGAACGCCTGGTATCTCTGGTGAATCAACTCTGAAGGCGACGTGAGCGACGAACTTCTGGTGACGACGGACGGCGCCGTCCGAATCGGACGACCAACCGGGGCGTGAGATGAACACTGACTGGCGTAAGTATCCATTCCGCTTGGTGGACAACGACCGTGCGCTCGACTTCCCGGAAGCCGAAGGCCTGCACGACGACCAGGAGTCCGACACCTGGTTCATCGCCGGTGAACTGACCGGTACCACCGGTCGTAAGTTCGCTTACCTGACCATCTTCAACAAGAATCGCCCGGGTGGCTCCGTCGTCGCCGACTTCTACACAATGGCGCTATTCGATTGCGATACTGGCGAATACGGCACTTACACCGACTACGACATGCCGCCGAAGAACATGCAACCGGGTGCGCAACCAAAGATGACGATGGCCGTCGGCCACCTCGACATCCGCTACGACAGCAGCGCCGGACCGGTGGCGTGGACCGCCTGCCGCGACGACGACGGCGAACTACAGCCGTACACCTACCGGGTCAGCCTGCGCGGCACGGACCAGGCCGGTCAGGCGATGGAACTGGACCTCGACGTGACGCCGACCCGCGCGCCGGTACCCGTCGGCGCAGACGTCTACGACGGCGTGATCACCTGCTTCGGCCAGCCCGGCACCTACTCGTACTTCCAGACCGGCTTGGTCATGAACGGAACGCTGCGCTGGGGCGAGCAACGTGAAGAGGTCACCGGCAGTGCAGGACACGTCGACCGGCAGTGGTTTCCCAAATACGCCGGCGGCGGCGGAACGGACGGAGACCCGCGAGCCAGGTCGCACGAATGGCGGACGATCAACTTGGACAACGGCGTCGACATGAGCATCTGGCACCAGTTCGACCGGACCGACGGCAATGCGCTGCAACCGTTCTCGGGTGCGACGGTGAGCTATCCCGATCCGTCGAAGGATCCGGAATGCGCCGAGGACGTCGAAGTCACGGTGGGCAGCTACGTGCGATGGCCGAATTCAATTCGGCCACTGGTGCGGCCGCTGGCACCCGACCGCTTCATGCCCAACCTGCATCGGTTGCGCAGCGCCGCACTGGAATTGGATCTCACTGGCGAGCCACTGGTGCCGGCGCCGGCCCATGGACTGCCGATCGAGTACATGGAAGGGCCATACCGCTACCACGGGACGATGCGCGGAGAACCAGTGAGCGGCTTCGCATTCTACGAGCGCTCGCTGGCGCTCTACCGGGACTGGGAGCTGATCGACGTGCTGGCGTCTGCGACCGACAATACGGACCTGGTCGACCAGGTGCGCAAACTCGTCGCATCGGGTTCCCGGACGCAGGCGCTGAAGCTGTTGCAGGACAACCTCACAGGGTTGTCAGTCGGTTGTCGCGATGTCGCCGAGGCACTGATCGAGGTGCTGTCGGCAGAGAACTGACCGGACTGGTCACCCGCCGGGCGGTTCCCAGGCGGATCCGCCCGGTGTGCTGACGCACGTCACCGGACCACCCGAGTTCGATACGGCGGCGGAACCCTCGGCGCCGCAAGGCATGCCGATCGCCGGCCGGGTGTCGAGGCCGCCTGGCGGTGTCGTGGTCGTGGTTTTGGTCGTCTTCGGCACTGTGGTCTGCGGCACCGTCGTTTCAGCCTTCGGCGTGCTTGTCGGCGCGGCCTTGGTCGTCTGCACCACGGTCGTCGTCGGTGTCACGCTGGTGACGACACGTGGTGGGGGCGCCACGGGCGGCGGCGGTGGGGCGATTGCGGCCGGCGGCGCGATGAACGCCGGCGCCGAAGTCGTCGGTTCCGCGGACGTGGTTTCGACAGTGGCCGGAGTGTCGTCGGATTGAGACGCCGAACGCAATGCCTTGACGCCGGCGAACCACGCGATCAGTACGACCACAATCACGCCGCCGATCGCCGCCGCGTGGCGCAGTCGGCGCTTGCGCGCCTCGGCGGATTCGTCGACGCTCGTCGTCGTCGTAGTCGCTGGATACCGGAGGCGCGACGGCCGTGGTGGCCTCATCGGCGTCGTTGTGCGACGGGATATCTGGGGTATCGGCACGGGCGTGGCGGCTGGCGCGGGGCGCAGCCACGGCGGCGGGCGTGGGGGCGGCCCTGGTCGGTGCCGGCTCTTTGGTCCTGGGCGTCGCGACGAATGCGGTCGCTGCGCTGCCGCCGTTGACGGTCGCTGTGCTCTCGCCGTTGGCGGGCGCCGAGGCGTCGCCGTTGACGGACGCCTCGCGGAATATGGATGCGGCCCGAACCTCCGAGGTGGCCCGGATGTGTGAGCGTCTGCCACCGGTCGATTCGAGCGCCTTGGCGAAGTCTCGACATCGCCGGAACCTGTCGACGGGATCTGCCGAGAGTGCGCGGGCGAAGATGGCGTCGAAGTCCGTCAGATCCGGCCGGATCTCGCTCGGCCGCGGCGGTCGATCGTTGAGTTGCCGGTTGACCACCACGGACGGATTGAAATGCGCGAACGGCGGTGCACCGGTGAGCAGATGGAACGCGCTGGCCGCCAAGGCGTACTGGTCGGCTCTGCCGTCGAGTTCCTCGCCCATCAGCTGCTCGGGAGCGGTATAGCCGGCGGTTCCGATGAACATGCCCGCACGGGTCAACGTGTTGTGCGCGCCATCTGGCCGGGCAACGCCGAAGCCGGTCAACGCAATTCGTCGTCGGTCGGTTGGCGATTTGCCGATCAGAATGTGGGCGGGATTGACATAGCGATGCAGCACGCCGCTGTCGTGTGCGTAGTCCAGGGCATCCCCGATCGCGGAAACGATCTCAAGCACCATCCGCGACGGCATGCCATCGAGATGGCCGTCGCCCAGGAACTCAGCCGCATCGGAGCCGTCGATGTACTCCGTGGAGATCCAGAGCTGGTCTTCGAATTCCCCGCGGTCGGTGAGCCCCGCGATGTTCGGGTGCCATAGTGCCGCCGCCAGGTCGGACTCCTGGGTGAACCGCAATCGGTAGTCAAGGTCGATAGAATTTTCGACCGGAATCAGGTGAAGCACTTGCTGGCGGGGGAGCCGCGGGTGCTCGGCCACGTACAGCTCACCGAAGTCTTCGTGTCCGAGCGGCCGAACGATGTTGAACCCGGCGGCCGTCGCTCCAATGACCAGCGGCATGGGGAGGATGGTACAGAATTCCGTTCAGTGTTAACGGGCACGGTGCAAAGCGGTCACCCAATTGAGACCCGGGGGAAAATATCCGGGTGAGCGAACCTGAAAGCCACCTGAACCACGTGGTGCGGACGCACCGGCTCCGTCGAATGTCGGGCCGCGATCCGCACGAGCCGCATCGGGTGGCCACTCCGCTGGAATTGCTTTTCGATCTGACTTTCGTCATCGCCTTCGGCGTCGCCGCCTCGCAATTTGCGCATACGTTGGCGTCCGGTCACGTCGAGGACGGGTTGATCAGCTTCGTCTTCGCCACGTTCTCGGTCTGCTGGGCGTGGATCAATTTCAGTTGGTTCGCCTCGGCGTACGACACCGACGACTGGGTGTACCGGCTGACGACGATGCTGCAGATGGTGGGCGTCCTGGTGCTCGCTCTGGGGATTCCGCAGGTGTTTTCGTCGATAACCGCCGGCGCGCATGTCGACAATCGGGTCCTGGTCGCGGGCTACGTGGTGATGCGGCTGGCGATGGTGATCCAGTGGTTGCGCGCCGCCGCCCAAAATCCGGCCCGCAAACCCGCGTGCCTGACGTACGCGGCCACCATCACCGTCGCGCAGGTCGGCTGGATCGCCATCGCGATCGTCAACAGTTCCGTGGGCGTCACCTTCATCTTGGTCACCGTGATGGTCGCGATCGAGGTGAGCGGTCCGCTGTTCGCCGAGAAACGGATGGGTGGTACGCCCTGGCATGCGCACCACATCGCCGAACGAAATGGCTTGCTGACAATCATTGCGCTGGGCGAAAGCGTGGTGGGGACGGTGGCCTCGCTGTCGGCGATGGTCGCCGAACACGGGTGGACGGTTGACGCCGCACTCGTGGCGATCGCGGGGACCGGTCTGACCTTCGGGATGTGGTGGGTCTACTTCGTCGTGCCGGCGGACCAGTTGCTGCACCTGCACCGCGATCGCTCGTTCGGCTACGGCTACCTGCACATCGCGGTGTTCGGATCGATCGTCGCCACCGGCGCCGGTCTGCACGCCGCCGCGGACTTCATCGAGCATCGGTCGGCCATGGATTCGGTCGCCACCGTGGTGGCGGTCGCGACGCCGGTGGGCGTCTACATCGGCGCGGTCTACGGGACTTATCTGCTGCTGACCCGGGCCTGGGACGGCTTTTATGCGGCCGTCGTGCTGATCACGTTGTCTTTGCTGGGCGCCGCGGTGGGCCTTGCCTCGGCGGGCGTCTCGACCCCGCTGTGTCTGCTGGTTGTAACCGCCGCGCCGGCCGCCGTCGTCGCCGGTTACGAGTGGCAGGGCCATCATCGGACCGCGCGGGCGCTGGCCGGAAGCGCGGGTTCCGCTATGGGGACTGAGCTGACTTCAAAGTAAGTTCCCAGCAAACTTGCGTCGCGCGTCCGAATGGCCGGATTCTCAACAGTCGCACCGCGCCGTCTCGTCTCCATCGGATCGACGCCTCCGAACTGGCGCAGATTTTCTAGATAACGATTAGATAACAATACTGCCTTGATCTGCGCAGTTATAGCTACTCAACCGTAACCACCCGCACGCAGCAGGTTTGGTCCGGACGCTACGAGCGGCCCTTGAGCGGACTGTTACCCAGCCCACCATTACTCGCGCGTAGAACTCACCAGTAACCAAAATGCGCCGGAAACTCCCAGATTTCTTATGACACTCTTAGTGCAGCCGATGACGCCCATTTGGCGAGACCCGCGAAAGCCAGGTCAGCCAAGTCGTGCCGGGTTGGACCGGGGGCTCAATCGGATCTTGACGGTATTTACGAGACGTACGGGGCAGCGTGGCTCTGGCTTGTGAGCAGACGAGCGCCATTGAGGGAGATACAGACGTGACGATCTATGAGCACCATCGAGTGTCCGCTGACCGCGACGGAATCTCCTCAGATACTCATGCGCTCGTCGATCGTCTGACGGCAGGCGAGGCCTACGCGGTTGCGTTCGGCGGCCAGGGTGGCGCCTGGTTGGAGACGCTGGAAGAACTGGTTTCGTCGTCCGGGATCGAATCCGAGCTCGCGACGCTGGCCGGCGAGGTGGACCTGCTGCTCGAGCCGGTGGCCAACGAGCTGGTCGTGGTGCGCCCGATCGGATTCGAACCGCTGCGCTGGGTGCGCGCGCTGGCTGCCGAAGACCCGATTCCGTCCCAAAAGCATCTGACCTCAGCCGCGGCGTCGCTGCCCGGTGTCCTGCTCACCCAGATCGCCGCCATCCGCACGTTGGCCCGCCAGGGCATGGACTTGATCGCCACCCCGCCGGTGGCCGTCGTCGGGCACTCACAGGGCATCCTCGCGGTGGAAGCCCTGAAGGCGGCGGGGACGCGCGACATCGAGCTGCTGGCGATGGCGCAGCTGATCGGCGCCGCCGGCACGCTGGTGGCCCGCCGACGGGGAATCTCCGTGCTCGGTGACCGCCCACCGATGGTGTCGATCAGCAACGCCGACCCCGAGCGCATCTACCGGCTCCTCGAAGATTTCTCGCAAGACGTCCGCACGGTGCTGCCGCCGGTCCTGTCGATCCGCAACGGGCGGCGCTCGGTCGTCATCACCGGCACCCCCGAGCAGCTGTCCCGCTTCGAGCTCTACTGCAAGCAGATCTCGGAGAAGGAAGAAGCCGACCGCAAGAACAAAATCCGCGGCGGCGACGTCTTCTCGCCGGTCTTTGACCCGGTCCAGGTCGAGGTGGGCTTCCACACACCGAGGCTCTCCGACAGCATCGACATCGTCGGCGAATGGGCCGAAAAGGTCGGCATCGATGTCGAGCTGTCCCGCGCGATGGCCGAGGCGATCCTGGTCCAGCCGGTCGACTGGGTCGACGAGGTGATCCAGGTCCACGAGGCCGGTGCCCGCTGGATTCTCGACCTCGGACCCGGCGACATCCTCACGCGGCTGACCGCACCGGTCATCCGCGGGCTCGGAGTCGGCATCGTGCCCGCGGCGACCCGTGGAGGCCAGCGCAACCTGTTCACCGTCGGCGCCGTCCCCGAGGTGGCCCGGCCGTGGTCGAGCTACGCGCCGTCCGTGGTCGCGCTGCCCGACGGGCGGGTCAAGCTCTCGACGAAGTTCACCCGGCTCACCGGCCGGTCGCCGATCCTGCTGGCGGGGATGACCCCGACCACCGTCGACGCCAAGATCGTCGCCGCCGCGGCCAACGCGGGGCACTGGTCCGAGCTCGCCGGCGGCGGGCAGGTCACCGAACCGATCTTCAACGACCGCATCGAGGAGCTCGCCGGGCTGCTCGAACCCGGCCGCACCTACCAGTTCAACTCGCTGTTCCTCGACCCCTACCTGTGGAAGCTGCAGGTCGGTGGAAAACGCTTGGTGCAGAAGGCCCGCCAGTCCGGCGCGGCCATCGACGGCGTGGTCGTCAGCGCCGGCATCCCGGAACTGGAAGAGGCCGTCGAGCTGATCGAAGAGCTCAACGAGATCGGCATCTCCCACGTGGTGTTCAAGCCGGGCACCGTCGAGCAGATCCGCTCGGTCATCCGCATCGCCACCGAAGTGCCGACCAAGCCGGTCATCATGCACGTCGAAGGCGGACGTGCCGGTGGCCACCACTCGTGGGAAGACCTCGACGACCTGCTGCTGGCCACCTACTCCGAACTGCGGTCGCGGCCCAACATCACGGTCTGCGTCGGTGGCGGCATCGGCACCCCCGAACAGGCCGCCGAATACCTGTCCGGGCGCTGGGCCCAGTCGTACGGGTTCCCGCTGATGCCGGTCGACGGCATCTTGGTCGGCACCGCCGCGATGGCCACGCTGGAATCCACCACATCGCCGTCGGTCAAGCAGATGCTGGTCGACATCGGCGGCACCGATCAGTGGGTTGGCGCCGGAAAAGCGCAGGGCGGCATGGCTTCTGGTCGCAGCCAGCTCGGTGCCGACATCCACGAGATCGACAACACCGCTTCCCGCTGCGGCCGGCTGCTCGACGAGGTCGCCGGAGACGGCGACGCGGTCGCCGCGCGGCGCGACGAGATCATCGCTGCGATGGCCAACACCGCCAAGCCGTATTTCGGTGACGTCGGCGAGATGACCTACCTGCAGTGGCTGCGGCGCTACGTCGAGCTGGCGATCGGTGAAGGCGACAGCACCGCGGACACCGCCGCTCCTGGCAGCCTCTGGCTCGCCGACACCTGGGTCGACCGGTTCGAGCAGATGCTGCAGCGGGCCGAGGCGCGGTTGCACCCGCAGGACTCCGGGCCGATCGACACGTTATTTTCCGGTTCTGGCGCCGCTGCCCTGCTCGAGCGTCCCGACGAAGCGATCGCCGCGCTGGTGGCCCGCTACCCGGATGCCGAGACCGTGCAACTGCACCCGGCCGATGTGCCGTTCTTCATCACGCAGTGCAAGACGCTGGGCAAGCCGGTGAACTTCGTGCCGGTGATCGACAAGGACGTGCGCCGTTGGTGGCGCAGCGATTCGCTGTGGCAGGCCCACGACGCCCGCTACGACGCCGACCAGGTCTGCATCATCCCGGGCACCGCTGCCGTTGCCGGGATCACCCAGCTCGACGAGCCCGTCGGCGACCTGCTGGACCGCTTCGAGCAGGCCGCGATCGACGACGTGATCGCCACCGGTGCGACCCCGACGCCGGTCACCGCGCGCCGCCAGGGCCGCGTGGACGTGCGTGGGCCGTTGGCCACCGTGCTGGATGCGCCGGATGTGCTGTGGGCGGGCCGTGTTGCCACCAACCCGGTGCACCGGATCGCCGACCCCGCCGACTGGCAGGTGCACGGTGATTTCGGCGGACCCGAAGAGCCCCGCGCCACCCACTCGTCCACTGGGGCGCGCCTGCAAACCGAGGGCGACCAGGTTGTCCTGAGCGTGCCGATCGCCGGTGTGTGGATCGACATCCGATTCAGCTTGCCCGCCAACACAATTGACGGTGCGATTCCGGTGATCCGGACCAAGGACGCGATCGAGGCCATGCGTTCGGTGCTGGCAATCGCCGCCGGCGCCGACAGCCCCGAGACGCTGCCCCGGGTGCACAACGGCACCGCGACCGTAACCGTGCACTGGGACCCAGAGCGGGTCGCCGACCACACCGGTGTCACCGCGATCTTCGGCGAGCCGCTTGCGCCGACCCTGACCATCGTGCCCGATGCTCTGGTCGGCCGGTGCTGGCCGGCGGTCTTCGCGGCCATCGGGTCCGCCGTCACCGGTGCCGGCGTACCGGTCGTCGAAGGCCTGCTGAGCCTGGTGCACCTGGACCATGCCGCCCACCTGGTTGCCGCGCTACCCAAGGTGCCGGCTGAATTGACTGTCACCGCAACGGCTTCGGTGGCCACCGACACGGAAGTCGGCCGCGTCGTGCCGATCTCGGTGACCGTGGCGACCACCGACCGCACAGTGCTCGCCACCATGGAGGAGCGCTTCGCGATCCGTGGCCGGACCGGGCCCGCCGAGCTGACCGACCCGCTGCGGGCCGGCGGTGCGGTGTCCGCGAACGCCACTGACACCCCGCGTCGTCGTCGCCGCGACGTCACCCTTACCGCCCCGGTCGGCATGCGGCCGTTCGCGGTGGTGTCAGGTGACCACAACCCCATCCACACCGACCGGGCGGCCGCGCTGCTGGCCGGTCTGGATTCGCCGATCGTGCACGGCATGTGGCTGTCGGCCGCGGCGCAACACGTGGTCACCGCCACCGACGGTCAGGCCCGGCCGCCGGCCCGGCTGATCGGCTGGACCGCCCGCTTCCTGGGCATGGTCCGCCCCGGTGACGAGGTGGACTTCCGCGTCGACCGCGTCGGAATCGACCAGGGCGCAGAGGTTCTCGAAGTCAGTGCCCGCATCGGCTCGGATCTGGTGATGTCGGCGACGGCGCGGCTGGCCTCGCCCAAGACGGTCTACGCGTTCCCGGGTCAGGGCATTCAGCACAAGGGCATGGGCATGGATGTCCGCGCTCGCTCCAAGGCCGCTCGCAAGGTATGGGACGACGCGGACAAATACACCCGCCAGACACTGGGCTTCTCGATCCTGCACGTCGTGCGGGACAACCCGACCAGCCTGATCGCCAGCGGCGTGCACTATCAACACCCCGAGGGCGTGCTGTACCTGACCCAGTTCACTCAGGTCGCGATGGCGACCGTGGCCGCGGCTCAGGTCGCCGAGATGCGCGAGCAGGGCGCGTTCGTGGAGGACGCGATCGCCTGCGGGCACTCCGTTGGTGAGTACACCGCGTTGGCCTGCGTCAGCGATGTCTACGGGCTGGAAGCGCTGCTGGAGACCGTGTTCCAGCGAGGCTCCAACATGCACGACATCGTGCCGCGCGACGAGCTGGGCCGGTCGAACTACCGGCTGGCGGCGATCCGCCCATCGCAGATCGATCTGGACGACGCGGATGTGCCCGCGTTCGTCGAGGAGGTCGCTCAGCGCACCGGCGAGTTCCTGCAGATCGTCAACTTCAACCTGCGCGGCTCGCAGTACGCGATCGCCGGCACGGTCCGCGGTCTGGAAGAGCTCGAGGCCGAGGTCGAGCGCCGCCGCGAAATCTCCGGCGGCAAAAGATCATTCATCCTGGTGCCGGGTATCGACGTGCCGTTCCACTCCGAGGTGCTGCGGGTCGGTGTCGCCGAGTTCCGCCGCTCGCTGGAGCGGGCAATGCCGCGCGGCAAAGACCCCATGGTGATCATCGGGCGCTATATCCCGAACCTGGTACCGCGACCGTTCACCCTGGACCGTGACTTCATCCAGGAGATCCGGGATCTGGTGCCGGCCGAGCCGCTGGACGAGATCCTGGAGAACTACGACTACTGGCGCAACGAGCGCCCGTTCGACCTGGCGCGCACGGTGATCATCGAGCTGCTGGCCTGGCAGTTCGCCAGCCCGGTGCGCTGGATCGAAACCCAGGACCTGCTGTTCACCGAAGAGGCCGCCGGCGGTCTGGGCGTGGAGCGGTTCGTCGAGATCGGCGTCAAGTCGGCGCCGACTGTCGCCGGGCTGGCCACCAACACCCTCAAGCTGGCCGAATACGCCCACAGCACAGTGGAAGTGCTCAACGCCGAGCGCGACGCCGCGGTGTTGTTCGCCACCGACACCGACCCCGAGCCCGAGGATGTCCTCGAGGAGGCTTCGGAGTCCGACGCTGTCGCGTCGGAAGGCGCGCTCAAGCCCGATGTCGCCCCCGCCGTCGCTGCGGCTCCCGCCGCAGCTCCTTCGGGTGCTCCACGGCCCGACGACATTGGGTTCGACGCCGCCGACGCGACGCTGGCCCTGATCGCGCTGTCGGCCAAGATGCGCATCGACCAGATCGAGGAGCTGGACTCGATCGAGTCCATCACCGACGGCGCCTCGTCGCGACGCAACCAGTTGCTGGTCGACCTGGGTTCCGAGCTGAACTTGGGTGCCATCGACGGCGCTGCCGAAGCCGACCTGTCCGGGCTGCGGGCGCAGGTCACCAAGTTGGCGCGCACCTACAAGCCTTACGGGCCAGTGCTTTCCGATGCGATCAACGATCAGCTGCGCACGATCCTCGGCCCGTCCGGCAAGCGGCCCGCGGCGATCGCCGAGCGGGTGACCAAAACCTGGGAGCTCGGCGAAGGCTGGGTCAAACACGTCACGGTCGAGGTCGCGCTCGGCACGCGCGAGGGCACTAGCGTCCGCGGCGGATCATTGGGCAACCTGCACGAGGGCGCGCTGGCGGACGTCGCCGCGGTCGACAGCGTCATCGACGCCGCTGTCACAGCCGTGGGCGCCCGCCGGGGTATCGCGGTCGCACTGCCGTCGAGCGGTGGTGGCGGCGGAGGTGCGACCGTCGACGCCGCAGCGCTGAGCGAGTTCACCGAGCAGATCATCGGCCGCGACGGCGTGCTCGCCTCGGCGGCCCGCCTGGTGCTGGGTCAGTTGGGCCTCGATGAGAAGGTCAGCGTGCCGCCGGCCGCCACCGACGCCGAGCTGATCGACCTCGTCACCACCGAACTCGGCGCAGACTGGCCGCGATTGGTGGCGCCGACCTTCGATGGCAAGAAGGCCGTGGTGTTCGACGACCGATGGGCCAGCGCCCGCGAAGACCTGGTCAAGCTGTGGCTGATCGACGATGACGAAGCCAACGCCGATTGGGCGCGGCTCTCCGAGCGCTTCGAGGGTGCCGGCCACGTGGTCGCGACGCAGGCAACCTGGTGGCAGGGCAGGGCTTTGGCCGCCGGACGTCAGATCCACGCGTCGCTGTACGGGCGGATCGCTGCCGGCGCAGAGAACCCGGATAACGGTCCGTACCACGCCGAGGTCGCCGTGGTGACCGGTGCCTCGAAGGGCTCGATCGCCGCGTCGGTGGTCGGCAAGCTGCTCGACGGCGGTGCCACCGTGATCGCCACGACGTCGAAGCTCGACGACGACCGGCTGGCGTTCTACCGCAACCTCTACCGCGACCACGCCCGCTTCGGTGCCTCGTTGTGGGTGGTGGCGGCCAACATGGCGTCCTACTCCGACATCGATGCGCTCGCCGAGTGGATCGGGAACGAGCAGTCCGAAAGCCTTGGCCCGCAGTCGATTCACATCAAGGACGCCCAAACGCCCACGCTGCTGTTCCCGTTCGCGGCGCCGCGGGTGGTCGGCGACCTGTCCGAGGCCGGTTCGCGCTCGGAGATGGAAATGAAGGTGCTGCTGTGGGCGGTGCAGCGACTGATCGGCGGCCTGTCCAAGATCGGCGCCGAGCGCGACATCGCCTCCCGTGTGCACGTGGTGCTGCCGGGCTCGCCCAACCGCGGCATGTTCGGCGGTGACGGCGCCTACGGCGAGGCCAAGTCGGCGCTGGACGCCGTGGTGACCCGTTGGTCAGCCGAGTCCTCGTGGGCGCAGCGCGTCAGCCTGGCGCACGCGCTGATCGGTTGGACCCGCGGCACCGGGCTGATGGGGCACAACGACGCGATCGTCACCGCGGTCGAAGAGGCCGGTGTCACAACGTATTCCACCGACGAGATGGCCGACATGCTGCTCGGGCTCTGCGACCCCGAGTCCAGGGCGGCCGCGGCGGGCGCGCCGATCAAGGTCGACTTCACCGGCGGCCTCGGCGATGTCGAGTTGGACATGGCCGAGCTGGCTGCCAAGGCCCGCGAGGAGCATTCGGCGAGTGCCGCCGAGGACGGGGCCGACGACGACGCCGACGAGGGCACTATCGCCGCGCTGCCGTCGCCGCCGCGTGGCTTCAACCCGGCACCGGCGCCGGCATGGGACCACCTCGACCTCGACCCGTCGGAGTTGGTGGTCATCGTCGGCGGCGCCGAACTCGGCCCGTACGGCTCGTCGCGGACCCGCTTCGAGATGGAGGTCGACAACGAGCTTTCGGCCGCCGGTGTACTCGAATTGGCTTGGACCACTGGGTTGATCAAGTGGGAAGAGGACCCGACGCCAGGCTGGTACGACATCGCGTCGGGCGACCTGGTCGACGAGGCCGAGCTGGTCGAGCGCTATCACGACGTCGTGGTCGAGCGGGTGGGCATCCGCGAGTTCGTCGACGACGGCGCGATCGACCCCGATCACGCATCGCCGCTCATGGTGAGCGTGTTCCTGGACAAGGACTTCACGTTCGTCGTTTCCTCGGAGGCCGACGCCCGCGGGTTCGCCCAGTTCGACGCCGAGCACACCGTGGTCCAGCCGATCCCGGGTTCCAGCGACTGGCAGGTTACCCGCAAGGCGGGCACCGAGATTCGGGTTCCGCGCAAGACCAAGCTGTCGCGGACCGTCGGCGCGCAGATCCCGACCGGGTTCGACCCGACGGTGTTCGGCATCAGCCAGGACATGGCCAGCTCGGTCGACCGGGTGGCGTTGTGGAACATCGTCGCGACCGTCGACGCGTTCCTGTCGTCGGGCTTCACCCCGACCGAATTGATGCGATGGGTGCACCCGGGCCTGGTGGCCAGCACGCAGGGCACCGGTATGGGCGGTATGACGTCGATGCAGACGATGTATCACGGCAACCTGCTCGGCCGGAACAAGCCGAACGACATTCTGCAGGAAGTGCTGCCGAACGTCGTTGCCGCGCACGTGATTCAGTCCTACGTGGGTAGCTACGGCGCCATGATCCACCCGGTCGGCGCGTGCGCCACCGCGGCGGTGTCGGTCGAGGAGGGCATGGACAAGATCCGCCTCGGCAAGGCTGAACTGGTGGTGACCGGTGGGTTCGACGACCTGACACTGGAGGCCATCATCGGCTTCGGTGACATGGCGGCGACCGCCGACACCAGCATGATGCGCGGCCGGGGCATCAGCGACGCGAAGTTCTCCAGGCCCAACGACCGACGCCGGCTCGGCTTCCTGGAAGCCCAGGGCGGCGGGACGATCCTGCTCGCCCGCGGCGACCTTGCGGTCAAGATGGGTCTGCCGGTGCTGGCCGTGGTCGGCTACGCGCAGTCGTTCGCCGACGGCGTGCACACCTCGATCCCGGCTCCGGGTTTGGGGGCGCTGGGCGCCGGCCGCGGTGGCAAGGGCTCGCCGCTGGCCCGGGCGCTGGCCAAGTTGGGCGTTGGTGCCGACGATGTCGCGGTGATCTCCAAGCACGACACCTCGACGCTGGCCAACGACCCCAACGAGACTGAAATGCATGAGCGACTGGCCGATTCGATCGGCCGGTCCGATGGTGCGCCGCTGTTCATCGTGTCGCAGAAGAGCCTCACCGGGCACGCCAAGGGTGGCGCGGCGGTCTTCCAGATGATGGGTCTGTGCCAGATCCTGCGCGACGGGGTGATCCCGCCGAACCGCAGCCTGGACTGCGTCGACGACGAACTCGCCGACTCCGCGCACTTCGTCTGGATTCGCGAGACCCTGCGACTCGGGGACAAGTTCCCGCTGAAGGCAGGGCTGGTGACCAGCCTCGGATTCGGCCACGTGTCCGGTTTGGTCGCGTTGGTCCACCCGGAGGCGTTCATGGCCACGCTCGACGCCGACCAGCGCGCGGATTACCAGCGCAGGGCCGACGCCCGCCTGCTGGCCGGACAGCGCCGACTGGCGTCGGCGATCGCCGGCGGCCGCCCGATGTACGAGCGGCCCGCCGACCGTCGCTTCGACCACGAAGGGTCCGAGAAGCGCCAGGAATCGGCGATGTTGCTCGACGAGAACGCGCGGTTGGGCGACGACGACGTCTACATCCAGTGACCATCCGATAGGTTTCTCCCAATGAGCCGCGCCGATAACGATGGTGCCGGCGCAGCCGGGACCGAGGAGTGGCGCAAGTGAGCATCGTCGGAGTGGGGATAGACCTTGTCTCCATTACTGAGTTCGCCGAGCAGGTCGACCAGCCCGGGACGGTCTTCGCCGAGACCTTCACGCCTGGTGAGCGGCGGGACGCCTCGGACAAGAGTTCGTCTGCGGCGCGCCACCTGGCGGCGCGGTGGGCGGCCAAAGAGGCCGTGATCAAGGCCTGGTCCGGCTCGCGGTTCTCGCAGCGGCCGGTGCTGCGGGAGGACATTCACCGCGACATCGAGGTGGTCACCGACATGTGGGGTCGGCCGCGGGTGCGGCTGACCGGCGACATCGCCAAACACCTGAAGGACGTCACGATCCACGTGTCGCTCACCCACGAAGCCGACACCGCGGCGGCGGTGGCGATTCTGGAAACCGAATAGGCATCGAGATCGACGCCGGCGTGTCCGGCTCTCGACCTTTTCCGCGCTGGTGCCGATCTCGGCGCGACGGAGTACAGCTAGCCTCGAGACCATGAGCGATCTGGTCGAACGCGTCCGTGAGCTGTTGCCGTCGGTGCGCGACGATTTGGAGAACCTGGTCCGGATCCAGTCGGTGTGGGCCGATCCGGCCCGCCGCGATCAGGTGCACCGCAGCGCTCAAGCCACCGCAGACCTGTTGTCGCAGGCCGGTTTTGCCGACGTGCAGATCGTCAGCGAGGGCGGTGCGCCCGCGGTCATCGCGCGGCACCCCGCGCCGCCCGGTGCCCCGACCGTGCTGCTGTATGCCCACCACGACGTGCAGCCCGAAGGCGACCCCGCTCAGTGGGCGTCGCCGCCGTTCGAGCCCACCGAACGCGATGGGCGGCTCTACGGGCGCGGCAGCGCCGACGACAAGGCTGGTATCGCAACGCATTTGGCGGCATTCGGGGCGCACGGCGGCAATCCGCCGGTCGGGGTGACGGTCTTCGTCGAAGGCGAAGAGGAGTCGGGATCACCGTCGTTGGGTCGGCTACTGGCCGCTCATCGTGAAGCACTCGAAGCCGATGTGATCGTCATCGCCGACTCGGACAACTGGAGCACCGAAGTGCCGGCGCTGACGGTGTCGCTGCGCGGACTCGCCGATTGTGTGGTCGAAGTAGCCACCCTCGATCACGGCCTGCACTCCGGTCTGTGGGGTGGCGTGGTGCCTGACGCGCTGATGGTGCTGACCCGCCTGCTGGCCAGCTTGCACAACGACGACGGCAGCGTCGCCGTGGCCGGCCTGCACGAAAGCACCGCCGCAGCAGTCGATTACCCGGCTGATCGGGTGCGGGCCGAATCGGGTTTGCTGGCCGGGGTGGGCGAGATCGGCTCCGGCTCGGTGCCGCAACGGATGTGGGCCAAGCCGGCGATCACCGTCATCGGGATCGACACGACTTCGGTTGCCGCATCCTCGAATACGCTGATCCCGCGTGCTCGCGCCAAAGTGAGTATGCGGGTCGCGCCGGGCGGGGATGCGGCCGCGCACCTCCGAGCGCTGACTGAGCACCTCGAACACCACGCACCCTGGGGTGCCCACGTCACGGTGACGCCCGGAGACATCGGTCAGCCGTACGTCATCGACGCGACGGGTCCGGCGTATGACGCTGCGCGGGCCGCGTTCCGCCAGGCGTGGGGGACCGAGCCGGTCGACATGGGGATGGGCGGGTCGATTCCGTTCATCGCCGAGTTCGCCGCGGCGTTCCCAAAGGCCGCGATCCTTGTCACCGGCGTGGAAGACCCAGCGACGCAGGCGCACAGTGTCAACGAGAGCCTGGATCTCGGCGTGCTAGAGCGGGCGGCGATCGCCGAGGCGCTGCTGCTGGCGAATCTGGGTTAGTCGGCATTAGAAAAGCCGACAACACTCACCCGTCGTCTGTGCGGTGCGCGATCTGGAAGATGTTGCCGAACGGGTCGCGGACCATGGCCCGCCTGTCGCCGTACGGTGTGTTGAACGGCGCTTCCAGGCTCATCGCTCCCGCGTTGAGGGCTCGGTTGTAGACCAGGTCCGCGTCGCCGACGTACATGTAGAGGAAAGCTGGAAACGGTTCGCGCTCGGTCGCCGAGGTCACCATGACAAGAGAGTCACCGATCCGCACTTCCGTCGGACGCTCGGCTTGTACGTCGCCGACCCCGTCGAAGACCGTGCGCAAGAACTCGACCGCACCTGCGGCGTCACTCACGACCATGCGCGGGGTGACCGAGTGAAATTCTGGTGGTCGGTCGACTTTCATGCTGCGGCCTCCTGCAGCTCGAATATCGGGATGGTGCGCTTAGTTTTTGACTGGTAGTTCGCGTACGCGAACGCGGGTACGGCCGCGTTGATCCTCGGAATGATCGCCTCACGTTCGGACGAGTCGAGCTCGTGCGCGACAACGTCGAACGAATCGGCGGCTATTTCAACGTGCGCCCGCGGGTTGGCCCGCAGGTTGTGCACCCACGCCGGGTTGACGTCGGCGCCGCCGTAACCGGCGACGATAAGCAGCTTGCCGGCTATACGGAAGGCCACCAGCGGCGCGACGCGCGGTTCACCGGACTTCGCGCCTTTCGTAGTGAGTAGCAACAGCGGGTTGTCTTCGAATCGCCCGCCGACCTTACCGGCGTTGGCGCGAAACTCGTCGGTGATGTTGTTGTTCAACGCCTTGAGCGTCTCGGTATCAGGCTTTTGAGTCACTCTGGACCAAGCCACTTGATCTCGCTGTCTATTCCTCGCGGAGCGTGCCGCGTTGTCGCCGCCTTCGAGAGACGCTCTATTCCTGGAACGCACATATAGCCCGATCGTCTCGCCGCATACTGCTTGTAGATGCAGCCACTCGTCCGCAGGAGACGCCACCGTGAGCACGGAACACACCCTGACCGGCAAAGCCGCTACGGCCGGCGACACCCGCAAGACCAACCAGTACCACTTCGATCGCCATACACCTGAGTACCGCACGCAGTTCACCGCGATCTCCGATGACTTGCACGCCAAGTGCCCGGTGGCGTGGACCGACACTTATGACGGGCACTGGGTCGCCGCCGGTCACCAGCAAGTCTTCGAACTCGCCCGATGCCCCTACGTTTCCAACGACCACGACGTCACCGGCGAGGGCACCGGATATCGGGGCATCAACATTCCGCCGCTTTTGACCGGCACCGGCATTCGTGGCGGGATGCTCGAAATGGATGAGCCCGAGCACAGCGCCTACCGCACCGTCCTCAACCCATACCTGTCGCCGGCCGCCGTCAAGCGCTGGGCGCCGTTTGTGGACGAGATCGTGCGGGCCGCTATCGACGAGAAAATCGAAGTCGGGCGGATCGATTTTGTCGACGATCTCGCGAACGTCGTTCCCGCTGTTCTGACTCTGGCGATGATGGGCATCCCGCTGAACAAATGGAAGCTCTATTGCGAGCCAATCCATGCCAACGTGTACACACCCGCCGACTCCCCGCATTTCCCAAAGGTTTTGGAGCAAACCATCGCGATGGGAATGGACATGCTGAACCACCTTTTGGAGATCCGGGAGCATCCACGCCCCGGCCTAGTCGACGCGATGGCACGACTGCAGATCAACGGCGAACCTCCCCCCGACATGGAATTGCTCGGAATGCTCACCTTGATCGTCGGCGGAGGCTTCGACACGACGACGGCATTGACTGCACACGCGCTCGAATGGCTGGGTGAACACTCCGAGCAGCGCGACTTGTTACGGCGAGAAGCGCAGACCCTGCTGGACCCCGCGACCGAGGAATTCCTACGTTTCTTCACGCCGGCACCGGGAGACGGCCGCACCATCGCGGCCGACCTCGAGATGGCGGGCACGCGGTTCGAAGAGGGCGATCGCCTTTGGCTGTCGTGGGCAATGGCCAACCGCGATCCCGCCGTTTTTCCCAATCCGAATCGACTTGAACTCGATCGAAAGAACAACCGGCACTTCAGCTTCGGACTCGGCGTTCACCGCTGCATAGGATCCAATGTTGCGCGAACCGTGTTCAAGTCGATGCTCCTGGCGGTGCTCGACCGCATGTCGGACTATCACTGCGACGCCGAGGGCACCGTGCACTATCAGACCATCGGTGTAATCCAGGGCATGCAGCACTTGCCGGCCACCTTCACGCCCGGCAGGCGGCTGGGACCGGGACTGGACGAGACGCTGGAGAAGCTGCAGCGAGTCTGCGACGAGCAGGGGGTGGCGCGGCCGATCACGGAGTACAAGGAGGCCGCCGTCATCGCTTAAACCGACAGGTCGCGGCGCAGCTTGGCGACGTGTCCGGTGGCCTTGACGTTGTAGAACCACTGGTAAAAGCCCCGGGATGGCTGTTACGTTACGGCAGTGCTGGCCTTATGCCTTGGATGCAGCGGACGGTTCGATGCCCGTGCGGACGCTCGGTATTGCTCTGGGGCTTGCCGGCAACAGGCGAACCGTCGACGCGCATCTAGAAGGAGCGGCCTGCTCTTGGAGTGGATCGAGCGGTACCCATGACCCAGGACCAGCATGGTGACTCGCAACCACTCAACGAACCACCTACAAGCGTGATTACCACCTCTGTCACCTACCGTGCCGGGCTCGTTGTTCTCAATGTCGCCGGTGACATCGACGTATCCACCGCCGACGAACTTGAAGTGGCCATCGACGCGGTCCTCAACCACCGACCGCCGGCCTTCATCATTGATCTGTCCGCAGTTGAGTTCCTCGCCAGCGTGGGCCTCAGGCTGCTGTTCACAACCAACGAACGGGCCGAAATTCCCGGCCGTTTCGCGGTGGTAGCCGACAGCCCTGCGACAAGGAAACCCATACAGCTAACCGACCTCGACAAAATCTTCGCGTTATTTTCGACGCTGGATGACGCGGTTCGGTCGTTACGTGACAGCAGCCTCAACCAGGCCGAGTAGCTGCTCGATGATTTTCTGGGTCTTTTGTCGCCGCCGGGTGGCGGCCTAGACAGACAAATCGCGCCGCAGCTTGGCCACGTGTCCGGTGGCCTTGACGTTGTGTTCTTGCTGGTCAAAAGCCTACACGGGTAGTTAGTACATATAATTATATTATTACCCGGGAGGTCTTTCCCACCCGTCTACCCGCCGAAGGGGTGTCCGGCGGACACTTCAGACACCCCGAGGTCAGAGGCGGTTTTTGACGGACACCCGAGAGACACCCAGAGACACCCAGTAAAACCATCCCAGCAAACGCCTCTGGTAAGACACCGTGTCACTCCAAGAACGTCACTTTGCTGATCTGCTCGTGCAGCTCGTTCATGACCTGCATCGGGTCAAGCTTGTTCAACGCCGTGATCTGTTGCGCGAGGAGTGCACAAACGTTGTTGAATCCCCACAAGATCGCTTCCGCCCCGTGCTCGCGGCGGATCATGCGGTTGATCGTCGCTGTCTGGGTATCCATGTCATCTTGGAAGTAGCTCGTCAGAATTTCAGCAGCGGCCAGGACGTGGCTCCGCTCTTGATAATTCCAAGCGGTCGGTTCGTTCGCCATGAATTACTTGTTACCTGATCCAAGGCAACACCGCTCAGAAGACACAAATGTGCTCACCGGTCGTCAGGAGCCGGAGCCTTGAATCTGGGCGTCAAGTTGTAGCCGATAGCCGGATCGTTCGAGCGGTGCTGCCGAATCAGCTGCACTTCCATTGCGCGGCACTCGGCGTCGGTTGCCGTGTCGGACTCCCACAGGATGGTTTTGCGGGCGGTGTAGTCGTTGACCTGATCGCCGAGATCAGCGGCGATCCTCGCCTTCGCGGTTGGGCTGCCGAAGTAGGTCACGCTGCCGGTCAGATCCATCCCGACGTAAATTTTCCCGTTGGGATAGGTGATCTTGTAGACCTGTTTGTTGCGTCCCGTCACGTTGTCACTTCCAGTTGCCACGACCGGGCCGGCTGGTCTGTTCAGTTGGCCTTACGCTGGATCAAGGTGATGACGTTATTCATCATGTTGTCGTTCTGACTTTGGTCATCACCGGAACTCACAACTACCAGCCAATAATTGAACCCGCTGATTTCGAGGAAAAAGACGTCCAGCAGGCCGTTCTGCCACGTGACAAATACGTGGTCGCCCTGGAAGGTCGCGTTGTAATTAATGTCAACTAGCGCTGTGACAAGCCGGTCATACACGGTGTTCAGAGTGTCCCCGCCGGTCAAGGTGTACTGCACCGTTCTATAGCTAAGCGTCGTCATGTTCCGTTTCCTCAGATCGATTTGTTGTTCAGCACAGGTGATGCTTCGCGGCGTTGATCAGAATCCGGTAGTTGTCCTGCTGGGATCGGATCGCAGCAGAAACGATCTCGTCTGGCGTTAGACCTTGACGCAGCTTGTTGCAGACATCGTGGCCCGCTGCGATTGCCGAGTCCTGATTCAGAATTACTCCCGGTGCTATCGGCTGGCCCGTCAGGCCGAAGTTGACGCCTGACCACTGGTTCGCGCGTAACTCGTCGATAAATGCGTCGTCATCCGCGTGCACCAACGGGGCGCATGCAATCCCGATCGATAACGCTGCTGAAGCGGCGACCGAAAGCCAATATCTATTAAACACGCGTTGAGTGTAGGCAAGCGCGCCGCTAGGTGCTGACTGTTTGTAGTTGTGTATGTGCTGCCTGTCGGGTGCCGTGGCGGGCGCTGCTGCGCCGCTCGCTGTGCGCGCACTCTCACTTAGTGCACGCTGCTTCGCCGCGCTGCTCGCTGCGTTGGCTGTCCCTCGCCGGCCTGGCGCTGGCAGCACCACCACGCTGGCACTCCCGCCGCTGCTGGCACCCCCACCGGGCAATCCCCCACCGCGCCATCCAGACCGGAACGTAATGCGTAAGGAACCTGACATGCCCGCATCCGCTGGTTTTTGGGGTGAGAAAGCCCACGTCACAACTAAATATCGCACGTCAGAGGCGTGCGAAAACAAGACAGAATTGGAGGGATTTGTGGACGAAGAAGACACGCCACCGCGTCCGCCGGCTGGGCTTCGCGCCCGTGGCAAACGACTTTTTACCGAGCTGCACGCAAGCGCCGATTTCAGCGATGCTCCGGAGACGGTGCTGGTGGTTGAGGAGTGCTGCTTCTTAGCCGATGAAGTGGCCAGATTGCGAAAGATTGTGACTGCGGCCGGCGATGACCGCCGGGTGCAGGGTTACGGCGGCAGAGACCATCAGGTCGAGCTGCCCGAGGCGGACGCGCTGCGTAAGACGCAGGCGCTGCTGTTGTCGATGTTGAAGTCGATCCGATTGGACGACGTACCTATGACCGCGAGCGACTTCGGTCGTCGCGGTGCGAATGGAAGGTGGAGTAAGTGAGAGCAGGTAAGCGCCGGTCTGTGGCGGGCGATATCCCGAACTGGATCGACGGCGAATGGACTGGTCCGGATGTGTGGGAGACCGGAAACGGCGAGCCTTCGATGGCTCGGCGGATCGCTGAGCGGTTGGGTTACGACTGGAATGAAGACCAGCGCCGCGAGCCACGATGAGAGGGCCGCTTATGCCCAGCCCGGTTAATCCGCTACCACCTGGCACGGTACTGGCGCAGTCGCGTCCAGTTAAAGCCGCCAGGTCGTCGCGAGCGCATCGCGGGCAACCGATAAATGTCGGTAGTAGCACGGCCTTTCGCCATGTCACGCTCCCAACGCCAGGCGCACAGCTCCCGCCGGAACACTGCAACCCGAGAATGCGGTGGCCACTCAGCAGGTAGCTTGCCAGAGATGCGAAGCCTGATAGCCCGCTTCACCGTGCGGGCAAATACCTGATTCGGGTCATGGTCGATGGGCCAACGTCGCCGTCTCCATGCCCAATAAGATTTTGGTTTGCGAAATCCGGGCGGACAACCTCTCCGAATGAACTCTGCTCGCACTCGCCGTGTGATTACGAAGCTACGCACAAGCGGTACCGACTCAAACAGCCAGATTCCCCACACGATCAGAAATGAGAGGACAACGTTTCCGCCGGCGTTATCCTCATCAAAATCCTCGTCAAACAACTCGTCAGGGCCATAGATAATAAAAAGCACGATCGGCAGCATGATAAAGCTCAGAAAGATACCAAACTGAATAGCCGCGTAGCAGAATCGTCCCCAGTCCGTTGGGATTCGATACGCAGCGGCCACTCTGCTTGACAGGTAGTCGGCCCGTCTCATCAGGACCTCGCGCTGATTCTTCTGACGTTCGGAGTCGATCGCCTCCACCGTCTGCATGTGTCTGCGAAGTCGCCATGACCAATATCGGGCCGGGGTGAACTGGAGACCCACCGCGGCGGTCAGCAGGGTTGATATGGCCGTTGCAGCCGTGAGCATTTTTATCCACTGCACTGCTCGATGTTATTTGCGCCGTCGAAGCCCTCGTCTATCTGATCCGCGCCGGCCCGTTCAGCACGGCGCAATCTAGGCCTAGCTGGGGGCCGTACACCAGCGACCCGCACTCGCACAGCCACGTCAGGTGCCGATCCTGGCAGGCGCAGACGGCGGTGCCGACCAGGACGCGGCCGGGTGTGATCGGGTGGCCGTTGCCGCAACGCTCTGGGGGTCGCACCATCCACTCACCCTTTGCGGACAGGACTAGATCCCCGACCTCATGGTCCATCTGTCCGGTGTCCCCCCCGACACTGACCAAGGCCTAAACGTCGCTCTGCGGCCCGTACAGCTCCAGGAATCGCTTGATCTTTGTTGTCGTATGTGCAGCCTTGACGTTGTACTGAGCGACCTGCGATCTTGCCCTTCTCGTCGACCACAAAGCTGGACCGGATGACGCCCTGAACCGTCTTGCCGTACATCTTCTTCTCGCCGAACGCGCCGTAGGCGGTCAGCACCTTGCGCTCGGGATCGGACAGCAGCGGGAACGTCAGGCCCTCGGCGTCACGGAACTTGGCCAGTTTCTCCGGCTTGTCGGGGGAGATGCCGACGACGTCGAGGCCGGCTCCGTTGAGCTCGCCCAGGCTGTCGCGGAAGTCGCAGGCCTGCTTGGTGCAGCCGGGCGTCGAAGCCGCCGGGTAGAAGTACACGATCACGCGACGGCCTTTGTAGTCGGCGAGCGAGACTTTGTTGCCGTCGGCGTCGGGAAGGGTGAAGGCGGGGGCTTTGTCGCCCGGCGCGAGGCGTGCGGTGTCGGTCACGGAGCTGCCTTTCTGTTCACCGGCAGATGAGATGGGTGCCGGCTGATCTAGGGTAGGTCGGCAGGCACCAACCTAGACCGAGCCTGGTCTGGGTTCGCCGACGACAGGGAGGATGAGAGTGGCGGAGCGGGATCCCGACACCATCAAGCAGGAGATCGACAAGGCCCGCGACCAGCTCGCGTCGACCGTCGACTCCCTGGCTGTGCGGGCCAACCCCCGCCGACTCGCCGACGATGCCAAGGCCCGGGCGATCGGATTCGTCAAAAAACCCGCAGTGGCGATCTCGCTGGCCGGAATTGTGGCCCTCGCCGCCGCTTTGACGGTGCGCCGAATCCGCAACAGGTAACGCCCGTCGTGCAGTTCCCCGCTCCCGAGAGCGAGAGGCCCGCGGAGTACGACGCGTTTCTGTCATATGCCCATCGTGATCGGCAGGTCACCACCGCCATCCAGAAGGGCCTGCATCAAATCGGGCGACGGTTGGGCCGGTTGCGTGCGTTGCGCGTGTTTCGCGACGACACGAATCTGACGGCCAGCCCCGATTTGTGGGGCAAGATCACCGAGGCGTTGGATCGGTCGCGCTTCATGATCGTGGTGCTCTCTCCGCAATCGGCCGGCTCGCACTGGGTCAATGAAGAGATCGGCTATTGGCTCGCCCACCGCGGGCACCAGCAGTTGATGCTGGTGCTGGCCGAGGGGCACTTGCAGTGGGATGCCGCGCAGCAGCGATTCGACCCCGAGCACTCTGATGCCGCGCCGCCGGCGTTGACGCACCCTGGGACGCTGTCGGCCGAACCGTTGTATATCGACGTCAGCGACGATGCGCCATGGGACCTGGGGTCGCTGGCGTTTCGCGACAAAGTGACCGCGGTAGCAGCGCCGATTCATGGCAAGCCCAAAGACGCGTTAGCCGGCGAGGACTTGCGCGAGCAGCGTCAGTTCCGCCGGCTGCGGGCCGCGGCGGTGGCTGGGCTGGCCGTGCTCACCGTCGTTGCGACGATTGCCGCGCTGGTCGCCGTCGCCAAGCAGCATGAAGCGAACCGCAATCTTCGCGACGCGGTGGTGGCCAAGCTCAACGCCGAGGGCGCGTCGATGCTGGCCGGCACGACACCCGGCAGCGACGTGCGTGCATTACAGGAACTGCTGGCCGCCAACGCAATACATTCCAACGGGGTGCCGATCCTCAGTGCGCAGATTGCCCGCTTCACCACACAGAAGATTGTCGACACGTCTTCGATGCCGTTCGGCATCGCCTACAGCCCCGATGGACGACGCATCGTGAGCGGGCACAGGGATAAGACTGTGCGACAGTGGGATTCGACCACCGGTAAGCCGCTCGGCAACTCGATGACTGGTCACACCGACAAGGTGAACGTCGTCGCTTACACACCCGACGGTCACACCATCGCCTCTGCAGGCGTCGACGGCACGATGCGGCTCTTCAACGCCGACTCCGGGGCGGCAATCAACGCCAACCCGGTGCAGGTCGGCGAGCTCACTGCCCTCGCTGTGAGTCCCGATGGGCACTCGATCTACACCGGAGGCGAGAACGGCTCGCTTCAACTGTGGGACGCGCATTCCGGGGAGCTGCGCGGGACGATCAAGGTCGACGGCGACCAGGCGTCGTGGATCGAGGATCTGGCGCTCGACGGCGATGGGCAGAAATTGGCCGCCGCCGGCCGAGGCGGCGAGATCGCGATCTATGACACCAAGTCGCTGCAAACACGCGGCCCGAACCTCGAGCCCCGGGGAGCCGATGGGGCGCCGACACATGTGTCCCGGATTGCGTTCAGCCCCGATGGGCGCACCCTTGCCGCAGCCGGGGACGATCTGGAGATCTGGGACGTCGATGCTGCGAAGCTTGTCCGCCGCGCCCGGCTCGGCACGTCAGACACGGCGCAAGCCACTGCCGTCGCGTTCAGCCGCGACGGCCACCGGGTAGCCACCGGTTCGAATAGAGGCGCGGTGCAGCTGTGGGATGCCGAAACCGCCGCACCGATCGGTCGGACGATGAGTGGGCACAAAGGCTTTGTGCAAGGGATGGCGTTCAGTCCAGACGGTCGGCACCTTGCCACCAGCAGTCTGGACGGGACGCTGAGGCTGTGGAGTGCCACGATCGGCCAGCCGATGCGAGGTCCCGACCCCTTCCTGACGCAGACAGCGTTCAGCCCCGACGGGCAGCGGGTAGCGGCAGCGGGCGACACCGCCATCCAGCAGTGGGACGTCAGGACCGGCTTTGCGCTACCGCCGCAGCTCCCCGGCGGAGAGGGGACCAAGTGGTTCAGCTACGTCGCGGGTCATCGGATGCTTACCGCTGCGCAGGACGGCACCACGCAAGTAGTCGACGACACGACGGGGCGGCCGATTGCACCGCCGGTTCGCCTATCAATCGCGGACGGATACAACAATTTTGCTGCCAGCGGCGACGGGCGGGTCATTGCCGCTGGGCAGCGCAGTAGCGGCACCGTACAGCTCTGGGACGTAACGACCGGAAACGCGGTACGCCAACCCATTACGATCGACACCCGCAACGCCCCGGTCAAACAGGACGCGCTCCTCGCGTTGACTTTCAGCCCCGACGGCCATCGCCTGGGCGGCGCGTATAAAGGCGGCCCGCGGCTCTGGAACATCGACTCGGCCCAAGCTGAGGACGCCTTGATGGTGGATCCCGCAAACCCGGTTAACCCCATCATGTCCGTGGCGTTCGACCACGACGGCGGCACGTTGGTTGCCGGCAGCTTCGAGAGCGTCGAGCTCTGGGATGCGGTCAACCGTAGGCAGCTGCCGGGCAGCCCGCTTCGCGGCCATGATGGCTTGGTCGCGAGTGTCACCTTCGGCGTCGGGCACCAGCTGGCCACCGGGGGAGTCGACGCCACACTGCGCCTATGGGACACCGCCACCGGCAAACCGACAGCCTCACCGGTGGTGGAGCCAGATTCCGTCGTCAGCGTCGCGATCAGTCCGGACGGTCGGCTGGCCGCGTCGGCCAACGCCGACGGGTCATTGCTGCTCTCGCCGGCGCTCGTCGACGTCGCTCAGCTGTGCGACAAGCTGTCGTCCAACATGAGTCACAAGCAGTGGCGCGAATGGGTGTCGCCGGGTATCGACTACGTCGAGCTGTGCCTCGGGCTGCCCGTCGCGGCGGACTAGTTGGGTTCGACAGCTCTCGCCCACGCCAACGGGTTCAGCTCGCGGAACGGATCTTTCGCGCGAATAGCCAACAACTCGGAGAGGGTTGCTTCGAGCGACTGCTTGGTCTGGGCCTTCAGAAACTCGACCCACTCATCTTCTGACATGTTTCTCGGCTCCGTCGTGGCGATCGGCGGTCCAAATCGCAGATACATCCGCTGAGGGCGGGGGATCAGGGTGGGGCCAATGCCTCGCATGAACGGCATCGCCATGTCGGGATTGCCCGTCAGTCTGGTGCTGACGGTCTGACTGAGTCGACCCATCACGCTGTTGCGCGCGAATAGGCTCTTGTAGACGTCGTCGCCGCCGACCAGGCCGACCGGGACGATCGGGTAGTCGTTCTCCGCGGCGATGCGGGCGAATCCCGACCGGCCGGTCCAATTCAGTTGGTATTCCTCGCCTTTGAATTTCGCTATCTCGCGGCCGCCGCCCGGAAAAACCAGGATGGTCTCGTTGTGCCGCATGAGTTCTCGCGCGGCTTTGCGTTCGCCCACCACGCCGCCGTAGGCGGTCATCAGGTCGCGGCTGAATCCGGGGCGTTCCCCGATCCGACGGTCGGCCAGGGTGCGCACCCGAGCACCGATTGCACGTCGGACGAAATGGGGAATCAGCAGAACTTCGCCGCCGATGAACGCGGTGTGGTTGCCCACCAACAGGAATCGCCCGTCGGCCGGCAGCAAGTCCAGACCGCTCACGTACGGGCGAGATAGGTCGAGGATTGGAGCGAACTGTCCCTGCAGCCCGTCCAACGCGCGGCGCAGGGTTCGGACGCGCCG
This sequence comes from uncultured Actinomycetota bacterium, assembly GCA_963818285.1. GTDB lineage: Bacteria > Actinomycetota > Actinomycetes > Mycobacteriales > Mycobacteriaceae > Mycobacterium. Next base: position 619,310 of record CAWFRR010000011.1, read on the forward strand.
CGACCCGCCCACCGCAGAGTCGGGATCGGTGGGCTGATGGACGGCGACGTCCGTGGTGGGGGAAGACATGCGTTCAACTGTACCGAACGAACTAGTTCGTATGGTTAGAATTCTGGTGTGCGAACCACCACAGAGTTGCGGGACACGATCCTGGCGGCCGCACGATCCGAGTTCGCCCAGTACGGGCTGGCCGGCGCCAGGATTGATCGGATCGCCAAGGCGGCCGCGGCCAGCAAGGAACGCCTGTACGCGCACTTCACCGACAAGGAGGCGCTGTTTCGTAGTGTGGTCGCTGCCGACATGGCGGAGTTCTTCGCCGCGGTGACACTGCGCGGCGATGCGATACCGGAGTTCGTCGGTGACATCCACGACTTGGCCTGCCGCCGTCCCGAGCACCTGCGGATGATGACCTGGGCCAGCCTCGAGGGGCTCGCCCTCGACCCGCCTTGCGTCGCGGATGGCGAACCGGTGGCGATGCGGGATATCGGGGTGATCGAGGCCGCGCAGGCCGCCGGACAGGTGGATGCTGTGTGGGAACCCATGGACCTTCTGGTCATGCTGTTCGGCATCGGCCTGGCCTGGGCTCAGTCGCCCCATCCCGATGCGCTGGCGGTGGATCCCGCAATCGTTGCGGCCCGACGGGCAGCCGCTGTGGAAGCGGCGCGTCGAATTATTGCTCCGGCAGCATGATTGGTGACCGGAAGAAGTGGTGGTGCGCCGTCAGGGTTTCGAACCCCGGACCCGCTGATTCAAGAACCCGCTGACGCTGGCCGCCCCGCGGCGCAGATTACGCCTGGCCGGTCGCCGCGCTGTGCTGAACATGTACGGGTAGGTCGTCCGCCCAGGGTTGGCTGGTGACCATGTCGTCGACGTCGACGTAGCCGCGCTCGAATTCGCCCGTCGCCGCGTCCACCAGCCGGTACTCCTGGCGCTGGATGTGGATGGGCTGCGCGTCGAGGATCACCACTCGCACGTCGCCGGGCTCAAACCCGCATCGCTGCTGTAGCGCGTCAATGAGGCACTCGTTGTGCATGTGGCCGTCGCCGAAGTTCCAGCCGAGAACCATTGCGCAGAGATTCTCGCCCTCGCACAGGTTGTAGTCGTCTTCGTCGTAGCCGGCCAACGCGCGGTGGACCAGCGTGTAGAGCGCGCGGCCGTGCGTGTTCATCCCCCGGAAGGCGAACGCGAGATGAATGGGGACCTGCACCTCCTCCTTGGTCTTGTACAACCGCTCGAGTTGTAAGTGGTACATGGGGCCGAGCGCGCGGGAGCCGATGCGGAACTTCTCGTCGGCCGAGGGCTTGACGCACCACACCGTGGTGTCCCAGTTGCCGGCGTAATAACGCATCCCGGGCAGAAAGGACACCTTGCGGGGGAAGAGGTTTCCGATGACGACGGTTCCGGCGATGACCGTAAACAGGATGGCGACCGGCAGCGGGTTGGCGAGATCCGACAGGCCCAGCCGCGCGTGCGCGACGAACAACCACAGCACCCCGAAGATCATGAACACGTTCCACTCGAGCGGCACTCCCATCGGGAAGGCCAGCAGGATGTTCAGGTGGAACACGATCATCACGAACGCGGCGATGGTCGTCGGCCAGCCGCCGTGCGAGAGGAACAGCAGCAGTGGCACCAGCCCCTCCACGGCGGTCGAGAAGTGGGCGATGAAACCCGCTAATCCGCTGGGCCGCAAGTCATCCGGATAATGCTTGAACAACGCGCGCTTGAGCGCGCCCGAGGGGATGAACGGGTTGTTCGCCAGCATCGTCGAGATCACGAAAGGGAAGTGGCGGTTGAGCTTGGACGTCGCCGCGCCCAGCCAGATGACCATGAAGACCACCTTGGCCCCGACGACGATGTCCGCCCCCGGGAACAGGAACACCAGCGCCAGCGGCGCGTACACCTCGCCGCGGGCGGCCAGGAAGATGATCTTGTCTCGCAGGCCGATCACGGCCAGGGCCGTCAGAATCGCAACGGTCTGCCAACGCGGGAGGACGCCGATCGCCGTGCCCAGCGCGGGAATTGGGCCGGACCCGTCGGACACCAGCCCAAGGACCAGCAACCCGAGCAGGACGCCGTAGAGCAGTGCGTCGAACGGCGTTCTGTCGTTTCCCTTGGTCAGCGGGACCCGGTCGGGCCAGGGGGAAGCCGGATGGTGCCGGGACGTAGCCAGTACAGGATCGAACCCATCGGCGGGAAGTAGCGACCGGCCAGCGGCCCGAAGCAGCAACCGAGGCCTATGACCTCGAACAGCATCGTGTACAGCACTGCCTTTTCGAACACGATCGGCTCGGTCCACCACGCGGCGACATCGGTGAATCCGTCTATGCCGTTGGTGGACCACGCCAACAAGCCAGGCACCGAGAACGTAGAGGGCGATCTTGATGCCGTACATGACGTGCATGATCAGTGGGGTGCCGAAGCCGTTCTCAGCGATGTGGCGCACCATCGGCACCACCCGTTCGGCGCGCGGTTTCTTGCTCCACTCGGTCATGTCGACGACCGGCAGGTTGGGCTGGACGAATCCCATCGCGGCTCCTCGGGCGCAACTCTTCGCGAGGTGCCAATCAGCAGCCTGGCACGAGAAAAAATTACTCCCAGCAAGCACTGGTGGGGCAGGGTTTGCGAGGGAAAAGGATCACCGACATGGCCGACGTTCTGAAGTGCGCCGTCAGGGTTTCGAACCCCGGACCCGCTGATTAAGAGTCAGCTGCTCTACCAACTGAGCTAACGGCGCGTGCGTCCTGCTGGACCGCGTTTGCGACAATAACAGTCATTCCGTCGACGGACGAAATCGTCGAGTGTGGGATTGATCGGTGATGACAGTTAACGGTCGTCCACGCCTTAGAATACTCCGCAGTAACAAGCCATTACACGTCGCGAGGGGAAAAACGCAGGTGGCAGGTCGCTTCATCAGGCTTCAGCAGCGAGGCCGGCGATGGCTGGCTGTGCTGATGGTGCCGCTCGTCGTGTTCGGCGCGGGGGCCTGCAGCGGCAACGGCCGGGCTCCCGGACGCCAAGAGCCATCATGGACAAGGCCTCGCCGTTCGGCGACCTCCTCGTCCCCAAACTCGCGACATCGTTGCCGACGGTGCGGTCGGCGTCGCGGTCGACAGCCCGGTGACGGTGAGTGCCGATGACGGTGTGCTGGCCTCGGTGGAGATGGTCAACGAAAACGGCGGCACGGTCGCCGGCCAACTCAGCCCCGACGGCGTGCACTGGTCGACGACCGAGCGGTTGGGCTACAACAGGCTGTACACGCTGACCGCGAAAGCCCGCGGGCTGGGCGGCGTCGCCACTCGGCAGCTGTCATTTCAGACTCATTCGCCGCAGAACCTGACCATGGCGTATCCCGCGCCGCGCGACGGCGAGGTGGTCGGGGTCGGCGAGCCGGTGGCGATCCAGTTCGACGAGAACATCGCGAATCGTCAGGCCGCCGAGAAGGCGATCGTGGTGACCACCGATCCGCCCGTCGAAGGCGCCTTCTATTGGCTTAACAATCGCGAGGTCCGTTGGCGCCCTGAGCATTTCTGGAAGCCGGGAACCAGCGTCAACGTCGCGGTCAACACCTACGGCATCGATCTGGGTGACGGGGTGTTCGGCCAGGACAACGCGCATACCCACTTCACCATCGGCGACGAGGTCATCGCGACCGCCGACGACAACACCAAGATCGTGACGGTGCGGGTCAACGGTGAGGTCGTCAAGACCATGCCGACGTCGATGGGCAAGGACAGCACGCCGACCGCCAGCGGGACCTACATACTCGGTGTGCGATTCGCGCACATGATCATGGATTCGTCGACCTACGGCGTTCCGGCCAACTCGCCCAACGGATATCGCACCGAGGTGAACTTCGCCACCCAGATGTCCTACAGCGGAGTCTTCGTGCATTCGGCCCCATGGTCGGTGGGCGCCCAGGGCCACACCAACACCAGCCACGGCTGCCTCAACGTGAGCCCGAGCAACGCGCAGTGGTTCTTCGAGAACACCAAACGCGGCGACCTCGTCCTGGTCCTCAACACCATCGGCCCGCCGCTGTCGGGCACCGAGGGTCTCGGCGACTGGAACATCCCGTGGGACCAATGGCACGCCGGCAACGCCAAAGCCTGACACCGGCCGGCAACGTCACATTCGTTATCTAGCAACCTTATTCGGGCCCAGTTAAGCCGTCTGGACGTTTAACACGCCGACCTGATCACTCATCCGCGCAAGCGGGCGGTTGCGCTCTTAGCCTTATTGGTGTGAGTGAAACTCTCGGTCGGCGACCGAGGCGGTGGCCCAGCGCAGTCGCCTCGCCGCGATCAGCGGCGTCGTGCTGTGGCAAGTGGTCGGTGTCGCTGTCGGCGCGATCGGCTATGCGGCCGAGGCGGGCGGGTTCGAACTCGAGATGCGCAGAGCCGCCGCCCGCAGTCAGCGCTAGCGGCGTTACGGCACGGCTCGACGTTTTCGTCAGCGTACGTGACGTGCAGCCTGGGATGCTGGCAACGTGTTGACCTTGTCGCTGGTGACAGTAATTGCGTCGTTTAGCACTAGACGGCGAAGACATGGGCATCTCTTCGGAGGAATCGGGACGGCCCTCGGGGCTGCCGGCGTTGCCGCAGTCGGCGTCGGGGCGGTCATCCTGGTGGCTGCCGTGGTTCTTGCCATTTGGCTGTACCGCCGCGCCAAGCGCCGGTAGCAGCAGTTCAAACGCCCGCTGACCGTTGGGGTGACTGACGGGACTTGAACCCGCGACATCCAGGATCACAACCTGGCGCTCTACCAACTGAACTACAGCCACCATTGCCGCCAGACGAGCAGCGGCGTCGTTGATACTAACCGTTTGTGTCCCCGGCGGCCGAATCAGTTCCCTGTGGTGTGGGCGGTTCGACTCCGAGCTGGTCGGCTACTTCCGCGATCTCGCTGGTCGTGGGGCCAGGCGGCGGCACGAACGCGGTGCCGCGGTAGTACTTCAACTCGCGGATGGACTCATGGATGTCGGCCAGCGCGCGGTGCGCCAGACCCTTGGTCGGCTGGCCGTAGTAGATCCGCGGATACCAGCGGCGGCAGAGCTCTTTGATCGAGCTCACATCGATCATCCGGTAGTGCAGGAACGAATCCAGGGCTGGCATGTCGCGGGCGATGAAGCCACGGTCGGTGCCGATCGAGTTACCCGCCAGCGGTGCCGTTTTGGCCTGTTTGACGTGTTGACGGATGTAGTCGAGCACCGCGGCCTCGGCGGTGGCGAGATCCACGGTCGACGCTCGCACCTCCTCGATGAGCCCTGAGCGGGTGTGCATCTCGGTCACCACGTCGACCATCGACGTCAATGCGGCGTCGTCGGTATGGATCACCACGTCGAGGCCGTCGCCGAGGATGTTCAGGTCGGCGTCGGTCACCAGGACAGCGATCTCGATCAACTTGTCCGTGCCCAGGTCCAGCCCGGTCATCTCGCAGTCGATCCACACCAGTTCGTCCCGCACAGCGTTCACAGTAGGCAAAGTTAGCTGGCAAGGCTGCAGCCACCCCGCCTGAGCGGGTGAGAGCCAGTAAGGTCGTGCGTGATCTTCGACCACGGCAACAGGGGAGAGGCAAGGGTCTTATGAGCACTGAATCGACAGCGACCCCCGCACAGCAGATCGCGGCCGGTTACGCCGTCGGGGGCCAGGCTCTGGAGCTGGGCTCGGTCGTCATCGACGGCAAGACGGACCCGAAAGCGCAGATCCGCATCCCGCTGGCGACCATCAACCGCCACGGCCTGGTGGCCGGCGCGACCGGTACCGGTAAGACCAAGACCCTGCAGGTGATCGCCGAGCAGCTTTCCGCGGCGGGTGTGCCGGTGCTGATGGCCGACGTGAAGGGCGACCTGTCCGGCCTGTCGCGACCCGGCGAGAGCAGCGACAAGCTCACCGAGCGCGCCAAGGAAACCGGCGACGATTGGGACGGCGACCGCCTACCCGGTCGACTTTCTGTCGTTGGGCACCAAGGGCATCGGGGTTCCGGTGCGGGCCACGATCGCCAGCTTTGGGCCGATCTTGCTCTCAAAGGTGTTGGGGCTCAACTCTACTCAAGAGTCAACGCTCGGGTTGATCTTCCACTATGCCGAGCAGAACAACTACGAGCTGCTGGATCTCAAAGACCTGCGTGCGGTGATCGGGAAGCTCACCAGCGACGAGGGCAAGGCAGACTTGAAGTCGTTGGGCGGTGTGTCCGCGCAAACGGCCGGCGTCATCCTGCGCGCTCTGGTCAATCTGGAAGCCGAAGGTGCCGATACCTTTTTCGGTGAACCGGAGCTGAAGCCCAAGGACCTGTTGCGTTTTGACGACAAGGGCCGCGGCGTCATCTCGCTGCTGGAGCTGGGAGCTCAAGCAGCACGACCGGTGCTGTTCTCGACGTTCCTGATGTGGGTGCTGTCCGACCTTTTCAAGTCCTTGCCTGAAATCGGTGACGTCGACAAGCCCAAGCTGGTGTTCTTTTTCGACGAGGCCCACCTGCTGTTCACCGAGGCATCCAAGGCGTTCCTGGAACAGGTAGAGCAGACGGTCAAGCTGATCCGGTCCCGCGGCGTCGGGGTGTTCTTCTGCACCCAGCTACCCACCGACGTGCCCAACCAGGTGTTGTCGCAGTTGGGAGCGCGCATCCAGCACGCCCTGCGTGCGTTCACGCCCGACGACCAGCAGGCGCTGACCAAAACCGTCCGCACCTACCCGAAAACCGATGTCTACGACCTGGCTTCGGCGTTGACGTCATTGGGCATCGGCGAGGCGGTGGTCACCGTGCTCTCCGAACGCGGTGCCCCGACTCCAGTCGCTTGGACCCGTCTGCGCTCGCCTCGCTCGTTGATGGCCGCCATCGGCGACGATGCAATCGGGGCCGCGGCCAAAGGCAGCCCCCTGCAGGCGACCTACGGCGAGACCAAAGACCGTGAATCGGCCTACGAGAAGATCGAAGCCGAAAAGGCGAAGGCGGCCGAGGCTGCAGCCAACCAGCCGGCGCCGGCGGGATCGAAGAACGCGCCCGAGGCTGCGAAAAAGCCTGGCTGGTTCAGCAGATTCGTGAACAGCCGCGGCTTCCAGACCTTCCTGAAAGCGCTGGGCACCGAGATCATCCGCAACATGTTCGGCGGCGGCAGCAAACGCCGTCGCTAGTTCAGCTGCCCATCCTCTTGTAAAAACTCCCGACGATCGGCGCCACGATCGCGCGCGGCGCGTACTGGCTGGCCGCCGACATCGCCTTGGACGTCACGCCGGGCACCACGCGCATCTTGTTGCGCGCCAACGCATCCAGCGACTTCTTCGCGGTGTACTCGGTGGAGATCCATAAAAAGTCCGGCACCAGCTTCTCGACGATCGACGCCTCCGACGCGTCTGGTAATTCGGTGCGCACCGGGCCGGGAGCCAAAACCGTCACGTGCACACCGGTTTTGCGCAGTTCGCCACGTAGCGACTCGCTGAAGGTGTTTGCGAACGCTTTGGTCGCCGCGTAGGTCGCGTTGTAGGGAATCGGTGAATTACCCGCTGCCGAACCGGAAATCAGAATGCCGCCGGCTTTTTTCTCGATCATTCCGGGCAGCACTGCGAGCACCAGGTCGTGCACTGCGACAGCGTTGAGTTGAACCATTTTCTGTTCGACCTCGGGGTTGAGCGCGGAAACGGCCCCGAAGGTGGCTGTCCCCGCGTTAGCGCACAGGATCGACACGTTGCGAGTGGCTATCTCGTCGACCAGTTTTGCGCGGTCAGTGGGATCGGCGAGGTCGGCGGGCCGCACTTCGACGATGACGCCGTACTTTTCACTCAGGCTGCTGGCCAACGTGTTGAGCAGATCTTCGCGCCGCGCTGTGATGATCAGGTTGTGGCCCCGAGCGGCCAATTCAATGGCCAGAGCTTTGCCAATGTTCTGTGAAGCTCCGGTTACAACTGCGCGGGCGTCGGGACTGGGGGCGGGTACCGGCATGCGCCAATGGTAGACAGGCCAACGATGCCTGAATCCCGCAGTGACGTTTCGCGCGGTCCCAAGCGCTCCCAGGTGCTGGCATGGGCACTGTGGGACACCGGTTCAGCCGGGGTGACCGCCGTCGTCGTGACGTTCGTGTTCTCGGTGTACCTGACCACCGCTGTCGGCAAAGGTGCGCCGGCGGGCGCCACGCCGGCGAGTTGGCTAGGCCGCGCGCTGGCGATCTCCGGGGTCATCGTCGCCCTTCTGGCGCCGATGATCGGCGTGTGGGTCGACAATCCTCGTCGTCGGCGCCTCGTCCTGACCGTCCTGACCGGGCTGGTGGTGGCTCTGGTCAGCGCGATGAGTCTGGTTCGCGAGAGCCCCGGATATCTGTGGCTGGGACTGGCGTTGCTGGGAATCGGTGCGGCATGCGGCGATCTGGCCAGCGTCCCGTATAACGCGATGTTGCGTCAGCTCTCGACACCGCAGAACTCTGGGCGCATTTCCGGATTGGGCTTGACGGCGGCATTCATCGGCAGCGTCGGTCTGTTGCTGGTCGTCTTGTTCGGCTGTATCTCAGGCGACGGTGCCACGCGAGGATTTCTTCAGCTGTCCGCCGCTGACGGCATGAACATCCGGATCGCGATGCTGGTGGCCGCCGGCTGGTTCGCGGTGTTTGCGCTGCCGCTACTGCTGACGGCGTATCACCTGCCGGCACTTGTCGAGGCTCCTGCCGCGGTTCGAGGGGCCCTCGGTGGCTACCGCAAGCTCTGGCGGGACCTTGTCGAGGAGTGGCACCGCGACCGCAATCTCGTCTATTACCTGTTGGCGGCCGCCGTTTTCCGAGACGGACTGGCCGGCGTGACCCAGTTCGGCGGCGTGCTCGGGGTCAAGGCCTACGGGATCTCACCGGCTGTGGTGCCGATGTTCGGTGTGGCGTTCTGCGTTGTGGCGGCGATCGGGGCCATCATCGGCGGATACCTGGATGACAAGTTCGGCTCCAAACCCATCATCGTCGGCTCGCTTGCCAGCATCCTCGCGGCTGGGCTGGCCATGATGTTGCTGTCGGGACCGGGCGCGTTCTGGGTTACCGGATTGCTGCTGTGCGTATTCATCGGTCCGGCGCAGGCCTCCGCGCGAACGCTACTGTTACGACTCTCCAGCGACGGAAAAGAAGGCGTGGCGTTCGGTCTTTTCACAATGACCGGGCGGGCTGTGACCTTCGTGGCGCCCCTGCTTTATTCGATCTTCGTCGACCGATTTCATGCCGAGCGGGCCGGGATGGGCGGATTGCTTCTGGTCGTGGCGGTCGGGCTACTGGGCCTGCTGATGGTGCGGGCCCCGCACCGGGTTGCGGCGGCTGACTGAGCGGGTCACTCCGGCGACGATGCCCGCCGTGGCGTGAGGAGGAGCCGGAAAATTAGGCTCAGCCGTTGCCGTTGCAGATCGTCAGCCCGGCGCCGCTGCGCTGGTTGATTTCAACCCCGTCCACGGTGACCGTGCAGGTGACGTCGTGCCCGATATTTACGATTGTGACGTTCGGTGTCTTGCTGCCGGACTCGGGCAAGCTGACTTCTTTGATCCACGGCAACGCGACGTTGAACTCGGTCTGCATCATCCCGTCGTTGTCGACGTAGGTGATGCTGATGGCACGGCCGTCGCCGCTGACGTTGTAGACCACGGTCTGCATCGCGCCCGGGTCAGTGGGCTGGGCGGGTTCGGTGGTGGCCGGTGCGGGCGCCTGGGCGGAATGCGACGGCGAGTTGGGCACCACCGGCATGGGCCGCTGCGAACTTGGCGTCGAAGGCAGCGCCGGCACTGCGGTTTGCTTTCGCGCCGTGCCATTGGCGATCACCAGAGCGATGACCAACGCGGTCACCAGAATCACCGCCGCGGCCGCGGCGATCCACAGCCAGCGCGGCGCCTTGGGCTTGCCGGGTTCGTGCTCCTGCGGCGGCTGATTCTGGGGCGGCTGACCCTGGAGCCAGTACTGCGGCAGCCTGTCCGTGGGGTTTGCCGAGTTGGGATCGTACGGCGAGCCGGGATTGTGCGGCGGCGGGTAAGACGGCTGGCCACTGTAGGCCGGGTCGGTGTTCGGCCGGTACGGCTGGTTCAGTCGTTGGGTTTGCTCGGTCCGCTCTTGGGTTGAACGGGTGTACCCGGGATGACGTCGATCGCTCATGCCCACCTCATTTTTGCAGGGTACCTGCAGCACAACCGTCGGTGCCGAAACGTCTGATTAACAGTGAAAATAGCCCTCAAACCGGCGAGGCGCCCATGGTCAGCGCGGCGACCGTCATCGCCCGCATCACCGCGCGCGACCGGGCGGTGCCGTCGGGCTTGAGGCTGTGCGGGGTGGAGTTGAGCAGTCCGAACACGGCGTGCGCCATCAGCCGGGCGTCCGTCTCGGCGAGCTTCGGCTCGATCTGGCGCAGGACGCCCACCCAGACTTCGACGTATTGACGCTGGGCCCGTCGCACCTGGCGCTCGGCGGCAGTCGGCAGATAGGCGAGGTCGCGGTCCTGGATCCGGATGAGGTCTGATTCGCCCAGCGCGAAGTCGAGGTGGAAGTCGATCAGGCCATCGAGCGCCGCCGCTGCGTCGGCCTCTCGCGACTGGACTTCGCGTGCGCCGGCCAGCAGTCGTGTGCTGATCCCGACCAGTAACTCGACCAGCAGCGACTCCTTGTTGGGGAAGTGCCGGTAGATCGCGGGTCCGCTGACACCGGCGGCGGCGCCAATGTCCTCGAGTCGCACCGCGAGGAAGCCACGCTCGGCGAACAGCCGCTCCGCGGCGGCCAGCAGTTGCAGGCGGCGGTCCGATTTGCGTCGACTGCGTGGATTCGGCTCGGGGGTGGGGTCACCGCGGTCGGCCGGAGCGGACGCTGCCATCCCGCCTCCCTAGACAGTTCGGTTAATGACCACTAACATAACACGAGTTAGTCACCATTAACCGAAATTGGCGTGCAACCGATGACTTCACCGGCGGAGAACCGCAACGCGCACACCGCGCTTGTCGAGCAGTTGCGCGGCAAGCTTGCGACGGCTGCGCTGGGTGGTTCGGAACGATCGCGGGCCCGTCATGTCGATCGCGGCAAGCTGTTGCCGCGCGACCGCGTCGACGGGTTGCTCGACCCCGGCAGTCCACTGCTCGAAATCGCGCCGCTGGCCGCCGATGGGATGTACGACGACGAGTGTCCTGGAGCCGGGATCATCACCGGAATCGGCCGGATCTCCAGCCGCGAATGCATGATCGTCGCCAACGATGCGACGGTCAAAGGTGGTACCTACTATCCGATTACGGTCAAGAAGCACCTGCGCGCGCAGGAGATCGCGGCGCAGAATCGACTGCCCTGCATCTATCTGGTCGACTCCGGCGGCGCGTTCCTGCCGCGGCAGGACGAGGTGTTTCCCGACCGCGATCACTTCGGCCGGATCTTCTACAACCAGGCCAATCTCAGCGCGCGGGGCATCCCGCAGATCGCCGCGGTGCTGGGATCGTGCACGGCGGGAGGGGCTTACGTCCCGGCGATGAGCGATGAAGCCGTGATCGTTCGCAACCAGGGCACCATCTTTCTCGGCGGACCGCCGTTGGTGAAGGCGGCCACTGGCGAAGTGGTCTCGGCCGAGGATCTCGGCGGCGGAGAACTGCATTCGAAGACCTCCGGCGTCACCGATCATCTCGCCCAGGACGACCGTGACGCGTTGCGGATCGTTCGGCGCATCGTGTCGACCTTGGGCCCGCGCGAACCACACATCTGGGATGTTCGGCCCGCGGTGGACCCGACCGCCGATCAGTCGGAGCTGTACGACGTGGTCCCCGTCGACCCGCGGATTCCCTACGACGTGCACAAGGTCATCGACCGGCTCGTCGACGGCGGCGAGTTCGTCGAGTTCAAGGCCGAATACGGCAGCACCCTGGTCACCGGGTTCGCTCACATCCACGGCCACCCGGTCGGCATCGTGGCCAACAACGGTGTGCTGTTCTCCGAATCCGCGGTCAAGGGGGCGCATTTCATCGAACTCTGCGACAAGCGGATGGTCCCGCTGCTGTTCCTGCAGAACATCTCCGGGTTCATGGTCGGCCGTGAATACGAGGCCGGCGGCATCGCCAAACACGGCGCGAAGATGGTGACCGCGGTGGCGTGTGCACGGGTTCCCAAGCTCACCGTGGTGATCGGCGGGTCCTACGGCGCGGGTAACTACTCGATGTGTGGGCGGGCATATTCGCCGCGCTTCCTGTGGATGTGGCCGAACGCGCGGATTTCCGTCATGGGCGGCGAGCAGGCGGCCTCGGTGCTGGCGACGGTGCGCGGCGAGATGACCGCGGAGGAGGAAGAGGCGTTGAAGGCTCCGATCCGCGCCCAGTACGAACACCAGGGCAACCCGTATTATTCGACCGCTCGGCTCTGGGACGACGGCGTGATCGATCCCGCAGACACCAGAACGGTTGTCGGCCTTGCGCTTTCTGTGACATCCACGGCGCCGGTCGACCCGGTCTCCTACGGCGTCTTCCGGATGTGAGCGCCGTGGGATTCACGACTGTTCTGGTGGCAAACCGCGGCGAGATCGCGGTGCGGGTGATCCGCACGCTCAAGACGATGGGCATCCGATCTGTCGCCGTGTACAGCGACGCCGACGCCAACGCGCGGCACGTCGCCGAGGCGGACGTGGCGGTCGCGATCGGCCCGGCGGCGGCGCGAGACAGCTACCTCAGTATCGCCGCGATCGTCGACGCGGCGGTGCGCACCGGCGCGCAGGCCATTCACCCGGGCTACGGATTCCTTTCGGAGAACGCCGATTTCGCGGCCGCGCTGGAAAAGGCCGGAATTGCGTTCATCGGTCCACCGGTGGGGGCCATCCAGACGATGGGCGACAAGATCGCTGCCAAGGGCACGGTGTCGGCGTTCGGCGTGCCGGTGGTCCCCGGTATCGCGCGGCCCGGACTCAGCGACCAGGATTTGATCGCGGCCGCGGAGGACGTCGGCTATCCGGTTCTGGTCAAACCGTCGGCGGGTGGCGGCGGTAAAGGTATGCGGATGGTCGACAAGCCGGCCGACCTGCCGGCCGCGCTGGTCAGCGCTCGCCGCGAGTCGGCCGCCGCATTTGGTGACGACACGCTGTTTCTGGAGCGATTTGTGCTGCGTCCCAGACACATCGAAGTTCAGGTGATGGCCGACACTCACGGCAACGTGGTGCACTTCGGCGAGCGCGAGTGCAGCCTGCAGCGCCGACACCAAAAGGTCATCGAGGAGGCGCCGTCACCTCTGCTCGATGCGGCGACCCGCGATCGGATCGGCGCCGCCGCCTGTGACACCGCCCGCAGCGTGGACTACACCGGTGCGGGCACGGTGGAGTTCATCGTCTCCGCCGATAGTCCCGACGAGTTCTTCTTCATGGAGATGAACACCCGGCTGCAGGTCGAGCACCCCGTCACCGAGTTGGTGACCGGGTGGGATCTGGTCGAGTGGCAAGTACGGATCGCGGCAGGGGAGAAGCTCAACGTCGATCAGACCGATATCGCGTTGCGAGGGCATGCGATCGAAGCGCGGGTCTATGCCGAGGATCCGGCCCACGGCTTCCTGCCCACCGGCGGCGACGTGCTCGCGTTGACGGAATCCGATGCGGCCGGTGTGCGCATCGATTCGGGCCTGTCCGCCGGGATGGTCGTCGGCAGCGACTATGACCCAATGCTGGCGAAAGTCATTGCCTACGGACCGGATCGGGCCGCGGCACTGCGAACCCTGGGTCGGGCTCTGGCCGACACCGCGGTGCTCGGCGTCGTCACCAACATCGAGTTCGTCCGCTTCCTGCTGGCCGACCCCGACGTGGTCGCCGGTCGGCTCGACACCGGGTTGTTGGACCGCCGGGCCGGCGACTTCGTGGCGGCCGAGCCCTCCGATGAACAGTTCGTCGCGGCGGCGGCCTTCCAGTGGCTGCGACGCTTTCCCGCGCCGGGCGCAGACCTCTGGGAAGTGCCGTCCGGGTGGCGCATTGGGCGCAGGGCGCCGGTGAGCATCCGGCTGCGATCCGGCGAGCGCACCGATCACGTCCACATCGTCGGCATCCCCGACGCCGCCGAAGTGCGCATCGAGGATGGTGAATCTCGGTTGCTGCAGGTGGCTTTGGCGGATGACCGGCTGACGGTGACGCTCGATGGTCTGCGTCTCACCTACACGGTCGCAGCGCAGGACGGCAGGATATGGCTGGCCGGCGACGGTGTCTTCGCGGTGCTCGACGAGGTACGCGAAGCCCCGGTCCGCGAAGACGAGGAGCACAGCGGCGACGCCGAATTGACCAGCCCGATGCCCGGCGCGGTGGTCGCGGTCGGCGTCGAGGATGGCGCCGAGGTCGCGGCCGGCACGGTGGTGGTGACCGTCGAAGCGATGAAGATGGAGCACGCGCTGATGGCGCCGGTCGACGGCGTCGTCGAGCTCCTCGTCGCGGCCGGCGACCAGGTCAAGGTGGGCCAGCCGCTGGCTCGAATTGCGGTACCTACCAACGCAACAGGAGAAGCAGAGGACGGCTCATGAGTGATTTCCTGTCGACCGGGACGCTCCCGGACGAATACCAACAGCTGGCCAAGACGGTCCGTGACTTCGCCCAGAGCGTGGTCGCGCCGGTGGCCGCAAAGCACGACGCCGAGCATTCCTTCCCGTACGAAGTGGTCGCCGGCATGGCCGAGATGGGCCTGTTCGGCCTGCCGTTCCCCGAAGAGTGGGGCGGCATGGGCGGCGACTATTTCGCGCTGTGCCTGGCGTTGGAGGAATTGGGCAAAGTCGACCAGAGCGTGGCGATCACGCTCGAGGCCGGCGTCTCGCTGGGCGCGATGCCCGTCTACCGGTTCGGCAGCGACGCCCAGAAGCAGGAATGGTTGCCGCAGTTGGCCAGCGGCCGCGCGCTGGGCGCGTTCGGTCTGACCGAGCCGGGTGGCGGCACCGACGCCGGCGCGACCAAGACCACCGCGCAACTCGACGACGGCCAGTGGGTGATCAACGGCTCCAAGCAGTTCATCACCAACTCCGGCACCGACATCACCAAGCTGGTCACGGTCACCGCAGTCACCGGTGACCGCGACGGTAAAAAAGAGATCTCGTCGATCCTGGTCCCGGTGCCCACAACGGGATTCATCGTGGAACCCGCCTATGACAAGGTCGGCTGGAACGCCTCGGACACCCATCCGCTGAGCTTCGACGACGTGCGGGTGCCCGAGGAGAACATGCTCGGCGAGCGCGGCCGCGGCTACGCCAACTTCCTGCGCATCCTTGACGAGGGCCGCATTGCGATCGCCGCGCTGTCGACCGGCGTTGCGCAGGGCTGTGTGGACGAGAGCGTCAAGTACGCCAAGGAGCGTGAAGCGTTCGGCCAAGCGATCGGCCGATTCCAGTCCATTGCGTTCACCATTGCCCGGATGGAGGCCCGTGCGCACACGGCACGCACGGCGTACTACGACGCCGCGGCGCTGATGCTGGCCGGTAAGCCGTTCAAGAAGCAGGCGGCGATCGCCAAGCTGGTCGCCAGCGAGGCGGCCATGGACAACGCCCGAGACGCCACCCAGATTCACGGCGGGTACGGGTTTATGAATGAATTCACGGTGGCCCGCCATTACCGGGACAGCAAGATTCTGGAGATCGGCGAAGGGACCACAGAGGTGCAGCTGATGTTGATCGCCCGTGAGGTGGGCCTGTGAAGTCGAGTGAGCGGATCGAACGAAGTGAGTGACGGGGACGAGACGAACCATGGGGCTGTGAGCGAAGAATTTCGCGAGGTAGTCCAGCGCGGCTTGTGGTTCGAGGAATTCGAGACCGGCGTGCGATATCTGCATCGCCCGGGCCGGACCATCACCGAAGCCGACAACGTGTTGTTCACGACCCTGACGATGAACACCCAGGCGCTGCATCTGGATGCCGCGTTCTCCGACGCGCTGCCGCCGTTCAATCAACGGCTGGTCAACTCGATGTTCACGCTGTCGACGCTGGTCGGTCTGTCGGTCACGCAGCTGACCCAGGGCACCATCGTCGGCAACCTCGGCTTCTCCGAAATCGCCTTCCCCAAGCCGCTTTTCCACGGTGACACGCTGTACGCCGAGTCGATCATCATCGAGAAGCGCGCATCGAAGAGCCGCCCCGGCGAGGGCATCGTGACGTTTGCGCACACCGGCCGCAACCAGCACGGCGACGTCGTCGCCACCGCCAGCCGCAAGACGATGGTCCGAATGCGTCCGGCAGAGGCCGGCAACTGATGGGTCTGCGCAATCCCGGCCCGGCATGGTTGTTCTGTCCGGCTGACCGCCCCGAGCGTTACCAAAAGGCAGCGGCAGCAGCCGATGTGGTGATCCTCGACCTCGAGGACGGCTGCGCGGCTGCCGACCGGCCCGCCGCGCGCAAGGCATTGGTCGACGTCCAGCTCGACCCGGGGCGAACCGTGGTACGGGTCAACCAATTCGGCACCGCCGACCAGGAACTCGACCTCAAGGCCCTGAAGAACACGCCCTACGACACCGTGATGTTGCCGAAATGCGAAGCGGTTGAGCATGTCAGCGCCCTCGCTCCGTTGAATGTGATCGTCCTCGTAGAATCTCCGCTGGGCGCTCTGGCCGTCACCGAGACCGTCCGGGTGGACAACGCGATCGCGGTGATGTGGGGCGCCGAAGACCTGTTCGCCGTTCTCGGCGGCACGGCCAACCGCTACCCGGACGGCAGCTACCGCGAAGTGGCCCGCCACGTCCGCTCGCATTCGCTATTGGCCGCCAAGGCGTACAGGCGGCTGGCCCTGGACTCGGTCTACCTCGACATCAAAAATCTCGACGGGCTCCGCGTCGAGGTCGACGACGCGGTGGCTGTCGGCTTCGACGCGAAGGTTGCCATCCATCCCAGCCAGGTGCCGGTGATCCGGGACGGCTACGCCCCGTCACCCGATCAAGCACGATGGGCGCGAAACGTTTTGGCCGCGGCAGCTGATGAACGCGGAGTCTTCGCCTTTGAGGGTCAAATGGTCGACGCGCCCGTGTTGCGGCGAGCCGAGCGGATCGTGCACCTGGCAGGGGACACCCGGGCATAGCCGCGCGGGGTGGTCGTCATTTGCGTTGGGCGGCGGCCAGTCGCGCCGCGAACTCCGGGGACTGAATCGAGTGGGCCTGCGGGCCGAGTTCGGTGTCCTTGGCTTGCTCATGCTGGTCCACGTCCAGCGCTCCTGGGCTGGCGGTGGCCCGCATGGTGGCTTTGGTCGCGAGCACCACTTCACGCGGCGCAGCCGCCGGGCCGGCTGCCAACTCCAATGCGGCGGCCACCGGATCGTCGGCGATGCTGAGCGCAAGTCCGTGCCGCACAGCGGATTCGGCGTCGAACCGCATGCCGAACAGCAATGCCGCGCGCGCCACCTGCGGTCCGACCCCGCGCTGGAGCATCCATGTCGCGCCGCCGCCCGGATGAATACCCAACTTCTGAAAACGCGCGTCGAACAAGGCGTTTGGCCCCGCGATGCGCACATCGGCGGCTAGCGCCAGATTCAGGCCCGCACCCACGGCCGGGCCGTTGACCGCCGCGACCGTCGGCAGCGTGCATTTGCCCACGGCCATGAACCCGTCATACAGCCGTCGCAGACCCTCTTCGGCGGCGCTGCCCAGCGCGCTGAGATCGGCGCCGGCGCAGAAACGCCTTACCGGCGCCGGTCACCACAACGGCATGCACCTCGGAATCGGCCTCCGCGCGTTCGACTGCCGCGCGCAACTGCGTTGACATCTCGCTGGTGACGGCATTTCGGCGATCCGGGTCGTTGACGGTGATCAGCGCAACGTGATCGTCGACGCTGTACAGGACCAGGGACATCGGGCACCTCCGCAGAATTAGCAATGACGGCACGTCGGGCGCCGTCTGAGGACACGCGTCACATGTATCCCATCGGCCACAGTGGCACCTGTCAAAGTACCCCCGGCAGGATTCGAACCTGCGACCACAAGATTAGAAGTCATGTGCTCTATCCAGCTGAGCTACGGGGGCCGAAGACTCCAAGCGCAGGTCAGTGTAGCCAATTGAGGAATTGGGTACAGACCGAGCGCAACGCCGTCGGAAATGTTGTTGGCAACACGTCGAATTCAGTTACTGTGAGGCCCGCCACACACGTACGCTACCGACGGCTTTGCCGTATGACCGGTGGTTAGCGTGTGCTCAAGGACGAGGAGTGGCCAGGGCATGACCGTAGCCTTTGATGTCAGAACGCGGTACACGCGCGCGTGCGCTGAAATGCTGCGCCACGGAGTACAGCTCGCCTCCAGGCCAATGGGTGCTTACCGCACCGGTTCGCTGCTGCTTCGGGGCTCACCAACGGTCGCCGGCTTCCTGGCGGGCTGGCTGTCTGCCGAATTTCCCCCGCACGTCGTGACCGGGCACGCGCTGTCCGGCGTGGCGCCGCTGTCAAAGGTCGCCACGAACTGGGCGGCTCAGCGCGCAGATCGGATCCTCACGGCCGCGGTGGAGGACGCCGTCGGCGAGGGGTACCGCGAGTCGGTCCATCATCCGATCAGCGACCGGCCCGAGCGCCGCGGCGGACTACGGCATGCCGCCGGTGGCCACCGCCGGTACGCGGCGCAGACGTCGGACATCGTGTACGGCCCGAATGCCCGCGACAACATGTTGGACATCTGGCGCCATCGGGACGTCAAGGCTGGTGACCGGGCGCCGGTGCTCCTGCAGATTCCGGGCGGGGCGTGGACCGTCAACGGCAGGCGTCCGCAGGGCTATCCCTTACTGGGCCGGATGGCCGAACTCGGCTGGGTCTGTGTCTCCATCGACTATTCGAAGAGCCCGCGCAACGCGTGGCCCGCGCACATCGTCGACGTCAAGCGCGCGCTCGCCTGGGTCCGTGACAACATCGCCGACTACGGCGGCGATCCCGACTTCATCGCGGTCACGGGTGGCTCAGCCGGTGGCCACTTGGCGGCCTTGGTCGCGCTCACCGCCAACGACCCGCGACTGCAGCCCGGATTCGAGGATGCCGACACCAGTGTTCAAGCCGCGGCACCCTATTACGGCGTCTACGACTTGACCGATCCCACCAAAATGCATGAGATGATGATGCAGTTCCTCGAGCTTTTCGTGATGAAAGAGCAGTACGCGGACAATCCCGAGATTTTCGAATTGGCCTCGCCGATTTCGCATGTCCACCGGGATGCGCCACCATTTTTCGTACTGCACGGCGAGAGTGATTCGGTGATCCCGAGCGTGCAGGCACGGGCCTTCTGCGGCGCACTTCGCGATGCCGGCGCTCCGACCGTCGGCTACGCCGAATTGCCCAACGCGCATCACGCTTTCGATCTGTTCGCCACGGTCCGGTCGCGGCTGGCCGCGGATGCGGTCGCGGACTTCTTGGGTGTGGTCCACGGACGGCACGCGCGATCGCGCTCCAGGGCCGTGCGGAAATGCGCCGCACCGACCGGCTAGGACGGCACCGCCTGCGACCATTTGCTCGCTTCGAATTCGGCCGCCCGCCAGCCTGATTGGAAGGGTGCCCCAGACGTGTTTGATCTCGCTTTCTGATCCGGACAATCACCTACCACCGTCGCGCCAAGCGGACTACGTTGGAGTTGCCCGCGGGGTCCCGGTTAGGGGTGCGCGGCCTAGTCGAAACGGGAGGTCTGGGTGGCGATGGCGGCGTTGACGCGGGGGGCGGTCAATGGCTGAACAGGTCGATGCGGCCGGGTTGCCCACGGCGTTGGGACCGGTCGATTACCTGTTGCATCGCGGCGAGGCCAATCCTCGGACGCGCTCGGGAATCATGGCCCTGGAAATCCTGGACCGCACACCGGACTGGGAGCAGTTCCGCACCCGCTTCGAGAACGCTTCGCGAAAGGCGTTACGGCTCCGCCAGAAGGTGGTCGTGCCGACGTTGCCGACCGCTTCGCCGCGCTGGGTGGTCGATCCCGACTTCAACCTGGATTTCCACGTGCGCAGGATGCGTGTCTCCGAGCCGGGTTCGCTGCGACAGGTCCTCGATATCGCGGAGCTGATGATTCAGTCGCCGCTGGACATCGCCCGGCCGTTGTGGACGGCCACCCTGATCGAGGGTCTGCCCGACGGCAAGGCCGCGACACTTTTGCATCTGTCCCATGCCGTCACCGATGGAGTGGGCAGCGTCGAGATGTTCGCCCACATTTACGACCTCGAGCGTGATCCGCCGCCGCAGCCAACGCCGGATCAGCCCATTCCGCAGGATCTGACGGCCAACGACTTGATGCGCGAGGGGCTGAATAATCTGGCCGTCAACGTGGCCAAAGGGGCTGGGGGCGCGCTGTGGGGTGCGGCGTCGGCCCTCGGGCGGGCGGTTACCCGTCCGAGCGCCGCAATGTCGGGCGTACTGAGCTACGCCCGCTCCGGGACGCGCGTGGTCAGCCGGGCTGCCGAGCCATCTCCACTGCTTCGTCGCCGTAGCCTGGCCACCCGCAGCGAGGCCATCGACATTCCCCTGTCCGACCTGCACCGGGCGGCGAAAGCAGGTGGCGGCTCGATCAACGACGCCTACCTGGCCGGCGTGAGCGGCGCGCTCGGGCGTTACCACGAGGCACTCGGAGTGCCGATCTCCACGCTTCCGATGGCGGTGCCGGTCAGCCTGCGGGCCGAGTCGGACGCGGCCGGCGGCAACCGGTTCACCGGGGTCAACCTGGCGGCTCCGATCGGCACCAAGGATCCGGTCTCTCGCATGCAGAAGATCCGGTTGCAGATGACCCAGCGTCGCGACGAGCCCGCGATGGATATCATCGGCTCGATCGCGCCGGTGTTGAGCGTGTTGCCGGGGCCGCTGCTGGAATCGATGACGGGTTCGGTGGTCGGCTCGGACGTGCAGGCCAGCAACGTACCGGTCTATCCCGGCGATACTTTCCTCGTCGGCGCAAAAGTGTTACGGCAGTACGGTATTGGCCCATTGCCCGGTGTGGCGATGATGGTCGTGTTGATCTCGCGAGGTGGCTACTGCACGATCACCGCGCGGTATGACCGTGCCGCGATCCGCGACGAGAAATTGTTTGCCCAGTGTCTGCTGGACGGTTTCAACGAAATCCTTGCGCTGGCAGGTGATCCCGTTCCGCGGGCGGTGCCCGCGTCGTTCGCTGCCGATCCGTCCGACACTTCGAAGCGATCGGTGGTGGGTTCATGAGCCGCAGCGTCGACGATGCAGAGCGCATCGATGGGGAGGAGCGGCGCACATGAGCAAGGAGAACGGCGAAGCGAAGAAGCCGGCGCGTGATCTCCGGCTGCCCGGCTCGGTCGCCGAGATCATGGCCAGTCCGCCCGGCCCCGAGATCGGCGCCTTCTTCGACCTGGACGGAACCCTGGTGGCCGGCTTCACCGCCATCATCCTCACCCAGGAACGGTTGCGGCGCGGCGACATGGGCGTCGGCGAGTTGATCAGCATGGTCACCGCCGGGCTGAACCACCAACTCGGTCGTATCGAGTTCGAGGATCTCATCAGTAAGGCCTCCGGGGCGCTCCGCGGGCGGATGCTGAGCGATCTGGACGAGATCGGCGAGCGACTGTTCGCGCAGCGCATCGAATCCCGGATCTATCCGGAGATGCGCGAATTGGTGCGCGCACACCTGGCCCGCGGGCACACCGTGGTGCTCAGTTCGTCGGCGCTGACCATCCAGGTCGCTCCGGTGGCGCGCTTCCTCGGCATCCTGAACACGCTGACCAACAAATTCGAGACCAACGACGACGGGATTCTCACCGGCGGCGTGGTCGCGCCGATTCTGTGGGGGCCGGGCAAGGCCGCCGCGGTGCAGAAGTTCGCCGGCGAGAACGGGATTGACCTCAAGGACAGCTACTTCTACGCCGACGGTGACGAAGATGTCGCGCTGATGTACCTGGTCGGCAATCCGCGGCCGACCAACCCCGAAGGCAAGATGGCCGCCGTCGCCAAACGGCGCGGCTGGCCGATCCTGCGGTTCACCAGCCGCAGCGGCGGGGGCATCACCGCGCAACTACGCACGCTGGCCGGAGTCGGCTCGGTGGTGCCCGTCGCGGCCGGCGCCCTCGGGATCGGGCTGCTGACGCGCAACAGGCGCCGCGGGGTCAACTTCTTCACGGCAACGTGGTCACAGATGTTGTTGACCGCCAGCGGTGTTGCGCTGAACATCCTCGGCGAAGAGAACCTGACCGCCGAGCGGCCCGCGGTGTTCATCTTCAATCACCGCAACCAGGCCGACCCCGTCATCGTCGGCGCGCTGATCCGCGACAACTGGGTCGCCGTCGGCAAGAAGGAACTCGAAGGCGACCCGATCATGGGCACCCTCGGCAAGGTGCTCGACTCCGTCTTCATCGACCGGGACAACCCGACCGCGGCGATCGAGTCGCTGCATCAGGTCGAAGAACGTGCGCGGCAAGGGTTGTCGATCATGATCGCGCCGGAGGGCACCAGGCTGGACACCACCAGCGTCGGGCCGTTCAAGAAGGGGCCGTTCCGGATGGCGATGGCGGTGGGAATACCCGTCGTGCCGATCGTGATCCGCAACGCCGAAATCATCGCCGCGCGCAACTCCACGACAATGAACCCCGGCACCGTGGATGTTGCTGTGTTCCCGCCGATTTCAGTTGCCGACTGGACGGTGGAAACACTGACGGACCGGATCGCCGAAGTGCGGCAACTCTATGTCGATGCGTTGGCCAACTGGCCGGTGGACGAATTACCCGACCACGACGTGTACCGGAAGAAACCAACGCCGCGAAAGGCCGCCGCAAAGGCCGCACCTGCCAAGAAGGCCGCGCCTGCGAAGAAGGCCGCGCCCGCGAAGAAGGCCGCGCCTGCGAAGAAGGCCGCGCCCGCGAAGAAGGCCGCGCCTGCGAAGAAGGCCGTGGCAAAGAAGGCGGCAGCGAAAAAGACCGCCGCCAAAGCGGCACCGCGCAAAGCGACCAAGGCCCAACCGAGTACACCGCGGCCGAAGGGGCGGTCGTGACCACCACGTCTACCGATACCGGAAAACTGAGCACCAGCGAGAACTTGTTGGTGTTGGCGTCGTCGTCGTCGCCGATCGAATCGGAATTGCTGGCGACGTGGCTGGATCAGCAACGTGCCCGCCACCCGGAGACCAAGCTCGAAGTGCTTGCGCTGCCCGAAGAGGACCCGTCGCCCGGCGCGTTGGCTCAACTCGTCGAGCAGCTCGAGTTGGACGAGGACCGGTCAATCGTGCCGGTCCGGGTCTTCTGGATGCCGCGCGCCGACGCGTCGACGTTGAGCCGGGTAGCAGCGTTGCTTCCGGGACGAAACCCGTACCAGCCCAGTGAGCGTCAGCAGCGACACATCCTGCGGTCCGACCGTTCGCGCGCCCAGGTAGTGGTCGGTGAATCGGCCAAAGTATCCGAACTACATCAGCAGTGGCGCGACATCACCGTCGGCGACAACCCGCGTGAATTCGCGCATTTCGTCACCCGGCGGGCGCTGTTGGCGATGGAGCGCGCCGAATACCGAATCCTCGGACCGCAATACAAGTCGCCCCGGCTGGTGCGGCCGGAGATCCTGGCGTCCGCGCGGTTTCGCGCCGGGCTTGAAAAGATCCCAGGCGCTGACCTCGAGAAGGCCGGCGAGATGCTCGACGAGCTCGCGACCGGATGGAGCCGGGTATCCGTCGACCTCGTCGGCGTCCTGGGCAGACTCTTCAGCCGAGGGTTCGACCGCGAAATCGACTACGACAAATATCAGGTGGCGGCGCTGCGCACCGCGCTGGAAGCTCACCCGGCGGTGTTGCTGTTCTCGCACCGCTCCTACATCGACGGCGCGGTCATGCCGGTGGCAATGCAGGAAAACCGGCTGCCGCCGGTGCATGTCTTCGCCGGCGTCAACTTGGCATTCGGAGTCATGGGACCGCTGATGCGCCGCGCCGGAACCATTTTCATCCGTCGCAACATCGGCAACGATCCGCTGTACAAATACGTGCTCCGGGAGTACGTCGGCTACGTGGTGGAGAAACGCTTCAACCTCAGTTGGTCCATCGAGGGCACCCGCTCGCGGACCGGGAAGATGCTGCCGCCCAAGCTTGGGCTGATGAGTTATGTGGCCGACGCCTACCTGGACGGCCGCAGCGACGACATTCTGCTGCAAGGGGTTTCGATCAGCTTCGACCAGCTGCACGAGACCGCCGAGTACGCGGCCTACGCCCGTGGCGGCGAGAAGCGTGCCGAGGGCTTGAGCTGGATGTACAACTTCATCAAGGCCCAGGGCGAACGCAACTACGGCAAGATCTACGTCCGCTTCCCCGAAGCCGTCTCGATGCGCGAGTATCTCGGCCCGTCGCACGGCCCGATCGCCGAGGATGAAGCCGCCAAACGGCTTGCCCTGCAGAAGATGTCGTTCGAAGTCGCGTGGCGGATCCTGCAATCGACTCCGGTGAATGCCACCGGCCTGGTGTCGGCGCTGCTGCTGACCACGCACGGGCGGGCGTTGACATTGGGGCAGCTGCACCACACCCTGCAGGATTCGCTGGACTACTTGGAACGCAAGCAAACTCCGATGTCCACCAGTGCGCTACGGCTGCGTACCACCGAAGGTGTTCGCGCGGCGGTGGATTCGCTGTCGAACGGTCACCCCGTCACACGGGTGGACAGTGGTCGAGAACCGGTATGGCGGATCGCCCCCGAGAACGAACACACCGCCGCGTTCTACCGGAACTCGGTGATCCACGCGTTTCTCGAAACCGTGATCGTCGAGCTGGCGTTGGCCTACGCCGGCCGGGTCGACGGCGACCGGCTCGAGGCGTTCTGGACACAGGCGATGCGACTGCGCGATCTGCTCAAATTCGACTTCTACTTCGCCGATTCGGCCGCGTTCCGCCAGAACATCGCCGACGAAATGTCGTGGCACGACGACTGGGAAGCCCACGTCGCCGCCGGTGCCGCGGAGATCGACGCCATCCTCTACGCAAAGCGACCGCTGATGTCGGACGCGATGCTGCGAGTGTTCTTCGAGGCATACGAGATCGTCGCCGACGTACTTCGTGATGCGCCGGCGGACATCGGCGCGAAAGAACTCACCCAGTTGGCGCTCGGCGTCGGCAAGCAGTTCGTCGCGCAAGGCCGGGTGCGCAGCAGCGAGCCGGTGTCGACGTTGCTGTTCGACACCGCACGCCAAGTCGTCGCCGATCAGGACCTGCTCGAGCCGGGGCCCGATCTGGCCGAGCGCCGCACCGCGTTTCGCCGCGAATTGCAGGCCATCCTGCAGGACTTCGACCACGTCGCGAAGATCGCGCGCAAACAGTTCGTCGCCCGCGAGGTCGGGGCACGCAGTGCGGGCCAGACGTAGGTAACGCGCCCGTACTCTTTGGGTATGACGGGTCCACCGGCCACATCGCGACGCGCGGCGGCATGGCCGCTGCTCATCGCGGTGGCGGCGCTGGCCGGATGCACCGCTGCGGGCATCGGGCTGCTGTCGCTGACGGCCGCACTGACCGCCACCGGACTGCCCAATCCCGGCCCGGTTACCACGATCGGCCTGCCGTTCGTCCGGGCCGCCGGTGAGATCGCCGCCGTCGTCGCTGTCGGGTCCTTCCTGACCGCCGCATTCCTGGTTCCACCGCAGGACAACGGCGTTCTGGATGTCGACGGCTACCGCGCGCTGCGGGTCGGAACCGTCGCGGCCGGCGCATGGACGGTGTGCGCCGCACTGTTGGTCCCGCTGACCATTTCCGACGTGTCCGGTCAGCCGTTCACCGCTCACCTGAACCCCGCGAGTCTGTGGTCGCTGGCCGGCATCATCAACATCTCGAACGCGTGGCGGTGGACCGCGCTGCTGGCTGCCGTGCTGACGGTGGCCAGCCTTGCGGTGCTGCGGTGGTCGTGGACGCCGTTGCTGGTGGCCGGGTCGCTGGCGACGCTGCTACCGCTGGGGCTCACCGGGCACTCGTCGGCCGGCGGCTCCCACGACCTGGCCACCAACAGCCTGCTGATCCATCTGATCGCGGGCAGCCTGTGGGCCGGTGGACTGCTGGCGCTACTGACCCATGTGGTCCGCGGCGGACAGCACGCCGACCTGGCCGCCCGGCGATTCTCGACGATCGCCCTGTGGTGCTTCGGCGCAATGGCAGTCAGCGGCGTGGTCAATGCGCTGGTCCGGATCCGCCCGTCGGATCTGCTCAGCAGCGACTACGGGCGACTGGTTGTGGTCAAGTTCGTCGCGCTGTGCCTGCTCGGTGGCATCGGCTGGCGTCAAAGGCGCACCGGAGTCGCTGCGCTGCAAGATGATCCGAGCTCGCGAACCCGCCTGGTCCGGCTGGCGGTCATCGAGGCGGTGCTATTCGGCCTGACGTTCGGCGTCGCCGTCGGCCTGGGTCGCACACCGCCTCCGCCGCTGCCGATCGGCATCCCGTCGATCACCGACGTGAAAATCGGCTACGACTTCGACGGACCGCTCACCTCGCTGCGGGTGCTGTTCGATTGGCGCTTCGACCTGATCTTCGGCACCGCAGCCATCGTGTTCGCCGCGCTGTATCTGGCAGGGGTTCGCCGGCTGCGTCGCCGCGGCGACGCGTGGCCGAGGGGCCGGACGGTGTCGTGGCTGCTGGGCTGTTCGGCGCTGCTGTTCGTCAGCTCGTCGGGCATGGGCCGCTACATGCCGGCAATGTTCAGCATGCACATGGCCGCCCACATGACGCTGTCGATGCTGGTCCCGATTCTGCTGGTGTTGGGCGGGCCGGTCGGCCTGGCGCTGCGGGCACTGCCGGCCGCCGGCCGCGGCGAACCACCGGGCATGCGGGAATGGATCCTGGCCGCCCTGCACAGCAGGACCTCGAGGTTCCTCACCAATCCGATAGTCGCGACCGCCCTGTTCGTCGCCGGGTTCTACGGGCTGTACCTGGGCGGTCTGTTCGACGCCGCGGTCGGCAGCCATATCGGGCACGTCGCGATGAACGTGCACTTCCTGGCCAGCGGCTACCTGTTCTATTGGGTGGTCATCGGCGTCGACCCGACACCGCGGCCGATCCCGCCGCTGGCCAAGGTCGCGGTGGTCTTCGCGTCGCTACCGTTGCACGCGTTTTTCGCCATCATCTTGATGAGCATGGACAAGGTGCTGGGCGAGAGCTTCTATCGGTCGTTGCATCTGAGCTGGCATACCGACCTGATCGGTGATCAGCGGCTCGGCGGTGGAATGGCTTGGGCGGCAGGGGAAATACCGCTGATCGTCGTGATGATCGCGTTACTGGTCCAGTGGACGCGCAGCGACGAGCGAACCGCCCGGCGATTGGATCGCGCCGCCGACCGCGACGACGACGCCGAGTTGGTGGCATACAACGCGATGCTCGCCGAATTGGCCCGCCGCGACACGTCGGGTCAGCGCTAGGTTTCGCGAAACAGAACCCAGGGCTGTGATTCCCGACGAATCACGACCCCGGGTTCTGGTTCGCGGCTCCGGCGGCTTATCCACACCCAAACCTTTGTCCACAGCGCTGCCGCACCGCCCAGGAAAACCGGCCGTTGTGTCGGCGGCTCGGAGGTAAATGGGCGCAGCACAGGCGGCGATGCGCCGTCCTCGAGGAAAGGTGAACAAGAAATGTTCGAAACACCGCTGACCGTGGTCGGCAATATCGTCAACGACCCGAAACGCCGCCAAGTCGGTGACCAGGAGGTACTGAAGTTCCGGGTCGCCAGCAATTCCCGGCGCCGCACCGCCGACGGCACTTGGGAGGCCGGCAACTCGCTGTTCGTCACCGTCAACTGCTGGGGCCGGCTGGTCTCCGGCGTGGGTGCCTCGCTGGGCAAGGGCTCACCGGTGATCGTGACCGGGCACGTCCACACCAGCGAATACGAGGACCGCGACGGTAATCAGCGGTCGACCCTGGAGATGCGCGCCACGGCTGTCGGCCCCGATCTCGCCCGCTGTATCGCGCGGGTCGAGAAGACCGTCGCCTCTGCGTCGACGACCACGGCGACCGATGCCGACGAGGCGAAAGACGCCGACGGCGTCGAGGACGCGCCCGATGCGGAGGCGCCACTGCCACTGTCGGCTTAGCTTCGTGGCTGTGGCGTTGCCCGTCCGGCGACGATGCCCGCGGCGCAGCGGCGTGAGAAGGAGCCGGACAAGTTGCCTAGGATGGGGCGCGAGCAGTACCCCGCAATCAGAAAGGCAACACCGCCGCATGGCTGAGTTCATCTACACGATGAAAAAGGTCCGCAAGGCGCACGGCGACAAAGTCATCCTCGACGACGTCACCTTGAGCTTCTATCCGGGCGCCAAGATCGGTGTCGTCGGCCCCAACGGGGCTGGTAAGTCGAGCGTCTTGCGGATCATGGCCGGATTGGACAAGGCCAACAACGGCGAAGCCTTCCTGGCCCCCGGCGCGACGGTCGGCATCCTGCAGCAGGAACCACCGCTGAACGAGGAGAAGACCGTTCGCGGCAACGTCGAGGAAGGGCTCGGCGACGTCAAAGTAAAGCTCGACCGCTTCAACGAGGTCGCCGAGTTGATGGCCACCGACTACTCCGACGAGTTGATGGAGGAGATGGGCGGGCTGCAGGAAGAGCTCGACCACGCCAACGCCTGGGATCTCGACTCACAGCTCGAACAGGCGATGGACGCGTTGCGTTGCCCGCCGCCCGACGAGCCGGTGACGCACCTGTCCGGCGGTGAGCGGCGCCGCGTGGCGCTGTGCAAGCTGCTGCTGTCCAAGCCGGACCTGCTGCTGCTCGACGAGCCGACCAACCACCTCGATGCCGAGAGCGTGCAGTGGCTCGAGCAGCACCTGGCCGCCTACGAGGGCGCGGTGCTGGCGGTTACCCACGACCGCTACTTCCTCGACAACGTGGCCCAGTGGATCTTGGAGATCGACCGCGGCCGCGCCTACCCCTACGAGGGCAACTACTCCACCTACCTGGAGAAGAAGGCCGAGCGCATCGCGGTGCAGGGCCGCAAGGACGTCAAACTGCAGAAGCGGCTCACCGAGGAGTTGGCCTGGGTCCGGTCCGGCGCCAAGGCCCGGCAGGCCAAGAGCAAGGCCCGTCTGGGGCGCTACGAGGAGATGGCCGCGGAGGCCGAGAAGACGCGCAAGCTCGACTTCGAAGAGATCCAGATCCCGACCGGTCCGCGGCTGGGCAATTTGGTGGTCGAGGTCGACCACCTCGACAAAGGCTTCGAAGGTCGCACGCTGATCAAGGATCTGTCGTTTACGCTGCCCCGCAACGGCATCGTCGGTGTCATCGGTCCCAACGGTGTCGGTAAGACCACGCTGTTCAAGACCATCGTCGGCCTCGAGCAGCCAGACAGCGGCATCGTCAAGGTCGGCGAAACCGTGAAGCTGAGCTACGTCGATCAGTCGCGCGGAGGGCTCGACCCGAAGAAGAACGTCTGGCAGACCGTCTCCGATGGGCTGGACTACATCCAGGTCGGGCAGAACGAGATTCCGTCACGGGCCTACGTGTCGGCGTTCGGGTTCAAGGGTCCCGACCAGCAGAAGCCGGCCGGCGTGCTGTCCGGTGGTGAGCGCAACCGGCTGAACCTGGCGCTGACCCTCAAAGAGGGCGGCAACCTGATCCTGCTCGACGAGCCGACCAACGACCTCGACGTCGAGACGCTCGGCTCGCTGGAGAACGCGCTGGAGAAGTTCCCCGGCTGCGCGGTGGTGATCTCCCACGACCGTTGGTTCCTCGACCGGACCTGCACGCACATCCTGGCGTGGGAGGGCGATGGCGAGCACGAGGCCAAATGGTTCTGGTTCGAGGGCAACTTCGGCGCCTACGAGGAGAACAAGATCGAGCGCCTCGGAGCCGACGCGGCGCGTCCACACCGAGTAACTCACCGAAGGCTCACGCGCGACTAGTGTCGCGGGCATGCCAGCGTCGGGATGCGTGCCTCAGGAGCGGTCGGCATGACGGTTGATTCTCTGGACTGGACGACGTTCACGGGCAGCGACGAGATTCCCGAGTGGATCTCGCGCGGCTATTCAGACAGCTATCAAGGCCCGCACCTCGACGAGAGCGACGCGGAGGCCGAATCGCTTCCGGCGCCGACGCTGACACCGGAACTACTCGGCGCCCACTATCGACTCGCTTCGCATCGCCCCGCGGGGGAGAGTCGCGTCGCCGCCTACCCGCCCGACGACCCGGGCGGATTTGGTCCGGCACTGCAAGTCGTCACCGACGACGGCGCGATGCTGATGGATTCGGTGACAGTTCTGCTGCACCGACTCGGCGTGGCCTATGCCGCGATCATGAACCCGGTCTTCCGTGCGCGCCGCGACGGCAACGGCGACTTGCTCGCCGTTGGCCCGAAGGACGCCGGCGGCGACGGGGTCGACGAAACGTGGATCCACGTTCAGCTGTCACCGTCGGTGGACCGCAACGCCCTCCACGAGGCCGAACGCCTGCTCCCGGGTGTCCTCGCCGACCTGCGGCGGGTTGCGGCGGACGCGACGGCGATGATCGCCGTGCTCAACGACCTCGCCAACGACGTGGAAAACAATGCAAACGGCCATTACCCGGGCGCCAACAACGCCGACGTCGCTACGTTGTTGCGTTGGCTGGCCGCCGGGAACTTCACGCTGCTGGGTTACCAACGCTGCCCGGTGCGTGACGGACGGGTGTCGGGCGACACGGCGACGGCCAGCCTCGGAGTATTGCGGCGGCGCAAGGGTTCTCGCCCACGTCTGACCCTGGACGATGAACTGCTGGCGCTGGCGCAGACCGACGTGGCCAGCTACCTGCGCTTCGGCGCCTACCCGTATGTCTTCGCCGTGCGTGAAAACGCCGACGGCGACATCTTCGAGCATCGCCTCATCGGTCTGTTCACGGTCGCGGCGATGAACGCTGACGTCTTGGAGATTCCGATCATCTCCCGCCGGGTCCACGAGGTACTTGCGCTGGCCGACTTGGACCCCGGTCACCCGGGACAGCTGCTGCTCGACGTCATCCAAACCGTGCCCCGCTCTGAGCTTTTCGCGCGCACCGCCGAGCAGATGCTGGCGATGGCCAAGTCGGTGGTCGACCTCGGATCGGGCCGTCGCGCACTGCTGTTCCTGCGGGCGGATCGCCTCGAGTACTTCGTGTCGTGCCTGGTCTACCTGCCGCGTGACCGCTACACGACGGCGGTGCGCCTGCAGATCGAAGACATCCTGGTCCGTGAATTCGGCGGCACCAGCTTAGAATTCACCGCCCGTGTCACCGAATCACCCTGGGCGTTACTGCATTTCATGGTTCGGCTGCGTGAAGACAACGCGACGAAGGTCGACACCACTGACGCCAACCGGGTCCGCCTTCAGTCGCTGCTGACCGAGGCCGCCCGCACCTGGTCCGATCGGCTGCTCACCGAAGCAGCGGTTGCCTCCGTCGAGCCCGTCGAGGCCGAGCACTACGCGAACTCGTTCACTGAAGCGTACAAACAGTTCGTCACCCCGGTGGACGCCATCAGCGACATCGCGATCTTCGACGAGCTGAGCGACGACTCGGTCAAGCTGGTGCTGTCGGATCACGACTACGACGAGACCGTTCGCCTGACATGGTATTTGGGCGGGCGGACCGCATCCTTGAGTGAGCTGCTGCCGATGCTGCAGTCGATGGGCGTGGAGGTGCTCGAGGAGCGGCCGTTCACCGTCACGCGTCCCGACGGGCTGCCGATCCGGATATACCAGTTCAAGATCACCCCACTTCCCACCGTTCCGCTGGCCCGGCCGGGCCCGGAGCGGGAGGCGACCGCCCAGCGCTTCGCCGACGCGGTCACTGCCATTTGGGAAGGCCGCGCCGAGATCGACCGATTCAACGAATTGGTGATGCGTGCCGATCTGACCTGGCAGCAGGTTGTACTGCTGCGCAGCTACGCGAAGTATCTACGCCAGGCCGGCTTCGCCTACAGCCAGTCGCACATAGAGTCGGTGATCAACGAAAACCCCGACACCGCAAGGGCATTGGTGGCGCTCTTCGAGGCGCTGTTCGACCCCGATCCGTCGGGTTCGCCGAAGAGCCGTGACGCGCAAGCAGCGGCCGCGGCGGTCGCCGCCGACATTGACGCACTGGTCAGCATGGACACCGATCGTGTCCTGCGCGCGTTCGCCGAGCTGATTCAGGCCACCCTGCGCACCAATTACTTTGTGACGTACGAAGGCTCGGCCCGCCGGCAGAATGTGCTGTCGCTGAAACTGGATGCTCAGCTCATCGAAGAGCTTCCGCTACCGCGTCCCAAGTTCGAAATCTTCGTCTACTCGCCCCGCGTCGAGGGTGTGCACCTGCGATTCGGCTACGTCGCGCGCGGCGGCCTGCGCTGGTCGGACCGTCGGGAAGACTTCCGCACCGAGATCCTGGGACTGGTCAAGGCGCAGGCCGTCAAGAACGCGGTCATCGTGCCGGTCGGCGCCAAGGGCGGATTCGTCGTCAAGCAGCCGCCGCTGCCCACCGGAGATGCCGCCGCCGACCGAGAGGCGAACCGCAACGAAGGCATCGCCTGCTACAAGCTGTTCATCTCCGGTCTGCTCGACGTCACCGATAACGTCGACCACAACTCCCGCGAGGTAACCGCCCCAAGGGAAGTGGTGCGTCGCGACGGCAACGACGCCTATCTGGTGGTGGCCGCCGACAAGGGCACCGCCACCTTTTCCGACATCGCCAACGACGTCGCCCATTCCTACGGTTTCTGGCTGGGCGACGCCTTCGCGTCCGGCGGCTCGGTGGGCTACGACCACAAGGTCATGGGCATCACGGCCAAGGGCGCCTGGGAGGCGGTCAAGCGGCACTTCCTCGAAATGGGCGTCGACACCCAGACCGAAGACTTCACGGTTGTCGGCGTCGGTGACATGAGCGGTGATGTGTTCGGCAATGGGATGTTGCTGTCCAAGCACATTCGGTTGCTGGCCGCCTTCGACCACCGACATATCTTCGTAGACCCCGACCCCGATTCCGCCGCTTCCTGGCGGGAACGACAGCGGATGTTCGACCTGCCCCGCTCCAGCTGGGACGACTACGACACGTCCCTGATCAGCGAGGGCGGTGGGGTGTACAGCCGCGAACACAAATCCATCCCGATCAGCGATCAGGTCCGCGTGGCGCTGGGCATCGACGACGACGTCACCGAGATGACGCCCCCGAACCTGGTGCGCGCGATTCTGCTGGCCCCGGTGGATCTGTTGTTCAACGGCGGTATCGGCACCTACGTCAAGGCCGAATCGGAGTCGGACGCGGACGTCGGAGACCGGGCCAACGATGCGTTGCGGGTCAACGCGAACCAGTTGCGCGCGAAAGTTGTTGGCGAGGGCGGCAATCTGGGTGTCACGGCGCTCGGGCGGGTCGAGTTCGATCTGTGCGGTGGGCGAATCAACACCGACGCGATGGACAACTCCGCCGGGGTGGACTGTTCGGACCACGAGGTCAACATCAAGATCCTGGTCGACGCGCAGGTGACTGCGGGCAAGATCGACCCGGCCGAACGCGCCAGACTGCTCGAGTCGATGACCGACGAGGTCTCCGCGCTCGTGCTCGCCGACAATGCCGACCAAAACGACCTGATCGGCACCAGCCGCGCCAACGCCCCCAGCCTGCTGCCAGTACACGCCGACCAGATCAAGTATCTGGTGGCCGAGCGTGGGCTCAATCGCGAACTCGAAGCGCTGCCGTCGGAAAAGGAAATCGCGCGCCGGCTCGAGGTCGGCCTGGGACTCACCTCGCCGGAACTCGCGACGTTGATGGCGCACGTCAAGCTCACGCTCAAAGAAGAACTGCTGGAAACCGATCTGCCGGACCAAGAGGTCTTCGCCCGCAAGCTACCGCGTTATTTCCCGTCGCAGCTGCGGGAGCGGTGCGGGCCCGCGATCCGCTCCCACCAATTGCGCCGAGAAATCGTGACCACCATGCTGGTCAATGATCTGGTGGACACCGCCGGCATCAGTTACGACTACCGCATCACCCAGGATACCGGCGTGAGCCCGGTGGATGCGGTGCGCACCTACGCGGCAACCGACGCCATCTTCGGGGTGGAACAGCTATGGCACAGCATCCGTTCGGAAGGACTGCCGATCGCGCTGTCCGATCAGATGACGCTCGACACCCGAAGGCTGATCGACCGCGCCGGACGCTGGCTGCTCAACTACCGTCCGCAGCCGCTCGCGGTCGGTGCCGAAATCAACAGATTTGCCAGGAAAGTCGCGGAACTGACGCCGCGGATGTCGGAGTGGCTGCGAGGTGACGACAAGGCAATCGTCGAGAAGGAAGCCGCTGACTTCGTCGGGCAGGGCGCGTCGCAGGACCTCGGCTACATGGTGGCCGTCGGTTTGTACCGTTTCAGCCTGCTGGACATCATCGACGTCGCCGACATCGAAGATCGCGAGCCGGCCGAGGTTGCCGACACGTATTTCGCGTTGATGGACAGCCTGGGCACCGACGGTCTTCTCACCGCGGTATCCGAACTACCGCGGGCCGACCGCTGGCACTCGTTGGCGCGCCTGGCGATTCGTGATGACATCTACTCGTCATTGCGCTCGCTGTGCTTCGACGTGCTGGCGGTCGGTGAGCCGGAGGAGACCGGCGAAGAGAAGATCGCCGAATGGGAGCACACCAGCGCATCGCGGGTCGAGCGGGCGCGACGGACGCTCATAGAGCTTCACGAAAGTGGCCAACGGGACTTGGCCACCCTGTCGGTGGCGGCGCGCCAGATTCGTTCGATGACACGCACCAGCGGGCGAGGAGCAGCAGGTTGAACCAGCCAGGATTCGTTGCGGCGGTTCCGGTCCGGTGGTCGGACATCGACATGTATCAGCATGTCAACCACGCGACCATGGTCACGATCATGGAAGAGGCGCGCGTCCCGTTCCTCAAACCGGCTTTCGAGTCCGACATCCTCGACATCGGACTGTTGATCGCGGACGTCCGCGTCTCCTACAAAGGTCAACTTCGGCTGATGGATTCGCCGCTGCAGGTAACGATGTGGACGAAGCGGTTGCGGGCAGTCGATTTCACCCTCGGCTACGAGGTGCGTTCGGTCAACGCGGATCCGGAGTCGAAGCCTGCGGTGATCGGCGAGTCGCAGCTGGCCGCTTTCAACATCGACGAGCAGCGATTGGTGCGCCTGACGCCACACCATCGGGAATACCTGCAGCGGTGGCTGAGATAGCCGACCGGGGCGTGTGGCTGGGCCCCGATTCCGTTGACGCCCACCGCGCCGACCTGGCCGCGTTCGTCGAGCGGGCGGCGCGTCTCGATGCCGCCACGGTCATTCGGTTGCGGGCACGGTCGGCGGGGGAGTTCACCGCTTGGGCGTCAACCGGTTTGGATGTGCTGGCCAGCAGGGTGGTGGCCGGTGCGGTGCGTCCCGACGACTTGTCGGTTGGCGCAGACGAATTGGCGCGTGGGTTGGCTGCCATGGACAGCTCCGACAGCACGGGTTTCGTCAACCCGGGCTTTCCGATGGATTCGGCGTGGCGTGGTGCGTTGCCGCCGGACTCGGGATTCGCTCACCTCG
Organism: uncultured Actinomycetota bacterium; assembly: GCA_963818285.1. Classification (GTDB taxonomy): domain Bacteria; phylum Actinomycetota; class Actinomycetes; order Mycobacteriales; family Mycobacteriaceae; genus Mycobacterium. The sequence continues at coordinate 654,631 of CAWFRR010000011.1, forward strand.
ATGACGTGCCGGCCCGGCTGATGCTGGATCTGGCTCAGCGGGGGTCCCAGTTGGCCAAGGAGCACAGCAGTGCACAAGGGCCGCCGGTGTCACTGCTAGACCAGGAGGTAATCCGGGTCAGTGCCGGCGGCGACAGCGTCGGCGTCCCGATGCGTTGCGTATTCGCTTTGACAGCAATGGGTTTCCTACCGCAAGAGGCCGACGCCGTCGATTCGGAGGAGATTGTGCGGGTTCGCGTGCTGCGGGCCTGGCTGCGTATCGACGCGCGATTCGGCTCGGTCTACCGTCGCCGCGGTGATCCGGCGGTTGTGCTGCGCTGATCACGTCGAGTAGCGGGTCCACAGCGGCAGCACTTCGTGGAGGTAATCCATGAATTTCTTCAGGCCGACGCGGTATTCGACATACCCGTAGCGGTCGACCGCGCGCTGGGGAAATGCGATCCCGACCCCGAAGAGTCCGGGGGCCAGAATGCCGTTGTCGGCGTTGTAATCAAGCTGACCCCATTGTCTGGTTTCGGGGAGAGTCCGCCGGTCGAGGCCGACGGTGTAGACGGCGAAATTGCACTCGGCGAGCTTCTCGTCGAAATCGGGGCCGTCGACCAGGCACCGCTCCAGATGTTCCGGCAGCACTCCGTCGATGTTCTCCCGGGCCCATTCTGCTGCTCGGCCTTTAAGGCCGGTGTCGTCGTAGAAGATCCAATCGTCCAAGTAGACAGCGTATTTGACTGGACTGCGGTAGAAGTTGACCACCTTCGCCACTGGGAGGTGCAGCAGGTGCGGAAGCACGATCATCGACGAGTGCGATGAACCGAATACCGCGACCGTGGCGTTCTCCAGCGGTTCTTTGGCGAGCTTTTCCGGGTCGAGAGCAACCTCTAACGGAATCTCCCGCAGTTGAGGGTATTCCAGCGTCTTCGGCGTTGCCCCGATCGCCAGAATTACGTTGTCCGACGTCAGGTCTTGTTGCTCGGTGTCGATCCGCCACTGCCGGCTCTGCAACACCAGCCCGGTCGCCGTCGTTTCGAAGGTGTCCACCCGCTGCCGTAGCTGCTCGGTGACCCAGAGCAGTGGATCGGCAGCCAGGGCGAGGGCGCAGGTTTCCTCGGGGTCGATCTCGGTCAGCGGCATCGGGGGTGCTTCGGAGAACCGAAAAGAATTGGCGCCGTTGAGATATTCCAGGAACGCACCGACCTTGGTGTTACTGGACACCGATCGCCACTTTGCGCCGAGGTCACCCGCTTTGAACTCCGGGTCAATCCAGGCGATGGCGTTGTCGGCCACGCCGCGATCGAGAAGTTTCCCAACCGCCGCGATGCCCGCAGGCCCAGCTCCGATGACCGTCCACGCGTACGTCATGCGTTATGTATAAGAGATAAGCGCGGTGAAGCGCTACCTGCCGGGGTCCGACAGCACCAGCCACGCCGCCGCGTTCGCCGGGAGTTCTCCGTCGACCAAGGGCGCGCTCGTCAACAGCGACTCTCCTTCCGGCAGCGCAATCGGCGTGCTGCCTGCGTTGAGCACACAGCACAACCCGTCGTCGCCGCGAGCGAAGGCAAGCGCATCGCGGGGCATGTCGAGCCATTCGATGCTGTCACCGGTGAATTCGATACGGCTACGCCGTAGTTCGAGCGCGTGCTGGAAAAATGACAACGTCGAGTCGGCGTTGAGCACCTGCTTCTCCACTGTGAGTGACTCCCACTCGGCGGGTATCGGCAACCAGGTGTCGGGCGAGGTGGAGAAACCGAACGGCGGAGCGTCGCCGCGCCACGGAACCGGAATGCGGCATCCGTCGCGGCCGCGGACGGTGTGCCCGGAACGTTCCCACGTCGGATCGCGCAGCGCCTCATCGGGCAACTCGACATTCGGCAGTCCCAATTCCTGCCCGTTGTAAAGGAATACCGCGCCCGGCAGGGCGAGGGTCAGCAGCGCCATCGCCCGGGCCCGGTCCAGACCAACGTCGCCGCCGCCGTAGCGGGTGGGCGCCCTGACGACGTCGTGATTTTCCAAAGTCCATGTCGGGGTGGCGTTTTCCAGCGCGGCAGCGACCAGCGTGTTCTCGATCGCGTCGTGGATCTCGATGAGGTCGAAGTCCGCGCGCACCATGCGGAAATTGAAGCCCAGGTGCAACTCGTCGGCGCGGACGTACTCGGCCCAGCTGGCGTTGTCGAACACCCAGACCTCGCCGATGGTCACCGCCTCCGGGAAGTCGTTCATCACCCGGCGGATGTTGCGGTGAATCGCATGCACATTGGGATGGTTGAACCGGGGGTCGCCGTCGCTGAGCATCCGCGGCCGCATTTCGACGTCGGTGTCGGGAAGGCCGGGCGGCTTGGCCATCCCGTGCGCGACATCGATGCGGAAGCCGTCGACGCCGCGCTCCAGCCAAAATCGCAGCGTCTTCTCGAGGTCGTCGAAAACCTCGGTGTTATCCCAATTCAGGTCCGGCTGTTCGACATCGAAGAGATGCAGATACCACTGGCCCGGCTTGCCGTCCGGTTCGGTGACCCGCGTCCAGGACGGTCCGCCGAATACCGACTGCCAGTTGTTCGGTGCCTCGGACCCACCGGGTCCTCGTCCGTCGCGGAAGATGTAGCGGTCGCGGGCAGCGCTGCCCGGTTGGGCGGCCAGCGCCTCCTGGAACCACGGGTGTGCCGAGCTGGTGTGGTTGGGCACCAGGTCCATCGTGATCTTGATGCCGCGTTCGTGCGCGGAAACGATCAGGCGTTCGAGTGCGGCCAGGCTGCCGAACAGGGGATCGATGTCGCGCGGGTCCGACACGTCATAGCCGTGATCGGCCATGGGAGACACCATGATCGGACTGAACCAGATCGAGTTGACGCCGAGTCGGTCAAGATAGTCCAACTGGTCGGCCACACCGTCGATGTCGCCGACGCCGTCGCCGTTGCTGTCGGCGAATGATCGCGGATACACCTGATAGAACAACGCGTCCGCCCACCACGGCCGCTGTCGAGGGGTGTTCATCAGAATGCCGAATTCACCATGGATTGCGCCGCCATTTCCAGGTAGTCGAGCAGCGCTTTGCGATGCTCGTCGTCGAGAGTTGTCGAGTCGATTGACGCGACCGCTGTGTGCATGCACCGCAGCCAGGCGTCGCGTTCGAACGGGCCGATCTGGAACGGCGCGTGCCGCATCCTCAGTCGGGGATGGCCACGCTGCTCGGAGTACGTACGCGGGCCGCCCCAGTACTGCTCGAGGAACATCCGCAGTCGGTCCTCGGCGCCGGCCAGGTCGTCTTCGGGATAGAGACGCCGCAGAATCTCGTCCTCGGCGACCAGCTCGTAGAAGCGCGCAACGATCGCGTGAAACGTCTTCGCGCCACCGACAGCGTCGTAGAAGGTCTCTTGTGGTTGTTCCATCGCGTCCATTGTGGGCCATGCCCAGATTGGGCCGCCGAGCGACAGGTGAACCTTGAGTACAGGCGTTGGCACCCGGAGTTCACCGGATTGACCAGCCAACACCGGCCAATTTGGCGTGCGCTCGCTGGCGAATCGTGGTGGACTGGTCACGGAGGACGCATGGCGCAGCGCACAAAACGCCGCAGCCACCACAGTTCGGGTGCCGCGGCTGGCCTCAATGGGCCCGCGATCGGCTCGACCCTGCACAGCGTCCATACCGTCGACACCCATCAGCCGGCCCTTCACGACGGCGGATCCGTGTGGAACCGCCGCCGGGTACTGCTTCTCAACTCCACCTACGAGCCCCTGACGGCGTTGCCGGTCCGGCGGGCGATCGTGATGTTGATCTGCGGCAAGGCGGACGTCGTGCACGACGACCCGACCGGTCCCGTCGTCCACTCCGCGACACGGACGATCGCGGTGCCATCGGTGATCCGCTTGCGCACCTTCGTCCGCGTGCCCTATCGGGCCCGGGTCCCGATGACCCGTGCGGCCCTGATGCACCGCGACCGGTTCTGCTGCGCCTACTGCGGAGCCAAGGCCGACACGGTCGACCATGTGGTGCCGCGCAGTCGCGGCGGGGGTCATTCGTGGGAGAACTGCGTGGCATGCTGCTCGACCTGCAACCACCGCAAGGGCGACAGGTTGCTGGCTGAACTGGGCTGGTCGCTGCGGATGGCGCCGATGCCGCCCAAGGGTCAGCACTGGCGGCTGTTGTCCACGGTCAAGGAGCTCGATCCGGCGTGGGCGCGATACCTCGGCGAAGGCGCGGCTTAACCCTGCGTGTGTAGCTCTCGCATCCCCGGTGGGATACGGTTTCGGTCGTGAACACCATGGAATTGCACGTGATGTTGCTTGCTGTCCCGCTGTTGTTGGCAGCCCTGCTGTCCGCGGCGATCTGGTCACGCAAGGGCCCGCACCCGGCGGCGTACAAGCTGTCGCAGCCTTGGACGCATGCACCCGTCCTGTGGGCCGCGACCGACGAGGCCATGGGTCACGGCCACGGTCACGCCGAGTTCAGCGTGGGAGGTGGAGCAAGTGGCAAGTGGTGAGCTCGCTACCGTCACTCCCGCCGAGTTGCCTCACGGCTCGGCGATCACGACCAGTGGCCGCATCTCGGGTGTCACCGAGCCCGGCGAACTGTCGTCGCACTACCCGTTTTCGATCGACGACCTCGTCCACCTGGATGACGCGCTGACCTACGGGTCGCGCGCCTCGGGTGCACGCTTCGCGGTTTACATCGGCGACCTGGGTAGCGACACCGGGGCGCGCGCCCGCGAAATCCTGGCCGACGTGCCGACGCCGAACGACGCGGTGTTGATCGCCGTCTCGCCGGATCAGCACGCGATCGAGGTCGTCTACGGCTCGGCGGTCCGTGGTCGCGGAGCCGAGTCGGCGGCGCCACTCGGTGTCGCCGCTGCGGCGGCGTCGTTCAATTACGGCCACCTGATCGGCGGTCTGATCAGCGCGGTCCGCGTGACCAGCGCCGGCATCTCGCCGGCCTGACAGCCCGGTCAGCCTTCGCCGGCACCGTCGAATCGTCGTGCCCGCAGCGACCTTTCGATGCCGGCGCGGCCCTCTGATACCAGTCGGCGCAGCGCCGGAGGCAGGTCGGGAGCGGCTAGGAATGCGTCCGCCGCGGCGATGCCGTCGTCGCTGATGTCCCACGACGGGTACAAGCCGACCACCACGGTCTGCGCGACCTCGCTGGACCGCCGCTCCCAGATGCCGGGGATCGCGGCGAAGTACCGCGCGCCGAAGGGCTTGAGCAGCTCACCCTGGCCGGGCTGAGCGAAGCCGGCGATGATCGACCGGGTGGTGATATTGGCCAACGTGTCGTCTTCGGTGGCTGACGTCCACGCCGCCTCCTTGACCGCCGCCTGCGGTCGCGCGGTTGCGGCCTGAGCCCCGTTCCGTTTGCCGGCCGCCGTCGGGTCGCGCTTCACCTCAGCGTCGATGAACGGCGTGTCCGGACCGTCGGCGTCGATCGCGCCGGCGGCGGCCAGCGCGGTGACGATCCGCCAGCGCAGATCGGTGTCGACCGTCAGACCGGTCAGGCCCAGCTCGGCGGGGTCAGTGTCGAGGAGGTCGTTCAGCACCGAAACCTGCGGCGGCGACAGCAACGACGTGCAGAGCGCGTTGACGAACGCCAATTGGTGATCGGAGCCCGGCGCCGCGCCGCGGGCCAGCTCCAGCAGCCGGTCGGCGAACGCCGGCCAGCCCTCTGCCTGCGCCCACTCCGGGTCGGCGTAGGAACCCAGTGCGGTCTGCGCCTGCAGCAGCAGCCGCTGGGCGACGCCGACCTCGGTTTCGGCTTGAATGCCGCCGGACACCAGCGCCACGAAATCGCGGGCGCGCAACTCGGCGTCACGGGTCATTTCCCAGGCCGCTGACCACACCAGTGTCCGTGGCAACGGCTCGGCGATGTCAGCGATGCGGCCCAGTGCGGTGTCCAGCGACCCTGAGTCCAGCCGCAGCGAGCAGTAGGTCAGATCGTCATCGTTGACCAGGACCAGGCGGCCGGCCGAAACCCCACCAGTTCAGCAACTTCCGTGCTCGAGCCGTCGATATCGAGTTCTTGGCGATGCGACCGGGTCAGCTTCCCGCTGCCGTCGTCGTCGTAAATGCCGATCGCGAGCCGGTGCACCCGCGTCTCGCCGGCGCCGGGTGCGGCGCCGCTCTGCGTGACCGCGAACCGGGTGAACCGGCCGTCGGCGTCAACGTCGAAGTCGGCGCGCAGTGTGTTCAGGCCGGTCGTCTTCAGCCACTGACGGCCCCAGTCGGACAGGTCGCGCCCCGAGGCTTTCTCCAGCGCAGTAAGCAGGTCGCTGAACGTGGCGTTGTCGAACGCGTGGGCGCGGAAGTAATCGCGCAGCCCGGTCAGGAAGTGCTCCAGCCCGACGTAGGCCACCAGCTGCTTGAGCACGCTGGCGCCCTTGGCGTAGGTGATGCCGTCGAAGTTGACCTCGACGGCGGCCAGATCCGGGATGTCCGCGGCCACCGGGTGGGTCGAGGGAAGCTGGTCTTGCCGGTAGGCCCACGACTTTTCGGAGTTTGCGAAGGTGGTCCACGCCTCGGTGTATTCGGTGGCCTCGCTCTGGCACAGCACCGAGGCGAAGGTGGCGAAGGACTCGTTGAGCCACAAGTCATCCCACCACCGCATGGTGACCAGGTCGCCGAACCACATGTGCGCCATCTCGTGCAGCACCGTCTCGGCGCGGCGCTCGTAGGACGCCCGGGTCACTTTGCTGCGGAAGACGTAATCCTCCAGGAACGTCACCGCGCCGGCGTTCTCCATGGCGCCCGCGTTGAACTCCGGCACGAACAACTGGTCATACTTGCCGAACGCGTATGGAACGCCAAAGTTGTTGTGGTAGAAGCCGAAACCCTGTTTGGTCTGAGTGAACAGCCGCTCGGGGTCCATGAATTCAGCCAGTGTGGCCCGGCAGAACAGGCCGAGCGCGATCTCGCCGTGCTCGTCGCGGTAGACATCATCCCAGCGGGCGTAGGGACCGGCGATCAGCGCGACCAGATAGGTGCTCATCTTCGGGGTGGTGGCGAACGTGTGCACACCGTCGACCGCGCTCGCCGTCGCACCGTTGGACACCACCTGCCAGTGCTGCGGCGCCGTCACCGAGATGTCGAAGGTGGCTTTCAGGTCGGGTTGGTCGAAGCACGCGAACATCCGCTTGGCATCGGCGGTTTCGAATTGCGAGTAGAGATAGACCTCACTGTCGACGGGGTCGACGAACCGGTGCAGACCCTCGCCGGTGTTCGAGTAGCGGCAGTCGGCGTGAACCACCAGGACGTTGTGCTCGGCCAAACCCTTCAGCGGGATACCGGTCGACTCGTCATAGCCCGACACGTCGATGTCGCGGTCGTTGAGCGTCGCGCTGTGAACGGTTGCGGCCGCGAGGTCGATGACGGTATCGGCGCCGGGAACCGCGTCGAACGTGACGGTCGTGGTGGAGCGGAAGGTCTGTTCGCCTGGCTTCCCGTCACCGTCGGTGAGGTCCAAGGCGATCTGGTAGTTGTCCACGGTGACGAGCGCCGCGCGTTCGACGGCCTGATCACGGGTGAGGTTGGGAAGAGCCACGTAGTCCAATCTAGGCGACAACGCGGGCCGCGAAGCGGGGCGAGGGGGAGCCGACGAATTCAGCCCTGTGGCGGTTCTGTGTCCACGCCGGGAATTGGACCGCCGCGGCTAGGGTTGTGCTGAGCGGGTTGCCGACCGTTGACGAGAGGATCTTCAGCATGTCTGAGAAATCAGTTGCCGATTTCTGGTTCGACCCGCTGTGCCCGTGGGCATGGATCACCTCGCGCTGGATCCTGGAAGTGGAAAAGGTCCGCGACATCGAGGTGAACTTTCAGGTGATGAGCCTGGCGGTGCTCAACGAGAACCGTGAGGGCCTGCCGTCTGAGTACAAGGAGAGGCTGGCCAAGGCGTTCGGCCCGGTGCGGGTGGCGATCGCCGCCGAGCAGGCCCACGGCTCTGAGATCCTGGCCCCGCTGTACGAGGCGATGGGCACTCGAATTCACAACGAGGGCAACAAAGACCTCGACGACGTGATCACGCAGTCGCTCAAGGCGCTGGACCTGCCGGCCGAGCTCGCCGATGCCGCCACCAGCGACGCCTACGACGAGGCGCTACGCAAGAGCCACCACGCCGGAATGGACGCGGTCGGCGACGACGTCGGCACGCCCACCATCCACATCAACGGGACGGCGTTCTTCGGTCCGGTGTTGTCGCGGATTCCGCGCGGCGAAGAGGCCGGCAAGCTCTGGGACGCCTCGGTGACCTTCGCCGCCTACCCGCACTTCTGGGAGCTCAAGCGGAGTCGCACGGAGGCACCCGAGTTCGACTAAATCTCCTCGGCGGTGCGAGGATTTCGTCATGCGCGTATACCTCGGCTCCGACCACGCCGGCTACGAACTCAAGCAGCAGATCATCGAGCACCTGAAAGAGACCGGCCACGAGCCGATCGACTGCGGCGCCTACACCTACGACGCCGAGGACGACTACCCGGCGTTCTGTATCGATGCGGCTCTGAAGACCGTCGCCGACCCGGACAGCCTGGGCATCGTGATCGGGGGATCGGGCAACGGTGAGCAGATCGCGGCCAACAAAGTCCCGGGTGCGCGCTGCGCTCTGGCGTGGAGCGTGGAAACCGCGTCGCTGGCCCGCCAGCACAACAATGCTCAGCTGATCGGCATCGGCGGCCGGATGCACACCGTGCCCGAGGCGTTGACGTTCGTTGACGCGTTCCTAACTACCCCGTGGTCGAAAGCTGAACGCCACCAACGGCGTATCGACATCCTCGACGAGTACGAGCGCACCCACCAGGCGCCGCCGGTGCCCGGCGCCGGCAGCGAGTAGTCGGCGTGCCCGAAGGGCATACCCTCCATCGACTAGCCCGGCTCCATCAGCGTCGTTTCGCGGGCGCGCCGGTGGCGGTGTCGAGCCCGCAGGGCCGGTTCGAAGCGGCGTCCGTCGACGGGCAGACGCTGCGACGGGCCACCGCCTGGGGCAAGCACCTGTTCCATCACTACGACGGCGGCGCGATCGTGCACGTGCATCTGGGTCTCTACGGCAAGTTCACCGAGTGGGCGCGGCCGCTCGACGATCCGCTGCCCGACGCAGTGGGAGCGGTGCGGATGCGGATGGTCGGCGTTGAGTACGGCACCGACCTGCGCGGGCCGACGGTGTGCGAGGTCATCGACGAAGCTCAGGTCGCCGATGTGGTCGCCCGACTGGGGCCCGACCCGCTGCGCAAGGACGCCGAGCCGTCGTGGCCATGGGGGCGGATTAGCAAGTCCCGCAGACCAATTGGTGCACTGTTGATGGATCAGACCATCATCGCCGGCGTCGGCAACGTCTACCGCAACGAGCTGTTGTTCCGTCACAACATCGACCCGTATCGGCCCGGCCAGAAGGTCGGTGAGGCAGAGTTCGCCGACGCATGGACCGACTTGGTGGACCTGATGAAAGTCGGAGTACGTCGCGGCAAGATCATCACGGTGCGGCCCGAACATGACCACGGCGCACCGTCGTACGGGCCCGGTCGGCCGCGTACCTACGTCTATCGCCGTGCCGCTGACCCGTGCAGGGTGTGTGGAACTTCGATCCGCACAGCCGAACTGGAGGGCCGTAACCTCTTTTGGTGCCCGACCTGCCAGACCTGACTGCGGAGTCTGCTGCCGTTTTCTCATCTGGTCAAAAGGGATCGCTGGGCCCGCGCATAGCCTCCGGGCGTATCTCTGTAACCCATGAACAAGTTTGCGAGCTGTGCGATCGCGTCGGCAGCGATGGCCGCAGCGTTGGGATTGGCGGGTCTGGGCGGCGTGCCCGAGGCCCATGCGCTACCGGGGCCGAATTGGTGCCCGGGTGATTTCTGGGACCCGTCGTGGGGCACCAACTGGGATTGGAACGCGTGCCACGGCAACGTGGTACCCCCAAACATCTACAACAACGGACCGACCATCGTGCAGCGACCGCCGCCGATCATCGGTCATCCCGGTGGCCCCGGCGGCCCCGGCCCGGGTGGCCCCGGTGGTCCCGGGCCCGGAGGCCCGGGCGGTCCGGGACCGGGTGGCCCCGGTGGCCCTGGTGATCCCGGCGGACCCGGCGGCCCGGGCGGACATGAACCGGGCGGCGGCCACGGTGGCGGACACGGCGGTCATGGACCTGGCGGACCTGGCGGTCACGGACCCGGGGGACCGGGCGACCCCGGCGGCCCTGGCGGGCCGGGTGGACCCGGGGGACCAGGGGAGCCCGGAGGACACGACCCGGGTGGACATGACCCGGGCGGGCCGGGCGAGCCGGGTGGACATGACCCGGGCGGGCCGGGTGGACATGACCCGGGCGGTGAGCCCGGCGGACACGACCCCGGCGGAGCCGGTGAGCCCGGCGGACACGACCCGGGTGGAGCGGGTGACTCGGGAGGGCACGACCCGGGTGGAGCGGGTGACCCGGGAGGGCACGACCCGGGTGGAGCCGGGCGCTTCCGGGCCGGATGCCGGCGCTCCTGCTCCCGATGCAGGCGCGCCCTCGGACGCCGGCGGAGGATCCGCTCCGGACGCGGGGGCTGCCGCTCCAGACTCTGGCGGATCGTCTGATGCAGGCGGACCGTCTGACTCTGGCGGGTCGATGGGATCCAGCGACTCGGGCGGCGGCGACTCGGGAAGCAGCGATTCGGGCGGCGGTGGTGACTCGGGCGGCGGCGGCGATTCGGGCGGCGGCGGCGATTCGTCCAGCTGAGCTATCGTCATCGCCTCCGATATTCGCCCCAGGAGTCGATACGCAGAACCGCGTCTGCCTAAGCCGCTCGGGGTCCGGGCAGGGGGGTTTTGTGTGGCGGCGACTCGTCCGGAGGGTCGGATTTTTCGGCTCGCGGCAACTCGGCGGTTGGGCGGGACTCGTGAGCGAAAGTAACTGATTCGAGATGATCGTCGCTGCAGGTGACGGTCGCAGCGAACCTCTATTGTCACAGTTCGGCATCGCACCGCAGCGTGAAAATCCGCGAAACACAGAAAATAACGGATCGAAAAAGGTTAATTCCCAGACATTTTCAACGTTTGCGGTCTAGGTAACCATGACCGCATGAAGAAAACGGTACGCATCATCGCAGCAACTGCCGCAATCGCCGCCGGTATGGGGTTGGCGGGCATCGCTGTCGCAACCGAGGCTCAAGCCCAACCGGACCCCTGCCGACCTGGTGTCCCGGCGACTGGTGGGATCCGGGCTGGGGTGATAACTGGGACCGGGGAGGGTGTCACGACAACTTCCGGGGCGGATGGGGTGGCCAGCGGGACAACTTCGGCCCGCGCGGCGACTTCGATCGCCATGACGATTTCGGACGTCACGACGACTGGGGTCGCCGCTGACCGATCGTTCACGAACGTGAGCCAAAACGGCACTGCCTCGACCGGCAGTGCCGTTTTGCGTGTCAATCCGTTTTGACGCCGAGGACCCGATAGATCTCGTTGCTCATGACCACGCTGCGAGGGTCGGCGTTGGCCTTGGTCGGGTCGAAGTGATTCATCACGTACGCGTAACCGATTCGGTTCTCCAGGTCAACGAAACCGAACGAGCCGCCAAGGCCGCCATGGCCGAGGATCCACGGGTTGGGACCGTTGACGCAGCGCTGGTTGAGCATGTAGCCCAGCCCCCAGCCATGGTCGGCGACGCGTGGACCGAGAACCAGGTCCGTCTCGAGGCCACCCTGGCAGACCCGGATCAGATCCATCTGCTTGCGGCTGAGCAGTTGCTCCTGCGCCAACGCGTTGTAGAACGTCGCCAGCCCCAGCGCTGACACCTGCCCGTTGGTGCCCGGGAACTCGAGTTCACGCCACAGGTCCAGGTCGTTGGAGCCGACTTCGTCGTCCGGCGCGAACCCCATCGACACGGCCAGGCCCGCCTTCGGGTGTTCGCTGAGCGAGGTGGGGTAGCCGGGGGCGTTGACGTCGGCCAGCATCTGGCGGATGTGCGGCTTGGCGATCCGATCGGCGCAACGGTGTTGTTGGCTGCGGGGAGTGCCGATATGGATTTCGGCGCCCAGCGGTTCGGCGATCTCGGTGCGCAGGTACTGACCCACCGTGCCGCCGGTGACCCGGCGGAAGATCTCGCCGAGGATGAATCCGAAGGTCGTCATGTGGTAGCCCTGGGCGGTTCCCGGTTCCCACCACGGTTCGGCCGCGGCCAGACGTTCGCAGACGAAATCCCAGTCGGTGACTTTCGTCCAATCCATCCGCTGACGGGGCCCGATCACCCCGGATCGGTGGCTCATCACCATGCCGAGAGTGATGTCTTGCTTGCCGGCCTGGGCGAACTCGGGCCAGTACCGGGCCACCGGCGCGTTCAGGTCGAGCTCACCGCGCTCCACGAGTTGATGCACACAGGTGCTGGTCAGGCCCTTGGTGCCGGACAGCACGGTGGACAGCGTGTCCACCTGCCACGGACGGGCGCCTTCGGCATCAGCTGAGCCGGCCCACAGATTGACGACCAGTTCCCCGTCGACCCAGGCGGCGACCGCTGCGCCAATTTCCTTGCCCTGCAGAAAGTTCTGCTCGAACGCCTCGCGCATGCCATCGAAACGCGTCTCGCATGAGCCATGTATCTGGATGTCAGCCGTGGCGCCTGGATGCGGAATGGGTCGGCCTCCTCAGCCTCGCCGGCGGCCTCGACGGCCTCCGGCACCCAACGTCGGCCTGACGACCGACATTGGCCTGCTTAGCGTTAGTAGCCTAGTCGGCCCCGGTTGCCCGCGCCCGTTTCGAGCGGGCGACGGGAATCGAACCCGCGTAGCTAGTTTGGAAGACTAGGGCTCTACCATTGAGCTACGCCCGCGTGTATTAGTCGAGCGCGACTTTACGGCGCGGCAGACATCAAATCCAAATGTTGCCGTCCCGTGATCTCGTCGTGAGGCCGGTACAGGCCCGGCGAGCCGTGGCCGTAGGATCGCGTGGTCACCGCGGGGTGTAGCGCAGCTTGGTAGCGCATCCGCTTTGGGAGCGGAAGGCCGCAGGTTCAAATCCTGTCACCCCGACTGCCGCGCCACACCCCAACGGGCTTGATGCATGACAAGACCCTCAGTACAAGCAAGGAGTACACCCGTGAAGAGCACCGTCGAGCAGCTGAGCCCCACCAGGGTTCGCATCAACGTAGAGGTGCCGTTCGGGGAACTGAAGCCAGACTTCGACCGGGCCTACAAAGAGCTCGCGAAGCAGGTTCGGCTCCCGGGCTTCCGCCCAGGCAAGGCCCCCGCCAAGTTGCTGGAGGCCCGGGTCGGCAAGGAGGCGATCCTCGATCAGGTCGTCAACGAAGCGCTGCCGAGCCGCTACGGCCAAGCCGTGACCGAGTCCGACGTGCGGCCGCTCGGCCAGCCGGAGATCGAGGTCACCAAGAAGGAGTACGGCGAAGAACTGGTGTTCACCGCCGAAGTCGACGTGCGGCCCGAGTTCACTCTGCCGGACCTCAGCGCACTGAAGATCACCGTCGACCCGATCAAGGTCAGCGATGAGGACATCGACACCGAACTGCAGAACCTGCGCGCCCGATTCGGCACCCTGACCGGAGTCGAGCGGCCCGCCGCGACCGGTGACTTCGTCTCGATCGACCTGTCGGCCACCATCGACGGCGAGGACGTTGCCGAGGCTTCGACGAAGGGTCTGTCGCACGAGATCGGGTCGGGTCAGCTCATCGACGGTCTCGACGACGCGATCATCGGTCTCTCCGTCGGCGAATCAAAGGTCTTCACCACCGTGCTGGCTGCCGGACCGCACGCCGGCAAGGAGGCCGAGGTCACCGTCACCGTCGGCTCGATCAAAGAGCGCGAGCTGCCCGAGCCTGATGACGAATTCGCCCAACTGGCAAGCGAATTCGACACGATCGACGAACTGAAGACGAGCCTGTCCGAACAGGTCAGCCGGGTCAAGCGCGTGCAGCAGGCTGAAGAGATCCGCACCGCCGCGCTGGAGGCATTGCTGGACGGCGTCGAGATGCCACTGCCGGAGGCGATCGTGCAGGCCCAGGTGGACAACACCATCCACAACGCGTTGCACGGCCTGAATCACGACGAGGCGAAGCTCGCCGAGGCCCTCGAGAAGCAGGGCACGACGCGCGAGAAGTTCGACGCCGACGCCCGCACCGAAGCCGAGAAGGCCATCAAGACGCAGTTGCTACTCGATGCGCTGGGCGACGACCTCGACATCCAGGTCGGCCAGGACGACCTGACCGAGCGGTTGGTGACGACCTCACGGCAGTACGGCATTCAGCCGCAGGAACTGCTTGGCTACTTGCAGCAGCAGAACCAGTTGCCGGCGATGTTCGCCGACGTGCGCCGTGGGAAGACCATCGCCGCGGCGGTTGAGGCCGCGACGGTCAGCGACACCGATGGAAACGTGATCGACACCTCCGAGTTCTTCGGCACCCGCGACGCGCAGGACGCGCAGGATGCGGAAGACGAGGAAACTGACGACACGGAGTGACGCTGTGAGCGAACGCGGGTGCTTCGGGGATTCCTCGAAAGCCCGGGTTGGTTAGTGTCGGTGAATACGGAACTCGAGCCGCCGGCGACGATGCAGAGCTCAGCGATGAGGAGGAGCGGCGAAAATGAAGAAAGCAGGTAACCCACTGTGAGCCGTGGGAGTGAAATGCGCGCCAGCGCGCTGGGTCTGAACCTCACCGACTCGGTCTATGAGCGCTTGCTCTCCGAGCGCATCATCTTCCTGGGGTCGCAGGTCGACGACGACATCGCCAACCGGCTGTGCGCCCAGATTCTGCTGCTCGCCGCCGAAGACTCGACCAAGGACATTCACCTTTACATCAACTCGCCGGGTGGATCAATCAGCGCGGGCATGGCGATCTACGACACGATGGTGCTGGCGCCCTGCGACATCGCCACCTACGCGATGGGCATGGCGGCCTCGATGGGCGAGTTCCTGTTGGCCGCCGGCACCAAGGGCAAGCGCTACGCGCTGCCGCACGCGCGCATCCTGATGCACCAGCCGCTGGGCGGGGTGACCGGTAGCGCGGCCGACATCGCGATCCAGGCCGAGCAATTCACGGTCATCAAGAAAGAGATGTTCCGGCTCAACGCCGAATTCACCGGCCAGTCCATCGAGCGCATCGAGGCCGACTCCGACCGCGACCGGTGGTTCACCGCTCCCGAAGCGCTGGAATACGGATTCGTCGACCACATCATCACCCGCGCCGCCCACATCACCGGAGAAGCCGAATGAACCCCGAGACCCAGCCGCAGGCGCGCTACATCCTGCCGTCCTTTGTCGAGCACTCCAGCTGGGGTGTCAAAGAGTCCAACCCGTACAACAAGCTGTTCGAGGAGCGCATCATCTTCCTCGGCGTCCAGGTCGACGACGCGTCGGCCAACGACGTCATGGCTCAGTTGCTGGTGCTGGAGTCGCTGGACCCCGACCGCGACATCACCATGTACATCAACTCGCCCGGCGGCAGTTTCACCTCATTGATGGCGATCTACGACACCATGCAGTACGTCCGGGCCGACATTCAGACCGTCTGCCTGGGTCAGGCCGCCTCTGCCGCGGCCGTGCTGCTGGCCGCGGGCACACCCGGCAAGCGGATGGCGCTGCCGAACGCGCGCATCCTGATCCACCAGCCGTCGCTGTCCGGGGTGATCCAGGGCCAGTTCTCCGACTTGGAGATTCAGGCCAAGGAGATCGAGCGGATGCGCACGCTGATGGAGACGACGCTGGCGCACCACACCAACAAGGACGCCGCGGTCGTCCGCAAGGACACCGACCGGGACAAGATCCTGACCGCCGCCGAGGCGAAGGACTACGGGATCATCGACACGGTCCTGGAATACCGCAAGCTCTCGGCGTCGAACGCCTAACCGGCTGTCGCGCAGGCTAGTTCAAAGCGGCGGCGAAACCGCCGTCGGCGATCGACGCGGTAACGTCGAGTAGGGCTGATCCGTCACGACTCGAGATAGGGCGCGTCGGCCTCAGTCGCATAACGGCCGCGACACGGCGGCGCGCCCGCCGAGCATAGGGCCACCCAAGGCGATATGTTCAGGCGCACAAACACGAATATCACCGACGCGATTCACCTCTATCGGTCGCATCGCCGTGGAGCAAGCGGGTAGCGTCGGTCACAACACGCGACATAGCACAACCAAAACGGTGAAAAGGAAGTAGGCCCCCAGCACCATGGCGCGCATCGGAGACGGCGGCGACCTGCTGAAGTGCTCGTTCTGCGGGAAGAGCCAGAAGCAGGTCAAAAAGCTCATTGCAGGGCCTGGCGTTTACATCTGCGACGAGTGCATAGATCTGTGCAACGAGATCATCGAAGAGGAACTCGCCGACGCCGAC
This sequence comes from uncultured Actinomycetota bacterium, assembly GCA_963818285.1. Taxonomy (GTDB): domain Bacteria; phylum Actinomycetota; class Actinomycetes; order Mycobacteriales; family Mycobacteriaceae; genus Mycobacterium. The sequence goes on from CAWFRR010000011.1 coordinate 670,895, forward strand.
GACGTAAAACTGGACGAACTGCCGAAGCCCGCCGAGATCCGGGAGTTCCTGGAGGGCTACGTCATCGGCCAGGACACCGCCAAACGCACCCTGGCCGTCGCGGTCTACAACCACTACAAGCGGATCCAGGCTGGTGAGAAGGGGCGCGAATCCCGTTCCAGCGAGTCTGTCGAGCTGACCAAATCCAACATCTTGATGCTGGGCCCCACCGGGTGCGGAAAGACGTATCTGGCTCAGACCCTGGCGAAGATGCTCAACGTCCCCTTCGCCATTGCCGATGCCACGGCGCTGACCGAGGCCGGCTACGTGGGTGAGGACGTCGAGAACATTCTGCTCAAGCTGATCCAGGCTGCCGACTACGACGTCAAGCGCGCCGAGACCGGCATCATCTACATCGACGAGGTCGACAAGATCGCCCGCAAGAGCGAGAACCCGTCGATCACCCGCGACGTCTCCGGTGAAGGCGTTCAGCAGGCGCTGCTGAAGATCCTGGAAGGCACGCAGGCTTCGGTGCCTCCGCAAGGCGGTCGCAAGCACCCGCACCAGGAGTTCATCCAGATCGACACGACCAACGTGCTGTTCATCGTGGCGGGCGCGTTCGCGGGGCTGGAGAAGATCGTCTCCGACCGCGTGGGCAAGCGTGGACTGGGCTTCGGGGCCGAGGTGCGCTCCAAGGCCGAGATCGACACCACCGACCACTTCGCCGAGGTCATGCCCGAGGACCTGATCAAGTACGGCTTGATTCCCGAGTTCATCGGGCGTCTGCCGGTGGTCGCGTCGGTGACCAACCTGGACATGGAGTCGCTGGTCACGATCCTCTCCGAGCCCAAGAACGCCTTGGTCAAGCAGTACACCCGGCTGTTCGAGATGGACAACGTCGAACTCGAGTTCAGCCAGGACGCCCTGGAGGCGATCGCCGAGCAGGCGATCCACCGTGGCACCGGGGCCCGTGGGCTGCGCGCGATCATGGAAGAAGTCCTGCTGCCGGTGATGTACGACATCCCCAGCCGCGACGACGTCGCCAAGGTCGTGGTGACCAAGGAGACGGTCGAGGACAACGTGCTGCCGACGATCGTGCCGCGCAAGCCCTCGCGTACCGAGCGCCGCGACAAGAGCGCGTAGCAACTCCGCTCGTCCGCTAGACCTTGAGCACGGATGCCGCTGATGCGGTACCGGCTCGTATTACTCGCTCGCTGGACCTGTCGAACTTCTTTCTTGCCGATGTACGCGACGGCCTCGGCCCCTATCTGTCGATCTACCTGCTGCTGACGCCTCTCCGACAGCCCCTATTGGCTGGTCGGCGTGCAGGTCCTCGACGGGGTCGGAGCCGGCATCTTCGGCGCACTGTTCCCGCTCGTAGTGCAAGACCTGACGCACGGCACCGGACGGTTCAACGTGAGCCTCGGCGCACTGACCACTATGTGGGGTCTCGGTGCCGCGTGCTCGAACATCCTCGCGGGCTGGATTGTCGTCGTGGCCGGATACCACGCGGCGTTCATTTCGCTGGGATTCATCGCCGCCGCGGGCCTGGTGCTGTACGCCACGGCCATGCCGGAAACCGGGCCCAAGGCGACCCGAAAAAGCGGGTAAGCCCAGGCTGGCGGCCTCCCCCAAATGGGGGAGGCGGATCGCCAGCAAACGTTACTCATGCGTAACTTCGGTTCTTAGGATTTGCCGCCGGCAAAAAGTGACCAACGCCACACTTGCTCTTCATCGGTACCAACCGCGTGTGTCTGACCTCGCACTTTGGTGGATAAGCGGTAGCGTGCAGGTATGGACGGGTGTCCATGAATCCCTTAGAGAAGTGCAATAATCGGTACCGCCAGTGACATAAAAATCGGTCGGGGCTGTACTCGGACGATTCGATCCGGTTTCGGCGACATGCCGGAGCAGTGAACAGCTACGGGAGGCCGCGACGTGGGTCCGAACGGAAACGGAGCCGACACGGCGCGCCCCGAGCGGAGAAAACCGGAGAAACTGGAAAAGATAGTCATCCGTTTCGCGGGCGACTCCGGCGACGGAATGCAGCTCACCGGCGACCGATTCACTACCGAGGCAGCGCTTTTCGGTAACGACCTGGCCACCCAGCCGAGCTACCCGGCCGAAATCCGCGCCCCGCAGGGCACCTTGCCCGGCGTCTCGTCGTTCCAGATCCAGATCGCCGACTATGACATCCTGACCGCCGGTGACCGGCCCGACGTCCTGGTCGCAATGAACCCGGCGGCCCTGAAGGCCAACATCACCGACCTGCCGATCGGCGGACTGGTGATCGCCAACTCTGACGAGTTCACCAAGCGCAACCTCGCCAAAGTCGGCTACGAGAGCAACCCGCTGGAGACCGGCGAGCTGTCCGACTACAAGGTCGAAGCCGTCGCGATGACCACGCTGACCCTCGGCGCCGTCGAGGCGATCGGCGCCTCCAAGAAAGACGGCCAGCGCGCCAAGAACATGTTCGCGCTGGGCCTGCTGTCGTGGATGTACGGCCGGCCGATCGAGCCCAGCGAGCAGTTCATCAAGGAGAAGTTCGGCCGCAAGCCCGATGTCGCCGACGCGAACGTCCTGGCGCTGAAAGCGGGCTGGAACTACGGCGAGACCACCGAAGCCTTCGCGGTCACCTACGAGGTGTCGCCGGCGAAGCTGCCGCCCGGTGAATATCGCCAGATCTCCGGCAACACCGCACTGGCGTACGGCATCGTCGCCGCCGGCCAACTGGGCGACCTTCAGGTGATGCTGGGCAGCTACCCGATCACGCCGGCGTCGGACATTCTGCATGAGCTGTCCAAGCACAAGAACTTCAACGTCCTGACCTTCCAGGCCGAGGACGAGATCAGCGGCATCTGCGCGGCGCTGGGCGCGTCCTACGGCGGTGCGCTGGGCGTCACGAGCACCTCAGGACCCGGGCTGTCGCTGAAGTCCGAAGCCCTCGGCCTCGCGGTGATGACCGAGTTGCCGCTGATCGTCATCGACGTGCAGCGCGGCGGACCGTCGACCGGTCTGCCGACCAAGACCGAGCAATCCGACCTGTTGCAGGCGCTCTACGGACGCAACGGTGAGTCGCCGGTGGCCGTGCTGGCGCCGCGATCGCCGTCGGACTGCTTCGACATTGCCCTCGAGGCGGTGCGGATCGCGGTGGGGTACCACACCCCGGTGCTGATCCTGTCCGACGGCGCGATCGCCAACGGCTCCGAGCCGTGGCGGATCCCGAATGTCGAAGAGCTGCAACCGATTCAGCACACCTTCGCCAGTCCGGGCGAACCGTTCATGCCGTACGCGCGTGATCCGGAGACGCTGGCCCGGATGTTCGCGATTCCCGGCACGCCCGGGCTCGAGCACCGGATCGGCGGCCTGGAGTCCGCGAACGGCACCGGCGCAATCTCCTACGACCCGGCCAACCACGACCTGATGGTGCGGCTGCGCGAGGCCAAGATCGAGGGCATCTCCGTGCCGGACATCGAAGTCGACGACCCGACCGGTGACGCCGAACTGCTGCTGATCGGATGGGGCAGTTCGTACGGCCCGATCGGCGAGGCCTGCCGGCGTGCCCGGCGCAACGACATCAAGGTCGCCCACGCGCACCTGCGCCATCTGCGTCCGTTCCCGGCCAACCTCGGCGAGGTGCTGCGGCGCTACTCGCAGGTGGTGTGCCCGGAGATGAACCTGGGTCAGCTGGCGCTGCTGCTGCGCGGGAAGTACCTGGTCGACGTGCAGTCGGTCTCAAAGGTCCAGGGCGTCGCATTCCTGTCCGACGAGATCGGGCGCATCATCCGGGCGGCGGAGAGCGGCACGTTGGCCGAAATTGAGCAAGACAAGGCCATGGTCGCCAGATTGGCGGCGGCCACGGTGGGAGCAGGGAGCTAGTTCTATGACTGACCTGATCGGGGCAGACCTGGGCCTGACGGACATGCTGTCCGGGCACGGCCGGGTACCCACCACGGATCAGCCGCAGAAGGCCAAGGACTTCACCAGCGACCAAGAGGTCCGGTGGTGTCCCGGCTGCGGCGACTACGTCATTCTCAACACGATGCGAAACTTCTTGCCCGAGTTGGGATTACGGCGCGAGAACATCGTCTTCGTCAGTGGCATCGGTTGCTCGAGCCGGTTCCCCTACTACCTGGAAACCTACGGCCTGCACTCCATCCACGGCCGTGCGCCCGCGATCGCGACGGGTCTGGCGCTGTCGCGCGAGGACTTGTCGGTCTGGGTCGTCACCGGCGACGGCGACGCGTTGTCGATCGGTGGTAACCACCTGATCCACGCGTTGCGCCGCAACATCAACCTGACCATCCTGCTGTTCAACAACCGGATCTACGGGTTGACCAAGGGCCAGTACTCGCCGACCTCCGAGGTCGGCAAGGTCACCAAGTCGACGCCGATGGGCTCGCTTGACCATCCGTTCAACCCGGTCTCGCTGGCACTGGGCGCCGAGGCGAGTTTCGTTGGCCGCGCGCTGGATTCCGACCGCAAGGGTCTGTCGGAGGTGCTGCGCGCTGCCGCCGCGCACCGGGGCTCGGCGCTCGTCGAGATCCTGCAGGATTGCCCGATCTTCAACGACGGGTCCTTCGACGCGCTGCGCAAAGAGGGCGCTGAGGATCGGGTGATCAACGTTCACCACGGCGAGCCGATCGTCTTCGGCTCAGGCGGCGAATACTGCGTCGTCCGATCCGGCTACGGCCTCGAAGTGGCAAAGACCGCCGACGTCAGTGTCAACGAGATCATCGTCCACGACGCCCACGCCGACGATTCCGCTTACGCATACGCCCTTTCGCGGCTGTCGCAGCAGAACCTCGAGCACACGGTGATGGGAATCTTCCGTCAGGTCAGCCGGCCCACCTACGACGATGCCGCGCGGTCGCAGATCCAGGCCGCGCAGGAGTCCGCGCCGTCCGACCGCGCCGCCCTGCAGTCGTTGTTGCACGGTCGCGACACCTGGACTGTGAACTGATGGCCGCCACCGGTCAGCCGGCCTCGCTGGCCGGTGTGGTGTTGGCCGCGGGGGCATCGCCCTGGGAGGGCCGCGCCAAGGCGCTGAAGCAGGTTCGCGACGGGCACACCACGACGGTCGAACATGTCGTGAGCGTCGTCGCGTCGCGATGCCAACCTGTCTTCGTGGTGACCTCGCCAGGGCAGTCGCTGCCAGAACTTTCGGCGCAGGTCGTGCGCGACGATGTGCGCGGCCATGGACAGCTTTCCGCCGTCGGCCGTGGACTGCGCGCCGCCGCTGAGGCCGGTGCGAAATACGCATTCCTGTGCTCGGTTGATGCTGAGTTGCTCGACGCAGACGTGATCGACGTGCTCGTGGCCCGTGCGGCCGCGGTGGACGCCGACATCGTATTGCCCTGGGACGGCACGAATCACTATCTGGCCGCCGTGTATCGCACCGAATTGGCCGCTCTGGTGGACGATCTCGTCGCTGCGGGCGAACGGAACATCCCCGCCCTGATCGCTCGGGTCGATTCGCAGCGAGTCGTGATCTCCGAGTCCGGTTCGCGGAGCCTGTCGCACGCCGGACGCTGATCGCGTCAGCAACGCTGTTTCTTCTCGGACGCAACGTATTTGGGCGCCGCATTACGCTGCCGTCCAACTGCCGATAAGGGCAGCAATCAATTGCGCGATCGCTATTTGCTGAGCTGAACACCGGGCGGCTTCCGCGGGTTCAGTGAAGCGGCTGCTGGCGCGGCGAGCAAACGACCAGCTTTGCGGCAGCTGGCCTCCGGGTATTCAGCCGGGGTTGTCCCTTAAGCCGTGACCCAGTATGCCGAAGCGCTTTCACGCGGGCTACGAGGATGCGAAACCGTGAAATATGTTGCGGCAGATAAAATTACAAGTCAGTCCGCAGGCTCTCGCCGCAATACCGATGGGTCGTTTGCGAGGCCAAAGTGATTGGCCCGCAACTGGTTCAGGTAAACATCCCAAAGACCCGGCTTCTGGAACGGACTGGATGTTTGAAATCGCTTGCGACACGGCAAACTAGCGTGTGATCTTGATAACTTCTGGTACGCCCGGGCACGAACGTCGAAACGGGTTGACCGACCTCCATGTGACCACCGAAAGCCGGTGGCGCAGCTCACAAAAACTACGTGATATGAGTCACGATGCGGTTTGAAAACCACAAAACTGACATCAGCGACAAACACGCGGTTGACCTGCCAGTCCATTAGCTGAGCGGGCCGTCACCGAGCTGTTATCTGTGAATCACACCGGCGTGTCACGAGATGACGAATGCGGCTCGCTTCTCGTACGGTCCCTTGCGACCTGAAAAGGCAAACAAAAGATCGAAATCACGTACCCGCGTGTGAGCGGGGGCAGCGGACGGCGATGACGCCGCCGTGCGGCCACCGGGCTACCGCCCGGTATTGGCTGACGCCCCTGCTGTCGTGCCTGAACGAGACGGTGCGACTCGAAGTATCCAACTGCCGATAAACCGGCAACCAGCCCACACCGTTGGGCTTGCTTCGGCGCGCGCACCCTCGAAAGGAACGATGTTGAAGAACGTCCGCCAGACGCTTCGCATGGCTGCGCTCACTGCGGTGCTCGCTTCGGCCCCGCTGACGCTGACCAACGCGATCGCCTCCGCTGATTTCGAGCGGGTGACCCCTAGCGCGCCGTCGACTCCGTTCGAGGCCGCCAGCTTTGCTCCGGCTCCGGTTGCGCCGCCTGCCGGTGACGCCCCGATGGCCCCGGACGCACCCCCTGCCCCGGACGTTCCGAACGTCGCACCGGTTGCTCGACGCGGCCCCGGCTCCGGACGCTCCGCCTGCGCCGGCCCCCGATGCTCCGCCTGCCCCGGCTCCGGACGCTCCGCCTGCGCCGGCCCCCGATGCTCCGCCTGCCCCGGCTCCGGACGCGCCTGCGCCTCCCGCGCCTGAGGCCCCGCCGGCACCGGAAGCCCCGGCGCCCGCCAACGACGCTCCGGCGCCAGAGGAAGCCCCGGCGCCCGTGAAGAGGGCCTACAGCGTCAACTGGGACGCGATCGCTTCCTGCGAGTCCGGCGGTAACTGGGGCATCAGCACCGGCAACGGTTACGCCGGCGGTCTGCAGTTCACCTCGAGCACCTGGCACGCCAACGGCGGTTCCGGTTCTGCGAACGGCGCGAGCCGTGAGGAGCAGATCCGGGTGGCAGAGAATGTGCTGCACTCGCAGGGCATCGGCGCCTGGCCGGTCTGCGGCCGTCGCGGCTGACCGAGTTTTACCCACTGAAAGCGGTGGTCGGGCTCAGGCCCGCCACCGCTTTCGGCGTCTTCGGTGGTCGAAGATCATCGTCGGATCCTGACGCAGAGGCGGCCTCGAAACATATGCTGCCCGCGTGACCGAGTTCCGCGTATCGCCGCCACCGGACCTTCCCGGAATCCCCTCGGCCGAGGGGCTATTGCCCGGTCCGAATCAATTGGTCGGCCGACCCCGGGCGCTACCCGTGGATCTACTGGGTGAACTGCACGGTCCGATGTTCTACGCAGATTTCAACGGCGGCTTCAAGAAGCTTTATGCGTGCTCACTGGAACTTGTTGCAGAGCTGTGCGACGAGAGCCGGTTCGCCAAAAACCTCACGGCTACTCTTGCCCGAGTAAGGCCGCTGGCGGGCGACGGCCTGTTCACGGCTTACCACGGCGAACCGAATTGGCAGCTCGCCCACGATGTTCTCTTACCGGGCTTCAGCTACGCGGGCCTGCGCGCCTATCACGGCGCGATGCTTGACATCAACTGCAAACTGATCGAGCGATGGGATGCCAGCGCTGGAATCGGGGCGGTAGATGTGTCGACCGACTTGCAGAAGCTGGCGATGGACACCGTTGCGCTTGCCGGATTCGGTTCGCGCTTCGACTCTTTCGACTGCGCCGGACTGGCTCCGATCCCACAGAGCTTCACAACGGCACTGGGCGAGTTGGGTGCTGAAGCGACGACACCGGTGTTCGAAAACGAATTGGCCACCTTGCATACGTTCATCGACGGGCTCATCGCCGAGCACCGATCGGGTGACCGCGAGTTCGAGGATCTGTTGTCGCTGATGCTCCAGCAGGATCCAGACGGCAATCCTGTGCTGCAAACGGCGAACGTCCGCTATCAGATCTTGACTTTCCTGATCGCCGGTCAGCTCACCACGTCGGAGCTCATGCCCAATGCGCTCTACAACATCGTCACCGATCCGGCGGTGCTGCATCGAGTGCAGGTCGAGGTGGACACCGTGTTCGGCACCGAAGACGACTACCTGCCCAGCTACGACGACATCGGCAAGCTGACCTATTTGCGGCAGGTCATCGAGGAGACCCTGAGACTGTCCCCGCCTGTGCTGCACTTCGATCGAATGGCTTTGGAAGACACCGTCATCGGCGGCAAGTACCCAATCAAGCGCGGCGAGGCGGTCACGGTGCTCACCGGCGCATTGCACCGCCAACCGGGATGGGGCGACAATGTCGAACTCTTCGACCCCGACCGCTTCGCTCCCGAACGCTCCGCGTCTCGGCCGGCCTCGTTGTTCAAGCCTTTCGGAACCGGCGCACGATCGTGCATCGGCCGCCAATTCGCGCTGCATGAGGCGGCCATGGCACTGGCCCGGCTGGTACATCGCTACCGCCTCATCGACGCCTACCACTATGTGCCGCAATGGGAAACCCCGACCAGTCGTCGGCCAGTCGGATTCCGGCTCGATCTGCTCCGGCGGACCACACAGGACCGCCATACCGACGCACCTATTCCCAACGCCGCTGCTGGACAGAACGCAGTGCAGCACCCAACAGCAATCACGGCCGGCACCAGGCTGGCCATCTTTTACGGCTCTAACCTTGGTACCTGCCGCGCGCTGGCCCGCCAATTCGCCGACGACGCAACGGCTCTGGGCTGTGTGGCCACTGTCGCCCCCCTCGACGAGGCAGTTGGCGGTTTCCCCGCAGCCGACGCCATCGTGATCATCGCGTCCTCCTACAACGGGCAGCCCACCGACGACGCGCGCGCTTTCCTGGCCTGGCTGCTCGACGCGAATGTCGCGCTGCATCCTGCACTTAACGTCGCGGTTCTCGGCGTTGGTGACCACAACTGGGCGGACACCTACCAGGCGGTCCCGCAGCGTATCGACGAGCGCCTCGGCGAGCTGGGAGCCAACCGGTTGGTCCCGCGTGCTGCGGCTGACACTTCGGGTGATCTGGTAGGCACGATCGAGGAGTTCGCCGGCGGGCTATGGTCTTCGCTGGCCGAACATTTCGGCGATCCCGACGCGGCGCCGCTCACGGATGCGACCGAACCGCTTTACGAGTTGCGGCAGATCGTCGGTCCGGTGACGGCGGCGATGGACACCCGGTCGGCGGTGGTCCCGATGACGATCGTTGAGAACACCCAATTGGTCAGCCCCGGGCTGGGTCAAGCCAAAGCCAATGTCCGCGTAGACCTTCCCGACGACGTCGACTACCAAACGGGCGACCACCTGACGGTGATGGCCGACAACCCAGCTGAGGTGGTCGACGCGGCGTTGACCCAACTCGGCATAGATCCCGGACTGAGGCTGTCGATAAATCCTCGGCGGAGCTCTCGGCGACTCATCGCGCTGGACCGAGAGGTCAGCGCGCGAGAACTGCTCACGCACTTCGTTGAATTGCGGAAGCCGGTGACCAGCAGCCAGTTAAAAAGTCTCGCGGTGTCCAACAGCAATCCTGCGGAGCGCCAGCGGCTCACTGAATTGGCCGAAGCGCCAGACGGCTGCCCGCTCAGCGTGTTGGAGTGCCTGGATGAATACCCGGCGTGTGTTCTCACCGGTGCTGAACTCCTCGAACTACTCGACCCTATGGTGCCGAGGCACTATTCGATCGCGTCGTCGTCAATGCTGTCACCACGCACGGTTGGGCTGGTCGTGAGTGTGCTCGATGCGCCGGCCCGTTCCGGTCACGGCTTTTTCAAAGGAGTCGCGTCTAACTACCTCGCGACAGTGCAACCAGGACAGGTGATCCGGGCGCGCGTGGACCCGGCCCGACAGGCGTTCCGGGCCGGTGCCGATCCGGCCAAGAACGTGATCTTGGTCAGCGCCGGTACGGGCGTCGCACCGTTTCTCGGTTTCCTCGGCGACCGGCTCGCCGCACAACAGGCCGGAGCGCCGGTGGAGCCCGCGTTGTGCTTCTTCGGGGTGCGTGACCCGGAGGTCGACTACATCTTCCGCGACAAGTTCGAGCAGGCCGAAGCCATCGGTATCGTGCAAATGCGTCCCGCCTTCTCCCGCGCGCCGCAGGACGGGGTCCGCTATGTGCAGGACCGGATCGCCGCGGACGCCGACGACGTGTGGAACCTGCTGGGTGACCCGGCCAAGGACGCCCACGTCTACGTGTGTGGGGACGGAGCGCGGATGGCCCCGGCGGTGCGCGGGTGCTTCCTCGAGATATATCGAGCACGGACGGGCGCCGACGACGATCAGGCTCGCGACTGGCTGAACGGTCTCGTCGAATCCGACCACTATGTCGAGGACGTGTGGGCCGGCTGAAGCCCTTTAGAACCAGCTCCCCGGGTCGAAGAGGTCGAAGGCGGCAGTTGCGGCGCTGCTCGCGGCATCGGCGCCTGCCGCCGCATCCCCTGGGTCGAGGGCCGCGATGGCGGGCAGCTCAGCGGCTTGAGCGGCGGTGAGACCCGAGGCGGCATCCTCGCTGACGACGTTGAACTGCGCTGTGTTACCAACGACTCATGACCGCAACGCCATTCGACAACCTCGACGATTACATCGCGCTGCCGCGGATATCCGGTCTTGCCGTGTCGGTGGACGGCTCGCGGGTGGTGATCACGGTCGCGGAGCTCAACGACAAACGGAACGCGTACACCAACGCCGTCTGGGAACTCGACCCCGCCGGACAACGTCCCGCTCAGCGGCTGACCCGCAGCCTCAACGGGGAATCGGCGCCGACCTTCACCAGCGACGGCGACCTGCTGTTCCTCTCGTCGCGGCCGACGGACGACAACTCCGACGACGGCAAAAAGCCACCGGCCTCACTGTGGCGGCTGCCGACCGGCGGCGGCGAGGCTGTCGAGGTGTCGAGCACGCCCGGCGGCATCAGCGCGGTACGCACCGCCCGCGGCGCCGACGCGACCGTCATCGGCGCCAGGTTGCTGCCGGCCGCCCGTGATGTCGACGACGATCGCCGGCTGCGCGACCTGCGAAAGGACGGCTCTGTGACGGCGATCCTGCACACGGACTATCCGGTGCGCTTCTGGAACGAGGACATCGGCCCGGACGAGCCGCATCTGCTCGACGCCCACGGACCGCGTGACCTGACGCCAGACCCGGGGAACGCCCTGCGCGCGGCCGGCTTCGGTGACGCCGACTTCGACATCAGTGCAGACGGCACCTTCCTCGTGACCACGTGGCAGCTCACCGGGCCCGGACCCACTCAACGATCGGTGCTGATGCGGGTCGACCTGACGACCGGGGAGCGCCGCGTGATCGCCGACGATCCGGACGCCAGTCTCGAACTGCCGTCGATCTCGCCGGACGGCTCGGCGGTCGCGTTTACCCGGGATACCATCTCCAGCCCCGAGCGTGCGCCACGAATGACGTTGCAGTACCTGCAATTCGGCGAGCAGCCACGACCGGTGGCCGACGGCTGGGATCGTCGGCCGAGCTCGATCGTCTGGTCCAGCGATGGCCAGGCGCTGATCGTCACCGCCGACCAGAACGGGCGCGCGCCGGTGTTCGCCGTCGATGTGGCGACATCGACCGTCACCCAGCTCACCGGCGACGACTACTGCTACGCCGACGTCGTCGCCGCGCCCGGCGGTGTGCTGTACGCACTGCGCAGTTCCTATGCGGCGCCGCCACATCCGGTGCGCATCGACTCCGGCGGCGTCATCACCACCCTGCCAAGCATCGAATTGCCAACTCTGCCAGGAACATTGACCGAAATTGCGGCGACGACCGCCGACGGCACGACGGTCCGGTCGTGGTTGGCACTGCCCGACGACGAGGCGCCGGCTCCGCTGCTGCTGTGGGTGCACGGCGGCCCCCTGGGCAGCTGGAACAGCTGGGCCTGGCGCTGGAATCCATGGTTGATGGCCGCGAAAGGTTACGCGGTGCTGCTGCCTGATCCGGCCCTGTCGACGGGCTACGGACACGACTTCGTCCAGCGCGGCTGGGGCGCCTGGGGCGGACCACCATTTGACGATCTGATGGCGGCGACCGATGCGGCATGTGCGCATCCCCGTATCGACGCGACCCGGACCGCCGCGATGGGCGGGTCGTTCGGCGGATACATGGCCAACTGGATAGCGGGCCACACCAACCGTTTCGCCGCGATCGTGACCCACGCCAGCCTTTGGGCGCTCGACCAATTCGGGCCGACCACCGACACCGCCTACTACTGGCGCCGTGAAATGACGCCGCAGATGACCGCGGCCAACTCGCCGCACCACTTCGTCGGCAACATCAGCACGCCGATGCTGGTGATCCACGGCGACAAGGACTATCGCGTGCCGATCGGTGAGAGTCTGCGCCTTTGGTACGAGCTGCTGGCCGACTCGGCACTGCCGGCCGGTGAAGACGGCAGCAGTCCGCACCGATTCCTGTACTTCCCATCCGAGGACCACTGGGTGCTTGCGCCGCAGCACGCCAAAATCTGGTATCAGGTGGTGCTCGCGTTCCTGGCCGAGCACGTGCTGGGGGAAAGCGCCGAATGGCCTGAGGCGCTCGGAGTACCGTCGCGCCCGTGACTGCAGCGCGCGAATACGACATCGTCCTTTACGGGGCAACCGGCTTCGTCGGCAAGTTGACAGCCGAATATCTGGCCCGGGCCGGTGGCACTGCGCGGATAGCGCTGGCCGGCCGCTCGCCCGATCGCCTGCGGGCGATCCGCGACACGCTAGGGGAGTCGGCACAGTCCTGGCAGCTTCTGACGGCTGACGCGTCGTCGCCCAAGACCCTGGATGCGATGGCCGCGCAGGCGCAGGTGGTGATCACCACTGTCGGGCCCTACACCCGCTACGGTCTGCCGCTGGTGGCGGCGTGCGCGGCCGCCGGAACCGACTACGCGGACCTGACGGGGGAGCCGCCGTTCATCCGCGAGAGCATCGACCTGTACCACAAGCAGGCCCAAGACACCGGTGCGCGGATCGTACACGCGTGTGGATTCGACTCCATCCCTTCGGATCTCACCGTCTACGCGCTGCACCGCCGGGCCCTCGAAGACGGCGCGGGCGAGCTGATCGGCACCGATTTCGTGGTGCGTTCCATGGCGGGCGGACTCTCCGGCGGCACCATTGCTTCCGGGCTGGAAGTGATGAGCGCCGTTTCCAGGGATCCCGATGCACGTCGCCAATTCGCCGACCCCTACACGCTGAGTCCCGACCGCGGCGCCGAACCCGAACTCGGCGCACAACCCGACCTGCCCTGGCGCCGCGGTCGCCAGATCGCGCCGGAGCTGACCGGGTTGTGGACCGCGGGATTCATGATGGCGGGCCCAAATACGCGAATTGTGCGACGCAGCAACGCATTACAGGACTACGCGTATGGCAGGCGGTTTAAGTACAGCGAGCACATGAACGTGGGGTCGTCGGTGGCGGCGCCGTTGATCTCCGCATTGATCAGCGGAGTCGGCAACGCGGCGTCGGCACTGGGCACCCGCTACTTCCGGTTGCTGCCACGCCGATTGGTCGAGCGGGTGCTGCCCAAGCCCGGTACCGGGCCCAGCGAGGCCGTCCGCGAGCGTGGCTTCTACAAGGTGGAGACGTACACCACCACGACGTCCGGCGCCCGTTACGTCGCCACCATGGCCCAACGGGGCGACCCCGGATACAAGGCCACCGCAGTGCTGTTGGGCGAAAGTGGTCTGGCGCTGGCGACGGACCGCGAGGCGCTCTCCGACCTGCGCGGAGTGCTGACCCCGGCCGCCGCGATGGGGGATGCGCTACTCGCGCGCTTCCCGGCCGCGGACGTCTCGCTGGAGACCGCGCGGTTGATGCATCGCTAATCGATCTGCTCTGGAGAAAGAACCCGTGTCGGACAAGATCAGCTGGGCTAGTGTCATCGAGAGAAGCAAACCATTCCAGCAACGTTAGGTGGACGGGTCTATGTCTGGCCTTGAAGATCTTCTGTCTCAGATTCCCACGAGTGACATCGCCAGCAAGATCGGCGTCGACGAAGGCGAAGTCAACAAAGCGGTGCAACTGCTGGTGCCGGTGCTTGTCGGCGGACTGCAAGAGAACGCGCAAGACCCCGAGCACGCCAGCAAGATCGAGTCCGCGGCCGATAACCACGCCGCCAGCGGCCTGCTCGACGGAGGCGTGAGCCTCGACCACGTCAACGAAGCCGACGGCCTGCAAGCGGTCGCGAAGATCTTCGGCGGCAACGACGCCGGCCAGGTCGCCAGTGCGCTTGCCGGTGGCGGCGGAGGCAACAGCGACCTGCTCAAGCAGCTGCTGCCGATCTTGGCTCCGATCGTCTTGGCCTACATCGGAAAGCAGATGGGCCAGAAGAGCGCGCCGGCCACCCAGGAGGCCTCCTCCGGCGGCGGACTCAACGACGTGCTGGGCAGCATCCTCGGCGGGATGGCCGGTGGGAACAAGTCGCTGGGTACGGTGTTGGGCAATGCGCTGGGCTCCAAGGCCGGCGACATCCTGGGCGGATTGTTCGGCAAGAAGTAGGCCCAGCCGGTTGCGGCCGCCCGCGACGGCCGGTGTTCGTCGCACGCGCGGGTGCTTTCTAGACTTGACGCGTGACCACAAGCCCAGAACGCGCCGCTGACTCGCGGGCAGAAGACCTGCCCAAGGCGTGGGATCCGGGCGCGGTAGAAAGCACGATCTATCAGCGCTGGGTAGATGCCGGCTATTTCACCGCCGATCCGACCAGCGGCAAGCCGGCCTACTCCGTCGTCTTGCCGCCGCCGAACGTCACCGGCAGCCTGCACATGGGTCACGCGCTGGAACACACGATGATGGACGCCCTGACCCGCCGCAAGCGGATGCAGGGCTACGAGGTGCTGTGGCAGCCGGGCATGGATCACGCCGGCATCGCGACTCAGAGCGTGGTGGAAAAGCAGCTCGCCGTTGACGGCAAGACCAAAGAGGACTTCGGCCGGGAACTGTTCGTCGACAAAGTTTGGGACTGGAAGCGGGAATCCGGGGGCGCGATCGGCGGCCAGATGCGACGCCTCGGTGACGGGGTCGACTGGAGCCGGGACCGGTTCACCATGGACGACGGGCTGTCGCGGGCAGTCCGGACGATCTTCAAACAGCTCTACGACGCCGGCCTGATCTACCAGGCCGAGCGCCTGGTCAACTGGTCGCCGGTGCTCGAGACGGCCATCTCCGACATCGAGGTCACCTACGAGGACGTCGAGGGTGAACTGGTGTCGTTCCGCTACGGCTCCCTGGACGACTCTGAGCCGCACATCGTGGTGGCCACCACCCGGGTCGAGACGATGCTGGGTGACACCGCGATTGCGGTGCACCCTGACGACGACCGCTACCGGCACCTGGTCGGTCAGACGCTGCCGCATCCGTTCGTCGACCGCGACATTGTGATCGTCGCCGACGGACATGTGGATCCCGAATTCGGTACGGGCGCAGTCAAGGTGACACCGGCGCACGACCCCAACGACTTCGAGATCGGGCTGCGGCACAACCTGCCGATGCCTACGATGCTGGACACCAAGGGCCGGATTGCGGACACCGGAACACAGTTCGACGGTCAGGATCGCTTCGAGGCACGGGTGAAGATCCGCGAGGCGCTGGCGGCCGAAGGGCGCATCGTCGCGGAGAAACGCCCTTACCTGCACAGCGTCGGACACTCCGAGCGCAGCGGCGAGCCGATCGAGCCGCGGTTGTCGTTGCAGTGGTGGGTCAAGGTCGAGTCGCTGGCCAAGGCTGCGGGGGACGCGGTTCGTCACGGCGACACGGTGATTCACCCGAAGAGCCTGGAGCCACGTTGGTTCGCCTGGGTGGACGACATGCACGACTGGTGTATCTCGCGGCAGCTGTGGTGGGGCCACCGCATCCCGATCTGGTACGGGCCCGACGGCGAAAAAGTGTGCGTCGGTCCGGACGAGGCCCCGCCGGACGGTTGGGTGCAGGACCCCGACGTGCTCGACACCTGGTTCTCGTCGGGGCTGTGGCCGTTCTCCACTCTGGGATGGCCCGATCGCACCCCGGAGATCGAGAAGTTCTATCCGACAAGCGTTTTGGTGACCGGATACGACATCTTGTTCTTCTGGGTGGCGCGGATGATGATGTTCGGCACGTTCGTCGGTGCCGACGACGCGATCACGCTCGGCGGCGCCCGCGGCCCGCAGGTGCCGTTCACCGACGTCTTCCTGCACGGCCTGATCCGCGACGAATCTGGCCGCAAGATGAGTAAATCCAAAGGCAACGTCATCGACCCGCTGGACTGGCTGGAGGTGTTCGGGGCCGACGCACTGCGATTCACCCTCGCCCGCGGCGCCAGTCCCGGGGGTGACCTGGCCGTCGGTGAGGACGCCGTGCGAGCCTCACGCAACTTCGCGACCAAACTCTTCAACGCCACCCGCTTCGCGTTGATGAACGGTGCCGCGCCCGCGCCGCTGCCGGGGCTCGGCGGACTCACCGACGCCGACCGCTGGATCCTCGGCCGGCTCGAAGAGGTTCGCGTCGAGGTGGATTCGGCGTTCGAGGCCTACGAGTTCAGCCGTGCCTGCGAGTCGCTGTACCACTTCGCCTGGGACGAGTTCTGCGACTGGTACCTCGAACTGGCCAAGGTGCAGCTGTCTGCTCCCGACGACGCGCACACCACTGCGGTGCTGGCCTTCGTGCTGGATGCGTTGCTCAAGCTGCTGCATCCGGTCATCCCGTTCGTCACCGAGACGCTGTGGAAGAACCTGACCGGTGGCGAATCTGTCGTGATCGCCGAATGGCCACAGTCGTCCGGGATCGTGTTGGATAACGTTGCCGCGCAACGAATCATCGATATGCAGAAGTTGGTTACCGAGATTCGCCGGTTCCGCAGCGACCAGGGTCTGGCCGACCGGCAGAAAGTGCCGGCGCGGCTGTCGGGCATCGAGGCCGCCGACTTGAGCACCCAGATCAGCGCCGTCTCGTCGCTGGCGTGGCTGACCGAGCCCGCGGCGAATTTCACCCCGTCGGCAGCACTGGAGGTCGGGCTCAAGGGCGGCATCGTCGTCGTCGAACTGGACACGTCTGGCACCATCGACGTGGCCGCCGAGCGTCGCCGCTTGGAGAAGGATCTGGCCAACGCGCAGAAGGAATTGGCGTCGACCACAGCGAAATTGGGTGACGCGGAATTCATGGCCAAGGCTCCGGAAGCGGTCGTCGAGAAGCAACGCGAGCGGCAGCGCGTGGCGCGCGAGGAAGCCGAGCGGATCACCGCCCGATTGGCCGGGCTCAAGTGACATTAGAGCCTGAACCCGACGACCACGCTGAACTCGTGGAGGTCGGCCCCACTCCGGACGAGATCGCGGCGCTCTTACAGGTCGAGCATCTGCTCGATCAGCGTTGGCCGGAAACCAAGATCCAGCCCAGCCTGGAGCGCATCTCCGCGCTGATGGATTTGCTCGGTTCGCCGCAACGCAGCTACCCGTCGATCCACATCGCCGGAACCAACGGCAAAACCTCGGTGGCGCGGATGGTCGATGCGTTGCTGACCGCCCTGCAGCGACGCACCGGACGCACCACCAGCCCGCACCTGCAGTCGGCGGTCGAGCGCATCGCGATCGACGGAAAGCCCATCAGCCCAGCCACATACGTGTCGACCTATACCGAACTCGAGCCGTTCGTGCAGATGATCGACCAGAAGTCCGAAGCCGGCGGCGGCCCGGCGATGAGCAAGTTCGAGGTGCTCACCGCGATGGCGTTCGCGGCGTTCGCCGATGCCCCGATCGAGGTAGCGGTCATCGAAGTGGGTCTGGGTGGGCGCTGGGACGCCACCAATGTGATCAACGCGCCGGTTGCGGTGATCACCCCGATCAGCGTCGACCACGTGGAGTTCCTCGGCGCGGATATCGCCGGCATCGCCGGGGAGAAAGCCGGCATCATTCAGCGGGCCGAGGAGGGCGCGCCGGACACGGTCGCGGTCATCGGACGTCAGGTGCCGGAGGCGATGGAGGCGGTACTCGCGCAGACGGTGCACGCCGATGCCGCTGTCGCGCGGGAAGATTCGGAGTTCGCCGTGTTGAGCCGCCAGGTCGCGATCGGCGGCCAGATGCTGGAATTGCAGGGGCTCGGCGGGGTCTACTCCGAGGTGTTCCTTCCGCTGCACGGCGAACACCAGGCGCACAACGCGGCGATCGCACTGGCCGCGGTGGAGGCGTTCTTCGGCGCCGGCGCACAGCGTCAACTCGACATCGACGCCGTGCGGGCCGGATTCGCCGCGGCCAGCAGCCCCGGCCGTTTGGAGCGGATGCGCAGCGCGCCGACCGTATTCGTCGACGCCGCGCACAACCCGGCGGGGGCGGCCGCGCTGGCGCAGGCGCTGGCCGAGGAGTTCGATTTCCGGTTCCTGGTCGGGGTGGTGAGCGTGATGGGAGACAAAGACGTCGGCGGCATTCTGGCCGCGCTCGAGCCGGTCTTCGATCGAATCGTGGTCACCCACAACGGGTCTCCGCGAGCCCTCGACGTCGAAACGCTGGCGCTGACCGCGCAGCAGTATTTCGGGCCCGACCGAGTCGTCACCGCCGAAAACCTGCGCGATGCCATCGACACCGCCACCGCATTGGTCGACGAGGCCGACGCCGAGGACAAGGCGTTCTCCGGGACCGGCATCGTCATCACCGGGTCAGTCGTCACCGCCGGCGCCGCGCGCTCGCTGTTCGGTCGTGATCCCGCGTGACCGCGTCCGACGACGATGGGGCCGGCGAAGCCGGGTCCGAGGAGCGGCGCCATGAGAACGCGTCCGACGACGATGGGGCCGGCGAAGCCGGGTCCGAGGAGCGGCGTCACGAGGACATGCCTGATCAGCAACCTGCGATATCAAAGCCCGACCCGTGGAAAAGCTTTCGCGGGGTCACCGCCGGCACGCTGATCCTCGAAGTGATCGTGGTGCTGCTGGCGCTGCCGGTGGTCGGGGCGGTCGGCGGCGGCCTGAATGCCGGCGCGTTGACATACCTGCTGGGTTTGGCCGCGGTCCTGCTCGTGCTGGCAGGGTTGCAGGGTCGGCCATGGGCCATCTGGGCCGATCTCGGCGTGCAGCTGATTCCGGTCGCCGGCTTCGCCGTCTACCCGGAGGTCGGTGTCATTGGGCTGATCTTCGCCGGGGTGTGGGCGCTGATCGCCTACGTACGTGCGGAGGTTCTGCGCCGCGAGCGGCTCGGGCTGCTGCCTGGCCAGGACGGGCCGCCGGATTGATCCGCTACGCTGTGCGCCGTGACTGAGCGGACCCTTCTGTTGATCAAGCCCGATGGTGTCGAGCGTCGCCTGATTGGCGAGATCCTCGGCCGTGTCGAGCGCAAGGGCCTGACCATCGCGGAGCTGGAACTGCGGACTGTCAGCGAAAAGCTGGCCCGCAGTCACTACGCCGAGCACGACGGCAAGCCGTTTTTCGGCTCGCTGGTGGAATTCATCACGTCATCGCCGCTGGTAGCGGCGATTATCGAGGGCCCGCGAGCGATTGCCGCGATCCGGCAGCTTGCGGGCGGGACCGACCCGGTCGAAAAGGCCCTGCCCGGCACCATCCGCGGCGATTTCGGCCTCGAAACGCAGTACAACCTGGTGCACGGCTCCGATTCGCCGGAGTCCGCGGAGCGCGAGATCGCGCTCTGGTTCGACAAGGCTTAGATAACGGGTCGGCCGCACTTGGTCCGACCCGGTACGTCGGTATGGGATACTGGCGAACGGGTGAACGTCGCCGGACCGGCTTCGGAACGTCGACAGGCGCCCGAATGAAGACTTTGACAAGCGCGACCACCGCGACTCGCGGCGCGGCTGTCCAGCCATCATTCAGACCGGCACCGAGTGTGTTCGACCCGAACTGCT
The DNA here is from genome assembly GCA_963818285.1 of uncultured Actinomycetota bacterium. Taxonomy (GTDB): domain Bacteria; phylum Actinomycetota; class Actinomycetes; order Mycobacteriales; family Mycobacteriaceae; genus Mycobacterium. The sequence continues at coordinate 690,809 of CAWFRR010000011.1, forward strand.
CGGGGCAAGACCATCACAAGCCCGGGAGAAAGTGACCCGGGTACATAGCGAAGCCCTCGCGTGGCCGCGTCGAAAGGACGCGCCCGAGGGCTTGAGGAGAATACGTGACAGACGGTGGCCCATTCTCAGAAGTTCCGGAAGAGTCGTCGCAGCACGAGGAGCTGCCAGATCGGCTGAGGGTTCATTCCCTGGCGCGGGCGCTGGGAACGACCAGCAGGCAGGTTCTCGACGCGCTGACCGAACTCGACGGTCGGGTCCGCAGCGCTCACTCGACCGTGGAACGAGTCGACGCGGTACGCGTGCGCGACCTGCTGGCCAACGCGCCGGCGCCCGTCGCCGCCTCCGTCGCCGCGGCCGAGGCTGGCGCGACCGGCGAGGCCGGAGGAACCCGAGTCGCGGCTGATGCTGGAGACCGCGCCGGCCGAGCGTCCCCGAATACATGCCGCTGTTCGTCGCTCCCCAGCCGGTCAAGCGGGTCGAGGCTCCCGAGCAAACCCGATGAGTCCGACGACGCAGAGGCCGACGCCGACGCCGAGTCGACGACGACGATGACGACGACTTCGACGGTGACGGTGACGGCGACGGTGACGATGACCAGTCCGACCGCCCGGCCAATCGCCGTCGTCGCCGTGGGCGTCGCGGGCGGGGCCGCGGCCGTGGCGAGCAGAACGGCTCCGAGAACGGCTCCGGCGACGGCGGCAAATCAGACAACTCGGGTGACGACGATGACTCCGCCGACGACAGCGACGACTCCGCGGACGACACGGACGACTCCGATGGCTCCGACGACGACAACGGTTCCGGCGATGGCGCCACCAAGCGTCGTCGTCGCCGTCGCCGCCGCAAGTCCGGTTCCGGCGATGACTCCGACGAGAACGCGTCACCGGACGACCCGCCGAACACCGTGGTGCACGAGCGGGCACCCCGGGCCAAGAACAAACCCGACTCCAGCAACAACGAGATCCAGGGCATCGACGGCTCGACCCGGCTCGAGGCCAAACGGCAGCGCCGCCGCGACGGCCGTGACGCCGGACGCCGGCGCCCGCCGGTCCTGACCGAAGCCGAATTCCTGGCCCGCCGCGAGGCGGTCGACCGGGTGATGGTGGTCCGCGACAAGGTCCGCACCGAACCGCCGAACCAGGGCAGCCGGTACACCCAGATCGCCGTGCTCGAGGACGGCATCGTGGTGGAGCACTTTGTCACCAGCGCGGCCTCGGCCTCCCTTGTCGGCAACATCTACCTGGGCATCGTGCAGAACGTGCTGCCGTCGATGGAGGCGGCGTTCGTCGACATCGGCCGCGGCCGCAACGGCGTGCTCTACGCCGGCGAGGTGAACTGGGAGGCCGCCGGCCTGGGCGGTTCCAGCCGCAAGATCGAGCAGGCGCTCAAGCCCGGTGACTACGTCGTCGTGCAGGTCAGCAAGGATCCCGTCGGTCACAAGGGCGCCCGGCTGACCACGCAGGTGTCGCTGGCCGGCCGCTACCTGGTGTACGTGCCTGGCGCCTCGTCGACCGGCATCAGCCGCAAACTTCCCGATACCGAACGCCAACGGCTCAAGGAGATTCTTCGCGAGGTCGTGCCGTCAGACGCCGGCGTGATCATCCGCACCGCTTCGGAAGGCGTGAAAGAAGACGACATCCGCGGTGACGTCAACCGGCTGCAGGAGCGGTGGACCGAGATCGACGAGCTCGCCACGGAGACCAAGAAAAAAGCGGCCGGTGCCGCCGTCGCGCTCTACGAAGAGCCCGACGTCCTGGTCAAGGTCATCCGCGACCTGTTCAACGAGGACTTCAAGCAGCTGATCGTGTCCGGCGAGGACGCCTGGACCACTATCAACGAATACGTGAGTTCAGTTGCGCCCGAACTTGTCCCGAAGCTGAACCAATACTCGCCGGCCGCTGAAGAAGGCCCCGATGTCTTCGCGGTGCACCGCATCGACGAGCAACTGGCCAAGGCGATGGACCGCAAGGTCTGGCTACCGTCGGGTGGCACCCTGGTCATCGACCGGACCGAGGCGATGACCATCGTCGACGTCAACACCGGCAAGTTCACCGGCTCGGGTGGCAACCTCGAGCAGACCGTCACCAAGAACAACCTCGAGGCGGCCGAGGAGACCGTGCGTCAGCTGCGGCTGCGCGACATCGGCGGCATGATCGTCATCGACTTCATCGACATGGTCCTCGAGTCCAATCGGGACCTGGTGCTGCGCCGGCTGACCGAGGCACTCGCCCGCGACCGCACGCGCCACCAGGTGTCCGAGGTGACCTCATTGGGCCTGGTGCAGCTGACCCGCAAGAAGCTGGGCACCGGGCTGGTCGAAGCGTTCTCCACGACATGTCCGCACTGCAGCCGGCCGCGGCATCATGCTGCACGCCGACCCGGTCGACTCGGCCCCGGCCGTCGGCCGCAAATCGGAGTCCGGTGGTCGGCGTGGTCGGCGCTCGAAGAAGGGCAAGACCGAAGAGCAGCCGGTGGCCAGCGTGCCCGTGCATGCGCCCGGCGAGCACCCGATGTTCAAGGCGATGGCCGCGGCCAACGGTGGTCACGACGAGGAAGGCGACGAGTCCGCACCGCGACGACGCGGAGCATGTGGCCGGCGAACAGGTCCAGGGCGACGCCGAGGCCGACGAGCTGCTGCGCAAGCAGGCCGCGCGGGAGACGGCGGAAGACGACCTGGACGATGACGACTTCGACGAGGACGACGACTCGACGACGACGAAGACGACACCGACGAAGACGACACCGAACAGGTCGATCTCGACGACGATGATGACGACCTCGATGAAGACGACGACCTCGACGACGAGGACGACGACGAAGACGACGACGAGGACGACGACTTCGAGGACAGCGACGACGAGGACGACGAGTCGGACGGACGATCACCGGGTCGCCGCGGTACGCGACGGAGCGGCGTCCTCGACGCCGTGCCGCTGCCCGACCAGCCGGTCCGCCCGCCCACGAGGACTGATCGGCCGGTTTGACCCTGTAGCCGCTGGTCACGTACCCTGGACCAGTTGTCGTCAGGCCCGCCGGCCCGCCCAGTGGGAGAAGTACCTGGCCGACACTCCCAGACCAGCCCGCGCATCTTTTGGCTGCGCGACGCCCGCACGAACTCGCAAAACCAGCGAGAACCAGCAAGAACCAGCAGAACCAGAAAAAGAGGTAGACGTAACCATGGCGACCTACGCAATCGTCAAGACCGGCGGTAAGCAGTACAAAGTTGCCGTAGGTGACGTCGTCAAGGTCGAGAAGCTCGACTCTGAGCCGGGTGCGAAGGTGTCGCTTCCGGTCGCCCTGGTCGTCGATGGCGCCACCGTCACCTCCGACGCCGCCGCGCTGTCCAAGGTCGCGGTCACCGGCGAGGTACTCGAGCACACCAAGGGCCCCAAGATCCGCATCCACAAGTTCAAGAACAAGACCGGCTACCACAAGCGTCAGGGTCACCGTCAGCAGCTGACGGTCCTGAAGGTCACCGGAATTAAGTAGCGGAGCGACAAACATGGCACACAAAAAGGGCGCTTCCAGCTCACGTAACGGTCGCGATTCAAACGCGCAGCGGCTGGGTGTGAAGCGATTCGGCGGCCAGGTCGTCAAGGCCGGCGAAATCATCGTCCGCCAGCGCGGCACGCACTTTCATCCCGGCGTCAACGTCGGCCGTGGCGGCGACGACACGTTGTTCGCCAAGGCGGCCGGCGCCGTCACGTTCGGCGTCAAGCGCGGTCGCAAGACGGTCAACATCGTCTCGGCCGCGTCTTGCGACCGACTGAGCGCCGCGGGCGTGGCTGCACTAGCCTCGCACTCGACGAGTTAGAGGAATTCCGATGGCTCCTCGGTTTGTCGACCGCGTCGTCATCCACGCGCGCGCCGGCTCCGGTGGTAACGGCTGCGCCTCGGTCCATCGCGAGAAATTCAAGCCACTCGGCGGTCCTGACGGCGGTAACGGTGGTCGCGGCGGCAGCATCGTGCTGGTCGTCGACCCGCAGGTGCACACCCTGCTCGACTTTCACTTCCACCCGCATGTCGTGGCCGCGTCGGGCAAGCAGGGCAAGGGCGGCAACCGGGCCGGTGCTGCCGCTCCCGATCTGGAGATCAAGGTCCCCGACGGGACCATCGTGGTCGACGAGGACGGCCGCATGCTCGCCGACCTGGTCGGCGCCGGGACCCGCTTCGAAGCCGCCGCCGGCGGTCGCGGCGGGCTGGGCAACGCCGCGCTGGCGTCGCGGGCCCGCAAGGCGCCCGGGTTCGCGCTGCTCGGTGAGAAAGGTGAAGCCCGCGACTTCACCCTGGAACTCAAGACAGTCGCCGACGTCGGCCTGATCGGTTTTCCGTCGGCGGGCAAATCCTCACTGGTGTCCACGATCTCGGCGGCCAAGCCGAAGATCGCCGATTATCCGTTCACCACGCTGGCGCCGAACCTCGGGGTGGTGTCGGCGGGGGAGCGGACATTCACCGTCGCCGACGTGCCGGGCCTGATCCCGGGCGCGTCGCAAGGCCGCGGGCTGGGTCTGGACTTCTTGCGCCACATCGAGCGATGCGCGGTGCTGGTCCACGTGGTGGATTGTGCGACTCTGGAACCCGGCCGCGACCCGATCTCCGACATCGATGCGTTGGAAGCCGAACTGGCCGCCTACACGCCCACTCTGCAAGGCGATTCGACGCTCGGCGATCTGGTCGAGCGCCCACGCGCGGTGGTGCTCAACAAGATCGACGTGCCAGAAGCCCGCGAGATGGCCGAGTTCGTTCGCGACGAGATCGCCGAGCGCGGCTGGCCGGTGTTCGCTGTATCGACGGTCGCGCGAGAAGGGCTGCAGCCGCTGATCTTCGGGCTTGCCGACCTGGTTGCGCAGTACCAGGCGGCCCAGCCGGTGCTGGTGCCGCGGCGGCCGGTGCTCCGCCCGGTAGCGGTCGACGAGACCGGCTTCAGCGTGGAGTCCGACGGGCAGGGCGGGTTCGTGGTCCGCGGCCGTCGGCCCGAACGCTGGGTCTCGCAGACCAGTTTCGAGAACGACGAAGCGGTCGGCTATCTCGGCGACCGGTTGGCCCGTCTCGGCGTCGAGGACGAATTGATGAAGCTGGGCGCACGCCCGGGTTGCGCGGTCACCATCGGCGACGTGACGTTCGACTGGGAGCCCCAGACGCCGGCCGGCCTCGACACCCTGATGACAAGACGCGGTACAGACACGCGTCTGGACCCCAGCGACCGGATCGGCGCCGACGAACGCAAGGCGGCGAGAAAGCAACGCCGCGAAAGCGGCGACTCGGATGAATAGTCCTGCACGAGAAGCAGTTCGGACCGCACGCAGCGTCGTCGTCAAGGTCGGCACCACCGCACTGACCACACCGACCGGCATGTTCGATGCCAGCCGATTGGCCGGGCTCGTCGACGCCATTGAGGCGCGGATGAAAGCGGGCTCCGACGTCATCATCGTGTCCTCGGGCGCCATCGCCGCGGGCATCGAGCCACTGGGGCTGAGCAAGCGGCCCACCGACCTGGCCACCAAGCAGGCCGCGGCCAGCGTCGGGCAGGTCGCGCTGGTCAACGCCTGGAGCACCGCGTTCGCTCGCTACCAACGCAACGTCGGTCAGGTGTTGCTGACCGCACACGACGTGTCGATGCGGGTGCAGCACAACAACGCTCAGCGCACCCTCGATCGGTTGCGTGTCCTGCACGCGGTGGCGATCGTCAACGAGAACGACACGGTGGCCACCAACGAAATTCGATTCGGCGACAACGACCGGCTCTCGGCACTGGTGGCGCACCTGGTCGGCGCCGATGCGCTGATCCTGCTCAGTGACATCGACGGCCTCTACGATTCCGATCCGCGCAAGTCCGTCGAAAGCCATTTCATTCCAGAGGTTTGCGGGCCGGACGAGCTGGATGGCGTGATCGCGGGGCAGGGCAGCCATCTGGGCACCGGTGGCATGGCATCCAAGCTGTCGTCGGCGCTGTTGGCCGCAGACGCCGGGGTGCCGGTGCTGCTGGCGGCCGCGGCCGACGCCGAGGCGGCGCTGGCGGACGCGTCGGTAGGCACGGTGTTCGCCCCGCGGCCCAACCGGATGTCGGCACGCCGCTTCTGGGTCCGATACGCCGCCGAGTCCGCCGGCGTGCTGACCCTGGACCAGGGTGCTGTGAGTGCTGTTCTGGGCCAACGCCGTTCGCTGTTGCCCGCAGGTATCACTGCATTGGCCGGCCGTTTTCACGGCGGCGACGTCGTCGATCTGAACGGGCCCGATGAGACGTTGGTGGCCCGGGGTGTCGTCGCATACGACGCCGCAGAGTTGGCCACCATGATCGGCCGGTCGACGTCGGAGTTGCCCGCCGAGCTACGTCGGCCTGCGGTGCACGCCGACGACCTGGTTGCCGTCTAGCTTCTGGTTATCGGCTTCAAATACAAAGCACCCCAAGCAATTTCGGTGAGCGTAGTGGTTATCTCGGCATCGTATTCGGGCGGGCTGCCCGGCAGGTTCTGCTGACACGCCCGCTCGACCATCCAGCTGAGCGCGCTGGCGGTGGTGGCCGCGGGCAGCTCGCGGCGGATCGAGCCGTCGGCCTGGCCGTCCTCGATCACCTGCGTCAGCCGCGCGGAGATTCCGGCGAGTAGCTCACGGTAGGTCGCCGCGACCTGTGGGTCGTATCCGGCCATCTCGTTGAGTGCGACCAGTACGGGCTGATGCCGCCGGTAGCTGGCGACGATGCCGGCCATCGCGGCGCGGACGTCGTCGGGGTCGTGTCGCCATGCCACGCCCCACCAGAGTTCGGCGCTGTCGGCGAGTTCGCCGAACACCTGACGGGCCAACCGTCGGAGCAGGTCGCCCTTGTCTTCGAAGTAGATGTAGAAGTTGGCCCGCGACATCCCGGCTTCGGTGGACAGCCGGTCGACGCTGAGTTCGGTGAAGCTCGCGCCGTCGCGCATCAGCCGTTCGGTGGCGTCGAGCAGCCGGCGCTCGATCTGCTCACGTCGTTCCTGCCGCTTGGCCTGCGGCTTACGGGTGACTGAGGGCATGTCAGTCAGTATGACACCTTGACTAGACACTATGTCTAGTCTTATCGTCATCGGTGTTCGGAGACTGTGACCGGCGTCATATCCGATGGAGGATTCGCCCATGACAGCGACGACTGCCACCCCCCGTGCCTACGACCCCATCGACCTGTCGTCCCGTGCGTTCTGGTCGACGCAGTGCGCAGGAGCGGGAGCAGTCATTCGCCGAGCTTGCGGGCCGAGCGCCCGGTGAGCTGGCATCCGCCGGTCGAAGACGCCATGATGGCTGACCCCGACGACCCCGGCTACTGGGCGATCACCCGCCGCGACGACATCGTCGACGATCAGCCGCAACAACGAGGTCGTTCCTGTCGGGCAAGGGCGTCATGTTCGAGAACTTTCCCGTGGAGCTCCTCGAAGCGTCGCAGTCCTTCCTGGCGATGGACCCGCCGCGGCAGACCTTCCTCCGCAAACTCGCTCAGCGCCGCATTCACCCCGCGGCAGGTCAGGCGCATCGAGGACTCGATCAAGGCGAACGCGAAGACCATCGTGGAGGAGCTCAAAGCCGCAGGCAGCGGCGCCGATTTCGTCGACCTCTGCGCCAAGGAACTGCCCATTCGCACGCTGTCGGACATGGTGGGCATCCCCGAGTCGGAGCGGCAACAGCTGGCGCACGCCGCCGATGCCATGGTCTCGTCGGGCGACCCGGAGTACCTCAATGGTCGCCACCCGCTGGAGGTGTTGTTCGAGGCGCAGACGTACGTGCATCAGGTGGCCGGGATGCTCGCCGCGGAGCGCCGCGAGCATCCCGGCGACGACCTGTTCAGCAGCCTGGTGAACGCCGAGGTAGACGGCGACCGGCTGGCCGACGCCGACATCGCCGCGTTCTTCGTGTTGCTCACCGTCGCCGGCAACGACACCACCCGCCAGACCATCAGTCACGCGCTGAAGGCGCTCACCGACTATCCCGATCAGCGCGCCTGGCTGTTGGAGGATTTCGACAATCGCATCGGCGGAGCGGTCGAGGAGTTCATCCGCTGGGCCACACCGGTGATGACGTTCCGCCGCACGGCCGCAAAGGATGTCGAGATCGGCGGCCAAACCATCCGTGCCGGCGAGAAGGTCGTGATGTTCTACTCCTCGGGCAACTGGGACACCGAGGTCGTTCGAGCACCCGGAGCGCTTGACCTGAGCCGCAACCCCAACCCGCATGTCGGCTTCGGCGGCGGCGGCGTGCACTTCTGCCTGGGTGCGCAACTCGGCCAGGGCGCAACTGCGGGCGATCTTCGGCGAGCTCTTGCGTCAGCTGCCAGACATCCACGCCGGCGAACCCGTGTACCTGCGCCGGCAATTTCATCCACGGCATCCGCAGCATGCCCTGCACGTTCTGAACGCCTAGCGGTCGCTGTCAACTGTCGGCGGCTGCGGTCAGTAGGGCGATGGCCATGTCGAATGGCTCTGGGCTGCGCAGCACGCGGCTGACGATGAGTGCTCCTTCCACGCTGGTCCACACATTGGTGGCGAGCTGCACGGCCTTCGTGTCGGGTAGGCCCTTTTCGGTGAAGCGGGCGGCCAGCGTGGCGATCAGATCCTGGAAGGCGCGGCGGGTCGCGTCGCTGAGCTGACCGGAGGCGGGCGTCGACTCGATCACGATGGGAGCCACCGCGCACCCCTCGCGGTAGCCGCTGGCCACCAGGTCGTCGCGTTCGCTGCCCATGAAGATCTCGATCAGTTGCGCGGCGCTGGTGGCGGCGGCAGCCGCGCGGTTGATCTCGCGATGCGGTCGGAGGCGTGCAGCAGGGTGACCTCGGTGGCGAGTTCCTCCTTGCCGCCGGGGAAGTGGAAGTAGATCGACCCGCGCGGGGCGTCGCTCTCGGTGATCACGTCCGACAACGCGGTGCCCAGATAGCCGTGCTCGCGAAACAGCCGGCGCGCTGCGGCGACCATGCGCTCCTTGCTGTCGGTCTTTTTTGGCATGTCGCCCATCATACATAGTTCTTGACAGAGCATGAGATCCAGTTGTAGCGTCGCGATTATTACTAAGTATGACGACCGACATATTATTGAGGAGCGAGATGCCCATCTACCAGTGCTACAGCCCTAAAGGACTGTTGACCGAATCGGCGAAGGCCAAGATCGCCGAAGAGATGACCAGCTTGTATTGCAACGTCACCGGTGCGCCGCCGTCATGGGTCAAAGTTCTGTTCCGCGAGATGACTGAGGGTGACTGCTTCACGGCCGGCAAACCCGCAAGGCAATCGCTGATCCTCGCCATCAATCGCCGCGGACGGGACCTCGAAACCCGACGGGCAATGCTGCGGGAGCTCGCACAGATCTGGACACGCAACTCGGGTCAGCCTGAAGCCGAGCTGTGGATCTCGGTGACCGAGATCGATCCCACCAATGTCCTGGAAGCCGGGTTGTTCATCCCCGAGGCCGGACACGAACGCGAATGGCTCGAGGAAAACCGCGCCAGGCTAGCCGAATTGGGCGTCACGGCAGCATGACTCCGCGCAACGAGAACAGACAGGAGACGCCATGACTCAATTAGTTGATGGATCGATTGAGACGATCTCGCATCAAGTCGACCGTTTGACGATCCGCATCGACGACTCGTTTGACGGGTTCAGGCGTCGCTATGAGCAAGCCGTGCCCGTGTTCCAGAGGGCGCGGTTCGAGTCACTCGTCGAGCATCGGGCCGATTGGCGCACCGTTCTGGCGGCCACCGCTGAGAACGCGCCACACGACTTCATTCTGTATTGGTCGCACGATTTCACATCGCTGATGAGATTGGCGGGAGACCGCGGCCGCTGTGTCGAGTATCTGATGGGCAACCACACCATCGCGCAGAGGATGTACCACTACAACCCGGCCATCCTGCTCTATGCGCCCCTGCGTACCGCCATCGTGGAAGACGCCGACGGTGTCACGTGGTTCACCGTGGACCAACCCAGCACCCGGTTCGCCAGCTTCGACACACCGCAAATCACCGCGGTGGGAATCGAATTGGATCGCAAGCTTGCGGCGTTGCTAGCGTACCTGGGCGTCCCGGTGCCGGCCGCCCTCACCGAATCGTAGGCTCGACAACATTTTCCATCGGCGTCAGCGCACCGAGGCGGCGGGGGAGAGCTCCTCGGACAGCAGCGTCAGCAACTCCGAGCAGCCGCCGTGGACCTTGACGTTGGCCAGGTCGTCGCCGCGGGTGGGCCCGCGATTGATGATGGCGACCGGCATGCCCAGGCCCGCGGCGTGACGCACGAAGCGGTAGCCGGAGAACACCGTCAACGACGAACCCGCGACCAGCAGCGCGTCCGCATCTTCGACGAGCGAAAATGATTGCTGAACAACATCTTTCGCAACACTTTCGCCGAAGTAGACGATGTCGGGTTTGAGCATGCCGCCGCACGACGGGCAGTCGCGGTAGCGGAACGACGCGGTGTCGGCGACGACGGCGTCGGCGTCGGGCGCGACAGCCAATCCGCCGACCGCCTCGACGCGTTCGGTGAATCCCGGGTTCAGTGCGTCGAGTTCCTCGGCCAGTGCCGCCCTGCTCATGGTGAGTCCGCAGCTCAGGCAGACCACCTGCGCGTAGGTGCCGTGCAGGTTGATCACGTTCGTGCTGCCGGCTTTGGTGTGCAACAGATCGACGTTCTGGGTGATGACGCCGCTGACGACGCCGTCGTGCTCGAGCGCGGCAATCGCGCGGTGCCCGGCGTTGGGTTGCGTGTCGTCCATGTGCCGCCAGCCGACGTGGTTGCGGGCCCAGTACCGCTGGCGGAACACCGGGTCGGTGGTGAACTGGCGAATCGTCATCGGATTGCTCGGCGGCGAGTCCGGCCCGCGGTAGTCGGGAATGCCGGAGTCGGTGGACATCCCCGCTCCGGTCAGCACGACAACGCGGCGACCGGTCAGCGCAGCGACCAGCTCGGGAGCTTCCGCACGCACAGCCGTCACCTCTTCGAGGGTACGGATTCTCGCCGTTCGCCGACACGCGTGAGCAGCCGGCGATACCCGATGAGTACCTATTTGCGCCGGCCGGGCGACAATGGAGGGACGATGGACTTCTACAGCATCTACAGCCAGGGGTTTGCCCGGGTCGCCGCGTGCACGCACCACGCCACGATCGGCGACCCTGCGGCCAACGCGGCCTCGGTGCTCCGGCTTGCTCAGCTGTGCCACGACGACGGCGTCGCGGTGGCCGTTTTCCCGGAGTTGACGCTGTCCGGGTATTCGATCGAGGACATCCTGTTGCAGGACGTGTTGCTGGACGCCGTCGAGGATGCCCTGGCCGACATCGTCGCCGCTTCGACTGACCTGCTGCCGGTGCTGGTTGTCGGTGCCCCGCTGCGCTATCGGCATCGTATTTACAACACCGCCGTCGTCATCCACCGCGGCGCGGTACTGGGTGTGGCGCCCAAGTCGTATCTGCCGACCTACCGCGAGTTCTACGAGCGTCGCCAGATGGCGCCCGGCGACGACGAGCGCGGCGCCATCCGGGTCGCCGGATCAGATGTGCCGTTCGGCCCGGATTTGTTGTTCGCGGCATCCGACGTAGCCGACTTCGTCCTGCACGTCGAAATCTGCGAGGACATGTTCGTCCCGATTCCGCCCAGTGCGGAGGCGGCTCTGGCGGGCGCGACGGTGTTGGCCAACCTGTCCGGCAGTCCGATCACCATCGGTCGCGCCGACGACCGCTCGCTGCTCGCCCGATCTGCGTCGCAGCGCTGCCTGGCCGCCTACGTGTATGCCGCTGCCGGAGAAGGGGAGTCGACCACCGACCTGGCGTGGGACGGCCAAACCATGGTCTGGGAGAACGGGGCTCTGCTCGCCCAGTCGGAACGCTTCCCCAAAGGCGAACGCCGCAGTGTCGCCGACGTCGACCTCGAGCTGCTTCGCGCCGAGCGGTTGCGGATGGGCACCTTCGACGACAACCGGCGCCACCACCGGGCATCGGCAGACTCGTTCCGGCTCATCGAATTCCGGCTGGATCCACCGACCGGCGACATCGGGCTACTCCGCAATGTCGAGCGGTTCCCGTTCGTGCCCGCCGACGCTCAACGGCTGCAACAGGACTGCTATGAGGCCTACAGCATCCAGGTCGCCGGGCTCGAACAACGGCTGCGCGCCTTGGACTTCCCCAAGCTCGTCATCGGGATTTCCGGCGGCCTCGACTCGTCGCACGCGCTGATCGTCGCTGCGCGGGCGATGGATCGAGAAGAGCGGCCCCGCAGCGACATTCTGGCCTTCACGCTGCCCGGCTTCGCCACCGGCGAACACACTAAACGCAACGCGGTCGAACTGTGTCGAGCGCTCGGCGTCACCTTCGCCGAAATCGACATCACCAAGACCGCGTCGCTGATGCTCAAGGAGATGGACCACCCTTTCTCGCGCGGCGAGAAGGTCTACGACGTCACGTTCGAAAACGTCCAGGCCGGCCTGCGCACCGATTACCTGTTCCGGCTGGCGAATCAGCGCGGTGGGATCGTGCTGGGCACCGGGGACCTCTCGGAGCTGGGATTGGGTTGGTCCACGTACGGTGTGGGTGACCAGATGTCGCACTACAACGTCAACGCCGGTGTGCCCAAGACGCTGATCCAGCACCTGATCCGCTGGGTGATCTCCGCCAACCAGTTCCCGCAAGAAGTCGGGGACGTGCTGCGGTCGGTGCTCGACACCGAGATCACCCCTGAGCTCGTGCCCAGCGGCGAGGAAGAAGAGCTGCAAAGCAGCGAAGCGAAGGTCGGGCCCTTTGCCCTGCAGGACTTCTCGCTGTACCACGTCCTGAGGTACGGATTCCGGCCGGCGAAGATCGCGTTTCTGGCTTGGCATGCCTGGAGCGATGCCGACAACGGCAACTGGCCACCGGGATTCCCGGAGAACAAGCAGCCGGCCTACTCAATCAAGGAAATTCGGCACTGGCTGCAGATCTTCGTGCAGCGGTTCTACTCGTTCAGCCAGTTCAAGCGCTCGGCGATGCCTAACGGCCCCAAGGTGTCCCACGGTGGTGCGCTGTCACCCCGCGGAGACTGGCGTGCTCCGTCGGACATGTCGGCGCGGGCCTGGCTCGACGCGATCGAACGCGATATCCCCGAGGATTAGGTCCGCGCCACGACGACGACTGCGGTGGCACCGCCCAGCCACCAGATCGAGTACCGCCGTCGGTGTCAGGCCGTTCTTCACGATCAATGCCACCGCGATCGGCACCAGCACGCCCAAATCGCCTAACGCCCCGGCTAATTCCGCCCGGTCAACCGATACGCACCGCCATCCGGCCGCAGCTGGGGTGTCGCGGTGCCGACACTGAGAGCACTCTAATGCCGTGGCTACCAGTTCGTGAGGATGACATGGTTGATGGCCAGGGCGCCGACGACGTTGGCCGCCAACCACCAACGGTGGGTCGACGGCGGAAGTAGGGCCGGTGCCGCGGTCAACCACACCGTGAAGGGCAGCCAGATGCGCTCGGTCTCGGCTTTGCTGAGCATGCTGATGTCGGCGCACAGGATCGCCGTCACTGCGGCCAGCACCAGCAGATGCAGCCCGGAGCACCGGCGGATCGCGGCGAGATCGAAGACGCGAGCCAAACCGGCCACGCTGCCCACGCCAATCGCGCACACGACTGACGCCAGATTCGCCCAGCCCCAGTACTGGAACGGCCGGTTCACGGCGATACCCTGCCAATAGCGTTGCTGGACAAGGGTATAGCCATCGAACCAGCAGAACCCGGTTGCCGCGAACGCCGCAACTATCGCGAGCGCAGCGGGCACCGCGGCCGCGAACGCGGCAAGCGCCGAGCGGCGGTTACGCACGGCAATCAGCACCGCCAGCGCGGGAAGTCCCATCAGCATCAGCCCGTAATTCAGGAAGATTGCCCAGCCGAGCAGCAGCCCGGCGGCGGTCGCGACGAGAATCGGCCGAGCGCACAGTGCGGCTCGCCGCGAGCGCCAGCAGCGCAATGCCCCAGGCGGCGACGCCGGCGAAGTAGGCATCCGCAGAGACGGCGATCCAGATCGCGGTCGGCGCGACCGCGACGAACGGCGCGGCCAGCCGTGCGGTCGGCTCGTCGGACACCGCGCGCACGGTGATGACGATCGCGGTCGCCGCACTCGACCCGACCAGCAGGCACAACGTTCCCGCCCACGCGCCGCCGCTCAGGCCTATGCGGTCGAGCCAGACGAACGTCAGCAACGCACCGGGCGGGTGCCCGGACACATGCGTCATCCACGAATGGGGCTGGAAATCGACGATTCGGCTGGAGAAGGTGCGAAGCATCGCCGGGATGTCGGTGATCGTCGGCACCTGACGCAAATACTCGTGGCGCGCCGTCAGTCGCCCGGCGAACCCGAGCTGCCAGCCGTCGACCATCGCCAGCGCGAACGCCCATCCGCACGACGTGGCCCAGGTGACAAGTGTGAGGGCCCGCCACGACAATCGCTGCGCCAGGCCGGGGCCCCACAGCACCGCTGCGATACCGATGGCGGCGGCCGCGGGGCTGCCCCAACCGACATGGACGTTCCACCAGCCAAAAATCGGTGCGGTGCCGGCGTAATCGTGGATCTGCTTGGGCGTGCTGTGAATCAACGGAGTGACGATGCCCAAGTGCAGATGCGGCACCACAAAAGCCGCCACCACCAGCGCGACGGCCAGCGCCACCGCGATGGCTTCGCGACGTTCGACCCTCAAGAACCCGCCTTCGTCTTCAGTTCCGGCACGCGCGCCGCCCGGTGGCGGCAAGCCGGACGGCGTAGGTGAGCGCACTGAGGCCGTAGAGAGCGGCGACCAGGAGCAGCCAGCGGCCGTAGAAGGGTTGCTGGTTCTGACCGGTGGCCGCGAAGTAACTGACTTGCCCCTGCTGGATGATTCCGGGGAAAAACAGCAGCAGCGACAATCCCGTCGCCAGCGTGGGGACGCGCAGGTAATTCAGGGGCGACAACCCGCGGCACCTTCGATTGGGGTCCCGGGCGCCGACCCCGCACCGCCGCAAGCGCACCCGTCAGGGAGCGGTCGGCGAGTGCGTAGAGCGGAAACAGGACCAGGTCGTGCGCGATGACCGCGGCGACAAACCAGACCCCGATCGACTGCCACCACACCGTGTGGTTCCACAACGCGTGCGGGCCGAGCACGGACACGACGTATCCCGCCAGCGCGAGCGCAGCGATCGTGCCCATCAGATGCAACGGATTACTGCCATAGAAGGCAGTGAACCGGGCGAGCACTGCGCGCATACCTAGCGTGCTCCGAACTCGATGGACCGCACCCATTTGGTGTTGTGCACACCGGGCAGCGCCGGCACGATGATCCGCGCCGGATAGCCGTGATCAGCAGACAGGTCGACGCCGTTGACCCGAAGGGCCAGCAGCGAATCCGGATTGCCAACCTGATTGGCTTGCAGGACAGCGTGATTGAAGCCACCGAACCGCTCCAGTGAGCGGACGGTGGCCCGGCCGGGGTCGGGCATTCCGGCCAGGGCGGCCAGATCGCGCAGACGCACTCCGCTCCAGGTCTGGGTCGTCGACCACCCTTCGACGCAGGCGATCGGCAGTTCGGCGGTGTGCTGCGGCATCGCTTCGAGGGTGGCACGGTCCAGCAGCCGCTGCCCCGAAGGGCTCCGCAGGGTGAGTCGCCAGTTGTCGCCGACGTCGGCAGCCGTGATCGCAGCGGCCGCGGCGGTCCGATTCACCTGAAAATCGTTGGGGCCGTCGCCGCGATTGCGCCCGCGCGGCAGCAGCAGCGCCGCTCGGCGGCTGAACCCGCCGAGGGTTTGTCCGGCGCTGAGCACCGCGACGAACAGGGCGCCGCCGCCGACCAGTGCCAGCGCCCCGCGGCGGCTCACCGTCGGGGGTGCGGGATCGGTGGCGACCAGACCGTCGACGTCTGGTGGCTCGGGGCGGGTGTCGGCGCGTGAGGTCCGCAGAACGGCGCGGAACGACAGCGATCGCAGACCGCCGACCATCTTCGGCAATTTGATCAGGACGTGAATGACGAATCCGGCGATGAACACCCACGCCCCGAAGTAATGCGCGGTGTAGAAGCTGAAGCCGAATATGTAGTCGTACTGGATGTTGAGTACTCCGGTCGCGAGCTCGAAGAGAATGCCGCCCACCAGCATCAACAACGAGAGCCGCTCCACAAGCTGCGCGGTCGATCGCAATGGCGGCCACGCGAACAGCCGGGGAATGACGGACCAGAGTTTGGCCAGCACCACTGGGACGATGACCAGACCCAACCCGACATGCACACCCTGGGTGAGGCGGTAGAGCCACGAGGGTCGGCTCGGCCAATCGAACGTGGGTAGTTTGAGCCATCCCACGTCATGAGGGATCGCTTGACCGAACTGCGGACCGTACGCGATGTATGACAGCAACCCCGTCAGCGCCACCACGGGCAGGCCGATAAGCAGCACCGAGCCGAACACCGATGTGAGCCAGGGCCCTCGCAACGGACTTCGCCACCGCTGTAGCACGCCGATCCCGGGTGGGCGATGCCGCTCCAACGCACGCCACAACGGTGCGGGAAACCCGTAGACCGGCTCGGCAGGTTCCCCCGACGAATTCGTTGGCGGGCCCGGGGTCGTCATCAGAAGCCCGACTTTACTTCGATGGCCGTGCACGGGCGCGTCTTCGCCGGTTATCGGTGGACGCCGCGACATTCCGCCACTGTCAGTACGGCAATCACCCGGTCGTGAATCTCGACGACCTGACTGACGGTGAACCCGGCGGCGCGCGCGATCACGCCGAGCGCTCCAGCGCCGATCCGCGACCACGGAAACCAATGGCCCAGATGTTCATCGGTTTCCCAGCGCAGCATCTCGTAACAGAATGCGGTGGCCGGGGGGTCGATCTCGACGATGACGACGCCGCCTTCGGCAAGTAGATCCGCGGCCCGCATCAATGTCCGGACCGGGTTGCCGCCGATACCGATGTTGCCGTCGGTGAGCAGAATTTGTTGCCAGCTGCCCTCCGCAGGCAACTGCGCGAACAGGTCGCGGCGGATGGCGGTTCCGCCACGCCGGCGCGTCATCTCGACCGCGGCGGCCGAACTGTCGACGCCGAGTGCGGGCAACCCGCGCTCCTGCAACGAAGCGATGAAGCGTCCGGGACCGCAGCCCAGGTCCAGAGTCGGGCGTGACGAACAGTGCGCGAGGACGTGCTCGTCGGCGAGCCGATCCTCGTGTGTGGTTTCCGGCCCGCCCATCCAGCGGGCCATCGGCAACTCACGCCGGTGTCCGTGATGATTGCGGGCCCAGCATGAGCTGCCTGCGGCGGCCGACTGATAGATCAGGTCTGCCGACCTCACGGCAGATACTTCGCAGGCGTCAGCCGTCATCGCCGCTCCCGACCCGTCCCTTGGAAAAGTGTGACGACCTCCATCACCCACCCATTCGCATCATCGGGCATTTAATTGCTATTCGGGACTGATTCCGGTGAGGATTGCCAGCGAAGTGATTTCGAAAACCCATGGCCTTGTGTCCAGACGCGCCGATGGGCCTAAACCTGAGCGTCGCGGTGGCGATCGACCTCGATGCTGTGGTCGCTTGGCTTCGCGATAAGGCAGCTCTACAATTCGGCCGCTCGCAGCGCTGTCGACGTCGGGCCAGGCGTGATCGGGCACAGTGAAAAGGTGAACTCGTGCTGCACCCCGGTGTGCTTGCTGGCACTCGGCCTGCTGGTTGTTGGCTGCAGCGGGGACGTGGGGTCGTCCGCTCATGGCACGACATCGGCGTCTGCCCGCGCCGCCACACCCGCGGCCGAACCCGCGAACGCCGGAGCGCCGGCCTTGCCGCCGGCCGGCACGGTGGTCCCGGTGGGCAATGCCCCTGAAGGCATCGTCATCGGAGAGTCGGGAATCGGGGCCGTCGCCGTGCGGAACCCAGATGGCGTCGCGCTGTTCGACGCCGCCACGGGTGCGCTACGTCAGACAGTTCCGACCAGGGGAGCGGCCCGTCACCTGAGCCTGGCCGGACCAGACGGCCCGGTATTGGTGCCACTCGAGAGTTCCAACGAATTGTGGGAGCTCGACCTCGCCGACGGCCGGGTAACGTCCACCGCGGCGGGTGTGGGCCGTCAACCGCACGACGCGGCCCGCACGGCTGGGGGCACGATCGTGGTCACGAATGAGCGCGGCGGCGGAGTGGTGTTCGTGCGCGCCGGCGCGGTGGTGGGGTCACTTCCGGCCGGCCCGGTGCAGCCGGGTGGTGTCGCGGCGGTAGGCGACGACGTCGCGGTGGCCGACGTCCAGGGAAACGGGGTGTGGGTGTACGACGGTTCGACTCACCGGCAGGTGGCGCAGGGACCGGTCGGGATGAAACTGACCCACGCGGTGGCAATGTCTGGCGATCTGGCCGCTTTCGCGGACACCGACGGCGGCGCGGTCCTGGTCGAGCGCATCGACCCGCAGCTCGCCCAAGCCGCCAAGATCGACGCTCCGGGTAAACCCTACGGGCTGGCCTACGACGCGACACGCCATCGCCTCTACGTCACGCTGACTGCTGCCAATTTATTGCGGGTCGTCGACGTCTCGGACGCCGCGAAGCCGCGGATACTCGGCGACGTACCGACTGTGCGACAGCCTAATTCGGTCGCCGTCGATCCACGTTCAGGCAACGTGTTGGTGACGGGCAGCGACCCCGGTCGCGACAGCGGTGTGCAGATCTTCACCGCGGATCTCCTTCCGGCGGCCTGAGAACTCGAAGGGGGAGCCGTGAAGGTATTGCTAACCGGCGCAGCCGGTTTCATCGGTTCGCGGGTGGGTGTGGCGCTGCGCGCCGCCGGTCACGACGTGGTCGGTGTGGACGTCCTGTTGCCGGCCGCACACGGACCCCGTTCGGAGTTGCCGGCGGGATGTCATCAGGTCGACATCCGAGACGGCGAGGCGTTGGCGCCGCTACTGGCCGGAGTCGACCTGGTCTGTCATCAGGCTGCGATGGTGGGGGCCGGGGTCGACGCCGCCGACGCCCCGGCCTACGGCGGCCACAACGACTTCGCCACCACTGTGCTGCTGGCGCAGATGTTCGCCGCCGGTATCCGGCGGCTGGTGCTGGCGTCGTCGATGGTGGTGTACGGGCAGGGCCGGTATGCCTGCCCGGAGCATGGACCGGTCGAGCCGCTACCGCGGCGGCGCGCTGACCTGGACGCCGGGATCTTCGAGCACCGGTGCCCGTTCGGCGGCGAGGAGCTGCAATGGCGACTCGTCGACGAGGACGCCGCCCTGCGCCCGCGCAGCCTCTACGCGGCGAGCAAGACCGCGCAGGAGCACTATGCGCTGGCCTGGTCGGAGTCGACGGCCGGTTCGGTGGTGGCGTTGCGGTACCACAACGTCTACGGTCCCGGAATGCCGCGTGACACCCCGTATTCCGGGGTGGCGGCGATCTTCCGGTCGTCCCTCGAAAAAGGGCGATCTACCAAAGGTATTCGAAGATGGCGGCCAGATGCGCGACTTCGTCCATGTCGACGATGTAGCGGCCGCGAATGTCGCTGCGACGGCGGACCGGGATGGCTTCACCGCGCTCAACGTCTGCTCGGGGCGACCAATCTCGATTCGCGAGGTGGCCGCCGCATTGTGCGAAGCCCGCGGCAGTTCATTGTACCCGGAGGTTACCGGTCAGTACCGCAGCGGCGATGTGCGCCACATCGTCGCCGACCCCTCCCGGGCCGCGGAGGTGCTGGACTTTCGCGCTGCAATCGATCCTCGCGAAGGCTTGCGCCAGTTCGCGTTCGCACCGCTTCGTTAGCGATGATCACTTGATGTCGGACCGCACGCACGACCCCGCCGCTTTGGTCACCGTTGTGTTGCCATGCCTTGACGAGGCGGAGTCCCTGCCGGGGGTGCTGGCGGCCATTCCCGCCGGATACCGGGTCCTGGTGGTCGACAACAACAGCACCGATGACACCGCCGCGGTGGCCGGGCGGCACGGAGCCACAGTCGTTGCCGAGCCGCGGGCCGGCTACGGCGCCGCGGTGCACGCGGGCGTTGTCGCCGCGACGACCCCGATCGTCGCCGTCATCGACGCCGATGGATCGATGGACCCCGCCGACCTACCGCGTCTGGTCGCCGCCCTCGAACAGGGCGCCGACTTGGCGATCGGCCGGCGGCGTCCGGTGGCTGGACTGCACTGGCCGTGGGTCGCCCGGCTGGGTACGTCGGTGATGAGTTGGCGCCTTCGTACCCGCCACGGATTGCCGGTCCACGACATCGCGCCGATGCGGGTAGCGCGGCGCGATGCTCTGCTGAATCTTGCTGTCGCAGACAGGCGTTCGGGTTATCCACTCGAATTGCTGGTGCGCGCTGCGGCCGCCGGCTGGCGCGTGGTCGAGTTCGACGTGAAGTACGGCCCCCGGACGGGTGGTCAGCTCGAAGGTCAGCGGCTCGCTGCGGGGCAGTATCACCGCGATCTTGGACTTCTGGAAGGTGATTTCGTGAACATCCTCCCGGTGACACTGCTGGTGGTCGCGAAAGCGCCTGAGCCGGGGAAAGCGAAGACGCGGCTGGCCGCGAGCGTCGGCGACCAACTGGCAGCCGAGATTGCCGCTGCGGCACTGCTCGACACGCTGGACGCCACGGCGGATGCGCCGGTGGCCGCGCGAGTGGTCGCGCTCACCGGCGATTTGGACGCCGCGTCCTGCGGCGCCGAGATCCGTAGTCGGCTCGAATCTTTCACGGTGATCGAGCAGCGCGGCGTCGACTTCGCCGATCGGCTGGCCAACGCGCATGCCGACGCGGGCCCAGCAGGCGGAGGCCATCCCGTGCTGCAGATCGGAATGGACACGCCGCAAGTGACTGCCGACTTGCTGGCGAGCTGTGCACGCCGGCTCCTGCGCGCGCGCGCCCTCCTGGGACCGGCATACGACGGCGGCTGGTGGATTCTCGGGCTGCACGAACCTGCGGCGGCCGAATGCCTGCGCAGTGTTCCGATGTCTCAGCCCGACACCGGTGAGCTCACGGCAAAGGCATTGCGCGACACAGGTATCGATGTGTCGTCGGTAGAGACCCTGACCGACGTCGATGTCATCGACGACGTCGCCGCTGTGCGGGACGCATGCGGTGACACCAGCCGCTTCGCTCAGGTGACTCGTGCGGCCGGACTTTAGGCGGACGTCAGGTGCGTTCGTAGGTGCCCGTCAGCACTCCGCGGGCCAACACATGCCCGGCCATCTGTTTCACCAGCGCCTTGGAGCTGGTGACGCCGTCGGCGATCGGTGTGTCAAGGGCGAACACGAGAAACCGGTAGCGGTGCGGACCGTGGCCGGGAATCGGGCGCGGGCCGGCGTAGCCGCGGTGTCCCAAACTTCCCGGGATGAAACGTAATCCGGCGGTGTCCGGCTGTAACGTTCCGGCGTCGACGTTCTCACGCCGGGCTCGATCACCGCAACGGCGTGCAGCAGCGGCCGCGGCAACGGGACGTCGACGTCGTCCATGATGAGCACCAGTTGCCGGGTTTGTGGCGGGACGCCGGTCCAGCCCAACTGCGGTGACAAGTCGTCACCAACACCCTTGCCGGCGCTGGTCTTCGGCATCGCGCCGCCATCGTCGAACTCCGTGCTGGTGACCGTGATCGCCTCGGGAGCCGCGAAATCCGAACCGGCAAAGGGGCTTCGGCGCTCCCCGGCGACCGGGACATGTGCGCAGCAGCTTGCCGATCATGCGCCGCTGCCCGCGCCGCGGATCGCGACTGTGCTCGATTTCAACAGTTCGCCGAGTTCGGCGGGTAGATAACCCTGCGCGGCGAGTCGGGGCAGCACACCGCCACTGGACAGGATGTCGAGGATCAATTCGGGCAGCTTGGGCACCTCGCCGGACGCTCCGGTGGTGTCGTTGCGCCATCCGCCGGAACCCAGATCGAACGTTCCGGTGTCGCCTTCGCTGAACACGGTGGTCGCATCCGGCAGCGTCATCGCGGGCAGTCCAGCGTTGACGGCGTTGCGAAAGAACAGCGAGTTGAACTCTTCGGCGACCAGACCGGCGACGCCGAGTTCGGTGAACAGCGCGGCGACCGGGCGTGACGAGCCCAGCCCGAAGTTTTTGCCGGCCACCACGATGTCGCCCGGCGACACCTCGTCGGTCCAGCCGGGGCGCACTTCGTAGAAGACGTGTTTGGCCGCCTCGGGCGGATCCATCTTCATGGCGAAGGCCGGGTACATGGCGTCGGTGTTGAGGTTGTCGCCGAACACCCACACCTTTCCGGTGATGGCCAGTGTCATGCGGTCACGCTCCTTGCGTCGGTGATGTAGCCGGTGAGCGCCGAGGCGGCGACCGTGGCGGGCGAGGCCATGTAGATCTCGGCGTCCGGGCTGCCCATTCGGCCGGTGAAGTTGCGGGTACTCGACGTCAGGCACACTTCGCCGGGTCCGACGACGCCCATGTGGTAGCCGAAGCAGGCGCCGCAGGTGGAGTTGGTGATCACCGCGCCGGCATCGGCGATGTCCTGCAGGTAGCCCAGCCGCATCGCCTCGCGGTAGACGGCCTGCGAGGCCGGCGTGACGAGCAGCCGGACACCGGTCGCAACGGTGTTGCCGCGCAATATGTTCGCCGCGATCTCGAGGTCCTCCAACTGCCCGTTGGCACACGACCCGATGAAGGCCTGGTCGATCTTCTGCTTGTCGATCTGCGAGACCGGCAGGCCGTTGCGGCTCACCGTGCCCGGGCGGGCCACGTAGGGCTCGAGCGCGGCAAGGTCGACCAGTCGGACGTCCTGGTACACCGCGTCGCAGTCCGGTGCCGCGGCCTGGTATCCGGTGATGCCGCGGTCGTCGAGATACGACGTGAGCACTTCGTCAGGTTCGAATGTGCTGAAGTCAGCGGATATCTCGGCGCCCTGGGTGGCGATTGTGCGCCGGTCGTGCATCGGGACGCTGGCCAGCCCGGGGCCGCCGAATTCCAGGTTCACGTTGGCGGCGTCACCGTACTCGTTGGCGATGTGCAAGAAGATGTCTTTGCCACTGACCTCGTCGGGTTTGACTCCGTCGAGTTGATAGCGGATGGTCGGCGCCACCTGAAACCAGGTGCTTCCGGTGCACATGATTGAAAACACCTCGGCGGGGCCGAGTCCGCGGGCCGCGGTGTTGTAGGCACCGGCCGCGCAGGTGTGCGAGTCGGTGCAGGCCAGAACCTCTCCGGGGCGGGCCAGCCCGTTCTCGGCGATGACCTGATGGCAGATGCCGTGGCGTCCGACATCGTAGAAATGCTCAATCCCGAACTTGGCGGCGAACTTCCGGGCCACCGGCCCGCCTGCGGCGTCTTTGATGGTCGGCGCGGGCACCGCGTGGTCCATCACGATGGCCAGCTTGTCGGGGTCGTGGATGCGAAGTGGTTCCATCCACATCGTGGCGAACTGCAGATCGATCAGCACGGTCATGTCGACGTCGACGACGACGGTGTCGCCGGCCGACACGTGATCGAGGCCGGCCTTGCGGGCGAAGATCTTTTCGATGATGGTCATGCTCATCGGACTTCCTCCAAGCGTGCGTATTTGGCGTCGAGGTCGAGCCACTCCGCCATGCCGACCAGGTTGAAGAAATCGGCGGGCCGGCTGGGCAGGTGATCGGCGACGTTGCCGCCGTTGAGTTCGCAGAAGCCTTCCAGCATGCCGAAGACCGCGCGGCCGAGCGGATTGCTGGGATGGATGGCAATGGCGAACCCGAGTTCGGCCAGCCGCGTTGCCGATTCGAGCGGTGTCATGCCGCCCTGCACGAGATTGATCAGCAGTGGCGCGTCGACCTCACCGGCGATGCGCTCGATCTCCTCGACGCTCTGTGGGGCCTCGACGAAAATCACGTCCGCACCGGCTCCGGCGTATCGGTTCGCCCGCTCGATCGCCACGTCCAGGCCGAGCGGCGCTCGCGCGTCGGTCCGCGCGATGACGAGCAGGTTCTCGTCGGTACGCGCGTCGAGCGCGGCGGCCAACGTCTGCTCGAACTCCGCGGCGTCGACGACGTGCTTGTCTTCCAAGTGCCCGCAGCGTTTCGGAAATACCTGGTCCTCCAACTGAATCGCCGCGACGCCGGCCTGCTCGTAGAGCCGGACGGTGCGCACGACGTTCATCGCGGCGCCGTAGCCGGTGTCGGCGTCGGCGATCAACGGAACGTCGCCGAGCACACCGACCAGCATCCGGGCCCGTTCGGCCATCTCGGTGGCCGTCACCAGTCCGATGTCGGGTAGGCCGAAGCCGGATGCGGCCACCCCCGCACCGGTCATGTACGCCGCCGCCTGATTCGTGCGGCGGGCCAGGTGGGCGGTGATGCCGTCGAAAATGCCTGGGGCGATCACGAGTTCGCGGTTGTCGAGCAACGTTCGTAAGTTCTGGCGAGCGGAGGTGGTTGCCATGCGCTGTCCTTTCAGTCGAGTGCGCCGGCGACCGGCGCGGCCAGTAGATCGATCAGGTCGTTGACATCGTCGATGTCGTCGAGACCGACCACCGCCCGCTCGATCGCGGCGGCGCGGTCGCGGTCGGTGACCCGGTCGGTCAGGGCGTGGAACTTGGTGATCAATTCGTCGTTGGTGACGGGATCCCACGGTGCCCCATGGGGTGCGACGACCCGGGCCTGATGAACCTCGCCGTCGCGGGTGGTGACGGCCAGGTCGGTGCGGAACCGCTCGGTGAGCGGTGCGTCGGCCAGCGACTCGTCCAAGTGCACATCGGTGACGTCGATCAGCGACCAGATGTCGTCGGCGTCCAGGCGTGCCGGGGTGAACTGCTCGGGCAGCGCATTGCCGTCGAGCAACGCGGCCGCGGTCGCGTAGCCGATGTTCATCTGAGCGCCGATGGCGGTGAGCGGCCGTTCGGGTGCCCACCAGCCGTGCTTGTACACGGTCTCGCCGACCGTGATGTCGATCTTCGAAATATCCTCGGCTGCAACCGATTGACGTAGCCGGCGAGCCGCGTCGACGGCTCCGTGCAGGCCGCCCATCACCGCATAGGACTTGACCATGATGACCGACGTCTCCCAGCGCTCACCCAATTGGTCGATCAGCAGCGATGCATCCGGGTCGTGTCCCTCGCCGAAAACGCTGAGGAAGCCGCCGTATTCACGCTCGAAAACCCGTTTGATGCCGGTGTAGTCGGCCGCGGCGAGTCCGGCCGCGTAGAAGCCGTTACGGGCGGCGAACCCATGGTGCATGCGCTTGCTCATCGCCTCGTACTGCGCGGCCATCAAACCCCCCGACTGGGTGCCGGCCAGGCCGAGGGCGTCTTCGAGTTGGGCGGGCGAAAGGCCGCGCAGTTTGCCGGAAGCCATCGCCGCCGAGTGGGTGCCGAAGACGGAACCCGAGTGCCAGCCACGATCGAGCATCTGCGCGCCGTGCAATGTGTAGCCGACCCGCGGGCCGACTTCGAAACCGATGATCGCCGCCAGCAGGAAGTCGGCGCCGCTCGTCGCGTGTGACTGCGCGGTCACCGTCGACAGCAGTGCCGGAATCACCAGCGAGCAACTGTGCAGCGGCGCAATCGGATGAAAGTCGTCGAGTTCGAAGCCCTGGATGAAGGTGCCGTTCAGCACCGCCGCAGCGGGCCCGCTGGTGGACTGGCCAGTGCCGATGACGACGGTGTCGCCGCGGCTCTCGAGGTCGAGGACGGCGCCGGTGGCAACCCGTGACCAGGGGAGTTGTGCCCCGATCAGGCCGCAGCCCAGGCCGTCGAGCAAGAGGTGCTTGGCGCGGTCGATGACGTCGCGCGGGATGTCGTCGAGCGTCAGACCGGCGACCCAGGAGGCCAATCGTCCGGTGGGACCCTCCGGGTCGGTTGGGTCCTGTCGCCGAACCTCGGTCGTACTCATTGGACAAGCGCCTCCTCGGTTACTTGTTATATAGTTATAACAAGTGATCCACCTTCGCGGCAAGGGGAGTGTGAAAACATTGGTTCTCATGCAAGAGGCCAGCGCAGGGGTGAGCCCCGGGGCCGGGGTGCCGTTGCATCGCCAGCTCTTCTTGGTGCTGCACGACGAGATCGCTCGCGGCGCACTCGCTCCCGGCGATGCGCTGCCCACCGAGCAGTCACTGTGCGACCAGTTCGGGGTATCTCGCATCACCGTGCGCCGCGCCCTGGCAGACCTGGCCGACCAGGGCTACATCGAACGTCGGCAAGGCGTGGGATCCTTCGTACGGCAACGGGATCGAGCCGACGTCGCACCGCCGACCGGCTCTTACCTGGACAACCTGCGGCAGACCCAATTCCAGACGTTCACCGACGTCGTCGAGCACGACACGCGGGTCCCGCCACACAAGATCGGCGATGCACTCGGCACTACCGCGACCATGCTGCACATTCTGCGAGTCCGGCGCGAGCGCAGAACGCGCGAGCCGCTGATGACCACCGAAGCCTGGCTGCCGACCGAGCTGGCGAGCGTGCTGACCGAGGCGGCGCTACGACGCACACCACTCTACGAGTTACTCTCGGGCGCAGGCGTTGTCGTCGATCGGATGCAGCACGAGATCACCGCGGAGATCGCGGGCCCCCGCAACGCGCACCTGCTCGACGTGGCGATCGGGTCGGCGTTGCTTCGAGTGAACCGGCTGGCCTTCGTGGCCGGCGAGCCACACCACTACGTGTCGATTCTGCTGTCGCCCAGTCGCAGTCGAGTGCTGATGCGGCAGAGCCCCGATGGGCTCGACACCAGCGACGGACTCGCGATCGCCCACGACGTACGGCATTAACTGCGATCTGGCTAAAAATTTCTAGAGTAAGCGGAATAAAGACTCTGTTCGACCTCTTGGACGTGATGTAGGTAACGCATGGCGCTTCGGCTGCGCGTGGTCGCGGAAGGTGTCGACAATGCTCTTGGACCTGGTAGGAATCGCATTTTTGCTGTTGTTCGGGGTGTTGATCTTCGACGGGATGTCCACCAGCTTTGCGGCGACGAGCAGTCGGCGAACGGACGTCTCGACGCGGACCCGCAAGCCGGAGGACGAGGCAGCGCGCCCGTCGGACACGACGGTTGCAATAGATCGCGCCCACAGGTTCGCTGACCGTCGGCCAGAAGACGGCACTGAGCTGGCCGCCTGAACGGCGACTAGCGAACAGGTACGGCTGCCCGACGCGGCGTACCTCCAACTCGAGTGGGCCGAGTGCCAAGACTTCATCAGCCCGGTAGAGTCGCGTTCTCGATCGCCGCGGCAGACGGCGCGCAAGCCCCGGCCCCGGGCACTAGCGTCGCGAGTGCGCCGGCGGCGCAGGCCCGGCGCAGTGCAAGGTCGCCGGTCGCCGGCCCAATTGGCTGCCAGGACACCGGCGAACACGTCGCCGGCACCGGACGTGTCGACCGGATCCACCGCAGGCGACGGCACGATGAACTCCGCGCCGTCACCGGCGTAGCCGGCGCCGCGGTCGCCGAGCGTGATCACCTTGTGCGGGACGGGCCAAAGCCATTGTGCGGCTTCAGATTCGTTGACGACCAAGACGTCGGTCACCTCGGCGAGCTGGGCCAGCTCGGCCTGGTCGCCGCCCGCCGGCGACGCGTTGAGAATGACGGTCACCCCGGCCGCATGCGCCGCGCGGGCCGCCGCCGTCGCCGTGGCGAGCGGAATCTCCAACTGCAGCAACAACACTTCGCTGTTCGTGACGAGGTGGCGCGCCGGCGACGAGTCCAGCGTCAGCCGGCCGTTGGCCTCCGGCGCGACAACGATGACGTTCTCACCCCCTGCGTCGACGATGACCACGGCGATGCCGCTGCGTCCTGGCACGGTGGTCAACCCGTCGGCGCCGACGCTGTTGGCCTCGAGATGCGCGCGTAGTTGTGCTGCCGCCGTGTCGTCGCCGACGGCACCGACGAACTGCACCGTTGCACCCGCGCGCGCCGCCGCCACTGCCTGATTGGCACCTTTGCCGCCGGGTGTCGAGCGCATCGAGGACGCCAATGCCGTCTCGCCCGGGCGGGGCAAATTCTGGACGTCGAACCCGATGTCCAGATTCACGCTTCCCACGACGCAAACCCGTGTCATTCCGCCGACGTTATGGAGAAGCGACCGGATGCACAAACGTCGTGTTGATAACGGTTTTCGGCAAATCTCATTTCGCTCCTTGAGAGGCGATATTCTGCTGCGTGATCTGGGCTTTTTGGCCCGGCAGCGAAAGGACGCCGATTGACGTCTCAGAGCTCAGCTGATCCGGCACCGCACGATCAACCGGTCCGGGCCGCAACTGACGGGCGCCATCACCGACGATGGCTGTCCAGATTGAGCATTCAATCGAAAATCATGGTGATGCTGCTGGTCTCCAGCCTGGCGACGCTGGCGGGCATCGGTGTCGTCGGGTACGTCTCCGGCCGACACACCCTGCTGCCGATCGCAGCCGAACGCATGATCCAGTTACGTGAAGGGCAAAAGCGGGCGATCGAAATGCTGTTCGCCGACTTGTCTAACTCGCTGGCGATTTACAGTAGGGGATTCACCGCGGACGAGGCGGTGCAGGCTTTTTCCGCGGCATTCGACCAATTGGCCGACGCGCCGACCGATCCCGGGAAAGCGCAAGCGTTGGAGCGCTACTACACCGACAAGCTGATCAAACCGATCCAACAGAGCACCGGGCAGAAGCTGGACCTGAACGCACTGCTGCCGAGCAGCAACGCGCAGCGATACCTTCAACTTCACTACACGCTTCCGTCAGCGGGCGCGGCGGCCCCGGCCGAAGACGCGGGCGACGGCAGCGCATGGTCGGCGGCGAATGTCCGGTTCAACAACTACTTTCGCGAGATCACAACACGGTTCGAATATCGCGACGCCATGCTGCTCGACACGCGGGGCAACGTGGTCTACAACGTGCGGAAGGGCCCGGCGCTGGGCACCAACATCCTGACCGGTCCGTATCGAGCCTCCAATCTGCGTGGTGCCTATGAAAAGGCAATGGCCGCCGACTCGGTCGACTTTGTCTGGATCACCGATTTCGATCCGTTCCAGGCGGCCGGCGGAGTGCCGATCGCGTGGCTGGTGTCACCGATAGGCACGGCGGGCAAAACGGATGGTGTGATGGCGCTGCCGCTGCCGATCTCGAAGGTCAACCGGATCATGACCGCCGACCAGCATTGGAAAGCCGCGGGCATGGGAGCGACCGCCGAGACATACCTTGCCGGCCCAGACGGGCTGATGCGTTCCGATTCGCGGCTGTTCCTGCAAGACCCCGAGAAATACCAGCGGGACGCGGTGGCGGCGGGTACCCCGGAAGACATTGTCGCCAAGGCGATGCGCTGGCATGGCACCACGTTGGTGCAGCCCGTCGCGACTGAGGCGTTCCATGCCGCCCAACGTGGGCAGAGTGGAACGCTGAACGACACCGGGTACCTGGGCGATGGTGAACTCGCGGCTTATGGCCCGGTGGCTATCCCCAATTCCGATCTGCGCTGGTCGATTCTGGCCGTTCGAGACAGCGAAGAAGCCTATGCCCGAATAGCATCCTTCGCCCGCACGCTGGTGGTGACGGCCGCCGTGCTGGTTTTCACGCTGTGTGTGCTCGCGATGCTGATCGCCCAACGATTCGTGGGACCCATCCGGCGACTGCGGGCCGGCGCGGAGGAGATCAGCGCCGGGCACTATGACGTCGCGATACCGGTCACTACTCGCGACGAAATTGGTTCTTTAACAGCTGCTTTCAACGAGATGAGCCGGAATCTGAAGATCAAGGAAGGTCTGCTCACCGAACAGCGCAAAGAGAACGACCGGCTGCTGCTGTCACTGATGCCCGAACCGGTTGTGCAGCGTTATCGCGACGGCGAGCAGACCATCGCCCAGGAACATCAGGACGTGACCGTGATCTTCGCCGACATCGTCGGCCTCGACGAGATCTCCACCGGAATGTCCGGGGACGAACTGGTCGGGACCATCGACGAACTCATGCGTGAGCTCGACTCGACGGCCGAAACCCTTGGTGTCGAACCGATTCGTACCGTGCACAACGGTTATCTCGCCAGTTGCGGATTGAACGTGCCGCGGCTGGACAGCGTGCCCCGAACCATCGACTTCGCGGTCGAGATGCAGCGCATCATCGAACGCTTCAACAGCGGCAAGGGCTACCACCTCGGCATCCGGGCCGGTGTCAACACCGGCAATGTGATCAGCGGATTGGTCGGCAGATCCAGCGTCATCTACGACATGTGGGGTGCCGCGGTAAATCTGGCCCACCAGATGCGCAGCGGCGCATCGGAGTCCGGCGATCTTCGTCACCACCGACGTCTACGAGGTGATGCGCGATATCCGCCAATTCACCGCTGCGGGAACCGTCACGGTCGACGGTGTCGAACAGCCGATCTGGCGATTGACGGACCGAAAATGATCGTCCTCGACCCGTTGTGGTTGTACTGGGCGGTCGGGCTGGCCGTCGGGCTACCATTGCTGCTGATCAGTCTCACTGAGTGGCAGCAATTCCTGGCACGCAGACAGAGCGCGCTTGGCGCAGCCGGTCAACTTGCTGCGCAGCTACCTGGTGCCACTTGCCGCACTGCTCGTGCTGCTGGTCAAGGTGGCGCGAGTGCCCGCGCACTTCGACTCGATACGGATGCTGGCGACGGTATTCGGATTCGTGGTGATGCTCCTGGTGTTGTCGGGACTCAACGCCACCGTTTTCGAGGGGGCGCCCGAAGAGCTCCTGGCGCAAACGGGTGCCGACGATATTCCGCGATGTCACAAGGTTTTTGCTGATTGCAATCGGTCTCGCGCTGATCTTCTCCTACGTCTGGGGCGTGCGCGTCGGCGGCCTGTTCACCGCGCTCGGTGTGACGTCGGTGGTCATCGGACTGATGCTGCAGAACTCCGTCGGGCAGATCGTGTCTGGCTTGTTCATGCTGTTCGAGCAGCCGTTCCGGATCGGGGACTGGCTGGAGACCGCCACCGCGCGCGGACGCATCGTGGAAGCGAACTGGCGTGCCATCCACATTCAGACCGGTCATGGCTTACAGATCACGCCGAACTCGGTGCTGGCCGCCACGTCGTTCACCAACCTCAGCCGCCCGCCCGGTGCGCACAAGCTGTCGATCAGCACCACGTTCTCGCTGGATGATCCTCCCGACCGCGTGGCACTTCTGCTGGTGCGCGTCGCAAGCGCGTTGCCGCAGCACAAACCCGACGCCGTTCCGAAAGCATCGACCGGTGGTGCCGGCGAGTATCAGGTCAGCATCGCGTTGAACTCGCCGGCCGATGACGGCGCTGCGAAAGCGACCTTCCTGCGGTGGATCTGGTACGCGGCGCGGCGGGCAGGCCTGCATCTCGACGGGGTCAGCGATGACTTCTCCACGCCGGCGCGAGTGCAGTTGGCGATGCGAGATGTGGTGGCGCCCGCATTGCGCCTGAGCGTCACCGATCAGCAGTCGCTGGTCCCGCACGCCAAGATGGTTCGTTACGGCATCGACGAAATCGTGCAGTGCGCCGGCGAAGTGCCAACGGGCATGACGTTTTTAATCAAGGGCACCGTCCGGCGGACCATGACCAACGATGACGGTTCGGTGACCCCGCTGAGCCTGCTGGAGGAAGGCTCGTTCCTCGGGTTGAGCTCGCTGACGCGACAGCCGAGTCTGTCGGGCGCCTACGCGTTGGAGGAAGTGACCGCACTCGAGATCGAGCGCGAGCACGTCGAAGATCTCGTGCTTCGGACACCGTTGCTGCTGCAGGAATTGGGCCGGATCATCGAAGACCGCCGCAAGGAATCATCGGCGATTGGGGCCGTCTCTACGCGGCGCTAGATTGCCCGCTACCCTGGGTCAATGAGTGTCCATGCCTTCTCGGCGACGGACGTGCGCAAGCAGGTGCACGATGCGGCGCGCCGAGCCCGGGTGGCGGCTCGCGCGCTGGCCTCGCTGCCGACCGTCGCCAAGGATCACGCGCTGCGCGTCGCCGCCGATGCGCTGGTGGCCAACACCGAACGGATTCTGACGGCCAACGCCGACGACCTGCGCTCCGCCCGGGCCGCCGATACGCCGCCCGCCATGATCGACCGGCTGGCGCTGGACCCCAAACGGGTCGAGGGGATCGCGGCCGGGCTGCGCCAGGTTGCAGGTCTGGCCGACCCGGTCGGCGAGGTACTCCGCGGCTACACCCTGCCCAACGGGCTGGCCCTGCGCCAGCAGCGCGTCCCACTCGGGGTCGTCGGGATCGTCTACGAGGGCCGGCCCAACGTCACCGTCGACGCGTTCGGCCTGACGCTCAAATCCGGCAACGCCGCCCTGCTGCGCGGTAGCGCGTCGGCGGTGCACTCCAATGAGGCACTGGTCGCAGTGTTGCGCGACGCACTGCGCGGCGAGGACCTGCCCGTCGATGCCGCACAACTGATCCCGTCGGCCGACCGCTCGTCGGTCACGCACCTGATCCAGGCCCGCGGTCTGGTCGATGTGGTGATCCCGCGCGGCGGAGCCGGCCTGATCGACGCGGTGGTCCGCGACTCGCAGGTGCCGACCATCGAGACCGGCGTCGGCAACTGCCACGTCTACGTGCACGATGCCACCGACCTCGACATGGCCGAGCGAATCCTGTTGAACTCCAAGACTCGTCGACCCAGCGTGTGTAACGCGGCCGAGACGCTTCTGGTCGACTCGGCAATTGTCGACCAGGCCATGCCGCGACTGATCAACGCATTGCAGGACGCCGGAGTGACCGTGCACCTGAACCCGGACGACGACCACCTGCGCCGCGAATACCTGGAGATGGAGATCGCGGTCGCGGTCGTCGACGGCGTCGACGCGGCGATCGCCCACATCAACGAATACGGCACCGGGCATACCGAAGCCATCGTGACGTCGAACATGGCTGCCGCGCAACGCTTTACCGAGGGGGTCGATGCGGCCGCGGTGATGGTGAACGCGTCGACGAGCTTCACCGACGGTGAGCAGTTCGGGTTCGGCGCCGAGATCGGCATCTCCACCCAGAAGCTGCACGCCCGAGGCCCGATGGGGCTCGCCGAACTGACCTCGACCAAGTGGATCGGCTGGGGAGACGGCCAGACCCGCCCGGTCTGACATAGCTGAGGAGATAAACCACGTGAGTGTGCCTGCGCGGCCCGCGCCGCTATTCGCCGACATCGACGACGTCGGCCGAAAGCTGGCCGAAACCGGCTATCTGTGCGACACCGCCACCGCCACAGCGGTTTTCCTCGCCGACCGGCTCGGTAAGCCGCTGCTGGTGGAGGGTCCGGCCGGCGTCGGCAAGACCGAACTCGCCCGTGCCGTGGCGCAATCCACTGGATCCGGTCTGGTCCGCCTGCAGTGCTACGAGGGCGTCGACGAGGCCCGCGCGCTCTACGAGTGGAACCACGCCAAGCAGATTCTGCGCATCCAAGCGGGATCGGATAACTGGGACCAGACCAAGACCGACGTCTTCACCGAGGAATTCCTGCTGTCGCGGCCGCTGCTGACCGCCATCCGGCGCACCGACCCGACCGTCTTGCTGATCGACGAGACCGATAAGGCCGACATCGAGATCGAAGGGCTGCTGCTGGAAGTGCTGTCCGACTTCGCGGTCACCGTTCCCGAACTGGGCACCATCACCGCCGAGCGGAAGCCGTTCGTCGTGTTGACCTCCAACGCCACCCGTGAGCTGTCCGAGGCGCTCAAACGCCGCTGCCTGTTCCTGCACATCGACTTCCCCAGTCCGGAGCTGGAACGCCGAATCCTGTTGTCCCGCGTGCCGGAACTGCCGGCGCATATCGCCGAGGAACTGGTGCGCATCATCGGGGTGCTGCGGGGCATGCAACTCAAGAAGGTGCCCTCGGTGGCCGAGACCATCGACTGGGGACGCACGGTGCTGGCCCTCGGCCTGGACACCATCGACGATGCCACCATCGCCGCCACCATGGGTGTTGTGCTCAAGCACCAGTCCGACCAGAACCGCGCCACCTCCGAGCTACGGCTGAACTGAGAGAAGAACTGATGGCCGTCCGCGTTCGCCCCAGCCAGCCGCTGGCCCCGCATGGCATCCCGGGCCATCTGGTCGGGTTCGTCGAAGCGCTGCGCGGACAAGGCATCTCGGTGGGCCCGTCGGAAACGGTGGACGCCGGCCAGGTGATGGGAGTCCTGGGTCTCGGTGACCGCGAAATCCTGCGGGAGGGTCTGGCGTGTGCGGTGCTGCGACGGCCCGAGCACCGCGAGACCTACGACGCGATGTTCGACCTGTGGTGGCCTGCCGCACTGGGTACCCGGGCAGCGGTTTCCGACGAAGACGCCATCGACCCCGACGTGCAGTTGCCGCCCGACGACGTCGAGGCGATGCGGCAGATGCTGCTCGATCTACTCAATGAGAACCCCGATCTCGCCGACATGGACGACCGGCTGGTCGCGATGATCGCCCAAATCGTCGATGCCTACGGCAAATACAATTCCAGCCGCGGGCCGTCGTACTCGTCGTATCAGGCACTCAAGTCGATGGCGCTGGACGAGTTGGAAGGCAAGCTGCTTGCCGGCCTGCTCGCACCTTACGGCGACGAGCCCACCCCGACCCAGGAAGAAATCGCCAAAGCGCTTGCCGCGCAGCGCATCACTCAACTCCGGAAGATGGTCGACGCGGAGACGAAGCGGCGCACCGCCGAGCAACTCGGCCGCGACCACGTCCAGATGTACGGCATCCCACAGCTATCCGAGAATGTCGAATTCCTGCGCGCCTCGGGCGATCAGCTGCGTTCGATGCGCCGCGTCGTGCAACCGTTGGCCCGCACGCTCGCGACTCGGCTGGCCGCCCGCCGCCGTCGCGCCCGCGCCGGTGCGATCGACTTGCGCAAGACGCTGCGCAAGTCGATGTCCACCGGCGGTGTGCCGATCGACCTGGTGCTGCGCAAACCGCGCCCGGCCCGTCCGGAGCTGGTGGTGTTATGTGATGTGTCCGGCTCGGTCGCCGGGTTCAGCCACTTCACGCTGTTGCTGGTACACGCCCTGCGGCAGCAGTTCTCACGGGTGCGCGTCTTCGCCTTCATCGACACCAGCGACGAGGTCACCCACATGTTCGGGCCCGACGCCGACCTTGCCGTCGCGATCCAGCGGATCACCCGCGAGGCCGGTGTCTACACCCGCGACGGCCACAGCGACTACGGCAACGCCTTCGTCTCGTTCATCCAGGACCACCCGAACGTCCTTTCGCCGCGCAGTTCGCTGCTGGTGCTCGGCGATGGGCGGACCAATTACCGCGACCCGGCCACCGACGTGCTCTCGCACATGGTGACCGCCAGCCGGCACGCGCACTGGCTCAACCCCGAGCCCAAGCACCTGTGGGGCAGCGGCGACTCCGCGGTGCCGCGCTACCAGGATGTGATCACCATGCACGAATGCCGGTCAGCGAAACAGCTGGCCGCGGTGATCGACCGGCTGCTGCCGGTCTAGACCTCAGCGAAATTTCTCCTCAGTTGCACGGGTCACACTGAGGTTATGGTTAGCTCGGCATTAGATATAGGTAAGACGCCAGCTCAGGTGCGCTATTTGCGACCGGCAGGAATTGAATGAGGTTCGTCATGCTGAAGAGTTTTCGCGTAGTCGCGCCGATTGTCGGTGCGGCCGGCGTGTCGATCGCCCTGTCTGTCTTGGCCCACGCCGACGTCGATGCGGACGACCCATTGTTGGGCAGCACCAATGCGATGTTTCTCGGCGGCACTGCGGAACCGACACCGTCGATTGCTTACGTGGAGGCCGCCGACCAGCTGTTTCTGCAGCCATTGGGGTTCGGCGACGGCGCGTCAATCTGCGACATGGCCGGAAACTTGCCGTGCGACGGTTCGTTGCAGGTGTTGACGACGCCCGAGGTGTTCGAGTTCGGTCCGAGCAGCCTGCAGGACGAGACCAACCTTGTTTACGCGATCGAAGCTGAATATCACGCGGGTCTGATGAGTCCCTCCGATCCGCTGACGGTGTTCGCCTACTCGCAGAGCGCCATTGCCGCTTCGGCGGCCGAGAAAATGCTCACGCAAGACGGCATTCCTCAGGACGACCTGCATTTCGTGTTCATCGGCGACCCGAGCGACGCCAACGGCATAGCTACCAACATCTATGCAGACCTGATCCAGTTGTTCGGCGGCGGTACAACCGGGACGACTCTGACCAATGACATCCTCACCGCCATCAACGAAGACCAATTCGCCCCCGGCGGCCTGCTTGCCGGTTACACACCGGACGACCTGTATCCAACGACGATCTACACGATCGACACTGACGGGGTCGCCGACTGGCAGGAGGATTGGAACGCTGTCCTCGCCGGTGGCGGCAGCCCTCTGGACGCCCTCGGGAACGGTCTCTACCACTTCTTCACCACCCACGTCGAATACCTGGGGTTGACTCCCGAGGAGGTCGCCAGCGGCGTGGCGACGACCACCGGCTTGACCACTACCATCGACATCCCGGATGGATCGGACATGGGCGCCATCATCAACGACGGGGCGGCGCTGCTGGGCGCTTTTTCCCACGGCGTTGCGGACAGCGGAGCGATCACTGCCTTGCTGGATACCGTCGAAGACCTCTTCAACCCGGCCTACTTCTGACCGCTCGCTGCCCATTCGTGCGGATCAGTCGAAGGGAACTGACCCGATCTTTCTGATTTGTCCAGGCGTGGGACCCAGCGTGACTCGCAGACCGTAGAACGGGTGGTTACCGTTATCCGCGTTTTGGAAGTCGAGATTCACGAAGTTGGGCTGTTGATTGCAGCCGGTGTCATCGTCATAGCACTGGCTGAACTGGACGTCGCGAATCTTGTACCAGTTGTTGCCGGTTCCGTCCCAGGTCGCTCCGCCGGAACCTTTGAACTCCTCGGCATAAAAGGACGCGAATCGGTTCACCGTCTGCAGGTTGACGTTCCACAGCATGCGGGTCTGGCCCGGATCGACTTCCCACCATCCCTGCTTTCTGAATCGTGTTGTCCCACAAGTATTGTCACCGTAGAGAAGTGCGATCCAGATCTTGTTGCGATAGACATTCTGGAACTCGAGGCCCATAGTGTGAATCCCGTCTGTGCGTGGTTGAGTGTGCGGTGGTCGGGCGCGTCCTAGTCGGCGTTACCTCGACGGTGACCGCTCCGGCACCGGGTCTTCGCTCGGAGGTCCAGCGGTGTGGTCGTCTTCGGCGTTGTGCGGCGTCCGGGCCCTTTCGTCAGCCGCGGCAGGGCTCTCGGGCGGATTTCCGTCCGGGGCAATTGGCTGTATTCCCATGGCCTGTCCTTTCGATTGGGTCCAGCGGATGCATAGCGCGGCAACATATTCAGGGTTGACTGGCCGTGCCCGCCGTTGACCCGTCCAGAGCTGCCCAAGTGCTTGCGTGTCTCGATACTGCTGCTCAGACGGGTCGCCGACGTGAGTAGTCGACTACTCCAATTTCTTAGGTATTTGATAGGAGTGCGGCCGAGCCGGATACACCGGCCAGCCGGGATGCTGGTGTGGCCTGTGTGACATTGGAGCCTCGCCCGGCGACGCTCAAGTAAGCTGGCAAACCGTGCAAAAGCGGAGGCTGGGAGTCATGGGTGGGACGTTCGATCCCATCCACAACGGGCACCTGGTCGCCGCCAGCGAGGTCGCTGACCGGTTCGATCTCGACGAGGTGGTGTTCGTGCCGACCGGCCAGCCCTGGCTCAAGGGTCGCGAGGTCAGCCCCGGCGAAGATCGCTACCTGATGACGGTGGTCGCCACCGCGGCCAACCCGCGCTTCTCGGTCAGCCGCGTCGACATCGACCGGGGTGGCCCGACCTACACCAAAGACACCCTGCGGGATCTGCAGGCGCTCAACCCGGACTCCGAGCTGTACTTCATCACCGGCGCCGACGCGCTGGCCTCGATCCTGTCCTGGCAGGATCTCGACGAGCTGTTCGCCGTGGCGCGATTCGTCGGCGTCAGCCGGCCCGGCTACGAGCTCGGCAGCGAGCATCTCGCCGGCGTACTCGAAGGATTGCCCGAGGACGCGCTGTCACTCGTCGAAATCCCCGCTTTGGCAATCTCTTCCACCGATTGCCGGCTGCGCGCCGCGGAAGGCCACCCACTGTGGTACCTGATGCCCGACGGCGTCGTGCAGTACATCTCGAAGACCGATCTCTACCGCAAGCCGGGGGAGGAAGCGTGACCGCCGCGCCCGAGGCCATCGACATGGCAGTAGTCGCAGCGCGCGCGGCCGCCTCGAAACTCGCCGACGACGTGGTCGTCATCGATGTCTCTGATCAGCTGGTCATCACCGACTGCTTCGTCATCGCGTCGGCGTCCAACGAACGACAGGTCAACGCGATCGTCGACGAAGTCGAGCAGAAGATGCGCGAGGCTGGGTACAAGCCCGCCCGCCGCGAAGGCACCCGCGAAGGTCGCTGGACCTTGCTGGACTACGTCGACATCGTCGTCCACATCCAGCACCAGGACGAGCGCGACTTCTACGCCCTCGATCGACTGTGGCGCGATTGTCCCGTGGTAGCGGTGGACGTGTCATGACGATCCGTCGGCTGGTGATGTTGCGGCACGGCCAGACCGCCTTCAATTTAGGCAGTCGGATGCAGGGCCAACTCGACACCGAGCTGACGGAACTGGGCCGCGCGCAAGCGGTGGCCGCGGGC
The DNA here is from genome assembly GCA_963818285.1 of uncultured Actinomycetota bacterium. GTDB lineage: Bacteria > Actinomycetota > Actinomycetes > Mycobacteriales > Mycobacteriaceae > Mycobacterium. The sequence goes on from CAWFRR010000011.1 coordinate 729,250, forward strand.
GAGGCGCTCGCCAAGCATCAGCCATTGCTCATCGTGTCCTCGGATCTGCGTCGCGCCTACGACACCGCGGTCGCGTTGCAGGAGCGCACCGGGCTACGAGTGCGGGCCGACGACCGCCTGCGAGAAACGCATCTCGGCGACTGGCAGGGCAAGACCCACACCGAGATAGACGCAGAAGCGCCAGGTGCCCGGCTGGTGTGGCGCGACGACGCCACGTGGGCGCCGCACGGCGCGGAGAACCGGGTCGACGTGGCCGAGCGCAGCGTGCCGCTGGTTGCCGAGTTGGTCGCCGGCGAACCCGAGTGGGGAGCCGACGGCGAGCCCGCGCGGCCCGTCGTGCTGGTCGCCCACGGCGGCCTGATCGCCGCGCTGACCGCGGCGTTGCTCCGGCTGCCGGTCGGCAACTGGCCGGTGTTGGGCGGTATGGGCAATGCCAGCTGGACGCAGCTGTCCGGGCATACCGAGTCCGGCGCTGCGGCCGACGACTTCGACGCCATCCGATGGCGGCTCGACGTATGGAACGCATCGGCACAGGTTGCGGGCGATGTCCTCTGAGCAGCGCCCGACCCTGCTGGTCTTCGCCGACTCACTGGCGTACTACGGGCCAACCGGCGGTCTGCCTGCGGACGACCCGCGCATCTGGCCCAATATCGTTGCAGCCCAACTTGGTTGGGAACTGGAGCTGATCGGGCGCATCGGGTGGACGTGCCGGGACATCTGGTGGGCGGCCACCCAGGATCCGCGGGCATGGGCGGCGTTGCCGCGCGCCGGTGCGGTGATCTTCGCGACCAGCGGCATGGATTCGCTGCCCTCGCCGCTGCCGACCGCGCTGCGGGAGCTCATCCGCTACGTCCGCCCGCCGTGGTTGAGGCGCTGGGTTCGAGACGGCTACGGATGGGTGCAGCCGCGGTTCTCTCCAGTGGCCCGAGCCGCGCTGCCGCCGCGCCTGTCCGCTCAGTACCTCGAAGAGACCCGCGGCGCAATCGATTTCAACCGGCCCGGGATACCGATGGTGGCGTCGCTGCCGTCGGTGCACATCGCCGACGCGTACGGCAAGGCTCATCATGGGCGCGACGGCACCGTCGCGGCGATCACCCAGTGGGCAGAAGAACACAACGTCGCGCTGGTGGACCTGAAAGCCGGCGTCGCCGACGAGGTGATGAACGGTCGCGGTAATCCCGACGGCATCCACTGGAACTTCGAGGCGCACCAGGCGGTCGCGGATTTGATGCTCAAGGCGCTGGCCGAAGCCGGCGTCGAGGCCGACAAGCCGCGCGGCTGAGTTCATGCCCGTCGTCGTCGTAACCGATTCCTCGGCATGCCTTCCCGACGCAATGCGCCGGCAGTGGGGGATACGTCAAGTCCCACTGCACATCCTGCTTGACGACACGGATCTGCGCGACGGCGTCGACGACATCCCGGACAACATCCACGAGTACGGCCACGCCACCACGGCGGCGGCGACGCCGGCCGAATTGGCGGAGGTGTACCGGCAGGCGCTGTCCGACAGCGGAGGCGACGGAGTGGTCGCCGTGCACCTGTCCAAAGCCCTGTCCGGAACGCACGGCGTCGCGGAAGCCGTTGCCGCCGAAATCGGCTCAGGGGTAAGGGTTCTCGACTCGAAATTCACCGGAATGAACACCGGATTCATTTCATTGTCAGCGGCGCGGGCCGCCGCCGACGGCGCCGATCAGGACGGCGTTGCGGCCGCCGCCGCGGACGCTGTCAGCCGCAATCACGCCTTCATCGTCGTGCACCAGCTGGACAACCTGCGGCGAAGCGGGCGTATCGGTGGCGCCGGCGCATGGCTGGGCACCAAGCTGTCGCTGAAGCCGCTGCTGCGCATCGAGGACGGTAAATTGCTTCTGGCACAACGGGTTCGGACGGCCAGCAAGGCGGTCGCGACGATGATCGACCGGGTCGCCGAGATCGTCGGAGACCGCCAGGCCTCGCTCGCGGTGCATCACGTTGCCAATCCTGACGGCGCGCAGAGCCTGGTCGAGTCGTTGGCCGAGCGGCTGCCCGGATGCGAACCGGCGATCGTCACCGGGCTGGGCCCGGTGCTGGCCCTCCACGTCGGTGCCGGCGCACTCGGGGTGTGCGTGGAGTTGGCCGACTAGGTCAAGACCGCTGCACGGCCAGCGGCGCGGTGTTGTCTTCTTCGGCGACTGCCGGCGGCTTCGGCTTGGCGTGGTCGCCGCGAGGATGGATCACCAGCGGCCACCAGAACCAGCGGCCGAGCAGCGTCGCCAGCGACGGCATGAACAACGTTCGCACGACCAAGGTGTCGAGCAGCAGACCGATGCAGACCGTAGAGCCGAACTGGCCCAGCACCGTCAACTCGCTACCCAGCATCGCGGCCATCGTGAAGGCGAACACCAGACCCGCTGATGTCACCACCGCGCCGGTGCCGGCCATCGAGCGGATGTAACCGGTCTTGAGTCCTGCGTGTATCTCTTCTTTGAATCGTGACACCAGCAGCAGGTTGTAGTCGGAGCCGACCGCCAACAGGATGATGACCGACAGGGCCATCACGATCCAGTGGATATGCATGCCCAACAGGTCCTGCCAGATCAGCACCGACAGGCCGAACGACGCGGCGATCGAACTGCTCGCCGTTCCGACGATCACCAATGCTGCGACCACGCTTCGGGTCAGCAGCAGCATGATCATGAAGATCAGCGTCAGCGCCGACACCACGGCGATCATCAGGTCGTACTTCTCGCCGTCGGCCATGTCCCGGAACGTCGCGGCGGTGCCGCCGAGATACACCTTGGCGTCCGATAGCGAGGACTGCTTGAGTCCTTCCTGCGCCGCGGTGCGTTCCGCGCCGACCCGGTCGATGCCTTCGGGTGTCATCGGGTCGTTTTGGTGAGTGATGAAGAACCGCACCGACTTTCCGTCGGGGGAGAAGAACATCTTCACGCCGCGAATGAATTCCGGGTTGTCGAATGCCTCGGGCGGGAGATAGAAGAAGTCGTCGTTCTGCGACTTGTCGAAGCTCTGCCCCATCACGATGGAGGTGTTACTCATCGCCTCCATCTGGTCGATCATCGCTTTGAAAGTCTGGTACATGGTCAGCGTCAGACCGTGCGTCGTCTTCAACGTCTCGAGCATGATCGGGATCAGCTGCTCCAACTCGTGTGAGGCGGCTGCCGTCCGGGTGATGTCGCCGGAGAGCTCGTGAAACTTCTCCGCGAGTTGGTCGAAACCGTCGACCGAGTCGAACAACGATCGGAACGAGATGCAGACGGGAATGTCGTAGCAGTGCTTCTCCCAATAGAAGTAGCTACGGATCGGACGGTAGAAGTCTTCGAAGTCGGCGATGTGATCCCGCAGGGTGTCGGTGATCTCCGAGGTTTCCTGCGTGGTCTTCGCGCTGTCCAGCGCGGCGGTGGCCAGGTCGTGGGTGACTTTCGCCTGACGGGTCGTCACGTCGATCATGATCTGCATCTGGTCGGCCATCTTCAGAATGTCGGCCATTCTGTCTTTCAGAAACTTCATGTTCTGCATGGTCGTCTGGCTCTGGATGCTGTTCTGGAACGGAATTGAGCTGTGCTGGATGGGAATTCCCAACGGCCGGGTGATGTCCTGGATCATCGCGATGCCGAGCGTGCGGATCTCGTTCTTGGCGACCTTGTCCAACACCAGCATGTCGGACGTGTTGCGCATGTCGTGGTCGGACTCGATCATCAGCAGGTCCGGGTTCATCCGGGCTTCGGAGAAGTGCCGGTCCGCCGCCGCGTAACCGACGTTGGACGGTGCCGTCTCGGGTAGGTAGTGGCGGTCGTTGTAGCTGGTCTTGAACCCGGGCAACGCAACCATACCGACCAGCACCACTGCGGTACTCACCGCGAAAATCGGTGCGGGCCAGCGTACGACCGCCGTACCGACCCGCCGCCAGAGTTTGCCGCGGGCCTGGCCCTTCTTCTCGAACAGGCCGAATTTGCTGCCGATGAACACGATCGCGGGACCCAGCGTCAGCCCGGCCAACACGACGACGAGCATGCCGATCGCGACCGGCGCGCCCATAGTCGAGAACCACGGCAGTCGGCAGAAGCTCAGGCAGTAGGTCGCACCGGCAATGGTCAGTCCGGACCCCAGCACCACGGGCGCCACGCTCTTGAACGTGGTGTAGTACGCGGTTTCTCGGTCTTCACCTTCGCGGCGCGCCTCCTGGTAGCGGCCGACGAGGAAGATTCCGTAATCCGTGCCGGCCGCGATCGCCAGCATCGTCAGGATGTTCGCGGCGAAGGTGGTCAGCCCAAAAGCGTTGTTGTAGCCCAGGACCGCGACGATCCCCCGGGCACAGGCCAACGCGACGAACGTCATGAACAGCTGGATCAGCGTCGTGACGATCGAGCGGTAGACCAGCAACAGCATGATCGCGATCGCGCCGAGGGTGAACAGCGTGATCTTTGCCAGGCTGGCGTTACCGATGACGTGCATGTCGTCCGACAGCGCTGCAGGACCCGTCACATAGGCCTTCACCCCGGGCGGCGCCTTTTCTTCGTCAACGATCTTGCGAACGGCATCGACCGATTCGTTGGCCTGCGTGGTGCCTTGGTTACCGGCGATGTTGACCTGCACGTAGGAACCCTTGGCGTCGGCGCTCTGAGCGCCGGCGGCGGTGAATCGGTCGCCCCAGAAGTCCTGGATGTGCTGGACGTGCTCGGTGTCCTTGCGCAGTTTGCGCACGATGTCGTCGTAGTACTTGTGTGCGGGGTCGCCGAGCGGCTGTTGGCCTTCCACGACCACCATCACCGTGCTGTTGGAGTCGAACTCGTGGAAGTTGTGGCCCATCCGCATCATCGCCTTCATCGACGGCGCGTCCAGTGGCGCCATCGGGGCGGAGTGCGCCTCGCCGACGACTTCCAGCGTGGGGAATGCGACGTTGACGAAGACGGTCAGTGCGACCCAGCCGATGATGATCGGGATCGAGAAGATCCGGATGAAGTGGGGGAGAAAAGGGTGGCGTTGCGGTGCGGGCGGGGTGGTCCCGGGCGTCTCAATCTCGTTGTCGGAGTTGGTCATGCGGACTTCACCAGGCAGAAAGTCTGGGCGTTGTGCCCGTCGGAACTCTGGTGCTCACGTAGCTCCCCGTCGACGGTGATCCGACAGCCGATGTACCCGCCGTCGGTCTGCGCCATGATGTTGGCGCTCACCGTCGGCAGCGTCGTCGACACCGTGTAGCTCCACGGCAGTGGCGCGTCGTTGATCTGGTGGGTGTTGGCGTCGGCGTCCCAGTAGTTGATGTTGGCGGTGCTCCCGGGGCTGCCGAAAATCTCGTACTTGACGACCTTGGGGTTGAACTGCACGATCTTGATTCCGGCTCCTGAATTCGCGTTGAGGTCCTGCGAAGCGAAGACCTTGTGCAGCCTCGTCACGGCGAGAGCGGAAACCGACAGCACGACAACGAGTAGCAGTGGTATCCAAGCGCGCTTGAGCAGGCCGCCAATCGACACTGACCTCACTCGATCTCCTCCCGCCGCCCGTTCGCACTGTTGTCCGCGAACACGTCGAATTGCGGGTCCATTTCGCGATCCGAAAAAGACGCGTCCGGGTAGCTGGCCGAAAGCGCAGGCCTGCGCCGGTCGTCAATACCGATGCCGATCAGAACCTTTGCTCGGCTAACGATGCTAGACGATAGGGCACGCCCGCGTTCTGCTTGGCCCCAACAATGTGTGCGGCTTTGCACTATGAGTGGGCGAAGCGCCCGGTCACCGGCGCAAGGTCGGCCAGCGTGACGATCCCCGGTTCGGCCGCCACCACGGCGGGCACCGCGTTGGTCACCGGCATCGCGGTGTAGATCATGCCCAATCCCATGAATCCTGGCTCGGTCCAGCCCTTGGGCGGCAGGCAGTGCACCACCGTGCGCATGTTGGGTACGCCGAACACCTGAATGACGTGGCCGTGCTCGAGTGGTTTGGGCGGCACCACGTGATCGCCCATCGTCCAGTTGAATCCGACGCTGACCACATTGCGATCGCCCACCCAGCCACGGTGGTAGCCGAAGACGCTGCCGACGGTCCCGGCCGGAATCTTCATGAACCCCAGGTCGGAGTCGCCGGTGGCCGCGGTGAACGTGACGTCGAAGGTCAGCTTGTCCAGCTGCGCGCCGATCGCGTCGGCCATCATCGCGGCCGACTCGGCGAAGACTTCGCTTTCGCGTCGCACATTCTCGGCCAGCCCGGGGGTGTCGGGGTCCTGCGAGAAACCCATGGCGGTCTGGGTCTCCGCCGATTCATAGGTGGAGCAGTCCACCGACTCGGTGATGCGGATCTCGTCGACGCGCTCACACGAGCCGCTGAGCGCCATCCCGACCAGGTTGGTCATTCCCGGGTGCGCACCACTGCCGAAGATCGTCGATCGGCCTTGCTCGCAGGCGTCGAGGATCCGTTGGCGGTCCTGCGGAGTCTGCTTGCCGCCGGTGATCCAGGCGGCGCTGGTGCACACGTTGACACCCGACTCGAGCAGCCGAACCAGCTCATCGACGCTCGGCCACAGCGGGTTGTAACAACACGCGTCGGGTCGCAGCGCCAGCAGCGCGTCGATGTCGTTGGTGGCGGTGACGCCGGTCGGCGCCGGCCAGCCGGCCAGCTCAGCGGCATCCACCCCGACCTTGTCCTGACCGTGCGCATACACACCGACCAGTTCCAGGTCCGGCCTGCCGATGATGGCGTGCAGCGATCGTCGCCCGATATTGCCGGTGGTCCACTGGATCACGCGCAACGGATGGCCTGGGTTTGTCGCGCTCATCGATGGCTCCTTTGCCGGTGTGACTGAACTCATTATGTGCAACCGGCCGACGGGCACTCGAGGCGGGCAGCTCTTACGCAGAGTTAATTTTGCCGTTCCTGATAATTTCCCGCGACTAAACGGGGTCGCCTCCGTCGACGCGCCCGCCGGGCATCTCGACCGGATCGAGACGGCCGAGGCGAGCTACCGCAATTCGACACGTGTCAATGTCGGCTGGACGTGGCTGTTTGCATTAAACAAGCGTTGAATTTGGCCGAAACCTGCACTGCCGCAACCGAAGGGCGGGCGGCTCTGCTGGCGTGGTCGGCGGTAAGTGATCGTTTACCAAGATCGGCCTAGCAATTGACAACTGACCCCCGGCGACCTTACTCTGAAGTAACCTACGCGTGCGTAAGTTATTCGAACCGCCGAGAGGGGTCTGATTGCATGGGCACACAGCAAACTCATGGTGAACGTCGTCCGAGAACATAGCTCAGGGCTTCCGGCGATGTCGCAACTACACGAGAGCACGGCGCGAACCATCAGTGAGGTGGACATGACTCTCGCCCCACTGCCCGGATACGGCCAGCTCGACCCGCTGTCAGCGTGCGCCGTGGAGGAGTGGGTACGGCGCGGAAGCCTATTGCCGGTCGAGAACGTCCCGGTCGCGGCGATCCGCAACTCGTACACGCCCCGCAAGAACAAAGCCAACGAGAGTCATGTCCAGGTACTGGCGCAATCGCCGCTGCCGCTGCCGCCGATCGTGATCCATCGGGGTTCGATGCGGGTGATCGACGGCGTGCATCGGCTTCGCGCTACCGAACTGCGCGGACACAGCACGATTGCGGCCCGGCTTTTCGAAGGTAATGACGCGGAGGCTTTCGCGCTGGCAGTGCATTTGAATGTCACGCACGGACTGCCGCTGACGCTTGCGGAAAGAAAGGCCGCCGCGCAAAGAGTCCTGCAATTTTACCCGCATTGGTCAGACCGGTCCATCGGGTTGATCGCGGGCGTATCGAACAAGACGGTCGGAAAATTACGAGGGTGTACAACCGAGGAAATCTCCCAGTTGAACCCCCGGCTTGGGCGCGACGGAAAAGTGCGACCGGTGAGTCCGGCTAATGGCCGGCACCGTGCTGCCGAATTCCTGTCTCTGAATCCGCGGGCATCGCTGCGCGAGATCGCGCGCAAAGCTGGCGTCTCGGTCACGACGGCACGCGATGTGCGGCAGCGCATCGACAAGGGTGAGAGCCCACTGCCGGACAACCTGGCCAAGAAGATCGGTCAGTCTGCCGCACCGGTTGTCAGCGCAACCACCGGCGCCGCGGTGCCGCCGCCGGCGAATTCCCGGGGGACCCGGATGGCACCCGAGGGTCGCGGTCGTGATCTCCTCCAGCGACTCAGGAACGATCCCTCGGTCAGGTCATCCGAGCGGGGACGGGCGCTACTGCGACTGTTGTCGACCGTCGTGGTCGCGATCAGCGCCTGCAACGAATTCGCCGACGCGGTTCCGATTCACTGTTCGGGTACCTTCGCCGAGATCGCGAGGAAGAACGCTCGCGCCTGGCAGGAAATCGCGGAGAAGTTCGAAGACAACGCGCGCTGAAAGTTGCTTGAGCCCAATCGTTTTCGCACTTGTGCGACGCTCAGAGGCCAGACGCTCCGGCGGCCAGGAACGCGCAGCCGATCAGGGCCAGCGCCATCGCCACGTCACGTCGGCGGCGCGACCTGATCCACTCGTGCAGCGCGGACACCGCTTTAGCAGTCGGCTTGGGTGCCAGGAGATAGGCCAGCAGCGGAATCTCCACCGACACGAAGGCCACCACATTGAACGCCACCAGGACGGCCACCTGAGTCAGCGCAGCGGCGCCCGAGGCCAGGATCACCGCCAGCGCGGCCAGGTAGTCGACCGACGGCAGAGCAATGCTGAGGCCGGCGATCCCGGCTACCGATAGCGAATCACCCTTCAGCAGCTCGGTCGCCGGCCTCGCCAACGCCGCGGGTCGCGGACCGAGTCGCCCGACGAGGTCGAAGGCGACAATCGCGGCGATGCACAGCACCAGCAGCCCGATCAGGAGCTGAACCCGGGGCACTGTGACCAAGGTTGTTCCGAGCAGGATGCGTCGAAAAACGAATAAGACAATCAGGCCCACCGTCGTTCCCATGGCGAAACCGCCAGCCAGGAACGCGAATAGCTGAAGCGCGGGTCTCGGCCGATTCAGCATGAGCACTGTCATACCAAGGCGAAATGGTTCGACGCTGACGGCAAGTGCCATTAACAGGACAGTCGCCAGCATGAGCTGATTCTGGTGGTGCGATCCTCGGCCGGGCTAGGCGTCCAAGCGAGCGAATTGGTCCTGGCGGTACTGCTCGACGCACGCCGCGCGGCGTACCTTGCCACTCGTCGTGATGGGGATGGAGCCCGCCGGGACCATGACGATGTCGCCGACGTTCAATCCATGCGCGTTGGAGATCGCGGACGTGACGTCGCTTCGGACGCCGCTGAGCCGGTGCAGGAGATCCTCGCTGGCCTCGCCGCGCTTCTTCTTCACCTCGATGACAGTGACCAACTGCTCGGCGTTGTCCACCGGAACCGATATCGCCGCGACTCGCCCTTGGGCGATCTGCTGGACCGTCGCCTCGATGTCCTCGGGGTAGTGGTTGCGTCCACGGATGATCAGCAGATCTTTGATACGGCCGACGATGAACAGCTCGCCCTCGTAGATGAAGCCCAGGTCGCCCGTGCGCAGCCAGGGGCCGTCCGGAGTACCAGGCGACGGGTCGGTGAGCGTGGCGCCGAAGCAGGCCTGCTCTTCCGGCGGTTTGTGCCAATAGCCCTCGGCGACGTTCTCGCCGTGCACCCAGATCTCGCCGATCAGGTCCGGCGGGCACTCGCGAAATGTCTCGCTGTCGACGATCCGCAGCATGGGAGACCGCGGGATCTGGTAGGGGACCAGTTCGGACCCATCTCCGGGCGCGCACCGTTCGACGCGGCCGACGCCGAGCTCGCCGACATCGAAGTGCACCGCGGGTTTGGATTCACTCCAGGTGCCCGTCGCCACGAACACGGTGGCCTCCGCCAAGCCGTAGGACGGACGCATCATGTGGTCTTTGAAGTTGAAGTGCGAGAACCGATCGACGAACCGATGCAGCGTCGTCGGCTCGACACGCTCGGCACCACTGATGATGCCCAGCACGTCGCCGAGGTCGAGCCCGGCCAGATCGGCATCGGTCGTTTTGCGGGCGGCCAGGTCGAAAGCGAAGTTCGGGGCCGACGACCAGGCATTAGGATTCTCGGCCAGCGCTCGCACCCACCGCGCCGGCCGTTCCAGAAATGCGACCGGGCTGCTCAGCTGTGCGTGATAGCCGCCCAGGATCGGTGCGCAGACGCCCAGCACCAAACCCATGTCGTGGTAGAAGGGCAACCACGACACGAGCGTGGAACTCGGCGGGACTTTGTAGTTCGCGAAAAAGCTGGCCATGAGCTGCTCGAAATTCACCGTGACGTTGCGGTGCGACATCATCACGCCGGTCGGCATTCGCGTCGAACCGGAGCTGTACTGCAGATACGCGATGTTCGGTACGTCGACTTGCGGAAGGCTCGGCCCGCCCTGGGCATCGACGTTCAACGTGTCGATTGCGACGATCTTCGGCGCGGTATCCATCCGCGACTGGTCGACGTAGTCGCCGACGTCTTCGGCCGCCGAGGTGGTCGTGAGGACAACCGAGGGTGCGGTGTCGGCGAAGACCGCGCCGACCCGGTCATAGCTGGACCCGCGGTGGGGCAGCGGAAGCGGTACCGCGATGAGGCCCGCCTGCATGGCTCCCAGGAATGCCCGGACGTAGTCGAGACCCTGCGGGGCCAGGATGACAGCCCGATCTCCGACCGACCCGTGCGCACGGATTTCGCGCGCCACGTTCATGGTCTGGCGGGACAGCTGCGACCAGGTCAGCGTTTCGGGAACGCCTGCGTAGTCCTTTTCATAATCGGTGAAAGTGAATGCGACGTCATTCGGCCGCAGACTGGCACGCCCGTGGAGCATCGAGAGAATCGTCGATTGAGACATATTTCGTCCGTCACTTCTTGTCGAATTAAGGGCTCGGATGCAGCGGTCAGTTCGCCGCTTGGCTTGCGCCGTGCTCCAGCACCGACATGGCACCGCTGATCGCCTGCGATAACGGATCGGCACCGCCGCCGAACGTGGCTTGATTCGTCGGAGCGGTGACCACTGCCGGGTCGAAACCGTGCGCCGGATCCACCTGAACCGGCGCCGTCGCCGGATCGTCGTTTCTAATGTAGCCCGCATTGACGCGTGGGATCAGTATCGCGTCGAGCTTGTTGAGCGTGTCTTCCGGGATTCCGATGTATTTCAACGGCAAGACCAGCGGAAGGTGCTGCTGCGGGACCATGATCGTGGTGTCTTTGGCGCCTCGGGAGTTGATGGTCGTCCGGATGTTTCCCGGCGGCACCATGCTCGCGTTGGTGAATGCCACCGCCGTGTGACCGGTGGCCAGGCCCAGCAGGGTGTTGGCGAAAGCGAACATGTTGTCCGGGCGGTCCGGGAAGTCCGCGATCGAGTCGTAGGCCGCCACGAACCGGTTGGTGTCGTATTGGCTCACGTACTCCGGAGGCATGGTGTAGTCGAGTGCCGGAACGACGCTGCCGACCGGGAAAGTCGCCCGGAGGAAGCTTTGCCCGAAGGCGTGCCTGCCGATGGGGTCGCCGAAGGTGGCGAAGTTCAGCGCGTTCGGCGGGGGAGCGTCCGGTGCCGAAGCCAGCCGTGACTGCTCACCGTCGACCACGAATCCGCCCTCGGACAGGCCGATGGCCGTACCGGGCCGACCGGTGGTGCGGATTGCTCCGTCGAGGTTATCGACACCGACGTCGACCGATTGGCCGACGCTGTCGCCGTCCAGGCCAACACCCGGGAACTGCTTGTCGATGTCGTTGATTTCGCCACGGAGGCCCGGAAACAGTCGCGCGAGCACGTGGCCCTGCACCTGACCGGCGGGGTAGCGGACGATTTGCCGCTGTTGGCCGGGGAACCACTCCGCGCCCTCCATGCGGATGTAGTTGTCGTACGGGACACCCAGCACATGCGCGCCACCCAGGGCGTAGGCGGTCTGATCGCCCGGCGCTCCAGGTGACGGCGGTCCGCTGATCTCCGGGCCGTCGGCAGCTGCGGTCCCGAGGCCGAAACATCCTGTGGCGCCGACAGTTACCAGCGCTGATACTCCTGCGAGTAGTTTCTTCATCCCTACTCCTGACCCTTCGGGTTCGTGTCGTAGTTTCACATACATGAGGGGTGCGCGCTAACTGGCTTGTGCCGGTGTAGGGCGCTGCGGCCTGCCGGCCTCGATGAGGGCCACCAGTTGGCCTGACCCATCAGCGCCGCGATGGCGGGAACCGTGATGGTGCGGACCAGGAACGTGTCGAGCAGAATGCCGACACCGATCACGACACCGCCCTGGACCACTGTGCCGATGCTGGAGAACAGCAGGCCGGCCATCGAGGCGGCGAAGATCAGACCTGCCGCGGTGATCACGCCGCCGGTCGAACTCAGGGTGCGGATGATGCCGTAACGCGTGCTGTGCGGAGACTCATCCCGCATTCGCGAGACCAGCAGCATGTTGTAGTCGGCTCCCACTGCGACCAGCACCACGAAGGCCAATGGCGGCACGCTCCAGTGCAGTTGCTGGCCCAGGAAGAACTGGAAGAACACCGCACCGATGCCGACGGCGGACAAGTACGAAACCACGACGGACGCGACCAGGTAGAGCGGTGCCACGATCGCGCGCAGCAGCACGATCAGCGTCAGCAGCACGACCAGCAGGGTCGTCGCGATGATGAACCGGATGTCGTGCTGGTAGTAGTCGCGGGTGTCCTTGAGGCCGACGGTGTAGCCCGCCATCGAAATCTTGGCGTCGGACAGCGCGGTATTCGGTTGCGCGCCCTTGGCGGTCGCCAGGATCGAATTCACCTGATCCATCGCCTCGGTGCTGAACGGGTTGAGCTTGGTTTGCACCAGGTAGCGCACCGAATGGCCGTCGGCGGAGATGAACACCTTGGCGGCGTCCTGGAACTCCTGCAGGTGCAGCAGCTGCGCCGGGATGTTGAATCCGCCCATCGACGGTTGCGCCGCGTCTTTCTTCAGCGACAGCAGGAACGTCGCCGACTCGCTGAGCCCGGCGCCCAACTGCTTGACCTGGTCGACCAGCAGGTTGACCGCTTCGGCGATCTGCCGGCTGCCACCGGCGAACTGGTTGGCGCCACCCTGCAGCTGGTCCAGGTTGCCCTGCAGGCCGCCGGGCTGGTCCATGCCCAGCGACTTCAGCACGCCGGTGAGCTTGGCGATCGAGGCCCGCATCTTGTCGGTCGACGCCTTGAGCTGCTTTTTGTCCGGGTAATCCTGCATCTGGTGAGCCAGGTCGTTGATCGCGTCGAGATCTTCCTGGTCGCGGCCGCCGAGCAGCTGCTCGAACGCGCCGCGGGTGTTGCTGCAGGACTCGTCGAGATCGCAGGTGGGGTTGCCCTCCAGCGCCTTCACCACCGGGAGGATCCACCCGAACAGGTTCTTGGCCCCGGTGTAGTTCCAGCCCATGTCGTTGCCGATCACGTTCACGTGGTCGATGAGCTGCGCCGCGAGGTCGACCTCGTGGACCAGCGTCTCGCCGCTGTACTGGTCTTTCGTCGATGTGAAGGTGCTCTCCAGCTCCTGGACGCTGGACGCCAGTTCGGCGACCTGGCCGCGCACCTCGTCGAGTTTGTCGGCCAGCGACACGGACCCCTCCGACAGCTGATTGAGGTCGTTGGTGTGGTCGTTGATCAGCGTCGATCCGCCGGCCAGGAACGAGCCGATAGCGCCCGCCTGGTAGGTGGCGCGGAACTGTTCCGGCACGTTTCCGGTGGGACGGGTGATGCCGCTGATCGCCGCGACGTTCGGCAGCTGGCTGACCCGGTCCGCCATCTGCTCCAGGTCCGCCAGGGCCTGGGGATTACGCAGGTCACGCGGCGACTGGATGAAGAGGTACTCCGGAATCGACTGGTTCACCGGGAAGTGGTGGTCCAGTGCGGTGTAGCCGAGCGAGCTCGGGGCCGAGGCGCCGAGCGCTTTGCGGTCGTCGTAGTTGTAGCGGACCAGCCCGGCGCAGCTGGCCAGCAGAGCCAGCACGAGCAAGCTGGCGACCAAGTGCAGCCGCGGCCGGCGCACGATGCGGATACCCGAGCGCCGCCAGAACGGCGCGGTCAGCTCACGTCGCGGCTTGACCCATCCGCGTCGGCCGGCGAGCGCGATGATGGCCGGCAACAAGGTCACCGCGGCCAGGAACGCCACACCGATACCGATCGCCGAAGCGATACCGACCGTCTGGAAGATGCCCATCCGGGCGAAGCTGATGACCAGGAAGGTGATGCCGACGGTGCTGGCAGACGCGGCGATCACCTTGCCGATCGAGAACAACGCCTTCTTGAGAGCGGTCTCGTGGGTCTCGCCCAAGCGCAGATAGTCGTGATAGCGGCTGATCAGGAAGACGGCATAATCCGTTCCGGCGCCGGCCATGATCGCGCTCAGAAAGACGATGGACTGGTTCGAGACACCGGCGCCGGTCAGGAAGGAGTAGGCGGCCACCACCGCCTGCGCAATGACCAGTGACAACCCGATCGAGATCAGCGGCAACAGCATGGTGATCGCGCTGCGATAGACGATCAGCAGGACGATCAGCACGAGCACGCCGATGGCCAGCTCGATCGGCATCCGATCCTGCTGGCCGGCGACGGTGAGGTCGGCGACGGTTCCGGCGGGGCCGGTGAGGTTCGCCGTCAGCGAGCTTCCGGCGACGGTGTGTTTGACGGTGTCGGCGATCTGGTTGAACGCCTCATAGGACTTCGGCGTCCCCAGTTCGCCCGCCACGCCGACCGGCAGCACCCACGCCTTGTTGTCCTTGCTGGTGACGATCGATTTCAGCGGCGGCGTGCTGATGAAGTCCTGCAGCATCACGACGTTGCCGGTGTCTTTGTGCAGGGTGTCGACCAGGGCGCGGTAGGTGGCCTCGTCGGCGGGCGTAAGTCCCTTGTCGTCGGTCAGGACGACCAGCAGCAGGTCCTCGGAGCCCGATTCGTGAAACGCCTCGGTCATCTTTCGTGCGGTGACGGCCGACGGCGCATCACTGGGCAGAATCGAAAGGGGGTGCTTCTCGGACATCTCGTTGAGCGACGGGAACAGCAGCGGTAGTGCCACCGCGACCGCGATCCAGGCCCCGATCACCACCCAGGGCCATCGCACCACGAAATCAGCTAGCCGTCGCATGTAAGTCTTCTCCCCGGTCGGCGCCGTCGTAGTGACACGCGATGTCACCGGCAATCGCGCACTTGAGACTGGCCTCAGCCATCGAACTGGCCCACGTCAGGCGACGCGTCCCCAGTGTCCGCTGTCGGCGACCCGCACGCACACAGACCGCATTGCCTCCATGTAGCGGGTAGCCGACTTCTGGGCGA
Source organism: uncultured Actinomycetota bacterium (assembly GCA_963818285.1). Lineage (GTDB taxonomy): Bacteria > Actinomycetota > Actinomycetes > Mycobacteriales > Mycobacteriaceae > Mycobacterium. The sequence continues at coordinate 744,482 of CAWFRR010000011.1, forward strand.
TCGGGTTGTCGGGATGCATGATCGCCATCACCGTGCCCTCTTTGTACCGGAAGATATAGATAGTCAGCTGGTAGGAGAATCGCCCATCGGGGTAGATCCCGATGTTGTCCGCCAGGCCCAGGTCGCCTGCCGCGAGGATAGCGTTGAGCGGAGCGGCCCCGCCATGCAGGAAGTTCGACACCGGAAAGTTCGGTTGCGGCCACTTCAACCACGGCGCCAACTCCAGCACTCGGTAATACGGCACCCGCGCCATGTCCAGACCGGAGTCGAATGACGTCTGGGCGGCGTATGCCGCCTCGTTGAACGAGGTCGCGGCGATCGGCACGGTGATCGGGATCAGGCCGGTGAACCAGCCCTGGGTCATGAAGTTGTCCGCGCCGGTGCGGGAATCCCGCGGCGTGAGCCCGTAGTAGGTGAGAGCGCCGGTGAATTCGTGCTCCACCAGGGCCAGGCACGCATAGATGCCACCGACGAAGCGCGCGCCGGCCGTCCCACACGCCGCCTCGAACCGCTCCGCTTGCGCCGGGTCCATCAGCAGTTCGGAGGACATTTCGCTGCTGGTGCGTCTTTTCCGGGTCCCCCAGCGGAAGGGGGAACTCGGGGAAGCCGCCGTCGTTGTTCTCGGCGAAGTCGATCCACGCCTGCACGCCCGGGGAATCCACCGTCAACGCCGCGGTGGACTCGCGCTCGCGAACGCAGAAATCGTCGAAGCTGCCGGCGTCGGGGAGCTCCAGCGCCTCGCCGCCGCTGCTCAACGCGGCATACATGCCGTTGGCTTCGATCATCGTGGTGCCGATCAGCGTCGCGTCGCCGTGCACGTGGTCCATCGCGACAAAGAACGTGAACTGGCCCTCGCGTTGCACAATCCCGAAGGTGAAGCAGCCCCACTCCAATGGACTGGGTATCGCGGTGGTGTGCTCGCGAATTTCGTCGACGGTCAGATGGCCCTGATTGATCGGCTCGAATTCGATGTCAGCCGGATCGGTGATCGTGTGCCTGACGAATCTCGCCGTCGTCGGTGCGCTCGAACCAGCTGCGGAAGGTGTCGTGGCGACGCAGGTAGGCGTTGAGCGCGATGTCCATGGCGGCGATATCGCACTCGCCTTTCGCATCGCAGCTGGCGATGATCTGCCGGGAGAAGTTCGGTCCGGCGGCGGTCCGCTCGTAGTAGTTACGTAGGTGCTGGCCCTGCATGTAGCTGACCGGCACCGCGCTCACCGGTGCGTGGCGGGCTTTTTCCGCGGCCGCGGCGGTCGGGTGCCAGGAGGTGACGGTGCCCGGGGTCAGCGTCCACTCATTAAGTGAGCCGACCGTAATTTGCCCGATGCGCAAAAGAGCTTCCTCCTCAGTTGAACGGCTCCGGGCCGGCCGCTGCTGCTGGCGGCGAGACCCAAGATAACCCGCTCGCCTGTGACTGTCGCCCAGCGTCAGCCGGCGTGTACGGGCGCCTGACAGCGTCAGTAATGTCAATTGTACGCCTATTGACATAGAACCACCCGGCGTGCGTAGGGGGTGATGTCGCCATACCGTGCGGTACGGTCGCGAAGTCCGGCACCGCCGCCGGAGCGGCACTTGCATTACCTGGCCGTGGCAGCAATTCTGTTGCGCATCCGGGCCGCACGCGGCGACCGAATCTTCTTCACAGTCCCCAAATCGAGAGGACAACGCATGGCATCCGTCGAAGGCCAGCAGCAGTCAGCACCCAGTTTTGCGATCGTCGGTTATGCGGCGCGTTTCCCCGGGGCCGCGGACGCGGACGAGTTCTGGGATGTGCTGCGAGAAGGCCGCGACGCGATCTCCGAGGTGCCCGCCGACCGGTGGGATGTCGACGAATTCTTCGACCCGGACCCAGACACACCGGGGAAGGTCGCGACTCGTCGGGCGGGTTTCGTCGACGACGTGACGGGGTTCGATGCGCCGTTCTTCGGCATGTCGACGCGCGAGGTCAGGATGCTGGACCCACAGCATCGGCTCCTGCTGGAGACGGCGTGGCGGGCGGTGGAGCATTCCGGCACTGCGCCAACGGCTTTGGCGAACACCAACACAGGTGTGTTCGTCGGTTTGGCCACCCACGATTACCTGGGCATGGCATCCGGCGACCTGACTTTCCCCGAGATCGAGGCCTATATGGCGATCGGGACGTCGAACGCCGCAGCGGCGGGCCGGATCAGCTTCCGATTGGGGCTGCAGGGTCCCGCGGTCGCCGTCGACACGGCGTGCAGTTCGTCGTTGGTGGCAATCCATCAGGCCTGCCAGGCGCTGCGCCTCGGTGAGTGCGACCTGGCACTGGCCGGTGGCGCGAACGTCCTGCTCACGCCGGCGACCATGATCACCTTCTCCAGTGCTCACATGCTCGCGCCCGATGGCCGGTGCAAGACGTTCGACGCGGCCGCAGACGGCTACGTGCGTGGCGAGGGTTGCGGCGTCATCGTCATCAAGCGGCTCGAGGACGCGATCAACGACGGCGACCGGATTCGGGCCGTCATCCGGGGCAGCGCGATCAACCAGGACGGCGCATCGGGTGGCTTGACGGTTCCGAATGGCGTTGCGCAACAACGGGTTATTGCCGAGGCGCTGAAGCGGTCCGGCCTAGTACGCCGCCGACGTCGACTACCTGGAGGCACACGGAACCGGGACATCGCTGGGTGACCCGATCGAGGCTCAGGCCGCCGGCGCTGTTCTCGGCGAGGGGCGCAAGGCCGGCGACCCATTGCTGATCGGTTCGGCGAAGACGAATATCGGCCACTTGGAGGCCGCCGCGGGTATCGCGGGCGTCATCAAGGTCATCCTGTCGCTCGAGAACGAGTTGCTGCCGGCGCATCTGCACTTTCAGAACTCCGTCGCCGCACATTCCGTGGGACCGGCTTGCGCTGCAGGTGGTCCAGGAGGCGACCCCTTGGGAGCGCAACGGTGAGCCGCGTATCGCCGGCGTCAGCTCGTTCGGGTTCGCCGGCACCAACGCGCACGTCATCCTCGAGGAGGCACCCGCTGCAAGCGGCCCAGGCCGCGAGCGCCCCGGCCGACCAGGCTTCGGACAAGCGGTTCAGCATCCTGCCGGTCTCGGCGCGCACGCCCGACGCACTGGTTCAGATCGCCGACCAGTACCGCAGCTGGCTGAGTGCGCACCCGGAGGCCACGCTGGCCGACGTGTGCCTGACCACCGGGGTGGGCCGAGCGCACTTCGAGCACCGGGCCGCGTTGGTGGTCAACTCCAAGGAATCTGCCAGCGAACTGCTCGGTGCACTCGCCGACGACCGCCCAGCGCCCGGCTTGGTGCGCGGGGTTTCCGATGCCACTCCGAAGACGGCATGGTTGTTCACCGGTCAGGGCAGTCAGTACCCCGGCATGGCGCGGGAGCTGTTCGAGACCGAGCCGGTGTTCGCCGAGACGTTGAACCAGTGCGCCGCAGCGGTCGCCGATGTGCTCGAAAAGCCATTGCTGGATGTGATTTTCGATGTGGACAGCGCCGAGGCTGAAGAAACGCTGCGGCAGACCGCCTACGCCCAGCCCGCTTTGTTCGCGGTAGAGATGGGCTTGGCCCGGCTCTGGCAGTCTTGGGGGTTCGAGCCCGCCGTGGTGCTGGGTCACAGCGTCGGTCAGTATTCGGCGGCCTGCGTTGCGGGCGTGTTCAGCCTGGAGGATGGCGCGAGACTGATGGCCGAGCGCGGCCGCCTGTTCGGCAGCTTGCCGTCGGGTGGCCGGATGGTTGCGGTGTTCGCCGCCGCCGAGCGTGTCGAGGGCCTCACCGACCAGTTCCCGAGCTCTGTCGGTCGCCGCTTACAACGGGGCAAACACCGTATTATCCGGCCCCGCAGGTGATTTGGACCAGGCGGTGGCCAGGTTGACGGCTGACGGCGTGCGGTGCGACTGGCTGGAAACCAGCCACGCGTTCCACTCGGCGCTGCTGGACCCGATCCTCGACGAGTTCGAGTCGTATGCGGACGGCTTCAAATACGCATCGCCGCAACGGATTTTGGTGGACAACCGCACCGGCGCCGTGATCGGCCGGAGCCAGAAGCTGGACGGCAATTACTGGCGTCGCCACGCGCGCCAACCGGTGGAATTCGCCAAGAGCGTGCAGACGCTGTCCGACCTGAGTTGCAAGGTGCTGCTGGAAATCGGGCCGCAACCGGTGCTCACCGCCGCGGCTCTGCGCGCATGGCCCGACCCGGCCACCACGCCGCGGGCGATCGCGTCGCTGCGTAAAAACACCGCCGACCACCGCCAGATCACCGAAGCCCTCGCGGACGCATACGCATTGGGGCATCTGCCAGACTTCGGCGCTGTGCGGCAGGGGCCGGCGCGCAAGCTCGACCTACCCACCTATCCGTTCCAGCATCGCCAGTACTGGTACCGGGAAAATCGCGAACTGCCCACCCAGCAATCCCATCTCGGTCTACCAGCGAAACCGTTCGGCTTCTCGAAGACGGCCGGATCGAAGAACTGGCCGCGCTACTCGGCGGTGCGCGGCGACGATCGTCAGACACTGAACGTGCTGACAAAGCTTGCGGCACAACACAACCAGCAGCGCAAGACCAAGTCGATCTCCGACGCGCGCTACGAGTTCCGTTGGGACAAGATCAACGCGGCGGCTTCCGATGCGAGTCCGGTGAGGCGGCTACCTGGCTGCTCATCGGCGGAGATGACGACGCGGCTCAGCCGTTGGTCGAGGCGCTGACCGCGCTGGGCCAGCAGCACCGGATTCTCGGGTTGCCGGCGTCGGACGCCGACGAGCAGGAGCTCACGGCCGCATTGCGGGCCGCGGCCGAGGAGTCGCCGACGCTGCGTATCGTGCACGTCGCGGCACTGGAGGCCGACACCGTGCCGTCGACGCGGTCGCTGTTGCGGGTGCAACACCAGGTGCTGGGCGGAACCCGGCGACTCTTCCGCGCCGCGGCGGCCGCTGAACTGCGTGCGCCGATCTGGGTGGTAACCCGTGGCGCGCAACGAGTTACCGACACCGACACGGTGTCGCCGGAGCAGACTGCGCTGTGGGGATTCGGTCGTGCCGCCTCGCTGGAGCTGCCGCAATTGTGGGGCGGCCTGGCCGATCTGGCCGAAGGCACCGCCGACGAATGGTCGCAGTTGATCAACCAGGTGGCCGCCGAGCCGCGCCGCGAGGACCAGTTCGCCGTGCGTGATCAAGCGGTCTACGTGCCACGGCTGGTTCGGCGGGCCGGGCAGGCGAGCACCAAACCGCTCGCATTACGTGATGACGCAACATATTTGGTGACCGGCGGACTGGGCTCGATCGGATCTGGAAATCGCCGGATACCTGGCCGCCAACGGTGCCAAGCACCTGGTGCTGACCAGCCGACGCGACCCGAGCGAGGCCGCGCAACAGCGCATCGACGCCTTGAGCGAACAGCACGGCAGCGACATCCGGGTCGTCACGGCCGATGTCGCCGACGCGAACGACGTCTCGCGACTGTTGGCCACCGTCAAATCCGAGCTACCGCCGCTGGCCGGCATCGTGCATGCCGCAGGCGAAATCGGCACCACACCGCTGAGCGACCTCGACGACGCCGAAGTCGATCGGGTCTTCGCCGGAAAAGTCTGGGGTGCTTGGCATTTGAGCGAGGCTGCCGCGGACCTGAAGCTGGACTTCTTCCTCACCACCTCGTCGATCGCCTCGGTGTGGGGCGGATACGGTCAGACCGCCTACGGCGCGGCGAACGCCTTCCTGGACGGGCTGACCTGGCGTCTGCGCGAGCAGGGCGTCGCCGGTGTCAGCGCGAACTTCGGTCCGTGGTCGGCGGGGATGGCCGATGAGGAGTCGCGCGCCAAGCTGGGCAAGCGCGGCATCAAGACGTTGTCACCGGCCGATGCGCTGGCGGGTCTGGCCGAGTTGATCGCGGTCTCTGCCGAGCAGGGCGCAGCACAAGGTGTGGTGGCCCGGATCGACTGGGCGAGATTCCTTCCGCTGTATCAGCAAGCGGGCCGACGGGCATTCCTGGCCGAGTTGGAGCGCGAGGTGCCCAGCGCGGTGCCGGTGACCACGGCATCCGGGAAGACCGAGCTGGTCGAGCGGCTCACCAACGCGCCGGTGCAGCAGCGCCGCAAACTCATGTCGGACTTCCTGCGCGACGCGGTGGCCGACGTGACCCGGGTCGATCCCGTCCGAAATCCGCGAAGACGCCGGATTCTTCGACCTCGGCATGGATTCGCTGATGGCCGTCGAACTGCGGCGGCGCATCGAGCAAGGCGTGGGCAAGGAGATCCCGGCGACGCTGGCGATGGACCACCCGCGTCTGTCTGACACGGTGGACTATCTGCTCGGCGACGTGCTCGCGCTGAGCGAGCAGGCATCAAAGTCCGGGGCCGCCTTGGCGACAGCGGTGACGACCCGCACGGACGAGCCGATCGCGATCATCGCCGTGTCCTGCCGCTTCCCCGGCGCCCCCAACCCGGAAGCGTTCTGGGATCTGTTGTCCGGCGGTGTCAACGCGATCCGGGAAGTCCCCGAAGACCGCTTCGACATCGACGAGTTCTACGACCCGGACCCGGACGTTGCGGGCAAGACCTACACCCGCTTCGGCGGATTCCTGGACGGCATCGACGGATTCGATCCCGAGTTCTTCGGCATCTCTCCGCGCGAGGCCGTCTGGATCGAGCCGCAGCAGCGGCTGATGCTCGAAACGGTCTGGGAAGGTCTGGAGCGGGCCGGCTACTCGCCGGCGTCGCTGCGCGGCAGCCGAACCGGCGTCTTCGCCGGCGTGGCCGCCAACGAATACGCGCATCTGCTGTCCGCCGAGTCGATCGACAAGATCGAGCCGTACTTCATCACCGGTAACGCGCTGAACGCGATCTCCGGCCGGGTTGCCTTCGCGCTCGGATTCGAAGGACCGGCCGTCGCGGTCGACACCGCCTGCAGCTCGTCGCTGGTGGCCGTCCACCAGGCCGTCCAGGCATTGCACTCCGGTGACTGCGATCTCGCGGTGGCCGGCGGTGTCAACGTCCTGCTGAGCCCGGTGACGGTGGTCGCCGCCTCACGCGCCCGGATGCTCTCGCCGGTCGGGCAATGCAAGACCTTCGACGCGTCGGCTGACGGCTATGTCCGCAGTGAAGGCTGCGGGATCCTGGTGCTCAAGCGGCTCAGCGACGCCGAGCGCGACGGCGACCGGATCGCCGCGGTGATCCCGGGCACCGCCGTCAACCAGGACGGCGCGTCCAGCGGTCTGACCGTGCCCAATGGTGGTGCGCAGCAACGGCTTATCTCCACCGCGCTGGCCCGGGCCGGTCTGGCCGGCGGAGACGTCGACTACCTCGAGGCGCACGGGACGGGCACTCCGCTCGGCGACCCGATCGAGGTGCAGGCCGCCGGTGCCGTCTACGGTGCCGCCCGCGACGCCAACCGGCCGCTGCTGATGGGATCGGTCAAGACCAACATCGGTCACACCGAATCGGCATCAGGAGCCGCGGGTCTGATCAAGGTCGTGCTGTCCCTGCAGCACCGGGAGCTGCCGCAGAGCCTGCACTTCGACAACCCGTCACCGCACATCCCTTGGGGCACACTGCCGGTGAAGGTCGTCGACAAGTCGACGCCGTGGGAGCCCAATGGCCGGCCGCGTCGGGCCGGTGTCAGTTCGTTCGGATTCACCGGCACCAACGCGCACGTGCTGATCGAGGAAGCCCCGGCGGCACAGCCGGTGATCATCGACGAACAGCCGACCGACGACGCTCGTGGCAACGCCGGAGTCGAGCGGCAAGGAAGAGTCGGTCAACGTGCTGCCGCTGTCGGCGCGCTCCGCGGAGGCGCTGGTGGAACTGGCGCAGCGCTACGGGTCCTGGTTGACCAACAACCCGGATGCCGACATCGCCGAGGTGAGCCGCACGGCCGGAGTGGGTCGCTCGCACTTCGAGCACCGCGCCGCGCTCGTGGTGGATTCCGTGCAGAGCGCGAGCGCGGGTCTCGCCGACCTGGCCGCAGGTCAGCAGCGTCCCGGTGTGGTCCGTGGCGAATGCACCGACCGGCCGACGACGGCGTGGCTGTTCACCGGTCAGGGCAGCCAGTACCCCGGTATGGCACGCGAATTGTTCGCCGCTGAACCGGTTTTCGCGGAGACGGTGAAACGCTGCGCCGACGCGGTCAGCGAGATCTTGCCGCAGCCGCTGCTGGAGGTGATCTTCGCCACCGACCGCGAGACCGGTGGCAAGGCCGGAGAAACGCTGAAGCACACGTCATTTGCGCAGCCGGCGCTGTTCGCCATCGAAATGGGTCTGGCCCGGTTGTGGCAATCGTGGGGCATCGAGCCCGATGTGGTCCTGGGGCACAGCGTGGGCCAGTACGCGGCGGCTTGCGTCGCCGGGGTGTTCAGCCTCGAGGACGGTGCACGGCTGATGGCCGAGCGCGGACGGCTGTTCGGCAGCCTGCCCGCGGGCGGACGGATGGTGGCGGTATTCGCCGACCCCAAGCTCGTCGAGCAGGTTGCCGGCGAATTCCCGAAGGTGTCGGTCGGGGCGTACAACGGCCCCAACACCGTGCTTTCGGGTCCAGGAGAAGACCTCGAACAGGTCGTCGCCAAGTTCAGCGAGGACGGGGTGCGCTGCACGTGGCTGGAAACCAGCCACGCGTTCCACTCCGAGCTGCTGGAGCCGGTGCTCGGTGAGTTCGAGTCGTTCGCAAGCCAATTCGAGTTCGCGGTGCCGACGTTGCCGCTGGTCTGCAACCGCACCGGTGCCATCCTGACGACGGAAACCCCGCTGGATGCCCAGTATTGGCGGCGGCATTCCCGCCAGCCGGTGCAGTTCGCCGAAAGCGTTCGTACCGTTGCGGCGCTGGGATGCTCGGTGCTGATGGAGATCGGCCCGCAGCCGGTGCTCACCGGGGCCGCGGTGCAGGTGTGGCCGGAGCATCTGGCCGCGCCGCGGGCGATCGTGTCGCTGCGTAAGGGTGTCGGTGACCGTGGCCAGATCGCTGACGCGTTGGCCAATGCCTACGTCAGCGGACACCGGCCCACGTTCGCCGCGCTGCACCAGCAGCGCGGCCGCAAGCTGGAACTGCCCACGTATCCGTTCCAGCGCCGTCGCTTCTGGCCGAAGAGCTCGGCGATCACCGTCGACGGTCCTGCGATGTCCGGACTCCTGGGCAGCGGAAAGGATCTCGCTTCCGGCGACTCCGTCTACACCAGCAGGCTGTCGGTCAAGTCGCAGCCGTGGCTGTCCGACCACGTCATCTACGGCACCGTCGTCGTTCCCGGCGCCACGTATGCCGCGATGGCTCTGGCCGCCGTCGGTACGCCGGCGCACGTCAAAGAGGTCTTCTTCTACGAGCCGATCATCCTGCCGGAGAAGGCTTCTCGTGAGGTGCAGCTGACGCTGCATCCGCTCGACGAAGGCAACGGCTGGAAATTCCAGGTGCACAGCCGCCCGTTCGGTGTTAAAGACGCCGACTGGTCGTTGAACGCCGACGGGACCGCGGTCCCCGGCGTCGAAGAAGACGAGCCGGCAGCGGAGCCCGTGGAGCCGGTGGATACGGCGATCGAGCGGATGGAGCGCATGCGTCCGCAAGAGCTGTTCGAGACCTTCGACGACATGGAATTGTCGTGGGGGCCGAACTGGTCCGGGTCGCTGAAGTCGCTGTGGCTCGGTGAGGGCGAGGCGATCGGCGACATCTCCGTCGGCGAAGAACTGTCCGAGAATCTCGGCACCGAGCCGATGCACCCGGTCCTGATGGACCTGTGCACCGGCGTCGCCTTCCCCGCGTTCCCGGCGTTGCGCGCAGCCGAACAGGGCGTCAACGGCTTGTTCCTGCCGTTGCGCTACGAGCGAGTGACGCTGCGGGAGAAGATGCCTCGCCGGTTCTACTGCCGCGCGAAATGGCACACCAATGAACTCGACAGCGAAACTCAGGTCTTCGATCTCGACTACATCGATCGAGACGGCCGAAATTTGGGTGGGATCAAAGGGTTCACCGTCAAGCGGGCGCCGCGAGAGGCGTTGCTGCGCGGGCTCGGCGGCGACGCCACCCGGCTGCTGTACACCCTCGGCTGGCACGAGGTGCCTTTGGCGCCGAGCGATGAAGACGGGGCGGCCGAAACCCCCAGCGGCACATGGCTGGTCGCCGGGTTCAGCGAACTGGCGGCTGCGCTACCGGGCTGCATCCCGTTCGACCGGGCTACCGACTCCGAGCTGTTGGGTCAGGTGCTGGCCCAAGCGCACGAGAAGGGCATGCCGTACGCCGGCATCGTCTGGCGCAGCTCCGGGCCCAAGGCAGAAGAGTCGACCGCAGGGCAGATCAGCCGGCTGGAGGCCGAGATCGAGAATCTGCTCAGCGCGGTGCACACCGCGCAGGCCGACAACTCGGTGAAACTGCCCGGCGGACTGTGGATCGTCACCGAACGAGCGGTGGCGACCGAATCCGGTGAGCCGGTCGACGCGGTGCAGGCGGCGCTGTGGGGACTCGGGCGCACCATCCTCAACGAGGAGCCCGGGCTGCGCAGCAAGCTGGTCGATGTCGACGGATCGCCGGAGGCCGTGAAGCTGCTGACCGGTCTGCTCGGTGCACCGGTCGACGAGCCGGAACTCGCACTGCGCCAAGGAAAAGCGTTGGCGTCCCGGTTGCTGCAGTGGTCGCGTAGCGGTCACCTCAACGTGCCGCGCGCCGACGATTACGCCCTGCTTCCCACCGAGCGCGGCGCGATCGACAACCTGCGTCTGACCGAGGCCGAAGTGTCGGCGCCGGACGAGGGCTACGTGCAGGTGCGGGTTGAGGCCGCGGGTCTGAACTTCCGCGACGTGCTCAACGTGTTGGGCCTCTACCCGGGTGACCCGGGGCCGGTCGGTGGCGACTTCGCCGGCACCGTCACCCAATTGGGCGAGGGCGTGACCGGACTGGAGGTCGGTCAGCGGGTCTACGGCTCCATGCAGGGTGCTTTCGCCAGCCGGTTCAACGTGCCGGCCCAGTTCCTGGCGCCGATCCCGGACGGGGTGAGCGCGGTTGACGCCGCGACCATTCCGGCCGCGGCGCTCACGGTTCGGCTCTCGTTCGACTGGGCGAAGCTGAATCCCGGCGACAAGGTGCTCATCCACGCCGCCAGTGGTGGTGTCGGATTGGCCGCCATCCAGATGGCGCAACAGCACGGTGCAGAGGTCTACGCGACGGCGAGCACCTTCAAGCGGGCGACGCTGCGCAAGCTCGGCGTGAAGCATGTGTACGACTCGCGCACAACCGATTTCGCCGACCAGATCCTCGCGGACACCGACGGTGCCGGCGTCGATGTGGTGCTCAACAGCCTGACCAGCGAAGGGTTCGTCGAGGCGACCGTCCGGGCCACCGCCAAGAACGGCCGTTTCGCCGAGATCGCCAAGCGCGACATCTGGACTCCCGAGCAGATGGCCGAGGCCCGACCCGACATCGCCTACGAGATCGTCGCGTTGGACACGGTGATGTTCACCGAACCCGACCGCATTCGCGACTTGCTCAGTGAGGTGTCGGAAGGGTTGGCCAAGGGGGAGTGGACGCCACTGCCCGCCGAGATCTACCCGCTGACGGAGGCCAGGACGGCGTTCCGCCGCATGCAGCAGGCACGGCACATCGGCAAGATCGTCTGCCAGATGCCGAATCCGCTTGCACCGCGGCCGGATCGGAGCTACCTGATCACCGGTGGTCTCGGTGCCATCGGTCTGAGCACGGCGTCGTACCTGGCGCAGCGCGGGGCCGGTGACATCGTGCTGACCAGTCGGCGTGAGCCGGACGCGGAGGCGCAGAGGACGATCGAGGAGATCACCGAGCGTTACAAGACCCGCATCCACACCTTCTCGGCCGATGTCGGCGTGGAGTCGGACGTCGAGAAGCTGCTGGAGCGCATCCGCGGGGAGCTGCCTCCGCTCGCCGGAGTCGCGCATCTGGCCGGTGTGCTCGACGACGCTCTGCTCAACCAGCAGGATCTGGACCGGTTCCGGACGACGTTGGCGCCCAAGGCGTTCGGTGCGTTCTATCTGGACCGGTTGACGAGGGACGACAAGCTCGACTTCTTCATCGTGTCCTCGTCGGTGTCGAGCTTGCTCGGCTCCCCGGGCCAGGCCAACTACTCGACGGCCAACGCGTTGCTCGACGGTCTGATCGCGGACCGCAAGGCGCACGGCCTGCCCGCCACCGGGATCAACTTCGGTCCCTGGGGTGGGGGCGGTATGGCCTCGTCGGAGGCCGCCAGCGCCAACATCAGTGCGCAGGGTCTGCTTCCGCTGGATGCGTCGGGTGCGCTGGGTGCGCTCGCCGAAGTGGTCGCCAACGGCACCGGGCAGGCGACGGTCCTGAAGGCCAACTGGGCGCGTGCGGCGAAGGTGCTGGGCAGTTCCCGGCCGCCGATCCTGGATCTGGTGTTGCCGAGCGAGATGGCCGAGGTGGTCGACAGTGAGTTGCTCAAGCAACTGCAGGAACTCCCGGTGGCGGAGCGGGCAACGTTCATCACCGAATTCCTGCAGCGCGAAGTGCAGGGCTTCCTGCGGCTCGCGCAGCCGCCCGCCGCGACGAGCCGGTTCCTGGACCTGGGCACCGACTCGCTGATGGCGGTCGAACTCCGAAACCGGTTGCACAGCCAGTTCGGTGGCAAGTTCACCATCAACGCCACCGCGGTGTTCGACTACCCGACGATCGGCGGGCTCGGCGAGTACCTCGCGGCCCAGATGCCGGACGCGGAATCGGCGAGCGCGCGCCGTTCGGAGCGCCGGCGGAGCCAGGCGGAGCCGGATTCTGGTGAGGCGCAAGCGGAGACGCGCGTCACGTCGACGGCTCGTCAAATGGGTCATCGAACGGTTCGGGGTCGCGGCGGCAGCCGAGTGCGGAGTCGGAGCCGGCCTCGGAACAGAGTTGATGCTTTAAGCGTCGAGATCGACGTCAGCGTGAGAAAGGTCGAGGCGGTTTCACGCTGACGTCGATCTCGTTGCAAGCGCGAAGCTCAGAGCGTGACGACGTCGTAGTCGCCGACCTGATCGATCAGCACGTGCAGCTGGTCTTGCGACGATCCGAGGATGTGGTCGATCGCGGTCAGCCGCGCCGCGTAGTGGCCGACCGGGTATTCGTCGGTCATTCCGATACCGCCGTGCAACTGGATCGCCTCCTGGCTGATGTGGCGGCCAGAACGGCCGATCTGCAGCTTGGCGCGCGCCGCGATGACCGGGTCGAAATTGCCGTCCGCGACCGAGAGACCGGCGTAGAGGTTCATGCTGCGGGCCAACTCCAGCGAGACGTACATGTCGGCGGAGCGCTGAGTCAGCGTCTGGAAGGTGTTCAGCGTGACGCCGAACTGCTTGCGCTGCTTGAGGTAATCGGTCGTCAGCCGCAGCGCTTCTTCCATGGCGCCGACCGCCTCGGCGCACAACGCGGACTGGATGCGCACCAGGCCGTTGCGGATGGCCGTCGACGCGTCCACCGCGTCGCCGAGCGGTTCGCCGGGGGCGTTGTCCAGGTCGATCTGCGCGCCGCGCTGGCCGTCGAATGTGCGGTACGGGTGGCGGCTGACGGCCTCGCCGTCGACCAGGAACAAGCCGACTCCGCCGTCGGGCAGCTTCGCGCTGACGACCAGGGTGTCGGCGGAGTCGCCGGCGAGCACCGGGTTCTTGTGTCCGCTCAGCACCCACGAATCACCTTGTTGCACAGCCGTTGTCGCGACACTCGTCGGTGAAGGCCCCGCGTGCGCCGGGCTCCAGGTGCGCGAACGCCAGCAGCCGCTGACCTTCGGCGACCTCGTCGAGCAGTTGCTTCTGGGCGTCGTTGCCGACCTCGGCGATGATCGCGCCGGGTCCCAGCGCCGCATGCACGACGGGTTCGGGCGCCAGTCGGCGTCCGACTTCGGTGAGCACGGTGATCACTTCGAGCTGCCCGGCCTCATCGGGGTCGAATCCCAGTCCGAGAATCCCGGTTTCGGCCAGCTGCGTCCACACCTCCCGGCTCCAGCCCAGGTCGGAGTCGACGGCCTTGATGCGGCTTTCGGCGTCGTAGCTGCGCGACAGCAGGTCGCGGGTGGTGTCGCGAAGCAGCGCCTGTTCTTCACTCAATTGAAAGTCCATGTCTAATTCCTGTCTTACAAGCCGAGAATGGTCGACGCGATGATGGTGCGCTGAACTTCGTTGCTGCCGCCGTAGATCGACGTCTTGCGGTAGTTCAGGTAGTGCGGCGCGCTGCCCTGTGCCCACGGCGGCGAAGCGATGTCGTCGCCGGCTTCGAACGGCAGCGCATCCGGGCCGGCGACCTCGACGAGCAATTCGGTGGCGATCTGCTGCAACTGGCTGCCGCGCAGCTTGAGCACCGACGACGCCGGGTTGGGCTTGCCGCCCTTCGACCCGGACGCGACCCGCATCTGGGTGAGTTCCAGTGCCAGCAAGTCGTTTTCGGCTTCGGCGACCCGGGCGGCGAACAGCGGATCGTCGAGCAGGCCGTTTTCGGCGGCACGCTTTTTCACATCGGCCAGCTTGACCTTGGTGCGGCCCACCTGCGCGATGCCGGTCCGCTCGTTGCCCAGCAGGAACTTCGCGTAGCTCCAGCCCTGATTCTCTTCTCCGACAAGCTGATCGGCGGGTACCCGGACGTCCTCGAAGAACACCTCGTTGACCTCGACGCTGCCGTCGATCAACTTGATCGGGCGCATCGTGATGCCGGGGGTGTCCAGATCGATGAGCAGGAACGAGATCCCGGCCTGCTTCTTGGGCGCCTGCGGGTCGGTGCGCACCAGGCAGAAAATCCAGTCGGCGTACTGGCCGAGCGTGGTCCACGTCTTCTGCCCGTTGACGACGTAGCTGTCGCCGTCGCGCAGCGCGGTGGTGCGCAGCGACGCCAGGTCGGAGCCGGCTTCGGGCTCGGAGAACCCTTGGCACCACCAGATGTCCAGGGCGGCCGTCGGCGGCAGGAAGCGTTGCTTGATCTCCTGCGAGCCGAACTCGGCGATGACCGGGCCGACCATCTTGGCGTTGAAGTTCAGCGGCTCCGGCACGGAGGCCAGCTGCATCTCGTCCAGCCAGATCTGGTGCTGGGCCGGCGTCCAGTCCTTGCCGCCCCATTCGACCGGCCAGCTGGGGACCGCGAGCCCGTGCTCGTTGAGGATCTTGTGGCTGGTCGCGATGTCGTCGCGGTCGAGGCCTTCGCCCGAGCGGGTCCGCTCGCGGATTTCCGCCGGGATCTTCGTCGTATAAATCTCGCGTAGCTCGTCGCGGAAGGCGGCTTCGTCCTTCGTGAGCGCCAGTTGCACGGCAGTCTCCTCTGCTGGATCAGACGGTCCTGTATTGCACGTTATCCGGCCGCCCAACCAACCAGTCAGGCGGCTCGATGCTGAATCGTTCATGCACAGTCGCCAGCCCGATCCACAGCGGCCGGGTGCCCGCCGCTTTGACAGCCGTCGCAGCGGCAGTGGGCGGCCCTACCGTCGGCGCATGCGAACAGAACTGCCCGCCGAGCGATTGCACCGGCGACTCGGCGCTCAGCCGAGCGCGGATGCGCCACGATCCGATGACAGCGACGATGCCGACACCGACCCGAACTCCTTGCTGCCGCGCTGGGTTCCGGACGGTTCGGCGCAGCATGAGCGGCTGGCTGGCCAAGGTGCGCGCCGACCCTGGCCGCGCCGGCGCTATCGCTTTGGCCGCGATCGCCGCCGATCGCGGTGCTGGTCACCATCTTCACGCTGATGCGCGAACAGCCCGCACCGGTGGTGTCGGCGAAACTGCCGCCGGTCGACATGGCGGCCACGGCGAGCCGCAACCCGAGCGCCTCCGCGCGGCCGAACCAGCCGGTAGTGGTCAGCGTGGTGGGCCTGGTGCATACGCCCGGTCTCGTCACGCTGGCCCCGGGCGCGCGCATCGCCGACGCGCTGAAGGCGGCCGGGGGCACGACGGACGGCGCGGACACCATCGGGCTCAACATGGCCCGCCAGGTCGATGACGGCGAGCAGATCGTGGTAGGGATCGCGCCGGTCAAAGGCCAGCCCGCGGTGTTGGGCAGTTCGGTGAGCCCCGGCTCGACTGCTCCCGGCCCGACCAGTTCGGCATCCCGTCCGGCCAAGGGCGGGCCGGCGCAGCTGATCAACCTGAACACCGCGACCGTGCAGCAGTTGGACACCCTGCCCGGCGTGGGGCCGGTGATGGCGGCCGCGATCGTGGCCTGGCGGAACGCCAACGGAAAGTTCACCAGCGTCGACCAACTGGGGGAGGTGGACGGCATCGGCCCCGGGCGTCTGGAGAAGCTGCGCCCGCTGGTCCGTGTCTGAGGACGGTGACGCAACCGTCGATCGCCGAGCCGACCGCGGCGCGGCTGGATGCGCGTCTGGTGCCGGCGGCGCTGACCAGTTGGGTGGTGACTGCTGCGGGAATCCTGTGGCCGATCGGCAAGGTCGTCGGGTGCGTCTGCCTGGCAGGCAGCGCTGTCCGGCGCGCTGCTGTGGCGCTTCGGGCCCGACCGGGCCCGGATGCGGGCGATGGGCATCGGCTGGCTGGCTGCGGGTCTCGTCGGTGCGGGTTTCGGATTCGCGATCGCGTTGCGTGTCAACGCAGTCGCTCACCACCCGATCACCGCGGCATTCGGTACCACCGTTGAGGTGGCCGTCACGCCCATCGAAAGCGCGCGGTCGGTAGGCCACGGTCGGCTGCTGTTCCGCGCCAAACTTCGTCAGCTCGGGCGCGACGAGACATCGGGCCGTGCAGTGGTTTTCGCCCCTGCGCGCGACTTCGGCGCGGTGATGGTCGGTCAGCCGATGCGCTTTCGCGCGCGCATCACCGCGCCGACCCGTCGTGACCTGACGGTGGCTGTGGTCACCGCGATCGGTACGCCGACGACGGGTCGTGCCGGACCGCTGAATCGCGCCGCCTACGCCGTTCGCGCAGGATTCGCAGACACGGCCCGGCGCGTGCTGCCCGCAGACCAGGCCGCCATGCTGCCTGCACTAGTGCTGGGAGACATGTCCACGGTCACCCCGATCACCAGCCAAGAATTCCGCACGGCCGGTCTGACCCACCTGACCGCGGTGTCTGGGGCCAACGTGACGATCGTGTGCGGCGCGGTGCTGTTCTCGTCGCGACTGATCGGCCCGCGCAACGCGGTCGCGTTGGCCGGCATCGCGCTGGTGCTCTTCGTCATCGTGGTGCAGCCCTCGGCCAGCGTGTTGCGAGCGGCGGTGATGGGCGCGATCGCGCTCGTGGGTGTGCTGTCGTCGCGGCGCCGGCACGCGATTCCGGCACTGGCGGCCACCGTGCTGGTGTTGATGGTGATCACGCCGCAATTGGCCGTGGACGTGGGCCTGGCGTTGTCGGTGGTGGCGACGGCGGCGCTGGTGCTCATCGCGCCGATCTGGTCGCGACGTCTGGTGGCGGCAGGCTGGCCCAAGTCGCTGGCCGACGCCGTCTGTGTGGCGTGCGCGGCGCAGTTGGTGACCGCGCCGCTGATCGCCGGCATCTCCGGCCGGGTCAGCCTGGTCTCGGCGGCGGCCAATCTTGCGGTCGCGGCGTTGATCGCGCCGATCACGGTGCTGGGAAGTGCCGCCGCGGCGTTGTGTCTGTTCTGGCCGGGCGGGGCGCAGCTGCTGATCCGGTTCACCGGCCCGGAAGTGTGGTGGCTGTTGCGGATCGCGCACTGGTCGGCGAGTGTGCCCGCTGCGAGTGTGCCGGTGCCGTCGGGGCTTTTCGGTGCGGTGGCGGTCGGCGCCGTGGGGTTGCTCGCGGTGTTGCTCTGGCGGTGGCGGTGGTTCCGGGCGGGCATGGTGTTGGCGGCCTGCGCGCTGCTCGCCTGGTCGCTGTCCGGTCTGTTGGCAGGGGTTGGCGGAGCTGTCGGCCGAACGTGACACGATCAACCGGTGAGCCAGCAGGATTCGGCAGTGCATCTGGTACTGGGGGATGAGGCGCTGCTGGTCGAGCGCGCCATCGCGGACGTGCTGCGGTTGGCCCGCGAGCGCGCGGGCACCGACGACGTTCCCGTCGACCGGGTCCGGGCCGGTGATGTCGGTGTCTACGAATTGGCCGAACTGCTCAGCCCGTCGCTGTTCGCCGACGAGCGCGTCGTCGTCTTGGAGTCGGCGGGTGAGGCCGGCAAAGAAGCCGCCGAGTTGATCGCCAAAGCGGCGGCCGACGTGCCCGCGGGCACCGAACTGGTGGTCGTGCATTCCGGCGGCGGCCGGGCCAAAGCCCTGGCCAATCAGCTGCAAAAGCTGGGCGCTCAGGAGCATCCTTGCGCGCGGATCACGAAGGCCGGCGAGCGGTTGGACTTCGTGCGCAAGGAGTTTCGTGCACTGAAGGTCAAGGTCGACGACGACACGCTCACGGCTCTGCTCGACGCCGTCGGCTCCGACATCCGCGAATTGGCTTCGGCCTGTTCACAATTGGTCGCCGACACCGGCGGGCACGTGGACGTCGCGGCGGTGCGGCGCTATCACACGGCAAGGCCGAGGTGAAGGGCTTCGATATCGCCGACCTGGCCGTGGTCGGTGACGTCGAGGGTGCGGTCGAGGCGCTGCGCTGGGCGATGCTGCGCGGCGAACCGCAGGTGGTGTTGGCCGACGCGCTGGCCGAGGCCATCCACAGCATCGGACGCGTCGGATCGCTGTCGGGCGATCCCTACCGGCTGGCTTCGGAATTGGGGATGCCGCCGTGGCGGGTGCAGAAGGCCCAAAAGCAGGCCCGCCGCTGGTCCCGCGACTCGGTGGCTACCGCGATGCGGCTGGTGGCGGCGCTGAACGCCGACGTGAAGGGGGCGGCCGCCGACGCGGACTACGCGTTGGAGGCGGCGGTGCGAAAGGTCGCGGAACTCGTCGCCGATTGAGGACTAGCTGCTGAGCTTGTGCAGAGCGTGGGCGAGCGCGGACTTCTTGTTCGCCGCCTGGTTCTTGTGGATCACGCCCTTGCTGGCAGCCTTGTCCAACTGGCGGCTGGTCGAGACCAGCAATTCGGCGGCCTTGTCCTTCTCGCCGGCCTCGGCGGCCTCGCGGAAGTGACGGACAGCCGTGCGAAGCGACGACTTCACCGACTTGTTGCTCAGTCGGGCGCGCTCGTTGGTGCGGTTGCGCTTTTGCTGCGACTTGATGTTGGCCACGCGTAATTTCCTTCTTAAATCTGAATGGCTTGTGGTGTCACGGCTTGCTCTAGCGATTCCACGCTTAAGCGACGACTGCCCAGGGTATCAGTCCTCGATGCCTTCAACCAAAGCGAAGTCCCCGGACCTGCGGAGCAGGACGATTTGATGCAGCATGGCAACGGTGGCCCTTCGAACCGTGCCCGCTGAGACCAAGCGGCAAAAGCAGAGCAAGTCGCGCGAACTACGAGCGCATCTTCGACGGTTATAACGCCATCAATGGCTATTCCGAAGCCTTTGACGAGATGTTCGACGCGCAGGGCAACGTTCGGGGACCTTACAAAGGCATCTACCGGGAGCTGGCGCCGTCGACCACCGGCGATCTCGACGACCGCGCCGAGGCGCTGAGCCGGGCGTTCGTCGACCAGGGCATCACCTTCTCGCTGTCCGGCCAGGAGCGGCCGTTTCCGCTGGATCAGGTCCCGCGGGTGATCTCCGCCGGCGAGTGGACGAAATTGGAGCGCGGCCTCATTCAGCGCGTCAAGGCGCTCGAGGCGTATCTCGACGACATCTACGGCGACCAGGAGATCCTGCGCGACGGCGTCATCCCGCGGCGGCTGATCACCTCCTGCGAGCACTTCCATCGCCAGGCCGTCGGCATCATGCCGCCTAATGGCGTGCGTATCCACGTCGCGGGCATCGACCTGATCAAGGACGAGAAAGGCATCTGGCGGGTCCTCGAGGACAACCTACGGTCGCCGTCGGGTGTCTCCTACGTGATGGAGAACCGGCGCACGATGGCGCGGGTCTTTCCGAATCTGTTCGCCAGCCACCGGGTACGCGCCGTGGACGACTATGCCGCGCACCTGCTGCGCGCGCTGCGCAACTGCGCGGCCACCAACGAGGCCGACCCGACGGTCGTCGTGCTCACGCCCGGTGTCTACAACTCGGCGTATTTCGAGCATTCGCTGCTGGCGCGCCAGATGGGCGTCGAGCTGGTCGAGGGTCGCGACCTGTTCTGCCGCGACAACCAGGTCTACATGCGCACCACCGATGGGGAGCAGCAGGTCGACGTCATCTATCGGCGTATCGACGACATCTACCTGGACCCGATGCAGTTCAAGCCCGATTCGGTATTGGGTGTCGCCGGTCTGCTCAACGCCGCGCGGGCGGGCAACGTCGTGATCTCCAGCGCCGTCGGCAACGGGGTGGGCGACGACAAACTCGTCTACACCTACCTGCCGACCATCATCGAGTACTACCTGGGTGAGAAGCCGCTGCTGGCCAACGTGGACACCTACCGATGCTGGTTGGACGACGAGCGCGAGGAAGTGCTCGACCGGGTCGCCGAGTTGGTGATCAAGCCCGTCGAGGGGTCCGGCGGCTACGGCATCGTCTTCGGACCGGAAGCGTCCGCGAAGGAACTGAACGCGATCAGCAAGAGCGTCCGCGACGACCCGCGGGGCTGGATAGCGCAGCCGATGATGCAGTTGTCGACGGTGCCGACCCAGATCGGCGACACGCTCACCCCGCGTTACGTCGACCTGCGGCCGTTCATCGTCAATGACGGCGACGACATCTGGGTGCTGCCCGGCGGCCTGACCCGGGTGGCGCTGGTCGAAGGATCGCGGGTGGTCAACTCCAGCCAGGGCGGCGGGTCCAAGGACACCTGGGTGCTGGCGTCGCGGACCTCGGCCGAAGAACACGAACTGGGCGCCGCCGAGGTGGTTAAGGCCTTGCCGCCGCCGGCCACCGCGGCCGACGAGGAAGCAGCCGAGAAGCCGACTCAAAAGCAAAAGCAGTCGCAGATGAAATCGGGCCCGCAAAAACGGTCGGGCCAGACAGCAGCAACAACAGCAGGCGGTGATTCGCTGATGCTCGCGCGCAACGCAGAAGCGCTGTACTGGATCGGGCGCTATGTCGAGCGCGCCGACGACACGGCGCGGATCCTCGACGTCACTGTGCACCAGTTGCTGGAGGATTCCAGCGTCGACCCCGACCACACGTCTCGAGTGTTGTTGCAGGTCTTGGGAATTGAAGAGCCAGACAACGAGCTGAACTTGTGGTCGCTGACTGACGTGGTGGCATTCCGGCGTCACACGAGGGGCGGCGGCAGTTCGATCGTCGACGCCATCACGGCCGCGCGCGAGAACGCGAGGTCGGCCCGTGAGGTGACGTCCACCGAGACTTGGGAGTGCCTGAACACCACCTACAACGCGATGGGTGAACGCATGCGGGCCGCCAAACGCCTTGGCCCGCATGAGTTCCTGTCGTTTATCGAGGGCCGCGCGGCGATGTTCGCCGGCCTGGCCGACTCGACGCTGTCCCGCGACGACGGTTACCGCTTCATGATGCTGGGTCGCGCAATCGAGCGGGTCGACATGACGGTCCGCATGCTGCTGTCGCGGGTGGGCGACAGCGCTGCATCGCCGGCGTGGGTGACCGTGCTGCGTTCCGCGGGTGCCCATGACAGCTATCTGCGGACGCATCGCGGTGTACTCGACGCGAATCGGGTGGTCGAGTTCATCCTGCTCGACCGGCGGTTTCCGCGGTCGATTTTCTACTCGCTGAAAATGGCCGAGCACAACATGGACGAACTGCTGCGCAACTCGCACGGCAGCCTCGGCACCATCTCCGAAGCCCAGCGGCTGCTCGGCCGCGCCCGCAGCGAACTCGAATTCGTTCGCCCGGGCGTGCTGCTCGAATCGCTGGAGATGCGGCTGGCCGGTTTGCAGAAGTCGTGTTCAGACGTGGGAGAAGCGTTGGCGGTGCAGTACTTTCACGCCGTTCCGTGGGTGGCCTGGACTGATGCCGGTCAGCGCGATCCGGTGCCGGCAAGGCGACCAAGCAGGGGAAGATCTGATGTGGCGCATGCGCGTGCTGCACGCGACCGGTTATGCGTACCCGTCGCCGGCGACGGCCTCCTACAACGAGGCCCGGCTGACGCCGAGGTCGGATTCCCGGCAGAACGTCGTCCTCAACCGTGTCGAGACCGTGCCTGCGACAAGGTCGTATCGCTACGTCGACTACTGGGGCACCGCGGTGACGGCGTTCGACTTGCACGCCCCACACACCGAACTGACCGTGACGTCCGCATCGGTGGTCGAGACCGAGAAGCCCGATCCGCCGGCCAAGGAGTTCACCTGGTCGGAACTCCAGAACGAGTCAGTTATCGACCGCTACGACGAAGTGCTGACTCCTACCGAGCACACACCGGCAAGCAAACGCATTGCGGCCGTGGGTAAGAAGATCGCCAAGGAGCACGGACCCGTGGATGCCGTCCTCGCGGCGTCTGAATGGGTGCGCAGCGAGTTGGACTACGTCAAGGGCAGCACCGGTGTGTATTCGTCAGGTCTGGACGCGCTTCGCGAAGGCAAAGGCGTCTGCCAGGACTTCGTACACTTGTCGCTGATGGTGTTGCGCGGCATGGGAATCCCGGCGCGCTACGTTTCCGGATACCACCATCCCAACCCTGACGCCGCGGTCGGGGAGACCGTCGACGGGCAGAGTCACGCCTGGATTCAAGCGTGGACCGGAAGTTGGTGGGATCACGACCCCACCATCGACAGCGAGATCACCGAGCAGTACGTGACAGTCGGTGTCGGCCGTGACTACGCCGACGTGTCCCCGCTCAAGGGCATCTACCATGGGCAGGGCGCTACCGACCTCGACGTCGTCGTCGAAATCACCCGGTTGGCATAGCCTTTCGTTCTATCGTTCCCGCATGACGGAATCGTCGCGGCACGATGGACCGTCGCCGGCATTGCTGGCGGGGCTGTCGATTGCCCTGCTGTTCGGCGGGTTGGGTGTCGCGGTGGCGATCGGCGGCATCATGCCGTTGCCCTATGGATCGGCCGCCGCGGTCCTGCGCTATGTGCGGGCGCGAGCCATTGGCGCTGCACATCATGGCGGTCGCGGTTTTCGGATCCTCGGTCCTGCTCGCGGTGTACGCCGCGACCGTCTGTTCCAGGCTGCGCTGGCTCGGTGTCAGCGGCGCGGGGCCGACCATCGCGTTGACGGGCGGGACGTTGGCGGCGGGCGGCCTGGCGTTGACCGGATTGCTGGGCTGGATGATGTCGCGACCGGAGATCGCCGGCGATGCAGCGTTGGTGCGGGCGGTGTACCTGCTGACCTTCCTGGTCGGCGGCCCCGCGCATGTGGTGGCGCTCGGCATTCTCACCGCGGGCATCGCCACCGCTGGGCTGCTGCCGCAAGCGACGGCGCGGGCCGGCATCGCGATCGCCGCACTCTGCGAGCTGTCGACCCTGGTGTTGGCCTGGACCGCGCTGGGGCCGATGTTGCCGGTGGCCCGGGTCGCGGCACTGTCGTGGCTGTTGGTGGTCGGCCTTCGGCTTCCGACACGCCGTAGTGAGCCAGTCGCAACGTCTTGACCTGGCTGTTCTGCCGACTTTGCCCAGCTACTTACACGTCGGCCAATCTCGCCGTAGCCTGGATGTGAACCTGATCACACTCGGCGGGAGGCTTGATGCGGATAGCAGATGTGTTGCGCGGCAAAGGCGGCGCGGTGGTGACGATCAACTCCGATGCGACGGTCGCGGAGCTGCTCGCCGGGCTCGCCGATCACAACATTGGTGCCATGGTGGTAGCTGGGCCGGACGGAGTCCAAGGGATCGTCTCCGAGCGCGACGTGGTGCGCCAGCTACACAAACACGGCGCATCCGTGCTGTCGCAGCCGGTGGAGAAGATCATGACGTCGGTGGTCTCGAGCTGTAGCAAAGAAGACACGGTCGACAGCCTGACGCTGCTGATGACCGAAAACCGGGTACGGCACGTGCCGGTACTCGAGAACGGAAAGTTGATCGGCATCGTCAGCATCGGCGACGTCGTGAAGACGAGGATGCAAGAGCTGGAAAGCGAGCACGAGCAGCTGCAGTCCTACATCACTCAGGGCTGACGCGGCCCGGTCAACTCCACGAGTAGTCGCGGCGCAGGCGCACGGCTACCCGATCGAAGACAGTGCGCTCCAGGATCGCCCCTTCGCGTCGGATGCTCTCTTCGGGAACGTCGAGCACGCGGTCTAGTCGCACCCAACTGGGTCGGCCCTCGCCGTCCCAGCTTCCGGTGCCGATCTCGATCCAGGATCGGTCGCTGGCATGTCGTTCCTGGCTCGACATCATCAAGCCGAGCAGCGTGGCGTGGTCGCGGCCGACGACCAACACCGGGCGGTCCTTGCCGCGGGTCGGGTCTTCCTCGTACGTGACCCACGTCCACACGACTTCGCCCGGGTCGGCGCGACCGTCCAAGTCGGGGGAGTAGACGATTCTGCGGGCCCGATGCGCGGTGGGCGCACTATTGCGGGTCACCGGCCGGCCGGCGGTGACCTCGGCCGGCGGTTCGGCCACGGCGCCAATGATCGCGTCGATGCCGATCTTGATGCTGCGCTGGACAGTCGGCGAATGCTGCAGTTGCCGAATCAACTTCGGCGCCTCGTTGAACACCAGGTGCTCAGCCACCCGCTGGAACGTCCTCCACCCTGACGCCATCTTCGCAGTTTAGGTGCGGATGTCGCGGTTGTGCTCGTGCGCCGGGGGTCGCGCTTGACACGCGCGGTGCGGCTGGCATCAAGCCCAAGTTGTGGAGGAGATTCTCAGCGTTCGATAGTGCGCCGGTCGATTTTTCTCAGTATTGATCGCAACAGCTGCTCCGGGACGTCGCACCCTGCTCGGGGTCGACGACGTGTCTCATATGCCTTACCCGAAAGCTCAGAGCAACTATCGCGTGCTTAAACGCCTTGAGGGCGTGGCCACGGGCAGCGGGATCGTACGAACGGATGAACACCAAAAGTTTGCCGCAGAAACGCTTTCAAGTCACACACATGATTGTTATGTTCTTCTCAGGTTTCCAGCGGCGGGGTTATGGCTTTGCGCCAGGGGTGCTGGGGGGACCTCCGACGAAACGCCCGGGTCGTCGGTTGAACATCTTTGAAAGGCAATCCTTTATGTATCTTCGTAAACTCGCTGCTGCCGCTGGCTTCGCCACTGGAGCAGCACTGGCGCTTCGCGCCGCTCGCAGCCGCGGCGCCGGTCGATCCCACTCTGGTCACCGACACCCTCGACAGTGAGGTGTCGTCGCTGAACTCGCGTTCCAGTTCGATGCACTCCTGTCCGGCGTGCCCAGCGGCGACTACGCGCCGACCGGCGTCCACGGGCTGGACACCCTCCTGATAGCGACGTTCTGAAGGACACGCCGCAATACGGGCACGCCCTCGACCCTCGACTCCTTGCTCTACGGCGTCAAACCGTTCAAGGCGGGTGTCTCTGGCGACACGGGTGCCTTCAACGAGTTCAACGGCGCGCTGACCCAGTTCGACAACGCCAACAACGTCGAGGCGTATTCGGCGGCCAACGGCGTCTTGGACACCAACGTCCCTGACTACATTTACAACAGCACGACGTAAATGTTTTGGGCACAGCCGAAGAGACCCCCACCCAGGCGTTCGACTCCTTTACAACGCAGGCATCGGTGATCTGAGTGGTTACTTCCAGACCAACCTGGCGTTCTTGGACATCCCGACGCCCGCGCCGGCGTGCGGAAGCGGCCGTACCGTCAGCATTGCGTCTACGGTAACCAGCGAGGATAGCTCGCTGAACAGCATTTTCGCCTCTGACGTCGCTGCCGCGGGAATCAATGCCGACAAAATCATCCCGGGCACGGCGTGATGCCGTTCGACACCATCGACACGGCGAACACCAACAGCATCTTCGACACGCTCGTCTTCGGATTGAACCCGGCTAGCGTCACGGGAGACCCTGGCGCGTACGACGTGTTTAACGGTTCATGGGCGAGTTCGCGAACGCCTTCAATGTCGAGTATGTACTCGCTCTTGAACTCCGGCGACCTTCCTGCCGGCTGCGGACGATCATTGGCATCTCACGCCGAGGCTAGCCACGTCGCCACGTCAGTGGCCGAATACCTGCAGCACGGCCTCACCGACCTGGCCGGCTACTTCTGATCGGTCTGATCAACGCTCCACAACGAACCCCCGGAGGCAACTCCGGGGGTTCGTTTGGCTCCGGCCGAGCCCGTCACAAGATTTAACGTGTTCGGCACACACTTAACCTGCACTCAGCTAATTGCGTCGATACGCTCAGATTTCACCAGCAGCGACGCTGAGGAACTTCGACGTGTGCACTGCCCCGCCGCCGGGGGCGAACGTGAAAGGCAGAACTATGAACACTCGCAAAATCGCTGTGGTCGGCAGCTTCGTGGCTGGCGCCGCGCTGGCATTTGCGCCGCTGCGCCTCGGCGGACGATCTGACGACCACTCTCGACAGCGAGATCTCGTCGCTGAACTCCCTCTTCGAGAGCCAAGTCGCCGTAGCGGGCGACACTGCCGACCTCATCCCAGAGCTACTGGAGCGCTTAGACACCATCCCGCTGGCGGACGCGCCAGATGTGGCTCCTTTGACGACCCTCGACTACGAGCTGTACGGGCCGCTCGCGGACTTCATTCCTGGCGGTCTCGACTCTGCGCCGGGTGCATACGACGTGTTCAACGGCGCGCTGGTCGAGTTCGACGACGCCTACAACACGCTGGCGTCCTTCCTGATCGGCAACGACGCCATAATTCCGATCAGCGACCTGCTTGGGCTGGCGGATATCGCCCTCGATGACGGCACCCTCGCCGATCCAGCCCTCTTCGCTGACTTCTTCAACACGGGCTTGGCGACCTCTTCGGTTGGTTTGGCGCCGTGTGGCTCGGCTAGCGCTCCGCTTCACCACGAACCCCCGGAGGCGACTCCGGGGGTTTCGTTTTGGCCGACCTGTCCCGCGATTGTGCTGCGGCACCGGTACCTCGATACGCTGATAGCGCCTAAGCCCGGCTTCACCAGGAGATTCCCATCAGCAGTTTCGCCGACCAGACCTTCACCGCGCCGGCGCAGATTCGGAACTTCTGCATCATCGCCCACATCGACCACGGCAAGTCCACGCTGGCCGATCGGATGCTGCAGCTCACCGGTGTCGTCGCGGAGCGGGATATGCGCGCCCAGTACCTCGACCGGATGGACATCGAGCGCGAGCGCGGCATCACGATCAAGGCCCAGAACGTGCGGCTGCCCTGGAAGGTCGACGGCACTGACTATGTCCTGCACCTGATCGACACTCCCGGCCACGTCGACTTCACCTATGAGGTGTCCCGCGCGCTGGAGGCCTGCGAGGGCGCGGTGCTGCTGGTCGACGCCGCCCAGGGCATCGAGGCCCAGACGCTGGCCAACCTGTACCTGGCCCTCGATCGCGACCTGCACATCATTCCGGTCCTCAACAAGATCGACCTGCCCGCCGCCGACCCCGACCGATACGCCGGCGAAATCGCCCACATCATCGGCTGCGAGCCCGGCGACGTCCTGCGGGTATCGGGCAAGACGGGAGACGGTGTCACCGAGCTGCTCGATCACGTGGTGCGCGAGGTGCCTGCGCCGGTCGGCGATGCCGACGCACCAACGCGGGCAATGATTTTCGACTCCGTCTACGACATCTACCGGGGTGTGGTGACGTACGTGCGCGTCGTGGACGGCAAGATCACCCCGCGCGAGAAGATCACGATGATGTCCACCGGCACGACCCACGAACTGCTCGAGGTCGGGATCGTCTCGCCGGACCCGAAGGCATCGGTCGGCCTCGGCGTAGGCGAGGTGGGCTACCTCATCACCGGTGTGAAGGACGTCCGCCAGTCGAAGGTCGGCGACACCGTCACCAGCGCGCGGCACGGTGCGACCGAGGCACTGGTGGGGTACCGCGAGCCGAGGCCGATGGTCTACTCCGGCCTCTATCCCGTTGACGGCTCGGACTACCCCGATCTGCGCGACGCGCTGGACAGGCTGCAGCTCAACGACGCGGCCCTGACGTGGGAGCCGGAGACGTCGGTGGCGCTGGGGTTCGGCTTCCGCTGCGGCTTCCTCGGGCTGCTGCACATGGAGATCACTCGCGAACGTCTGGAGCGGGAGTTCGACCTCGACCTGATCTCGACGTCGCCGAACGTCGTGTATCGCGTTGTCTTGAAGGGAAGACAATTCGGAACTTATCGTCACCAACCCGTCGGACTGGCCCGAGGGCAAGGTCCGCGCCGTCTACGAGCCCATCGTCAAAACCACGATCATCACGCCCAGCGAATTCATCGGCTCGATCATGGAGCTCTGCCAGTCCCGGCGCGGTGAACTCGGCGGCATGGATTACCTGTCACCCGAGCGCGTCGAGCTGCGCTACACGATGCCGTTGGGCGAGATCATCTTCGACTTCTTCGACTCGCTGAAGTCCCGCACCCGCGGCTACGCCAGCCTCGACTACGAAGAAGCCGGCGAACAGGAAGCGTCATTGGTCAAGGTCGACATCCTGCTGCAGGGTGAGGCCGTCGACGCATTCAGCGCCATCGTGCATAAAGACGGGGCCGCGGCCTACGGCAACAAGATGACCACCCGCCTCAAGCAGCTCATCCCGCGCCAGCAGTTCGAGGTGCCGATACAGGCCGCGATCGGGTCCAAAATCATTGCGCGCGAGAATATTCAGCGCGATCCGCAAAGACGTGCTGTCCAAGTGCTACGGCGGTGACATCACCCGTAAGCGCAAACTGCTCGAGAAGCAGAAGGAAGGCAAGAAGCGGATGAAGACCATCGGCCGGGTCGAAGTGCCGCAGGAGGCGTTCGTCGCCGCGCTGTCCACGGACGCCGCGCCGGATAAAGGCACTAAGAAGTAGTCATGCGGACGCTCGGACTGACTACGGCGTGCACGGTGGTTGCCGCGTTCGCCGTGGGCTGCGGTCCGGTGATCGCAGGAACGGCGAAGCCGGCGCCCAACCTCAGGCCGAAGCCGCTTTCCGGCCAGATCGTCAAGCAGGTGCTCCTCGACGGCCAGGTGCTGTCGAAGATGCTCGGCCAGCCGTTCGTCGCGCGTGCGCCCGCAAAGTACGGCGACGCCGATATCCTCGACCAGCGCGAAGCGCCGCCAGAGTCGGCCGCCTGCCTGGGCGTCACGGCGATGCTGCAGAACAGCGTCTATGGCTCGGCCGATGCCCAGGCGGTGGCATCGGTGTCGTGGTGGAACGACGGCGACCCGGCCCAGGTGATCAGCGTGATGGAAGGAGTCGTCGCGCTGCCCTCGGCGGCGCAGGCCCAGGAGCTGTTCGCGACATTCCCCGACCAGTGGCGCAACTGCAAAGGCCAGACGACGACCGAGAAGACCGGCCCGATCAGCACGACAACAGTGATCAACGATATCCGCGTCACCGATTCTGTTGTCGCAGCATCGAATACCGCGACTGCGACGCTGCCCAACATGCCCGCGCTGCAACCCACCCCGCAGGCCCGTGCCATCGGCGTCCGAATGAACTGCATCGTCGAAGTCGAGATGGTTTTCTTCGGCGACCGCCGGCCGTCGGACCCGGGATCGGCGGACCCGGACACCAGTGCGGTCGACGTCGCCCAAGCAATGATGGAGAAGGTCAGCGACCTGAGCTGACCAGATACCGCTGATGACGACGGACTCGCGCACCCGGGCCGACATGTGCCCCGGTGTGTGGCGCCCGTGGCAGGCCGACGACGGGCTGCTGATCCGCATCCGGCTGATGGGTGGCCTGCTTCCCACCAGCGCGCTGCGACGCTTGTCCGAGGTCAGCCGGCGATACGCCGACGGCGGTATCTACCTCACTCGGCGGGCCAATCTCCAACTGCGCGGGCTCCCCGGTGATGGCGCTCAGTTGACGGACGACGTTGTGACCGCGATCGAGTCTACCGGCCTGATGCCAACGCGCACACACGAACTCGTGAGGAATGTGCTCGCCTCACCGCAGACCGGTTTGGCCGGGGGCCGCGCCGATCTCCGCCCGACGATCGCGCGCCTCGACACTTTGCTGTGCGCAGACCCCGGGCTTGCTCAGCTGCCGGGGCGTTTCCTGTTCACACTCGACGACGGTCGCGGCGATCTGCTCGACCGTCTCACCGGCACCGGAAAGCGCGGCACCGACCTGGGTTGCGTCGCGCTGGCCGACAACGTGGTCCAGCTGCGGGTCGGCGTTCACTGGGGCGACGTCACACCGTTGGGCGACGTCGCCGACCGGTTGGCCGACCTGGCGTCCCGATTCCTCGACGCTCGGGGAGCGGGCGCCGATGCGCCGTGGCACATTCGCGAACTCACCCGGGCGCTGCAACCGCCCGTGCCCGCGGACTCTCGCATCCCCGCTGCGGCGGCGCCGCTGGCCTATGGAAAGGTGCCCGGGGGTACCCACGTGCCCGTGCCGGACGGCGTCTTGACTGCCGATCTGGTCCGGTCGCTGCTCGAACGCGCAGCCGACGTACCGCATGTCGTCGTCACACCGTGGCGCGGCGTCCTCGTCGCGAACGCCCCGGAGGTGATCGAGTGACCACGAGCCGGCCGACCCGACGGTACGACTACATCGCCGACGGCCCCGCGATCTACGCGGACTCGTTCGCCACGATCCGTCGCGAGGCCGACCTGTCCCACATCCCGGCGGAAGCCGAAAAGCTCGCTGTCCGAATGATTCACGGCACAGGGCAGCCGGACCTCGTCGACGACCTGATCATCCACCCGGCGCTGGTGTCCGCCGCGCGCTCGGCGCTGCGATCCGGGGCGCCCATCCTGTGCGACGCCCGCATGGTCGCCACCGGCATCACCGCCGGCCGGCTTCCCGCCGCCAACGAGGTGCACTGCTTTCTGAACGAGCCCGGCGTGCCGGCACTGGCGGAAGCAGTGGAACACCACCCGTACCGCGGCCGCCGTGTCGCTGTGGGAACCGTTGCTGGACAACGCAGTCATTGCCATCGGCAACGCCCCGACCGCGCTGTTCCACCTACTGGAGATGCTCATCGATGGTGCGCAGCGGCCCGCTGCCATCGTCGGCTGCCCGGTCGGGTTCATCGGCGCCGCGGAATCCAAAGATGCCCTGGCATCGTTGACCCGCGACCACGGCATCGACATCCCCTTCGTGACGGTGCGTGGACGGCGCGGCGGGTCGGCGATCACCTCATCGGCCATCAACGCGCTGGCCTCGGAGGTCGAATGACAGCCGCCCGCTTCTACGGAATCGGCTTGGGCCCAGGGGATCCCGAGCTGATTACCCTTAAGGCGGCGCGGATCATCGGCGAGTCCGACGTCATCGCCTACCACGCCGGCGTGAACAAGCAGTCCTACGCGCGGACCATTGCGGCAGACCTGATACCGGCCGACGCCATCGAGGAGGAACTGCGCTACCCGCTCACCACCGGGACGACCGATCATCCCGGCGGGTACGCCGGAGCGCTGGCCGAGTTCTACGAGGAATCCGCCGCCCGGCTGGCCGCGCATCTGGACGCCGGCCGCACCGTTGCCCTTCTTGCCGAAGGCGATCCGCTGTTCTACGGCTCGTTCATGTACATGCATGACCGGCTCAGCGCGCGGTTCGCGACTGAAATCATCCCCGGAATACCGGCATTCACCGCCGCGACGGCGGCGGTCGCCTCCCCGCTGGTCCGCCAGACCGACGTGCTGACCGTGCTGCCCGGGACGTTGCCGGAAGCCGAACTCGCGCGGCGACTGGCCGACACCGACGGCGCGATCATCATGAAGCTGGGCCGCACCTTTCCGGCCGTACGCCGCGCGCTTGCCGCCGCCGGACGTCTGGATCACGCGATGTACATCGAGCGGGCCAGTCACCCGCAGCAGCGCTGGATGCCGGTTGCCGATGTCGACGAAACAGGCGTCCCGTACCTGTCGCTGATCGTCGTCAACGGTGATTCGATCAACGGCCCGCGATCCCGTCTCATGGTCGAAGAACCCAGCCCCGCAACCATTTCCGCCAGTACCGGCGTCGCAGAGCTTCTCGTGATCGGCTTGGGTCCGGGGGCGGACGGCTGGATGACGCCGGAGGCCTCGGCAGCCCTCGCCGAGGTGGGTCACGTGGTCGGCTACGCGCCGTACGTGGCGCGCGTGCCGCAACGAGAAGGCCTGCAGCGGCACGCTTCCGGTAACACCGTCGAGATCGACCGGGCACGTTTCGCGCTCGACCTGGCGCTACGCGGCGAATCTGTGGCCGTCGTCTCCGGCGGCGACGCCGGAGTGTTCGGGATGGCCTCGGCGGTATTCGAGGCCGCCGAAGACGAGCGATTCTCCGACGTTCCGATCCGGGTGCTGCCCGCCGTCTCGGCAGTGCACGCCGTCGCCGCCTTGGCCGGCGCACCCCTGGGCGCGGATTTCGCGGTGATGAGTCTCTCCGACCGGCTCAAGCCGTGGTCGGTGATCGAGCAGCGACTGCGCGCCATCGCCGACGCTGATCTCGTTCTGGCGATCTACAACCCAGCTTCGCGTAGCCGCCCCGACCAGATCAAGTTGGCTCGTGAGATCCTGCTCGAACATCGCAGCGCCGAAACGGTCGTTGTCGTCGGCCGTGATGTCGGGCGAGCCGAGGAGTCGCTGACGGTGACGACGCTGGGTGGCCTCGATATCGACGCGATCGACATGAAAAGCCTTGTTCTGGTGGGTGCGTCGAGCACCAGGGCCACGGCGGCCGGGCGGGTGTGGACGCCGCGGTGGGTGCGATGAACGCAGTGCAGTTCGTGGGCGCCGGGCCGGGCGCCGCCGACCTGCTGACTGTCCGTGCCACCCGACTGCTCGCGGCGGCCGATACCGTCTTTTACCCGGGAAGCTACCTCGACCCCGATGTGCTGGGGAGCTGCTCTCCGACAGCCGAATTGATCGACACCCAGAATCTGAACCTCGACGATATCGTCGCCGAGATCATCGAGGCGCACGGCGCCGGCCGACGGGTCGTTCGTTTGGTGTCGGGTGACCCTTCGTTGTACAGCGCGGTATCGGAGCAGACCCGTCGGCTCGACACGGCCGGCGTGCCGTGGGAGATCACGCCGGGGGTGCCGGCCTACGCCGCCGCCGCTGCGAGAGCCGGTCGCGAGCTCACCGTCCCGTTGGTCGCACAGTCGGTGGTGTTGACCAGAACCCAGGCACGATCCACCGCGATGCCGGACACCGAGTCGCTGTCCGCGTTCGCAGCAACCCACGCAACGTTGGTGCTGCACTTGGCGATCACCGCCATCCGCGCCCTGATGGACGAGATTGCACCGGCCTACGGTCCGGACTGTCCGGTGGTCGTGGTGTACCGGGCGTCGCAGCCCGAGGAACTCGTGATCGGCGGCACCGTCGCCGACATCGCCGATCAGGTCGAGGCGGCCGGCCTCAGGCAAGCCGCGGTGATTCTGGTGGGTGACGCGCTTGGCGCGCAGGCGGATCCGCGGGCGGGGGAGAGCCACCTGTACGACCCGCACCGAGATCGATCGGCCAGCCGGTGAGATCAGTCAACCGGTTTCGTGAATGCCCATTGGGTCACCGCGCGCGCCGGAGTAAAGCCGGTGAACGAACCGACCGGCGCGGCATGCTCGACGTGGATGCGGGTGAGCTCACCGCCGTGCTCTCGGTAGGCCGCGG
The DNA here is from genome assembly GCA_963818285.1 of uncultured Actinomycetota bacterium. Classification (GTDB taxonomy): domain Bacteria; phylum Actinomycetota; class Actinomycetes; order Mycobacteriales; family Mycobacteriaceae; genus Mycobacterium. Next base: position 777,915 of record CAWFRR010000011.1, read on the forward strand.
CGAGCAGCGCCTCGGTCTCGACAGTCACCCCGTGCACGACGATCCGGCCGCCGCCGGGCAATGCGTCGACGCAGCGTTGGAAGACGCCGGGCCGACTGGCGCCGCCGCCGATGAAGATGGCATCGGGAGTTGCCAACTCGCTCAACGACTCCGGAGCCGTGCCGCAGACCACGTGCAACGCGGGCACGCCCAGCGACTTCGCATTGCGGGTGATCCGTTCGGCCCGCTGCGGGTCGGCCTCCACCGCGACGGCCCGACACGTCGGGTGAGCGCGCATCCACTCGATGCCCACCGAACCCGCTCCCGCGCCGACGTCCCACAACAGCTGGCCCGGAGCGGGCAGCAAGCGGGCCAGGGCGGCCGCGCGCAGATCCCGCTTGGTGAGCTGGCCGTCATGCTCGAAGGCGTCGTCAGGCAGACCGGGCGCCCACCCGGTCAGCAGTGGTCCCTTCAATTGCAACGCAACGATATTGAGCCGCGGGGAATCTCCCGGGAAGTCACCGGCCGTCGACTCCATGATCGTTTCGCGGTCGTCGCCGAGGTCGCCCAACACCACGAAGCGACTCGGCCCGTATCCGCGATCGACAAGCAACTGGGCAAGGGCCGCAGGGGTTTTCTCGTCGGACGACAGCACCAGCACCCGGCGTCCGGGCGCCAGCTCCCGCAGCGCCGCGTGCACGTCGCGGCCAACGACGCTGACCACCGCGGTGGATTCCGCGGACCAGCCGAGCCGGGACCGTGCGAGGGTCACCGACGACAGATGCGGGATGACCGTCACCCGGTCGACGCCCAAAATATCGACCAGGGTGGTTCCGATTCCGCTCAGCATCGGGTCGCCGGATGCCAGCGCGACGACCTGCCGGCCGGCGAATTGCGTCAACAGCTCCGGCAATGCCGCGCTCAACGGAGACGGCCATGGTTGGCGCACCTGGCCGCCGGCAGCGGGCAACAGCTCCAGTTGCCGAGGACCGCCCAGCACGACGTCTGCCGAACCGATGACGGCCCGCGCGGCCGGCGTCAGGCCGTTCCAGCCATCGGCGCCGACGCCGACGACGGTTACCCGCAGGTCAGAGGTCGGCACCGCCGCGATGCTAGCGTAAGGCCCGCGAGGCACCCTGCGAACAGGCCAAATCATGCCCCCTGCTAATCAGTTGTATCCGTTTCCCGCCGTAGTCGGCGGCGACCCCGATGCCCCCGGCGGGCTCGACGACATGGCGCTGGCGCTTGTTCTCAGCGTCATCGACCCTGGCATCGGCGGCGTGCTGGTCCGCGGCGAGAAGGGCACCGCAAAGTCGACCCTGGTGCGCGCACTCACCCAGATCCTGCCGCCCATCGACGTCATCGCCGGGGATCGGTTTTCCACCGATCCGACCGAGCCGAATCCCGCCTCACCAGACGGCGCGTTCGGCGCCGACGCAACCGTGGAAACCCGGCCGGTGCGACTGGTCGAACTTCCTGTCGGCGCCACCGAGGACCGCGTGGCGGGATCGATCGACCTCAAGCAAGCGCTGAGCGATGGCGCGGTGCGCTTCGAGCCGGGTCTGCTGGCCAATGCGCATCGCGGGATCCTGTACGTCGACGAGGTCAATCTCCTGCACGACCATCTGGTCGACCTGCTCCTCGATGCGGCCGCCATGGGTACCGTCACCGTCGAACGCGACGGCATCTCGGTGACCCACGCGGCGAAGTTCGTGCTCGTCGGCACGATGAATCCCGAAGAAGGTGAGCTGCGGCCGCAACTGCTCGACCGCTTCGGCCTCACCGTCGAGGTGGCCGCGCCGCGCGACCCGGCATTGCGCGCCGAGGTGGTGCGCCGACGACTGCTGTTCGACGCCGACCCGCAAGCCTTTCGCGCTAAGTATGCGAATGCCGAAGAGCGGCTTCGTGATCGGATAAACCACGCCCAGTCGATCCTGAACCTGATTCAGCTCACCGACGCTGCACTGCTCAAGATCGCCGAAGTCTGCTCGGCTGCCGGCGTCGACGGCATGCGCGCCGACATCGTGATGGCCCGCGCGGCGGCGGCCCATGCCGCGTGGCACGGCCGCGAACACCCGAATATCGACGACCTGCGCATCGCGGCGAAACTGGCTCTGCCGCATCGCCGTCGGCGCAATCCCTTCGACGCGCCCGGGCTTGACGATGACGAACTCGATGAGCTGCTGCCGCCCGACACCGACCAGGGCCCAGATCCTGACACCGATCCCGACGACCCCGGTGGCGGGAGCGATGCCCCGGAGAGCTCGCCTGCACCGCCCGGCGGCCAGCAGAATCAGACATCGCCCGATCGGCCGCCTGTCGGTGCCGGGGAGCCCTACAAGACAAAGCTTTTCACGGTCCGTGGGGTGGGGGACGGACATGCCGGCCGTCGCAGCCGGGCCCGGACGACGACGGGTCGGCGCACCGGCGCCAGTCCGCTGTCGGAGTCGGGCATTCATCTCGTCGAGACCGTTCGGGCCGCGGCGCCGAATCAGGCCGCTCGCGGCCGCAGCGGCGGCCGACTGCTCCTGCGGCCCTCTGACCTGCGCGGAGCCGTTCGCGAGGGACGCGAAGCCAACCTCGTGTTGTTCGTGGTCGACACCTCCGGGTCGATGGCGGCGCGAGAACGGATGCATCAGGTCAAGACGGCCATCCTGTCGCTGTTGCTCGACGCCTACCGGCGGCGCGACCGCGTCGGCGTCATCACCTTCCGTGACCAAGCGGCCGAGATCGCGCTTCCGCCAACCGGTTCGATTGAGATCGCGGCCAAGCGACTCGACGACCTACCGGCCGGCGGGCGCACACCGCTCGCCGAAGGGCTGATGAAGGCGGCCGAGGTGGTGCAACGGGAACGACTGCGCGATCCGAGTCGACGGCCGCTGCTCGTCATCGTCACCGACGGTCGTGCCACGGCGGGGCCGGACCCAGTCGGCCGGGCCCACCGGGTCGCGGCTCATCTGGTCGGCGAGGGAGTCTCGAGCATCGTCGTCGACTGCGAAAGCGGCCGGATGCGAATGGGTCTGGCCGCCGACTTGGCTCAGCATCTGAACGCCGAGCACGTGCCGCTTGGCCAGGTGAACGCGCAGGCGCTGGCCGACATCGTTCGCGGCGCCACCACTCCCGGAGCGGCCTGATGCCCCAAGGCCAGGTCTCGGTCGTGCCCGACGACCAGCTCACCACGCGCCAGCGGCGCAACCGGCCGCTGCTGATGGTGCACACCGGCGACGGGAAGGGAAAGTCAACCGCCGCCTTCGGATTGGCGCTGCGTGGGTGGAACCAAGGATTCCGTATCGGGGTGTTCCAATTCGTCAAGTCCGCCAAGTGGCGGATCGGTGAGCAGACGGTGCTGGAGCGACTGGGTGCATTGCACACCGAGACCGGCGAGGGCGGTCCCGTCGAATGGCACAAAATGGGATCCGGCTGGTCGTGGAGCCGCAAGGCGGGCACCGAGGTTGACCACGCCCAGGAAGCCGCGGCCGGTTGGGCCGAGATCAAGCGGCGCCTCGCCGGGGAGACCCACGACCTCTACGTGCTCGACGAATTCACCTACCCGATCAAGTGGGGCTGGGTCGACATCGACGACATCGTCGACACCCTCGCCGACCGGCCAGGCCACCAGCACGTCATTATCACCGGGCGAGACGCCGACCCCCGGTTGATCGAGATCGCCGACCTGGTCACCGAGATGGCCAACGTGAAGCACCCGATGGACGCCGGCCAGAAAGGCCAGCGGGGCATCGAGTGGTAGCGACTCAGCTTCCCCGCCTCGTCGTCGCCGCGCCCGCATCAGGACACGGAAAGACCACTGTCGCAACCGGATTGATGGCCGCCCTGAGGGGGCGCGGCTTGACGGTATCCGGCCACAAGGTGGGACCCGACTTCATCGACCCTGGCTACCACGCCCTGGCCACCGGCCGGCCGGGCCGCAACCTCGACCCGTTCCTGGTCGGCGAACAGCGGGTCGTCCCACTGCTGCTGCACGGGGCTAAGTCGGCCGATGTCGCCGTCATCGAAGGTGTGATGGGGCTTTTCGACGGCCGGCTGGGGACCGCCGGCGAGGCGTCGACCGCGCACGTCGCCGCACTGACCGCAGCGCCGGTGCTACTGGTCGTCGACATCTCGCATGCGTCGCGGACGCACGCGGCAGTGATCGCCGGCTTGGCGGCGTTCGACTCGTCGGTTCGCATCGCGGGTGTGATCCTCAACAAGGCGGCCAGCGCACGGCACGCCGACGAGGTCCGCGACGCCCTGGGCCCCACCGGCATTCCGGTACTCGGGGTTCTTCCGCGCGACGACGGCATCGAGACGCCGTCACGTCACCTGGGACTGGTGCCCGCCGCCGAGCGCGTCGAGTCCGGGCAAACCCTCGAGCGGATGTCGGAAGTCATTGCGGCGCATATCGATATCGAGGCAGTGCTGCGGCTGGCCCAAAGTGCCGATCCGCTACCCGGCACGCCGTGGGATCCGGCGCAGGAAATCCAACGGCCCTCGCGGGCCGGGTCCGTCGTCGCGATGGCCGGTGGGCGTGCCTTTACTTTCCGCTACGCCGAGACCGAAGAGCTGCTGCGCGCTGCCGGATGCGACGTGGTCGAATTCGACCCATTGGTGGACGCGACTCTGCCTGCAGGGACCGTCGGGATCTACCTCGGCGGCGGATTCCCCGAGGTGCACGCCGCCGAACTTGCCGAGAACCGTTGCCTGATGGCCGAATTACGGTCCGCGATCGCGGCGGGTGTTCCGACCGTCGCCGAGTGCGCGGGGTTGCTCTACCTGTGCCGGTCGCTCGACGGCACGCCGATGGTCGGCGCGGTGCCCGTAGATGCGGCCATGACGCCGCGGCTCACGCTCGGCTACCGGACCGCCAGCAGCCCGGCCGATTCCTTGCTCGCCGTAAAAGGCGCCGTCGTCACCGGACACGAATTCCACCGCACGAAAACGACCGCGGTTGACGGCCAGCCGGCGTGGCAACTTCCCGCGGGCCCCGAAGGCTGCGCCACACCGACGCTGCATGCCGCCTACCTGCACACGCATTGGGCCGGCCATCCCGCTCTGGCTCAGCGATTCGCACAAACTGTGCATGCCGTCTCGGCAAATTACTAGCAGTCCGGCCCAAACCTCACCGCAGTCCGCTACGAATTATCAAACAAGTGTCAGTACGACTGGCATGACACTCAAGCCGATACGAAAAGCGAGTGAGTCACTGTGCGGGGCTATGCGGGTTTTTGCGCCTTATCGACATTGGGCGCCGTGCTGCTGATCAGCGATGTCCTCGACCCCGAGCGGCACCGGGCGTTCAACCTGGTGATCGTGGCGATCATGTTCTGCGGAGCCACGTTGGATCTTGCGCTGTGGACGCGGCGCCGACGGCTTCACCGGCGGGTCGAGCCTGCACGTGGTCTAGGCAATTCCGCGTAGCCATTCGACGGCAGCGTCCACGTCGGACACCACCGGCACCCCGGGCGGTATGTCGGGTCGGCTGACGATGACAACCGGAATCCTCAACTCCCCGGCGGCCTGCATCTTCGGCCAGGTGTACTCACCACCGGAGTCCTTGGTGACCAGCACATCCGCGCGATGCTCGCGCAGCAGCGCCAGCTCGCCGGCCAAGGCGTAGGGCCCACGATCCCGGATCAGCTGCCACGACGCAGGCAGTGCGAGCTCCGGGTCGTCCACAACACGCGCCAGTACTGCCAACTCGCCGAGCGCCCCGATGAACGCCCCCAACTGCTGGCGCCCGACAGTGAGTAGCGGCCGACGACCCAGCCGGCGCGCCGCCTCGGCGGCCTCCTGGTGCGAGCTCACCCAATGCCACGACGGCATGGACCGGTCGGCCCAGCCAGGACGCTGCAACCTCAGCAGCGGAACCGCCTCGGCGGCACAAGCGCGTACGGCGTTGGCAGATATCGTCGGCGAGAAGGGATGGGTGGCATCGATCACGACGTCGACGCCCGCCAGCGCGGTTCGCAACCCGTCGACGCCACCGAACCCGCCGATGCGGACCTGCCCCTCGGGAAGTCGCGGCTGGGCGACCCGGCCGGCCAGCGAACTGGTCACGTCGACGCCCTCGGCGACCAGACGCGCCGCCAGCGCGCGGGCCTCCGATGTCCCGCCCAGCAGCAGCACTCGCCGAGCCATCACTGCCGCCGCAGCAGGTAGACGTCCATCACCCACCCGGTGTCGTCGCGCGCCTGCGAGCGGGCGTCGGCGATCCGCCCGGCGACGTCGCCGAGTCGCCCCGATACCAGTCGCTCGCCCGATGCGCCGAGATTGGCCGCCCACCACACCGACCAGTCGTCCAGGCCGGTGAGGTCGAGCCGGTCCGGCGGCGGGTTGAGCATCGCGACGATGTTGTCTTGCCCGGCTGCGACGGCCTCTTGCAGCAGGCGGCCAGTGGTGACGTGCACCGGGCGGCCGACCTCGTGCAAGACGATGCGATGCCGGGCGGCCAGCAGTTGCGGCGCGCTGATTCCCGGCAGCACGTCGAATTCGACTGGCACACCGAGCGCCTGGATCTTCTCGACCACCCGGATGGTGGAGTCGTACAGTGACGGGTCGCCCAGCACCAGGAACGCCGCGGTGCCGCCGCGTTCGCGGAGGACGTCGGCGTAGGCCCCGGCACGGGCGTCGTGCCAGTCGGCCACCGCGCGCTGGTAGCCCTCGCCGGTCAAGCCGGTCGACCGGTCCCGCTCCGGATCACGCACCACCACCACGTCGACCGAGCCGTCGGTATACGCATCGACGATCTCCCAACGCAGCGCCAGAAGTTCGTCGTCCGCGCCTTTGAAAGCGGCCAGTACGTAATCGACCGACCGCAGCGCGTCAGCCACTTCCGGGGTGACGTGCTGGGGCCCCATGCCGACCCCCAGGATGCGCACCCGGATCGGTTCAGACACCGGCGCGGTCCTCGATATCGCCTTCCACCTCCAGGTAGGCCTGCCGCAGCGCGGCCAACGTCTCCGGCGACGGATCGGCCCACAGGCCGCGGTCCGCGGCCTCCTGCAGACGCTCGACCATACCGTGCAGCGCCCACGGGTTGGACTTGTCGAGGAACTGCCGGGTCTCCGGGTCGAGAACGTAAGACTGCGCCAGCTTTTCGTACATCCAGTCGTGGACGACGCCCGCGGTGGCGTCGAAGCCGAAGAGATAGTCGACGGTGGCGGCGAGTTCAAACGCGCCTTTGTAGCCGTGCCTGCGCATCGCCGAAATCCAGCGCGGGTTGACCACCCGGGCCCGGAACACCCGCGCGGTTTCCTCAGCCAGACTGCGGGTGCGCACCGCGTCGGGCGTGGTCGAGTCGCCGACGTAGGCCTTCGGATCGGACCCGGTCAACGCGCGGATGGTCGCGATCATGCCGCCGTGGTACTGGAAGTAGTCGTCGCTGTCGACGATGTCATGCTCACGGGTGTCGATGTTCTTGGCCGCCACCTTGATTCGCGCGTAGTTGGTGCGCATGTCATCGGCGGCCGCGCTGCCGTCCAGCCCGCGACCGTAGGCGAATCCACCCCAGGCGGTGTAGACCTCGGCCAGGTCCTTGTCGTCACGCCAGGTCCCCGCCTCGACGACCTGCAGGATGCCCGCGCCGTACGACCCCGGCTTGGAGCCGAAAACTCTTGTGGTGGCTCGGCGTTCGTCGCCGTGGTCGGCGAGGTCGGCGCGGGCGTGGGCGGCCACGTAGTTGTCCTCGTCTGGCTCGTCGAGCAGTGCCACCATCCGCACCGCGTCGTCGAGCATCATCACCACGTGCGGGAAGGCATCGCGGAAGAAGCCGGAGATGCGGATCGTCACGTCGATGCGCGGCCGCCCGAGCTCTTCGAGCGGGATCACCTCTAAACGGCTGACGCGCCGCGACGCCTCATCCCATTCCGGCCGAACGCCCAACAACGCCAACACCTCGGCGATGTCGTCGCCGGAGGTGCGCATCGCGGAGGTGCCCCACACCGAGAGCCCGACCGATTCGGGGTAGCTGCTGGTGTCGTCGAGGTAGCGCTGCAGCAGCGACTCCGCCATTGCTTGGCCGGTCTGCCAGGCCAGCCGCGACGGCACCGCCCGCGGGTCCACGGTGTAGAAGTTGCGGCCGGTGGGCAACACGTTGACCAGACCCCGCAGCGGCGAACCAGACGGACCGGGCCGCACGAAACCTCCTGCCAGAGCATGCAATACGGCGTCCAGTTCACCCGCCGTACCCGCAAGCCGCGGCACCACCTCGGTCGCGGCGAATCGCAGCGACGCCCGCACGTCCGGTTCGTCGTGCAGGTCGTCGACAACCCCGGCGTCCCAGCCGCCGGCCTCCATCGCCTCGACCAAAGCCCGCGCGCGACTCTCGATCTCGTCCACCGCCGTGGTCTCGGCGCCGTCCTTCAGCCCGAGGGCGGTGCGCAATCCCGGGACGGCGTGGTCCTGGCCGCCCCACACCTGGGCGGCGCCGCAGGATCGCCAGCACCAGGTTGACCCGCGCCGGTCCCGCAGGCGCTTCGCCCAACACATGCAGACCGTCTCGGATCTGGGCGTCCTTGATCTCACACAGCCAGCCGTCGACATGCAGCAAGAAGTCGTCGAACTCGTCATCGTCGGGGCGGTCGTCGAGCCCGAGATCCCGATGCATCTCCGCGACGCGCATCAGGTTCCAGATCTCGCCCCGGATCGCCGGCAGCTTGGCCGGATCCATCGCCGCGATGTTCCCGTACTCGTCGAGTAGCTGCTCGAGTCGGGCGATGTCGCCGTAGCTCTCGGCGCGCGCCATCGGCGGGATCAGATGGTCGACGATGGTGGCGTGCGCACGCCGTTTCGCTTGGGCGCCCTCGCCGGGGTCGTTGACCAGGAACGGGTAGATCAGCGGCAGGTTTCCCAAGACGGCGTCGGTGGCGCAGGCCGCCGACAGCGCCGCGTTCTTGCCCGGCAGCCACTCCATCGAGCCGTGCTTGCCGAGGTGGACCACCGCGTCGGCCCCGAAACCGTGCTCCAGCCACCGATACGCCGCCAGATAGTGATGGCTGGCCGGCAGATCCGGGTCGTGGTAGATCGCCACCGGGTTCTCGCCAAACCCGCGCGGCGGCTGGATCATCAGCACGACGTTCCCCGACCGCAGAGCGGCGATCACCAGGTCGCCGTCGTCGTTGACGAATAGTCGTCCGGGCGCCGGTCCCCACGCTTGCGCCATCGCGTCACGCAACCCGGCGGGCAGCCCCTCAGTCCATTCGGCGTACTGCGCCGCAGTCACGGTCACCTGTGCGCCGCTGACCTGCTTGCTGGTGAGCCACTGTTCGTCCTGGCCGCCCGCGTCGATCAGCGTGTGCATCAACTGGTCGCCGGCCTGCGTCTCGTCGTCGATGCCGAGCACGCCGAAGCCATCGCCGACGTCATAGCCGTCTCGGGCTAGGCGGTGCAGCAGCCGCACCGCGGACGCCGGGGTATCGAGGCCGACGGCGTTGCCGACCCGTGAATGCTTGGTGGGATAGGCCGAGAGCACCAGCGCCAGCTTTTTGTCTTTGTTGGGTATCCGGCGCAGCATCGCGTGGTTGACCGCGATGGCAGCGACCCGCGCACAGCGCTCGGCGTCGGCCACGTAATGGGGGAGACCGTCGTTGTCGACCTCTTTGAAGGAAAACGGCGCGGTGATGATGCGCCCGTCGAACTCGGGGATCGCGATCTGCGTCGCGGAGTCCAGGGGAGTGACGCCGTCGTCGTTGGACTCCCACTCCTCGTGCGACGATGTCAGGCAAAGACCTTGCAGCACAGGAATGTTGATAGCGGCGATACGCTCGATGTCCCACGAGGAATCGTCTTCACCCGCGCTGGCACCGGCCGACTTCGACCCGCCGGCAGCCAGCATGCTGACCACGACGGCATCCAGAGTGGCCAGCGCGCCGAACAATTCGTCGGGCGCGCTGCGCAACGAGGACGCGAAGATCGGGACGCCGACCGCGCTGCCGGTGGCATCGATCGCGTCGGCGAGCGCATGCGCGAAGCCGGAGTTGCCGCTGACCTCGTGGGCCCGGTAGTACAGCACGCCCACCCGCATCTGGGCGCTCACATCGGCGTGGCGCTCGGAGTAACCCCATTCGGGAATCACCACCGGCTCGTCGAACCCCTCGCCGGTCAGCAACACGGTGTCGCACAAAAACGCATGCAGCTGAGCGAGATTGGCCGGACCGCCTTCGGCGAGATACGAGTGTGCTTGCGCCGCAAGCCCGATGGGAACCGTCGAACATTCCATCAATTCGGCGCTGGGCACGCGTTCGCCACCGAGCACGATCAGCGGCAGACCGGTGGACCGCAACGCGCTGAGTTCCTCGGCCATCTCCGCTGAGGACCCGAGCACCCGAAGCACCACGACCTCGGCGTCCTCGAGCACGTCCTCGATGGCCTCACGCGCGGGGTTGCCCAAGGTGTAGGCCGCGCGTGACGCGCGGGCCGACAGCAGGTCGGTATCGGAAGTGGACAGCAAAGCGATGCGGTGGGCGCGCTGCGTGGCTCCGGTATTCACTCAGGTCCTCCCCGGGGTTCTCGCCCCGTCCAGTGGAGTGCCTCGTGACCAGTGTCTGGCTCAGGCCGCCGGCTCGACACCGAGGCCCTCACAGTGGCGGAACCGCCCCGGGGTCGCACCGGATTCCTGTCGCCACGAGACATGCGCACATCAGCTTAGTAGAGCCGGTTGGAATCGCTGACCGCGCCGAATAGGGTGAGCCCGATGAACGCGATCCTCAGCTGGTGGGACGGCGTCGAGCTGTGGCTGTCCGGCCTGGGGTTTGTCTTTCAGTCCATCGTGGTGATGCCGGTCGTGCTGGCGTTGGCCTACGTGATCGCCGCGGCGTTGGACGGGGCGCTGGGACGCGGTATCGGCCTGCTGAATCGTCTCCGACACAGAGATGAAGAGCCCGGATGAGCGGAAACTCCGGGATGCCGCGATCGAGGGTCACGTTGATACTTGTCGCGCTCGTCGTACTGGTCATCGTTGCCTGGTTGTTGACCCGCTGACCTGCGGCGGCTTCGGCTGCGGGTCCGCGCCATTCTGTTAGGCTTCGCCCATGCACGCAGCGTCCGGCAGTACCGAGTGCCACGTCTTGGCACTCATTGCCGTGGGCAATTGCGCCGTCGCTGACGTGCATTGTTGTCGCTGACTTTCTGCCCGCCGCGCCGAAATTCGCTTTCTTTCGCAACGGGATCGTTCAGACGTCAAGCTCACTTCCGAAAGGTCGACCATTGTTCGACGACAACAAGAAACCTGCGGGGTGGCGGCACGCTGTCGTGTTGACCGTTGCCGCGGGAATGATCGCCGCGTGCCACGGGGGCGCCAGCGATGTGGTCGGCGGCGGAGGGTCGACTGGTGGGAACACCAGCATCACGCTGGTCGCCTATTCGGTGCCTGAGCCCGGCTGGAGCAAGGTGATCCCGGCGTTCAACGCCTCGCAGGAGGGCAAAGGCATCCAGGTGATCGCCTCCTACGGGGCTTCAGGTGATCAGTCCCGCGGTGTCGTCGACGGCAAGCCCGCCGACATCGTCAACTTCTCCGTCGAGCCGGACATCACCCGACTGGTCAAAGCGGGCAAAGTCTCGAAGGACTGGGACAAAGACGTCACCAAAGGCATCCCGTTCGGGTCGGTCGTCACCCTGGTCGTGCGCCCAGGTAATCCCAAGAACATCAAGGACTGGGACGACCTGCTGCGGCCTGATGTCGAGGTCGTCACCCCCAGCCCACTGAGTTCCGGCTCGGCGAAATGGAACCTGCTCGCGCCGTACGTGGTGAAAAGCAATGGCGGTCATGACCCCAAGGCGGGCCTCGACTACGTCCACAAGCTGGTCACCCAGCACGTCAAACTCCGCCCCGGGTCGGGACGCGAAGCCACTGACGTCTTCGTCCAGGGCAGCGGTGACGTCCTGATCAGCTACGAAAACGAGGCGATCGCCACCGAGCGACTGGGAAAGCCGATCACCCACATCAACCCGCCGCAGACCATCAAGATCGAGAACCCGGTGGCAGTGGTGACCACCAGCCCGCACCTGAATGCCGCTGTCGCGTTCAAGAACTTCCAGTACACCGCCGCAGCCCAAAAAGTCTGGGCGGCAGCCGGATTCCGCCCAGTCGATCCTGCGATCGCCGCCGAGGTCCGTGATCAGTTCCCGGCACCGGAAAAGCTGTGGACACTCGCCGATCTCGGTGGCTGGCCGTCCGTGGACACGCAGCTGTTCGACAAGAAGTCGGGCAGCATCACCAAGATCTACACCCAGGCCACCGGATGACGACGGCGATCACCCGCGAGATTGCGGGCGGCACCGGTAGCGGTAAACCGCTGGGCCGCAACAAGTTGATCAACAACGGCACTTCGCTGCGGGTGGGCGTTTCGGTGGTGTGGCTCTCGGTCATCGTGCTGCTGCCGCTGGCCGCCATCGTGTGGCAGTCGATCGGTGGGGGCTGGGACGCCTTCTGGCTCGCGGTCACCTCGAACGCGGCGCTGGAATCGTTTCGCGTGACGTTGACGATCTCCGCGGGCGTCACCGTGCTGAACATGTTTTTCGGATTGCTGATCGCGTGGGTGTTGGTACGCGACGACTTTCCGGGCAAACGGGTTGTCGACGTCCTCATCGATCTGCCGTTCGCGCTGCCCACGATCGTGGCCAGCCTGGTGATGTTGGCGCTCTACGGCAACCACAGTCCGGTCGGTCTGCACTTGCAGCACACCGCGTGGGGCGTGGGAGTGGCGTTGGCCTTCGTCACGCTGCCGTTCGTGGTGCGCGCCGTTCAGCCGGTACTGCTCGAGATCGACCACGAGACCGAGGAAGCCGCCGCGTCGCTGGGCGCCAACAACGCGACGATCTTCACCACCGTCGTGTTGCCGTCGCTCACCCCGGTTCTGTTGACCGGCGCCGGGCTGACTTTCGCACGGGCCATCGGGGAATTCGGTTCCGTGGTGCTGATCGGCGGCGCGGTGCCCGGCAAGACCGAAGTGTCCTCGCAGTGGATCCGCACTCTGATCGAGAACGACGACCGCGTCGGGGCCGCCGCGATATCGATTGTGTTGCTGTTCGTCTCGTTCGTTGTGCTGTTTGTGCTGCGCACGGTGGGGTCACGCGCGGCCAAGCGTGAGGAGCTGTCGGCATGACCTTGTCGCCGGCGGTTCGCTACCTGCTTCGCTTCCTGGCCCTGGCCTATGTGTCGGTGCTGCTCGTCGTCCCAGTGGGGCTGATCCTGTGGCGGACCTTCCGGCCCGGCCTCGGCCAATTCTTCGACTGGATCAGCACGCCGGCGGCGATTTCGGCGTTGAACTTGTCGGTGCTGGTGGTGGCGATCGTGGTGCCGCTCAACGTCGTCTTCGGTATCCCGACCGCATTGATGCTGGCGCGCAACCGGTTCCGCGGAAAGGGTGTGCTGCAGGCGATCATCGACCTGCCGTTCGCGGTGTCGCCGGTGGTGGTCGGCGTGGCGCTGATCGTGCTGTGGGGATCGGCCGGTCTGCTCGGCTTCGTCGAGAAAGACTTCGGCTTCAAGATCATCTTCGGCTTGCCCGGCATCGTGCTCGCCAGTATCTTCGCGACGCTGCCCTTCGTGGTGCGCGAGGTCGAGCCGGTGCTACATGAGATAGGCACCGACCAGGAGCAGGCGGCCGCGACGCTGGGATCGAATTGGTGGCAGACGTTTTGGCGGATCACCCTGCCGTCGATCCGCTGGGGTCTGACCTACGGGGTCGTGTTGACCATCGCGCGCACGCTCGGTGAGTACGGCGCGGTCCTCATCGTGTCGTCGAACCTGCCGGGGCAGTCGCAGACACTGACACTGCTGGTGTCCGACCGCTACAACCGCGGCGCCGAGTATGGCGCATATGCACTTTCGACGCTGCTGATGGCGGTGTCCGTACTGGTTCTGATCGTTCAGGTGATTCTCGATGCCCGCCGCAACCGGGCAGCCAAGCAGGTATGACAGGGAGGAGTGGCGCTACATGACCGACAACGCAATCACAGTGCGGGGCGCCAACAAACGTTACGGCGACTTCGTCGCACTGGACAACGTCGACTTCGACGTGCCCGCAGGATCTTTGACGGCACTGCTCGGGCCCAGCGGGTCAGGTAAGTCGACCCTGCTGCGCGCCATCGCCGGACTCGACCAGCCGGACAGCGGGAACGATCACGATCAATGGCCGGGACGTCACCACCATCGCGCCGCAACGGCGTGGAATCGGTTTCGTGTTCCAGCATTACGCGGCCTTCAAGCACTTGACCGTTCGCGACAACGTGGCGCTTCGGCTTGAAGATCAGGCAAGAGGCCGAAGGCCGAGATCGCCGAGAAGGTCGACCATTTGCTCGAGGTGGTGGGCCTCAGCGGATTCCAGACCCGTTACCCCAGTCAGCTTTCCGGCGGTCAGCGCCAGCGCATGGCGTTGGCGCGCGCGCTCGCGGTTGACCCGCAGGTTTTACTGCTCGACGAACCTTTCGGCGCACTCGACGCGAAAGTCCGCGACGATCTGCGGGCCTGGTTGCGCCGCTTGCACGACGAGGTGCACGTCACCACCGTGCTGGTCACCCACGACCAGGCCGAGGCGATGGACGTGGCAGACCGGATCGCCGTGCTCAAGGACGGGCGCATCGAACAGGTCGGATCGCCGAGCGAGGTCTACGACACCCCGGCCAACCCATTTGTGATGTCGTTCCTGGGCGCGGTCTCGTCGCTGAACGGGATTCTTGTTCGCCCGCACGACATCCGGGTGGGCCGCAGTCCCGATATGGCGATCGCGGCCGGCGACGCCACCGCCGCACGCCACCGGCGTGGTCCGGGCGACCATCGACCGCGTGGTCGTGCTGGGCTTCGAGGTGCGGGTCGAATTGACCAATGCCGCCACCGGTGGACCGTTCATCGCCCAGATCACCCGCGGCGACGCCGAGGCGCTCGGGCTGAAGGCGGGGGACACCGTCTATGTGCGGGCCACCCGAGTGCCTGCTCTCCCCGAGAAAGCACTGCCGCACAAGGATGCTGACGTCGACGCGATCACGGTGAGTTCCAGCTGAAGGCTGGTCCGAGCTTGATCGAGCCGACCCGGTCGGAGCTGAAATGGGCCACGCAGCCGGCCGCGTGACTGTCCAGCTGTTTCCACTCGGTGCCCGGCGACCACGCGTCGATGTGTAGCTGCGGGTCGCGGCCCGCGCTGGCCGAATACTTGGGAAGCTCAGCCTTGCAGCGATTCTCGATCTCCGCCTGCTCGTGGTCGCTGTCGGGGAATCGAGTCAGCGCCAGCATCGCGAAGAGTTCGTCGCTGTGCGGCTTGTCGCAACTGACCGGCGAATTGATGGTTTCCTGGAAGCAGGTGCCGACCCGTGCGGATTGCGTTGTGCCGGTGATCAGTCCGTTTTTGGGCCATTCGATGTAGCCCCAGATCGCCGCCCACAACACGCAGATCACCATCCCGGCCACCGCCAGGCCGCGTCCGGATTCCTTGCCGCCCCGCGTCTTGACGAACGTGACGATCCCAGAGATCAGGCTCAGCGGGATCAGGCTCACCAATCCGAGCAGGAATGTCGCGATCGCCCACTTGCTGACGGGACGATCGGCGTCTGGTGCAGTTGGCGATGTCATGGTGATGGCTACCGTAGCCCTAAATCGGGTGTTCCTGCCTGCTTATTCAGGCCGCTATGCGCCGAGCTATCGCCGCGTCGAATCGATCCAACACCGTCTCGGCCACAAGTCGATGCCCCCCGAGCGGTGCTGCCATTGGAATGCCCTCGGCTGCAGCAAATTGCGCGACCCGATCGGTCAGCTTGCCGTGAGCCAGGAACCACGGCGCGATCACCACGCGGCGGGCACCGTTGCGACGCAGCCAGTCGACGCCGTCGGCTGGCGACGGGCCGTTTCCGGTGGCGAATGCCGTTGCCGTGCCGGCCCACTGATTTCCCGCGCTGAGCTTGTCTGCGACCGCCGCCGTCCGGGCGTTCGCCGCGGCATGTGTCGAACCGATCGCGACGACCAGCACGCCGAGCTCCTGATCCTGCGTGCCGACTCCCAGCTGGGCCAGCCGCTCGCGCAGCACGGACACCAACCGGTCGTCCTCGCCAAGCACCTCGGCCTGTCGCACCGGCACGCCGCAACTGGCGATCTGGTGCGGAATGTCGATGCGTGCGTGATAGGCGTCGGCCAGCAGGAACGGCGTGACGACCGAGTCCGGGGTGAGGACGTCGGGTAGGCGTGGCGTATTCAGCTCGCAGAAACCGACCCGCACCCGCAGGCCCGGCCGCATGAAGCGAATCCGATTCGCCACGGCCCGGGCATTGGCGGCCGATCGCGGATCTGCGCTGCCATGCGCGGTCAGCACCAGGGTCGTCACGACGCGTGCAGCCCGCACTCAGTCTTCGACAGCCCCTGCCAACGCCCGCTGCGCGGGTCGGCGCCCTCGACCGGTTTGGCCGTGCACGGCGCGCAACCGATCGACGGATAGCCCTCGTAAACAAGGGGATTGACGAGCACATCGTTGTCGTCGATGTAGGTCTGCAACTCTTCGTCGGACCATGTGGCCAGCGGGTTGATCTTCACCAAGCCGAACGCCTCGTCGAAGCTGATCAGCGGCGCGTTGGCGCGGGTCGGCGCCTCCACCCGTCGCAGACCGGTCACCCAAGCGGAGTAGCCCCGCAGCGCTTTGGACAGCGGCGCGACCTTGCGCATCCGGCAGCATTCGCTGGGCTTGCGGGCGAACAGGTCTTTGCCGAGCAACTCGTCCTGCTCGGCGACGGTGTTCTCGGGCGTGACGTTGAGCACCCGTACGTCGTAGACGGCCTCGACCGCGTCACGGGTCCCGATGGTCTCCACGAAGTGATATCCGGTGTCCAGGAACAGGACTGGCACGCCTGGACGGACCTTGGCCGCCAAGTCGACCAGCACAGCGTCCTGCATGTTGGAGGCCACCACGTAGTTGCAGGTCGCGGTGGACCGGGGTCCGCCGACGCCGCCGAAGTTCTCGTCAGTCCAACGCAGCAGGTCGGTGGCGCTGGCGCCCTCCAACTCCGCCGCACCGCTGTCGGCGAGTTCTCGTAATTCCGCTTCCGTGAGGTTGCTCATCGCAGATCCGCCTCCTCGGCGCGCAGCGCCCAGTTCGCGAAGCGTTCGTCGCCGTCTCGTTGCTTGACGAAGTTACGCACCACGCGTTCGATGTAGTCGCCCAACTCGTCGCTGGTGACCTTGTGCTGGCGCAGCTTCCGTCCAAAACCACTGTCGAGGCCCAAGCTGCCCCCAAGGTGAACCTGGAATCCTTCGACAGAATTCCCGTCGCCATCGTCGACCATCTGACCCTTGAAGCCGATGTCGGCGACCTGAATGCGGGCACAGGAGTTCGGGCAGCCGTTGATGTTGACGGTGACCGGCACGTTAAGTCGCGCGTTGAGGTCCTCGAGCCGGCGCTCCAGCTCGGGCACTAGCGTCTGCGACCGGACCCGGGTCTCGGCGAACGACAGCTTGCAGTACTCGATTCCGGTGCACGCCATCAGGTTTCGACGCCAGTGCGACGGTCGCGATTGCAGACCCAAGGCGTCAAGGCCGGTGATCAACTCGTCGAGCTTGTCGTCGGCGACGTCGAGGATGATCAGCTTCTGGTAGGGGGTGAAGCTGATCTTCTGCGATCCCGCCTGGTCGGCCAGGTCGGCGACCGCGGACAAGATCGTGCCGGACACCCGGCCGGCGATCGGCGCGACGCCGACGGCGTTGAGTCCGTTCTTCAGCTTCTGCACACCGACGTGGTCGATCGGGCGGGTCAGCGGCTCGGGCGCCGGGCCGTCGATGAGTTTGCGCTTGAGGTACTCGGTTTCGAGCACCTCGCGGAACTTCTCGATGCCCCAGTCCTTGATGAGGAACTTCAGCCGGGCCTTGGCCCGCAGCCGCCGGTACCCATAGTCGCGGAACAGCGAGGTGACGGCCTCCCAGACGTCGGGGACCTCTTCCAGGGGCACCCATGCGCCGACCCGTTGCGCCAGCATCGGATTCGTGGACAGGCCGCCGCCCACCCACAGGTCCAGCCCGGGACCGTGCTCGGGGTGGTTGACGCCGATGAACGCGATGTCGTTGATCTCGTGTGCGACGTCCTGCAGACCCGAGATCGCGGTCTTGTACTTGCGTGGCAAGTTCGAGAACTCCGGGTTACCGATGTAACGACGGACGATCTCGTTGACCGCGGGCGTGGGATCAAGCACCTCGTCGACCGAAAGACCGGCCAGCGGGGAGCCCAGCACCACACGAGGGCAATCGCCGCACGCCTCAGTGGTCTGCAGTCCGACTGCGGCGAGCCGGTCCCAAATCTGCGGCACGTCCTCGATCTGGATCCAGTGGTACTGCACGTTTTCGCGGTCGGAGATGTCGGCGGTATCCCGGGCGAACTCGGTCGAGATCTCGCCGAGGGTGCGCAGCGCTGCCGTGGAGATCGCCCCGCCGTCGCAACGCACCCGCATCATGAAGTACTTGGCTTCGAGCAGGTCGATGTTCTCGTCGCCAGTGAAGCTGCCGTCGTAGCCCTGTTCCCGCTGGGTGTAGAGCCCGGCCCACCGCATCCGACCGCGCAGATCGTTCTTCTCGATGCTGTCGAAGCCGGCCTTGGAGTAGTGGTTCACGATCCGGTCGCGCACGTTGAGCGCGTCGTCGTCCTTCTTGAACTGCTCGTTGGGGTTGAGCGGTTCACGCTCACCGAGCGCCCACTGGCCTTGGCTCTTGGTCGGGCGGGGGGACGTCATGCGGCAATCTCCTTTGTGGAGTAGCCGGCAGGGACCGCGCAAACCACCGGTGGCTGTCCCGGTGGCGCAGATCCGGGAGCCAGCTGGAACTCAGGTGGTCGGGTCTACGAAATCAAGGCAGACAGCGACAGCTACATACACGCTTGAAGTCGACATGACGGCGCGCCACCAACGGGATACGAAGCTGGATTCGGTGGGCAACGGTCACTTGACCATTGTGCCACGACCGGCGCCTGCTGCTACTACCAGGGGCGAATTGTGCTCACCGTGAGCGAAACCATGCCGACCGCGCCCCCTCGGCTGGAGGTTGGGCCGTTACTGGTGAATATTGGGAAGACGTGACGGCATCCACCTCGCCGGTAAGACTTCCTGACCTGCGGCTCAGCCCGGACGGGCCGTTCGGCATCTATGTTCACGTGCCGTTCTGCTTCACCCGCTGCGGCTACTGCGACTTCAACACCTACACGCCGGCGGAGTTGGGTGGCGTCAATCCGGACGCGTGGTTGGAGGTGCTGGCCGCCGAGCTGGAGTTGGCCGCCGCCACGCTGGCCGGACCGACCGTGCAGACCGTGTTCATCGGAGGCGGGACGCCATCGCTGCTGGGCCCGCAGCGCTTCACCCAGCTGCTGAAGTCGGTGCGGGACAACTTCGAACTGGCCGCCGACGCCGAAGTGACCACCGAGGCCAACCCGGAGTCGGCGTGGCCGGACTTCTTCGCCGCTGCCCGCGCGGCCGGCTGCACGAGGGTGTCGCTGGGCATGCAGTCGGTGGCGCCGCACGTGCTGGGCGTCCTGGACCGGATCCACACCCCGAACCGGTCCGCGGCGGCGGCCCGAGAGGCGCTGGCCGAGGGATTCGAACACGTCAGCCTGGACCTCATCTACGGCACACCGGGGGAGTCCGACGACGACCTGCTGCGCTCGATTGACACCGCGATCGAGACCGGGGTTGATCACGTGTCCGCCTACGCCCTCGTCGTCGAAGAGGGGACCGCGATGGCGCGCCGGGTCCGCAGTGGCGAATTGGCCGCCCCGGACGACGACGTGCTTGCCCATCGCTATGAGCTTGCGGACGTGCGGCTGTCGACGGCAGGGTTCCAGTGGTACGAGGTGTCCAACTGGAGCCGTCCGGGTGGTCAGTGCCGCCACAATCTGGGCTATTGGGACGGCGGACAGTGGTGGGGCGCCGGCCCGGGTGCGCACAGCTTCGTCGGTATGACGCGTTGGTGGAATGTCAAGCATCCCAACGCATATGCGCAGGTTCTCGAGAGTGGGGCGCTGCCGGTTGGCGGTCTCGAACAGTTGGATGCCACCAGCCGGCACACCGAGGACGTGCTGCTGAGCATCCGACTGCGTCAAGGGCTGCCCGTCGAACTGCTGGACGAGGCAGAACGCGGGCGCGCAGACACCGCCGTCGAGGACGGCCTGCTGGTGCGCGAAGGTGAGCGTTTGGTGCTCACCAACCGAGGGCGGCTGCTGGCGGACGGGATCGTCCGCAACCTACTTGGCTAGGCCGCGTGCCGAGCCAGCGCTATCCCGATGCGGACTTCGACGTCGCTCCTGGTGATGACCGGGGCCCGCGGGGGCGCTGACGATCGATACTGCGCACCGGTCGGAGTGATGAATTCTGCTGTGTGCGTGCCACTTTCGTCGACATGCGGTGTGACGCGCCAGCCGGCGACCTCTTTGACGTAGTTACAACGTTCGCACAGTCCGCTCCCGTTGACCGCATCAGTCGAACCCCCGGCTGCCCATGGGCGGGCATGGT
This sequence comes from uncultured Actinomycetota bacterium, assembly GCA_963818285.1. Lineage (GTDB taxonomy): Bacteria > Actinomycetota > Actinomycetes > Mycobacteriales > Mycobacteriaceae > Mycobacterium. Next base: position 798,351 of record CAWFRR010000011.1, read on the forward strand.
CGCGGTGGCGAATCGGTGCGTCGCAATACGGCGTGCGGCAGCGCTGATCCCGTAGCCCGATGAACGCGGCCAACCCCCGGGGAAACAGCCGGGCCCGGGACTCCATTGCCACCAGCGCGCCGGAGCCCGGATGAGCGTAAAGCCGGCGCAAAGTGGCCCGCGAGCGTGGATCGGTGACAGCGTCTGAGACCAGTCCGCGTGCGACGGCCGCTGGGATGGGACCGTAGCCGCCGATGTCTCCGGGAGCACTCGAATCGCCCAGCAGCGATTCGTCCGTCAACACCAGGTTGACCGCGATCGGCATCGCCGTCGCCGCGCTGCGTCCGGTAACCCGCTCGACGAGAGCGTCGGCCATCACCTGGCCGCGCGAACGCGCGTCGGCGCAGGTATCGGCTTCCCGTCGCAATGCTGCATACACTGAGACACCTTGCGCCACAGGCAATAGCGCGGTCAGGTATGTCATCGTGTCTGGCGCGGGCCGAATCGTCACGGTCCGTTCGGTTTCGGCTCTGGCAGCCCGGTCGACGACCGCGTGCGGATCGAGCCGGTAAGCGATCGCCTTGGCCGCCGCTGCCACTCGTGCGTCGCCCATCCCGTGCAGTCCGGCTTGGTCGCCGCACAACTCGGCATCCAAGGTGCGCCGGTCTTCGACGTCAAGGCACGCGCTCTCGCGCACGATCAGGGTGGCCCGCCACTCGGTGAGCACCCCGGCCTCCAGCGCGGCCATGGTGTAGGGCATCTCGTTCACCAGAGCCTTCGCGAAACCCAGATGCCGATTACCTCGCGCGGGTGAATCGAGTCGGGCGAGCGCGACCTCACTGGCGATGCCACGTCCGCGTCGGGCAGCCGGCACCCCCGCAGCGGCGTCGGCGGTCCGTCGGGCGGCATCGAGCGCAACCGCGGCTCGAGCCTGGCCCGCCGCCGCGGCGCTCTTGGCGCGCTCCAGCTCGGCGATGCGCTCGATCAGCACCGACTCCTCGCTGGCAGGATCGACTTTGGCCGGATATTCGAACATATGTGCGATACTACATCGCCACACCGACAGGTGTCGCAAACCGGGTCGGAGATAACTGCGGATCCTGTCCACACGCACGGGGTTTGGTGTCACGCTGACCGGATGACAGAAGCCGAAGGGTACGTGGATCAGGCGGTAGCCGGCGTCGCCGAGCCGCAGCCGATGTACAAGGCATTGCGTGAGTCGAACCCGGTGTTCCGGTCGCCGCAGGCGGTCGTGCTCAGCCGGCTGGCCGATATCGAGATGGCGCTCAAGCACACCGAGTTGTTCTCGTCGAGCGATGCTGTGGACCTGGGGAACGTCCGGCCGCTGATTCCCTTGCAGATCGACCCTCCGGAGCATGCGAAATATCGCCGCATTCTCGATCCGCTCTTCACGCCTCGCGAGATGGCCCGACGTGAACCACGCGTCGCCGAGCTGGTCAACGACATGATCGACCGATTCGCCGATCGCGGCGAATGCGACTTCCACGAGGAGTTCGCCGTTCCACTGCCTTGCACTGTCTTTCTGCAGCTACTCGGCTTGCCGTTGGAAGATCTGGACCAATTCTTGGAGTGGAAGGACGGGGTGATACGCCCGGAGGGCGACTCTGGCTACGACCGTAGCCACGAGAACATGGCAACTGCGGCCCAAGGGATTTACGACTATTTCGAGCGCGCGATCGACGACCACCTCGCCAACCCGCGCGACGACGTGTTGTCCTCGCTGATCGCCGCCAAGGTCGAGGGAGAACCGCTGACCCGCGAGGAGATCCTCGACATCTGCTTCTTGTTTTTGATCGCCGGGCTGGACACCGTGACCGATTCACTGGATTGCTTCTTCGTTTATCTGGCCCGGCACCCCGAACACCGCCACCAGCTCATCGAAGAACCCGACGTTTTGCCGAGCGCCATCGAAGAGTTATTGCGCTGGGAGACACCGGTTCCCGGAGTCATCCGGGTCGCCACCGAAGATGTCGAGGTAAGCGGTTGCCCGATCAGCAAGGGTGAGCGGGTCAGCCCGTTGCTGGGCGCTGCGAACACCGACCCCGCCGAGTTCCCCGAGCCAGATCTCGTCGATTTCCGTCGTAACCCTAACCGGCACCGAGCCTTTGGCGGCGGCCCGCACCGCTGCCTCGGATCCCATCTGGCCCGGATGGAGCTGCGAGTGGCGCTGCGCGAATTTCACCGCCGCATACCCGATTACCAGATCAAACCCGGTACCGAGTTGATCTACACAGCTGCGCTGCGGTCGGTGGAATCGCTGCCGCTGACGTTCCCGGTTCCCGCGCCGTGAGTCGCGTGGCTGTCGATGCAGATCGCTGCGTCGGCCACGGGCGCTGTTACACCTTGGCGCCGAAGGTTTTCGATGCAGACGACGTCGGGCATGCGGTTGTGCTGGCCGAAGAAGTCTCCGGCGATCTCGAGGCTCAGGGGGCCGATGCCGAGCGGAACTGCCCGGAAGGCGCGATCACGCTGACGCTGTAGCGGTGTCTTAGTTCCGGGCGCCGTCGAGCGGACGCCGAGTCCGGTAACCACCGAGCAAAGGAGAACGATGCCGCCGAAGTCACCGACATCAACCCCGAAGCTGCCGCCCGCCCGGGTGGCTCGCGCGGTCGAACGAGTACGGCATCACGTGGGGCGGTTGTACCTGCGGCTGGCACCTCCGCCGATCACGGTCATCGACATCATCTTCGGGGCCTTTCTGTCTCAGGCGGTCTCCGCATCCGCGCAACTAGGTATCGCCGACGCTCTTGCAGCGGGTCCGTTGACCAAAGAGGAGTTGGCGCGCCGCGTCGGAGCCGACCCGGACAGCGTTGCGCGGCTGATGCGGTTGCTGATCAGCCGCGGCGTGTTTCGCCGGCGCCGCGACGGGCGTTTCGCGCTTAACGCGCTGGCCGACACGTTGCGCACCGACTCTCCGGTCTCGATGCGTGGGGTTGCGCTGCTCTACGGCTCGCCGCAGCACCGGGCGAACTGGACGCTGCTCTCCGATGCGGTGCGCACCGGAGAGCCGAACCCCCCGAAAGTGTTCGGAAAAGACATCTTCGACTACCTTCCCGACGACCCGGAGTGGGCGAAGATCTTCAACGACGCCATGACCTCCACGTCGTCGGTGTTGGAAGCGGCGGTGGTCGCCGCATACGACTTCAGCAACTTCGGCGTCATCGCCGACATCGGTGGCGGCCACGGCCGGTTACTCTCGTCCATTCTCGCCGCGGCACCCGCTGCTCGCGGCGTGCTGTTCGACCTCCCCCAGGCAGTCGAGGGTGCGCCGCCTATGTTGACCGCGCACGGCGTCGCCGACCGAGTCACTGTGGAGGGCGGTTCGTTCTTCGAAAGCGTGCCGTCCGCCGACGCCTATGTGATGAAGAACGTCATCCACGACTGGCCCGACGACAAAGCCATCGCGATCCTCGGCACCATCAAGGCCGCGGCCCCCCCGGGTGCGAAACTGCTGCTGCTGGAGATGGTCGTCCCCGATCACGACCGCGAATACCTCGGCCACTACGCCGATATGGAGATGCTGGTGATCGCGGGCGCACTGGAACGCCGCCGGCAGCAGTGGACCGACCTACTCCGGAGGGGCGGCTTTCGGTTGCAGCGCGTGGTGGAGACGGCAGGGCCGCTCTGCATCATCGAAGCCGTACCGAGCTAAGAGGCGCACCTCCTACCGGCGTCCCCCTGGCTCTTTGACCCGGTGTGTCACCCACGCCCACGCCGACGGGGAGTAGTGCGTGGTGACTTCCTCGAACCCGTCTACTCGGTGCACGCTCAGGACGCCGGTGTTTTCGTTGACCGTCAGCGCATCGTCTGCGGACCCGCGGATCTCCTCGCCGTCACGCATTCGGATAACGAACACAATGTCGTCCTCTCGTCGGCCGCGGGTCCGGACGATCCGTTGTCGGCCGCCCGCAGGGCTGGATTAATTGTGAGGCTGAGGCGCGAACGCGCGGTAACGAGACCGCAGAAAATTGCCTTGGCCAGCACAGCTGGTACCCAACACAAACGTTCGCCGACCGGAGTTCCCCACCCGTTCATAGGTTAGGCTAAATTTACTAAGCGTGACCCAAGTCGGAGTCGAAACCAATCCGGCAGACGCCGCATCTCCGACATTTCCAGTGCCGGTCGACATCGCCCCGGCGGACCTCGCAGCCGAATTGGTTGCCGCGTTAGCCGAGGCCGACGGCGAGCAATACCTTCTCTACGAGCACGACGGGCAATGGGTCCTGGCCATCGGTGCGCTGGCGATGATCGAACTCGACACGCGACGAACTACGCATCGTCCAAGACGGCGTGACCCAAAGACAGACCTGGTCTGGCCGACCGGGCCGGTGCTGGGTGAGGCCATCGACCGACTGCTGCTGGAGACCGACGAAGCTTTCGGCTGGATCGCCTTCGAGTTCGGCGCCTACCGCTTCGGTCTGCAGGAGCGCCTGGCGGCGCAGACACCGTTGGCGCGGGTCTTCTGGCCGCGCACCCGCATCGTCGTGGATGACGACACTGTCGCATTGTTCGACGCCGACGACCATCATGTCGATGTTGTGAGCCGGCTGCTCTGCGGGGGATTGGCGCCGCTGCCAACGCCGTCGGCGGTCGACGTATCCACCGACAGCTCGGATTACCGCGCCCGCGTCAGCGCCGCCATCGACGAAATCAACGCCGGCAGCTATCACAAGGTAATTCTTTCGCGTTGCGTCAATGTTCCCTTCGCGCTGGACTTTCCGTCCACGTACCGGGTCGGACGCCAGAACAACACCCCGGCACGGTCCTTTCTGTTGCATCTCGGTGGATTTCGGGCTCTGGGCTACAGCCCCGAATTGGTGGCTGCGGTGCACGGCGACGGTGTGGTGGTGACCGAGCCGCTGGCCGGCACCCGGGCACTGGGCCGTGGCGCCGACCGCGACCGCGCGGCCCGCGAAGATCTGGAGTCCAACACCAAGGAAATCGTCGAACACGCGATGTCAGTGCGCAGTTCGCTGCAGGAGATCGACGAAGTCGCCGAACCCGGTAGCTCGGCGGTGGTGGACTTCATGACCGTGCGCGAGCGTGGCAGCGTGCAGCATCTCGGCTCGACGGTAATTGGCCGACTCGACGCGTCGAAAGACCGGATGGACGCCCTCGAAACCCTGTTTCCCGCGGTCACTGCGTCGGGCATTCCCAAGGCGGCCGGAGTGGACGCCATCCTCCGTCTCGACGATTGTCCACGCGAGCTGTATTCCGGTGCAGTGGTGAGGTTTTCGGCCGACGGTGGTCTCGATGCGGCGTTGACGCTTCGGACAGTCTTCGAGCGCGACGGCCGCACCTGGCTGCGCGCCGGCGCGGGCATCATCGCCGCCTCGGATCCCGACCGGGAGTTCGAGGAGACCTGCGAGAAGCTGGCCACGCTGGCGCCGCATCTGGTTGCGCGTCGCGGAGCGCGCTAGCCGACGTCGGCCTCGGGTGCCCGTTCCAGGTATTCGGCCAGGATCTGGCTGACCAGCGACTCGATGGTCGTTTCGATGGACGACGCCAATGTGGCGGTCACCGAAGCAACGGCCTGAGTACGGAATCGGACCAGCATGGTGATCAGTTCCGCGATCTCGGTGTCGGCGGGCAAGCCTTCTCCGGGTTTGATCCGGTCGCGGACGTGTTCGGCTCCGGTGCGGACCAGCATCTCGCTGATCTGGTCGATCAACGGAACGATGTTCTCGTGCAGGTCGATCATCTTGTCCAGGCTCAGCCCGTAGCCGCGGATCTCGTTGAACGCCTCGATCAACTTCGGCCGGGTGATAGTCGCCTGCCCGTCTTCGAGGTGAATCACCTCCAGCCGCACCAGGCGGTCGAAAGCGTTGGCGTCGTTGATGAGTCGCTGTGCGTCGGCCAGCGGCATGGCCTGAGATTTCTCGCTCGTCCAGCTGCCCACGATCGCGGTTTCCAGGCCGAGTACATCGCCGAGATCCTTGCCTTCTTCCCAGGCGCTGAGCATTTCCCGGACATGCGCGATGTTGTACCCGCGGTCGAGCATCGAGGTGATCAGCCGTAGGCGGGTCAGATGGGTGTCGTTGAACAGCGCGATGCGCCCGACCCGCAACGGCGGCGGCAGTAGCCCCCGGTCGCGGTACACCCGGATGTTGCGGGTGGTGGTGCCGGCCTGCCGGGCCAGGTCTTCGATGCGGTACTCCCCTGACCCCGGTGCCCCGTGGGGGTAGCGGACCGCCGCGTCGAACAACTGCGACACCGCGTTCTCGACGACCTCGCGCGACTGGCGCCGGACCCGTTTGGGAACGCGCCGCAGGTTCGCCAAAACACCGGCGATGGTGCCGGTTTCAGCGCGGGGCGGTCGGTCGGGTGCCATCGCGTCAGGCGGACGAGCTCACGCGCACGGCGTTGTGTTCGACCGCGTCGTAGTCGGCGTACTGGAAATCGCGCATTTGTCGAAGATACTGGGTGGCGAAACCGGGGTACATCGACACGTTGCGTCCGTCCTTGGTCAAATACCAACTGCTGCAACCCGACATCCAGGTCGTCTTGGTCAGCCGCCGCTGGATGCGTTCGTTGTAGCGGCGTTGCACGTCCTCGCGGACATCGAGGTACCGCAATTCGTTGTCCAGGATCGCGGTGATACCGCTTACGGCGTAGTCGAGCTGGCCTTCGATGTAGACCAGCAGCGAGTTGTGACCCGGCCCCGAGTTCGGGCCGGTCATGAAGAACAGATTCGGGTAGCCATGCGCGCTGGCACTCTTGTAAGCCTGTGCGCCGTCGGTCCATTCGGCACTCAGCGATCGACCACCCAGACCGGTGACCGGGAACGGCGGACCGGTCAGGTGCACGTCGTATCCGGTGGCGAACACGAGGCAATCCAGGTGATGTTCGATGCCGTCGCTGGTGCGCAGACCGACCGGGCTCACCGTCGCGATGGGCCAGTCGATCAGCTTGCAGTTATCGCGCTGCAGGGCGGGGTAGTAGTCGCTGGACACCAGCATCCGCTTGCAGCCCGGGGTGAAGCCGGGCGTCAGCTGGCGGCGCAGCCACGGGTCTTTGACCTGCCGGCGCAGGTGCATCTTGCCCAGCCGGGCGACCACTGACGTCAAGGGAGTGTTCCATACCAGCGCCGTCGCGCTCGCCTCATGACCCCAATAGAGAGCTTGGCGGGCAAGTTGTTGTACCGCAGGGACTTTGGCGAAGGCCGTCTGCACCGCGGGCGGCGTCGCGAAGTCGAGGCGGGGCAGCACCCAGCCCGGCGTGCGCTGGAAGACCTTCACGAACTCGGCCTGCTTGACCAGTTCGGGGATGATCTGGACTGCGCTGGCGCCGGTGCCGATGACCCCGACCCGCTTGCCGGCGAAGTCGTAATCCTTGTCCCACCGGGCGCTGTGAATCTTATGGCCCTGGTAGGAGTCGATGCCTCGGATGTCGGGGAAGCTGGAGTCCGGCAGCGGACCGGAAGCCAGAATCACCGTGCGGGCCCGAATACGCTTGCGGGTGGTCGTGGTTGCGGTCCACACCCCGGCGCCCTCATCGAAGGACAGCCCGGTCACTTCCTGGCCGAACTGAATGTGGCGACGGATGTCGAACCTGTCGGCCATCTCCTCGAGGTGGTTGCGGATCTCGTCGGCCGGTGAGTAGGTCCGCGACCAGCTCGGGTTCTTGACGAACGAGAACGAATACAGCAGGGACGGGATGTCGCAGCTGGCGCCGGGATAACTGGTGTCCCGCCAGGTTCCGCCGACTCGGTCGCTGCGCTCGAGGATGACGACGTCGTCGACACCGGCCTGCGCGAGCTTGATCGCAGCGCCCAGACCGCTGAAACCGGCTCCGATAATCAGGGTCGCGTAGGTGTGTGTTTTCGCCATGATCACGCCGCCGGCTCGTGAGTGACTTCTCGGACCCAGCTTGGCACCGCCGGCAGCAGGGGACGCGGATACCGGTCGGAAAGCCACACCATCGAATTGGCCAGCAGGTGATAGGGGTGCCGCGGATTTGTCACAACTCCGGCGTAGCGCCGCAGGAACCGATAAGTCGGTACCCGACTCGTGTGTTGGCCGCGGTCGCCGAGCTCTTTGAATCGCTTGACGGCCTTGTAGAGCCGTTCGGGCTCCATACCCATGGCGGTGATCTCGTTGCGGATCCTGTTGATCAGCGGTGCACCCATGACGGCGCCGATGATCAGGCCCGGGGTGGCATTGTGACCGATGAAGTCGATCAGCAGCCGCCGGATCTTCGCGTGGCCGATCAGATCGAGTACTTCGAAATCGACGACCAGATGCCGTGATTCGTCGTTGTTGATCTTCTCGAACACCTGGTGGCACACCGGATCGTGCACCTCGTCGAGGAGGAACTTCAGCAGGGCACCGTCTAGCGCGACTTCGAGCATCGGGATCACGGTGCCCAGTAGGGACAGCGGCATGTCGTCGGCCCAGCGGTCCAGCCAGTCGATGGCAAGACGGATGTTCACGTTCGGTTCGGGGACCTCGCCGTCCTCGAGCATGCCCCAGCGCTTCATCAGCGCCAGTTCGGCATTGGCGTGCCGCTGTTCCTCGGCGTGGAAGTAACGGTAGATCTCACCGATGGTCGGCGTCGGCGCCTTCTTGGCCAGCGCCGCGAAACCGCGGGCGCCGATGTTCTCGATCCAGCACAGGTCGGCCATGAACGACTTCAGCTGTGGCCGCTGCTCGTCGCTGATCATCTCGGCACCCGGTGCGTCCCAGTCGATGTCGGCCAGTGCCCACTGGCGGTCTTTGATCTTGGCCAGCATCGCTTCCATATCGATAGCCATCGCAGATCCTCCTCATGCTTGGTGTTGTCAGAGCGGGGCGACGCGGTTCAGCAGGCCCGCGACGCGGGTGTAGGTACCTGGTGCGAGTCGCTTGATGCTCCAGCCGAACTTCGCCTCGAGTTGCGGCATGCAGTAAAGGTCGCCGCGGTCATGGGCGTCCAGGCAGGTTTGCGCCACTTTGTCCGCTGAGACTCCAGTCCAGCGCATGATTTTGTGGGCGAACTGATTCGTCTCGGTCGAAATTCGACCGGATTCGAGGATGTTGGTCTTGACGAAGGTGGGGCACAGCACGGTGACTTTGACTCCGGTGCCGGACAATTCGGCCGCCAGGGTTTCGGAGAGCATCAGCACGCCGGCTTTGCTGACGTTGTAGGCGCCCATGCCGGGCGCGGCGCCGAACGCGGCGGCCGAGGCGACGTTGATGATGCCCCGCGGGACGCCGGAGTCGCCCGTCCGCAAGATGGGCGCGAACACGTGCGAGCCATGGATCGGACCCCACAGGTTGATGCCGAGCACCCATTGCCAGTCCTCGAGCGGGAGTTCGCCGATCGGGGCGCCGCCGGAGCCGACACCGGCATTGTTGATCACCAGCGTTGGCGCGGCGCCGAACCACGATTGCGACTGAGCGGCCAGATCCTGAACAGCGTCGAATTGGGTGACGTCGCAGGCGATTGCGACGGCGTCGCCACCGAATTCGCCGATCGCGTTGACAGTTCGTTTGGCGGCGGTCTCGTCGATATCGCTGCAGACGACCCGGCTACCGCGCTTAGCGAGTTCGATCGCGAACGCGGCGCCGATTCCGCTGCCGGCGCCGGTCACCACCGCACGCGCGTGATGGCTCACCTTGGGTGATTTCCCGAACGGCCCGATCATCGTCAGCCCGCCTTTCCTGTGATGTTGTCAATGCTGCTCTCACGCAGCGCGTTACCGATGAAACTGGCGGCCTGCGCCATCGCCTTGGCGGCCTCCGGCGTCAGCTTGGGCAACGCCTGAAAGACGTGCACCTGATCCGGCCACACCTGCAGGGTGCAGCGGCCGCCGCCGGTGCGGATGTCGGCGGCGAGGTGGCGCGCGTCGGCGAGCAGCATCTCCGCGCCGCCGGCCTGGATGAGTGTGGGCGGCAGCGCCGGTCCACCGGCGACATCGAGTTTCAGCCGCTTGTGCGTGGGATCGACGCCGCTGCTGTAGAGCCGGACCAGGCGGGCGGCATCGGTGGCGCGGATCGCCGGGTCGCGGCGCAAATCCTGACGCGCACGGGCAAGTTCGAGTGTGAGGTCGATCAGCGGGGAGAACAGCACCAGCGCGGCTGGGCCATCGGCGGCGACGTCCGGTTGCAGTAGCAGGTCCACCGATAGATGGCCACCTGCCGAATCACCGGCAATCACAACGCGTTCCGCCGGCACCTGGGCGGTGAGCCAGTCCCAGCCGGCGCGCACGTCGTCGGCCGCGGAGGGGAAGCGGTGCCGCGGCGCCAACCGGTAGTCGACGGTGAACACCGGCAGCCCGGTCAGCCGCGACAGCCACGACGTCAAGCGGCGATGGGTGCGCGGCGAACACAGCGCGAAGCCGCTGCCGTGCACGAAGTAGATGGCGCCCCGGCTCGTCGAGACGCCGGGGGCGCGCACCCACTCACCGACCACGCGACGCCCGTCGTGGTGCACGTCGATGTGCTCGACACGGGTCCCGGCCAGCGAAGGTCCGAAGGCATCCATGACGCCCGCGATGATTCGTCGTGACGCCCACAAGCCCCAGGCTTGCTCGGGCGGGAGTACCGCGCTGACCTGTCGCAATGTCGCCATGCTCACCAGCGCCGCGGAACGGGAACGCAGCGATCCGCGAGTCGGCATTGACTCCGTCATGCGAGAGAGTCAACACGCAATGGTGACATTCGTCAATGGCAACGTTGGTGGCGTGTCGAAAGGGTCGGCGCAGAGCTTGGTCGGGAACCGAAAGATATTGAGCGGCTGCCGGTTAGATACTGCCGGTGTGGGGGCGGGCTTGAGGCTGGCGGCGATTGTTACGAGTTGGTCGCTTGTGAGGTTGTTTGATGATGAGGGTTATGGACGTTCCATTGCGTTCGAGGTGTGCCTGGGCTTGAGGCCATTGGGCTGGCGCGACCCTGACCGACGTCCCATCGCGGTCCACTTCTTGCCAGTTCTCGTGATTGATGATGTTGCCGAAATGGGAGGCGCGGTGAGCGCGGCGATTGCGAGATCGAAAGGCTCTGGTGTCAGTCATCGGAACGGTAGCTCAGCGAGACTTGCGCCGGCGATGGTGGCCGCGCATTGCCTTCAATAAACACGCAGTGCACCTGCAGCTGGCGGGCACCGGTCTAGAATGAGAACGGTGAAGGGGGCGCGTCGCTGGGCTTCGGTGAGCGTGATTCGCTGCGGACGACGGCGATCCTGGGTGAGCTGGATCTGTTCGCCGTGCGGCGGCTTGAACTGGAAGGTCTGGGCTGGGATTGGCTCATCAAAGCGGATCGCGAGCGTGGTGATCTTGTGGAAGAGGCTGTTCGTCGCGGAGGGCAGTAACAGCCGGTAGCACTCCGCGTTCCTGGTCGACCTCGAGCTGGTAGTGCTTGGCGCCGATGCCGAGCTCATGAACGCCGCGGTGCAAGACGCTGCGGCGTGGATCGTATGGCGGGGGGTGGCGTGAGCGGTGAGGGTGGCTCTGCCCGCAACTTGGGAGTTGCCGGCCGCCGAAAGCGCAGCGAACTGAGCAGCGGTATGGGGTTGAGCATGATTGAAGCTGCTGGCCGAGCCGCTGTGGGCGATGGGATGTCTTGGTTGCTGATGGCGCCACGGTGTTCGTCCAGGACCACCACAGTGGACCGTCAGCGACGCTGTAGTAGCCGTCTTGGCGGCCGCCGTGGAGCTCTTGGCGGAGCGCGCTGGCCGGCGCGCCAGATGCGCACGGTCTCTTCGGTCTCAGGGGGCGCGGGCTGGCCACTCTGACGGCGGACACACTGGCGATCGAAGCGCCGCGACGCTTATGCTCTTCGGTGTGGGCGCGGAAACGCCTCGTGTAGGCGCTGTACGTGGCGCCAGGTGCGGTAGGTCGCGTGGACGGTTTGAAACAGGTCAGCAGCGCCGTGCAGCAACGCCAGCAACGCGCCAAGCTCGACCTCGTCGCCAGTCCTACGGTGCGGCACTCGGACATGGGATCACAGTAACCGCGGGCCATGCCACGCCAGGCTCGCCGCTGCGCCGAGCAGTTCCGGCTAACGCCACCCCGACAATCGGTCGGCTCAGCGCTCGATCCGGCCGGCGATCATCTCGGTCCACTCGGTGACGTATTGCTCGTCGGATGTGTCGGTGTGGTTGGCGTGGAACATTATTCGGGAGGCGCGCCTGCCGACCAGGGCGTCGACGCCGATACGGGCGACGCGTCCGGCCTGGGCGCCATCCAGCGTGGGGGCGCACGCTTGCACCCAGACCTCGAGTTCGCTGTAGAGGCTGTCGAGCAACGCGGCGTAGGCGTCGGCGAGGCGCGGTGATTCCTCGGCCGGGGTGCGGGCGGCGATCTGGAGGAGCTCGATTTCCTGGTCGATCACGCTGAGCAGATAGCGGCACAGCAGCGACAATTCGGTGCGCAGGTCGCCGAGGCCGGCGAACAGTGCGCGGATGTCGTGCATCGCGCGGCGGCGGTCGAGCTGGCGGTCGATCCCGGCAGCGAGGAGCGCGTGCCTTGGACTTGAAGTGGCGATAGAGCGCGCCGGACCCGGGCGCCAGACCGGCGGCGGCTTCGATCTGAGAGACGCTGGTGGCCTCGAAAACCCTGTGGCGCTGAACAGCCGCATCGCTTCGGTGACCAGCCGTTCGCGGGTGGATGTCGGTGCCGTCATTGACCGTCTCCAAAGTGATCACTTATATCTGGTAAGAGATTACTTTATCAGCGTGTCGAGTCGGGTTGGGAGGATCTCGATGACGCAGCACGACCGGAGGCCGGTGCCACGGGGGCGGATCCGACGCACGATGCCGTTGGCCGGTTTCACCGCCCGCGCCGCCGGCGGCCGGCTCGTCGCCGGGCTGCGGGAGAAGGCCGGCGACGACGGCGCGGTCGAGCGGTTCCACGAACGCACCGCCGAGCGCTACACCGAACTGCTCGGGCACTCCAAGGGCGTGCTGATGAAAATCGGTCAGATGATGTCGATGGTCGACGCCGGCGCGCTCGGCAACGGCGGGTTCTCGCCGTACCAGAAGGCCCTGACCCGATTGCAGGCCGACGCTCCGCCGATGGCATCCCGCACTGGTGCACGAAGGTACTGGATGCCGAACTCGGCCGGCCGCTCGAGCAGTATTCGCCGAGTTCACCGACGAGCCGATGGCGGCGGCCTCGATCGGCCAGGTGCACCGCGCCGTGCTGCGCGACGGCCGCCAGGTCGCGGTCAAGATTCAGTATCCCGGTGTGGCCCAGGCGATCCGCGACGATCTGGCCAACACCGAACTGTTGGCGACGTTTCTCCGTTTCGCACCGTCGGCGGCTCGGGTACTGCGATGCGCCGATCTGCGACCGCTGGCCCGAGAGATCGCGGCGCGGATCTCCGAAGAGGTCGACTACCGCCACGAGGCGGCCACCATCGCGGCGTTCAGTGAACTGTACCGCGGCCACCCGTTCATCCGGGTCCCCGAGGTCATCCCGAAGCGTCTCGGTGATCGGGTGTTGACGATGACCTACCTCGACGGGATGGACTGGGCGGCAGCACAACAGGCCGATCAGGACCTGAAGAACACCTGGGCCGAGGTCGATCATGCGGTTCGAGCAACGGTAACTACCGGCACGCCAACCTGCTGCACGCCGACCCGCACCCCGGCAACTACCGCTTCAACACCGACGGCACCGTCGGTTTCGTCGACTTCGGCTGCGTCAAAGTGCCTGCCCGAGCCGCAACGCCGACGAATGGTCGGCGTCGCGCGCGCCGCCATCGAGGGACGCAAAGACCGACCTGCGCGACCTCATGGTCGACAGCGGCTTCCTCACCGCCGACTCCGACGCTGACCGCCGACGACGCTTATCAGTGGTGGGCAGGCGCATGCTCTACGAGATCGCTGTGCCCCAGCCGGTCACCTACACCGAACACGCCTGGGAACGCGCGCCATCGCAGTTCGCTGCTCGATATGCGCGCTGCCGATCACCCGATGCGCCAGATGTCGATACCCGCGGATTTGCGTGTTCTTCTCCCGGATCAACCTGTCGATGAATGCGGTGTTCTCGGCGCGCTACGCGCCAGCATGTACGCCCGGGCCTGCTCGACGACATGGACGGCGTCGCCGCGCCGATCACCGAACTCGGCCGCCACCACGTCGCCTGGGTCCGCCAGCGCGGCCTGCCGTTCGGAACGGACGACCATGACCAGTCGCTGACATCACCAGCACCCCGGCTGCCGTGGGATGCCGCCGACCCCTACCCGTTCTACGAAGCGCGCCGCAGCCCAAGGCGAAGTGGTGTGGGACGACACCGCCCAGGCGTGGCTCGCCTTGAGCTACGAAGCCGCGCGCGCGGTCCTCGGCGGGCCCGGCTGGACCAGCGACCCACTGGCCAACCCGCTCGCGCGGGCCAGCGATCGATCTGCTCAGCGCACGAGTTCTCCGCCGCGTCGATGTTGTTCACCGACGGCGCCCACGCATTCCGCGGCTACGCGGCGCGGTGCGCGACGTATTCACCCGCGCATTCATCGCCGGACTCGCGAGCCGGCGTCGAGACGATCGCCGACGTCGGTGATCGACCGAGCCCACGCGCCGGCGAGCCGTTCGACTTCATGTCTGAGATCGCACTGCCGCTACCGATCGCGGTCATCGGCGACTGGCTGGACCTCGAGCCCACCACCGCCGAACTGCTGCGCGAGCTGTCGCCAGCGATCATCCGCATGCTGGGCGCGCTAGCCGACACCGACGAAATCGCAGCCGGCGCAGCTGCATCGGGGCAGCATTGATGGCCGAATTCCTGCCCCTGGCCGCCGATCGCGCACCCACCCGGGCGACGACCTGCTCAGCTTCATCGCCGCCGACCGCGATCTTCGCACTCGAGGAAGTCGTGGCGACCGCGATCCTGATAGCCGTCGCCGGACACGAAACCACCGCCAACATGCTTGGCGCAGGCCTCATTCGCGCTACTCAACCCGCATGCGACGACGTCAGCCGCATCGTCGATCGGATCGACCCCGCCAGACCCCGGCATTAATGACCGAGCTGCTGCGGCTCGGACGGGCCCGTGCAAGCCACGGTGCGCACTGCGACCACCGACCACACGCATCGCCGGCGCCGAGATTCGCAGCCGGTGACACGCGTGCTTGTCGTGGTCGCGGCCGCCAACCGCGACCCCGCAGTATTCGACCATCCCGACGAATTCCGGCTCGACCGCAGCCGGGCCCGCCCCGCTGTCGTTCGGATACGGCGCGCACTACTGCCTCGGCGCAGCTCTCGCACAACTGGAAGCTCACGCGCCGCGATACCGAAAATCCTGGCCCGCCAGCCTGTCCTGGCAGGACCGGTGCACTGGCGCGACACCCCGGCCATCCGCGGCCCGATCAGCGTGCCGCTGATCTTCACCACCACTTAGCGCTCGACAAGACACAAAAGGGAGAAGGGGCGACGCGCATCTTCGTGGTCGGGCTCGTCCGAAAAACCTCACGTTCAGCGCGGGATTCGCCGGTCTGAATGCCGACGGATCAGGGTTCGCCGAGGTACACCCCTGCGTGAACGGCTATCTCGAGGCCAACCCGACCCGGCTGAGTGGCGGTTGATGTGGTCGTCGACGCAGCCGATGAACGCCTGCGACGCGGCTGATCGGAGGGATTCGCCCGGTGCGACGAGATTGACCTGTCGGTAGAGATGAGCCTCCGGCGACCGGACGCAGTACCAGCGTCGGATCGTCGCCCACCCGAGACGCGGCGACGGATTCGGGTAGCAGTGCAACGCCGAGATCCCTTCTGACGAAGTGAATTACCTCGTCGACGCGGGTCACTTCGAACGCCACCCGCCGAGGCACGTCGGCGAATCCGCGGTCGGTCTCATGGCGCAGGCCGTAGCCCGGCGGGAAATCGATGAACGGCAACGACGCCAGCTCCTCGAGACGCACCGCGTCTCTGGCGGCCAATTCGTGGCCGGCAGGCAGCACAGCGACAAGAGGCTCGACGAACAATTCGGTGAATGTCAGCCGCCCTGCCGGTTCACGGCAGGTTGGAACCGACAATCGCGACATCGAGTTTGCGCTCGCGGACCGCGTCGATCAGCAGATCGCTGCCGCCACTGCGCAGCGTGACGGTGACCTCGGGATATCGCGTGTGAAAGGTGGCCATCAACGCCGCGACGTCGAGGCTCTCGGAGGGCACCTCCATCATCCCGACGGTGAGCCGGCCCGCGATGGTGCCGCTGATCGCCTGCGCGTCGAATTTGATCTGCTCGACCCCGGCCAACACCTGGCGCATCAACGGCAGCAGCGCCTCGCCGGCCGGTGTCGGCGAAACCATCCGCGTGGTGCGTTCGAAGAGCACTACGCCCAACTCGTCCTCGAGTTTGCGGAGCTGCTGGCTGAGCGCCGACTGCACCACGTATTCGTTGACGGCGGCCTTGGTGAAGCTCTGGGCGTCGGCCAGCGCCACCGCATAACGCAATTGCTGAAGGTTCACGATTGTTCACTTTCGATGATGAATCGAATCATATCTATGCGTTGGACTGAGAAGTGCGGCGAAGCCAGAATCGTGGGATGTCGACGTCGCCTGTGCCGCCGGTCCGGGTATCCGCGCGGCCGCTGGACAGGCTGGACGACCAACGACTGCTCTGACCTGAAGGTGCGCGAGGCTGTCACCGCCGAGTTGAACGCGTTGCCGTTCCTGGGCGAGTTGGCCTGCTCGACCTCCACCGTGGTCGCGGGATCGATCGAGGAGTTGATCTTCACCTACACCGTCGGCCAATCCGGGATCGCCGACAGCGGCTGGCTGAAGCTCTGTTTCCGCTTCTATTCCGACTGGGATCTGCAGACCACCGATCCACAGGCGCGTGACTTCGCCTCGGCGCGGCTGCTCACCCGCTCGCTGGTCGGTGCGCGCGTCGGAGAGTTCAGCGGCGACGGCGCGGCAACTCAAGATTCGTTACGACATCAAAGGCGGCGAGCGCCCCTTCCAGAAGGCGCTGCTGATCCATGTCGTCGACGGGTACCTTCGGCCCGGTGACGCGATAGAAATACGCTTGGGGGACCGCCGATTCGGTGGGCCGGGTACCCGGGTACAGACGTTCGTCGAAGACGAGTTCGAATTCCATTTGTTCGTGGATCCGCTGGGAACATCGCGGATGGCGCGCTCTGGTTTGTCGCGGCTGGCGATCGTCCCGGGTCCGCCGGAACGTCTGGCCGTACACGGTCCGCGACTGGTGCGTTCCGACTCATCGACCGCCGATCTGCGACTGCACCTGCAGGACCGCTGGGGCAACGCTTGCCGCGACCTCACCGCAGCCGTCCAGGCTCGGGCGCGCGAGACGACCGTGGCGGCGGCGGATTTCCCGACCGGAAGGGTGGGCGGCAGTCACCGTCGACAGGTCCCGGCTGAGCACCGATGCATCGACCTGGTCGCACGGGCCGCATCGGGCGCGATCGCCGTAGAAAAGTGCTACCTCGATCAGATCGACGACTTCCCGTCGCCGCGAGCGCTATTCGCTGATCTGCATGTGCACTCCAACGACACGGTGGGCACTCAGGACACCCCGTCGAACCTGACCTACGGACGCGAAATCGGGGCGCTGGACGTTATCGGCTACACCGCCAACGACTTTCAGATCACCGACGACGTGTGGGCCGACGTCGTCGCGGCCTGCCGCGACATCAACGAAGACGGACAGACTGGTCTGCTACCCCGGCGTGGAATGGTGCGGAACCGCAGGCGTCGGTGGCGATCACAACGTCGTTTTCCTCGCCGACGACACGACTCTCGCGCGCTCGCTCGAATGGCATGTGGGCATGGCGTCGTCGACGCCCGTTCCGCAGACGTGGCCGATTACCCAGCTCTATGCCGCATACGACAAGGACCCCGATTCGTACCTGCTGATCCCACATGTCGGTGGACGGCGGGCAATTCTCGACTGGCATCATCCCGCAGTTGGAGCGATTGATCGAAGTGCATTCCGCCTGGGGAACCAACCCCTGGTTCTTCGAGGATGCGATGGCTCGCGGGCTCCGACTCGGTGCCAGCGCCGCCAGCGACGAGCATCGCGGGCGGCCCGGTGGCGGCGCGCCCGGGGCGAACATCTTCGGTGGGCATGGCGGCCTGACCGGTGTGCTGGCGTCCGAGCTCACCCGTGCCGACGTCGGTCGGTCGTTGCGGGCCCGACGGACCTGGGCGACGACCGGCGCACGCGCGGTAGCGCTGCTGCGCAGCGGCGAGCATTGGATGGGCGATGAGATCGACTGTGCTGCAAGTGAACTTGCCGCTGAGTACGCGCTCTACGGCACAACGGGCTGGGAAGAGCTCGAAGTCTGGGACGGGAGGGGGTTGCTGTATCGGCGTGACTTGCACTCCGAAACCGGGTTGTCCGACACGCTGGTGCGCATCCGATGGGGCGGCGCGCGGCATAAGGACCGCTACCGGTGGGCGACCTGGACTGGACGGCTCACGGTCGCGGGTAGCTCCGTCGACAGCGTCACGCCTTGGGCGGCAACACATCCCGAGCAGGTCTTCACACGCGATGGGGACGACATCACTTGGCGCACCCAGACCTTTGGCGGCGACATCGGCGTCATCATCCGCCTGTCGGATTTGGCCGGCGCTCGATTACTGATCAACGCAGGTGTGGACGAGGACGGCCTTGACGCCGATCTGTCGGTCACCGGAGCCGAATTACTGTCCACCGGCGGCCGCGAGATCGCCGTCGGTGGGCTCAATCTGACGCTGAGGGTGGAACGCGTCGCCGACCTCACAGCCCTTCCCATCACCGTGAACGGAAAGCTGACGATCGACCTGCCACCCGCCGACAGTGCCGTCTACCTGCGGGCTCGGCAATCCGACGGACATCAGGTGTGGACCAGTCCGCTTTTCATCAACCACCGGCGAGCCGAATAATGTTGAACTCCACCTCCTGTCGCTGACCCGCTGGTCTCGCCACGTCTCGTCGACGCGGCGGATGGCTTCAGACGGATCATCCCTTTGCTTCAAGGAGAATCATGGCGACTTGCACACTCACCCGCTCCACATTCGCGATGGTTGTCGCGCTCACTGCCGCACTGCTGACCGGCTGCGGGCACTCAGCGAATACCGGCGCAGGCGTCACGCTGCGTCTCGGTTACCTGACCCGGATCACGCATGCCTCGGCGTTGGTCGGTATCGATCGAGGCCTGTTCACCAAGAACCTCGGCGCGCGAGCGACGCTCGCCGCGCAGCCCTTCGAGCAGGGCACCGCGGAGGCCACCGCGCTGTTGTCCGGCCAGATCGACGCGGCCTACGTCGGCCCCAACCCGGCGTTCAATGCCTGGCAGAAATCAGGTGGCACCGCAATCAGGATCGTTTCCGGGTCTGCCCAGGGCGGGACCTCATTCGTGGTCAAACCGGAGATCAAGTCCGCCCAGGATCTGCGGGGCAAGACGGTCGCCGATCCCGCGTTGGGCGGCAACCACGATGTGTTGTTACGAAGTTGGCTGCAGGACAACGGTTTGCACACCAACACGCAGGGCGGTGGCGACGTGTTCATCAAACCCACCAAACCGGAGTCGGCCATTGTGCAGGAGTTCGGTGCCGATCAAATCGCCGGCGCTGTCGAGTCTGCGCCCTACGACGTACAGATGGTCAAAGCCGGCGGGGTAAAGCTATGGCCGGTCCCGGGAACCGTCACGATGCTGGCGGTGCGGCAAGATTTTCTGGCCGCGCATCCTGAAGTCGTCTCCGGGCTGATACGCGGGCAGGTCGAAGCCGACGAGTTCATCCACGACAACCCGGCCGCGGGAAAGCAAGCTGCCAACAACGCGCTGGCGAAAAGCCTGGGCAAGGGTCTGGACGCGGACGTATTGGATGCCTCGTTCCAGGAGACGACCTTCACAAATGACCCCGACATCACTTCGCTGAACGACCTTGCCCGCAAATCGGTCTCGGTCGGGCTGCTCAAACCGTTGAGTCTCGACGGATTGTTCGATCCAGCACCGCTCAACGATGTGTTGAAGACGGTCGGTCGACCTCAGGTCAAGGCATGACCAGCCCGACGAATACATCTGAGCGCGCTCCCGTGCAGAAACCCTTGGTAGACGACGCAGTTCGGCTCTCGACGGTGTCGAAGACATACGGCCGCGGCAGTTCTGCGCTCACGGTGTTGACCGAGGTGTCGATCAGCGTGGCAAAGGGCGAGTTCGTCTGCTTTGTCGGGGCGTCGGGGTGCGGCAAGAGCACGCTCCTCTCGCTGGTCGCCGGACTCGACCAGCCCAGCTTCGGCGAAGTGTGCACCGGAGACCAACGAGTGGCCTTCATGTTTCAAGAGCCGGCGCTTTTCCCGTGGTTGACCGCGGCGGGAAACGTCGAGCTGGCGTTGCGGGCGCGCAAAATACCCAAGGGGCAGCGGCGCGTTCGGGTGGCCGAGCTGCTCGACATGGTGGGACTCACGCGATTTGCCGCCGCGCGGCCCCATCAGCTGTCGGGGGGAATGCGTCAGCGTGTCGCGCTCGCGCGCGCCTTGGCGCAGGACGCAGACGTCCTGTTGATGGACGAACCGTTCGGTGCGCTCGACGCGATCACCCGGAACCTGCTGCACATCGAGCTCGAACGGATCATCGCCGAAACCGGTTTGACAGTCTTGTTCGTCACCCACAACGTTGACGAGGCCGTGCGGCTGGCCGACCGAGTTGTCCTGTTGAGCAACCGGCCCGGCCGCATCATCGCCGAGCACGCCATCGAGCTGCCGCGTCCGCGACATATTGACGGCGCGCAGGTTTCAGCGCTGGCCGCAGCGATCACCGCCGGCCTGGAGGCGCAGGGGGACAGTGATGGTGGTTAGCGAGGTCCACGCTGACCGCGAGGACCAGGCGCCCAGTCCGGCGAAATCGGCCGCCCGGCGGCGGGTCCGATCGTTGTGGGCGCCCGGGGTGGGGCTTCTGATCGTTCTCGCGTTCTGGCAGGCGGTGTACCTGAGCGGCTGGAAGCCGTCGTTCGTGCTGCCCAGCCCCGCCACGACACTGGCCAGTCTCTGGGCTCAGGCCCGGCAGCCGCTGTTGTGGCAGGCCATCGAAACCACCATGGGCAGGGTGGTTTACGGGTTCGCACTGGCCGTCGTGATCGGCCTTGCGGTTGGTATCGCGGTCTCCAGGAGCAGGATCGTGCGCGCGGCCTTCGGGCCGATCATCACTGGCATGCAGACGATGCCGGCCATCGCGTGGTTCCCCTTTGCGATCATCTTCTTCGGCCTCACCACGTCGGCAATTCTGTTCGTCATCGTGATCGGCACGGCACCCGCGATTGCCATCGCCGTGATCGCAGGCAGCGACAACATCCCACCATTACTGCGGCGAGCCGCGAAGATGATGGGACTCAAGGGGTTCGCGCTCTACCGGCACCTGATCTTGCCGGCATCACTGCCCGTCGTCGTGACAGGTCTCAAACAGGGTTGGGCATTCGCGTGGCGCAGTCTGATGTCGGGGGAGTTGGTCGTCATTGTTGCCAACACTGCGTCCATCGGGGTCCTGCTCGAAAACGCGCAAAATCTGTCCGACATGCCTGCCGCCATCGCGATCATGATCGTCATCCTGGCCCTCGGCATCGTCATCGACGGGCTGTTCACGGTCCTCGACAACGAGGTTCGGCGTCGACGCGGTCTCGTCGGCGTCGACGAGTCGTGACGTCGGAGTCGCGGCCGTTGCGGCTGTGGGCTTTTGGCGATGCTCACGTCGGCACCGACAAGGCCCACGGCCGGAGCAGTCTGGCCGAGGCGATCTCGCATTCTGAATTCGGCGGACCCGAGGGCGGCCCGCCCTTCGAGTGGGACATCGCCATCGACGTGGGTGACATGTCCGGCGCTCACCACAGCTTGCCGGACGACACCGAAGGCGAGGAAGTCGTCGCCCAACTGGCCGCGCTGCGCAGACACCGTCGCGAAGACATCTACAGCGTGTGCGGAAATCACGATCGCAATGGATTGGCCGAGCCCGAGGCGTGGTGGTGGCAGAAATGGGTTGATCCGCTGGGACAGCACACCGGAGTTCTCCGGAGTCGACCCCGGCGCCCGCACCTACCGTGTGGACGGCAGCTGGGAACGGTACAGCTTTCGGGCGGGCAACCTGCTGTTCTTGATGATGAGCGATCGCAACGAACCGAGTCAGTCGGTCGGTCGCGGGACGCTCGGCGGAAATCCCGGCGGGGTGGTGAGCGGTGAGACCTTCGACTGGTGGACGTCGATGGTCGACGCGAATCCCGACGCCGTCATCGTGTCCGTACACCATTACGTCTTGAAGGACACCACGGTCGCGTCCGGTGAATGGGAAGGCGTACGCCGTTCCGCCACTGGCGAATTGGTGGAGCATTATCACCGGCCATTCGAACAGGGCACGCCGAATGGCGCTTCGTACCTGTACTGGGTGGACAGCAAACCGGATTCGGCGGCGTTCGAGTCCTTCCTGGCGGCCCGTCCGGGACGGGTCGCGCTATGGCTTGCCGGTCACACGCACACCCATCCCGAGGATTCATTCGGCGGGAAGACGCACATCGAGCAACGTTGGGGCACGTGGTTTCTCAACGTCGCATCACTGAGCCGCCACCACATGCCCCGCACCACTCTGCCGATCAGCCGGCTACTGACGTTTCAGCCGGGCAGCAACCGGGT
Source organism: uncultured Actinomycetota bacterium (assembly GCA_963818285.1). Lineage (GTDB taxonomy): Bacteria > Actinomycetota > Actinomycetes > Mycobacteriales > Mycobacteriaceae > Mycobacterium. The sequence goes on from CAWFRR010000011.1 coordinate 820,887, forward strand.
GCGTGTGCAGTGCTACCTGCACACCAGCCAATTCGCCCCGCAGGGCTGGTACGAGAAGGCCGAGAAGTCGCTGACGCTGGATCGCCCGTTCAGTTGGTGAGGCGAGCGTTTGCGTCTCCCGGGAAATATAAGTGACCGGTCGTCTGTTAACGCGATCATGCCACGACCATCAAACCCTGAAGTCCGCAAGCGACTGCTCGCGGCGGGCCTCGACCTCATCCACGCGCGAGGGTTCGCCGCCAGCGGCGTCAAAGACATCACCGAAGCAGCCGGCGTTCCCAAGGGCTCGTTCTACGCATATTTCCCCAGCAAAGAGGCGTTCGCCGCGGCAATCCTCGAAGACTATTGGGTCGACATCGAGACTCGACTCGTCCCGCTCCTGGACGGCGAAGGGTCCACGCAGGAGCGAATCACGGCGCTTCTTCCATGCGCTGACGGACGATCACGAGACCGCCGATTTTCTGCTCGGCTGCCTGATCGGAAACCTCTCACTGGAGCTCAGCAGCAATAGTGAGCCGATCCGCGCCCAACTGATCAGCGTCCTGGAGCGCTGGGGACTGCTATCGCCGAATGCCTCCGTTCCGGCGACCTCGGCGACGGGCTCGATGCCGACGAGATTGCCTCCCAACTGATCGAAGCCTGGGAAGGGGCGGCCCTTAGGGGCAAAATGATTCGCAGCCGGATTCCGTACGACCGTTTCGAAGCCGACACCATCCCCGCGCTTTTGCGCTGAACGCGCGCCTGGGATGGGGGCTGGCAGCGGATAGCAAGCAGAACGACTGGTCATCTACGAACTAAGGAGTCCGACAATGAGTGAGAATTTGAGTCGCGTCAGTTTCGACTTGAACAACGGCAGCAGCAAGATCCCGGCACTTGGGTTCGGAACATCGCTGTCGGATCGCGCGAAGACGCGCGACGCTGTCAAAGCCGCGGTCAAGGTTGGCTTCCGACACCTCGACGCCGCCGAACGGTATCGCAACGAGGCCGAGGTCGGCGCCGCGCTCAAGGAGCTGTTCGCGGACGGCACGGTCCGCCGAGACGAACTGTTCGTCACCACGAAGCTCTGGAACAACAACCATCGCCCCGAGCGGGTCAAGCCGGCGTTGCAGGCCAGCCTCGGCAGGCTCGGGCTCGACACCGTCGACCTCTATCTGGTGCACACGCCGTTCGCGTTCAAGCCGGGCGACGATCAGGATCCGCGGCACCCGGACGGAACCGTCATCTATGACGACGGCGTCACGTTGCAAGAAACCTGGGCGGCGATGGAAAGCCTTGTCGACGAGGGGCTTACCGGAGCGATCGGGCTCTCGGACATCGACGTCGAGGGCGTGAAGAGAATCGTTGAGACCGCCAGGATCAAGCCGGCCGTCGTCGAGGTCGAGTCGCACCCGTACCACCCGCAGTGGGAGCTTCATCAACTGCACGAGACGGACGGGATCATCTTGCTGGCGTTCGCCTCACTGGGACACGGGCTGGAACCGCGACTGCTCGACGATCCGCTGATCGTCTCGATAGCCCAACGGCTGGGAAAGACGCCCGCGCAGGTGCTGCTGGCCTGGGGCATCCAGCGCCACAGCGCCGTTCTGACGGGCTCGGTCAATCCGGGGCGCATCAGTGAGAACTTCGACGTGACCGCGATTCCCGACAGCGCGGTCCAGGACATCAGCGAACGTCTCGAGACCCGCTTCCGCTTCAATTCCGTTGTCGACGGCGGGGAACCGGGATTCGCCGAGGTGCCCGCGGGCAGTTGACCGTTAGTTACTCGACTTCGAGGCTCCACCGCGTCAAGCAGCACTGTTTACATATCAGGGCTCGTATGTAACATTGTGCAGCATGGTCGTGTCGGCGAGGAAGCCGCGGGTCGGCGTGATCGGCGCCGGTCCCGGTGGTATCGCCATGGGCATCCAACTGGCCCAGGCCGGCTACGACTTCACCATCTTCGAGCGCGGCGACGGGTTCGGCGGGACCTGGCGCAACAACACCTATCCCGGTGCGGCCTGCGATGTGCCGTCACACTTCTACTCGTTTTCGTTCGCGCTCAACCCGTACTGGAGCAAGACCTACGCCAACCAGCCCGAGATCCTCGAGTACCTGGAAAAGGTCGCCGACGGCAACGGACTCGGAGAGCATCTGTGGGCCAACACCACGGTGACTGCGGTGCGGTGGTCGGACGCCGACTCGCGGTGGACGATCGAAACCGAGCAGGGTGAGCCGGCATGAGGTCGACATCGTCGTCAGTGCCGTCGGCATGCTCGACGTTCCCAATGTTCCGGCCATCCCGGGCAGGGAGTCTTTCGGCGGAAGAGTTTTCCACTCGTCGCGTTGGGATCATTCGAAATCGACCGCGGGGGAGCGGGTTGCATCGATCGGCACCGGCGCCAGTGCGGTGCAGTACGTTCCGGCAATCGCCGCGGAGACCGAGCATCTGACCATCTTTCAGCGCACCCCGATCTGGGTGGCCCCGCGGTTCGACGATCCGTTCACGCCGGAGCAGCAAGCACTGTTCGCGAGCGATCCCGTCGAAGCGCTGAAAGTTCGGGACGAGGCTTTCCAGCAATACGAGGCCGCCGACTTCGACGTTGAATCCGACATGACCAAGATGCTGACCGACATGTCTTACGGCTATCTGATGAAAAAAGTGCAGGATCCGGACCTGCGGTCGAAGTTGTTGCCCGACTATCCCGTTGGTTGCAAGCGGCCGCTGCAGTCCAAAACCTGGTTTCCGGTGTTCGCGTTGCCGAACGTCACGTTGGAGACCTCGCCGATCGTCGCCTTCACCGAACGCGGTCTGCGCACCGCCGACGGTGTCGAGCACCCGGTGGACACCGTGATCTTCGGGACCGGCTTCAAGGCCGCCGACTACCTGAGCAGTCTGGATGTCTACGGTCGCGGCGGACGGCGACTTCACGACGAATGGTCTGAGGGTGCCGAGGCGTATCTGGGCACCGTGGTGCCCGGCTACCCGAATCTGTTCACGCTGTACGGGCCCAACACCAACGGGATCACCTCGATGATCTACATCCTGGAGGCCCAGGCTGAGTTCGTGCGTCGGTTGCTCGACACGATGACCCGAGAAGCCGTTGCGGCAGTTGACATCAAACGCGGGCCGCACGACGAATTCAACGCCGAAATCCAGCGGGCGTTGGATACCACCGTCTGGGCGGCCAACTGCAGCAACTACTTTCGCCATCCCAGCGGCAAGATGGTGACTCAATATCCCTACAGCGGGGCCATGTTCGCGCAGCGGCTCGCCGCGGTCAACCTGGACGTCTTCGATACCGCAGAGGCTGGTGGCTCATGAACGGTGTTCATCACACGGCGATCGTGACCACCGACGTCGAACGAGCGCTGCGCTTCTGGCAGGACGGACTGGGGCTGACGATCCTTTTCGATCATGTCTTCACCGGTGACTGGCCAAGCCTTTTCGACGCCAAAACCGATACCCTGCGATCAATCTTTCTCGGCGACCCGAGCGCACCGGACACCGGCATCGTCGAACTGGTGGTGTTCGACGATCCAGCGCCTGAACGCGAACCTGCGACGGGCCCGGCGGCGGGTTTCTTCCTTGTCTCGTTGAACCGCGACGTCGAGCCGGCGCTGCGCCGGTTGGCGGAGGCGGGATTCAGTGACGCAGTCCGGCAGATAGCCGTACCCGCGCCACAGGGAAAGCAGGTTCAGATGGCGGTGATCACAGCGCCGGACGGGGTCCGCGTCGAACTGATCGGACCCGCGCGGTGAGTGTCGTCGTAACCGGCGGCGCGTCAGGTATCGGTGCCGCTGCGGCCGACCGGCTACGCAAAGCTGGGCATGACGTCATCACCTGGGATCTGCGTGGTGGCGACATCGATTGTGACATCAGTGATCCCGATGCGGTGACCGGAGCGCTGGAGCAGACGTTGACAAAGGTCGGGGCGCCGGATCGTCTGGTCGCCTGTGCCGCGATGGGCGCCTCCGGAATGTTGATCGCGCAGGATCCGGCCGACTGGAAACGCGTGATCGATGTCAATCTCACCGGGACCTGGCTGACGATGCGGGCGGTCGCGCAGACGATGATCGACAACGGTAGCGGTGGATCGATCATCGCCGTATCGAGCATCAGCGGCACCGTCGCCGACCGCGACATGGGCGCTTATTGCGTCTCCAAAGCCGGTGTCGACATGCTGGTTCGGGTGGCGGCCAGCGAATGGGGACCGCACGCGATCCGCGTCAACGCAGTCGGACCGGGCGTCACGCGAACCCCGATGCTTGCCGGGGCCGAGCAGCTGCCGGGTTGGCTGGACGGCCTGAGCGAGCGGACAGCCCTCGGTCGGGTCGGCGAGGCCGACGATGTCGCCGAGGCCATCGTCGCGGTGCTCGAGATGGGCTGGGTCACCGGCCAAACCGTCTTGGCGGACGGTGGTCTGGCGTTGCAGAGCCCGATCGACACCTATGGGCAGGTTCAGCGGCTGCGGGCCAAGCACAGGAATGGCTGACTGCTCGACGGCATTGTGCCGCGCGTGTCTGCGGCTCTGTGAGTGACTGCGTGCTTCGCGGGTGTGTCGGACGCAGTAGCGTGCGGGCATGAGGGTCCTGCTGGTCGAGGATGAAGAGCGGCTGTCGGCGACTCTCTCTGCGGGCTTGGAGGCCGAGGGTTTTGTCGTGGTGGCCGTCGGTACCGGTACCGACGGGCTGCGGGAGGCAACAACGAACAGTTTTGATGTCGTGATCCTCGACATCATGCTGCCGGGCATCAGCGGCTACGAGGTGTTGCGCCGGATGCGGACCGAGCGAACCTGGACGCCGGTGCTCATGTTGACCGCGAAAGATGGTGAGTACGAAGAAACCGATGCATTCGATCTCGGGGCGGACGACTATCTGACGAAACCATTTTCGTTCAGGGTGCTCGTCGCCCGGTTGCATGCGCTGGCCCGACGGGGAGCTCCGGAGCGGCCGGTGGTTCTGACGGCCGGGACTCTGTCGCTGGATCCCACTCGACGCACGGTGCAGCGCGGCGAGAACTCGATTGCACTGACGCCGCGCGAATTCGGTCTACTCGCATTTCTCATGCGGAAGAAAGATGCCGTCATCACGAAGGCTGAGATACTGCGCAACGTATGGGATGAGCACTACCAAGGACCCGACAACGTCGTCGAGGTATACGTGGGTTACCTGCGACGCAAAATCGATGTGCCGTTCGGTACCAACACAATCGAGACAGTGCGCGGCGTCGGTTACCGACTGGTGTGCTGAGGCAGTGAAACCTGCATCGTGGTTCCGGGCCCGGACCGACCTTCGACCGTGACGATCCCTCCGTGCGCGGCCACAACTTCGGCGACGATCGCCAGCCCGAGGCCGGCTCCTCCGCTGCTGCGGGCTCGATCGGAGTCCAGACGCACGAAACGCTCGAATACCCGCGACCGGTCTTCAGGCGCGATACCCAGGCCGTCGTCACTGATTTCGATGATCGCTTGCTGGTCGCGGCGTCCGACGCAGACCTCGACCTGTGACGCAGCGTGTCGGACGGCGTTGTCCAGCAAGTTGCGGATAACCCGTGAGATCGCCGTCGCGTCGCCGACTATTCGCACCGGGGTGATCACCGAATGAATGGCACAACAGGCGTTCTGCTGTGCACGAGCTACTTCGCCCTCCGCCACGTCGCCGAGGGACACTTCGTTCGTGCGCGTTACCAAGCGTTGTTCGTCGGCTCGCGCCAGCAGAAGCAAATCGTCGATCAGTGTCCGCATGCGGTGCGCCTCGGGGAGCAGGATCGTGCTTGCCAGCCCGGTGTTGAGCAGCCCGGGGTGGTCCTCGGCGGCTTCCAATCCGGAGATGATTGTGGTCAGCGGGCTGCGCAGTTCGTGCGAAGCGTCGCCGACAAAGCGTTGCTGGGCGCGGTGACTCGCTTCGAGCCGTGCCAGCATTTCATTCATCGTGACAGCGAGGGCGGAAATCTCGTCGCTGCTTTCAGGGACGGGCACGCGATCAGCCAGGTCCGAGGCCGAGATTTCGGCGACCCTGCTGCGAATCGCATCCACCGACTGCAAGGACCGACGAACGAGCCGATAAGTCGCCGCTGCGGCGACACCGACGACAATCGGTGCGCCGCAGGCCAATAGCAGCGCAACGGTCCGTGCGGTCGCCTCCACCGCCTCACTCCCACCTCCGACGATCACGGTGTAGGTGCCGTGTGCCGTGTCAACCCGCTGGCCGCTCACCCGCATGTCGTCATCGGCCACTGCGTCGTCGGACATGCCGCGCAGTAAATGGTCGTTGAAGCGGTTAACCGCTACCAGCGGGGTGACGGAGGCCGACCCGGCTCGTTTGACGACATTCCCATTCGGGCCGACCAACTGAATGGCGATGACACGTTGGGTGGTGGTCGAACAGTGCGGTGTCGAGAGCGTCTGGTGCGGTCGTGTTCAATGCGACGGCAATGTTGCGAACTCTGCTTGCGGTGGCATCGTCGACCTCGGCCAAGAGATAGCGGTACAGCGCAATGTCCAAGATGGCCCCGGCGAGTGTGAGCGCGATCAGCACGGCGACCGCTGACACGGTCGCTGAGCGCGCCGCGATGCCGAGCTTTTGCAGCCGCCACGCTCTGCGCGTAACGGATACGCTCCGCAGACATCTAACCAGTTTGACCGGCTAGCACTGAGAATCGGCTGAGAATGGCAGGCCAGCTGGCTTCTCAGCGGCTTCTCAGCGCGTCGTTCCTACTCTGGCGCTCCCATCTGACGATTGGTGTTGTCGATGAATGTTGACGAATTGCTCCGCGTCCTCAACGACCTGCCGGGCCGCCTCCCAGTGGTGGTCGAAGACTCCTCGGCGGGCTGGATGCAGGGCACGGGACTGTACTTAGCGCCCGCCCATTTCGACCGACGCATCTCGGGAACTTTTCTTCACGCGGGTCACCAAGAGGGCCCCGACGATTGTCAGGCGTTGGTCATCAGCGCCTTCTACCAGTCGAATCCCGATTATCTCGAAATCACCGAATCGCCGCTGTGGGCGCCGACGATCGACGCCGAATGACCGCATTCACGGTCGCCACCAAGCCTCGGTTACGGGGATGGATCCATGTGTATTGCGCGGCCGCGGCTTTGGTGGCCGGTTCGGCATTGGTGATCCTGTCGTGGGCGGTGGCCTCCAAGTTGGCCGGACACGCCACGTTGGCATACACGCTGGCGATCGTCGCCATGTTCGGCGTCAGCGCCACCTACCACCGCGTCGAGTGGGGCTCCGATGTCGTCAGGGCTTGGATGCGACGTCTCGATCACTCGATGATCTATGTCTTTATCGCCGGCACATACACACCGTTCGCCAGGCTGGACATGCCTCGCCCGACAGGGCATGTGGTGCTTGCCATTGTCTGGGGCGCGGCGCTCGCCGGCATCGCGGTGATGCTGTTTTGGCCTGACGCCCCACGTTGGTTGAGCGTGACGCTCTACTTGCTGTTGGGATGGGTCGGTGTTTGGTACACCGGATTCATCCTGCACAACGCGGGCGTCCTAGCGACTGCGCTGCTGGGGATTGGCGGCGTTCTGTACAGCGTCGGCGCCGTGGCGTACGCACGCCGCCGCCCGGATCCGTGGCCGACGACATTCGGCTATCACGAGGTCTTTCATGCCTGCACCGCGCTTGCCGCGACATGCCATTTCGTCGCGGTGTGCCTGGCCGTGTTCTGATCGTGGCTAGTCGATCAACGTCTGCGTCCCGAGAACGATTGGCAGCGGGTTTGTCCTGGTACTGGCAGTCCTAGGACAACCGGACGACTGCCTGACTTCGCTGCACTGGACGAGGCTCAGGGTATGAACGCAATCGCATCCGGAACGGTACTGATCACCGGACCCACTGGCGGATTGGGTAGAGCCGCAACCCTGGCCATTGCCAACCGCCCCGCAGGCCAGCGCCCTGACCTGGTGCTGGTAGGCCGGCCTGGCCGAGGGCTCACCGAGGTGGCGGACGAAGCCCGGGCGGCCGGCGCGACCGTGCAGGAAATCGGCTGTGATCTGGCACGGCTGGCCGATGTCCGCGCTGCGGGACGGCAGATCAAGGATCTGCTCGAAGCCAATGCGCTGCGACCGTTGCGGGCAATCATCGCCAATGCCGGCGTCTCGGTTGCCGATACCCACGGCGCCTCGGCCGACGGCTACGAACTCACCTTCGCGGTCAACCATCTAGCCCACGCGCAGCTCATCGGCGACCTGCTCGATTCGCTTGCCGGACCGGCTCGTATCGTGCTGCTGGGTTCGAATACGTACCACCAGAACATCTTTCGCCGTATCTTGCATGTTCCACCGGCGGTCTGGCGGGATCCGGTCGAGCTTGCGCGGCCCACCGTAGCTGACGTGCCCGCCACGATGGAAAGTGCCGGGATCGCCTACTCAAATTCCAAACTCGCGATCATGTACTACGCGCACGAACTACAGCGCCACGCGCCGGCGGGGGTCCACGTCACGGTGTTCGAGCCAGGATTCATGCCTGGCACCGGCCTGAGCAGGGGACATGGGCCTGCGCTACAGAAGATCGGTCGGGTGATCGAACGGATTCCCGGGGTTTCGTCAGCGGCAGGATCGGGACCGATGCTCGCATCGATTGCGCTCGACGACCGATGGGCACACCTGAATCGGCGGCGCATTTGTGGTCAAAGAGAAAGAACAAGAAGTGAAACCGTTTGCCGTTGACTCGGCTCGCGAGTCGCGACTGTGGGAGGCTACCGCGGAATTACTAGCCGTGGAACGCTAGCAGCGCATCGCCGGGAACCATGCTGGACGGCGAGGCCATCGCCGCACCCGCTCCGAGGAACGCGGCGCCGGTGGCCAGCACAGAAATTGCGATCGACATGGCTGACCGCTTCGCCTCGATGCGGCCGCTAGCCGCCGACGCACTGCTGTCAACTTGTGTCTTCATGTCACTGACAGTAATGGCGAAAGCTAAAGGATCTCTGTCCGAACTCGATGAATTCGGCATCGAATCTTAAGACTGTAATTGTCGAATAATGGCCTTTTTGTCGACCTTGCCGACCGGTGTAGTCGGCAACGAGGCCATCGCTCTGAGTACATCGGGTCGCGCATGCCGCGCCACCCCGCGCTGGTCGAGATAGCTGTTCAACTCCGGCAAAGTCACCGATTCTGACGTGAAAACAACTGCTGCGCAGATCTTTTCGCCCAGGTAGGGGTCGGGCAACGCTACCGCTGCCGCCGACGAGATTGCCGGGTGCGTGCGCAAATGCTCTTCGAGATCGGCCGCCGGAATGGTCTCGCCGCCGCGATGAATGACGTCTTTTACCCGGCCGGTGACCTCTAAGTTTCCACCCGGGTGCTGACGAACAAGATCGCCGCTGCGGTAGAAGCCCTGGGGGTCGAAGGAGTTCGCGTTCGCTTCATCGGCTCGGAAGTACCCGTTGAATGTGTACGGGCCCCGGACCAGCAGTTCACCCTCGGCGCCGGCCGGCACGGGTTGACCGGCGTCGTCGACGATACGTAGTTCGTCATCGGCACACAGCGGACGGCCCTGGGTGTGGTCGACGACGTCCGGCGGGTCGCCGGGGCGCGTGTAGTTCAGCAGACCTTCGGCCATACCGAACACCTGTTGTAGGCCCGGGGTCAGTGTCTCGCGGACCCGTTGGGCATCAACGGCTTCCAACTTGGCGCCGCCAACCTGCAACAGCCGCAGCGAAGTTGGCGCCTCCGGCTCCCATTCGGTGGCCTGTGCCCACAAGTTGGCCAGCGCCGGCACTAGCGCGGTGACGGTGACGCGAAAGCGCGCGATCGCGCCGAACGCCGACTCAGGGCTGGGGTTGGCGAGAAACACCGTGGTTGCACCGGCCGATATGGCGCCGAGCAGTCCGGGGCAGGCCAGCGGAAAGTTGTGCGCGGCAGGCAAAGCCGCCAGGTAGACGTCGTCGGAGGTGAGCCCGCAGAGCGCGGCGCTGGCGGTGGCGTTGTACACGTAGTCGTTGTGGGTGCGGGGGATGAGCTTCGGCGTGCCGGTGGTGCCGCCGGACACCAGCAGCAACGCGGGGGACTCCGGATCTGGATTGGTAGTCCGGGTTTTTCGGCGTCGCTGGCGCAGACGTGCGACCACGAGACAAATGGCCCGGGATCGCCGTCGACGATCACGTGGCGCAGCCCAGGATGGTTGCGGGAGAGTTCTTGCGCCATCGGGCGGTAGTCGAAACCGCTTGCGCTGTCTGGGATCAGCAACGCCGTCGCCTCGCTGACGGCGGCGAAGTGCCCCAGCTCGGCCGCACGGTGGCCGGTCAGGCACATCACCGGGATCGCGCCGACCCGCAGAAGCGCGAACAGTGCCACCGCGAACTCGCAGCTGTTCGGTAGCTGCAGTAGCACCCGATCACCGACGGCGATGCCCAGGTCAGCGAGGCCCGCAGCGGCACGATCGGCGCGTTGGTCCAGTTGCGCGAAGGTCAGCCGCCCAGGTCCGTCGGCATCGACGACCGCGACGTGGGTCGGCCGGCGGTGTGCTGCGTCGGTCAGCATCGAGTCGACGGTCCGGCCGTTCCAGTAACCGGCGGCCCGGTAGTGCGCCGCGCGGTCGGGCGGAAACGGCACAAAGCCGTCCAGGACGGAAGACGACATCGCTGGCCTCCAGTTCGGCTGTCCTACAAGCGAAAGGCGGGACGGACGATACACGTCCATCCCGCCTTCGCGTGTCCTTCGTTCAGAGGTTAGAACAGCCCCGTGAACAGGTCGGGCAGTGCAGTCGAGACAGATTCCGCCGCAACTGATGCACCGGACTCAGCACCCAACGTGCCCAGCGCCGTCACGAACTGCTCGGTCCACGTTGTGTACAGCTCGTCGAGGAAGCTGCCTGCGTTGAGCAGGCCGGGGAACAGGTTTTCAGAGCCGTCAACAGGGTTGATGCCGGCGTCGTAGCCGTTGACGATGGCATTGAGCACGTCGGACCCCAGGTTGTTCAGGTCGGACATGGCCGTGGCGCTGTCGCCGGCCGCGGAAGCGGCGCTAATGGCGTCCAGGTCGCTGGTCAGCGCAAACATGCCGCTGAGCTCGGGAGACAGCAAGGTCTCGGTGAAACCCTTCAGCTCGTTGTAGGTGCCGAACTGTTCCAGCAGGTTGGTCTGGATCTGCGACAGCTCGACAGGAATCGAGTACGTCGTCAGACCCTTGCTGGTCTCGTCAAGCAGTGGAGCCAGCAGTGGCTTGGCCGTGTGGTCCAACAGCTCCAGCGTGTAATTGTTGAAGTCGCTGAAGAGCTGCTCGCTACCGTTCGGGTTGGTCGAGATATTCGCAAAATCGGCCGAGAGTGTCGCCAGCAGGCTGCCGGTGGTGGGGACGGCATCGGGACCACCGAGGACCGGCTCGCCGCCGAAGAGCCCGAAGACGTAGCCGTCGTCGCCGCCGTACCAGCCGCCGAACAGTGCGTTGTTGACGCCCGTTTCAAAGCCGGACAGAGCGGTGCTGATCTGAGTATCGAAGGCGCCCGAGACGTTTCCGAGTGCCGTCGACAGTTCAGTGCTCGACAGTGGCGCCTTCCGTTTGCAGAGTCGCCAGGTTGTCGTTCACGTTGGCGAGGAACGTCGTCCAATCAACTTCGCCAGAGGCCAGCTTCACGTCGTGGTGCTCGACCAGCGGGCCGGTGGACGTCGGCGCATTCATCGCGAACAGGCCGACGCCTGCGACCGCGAGGCCGGCGATCATGAGACGGCTGGTGTGGGCCGCCTTCGTGTGAGGCGGGAAAGCTAGATGCACGGGCATCTCCTTAAGTGAAGATAAGTGGATATCGCGTCATAACCAGGCGGGACGCGACGCTACCTGAGATTTAGCTGAGCCACAATAGGCTTGCCTAACCTCACTTAGGTGCAGCTTTGGTTCGTGGTGACGGGCGTGCAATAACCGCTGGTCCAGCCGCTGACGCCGTCGCGAGGCGGCCGAAAATGTGGTCTGCGTCACCGCATCCGCCGCGTGACGCCGTGGGACTTTGCGCCGCTAGCGTTCGCAGGTACCGAGCCACTAAAGTGGCCAGCAATTTAGGCTAGCCTCCACTAACTGACAGAGGGGTGGGCGTGACAACTGGCGGGTTCGGGGCTTCCGTTGCTGGCAGCCCGCGTGAGGTGCGCGCCGAGGTCGCCGAATTGCTCGGTGTCGGCGCCGATTCCGTCGACCCCAGCGGCAACCTCGTCAGTCAGGGCCTCGACTCGATCAGGATGATGTCGTTGGCCGGCAAGTGGCGTCGTCGAGGGGTCGACGTCGACTTCGCCGCGTTGGCGGCCGAACCCACGATCGAGGCGTGGTCGCTGCTTGTGGGTGCCGGTGCTGTCGAGCCGGTCGAAGCGCGCCGCAGCGCAATGGTGCGTCCGGCGATGCATTTCCACTGGCCCCGATGCAGCACGCGATGTGGGTCGGCCGCCACGACAGTCAGCCGCTGGGTGGGGTCGCCGGTCACCTGTATGTCGAATTCGATGGCGGGGCAATCGATCCCGATCGGCTGCGCGGGGCTGCCACCTCGCTGGCCCTGCGCCATCCGATGCTGCGGGTGCAGTTTCTCTCCGACGGCAGTCAGCAGATCGCCGCGCCTGCCGATTTTCCGGTCAGCGTGCACGACTTGCGCGACCTCACCCATGACGTTGTCGAACAGCGCTTGCGCGGCATTCGTGAGGCCAAGTCGCACCAGCAACTGGACGGGCAGGTGTTCGAGCTGACTCTTTCGCTGCTACCCGGCGAAAAGTCACGCCTGCATGTCGATTTGGACATGCAAGCCGCTGATGCGATGAGCTACCGCACCCTGATGGCCGACCTGGCCAAGCTGTATCAGGGACAGCGACTACCGGAATTGGGCTATCAGCTATCGCGACTACCGCCATGAGGTCGAGCGTAGGGAGGCCAAGCCGCAACCCGCCTACGACGCCGACCGGGACTGGTGGTCGCAGCGCATTCCCGAACTCCCGGACCCGCCCCGCCTGCCGTCGTCGACTGGAAAAGCTCTGTCAACCAACAGCACTCGGCGCTGGCAATGGTTGGACGCGGAGACTCGGGACGCGCTGTTCGCGCACGCTCGCTCACGGGGCATCACTCCCGCGATGATGTTCGCCGCCGCTTTCTCGCACACCTTGGCGTGCTGGTCGAGCACTTCGCGGTTCCTGCTGAATGTGCCGCTGTTCGGCCGCGAGGCCATGCACCCCGACGTCGACGATCTGGTCGGCGACTTCACCTCATCGCTGCTGCTCGACATCGACCTGACCGGCACGACCGACGCGGCGTCGCGCGCGCATGCCGTCCAGGACGCCATGCGAACCGCCGCTGCGCACGCCGAACTACCCCGGCCTGTCGGTGCTGCGTGACCTTGGCCGCCACCGCGGCACACCGGTACTCGCCCCGGTGGTGTTCACCAGCGCACTGGGACTGGGCGAGCTGTTCTGCAACGACGTCACCCAGGCCTTCGGCACGCCGAGTTGGATCATCTCGCAGGGCCCACAGGTGTCGCTCGACGCTCAGGTCACCGAATTCGACGGCGGCGTCATGGTGAATTGGGATGTCCGCGAAGACGTTTTCCCGGCCGGCGTGATCGACGCGATGTTCGCCCATCACGTCGACGAACTGCGGCGGCTGGCCGCTGCCGGCGACGCGTGGACGCAGCCCGACCCGCCGGCGCTGCCCTCGGAGCAGCGCGCGGTGCGCGATGAGGTCAACGGCCGTAGCGCCGCGCCCAGCGGAGAGCTGCTGCACGACGGCTTCTTTCGTCGTGCGGAGCAGCAGCCTGACGAGCTCGCCGTCCTCTCCGGCTCCGGCGACCTGACCTATGGACAGTTACGGGGCCAGGCGCTGGCACTTGCAGCGGCGTTGCGCGCCAACGGAATCGGCGCCGGTGACACCGTCGCGGTGCTGGGACCCAAATCCGCCGAGCAGGTTCCCGCGCTGCTGGGAATTCTCGCGGCGGGGGGTGTCTACCTGCCGATCAGTGTCGACCAGCCCCGCGACCGGGCCGAACGCATCCTGCACGCCGGTCAGGTGAAGCTGGCCTTGGTGTGCGGCGGGGAGCCGCTCTCATTGCCGGTGCCCGCGCTGACGATCGCCGACGTGCTGCGCGACGCGCCCGCCGACCCGCAGTTCCAGCCCATCGCCGGCGATCCCGCGGCGCTTGCTTACGTCTTGTTCACCTCCGGCTCGACGGGTGAGCCCAAGGGCGTGGAAGTCACCCACGACGCGTCGATGAACACCGTGGAATTCATCGGGCGGCATTTCGAGATCGGGCCCGGCGGATCGCTGCCTGGCGTTGTCGACCCTTGAGGGCGACATCTCGGTGATGGACGTCTTCGTCACCTTGCGTACCGGTGGCTCGATCGTGGTGGTCGACGAAGCGCAGCGGCGTGATCCCGATGCCTGGGCGCGGCTGATCGATGCGCACCGCGTCACGGTGTTGCACTTCATGCCCGGCTGGCTGGAGATGCTGGTCGAGGTCGGCGCGGGCCGGCTGTCGTCGGTGCGGGTGGTACCGACCGGCGGTGACTGGGTGCGGCCCGAGGTCGTTCGACGTCTGCGCGCCGAGGCGCCCGCGCTTCGCTTTGCGGGGCTGGGCGGTGCGACCGAAACTGCAACGCACAACACCATTTTCGAAGTCGGCGATCTGAATGAACTCCCGCCGGAGCTGACCGCGTTGCCGTTCGGCACGCCGCTCACCAACAACGTGTGCCGAGTGGTGAACGACCGGGGCGACGACTGCCCCGACTGGGTCGCCGGTGAGTTGTGGATTTCCGGACGTGGCATCGCGCGTGGATACCGCGGCCGACCTGACCTCACCGCGGAACGTTTCGTCGAGCACAACGGCCAGACCTGGTACCGCACTGGCGATCTGGCCAGGTACTGGCCAGACGGCACCCTGGAGTTCGTCGGACGCGCCGACCATCGCGTGAAGATCAGCGGCTACCGCGTCGAGATCGGCGAGGTCGAGGTGGCGCTGCGCCGGATACCCGGCGTGGCAACCGCGGTCGCCGCCTTGGTCACGACAACCGGGCACACCGAGGTGCTGGCCGCGGCCATCCACGCTGACGACCCCCACCTCACGGTCGACAAGGTACGTACGGCGATGGCCGATCTTGTTCCCGCACACATGGTTCCGCAACACCTGTCGCTGGTGGATCACGTGCCGTACACGCTTGCCGGGAAGATCGACCGGCGCGTCGTCACCGGTCAACTGGCTGCGGCGGTCGCCGAATCATCGGCGCCCGAACGCCGCGCCCCGTCGACACCGGTGGAATCCGCGGTCGCGGCGATCGTCGGGGACGTGCTTGGCGTCGATGCGGTCGGCGCGGACGATGACTTCTTCGCCCTGGGTGGAGACTCGGTGCTGGCAACCCAGGCCGTCGCCCGCGTCCGGGCCTGGCTCGACACCCCGGACATCATCGTCGCCGACATCTTTGCCACCCGAACCATTACCGCGCTGGCCGGCTTGCTCGGCCGTCGCGAATCGGACCCGGGCCGCCTCGAACAAGTCGCCGAACTGTACTTGGAGGTCGTCGGGATGGATGCCGGGCATGTGGTGGCGGCTATCGCTGGAAATGAAGCAGTGCAATGATTTTCGATAATCTGACCTCGGTGCAGAAGAAGGAATTCCCGTCCTGGATCAAGCGAATCCCTGGTCGAGGAGGGGGAGCGCGAGCCGCCACCGTCGTGTTCCCGCACGCCGGCGGTGCCGCCACGGGCTACCGGAAGCTGGCGACTCGCGCTGGCCGCCGGCGGCGGTGACGCGTACATCGTTCAATACCCGCAGCGCGCCGAGCGCCTCAATGAGCCCGCTGCCGCAACCGTGCAGGATCTCGCGCGTAGCCTGTTCGTCGCCGGTCCCTGGCGTCAGGTGGCGCCGCTGCGGCTGTTCGGGCACAGCATGGGTGCTGTGGTCGCCTTCGAATTCGCCCGGATCGCTGAATCCCGCGGCGCCGCAGTGGAGAAGCTGTGGGCGTCGGCGGCGCCGGCTCCGTGCGCCGTCGCGGCCAAGCCCGACCTGCCGACCAGCCACGACGATCTGCTCGTCGACATGACCGACTTCGGCGGGACAGATGTCGAACTGCTCGCCGACCCGGAATTCGCCGAGTTGCTGGTCACCGCGATGCGCGCCGACTATGCGGCGATCAACCGCTATACCTGCAGTCCCGACATCCGGATTGCCGCGGACATCTCCGCGTTGGGAGCTCACAGCGACCTGCGCGTCGATGCCGCCGAGTTGGAGTTGTGGCAAAGCCACACCGAGGGTGCATTCGACCTCGACTGGTACGACGGCGGACACTTCTATCTCGACGACCACATCGACGATGTCGCTGCGCGGGTGAATGCCGGTGGCTGAGGAAAGGTCGGTGGCCGCCTCGGATCCGGTCGTGGTGGTCGGCATGGCGCTGGAGGCGCCCGGCGGAATCGACACCGCGGCCGCCTACTGGGAGTTGTTGGCCCACGGGCGCGAGGCGCTGACTCCGTTCCCCGTCGACCGCGGCTGGTCGGTCCGCGAGCTGTTCGCCGGCTCCCGGCGTAACGGGTTCAAAGAGATCCACGACCGTGGGGGATTCCTCAGCGGTGCAACGATGTTCGACCCCGAGTTCTTCGGCATATCGCCGCGCGAAGCCGTCGCGATGGACCCCCAGCAGCGCGTTGCGCTGCGGGTGTCGTGGCGGGCTTTGGAGAACAGCGGTATCAATCCGGACGACTTGGCCGGCCATGACATGGGCTGCTATCTCGGTGCGTCCGCCACTGGATACGGACCCCAGATGGCCGAATTCTCGGAATACAGCGGCCATCTGCTCGCCGGGACCGCCTTGAGCGTGATCTCCGGCCGGATCGCGTACACGCTGGGATCGACCGGTCCGGCGGTGACGATCGACTCGTCGTGCGCCTCGGCACTGGTGGCCTTTCACGCGGCGGTCCGCGCCCTGCAGAACGGCGACTGCGACCTGGCGCTGGCCGGTGGCGTCAACGTGCTGGGGTCGCCCGGGTTTTTCGTCGAATTCTCCAAACAACACGCACTCTCCGACGATGGTCACTGCCGGGCCTACAGCGCCCAGGCCAGCGGGACCGTCTGGGCCGAAGGAGCGGCAGTCTTTGTGCTGCAGCGAAAGTCGGCGGCACTGCGCGACGGGCGGCACATACTGGCCGAAATCCTCGGTAGCGCGATCAACCACGACGGCCGTAGCGCGGGGCTGAGCGCCCCCAGTGGAGCGGCGCAAGTCAGCTTGTTCCGCCGCGCGCTCGCGGAGGCGGCAATCCGTCCCGACGACGTCGGCATGGTCGAAGGACACGGCACCGGCACCCGGCTGGGTGACCGCACCGAATTGCAGTCGTTGGCGCAAACCTACGGCGAGACCCAGTCCGGCCACGGGGCGCTGTTGGGTTCGGTGAAGTCCAATCTTGGCCACGCCCTGGCCGCCAGCGGGGCCCTGGGTCTGGCCAAGATCCTGGTGTCAGCCGAACACGGCGCCATACCGCCGACGTTGCACGCCGACGAAGCCAGCCCCGAGATCGACTGGGAAAAGCAGGGTCTGCGTCTGGCGACGACGCTGACGCCGTGGGCAGCCGTCGATGGGCACCGGGTCGCGGCGACTTCGGCGTTCGGGATCGCGGGCACCAATGCGCACGTCATCGTCTCCCTTCCCGAGGTCGCGTGATGCTTGCGCAACCACTGCCTGACGGCCGCGTGCCGGTATTGCTGTCAGCGCACGATGAGCGGCTGATCGGCCAGGATGCCTCGGCGATTCTTGATTACCTGAACCGGCTTGGCGGGGAGCATGATCCGACCATCGAGGTCGCGTCCACCTTGCTCCGGCTGCGGCGGGTTCGGCGGCACCGCGCCCTAGTGCGGGCCGCGGACCGCGGCGAACTGGTGGCCGCCTTATCGGCGCTGGCTCACGACGAAGAGCATCCGCTGGTGGCCCGATCTTCGAAAAGCGTTGCGCCGTGCGTTACGTTCGTTTTCCCCGGCCAGGGCAACCAGTGGCAGTCGATGGGGGCGGAGGCCTATCGGCGGCTGGCCGCGTATCGTGCCGAGGCCGATCGCTGCGCGGAGGCGTTCGTCGCGGCCGGATTCCCGTCACCGCTGCCCTACCTGCAGGGCGGCAAGCGGCAGGAGTGGTCGCGGACCGAGATTCAGGGCGCGCAGTTCACCCATGCGGTCAGCTTGGCGTCGCAGTGGAAATTCTGCGGGGTGCTGCCCGCGATCACCGTCGGCCACAGCCTCGGTGAGGTCGCGGCGGCCTATGTGGCGGAGAAGATTTCGTTGGCCGACGCCGCCGGCGCTGGTCGGCGCGCGGGCCACCGTGGTCGGCCGGTTGACCGGTCGATTACGCGATGGTGGTGCTTGGTCTCAGCCTCGACGAGGCGCAGGCACTGATCGGCGAGACACCCGGCTGGCTGGAGATTTCCGCGGTCAACGGGCCATCGGCAACCGTGGTGTCGGGTGACCGCGACGCGGTGGTCGCGGTGGCTGAAGTTGCTCGGGCGCGTGGCGTGTTCGCCCAGCAACTGACCGTGGACTATCCGGGCCACACCAGCGCGCTGCGCCCGTTGGGTGACGAACTGGTCGAGCTACAGCCCCGGTCGGCATTCCGGGACGGCCCGATGGCGTTCATCGGCTCGGCCGTCGGTGCCGAAGTGGGCAGCGACGTGGACTTTTCCCGGTATTGGTACGAAAGCCTCTGCAGCACAGTGCGTTTTGATCGCGCGGTGGTCGCCGCCCAAAAATGCGGCGCGGAGGCTTTCATCGAAATGTCGGCGCATCCCGTCGTTGCTCTACCCGCTCAACGAACTGGTCGGCGACGACTCGGCGGTGATCCTCGGCTCGGGTCACCGCGACGGACGCGATCACCGATGTGCTGTCGGCGAACATCGCCGCAGCCGCGATCGCCGACCCGGGCTACGGGTGGGCCGATGCGATGCCCGCTGAGCTTGCACCACCGCTGCGCGAATTCCCGAACGCGCCGATGCGGGCGGTGCACCTTTGGGCTGCACCAGAACCCGTCACCACTACGCTCGCCGACGCGGCGACCTCGTTGACCATCGCCGTCGAAGACTGGCAGCACACTGAGGTGCCGGCGCCGGCGGCGGCGACACGGTGCGGCATTGCGATCGTCGGCGACACACGGGGGACAGCTCAGCGCGGCCGCCTCGACGCACCGCGGGTATCACGCGGTGTCGCCGTGCGACGCGGAAATCGTTGCGGTGGTGGCACCCGCGCTCGATCAGCCGGACGCG
The DNA here is from genome assembly GCA_963818285.1 of uncultured Actinomycetota bacterium. Classification (GTDB taxonomy): domain Bacteria; phylum Actinomycetota; class Actinomycetes; order Mycobacteriales; family Mycobacteriaceae; genus Mycobacterium. The sequence continues at coordinate 840,068 of CAWFRR010000011.1, forward strand.
ACGGACGCCGTCGACGCAGATCGCCGGACGCGACAGACGCGGGGCTGCCCGACTACGACGCGATCATCGGACCGCGAATGCCGGGCCGTCTGGCTGCTCACCGCCGGCGGCGAACGAGTCGTCACCGGTGATACCGGCGACCCGGCCGGCCCAGGCGGCGCTGGCCGCGATGCACCGCAGCATCGGCTTCGAATTCGGCGACCAGACCTTCGGCAGCCTCGACCTTCCGGCGGGCGACGTCGACGCGCAGACCGCGGTCGCCGCGCTCGACGTGCTGCTCGGTGACGCCGGTGTGATGGCGCTGCGCGCCGGGGAGGCCGCCGAGCCACGCCGCTACATTCGGACACTGCGCGAGCACCGCGAACCGATACCACCCGGCCGCTCGACGCGGCCGCGCTGGACAACGTGGTGATCACCGGCGGTAGCGGAGCCATCGGCCTGCGCTATGCCAAGTACTGCATCGAACACGGCGCCCGCAGGGTAATCCTGTTGAGCCGCAACGGTGTCGAGCCCGACGCGTCTGAGCACGCTGATCGGGCGGCATCACGTCGAGGTGCGCGCCCCGCAGTGCGACATCACCGACCGGGCCGCGGTCGCGGCCGTCGCAGCCGAATTCGCCGGCACCGGCGCCTCGTTGCTGATCCACACCGCCGGAATCGCCACGGCATCCGGACGCGCCGAGCTTGACCGGTGCGGACGTGGCCGCGGTGTGCGCCGCGAAAGTTGCCGGGCCTGGCCGCGATGGCCGACGTGTGGCCGCTGCAACCGGAATGCCGGATTCTGGCCTGCTCATCGGTTTTCGGCGTCTGGGGCGGTCACGGTCACGCCGCCTATGCGGCGTCCAACCGGATCCTCGACATGCTCGCCGCGCAATTGCGCGCAACCGGGTTGGACTGCACCGCGATTCGATGGGGGTTGTGGCAGGACGCCGGAGTGGTCGCGGCCGCGGAGATCGCCCGCACCGAACGCTCGGGGCTGATCGCGATGCGGGCCGAGTCGGCGGTGACGGCCAGCCTGGGCCGGTACGCCGATGACCCGCTGATTTTCGACGCGGACTTCGACCGGCTCCGGGTTTTCTTCGAGAGCCAGGGCATCCCGACGCCATTCCACCAGCCCGCCGAGCACGAAGATGCGCCGCAGACACGACTTCGGTGCACGACCGCTCGCCGACCTGGTGCACGCCGAACTCGCGGCGACCCTGCATCTTGGCGATTCGGTGTCGATCGACGCGACCGCGTCGCTGATCGACCTGGGGTTGGACTCACTGCTGGCACTCGACCTGCGGCGGCGGCTGCGCCGGACCGTGGGCCACTCGGCTCCGGTCGCGCGGATGCTCGGCGGAATCACCGTCAACGAACTGGTCGACGTCCTGGGCGCCGACTCGGCCAACGGCCAGCACATGGGGAAGGTTGGAACGCACGCGTGACTGACACCACCGGCTTGGACACGCTGGAAGCGCAGCGCCTGGAGTTGCTGCGCCGCAAGATCGCCGAGCGTGGCCTGGCCCGACCGGATGTCGCCGCGGATGCTGCTTGCGCCGCGCACCGGAGATGTCCGACGGTCAACGCCGGATGTGGTTCGTGCAGTCGGTCGACCCGGACGGCGCGCTGCTCAACATCTGCGTCTCCTACCGCGTCACCGGCGACGTCGACGTCGCAGCGGCTGCGCCAGGCGGTGGATGCCGTTGCGCTGCGCCACCCGGTGCTGCGCACGACGTATCAGACCGGCGGCGACGGCGAACCGCACCCGGTGATCCACGACGACCTGCGCCCGGACTGGGCGGAGCATGACCTGTCCGGCCTTGCCGAGCAGGCCCGCCAGCTGAGGCTGGAAGTGCTGGCGCAGCGGCAGTTTCGGCAACCGTTCGACCTGACCAAGGACTCGCCGTTGCGGATCGCCGCCGCCCGGCTGGGTGCCGACGAGCTGATGCTGCTGTTCACCGCCCACCACATCGCCTGGGACGACGGTTCGTGGGCGCCGTTCTTCACCGACCTGGTGCGCGCCTACACCGACGCGGACAGCCTCGCGCCGGCTCCGGCGGTAGCGGGGGACCCGGTTCGCAGCAGGAGTGAAGATCTGGCCTACTGGCGCTCGCTGATGACGGATCTGCCTGAGCCGCTTGAACTTCCCGGCGCATCCGGCTCGGTGGTCCCCAGCACCTGGCGCGCCCAGCGGGCCACCGCGCGGCTGTCGGCAGAAACCGTCGACCGGGCCGCGGCGCTCGCCAGAGAGACCGGCGCCACGCCATACATGGTGTTGATGGCGGCCTTCGGCGCGCTCGTTCATCGCTACACCCACGCGTCGGATTTTCTCGTCGCGACCCCGGTGCTCAACCGCAGTGCCGGAACCGAGACCGCGATCGGCTACTTCGGCAACACCCTGGTGATGCGGATGCGGCCCGAGTCGCGAGATGACGTTCCGGGACCTGCTCGCGCAGACCAGGGACAGCGCAGTCGGCGCCCTGGCTCACTCGCGCGTCGACCTGGAATGGCTGGTACGCGAATCCAATCCCGACCGCCGGCACGGCGCCGAGCGAATGACGCGCGTCAGCTTCGGATTACGCGAGCCCGACGGTGGCGGCTTCAGTCCGCCCGGGGTCCGGTGCGAGCGCGCCGAGCTGCGCGGCCACATCAGTCAATTGCCGCTCGGTCTGATGATCGAATTGGGTGGCCCGGGCCGCGGCGCGGTGGTCGAAGCCGAATACCTGGTCGAAGTTCTCGACCGTCCGCTGGTGGAGCAACTGCTGCGGCACTACGGCGTGCTGTTGGATCACGCGCTCGCGAACCCGGACACCACGCTGTCGGCGTGCGGACTGATGAGCGAGGCGGACGCCGAATGGCTCCGCGATGTCTCGGCCGGTGAAGACTTCAGTCAATCCGGCCAGCACGCTACCGGCCCTGGTGGCGCGCCGCGCCGCCGCGACCCCGGACGCCGTCGCCGTCGTCTACGAAGGTCGCCAGTACAGCTACCGAGAGATCGACGCCGAGGCAAACCGGTTGGCGCACTGGCTGATCGAGCAAGGCCTCGGCACCGAAGATCGCGTGGCGGTGCTGCTCGACAAGTCACCCGAACTGGTCATCACCGCGCTGGGAGTCCTCAAGGCCGGCGGCGTCTACCTGCCCGTCGACCCCACCTACCCCGACGACCGTTTGGCGTTCATCCTCGACGACGCTCAAGCGAAACTCGTTCTGCGCGAACCGGTCACCGGCCTGCAGGGCTACCCGGCCGTGGAGCCGACCGAACTGGTCCGGCCGCTGGGGCCGGAGAACACCGCGTACCTGATCTACACCTCGGGTTCGACCGGGCTGCCCAAGGGTGTTCCGGTGCCGCACGCCCCGATCGCGGAGTACTTCGTCTGGTTCGGCGACGAATATCGGGTCGACGAGACCGACCGCCTGCTCCAAGTGGCCTCACCCAGCTTCGACGTATCCATCGGCGAGATTTTCGGCACCCTGATCTGTGGTGCACGTCTGGTGATTCCGCGGCCGGACGGCCTGCGCGACATCGGATACCTGACCGAATTACTGCGGCGCGAAGGCATCACCTCGATGCACTTCGTCCCGTCGTTGCTCGGTCTCTTCCTGTCACTGCCGGGCGTCAACCAGTGGCGCACCCTGCGCCGAGTGCCGATCGGCGGCGAACCGCTGCCCGGTGAGATCGCCGACAAGTTCCACGCCACCTTCGACGCCCTGCTCTACAACTTCTACGGCCCCACCGAAACCATCGTCAATGCCACCAGCTACCCGGTGGAAGGCGCCCAGGGCACCCGGGTGGTGCCGATCGGCCGGCCGAAGATCAACACCCAGATACATCTGCTCGACGATGCGCTACAGCCCGTCCCGGTGGGTGTCATCGGCGAAATCTACATCGGTGGAACTCATGTGGCCCGCGGCTACCATCGCCGGCCCGGTCTGACCGCTGAACGCTTTGTCGCCGACCCGTTCACCCCCGGTGGCCGTCTCTACCGCTCCGGGGACCTAGCGCGCCGCAACGCCGACGGCGACATCGAATTCGTCGGCCGCGCCGACGAGCAGGTGAAGATCCGCGGCTTCCGCATCGAGCTGGGTGAGGTCGGTGCGGCGATCTCCGTCGACCCCAGCGTCGGGCAGGCCGTTGTGGTGGCAAGCGACCTGGGGGGGCTGGGCAAGAGCCTGGTGGGCTACCTGACCCCGGTTGATGGCGCCCGCCGCGAATCCGTTGATCTCGACCGGATTCGCGCGCGAGTGGCGGCCGCGCTGCCGGAGTACATGATCCCGTCCGCCTACGTGGTGATCGACGAGATCCCGATCACGGCACACGGAAAGATCGACCGCACTGCGCTGCCGGAGCCGGAGATCCTGGCCAAGGCGCAATACCGCGACCCCTCCACGGTCACCGAACGCCGAATCGCCACACTGTTTTCCGAACTGCTGGGTCACGACCGAGTCGGCGTCGACGACTCGTTCTTCGACCTCGGCGGGCACTCGCTGGTGGCCACCAAGCTGGTCACCGCGATCCGCTCGGAATGTGGCGTGGAGCTGGGCATCCGCGATGTCTTCGAGCTCGGCACGGTCGGGGCGTTGGCGGAACGGGTCGACGATCTGCACTCCGGCGCGCGTAGCCAGACGCGGCCCAAGCTGATCGCCACCGGCCACGATGAACCACTGCCGCTGTCGGCGTCGCAACTGCGAAGCTGGTTCGCCTACCGCGTGGACGGGCCGAGCCCGGTCAACAACATCCCGTTCGCTGCCAAGCTCAGCGGACCCTGGGACATCGATGCGCTGATCGCCGCGGTCGGCGACGTCGTCGCGCGCCACGAAATCCTGCGCACCACCTACGTCGACGACGACGGAGTGCCCTATCAAGTCGTCGGCCCGCTCGGCGAGCCGACGGTGCGCCACGCCTCGGGCAGCGGTGAACAGTGGCTGCACGAACAACTCGAGGTGGAGCGTCGACACTGCTTCGAGCTGGACCGCGAATGGCCGATCCGCGTCGCCGTGCTCAACGCCGGTGGCGAGCACGTCTTGTCGCTGGTCGTCCATCACATCGCGTCCGACCACTGGTCGGCCGGTGTGCTGTTCGCCGACGTAATGACCGCGTACCGGGCTCGTCGCGTCGGGGAGGCCCCGTCGTGGGCTCCGCTGCGAGTCCAGTACGCCGATTACGCGGCCTGGCAACGCGATTTCCTAGGCGAGCCGGGCGGAGAGGACTCCGCCGTCGGGGCCGAACAACGGGATTACTGGACGAGCCAGCTGGCCGGTCTGCCGGAGGACAGCGGCCTGCGGCCTGACTTCCCGCGCCCGCCGCTGCCCAGCGGCGACGGTGAATCGGTCACCTTCAGCATCGACGCAGCCACCCGTGCCAAGCTCGCCGACCGCTGCCGCGAATTGGGAGTCACCGAGTTCATGGCGCTGCAGGCGGCCGTTGCGGTGGTGCTGCACAAGGTTGGCAGCGGCGTCGACATTCCACTGGGCACACCGGTTGCCGGGCGCAGCGAAGCCGAGCTCGATCAGCTGATCGGGTTCTTCGTCAATATCTTGGTGCTGCGCAACGACTTACGCGGGAATCCCACACTTCGTGAGGTGCTGACCCGGGCCAGGGAGACGGCGCTGGCTGCTTACGCCCACCAGGACCTGCCGTTCGACCGCGTGGTCGACAGTGTCAGCCCGGTGCGCTCGCTGTCGAGGCACCCCTTGTTCCAGGTGATCGTGCACGTGCGTGATCACCTGCCCGCCACCCGAGTCATCGAATCAGCGCCGGACGGCGAGCAGGACACCGTGTGCACTTCGCTGGATCCGGTGTTCGACATGGCGCATGCCGACCTCAGCGTGAACTTCTTCGGCACCGACGGATCCGACGGCTCCGGTTCCGCAGGCTATATGGGCAACTTGATCTTCCGCACCGAGCTGTATCAGCGGGCCACCATCGAGCGGCTGGCCGGCTGGCTGGCTCGTGTCGTCGCCGAGTTTGCCAGCAACATCGACCAGAGTTTGCGGGATGTCGTGCTCGCCGACGCGCAGGAACAGCAGCGCATCGTGACGCAGTGGAGCCGCGGGGCGCAGTCGCCGCCCGATCGGCCGCGTACGGTGCCGGAGTTACTCGAGGTGAGCCGGCAGCGCGAGGCTGGACGGGTGGCGGTGCGCTGCGCCGGCGAAGACCTCGATTACGTTGCGTTGCATCGTCGTTCGGACAATCTGGCGGCGCTGCTTGTTGAGCGGGGTGTGGTGCCGGGTGCATTTGTCGGTCTGTCGACACGTCGGGGCATCGACATGGTGGTGGCGCTGGTCGGCATCGTGAAAGCCGGTGCGGCGTACTTCCCGATCGACCCCGGTTATCCGTTGGCGCGCAAGCAGTTCATGCTCGACGATGTGCGGCCGCCGGTGGTGGTCGCCACCGCCGAGGCGTTGGACAGCTGGCCCGACGAGTCGACGGCCACCGTCGTGTTGCTCGACGACTCTGAGGTGCGTGCCGCGATCGACGGATCGAACCCACTCGCGGCGCGACCGCGCCTGCCCCATCCCGATGACCCGATGTATCTGGTGTTCACCTCCGGATCCACCGGAAAGCCCAAGGGCGCGGTCGGAACTCAGCGCGCGATGGCGGCCCGGCTGGATTGGCAGCTGCGCCACTACCCGCCGCGCGCGCGGGACATTCGCCTGTCGCAGGCGTCGATGACTTTCCTCGAAGGCGGCATGGAACTGCTGGCCGGCCTGGCCGCGGGTGCCACTATGATCCTGGCCGATGACACGGAGCATCGCGACGCCGAAGCACTTGGCGCGCTGATGAAACGGGAGGGCGTCGTCCAGATCACCGCGGTGCCCAGCCTGGTGTCCGCGCTGGTGGACAGCGCGCCGGACTCGGTGCGGTCACTGGCACGGTTGGTGTGCGGCGGAGAGCCGGTGAGCAATTCGCTGCTGCAGCGGCTGACGGCCGCCTGCGCCGATGCCGGCGGCCAAGGCCCCGAGCTGTTGAACAATATCGGTTCCACCGAGACCTCCGGTGCGGTGTCCCGCGGACGGCTGAGCATGCCGAGCCCGCTCGTCGGTTCACCGGTGGCCGGGGCGCAGGCCTATCTGCTGGACGACGGCCTGCGGCCGGTGCCAGTCGGCGTAGTGGGTGAGTTGTACTACGCCGGTGACCAATTGGCCCGCGGCTACTGGAAGCGGTCGGCGCTGACCTCGACCCGGTTCATCGCCAACCCGTTCGCCGCCGAACCCGGTAGCCGGTTGTACCGCAGCGGCGACCTTGCTCGCTGGACCGACGACGGCAGACTGGAGTTCGCCGGCCGTGCCGACCATCAGGTGCAGGTGCGCGGATTCCGGGTCGAGCTCGCCGAAGTCGAGGCCGCACTGGCCGCCGCCGAGGGAGTCGCCGCTGCCGCCGCACGCACCTGGGAGGTCCACGACGGCACCAGCCTGGCCGGTTACGTTGTGCCGCAGCAACCTATCGTCGACGAGGCAGCTTTCGCGGCCTCGGTGCGGGCCGCGATCAGCGCGACGCTGCCCGGCTACATGGTCCCGTCGTCGCTGACGGTGCTCGATGCGTTGCCAAAGACCGAGTCCGGCAAGCTGAATCGGCCGGGGCTGCCGCGACCCGCGGTCAGCACCAGCGGCCACACCGAGCCGGCGCGCACCGACACCGAACGTGCGTTGGCCGCGGTGTTCGCGGACTTGCTCGCCACGGCGGAGGTCGGTCGATTCGACGACTTCTTTGCGCTCGGCGGAGACAGCATCCTGTCGGTCCAATTGGCCTCGCGGGCAAGGGCGGTCGGGCTGTCGGTCAACCCACGGATGGTGTTCGAGAATCCGACGGTCGAGCAACTGGCCGCCGCAGTCGACGCGCTGCCGGCCGCCGGGGAAGCGATCGAGAACGCGCCCGAAAGCCGGTTCGAGCCGATGACGACGTCGGGCTTGTCGGCGACCGATCTGGCCGCGGTGACGCAGTTGTGGTCGAAGTCTCGCGACGGAACCTCATGACGGCCACTGAAGCCGAAGCCACCGAGGCCGAAAAAGAGGTTGTCACGCCCGAAATCGAGGACGTGATGGCGCTGAGTCCCCTTCAGGAGGGGCTCTATTCGCTGACTGCCCTATCCGAATTCACCGAAGGCCAGCCCGCCGACGACCCGTACGTGATCGGGATGGCCGCCGACCTCTTCGGCGCCCTCGACGTCGTGTTACTCCGCGTTTGCGCGGCGAAGATGTTGGTCCGCCACCCGAACTTGCGGGCCAGCTTCTTCAGTCAGGGGATCGCCCGCCCGGTTCAGATCGTGCCGTCGCGAGTCGATCTGCCGTGGCGAGATGTCACCGCCGCGGAAGCGGACATCGAGGCGATCGAACTCGACGAGCGGCGTCGCCCGTTCGATCTCGAGCGGCTGCCGGCGCTTCGGTTCCTGCTCATCGAATTGCCAGATACACGGTGGCGTTTGGTGATCACCGCCCATCACATCGTGATCGATGGCTGGTCGCTGCCGGTGTTCGTCGCCGAGATGATGATCCTGTACCGCGCGGGTGGCGATCTCGGCGCGCTGCCGGTCGCCCCGCGGCCTTATCGCGATTACATCGGTTGGCTCGCCGGCCGCGATCACGAAGCCAGCCAGCAAGTGTGGCGTGAACACCTCGCCGGCCTGTCCGGTCCGACGCTGCTGGCGGCCGCGTTCGGTGGCGAGGACGCCGCGCGCACATCGACGCGTCTGCCACAGCGGACCGAGCTGCAGCTGGATAGCGAGGCCACCGAGCGGCTCATCACGGGCGCCCGCTCCCATGGGGTCACGCTGAACACGCTGCTGCAGACGGCTTGGGCGACGATAGTCTCGCGCCTGACCGACCGCGACGATGTGGTGTTCGGTGTCACCGTGTCCGGCCGGCCCGCCGAGTTGGCCGGCGTCGAGACGATGGTCGGACTCTTCATCAACACCGTCCCGCTGCGGGTACGCCTGGACGCAGCCGCCCCGGTCCGCGAGCTGTGCCGCACCGTACAACGTGATTCGGCGATCCTGCGCGATCACAGCTACCTGGGGCACACGCAGCTACGGGCCATGGGCGGCGTCGGCGAGATGTATGACACCTTGCTGGTCTACGAGAACTTCCCGACCGGCGGCCTGGCCGCGGGAGACCAGTTGGCGGGCACCGGCCTCACGTTCCGACCGGCCGCGGTGGAAAGTCTCACGCACTTCCCGATCGTGCTCGCCGCGCACATGGCGGACGAGGGTCTGGTCCTGATGGTCGAGGTCATCGACGGCGCGATCGGAAACACCACCGCGACAACGCTCGGCGAACGACTGCTGGCCACTGCAGACCGGCTGCTGCAGCACTGGGACCGGCCGCTGAGCGAGGTCAGCGTGCTGTTCTCCGACGAATCTCCATCGCTCGGCGCCGCCGCGACGAAACCCGTTACAGCGCAACCCATCCACCGCCGGTTCGCCGCGGCCGCCGCGCGCACGCCCGACAGCCCGGCGGTCACCTGGTCGGGTGGCGCGTTGAGTTACCGGGACCTCGACGAATCGGCGAATCGACTGGCCGGTGCGCTCGCAGCCCACGGCGTCGGTGCCGAAACCCCGGTCGCCATCAAGCTTTCCCGCGGACCGCAGTACGTCGTCGCCATCCTGGCGGCGCTGAAAGCCGGCGCGACGTACGTGCCGTTGGAGCCGGGGATGCCCGCTGAGCGGGTGAATTCGATTCTGCGGCAAAGTGGTGCCACCATCGTCATCGACGAGAACTTCCCGGCCGACGGTTACGATGACTTCCAGCCAGTCGAGGTCGATCCACGTCATGGCGCCTACGTGGTGTTCACTTCGGGAACAACCGGAGAACCCAAGGGCGTCATCGGAACTCACGCGGCAGTCGGCGCCTATGCCGACGATCATCTCGACCATGTGTTGCGACCGGCGGCGGCTCGGCTGGGCCGTCCGTTGCGGATCGCGCATGCGTGGTCGTTCGCGTTCGACGCAGCCTGGCAGCCACTGGTCGCACTGCTCGACGGCCACGTTGTCCACATCATCGACGAACACACCCAAACCGATGCCGAAGCCTTGGTTGCGGCGATCGCCGAGCACGGTGTCGACATGATCGACACCACCCCCTCGATGTTTGCTCAGCTTAGGTCGGCGGGTTTGCTGACGCGGGTGCCGCTGGCCGTGCTCGCCCTCGGTGGTGAAGCGCTAGGCGGCAGTTCCTGGTCGTTCATCCGCAGCCAGTGCGCCCGCACCGGGATGACGGCTTTCAACTGCTACGGCCCCACCGAGACCACCGTCGAGGCGGTCGTGGCCGCCATCGACCACCACGACGAGCCGTCGATCGGGCATCCGACCAACCGCACCCGCGGCTACGTGTTGGACTCCGCGCTGCGCCCGGTGCCCAGCGGCGTTGCGGGCGAGCTGTACCTCGGCGGCGCTCAACTGGCTCGCGGCTACCTGGGCCGGGCTCCCGAAACCGTTCAGCGCTTCGTCGCCGACCCCTTCGTCGCCGGCGAGCGGATGTATCGCACCGGTGACCTGGTCCGGCGCCAAGCCGACGGGTCGCTGCAATACGTGGGCCGCGCGGACGCGCAGGTCAAAATTCGCGGCCATCGGGTGGAACCGGGTGAGATCGCCGTCGTGCTCGAGTCGCATCCGGGCGTGCAGCATGCCGGCGTCGTAGTGCACGAGAGCCACGGTGTTCCGCGGTTGATTGCCTATGTGGCAGTCAATGATTCGTCCGGCCGCGCGCCCGCGGTCAACGAGCTGCGCCGGATGCTGGTCGGCCGTCTGCCGCGGTACATGGTTCCGCAGCGCATCGTCATCGTCGACGGCATTCCGTTGACCCTCAACGGGAAATTGGACGAAGCCGCACTGGCGGCCATCGACTCGGCCGCCTCGACCGAGCCGGGCGGAACCGAGCCGGCAACGGAGACGGAGTCGGCATTAACCGAAGTGCTCGCCGAGATCCTGCACCTGACACAGATCGACGCGGGCGCGGACTTTCTGGAGCTGGGACTGGACAGCATCGTGGCGTTGTCGGTCGTGCAGGCGGCCCGCCGACGCGGTATCGCGCTGCGCGCCAGGCTGGTTCTGGAGTGTGCCAGCGTGCGTGAACTCGCTGCGGCCATCGACACCGAAGCCGCCGAAGCAGCCGCCGAGGCCGCCCTTCCGGCGACGGCCGCCGAAACCGACAGCGGCCCCATCCCGCTACTGGCCAACGCGCATTGGCTCTACGAATTCGGCGAACCGCGCAGGCTGGCGCAGGCCGAAGCGATTCGCTTGCCAGAGGGTCTCACCGGGGAACACCTGCGTGGTGCGCTGGCGAGCATCGTCGCCGGCCACGAGGTGCTGCGCAGCCGCTTGGATCGCGCGACGATGACGCTGCACACCGCTGAGCCGGGCGACATCCTCACCGAGATCACGGTTTCCGGCGACCTGCAGGCCGCCGTCGCCGCCCAGACAGCGCGCGCGATCGACGGCATCGACCCGGAGCGCGGAAAGCTGATGACCGCTGCGTGGCTGCGACCATCGACCGGTCAGAGCGTGCTGGTGCTGGCCGCCCACGTGCTGGCACTGGACCCGGTGTCGTGGCAGGTGGTGCTCGGCGAACTCGACGCCACCCTGCATGCACTGATGGCCGGCAACACCCCGGCGCCGGTCCGTGAGCACACCAGCTACCGGCAGTGGGTTCGCGCGATGACCGCTCGCGCCAAATCCCTGGACAGTGAACCGTATTGGACGATGCAGCTCGCGGGCGACGATCCCGAGCTCGGTCGGCGGCGGCTGGCGCCGGACAGCGACCGGGCCGCGGGACTGCTGGTGCAGACAGCGATGCTCGACGTGGACACCACTGCCCGGTTGCTGAAGTGCGGCCTGCCGGTGTTCGACGTCCTGATCGCCGCCGCGTCGCGGATGATCACCCGCTGGCGGCAACAGCGCGGCCAGCCGACACCTCCGCCCTTGCTCGCGCTGGAAACCCACGGCCGGGCCGACGCGCTGTTCGACGACGCGGCGGGCGGATTCGTGGACTCAGGCGAGACGGTCGGACTGCTGAGCGCGATCTATCCACTACGCGTCGACACCGACGACCCGCGACGGGTGCGGGAACTACTGACGTCGACGTCCGGCGACGGCGTCGACTACGGGTTGCTGCGCTACCTGCGCTCCGACACCGCAAGCAGGCTAGCCACTTTCGATGGACCGCAGCTGTTGCTGAACTACCTGGGTCGCGCCGAAGTCGGCGGTAACAGTGGACTGTGGCTGGACCGCGGACTGCTGACCGGGGTTTCTCCTCTGCCGGAGCCCGACCTGGCGGTCCGGTACGAGCTGAGCCTGCTTGCGACCGTGCTCGGCAGTGGCGATCACCAGGTGCTGGTGACGCAGTGGCGGGCGCTGCCCGAGATACTGGGGGAGTCGGACATCGCCGCTCTGCAGCAGCTTTGGACGCACGCTCTCGAGGAGATGGTGCCATGACCACGCTTGCGGTGCTGGGCGCCGGTGTCAAAGCGGTGGCGGTCGCCGCCAAGGCGCACGTGCTGAGAGAGATGGGCGTCGAGGCGCCGGACGTGGTGGCCATCGAGCGGACCGGGGTCGGCGCCAACTGGCAGGCCAGCGGCGGCTGGACCGACGGCGCTCAGCGGCTGGGCACCAGCCCGGAAAAGGACGTCGGTTTCCCGTACCGCTCGTCGCTGGTACCGCGCCGCAACGCCGAACTCGACGAGCGGATGACCCGGCACAGTTGGCAGTCGTATCTGATCGCCACAAGTCAGTTCGCGCAGTGGATTGACCGCGGGCGACCGGCGCCGACGCACCGGCGGTGGAGCCAGTACCTGCGCTGGGTCGCCGACGAGATCGGCATGTCGGTGGTGTACGGCGAGGTCGAACGACTCGCCGTCGACGGCGAGCAGTGGACGCTGCAGACCGACGAAGCATGCGTGCGAGCGGACGGTTTGATGATCACCGGTCCCGGACAAGCGGAACGGTCGTTGCTGCCGGGCAATCCGCGGGTGTTGTCGATCGCGCAGTTCTGGCATCGGGCCGGACAGCACGACCGGATCAACGCCGAGCGGGTGGCGGTGATCGGCGGTGGCGAGACCGCCGCGGCGATGCTGAATGAGCTTTTCCGGCATCGGGTTTCGACGATTACGGTGATCTCACCGCAGGTGACGTTGTTCACCCGCGGGGAGAGCTTCTTCGAGAATGCGCTGTTCTCCGACCCCAGTGATTGGACCGCACTGACGGTGGAGGAACGGCGCGATGCGATTGCGCGTACAGATCGCGGGGTGTTCTCGTCCAACGTCCAGGACGCGTTGTTGGCCGACGACCGGATCCGTCACCTGCGCGGCCGGGTGGCCCACGCGGTAGGGCGCGACGAGCAGATCAGGCTGACGCTGTCGACCAACCGCGGCAGTGAAAACCTGGAGACCGTGCACGGTTTCGACTTGGTCATCGACGGGTCGGGCGCCGACCCGTTGTGGTTCACCTCGTTGTTCAGTCAGGATGCGCTCGACCTGCTGGAGCTGGGTCTGGGTGGCCCACTGTCCGGGGATCGCGTCACCGAAGCCATCGGACATGACCTCGCCGTCATCGATGTGGCGCCGAAGTTGTTCTTGCCCAACCTCGCCGGGCTCAATCAGGGACCCGGCTTTCCCAACCTCAGTTGCCTGGGGCTGCTGTCCGATCGGGTGCTCGGCGCCGATCTGGGCCGCAGCGCCCCATCCTCGACCACTACAGCCTCGACCAGGAGAGATGATGAGCACCAATCCCTTCGATGACGAAGACGGCACTTTCGTCGTCCTCGCCAACGACGAAGACCAGCACAGCCTGTGGCCGACGTTCGCCGACGTCCCAGTCGGCTGGCGCAAGATCTTCGGTGCAGCCGGCCGCGCGGAATGCCTGGCCTACGTCGAGGAGAACTGGACCGACATGCGGCCGCGGAGTCTCCGCGAGGCGATGGACCACTGATGGCCCGTGGGTTCCAGGGAGCGATGCTGCGGGGCTTCGGCGCCCGCGACCACACCGCGACCGTCCTCGAAACCGTCCGGATCGCACCACATTTCGTGCGAATCCGGATGGAGTCACCCACCCTGTTCTCCGATGCCCAGGCCGAACCTGCGGCCTGGCTGCGGTTCTGGTTCCCCGACCCCGAGGGGTCGACCACCGAATTCCAACGCGCGTACACGATCTCCGAAGCCGACGTGCCCACCGGTCGGTTCGCCGTCGACGTTGTCTTGCACGACCCGGCGGGTCCGGCGTCGCTGTGGGCCCGCGCCGTCGAACCCGGCGCCACCATCGCGCTGATGTCGTTGATGGGCTCGTCGCGCTTCGACACACCCGATGAGCACCCGGCCGGCTACCTGCTGATCGGTGACTCGGCGTCGATTCCGGGCATCAACGGCATCATCGACATCGTCCCCGACGACGTGCCGATCGAGGTCTACCTCGAACAGCACGTCGACGACGACCGGCTGATCCCGATCGCGCAGCACCCGCGGCTGCGGCTGCACTGGGTCAGCCGACGCGACGAGAAATCCCTGGCGTCGGCCATCGAAGCCCGCGACTGGTCGGACTGGCACGCCTGGGCGACCCCGGAAGCCACCACGCTCAAGCACGTCCGGACCCGGCTGCGCGATGACTTCGGCTTCCCCAAGTCCGAGATTCACGCGCAGGCCTATTGGAGCGCGGGCCGCGAGATGGGCACCCGCCGCGGCGACCAAGAGGCGGCGGCCGGCGGAGCACCCGAGACCGTGGCACTCAGCAACGATCCGGTCACTCTCGAGCCGGAAAGTGTTGTCGTACAAGATGTGCCGACAGCGGTCCAGGGAAGCTGGCGTGCCCAGGCGGCGGGCCGGCTGCTTGCGCCGCTGCGCTCGGCGCTCATCGCCTCCGGTGTGCTGCAAGCCCTCATCACCCTGGTCCAGCTGGCGCCGTTCGTGCTGCTGGTCGAACTGGCCCGACAGTTGGTGTCCGGTGCCGCGTCGTCGCAGCTGCGCGAGATCGGCTTCGCGGCGGTGGCGCTGCTCGGGTTCGGCACGCTGCTGGGTGCCGCGTTGACGTTGTGGCTGCACGTTGTCGATGCGCGGTTTTCCAGCGACCTGCGTTCGCGGTTGCTGAGCAAATTGTCGCGATTGCCGTTGGGCTGGTTCACCGCTCGCGGTTCGGGGTCGATCAAACAACTCGTCGCCGACGACACGCTGTCGCTGCACTACTTGGTCACCCATGCCATCCCCGATGCGGTCGGCGCGGTGGTCGCGCCGCTGGCAGTGCTGGTCTACCTGTTCGTCGTGGACTGGCGGGTCGCGCTGGTGCTGTTCATTCCGGTGCTGGTCTACCTGGTGCTGACGTCGTCGATGACGATTCAGTCCGGCCCGCGCATCCCGCAGTCGCAACGCTGGGCCGAGCGGATGAGCGGCGAGGCCGGTGCGTATCTGGAAGGCCAGCCGGTGATCCGCGTCTTCGGCGGCGCTGCCGCCTCGAGCTTCCGCCGCCGACTCGATGAGTACGTCGGCTTCCTGACCGATTGGCAGCGCCCACTGGCCGGCAAGAAGACCTTGATGGATCTGGTCACCCGGCCCACCACATTCCTGTGGCTGATCGTCGGGACCGGCACGCTGCTGGTCGTGGCCGGCGACATGAACCCGGTCAACCTGCTGCCGTTCTTGTTGCTGGGCACCACCTTCGGTGCCCGGCTGCTCAACATCGCCTACGGCCTCGGTGGCATCCGCGCCGGGCTGTTGGCTGCTCGACGGCTGCAAGTCACCCTCGACGAGCCGGAACTCTCGGTGCGCGACGAGTCATCCGAACCGGCCGGGGGCCCGTCGGCCACCGTGGTGTTCGACCGGGTCACGTTCGGCTATCGTCCCGGCGTACCGGTGGTGCACGACGTATCGCTGACGCTGCGGCCCGGCACGGTCACCGCGCTGGTGGGACCGTCCGGGTCCGGTAAGTCCACGCTGGCCGCGCTGCTGGCCCGCTTCTACGACGTGCAGCAGGGCGCGATCACCGTTGGCGGACAAGATCTTCGGTCGCTGACCGCCGACGAGCTCTACACCCAGGTGGGGTTCGTCCTGCAGGAAACCCAGCTCGTGCACGGCACCGTCGCCGAGAACATCGCGCTGGCCGTTCCCGACGCCACCCCCGCGCAGATCGAGGCCGCGGCACGGGAGGCGCAGATCCACGAGCGCATCCTGCGACTGCCGAACGGTTACGACACCATGCTCGGCGCTGCCAGCGGCCTGTCCGGTGGGGAACGTCAACGGCTGACGATCGCCCGCGCGATCCTCGCCGACACCGGCGTGCTCATCCTCGACGAGGCCACCGCGTTCGCCGACCCCGAATCGGAATACCTTGTGCAGCAGGCACTGAACCGGCTCACCCGGGAGCGCACGGTATTGGTGATCGCGCACCGACTGCACACCATCGCCGGCGCCGATCAGATCGTCGTGCTCGATCACGGCAGCATCGCCGAGCGCGGAACCCACGACGAGCTGCTGGCCGCCGACGGACGCTATCGACGATTGTGGGACAGCGGCCGTCGCGACCCGGTGACCGCGGCGAGCAGGCAGGAGACCAACCGATGATCCGCACCTGGATCGGCCTCGTCCCCGCGGAACGTCGCGGCAGGGTGGCGGTGTACACGATGCTCGCCTTGGTCTCGGTGATCGTGCGGGCCGTCGGCACCGTTCTGCTGGTGCCGTTGGTGGGAGCGTTGTTCAGCGATGCACCGCAGCAGGCGTTGGCCTGGCTGGGCTGGCTGACAGCCGCGACCGCTGCCGGATGGGTCATCGACACCGCCACTGCGCGAATCGGTTTCGATCTAGGCTTCGCGGTGCTCGACCACACCCAGCACGACGTCGCGGACCAGTTGCCCGATGTCCGATTGGAATGGTTCAGCGCGGACAACACCGCGACGGCACGTCAGGCGATCGCCGCGACCGGCCCGGAACTCGTCGGGCTCGCGGTCAACCTGCTCACTCCGTTGGTCACCGCTGTTCTGCTGCCGGCCGCGATCGGGGTGGCCCTGCTGCCGGTGTCCTGGCAGCTCGGTGTCGCCGCCATGGGCGGAGTGCCGCTACTGCTCGGAGCGTTGTGGGCCTCGGCCCGGTTGGCCCGTCGCGCGGATCAGGCTGCCGCTGAAGCGAACACGTCGCTCACCGAGCGCATCATCGAGTTCGCCCGCACTCAGCAGGCGTTGCGTGCGGCGCGTCGCGTCGAGCCGGCCCGAAGCATGGTCGGCGACGCGCTGGCCGCCCAGCACGGCGCGACGATGCGGTTGCTGACCATGCAGGTGCCCGGCCAGCTGCTGTTCAGCCTGGCCAGCCAACTCGCCCTGATCCTGTTCGCCGGCGCGACAACAGCTTTGACCATCGCCCACACGCTGAGCGTGCCGGAGGCGATCGCTCTGATCGTCGTGATCGCGCGCTACCTGGAGCCGTTCACCTCGATCAGCGAGCTGGGCCCTGCTCTGGAAAGCACCCGCGCGACCCTCGACCGGATCCGCGCGGTGCTCGGCGCGCCGGTAATGGCCGCCGGGACCGGCACTCGTCGTGGTCACTATGACGCGCCGCTGATCGAATTCGAGGACGTCACGTTCGGTTACGACGGCGCGACCGCGCCGGTGCTGGACGGGGTGAGCTTCGCGCTGCAACCGGGCACCACCACGGCGATCGTCGGGCCGTCCGGTTCGGGAAAGAGCACGATCCTGGCACTGATCGCCGGCTTGTATCAGCCTGCGCGGGGCCGCGTACTGGTCGATGGCGTCGATGTCGCGACGCTCGACGCCGATTCCCGCCGCGCGGCGAGCAGCGTGGTGTTCCAGCACCCCTACCTCTTCCACGGGACCATCCGCGAGAACGTGGCAGCCGGTGACCCCGCCGCCGGCGACGCGCAGTTCAGCCGCGCCGTCGCGCTGGCGCGGGTGGACGAGCTCACCGGCCGGCTGCCGGCCGGCGCCGAGACCATCGTCGGCGAGGCCGGCTCGGCGCTGTCCGGTGGTGAACGGCAGCGGGTCAGCATTGCGCGCGCTTTGCTCAAGCCCGCGCCGATACTGCTGGTGGACGAGGCAACCAGCGCGCTGGACACCGAGAACGAGGCCGCCGTGGTCGACGCGCTCACCGCGGACCCGCAGCCCCGGACCCGGGTGATCGTCGCTCATCGGTTGGCCAGCATCCGGCATGCCGACCGGGTGCTGTTCCTCGACGCGGGCACGATCGTCGAGGACGGCGCGGTCGACGAGTTGCTCACCGCAGGAGGACGTTTCGGGGACTTCTGGCGTCAGCAACGCGACGCCGCCGAGTGGCGAATCCATGTCGGCTAGGGGCGCGGCTTGCGGGCTTCGCTCTCGACTGGTTTCGATGTAAGACAACGGGTAATACGACACGCCGGTACCCCCAGGTCACCAGGGATCACGCGATGACCAGCAGAATGACACCGGTATTCAAATCGAAGGGACAACGATGACCGTGAAATTGTTCGCCACCGCAGTGGCCGCCGTCGCCACCATGGGAGCCGCCGCGGCTGGCGTGACGGCACTGTCGTCCAGCGCCGCTCCGCAGGTCGCGCCCGTCGTATTCAGCGCACCGCTGGACCCGCCGCCGCCCGCACCGGGCCAGCCGCCGCTGCCGAGCCCCGAGCAGTTGGCCGACGTGTGCAACCGGGTCACCGACCCCGGCGTGTCGTATGAGACCAAGGTCGGCCTGGTGGAGAACGGAATCCCGCCGGGTGAGGGCCACGTTGCCGATCACGACCTGCGTAAGGCCTTCCGCAACGGAAACTTCCCCGAGCAGTTCGCGGTCAGCAACATCCAGCCGATTCCAGGCAACGGTGTCAAGGCCGACGTCGCCATTACGGGACCGAAGTTCGCCGGGCCGGTCGAAAAGACTCTCGTGTTCATCGACCAGGGCGGTTCCTGGCTGCTGCAGCACGACTCCGCGCTCGCGCTGGTGCAGGCGGCCTCGGCCGAGAACTGACAGACCGGGCGCTACGCCTGGTCAGCGTGCTGGGTGACCGCGTCGAGGTCGAGCAGCCGCGCGTGCAGGACGGTGCGATTCCGCAGCGCCGCCCGCACCGCGCGGTGCAGGCCGTCGTCGAGGTAGATGACGCCCTTCCATTGCACGGCGTGCGGAAAGAGATCGCCGTAGAAGGTGGAGTCTTCGGACAGCAGGCGATCCAGTGCCAGCACCGTCGTGGTGGTGACTATCTCATCGAGCCGAATCTGCCGCGGCGGGATGCGCGACCAGTCCCGGTAGGACAGGTTGTGCTCCGGGTACGGCTTGCCGTCGCGCACGCCCTTGAAGATCATCCGCGGCTCGTCTGCGGCTGCGGCGCTCCCCGATGCGACCATGCAGGACAGGGTACTTGCTGGTTGTCCCCGTAAACTGGTCTGGGTTAGGAGGGTCGATCGGGATGGGAAGTGCCGATGAGCGCCGCTTTCAGGTGCTGCACGCGATCGTCGCCGACTTCGTCGCCACCAAGGAGCCGATCGGCTCGAAGTCGCTGGTGGACCGCCACAACCTCGGGGTCTCGTCGGCGACCGTGCGCAACGACATGGCCGTCCTCGAGGCCGAGGGCTACATCACCCAGCCGCACACCAGCTCCGGCCGGATCCCGACGGAGAAGGGCTACCGCGAGTTCGTCGACCGGCTCGACGACGTCAAGCCGCTGTCGGTGGCCGAGCGTCGCGCCATCCTGGGCTTCCTGGAATCCGGCGTCGACCTCGATGACGTCCTGCGTCGGGCCGTCCGCCTACTGGCCCAACTGACCCGTCAGGTCGCCGTCGTGCAATACCCGACGCTGTCCACGTCGACGGTGCGGCATCTGGAGGTCATCGCGCTGACCCCGGCCCGGCTGCTGATGGTGGTGATCACCGATACCGGCCGGGTGGACCAGCGCGTCGTCGAACTCGGCGACGTGATCGACGATCATCAGCTGTCGCAGCTGCGCGAGATGCTCGGGCAGGCGCTGGACGGCAAGAAGCTGTCGGCGGCCTCGGTCGCGGTAGCCGACCTGGCCGCGCAACTGACCGGCCGCGGCGGACAGTCGAAAAGCCTCAGCGACGCGGTCGGCCGCTCGGCGACAGTGCTGCTGGAGTCGCTGGTCGAGCACACCGAGGAGCGCCTGCTGCTGGGCGGCACCGCCAACCTGACCCGCAACACCGCGGACTTCGGCGGGTCGCTGCGCTCCATCCTGGAAGCACTCGAGGAACAGGTCGTCGTCCTGCGGCTGCTGGCCGCGCAGCAGGAAGCCGGCAAGGTCACGGTGCGCATCGGGCACGAGACCGAGGCCGAGCAGATGATGGGCACCTCGGTCGTGTCGACCACTTATGGCACCCTCGACACTGTCTACGGCGGCATGGGTGTGCTCGGGCCCACCCGGATGGACTATCCGGGAACTATTGCCAATGTCGCCGCGGTTGCTCTCTACATCGGCGAAGTGCTGGGTACACGTTGAACCCGCTTTGCAGGCACAATTCAGTAATGGCCGTCGTTGTACGGCCGATCTGGGCCTAGAAGCCCAGTAAAGGTCAGGAAGGTCAAGCGTGGCACGCGACTATTACGGTCTGCTCGGCGTGGGCAAGAACGCGACCGATACGGAGCTCAAGCGCGCGTATCGCAAGCTGGCCCGTGAGCTGCACCCCGACGTCAACCCCGACGATGCCGCGCAGGCGAAGTTCAAGGAGATCAGCGTCGCCTACGAGGTGCTGTCCGACCCCGAGAAGCGACGCATCGTCGACTTGGGCGGCGACCCGCTGGAGAACGCGGCGGCGGGCGGCGGTGGCGGCTTCGGGGGCTTCGGCGGCCTGGGTGATGTGTTCGAGGCGTTCTTCGGCGGCGGCGCGACCTCGCGCGGGCCCGTCGGCCGGGTCCGGCCCGGTTCGGACTCGCTGCTCCGGATGCGGCTGGATCTCACCGAGTGCGCGACCGGCGTGAGCAAGCAGGTCACCGTCGACACCGCGGTGCTGTGCGACCGATGCCAGGGCCGCGGCACCAACGGCAACTCGCAGCCGGTGTCGTGCGACACCTGCGGCGGGCGCGGCGAAGTGCAAACCGTGCAGCGGTCCTTGCTCGGCCAGGTGATGACGGCGCGTCCATGCCCGACCTGCCGCGGCGTCGGCGAGGTCATTCCGGACCCGTGCCACCAGTGCGGCGGCGACGGACGGGTGCAGGCCCGTCGGGAGATCGCGGTCAAGATTCCCGCCGGCGTCGGCGACGGCATGCGGGTCCGGCTTGCCGCCCAAGGTGAAGTGGGGCCCGGCGGGGGACCGGCCGGTGACCTCTATGTCGAGATTCACGAACAGCCCCACGACATCTTCGTGCGCGACGGCGACGATCTGCACTGCACGATCTCGGTGCCGATGGTCGACGCGGCGCTGGGTACTACGGTGACGGTCGACGCGATCCTCGACGGCCTGACCGAGATCACCATTCCCGCTGGGACGCAGCCCAGTTCGGTGACGACCCGCCGCGGCCACGGCATGCCGCATCTGCGTTCCGGTGCGCGGGGCGACCTGCATGTGCACGTCGAGGTGGTAGTACCCGATCGTCTCGACCACCAGGACGCCGACGTGCTGCGCGAATTCAAGAGCCGACGCACGCCGCGACATGGCCGAGGTCAAGTCGACGCACGCGGCCGCCAGCACCAACGGCGGGTTGTTCAGTCGGCTGCGCGAAACCTTTACCGGCCGCTAATTGGCCGGCCTGTTCTACATCGACGCGCTGCCCGGAAACGGTGAGTTGGCCATCGTCGATGGCGACGAAGGCTTTCACGCCGCCACCGTGCGACGCATCCGCGTCGGCGAGGAGTTGATGCTCGGCGACGGCGGCGGCGGCGTGGCCCACTGCGTCGTCGAGGAGGCCTCGCGCGACGGGCTGCGGGCCAGGGTGGTGAACCGCCGGCAGGTCCCGCCCGCGCAGCCGCCGGTGACCGTGGTCCAGGCCCTGCCCAAATCCGAGCGCTCCGAGTTGGCCATCGAATTGGCCACCGAAGCCGGCGCCGACGCGCTGCTGGCCTGGCAGGCGGCCCGCTGCGTGGCCCGCTGGGACGGCGCCCGCGCCGACAAGGGCCTGCGGCGCTGGCGTGCGGTCGCGCGCGCCGCCGCGCAACAATCTCGACGGGCCTACCTTCCGTCCGTCGACGGTGTGGTGTCCACCGCGACGCTGACCACACGGATCGGCGAGGTGGTGGCGTCGGGCGGCATCGTGCTGGCGCTGGACGCGGCGGCCGACGGGCCGCTGACGGATCTGAGCCTGGCGCAGGCGAAGTCGGTGATGTTGGTGGTCGGCCCGGAGGGCGGGATCGCTCCCGACGAATTGACCGCGATCACCGATGCCGGTGCCAAGGCCGTCCGACTGGGCCCGACCGTGCTGCGCACCTCGACGGCGGCGGCCGTCGCACTCGGCGCGCTGGGTGTGTTGACACCGCGGTGGTCGTACCCGCCGAAATCGACGTGAGCGCGACTCGTACGCGACTTTTCGCGCGCTGGTGTCGATCTCGACGGCGGTAGGAGTTAACCGCGATTGCGCAGCATTGCGACGCCGTCACCGGTGAGGTGCTCGAGCGCCCACGACCGTCCAGCCAGCGCCAAAGCCAAGTGTGCGGAGCTGCCCGAGATCCGATCCGAGCCGCTTCCGTGAGACCAATCCAGATCGGTGGCGTGCAAGCAGAGGCCACGAGCCCGGGCTGCCGCTGGAACGAACGGATTGGGTAGACGTACCTGGGTTTCCAGCACCGCGATGATTGCGGTGGCTTCGACGGTCGGCTGCATGCCAAGCGGCAGGACGATGTCGAATTCGTGAATCACATGGTCGCCCAACAACAGTCGCCGTGGAAAGACGCGACCCAGCCCGTGCGGCCGATCGATCAATGCGGCGAAGTCTTCGATGAGCTCTGAAGGTGTCCGTTGTGCCGCCAGCCGTTTGGCAAGGTCGGCATTGGCGAGGTCGAAAACCCCTCGATGCCTGGCTATTTCGAGGGCGACTGTTCGCGTTGACACCCCGCACCCGATTACGAGGTGCGCCATTACCTCGTGATTGGTCCAGCTCGAGCACAGGCTGTCACGTGACCAGTCATTGGCGGAGAGGCTGCGGGCGACGGCGAGGAATCGAACATCGTTGACCCGCAAACGTTCACGCGCCGGTGACACGGAGGTGCTTTCGAAGAAACGCGGTCTGGTCGGTCAGCAGCTCGATCGAGCAATGGGCGATGGTAGACCTCGAAGTGGTCGCCGTCGTAATGGCGCATCTCGCCGCGCGGTGCACTGCGGGCGACATCTTCAGCGTGGCGCGGATGCATCAGCGTCTCGCGCTGGGACACGCATACCAGTAGCGGCGCGGAAATGCGACGTGCCGCCCGCTTGGCAGTCGTTACCGCTATGCCGACAGCATTCGCCGCCGCCACCCGGTTTTCGAACACGCCGCCTGGATCGACGGTGGAGTTCCATCCCTCTTCGGCCCCGGCAACGGTGACCGCGGCCACGCTGCCGGGCGGTCCCACGATCGGGATGTAACGGCGCCGCCGACCCACCATGGCGAGAGTGGCGTCGGCCAGAATCGACGGCGTCAATCGCAGCACTGCGGCCGGTCCGATCCGGCGCAGGGTCGCGGGACCAGACACGATCGGACACTGCACCACCGCAGCCGCGATATCGGTCCGTTCGGCGGCGACTCGCAGGACGTGCATGGCGCCGAGACTGGTGCCCCACAGCGCGATTCTGCTGGCGTCGGCAGCTGGCACCGTGCGCACGAATTCGATCGCGGCATGGAGGTCTTGACGGTGTCGGCGCAGGCTCAAGCATTGTCGGGGGAGGCCCGCTGACTCACCGAGATGCCGGTAGTCGAAGGAGAACGTCGCGATGCCGGACGCGGCGAAGTGCTGTTCGTAGCGAGCGAGCGCCATGGTGTGGTTGGCGCCGAACCCATGTGCGAATACCGCGACGGGGTGCGGCCCCGGCCCGGCCGGCAAGGTCAGCCAGGCCGCGCAGCGCTGCCCGGCGGACGGGAACGATACGGATGTGGTGTTGCTCGCTCGCATGGCGCCTCCTAGATACGTACGATGTACGTGTTGTATATTACGTACGTTGTACGTGTCAAGTGGTACTCAAGAAACTGGGGTTTGGTGCGAGCTCGATTCACGGTCGCCGAAATCGCGACCCGCGCATTGGAAATCGTCGACCGTGACGGCCTTGGCGGCCTGAGCATGCGGTCACTGGCCAACGCCATGGGAACCGGGCCGATGACGCTCTACAACTACGTCAAAGATCGTGGGCAGCTCGAAGAGCTGGTCGTCGAAGCGGTCATCTCAGACGTGAACTGCCTGCCCGTCCCGGGATTGGGCCGCCGACGTCCGGGCTGTCGCAATGGCGATGTGGCAGTCCATGCGGCAGCACCCCAACGTGGTGCCGCTGATCCTGACCCGGCGAACCGTGTCGCCGTCGAGCTACGCACCGGCCGAGCGGCTCGTCGACGCGCTCGCCCGCGCCGGCCTCGAGGACGGCGATCTGCTGGCGGCGTTCCGCGGGGTGCTGGCACTCGTGATGGGCAGCGCTCAGGCGGAGTTGGCCGGGCCGTTGGCCGGGCCGGACCGGGACGTCGAGCAAATTGCGGTGGCGGCGGAAATCGGGCGGCTCGCCGGCGCCGAACATCCTCGGCTCGCCACGCTGGCGCAGACCAGCCAGCAATCCAGCGCCGAGGCGGACTTCAGCCGGGCGCTCGACATGCTGCTGGCGGGCATGCCGTCAACGTCCAGCCGGAGCTGACCATTGGGCTGGTTCACCCGGCGGCGGTAGACTCGGGACGCTAACCCGCTGGCTACACCGAAGAAAGCAGGCTTTAGGACACACGTGACGCCTCGCGAAACCAACGCTGCTGGTCCGTCCACATCCTCGGTTCGCAGCAGCATCGATGTTCCGCCCGACCTCGTCATGGGCCTGCTCGGTTCCGCCGACGAAAATCTCCGCGCCCTCGAACGTCTGCTGGCCGCAGATCTGCACGTGCGCGGCAACGCGGTGACGATCTCCGGTGAACCTGCCGACGTTGCGCTCGCGGAACGGGTGCTGGCCGAGCTGGTCGCGATCGTCGCCGGTGGCCAGCCGCTCACTCCGGAAGGCGTGCGCCACAGCGTCGCGATGCTGGTCGGTACCGGCAACGAGTCACCGGCTGAGGTGCTGACGCTGGACATCCTGTCCCGTCGCGGCAAGACGATTCGTCCCAAGACGCTCAACCAGAAGCGCTACGTCGACGCGATCGACCACCACACCATCGTGTTCGGGATCGGCCCGGCCGGCACCGGCAAGACCTACCTGGCCATGGCCAAGGCGGTCAATGCGCTGCAGACCAAACAGGTCACCAGGATCATCTTGACCCGCCCGGCGGTGGAAGCCGGTGAGCGCCTTGGCTTTCTGCCGGGAACGCTGAGCGAGAAGATCGACCCCTACCTTCGTCCGCTCTACGACGCGCTGCACGACATGATGGACCCCGACCTGATCCCGAAGTTGATGTCGTCGGGAGTGATCGAGGTTGCGCCGCTGGCATACATGCGGGGCCGGACGTTGAATGACGCGTTCATCATCCTCGACGAGGCGCAGAACACCACCGCCGAACAGATGAAGATGTTCCTCACCCGGTTGGGGTTCGGTTCCAAAATTGTTGTCACCGGCGATGTTACGCAGATCGACCTGCCGGGCAACAACCGGTCGGGATTGCGCGCGGCGGTCGACATCCTCGACGGAATCGAGGACATTCACATCTCGGAGCTCACCAGCGCCGACGTGGTTCGCCACCGGCTGGTCGCCGAAATCGTGGACGCCTACGCGCGAAACGAACAGCCCGGGCTGACGATGAACCGGGCCGCGGCGACGCAGCCCGAGCCGCCGGTGAGGCGGCCGTGACCATCGAGGTTGCCAACGAGTCCGGAATCGACGTCTCCGAATCCGAATTGATCAGCGTCGCAAAGTTCGTCATCACCCAGATGGACGTGAACCCGGCTGCCGAGTTGTCGATGGTGTTGCTGGACACCGCGGCCATGGCCGACCTGCACATGCGCTGGATGGATCTGCCCGGGCCGACCGACGTGATGAGTTTCCCGATGGACGAGCTCGAGCCGGGCGGTCGCCCCGATGCGCCCGAGCCGGGACCGGCCATGCTCGGTGACATCGTGCTGTGCCCCGAGTTCGCGGCCGAGCAGGCCGCGGCGGCCGGTCACTCACTGGGACATGAGTTGGCGCTGTTGACGATTCACGGCGTCCTGCACCTGCTCGGCTATGACCACGGCGAGCCGGACGAAGAAAAAGAGATGTTCGGCCTGCAGCGCCGCCTGCTCGAGGAGTGGGTCGCCGATCAGGTCGAGTTCTACCGCCAGCAGCGTCAGCTGGATCGCGATCAGCAGTTGGTCGACAAATCAAGGTATTTCGACAATTGAACCACTCGGCTTCGCTGTTCGGCGCGATCGTGCTGATCTGTCTGGGCAGCGTGTTCGCGGCCATCGACGCGGCAATCAGCACTGTCTCGATGGCGCGGGTGCAGGAAATGGTTCGCGACGAACGCCCGGGCGCGGTGCGGCTGGCCAAGGTCATGACCGACCGGCCCCGGTACATCAACCTGGTGGTGTTGCTGCGGATCGTGTGCGAGATCAGCGCCACGGTCCTGCTGGCCCAGTTTTTCTATCGCCAGGTCAGCCGTGACTGGGGCTTGTTCATCGCCGCGGTCGTCATGGTGGTGATCAGCTTCGTCGTCATCGGTGTCGGACCGAGGACGCTCGGCCGGCAGAACGCCTACTCGATCGCGTTGGTGTCGGTGCTTCCGCTGCAAGCGATTTCGGTGCTGCTGACCCCGATCAGCCGTGTGCTGGTGGTGCTGGGAAACATGCTCACGCCCGGTCGCGGCTTCCGTAACGGCCCGTTCGCCTCCGAGATCGAGTTGCGCGAAGTCGTCGACCTTGCACAGCAGCGCGGCGTGGTCGCCGCCGACGAGCGGCGGATGATCGAGTCGGTGTTCGAATTAGGCGACACACCGGCCCGCGAGGTGATGGTGCCCCGCACCGAGATGATCTGGATCGAAAACGACAAGTCCGCTGCCGAGGCGACATCGGTGGCCGTGCGCAGTGGGCATTCCCGGATTCCGGTGATCGGCGAGAACGTCGACGACATCGTGGGCGTGGTGTACCTGAAAGATTGCGTACAGCAAGCCTATTACTCATCGGCGAGCGGTCGCGAGACTGCGGTGACGGACGTGATGCGGCCGGCCGTGTTCGTCCCGGACTCCAAGCCGCTCGATCAGTTGCTGCGCGAGATGCAACGGACGCGCAACCACATGACGCTGCTGGTCGACGAATACGGCGCAATCGCCGGCCTGGTGACGATCGAGGACGTGCTGGAAGAGATCGTCGGGGAGATCGCCGACGAGTACGACGCCGCCGAAGTGGCGCCGGTGGAAGAGCTGGGCGACAACCGGTTCCGGGTGTCGGCGCGGCTGCCGATCGAAGACGTCGGTGAGCTGTACGGCGTGGAATTCGAAGAGGATCTCGACGTGGACACCGTTGGCGGATTGCTGGCGTTGGAGTTGGGCCGGGTTCCGCTCCCCGGCTCCGAGGTGGTGTCACACGGTCTGCGGTTGCATGCCGAGGGTGGACCCGACCATCGCGGCCGGGTCCGGATCGGCACTGTGCTGCTCAGCCGTGTCGATGGAAACGGAGCCGGCCATGACTGAATTCCACTCCGGCTTCGTCTGTTTCGTCGGCCGGCCGAACACCGGCAAGTCGACGCTGACCAACGCCCTGGTCGGCTCGAAAGTCGCGATCACGTCGAACCGCCCTCAGACCACCCGGCACACGATTCGGGGCATTGTGCATCGCGACGACTTCCAGATCATCCTGGTCGACACCCCGGGGCTGCATCGACCGCGGACCCTGCTGGGCAAGCGACTCAACGACCTGGTCCGCGACACCTATAGCGAGGTTGACGTCATCGGCTTGTGCATCCCGGCCGACGAGGCGGTCGGAACGGGGGACAGGTGGATCGTCGAGCAGATCCGATCCACCGCGCCCAGAACGACTTTGGTGGCCATCGTCACCAAGATCGACACCGTATCCAAGGACAAGTTGGCCGCCCAGCTGGTCGCGGCGAGTGAACTGGTGGGCGCCTCGTCCGAGGTGGTCCCGGTCTCGGCGAGCACCGGCGAGCAGGTCGACGTGCTGATCGGGGTGCTGGCCGCCGCGCTGCCGCCCGGGCCGCCGTATTACCCGGACGGTGAACTCACCGATGAGCCCGAGGAAGTTCTGATGGCCGAGTTCATCCGGGAGGCGGCGCTGGAAGGCGTGCGCGATGAGTTGCCACACTCGCTGGCGGTGGTGATCGACGAAGTCAACCCGCGGGAGGGTCGTGACGACCTGATCGATGTGCATGCCCTGCTCTATGTCGAACGGGACAGCCAGAAGGGCATCGTGATCGGCAAGGGCGGGGAGCGGTTGCGCGAAGTCGGCAGCGCCGCCCGCGTCCAGATCGAGAAACTGCTCGGCACCAAGGTCTACCTCGACCTGCGCGTCAAGGTCGCCAAGAACTGGCAGCGCGACCCCAAACAGCTTGGCAAACTCGGCTTTTGAGTCGTCAAGCTGGCGCGATGGGTAGCCCTTGGCAAAGGGTTCGATAGCCGATCGCAGGCGATATCCAGGCGCGCCACTGCTTGCGGCTCATATTGGATATAAGTTTGTCACACAACATCTTTGGTGTAGCGACGGCCGGCCAGAGCCGGAGCGTATCGTCTGCGCTGCTGGAAGCCAGTCGACGCCCGTCGGGGCTGAACGCCACATTGGTTACCGACTCGGCATGGCCGGTGAACGGTTCGGTCAACGGTTGGCCGGTCCCGACGTCCCACAGCCGCACTGTTTTATCGAGGCTGGCGCTCGCTAACCGGGTCCCGTCGGGGCTGAAAGCCACACCCCGCACCGGGTTGATGTGTCCGATGAGGGGAGCGCCGATCGGCTGTCCGGTGGCGGCGTCCCAGAACCGTATGGTCTCGTCGACGCTACCGCTGGCCAGCCGGTGCCCGTCGGGGCTGAAAGCCACACTGTCCACCGCGTCGGTGTGACCGGTGAGCGGATTTCCTGCGGGTTCTCCGGTGTCGGCGTTCCAGAGCCGCACGGTCTGGTCGAAACTGGCGCTGGCCAGCCGGTGCCCGTCGGGGCTGAAAGCCACGCTGTTCACCCCTAGGGTGTGGCCGGTGAGTGGGTCACCGATGGGTTGACCGTTGTCGACGTTCCACAACCGCACCGTGTTGTCGTAGCTGCCGCTGGCCAGCCGGTGCCCGTCCGGACTGAAGGCCACGCTGCTCACGATGCTGGTGTGGCCGATCAGTGGGCCACCGATTGGTTGACCGGTGTCGGCGTCCCACAACCGCACCGTCTGGTCGACGTTGGCGCTGGCCAGCCGATGCCCGTCCGAGCTGAATGCCACGCCGAAAGCCATAATGTGGCCAGTCGCGAGCGGTGCACCGATCTGCTGTCCGGTGTCGGCGTTCCACAACCGCACCGTTCCGTCGCCGTTGCTGCTGGCCAACCGGTGCCCGTCGGGACCGAAGGCCACATCGCTGGAGCCGTCCGAACGCCCGCTGAGGGTTTGATTGAGATCCCACAAGCGCCACGCGTGATCCTCGCTCGAACTGGCCAGGCGCTTGCCGTCCGGGCTGAACGCCACAGCGCTGACGACGCCGGTGTGCCCGACGAGACGGTCGATCGCTTCGCCGGTATCAGGTACCCACAGCCGCACTGTCTGGTCGGCGCCGCTGCTGGCCAGTGTTTGTCCGTCCGGGCTGAAGGCCACGCTGGTTACCGAGTTCGTGTGGCCAGCAAGTGGATTGCCGATCGGCTGGCCGGTGTCGAGGTCAAACACGCGCACCGTGGTGTCAGTGCTGCCGCTAGCCAAACGGTGCCCGTCCGGGCTGAATGCCACACTGGTTACCGAATACTGATGCCCGACGAGCGGGCCGCCGAGTTGCTGGCCGGTATCGGCATCCCACAACCACACCGCGCCGTGGGCTGCGCCGCAGGCCAGTCGGTGACCGTCGGGACTGAATGCCACGCTGGACACTTCGTCGGTGTGTCCCGTCAGCGGCGGCCCGAGCGGCTGTCCGGTGTCGGCGTCCCACATCCGCACCGTGCCGTCCCAGCTGCCGCTGGCCAGTCGGCGCCCATCGGGACTGAACGCCACGCTCCGCACCCCTTGGCTGTGGCCGGTGAGCGGCGCTCCGATCGGCTGTCCCGTGGCGGTGTCCCACAACCGCACCGTCTTGTCCATACTGGCGCTGGCCAGCCGACGCCCGTCCGGGCTGAACGCCACACTCTTCACCATGTCGGTGTGTCCGGTCAGCGGCGTGCCGACGGGTTGGCCGGTGTCGGCGTCCCACAACCGCACCGTGTGATCCTCGTCGGCGCTGGCCAGCCGATGCCCGTCCGGACTGAAAGCCACGCCTTCGGTCTTGCTCCCGGTGTCCGCGATTTTCACTGTTGTGTTGCGCTGAGCCACGGCATGCAGCAGCGCGCTCTCATCGGGTGCGGCCAGGGTCCGCGCGGCCAGCAGCTCTTGGAAGGCCCGGATGTCGCCACCGGGCCGGGCGCCGGCCAGCATCGACTGGGCCTCGGCGTCGAGCCCCACCGCTACGGCCTGGTCGCGCTGTCGGAGGGCTTCCTGACGTTGGGTGACAGCGATCAGCGCGGCGACGACCGCGGCCACCGTCAAGATGGCTAGCCCGGCAATTGCACCGGCCCGGAGCCGGCGGAATCGCCGTTGCTCGTGCAGATCATCGCTGGCCAACTGATCCTTGGGCTTGCCGTGGATGGGTGCAGCCAGCGCAGTGATCTTCTCCCGGAGGATCGCGGCATGCGGATCCCACGGCGCGTCAGCGCTGACGTCGATGAAGAACGGCTCGGCCGGCAGCACACCAGGCTCGGTCAGCACCGGCGGTGCGGCATCAGACAATTGGGGGTCGAACCGTCCGTGCTCCTTGTCCCAGTGCAGGCGACCGCCGGCCAACGCCAGCAACAACTTCTCCCGCCCGTGACGCTGCAGCCAGTAACCGATCTCCTGATTCACCCAATACGATTGGGCCACTTGCGGAGACAGCATGACGACCAAAAAGCGGGAGCGGTCCATCGCCTCGGTAATGCGGCCCCACAGGTCGGGGCTGGCAGTCAGATCCGTGTCGTCGCGGAAGACTCGTAGTGCCCGCAGCTGGCCAAGTCGGCGCCCAATCTGGTGCAGTCCCTTTTGAATCCCCACAGCGGCCGGGCGGTCGCGATGAGCATAGGACAAGAAAGCGTCATATTCCGCCGCCGAGATCGCTCCGGGCGGCGGCCCCGGCTGCAAAGGATTCGAAACCATCGGCGACCCGCAATTCTCATGTGTGAGCTGGGATGGGATTGACCAGCTCAGTTTGCGGGGCAAATAAAAAGCTGTCTCCGGTTTAGCAAAAGTTGACGCCGCGGTTCGCGGGGTGCGCAGCCAGGTGATCCATGCGTCAAGCTCGCCAAGAGCTGCCAGCGCGACTCCAAACAGCTTGGCCGACTGGGCTTTTGCTTAAGTTATCGCACCGCTTCGGATTCGGTGTTCCACCAGACGGCCGGCTGTTTCGACGCCCAACCACCCAACGCCTCGAGTTCGGCGGCCAGGGACACCAGTAGTGGCTCGCTGTTGGCCGGTCCCATCAATTGCACGCCGATCGGCAATCCCTCGGAGGTGAAGCCCGCTGGAACGTTGATCGAGGGCCACCCCAACACGTTCCACGGCCACGTCACCGGGCAGGCGGCGATCATCTGCCGATCGGTTGCCATCCCGCTGAGCCCGTCGAAAGCCTCCGCGATCGGCGGCGGCAACGCGGTCGTCGGCGCCAGCACCACGTCCACGATGCGGAAGATCGAACCCACCCGACGCTGGTTGGCGGCTTCGTTCGCCCGGGCGGTGCGCAGGATCTGCTGCGAGAGGAATCGACCCATCCTCATGTTGGACAGCGTGCGGCGGTCGAATTCGACACCTTGGCCCAACCGCTCTGCCCATTCCAGCAGCCCGGAGGTGGACCGCGACAGAAAGTTCCAGGACAACCGCAGCCCGTAATCGGGATTGCCTTCGACCACGGTGTGTCCGAGCAGTTGAAGCTGATCGCCGACCGAATCCAGTGCGGCCTCGATCTCCGGGTCGAGTCGGGCCGGGAACGCGGTGAACGGGAACCGCGTCGACAGCGCGATGCGCAGCGAGCCGGGCGCGAGCCCGACGTGATCGGACACCGTCACCGGTCGCGGCTTGTGCAGGTCGCCGTCGACATTGCCGGACGCCGCGTCGAGCACCAGCGCCGCGTCGGCGACGGTGCGAGCCAGCACACCGTTGACCGTGATCCCGTTGAACGCCTCCCGCAGCGGCCACGTGGAGATGCGCCCACGCTGTGGCTTGATGCCAACCAGGTGGGTCCAGGCCGCCGGAATGCGGACGCTGCCCGCTCCATCGGAGCCGATTGCGGCGGTGACCAGGCCGGCGGCCACGGCGGCCGCGCTACCGCCAGACGAGCCGCCCGGCGTGTGCCGACCCGACCACGGGTTGCGGGCGTGTCCGAACGCGGGCCCGCTGGTGAACGGCCATTGGCCTAGTTCGCAGGTGTTGGTCTTGCCGACGATCACCGCGCCGGCGGCCTTGAGTCGCCGCACGACCTCGGCGTCCTGGGTGGCCGGCTGGACATAGCCGGACGTGCCGAAGTAGGTGGGCTGGCCGGCGACGTCGACGTCATCTTTCACCGCGATCGGCACACCCAGCAACGGTGCCTGGTCGCCATCGGCGCGCCGCCGGTCGGCCCTGGCGGCGTCGGCCAGTGCCGTCTCGGTGAGCACCACCCGGAAGGCGTTCAGTGTCGATTGGCTGAGCTCAATGGCGTGCAGCGAGCGACGGACCAGTTCGTCGGAGGTGACCTCGCCGCTGGCCAATTGGTACAGCTGGTCGGTCAGCGTCGGGAAGCGTTGGTTGGCGGAGTTACTCATCGGTACCGACATTATCGGCGCGCGTGCGGGGTGCCGTCGCTACCTGGTGCCAAACTGATACCTATGCGGCTGTACCGGGACCGGGCGGTGGTGTTGCGCCAGCACAAGCTCGGCGAAGCCGACCGGATCGTCACCTTGCTCACCCGCGACCACGGGTTGGTTCGCGCGGTGGCCAAGGGTGTTCGCCGCACCCGCAGCAAGTTCGGTGCGCGACTGGAACCGTTCGCGCATATCGACGTCCAGCTGCACCCGGGCCGCAACCTCGACATCGTCACGCAGGTCGTCGCACTCGACGCGTTCGCTACCGACATCGTCAGCGACTACGGCCGCTATACCAGCGCATGCGCGATGCTGGAAACCGCCGAGCGCCTCGCCGGCGAGGAGCGGGCACCGGCGCCGGAACTCCACCGCCTCACGGTCAGCGCACTGCGGGCGGTCGCCGACGGCAGCCGGCCGCGCGAGCTGGCACTGGACGCGTATCTGCTGCGGGCCATGGGCATCGCCGGCTGGGCCCCGGCGCTGACCGAATGCGCGCGCTGCGCCACGCCTGGCCCGCATCGGGCATTTCACGTCGCGGCGGGCGGCAGCGTGTGCACCTTCTGTCGCCCCGCCGGTGCGACGACACCGTCGCTCGGCGTGCTGGATCTGATGGCAGCGCTACGCGACGGCGACTGGGAGGCCGCGCAGGACGCGCCGCAATCAGCCCGCAGCCAGGCCAGCGGATTGGTGGCCGCCCACCTGCAATGGCATCTCGAGCGGCAGCTGCGAACGCTGCCGCTGGTCGAGCGGACGCGCTCTGGCGACCCGATGGATCGCATAGATCGCAGCCTGCTCGACCGTCGGGTCGCTCTGGTCAGGCAGGATGTGGCGCATGGAGACGAGCCGGGTGAGCCGCTCAGAGCGGAGGGCTGAGCGCAAGCGGAAGTCCGACTTCCCGCAGCTCGCCCCGGCTCCTGATGACTATCCGGTCTTTCCGGATACCACGACGTGGCCGGTGGTGTTCCCGCCGTTGCCGCCCTCGCCCGACGGCGGCCCACGCCGCCCGCCGCAGCACATCTCCAAGGCGGTAGCCCCGTCGATTCCGGCGGAGCAGTTGCCCAATCACGTCGCGATCGTGATGGACGGCAACGGTCGTTGGGCCACCCAACGTGGTCTGCCACGGGTTGAAGGCCACAAGATGGGCGAGGCGGTCGTCATCGACATCGTCTGCGGTGCAATCGAAATGGGCATCAAGTGGCTCAGCCTCTACGCGTTCTCCACCGAGAACTGGAAGCGTTCGGCGGACGAAGTCCGTTTCCTGATGGGGTTCAACCGCGACGTGGTGCGCCGCCGGCGGGTCAACCTCGACGAGATGGGCGTGAAGATTCGCTGGGTCGGCTCGCGTCCACGGTTGTGGCGCAGCGTCATCAACGAGTTGGCGATCGCCGAGGAACAGACCCTGAGCAACGACGTGATCACGGTCAACTACTGCGTCAACTACGGTGGCCGCACCGAAATCGCCGAGGCCGCAAGGGATATCGCGCGTGAGGCGGCGGCGGGAAGGCTGAACCCCGAACGGGTCAACGAGGCCACCGTGGCGCGGCATCTGCACCGCCCGGACATTCCCGACGTGGATCTGCTGCTGCGGACCTCGGGAGAGCAGCGGACCAGCAACTTCATGCTTTGGCAGGCGGCCTACGCCGAGTACATCTTTCAGGACACGCTCTGGCCCGACTACGACCGCCGCGACCTGTGGGCGGCCTGCGAGGAGTACGCATTGCGGCATCGACGGTTCGGGACGGCGTGATGCCGTCGTTGCAGGAACGACTGCTGGCCGTGCTCTCCGAGGTGCTGCCCGCCGAGGCCGAATCGGACGGCGCGCTGACCGTGCACCACGGCGGAACGATCGCCTCACTACGGGTAGTGACCATCAACGAAGACCTCGACCTGGTGTCGCTGACGCAGATGGTGGCGTGGGATCTGGTGCTGAACAAGAAGATTCGCGACACCGTCGCCGAGCAGTCGCGCACCACCTTGTTGGGATCGGTGGCGCTGACGCAGAAAGGCAAGGCAGCCGACGTGGTGTTGCGCTACAACTTTCCGGGCAACGGCCTCAACGACGAAGCGCTACGCACGTTGGTCCTGATGGTGCTCGACAAGGGCGCCGAAATCCGCCGTGCCGTAACGACTTAACGGCAGTCCGAGCAGGTGCCGTAGATTTCGATGGTGTGGCTGACGTCGGAGAACCCGTGTTTGGCCGCCACTTCCGCGGCCCACTCCTCGACCTCACGATCGCCAACCTCGACGGTCGACCCGCAGCTGCGGCACACCAGATGGTGGTGATGATGATCGGAGCACCGGCGATACACCGATTCGCCGGTGTCGTTGCGCAACGTGTCTAGCAGGCCCGCGCTGGCCATCGACTGCAGGGTCCGATAGACCGTGGTGAGTCCGATGTTCTCGCCGCGCTGCCGCAGCTCGTCGTGCAACTCCTGGGCCGAGCGGAACTCGTCGAGGGTGTCCAGTAGGCCTGCGATCGCCGCCCGCTGCCGCGTAGCCCGCACGCCGGTGCCGGTAGTCACTACTTGTCCTCCCCGGCATGCGCCACGGCGTCGACGACGATGTGCGCCAGGTGGTGATCGGCCAGCCGGTAGAGCACTTCGCGTCCGGATCGCTCACCGGCGACGACGCCCGCGGCCTTGAGGATCTTCAGGTGCTGGCTCACCAGCGGCTGGGGCACGCCGAGCGCGTCGACCAGTTCGTGGACACAGCGTTGAGAAACGTGCAGCTGCAGCACGATCGCGATCCGCACGGGCGCGGCCAGCGCACGCAGCAACTCGCCGGCGGCGTCGAGAATCTCCCGTGGTGGTGGCGCGGGCAGCTCTGCAGCGTCGCTGTGCTGGTGCTCGCCGACGAGTTCGTCGCCGTCGGCTGCGGTGGAGGAGGAGAGGGACATACTGCTCCCACTGTCACATGCATAACCACGCATGTCAAAGAGCGCGGGTTCGATCGCTACGATGACGGATCGTCCGCGTTTCACAACATCAGGAGTCAGCACCTCGTGGCGTCCGTCATCGACACCGTCGTCAACCTCGCCAAACGGCGTGGCCTGGTCTATCCCGCCGGCGAAATCTACGGCGGCACCAAATCGGCCTGGGATTACGGGCCGCTGGGTGTCGAGCTCAAGGAGAACATCAAGCGGCAGTGGTGGCGCTCGGTCGTCACCGGTCGCGACGACGTCGTCGGCCTGGACTCCTCGATCATCTTGCCGCGCGCGGTGTGGGTGGCCTCCGGCCACGTCGAGGTCTTCAACGATCCGCTCGTGGAATGCCTGAACTGCCACAAGCGGCACCGGCAGGACCACATGCAGGAGGCCTACGCATTGAAGAAGGGCGGGGACCCGAGACTCAGTGCCGATGAGCGAGATCGTCTGTCCCGACTGTGGCACCAAGGGCCAGTGGACCGAGCCGCGCGATTTCAACATGATGCTCAAGACCTACCTCGGCCCGATCGAGACCGAGGAGGGCCTGCATTATCTGCGGCCCGAGACCGCGCAGGGCATCTTCGTCAACTTCGCCAACGTGGTGACGACGTCGCGCCGCAAGCCGCCGTTCGGCATCGGCCAGATCGGTAAGAGCTTCCGCAACGAGATCACTCCGGGCAACTTCATCTTCCGCACCCGCGAGTTCGAGCAGATGGAGATGGAGTTCTTCGTCGAGCCGTCGACCGCAGCGGAGTGGCACCAGTACTGGATCGACACCCGGCGCCAGTGGTACGTCGACCTCGGCATCAACCCCGAGAACCTCCGGCTCTACGAGCACCCCAAAGAGAAGCTGTCGCATTACTCGGATCGCACCGTCGACATCGAGTACAAGTTCGGCTTCTCCGGCAATCCGTGGGGTGAGCTCGAGGGCGTGGCCAACCGCACCGACTTCGACTTGTCCACGCACTCAAAGCATTCCGGTGTCGACCTGTCGTATCTACGACCAGGCCAACGACACCCGCTACACGCCGTACGTCATCGAGCCGGCAGCGGGCCTGACCCGGTCGTTCATGGCGTTCTTGGTCGACGCGTACCACGAGGACGAAGCGCCCAATGCCAAAGGCGGCGTGGACAAGCGGACCGTGTTGCGGCTCGACCCGCGGCTGGCGCCGGTGAAGGCCGCGGTGCTGCCGCTGTCCCGGCACGCCGACCTGAGTCCCAAGGCCCGCGACCTGGCCGCCGAATTACGCAAGTACTGGAACGTCGAGTTCGACGACGCCGGTGCGATCGGTCGCCGTTACCGGCGCCAGGACGAGATCGGCACGCCCTTCTGCGTGACGCTGGACTTCGACTCGCTCGACGACCACGCGGTCACGATCCGCGAACGCGACGCCATGACGCAGGAGCGGGTGGCGATCGACGCCGTTGTCGACTATCTGGGTTCGCGACTGCGGGGTTGCTAGCGGGCCTGCGGCGGGCAGAAGCGAAACTGGCAAAAAAATTTCGCGATTTCCCGCACCTATTGGTCACCCGTCTAATAACATGGAAATGTCGACGCGGCGGCTCACTAGGGCGTGGTGAGCTGCCGCGTCCACCATTTTCGGCAGTCTTCCTGCTCAGAAGCGGCCGCCGCCGCCCATGAAGCCGCCGTCGGAGGAACCGCGAACCGCCGAACGACGTCGGGCCCCAACCGCCGCCACCGCCACCCAGCCGCCGCCGAATCCGCCGCGCATGCCGTCCGCCGAGCATGTCGCCGATGATGATGCCGCCCATCACGCGCCCATGTGGTCGCCACCGCCGTAGCGCGCCGGTGTACGCCGTCTGCGCGGACTGCACGTCGGACTCGGCCAGCGACTGGGCCTGCGCGGCCAGCGACGCGGCGTTGTTGGCGTAGGTGATCGCTTCGTTGAGGTCGGTGGATCGCTTGTCCTGCGCGGCGTCGATCTGTCGGGTCGCCTCGGACAGACCGGGTCCGCGCCTCGGGCCCGACGCTGCCGCGTCGGTTGTCGATGTAGTCCGACACCGCGTGCACCCGCGACTGCGCGGTGAACAATGCCTGGTCCAGCGTCCGGTTGAGTCGTTCGGCCGCCGCCTGCTCCTCGATGACCGTGGCCAGCAGCCGATTCAGTTCGGCGCCGGCCTTGGTCAGATGCGGTGAACGAGCCGAGCGGGTCCGCGGAACCGCCGGTGCGTGCCGCATCGAGAGCCCTGGCCGCCGCGTCCCGGGCGCCGGCCAGGTCGCGCAGGTGCGGTGCCTTGGTTTTCGTGCCGGTCTGCAAGTGCGCTGTCGGCGTGCCCGATGCCGGACTGGATGTCGGCGATCAGCGACGGCAGTGTCGCGACCGCGTGCCGGATGTCGTTGGCGGCGCTGTCGACCGCGTCGAGCAACGAACGGGCTTGTCCCAGCGAAGATTCCGCGGCACGCACGGCGTCGACGAGAGCGCTCTGCTCGCCGCTGACCGGCTTGGCGGCCTTCTCGCGCGCCTGGCCGAGGTTCTGCTCGGCGAAAGCCAGCCGGTCTTTGGCGGTCGTGACGTTGGTGGCTACCGAGGCCAGCGCCGCAGGAGTCGAATTCGTTGTGCAGCTCGGTCATTCGCTGCTCGGCCGGCTCGATGCGCGCGGTCAGGTCGACGACCTGCTGGGTCAGGGCGTCCAGGCGCGACGGGCGCGTTGACCACCAGGTCGCGCATCTCCTCGAAAGCCTCCCGCTGCGACTCCAGCTCGCGGTCGGCGCGCGCCGCGGCGACGATCACCTCGGTCAGCAGCTCGCGCCGCTGCTGCCCGGGTCTCGGGGATCGCGTCGTCGAGTTGTTGACGCACGGTGAATGCCTGGGCCAGAGCCGCTTTGGCGTCGTCGACCGCACGGGTGAACGGCTGGGTCCGTTGCTCGCCGAACTCCTCGATCGTCAGCGCGAGTTCGTTGGCGCTGGTGCGCACGGCGTTGTCGACGTCGACGACTTTCCACCGCGACAGGTCGTCGAGGGCGCCCAGCGACAGCGCCGCCAACGCATCGGGGTCGGTCGCGTCGACCCGTTTGGCCGCGGCCAGTTCGGCGGCGCGCCGTCGACGGCGCCGCCAACGGGTGACCACATACAGCGCCACCACCGCGACCAGGATCACGCCCAGCCCGATCAGCAGGGCGCCGAGCTCGCCGACTCCTGGGCCGCGGTCCAGGCCGTTGGCCGCCGCGACCGCTGCGCCGCTCCAGTCGCCGCGGCGCAGCGCAGGCTCGATCTGGTTGCGCCGCAGATCGTCGACTTGGCCGGCGTTGATCGTCTTCACCCGGTGCGGGACCAGGAACGCGTAGGAGTGGTCGACGGTCGCCACCGCCAGCACCGCGTCGAAGTCGCCAAGATCGCTGGCGGCGCGAGGTGTTCTGCGCCCAGCTCTGACGGCGGGTTGTCCGGAGAAGTCGTCGACGAACACCACCCACAACTGGATGCGGCGGTCGGAGTAGAGCTTGCCGGTGGCCGATTCGATCGCGGCGCGGCCGGAGCCGATTGAGCGCCGCCGGCGTTGTCGGTGATGTAGCCGGACAGCCGGAACGGCGGCTGGGCGGCGGCCGACGGCGCAACGACCAGACGCGGAAATCAGCATCGCCATGAACACGGCGACCGAGCGGCGGAGGGTGCTCATGCTCGACAATCTAGCCCCGTGACGAAGCGGGTCCCAGAGCAATCTGGTCTGACTGGCAGACTGTGGCGTCGATGATGCAGCAAGACCCCTACGACGATTTCGACCGCCAGCGGGTGGTGGCCGAGGCGCCGAAGACCGCGGGCTTGCCGGGCACCGAGGGTCAGCACCCGCACCGATTTCGCCCGCGATCGCGCCAGGGTTCTGCACAGCGCCGCGCTGCGTCGGCTGGCGGACAAGACCCAGGTCGTCGGGCCGCGAGAGGGCGACACCCCGCGGACGCGACTGACCCATTCGCTGGAGGTCGCCCAGATCGGGCGGGGCATGGCGATCGGATTCGGCTGCGATCCCGACCTCGTCGACATGGCCGGGCTGGCTCACGACATCGGGCATCCGCCGTACGGGCACAACGGCGAGCAGGCTCTCGACGAGTTCGCGGCCGCGTACGGCGGCTTCGAGGGCAACGCGCAGAACTTCCGGATCTTGACCAGGCTGGAACCCAAAGTCCTTGATCGGCAAGGACATAGCGTCGGCCTGAACCTGACGCGGGCGGCGCTGGACGCGGTCACCAAATATCCGTGGCCGCGAGATCGGCATCGGCGCAAGTTCGGGTTCTACGACATCGACCGCGACGCCGCCGAATGGGTGCGCGACCGCGCACCCGGCAGATCGGCCCTGCCTGGAGGCTCAGGTGATGGACTGGGCCGACGACGTCGCCTATTCGGTGCACGACGTCGAGGACGGCGTCGTCTCCGGGCGGATCGACCTTCGCGTGCTCGCCGACGACGACGAAGCCGCCGCGCTGGCCAAGCTCGGCGAGCGCGACTTCGCCGGGATGCGCGGCCGACGATCTGAGCCGCCGCCGCGCACCGGCTGGCGGGGCTTCCCGGCGGTCGCCGCGGTCGGCAAGTACGA
Organism: uncultured Actinomycetota bacterium; assembly: GCA_963818285.1. GTDB lineage: Bacteria > Actinomycetota > Actinomycetes > Mycobacteriales > Mycobacteriaceae > Mycobacterium. Next base: position 880,513 of record CAWFRR010000011.1, read on the forward strand.
CGCGCACGCTGACGGCCGCGGTGTCGCTGAAGCAGACTGACCAGCGAGCTGGTCGGCCGGTTCGCGTCGGCGGCGATCGCGGCCACCCGCGGCGGTCGCCGGCCCGGGCCCGCTGGCCCGCTACCAGGCCGAGCTGTCGGTGCCGGAGGTGGTGCGCGCCGAGGTCGCCCTGCTCAAGACGCTGGCGCTGCAGTTCATCATGTCCGACCCGCGACACCAGGAAATCCAGGCCCGGCAACGGGAATGCATCCATCGGGTGGCGCGCGCGTTGCTGGCCGGGGCGCCCCACACCCTCGACCCGATGTTCGTGCCGGCGTTCAACGCCGCCGCCGACGACGGCGGGCGGCTGCGAGTGATCGTCGACCAGATCGCCTCCTACACCGAGGGACGCCTCGAACGCATCGAGCCGCCGGCCGCAGGCCGTGAGACCGCCGGACTACGGCTCGCGTGTCCATGGTCAAGCTCGCTCCGTCCTCGTCGCCGCACTGTCCGTCGCCGCACTCAGCTGCCTGTAGCTCGCATCAGCAGAAGCCTCACCGCGACTCGTCGAGCACTCCCGCGCCGGGCGGTCAGACCCTCAGCGCCCAGTTGCACACCGCCGACGGCCGGTCGGTGGCCACGGCCACCTTCGAATTCGCCAACGGGTACGCCACCGTCACGGTGAAGACGACCGCCGACCACATCCTGACGCCCGGATTCCACAAAATGCACATCCACGGCGTCGGCAAGTGCGAGCCGAACTCGGTCGACCCGATGGACGGGTGGCGCGCCCGGCGACTTCCTGTCGGCCGGCATGCACTTTCAGGCTCCGGGCCACACCGGCGAGCCGATGAGCGGCGACCTGGACTCCCTGGAGGTGCGCCAGGACGGCGCGGCCTACCTGGTGACCACCACCGACGCGTTCACCAGGGACGATCTGCTGGCCGGCAGCAAGACGGCGATCCTGGTGCACGGCGCCGAGGACAGCCCCGGACGCCGAGAAGCGATTCGCCTGCGGCGTCATCGGCACCGGTTAAATACCGAGTCGGGCCGGCCCTCGCTGCGCTTCGGGCATCGTCGCCGGGCTCGGCTCTAGACTGGGCCGATGGCCGGCCGCATCTCTGATCGCGATATCGCCGCCATCCGCGAACGCGTCCGCATCGAGGACGTCGTCGGCGACTACGTCCAACTGCGCCGGGCCGGCGCGGATTCGATGAAGGGGCTCTGCCCGTTTCACGACGAGAAGTCGCCGTCGTTCCACGTGCGGCCCAACCACGGCCACTTCCACTGCTTCGGCTGCGGCGAGGGCGGCGACGTATATGCCTTCCTCCAGAAGATCGAACACGTCAGCTTTGTCGAGGCCGTCGAGCTGCTGGCCGACCGGATCGGGCACACGATCAGCTACACCGGCGCCGCGACCACCAACGTGCAGCGCGACCGGGGGAGTCGCAGCCGGCTGATCGCCGCCAACGCCGAGGCGCAGTTGTTCTACGCGGCGGCGCTGGAGTCGCCGGAGGCGCAGCTGGCCCGGAAGTACCTGACCGAGCGAAATTTCGACGGTGACGCCGCCCGTCACTTCGGCTGCGGCTTCGCCCCGTCGGGCTGGGACACGCTGACAAAGCATCTGCTGCGCAAGGGTTTTGAATTCAAGGAGCTCGAAGCCGCGGGCCTGTCGCGCGAGGGCCGCCGCGGTCCGATGGACCGATTCCACCGCCGGCTGCTGTGGCCGATCCGGTCGTCGTCCGGCGAGGTGATCGGGTTCGGCGCGCGACGGCTGTTCGACGACGACCCGATGGAAGCCAAGTACGTCAACACGCCAGAGACGTTGCTGTACAAGAAGTCGTCGGTGCTGTTCGGTATCGACCTGGCCAAGCGCGATATCGCCAAGGGGCATCAGGCCGTCGTCGTCGAGGGCTACACCGACGTGATGGCGATGCACCTGGCCGGCGTGACGACCGCAGTGGCATCCTGTGGCACCGCGTTCGGCGAGGAGCACCTGTCGATGCTGCGCCGACTCATGATGGACGACAACTTCTTTCGCGGCGAACTCATCTACGTGTTCGACGGCGACGAAGCGGGCCGGGCGGCCGCGCTCAAGGCGTTCTCCGGCGAGCAGCAGCTGGCCGGTCAGTCGTTCGTCGCGGTCGCGGCCGACGGCATGGACCCGTGCGACCTGCGGCTGGCGTCCGGCGACGCCGCGCTGCGCGATCTGGTGGCGCGACGAACTCCGTTGTTCGAGTTCGCGATTCGCACCACGCTGAGCGACATCGACTTGGACAACGCCGAAGGCCGGGTGTCGGCGCTGCGCCGTTGCGTGCCGATCGTCGCCCAGATCAAGGATCCGACGCTGCGCGACGAGTACGCGCGACAGCTGGCCGGCTGGGTCGGCTGGCCCGATGTCGCACAAGTCATCAGCCGGGCGCGCGAAGAGGCGAAACACCCGACGGCGCAGGGCCGCAACAAAACCCGCCGCCACCGCCGCCGAGCAGCCGACGCCGGCGCGAAACCGGCTGTGCCCCGTCCCAACCCCAAGGATCCCACGCTGTGGCCGCAGCGCGAGGCGCTCAAATCGGCGCTGCAGTACCCCGCGCTGGCCGGGCCGGTGTTCGACACGCTGACCGTCGAAAGCTTCACCCATCCCGGGTACGCCGCGGTGTGCACCGCGATCGAAGCGGCCGGTGGCACCGCGACCGGGGTCGGCGGTGGCGAGTGGCTCGACTCGGTGCGCCAGAAGGCGCTGTCACCCGCCGCCGCCGGTCTGGTCAACGAGCTCGGCGTCGAGGCCATCCGGGTCGAGGACGACGAGCAGACTGCCGCGCTACATCGCCGGTGTGCTGGCCCGGTTGCAGGAGGTCTGGATCGGCCGGCAGATCGCGGAGGTGAAGTCGAAGCTGCAGCGGATGTCGCCGGTGGAGCAGGGCGACGAATATCACGCGCTGTTCGGCGATCTGGTCGCGATGGAGGCCTACCGGCGCAGCCTGCTCGAGCAGGCCAGCGGCGACGATCTCACCGCCTGACCGGCGTCAGGGTGGGAGCTGTTCGCTGCGGCTCGACCACGCTGGTCGCGTCGTCGATCTCGGTCAGCGTCACCATCCGTGCGTCCGGCGAGACCCGATTCGCGACCTTGCGTCGGCCGGCATCGATCATCGACTTGGCGGCGGGGCTGCCGGTCAGCGCGCGGTAGGTACCGACGATCTGCTCGTAACGACGCCGGCCGGCCTTTGTGCCCAACACATAGCCCAGTCCCAGCACGACGACGTAGCGGATCAAAACGGTCCCTTCTTCAGCTTTGGTGGTGTGCGTCCATCCTGCCCCATACCGACCACCGTGCGCCCGCCGGCGGGCGATCGGTCTGGTTGGGCGTGCGCACGCCGGTACGCTAGAGTCATCACTCGTTCCGCGCCGATGGGTTCGCGGACACCTAGCAGTCCCCTGTAGCTCAATTGGCAGAGCATTCGGCTGTTAACCGGAGGGTTGGTGGTTCGAGTCCACCCGGGGGAGCAAGTATTTTTAGTGACCGCCGAACATGCCCCCCAGGCCCCCGCTGCTTTTGGTCGGCGTGCTCGACTTGCTCAGATAATCCGGACAGTAGGTGCTGGACGCCAGCGCGGCGAACTTCATCGCACCGGCATTGCTCAATCCGGGATTGAGCATGCTCAATTTGCTGACGACGTCCGTTTCAGCCGCACCCTGGTTCATCATGTCGCAGGCGTATCTGCCGGCCGCGACGGCATCCGACCCGTTGCGGAAGGTCATGCCGGCCTTACTGAGCGAGTCGATGAAGTGCGCATCGGCGGCAGGGTCCGGCGGGGTGGGGTCTGGCGGCGGATCGGCCAGCGCCGGCACCGCCACGCCGACGGCTACCGCAATACCGACCAGACCGAGAAAAAGTCGCATCAAATCATTGTCTGCCAGATCGGCGCGATTGTCTTGTCGAACTGGCTTCCCGCGAGGCGGGTACCTGCAGGTCCAGCCGAATCAAAGGCTGGAAGCTGCGGCGAAGTGAGGGTTGGATGGAGCCTGTGACGATAGCTGAGGAGACCACGGTCGGCTGGGCCGACGGCGCTCTGCTGGCCATCGATCAGCGCAGGTTGCCGCACGAATTGTGCTGGTTGCGCATCACGACGGTCGACGACCTCATCGAGGCGATCAAGACGTTGGCCATCCGGGGCGCCCCGGCCCTCGGGGTAGCCGGTGCGTTCGGGGTGGCGTTGGCGGCATACGCCCACGTCGGCGACGACGAGAAGGCGACTTCGGAGGCCCAGCGGATCGCCTCGGCACGGCCCACCGCGGTGAATCTGGCCTGGGGTGTGCGCAGGGCGCTGGCCGCGCTGCCCACCGGCGCGGACGCGGTGCTGGCCGAGGCTCAGCACATGTTGACGCAGGACGCCGAGGCCAACCGGCAATGTGCCAACCGCGCGGCCGACCTGGTGTCGCAGCTGTGTCCCGATCGGCCGCTGCGGGTGCTCACGCACTGCAACACCGGTCGGTTGGCCACCACCGCGGTCGGCACCGCACTGGGCGCCGTCCGGGTGCTGCATGGTCGCGGCAAGGTCGCCGAGGTGCTGGTCGACGAAACCCGGCCGTTGCTGCAGGGCGCCCGACTGACCGCCTGGGAACTGGCCGAGGCCGGCATTCCGCACCGACTGACCATCGACTCCGCTGCCGCCTGGGCGATGGCCACCGGACAGGTCGACTGCGTGATGGTCGGCGCCGACCGGATCACCGCCGACGGCTCCGTCGCGAACAAAATCGGCACCTACGCGCTGGCGGTCGCCGCGCACCGACACGGCATTCCGTTCATCGTCGTCGCGCCCGAGTCGACCCGCGATCTGGCGACCGCGACGGGACGCGAGATCGTCGTCGAGCAGCGGGCCGCAGCCGAAATCACTCATGTCGGCGGCGTGTCGACCGCCCCGGACCGGACTGAGGCGTTCAATCCCGCCTTCGATGTCACACCGCCGGAGCTGATCACTGCGGTCGTCACCGAGAACGGCCCGATCGGCGAGCCGAATACCGATGCGGGCCAACAGATCGCCGCCATCGCCCGCGATCTGTATGCGCGGGGCTGGATGCCGGGCACCGCCGGCAACATCTCGATTCGAACCGGGCGGGCGGCGGTGATCACCGGCAGCGGCCTGTCCAAGGGTGAGCTGACCGCCGGCGACATGGTGACGGTGAGCGTTGCCGACTCCCAGCCGGTGTCGGGCAGCCGACGCCCGTCCGCCGAGACCGTCATCCACACCGCGATCTATCGGGCAACCAACGCCGAGGCGGTGGTTCACGTTCACGCGCCGCACGCGACCGCCCAAACCATCAACGCGTCGACGGCTTTGACGTACCGCGGCTACGAGCTGATCAAGGGTCTCGGCACCGCGGAGACCATCACCATCCCGGTCTTCACCAACCATCGGGACGTGGCACGCATCGGCGACGACATCGAGCGACACCTGACCGAGCATCCCAACGGACCGCCGGTGCTGTTCATCGCCGGCCACGGGATCACCGCCTGGGGTGCCGACCTCGCGCAGGCCCGCGACCGGGTCGAGTGTCTGGAGGCCATCTGCGAACTGGTGACGCTGACCGGACGCCGCGAGATAGGGATCGAATGACACTGCTGCAGGTGATGTCCGACAACGACGCCGACGAGGTGCGGTTACGCACCGACGACGCGGGCCAGATCCGCGATGAACTCGCCGGGCGGGGAATCGCTTTCGACCACAGCCCGGTCGCGCCCGGCCTCGACGTGAATCAGCCCGCCGAGCAGATTCTGGCCCGCTACGCCGAGCAAGTCGCCGAAATCAACGCCGACGATCGCTACCGGCACATCGACGTGGCCGCCCTGCGACCCGACCACAACGACCCCGACTGGCGCGCCAGTGCGGCCACCGCTCGCTCGAAATTCCTCGCCGAGCACCGCCATGCCGAAGACGAAGTGCGCTTCTTCGTCGCCGGACGCGCCTGTTTCTACCTGCATCTCGAGCCCGAAGTCTTTGCAGTGGTGTGCGAACGCGGCGACCGGCTCACGGTCCCGGCGGGTACCCGGCACTGGTTCGACATGGGCACGGACCCCCACTTCGCCGCGATCCGGTTCTTCGAGCGCGAAGGCGGCTGGATCGGGGATTTCACCGGTGACTCCATCGGACAACGCTTTCCGACGCTCGATCAACTCGCTGCGACGTGATCACCGCGATCGTCATCGACATCGAGGGCACCACCAGCCCGACCGACTCGGTCCGCGAAAAGCTCTACGACTACACCCGCCGGCACCTCGCGCGGTGGTTGGCCGACAACCAGGGCGGCACCGCGGACCCGGTGATCGCACAAACCCGCGAATTGTCCGGTCGCCCGGATGCCGGCCCCGACGGTGTTGCGGAAATCCTCTGCGGCTGGCTGGATTCCGACGTCAAAGCTGCGCCGTTGAAAGCCGCGCAAGGCCTAGTGTGCGCCGAGGGTTTTCGCAACGGGGAACTGCACGGCGAGTTCTTCGACGACGTTCCCGCGGTGCTGTCGTCCTGGCACGCCGACGGTCGAGACCTCTACGTGTATTCGTCGGGTTCGGTTCGCAATCAACAGGATTGGTTCGCCTATGCCCGCGGTGGCGAGCTGGCGTCGTTGATCAGCGACTGGTTCGATCTGGCCAATGCCGGGCCCAAGCGGGACGCCGTTTCCTATCACACCATCGCCGGGGCAATCGGCCGCGCGCCCAGCGAGATCTTATTTCTGTCCGACCATCCCGATGAACTCGACGCCGCGAGCGCCGCTGGCTGGTCGGTACTCGGGGTCGTTCGCCCCGGCGAACCACATTCGCCGCGTCCGCCGCACCGCTGGGTCGGTTCGTTCGATGAAATCAGCCTGCCCGCGGTGTGACCACGGCCGCTGAACAGGCATGTCATGAACTCACGTTGATTTCAAATTGCTGGTATTCGTCGGCACCGGGAAACTTGTTCCTATGATCTTCACGCAGCACTACCTGGACTGCCTGTCACAGGGTTCGTATCTCATCGGCGATGAGCACACCGGACGCGCCGTGGTCGTCGACCCACGCCGCGACATCGACGTGTACCTGAGCGAAGCCGCCGAGCACGGACTGAAGATCGAGCGGGTCATCGAAACCCACATCCACGCCGACTTTCTGACCGGCCACCTGGAGTTGGCCGCCGCCACCGGAGCGCAGATCAGCTACAGCGAAAAAGCCAAGCTCGAGTTCGCGGTCGAGCCGTTGCAAGACGGTCAGCGAATCTCATTGGGCGAAGTCACATTAGAGATACTCGCGACACCGGGTCACACCCCGGAGTCGATCTCCATCGTCGTCTACGAGCACCCGGATGACGAGGTGCCCTACGGGGTGCTGACCGGTGACACGTTGTTCGTCGGCGATGTGGGACGGCCGGACCTACTGTCGGGCGAAGGCCTGTCGTCGGAGGAGTTGGCGCGATCCCTCTACAGCTCGCTGCACGACAAACTGCTGAAGCTGCCCGATGCGACCCGCGTCTTTCCCGCGCACGGCGCCGGCTCGGCATGCGGCAAACAAATGTCCAGCGAGACCAGTTCGACGATCGGCGACCAGCGCCGCGACAACTACGCTCTGCAGTTTTCCGACGCCGACGAGTTCGTCAAGTCGATCACCGAAGGTCAGTCCCCTCAGCCGCGCTACTTCGAGTACGACTCGGTGCGCAACCGCGAACAGCGCCCACTGCTCGACGACGACACGCCGGCACTGCTGAGCATCGAGGAAGTTCGCAGGCACGCCGCGATAGGAGCGATTCTGCTGGACACCCGGGAAGCGGCCGAATACACCCGCGGCCACGTGAGCGGCGCGGTCAACATCGGACTCGAGGGTCGCTTCGCCGAGGGTGCCGGCCAGGTTTTTCCGCCTGACCGCGACATCGTCCTGGTCGGCGATACCTCGCTCGCGCAGGAGTCCAGGATTCGGCTGGCCCGGGTGGGCTTCGACCGGGTCATCGGCCAATTGGACGACCTGGCAAGTGTTTTCACGCGATACCCGCACCTGGTGGAGACCGCCGCACGCTTTGCACCCGAACAATTGGCCGAACTGCTGAATGATGAGCCCGGCCTTCAGGTTGTCGACGTGCGCAACCCGGGGGAGACCGAAGACGGCGTGGTTCCCGGGGCGCGCGAGATTCCGCTGTCGACGCTGACCGAGTCACTCGAAAACCTCGACCCGACAGTGCCGGTTGTCACGTACTGCGCCAGCGGATACCGCTCACTGATCGCCGCCAGCCTGCTGCGTGCCGCGGGCTTCGAGAATGTCGGGGATCTGCTCGGTGGCTATCAAGCCTGGGACGAAGCCGGGCTGGCGGTCAGATAGAGAAGTCCTCGCCGTGCCACACGCCGGCTTCCGGTGGCCGGATCACCCGGTCGGTCTGCGGCGTGTGAGCTTGGTCTTCCAGCTTGGCGACCCGGGTGAGCAGGGAATGCAGGCTTATCCCGACCAGGTCAGGCACCAAGGCGTCGCTGCCGCTGGAGCCGTGGTGGCTGATGGCCTGTCCGGGAACTCCGACAACCACGGCGCTGTTCGGAACCTCCTTGACGACAACGGAATTAGCCCCAATCCGGCTGTCGTCACCGACTTTGATCGGACCAAGAACCTTCGCCCCGGCGCCGATGATGACCCGGTCTCCGATCGTCGGATGACGCTTGCCAGTGTGCGCGCCGGTTCCGCCGAGCGTGACGCCATGGAAAATGGTGACGTCGTCGCCCACCTCGGCGGTCTCGCCGATCACCACACCGGTCGCGTGGTCGATGAACACGCCGGTCCCGAGGATCGCGCCGGGATGGATGTCGACGCCGGTCAGGATCCGGGTGACCTCACCGAGCGTGCGCGCGGCCACTTTCGCGCCGCGGCCCCACAGCCAGTGGCTGATGCGGTGACCCCAAATGGCATGCACGCCTGGGTAGGCGAACACGACCTGCAGCGTGCTGGGAACGGCGGGATCGCGGTCTTTGGCCGCTTGGATGTCCCCCCGGATCGCGGCGAGCACGGCTAGTCCGCCAGATCGGAGAACAGGACGGTGCTCAAATACCGTTCACCGGACGAGGGAAGGACCACGACGATGTGCTTGCCCTTGTTCTCGCGCCGACGAGCCACCTCCAACGCGGCGACAACCGCTGCGCCCGAGGAGATCCCGACGAGCAGGCCCTCTTCGGTGGCCAGGCGCCGGGCCATGCCGAGCGCATGCTCGTTGCCGACGGCGATGATCTCGTCGACGACGCCTTCGTCGTAGACCGGCGGGACGAACCCGGCGCCGATGCCCTGAATGGGGTGCGGCCCCTTCTGCCCGCCGGACAGCACCGGCGACGCGGCCGGCTCGACGGCGATCACCTTCACGTCTGGGTTGCGTTCTTTCAGCACCTGTCCGACACCGGTGATGGTGCCGCCGGTACCGACGCCCGCGATGAAGAAGTCGATGTTGCCGTCCGTCTGCTTCCACAACTCTTCGGCGGTGGTGGCGCGGTGGATGGCCGGGTTCGCCGGATTCTCGAACTGCTGCGGCACGAAGTAGCGCTGGTCGCTCTTGGCCAGCTCCTCAGCCTTGGCGATCGCGCCTGGCATGCCGTCTTTCCCCGGGGTCAGAACGAGCTCAGCGCCGTACGCGCGCAACAACACTCGCCGCTCGATGCTCATGGTGTCCGGCATGGTCAGGACGAGCTTGTAGCCGCGAGCCGCCGCGACCATCGCCAGCGCGATACCGGTGTTGCCGCTCGTCGGCTCGAGGATGATGGTGTCTGGCTTGATCAATCCCGCTTCTTCGGCGGCATCGAGCATCGCAACCCCGATGCGGTCCTTGACGCTGCCCCCGGGATTGAAGTACTCCAACTTGGCGACCACATCGGCCACGGCGCCCTCGGTAACCCGGCGCAGCCGCACCAGCGGGCGTGTTTCCGACCAGCTGTGTGACGTCTTCGGCAATGCTCATTTACGATTCGCTCCCACGGTCGCGGATCAAAGGTCGTCGCGTCTCCCAGCTTATGTCGAACTCTATGGCGGTCTCGGTGGGGATGGCTAGCGCGACGGGGGTAAACCGTTGTGCCGTGGGATCCAACGCCACGCCGGTCAGCACGCGTCCATGCAGATCGGCCGGAGTTTTCGCGGTCAAGGTCGCTGCCGACGAATTCGGCGCCCGACGGACGTAGAAGTCGCTGCCAGGCTCGACCGATTCGATGGCAAAGCCGTCCGCGTCGACGAGGCGGTGTCCGTCCGAGGCCTCGATCGTCAACGGGGCGGTGACCTGGAACGGGCCGACCAGTTCAGCGTCAGCGACCGCATCGGTGTCGATGAGTGCTGGCTCGGCAACGGCCTTTTGAGCCGTGCGACCGGCTGCCGCTGCGCCGGCGAGCAGGTAGTTGTACAGGTGTACGACCTTGTCGGAGTTGCGGTAATGCCGCGCTCCGGTCAACCAGAAATTGACGTGCTCGATTCTCGGTGTTCCGGATTCGGACGTGGCGATCAGCCGGTAGTAGCGGTATCCGCGTCCGCCGCGGCCGTGGCTGTGGGCCGACAACGTGCTGCCCTCACCCAACGTGCGCTGATAGCGGCCCGCGTCGCTGCCGGTGGTCAGCAGTGAGCCCGAAACATCCTGCCAGACAAGTCCATTCGACGATTTCTGGAGTCGCAGCTCCGCGCTGGACCGGGACCACACCGAGTAGCCGCCCAGCTGGGGTTCGCCGTCGAATTCGAAGGTGGTGACTGCTCCGCGGGTGCGATGCGCCGCGATCGGGACGTTGAGCGGCCGGGTTTCCAGGGCCAGTCCGTTGGTCAGGAACCAGATCGCGGCCTGGGTGGCGGCGATGGCTTCGTGCTCGCTGATGTTGGCGGTGCCGATGGGGTAACCGGCCTCGCGCACCTGCCGGCTCAGCTCGGCCGTGGTCAGCAGCGGATACGAGTGGCGCAGGATCCAGTCGACGTCGGCTTCTTTGCCCGACGCCCGCAAGTGGGGGAGGTCCGACCAGGTGCCCGGCTGGTAGCGCGACGGAAGGTGGGGCGAGATCCCGGTGAAGTCCAGCGAGTACGCCGGCACGTTGGGATTGAGCCGAATCAGGTCGGTGCGCGCAGCGCTGCCGTCGGTGAAGATGACTTTTTCCACCGTGTGCGAATAAGTGCCGCCGCGGTAGCGGGTCAGGCGTGACAGTTCAGTGGCCGGACGGACCGAAACGCGGCCGTCAGTCGCTAACCGTGCGGCCGTGCCGTGGTTTGAGAACAGAATCGTCATTGTTGCTTGAGCTTCCTGAAAGACTTTGGAGCGGTGCGCATTTCGATCCCTCCGGCCATGCGGAGGTAATCGCCCTGAGGCGGGGAAGCGCGAAGATTTCTACAGCGTCAGAAGGGCGTCAGGAAATCAACGACAACAACAGCAACAACAGATCACGGCGAGGCAGCGCGAGGGAACGAGACGCGGCTGTGCGGCGTGTTGCATATCGCCACTATAGGGCATGATTTGACGCGGGCATTTGGACCGCTGAACCCGCACCCCCGCCGCGATAAAAATCACGCTGAGTTTTATACTTGGCCGCGGCTCGGTGCGGAGTCACGGTCGGTCCAGCCGGCCCTGCGGCCCGATACCGATCCACCCTCGACGGAAGGACCACGATGACGTCGGCTCAGAACGAGTCACAGGCGCTTGGCGATCTTGGAGCCAGGCAGCTAGCGAACGCCACGAAGACTGTTCCCCAGCTTTCGACCATCACGCCGCGGTGGCTGTTGCACCTGCTCAGCTGGGTGCCGGTGGAGGCAGGTATCTACCGCGTCAACCGGGTGGTCAACCCGGAGCAGGTCGCGATTCACGCCGAAGACGGCGCGGGAACCGAAGGACCGCTGCCCGAGACGTACGTCGACTACGAGACCACCCCCCGCGAGTACACGCTGCGGACGATCGCCACGCTGCTCGACGTCCACACCCGGGTTTCCGACCTCTACTCCAGCCCGCACGACCAGGTCGCCCAGCAGCTGCGGCTGACCATCGAGACGATCAAAGAGCGCCAGGAGTCCGAGCTGGTCAACAGCCCGGAGTACGGACTGCTGGCCCAGGCGACGCCCGAGCAGACCATTCAGACGCTGACCGGTCCGCCCACCCCGGATGACCTCGACGCGCTGATCACCAAGGTGTGGAAGACGCCGAGCTTCTTCCTGACCCACCCGCTCGGTGTTGCCGCGTTCGGTCGCGAGGCCACCCGTCGCGGCGTTCCGCCGGTGGTCGTGAGCCTGTTCGGGGCGCAGTTCATCACCTGGCGCGGTATCCCGATCATCCCGTCGGACAAGGTGCCGGTGGAGAAGAGCAAGACCAAATTCATCCTGGTGCGCACCGGTGAGGAGCGACAGGGCGTGGTGGGGCTGTTCCAGCCCGGCCTGGTCGGCGAGCAGGCGCCTGGCTTGTCGGTGCGGTTCACCGGCATCAACGAGTCGGCGATCGCCCGCTACCTGGTGACGCTGTACAACTCCTTGGCCGTGCTCACCGACGACGCCCTCGCCGTGCTCGATGGCGTTGCCGTGGACCGATTCCATGAGTACAAGTGAGCACCGCGCGGTAGACGCCGAAAGCGACTTGCCTCTCAGCTCTGCGGAACTCTCGGCGCTGGCCACCCAGCTCTACGCAGCCAGCATCCGGCCCGGTTTCGACAGTCCGCCGCAGTCGGCTCCGGTTGCCCCGCGGGGCAACGCGCCCGACACCACGACGGCCGCCTCGGCAGGTCAGACGGCAGCCGGGTCCGCGGATCAGTACCCGGTCCCGGTTCCGTTGCTCGGTGTCTCCGACGTCTACGTTCCCGCTCCGACGTCCCCGGAACCGGAGCCGCCACCGCAGGCGGTTCCGGTCGCCCCGCGGGGCAATGTGCCGGATACGACGGCAGGACCGTCAGCCGCGGCGACCTCCGGGGGCATCGCGGATCCGTTTGTGCCGGCTGACCTCAGCGCCTTTGCGGTGCCTCAGGGCATCGTCCCGACGCTGCCGGGCGTGCTGGCCGGAGGAGTGCCGACGGTTCCGGTCGCCCCCCGTGGTTCGGCGCCATCGTGGCCGACAGGTGCACCGTCGGTTCCCGATCTGGGGTGGACGGACACTGTGCCCGTTGCGCCGGACGCGCCCGCCGGCGACGAAGGCAACTATCACTTCCTCACCGCCAACGACCCGGTGCCGCACCTGACCGACGACCACGAGGTGTTCGACGTCAACGCGGTGCGGGCGGACTTCCCGATCCTCAAAGAGGTCATCAACGGAAAGCCGCTGATCTGGTTCGACAACGCGGCCACCACGCAGAAGCCACAGGTGGTGATCGACCGGCTGGTGAAGTTCTACTCGCACGAGAACTCGAACATTCACCGCGCCGCACACGAGTTGGCGGCTCGGGCCACCGACGCTTACGAGGAGGCGCGCGACACCGTCGCCGAATTCATCGGTGCGCCGAGCTCGGAGAACATCGTGTTCGTCCGGGGCACCACCGAGGCGATCAACCTGGTGGCGCACGCGTGGGGCGGCAAGCATCTGCAGCCGGGTGACGAGATTGTCATCACCCACCTGGAGCACCACGCGAATATCGTTCCTTGGCAGCTGATTTCGCAGCAGACCGGAGCGATCCTCAAGGTGGCTCCGATCGACGACGCGGGCAACTTGCTGCTGAACGAGTTCGAACAGCTGCTTGGTCCGCGGACCAAACTGGTTGCGGCCAGCCACGTCTCGAATGCGCTGGGCACGGTGACGCCGGTCGACAAGATCGTCGAACTGGGTCACCGCTATGGCGCGCGGGTGCTGATCGACGGCGCTCAGTCGATCCAGCACATTCCGACCGACGTCGCCGCGCTGGGTGCGGACTTCTATGTGTTCTCCGGGCACAAGATCTACGGCCCCACCGGAATCGGTGCGCTCTACGGCACCGAGGAAGCGCTGACCGAGACGCCCCCGTGGCAGGGCGGCGGCCACATGATCGCCGACGTCACGCTGGAACGCTCGCTGTATCAGGGCCCGCCGACCAAGTTCGAGGCCGGCACCGGCAACATCGCCGATGCGGTGGGGCTGACCGAGGCGCTGCGCTACGTGCAGCGGCTGGGCATCGAGCGCATCGCAGCCTACGAGCAGACCTTGCTCGAGTACGCGACACCGCGGTTGGCGGACATCCCCGGTGTTCGCCTGGTCGGCACCGCCGACGAGAAGGCCAGCGTGCTGTCGTTCGTGCTGGCTGGGCACGAGCCACTCGAGGTGGGCAAGGCGCTGAACGCCGAGGGCATCGCGGTGCGGGCGGGTCACCACTGCGCGCAACCCGCGCTGCGGAGATTGGGGCTGGAGGCGACGGTGCGCCCGTCGTTCTCCTTCTACAACACCCACGAGGAGATCGACGTCTTCCTCCGGGCGGTGCGCCGCATCGCCGAGGGCGGAACCAACGTCGGCTGAAGCTGTTCCCGCAGGCCCGGCACTCGGCGTGTAACCGAGTGCCGGGCCTGTCGGCATCGAGCACGTTCTGCCAGTTCAGAGCATGATTCCGGGCGGGTGAGCACGACGGTCTCATATTTCTTCTGATTGATTCGAAACCTCCCGCTCGTGGCCATGAGTCCGTAAGTTTCCGTTGTGGTCTATGCGTGCAGTCGGCCCACGGCGTTGGTGTCGTGCGCCTGCACGCGCGCGCACCCACTGACAGTCGGGTGACCCAAGACTTTCCCGAAGCCAGAGGAGCGCGATGAGTTGCATCGAGAGTCGGCAGAGCGAGCAAACTCGATGAACGCCGCAATCACCGCAAGCCCAATGGTTGACTTTCATAGATCAGTACTGATCAGCTGCTAAATTCCGGTTAGTCGGACGCCGCGACCGGGGCATCGGTCCGTGCGACCTGAGCAAACTCAGACGTGGTCATTGTCACATCGCCAGCGGATCGGGTAACCGGGTGCCGGAGAATCCAGGGGGGTCGGCTCTGTCACGGGTCGATTGGTCGAAGCCTGCCCGCGCGGTGGGCGATTTCGTGGTCATGGCCGGAGAGACGTTCTCGGCTGCCTTCCGGCGGCCGTTCGCTCTGCGGGAACTGATCGACCAGATCTGGTTCATCGCGAGGGTGTCGATTGTGCCGACGCTGGTGCTGTCGGTTCCCTACACCGTTCTGATCGTCTTCACCTGAACATCGTGTTGATCGAGGTCGGCGCCGGAGACTTGTCCGGTGCCGGCGCCGCGCTGGCGTCGGTCACCCAGGTCGGACCGGTGGTCACCGCGATCGTGGTGTCCGGCGCGGGCGCCACCGCCATCTGCGCGGATCTGGGTGCCCGAACGATTCGCGAAGAAATCGACGCGATGAAGGTCATCGGCATCAACCCGATCCAGGCGCTCGTGGTACCGCGCGTCATTGCCGCGACATTCGTTGCGCTGCTGCTGTATTCGGCGGTCGCGGTGGTCGGCCTGACCGGTAGCTACTTCTTCGTGGTCTACGTCCAACACGTCACGCCGGGCGCGTTCATCTTCGGCATGACAATCTTGACCGGCCTTCCGCAGGTGATCGTGTCCCTGGTCAAAGCGCTGCTCTTCGGGCTTTCGGCGGGTCTGATCGCTTGCTACAAGGGATTATCCGTCGGCGGCGGACCGACCGCGGTGGGTAATGCGGTCAACGAAACCGTGGTGTTCGCGTTCATGGCGCTGTTCTTGATCAACATTCTGGCCACCGCGTTCGGCGTGAAGGTGTCGCCGTGACGGACAAGTGGCAGCAGCGGGCGGGCGTGAGCACGACCGACGAAGACGAGAGGTACATCCCCGGCCGCGACTTTCTGAACGGGTCGTCGACGCTGTCCGGACGCTGGGTGAGCAGACGGCGTTTCATGGGCAACTCGCTCGCCTCCACCGTCGATGCGGTTCGCCGTTACCGGGTGAGGTCTTGCGGCTGATCGCCGTCCTGGGGATGGGCACCGGAGCTCTCGCGGTCATCGGCGGCACCGTGGTCATCGTCGGATTTCTGACGCTCACCACCGGCGCGCTGATCGCCGTGCAGGGCTACAACACCCTGTCCAATGTCGGAATCGAGGCCCTCACAGGGTTTTTAGGAGCATTTCTCAACGTCCGCTTCATCGTGCCGGCAACCGCCGGGGTGGCACTGGCCGCCACCATCGGTGCCGGCGCGACCGCGCAACTCGGGGCCATGCGCATCAACGAGGAGATCGACGCGTTGGAGGCGATGGCCATTCGGCCGATCACCTACCTGGCATCGACCCGCATCGTGGCCGGGGTTGTCGCGGTCATCCCGATCTACACCACGGCGATGCTGATGGGGTTCCTGGCGACCCGATTCGGCACGACGATCATTTACGGGCAATCCCGTGGTGTTTACGACCATTACTTCTCGTCGTTCCTGCATCCGACCGACCTGTTCTGGTCGTTCATCGAGGCGCTGTCGATGGCGGCTGCGGTGATGGCCATCCACACGTATTACGGCTACAACGCGACCGGCGGACCGGCAGGAGTCGGCGAAGCGGTGGGCCGAGCCGTGCGTGCTTCGATCACTGCGGGGGTTTTCATTCTGTTGACCATCACGCTGTCCGTCTATGGGCAGTCCGGCAACTTCCACTTGTCGGGGTGAGGAGGATGAGCCAAGAGACCCGGCGGCGCCGGGGGATTGATCCTATTTGGTGGGCACCGGTGCTCGTTCTGTTCGTCGTGGCAGTCAGCACGCTGACCGCGATGGCGTTCGAAGGGACGCTGAAAACCACCGTGCCGCTCACGGTGATCTCGGACCGGGCCGGTTTGGTCATGGAAGACGACGCGAAGGTGAAATTGCGCGGCGTTCAGATCGGAGAGGTGTCGAAAGTCGAGTCTTACGCCGACTCGGCAGGCACGAATCTCTCGAAGCTGAAACTGAAGATCTATCCGAACGAATTCCGCTACCTGCCGAGCAACATCGAGGCTGAGATCAAGTCCAGCACCGCGTTCGGTGCCAAATACGTCGACCTCATCGTGCCCGCGTCGGGCGCGAGTCACCGTGAATTGGCCAAAGGTGCGGTGCTGCACAGCCGCAACATGACCGTCGAGGTCAACACCGTCTTCGAGAACTTGGAGTCGATCGTCCACGCGATCGACCCGGCGAAACTGAACGGTGTGCTGTCGGCATTGGCCGATGGCTTCCGCGGCAAGGGCGAGCGCATCGGTCGAGGCGATCAGCGGAGGCAACCAATTTCTCCTCGCGGTGAACCCGAAGCAGGCGACCATCCGGAAGGACTGGCAGCTGTTCGGTAAGACTGCCGAAGCCTATTCGGTTGCGGCGCAGGATCTTTTGTCAACGCTTGATTCTTTCTCGACGACGAGCGTAACGATCACCAAGAACAAAAAAGCGCTCAACGAACTGCTACTGGATGCCATCGGCTTCTCGAACGCCGGGATCAACACGATCGGCCGAAACGAGCAGAACTGGTCAGCGCAATCAATTTGGTGGCGCCGACTTTCGAGCTGCTGAACAAGTATTCACCGACCTACAAGTGCACGTTCGAGGGCGCGGTGTGGTACCTGGAGAACGGTGGTAGGGCCGCCATGGGGGGCAACGGCAAATCCCTCGACATCGACGGTGGGCTGCTCTTCGGCGACGACCCGTACCGCTTCCCCGACAACTTGCCTCTCGTGCAGGCCAAGGGTGGTCCAGGCGGCAGGCCGAGTTGTGGTTCGTTGCCTGACGCGAGCGCGAACTTCCCGGTGAAGTATCTGGTGACCGACACCGGATTCGGCACCGGACTGGACATCCGGCCCAACACCGGCATCGGTTTCCCCGGCTATGTCAACTACTTCCCGGTCACCAAGGGAACGCCTCAGCCGCCGCTGATCCGTTACCCTGGCGGTCCGGCGCCGGGCCAGGCGCCGGCCTACCCCGGACAACCGCCGTACGGTGCGCCCGACTATGCCGGGGCTGCGACGCCGCCGCTTCCGCCAGCGCCGCCTCCGGCGCCCTGAGTCATCCTGACCATCGAAAAGTAAGGAGCTGCAATGAGAACCAACGCCGGCGCCATCGCGCGTGTGGTGGCGTTCACCGTTGTCTCTCTTGCTTTCGTCTTCATCCTCGTGACGGTCTTCGGGCAGTTCCGGTTTGATTCCCGGACGTCCTACAGCGCGGTGTTCTCGAATGTCTCGGGGCTCAAGGGCGGCAACTTCGTCCGCATCGCCGGCGTCGAGGTGGGCAAGGTCAGTGACCTCAAGCTGGAGAAGGACGGCACCGTCCAGGTCGACTTCGCCGTCGACAAGGGACTAAGGCTCACCGAAGGCACCAAAGCGTCGGTGCGTTACGAAAACCTCATCGGCGACCGGTATCTCGCGCTCGAGGACGGGGCCGGTTCGCCCAGGAGATTGCCGGAGAAAGCCACGATCCCATTGGCCCGCACGTCGCCCGCTCTCGACGTCGACGCGCTCATCGGCGGTTTCCGGCCGCTGTTCCGCGCGTTGGATCCCGACCAGGTCAATGCGCTGTCCGGTCAACTGCTCAGGGTGTTCCAGGGTGAGGGCGCAACCATTTCGTCGGTGCTCGGTGAGACGTCGGCGCTGACCACCACGCTGGCCAACCGCGACAAGCTGATCGGCGACGTGATCACCAACCTGAACGTCGTGCTGCACACCTTCGGTACCCGCGACAAACAGTTCTCCGACGGCCTGGACAAGCTCTCGCTACTCGTCGGGGCACTGTCCGAGCGCAAGACCGACATCACCAAGGACGTGGCCTACATCAATGCCGCGACCGGATCGGTCGCCGACTTGTTGACGCAGGCGCGACAACCGATCAAAGACACTGTGGTGCAAACGGATCGCGTCGCGGGCCAGATCGAGTCCGATCACAACTACTTCGACGACCTCATCAGAACACTTCCCGACGTTTATCAGACGCTGTCCCGCCAGGGTCTCTACGGCGACTACTTCGGCTTCTACATCTGCGATGTGATCATCAAGCTCAACGGCCGGAACGGGCAACCCACATTCGTCAAGCTGGTGAGCCAGGTAACCGGGCGGTGCTTGCCGAAAAAATGACCTCGATCAAAGAACGCTTCAAGGCGCTCAAACGACAAACGGCGCAATATCAAGCCGCTCGCCGACCGCAACCGGGTCACGGTCGGTCTGGTCGGCATCGGCATCGTCGTTGCCTTGGTCGCGGCCGTCTTCTCCTACGAAAAGATTCCGTTCCTCACCGGAAAGTCCGGCTATTCCGCGTATTTCACCGAGGCGGGCGGGATCAAGCCGGACAGTGACGTGCGGGTGTCGGGACTGTCGGTCGGCAGGGTGTCCAGCGTCAAACTGGACGGGACCAAAGTGCTGGTCAAATTCACCGTCGATGACGACGTCGCACTGGGCAACCGCACCGAGGCGTCGATCAAGACCGAGACCGTGCTCGGCACGAAGATGCTCGAGATAACTCCGCGAGGAGACGGCAAGCTCGAGGGCCCCATCCCGGTCGAGCGCACTCGCGCGCCCTACGACTTACCGGACGCCCTGGGCGATTTGACCAGCACCATCAGCGCTTTGGACACCGCAAAGCTGTCTTCGGCGCTGACGACGTTGGCGAACACCTTCAAAGACACGCCACCTGATTTGAAGGCCGCACTGGAGGGAGTTGCGCAGTTCTCCAGCACGCTGGACAACCGTGACGCGAAACTGCGCAGCCTGCTGACCAATGCGAACAAGGTCGTGGGGGTGCTGGGCAAGCGCAGCGACCAGATCGCCAACTTGGTCATCAACGCGAATGCCTTGCTGGCCGAGCTTCTGACGCAACGCAACGCGGTCGACGCGCTGATGACCAACGTCGGGGCCGCGACGCGGGAGATATCCGCGGTCATCGGCGACAACCGGACGCAACTCAAGCCCGCACTGGACAAGCTCAACTGCGTGCTCGGGGTCTTGGACGACCGCAAAAAGGAACTGCAGCGCACCTTGTACCTCATCCCGAAGTACGCGATGTCGTTCGGTGAAGTGCTGGGGTCGGGACCGTTCTTCAAAGCCTCGCTGCCGAACCTGACACTGGGCCAATTCGTGCAGCCGTTCACCGACGCGGCGTTCTCCGATCTGGGGCTTGACCCCAATGTGCTGCTGCCATCGCAACTTGTCGATCCGGGCAACGGCCAGCCTGGCCTGCCGCTGCTGCCGTTGCCGTACCCGCGCACCGGGCAGGGCGGCGAGCCGCGGCGGTCGATCCCGGATGCCATCACCGGCAATCCCGATCAGCACTCGTGCGGCCCGGCCGGCATGCCGCTACCTGGTCCCGGCTGCTACCCGTACCGGCCGCCGCCACCGGCGCCGCCGCCGGGTGGGCCACCGCCCGGGCCACCGGCGGATCTGAAGCCGCCGCCCAAGCAGACGCCGGTGTACCAGCCGGCGCCCAATGAAGTGCCTGCGAACGGGGGTCGCTGATGGCATTCGCGAAAGTCTCTGCGCGCCTTGACAACGGGTCAAGAAGGCGACGCGTGGATCGAGAACCATCGACGCGCCACCAAGATCGGCACGGCGATCAGCCTGGTGCTGATCTTGGCCGTCGGGATCAGCATGATGGTCACGCCATGGTGGAAGCAGGTGAACCGCAACACCTACATCGCGTACTTCCCGAACACCAACGGTGTGTACACCGGCGACGAGATCCGCATTCTCGGCGTCGCGGTCGGAACGATCGAGAAGATCGAGCCGCAGCCCAAGGCGGCGAAGGTCACGTTCACCGTCGAGTCGCAGTACCCGGTTCCCGCCGACGTGCGGGCGGCGATCCTGTCGCCGTCACTGGTCACGTCGCGCGCGATCCAACTCGTCCCGGTCTACTCCGGCGGCCCGAAACTGGCTGACGGCGCGACCATTCCGGAGGAGCGGACCGCGGTCCCCGTCGAGTGGGACGACCTGCGTAAGCAGTTGGAGAAGCTGACCGAGTCCCTGCAGCCGACGACCGAGGGCGGGACCAGCGCGCTGGGGCAATTCGTCAACACCTCGGCCGCGAACCTGCGCGGTGAGGGTGACACCGCGCGCGACACCGTCATCAAGCTCTCGCAGGCGGTTTCGGCGCTCGGCGACCACAGCACCGACATCTTCAGCACGCTGCGCAACCTGGAGACGTTCGTCTCCGCGCTGACCTCGAGCAGTGAGCTGCTGGCGTCGTTCAACAAGAACCTGGCCACCATCACCACGGTGATGACCAATACTCCCAACGAGTGGGGTCAGGCCATTGCGGGATTGGACGGCGCCGTCAACGATCTGCGTCCCTTCGTCGCCGAGAACCGCGAGGCCATCGGTACGACCTTCGACCACCTCAACGAGATCACCACGGCGTTGAACGACAGCCGCCGTGACATCAAGCAGACCCTGCACGTCGCGCCGAACGTGTTCCAGAACTTCCTGAACATCTATCAACCGGCGCAGAGCGCGGTCACCGGGATTCTGGCCCTGTCGAACTTTGCCGACACCGTCCAATCCATCTGCGGTTCAATCGAGTCCGACGGCCGTCTCGGGGCGAAAACAGTCGGCGCGGCTGTGCGAGCAGTATCTGTCTCCGATCATCAAAAACCGCCAGTACAACTTCCTGCCGATCGGTCTCAACCCGTTCGTGGGTGCATCGGCACGTCCCAACGAGATCACCTACAGCGAGGACAAGCTCAACCCGCACATACCGCCGCCGGGAGCGCCGGCCGGCCCGCCGCCCGCGGATAGACGCACCCACCGCCGGTCGTCGCCGCAAGCACTGCCCGGTGGTGCCGTACCGCCGGGGCCGGTCGCCGTCCATTCGACCGACCCCCACGGGGGGCTGCCGGGCTTGATGGTCCCCGCGGCCGCGCCGCTGCCGCCGGGAGGTACACCGTGAGGCGCATAGTGTCTGCGGCACTTGCCATCTCGTGCTTGTGCTTGCTGACGAGTTGTGGGGGATGGCGGGGCCTCAACTCGCTACCGCTGCCGGGAACCCAGGGAAGGGCAAGGGCGCGTACACGATTCAGGCTCAACTGCCCGATGTGGTCGTCATTCAGCCGAATACCCGGGTGCGGGTTGCCGACGTCAACATCGGCAACGTCACCAAGATCGAGGTCCAGGACTGGCATGCCCTGGTGACCATGCGGATCGACGGCGATATTCACCTGCCGGCGAACAGCACCGCCAAGGTCGGCCAAACCAGCCTGCTGGGCTCCATGCACATCGAGCTGGCGCCGCCGAAAGACGAGCCGCCGCAAGGACAGCTCAAAAACGGCTCGGTGATTCCGCTGTCGAAAGCCGCGACCTACCCGACCACCGAGCAGACCCTGGCGTCGGTGGCGATTCTGCTCAACGGCGGCGGCCTGGGTCATATTCAAGAGTTGACAAAGACTTTCGCGACGGCGTTGACCGGGCGCGAAAAAGAGATGCGCAGCCTGTTGACCCAACTGGACATCTTCGTCACCGAGACGAAAAAACAGACGGACGACATCATCACGGCCATCGACAGTCTCAACTCGCTGGTCGGCCAGGTGGCGGACAAGGACCCGGTGGTCGACAAGGCGCTCACGACGATCCCGCAGGCGCTGGGAGTCCTGTCCGACACCCGGAAGACGTTGGTCGACGCGATCGACAAGGTGGGCCAGTTCAGCGCCGTCGCCGCCTCCACGATCCAGCAGTCCAAGAAATCGCTCGTCGACAACTTCCGCAACCTCGCGCCGGCGCTGCGCGAGCTGGCCAATGCCGGGCCCGCGCTGACCAGTGGCCTGGACTTCCTCACGACGCTGCCGTGGGTGAAAAGCACTGTCCCCAACTGGTTTCGGGGCGACTTCGCCAACATCTCGCTCGTCGTCGACCTGACCCTGAGCCGACTGGACAGCGGGTTTCTTCACCGGGTCGAAGTGGGAAGGGAACCTGACCGAACTCGAGATGCAGTGGGGCCGGACCATCGGCCAGATGCCCAGCCCGTACACCGCGGTCAATCCGTTGATCGCGGCCTACCACTGGGGGGGTTACTAGATGGCGCGTTCGAGTTCGCTGCGGCTGTCCCGGGGCGTCTGGACCCAGCTGGCGATCCTGGCATCGGTCACCATTCTCTCCATCGGCGTGATGGCATTCGGTTTCATCAAAGTGCCTGCGCTGCTTGGGGTTGGCCGATACACGGTCAAGGTCGACCTGCCCGCATCCGGCGGGTTGTACCCGACGTCGGTGGTGAACTATCGCGGCAGCGAGATCGGCAGCGTCAAGTCGGTCGACGTCACCGAGAACGGAGTCCAGGCCGTTCTCTCGCTGAAATCCGACATCGCGATTCCCCGCGACGTGACCGCCGCGGTGCACAGCCGCTCGGCCGTCGGGGAGCAGTTCCTGGAGTTGACACCGCATTCCGGCACCGTCGCGGACACCGGCCCGAAATTGCGCGACGGCGACGTGATCGCGGTCGGCAGGACACAGATCCCGGTCGACATCGGATCCCTGTTGGACACCACCAACAAGGCACTCGCGGCGATCCCGCAGGACAACCTGCACACCGTCGTCGAGGAAGCCTCCAAAGCCGTCGCGGGCCTGGGGCCGGAACTGTCCCGGCTCGTCGACGGCGGCACCGCGTTGGCGATCGACGCCGGCAAGACCTCCGACTCGTTCTCCCGGCTGATCGACGAGTTCCCCCGGTGGCCAGTTCCCAGGTGCGAACGTCGGATTCGATCGCGACGTGGGCGCGGCGGGTGAACGCGATCACCAGTCAGGTGAAGGCACAAGACGACAAGTTGGCTGACCTGCTCAACAACGCCGGCCCGGCGCTCGACGAGGGCACCGCGCTGTTCGACCGGTTGGCTCCCACACTGCCGGTGCTGCTGGCGAATTTGGTCAGCCTGGGCACGATCGCGGTGAACTACCGAAACGACCTCGAGCAGTTGTTGGTCATGTTTCCGCAGGGGACCGCGGTGATGTCGTCGATCATCGTGCCGGACCGGGTTGCCAAGATGGACTACAAGGGCATCTATCTCGACTTCAACTTGAACCTCAACTCGCCGCCACCGTGCAACGCCGGGTTCCTGCCGGTGCAGCAGCAGCGCATCCCGGTGCGGGAGGACTATCCCGACCGCACCGACGGCGAGTTGTACTGCCGTATCCCGCAGAACTCCGACATGAATGTCCGCGGCGTTCGAAACGTTCCCTGCGAAACCAAGCCGGGCAAGCGCGCACCGACGGTCGAGATGTGCGAAAGCGACGAGCAGTACGTCCCGCTGAACGACGGCCTGTTCTGGAAGGGCGATCCGAACGCGACGTTGAGCGGCCAGAGTGTGCCGCAGTTCCCGAAGGGCGGGCCACCGTATTCGCCGGGCGAGCACTGGCACCCGCCCGCTGACCCGCCGAAGCCGGTGCTCGCAATTCCCTACGATCCCCGACCGGGAACTACGTCGGGCCGGACGGCCGTCACTACAGTGACTCCGACCTGGCCTTCAGTTCGAAAGGCAAGACATGGCAGAGCATGGTAGTGCCGCCGAAGAAAGCCGAAACCGTAGACGCCACAGAGAAGTCGACGTCGAAAGCACGGCTGAGGACATCGACGCCGAAGACATCGACGCCGAGGACATCGACGCCGAAGACATCGACGAGGCCGAGGCTGACGCACAGTCGGGCACCAAAAAGCGAGTGCCGGAATGGGTTTCCCGCATTCCCAGGCCGATCGCCGTCGGGGTCGCCATCATCGTGGCGTTGCTCGGCGTGGGCGGCTGGCTGGGATTCCGCCTGCACCAAGACCACCAGGTGCGGGCCCAGCGCAACCTCTACGTGCAGGTCGCGCGGCAGACCGCGATCAACCTGACCACGATCAACTACGCCGAGGTCGATGCCGACATCAAGCGGGTCCTGGACTCGGCGACCGGCGACTTCCACGAGGAGTTCCAGAACCGGTCGCAGCCATTCGTCGAGGTCGTCAAGAAGGTCCAATCGAAAACCGAAGGCACCATCGCCGAGGCGGGGCTGCTCTCCTACACGAAAGACCAAGCGCAGGTGCTCGTCGCGATATCGGTCAAGACGTCCATGGCCGGGGCGCCGCCCGACCAAGAGCCACGCAGGTGGCGGATGCGTCTCACCGTCGACAAGACTGGCGACGGCGCCAAGGTGTCGAAAGTCGAGTTCGTGCCGTGAGCGGTCGAACCGCGTTAACCGCGCAGGAGGAGGACTCCGCGATGTCCGGTGACAACGACCCGGTCGCCGACGAGTCGTCGCACGACGACCTGGCCGAGCGCGATGACCTGGCCGAAGAGGCGGAGGCAGCGACGAGGCAGACCTGCTCGACGCCGAAGAAGCAGACGGCGAACGCCGACGACAGCGGACAAGCCGGTCGAGCGAAGCAGCCGGTTCTCCTGGCGCCGTCTCTGGTCGCGGCACTTCCGGCGCTGGCGTTGATCCTGGCTCTCGGAGTCGGTTATCTGTGGTGGCTTGACGGCACGGAGCGCGAATCCGCGGGCGGCCGCAGAACAATCGAGTCGAGCCGCCAGCGACAGCACCATCGCGATCCTGTCGTACAAGCCCGAAACCGTGGACCAGGATTTGAAGGCCGCCGCCGACCGGCTCGCCGAGCCCTTCCGTCAGCAGTACACGCAGCTCGTCAATGACGTCGTCGCCCGGGCGCCAAACAGCAGCACATTTCGGCGGTGGCCACCGTGCCCGCGGCGGCGTCGGTGTCGGCGACCGGAAAGCAGGCTGTGGTACTGGTTTTCGTCGACCAGACCACCACCATCGGCAACGATGCGCCCACGCAGAGCACATCGAGCGTGCGCGTCAGCCTCGACAAGGTCGACGGCCGCTGGCTCATCTCGCAGTTCGACCCGGTGTAGGAGGAAGTGAGGCAGATATGAAAAGTGTGTCGACGAGTTTCCGGCGGCTGTCCGCCATCGCGCTGACGGTCGGATGGTTGCGGCGACGGTGATTTCGGGGTCGACGGGCGTCACGAAGGCGGCCGGCTTCGAGAGTCTGCTGGTGCCGTCGCCGTCGATGGGCCGTGACATCCCGGTGGCCTTCCTGGCCGGCGGCCCGCACGCGGCATACCTGTTGGACGGATTCAACGCCGCGCCGGATGTCAGCAACTGGGCGACCGCCGGCAACGGGTTCAACACCCTTGCCGGTAAAGGCATTTCGGTGGTGGCGCCGGCCGGCGGCGCCTACAGCATGTACACCAACTGGGAGCAGGACGGCAGCAAGCAGTGGGAGACGTTCTTGTCCAGGAGTTACCGGACTGGCTGGCCGCCAACAAGGGTCTGGCGCCCGGCGGCCACGGCGTCGTCGGCGTATCGCAGGGCGGTTATGCGGCGGCGGCGCTGGTGACCTTTCACCCTGATCGATTCCGTTACGCCGGTTCGTTTTCGGGCTTCCTTACTCCCGAGCGCACCGGCGTGGACGGGACAATCACCGCCGCCCTCGCGCAGGGCGGCGCCGACAGTGACCAGATGTGGGGCCAGCCTCAGCTGGGTCGCTGGAAATGGCATTCGCCGAACCAGAACATCCAGCAGCTGGTGGACAACGATGCGCGGCTGTGGATTTACAGCCCGGGCAGCGGCGCGCCGACCGACCAGGGCGCGATGGCCGGTTACGGCGACATCTCGCAAGGGACCAATGCGCAGTTCTACTCGCACTTTCGCGACGTCGGCGGCACCAACGCCCACTTCGACCTGGGCCGTGGCGGCGGCAATGACTGGCCGACCTGGGGACGGCAGCTGGGCGCAATGTCCGGCGACCTCGCGGCGAACATCCGCTAGGGATCCGAAGAGATGAGATGCCATGACTGACAAGCGCATTCGCCAACTTGCACAGATCGTCGATGCTGTTGGCCGTCGGCGCTTGTCGTCCCAAGGGTCGCCGTCGCATCGGCCGCTCCCGGGGTCCCCGGCAACAACGACCGGCTCAACAACGGCATCGTGGTCAACGTCGACACCATCAAGGCGCAGGCCGGCTGCACCACCAAGCTGAAGAAGAACCCGCAACTGGAGGCCGCCGCGCAGCGCCAGACGGTCGACGTGCTCAACAACCGGAATCTCGACGCTGACGTCGGCTCCGACGGGTCGACGGTGGCCGACCGGGCCCGCGGTGCCGGATACCGCGGCACCGTGGCCGAGACGGTGGCGATCAACCAGTCGCTGGCCATCAATGACCTTGATGTGATGGGCAATTGGTATTACCGGCCCGATTACATGGCGATCATGTCGAATTGCGCCAACACGCAGATCGGGGTGTGGTCGGAGAACAGCGTCGACCGCAGCGTGCTGGTCGCCGTCTACGGGCAGCCGGACCAGATGAAGCGCGGAATCGTGGTTGGCCGGCCTGGTATCGTCGCCGCGTCATTGACGGCGGCGCGACGCCCAGGCGCACGCCGTTCCGGCCCCCGACATCGAGTTCATCTACGACACCACCGTGCGCAAGCAATACAGCTTCGCGAACACCACCGAGGCCATCAGCTATGCCCACGGCATCTGCGACAAGATCACCGGCGGCGCCGGCTACGGACAGGTCATCGCTGATGTGAAAAACGACGTACTGCCCAACGACGAATATTCGGCCAACTACCTGATTTCGAACGCGGTCAACATCTATTGCCCTGCCCAGCTCTGGCAGTTACGCAATTCAGCGGGCAGTTACGTACCGCCCCCGCAGTGACTAGCCGTTGTCGGCGTTGCCGAGGTCCGGCACGTAGGCCGGTGGCGGGTACACGCCACGCAGGAGCCACGCGTACGACGCGATGCCGTATTGGAGCTCGTCGCTGGCGTCGTAGTCCGGGTTCGGATTCATGAGCCAGATCCTATCTCGTCAGGGCGTCGATCACCGGTCGAACCTGCATCGCATGGTGGTCCGAGCAACGCTCGCGGTGATTCTAGAGTTTGGCGGCGGGAAACTCGTCACCCGTTGAGAAGTGCCGAATCAGTGGCACCGGTCTCGTCGGCCTCGGCCCCCGGGAGGTTCTCCGGGTGCAGCATGTCGGCGTAGCGCAGCGATTCGGGAATGCCGAACCCGTCGACAAGATCTTGCGCGTGCGGGCGCAGCAGCCGGCACCGGTCGTTGATCCCGCGGGTGACCGCCTTGGCGCGCTCGGTGGACAGAAATCGGTGCTCGACGTACCAGGCTTTGTCGGCCTCGATCACGGTCAGCGCGTACAGGTCGCAGACCAGCCCGAGGACTTCGCGCGCCTCGTCGTTCTCGCAGGCGTCGATTCCGGCGACGAAGGCCTCCAACACCACTCGGTCGATGTGTGCCTGCGGCGGCGTGCAGCACGTGGTCCTGCACCGAGTTGAATGCGTCGAACGCCGACATCTCTTTCGAGTTGGCCTGCAGCCGGCGCGCCACCGAGGCGATGATGTATTGCTCCCGGTCCTCGAACATCTGGACCTGAGTGCCTCGGTTGAACAGGCTGCCTTCTTCTTCGTTGTCCTGCCGGGCGTCGATGATGGTCTGGATAATCGTCTCGGCCGCAGTGCGTTTCAGCACCCGCTCGCCCGCGAAGTTGGCCGCGAAGCGCACCCATTCCACCGGGCTCATGCCCTTGATGTCGTCGGCGTAGGCGGTCAGTAGCTCCTTGGCCACCAGCTGGGTCAGCACGTGGTTGTCACCCTCGAAGGTGGTGAACACGTCGGTGTCGGCGCGCAGCGCGATCAGTCGGTTGTCGGCCAGATAGCCGGCGCCGCCGCATGCTTCGCGCGCTTCCTGAATGGCGGTGGAAGCGTGCCAGGTGTTCGCGGCTTTCAGCCCGGCGGCCCGTGACTCCAACTCCCGCTGCTCCTCGGCGTCCGGCGACTCGGCGGTCTGCAGGTCGTGGGTCTTTGACACCAGCTCGTTCTGGGCGAACTGCAGCGCGTACGACTTCGCGATCAGCGGGAACAGTCGACGCTGGTGCACCAGGTAGTCCATGATCACCACTTCGCCGTCGTCGTCGGGCGCCGTGAACTGCTTGCGCTGCAAGGCATATCGGGTCGCGATGTCGAGTGCCACACGCGCCGCGTTGCCCGCGCTGCCGCCGACGGTCACCCGTCCGCGGATCAGCGTGCCGATCATCGTGAAGAACCGGCGGTTGGGATTCTCGATGTCCGAGGAGTAGGTGCCGTCGGCCGCGACGTCGCCGTATTTGTTGAGCAGGTTGACTCGGGGCACGCGGACGTGGTCGAACACGATGCGACCGTTGTCGACGCCCGGCAGTCCGCCCTTGTACTGACAGTCCGAGGTCGTCACGCCGGGCAGGTCGTTGCCTTCGTCGTCGCGGATGGGCACCAGCAGACAGTGCACCCCGTGGTTGACCTGCTCGCCGTCTTCGGTGGTGATGAGCTGCGCGAAAACCGCGGCGACAGTGGCAGTTTCGGCGGCGCCGCCGATGTAATCCTTGCGGGCGTTCGGGGTCTCCGAGTGGATCACGAACTCTTCGGTGTCCGCGTCGTAGGTTGCCGATGTCTCCAACGCCTGCACATCGCTACCGTGGCCGGTCTCGGTCATCGCGAAACAGCCGCGCAACTCGAGGCTGATGATCTTCTTCACGTAGGCCTCGTGGTGACGCTCGGTACCCAGGTTCTCCACCGCGCCACCGAACAGGCCCCACTGCACGCCGGCTTTGACCATCAGCGACAGATCCGACATCGCCAGCATCTCGATCATCGTCACCGCGGCCCCGACGTTGCCGTTGCCGCCGTGCTCCTTACGGAAACTGTCCTCGGCCGCACCCTCGGCGGCCATGATGCTCATCTGCTCGGCCACCTTGGTGCGGGCGATCACCGTGTTCGGCGTGTAGTGCGGACGGAAGACGTCGTCTGCCAATCGCTGCCGCATCTGGTTCTTCACGTCGCGAAAGCGTCCGTCGAGCGAGTTCCGCAAATGTTCCGCAATGGTGGTCATACCCGACGGTAACCGATCAGAATGAAGACGCCGAGAAGACGTCGGCCGCGAACGGACACTTCGTTCGCGCGGCACGAAGTTGAACGTTCCGTTAACCCAAGGTGTCTATAGTCTGCTCCGCGGTCGTCATCGTGCGGCCCAAGAAAGGGAGCCATGAGCGGGACATCCCGCGCTTTCAGCAAGGAGGGCGCGGTCGAGGTCGACGCCGTTGCGGCGGCCTTGCGACCCCGGTTCACGGTGGTCGCCGGCGAGCAGGCCGCGGTCTCGCGCACCTGGCTGGACACCTTCGACTGGCGGCTGCACTCGGCCGGGATATCGCTGCAGTACGCCGACGGCGGGCCCTTGATCATGCAGTTTCCCGATGGCGCCCGGCTGCAGGCCCCGCTGGCCGGCGTGAAGTGGCCCGCGCAGGCGCACGACCTGCCGACCGGACCGATCCGCGATGCGCTGGCTCCACTCATTGCGCCGCGGGCACTGATGCCGGTCGTCACCGTGCACTCTGCCGCACACGAAGCCAGGGTGCTCGATGCCGAAGAGAAGACGGTCGCGCGGCTGCTGACCGAGAGTGTTGACGACGGCACCAGCCAGCTGCGGATCCAGCCGCTGCGCGGCTACGACTCCGCCGGTGACCGGATCGCGCGCCTGCTGTCCCGGATCGACGGGTTCAGTGCAGTCTCAACGACGCCCTATGACCTCGCGTTGACCCATGCCGACCGCCACCCCACCAATGGCAGCGGCCCGGCGCAGCTGCGAGCCGAAACCCTCGCGGCCGTGGCCATTGCGGAGATGCTGACCGGATTTGCCGCGGCCATCGAGGACAACGTGCCGGGCACGATCGCGTCGATCGATACCGAATTCCTGCACGACCTACGGGTCGCAGTGCGTCGCACCCGTTCGATTCTCAAACTCGTCGGCGACGTGCTGCCCGACAAGCTGGCCGAGCGGTTCGCGCCGGATTTCAAGTGGCTGGGTGATCTGACCACCCCGGTCCGCGACCTGGACGTCTATCTGCTCGAGCTCGACAGCATGGCAGCCCGGCTGACGTCGGCCGACCCCGCCGACCTCGACCCGTTCCGGTCATATCTGGTCAAGCATCGCGCCGCCGAGCGGCGGCGCCTGGTGCGCGGGCTGCGGTCCAAGCGTTTCGAAAATCTGCTCGGCGACTGGCGCGCCGAGCTGAACGAGGTAGCCGTCGAGGGCGGCCCGACGGTGGCGCTGCTGGCGCGCCGGCGCCTGCGGCGGGCGTACCGGAATGCGGCACGGCGCGGCGCACGGATCGACGTGGATTCGCCGAGCGACGACGTGCACGCGCTACGCAAGCGGTGCAAGGAGCTGCGCTACCTGCTCGAGGTGTTCAAGCCGGTATGCGACAGCGCGGCGCACCGCGCGCTGCTCAAGGAGCTCAAGTCGCTGCAGGACACGCTCGGTGACTTTCAGGACGGCGAGGTGCAGCGCGAGGCCGTTCGCGAATTCGCCGCGGCGATGATGGAGCAAGGGTTGGCTCCGCCCGAGACGGTGCTGGCAATGGGGGAGATGGCCGCGCAGCTCGATGCGCATCAACTCAAGGCACGCGCGGCGTTGGCGGGACGGCTGCAACCATTCCTGGCCGATGACAATCGCGCCCGAGTCAAGGCACTGGTGCGTTGATGAAGGTTTACGCGACGTACAACATCAAAGGCGGCGTCGGTAAGACGTCGACCGCGGTGAACCTGGCGCATCTGGCTGCGCTCGACGGGCACAACGTGCTGCTGTGGGATCTCGACCCGCAAGGCGCGGCGACATACATGTTCCGGGTACGCCCCAAGGTCAAGGGCGGCGGCCGCGCTCTGGTGGACGGATCACGAACCCTCGACGATGCGATCAAGGCCACCGATTTCGATGGCCTCGATTTGGTGCCGGCGGATTTCCGCTACCGCAATCTGGACGTGCAACTCGACGACATGAGGCGGCCGACGCGCCGGATCCGCGAACTGTTACGGCCGCTCGAAAGCCAGTACGACACGGTCTTTCTCGATTGCCCGCCGAGCATTTCGCTGCTGTCGGAGAACGTGCTGCACGCCGTCGACACCCTGTTGGTGCCGATGATCCCGGCGACCCTGTCGGTTCGCACGTTCGACCAATTGACAGGCTTCGTCAACGATTTCGAGGGTCGTCGGCCGCGGGTGCGTGCCTTCTTCTCGATGGTGGATCGGCGTAAGCGGTTGCATTGCGACCTGGTAGAAAACCTCTCGTCCGAACGGCGGGGGATCTTGACCACATCCATTCCGGCGCTGTCGATCATCGAGCAGATGGCCGAACTTCGGGCGCCGGTGACCGCGGCCGCCCCGCACAGCCCCGCGGCGCACTGTTACAGGGCGCTGTGGTCGGAGATCATCCGCGACGAACTCAGCTGATCGGTTGCTGGTTGTGCCGGTGCGACGGCCGCCGCAGTCGCCAGCGCAGCGCCGCCGTGGCGATGACGCCGTAGCCGATCAACAGGCCCATGTCGAGCAGCCACTGTCCGGACGAGTGCCGCCACGAACCGTCGGCCTCGGCAAGCGGATTGACCGCGTGCACATCGACGGTGGACGCCGCGGCGGCGAAGCCCCATCGGGACGGCACCAAGCCGGCGATCTGCTCGAGGGGGAATCGGCCGGACACCGGAAACAGCGCCCCGGCGAACACCATTGAGACCAGAACGATCAGTACCGCAGTCAACAAGATCTGCTCGTAGAGCGTCGCCAGCGAGGAAAGGGCCAGCGCGACCAGCGCCGTGACGGTGGCGGTGACGGCCAGCACGATGAACAACTCGACGCTGGCCGCGAGCCTGTTGTGGCCGAGTAGGACCGCGCCGTGAGCGGGTGCCGTTTGCCCGACGGTCGCGACGACGGTGATGACGGCGGTCTGGACGATCGCGGTCACGCTATAGACGATTGCCTTGCCGGCCAAAAACGCCGACGCCGACAAGCCATGCGCTTGTTCGCGCCGGAACACCCTCTGTTCGCCGAAGAGGTCGCGGATGCCCAGAGCCGTACCCATGACGATGGCGCCGAAGGTGAGCACGGTGAGTATCGCCAGCGCCTGGTCGGGGTTGCTGCCGTACCGGCTGGCCGGGCCCAGACCGGCGTCCCCGGGTATCAACAATGAGATCGCGCCGAAAAACACCGGAAGGATCGCCAGGAAGATGAAGTACCGCTGATCGCCGACCATCAGCCAGGCTTGGCGACGGGCCGAAACGGCGATCTGGCGCAACGTATTTCGTTGCACCGAAGGGGCGCTCGGGGGTTCGGATGGTGCCGGCGGCGGCTCCGGCGGGGGCGGCTCCGGTAGGCGACCCAGGTACTCGTCGTGCGCGCCATAGGGATCCGTGCGGGCTCGCGCGACGATCTCGGTCCAGTCGGTCGTGCCCAACTGCGGCCCGATCTGCGACGGTGGCCCGGCGAACATCGGAATGCCGGTCGGGGTCAGCAGGACCACCTGGTCACACACGTCGAGTTCGGTGGGTGCGCTCGTTGCCTCCAGAATGACGCGGCCCTCGTCGGCGAGTTGCCGAAGCGTCGCGGTGATCCGTTGCGCAGCTTCCGGATCGAGATCAGAAGTTGGTTCGTCGAAGACGATCAGGGCTGGATCGGTCAACAGCTCCGCCGCAAGCGACGCGCGTTTACGCTGCTCGGCCGTCAGGGTGCCCGCCTTGAGCGTGCGCAGCGCGGTCAACTCCAGCTTGTCGAGCACCGAGCGCACCGCCTCACGTCTTTGTTCAGCCGAAGTGCTTGGCGGGAAACGTAATTCGGCGGCGTAGCGCAACGCTTGTTCAACGGTCAGCTGCGGGCGCAGCAGATCGTGCCGGGGCACCACTCCGACATGTGGCCGCACGTCGTCGGCGGCAACGTCGTGGCCGTCGAAGTCGACTTCGCCCATGCTCGGCTGCACCGCGCCGGCGAGGACATCGACCAGAGCAGACGTGCTGGCTTCGGACAGCCCGATCACCGAGGTGACCGTGCCCGGTGACGCGGTGAAGGAAAGGTCTGCCAGCGCCTGCTCGCCGTCGACGCTGAGTCGCACTCGACGCGCCTCCAGCGGACCGGCGATCGTCGTCGGTGGCGGCGTCACGGATTCGGGCGGCCCGTCGATGGCCTGGTCCTGCGGCACGGCCTCACGGGGACGCCGTTTCAGTCGACGCGCCTTCAGCTTCTGCATCGCACCGGTGAGGCGCGCGGCGACCGTCGGTTTGGGCTGCGGCGGCGGGAAGGGTGGCGGCGCTACTGGCTCACCCTGCGCCGGCGGCGGCGGTGGTGCCAGCGGCGGTGGTGCCCACTGCGTCGGCCGCGGCGCGAGCGGCGCGATCGGGGGCGGCAGCGGGGGTGGAGTCGGTGGCTGGAAGTGCGCGACCGGCCGTGGCGGACGCGGAGGCCGTGGCGGAGGCGGTGGCGGCGCGGGCGGACGCATGGGTGGCGGCGCGACGCGCGGGGGCGGTGGTGGAGCGGGTGGGGCGCCGAGTTGGAAGATCAACCGCGGCCCATGCTGCGGGTCGCCGAGCGTGATCGCCCGACCGTCATGGATGAAGACTGTCGACATTCGCACCCCGTCGACGTAAATCCCGGCTTCGCTGCGGTCGACGGCGATCCACTGGCTGCCGTTGAAGTGCAGCACCACCAGGGGCGCGGTGGAACCGACCGAGCCGTCGAGCCGGATGTCGGCACCGCCGTCGAGGCCGACAGTAACGTCGCGACCCGGGGGGAAGGCGTACCTACGCGGACCGAGCCAAACGATCAGCGGGGCGCCGAATGTTGCAGTCGACACATCCACCCCCCTGCTCGCCCGACTTGCCTCGAGATTCCATTATCCAGCCGCCATCATGCGCCGAGAATCGACCGCAGGTCGCCGGGGCCGCCCTGAGACCGGCAAGTCAGCCGTTAGCGAGACTGCCCTGGTCGCGGGGTGGCTACGGCATCCTCGAGCAGGCGGCGCAGCACGGTCACCGCCCCGTCCAATGTCTGTCGATCCGCGTCGTTGAGGCGGGCGAGCTGGGGCTCGATCGCACTGGCGCGATCGGCCCGGACCCGATTGAGCGTCTTCATGCCTTCGGCGGTAATCCTGATGCGCACCGCACGGGCATCGCTGGGGTCCACGGTGCGGGTGACCAGGCCGGCGTCCTCGAGGCGTCGCACCTGAGTGGTCATGGTCGGCTGTGAGCAGTGATCCACCGCGGCCAGGTCGCAGATTCGCGCTTCGCCCTGGGCGTCGATGGTCGACAGCAGCCGGGCCTGCGCGGCCGGCAATTGCATCTGAATGCGCTGCGTGGCATAGCGATTGAGCCGGGCTACGACGGCGAGCAGATCCGCGCCCAGGCCGGCGACAGCCTCCTCGGCTGCGCTGCGCTCACTGGTTGCGGATGACATCATGCATCCAATGCTTGCATAGCTAGACTATCTAGACCACCGAGAAGTCTATTTCTGCCGTTAACTTAAATGAACTGCCAATGTTTGCTAAGGGAAGCATCCCGCGGCAACTGGCAGAATCGATGAAATGAACGCGAATCGCCCGGCGAGCGGGACTGCCGTGTCCCGCTCACTGCGCCCCGGCGAACTCGCGCAGTCATCGGTGATGGCCGCGCTGTGCGCGGCGACGGCGATCATCTCCATCGTCGTTCCATTTGCCGGAGCACTGGCGTTACTGGGAACCGTGCCGATGGGATTGCTGGCCTACCGTTACCGGTTCCGGGTGCTGATCGCCGCGACGGTCGCCGCCGGCTTGATCGCCTTCCTGATCGCCGGACTGGGCGGCTTGATGACCGTGGGCAACAGCGCCTACGTCGGCGGGTTGACCGGGGTCGTCAAACGCCGGGGCCGAGGCACCGGGACGGTTGTCGTGGTGTCCCTGTTCGCCGGAGCGGTGTTCAACGTCTTCGCGGTCGCGGCGTTGGCGCTGCTCTCGCGGCTGCGGCACCTGATCTTCGATGCGATCACCGCCAACATCAACGGTGTTGCGGCCGTCCTGCGCTCGATCGGGCGCCTCGCGACAGAGCACTCGTTCCCGATGGGCGCCCGCCTCGGGGCCACGCTCGAATGGTCGGCGGGAAAACTCCAGTGGCTCCTCGCCGAAGCTCTGCACTACTGGCCGTGGCTGATCTTCGCCAACGGTGTCGTCTCGATCGTCTTCGTCTCCTTGATCGGGTGGTGGGCGCTGTCGCGGGTGCTGGACCGGATGCGCGGCATACCCGACGTGCACAAGTTGGATGAACCGATCGACAGTGGGCCGGTCGGTCCAGTTCCGGTGCGGCTGAACCAAGTCCGTTTTCGCTATCCCAACACCGACCACGACGCGCTCCGCCCGGTCAACCTCGAGGTCCAGGCCGGTGAGCATCTGGCGATCACCGGTGCCAACGGCTCCGGCAAGACCACCCTGATGCTCGTGCTGGCCGGCCGCGAACCGACATCGGGCATCATCGAACGCCCCGGGTCGGTGGGGCTGGGCCGGATGGGCGGCACCGCTGTCGTCATGCAGCATCCGGAAAGTCAGGTGCTGGGCACCCGGGTCGCCGACGACGTGGTGTGGGGCCTGCCGCCGGGCACCACGACCGATGTGGCCGAGTTGCTCCGCGAAGTCGGGCTGGAATCGCACGCCGAACGTGACACCGGAAGCCTCTCCGGCGGTGAGCTGCAGCGACTGGCGGTGGCGGCCGCGCTGGCGCGCGAACCGGCGATGCTCATCGCCGACGAGGTCACCAGCATGGTCGACCAAGAGGGCCGCGACGCACTGCTCGGCGTGTTGTCCGGGCTGAAGCAGCGCCACCGCACGGCGGTGGTGCACATCACGCACTACAACAACGAAGCCGAATCAGCCGACAGCACAATCAATCTCAGCGAATCCGGTGACAACACCAGCATGGTCGACACGGTCGCCGCTCCGGCGCCGACCTTGATGCCGGGGCATGAGTCTGAACCGGCCATCCTCGAGGTCATCGACGTCGGCCACGAGTACAACAGCGGCACACCATGGGCCAAGACCGCGTTGCGCGACGTCAGCTTCTCGGTACACCAGGGTGACGGTTTGCTTCTCCACGGTGGCAACGGATCGGGAAAGTCAACGCTGGCATGGATTCTCGCCGGGTTGACGGTCCCGACGACCGGCAGCTGCCTCCTCGACGGCCGCCCGGCACATGAACAGGTCGGCGCGGTTGCCCTGTCGTTTCAGGCGGCGCGCCTGCAGCTGATGCGCAGCCGGGTCGATCGGGAAGTGGCTTCGGCCGCGGGATTCTCGCCCAAGGACCACGATCGCGTCGCCACTGCGCTCGGCGTCGTCGGGTTGGACAGCGGTTTGGCCACCCGGCGCATCGATCAGCTCAGCGGCGGTCAGATGCGCCGGGTGGTGCTGGCCGGTCTGCTGGCCCGCTCACCGCGTGCGCTGATTCTCGACGAGCCGCTGGCGGGTCTGGACGCGGTGACTCAACACGGCTTGGTGCGCCTGCTCGAAGAGTTGCGCCGCGAGCAGGGTCTGACCGTCGTGGTGATATCGCATGACTTCGCGGGCCTGGAAGATCTCTGCCCGCGCACGATGGATCTTCGTGACGGCGTGCTGCACGCGGTGTCGACGGCAGCCGGGGGACTGGCATGACCGCGGCGCCGCCCGACGAGCGATCCGAGCGCAGGCCATCTCGCTCGGTGGTGCTGCTGCGTCCGGTGCCCGGCACCTCCGCCGTACACGACCTGTGGGCCGGTACCAAACTGCTGGCGGTCGGCGGCATCTCGGTCCTGCTGACGTTTTATCCGGGCTGGATCGCCATCGGCTTGGTGGCCGCGCTGGTGCTGACCGCGGTCCGAGTCGCGCACATTCCCCGCGGCGTTCTGCCCAATGTGCCGCACTGGTTGTGGATCCTGTTGGTGCTCGGCGGGGTGTCCGCGGCGTTGGCGGGCGGCAGCCCGGTGGTTCACCTGGCCGGAGTTCCGATCGGACTCGGCGGGCTGCTGAACTTCCTGCGGGTCACCACGTTGTCGTTCGTGCTGCTGGGCCTGGGAGCGATGGTGTCGTGGACCACCAATGTCGCCGAGATAGCTCCTGCGGTAGCCACTTTGGGGCGCCCGCTGCGGTGGTTACGGATCCCGGTCGACGAGTGGGCCGTCACGATCGCTCTGGCGCTGCGAGCATTCCCGATGCTGATCGACGAATTCCGGGTGCTGTATGCCGCGCGCCGGATGCGGCCCAAGCGGGCGGCGGACACCCGCAGGGAGCGCCGCCGGCGTCATGCGCGGGAAGCGGTCGACCTGCTCACCGCCGCTCTCACGGTCACGTTGCGGCGCGCCGACGAGATGGGTGACGCCATCACCGCGCGCGGTGGCATCGGCCAGATCTCGGCGGTGCCGTCGCGGCCGAAGCAGGCCGACTGGATCGCGTTGGCGATCACCGTCGCGGTGTGCGCGCTCGCTGTCGCGCTCGAAGTTCCCCTCGGGCGCTAGCGGCGGGCGGCCGCGTTGGCGGCCTCCTGGGCCTTGCGCAGCGTCGTTGCGACATCGCTGCGGCCCAAGAACATTTCGTCGAAATAGGGCTTGATCGCCTGATTCCCGGCGGCGAAGCCGGTGCCGCCTGGTGCGGCGATGCGCGGGCCGTTGAGTACGTCGAAGAACGGCTTGATGTCGACCCCTTTGCTCAGCCAGTGATCGAAGCAGGCCTTCTGGGCCGCGATCACCGCGGGAATGGCGCTGCCCTGGCGGCCCACATACTGGTTGCCTTCCTTGCTGCCCATCCAGGCCAGTACCTGGCGCACCGCGCCAGGGTGCGGTGATGCCGAATTACCCGCTGCTGCAATGCCATTGGTGACGCTGACCCGGCCCTTAGGGCCCGCGGGCAGCATCGCGACGCCCCAATGGAACGTGGCCTGACCGGCGATCGCGGCCAAGTTGTAGGTGCCGGACTGGAACAAAGCCATCTTGCCGGCCAAGAATTGGTTGCGGGAGAAGTCGCCGTTCTCATTGGTGTCCGACGCGGGCGGCGCGACGTGGTCGTGGTCGATCAGACCGACCAGATAGGTGAAAGCCTCGATCGGCGGCGGGATTGTCGAAGGCGAACCGGTCACCGTCCTGGAAGACCCCGCCCGCCGACCCGATGTAGTTGAGATAGATGCCCTGAGCGTCGTTGGCCGCGTTGTACCCCCAGCGCCGGATGCGGTTGGGATCGAATCCCGGTGTGCCTGCCGAATGTCCGTCGACGTCGACGGTGAGCCGGGCCAGTAGCGGTCGAAGCGTGTCATCGCCGCCGGGACTCCACCGCAGCGTGGTCAACGTCGGCGGGGTCGACTCCCGCGGCGGCGAGCAGATCCGCGTTGTAGTACAACGCGATACCGCCGTCGGTCAGTTGCGGAACGCCCCACAGCATCCCGTTCCGGGTGAACTGCTGGACCACCGACGACTCCCACGTCGACGCGACATCGGGCCCGAAGGTCCCGCCGATATCCATCAGTCGACCGCTGTCTGCGTAGCCGGCCAGATAGGCGTTGGACAGCCAGAAAATATCGTCGGCCGTGCCGCCCGCGACGTCGGTGCGCAGCGTGTTGAAGTAGGTGGAATACGAGACGACATCGGTCTGCACTTCGATATCGGGATGCGTCTTCATGAACGTCGCAAACGACAGCCGATACGCCTTCGCGACCTGCTGATCCCACAATCGCACGGTGACAACGGTTTTGCCGCTGGGTGGTCGGGCCGTGACGTCCAACAG
Organism: uncultured Actinomycetota bacterium; assembly: GCA_963818285.1. Taxonomy (GTDB): domain Bacteria; phylum Actinomycetota; class Actinomycetes; order Mycobacteriales; family Mycobacteriaceae; genus Mycobacterium. The sequence goes on from CAWFRR010000011.1 coordinate 919,932, forward strand.
CACCGCCGCCGCTGCCAGCAACGCGGCGACCAGTACCCAGCCCAGGGCGAACAGCGTGGAAAACTTCGGCCGGGTCACTTGAGCCCCGTGACGACGATCGAGCGCACGATGTGCCGCTGAAAAATCAGGAACAGCACCAGCAATGGCACCACTGCCGCGCCCACCGCGGCCATCACCAGCGTCCACTGCGCGTTATAGCGGGACTGCAGGGCGGCCGTCGCGACCGTCAGCACCTGCCATTTGGTGCCGCTGGTGATGATCAGCGGCCACAGGAAGTGATGCCATTCCGATACCACGGTGATCAGCATCAGCGTCACGATCACCGGCCGACTGGACGGCACGACCACGTGCAGGATCACGTCCAGCGTGGTGGCCCCGTCCAGGTAAGCGGCGTTGATCAGGTCATCCGGGATAGTGCGAAAGTGCTGGCGCAGCAGGAAGATCGCGTAGGGCGAGCCGAAGACAAACGGCAACACCAAGGCCCAGAACGTGTTCCGCAGCCCTAGTTGCGCCATCATCAGATACAGCGGCACCACCGTCACGCTGCCCGGCACCATCAGCGTCGCCAGGTACACCCAGAACAGTCCGTCGCGCCCGGGAAAGCGCAGCCGGGCGAACGCGTAGGCGGCCACCACCGAAGAGCTCAGCTGCCCAAGCAGACTCACCGCTGTCATCAATGCCGTCACCGCCAGTGCCCGGCCGAAACCGGCGCCGCCCAAGTTGGCGTAGTTGACCAGCGTCGGTGGCCGCGGCCACGTCAACGGCGTGGCTGTCGCGAACTGGTGTGCCGACGTGAACGAGGTCAGCAACCCGAGGCCGAACGGTGCCAGTGTGATCACCGCGCCCACCGCGAGGCCGACGTAAACCAATGCCGCCGACGGGCTTTCTAAGTGAGGTCATAGCTGATCCGCCGTCGGAAATACAGGTGCTGAACGAGAGTGATGGTGACCAGGACGACGAACAGCACCACCGCCATCACCGATGCTCGGCCGATCGCTGCGGCACCGAACGCCTCGGCATAGATCCGGTGCGCGACCAGATCGGTGCGATCCTGCGGCCCGCCGCCGGTCAGCGCATACACGGTGTCGAAAACCTGTGCGGCACTGACGACTCCGGTGACCAGTACGAAGAACATCGTCGGTCGCAGCATCGGCAGAGTGATGCGCCAGAACCGCTGCCAGGACGTCGCTCCGTCGATCCGCGCCGCGGAGTGGATCTCGGCGGGGATGGCCAGGATGCCGGCCAGGAAGAACAGCGAGACGTACCCGACGTTGGTCCACACGACGACCGCGCACACCACCGGCAGCGCGAGTCCGGGGTCGGTGAGCCATTCGATGCGATGCCCCAGCACCGTGCTGACGGCACCGTCGGTGGGTGCCAGAATCCAGCGCCACAGCACTGCGACCGCCAGCGGGACACTGATCCACGGCAGCACGTAAATCGTCCGGAACAACCCACTGCCGGGCAGGTCGCGGGCCAGCAGGGCCCCGACGGCCAGCCCGAGCACGGTCTGCGCCGGGACCACGATCGCTACGAATGTCAGCGTCACCATCAGCGAATTGCCGAACGTTTTGTCGGTGAGCACCGAGCGCCAATTCTGGCCTCCGACATACTCGATCGGCCCGAGCAGGTCCCATCGGTGCAAGCTCAGCCACACCACCACCAAGATCGGCAGCAGCAGGAACGTGACGACTCCGAACAGGCTGGGCGCGATCAGGGCATATCCGAGCGCCGCCGATCGGCGTCCGGACGTGTCACCCATACAGGTATTAAACCGGCTCGATACGGTAGGTGTCGTGACACCGAACCGGGGGATCGATGCCGACTTCCTCAGCCTGCCGCGCCACGAACTGGCCGACGCCGCGCTGAGCGCTGCCACCGCGGCCGGGGCCAGCCACGCCGACCTGCGGATTCATCGGCTGGCCAACGAGGTCATCCAATTGCGCGATGGCGAGTTGGAGACCGCGCTGCTCAATCGCGACGATCGGGCTGGCGGTCCGCGTGGTGGTCGACGGTACCTGGGGCTTCGCCTCGCACGCCGAGCTGTCACCGGAGGTCGCCGCGGACACGGCCCGGCGCGCGGTGTCGGTGGCCCGCACGCTGGCCGCGCTGAACACCGACCGCGTCGAGTTGGCACCCGAGCCGGTCTACACCGACGCCACCTGGGTGTCGAGCTATCGCATCGACCCGTTCACCGTGCCGCTCGCCGACAAGATCACCACACTCGACGAATACTCCGGTCGGCTGCTGGCCGCCGACGGCATCAACCACGTCTCGGCCAGCCTGATGTCGGTCAAAGAACAGACCTTCTACGCCGACACCGCAGGCTCGTCGATCACTCAGCAGCGGGTGCGGGTGCAGCCGCGATTCGAAGCGGTCACCGTGGACCCGGGCGGCGGCGGCTTCGACTCGATGCGCACGCTGGCGCCGCCGATGGGCCGCGGCTGGGAGGCGCTGGCCGGCGACGACGTGTGGAACTGGACCGACGAGCTCGCGCAGCTGCCGTCGCAGCTGGCCGAAAAAATCAAGGCCCCCAGCGTCGCGGCCGGCCCGACCGACCTGGTGATCGATCCGACCAACCTGTGGCTGACCATCCACGAATCCATCGGCCACGCAACCGAATACGACCGCGCCATCGGCTACGAAGCGGCATACGCGGGCACCTCGTTCGCCACCCCCGACAAGCTCGGCACGTTGCGCTACGGTTCGCCGATCATGAACGTCACCGCGGATCGCACCGTCGAATTCGGTTTGGCCAGTATCGGTTACGACGACGAAGGGGTGGCCGCCCAGAGCTGGGATCTGGTGCGTGACGGGCTCTTTGTCGGCTACCAACTGGACCGGGCGTTCGCGCCGCGGCTGGGCCAGGCCCGCTCCAATGGCTGCTCGTATGCCGATTCGCCGCATCACGTGCCGATCCAGCGGATGGCCAACGTGTCGCTGCAGCCCGGCCCCGATGACCTCAGCACCGACGACCTGATCGGCCGGGTCGAGAACGGCATCTACATCGTCGGCGACCGGTCGTGGTCAATCGACATGCAGCGCTACAACTTCCAGTTCACCGGGCAGCGGTTCTACCGTATCCGCGACGGACGCCTCGACGGCCAACTACGCGACGTCGCCTATCAGGCCACCACCACCGACTTCTGGAATTCGATGGAGGCTATCGGCGGCGCATCGACCTGGCGCCTCGGTGGGGCGTTCAACTGCGGTAAGGCACAGCCCGGCCAGGTGGCTGCCGTCAGCCACGGCTGCCCGTCGGCGCTGTTCCGCGGCGTGAATGTGCTCAACACCCGTACGGAGGGCGGCCTGTGATCGGCCCGCAACAAGTCATCGACATTGCGCTGGACACGGCGGCGAAGCTGGGTCACGCCGCCGAGACCATCGTGTTGGTCAGCGACCGCTCCTCGACGTCGCTGCGTTGGGCCAACAATTCGATGACCACCAACGGGGCGTCGACGGCGCGACAGACCACGGTGATTTCGATTGCGCGACAAGGTGATACCGCGCGAGTTGGCTCGCTGACCACAGCCGAGGTGGAGCCGGCGGCGATCGAGGAACTGGTCGCCGCGTCGCAGGCGGCGGCCATTGCCGCACCCGAGGCCGGCGATGCCGCGCCATTGCTGAGTGGCAACACGGCGCCGGGCGACTGGGACGCCGCGATTCCGTCGACGGGACCCGAGGTGTTCGCCGGCCTCGCCGATCCGTTGGCGCGTGGATTCCGTGGCGCGGACCAGCTGTTCGGCTTCGCACAGCACACGGTCGAGACGACGTTCGTGGCGACCTCGACCGGACTGCGACGCCGCTACACCCAGCCGGCCGGTTCGGTGGAGATCAACGCCAAGCGTGACGGCGCCTCCGCGTGGGCGGGCGTCGGGACCCCCGATTTCGTTGGCGTGTCGACGGATTCGCTGCTCGAGCAGCTGTCGCTTCGATTGGGGTGGGCCGCTCGGCGCGTCGAGTTGCCGGCCGGACGCTACGAGACCATCCTTCCGCCGTCGGCGGTCGCGGACATGATGATCTACCTCGGCTGGTCGATGACCGGTCGCGGCGCGCAGGAGGGCCGTAACGCGCTGAGCGGCTCCTTCCGGCGGGACCCGGGTGGGGGAGAAGCTGACCGACCTGCCACTGACGCTGTACTCCGATCCCGCGGCGCCGGGCCTCGGCTGCGCGCCGTTCGTGACGGCCACGAGTTCCTCGGAGACGCTGTCGATCTTCGACAACGGGATGAACGTCGGCCGGGTCGACTGGATCCGCGACGGGGTGATCAACGCGCTGGCCTACCCGCGGGCCGCGGCTGCCGAGTTCGGCGCCCCGGTCGCCGTCGCCGCCGAGAACATCCTGATGACCGGCGACAGCACCGAACTCACCGACATGATGGCGGCCACCGAGCGCGGGTTGCTGCTGACCACGCTGTGGTACATGCGCGAGGTCGACCCCACCACGCTGCTGCTGACCGGGTTGACCCGTGACGGCGTCTACCTGATCGAGGACGGCGAAGTCTCCGCGGCGGTCAACAATTTCCGCTTCAACGAGAGCCCACTGGATCTGCTGCGGCGGGCCACCCAGGCCGGTGTCAGCGAGCAGACGCTGCCCCGAGAGTGGGGCGACTGGGTGACCCGCGCCGCAATGCCGTCGCTGAGGATTCCCGACTTTCACATGTCATCGGTGAGCCAAGCGACATAGGCCCACGTCAATTTCCGCCCACCGGACGCGAATTCGCGATAGCGTGACGACGGTCACATGATCGATCCGGGGGGTTCTGATGTCCAAGGGATTCGTTTCGCGCGCAGTGAGTGTCGCCTTCGCCGTCGCGGCGGCGTCTAGTTGGAGTTCGATCTTCTTCGAAGCGCATGCAGACACCGGCAGCGGCGCCGATTTCCTCGACGGTTCGACTCAGGCCATCGTGATGGGGCCCACCTACATACCCGACCCGACCATTTTCCCCGGGTACATTCCTGGTGCGGTTACGGAATACCTGCAGCCTCTTGGGTTTTCCGACGCCGGCACGATCACCCCATTAGTGACTGAAGAGTCGCCGAACTTCGGCCCGTCCATCGCCTCTGGCGTTGACACGTTGGTCCACGCGATCGAAGGCGACTACACCGCGGGCGACTTCTCGGCAGCCGACCCACTCACGGTGTTCGGCTACAGCCAATCGGCTGTCGTCGCCTCGTTGGCAGAACAGGAACTCGTGGGCAAGATTCCGCTCGAGGACCTACGTTTCGTCATGCTCGGCGACGCCGCCGCCGACCCACCGTCGGGACCTACCGGCCTGCTCGACACCTGGGGAGCCACCCCGTTCGGTCAAGCGGTCGACCAATTCCTCGGGTGGTCGAACCTGGACAACGTCACCACCCCGAGTGACCTTTACCCCACCGACGTGTTCACCGTCGGCAACGACTTCTTCGCCGACACCGCCACGCCGGCGGATTTCGCGGCCAACCCGCTCGGTGCCCTGTGGCAGGACTTCTTGGGATTCTTCGAACACGGCGTCTATCTCGGAGGCTTGCCTGAGTCGGAGATACTGACCGCCATCGACGGTGGTGGTGTCATGGACGGCGCGACGACCTACTTCTCTCTGGCAGACCCGGTTAACCTCCTCGAGGCGCTTTGGGACACCACGTTGGGAAGCTTCGGCATCGCTGTTCCTTGATCCCAGCTGCGGATTCGCGACTTTCTCATGTCATCGCTGAGCGACGAGACATAATTGCCGTGTGGTGCCGCACGACGATCTGACCCGACTGGTGGCCCTGTCGCCCGGCGACGGGCGGATGACCGCGTTGGTTCGTCGGGTGTGCGCGCAGACCCTCGGCCTGCCGGCGCTTCCCGCTTCGGCCGACCCGGCATCTGACGATGTCGTTGCCGATTTCGCCGAACAGTTCAGCATCGACGTCTCGGCCATCGGCGGCGAGCAACGCTCGAAATTGTGGAAAGCGCTGGGCGACAGCATGTTCAGCACCGTCGTGCAGATGTACGTCGCCGACTTCGTGCCACGGGTCCGCGCCGGGCTGGAAGCGCTCGGCGTGGGTGAGGACTACCTCGGCTGGGTGGCCGGGCCGGTTGCCTGGGATCGCGCCACCGATCCGTCCGACCTGGTCTTCAACACTTTTCTGCCGACGGTGGCCCGACTGCGTGAGCTCGATCCGCTGACCGCAGAGGTGGTGCGTTTGCGTGGCGCGACTCAGCACAACTGCCGGTTATGCAAGTCGCTGCGTGAGACGACGGCGCTGAATGCCGGCGGCGCGGAGACGCTGTACGAGGACATCGAGCGGTTCGAAGAGTCGGCGCAGTTGACCGACCGGCATAAGGCAGCGCTGCGCTACGTGGACGCGCTGATCTGGGCGCCGGGCCGCATCGACGCGGGCGTCGCGGAGGGGGTGCGCGCGCACTTCTCCGAAGCCGAAGCCGTCGAGTTGACGCTCGACGTGATGCGCAACGCGAGCAACAAAATCGCAGTGGCGTTGGCCGGCGATGCGCCGCGCGTCGAGCAGGGCACCGAGCAGTATCTGCTCGACGTCGACGGTCAGACGGTGTTCAGCTGAGTGCTTCGTGTCCTGACCGCCAAAACGGATGAACGATCGCGAACTCATCCCATTCGGCGAGAATTTCTCGCAGGCTGCAAGCGCGGATTTTCGACCAAGCTCGCAGTGCCGCGGGGGATGATGCCGTTCGTACGCGCGGATTTTTGCCGCTTATCGGCCCGTACGTTGACCATTGGCAAGCGCCGATCTTGAACCAAACCGGCGCCGAACTCGTGGCACCACAGGAAGGCTGGTTATGGACATCCCGGAAACCAACCGGACACTGGTCGCTGACGCGTTCGCGCGGCTGTCAGCTGAAGATCGCGCATGTGTTCGACGCGCGTATTATCACGGCTGGACAACCGCACAAATCAGCGCAGACCTGGGGATCGCCGAAGGCGCCGTGAAATTGCGGCTGCACCACGCGCTACGAGCCCTGCGGCAGGCGCTGCAGGAGATGGGGGTAGCACAATGACCGCCTTTCCGGAGCAGGGCGGCCACAAGTATGCGGAGTGGGACGCGGCCTACGTGCTGGGATCTCTGTCCGAGATGGACAGGCGCGAATTCGAAGCCCACCTGGAACAGTGCCGCGAATGTAGCGATGCGGTGAGCGAGCTCTCCGAGATTCCCGCGCTGCTGTCGTTGATCGACCTGGATGCGTTCACCGACGACGACGACCTGGTGGCACTGCGGCCCCCGTGGCCGCAGCCCGACCTGGTCGGTCGGCAGTGGGAAATGTCCGCCGTCGCAGGCTTGCTGGACCGTGCACGTGATGGCCACGGCACGGTGGTCGGTGTGGTCGGCTCTCCCGGTATAGGAAAAAGCCGGCTTGTCCGTGAAGTGTCGGCAATGGCAGACGCCCATGACGTGAACGTGTTCACCGCCTACTGCGAATCGCACACCAGCCAGGTCCCCTTCCATGCCGTGGCGCGATTGTTGCGCGCAGCCACCGGCGTCGAGGGTCTTGATCCGCGCAGCGCCCGGGCGCGGATCCGGGGTCAGGCTCCCGACGCGCCGGCGGAGGATTTGCTGCTGCTCGACGACCTGCTGGGCATCGCGGATCCCGATGTGGAGCTGCCGAAGATCGATCCGGATGCTCGTCGACGGCGATTGACCACACTGGTCAATCGGGCGTCGCTGGCCCGGCGGGCTCCGGCGGTCTTTGTCATCGAGGACGCGCATTGGATCGACGAGGCCAGCGAGTCGATGCTGGCCGATTTCGTCGCGGTCATGCCGCAGACGCCCTCGCTGGTGCTGGTCACCTACCGACCCGAATATGCAGGCGCGTTGACCCGAGCCGCCGGTACCCAAACGCTTGCCCTTGCGCCACTGACTGATTCAGAAACCGCGGGACTGGTCTCTACACTGATCGGCCCGGATTCCTCGAATGGCTCGCTGGGCCAGAGGGTCGCCAAGAGGGCCGCCGGTAATCCGTTCTTCGCCGAGGAGTTGGTGCGCGAGCTGGCCGAGCGCGGCGTGCTGCGCGGTGAGCCGGGTGCGTACGTCTCGGCGACTCAGGTCGGCGAGGTCAGCGTGCCGGCGACGCTGCAGGCAACCATCGCCGCTCGCATCGACCGACTCGACGCGAGGGCGAAGCGGACGCTGAGCGCAGCGGCGGTGCTCGGCGCGCGGTTCGACCTAGACCTGCTGGCGGCGCTCGGTGTCGACGCGGAGGTGGATGATCTGCTGGCAGCTCAGCTCATCGATCAGGTCCGCTTCACCCGGCAGCCGGGATACGTGTTCCACCATCCGTCGATCCGCACCGTGGCCTATGAGCTCCAGCCCGAATCGGATCGCGCCGAAATGCATCGGCGCGTGGCGGCCATTCTCGAATCACGTAACCCGGCAGCGGGCGATGAAAACGCCGCCCTGATCGCCGAGCATCTGGAAGCGGCCGGGGACGGGCACGCCGCGTACGGCTGGCAAGTGCGGGCCGCAACCTGGGCAACCAACCGCGACATCGCCGCGGCATGGCGCAGTTGGGAACGCGCTCGGACCATCGCCGACGCCCTTCCCGCCGATGACCCCGGACGGGCAGCTATGCGAATTGCGCCTCGCACCATGTTGTGCGGGATCGCCTGGCGAGTGAACGAGCATGCGACAGGCGACCGCTTCGAGGAATTGCGCGAGTTGTGCGCGGCGGCCGGAGACAAGCCCTCGCTGGCCGTCGCCATGTCGGGGCGCGTGATGGATCATCTGCATCAGGCCCGGTTGCACAAAGCGTCGCAGCTGGCATCGGAAGCGATGGCCCTGATCGAGTCGCTCGAGGATCCGACGTTGACGGTGGGCCTGTCCCTCGCCTCGATCTACGCCAGAGCCAAGAGCGCCGAGTGGCCCGACGCGCTGCGATGGTCGCAGATGGTTATTGATCTGGCCGACGGTGATCCCTCAAAAGGCAACTTCATCATCGGTTCTCCCTTAGCGCTTGCCTTTACGACGAGGGCCACGGCCAGTTACTGCCTGGGACTTCCGGGATGGCGCGACGACCTGCGGCATGGCCTCGCGATGGCCCGCAGCACCGACCCGTTGTCTTACGCCACCGTTGTCACCTATGCCTACTCAGCGGCCATACCGCCGGGCATGCTGAGGCCCGACGATCGCGCGATGGGCGAGATCGAAGATGCCCTGGGGATTGCTGAACAATCCGGTGATGATGTCGCCGTCGCCATCTCCCAGATGACGCTGGGTATTGCGCTGGTGCACCGCCAGACGACCGCTGAACGCGACCGCGGACGGCAAGTGCTGGCGGAGGTCAGTGACGTGTTTTTGCGTCGGGGGTTCTTCCTGGCCGAGCTGCCCATCGTCGAGGTCAGCTTGGCTCGCGAACAGGCCCAACGCGGAGATCGCGATGGCGCCATACCGATCCTGCGCGAGGCCGCGGACGGCCAGTTCCGCGATGGACGGCTACTGGGATGGAGCATTCCGGCGACGGGCGTGCTGGTCGAAACACTGCTCGAGCGCGGGGCCGAGGGTGACTTGGTGGAAGCCGAAGCGGCGATCGAGCGGTTGGCCGACGCCGAGATCGAGCGGTTGATGGAGCCGGCTGACGACGGTTTTGCTGTGCGCGAGATCTGGCTGCTGCGGCTGCGGGCTCTGCTGGCGCGGGCTAAGGGCGACGCCGTGTCCTACGCGCAGTTCCGCGATCGATACCGAGACATGGCGGAAACGCTTGGCTTCGAGGGCCATATCGACTGGGCCGAGGCATTGCAGTGACCGCGGTCGTGTCGCACTCCGTGGTCTGATTCCGCACGATCTGCGGCACACCGCGCACCCCTTCGCGAAAAGTGCGGGCGCTAATGTCAAGATCGTGCGACGGGTGTTCACAGCCCAGGGGCGGTAGCTCAGTTGGTTAGAGCCGCGGACTCATAATCCGTTGGTCGCGGGTTCGAGCCCCGCCCGCCCCACGTCAGAGCCTATTTTTCAAGATCTTTCGGTGCCGAGTCACCGTTTATTCATCGTTTATAGGGCCGAGATTCCGGCTGCCGTGCTGTTCATCCGGGATTTTGGCGGCGGCATGCCAAGCCGCCCGCACGGTGTCGAGAGCCGTACGCGCCGAGACCGTGATTCGGGTCTGTCCGGCAAGTTGCGCCTGCCACTCGGTGTCTGAAGGTGCCGTGTCGAACAGCCAGGACGCGGGCGGCCGATTCGTAGGTCCATAGCGTTGGTACAGGCCTGAGGCATCGCCGTTGATTGCGCCGAGGTGGCTGAGCGCCCACAGGTCCCATAGGTCGCGAGCGCCGTGCCGATCGGCCCAGGTCGAGGTCTTTGACGCGGCGAAGGCGGGCAGTGTCGGAACGAGCAACTCGGCTGCGGGTGCGTCGGTGTAGCGCTGAACCATGACGCGCCGCTCGGATGGCCATACCACTCGGTCGTGCGCGGAGAGCAGCTGAATTCTCACGGACAGTCCGCTCGGCGATCGAAGGGTGGCCGGTTGGGTGCTCGCCACGCTGCCCAACATCGGTTCAAGAGTGAGCCGGCCATGCGAACGGGACAACGCGCGAGGGAGGTCGGAGTCGAGTGTGGCAGCCACGGACTTGCGATCGGCGATGGCGATCAAGTCGATGTCCTCGCTGAGCCGCCCGGCTGGTAGGTGCGTGCGGGCCAGCGCGGTGCCGCCGATGAATTGAACCTGGTCTCCGACGCTCGAGCTAAGAAAGGCGAGCACATATGAAATGAGGTGGTCGCGTTCGACTTGCTCGGTGGACACGCCGAATTGTGTTGCCACCGCATCGCGTTCATCGATGTTCACGCCTGGGCCCAGGCTTCGGCGCGACGAAGCGAAGCCGTTCGTCGTTGGTCGGATGCGAGCGTGGCGATTCGTTGTTGGTCGCAGCGCGCATAGAGCGCGGCAACGGCGGATGGAACGTCGACTGCCACGTCGCCCAATTCTGGGCGATGGGCGAGATCGAGCACCGTCTGTTCTGGCGTTGTCACCAATGCCGGTCCCAGCGGTGTGTCGATGCGCTCGGCGTCCAGGCGGGCGGTGTCGCGCTTGACGAATCGGACTACCGCCGGCCTGTCCGAGAGTGCGATCTCGCGGTGCTGGCTGGGCACGGCGACCGTTGCGGTCGCGAGGGCGCGGGGGACCGCTCCGTGCAGGCGGGCTGCGCTCGGGCCCATGACGATGACATTGTCTGGTCCGTAGATCGCCGAGGCGATGCCCGCGGCAGTCGCTTCCAAGCTCGGCGTCCACGCACGGCCCACCATGTCCTGGGGGACGACGACGTAGTAGCCGTCGGCGACCCGATGAAGCAGACCGCGCTCGCTGAGGCGGACCAACTGAGCCCGCGGATGGGCGTAGATTTTGTCGGCATCGCGCGGACGGATGGTCTTCATTGGCGCCCGGGCAAGATCGGGCGGTATCGGAGTGTTCCGATTCTGCGCCATGATGACTCCTTGAGTATGCAAATCGTATCTTTGTAGAGTACGAAACGCATACTCATTGCGCAAGATCGACCGACATTATCCTTTGCGTCGGTCATGGGGCTCGCGCACCAATCGATCGTAAAGGAAATGCTAGGACTTCGTCTGCATTCGGACCAGCATGGCGCGGGCGACGTCGCGCAGTTTGGTGTTGCGCCTTTGGGATTCGTCCTTGAGCCTGGCGAACGCTCCGGATGGATCACAGCCATGTATTGCGATCAGAGCGCCTTTGGCCATGTCGATGTCGGAACGGGAGATGAGTGCTGCTTCAAGTTGGGTGACGGTTTCTCGGGCCTTCTGCCAACGGCTAGCGTTGCTGATCGCTTGACCGGCGGCAACGCTATACAAACGCATGAGTTCAGCGTCGAACGGATCGAACGCGGTTGCCGTGTAGCTGTATACGTTGAGCGAGCCGGCGAGTTCCTGCTCACCATCTACGCCCGCGATCACCAGCGGTACCGACAAACTTGCGCGGATTCCTGCGCGCTGCGCGGCCTCAACGAATTCCGGCCACCGTTGATGTTCTTGGTCGATAACTGCTCGCAGCGGCATGCGCGTCAACGCGGCTTCTAGGCACGGCCCCAAGCCCGAAGCGTATTGCTGCTCGTCGAGTGCCAGCGCCTGTTCATCGGTGCAGGCCACAGTGCGGACATCGGGCCACGACAGCACGGTAATGCTCACGACGTCGGCATGCGGGATCGCGGCGACCGCCGTTTCGGCGACCCGCTTCGCGACAACGTCTAGATGGCTCTTCGGCGGCGAACAGGTCTCGCAGACCCTCGACCGCCTCCGCTGTGGTAGCTAGCCTGGCCAATGTTGCAGACAACTCAGCACTCATGGTCGGTGCCCTTCAAAGCATGCGATTACCGCTGCTACGGACACACCCTGCCTCCACTGTATGCCTGTAACTAGATCGGTGTCGCGTATCGCCTGTGTCCACCGACAGAAGCCCCGCATAGTCCGCAGCGCACTCATCAACAGCCATTCGTTCCCACTATCAATCAGTATCGAAAAGGTTTGCGGCACAGTAGTTTAGGAGCATAAGACGTCGTTTGCCATCAACTTGTTCGATCCCCGCCTGCCCTGCCTCAGAAGTGTGTGACGCCGGGCGAGGCCTGCCAGACGTGCGCTGGATCAGGGACCACGCCCGGAAAAGCCGACTGAGCGGAGTCAGCGGAGCGCTCTCGCCGTGCCAGATCGAGCGCTTTCTGGACACTGGGAATTGGGCCGCGAAAGCCGATGATAGAAGTCGTGAGCGATGAGAAGTACTTTGGTGTTTACCGCGCCGTCGTCGTCGACAGTGATGACCCGTCGCAGCTGGGAAGGGTCAAGATATCTGTGCCGGAGGTAACCGACGATGCCCCCTGGGCGACGGTGGTGTTTCCCAGCACTGGCCATGATGGACACGTATTGCCGGCGGTACATACGGTCGTTGTCGTCGCGTTCGAGGCCGGCGACCGGGAGCGGCCATGCGTCCTTGGACAGCTTCTCCCCGAACATGGTGGCGCCGCGCGGAGCTGAGCGACTCTTCAGTGAATTCGGTGCGTCCGTGCAGTGGCACGTCCGCCACGGCTATCGACGGCGAGCCCCGGTCCGCTGAGCGGACCGAAGCCTTGTCCAACAGCACTGCTCGGCGAATATTACGAGGAATCGTGTGCCAGAAGGAGATTGTCATGCACCAGATCCACCCGCCCCGGCGACATTCATCTCCAGGCGGAGAATTCGTAGGCGACTGTGGTGGTGGTTTATACGTCAATAGCCACACGTCGTGCCCGTTCGCCCAGAACGTCGCCAGCCAGTGGCAGTTAGCGGACCCAAAAGGAGCGGCCTCAGGAGCTTCCTCGTGGGTGATCGACGCCTGGAGTCCTGTAACTAACCAGAACTACACGATGACCTGTGTGCGGGAGGGTGATGCAGTCGTTTGCCGGGGCGGAAACGACGCAGCGGTTTTCTTCTACATTGAATAGCAACCAGCTGCCGCTGTGCGCGCCGTCTCGCGGATCACTTTGTGTACGAAGGCCAGCTTGCGAACCACCGCCTGCGGGATCTCGAATGGGTAAAGCGGATTCTTACCCATGGCGGTGTTCACCCGATTGAAGCACAGCGACAACCACTTCCAGTCGTCCAACAGCCGCTCGATCGGGGCGTCCTGATAGGACGGGAGCGGAACGACGTCCCGCTGAACCGAGAATCGGACCCTGTCGGCATGCAGGATCAGCCCGGACTCTCGGGCGGTGTCGATGGTGCCGGTGATATGCAGATAATGGGCGAAGCACTCCGCAAAGTCCTCCCAGGGGTGCATCGTCGCGTACTCGGAAATGTAGAAGTCATCCCAGTTCGCCGGCGCACCGAATTTGTAGTGTCGGGCGATCTCGTCTTGATAATCGGCGCGCTCGTCGCCGAAGATCTCGCGGCACTCGTCAAGGTAGCGCGCGGCTCCGGGATCGCGTTCCACCAAAATGTTCTGGTAATAGTGCCCGACCTCGTGGCGGAAATGACCCAGCACGGTTCGGTAGGGCTCACCGAGGTGGACCCGAAGCGACTCACGGTAGGCATCCAGCGACTCGACCAGATCGATCGTGATTACCCCGCCGGCGTGGCCGATCACCACACGTCCACCGCCGCTGTAACTGGACAGCAGATCGAACGCAAGCCCGCCGTCTTTCCGCCAGAATGGATCGACTGGCAAGCCGATGTCGATGAGCTGACAAACCAACCGCCGCAGGGCGATCCCGGTGGACACCAGCTTTTCCACTGCGACGGTGTCGTCGGTGTCGGGCTCGCGGCGGATCAAGGAATCCGCCAGACATCGTCCGTGCTGACCGCCCAGTTCCTGTTCTTGAGGCACCAGCCAGTTGCAGCCGAGGCTGGCCGCCTTTGTGCATGCAATCCAGACTTGGCTGTCGATAACCGCGGCGCCCGACGAGGTAGCGACCATGGTGCGGCTAGGGATATGCAGTCCAAATTCTGCCAAGCAATTCGGGCAGCGCCGAGACTCGAATGGGACGAAGCCATGGCAGACGGGGCAGGCGAACGCGCGCACGGATTCATCGTGGCAGTCCGCGCGGGCCGGCCGCGTCGTTTCAGCCGCTACCGCGACGGACGCGATGAATGTTCGCAACGTCGTTGGTCAAACGTCATCCTGCAGACGTACCGCAGGAGTGATTCTGCTCCCAATGCGCTCAGTCCAGGTCTGCGAGAGCCTTGCGGGCGGCGTCTAATTCGGCTTCGAGGGCGGCGACCCTGGCGGCCTGCTGGGAGCGCGCCTCTTCGATGAGCTCGTCTATCGGGCCGGAGAGGTCCTGGTGCAGTTCCTTTGCGGCCCGGGAAACCGCGGCGGCCGCGACGGCGAGGTTGCGCGCAAGGTAACTGCTGCCCTGCTTGAGCTCCGCGTGCCATTCGCCATCGGCGGTGCCGGTGACGGTAAGAGTCAGCTCGAGGGTCTTGGCCTTCTTGCCGTCCGCTTTCTTGGCCGGGGCTTTCCTCGGCTTCTTATCGTCGGAAGCTCCAGCGTCGGGCGACGGCTCATGCACTGGTGAGGTGCTCTCGACGGCAGAACTCCAGGCCTCGGGAGTGTCGTAGTCGGTGTGTGGCGCTTCGGGGGTCAGGGTGTTTACTGTCGTCATCGAGGCGTTCTCCTCCTGAATATCGGCCGCTGGCGGTCAGATGTCATTAGAACATATGTTCGACTTACGCGCCAATTCGCCGCATTCCCTCAATCGACACGGACAGGCTCAGCGCAGGGGCACCGTTTGCGATTGCGGGCAGCGAAATAGGCTGTGTCCCAGATGGTCTCACCTTTCGTTGGTGAGATCCAGTTGTCGATACTAACGCGCCTCGCGGCTCTTGATGTCCGCAGCGAGAGCTTTTTGCCAACCCGACGCGATGTCCCAGACATCCTTGATACGCGCGACCGCTGCGGCCTCGCAGTGTCCGCAGCCGCATGTGTGTGAGTGGGTGAGCAAATCATCGATCACGCGCCTGACCAAAGTCATCGTCAGCGGCTCGCCGGTCACCTTGGCGGCGTTGAATACATCAACGGCGACCAGGTCGTCGGCATCGGCCATGCGCATAGTCGTCAGTGTCCCACTGGAATCACGGCGGGCGCCGCCGCCACACCTGCCAACTGGCTGGCAGTTCGGTGGTCTGGCATGGTCGACGAAGGGGTTACTCAGTGGACGACATTGCCGGGCCGCGCACCCCGGGCGTTGACAACTTCGTCTGTGGATCGCGTAGTATGCAACTAGTCGAAATTCTAAGTGTTCGTGTTTTACACACGCTCGCGCAGAAACTTGGTGCGGGCGTCTCTTTCTCCTTGCAGGGCAAGCCAGAAGTAGCGTCTGATCATTCGGCTTGCCGGTCCGCATGGTGTGGGCCGGAATCTTGACATAGGAGATTCAAAATGACACAGGGAACTGTGAAGTGGTTCAACGCCGAAAAGGGCTTCGGCTTCATCGCGCGCGAAGAGGGCCCGGATGTCTTCGTGCACTACTCCGAGATCGACGGTGGCGGTTTCCGCAGCCTCGAGGAGAACCAGCAGGTGGAGTTCGAGGTCACTCAGGGCGCCAAGGGCCCCCAGGCCAGTAACGTCCGGGCAATCTAGCCCACCCACGATTTGAGGAAGCCGTACCCGCTTTGTATTGAGCGGGTGCGGCTTCCATCGTTTTTTCGGGGAATCGCTCGGAGTTGGATGGCGGTCCGACTATCGATGCTTCGATGCGAAGAACTGCCAGATGGTGTCGGTGGCATTGATCGCCGTCGACGGCGCCGGGATGTTGCCGACCCGCTGCGCGAGCGGACTCGGGTCACCGCCGGGCCATTGGTGGCCCGCCCCCTGCACCGAAATCAATTCCACGGTCCGACCATCGGCGCACCCGGCCGTCTGGGTCGTCACATCCCCGGCTGTCGTCGAACTGGGTTGTCCACACGCGTCGATACCGCGCCACGTCGCGTTGACGGACTCCACCGAAGGGCCATCGACGCGCGCCGCCCCGTCACGCGAAAACGCCTTCCCCGGTCCACCGTTGTAGGGAACTCGGTCGTCGGCGGTGCCGTGTATCTGCAATACCGACGTCGGCCGCGCTGCGGAGCAGTCGGCTAGCAGCGTGCCGGCCACCGGGGCGATCGCCGCGAATGTGTCTGTCTGACATCCCAAGCGAAGCGCCATCATGGCTCCGTTCGACATGCCGGTGGCATAGATACGCGCCCGATCGATCGGCATCTCCTGCTCGATGGCGCCCACCATGGCGGTGATGAACGCGACGTCGTCGGTGTTGGTGTGCTGCGGTTCGCCACAGCAGCTTCCGGCGTTCCAGGCGCGCATGAGTCCGTCGGGGTAGGCCACCACGAAACGTCCCGCGTCGGCTTCGCTGTCCCAGTGGTAGGAGTGTTCGGCCTGCGCCCCGGTTCCGAACCCGCCGTGCATCATCACCACCAGCGGCGCGCCGTCGCCCAGCCCCGATGGGCGGTACAAGTGAAAGGTTCGGCTGACTCCGCCGACGTCGATCGTGTGGCTGGACTGTCCGTCGGGAATCGATTGCGCACCAGGGGTTCCCAGTGCGTGCGCCGCCGATGCAGCCGCCGAGAGCCACCACCAGGACTGCGAGGGCACCCACGACCAGAGCCCGAAAGTATCGAGTTCGCATGGCCCTCATCCTGGCAGCCTCATCAACATTTGACAAGTTACTTGTCAAAACTCGAGTAAATGGCAGACTGCTCAACCATGGGAGCTTCTCAAGACGCCACCTGGGAGCCCACGGTGCCGGCGCTGCTGAATCTGGTGGCCGCTTCCGGGGCGCCCCGCCTGCGGGCGGCTTTCGCGGCCGCCGGACTCGACGGGATTCGGCCCGCGCAGGCGGTCGCCCTGGTGCCACTGGTGAACGGCGGGTTGCACGCGTCAGACCTGGCCGATCGGCTCAGGGTCAGCCGTCAGGCCGTGGCGCAGGTGGTCGCCGTATTGGAGCGGCATGACTATGTCGTTCGGGGTCCGCATCCGTCCGACGCCCGGGCACGGATCATCGACCTCACGCCGCGGGGACGCGAAGCATTACGCGTGATGCGATCCAACGCACTCGACGTTGAAAAGCGCTGGCGCAAAACTCTGGGAGAGAAGGGGTTTGGCGAGCTGCGCGAGACCCTGGTGGCGCTGCTCTCCGCCGAAACTTAGGTCGGGCTCACCGGGCCAGGCTGGCAGGTCGGGCACCACCAGGTCCGTCGTCGCTCCGGATCGTTGGAGACCTCGGCAACCACCTCAACCGTTGTGCCGCAACGCAAGCACGGTCGCCCGGCGCGGCCGGCCACCCAATGCTGTTCGCCTTTGCGCCGCATGCCAGTGGTTACTTGCATCGCACCCGGGACGGTGGCCGAATGGCGCAACGCTCGTGCGCCAAGCTGGAGCAACGCCGGGATGTCGACCGCACTCACTGGAGTCCACGGGCTGTGGCCGCGCAGGAAACACAGTTCGTTGGCCCACAGATTGCCGAAGCCCGCCACGCACCGCTGATCGAGCAGCGCGGCCGCCAGCGGCCGGTCCGGCCCATCGGTCAGCCGTCGAGCGGCCTCGTCGATGTCCCAATCGTCGCGCAGCGGGTCTGGGCCCAGGTAACCGACGACGTCGTCCTCATCGCGGCTGCGCAGCAGTTCGACGATCGGGATTTTGACGCCGTACGCCGCTGGGCCGTCGGTCCGCAGCACGACGCGGACGTCGAGCATCACCGCTTTGGGGAGCCAGCGTCCGGCGTCGGAGATGGTCCAGGAACCGGACATCAGTAGATGTGTGTGCAATGTCAGCTCGCTAGACAGCCGGGTCAGCAGATGCTTGCCGTGCGTCACGTGTTCCAGCACGGTCAGCCCGGCGAGATCCGCCGTCGCATGGGCCGGTACCCGTAGCTCGCCGTGGGTCAGCACGCGGCCGCGCAGCGCGCTGTCCAGACGGCGGGCCAACGCGTAGACGGTGTCGCCTTCGGGCATACATCTCATCGTCCACGACGGATGTAGCCGGCACCGTCATCCGCGCTAGCGAGCGCCGATGATTTCGACGATGGTCTTGCCGCGTTTGCGAGTGGCAGGGTCGAACGCCGAGGGCGCGCCGGCCAGTGGACATAGCGCGCCGACCAACGGATGGAGTCGTCCGTCATGCAGTCTGCGTTCCAGGGCAACGAGGCCTGCCCGGTCGGGTTCGACGACGAAGAAGACTGCGCGTCCGTGCTCAGGTTGCACCTGAGGTGGCTCGGCGATGGTGACCAGCGTTCCGCCGGAGCGAATTAATCCTGCTGAACGCCTGAGCGTTTCACCGCCGAGCACGTCGAAGACCACATCGACGTTGCCGATTTCCTCCAGCCGGTCCCGCTGCGGATCCAGAAATCCCTCGGCGCCGAGACCCAGCACGGTGTCCTTGTGTTCGGCGCGGCCGCTGCCGATTACACGGGCTCCCGCCTCGCGAGCAAGTTGCACCGCAATGGAGCCCACGGCGCCGGCAGCGCCATGAACGAGAACGGTCTGGCCGTGGACCAGGTGTGCGTGCGTGAACAAGCCTTGCCAGGCGGTCAGGCCGGAAATCGGCAATGCGGCGGCTTCCGTGTGGTTGATACCCGTCGATAGCGGGGCGAGGTTACGCGCCTCGACGGCAACGTATTCCGCGAGCGAGCCGTTGCGGGCCCAGTCGGTGATCCCGAAGACCCGCTGACCTACCGTCAACCCGGTTGTCCCGTAGCCTAATTCGGCGACGACCCCCGAAACATCGTGGCCCGGGATGCTGGGAGTGCGATCATGTCCGGCGCGGTCGGTCCACGTTGCCGGCCAATCGAGTTCGCCTGGAGTGAAGCCGGCGGCGTGCACCCGGACGATGACGTCATTTTCTGCCGCATACGGGTAGGGCATTTCGGCGATGGAAAGACCGCGGACCCCCGCGTCGCGGTCACGCGCGACAAGTGCTTGCACAGCTCTACTGCTTACACCTCCGGCGGCTTCGACGTGCGGAGTCACTCGGTGGCCGGCGGAAGGAGCGTGTTCGAACAATCACCCATGCCATTGCGTCTCCGTATCTACGATGCGGTCCTGGGGGACGGCGCCGAAGGAGCCCGCCATGGCACTGCCCACCTTGGTCCTGGTGCACGGCGGCGGAATGGCCGCGGATTCCTGGGAGCTCGTCATCGATGAGATCCATCGGTTGGCGCCGGCGTTGACCGTCCTCGCCCTCGACATGCCGGGGCGGCGGAACAAGCCCGGTGACCTGCAGCAGATGACCATCGCCGACTATGTCGACTCGTTGGTCAGCGACATCGAAGGCGCCGGCTTGGACGACCTAGTCATCGTGGGTCATTCGATGGGAGGTATGACGCTGCCGGGAGTGGTTACCAAGCTGGGGGCGGGGCGGGTGCGCGAAATGATCTTCGCTGCCGCATTCCTTCCACCCGAAGGCACGTCCATCGTGGAAAGCTCACCGTGGCTACTTGCGAGAATCGCCCGGCGCACTGTGGAGAAAAACGTTCCGAGCGTGACTCCAAAGTGGCTAGTGAGATTCGGCTACCTGAACGGAGTGCCTTCGGGGCGCCGCCAATTCATCACCGGCAAGCTTTATGGAGAATCACTCCGCATCCTCACGGAGAAGGTGTCTCGACGAGGAATGCCTGACGACGTTCCTCGAACCTGGATCCTGACCCTGCGGGATCGTGCCCTGGCGCCGAAGTTGCAGCGCAATTACATTCAGGCGCTTGGGGGTGTGCAGACGCTCATCGAGATGGATACCTGTCACCTGCTGATGATCAGCGAGCCGGAACGGCTGGCCGACATCCTGGTTGAGCGTTGTCAGCTTTACGCGTAACGGCGCCGTTCACCGTTGATGATGCAACGATCTCTTCGAATCTTGCGAGCGCGGCGTCGACGTCCGTCTCGTCGAAGACCTCGGAGAGGTGGACCTTGCCGCTCGACGTTGACGTTGACGTTCGGCGCAGCCGCGATCAGCAGTTGAGCTATCGCGTGAATTGATCAGAGAAGCAAGGCTATTTCTGCCATTTTGCGGGTACCTCTTACCGGACGGCGCCCCCGCAGCCTTGGGGGAGGCTGGTTCACCAGGAGGTAATTCATGACTGAGCGCTACACGACTACCGACGGCGGCGCCCCCGCCCCCAGCGACGAACAGTCGTTGACGGTCGGCCCCGACGGCCCGATCCTGCTCCAGGACCACTATCTGATCGAGCAAATGGCGCAGTTCAACCGGGAGCGCATCCCGGAGCGGCAGCCGCATGCCAAAGGTGGCGGAGCGTTCGGCCATTTCGAGGTGACCCACGACGTCAGCAAGTACACCAAGGCGGCGGTGTTCCAGCCGGGGACCAAGACCGACACGCTGATCCGCTTTTCCACCGTCGCCGGCGAGCGCGGCAGCCCAGACACGTGGCGCGACCCGCGTGGATTTTCGCTGAAGTTCTACACGTCCGAAGGCAACTGGGACATGGTCGGCAACAACACGCCGGTGTTCTTCATCCGTGATCCGATGAAGTTTCAGCATTTCATCCGTTCTCAAAAGCGCATGCAGGCAACGAATTTGCGCGACAACAACATGCAGTGGGACTTCTGGACGCTATCGCCGGAATCGGCGCATCAGGTGACGTGGCTGATGGGGGATCGCGGCATCCCCAAGAGTTGGCGGCAGATGAATGGTTACAGCAGCCACACCTACAGCTGGAGCAACGCCGCCGACGAGATCTTTTGGGTGAAGTACCACTTCATCAGTGATCAGGGCATCGACTTCTTGACTCAGGAGGAAGGCGACCAGCTTGCCGGCGAGGACGGCGACTACCACCAGCGCGACCTGTACGACGCGATCGACAGCGGCAACTTCCCGAGTTGGACGCTGAAGATGCAGATCATGCCGTTCGAGGAGGCCAAGAGCTACCGGTTCAACCCGTTCGACCTGACGAAGGTGTGGCCGCACAGCGACTATCCCTTGATCGACGTCGGGAAGCTGACGCTCGACCGAAACGTCACCGACTACCACACCGAGATCGAGCAAGCCGCGTTCGAGCCGAACAACATCGTGCCCGGCACCGGACTGAGCCCGGACAAGATGCTGCTGGCTCGCGGCTTCTCTTACTCGGACGCACACCGCGCACGGCTGGGAACCAATTACAAACAGATACCGGTCAACACGCCGCACGTCGAGGTCAACAGCTATTCCAAAGACGGTGCAATGCGGATCAAGAACG
Source organism: uncultured Actinomycetota bacterium (assembly GCA_963818285.1). Lineage (GTDB taxonomy): Bacteria > Actinomycetota > Actinomycetes > Mycobacteriales > Mycobacteriaceae > Mycobacterium. Next base: position 941,581 of record CAWFRR010000011.1, read on the forward strand.
TCACCGACCCGGTGTATGCACCGAACTCTTACGGTGGCCCGCATGCGGATCCGGCGCGCGCCGCCGAGATCCGTTGGCAGGCCGACGGCGAGCTTGTCCGCGCCGCGTACACCCTGCGCCCCGAGGACGACGACTGGGGCCAAGCCGGGACCCTGGTGCGTGAGGTGCTCGACGACGACGCACGAGATCGCTTGGTGCACAACATAGTTGGGCACTTGTCGAAGGGCGTTAAGGAGCCGGTGTTATCTCGGGCTTTCGAGTACTGGCGCAACGTTGATCCCGATATCGGCAAAAAAGTCGAGGAGGAATTCCGTTCGGGCTAACGGGATCTGTCCACCGATCGGCGGATCTTTCTAAGTTAACGGCGGTATTGCGATAAAACCCGCCTTTACGGACTCGGCGATGAATTACCGTGCGCTTGACCTCGATGCTGAGGTCAGGGGAGACAAGGTATTCCGATCCGCCAACGAAGCTTGCTGACGCCCCTCGTGGCTGGCCTGTGGCCCGCCGCAAGTAGCGCTTGTCAATGCCGGAACGGCTTGCTTCTCCTGCGTCCATCCGTACCGCACGGGGGTCGCTGCACGACGATCTGTCGTTGCGGCGCGTGTCCACCGGATCGTCAATGTGGCAGCGCTTTATCGGCAAAGGCGCTGCTTCACGACGAAATGAAGCGTCCCGCTCACGAGGGGACACATAAGTTCACACAGCGCGATCTCGCGTCGACACGCCCGGAGAGCAGTTCATGCCCAAAATCGCCGTCAGCACCCTTCTTGCGGCCCCGTCAATTATTGCTGGTTCACTCTTTCTCGCCCAGACGCGATAACGTCCGGCACCTCGACTACAAGTTGGTCGACGAAGCGTTGGTCATCATTCCCGTCGACAATCCGGCGTACGCGGACGCCGCGGCGGATCTGTATCTGAAAGCCTCGGGTTTCGAAGTCACGCCCGATTACGGGAACGTCGTGACTCTCAATATGCCGGAGGTCGTCTCTGGCGGCGGGCTGAACAACGCGGTGAACTTTGGCGTGAACGAGTTGGTGACGACTGTCGAGCACGACTATGACACAGGCGTTTTTGGCGACAGCGATCCGCTGTACATCTTCGGTTACTCGCAAAGCTCTGTCGTCATGGGCATGGCTGAGCAGCAGCTGGCGGACTACGGCATCAAACCCGATGATCTGAACTTCGTGATGGTGGGCGACAGCGCGTCTGCCGAAGGTGGCTTTCTGAACACGTTCATCGACGAATTCCCGACATCGTGGCAGCCGTACATCGTGGATCTCTTCAAAGATTTCGGAGCCGACGAGATATTGGGTCAAGTGACACCCACCGGCCTGTTTCCGACCGAGGTCTACAGCCTGTCCGGCGACGGTTGGTCAATCTACGACAATGGCCTCAACAATGCCGGTCTGTTCTCCGATCACCTGGAATATCTCGGTCTGACCTATCCGGAAATCCAGAGCGCGCTCACTGCGGGGCCGGTCCTGGACGGCATGGGGCCACTTGCCACCGAGTACTTCACGATCCAAGATTCCATGGTCAACAGCCTCGAAGCGTTGCTCACCCAACTCCAGATCGCCGATAGCGTGCTTTTCTAAATCGGCGCAACACAATCGGGCCCTGCCGATAGGCTGCCTCGCTGGGTGACACTGACGTCATCTCATTGCGGCAGGAGGAATCGATGGCAGGTCGATTGGCTGGCAAGGTTGCGGTCGTCAGCGGTGGGTCTCGAGGTATGGGCGCCTCGCACGTTCGCTCCCTGGTGGACGAGGGGGCCAAGGTGGTCTTCGGCGACATCCTCGACTCCGAAGGTGAAGCGGTTGCCAAAGACGTTGGGGCGCAGACGCGTTACGTGCATCTCGACGTCACTCAACCCGGCGACTGGGAGCGTGTCGTCGCCACCGCGGTCGACGAATTCGGCGGCGTCGACATCTTGGTCAACAATGCCGGCATCATCAACGTCGGCATCATCGAGGACTACGAACTCTCCGAGTGGCAGCGCATCCTCGACATCAATCTGACCGGTGTCTTCCTCGGCATCCGGGCTGTCGTCCCGTCGATGAAGGCGGCCGGCCGCGGGTCGATCATCAACATCTCGTCCATCGAGGGCATGGCCGGCACCATCGCCTGCCACGGCTACACCGCTACCAAGTTCGCGGTTCGGGGGCTGACGAAATCCACTGCATTGGAGTTGGGCCCCAGCGGAATTCGGGTCAACTCGATCCATCCGGGCTTGATCAAGACCCCAATGACCGAGTGGGTGCCCGACGACATCTTCCAGACCGCGCTGGGCCGGGCTGCCGAGCCCAAGGAGGTGTCCAACCTCGTGATCTACCTGGCCAGCGACGAGTCCAGCTACTCGACGGGATCGGAGTTCGTCGTCGACGGCGGCTGCACCGCGGGCTTGGGACACAAAGACTTCTCCGCCGTCGACACCGGGCAGCAGCCCGAGTGGGTCACCTAGCACCGAATCGTGGGCGACCCGTGTGTTAACAACACGCACACCATCTTTAACGAGCCCCCCGTCGACCTGTCCGATCCGTCGAACTTCGCGTCCATCGGCGTGACCTGCTCCGGCACGGCTCGCGCCGGCCAGCCGTCGCCGGCGTCGTCGCGGCCCCTCCTGGGTGGATGACCAGCGCTGACCTGCCGCTGCAAGGGTTCGCCGGCCGCTTCAAGCGATAGGTCCGGTTCCTCGCCGAGCGGGATCAACTTAAAACGGAATATTTACGCCGAGACTGGCAGGCGTGACAGCGACGTAACATTCCCGCAACCGATCGTCCTTAATGTCGGGCCGAGCAACACGACAAGCTAGCCAATCCGGCGATAGGGACTCAATTGAGCGGCAATGCTGTGCGCCTGCAGGCAATTACGAATGTCGAGGAGCACGTGCCTCCCGACGATCAGCTTCGACCCGGGTGAAGAGCCGGGCGAGGTCTTCGGCTCCAACGTCTTCACCAAGGCCGAGATGCAGGCCCGGCTGCCCAAGGCGACCTACAAGTCCATCGTCGCGACCATCGAGAAGGGCACCAAGCTGGACCCAGCGGTCGCCGACGCGGTCGCGTTGGCGATGAAGGACTGGGCGCTGGAGAAGGGTGCCACCCACTACGCCCACGTGTTCTACCCGATGACCGGTCTGACCGCCGAGAAGCACGACAGCTTCCTGGACCCGGTCGGCGACGGGACCACGTTCGCCGAGTTCGCCGGCAAGACCCTGATCCAGGGTGAGCCCGACGCCTCCAGCTTCCCGTCGGGCGGGCTGCGGAGCACCTTCGAGGCTCGCGGCTACACCGGCTGGGACGCCACCAGCCCGGCTTACATCCTGGAGAACCCAAACGGCAACACGCTGTGCATTCCAACGGTGTTCGTCTCGATGACCGGTGAGGCACTGGACTACAAGACGCCGCTGCTGCGCAGCCAGCAGGCCATGGGCGTGCACGCCGAGCGCGTCCTGAAGCTCTTCGGTCACAAGGATCTCAACCACGTCGTGTCGTTCTGCGGCCCTGAGCAGGAGTACTTCCTGGTCGACCGGCACTTCTTCCTGGCGCGACCGGACCTGATCAACGCCGGTCGCACCCTGTTCGGCGCCAAGCCGCCGAAGGGCCAGGAGTTCGACGACCACTACTTCGGTGCCGTGCCCGGAGCGTGTCCTCGGCTTCATGATGGACACCGAGCGCGAGCTGTTCAAGCTCGGCATTCCCGCGAAGACCCGGCACAACGAGGTGGCCCCCGGCCAGTTCGAGCTGGCGCCGATGTTCGAGCGGGCCAACATCGCCTCCGACCACCAGCAGCTGACGATGACGATCTTCAAGACGTTGGCCAAGAAGCACGGCATGGAATGCCTGTTCCACGAGAAGCCGTTCGCCGGCGTCAACGGCTCCGGCAAGCACGTCAACTTCTCACTGGGCAACGCCGAGCTGGGCTCGCTGCTGGTTCCGGGCGACACCCCGCACGAGAACGCGCAGTTCCTGGTGTTCTGCGCCGCGGTGATCCGCGCTGTGCACAAGTTCTCCGGGCTGCTTCGCGTGTCGGTGGCGTCGGCCACCAACGACCACCGCCTGGGTGCCAACGAGGCGCCGCCGGCGATCATCTCGATCTTCCTCGGCGAGCAGCTTGCCGACGTGTTCGAGCAGATCGCCAAGGGCGCGGCCACATCCTCAAAAGGCAAGGGCACCATGATCATCGGTGTCGACACCCTGCCGCCGCTGCCGACCGACCCGGGTGACCGCAACCGGACCAGCCCGTTCGCCTTCACCGGCAACCGATTCGAGTTCCGGGCACCCGGTTCCGGGCAGACCGTTGCCGTGCCGTTGGTCATCATCAACACGATCATGGCGGACTCGTTGGACTATCTGGCGACCAAGCTCGAGAAGGCTGTCGCCGACGGTGAGGACTTCGACGGTGCGGTGCAGACACTGCTCACCGAGGTCATCACCGAGCACGGTGACGTGGTGTACAACGGCGACGGCTACTCGGAGAAGTGGCAGATCGAGGCCGCTGAGCGCGGCCTGCCGAACCTCAAGACCACCTTGGACGCCGTCGGGGAGCTGATCACTCCGGAGGCGGTCGAACTCTTCGAGAAGTATTCGGTGTTCAACGAGCGCGAGCTGCACAGCCGGTACGAGGTCCAGTTGGAGCAGTACGTGCTGACCGTCGCGGTCGAGGCGAAGCTATCGCTGGAGATCGGGACGACCGTCATCCTGCCGGCCGCGATCCGGTACCAGACCGAGCTCGCTCAGAACGTCGCGGCTCTCAAGGCTGCCGGCGTGGAGCCAAACACGGTTGCGCTGGAGGCCGTTTCGGGCCCGATCTCCGACCTCACCGCGGGGCTCGAGAAACTGAAGACGGCGCTGTCCCATGACTCGGCAGAAACGGCACTCGACGAGGCCAAGCACGCACAACACGAGCTGCTGCCGGCGATGGACACGGTGCGCGCCGCCGCGGATGCGCTGGAAGCCGTTGTCGCTGACGACCTGTGGCCCCTGCCCACCTATCAGGAGATGCTGTACGTCCTCTGAGGCAAGGTCGCGCTCTATACTCTGGACTCGAAGTCTGTGCCCTGGTTGAGTCCGCAGCCGATGGCGTATTGCGAACAAGTTCGCGGGACATCGGTCGACGGCAAACCATTGTCTCGGCGCGCAATTTGCTGCGACAACGAAAGGGCGGTATATCCATGCCCTCCTGGCAGGAACAACCACGGTCATGAGGCGACAGCGACGACGCTGGCCAATCGCGAAGTCGGCGCGCAGATCGACGTCGAGGTCACCGCTCCCACCACGCTGGAATTCCAGGTTGCGGTCGCACGCCAGCCCGGTCTCGATATTCGCGAATCACTGACAATTACGTTCAACGGCAACCCTGTTCAGCCCCGCGAGATCATCGGGCCGCACGACACCCGGATCCATTCGATCGAGGTCGGCGAAGGGGGCGTCAGCCTGTCGTATCAGGCAACGGTCTCCGGTGAGGCCAAGCCCGCGCCGATCCGCGACATCGATTTGATCACCTATCTGCGTCCGAGTCGCTACGCAGAGTCGGACAAGTTCTTCGGATTCGCCGCGACCGAGTTCGGGCCATTCGCCGACTCGGCGACGCTGCTCGAAAAAGTCTCGTCATGGGTGGGCGCGCGGCTGGATTACGTTCCGGGATCCAGTGATCCGATCGACGGCGCCGCTGACACACTGTTGGCGAGCGCCGGTGTGTGCCGCGACTACGCGCATCTGGTGATCGCCATGTTGCGTGCGCTGAAACTGCCCGCCCGGCTGGCGGCGGTGTACGCGCCGGGGTGCGACCCGATGGATTTCCACGCCGTCGCCGAGGCATATCGTGGATGGGGAGTGGCGCGTCGTCGACGCGACCTGTCTGGCTCCGCGGCAGTCGATGGTGCGGATCGCCACCGGCCGCGACGCCGCCGACACCGCGTTCCTGGACAACCATGGCGGCGCAATCACATTGTCAGGCATGACCGTAACCGCTTACGTCGACGGCGAGCTGCCCTTCGATTCGATCGACCATCTGGTCAGCCTGGCTAGCGCTAGCCCAGGTGTAGCCGCTCCCGGAGCGAGTCGGCGAGGAAGCGTTTGGTGGACACCGGCCGGAAGTCCCGGGCCGCGTCGGTCAGTGCCGTATGGGATTCCGCGCTGAGCTCGATATCGGCTGCGGCGACGTTGAACTCGAGCTGCTCGACACTGGACGCCCCGGGAATGGCGACCACTCCGGGCAGGTTGATCAGCCAGGCCAGCGCGACCTGCGCCGGCTTGGCGTCGACATCCTTGGCGACGTCGCGCAGCGTCTGTAGCAACGGCTCGATGCGGCGCAGGTTCTCGGTCCCGAACAGCGAGTTGACGGCGCGGACGCCGCCGGGCCGGTTGTGCACGCCGTACTTGCCGCCGAGCAGGCCCTGAGCCAGTGGGCTGTAGGCAATCACCATCCGGTTCTCCTGCTCGGCGAACGGCACCAGACCCTTGAGTGCTTGCGGATGGGCCAGCGAAAAGTGCACCTGGTTGCTGATCACCGGCCGCCCGAGCGCGGCGTCAGCCTGCTTCCACCGGGACAGCGAGTAATTCGAGACACCCGCCGCACCGATGGCGCCGCTGTCGAGCAGGTCCCGCATGCCCGGCATGATCACCGAGTCGGGAACCACCGGATTGGGCTGGTGGATCTGATACAGCGGGATGCGGTCCACCTGCAGCCGGCGGGCGCTGGCGCGCTCGCGCTGTTTCACCACGGCCGGAAACGGCGCGACCGGAAAGATCTTGCTTGCCACCACAACGTGATCGCGTTCGTCGCCCAGAGCTTCGCCGAGGATCCGCTCGCTTTTGCCGAGACCGTAGACCTCGGCGGTGTCGAAGAAGTTGACGCCCAGAGCGCGGGCGCGGCGGACGATGTCACCGGCCGGTCCGGAGGCGTAGCTGTCGCCGTAGCCCCACTCGCGCGATCCGAACTGCCAGGTGCCCAGCCCGATCCGGCTGACTCTGCCGATGCCGTCGACGTCCAGATACTTCATCTAGCTCACGGTACCGACGGCCGCGTCCACGTGCTCAGGTGACGGCGTGGTGCTTCTGGAGTACCTCCAGGATCTGGCGGCTGTCGACCGACTCGGTCCGCGAGCACAGCTGGCGCAGCTCGTTGACGACGGTCTGCAAAATGTCGAGACGCTCCGACGCTTGAGTCAGTGCCGCGAGCCAGGTGTCGTAGTCACGCTCGTCGTAACCAATCTCCGCTACCGGGAAATGGGCCAAGCTCATGACGATCACGCTCCTGATTTCCCAGGTGCCTCTCGGGCACCGAATTATCGATCGTGCGCAGCGATTAACCCGTTCAAAACGTGTCTAAACTCACTAAACCCCCTGGTGCCAACTATCCGGATGGTTCTGCTGGCACCCCGGAAGTGGACGCGAGTATGGAAGCCCGGAGCGGCTGCGATTACGCTGTGCCTGCGGCGAGGTGCGTTACAAGAAAGGGTGAAAATGTCACGGACGGTGGTTGTCGGGGCGTCGAGTGGGCTCGGGCGCTGTATCGGTATCGGTCTTGCGCAACGGGGTGGGCAGATCGCGCTGCTGGCGCGTCGTCGCGCGCGGATCGAGTCGGCGGCCGAGGAAGCCGGTTCGGGTGCGATCGCCGTCGAGTGCGATGTGACCGACGAGCAGTCGTGCCGGTCGGCGTTCGATCAGGCGGCCGAGTCGATGGGCGGCATCGACAACCTCATCTATACGCCCGCGATCAGCCCGCTGGTGCGGATGGTCGACACCGGGGCCGACACCTGGCGGCGGATTTTCGACACCAACGTCATCGGCGCCTCGCTGGCGACCGCGGCGGCGATCCCGCACCTGACCGCGTCGGCGGGCAAGGCGGTCTACCTCTCCTCCGACGCCGGCAGCTTCGGGCCGCCTTGGCCCGGCCTCGGCGCGTACGGCGTCAGCAAGGCCGCGCTGGAACGACTCGTCGAAGCCTGGCGGGCCGAACACCCCGACGTAGGCTTCACCTCCCTCATCGTCGGTGAGTGCGCCGGCGGCGAGGGCGACGCGGCAACCGGGATGAACGCCGGCTGGGACATGGACTTGGCGATGAAGGCCTATCCGCTGTGGGTCTCCGGCGGCTGCATGCCCGGCAAATTGATGCCCGTCGAAGACCTCATCGAGGTGGTGCAGACCATCCTGCAGACCAACTCCTCGACATCGATGCCGGTGGTGGTGGCCCGGGGCGCGCCGGCCGCCCAGGTCGCCTTCCCGGACACCAATTAGCCGAAGCCGCAATGCCGATCGGCACTGCCACTATCGCGCGTCCTCTACAGTTGCGCTGACAATCACGAGCGAAGGAGACGCGGATGGCGTGGTTCATGGCCCTCCAAGGCCCACACCACACACCTCAGCAGTCGATGGTCTACGAACTCCAAGAAGGGGTGGACGTAGACAAGATCGCGCAGGAGTTGGTCAGTTCCGCGACGCTGGACCGGGTGGTGGCCGTTCCCGCCGTCCTGACCGCGAACAAGCGCCGGCACCAGAAGGTGACGGTCTACGTCCGGCCCGCCGCATGGGGCCTGTGGTCGTTCTACGAGCTGTCCGAGGAAGATCGCCGCGAGATGGCGAAGAACAACCCGATGGTCCAGGCCCTCGCCGCGGCGCAGCAGCGTGCCGCCGCGCAGGGAAAGCAGGCGCCCGGCGGGCCGATGACCGTTCAGGTCAATCCGCTGACCGGCCAGGTCGGGCCGACCATCGCCGGTTAGGAACTAGGCGGTGTGCTGATTGTCGCCGGGGTCGTCGTCCAGCGAAGCGGCCCCGAGCGTGATCAGCATGCCGACCGCGGCCCGTTGCCAGGTGAACATCTCGGCGCGCTGCCGGGCGCAGGCGCGGCGATGCTCTTCGGGGCGGCTGACAACGGCGGTGACCGCCTCGGCGATGGCCTCCGGGTTGTTGTCGGCCAGCGCACCGCTGTCGGCGGTGATGATCTCGCCCAGCGCCGACGTGCGCGACACCACCGCCGGCGTGCCACAGGCCAGCGACTCCAGCGCGGCCAGCCCGAAGGTCTCGTGCGGCCCGGGTGCCAGCGCGACATCGGCTGAGGCCAGCAGCTCGGCGACGCTGTGCCGATCGGAGATGAACCCGGTGAAGTCGATCGGCAGTCGGGCGGCCTGGCGCTGCAGCCTGGCTCGCAGCGGTCCGTCGCCCACCACGATCAGCCGGGCGTCGACGCCGCCGTCGCACAACGCGGCCACCGCATCGATGCTGCGGTCGGCCCGCTTCTCCACCGACAGCCGGCCACAGTGCACCAGCAGGATCTGCCCCGGCTTCGCCCAGCGCTGACGCACCTGCAGGGAGCGTCGCGATGGGTGGAACGTCTCGAGGTCTACCCCGAGCGGAATGGTGACGGTGTTGGTCGCGCCGATGCGATCGAACTCTTCGCGCGCAAACCCGGTCGTGCAGACCACGGTGTCGTAGTCGGCGGCGGTGCGCCGGTTGGCGAAGTCGGCGAACCGGCGTGCGGTGCGGCGCGGAAGTACTTGGCCGGCAAGGCGATCGAGACGCTCATGGGAAATCATCACCGTCGTCGCGTCGTGATCGCGACCCCAGCGGCCCAGCGACCTCAGCGTGAGCCGGTCGGACACCTCGAGCGTGTCGGGCTGCAGGGAGGTCAGCAACGTCCGCACCGGCCCGGGCAGCACCGCGCGGTATCCGCCGGTAAACGGAATCAATTTGGCGGGCACGGTGATTCGCTCGACGCCAGTTGACAGATGCGCGTGTTCGGCATGACGCCCCGGGACAATCAGCACGACCTCGTGCCCTGCGGCGCAGTACTCCGCACCCAACCGATCGACGGCCGTGCGAAGGCCGCCGGAGCGGGGCCCGTAGAAGTTGGCGACCTGAACGACACGCATCCAACCAGCACAACCGGCGCTCGTGTGCGGTCAACGATCTGACACTGACTTTTCGCTGAACAGGCCGTGAACACCGGAGATCGGGCATCGAAGCGTTCGGCGTCACAACCGCATTCCGCAAACGTTGCCGCGACATTGGTCGGTGCGACGCCGCCGCGACATCGGCCCGTTGCCTGCGGTTACCGGCCGCCACTCCCGGGTAAAGTCTGACGAGCGGGTTCTGACCGGCAACGCCGAGTGGTGTCACACCGCGACCGGTCGGAACGACGATGGATGGGAACGAGGAGATGCGCCATTTTGCCGCCACATCTGTCCTCGGCGGCGTTGTGGTTCTCGTCGCCGGATGTGGCGGGAGCAATCAGGCAAACCAGACGGCCACGACAACGATCACTTCGCTGATCCCGCGGCCGGTGGTCGAACGTGAACTCGAGTCGCTGCTACTCACCCCGGCCCAGGTCAACCCGCTGATGGGTGCGACGGGGATGGCGGTGATCCGCAGGCACGACGCCATGTCCGACGACAGCGCGACGATGAAGCCACCCGAATGCCTGGCCATCGACGGTTCCGCGCAGGCAAAGGTCTACGCCGACAGTGGTTTCACCGGCGTACGTGATCAGGAGCTCAACGACGGCGACGCCTTCACCCATTACGCCGCGCAGGCTGTGGTGCTGTTTCCGACCGTCAAGCAGGCCCACGTCTTCTTCGTCAGCTCAGGGCTGCGCTGGCCGGCCTGCCACCACTACAGCCACACTCAAACCCGGACGCAGTGGGACGTCGCGCCGGTATCGGACGACAACGACGACCTGAGCACGATTTCAACGCAGCAAGAAGCAAAGACCGGCGGATGGGCCTGCGGTCGTGCGCTGGCCGTCCGGAACAACGTCGTCGTCGACGTGAACACCTGCAGCGCCAACCCCGCGAGCTCCGCCGTCGACATCGCCAACCAGATCGTCGCGAAAGTTGGACCGCGATAACGGATTCGGTTAATCCGGACCCGAAGGCCCCAGCAGCCGGGCTTCTTCAAGGTCCATCGACTCCTGCAATTCGAGAAGAACGATGTCGTCGATGCGGCGCTCGTTGCGCAGCTCGGTGATGGCACGGCGCTTGTGTGCGAGCACACCCAGACGCACCTGCCGAATCATGTCGCTCTTGGCCTCGGCGTCGTCGCGGGTCGAGCCGTCGTCGCTGGCTCTGACCAACGCCGCGTGTTGTTTGTATTCGGCGTGCAGACGATTCTGAAGTGCTTCGCTGACGCCGAACTCGGCGGCCACCACTGGCAACGCGTCGAGCGCCGCCTGCGCCCCCGCGCAACGGGCGAGCCGTAATTCGTCGGCGTGGGCCACGTCTTCAGGGATCTTGGCCCAGCGCACAATGCTGGGCAGCGTGCTGCCCTGGACGATGACGGTCGTCAGGATCACGAAGGACACCACGAAGATGATCAGGTTGCGATCCGGGAAGGGCGCACCGCTGCGGGTGGTCAGCGGAACCGCTATCGCCGCGGCGAGCGACACTGCTCCGCGGAATCCGGCCCAGCCGGACACCATGCGCTGGCGCCAGTCCACTCGACGCGCACGCTGCGCTTCGCGCCGGTCGAGCGCGCGGACCAACCACGTGGTGGCTTCGCCCCAGAGCAGCCGCGTCCCCACGACGACGATGGTGACGGCGATCGCCATCAGGATGGCGTGGTGAATGCCGCCGTCGACTCGTGAGACGCCACGCACCGCACCGGGCAGCTGGACCCCGACGAACACCCACAGCGAGCCGTTGATGAGAAATGTTGCGATATCCCAGAACGCGAACGACACCAGCCGGGACCGTGCCCGGATCACCCGTGGTGAGGCGTAGGCAAGGATGAGCGCGCACACCAGGACGGCGACGACCCCGCTGCACTCGAAGGCGTTGGCCAGTAGGAACGCTGCGAACGGCGTCAGCAGGCTGAGCGCTGCCTCTTCTTGTGGTGCATCGAGCCGGGTCCGGGCCAACGTCACGGCGCCGCCGACGATCAGGCCGGCAGCGATACCGCCGAGATACGACAAAACGAATCGGATGCTCAAGTCGAGCGGGCCGACGGGCGCTCCGCCCACGGCCACCGACACCGCCACGCCGAACAGGACCAGCGCGGTCCCGTCGTTGATGATGCTCTCCGCCTTCAGCACGGTCAGGGTGCGGCGCGGCAGTCGCTTCGCCAAGCCGGCGACTGCGGCGGCGTCAGTCGGGGAGAGCACGGCGCCGAGCACCGCCGCCGCGTGCGACTCCATCCCGAAGGCCCGCGCCGTCCAGGACACCGCGATCGCGTTGACGATCACCAAACCGACGCTGAGCAAGGCGATTACGCGCATGTTGGCGCGGATTTCGCGAATGCTGGTGTTCAGGCTCTCCCAGTAGAGGATTGCAGGCAGGAACAGCAACAGCACTATTTCGCCGTCGAGTCGGACGTGGCCGAACCGCGGGATCAGACCGAGCAGCGCACCGAGGCCGATCAGCAATACCGGGGGGCCTACCCGGTAATGCCGGCCCAGCACCGTGCCCACAATGACGATGGCGATCAGCACAACGATGACGACGAGCCCGAACATCAGCACATCATGCTGTACGAACCGGACAAGTTTCATCTCGAAGGCCCGTGGCCGCCGAGTGATCGTTCAGGCGAGGCTGGCGACGTTGGCGGAATGGACCGGAATCAACGCGGCGGCGTCCACGAGATCGGCAGGGTCTTGATGCCGTGAATGAACGGCGACAGCAGTCGGGACGGTTCGTCAGTCGCGACGATGTCGGGTATTTCGCGATGCAATTCCTCGAACATCACCCGGATTTCGCGGCGGGCCAGGTTGGCGCCCAGACAGAAGTGCGCGCCGCCGCCGCCGAAGCCGACATGCGGATTGGGGTCGCGGGTCACGTCGAACTTCCACGGGTCGGCGAATTTTGCCTCGTCGCGGTTGGCCGAGCAGTACCACAGTGTGGCCTTGTCGCCGGCGGCCATCTTCGTCCCGTGCATCTCGAAATCGCGGGTGAGTGTGCGCCGCATGTAGATCACCGGTGAGGCCCATCGCACGACCTCTTCGACGGCCGTGTGCGACAGCGCGTCGAAGTCAGACCACCACGCCTGGCGCTGCTCGGGGAAGCGGGTCAGCGCGACCAGCCCGTGGCTGATCGCGTTGCGCGTCGTCTCGTTGCCGGCCACCGCCAGCAGGATGAAGAACGACGCCACCTCCGCCGACGTGAGCCGTTCGCCGTCGACCTCGGCTTCCACCAGGCTGGTCGTCAGATCGTCGTGGTGGTTGACGCGGCGGTCCTCGGCCAACGCGCTGGCGTAGGCGCCGATGTCCATCGAAACCTTCAGGAAATCGTCGAAGTCGGTGGTCAGATCGGGGTCGCCGAAGCCGAGAATGACGTTGGTCCAATGGAATATCTGCTGATGGTCTTCCTCGGGAATGCCCATCATGTCGCAGATGACCTGCAGGGGAAGCGGACCGGCCAACTCGGCGACGGCCTCGCCGTTGCCGTCGGAATGCTTGGCGACCATGTCGGCGACCAACCGGCTGGCCCGTTCGCGCACCGACGTCTCGATGCGTGCCACCACCTTTGGGGTGAACGCGCGGCTGACGATCGAGCGGAGCCGCTGGTGCCGTGGGTCATCGAGCACGATCATCGAGCCGAAGTACTCCGACACCTCCGGCGTCTGATCGTTGATCGTGATGTTGGGACTGGAGCTAAAGATGTCGGGGTGCCGGCTGGCGAAGAAGACGTCATCGAGTCCCGTTACGGCCCAATGCCCGTCACCCTGTTGGAAGCCTTCCTGCGCCGGCTCGGCCCAGAACGAGATCGGCGCCTCGCGCCGAAGCGTGGCGAAGGCGCCGTCTCGCTGATCGTCGTCGAGACCCCAGAATTTCCATTCGCCGAGATCGATGTCGCCGAGCGCGATGTCGGGCGGCGCTGCGCCGTTCACTCGGGTCGCAAGACTCATGTCGGCCGTCCTCGTCATTGAGCGGTCTCCTACGCGCGAGCTTAAACGGCCACGGGCCATCGGAGTACTACGCTTGGCGTACTACGTGGCACGTACTAAACTGGCCGGCATGTCACGCGGATCCGGCCCGGCGCGCAAGCCCGCCAGAAGAAACGATCCGGGGGTATTGATCATGACCAGCCTCGCCTCGGGCGCCAAGCACGGCTATGCGCTGGCTCGCGATATCGAACGGTTCGCCGGCGTGACGCTGGGCCCGGGAACGTTGTACGGCGCGATCACGACGCTCGAGGAGAACGGCCTGATCGAACCGACCGGGCACGACGAGCGCAGGCGCCCTTACCAACTGACCGCCGCCGGGCAGGCCGAACTGACGGCGGCGGTACGCAGCCTCGGGGCGATTGCGGTCGAAGGCGCCCGCCGACTCGGAATCGCCGCGCAGGTCCCGAATCTCGGCTGGGCGCAATGAATTCCCGTGACGCTCAACGCGTCCTGCGGTGGTACCCGGCGGCCTGGCGCCGCCGTTACGGCGAGGAGTTGATCGCCATGCTCGATGACACCCACGGTGCCGACGACCTCCCACGGAAAGCCCGGATGTCACTGATCCGATCGGGCCTGATCCAGCGAGTTCGGCTGTTACGCAAGTACTCTCGAACTTACGTCGGGTACAGCATCGCCTGCGCGGTGGTGTGGGCGGCTATCCTGGCTGCGGTGTGGACCCAGACCGGCGACAGCACCCGGCATACGTTCACGGTGTTCTTCGGCGGCTGGGCGATCGGCTGGCTGTCGGCGAGTATCGGGCGGGTCGTCTACCCGCCGCCGAAACCCCGCCGGCCGGCCTGACGCCGGTCAGGTCGCGCAGACCGTGCGGGCGGGCGCCCCATTCGCGGTCGCCTGATTGACGACCTTGCCGTCGACCAGGATCGTGCAGGTGATCGACCCGGGGCTCTGCGCACTGATCACGAGCACCCTGGCGCCGACGACAGTGAACTGCGTCTTCCATGGCAGTTGCACGTGCGCCTGCTGCGTCTGGCCGCTCTCCACCTGATAGGACACGTAGTCAGCGATCGGAGCGCTGCCACTCAACTGATAGGTCACCTGGGTGGGCGGGTCCGCCTGCGCCGTTCCGCCCAGGCCTACCGTGGCTGCGAATGCGGTCAGGGCCGCAACGAAGATCGCCTTGCTGGTCATGGTCATACATCGTGTCCCGCCGGCGGGCCGCGTGGGTAGGTTTTCGGGGTTCTTTCCCAAATGCCGAGTTCCGGCGTGCCGTCGCCGAACCGATACCCAAGAATTGTCGTGACTAGTTACGGGGACGCCGGGGCGAAGGAGCTCATCGATGACCGAAGAACCAGGGCGCTGGGGCACGGCGCGCCCCGCTCGGCGTGACCTGCTGCGCGGCGCCGCCGTGGTGGGAGCGTTCTTGGCGGCGGACGCGGCGGCCTTGCTGGCCGCATTCAACTGGATCGGTCCCAAGCGGCTGACGCCGCGGGCTTTCCTCGACGCGTTCAACAACGCGTTCGGCCGACACCACGGGTACCGCACCAACCACGCCAAGGGTGTTTCCGTCGCCGGCTGGTTCGACAGCAACGGCAACGGCAAAGAGCTGTCGACGGCGGCGGTGTTTGCGCCGGGTCGGACCCCGGTGGTCGGGCGTTTCTCGGGCGCCGGCGGCAACCCGCACACCGCCGACTCGCCGGCAGCGGGCCGTGGGCTCGGTCTGGTTTTCGGCTTCCCCGGTAGCCGCCAGTGGCGGACGGCAATGCTGAATCTCCCTGTCTTTCCCGATCCTTCGCCGCAAAGCATGTACGACCGGCTGGTGGCCACGGCCATCGTGCCAGGCACCGGCAAGCCCGACCCGAATGCGATGACGCGGTTCTACGCTGCCCACCCGCCGGCAGCCCGCGCCATGACAATCCTCAAGCAACACCCGCCCACACCCGGCTTCGCCGACAGCACCTTCAGCGGGTTGAACGCCTTCTACTTCGTCAACGCGTCCGGGGTGCGAACGCCAGTTCGCTGGTCGCTGACGCCGCTGCAGCAAGCGCTGCCGCCGTCCTCGGGCCCCAGCGCGCTCTTCGATCCGCTCGTGGCGCAATTGCGATCCGGCCCGCTGCGCTGGCGGTTGATGCTGACCGTCGGAACGCCGTCGGATCCGACGCACGACGCGACCCTGCCGTGGCCGGCCGATCGTCGCACCGTCGATGCCGGTGTGCTCACGCTCGATTCGGTCGCCAGCGAGGCCAAGGGCAGCGCGCGCGACATCAACTTCGATCCGCTGGTATTACCGCCGGGCATCGAACCGTCCGACGACCCGCTACTGAGCGCACGGTCCGCCGTGTACGCCGCGTCCTACCGTCGCCGCACCGGGGAGAACACGCTATGACCGAGCCGAATCAGTTCACCGTGTTGAGCCGGCTGCTGCACTGGCTGACGGCCGCTCTGGTCTTTGCGGCGCTGTTCATTGGATTCGTCATGGTCAATTCAACGGCTTCGTACGCCCAGCTGATCGTGGTACACAAGACGCTGGGCGCACTGATCCTGCTGGTGACGGTCGCGCGCGTCGTCAATCGGCTGACCCACCACCCGCCAGCATGGCCGCCGACGATCGGGACACTGGAAGGCAAACTGGTCGGGCTTTCCGAAAAGCTGTTGTACACGCTGCTGCTCGCCCAGCCGCTGATCGGCTGGGCGATGGTCTCGGCTGCGGGGGAACCCGTCGTGATATTCGGCTCACTGCACCTGCCCAGGATCGCGCCGTTCGATGCGCAGCTGTATTGGTTTCTGCGCCAGGCTCATTCGGTGATCGCATATACATTGATGGCCGTGATCGCCGCACACATCTCCGCGGTGTTGCTACACACGCTGACGCTGCGCGATCGATTGCTCGAACGGATGACTTTCCGGTTTCGGACGAAGGCCGACCGCCGCCGCGCCTAGGGTGAACCGGGGTTCATCGATGAAGAAGGTGGCGGATGGCTAAACGGGTTGTGGTGTGGGGTACCGGGTTCGTCGGCAAGATGGTGATCGCCGAGATCGTCAAACATCCGGAGTTCGAACTGGTCGGCGTCGGCGTCAGCAACCCACAGAAGGTCGGCCACGACGTCGGCGAAATCTGCGGGCTCTCCGGACCGATCGGCGTGACCGCCACCGACGACGTCGACGCGCTGATCGCGCTGCAGCCCGACGCGCTGGTGCACTACGGTCCGACCGCCGCCCACGCCGACGCCAATATCGCGCTGATGACGCGGTTCCTGCGCGCCGGCATCGACGTCTGCTCGACGGCGATGACACCGTGGGTGTGGCCGACGATGCATCTCAACCCGCCGAACTGGATCCAGCCCATCACCGAGGCGTGCGAGCTGGGTGAGTCGTCGTGCTTCACCACCGGCATCGATCCCGGGTTCGCCAACGACCTGTTTCCGATGACGCTGATGGGGCTGTGTTCGGAGGTGCGCACGGTCCGCGCCTCAGAGCTGCTGGACTACACGAATTACGAGGGCGACTACGAAGTCGAGATGGGCATCGGGCGCGAGCCTGAGTTCCGGCCGATGCTGGAAAACCGGGAGGTGCTGATCTTCGCCTGGGGCGGCACCGTCCCGATGATCGCCCACGCCGCCGGCATCATGCTCGACGAGATCACCACGACGTGGGACAAATGGATCACCCCCAACGAACGAAAGACCGCCAAGGGCGTCATCCCGGCGGGGCACGTCGCCGCGGTCCGCTTCACCATCAACGGTGTCTACAAGGGCCAGACCAGGATTCAGCTCGAGCACGTCAACCGCATCGGGTTGGACGCGGCGCCGGACTGGCCGGCCGGAACCAAGGACGACGTCTACCGCGTCGATATCGAAGGCACACCGAGCATCTCGCAGGAGACCGCATTCCGATTCACCGACGGGTCCGGACGAGACGCGGCCGCGGCCGGTTGCCTGTCCACCGGACTGCGCGCACTGAATGCGGTCCCGGCCGTCAACGACCTGCCGCCCGGGTGGGTCACCGCGCTGGACCTGCCGCTGATTGCCGGGGTCGGCACGATCCGCTAGACGACGTGGCTACCAGGGGAGAACCGGAACAGCCGATAATTTGGTGAATGATGCGCACGATGAGACGACATGGCTGACGGAGAACGGTCGGCGTTAGGCCTTTCGATAGGGGCCACCAACCTGGCGGCGGTCACCGCCGATCGGGCAGTGACCCGTAAGCCGGTGCTGACGCTGTACCGACAGCGCCCGCCCGAGGTGGGCGTGCCGTCGGAGAACCCGAAGCTCAACGAGCCCGGACTGGTGATCACCGATTTCGTGGATCGGGTGGGGGATCCGGGCGGAATCCCGGCCGCCGACACCACCATTCATCGCGCCGAGACGCTGATCGCCGACGCCTTGCGCGCGCTGGCCCACACCGCGACCGACGGGCGTGGCTTTCCGGAAGCGGTCGCCGTGACCCATCCCGCGCACTGGGACTCGGCCGCGGTGAACGCGGTGCAAGGCGCGGTGAGCCGGGTGTCGGAGTTCTCGCGCGGCCGACTCGTTCTGCTACCGGACTCGGCGGCCGCCCTTTTCGCGTTGAACGCCAACCCCGGCGTGCCGGGCAACGGGATCATCGCGGTGTGCGACTTCGGTGGGTCTGGTACCACTCTGAGCCTGGTCGATGCCGCGAATGGTTATCAGGCCATCACGCAACCCGTCCGGGATACGGAGTTCTCCGGTAGCCGCATCGACCAGGCGCTGCTGACCCACGTCATCGGGAATCTCTCGGCCGGCGGTTCGTTCGATACGTCGGCGACGTCGGCGATCGGGTCGCTGAGTCAGTTGCGCACCGCGTGCCGTTACGCCAAGGAACGGCTTTCATCGGCGAATGAGACCGAGCTGCCCGTAGAGGTGCCGGGCTATCGTGGCGAAATCCGGCTGACCCGTGGCGATTTCGATGACGCGATCGGCCAGCCACTGGACAGTTTCATCGCCTTCTTCCACGATGAGTTGCGGCGCAACGGAATCCGCCTCGGCGACTTGGCGGCGGTCGCGTCGGTGGGTGGTGGCGCCAGCATCCCGTTCGTGACCAGGACGCTGTCGGAGCAGTCCGGTGCACTCGTGATAACGGCGCCTCGGCCATACCTGACCGCCGCGGTCGGGGCGGCATTGCGGGCCGCGCATCGGCCGGGCGACGGCGACAACACGGCGCTGGCTCCGACGGCGCTCGGATCGGTGACCGACGCGACCACCATGTCCGAGATGCCGGTCGAACCCGCGGCCGCTCCGGCGTTGGCCTGGTCGGAAGCGGACGACGATTCCGGCATCATGCCGATCCGTGCCGGTGAGTACGACGACAACCCACGCGACGACGATCGGCCCTCGCCTCGCCCTCGAGCTCGGGCAAATCTCGCCGCGGAACCGGATGTGATCGGCCCGGCCGCCGACGCCTGGTACCGCCGTCCTCTGGTGGTTGCAGTCGGGACCGCCCTGGCAGTGCTTGCCATCGGCGCCGGAGTCATGATCACGCTGCGGCATACCTCCAGCAGCGCCCCGAACACACCCGCGCCCAGCGTGAGTACCACGCCCGCGCCGTCGGAGTCCACATCGGCTGAGACCACCGCAAGCCAGGAACCGGCCACCAACTCGCCGTCGTCGGCCGACACCAGCACACCCGCGTCGACAACCTCAACACCAACGACGACAACGACAACGACAACCGAGGCTCCGGTTACCACCACGACCACACCGGTAGTCACGACAACGGATCGTCCGGATCGGCCGCGATTTCCGCGGCGGCCCGGCGATCGGCTCTTCCCCGACCCGGGGCAGGGCGGACGCTAGTTCGCGTCTTGTTTCTCGGCGTCGGCGTCGGCGTCCGCGTCCGCGTCGTGCTGCTCGTTTTGCTCGTCGTCCTTCTTTTTCTGCTCGTCCTTGCCGTACTTGGGGTTGCCGTCGTCGTCTAGCCATTCATTGACCGCAACGCCGGTAATCGTGTTGTCCGTGCCGGGCAAGACCGCAGTCGGCCGGTCGTCGTCGTAGGCCGCCTGCATCTCGTCGACCTTTTTCTTGCCCTCATCGCTCAGTTCCGGCGTCTTGGCCTGGTCTTTTTCCTCGTCGCTCATGACTCTCCGTCCTCATAGCGACCATTTGGGCGCTCTGCGGTGGCTACCCGATGTCGGGAGGTCCAAACGACGCGGCCGGTGGCTGCCCTCTGCCACACTTCGTGCATGAGCAGTAGACGGGTCGCGAAGTTGGTGCGGCGGGCCGCTGTCTTGCTGATGGTCGGATCGGGTGTCGGCTTCCTTGCGGTCCTGATCCTTGGCGCCTTCGTGCTGGACAGGTACGACGCGTACGGCGAGGTGTCGATCCCCGGTACGGGCAAAGTGCATCTGCCCGCAGGCCAGGTCACCGCCAGCTTCCATACCGTGACCGTCGGCAGTACCTCTGGCGGTGGACTACCCGTGCCGAGCCTGAACCTCGATATCGACCCGCCTGCCGGTGTTGCCGCCCCGAAAGTCAACGAAGATGTCGGCAGCTCGACGTCGGTCAACAATGACATCCACCGCCGGGTCTGGATGGTGCAGATCCTCACCGAAGGTGACTACATCATCACGACCAGCGGCGACATCAACGGATTCATCAGTCCCCGACTGGCTTTCGGTCACGACAGCGATGCGAACGGTGCATGGCTGGGAATCCTCGCCGGCCTGTTCGGCATCGGGCTGGTCGGCACGATCACCGCGTCGGTGTGGCATTCCCGCGCCAAAGCCGCAGATTCGCCGACGTTTCAGGTGAGTCCGCCGCCGCCGATCACACGCAACGAGCCGCCGATGAGACACAGCGAAGGGCCCGTCCTGAGCCCTCCGGCGAGGGCGTCAAGATTGAGCAGTTGAAAACACTGGCGGCACTGCGGGATTCCGGCGCGCTGACGGAGAAGGAGTTCCAGGCCGAAAAGCGCAGGGTGCTCGACGGCGGCTAGTGGCCTCTGGCCACCCATTCGTCGTAGTGCACGATTTCGTCGCCGATTCTGGTGGTGTCGCCGTGGCCGGTGTAGACGACGGTGTCGGCGGGCAGGGCGCCGAGTCGGCCGGAGATGGATTGCAGGATGGTGGGGAAGTCGGAGAATGACCGTCCGGTCGCGCCGGGTCCGCCGGAGAACAGGGTGTCACCGCTGAACACGGCGCCCAAATCCGGGGCGTACCAGCACACTGATCCAGGGGAGTGTCCCGGGGTGTGTAATGCATGCAGTTCGAGGCCGGCGACGCTGAGCGTCTCATCGTCGGCAACTGCACGAAAGTTCTTGTCCGGGTGCGTCATGCGCCACAGCATGTCGTCTGCTGGGTGCAGTAGTACCGGCGCGTCTAGGGTGTCGCCGAGTTCGGGTGCGACGGTCACGTGGTCGTTGTGTCCGTGGGTGCAGATCACCGCCACCACGTTGCGCCCGCCGACGGCATCGACGATCGGCGCCGCGGTGTGTGCGGCGTCGAACACCACGACGTCGGTGTCGTCGCCGACCAGCCAGATGTTGTTGTCGACTTCCCAACTGCCGCCGTCCAGTTCGAAGGTGCCATGGGTGACGATGCGGTCGATGTTGGCCATCTAGAGGATCACCACCGAGCGCAGCACGGTGCCGTCGTGCATTTTGTGGAAGGCTTCCTCGATGTCGCTCAGGCCGACGCGTTCGGAGACGAATTTCTCCAGCGGCAGCCGGCCCTGCAGGTAAAGGTCGATCAGGGTGGGGAAGTCGCGTTCGGGCAGGCAGTCGCCGTACCAGGACGACTTCAGTGAGCCGCCGTGGGAGAAGAAGTCGATCAGCGGCATGTCGAGGGTCATGTCCGGTGTCGGAACACCCACCAGCACCACGGTTCCGGCGAGGTCGCGGGCGTAGAAGGCCTGCTTCCAGGTTTCCGGTCGTCCGACCGCGTCGATGACCACGTTGGCGCCGAAACCGTCGGTGAGGTCTTGAATGGTCTCCACGACATCGAGTTCGCGGGCGTTGACGGTGTGGGTGGCCCCGAATGTGCGGGCCCAGTCGAGCTTGGTGTTGTCGGTGTCGACGGCGATGATCCGCCGCGCGCCGACCAGTGCCGCTCCGGCGATCGCCGCGTCGCCGACGCCGCCGCACCCGATCACCGCCACGGTGTCGTCGCGGGTGATGGCGCCGGTGTTGATCGCCGCGCCGAGGCCGGCCATCACCCCGCAGCCCAGCAGGCCGGCCACCGCCGGGTCGGCCTCGGGGTTGACTAAGGTGCACTGGCCCGCAGCCACCAGCGTCTTGTCGGCGAACGCGCCGATGCCCAGCGCCGGGGTCAGCTCGGTGCCGTCGGTGAGCGTCATCTTCTGCTCGGCGTTGAAGGTGTCGAAGCACAGCTGCGGGCGGCCGCGCTTGCAGGCCCGGCACTGCCCGCAGACCGCTCGCCAGTTCAACACCACGAAATCGCCTGGCTCGACGGCGGTTACACCCTCGCCGACAGCTTCCACGGTGCCCGCGGCCTCATGGCCGAGCAGAAACGGGAACTCGTCATTGATACCGCCGTCGCGATACGTCAGATCGGTATGGCACACCCCGCACGCGATGACATCGACGACCACTTCACCCGGACCAGGATCCGGGACGACAATGTCGACCAGCTCGACGGGCTCGCCCTTCTTTCGTGAGATCACTCCACGCACTGTCTGACTCATGGGCTCCAACCTAGCGCTTGTTCGGTTCGCTGATTGCCCGGCTCCCGGTCTTCCTTCGTCGCGCGTCCGCGGCGCCGCTTGGAAGGCCCCTCCGGCTACAGTTCCGGGCACAGCGACGCGATGAAGTCCTGGGTCCGATTCCGCAACGCGACACGGGCTTCGGCGTCCGCGCCGAACGGCACGATGCGAACGGCGAGGTCGGTGACCCCGGCGTCCCGATAACGCAGAAGCCGGGCGATGATGGTGTCTTCGTCCCCGGCGGCCATGGTGTCGCCGACGTCCGTGGCGTCGCCGTGATCCAACAGGCGCAGGTAATTCGGTGAGAACTCGGCGTGGCCAAGCATTTCGCTCGCGTAAGCCCGTGCAACGTCGACATCGTTGTTCGAGCACAGCGCGACGGGCACGCCGGCGACGACGCGCGGTGCCGGCCGCCCAGCGTTACTTGCAGCCGCGCTGATCCGCGGCACGATGTAATCGCCGACCGCGCGCTCGTCGGCCATCCAGAGGATCGTGCCGCTGGTCTGCTCGCCGGCGATCTGCAGCATGACCGGGCCGAGTGCGGCCAGCAGGATGGGCAACGGCGTGGGATCGGCCACGTCCATCGGGCTGTGCACGCGGAAGCTTTCGTTCTCTACGTCGACGGATCCCGGCCCGGTGAACGCGGTGTTGAGCACGTGAAGATAATCGCGCGTCAACCGCGCAGGACGCGTGTACGAAAGTCCCAGCTGACCCTGCACGATCCAATCGTGGGACGGCCCGATTCCGAGGGCGAACCGGCCCTCGCAGGCTGACTGCGTCGTTAATGCCTGTTGCGCCATCGGGATTGGATGGCGTGTTTGTATCGGCACGACGGCAGTTCCGATTTCGATGCGGTCGGTCACCCGGCCCAGTAACGCGATCGCGGTCAGGGCGTCCAGGTAGCCGGGGACCTGCGGAACCCAGAACGAGGTGAAGCCCGCGGCCTCGGCGCGCTGGCCGTCGGCGAGCAATCCGTCCAGACGTTCAGCCCGCGTGCGCTCCTTATCGGAGCCGACCATCAGACCTATCCGCATCAGCGCCTGCGCTCACGGCACATAACGGGTCCACTCGTGTGGCACGACCGGGTGAAACGGGGCGGCAAAGAGCGGCTCGATTCCTGCTGCCCTCCAGCGCTTCTCGAGGACTGGCCGGAGTGATGCAGCGGTCTCGACAGGGTCTTCGTCGAGAAAGCAGTAGGAGAGTTGCTGCCCCGCTGCGGCGCTCGCAAGTGCTGGGCCGACATCGAGTGCGACTGTTGACCAGATTCCCGCGACGCCCTGGACCCCGAGCAGCTCCGTGGTCGGAGTCTCGTGCGTTTCCAGTAGCAGGTATACGCCGCAGAGCCGGCCACCAGGGCAGCACGTCGGCACCAGCCTTGACACGCGCCGCCGCGACTTTGCTCTGCACCCCGTAGACACCGCGTTCGACGGGGGGCAGGAGGGGTAGTTTGCGCCCGGCATCACCCAGCGCGGTGGACAGGGTGAGAAATCCATCCATGCCCGCTACATCACTGAAGAAGTAGGTCATCACATGATCCACGGCATCGAACCGGTCGTGACGCACCGCCCTGGCCGCGCGGCAAGCCGGGGTCGACACCAGCCGCAACGACGCCCGGACCGCACTCAGCCGGTGCTGTTCGGGTCGGTGATCGAGGGTGTGCCACTGCAGGTACTCGGCGTCAGTGCCCTCGGGGTGCCGCGTCGCCATGGAGACGAACAAGGTGGTGATGTCCCCGTCGCCCGTCGCGAGGACATCGGCGACGTCATCGGACGGTGTCCCTGGCAGCAGCATTAGAGCGGAACCCCCCGCGTAGTCGAATCCTGCACCGCCAGTTCAAGTTCGGGGTGGCGCGCCTGGATCATTCGTCGAAACCCGTCGCGCCAGCCGATCTTGGTCCGTCCGAGCACGCGGTGCATATACGTGACATCGGGCCAGAGTGGGGTGTGAGCGTCTGGCGTGTAGTCGAAGGACGGCTCGATACCGACCAGCCGGCCCATGTACGTGCAGTAGTCCTCGACGCTGACCGTTTCACTACCCGCCCAGTTCACCACGATCGGCGGCGAGGCGGCGACCTCCATGGCTCGGATGCCGAGGTCGACGTAATCGTCCTCGTAGATCGGGTTGTAGTTGTTCGGTGCGTCGGGGTGCAGCCGAATTGGCTTGCCTGCCAACATCATATCGAGCCGGTCGGCCGGCGCTCCGCCCCGCGGGCCGTAGGTGGAGCAGATCCGGATGACGGTGAGAGGTATCCCGAATTGCTCGGAGATCCAGCCGCACACGGACTCCGCGGCAATCTTGGAGAAGCTGTAGTTGGCCCGCAGGGGTACCCCTGGACCATCCGCCTCGGTCAGGGGGCGCCGTCCGGGATAGCCGTACACCGATCCCGTCGAGCACAACACGAAACCTTTTGCCGTGCGGCAGTGATAGAGCAGCTCGCCGGAGTTGTGGGCGTTCGTCTTGAGGCACCGCGTCCAGTCGTCGGCGCCCGGGTCAACCGCCGCGTGGAAGACGTAGGTGAAGTCGCCGGGGAGAGCCGAGAAGTCGCCCGTCGACATGTCCAGAGGGACAGGTGTGATGCCGACGGCGACGAGGTCGTCGATGTCCTGGGGGTTGCGCAGGCGCGCCGCGCCCCACACCTCGTTGCGCTCGGCCAGCGCTGTGGCGATCGGCAAGGCGATCTTGCCCGTGACACCGGTGACGAGGACCTTCTCTCCGTCCAGCAAAGTCACCCTCCCGCAATTGCTCGATGGTCTCCATTGCCAACTACTTGATATTGGCATGAGTCGCGACACGGGGACGCGACTTTTCTAATATGAAGTACTTGATAATCTCGGTGGTGAAGTCGACCTCGAAGGAGCGCCGTGCAGCTGACCTTTGACGAGAACGTGGAGGCGTTCCGAGCGGAGTTCGTCGCCTTCCTGGACGAGCACCTGCCGCCTGAGGCGGAAGCGACCGAGCGATCTCGATCCACCTCGCACATACCCGAATGGTCCCGACGTTGGCAGCGTTCGCAATTCGACCATGGATGGCTGTTGCCGGGTAATCCGCCCGAGTTCGGCGGCCGCAACGCCACCCTCCTGGAGCAGTTCGTCCACCGCGACGAGCTTTCACGTCGACGGATCTACCAGTCCTTCAACCCGCAGGGCGTCGGAATCATCGCGGCGTCGGTGTTGACGTTCGGTTCTGAGGAGCAGAAACGCCGGTGGGCGGTGCCGATCCTGCGTGCGGAGATGACGGCATCGCTCGGGATGAGCGAGCCGGATGCGGGCTCCGATCTCGCGGGGCTGCGGACCGTGGCCACTCGTGACGGTGGCGACTTTGTGGTCAACGGGCAGAAGGTGTGGACCTCTGGCGCTGCCGACTCGGATGTCTTGCTCACCTTCGTCCGCACCGACCCTGACGCGCCCAAACACAAGGGGATCAGTGTCCTGCTCATCCCGACTGATACCCCCGGCGTCGACTGCCGGCCGTTCGCCTACCTGTATGACCGAGAACACCTCGACTTCAACGAAGTGTTCTTCACCGATGCCCGGGTTCCCGCCGAGAACCTGATCGGAGCGCTCGGCGCCGGCTGGCAGGTGGCCAGTGGCTCGCTCGGCCACGAACGCAACCTGCTCTGGATGAGTTTCGCCGATCGGCTGCGCTACCTCGTCCAGGACTTTCATCCCGACACCACGCTCGACCGCGACCACTACGCCACATTGGTGATGGACGCCGAGGCGCTGCGTCTGCTCGGTTCGGCGGCCCTGGCCCGCGCATCGCTGGGCCACGAAGACGTTGCGGCGCTGTCGGTCCTGAAGGTGCTTGGGTCGGAGGCTGCGCAGACCGCGGCCGAACACGCTCTATCGGCGGCCGGTGCGAATGGCCTGATCGATCGGGCGGCCACCACCAGCTACACCCCGTTCGGTTTGGACCAGGCCACTGGAAGCTGGTTTGCGCGCTACGCGGCAAGCTTCGCAGGCACCATCTCGGGCGGCACCTCGGAAATCCAGCGCAACATCATCGCCCAGCGACTGTTGGGTCTTCCCCGGGGCTGAGCCCGCTCCCTCACCGGCATCGGGAGTCCTTGCGGCTAATCTCCTCACACCATGTCTGCACTCGACGCACTCGACGACTGGCCGGTGCCCAATGTGGCCGCCGCGGTGGTCGGCCCGTCCGGCGTGCTGGCGGCCCGCGGCGATACCGCACGGCAGTTCGCGCTGGCATCGGTGACCAAGCCTCTGGTGGCGAGGGCCGCGCAGGTGGCCATCGAAGAGGGCGCCGTGGAACTGGACACCGCTGCGGGTCCGCCCGGATCGACCGTGCGCCATCTGCTGTCACACGCCTCTGGGCTGGCGATGCTTGACGACAAGACGCTGGCCAGGCCCGGCACCCGTCGGGTGTATTCGAACTATGGCTTCGCGGTACTGGCCGAGACGGTGCAAGAGGCGTCGGGCATCGAGTTCAGCCGCTACCTCAGCGAGGCCGTGCTGGAACCGCTCGGCATGACCGCGACCCGACTGGACGGCGGAGCGCAGACCGCCGGGTACGGGGCGACATCGACGGTCGCGGACCTGGCGGCGTTCGCTGCGGATCTGCTGTCACCGGCGACGGTGTCACCCGAGATGCACGCCGAGGCGACCAGTGTGCAATTTCCCGGCATCGACGGCGTTCTGCCTGGCTATGGGGTACAGCGACCCAACGATTGGGGGCTCGGCTTCGAGATCCGGGACTCCAAAGCGCCGCACTGGACCGGCGCGGACAACTCGCCGCGAAGCTTCGGCCATTTCGGCCAGGCGGGCACGCTGATCTGGGCAGATCCGGTCGCCAACCTCGCACTGGTGGTGCTCACCGACCGCGATTTCGGCGACTGGGCGCTGTCGCTCTGGCCGGCCCTTTCTGACAGTGTGCTGAGCAAATACAACTCGGACTAGCGCAACATAAGCCTCACAGGGCACAATAGACACGCAAGGCACATCAATCGTTACCGAGTTGCTTGTCGGATCTACCAGGTCGTTGGGGAAGACGTCCCTCGTGGAGCCGAAGGAGCAACAAGATGCGCGCGTCGAACCAATTCGCCGACGTGACGACAGGCGTGGTCTATGTCCATGCCTCGCCCGCCGCGGTATGTCCGCATGTCGAGTGGGCGTTGTCGTCCACGCTGGCATCCAAAGCCAACCTCAAATGGACCCCTCAGCCGGCGATGCCGGGCCAGCTGCGTGCGGTCACCAACTGGGTCGGGCCCGTGGGCACCGGAGCCCGATTGGCCAACGCCCTGCGGTCCTGGTCGGTGTTGCGGTTCGAGGTCACCGAGGATCCCAGCACCGGCGTCGACGGTCACCGGTTCTGCCACACCCCGCAGCTGGGTCTGTGGAACGGGGCGATGAGCGCCAACGGCGACGTGATGATCGGCGAGATGCGGTTGCGGTCGATGATGGCCGCCGGCGCCGATGCGCTGGCCGCCGAATTGGATTCGGCACTGGGGACCGCGTGGGACGACGCGTTGGAGGCCTACCGCGACGGTGGCGACGGTGCCGAGATCTCCTGGCTCAACCGCGGAGTGGGCTAGGCCCGCATCTCATCGATGGCGGGCAGTAGGCCGAGATAGCAACGCCGACTTAGTAACTAGTCGATCACCGGGCTGGCTGGAGGACGTGTAGCGCGCCCGGGACCGCTGAGATCTGAGCGGGTAACAGGCAGGCGAATTCACCGTCGGCGTAGGCATTGATGCCCGGTGATTCGACGTCGACGGTCGTGACCCGAGCGGTGGTCACCTCGTCGAGCCCGACGTGGGTGCCTTTGTAAACGGTGGGGAACAAGCGGATCAGCCGGGTCCGCGACGCAGAGTGGACCATGGTGATGTCGAGCTTGCCATCGGTGGGATCGGCGTTGGGACACACCAGCATTCCGCCGCCGTAGCTGCGGGTGTTGCCGAAGGCCGCAAGCGTGAGGTCGGTGACGATCTCTTCGCCGCCGTCGAGCACCAATCGGAAGGGCAACAGTCGCAACTGGGAGAGCTCGGCGAGCATGGCCAGGTTGTAGCGCATCCGGCCGCGCGGCCAACGCATCCGGTTGGCCCGGTCGGTGACCAGCGAGTCGAATCCCGCGGCCGCCACGGTGCCGAACCATTTGGTCGTGCCGCCTTGGTCGCGGATCCGGCCGAGGTCGATCGTTTGCGTCCAGCCATCGGCGATGATGTCGGCGGCAGCGACGGGATCTTTTGTCGGCAAACCGAATTCACGTGCGTGGTCGTTGCCGGTACCGGCGGGGACGATGCCGAGCGGAATATCGGTTTCGGCCAGGGCTTGCAGCGCATCGGTGATCACCCCGTCGCCGCCGACGACGACCAGCGCGTCGGTGCCCTTGTCGACCGCGGCGTACAGCAGGCGGCGGGCGTGTTCGGCGTCGCTGCCGACGATGGCCACCACGTCGATGCCACGCTGCTGCAGTCGCGTGATCGCTTTTTCGGCGGCATGTCGCGCGTTGCCATGCCCTGACGCCGGATTGGTCAGCACGGTCACCCGGCCAATCTGGCGGGGGGTCATGGGATGAGCTTGCCGGGGTTGAGGATTCCCGCGGGGTCGAGCGTCGCTTTGACCGCCCGCAACACCTGCACACCGAGCTCGCCGACCTCGTCGCCCATCCAGCGCCGATGATCGGCGCCGACGGCGTGGTGGTGGGTGATGGTCGCTCCGGTGGCGACTATCGCGTCGCACGCTGCGGTCTTGGCGGCGCGCCACTGCTCGATCGGGTTACCGCGCTGCCCGGCGACGACGGTGAAGTAAAGCGAGGCGCCGGTGGCGTACACATGCGAAATGTGGCACAGCACGAGCGCCGGCGTACCGGATTCGGCCAGCGCGCCGGTCAGCGCGTCGGTGACGGCGGCCTTGAGAGTCGGGACGTTCGACCAGTCAGTGGCCGTCTCGAGGGTCTCGCACAGGGCGCCGTTGGCCAGCAGGGCATCACGCAGGTAGGGCGCGCCGAATCGGCCGTGCTCCCAGGCTCTGGCCGGACCCTCGCCCAGCGATGTGCCGCCTTGGGCGCTCAGCAGCGCGCGGGTTTCGGCGTGCCTGCTTTCGGCGTGTGCCTCGGTGCCTTCGAACACGGTGATCGCCAGGCAGCCGCCGGTGATTTGGTTTCCGCCGATGGACTCGGTGGTGGCGAGGTTGACTCCGGTTTCGGCCTCATCGGACAGCCGAATCACGGTCGGGCCGGTGCCGGTCTGGGTGACGGCGCGCAATGCCGCTGTGCCGGTGGCGAAGTCGGGGAACGACCACGCCTCGTAGCGGGTGGCCTGGGGCGCAGAGTGAACCCGCACCCGCACCCGGGTGATGATGCCGAACACTCCCTCCGACCCGATGACCAATTGCCGCAGATCCGGGCCCGCGGCCGACTGCGGCGCCCGACCGAGATCGAGCACTCCGGCGGGCGTGATGACCCGCAGCCCGCGGACCATGTCGTCGAACCGGCCGTAGCCCGCGGAGTCCTGCCCCGACGAGCGGGTCGCGGCATAGCCGCCGAGGCTGGCGAACTCGAAGCTCTGCGGAAAATGCCCGAGCGAAAAGCCGCGCACACCAAGCAATTTCTCGGCCTGCGGCCCGGTCACGCCGGCGCCGAACTCCGCCTCGCCGGACACCTCGTCGAAGGACAGCAGTTGGTCGAAGCGCCGCAGATCCAGCGACACCGCCGCGGCGAAGTCACCGCGGACCGGATCGAGTCCGCCGACCACGCTGGTGCCGCCGCCGAACGGGACGACGGCGATGCCGTGCTGCGAGCAGTACTGCAAGATCGCGGCGACCTCATCGTCAGACCCGGGCAGCAGAACCGCGTCGGGAGCGTCCTGGATGCCGGAGTACTTGCGGCGCAACAGATCCAGCGTGGATTTGCCGCCGGCACGCAACAGGCGGTCTCGGTCGTCGACGCGGCAGTGGTCCGGGCCCACAATCTCGGCCAGTGCGTTGCGGTGGTCGCTCGTCAGCGCCGAGGGTCGCAACCGAACCAGGTCGGCGTCGAGTTCGGCTTCGGGAGATCCGGTCAGGCCCAGAGCCTGGGTCAGCAGCGAGCGGATGCCGTCGGAAAGCGGCTTGGCTTCGTTGGGATCGCCCCAGGCATTCCACTTCATCGGGGGTAGCAAGTCGGCAGACATGCGTTACAGTATTACACATGCTGTCAATCAGTAATGCATCTGTGCAGGACCGCATCCTCTCGGCCGCCGCGAGCTGCGTCGTCGATTTCGGCGTCGAGCGCGTGACGCTGGCGGAGATCGCGCGCCGCGCGGGCGTGAGCCGTCCAACCGTGTATCGCCGCTGGCCCGACACCCGGTCGGTGCTGGCCGCACTGCTGACCAGCCACATCACCGAGGCGCTGGCCGACGTGCCGGTTCGCGGGAGCGGACGTGTCGCCCTGGTCGACCGGGTGGTCGCGGTCGCCGAGCGGCTGCGGGGCGACGCGCTGGTGATGGCGGTGCTGCGCTCGGAGTTGGCGCTGGTCTACATCGCCCAGCGATTGGGCAGCAGCCAGCAGATGCTGATCGAGGCGCTCGCCCACGACCTGCAGGCGGCGCAGCGCGACGGCAGCGTGCGGGCCGGCGATCCTCGACAGCTGGCCGCGATGGTGCTGTTGATCACCCAGTCGACCATTCAGTCGGCCCAGATCGTCCGACCGATCCTGGGCGCTGACGCGCTGGCAGGAGAACTCGCCTACTCACTGAACGGATACCTGTCGTGACGTCCACCGCCCTCAACGCCGCGCGCCGCAGCGCCGATCTGGCCGAGCTGGCCGACGGGGCGCCGACCGATGTCGTGGTGATCGGCGGCGGCATCACCGGGGTCGGCATCGCGCTGGACGCTGCGTCGCGAGGCCTGCGAGTGGCGCTGGTCGAGAAGCACGACCTTGCCTTCGGCACCAGCCGATGGAGCTCCAAGCTGGTACACGGCGGGCTGCGTTATCTGGCGACCGGCAACGTCGGGATCGCCCGGCGCAGCGCCGTCGAACGCGGAATCCTGATGACGCGCAACGCCCCTCATCTTGTTCGGGCCATGCCGCAACTGGTTCCGCTGCTGCCGGCAATGAGCCGCACGAACCGGACGATGGTCCGTGCCGGCTTCCTGGCCGGCGACGTGCTGCGCAAGACAGCCGGCACGCCGAGATCGGTTCTGCCTGGCTCACAGCGTATTTCGGCGCAACGCGCCATCGACCTGGTCCCGGTCGTTCAACGCGACGGGCTGGACGGTGGCTTGTTGGCCCATGACGGGCAACTGATCGACGATGCCCGCCTGGTCGCGGCGGTGGCGCGGACCGCGGCGCAGTGCGGCGCCCGGATCCTGACCTACACGGCGGCTTCGAAGGCCAGCGGCAACTCGGTGACGCTGACCGATCAGCGCACCGGCGAGTCATTCGACATCGCGACGCGGGCCGTCATCAACGCCACCGGGGTGTGGGCGGGCGAGATCGACCCGTCGCTGAAACTGCGGCCCAGCCGCGGCACCCACCTCGTCTTCGACGCCAAAACGTTCGGGAATCCCACGGCGGCGCTGACCATTCCGATACCCGGCGCACTCAACCGCTTCATCTTCGCGATGCCCGAACAGCTTGGGCGGATCTACCTCGGTCTGACCGACGAAGAGTCGCCCGGACCGATACCCGATGTGCCACAACCGACCTCGGCGGAGATCACGTTCCTGCTCGACGTGGTCAACACCGCACTGGATATCACGCTGGACAACACCGACATCATCGGCACCTACGCGGGCCTGCGGCCGCTGATCGACACCGGCGGCGGCCACACCGCCGACGTCTCCCGCGACCATGCCGTCCTCGAGTCGCCCTCTGGAGTGATCAGCGTGGTCGGCGGCAAGCTGACCGAGTACCGGCACATGGCCGAGGATGTGCTCGATCGCGCGATCGAAATGCGGCGCCTGCAGGCCGGCGCCTGCCTGACCCGCAACTTTCCGTTGGTCGGTGCGCCGGCGAATCCCGGGTCAACGACCGCGCCGATGGCCGGGCTGCCGGAGTCGTTGGTTTTGCGCTACGGCGCCGAGGCGGCCAACGTCATCGCCGCAGCCACCTGCGAACGGCCGGCCGAACCTGTCGCCGAGGGGATCGACGTGACGCGTGCGGAGTTCGAGTACGCGATCAGCCACGAGGGCGCGCTGACCGTCGACGACATCGTCGACCGGCGAACCCGGATCGGCTTGGTGGCCGCCGATCGCGAAAAGGTGACTGGCGTCGCCGAGGAGTTTCTGCACTCGACTTGACGGGCGTGGAGTGACCATTGACCAAAATCGTATTTTGGTCATACAGTGGTGACTGTGCTGCGCCGAAGGGGTCGGTGATGCCGGAGCGTTCCGGCGCCGATCGACAGGCTCGGGCGGATCGCATCCTCGATACCGCCCGAGAGTTGTTGCTGTCGTGGGGTTATCGGCGGGTGACCATCGACGAACTGTCACGACGGGCGGGCGTCGGCAAGGGCACGATCTACCTGCACTGGCGGTCCCGTGAAGAAATTTTCCACGCGGTGAGCGCCCGCGAGGCAGCGTCGATGGCCGACGAGATCGTGGACGCGGTCCGTGCCGACCCGACCGAGGTCGCGCTACATCGCTACCACCGCCGCTTGTTCGTCGAGGCCATGCAGCGGCCCGTGCTGCGCGCGGTCTATACCCGCGACGCCGACACGCTCGGAGCTTTCCTGGCTGCCCCGCATCATCAGCAGTTGGAAGAGAGCAAGCTGGGAGTAACCCGCGACTACCTCGCGGTGCTCGCGTCGGAATCGATGTTGAGAGCCGATCTTCGGCTGAGCGACCTCGACTACGCCCTGCCCACCATCGTTTTCGGATTCTTTGCGGCGGAACCGTTTCTGTCGCCGACCCTGGGCCTGACGTTGGAGCACAAAGCCGACCAGTTGGCCGAGACGATCCGACGAGCCTTCGGGCCCACCGCCGCCCCGAGCAAAGCCACGATGAAACGTGCCGCGGAAAAAGCGATCCCGATTCTCGAGCGGCTCGCTCGCGGCTACCGGGCAGCGACCTATGGAGGCACTGACGATGAGTGATATTGCGACCGAACTCGCCCGGCCGCGCGGGGACTACGGGGTCGACGGCGACTTCTCGTTGATCCCTGCGCCGGTACTGTTCTTCGGATATCTGCTGTTATGCGTTGCCGCAACGCTTTTCGCCGGTGTATGGCTGTCCGCTGGGCAGGAGCTGGCGGGCGGCGTCACCGCCGTGGTCGCTACCGCGATGATTGTCGCCGGTCTCGGCGTCCGGCGGTTCAGCCGGCGGGGAAAGTTCGAAGTGTGGGCGCAACTATTGACCGGGCTGAGTCTGCGCGGCGACGAGCAGGTGCTTGACCTCGGCTGTGGGCGCGGGGCCGTGTTGTTGGCGGCGGCGAAGCTGGTGCCGCGTGGGCGCGCTGTGGGAGTCGACATCTGGCGGGCCGATCAGACTGGTAACTGCATGCAGTCGACATTGGCGAACGCCGAAGCCGAAGGTGTCGGCGAGCGGATCGAACTGCACACCCGCGACATGACCGACCTGCAGTTGCCATCGGAGTCAGTGGATCTCATCGTGAGTAGCCTGGCCATCCACAATCTTCCCGGCAACGACGCGCGCCGGTCCGCGATACTCGAGGCGGTGCGCGTGCTCCGACCCGGCGGCCGGGTGGTGATCGCTGACATCGGCTTTACGCGCCGCTACGCCGCGTGGCTTCGGCAGTGCGGCATGACTGGAATCGAGCGGCGAAGCCTGGGCTGGCGCGCCTGGTGGGGGCTCCCGCTCATCCGCACCCACGTCGTCACTGCCGCCAAACCGCTTGCGACGCGTTGAGTTTTACAGCGGGATGTTCTTGTGCCGTCCGCGCCGTGCCGGTGCCTCGGCCAACGCCTCGGTGATCCGACTACGGGTGTGGGCGGGGTCGATCTTCTCGTCGACGACGCCGATCTCGATCGCGTTGTCGACGCCGCCGGCGATCCGCTCGTGCTCGGCGGCAAGCTCCTCGTGCAGCGCCTCCCGCTCGTGCTCAGGCGCGGCGGCCAGCTTCTTCTTGTGCAGAATTCCGACGGCCGCCTTGGCGCCCATCACCGCGACCTCGGCGTCCGGCCAGGCGAACACCTTCGTGGCGCCCAGCGAACGCGAGTTCATCGCAATGTAGGCCCCGCCGTAGATCTTTCTGGTGACCAGCGTGACGCGCGGAACGGTTGCCTCACCGAAGGCGTGCAGCAGCTTGGCTCCGCGGCGCACCACGCCACCCCACTCCTGGTCCACACCGGGCAGGTAACCGGGCACGTCGACGATCACGATCAGCGGAATGCCGAATGCATCGCACAGCCGCACGAAACGTGCTGCCTTCTCGGCACTTTCGGAGTTGAGGCAGCCACCCAGTCGTAACGGGTTGTTGGCCAGCACGCCCACTGAGCGTCCCGACAACCGGCCCAGGCCGACCACCATTGACGGCGCCCACTTCGCCTGGAATTCGTCAAAGGACGGCGTGCCGTCATTACTCGAGTCGAGCAATGCGATCACCAGCGGGTGAACGTCGTAGGCCCGTCGCGGCGACTCCGGGAGCAGCGCGTGCAGGTCGGTCTCGTGGGCCTCGGCCTTGCTGCGGTCGAAATGTCCTTGCTGGCAGAACAATCCGACCAACCGGCGACCGCGCTCGTAGGCGTCGTCCTCGTCGTCGGCGACGATGTGGCAGACCCCGGACTTCTTGTGGTGGGTGTCCGGGCCGCCGAGGGAGGCCATGTCGACGTCTTCACCGGTGACGCTGCGTACAACGTCGGGTCCGGTGACGAACACGCGGCCTTCCGGCGCCA
Source organism: uncultured Actinomycetota bacterium (assembly GCA_963818285.1). Taxonomy (GTDB): domain Bacteria; phylum Actinomycetota; class Actinomycetes; order Mycobacteriales; family Mycobacteriaceae; genus Mycobacterium. The sequence goes on from CAWFRR010000011.1 coordinate 976,878, forward strand.
TGATGACGACGTCGGTCAGCGCCGGCCCGTAGGCGGCACCGCCGGCAGCGAAACCGACCACGACGGAGATCTGGGGGACGTAGCCCGAAGCCCGGATCATCGCCTCGAACACCAATCCGACTGCATGCAGGGCCTTCACGCCCTCGGCCAGCCGCGCGCCGCCGGAGTGCCAGATGCCCACGATCGGGCTCTGCTCCTCGATGGCGGTGTCGTAGGCGTTGACGATGTGTGTGCAACCTTCGAGCCCCATGGCGCCACCCATCACGGTGCCGTCGGTGGCGAATGCGATGGTGCGCACGCCGTTTACGGTTCCGCCCGCGGCGAGCACGCCGGAGCGGTCACGCTCGTGCAGCAGCTCGATGCTGCCGTTGTCGAAAAACCTGCTCAGTCGCAGCAGCGGGTCGCGCGGGTCGAGCGATTCGTCAATTGCCTCAGGGGCCAGGGTCGTCATCGCAGGTCTCCTCGTCTCATTGCTGTTCGCGGATCCAGGGTCAGTAACGGCCAAAAGCCAACGCCACGTTGTGTCCGCCGAATCCGAACGAATTGTTGATCGCGTACTGGTAGTTGCCTTCTCGCGGCTTGCCCGCCACCACGTCCAGGTCGACCTCCGGATCGAGGTTCACCAGGTTCAGGGTGGGTGGAACAACTTGTTCGCGTAGCGCCATCACGGTCAGGATCGACTCCACGGCGCCGACGGCCCCGACGGAGTGACCGAGTGCGGACTTGGGTGCGTAGACCACGGCGTTGCCGCCATGTGCACCGAGTGCCCGGTTGATGGCCTTGCCCTCAGCCAGATCGCCGACCGAGGTGCCGGTGGCGTGGGCGTTGACATGGTCGATGTCGCCAGGTGCGAGGCCGGCGAGCTGGACCGCCCGCGTGATCGCATGCCCGGCGCGTTCGCCGTTGGGGTCAGGAGCCACCATGTGGAAGCCGTCGGAGGTGACACTCGCCCCCATGATCCTGGCCAGAATGTTGGCTCCACGCGCTTTGGCGTGCTCTTCGGTCTCGATTACCATCAACGCGCCGGCCTCGCCGAAGACGAACCCGTTGCGGTCTTTGTCGAACGGGCGGCAGGCGCCGGCCGGGTCGTCGTTGTTCTTCGACAACACGATGCGCATCGCGGCGAAAGACGCGATCGGCACCGCCTCGATCTTGGTCTCGACGCCGCCACAGACCGCGATGTCGGCCTCACCGAGCACGATCTGCTGCCAGGCACGCGCGATGCCCTCCGACCCGGACGCGCAGGCCGACACGGGTGTCATCACCCCGGCCTTGGCATGGCGTTCCAGACCCACCGCCGCGGATGCGCCGTTGGGCATGTACATCTGCACGCCCAGCGGGTTGACCCCTCGCATGCCGTGTTCGCGCATTTTGTCGTACCCGAGAACCAGCTCCTCGCTCGAGCCCATCCCGGTGCCGATCGACACCATCAACCGGTTGGTGTCGACCTCGGGCGAACCCGCGTGTTCCCACACCCGCCGGTTGAGAACGGTGGCCATTCTCTGCAGGTAGCCCAGCCGGCGGTTTTCGATCCGCGTCAGCTGGCTTTCGAATTCCTCGACGAGGTGCCCGCCGATGCGGACCGGCAGGTCGAAATCCTCCACGAACGGGTCGTCGAGCAGACGAATCCCACTCTGCCCGTCCAGCAGCATTTTCCAAGTGGTCTCGGCGTCGGATGCGAGCGCAGTCGTCATGGCGAACCCGGTGACGACCACATTGGGAAAACCGTTACCGGTGGCCAACGTTGACGATGTTGTCATGCGAACTGCGCACGCATCCTTTCTCGCTTCTCAGTACCGTCCGAAGGCCAACGCGACGTTGTGTCCGCCGAAACCGAACGAGTTGTTGATGGCGTACTGGTACTCGCCATAACGTGGCTCGCCCGCGACGACGTCGAGGTCGATCTCCGGATCGGGCGTTGTGTAGTTAAGTGTCGGCGGAATGACGCCGTCCCGCAGCGCAAGCACCGTCAGGATCGACTCGAGCGCCCCCACGGCGCCGATGGAGTGACCCAACGCCCCCTTGGGTGCATAGACCGCGGCGTGATCGCAGCCGGCCACCCGCATGGCGTTGGCCTCGGCGGTGTCGCCGATCGGCGTTGCCGTTGCGTGCGCGTTGATGTGGTCGACGTCCTTGGGGGACAAGCCCGCCAACTCCAGCGAGCGGGACATCGCCTTTCCGGCACGGATGCCGTCGGCGGCCGGGGCCACCATGTGGAACGCGTCGGACGTGATGCCGGCACCCATCAACCGGGCCAGCGGCTTGGCGCCCCGGGCCTTGGCGTGCTCTTCGGTCTCGATGATCATCATCGCGCCGGCCTCGCCGAACACGAAGCCGTTGCGGTCCTTATCGAACGGACGGGACGCTCCCTCGGGATCGTCGTTGTTGGTCGACATCGCGCGCATCATCGAGAACGCCGCGATCGGCAGTGCCTCGATGTTGCCCTCGACGCCACCGCAGACCGCGAAGTCCGCGTCACCCATGACGATTTGTCGCCATGCGTGCGCGATGGCCTCCGAGCCGGACGAACAGGCCGACACCGGTGTCATCACCCCGGCGCGGGCGCCGAGTTGCAGACCGACGACGGCCGCAGCACCGTTGGGCATGATCATCTGCACGGCGAGCGGGGACACCTTGCGGGGCCCGCCCTCGTTCATCAGGTCATAGGTCTCGACGATCTTCTCGGCGCCACCCAGCCCGGTGCCGACCACGACCGCGAAGCGGTCAGGGTCGACGTCGGGGCTGCCGGCCGACTCCCACAGCCGCCCGCTGAGGTGCTTGGCCAACCGCTGGACGTACGACATACGTCGCAGGTCCAGCCGGCCCATGTGGTCGTCGACGGACTCTTTGAGGTGCCCGCCGATTTTCACCGGCAGGTCCCACTTCGTGACGAACTCGTCCTCCAGCACGCGGATGCCGGATTCCCCGGCCAACAAACCCTTCCACGTGCCTTCGATGTCCGGCGCGATCGAAGTCGTCGCCTCGACGGCGGTTACCACAACACTGGGGTAACCGCCGTTAGCAGTGGAAGGTTTGGTCACTTGCTGTCGGCTTCCTGCTTCGAGTCCGTGTCGAACTTGGCGCGCAGCGCCTGGGCGGCCTCGGGGTTCTCTTCTTCGAGCTTCTGGATGTAGTTCACGACGTCACCGACGGTGCGCAGACCGGCGAGGTCTTCGTCGGGGATCTTCACGCCGTACTTGTCTTCGGTCTGCACGGCGATCTCCACCATCGACAGCGAGTCGATGTCCAGGTCGTCGACGAACGACTTCTCCGGGGTGATCTCCGAGGGCTCGATACCGGTGACCTCTTCGATGATCTCGGCGATACCGGCGATGATTTCTTGCTGGCTGACGGACACGATGTGTTTCCCTTCGTAATGTGTTGTGTACTGCTGATTTACGTGCTGTATGCGGTTGTGATTGCGGACGGGTTTGGTGTTGATAGGTGGCCTCAGGGGCCGCACAAATTGGGTGTTACAGGTCGGCCAAACCGTCCAGGTCTGTCGGGGCTTTGACGGCGTGCGTCGGTGTCCCGCGGAGTTCACGCTTGGCGATGCCGGACAGAGCTCCCGCCGGTGGGAACTCGACAATCGCCGTGACACTGCGCTGACGCAGCGACTCGGAGCACAGGTCCCAGCGCACCGGCCGGGTCAGTTGTGCGACAAGCTTTTCCATCGCGTCGGCGGCCGACGCCACCGGCTGGCCGTCGCGGTTGGACAGCAGCGCGGCGGTCGGCTCGGAGATCGCGACGTTCTGCGCGGCCGCGGCGTAGCCGTCGAGGGCCGAGGCCATGAACTCGGTGTGGAAGGCACCGGCCACACCCAGCGCGCGAACTCGGGCCTTCTCGGGCGGGTCTTCGGCCAGCTTGTCCAGCGCGCTCAGCCGGCCGGCGGCCACGATCTGTCCGGCGGCGTTGCGGTTGGCCGCAACCAGGTCGAGTTCGTCCAGGCGCGCGAGCACCGTGGCCTCGTCACCGCCCAGCACCGCCGACATTCCGGTCGGCTCGTTGGCGCAGGCTTTGGCCATCTCGGCACCGCGGGTGGCGGCCAGTGCGACGGCGTCGTCGGCGGAGAGCACCCCGGCGATCGCGTAGGCGGCGATCTCACCGACCGAGTGGCCGGCCACGATCACCTCAGAGTCAGCTAGCAGACCGCGCGACGTGAGCTCCTGGTGCGCGAGCAAGGTAGCGGCGACGATCAGCGGCTGGGCGATGGCGGTGTCGGTGATTTCCTCGGTGGAGGCGGAGGTGCCGAGCCGCGCCAGGTCCAGTCCGCTGGCCGTCGACCACGACGCCAGTCGGTCCGCGGCGCCGGGCAGTTCCAGCCACGGCGACAGCATCCCCTCGGTCTGCGACCCTTGTCCGGGCGCCAGCAGTGCAATCACATTCTTAAGGGAACACTGTGAAGGCGTCTTTGCGCGGTGTAACAGATTATGAACCTTGTCTTATGTTTTTGTGGAAACTCCACAAAACAGCACGCGATGCGACGTGTTTGAGATCGTGCCGCAATCTGTCATCCGGCTTCGGCGGTCCCGGAGGGCACGACCAGCTCCTTGTGCACTGTCGGCGTGACAGGTGTCACTATGTTGCTGGCGACGATGGACTGCTGGGCCTGGTACGTCAGGTGGCCCACGGTCGCGGCCACCCGAAGGACGTAAGCGTCACGCGGCAGGGTGGGGTCACGTCCGGTGAAGTCGCCGATCCGCCGCAGTCGGTAGCGCACGGTGTTTGGATGAACGAACAACTTGCGGGCGCAGGCCTCGATCGCTCCGCCGCAGTCGAGGTAGGCATCCAGGGTCTCCGTCAGGGTCGGACCGGCGTCGGCGAGCGGCCGCATCACGTCGGTGTGCAACGCCGCGATAGCCGACGCATCGCCCATCAGAGCCCGCTCGGGCAATAGCTCGCGGGCCAGGACGGGCCGCGGTGCGCCTCGCCAGCCGGCGACGGCGTTCATCCCGGAGATCGCCTCGCTGGCGCTGTGATACGCCGCGGTCAGCATCGGCGCCGTTGGACCGATCACCACCGGGCCATCCGAGAACGCGCCCAGCAGGTCGGCGAACACCTTGTCGGTCTGCGTCAACTGGCCGGAGACGATCGCCACCAGGTATGTCCCGTGCACATCAATAAGCGCGGCCCGTCCATGACGCGCCGCGATGTCCCGCACGTCCTGGCTGGCGCGATCTTCACGGCCCGGTGGTGGAGTGCCCACCACCACGGTCGCCGGCGCGGTGGTATCCCAGTTCAGGGCGGCGGCTCGGGACAGCAGTTCCGGACCGGTGTCGCCGCGCACCACGGCGTCGACGACGCTGGCCTCCATTCGGCTGTCCCAGCTCCCACGGGCCTCGGCAGCGTCGGCGTAGGCGGTGGCCGCACTGAAGGCGAGGTCGCGGCTGTACTTCATAATTCCCACCGTCAGCGCGGTTAGCTGTTCCTCGTCACGGGTCAGCACCGGAGCAACCTCTTCGAAGTACTCCATGGTGACCCGCAGCATGTCGACCGAGTGGCGCAACGGCATCCGCCGGGTCAGATCCTGCGGCATCAGCTCGAAAGCCCGGGCGGTGTAGTTGACGTTGCTGCGTGGGTCGGTCATCCACTCGACGAAGCTCGCGACGGCAGTCTGCACGACCAGCGCCAGGCTGGCCCGCTGCGACGCTTCCAGCTCGGCGAAGAACGGCAACCGGTCCTGCATCACCGTTACCGCCTGGGTGGAGAACCGACCGGAGTACTGCTTCAACCGCCGTAGCAGCGACTCCGGAACGCTGTCCAGCAGATCCAGCGTCGTCCGTGGCGTCGGGAACTGCTTGTCAACCATCCCTAAAATCTACGCCGGTTTTCTGGATGTTTCCGCTAACTGCGCTGCGGCGTTCGCGCGGGCCTCAGGCGCCCGGTCCTGGATCGGAGGTCTGCGCCGGCGCGGCCTGCACGTCGTCGATGCGGTACTGCCGCGCGGCGGCCACCGGCACCGACGGGTCGATCTCGCCGTCGCGGGCCAGCGCCTCCAACACCGCGACGACCTGTGACTCGGCGTCGGTGTTGAAGTAGCGGCGGGCCGCCGGGCGGGTGTCGGAGAAGCCGAACCCGTCGGTGCCCAGCGTGACGTAGCTGCCCGGCACCCACGGCCGGATCTGCTCGGGTACGGCACGCATCCAGTCCGAGACGGCGATGAACGGGCCGGTCGCTGTGGACAGGGCCGTCGTCACGTACGGCTCGCCGGCGGGACGGTCCGGATGTCGCAGCCGCTCTTTCTGGATCGCCACGCCGTCGCGGTTGAGCTCGCTCCAGCTGGTCACCGACCACACGTCGGTGGCGACGTCCCAATCGGCGGCCAGCATGTCGGCGGCTCGCAGCGCCGCGGGCATCGAGACTCCGGAAGCCAGGATGTTGGCGGTGCTGGTGCGGCTCTCGGTGGCCGGCCGGTAGCGGTAGATGCCCCGCAGCAGGCCCTCGGGGTCGAAGTTCTCCGGTTCCGCAGGTTGCACGTACGGCTCGTTGTAGATGGTGAGATAGAAGACGACGTTTTCCGCGTTCTCGCCGAACATCCGCGCCAGGCCGTTTTCGATGATGTGGGCGATCTCGAAGGCGAAGGCCGGGTCGTAGGAGACCACCGCCGGATTGGTGGCCGCCAGCAGCGGCGACTGGCCGTCGGCGTGCTGCAGGCCTTCGCCGGTCAGTGTGGTGCGCCCGGCGGTGGCGCCGAGCAGGAAGCCGCGCGACATCTGGTCGGCGGCGGCCCACAGGCCGTCCCCGGTCCGTTGGAAGCCGAACATCGAATAGAAGATGTAGATCGGGATCATCGGCTCGTTGTGCGTCGAATACGACGTGCCCGCCGCGGTGAACGAGGCCACGGATCCGGCCTCGTTGATGCCCTCGTGCAGGATCTGGCCGATCTCACTTTCCTTGTAGGCCAGCATGAGATCGGCGTCGACGGCGGTATAGAGCTGACCGTTTCGGTTGTAGATCTTCAGCGACGGGAACCACGAGTCCATCCCGAAGGTGCGCGCCTCGTCGGGGATGATCGGCACAATGCGCGGCCCAATCTCCTTGTCGCGCAACAGCTCTTTGAAGGTCCGCACCGTCGCCATAGTGGTGGCGACTTCCTGGTGTCCCGATCCCTTCTTCAGCGGGCTGTAGATATCTCGCCCCGGCAGCCGCAGCGCCTTGGTTTTGGTGCGCCGCTCGGGGACGAAGCCGCCGAGCGCATGGCGCCGCTCGAGCAGATAGCGAATCTCGGGGGCCTCCGCGCCCGGGTGGTAGTACGGCGGCAGGTAGGGATCCTGTTCGAGTTGCTCATCGTTGATCGGGATCCGGATGGCGTCGCGGAAGTCTTTGAGGTCTTGCAGCGCAAGCTTTTTCATCTGGTGCGTGGCGTTGCGGCCCTGAAAATGCGCGCCCAGTGAGTAGCCCTTGATGGTCTTGGCCAGGATCACTGTCGGCTGACCGTGGTGGTCGACGGCGGCTCGGTAGGCGGCGTAGACCTTGCGGTAGTCGTGACCGCCACGCTTGAGGTTCCAGATCTCGGCGTCGGTCATCGGCTCGACGAGTGCCTTGGTGCGCGGGTCACGGCCGAAGAAATGGTCGCGCACGTACGCACCGTCGTTGGCCTTGTAGGTCTGGTAGTCGCCATCTGGTGTGGTGTTCATCAGATTCACCAGGGCGCCGTCGCGATCGGCGTGCAGCAACGCATCCCACTCGCGGCCCCACACGACCTTGATGACGTTCCAGCCGGCGCCGCGGAAGAACGACTCCAGTTCCTGGATGATCTTGCCGTTACCGCGAACCGGGCCGTCGAGCCGCTGCAGATTGCAGTTGATGACGAAGGTCAGGTTGTCCAGGCCCTCGTTGGCGGCCACCTGGATGAGCCCGCGGCTCTCCGGCTCGTCCATCTCGCCGTCGCCGAGAAACGCCCACACGTGCTGGTCGGAGGTGTCCTTGAGGCCGCGGTCGTGCAGGTAATGGTTGAACCGGGCCTGATAGATGGCGTTCATCGGCCCGAGGCCCATCGACACCGTCGGGAATTCCCAGAAGTCGGGCATCAGCCGCGGGTGCGGGTAGGACGGCAGGCCGCCGCCGGGGTGGCTGTGCTCCTGACGGAAGCCGTCCAGTTGGTCGCTGGTCAACCGGCCCTCCAGGAACGCCCGGGCGTAGATGCCGGGGGAGGCATGGCCCTGGATGAACACCTGGTCGCCGCCGCCGGGATGCGATTTGCCGCGGAAGAAATGGTTGAAGCCGACTTCGTAGAGCGCCGCCGATGAGGCATAGGTTGAAATATGGCCGCCCACACCGACTCCCGGACGCTGGGCGCGGTGCACCATGATGGCGGCGTTCCACCTGATCCAGGCTCGGTAGCGACGTTCGACGTCCTCGTCGCCGGGGAACCACGGCTCCATCTCGGTGGGGATGGTGTTGACGTAGTCGGTCGATGTCAGCGACGGAAGCGCGACCCGCTGTTCGCCGGCCCGTTCCAGTAGCCGCAGCATCAGGTAACGGGCGCGCGCCGGCCCCTGGCGCTCGAGTAGCTCGTCGAAGGATTCCAGCCACTCGCCGGTTTCCTCAGGATCGATGTCGGGCAGGTAGGAGGCCACGCCTTCGCGGATCACCCGCACGCGGTCGGGTTCGCTTGCGCCGGTTGGGTTTTTCGCCAGATCGTGGCGGACGAACTCGGTGGTCAACGCACTACTCCTTTGTAGACGGCTGAACGGCTTGTGGCTGATCGAGCCGTCACGGATCGACGTCTGAGGTTGTGTTTCGGTGCTGCGGCCCCTGTGGGGGATGCTCCTATCGTGCCGCACCGGATCTCGTTGCGTGTAGTGCCCGGTCGAGCCGGTGACCGACGCCGTGATCGCGGCGGAGGACGACGCCCGTCGATGCCAACCGGTAACCTCTTAACCTGTGCGGATGGGATGGCTTGGCTGGCCGGGGTGGCCGGGCGCTGCGCGCGTCGCGGGCTGTATCGCGGCCGTCCTGATCGCCGTCGTGGGCTGCACCACCGTCACCGATGGCGCACCGGGCGCCGACGTCGCGATCGCCCCGGCCTACCGGGCGTCGGTCTCCGCGTCGGTCTCCGCCTCGGCGGCCACGTCCAGCATCAGGGAGTCGCAGCGTCAGCGGTCGATCACCGTCGCGGCGGTGGTCAAGGCGTGCGAATCGTTTGCGATCAGCAGCAAAGAGGCGGTCGACCGGGTGAACGACTTCGTCGCCGCGTACAACCGGGGCGGAGACATCTCAAGCGCCGAGCAGCCGGCAATCGACGCGCTCACCCACAGCGCCGACACGGTCGAAGGCGACAGCAACGGTCCGCTCTCGCAGAAGTTGCGCGAGGCACTCAACGGCTATGACGACGCCGCCCGTGAGGTTGCGAACGCGATCCGCGGGCACTCGGCAACCGACCAATTCAATCAGAAGGTCAATCAGCTCAACGACGCCAAGACCGAAGCCGTGAAGCGTTGCCGGGCGTTCGGTTGAGTCGCCTGATGTGCAACGCTGCGGGCTATGCGACGATAATTTGCATCGAACGGCGTCTTCGACGCTCGAGCAGCTCGAACTGACAAGGAGGTCGCACGGTGGTGGCCGCGGATGACACCCCGAGCTTTGCCCGCAAAATGGGCATTCAACCAGGGCAAGTTGTCCAGGAGTGGGGTTGGGACGAGGACACCGACGACGACATCCGCGCCGACGCGGAGGATGCGTGCGGTGGCGAGTTGCTCGACGAAGACACCGATGAGGTCGTCGATGTCGTGCTGCTTTGGTGGCGCGACGGCGACGGCGACCTGGTGGACACCCTGATGGACGCGATCGCGTCGCTGGCCGACGACGGCGTGATCTGGGTGCTGACACCCAAGACCGGCAAGCCCGGCCACGTGCTGCCCGCTGAGATCGCGGAGGCGGCGCCCACCGCCGGCCTGATGCCGACCTCGTCGGTCAACCTCGGCGACTGGAGTGCCAGCCGGTTGGTCCAACCGAAGTCGCGGGCGGCGCGCCGCTGATGCTTCCGGTCGGAAGCACCGCACCGGACTTCACGCTGCACGACCAGAACCGACAGCCCATCACGCTCAGCGACTTTCGCGGCGGCAAAGACGTCCTGTTGGTGTTCTTTCCGCTGGCCTTCACCGGCATCTGCCAGGGCGAGCTCGATCAGGTGCGCGATCACCTGCCCGACTTCGAGAACGACGACAGCGCGGTGCTGGCCGTTTCGGTGGGACCGGCGCCGACCCACAAGGTGTGGGCCACCGAGAGTGGGTTCCTGTTCCCGGTGCTCTCGGATTTCTGGCCCCACGGGGCAGTCAGCCAGGCCTACGGGGTATTCAACGACGACGCCGGCGTCTCCAACCGCGGCACGTTCGTCATCGACCGATCCGGAACGATCCGGTTCGCCGAGATGAAGCAGCCCGGTGAGGCCCGTGACCAGCGGCTGTGGGTCGACGCGCTGGCGGCCCTGAACGCCTGACCGTTTTGGGGCCGGGGGCACCGGACGGTATCTTTGCCCGGCACGGGCGCGTAGCTCAGTGGTAGAGCTCTGGTTTTACACACCAGCGGTCGGCGGTTCGATACCGTCCGCGCCCACCAATGTTGACCGGCGGCACCCGCCGAGGAAGAAGCTGCCATGCCTGCTCTCGCGCCGACGCCCTTCTTCGCCTCCGATAACGGCGCCTTCGTGCCCAATCAGGTCGCCCAAGGTGGGTGGGGACCGACCCTGGGTGGGCACGTGGTCGGAGGTCTGTTGGCCAGAAGCGTCGAGAGCAAGCGCGCCGATGCGGACTTGGTTCCCGCACGCTTCACGGTCGACATTCTGCGCCGGGTTGCCGCCGAACCTGTCGAGGTTGAGTCGAATGTGCTCCGCACGGGCCGGCGAAACCAGTCGATCGATGCGACCATGACACAGCGCGGAGAAGTGGTCGCCCGTGCCTCCACGCTTTTCCTTCGCCGGAGCGAGCAGCCCGCGGTGCGGCCTTGGACGACTGACATCGCCATGCCACCCGTTCCCGAGGAACCCGCCGAGTTCGATGATGCCGCGCCGATTTTCATCAAGCCGTTCGGCCGCGAACCCGACGACGGTGGTAACCCGTGGCAACACTTCGGCCCGCGCTTTGCCTGGATCCGGCATATTCACGCGTTGGTCGACGACGAGGAACCCACACCCTTTGTGTGCGCGGCCATGGCGGTCGACGTCACCGCATCGCTGACGGGCTTCTCCGAGGCGGGACTGGGATTCATCAACGCCGACTACACGATGACGCTGTGCCGGCTACCCGACGGCCCCTTCATCGGCTTGGCGGCGTTGTCTCACTACAGCGATGCCGGAATCGGGACGGGGAGTGCCAGCTTGTTCGACGTCCATGGGCCGATCGGCAGCGGCGTGACGACGGCGGCGGCGAATCCGCATTTCCTTGGCGCAGTGGGTAACTGACGCGCGTCAAGCCGGCCGGGGTCGCTTCCACTGCAACCGACTGTGCGTTGTGACGCCCGCGTCGTCGGTCCTGGTCGCCGACAGGGTCAGGACGTCGCCGTCGATGACGGCATGCCGAAACTGCGGCTGCATCAACAACTCCGGCATTATCGACACCGCGACGTCGTGACGCAGCGTGGAGGTTTCCTCGTCGACCGAGAAGCGTCCGCCGTAGGAGATGTAGCCCGCCATGCTCGCGTCGGCGAGCTGAGCGGACATGTGGCCGTCGGCCGTGTAGAGAATCAGGCCGAGTGGTGCCACGCCGAGTGGATGGCGGTCCTCGCCGGTGTCTGCGTCGCGCGCGACGAACGACACCAGTTCCCAGGCGCCGAGCACGGCATCTCGTAGCGTCATGCTTTTTATCCTCACCGTCGGTGGCGCTGGGCCGTTGCCGTGACACTACCGATCGGCGTAGGGAGGAAATGTTGCAAACCCAGTCCGGCAGCTGTGGAGTTGGTGGAATTGTCCGTGACATGAGCGAAGAGACTTTTCCGGAAGTGCGTTGGGGCCGAGATCCCGGTCCACTCCTGCGGCGCCCGGTGACCGCCGTCATCGGTTCCAGATTGGGTGCCTGGTGCATCCGCAAATTGACGCCGTTAGACCTCCGACTTCTGAGCCGAAGCAACGGCCGACTCACGATTTTCGGTCCGCTCGGGGTCCCACTCCTCCTGCTGACCACAACGGGTCGAAAGACCGGGCAGCGACGTCGGATACCGCTGGTGTATCTGCGCGAAAGCAATCGATTGTTCTTGGTGGGCAGCAACTTCGGGCAGACGCATCATCCGGCATGGTCGTCGAACTTGCTGGCCGATCCGAAAGCGTGGGTGACGATGGGGGGACAGGACATACCCGTCGTCGCGACACAGCTGACCGCGTCGGAACGCGAGCGTATTTTCCGGAAGTTCGCCGACTACGCCAGCAATTACCACGCGTACGAGGGCCGGGCGGGCCGAGACATCAGAGTCTTCGAGTTGACGAGGCGCTAGCGCCGAGTGCTCAGATGGCCTGCGCCGCAGCCTCGGTCCGGTCAGTGGACCGCGTCGTTGCAGCTTTGGTCCGCACACCGGACCGAGGCGTTGTGTATCTCGTGCTCGAGGCGTCAGATTCACTCAGGCCTGAGTTGCAGGTCAAACACTATCCCGGAAAGGACTTACCAACATGACTCAAGTAACTGTTCAAGCGGGTGACACGCTCTGGGGAATCGCGCAGAGTAGTTGCGGCGATGGAAGCCTTTGGCCATCCATCTACTACCAGAACAGATGGGTTATCGGCAACAACCCCAATGTGATTCGTCCCGGGCAGGTCCTCAACTTCACCTGCCCTGGAGGCCAGGGCGTGTGGTACGAGGTACAGCCGGGCGACAATCTGACAAAGATCGCAGAACAGATCTGCGGCAACGACAATTGGCAGAAGATCTACAACGAAAACCAAAACGTCATCGGCGCCAATCCCAACCTGATCTACCCCGGCCAGGTGCTTCACATCGTCTGCTGACAGCGTCTCTGCCCGCCGGGTAAGAGCTAGCTGGTGTCTAGCTCCTACAGCGAGCGAGATCAGAACCCCCGGTTCACGAGACCGGGGGTTCTGTTCGAACGTGAGATGGCCCTGGCGTGACGTTTCAGTGTGCGGTCCGGCGATTTGCGCGCCGGCGTGGTCGAAGCGGGTATGAAACAACGGTGAGTAACCACGTGAATCTGACCCCGCAGGAGAACGCGCTGATCGGCGAGAGCCATCCCGACGTGCTCGAGCGGCTGGATGAAAAGCAGCTGAAGGACTTGCAGAGCCGGCTGCGGACCGCGCGCGAGAAAAACTTCAGCCTGTTACGTCGGCAGGGCGCGGCCCGTGTGGAGGCGGAAGGGGCGCGCGGCGCTGCTCAGCCGGCCAATGAACGACGTGGTGAAAAGGTAGAGGTCTTCGACGAGGCACTGGCTCGGGTGAGCCGGCGCCTCGACTCCGTTACCGACTAGCGCTCGTAGTACTGCTGCACCTCGTCACGCGTCAGGGGTGTTGCATCGACGGCGGCTTGAGCCAGAGATCGTCAGGCTCGGGATCGCCGTCGGGCATCTGGATGTCGGCGACGCCGCCGGCTGGCACCTCGGCGATACGGATGAAGATACCGTCCGGGTCGGCCAGCACCATCAGATGTCCTGCGCCGCCGGTGATTACCGGCGAATGCTCGACACGCTGAGCGTCCAGGTGGGCATTCCAGGCGTCGAGCGCCTCCACTGAGTCCACGGCAAGGTCGATCGGGTCGTAGCCGCGGATGGTGGCGGCCGCCGCTGGTGCCCAACGCAACTCGACCGGCGCGGGCAGGCTCGGCACGTCGAGGATTACGGCATGGTGCACTCCCTACAAACCCGCGACCGCGGCGCGGCTGGCCGACGGGATCGTCGCGTTCGCCGGTGCCGGCTCACCAGCACGACCTAGAGTCGGGCGACAGATGAGTGCATCGCCGTCGAACCGCGTGAGGAGCCGCCCGTGAGTTCGTGGCTGGTGAACAACATCCCTTCCGGGGCCCTGGCCGTCGGCCTCATCGTGGTCATCGCAGGCGGCGCGGCGTCGATTCAGCGGTACGTGCGTCGGCGCTTCCCACTGCTCAAAGGTGACGCGCACAACGACGGAACCAAGTTCACCTATGGCTTCATCGGGTTCTTTTACGCGTTCTTCATCGGATTCGTCGTCAATTCGCTGTGGGGCCAGAACAACGCCGCAGACGGCTACGCACGCGCCGAAGGCGCCGCGGCGGTCCAAATGGCAAGCGATGCAGCGGTTTTCGAGGCACCGGAGCGAGACCAGATTAGGCAGAGTCTGCTGAAATACGAACAGGCCGCCATTGCCGAATGGTCACAAGCCGAGAATGGTCGTTCAGCAGCTGCCGACGCCGCCCTGGACCGCCTGGACAAGGTCTACGACGGGATAGCCGCTAAGACCGACGCGCAGAAGATGCAGCTCTCGACGTCCTTTTCCAACCTCGACAAGATCAGCCAGGCGCGCACCGTGCGACTACTGACCGCCCGCGAAGACGCCGGACTGCCGTGGTCACTCTGGGCGGTCATCTTCCTGACAAGCACGATGGTGCTCGGCATCGTGATCATCTACGGCGTGGAAAATCCCATCCTGCACTACCCGATGGTGGCGATCGTCGCCGTCATCGTCGCCACCAATCTCTCCCTCATCCTGCAACTGGCATACCCCTACGCCGGCGAAGTGGCGACAACCTCGGACCCGCTGCAACAAGTAGTCGCTGTGCTGTCCCACCCTGCTCCCTGAGCTCTGGCAATCGGGAAAGGTTCAGGGCACCAACACCACTTTGCCGACGTTCTCACGCGCCGCCAGAATCCGGTGTGCCTCAGGCGCGTCGGCGAACGGCACCGCAGCATGCACGACCGGGGACGCGGTGCCGTCGGTCAGCGCCGTCGATAGTGGTCCGATCCACGGCTCGAGCGTCCCGCGGTCGTCCCACAGTCGCAGCATGTTGAGGCCGATCACGGTCTTGGAGTCGTTGAGTTGGTTGACCAGGTTGAACCCGCGCACCATGGCCAGCGCCTGTGGCGCCGCCCGCAGCAGCGACCGCTTCTCGCCCTGCTGCAGCGACGAGAGGCCATAGGCCACCAGCCGTCCGCCCGGACGCAGCAGGCCCATGGAGCGTTTCAGTGACGTGCCGCCGAGAGCGTCGAGCACCATGTCGTAGGACCCAAGGCCTTTCCACCAGCCGTCGCGGCGGTAGTCGATGGCCTTGTCGATGCCGAGCGCGGCAAGCTGGGCGTGCTTGCCCGGCGACGCGGTGCCGTGCACGATCGCACCCGCCGCCTTGGCGAGCTGAATCGCCGCGATCCCGACGCCACCGGCCGCCGCATGCACCAGCACCTGCTCGCCGGCGCGCAACGAGCCGTAACCGAGCAGCGCCGCCCACGCCGTCGTGTAGTTGACCGGCACCGCGGCGCCCTGCTCGAAGCTCATCGAGTCCGCAAGCGGGACAGTGTCATTGGCCCCTGCGTTGACGATCTCGGCGTAACCGCCGAATCGCGTTCCGGCCAGCACCCGCTGGCCGACCCGTGCGGGATCGACGCCGTCGCCGACGGCCTCGATCGTGCCGGCCACCTCGTAGCCGACGACGCTGGGCACTTTGGGCGCGTCGGGGTACAGCCCGACGCGCGCGAGATGGTCGGCGAAGTTCACGCCGGCCGCGCGCACGGCGATACGGACCTGCCCGGGCGCGGGCGGCCCCGGGTCGGGACGATCCTGCACCTGCAGCACCGACGGCGGGCCGTGCCTGGTGATGACGACTGCGCGCATGGCTATAGGTGGCTTGCCACGAAAGTCGCTGCCTGAGTTGGCATTCCGGAATGTGGATAGGAGAGGTGTTGCGGCGTGGACAGGTCCTCGTGACTCGGCACGCTGTACATGGCGCCGGTGCAGACCGGGTCGCCGGGCGCACACAGGTCGATCGTCTTTGCCCCGTACCACGGGCTGACCGTGCTCACCGGCGCGCCCAGGTACCGATCCGACGGATTCCCGAACAGAGCTAGCGCGGCAACGTGATCGGCTACGTCGGCCGTCAAATTGTCCGGCACGTAGCCGGCTACCGGCGCTTGGGAGATGGTGATCTGATCGATCACGAATGCGCCCTGCGAGTACCCGCCGAGTACCAGCTTGGTGTTGGGACAGCTGGCGGCCACGCCATTGACGTGTGCATTCGCCTCCACGGTGCCGGCGTTCGCCGACGGGACGAGGTCGTCCGAGGCCGGATAGTCGACCGCATACACCCCGACCGACCGGCCCCCAACCTGCGAGCGCAACGAGTCGATGAACTGCTGTCCGACCACGCCGACACCCGGCGGCTCGCCGGTGGCACGGGCGAACGTCACCTCGATGTCGGGACAGGGTGCAGCTGATGCGGGAGCGATGTTCATTGGTGCGCTGAGCAGCACCGACCAGGCTGTCACGGGTACGGCGCCCAGCCCGTAAGCGATCTTCCGTGGGCTCACCAGCTCATGCTGACATATTGGCGACACCGACGGGGCGTCCTCGTCGGTCAGCCCGGCGGCGCGAAGAATTCCAACGCGATGCCGTCCGGGTCGCGAAAGCTCAGGCCCGAGCCGTAGGGGGCATCGACGATTCCGCCGTGCTGGATGCGGAGCTCGCCGAGGCGGTCCATCCAGGACTCGAGTTCGGCCCGGTTGGCGCAGCCGAAGCCGACGTGGTCGAGGCCGACCCGGAACTCGCTGAACCGCTCGTTGGGTGCCGGATGCTCGTGCTGGTGAATCCCGATCACGGTGCCGCCGTCGAGTAACCACACCAGGTGGCGGAATCCGGCGGCCGTGCGCTCATCGAGAATGGGGTCGGCGTCGAACAGCCGGCGATACCAGGGGCCGCTGACCGCCATGTCGCGGACGGTGAGCGCGACGTGGTTGAGTGCCGGAAAAGCCATGGACCATCCCTTCTGACCGGTGCCCGCCGGCAGGCGTGCCGGCGAGCTTGCAGTGTGACCTACGTCTCATTGTTCATCCGAGGGTGGCGAGCGCCACATTTACTTCGTCAGCCTAATTAGCCATGCTTGATACATGACCTCGCAGCTGACTCCCGAGCGCAAAGACACCGACGTTCTGCCCAAGGACTTCGACACCACGAACGGCCCGATCTGGCTGCAGCCGTGGTTCTGGCTGGCCATCGTGGGCGTCATCGGCATGGTCGCGCTCACCGCCCTGACCTAGGACTCACACCACCCGCCAGCCACGGCGGGCGCGAAAGCGGAGGTCCCAGAGGTAGAGCCGATAGCCCACGATCCACACGTGATGCGGAATCAGGTGGTCGGCCAGCCTCAGGGCGGCAAGCAACCAATCGAACCGGCGCTGCTGGGATTCTGACCAGTCCAATCGCATCATGCTGCGGAACTCTGGAGGCAGAAAGCCCGTCGTCGCGAACAGATTGAACGGTCCGGCGAGCGCGCGCAGCGGCCAGGGCAGAAACGCCATCGCCGCCACCCCGTGCAGATGCTCGCGGACCGGGGGATCGATCCGCAGATCTTCCAGCGACCGCTTCCAGTAGTCGTCGAAGGCGACCCGGTCTGGGGGCCACATCGACTCGCGCACCTGCAGCGTGGTGCCCAACTTCGCGGCGTCGTGGTAGACCGCGTCGGCGACCGCCTCGTCGAGCGGGCCATACAGATATTCGTGCTGGTCGACGAAGTAGCGGTACAGGCAGGCGGCCACCCATAGTTGCAACGCCGGATCGAACGCGTTGTAGGACACCGGACTCGACGATCCCGATCGCACCTGACGGTGAGCGGTGTCGACGGCTGCGCGAATCAGCGCGCGATCAGCGTCGGTACCGATGGTCGCGACGGCCAGATACGTTCCGGTGGTCCGCGCCCGTTTGAACGGATGCTTGTAGACGTTGCCGCTGTCTACCGGGCTCTCCAGCACGCCGTAGCCAACCCCCGGCAGTGACAGCTGCATGATCACATTCGCGGCGGGCAGCAGCATGGCAGCCGGATTGAGCAGGTCAGCAACGCGGGTGGCCGGGCGCTTCATCGAAGGCATTCCTCGCCGCGAGGCTTCATGAGCCGAGTAGACCACGTGTGAGACGCTGCCGGGATGTTTGGCACCAGGCGGCGGACCCGGGTTGTGGGTGTGCTGTTGGGCTACCTGGCCGATCTCGTGCTTGGCGACCCGCGGGCAGGCCACCCGGTGGCGGGATTCGGTGCTGCGGCAGGCTCGCTCGAACGCATCACCTACCGCGACAGCCGGGGTGCCGGCGCGATTCATGTCGCGATCCTGGTCGGAGTGGTCAGCGTGCTCGGCGCCGCGCTCGAACGCCGCGCCCGCCGCTACGGCGCATGGGGGCCGGTCGTGGCGACTGCGGCGGCAACCTGGGTCGCGCTCGGCGGAACATCGCTGGCGCGCATCGGGTCAGCGATGGGTGAGTTTCTCGGCCGCGATGACCTCGAGGGTGCCCGCCTGCTGTTGCCGTCGTTGTGCGGCCGTGACCCGGCGCTGCTCGATGCCGCGGGCTTGACCCGCGCGACCGTGGAATCGGTGGCCGAGAACACCTCCGACGCGCAGGTGGCGCCGCTGCTGTGGGCGTCCGCAGCGGGTGTGCCCGGAGTTCTCGGATATCGCGCCATCAACACCTTGGATGCCATGGTGGGCCACCGCTCGCCGCGGTATGCCCGATTTGGTTGGGCCGCAGCACGATTAGACGATGCGGCCAACTATGTCGCCGCGCGGGTGACGGCCGCGTTGACGGTGGTGTGCGCACCGATCGTCGGTGGCTCCCCGTGGCGCGCAGCGCAGGCGTGGCGTCGCGATGCCGGGCGTCATCCAAGTCCGAACGCCGGGGTCGTCGAAGCGGCATTCGCAGGCGCGTTGGGCGTCCGACTCGGCGGCGCGACCCAATACCACTACGAGCTGCAGATCCGACCGACCCTCGGCGACGGTCCGCCGCCGAGGGTGACCGATGTGCAGCGCGCTGTGCGGCTTTCACGCGCGGTGCAGGCGGCCGTGGTGGTCGTGTACTTCGGCGTCAGCGCCGCCGTCCGTAGCGGTCGGTGAGCTTGTCTTCGACGGTCGCCGGAGCCGGCTTCTCCGCGGGCCGGGCGCCCTGCGCCTTCTCGGCTCGGCGGGCCTGTACCTCCGCATACACGAAGTAGCCCAACAGAATCGGCGCGACAACGCCAAACGTGATCCATTGGATGCCGTATGACAGGAACGGACCCGCGTCCAGGTGAGGTAGGCCGATGACGCCCAGCCCGCCGGGTTGGTTGTCGACCAGCTGCAGGTACGAACTCGTCAGCGGGGCGCCGATCAATGTGGCGATCTGACTCGTGCTGATCGAATACACCTGCCGCACACCGTCACTGACAAACGATTTCTTGTCCAGCACCGGACCTTCGGAATCTCGCAGGCGCGCCGTGAGGGTCACCGTGTCGCGGGGCGGTGGGGGAATGGTCGGCACCCGCGAACCGGGCAGCGGCCGCACGTAGCCGCGGTCGACCAGTACGGTGGGCCCGCCGTCGACGACGAACGGCAGCAGTACTTCCATCGACGCGTCACCCTCGGCGACCCGTAGCCGGGCCACCACCTGCTTGTCCGGCAGATAATGCCCAGTGGCAGTCACCCGCCGCCACTGGCCGGCGGTTGCCGATGAATCCTGTTGCGGCAAAAATGTTTTCAACGGCACCGGATCAGACGTCAGCGAATGCTGAATTTGGTCGTTCTCCCGCGACGTTTTCGTGTTCTTCCCGAGTTGCCACGGCGCGAGCACGCTGAAGCACAGGTAGGTGAACGCGATCACCACGACGGCCAGCGCAATCCAGCCCGGCCGCAGCAGGAAGGCCAGGCGGCGCATCAGCCGGGCCCGTCCTTCGCGAGTTGCCCGTCCACCCAGGTGTGCAGTCCGGGCAGCGACGCCTCGATCGCGGCGAAGGTGATTTCGAAGTCGTGGTTGTCGCCGTAATAGGGGTCGTCGACATCGAGAACGAACGCGCCCGAACGGGGGTCGAACGATCGCAACATCCGGATCCGGTCCCCGTCGACGCCCAGCTGCTCGAGGAGCGGAACGTGGTTGCGCGCCAGCGCGATCACCAGGTCGGCGTTGATGTGGTCGACGTCGACCTGCGCGGCGCTGTGATCGGTGGGGTAGCCGTGGGCGCGCAGTACCCGGTTGGCCCGTTCGTCGGCGGACCTGCCGATGTGCCAGCCCGCGGTTCCCGCGCTGGTGACTCGCACGGCGTCGGCCAGGCCGCGCTCGGTGATCTGGTGGGCGAACATCTTCTCCGCCATGGGCGATCGACAGATGTTGCCGGTGCACACGAAGGTGATGTGCAGTTTCGAATCAGACACCTAGCGCCTTCCGCAATTCGTCGACCGTCGCGACGTGCACGGCGCCGCGGGGCGCATGGTTGTCCGGGTCATCCGCGAAATCGGACCGACCGTAGCCCCAACCGACCACCACGGCGTCAATGCCGTGCGCGGCCGCACCTTCGACGTCGTGGCGGCGGTCGCCGACCATCAGCACCCGCTCGGGCAGCGGTTGCAGTTGCGCCAATGCGTGCGCGAGCACGTCGGCTTTGGCCGCGCGGGTGCCGTCGACGCTGGCGCCGGCGATCACGTCGAAGTGCCCGTCGAGGCCGAAGTGGGCCAGGATGCGCTGCGCGGTGGGCTCGGCCTTGGAGGTGGCCACCGCCAGACGTACTCCGGCGACCCGCAGGTCGGCGAGCAACGGCCCGATGCCGTCGAAGAGGCTGTTGATGGCCCAGCCGCGGGTGGTGTAGTCGGCGCGGTAGGCGGCGATCGCGGCGTCCGCGTGTTCGCCCAACCCCATGGCCTCGAACGTGTGATGCATCGGCGGTCCAACGATCTGGCTGGCCAGGTCGCCCTCGGGCACGGCGGCGCCGATTTCGCCGAGGGCGTGGCGGAAGCTCGACACGATGCCGTCCGCGGAGTCGGTCAAGGTGCCGTCGAGGTCGAAGATCACCAGCTGAGGCTGCGCTGGGGAGACCGTGCCTGTCACGTGCCTATTGTCCCCCGAGGCTGCCGACTGCCGGTGATCGTGTCCCGATACTCGGCCTCGCGGCGAGGTCGTTACTGTTTCAGATGTGGCGAGTCTGGAGTCGAGCGCGTCGTTTCCGCTCGCGGCGGCGCGCTATCACGGCGACCAGGCCGCCGAGCCCGGCATGCTCGATTTCGCCGTCAACGTGCGCCACACCCAGCCGCCCGCGTGGCTGCTGGAACGGCTGGCCGCCCGGCTGCCCGACCTCGGGCGATACCCCAGTGCGGAAGACGAGCGCGCAGCACTTTGCGCCGTTGCCGCCCGCCACGACCGCGCCGCCGACGAGATCGTGCTGCTGGCGGGAGCGGCCGAGGGATTCGCGTTGCTGGCGAACCTGCGCCCGACACTCGCGGCGCTGATCGCGCCGTCGTTCACCGAGCCGGACGCCGCACTGCGCTCGGCCGGCGTCGCGGTGCGCCACGTGGTACTCGACCCGCCGTTCGGCCTGGCCGCCGCGCGGGTGCCCGAGGAGGCCGATCTCGTCGTGGTCGGCAACCCGACCAACCCGACCGCGGTTCTGCACACCCGAGAGCAGATCCTGTCGCTGCGGCGGCCCGGCCGCATCGTGGTGGTGGACGAGGCGTTCGCCGACGCGGTGCCCGGCGAGCCGGAATCGCTGGCCGGAGTGTCCCTGCCGGATGTGCTGGTGCTGCGCAGCCTGACCAAGACCTGGTCGCTGGCCGGACTACGGGTGGGCTACGGGTTGGGTGCACCGGAAGTGCTGGCACGGTTGACCGCGACCCGTCCGCACTGGCCGATCGGCACCCTGCAGTTGACCGCGGTCGCGGCATGCTGTGCCCCCGAGGCGGTAGCCGAAGCCGCGGCTGGGGCCCGGCGGCTGACGGCGATGCGCGCCGAGATGGTGGCGGGCTTGCGCTCCATCGGCGTCGAGACCGTCGACGGCGACGCGCCGTTCGTGCTGTTCAGCGTCGGCGACGCTGCGTTGATGCGAAAGCATCTGCACGCCAGAGGGATTGCTGTGCGACGCTGCGACACGTTCGTCGGCCTGGGCGGCCATTACCTGCGTGCCGCGGTGCGACCGGAGTGGCCGCTGTTGGTGGCGGCGATCGCGGACAGCGGGGTGGCGCGATGACGGTTCGGTTGGGCACGGTCATCGAGGCGCTGGATGCGGCCTACCCGCCCGGGCTGGCCCAGTCCTGGGATTCGGTCGGCCTGGTCTGCGGCGACCCCGAGGACACGCTGAGTTCGGTGACCATTGCGGTCGACGCCACCGCGGAAGTGGTCGATGCGGTCCCCGACGGCGGCCTGCTGCTGGCGCATCACCCTCTGCTGTTGCGCGGAGTGGACACGGTGGCCGCCGGCACCGCGAAGGGTTCGTTGATACACCGGCTGATCCGTTCTGGTCGCTCGTTGTTCACGGCACACACCAACGCCGACTCGGCGTCGCCGGGTGTCTCGGATGCGCTGGCGCACGCGCTCG
Source organism: uncultured Actinomycetota bacterium (assembly GCA_963818285.1). Taxonomy (GTDB): domain Bacteria; phylum Actinomycetota; class Actinomycetes; order Mycobacteriales; family Mycobacteriaceae; genus Mycobacterium. Next base: position 999,311 of record CAWFRR010000011.1, read on the forward strand.
GGTTGACCGTCGAGGCGGTTCTGGAGCCCGCGCCGGCCCACCAGGAACTGGACAAGTGGGTGATTTTCGTGCCGGTGGAGAACGCGGATGCCTTGCGGGAGGCGGTCTTTGCCGCCGGCGCCGGCCAGATCGGTGACTACTCGCATTGCGGCTGGAGTGTTACCGGCACCGGGCAGTTCCTGCCCCACGACGGTGCGAACCCGGCGATCGGCAGCATCGGCGCAGTGGAACGAGTGGTCGAGGACCGGGTCGAGGTCGTCGCGCCCACCCGAGCACGACGACAGGTGCTGACGGCGATGCGCGCAGCGCACCCATACGAGGAGCCGGCCTTCGACGTCATTGCATTGGCGCCGCTGCCCAGCGACGTCGGGCTGGGGCGGATCGGATCGCTGCGACAGCCAGAGTCGTTGAGCGCGTTCGTCTCCCGAGTCAAGGCGGGCCTGCCGCAGACGTCGTGGGGGGTCCGTGCCGCGGGCCAACCGGACACGACGGTGTCGCGCGTCGCGGTGTGTGGCGGCGCGGGCGACTCGCTGCTGGGCGCCGCGGCGGCTGCCGATGTGCAGGCCTATGTGACTGCGGACCTGCGCCACCACCCTGCCGACGAGCATCGCCGCGCATCCGACGTGGCCCTGATCGACGTCGCGCACTGGGCCAGCGAATTCCCGTGGTGCGAGCAGGCAGCCGACGTGCTGCGGTCGGCGTTCGGGTCCGCGCTGTCGGTCGACGTGTGCCGGATTCGCACCGACCCCTGGAACGTCGACAACGCCGCGGGGGAAGAGGACGTATGAAAGCCGAAGTTGCACAGCAGCGGTCGTTGCTCGAAGTCGCCGAACTGGACGCAGAGGTGGCCAAGATGGACCACCGCGCCGGCCACCTGCCCGAACGCGCCGACACCGAGCGGATCCGAACCGAGCAGCTCGCTGCCAACGACCGGCTGAGCGCGCTGCAGATTGCGTTGGAGGACTTGGACACTCAAGTCTCGCGGTTCGAATCGGAGATCGACGGTGTTCGGCAACGCGAGGATCGGGACCGGTCGCTGCTGCAATCGGTCGCAGATTCCAAGCAATTGTCGGAGCTGCAACACGAGTTGGAGACACTGCAGCGTCGCCAGTCCAGCCTCGAGGATTCGCTGCTGGAGGTGATGGAGCACCGCGAAGGGCTGCAGACCAAGCGGGCTGCGGAGGAGGCGGTCATCGAGGGGCTGCAAGCCGAGCTGGCCGCCGCGCAGCAGGCCATCGATACCACCCTGGCCGACATCGACCACCATCGCCGAGTCCACTCGTCGCGGCGTGACGAACTCGCCGCCGAGCTGGCTCCCGATCTGCTCGCGCTCTACGAACGACAGCGGGCCAACGGTGGCCCCGGCGCGGCATTGATGCAGGGCGGCCGCTGTGGGGCGTGCCGTATCGAGATCGACCGCGGCGAGCTGGCCCGCATCTCGGCGGCCGCTGAGGACGAGGTGCTGCGCTGCCCCGAGTGCAGCGCAATCTTGTTGCGGCTCAAAGGCGTAAACCGGTGAAGGTGCTCCTCGAGGCCGACGGGGGGTCGCGGGGCAACCCGGGACCTGCCGGCTACGGGGCAGTGGTGTGGAGCGCGGACCGGTCGATCGTGCTGGCCGAGGCCAAGCAGGCAATCGCGCGGGCCACCAACAACGTCGCCGAATATCGCGGTCTGATAGCGGGTTTGGAAGAGGCGGCGAAACTGCACGCCACCGAGGTCGCGGTGTCGATGGATTCGAAGCTGGTCGTCGAGCAGATGTCCGGGCGCTGGAAGGTCAAGCACCCGGACCTGGCGGAGCTCAACGCCGAAGCTCGTTCGCTGGCTTCGCAATTCGACCAGATCAGCTACACGTGGATCCCACGGGCCGAGAATTCCCACGCCGACCGGTTGGCCAACGAGGCGATGGATGCCGCGGCCGAGACACCGGCGCAGGCCGATGCATCGCCGGCGCGTGTGGTCAGCGAGACGCAATCGCCGCCGGGGTGGACCGGTGCGACTGGTGCCGCCACCCGGCTGCTGTTGCTGCGGCACGGCCAGACCGAATTGTCGGTGCAGCGGCGTTACTCGGGTCGCGGCAATCCGGCGCTGACCAAGCTGGGCAGACAGCAGGCCGATGCGGCCGCGAGTTTTCTGGGGTCGCGCGGCGGGATCGCGGCGGTGATCAGTTCACCGTTGCAGCGCTGCCACGACACCGCGACGGCAGCCGCCAAACGACTGGGCCTCGATGTCGCTGTCGACGACGACCTGATCGAAACCGATTTCGGCGGATGGGAAGGCATGACCTTCTCCGAGGCTGCCGAACACGATCCCGAATTGCATCGACGGTGGTTGCGCGACACCAGCACCGAGCCACCCGGCGGGGAAAGCTTCGATCAGGTCAACGAGCGGGTCGCCCGGGCGCGGAACCGCATCGTCGCCGAGCACGGTGGGAACACGGTGCTGGTGGTATCGCACGTGACGCCGATCAAGATGCTGCTGCGCGAGGCACTCGACGCAGGGCCGGGCATTCTCTACCGGCTACATCTGGATCTGGCATCGCTGAGCATCGCGGAGTTCTACCCCGACGGGGCATCATCGGTCCGACTGGTCAATCAGACCGGGTATCTGGGTTAGAGATCGACAGCGTCTGGGTAGTGGGCCAATCGTGGAGTGGTTAGCGTCGCACGCCCTGGCGATCGGATCGGCGTTGCTCGCCGCGTTGTTCGCCGCCGTGGGCATCGTCGTACGGCAGCGGGCCATCCAAGCGGAAGCCGACAATCTGGCGGACTCGGGCGCGATCGTGACGTCGTGGGTTCGCCAGCCGGCGTGGTGGTTGGGGACGCTGGGTGCAGTCGGTGGCTACGTGTTCCAGGCGCTGGCGCTGGCGCACGGGTCGTTGTTGCTCGTGCAGCCCCTGCTGGTGTCGTCGCTGCTGTTCGTGCTGCCGCTCGGCGCGCGTTTCTCCAATCAGCATGTGCGAGGCCGTGATTGGGGCTGGGCACTGTTGCTGACCGCCGCGCTCACGGTGTTTGTGTTGGTGGGTCAACCGCGTGAGGGCCACTATCGGGCGCCGGTACCGGCGTGGAGCGTGGCGCTGGGTATCTCGGTGCCGGTCGTCGTCGTGTGCGTGCTGGCTGCGCGTCGGACGGACGGACGACGTCGCGCCATGCTGTTGGCCGGCGCCGTCGCCGTGCTACTCGGGATGGTCGCGGTCCTGACCAAAGTGAGCACTCACCGCCTCGTCGTGCACGGCTGGCATGGTTTGCTGACCGTGCCGGCGCCGTATCTGCTGGTGGCGATCGCGATCACGGTCACGGTATTGCAGCAGTCGGCATTTCACGCCGGTGCGTTGCAGGCGTCGGTGCCGATCATGCTGGTCGGTGAACCCGTGGTGGCGGTGTTGTTGGGTGTCGTGATCCTCGGCGAGCATTTGGTGGTGCGTGGTGCCGGCGCGGTGATCCTGGCGGTGGCCGTCGCCGCGATGACGGCGGCGACGATCGCGCTGGGGCACGATTCGGCTCCTTCCGATCAGCCAGACGAACCGTCCGTGCTGCCGGAAATGTCGCGGTAGCAGCACATTCCGCAAGTATGCTGTGACGTCAAAGTCCTCCCTGGGGCCAGAAAGCGGCGATGGACGATGTTGACAAGTACGACATACACGTGCGGCGAATTCACCGTGATGCGGCTGTCCGGGGTGCTGAACGCGCGCACTTATCTAGACGCGCGCGACTCGGTGGTCAAGGTCGCCGCCGACGATCCCCGAGCGTTGATCATCGACGTCAACGACCTCGAAGTGCATGACGGTGAAAGCTGGGCGGTCTTCACCAGCGCCCGATGGTGCGTGCAGCAATGGCCGGAGATCCCGATCGTGCTGGTTGCTTGCGACCCACTGGTGCGTAAGCGCCTGGCCGATCTATCGGTCGCCCGCTACGTCCCCGTGTACGACGCTGTGGCCGCCGCAGGCGTTGCCATCGGTGGTCGAACATGCCGCTACCGCCATCGCGCCCGCGAACGATTCGAGCCACACTCATCCAGCGTCGCGGCCGCGCTGATCTTTGTGCACGAGCACCTGTTGGCGTGGTCGATGCGGGACAGGGTCCCGGTCGCCAGCACGGCGGTGACGGTATTCGCCGAGAACGCCCTGAGCTACACCGCGGCCGGATTCGACGTCCGTCTCGAAGGCACCGACGACGAAGTCATCGTCGCGGTCTCCGATTCCAGTCCTGCACTTGCGGTTCGGCCGGAGCGTCCGCCCGGTAGTTGTCCCGCGGGGCTGGATATCGTGTCCGCACTGTGCCGTCACTGGGGCAACACACCGACGTCCACTGGCAAGACGGTATGGGCACGCGTCAGCCCTAGCGACACGTTCGCCGGAATCGGCGGACGGGTGCACTGATTCGCTCAGGCGGCGTCGTGAAAGATCAGCCCGAGTGCGTAGCGTTCGCCGGACCGCACAACCGACAGGCCATGGCGGACCGACGCGGCCGACCAACCACGCGCCGACTGCACCGGCCGGTCGCGGGTGGTGAACAGGTAGCCGTGGCCCTGCGGCAACTGGGTTGCGGTGCCTCGAGACTGGGCCCGCGCCCGTTGTTCGACGAGCATGAACTCGCCGCCGGTGAACTCGGTGTCCGGGTCGCTCAGGTTGATCACGACCTGAAGCGGAAAGACCAAGTCGCCGTACAGGTCTCGATGCAGGGCGTTCCAGTCGTCGGTTCCGTACCGGAGCATCAGGGCGGTCGAGCGCGTCTGGCCGGCGGCGTGGCACATGTCCAGCCATTCGTCGAGAGTGTCGGGCCAGGGTGTGTCGCGGCCCAACTTGGCCCACCAGTCCCGGGCGATCGGCAGCAGCCGCGGATACAGCGCCTGCTTGAGTTCCTCGATCGGATCGGGGTAGGGCGCCCGGAAGTAGCGGTATTGCCCGGAGCCGTAACGACGCGGAGCCATGTCGATGGTGGATCGGAACAAGTCGTCGTCGGCGAATAGCGTGCGGATTCGTCGGGCCTCGGATGCGGTGAGAAGCCGCGGCAGCAACGCGCCACCAAAGTCGTTGACGGTCGCGGCGATCGCGTCCCAGTCGCCGCCGGCGACACGCTTTTCCCGTGCGGTCGGTGGCATCGGTGCCGATCTCCTTTCGCCGTCAACTCTGTAGACGATAGGGGCGGCTGGACTGTGAGATCGAACTTTGGTCGGTGGCGTGAGCTATTATCGAATGTATGTTCGAATCACTGATAGGAGTGGATCCCGCGCCCGACGAATCGGCGCTGGTAAGGCGCATTGCGGAGTTGGAGAAGGTCAAATGCGCGGCTGCGGCGGGCCAGGCTCGTGCCGCCGCAGCATTGGACGTCGCGCGGCGGGCTGCCGAAGCGGCCGAGGGAATTCCGGCGGCACGTCGCGGGCGTGGAATCGCTAGCGAGATCGCGCTCGCCCGGAGAGATTCCCCTGCTCGTGGAAACCGGCATCTGGGCTTCGCCAAAGCTTTAGTGCACGAGATGCCTTGCACTCTTGCCGCTTTGGAGACTGGAATCCTGTCGGAGTGGCGTGCCACGCTGATCGTCCGCGAGAGCGCCTGTCTTGACATCGAGGATCGCGGGGCGCTGGACACTGAATTATGTTCTGACGTCGACAGTCTGGTTGGTATGGGTGACGCGCGGGTGGCGGCGGCGGCAAAGGCAATCGCATACCGGCTCGACCCGCACGCCGTGGTCGACCGGGCCGCCAAGGCCGAGGCCGAGCGCGCCGTGAGTATCCGGCCCGCGCCGGACACCATGACGTATCTGACTGCATTGTTGCCGGTGGCCCAGGGCGTGTCGGTGTATGCGGCGCTGCGGCGGGAAGCCGACAGCTGTACTGACGGACGGTCGCGTGGTCAGGTGATGGCCGATGTGTTGGTGGAGCGCGTCACCGGCCGAAGCACAGCAGTGCCGACGCCGATCGCGGTCAACCTCGTGCTATCTGATGAGACCCTGATGGGTCACTCCGATGCGCCTGCCGACGTCAGCGGCTACGGTCCCATCCCCGCGGCAGTTGCGCGCGAGTTGATTTTAGGCGCAGTCGGCGACCAGCGCTCGCGGGCGACCTTGCGCCGACTCTATGCGCGGCCGGCGTCGGGCGCATTGGTGGCAATGGAGTCCAGAGCCCGGCTATTTCCCCGTGGCCTGGCGGCCTTTATCGGGTTTCGGGATCAATGCTGCCGTACGCCCTACTGTGACGCTCCGATCCGCCATCGCGACCATGGCCGGCCGTGGGTGGCCGCTGGTCCGACCAGTGCGGTCAACGGGCTCGGCATGTGCGAACAATGTAATTACGTCAAAGAAGTCGCCGGCTGGATCGTCGAACCGAGTGTCGGTGAAAATCAAATCCACACAGCAAAATTCACAACGCCGACGGGTGCGACATATCGGTCGGCGGCGCCCCCGATCCCAGGATCGAAGGTACGCATAGAGATCAGCGAAATGGAAGTCGCGGTCGAGATAGCGTGTGCACGCTTGCACGCCGCTTAGACAGGCCGTTGGCCTGCGGATTCCGCACCGAGTACGGTGTTAGCGCGGACGAGTTGGCTGGGCGGCCGCGGCTCGGGCTCAAGCAGCGCCGAGTCGAGGAAAGTCCGGACTTCACAGAGCAAGGGTGATTGCTAACGGCAATCCGAGGCGACTCGCGGGAAAGTGCCACAGAAAACAAACCGCCACCTTCGCGGTGGTAAGGGTGAAACGGTGCGGTAAGAGCGCACCAGCATTCCGGGTGACCGGAGTGGCTAGGCAAACCCCACCCGAAGCAAGGTCAAGAAGACCGCATTACGGTGCGGTCGCGCAGGCGTTTGAGGGTTGCTCGCCCGAGCCTGCGGGTAGACCGCTCGAGGCACCCGGCGACGGTGTGTCCAGATGGATGGTCGCCACCGCGTTATTTAGACGCGGTACAGAATCCGGCTTACAGGCCAACTCGCCCGCCCCGTCAGCTCGAGAGCTTGCGCACCGCTTTGTATAGCTTGGTCAGCTTTGGCTCGAGTTGCCCTCGGCTCTCGAGTGCCAACTCGGCTTCGCGCTGGTAGATCAGCCCGTAGGTGAAGGTGTCCTCGCCTGCTGCATGTGCGGCTTCGGCCTGTTCGCTCAGGTGTTCGCGGCTGACCACGCTGTCCTGATGGTCGCCGAGCAATGACTGCAGTTTTTTGGCCCGCTTGGACACCTTCTTGGCGCCGGTGGCATCCGCCGTGTAGCGAAGACGCTTGGCGCGCTTGCGGATCCGGTGTATCGCGTCGTCGCGATCGGCTGCGCCGCGGGCCCGTTGCGCGGCCTTGGCTGCCTTACGGACTTTCTTGCCGGCGGCGGCGACGGTTGTCGGGGCCGGCTCGTCGTCGGCGGACGGAGACTCGGCGATCAGTGCGTCCAGCCCGTCGAGCAGGCGGAAGTATCGCGGTAAACGCATGGCGGCCAACGCATGTCGAAGCCCCGTGTCATAACGCTGTTCGGCACCGCCGACCAACCGCTCCCGAATCGGCCCGCGGACCAGTTCCGGCGGCACATCGTCCAGCGCGCTGCGGTAGCGGTCGGCCAACACCTCGGCGTCACGTGCGACGCCGAGCACGTTGCCCAGTTCCCGCAGTTCGTCGATGATCGGCGCATCGCCGGTGAGCCCGAAGGAATCCGGCGAAGCCTGCAGCAGACTGCGGATCTTGCGCGCCGTCACCCGCATCTGGTGGACCGCGTCGTCGGCCTCGGCACGCACGGCGCGATCCCACACCAGCAGCTCGCCGACCTGTTCTGCCATCGCCCGGTGCAGGGGCTCGGCCGGGAGGCTGTTCGGCGCCGTGCCGAGCACCCGTGCCAGCTTGGAGCCGACCCCAGCCGGCTTCGCGCCGGCGTCGAAAAGCCGGTCGGACACCTGATCCATCAGATCGGAGTCGCCGCCGTCGCCGACCAGTTCGAGTTCCCACTCACGCCAACGCTGCTGAGCGGTGCCGCCATCGGCGCCCCGGCCCGCGGCGACTTGGTCGTCACAGAACTCGGCGACGACGGCGTCGCCGGAACCGTGCAGCAGTTGAACGTGGCGGGTCGTGTTGATCCGCGCCACCGGGCTCATTGGACGGTCGCGGACAATGGCGAGCACCACATCCAGCAGTTCGGTCGGAACGCCGTGACGTTCACCGTCGTCCAGTGGCACCCGCACTTCAGTGCGAGCGTCCGGGCCCGCCGGCAGTTTCAGGTGCCAGCCGGCGTCCGGGCCGCCGGTGCGGCGGCGCAACGTGATTCGGTTGGACGCCAAGTCGCGGTCCGGCGTGTCGAAGTAGACGGCATCCAGCGTCTGCGTGTCGGCGTGCTCCACCCGGATCACGCCCGCGATGCCCTCGAATGACGGTGGCTGTGTAGACGCGTCGACGTCGAATTTGCGCTCGACTTCGAGATAGCGCGACGCGCCGCCGGGGGACATGGCCGTTAGCGTGCCACGTTCCGGTGCGGGCTAAACCAACGGGTCAGAAGCTGTGCTCGTCGTCGGGGAACGTCCCGGACGCGACTTCGTCCGCGTACTGCGTTGCCGCGCGGCGTAATTCGCCTCCGACGTCGCCGAACCGCTTGACGAATTTGGCGGTCTTGCCGCTGGTGAGTCCGGCCATGTCCTGCCACACCAACACCTGGGCGTCGCAGTTGCGGCCCGCGCCGATTCCGACTGTCGGGACCGTCAACTTGCCGGTGATCTGGGTGGCCAGCTCGGCCGGCACCATCTCCATCACCACGGCGAACGCGCCGGCTTCGGCCACTGCGATCGCGTCGTGAATGGTCTGCTCGGCGGCATCGCCGCGACCCTGCACCCGGAAACCGCCCAGGGTGTTGACGCTCTGCGGGGTGAAGCCGATGTGTGCCATCACCGGAATGCCGGCGGCAGTCAGGGCCGCGATCTGCGGTGCGACCCGCTCGCCGCCCTCCAGCTTGACCGCGTGCGCGCCGGCTTCCTTCATGAAGCGGATCGCGGCGTCGAGTGCGGCGGCGGGGCCGGCCTCATAGCTGCCGAACGGCAGGTCGGCGACCACCAGCGCGTGCGGTGCGCCGCGCACCACGCCACGCACCAGGGGAATCAGCTCGTCGATGGAGACCGGCACCGTGGTGTCGTAGCCGTAGACGACGTTGGCCGCCGAGTCGCCGACCAACAACACTGGGATGCCGGCGTCGTCGAAGATCCGGGCGGTGGAGTAGTCGTAGGCCGTGAGCATCGACCACTTGTGACCTTCGGCCTTCATCTTCTGCAGGTGATGAATGCGGGTCTTGCTCCGCGGCTCGGCTTGCGAAGAAGAGGGGGCGCCATAAACAGTCTGTTCAGACATCATTGTCCCTAGTGGTGGTCGGTTCGATCCTCGAGGCCCATCGGGGTCCCCGGGTTCGTCTGACCCGACCAGTGTGCCACTTCAGGCCGGCTATGTGGACAGCCCCGCCCAGTGGACTTCCTCACACCGGCCCCCATCGTGCGAATCCGGTACCACCCCTGGGCAGCGGACATACCATCGGCGCATGCAGCGCCTCAGCGGACTCGACGCCAGCTTCCTGTACCTGGAAACCCCATCACAGCCGTTGCATGTCTGCTCGATCCTCGAGCTCGACACGTCGACGATGCCGGGCGGCTACACCTTCGATCGGCTGCGCGACGAGCTGGCGTTGCGGATCAAGGCAATGCCGCAATTCCGCGAGAAGCTGGCCGACAGCGCCTTCAACCTGGACCATCCGGTGTGGGTGGAGGACAACGACTTCGACGTGAACCGACACCTGCACCGGATCGGTCTGCCGCCACCGGGCGGACGCGTCGAGCTCGCCGAGATCTGCGGCCACATCGCCTCGTTGTCGCTGGACCGCGCTCGCCCGCTGTGGGAGATGTGGGTGATCGAAGGCGTAGCGGAAACCGACGCGCAGCAGGGCGGCCGGCTGGCCGTGATGACCAAGGTTCACCACGCCGCGGTGGACGGCGTGACCGGCGCCGACCTGATGTCGCAGCTGTGCAGCACCGAAGCCGACGCGCCCGCCCCGGACCCGGTGGACGGCGTCGGCGGCGCCAACGAGCTCGAGATCGCGATCACCGGCGCGATCAAGTTCGCCGCGCGGCCGCTCCGCTTGGCCAAGGCGCTCAACGGCACCGCCTCGTCGGTGGTCAAGACGGTCATGCGGGCACGCAGCGGCCAGACCATGGCGTCGCCGTTCGCCGCCCCGCAGACCGCGTTCAACGCCAGCGTCAGCCCGCGGCGCAACATCGCCTACGCACAGTTGGACCTCGGGGACATCAAGAAGGTCAAGGAACATTTCGACGTCAAGGTCAACGACGTGGTGATGGCACTGGTGTCGGGGGTGCTGCGCCAATTCCTGCTCGACCGCGGCGAGCTGCCGGAGTCGTCACTGGTGGCGATGGTTCCGGTGTCGGTGCACGGCAAGTCGGATCGGCCCGGGCGTAACCAGGTTTCGGGTATGTTCTCGAGCCTGCACACCCACATCGCCGACCCGGTCGAGCGGATCAAGGCCATCGCTGACGCGAACTCGGTTGCCAAGCAACACAGTTCGGCGATCAAGGCCACGCTTCTGCAGGACTGGTCGCAGTTCGCCGCCCCCGCGGTGTTCGGCATGGCGATGCGCGTCTACTCGCGGACCAGCCTGACCAAGAGCAGGCCGGTGCACAACCTGGTGATATCCAACGTCCCGGGGCCCCAGGTGCCGCTGTATTTCCTGGGCAACGAGGTCAAGGCGATGTACCCGTTGGGCCCGATCTTCCATGGCTCGGGCCTCAATATCACTGTGATGTCGCTGACCGGCAAACTCGACGTCGGGATCATCGCCTGCCCCGAGCTGTTGCCGGACCTGTGGGAATTGGCCGACGACTTCTCGGTCGGAATGGAAGAACTGCTGCTCGCGACACGGTAGAAGCCCCGGCGACCGGGGGCCCGCGCCGACACATGGCAGCATGTTGGGCATGGGGACCCCTCGCCGCGGCAAGTTCGCGCGCACGATGCTGCTCTGGACCGCGATGGCGGTCATCGCGGTGACAGCGGCAAGCTGCACGCAGGTCGTCAAGGGGCGCGCTGTGATGTACGGGCCCAAAGTGGGCCAGCCGGTGGAGTGGGGGCCGTGCCGCGTGTCCGGCGGCGGTGGCATCCCGGCGAAGCTGCCGAGTGGCGTCCAGTGCGGCAAACTCGCCGTGCCGGTCGACTACCGGCACCGCAACGGCGACGCCACGACGCTGGGACTTGTTCGCTTCCCCGCGACCCGGGACAAGATCGGCTCGCTGGTGATCAACCCCGGTGGCCCGGGGGAGTCCGGCATCGAGGCCGCCGTGGGGCTGGTGCAGTCGCTGCCGCCACAGATCCGGGAACGGTTCGACCTGGTCGGCTTCGACCCGCGCGGAGTCGCAACGTCGCGGCCGGCGATCTGGTGCAACTCCGACGCCGACAACGACCGGCTTCGCACCGAAACGCAAGTGGACTACAGCCCGGCGGGGGTGGCGCACATCGAGGAGGAGACCAAGGAGTACGTCGCCCGCTGCGTCGCCAAGATGGGCAAGAAATTCCTGGCGAACGTCGGAACCGACAACGTCGCAAAGGATCTGGACACGATTCGGGAAGCCTTGGGCGACAGCAAGCTGACGTTCCTGGGTTACTCCTATGGCACCCGGATGGGCGCCGCGTACGCCGAAGCCTTTCCGAAGAACATCCGGGCGATGATCCTCGACGGCGCCATCGATCCCAACGCCGACCCGGTCGAGTCGGATTTGCGGCAGGCAAAGGGTTTTCAGGATGCGTTCGACGACTACGCAAAAGACTGTGCCAAGTCGCCGACCTGCCCGCTGGGCACCGACCCGGCCAAAGCCGTTGACGTTTACCACAATCTGGTCTATCCGATGGTCGACAAGAACAACCCGACGCGGGGCATACCCATGCGGACCAAAGATCCGCGCGGGCTGAGTTACAGCGACGCGATCATCGGCACCATCATGGCGCTGTACTCGCCGACGTTCTGGCACCACTTGACGACCGCATTCACCGAGATGTCCCACCACCGCGGCGATGTCATGCTCGAACTGGCCGACCTTTACATGCGTCGCGACAAGCGCGGCCATTACAGCAACTCCACCGACGCACGGGTGGCGGTCAACTGCGTCGACCAACCGCCGGTCAAGGACCGCGCCAAGGTCGTCGACGAGGACCGCCGCTCGCGCGAGGTCGCGCCGTTCATGAACTACGGAAAGTTCACCGGCAACGCCCCACTCGGCACGTGCGCGTACTGGCCGGTGCCCCCGACGAGCAAGCCGCACTCCATCGCTGTGTCCGGTCTGACGCCGACACTGGTGGTGTCCACCACTCACGATCCGGCGACTCCTTATCAAGCCGGCGTTGACCTGGCGAGCCAGTTGAAGGGCGGGTTGCTCACCTACGACGGCACCCAGCACACCGTGGTCTTTCAGGGCAACAGCTGCATCGACGACTATGCGACGGCCTACCTCGTGAGCGGCACTGTGCCGTCGAAGGGTGCCAAGTGCTGACCCCGCAGAGCGGTCAATAACGAGATCAAGGTGTGACCAATGGGATTACGGCCTGTGGCCGACGCATGCCACGATTAACCACCATGTGGCGCATGAGACCGATGAGCTCTGCGTTGCTTTCTCTCATGCTGACGATGTCGGTGACGGTTGTCGCGACACCGCTGTCCGGCGCCACCCCGGGGTACGCGGGACCGACGCCCAGCCCCGCTGCGCCACAGCCGGCCTCGGCGCCGCCGCTGAATTGGGGGAGCTGCAGCCGGGTTGTCAAAAGTCCCGGCGACGTCCCCGGCGCACAATGCGGGACCGTCACGGTTCCCGTCGACTACGCCAATCCCGCCGGCGGGCAAGTGCAACTCGCGGTGATCCGTATTCCGGCGACCGGGCCACGGATCGGAGCGCTGCTGGTCAACCCAGGCGGTCCCGGGGCGTCGGCGGTCGACATGGTCGCATCGATGGGACCGGAGCTGGCCGGCACTGAAGTCAGCCGCCGCTTCGACCTGGTCGGCTTCGATCCGCGCGGTGTCGGCCACTCCACGCCCGGTGTGCGTTGCCAGACCGACGCCGAGTTCGACGCCTTCCGGCGCGACCCGATGGTCGACTACAGCCCGCAGGGCGTGGCGCACATCGAGCAGATCTACCGCCAGATAGCGCAACGCTGTGTCAACCGGAATGGCTCCGCCTTCCTGGAGAACGTCGGGACCGCTTCTGCTGCCCGCGATATGGACGCCGTACGCCAGGCACTCGGTGATGACCAGATCAACTACCTCGGTTACAGCTATGGCACGGAATTGGGGACCGCGTACCTCGAGCGGTTCGGCGACCACGTCCGGGCGATGGTGCTCGATGGCGCGATCGACCCGAGCATCGGCCCGATCGACGAACTGATCAACCAAGAGGCGGGGTTCCAGACGGCGTTCAACGACTACGCCGCGGACTGTGCCCACTCGTCGGACTGCCCGCTGGGCACCGACCCGAACCAGTGGGTCAGCCGCTACCACCAGTTGATCGATCCGTTGGTGGCCAAGCCCGCGCTCACCTCGGAGCGGCGCGTGCTCGGCTATTCCGACGCCACCACGGGCACCATCAACGCGCTGTACACCCCGCAGTTCTGGAAATTCCTGACCAGCGGTCTGCTCGGTCTGCGCCGCGGCACCGATCCCGGTGACCTGTTGACGCTGGCCGACGAGTACTACGGTCGCGACGCCAACGGGCACTACAACGCGTCGCAGGACGCCTTCAACGCGATCCGCTGCGTCGACGCACCAGAGCCGACCGACCCGGCCACGTGGGCCGACGCCGATCAGCGGATTCGTCAGGTCGCGCCGTTCACGTCCTATGGCCAATTCACCGGTCATGCGCCGCGCGATCTGTGCGCGCTGTGGCCGGTGCCCGCGACGTCTTCGCCGCATCCGGCGGCGCCGGCGGCCCCGGGCAAAGTCATCGTCGTGTCGACGACCCACGACCCGGCCACGCCGTACCAAGCCGGCGTCAACCTGGCCGCCCAACTCGATGCCAATCTGATCAGCTTCGAGGGCACCCAACACACGGTGACGTTCAACGGAAACGAGTGCGTGGACGGCGCTGTGATCCGTTACTTGGTCGACGGCGTCGCGCCGGGAAACTTAAGGTGTTAAGCCGCGCCGGTAACACAAAGTTAACGCTGTATGCATACTGTTCCAGGTATGGATCGACAAAAGGAATTCGTGCTCCGCACGCTGGAGGAACGGGACATCCGATTCGTCCGGCTGTGGTTTACCGACGTGCTCGGTTTCCTCAAATCTGTTGCGATCGCGCCCGCTGAGCTCGAGGGCGCGTTCGAAGAAGGTATCGGCTTCGACGGGTCGTCCATCGAGGGCTTCGCGCGGGTCTCGGAATCGGACACCGTCGCGCATCCCGACCCGTCGACTTTCCAGGTGTTGCCCTGGACCTCCCGCTCCGGTCATCACCACTCGGCCCGGATGTTCTGCGACATCAAAATGCCCGACGGCTCGCCGTCATGGGCCGACCCGCGCCACGTGCTGCGGCGTCAGCTGGGTAAAGCGAACGATCTAGGTTTCTCCTGCTACGTGCATCCCGAGATCGAGTTCTTCCTGCTGGAAGCCGGTCCCGAAGACGGGACCGAACCGGTGCCGGCGGACAACGCGGGCTACTTCGACCAGGCCGTGCACTCGGCTTCCAACTTCCGTCGCCACGCGATCGACGCACTGGAATCGATGGGCATCTCGGTCGAGTTCAGCCATCACGAAGGTGCACCCGGCCAGCAGGAGATCGACCTCCGCTTCGCTGACGCGCTGTCGATGGCCGACAACGTGATGACGTTCCGCTACCTCATCAAAGAGGTCGCGCTGAACGAGGGAGCGCGGGCGACGTTCATGCCCAAGCCATTTGGCCAATATCCCGGTTCTGCCATGCACACGCACATGAGCCTGTTCGAGGGCGAGGTCAACGCGTTCCACAGCCCGGATGACCCACTGCAGCTCTCCGACGTCGCGAAGTCGTTCATCGCCGGAATCCTCGAGCACGCCAGCGAGATCAGCGCCGTCACCAACCAGTGGGTCAACTCCTACAAGCGGCTGGTGCTCGGCGGTGAGGCGCCCACTGCCGCGTCGTGGGGCGCAGCCAACCGCTCAGCGCTGGTTCGCATCCCGATGTACAGCCCGAACAAGACCTCGTCGCGGCGGGTCGAGGTGCGCAGCCCCGACTCCGCCTGCAACCCCTACCTGGCCTTCGCCGTGCTGCTTGCGGCCGGGCTGCGCGGGGTCGAGAAGGGCTACGTTTTGGGCCCGCAGGCCGAAGACAACGTCTGGGACCTCACCCCGACCGAGCGCCGCGCGATGGGTTACCGCGAATTGCCGTCCAGCCTCGACGAGGCGCTGCGGGCCATGGAGGGCTCCGAACTTGTGGCAGAAGCGCTGGGGGAGCACGTTTTCGACTTCTTCCTGCGCAACAAGCGCACGGAGTGGGCGAACTACCGCCGCCACGTCACGCCCTTCGAGCTGAAGACCTATATCTCGCTCTGACCCGTGCCGGGGATCAGGACCCATCCAGATCTGAAGACGACTGCGCTACCGTCAACGACGTGAACCAACCAGTGACAGAACGGCCAAAGGTACCCAGCCTCGGCCGCCTCGGGCTGGTCGATGACCGCGCGAGCAGCAATTTGACGCAGCTGGGTTGGAACACCGAACAGCGGATCGAGCTGCTGTGGTCGCTGTCGCGGGCAGCCGACGCCGACGCCGCCCTGTGCGCGATGGTCCGGCTGGCCGACGCGCTGGGCGAGGCATGGAGCGAACTCAACGCGGCATTGGCCGCCGACCGCTGCCTGCGTGGCCGGCTGTTCGGTGTCCTCGGGTCATCGTTGGCCTTGGGCGATCATCTGGTCGCCAACCCGCAGGCATGGCATCTGTTGCAGGGCAACGTGCGGCTGCCGTCGCCCGAGGAATTGCGGGCCGCGTTCGCCGAATGCGTCGCTCAGCCCCCCAACGCCGCAGGGTCGCCTGCGTGGCGGCTGCGCGAGCTGTACCGCAACCGGTTGTTGGTGCTGGCGGCGATGGATCTGGCCCCGACCGTCGAGAACGAGCCGGTGTTGTCCTTCCGGTCGGTGGGCGCTCACCTGGCCGACCTCGCCGACGCCGCGCTGGGGGCGGCGCTGTCGGTTGCCGAGGCAGGCGTCTGCGGCGATGACACACCCCCGCGGCTGGCGATCATCGCGATGGGCAAATGCGGTGCGCGCGAACTGAATTACGTGAGCGACGTCGACGTGATATTCGTTGCCGAGTCGGCGGATCCGATGTCAGCGCGAATTGCCGGCGAACTGATGCGGCTGGCCTCGGATGCCTTTTTCCAGGTTGATGCCGGGCTGCGCCCAGAGGGTCGGCACGGTGAACTGGTCCGCACCCTCGACTCGCATGTCGCCTACTACCAACAGTGGGCCAAGACCTGGGAGTTTCAGGCGCTGCTCAAAGCCCGTCCGGCCGCCGGCGACGCCGAACTGGGCAAGCAGTACATCGACACGCTGATGCCGATGGTGTGGAACGCCTGCGAGCGTGAGGATTTCGTGCCCGAGGTCCAGGCGATGCGGCGCCGCGTGGAGCAGCTGGTGCCCGCCGAGGTTCGGAACCGCGAGCTCAAACTCGGCACCGGCGGATTGCGCGACGTCGAGTTCGCCGTGCAGCTCCTGCAACTCGTGCACGGCCGCAACGACGAGTCGCTGCACGTGGCCTCGACGGTCGACGCGCTGGCCGCGCTGGGCGCCGGTGGCTACGTCGGTCGCGACGACACCGCGAACCTGACCGCGTCGTATGAGTTCCTTCGCCTGCTCGAGCACCGGCTGCAGTTGCAGCGACTCAAGCGCACCCACCTGCTGCCGGCGCCCGACGACGACGAGGCGATGCGCTGGCTGGCCCGGGCAGCACACGTCCGCCCCGACGGCAGCCACGACCGGCTGGGGGTGCTCCGCGACGAACTGAAACGCCACCACCTCCGGGTCTCGCGGCTGCACACGAAATTGTTCTACCAACCTCTGCTGGAATCGCTTGCGCCAGAAGGCCTGGAGTTTTCCGGGGGGATGACGCCCGCGGCCGCGGAGCGCCAGCTGGCGGCGCTGGGCTACGAGGCTCCGCACAGCGCACTTGCCCACCTGTCGGCGCTGATCAACCAGAGCGGCCGCCGCGGCCGCGTGCAGTCCGTGCTGTTGCCCCGACTGTTGGACTGGCTCTCCGACACCCCTGATCCCGATACCGGACTGCTGGCCTACCGCCGGCTCAGCGAGGTGATGGTCTCCCAGCGCTGGTATCTGTCCACGCTGCGCGACAAGCCCGCGGTGGCCAAGCGATTGATGCACGTGTTGGGCACGTCGACCTACGTGCCGGAGCTGCTGATGCGTGCGCCGGAGGTGGTGCAGAACTACAGCGACGGGCCGGAGGGACCGAAGCTGCTTGGCGTCGACCCCGAGGCGGTGGCCGGTGCGTTGGTGGCATCGGCAGCCCGGCAGGGCGATCCGGTTCGTGCCATCGCCATCGCGCGTTCGCTGCGTCGCCGCGAATTGGCCCGCATCGCATCGGCCGATCTGCTGGGCATGCTCGACGTCACCGACGTATGCGCGGCACTGACCGCGGTCTGGGTCGCAGTGCTGGAGGCCGCGCTGGGCGCGGTGAGTCGGGCCAATCTTCCCGCCGGCGGCAACGCTCCGGCGGCGATCGCGGTGATCGGGATGGGCCGCCTCGGTGGCCGCGAGCTGGGCTACGGGTCGGACGCCGATGTGCTGTTCGTCTGCGAGCCGGCCGACGGAGTTCAGGATTCGGACGCGGTGAAGTGGGCGGTGACGGTGGCCGAGCAGATCCGTGCGCTGCTGGGCACCCCCAGTGCGGACCCGCCACTGGAGGTCGACGCCAATCTGCGCCCCGAGGGCCGCAGCGGACCGCTGGTCCGCACGCTCGCCTCATATGCCGCCTACTACGACCAGTGGGCGCAGCCGTGGGAGATCCAGGCGCTGTTACGGGCTGACGCGGTCGCCGGTGACGCCGAGCTGGGTCAGCGGTTCCTGCACATGGTCGACAAGACGCGCTACCCCGCCGGCGGGGTGTCCGCCGAGGCGGTCCTCGAGATCCGGCGGATGAAGGCGCGCATCGACTCCGAGCGACTGCCGCGCGGCGCCGACCCGAAAACTCACACCAAGCTGGGCCGCGGGGGACTGGCCGACATCGAATGGACCGTGCAGCTGCTGCAGCTGCGCTACGCCAGCGAGATCGAGGCGCTGCACAACACCTCGACGTTGGAGAGCCTGGACGCCATCGCCGAAGCCGGGCTGATCACAGGCGAGGACGCCGACCTGCTGCGGGAGGCGTGGCTGACCGCGACGCGGGCCCGCAACGCGCTGGTGCTGGTTCGTGGCAAGCCCACCGACCAGCTGCCCGGACCCGGACGGCTGCTCAACACCGTCGCGGTGGCGGCCGGCTGGGCGCGCAACGGTGACGGCGGCGAATTCCTGGACAACTACCTTCGAGTGACCCGTCGCGCAAAAGCGGTCGTGCACAAGATCTTCGACGAATGAGCCAGCCCCGCCCGCGGTGTACGGCAGGCCTCGGTGTTAGTAAAGAGGTTACGGTCGGCTGCTGAGAAGGCCCGCCACTAGTTCTAGGAGGCGGGGTTGGACGCGAAGATCCCCTACAAGTCGATGAGCGCCGACGAACACGATCGGCTCGCGGCCGTCTACGGCCCGCTCACCGACGACGTGCGCGAACTGATCGAGGCGGCGCTACGCACCGATGCCGAGCCCGCCTCCATCGATGAGGCGCGGACGGCGATCCAGGCGGCAACCGACGTCCTACGCAGCAGGCAACGCGACGAGGCACAGGTGGTGCGCTATTCAGTCGACGGCCGGCCGGTGGTGTGGAGCAACGCGGTGATCGGACTGCGCAATGCGATCGCGCCGCCATTGACCATCCACCACGACCCGGACGCCGGCCGCGTCTGGAGCGACTTCACGCTCAACGGCGCTTACGAAGGGCCGCCCGGCTGGGTGCACGGCGGCGTCTGTGCCCTGGTGCTCGACCATGTGCTCGGCGAGGCCGCCAGCGTCGGCCTGACGAAGCCACTGTTCACCGGCACCCTCACGCTGCGCTTCGTCCGCGGCACGCCGTTGGGCAGGCTGCGCGCCGACGCTGCGGTCGAACGCACCGAAGGTGTCAAATCCTTTGTCTCGGGCCACCTTTCCGGCCCCGACGGAATCACCGTAGAAGCCGAGGGAATCTTCATCACGCCCTCGTGGGCGCGGGCCGCCGAATGAAGTTCTACGTCAGCAGCGCCTTCCTGGACACCAAGGAGATCATCGAGGTCGCCAAGGTGGCCGACGATCTCGGTTATGACGGCATGGCCATCCCCGATCACATCGTCAACCTGGAGACGTTGAATACCCCGTACCCGTACACCAAGGACGGCGAGCGCCGCTGGCAGCCGTTCACCGAATGGCCCGACCCATGGGTGTTGGTCGGCTCGCTCGCGCAAGTCACGACCCGGCTGCGGTTCGTCACCACGGTCTACATTCCGGCGATGCGCAATCCGTACTCGGCGGCCAAAGCCATTGGCACTGCGGCATATCTGGCCGACGGTCGGGTCGAGCTCGGTATCGGTGTCGGCTGGTGTGAAGAAGAATTCGACTTGATGGAGCAGCCCTTCGCCAGGCGGGGCAAACGCACCGACGAGATGCTCGATCTGATGCGGACGCTGTGGTCGCCGGACTGGACGGAGTTCGACGGCGAGTTCTATCAGACGCCGAAGCTCGAGATGCAGCCCACGCCACCGCGGATACCGATCTACGTCGGCGGGCTCAGTGAGATCGCGCTGCGCCGGGCAGCCCGCTACGACGGCTGGATCGGCGACCTGATCAACACCGACCAGGCGATCACCGCGGCCAACCGGATACGTGAACTGCGGGCCGAAAATGGTTTGCAGATGGACGATTTCACCATCCTGACCCCGCTGACGGACGCCTTCACCTCTGCCCATTACCAGCGCGCGGAGGAAGCCGGCATCACTGGGATCCTGACCATGCCGTGGATGTTCTACTCCGGGCCACTGGCCTCGCTGGCACAGAAGATCGACGGCATGAAACGGTTCCGTAAGGACCTCTCGCTCGATGCCTGATCGCCTGCCTGCATGATGAGAGTCATGTCGGAAATCAGGCCGTACCGCATCGACGTTCCCGCCGCCGTTCTCGACGATCTGCACGAGCGCTTGGCCCGCACCCGGTGGCCGGAGGCCGAGACCGTCGACGACTGGTCCCAGGGCATCCCGCTGGCGTACACCCGTGAGCTGGCCGACTATTGGGCCGACGGCTACGACTGGCGCGCCAGGGAAGCCGCGCTGAACCGATTCGACCAGTACATCATCGAAATCGACGGACTGGACGTCCATTTCGTCCATCAGCGGTCGCCGCACGAGGATGCGCTGCCGTTGCTGATCACCCACGGCTGGCCGGGCTCGGTGGTCGAGTTTCACAAGGTGATCGAGCCGCTGGTCAACCCACGGTCCGGCCGCGCCGAGGATGCCTTCCACGTGATCTGCCCGTCGCTGCCCGGGTACGGATTTTCCGGTAAGCCGACCGGCACCGGCTGGGGCGTGGAGAAGATCGCCGAGGCATGGGAGACGCTGGTGGGCCGGCTCGGCTACGACCGCTACGGCGCCCAGGGCGGTGACTGGGGTGCTGCGGTGACCACGCAGATCGGCCGCAACGGCGGTCATTGCGTGGGCATCCACCTGAACATGCCGATCGCGAAACCCGTTCAAGGCGAGGCCGGGTCGGGTGAATTCAGCGAGGACGATCAGCAGGCCCTGGCCGCGTACGTGGAGCACCGCAAGTGGGGCACCGGCTACTCCAAGCAGCAATCCACCCGGCCGCAAACGCTGGGCTATGGACTGGTCGACTCGCCGGTAGGGCAGATGGCGTGGGTCGTGGAGAAGTTCTGGGCGTGGGCCGACTGCGACGGGCACCCCGAGAATGTGCTCACCAAAGACGAATTGCTGGACAACGTGATGCTGTACTGGGTCACCGGAAGTGGCGCATCGTCAGCCCGGCTGTACTGGGAGAGCTTCAACAGGTTTGTCAGCGATGGCCGGGTTGAACTGCCGACCGGGGTCGCCGCCTTCCCGAAGGAGATCCTGCGGACCCCGCGAAGCTGGTGCGACGCGGCCTACAACATCACGCATTGGACGAAGATGCCGCGCGGCGGCCATTTCGCCGCCTTCGAGCAGCCGGAGCTGTACGTCGACGACGTCCGCGCGTTCTTCGCTACGCTGCGTTAAGGCTCAGCGCCGCAACCGACTTCGCCGTCGGCTCTCGAGTGCGTAGGGGCCGCCACCGGTGAAGACCAGCAGCAGGAAAGCGAAGCAGAACATCACCGAGTCTTCGCCGTGGTTGTTGATCGGCCAGAACCCGTGCGGGAAGTGAACGGTGAAGTAGGCGAACGCCATCTCCCCGCATGCCAGGAACGCCGCGGGTCGGGTGAACAGCCCAACGGTGATCAGCGCACCGGTGATCAACTCGATCCAGCCGGCATAGAAGTCCGGCCACTGTCCCACTGGCGCAACGTGACTCGCAGCAGGCCAGCCGATCACCGACGACAGCCCGTGGCTGAGGAACAACAGTCCGAACATGACCCGGAACACCGACAACGCGATCGGCAGATACGGATTCAGCCGGGCCTCGAGACTTTGGGCCATGCGCAAACGATATACGTGCCTACAGTTGGATCCAGGCCGACTTGGTCTTCATGTACATGTCGATGCCCTCTTTGCCGAATTCGTGTCCCCAACCGGATTGCTTGTGGCCGCCGAAGGGCACGTCATGGTCGAACACCAACTGGCAGTTCACCTGTACGCTGCCTGCGTTCAGGCGCTTGAGCATTCGGTGGGCCCGGCCGACGTCCTGCGTCCAGGCGGTGGCCGCCAGGCCGTAGGTGGTGTCGTTGGCCAAGGCGATGCCTTCGTCCTCGTCGTCGAACGGCAGGATGGTGACCACCGGTCCGAAGATCTCCTGCCGGTAGAGCCGCATGCTGGTATCGACGTTGGTGAGCACCGTCGGGTGCACGAAGTAGCCTTTGCGGTCCAGCCGGTAGCCGCCGGCGACCACCTCGACGCCATCGTTGCGGCCCTCGTCGATAAAGCCCATCACCCGGGTGAGTTGCTTCTGGCTGATCAACGGGCCGCTGACACAGCCCTCCTCGCTGGGAGCGCCGAGCTTGAATGTGTTGGCCATCATCGAGATGCCCTCGACCACTTGGTCATACACGCCACGCTGGGCGAAGATGCGCGATCCGCAGACGCAGCCCTGCCCGGAGTGCACGAAGATGCCCAGCGAAGCCATCAGCAGGGCCTTGCTCATGTCGGCGTCGTCGAAGATCAGCACCGGGGACTTGCCGCCGAGTTCGAGGGTGACCTTCTTCAGGTTGTCCGCCGACGCCCGCACGATCTCCTTGCCGACTTCGGTCGAGCCGGTGAAGGCGACCTTCTGGACGTCAGGGTGCGCGGTGATCGCGGCACCCGCGGTGTGGCCGTAACCGGTCAGCAGGTTGGCGACGCCCTCGGGCACGCCGGCTTCGTGGATCAGCTGGTCGAGCAGCAGGGCCGAAAGTGGGGTTTCCTCAGCGGGTTTGACGAGCACGCTGCAGCCGGCGGCCAGCGCCGGCGCAAGCTTGGCGCTGGCGTTGAAGATCGGTCCGTTCCACGGGAAGATCAGCCCGACCACGCCATAGGGTTCTTTGAGCGTGTACGCGTGCATGTCGACATAGGCGTCGCTCGCGATGCCGTCGGTCTTCACGTCGTAGGCGACGCCGTTGATCTTCGAACACCAACCGGCGTAATAGCGGAAGAACTCCGAACAGGTGGACATCTGCAGCGTCGCCTGCATCAGCGGCATGCCGGTGTTCAGCGAGTCGAGTTGGGCGAAGTCGTCGGCGTGGTCGTCGATCAGGTCGGCGATCTTCCACATGATCTTGGCCCGCTCGCGGCCCGGCAGTTGGGACCAGACGCCGGCTTCGAAGGACGACTTCGCGCGCGCGACGGCCTCGTCGACGGCCTCTTGGCCGCAGTCGGTGAATTCGGTGATGGTCTCCTCGGTCGCGGGATTGATGACCGAAATGACATCGCCCGAGCCGGGGCGCTTGCTGATGTCGTCCAAAACCGCCTGCAGCGTCATCTGATCCCTTCCATACCGCGGATGTCGAATGCTGAGCACCTGCTTAGCACCGCTGACAATACCCGGTCAAGGATGCTGCGAACGATGGGCTCAGGAGCCGAGGGCTTTGGTGAGCAGAGCGGTGAGCCGCATCTGTTCGGCGGTGTTCAGCTGACCGGTCAATGGCTTGATCCGGTCGCCGACGGCCGCCGTGATCTCCAGGGCCAGCCCGCGTGCCGACTCGGTGAGGGTGACCCGTACCGAGCGGCCGTCGTGCGGGTCGGCGGTTCGCCTGACCAACCCGCGGGCCGCCGCCCGATCGATCAGGCCGCTGATGGTCGAGCGCTCCAGACCGGTGAAGTTCGCCAACTCGGCCATGGTCGGCTCGCGATCGCGCAGGATGCCCAGCACCCGCAGCTGGGTGAGCGAGAGGTCGTGTTCGGCGGCCACTTCGGTGAGGACGGCCATCAACGTAAAAGACATCTGCGCCAACGCATCTCGCAACTCATCGAGTTGGCGGTCGTTGGTAGTCACCCGTCAGACAGTAGCAGAATAGATGGTATTACGAAGTAGATAGTCGTTGACCGGGTGGCTGTGTGCGTTCGGGTTGCTTCACACGAATAGACAAAGCTTTTTCCAAGCTTTCTCTATTCTTCATGTGTCTACCGCAAACTGACGTCCACCATCACCGCCGATCACGAAGGAAGCGTCACATGGCCCTAAATCGCTGGCTCGCCAGAATCTCCATCCCGATGATCGCCGCAGCTGCGCTGGCTACCGTCCCGGCGACCGCGAAGGCCGATCCCCTTGCTGATGCGTACCTCGGCCAGCTGCGTGGCGCCGGCCTGACGTGGCCGGAGGGGCACGAGCAGGCGCTCATCGGGACGGCTTTGCTGGTATGTGACGATCTCGGGTGGGGTTGGACGCCGCAACAGATCGCCAACCAGATCCACGCCAACCTGGACCCGGAGAACATCCATGTGCACGACGTTGGAGCCATGGTCAACATCGCGCATCAGGTTTACTGCCCCAACCAGCGGTGCTGGGCTCCGCACTGCTGAGCCTCATGACGAAAAAGGCGCGGCCGCTCCAGTGAGCGTCCGCGCCTTTTTCAATGCGTCGAGTTACACGTCGTAATAGAGCGCGAACTCATACGGGTGCGGCCGGATCTGGACCGGCAGGATCTCGTTCTCACGCTTGTAGCTGATCCACGTCTCGATCAGGTCGGACGTGAAAACGCCTCCCTCAGTGAGGTATTCGTGGTCCTCTTCCAAGCGGTCGATCACTGCCGACAGCTGGGTCGGAGCCTGCGGGATGTTCGCAGCCTCCTCCGGCGGCAACTCGTAGAGGTCCTTGTCGACCGGCGTCTGCGGCTCGATCTTGTTCTTGATGCCGTCCAGGCCGGCCATCAGCATGGCCGCGAAGGCCAGGTACGGGTTGCCCGACGAGTCGGGGCAACGGAACTCGAGCCGCTTTGCCTTCGGGTTGCTGCCGGTGATCGGGATGCGCACACACGCCGACCGGTTCCGCTGGCTGTAGACCAGGTTGATCGGCGCCTCGAAGCCCGGGACCAGGCGCTTGTAGGAGTTCACCGTCGGGTTGGTGAACGCCAGCAGCGACGGCGCGTGGTGCAGCAGGCCGCCGATGTAGTGGCGGGCGGTGTCGGACAGGCCCGCGTAACCGGTCTCGTCGTACATCAACGGGTTGCCGTCTTTCCACAGCGACTGGTGGGTGTGCATACCCGAGCCGTTGTCACCGAACAGCGGCTTGGGCATGAACGTGACGGTCTTGCCCGCCTGCCACGCGGTGTTCTTGACGATGTACTTGTACAGCTGCATGTCGTCGGCCGCGTGCAGCAGCGTGTTGAACTTGTAGTTGATCTCGGCCTGGCCGCCGGTGCCCACCTCGTGGTGGCCCTTCTCCAACGAGAAGCCGGCCGTGATCAGGTTCTGCAGCATCTTGGCGCGCAGGTCGACGTAATGGTCGACGGGGGCGACGGGGAAGTAACCGCCCTTGGGGCGCACCTTGTAGCCGCGGTTCGGGCTGCCGTCGTTCTCGGTCGGCTCGCCGGTGTTCCACCAACCGGAGATCGCGTCGACCTCATAGAAGGTGCCGTTGATTCTCGAGTCGAAGCTGACCGAGTCGAAGATGTAGAACTCGGCCTCGGCGCCGAAGTACGCGGTGTCGGCGATTCCCGTGCTCTTAAGGTAGTTCTCCGCCTTGCGGGCGACGTTGCGCGGGTCACGCGAGTACGGCTCGAGGGTGAACGGGTCGTGCACGAAGAAGTTGAGGTTCAGCGTCTTGGCCTGAGTGAACAGGTCGACGTGCGCTGTGCCGGTGTCCGGAAGGAGCAGCATGTCGGACTCGTGGATGGACTGGAACCCGCGAATCGAGGAGCCGTCGAAGGCGAGGCCCTCCTCGAACACGCTCTCGTCGAAGAACGAGATCGGAATTGTGAAGTGCTGCATGATGCCTGGCAGGTCACAGAACCGGACGTCGACGAATTCGACGTGCTCATCCTTGGCCAGTTTGATGATGTCGTCGGCCGTTTTTTCGGACACCGAAGCGCTCTCCTTTGCTGCGAGCTTCGAACAACTGTGGTCGTTGATGGGCTTTCCGTTACTTGGACGTAACGGATCGCCCGGTCAGACGCTATGGACGCAATGTTGCCGAGTCAAACCTTGTGTTACATCCACGTTAAGCCGCAGCACATTGCGCCTCTGAGTCTGGCTAGGCTTGACCTTATTGTGGGGTGATGACGCGCAGCAACCGCCCCCCCGCATCAGGTGATTCGGGACCATCGGAGGGCTATCCGGGAGCGCACCTCGGTCTGCCCGAGAATGGGTCCGGCTCATTGGTTGGCATGGGTCGCCGGCTGGTAGCGCTGCTCATCGATTGGTTCATCGCCTACGGCCTGGCCCGTCTCGCGGTCACTCTTGGTCTGATGACGAGCCGGCAGTTTCTCTACGGGCAATTGGGAGCCGCCGTCGTGTTGGCGACGTGGCTGGTGCTCGGGGTCGTGGCCGTGCGGTTATTCCAATTCACGCCAGGGCAATTCGCGCTGGGCCTGCGAGTGGCGTCGGTGGACGAGAGGCGCAACGTCGGGCTGGGCCGTGCCGCGGCCCGCGGTGTGCTGATCGCGGTCGTCATCCCCGCCCTGTTCGTCGATGTCGACGGGCGCGGCATCCAGGACCGGGTGACCGGTACCGCCGTGGTTCGGAGCTGATCAACTACCGGCGGCGCACCGTGCGCTGTACGCCGCGCATCTTGGCATTGCCGGGCATCGGGCCCTTGGGCATCGCGGCGGCACCGGCCCGAGAGCCCAGCGCGCTCAGCCGCGACTCCAGTGAGTCCATCTGTTTGACGGTGATGTTGGCCGGCAGCTTGGTGAGGTGGCGCTCCAGCTTGGCGAGCGGAACCTCGCCGTCGCCGTTACCGACGATGACGTCGTAGATCGGGACATCGCCGACCAGTCGCGCCGTGCGCTTCTTTTCCTGAGCCAGTAGCGGTTTGACCCGGCCCGCGGCCCCTTCGCCGACCAGGATCACCCCGGGCCGACCGAGTACCCGGTGCACGGCGTCGAAATGGCCGGTCGCGGCCACCCCGGGGGTCACGCGCCACTTGCCGCGCAGGTTGTCCAGCGCCCAGGCGGCCGCCCCGGCCTGACCGTCAGCCTTGCCGTAGACCGATTTCTGCGCGCGCCTGCCGAAGATGATGAACGCCACCAACGCGCCGAGCACGGCGCCCAGTACGGGCAGCGAGATGATCGACAACCCGCCGAAGAAGAGCCCGGCCGCCACGGAGATCGCGACGACCACTAGGAACGCGCCGATCATGTACGGCAGCAGCCGCTTGTCTTCCTGGCGCTGCATATTGAACGCCTGCCACAGCTGACCGCGGCGTTCTTTGGCGGCCGCCTTGCGCACGGCTTTCGCCTCGGCGCGGGCGGCCTTGCTCGGCTTAGCACTGCTGGATTTGGCCATAATCGCCAAGAATACTTAAAAGCCCGCGTCAGCCAGGCTGCGCGGTGGGCGTCTGGTGCCGGCGGCGGCTGGCCTGCTGGTAGAGCCGTCCGGCCCGGTACGACGAGCGCACCAGCGGACCGGCCAGCACCCCCGCGAACCCGAGTTGCTCGGCGTACTGCTCGTACTCAACGAACTCGTCGGGATGAACCCAGCGGTCCACGGGATGGTGCCGCGCCGTCGGGCGCAGGTACTGGGTGATCGTGACGATGTCGCAGCCGGCTTCCTGCAGATCGGTCAGCGCGGCACGTACCTCGTCGGGCGTCTCGCCCATGCCGAGGATCAGGTTGCTCTTGGTCACCAGCCCGAAGTCGCGCGCCGCGGTCAGGACACCGAGACTGCGCTGGTAGGAGAACGCCGGACGAATGCGCTTGAAGATGCGCGGCACGGTTTCGAGGTTGTGCGCCAACACTTCTGGGCGGGCTTCGAAGACCTCGCGCAACTGATCCGCGACACCGTTGAAGTCGGGGATCAACAGCTCCACCCCGGTGGACGGGTTGAGTTGCTTGATGGCGCGGACGGTCTCGGCGTATAGCCAGGCGCCGCCGTCGGCCAGGTCGTCGCGGGCGACTCCGGTGACGGTGGAATACCGCAGGCTCATCGCCTGCACGCTTTCGGCGACGCGGCGTGGCTCGTCACGGTCCAGCGGCGCGGGCTTGCCGGTGTCGATCTGGCAGAAGTCACACCGGCGGCTGCAGACCTCACCGCCGATCAGGAAGGTGGCCTCGCGGTCTTCCCAGCACTCGTAGATGTTCGGGCAGCCCGCTTCCTCGCAGACGGTGTGCAGGCCCTCGCGGCGGACCAGTTTTTTGAGCTCGGTGTACTCGGGGCCCATCCGCAGCCGCGTCTTGATCCACGGCGGCTTTCGTTCGATGGGGGTCTCCGCATTACGCACTTCCAGGCGCAGAAGTTTCCGACCTTCGGGGGCAACGGTCACGAAGACGATGCTACGCGGGCGGCGCTGTCCTCAGCCCTCCGACGACGATGCCCGCGCGATGGCGGGCTGAGGAGTCGGGCAAGGATGCACAGCAACTGCTAAGCGGCCGTCCAGGGCGTCACACACCGCATCGGCGACCGCCGCCCGGACGTCGTCCACGCCGACTCGGTGACCCAGTTCGGCCGATATCGACGTCACGCCGGCGTCGCTGATACCGCACGGGACGATCGTCTTGAATGCGTCGAGATCGCAGTCGCAGTTGAGCGCGAAGCCGTGCAGCGTCGTCGCCCGCGATACCCGCACACCGATGGCGGCGACTTTGCGCGTCGGGCTGCCACCGCCGGCCGGCAGCCACACGCCGGAGCGTCCGTCGATACGCCCGGCCGGCAAACCGACGTCAGTGCAGACCTTGATCAGGGCTTCCTCGATGCGCCGAACGTAATTGACCACATCGAGCGGCTCGGCCAGCTTGATGATCGGATAGCCGACGAGTTGGCCCGGCCCATGCCAGGTGATCTTGCCGCCGCGGTCGGTGTCGACGACCGGTGTGCCATCGAACGGTCGCTCGTCGGGGGCCGTGCGACGTCCCGCCGTGTAGACCGACGGATGTTCGAGCAACAGCAGCGAGTCGAAGGCACCGGCCACGCGGGAGTCGGCTAACTCTTGTTGCAGTTGCCGGGCGACCCGGTAGTCGACAGTGCCCATCTGACGGATGTCGACGGCGGCACTGCTCGCTCGGATCGAACTCACCCGGCCAACGCTACAACCCAAACCTGGCGGCCACCTGACAGCGGCTAGGTCTGCTAGCCGAGTACAGCTAGGCGACGTCGCGCGTCGCGGTCGCGTAGCGCAGTGCGTCCCCGACAGTGTTGTGGAGGAACTCGAAGCCGTTCCGCTCCAACACAGCTGGAATGGCGCGTTGCCCGCTCAGCAGAGTCTCGTCGGCGAACTCGCCGAGCGCGGCACGTATCGCGAACCCGGGCACCATCAGCGGCGTCCGCCGATTCACCGCCCGACCCAGTGCCCCGGTGAATTCGGCGTTGGTGACGGGCGCCGGGCCGGTGAGGTTGACCGGTCCGGACAGGCGCTCGTCGGAGATGGCGAACTGCAGTGCCCGGACGGTGTCTTCCAGGCTGATCCACGAGAGATATTGGCGTCCGCTGCCCAGCCGGGCGCCGAGGCCTACCGAGAACAGCGGCCTCAGTTGACGTAGGGCGCCGCCCGCCGCGGCCAGCACCACGCCGGTGCGCGCCAGTACCACCCGCGCGCCGGCATCCTGAGCGGGCGCGGTGACCGCTTCCCAGTCCACGCACAGTTGGGCCAGGAAACCGCTTCCCGCCGAAGCGGTTTCGTCGACCGCGCGGTCCTTCGTGTCGCCGTAGTAGCCGACCGCGCTGGCGTTGATGAACACGC
Source organism: uncultured Actinomycetota bacterium (assembly GCA_963818285.1). Taxonomy (GTDB): domain Bacteria; phylum Actinomycetota; class Actinomycetes; order Mycobacteriales; family Mycobacteriaceae; genus Mycobacterium. The sequence goes on from CAWFRR010000011.1 coordinate 1,028,838, forward strand.
CGACGCCGGCGTCGGCGACCGCGGTGGACAACACTTCGCTCGGAGTGATGCGACTGTCGCGCAGGTTCTGTTTGAACGCCCCCGACCAGCGCCGCTGGCCGACGTTGATGCCGCACATGTTCACCACGGCGTCGACGCCGCTCAGTGCCTCGGTGTCGATTTCACCGCTGTCGGGATCCCAGTGCAGTTCGCCGGCGTTGGCCGGTGCCCGGCGCACGATCCGCAGAACATGATGGTCCGCGGTGCGCAGCGCGGCTACCAGCGCCGAGCCGATCAGGCCGGACGAGCCGGCGATCGCAACGGTTGGGGCCACAAGTCGACTCCTCCCAGAGACCTCAGAGACCTAAGTCGGCCTCGAAAGCGCCATCTTCGAGCCGGTGCTTGATGGTGGTCAGGAATCGGCCGGCGTCGGCGCCGTCGATCAACCGGTGGTCGTAGGTCAGCGGCAGGTAGCAGATCGAGCGCACACCGACGGATTCGTTGCCGTTCTCGTCGACGACGACGCGTGGGCGCTTGACGATCGCTCCGGTACCCAGCATCGCTGCCTGCGGCGGCACCAGGATGGGCGTGTCGAACAATGCGCCCTGGCTGCCGATGTTGGTGATGGTGAAGGTGCCGCCGGAAAGTTCGTCGGGCCTCAGGTCACCCGAGCGGGCGCGGGCGGCGATGTCGGCGATGGCGCGGGCCAACCCGGCCAGCGACAGGTCACCGGTGTTGTGGACGACGGGAGATAGCAGGCCCTGCTCGGTGTCGACCGCGAAGCCGAGATGCTCGGCGTCGTAGTAGGTGATCTCCTTGGTGTCCTCGTTGTAGCTGGCATTGATGTTCGGGTGCACCTTGAGCGCATCGATCGCGGCGCGCGCGATGAACGGCAGGAAGGTCAGGTTCACCCCCTCGCGTTCGGCGAACGCCGCCTTGGCCCGGTGGCGCAGCGCGACGATGCGGGTCATGTCGACCTCGTGGGTCTGCGTGAGCTGCGCGGTCGCCTGCAGCGATTCCCGTGTCTTCTTCGCGGTGATCTGGCGGATCCGGCTGGCCTTCTGCGTGGTTCCGCGCAGATGGGCCAGTGCGGGTGCCGGCGTCGGGGCGCTTGGCTTGGCGGCGGCCGGGCGCCGGTGGTGCGGGCGTCGGGGCCGGGGCCTGCGCGGCTTGTTCTTTCTGTGCCTTCTGCTCAGCGGCGGCCAGCACATCCTGTTTGCGGATGCGTCCGCCGACTCCTGTTCCGGTCAGCGCGCCGAGGTCAATGTTGTTCTCAGCGGCCAGTTTTCGAACCAGTGGGGTGACGTACGGGGTGCCGTCGCTGGTCGACGGCGCGGATTCGGCCACAGGTTGTGGCGCCGGCGCGGGCGCGGGCGCGGCCGGCGTCGCTGCGGGTGCGGGGGGAGCCGGCGGCGCCGGGGGAGCCGGGGAAGCCGCAGGTGCGGGCGGTGCGGGCGGAGCCGGCGGTGCGGGCGCAGGTGCTGCGGGTGCCGGCGCCGCGGTGGTGGCACCAGTGCCGATGCGGGCCAGTTCGCCGCCGACCGAGACGGTGACGTCCTCCTCGGCGGTGATGCCGATCAACGTGCCCGCCACCGGTGACGGGATCTCGGTGTCGACCTTGTCGGTGGAGACTTCCACCAACGGCTCGTCGACCTCGACAGCGTCACCGACCTTCTTCAGCCAGCGAGTCACGGTTCCTTCGGTTACGGACTCACCGAGTTCAGGCATCAGCACTGGCTGTGAATCTCCGCTTGCACCTGCATCGTTGCCTGTAGGCGCCGCCGGAGCGGCCTCCGGCTCCGGCGCGGGAGCGGCCTGCGGCTCGGGTTCCACCGCTGCCTGCGGTTCCGGCTGGGGTTCGGGTGCCGCCTGCGCCGCAGGCTGCTCAGCGGGCTGCTCGCCGCCCTGGTCGCCTTCCGACGCGTCGCCGATCACGGCCAGCTCGCCGCCGATCTCGACGGTGTCGTCCTCGCGGGCCACGATCTTGGTCAGCACACCCGCTGCGGGTGAGGGGATCTCGGTGTCGACCTTGTCGGTGGACACCTCCAGAAGGGGCTCATCGACCTCTACGGTGTCGCCTTCTTGCTTCAGCCACCGGGTAACAGTTCCCTCGGTCACGCTCTCACCGAGTGCCGGCATCTGCACTGAGAAGGCCATGTAAGTCGACTCCTCGATTGATCGGTCGGTGGGCGCGGGTTGACCTCTGGCTTACCACAGCGCGGTGTACCGGAGCTGCACCCTTGATTACCGAAGACATCCTGTCACTGCGGCACTGTCGGCACACAACCAGGGCGAGCGGCGAGCGCCGAATTTCGCGGTCGCCCGCCGCGTCGAAATGCCACCGCATTAACGGTGTGAGCCACGTCTCATTCAAACGCGGGTCGGCATCAATTCACGCGAACGCGCTGATCGCGCCGCGTCCAATTTGTTGGACGTCAATTCCGCTGCGGCGGATCTGTGGCCTATAAAACTGTGAAATAATTGGCATTTAACGCAAATGGGATTCCGGAAAGCCGAAAACTTGGATATCTTGATCCGCGTGTACCCCGATGACAGCGGCAAAGAACTTGCCACCGTGCTCTCGTACCTGGCCGGTCGTTCCCTGAGTAGGGAAGAGATCTGGACTGCGATGGAACTCCCGCGTTCCACTTACTACGACCAGTTGGACAAAGGCACGCTGATTACCGCCGACAATTTGCGGGTCGCGGCAGCGAACCTCGGCATCAACCGTGCCGAGTTGCTGACGCGCTACCGGTTCATCAAACCGGAAGAGGTCACCGCACTTGCCGAGGAGATCCGCGGCGGCATGCAGATACATGCAGTAGCGGGTGGGGGCAACGTCAAGACTCTCCAGCAGCCGACGAAGATCGCGGAGTGGCGCCCTCGCTCCGACGCCCCGCCGCTGTAAAACTCTCTTCTCGTACGAGGTATTGCTGTGGCACTTAGCGCACTCATCATCATCACCCTGGCGTGCATCGGCTGGAGCCTGTGGATCCGGCGGGTCACCTGGCACTGCCGCTGGGAAGTCGCCGCGACGGCGAACATTGCCTTGCAGGGAGCTGCGGTCCTGCTGATGTCGCCGTTCGCGGCCAACACACTCGGCGTCGGCTTGCACAACCTGACCGGCGTGTGGAATCTGCAGAATTATCTCGGCCACGACTGCTACGTCGTCGCGGCGTCGGCGATCGTCTACAACGCGCTCGGCAGAATTTCCGACGATCACATGCTGCAGACGTCGTTCAAGCAGTACATCGAGCGACCGGCCACTCTGTGCATTCCACTATTGCTGGCAACCTTCACACTCAGCCGCGGCAGCAAGACCTACACCCGCGACTTCTTCGCGCTGCCCACCGACTTCTGGCTGAGCGTCTACTGGATGCTGTTGTGCGGAACGTTGATCTATCTGCTCGGCTTCGGCTTCCGCGCGATGCTGGTCCTGCGGAAAGACCCGCGTTCGACGCAGATCGCCACGCTGTATCTGCTTGCCTGCGGCAGCGGCATCGCCGCTTGCTCGGTGCGCATCATCACCGCGTTGGTGCCGGCGATCCAGGGCCCGATGGACGCCGCGCTGGTCTGGTTCTTCGCGTGCGCCTGCGGGGCAGGCTTCGCGGTGACCTCGGCGTACTCGTGGCGCCAGAAAGTCAAGTGGTTCAGCCGCCCGACTGTCAGCGGCTAGCCGTTCGCGGCGATGTCCTCGAGCACCGCGAACATGGTGCGAGTCGGTACACCCGTGCCGCCTTTCGGCGTGTAACCCCAAGCGCCACCGGTGTTGTAGGCCGGCGCGGCGACATCGATGTGCGCCCAGTCGACTCCGTCGGCGACGAACTCGCGTAGGAACACGCCCGCCACCAGCATTCCGGCGAACCGCTGTCCGCTGATATTGGCCAGGTCGGCCACTGTCGACTTCAGGTCGTCCTTCAGTTCGTCCGGCAGCGGCATCGGCCATCCGTTCTCGCCGATTCGCTGCGAGATCGCGGCCACCCGATCGCGGAAGTCGTCGCTGCCCATCACTCCAGGCGTGCGTGAGCCGAGCGCCACCGTCTGAGCGCCGGTCAGCGTCGACGTCTCGATGAGGTAGTCGGGGTTGTCCTCGCACGCGCGCACGATCGCGTCGGCCAGAATCAGTCGACCCTCCGCGTCGGTGTTGAGGACTTCGACGGTCGTTCCGCCGTATTGGGTCAGCACGTCACCCGGGCGCTGCGCCGTGGACGACGGCATGTTCTCGGCCATCGGCACCGTGGCGATCACGTCGATCGGAAGTTCCAGCTGCGCCGCCAGCGCCACGGTCGCGATCACCGCCGCGGCGCCGCCCATGTCGGAGGTCATGTAGTGCATCGACGCCGCCGGTTTGATCGAGATGCCGCCGGTGTCGAAGGTGACGCCCTTGCCGATCAGCGCGACCTTCTTCGCCAGCTTCGGCTTTTTCGCCAGCCGCGCCCCGTGATGGGACAGCCGGACGAGCCGCGGAAGCCGTGACGAACCCTGGCCGACGCCGACGATGCCGCCGTAGCCGTTTTTCACCAACGACTTGTCGTCGAGCACTTCGACCTCGAGCCCGACAGAGTCACCCAAAGCCTTTGCCCGCTTGGCGAATTCGGCGGGGAAGAGGTGACTGGGTGGGGTGTTGATGAGGTCGCGCGCAGTGGCAACGGCAGTGGCCACCGCCGCGGCGTGAGCGGCTTGCGCTTTGGCGGCCTTGTCGGTGGACAGTGCGGTGATCGTGCGCAGGCCCGGGTCCTTCGGCGCCGTCTTGTCGGTGCGGAAGGCGGTGAAGCGGTAGCTGCCCAGAACCAAACCCTCGACCGCTGCTTCCAGCACCCCGGCGCCGGGCAACGCGCCCAGCGTGGTGATCGCGGCTTCGGCGCCGCCGAGTGCGCGCGCCGCCGAGCCGGCCGCACGACGGATCAGATCCGACGGCCACTCGTCGCGCTGCTTGCCCAACCCGACCGTGAGCACGCTGGCCACCGGCAGCGACTTCACCACCAACCGGTGTACCTGCTCGAAGGCCCCGGTGGCGTTCAGGGCCCGCAAGCCGTCCTGGATTTCGGTGACCGCGTCCTTCGGCAGCAGTGCATCGGCGTCAACGACGAGGGCACCCGGCTCGTCGTTGACGTCCTCGGGACCTGACGACACCACCGGGACGATCAACACCGCCGACTTGGCGCCGCGGCGAGGCAGCGAGGATGCGGCGGACACGGCGGGGGCAAGGTAACCGGGTTGGGTGCTCACGAATGTCAACCCTAACGATCGAAGGATCAGGTTGCCCGCCGTGACACGAAGGCGTCGCCGCGGCCGTGTCTTGGCCCTGTTCACCCGGCTGGTACGGCTACCATTTCGCCGATGCCGACGGGACAACTTGCCGATTCCTGCGTGCTGTGGACCGGCTTCGACATCTCGATCGTGGCGAGGAACTACGCGCAGTTGGCCGGCGTTCTCGCCGGCTTTGCGTTCGTCGTCATCAACCTCGTGCTCGACCGTGGTTATCGACGTCGCGGCGATAGCAAGCCCCGGGGAGAGCACGAGGTCGAGCATGAGACGCTGACCGGCGTCGCGCTGATGAACGCGTTCCTCGGCCTGTTCCTGTCGGCGATCCAGTACAGCCTGCTGGCCGGTGAGAACGGCTGCTCACTCACCGGCGGCCGAGCGGCGTCAGCGGAATTGCTGGGCGCGATCTCCTTTGTCGCGTCGGTCTACATGTTGCTGTACGCCGTCGTGCAGTTCGTGTCGGGATCGGCGGGCACGCTCGCGAAGCACTGCGTATTCATTGTCGCGGTATTGGTTCCACCGATCGCGGTCTTCTTCATCGAGGCGACGCTGTCCGATCTGGCCCTTGCTCTGGCCGACCCGAAAACGCGGCAGCCGCTCGAGCCGCTGTGGAGCCACGCCACCAGCCTCGGTGTGCCGATCGCGCTCGCGGTGCTCGTGGTGTGCGCGACGATGTGGTGGGTCGGGCGCAGCAGGCGGAGTTCGGCGTCCCCGTCGAGCGCGCGGGTGCAGAAGTTCCGTACCGCGCTGCCGTACATCACCGTGGTCGTCGTGGTCTCCGACGTGGTGTGCGCACTGACAGCGCTGCCCGTGCGAAACCCCGCCGCGCATCTGGCTCCGGGTCAAGCGTGGCTGTGGGTAGGAGTTTTCGCGGCCCTGATGCTGGCGCAGAGCGCCGCGCTGTCGCTGCAGACCGGTGTCGAGGTCGCCTACGTGGAGCCGGGTCAGCCCGCGGAGCGGCCGAGCTCGTAGGCGATCACCGGAGCGTCGAAACCCTTGAGCTGCAGTGGCTCTTGAGCGACGGCGGGCCAATTCGGTAGCTGTTCGTACAATTCGGCCGACGCCAGGATCTGGCCCGGTGTGGCTGCGGCCACCAGCCGGGCGGCCAGGTTGACGGCGTTGCCGAAGTAATCCCCGACCATGGCCAGGATCTCGCCGTATGCCAGGCCGGCGCGCACCTGGATTCCTTCTTCGCGCGCCCGGGGATGGTTCACGAGGTCCAGCGCGATCTTCGCCAGCCGCTCGGGGTCCGAGTTCACCCACATCACGGCGTCGCCGAGGAATTTCACCACCCGCCCGCCGTGGGTGTGTACGACATCGCTGGCGCCGTTGCCGAAGTCGGTGAGCGTGGACGACAACTCCGCAGGCGTCAGCGTCTGAGTCAGCGCGGTGAACCCGGACAGGTCCACGAAACCGACGCCGCACACCAGGCCCGCCGACGGACCGCGTTGCACACCCTCGATGAATGTTCGCGTGCTGACCAGATGGTGGCGGTGGATCGCATCGATCATCGCGCCGACGCGCGGAACGAAACCGGCGACTTCCTGATATGCCTGCGCGGTGGCGAGTTCGTCGCCGGTGTCGCCGAGCCAGAGTCGCGGTGAGCTGGTCCGGATCATCGACGACACGGCTTCGGCCAGTCGGGCAACCGTTGCGCCCAGCACTCGCATGTAGCCGTCGGTGGCGTCCTCGCCCAATTGCGCCCGCATCGCGATCCAGGTGGCCAGGGCGTCGACGTCGGCCTGACTCAGCATCGGCGTGTCCACGTCGGCGGCGGTCAGGCCCAGGATGGCCCAAGCGTGTTCGACTTCGGCGACCGGCACGCCGATCGAGTTCGCGGCGGTGCGCAGCGTGTGGGTCTGCGGACCGGACTGCAGCAGCACGTCGCCGGCCAGCCCGAACAATCTTCCGCGGCGCTCGGCCTCGGCCATGTCGTCGACGGAGAAGCCCAGACCGGCCAGGTATTCGAGTAGGCCCGCGCGCCCCTGGGCATCAGCGATTCCGGCGGCCTGGATGGCCTCGAAGTCCAGGGAATCGACCACCGGCCAAGTGTGCCAGTCGTGACCGGCATTAGGGTGAAATGCCTATGAGCGACTTGTTAGAAGGACCGTTGGCGCAGCGTCATCGCGAGCTCGGGGCCACGTTCGCCGAGTTCGGCGGATGGCTGATGCCCGTGTCGTATGCCGGTACCGTCGCCGAGCACACCGCGACCCGCAACACGGTCGGTCTGTTCGACGTCAGCCACCTGGGAAAGGCCCTGGTCAAGGGTCCCGGGGCCGCCGCATTCGTCAACTCTGCACTCACTAACGACCTCAACCGCATCCAGCCGGGCAAGGCTCAATACACGTTGTGCTGCAACGAATCTGGTGGCGTCATCGATGATCTGATCGCCTACTACGTCTCGTCCGACGAGATTTTTCTGGTGCCCAACGCCGCCAACACCGCCGCCGTCGTCGCCGCGCTGAAAGATGCTGCACCCGTTGGAATCACCATCACCGACGAGCACCGGTCCTACGCCGTGCTCGCCGTGCAGGGCCCCCGGTCGACGGAAGTGCTCACCGAGCTCGGGTTGCCGACCGACATGGACTACATGGGCTACGCCGACGCCGCCCTCGATGGCGTGCCGGTGCGGGTGTGCCGCAGCGGCTACACCGGCGAGCACGGCTACGAGCTGTTGCCGCCGTGGGACTCGGCCGGGGTGGTGTTCGACGCGCTGTTGGGCGCGGTGAAGCGGGCCGACGGTCAGCTGGCCGGTCTCGGGGCGCGCGACACCTTGCGCACGGAGATGGGTTATCCGCTGCACGGTCATGAGCTCTCGGCGGATATCTCGCCGCTGCAGGCCCGGTGCGGCTGGGCGATCGGGTGGAAAAAGGACGCGTTCTTCGGCCGCGATGCGCTGCTGGCGCAGAAGGAGGCCGGCCCGCCGCGGCTGCTTCGGGGCTTGCGCGCAGTGGGCCGCGGTGTGCTTCGGCCCGACCTGAACGTCCTCGACGGGGACACAGCCGTCGGCGTCACCACCTCGGGCACGTTTTCCCCGACATTGAGAATCGGCATTGCGTTGGCGCTCATCGACGTCGACGCGGGTGTGCAGGACGGGCAGCACGTCACAGTCGACGTCCGCGGCCGCGGCATCGAGTGCGAAGTCGTCAAGCCGCCGTTCGTCGAAGCGAAAACTCGCTAGTGCCCGGTTATACAATCGCCTGATGACCAGCGGAGTCCTCGAGTTCACGGTGTCACCCGCCGCAAACCGGGCCACCGACGAAGCACGGCACGCGATTCTCGCCGACCCCGGCTTCGGCAAGTACCACACCGACCACATGGTCTCGATCGACTACGACGAGGACCAGGGCTGGCACGACGCCCGCGTCGGTGCGTACGGGCCGATCGAGTTGGACCCGTCGGCGATCGTGCTGCACTACGCGCAGGAGATATTCGAGGGACTCAAGGCCTATCGCTGGGCGGACGGGTCGATCGTCTCGTTTCGTGCCGATGCCAACGCCGCCCGGCTGCGGAACTCGGCCCGCCGGATCGCGATTCCCGAGCTGCCCGATGAGTTGTTCCTGGAATCACTGAGGCAACTCATCGCCGTTGACGACGCCTGGGTGCCGCCGGCCGGCGGCGAGGAGTCGCTCTATCTGCGGCCGTTCATCTTTGCCACCGAGCCGGGATTGGGGGTCCGCCCGGCCAAGCAGTACCGCTACATGGTGATCGGCTCTCCGGCCGGTGCGTACTTCAAGGATGGCATCAAGCCGGTAACTGTCTGGGTCTCAACGGATTACGTGCGGGCCAGCCCGGGTGGCACCGGGGCGGCGAAGTTCGGCGGCAACTATGCCGCGTCGCTGATCGCCCAGGCCGAAGCCGCCGAAAAAGGGTGTGAACAGGTGGTGTGGCTGGACGCTGTCGAGCGTCGCTACATCGAAGAGATGGGCGGGATGAACCTGTTCTTCGTATTCGGCAGCGGTGGGTCGGCCCGGTTGGTCACACCGGAGCTGTCCGGTTCACTGCTACCAGGCATTACGCGAGATTCATTGCTGCAGTTGGCAACTGATGCGGGATTCGCCGTCGAAGAGCGCAAGATCGACATGGAAGAATGGCAGAAGAAAGCAGCCGACGGCGAGATCACCGAGGTGTTCGCCTGTGGCACTGCCGCCGTCATCACACCGGTGTCGCAGGTGAAATACGGCGACGACGAATTCACCATCGGCGACGGTGAATCCGGCGAGGTGACGATGGCGCTGCGTGACACGCTCACCGGCATCCAGCGCGGCACGTTCGCCGACACCCACGGCTGGATGTCACGGCTCGGCTGAGTGCATTGGGCATCGCAGAGTCTTCGTCAGCATCGCGGTCTGCGTTTGTCATCATGCCCTTCGACCCTCAGTTCAGGGCCGGCTACGACGATGTGATCGCGCCGGCGATGCGCACGGCCAATCTGACCGCGGTACGGGCCGACGAAGAAAAGTTGGGGCACATCCACGGGATGATGTTCGAGCGTATCTTCGAGTCTCCGGTCGTCATTGCCGATGTGTCGGGCGCCAATGCGAATGTCTTCTATGAGCTGGGTGTTTCACATGGCGCTGCCGGGAGAACGGTCATGGTGGTTCGAGAGGACTACCGAGACGCGATCCCGTTCGACATCGCGCCGTACCGGATCCTGATCTATCCGAAGCGCCCCGATGATCCCTCTAATCGGGAAGAAGGGGCGGCGTACGAGCGCGCGGCTGCAGCTGCCGCCGATGCGCTTGCCGCGTCGCTTTCGGCGATCCTCGAAGATGGGGCTAAAGGCATCGCAAACCCGGTGCAAGACTTTCTGGCCCGGCGCTCACCGCTAACGTGCAGTGACAGCAGACAATTCGACAGCCTCAACGAGACCCATGAAGAACAAATGATCCTTGAGGCCAAGAGTGACATAGTTGCTGTCGGCATCACGTGTGCGCACTTCGCCAAGGTGCTTTACCGAGTCGTAGAAGATGGGACACGCACCCGCCCACTGCGCGTTCGCATCGTGGGTCTCGATCCTGACGACCGTGACGGTTGGCGCTATGTCTACCACCTACGTGAAGGGCGAACGGTCTCAGACAATCAGTTCGACGAGCTTTTCGAAGAGGATCAGATGGTCCTTCGGCGGACATCGCGCTTCATGCAGAAGCTCAACGCCCGCGACGACTTCGACGGTGAGCAATTGAACTTCACTGGAATCCCGGTCTTCTGGGCCTACGTGGTCGACGGTCAACGGATCCTCGTCGGCAATCTGGCGATGAATCGCTTCTCGTCCCGCCTACCAGTCTCGGTGCTGGTGAAGGATGATCCCCGAACACGCAGTCTCTACACCTATTACGCGAAGGCGATAGAGGATCTGACCGCGGCCGCCCGGTAGACGAGTCGGGAGCCGCAGGAGATCTCGTTGCAATCTGACTTCCACCCGGGCTACGGGTGAGGCGCGGTCGACCAGCGAGTTACGAGATCAGGGCAAACAGAAAAAACTGTATCCGTCCCCTCCGGCGGCACCGTAGGCTTGAACTCGCGACAGTCCCCGCCCCGGAGGTGCGAAATGGCCGAACCGACTACCCCAGGCCCGCAGCGGCCGCAAAATGCCGTGATCGGAACGCTGATGCCGCATCTCGCGGAGGAGCGTCACCACATCTATCGCAACGTCACGGCACTGGCGTTGCTGGCCGCGCTGATTGCCGCGGGGTTCGGCTCGCTGCCAGTGGCGTTGGTGTTGACCGCGGTGGCGTTGCCCGCCGCCGTTCTGGTCTACATCCACGACCACCGATTGTGGCGCGACGAGCCGCTCACGGTAATCGTTGTGGCGTTTGGGCTTTCGCTGCTATTGGGTATCGGTGTCGGGCTGTTGGAGACGTACTTCATCCATCCGGTGACGTTGCTTTCGCCGGGATTCCACCTGCCGTCAGCGTCCCGGATCCTGCAGTTGGGCGTGTTGGTGCCGGTGGTGGCGTTTGTCGCCGTGCTCATTGCGCCACTCGTGGTCAGCGCGCGAGCGGCATTCCGGCATCCGATGGATGTGGTGGTGGCCGGTTCGCTGAGCGGTGCAGCGCTGTCCTTGGGGCTCGCCGTGGTGGTTCAACACGGCGCCTTCACACACATCCAGACCACCGCGGGGGACCCGGCACACGTGGCGTTCATCGCGCTGACGCTGGGCTTCCTGCAGCCCATCGTGCTGGCAACGGCAGCCACGATCGGGGTCCTGGGGTTGCGCCGACTGGGGGTCAGTCCGTTCATCGGTGTGGCCGAGGGGCTGTTGTTGGTGCTGGCATACGAATTGGCGACGACGTTGTTCCAGCCGTTCGGAACCCGCGGGATTGTGTTGACGGCGCTGACGGCTTTCGTGTTGGCCGGCGTCGGCTTGCTCCTGGTCCGTAACGGCCTGGACGCGGCGCTGCTGGCCGGCTCCGGCGCGGACGCATCCGTTGCCGTCCGCGAGGACGTGGAACACCGACTGCACACCGGTCTGGTCACTGCCGTCGTCGCGGTGATCGCGGTCATCGCAGCGGCGGTCAGCCTTGCCGTCGCAGAAGGCGGTCCGTCGACCCGCCCAACGCCGGAGCAGAGTGGCCAGCTCTCGCCTCAGGCCGCATCCGCTGCTGGACTTTTCTATCCCGGACCGGCGCGAGCCGGCGAAACTCGCTTGGGGCAAGTGACTTTGACGTCGACCACGGCACCGCTCGCGGTGGGAACGTCGTCGAGTATCTTGCTGGGGTCCGGCGTGGCCGTGACCCCCGCTCCCGGGTGGACGATCGTCAAGCAGGGCCGGCAGTACGTGTATTTGGTGAACCCCGGCCAGGACGCGGAGGTGTACGCCTCGGAGGGGTCCTCGAACGCGCCAGACATCACACAGGAGTCGGCGTTCATCATCAACAACTTCATCCAGTCCAGCGGACTGACGAACGTTCAGCAGACAACGGCACCGGTAGAGTCCATACAGGGCAAGAACTTTCAACAGCTACTCGAGGTGGATTACACCGCCGACCAACAAACCAACCAGGGCACCGCGGAACTGTGGGGTGCCTGGATCACGCTGTACAACCCGGCCACCAAGAGCTCAGGCTCTCTGGACCTGTGGGCTTTCAGCCCGGCCGCGTTCAAAGGCGCGTTGCGGGATGCCGCAGCCATGATGGTGTCGATGGAGTAGCGGCCGGCTCAGTCGGCGTCGTATCGCTCGGCGAATTCCTGGGCGGGAACTGGCCACTGCTCGGCTTCCTTACCCCGGACCACCCAATCGCCGTCGCTGGCGGCGGTGGGACCTTCGAGCGTCTCGATGATCTCACCCGGCCGCGCCAGTCGAGCCGAAACGATCCCATGCCTGCGCCATTGATCGCCGCGGATGCGTTCATAGGTGGCCCGAAATATCCTGTCGCGCACCGACCAGGTCTCACCGTTGGCTTGGACCCGCCAGTCGCCGGCCTTGCTTGCATGGTGTGACCCGACTTCGACACCCACGTCCACGGGGCATCCTGCTGTGCGGCAGTGACCGTCCCGACGCGGGTGAACTGCTGCCACACCGGCCGTGATCGGTAGCCGAGCTGGCGAAGGCTCCACAGGGTAGCGGCAAGACCCTTGACCGTTCTGTCGACGACTTCCGCCTGGGCCGCCGCGAACTTTTTTGGATCGCCGCGCGGCCAATCAATCAGGTAGTTGTGCTTGCGTTCCGCATCATTGCGGACCGGGCTGTAGTCCCAGTCATGGTGGGTGTAGAACCGGCACCAGTCTTCGTGCTCTTCCTTGGCCATCTTCATCGCGGCGTCGCGATCGAAGCCCATATGCGCCAACTTCTCCAACGCCGATAACTTGCTCATCTCGTCAACCCCGAGAGGTTTCGGCGGGTCGCCCCAGGTGTTCCACGTATGCTCGGCGATCTTCTCGACCATCCAGAGCGCGTTGGCGACCTGACGTCGATTTGAACCCTTGTAGAAGTCGCTCAGATCAGGCCATGGCAACCGCCCCGGCGGCGGGTCCGGCTCCGGATCGAGCGAGGCGACGTAGTGCTGGTGAATGAGTCTTGCCGCGCGTTCCCAGACGTCCTGGGCCTGGCCTTCTGGAACGTCGAGAGCTAGGCGGTAGGTGCGCAGACGCCCGACGATGGGCAACGGGTCTGAATTCATCTGGGCGGCGGCGTCCCAGATGTAGATGGGCGTGGTCGGAAAACGGGCGGCCAGCCGCGTACCGGTCGACCTCGCGTTCGACGGGCCGCTCAACTGGTCGTCCACGAATATCACCGCATTGCCTGGCCCACCGCTGTCGCCGATCAGCCCCATCAACACCGACATTGTCGGCGGCTGCGGTGTGGCACCGATAGTCGGCCCGGCTGAGGCGAATCCGAGCTGGCGACGATGGAATTCGTGGTCTCGCAGGTATTCGTCGGCCTCCTCGCCGACCAGGCTCAGGGCGGGCAACGCGTTGACGTCCGGTTCGGAATAATAGTCGCGCTCCAACTTGCGTTGGGTCGCGTCGGAGCACAGCGCTAGTGTCAATTCCGATGTGCCGCAGATGAAGACACGTTCGATCGTGCCTAGCGCAATGAGGTTTTCGAGCAACCAGTGTGCGGTGACTTCGTACTTGCCAACGGCGTCGGCAGCCCATCGGGTATCCGTTCCGCCGAGTTGCTCGGCGCGCCACGCCTCCGCTTGCCAGGGATCATCGACCCGAACGGTGAGCGGAAGCCGTTGTCGATGGCCGACTTTCGCCAGCGTGCGGGTGATGACATCGAGCCGCGCCTGATTGGTCGGCGGATCGGGCGACATGAGGTAGAGCCGATGCAGCCTGCGCCACAGCGACAGCGTCGCCAGGGATTCGGGATCACTGAGATCGACGGACACCACCCGCCCGCCGTGCAGCCTGGCCTCCTGCGCACCGGGATCGTCGGGACCGTTGGTGATGACCACGAGTGCCTTCGACTGATTCGTGGCGGCGATCGCCTTGATCATGGATCGGGTTTCTTGGTCCACGCCGACGACGGCGGTCACCGAACGGGCGCGCCTGACGCGTATCCGATCCACCTGGGACCGGAACAGCGCGATGACCACGCCGGCCACACCGGTGAAGATCGCACCGTCCGCGGCCAGTCGGGCAACCCACAGGGCGTCCGGTGTGGTCGCAGGGCACGGCCCTTTCGTCAACGCGAAATCGCCGCCGCCGCCTTTCACGATGGAGATGGTCCACAGCAAGGGCTGGAAGAAGGCCGGGTGGGCCGCGTCCCTGCAATACCACACGGAGCTGGCGCCCAATACCGCACTGGTCGCGGCCAAGCCGGCGACGACGACGACCGGGATGTTGCCCGACCGCCGCGTGTTGTGGGCCCGGATGCGCAGCACGCACAGCGCGATGATGACCGTGACCACGATCGCGATCGTGGTTATCGATCCGGGTCCGCCGATCCATCTCAAGCTGGTCGGCAACCAGGTGGCGGCAGCGGGCACGGCGGCTACTACGCAAAGCCAGGCGATCATCACCAGCGCGAGGCCAAGAAGCACGATCTCCAGGGAGCGAGAAGATGCCCTGTGTGGCATTGGACCTTCCTCCCTGCTCGCGGCGCAGTAAAGATGATTGCATCGAATCCCGGCAAACGTGACTCGAATTCGCGCCGAGCCGGCGCAACGGGCCCTATCCGGCCGTAGGGCGGACGATCCGCAGGCCGGCTGCGCCCAGGATCGCCGGCAGCGCCCTGACGAATACGGCATCCATTGCGGCGATCTTCGGATAGCGCTCGTTCAACTCGTCCCAAGGCAGCAGATACGGCGTCTGTTTGCGGGCGACATTCTTCTCGGCGGCCAGCGTCCAGCCGTCGGCGGCGCGCTCACGGTTCCATCGGTCGTGTTCGGCGACGGCGAGCACCTTGACTTCGCTTTCGCTGAAGCTGAAATCCGTTGACTGCCCGTCATCTAAGGGCTCGATCGCGCAGCCGATCGCGCGCAGATGGACCGGTATGTGGCGGGCCTGGTCGCGGCTCGATGCCTTGCGCGAGTCGTCGAGTTCCTGCCACTGCGGTGCTGCGTCGCCGTTGGCGATAGCCTCTTGACGCCAACGCTCATGGATGGCTTGCGCCACCGATTCAATCGGCACCGAACCGGCCAAAATCGACCCCCTTGGGCAATCCGCCACGGTGAGTGGTCTGGCCCGATTCTAGCCCGCAGGCCCGGAGTCAGAACCGCGTCAAAGCGACCAACAGGACAGCGGCGGTCGTCGTCGTCAATTCGATTGCGGCGCCCAGCACGTCGCCGCTGACGCCACCGAAACGTCGTACGCAGTGCCGGACCAGAATCATCGAGGCGATCAGGGCGGCCAGCACCGCGACCGGACCGTCCCAGAGCTGTCGACCTGCCACGGATGACACCGTCGCCAGGACGGCCACCCAGGCGGCGACCACCGGCACAGGCTGGCTACCGACGACTCCCGAACCCAGCACGCTCCCGGCTGCGGCCGGCAGCCCGCGGCGACAGGCCAGCACCGCCGCCACCCGGCCCGCGCACACCGCGATCACGATCGCGGCCGGGTGCAGCGTCGAAAACGCCAGCCCCTGAACGACGATCACCAGCGCGATGGTGGCCACGCCGAAGGGTCCGGTCGACCCGTCCCGCATCACCTGCAGCGCGCGTTCGGGCGGTCCGTAGCAGCCGAGCCCGTCGGCGGTGTCGGCGGCGCCGTCGATATGCAGGCCGCGGGTCACCGCCAGCAAGGTGGCCACCGCGAGCAGGCCGGCCAGCGGATTGGCCGCACCGAACGCCCAGCAGCCCACCCATGTCACAGCGGCGACCAGCCCGCCGAGGACGGCGCCGGTCACCGGTAGCGCGGTCATCGCGCCACGGCCGAACGGCCGAAGCTGCCGGGCAGGCATCGGGACGACGGTTTCGAACGCGAAAGCCGCTGCCAGCGAACCGATCACGATGGTGGGCGGTCGGTGACGTCGGCGTCGGCGAACGTCGCCATCGACGACAGCGTGGCCACCGCCGCTCGCAGCACCGGCAGTGCCACCGCGGCGCCGCTGCCTTCGCCGAGCCGCATCCGCAGATCGACAATCGGATCCAGGCCGAGTCGGGCCAGCGCGAGCGCATGGGCGGGCTCGGTCGACCGATGACCGGCCTGCCACCACAGCCGTGCGCCCGGCGCCAACTGCTCGGCGATCAGGGCGGCGGCCGTCACGACCATGCCGTCGAGCAGGACCGGTGTCCGCCGTACCGCAGCCTGCGCGCAGAAGCCGGCGATACCCGCCAAATCAGCTCCACCGCAACACTGCAGGGTGGCGATCGGATTGGCCAGCACGTGCTCGGCGCGGAACAACGCGTCACGCACCGCGGCCGTTTTACGGGCCCATCCGGCGTCGTCGATCCCGCTCCCGTAGCCAACCGCGGCGACCGGCTCGACCCCGGTCAGCGCCGCTACCAGAACCGTTGCCGCAGTGGTGTTTCCGATACCCATGTCGCCCGCAATCAGCAGATCGGCGCCCCCGTCGACTTCCTGGTCGGCGATCTGGCGGCCGGCGTCGATCGCGTCCCGGGCCTCCTGCTCGGTGAGGGCGTCCTCGGTGGCGATGTCGCCGCTGCTTCGTCGAACTTTGTGGGCACCGATCTCGGACGACAGCGGGTCGGCGTCCACGGCGAGGTCGACGACCCGCACGGTCGCTCCGGCAATGTCGGCGAGGGCATTGATCGCCGCGCCGCCGGCGGCGATGTTGGCGACCATCTGCGCAGTGACTTCCGGGGGATAGGCCGACACACCGGATCGGACGACGCCGTGGTCACCGGCGAAGACCACGATCCTGGCCCGCTCGAATTGTGTTGGCGGGCATTGCCCTTGACAGGATGACACCCACACAGACAGATCTTCGAGGCGGCCCAGGGCGCCGCGCGGTTTGGTGAGGGTGTCCTGGCGGGCGCGGGCGGCCGCCGCTGAGACCGTGTCGGGCGGCGTCACCGGTGCGAACATCGTCATGTTCCGGGCTGCTTGATCGGCAGCGGTTGGCCGGCCACCACGAGCACCACGCGTTCGCACAGCGCGGCCAATCGCTGGTTGAGTGAGCCCAGCTCATCGGTGAACCGGCGGGCCGACGCGGTGGCGGCGTGGACCGTCAGGCCGACCTCCGGGCTGACCAGCACCAGTGGTGAGCTGAAACCCGCGACGGCGCTCGTCAGTTCGTCGAGGTCCGCCGACACCGACCCGCCTTCCCAGGCCTGGTGCCGATCCAGCGTGGCAGTCAGCCAGCCGCCGATGTCGTCGACCAGCGTGGCGGTGTTCGGCGATCGGCGCAATTGCTGTGCGACTTCGTCGGTTTCGACGGTGTGCCAATGCTGCGGCCGGCGATCGCGGTGCTCGGCTACCCGCTGCCGCCAGGACGGATCGGGGTCGGCTGCTTTTCCGGTCGCCAGATAGTGCACGGGCTGGTCCGTCGCCAGCGACTCGGCAATGGCGGTCTCCGCCCACCGGGACTTTCCCGATCTGACTCCACCGAGCACCAACGTTCGCACCGTGGATCAAGCACCCGATCGCAAGCGCGGCGCCGCCGGGCGCAGTGGATCGCCGTGCAAAGCCTTCGTCCGGGGACGCCTACTCGACACTGTCGCCGTGCTTGACTTGGGGCCGCGGTGCCCGCATCCGGCGCATCTGCGACGCCCGGCTCGTCGCGTAAAGCCCTAGTTTCCAACGGCTTTCGGTGTCCTGCGGGTACTTCTCGTCGACCTTGCGGGCGACCTTGCGGCCGAGAAGCAGGCCGTCGATTGCCATCAAGAGCATCAGGAGCAGCATCGCGGGCGACACATAGAGCTGGAGCTGAGGTACGGCGAACATGAAAAACATCAGCCCCAGAGCCGACGGCATGAACAGGCCGAGCACGTTGCGACGGGAGTCGACGATGTCGCGCACATATCGGCGCACCGGTCCCTGATCACGGGCCAGCAGATACCGCTCGTCGCCGCTCATCATGCGCTCGCGCCGGTCGGACATCTGGGTGCGCCGCGCAGAGCTCTGCTCCTTGCGTTCCTGGCGACTGAGTTTGGGTCCACCCAACGACTTTCGTCGGGCTCTGGCCTCCGAGGACGTCATGGGCGCCGGCGCGATCGGGCCCTTGCGACCGGCATCGCGTCGCGGCGTGGGCCGCCCCTTGGGAGCGGTGGTCCGGGGGGCGACAGACGCCGGTGCTGCGAGGTCGGCCGTCGGCGGGTTCTCGCCCCGGTCTTCGTCCTTATTACGGCCCAGCAGTTTCACGCCCGCCAGGTTACTTCGCGACGGACATGTCTGGAAAACGGCCGGGTCCGCGGCAGGCCCTAATGTTGCCCAGATGAGTGGATCGGCACGCGATGCGCCGGCCCTGCGGTTGCTCATCGCACCGGACAGTTTCGGCGACACCCTGACCGCGATCGAGGCGGCAGCGGCCATCGCGACGGGCTGGAACAGAGCGCGCCCCGATGACCGGATCATCGTCGCGCCGCAGTCCGACGGCGGTCCTGGATTTGTCGACGTGCTGGCCGGCCGGTTGGGGGAGCGGCGGGTGCGCAGCGTCCGCGGCCCGCTGACCGACGACGTGCGCGCCGAGTGGGTGCTGGAGCCGGCCTCGCAGACCGCCTACCTGGAATGCGCGCAGGCCTGCGGACTCGCCCTGCTCGGTGGCCCGCCGACACCGCAGACCGCACTGGCGGCGCACAGCCGCGGCGTTGGCCAGCTCATCGCGGCGGCCCTGGACGCGGGTGCGACCCGAATCGTGGTCGGGTTGGGCGGCTCTGCCTGTACCGACGGTGGTCGCGGACTGATCGAGGAGCTCGGCGGCCTACCCACCGCGCAGCGGCGGCTCGGCGGAGTGGAGCTGATCGCCGCCTGCGACGTGGAATACCCGCTGGTGGGACCCTGGGGCGCGGCCCGGGTGTTCGGCCCGCAGAAGGGCGCCGATCCGGGCGCCGTGGCCGTCCTCGAAGACCGCCTCGAGCAGTGGGCCTGCGAGTTGGACGCCGCCGCCGGACGGCCGGTCAGTGCGCAGTCGGGCGCGGGGGCCGCCGGTGGGATCGCAGCGGCGCTGCTCGCGCTGGGCGGTCGCTGTCAGTCGGGTGCCTCGATCATCGCCGAGCACACCGGCTTGGCCGCTGACCTCGCCGCGGTCGACCTGGTCATCACCGGGGAAGGCAAATTCGACGAGCAGTCGCTGCGCGGCAAGGTGGTCGGAACGCTGGCGCGAACGGCGCAGGTCCCGGTGATCGTGCTGGCCGGACAGGTGGCGCTGGACGAGCCGACCTTCCAATCCGCGGGCATCCGCAGCGCCGTGTCGGTTTCCGATCACGCCGGTTCGGTGCGGCTGGCCTCGGCCGATGCCGCCAACCAACTGATGGGACTCGCCGCCGACGTCGCGGCACGACTCTCCGAATAGCAGCGCGACAAGGTACCTTTGATGAGGTGGGTTGAATCGCTCGAGCGAACCCATCCGGACACCAGTACCTACAGGGAGAAGCAATGACTGTTCAGGACGAGTCAGCCACCGCCACCACCCACGGCGCGACCTTGACCGATGCCGCGGCAGCCAAGGCCAAATCGCTGCTGGACCAGGAGGGCCGCGACGATCTGTCGCTGCGAATCGCGGTCCAGCCCGGGGGATGCGCCGGTTTGCGTTACAACCTGTTCTTCGACGACCGCGCGCTCGACGGCGACCTCACCGCCGACTTCGGCGGCGTGAAGCTCACCGTCGACCGGATGAGCGCGCCGTACATCCAGGGCGCCTCGATCGACTTCGTCGACACCATCGAGAAGCAGGGTTTCACCATCGACAACCCGAACGCCTCCGGCTCGTGCGCCTGCGGCGACTCGTTCAACTGACGCTGACTCAGCGCCGTTAATACATTCCTGCGCTGTGCAGCACGTAGGAACACACCAGAATCTGATTGTGCTGGCTGATTAGCTGCGCGACGCCCTGCACCTCATTGCGAGTGCTGCTGCCGGTGGACGGCTGCACGCGCATCGTGAACAGCACCTGGGCCTGGTAGTTCGACCAGTAGACGATCTTGTCGATCGATGTGACCTTGGCCTCGGAAAACTGCTTACGGAACGCGTCACTGCTCAGTTTGGCCAGCGCTTGATCGGAACGGCGATCCCGGACGGCGTCGTAGATGCCGCAGAGCGTGTTGCGGGCGATGGCCTCGGTGTCGCGGTGCTGCAGTGCGTCGAGGTAGCCCTGGATAGCCGAGGTGGCGGTGGCATCGGAGAACGCGCCTGGCGTGGCCACCGGGGCTCGGTGCGAGATCTGCCAGATCGCCGCGATCACCCCCGCGATGACGAGCAGCGCAGCGATGGCGCCGACGAGCAGTCGGCGACGGCGGGGCTTCGGGTAGGGCACCGGGGCTTGCATCGGGCCCGGATACACCGCCGCCTGCGGTGCCGGATACCCCGGCGAGGCCGGAATCGGCTCGCTCGGATGCGTGTCGGAGAACGGCGATCCGTCGGAGCCCACACGGCGGTCCGACGGGTACGGACCGGGCATAAACGGATCTCCTCGGATAGCAAGGCCGCAGGGCCAACAGGGACGCGTCAGGCCGCCGCGAGGTTCTTCTACGGAGGCTAGCGGGCGGCTGCCCGCGCTGCAGAGCCGACCGTGGTCACAGGTAGGCTTCGATAGCCAAACTTAGGACTTGAAGGGGTGGAGTTTCGTGACGATTGCGGTAACCGGTTCTATTGCCACTGACAATTTGATGCGGTTTCCCGGTCGGTTCTCCGAGCACCTGCTGGCTGAGCACCTGGAGAAGGTGTCGCTGAGCTTCCTGGTCGACGACCTGGTGATCCATCGGGGCGGCGTCGCCGGCAACATCGCCTTCGCCATCGGCGTGCTGGGTGGCGACGTGGCGCTGGTCGGGGCGGCCGGCGACGACTTCGTCGCCGACTACGGCAAGTGGCTGCAGTCGCACGGCGTCAACACCGACCATGTGCTGATCTCGAAATCCGCTCACACTGCGCGTTTCGTCTGCACCACCGACCAGGACATGGCGCAGATCGCGTCGTTCTACCCGGGTGCGATGTCCGAGGCCGGCAACATCAAGCTCGCCGACCTGGTCTCCTCGCTCGGCAAGCCGGACCTGGTGATCATCGGCGCCAACGACCCGGCCGCGATGGTGGTGCACACCGAGGAGTGCCGCAAGCTCGGCCTGCCCTTTGCCGCGGACCCGTCGCAGCAGCTGCCCCGGCTCTCCGGCGAGGAGATCGACAAGCTCGTCGACGGCGCGGAGTACCTGTTCAGCAACGACTACGAGTGGGAACTGATTCAGTCGAAGACCGGCTGGTCGGAGGCCGACGTGATGGGCAAGGTGGGCCTGCGGGTGACCACGCTGGGAGCCAAGGGCGTCGACATCGTCGACCGCGACGGTACGACGGTCCACGTCGGAGTGGTGCCCGAAACCAGCCTCACCGACCCAACCGGTGTCGGTGACGCCTTCCGGGCCGGATTCCTCACCGGCCGCAGCGGGGGACTGAGCCTGGAGCGCTCGGCTCAACTGGGCTCGCTGGTCGCCGTGCTGGTGCTGGAGTCGACCGGTACCCAGGAATGGACCTGGGACCCGGCAACGGCGAAGAGCCGGCTGGCGGATGCCTACGGCGACGACGCGGCCACCGAAATCGCCACCGTTCTCGCCTAGAGCTCGACGGGATACTGCGGCTCACTGATCTGTGGCACCACCCGGTGCTCGACGAAGATCGCGTGCCACAGCATGAAAATCAGCACGGTCCACAGCCTGCGGCTGTGATCGGTTGTGCCGCAACGGTGTTCGTCCAGCATTCGCCGAACGGCCGCGCGGTCGATCAGGTAGTCGGTCGCCGACGCGTCGATCGTCTCGTGCGCCCACTCCAGCAGCGGACCGGCGCGAAGCCAATGCCGGATGGGCACCGGGAAGCCCAGCTTCGGGCGGTTGAGCACATGCGGCGGGACGATCGGCTCCAGCGCGCGGCGCAGCGCGTACTTGGTGGTGGTGCGGGTGATCTTGGCATCCACCGGCAACCGGGACGCGACGGCGAACACTTCGGAGTCCAGGAACGGGACGCGCAGTTCCAGGGAGTTGGCCATGGTCATCTTGTCGGCCTTGACCAGAATGTCGCCGCGCAGCCAGGTGAACAGGTCGATGTGCTGCATCCGCGCAACCGGGTCCCAGTCGGCTGATTCGGCGTAGACCGGCGCCGTGATGTCGGTGTGGGTCCACTCCGGCCGGAAGGCGGCCAGCACGTCCTGCAACTGTGCGTCGGAGAAGCTGCGGGCGTTGCCGTAGTAGCGCTCTTCGAGCGTCAGGGATCCGCGGTGCAGCAGGCTCTTGCCGCGCATACCCTCCGGAAGCGGTTTGGACACCTTGCCCATCGAGCGCCGCAGCGGACTGGGGAGATAGTCGAAAGGCTTCAGCGACAAGGGTTCCCGATAAATTGTGTAGCCGCCGAACAGTTCGTCGGCGCCCTCTCCGGAGAGCACCACCTTGACGTGCTTGCGTGCTTCGCGGGCGACGAAGAACAGCGGGACCAGGGCCGGGTCCGCCACCGGTTCGTCGAGGTACCAGACGATTTCGGGTAACGCTTCGACGAACTCGTCAGGGCGAAACGACCTTGGCGATATGGCGTGCGCCGATCGCCTCGGCCGACGCGACCGCGACGTCGATTTCGGAGAAACCCTCACGCTCGAAGCCGGTGGTGAAGGTGATCAGCCGCGGGTTGTGCCGGATCGCCAGCGCCGCGATCGCCGTCGAGTCGATTCCCCCGGACAGAAACGAACCGACGGTGACATCGGCCCGCATGTGCTTGGCCACCGAGTCCTCCAGGACCGCGGTGATCTCGTCGTAGCGGGCCTGCTCGGTGCCGCGGGCGATCGGGACCGCGGCGAAGCGCGGCACGAAGTAGCGGGTGGTCTCCGGCTGCCGGCCCGGGCGGATGCGGGCATAACAGCCCGATTCCAGCCGGCGCACGCCGCGATGCAGCGTCTCGGGTTCGGGCACGTACTGCAGGACCGTGTAGTGCTGCACGGCGCGCTCGTCGATCCCAGAGGCTCCAGCGTCGAACTCGATCAATTCGGCCAGATCAAGCAGACATTTCTTCTCGCTGGCCACCGCGGTGCCGCCTGTTCCGGTCGCCACGAACAGCGGTTTGATGCCGAAAGGGTCACGGGCACAGAATAATTCGCCGGTCAGCGTGTCCCACAACGCGAAGGCGAACATGCCGCGCAGTCGCGGCAGAGCGTCGGCGCCCAGGTAGTGGTAGGCGGCGACGATGGCCTCGCCGTCGCCGTCGGTGGCGAACACGGCGCCATGCTGTTCGGCGAGCTCGGCGCGCAACTCCAGGTAGTTGTAGATCTCGCCGTTGAACACCAGCTCGTAGCGGTCGGGGGTGTCCGGTGGGCCCCAGCGCAGCGGCTGGTGCGAATGCGCGATGTCGATGATCGACAGCCGATTGAAGCCGAACACGACCGTCCCGGCGGGGTCGGCCCAGGTGCCCGGCTCGTCCGGTCCGCGGTGGCGCATCAGATGTGAAGCCTGCGCGATGGCCTCGGCGGCGGCATGCGCGCTGCCGGACGGCTCGGCGCCGCCCGGGGCGGCCACGAAGGCCAGCAATCCACACATCGCCGATCAGTATGCCGCAAGCGGCGGCCGCTCATCGATGCCGCAAAGCGGTGACACAAAAAGCGGCGGGCCTGCACTCGGCTCCGCTGCGTGCGTGGTCTACGCTGCGTAGTATTCGACGTGCGAGTCAGCCGACAGTCCCCTTGACCGGGGGATGTGCGACGTCGGGTCCAGCTTGTGATTCTCAGGAGGCGCGACCGTGACATCTCGCGGGCCAGGCTGTTCGCAGGGCTTGTTGAAGAGCCGATCGTCAGGTTTCCGCAGGCTTCGCAAGCCCGCGGTAGTCGGCATGCTGGGCTTGCTGGCGATCAGCCTGAGTGGCTGCAGCTTTACCGACGCGATGGCGTTGGGCTGGCCGCGAGGCATCACCGAGGAAGGTGACTGGAACCGCCAGCTGTGGATCGCCGCGGTGATCGCGTCGCTCGTGGTGGGCGTGCTCGTCTGGGCCCTGATGTTCTGGTCGATGGCATTCCACCGCAAGAAGGCGACTGACACCGAACTGCCCCGGCAATTCGGCTACAACATGCCGCTGGAGCTGGTGCTCACCGTGACGCCGTTCCTGATCATCTCGGTGTTGTTCTACTTCACCGTGGTGGTGCAGGAGAAGATGCTGCACCTGGAGGCCGACCCCGAGGTCGTCGTCGACGTCACCTCGTTCCAGTGGAACTGGAAGTTCGGCTACCAGAAGATCGATTTCAAGGACGGCACGCTCAAGTACGACGGAGCGGACGCGGCGCGCAAGGCGGCCATGGTCTCCAAGCCCGAGGGCAAGGACAAGCGCGGCGAGGAAGTGGTCGGCGCGGTGCGCGGATTCAACAGAGAAGACCGGACCTACCTCAACTTCGACAGGGTCGAGACCGTCGGGACCAGCACCGAGATCCCGGTGCTGGTGCTGCCCGTCGGCAAGCGGATCGAGTTCGAGCTGGCCTCGGCCGACGTGGTTCACGGGTTCTGGGTGCCGGAGTTCCTGTTCAAGCGCGACGTGATGCCTGACCCGGCGGCCAACCACTCGGTCAACCGCTTCCAGGTGGCCAAGATCGACCGGACCGGTGCGTTCGTGGGTCGTTGCACGGAAATGTGCGGCACCTATCACTCGATGATGAACTTCGAGGTCCGGGTGGTTCAGCCCAACGACTTCAAGGCCTACCTGCAGCAGCGGATCGCCGGTAAGACCAACGCCCAGGCGTTGCAGGCCATCGCGCAGTCTCCGGTCGCGGTCACCACTCACCCGTTCGACACCCGTCGCGGCGAGATGGCGCCGCAGGCCAGCAAGTAGGGATACCCATGCACATCGAAGCCAGGCTGTTCGAGTTCATCGCGGCGTTCTTCATCTTCTGCACGGTTCTCTACGGCGTGCTGACCAGCCTGTTCGCCACCGGCGGCATCGAGTGGGCCGGAACCACCGCGCTCGCGCTGACCAGCGGGCTGGCGCTGATCATCGCCACGTTCTTCCGGTTCGTCGCCCGCCGGCTCGACACCCGCCCCGAGGACTACGAGGGCGCCGAGATCAGCGACGGCGCAGGGGAACTGGGTTTCTTCAGCCCGCACAGCTGGTGGCCGATCCTGATCGCGCTGTCCGGTTCGGTGGCGGCCGTCGGCATCGCCTTGTGGCTGCCGTGGCTGATCGGTGCCGGGGTTGTGTTCATCCTGAGTTCGGCGGCCGGGTTGGTCTTCGAGTACTACGTGGGGCCCGAGAAGCACTGAGACGCTCCGGCAGCCGGCATTTAGGTCACAATCCGGGCATCAGTTGATCCGTGACCCGGTCGCCCAGAATGTCGCACGAGATCCCGTTGGGTAGGGTTTTCCGAGGCATATTGAGGAACATCGGAGCGCGCGCCCGACACCACGACCGCGGTGCTGCGCACGCCGATGAAGTAGTCGAACAGGACAGGCGATCATGAGCGGGCCGAATCCACCAGGACCGGAGTCCGAAGAACTCGGACCCGGCGTCGAGGCCAGCCGGGACGGCGGCGAACTCGACGGTGGCGACGGCGATTTCGACGCGAGCCCGGGGGAGTCCGACGCTGAAGGCGCGACCGGCCAGACCGATGTCTACTCGCGGGCCTACTCCGCTCCGGAGTCCGAGCACATCAGCAGCGGACCCTACGTTCCCGCGAACCTCGACCTCTACGACTACGACCACTACGACGCCGCAGCTCCTGAGGACCAGGAGGAGAAGACCGCCCGCTGGCCGTGGATCGTCGGCGTCGCCGCGATCGTCGCGGCGATCGCCCTCGTTGTCTCGGTGTCGCTGCTGTTCGCGCGCACCGACACCAACAAGCTGGCCACGCCCAGCACGCCGACGACGTCCACGCCGCCGATCCAGGACGAGATCATCG
This sequence comes from uncultured Actinomycetota bacterium, assembly GCA_963818285.1. Lineage (GTDB taxonomy): Bacteria > Actinomycetota > Actinomycetes > Mycobacteriales > Mycobacteriaceae > Mycobacterium. Next base: position 1,054,990 of record CAWFRR010000011.1, read on the forward strand.
TCACCACCACGACGCACCCACCGGCACCGCCGTCGTCCAGCGAGCCGCCACCACCGCCTCCGCCGTCGTCCAGCGAGCCGCCACCACCCCCGCCGCCGCCACCTCCGGCGCCAGCGCCGGCGCCGGCCCCCGCACCCGCGCCGGCCCCTGCTCCGGCGCCGCCGGCACCCCCACCCGCTCCGGCCGGGCCCAAGCAGTACACGTATTCGGTGACCGGCACCAAGGCGCCGTTCGACCAGATCACGATCACCTACACCGATGCGTCGGGGATGCGACGGACGCTGTCCAACGTCTACATCCCCTGGACGATCACGCTCACCCCGATCTCGGCGTCCGACGTCGGCTCGATCGAGGCGTCCAGCCTGCTGCGCCTGAGCAAACTCAACTGCAAGGTCACCGCCAGCGATGGGACAGTCTTGTCGGCCAACGAGAACAACCAACCTCAGGTCAACTGCTGATGATCGATAAGTACTCCCAGGCCTGGGGGGCGCGCGGCAAAATCGCCGCGGTCACGTCCGACCGCATCCTGATCGGCTCGTGCGCCGCCATCTGGCTGGCGCTGGTCGGGATGAGCGTGGCCGCTCTGGTCGCCCTGATGGATCTGGGCCGGGGCTTTCACTCCGCGAAAGGCAACCCGCACGCCTCATCGGTGCTCTACGCGATCATCATCATCTCCGGGCTGATCATCCTGGCGGCGATCCCGATGCTGCTACGCGCCCGCCGCATCACCCGGGACGCGCCGGCGGCCCGCTCAGCAGGCTCACCGGCGCGAACGGTGAGTGCACAGTCGATCAGGTCTGGGCCGACGGCCGGCCTGACGCATGGCGCCACCGAGCGGGTCACCACGCAACGGTCGGCGCTGCCCGACTCCGAGGTCGATCGCTTCTGGCTGCGCGGCACTGTCGCGCTGATGGGCACCATGGGTGGGGCGCTGCTTGCGGTGGCGACCGCGACGTACGCGATGGCGATCGGCCACGATGCCTACTCGTGGACCGGTTACGCGATCGCCGGCGCCATCACGCTGGTCATGCCGCTGGTGCCGTGGCGCAAGGTGCGGCAACTCCGCGGCCTGCTCGCCGCCTGATTCCCTTGCCGCTCAGGCATTGACCGGGTCTGACGCCCGGACGGGTCAGTCGATCGCGGCTTCAGCCCTGCGAAGCCGCGACCAGCTGAGCGTTTTAGTGGTGACCGTTCGTCGAGCCGTGGCCGTTTGAGGAGCCGTTGCCGTTGCTGCCGTCCTGGTGCTCCCGCAGCGCGGTGAGCGCGCGAGATGCGGCGGCGTGGTGCGCCTCGGTCAGAGCGGCGTCCTCGGAGGCCGGGTCGGCGTAGAGGAAGCTGCCGGAACCGGGAGAGCCACCGGAGCCGAGCTTGTTCATCTTCACCGGCACCGGAGCGCCCTGGTATTCGAGCGGCACGGGGTGGCCGTGCTCGTCGACCGGGCCCAGAGGCTGGTGCAGTTCGATGTAGGCGCCGTGCGGCAGGCGCTTGATGATTCCGGTCTCGACGCCGTGCTCGAGGACGGCCCGGTCGCTGCGCTGCAGTGCGACGCACCAGCGGTACGTGATGAAGTAGACGACCACCGGTAGCACGATCATGCCGATACGCCCGATCCAGGTCGTCGCGTTCAGTGAGACGTGGAACTTCAGCGCGATGATGTCGTTGATCGACGACAGTGTCAGCACCATGTAGAACGCAATGGCCATGGCGCCGACCGATGTTCGTACCGGCACGTCACGCGGACGCTGCAACAGGTTGTGGTGGGCGTGGTCGCCGCTGAATCGCTTCTCCAGGAACGGATAGATGATCAACAGGGCGAAGATCCCCAGCATGAGGGTCCCGACCGCGACCGTTGCGGGAATGGTGTGGTGGAAGAAGTAGAACTCCCACGCCGGCCAGAGTCGGGCCAAGCCGTCGGGCCACATCATGTAAAAGTCCGGCTGCGAACCCGCCGAGACCTGAGATGGCTTGTAGGGGCCCAAATTCCAGATCGGGTTGATCTGTAGCAAGCCGCCCATCAGGCCGAGCACACCGGTGGTCAATGCAAAGAACGCGCCGGACTTCACCGCGAAGACCGGCATGACGCGTACGCCGACGACGTTGTGCTCGGTGCGGCCGGGGCCGGGGAACTGGGTGTGCTTCTGGAACCAGACGAATGCGAGGTGCGCGCCGATCAACGCCAAGATGATGCCCGGCAGCAGCAAGATGTGCAGGCCGTACATTCTCGGGACGATGTAGCCCGCCACCGTGCAGTCGTTTCCTACACCGCCGCAAGGGAAGTCGCCGCCGAACAGCGCCCAGTGCAGCCAGGTGCCGACCACCGGCATCCCCAAGGTGATTGACGAGAGCGCGGCGCGCAGGCCGATGCCGGACAGCAGGTCGTCGGGCAGCGAGTAGCCGAAGTACCCCTCGAACATGGCCAGGATCAACAGCAGCGAGCCGATCACCCAGTTGGCTTCGCGGGGCCGGCGGAATGCGCCGGTGAAGAAGACGCGGGCCAGGTGCACCATGATCGACGCCGCGAACAGCAGGGCGGCCCAGTGGTGGACCTGGCGGACGAACAGACCGCCGCGCACCTCGAAGCTGATGTCGAGGGCCGACGCGAACGCCTTGGACATCTCGACGCCACGCAGCGGCTGGTAGACGCCGTTGTAGGTCACGTCCTGCATGGACGGGTCGAAGAACAGCGTCAGGTACACGCCCGTCAGCAGCAGCACGATGAAGCTGTACATCGCGATCTCACCGAGCAGGAACGACCAGTGCGTCGGGAAGACTTTGTTGAGCTGGCGGCGGGTCGCGGCCGCGAGGTGGTAACGCGAGTCGACGGCATTACCCTGACCGGCCAACACGTCGCCGACGCTCGGGGGACTCAGTTTTGGACTCATATCGTTGTGCGCTCCCAAAATGCCGGTCCGACGGGTTCGATGAAGTCACCGTTGGCAACCAGATACCCGTCAGCGTCGATTGTTATCGGTAGTTGAGCCAATGCGCGCGCGGCCGGGCCGAAAATCGGCTTGGCGTAGTGCAGCGCGTCGAACTGCGACTGGTGGCACGGGCAGAGGATGCGGTAGTCCTGCTGCTCATACAGTGATGCGGGACAGCCCAGGTGCGAGCACACCTTCGTGTAGGCGAACAGCTCACCGAAGTTGAAGCTCTCCTGGCCCTTGCGCTTGACCACCTTGGACAGGTCGGCGGATTTGATGCGGATCAACATCACCGGGTTGCGGACGGCGGACAAGATCAGGGTCAACTTTTCGTGCGATTCCACTGTGGTGCCATCGCCGTCGGATTCGCGCCATGGGAACACGGTCTCCATGCCGCCCGCGTCGAGGTCTTCGGGTCGCATCTTGATGAACGGCGAGCCTTTGCCTTCGCCGGTGGCCCGGGCCAGGAAGATGGTTTCACCGTGGTAGCGGGGCGTCCAACCGGAGGTCCACAGCACGGCCTTCTTGCCGTCGGCGGTCTCCACGACCGGCTTCCACGGATTCTTGATCAGGCCGCCGGCAAACGCCACCAGCGTGCCGAGACCGAAAGCGCCCAGGCCCGCGCCCAGCGACAGCCCGATCAGCTTGCGGCGACGAATGGTGGATCCGTCGAGAGCGTCGGTGAGGTTGGCGGTCACCGTTTTGCGGTCGATCTCGTCAGAGCCGGCTTCGCCGTAGTGACGATCTTGGATCGAAATCTCTTCGGGGATGAACTTTTTCTGGAAAAGCACCGCCCCGATCGCGATGCACAGCACCGACCCACCGAACGTCAGGCCGTAGAGCGGAGTCGCCAGCGAGTAGGCGAGATTGCCAGGAGAACCGTAAGGCTGGTATTCCCACGGCCAGAACAAGAACACCAACAGAAGCGCGAGCCCCAGCAAACCACCCAGCAGAAGCCAGATGGCGACCAAGCGTTCGGCGCGTTTCTCGGCTTTGGTGCCCTCGACCGGCCAGCGCGGCTCCTTGAAGACGGTCTCGACGCCGTCGAGCCGTCCGCCGAGAGCGACGAGCTCGTCGCGTGACATCGCGTTCAGTTCGTCCTGGGTGGGGTGTCCGCTGTCGTTCGTCATGATCGCGCCCCAATCCACAGCGCCCCGGCGATGAGGGCGACCATCCCGATGATCCACGCCGCCATGCCTTCTGGCGCGGGACCGAAGCCGCCCAAACCGTTGCCGCCCTGACTCGGCGTCTCGGTGGCGTTTTTCACGTACGCGATGATGTCTTTCTTCGCGTCGAACGACAGCTGACGGTCGGAGAACTTCGGCATGTTCTGCGGCCCGGTGCGCATGGCGGCGAGAATCTGCTGCTCGTTGGCGGCCTCCAGCTCGGGCGCGAACTTGCCGGAGGACAGCGCCCCACCCTTGCCGGTGAAGTTGTGGCACGAGGCGCAGTTGAGCCGGAACAGGTCGCCACCGCGGCCCAGGTCACCACCGCGCAGCGAGCTCATCGCGATGCTGCCATCGGCGTTTCGATCGATCGTCGGTCCGCCACCGTTGGCCTGCACGTAGGCGCCGAGCGCGTCGACCTGCGACTCGTCGAAGATCGGATCTTTGCGCTGCGCCTGGGCTTCGCCGCGCATGGCGGGCATCCGGCCGGTGCCCACCTGGAAGTAGACCGCGGCCTCGCCGACGCCGATCAGGCTGGGCCCGCGGTCCGGCACACCCTGCAGGTTGGCGCCGTGGCAGGTCACGCACGAGGTGTCGAAGAGTTGTTTGCCGTTGCGCAGCAGCGCCGAGGACGACTCGTCGGCGACGGCCACCTGCGGGCTGGGAGTCAGGACGGCGGCGAGTCCGCCGGCCACCACCAGGGCCAACACCAGCAGCAGTCCGGCCGACAGCCGGCGACGCAGGCGGCGGCGCGCCCGGTCACTCAGCGATCGGTTCAACCCCAGTTTCTTCAACCGAGCACTCCTGTTCTTTGCCCTGCTGGTCATCGGATGAAATAGATCGTGGCGAACAGCGCGATCCAGACGATGTCGACGAAGTGCCAGTAGTAGGAGACGACGATCGATGCGGTGGCCTGCGCGGGGGTGAACTTGCTCATCGTGGTGCGGGCCAACAGGAAGATGAAGGCGATCAGACCGCCGATGACGTGCAACCCGTGGAACCCGGTGGCCAGGTAGAACACGCTGCCATAGGCGCTACTGGGGATGGTGGTCCCGTGGCTCATCAGGTGGTGGTACTCGTAAGCCTGCCCGAGGACGAAGAACAGCCCCATCCCGAAGGTGAGCAGGTACCAGCGGCGCAGGCCGAACACGTCGCCTCGCTCGGCTGCGAACACGCCCATCTGGCAGGTGAACGACGATGCGATCAGCACCAGCGTGACCGGCACGGCCTGATACAGGTTCAGCTCGGTGGGGTGCGGCGGCCAGTTACCCGCCGCCTGCGCCCGCGCGGTGAAGTAGAACGCGAACAACCCAGCAAAGAACATCAATTCGCTGGAAAGCCACACTATGGTGCCAACACTGACCATGTTCGGGCGGTTGAGCGAATGTACGCGCGCCGTGATTGCTGTACCCGAGGTCCCTACCGCACTCGTCACTCCGCAAGTATGACGCTTTGTAGTTGTCGGGTTCTACCCGGGGCGGCAATTTGGTGCGCGGAATTCATGTCGTTTCGCCGCCGTCGCCCTGGCTGCCGCGACAGCCCCGATGCCGTGGGACCATCGGCGGTGTGGCGGCGTCATCGTCGGGGCCCTCTGCGCGGCCCCCTGAAGCGGCGTTGTCGTGGCCGCGAGTCCTCGAGGTCTTGACCGCGGGCCAGGATCTGCCGCGCGGGCAGGCCGGCTGGGCGATGGAGCAGATCATCACCGGCATCCGCGACACCGGCCCAGCTCGCGGCCTTCGCCGTGGCGATGAAGATGAAGGCGCCGACCTCAGCGGAAGTGGCCGAGCTGGCCGACGTGATGCTGCAGCACGGCCGCCGGCTGCCCACCGACCAGATCGGGACCGACACCGTCGACGTGGTCGGTACCGGCGGCGACGGCGTCAACACGGTCAACCTGTCCACGATGGCGGCGATCGTGGTGGCGGCCAGCGGCGTCCCGGTGGTCAAACACGGCAACCGGGCAGCGTCGTCGCTGGCGGGCGGGGCAGACACGCTGGAAGCGCTCGGCGTGCGCATCGACCTGGACCCCGACGAGGTCGCGCGCAGCGTCGCCGAGGTCGGAATCGGCTTCTGCTTCGCGCCGCAGTTTCACCCGTCGTATCGGCACGCCTCGGCGGTACGGCGTGAGATCGGCGTGCCGACGGTCTTCAATTTGCTTGGGCCACTTACTAATCCGGGGCAGCCGCGAGCCGGGCTGATCGGCTGTGCATTCGCCGACCTGGCCGAGGTGATGGCGGGGGTTTTCGCCGCGCGCCGGTCCAGCGTGCTGGTGGTGCACGGCGACGACGGCCTCGACGAGCTGACCACCACCACGACGAGCACCATCTGGCGGGTGCAGGCCGGAACGGTCGGACAGGCTGAAATTCGACCCGGCCGGCGTTCGGGTTCGCGCGCGCCGACCTCGACGAACTGCTTGGGCGGCGACGCCGACGGCCAACGCCGCAGGCGGCCCGCTCGGTGCTGGCCGGCGCCAAGGGCCCGGTGCGCGACGCGGTCGTCCTCAACGCCGCGGGCGCGATCGTGGCCCATGCCGGGCTATCCAGCCGCGCCGAGTGGCTGCCGGCGTGGGAGGACGGGCTGGGCCGTGCCGTCGAGGCGATCGACAGCGGTGCGGCCGAAAAACTGCTCGCGCGTTGGGTGCGGTTCGGTCAGCAGCTCTGAGCCGCGGCTGGTGACGGCCTGTTCGGCGGCCATCCGCGCCGAGCGGGCCGCCGCGGCCCACCCGCGACCACGGGCCCGCCGAGCGCACCGGCGAACACCAACCCTGCTCGCCGCTCGGTCCCGCACAATGCGCACGCCCGGGGCGGTCAGCCAGCGGGCGATCAGTGCCGTCTCCTCGACCAGCGCGCCGCCCAACGGCGCCGGCTGGGGCAGGACCACCTGCGCACCCGCCTCGATCGCCTGGACGACGGGCATCGGCGGCACGCCGCGGCGTGGCGGTCGCCGGCCGCGGCGAGCTGGCCATGCCGGACGACGGCGAGCTGCCAGCCGCCGTCGCCGTCCGGGGCGGCGGCCACCAACTCCGGCAAAGCGGCCAGGGCGCGCAGGCGCTGACCGCGCCAGAGCACCTCCACGGCGGCGACCGTGTGGTCGCGCAACCGGGCCGCGCTCTCGTAGCGCTGACGCCCGGCGAGTTCGGCGATCCGCCGTGCGGCCGCCGTCAGCGCCGTGTTCTCGCAGGCCGTCGATCAGCGCCGCGGCGCCGTGGACGGCCGGGCCATAGTGCGCCGCGGTGCACGTCGCGCGCGCCGGGGCACGGCGAGACCTCGAGCTGCGGGCAGGCCGGACCGTGCAGCGCCGCGCGGGCCAGCCGCTTGGTGCAGGTACGCACACCGGTGAAGCGCGCCAGCAAGTCTGCGGTGTCGACGGCGTCGGCGCGGGACCGGAACGGGCCGACCGCGCGGTCGTGGCGCGGCGTGCGGACCACCGAGAATCGGGGGAAGGCTTCCTCGGTCAGCACCACCCACCACCAGCGTTGCGGGAACTTCGACCGGCGGTTGTAGGGCGGGGCGTGGGCGCTGAGCAATCGCAGTTCGCGCACGCCGGCCTCGAGTGCGTGCGCGCACTCGACGTGCTCGACCCTGGTGGCCAGCGCGACCATCTCTTTCATCCGGGTCCGTTGGTCCGAGCCGTTGAAATACTGACTTACCCTGCGCCGCAAGTTGATTGCCGTGCCGATGTAGAGCACTTCGTCGGCCGGCCCGTAGAACAGGTAGACCCCGGGTCGTCTCGGCAGGTTCTCGGCGAGCACCCGTTTGCGGCGTTGCGCCGGCGGCACGTTGGGCAGATAGGACCGCAGTTCGGCGTAACTGTGGACGCCCTGGTTGCCGACGCGTTCGATCAGCGCGTGCAGCACCTCGACGGTGGCCCGCGCGTCGTCGAGCGCCCGGTGGGTCGGCTTGCTGGCGACCGCGAACAGCTTGGCCAGCGCCGCCAACCGCACGCTGGGCGCCTCCTCGCGGCTGAGCACGCGGCGGGCCAGCTGGACGGTGCACAGCGTCTGCGGCCGCGTCCACCGGATACCGCACTGATCGGCGGCGGCCCGCAGGAAGCCCATGTCGAACCTGGCGTTGTGGGCGACCAGCACCGCGCCCCGGGCGAACTCGAGGAACATCGGCAGCACCCCGGCGATTGTCGGGGCGTCACAGACCATGGCGGTGGTGATGCCGGTCAGCTGAACGATCTGCGGCGGAATGCTGCGCTGCGGATCGACCAGGGTGGCGAACTCGCCCAGCACCACGCCGCCGCGCACCTTCACCGCGCCGATCTCGGTGATGGCGTCAGCGGGCTTTCCGTCGCTGCCCGTCATCCGGCCGCCGGTGGTCTCCAGGTCGACAACGACGAAAGTGGTTTCGCGCAGCGACATTTCGGTCAGCCCCGTCCAGATCGGGGAGGCTGAGCTGCTCGCGCAGCGGGCGCGCCCATGGCGGCGACATTAACCAGTCGCACCGACATCACCCAGATGTGCCGCGGCGCGTCGCGCCGGACGGCGTTACGGCCCGCGAGTCGCGCGCTCGAAACTTGTCGGTGCCCGCCGTTAGCGTCTCGTACAACACCGATCGACAACATGGAGAGGGGCAGCCGGATGGCGCTCAGCAGCGAGCCTGATCGAACGGCGGTCAGTTCCGCCCGAGTCGACAGAACCAGTGGTCATCGACTGCGAGGACTGCGCCGTCCGCGGTCCCGGATGTCGAGATTGCGTCGTCAGCGTGATACTCGGGGTACCGGAAACTTTGCTGGAGGACGAGCGCGCGGCACTCGAGGTGCTTGCCGACGCGGGGATGGCGCCGCGACTGCGTCTGGTGCCCATCCATCGGCAGCGGCCCGGCGTCGCCTAACGGCGATTAGCGTGAAATCTTGCTGTTTTCTTAACAACTCAGAGTTGGACAACGCGCGATAGCCGTTTCGTAACCTATCTGAGACCTAAGAGCAGATACCGGCTGTCGTGCCGACGCGTTTAAGGACTCAACGTTTTGCGAAAATGGCTCAAAGGCGAACGCGCTTCTTTGCGCGTCGCTCGGCCCTGGCTGATCGCAGCGGTAGCCGGATTCGTCGCTCTCTCCGGGGTGACCGCCAGCCAGTGTGCTGGCCGACCCGGCCAACGATGCGATGGCAAAGCTCAACGAGCTGTCCCGGCAGGCCGAGCAGACCACCGAAGCGATGCACAGCGCGCAGCTCGACCTCAACAACAAGCTGGCTGCGCAGCAGGCCGCCGAAAAGAAGCACACCGACGACATCGCCGCGGCGGACGCCTCGAAATCGCAGTTGGCAACCTTCCAGACCGGCGTCGACAAGTTTGCCGCCGCGATGTACATGGGCGGCCGCACCGATGGCATGAACGCGATCATGACCGCCGAGTCCCCGCAGCAACTGATCGGCAAGCTGGCCGTGTCGCGGGTGATCTCCACCGCGATGCTGGCAGCAGATGGCGACCTACCGCGCCACCCGCGAAGAGGCCGCCAAAGCCGAGAAAGAGTCGGCGAAGTCGGCCGCTGATGCCAAGACCGCAGCCGAGCAGGCCGCCTCCGTGCGCGCGAATCTGCAGTCCAAGCAGAGCCGGCTGCAGCTGCAGATCGCGGTCGTCAAGTCGCAATACCTCGCGTTGAGCCCCCACGAGCGCACGGCCTGGCCGCGACCCGGCCCGCCTCCGCCGCCGGCCGCGATGGCCGCCTGCCACCGCGCCGCGCTCCCGACGGCGCTGCCGCCCGGCATGGGTCAGCCCGGCGGTCCCGGACCGGGCGCCGCGGGGACCCGGAGCCGGCCAGGGCGCGATCGCCGTTCAGGCCGCGCTGACGCAGGTCGGTCGCCCTACTCATGGGGTGGCGCCGCGCCCGGTGGATTCGACTGCTCGGGCCTGGTGATGTGGGCTTTCCAGCAGGCCGGCATCGCGCTGCCGCACTCGAGCCAGGCGCTCGCACACGGCGGGCAGCCGGTCTCGCTGATCGGACCTGCAGCCCGGTGACGTGCTGACCTTCTATTCCGACGCCTCGCACGCCGGCCTCTATATCGGTGACGGCCTGATGGTTCACTCGTCGACCTACGGCGTGCCGGTGCGGGTGGTGCCGATGAACTCCTCCGGCCCGATCTACGACGCCCGCCGCTACTAAGCGCCCAGGCGTCGACGCCGGCTGCTGGCCTGCGTACTTGTCGTCGAGCTGATCCTCGGTGGTATCTGCGTCGCGGTCCGGCCAAGCCAGCCGCCGCTCCGTCGCCCGTCAGCGCGTCGCAGCGTTTCGAGCTCGGCGGCCGAACTGCTGCGGATGACCAATCTCGGCGGGCCGCGCGCAGCAGGCCCTGCTGACCCGGGTCGCCGCGGACATCGGTCGCGCCGATCGAGGCGGTCAACGCATTCTGGGGCAATGGCTGGCCGCGCGACATCGATCGTGGTCGCCACCGGCACCCAGCGGCAGTTCGAGGCGAAGGCCGGTGGCGGATCCGGCGCGCAGTGGGCCGACATCGCCGCGATCGCCGTGGCCGACCGGGTCGATCCGGCCCAGCGGATCGCGCTCGGCCAGCGGATAGTCTTCGCGCCCGGCGCGGCGGGCATGAGTGATCGCGCTCTGCGAATCGTGTTGACCCACGAGCTTTTTCACTATGCCGCCCGCGCCGATACGGCGTTGGATGCACCCCGATGGCTGACCGAGGGCGTCGCGGACTACGTCGCCCGGCCGCACGACCCCGCTGCCCGAGATGCGCGCCTCCCGCCGCGCTGCCGTCCGACGCCGATCTCGCCGATCCGGGGCCGCAGCGATCGCTGGCTTACGACCGCGCCTGGCTGTTCGCGCTGCTTCGTCGCCGACACCCGCGGAGCGCCCACGCTGCGCGCGCTTCTACGTCGCCGCCTGCGGCGATCGGCACACCGACCTGCCTACCGCTGTCCACGATGTGCTCGGCACCGACGACGCCGGGATACTCGCCGATTGGCAGCGATGGCTCACCCGTCAGCCCACGCGCTGAGCGCCGCGGTGTCAGGCTAGCCTTCGTAGGTGTCCCGGGTCCTGCTGGTAACCAACGACTTTCCGCCTCGGCGCGGCGGCATCCAGTCCTATCTGGTCGACCTGGTGACACGGCTGGCCGCCGCGGGGGAGCACGCCTGACGGTGTATGCGCCGCAGTGGAAGGACGCCGACGCCTTCGACGCCGAGACCGCCGGATACCAGCGTCGTGCGTCATCCCGGAACACTGATGCTGCCCGTACCCACCGTCGACGCGCGGATGCGACGGCTGATCGCCGAACACGACATCGACACGGTCTGGTTCGGTGCCGCGGCGCCGTTGGCTCTGCTGGCCCCGCGCGCTCGGCACGCCGGCGCGCGTCGGGTGCTGGCCAGCACCCACGGCCACGAAGTGGGGTGGTCGATGTTGCCGGGGGCCCGCTCGGTGCTGCGCCGGATCGGTGACGCCAGCGACGTCATCACCTACGTCAGCCAGTACACGCGAGGGCGTTTCGCCTCGGCGTTCGGCCCGCAAGCCGCGCTGGAGCACCTGCCGCCCGGCGTCGACACCGAGCGATTCCGGCCCGATCCGGCCAGTCGCGCCGAAATGCGTACCCGCTATCGCCTGGGCCAGCGGCCCACCGTGGTGTGCCTGTCCCGGTTGGTGCCGCGCAAAGGCCAGGACATGTTGATCCGGGCGTTGCCCTCGATCAGGCGACGGGTGGACGGCGCCGCACTGGTGATCGTCGGCGGCGGTCCGTATCTGGACACGCTGCGCGGGCTGGCCGAACGCTTCGGCGTCGCCGATCACGTCACGTTCACCGGCGGTGTTCCGTTCGCCGAATTGCCCGCTTTTCACGCGATGGCCGATGTGTTCGCCATGCCGTGCCGGACCCGCGGCGCCGGACTGGACGTCGAGGGGCTCGGCATCGTGTTCCTGGAAGCGTCGGCCACCGGCGTTCCGGTCGTCGCCGGGTCGTCCGGTGGCGCACCGGAAACGGTGCAGCACAACAAGACTGGGATGGTGGTCGACGGCAATTCGGTGGAGCAGATCGCCGACACCGTCAGCGAGTTGCTGGCCGACCCGGACCGTGCCGCCGCGATGGGCGCCGCCGGTCGAGAGTGGGTCACCGCGCAGTGGCGATCCGACGATCTGGCCCGGCGACTGTCCGACCTGATCCGCGGCTAATCCTTGTGGTAGATCGCCTCGATGTCGTCGGCGAACTTCTCGGCAACCACTTTGCGCTTCACCTTCATTGTCGGGGTCAGTTCCCCGGTGTCCTCGGTGAAGTCGACGGGCAGAATGCGGAACTTACGTATCGACTCCGCATGCGACACAGCCAGATTCGCCTGTTTGACGGCCGCGTCCACCTCGGCGAGCAGGTCGGGGTCGTCAGCGAGATCGCCGACCGACGCACCGGCGGGCTTGCCGTTGCGCTGCTTCCAGCCTTCGATCGCCTCCGGGTCGATGGTGATCAGCGCGCCGATGAAAGGCTTCGCGTCCCCGACCACCATGGCCTGGCTGATCAGCGGGTGCGACCGTAGCCGGTCTTCCAGAACGGCGGGTGCGACGTTCTTTCCGCCGGCGGTCACGATGATTTCCTTCTTGCGGCCGGTGATCGTCAGGAACCCGTCTTCGTCGACCGCGCCCAGGTCGCCGGTCTTGAACCAGCCATCGTCAAAGGACTCGCTGGTGGCCTGGTCGTTGTGCCAGTAACCGTGAAACACCACACCGCCGCGCAGTAGCAACTCGCCGTCATCGGCGATACGGATGCTGTTGCCGGGCAACAGCTTTCCGACCGTGCCGATCTTCAGCGCGTTGATCTGGTTAACGGTGATCGCCGCGCTCGTCTCGGTCAGCCCGTAGCCCTCGTAGATGGTCAGCCCGACGCCGCGGTAGAAGTGGCCCAGCCGGGCGCCCAGCGGCGCGCCGCCGGAGATCGATGCGTTGCAGTTGCCGCCCAGCGCGGCGCGCAGCTTGTGGTAGACGAGCTTGTCGAACAGCGCATGCTTGGCGCGCAGCAGCAGACCCGGGCCGCCGCTTGTCGGCGGCCTCGCTCCAGTCGACGGCGGTTTGGGCGGCCATCTCGAAAATGCGTCCCTTGCCGTCGCTGGCGGCATTCTGCGCGGCGGTGTTGTAGACCTTCTCGAAAACCCGCGGCACCGACACCACGACCGTCGGCTTGAAGACCCCGAACATCGGCACCAGATTCTTGATGTCACTGGTGAATCCGACGACGACCTTGTTCTGGAACGCGCACAACGTCAGCGCGCGGGCCAGCACATGCGCCAGCGGCAGGAACACCAGCAGCCGCTCACCCTTGTTCAGCAGCGTCGGCAGCACGGCCTTGGCGCCGCGGGTCTCGTAGACCAGGTTCGCGTGGGTCAGCTGGCAGCCCTTTCGGGCGACCGGTGGTGCCCGAGGTGTAGATCAGCGTCGCCGGGTCTTCGCTGCGCAGCGCCTCGACGCGGGCGGTGAGTTCGCGCCGCGTCGACCGACACGCCCTCTTCCTGAAGCTGCTCGAGCGCCTTGGGGCCCGAGCCGTCGATGTGCAGCACCCGCCGTAGTTCGGGCAGTTCGCCGACCAACTCGGTGACGATCTGTCGGCGTGGGCGTCGGTTTCGGCGAAGGCGATCACCGCGGCCGAGTCGCTGCAGCACCCAGCGGACCTGCTCGGCCGAGGATGTCTCGTAGATCGGGACGGTGACGTGCGCCGACCGCGAGGATGGCCTGGTCGAGGATCGCCCACTCGTAGCGGGTGGCCGAGAAGATGGCGACCCGGTCACCCGGGTTGACGCCCTCGGCGATCAAACCCAATGCGGTCGAACGAATTTGGGCCGCCGCCTGCGCGCATGTCACGTCGATCCAGGTGCCGTCGACCAGGCGCTGGAAGATCACCGCGTCGGGGTCGTTGCGCTCGTGCTCGAACACCGTGGCGACGATGTTGTCATGCTCGCCGACCGTGAACCCGGCGGGAACAGTTAATTCGCGCACTGTGTGCGACCTCGCTTCAGTGATCTCAGGCGAACAGGAAAGAAACAGCCTATCGGGTGACAAGGCGGGCCCGGCGAGGCCCGTTGACGAGCAGGCGATTCCCGGCCCGCGCGGTGGTATGTGAAGCTATTGGCCGTGCACAGCGTTCAGATTGCCGACGAGACGTATGTGGCCGCCGCCCCGGCGCGCATCGGCGCCGCCGTATGCGATCCGTCCAACTGGCGGAGGTGGTGGCCCGACCTGCGCCTGGAGGTCACCGAAGATCGCGGGCCGCAGGGCGTTCGATGGGCGAGTGGCCGGGCCGTTGACCGGCACGATGGAAATTTGGCTCGAACCGATGCTGGGCGGTGCGCTGTTGCACTACTTCCTGCACGCCGAGCCGACCGGGGCGGCGGCACCGCAGCGGGCCAAGCGCAATCTTGCGAAAATGACGCATCGCCGTCGCGTCGCGGGCAAGAAGATGGCCTTCGAAGTGAAGACGACGCTGGAGAGCTCCCGCCCTGTCGGGGTTTCTCCGGTGCTTGACCAGGCCTGAGCTCGGCCGGGGAGTACCGTTTCTGCGGTGGGCGGAGGTTCGCCCCGATGACGCAGACATAGCGGCGGGCAGGGCAGCCCGACCCGCGGAGAAGGAAGCGACCAGGTGGCGGAAAAGACGGCCCAGACGATCTACATCGACGCGGACCCGGGCACGGTGATGGACGTGATCGCCGACATCGGCTCCTACCCCGATTGGGTGTCGGAGTACAAGGAGGCAGAGGTCCTCGAATCCGACTCCGCCGGCAACCCGAAGGTCGCGCGCCTGGTGCTGGACACCAGCGTCCTCAAAGACACCCTGGTGCTGTCCTACAAGTGGCCCAAAGACCGTAAGTCGGTGAGCTGGTCGCTGGTCTCCAGTTCGTTGCTCAAATCACTCGACGGCGTATATCGCTTGGCTTCCAAGGGATCTGGGACCGACGTCACCTACGAACTCACGGTCGATCTGGCGATCCCGATGATCGGACTGCTCAAGCGCAAAGCCGAGCGCAGGTTGACCGACACCGCATTGAAGGATCTGAAGAAACGAGTCGAGGCTGAGTGAGTCTGGGTGAATCAGTAGCGCCCACCTCCTCCTCTCGGATCAGTCTTTTCGTCGGCAAGGGTGGGGTAGGGAAGTCCACGTTGGCGGCCGCGACGGCCGTACATGAAGCGCGCGCGGGTCAGCGGGTTTTGCTGGTGTCCACCGACCAGGCGCACTCGCTGGGCGATGTGCTGGGTGTGACGGTGTCGCCGAGCGGCAGTCGCGACGCCGTCCGGGTGCTGGCCGATCTTGAAACAACCGGTTCTCTCGACGTGCTGGCAATGGACACCCTGGCGCTGCTCGAGGCGCGCTGGCGCACGGTGGCCGAGACGCTCGGTCCGTCGCTTCCCCGAATCGGAGCTGGGAGACATTGCCCCGGAAGAACTTTCGGCGCTGCCCGGAGTCCAGGAAGTGCTTGGTCTGCACGAGGTCGGGGAGCTGGCCAGCGTGCGGGCAGTGGGATCACCTGGTGGTCGACTGCGCGTCGACCGCCGACGCGTTGCGGATGCTGACGCTGCCGTCGACGTTCGCGCTCTACGTCGAGCGCGCATGGCCGCGTCACCGCCGGCTGTCCACTGGTGCCGACGATGTGCGGTCGATCGCGTTGGTGGAGCTGCTGGAACGCATCAGCGCCCGCGTCGAAAAGCTCAGCGCATTGCTGATCGACGGGACGCGGGTGGGCGCGCATCTGGTGCTCACCGCGGAGCGGGTGGTGGCGGCCGAAGCGATCCGGACGCTGGGTTCGCTGGCGTTGATGGGCGTGCGCGTCGAGGAACTAATCGTCAACCAGATTCTGATGCAAGACGATTCGTACGAGTACCGCAATCTGCCGGCACACCCGGCCTTCGACTGGTATTCGGAGCGAATCAGCGAGCAGCGAACCGTGCTCGACGAGCTCGATGCCGCCATCGGCGACGTGGCGCTGGTCCTCACACCACATCTGGCCGGCGAGCCGATCGGCGCCAAGGCGCTTGGCTGAACTGCTGGACAGCGCCCGCCGTCGGGACGGGTCAGCGCCGCCGGGGCCGCTGCGTCCGGTGGTGGATCTGGAATCCGGATCCGGACTCGCAGTCGGTTTACCGTTTGCGGCTAGAGTTGCCGCAGATCGAGTCGGGCGCGCTTACGCCTGGGCCGGGTCGGCGACGACCTGATCGTCGGCGCCGGCGGCATGCGGCGCAGAGTTCGACTGGCGTCCGTCCTGCGGCGATGCACGGTGATGGACGCGCATCTTCGCGGTGGCGAATTGACGGTGCGATTTCGACCCGATCCGGAGGTGTGGCCCAAATGACCGGCGCGCACTCCGACATCGGCCCGGAGCTCCGCAAACTCGCGCAGAGAATTCTCGACCAGATCGACCCTGCGATTCGCCTGGCGGCGGCGCGCGCGGTCGGTGACGGTGCCGGCACCGGTAAATGCCAGCAGGTGTGGTGCCCGGTGTGCGCGTTGGCCGCGATGGTCACCGGGGAGGAGCATCCGCTGCTGACCGTGATCGCCGAGCACAGCGTCGCGCTGCTGGCGGTGATCCGCGCGATCGTCGACCAGGTCGACCAGCCGACGCCGCCACCGCCGGACGGCCCGCCCGGGGACCGTGGCAGCCGCAACCGCCTCCGGACGAACCGACACCGAACAGTCGGTACCAGCCGATCACCGTCACTGTCGAGGAATAACCGCGACGGCGGTCTATCACATCGGTCCACTCGGCGTCGCTGTGTTGGCAAGTCGCAAGTGTCATGTGGTCGCACACACACTCGGTGGGTACTCTTGGCGCTGAACACTGTCGGCGCGGCTGAGTAGGAGGCTTGATGGCGTACTGGCTTTTGAAGTACCTCTTCCTCGGCCCGTTGCTCGCCCTGCTCGGTCGGCCGAAAATCGAAGGACTGGAACATGTCCCGCAATCCGGCCCGGCGATTCTGGCCAGCAACCACCTGGCGGTGATGGACAGCTTCTACCTGCCGCTGGTGGTGCGACGACGGATCACGTTCCTGGCGAAGTCGGAATACTTCACCGGAACCGGCTTCAAGGGCTGGTTGAGCCGGTGGTTCTTCACTGCCGTCGGCCAGGTGCCGATCGACCGCAGCAGCGCCGACGCGGCGCAAGCCGCTCTGGACACCGCCAAGCGGGTGTTGGTCGAGGGCAAGTTGCTCGGCATGTATCCCGAAGGCACCCGCTCGCCTGACGGCCGGCTGTACAAGGGCAAGACGGGCTTGGCGCGGCTGGCGCTGGAGACCGGCGTCCCGGTGATCCCGGTTGCGATGATCGGCACCAACAAAGTGAACCCGCCGGGAACCTCGATGC
The DNA here is from genome assembly GCA_963818285.1 of uncultured Actinomycetota bacterium. Classification (GTDB taxonomy): domain Bacteria; phylum Actinomycetota; class Actinomycetes; order Mycobacteriales; family Mycobacteriaceae; genus Mycobacterium. The sequence continues at coordinate 1,072,358 of CAWFRR010000011.1, forward strand.
TCCGGTTCGCCAAGGTCAAGGTCCGGTTCGGCAAGCCGATGGACTTCTCCCGGTTCGACGGGCTGGCGGGCAACCGCTTCATCGAACGCGCGGTCATCGACGAGGTGATCTACGAACTGATGGGGCTGTCCGAGCAGGAGTACGTCGACATCTACGCCGCGACGCTGAAGAACGGCAACGATCCGGCGTCACCGGGAAAAGCATCGCCGTCTCGGATTCCTGAGACGGCGGCCGGCTAAACAGATCAGGCGGACACCGGCGCGGGCGCAGGAGCCTGCGCCGCGGCCGCGGTGGAAGTCCGCACGGCGACGGTGGCCCCGGTGACGACCAGCGTGGCCAGCGCCCACCACAGATACGACACCCCGACCAGTTGACGCCACCACGCGGCGGTCACCTCGTGATGCTTGGGCATCAGGTCGATCGGAGTCCACACCATCAGCGCCACCCCGGCGGCACTGACGAACGCCAGCGCCACGTTGCGCCGCCGCCAGGCCAAAACCGACGTCACGACTACCGCCTGCAGCATCCAAACCCAGTGGTGCGACCACGACACCGGCGATACCGCCAGGCCGAACAGGGCAATGCAGATCACCGCCAGAACCGGCTCGTCGGCACGCAACGCCCGGCGCGCCGCCCACACTGTCAGCGCCAGCACCAGGAAGCAGGCCACCACCCACGGCAGGAATCGTTGATGCTCATCAAGGCCCAGCCGGGCCAGGGTGCCGGCGATGTTCTGGTTGGTGTTCAGGCTCGCCGATCCGATCCGATCGGTGTTGCGCACGGTGTGGGTCCAGTACTCCCACGAGTCCTGCCATGCCAACGCGAACCCGGCCGCGAGCGCAGCCACCACCGAGGCCAGTGACGTCAGCACGGCGCGGCGGTCACGGTTCAGCAGGAAATACAGCAGGAACACCGCCGGCGTGAGCTTGAGCGCGATGCCCAACCCCAGCAGCAGCCCCCGCGGCCACGGCGTGCGTCGCGGCACGCACTCGGCGATCACCAACGTCATCAGCACGACGTTGATCTGCCCGAAGGCGAAGTTCGCCTGGATCGGCTCCCAGTAGAGCGTCGCCCAGGCCACGATCAGTGCCGTCAGCCACCAACGGCGCAACCACGCGGGCCCCGGCACGAAGCGGCTGGTGGTCCAGGCGTCGAGCCGGGTCAGCACGATCATCGTGGAGACGAGCAGCAGCACCAGCGTGATCAGCGTGATGGTGACGCTGGCAGCCGGCATGCCCAGCCACGCGAATGGGGCGAAGATGACCGCCGCCAGCGGGGGATAGGTAAACGGCAGGTTCAGCCCGATCGGTGTGTGGAACTTCACGTCGGGGCTGTACAGCGGGTGGCCGTCCAGCCAGGCCTGACCGCCCATCCGGTAGACGTCGATGTCGATCCGATAGACGTGCTTCCGAGCACCCGCCATCCGGCGTAACCCAGCGCTGCCAGCGCAAGCAGCTGCAGCAACAACCAACAGGCGTTTCGCCAGCTACTCGGTTGCGCACTAGCGCGCCATCTCGTCATATCGAGGAACAGACTATCGGTGTCCGGGCGTCAGTCGGTGTCGCGGACGGTCATCGGAACCAAGTGCGCGTAGCTTTTTACCGTGCTGCACTGGTACGAACACGACATCATCGGTCGCGGTCGACTGCCGCTGCTGTGCTGCCTGATCGCCTTCATCCTCACGTTTTTCGTGACGCGTACCTTCGTGCGCCTGATCCGACGTCGCCAGAGCATCGGCAGGCCACCTCGCTGGTGGGAGCCGCGCAACCTCCGCATCGGGTCCAAGCACGTCCATCATGTGGTGATCGGCGTCGTGCTAGTGATGATTTCCGGCCTGACGCTGGTGACGTTGTCGGTCAATGGTAACGAGTCCGAATTCACGGCGGTGGCAATCATTTTCGGTATCGGGGCGGCGCTGGTGCTCGATGAGTACGCGTTGATCCTGCACCTGTCGGACGTCTACTGGGAGGAAGACGGACGAACCTCGGTCGACGCTGTCTTCGCCGCGGTCGCGGTGGGTGGGCTGCTGGTCCTGGGACTGCACCCGTTGATGTTCTTCATCAGCCTGTGGCAGGACACCACCCATTCGATGGTGCTACGCGCCGGTGTGGTTTTCGCGATGGCGCTGACGCTGCCGCTGGCAGTGCTGGTCGTGCTCAAGGGCAAGGTATGGACGGGCCTGATCGGCATGTTCTTCGTTCCGCTGCTGGTCATCGGGGCGATTCGGCTGTCACGCCCGCAGGCGCCGTGGGCCCGCTATCTGTATATGCGCCGGCTGGACAAGATGAAGCGCGCCCTGCAGCGCGAGCGGACGTGGCGCCGTCCGGTGGTGCGGGCCAAGCTGTGGCTGCAGTACACCATCGCCGGCACACCACGGGTACCGTCGCACCGGATGGTCAACGCGGAGCTGGATCGTGAAGTGCATCCGGCGCCCCCGCCGGAGCAGGTGCCGAGCGTGCTCGCCAGCGGGCTCGGTGTGGGGTAGCCGCCAGTGCGATATTTCTACGACACCGAGTTCATCGACGACGGATACAACATCGAGCTGATCTCGATCGGGGTGGTCGCCGAAGACGGCCGCGAATACTATGCCGTTTCAACCGAATTCGATCCCGAACGGGCTGGGAATTGGGTACGCGCGAATGTGTTGCCCAAGCTGCCGTCGCCGGCCTCGCAGGTGTGGCGGTCGCGCGCGCAGATCCGCGACGATCTCGAGACGTTCTTCGACGTCGACGGGGAGGAGCCGATCGAACTGTGGGCGTGGGTCGGCGCCTACGACCACGTTGCGCTGTGCCAGCTGTGGGGCCCGATGACCCATCTCCCGCCGCAGATCCCGCGATTCACCCACGAGCTGCGCCAGCTCTGGGAAGAGCGTGGCAGCCCTCGGCTGCCGCGCCGGTCGGCGAATGTGCACGACGCGCTGGTCGACGCCCGCGACCAGCGGACCCGATACCAGGTGATCACGGGCGACGACGATGCGGTCGGCTTGGCCGCCCGTTGAGGGTCGGCCCATCGGCCCTGATCGCGGCCGGATTGGGGGCCTGCTCAGCCCGGTTACCATAGACGGGTGAACTCGACCGTTGACCTTCCCATCGAGCAGCTCCCGTCGCTGCCTCCGCTGCCGGCGGAGCTGCGGGCCCGCCTGGACGCCGCGTTGGCCAAACCAGCCGCGCAGCAGCCGAGTTGGACGCGCGAGCAGGTCGAGCCGTGGCGAACGGTTCTGGAGAGCGTGCCGCCGGTGACGGTGCCGTCGGAAATTATTCGGTTGCAGGCCATGCTGGCCCAGGTCGCCCGTGGCGAGGCGTTCCTGCTGCAGGGCGGCGACTGCGCGGAGACGTTCGTCGACAACACCGAGCCGCACATCAAGGGCAATATCCGCACTCTGCTGCAGATGGCGGTGGTCCTGACCTACGGCGCGAGCGTGCCGGTGCTCAAGGTGGCCCGCATCGCCGGGCAGTACGCCAAGCCGCGATCCGCCGACACCGACGCGCTCGGTCTGCGGTCCTACCGCGGTGACATGGTCAACGGATTCGCCCCCGACGCGGCGGTGCGTGAGCACGACCCGTCGCGGCTGGTGCGGGCCTACGCCAACGCCGGCGCGGCGATGAACCTGGTACGCGCGCTGACCTCATCGGGTCTGGCGTCGCTGCACGAGGTGCACGACTGGAACCGGGAATTCGTCCGGACCTCGCCGGCCGGTGCCCGCTACGAGGCGTTGGCCTCCGAGATCGACCGTGGACTGAAGTTCATGAGTGCCTGCGGGGTGGCCGACCGCAATCTGCAAACTGCCGAAATCTACTCCAGTCATGAGGCTTTGGTGCTCGACTACGAGCGGGCCATGCTCCGACTGTCCGACCCCGAGGACGGCGAGCCGCAGCTCTACGACCTGTCGGCGCACTACCTGTGGATCGGTGATCGCACCCGTCAACTCGACGGTGCGCACATCGCGTTCGCCGAGGTGATCGCCAACCCGATCGGGGTCAAGATCGGGCCGTCGAGCACACCTGATCAGGTGGTCGAGTACGTCGAGCGCCTCGACCCGCACAACAAGCCGGGCCGCCTGACGCTGGTGAGCCGGATGGGCAACAACAAAGTGCGCGACCTGTTGCCGCCGATCATCGAAAAGGTCCAGGCCACCGGGCATCAGGTGGTCTGGCAGTGCGACCCGATGCACGGCAATACCCACGAGTCGTCCACCGGCTACAAGACGCGGCACTTCGACCGAATCGTCGACGAGGTGCAGGGCTTCTTCGAGGTGCACCGCGCACTGGGCACCTGGCCCGGTGGCATCCATGTCGAGATCACCGGCGAGAACGTCACCGAGTGTCTCGGTGGCGCACAAGACATTTCGGACACCGATCTGAGCGGACGCTACGAGACAGCGTGCGACCCCAGGCTGAACACCCAGCAGTCATTGGAGCTGGCGTTCCTGGTCGCGGAGATGCTGCGCGACTGAGTGGCGACCCGCTTCGCCCGGCTCCGCCGCGCTCGCGATCGCCACGGCGACTAGAGCAGTCCGCTGACGTTGCTGCCGACGGTCCACGCCGCCGCGGCGGCCATCCCGGTGATCGACAACACGACCGCGATCCAGATCAACATCATGCGTCGGGAGCGGTCGCGCTCGAAGGCGAACTCGGCCAGGTCGATACCGGCGAATTGTCCTGCGGGTTGTCGGTATTCGCCGTCCCGGGTTTCGGGTTTGGCCTGCCGGTCCTGCGGGTCACGAGTCAGCTGACGGGTCGGCCGATGCACCGGCGGCCGCGCGGCCGGTGGCTGACGCAGATCTGTGGTGCGGTTCTGGTCCGTGGTCGGCCTGGCTGAGGTGAGCTCGCTGCTGACCGATGCTGCGCCGAGTTGCGTGGCGTCGGGACCCGAAAGTCGGGCAGCTGCAACGCGTCGACGATCGCGTCCAATTCCGCGCCCATTTCCTGGGCGTCGGCATAACGGCCGGCGGGGTCGCGTGCCGTCGCCCGCTGCACCAGGTCGTCGAACTGCGAAGGCACTCCGGTGATCACGCTGCTGGGTAGGGGCACGTCGGTGTCCAGGCGTTGATAGGCGATCGATAAGGACGTGTCGCCGGAGAACGGCGTCTGGCCGGTCAGCAGCTCGTAGGCGACGATCCCCAGCGCGTAGACATCGCTGCGTGGGCTGGCGTGTCCATCTTTGACCTGTTCGGGAGACAGGTAGGCCGCGGTGCCGAGAATGACGCTGGTGGATGTGATTCCGGCTTCCGCGACAGCGCGCACCAACCCGAAATCGACAATCTTGACGTCGCCCTCGTCGGAGATCAACACGTTCTCGGGTTTGACGTCGCGGTGCACCAGGCCGGCCCGGTGCGCTGCGGCCAGCCCGCCCAAGACCGGGCGCAGCACCGCGGCGACCGCGTGCGGCGGCATCGGCCCGCGCTCGGTCAGTAATTCGCGCAGCGTGCCGCCCTCGACGAGCTCCATCACCAGGAACGGGTGCCGGGCATCGAGGCCCTGGTCGTAGACCGCGACCAGCCCCGGATCCTTCAGCCGGGCCACGCTTCGGGCCTCGAGTTGGAAACGGGTCAGGAACTGCTGATCGCCGGCGTAGCGGGAGTCCATCACCTTCAGCGCAACCGGGCGGTCCAACCGGGTGTCGAGGCCGCGATAGACCGTCGACGTGCCGCCGGTGGCGATCTTGGTCGCAACGCGATAGCGCCCGTCGAGCAATGCGCCCTCGAGGTCGTCGCCCGCCGCTGCAGTCACGCGCCCATCGTAGGCGGCGGCCGGCCCTGCGCCCGAAACCTTTACGCCGCGTGCCTGAACAAGCGGTGTGGCCCGCCGTACACTACTTCGGTGAGCAGGATTCCGGTCGGGGACGATGTTCTGGACCCCGACGAACCGACCTACGATCTCCGCAACGTCGCCGATCTGCTTGGTGTGGCGGTGACCAAGGTGCAGCAGCATCTCAAAGAAGGCCACCTGGTCGCGGTGCGGCGTGCCGGTGACGTGGTCGTCCCGCAGATTTTTTTCACCAGCACCGGCGAAGTGGTCAAGAGTCTGCCCGGCTTACTGGTGGTGCTGCGCGACGGCGGCTATCAGGACACCGAGATCGTCCGCTGGCTATTCACCCCAGACCCGTCGCTGACGGTGACGCGGGACGGCTCGCGCGAAGCGCTGAGCAATGCCCGCCCGGTCGACGCGTTACACGCCCATCAGGCGCGTGAAGTGCTGCGCCGGGCGCAGGCCATGGCGTACTGACCTCAGGCCGGCTGCACCGCGTCGCTGGGTAGCTCGGGATGCGCGGGTCGATTGAGTACCCGCCATACGAACAGCGCGACCGCCGTCGCCAACAGGACATGCGGCCACGAGTACATCCCGTGAGCGCCATCGGGTTTGAAGATGACCATGATCCACGTCGAGAACGCCGCGATTGACGCGACCGCCCGGCGCGACTGGGCAAGCGGGGCCACCACCGCCAGCGGCCAGGAGTAGTACCACGGCAGCGCGGCGGGCGCGAACAGCACCACGACGAGCATCACCCACGCGATGCCGGTGAGCGCCTCACGGTCGTCGTGCCGAAACCGCCACCACAACAGCGGAAGCGCCATCGCGATGATCGCGATACCGATCGCGCGGGTAATCTGCAGCGTCTTGTAGAAACTGACCGAGAAGAACAAACCTCCGACGGCGTGGACCAGGTTCGTGGCCGCGGTCGGAAGGCTCAGCCAGTTGATGATCTTCACCGAGCCGGCCAGCGCGGTCAGCCAGCCGAGTCCCACGCCGGCCACCCCGGAGAGCACGGCGAACACCGCGACGACAATCAGCACCGTCGCGGCCGAGGCCACCAAAAAGGCTTTCATCGCTGGGTATTCGCGACGGTCACGCAGCTGTCGCATCCAGACCCAAACCATGAACGGCAGCGCGAGCCCGGCGGTGGCCTTGACCGCCATCCCCACGGCGATCACGGCGATACCGGCGACAGGGCGTCGCTCGAAGGTCAGCGCGATGCCGGCGGCCATCAGGCCCACCATCAGCATCTCGTTGTGGACGCCGCCCATCAGATGGATGATCACCAGCGGATTGAGCACGCAGATCCACAGCGCGATCGGCACGTTCGCGCCGACGTGCCGCGCGATCCGCGGCGTGGCCCATACCAGTAGTGCCAGACCGGGCAGCATGCACAATCGCAGCAGCATGGTCCCGACGATCACGTGGTTGCCGACCAGCATCGTCACCAGCCTGGCGATCATGATGAACGCCGGACCGTAAGGTGCGGTGGTGATGGTCCAGATCGGACTGACGTTGTCCAGCAGGGCATTCGGGTTGTCGATCGGTCCGACCGCGTAAGGATCCAGCCCGTCGCGCAGCAGCGCGCCCTGAGCCAGATACGAGTAAGTGTCGCGGCTGAACAAGGGCACCGACAGCAGCAGCGGCGTCAGCCAGAACGCGGCGCTGGCGACCATGGCGTACTCGCTTGCGTCGCCGGCCAATGCGCGTCGGCCGAGCCACAGCCATGCGCTCAGCATCAGAGTCACGCCGATCCACAGCAGCACCGACGACAGCACCAGGCCATGCCCGTAGCGCAGCCAGGACAGGTGCAGCGACTCCAGGAGTGGATCGTGCTGCTTGGTGCTACCCGAGCCCAGGCCGCCCGTGGTGATGAGTGCCGCGCCCAGAAAGCCCAACAAGGCCGGCCGGCCCTCGGCGGCGGCGGCGAATGCCCGCAGCCGTGAAAGTGCGTGGGGCGCAGCGGTGGCGGACACCGGGGCGGAGGTCGGAATGGACATGGGCCTCAGGCCGACCGGTTCGCGGCAAGGTCGGCGAGGTCGGCCAGCCCGTCCTTGGCCGCCGCGCGGATGGGTGCGCCGGCGACCAGATCCAGTGCGCTACGCGTCAGCGTGGCGATCTGATCCTCGACGGCGGCGAGCGCACCGACCTGTTCGATCACGTCGCAGAGCTCGCGCGTCTGGGTGTCGCTCAGATCGGTACCCACCGAGGCGCGTAACAGCTTGGCGGCGGCCGGATCTGACCCGTCCGCCAACTCCAGGGCGGTCGCCAGCAGCACGGTCCGCTTGCCGGAGCGCAGGTCGTCACCGGACGGCTTGCCAGTCACAGCCGGGTCGCCGAACACGCCGAGCACGTCGTCGCGCAGCTGAAATGCCACGCCCAGCCGATTGCCGACCTCGTGGAAAAGCGCTTGCACGTCCGGCCGGTCGGCGGCGGCTGCGGCGCCCAACTGCAACGGCCGTGACACCGTGTAGGAGGCGGTCTTGTAGGTGTTGACGGCCATCGCCGAGGCAATCGACTCCGAAGCGCTGGCCTCGGCCACGATGTCGAGGTACTGCCCGCCGAGCACCTCGGTGCGAATGTCCGCCCAGACCCGGCGCACTCGATTGCGGGCGCCGGGCGGCAGTTCGACGCCGGCGACGATGTCGTCGGCCCACGCCAGTGCCAGATCGCCGAGCAGGATCGCCGCCGACATCCCGAATTGGTCGGCCGATCCTCGCCAGCCGCGGTCGCGATGCAGCGCCGCGAACTGGATGTGCGTGGTCGGTCGCCCGCGTCGAGTCGCCGAGCTGTCGATCACGTCGTCGTGCACCAGCGCCGAAGCGTGCAGCAGTTCCAGCGCGGCGAACAACAGCAGCGCCTGCTCATCGGCTTCTTCGTCGGTGACCGCCCGCCAGCCCCAGTAAGCGAAGACCGGACGTAACCGCTTGCCGCCGCCGAGGACGAAGTCTTGCAACCCGGCCGTCAGCGCGTCGTAGTCACTTCCGATGTGGGCGGCCTCGCTTCGACGGTCGCGCAGATACCTGCGCAATTGGTCGATGACGGCGTCGGCCAGCTCGACGGTTGCCGCTGCTCCTGCGCTCAGCGCGACACCTCTTCCCGGTCCCTGGTGATCATGGCCCGCCAAGTCTATTCGGCGCGCCGTTGTGCAGCGGGTTTTGCCCGATGCAGCCCGATCCCGGCGGCACGATCGACCGTCGCCGGGTAGTCGCTTCCGCGGCGTCACTATGCTGACGTGATCCGTGGCGCGGGCCTAGTCGGCGCCACTTGCGGGTCGACTCGGGTTCGCAGCGGCGCTCTGCTGCGGCGGGGGAACCAGTCGTTGAATGAGGAGCAGCTCGTTGACTTTGAACACCATCGCGCTCGAGTTGGTGCCGCCGAACCTCGATCGTGGTACCGAGCAGGCCCTGGAAGACGCCCACAAAGTGGTGCAGCTGGCGGCGAAATCCGGGATCGACGGCCGGATCGGGCACGTGATGATGCCCGGGTTGATCGAAGAAGACGACGACCGGCCGATCGAGATGAAGCCGAAGCTCGACGTGCTGGATTTCTGGTCGACGATCAAGCCCGAGCTGCCCGGGGTGCGCGGATTGTGCAGTCAGGTCACGGCTTTCATGGACGAGCCTGCCCTGCGTCAACGGCTCGGTGATCTGGTCGACGCCGGGATCGACGGAGTCGTGTTCGTCGGCGTTCCGCGCACGATGGCCGACGGCGAGGGCTCCGGGGTCGCGCCGACCGACGCGCTCTCGATTTATCAACCGCTGGTGGCCAATCGGGGCGTCATCCTCATTCCCACCAGGGACGGCGAGACGGGCCGGCTGAACTTCAAGTGCAACCAGGGCGCGACGTTCGCGCAGACGCAGCTGCTGTATTCCGATGCGATCGTGGGTTTTTTGACCGACTTCGCGAAGGAGACCGACCACCGGCCGGAGATCCTGTTGGGATTCGGGTTCGTGCCCAAGCTCGAGGAGAAGATCGGCTTCATCAACTGGCTGATCCAGGATCCGGGCAATCCCGCCGTCGCCGAGGAGCAGGCGTTCGTCACGAAGCTGGCGAACACCGAACCGGAGCAGCGGCGCGCGCTGATCCTCGATTTGTACAAACGGGTGATCGACGGCGTCGCCGACCTGGGCTATCCACTGAGCATCCATCTGGAAGCCACCTACGGCAATTCAGCGCCGGCGTTCGAGACGTTCGCCGAGATGCTGGCTTACTGGTCGCCGACGACCTGAACCGGGATCGCCGGTCAGCTGGACGGCGGGTCGCTCGGCTCGGCGATCTTCGGTGACCGGTCGCGGGTGTACCAGGCCAGTCCTCCGACGGCACCGGCCACCGCGAGCGAGGTCAACGTCAGCCACAACGCCGCTCCCTGGAATGAGCGGGTGCTCGGGTCGGTGTAGCGCGACTGGGCGCTGAGCATGCTGACCACGCCGGGCTTCAATTTCCATTGCACGGTCTGCTCGTCGACGCGATCACCGTTCGTCGAGGTCACCGACCCCGGGAAGGCGACTGACAGCTCCACGTCGGCGTCGGGATCGTTTAGCGACGTCAGATCCGCGCGTCCCTCGAGAATCACCAGGTCGCCCGCTCGGCGCACCGACAGGTTCACGCCCTGCGCATCGGAGTTCATCCGAGCCAATTCCGGCAGTTCGGCGAAGGTGAGCTCGGAGAACGTGGCCTGCGAGCCCACATAGCCGTCATGGTCGTATTTGGACACCGCGACCTTCTGGCCGAACGCCAAATTGGGATCCAGCTGCGGACCGTTGTCTTTCTCGTTGCGCGGCTTGGCCGCCGCGATGATGTCGCCGGACACCAGATCCTCGGGAGAGATGGTGATGGACGCCTTGATCCGCACGCACCCGGCGAGCATGGGTATCACCAGCAGCAGCAACGCCCATGCGGTGAGGCGGCGGCCTGCCCGCCGCGCTGTGAAACCCCGGGACGAGATCTGTATACCGCTGGCGCGCACCAGGTCATCGTGCCAGACCGCGACGGTGTCGGTGCCACTACAGCGGCAGGGCGCGTCCCAGTATCGCGAATGCGCGCGGGTCGCCGGTGAAGTGGTAGCCGCGGATGACGTCGATGAAGCCCAGCCGCCGGTAGAGCCGCCAGGCCCGGTTGGCTTCGCCGTTGGTCTCCGGTGTCGACAGCAGCACGTTGGCCTCGCTGCGTTCGGAGAGCAGCCGACGGGTCAGCGCTTCGCCGAGGCCGCGGCCCTGCGCCCGGGGAGCGATGTGCAACTCGGTCAGCTCGAAATAGCTGGCCATCAGCTTGGCGATCTCGGGGTCGGGGTAGCCGCTGCGCTGCAGCCCCGCGATCACCTGCTGTTGCCACCACTGGTCGGGTGCGCCGCAGTAGCCGTAGGCCACCCCCAGCAGCGGGGCGTCGCGCAGCTCGTCCGACGACGGCTCCGTTTCGGCCGCGGCGTCGACTTCGACCGCTGCGACGGCTTGCCACCCGCGCCGCCGGGTGTGCTCGAGCCACATTGCGGCGCGCTGATTCTCGGTGCCGGGCGGGTAGCGCATGGCGTCGACGTACACGCCCAGGGCGTCGGAAAGCCGCCGCTGCATGTCCTGCTGCGGCAGGTTGATGAGGAACGTCACCAACGTGGGGTCTCCTCCTCAGTCGTCCAGTGCGGGGCGCCATCCCATTATCGGGCGCGGTGGCTGCGCGTCGTTCGCCGCCCGTCGCGTTTACAATCAGCTGGCGAAGCGGTGGTAACGCGCAGATTGACCTCGTATCATTCTTATTAGTTGTTCCCGCAGCGGGCGCAGTCGTGCTATCGGTATTAACGTGACAGGATTTCGGCAAGGAGGGACGAATGCCACTCTCCGATCATGAGCAGCGCATGCTCGACCAGATCGAGAGCGCTCTCTATGCCGAGGACCCCAAATTCGCCTCGAGCGTGCGCGGTGGCGGATTGCGCGCCCCGACGGCGCGGCGGCGTCTACAGGGCGCGGCGTTATTTGTGCTGGGACTTGCGATGCTGGTCTCCGGTGTGGCGTTTAAGGCCACCATGATCGGAACATTCCCGGTCCTGTCCGTGCTCGGATTCATCGTGATGTTCGGCGGTGTGGTGTTTGCCATCACCGGTCCGCGACTCGCCGGCCGGGGGGAGCGCTCCGGATCCTCGGCAGCGGCGCGTCAGCGCCGCAACAAGGGTGCCGGCGGATCGTTCACCAGCCGGATGGAAGACCGGTTCCGCCGCCGCTTCGAGGAGTAGCGGGCGGGACGCACAAAGGGCAGCCAGCTGGCTGCCTTTTTTTGTGCCCACTGACGCCGGACTGGCGCCCTGACGCGCGCTCAATCACCCACTACGCCCCACTCGGAGTGGAAATCCCAGCTCAACGTGCAGTTCACTGAGTCGAGTAGTCGCCAGCCGCTGCCCAACTGACCGTCACAGTGGCCGAGAACCTGCAGAAACGACACCATCCGGTGACATGCGTGTCGTTAAATGGAGCGATGTGGGGGGATGTGGGGTATCGTGGCGGAAGTTGAAAAGCATGGAGGTGGCCAGATGTTTCTCGGCACCTACACGCCAAAACTCGACGACAAAGGGCGACTCACATTGCCCGCCAAGTTTCGCGACGCACTGTCAGGGGGGTTGATGGTCACCAAGAGTCAGGACCACAGCCTCGCCGTCTATCCGCGGGCGGCGTTCGAGGAACTCGCCCGCAAAGCCAGTCAGACCTCGCGCAGCAACCCTGAGGCGCGAGCGTTCCTGCGCAACCTGGCTGCGGGCACCGACGAACAGCACCCCGACGCGCAAGGCCGGATCACCCTGTCGGCCGACCACCGTCGCTACGCGAGCCTTTCCAAGGATTGCGTCGTCATCGGATCGATTGAGTACCTGGAGATCTGGGACGCCGCGGCCTGGCAGCAGTACCAAGAAACCCACGAAGAGAACTTCTCCGCAGCCAGCGATGAAGCACTCGGCGACATTATCTGAGGCGCGTGCCCGTGCAACGTGGCCTCTGTCCGAACCGACCCTGACGTTCTTCCCCAACGCCAGGTTCGTGCAATCGGACAGGGACCTCGATGCAACGGCCGGGCGACCGCCAGCGCGGCGAAGCCGGGCGCAGTGGGTCGCCCGATTGCACAACCGCCTTGCCGCCCAACACTTCTCACGTCGGGAAGGTGCTCTCATGCCTGACCCCACCGGTGGTTTCGGCCATGTGCCTGTGTTGCTCGACCGCTGCTTCGAATTGCTGCGTCCCGCATTGACCCGCCACAATCCAGACGGATCGGGCGCGGTACTCGTCGACGGGACCGTCGGCGCCGGCGGGCACGCGGAGCACTTTCTCACGGAATTGCCCGGACTGCGCCTGATCGGTGTCGACCGCGACCCGACCGCTCTCGACATCGTCGGTACGCGCCTCTCGCGGTACGCCGACCGGCTCACCCTGGTGCAAACCCGCTACGACGACATCGAGCATGCACTGGCCGAATCAGGCTATGGGTCAACTGAATCCGTCGACGGCATGCTCTTCGACCTCGGTGTCTCGTCGATGCAACTCGATCGGGTCGAGCGGGGATTCTCCTACGCCCAGGATGCGCCGCTGGACATGCGGATGGACCCGACCTCGCCGCTGACCGCCGCCGAGATCCTCAACACCTACGACGAGGCCGCGCTGAGCGACATCCTGCGCCGCTACGGCGAAGAGAAGCTGGCCCGTCGCATCGCGACGCACATCGTCCGGCGCCGTGCCCGCTCACCGTTCACCTCGACCGCCGAACTGGTTGAGGTCATCTACCAAGCGGTTCCGGCCCCGGCCCGGCGGACCGGGGGACACCCGGCCAAGCGGACATTCCAGGCCTTGCGCATCGCGGTCAACAGCGAATTGGATGCGTTGCGCGACGCGATGCCCGCTGCGCTCGATGCCCTCTCCGTCGACGGGCGCATCGTGGTGATGGCATACCAGTCGCTCGAAGATCGCATCGTCAAGCGGGTGTTCGCCGCGGCGACAACGTCGAGCACGCCCTCGGGCCTACCGGTCGAATTGCCCGGTCATGCGCCGCGATTCACGTTGCTGACCCGCGGTGCTGAACGCGCCGACGATGCCGAAGTCCAGCAGAATCCGCGCAGTGCCGCGGTCCGATTGCGTGCCATTCAACGGGTGCAATCGAAATCAGACGCAGTGAGGAAGGGGGGCTCATGAAAGCCAAGCGCCCAGCGCAACCGCCCCGCGCCGGCGATCGGCGTGGGGGGTCGGCCAAGGCTTCCCGAGTGGCGGATCCGGCGCCGGCTCGCCGCGCCCGTCCTCGCCCGGGAAAGCCCACGGCGCCGGCCCGCGAAACGCGCGCGTCGCGGTCCGCACCGCAGACCACGCCGGTCGCGCGGCCGGTCGAGCGACCAGCCCGCGCGAAGAGTGCCACCCAGGCCAAAGCCCGGGCCAAGGCGCGGAAAGCCAAGGCGCCGAAGGTTGTTCGGCCGCCACTGCGCGAGCGCCTGCTCAACCGGCTGGCGTCGATCGACGTGCGGCCGCGCACCCTCGCGGCCAAGGTCCCGTTCGTTGTGCTCGTCATCGGTTCGCTCGGCGCCGGCCTCGGTCTCACCCTGTGGCTGTCCACCGACGCCGCTGAGCGCTCCTATCAGCTCGGCAGTGCCCGGCAGCGCACCGAATTGCTGCAGCAGGAAAAGGAAGCGCTCGAGCGCGACGTTCAGGAAGCGCAGTCGGCGCCGGCGTTGGCCGAGGCGGCCCGCGGCCTGGGCATGATCCCGACCCGCGACACCGCACACCTGGTCCAGGATCCTGCCGGCAATTGGGTGGTGGTCGGCACGCCGAAGCCCGCCCAGGGTGTTCCGCCGCCACCGCTGAACAGCAAGCTGCCCGACGAGAAATCGGCGGCACCGCAGGCTCCGGGAGCCAATGCGGTCGAGGTGCCCGCACTCGTGCTGCCCGGTAACGGCGCACCCGCGGTCCCGCTGGCGCCGGGCCCTGACGCGATGGTCCGCACACCGGATGGCGCGACCACGTTGGGTACCCAGCACTTGCCGTCGCCAGACGGCCCACTTCCGATGCCCGGTGCCGGACCGGCGCCGGTGCCGGGAATGCCGGTGCCGGGCGTGCCGCTGGCGCCCGGAACGCAGCCGCTGCCCGCCGCGCCCGCCGCACCGATCGTTCCTTTGGTACCTGCGCCGGCCGTCCCGCCCGCCCCGGGGTTGGCGCCGGCTCTCGCGCCCGCACCTCCGGTCGCGCCGGTGCTGCCTCCCGCCGCGTCGTCGCCGGCCGATCTGCCGGGTATGCCGCATCACCCCGGTCCCGCCGGGCCGCTCGTCGGTGAGCAGTTCGGACCGTTGACGGTCACGACGCCCGGTTCCGCCCGATGAATCGGCCGGCGCAGTCCCGCAAGCCAGGTCGGGCCAAAGCCGGCGCGCCCGACCGCTCGGCGCGCGCGCGTCGTACCCGCCAGGCGATGGAGGTCGGAAACCGCGGCGCGTCCTTCGTCTTCCGGCACCGGGTCGGCAACGGAGTCATCTTTCTCGCGCTGCTGATTGCCGGCTCCCAACTGTTCTACCTGCAGGTGCCCAAGGCCGCCGGCCTGCGCGCCGAGGCCGCCGGGCAGCTCAAGGTGACCGATGTTGAAAAAGCGGTCCGCGGCAGCATCGTCGACCGCAATAACAATCAACTCGCCTTCACGATCGAGGCCCGCGCGCTGACCTTTCAGCCCAAGCGCATTCTCAAGCAATTGACCGAGGCCAAGCAGAAGAACGCGAAAGCGCCTGACCCGCAACGACGGTTGAACGAGATCGCCAAGGATGTGGCGGCCCGGCTGAACAACAAGCCGGACAAGGCCACGATCCTGAAGAAGCTGCGCAGCGACGAGTCGTTCGTCTACCTGGCCCGCGCGGTCGATCCCGCGATCGCCACCACGATCACCCGCAAATTCCCCGAGGTCGGCGCCGAACGCCAGGATCTGCGCCAGTATCCGGGCGGATCGCTGGCCGCCAACGTCGTCGGCGGAATCGACTGGGACGGTCACGGTTTGCTCGGCCTGGAAGACTCCATGGACGCCGAACTGGCCGGCACCGACGGCTCGGTCACCTACGACCGCGGCTCCGACGGCGTGGTGATCCCGGGAAGCTACCGCAACCAGCACCGGGCGATGAACGGCGCGACGATCCAGCTGACCATCGACGATGACATCCAGTTCTACGTCCAGCAGCAGGTACAGCAGGCCAAGAACCTGTCGGGTGCCCGCAACGTGTCGGCGGTGGTGATGGACTCCAAGACCGGCGAGGTACTGGCCATGTCCAACGACAACACCTTCGACCCGTCGCAGGACATCGGTCGCCAGGGTGACAAGCAGCTGGGCAACCCGTCGGTGTCCTCACCGTTCGAGCCTGGTTCGGTGAACAAGATCATCACGGCCTCGTCGGTGATCGAGTACGGGCTGTCCAATCCCGATGAGGTGCTGCAGGTTCCGGGCTCGATCAACATGGGCGGGGTCAACATGCACGACGCCTGGGTGCACGGCGTCGCGCCCTACACCACCACCGGAGTGTTCGGGAAGTCATCGAACGTCGGAACGCTGATGCTGGCGCAACGTGTTGGGCCGCAACGGTATTACGACATGGTCGAGAAGTTCGGGCTGGGTCAGCGCACCGGGGTCGGACTGCCGGGTGAAAGCGCGGGACTGGTGCCGCCCATCGGGCAATGGTCGGGTAGCTCGTTCTCCAACCTGCCGATCGGTCAGGGGCTTTCGATGACCCTGGTGCAGATGGCCGGGATGTATCAGGCGATCGCGAACGACGGCGTTCGGATGCCGCCGCGGATCGTCAAGTCCACCGTCGGCGCCGACGGTTCGCGCACCGACGAGCCGCGCCCCGAAGGGGTTCGGGTGGTGTCCCCGGAGACCGCGCGCACCGTCCGCAACATGCTGCGTGCCGTCGTGCAGCGCGACCCGACGGGGCGTTCAGCAGGGGACCGGGCCGGCGGCCGGGGTCGAGGGATACCAGATCGCCGGTAAGACCGGCACCGCGCAGCAGATCAACCCGGCCTGTGGCTGCTACTACGACAACGTCTACTGGATCACCTTCGCGGGCATGGCCACCGTCGACGACCCGCGCTATGTCATCGGCATCATGATGGACAACCCGACGCGCAACGCCGACGGTACGCCGGGCCACTCGGCGGCGCCGCTGTTCCACAACATCGCCGGCTGGCTGCTGCAGCGCGGCAATGTCCCGCTGTCGCCGGATCCGGGCCCGCCGTTGTTGTTGCAGGCCAATTGATTTCAGCTGGTGCTGTACGCCCAGTAGTCATACGAGCCTGCCACCGGGCACAGGTCGTGGTAGGCAGCCAACACGAAATTGGCCGCTTCGGCCGTGTTCAGCCCGGGATGGTCTTGGACCAGGCCCGCGGCCACCTGCGTGCCCTCGACGCGCCCATTCCACAGCTGCCAGCACACGTTGTAGCCGTCGCCCAGCATCGCCGGGTCGGATCCGGTGACGCCCGCCGCGCGCGCGGCGGCCAAGAAGCCCTGAGGTGTGGCCGGTTGCGGTGCCGGAACGGCGCCGACGGTGTTGACCGGATCGGCGCCGGCCGGGGCGGCCAAGCCGAGGGAGATAACGGCCCCAACAGCGCCGACGAGAATCTGTTTGAACATAGGAAGCCCCTTGTTTGCCTGCTGTTAACCTATGCAACCACTATAGTTCACCTTTAAGACACCTGGGCTTAAGGCTGGCTGTGGGGTAGTTGGGGTCTTCCTGACCGGTGTGGGTGCCGCACGAACGCCCATCCGCGGCGCCGACATGACGGTGCCGGACCGAGGTCCGTGTCAAACCGGCCGGTAACGGCTACATCTCCGGGGTGACATGGACAGCCCGATGTAGTCGTCGTCGTTCCCGCGCACAACGAGTTCGCCGCCCTGTCCCGAAGTGTGGTTGCGATACGAACGGCTGCGATCGCCGCCGCGGTGCCTACCTGCGTGGTTGTCGTCCTCGATTCGTGCGACGACGAGAGCGCAAGCCTGGCCGGGCAATTCGGTCCCGAGGTGCACTTTGTGACAGTCGTCGAGCGCAACGTCGGCGCCGCGCGGGCGGCGGGCTTTCGCTACGCACAAGTCAACATTGCATGGGCGCAACGAACGGACCTGGTACGCCACCACGGATGCCGACACCGAAGTCGGTGCTGATTGGCTGGTGCGTCAACTCGGCAGCGGTGCTGACATGGTTTTGGGGCTGGTGCGGGTGGGGCAGTGGCGGCACCACTCCGAGCAGGCCGCGGAGCTGTACGAGGCACGCTATTCGGCTGAGACCGCGCTTCACCAGCATATTCACGGCGCCAACATGGGATTTCGCGCTGAGGCGTACTGGCGCGTCGGCGGCTTCGCGGCGTTGGCCAGTGGCGAAGACGTCGACTTGGTCGACCGGTTTCGCGCCGACGGGCTGCGTGTCTGTCCGGATGAGAATTTGTGGGTGACCACCTCGGACCGTCGGCGCGGACGGGCTCCCGGCGGCTTTTCCGAGCACCTCGCGGAGGTTTCGCGAGAGGTCGGCAGACGACAGGGCGGACGAGGTGTCATGACCACGTCTCTGGTACTGGAATGGTTGCGGGCCGGCCGACTGCAACTGCCGCTGCCGGGTTCGGGGGAAACTGCGCAGCGGTGGCGGCGGCTCGCTCAGTTGACCGAAATCGATGTGGTCGCTGGGCGGTTGGCGGAGGCGCATGCCGACGCTGCCGCGATTCTGGCGGAGCTTGGTGGCCCGTTACCGCGCGCCGGTGAGCTGTGGGGGGTGTGGGCTGCTGAAGCCGCCGACGCTGTCGTGATCGCTCGAGCCTGCCGGTGACGGGGTCGTTCTTGACGGCGTCAAGGCATGGTGCTCGGGCGCCGGACTGTGCACGCACGCGCTGGTCACCGCTCGAGTCGACGAACAGACGACGTGGGCTGTTCGCCGTCGATCTGGGCGGCGACGCGGTACGGCCACTGGAGAACGCTCTGGCGCAACGCCGGAATGGCCGAAAGCGACACGAGGTCAGTTGCAGTTCGGCGGCGCCCTCGCCGTTCCGGTCGGCAGCCGGGCGACTATCTGAGTCGGCCTGGCTTCTGGTTCGGCGCCATCGGCGTGGCGGCATGCTGGCTGGGCGGCGCCCAGGCGGTCGCGGCGCCGCTGTACCGCGCGTGCGGCCGAACAGGAGCGCGCCGACGAGCACCATGCTCGCTCACCTGGGCGCGGTCGACGCCGCCATCACAGCAGCCGACGCCGCATTCGACCGCTGCCGCCGCCACGTCGACGCAGACCCGTACAATCGATCCGGGTTGGCGGAGCTCACGGCCAGACGCGTGCCGCGCGATCGCCGAGAAGGCCGTCGACGAGACGCTCGGTCCGGACCGATCGTGCACTGGGCCCGGGGCCACTTGTGCCTCGACGAACGAGCACGCCGAGCGCGGTCGCCGATCTGACCGTGTACGTCAGACAGAGCCACGCCGAGCGCGACCTTGCCGAGCTCGGTTCACTCGCGTCGCGCGGAGTAGTGTCCGATGACTGAGCGGCGACTCGGGGACCGCGCAGATTCGGTGCGAGCCCCGTCGCCGAGGGCGGTACCCCGGTCGAGACGTGGACCGCGTGGGACCACGGCTTCGCGCCGCTGAGACCTCGACGACTGCCCTGGCATGACGGTGATCGCGCCGCATCCCGACGACGAGACGCTGGGTCTGGGCGCGACGATAGCCACGCTGTGTGCCGCGGGCGTGGACGTGCAGGTGGTGTCGGCTTCCGACGGCGGCGCCTCCTATCCGGGACTCGGTACCGTGGCGCGCATCGAGCTCGAAGAGCGTGCGCAGGGTCGAAGCTTCGCCGGTCGCTCGACTGTCTGGGCGCCGGAGAACCGATCAGCACTGGGTCTGCCCGATGGCGAGCTGTCACAGCACGAGGACTTCATGGCTGCAGGCGAATTGCCGCGCTGCTGAGCGACTTCCGGCCGGCAGGTGGTGTGCGGCGACATGGCGCGGCGATGGCCACCCCGACCATGAGGCGGTCGGGCGCGCCGCTGCCGCAGCGGCCGCCGGGCCGGGGCCAGTGCTGCATCGAATATCCGGTGTGGATGTGGCACTGGGCCGCGCCGGGTGACCCGACGGTGCCATGGGATCGTGCCCGTCGGATCGAGCCTGACCGATGACGCGCTCAGCGCTCAAAGCATACTGCTGCTGAAGCATTTTCGAGCTCAGATTCAGTCCGCACGTCGAATGCCGACGCGGTGCTGACGCCCGCTGTGCTGCACCGGTTATTGGCGGTAGGGGAGGTGGTTTTTGTGCTGAGCAGGCTGCCGGATGACTATTTCGATCCAGCTGTATTTCGCAGTCGGCTGAACCCGTGGGACCTCGGCGACCCGCTGGTATGAACAGCGCAAATATGCGATCACGCTGGCGCTGCTGCCGCGCCGGCACTACCGGCACGCATTCGAGCCGGGCTGCTCCGTCGGCGTGCTGACCGCGCTGTTGACCGAGCGCTGCGCTCGAGTGACCGCCACCGATGTCGCGGCGGCTGCGCTGGAGAGCGCGCGGCAGCGACTCGACGACATCGGGCCGACTGCGATCAGGTGACCCTGCTGCAGCAGTCGGTGGACGAGTCATGGCCACCCGGTCCGTTCGATCTCCTGGTGCTGTCCGAAGTCGGCTACTACCTGGCGCCTGAGGCGCTGCGCAGCACTCTCGACCGGGAATGCCCGCGACTAGCCGCCGGTGCGACCGTGATCGCCGCGCACTGGCGCCACCGCGTCGACGACTATCTGATGACGGGCGATCGGGTCAACGAGGTCGTCGCCGAAACCGCCGGACTCCACGCGATCGGTAGCTATCGCGACGCCGATGTGGCCATCGACGTCTTCGACACCGCCGACGGCGCGTCGGTGGCCACCCGCACCGGCGTCCCGATGTCGTAACCGTCAGAGCGGAATTGGGCTCTTTCGGCGGATCAGTTCCTCGCCGCGGTCGTAGTCGTCGTCGGCATTGTAGGTGAGGACACCGACTGTCGCGCCGTCCTCCTCGTACCAGACGGTGAAACCGTCGCCATGTTCGACGAATTCGGGCTCGATCGAACCCGTCGCCCCACGCGTGGTACTTCAGCGTCGCCTCGCCGATGGTCGTCCAGAATCCGGGCACCGAGTCCCAATCGCCGATTTGCCCGGCGGCGCCGCACCGGCGATCTCGCCTTGGTCGACGGCGTCCTGCCAATGTTCGACGGCCAGCCGCCGGCCGGCGAGAGCTGTTGTGGGCCAACGCAACATCGCCTGCGGCGTAGATGTTTTCGGCCGAAGTCCGCATCTGTGCATCGACGACGATCCGACCATCCTGGTCTGGTGATGCCGGCGTCGGAGGCCAAGGCCTGACTGCGGCTGGACCCCGGTGGCGGCAACGACCAGGTCGCATTTGATCGTCGTCCCGTCGTCGAGCCGAACGGTTCCGTCGGCGAGGCGGTCGACCGACACCGAGCCGGCGTAGCGCACGCCGGTATCGCGGAGCAGACTCTAGATCGCTTGCCGGCGTCCTCGCCCAGACGTTTGGCCTGGGGTACCGGGTCGGGAGCGACCAGCGTGGTCGCCACGCCCCGCATCGCCAGCGATGCCGCAGCTTCGCAGCCGATGAAACCGGCGCCGATCACCACGGCTGAAGCAGCTTTCACCGCGGCCGCGCGCAACGTCTGGGCGTCCGCCAGCGACCGCAGTTGCAATGCGCGTTTCGCCGCCGGGCACCGGAAACGGTGACGGGCTTGGCCCCGCAGGCCAGCACCAGCCGACGATAAGGGTAGCGTTTCTCCGTCGGCCGTGACGTGCTGGGCTGCGGTTCGATCGACCGTCGACCCATCGCGTCTGGATCAGCTCGATGTTCCTGTCGTCGAACCATCCGCAGGGTGCAGTGCGGTGTCGGCGCTATCGGCGTCGCCGCGCAGGAACTCTTTGCTCAGCGGCGGCCGGGCGTAGGGCAGAGCCGGGTCGTCGGTGAGGATGCGAACCGGGTCATGCGAATTGTGCTGACGGAAGGCTTCGGCCGCGCTCAGGCCCGCCGGGCCGCTGCCGACAACGATCAACCCTGTCGAGTCCATGTGTGGCCGGTTACCCCCGCGGCTAGCGGATCTGCGCGATGCGTTCCGGGTCGAACTGCTCGCTCGGTAGTGTCATGGCCGATCAAGCAGTCCGTTTCGGCAGGATGACGGAGGTGATGACGTGCCCGCTGCGCTGCGTCCCACCTCCGTCGCGGGCGTGCCGTTGTCGACACTGGCCGCCCAGGTGGGCGCGGTTCCCGCCGAGGGCGGCACCGCGTCGGATCCACAGATCACCGGTGTGACGCTGCGAGCCCAGGACGTCCGGCCCGGCGACCTGTTCGCCGCGCTGCCGGGCGCGACGACACACGGCGCCCGGTTCTACGCGCGAGGCGGTCGAACGCGGGGCCATCGCGGTGCTCACCGATGCGGCCGGGTTGGCGCAGCTGAACCGCGACGCCGGCGCGGTTGCCGGTGCTGGTCCACCCCGAACCCCGCAGCGTGCTGGGCGACGTCGCCGCCACGGTGTACGGGCGTCCGTCCGAACACCTCACCGTCGTCGGCGTCACCGGCACGTCGGGCAAGACCACGACGACCTACCTGATCGAAGCCGGTCTGCGGTCGGCCGGCGCGGACGGTGGGCCTGATCGGCACCGTCGGTCTGCGGATCAACGGCGACGACATCCCCAGCGCGCTGACCACACCCGAGGCGCCTGCGTTGCAGGCGCTGCTGGCGGCGATGGCCGAGCGCGGCGTCGACACCGTGGTGATGGAAGTGTCCAGCCATGCGCTGACCCTGGGGCGCGTCGACGGCATCCACTTCGCGGTCGGCGGATTCACCAACCTGTCCCGCGACCATCTCGACTTCCACCCGACCATGGAGGACTACTTCGAGGCCAAGGCGCGACTGTTCGACCCGGCGTCGCCGCTGCACGCCCGGCGCGCGGTGGTGTGCGTCGACGACGATGCCGGCCGCGCGATGGCGCACCGCGCCGACAAGGCGGTCACGGTCAGCACCAAGGGCCGGCCCGCCGACTGGCGCGCCGAGGCCGTCACGGCGCACGCCGGTGTGCAGGAGTTCACCGCGATCGACCCGGCCGGCGTCCATCACCGGATGGGCATCGCGCTTGCCCGGCGACTACAACATCGCCAATTGTCTTGTCGCACTGGCGGTTCTCGACGCCGTCGGGGTTTCCCCGGAGCAGGCGTCGGCGGGCCTGCGGCACACCCAGGTCCCCGGGCGGCTCGAGCAGATCGACCGCGGCCAGGACTTCCTCGCGCTGGTCGACTACGCGCACAAGCCGGGCGCGCTGCACGAGGTGCTGCGGACGCTTGCGCCGCCCCGACGGCCGGCTGGCTGTCGTATTCGGCGCCGGCGGTGACCGCGACCCGGGCAAGCGGGTCGAGATGGGCCGCATCGCCGCCGAGCTTGCCGATCTGGTGGTCGTCACCGACGACAACCCCCGCAGCGAGGATCCGGCCGCGATCCGCCGCGAGATCCTCGCCGGCACAGCCGAAGCCGGCAGCCGGCACCGAGGTGGTCGAGATCGGGGACCGGCGCGCGGCGATCGACCACGCCGTGGCGTGGGCGGCGGCCGGGGACGTGGTGCTGATCGCCGGAAAGGGCCACGAAACCGGCCAGACCCGCAATGGGCAGACGCAGCCCTTCGACGACCGGGTCGAGCTCGCCGCCGCGCTTGAGGCGGCGCAGATGATCGACCTCACCGTGGCGCAGATCGCCGCGATCGTCGGCGGCGAACTGGCCGACGTCTCCGCCGACGATGCGGCCCGTCTGCACGTTACCGGGACCGTCGAATTCGATTCGCGCAAAGTCACTTCCGGCGGGCTGTTCCTGGCGTTGCCGGGCGCCCGGGTCGACGGGCACGACCACGCCGCGTCCGCGGTGGCGGCCGGAGCCGTCGCGGTGCTGGCCGCCCGGCCGGTCGGCGTGCCCGCGATCGTCGTTCCCCCGGCCGCGGATTGTCGCGGATACGGGAGCGGGCGGTGTTCTCGAGCACGACACCGACGGCGTCGGGTGCGGCGGTGCTGGCCGCGCTGGCCAAGCTCGCCGCCGCGGTGGCCGCCGAGCTGGTGGCCGGCGGCCTGACGATCGTCGGCATCACCGGCTCGTCGGGCAAGACGTCGACGAAAGACCTGCTGGCCGCGGTGCTCGCCCCGCTCGGCGAGGTGATCGCGCCCCCCGGATCCTTCAACAACGAACTCGGCCACCCATGGACCGTGCTGCGCGCCACGCCCAGCACCGACTACCTGATCCTCGAGCTGTCGGCCCGTCACCTCGGCAACATCGCCGCGCTCGCCGCGATCGCGCCGCCCGCCATCGGGGTGGTGCTCAACGTCGGCACCGCGCACCTCGGCGAATTCGGCTCGCGTGAGGCCATCGCGCAGACCAAATAGCGAACTGCCGCAAGCTGTTCCGCGCTCTGGCGTCGTCGTGCTCAACGTCGACGACCCGGCGGTCGCGGCGATGGCCGAGGTCGACCGCGGCCCGGGTGGTGCGGATCAGCCGGCAGAGCCGAACCGGACGTGTGGGCCGGGCCGGTGACCCTCGACGAGCTGGCCAGGCCGCAGTTCACCCTGCACGCGGGGGACGACGGCGCGTCGACATCGGCCTGGCCGTGCACGGCGATCACCACGTCAGCAACGCGCTGTGCGCCGCCGCGGTCGCGCTGGAATGCGGCGCCACCGCCGACGCAGGTCGCCGAGGCGCTGGCCGGCGCCGGCCCGGTGTCGGGCCACCGGATGCGGGTCAGCACCCGCGCCGACGGCGTGACGGTCATCGACGACGCCTACAACGCCAATCCCGGATTCGATGCGAGCCGGGCTGCAGGCACTGGCCTGGATTTCGGTCTCCGGCGGGGCAGGCCCCGCCGGAAAGCGCCGCAGCTGGGCGGTGCTGGGCGAGATGGCCGAGCTCGGCGACGACGCGATATCCGAGCATGACCGCATCGGCCGGCTGGCGGTGCGATTAGATGTGTCTCGACTCATTGTCGTCGGAACGGGGAGGTCTATGAGCGCCATGCACCACGGCGCGGTCATGGAAGGGGCGTGGGGTCTGAGGCTGAACGAGGAGCCGCCTCGTCGCCGACGCCGACGCCGCCCTGGCCATGCTGCGGGCTGAACTGCAGCCCGGAGACGTGGTGCTGGTCAAGGCCTCCAACGCGGCGGGACTTGGCGCGCTGGCCGATTCGCTGGCCGCGGACAGCCGGGGCGATACCCGATGATCGACATCCTGCTCGCCGTCGCGATCTCGCTGACGGTGTCGATCCTGCTGACCCCGATGCTGATCCGGCTGTTCAACCGGCAGGGCTTCGGCCACGAGATCCGCGAGGACGGCCCGCCGAGCCACAAGACCAAGCGCGGCACGCCGTCGATGGGTGGGGTGGCCATCCTGGCCGGCATCTGGGCGGGTTACCTCGGCACCCACCTGGCCGGCCTGGCGTTCAACGGCAACGGCCCGTCGGCCTCGGGTCTGCTGGTGCTGTTCCTGGCCACCACGCTCGGTGCCGTCGGATTCGTCGACGACCTGATCAAGATCCGGCGATCACGCAATCTGGGGCTGAACAAGACCGCCAAGACCGTCGGCCAGATCACCGCCGCCGTCCTGGTCGGCATCCTGGTCCTGCAGTTCCGCAATGACGCCGGGCTGACACCTGGCACCTCGGACCTGTCGTATGTGCGCGAAATCGCCACCGTCGACACTGGCTCCCGCGCTTTTCGTGCTGTTCTGCGTGATCGTCGTCAGCGCCTGGTCGAATGCGGTCAACTTCACCGACGGACTGGACGGCCTGGCCGCCGGCTCGATGGCCATGGTGACCGCCGCCTACGTGCTGATCACGTTCTGGCAGTACCGCAACGCGTGCGCGACCGCCCCAGGACTGGGCTGCTACAACGTGCGCGATCCGCTGGATCTGGCGATCATCGCCGCCGCGACCGCGGGCGCCTGCATCGGCTTCCTGTGGTGGAACGCCGCGCCGGCCAAGATCTTCATGGGCGACACCGGGTCGCTGGCTCTGGGCGGGATCATCGCCGGCATCTCGGTGACCAGCCGCACCGAGATCCTGGCGGTGGTGCTCGGCTCGCTGTTCGTCGCCGAGATCGTCTCGGTGGTGGTGCAGATCCTGGCGTTCCGCACGACCGGTCGCCGGGTGTTCCGGATGGCGCCCTTCCATCACCACTTCGAGCTGGTCGGCTGGGCCGAGACCACGGTGATCATCCGGTTCTGGCTGCTCACCGCGATCAGCTGCGGCCTGGGCGTCGCGCTGTTCTACAGCGAGTGGCTCGCGGCGACCGGCGGCGGCTGACGATGACGCCACTCCCGCTCGGGCCGCTGTCGGCGGGGGCGCCGGTGCTCGTCGCGGGGGGCGGCGTCACCGGTCGCGCGGTGCTGGCGGCGCTGGCCGCGCTCGGTGCGACGGCGACGCTGTGCGACGACGATCCGGCCACCCGGCGGCAGTTCGCCGACGTCCGGCACGCCGACCGTCGACTCGGCGACCGCCGCGGACGCACATCGCCGACTACGCGCTGGTGGTGGTCAGCCCGGGTTTTTCGCCGACGGCGCCGGTTCCCGCCGCCGCCGCGGCCGCGGGTGTCCCGGTCTGGGGTGACGTCGAGCTGGCCTGGCGGCTCGACCAGGCCGGCCATTACGGCCCGCCGCGGCGCTGGCTGGCGGTCACCGGGACCAACGGCAAGACCACCACCACGTCGATGCTGCACGCGATGCTCGTCGCCGCGGGCCTGCAACAGCCGGCTGTGCGGCAACATCGGCAACCCGGTGCTCGACGAGTTGCACGAGCCCGCCGACGTGCTGGCCGTCGAGCTGTCGAGCTTCCAGCTGCACTGGGCGCCCTCGCTGCGGCCCGAGGCCGGGGTGGTGCTCAACATCGCCGAAGACCACCTGGACTGGCACGGCACCCTGGCCGACTACGCCGCCGCGAAGGCCGGCGTGCTGCGCGGCCGGGTGGCGGTGGCCGGGCTGGACGATCCGCGGGCAGCCGAGCTGCTGTCGAAGGCCCCCGCGCCCGTCCGGGTCGGCTTCCGGCTCGGTGAACCCGCCGCCGGCGAGCTCGGCGTCCGCGACGGCGTGCTGGTCGACAGGGCGTTCTGCCAGGCCGGCTCCGCTCGGCGGCGAGGCGCTGGCGCCGGCGTCGTCCATCCCGGTGCCGGGCCCGGTGGGCGTGCTCGACGCGCTGGCCGCGGCCGCGCTGGCCCGCAGCATCGGGGTGCCCGCCGAGGCGATCGCGGCCGCACTGTCGTCGTTCCGGGTGGGCCGGCATCGCGCCGAGCTGGTCGCGGTCGATCGACCAGATCAGCTACGTCGACGACTCCAAGGCGACCAACCCGCACGCCGCCGAGGCGTCACTGCTGGCGTACCCGCGGGTGGTGTGGATCGCCGGCGGTCTGCTCAAGGGCGCATCGGTGCAGGAGACCGTCGAAAGAGTCGCGTCGCGGCTGGTCGGGGTGGTGCTGATCGGCCGCGATCGGGCGATGGTTGCCGAGGCGTTATCGCGACACGCGCCGGATGTGCCCGTCGTACAGGTTGTGGCACGCGAGGATATTGATATGCATGCGACTGCTGAGCCTCCTGTTACGTATGTGACACATGTGGTTCCATCGTCGGACGAGACTGTCGGCACTCGCGTCATGAACGCAGCCGTGGCCGCCGCCCGCGACCTCGCCCGCCCCGGCGACACCGTGCTGCTGGCACCGGCCGGTGCCTCATTTGACCAGTTCACCGGTTATGCCGACCGCGGTGACGCGTTCGCTGCCGCTGCCCGCTCAACGCGTCGGTAGCTGCGGGTGAAGAACACACTGGCCCGGTTGGTGCGCCGGGCGAACCAAGGGTGACCCGGCGGCGGACAGCGCTGCGGAGAAGGCGCCCGACGACGACGCGCCGGCGACCGGCAAGGCAAAGCCACAAAGCCACCAAAGCCACCAAGGCGGCGATGCCGCCCGCCGAGGCGCGCACCCGGTTCGGGGCCTGGCTCGGCCGGCCGATGACATCGTTTCACCTGATCATCGCGGTGGCTGCGCTGTTGACCACGCTGGGCCTGATCATGGTGCTGTCGGCGTCCGGGGTCCGGTCCTACGACGACGACGGGTCGGCCTGGACGATCTTCGCCCGCCAGGTGCTCTGGACCATCGTCGGGCTGTTCGCCTGCTATCTGGCGCTCCGGTTGCCCGTGCGCTTCATGCGGCGGATGGCGTTCACCGGCTTCGCCGCGACCATCGCCATGCTGGTGCTGGTGTTGATCCCGGGAATCGGCAAGGAAGCCAACGGTTCTCGCGGGTGGTTCGTGATCGCCGGCTTCTCCATGCAGCCCTCCGAGCTGACCAAGATCGCCTTCGCGATCTGGGGCGCACACCTGCTGGCGGCGCGACGTATGGAGCGCGCCTCGCTGCGGGAGATGCTGGTCCCGGTGGTGCCGGCGGCGGTCATCGCGCTGGCCCTCATCGTTGCCCAGCCCGACCTCGGCCAGACGGTGTCGATGAGCATCATCCTGCTGGGCCTGCTGTGGTACGCCGGCCTGCCCCTGCGGGTGTTCCTCAGCTCGCTGTTCGCCGCGGTCGTGGCGGGGGCGATTCTGGCGGTGTCGGCGGGTTACCGCTCCGATCGGGTGCGGTCGTGGCTGGACCCGGGTCAGGACCCCCAGGATTCGGGATATCAGGCCAGGCAGGCCAAGTACGCGCTGGCCAACGGCGGCGTTTTCGGTGACGGTCTGGGCCAGGGCACCGCGAAGTGGAACTACCTGCCCAACGCCCACAACGACTTCATCTTCGCGATCATCGGCGAGGAACTCGGCCTGGTCGGTGCGCTCGGCCTGCTCGGCGCTGTTCGGGCTGTTCGCCTACACCGGGATGCGGATCGCCCGCCGTTCCGCCGACCCGTTCCTGCGGCTGCTGACCGCCACCACCACGCTGTGGGTGATCGGTCAGTCGTTCATCAACGTCGGCTACGTGATCGGGCTGCTGCCCGTCACCGGCATCCAGTTGCCACTGATCTCTGCCGGCGGAACCTCAACGGCGACAACACTTTTGATGATCGGCATGATGGCCAACGCGGCCCGGCACGAACCCGAGGCGGTCGCCGCTCTGCGCGCCGGGCGCGACGACCGGATGACCCGCATCCTGCGACTGCCGCTGCCGGAGCCCTACTCGCCGACCCGGGTCGAGGCACTGCGCGACCGATTGCGTGGCAAGCAGCAACCAGGCAAGCAGCAGCGCAAACCGCCGAACCGCCCGCGCCGCGCGGCCGGCCAGACCGCCTGCGGTGGACAGGCGCACCTCCCGGGCAGGGCATCATGTAGGCGGACAGCGGTACACCGGCCAGCGTCATGCACGCGGCCGTCGAGCACTGGAAGGTCAGCGCTACGGGTGAAGGACTCGGTCACGGGGTCATCGGCCACAGGGCCAACCGGGCATTCGTCGTTGTCGGTTGTGCTCGCGGGCGGCGGCACAGCCGGCCACGTTGAGCCCGCAATGGCCGTCGCCGATGCCCTGGTCAGCCTCGATCCAGACGTCCGCATCACCGCGCTGGGCACCGCCCGCGGTTTGGAGACCAGGCTGGTACCCGAGCGTGGCTACCAGCTCGAGCTGATCACCCCGGTGCCGCTACCCCGCAAGCCCACCGGCGATCTGGCCCGGCTGCCGCGCACGGGTGCTGCGCGCGGTTCGCCAGACCCGGGCCGTGCTGGACAAGGTCGACGCCGACGTGGTGATCGGGTTCGGCGGCTACGTGGCACTACCGGCATACCTGGCCGCCCGCGGCGTGGCCCGGCCCGGCCGTCGGGTGCCGGTGGTGATCCACGAAGCCAACGCCAGCGCCGGACTGGCCAACCGGGTCGGGGCCCGCAGCGCGCGCCGGATCCTCTCGGCGGTGGCCGATCCCGGTCTGCGCCGGGCCGAAGTGGTCGGTGTCCCGGTCCGTGAGGCGATCACCTCGCTGGACCGCGCTGCGCTGCGATCGACGGCGCGCGCGCACTTCGGTTTCGCCGACGACGCCCGGGTGCTGCTGGTGTTCGGCGGCTCGCAGGGTGCGGCGTCCCTCAACCGCGCGGTCGCCGCGGCGGCCGGCGAGCTGGCGGCCGCGGGAGTGGCGGTGCTGCACGCGCACGGCGCCAAGAACACCATCGACCTGCGCGACCCGCAGCCCGGCGACCCGCCGTACGTCGCGGTGCCGTACCTGAGCCGGATGGACCTCGCCTACGCCGCCGCCGACCTGGCGATCTGCCGGTCCGGCGCGATGACGGTCGCCGAGGTGACCGCCGTGGGCCTGCCCGCGCTGTACGTGCCACTGCCGATCGGCAACGGCGAGCAGCGGCTCAATGCGTTGCCGGTGGTCAACGCAGGCGGCGGCATGCTGGTGGCCGACGCCGACCTGACGCCCGGCTTGGTCGCCGAACAGGTGGCCGGGCTGCTCAACGACGAGCCGCGGCTGGCGGCGATGACGACGGCGGCGGCACTGGTCGGCCACCCGGAAGCGGCGCGGCAGGTGGCCCGCATCGCCTTGGAGGTGGCGCGCGCGGCGCGCGACGGGAAGCGCGTCAAGAAGCGGCGCGGTGCGCTGGACGTCGCGCGAACGGGGAGAGCGCGCCGATGAGCCAGTCGCTGCCTCCCGAGTTGCAGCGCGTGCACATGGTCGGTATCGGGGGAGCCGGCATGTCGGGGATCGCCCGCATCCTGCTGGACCGGGGTGGGCAGGTCTCGGGGTCGGACGCCAAGGAGTCGCGCGGGGTGCGCGCGCTGCAGGCGCGTGGCGCGCTGATCCGGATCGGCCACGACGCGTCGTCGCTGGACCTGTTGCCGGGCGGGCCGACCGCGGTGATCACCACCCACGCCGCGATACCGAAGACCAACCCCGAACTCGTCGAGGCCCGTCGCCGCGGCATTCCGGTGGTGCTGCGACCGGCCGTGCTGGCCAAGCTGATGGCGGGGCGGACCACGCTGATGGTGACCGGGACGCACGGCAAGACGACCACGACGTCGATGTTGATTGTGGCCCTGCAGCATTGCGGCCGGGACCCGTCCTTCGCCGTCGGTGGTGAACTGGGTGAGGCCGGCACCAACGCCCATCACGGCAGCGGTGACTGCTTCGTCGCCGAGGCCGACGAGAGCGACGGCTCGCTGCTGGAATACACCCCGAATGTCGCGGTGGTCACCAACATCGAGGCCGACCACCTCGACTTCTTCGGCAGCTCCGACGCCTATATCGCGGTGTTCGACTCCTTCGCCGAGCGCATTGCCCCGGGCGGCGCGCTGGTCGTCTGCGTCGACGACGCGGGCGCGGCGGCCTTGGCGGAACGCGTTGCGGCGCTGGGTATCCGGGTGCTGCGGTATGGCTCCGCCGACCGACGCCGGCGACGCGCTGGCAGGGAGGTTGCTGTCGTGGGAACAGCAGGGGACCGAGGCGGTCGCGCACATCCGGCTCGGCGGCGAAATCCATCCGAGGGTGATGCGCCTGTCGGTGCCGGGTCGGCATATGGCGCTCAACGCGCTGGGTGCGCTGCTGGCCGCCGTCGAAATCGGCGCCCCGGCCGAATGCGTGCTGGACGGGCTGGCCGGCTTCGAGGGCGTGCGCCGTCGCTTCGAACTGATCGGAACCGCGGCTGCGGTAAAGGTTATCGACGATTACGCGCACCATCCGACGGAGGTCCGGGCCACGCTGGAGGCGGTCCGGACGCTCCTGGACCAGGGCGGCACCGGCCGTTCGCTGGTGGTCTTTCAGCCGCACTTGTATTCGCGGACACAGGCTTTCGCCGCCGAATTCGGTGCCGCGCTGGACGGCGCCGACCGGGTGTTCGTGCTCGACGTCTACGGCGCCCGCGAACAACCCATCGCCGGGGTGAGTGGGGCAAGTGTCGCCGAACACGTCAGTGTGCCAGTGCAGTACCTGCCCGACTTCTCCGCGGTGGCCGAGGCGGTGGCCGCCGCCGCCGAGCCCGGCGATGTCGTCGTGACCATGGGGGCGGGCGACGTCACGATGCTCGCGCCCGAGATCGTCACCGCGCTGCGGGTACGGGCCAACCGCAGCGGGCCGGGGGCGTCCCGGTGACCGAGCCCGACGACGTCACAGCGGACGAGCCCGTCGAGGAACTCATCGCCGCCGAGCCGGTCTCGGACGCCGGCGAGGTCGACGGCGACAGCCGCCGAAGCGGACAACGCCGACGAAGCCCGAGTCGGTCGAGGGCCCGCGACGGCGAGAGCGCCGGGAACGCGCCGAGCGCCGGGAAGCTCAAGCCCGCGCGACGGCGATCGAACAGGCCCGCCGGGAGGCCAAACGCGTGGCCCGCGGGCGAGGCTCGGCCGATCCCAAACCTGTTGCGCGCGGGGCAGTCCGGGGTTTGAAACTGTTCCTGATGTCGCTGCTGCTGATCGTCGCGATCGTCGGGGTGGGGCTGGTCCTCTACTTCACGCCCCTGATGTCGGCCCGCGGCATCGTCGTGACCGGCATCGGTGCGGTCACCCGCGACGAGGTGCTCGACGCGGCGCACGTCGACCTCGGAACTCCGCTGCTGCAGATCAACACCGACAGCATCGCCGACCGGGTGGCCGCGATCCGCCGGGTGGCCAGCGCGCGGGTGCAACGCGATTACCCGTCGGCGCTGATGATCACCATCGTCGAGCGAATTCCGGTGGTGGTCAAAGACTTACCCGACGGTCCGCATCTGTTCGACCGGGATGGAGTGGACTTCGCGACCGCGCCCCCGCCGCCCGCGCTGCCCTACATCGACGTCGACAACCCCGGACCGGCCGACCCGGCGACCAAAGCCGCACTCGCGGTGCTGACCGCGCTGCGGCCCGAAGTGGTCGCGCAGGTGAGCCGGATCGCGGCGCCCTCGGTCGCGTCGATCACGCTGACCCTGACCGACGGTCGCACGGTGATCTGGGGTACCAACGACCGGACCGAGGAAAAAGCGCAGAAGCTGGCGGCCCTGCTGACCCGGCCGGGGCGGACCTACGACGTGTCCAGTCCGGATCTGCCGACCATCAGATGAGCACGGCCGCTGCACAAATTGGGCCAAAATTCGCCCGCCACGCCTCGGCGCGCCTGCATTGATCCCGCACGCGACGGCCATACCGTTCTGTTTGCGCGAATCAACCTGACATAACTCTAACTCTTTACTAGAGGTTGAGGTTTGCCAGCGGATTCGCTTTATGCAGTCCCACCAGGGAGGAAGACACCATGATGACCCCGCCGCACAACTACCTGGCTGTCATCAAAGTCGTGGGGATAGGCGGCGGCGGCGTGAACGCCGTCAACCGCATGATCGAGCAAGGGCTCAAGGGTGTGGAGTTCATCGCCATCAACACCGACGCCCAGGCTCTGTTGATGAGCGATGCCGACGTCAAGCTCGACGTCGGTCGCGACTCCACCCGTGGCCTAGGCGCCGGCGCCGACCCCGACGTCGGCAAGAAGGCCGCCGAAGACGCCAAGGACGAGATCGAGGAACTGCTGCGCGGGGCCGACATGGTCTTCGTCACCGCAGGTGAAGGCGGTGGAACGGGTACCGGCGGAGCTCCGGTGGTCGCCAGCATCGCCCGCAAGCTGGGGGCACTGACCGTCGGTGTGGTCACCCGACCGTTCTCCTTCGAGGGCAAGCGCCGCAGCACCCAGGCGGAGAACGGCATCTCGTCACTGCGCGAAAGCTGCGACACGCTGATCGTGATCCCCAACGACCGCCTGCTGCAGATGGGCGACGCTGCGGTATCGCTGATGGACGCCTTCCGCAGCGCGGACGAGGTGCTGCTCAACGGTGTTCAGGGCATCACCGACCTGATCACCACTCCCGGTCTGATCAACGTCGACTTCGCCGACGTCAAGGGCGTCATGAGCGGCGCGGGCACCGCGCTGATGGGAATCGGGTCGGCGCGCGGTGACGGGCGTGCCCTGAAAGCCGCAGAGATCGCGATCAACTCGCCGCTTCTCGAGGCGTCGATGGAGGGCGCGCAGGGCGTGCTGCTGTCGGTCGCGGGTGGCAGCGACCTCGGACTGTTCGAGATCAACGAGGCGGCGTCGCTGGTGCAGGACGCCGCGCATCAGGACGCGAACATCATCTTCGGCACGGTGATCGATGACTCGCTGGGCGACGAGGTACGGGTGACGGTCATCGCCGCGGGCTTCGATGCCGCCGGACCCGGTCGCAAGCCGGTCATCAGCAGTACCAGTACGGGCTCACCGTCGGGAATCGTGGCGTCGGGCAAACACGGCAAGGTCAGCTCCAGCATGTTCGAGCCCGCCGACGCGGTCAGCGTGTCGGTGCCGACCAACGGCGCAACCTTCGATATCGGCGGCGAGGACGACGACGTCGACGTGCCGCCGTTCATGCGGCGCTAGCCGCACGATGCGATGGCGGCCGCGACGAGGCGTCGGGGCGATGCGACCTTGCTCCCGCCGGATACTGGACGGGTGAGCGTTCGCATCCGACGGGTCAGCACGACCCGGGCAGGCGGTGTCTCGTTGCCGCCCTTCGACACCTTCAACCTCGGTGACCATGTCGGCGACGATCCGGCCGCCGTAGCCGCCAACCGCAGGCGGTTGGGCACGGCCATCGGCGTGGGAGCCGATCGGGTGGTGTGGATGAATCAGGTGCACAGTAACCACATCGAGGTCGTCGACGGCCCGCGCGACGCCCCCTTCGATAGCACGGACGGGTTGGTCACGCGCACAAAGAGATTGGCATTGGCCGTGGTGACCGCCGACTGCGTTCCGGTGCTGCTGGCCGATGCAGGGGCAGGTGTTGTCGCGGCCGTGCACGCCGGCCGGGTGGGGGCCCGCGACGGGGTGGTGGCTCGGGCGGTCGAGGCCATGGTCAGCCTGGGCGCGCACGAACCGGACATCTCCGTGCTGCTGGGCCCCGCGGTCAGCGGCCGTAACTACGAGGTGCCCGCTGCAATGGCCGACGAGGTGGAGGCGGCACTGCCGGGCAGTCGCACGACCACGTCGGCGGGCACTCCCGCACTGGATCTGCGCGCCGGAATCGCTTGCCAGCTCAAGACTTTGGGCGTAAGCGCTATCGATGTCGACCCGCGGTGCACGGTCGATGACACCAACCTGTTCAGCCATCGCCGTGGTGCTCCGACCGGTCGGCTGGCCTCCGTGGTGTGGATGGAATGACTGTGGCGGTAAACCGGTCATCGCGACCCGAGCGGGAAATGGAATTGGCGGATTCTTTGTCGGCCTTACGTTCACGGCTTGCCGCGGCCGCCGAAGCGGCCGGTCGCAAACTCGACGAAATTCAACTCCTGCCTATTACCAAATTCTTTCCGGCAACCGATGTGGCGATTTTGTCGCGATTGGGATGCGCCGCCTTCGGTGAATCCCGCGACCAGGAAGCGGCGGGAAAGGTCGCCGAAGTCGATCGGTTGCTGGACGGCCCGGGGGAGCCCGATCACGGCCCGGGCCGCCGGCACTGGCACATGGTCGGCAAGATCCAGCGCAACAAGGCCCGGTCGCTGGCCGGCTGGGCGCACACCGCCCACTCGGTCAGCAGCACCCGGGTGGTGGCCGCGCTCGACCGCGCCGTCGAAGGGGCGCTGGGCGAGGGGCGCCGCACGAATCCGCTGCGCGTCTACGTTCAGATCAGCCTCGACGGCGATGTGTCGCGCGGCGGCGTCGACGTCTCCGACACCGGCACGGTCGACGAGATCTGTGCGCAGGTCGACGACGCCGCATCCCTCGAACTGGTTGGGCTGATGGGCATCCCGCCGCTGGAGTGGGAGCCGGACCGGGCGTTCGCGCTCCTGCAGTCAGAACACCAGCGCGTGCGCCGAGATCATCCGGCTGCGGCCGGGTTGTCCGCCGGGATGTCGAACGACATCGAGACAGCGGTCAAACATGGTTCGACGTGTGTGCGTGTCGGTACCGCATTGTTGGGCCAACGGCGGCTACCGTCACCGTCAATAGTCACTCCAGTCACATCTTCATCACAGACACCGGAATCCCCAGAGCTGTAGAAGGGTCAAGCGATGAGCACACTGCACAAGGTCAAGGCCTACTTCGGTATGGCTCCCATGGAGGACTACGACGACGAGTACTACGACGACCACGGTCCGGCCCGGACCGGCAGCTATCCGCGGCAGCGGTTCGCCGACGACGGATACGGCCGCTACGAGGGCCGCGAGTTCGAGGACCCGCGCGCCGAGTCCGCCGAATACGGCGCGGGCAGCTACCGCGGCGGCTACGGCGACGAGCCGCGGTTCCGCGGACCTGACTACGACCGCAGCGAGCTGGCCCGGCCACGTCTCGGGTCGCTGCGGGGCTCCACCCGCGGCGCGCTCGCCATGGACCCGCGCCGGATGGCGATGCTGTTCGACGAGAGCAGCCCGCTGTCGAAGATCACCACGCTGCGCCCCAAGGACTACAGCGAGGCCCGCACCATCGGTGAGCGTTTCCGCGACGGCACCCCGGTGATCATGGATCTGGTCTCGATGGACAACGCCGACGCCAAGCGACTGGTCGACTTCGCGGCCGGCCTGGCTTTCGCGCTACGTGGTTCATTCGACAAAGTCGCCACCAAGGTGTTCTTGCTCTCACCTGCCGACGTCGATGTCTCGCCCGAAGAGCGCCGACGCATCGCAGAGACTGGCTTTTACGCCTACCAGTAGCGGTACGGCAGGCCGGCGTCCGAGCCGGTAGGCTGACTTTCGCCCTGCTGAAGGTGGCATGGGCTGTCGTCAAGGTCACATGTTCATCACTAAGGTCGGGCTCTCGTTGACGCTGTTTGTGCACATCATCGGTTTTGCGCTGTTCATCTTTTGGCTATTGCTGATCGCGCGCGTCGTTGTTGAGTTCATTCGATCCTTCAGCCGAGATTGGCACCCGCGCGGTCTGACCGTGGTGATCCTCGAGATCATTCTTTCGGTCACCGATCCGCCGGTAAATCTGCTGCGACGGCTGATACCGCAGCTCACCGTCGGTGCAGTGCGATTCGACCTGTCCATCATGGTGCTTCTGCTGGTGGCGTTCATCGGCATGACCATGGCGCTGGACTACCGCGCCTGAACGCGTCACGCGGCTGGCGCGCGCCGCCGCTGATTGACGATCCGAGGCAGTTTGCTGGGGCCCGGATATAGGTCTCATAACGGGTCGATTTGTTACCTCTTAATCTTTGAAATTCGATCTTATTTATTCATCGATTCGGCAACCGGCGGGTCTGGTGTGACAGGATGGGCGGCAGTTGCAGTATGGCCACTACATCGTTCAACCCGTTCTACACTTTCCTGGTCGGTATGACCGTCCACACTCGAGGGGGCTAAGAATGCCGCTGACACCCGCAGACGTCCACAATGTGGCGTTCAGCAAGCCGCCGATCGGCAAGCGTGGTTACAACGAGGACGAGGTCGACGCCTTTCTCGACCTGGTCGAGAACGAGCTGACCCGCCTGATCGAAGAGAACTCCGATCTGCGTCAGCGGGTCAACGAGCTCGACCAGGAATTGGCCGGCGCCCGGTCCGGCGCCGGCGCCAGTGTGCAAGCCACCCAAACGATTCCGGTGTATGAGCCCGAGCCCGAGCCGGTCAAGCCGCCGACGCAGCCCGCTCCGGTCGCCGCTCCGGCAGTCTCCACGCAGCTAGGCGAGGAGCAGGCCATGAAGGCCGCCCGCGTACTCAGCCTGGCGCAGGACACCGCCGACCGTCTGACCGGCCAAGCTCAGGCCGAGTCCGACAAGCTGTTGTCCGATGCGCGGGCCAACGCCGACCAGATCGTGGGCGACGCCCGGCGCGAGGCCGAGACCACGGTCTCCGAAGCCCGTCAGCGTGCTGACGCCCTGCTGTCCGACGCGCAGACACGGTCCGAGACCCAGCTGCGTCAGGCTCAGGAGAAGGCCGATGCACTGCAGGCCGACGCGGAACGCAAGCACTCCGAGATCATGGGCACGATCAACCAGCAACGCACTGTGCTGGAAGGCCGACTCGAGCAGCTGCGCACCTTCGAGCGCGAGTACCGCACCCGCCTCAAGACCTACCTGGAGTCTCAGCTCGAAGAGCTGGGCCAGCGCGGTTCGGCGGCGCCGGTGGATTCCAGCGCCAGCAACGACTCGACGGGGTTCAACCAGTTCAATCGGGGTAATAACTAGGTCGGTCGGCGATACTGGCACCAACGGTAGCTATCCTGCACAGATGGCAGTGTCGCCCCGTCGGCTGGAGGTAACCCGATGCTGATTATCTCGCTGGTTCTTGCGGTGATCGGCCTTGCCGCGCTCGTTTTCGCGGTGATCACCAGCAATGAACTGGTCGCCTGGGTCTGCATCGGCGCCAGTGTGCTCGGTGTCGTGCTGCTGATCATCGATGCGTTGCAGGAACGGCAGCGACGTGAGGCAAGCTCCCCGGGCCACGATTCATCGACGCCCGACGTCCTCGATGACCAAGAGGCCACCGAGTATCCGGTGGACGCCGCCGAGGAGGCCGGCAGCCTTTCGGCGCACCCGGATTCCGAGCCCGCCGGCGACAACGTCGCCGACGACCACACCAATCACTAGGGTCGCGGTGGGGCCGCCAGCAGCTCACGCACTTCGTCGTCGCTGACCTGGCGGAAATCGGCGAATACCTGCCCGACGGCTTCGAAATCCTCCGGCATGGTCGCGCACACCACGTCATCGGCCTCTTCGGCCAGCACTTGGCACACCGACCGTGGTCCCACCGGGACGGCAACGACGATCACGTCCGGGCCACCGGCCCGCAGAGCACGCACCGCGGCCAAGATGCTTGCGCCGGTGGCGATTCCGTCGTCTACCACGATGACGGTCTTGCCGCGCGGATCCGCCGGCGGCCGCCCGCCCCGGTAGGCGTGTTCACGGCGGTGAAGTTCGGCGGTTTCCCGATCGATCACGCGGCGCACCTGCTCGTCGCTGATCTGCAGGCTCGACACCACGTCGTCGTTCATCACCACGCCGCCGCCGCTGGCCAAAGCGCCCATGGCCAACTCGGGCCACTGCGGCACCCCGAGCTTGCGGACCAGGAAGACATCGAGTTCGGCGCCCAGTGCCGCGGCGACCTCCCAGCCGACCGGCACACCGCCACGAGCCAACCCCAACACGAGCAGGCCGCTTTTTCCGCGGTACGAGACCAATTCCCGGGCGAGCACGCGACCGGCGTCACGGCGATCCCGAAAGGTGCGCCGCGGTGGCCGCTGCAGAAAGCCGCTGGGTCGGTCCATGGTCCCGCTTGCCGTTGTCTGTAGTTACTGCTGAATCGCATCGTACGAGCGCCGATAACGCTGGTTGGCATTCCCGGCTGGAAATGCGGGGAAACGTCCCGGGTCGCCCGCGGCGCCATTAAACCGGGCCCGAATGTGCTGCCAGCGCGATCGCAGCCGCGCACAAGCCGACCTCCAGCAGACAGCAGATCAACGGCACGACGAAGGCGATGCGGTTGTCGGCCAGCCGGGTCCTCGCGATGAGGAAGTCGGCGACGACGAGAGCGAAACCCGCGCACACATGCACTAGAAATGCCCACTTCAGCCATGCGGCGTCACCGCACGCCCGATGACCGCAGTCATCGGTGCTCATGCCCAGCGCCGCGACGATGAAGAAACCGATCGCGAACAACCCGAGATGAGCCACGAAAAGCAACACCGTCGCCACCGCATCGCCGGTCACCCGTCGCCGTGGCAGCGGATCGATGCTCACTCGTCGACGCCGCGAAATCACCACGTGCACAACTTATTTGGAGAAACGCATCTCCGCGGCAAGGACGGAGTGTGCGGGCGGTCAAGACCGCCCAGCGCTTCGGAAACAGTCACCGATGACCCGATTCATCACAGGGTGTCCGAGGGGGGACTTGAACCCCCACGCCCATTAGTAGGGCACTAGCACCTCAAGCTAGCGCGTCTGCCATTCCGCCACTCGGACCGACGCCATTCAATTGGCAGCTAAGGCTATCGGATTGGCTGCGCGCGCCCAAACCAGCCCGGCGAGCAGCGTGCCGCGCAGTGGCGACGGCATCAATGGTAGGAAAGGTGACTGTGACGGTGCCCGCCGAGACTCCGATCGACGACGTGGTGGACGTGGTCAGCAGGCTGATCCGGTTCGACACCACCAACACCGGCGATCTCGACACCACCAAGGGCGAGTCGGAGTGTGCTCACTGGGTGGCCGAGCAGCTGGAGGAAGTCGGCTATCAGGTCGAGTATCTGGAGTCCGGTGCGCCGGGTCGGGGCAATGTGTTCGCCCGCCTTGAAGGCGCTGACAGCTCGCGCGGCGCGCTGCTGATCCACGGTCACCTCGACGTGGTGCCCGCGGAGCCGGCCGAGTGGAGCGTGCATCCGTTCTCTGGTGCCATCGAGAACGGCTATGTCTGGGGCCGCGGCGCGGTCGACATGAAGGACATGGTCGGCATGATGCTCGTGTTGGCCCGGCATTTCCGCCGGTCCGGCATCGTGCCGCCGCGCGACCTGGTGTTCGCGTTCGTCGCCGACGAGGAGAACGGCGGCAAGTACGGCTCGCAATGGCTGGTGGACCACCGGCCCGACCTGTTCGAGGGCATCACCGAGGCGGTCGGCGAGGTCGGCGGCTTCTCGCTGACGGTTCCCCGCCGCGACGGCGGCGAGCGACGGCTCTATCTGATCGAGACCGCCGAGAAGAGCATGCACTGGATGCGGTTGACCGCACACGGTCGACCGGGTCACGGCTCGATGGTCCATGACCACAATGCCGTCACCGCGCTCGCTGACGCCGTCGCGCGGCTGGGACGTCATGTTTTTCCGGTGGTTGCGACCGACAGCGTCGTGCAGTTCCTGACCGCCGTCGGTGAGGAAACCGGATTCACCTTCGACACCGATTCACCGGACCTGGACGGGGCCGTCGAGAAACTCGGACCGATCGCCCGCATCGTGAAAGCCACGCTGCGGGACACCGCCAATCCGACAATGCTCAAGGCTGGTTACAAAACCAATGTGGTGCCGGCCACCGCAGAGGCGATCGTGGACTGCCGCGTGCTTCCCGGCCGCCTGGCGGCCTTCGAGGCCGAAGTCGACGAGCTGATCGGGCCCGACGTCAAGCGCGAATGGATCACCAGCCTGCCGTCGTACGAGACGACGTTCGACGGCGACCTGGTCGACGCCATGAACGCGGCGCTGCTCGCCGTCGACCCCGAGGCCCGGACCGTGCCTTACATGCTTTCCGGCGGCACCGACGCGAAAGCCTTCGAGCGCTTGGGTATTCGCTGCTTCGGCTTCGCCCCGCTGCGGCTGCCGCCGGATCTCGACTTCGCGGCGTTGTTCCACGGCATCGACGAACGGGTACCCGTCGAGGCGTTGAAGTTCGGCACCGAGGTGCTCGCGCACTTTCTGATGCACTGCTAGCTGATAACACGAGAGGGGATCGTTCATGACCACACCACCCGACCCGTACGCCGCGCTGCCGAAGTTGCCGTCGTTTGATCTGGAGTCGTCGTCGTTCGCCGACGGCCAGGCGCTGGCCAAGCCGCAGGTCAGCGGGATCATGGGGGCCGGCGGCGAGGACGTCAGCCCGCAGCTGTCCTGGTCGGGATTCCCCGACGGTACAAAAAGTTTCGCGGTGACTGTCTACGATCCGGATGCCCCGACGGCGTCCGGCTTCTGGCACTGGGCGGTGGCCAATCTGCCCGCCTCGGTCACGAACTGCCTGCCGGCGTAGGTGACGGCAGCGATCTGCCCGGCGACGCTTTCACGCTGGTCAACGACGCGGGCCAACGTCGCTACATCGGCGCGGCGCCGCCGGGGGGCCACGGGCCGCACCACTACTTCGTCGCCGTGCACGCGGTCGACGTCGACAAGCTCGACCTGCCGGAGGATGCCAGCCCGGCGTTCTTGGGCTTCAACCTCTTTCAGCACGCGATCGCGCGAGCCGTGATTCACGCGACCTACGAGCAGAAGTAGCCGGTGCCCGACTCGGCCAGAACGGCCATGGTGACTCCACCGCACCGCGCGGGTGTGTGCTGGTGCTTCCGGGCGGCAGAGTGCGTAGCGAGCAATCATCCCGGTCGTGGCAATTGGCGAACGTGCGAATGGATTTCGTCGCGCGCGCGTTGCGGCGCCGCCTGGGTCCCGAAGTGGACGTTCGGCAGGTGCAATATCGGCTCCGCGGATGGAACAGCCCGCGCTTGGATCCGCTGCGCGACGCCGAACAGGTTCTGCAGGATATGCGCGCCGCTGCCAACCGGGCGACATTGCGGTCGTAGGCCATTCGATGGGTGGCCGCGTCGCCGCGCACTTGGCCGCCGGGGGTGGCGTCGGCGCGGTGGTCGCGCTTGCGCCGTGGTGGGAGCACGGCGACGGCGATCTGATCCCGGCCCGCACCCGGCTGCTGGCCGTTCATGGCACTGCGGATCAGCATCACCGACCCCGATAAGTCCCGTGCCCAAATCGAGCGTGCTTGCCGACGCGGCCTCGATGCGCAATGGGTGGGCATCGAGGGAGTCGGTCATCACATGGTGCGCAGATGGCATGAATGGCATCGCCTCACAACGGATTTCGTGACCGAGCAACTGCGCGCCGACCTCAACGCGCTAGCCGGATCCCACCGCGTCGCTCAACGAGGCGAATCCGCCTTCGCGCAGCCGGAGGGCCAGGCCGTCGTGAATGTGCTTGGCCCACAAGCCGCCACCGTAGATGAAGCCGGTGTAACCCTGCAGCAGCGACGCCCCTGCGGTGATCCGGTCCCAGGCGTCGTCGACGGTCTCGATGCCGCCGACACTGATCAAGGTCAGCCGGCCACCGACTCGGCCGTACAGCCGTCGCAGCACCTCGTCGGCGCGGGCGCGCAACCGGCGGACCGGAAATGCCGCCGCTGCCGAGTTGCTCGACACCGGGCGTGCTCAGGCCGTCGCGTGACACCGTGGTGTTGGTGGCGACGATGCCGGCCAGGCCGAGTTCGACTGCCAGGTCTGCGATGTCGTCGATGTCGGTGTCGGCCAGGTCGGGTGCGATCTTCACCAGGACCGGTGTGGATGTCTCGGCCAGCACGCGCGGACAGGATCGCGCGCAGCGACTCGACCGTCTGCAGATCACGCAGTCCGGGCGTGTTCGGCGAGCTCACGTTGACCACCAGATAGGCGGCGTGCGGCCCGACCAGTCGGGCGCTGGCCCGATAATCCTGCGCGGCGTCCTCGGCGCGGTGATCTTGGTTTTGCCGATGTTGACGCCGATCGGGACGTCGGGCCGGTGGTCGGCCAATCTCGCGGCCAATGCGGCGGCGCCGTGGTTGTTGAAGCCCATCCGGTTGAGCAGGGCGCGGTCGTCGGGTAGCCGGAACAGTCGTGGCGCGGGATTTCCAGGCTGAGCCTGGGCGGTGACGGTGCCGACTTCGGCGTAGCCGAAACCCAGTGCGCCCCAGGCATCCAGTCCGGTGCCGTCCTTGTCGAAGCCGGCGGCCAGGCCCAGCGGGCCGGGGAAGTGCACCCCGAACACCGTGCTGGCCAGCACCGGGTCCGTCGGCGCCAGCCGACGGCGCAGTTGGCGCCGGACCGGTGTGGCGGCAGTGGCGCCGCGAACCCGGCGAACACGACGCGGTGGATGCGTTCTGCGGGCACCAGGAACAGCAACTTGCGCAGCGCTGCGTACGTCGGCGAAGAGTGCGGAGCCCACCGTCACAGGTCCGGCTGATCGGGGTGACGCCGGCGTCTTCAGCACGAGATTTCTTGCGGCGCAACAACACTCGTCTGCTTCCGTCGGTGTAGAGCCGCACCCGGGTCAATTCCCAGCCGCGATACTCCGCTTCGATGGACAGCCTGGTGGAGGCGCTGAGCCGGGTGACGTCGGGCGGCAAACGCAAAGGCGCCCACTCGTATTCGTCGGACAATTCGGTATCCCAGCCCACCGGCATTCTGCCGTGCCGTGCCGCCGTCAATGTGCGCCCGTCGCCGCGTGCTCGATGATCTGGACACCGTCGCCGGCGCCCGAGACCACATATAGCGTGCCCATGGCATCGTCGAAGGCCAGCGCGTTGGGTTGCCGCACGGATGGGTACCGTACCTTTTCCAGTGGTATTCCGGTTGACAGATCGTAACCAATAACACTATTCGCCGAAGTCTGCGACACCCAAGTCAACCCGCGCGATCCGGTGAGGCCGTACGGCGAATCCGCGACCGGATAGGCCTGGCGAAGAATCAGCGGGTCGACCCCGAACACCAGCAGTTGACCGCCCCGGGTGTCGCTCACCAGCAACCGGCCCTCCGGGTCGGCCACCAGCGTGGTCGCGCCCTGACCCGCGCGCAGCGACTGCCCGATTCGCCCGTCGGCGCCGACGGTGGTGATCGATGGTCTGCCCGCGATCCAGTACCGCGACGGTATTGCCTTTGGCAGCAAGCGAATCGACGTGCGCATGAACCTGTATCCGAGTGGCGTCGGTCGCTCCGGGCCCAAGCGAGTACAGCGTCCCGTCGGTGGTGCCCAACACCATCGTGCCGTCGGAGCGACGGGTGATCGCGCTGAACTCGACGTGTTCTGCATCACGAAGGCTCACGCGTGGTGGCGTGTCCGGCTGACAGGTCGACCACGAAATAGCCGCCGCGGGTGGACAGATAGGCGGTACCGGCGTTGTCGCCGGCCAATCCGGTCGCCGGCCCGGGCAGCTCCGATCACCCGCTGCGGTGTTTGCTGCGGGCCCATCAAGGTGAGGCGCGCCGGCGCGGTCGGGGTCGGGCCCGGGAGACAGCGATCGCCAGCAGCCGGTGTGGCTGCGTCGAACACCGCGGTCTGCGGTCGGCCGGCCAGCGGACGGACCGACCCCGCCGGAGGCCGGCGTCAGCGGGGGAGATGGCGCGGCCTGTGCCGGTGGGATCGTCGCCGGGACATCGTCAAAGGCCTTCTTCGTGCAGGCCGTCGTGAGGACCAGAGAAAACAGCAGGCCGATGGCGGTGTCCGACGCACGCACACATCGTGTTTACGGTTTGCTGGCACAGGGTAACTCTCAGCTATTCTGGGGGCTCGCCGGTATGACAGGGGTGATCCGAATGGAATCCGATCCTAGGGAACATTGGTCGATGTCCGGCTGGGTCTTTCGCAGTTGTCCAGGCCGACGGCGAGGTATGGTCGGCTCATGAGCGTTGCCGAACACGGCCAATTCTCAGATCGGAGAGTTTGCTATCGAGGACATGTGGCTGGGGGTGTTCTCCGCCAAAATCCTGGCCAGCGGCTTCGGCGCAGGTCGGTGACG
Source organism: uncultured Actinomycetota bacterium (assembly GCA_963818285.1). Lineage (GTDB taxonomy): Bacteria > Actinomycetota > Actinomycetes > Mycobacteriales > Mycobacteriaceae > Mycobacterium. The sequence continues at coordinate 1,117,243 of CAWFRR010000011.1, forward strand.
GCCGAAGTTTCGCATTTCGCATCGAAGGCCAGGAGTTGCTGGTCGAGGTGTATCGGCCGCGACTCAAGGGACCGGTTCCGCAACCCGAAGACATTGTCGCCACGGCGCGACGAAATGTGGTCGGCGTCGACATCACCGACGAACGCAGCCTGGTGCGCCGCCGTTCGCGATGCTGTTGCCGTCGCCGAAGCGTCCATCTAGACACCGTAGGGCTGTTGAGCGGAGCGACTTCGGCCACCCGGTACGGTCGTCGTCGTGCATGCGGTGCAGGCGATGTCGTGGTGGCAGGTCGTGGTACTGGCCGTCGTCCAGGGTCTCACTGAGTTCCTGCCGGTGTCATCCTCGGGCCACCTGGCGATCGTGTCCCGGGTGTTCTTCGCCGATGACGCCGGTGCGTCGTTCACTGCTGTGACTCAATTGGGCACTGAGGCAGCGGTTTTGGTGTACTTCGCCCGAGACATCGCGCCGGATCCTCGTCGCGTGGTTCAGGGGCCTTTTTGCAGGCCGTGGGTCCAATGCGAGCGCACCGCCGACTACTGGCTGGGCTGGTACGTCATCATCGGCACGATCCCGATCTGTGTGCTCGGTCTGCTCTTCAAGGACCAGATCCGCTCGGGCGTGCGCAACCTGTGGGTGATCGCGACGGCGCTGGTGCTGTTTTCGGCGGTGATCGCCTTGGCCGAGCGTCTCGGCCGGCAGAGCCGCGATGTCGAGCAGCTGACCTGGCGCGACGCCGTCATCGTCGGTGTCGCCCAGACGTTCGCTCTGGTGCCCGGGGTCTCGCGGTCCGGGGCAACCATCAGCGCCGGACTCTTTCTCGGCCAGCAACGCGAATTGTCCGCCCGGTTCGGCTTCCTGCTGGCGATTCCGGCGGTCTTCGCGTCCGGGTTGTTCTCGATACCGGATGCGTTTCACCCGGTGCTGGAGGGCATGAGCGCGACGGGCCCGCAACTGTTGACGGCGATGGCGATCGCGTTCGTCGTCGGCTTGGCCGCGGTGGCGTGGTTCTTGCGATTCCTGGTGCGCCACAGCATGTATTGGTTCGTCGGCTATCGCGTGGTGGTCGGGGTCGCCGTGATGATTCTGTTGGCGACCGGGGTGGTGAGCGCAACGTGACCGTCATCCTGCTGCGGCACGGCCGATCCACCTCCAACACGGCGCACACGCTGGCGGGCCGCACCGAAGGCGTCGAGCTCGACGACAAAGGCCGTCGAGCAGGCCGCCGGCCTGGTCGACCGGTTCGGCGAGCTGCCGATCCGCGCAGTGGTGAGCTCGCCGCTGTTGCGGTGCCGGCAAACCGTCGAACCGTTGGCAGCCGCGCTCGGCGTCGAGGTCAGCGTCGACGACCGGCTCGCCGAAGTCGACTACGGCGAATGGACCGGCCGCACGCTCGGCGATCTGTTCAAAGAGCCGCTGTGGGCGGTGGTGCAGGCGCATCCCAGCGCGGCGGTGTTCCCCGGCGGCGAAGGATTGGCCGAGGTTCAGGCTCGCGCTGTCACCGCGGTTCGTGAGCACGACGCGCGGCTGGCCGAGCAACATGGCGGCGACACGCTGTGGCTGGCGTGTACTCACGGCGATGTGATCAAATCGGTCGTCGCCGACGCGCTGGGCGTGCATCTGGATGGCTTCCAGCGGATTTCGGCCGACCCGGCATCGGTCAGCGTGATCCGCTACACCCGGCTCCGCCCGTTCGTGCTGCACTCCAACCACACCGGCGCAAGCCTGACGTCCGCCTTGACACCGCCACCGGCCCCCGAGGGCGAGCACACCCGCCGACGATGCGGTCGTCGGCGGCTCGACGGACTGAGTCCTGCGCCTCGGTCGAAAACCCGCCCTGGATTTACGACTCCGCTGCAACAGCCGGTATTTTGGAAGTGCCATGTCTCGTGCGATCCACGTCTTCCGCTCACCCGACCGATTCGTCGCCGGGACCGTTGGGCAGCCCGGAAACCGCACCTTCTACCTGCAGGCCGTGCACGACGCCCGGGTGGTGTCGGTGGTGCTGGAAAAGCAGCAAGTCGCGGTGCTCGCCGAACGGATCGACGCGCTGCTGGTCGAGGTCAATCGTCGATTCGGCACGCCGGTTCCACCCGAGACCGCCAAGGTGGAGGACCTCAGCCCGCTGGTGACCCCCGTCGACGCGGAATTCCGGGTCGGGACCATGGGATTGGGCTGGGACTCCGAGGCGCAGACCGTGGTGGTCGAACTGCTCGCCGTCAGCGACACCGAGTTCGACGCGTCCGTGGTGCTCGACGACACCGACGAAGGCCCTGACGCGGTGCGGGTGTTCCTGACCCCACAGTCGGCCCGCGAGTTCGCCAGCCGATCCAACGCCGTCATCTCCGCCGGCCGCCCGCCGTGCCCGCTGTGTGACGAGCCGCTGGACTCCGACGGACACATCTGTGCGCGAACGAACGGCTACCGGCGCAGCGCGCTGCTCGGGCCGGACGATGACGCAGAGGCCTGACGATCGCGAGGTCCTGCGCACCGGCGAGTTGACGGTTCTGGGACGCATTCGCTCCGCAAGCAACGCCACGTTTCTGTGCGAGGCGACGCTGGACGACCACACCGTGCATTGCGTGTACAAGCCGATTTCCGGTGAGCAGCCGCTGTGGGACTTTCCCGACGGCACCTTGGCCGGCCGCGAGCTCGGCGCCTACCTGGTGTCGGCACATTTGGGTTGGAACATCGTGCCCTACACCATCATTCGACACGGGCCGGCCGGCCCGGGGATGCTGCAGCTGTGGGTGGACCAGCCCGGTGACACGCCGGATTCAGACCCCGGTCCCGAGTTGGATCTGGTCGACCTGGTTCCGGCGGACCGCTGCCCGCGTGGCTACCTTCCAGTGCTGCGGGCCTACGACTACGCCGGCGATCCCGTCGAACTGGTGCACGCCGACGACGTTCGGCTGTGGCGCATGGCGGTGTTCGACGTGCTGGTCAACAACGCCGACCGTAAGGGCGGCCACGTGCTGCGCGGCACAGGAGGCGACGTCTACGGCGTCGACCACGGAGTGTGCCTGCACGTCGAGGACAAACTCCGCACGGTGCTGTGGGGGTGGGCCGGCAAGACCATCGACAAGAACATGCTGGAGAAGGTGTCGTGCCTGGTCGACGGCCTGGCCGGCGCGCTCGGCGAGACCTTGGCCGAGCACATCACCAGCGCCGAGATCGCGGCATTGCTGCTGCGCGCCCGCGTGCTGCTTGCCCACCCGGTGATGCCCGGTCCCGACCGGCACCGCCCGATTCCCTGGCCCGCGTTCTAGCCGCCGATGTCCCGGTCGTTATCGCTGTCACTCGACGCTCCCGTCGCCGTCGACGAAATCCTGGCGGCGTTCGCCGACGAGGACTACTGGCAGGCGCGGCTGGCCGCATTCGACAGCGGCACCGCGACCCTGGATGGGCTGACCGTCGACCCGGGCGGAACCGTGACGGCGGCTTTGACGGTCAGCCTTTTCGCGAATCGGCTGCCGAAAGTGGTCACCGCTCTGGTTCCCGGCGATTTCGAGATGGCCCGCACCGAAACCTGGCACCCGGTCGGCGACGGCACGGCGCGTGGCGCGATCACGGTGAAGGTGCCGGGAGCGCCGGTGTCCGCGGTCGGCGACGGTGTCGCTGGTGCCGGTGGGAACGGGTGCGCGGCTGGACTTCAGCACCACCGTGCGGGTGAACATCCCGCTGGTGGGCGGCCAGGTGGAGAGCTTCATCGTCAACCGTCTCGGCGATGAGATCGGCGCGGTCCAGCGCTTCACCAACAACTGGATCGTGACGAACCGCTGAGGTCGTCAGCGATACTGGACCGGTGACCCCCGAGCCCATCAGTGACGCCGCGCTGGCCGCTGACCTCGCCGAAGAGGCGGGAAAGCTGTTGTTGGCAGTTCGCGACCGAGTGGGATTCGACCACCCGTGGCTACTCGGCGACGAAGGCGACAGCCAGGCCAATGCGTTGCTGCTCAAGCGACTACACGCCGAGCGCCCCGGCGACGCGGTGCTCAGCGAAGAGGCGTACGACGACCTGAAGCGACTGCAGTCCGACCGGGTCTGGATCGTCGACCCGCTGGACGGAACGCGCGAATTCTCCTGGGAGGGCCGCGATGACTGGGCCGTGCACGTCGCGTTGTGGCAGCGCCACGGCGGGCCGAACGGCGCGATCACCGACGCCGCGGTCGCCCTGCCGGCGATGGGGGAGTTGCATCGCAGCGACACCGTAACCGCGCCTACCACAACACTTTCCGGCCCGATCCGGATCACCGCAAGCTCCAATCGTCCACCGGCGGTGCTGTACTACCTGGCCCGCCAGCTCGACGTGGAATTCGTCCGGATCGGCTCGGCCGGAGCCAAAGCGATGTCGGTGGTGCGTGGCGACGCCGATGCCTACATTCACGCCGGCGGACAGTGGGAGTGGGATTCGGCCGCCCCGGCCGGGGTGATCCTGGCCGCGGGCATGCATGCGTCACGGCTGGACGGCTCGGAGATGATCTACAACCGGCCCGACCCGTACCTGCCCGACTTCCTGATGTGTCGCGCCGAACTCGCGGATCTGTTACTGGGCGCCATCCGGTTGGCCAGCTGAATCGACCGAGGAATTCCAGCCGCCCGTCAGCGGTTGCCGCTGGCATGTTGTCTCTCACGCAGCCTGGCATTTTGCCGGACCGTCGTACGGCCCGCATGGTCGGCGGGCTTAAAGTCGACGGCATGCAGTCCTGGCCCTCGGCTCCAGTACCGGCGCTGCCGGGACGCGGCCCGGAGTTGCGGCTGTACGACAGCTCCGATCGTCAGGTGCGACCGGTATCGGCCGGTCCGACGGCCACGATGTACGTCTGCGGCATCACGCCCTACGACGCCACCCACCTCGGTCACGCCGCCACCTACCTGGCCTTCGACCTGATCCACCGGATCTGGCGGGACCTCGGTCACGATGTGCACTACGTGCAGAACGTCACCGACGTCGACGACCCGCTGTTCGAGCGGGCCAACCGCGACGGCATCGACTGGCGCGACCTCGCGGCCCGCGAGGTCGACCTGTATCGCGAGGACATGGCCGCGCTGCGGGTGCTGCCGCCGCGCGAATACGTGGCGGCAACCGACACGGTGGCCGAGGTCGTCGAGCTCGTCGAGAAGATGCTGGCGTCCGGGGCCGCCTACATCGTCGAGGACGCCGAATTCCCCGACGTCTACTTCCGCGCCGACGCCACGGCGCAGTTCGGGTACGAATCCGGCTACGACCGCGACACCATGCTCGCGCTGTTCGCCGAACGAGGCGGCGACCCGGACCGGGCGGGTAAGACCGATCCGCTCGACGCGCTGTTGTGGCGCGCGGCGCGGCCCGGCGAACCGAGCTGGCACTCGCCGTTCGGCCCCGGTCGCCCCGGCTGGCACGTGGAGTGCGCGGCGATCGCGCTCAGCCGCATCGGCAGCGGCCTCGACATCCAGGGCGGCGGCAGCGATCTGATCTTCCCGCATCACGAATTCACCGCCGCACACGCCGAATCCGTTTCCGGCGAAAGACGATTCGCCGGACACTATGTCCACGCCGGCATGATCGGCTGGGACGGCCACAAGATGTCCAAGAGCCGCGGCAATCTGGTTCTGGTGTCCGGGCTGCGCGCCGAGGGCGTCGAGCCCGCCGCCATCCGGTTGGGCCTGCTGGCCGGGCACTACCGGGCCGACCGCGAATGGACGCCGCAGGTGCTCGACGACGCCAAGGCGCCGGCTGCGGCGCTGGCGGGCCGCGACGGCCCTGCCCGCCGGCCCGGACGCGGGCGATGTGACCGCCCGGGTCCGCCAGTATCTGGCCGACGATCTGGACACGCCCAAAGCGCTTGCCGCACTTGATGGTTGGACAACTGACGCGTTGGAGTACGGCGGTCACGATGCCGAGGCGCCGCCGGCGGTGGCCGCCTTGACGGATGCGCTGCTGGGAGTGGAACTGTCGTCAGCGCGGTAGTAACGGGTAGGTTGCCGCCATGACGTCAGTGAACTCGCAAGTCGTATTCATCACCGGTGGAGGCCACGGGATCGGGGCCGAACTGGCCCGCCGCCTGCACGCCAAGGGCGCCAAGCTGGTGCTGACCGACCTGGACGAGGCCGCGCTGGCGAGCGTCTCCGGCGAACTCGGCGACGAGCGGGTCCTCACCGTGGTCGCCGACGTGTGCAACCTGCCCGCGATGGAATCCGCCGCCGAGCAGGCCGTCACGAAGTTCGGCGGCATCGACGTCGTGGTCGCCAACGCCGGCATCGCCAGCTACGGATCGGTGCTGCAGGTCGATCCCGAGGCGTTCAAGCGCGTCATCGACGTCAACTTGACCGGGGTGTTCCACACGGTTCGGGCCACGCTGCCCGCGGTGATCGGACGCAAGGGCTACGTGCTGATCGTGTCGTCGCTGGCGGCGTTCGCCGCTGCCCCCGGGATGAGCCCGTACGACGCGTCGAAGGCGGGCGTCGAGCACTTGGCCAACGCGTTGCGACTCGAGGTCGCCGGCCACGGCGTCACGGTCGGCTCGGCGCACATGTCCTGGATCGACACCGCGCTGGTCCGCGACAGCAAAGCCGATCTGCCGTCGTTCACCGAACTGCTGTCCAAGCTGCCGTGGCCGCTGAACAAGACCACGTCGGTGGACCACTGCGTGGCGGCCTTCGTCAAAGGCATCGAGCAGCGCAAACGACGCGTCTACTGCCCGGGCTGGGTCGGCTACTTCCGCTGGCTCAAGCCGTTGCTGTCGACCCCGGTCGGGGAAAACGCCGTCGCCAAGACCGCGACCGAACTGCTGCCCCGGATGGACGAGGAAGTCAAGGCACTGGGCCGGTCGACCAGCGCCTACAACAGCACCTTGGGGAAAAGCTAGGTTCATGGCGGCGACCCGCTGCACTCGGTAGCGCCGAGTTTGCGATCGCCGCTCCTAGCGGCCGTAGCCCGGTCGGCGGCGGCGCAGGTAGCGTTCGAACTCGGCCGCCAGCGCGTCGCCGTCGATCTTGTTCAGCGCCTCGCTCATGTCGACCTCGGCGTCACCGCGCTGCTCCAAGGACTGCACGTATTCCGCGATCTCGTCGTCGTCGGTCGTCATCTCGGTGACCGCCAACTCCCATTCCTCGGCCTGCGCGGGCAGGTCCGCCAGCGGCACCTCGATGTCGAGCACTTCCTCGACCCGGCGCAGCAGCGCCACCGTCGCTTTCGGGTTGGGCGGCTGAGACACGTAGTGCGGCACCGCCGCCCAGAACGTGACGGCCGGGATCCCTGCCATGACGCAGGCATCCTGGAACACCCCGGCGATGCCGGTCGGCCCCTCGTAACGGGTCTCCTGCAGACCGAAGCGCCGCGCCGATTCGGGGGAGTAGGCCGCCCCGGAGACCGGCACCGGCCGGGTATGCGGCGTGTCGGCCAGCAGTGCACCCAGGATCACCACGGTGTCGACGTTGAGCTTGTCGGCGACGGCGAGCAGCTCGGCGCAGAAGGTGCGCCAGCGCATGTTCGGCTCGACGCCGTGCATCAGCACGATGTCGCGGTCGGCGCCCGGCGGGCGGCAGTGCGAGATCCGCATCGAAGGCCACACCAGTTCGCGGGTGACGCCGTCGACCTGCCGGATGACCGGGCGATTCACCTGGTAGTCGTAGTAAGCCTCGTCGTCGATCTCGACGATCGGGTCGGCCTCCCAGATGGCGTCGAGGTGCTCGAGCGCGTCGCTGGCCGCGTCGCCCGCGTCATTCCAGCCCTCGAACGCAGCCACGACGATCGTGTTGTGCAGTTCGGGGAAGGAGGCGCTGACATCCGGCGAGGTCACGCAATCAGCGTACGACGTGATCAAGGTCGCGGCGCGCCGGTCGGCGACGATGCCCACGGCCTGCCGTGGAAGGAGGAGGCGGCCTGCCCACAGAGCAGCGGCTGTTTTACATAGTCGGGCTGTGCTTGCCGCTCCGCCGCAGGAGGCGGACGTCGTCGAGACGAAATACCTTCGGCTGCAATCTGGTTAACCTGGGTGGTTACGATATCGCCGACAAGGTCCGCGAGCCGGCGCTCGAGCGCAGCGCGATCGCCGAGTGGGTCGGGTCGAGCTAGGCGTCCAGACGTCGGGTGACGACGTAGACTTTTCTGGTCGAGAGGCGTTGCAACGGTATTTCCGGGTCCCTGCCGGTATCCGCCACGCTCGGCAGAGTTAAGGACGCCTTCCGTTATGGAAGGAACATGCGTGAGCGCCATTGAGTCGGACACCTTCGCGCCGAACATTCGCCCCGACTGCACCGACGAACTGACCGCTGCCCTTGGCCAGCGGATCATGGTGATCGACGGCGCGATGGGCACAGCGATCCAGCGGGACCGGCCGGACGAGGCCGGCTACCGCGGCGACCGGTTCACGGAGTGGCCGACCGCTCTGCAGGGCAACAACGACCTGCTCACCCTGACGCAGCCGCAGATCATCGAGGGGATCCACCAGGAGTACCTCGAAGCGGGTGCCGACATCCTGGAGACCAATACGTTCAACGCGAACGCGGTCTCGCTCTCCGACTACGACATGGCAGATCTCAGCTACGAGCTGAACTACGCCGGTGCTGCCCTGGCGCGGGCGGCCGCCGACAAGTTCAGCACCCCGGAGAAGCCCCGCTATGTCGCCGGTGCCATCGGGCCCACGACGCGGACCGCGTCGATCTCGCCGGACGTCAACGACCCCGGCGCCCGCAACGTCTCCTACGACCAGCTGGTCGCCGCCTACCTCGAAGCTGCCAACGGCCTGGTCGACGGTGGTGCCGACCTCATCATCATCGAGACGATCTTCGACTCGCTGAACGCGAAGGCCGCGGTGTTCGCCGTCGAGACGCTGTTCGAGGAACGCGGTCGCCGCTGGCCGGTGATCATCTCGGGCACCATCACCGATGCCTCCGGGCGGACCCTGTCCGGTCAGGTCACCGAGGCGTTCTGGAACGCGATCAGGCACGCGAAGCCGATCGCGATCGGCCTCAACTGCGCCCTGGGCGCGCCGGAGATGAGGCCCTACATCGCCGAGGTAGCGCGGATCGCGGACACCTTCGTCTCCTGCTACCCCAACGCCGGCCTGCCCAACGCCTTCGGCGAGTACGACGAGTCCCCGGAGCGGCAAGCCGGCTACATCGCCGAGTTCGCCGAGGCCGGCCTGGTCAACCTGGTCGGTGGCTGCTGCGGAACGGCGCCGCCGCACATCGCCGAGATCGCCAAGGTCGTCGACGGCGTGAGACCGAGGGAAGTGCCGCACGTTTCCGAGGCCACCCGGCTCTCGGGGCTGGAGCCGCTCAACATCACCGAAGATTCCTTGTTCGTGAACATCGGTGAGCGCACCAACATCACCGGCTCCGCCCGGTTCCGCAACCTGATCAAGGCCGAGGACTACGACACCGCGCTGTCGGTCGCTCTGCAGCAGGTCGAGGTCGGTGCACAGGTCATCGACATCAACATGGACGAGGGCATGATCGACGGCATCGCCGCGATGGACCGGTTCACCAAGTTGATCGCGTCCGAGCCGGACATCAGCCGCGTCCCGGTGATGATCGACTCCTCGAAGTGGGATGTCATCGAGGCGGGCCTGAAGAACGTGCAGGGCAAGCCGATCGTCAACTCGATCTCCATGAAGGAGGGCGAGGAGAAGTTCGTCCGCGAGGCACGGCTGTGCCGCAAGTACGGCGCCGCCGTCGTCGTGATGGCCTTCGACGAGCAGGGCCAGGCCGACAACCTGGAGCGTCGCAAGGAAATCTGCGGGCGCGCCTACCGGATCCTGACCGAAGAGGTCGGCTTCCCGGCCGAGGACATCATCTTCGACCCGAACTGCTTCGCGCTGGCAACCGGCATCGAGGAGCACGCGACCTACGGGATCGACTTCATCGAGGCCTGCGCCTGGATCAAGGAGAACCTTCCCGGGGTGCACATCTCCGGCGGTATCTCGAACGTGTCGTTCTCGTTCCGGGGTAACAACCCCGTCCGCGAGGCGATCCACGCGGTGTTCCTGTTCCACGCCATCAAGGCCGGCCTGGACATGGGCATCGTCAACGCCGGCGCGTTGGTGCCGTACGACTCGATCGACCCCGAACTGCGGGATCGAATCGAGGACGTCGTCCTGAACCGTCGCGAGGATGCGGCCGAGAGGCTGCTGGAAATCGCGGAGCGGTTCAACAAATCCGAGAAGACCGAGGACCCGAAGGCGGCGGAGTGGCGCAGCCTCCCGGTCCGCGAACGGATCACGCACGCCCTGGTCAAGGGCATCGACGCCAACGTCGATGCCGACACCGAGGAATTGCGGGCCGAGATCGAGGGTGCAGGTGGCCGGCCGATCGAGGTGATCGAGGGCCCACTGATGGACGGGATGAACGTCGTCGGTGACCTCTTCGGCGCGGGCAAGATGTTCCTGCCCCAGGTGGTGAAGTCGGCGCGGGTGATGAAGAAGGCCGTTGCCTACCTACTGCCGTACATCGAGGCGGAGAAGGAAGCCTCTGGCACTACCGCGAACAAGGACACCAACGGCACGATCATCATGGCGACGGTGAAGGGCGACGTTCACGACATCGGCAAGAACATCGTCGGGGTCGTCCTGCAGTGCAACAACTACGAGGTGATCGACCTCGGCGTGATGGTGCCCGCCCAGAAGATCCTGGACGCTGCCAAGGAGCACAACGCCGACATCATCGGGCTGTCCGGCCTGATCACCCCGTCCCTGGACGAGATGGTCAACTTCGCCGTCGAAATGGAGCGTGAGGGGCTGGAGATCCCGCTGTTGATCGGTGGCGCCACCACCTCGCGCGCTCACACGGCCGTCAAGGTGTCGCCGCGTCGCAGCGGTCCGGTGGTCTGGGTCAAAGACGCGTCCCGCTCGGTGCCGGTCGCCGCGGCGCTCCTCGACGACAAGCAGCGTCCAGCCCTGCTGGAGGCCACCGAAACCGACTACGCAGCCCTGCGCGAACGCCACGCCCAGAAGAGCGAGCGGCCGATGCTGACGCTGGAGAAGGCCCGCGCGAACCGGACGCCGATCGAGTGGGACGGCTACACGCCGCCGGTGCCCGCCCAGGGTCTCGGCGTGCGCGAGTTTCTCGATTACGACATCGCCGAGCTCCGCGAGTACATCGACTGGCAGCCGTTCTTCAACGCCTGGGAGATGAAGGGCAGGTTCCCTGACATCCTCAACAACCCGGTGTCGGGCGAGACGGCCCGCAAGCTGTACGACGACGCCCAGGAGATGCTCGACACCCTGATCAAGGAGAAGTGGCTGACTGCCAACGGGGTGATCGGTTTCTTCCCGGCAAACGCGGTCGGTGACGACATTGAGGTGTACACCGACGACAGCCGTACCGAGGTGCTCACCACGTTGTACAACCTGCGCCAGCAGGGCGAGCACCGGGATGGCATCCCGAACCGGTCGTTGGGCGACTACATCGCGCCGAAAGGCACCGGTCTGGCCGACTTCGTCGGCGCCTTCGCCGTGACCACCGGGCTCGGCAGCCAGGACAAGATCGCCGAGTTCAAGGCAGCCAACGACGATTACAACGGGATCCTGCTGGAGTCGATCGCCGACCGGCTGGCTGAGGCGTTCGCCGAACGGATGCACCAACGGGTCCGCAAGGAGTTCTGGGGATTCCAGCCCGACGAGCAGCTGGACAACGAGTCCCTCATCGGTGAGAAGTACCGGGGAATCCGCCCGGCCCCCGGCTACCCGGCCTGTCCGGAGCACACCGAGAAGGCGACGCTCTGGGAGTTGATGGACGTGCAGGAGCGGACCGGCATCGAGCTGACCGAGTCGATGGCGATGTGGCCCGGTGCTGCCGTCAGCGGCTGGTATTTCTCGCATCCGCAGTCGCAGTACTTCGTGGTCGGCCGGATGGCCCAGGACCAGGTCGCCGACTACGCGAAGCGCAAGGGCTGGACCCTGGCCGAAGCCGAGCGCTGGCTCGGCCCCAACCTCGGCTACAACCCGGAGGACTGAAGGTCTCAATGGCCTTGGAAGAGTCAGACGACGACGCCGGCGGCCCGCCGGCTCCGGCTCCGCACGAAGACCTGCCCGTCCACCCGGGTGCGGCGCGCGCCGCCTTCGCGACCGCCGTTCGTTATGCGTCGGTGGCCGCGATCGGCGGATTCCTGTTCGGCTACGACATCTCCACAACCAACCGCGCGGTCAAGGCGCTGCAGGCCAGCTTTCACATCGGCAATGCGCTGCTGGGTTTCGCCGCCGCATCGGTCGTGCTGGGCGCCGCCGTCGGGGCGGTACTGGCCGGACGGATCGCGGACCGGTCGGGGCGGCTGGCGATGATGAAGCTCGCGGCCGCTGCGTCTTTCGCCTGCGGGCTCGGCACCGGATTGGCAAGCAGCATCTGGATGTTCATCGCCTTCCACATTGTCGGTGGCATCGGCATCGGCCTGTCCTCAGTCGCGGCCCCGGCCTACATCGCCGAAATCTCACCCCCGCGTTTCCGCGGCCGGCTCGGCTCTTTACAGCAGCTGGCCATCGTCCTCGGGCTTTTCGGCGCAATGGCGTTGAGCTGGTTCCCGTCTCACCTCGCAGGCGGGTCGACCAAGCCGCTGTGGCTGGGTCTGGACGCGTGGCGGTGGACTTTCCTCGGTGAGCTGCCGCTGGCGCTCGTGTACTTCGGACTGCTGCTCACCATTCCGGAGTCGCCGCGCTATCTCGTTGCAAAACACCAACTTTCGCAAGCGCGCCAGGTGCTGTCCGCGTTGCTCGGTGCCCGCGACGTCGAGCCCACGATCAGCCGGATCGCCGACACGCTGGCGCAAGAGAAGCCGCCGTCGTGGCGCGATCTACGCAAGCCGACCGGCGGTCTGTACGGCATCGTCTGGGTCGGCCTGGGGCTGGCCGTCTTCCAACAGTTCGTCGGTATCAACGTGATCTTCTCCTACTCCGATTTGCTCTGGGAGGCTGTGGGATTCGGTGAAAGGTCGTCGTTCACGATTGCTCTGGTGACCACCGGCGTCAACGTGCTGATCACCCTGGTGGCGATCGCGCTGATCGACCGGCTCGGCCGCAGGCCGCTGCTGCTGGCGGGCTCGGCCGGGATGGCAGTGACGCTGGCGACGATGACCGTGGTGTTCGCCGGAGCCTCCACCGTCAACGGTCAGCCGCAACTCGACGGAGCCGCCGGGGTGATCGCGCTGGTCGCTGCCGACTTGTTCGTGGTCGCGTTCGGGGTCTCGTGGGGGCCGGTGCTGTGGGTGTTGCTGGGCGAGATGTTCCCCAACCGGATCCGGTCGGCGGCGTTGGGCCTGGCCTCAGGCGTGCAGTGGATGGCCAACTGGACCATCGCGGTGACGTTCCCGGCGCTGCGGCACGCGCTGGCCGTGGCCTACGGCTTCTACGCGCTGTGCGCGGTGCTGTCGCTGGTTTTCGTCTGGCGATGGGTGCGGGAAACCAACGGAATGTCGCTGGAGGATATGCCTGACGAGGTGTCCTCGGCCCGCCGCGAGCTGAAACCGCCGTGACTTTGATCGGCTGCCCGTGAAACAATCGCTGGCCGTGAAGACCTTCGAGGAATTGTTTGCCGAACTCGGCGAACGCGCCCGCACTCGTCCGCCCGGCAGCGGCACCGTCGCCGCGCTGGACAGCGGCGTGCACACGCTGGGCAAGAAGATCCTCGAGGAGGCCGGTGAAGTGTGGCTGGCCGCCGAGCACGAATCCGACGAGGCGCTGGCCGAGGAAATCAGCCAGTTGCTGTACTGGGCCCAGGTGCTGATGATCGCCCGCGGGCTCACGCTCGATGACGTGTACCGGAAACTCTGATGACGTCGCATCCCCGCAACGGCAGGCTGCGCGTGGCGATCCCCAACAAGGGAGCGCTGAGCGAATCGGCCGTCGAGATTCTGTCCGAGGCCGGCTACCGGCGCCGGACCGATCCCAAAGACTTGACCGTCATCGACCCGCACAACCACGTCGAGTTCTTCTTCCTGCGCCCCAAAGACATCGCCATCTACGTCGGCTCGGGTGAACTCGACTTCGGCATCACCGGACGGGATTTGGCGCGGGAGTCCCGCGCGCCCGTGCACGAACGACTCGCACTGGGCTTCGGCTCATCTACCTTCCGGTACGCCGCGCCGGCCGGACGGAATTGGACGATCGACGACCTGGCCGGCCGGCGAATCGCCACCGCATACCCGAACATCGTCCGAGAAGACTTGGCGGCCCGCGGTATTGAGGCGACCGTAATCCGGCTGGACGGCGCCGTCGAGATCTCGGTGCAGCTCGGAGTGGCCGATGCGATCGCCGACGTGGTGGGCTCGGGCCGAACCCTGAACTTGCACAACCTGGTGGCCTTCGGCGAAATACTCTGCGACTCAGAGGCGGTCCTCATCGAGCAGATCGATCCGCACGCCGCCGAGCGGCCGGACGTCACCGCGCGCGATCAACTGGTCGCGCGGGTGCAGGGGGTGGTGTTCGGCCAGCAGTACCTGATGCTGGATTATGACTGCCCGCGTTCGGTTCTCGACAAAGCCACCGCCATCACGCCCGGACTGGAATCACCCACGATCGCGCCGCTGGCCGATCCCGATTGGGCGGCGGTACGGGCCCTGGTGCCGCGCCGCGGCGTCAACGCGATCATGGACGACCTGGCCGCCATCGGTGCCAAAGCGATACTGGCATCCAATGTCCGGTTCTTCCGATTCTGATCACGCTTGGACCCGTGCCGTCGGCATTGCTGTGTTAGCGTCCGGCAAGAGCCGCTTTTTCCAGCACTAGGAGAGTCGCGATGACGCATTTCTACGTTCTGCTGCTTGCTCTCGGAATCGGTGTGATCGCCGGTTTACGAAGCTTCACCGCGCCGGCCATCGTCGCCTGGGCGGCGGTGGAGCACTGGGGGATCAACCTCAACAACACCTGGGCTTCCTGGGTCGGCAACGTGATCACCGCGATCATCTTCACTGTGCTGGCGCTCGGTGAGCTGTTCCTGGACAAGCAACCCAAGACACCCCCCCGCACGGCTCCGCCGTCGTTCATCGCCCGGCTCGTCTCGGGTGGATTCGCGGGAGCCGTCGTCGGCACCGCGTGGGCGTTCCCCTACAGCGCACTCGGCGCCGGCGTGCTCGGTGCCGTGCTAGGAACGCTTCTCGGCTACCAGGCGCGGGCCCGGCTGTCCGGGTCGCTGGGCCGCGACCTGCCGGCCGCGTTGATCGAAGACGCCGTCGCAATCGCCGGTGGATTTGCGCTTGTTGCCGCCATCGCCGCTCTGTGACACAGCATTTTGACGCGATCGTGGTGGGCGCCGGCCAGGCCGGCCCCCCGTTGGCCGGACGGCTGACCGCCGCCGGTCAGACCGTTGCGATGGTGGAGCGCAAGCTGTTCGGCGGCACCTGTGTCAACACCGGATGCATCCCGACCAAGACATTGGTCGCCAGCGCCTACGCCGCGCATTTGGCCCGTCGCGGTGCCGACTACGGCGTCAGCACCGGCCCGGTCAGTGTCGACATGTCAAAAGTCAAGGCGCGCAAGGACGGCATTGTGCTCGACGACCGTAACGGTGTCGAGGGCTGGCTGGACGACATGGACCGCTGCACCGTCTTTCGCGGCCATGCCCGGTTCGACGACCCACACACGCTGCGGGTCGGGGACGACACGTTGCACGGCGACCGGATTTTCCTCAACGTCGGCGGCCGTGCGGTGGTGCCCGACATCCCCGGACTGGCCGATGTCGACTACCTCACCAACGTGTCGATCCTCGAACTCGACACGTTGCCCGAACATCTCGTGGTCGTCGGCGGCAGCTACATCGCGCTCGAATTCGCCCAGATGTACCGCCGCTTCGGCGCCCGTGTGACCGTGGTCGAAAAAGGCCCTCGACTGACATCCCGCGAAGACGAAGACGTCTCCGGCACCATCCGGGAGATTCTGCAGAACGAAGGCATTCAGATTGTTCTCGACGCCAGTGATATCCGGATCTCGAAGGGCGACAACGGGTTCGAATTGACGCCGCGGACCGGTGCTACGCCGATTGCGGGCAGCCACCTGTTGATCGCGGTGGGGCGACGACCGAACACCGACGATCTAGGCCTCGATCAGGCCGGCGTCCGCACCGATGATCGAGGCTACGTCACCGTCGACGACCAACTGCGAACCAACGTCGAACACATCTGGGCGTTGGGTGACTGCAACGGCAAAGGTGCATTCACCCACACGTCCTACAACGATTTCGAGATCGTCGCCGCCAATCTGCTCGACAACGACCCGCGGCGGGTGAGCGACCGGATCAGCACCTACGCGCTGTACATCGACCCCCCGCTGGGGCGAGTCGGGATGACCGTCGAGCAGGTGCGTGCGTCCGGGCGGCCCGCCCTGGTCGGCCAGCGGCCGATGACCCGCGTGGGTCGTGCGGTGGAAAAGGGTGAGACGCAAGGCTTTATGAAGGTTGTCGTCGACGCCGAAACACAGCAGATCCTCGGGGCGGCCATCCTGGGGGTGGGGGGCGACGAGGCCATCCACGGCATCCTCGACACGATGTCGGCCAAAGCGCCGTACACCACGCTGGCCCGCACGATGCACATCCACCCGACGGTCAGTGAACTGATACCGACGATGCTGCAGGAGATGTCGCCGCTGCAGTAGCCGCCGCTCAGGCGGCTGGTTCGGCGCCGTGCTGCAGGACGGCGTCGGGATCGCCGTCGTCGGGAACCTCGGGCCAGCCCGGGTACGGCGGGGGTGTGCCGCCGAAGACCGGGCAGTGTGAGTGGTGGGCGCACCAGTCGCACAGCCGAGATGGGCGAGGCCTGAAATCGCCGGTGGCACCGGCAGATTGGATGGCATGCCAAATCGCCATCAACGTCTTCTCGAAGCGCAGCAGCTCGGCTTCGTCGGGGGAGTAGTCCAGCAGCTGGCCGTCGGAGAGGTAGATCAGTCGCAGCCGCGTCGGCAGCACACCGCGCGAACGCAGCAACGCGACCGCATAGAACTTCATCTGGAACATGGCCTTGAACTCGGCGAGCGCCCGCGCCTCCGGCGGGGACTTGCCGGTCTTGTAGTCCACCACCCTCAGCTCGCCGGTCGGCGCGACGTCGATGCGGTCGATGATCCCGCGCAGCAGGGTGCCGTCAGCCAGTTCGACCTCGATGCGCTGCTCGCAGCTCTGCGGGTCGAACCGGGTCGGGTCTTCCAGGCTGTAGTACCCGGACAGCAGCTTGCGGGCCTCGTCGAGCAGATGGGTCTGCTGTTCGGTGTCCAGTTGCTCGGCCAGCTCTGGCTCGGCGGCGATCACCTGCTCCCACGCCGGGCCGACCAGCGCATCGACGGTCTGCGGGCCACGCTGCGCCGCGGGCAGACCGTAGAGCTGCTCCAATGCCGCGTGCACCACGGAGCCGCGGACCTGCGCGGTGGACGAAGGCTCGGGGAGCCGGTCGATGGCCCGGAAGCGGTAGAGCAGCGGGCACTGCTTGAAATCGGCGGCCCGCGACGGTGACAGGGCGGGCCGCCGTCTGGCCGGTGCGCCTGACGGATCGCTCATACCCGCAGCCTAGAAGCCAGGTCGGACAACCCCGCGCACCTCCTGCGGCGCGTCTGCTGGCAGGCTTGTCGGCTGTGTCCGCTACCGGCCCGTTCGTCATCGGTGATCGAGTGCAGCTCACCGACGCCAAGGGCCGGCACTACACGATGGTGCTCAGCCCCGGCAGTGAGTTCCACACCCACCGCGGTGCGATCGCGCATGACCAGGTGCTCGGGCAGCCGGAAGGCAGTGTGGTCAAGTCGGCCAACGGCGATCAGTTCCTGGTGCTGCGTCCGCTGCTGGTGGACTACGTGCTGTCGATGCCGCGCGGCGCGCAGGTGGTCTATCCGAAGGACGCCGCGCAGATCGTGCACGAGGGCGACATCTTCCCGGGCGCACGGGTGTTGGAGGCCGGGGCCGGATCCGGGGCGCTGACGTGTTCGCTGCTGCGCGCCGTCGGGCCGGGAGGTCAGGTGATCTCCTACGACGTGCGCGCCGACCACGCCGAACACGCACGCCGCAACGTGGAGACGTTCTTCGGTGGCCTTCCGGACAACTGGGAGCTGAGAATCGGCGACGTCGTCGACGCCGATCTGCCCGACGGCTCGATCGATCGGGCAGTGTTGGACATGCTCGCGCCGTGGGAGGTGCTCGACCGAGTGTCGCGGGCGCTGGTGGCCGGCGGCGTGCTGATGATCTACGTGGCGACTGTGACTCAGCTGTCGAAGGTGGTGGAAGGGTTACGCGCACAACAGTGTTGGACGGAGCCGCGCGCCTGGGAGACCATGCAGCGCGGCTGGAACGTCGTCGGCTTGGCGGTACGGCCACAGCACAACATGCGCGGGCACACAGCGTTTTTGGTGTTTGCGCGCAAGTTGGCGCCCGGTGCCGTCACGCCGACGCCGCTACACAGAAAGCAGCGCCCGACCGAGCCGGCGTCGCCGAGCTAGTCGTCGCTGCGGCGCAGATCCCTTCGCACCGAAAGCAACTCGAATTCCGGGTGCGCGGCCACCAGTCGCTCGGCGGCATCGAGCACGTCGACCGCGTGTCGGCGATCGGCCGACGCCATTGCCACGCCGATCCCGGCCCGGCGGTGCAGATCGTGGGAATCCGTCTCGGCGGCCGAGACGTTGAACTTGCGTTGCAGCTCCGCGACGACGGGACGCACCAGAGACCTTTTCTGCTTGAGCGAGTGCACATCACCGAGCAGCAGATCGAATTCGAGCCAGCCGATCCACACGCCGGGTTCAGTGACCCGGAGTCGTCGGAGGCTGCGGGGTGTCGGCCCGGAACGCCAGCAGAACATCGGCGGTCCGCGCCGACAGTTGCCAACCGCCTTGGTAAGGCTTGAATTCCATCGGGAACGCGAAATGCGGACCCTTCGCATTGGTTGAGCTGACGTCGACGTTGGCCAGCACGTCGGCGGGGTCCCGGTCGGACCAATTGACGTCACGCACGTCGAATTTCACCGGCGCGAAGCCGCCGTTGATCAATGCGTTGGCGAATTGGTCGAACACGCCGGCGCTCTCCGGGGTGGCGCCCTCGACCAGGTTCAGCTTCTGCGGACCGGGTACCGCCGGATCGGCCAGCCGGGACAGCACACCGGCCAGCGCCTGGGGCGGCGGCAGCGGCGCGGCCTGTGGGGCCGGCGTCGGACTCATCGACGCTGACGTCGACGGCGCTGCGCGCTCTCCGGCGACGCGCCGTCCTCATCGTTGGAACACCCTGGAAGCCCGAGCACCGCCGCAATCGCGGCGGTGCTCAAGATTGCGGCCAGGCTGCGGCGCATTCAGGGGGCCGTCAGTGCGAACGCACGGCCGAGATAAGCGTCATCGCCGAGTCGTGCGAGAGCTTCCAGCCGCCCTGATCGACGAACCTGAGGTACTCCGGCGTCGGGGCGAGATGCGGGCCCGACGCGGTGATGGTGGCGGTCGCGGCGCCTGGACCGGAGGGCACGATGTTGGAGATGTTGAACATCAGCGGAAGGCTGCCCTTGGAAGCGGCCTTCTGCAGTTCGTGGTCGGCCAAGGCCGACCGGAACCGGGATGCCACCCTCGACGAGGTATCCCTTGCTGGCGAATGACACGCTCGGGTCCTGCAGCGTGTTGAGAACGGTCACCAGCTGGTCGGCGGTGGGCAACCCCATCGCGGCCGGTGCGATCGGGTCCTGGGGCAGCGGCGCGCCGAAAACGACCGGCTGAACGCGAGGCGACACATCGGTGACAGATGCAATACAGGTCACACCCACGGCGGCAGCACCGATGGCGGCCACCGCCGCCATGCCTGTGGCTAGGGTTTTCACGGTCACGAGGGTCCTCTCGGTAAAGCCAACTAAACAAGATGTTAACGCTGTTGCCAGTGTGCCCCATTTCGAGTTCCCGCATGAATCGGAAATCGCCGGTAGCGTTGAGGTATCCAGCCGCACCACCGTCCCGGAGCGGGAAAGGAGCGCACCATGGGTGAGTTTGACCGTGAACCGTTCGGTAACCCACGCGAACCGGATCTCTCCAACGAGGACGCTGCCGAGTTGGAAGAGCTTCGTCGCGAGGCCGCGATTCTGCGCGAGCAGCTGGACAACGCTGCCGGATCGCATGGCGCCGGACACAGTCCACGCGATGTGCACCAGCTAGAGGCGCGAATCGACTCATTGGCGTCGCGAAATTCCAAGTTGATGGAGACCCTCAAAGAGGCCCGCCAGCAGCTGCTGGCGCTGCGCGAAGAGGTCGACCGGCTCGGACAGCCGCCCAGCGGCTACGGCGTGCTGTTGTTCGCTCACGAGGACGACACCCTCGACGTCTTCACCTCCGGGACGCAAGATGCGCCTGACGTGCTCGCCCAACATCGACGTGAGCTCGATGCGTAAAGGGACAGACGGTTCGCCTCAACGAGGCTTTAACTGTCGTCGAGGCCGGCACGTACGAATCAGTCGGCGAGATTTCAACGTCTGCGCGAGGTCTCTGGCAGACGGTCACCGCGCTCTGGTGGTCGGCCACGCCGACGAAGAGCGCATCGTGTGGCTGGCCGAGCCGCTGGTGGCCGAGGATCTCCCGGACGGCCGCCCGTACGACTCAACGACGACGACCTGCGCCCGCGCAAGTTGCGCCCCGGCGATTCGCTGCTGGTGGACACCAAGGCCGGTTACGCCTTCGAGCGCATCCCCAAGGCCGAGGTCGAGGACCTGGTGCTCGAAGAGGTTCCCAACGTCACCTACAACGACATCGGTGGGCTGGGCCGCCAGATCGAGCAGATCCGCGACGCCGTCGAGCTGCCGTTCCTGCACAAGGACCTCTACCGGGAATACGCGTTGCGCCCGCCCAAAGGTGTGCTGCTCTACGGCCCGCCCGGATGCGGAAAGACGTTGATTGCCAAGGCGGTTGCCAACTCGCTGGCCAAGAAGATGGCCGAGGTCCGCGGTGAAGACGCGCGTGAGGCCAAGTCCTACTTCCTCAACATCAAGGGCCCCGAGCTGCTGAACAAGTTCGTCGGCGAGACGGAGCGTCACATCCGGCTGATCTTCCAGCGGGCCCGCGAGAAGGCGTCCGAGGGCACACCGGTGATCGTGTTCTTCGACGAGATGGACTCGATCTTCCGCACCCGCGGCACGGGAGTTTCCTCCGACGTGGAGACGACGGTCGTCCCGCAGTTGCTCAGCGAGATCGACGGCGTCGAAGGCCTGGAGAACGTCATCGTGATCGGCGCCTCCAACCGTGAGGACATGATCGACCCGGCGATCCTGCGGCCCGGCCGCCTCGACGTGAAGATCAAGATCGAGCGACCGGACGCCGAATCGGCGCAGGACATCTTCTCGAAGTACCTTGTCGAGACCTTGCCGGTGCACGCCGATGACATCGCCGAATTCGGCGGTGACCGTGGCGCGTGCATCAAGGCGATGATCGAGAAGGTCGTCGACCGGATGTACGCCGAGATCGACGACAACCGGTTCCTGGAAGTCACCTACGCCAACGGCGACAAAGAAGTCATGTACTTCAAGGACTTCAACTCCGGCGCGATGATTCAGAACGTCGTCGACCGGGCGAAGAAGAACGCCATCAAGTCGGTGTTGGAAAGTGGCCAGTCAGGCCTGCGGATCCAGCACCTGCTCGACTCGATCGTCGACGAGTTCGCCGAGAACGAGGACCTGCCCAACACCACCAACCCCGATGACTGGGCGCGGATTTCGGGCAAGAAGGGCGAGCGGATCGTTTACATCCGCACGCTGGTCACCGGCAAGAGCTCGAGCGCCTCACGGGCGATCGACACCGAGTCGAACCTCGGCCAGTACCTGTAGCGGCCGACGCTAAACGAGGCCACAAGCCGGTTGCCGCGAGGGCCGGCGCCAGAAGGCAGGACTCAGCCGGCCAGCAGCGAATAGCTGTTGGTCAGGTCGTCCTGAAGAACCTGCGCGGCATGCGTGGTGGTGTCGATTCGCAACGGGCTGGTCAGGGTTCGGGTCTGGTAGGTCCACCCGTCCGGCAGGTTGAGCCGCTCGCCGAGGCCGAGGCAGGTCGGCACGCGACAGGTTCGGGTCGACGATCTGGCTCCAGGTCTGCATCACCCACCGCCGTAGCGCGGGGTCGTGCAATTCGTAGACCTCTTCGCCGACGTCGAAGGTGAAGACGGTGTGCCGGTGGACCTGATTCGCGGTGTAGGGCGCCGGGTTCATCGCCGACAGCAGGGTCTGGGCTTGCAGCGCCATCTCGATGCCGCCGAAGTTCTTGACGATCCGCGGGCCCTGCGTCGTCTTCTCGATCTCGTTCATCAGCCAGTACCGGGGACCGTTGAGTAGGCTGTGGCAGCGCCGTTTTCGGCCGCGATGTCCTTCGCGTCGAGCGCGGACCACAACTCGGCGGGACAGTCGTTGAGGCCGAAGGTGTTGTAGACCGCGGCCTGCGGTCCCGCCTCGCCCGGCGTCACCAGAAGGACTTCGCCGTAGCGCTTTCCGGACAGGCCGGTGATGGGTTCCAGCAGACACCAGGGTGAAGGTAATCACTTCGATCACCTGCGTCAATGGGCGCCAAGGAGGTTAACGGGGTGGGAGGCGCACCACTTGGACGAAGAACTCGTCGATCTGACGAATCACGTCCATGAATTCGTGAAGCCGACGGGCTTGGTGACGTACGCGTTGGCGTGGAGTCGATAGCTGCGCAGAATGTCTTCCTCGGCGGCCGAGGTGGTGAGTACGACAACCGGGATAGTGGCACAAGTCCGGATCGGACTTGATCTGTTCGAGCAGTTGGCGGCCGTCGTACTTCGGCAGGTTCAAATCGAGGAGGATCAGATCCGGCCGTGGCGCGCCCTCGTGCGCACCGCGTTGATAGAGAAAATCGAGGCCTTCCTGTCCGTCGTGTGCAACATGCAACGTGTTGTGAATCTTGTAGTGCTCGAAGGCTTCCCGGGTGATGAGTATGTCGCCGGGATCATCTTCGATCAGCAGCACGTCGATGGGGCGGCCATCAGATGTCATCGCTGAGCTCCTTGGGCTGAGTCGGCGGGCTCTCTCATCGCTGGCGGCGACAAGAGGCAAGGTGAACCAGAGTCGGGTTCCGACTGCTGGTGGCTGGCGTCGATTCCGATCGTACCGCCGTGCAGCTCAACGATTTTCTTGCAGACGGCCAGCCCGATACCCGTTCCGGTGTAGGCGTCTCGGCCATGCAGACGCTGGAAGATGACAAACACCTTCTCGACGAACTCGGGCGCGAATGCCGATGCCGTTGTCCGTCACGCTGACCACCCAGTCGCCCTCATGATCACCGTCGCCGCGTTCGCAGTCGATTTCAATCCGAGGCGCGTGATCCTCACGCCGGAACTTGACGGCGTTCCCAATCAGGTTCTGCCACAACATCGTGAGAAGGGTGGCGTCACCGAGCACCTGGGGAAGCGGGCCGTCTCCCCGAACCAGCTGTGCCCCGGATTCCTCCATCGCCACCGCCAGATTGCCCAGCGCGGCGTCCAGGGTGGTGCCGAGGTCGACGATCTCGTGGGCGGACTCTGACCCGACCGACTCGGGAAAAGGTGAGCAGATCGTTGATCAGCACTTGCATGCGTTTGGCGCCGTCGACCGCGAATCCGATGTATTCGACCCCGCGTTCGTCGAGCGCGTCGCCGTAACGTTTCTCGAGCAATTGGCAGAACGAGGCCACTTTGCGCAACGGTTCCTGAAGATCATGGGAGGCGACATAGGCGAACTGTTCGAGTCGGCGTTGGACCGCCGTAGCTCGACGGCCTGCGTGTCGAGTACCTCCGTTTGATCCGCCAGACGAGCCCGGTCCGACGGGAGGGTCCAGTTCGGTGACGATCCGCTCGCCGCATGTTGTCGACGTCGCCGGCGATCGCGCGGATGTCTTTGGCCCCCTGCACGGCGATGCTGTCGGCGAAATTGCCGCCCGCGATTCGCCGACACGACGCTGCCAGCGCCGCCAACGGACGGGTCACCATGCGGCCGCATCAACAACGCCAGCAGAAATGACCCGGCCACAAACACTGCCACTATCGGCGATCAGGAGCCGGTCACGCCAGCTGCGCATCGCGTCCAGCTCGTTGACCGCGGCGGTCTGCGCCGCCGCCAAATGAGCATTCTGGGTGTCGAACAGCGCTCCGGATCTGGTCGAACTCGGCCTTCCCGCGGTCGGCGGTCCCGATGTCCACCACATTCGGTCCGCCCGGGGTCACGCTGTCGATCAGCGGCTGCGCATAGGAGCTCACGCCAGGCGGCACCGGCTGCTCGATCGCGATCAGGTCGGCGAGCAGATCGGCGTGGTCACCGAGTCGAGCGGTGATGTCCGCGGCCGCCTCGCTGTTCGACGCGTTGCCCGTCGACATAAGGCTCGAGAAACTGACGGTCAGCGGCAATCAGGTAGCCGCGCAAGGAAGTCTCCTGGTCACGCAGCCCGCCCTGCAACTGATACGCCGAGACGCGCGCGGGCAGAATTTCGTCCGTCAACTCGCGAGTCACCGACATCGGTGCGATTCAACAACACCGCACCAGTCAGCCGCGCCGGCCAGCAGCGCCGTTCCCATCACCGACAACACCAGGGTCTGCCAGCCCGCAACCGTCAGACGTGAAACCAGCGTGCGCCTTCCGTAAGGGTGTTCGCTTGCCCCGTCGATCCGATGCGTCACATGATGCTGCGCTCTACCCGCACCACCGCGACGTCGTCGCTGAAACCGCCATGAGATTGGGCCAGCGCCTCGGCTTGGTCGATGAGCGCGTCGACGAACGCCGGGCCGGGCAGCGCCGCCAGCGGTCGGGCCAGCTCGAGTAAACCGTTCTCGCCGAGGCGTTCGGTACCGCGGCCCGAATGACACTCGAACAATCCGTCGGTCAACAACACCAAACCACCGCCCGCGGGGAGTTCCATCACGTACTGCGGCCAGCGCGTTGCCGCCCAAGCCCAAAGCGGGGCCACCGGCGGCTCACACCCAATCCACGGTGCCCGGGCCATGAACCAGCATCCCGGGATGACCGGCGCGGACCGCGATGACTTGCGGACTGTCGGGAGCGACCGCCAAGCTCAGCATCGTCGCGAAAATCCCGCGGCCTGCGCCTTCAGCGTGAAGAATCCGCTCCAACTGCCGCATCGCGGCATCGCCGTGGACGCCACTCAACGTCAATGTGCGCCAAGCGATCCGCAACGCCACCCCCAACGCCGCCTCGTCAGGCCCATGCCCGGCGACATCGCCGATAACGATGTGCACGGTCCGGTCCGGCGTCTGCACGACATCGTAGAAGTCCCCGCCCAGCAACGCGCTCGCGCGGCTGGGCCGGTATCGAGTCACGACGTCGACTTCACGAGCCATCGAGTAGCAGCGGGGAAGGCAGCAGACCACGTTCCAGCCGCGCATTTTCCTGGGCCCGCAAGATCACTCGCATGCAGATCCACCGCAATGAGCTCGGCACGTTTGCGTTCGATCGCGTACAGCAAGTCCGCCGCAGCATGTCGGGCTCGACGCGCCCCTTGACCAGATAGTCCTGCGCACCGCTGGCGACCGCTGACACCCCGAATTGGTCGTCGTTCAATCCCGTCAGCACGACAACCGGAAGGGTGCCATCCCACGCGGCGATCCGAGTGATGCCATCGAATCCGGTGGCGTCCGGGCAGATGCAGGTCCAAAAGCACGCAATCCGGGCGTTCGCTGGCAAGGAATTCCTCGGCGCGCGCCATCGACGGCGCCCACACCACCCGAATATCGGCGGCCGAGTCCGCGATCAGTTCCTCCACCAACACCGCATCGGCACGGTCGTCCTCGATCAGCAGCAGCGACAACGGCCGCCGATCCGAGGCGGGAGCAACGTCGCGATGCGGCGCCGGAACCGATTCGGGTCGTTCCGCACAGGCTCGATCAATCACGTCCTCCACCCGCCCCGCCGGGCCGACGATAACCTAAACGCCGTAGAAAGCGGAGTCGCTATCGGCGAATCGAACGCCTGGATCGCCGGCCGAGTCCACAGTCGCCACGTCGGGTTGACCGCGGCTCCGCCACCTGCGCCGCGCCGCGGCGCACCGAGTCGCCACGCCTAAGCTCGAGGGATGCAACGGATTATCGGAACGGAGGTCGAATACGGCATTTCGTCGCCATCGGACCCGACCGCCAACCCGATCCTGACTTCGACGCAGGCGGTGCTGGCCTATGCCGCCGCCGCCGGGATCCAGCGCGCCAAGCGCACCCGCTGGGACTACGAGGTGGAATCGCCGCTGCGGGATGCCCGCGGTTTCGACCTGAGCCGTTCGGCCGGACCGCCGCCGGTGGTCGACGCCGACGAGGTCGGTGCCGCCAACATGATCCTGACCAACGGCGCGCGCCTCTACGTCGACCATGCGCACCCGGAGTACTCCGCGCCGGAGTGCACCGACCCGCTGGACGCGGTGATCTGGGACAAGGCCGGCGAGCGGGTGATGGAGGCCGCCGCCCGGCACGTCGCCAGCGTTCCCGGTGCCGCCAAGCTGCAGCTGTACAAGAACAACGTCGACGGCAAGGGCGCCTCCTACGGGTCGCACGAGAACTACCTGATGAGCCGCCAAACGCCGTTCTCCGTCCGTCATCGCCGGGCTGACGCCGTTCCTGGTGTCCCGCCAGGTGGTCACCGGCTCCGGCCGGGTCGGGATCGGGCCGTCCGGCGACGAGCCCGGCTTCCAGCTCTCGCAGCGATCCGACTACATCGAGGTCGAGGTCGGGCTGGAGACCACGCTGAAGCGCGGCATCATCAACACCCGCGACGAGCCGCACGCCGACGCCGACCGTTACCGGCGGCTGCACGTCATCATCGGCGACGCCAACCTCTCCGAGACGTCGACGTATCTCAAGCTCGGCACCACGGCGCTGGTGCTCGACCTGATCGAGGACGGTCCGGCGCACGGCATCGACCTCAGCGATCTGGCGCTGGCCCGGCCGGTGCACGCCGTGCACGCGGTCAGCCGCGACCCGTCGCTGCGGGCCACCGTCGCGCTGGCCGACGGCCGTGAACTGACCGCCCTTGCGCTGCAACGGATTTACCTGGACCGGGTGGCAAAGCTGGTCGACAGTCGCGACCCCGATCCGCGCGCGGCGGACGTCGTGGAGACCTGGGCGCACGTGCTCGACCTGCTCGAGCGCGACCCGATGGAGTGCGCCGAGCTGCTGGACTGGCCGGCCAAGCTGCGCCTGCTGGAAGGTTTCCGGCACCGGGAGAACCTGAGCTGGTCGGCGCCGCGACTGCACCTGGTCGATCTGCAGTACTCCGATGTCCGGCTGGACAAGGGGCTGTACAACCGGCTGGTGGCCCGCGGTTCGATGAAGCGGCTGGTCACCGAGCAGCAGGTGATCGACGCGGTGGACAACCCGCCGACCGACACCCGGGCCTATTTCCGCGGGGAATGCCTGCGCCGCTTCGGAGCAGACATCGCCGCGGCCAGCTGGGACTCGGTGATTTTCGATCTGGGTGGTGATTCGCTGGTCCGCATCCCGACGCTGGAGCCGCTGCGCGGCAGCAAAGCGCACGTCGGGGCGCTGCTGGACTCGGTGAACAGCGCGGTCGAGCTGGTGGAACAGCTGACCACCTGACCGGCCGGACACAGGGCTTTCGCCCGGGCAATACCGCCATTGACCGGTAGGGTGGAGAAACGACGGACGTGTTTCACGGCCGATGAGGACGCAGGAGGCAGCATGGCCCAGGAGCAGACCAAGCGCGGTGGTGGCGGCGGCGATGACGACGACCCCACTGCCAGCACGGCCGCGGGCCAGGAGCGTCGCGAGAAGCTGACCGAGGAGACCGACGACCTGCTCGACGAGATCGACGATGTTCTGGAAGAGAACGCCGAAGACTTCGTCCGCGCATACGTCCAAAAGGGCGGACAGTGACCTGGCCTTTCCGCGATCGCCTGGCCACCAACTCTGCACTTCCCGGTACCGCCTCTGGCGGCCTTTCCTCCTTCACTGACCATTTGCGCCGCGAGGCGCCGGAGCTGCTGCCTGCGGGCATCGGCAGCGCCGACGCCATCACGCCCAGTTCTGCAGCTGCCGCACGGCACCACGATCGTCGCGCTGAAGTACCCGGGCGGCGTCCTGCATCGCCGGCGACCGGCGCTCGACGCAGGGCAACATGATCGCCGGGCGCGATGTGCAGAAGGTCTACATCACCGACGACTACACCGCGACCGGGATCGCCGGCACCGCGGCCATCGCGGTCGAATTCGCCCGCCTCTACGCCGTCGAACTCGAGCACTACGAGAAGCTGGAAGGCGTGCCGCTGACGTTCGCGGGCAAGGTGAACCGGCTGGCGATCATGGTGCGCGGCAACCTCGCCGCCGCGATGCAGGGTCTGGTGGCGCTGCCGCTGCTCGTCGGTTTCGACATCGACGATCCCGATCCGGAGAAGGCGGGCCGCATCGTCTCGTTCGACGCTGCCGGTGGCTGGAACCTGGAGGAGGAGGGCTACCAGTCGGTCGGTTCGGGCTCGATTTTCGCCAAGTCGTCGATCAAGAAGCTGTATTCGCAAGTGACGGACGCGGATTCGGCGCTGCGGGTCGCTGTCGAGGCGCTCTACGACGCGGCCGACGACGATTCGGCCACCGGTGGGCCGGACCTGGTCCGCGGGATCTTCCCGACCGCAGTCACCATCGGCGTCGACGGCGCCATCAACGTTGCCGAGCGGCGCATCGCCGAGCTGGCCCGCGAGGTCATCCAAACGCGTTCCCGCGCCGATACTTTCGGTCCGGATGCCGATCGCGCGGGAAGTGATTCATGAGTTTTCCGTACTTCATCTCGCCCGAGCAGGCGATGCGCGAGCGCAGCGAGCTCGCGCGCAAGGGCATCGCGCGGGGCCGCAGCGTGGTGGCGCTGGCCTACTCCGGCGGTGTGCTGTTCGTCGCGGAAAACCCGTCGCGGTCGTTGCAGAAGATCAGCGAACTCTACGACCGCGTCGGCTTCGCCGCCGCCGGGAAGTTCAACGAGTTCGACAATCTGCGCCGCGGCGGGATTCAGTTCGCCGACACCCGCGGCTACGCCTACGACCGCCGCGACGTGACCGGCCGTCAGCTGGCCAACGTCTACGCGCAGACGCTGGGCACCATCTTCACCGAACAGGCCAAGCCGTACGAGGTCGAGCTGTGCGTGGCCGAAGTCGCGCACTACGGCGAGACCAAACCGCCTGAGCTGTACCGGATCACCTACGACGGGTCGATCGCCGACGAGCCGCATTTCGTGGTGATGGGTGGGACGACCGAGCCGATCGCCACCGCGCTCAAGGACTCCTACGCCGAGAACGCCGATCTTGGCCGACGCGGTGCGCATCGCGCGTCGACGCACTGAAGGCGGGCCGCGCCAACGGCTCGAGCGACGATGAGCCCGCCTTGGGCGTGGCGACGCTGGAGGTCGCCATCCTCGACGCCAGCCGGCCGCGGCGCGCGTTCCGGCGGATCACCGGTGCGGCGCTGGAACGGCTGCTGCCCGAACGCAACGGCTCCGAGTCGTCGGACGACTCGGCGGAGAAATCGTCGAAATAGGCGCTGTCTCGTGCTGATCGGCTTGCTGCTCGCGCTGGGCTGCTCGGTGTGTTACGGCACGGCGACGGTGCTGCAGGCCGCGGCGACCCGCTCGGTGGACGCCGGCGACAGCGATTCCGGAGTCGACGCGGCCCTGCTGCTGCGGGCGCTGCGGCAGTGGCGCTACCTGGTGGGCATCGCGCTCGACGGCCTGGGCTTTCTGCTGCAAGTCGCGGCGCTGCGGCTGGTCCCGATCTACGTCGTCGCCGCGGCGATCGCTGCGTCGCTCGCCGTCACCGCGATCGTGGCCGCATGGGTGCTGTCGACGCGGTTGTCGGCGATGGAGTGGGCGGCCGTGGCGGTGGTGTGCGCGAGCCTGGCGATGCTCGGCGTTGCCGCCGGGCCGGAGGGCTACTGGGCACGGCCGCCCGGACTGGGCTGGGCGCTGCTGGTGATCGTCGCCGTCGTGTTCGTCGCCGGTGCGGCCGCGGGCCGGTTGGGCGACCGAACGCGCGCCCTGGTGCTGGGGTTCGGGGCCGGCGCCGGCTTCGGCGTCGATCGAGATCGCCGTCCGGCTGATCGATTCGATCGACCTGACCAAGGCCTCGTTCTACACCAATCCCGCCGTCTATGCGCTGGTCGCCGGCGGGGCGGCCGGCTTTCTGCTGCTCACCTCCGCTTTGAGCCGCGGATCGGTGACCACAGCCGTCGCCGGGATGGTGGTCGGCGAGACGGTCGGCCCCGCCCTGGTCGGGGTGGCGTGGCTGGGCGACCGGACCCGTCCGGGCCTGGGCTGGATGGTGGAGGCGGGTTCGCGGTGGCGGTCGCCGCGGCGCTGGCGTTGAGCCGGTTCGGCGAGGCGCCGAGACCTGCCGAGTCGTGAACGTGGTTCCACGGCAGCGGCATTCGTCCTGAGCGGCTGGAGTCGGCGATGCTTGATGTCCGACCCATCGGCGGGGGTTGCACACCAGTTGCGGGTTCAGCAAGTACGCTCGAATTGTGCAGCGGCGAATCATGGGCATCGAAACCGAATTCGGTGTCACCTGCACCTTCCACGGTCATCGGCGTCTGTCGCCCGACGAAGTGGCCCGCTACCTGTTCCGACGGGTGGTCTCGTGGGGCCGCAGCTCCAATGTTTTCCTGCGCAACGGTGCACGGCTGTACCTCGATGTCGGCAGCCATCCGGAATACGCGACCGCCGAATGCGACAGCCTGGTGCAGCTGGTCACTCATGACCGCGCGGGCGAGCGGGTGCTGGAAGACCTGCTGATCGACGCCGAGCAGCGGCTGGCCGACGAGGGCATCGGCGGCGACATCTACCTGTTCAAGAACAACACCGACTCGGCGGGCAACTCCTACGGCTGCCACGAGAACTACCTGATCGTGCGGGCCGGTGAGTTCTCCCGGATCTCCGATGTGCTGTTGCCGTTCCTGGTCACCCGCCAGCTGATCTGCGGCGCCGGCAAGGTGCTGCAGACCCCGAAGGCCGCCACCTTCTGCCTGTCGCAACGCGCCGAGCACATCTGGGAGGGCGTCTCCGGCGCACCACCCGAGCCGCCCGATCATCAATACCCGCGACGAGCCGCACGCCGACGCCGAGAAGTACCGACGCCTGCACGTCATCGTCGGCGACTCCAACATGTGCGAGTCCACCACCATGCTCAAGGTGGGCACCGCATCGCTGGTGCTGGAAATGATCGAAGCCGGGCGTGGCTTTCCGGGACTTCTCGCTGGACAACCCGATCCGCGCCATCCGCGAGGTCAGCCACGATGTCACCGGCCGGCGGCCGGTGCGGCTGGCCGGTGGGCGTCAGGCCAGCGCGCTGGACATCCAGCGGGAGTACTACGCGCGCGCCGTCGAGCACCTGCAGACCCGCGAGCCGAACGCGCAGATCGAGCAGGTCGTCGACCTGTGGGGTCGCCAGCTCGACGCGGTGGAAAGCCAGGACTTCGCCAAGGTCGACACCGAGATCGACTGGGTGATCAAGCGCAAACTGTTCCAGCGCTACCAGGACCGCTACGACATGGAGCTGTCCGACCCGAAGATCGCCCAGCTCGACCTGGCGTACCACGACATCAAACGCGGCCGCGGCGTCTTCGATCTGCTGCAGCGCAAGGGTCTGGCGTCGCGGATCACCACCGACGAAGAAATCGACGCGGCGGTCGACCAGCCGCCGCAGACCACCCGGGCCCGGCTGCGCGGTGAGTTCATCAGCGCCGCCCAGGCGGCCGGACGCGATTTCACCGTCGACTGGGTGCACCTCAAGCTCAACGATCAGGCGCAGCGCACGGTGCTGTGCAAGGACCCGTTCCGGTCGGTCGACGAGCGGGTAAAAAGGCTGATCGCCAGCATGTAGCCCACTCCCGCTGGGTGGCGGCTTGGGGGAGAGTCCGGCAACTAGGGTGGTGTGAGTGGCGGTTTCCAAAGTCGAGCGGTTGATGAATCTCGTCATCGCATTGTTGTCCACCCGCAGCTACATCACCGCGGAGAAAATCCGGTCCAGCGTGGCCGGCTACGCGGACAGCGCCAGCGATGAAGCGTTTTCACGAATGTTCGAGCGCGACAAGAACGAATTGCGCGATCTGGGCATCCCGCTGGAAACCGGCCGGGTGTCGTCCTACGACCCGGTGGAGGGTTACCGGATCAACCGCGACGCCTACGCACTGCCCGCCGTCGAGTTGACCGGCGACGAGGCCGCTGCCGTCGCAGTCGCCACCCAGCTGTGGGAGTCGCCCGAGCTGATCACTGCCACCCAGGGCGCATTGCTGAAGCTGCGGGCCGCCGGTGTCGACGTCGACCCCGATGCGCCGATCGCCATCGCGTCACCGGCAGGCAGCGTCGGTCTACGTGGGTCGGAGGGTGTGCTGAACGCCTTGCTGGCGGCGATCAACCGCAGGGCAGGCCGTGCAGTTTCCGCACCGCCCGTCACGCATCGAGCCGTACACCGTGCGCACCGTCGAGCCGTGGGGCGTGGTCACCGAAAAAGGCCGCTGGTATCTCGTCGGGCACGATCGCGACCGCGATGCCACCCGCACGTTCCGACTGTCCCGCATCGGCGCCGGGGTGACCCCGATCGGGTCCGCCGGTGCCGTCACCAGTCCCAAGGACGTCGATCTGCGCGACATCGTCGCCAAAGCGGTCGGCGATGCACCCACGGGCGTGCGGGCCCAGGTCTGGGTTGCCGACGGGCGCGCGACGGCGCTGCGGCGTGCTGGGTCATCGCTGGGCGCCCGGCGGGTCAACGGCCGTGACGGTGACGTGATCGAAGTAGAAATCGGGAGCACCGGCCGGCTGGCACGCGATATCGCCGGTTACGCCGCCGACGCGGTCGTGCTCGAACCCGCGACGCTGCGCGACGAGGTGCTGGAGTTGCTGCGCGCCCACGTAAGGGAGGGAAGAGCGTGACGCCGGTGTCGACGCGCCTGGTGCGACTGCTGAACATGGTCCCGTACTTCCAGGCCAATCCGCGGATCACCCGCGCCCAAGCCGCATCTGACCTGGGTGTTTCGGTCAAGCAGCTGGGGGAGGACCTCGATCAGCTGTGGCTGTGCGGCCTGCCGGGTTACGGCCCGGGCGATCTGATCGACTTCGAGTTCACCGGCGACACCATCGAGGTGACATTCTCCGCGGGGATGGACACCCCGCTGCAGCTGACGTCGCCGGAGGCGACCGGGCTGCTGGTGGCATTGCGCGCGCTCGCCGACATCCCGGGCGTGGTCGATCCGGAGGCGGCCCGCAGCGCGATCGCCAAGATCGAAGCGGCCGCCGGGGCGGCCGGACACGGCAACGACGCCACCGCGGTCGACGAGCCCGCGCCGGTCGAGAGCACGGCCGCGGCCGCGGTGCGCGCCGCGGTCCGGGACAACAGGGCGTTGAGCATCGACTACTACGCCGCCTCGCACGACACGCTGGCCACTCGGATCGTCGACCCCATCCGGATCGTGCTGGTCGGCGATCAGAGCTACCTGGAGGCGTGGTCACGGGAGGCCGAAGGGTGTGCGGCTGTTCCGGTTCGATCGCATCGTCGACGCCTCGGTGCTCGACGAGCCTTCTGCGCCACCAGAACCCGCGATCCAGGCGCCGCCGGACACCTCGCTGTTCGACGCCGACCCGTCGCTGCCGTCGGCAACGTTGCGGCTGGCGCCGCAAGCCTCCTGGATGTTCGAGTACTACCCGATGCGCCTGCTGCAAGAACTGCCCGACGGCTACTGCGAGGCGGCGATGACCTACGCCTCCGAAGACTGGATGGCCCGTCAGGTGCTGGGATTGGGATCGTCGGTAAGGGTGCTGGGGCCGGATTCGCTGGCCGCGCGGGTGGCCGACGCTGCCGCGGCGGCGCTGGAGGCCTACCAGGCCGCGGCGCGGCCCGGCTGATCGAACCGCGGCTGCGGTAGCATCGTGGAGACATCTGGAGGTAAATAAAAGTGAACGCTCTGACTCCGGGTCACCTGGCTATCATCTCGGTCCTGGTGATTGTTCTGTTCGGCGCCAAGAGGCTTCCCGACGCCGCACGCTCACTGGGCAAGTCATTGCGGATCTTCAAGTCCGAGGTCCGCGAACTGCAAAGCGACAACAAACCCGAAGCGTCCGCCACCCCAGCCGCGCCGGCACAGCCGGTGCACTCCGAGCGGGTAGAGCCGCCGGCGGCTGACGGTCGCTCGGCCTAGTCTGGCTTCGCCGTCACGGCGCCCGAGCGCCATTTCACTGTGCGCACCACCGGTTTATTCAGGCGGCTAGATCCGCGTTCCCGTCGCAGCCGCGTCAATCCCGACGGCGACCATGTCGCTCGTCGCCCATCTCACCGAGTTGCGCACGCGGCTGCTGGTCTCGCTGGCGATGATCACGCTCACCACCGCCGTCGGTTTCGTCTGGTATTCACACCCGCTGTTCGGCTCGGAAAGCCTGGGCGAGTGGCTGCGGCACCCGTACTGCGCGTTGCCGCCGTCCGCGCGCGCCGACATCGCCAACGGTCATTGCCGGTTGCTGGCCACAGCGCCTTTCGATCAGTTCATGCTGCGGTTGAAGGTCGCGTTGACGGCCGGTGTGGTGCTGGCCTGCCCGATGTGGCTGTATCAGCTCTGGGCGTTCATCACCCCGGGGCTGTACAAAAAGGAAAAACGCTTCGCGGTCGCGTTCGTGGTGCCGGCGGCGCTGCTGTTCGTCACCGGCGCGGTGTTGGCCTACCTCGTACTGGCCAAGGCGCTGTACTTCCTGTTGACCGTCGGCAGCGACGTACAGGTGACCGCGCTGTCCGGCGATCGTTATTTCGGGTTCCTGATCAACCTGCTGCTGGTGTTCGGGGTGAGCTTCGAGTTTCCGCTGCTGGTCGTGATGCTCAACTTCGTCGGGGTGCTGACCTACGAGCGACTGAAGTCGTGGCGGCGTGGCCTGATCTTCGCAATGTTCGTCTTCGCAGCCATTTTCACGCCGGGCTCTGATCCGTTCTCCATGACGGCGCTGGGCCTGGCGCTGACGCTGCTGCTGGAATTGGCCATCCAGATCTCCCGCGTGCACGACAAGCGCAAAGCCAGACGCGAGGCGCTGACCACGCTCGCCGATGACGAAGCCTCGGTCATCGAACCGCCGACCGCGGTAGAGCCACCGTCCGCGGTCGGGGCGCCGTCGAGCAACGCCGGACCTCATGACGACATCACCTGACCCGCCCGCAGATGCGGGTGAATTAGCCCGCTTCACCGCGGGATTGGAATTTCAGCTCGACCCCTTCCAACGACGGGCCTGCGCGGCTTTGGAAGGCGGCCACGGTGTCCTGGTATGCGCCCCGACCGGGGCAGGCAAGACCATCGTCGGCGAATTCGCGGTGCACCTGGCGCTGGCGTCCGGCGGAAAATGCTTCTACACCACGCCGATCAAGGCGCTGAGCAACCAGAAGCACAACGACTTCGTGGCCCGATACGGCAAAGAGCAGATCGGATTGCTCACCGGCGACCTGTCGGTCAACGCCGACGCACCGGTGGTCGTGATGACCACCGAAGTGCTGCGCAACATGCTTTACGCGGATTCGCCTGCACTGCGCGGACTTTCGTACGTGGTGATGGATGAGGTGCATTTCCTCGCCGACCGGATGCGTGGTGCGGTGTGGGAGGAGGTGATCCTGCACCTGCCCGATGAGGTCCGACTGATCAGCCTGTCGGCGACGGTGAGCAACGCCGAAGAGTTCGGCGGCTGGATCCAGACCGTGCGCGGCGACACGACGGTGGTCGTGGACGATCACCGGCCGGTTCCGTTGTGGCAGCACATGCTGGTCGGCAAACGGCTTTTCGACCTGTTCGACTACGACGCACACCAGCCGGGGGACCGTCGGCACGCGATCGTCGACCCAAACCTGTTGCGCCACATCGCTAACCGTCGCGAGGCCGATCGACTGTCCGATTGGCGCGGCCCACGCCGCGGCGGCGGCAGGAGTGGTTCGGGACGCTCGGATCGGCCGGGCTTCTACCGTCCGCCGTCCCGCCCGGACGTGATTCGGATGCTCGACGCGGACGGCCTGCTGCCGGCGATCACCTTCATCTTCTCGCGGGTCGGTTGCGACGCGGCGGTGTCCCAGTGTTTGCGGTCATCGCTGCGGCTGACCACCGAAGAGGAGCGGGCGCAGATCGCCGAGGTGATCGACCACCGCTGCGGCGATCTCGAGGACTCCGACCTGGATGTGCTGGGCTACTACGAATGGCGCGAGGCGCTGCTGCGTGGCATCGCGGCACACCACGCCGGACTGTTGCCGGTGTTCCGCCACACCGTCGAGGAGCTCTTCACCGCAGGCCTGATTCGGGCCGTCTTCGCCACCGAGACACTGGCGTTGGGCATCAACATGCCCGCTCGCACCGTGGTGCTGGAGCGACTGGTCAAGTACAACGGCGAGCAGCACCTCCCGCTGACACCGGGCGAGTACACCCAGCTCACCGGCCGGGCCGGCCGACGCGGCATCGACGTCGAGGGGCACGCTGTGGTGCTCTGGCATCCTGGCGAAGAAACCACCGAACCGGCCGAGGTCGCCGGGCTGGCCTCCACCCGAACCTTTCCGCTGCGCAGCTCGTTCGCACCGTCGTACAACATGACGATCAACCTGGTGAACCAGGTGGGCACCGAGCAGGCGCATCGGCTGCTGGAGCAGTCGTTCGCGCAGTACCAGGCCGACCGTTCGGTGGTGAGCCTGGTACGCGGAGTCGAGCGTGGTAAGCAGATGCTCGACGAAGTCGCCGCCGAACTCGGCGGCAACGACGCGGCGATCCTCGAATACGCCCGGTTGCGCGATCAGATCAGCCAGCACGAACGCGCCCAGGCCCGGGCATCGCGACTGCAGCGCCGGCAGGCGATCAACGACGCACTCTCCGCGCTGCGCAAGGGCGACATCATCACGATCACGCACGGACGACGGGGCGGCCTGGCCGTCGTACTGGAACCGGCCCGCGACGACTCCGACCCACGGCCGTTGGTGCTGACCGAAAACCGTTGGGCGGGCAGGATTTCCTCGGCCGACTATTCCGGCGAATCGGCTCCGGTCGGATCGATGACCTTGCCCAAGCGCGTCGAACACCGGCAACCGCGGGTTCGCCGCGACCTGGCGTCCGCGCTGCGTTCGGCGGCCGCCGGCCTGCCCGCTTCCGGTGACCGCCACGGCAAGCACGCCGAAGGCCGCGACAGCGACCCCGAGCTGGCGGCGCTGCGGGAGAAGATGCGCCGTCATCCGGGGCACCGCGAAGCCGACCGGGAAACCCGGATCCGGACCGCCGAGCGCTACCTGCGAATCGAACGCGACAACGAGGCGCTGGAGAAGAAGGTCGCCGCCGCCACCAACTCGCTGGCCCGCACCTTCGACCGGATCGTCGGACTGTTGACCGAGCGTGGGTTTATCGCACTGGAACACGGCAGTCCCACCGTGACAGACCACGGCCGGCTGCTGGCCCGGATCTACAACGAGAGCGACCTGCTGGTCGCCGAATGCCTACGCACTGACG
Source organism: uncultured Actinomycetota bacterium (assembly GCA_963818285.1). Classification (GTDB taxonomy): domain Bacteria; phylum Actinomycetota; class Actinomycetes; order Mycobacteriales; family Mycobacteriaceae; genus Mycobacterium. The sequence continues at coordinate 1,154,598 of CAWFRR010000011.1, forward strand.
CGTGGACGGGGCTAAAGGACGCCGAGCTGGCGGCCGTGCTGTCGTCGGTGCTGTTTGAGACGCGGGGCGGCGACGGCCCCGGGGCTCCGCGGAACGACCAGGTCCCTACGGCACGGTTGCGGCAAGCCCTGACGCAGACCCGGCGGCTCTCGGCGAAATTGCGTGCCGACGAGCACCGCCACCACATCACGCCGACCCGCGAACCCGACGACGGCTTCGTCGCCGCCATCCACCGGTGGGCCAGCAGTGGCGACCTGGTCACCGCGCTGGCCGCCGCCGACGCCGAGGGCACCGGGTCGGCGCTCTCACCGGGAGATTTCGTCCGCTGGTGCCGACAAGTGCTTGACCTGCTGGACCAGGTCCGCAATGCCGCCCCCCAGCCAGAGTTGCGGGCGACCGCCAAACGTGCGATCGACGCGATTCGGCGCGGCGTCGTGGCAGTTGACGCCGGGTAGGCTGAGCCGAGGTTACGGTTGCCTACGGCGACCGACGCGAGGACCGCAATCAGGACTGAGAGGACTGGGACACGATGAGTGGACCGCAGGGAACCGACCCGACGCAAGGGTGGCAGCCGCCTCAGGGTGAAGGTCAGCACTCCGGCGAGGACCACACCCAGCAGGCATCACCCTGGCAGCAGCAAGCCGGCGGCGAACACGGCTGGCAGCCCTCAGGTGGCGACCAGCAAACGTGGCACGCGCCCGCCTACACGCCTACCGAATACGGGCAGTACCAGCAGCCGGCCACCGGGTACTACCCGCCGTCGCAGTATCCGCAGGGATACCCGCAGCAGGGTCAATACGGCGGCCAGACCGCCGCTTACGGCCAGCCGGGTCAGTACGGCCAACCAGGTCAGCCTGCGCAGTACCCGCAGCAGCCAGGTCAGCCGGGTCAGTACGGTCAGCCGGGCCAGTACCCGCAGCAGCCCGGGCAGTACGGCCAGTACCCCGGGGCCCTACGGGCAGCCGCCGGCCGGTCCGCAGCGTTCCAAGAAGACGATCGGCACCATCATCGGTGTGTTGGCCGCCGTGCTCGTCGCGGCGATCCTGGTGCTGGGCTTCTGGGCGCCGGGATTCTTTGTCACCACGAAGCTCGATGTCGGCAAGGCCGAGGCCGGCGTGCAACAGATCCTCACCGACGGCACCAACGGCTACGGCGCGAAGAACGTCAAAGACGTCAAATGCAACGGCGGTCAGAACCCGACCGTGAAGAAGGGTGCCAGCTTCGACTGTGACGTCAGCATCGACGGCACCAAGCGTTCGGTGACCGTGACGTTCCAGGACAACAAGGGCACCTACGAGGTGGGTCGGCCCAAGTAGTTCACGACCCGGGCAGCGCGTCCAACGCCTTCTGTAGTCGCGTGATCGATGACCCGACGCCCAACTGGGTCGCGAGGTCAGCCACCCGCTGCGGGTCGGCGGCGACCAGCGGCAGAGCGTCGTCGGCAGTCGAGAAGGTGACCGGCGCGTCGGTGGCCACCGCCACGACCGGTCCGGCCACCTCGATGTAGTCGAGGGACGCCCGCAGTTTGGCTCTGACACCTTTGGCCAGTGAAGATTTCGGGTCGTCGACGGCCGCCAGAATGGCGGCCAGCGAGCCGTGCTGCGCCAGCAGTGTGGCGGCGGTTTTCTCGCCGACACCGGGTACGCCGGGCAGCCCGTCAGACGGGTCGCCGCGCAGCAGCGCCAGTTCGGCGTAGCCTTCGCCGGCCCGATCGGCCGGCACGCCGTAGCGTTCGGCCACTTCGACCGGACCCATCAGCGTCGCGTTGCTCAGGCCGCGACCGAGATAGAGCACCCGGATCGGCGACCGGCTTGTCGCGGACCACCTGCAGCAGGTCGCGGTCGCCGCTGACGACGATCACCGGATCGCGGCGCTCCTGGGCGGCCAGCGTCCCGATCACGTCGTCGGCTTCGTAGCCCTCCGCACCACCGGTGCAGATGCCGAACGCGTCGAGGAGCTCAGCGATCATCTCGACTTGCGGCGACAGGTCGTCCGGCACCTCTTCGACATCGGTTTGCCCGCTTGGGTTTTCCTCTTCGACCCGATGCGCCTTGTACGACGGGAGGCGGTCGACCCGGAATTGCGGCCGCCAGTCCAGATCCAGACACACCACCAGCCGACCGGGTTTGTGTCGGGTGATCACGGTGGCCACCGAGTCCACGAAGCCGCGCACCGCGTTCACCGGCCGACCATCGGGGGAGGTGATCGAAGAGGGGACGCCGAAGAACGAACGGAACCACATGCTGGCGCCGTCGAGCAGCAGCAGCGGTGCGGACATGTCGGCCATCCTGCCAGTAGCCTTGCGCGCATGGGTTCCGACCGCTTCGATGCCGAGGTCTACCGCCGCCGGGTGGCGGCCGCGACTGCCGCCACCGCGAAGGCCGGCCTGGCCGGCCTGGTGATCACCCCGGGCTACGACCTGCGCTATCTCATCGGCTCGCGTGCGCAGACGTTCGAGCGCCTCACCGCGTTGGTGCTGCCGGTCGCCGGTGAGCCGACGATCGTCGTGCCGCGACTGGAGCTGGCGTCGCTGAAACAGTCCGCGGTCGCCGATCTTGGTGTGACAGTGCGGGATTGGGTCGACGGCGACGACCCCTACGCTTTGGTCTCCGCCGCGGTGGGTGGCGCTCCTGCGACGACCGCGGTCACCGACTCGATGCCCGCGCTGCACCTGTTGCCGCTGGCCGATGTCCTCGGTGCAGTGCCGGTGTTGGCCACCGACGTGTTGCGCGAGCTTCGGATGGTCAAGGACGCCGCCGAGGTCGACGCGCTGCGCAAAGCGGGTGCGGCGATCGACCGCGTGCATGCCCGGGTGCCGGAGTTCTTGACACCCGGGCGGACCGAAGCCGACGTCGCCGCTGATATCGCCGAAGCCATTGTCGCCGAGGGGCATACGGAGGTGGCGTTCGTCATAGTCGGCTCGGGACCACATGGCGCCGACCCGCACCACGAGTTCTCCGACCGCGAGATCCGGGTCGGCGACATCGTCGTCGTCGACATCGGCGGTCCCTACGCGCCCGGATACAACTCCGACTCGACCCGCACCTACAGCATCGGTGAGCCCAGTCCCGAAGTGGCGCAGCAGTATTCGGTCCTGCAGCGAGCGCAACAAGCGGCTGTCGCCGCGGTGCGTCCCGGGGTCACCGCCGAGCAGGTCGACGCCGCGGCCCGCGACGTGTTGGCCGCGGCCGGGCTGGCCGAGTATTTCGTGCACCGCACCGGCCACGGCATCGGGTTGTCGGTGCACGAGGAGCCCTACATCGTCGCGGGCAACGATCTGCCGCTACAGGCGGGCATGGCGTTTTCGATCGAGCCGGGGATCTATTTCCCTGGTCAATGGGGTGCGCGCATCGAGGACATCGTCGTGGTCGCCGAAGATGGCGCCCAGTCGGTGAATCACCGTCCGCATGAGCTGATCGTGGTTCAGATTTAACTCCAAACCTGTCAAGCACTGCGACCGCTGTGAGTATTAGGCTCGAGCGATGACCGACCACGACCGCACCGCCGCCCGCCGAGAGATCACCGACGCGCTGATGAACGCGCTGGAACGCCGACACGAAGTGCTTGACCTGATCGTGCAGGCCGACGACCGACCGTCGGCGGTGGACGGCATCGTCGAATTGTTGGGCACGTCACGGCTGGGCGCCGAAGCGGTGATCGGTATGTCGTTCGATCAGCTGACCAAGGACTCGCGGAAGAAGATCATCGCCGAGCTCGAGGACTTGAACAACATCTTGAGCTTCACCTTCAAGGACCGGCCGGCCAGTGCCGGCGAAACCTTGGCGCTGCGTGCGTTTTCGGGCAAGTCCGATCGCGACATCTTCGGTGTCCGCACCGAGGAGATCGGCGCCAAGGGTGACGGCTCCGGCGCCCCGGCCGCCGACTTGGATGACGAGATCCGTTCGGCGCAGGACCGATTCGACGCCGAGGAGGCGGCCTGGTTCGTCGCGGTGGACGGCGACGAGAAGGTCGGCATGGTGTTCGGCGAGCTCGACGACCACGAGGTGCACGTCCGGATCTGGATCCACCCGGACTACCGGCACCGTGGCTATGGCACTGCCGCGCTAGCCAAGTCGCGGCCGGAGATGGCGGCGTATTTCCCGGCAGTGCCGCTGGTGATTCGAGCGCCCGGCGCCACGCTCGTCTAGCGGGCTAGTCGGTTTTGCGGGCCAACAGATCCGACGATCCCAGTACCCGCTCGATCTGAACCTCGATGACCACGCGTCGCGGGTTTTCCCGCGGCGTGCGGTAGCGCTGGGCGTAGCGCAGTTCCGCGTCGCGAACGGCGTCGATCTCACCGTTGACGCTCGCCCGACCTTCCAGCGACAGCCAGCGGGCACCGTCGACCTGACTCAGGACGGCGACCCTGCCGCGGTCGGCGTTGACCGCCTTCTGCGAGCCGCCGGTGGTGATCACCCGGGCGATGTGCGTCTTCGGGTCGAAGGTGAAACCCACTGCGACCACATGCGGAGAATTGTCAGTGCGCAGCGTGGTCAGCATGGCGAGGTGACGCTCGGTCAGAAACGCCAGCGCGTCGTTGGTCAGCCGGGCCGTGGAATTCGCCATCACCGTTCACGCTAGCGCAGGACATAATCGCAACCGTGGATGACACGGGCGCGCAGACGGTGCTTATTCTCGGCGGCCGCAGCGAAATCGGCACCGAGCTCGCGGTGCGACTCGCTCGCGGCGCCTCAATCGTGTTGGCGGCCCGCAACGCCGACCGCCTCGACGAACAGATCGCGGCCGTACGCGCCGCCGGGGCGGCAACGGTGGCATGCGTCGAATTCGACGCCGACGACATCGAATCGCACGGCCCACTGATCGCCTCGGTCGTCGCCGAACACGGCCCGATCGACATCGCGGTGCTGGCGTTCGGCATCCTCGGCGACCAGAGCCGCGCCGAGACCGATGCCGCGCACGCAGTGGCCGTCGTGCACACCGATTACGTCGCGCAGGTCAGCCTGCTCACCCATCTGGCCGCCGCGATGCGGCAGGCCGGTCGGGGAGCGCTGGTGGTGTTCTCCTCGGTGGCCGGCGTTCGGGTGCGCCGCGCCAACTACGTCTACGGGTCGGCGAAAGCGGGCCTGGACGGGTTTGCCGGCGGGCTGGCCGACGCGCTGCACGGCAGCGGCGCGCGGCTACTGCTGGTGCGGCCCGGATTCGTGATCGGCCGGATGACGGAGGGCATGACGCCGGCCCCGCTGTCCAGTACGCCCGCGCAGGTGGGCGCGGCGACCGCCCGGGCGTTGGCCAAGGGCCGACGAACGGTGTGGATTCCGTGGACGCTGCGGCCGGTGTTCTTCGGGTTCAAGCTGCTTCCGCAATTCGTCTGGCGTCGGATGCCGCGCTGAACGAGGCCCGACGCTGACGGCTCACTGTCGCTAGAACGGCGGTGGCTCGTCGTTGGCGACGATGGGTGCTTCGTTGGTTCGCTGTCGGGCTTGTCGCCGCTGTCGGTTGTGTCGCCGTTGATCAGCCACGTAGCGTGCGCGATTCTGGGCGCGGGTGCGAGAGCGCTTCGGCATCATGGCGGTGTGATCGCTGCGACGCCGCCGGTCGGGGCTATCGAGTGCCCCAGTGGGCGCACACAATTGGGGGAACAGCAATGCGCTGCCGGGTGTGGTGACGTAGGTGTGCCGCGTCGGCGACGTCCAGATCACCGTGCCGTCGGGTAGCTGTTGATCGGACCAACCCCAGAACGTCTTGAGCAGGTGATGCAGCCGGCACAGGCATTTGAGGTTGGAGGCGTGTGTCGGGCCGCCGTCCGCGTAGGCGACGGTGTGGTCGACGTCACACCGCACCGCGGGTCGGTCGCAGCCGGGGAACCGGCACGTCAGGTCCCGGCAACGGACGAAGTCGGTCAGGGCTTGTGACGGAACATAATTGGGCTCCGGTGATGTGTCGCCGGGATGCAGCAGCGGCCGAAGCCTGGCTGATCGAGCTAGCTCGGCGATCAGATCCGCCGGTATGAGCGCATCGCTGCCGAGCATCGAACCGGCCGCGGGCCCGCGGCCCTCCACGGTGGCCTGCTCGGCGACGACGTGGATGACGACCGGTGTCGGCGCCGGCGCACCGTCCGCCGGGCAGTCCGCTCGTCCGCAGCGGCAAGCCAGCCGTTCTGCTCCACTCGTCAGAGCTGCCATCGCGTCGGCACGGCGCTGATTGCGGGTACGCGGATCGCCCGCACACACCGTGGCAGCGAGCGCATCCAGTCTGGCGTCCAGCGCTTGCGCATCCGGGGTCAGTAGCCTGCCGTACACCTCGGCCAGGCCATCGCCGCCGTCGAAGATCGACAACTCGCGCTCGGCCTGAAGCTCCCGTCGGCGGCGTACCGCGTCACGATCTGCACGGGCCACTATCCGATCCACGGCCGCCGCCAGCGCGTTACGGGTCATCGCCGGCCAGCGTCGGACCTTGCCGGCCAACTCGGCGTCCACGGCGGCCATGACGTCGACGTCGGTGATCAGATCGGTCCGATAGACGATTGTTTGATAGGCGCGGTAGTCGAGGTCACCGGCCTGCAGCAAGGCTCCTACTTGCGGCAGCCGAGTGCGCATAGCGCGGGCGTAATACAAGTAGCTGGTCGCCAGGGCCTGGCTGATGCACAGTGCCGCGGCAACCTCTGCCGCCACCGCCTCCTGCGTGTCGGTGCACCACGTCTCACGCTCACCGACCTGGCGCAATCGCAGCGTATCCAGTTCACCGACAACCGCGAGCCGTTGGCCTGCGGCGCTGTTCTCAGCGCGTCCCGCCACACGAAGTTGCTCCACCAGAGTCGCCGACAGCGGCGTGGCTGAGGGATGACGTCGCTCATATATCGCGTCCAAGCGCGCGACCGATTCCGGCGACGGCATGCGCGATTCGAACATGTATTCGATTATGCCAGAACCGACCGACAACGATTGCCTCTACACTGGCGCCGTGAGTCCGAGCTTCGCCGATGTCGCCAAGGCGCAATACGTCCTACTGACCACCTTCACCAAGGACGGTCGGTCCAAGCCCACCCCGATCTGGGCCGCCGACGACGGCGACCGCCTGCTGATGATCACCCAGGGAAAGTCGTGGAAGGTCAAGCGGATTCGCAACACTCCGCGGGTCACGCTGGCGATCTGCGACATGGGCGGGAAACCGAAGAGCGACGCCATCGAAGCGACCGCGACCATCTTGGACGCATCGCAGACCGGTCTGGTCTATGACGCGATCGGGCGCGAGTACGGCATTGTCGGCAAGGTCTTCAACCTGTTCAGCAAGTTGCGCGGCGGGATGAAGAACAACATCGGCCTCGAGGTGCGCCCAGCCTGAATCAGGCGTGCAGGTGTTCGCCGAAGAACGAGAAGACCCGCGCCCAGGCATCCGTGGTGGCTTCCTCGTTGTAGCCGAATCCGGCGATGCGCAGCAACGGTTGGGCGGGAAGCTTGTTGGCGAAGCTGTGCCCGACGTTCGGGTAGGACTTGACGTCGTTGGCGATGCCCTTATCGTCCAGCACCCTCTGCAGCTTCTCCGGCGCCCCCCGCCCGGTCAGGTCCTTGCTGCCAAAACTCGCGACGATAGGGCACGCCCCGTCCAGCGTTTCGCTGAGCTCGCGGGGCAGCGGCACGCCGTAGAACGGCGCAGACGCGTCAAAGCCTTTGGGCGACATGACAAGTGCGAACTGTCCGCCCATGCAGAATCCCGCGATGCCGACGCGGTCGGTGGTTTCCGGTAGGGCTTTCAGGTGATCGCGAGCAGCCAGCACGTCGTCGAGCGAGCGTCCGCGTTGGGTGAGCACCTCGCGGATGACCTTGGTCACGCATCGCGCCCAGCCACCCCGGGCGAACAGATTCGGGGTCAGCGCGACATATCCCGCCGCCGCGACGCGGCGGTTGATCGATTCTTTGTCCCGCGCGTAGCCGATCGCATCGTGAATGATCACGACGCCGGGCCAGGGGCCCGGGCCGTCGGGGGTGTCGAGCAGGGCGTCGATCGGGCCGGTCGGGGTGTCGATCTGGATTGTCGTCACGGGGCCATCTAACCGTGCGACGGCGGTCTGTGGAACTCCGAAGCCGGTCCGAGTCGTTGGCATCCCATGGTGTCGCGACTGTTTCTGGTCTACGTCGTCGTCGAGCTCGCCGTCGTGGTGGCGCTGGCGTCGACGATCGGGCTCGGATGGACTCTGCTACTGCTGTTGGCCGCGTTCGCCGCAGGTCTGGCGGTCGCGGGTTCGCAACTCAAGCTGCAGCTCAACCGGCTGCGGTCCGGCTTGGGCGTCGACCAGCCGAAGCTGGCCGCCGACAGCATGGCCGTCGCGCTGGGAACCCTGCTGGTGGTGATGCCCGGCCTGGTGACCAGCGCCGCGGGTCTGCTGTTGCTGCTGCCGCCGACCCGGGCCGCCGCGCGCCCGCTGCTGAGCGCGATGGCCGTCCGCGGCCTCGGCCGACGTATCCCGCCGATCACCGTCTCAGGTGTCGGTGCGTACAACCGTGCGCCGCGACCCGACTACATCGACGGTGAGGTCATAGATGTCGCTGACGTCACCGAGCACTTTGACCCGCCTGCCCTGCCGTTGCGGCCTGAATAGCCGCCGCGCCAACCCCGTAGGTTCTATCGGCGTGACCGACGTCCCGACCACCCTGCTGCTCAATGGCAGGGTGCACAGCCCGAGCCATCCCGACGCCACGGCGATGGTGGTGCGCGATGGCGTCGTGGTGTGGCTGGGCAGCGACGACGTCGGCCGAGACCAGTTCGGCACCGCCCAAGTCGTCGACCTCGCCGGCGGGTTCGTGGCCCCGGCGTTCGTCGACAGCCATGTCCATCTCACTGCTACCGGGTTGACGCTCACCGGTCTGGAACTGCGGGCCGCCACGTCACAACAGCACTGTCTCCACCTCATCGCCGATTACGCGGCGGCCCACCCCGGCGAGCCGATCTGGGGCCACGGCTGGGATGAGTCGACGTGGCCGGAGAACGCCGCGCCGAGCACCGCTGATCTCGACGCGGCCGTCGGCGATCGGCCGGTGTATCTGACCCGGGTCGACGTGCACTCGGCGCTGGCGTCGACCGGCCTGCGCAGGCGCGTCGAAGGGTTGACGTCGGCCACTGGATTCGACGGGCAGCGGCCGCTGGTGGCCGACGCGCATCACCGGGTCCGCGCCGCCGCGCGTGGCCTACTGACCGGCGCGCAACGTGCCCGGGCCCGGCTGGCCGCGCTGGATGCCGCGGCGGCCAATGGGATTGCCGCGGTGCACGAATGCGCCGGCCCGCAGATCGGCGGCCTGGACGACTGGCATCAACTCCGCGCTGTCGACCACGGCGTCGAGGTGGTCGGCTACTGGGGCGAGGCAGTCACCAGCCCCGCTCAGGCCCGCGCGCTCCTCGACGAGACCGGCGCGGCAGGGCTGGCCGGCGACCTGTTCGTCGACGGCGCCCTGGGATCGCGCACCGCCTGGCTGCACGACCCGTATGACGACGCGGCCGACCACCGCGGGAACTGCTACCTGGACGGCGACACCGTCGCCGCGCATCTGCGGGCCTGCACCGAAGCCGGTGTCACGGCCGGCTTCCATGTCATCGGAGACGCCGCGGTCACCGCCGTCGTCGGCGCGCTGGAGCAGGTGGTCGACCACCTCGGTGTGCCCGCTGTGGCCCGCTGCGGCCACCGCCTGGAACACCTGGAGATGGTCACCGCCGAGCAGGCGGCGAAGCTGGGCGCGTGGGGAGTGCTGGCCAGCATGCAGCCCAATTTCGATGCGCTCTGGGGCGGTCGCGAGGGCATGTATGCCCGTCGTCTCGGTATCGATCGAGCGGGGCGTCTGAACCCGTTTGCGCTGCTAGCATCCCAAGGCGTGGCCCTCGCGTTCGGATCCGACGCCCCGGTGACCGGCCTCGATCCCTGGGCGACGATCCGGGCGGCGGTCAACCACCACACCCCCGACAGTTCGATCTCATCGCGGGCCGCGTTCGCCGCCGCGACCCGTGGCGGCTGGCGGGCCTGCGGCGCCGGCGACGGACTGACCGGCAGCCTGGTCGCGGGCGCCCCCGCCTCATATGCGGTCTGGGACGTCGACGAACTCGAGACGAGCGCGTCGAGTGATGCCGTACGGCGATGGTCGACCGATCCCCGATCGCGGGTACCGGCACTGCCGCGGTTGGGTCTCGCCGACCCGCTGCCGCGCTGCCGACAGACGGTGCATCGAGGCGCGGTGATCCATGCCTAGGGGCATCGGGAAGATTCGACCGCCGGCCCGTGAAGAGCACCGAGCGCACCGACGTTTTTCCGGCGATCAAGGACCCGGTCAAGAACGACGACGCGCTCACCGGCGAGATCCCCGTCCCGACCGACACCGAGGTGACCGGTCAGATTCCGGCGGTCCCGGACGTCGAGTACGACGACGATCTCGAAGACGACCTGGACGACGACCTCGACGATCTCGAACCGCCGGACGAGGATCTCGAGGCGCTCGACGTTCCCCATGACCGGCTGGCGGAGTTGCGTGGCCAGGCCATCCGGATCGGCACATACCTCTGGCAGCGGCTGGTGTACCTGACCTCGGTGCTGCTGGCTTGGTCGGCCCGCGAAACGCGCAAACGAGTGCCCGAGGCGGGCCGGTGGCTACGACCGCGTCTGACACGACTGAGCGCCTCGGTTGTCGCCGGTCTGCTGCTCTGTTCGAGCTATCCGCGATTCAACTGGTGGTGGGCCGCAATCCCGGCCTTCGCCGTGCTGGCATGGGTGCTGACCCGGCGCGCCACTACACCTTTCGGTGGTTTCGGTTACGGCTTCCTGTTCGGTTTGGCGTTCTATCTCCCGCTGATCCGCTGGATCAGCATCCTGGTGGGCGCCACGCCGCTGTTGGCATTGGTGGCGCTGTGCGCCTTCTTCCCGGGACTCTTCGGGCTGGCCGCTGTCACCGCGCGGCGGCTTCCCGGCTGGCCGATCTGGTTCGCGGTGCTGTGGGCGGGGCTGGAATGGCTGAAGTGCACCATTCCCTTCGGCGGTTTCCCCTGGGGCGTGGTCGCCGCGGGCCAGACGTCCGGGCCGTTTTTGCCGTTGGTTCGACTGGGCGGCGTTCCGCTGCTGTCGCTGGCGATCGTGCTCACCGGCTGCGGGGCCGCCGCCTTCGTAATGGAAGCGCTGTCGTGGTGGTTGGCATCGCACCGGCGCCACACCGCCGAGGACGCCCGCGTGGCCGACGCCCCGCCGGCGGTCCTGTTGCCGGCGTTCTGCATCTGCCTGATGTTCTTCCTCGCCGCGGCCGTCTGGCCGCAAGTGCGCCACTCCGGCACCGGGTCCGGCAACGAACCCGTCGTCACCGCGGCGGTGGTGCAGGGCAACGTGCCGCGGCTGGGTCTGGAATTCAACGCGCAGCGCCTCGCGGTGTTGGGCAACGACGTTCGCGAAACCCGAAAGCTGGCCGACGATGTTCGTGCCGGTCGCGCGCCGCAGCCCGACTTCGTGGTCTGGCCCGAGGACGCATCGGAAATCGACCCGCTCACCAATCCAGATGCAGCGCAAGATATTTCAGTGGCCGTCGAAGCCATCGGGGCGCCGATCCTGGTCGGCACGGTGCTCGACGTCCCAGATCGGACAATCGAGTCGCCGGCTCAGACGAACACCGTGATCGTCTGGAATCCGAAATCAGGTCCCGGCGACCGACATGACAAGCGGATCGTGCAGCCGTTCGGCGAGTACCTGCCGTGGCGCGGGTTCTTCCGCCATCTGTCCGGCATGGCCGACATGGCGGGTTACATCGTGCCTGGCAAGGGCTCCGGAGTCGTGCGGGCCAACGGCACTCCGATCGGGATCGCGACCTGCTGGGAGGTCAGCTTCGACCGCGCGCTGCAGCACTCGGTCCGCAACGGCGCCCAGTTGCTGGCGGTGCCCGCCAACAACGCCAACTTCAATCAGGCGATGAGTGAGCAGCAGCTCGCCTTCTCCAAGCTGCGGGCAGTAGAGCTGGACCGCTACGCCCTCGTCGCCAGCAACGTCGGGATCTCTGCCGTGGTCACACCGGACGGCCGTGAGCTGCAGCGAACCCAGTTCTTCACACCGGCCTACCTGGACAACCAGGTTCGCCTCAAGACGTCACTGACCCCGGCCGCAAAGTGGGGACCGATCGTGCAGGGTGCGCTGGTCGTAGCAGCTCTGGCGGTCCTGTTCGCCGCAATGCTGCACAATGGATGGTTCGCGGATCTCCACCGACGGCTGTCGGAACTGGCAAACAGAGGTGGCCCGGCGTCGGAGAATTCCGGCGATCCGCCCGGGGACGACGTGGTAGCCGATAGGGATGACCTGTCACCTGTTGCCGAGCCCGACGACGACGCTCGAGAGTCCGCCCGGCAAGGGCCAGAAAAAGGAGACCTATGACCCGCGCCGGCGACGATGCAGAGCGAAGCCTCGAGGAGGAGTGGCGCCCGTGACTAATGCCGACCCGGCGTCTCGGGCTGCGGGCGATCGCCCCAGCCTGCGCACCCTGGTGATCATCCCCACCTTCAACGAGCAGGAGAATCTTCCGCTCATCGTGCAGCGACTGCGCACCGCCCGTCCCGACGTCCACATCCTGATCGTCGACGACAACAGCCCGGACGGCACCGGACAACTGGCCGAAGACCTGGCGACGGCGAATTCCGGGTTGATCCACGTCATGCACCGCACCGTGAAGGACGGCCTCGGGGCGGCTTATCTGGCCGGTTTCGCCTGGGGGCTCGACCGCGGATACCGCACGCTCGTCGAGATGGACGCCGACGGCAGCCATGCACCCGAACAACTACACCTGCTGCTCGAGGCCATCGACGGCGGCGCCGACCTGGTCATCGGATCGCGCTACGTCGACGGCGGCAATGTGAAGAACTGGCCCTGGCGGCGCTGGGCGCTGTCCTGGACCGCCAACACCTACGCCCGGTTGGCGCTGGGTATCGGCATCCATGACATCACTGCCGGTTACCGCGCCTACCGGCGCGACGTGCTGGAAAAAATCGACCTCGACCACGTCGACTCAAAGGGCTACTGCTTCCAGATCGACCTGACCTGGCGCACCATCACCAACGGGTTTGTCGTCGCCGAAGTGCCGATCACCTTCACCGAGCGCGAACTCGGTGTGTCGAAAATGAGCGGATCCAACATCCGCGAAGCCGTGGTGAAGGTCGCGCAATGGGGGATCGACGGGCGCCTGCACCGCAGACGCGCGACGCCGGTCAAGCAGTAAGAATCAGCTGCCGCGACGGCGGGTACGAATCAGATCGAGACGCTCTTTGAGCAGTTCGTCGAGCTCTTCGACCGAGCGGCGCTCCAGCAGCATGTCCCAGTGGGTGCGGGGCGGCTTGACCTTCTTCGGCTCCGGCAGGTCACCCTCGAGCAGAGTGCCCTCCATGCCGTTCCGGCACAGCCAGTTGCCGGGAATCTCGGCATCATCGGCGAACGGAACGTCGAACTCTTCGCCGTTTTCGGTGCGGTAGCGCGCGATCTGACGCGGCGCCAAGTCATGATTGCGGTCAGTCTCGTAGCTTACGGCTCCAAGGCGACTGCCCCTCAAGACGCGATCGGCCATTGGTGACCACTCCTCTTAATATCTTCTTATTCAGCTAACGCCTACGTCAACGACGCGGCGAACGATCTAGTTCCCAGGGCCGTTTCCAGCCGGACTAGGCCCAACGGTCAATGATACCGGGATTCAGCCGACACCCCGACTAAAGTCGGCCCCGTGACACGCCGTGCCCGCCCACAGCCGTGCCGCTGGTGCGGCCGTGACGTCGCCGACAGCGGGCTGGGTCGGCGCCGCCAGTACTGCCGTCAGTCATGCCGCCAGCGCGCTTACGAGCAGCGGGCGTCGATCAACGGCGTAAAAGGTGCGTCGTTGCCCGCCGACGCTGTGGTGCTCTCCGCCGACGAGGCCGCCGACCTGTCCGACCGGGTCTACCAGGTGAGATGCGCGGCAGAAGATGTGGCCACCGCGCTGGACGAAGGTGCCGGTGCCCCCGAACTACGCCAACTGTGCGACGCCCTGATGCGAGCCGCCGCGGCCGCCGACGGGTGGCGCTGACCGGGCTTGGGCTTGGCTGACTTGTGGCGGGTACAGTCTCGCCATGGATCGCTGGGCACCGGAATCGGTTACGGAGCCAGACCATGGGCGGGGTGGGCGAGTCGGCGCCCGCCAACGATGTTCTCGGGCCGAAGAGCAGGTAAGCCGCCCATCGCGCGGCACGTGACTCTGCTCCTCATCCAGGGCCGCACTTCTTCATTGAGCGACGACCGACGTTAGGCGAGGGGTTACGACATGGCTGACCAACTTCAGCATGCAACGGAGGCGCTGCGCAAAGCGCTAGTCCAGGTCGAGCGGCTGAAGACCAAGAACCGCGCGTTGCTGGAGCGCTCCGGAGAGCCGATCGCCATTGTCGGTATGTCGTGCCGATTCCCCGGCGGGGTCGATTCGCCGGACAGCTTGTGGGACATGGTCGCTGACCAGCGCGACGTGATGTCGGAGTTCCCCGCCGACCGAGGATGGGACCTGGCCGGGCTGTTCGACGACGACCCGGATGCGCCGCACAAGTGCTACGCGCGCTCGGGTGGCTTCGTCGAAGATGTGGCCGGTTTCGACGCCGCATTCTTCGGCGTGGCACCCAGCGAGGCGCTGGCCACCGATCCGCAACACCGCATGCTGCTGGAGCTGTCGTGGGAAGCGTTGGAGCGGGCCGGAATTGACCCGACCTCGCTGCGGGGCAGCGCCACTGGGGTTTTCGCCGGAATCATCGTCCAGGGCTACGGCATGCTCGCCGAAGAGATCGAGGGCTACCGGCTGACCGGCATGACTTCGAGCGTGGCCACCGGACGGGTGGCCTACGTCCTCGGGCTGGAAGGCCCCGCCGTGTCGGTCGACACCGCGTGCTCCTCGTCGTTGGTTGCCCTGCACATGGCGGTGCAGTCGCTGCGGTCCGGGGAGTGCGACCTTGCGCTGGCCGGCGGTGCGACGGTCAACGCCACCCCGACGGTCTTCGTCGAATTCAGCAGGCACCGCGGATTGTCGCCGGACGGCCGATGCAAGCCGTTCTCGGGAGCGGCCGACGGTGTCGGCTGGTCCGAGGGTGGCGGAATCCTGGTGGTGGAGCGGCTTTCCGACGCGCAGCGATTGGGCCACAACGTGCTCGCGGTGGTGCGGGGTACGGCGGTCAACCAGGACGGCGCCTCCAACGGGTTGACCGCTCCCAACGGCCCTTCCCAGCAGCGGGTGGTGCGCACTGCGCTGGCCAACGCAGGACTGAGCGCGGACGAGGTGGATGTGGTCGAAGGCCACGGCACCGGAACGACATTGGGCGACCCGATCGAAGCTCAGGCGTTGCTGGCCACCTACGGGCAGAACCGCGCCGAGAAGCCGCTGTGGCTGGGGTCGATCAAGTCGAACATGGGCCACACCCAGGCCGCCGCGGGCGTGGCAGGCGTGATCAAGATGGTGCAGGCCATGCGCCACGAGGTGTTGCCGGCCACCTTGCACGTGGATGTGCCGAGCCCGCACGTCGATTGGACGGCGGGATCGGTGTCGCTGCTCACCGAAGCACAGCCATGGAAGAGCGAGTCGGCCAACGGTCACGCCCGCCGCGCCGCCGTGTCGTCGTTCGGGATCAGCGGCACCAACGCGCACGTGATCATCGAGGAGTCGCCGGCGGTCGAGCCGGCCGATCGCGCGGCCACGCAACCATCGGTGGTGCCGTGGGTGCTGTCGGCCAAGAGCGCGGCGGCGCTGGAATCTCAGGCCAGACGGCTCAATGAATTCGCCCACGCCCGTGATCAATTGGATGCCGCCGACGTGGGCTGGTCGCTGGCCGGGCGGTCGACCTTCGAGCATCGCGCGGTGGTGCTCGGCACTGACCGCGGCCAACTACTGACCGGACTGGGTGAACTGACGCAGGGGCTGCCGGGCGCGTTGGTCATCACCGGCCAAGCGGCCCCCGCGGGCAAGACCGTCTTCGTTTTCCCCGGACAAGGCTCGCAGTGGATCGGCATGGGTGTCGAACTACTGGACACCGCACCGGTTTTCGCCGAGCAGATGAACGCGTGCGCGGAGGCCTTCGCCGAGTTCGTCGACTGGTCGCTGATCGACGTACTGCGCGGCGCACCCGGCGCCCCGGGACTGGACCGCGTCGACGTGGTGCAGCCCGCATTGTTCGCGGTGATGGTCTCGCTGGCCGAATTGTGGCGTTCGATCGGAGTCCGCCCGGACGCGGTCATCGGCCACTCCCAGGGCGAGATCGCCGCGGCCTACGTCGCCGGCGCCCTGTCGCTGCGCGACGCCACCCGCGTGGTGACGCTGCGCAGCAAACTGCTGCTGGCGCTGTCCGGGCGCGGCGGAATGGCCTCGCTGGCGTGTGGATCCGATCAAGCCCGAGAACTGCTGGCGCCGTACGGAGATCGCGTCAGCGTCGCGGCGATCAACGGCCGGTCGGCTGTCGTCATTTCCGGCGAGGAAGCCGCGCTCGACGAGCTCGTCGCGCTGTGCACTGCACGCGAAATACGGGCCCGCCGCATCGACGTCGACTACGCATCGCATTCCGTTGCCGTCGACGAGATCCGCGACCAGCTCGCCGAGGCGTTGGCCGGCATCGAGCCACAGTCGACGCGCACGGTGTTCTTCTCCACAGTCACCGGTGCCGTCCAGGACACCGCCGGCCTCGATCCTGACTACTGGTTCCGCAACATCCGTCAGACCGTCGAATTCGACCAAGCCGTGCGCGCCGCGGCCAACAGCGGCTACCGGACCTTCATCGAGTCCAGCCCACACCCCGCGTTGATCGCCGGTGTCGAGGACACCGCGACCGAGGGCGGGGCCGATGCGGTTGTCGTGCCGACCCTCGGCCGCGAGGATGGCGGTCTGCAGCGCTTCTTCGGTTCGGCCGCCCTGGCCTTCGTCTCGGGTGTGAAGGTGGACTGGCGCGCCGCGGTGCCCGCGGCCGGTTTCGTCGAGCTGCCGACGTATGCCTTTGAACGTAAGCGCTTTTGGCTTTCCGGAGATGGAGCCGCGGTGGACGCGGCCGGGCTGGGACTCGGTGCCAGCGAGCATGCGCTGCTGGGCGCGGTCGTCGAGTTGCCGGAATCCGGTGGAGTGATACTGACCGGTCGGCTGTCACCGGCCACCCAGAGCTGGCTGTCCGATCACGCCGTCGACGGGGTGGCTGTGTTCCCGGGAGCCGGCTTCGTCGAGCTGGCGATCCGCGCCGGTGACGAAGTGGGCTGCGGGAGAGTCGACGAGTTGACGTTGCAGTCGCCGATGCTGTTGCCGGCGTCGGGCTCGGTGTCCGTGCAGGTGGTGGTTGGCGCGAGCCGACGATTCCGGCCAGCGCAGCCTGTCGGTGTTCTCCAGGGAGACTGCGGATTCCGCGTGGAACTGCCACGCGACAGGGATCTTGTCGTCGGATCCGGTTGAGCCAGTTGCTGATCTGTCGGTGTGGCCGCCGGTAGGCGCGACTGCGGTCGACGTGACCGACGGCTATCAGCGGCTGGCGGAACGCGGCTATCAGTACGGCCCGGCATTCCAAGGCTTGACCGCGTTGTGGCGTCGCGGCGATGAGTTCTTCGCCGAGGTGACGTTGCCCCAGGCGGCCGGCGGTGTAACCGGATTCGGTGTTCATCCGGTGCTCCTCGATGCGGCGTTGCACGCGGCGGCGGTGACGCACTCCGGCGCCGGTGTGGCGTTGCCGTTCTCGTGGCAGGGCGTGTCACTGCATGCGGCAGGGGCGTCGGCGGTGCGGGCGCGGATTGCGCCCTCGGGTCCGTCAGCGGTCTCGGTGGAGCTGGCCGACGGCCTAGGACTGCCAGTGCTGACCGTGACGTCGATGATTGCGCGTCCGGTTTCGCAGCAGCAGCTGGTGGCGGCGATGTCTGGCAGCGGCGGCGATCGGCTTTTCGAGCTGGCCTGGTCTCCGACGTCGTCGGCGTCGCACGCCGAGACACCGACCTACGAGGTTTTCGAATCTGTCTCTGCTGCAGGCGATCCAGTCACCGCGAGCTATCAGCGAGTACACCGGGCATTGGCGGCTCTGCAGTCTTGGCTGGCCGAACACGAATCGGGCGTCTTGGTGGTGTCCACCCACGGGGCGGCCGGCCTGGCCGGTGAGGACGTCACCGACCTGGCCGGTGCCGCGGTGTGGGGATTGGTGCGCTCGGCGCAGACCGAGCATCCGGGCCGGATCGTGTTGGTGGATTCCGATGCAGCGCTGACTGATTCGCTGGTCGCACGGGTGCTGGCGGTCGGAGAGCCGCAGGTTCTGGTTCGCGACGACACGATCCACACCGCGCGAGTCCGCGGCAGCCGAGCTGTCGACGGCGTACTGGCACCGCCGGCGGACGGCCCGTGGCGGCTGGGTCTGTCGACCGCGGGCACCTTCGAGAACCTGCGACTGGAACCGGTGCCCAACGCCGATGCACCACTGGAGCCCGGCCAGGTGCGAGTCGCGATGCGCGCCATCTCGACCAACTTCCGCGACATCATGATCACGCTGGGCATGTTCACCCACGACGCGCTGATCGGCGGCGAAGGCGCGGGCGTCGTCGTCGAGGTCGGTCCGGGCGTCACCGAATTCACGGTCGGCGACGACGTATACGGCTTCTTCCCGGACGGCAGCGGGACCTTGGTCCCCGGCGACACCCGACTGCTGCTGCCGATGCCGTCGGACTGGTCCGTACGCCGAGGCCGCCGCGATCTCGGCCGTTTTCACCACCGCCTACTACGCATTCGTCCACCTCGCCGACGTCAAGCCGGGCCAGCGGTTGCTGCTGCACGCCGGTACCGGCGGCGTGGGCATGGCCGCCGCGCAGCTGGCGCGGCACTTCGGACTGGAAGTTTTCGCCACCGCCAGCCGGCCCAAGTGGGACACGTTGCGGGCGATGGGTTTTGACGACGACCACATCGGCGACTCCCGCACCCTGGAATTCGAGGACAAGTTCCGTGCCATCGTCGGCGACCGCGGGTTCGACATCGTGCTGGACTCGCTGGCCGGTGAATTCGTCGACGCCTCACTGCGTCTGGTCAAGCCCGGCGGCGTGTTCCTCGAGATGGGCAAGACCGACATCCGCGACCCGGGGAAGGTCGCCGAGGAATATCCCGGGGTGCGCTACCGCGCGTTCGACCTGTTCGAGCCTGGCCGCAACCGGATGCACGAGTACCTGCTGGAACTCGCCGAACTCTTCGACGCCGGCGTGCTGCGGCCGTTGCCGGTGACGACCTTCGACATTCGCCGCGCGCCCGCCGGCACTGCGATACCTCAGCCAGGCCCGCCACACCGGCAAGGTCGTGCTGACCATGCCCGACGCGTGGGCGCTGGGCACCGTGCTGATCACCGGCGGTACCGGCATGGCCGGGTCGGCGCTGGCTCGCCACCTGGTTGCCAACCACGGTGCGCGGCATCTGTTGCTGCTCGGCCGCCGCGGCCCGGACGCACCGGGTGCGGCGGAATTGGTGGCCGAGCTGACGGCCGGCGGGGCCGAAGTGTCGGTGGTGGCGTGCGACGCCGCCGACCGGGCCGCCCTGGCCAAGGTGATCGCCGACATTCCGGTGCAGCATCCGCTGTCGGCGGTGATCCACGCCGCCGGCGTGCTCGACGACGCGGTGCTGACCTCGTTGACGCCGGAGCGGGTGGATGCGGTGCTGCGGGCCAAGGTCGACGCGGCCTGGAATCTGCATGAGCTGAGCCAGGATTCGAACGTCGTCAGCGTTCGTGATGTTCTCCTCGATGGCAGGCCTGGTCGGATCCGTCGGGCCAGGCCAACTACGCGGCGGCCAACAGCTTCCTCGATGGGCTGGCCGCACATCGCCGGGCGCACGGCCTGCCGGCGATCTCACTGGGCTGGGGGCTGTGGGAGCAGGCCAGTGAGATGACCGGCGGACTCGACGACGCGGGCCGGGCCCGGTTGGCCCGCACCGGCGTCAAGGCGCTGTCGTCGGCCGACGCGCTGCAGCTTTTCGACACCGCGATGGTGGTCGACGAGCCGTTCCTGGTGCCCGCGCACATCGACGCCGCCGCGCTGCGGGCCAACGCCGCCGTGGTGCCGCCGATGTTCAGTCGACCTGATCAACGCGCCGACCCGTCGCCGGGTCGACGACTCGCTGGCCGCCAGCAAGTCCAAGTCCGCTCTGGCGCAACGCATCCACGGCCTGCCCGAGGGCGAGCAGCACGCGGTGCTGCTGGACCTGGTTCGCTCGCACATCGCCACCGTGCTGGGCAACACCACGCCGGAGGCCATCGATCCGGACAAGGCTTTCCAGGAACTGGGCTTCGACTCGCTGACCGCCGTCGAGATGCGCAACCGGCTCAAAGCCGCTACCGGACTGGCGCTTTCGCCGACGCTGATCTTCGACTACCCGACCCCGAGCCGGCTGGCCTCCTACTTCCGCACCGAACTCGCCGGTGTGCCGCAGGAGGTCAAGAACGTCCCCGCGGTGCGCATCACCGGCGACGAGCAGATCGCGATCGTCGGCATGTCGTGCCGTTACCCGGGCGGCGTCAATTCACCGGAAGACCTGTGGGACATGGTCATCCAGGGCCGCGACGTCATCAGCGAATTCCCCAGCGACCGCGGCTGGGACCTGGCCAACCTGTACAACCCCGACCCCGATGTCGCCGAGACCTGCTACACCCGCGTCGGCGGATTCGTCGAAGACGTCGGCGACTTCGACCCGGCTTTCTTCGGCATCGGGCCGTCCGAGGCGCTGGCGATGGATCCCCAGCAGCGGATGTTCCTCGAGCTGACGTGGGAGGCGTTGGAGCGGGCCGGAATCGACCCGACCTCGCTGCGCGGCAGCGCGACCGGTGTCTTCGCCGGCCTGATGACGCAGGGCTACGGCATGTTCTCGGCCAAACCGGTGGAAGGGTTCCGGCTGACCGGCCAGTTGTCCAGCGTCGCGTCCGGCCGGGTCTCCTACGTGCTCGGGCTGGAAGGCCCCGCGGTATCGGTGGACACCGCATGCTCGACGTCGCTGGTGACCCTGCACATGGCCGCGCAGTCGCTGCGATCGGGGGAGTCCGACCTCGCCCTGGCCGGCGGTGTCACGATCAACGCCACACCCGACATCTTCGTCGAATTCAGCCGCTGGCGTGGACTTTCCACCGATGGCCGCTGCAAGGCGTTCGCCGGTGCCGCCGACGGCACCGGATTCTCCGAGGGCGGCGGCATGCTGGTGCTGGAGCGGCTTTCCGATGCCAAGCGTCTCGGCCATCCCGTGCTCGCCGTGGTCAGCGGGTCAGCGATCAACCAGGACGGCGCTTCCAACGGGCTGACCGCGCCCAACGGTCCCTCGCAGCAGCGGGTGGTCCGCTCGGCACTGGCCAGCGCGGGACTCAGTCGGCTGCCGACGTCGACGTCGTCGAAGGCCACGGCACCGGCACCACGCTGGGCGATCCGATTGAAGCCCAAGCGATCCTGGCGACCTATGGCCAGGACCGGCACACGCCGCTGTGGTTGGGGTCGATCAAGTCGAACATGGGCCACACCCAGGCCGCCGCCGGCGTCGCGGGCGTGATGAAGATGATCCTGGCCATGCGCCACGAGGTGCTGCCGGCGACACTGCACGTGGATGCGCCCAGCCCGCACGTGGATTGGTCGATGGGCTCGGTGCAATTGCTGACCGAACCGCAGCCATGGAAGCGCGAGACTGCCAACGGTCGGCCCCGCCGCGCGGGCGTGTCGTCGTTCGGCATCAGCGGCACCAACGCGCACGTGATCATCGAGGCAGCTCCGCCGGTCGAGGAACCCGCCGAGGTAGGCCCTGTTCCGCCGCCGGCTGTCATTCCGTGGGTGCGTCACCGCCAAGTCATCCGCGGCCCGGGCATCTCAGGCCGCCAGGTTGGCCGAATTCCTCGGCGCGCATGACGATGTGGCGGCTAACGACGCGGGCTGGTCGCTGGCGGGCCGCACGGCATTCGAGCAGCGCGCTGTCGCTCTGGGCGCCGACCGCGAGCACCTGCTCACCGGTCTGGCAGAGCTGGCCGGTGGGGAGCCGGGTGCATCGGTGGTCACCGGCACCGCACTGTCCGGCAAGACGGTCTTCGTGTTCCCCGGCCAGGGCTCGCAATGGCTCGGTATGGGCATGGGGCTGCACGCCACCTACCCCGTCTTCGCCGAAGCGTTCAACACCGTGGTCGGCGAATTGGACCGCCACCTGCTGCGCCCGCTGCGCGAGGTGATGTGGGGTCATGACGAAGATCTGCTGAACACAACCGAATTCGCTCAGCCCGCGCTGTTCGCCGTCGAGGTCGCGCTGTACCGGCTGTTGCAGTCTTGGGGAGTGCGGCCCGACTTCGTGATGGGCCATTCGGTCGGCGAGCTCACCGCCGCGCACGTCGCCGGCGCGCTGTCGTTGGAGAATGCGGCGCTGCTGGTGGTGGCCCGCGGGCGCTTCATGCAGGCGCTGCCGGCCGGCGGAGCCATGGTCGCCGTTCAGGCAGGAGAGGACGAGGTACGTCCGCTGCTGACCGACAACGTCGGCATCGCCGCGGTGAACGGCCCGTCGTCGGTGGTGGTGTCGGGCGACGAAGGCGCGGTGAATGTCATCGCCGACCAGCTGCGTACGCAGGGCCGGCGAGTGCACCGGCTCGCGGTATCCCACGCCTTCCACTCGCCGCTGATGGAACCGATGATCAGCGAATTCAAAGCGGCGGCAAGGGAACTCGACAGTCAACCCAGTCACCGTTCCAGTGATTTCCAACGTGACCGGCGAACTGGCCGGAGATGATTTCGCGTCGGCTGACTACTGGACGCAGCACATCCGGGCGGCGGTCCGTTTCGCCGACAGCATCCGCTACGCGAATTCGACTGGCGCCACCCATTTCATCGAAGTGGGTCCCGGCGGCGGCCTGACCTCTTCCATCGAGGAGTCACTGGCCGAGGCCGCAGGAGACGCAGTGGCCTCGGTGCCGTTGCTGCGCAAGGACCGTCCCGAACCGAACAGCCTGATGGCCGGAGTGGCGCAGGCCTTCGTGTCGGGCGTCGGGGTCGACTGGCGTGCCACGCTGCCCGGTGCGGGGTTCGTCGAATTACCGACGTACGCCTTTGACCGACGCCGCTTCTGGCTGTCCGCCGACGATGCTGCGGTGGATGCGGAGGGCCTCGGTCTATCGGCCAGCGATCACGCACTGCTGGGTGCGGTGGTGGAGCTGCCGACCTCCGGCGGGGTAGTGCTGACGGGCCGGCTGTCGGCGCAGTCGCAGGGCTGGTTGGCCGACCACGCGGTCGGCGGTGTGGTCATATTCCCGGGTGCGGGCTTCGTCGAGATGGCGATCCGGGCGGGTGACGAGGTCGGCTGCCCGGTTGTTGACGAGTTGATGTTGGCGGCGCCACTGGTGATCCCAACGACCGGTTCGGTGGCGGTGCAGGTGATCGTCGACAGTGCCGACGAATCGGGCAACCGTGCGGTGTCGGTGCTTTCCCGGAGCGACGTCCATTCGGGCTGGACACTGCACGCCGAGGGTGTCGTCCGCCCCGGCCCCGCGGAGTCCGGCGCTGACATGACCGCCTGGCCACCGCCGGGGGCGGTACCGGTCGATATCGACGGTCTCTACGACCGACTGGCGGCGCGCGGATACGGGTACGGCCCGGCGTTCCAGGGCCTGACGGCAATGTGGCGGCGCGGTGACGAGGTCTTCGCCGATGTGTCGTTGCCCGGCGACGCTGGAGTGTCACCGACCGGATTCGGGGTGCACCCCGCGGTCCTGGACGCCGCGTTGCATGCGGTGATCGTGGCGACCGAGGCCGAGCACGACGGCAAAGACGGTGTCTTGGTGCCGTTCTCGTGGCAGGGAGTGTCGCTGCATGCGGCGGGTGCATCGTCGGTGCGGGCGCGCATCACACCGTCGGGTCCGTCCTCTGTGTCGGTGGAACTGGCCGACGCCCTAGGGCTTCCGGTGTTGTCGGTGGCGTCGATGGTGGCGCGTCCGGTGTCGCGTCAGCAGCTGCTGGCAGCCGTGTCGGGCTCGGGTCCCGACCGGATCTTCGAAGTGGTCTGGGCGCCATCGAAGTCCGGATTGCTTGCCGAGACACCCACGTACGACGTGTTCGAATCCCAGCCCGGCGACGACGATACGCTGGGCTCGACGTATCGCCGCACCCACGAGGCGCTGGCCGCGCTGCAGTCATGGCTCGCGGAGCACGACTCCGGAACACTGGTGGTCTCGACGCGCGGCGCGGTCGGGCAACCGGGTGAGGACGTCATCGATCTGGCCGGCGCCGCGGTGTGGGGTCTGGTGCGCTCCGCGCAGACCGAGCACCCCGGCCGAATTGTGCTGGCGGATTCCGATGCGCCGCTGAGTGATACGACGATCGGCGCGATCTTGTCGGCCGGTGAGCCGCAGGTGCTGGTGCGTGACGACACGGTCTACACCGGTCGGGTACACGGCAGCCGGGCGGTGGACGCGCTCTTGGTGCCGCCGGGTGGGGACGCGTGGCGCCTCGGCATGTCCAGCAGGGGCACCTTCGAAAACCTGGTGCTCGAACCGATTCCGGACGCCGACGCACCGCTGGAATCCGGCCAGGTACGGGTGGCGGTTCGCACCATGCCGGCCAACTTCCGCGACGTCATGATCGCGCTCGGTCTGTACCCCGACGAAGACGCCGTGATGGGCGTCGAAGCGTCCGGTGTGGTGATCGAAACCGCGCCGGGTGTAAGCCGTTTCGCGGTCGGAGACCGCGTGACCGGGCTGTTCCCCGAGGGCACCGGCTCCATGGCGATCACCGATGCGCGCCTGTTGATGGACATTCCGTCGGGCTGGTCGTACACCGAGGCGGCGACCGCGCCCGTGGTGTTCGCCACTGCTTACTACGCGCTGACCACGTTGGCCGACGTCAAGGCGGGCCAGCGCATCCTGATCCACGCCGGCGCCGGCGGGGTCGGCATGGCCGCAGTGCAACTGGCCCGGCACTTCGGACTGGAAGTGTTCGCCACCGCCAGCCGCCCCAAGTGGGACACGTTGCGGTCGATGGGCTTTGACGACGACCACATCGGCGATTCCCGTTCGGTGGAGTTCGAGGACAAGTTCCGCGCAGCGACGGGCGGTCGCGGTGTGGATGTGGTGCTGGACTCGTTGGCCGGTGAATTCGTCGACGCCTCATTGCGACTCGTCGCTGCGGGCGGGGTTTTCCTCGAGATGGGCAAGACCGACATCCGTGACGCCGGCGAGGTCGCCGCAGAGTACGACGGGGTGCGCTACCGCGCCTTCGACCTGTTCGAGGCGGGGGCGGACCACATCGAGCGGATGCTGTCCGACCTGACAGCGCTGTTCGAGGATGCCACGCTGCGACCGCTGCCGGTCACGACGTTCGACGTGCGACGGGCGCCCGCGGCGCTGCGGTACCTGAGCCAGGCCCGTCACACCGGCAAGGTGGTCCTGACGATGCCGGACGCCTGGGCGCTGGGCACGGTGGTGATCACCGGCGGCACCGGCATGGCGGGTTCGGCGCTGGCCCGCCACGTCGTCGCCAACCACGGGGTTCGCAACCTGGTGCTGATCGGCCGACGCGGTCCCGACGCGCCAGGCGCTGCGGAGTTGGCGGCGGAGCTGTCCGCCGGCGGCGCCGAGGTGTCGATCGTCGCCTGCGACGCCGCCGATCGCGCCGCGCTGGCCAAGGTGCTGGCCGACATCCCGGTGCAGCATCCGTTGTCGGCGGTCATCCACACCGCCGGTGTGCTCGATGACGCGGTGGTGACGTCGCTGACCCCGGAGCGGGTGGACGCGGTGCTGCGGGCCAAGGTGGATACGGCGTGGAATCTGCATGAGCTGACCAAGGATTCGAACCTGTCGGCCTTCGTGATGTTCTCGTCGATGGCCGGCCTGGTCGGGTCCTCGGGCCAGGCCAACTACGCCGCCGCCAACAGCTTCCTGGACGGCTTGGCGGTGCACCGGCGAACCCGTGGACTGCCGGCGATCTCGCTGGGCTGGGGTCTGTGGGACCAGACCAGCAGCATGACCGGCGAACTCGCGGCGGTGGACTTCGCCCGATTCGCCCGCGACGGCATCGTGGCCATGACCTCCACGCAGGCGTTGCAACTGCTCGACACCGCGATGGTGATCGACGAGCCGTTCCTGCTGCCCGCCCACATCGACATCACCGCCCTGCGGGCGAAGTTCGACGGCGGCACCCTGCCGCCGATGTTCGTCGACCTGATCAACGCGCCGGCGCGGCGTCAGGTCGACGACTCGCTGGCGGCCGCCAAGTCGAAGTCCGCACTGCTGCAACGGCTCGACGGTCTGCCGGAGGACGAGCAGCAGGCGGTGCTGCTGGATCTGGTTCGTTCGCACATCGCCACCGTGCTGGGCAGCAGCACCCCCGAGGCGATCGATCCGGACAAGGCGTTCCAGGAGTTGGGCTTCGACTCGCTGACCGCCGTCGAAATGCGCAACCGACTCAAAGCCGCCACCGGGCTTCCGTTGTCACCGACGCTGATCTTCGACTACCCGAACTCGACGGCCCTGGCGGGATACTTCCGTCAGGAGTTGGTCGGCGCCTCAGCCGAGGTGGCACCCAAAGCCGCGCCGGGCGAAGCGGAAATCCAGCGCGTGGTGGCGTCCATTCCGGTCAAGCGACTGCGTCAGGCCGGAGTGCTGGACCTGCTACTCGGCCTGGCCAACGAGGCCAACGGTGACGACGCCGAGCAGAACAAGGAAAAAGACCTCGCGACAATGGATCTCGACGACTTGGTCAATGCCGCGTTCCTCGACGACGACGACTAGCCCATGAGGATCACCGTCACCGGGGCCAGCGGAGTAATCGGTCGGGGTGTGGTCCTGCGCCTGCTCAGCGCGGGCCACGACGTCGCCGGTCTGGCTCGGCGTCAGCCCGAAAGCTGGCCGAGCGAAGCGACTTTTGTCCAGGGCGACATTCGCGACGCCGCCACGGTTGCGCGGGCGGTGGCCGGCGCGGAGGTCGTCGTGCACTGCGCCTGGGCGGCCAACCCCGCCGCGGTTCATACCTCGGACCGCGAGGTCAACATCGGCGGCACCCGAAATGTGCTCGACGCGATGGCTCATAGCGGAACCCGCCGGATCGTCTTCGCGTCGTCGGCTCACGTCTACGGACGCGCCGAGGTAGCGGTCGGAAGCCGAACCGCTGCGGCCGATTTCGGGCTACGGGCTGGGTAAGGTCAGTGCCGAAGAGCTGGTCTCGGCGTGCGGTGCCGAGTGGGTGACGATCCGTGCTGCGGCCATCCTGGGCCGAGGCGTGGACAACTGGGTGCGGCGGGCATTGGCGTCCGCGTTCTTCCCCGACAGCAACCGGTCGCTGCAGGTCGTGCACAGCGACGACGCGCACCGGCTCTTCGTCCGCGCCGCCATTGATCCGGAAGTCGGCAGCGGAGCGGTGAACCTCGCCGCACCCGGAGAGCTCACCTTGAGTGAGATAGCCGAAAAGCTCAGGCGGCCAACGGTACCGTCGCTCTTTCGGATGACTCACGCCGGCGGCAGAACTGGATCTCCTGCTGAGTGCGCCATCGGTGAATACTGCTCTACTGCAGAACAGATGGAATGTCGAGACGTCCTGGACTGCGCGGGACTGCCTGCACGACGTCGCGATGGCGGTGCGGGGCCGCGTCAGCGTCGGCCCGTGGTCGACGTCGCTGCCATGGCGACTGACTCACGTCCAGGACATTCCGGCGGTCGACATACCTGCCGCCGACGGGGTTACGACGGCGATGGCCGGTCCGGACGGCGGCAACGGAGAGTTCGACACGCCGATCGACCCTCGCTTCCCGACGTATCCTTGCCACCAACTTGTCCGAGGCGCTACCCGGGCCGTTCTCGCCGTCGTCGGCGTCGGTGACGGTCAAGGGATTACGCGCCTCGGGCGCGGTCATCGCCGGACGTCTGCGACCCGGCGGGCTGATCCAGCGCGAAATGGCCACCCGCACAGTCGGAGTATTCGCCCACCGGCTGTACGGCGCCATCACCACCGCGCATTACATGGCCGAAGTCGTGCCCTTCGTCAAGCCGGAGACGGTGATTCGGCAGAGCCAGTTCTTCGGCCCGAGTGTGGCGTCCATGCCGATCCACGGCGAACAGCACCTGCCGCCCGAAGCCGGCAGCGTAGCCGGGCCGTTGCGCACCATCCGCAACCTGGCAGTGTGTTCGGCGTCAATCTGGCCGGCCTGATCGTCGGCGCAAATCGCGACACCGAGGACTTCGTCGACGATATCGAATGGCTGGAAGAGATTGCTGCGGGAGATCTTTCACAGCTTTCCCAGCCGCGACTGCAGAGCATGATCCTGCTGGCCCGCGACCACGTCATCGACGGCTGGGTGTTGGCATCCGGGTCTTTCATGGCGTTCGCCGCGCTCAGCACGATCCTGCGCGGTCTGAACGGCCGCGACATGGTGTTGCCGGTCGGCCAGGAGCTGGCCAGTGCGGGCCCGTTGAGCGCGGTGTATCGAATCGCGGACGCCGCGCGACGTGATCCCGAACGTGCTCCGGATTCTGGCCGGCGCCGGTGATCATCTCGACGAGCTGGCCACCCAGACGCCGGAGTTCCATCGGACCCTGCTCAGCGAACTGAAGGCGTTCGGGCATCGCGGTCCCGCGGAGCTGGAGATGCGATCGTCCAGCTACGCCGACGACCCGGCGTTGTTGCTTCGTATGGTCGCGAAAGCTGTTGACACGCCACTGCGTTCGGAGACATACCGCCCGGCGATTCCGTTGCGGGCCCGGCCGGTGGCGCTGCTTGCAGCTCACCAGGTTCGCGACCGTGAGATCCGTCGCGACCGGCTGGTGCGGGCGAATTGGTTGCTGCGCAATCTTCTTCGTGAGCTCGGACGCAGGCTCGTGAGATCGGGCGTGCTCGGGACCGAGGACGACGTGTTCTATCTGCTGGTCGACGAGCTCGATGCGCTACCCGCCGACACCGCCGGCCTGGTGGCGCGCCGTCGTTCCGAGCAGCACAGGCTGGCGGGCGTGACGCCGCCCGCGGTGTTCAGCGGCGACTGGCGGCCCGCATCCGTCGCGACATCCGTGCTTTCCCACGGTCAAACGCTCAGCGGCGCCGGCGTCAGCGGCGGCCGGGTCCGCGGGCGGGTCCGGATCGTCCGCCCGGACACCATCGACGACCTGGAAGCCGGGGAGATTCTCGTCGCTGAAGTCACCGACGTCGGCTACACCGCCGCGTTCTCCTACGCGGGCGCTGTCGTCACCGAACTCGGCGGACCGATGTCGCATGCCGCGGTGGTGGCTCGCGAGTTCGGCATCCCTTGCGTGGTCGATGTGCACGACGCGACACGACGCCTCCCGCCCGGAGCGCTGATCGAGGTCGACGGCACGGTCGGCACGATCCAGCTCCTCGAAGCGGACCTGCCGAGCGCCACCACCTGACGTTCGCTACCGTCGGGTGATGCACGAACACACCGTCCGCGTGACGACTGCCGCGGGCACCGTCGAAGGTTTCACCCGCGACGGTGTTCACCGTTGGCGGTCGATCCCGTATGCCCGTCCGCCGGTGGGCGCACTGCGGTTCCGGGCCCCCGAGCCGGCTCAGCCCTGGCGCGGTGTGCGCTATTGCCACGGTTTCACCAAATGCGCGCCGCAAGAGCATCGCTACGCCGTTCTCGGTGTCGGCAAATTCCAGCCGATGGGGGAGGACTGCCTCACCCTCAACGTCGTCGCGCCGGAAGAGGCGCCCGACCGAGCCGCTACCCGTCATGGTCTTCATCCACGGCGGCGGATACATCATGGGCAGCTCGGCCACACCGATCTACGACGGGGTGGCGCTGGCCAAGCGCGGCTGCATCTACGTCTCGGTCAACTATCGGCTCGGCGCGCTGGGCTGTCTGGATCTGTCGTCGCTGTCGACAGCGGACGTCACCATCGACAGCAACCTGTTTCTGCGTGATCTGATCATGTCGCTGCGCTGGGTCAAAGACAACATCGCGGTGTTCGGCGGGGACCCGGCCAATGTGACAGTGTTCGGCGAAAGCGCCGGCGCGCATGCCGTCGCGGCTTTGCTGGCCGCGCCCGATGCCGAAGGCCTTTTCGCTCAAGCGATTTCAGAGAGTCCGGCCAGCGGCATGACGCGGTCCACCGATGTCGCCGCGGAGTTCGCGGCGCGGTTCGCCGCCATAGCTGGGAGCCGGCGAGCAGGATGCCGTCGATGCGCTGATGAAGGCGATCACCCGCCGAATTGGTGGCGGCGCAGAACCGTCTGATCAACGACGGTGTGCGAGACATGTTGGGCGCGTTCCCTATCGGGCCGGTATTCGGCGACGATGTGTTGCCATCTGGATCCGGTCGACGCGATGCAGCAGGGCAAAGCACATCGCGTCCCGCTCATCGTGGGGACCAACGCAGACGAAGGCCGAGTTGTTCACCCGCTTTCTGCAACTGTTGCCGACGAACGAGCCGATGATCGAAGCGCTGCTGGCCGAGGTCGATCCGGCGGCGCGGAAACGCATTACCGACGCCTACCCCGATTACCCGGAGCGATCGGCGTGCATCCGGCTGGGCGGCGATTTCGCCTTCGGCTCGGCGGCGTGGGGGATGGCCGAAGCCCACGGCCGGCACGCGCCCACCTACCTGTACCGGTACGACTACGCGCCCCGGGTGCTGCGCTGGTCGGGGCTGGGGGCCACCCACGCCACCGAGCTGCTCGCGGTCTTCGGGTACGTACCGCACCAAGTTCGGCGCGCTGCTCACCGCACCCGTCGATCGACGGTCGGCGATGCGGGTCACCCGCGAAGTGCAAAGGTGCTGGCGGTCATTCAGCCGCACGGGCAGCCCCGGCGACGACTGGCCGGCCTACACCGACACCGATCGCGCAGTGATGGTGTTCGACCGCAAGTCCCATCTCGAGTTCGATCCGCACCCCGAGCGGCGAAGCGGCGTGGGAAGGCTTTTCCCTGGCGCGATGACGGTGGATGTGGTTACGTGGACGAGCCATGACACCGCACACCGACAACGTCGTCGAACGGCCGGCCGACCTCACTGCTGCCTGGCTGACGGCAGCCATCGGCGCCGGAACCGATAGCCGATTTCACCGCCGAACGGATCGGCACGGGCCAGATGAGCGAGTGCTATCGGGTTCAGTTGAACTACGCCGACACCGGCGTGCCGGCCGACCGGAGCTCG
The DNA here is from genome assembly GCA_963818285.1 of uncultured Actinomycetota bacterium. GTDB lineage: Bacteria > Actinomycetota > Actinomycetes > Mycobacteriales > Mycobacteriaceae > Mycobacterium. Next base: position 1,185,651 of record CAWFRR010000011.1, read on the forward strand.
GTGGTGCTGAAGGTCGCGGCCACCGATCCGATGAGCCGTCAGACCGGAATGACGCTGGGCCTCTACGAGCGGGAAGTGTGTTTCTACCGCGACATCGCTCCACGCCTGCACGGTCCGGTCGCGCCGTGCTACCACAACGCGTTCGACGCGTCATCCGGGCATTTTCGACGTGCTGCTCGGCGACGCGACCCTGGCCGTCGTCGGCGATGAAATCCGCGGCGCCACAACGGCGCAAGCCACACCGCCGTCACCGAATTAGCCCGCCTGCAGGGCCCGCTGCTGGGTGACACCACGCTCGCCGACGCGGCGTGGCTCAATCGCGACGCACCGATCAACCAGGCGTTGATCGCGGCGCTGTTCGCCGGCTTCGTCGATCGCTACGGCGACCAGATCTCGCCGCAGCATCGCGCTGGTCTGTGAGCGACTGGTCGGCGGCTTCGATGGCTACCTGGCCGAGGAGGCGGCCGGTGACCGCATCCACGGTTTGATTCACGGCGACTATCGCTTGGACAACCTGCTGTTCGGTGCTGACGGCGCGGAACGTCCACTGACCGTGGTCGATTGGCAGACGGTCACCTGGGGTCCGGCGATGACCGATCTGGCCTACTTCCTCGGCTGCGCACTTGCCGGTCGCGGATCGCCGCGAGCACTACGACGCGCTGCTGGACGGCTACCACCGCGCGCTCGGGCCGGAGCGCGCCGATCAGCCTCGCCGACGTTCGCGAAGGAGTGCGCAGGCAGAGCTTCTTCGGGGTGATGATGGCCATCGTGTCGTCGATGTTGGTGGAACGCACCGAACGCGGCGACGAGATGTTCATGACCATGCTGCAACGTCATTGTGAGCATGTGCTCGACACCGATGCACTGGCAATCCTGCCCGCACCGGCGGCGGTCGAACCACTCTGCCCTCGGCCGACGACGAGTCGGCCCACGTCCCGACCGATGAGCCGCTGTGGAATGAAAGCTGGTACGCCGACTTCGCCGATGTCGCACAGGGATTGGGTGGCTGGGTTCGTCTCGGCCTGATTCCCAATCAGCAGACGGCCTGGCTGAATGCCCTGCTGTGCGGTCCCGATCTGCCCACGGTCGCGCTCGTAGACTTCGAGGTTCCGCTGCCCACCGACCCGTGGGCGGTGCGCACCAGCGCGATCGACTTCACCCACGCTGCCGTCGACCCGCTGCGAAGCTATCGGGTAGTGCTGCACGGACGAGGCCAGTCCTTCGCTGACCCGGCCGCGTTGCTGCGGGCGGAGCAGGGCACACCGGTCGACGTGGCGATCGAATTGGAGTGGGCCACCGACGGCACGCCCTATCAGTACCGGGTGACCACTCGGTACGAAATACCCTGCACGGTAACGGGATCCGTCACCGTAGACGGCCATCGGTACACCTTCGACGCGGTGCCCGGACAGCGGGACCACTCCTGGGGAGTCCGGGACTGGTGGGGCATGGACTGGCTCTGGAGCGCGCTGCACCTCGACGACGGGACACACCTGCACGCGGTGGACCTCTCGATACCGGGCGTTCCGCCGATGAGTGTCGGCTACATCCAAGGCCGCGGGGCAACGGTCGACGAACTGGAAAAAGTCTCCCGCACAGAGACCTTCGACGTCGCCGGATTGCCGGTCGGCGCGACGCTGGCATTCGAGCCCGGTGACATCACGGCGACTGTCGACGTGCGAGGGCACGCGCCACTACGTCTGGTCGCCAAAGACGGTCGGATCAGCCAATTCCCACGGGTGTGGGCCGCGGTGAGCACCGCCGACGGGCGGACCGGCGTCGGCTGGCTGGAGTGGAACCGTAATCTGCCACGCAGTGACGTGATCGCTGAAAAGCCACTGTCCACCTGACACATCAGTCGTGGTGATGGGCGTATCGGGGTCCGGCAAGTCGACTGTCGGCGCTGCGCTGGCTCATCGCCTTGGCGTGCCGTTCGCCGATGCCGACAGCTTTCACCCGGCAGCCAACATCGCGAAGATGTCCGCGGGCACGCCCCTCGATGACGACGACCGCTATCCGTGGCTGGCCGCAGTCGGGCAGTGGCTGGCGGACCACGACAGCGGCGTGATGAGTTGTTCGGCGCTGAAACGCCGATACCGCGACCAATTACGTTCGTACCGAACGGATATTGCGTTCCTACACCTGACCGGCTCGCCGGAGGTGATCGCCGGCAGGCAGGCCGGCCGACCCGGTCACTTCATGCCGTCGTCGCTGGTGATGTCTCAATTCGACGCGCTGGAACCGTTGGATCCCGACGAGCGCGGCATCTCGATCGATGTCGCGCAGAACGCCGACGCCATCGTCGAGACGTTCGTCCAGTACCTCGACCTCAGGTCTTGACCACCTGAGTGCCGCCGGCCAACTCGTCGTGCTTGCCTTGCTTGGTGGGGCTGCCGTTGATCGTCACGGCAATGACGGCGTACCCGATCAACGCCAATAGCGAGCCCAGATACGGCACCACCGACAACAACGTGAACGAGTTGCGGATCGCCGATTGAGTGACATCCGGCTTGGCGGCACCGCCCGGGCCGTGAACGCTCAGGCCCAGGAGGCGCTTACCCGGCGTGGCACCGTTGGTGACCTCGAACAGCACGAAGTAGCCGAACATCAGAACGCCGGAGAACAGCCACCAGTAATCCCGATCAAGCAGGAACAGCGAGATGAAGAACACCACTACGTTGATCAAGACGCCGTCGATCAGGCGGGCGAAGAATCGCGCACCGAGGCCGCCGGGCCGGGCGCTCTGAACCATGCGGTGACATAGGACGTAGTTGGGGTCGAAGTCGGCTGACGTCATGCGGGGCTCCTGGCAACAGTGGGAGCCAATGTACCCCTGCCGACCAGTCCCGTCGACGTGCTCGATCAGTGCCAGCGACGCGCCTTGACCCGGCCGCGGTGAGCCAGCTCTTCTCCGCGCTCGCGCGCTAGATCTGCCAGTTCACTCCCGCGCTCGTAGGCACGCTCGCCGAGCTCGCTGCCGCGGTCGCGGGCGATCTCAGCCCAGTCGCTACCGCGGTCGCGGGCAACCTCGGCCCAGTCGCTGCTGCGGTCGAGCGCGGTGTCGGCCCATTCGCTGCCGCGGTCGCGGGCGATGTCGGCCCATTCGCTGCTCCTGTCGCGGACCGTTTCGGCCAGTTCGGCGCCGCGCTTACGGGCACGCTTGCGGGCTTTCTTGACCACTGGCTTGCTCTTTTCGGCGGCCGTGTGCGCGAGTTCTTCACCGCGCTTGCGTGCCGCCTCGACCAGCGGTGCACTCCGCTCGGCGGCGGTGCTGGCCAGTTCGCGGCTCCGCTCGGCGCCAACATGCAGGCCGTGCGAGATCCGATCGGCGAGCTCGGAATCGAGCAGTGAGTCATCAGAACCATCCAGCGGCAACGCTGACGACACCGCCTCCGAAAGACGGCCTGCCGCTTGCCTGCCGCGCCATCCCAGTGACGGCTTGCCCGCGGTGTCGGCCGCGGCGATGATGAGTCCGCCGAGCAGGCTCAGATCAGTCAGTAGAGCGCGGCGTTGCTCCGCTTTACGCTGAGGGTCCTTTTCAGTCCAAAACAGATGCCCGCCAAGGCTGCCCGGTATCACCGTGACTGCCAATGCCGCCGAGGCGATTCGCGGCAGTTTGCCGGTGGCGAGCAACAGACCGCCACTGACCTGCACGGCCGCATTGATCCGCGCGACGGTCTCGGGGTTGGACGGAACCTTGTCTCCGTACGGCTCCGGCAAGGTTCGCAGCGCCGCGACGGTGGGTTCAGTGGCTTCAAGGGTGACCGACGGGTTGCGTAGCGTTTCGATGCCTTGGCCGATGAACACTGCGGACAGCAAGGGGCGCGCGATTCTGCGGATCAACATGACGGGTGTGTTACCCAGCTTCTGCCCCATGCAAACCGGGCGGGCAGGCAGCCTGAAGCGCTGGTGGGGGTCCTCGATGGCGCACCCACAGCGGCAACACCACCCAGAAAGCGAGTTGGGCGACGGCAGCGCACGCCCCGGCGATGACACCCGCAGGGGTACCGGCCACCGCGCCGAAAATGATCGCGGTGACACCGACCATCGCCAATCCCATCAGCAGCAAACCGGCATACGCGAGCCGGTTAGCCGCCGAGACCAGGAACTGGGTTCGATGCCGGCGAAACAATATGCGATGCATGCCGACCGGAGCTTCCAACAACACCGTGGCACCGACCGAGCAGCCGACCGTCGCAAGGTAGACGATCCGCATTGTCGCGCTCAGCCCGTCGAAGCGGGGCTGAAACGGCAGCGTCAACAAGAAGCCGGTGAGCAGCTGGACCCCCGTTTGGACGACCCGCAATTCCTGTAACAGGCTGAGCCAATTGCGGTCTAGCCGTTGGGTTTCAGTCTCCGATCGCGCGGCGGTGTCCCAGGCCTGATCGCGTTCAGGATGGTCGACGTCGTCCATGGGCGTTGATCATGCCAGCCCGCGACGTCCTGCTATGGGTTCTCGGCCAACAGGAGTCGTGCCGAAGTCTCCAGCCGATCGGCGATTTCGGTGTAGGACGCGTAACCCATGCCGGCCCGGACGAGAGCTCCGGCGTACAGCAATTCGAGTGATTCGACCAGGTCAGGCGTGTGTCCATCGCCCAAAGCGGTGACCAGACGTTGGTGTATTTCGCGGCCGATGCGCAGCCGCAGATGCTCGACCTCGGGGTCCTGGCTGAGCAATGCGTTGGTGACCGCACCGGCGAGCGTGGGCTCGTCGACGACCAGCAGCGCGATCTGGCGCAGTACGGCGATGACGCGCATGGTCTGATCCGCCGAATCGGTCAGGCCGACCGGACTGGACGCCAATCGCCGCCAGAACACTTCCGCTACCAGGTGTTCCTTCGAGGAGAAGTAGGTGTACGCCGTGGCCGCGCCGACGCCGGCCTCCGCCGCGACCATACGAATCGTCAACCCGGAGAAGCCTTCTCGGCTCAGCACCTCGATCGCGGCGTTACCCAGCCGGTCAACGGTCTCGGCTTGCTTGGCGGTAAGGCGGCGTCTGGTCGATTCCCGAACTACCGGGTTGGACACGTGTCCGGACACTACTACACCGAACCAAGCGCGGCAACCGGATGCGTTACCGTGCAGAGGATGACGACCTCCTCAGATCGCGCCGCCTACGACGAGCCGACCAGCCGGTTATTCGCGTTGGCTGACCGGGTGACCGGCTTCATGCCCGCCGACGAGGGGCAAATCCTGCACGACGTGGCCATGAGCTACCTCGACCACGGTGTCGGCGTGGAAATAGGGACGTACTGCGGCAAGTCGACGGTGCTGCTGGGTGCGGCGGCCCGGGCGCGTGGCAGCGTTCTCTATACCGTCGACCACCACCACGGCTCCGAGGAGCATCAGCCCGGGTGGGAGTACCACGACACATCGCTGGTGGACCCGGTGACCGGCCGTTTCGACACCCTGCCCTCGTTGCGGCACACGCTCGACGAAGCGGGACTGGATGACAACGTGGTAGCGGTGGTCGGCAAATCGACTGTGGTGGCTCGAGGTTGGCGCACGCCACTGCAACTGCTGTTCATCGACGGCGGTCACAGCGAGGAAGCCGCGCGCAGGGACTACGACGGCTGGGCGAAATGGGTAAGCGCCGGGGGCGCGCTGATCATTCACGACGTGTTCCCGGATCCGCGCGACGGCGGCCGGCCGCCGTACGAGATCTATTGCCGTGCACTGGAAAGCGGCGCGTTTACCGAGCAGTCCGCGACCGGCTCGATGCGAGTGCTGGAGCGCACCGTCGGCGACGCCGGGGCTGCGGTCTAGCGATCCGACTGGCTGGTCGCGCACTCGCAGTCGTAGTTGCCTTCCAGGCCGCGGGGCAGATCGGTGCCGCGGAAGATGGCGCTGCCCGCGGTGGTGGATGACAACGCATCCGCGGCCAGGATGACCGCCGCACCGGTCCAGGTCGTGCGCTCGACAGGCCAACGCTTCCCGTCGCTGAAAACCAGCCCGGTCCAATACGAGCCGTCCTTTTCGCGCAGATGCTGCATGGCGGCGAACTGAGTCAGCGCCGACTGCCGGTCGCCCATCGCGTCGAGCGCCAGCACCAGCTCGCAGGTTTCCGCGCCGGTCACCCACGGCCGGTCATCGACGCATCTGATGCCCAGTCCGTCGACGACGAAATCGTTCCACCGCTCCGCGATTCGAGCCGTCGCCGCGGGTCCGCGCAGCGCGCCGCCGAGGATGGGGTAGTACCAGTCCATCGAATGGTGGGGCTTCTCGGTGAACGACGAGGGATGGACGGCGATCGCGTGGCCCAACCGGCCAAGGGCCAGTTCCCATTCGGGTTGTGGCTTGTCCATCAGATTCGCCAGCGCGAGCGCGCACCGAATGCTGTGAAAAATACTCGCGCAGCCGGTCAGCAGCGCTTCCTTCAGCGGCCCCGAAGGACTGCGCGCCCAACAAATTTCGCCACCCTCGAGCTGTAGATCCAGTACGAAGTCGATCGCCGCGCGCACTGTCGGCCACATCGCGCGGGCAAACGACCGATCGCCGGTGACCAGCACGTGATGCCAGACGCCGACCGCCACATATGCGCAGAAGTTGCTGTCGCTGTTGGCGTCTTCGATCACGCCGGCACGCAGTTGGATCGGCCACGAGCCGTCCGCGCGTTGTTGGTGACGACACCAGTCGAAGGCGCGTCGCGCCGGTTCGATCAGGCCTGCCACGGTGAGTGCCATCGCGCACTCCACATGGTCCCACGGGTCGGTGTGGCCACCGTCGGACCACGGAATCTCGCCCGACGAATATTGCAGCGCCGCAATCGATTCTGCCGTCTGACGGCATTGCTCTGGGGAAAGGACGTCGGCGACGCCCGGAGTTTCAGACCAGTTCAAGGGCTGGCACCGGTTTCTCGAAATACAGCGCGACGCTCTTGCCGATCAGGGGGTTCAGGGTCGATTCGGCAAACCGGGTCAGCAGTGGCCTCTGCATCATGTCCCACACCAACAACTTGTGGTAGGCAGCGACAGCGGGATGGTCCGACTTCTCAACGCCTACCGCGCATTTCAGCCACCAGAACGGGGAGTGCAACGCGTGCGAGTGGTGGGTGTGGGTGAAAGCCATTCCTCGGTCGGCGATCTTGCTTCGGAGCTGATTCGCCCGGTAGATCCGGATGTGGCCGCCCTCGTTGCTGTGGTAGTCGTCGGAGAGCAACCAGCAGACTTGTTCGGGTAGCCACCGAGGCACCGTGACGGCCAGCTTGCCGCCGACCTTGAGCACTCGAATCAACTCGGCGATCACCGCATCGTCGGCCGGAATGTGTTCCAGTACCTCAGAAGCGATGACGCAGTCGAACGTCCGGTCAGGATAGGGCAATGCCCGCGCGTCGCCGGTAACGGTTTCCGCGTGGCCCGAGGGCGGGACCTCGCCGGCCTCCGCCATGGCGCGGAACATCGTGTCGACTTCGCCGAGCTCGGTGGCGTTCTGGTCGAAGGCCACCACATCGGCGCCGCGACGGTACGCCTCGAAGCTGTGCCGGCCGGCACCGCAGCCGACATCGATGACCTTGCTTCCGGGGCCGACACCGAGGCGGTCGAAATCGACTGTCAGCACAGCTCGCCCACCGCCTGGCTGGTATCGCTCACCGTAGAACCGCTGCGCGCGATGGCCTGCTGGTAAACCCGCACGGTCTGCGCGGCCACCGATTCCCAGCTGAATACCTCGACCGCGCGACGACGACCGGCCGCGCCCAGCCGCTTGAGCTGCTCGGGGGAGTCCAGCAGCTCGCCGACGACCCGGGTGAGTTCCGCGGCGTCGCCGGGCGGAACCAGCCGTGCACAGACGCCATCGGCTCCGAGCACCTCGGGTAACGCGCCCGCGCGACTGGCTACGATCGGGGTTCCACTCGCCATCGCTTCGACAGCCGGCAGCGAGAATCCCTCGTAAAGCGAAGGGATACAAGCAATTTGGGCAGACGCGAAGAGTCTCGCCAGTTCGGCATCGGACAACCCGCTGGAGATGTGCACGATGTCGGAGATGCCGAGCTCGGCGATCAGCTTCTCGGTCGGGCCGTTGGGCTCCAGCTTGGCGACGAGCTGCAGCTCCAGGTCGTAGTGATGGCGGAGCTTGGCGATCGCCTGCAGAAGGTGCCCGACACCCTTGAGCGGCACGTCCGCGCTGGCAATAGCCATGATTCGGCCCGGAACCCGCGGTTCCGCCGACGGCGCGAACACATCCGTCTCCACGCCCAGCGGCACCACGTGCAGCTGGTCCGGGTGGACGGCGAAATCGCTGGTGATGTCGGTCGCCGAGGACGACGACACGGTCAGCAACTCGGGTATGCGCCGAGCGACCCGCTCCTGCATCGCCAGAAAGCCGTACCACCTGCGCACCGACGGCTTGCGCCACCAGCGTGCCGCGGCGAGGTCCACCACCCGGTCGCGAGTGATCGGGTGGTGCACGGTCGCGACCACCGGCACCCCGGTTGCCGCGATTTTCAGCAGTCCGACACCCAGGCTCTGGTTGTCGTGCACGACGTCAAAATCCTCGAGACGATCGGCCAGCAGGCGTGCGGCCCGCAGGCTGAAGGTGCGCGGTTCGGGGAAGCCGGCCGACCACACCCCCGCCAACTCGAGCAGGTCGATGCGATCCCGGATCTCACGCGGATGCGGGATGCGGAAGGGGTCGGGCTCGCGGTACATGTCGAGGCTGGGCACCTCGGTCAGCACGACCCGCGGGTCGAGTTCCTCGGGGTAGGGCTGACCGGAAAACACCTCGACGTGGTGTCCCAGATCGACCAGGCTCCGGCTGAGATGCCGGACGTAAACTCCCTGGCCACCGCAGTGCGGCTTGCTGCGATACGACAGCAACGCAATCCGCATACTCACGCCCGATCCGGTGTTGAGGTGCCGAGAACCAGCACGATGAAAAGTCCGGGCGAGGCGTCAACGAGCTTTCTGGACACGTGTCTGGACTATAGTTTGACAACCTACATGACGCAACGCGCAGCTAGCCGCGTTGACTTTGCCGATCCTACTCAGCCGAATGATCGCCAGCGCTCGGGTACCGGCTCGGTCGGCGATAACGTGGTCTCATGCGCGCGCTGGTCGTCGTCGACGTTCAGAAGGATTTTTGCGAGGGCGGCTCACTGGCCGTCGCCGGTGGGGCGGCCCTGGCGGGCGCTATCGATGCTTACCTGGCCGACGGCGCCGAATACCGTCATGTGGTGGCCACGCAAGATTTCCACATCGATCCCGGCGACCATTTCTCCGATCATCCGGATTACATCTCGTCGTGGCCGCCGCACTGTCGCGCCGGTACCGTCGGCGCGGATTTTCACCCCGATCTCGATATCGGCCGGTTCGAGGCGATCTTTCGCAAGGGCGCCTACGACGCCGGCTACAGCGGCTTCGGCGGACTCGATGACGGCGGGACCCCGCTCGCCGACTGGCTCCGACAACGTCACATCGATGAGGTCGACGTAATCGGCATCGCCACCGACCACTGTGTGCGCCGGACCGCGGAAGACGCCGCGACGCAGGGCTTGGCGACTCGGGTGCTGGTCGATCTGACGGCAGGGGTAGGGGAGCAGTCCACCGCGGAGGCCCTGCGAGCTTTGCGCGCGCTGGGGGTCGAAATTGTGGGAAGCCGGTGACCGGCCCGACGGAGTCGGCGTTGCTGACCGCCGTTGAGCGATCGCCACAGGCCGCGGCCGCGCATGACCGCCAGGGGTGGGTGGGCCTGTTCACCTCCGACGGTCGCGTCGAAGATCCGGTGGGTTCGCGACCGCACGCCGGACCGATTCAGATCGGTCGGTTCTACGACACCTTCATCGGCCCGCGCGACATCGCCTTCCACCGTGATCTCGATATCGTCCGCGGGACCTCGGTGATCCGCGACCTCGAACTCGAGGTCGCGATGGGTTCGGCTGTCACCATGGCGATTCCGGCGGTCCTGCGATACGACCTGCGTCAGGTCGACGGCGAATGGAGGATCGTTGTTTTGCGCGCCTACTGGGAGCTGCCCACGATGGTGCTGCAGTTCCTGGGTAACGGGCTATCCGCGCTGCCGGCCGGCGTCCAACTGTCACGAGGTCTGATCCGCAATCAACGACTGCGCGGCTCCGTGGGATTTGTCGCCGGCTTCCGTCGGGTGGGTGCACGGCAGAAAACATTGGTCGACACATTCGTGAACGCCGTGGGACGTGGTGACAGATTCGGTGCGCTCCAGGCACTGTCATCCGGTGCGACAATCACTTTCGGTGACGACGAGGCCACCGATCTCGCCGGGATCATCGAGCGATGTCCGGGTGCGACGACGACGAAGCTGATCGCCGCGGGTCCAACAGTCGCCGCCTCGGTCGCGTCGGAGTCGCATCGCGGCCTGCTGTTCGCCGACGTGACCCGCCGTGGCAGTGGGATTGCGCGGGTGCGCTACTTCCCGCAGTGATGTCCGCGGCAGCGCACCCAGGAACACCACAGCCGGGTCGACTACGAAAGAACCACCTATCCATAACTGTGAGCCGGAGACACACCACGAACACCAGCCTTGGTCGCGATAGGCCCTTCAATCGGCGGACCTTGCTACGCGGTGCCGGCGCGGTCGGCGCGGCGTCGATGGCGCTGTTGCCCACTGCCTGTGGCAGCGCCGACGACGACGCACTGACCTTCTTCTTCGCGGCCAACCCCGAAGAGGCGGATGCCCGGCTGCGGGTCGTCGACGCCTTTGCGCGCAGACATCCCGACATCAAAGTGCGAACCTTGTTGTCCGGCCCGGACGCACTGCAGCATGTGTCGATCTACTGCGCCGGCGGCAAATGCCCCGATGTGCTGATGGCGTGGGAATTCACCTACTCGGGGCTGGCCGAACGGGGCGTGCTGCTCGACCTCAACACCATGCTGGCGCGCGACAACACCTTCGCCGCCGAGCTCAGGGCGGACAGCGTCCCGTCGATGTACGAGACATTCACCTACAACGGTGGGCAGTATGCGTTTCCGGAGCAGTGGTCGGGGACCTTCCTGTACTACAACAAGAAGCTGTTCACCGAGGCCGGCGTGCGGCCACCGCCCGGACGCTGGAACGAGCCGTGGAGTTTCGCCGAATTCCTCGAGGCGGCAACGGCGCTCACCAAGAGAGACCAGTCGGGTCGAGTCAGCCAGTGGGGATTTGTCGATACCTGGGCCCCGTACTACTCAGCCCTGTTGTTCGGGATGAACAACGGTGTCCCATGCTCGAATCCACGAATGAACCCGACACACCTCAATTTCGACGACGCAGCGTTCATCGAGGGCATCCAGTTCTACGCCGATCTGAATAACAAGTACCGGGTGGCGCCCAGCGCCTCGGAGTCCCAGTCGATGTCACAGACGGACCTATTCACCTCGGGTCACGCCGCGATGGCGCTCGGCGGGCACTGGAGGTATCAGACACTCGAGCGGGCCGGCGACTTGGATTTCGACATCGCGGTCTTGCCCACCGGACCAAAAGGGCATGCCGCGCGCTCGAATATCGGTACCACCGGGCTGGCCATCGCCTCCAGCAGCCCCCGTAAAGAGCAGGCCTGGGAGTTCGTCAAATTCGCCACCGGCCCGATAGGGCAGGCGGTGATCGGCGAGACCGGCCTGTTTGTACCGGCGCTGCGCTCTGCGGTCCGGTCATCCGGTTTCGCCAAGGCGCACGACAGAATCAGCAACATCGCGGTGCTCACCGGCGGGCCGACCCACTCCGAGGGCCTGCCCATCACCCCGGCGTGGCCCAAAATCGTTGCCTTGATGGACCGCAACCTCGGCCCGGTGCTGCGGGGTTCGCGACCCGCAACGGCGCTGACGGGCGAATTGACACCCAAGATCGACGAGGTGCTCCGGACACCATGACGCTGATCGGTCCAACCCGCACCGACGTGCCCCGCCGACGAGGACCGTCCAAGAGCCGCGCCCGGTTCGGCCGCCTGTTCGTCGCACCAAATCTGACAGCGGTCGCGGTGTTCATGCTTTTTCCGCTCGGATTCTCGCTCTACATGAGCTTTCACAACTGGGACATGTTCAGCCCGGCTAAGTTCGTCGGCTTGGCGAACTATCGCAGCCTCTTTGCCGAAGACCCGCTGTTCAGCATCGCGTTGCGCAACACGGTGGTCTACACGGTGGGCACCGTCGTCCCCACGGTGCTCATCAGCCTCGCGGTAGCAGGCGTGCTCAATCGAAAAGTCAAGGGCATCGCCATATTTCGAACCGTCATCTTCGTGCCGCTGGCCGTATCGTCGGTGGTGATGGCCGTGGTCTGGCAGTTCGTCTTCAACACCAACAACGGCCTGCTCAACATCGTTCTTGGCTGGATCGGTATCGACCCCATCCCGTGGCTGGTCGATCCGAAGTACGCCATGGCCTCGCTGTGCATCGTCAGCGTATGGCGCAGCGTCCCTTTCGCGACGGTCATTCTGTTGGCTGCCATGCAGGGTGTGCCGGAAAACCTCTACGAGGCGGCCCGACTCGACGGCGCGGGGGAGTTGCGCCAGTTCGCGTCGATCACCGTGCCGCTGATTCGTAGCGCCGTCTCATTCGTGGTCGTCATCTCGATCATCCATGCATTCCAGGCATTTGATCTGGTTTACGTTCTCAACGGACGCAACGGTGGGCCGGAAACCGCGACCTACGTCCTGGGCATCATGCTGTTCCAGCATGCTTTCGCCTTCCTGGAATTCGGGTATGCGTCGGCACTGGCGTGGGTGATGTTCGCGATCCTGCTTGTGCTGACCGTTGTGCAGTTGCGGCTGGGTCGTCGTCGAACCGCACAGGAGGAGCGATCGTGGGCCTAGCGGGACGGGCGTTCAAGCCCAAAATCTTTCGTGGTGTCGTGCTGTATGTCGCGCTGATGTTGATCGCTACAAGCGCGCTCTTCCCCATTCTCTGGGCGGTGTCGGGATCGTTGAAGACGGCGGGCGAGGTGACCATGCCGACGTTGTTTCCCGCGCATCCGCAGTGGTCCAACTACCGCGAGGTCTTCGCTGTCATGCCGTTCTGGCGGATGTTCTTCAACTCGGTGCTGTACGCCGCCTGCGTCAGCATCGGCCAGGTGTTCTTCTGCTCACTGGCCGGGTATGCATTCGCACGTCTGCGTTTTCGAGGCCGCGACACGTTGTTCGTCCTGTACCTGGGGACGCTGATGGTGCCCCTGACCGTGACGGTGATCCCGCAATTCATCCTGATGCGCGTCGCCGGATTGACCGACACACCGTGGGCGATGATCGTTCCGGGCTTGTTCGGCAGCGCATTCGGCACCTACCTGATGCGCCAGTTCTTCCGCACGCTGCCGGACGAACTCGAGGAAGCGGCGATCCTCGACGGCTGCTCCCCATGGCAGATCTACTGGCGGATACTGCTCCCGCACGCAAAGTCCGCCGTAATGGTGCTGGCGGTGCTCACGTGGGTCAACGTGTGGAACGATTTTCTGTGGCCACTATTGATGATTCAGCGAGACAGTATCGCGACCCTCACTCTCGGGCTGGTCCGCATGCAAGGCGAGTACTCGGCCCGCTGGCCCGTGCTGATGGCCGCATCGGTGCTGATTCTGTTGCCGTTGCTATTGGTGTATGCGTTAGCGCAACGCGCTTTCATTCGGGGCATCGCGGTCACGGGGCTAGGTGGGTAGCGCATGGCATTGGTGACATTTGACCAAGCGACCCGGCGTTACGCCGGCGTGGATCGCCCGGCAGTCGACCGCTTGGACCTCAGCGTCGGCGACGGCGAGTTCGTGGTGCTCGTCGGGCCTTCCGGATGCGGCAAAACCACGTCGCTGCGCATGATCGCCGGTTTGGAGACCGTCGACTCTGGGCGCATCATGATCGGCAACCGGGACGTCACCGACGACGATCCCAAGGACCGCGACGTGGCGATGGTCTTCCAGAATTACGCGCTGTATCCGCACATGACGGTCGCGCAGAACATGGGCTTCGCGCTCAAGATCGCGGGACTACCGAAAAGCGAGATCCGGGAACGGGTTTTGGATGCGGCGCGATTGCTCGACGTCGAGCCGTACCTGGATCGCAAACCGAAGGACCTTTCCGGTGGCCAGCGGCAGCGCGTTGCCATGGGGCGCGCTATCGTTCGGCGACCGCAGGTGTTTCTGATGGACGAACCGCTGTCCAACCTGGACGCAAAACTACGGGTGCAGACCCGCAACCAGATCGCCGGACTGCAACGCAGGTTGGGAACCACCACCGTCTACGTCACGCACGACCAGGTCGAGGCGATGACCATGGGTGATCGCGTCGCGGTGCTTCGAGACGGCGTCCTGCAGCAGTGCGCGGCACCTCGCGAGCTGTACCGGAACCCCGTCAACATGTTCGTGGCGGAGTTCATCGGTTCGCCGGCCATGAACCTCCTGACCGTTCCGGTCGTCGACCACTGCGTCGGTCTCGGCGACTGGTCGATCCCGGTACCGCGCGAGATCAGCGCTACCACAAACGAACTCGTGATAGGTGTCCGGCCTGAGCACCTGGACATCGGTGGAAGCGGCATCGAGATGCAGATCGACCTCGTCGAGGAACTCGGTGCGGACGCGTATCTCTACGGCCGAATCACTCTCGGCGACAACACTTTAGCGCATCCCATCGTCGCGCGTACCGACGGCCAGGACCCGCCGACGCGCGGTTCTCGCGTGCGCTTGCATCCTCAACCGGGACATCTGCACTTCTTCGGTGTCGACGGCCGCCGATTGTCGTAAGCACAGACGAGGCCGGGGCAGTTCGAGATCTGCCCCGGCCCCGGTTTCTGACACGCTCTAAGCGGGAATCGCGTTCCCGATGCGATCCAGAATGGTGGGCACGTCGGCGGCGGTGTCACCGCGCTGGCACACCCTGGCCGCGAATATCACGTTGTTCTTCACCCGCGCACCGTGCGAACATCCCCAGCCGTCGGCGTTGTTGTTGGTCAACTCGGTGTTGTGCCAGTTCGCGCTTGCCGGGTCGCCCGGTTGAACCTGGAATTGCCACGTGGTCCCGGCGTTGTCCGTGGGCCTGTGCACCGTGACGTTGTTGCACTGCTCGACCGCCTTGAATGCGTTCTGAAATGCCGCTGTGGCAGCAGCCGCGTCCGCGTAGGTGGCGATTTCCTGCTCGACGACGTGCGTGAAATTGTCCTTGCTCTCTTGCTGGCGCAGCGCGCGGAACGTCGTGAAGTCGTTGCCCACCGCGGCCGTGTTGAGTCCGAACAGCACCGCACAACCCGACTGGTTACCTAGTGCGTAAGGTTGCAGCGGGGTCTTGAACTTTTGCTCGTAATCCAAAGTCCCGCTGATGATTCCGCCGGTCTCGTCCAGCGGTAGCAGCAGGCCGTCGACCTTGCCGGGAGTGACCATTGGCGGCGGCGGAGGCGTGGCCGGGGCCGAGGACGAAGGCGGTGCCGACGCCGGGGCGGTCGGATCACCGGCCGCGGCCTGCTGTGAGGTCGGCGTCGGGGCCGGCTTGTTGACTGAGGGGTGGACGGTTTCTTCGTCGTTTTTGGGATGCGAACACCCGACGGCGGCCAGCACAATCAGGCCCGCGCAGGTAGAGATAAGTTTTACCCGCTTCATTGAATTTGCCCTTTCATATCATTCAAATCCGGCGTTTGGTAGGTGGCTTTTTCTCAACTCAGGACGGGAGTCCGCCCACCATCTGGTCCATCATTTGGCTGACCGATGGCCCTGCATTACCCATCTGACAAACTTGGGCCTTCAAAATCGAGTTCTCCGCGGTGTGTAGATCCACGTAGCAGTTCCAGCCGATGGGGTCGCCTTCGTACAGCTGGCCTTGGTGCCACTTCGCGTCGTCGGTCGTGATCTTGGGCGCTGAGAGTTGCCAGGTCGGCTTGCTGTCGATGTCGGTGATCTGGACGACCGAATTGCAGCCTGCCGTCGGCTGTATGCCCTTGGTGAATACGTTCTGAGCGGTTTGCGCATCTGGGTAGGTCGCCACCGTCTGGATCACGATGTAATCCGGAGAATCCTTATCGTCCTTGAACAAGGTGATACGAAACAGATTCAAATCAGACCCATAGAATTTGGTGCCCGGATCGATAAGCGGGGTGCACTCCTCATGCTGGTCGAGTGTTGCTTCCTGCAACGGGCGTTTGCCTTTCAGCTGGACCGGCAGGTTGGTGCCGAGGATGTCCCCGACCGTGTCCGCCGACAGCAGTACTGAGTCGATATTTGAACCCGTCACACGACCAGATGACGAGTCAGCCGTGGCGGGCGACGTTGCTGATATCAACGTCATCAAGCCGGCACAGCCCAGCGTTAGAAGTTCACGTTTCATCGAGATTCTTGCCTCCTCTGATCATGTACACATCTCAGCGCGGTGGAAGCCTATCGGGAGCATGTGTACTTCGCGGGTAGATTGACCGAAACTCTGCTCTAACCAACGTTTCTCATGCACTTAAGCCTCGCGGCCCCCTGCAGTCCGGATATATTGGCTTACTTGGGGATGGAGTCCGCCATTTGGTTGACGATCTGAGTGACCACGTCGACCGGGTTGCCGTATTGGCAGACCTTGGCGACGAAAAGCACATTGCTTTGCGCTCGAAAATCGAACACGCAGCGCCAGGTATCGGGTTTTCCGTCGGTCAACTCAATAAACGACCATTGCGCATCATTGCCGTTGATGGTCGGGCCAGAGAACTGAAACTGCTTGTTCGCCTGCGGGGTCGGCACCCGGGCGCCATCGCAACCGCCGACACCCTTGAACGCATTCTGGAAGGCATTAGACGCTGCTTGCGCGTCTACATAGGTGGCCACCTTTTCGCTGACGATGTGTTGCCAACTGTCTTTGTCCTCGCGCGCATCGACTTCGCGAAACGCGGTGTAATCGACATTGATCCCGAAAGACGTCGTATCGGGGCTCAACAGTGGGCTGCAGTTGGACTTGGCGCCCAAGTCCACCGGATCGGGCGGGTAGTAGCCCTTCTCAATCGAGCCCAGGTTGGCGCCCACGATCTGGCCGACCTGCGCAACACTGACAATCACCGACTTGATCTTGTCTGGTCCGAGAAAATCCGACGGCGGCTTCGGAGCAGGCTTGTCCGGGGGTGGTATCCGGGCGCTGATCTGGTCGACAGCCGCCGACGCTGTCAGGGTTCCGTTGGCCCAGGCGCAAAAGTACGCCTCGACAATGACGTTGTTTTTGACGCGCGCTTCGTGGTCACAACGCCATCCGAGATTTTGTTGTTTATCGGTCTGCTGCAGCGAGGTGAACGTCACCACGTCGCCATTGAATGGCCCTGGCGCCAATAACTTCCAGACCGTCGGATCTGAATTGGCGTTGATCGTCGTTGCGTTGCATTTGCCCAGCGAATTGTAAGCATTGTGGAATAGTTCGCTGGCTTTTGCCGCCGTTTCGAATGTTGCCACGTGCTGAGTGAACGATCCAATGAGGCTGTCGCCTTTGGTCCCGTTGTTTTTGACTCCGCGATACGCGGTGAACTCGGCCCCCCCGAGGGCATCCTTGGTGACTCCCATGGCCAGGGCGCAGTCAGGCTTGCTGTAGTCGCTCGCCGCCGACCCTGGGGATGCAAATTCCGTACGATCGTCCAGTGGCAGACCGGCGATCTCGTTGACGTCTTCGGTGGAAAGCGTGAGATTTTTGATACTGTTGGCGGCCAACGGTTTTGGCGGCGGGGCGGGGCTGGTTGGAGCCGCGTCGGGGGCATGTGCCGGGGTGGTCTTCTTCGCCTGCACCGGGATGCCGGCGGTCGTGTGAGTGCCGCAGCCTGCAAGCGTCAACGCAATCGCTGCCGCACTGCCCACCACCACCAAACGACGTGGTAGTCCATGCATCATCAATGCGGTCCTCTCGTCTTTGCGGTGCACGCGGGGAGTAAACCAGGCTGATGTTAGCCTGCGTGCCAATTGTGTGTGATTGATATGTGTCGGCTCGCGGTAGCGTAAACGGCGGCGCGTGAGCAAAATTCACGGATTCGGCACAGCGGCGGTTTGGATGTGAAGTACTTTTGCCGATGGCCGGCACTCATGCAGAATCAATCGTCGAAGGAGTAGCGGTGATTCGACTGTGGCGCTCGGAGGGTGCCCTTGTCAATCGTGCAGGCCGCCGGGTGGCCGCGCGTCTGGTGGCGCTAGTGGCAACGGTGTACCTGGCGCTAACGCTGGGTCTGGCGACCGGGCCCACCGGGGTCAGCAGTGCGCGTCCGATCGCCGGACCGATGGCATGGCTGCTGAGCGCTTCCACGGACTTGGGTCCGGCACATCGGGAAGACATCTCGTTGGCGGCCTCCTTGCATCACTCGGTGCGCCCCGATGCCTTGATCGGCTGGACCCAGCGGCACCACCTGAATGTGCAATGGCAGCCGGGCGCCGACTGGGCGTACATCGAGGGGACACCGGCCAACCTCGGATCGGCGCTCGACGTGGCGATCCACGACTACCGCAGCCGAAGCGGTGGGGTCTTCTACGCTGCCGCGCAGCAACCGTCGATTCCGACTGCGCTGACGGGTGAGGTCAGTGAGCTCGGCACCATCCTGGGTTACCAGCTGATGCATCGCGCACAACCGCCGAACATCCCGGTCGATGTTCCGCGCGGCGGCCTCAAGCCGCCGGCGCTGCTGCGGACGTACAACGCCGAACCTTTGGCCCGTGACGGCTTCACCGGCAAGGGGCAGACCGTCGTGTTCTTCGAGATCGACGGTTACAAGCAAAACGATCTCGACCAATGGTCCGACAAACTTGGGGCGCCGCGTTTCACCCCGGTGCTGATCGGGGGCCAGCCGGGCAAGGTGCTCGGCGAAACCGAGATGGACCTCGAAGTCGTTCACGCCATCGTTCCCGACGCCAGGCTGGTCGTCGTCAACGCGCTTGCCTTCGGCGGCTCGACCAGCTACGCGCAAGCAGGCCAGATGTACCAGCTTGCCGACCGACAGTTCCCGGGCGCGGTGTGGAGTACGTCGCTGGGGATCGGCTGCGACCGGATGGCCACTGCCGCCGACCTTGCCCCGGTGGAGTCGGCGGTTCAAATCGCGGAGTCCCACGGCACGTCGGCCTTCATGTCGAGCGGCGATTCCGGAGGACTGGAATGTGCTGATTTCAATGGTGATTGGTCGACACCGCCCGGCGAGAAAGACCAGGGGATCAACGCCGTCGGATCGGTTCCGGCCATGACCGATGTCGGGGGAACGACGTTGAGTACCGATGCCAACGGCGTCTGGGTTTCAGAAGCCAGCTGGTTCGACTCGCCCATGTCGCAGGGCACCGGCGGGGGAGTTTCCCGATTGTTCCCCCGGCCGCCGTGGCAAAGCGCAGTGTCCTCGGCCTGGGACTCCACTCATCGCCTGACCCCCGACGTCGCCGCGGACGCCGACCCGTACAGCGGGGTCAGCATTCTCGTCGACGGGCGATGGATGGCCGGCGGTGGCACATCGCAGTCTGCGCCGATCTGGGCGGGGTTGACCGTGTTGGTCAACCAGTTCCTCTCAGCCAACGGCGGACAGCCGGTCGGCAACATCAACCCCGTGCTCTACCAAGTCGCTGCCGGGGCAGCCAGACCGGCCTTCCACGATGTGGTGATGGGGGGCAACGCGGTGCACATCGCGGTGCCGGGCTACGACCTGGTCACCGGACTGGGCACGCCGGATACCGACAATCTTGCGCACGATATTCTCGATCTCCAGAAAGGGGCTCGGCAATGACCTCGAGTAGTGCTGCTGCCCAACAGGATTCGGCTATTGTGCAGTGCCGGGTGTGCCAGAGCGATGTTCCCAGTGGAGCATTCTGCGGTTATTGCGGTGCCCATCTGTATCAGCTGCCAGGCAGTGGATCCGATCGGTTGAGAGCCGACGCTTACGTCGCCGAGCCGAACGAACAACTGGTCCGACTGTCGTTGGTCAGCACCCTTTTTCCGCATCTGCTGCCGCGTTCGCGCACCGCGTTTCGGGTCGCACTGGGCCTGCTGATGGTGGCGCTCGTCGTCTTGGCCCTGATGCGATGGCAGGCCGCGCTGATCGCGGTCAGCGTCTTCGGCGTGCCGGCGCTGTTCGTCGCCTATCTTCGGCAGGCCGGCGTTCGCGGGGACCTCGGCTTGCCGGTCGTCGCGGTGACATCGTTGAGCGGACTGGTGCTCGGTGCGGGTTGGGCGTGCCTGACCGGTCCGGTGCTGGCCAATACCTACCTGGGCGCGCTCGGTTCTGGTCATGGCGGCGCGCGGCTCCTCGCGCAGGGCCTGAGTATCCCGGTGCTCGGAGCGCTCTTGATGCTCGTCCCCACAATTCTTGCGCGCATCTACCGGCCCGCCAGTCGCGAATCGCTGGACGGGTATGCCATCGGTGCGCGGTCAGCATTGTTCTTCACTGCGGCTGCCATCGCGGTTCGCGCTGCCCCGCAGCTTTCGAATGGTCTTGTCGCGCACCATAAACCGGCCGGCGTGTTGCTCATGCAGGCCGGTGTGCAGGGTCTCGCCATGCCGTTGACTGCCGCCGCGGCCGGAGGTCTGACGGGTTTGGCGCTCTGGTTCAGCCGGCGCGGACAGTCTCAGCGTGGCCCGCAGCGGCGTGCGGTCATTGCAGCGTTGGCCGTTGTGGTCGTCATCTACGGTGCCCTGGGCGTTGTCGATGTCGCCAGCCTCACGCCGGTGGTGCAGCTGGGTCTGCACCTGATCTTCGCTGCGATTGCGTTGGTGGCCTTGCGAATTGGTGTGCATCTGGCTCTGCTGCATGAGCAGCCGGACGCGACCCACGGCGAGGCGGCGTTGTGCCTTCATTGCCGCCACGTGGTTCCAGACATGGCGTTCTGCCCGAACTGCGGCGCGGCGGCGCGCGCGTCGAGCAGGATTGCTCGTAGTGCCAGACGCGCTGTGGCCGAGGCGCCTACGGGTGCGGCGCCGGCCGCGCTGTTTCCCGGCTACGGTGTACCGCCCGGGTCCTACAGCGCACCGGTACCGCCTTCGACGTCACCGGCCCGGCTGATCTTGGCGGTGACCGCGGTGTTAGCGGTTGCGGTGGCTGCGGCCTCCGCCATTTCCGTGAAGGCAACCCCGGCTGCGGTGCATTACGCCTGCCCTCCGGACTGCGGTCGGCCTCCGATCGGTCCGCCGGTCGGGGGCGAACCAGGGCAGGCACCCACTCCGGAACCGCCCATCGCAACACCCCCGAACGAGCCACCGGTCGCTGTCAAGACGTATCCGCGGTTCACCTCCAAAGACGGCGCCTTCTCGGTCGCGTATCTTTCGGCCGCCGACGTGACTAAGACCGACGACGGCATCACGATGACGTTCGACAGCATTGAAGGTGAGATCCGCCTGTTCGGAACGCCGGCGAACAACCGGACACCGCGGCAGGTCGTCGAGCAATACATCGAGAAGAATTATCGGACCGCCAAGACGGCCTACCAGATTCCGAACGCGATGGTCGGCTATGAACCGGGTTATGGGGAAGTGGACGACTTCTCCAATGAAAATCCCAACGCGACGTCCACCCGGGGGCGACTGCTGGTCATGACGGCGGTGAAAAACGATCTGGCCCTTGTCGCGGTCGCCGAGGGACCGATGGTCAGATTCACGCCGCGCACCTCGTCACACCCTTCTGCGGTCAACATGATCATCGCGCAGCTAATGGGCAACTCGGTCAACAGCTTCACCTGGAACAAACCGGCTGCCCAGTGAGGCGTTACCCCCGGCGATCACTCGGATACGCGGTCGTGCTGGCCGCCGTGATCGGCGTACTGCCGGGATGTGCACGCGCGATCGACGGAACCCCGGTGAGTTCGCCCGACGCGGCGTTGGCGCCACCGTCGCTGCCGGCACCGAAAAGTCCACCGCCTCAACAGAAGCACTATTACGACATCACTCAGCTCAGCAAGTTGCAGGACCAGTTTCCGCCGGGGTTCGACCGCGTCCAGACCACTAACGTGGCGCCGCTGGGGGCCGATGCCGAGAAGTTCTTCGCGGTCGGTGGGGGTGACATCGTGAAGGTCGACCCGCCGTTGTGCCGATCGGTCCTCCAGCCGGTGCGAGCACCCCAGGATGCGCAGTACACCATGATCGGTGGGGTCGGCCGGGGAGCGATCCTGGTCGGCGCCGTGAGTTCTCCTACGCCCCTTGGCAAAGCGGTCGTCCCCAAAGGCTGCGAGCAGATCACGTTGACCCAGCGAGTTGCCGGTCGGCTGATGGTCTCGACGGTCACCCGTGCACCCGGGCCTCCGATCGACGGCGTCGTCACCACCGAATCCATCGCCGTCGCGAGCTCGGGCGCAACCAAGTCCTACGTGTTCGCGGCTTTTCTCAGCGACACCGTGGCCGTCACGTCCGAAGGTATTCTTCCCGGAAATCCGAATGCGGAAGATCTCCTGAGCGGCATGCTGGTCAAGGCCGTGAACGCGCTACAGGCGCCCTAGTGGGATTGATGGTGGCTTGCCCGTGAAACCCGCACACTTCACCGCAGCCGAAAGTGGCGAATTCCAGCCGACCCAGTTCGCCGGGAGCCACTGGGGCGACAATCATCTCAACGGACCGGCCGTCGTCGGACTTGCTGCACAAACTCTTGAAAGCTTTTGCGGATCATCGGATTTCATGCCGACCCGGCTGACGGTCGATTTGTTCCGGGCCGCACGCAGCGTTCTGACTTCGGTGAGCCCACGTGTAGTCCGTGACGGCCGGCGAGTGCGTAGTGCGGACTGCGACGTCACACAGGAGGGGCGCTTGGTCGCCCGCGCCAGCCTGTTGCAATACCGTCGATCGACCGCGCCGCCGGGGCGATTGTGGAGCGTGCCGACGACGATTCCCTTCCCGCCGCGGCGCGATGACGGAGTGCAGACCGCGGTCGACAGCGATGCGGGTGAGTGGAGTCGCTCACCGGGAGATCACCAGAACGACTCTCGAAAACGCTTTTACAACAGCGCCATCGACGTCGTGTCGGGGCAACCGGTCTCGCAGTTCGTTCGGGCGGTGATGGTTGCCGAGGCGACCAGCCTGGTGACCAACCTCGGCACGGCGGGGGTCGGCTACATCAACGGCGACCTGACAGTGGCATTGGCGCGCCTACCAGTCGGGGAATGGATTGGCGTGCAAGCTGATTCACATTGGGCCGCAGACGGCGTGTCGGTCGGTACGGCGACGCTCTTCGACAGGTCCGGCGCTTTCGGATCCGGGATGACGACCGCGGTCGCCAATCCGGCAGCTCAGATCGATTTCGCCAACGACCCGTTCCCGCTGAAGATCCCTTAGCGCGGCGGATTGTGTTGTAGGAGGTTGCAATGACCGGTCAGCGAATAGCTTTCAATCATGTCGGGCTGTGTGTCGCAGACACCGCCCGGTCGCGCCGGTTCTATGAGGGACTGCTGGGTTTCACGTTCTGGTGGGAACTCGCGCCCCCCGACGAGGGCACCGGGCAGTTGCTGCAACTGGACAAGCCGATCGGATTGCACGCGACCTATCTCGTTCGTGATGGTCTGGTGCTCGAATTGCTCGCCTACTCCCATCGCGTGCTGCGCGCAGGGTCGGATCGGGTCATGGACCAGATCGGGCTCACCCATCTGTCGTTATCGGTGTCCGACCTCGGCGAGGCGCTTGCCGCAGTGGATCAATTCGGCGGGTCTGTAGTCGAGGGAACGGTGTCTGATCAGTCGGCGATGATTCGCGATCCGGACGGCCAGTTGCTGGAACTGCTCTCGGATTCGTGGCTCGCTGTGCTGCCGCCGCGCCCACGCAACAGCGGAGATGCAACGATCTAGGCATGACGCCCGTAACTGGTCCGGTCGAACACGATCCGGACCCACATATCGTTCTGGGTCTCGTCGGCGATCCGGGTGCCGCCTTCGCGCTTGCGCGCGAACTCGCTGATACCGAATTGCATTGCGAACTCGACCAGCGACTACCCGGAGCCCGTTGGTGCATCGAGATCCTGGAACACCGCTTGGTGCAGCCCCCGGCCACGGATGCTCAAATCGTAACCTCCGCGCGGAAGATGTTGCTCGAAAAGGGTTGGGACGTAGTCATTTGTCTCACCGACCTGCCGTTGCACATTGAACAACGACCGGTGGTGGCCCACGCGAACCCGGTCCGCAATGTGGCGATCGTGTCGGTGCCGGCTCTCGGCGCGATGGGAGCACGCCATCGGGCCCGCGAGACGATCGTGCGACTGCTGGTACGGCTGATCGCGGGATCCATCGAACTCCATGGACCTACGACCCATCGGGTGGCTCGATCGTCGAGGCGAGTGACCGTTCAACGCGTCCGCGAACTGGGTAGCGACCCGGCCGACGAAGCGTTTCTGTACACAGCGCGGGTGCTGACCGGGAATCTCACGTTGATCACTGGGATGGTGGCAGCAAACCAGCCGTGGCGCCTGTCACTGCGACTGTCGCGCGCGTTGACCGGTGCCGTGGCTGCCGGAGTTTTCGGCTTGGTGACGGCCGATATCTGGCGACTTGCCGACGCCTTCGGCCTGCTGCGCCTCGGCGGCACAGCGCTGGTATCGATCACCGCGACGGTCGCGACTTTGATCGTTGGCGCTGAGCTTTGGGAACCGATGGTCAATCGCGCTGTCCGCAAGCAGGTGATCCTGTTCAACATCGTCACCGTGTTGACTGTGTTGATCGGCGTGACCGTGCTGTATGCGGCTCTCTATGGGTTGGCGCTGGGCGCCTCGTTCTGGTTCGTCCTGCCGCAGATCTGGCGCGACCAGGTCGGCCACCCGGCCGCGTTGCGCGATTACTTCGAATTAGCCTGGCTGATTTCATCATTGGCGATGATAGGTGGCGCGTTGGGTGCGGCGCTCGAGTCCGACGAAGCGGTCCGGGATGCGGCCTACGTCCAGCACCCCGACGTCGATGACGAAATCGGCGAAGTGGCCTGACTGTGTGCCCGGCTCATTTCGAGACGTTCAGGTCAACGGCGGCGCGGATGAGCGCCTTCAGCATTCTTCGTCTCTGTCATCTGGTCCGTGCTTTCGTATGGAACATGTTGTCGGGCAATACTAGTCGGTACAGTGGAGCGTCGGCGTAACGTCACAGTGACGATTTACTGCGGAGGAGTGGGGAGGCTCGGTGAGCCGACAGCAGGGGAGTCGCGAGGGGGTGGTCGAGCCATGCCTACGGTTCACGACTCCAGCTGGTCGAACATCAGCAGCGGGTCTATGCCGAGTTGCTTCGCGATGTAACCGGTGTCCCAGTATTCGCGCCAGCCGGAGATAAGCCCGTCGCGCACATCGAAGATGGCCGCCACGTAGAACTTGACCGGCTTGTCGCCAATCATGTTCACGTCGACTCGTTCGACGACGACAGTATCGCCGGT
Source organism: uncultured Actinomycetota bacterium (assembly GCA_963818285.1). GTDB lineage: Bacteria > Actinomycetota > Actinomycetes > Mycobacteriales > Mycobacteriaceae > Mycobacterium. The sequence continues at coordinate 1,210,855 of CAWFRR010000011.1, forward strand.
GGACACGACCGCGCGGATCTCACTGCCTTCGACCATGCCGGAAGACAAGCCCGACTGTTGCTGCAGTGCGGCCTTGGCGGCGTCGCGGCCGCGGACAATCGGCGAGAGCGGAACGTTGAGCTGCCACACGAAATCCTCGTGCAGCAGCGCTGTCATGGCGTCGACATCCATTGACTCGCCGTAGGCGGCGTGGACGAAATCCAGTACGAGCCGTTCGTGGTCGTTGAGCGGTCGATCAACGTTCGCCATTGTTGTTCCTCCGACTGTCGGCCCCTTCGATACAGTCAACATTCTCAAATTAGTTAAATCAAGCAGTTTATTTCTGGAGTCGCGGTGATCGCTTGACGAGGGCTACGAGAGCGGGACCTCCGGCGGGGGGAGTGGGTCTCGGCCTGCTGGCCGGCTCGATGGGGGCCTAATCGAACCAAATGGCTCTGCGATGAAAGCTTCAGCCGCTCAACGGCTTCGACGGCGTGAACGTGACAGGCATCCGCTCCAAACCGCTGACGAAGTTGGCCGGCCGCAGGGGCAGCGGTTCGTCGGATGCTAGTCGCATGTCGGGCAGTCGCTGCAGAAGCCGGGTCTGCATCATCGACAACTCCAGGCGGGCTAGCTGGTTGCCGAGGCAGAAGTGGGTACCAAACCCAAAAGCCAAGTGATTGTTGGGGTATCGGTCGATTCGGAACTTTTCGGGATCGCCGAAAACTGCTTCGTCGAAGTTTGCCGACTCGAACAACAGAATGACCTTTTCGCCCTGTTTGAGTTGTGCGCCATGGAAGTCGATGTCAGAGATGATCGTGCGGGCCATGTTTTTCACGGGGGCTGTCCAGCGCAACATCTCTTCGATGGCGTTTGGCAGCAAGCTCAAATCGTCCGTCAGTCGTTGGTGTTGTTCGGGATGGCGCAGTAGTTGGGCGGTACCGCCCGACAGCGTATGCCGGGTGGTTTCGTCGCCGCCGATCAGCAGCAACAACACCTCGGTGACGATCTGGTCGTCGGTCAGCCGTTGGCCGTCCTCCTGTGCGTGGACCAGCACGCTGACCAGATCATCGGTCGGTCGGGTTTTGCGCGCCGCGATCATCGCCATCATGTAATCCGCGTAGGCGGTGAACGCCTCTACCGAAATCTGGAGGTCCTCGGGTTCGGCAGTGCTGCTGAGAAATGTCACCATGTCATCGGACCAGCGCAAGAACATCTTGCGGTCCTCGGGCAGTACGCCGAGGATGTCGCCGATGACGGCCATTGGAAGCAGAGCAGCGATGTCCCAGACGAAGTCGCACTCGCCTTTCTCGCAGACTGCGTCGATCAACACATCGCACAGCTCGCCGATCGCATGCTGTCGGTCTCTTACGCGTTTGCGGGTGAAACCAGCATTGACGAGTTTGCGCCGCATCAGATGCTCTGGGTCGTCCATCGCGATCATCATCGGCATTGCTTCCGAATCTGGGCGGATGCCGTTGGCGTTGGAGAACAGCTCCGGCGCTCGCTCAGCTTCGATGACGGCCTGATAAGTCGCCGCCGCCGCCAGGCCGTTTCGGTCCCGGAATACCGGCTCGTTGGTCCGCATCCATGTGTAGACCGGATGCGAATCACGCGAGTAGAAGGCCCCGTCCATGAGATCGACGTCAGGCCGCACTGCTGTGCGGGAATCTGCTGTGCCGTCCAAAGTCTTACCCTCCGCGCCGCGTCGAGCATGTTCTGCCGTAATAATTACAGTAGGTCATGCGGGATGGCTTACGCGGAAGGTGCCACGATGAAAACGAGAGGTGCCCTTTGTCTGGAGCTTCAATCAACCGTGGATCTGTTGGTCAGAGGACCCTCGACGCGAGGCTCAACAGCGAACCATTCGGGCGTCTCCTCGCGGCGTTCGTCGATGCGGCCGAGCGCGAACCGAGCTTGGCGCGGCTGCACGCCGGGACTCCCGACACCGCGGCGCTGTTGCAGCAAACGAGCGTCGTGGCCACTCGAGTAAAGTCACGGCTCGAACGAACCTACACCGCAGGCAACGCAATGCCTCAGCGTTGGCGTATTGGACTGAGCGACAGGGCGATTAGGGAAACCCGTTGAGCTGTTCCCGCCCGCGAGCCCCCCGCACGCGCCGCCGCTCGCACGTCGCTTGACGAATCACTGCGCGCCTAGGCTGTTCCCTGCGAAATTTCCAGCGCCGCAGCGACAATGGGCTGCGCCCACCCCGGCGTCGCGGTCAGGTCGGGCGGCCCGATGATACGGCCGCCCTGCATGTGTAACACCAAGACAGGTGTCGGCGCCTGCCCGGTCGCGGGGTCGGCGGTCGCTGTATTGTCATACATCCGCAGTTCGGTCAGCGCGGGCAGCAGCTTGATCAGATTGATCCGGCTGTGCCGGTAGCGGCGTCGGATGGCGTCTTCGGGGATGTCGTGGCCCCCGCCGCGAACCCGCTGCAGCACTCGTTCGATGTGGGCCTTGGCGCTGTCGAGTCCGACGAAGAACAGTCGTACCTCGATGCCGCGCGTGGCGGCCTCGGCGAGCAGAGCCGGCATGGTGTTGCCGCCCAGGGTGGTCTCGAAGGTGAAGTCGAGGCCCTCGTCAATCGCGCGCTGCAACAGCCGGCGGCCCTGTTCCCACGCTGCGGCGTTGGCCTCGGTCTGGCCCAGGCCCGGGTTGGCCGCCATGATCGTCCGGGCGGCCTCGTCGGGGTTGTAGTACTGGCCGCCCTTGTCGCGGATCGTGGCGCCGACGACGCTGCTCTTGCCGGCGCCGTTGACACCGGCCAGCACGTAGATCTGCGGCGGTGTCGTAGTAGTGGCGGTCATGAGTCGCGCAGCTTCGCACGACTACGCAGTGCGTACCGCCTTCACCGCGGCGGCGCCCATCTCCTCCGGAGTGGCGTCGAACGCCGCGGCGACACCAGCTTTGGCCGTCGGTGTCTGCATGCCCGCCAGCAAGGCGTCGAAGCGCTCGCTGAGGTCGTCGAGCGCGGGGGTGGCCGAGGCGGTCAGGGCTTCGAACTCGGCGTACGAGAGCAGCACCGCCCGGGGGGTGTCGTGCTTGGTGATCACCACGGCCCCGTCGACGGCGGCCTGCTCAAAGACAGTGCCGAACTCGTTCTTCAGGCGGCTGGCGGTCACCTCGGGCACATCGACCAGCTTGCCGTCGCGGTTACGGAACGACACGGTCATGACGGTCTCCTCACTCGGGATCTACATCAGATTCTAGCCCTTTTGTCCAATCTGTACGAATGGGCTATTTCAGCCAGCCTACCGCCACCCGCGCGTGAGCAGCTGTGTTTAGTGCCAGACGATCACGTCGATGTAGACGGCCTGCTGCAGCCGACGTCGGTTGAGCAGCGCGAACCATGCTTGCGCCATGGCGGGATATTCGGTGTACTGCGGATCGCCCAAGTAGTCCAGTAGATTCGGCACGCCCATGCTGGTCATGATGTTCAGCGCGGCCATCGTTTGATCGGGAGGAAGGTTCTGCGTGGTCCCGGCGGCCAGCCATCCGATCGGTGTCAGGTCGGCGTCGCTGAGTTTGGCAGCTGAGCAGGACGGCGGTGTACGGGCTCCATGTCGACATCGTGTAGTAGATGGTGGTCGCGGCGTCCGCGTTGGATGATCGCCGGCGAATACGCGACCCAGCCGGTGATGGCCATTGCGGCCTGACCGCCGCCACGCACTTGGATGCTCCCGTCGTACATCCAGTCCTGACGCGGTGGATCGACCCGATTGTCGACGTGGGCGTAGCTCGGGGGATCGCCGAACATGTCCTGCATGTGCAGCGGCGCTGTCCACGGACCCCACGGTGTCGCTGAGAGCCGGATGCACACCGCATGCACGCTCAGGCTGGTGTACGTCTTCATCCACGCGCCGAGGTAGGTGTTGTAACGCACCGACAACTCGGCGATGGTCGGATCCGGGAACAGCGGGACCGCGGCGTCCTCGTTGCCCTCGACCCACACCGGTCTGCCGTTTTGCGTTCCCGTGTAGTACCCACCTCGGTGTACCGGTATCGATCCCCGTCAACGGCATCGCGGCCAGATACGGCTCGCTGGAGTGATAGACACCGGTGCCCCAGATCGCCAGGGTGTCCTCGAATTGCGGCAGACCCAGATCCTTGCCCGCCACGGTCGCGATCGACACGTTGAGGAAGTGGGTCGCGGAGAACTGATACAGATCGGTGAAGTTCAGGCCGCCGTCGGTGGATTTGACGACGTCGGTGTGCCCGAACGTCGTGTACTTGGGCTGAAGGGAGATGCTGTCCAGTGAATAGAACAGGTACATCGCGCCGTTGTGGACGACGCCGTCCAGCGGCACGCTGAATACCGTCTGGCTGCCAGTCTTCCCGGCAATGAGCTACTTCGGGTGAGCGCGGAAGCCGATACGCCCCGCCGTGGCGTCATAGAGATAGTCAACTCCCGCCAAAACACCTCTTCCGGTGTTGATTCCGTTTCTTGCGCTGCCGCGCCACGTGACCTCCGATGGTGCCATTGGTCCGGTCACGAATGAATATTGCAGTGCCGGCTCGACTCCAGAATCTGCCGGAGGCGCGACTACGTTCACCGCGATACCGGGCGGGAACGCGGCGTTACTCGGCAAGCTGGCCGGCGAAGAGTTGGGATCTACCCACAAAATCATGTCGCCAATGCCGGTATCCACCAGCATCGGCACGTCGATGCTGAAGCCGTCAGGGCTGAAGTCGCCTGTCAAGGCAAAACCTCCAAGAGGTTGCATCCAATCCTCCGCAGGGGCAATGCGGTCGAGCGAGATGAAGGCGAACCCCTCTGTGTTAAGCGAGGTCAAGCCGACCTCAATCGCGCCAGTGCTGACAATGTAGCCTCCGCTGAGACCCATGCCCTGAAACGTCAGATGAACGAGCGGATTTCGGGCGGGCCCGCCATCGGCTGATCCACCAATCGCAAAGCCAATGCCGAATACGCCGCCATCGAAAGTGACTGGTTGGCTATCCGCGAATGCCCGGTCAACCGCGAATACCTCGATATCAGCGATCGGGTAAGTACCCTCGCCGTTCCACACCGCGGGAACGCCGAGAACGATCGGCACTTCGACCCATTGGCCGAGATACTTGTTGCCACTGCTCACGTATTCGAATTCAACGTCTTGAGACGGATCGAAATCCTGATAATCCGGGCCGAGCACACCTCGGGGCACGACAATCCCTACCGATCCCGTGTCGACGAGAAAAGCGTGCGGCGCACCGCCGCCCAACGCGGCGCTGACATGAAAGCCTGCCGCGAGGCTCGAGTGCGAAGTGAATGGTACGCGGCAGCTAACCTCATTTGTCGGGCTCATGATTGCTCCCTGATAGTGGCTTCGTGGATGAATGCCTCGCCCGCGCCGGAATCGGTTGGGGTTCGATTGTCGCAAATGTTTGTCTCCGAGACGTGCCGAGGCCGACACAGCCGGACAGGGGAGAAGTGTCACAGTGACGAAAGCGCGAATGCGTCTGCCTGTCGTGGCTCGGCACTACAATGGGTTGCATGGGCACTTCGAGTGATGAACTCGATGCGGATGACGTCGCCGAGATTCTCTACATCACGGGCGACGAATACAGGGCGCGCGTTATCGCGTCCGCGAAAGCGCGCGATCGCCAGTCCGGTCAGCTTCTGAACACCTCAGTTCCCAACACTCCGCTGCCTGACGCGAAAATGGTTGCTCGGGAAGGCAAGCCGCGCCACTCGCGCGAACTGTCAGGGCTGGCCGTAGCTGTTACGTCACAGTGACAAAATCAACGTGCGCAGGCCCGGATTCCGGCACTGTCACATAGTTGTGGAACGGTGTCCGGCACTGTCAGCTAGTCGCGGGTAGCTGTCGGGGTTGCGCCGACTGGCGATTGGCGGCGGGTCCGAGCGCTTTCATCTGATGCAACCCGGGCGAGCCGATGGGTGATCGGTCTGTAGAGCACGGCCGTAGCACTGCCAGGGAAACCGAGAACGGTTATCGTTTGCATTATGACGTGCTACCGGCGCCGGCTTCGAATCACCGCGGCGATAGCTTTGGCGCTGAGCGCGTGCCTGGCCGCTTGCGGTTCAGGCCAAAGCGGTCCATTGGGGTCGACAGCGAGCACCAGCGCGGTGACGGCATCTGGTTCGAGTAGCGCGCCGCCACCGTGCCCGGGTGCGCCGGTCGATGTGGCGGTCAGTGTCGATCAGTGGGGTGACCTGGTCTCGCAGCTCGGCGGCGCGTGCGCGGTGGTGAAGACGGTACTGGTCAGTTCCTCGGTGGACCCGCACGACTACGAACCGTCATCGCGCGACGCCGCGACGTTTTCCGGGGCGAGACTGATCGTGATCAACGGTGCGGGTTATGACCCCTGGGCGTTAAGGCTGGCCGCAGTTTCTGCGCCGTCCGCACCGTTCATCAACGCCGCGGACGTGACGAAAACCCCGGATGGGGCTAACCCGCACCTGTGGTATCGCCCGTCGGCGGTCACCGCTGTCGCTGACGCCGTCACTGCCGAGCTCAGCAAGCTCGACCCCCAGACGCAGGCCTACTTCACTGACCGGCGTGCGGCGTTCACTGCGGCGCTACAGCCCTACACCCGCCTGATCGACACCATCAAGGCGCACGGCGGGGGGAAGACCTACGCCGCCACGGAGGGAATCTTCACCTATATGGCCGACGCGCTGGGGCTGGTCAACAAGACCCCGCAGGATTACCGACAGGCCGCGGCCCGGCAATCCGATCCGGCTCCTGCTGACGTGCAAGCGTTCCTTGACGCGTTGGCCGGCCACCAGATCGATGTGCTGATCTACAACCCACAGACCGAGGGCTCAATACCCGATCAGATCCGAGCCGCCGCCGAGCGGGCCAATGTCCCGGTGGTCACCGTTACGGAGACCGTTCCACAAGACCAGACGACATTTGCGGGCTGGCAGGACACTCAACTCACCAAGCTGGCGAAGGCGCTCGGTATCCCGCTCTGAGCTCCGTGCCGGTCGTCAACGGGTGCGAGCACTTTCATCTAATGCAACTCGCAATAGGCTTTTGCCGATAAGCGACATTATGTCAACTTGGAGCCGCGATGTTCAATTGGAGTCCTCCGGCTCCAGTTCGACGCAGCGACCGGCGGGCCCAGATCGAGATTGAGCCTGTGCCGCAAGGGGATTCCCAATCGAGTAGTTGACTACTCACGACTGCGGCGCTGTGAACGACACATACTTTTTTGCATTCACAGCCCAGCGGAACCGGCGTTCAACCATCTCCGGTATCCGCTGAAAACGAGAGAGGAAATCTGATGGCAACCGCAGTCAACAGCGCCGTTGGGTCGGGACCCACAAAGGGTGGTCCGGCCGAGGAGTCCGCCGAGGAGTATTGGACCGAAGAGCGCCGGGCTGCCGCAAAACCCGTTCCACTGCCAAAAGTGAAACGTGGCAAAGCGGCGGCGCCGACGGAGCCGGAAAAGCGCGGCGAGACCGGACACACACAACCTGGGCACGGCGAGGAGAAGAAGCCTGGAAAGCACGCAGAGCCTCGCACAGGGACCGGAGGGCAAGCAGTCGCGGCGCCACTTAACTTTCCCTACCGGACCTGCGGGAAACTCTTTTTCACGCAAGGCGGAGGCGGATTCGCCGGATCGGCGGCGATGATTAGTCCCAATATTCTGCTGACGGCGGGGCATTGTGTCTACAGCGGCGGCTGGTCTACCAACATCGCTTTCTATCCCTCGTACGGGAAACGTGCATCGAATGATCGCGCGTACAAGTTCAACTACAGCTACGCAGCGGCCTGGACTGCCTGGACCCAGAACGGTAACCGGGCCTTCGACTACGGAATGATTTGGTTCGATTCCGCCCCGGGCAACACGATCGGCTGGCTAGGCACGCTGTGGAACGCTTCGACGGCAGGCCGAAACTGGGATGCTGTGGGCTACCCGGCGACGCCGAACCCGCCGTTCAACGGAAATGTGATGGATCAATGTGTCGGATCGGTTGCGTCGAGCTCGACCACGGGGACGATCGGATTGACGAACGACAACATGGAGCACGGCAGCAGCGGAGGGCCGTGGATTACGGCGTGGAATGAAGCGGCACCGACCCATGCCAATGGGCTCCAGAGCTTCCACATCAACGACGGAGACACGACGGAGTATGGGCCTTATTTCACCCAGGATTTCAAGGGGCTCATCGATTGGATCTCGAATCCGGCGAATCGGCATTGACGAACAACACCAAGAAGATGCGGCGGCCTCATAAAGGCAGCCGCATCTTTGTTGCGGCTCCCCCGTGTGCCACAACAATTTTCAGACGTCGACGGCAACGCGCAGTGCCTGGTCAATGGTCTGTATCTGTTGGGGGCCAATCATTCCCCGACGAGATGAGGTGGTATCGCGCACACTAGGACACGCATCCGACGCCTGGAGGGCCGATACCGGAATGAGCCCGGTCGCCGAATTCGACTTCATCATCGTGGGGGCAGGCAGCGCCGGCTGCCTGCTCGCCAATCGTCTCAGCGCCAACCCTGATCGCCGTGTGCTCCTGATTGAGGCCGGCGGCAGAGATGACTGGTTCTGGATCAAGGTGCCGGTGGGCTATCTGTACACAATCGCCAACCCCCGCACCGACTGGTGCTTCACGACTGAGCCCGACCCTGGGCTGGCCGGCCGCAGCATTCACTACGCGCGAGGTCGCGTGATCGGAGGCAGCTCGTCGATCAACGCGATGATCCACATGCGCGGACAAGCGAGCGACTACGACCTGTGGGCGCAGGCTACCGGCGACGAGAGATGGCGTTGGGGTGGCTTGGACAGTCCAGGCGAGACGCTGGCGATCTATAAAAAGTTAGAAGACTACTTCGGCGGCGCCGACGATTGGCATGGCGTCGGAGGTGAGATCCGCGTCGAGCGGCCACGAGTGCGCTGGAAGATCTTAAACGCCTGGCAGGCCGCCGCTGCCCAGATGGGCATCTCCCCGATCGATGAGTTCAACCGGGGCGTCAACGCCGGCAGTGCGTACTTTCATGTCAACCAACGGCGTGGCCGTCGCTGGTCGATGGCCGATGCTTTTCTGCATCCCGTCGCCCACCGATCCAATCTCACGGTCTACACGCACACGCAGGCCTTGCGGCTCTTGATGGACGACCAGGTCCGCGAGGATCAGCGTCGCGGGGCGTGGACCGCGGCGCAGCTACGCGTCACCGGCCTGCGGCTGCGCAAGGATGGCCACATCGTCGACGTTTGCGCCCGCCGGGAGGTGATCCTGAGCGCCGGAGCCATTGGCTCGCCGCATCTGATGCAAGTCTCGGGTCTGGGCCCAGCCGGCCTGCTTGCCCAGCATCAAGTGCCGGTGGCCGTCGATCTGCCAGGAGTGGGCGAAAACCTTCAGGACCATCTGCAGATTCGAATGGTCTACCGGGTCCGAGGCGCCGCGACCGTCAACACGCTGTACCGGAATTGGATCAGCCGTGCGGGCATGGGACTTCAGTACCTGGTATTGCGATCGGGGCCCATGACCATGCCGCCTTCCACCCTGGGGGCTTTCGCCAAGAGCGACCCCTCGCTAGGTAGTTCCGATTTGGAATGGCATGTGCAGCCCTTGTCTTTGCCGAAGTTCGGCGAACCCCTGCACCCCTTTGGAGCGATCACTCCCTCGGTCTGCAATTTGCGACCCACCTCACGTGGCCACGTGCGGATGGCCAGTGCAGATCCATTGACCAACCCGAAGATTTTCTGCAATTACCTGTCGACTGACGCGGATCGGCGAATCGCCGTGAAGGGCCTTCGGATGACCCGGCAGATCATGGCGGCGCCGGCTCTGGCCCGTTACGGCCCACAAGAGTTGCTTCCCGGCCCGCAACTGGTGAGTGACGAAGAGCTGCAGACGGCGGCCGGTGAACTCGGTACGACGATTTTCCACCCGGTGGGCACCTGCGCGATGGGCACCTTTGACGCCCGCGGTCGGCCTCGGGAGGCCGCCACGGTGCTCGACACCGACTGCCGCGTGTATCGCGTCGCCGGTCTTCGAGTGGTCGATGCGTCGGCGATGCCCACCATCATTTCCGGCAACACCAATGCGCCGGTCATGCTCATTGCAGAGCGCGCAGCGCGGGCGATCATTACGCGGAGCGGCGACGCCTAAGCCGCTCCCCTAATGCCAGCCCGGTTGCATGATTCGGGCTACATCCCGGCTGGAACGACCTTGCCGTTCACCGTCACCTCAACCTGGCCGGTCTGCGGGTTGTACTCGATTTTCCCGTGCTCGAAGTTCGACACCACCAGATCGCCGACGGCGTTCTGGTCGCTGGTCGGGAAGCCCAGTGGACCTGCCGAACCGTTGGTGCCGGTGATCGCAGGCGTGCCGTCCGGGTCGCGTTGGATATTCCAGGCCTCCCGGATCTTGCCCAGGGTGATGTACGCGGGCGTGCCGCCCTCGTCGTTCTTGGCGGTGATCACGCCGCCCTGGAACTGCTGGAATACCACGCCGCTGTCCCGCGTCCCCGCGTTGCGGTCGCCCGTCAGCGGCTTGCCGAGAGCCGCCTTCTGATTTTCGGTTGCCGACGAGTACTTGGCAGCGATCGGGCCGGTCAGCGTGACCTCGACGTCGTCCTGACCGACGAGTTTCACCTCCGCGGGCGGCGCTGGGGTTCTAGACGAGGTGGCGCTCACCCCGACCTGAGGCGGCGCCGATGCGTCGACGCTCTTGCCATTGCTGCAGCCAACAGTGATCAACGCGACGGCGGCCAGGCCGACGCCTGCCGCGTGGCGGTATGCGATCGTTCTCATGGGCTTCCTCTCGCGTCCTGTGGTGTGGGTCAAGTGCGGCTGACCTTCATCGCCCGGCCGCGACCACAACCGAATCACTTGAGTGCGTGCGGCTGTGAGTCAGAGCAGCGCCTCCGCGCGGTCGCCGGCGAACATGACTCTAGTACTTGCCGATTGGCGTCTGTTTAGGTTGCATCCCGGAAGACGAGATGGGCCTCGGCGAGGCGCTAGCGTCCCTGCTTCGATCCCTGTCGGCGGTGAGCCGCCGTGTTGGCAAGGCGGCCTCCCCTGTCTCCGTCACGAGAGATTATGCACCGCCAAATCGGCCAGGTTGAGGCTCACCGACGCCTCACGGATTGGCCGCATCCGGTGATCCGACACCGGGGTCAAGCCGTTGCCAAACGAGCCATTTAGACGCGCCCGAGCCACACGGTCAGCATGAAGCGCAGGCGTCTTAAACATGAACTGTGGTAGTTTCATAGGTAAACAACAAGCAAACAGGAGCTGTAATGTACGGAAAAGTGCTGCTCGGTGCTGTTGGAGCCTTCGTTTCCCTCGGCCTGGCCGCGCCGGCCGGCGCCGACCCGGACGGAGCCGACCCGGTGAATACCGTCGGCTCTGTCGCCGCACCGCAACCTGGCGCCGTCCCTGCTTTCTTGGCCGCCGCACGGGCGGGCGGCGTCACCGGAGCGGATCCGGCGATGCTGGCAGATGGCTACAGCGTGTGCAACCAACTTTGGAATCTGCAGGCCCCGGGTACTCAGGTGGCCGCGAACTTAGTGCGGGACCATCCGACAGTGTCCAGCGCCGAAGCGGGTCAGTTCGTGTTGGCCGCAGTTCATTCCCTCTGCCCGGTGCCCGGCACGTATGACTATTGGGCCTACAGCACTAGCTGAACTCGGCTGCCCTGCAACATGATTCGGCGTGCAGTCGCCTCTAGGTGCAAAAATATTGCCGATTGAGCAGACAGTTCGACGGCGGCGAGTAGGAACCGGTCAGCACGCCTCTCAGGCCACCTGTCGCTGAACCACCGGGTGCGATGGTGCGATTCCAATTCGCGGGGCTGAGAACATAGTGCGTGCCAGACTGTGCAAGGGTGCTATTCCACGTGTGCGAGACCGATTGTCCCACCGGCATGTCGAATTCGAGATTCCAGTCGGTCATCGGCGCCGTGCTCGAGTTGACGATGGTGAAGTGCGCGATGAAACCGGTCTGCCAGGTATGTTCGACCGACAACGTCGCGGTGGCCGCAGCCGCGTGAGCTACCGGAGTGATACCGAGTCCGAGCGTGGCAGCGATCAGTACCGACGCGGTTACGTGAAGCGCTGTGCGCCAGCGCTTCACGCAATTGTCCAATCCGCCCATAGCAGCTAACACTAAGCCAGACAGGCGAAATCGGCCCGCGCCCCGCGGGTAAGCTGCCGTACCTTTGCTCAACTGACACCGTCGTGAAATCTTGGCCGAGATCGACGAGAGCAGTCCTGTCGCTAGACCCGATTCAGGTGCGCCCGGATGGCGGAGATGGTCACTGCCAGCGCCTCGGCGCTGCCACCTCCGAAAGGTGCGATGCTGGCGAAACCGTGTGTTAGAGAATCGAATTGTCGGTGGTCAACGCAGACTCCGGCCGAGCGCAGCGCCGCGGCGTAAGCCGCCCCTTCGTCACGCAACGGGTCGAATCCTGCGGTGAGAATCAACGTGGGAGCCACGCCGGAGAGATCGGCGGCCCGCAGCGGCGATACCCGGGGATCATCGGCTGCGAGTTCGCTCCGACCCAGGTATTGATCCGTGAACCACTCCATGTCCTGCCTCGTCAGGAAGAACCCCTCGGAAAGCGAACTCCGCGAGTGAGTTTGGGCGGCGAGGTCCAGTACGGGATAGAGCAGTACCTGCAGGGCCGGCTGCGGAATGTTCTCGTCGCGGCTGCGAAGCGCCACGAGGGCGGCGAGCGCTCCACCTGCGCTGTCGCCACCGACTCCGAGTCGCGACGGGTCGGCGCCCAGTTCTGCGGCGTGTTCGATGGCCCACCGATAGGTCGCGAAGCAATCGTCGATAGCGGCTGGGGCCGGGTGCTCCGGCGCCAATCGGTAGTCCACCGACAGCACCTGTGTTACCGCGTCCCGACAGATCATTCGGCACAGACCATCGTGGGACTCGATGTCGCCGACCACGAAGCCGCCGCCGTGGAAGAAGACCAGTAGCGGTGCTGCTCCTGTGGCAGTTGGCCGGTACTGGCGTGCTCGCACAATGCCAGCGGGACCGGGAATCTCAACGTCTGAAATCGCCACTGGCACAGAGGTGTTCATCGCCACGTGTGAGTTGTGCATCAGCACACGGGCGGCTGTCACATCGCCGGCGGCCGACAGTCCCCCGGTGCCTGTGATTCGCTGAGCGAACAGCATCAGCTGGGCGGTGGCGTCGAGGGTGTTGCCATCCACCGAGACTGCCCTACCGCCGGAGATCAACCGCTTCAGCCAGGCTGGAATCCGTCGCACCACTTTGACGCCGACGCGCAATGCCACGCCCGTCGCCGCCGCCGAGCGGGATGTCGGTTGTGTGCTTGGCACCATGTTCTCCTTGCGCGGGCTACGCAGTTACTCTAGCGGACCATATATTTGGTTCGTCGGTCTGCGCCCGTTAGTCCGGCTCGGATATATGAGCCTCCCAACGGGTCCGGCGTTGGTCGGCTGTCTGCTCCCACCACGGCGGCATCCCGCGCTCCCCCAACGCCACCTTGGCGGCGTTCACACCCGCGCGGGCGGCCGACTCGTGCGGGGTTCCTTGGGCGCGGCGCACTTCTCGGCGCCACGCCATCAAGATCCGCACAAGCTCAGTCCGGCGATCCTCGGGAATTGAGGGATCGGTGGCGCGCCACCTGCGACCGTCAATGACGAGGTAGTGCCCGTCCTCGGTAGCCGACGGGCCACTCACGCCTCCCCGCCGCGTCCGGTGCTCTGCTGCAGTTCGTCAATCAGGCTGGACGCTTGGGCCTTGTTCAGATCATTGGGAATCTCGCGGCCTGCTTCCTGGCCGAGTGTCTGCAGATAACTTCGCTGTGGTCCTGTCATTGGTTCGTCGCCGGTGACCCAATCCGCTGGGTCCTTTTCCGGCGTCTCGCTCGGCGCCTGCCGCATTTCATCGCTCATGTCGCGATCACCTCCGAGAACCGGATAGCCTTCGCACATCCGTTCGAAACATGCCAATAGGCAGTATCGAGCCCCAATCCCCTGTGATCGGCGACAACGTCACCGGCTAGTCGTCTGACGCGGCCTTCAGCTTCTTGTGGGCGATTTCGATGTGGTAACCGTGCAACACGGTCACGATCATCGAGATCGACACAACACCTTCGGCGATGAAGAACGCCGCGAAATCGATCAGAGAGCCGATCGGTGGATCGCCCGGCACGGCATTGCGCAACGGGATGAGCGCGAACAGCAGCGTGCCGAGGAAACCGAGAGCCGACCAGAACAAGCCGAGCCTGCCGCTGGCGGTGTACCAGGCCGCAATGAGCGCGGCGATGGTGAGGCACCACATGAACACCATGATGAACACGGCAAACATGACCGTGCTCGTTGAACGTTTCACGGTTGCCGTTGCGGCGAAAAGCGATTGGGGTGTCGTGATGGTTTTGGCTTCCGGGCTATTGCGGTGTACTTCGATCGACTGTTCCTGCTGGGGCGTCAGCTTGAAGAACGAGTCGATGTTGTCGAATACGACGCGGACCGGGACCGCGTGCTGACTCGTGCCGTCTCCGCTTTTCACCCGGAAGAAGAAGTTCGTCGTGTAGCTGTCGAGGGGGTAATCGGTGATGACCCCGTCGCGAAGCGCGAATTCGACCGCGACAAATTCCGGGCGCTCATTGGCTTTGGCAACCACCGTGGCATTGGTGACCGCGTTACTGGTCAGCGTCGCATCCTCTTTCAGTTCGTGGGTGTGCTGGTCCACCAAGGCGCCCTCGCCTTTCAGTTCCAACTGAGCACTCACCCGCGCTGTCGAGGGGTCGACTTTTTGAATCAGGACGGTGACGGTCATATGGTCCGGGCTGGTTGTGTCGCCGAGAAGGGTTGGATGGCGGGTCTTGTGGTGCTCCAGCCAGTACATGGAGACGCTCAAGACCGTCAGCGTAATGACAAGCAGGGATAGCAAACTCAACCTGGCCACGCTGGGCAGGCGCGGTGCACCGGGGGGCGTCGGGTCACTCCGACCGGGGGTCGACCGGCTCAATGTTGACGTTGACATGCTCAGCCTCTCAGAAGGTGGCGATCAAGCGATTGCGCGGGCCAATGCCGGCCGCAGGCGCGGAAGTCGGGATAGGTGTGTTCCGTTCGCCATCATGCCGCACGTCGAACCGGCAACGGTCCGACGACGCGCCCCGGGAACTGTGATTCGGAACGCTCTCGGGCACAAAGGCATCCTGAGAGAATGGGCCGATGAGCTGCTCCCCTGCAAGAAGCATCGCGCGGCTCGTTCTCGGCGCATTCCTGGTTGTCGCTGGAATCAGCCATCTCAGCTTCGGCCGGGCCGCGTTGCACGCACAGGTTCCGCCGTGGCTGCCGTTGAACGCTGACCTCGTCATCGTCGCCTCAGGCGTCGTGGAGATCCTGCTCGGGGCCAGCCTGGTCGTACTGACGCGGTGGCGAGTACCGGTGGGATGGATTGTCGCCGTCTTCTTTATCCTGATCTTTCCCGGAAACATCTCTCAATTCGTCACGCACACGGACGCTTTCGGCCTCAACTCCGACCTGTCCCGCGGTGTCCGGCTGTTGCTTCAGCCGCTGCTCGTGGTGTGGGCCCTGTGGTGCACAGGGGCATGGGCGACCGTGCGAAACCGGCAAACACCACCGCGGCATTGACGGAGCCCGTCAACGCCCTGTTGACGGTGTCGCAGGCGCCGCCAGATTGCGGAGCGGTCAGAGGTAACGTGACGACCGTGAATTTCTCCCGCATTTACTCCACGTTTGGGCTCGCGGCCGGCGTCGCATCGTTGGTCGTGACGCTCTCCGCATGCAGCTCCGACAAGCCGGCGTCCTCACCGAGCACGTCCACGGGACCAGCCAGCGCGCCGGCGATGACCGCTGCCGAGGCACCGCCCGCGACCGCGGACGCCGGCTGCCCCACCCAGGCGCCCGGCGATGGCGGCACGCCAGAGTGGACGTTGAGCGGGGCGACCGGCAGCGTGGCGGTGACGGGTTCGACGGATAAGGCCGCGCCGTTGATCACCGTGACGCAACCGTTCGGCGTGACCGAGACCCAGGTCCAGACGCTGCATGCCGGCGACGGACCGGTCGTCGCACCCACGGCCACCGTGACCGTCTGCTACATGGGCGTCGACGGTCGCGACGGCAAAGTGTTCGACAGCGCTTACGAGCGCGGCACCCCGGCCCAATTCTCGCTCGACGGAGTTGTACCGGGCTTTCAGAAGGCGATCGCTGGACAAAAGGTCGGTTCCACCGTCGGGGTCGCGATGTCGCCGGCGGACGGTTATCCGGAGGGCCAGCCCCAAGCCGGTATCCAGAAGGGCGACAGCCTGGTCTTCGCGATCAAGATCCTCGCCGCCGGAAGCTGACGCTCGGCGTTAACCATGTTGGGCCGCTTCGTCGATGGCGCGATAGATGCGCTGCTCGCTGACCGGTCGCGGAGTGCCGAGCTGTTGGGCCCACAAACTCACCCGCAGCTCCTGGATCTGCCGCGCGATGTCGGTGACGTCGGGAGCCGTTCTGCGTGCTGACGGCAGCGCCCGGAGCAGTTCGTCGTAAGCGTCCCGGACCACGTGCACCTTCGCCATTCGGTCCCGATCCGCATTGAGTGCACGTGGCAACTGGTCAAGGCGTCGCCGGGTCGCCGTCAGGTAGCGGACCAAGTCGCGCAGGCCCGAGGCTCCGGTCGCGGTCACGAACCCCGATGGAAGCAGATGGTCCAGCTGGGTGCGGATATCCGCGATCGCCTCCGCTTGCGCATCGGAGGGTTGGGCGGGCATGGCCAACTGCACCTCTTGCGCGGCGGACAGCACGTCCCGGACGCCACCCACCAGCTCCAGGGTCATCGCCACCAAGGATTTGGCGACCCGGTCTCGTAGCGCGAGAAAGTCGTCGCGCCGCGACACCGGCCCAGCAACCAACGCGTCGACCGCGGCATCTGCGCAATCGTCGAGCAGCGCAGTAAGCGAGCCGTCCGGATTCGCACCCAGGATGAGCCGGATGCGCGGATCAAGCTGCCGCTCAATAGCTTTGACTGGTGATGGCACGCTCACCCTGAGCAGCCGGCGAAGACCCGGAGCCGACGCGTCGGCCTGTTGTCCGGGTGTTGCGAACACGTGTACGTCCACGGCGGCACCGGCATCGACGAAGGCGGGATAGCCCCGCACGGTGCGTCCATCGACCGTGCGCTCGACCGTCGACGGCAGCTCGTCGAGATCGTCGGGCCAACTTCGCAATCCGGTGCGTTCCAGGTCGCCCGCGACGACCGCGGCGACCGCACGCCGGGCGGGTGTCGCCAGCTTCTGTTGTAGCGCAGCGAGGTCTTTCCCACGGGTCACTTCTGCGCCGTCCGGGGACTCGACCGCGAAAGTCACCCGCAGGTGCCCCGGTAGCTTGTCCAGATCGAACGCGTCGATGGGAACCAGAATGCCGGTGCGACGGCGTAATTCACGTTGTAGCGATGCCAGCAGAGGTTCGCCGTCCTTCTGCTCTATGCCCGCGAGAACGGCCCGAGCAGTGTCGGGAGCTGGAACGAAGTTGCGACGCAGATCTTTCGGCAGTGACCGAATGAGGGCCGTCACCAACTCCTCCCGTAACGCGGGCACCTGCCAGGCGAACTCGTCGCCGCCGAGTCGCGCGAGCACATCGATCGGAACGTGCACGGTCACGCCGTCGTCGGCGGCACCGGGCTCGAACCGGTAGCTCAGCGGAAGCGTGAGCTCGCCGGTCCACCAGGCATCCGGCCGGTCGGCGTCGGCCTCGTCGTTGCGTAAGAGATCATCGCGACTGAAAGTCAGCAGCTCCGGTGTCGCGTGGCGCTGTTTGCGCCACCATGCGTCGAAATGCCGAGCGGAGACCACCTCGGCGGGAATCCGATTGTCGTACAACGCGAAGACGTCCTCGTCGCCCGCCACCAGATCGCGGCGGCGGGCCCGCTCCTCCAACTCCTCGAGTTCGGCACGCAGCCGAGCGTTGTCGCGGAAGAAGTGATGGCGGGTCTGCCAGTCCCCCTCGACGAGCGCGTGTCTGATGAACAAGTCCCGTGCCACCGCCGGCTCGACTCGCGCGTACCCGACGCGGCGACGCGCCACGAGCGGCAGTCCATAGAGCGTCACCCGCTCGTAGGCCATCACCTCGCCCCGCTGGGCATCCCAATGCGGTTCGCTGTAGCTGCGCTGGACGAGGTCGCCGGCCACCCGCTCGACCACCTCCGGCTGGATGCGAGCCGCCGTCCGCCCGAACAACCGGCTGGTCTCGACGAGCTCCGCCACCACCACCCAGCGCGGCGGTCGTTTGCTCAGGCTTGACCCGGGTGCGAGGACGAAACGTGAATTACGCGCTCCCAAAAATTCGTTCGCACCCTCCCGGCGCATGCCGACGTGCGATAGCAATCCGGCCAGCAGAGCGGCATGCACGCGGGCCGCATCAGCAGGCTCGTCGGATTCGACGATGCCGAGGTCGCGTGCGATGCCGCGCAGCTGCCCGACCAAGTCCTGCCACTCGCGGATGCGGAGATAGTGCAGGAACTCGTTACGGCACATCCGACGAAACGCGTTGCCGGACTGCGTGTTGCGTTGCTCGCGCAGATAGCGCCAGAGATTGAGGTAGGACATGAAGTCGGAGTGCTCGTCGGCGAATCGAGAGTGGCTCTGGCGGGCGGCCTCTTCGCGTTCAGCCGGCCGTTCCCGTGGGTCGGGAATCGTCAACGCCGCGGCCACGACCAGCACCTCTCGGACGCATGATTCGCCTTCTGCGGCCACAATCATCCGTGCGAGCCTCGGGTCGACCGGCAGCCGCGCCAAACGTCCGCCGACGTCCGTGATCTCGCCCTGCTGATCGAATGCTCCGAGCTCCTGCAGGAGTTGCACGCCGTCGCGAATGCTGCGCCCGTCCGGTGGATCCAGGAACGGAAATTTCGCTACGTCGCCCAATTCGAGCGCCGCCATCTGCAGGAGAACAGCAGCCAGATTCGTGCGCAGGATCTCGGGTTCGGTGAAGCGCGGCCGGGTCTCGAAGTCCTGCTGGGAGTACAGGCGAATGCACACTCCCGGCGCGACCCGACCGCACCGGCCCGCGCGCTGCTGCGCCGACGCCTGCGAAATCGGTTCGATCGGCAACCGCTGCACTTTCAACCGTCGGCTGTAGCGCGAGATGCGCGCGCTGCCTGGGTCCACCACATACCGGATGCCCGGCACAGTCAGGGACGTCTCGGCGACGTTGGTCGCCAGTACGACACGACGCCCGGTGTGCGGCGCGAAGACCTTCTGCTGTTCGGCAGTGGGAAGCCGGGCGTACAGCGGAAGGACTTCGGTGTGCTTCAGCCCACTCAAAGCCTCAGCGGTATCGCGGATTTCGCGTTCTCCGGACAAGAAGACCAGGACGTCGCCGGGTGGTTCCGACTCGAGTTCGTGAATCGCGTCCACGATCGCCTCGATCTCGTCGCGGGTTTCGGTTCGAATGACTTCGTCGTCGGGGTCATCGGGATTGTCCTGTGCGCCAGACGAAACCGGCACCTCCAGAGGTCGGTACCTGACCTCCACCGGATACGTGCGACCGGATACCTCGACCACCGGCGCGCCACCGAAATGGTCGGCGAAGCGCCGCGGCTCGATCGTCGCCGACGTGACGATCACCTTGAGGTCGGGGCGGCGCGGCAGCAGCTCGTGCAGGTAGCCCAGCAGAAAGTCGACGTTGAGGCTCCGCTCGTGGGCCTCGTCGATGATCAGCGTGTCGTAGCGCATCAGCCGACGGTCACGCTGAACCTCAGCGAGCAGAATGCCATCGGTCATCAGCTTGACCAGGGTGCGGTCGCCGGCGTGGTCGTTGAATCGCACGGTGTATCCGACGGCTTCGCCCAATGGGCTGCCCACCTCGTCAGCGATGCGTTGAGCCACGGTGCGGGCGGCGAGCCGGCGCGGCTGGGTGTGCCCGATCATCCCGCGGACTCCGCGACCCATCTCAAGACAGATTTTGGGCAACTGGGTGGTCTTGCCAGATCCGGTTTCGCCGGCGACGACGATCACCTGATGCGCTTTCAGCGCCTCGACTATCTCCTGGCGCCGCTCGCTGATCGGTAGTTCCGGGTAGCTGATCGCGGGGACGGCGTTCTGGCGCGCGGCCACCAGACGTTCGCCGGCTTCGATCTGCTCGGCGAGTTGTCGCAGCTTATTTGGATCCGCGCGTCGGAGGTTCTTCAGCCGCCTGCCCAACCGTGACGCATCGCGGAGGGTCAAACCGTCCAACCGCTTGCGCAGATCTGCGACCGACTCGTCAGCCATTCGGGTCAGGATAGGCGTCTGCGCTAGCCAGTCGGTTTGAGCAGCGGCCGGAGATCGTCGAGTCGATCGAACAGATGCCAGATATAACTCGAGGAGCCGTTTTCGCGGTGCGGATGCAGATCCGCTAGCAGCGGGTCGCTGCAATATGCGTCGAACGCCTGCTTCGACTCCCACTCCACGAGGATGAGCACCTGGCGCGGTGCAATGTCGCCGACAATCGCTTCGTCAAACTGCCCGAGCGCGACGACACGTCCCCCGTGGGCGGCCACTGCCGCTGGCGAGCGTCGCGCATATTCCAGGTATTCGTCGCGATCGGCGACATCGAACAAATTCAACGCATACACAGCCACAGCGGGACAGTACCCGTCGTAACAGCCGCCGGGCCGAGGCGCGGCGGCTGTACCTAGATGCAGAGGCCGATCAGGCACGGCGGAAGCGGCGGGCGGCCCCAACCGACTGGGCCCGGGCCGCCCCAACCGGGCCGGAAGCCGGGTCCACCCCAACCGCGCCCACCCCAGCCCGGTCCGCGGCCGCCGCCGCCCCAGTGGACGAGCTGTGCGTGCTGAACGACTGCCGGGCCGGGCGCCGGCGTTTGCACCGGCGCGGCGCTCGCGGCGCCGGCCAATCCGATTGCTGAAAAGCCAAGTGCGCCAGCGATGGCGCCCGTGCCGATAATTCTCTTGACGTTCATGACGATCACCTTTTCCATGTGTGCCATCGACCGAAGTTCGTCGTCGTACCCCTCAAATAATAGATAGCTAACCTATGAATTAGCTTTGTTAACGATCTCGGAACTTTGTGAGGCGCACTGCTCGCATCGTTTGCGATCACGCAGATCGTGAATCTTCTGTCGGCCGACGCAGCCGAATACCGTGCTCACGTGGCGTTGAGCGTCGGCAGCAACCAGGTCCATGTCCCCCGAGCCTCGCCCGCCACCTTCAGGCAGGCGCTTTTCATTGCCGTGACCGCGGGGCTGGGCTACGGCTTCGACTCCTACGCGGTGAACATCTACGGCCTGGTGCTGCCGGAGATCAAGCGGACCTTGCACATCACCGACGCGCAAGCGGGATACATCGGTTCGATTTTCCTGCTCGGCTACACAATCGGAACGATCGGTTTTGGTCTGGCGGCCGACCGGTGGGGACGCAAAGCCACGCTGGGCGCGTCGATTCTGCTGTACGGCATCACCACTGCCCTCGCCGGACTCACCACCAACATTGCGGCGTTCACGGGGCTGCGATTTCTGACCGGTGTCGGAGGAGCCGGGGAACTCGCCGTCGGGGCGCCGTACACCGCCGAAGTCTGGCCGGCCAAGACTCGCGCGATCGGCGTTGGCGGCGTGATCTTTTCGCTGTTCTCACTGGGCTACGTGCTCGCCGCCGGAGTTGCGCTGGCGCTGGTCCCCCGCTTCGGATGGCAGTCGGCGTTCATCGTCGCCATCGTCCCCGCCATTATTTTGTTCCTGGTCCGGCAAGGCATCACCGAATCGCATCGCTACGTCGACGTGCGCGCCCGAGAGACCGCGAAACCCCGCCTGTGGCAGCTGCCCGGCGTTCGGCGGCGCTTGGTCGCCGGCTGGCTGATCTACACCGCCAACGCCGTCGGCTACTGGGGCATGACGCTGTTCTTGACCACCTACATCGTCAAGCGGTTTCACGCGACTCCGATCGAGGCGATTCGATACGCGCTGGTCTTCTTCCTCCTGCAGGCGGTTTTCGCATTCCTCGGTACCGCGCTCGCCGACTGGATAGGTCGACGTCCATCGGCCATCCTGGCCGCTGTCATCGAGGTCACCGCGACCATCTTCGCGGCCACCTCCAACTCGTTGGCTGACTACCAAATCTCCGGCGCGATCGCGATTGCCACGCTAGGTTGGCTGTGGGGTGTCGGCGACACCTACATCTCCGAGTTGTTCCCAACGGTGTTGCGCGGCACAGGTTTTGGAATCGCTGTCGGCGGCGGGCGCGTCGTCTCCATTGCGGCGCCAACGGTCATCGGCTGGGCCATCACGCGCTACGGCCTACAGACGCCGTACCTGGCGCTGGCCAGCCTCTGGGTCCTGACCGTAATCGGTTACCTGCTCGGGCCGGAGACGAAGGGCAAGGAGCTCGAAGAGCTCACCGACGAGGCCCTCACCGAAGATCTCGTCGGCGCGAAAATCTGACTCACTGCGGATGTGTCGCGACATAGTCCGCGACCGGAATCGGCGACGTCGCAACATATCCGATGGGCAGCAACACATCTCCCGTTGTCGTGCGGCAGTAGACGTCCCAGCGGTAGTAGCCGGCAAACACGGCGGGGTCACCGCCGATCAGCGCCGCGTACTGATTCACCGCGCGCACGTAGTCGCCGGCGTGGTTGTAACGGTAAATGGCGTGATCGCGATCGTTGATGAAATTATTCGCAGCCAGGTAGCGCCCGGCCGCGATGATGCTGTCGTGCGGCGAGTGAACATCACCGCCTTGGCCGTAGGCCGCAAATGTCGCCGGCAGGAACTGCATGGGACCCTGTGCGTCAGCGGTGCTGACACCGTCGATGCTGCCCAGACGGGTTTCGACGAGATTGATTGCGGCCAGATAGTTCCACGCGACGCCGGTTTCCGACTCGGCTTGGTGATAGAAGCCCAGCAGTTGGTCCGCCGGCGCCGGTGGCACGATGCGCCACGCGGGCAACGTGGTGCGGGCAGGTGTCATCGCGTTGAGCGCGCGGCGGGCGTCAACATTGCGGTCGTACGTGTCGAGCAAGTCCGCCGGGATGCGCGGGCGCGCGGCGCCGTCCCAGTCCGGATGTAGCCCGATGGCACGATAGGCGGCCTGCTGGCGGTGCGCCGCCGCTACCAGCCCTGCCTCCCCCGTAGACGGATCGCGCAGCGCATGCTCGTCGGCGACCAGGTCGTCGGCGACCTGTGTGGGATTCAACGCCAGCCGGGGCTGCGCACCTTCGGGCGCCTTCGGTGTCGCGGCCACCGTCATGGTGGTCGGCGGGTTCGGATCCGCCGCGGCCCTCGGCGCCGTCGGTCCGGGCGAATGCGAGCAGCCGGCAAGAAGCAGCATGACAGTGCCGAAAGCCACCGGCGCCAGGCGCCGTCCCGGAATACTGGCGAAGACAGTCATCGGCTTACAGCGCTGCCGGTAGTGGGAACCACGGAAAATCTATCGGTGGGGACCACGGCTGCGTCGGGTTTGGTGCTCCTCCGAGGTGCGGCGGGCAATAGACGGCCTCCGCGACTCTGGCGAACTTCGCCGCGAGGTCGTGGTCGAACCCGGAATTCTGCTGCGTCATGGCGTTGATCACATCAGCTTCCGGGGCTCCCTGGTCCATCAATTCGCAAACCCGACGACCGGTGGCCGTGGCGTCAGGCGCGCTGTGGTAGGTGATTGCCGCGTTGTTGAGCCCGCGCAGGAATCGTGCGTCCGGGTCCGGGGGGTCGGCATGCGCCGGCGCGGCGAACCCGATCACCGCGGCCGAGCACAGGAGAGCTATCCGCATTCGCATGGCTTCATCCTTGTGGAAACCACGGTCATAATCCAGACCACGGCGCAGGCGCGGACCTCTTCATGAACGTCGGATCAACGGGACCTGAAGAGCGCCGTGATGCGTTGCCGCTTAACAGGTTCCTCAGCCATGTTGAGCCGATCAGCTGAGTATAGTCTACTATATCTAGGGTGACGCCAAAACTGCCCCGCCGCCTCGCCGAGCACCCCACGGTGCAAAAAGTTCTCGCCGAACGAGTTGATCGGCCAACACGAACCGATGTCATCGAGGCCGATTGGCTCAAGTCGGTCTGCCTGACCGCCGGAGCCGACGACGTCGCGTTCGCCTCCGTCGACGACCCCGCGTTGGCCTCGGAAATCCCGCATGTGCAACAGGCGTTGCCCGGCACGCGCAGCTATATCTCCTTGGTGGTCAAGATGAATCGTGAGAACGTCCGATCGCCGGCGCGCAGTGTGGCAAATCAGGAGTTTCATCGCAGCGGCGAAATCCTCAATGAAGCCGCGCGCGAGATCACTCGCGTCTTGGAGAATCGCCGGTACCGGGCGTTGAACCCATCGGCGACCTTCCCGATGGAAATGGACCGCTTCCCAGGCCGAATCTGGGTGGTGGCCCACAAACCGGTCGCCGTTGCAGCCGGTCTCGGTGTCATGGGCATCCACCGCAACGTCATCCATCCGCGATTCGGGAACTTCATCCTGCTCGGCACGATCCTGGTCGACGCCGACATCAGTTCCTATGGCCAGCCGCTGGACTACTCCCCGTGTCTCGAGTGCAAGTTGTGCGTCGCGGCTTGTCCTGTCGGCGCCATCGGCAAGGACGGCGAGTTCGACTTCTTCGCCTGCTCGACTCACAACTACCGAGAGTTCATGGGCGGCTTCACCGACTGGGCGCAGACGATCGCGGACAGCTCGGATGCGCGCGACTTTCGTTCCAGGGTCAGCGATTCCGAAAACGCGTCGATGTGGCAAAGCCTGTCCTTCAAGCCGAACTACAAGGCGGCCTACTGCCTGGCGGTGTGTCCGGCCGGCGAAGAGGTCATCGAGCCCTATCTCGACGACCGCAAGGAATTCATGGATCGGGTTCTCAAGCCATTGCAGGACAAGCGGGAAACGCTGTATGTGCTGCCGAACTCGCCGGCAAAGACGTATGCGGAGAAGCGCTTCCCGCACAAACCTGTGAAGGTCGTCGACGGCGGCATGGCCGGTCGCGCCGCCAGCCCGCCACCTGACTAGGGCAAGTCCGGGGGTGGCCAGTGCGAGCCCGGGGACACGTCGCCGGGATCGGCATGCTCGCCACGGGCCAGCGGCACCCATTGCTCAGAAGGAGCGGGTTGCTCCGACGACGGGAAGTCCCGCAGCTTGCCAGACGGCTGGGCATCCCATTTCGCGAACGTCAGCGGCGTCTGCAGCCAGGCGTGCAGCAGGTTGTATGTCGCTTCGAGCGACTCGATGTGGGTGCGCTCCCAGCCATGGCTGCCGTCCAGCCCGAAGCCCACCAATGCGGCGCGCGTGCCCGCACCCGCTTCGATCGCCGCGGCTGCATCGGATCGGTAGTAGCGGAACACATCTCGCGCGTAGGGAATCTTGTGTTCCTCGGCGAGACGGCACAGCTTGCGGGTCAGGTGATAGTCGAAGGGACCGTGCAGATCAGCCATCGGGATCGTGACGCCATCCTCGATGGAGTGCTGACCGGGTGCGCACACGGCGTTGTCCACCGACACCAACTCGGCGACATCGGAAGGCAGGCCGTCGCTTGCTCCGTGCCCGACTTCTTCGGTGATCGTGACCATGATCGTGGTGCGATGCGGGAGCACAGTTTTTTGTTCGGCGAAGTTCCGTGCCAGTGCAAGCGCCACCGCGACGCCCGCCTTCCCGTCGAGGTGACGCGAGACGATGAAGCCGTCCGCGGCGAGCTCAGGGCTGGTAATCAGCCCGACGAAGTCTCCCACCGCGAGCCCGAGCCGGATCAGGTCTTCCCGCGACGACACCTTGCGGTCGATGCGGACCTCCACGTGCTCCCAGTCCGTGGGTTGGGTGTCGATCTCGTCGCCGAAGGCGTGGCCACTGGCCTTGAGCGGCATCACCGTGCCGGTGATGAATTCGTCGGGGTCGTCGCTGAAGATGCGAACCCGGGCGCCGGTCGCGAACCGGGCCGAGAAGGTGCCGACGGGGATCAGCTCGAGGCGGCCGTTGTCTTTCAGTCTGCGCACCATGCAGCCGATGGTGTCGGCGTGAACCACCATTGCACGGTCGGTGTTCTTCGACTTACCCGGGAGTTCGGCGATGAGCGCGCCCCGACGGGTCAACGCGAACGGCACGCCGAAGTCATTGAAGATGTCGCCGATCAACTGCATCACCGCGTCAGTGCGACCCGACGGGCTCGGGGTCTGCAGCAACGCCAGCAGCGTATCGATCATCCACGCGCGGTCGGACTCGGGCATGACCGCTTTCTTGCCCACCATGTCTCCCTCGTGCTCGTTTCGGAATTACATCCAACCAGCACCCTTGCTGGACAGTCGGAGCCGCGCTGCGGTCCCGACGCTCACATCCGAACGTTAGTGGTTGACGGGTAAGTTCTAGCTGTGGGCCTCTGCCAGGTTTCAGCACGGCCGTCTTGGGTGAAACCTGACGGCATGGACAAAACCAGCTTCATCGAGTCACTCAACGAAGACCTCGGCACGGAATATCAGTCGATCGTGCAGTACATCCAGCACGCGGCGACGATCAAGGGGCCCGAATACCACTCGATCGCCGAAGAGATTGACACCCACCTGTCACAGGAATTGGAGCACGCCAAGATCCTCGCCCAGCAGATCGACTTCCTGGGTGGCAAGCCGACCGTCAAGGTGCCGGACGTGCCGGATGCGCCAGACGGTATTGCGGCGCTCAAGGCGGACGTGGAGTTGGAGCAGCGTCAGTTGGACCGCTACCGCAAGCGCGTGGCCGAAGCCAACGATCTGGGGCTACCAGACGTCGCGGAGGCGCTCAAACCGTTGCTGCAACAAACGCAGGATCATGTGCGCGAACTGCAAGACGCCCTCGAGGGCTAACGCCTGATCGCGTCCTTGCCGCTGGCAGTATGGGCGGCATGGCTGTTACCGAATCACGTCAGGTTGTCATCGAGGCATCGCCCGAGGAAATCATGGACGTGTTGTTCGACCTCGAATCGTTGACCGAATGGTCCCCGACCCACCAGGAGGTCGAGGTGCTCGAGCGCGACGAAGCCGGACACCCGACCAAGTCACGGCAGGTCGTCAAGATCGTCGGAATCACCGATGAGCAGGTGCTCGACTATTCCGTCCATGATGACGGCGTGGGCTGGACGTTGGTCAGCTCCAAGCAGCAGCGTGCCCAAGAGGGCCGCTACACGCTGACTCCCGACGGGGACTCCACGAAGGTCAGCTTCGAGTTGACGGTCGATCCGACCATCCCCATCCCGGGGTTCCTGATCAAAAAGGGGGCCAAGGGATTGATGGAAACTGCCACCGATGGTTTGCGCAAACGTGTCCTCAAACTGAAGAAAAGCTAGGCGGCCCCAACCACCTGCCGAGCGCGTCAGCCAGCCCGGCATCGGAGCCGTCCCCTACCCAGGCGACGTGGCCGTCCGGCCGGATCAACACCGCGGCGGGACTTGCCACCTCTTCCAGGGCTGGAAGTTGCCATGGGGCGACATGTTTCGCCTCGATCCGACGGATCCGATCCGCCCAACCAAGCGTCTCAAGACCGTCCGCCGCGCCGAAGTTGATCAACACCGCATGGCCGCCGTGCAGCAGTGTGAAAACCCGCACCGGACCGTCGGCCGTGGCTATCTCCAAGTCCGGCATGCGGCGCCCGATCAGCGGATGCTCGGATCCGAGGTCGTAATGAATGTCCAGGCCCGACATCATCGCGGCGAATCGCCGGCGCGGCTCGTCCATGGTCAAGAACTCAGACATGATGTCACGCAACGCTTTTGTGCGATCGTCGTTGGGCTGCCGCAGCAGCATCAATTGGGCCATGGTGTTCTGCAGTACCCGCACGCCGACCGGATGCCGTTCGGCGTGATAGCTATCGAGCAGACCGGCCGGCGCCGAACCGTTGACCACAAGGGAAAGCTTCCACCCCAGATTCACCGCGTCCTGGACGCCGGTGTTAAGCCCCTGGCCGCCGATCGGATGATGCACATGGGCGGCGTCGCCCGCGAGCAGGACCCGGCCGACTCGATAGGACGCGGCCTGCCGAGCCATATCGGTCGATCTGGAAATCCAACTGGGACTGTGGATTCCATAGTCTGTGCCGTATACCGCCGCCAAGCCATCCCGCAGGTCTTGCATGGTGGGATCGGTCCCTGGGCCGAGGCGCCGCTCGGTCACCATCACCCGAACCGGTCCCCCGTCGGTCGGTTCGCTGACTGCATGCACCCCGATGGCGTCGTGGCGGACGCCCCACGGTGGCTCCTCGTCGGGTTGGACGACCATCTCGACTTCGGCGAGCAGGTAGCTCATCGTCGCGTCCCAACCCGGGAACTCGATGCCCGCCGATTTTCGGACCGCGCTGCGTCCGCCGTCGCAGCCGACCAGGTACCGCGCCCGCAGTCGCCCGCCGTCGGACAGGTGGACGTCGACTCCGGTGCCGTCCTGGGCCAAGCCCTCGACCTCGCGTTCACGATAAATCGGGACACCCAATTCGTCGACCCAGCCGGCCAGGATTCGCTCGATATGGTTCTGCCACAGCGCAAGTCCGTACGGATGCCGGGTGGGAAAATCGCTGATGTCCAGTCGGATCTGCGCGAACCCGGCAACCTGCGCGACCTGGCCGCTCGTCAGAAAGCGATCCGCGATGCCCCGTTGGTCGAGTACCTCGATGGTGCGGGAATGCAACCCCCCGGCGCGCGAGCCGATCAAATTCTGAGTGGCCCGACGCTCGACGATCGCTACGTCGGTTCCTGCCAACGCTAATTCGCCCGCCAACATCAGCCCTGTCGGCCCTGCTCCGGCGATGGCGACGGAATGTGTGGTGCGCACTTGGCAAACCCCCAAATCACTGAGTTTTAGCTTCGGCCAGCGATTTTGGAGCATGACCAGGGTCTTGCCGCAAGCCCCAGGATGGGCTATATATTGAAGGTGAGGACATTCGTCCTCTTTCTTTTGCGCGTCGCGCTATAACCGGTCCGCTTAATTCTTGACCAACTCCAAATTAGGTCTTGACTGACTCCAGATAAGAGCGAATATTGGGGGCGTGTCGTCGACGGAGACGGATTACCCGGCACAGCTGCGAACGGCCGATCTGCGCGTGACCCGGCCCAGGGTCGCTGTGTTGGAAGCAGTCCATGGCCATCCGCACGCTGACACCGAAACGATTCTGTCGGCGGTTCGCCGCGGACTGCCCGATGTCTCCCGCCAAGCGGTGTACGACGTCCTCAATGCCCTGACCGCAGTGGGTCTTCTCCGGCGGATCCAACCGCTGGGCATGGTTGCTCGTTACGAATCGCGGGTTGGTGATAACCACCATCACGTGGTCTGCCGATCCTGCGGCATCATCGCCGACATCGACTGTGCCGTCGGTGATGCGCCGTGTCTGACCCCGTCCGACGACGACGACGTCTTGGAGGGGTTCGTTCTCGATGAAGCCGAAGTCATTTATTGGGGGTTGTGCCCCAACTGTTCGACTGCAACCTCTCGATCACAAATGTGATCACAGCCCATTTCACCCACCCCCGAAAGGAATGCAGTGTCATCCGATACAGCCCACAAGGGCAGCGAAAGCGAAAACCCGGCGCTCGACACCCCGACGCCGAAAGGCGATGCGCCACGGACGATTCAGGACTGGTGGCCCAACCAGCTCGACACCTCCAAGCTGCACCCCCACTCGCCGCAGGGCAACCCGCTCGGTGACGACTTCAACTACTCCGAGGCGTTCTCCGGCCTCGACGTCAACGCGCTCAAGAGTGATCTGACCTCATTGATGACCACCTCGCAGGACTGGTGGCCCGCCGACTATGGCCACTACGGAGGCTTTTTCATCCGGATGAGCTGGCACGCCGCCGGTACCTACCGCATCTACGACGGCCGCGGTGGCGGCGGTCAGGGCTTGCAGCGTTTCGCCCCGCTCAACAGCTGGCCCGACAACGGCAACCTGGACAAGGCACGACGGCTGCTGTGGCCGGTGAAGAAGAAGTACGGCAACAAAATCTCGTGGGCCGATCTTCTGGTCCTAGCCGGCAACGTGGCCCTGGAGTCGATGGGCTTCAAGACATTTGGCTTCGCCTTCGGTCGCGAAGACGTGTGGGAGCCCGAAGAGGTCATGTTCGGCGAAGAGGGCGAATGGTTGGGCACCGACAAGCGCTACTCGGGCAAGCGTGATCTCGCGGAGCCTTATGGCGCAACCACCATGGGTCTGATCTACGTCAATCCCGAGGGCCCCGAAGGCAAACCGGATCCGGTCGCAGCGGCCCACGACATCCGCGAAACGTTCGGCCGGATGGCGATGAACGACGAAGAGACCGCCGCGCTCATCGTCGGTGGCCACAGCTTCGGTAAGACCCACGGCGCCGGCGACGCCGACCTGGTCGGACCCGAGCCCGAGGCGGCCCCGATCGAGCAGCAGGGCTTGGGGTGGAAGAGCTCCTACGCCAGCGGTAAGGGCGAAGACTCCATCACTAGCGGCTTGGAGGTGGTGTGGACACCGACACCGACCAAGTGGGACAACACCTTCCTGGAGACGCTGTATGGCTACGAGTGGGAGCTGACCAAGAGCCCCGCCGGCGCGTGGCAGTTCACCGCGAAGGACGGCGCCGGAGCCGGCACCATCCCCGACCCGTTCGGTGGGCCGGGCCGAAACCCGACGATGCTGGTCACCGACGTCTCACTGCGAGAGGACCCGGTCTACCGCGAGATCACCAAGCGCTGGCTGGATCATCCCGACGAGCTGGCCGACGCCTTCGCCAAGGCCTGGTACAAGCTGCTACACCGCGACCTGGGACCCATCTCGCGCTACCTCGGCCCCTGGATTGCCGAGCCGCAGCTGTGGCAGGACCCGGTGCCCGCGGTCGACCACAAGCTGGTCGACGACAAGGACGTCGCGGCCCTGAAGAAGAAGGTGCTCGATTCCGGGCTGTCGGTGCCGCAGCTGGTCAAGACGGCGTGGTCGGCGGTGGCGAGCTATCGCAACACCGACAAGCGCGGCGGCGGGAACGGCGCGCGGATTCGCCTTGAGCCACAAAAGAACTGGGAGGTAAACGAACCTTCCGAGTTGACGAAGTCGCTCGCGGCACTGGAGAAGATCCAGCACGAGTTCAACGACTCGGCTTCCGGCGGGAAGAAGATCTCGTTGGCCGATCTGATCGTGCTGGCCGGGTCTGCGGCAGTGGAGAAGGCGGCCAGGGACGCGGGGTACGGGATCGACGTCCACTTCGTGCCGGGTCGTACCGACGCCTCGCAGGAGCAGACCGACGTGGAGTCGTTCGCGGTGCTCGAACCGCGGGCCGACGGTTTCCGCAACTACGCGCGGGCTGGCGAGAAGGCACCCTTGGAGCACCTGTTGCTCGAGAAGGCGTACCTGCTCGGCGTGACCGCTCCTGAGTTGACGGTGCTGATCGGTGGCCTGCGTGCACTGGGCGCCAACCACGGCGGCAGCAAGCACGGTGTCTTCACCGACAAGACGGGCGTGTTGACCAACGACTTCTTCGTCAACCTGCTCGATATGAACACCGAGTGGAAAGCGGCGGAGTCCGCGGAGAACGTCTACGAGGGCCACGACCGGTCCTCGGGCGCGCTGAAGTGGACCGCCACCGCCAACGACCTGGTATTCGGCTCGAACTCGGTGCTGCGTGCAGTAGCCGAGGTCTACGCCCAGGACGACAACAAGGGGAAGTTCGTTGAAGACTTCGTCGCCGCCTGGATCAAGGTGATGAACAACGATCGCTTCGACCTGAAGTAACGCCTGTTCGTTCGAGACAGCCTGCGCCCCGCGATCGAAAGTTCGCGGGGCGCAGTGCTTCACCAAGGATTCTCGAACTCAGGGCAGACCGAACCAGTGGCCGACGACGTGAGAGATTTCGACGTAGAGCGGGATCCCGACCGTGACGTTGTAGGAGAAGGTCAAACCCAACGATGCGGCGAGCGGCAGAGTCGGGCTTGCTTCGGGGATCGCCAGACGCTGAACCGCGGGCACCGCGATATACGATGCCGAACCGCAGAGCACCGCGAACAGGACGTACGTTCCCGGCTCGAGGTTGGTGTGGGTGAGGTAGGCGTAGGCGTGCGCGACGATGATCCCAAGCGGCGCAAACACGTTGGGCGCGAGCAGGCCGAAGAAGATGAACCCGCGTCCCGCGACCTTCAAGTCCCGCAACTTGCTCGCAGCCGTCATGCCCATCTCGAGCAAGAACAAGCACAGCGCACCCTGGAAAGCCGTGATGAACAGGGAGTCGGCGTCGTGAGTGACTTTGTGTCCCTGCAATCGACTCACGAAACCGATGACGATGCCGCCGAAGAGCAGACACAGCCCTGGATTGAGGAAGACCTCCCGCAGCAGCTGGCGCGAGAAGACACCCTGCTTGTGGCCGGCCCCCGCGGCATCGTGTTCGCGTAGTCGTCTGCGCTTGGTCAACGCGAACTGGACTCGCTCCTCTGTTTCCGCTTCGAGATCCTCTCCGAGGCCGGGCTTTGTCGCCGCGCCGGGTCCAGGCTTCGCCGGCACGGGGGCGATGTAGCCTGGCTCGTCTGGCATGTTCCCGTCGGCGTCCATCCCCCGATGACGCAGCCGCGCCACCAGATACAGCGCGACCAAGCACCCGGGGATCTCCATCACTGCCAACATGACGGGCATGTAGGCGTCGAACGCCAGCCCGGCACCGACCAACACCGCCACGCAGGTGGCGAAGGTGCCCGCCGAGTCCGACCCGTAGTACCCGGCGACCGTCGCTTTATCCACGCGCCTCAGTGCGGTGAGTCGGCTCAACAGGAAATATGCCAGCACACCGATCACGGAGTTCAACACAAAACCCGTGGCCAAGAAGCCCACGATCTCAGCGATGCTTGATGCCTTGATTTCGGCGAGCTCTTCGCCGCCGTGCCAACCGATGGCTATCAGCAAGTACATCGTCAAGCCTTGGTAGATCACGTAAGGGAATTCGAAGTCCACCTTCAAGATCCGGAGCAGAAACCCGAAGTAGAAGAAAAGCAGCAGCGGCTTGAAGAGATTGTGCAGGAAGTTCTCGAGAAACGAGTGAAGCATTGAATCTCCTCTAAATTCCGAGCCAGCGAAGATCGCGAAATATATTGTGAAGCAACAGATTTACCGCCACGGCCAATTTCTCCTGCGGTGCGCGGGCTGTTCTACCATAGGCGTCTCTGCGCCGTCCCGACGACATTGTCCACAGCGCTCGCACAGAATCGTTAATCCCGGCGTGGCTGGTGTCAACTGCATTAACGCATTGTTGACAAGGCAGACCGCCCGGCGTCTGAGCCGACAAAGCTACCCTGGCGGATATGGCCATCGAGTCCACCATGCTTGCTCTCGGCACCCCCGCGCCGCACTTCTCGCTGCTCGAGCCGGCGACCGGCGCGACGGTCAGTCTCGACGATCTGGCGGGACCCGCGCTCGTGGTCACCTTCATCTGCAACCACTGCCCCTACGTCAAACACGTGGCAGCCGGACTGGCCGCGCTCGGCCGCGACCTCGCTGACCAGGGCGTCGCGATGACCGGCATCTCCAGTAATGACGTCGTCACGTACCCGCAGGACGGACCCGACCAGATGGCCGGCGCAGCCCGCGACCATGGCTGGACTTTTCCGTACCTCTACGACGAGACCCAGAACATCGCCCGCGCCTACTCCGCGGCCTGCACGCCCGACACGTTCGTGTTCGACGGCGAACGTCGGCTCGTCTACCGCGGGCAACTCGACAGCTCACGCCCGGGCAAGGATCTGCCGGTGACAGGCTCCGATGTCCGGGCCGCGGTTGATGCCGTACTCGCCGGGCGGCCCGTCGACGCCGACCAACGACCGTCGATCGGGTGCGGCATCAAGTGGCGTTGAGGCCGCACTGAACGCAGCACGAAAAAGGTTACGGTGTCTACCGATAACCGCGTTTCAGGAGGAAACGGGCGCCCGCGTTGGTGGCTTGTGGACTTGGGATGGCGAAGCCAAACGCGTTGGCCAGCCGGTCGGTGATGTTGAATGCGAGGGATACCGCCAGGGCGTCCTTGATCTGCTCTGCGGATACCGAGGAGGCCAGCACAGCCCGGATATCGTCGGGCTCGATGCGGTTCTCGTGCGTGAGCTTGCCGAGCATCCGCAGTATCGCACGCAGCGGTTCGTCGATCGGCGCCGTCTCCAAATCAGCTAGCGTGCCAGCGACCTTCGCTTCGTCGGCGTACCACATCGTCGATGTGGCGGAATGCGCCGAGACGCAAAATGGGCACTCATTGTGCTTTGACACGTAGGCGGCCATGAGCTCGCGATCACCGACGGACCAGTCCGATTGGCCTCGCATCGCCTCCTGGGCGAGCGCGCTGCCGCCGTAGAAGTTCGGGCGGTAGAACGCCAGCTTTACCGCATCGACAACTGGGTGGCCCGACAACGCTCGAATGAGCGCCATGATCGCCTTGGTGTGCAGGCGATGACCTTGGTCGAGGATATCGAGCCTCATTGTCCAGTCTCACCTTCCAGCGCGCCGGCGAGAGCTGCGATTGCGCATTCGTATTGTCGGCTCGCCTGGCCGACGGCGGCGCACACGACGATCTCAAAAATCTCGTCTTCGCTGAGGCCCGCCGCACGGACAGCGGCGATGTCCGCGTCGGTCACTTGGTGGGAATGTTCGGCCACCTTGCCGATCAACGTCTGGATGGGCTCACGGAGGCGGCCGGCATTCTCGAACGCGGCGCGGCGTAGCTCGGGTGTCGATTTCCCGTCTGCGCCGAGCACGCGCGCGACCAGTTCGCGATGTAGCTGGGTCATCTCCGACATGTGTTCCGAAATCCTCCTGTTCCGGCATGACGTTAACTGCTTAACGTTGTCGTGTTCTTGCGATGCGTCAATGCTCGGACGCATTGGCAGCCAGGAGTTCGGCGATGCGTCACGGACACCGGTGGCAGTATGAGGGCGTGAACTTGCAGGCCAGGAACAACGTGAGGATTGCCGGGGCCGAGTATGGCCCGACGATCATGCTCGCTCACGGCTTTGGTTGTGACCAGAATCTGTGGCGCCTGGTTGAAGCGCGACTCGCGTCGAGATTTCAGTTGATTCTATTCGACCACGTCGGCTGCGGCGCCTCGGACCCCTCCGCCTGGGACGCCAAGCGGTACGAGTCGTTGCAGGGATATGCCGACGACATCCTCGGCATCGTCAACGAACTGGATCTGCACGACGTGATATTCGTCGGCCACTCGGTAGCCGCGATGATGGGCGTGCTCACAGTCTCGAAGGATCCGAGCCGCTTCGCGCGGCTGATCCTTCTCACACCGTCGCCGTGTTACATCGACCATGATGACTATCGCGGTGGCTTCTCTCGCGCGGACATCGATGAGCTTCTGGACTCGCTCGAGAGCAATTATCTCGGGTGGTCACGATCGATGGCGCCGGTGATCATGGGAGCGCCAGATCAGCCCGAACTCTCCGAGGA
The DNA here is from genome assembly GCA_963818285.1 of uncultured Actinomycetota bacterium. Lineage (GTDB taxonomy): Bacteria > Actinomycetota > Actinomycetes > Mycobacteriales > Mycobacteriaceae > Mycobacterium. The sequence goes on from CAWFRR010000011.1 coordinate 1,246,120, forward strand.
GCTCATAGATAGTTTCTGCCGCACCGACCCGGCATTCGCGCGGGTTTTCGCACGGACCACATTCCTATCCGACAATCGCGCTGACCTGGCGCGAGTATCGTTGCCCACGTTGGTGATCGAATGCGCGCACGACACTTTGGCGCCGCGTGAGGTCGGAACTTACGTCCAGCAGCGAATCGACGGCAGCGAGTTGGTCACGCTCGACGCCAACGGTCACTGTCCTCAGCTCAGCGCCCCAGACATCACTGCGCAGGCGATCGCGGCGTTCGCCGGGGCGTCGTGACGCCTGGGCACGAGTGCCCCGGGATACTCAGCGGAAGCGCCGAGGACCTCTACGAGAATGCACCCTGCGGCTACATCGTGGCGCGGCCTGACCGACGCATCATCAGTGTGAACGCCACACTTTCAGAGTGGCTCGGCTACGAGCGAAACACGTTGATCGACAAGCCTTTCACTGACTTGATGGCCGTCGGCAGCCGTATACACTATGAAACGCATTTCGCGCCGCTGTTGCTAATGCGCGGCCGGCTCGCAGGTGTGACCGTCGAATTGAAAACCGCCGACGGTGAACGACTCCCGGTGTTTCTCACCGCTAACGTCAAAACCGACAGCGCGGGGCGACCAGTGCTGTTGCGCATCGCGGTGCACGAGGCCGGCGACCGGCATTCCTACGAGCGAGAACTGCTCGACGAGCGTCAGCGAGTGGAACAGGAACGCGCACGGGTCCAAATGTTCGCGCGGACCCTGCAAAGGTCTTTGCTGCCGCCGTTGCTGTCGCCTCCCGAGGGGTTGGAGGCATCTGCTCGTTACCACGCCGCTTCCACCGACGATGTCGGCGGGGATTTTTACGACCTGTTCCCGCTCTCGCATGACACGTGGGCCTTCTTCATCGGCGACGTGAGCGGCAAGGGCGCCGGCGCCGCGGCGGTGACCTCGTTGACTCGCTACACGCTGCGGGCCGCGGCAGTGTTCGACGCCAACCCCGTGGCGGTGTTGCAGAATTTGCATACCGTCCTGACTCAGGAGTTTCGCGAAACCGTAAACCAATTTGCAACCGTCATTTTCGGGATCGTCGCGTCATGCGACGGGGGGTTCGTCATCGAGCTCGCCAGCGGTGGGCATCTTCCTCCGCTACTGTTAGGCGCCGACGGAGAAGCACGTTACGTCGACATAGTCGGCGGCCACCCCGTAGGAATCCCAATGGAGCCGAGATTCATTGCCGTCCAGGTAAAACTGGGGCCGGGCGACACGCTGGTCCTCTACACAGATGGCCTGACCGAGGCCCGGACGGGCAATGGCGCAGAGCGCTACGACTACGACGGCGCCTTGCTGAAATTCGCTGCTGCGCAAGCGCCGACCACGGCATCCGCGATCGTCACGGCGATCCAGTCGCTGTTGGACGGCTTCGGCTCGGGAGTGGAGGATGACGTCGCGGTGCTGGCGCTGGGGGTTCCCCCACCCACGTCGCCAGGCGAGGCCGACAGCCCACAAAGGCTTCGCCGATGAAGTTTGTGCTGGCCGCCTATGGAAGCCGGGGTGACGTCGAGCCGTGCGCCGTCGTCGGTCGGGAGTTGCGGCGCCGAGGCCACGAAGTGCGCATGGCGGTGCCGCCCAACATGGTCGCGTTCGCCGAGTCGGTCGGGCTCGATGCGATGGCCTACGGACCCGACTCGCAGGCGCAACTGAACGGGGCGGCCGACTTCTTCGTCGGCAACATGAAAAATCTCTACGGCGCGCTACCTGAGGTTGTCGACCGTGTGGCCAAGGTGTGGGTGGACAAGGGCACGGCGCTCGCCTCGCTCGCAGAAGGCGCCGACCTGCTCGTGACGGGCATGAACGAGCAGCGGCTGGCTGCCAATATCGCTGAGTATCAGCATATTCCGTTGGTCGCGTTGCACTCTTTCCCGTCGCGTTTGCAGCCGTCGGGGGAACTCAACTCTCGGCTCGTCAAGATGTCCGAGGCGCCCCTGCGCCGCGCGCTGGGCATGCCGGAGGAGCCTGAGCCGACACCGGCGGTGCTCGAGATCCAGGCCTACGACGAACGGTGCCTACCCGGGCAGCCCGAAGATTGGGCAGAACCGGGCAAACCGTTCGCCGGTGCGCTCACGCTGGAATCCCCGACCGATAACGACGACGCCGCGCTGTCGTGGATTGCGCAGGGCACGGCACCCGTTTATTTCGGCATGGGCAGCACGCCGATTTCTCCTCCCGCCGAGATCATCGAGATGATCATCGGTGCGTGCGCACAACTGAACCTGCGGTTGCTGATCTGCGCCGGGCCCAATGACTTGTCTGAATTCGATCGCTTCGACCACGTCAAATTCGTCAGCGCGGTGAATCACGCGGCGATCCTCCCCGGCTGCCAGGCGGCCGTGCATCACGGAGGCGCGGGCACCACCGCTGCGGCCATGCGCGCTGGTGTGCCATCGTTGATTCTGTGGCTCTGGCTCGATCAGCCGGTGTGGGCGGCCGGTGTTCAGCAGCTCAAGATTGGTATGGCGCAACGCTTCTCGGAAGTGAGCCAACAATCGCTGGCCGTCGGGTTGAAGTCGATTCTCACGCTGGATTACCTCGATCGGGCGCGCAATATCGGCCCAGAGATGATTTCTCCGCAAGAAAGCGCTTCCTGCGCTGCCGATCTCGTGGAGAGTGCGGGTCAGGCGGGCTGAATCAGCGGTCGAGGTCCCATTGCCCGTAATCCGTGGCCAGGACGTCGTCGACGTCGATGTGTATGCCGCCAAGCAGCGGACCAGGCTCCGATGGGCTGTTGACCACCGCTTGATACAGCACTGCAGCGGGCTCGCGTTGTCCGTGTGACCAGGCTTTGGTTTGCCACGCCCAGAAATGTCCTGCAGTGGTGGACTGGCCGATCACGCCGTCGTTGATCGCCCATCGACACGACAGGGCATGGCCGTAGATCCCGGTTCGCGGCACGCTCAGTACTGAGTTGATTCCACGAAACCAGTTGACTGCCAGACTGTTCCAGGTATCGCCGTTGATGTCGTCATCCACGCTGAAGAAGATCGGTGCGGAGCTGCTGCCCCCGGCCGCGTTATGGAGGCGAAGAGCCGTGTGCGCGTCGGCCACACCGCCGTCGAAACCACGGGTGAAGTCCGACGGTGCGGTTCCGTTCGGCTTGCCGTACTGGAAATTGCTGACGATGTGTAGACCGGCCGCGCGCAAGGAGTCTGCGTACTCGCGGGTGAGCGGCTTGGCCTCGAAGTTCGCGCCCGGCCGGGAGTCGGACACGTAGTTCACCACGCCGGCATAGCCTGCCGACTTGATCTCGGCGGGCGCAATTCGGCGCTCCGCGAAGTCGATCAATCGGGGGTTGTCGGCCGATGCTTTGTGCCCGTCGAGCGCCGCGCCCAATGGCGCGAGGCTCAGCAGGGCCCCTGCCCCAGCGTATTTGGCCAGCTCGCGTCGTGAGAACGATGATTGGACCATGAATCAACCTCTACGGGTCAGGAGCGCCGTCGCGCTCCAGGGCCGTCTGCCTGGGTGGCGCGGATTGGGCTGCGGACCCCACGTTGCCGGCCACATGAAGATCGGCAACCGGCGAAATCGCTTGGCCGCTGCCATCAGATGCTCGGACTCGAGGACGCGCCAGCCCAGGTCTTCGAAATAAGCCAACCCGTTTTCGGGCGCGAAGATGAACGGGGCGTTCTGCAGCAAGCCGGCCATCTTCTTGTTCATCAGCCGCTTCAGGCCCGGGCCGCCGAAGTCGAACATCCACCAGCCCACCTCGGGCCGGGAGAGCGCATCCGAAAGTGCAGTGACGTCTCGATCTTCCAGATACATCAGCAGGCCCTCGGTCAACACCAGCGCGTTGGCGGCGCCGGCCAGAGCCTCGTCGAAGAACGCGGCGCGGGCCAAGGGGTCCGCGAGGTCGACCGCTGACCGGGTCAACCGGCACCGGGGCGTCTGTTCGGCGAGGAGTTCCGTCTTCTCCTCGAGCAACGCCGGAAGGTCCGCCTCGATCCAGGGGAAGTCGGACGGAAGGTCCAAGCGGTACGGCCGGGTGTCGAGGCCGGCGGCCAGATTCAGCACCCGATCGCAGCCGGCCGCAATCGCGTCGGCGATGGCGTCGTCGATAATTTTGGTGCGGGCCACCAGCCACCAGCCGCTGCGGCTCGTCGCGGGAGTGTTGGCAACGATCGCGCGACCCTGCTCCCCCGCCAGGCGCTCGGCGAGTGGATCGCGGAAGAGTGCGTCGGCCCGCCCCGATTCGGTGGCCCGATACAGCGCGGTCCACCGTGCCGTGTCTGAAACGTGGGTGATCACGTGCCCGGCGTCTGACATACGTTGCGTTATAGCACTCGGGCGCTGGTGGAATCGGGGTTGGGTCGTGTACAAGGGTGTCATGGACGATCCGGCCGCCAGGTCCGTCAGTCCGGCGATGCTGCAGGAGGCAGCAGTCCGGCGCTTGTACCGGCGGGCGGAGGTGACGGCACAGATCACGGTTCCCGCCGTCCCCAGCATGCTCGACGAGTACGTCACGATGTGCGACAACGTGTTTGCCGCCTCGGGAGTCCGCTACACCGCCGAGCAGTCCGCTCAGCTCAGGACGGTGCTGGCGGCCGAGTTGATCAAGGCCTACACCGCATCCTCACGATCCAACATCGTGATCTCGTTCCACGCTCCGTTCGGTATCGGGATGAACTACCGCGTGACAACCGAATCCGTGACGGTCGGTGGCCACTACGACGGCTGGGTCGGCAGCCGTGACGGGGCGCTGTTCGGCACTGAGCCAGACGCCCGGGTGTGGGCCCTGGCCGGCGAGATGGCCGATCCCGGTGCTCACCCGGTACTCGACATCGGCGCCGGGACCGGTCGCAATGCGCTTGCTCTGGCGCGGCGCGGCCACCCGGTGGACGCGGTGGAGATGAGCCCGAAGTTCGCCGAGATCATTCGCGCGGAGGCCGAGCGCGACTCGCTGCAGGTGCGCGTCATGAACGGCGACGTCTTCGAGACCATGGACGGGGTCCGCCGCGACTACCAGCTGATCATCCTTGCCGAGGTGGTCCCAGATTTTCGGACGACGGGAGAGCTGCGCGGAATCTTCGAACTCGCGGCCGACTGCCTGGGCACGGGAGGGCTGCTGGTGTTCAACTCGTTTCTGGCGCGCGATGGCTACGCCCCGGACGACGCGGTGCTCGAGCTCGGGCAACAGTGCAACTCCATGATCTTCACTCGCGACGAATTGGTCGCTGCGGCAAGCGAATTGCCCTTCGAACTGGTCGGCGACGACTCGGCGCTCGAGTACGAGCAAACTCATCTGCCAGACCACGCCTGGCCACCGACGAATTGGTTCGAGGGTTGGGCCAGCGGACTCGACGTGTTCGATCTCGAGGCGCCAGACTCCCCCATCGACTTGCGCTGGCTCGTCTACCGGAAGGCGTGACCATGGCGGACCCGATCCACTACGTCGAGGCGAACGGGCTGAATTTCGCCTACCTGGAAGACGGCTCCGGGCCGCTGGTGTTGATGCTGCACGGATTCCCCGACACCGCGCACACCTGGGACGATCTCCGCGCGCGCATCGCTGCCAAGGGATACCGCGCGGTCAGCCCATTCATGCGTGGATACCGGCCGACCGCGATCCCCGCCCGCGACGCAGACCAGGAGACGCTGGCACACGACGCCATTGCGCTGATCGATGCGTTGGGTGCCACCGAGGCCGTCGTCATCGGCCACGACTGGGGAGCCTCGGCCGCCTACGGCGCGGCGGCCTTGGCGCCCGAGCGAGTGACGAAGCTGATCGTTCTCGCCATCCCCCACCCCGGCGCGCTGAAGCCGTCGCCGAAAAAGCTCTGGGGGGTCCGACATTTCGTGACATACAAGCTGCCTGGAGCGCCGAAACGCTTCGCGCGCAACGACTTCGCGGCGCTGCCCGCGATCTACCGGCGGTGGTCGCCGAACTGGAAGCCGGACCCGAGCGAGTTCGATGCGGTGCGGTCAGCCTTTTCGGACAGCGCGAGCCTGAACGCCGCGTTCGGCTACTACCGAAAGCTGTCGCCGATACCCAGCGCATCGCTGAAGCAACGCATCTCCGTGCCCGCGGTCGTGTTTGCCGGTCTGAATGATCCCGTCGCCGAGCCCGCCGACTATCGGCACGCCGCCCGGATGTTCACCGGCGATTACATCGTCGAAGAAGTCGGCGGCGGTCACTTCATGCACCGCGAGCACCCGGACGCGTTCGCGGAGCGACTGCTGACCCACCTGTGATGGCCGAGCCGGGAGATGGTCGGCTGCCAAGTACGGCTGCTATCGTGCTGTGCCTATGCCGGAAATGGATCGTCGTACGTGGTTGCTGATGACGGGATTCGGCGTGGCGGCGGCCGCAGTTCCGGTCCCCCAAGCTCGGGCGTACCCCCGGCCACCTGCGGCGCCGTCGGGCAGCTACATCTTTTCCGACGACTTCGACGGCCCGGCCGGATCGGCACCTGATTCGTCGAAATGGGCGGTCGCCACCGCGCGCGAGCACATCAAAGACCCAACGCACTGGGAGCTACCCGAGAACATCGGCCAGTACCGCGACGACCGCCGCAACGTGTTTCTCGATGGCAAATCCAACCTGGTGCTCAAAGCCGCGAAAGATGGCCCGACTTTCTATGGCGGCAAGATACAGAGCCGGTGGCGGGGCGGCGTCGGCCATACCTGGGAGGCGCGGGTCAAGTTCGACTGCCTGACCGCCGGCGCCTGGCCGGCGTATTGGCTGGGAAACGACGACCAGGGTGAAATCGACATCGTCGAGTGGTACGGCAACGGCAGCTGGCCGTCGGCCACCACCGTGCACGCCAAAGCCAACGGCGGTGAATGGAAGACCCAGAACGTCGCGGTCGACAGCGCCTGGCACACCTGGCGGTGCCAGTGGGACGCGTCCGGCATCCGGTTCTGGAAGGACTATGTCGACGGCGCGGCGCCGTACTTCTCGGTTTCGGCGGATTCGCTGCCGGATTGGCCGTTCAACGGTCCCGGCTACACCGTCTACCCGGTGTTCAATCTCGCGGTGGCCGGCTCGGGCGGCGGCGATCCCGGACCGGGCAGTTACCCAGCGCAGATGCTGGTCGACTGGATTCGTGTCTGGTAGGACCCCGCAACGTAAACGACGGGGTGAACCCGCAGGTCCACCCCGTCATTGCGAAGCGTCAGAAATTGTTGCAGGTAGTGGCAACCTGGTTGATCATCGGCAGATACTTGTTCGCCTCCGTGGGGAACTGCTGCTCGGCCTGCTGGGCCATCTGGACTCGCTGGTCCGGACCGGAAGCCAGGTAGCGCTGTAGGAAGCCACTTGCGAGGCCCGAAGTGCGCAGCTTGGTTCCGGCTCCCGGTGACTGCGCATCGAGTGCCTGGACGACTTGGTTGTAGTTGCAGGTCGTGTTGATCGCCGCAGGACTCAACTCGTCCGCAGACGCGATCCCCGCGCCAGCGAGCGCTGACAGCGCCAGACCCCCGGCTATGGCAGCCAGTTTGCTCTTTGAACGCGTGACCATATGTGGAACACCTTCCGAATTACGAACCGCCGAACCTCGGCGTCGAGAACCCGAGTTTACCGGAACAATTCGGGGGTCGGATTTCTCAGGCACTTGACTCATAAACCTCACAGGTCACACCTAGCTCTGCGCGGCGCGGGTACTTTTCGGGTATGGCGGAGGGCCCGGCGCGCAATCTCGCGGTGGACTTCTACCGCGTAGTGGGTGTAATCCTGATCGTCCTCGGGCACTGGATCGCCGGGTCGGTGACCTATCACGACGGGTCGTTCGGCCGGCAGAACCCGCTGATGGATCAGCCGTGGACCCAATGGCTCACCTGGATTTTCCAGGCCGTGCCCATCTTCTTCCTCGTCGCCGGTTACGCCGCTGCGGTGTCCTGGACGCATCGGCGAGCCAATGACGAGATGTCGCGCCAGACGTGGGTGCGGCATCGACTCGCCCGCGTGCTGGGGCCTTCGACGGTGTACGCCTTGCTGCTTTCAGCAGGTGTTGTGACGTTCGAGAACACGGGCGTGTCGGGGTCGCTCCTGGAGTATGCGGGCTGGGCGGTGGCCATGCATCTGTGGTTTCTCGCCGTCTACGTGATCGTGGTTTCGCTCACCCCGATTGCGATTGCGGCGCAACGCCGTTGGGGACTGCTCGTGCCGGCGGCACTCGCCGCAGGCGTGGCGGCGGTCGATGCTGCCTCGCTGGCCGGCCACGTCCCCTACCTGAGTTGGCTGAATTACTTGCTGTGCTGGGCGCTGCTTTATCAGCTCGGAATCGCTTGGCAGAGCGGGCTTTTAGCGGGACGTCGGCCCGGACTGTTAGCCGCGAGTTCGGCCTGCGCGCTGGCGCTGCTGATCGGGCTTGGTCCTTACCCGGTCAGCATGATCGGCGTTCCCGGCGAAGTGGTCCAGAACACCGAGCCGCCTTCGCTGGCAATGGTGGCGTTCGGGTGCGCACAGGCCGGATTGGTGATCAGCCTCGCGCCGGTGGTCAACCGCGCGCTGCGACAGGATGCGATTCAGCGCGTGCTGTCGCGAGCCAACTCCAATGTGATGGCGCTCTACCTGTGGCACATGATTCCGGTGGTGATCGTGGCGATCGTCGGCTACCCGGCCGGGCTGTTGCCGCAACCGGTCGAGGGCGGGGCGGACTGGTGGCTCGCCCGGCTGGAGTGGGTGGCGATCCTGAGCCTGGTGACGGCGGTCGAGTTGGTCCTGCTGTGGTGGGGTAGGCGATTGTTTGCCGCGCCGCTTCCGGGTCTGAATGTGCTGGTAGGCCGCTGGGCCGGACCGGTCATGCTGGCCGGCACCGGGATGGCGTCCTACGGGCTGGCCTATCTCGCTGCGCAAGGCTTCGCGCCGTACGGCCATTTCCCGTGGCTGACCGCGGTGATATTCGGTGTGGGCGTGCTGCTGGTGGCGCTGTGTTCGCCAGGTCGCGCCCACGCCTAGGCAACTCCGTCGTGGCAGATCCGGTTCGGCGTCTACCCGGCTGTTGCGAGGTAGACGCCGAGACGAGTCAGGACGATGCGCTCAGGGCGGCCAGCGCTGCGTCGTAGTTGGGTTCCTGGGCGATCTCGGGCACCAGTTCTTCGTAGGCCACGTTGCCGTCGGCGCCGATCACCACGACGGCACGGGCGAGGAGGCCGGCGAACGGGCCGTCGGCGATGGTGACGCCGTAGTCCTCACCGAAGCTGTCGCGGAACGCTGAGGCGGTCTGCACGTTCTCGATGCCCTCTGCGCCGCAGAAGCGCGCCTGCGCGAACGGCAGGTCTTTGGACACGTTCACCACCGATACGCCACCCGCGGCGGCACTCTCGTTGAATTTGCGAACGCTGGTCGCGCAGACCGGCGTGTCCACCGACGGAAAGATGTTCAACAGCACGGGTTTACCCTGAAACTGCTCGCTGTTCACCGCACCCAGATCCGAACCGGTCAAGTTGAACGCGGGCGGCTTCGCCCCGACGGCCGGCAGATCGCCGACGGTGTTGATCGTGTTTCCGCGCAAAGTTATCTGTGCCATGGGCACAGTCTGCCAAGTTCGACACATTGCAGTCGGGGCGGGGTTCTGATGTATGAACACGGCCCAAACCTGTGCGGGCTGCCATGCGGAGCCGGCACACCTCTATATATGGTCTACGGGTGCCAGGGATCAATCGACGCAACGCAATGATGACCGTGGGGCTGGGCGCGCTGACAGCCGCGATGCGGCTACCGGAAGCCTGGGCGCACCCCTCGCCCCCGGCTGCGCCGGCCGATGCGAGCGCGGGGGCTTACATTTTCCACGACGAGTTCAACGGACCGGCCGGTCAAGGCCCAGACCTGGCGAAATGGACGCCGCAGACCTGGCAAGACGACGTATATCCACCGGTCGACGGTATATACAGCGCCGGCAATGTTTTTCTCGACGGAAATTCCAACCTGGTCCTCCAAGCCACCCGCCAAGGCGACCAGTACTTCACCGGAAAACTGCGCGGCAATTGGCGTGGCCCGATTGGGACCACCTGGGAAGCCCGGATCAAACTCGACTGCCTGTACCCGGGCCTGTGGCCTTCGTTTTGGACCGTCAACGAAGATCCGCAGCCGGACGGCGAGGTCGATCTCTTCGAGTGGTACGGCAACGGCGAATGGGCTCCCGGTACGACCGTCCATGCGGCGTCCAACGGAAAAACCTGGGAAGGGAAGTCGATTCCCGGGATGGTCGACAGCGCGTGGCACACCTGGCGTATGCGCTGGGATGAGGAAGGCTTCAAGTTCTGGCGGGACTACGTGGACGGCGCAAAGCCGTACTTCAGCGTTCCCCCAAGCCGATCCACGTGTTCGGCGCACCGCCGGAAGACAAGCGGTGGCCGTTCAGCAATCCTGGCTACTGGATGACACCGATGTTGACACTCGCCGTCGGCGGTGTCGGCGCCGGTGATCCCGCGGCGGGCACGTTCCCGGCTCAGATGCTCGTCGATTACGTGCGAGTCTGGTAGCGACCTACCGCACCGCTTCGATCACCTGTACCAGGCTGAATTGCCACCGCTCGACCAGTCGGAATCCCAGCTCGCGCGGAACCGCGAAGGCAGGGGTTGCGCCGTAGGCAGGGCCGGGCGGAATAGCGGATCCTTGCTCGTGCGCAGGCATCGACTCGTCCGCCTGCGTGATGATCCAGACCAGCCTGCACCGCCCCAGGGGCTTCGCGACCACCTCCGGGATGAGATTGGTGTCGAAGACCTCGCCTCGTTCGGCCGCCCGTTGCCACAGTGTGAGGTCAACGAGCTTTCGATAGGCGTCCGGCCGAGCCGCAAGCAGCGGGCGCATCGGGGCGGGCATAAACGTGACCATGTCGTTGACGAGCAAGCAGTCATCGGGTGCCGCCTTCGCCGTGATCAGATCAGCGACTTGGCTGTAGTCCATTCCATATTTGGCATACGGAGTACGTTGAGCAAAAAGGTAATTCGGCACCGCGGCAGCGGTAAAGAGGACGATCAGAGCTGCGACTGCCCACGGTCGAGAGGCCACCCTGGCAATGTAGAAGCCCACGATCAGCGCCAACGCCGGTGCTGTGAAGGCCAAGTAACGCGGCGTGTAAACGGGGTGAATGAACGCCGCCCCGACGAGGGCCAAAACAGTGGGAAACAGCAACCAGGCGATCGCCAAGACCAATAATCGGCGATCCGAGTCCGTCAACTGGGCAGATGTCCTGCGCCGCAAGATGATAGCCGTCGCCACCACCAGAGCTGACAAGAGCGCAAACAGCGGATCTCGCTCGAAATACTGCTGAATCGCCACGTCTTCGATCGTTCGGTGCCCGATCGGGGCGATCCAACTGATTTGATGCGCCTGGTTGACGGCCGCAACGACGAACGGCGTCAGAACGCAACACGCCACAGTCGAGGTCATGACGAACCGTCGCAGCCGCGCCGTGTGGTTGCGCTCGAAAGCCGAAACGAACGCGACGTGCGCGACCAACAACAGCAACAGATAGACGTCTAACAGAACCGACATTGTCAGGGCAATCCCGTAACACACCCAGACCAACCGGGTGTCGCGGCGAATGGCACACGCGAGCAGCACCGTCACCCACACGGCGGCCATCATCGAAAGCGCGTACGGGCGAGCTTCGATGCCGGCCCATGTTGTCCGCGGCAGAATCGCACAGACAACTCCGCAGGCCAGCGCGACGATGCGGGACGAGTCGAAGTGCCTGGCGAGCACGACCACGCCCGCGGCGCCGCCGCCGACCGCGAGGCCACTTGGCACGCGCGCCCAGAACTCCGTGGGCGGGAACACGTGGAACCAGCCGTGCATGAGCAGGTAGTAGACGCCCTCGACGACGTCGACGTTTCCCAGCATCTGCCACAACTGAGACAGCGAACGACTGTAGGAGGCCGAGATGGTGGCGGCCTCGTCGTACCAGAAAGATGGGCGGCCGGCCCCGCCCAGACTGATGAGGGCGGCCAATACACCGACGATGGCAGGGTCGAGGACAGCTGCGGGCTGCAGCCGACGGTCTACGTCCCCAACCGAGTCGTGGGGTGCACTGGGTTCTGGGGTTCGATCAGTCATCTGGACTCGTCGTCATGTTGCCAGAGGCGTTTTTTGACCTGAGCCCGTCAGCGCCGCGACTGACGCACTTTGTACGTCGACGGCCACGAATGGCGGCTTTCGTCGCCGACCAGCGCCGTGCCCTTGCCGCCCACCTTGACGGCATACGCCTCTTCGCCCGCGCCCACCTCGCGATTGGCGTGCTCCTGCGCCAAGTAGTACAGCTCGTCGATAGTGGCCTCGTGGTACGCGACGAACGTGGTCTTGCGTTCGATATCGCCGGCCGCGGCGATCATCCAGTCCGGCAGGATCCGGCTGGCGAGCGCGCCCAGCCCGAGCAGCGTGAACGGCACCACCCAATAGCCGATGTAGTCCACGGCGGCGTGGGTGTTGAGGATCGAGGCGTCGGCGGCCACCACCGGCGGAACCGACGACGACACCGTCATACCCGCGAACACCGCGACCCAGATCGAGGTCAACCGCGTGACGATCTGGCCGAACACATCGCTGTTGACCACCCCCGGCGGTTGATTCCCAGCTGCGTACTCATGCACGAACGACGTGCCGAATTGCCGGCCGAGCAAGGCGGCCAGCAGCAACCCGGCGAAGCTGAGTGGCAGCGCCCACCGCTGCACGACCGACTCACCGGCCAGCAGAGTCAGCGCCGTGAGTATCAAAAATGTTGTACCGGCACCGATTTCGAGTGACCGTCTGGGCGTCCGGGTGAGATACCCGGCGGCCAGCCCGGCGAGGGCGATACCGAAGGCGACCAGAGCGGCGACGAGAAATGGCGCATTGCCGACCAGGACCCAATAGACGATCCACGGCGCGAAGCCAAACAAAATGCCCACGATCGGTCAGTGTATGGGCGCGGGCATTCGGCGGGAACGTAGGGTAGCCGAGCGGCTAACTCGACGGCGAGCCGTTCGGCTGATCCCGGGTCGGCGTACCTTTCAGCGGGGCCAGTCTGAGCATGCGCTCGGTCAGCTCGGTCATCTTGGCCCGCAGCGTCTCGGTGTCGATGTCTTCGACGAGTGGGCTCACCGTGGTGCTGGCGATGGCAGCGGTCACGAAAGCGGCCGAGATGCGGGCCTCAATCTCGTCGCCCTGGTCGAGCAGGGTGGCGTAGAGCTCGCTCATGAAGGCCCGGAACGGCTCGTGTTCGCCGAGAAGGCGAACGACGACCGGGTCGTTCTGCATGACTCGGATGAACCCCCGACGCTCGACGGACAAGTCGATCACACGCTCCAGCAACATCTTTCGCGCCTCGACGGCGTCGTGTTGGGCATGCGCAGCAGTCAGCGCGTCTTCCAGCTTGCCTAATTCAGCCTCGGTGACAGCGAGCACGATGTCGTCTTTGGCCTTGAATTTGTGATAGACCGCCGCCTTGGTCACCCCGAGCGCATCAGCAATCATCTGCAACGACGTACCACTTACACCGTGGGTGGCGAACAAATCCAGCGCCGCGCCCATGATGCGGATCTGCGCTGGGCTGTAAACGCGGGCGCCCAAGCGCGCTCGGCCGGTGGTGTGCGGGGTGATCACCGGTAAAGGCTAGCCGATCGACTAACCGCGTCGAGGCCTGTGAACTGTGCCTTTTCCAGACCACGGCGGGCTGTGCCGCGAAAAGCTATCACCTGGGTAGCCGAGCGGCTATCCTCAGTTCCGAGTAGCCGGTGGTGACTCCCCCTACGACCATGGCGACGGTCTCGAGCGGGTTCGAATGCGCTGTGCGCGAGCCACTGTCACCGCCATCGGTCTGAGCGCGCGTCGAGGAAGGAGCGTCGGTCATGTTCACCGGCCCCATCGAGGATCGCCTCAGTATCCGGGAACGATTCGACAGTTACAGCGATGCGGTCACTTGCAAGGCACTCGAGGATTACCTGGACTGCTGGACACCGGACGGCGCCCGGCTCGGCGAGGGCGGTGAGGCCCACGGCACCGACGAGTTGCGCGCGCACTGGAACGGGATCTGGAAAGTGTTGTCACAGATGGTTTTCGTGACGCAGATCGGGGCTATCGAGGTCGACGGCGATCATGCGAGCGCACGCAGCTATTGCCTGGAGACGCTGCGGTTCCGTGACGGCTCGACGCATCAGCTCATCGGAACGTATGAAGACCAGCTGCGGCGTGCCGGGGGCGTGTGGCGATTCAGCGAACGCCGCTACCGGGTGCTTGTCGATAACACGGGAGGCCAGGCATGAAGATCGGGGTGCTGAACAACACCATCAACTCCCGCTTCGGGCCCCGCGCGCCGATTCAAGCCGACTACCTGACCTCGGTGGCCTGTGGGGCCGACTCGTTCTGGCTGGCAGATCATCTCACCTCCGTTCTGCCGCCCTCGATGTGGAAGCCGGAATATGTCGGGGCGTCGCGCCTCATCCCGAAAATGGACGCCCACCTCGAGCCGTGGACGATGCTGGGATACCTCGCTGGGCACAACAAGCTCGGCCGGATGCGTCTCGGTGTCGCTGTCACCGACACCGGTCGGCGCAACCCCGCGGTGACGGCCCAGGCGGCCGCATCGCTGCACCTGCTCACCCGCGGACGCGCAGTGTTGGGTATCGGCACGGGCGAGCGCGAGAGCAACGAGCCATACGGAGTCGACTGGTCCAAGCCGGTGGCGCGCTTCGAGGAGGCCGTCGCCACGATCCGCGCGCTGTGGGATTCCAATGGTGAACTGGTGAGCCGTGATTCGGCGTTCTTCCCGCTACACAAGGCGACATTCGCGCTGCCGCCGTATAAGGGGGCCTGGCCGCCGATCTGGATAGCCGCCCACGGCCCGCGCATGATGCGTGCCGCCGGACGGTACGGCGATGGCTGGTTTCCCGGAACCACTCGTGCCGACGAGTACGGTCAGCAACTCACGCTGGTCAGAACGGCGGCTTCGGACGCCGGCCGCGACCCCGAGTCTGTTGTTCCGGCGCTGATTCGCTTCATCGTCACCGGCCGCACCCGAGGCGAGATCGACGATGTGGTCGAGTCCGATATCGCCAAGGTGTTCACGCTCAATTTCCCGGGCGAGGCGTGGGCCCGCCACGGAGCCGAACACCCGATGGGCGCCGATTTCACCGGCGTGCAGGACTATTTGCCGCAACTGCTCGACGAGCAGACCGCGCTGTCGTATGCCGCCAAGGTCCCGCGCTCTCTGGTCGAGGAGTTGTTCGCCGTGGGCACACCGGACGAAGTTGTCGACCAGATCGCCGACTTCCGCGACCACGGCCTGCGATATCTGGTGTTGGGCAACGCCGGCGGTATCCAGCCGAGCCTGGCCAAGAGCGCGTCGTCCACGGCGCCCTACGTCAAAGTTGCCCGGGCACTGAGGAAACTGTGACGAGCGCGCCGCCTAGCGCTGCAGGCTGCGCAGAGTGCTCGTCACGAATTTTTTGAGCACGTCATCGCGGCTCGCCCCCGGCACGCCGGCGCTGACGAGTTGCGCGTGAACGCCGATCAGAAAAAACGCTGCACTCTCATAGCCGGTGACGTCATCGTAGAGTTCGCCGCGGTTACGGGCGCGTTCGATCTCGGCCGCCAGTAGCAAGAACGTCGGGTGTTTGATCCACGTCTCGTCCTTGATCGCCGCCGGCGCGAAGTAGAGACCGACGACATCGCGAAATAATGCCGCACCCCAACGGCTTTCGAGTGCCAATACGAGTCTGATGATCTCCTCGAGCACCGCTCGCAAGTTTCGGCGGGTGTCCAGGAATCTGCCGAGCTCCTCGGCGAGGTAGTCCTCGTCACGGCGGATCAATTCCAGCAGCACATGTTCCTTGGTCGGAAAATGAAAGTAGAACGTGCTGCGGGCAACACCGGCGGCTTCGACGATCGCGTTGATATCTGCCGCGTTCGCGCCGGCTCGTTGAAACTCGACGATCGCGGCGTCGAGCACCCGCGCGCGCGTTTTTCGGCGCTGGGCATCGCGACCGGTCGCAGTGTCTGGCACGGGACTATTCTGCCGCATTCCGGCAATTCGCTGACAAGTATCACTCAAAATGGCCCACCCGGTGGATCCGCCGAACAGCAGCGGTGCGCTTACGTCATTCATCGCCAACAGTTTCCACCTTTGTGCCTCGTCCTGTTATCTTCGGCCACGAACGCACAATGTGTGCATTTCGTTGTCATTTGTCAGTGAGCGTGCTAGATCTAGAACCGCAGGGTCTCGTGGCGAGATCACGGCTCCCGACGACGGAGATGGCATCGATGAATACCCGAGGTCAACGCATCCTGTTGTGGACAGCGCCGCCTGCGGTGGCATTGTTCGTGATCGCCTACTTCGCGTTTCCGGCCTTCTCGCCGCCGCTGTCCCCGACGCTGACACCCGAAGATGTGGCGGCGTTCTTCCGCACCAACAACACCGGCATCCTGGGCGTGTCGATTCTCTGCAACCTCATCGCGTGCTCTCTAGTGCCACTGTTCGCGGTGACAGCGGTTCAAATGTCGCGCGCCACCACCTCGAGCCCCGTCCTGACGTACGCGTATGTGATCAATGTCGGCATCGGCGCGACGGGCTTCATCCTGGCCGACTACTGCTGGGGCATGGCCGCTTTCCGGCCAGACCGCGATCCGCAGTTGATCAGCCTGCTCAACGACATGGCGTGGTTCTTCTTCATCGCGCCAGTCGGCACGATCATGGTGCAGAACCTGTGCTTCGCACTGAGCGTGTACCTCGATGAGCGGCCCGATCCGATCTTTCCGCGCTGGGTCGCACATTTCAACGTCGCAACCGTCGCGCTGCTGGCCCCGAGTGCGTTCTCGATCCTCTACAAGACGGGGCCGCTCGCCTTCAACGGTGCATTGTCATTCACCTTGCGGTTGGCGACGTTTGCGGTCTACATCGTGGTGATGTTCTGGGCGCTACTGCGCGCGGTGAATCACCAGGGCGACGAGCGGGTGGCTCTCGCATGAGCAGCACCGTTGCGACGATACCGCCGGCCTCGGGTAGCCAAGCCCAGTCGCGCCGCAGGAACCCCAAACTCGATCAGTGGATTGCGTTTTGGAGCGTGCCGTTCTTTTTCAACGTGTTCGGGGTGGTGTTCGTACCGCTGAGTTGGATGATGCCGCCACGGTCACCGAGCAATCCGACGCCCAACATCGTCGAATTCATGCATTCCCACAATCTTCTGGTCGCGTGCGTGATCCTGACGCTGGTCTACGGGCTGGCGCCGGTGTCGAACGCCGTCTACCTGATACAGATCAGGCGGATGTCGGTGAGTCCGGTGTTCCGGTATTCCGTCATGATGGGGTCGATCACCGGCGCGATGGTCGGCCAGCTGTTCCCCATGTTCTGCTTCGGACTGGGTGCTTTCCGACCCGGCTACAGCGCGGCCGTCCAGACGATGCTCTACGACTTCGGCTACTTGGCGTTCATCGGCTCGCTGGGTTGTTTCTGCGTCATGTGGATGGCCTTTGGTCTGGCCATCATTCTCGACGAGAACAACATTCTGCCGAAGTGGCTGGGCTACTACACGATTTGGCAGTACGTGACCGAGCTGATGGCTGCGCCGGTCTGGATCTCCAAGTCGGGCCCCTTCGCCTGGAACGGCGTGATGACCTTCTGGTTCGCGATGACGCTCTACGTGTCGTGGCAGATGATCGTGTACGTCTGCATTTTCAAGGCGATCAAGAACCAGCCGGAGGCCGAACTCGACAACGCCCCGCCCGAGTCAGCGCCGGCCGCAGCAGACCACCAGTCGAGGACCGGCGCATGACCGAAGTGGCTGAGGGCCTTACCGCTGGTGCCAGTGAGTCCCGAGCCGACGTCGACGCGCGCGGTCACGTGCCCGGCGCGTCGAGCATGTGGTTCTTCGTCATCGGGGACCTGCTGATCTTCGGCGTCTACTTTGTCGGTTATATGTATTTCCGGGGCCAGCATCACGACGTGTTCCTGCGGAGTCAGGCGCGGCTCAATCTCGACGTCGGTGCGATCAATACCGTTGTGCTGCTGACGAGTTCGCTGTTCGTCGCGCTGGGCACGGCGGCGGCTCGGGCCGGCAACACGGCAAATGCCGTGCGGGGTTGGGGCATCGCGCTTGCCTTCGGGGCCGCCTTCCCACTGCTCAAGCTGTTCGAGTGGATTCCCGAAATCACCACCGGCCTGACGCCGGGCGCAAACCTGTTCTTCATGTACTACTTCGTGATGACCGGCATGCACCTGTGCCATGTTGCACTCGGTCTGGTCATCATGTGCTTCGTCATCCGCAACCTCAAAACGTCGGCGAAGCCCAAGATGTCGTTCGTCGAGACCGGTGCAACCTACTGGCACATGGTCGATGTTCTGTGGCTGGTCCTGTTCGCCTTGCTCTACTTGATGAGGTAACCCGTGACGTCACTGCTCCGCAGCCCCCTGACGATCGTGTGGGCGTTGCTCACGACGGTCACCATCGCGTCGTCATTGATCTCCCTCGACGGCGGCGCCGCCCACCAGATCAACACTACGGTCACCACCGTGGTGTTGCTGATCGCCGCGGTAAAGGCGCAGCTGGTGATTGCCTATTTCATGGAGGTTCGCAGCGCACCCGTCTGGCTGAAGGTGACCACCAGCAGCTGGGTGCTGGGGCTTTTCACGCTGCTGATCGGCTTCTACTTCGCCGGACTGTCCTAAGTCATTCAGGCGGTGAGTGTTTGGGCCAATTCCCAGGCCGTCTCGGCCATGCTGCGGTAGCGCTCGCGATACTCGTCGGTGCCGGCACGTGAATCCGCTGCGTTGCCGTCGACGCCGCGCCGCCACACTCCGGCGGTGATCGAGGCCAGCCGGAACATCGAAAACACCACGAACACGTCGAGCGAGTCTGGAAGCTCCCGGCCGGCATGAGCACGGTAGCTGTCCAGAAACGTCTTCTGATCGGGAAGGCCGGTGCCGGTGAGGTTTTCGCCCAAGACGCCACTTCTGCCGCCCGGCCCGCCAGGCACGTGATACGTCACGCAGAAATACCCGAGGTCGGCCAGCGGGTTACCGATCGTCGACAGTTCCCAGTCCAGCACCGCCACCACACGTGGCTCACTCGGATGCAGCAACACGTTGCCCAGTCGGTAGTCGCCGTGGGCGATACACGGCGGCGCATCATCAGTCGGCAGGTGCTCGGGCAGCCACGCCGCCAGCCGATCCATTGCGGGCATGTCTTCCATGCGGGCGGCCTCCCACTGTCGGGTCCACAGCGCCACCTGACGTTGCATGTAGCCCTCCGGGCGTCCGTATCCCTCGAGTCCGACGCCGCGCCAATCCACACCGTGCAGCGCCGCCAGCACCCGGGCCAGATCTTCGTAGACGGCGGCGCGGTGCGCGGGAGAGTCATCGCGCATGACCCGGTCGGGGAAGACCCGACCCGGCACGTGATCCATCACGAAAAATGTTGTACCGAGCACGGATTCGTCATCACACAGCAGTTGCATGCGCGGTACGGGGACGTCCGTTTCGGCCAACGCGGCCATCACGCGGTACTCGCGTTCGACCTCGTGTGCTCGCGGCAGCAGCTTGCCGGGCGGCTTCTTGCGTAAGACATATTCCCCACCCGCGGTCTGCAGATGAAACGTTGGATTGCTCTGCCCACCCTGAAACTGTCGAACCTGTAATTGGCCGTCGAATCCCGGCAGCCGACCGCGCAGAAACCGGGCCAGCGCGGCCTCGTCGAAACGGTGCGCAGTCAGGACCGGCACCAGCTCCGCCATCCCCGCCATCCGCGGCCCCTTGTCATCGCCGGTGTCTGCCAGAACCCTACCCAGGAGCAGAAAGCCAAAGGATCATTTCGACGCCTCGGTAGGGTCCGGTCATGGATATCTCTTGTGCGTTCGCGACGTCATCGGACACCCCGGCGCATGTTGAACTCGCGGAATCGCTCGGCTACCGACGAGCGTGGCTCTACGACTCCCCCGCGCTGTATCCCGACGTGTGGATGATCCTGACCCGGTGCGCGCAACGCACGTCGCGCATCGGCCTCGGTCCCGGCGTGCTGATTCCCAGCCTGCGGCACCCGATGGTCAACGCGGCCGCCATCGCCGAACTCGTGGATCAGGCGCCGGAGCGGGTCGCGGTCGCCATCGGATCCGGTTTCACCGGGCGCTTCTCGCTGGGCAAGCGACCGCTGCCGTGGCGCCAGGTCGCCGACTACGTCCGCTGCCTGAAGGCGCTGCTGGCCGGCGAGACCGTCGAATGGGACGGCGCCAGGATCCGGATGATGCAGCCGTCCGGATACGGCGCCGCACGACCGATCGACGTACCGATCCTGATCGCAGCCGACGGCCCCAAGGGACTGGCGGTAGCCGCCGAACTGGGCGACGGCGTGTTCTCGGCCGCCGTGCCTCAACCCGACGCGGTCCACGCGGCCGACTGGCGGGCCCTGTTGTCCTTCGGGACGGTGCTCGAGGAGGGCGAAGAGCTGACCTCGGCCCGAGTCGTCGACGCCGCAGGTCCCGGAGCAGTGGTGATGTATCACGCCGTGTACGAGCGTGGTGGCGCCGCGGCCGTGGATGGCCTGCCGGGCGGACGCGGCTGGCGGGAGGCAGTCGAGAAACATCCGGAAAACGAACGGCATCTCGCGATCCACGAAGGGCACCTGGTGAAGGCCAACCCGCGTGACGAGCCCTATGTCGCCGACCTCGTCCCGATGGCCAGCGCAGCGGCGCTGACGGGGACCGCCGAGCAGGTGGCCGAACGGGTGCGCGGCCTCGCCGCCGCCGGGGTCACCGAAGTCGCCTACCAGCCAGCGGGATCCGACATCGAGCGCGAGCTGCGCGCCTTCGCATCCGCCACCGGCATCTCAGGCTGAGGTTTACCGTGTAGCAATGATCGCCAAAGTAGTCGTGACGGCGCTGCTTGCCGCAATGCTCGCTTTTGCCGGATTCATCAAGATTGCCGGAGTTCAGCAATCACTGACAATCCGCGACCATCTCGGCCTCAGTGCGGTGCAGTGGCGGATGATCGGGTCGCTCGAACTCGCCGCCGTCGCAGGTGTGCTGGCGGGCCTGGCCTGGCCACCGATAGGTGTGGCGGCTGCCATCGGTGCAGCCCTGCTTCTGTTGGGCGCCATCGGTTTTCACGTACGGTCATCCGACAGCGCGACGGACACGGCGCCTGCAGTGATCGGTCTGGGTCTGGCCGTCGCCACCGCCATCCTCCAGCTGGGCTAAATCAAGTAGCTTGTCATACCCGGCGGCGGATCAGTAAGCTGTCCTAAATGAATGACGTCGTCATCGCCGGGGCCGGCCCGAACGGCCTGATGCTGGCGAACGAGCTCGGTTTGGCCGGTATTCAACCCGTCGTGCTGGAGCCGTTGCCCGGACCCAACCCGCAAAGGCGCGCGAATGGGATTACCGGCCAAGCGGTTCGGCTGCTCGATCATCGCGGGCTGTACAGCGTGGTGGCCGGCACGCCGGATCCCCCTCAACCGTCCCCGTGGGCCATGTTCGGGGCGATGGCGTTGAATCTGACCGCGGTGCCCGATCCGCAGCACTTCATGGTCCCTGTCCAGCAGCCACGGCTGGTCCAGATCCTGGCTGAGCGGGTCCGGGACAACGGCGCCGATATTCGATGGGGCCATCGACTCGTTGGATTCGAACAGCACGGAGACCGTGTCGTCGTGCATGTCGACGGTCCGGACGGCCCCTACGAACTGCCGGCGCACTACCTCGTGGGCGCCGACGGGGGCACCAGTCTGACGCGCAAACTGGCGGGCATCGAATTCCCGGGGATGACCTCGCACGACGCGGTGGCCCGGATGGCGTTCGGGGTGGCGCCACCCGCCGACTGGGTAGACCCGGCGACCGGCGAGCTCAACATCCCTGGCTGGGGTCGGGTGGCGCACACGCCGTTCCATCGTGCTGAGCAAGGTGTTTTCGCGTGCCGCCGACTCGGTGACCGGGCGATGGTCATCACCATGGAATTGGATCGATCGGCCAATGAGGACCGAGTCGACGACAGCGACGAGGCCTACAACGAACAGCCGGTGAGCTTGGCCGAGATCGAAGCCAGCCTGAAACGTGTTGTCGGAGCGGATGTACCGCTCACGCCGGTGTCGCCCGACGCGCCGCTGGATCTACGCCGCTTCTACGGCATCAACTCCCGGATCGCCTCGCAATACCGTGCGGGCCGGGTGTTCCTGGTCGGTGATGCCGCGCATGTCCATTCGCCGATGGGCGGGCCGGGCTTGAACCTCGGCCTGCAAGACGCGGTGAACCTCGGCTGGAAGCTCGCCGCGGTCATCTCGGGTGGTGTCAATCCCGCGCTGCTCGACACCTACCCGGCCGAGCGCCGGCCCGCCGCGGAGCGGGTCATCATGCACAGCCGCGCCCAGCTTGCCCTGGTGCGCCCGGGGACGGAGATCACCGCGCTGCGCGAGATGTTTTCCGAGCTTGTCGAAGATCCGCACAATGCCAAGCGGATCAGTGATTTGTTGTCCGGCAACGACAATCACTACGTGCTGGGCGCAGACGCCCATCCGCTGGCCGGACGGTGGGTGCCCGATTTCGCTGTGACGAGCCACGGAACGACGCGGCGGGTGGCCGAGCTTGCGCGCAGCGGTCGTCCATTGCTGATCGATCTCACCGAGCATGCAGGCATTGCCGCCGCGATTCCCGATGTCGCAGAGCGGATTACGGTTGTCGCCGGACGTGCCGTCGGCGACGTGTCGGCCACGGCGCTGCTGGTGCGGCCGGATGGTTACGTGGCGTGGGCGTCGTCGGCATCCCAGCCCGACGCCGATGAACTTCGTCCCATCCTGCGGCAGTGGTTCGGGATCAAGGTCAGCTGAGGCCGAAAGTCGGCTATTTCGAGGCGATTTCGTCTTGATATTTTTTGGTCATATGCGCGACGGCGTCGTTCTGCGATTGCGCAAGGCCTTCTCGTGCCTCGCTGGCACGCATGGCGGCGTCCAGCGTCGGCTGCGCCTGACCCTGGAAATGCGGCATCACTTCGGCGGCGAACAGTTCAGCCGACCGTCTGGTTGCCGCCGGGTTGGCCCACTCGTGGCCCATCTGCAGCATGCAGCCGAATCCACCGGACTGATCCCACATCCGCTGCACTTGTTCGCGGGCCCGTTCCGGTGTGCCGATGACGCCGGCGCCGTTGTCGTTGATCACGTCGATCATCTCGTCGATCTGCTCGCCTGGCATGGTCATCTGCGGGAACGCGGCAACCTTCTGGAAATACCGGAACCACGGCTCCAGGCCGAATTTCACGTCCTCGCGGGCTTGCTTCTCGGTTTCGGCGATGTGGAACGGCCCAACCAGACTCCAGTTCTTACGGTCGACCGCCGTGCCGTAGACCGCCGCGCGCTCTTCCACGATGTCCCAGTGATATTGCAGCGCGTTGAAGCCTTCGACCGTCAGTGTCGCCCCGATGGACAGCAGGCCGATGCCGTGCTTGCCGGCCAGTCGCGCACCGGTCGGCGAGGCCACCGCGGCTACCGCCAGCGGGACACCCCCGTCGGAGTACGGGGCGAGCTGCAGGCGGGCGTTGTGCAACTCGTGCGTCGGGGTCTTCGCGGACACCGTCTCACCGCGCAGCAGCCGGACAACGATGTCGAGGTTGGTGTCCAACAACTCTCGGGTGTCGGTCGGCGTCAACCCGATCATCCCCGAGTCGCTGGGCAGTGAACCCGGCCCTACCCCACCGATCACCCGACCGTGGGTGAGGTGATCCAGCATCATCAACCGGTCGGCGACCCACAGCGGATTGTGATACGCGAGCGAGATGACCCCGGTACACAACTTGATCCACTTGGTCCGCTCCGCGGCAGCCGCGATGAAAATCTCCGGCGAGGCGATGATCTCGCTGCCCGCGGAGTGATGCTCGCCGATCCACGCCTCGTCGAAGCCGAGCGCGTCGAGATGCTCGACGAACTCGAGATCTCGCTGGATGGCCAGCGTCGGGTTGGTACCTGCGCGGTGAAACGGAGCGATGAAATACCCAAACCTCAGCTTGGCCATGTGCGATCCCCTAGCAGTCGAGTTGCTCCGACCCTAATCCCGTCCGCGCCTTGGGACTAAGGAGTTGATCCCTCGAATCTGCAAAGAGTTATCCGGCGAAGTGCCTCGGCGGTCAGCCGCCGCCACAGCCGACGCCGGGGATGCAGCCGCCGCCCCCGCCCGGTCCGCCGCCACCGCAACCGACACCGGGAATGCAGCCGCTTCCGCCGCCGGGGCCCCCGCCACCGGTCGGGCCGCCCGGAATGCTGCCGCTTCCGCCGCCCGGTCCGCCACCGCCAGTGGGTCCGCCGGGAACGCTGCCGCTTCCGCCGCCCGGTCCGCCACCGCCAGTCGCACCGCCGCCGGGTGCCATCGATGGAGCCGGAGTCGGCGCCACGCTCGACGACGGGGTCGTCGTGTTGTCGTTGTCGTCGTGGTGGGACCGCCCTTACCCCCACCGCCACAGCCGACAGCCAACACGAGCAAGGCCGCGCCGAAGAACACTGTCATCGCCGCACGAAAAGACTTCATCCTCAGATCCCCACTGTTGTCCCGTGCACCCCGAGGTACCCGAGACGAGCGGGAGGGAAACGCGTTGACTACGGGCGCAATCAGCTGCGCCGGGACAGCTGCGCATGGATGAGCGGAGCGATTTTCTCCGCCATGTACGCGTGTCCGGCGTCGTTGGGGTGTACTCCGTCGGGCCCGATCAGGTCGGGTCGACCGACGAACCAGCCTTCGCTGATCGGGTCGATGAACGTGGCACCGGCGTCGTGGGCCTGACCGCTGAGAATGTCGCGGACATAGAGGACATCCAACGGCGGATCGGAATCAGTCCATGGCGGGCCGATCACGAGCAACTTCGCCGACGGAGAGATCCTGCGGGCCAGATCCAGGGTGTCGTGCGCCATGGCGGTCATCTGCGGCGGATCGACCCCGTGGTCGTTGCGTGAACCGAAGAACACCACCAGCGCATCGTCGGGATGAACCGCGCGATTCGTCAGGTCCTCGAAGACGCTGCCGTGGTCACCGCGCACGACGTAACCGGCCCTGCCCTCCGAGGCGACCTCCGGCGCGACCTGGACGCCTTGGCGTGCGAGCGTCAGCCAGGTGCGGTTGGTCCACGTGTTCGCTCCCCAGCCGCCTTCGTCAGTGCCGGTGGTGTAGGAGTCTCCGATCACCGCGACGTGGTCGATCGGTGTTCCACGGGCGACTGTCCGAACGGACCGAGGCGCGGCGGGACTGTGCGTGACCAACCCGGCGGCAACCGCGGCCGTGACAACAACTGTGGCTACCCGACCAATCGCTACCTGCACTGTCCACCACCTCGGCCGCGTGTCCTGCCCGTATCAGCGGCATCGTAAGAGCGCTACGACGTATTTCGCCGTCGACGCGCTGTGTCCGACCGGACGCTGCATAGGGGCCAGTCAGCGCTGGTGAAACCCCCACTATGTCGACGGGCGCGGAACACCGAAGGTCGCGCGCCACAGGGATCGTACTTGATCAATGTTGTGGCGCAGTATTGCTCGCGTCACGGGCTTTGCTCAGCCGGCACGCGCCGAAACCGACTTCGGTCGTCCGTCGTGGGCCCCGTCGATGGACTGCAACTTGCCGCCCGCGCTCTGTTCCGCAGAATCGGCGTCGACCACGGGCCGGCCGTCGCCGACCATCCTGCGCATCCAGAGGCGGGCAGGCTCCTCAACGACGTGGTAGAGCACGGCCGCGCCGACGAAGGTCACCGCGAGGACGGCGGCCAGGAGCAGCTTTCCGTCGTTGCCGAACATCGTGAGCTCGAACTGCTGCGCGGTCCAGATCCAGGAGGTGTGCACCAGCTCGTGAACCATGTACAGGCAGAACGAAATCTGCCCGCCGTAGACCAACGGCCGAGTGGCGAGCAGCGCGGGCAGGCTGCCGGTGCCGATCGCCAGGGTCAGCACCAGCGGTACAAACAAGATGTCGACCAGACCGCCGGTGTCGGAGACGCCGTGCAGCGGGTGCGCGTCGGACCAGTAGAGGAAGCCGACCACGCCCGCGAGCAGCAATGCCGACGCGAAGCCGGCCGCTTGTCGGCCACGATCGGTGAGCTGTAAGCGGCTGACCGCAGCGGCGACCAGTGCCCCGGCGGTGAACTGCATGACGATGCGCGGCAACCAACTCCACGGTGTGTAGAACTGGCCCGTCACCAACAACGACACCACCGGGGGCAACGAGGCGGCGACCGCCAGCCAGACCAGGTTGCGGGCGCGGGTTGCGCGCGCCATTCGGAAGATCACCAGTACCACCAGCCCGAACAGCAGGTACGCCAGCCACTCAGCGCTGATCGACCACGCCGGGCCGTCCCAACTCGAATCGTCGAAGAACGGCTGGAACCACAGTTGTGCCATCAAGACCTGACGCACATAGCTGATCGCGGTGAACCGGTAGATCTCCTGCGACGGGATATGACCGACGTGCAGCGTGAAAATGACCCACAGAGCCGCCAGATGCAGCGTGACCAGATACACCGGCCACACCCTGGCCAGCCGCAACCACAGGAAGTGCAGGGTGGCGCGGGTCGACCAGGATTCGCCCATCCGGTCGAGGTAGTTCCAGGTCAGCACGAACCCACTCAGGATGAAGAACAGGTCCACACCTTGGGCTCCGCAGTTGAGCACGGGCGTCAGGGCGTCGAGAAATCCGGGCACCGCATCGCGCAACAGCGGACGGAAATGAAACAGCACGACCCAGACAGCGGCGACGATGCGAAGTCCTGTGAGGGCCTTGATATCTCCGCTGCGCACAACATTCTTTCCGTGAGGCCACCGGTGTGATTCACCGCGGCGCATCGTCGTAGGTGACGGCGTTGGCAGGGTATCAGTGCGCCAGAACGATCGCGAGCCGTCGACCCGGTGCGCCGTGAAGCGAATGCGCAGGCAGGCGATGCCGAAACGGCGCTCAGCAAGTGGGTACGTGCGCGTGGAAGCGATCGTTCCCAGCGCGTGTTGACACGTCTAGCGTCAGCATCGACGCCACGCCGCCCCGGCAGGAGAAGTCATGCCTCTGTTGTACGTCGACCTGATCGAAGGCCGAGCGCCGGCCGACATTCGAACGTTGTTGGACGCGATTCACGATGCGGTCGTCGAGGCATTCGGCGTTCCGCCGCGCGACCGCTATCAAGTGGTTCGCACCCACCCGAGTCACGAAGTCGTGGCGCTCGACACCGGCCTCGGTATCGAGCGTTCCGACGCGCTGGTGGTGGTTCACGTCGTGAGTCGGCGGCGCTCGCTGGAGATGAAACAGCGGTTCTACGAATTGGCCGCGGCCAACCTGGCGGCGAAGTCCGGGCTCGATGCGAAAGACCTCATCGTGTCGATCACTGAGAACGGCGACGAGGATTGGTCTTTCGGCCACGGGCGGGCGCAGTTCCTGACCGGAGAACTCTCATGAAAACCCGCCTCACCGAGTTCTTCGGCATCGAGCACCCGATCGTCTCCGCGCCGATGGCGCTCATCTCGGGCGGCAAGCTCGCTGCGGCTGTGACATCAGCGGGTGGTCTGGGCCTGATCGGCGGCGGCTACGGAGATTCGGCGTGGCTTGAGCGCGAGTTCGGCCTCGCCGACGGCGCGCGGGTGGGGTGCGGCTTCATCACCTGGAGTCTGGCCCGCACCCCGGAACTGCTCGACGAGACTCTTCAGCGGGAGCCGGCGACAGTGATGTTGTCGTTCGGCGAACTGCAGCCGTTTGCCGAACGGATCCACGCGGCCGGGATTCCACTCATGGCGCAGGTTCAGACGCTCGAGCATGCGCGCCGAGCGCTCGACGCCGGTGCGGAGATCGTGGTCGCCCAGGGCGGCGAGGCGGGTGGGCACGGCATGACGGTTCGTTCCACGTTCACGTCTGGTGCCTGACGTCGTCGACCTGGCCGCTCAGCGTGCACCCGAAACGCTGGTGCTGGCGGCCGGCGGTGTCGCCGACGGGCGCGGGCTTGCCGCGGCACTGATGCTCGGAGCCGACGGCGTAGTGGTGGGGACCAGGTTCTGGGCGTCCCCCGAGTCGCTGGTCTCACCGCGCGCGCATGAGCGTGCCCTTCGAGCCGGCGGCGACGACACCTACCGGACAAGGGTTTACGACGCGGTGAGGCAGCTGGACTGGCCGCCCGAGTACAACGAGCGAGCGTTGAGCAATCCATTTGTCGACGGCTGGCACGGCAACGAAACCGAGCTGATGGCGTCGTTGCCCGAGGTCGTCAAAACGTACGAAGCCGCCGTCGCCGCCGAGGATTTCGATGCCGCAGCGATACTGATCGGTGAGTCGATCGGTCTGATCGACGCGGTCCGTCCGGCGGCGAACATCGTGGCCGATCTTGTTTCGCAGGCGCAGCGACTCCTGAGGCGGGCCGAGCATTAGCAGATCCACGGGGACGGCGCGGCGCGTCGTCGCGCATAACCTGGACATTGACGACAAATATCTGGTTGGCTCCGATGCATGGCCAGGCTTGACGTACCCGACGGCCCCGGTGGCGAAGCGGCGATGATCTGGACGCTGCGACCGCAACTCGGCGACATGGTCGAGCGGATGATTCACGGCGCCTACCAGCAGAGTGTTCTGCCACCGGAGGAACGCGAACTGGCCAGAATGCGGATCGCGCAAATCAACGACTGCGTCGCGTGTTCGGACTTTCGCGCACCCTCGGTCATCGAGGCGGGCGTCGGGCCCGAGCTTTACGAGAATGTGGCGGCATACGCCACCTTCCCGGGCTACACGCCGCGACAGCGCCTTGCCATCGAGTACGCCGAACGTTTCGCGACCGACCATGGATCGATCGACGACGCGTTCTTCGGCCGGCTACGCGAAAATTTCTCCGACCCGGAGATTCTCGACCTGACCCTGTGTGTCGCGGTGTTCCTTGGCCTGGGGCGCTCGCTGAGTGTCCTCGGCGTCGACCAGTCCTGCGCGATCGACGTTTGACAGTGACGCTAGGAGACGAGTGGATCTCGCATCGGTTGACGAGTTGCTCACCACCACACGATCGGTTCGTAAGCGCCTCGACCTGACGCGGCCGGTCGGCCGTGACGTGATTCTCGAGTGCATCCAGTTGGCGATGCAGGCTCCGACGGCTAGCAACGCCCAAGATTGGCGGTGGCTGGTGATCACCGACGCCGACAAACGAGCCGCGATCGCCGACATCTACCGCAGCATCGGCTCGGAGTACCTGGCCTACGCCGCCAAGGATGCGACCGATCCGCAGACCCAGCGGGTGTATGCCAGCGCGTTCAGCCTGACCGACACTCTGGGCCAGGTCCCGGTGCACGTCATCCCGTGTCTGGAAAACCGCATCGACAACTCCAGCATGCTGACCGCCGCGTCGGCGTGGGCATCGATCATTCCGGCCGGCTGGAGTTTCCTGCTCGCACTACGGTCCCGCGGCCTTGGATCAGTCTGGACCACAATGCATTTGGCCAAGGAGCGGGAAGTGGCCGAATTGCTGGGGATCCCCGACACGGTGACGCAGGCCGCCCTGTTCCCGGTGGCGTACACGATCGGCACCGACTTCCAGCCGGCCTCGCGTCCGGCCGCGGAGACCGTCACATTCTGGGATGCTGGGGTTAAACCCGAACTGTGTTGCGGTCAGGTGAAATTGTTTCTTAGCAAAGTATTAAACGCTGGAACAAGTGACCTTAGAGTAGGCAATTAGCGTCTCAAACAGGTCGGGTTCATCGCTGATCCTGATTTTGCAGTAGCAGTGTTTTGGGAATGGGGGACGCGTCAAATGAACGACTCGATCAAGCCGGCAGCCTACTTGGCACCCCGGCACGCTCATCTTCCCGTCGACTGCAACGGCGCCCTGGTCCGCGCGCAGTGCCGCCACCTGGCGACCGTGGTGACCATCAGCGGCACGATCGACGCGACCAATGTGGAACAGGTCATCAAGTACGCCCAGCGTTTCAACCTGCCGGACAAGCCCTTTGTGCTCGACCTGAGCGGTGTGGACACGTTCGGCCCGCAGGCTGTGCGCCTGCTGTACGCCGTTGACGAAGCGTGTGCCGCCGCGGGCCTGGAATGGGCGGCCATCACGAGCCAGGCTGTGAGCCTCACCCTCCTGGTGACGCACGGGGACATCAGCTTTCCGACCGCAGCGACGGTCCATGAGGCGCTGCAGTTCTTCGCCGACGCCACCACTACCCGGCGTCGTCTATTGCTGCCGTTCTTCACCAAAACCGCCTAGTCGCGTATTTGGCCTCGGGCATGCATTCCGCGAAGTCCGTATGCTGCTATTTGTGACGTCCAAGCCAACGGTTGCTGCGACGGCCCTGATCGCGATGGGCTGGGTTGCGTCGGCCGGCCTCGCAGCCGCCGATCCCGCACCTGCACCGCCTCCCGCGCCGGCTCCGGCCAAAACGACGATCGACCATGACGGCGTCTACAACGTCGGAAGCGACATCGTTCCGGGCGTCTACACCTCGGCCGGTCCGGTGGGCACTGGCGTCTGCTACTGGAAGCGGCTCGGCGACGACGCCAAGCAGCCGCTCGACAACGCCATGAGCAAGAAGCCTCAGGTGGTGCGGATCGAACCCACGGACAAGACATTCAAAACAGATGGCTGCCAGGCGTGGCAGAAAAACGATGCGGCCGTGCCCGACCCCGGCAAATCTCCGGAGCAGGCAGGTTTGGGGCTGGGCATTCTCAACTCGCTG
This sequence comes from uncultured Actinomycetota bacterium, assembly GCA_963818285.1. Lineage (GTDB taxonomy): Bacteria > Actinomycetota > Actinomycetes > Mycobacteriales > Mycobacteriaceae > Mycobacterium. The sequence continues at coordinate 1,276,708 of CAWFRR010000011.1, forward strand.
ATCGGCGGCGGCGGCGGAACACCGGCCGCGCCGGCGCCGGCTCCTGCGCCGCCCAAGTAGTCACGGGTCCATTCACCACCCATGCAGACGGTCGAATACGCCGCCGGTCGTTTGGCGGACGTTTTCGGCGATCCCGCCCAGCCCACGGTTCTGCTGTGGCACGGCCAGCAGGCCGATGCGCGCTCCTCGGTTCGGTCGCTCGCCGAATTGATCGCGAGCCACGGTTTGGGTGTCGTCGCCCCGGACTGGAATTCCTACGCCGCGGACGGGGGTCGCGCCGACCTGCTGGATTCCGTGCGGTTCACCCGTGAGCGCGTCGACGACCCCGACGGTGTGGTGCTCGCCGGCTGGTCGATGGGTGGGCTGGCGGCCGCGGGTCTGACCGTCCAGGCAGGTCAACTCGGCGTCTCCTTCGCGCACACCGTCTGCCTGGCCGGCGCATTCATGGTCGCCGACCCGATCTTCAACGAGCTCCCGGCTGATCGGTTGCACGACACCGCGGGCACGACGCCGTTCTCGCTGCTGCACGGCAAGGCCGATCGCGTCATCCCGGTCTCGGCGGCCTACGACTTCGCCGCGGCGCTGCGGCAGCACGATTGGCCCGTGCAGGTGGTCGAGCTGGCTGCCGACCACGGGTCGATTGCCGGCGCGGTCTATGACCCGGTCGCCGGGCGCTATCACGCCGCTACGGACGAGCAGTCGCTAGCCGTCGCCGCCGAGGTCGCGGCTCTCATCGCTGATGCCGGCGGCAAGCGCTGACTGCGTCAACCAGTCGCGCAGCTTCGCGTAAACCAGCGGATGGTTCAGCAGGTCAAAATGAGTCAACCCGGTCAGGGTCAGCCCAAGCTCCGGCTGGAACGGTATCCGTCGTGACTTGCCAAGGCCCGCAGCACTTTTAGCGCGCACCAGATGATCGCCGGCGATCAGACCGAGTAGCGGCGGCGCCACTGTGGATGACACGAAATGGTACGTCGCATGCGGCAGGAACGGTGCTTCATGGCATCGGTCCCGCAAGAATTCGTCCGGGTCGGCGTCGAGCCAGTCCTCGTCGAGGCAGGCGCCATAACGCAGGTCCTTCACACCGTCGCTGCGGGCGTTCAAAAATGCTGCGATTGCCCGCGTTTCGGGTAGCTTCGCCAAAGCCCATGACGCGATGTTCACGCCCTTCTCCAGATCCGCTCCCAGGTGCGGCGAACCCAGACACACCACTCTGCTGACGGAGCCGGTCCAGGCGTGCTGCTGATCGGAGCCGTAGTGGCACGCGCTGCGCACCACCAGACCGCCCATCGAATGGCCCACCAGGACGAGATCGGTGACAGGTACCGGCCATTGCTCGTGCAGCAGATCGAGGATGTCGGCCAGGGTTCGGCCGTTGACCGAAATGTGCAGTCCGGTGTTGTAGCGCAACATGACTGGGCTGTAGCCGAGGTCGTCGTGCAGTCGTTCCCCGTAGCTACGGGTGTCGTCGGTTTCGCGGGGCAGCCGCGACCACGCCTGCTCGGTCATGCACCAGCCGTGCACGAAGACGGCGACTCGGCCGGTGGCCGTGGGATATGCCGCGGCCAGCGCGTCGGTGGTCAATGCCACCGGTTGACCGTCGCGTCGCATCACCATCGCGCCGGCCAGGGGGTTTCCGCGGTCGTTCAACTCGTCGCCGTAGATGCCGTTGACAGCGGCGAGGACCGCGCCGACCGAATCGGTGCGCGACTCCAGCGCTTCGTCGACCTCGCTGCCCCAGATTTCCGCGGCGACGAGGCCTGCGGCGCGGGTCGCTCCACGAAGACCACGGTCGACGCCGGTGTAGACCGCCCGCGTAATCCCGTCGTGAATGGTCTTCGTCGGTGTTGCCGACGGCCCGATGGAGTTGAATACGCGACTGGCGATGCCGGCGTGCATACCGCGCACGAGTGTGGTCAGTACGGTCGTCGCCTCGCCCGCCAGCTCGCTGACGGCGTGGATGTCGCTGCGTTGCACGGGTCCCCTCCCGAGTTCGGGCCGGATGGATGTCAAAATGGCTTGGCAACTCCCCCAGCAGCTCAGATCCCACATTGGAGTGCGCTCTGAGCTGCCGGTTTGTCCACTCAGTATACAAACGTTTACTGTATGCACCAGTGGTCGAATTCGACTAGAGCCACACAGACGCGGGCGCAACGCCCGATAGGAGCGCTAATGGACGCGACCTTTTCGCTCGATCTCTCCGATGAAGTGGTGCAAGTCCGTGACTGGGTGCACGAGTTCGCCGACACGGTGATCCGGCCGGCGGCCGCCGAGTGGGACGAGAAGGAAGAGACGCCCTGGCCGATCATTCAAGAAGCCGCCAAGGTCGGGCTCTACACCCCGGACCTGTTCGCGCAGATGGCGGGCGAAGCCAGCGGGCTCGGCATGCCGACCGTCTTCGAAGAGATGTTCTGGGGCGATGCGGGCATCGCGTTGTCGATCATGGCCACCGGTCTCGCCGCGGCCGCCCTGGCCGCCAACGGAACTCCGCAACAAATCGGTGAGTGGCTCCCGCAGATGTTCGGCAGCCCCGGCGATCCCCAGTTGGCCGCGTTCTGCTCGTCCGAACCCGGCGCCGGTTCCGACGTCGGTGCGGTGCGCACCCGAGCGAAGTACGACGAAGCCACCGACGAGTGGGTGCTCAACGGAACCAAGACCTGGGCGACCAACGGGGGTATCGCGAACGTCCACGTCGTGGTGGCGTCGGTCGAGCCTGAACTGGGCACCCGGGGGCAGGCGACGTTCATCGTGCCGCCCGGTACCAAGGGGCTCTCCCAAGGGCAGAAGTTCAAAAAGCACGGCATTCGGGCGTCGCACACCGCCGAGGTTGTGCTTGACGATGTCCGACTTCCCGGTGAGCTGATCCTTGGTGGCCGAGAGAAATTCGAAGGCCGGATCGCCAGGATCAAAGAGGGGCATCGGACCTCGAGCCAGGCGGCGATGATGACGTTCGAGCGCACCCGTCCGATCGTGGGAGCGATGGCGCTGGGCATTGCCCGCGCCGCCTACGAGTACGCCCTCGAATACTCCGGTCAGCGTGAGCAGTTCGGCCGCAAGATCGCCGAATTCCAGGCCGTGGCTTTCAAATTGGCCGATATGAAGAGCCGCATCGACGCGTCCCGGTTGCTGGTCTGGCGGGCCAGCTGGATGCAACGCAACAACAAACCGTTCACCTCAGCCGAGGGTTCGATGGCGAAGCTGTTCGCCAGCGAGACGGCGGTGTACGTCACCGACGAGGCCATCCAAATCCTCGGCGGCAACGGCTACACCCGTGACTACCCGGTCGAGCGGATGCACCGAGATGCGAAAATCTTCACCATCTTTGAGGGCACCAGCGAAATTCAGCGACTGGTGATCGGTCGGGCGTTGACCGGTCTGCCCATCCGCTGACGGCCGCTAATGAGAGGCGTGCGCTTCTTCGCCGGCGCCGTTGAGGGCGAGTGCCTCATCCCAGCCGTTGCCGTTGACGTGCTCCTCGACCGGCGGCTGGCTCAGCCTCGACCTGGCCCTCGTCTAGTCCTGCCACCACCCGGATCGCCGCGATCAGCTGCTCGACCAGCGGCGTCTCCTGGGCGGTGGGGGTGCCGCCCTCTTCGAGCTCATCGGGCAGCTCGCGGCGAAGCCCAAATCCGTTGGCCGCCTCGTGTGCCGACAGCTTGGCGTGAGTGCGCGCGTTGTAAAGCTGTTGTCCCAGAGTCGATCCGGGGGCGTCGGCCGCGCGCTCCATCAGGTCGTCGTAGCGCCGCCGGACATCACCGAGCGCCATCATGACGGTGGGAGTGGGCCGGCTGTGGCTCGCGGCCTCGGTCAGCGCGGAGCGAAGCTTCCGCATACCACTGAGAACCACCTCGGCGCGCTTCTGGAACTTCTTGTCCTCGGGAAACGGCAACGAATCGATAGCCGCCCGATACATGTGCATCGCCGCGTCGGCAAGATTCACAATCGTTTGCGCTTCACCTTCGTGCTGATCGAATTCGCCCATAATTCCTCGACTCTTTGATGGTATTCAGCTCAGGTCGTGGCGGGCTGCCACCAACTTCCATCCCGACAGCTGCAAGGAAGAGGGTATTGGTAACAGCGTCGACGCGCCAACAATAGTGCGCACCCAGTTGTCTGGCTGATCTACCTCGGCGACCGCCGATAAAACGTGCGGCAGTGGCGGCATTTTCGAGACGTTGACGACGAGAACCGGGTCGCCCTAGTTGAGACCGTAGAACTGCTTCGCGTTGAGTCCGCCGATTTTCGCGCGTGCGTTCTCGCTGATGTCGGGGCGTGTGCGCAGGTGCTTGGTGCTCTCGGGCCACTCACCGTCCCAATGCGGGTAGTCGCTGGCGAACATGATGAACTCGTCGCCGAGTACGTCGATGACGCCGGGCAGGATCGGCTCCTCCGGCTCGCAGGTCACGAAGATGTTGCCGGCGTTTATGTACTCCTGCGGATCGCGTTGCCAGCCACGCTCGATCCAGTCGCCACGCTTTTCGAAATGCTCGTGCAAGCGGTCGATGAAAAACGGAACCCAGCCCACCCCCGCCTCGAGGAACGCCACCCGCAGCCCGGGATGACGATCGAAAACACCGCCCGACACCATCGCTGTCATCGCCGTCATCTGGTCGAACGGAAAGCTGATGCAGTGCACCTGGATGTAGTTGGTGAAGCGGTCGACACCGATCTTCGGCAGATGAATGCCGGGGGCGCCGTGAATGCCGAGCGGCATTTCAAGCTCGACCGCCGCAGCGTAGAACGCATCGAGGTCCGGGTGGTCGAGGTTGCGCGTCTTGAGCGCGGGCGGGACGAGGGTGGCCACCAATCCGAGGTCCTTGGCCTCCCGCATGACGTCGATCGCCGCCTGACCGTGCTCGATCGGCGTCACCGCGACGCCATGCAACCGGCCGCCGGCCGGGGCGCAGAAATCGGCGATCCACTGGTTGTAAAGGCGCGCGAACCCGGCGGCGAATTCCGGGTCTTCGAGGCTGGGCGCGCACAGCCCCAGGCTGGGATACAGCACCATGGTGTCGATGTGGTCCCGGTCGGCGTCGCCCAGCACACCCTGCACCGACCGGCAGTTGATGTCGGGCGCCTTGCTGATCCCGTGCTCGGGCGGGCAGCCGGCACCGGGTCCGCAGTCCTCGGGATAGTTACGGCCCTCGATCACCAACCGCGCCCTGCCGTCGGGGCTCGCCGCAACGTAGTCCGGCCAGCGCTTGAGGGCCTCGATCGCCAACGATGGGTTCTCGGCGACATGTCCGTCGGCATCGATGATCTGCATAACGCGCTCCCGTCGGCCGGATTCACGGCGTTGTATGCAGCGTGCATCACCGACGGCGTCAACGGTTGCGAAATGGTGGCCAAACAAGCCGCGCAGTTGCCCAACCTGAATCGAGTACGACTGGTCCGTGTAACACTGCGGTAATGGCTTATTCGATTGCCCGACCCAAGCTCGAGGGCAACATCGCAGTCGGCGACGATCGGCAGCTGGGGTTTGCCGAGTTCGGCGATCCGCAGGGGCGCGCAATTTTCTGGCTGCACGGCACTCCCGGAGCGCGACGGCAGATCCCCGCCGAAGCCCGCGAATATGCGGAGGACAATCACATTCGGCTGATCGGAATCGACCGGCCAGGCATCGGGTCGTCCACCCCGTATCAGTACGAGAATGTCCTGGCGTTCGCCGACGACCTGCGCACCGTCGCCGACACCCTCGGCATCGACAAGATGATCGTCATCGGATTGTCCGGGGGCGGTCCCTACACCTTGGCATGTGCGGCAGCGATGCCCGAGCGCGTCATCGCCGTCGGCGTACTGGGCGGGGTGGCCCCGACGGTCGGTCCGGAATCCATCACCGGCGGACTGATGGCACTCGGCACGTTCGTCGCGCCGCTGCTGTCTTTTGCCGGGCTCCCGATCCGGTTGGCCGCGGCCGGTTTCATCCGTCTGCTCAAGCCGGTCGCCGAACCCGCGCTGTATCTGTACGCCGGGGTGTCCCCCGAGGGTGATCGCAGGCTGCTGGTGCGCCCGGAATTCAAGGCGATGTTTCTCGATGATCTCCTCAACGGATCCCGCAAACAGTTGGCGGCTCCATTCGCCGATATCATCGTCTTCGCCCGCGACTGGGGCTTCCGGCTCGACCAGGTGAAGATCCCGGTCCGGTGGTGGCACGGTGACCGGGACCATATCGTTCCGTTCGCCCACGGGCAGCATGTCGTCGCCGGATTGCCCGATGCGGAGCTCTACACGCTTCCCGGCGAAAGCCATCTCGCCGGCCTGGGATTCGCCGAGGAGATTCTTCGCACCATGATCGAGCTCTGGGACAGCATCGAAAAGAAGTGAATTCACCTGTGCCCGCGACACCGTCGCACGCCATGTGATAAACGGAGCGGGTGCCCGCGAACCCGCCGCTGACCAAAGACCAACGCAACTCGTTCATCGCCGCGCTGCTGGGCTGGACGATGGATGCCTTCGACTACTTCCTGGTGGTGCTGGTCTATGCCGACATCGCGAAGACGTTCCACCACACCAAGACCGAAGTCGCATTCCTGACCACGGCGACCTTGCTCATGCGTCCGGTAGGTGCATTGCTTTTCGGGCTCTGGGCCGACCGGGTCGGCCGGCGCCTGCCGCTGATGGTGGACGTGATCTTTTATTCGGTGGTCGGATTTTTGTGCGCGTTCGCACCGAATTTCACTGTGCTGGTTGTGCTGCGACTGCTGTACGGCATTGGCATGGGCGGTGAATGGGGTCTGGGTGCCGCGCTGGCGATGGAGAAGGTTCCCGTCGAACGGCGCGGCTTCTTCTCAGGTCTGCTCCAGGAGGGCTACGCGTTCGGCTATCTGCTCGCGACAGTGGCCTCGGTTCTGGTGATCGATCAACTCGGGTTGTCCTGGCGCTGGCTGTTCGGGCTCAGTGTCATCCCGGCGCTGATCAGCTTGATCATCCGGTACCGGGTGCAGGAATCCGAAGTCTGGGAAGCCGAGCAGGATCGAATGAAGTTGACGCGCACCAGGATCCGCGACGTTCTGCGCGACGCCGCAGTCATCCGGCGATTCATCTACCTGGTGCTGCTGATGGCGGCCTTCAATTGGATGAGCCACGGCACCCAGGACGTGTATCCGACGTTTCTGTCGGCGACCCACGACGGTGGCGCCGCGCTCCCACGTGCGAGCGTCAAATGGATTGTGGTGATCTACAACATCGGAGCCATCGCCGGCGGACTGATCTTCGGCTCGCTGTCGCAGCGGTTCGGCCGCCGCTACACGGTGGTGTTCTGTGCAGTGCTGGGTCTACCGATCGTGCCGCTGTTCGCCTACTCGCATTCCGCCGCGATGCTGTGCCTCGGTTCGTTTCTGATGCAGTTCGCGGTACAGGGTGCGTGGGGCGTCATCCCGGCGCACCTGACGGAGATGTCGCCGGACGCCATCCGCGGCTTCTACCCGGGTGTCACGTATCAGCTGGGCAATCTCCTGGCGGCGTTCAACTTGCCGATTCAGGAACGGCTGGCCGAGACCCACGGCTACCCGTTTGCGTTGGCAGCGACGATCGGGCCGGTTCTGATAGCCGTCGCGGTGTTGACGGTGATCGGCAAGGACGCCACCGGAATCCGCTTCGGCAGTGGCGAAAGCAGCGCGACCGCGTTGCGCAACGACCATGGCGGATAGGGTCAGCGGCAACCGGTCATGTTAACGGTGTTGTTCGAGCGCCTGACGCAGTTGATGCATCGCCACCGTCGTCGATCGTTCCCGGATGTCGCTGCGGCTGCCGGGTAGTAGAAGCGTTCGGGTCGCAGGTGCTTCGCCGGCCAGTGCCACGGTGAAGCAGACGGTGCCGACCGGCTTGTCGTCGGTTCCCCCACCGGGTCCGGCGATTCCGGTGATCGCCACGGCGGTGTCGGCCCCGAATCGCTGTAGCGCGCCGGCGGCCATCGCCTCGGCCACCGGCTCCGACACCGCGCCGTGCGCCTCGATCAATGCCGGATCGACGCCGAGCAAGTCGGCCTTCGCCTCGTCGGCGTAGGCCACCAATCCCCCGGCGAGGTAGGCCGACGAGCCGGGTCGCTCGGTGAGCCGGGCCGCCAGCAACCCGCCCGTGCAGGACTCGGCCGTCGCTATTCGGCGCCCGGTCAACAACTGGGCGATCTGATCATCGATGCGTGAACCGTCTTCGGAGAAGATCTGCTGCCAATGCCGGTCCCGGAGATAGTCGGTCAACTGCCGGTAGGTGTCTGAGGCGTCGGGTTCGTAGCGGGTGACCATCTCGACCTCGCCGCGCCGCAGACACGTGGTGATCTCCAAGGCGGCGAAACCGGGTATGTCCTGCTCCGCTTCGCGGAGCGTCTCGGCGAGGCCGGATTCCGGCAGCCCGAACATCCGAATGGTGTCTTGGCGGTAGACCGTCCGTCCGGCGATGGCATCCTGCACCTGAGCGAGCTGCACCGCGGTCTTCCACATCGGCTGCAGTTCGCGCGGCGGCCCGGGTAGGACGACGACGGTCGGCGTGCCGGGGATGACGACGCCGGGAGCGGTACCGACCGGGTCCATCACCACGGCCCCGACCGGGATCATGGCCTGCTTGCGGTTGGCGGCGCGTACCGCCTCGAAATCGCCGGTGCCGATGCGTGCCATCAACTTCTTCAAGATCTCGGCGATCTTGTTCTCCAGCTCGACGTCCAGCGCCAGTTCACGTTCGCAGAACTGCGCGACGACCGCGACCGTCATATCGTCGGCTGTCGGACCCAGACCGCCGCTGGTGATGATCAGGTCGACATCCTGGTCGGCCAGGAAGCGGAGCGCCGCCTCGATGTCCACGCCGCGGTCGCCGCAGATGGTGATGTGCGCGAGTTCGACACCTAACTCCAGAAGGCGGTCGGCGAGCCAGGGACCGTTGAGGTCGGTAACCCGGCCGGTCAGGACTTCGGTTCCGGTGACGACAATGCCCGCGCGTGCGCTCACCGTTACGACATTAGGCGGGGCTGTCGGGCCGCGTGGACAGGTGCCGCTCCACAGACTCGGTCTTGCTGGTCATCGCCTCGGTGACGCCGGATCGCCAGTCGGCCTTGATCACCACGCTGACCCGGCTGGCGTGGGCCGCCACGGCCTCGACGGCGCGTTCGACGACGGCCATCACCTGGCCCCAGCTGTCGCCTTCGATCACGGTGAACATCGAGTCGGTCTTGTTCGGCAGCCCCGATTCCCGGACCACCCGGACTGCTTCGGCGACGATCTCGCCGACACCCTCGCCGATTCCGAGCGGGGTGACCGAGAACGCCACCAACACCGACATCTGGCGAGCGTACCCGCGCCGCATGGCAACATCGGGCCATGCGGGTTTTGGTGCAACGGGTCGCGTCGGCAGCGGTGTCGGTGGACGGCCGCGTTGTCGGCTCGATCCGGCCCGCCGGCCAGGGCCTGCTGGCACTCGTCGGGGTGACCCACGGCGACGATGCCGGCAAAGCCCGGCGACTTGCCGAAAAGCTCTGGCAGTTGCGAATTCTCGACGACGAGCGGTCGGCATCCGACATCGGCGGGCCGATCCTGGTGGTCAGCCAGTTCACGCTGTATGCCGACACCGCCAAGGGGCGACGACCCTCATGGAACGCCGCCGCGCCCGGGGCGGTCGCCGAACCGCTGGTCGATGAATTCGTACAAGCGCTAAGAGGTCTGGGCGCGGAGGTGGAAACCGGTGTCTTCGGCGCCCACATGCAGATCGAATTGGTGAACGACGGGCCAGTGACACTACTGCTGGAGCTGTGACAGGGAGGCTTGATGAGCGACAGGTGGGCGCGAGACCGGGTCGACGACGACACGTGGGACATCGTCAGCAGCGTGGGATACACCGCGCTGCTGGTCGCCGGCTGGCGAGCGTTACACGCCGTGGCCGAAGACCCATTAGTGCGAGACGACTACGCGCGGCATTTCATCACAGCGTCCGGGGATCCGTTCTTGAACCAGGCCCTCGCCGATCCCGGCGGGTCTGAGGGCGCGGCGACCTTCCCCCGGCTGTACGGGGTGCAGACCCGGTTCTTCGACGAATTCTTCACCGCTGCTGCGAAGCTCGGCATCCGCCAGGCCGTCATCGTCGCTGCCGGCCTCGACTCCCGCGCGTACCGTCTTGATTGGGCAGACGGCACAACGGTATTCGAAGTCGACCAGCCGAAGGTTCTCGAATTCAAGACGCGCGTTTTGGCCGGGCACTCCGCCGAACCTGCGGCGGAGCGGCGCGATGTCGCGGCCGACCTGCGCGAAGACTGGTCGATACCGTTGCGGGCAGCCGGTTTTGACACAACCCTGCCCAGCGCCTGGTCGGTGGAGGGCATCCTGCCGTACCTGACCGGAGACGCTCAGAACACGCTGTTCAGCCGCATCACCGAACTCTCCGCGCCGGGCAGTCGGCTCGCGATCGGCGCCCTGGGCTCATGCCTTGACCAGGACCGCCTCGCGGCTCTGGAAGAAAGCCACCCCGGCCTCAACCTGTCCGGCGATGTCGACTTCTCCACGTTGACCTACGATGATGCGACGAAAACCAAACCTGCACAATGGCTTACGGACCGCGGCTGGGCGGTTGATCCCGTCCGGACCAACCCGGAGTTACAACGCGAGTACGGCCGGGTCCCGCCCCAGGTCGATCTGGACCTCGACGCGATCATGCACTCGGAATACATCAGCGCAACCCGCTGAACCTCGCGATCTCGCGCGAGTGTGCAGCTTGTGAGTGTGCTTTCGCGGGCGACTATTCCATCGATAACCTGCACAGTCGTCGGCGCGGGTGAAGACATCAGCGCGATGCAGCGACGTACCGGGTCCCCCGGCCCACCCGCTCCCACAGGACGCCGCCTTCGGCGGTCACACCCGCCCGGATCAGGTCGCGTTTGAGGATTTTGGTGGTCGCCGTCTGCGGGAGGGCGTCGTTGATGCGCACGAACCTTGGCCACCCCTTTGGCGACAGGTCGGATTGGGTCGCGAGGAACTTCTCGAATTCCTCCGGAGTCAGTGAGCCGCCGTCGTGCAGGACGACGGCGGCCATCACCTGGTCACCGACGTCGTCCCGAATGCCGTACACCGCAACCTGACTGATCGGTTCGAGCCGCTGCAGGATTCGCTCGACAGGCGCGGCGGCCAGATTCTCGCCGTCTACCCGCAGCCAGTCGGACGTCCGGCCGGCCAAATAGATCCAGCCGTCGGCGTCGCGGTACGCCAGGTCCCCCGACCAGTACATCCCATGGCGCATCCGCTCGCTGGTGGCCGCCGGGTCGTTGTAATAGCCGGCGAACGGACCCGAGCCCTCGGTGTTCACCAACTCCCCGACCGCCTCGTCGAAATTCGCCAACGCGCCGTGCTGATCGAAAACCGCAGTCGCACATTCGCTCACGGTGTCGGAGTGGTAGACGGCGACACCCGGATATCCCTTCCCGATCGACCCGGCTGGTGTGCCGTCCTCGCGGGTGATGATCACCGCAAACTCACTGGATCCGAAGCTGTCGACCACCCGGCAGCCGAATCGTCGCGCAAATTCGTCGATGTCGCGGTCGGACGCCTCGTTGCCGAAGGCGATCCGCAGGGTGTTGTCGGCATCGTCGGGAAGTTCGGGGGTGGCCAGTAGCAGGGCCAGCGGCTTGCCGACGTAGTTCATGTAGGTGACGTGATGGCGGCGGATGTCTTCGAGGAACCTTGACGTGGAGAACCGGGCGGGCACCATGGTCGCACCGCTGCCGATGGCGACCGCCCAGCCGGCGGCCACGCCGTTGGAGTGAAACAACGGCATCGCCAGGTAGCACACGTCGTCGGCGGTGACGTCGTACTGCCCGATCAGGCTGGCGCCGCACATGATTGCCATCACGTGAGAGAAACGCACCGCCTTGGGGTCGCCGCTGGTTCCCGAGGTGAAGATCATCATCAGGGTGTCATCGAAGCCGACTTCGCGGTGCGGGACGAGTGGCGGTGCGGCCGCGACCGCAAGGTCATAACGCGGCGACGCCACGTCGAGCACGGTGATCCCGGCCAGGTCCAATCCGTCCAGCAGCGGTTGGTGTGTGGAATCGACAAGCAGCAGTTGACAATCCGATCGCCGAATGTCGGCCAGCAGCCCGGTGCCGCGTCGTGTGGTGTTGATCCCGCACAACACATAGCCGCCCAACCCGGCCGCCGCCATCGAGCGCAGCATGGCCGGCGAATTTCCCAGCAGGGCACCGACGTGCAGGGGACGGCCGGTATCGGCCAGCCCGATCACCACGGACGCCTCGGCGGCGGCCTCGGCGAGATGTTCGCGCCACGTCCAGGTCTCATCGCCGTGCGCGAGCGCCGGGGTGTCGTCGTACATGCGGGACCGCAGCAGCTGCTGCACGGTCTCAAACATCGGCCGGCCGATACTTCAGCAGCGTGATCCCGGTGTCGGCGACCTCGCAGAACACCGGACGCACCCGCATGCCTATCCGGACATCGGCAGGATCCACGTCGACCAGTTCGGTGCTGAACCGGGGGCCGGCATCCCATGTGACGACCGCGGGAATCTGCGGCACCGCATCGGCCCACGGTGGGCCGGTGGGCCGGCGTGCCACCGTGAACGTGTATACCGTTCCGGCTCCGTCGATTTCACGCCACTCGAGATCGTCGGCCAGCGTGCCCGGCGCAAGAGTACGGGGATAGAACACGTAGCGATCCAGCGATGCTGAGAACTGCACCAGGATCCGGTGCTCGGTGAGGGCCTGCCAGAACGGCGCCGACACCGGTGTGGCTTCGGGAAGGGGTATTGCCTCGGTCATCTCAGTCACCGTCCAGCACAAGTGCGACTTGTTCGCTCATGATGCCGCCGGTCCCACTGACAAATGCGTGGTTGCAGTCGGCGACCTGCGCGGCGGCGGCCCGGCCCATCACCTGACGGGCGGCGTCGACCACGTGATGCATGCCGCCGGCCATGCCCGCCTGGCCGAACGAGAGTTGCCCGCCTGCGGTGTTGAGCGGGAAATCCCCGGCGAAGGTGAGGTCGCGCTGGTTGACCCAGGCCATGCCTTCGCCTTTGCCGCAGAACCCGGCATCTTCGAGCGTCATCAACACGGTGATGGTGTAGCAGTCGTACAGCGACGCCATGTCCATGTCCGACGGGGTCAGGCCGGCCATCGCGAAGGCTCGCTCCGCGGCACGCGACACCGGTGTCGTCATCAAATCCTCGGCGTAGGTGGCGGTCTTGAAAGCGATGTGCTCACCGAATCCCTTGACCCACACCGGGCGGTGGCGTGCCCGACGCGCGATGTCGGCGCTGGCGATCAGAACTCCGGTGCCGCCCTGCACTCGCATCACCGTCTCCAGCATGCGAATGGGATCGGCGATCATCGGGCTGGCCAGAACGTCAGCGGCGGTGAGGGGCTTTCCGTGAAACACCGCCCCGGGATGCGCGCACGCGTTCGTCCGCTGGTCGACCGCGATCTTCGCGAGAGCTGTTGCGTCATAACCGTAAAGCGCGGCGTACCGCTGGGCTATCTGCGCGTAGGGCCCGTTCTGGCCGACGTTGCCGTACGGGATCTCGAACTCGGCCTGCGGCGAGCCGTATTTGTTGCTCGACGCGCCCTGCCATCCCGGCGCCGGCGGGGGTCGCCGGCTGGACGTCGGCAGCACCGTCGATCCGGGCACGACAGCCAGCACCGCATCGCACAGTCCGAGTTCGACCGCGGCCGCGGCCCGCCACACCATCCCGGCGGACGTCGCACCGCCCAGATCCACCCGCTCCCCGAAATTGATCGGCAGGCCGAGATATTCGGACAGCGTGGCAGGGGCGAACATGTCGGATTCCGCCAGGCCGTGACAGACCAGACCGTTGACCACCGACGCCTCCACGCCGGCGTCGTCGATGACCATCTTGGCCAACGACGCGTACTGATCGAGAGTGAACGACGGCGGTCGGGTCTGTTTGCGTTCGGCGGGCAACTCGGCGATACCGATGATCGCCGCCTCGCCGCGCAGGCCCGTCATGATTGACGACCGCGCAGCGGCAGCGCGACCGTGGCGGTTCCCGGCATCAGCACCGTCTCGTCGCGTCGCCCGGCGATGTCCAGGTCGACCAGACCGACGTTGTCGGACAGCCATTTTCGGGTGACCGTCCCGCCGAAGGTCAGTTCCTGGCCGACGAGGGCGACCGCGCGGTTCTGCACGGAGTACTCGACCAGCCGGCCCAGCCCACCGATCCAGTCGGTGACGGCCCGGGCCAGCAGCGCGGCCTGTAGCGGGCCCTGCACGATGACGTCGTCGTAGCCCTCGACCGTGCGGGCCCAGTCGGTGTCGTAGTGAATCCGATGGCCGTTGTAGGTCGCCGCGCTGAAGAAGAACAACTGCCGTTCGTCGGGCGTGATTGTCAGCGTCGGCAAGGTGTCGCCGGCGTGGACATCGTCGTAGAAGCGGATCACGGTGTTCCCTAGGGTCGGGCGATCATCGAAGTCGTTGCCTCGGCTAGCAATTCATGGTTCTGATTGCGGTAGAGCGTCCGCCAGGTGACCAGAACGAACCTGCCGGAGCGGCCTTGCTTTTCCACGATCGACTCGATCGTTCTGACCATGTCGATCTCGTCGCGGTGATACGCCGGCCCGTGAAAGGTCGTGCTCTCGCCGCCGGCCATCCGCTTGGGTGCGCGCGGAAAGGCGAGGCTGCCGGAGACCGCGCCGGACGATCCGTCGGGCCGCAACCCTTCCAACGGTGTGACGCCCAAGATGGCGTACTGCAGGTACAGCGGCGGGCAGATGATGTCCCGATAGCCTTGAGCGCGAGCGTATCCGGGGTCGAACCAGAGTGGGTTGTGGTCGCCGACCGCGGCGGCCCACCGTTGCCAATCCCGCTGGTTGACTTCACCCGTGGCGGTGGCGGCCACCGTCCCGATCCGCGCCGCAGACTCGGCGTCGATCAGACTCTGCGGCGCCGCTCCTCTCATCGCTTCGCTCGCATCGTCGTCGTCGCGGCTCGCTCACTCTTCGACCTCCAGCCACGTCGCTGCGATGTCCGCACCGCCGCCCAGCGTCGAAAGCACCCGGGCCCGTTCGGAGAACAAGTGCAGATCGGTTTCTACCACGTAGCCCATGCCGCCGTGCAACTGGTGAGCGTCCAGCGTGATCAGTTTTGCCGCGGCCGCGGCGTGCATGCGGGCAATCGCGGTCTGACGAGTAGCGGTGTGGCCCTGTCCGATCCAGAACACCGCCGACTGCGCGGCGAGTCGCGCCGCGGCCAGGGCGATATGCATGTTCGCGACCAGATGCTGCGCCGCCTGAAACGATGCGATCGGCCGGCCGAACTGCTTGCGCGCCTTGGTGTAATCGACCGTGCGCGCCAGCGCGGCTGCGCCGACGCCGACGAGGTCCAGCGACTGCAAAGCGACGGCCGCATTCGCTACCCGCCGCACGTCGGCGGCCGCCAGGCCGGCATCGTCGGGACCCGCCAGCACCGCGTGCCGGTCCCCCACCTCGACCTCGTCGAACGTGATGCGGAAGGCGCGGTAGCCGCCCATCAGCGGTTGCGTGTCGATGTGAAGACCGGCGGCGGCCAACGACACGACGAAGCCCACGGTCCGCCCACCGTCAGCTGCCGACGCCACTAGGTAGTCGGCGAGGTCGGCGTCCGCGACGAAGTCGACGGTGCCGCCGAGCCGCCAGGTGTTCGCTCCCCCGATCTGCGCGTGCAGTGTCGGAGAGACTACGGCCGCGTCGCGGGCATTCCATAAACTTGTTGTGGCGCAAAGCTTTCCCGACGACAAAAGCGGTAGCCACGCCGCATGCTGGTCCGGTCCGCCCAGCAGTTGAATGGCCACTGCTGCCTGCAGGGTGCTGTGCACGATCGTCGGGCACAGAGCACGGCCGGCCTCGATGCAGAACACACCGAGGTCGGTCAGGGCGCCCCCGGCACCGCCGTACTCCTGGGGAACCAGCAGGCCGAAGACACCCGCGTCCGTCAATGACTTCCACAGGCGTTCCGGTGTCGTCCGGGTGTCCGGGTCGCGCAGTTCGCGAACCAGAGTCGTCGGGCACTCGGCGGCAAACAGTGCCGACAGCATCGACGCCAGATCGCGTTCGTCTTCATTGGGTAGCAGGTTCACCATGTCGTCAGCGTCCGTACGACGGCATGCCGTGGCCGCGTTGCGCGATCACGTCACGCAGCACCTCGTTCGTGCCGCCGCCGAATCGCATCAGCGGCGACACCCGATAGAGTCGCTCGAACTTGCCGCCCTCGGGTGCGCCTGGGCTGAGATAGGCCAGCAGGCCGTCCGGGCCGAGGAGATCGATGGCCAAATCGGCGATCCGCTGGCGTAATTCGCTGCTGAAGACTTTCTCGACGCTGACTTCGACCGTGGGGATCACACCGCTGTCCAGCAGCGAGGCCGCCTGGTACCCCATCAGCATGGCCACTTCGACATCCGCCTCAGCTTGGGCCAGTCGACGTCGGAAGCCGGGCGTCTGCACGTCCCGCGCCAAATCGGTGAGCTCGTCAAGCGCGCGGCGTAGATCCCCCGCGTTGGTCAGCGCGCC
Source organism: uncultured Actinomycetota bacterium (assembly GCA_963818285.1). Taxonomy (GTDB): domain Bacteria; phylum Actinomycetota; class Actinomycetes; order Mycobacteriales; family Mycobacteriaceae; genus Mycobacterium. The sequence goes on from CAWFRR010000011.1 coordinate 1,293,188, forward strand.
ACGCTCGAGGTCCAGCGCGCCGGTGATATAGGTCCAGCCTCGGTTGAGTTCCCCGATCAAGTTGCCGACGGGTACCCGCACCTCGTCGAAGAACACTTCGTTCGTGCGATATCCCGACCAGGCGTACAACGGCAGGATCGTGATGCCCGGCAGATCGGTGGGTACCATGATCACCGATATGCCGCGATGCCGCGGCGCATCGGAATCGGTACGCACACAGAGCCATTCATGCGTCGCGCGGTTGGCGACGCTGTTCCAGATCTTGGATCCGGTGATCACCCACTCGTCACCGTCTCGTACCGCGCGGGTGCGCAGGCTGGCCAGGTCGGTGCCCGCCTCGGGTTCGGAGTAACCCACCGCGCAGATCAACTCTCCGTGCGCGATCGGCGGAAGGAACTCGAGTTTGTTCTGCTCGGTGCCGTGCCGCATGATCATCGGCGCCACCGAGGTCACCGTGAGGTCGGGACCAGGAACACCCCAGTACTCGAACTCGCGCATCAGCAGATGCTGATACAGCGCACCCAGTCCCAGACCGCCGTATTCCGACGGCCAGTTCAGTCCGAACCAGCCCCGCTCGCCGATCTTGCGCCGGAATGACGCGACTTCCCCGCCCCGCAATTCCTGACCGTGCTGGGCTAGTTCGGATCGCAACGCCGGCGTGACGTTGTCGGTGAGGAATGCACGCACCTCGGCCAGCCAGGCCGTCTGCGCCGCGTCCAGTTCGAAATCCACCATCCTGTTCCTAGCGGGTTCTCCGTGCTTGCGCCCGCGATTTCGAAAAGGAACCTAAAGTCTTAGGACGTGCCCTTCGATGATCCGCAACCGGCGTCAGCCGCCCTGGTGGAGATCGCCGCCGGTCCGGCGGGACCCGGTGTGGGTGCCTTCTTCGACCTCGACGGCACGCTGGTCGCCGGATTCACCGCCACCGCCCATGCCGGAGACCGGATCCGTCGCAGACAGGCGTCGGTTGGCGAGGTGCTGGGCGTCGCCGAAGCCATGATGCGATATCGATTCGGGCGCATGGAATTCGGGCGCCTGGTTGTACGGGGGGCCGGTTATCTGCGCGGCGAACCCCTCGAGGAACTCGAAGCGATCGGTGATCGTCTGTTCGCCGACCGGATATCGGCCCGGGTGTTTCCCGCCATGCGGGAGATCGTGCAGGCGCATCAGGAACGCGGCCATACCGTCGCGCTGTGTTCCTCGGCGCTGACCATCCACGCCCAGCCGGTCGCCCGATATCTCGGTATCCAACACGTGCTCTGCAACCGGTTCGTCATCGACCACGAGGGCCTGTTGACCGGCGACATCGTCCGCCCGATCGTGTGGGGACCGACCAAAGCCGCTGCTGTGCAACACTTCTCCGCTGAGCACAAGACCGTGCTGGACGACAGCTATTTCTATGCCGACGGTGACGAGGATGCGGCGTTGATGGCACTGGTCGGCCACCCCCGGCCGGTCAATCCTCGGCCGAGACTCGCGGCGGCGGCCGCCCAGCACGGCTGGCCGGTGCTTCGGGTGCTCCGGAAGGGCGCATGATGCAGTTCTGGTCTGGTACACCGTTTATGGATACGGATGACGCGCTGGCGATGGCGCGCATGCTCGACGAATGCGGTTACGACGGCGTCATCTGCGCCGATCACCTCATCTATCCACGCAACTTGGCTTCGCCCTACCCGTCGCCGGCCGGGGTGCCGCCGTGGCAGCCCGAGACCGCCTGGCCGGATTCTTGGATCATGATCGGCGCGATGTCGTCGACCACCCGGCAGTTGCGGTTCTCCAACGCCATTTACGTCGCGCCCTCCCGCCCGCTCGTCGAAGTGGCGAAGCAGGTCGCGACCGCTTCGGTGATCTCGGGCGGCCGGGTGTCACTCGCCGTCGGAGCCGGCTGGATGCGCGAGGAATTCGACGTGCTCGGACAGGATTTCAGCACCCGCGGCAAACGACTCGACGAGATGATCCCCGCGTTGCGTGCGCTGTGGCGGGGCGGCTGGGTGTCGTGGAGTGGCCGGTACTACGAGGTGCCCGAGTTGATGCTCGAACCCCACCCGCCGGCGCCGGTGCCGATCTTGTGCGGCGGCGAATCGGAGGTGGCGCTGCGCCGGGCCGCGCGGCTGTGCGATGGCTGGGTCGGCACCGCCTACGTCTGGGACGACGCGGTCCGCTACGTGCAGAGACTGAAAGAGTTGCGGCGCGAATACGGCCGCGGCAGTGAGCCTTTCGAGATCATGCTGGCACTGATGGAGGTTCCGTCGGTCGACCTCTTCCGACGCGCAGAAGATATCGGCATCACCGCGGTGATGTGCGCGCCGTGGATGGGCGACGGTATCGATCCCGGCGACCGCGACGGCTGTCGAGCCGCCATCGAACGGTTCGCCGAGACCGTGATCGCACGGTGCCGATAGCGGCTAAGCGCCGCCGGCGATCAGAACTTGTGCGGAACGTCGTTGACCAGTCCGCCGTCCATGACGAACTCAGCCCCGGTCGAGTACGACGATTCGTCGCTGGCCAGGAACAGCACGAAGCTGGCGACTTCCTCGGAGACGCCGGGGCGGCCGAGCGGAACGGTGACCATGTCGTCCGGGAAGTGCTTGGTCATGGGGGTCCGGATGAAGCCCGGGTGGATGGAGTTGACCCGGATGTTCTGCGACGCCAACTCCAGCGAAGCCGATTTGGTCAACCCGCGTACCGCCCACTTGGACGCGACGTACGGGTGCACCATGACCGCTCCACGCAGACCCTCGATCGACGAGACGTTGATGATCGAACCGCCGCCGGCCGCCTTCATCGGCTCGACCACGGCCTGGATGCCGTGGAACGTGCCGTTGAGGTTGACGTCGATGACCTTGTTCCACTTGTCCACGTTGAACTGGCCGAGCTGACCGAGCGCCACGATGCCGGCGTTGTTGACCAGCACGTTGAGCTTGCCGAAGTCGTCGACCGCGGTGGACACCGCGGCCTCCCACTCGGAGGGTTGGGTGACATCGAGGTGGACGTAACGCGCGGCTTCGCCGATGTCGTCGGCGAGCGCCTTGCCCTCGTCGTCGAGAATGTCGCCGATCACGACCTTGGCGCCCTCGGCGACCAGGGCCCGGGCGTGCGCGGCCCCCATCCCCCGGGCGCCGCCGCTGATCAGTGCAACTTTTCCGTCCACGCGTCCCATGACGCGTCACGCTACCGCAGCCGGCTCCGAGATTAGAACTTGTTCCACCGGCACCATGAGGATCGCGAACAGGGAAACAATCACACGATGGACTCTCTACTCACCGGATGCAGTGGGTTCCTCCTGGCTGTGCTGTGGATGGACCTGATGTTCGATGCGCAGGTGCTCGCCGGCAGGCGTACGGGCGGAGAACTGCCTGAGCCAGTGCTGGACTCGATCGCGCGCTACTACCGACGCGCGGTCACCGAATCGCGACCGATGAGCCATCTCATCGCCGGGGTCATGGTGACGCTGCTGGGCGCGTTGGCGTTTCGGGTGGTACGGGGCCATGACCCGGCGTGGCTGATGGCGGCGTCGATTGTGTCGGCGGCCGCTCCGATCCTCTTGACCGCGACGCATACGTTGCCCAATGCCGTCCGACTCGGCGGTCGTGCTGACAATCAAAGCGCGCAAACCGCGCTGGCGCGGTCGATCTGGCGTGACCATCTGGCGAGCGCGGTCGGCATCTCGGCTTTTCTGGCGCTGTGGGTGGTCCACGATGCGGTGCCCTGAACGGTTGCGCACGGTGCTCCCGCCCGGATCGCGCAGGCGGGTAAGTGCCTACTTTCACCCGAGTGGTCACAGTCAGCCCGATCCGTACTAAACTAGAACACGTTCCAGTTCGCCTACGCCGCGGTAAGCAACCACGTGAGGATCTCCCAATGCACACTCCCATCTGCGACGAACTCGGCATCGAGTTTCCGATCTTCGCCTTCACGCACTGCCGCGATGTCGTCGTCGCGGTGAGCAAGGCCGGTGGCTTCGGCGTGCTGGGGGCGGTCGGCTTCACCCCGGAACAGCTCGAGATCGAGCTCAAGTGGATCGACGAGAACATCGGCGATCACCCGTACGGCGTCGACATCGTCATCCCGAACAAATACGAGGGCATGGACTCGCACCTGTCCGCCGAGGATCTCGCTGAGTCGCTGCGCAAAATGGTGCCGCAGGACCACCTGGATTTCGGCAAGAAGATCCTCGCCGATCACGGTGTGCCGGTCGACGACAGCGACGGCGACACCCTGCAGCTGCTGGGCTGGACCGAGGCGACGGCCACGCCGCAGGTCGAGGTGGCGCTCACCCACCCCAAGGTGAAGATGATCGCGAACGCGCTCGGCACCCCGCCGCCGGAGATGATCAAGCACATCCATGACGCCGGGCTGAAGGTCGCTGCGCTGTGCGGCTCCCCCTCGCAGGCCCGGAAGCACGCCGACGCCGGCGTCGACATCATCATCGCCCAGGGCGGTGAGGCCGGTGGCCACTGTGGCGAGGTGGGCTCAATTGTGTTGTGGCCGCAGGTCGTCAAGGAGGTCGCGCCGGTACCCGTGCTCGGCGCGGGTGGTATCGGTAGCGGTCAGCAGATCGCCGCGGCCCTGGCGTTGGGCTGCCAGGGTGCGTGGTCCGGCTCGCAGTGGTTGATGGTCGAGGAATCCTCGAACACCCCGGTCCAGCAAGCCGCCTACGTGAAGGCCGGCAGCCGCGACACCGTGCGCAGCCGTTCGTTCACCGGCAAGCCGGCCCGGATGCTGCGCAACGACTGGACCGAGGCCTGGGAGGCGCCGGACAACCCGAAACCGCTCGGAATGCCGTTGCAGTACATGGTTTCCGGGATGGCGGTACGGGCGACCAACCGGTATCCCAACGAATCTGTCGACGTGGCGTTCAACCCGGTCGGTCAGGTCGTCGGACAGTTCTCGAAGGTGGAGAAGACGTCGACCGTCATCGAGCGCTGGGTGCAGGAGTACCTGGAAGCGACGAACAAGCTCGACGAGCTGAACGAAGCCGCAGCGGTCTAGTTACTCGTCGTCGGCGTCGCCGCGCGCGAAGGCCTCTTTGGTCCGCTCGACGGCGTAGGTCGCGATGTCCAGCGAGTTACGGACGATATCGCCGGTACCGCCGGCGATATCGCCCTTGATGATGTGGCCGGCATCCTCGACGATGTCCGCCGACCGCTCGACGGCGTTGGTCACGATGTCGCGAGCGGCGTCGATGGCGTCTTTCGGCGTGAAGGCCATGGCTATCTCCTGAGTCTTAGGGGAAGTGCAAGATGCTCGTGTCGGACGGGAATCCGCCGCCTTGCCCATTCGGGGCCCCGCCGCCGGTCAGCTGACCGATCTGCCAGCCGTGCTCGGTGCACAGCATCGCCTGTCCGTCGGGCGACTGCGCCGATGATCCGCGCGGGTTGTCGCACTTGGCGCCGACTTGCTGAACTCCGTAAAGCGGGTAAGTCATGACCCAGTAGCCGGTCTGCGCTGCCGGAAACTGATTGATGATGAAGTGGCACGCCTCGGCTTGGCCGCCCGGGCCGCGTCCAAAGATGAATCGATCGTAGTTGTCGCACGGAGCGCCGAGCGACGCGTCGTAGTTGATCCCCGGCACGTCGCCGTCCCACGGCCCGGCATCGGCAAGGGCAGCCGGAGCCAAGCCGACGGCCCCACCCGTGATCGCAGCGGCGACCAGCAGTTCGCGAATCATGACCCACCTCCGGTATCGCGTCACTCAAGGCACATGCGCAGGCCCGGCGACTTCGAGGCAAGCATAGTCAGTGCCGCCGGTGCGACAAGTGCGTTTCATCAGCTAACGGTGGGCCGGTACGTGCAGATCAGGACACCGGTCGCGGTCGTCGTCGCCGAAACGAGCTCGAGTGCGCGGGCGACGCCGTCGTCGGGAAACAATCGCTTGCCCCCGCCGAGCAGGATCGGCTCGACCATCAGCCGGTATTCGTCGACCAGTCCGTGCGCGACCAATTGAGCGGCCAACGACGCGCTACCCATCACCTGCAGCGCCTCGCCGTCGCGGGCCCGCAGCTCGCGTACCGCACCGATCGCGTCGTCCGCCGGCAACAGCGTTGAGCCCGGCCAGCTGAGGTCATCCAGGCCCAGCGTCCGCGACGCGACATACTTCGGGATCTCGTTCATCCTGTCGGCGAATGGGTCGCCCGCCCGCTCGGGCCAGGCGGCGGCCATCCCCTGCCAGGTGCGCCGGCCGAACAGTAACGCCTCGGTTGCCGCCAGGAGTTCGCCAACCGCAGGTCCCATGGATTCGGGGTCGAAGTACGGCATCGACCATCCGCCATGGCTGAATCCACTGTCGACGTCCTCGTCCGGACCGCCGGGCGCCTGGACGACACCGTCGAGGCTGATGAAGTCACTGACAACGATGCGCATGGGCGAACTCCTTCTGATTACATTTTCCTGGCACTAGATCCAGACCAGGAACCGAGTCGAAACTCATCACGGCCCAGCGCGAGAACACGTTCCAATCCGTCAGATGGCAATCCGTCGAGAAGCCGTTCCATCTCGGCTGTTGCGGTGCTTTACTGGGCCAGAACGCGTCATGCCCAAGTCGTATTCATCCCTAGGAGTGCCACCGATGCCGACTCCGAATCTCCCTTCCGGATTCGATTTCACCGATCCCGACGTCCACGCCGAGCGCCTACCGGTCGAAGAGCTGGCCGAGCTGAGGCGGACAGCGCCGATCTGGTGGAACGAGCAGCCGCTGGGCGCGGGCGGATTCGACGACGGCGGGTTCTGGGTGGTGTCCAAACACAAGGACGTCAAAGAGATTTCGCGTCGCAGCGACGTCTTCTCCAGCCTGGAGAAGACCGCGCTGCCGCGCTACAAAGATGGCACCGTCGGCGAGCAGGTCGAACGCGGCAAGTTCGTCCTACTCAACATGGACGCCCCGCAGCACACTCATCTGCGCAAGATCGTCTCCCGCGGCTTCACGCCTCGAGCCGTGGAGCAACTTCGCGACGACCTGCGCGAGCGGGCCCGCCAGATCGTGGAGAACGCGGCGGCGCACGGGTCCGGCGACTTCGTCGAACAGGTGTCGTGCGAGCTTCCGCTGCAGGCCATCGCCGGCCTGCTGGGCGTGCCGCAGGAAGACCGGATGAAGTTGTTCCACTGGTCCAATCAGATGGTTGGCGATCAAGACCCCGAGTTCGAGAACAACGACGCGATAGACGCCTCGATCCAACTGATCATGTACGCCATGCAAATGGCGGCCGACCGGGCCGCGAACCCCGGTGAAGACATCGTCACCAAGTTGGTCGAGGCCGACGTCGACGGCCACAAACTCTCCGACGACGAGTTCGGTTTCTTCGTCATCCTGCTTGCGGTCGCGGGCAACGAGACGACCCGCAACTCGATCACCCAGGGCATGATGGCCTTCACCGACTTTCCTGACCAGTGGGAGCTCTACAAGAAGGAGCGTCCGGCCACTGCTGCGGACGAGATCGTGCGGTGGGCTACCCCGGTCACATCGTTTCAACGGACCGCGCTCGAGGATTACGAGCTGTCCGGCGTGCAGATCAAGAAGGGTCAGCGCGTCCTAATGGTCTACCGCTCAGCCAATTTCGACGAAGAGGTGTTCGACGACCCGTTCACCTTCAACATCCTGCGCGACCCGAATCCGCACGTCGGCTTCGGCGGAACGGGTGCGCACTATTGCATCGGGGCCAACCTGGCGCGGATGACGATCGACCTGATGTTCAACGCGATCGCCGACGCGATGCCCAACCTGGAGTCGGTCGGTACGCCCGAACGGCTGCGCTCGGGTTGGCTCAACGGCATCAAACACTGGCAGGTCGACTACCACAGCGACGCCCCGGCCAAACACCCTGTCGCGCATTAGGCTACGGCCATGCCTTCCCATAAAGCAGTTCACGTCAAGTCCGCGGGCGCAGCGCTCGAGCTCGCCGACGTCGAGACGAGGTCGCCGGACCGCGGCGAAGTACGTATCAGCGTCAAGGCCTGCGGCATCTGTGGCACCGACGCCCACTTCGTCGCCGGTGACTTCCCAGGACTGTCGTGGCCACTGACTCTGGGACACGAGATCGCTGGCACGATCGCCGAGATCGGCCCGGGCGTCGAAGAATTCGCTGTCGGCGATCGTGTTGCCGTCGGCTGGTTCGGTGGCAACTGCAACCACTGCGCACAGTGCCGCAAGGGCCAGTTCATCACGTGTTTGAACGGGCAGGTTCCGAGCTGGCACTATCCCGGCGGTTACGCCGAATCGGCGACGGTTCCGGCCACCGCACTGGCCCGCATCCCCTCAGAGCTCACCGACGCCGAAGCCGCCCCGATGGGCTGCGCGGGTGTGACGACCTACAACGCGCTGCGGCACACCAAGGCATTGCCCGGCGACCGGGTGGCGATTCTCGGTGTCGGCGGCCTCGGCCACCTCGGGATCCAGTTCGCCCGGGCAATGGGTTTCGAGACCATCGCGATCAACCGCGGTACCGCGAAGAAAGCGGATGCACTCGAACTGGGGGCGCATCACTATGTCGACGCGACCGACGGCGACGTTGCCGAAGCACTGAACGACCTCGGTGGGGTCGCGGTGGTGCTGGGCACCGCCGGCGCTTCGAAGGCGATGGGCGCCACCGTCGGCGGGTTACTCCCCTTCGGCGAGCTCATCACGATCGGGGTCACTCCCGAGCCGCTGCCGATCAGCCCTCTGCAACTGATCACGCCGGGGCTCAGCATCATTGGCCATCCGTCCGGGACCGCCAGCGAGATCGAAGACACGATGCAGTTCGCGGTGCAAACCGGAGTGCGGGCGTGGATCGAGGAACTGCCACTGTCGAAAGCCGCAGAAGGCTATGCCGCGCTGGAGCAGGGCAAGGCTCACTACCGCACTGTGTTGACGGTTTGACGCGAGACGCACACGTCGCCGAATGGAGCCTCGACGGCTCCGACGGTGACCTGCTGATCCTTACCGGGGTGGCCGGGCCGGCCGCCGCGGTAGGCCACCGACTGACCCTCGCGATGCGCGATTGGCGAGCGACCACGCGGTGGGATGCCGACGAGCCGGTGGCCGCGCAATTGATCGTCGAGGTCGGTTCGCTGCAAGTCGTGCGCGGCGAGGGCGGGGTCACCCCGCTGTCTGCGCCGGAGAAGATGCTGGTGCGCAGCAACGCGTTGCGATCACTGGACGCCAAGCGGCATCCACGGATCACGTTTGTCGCCAACGATATTGAGCGAACCGGCGAAGGCTACCGGCTGACCGGGACCCTGACCATTCACGACACGTCTCGACCCCAAGTCGTCGATTTACGCACCGACGCTCAGGGCGAGAACTGGTGGTTGAGCAGCGAGACCACGGTCCGGCAGTCAGAGTTCGGCATAAAGCCGTACTCGCAGCTGTTGGGCTCACTGAAGGTTGCCGACGACGTCGTGGTGGCATTCAGCGCGAAGCGCGCCAGACAATCCTGACGGAGGAGTCGCGATGCGGATCGGAGTGGTGTTCCCGCAAACCGAGATTGGTGCCGATGCGGGTGCCGTTCGGGCCTACGGCGAGCATGTCGAAGGGCTCGGTTTCGCGCATCTGCTGGCCTACGACCACGTTGTCGGCGCTGACACCGCCGTTCACGCCGGCTGGAACGGCCCCTACGACATGCACAACACCTTTCACGAGCCACTGGTGACATTCGGCTACCTGGCCGCGGTCACCACCACGCTCGAATTGGTCACTGGTGTCGTGATTCTGCCCCAGCGACAGACCGTTCTGGTCGCCAAGCAGGCGGCCGAGGTCGACCTGCTCAGCGGCGGACGACTGCGCCTCGGGATCGGCCTCGGCTGGAATGCCGTCGAGTATGAGGCTCTGGGAGAAGACTTTTCGACCAGAGGCAAGCGCTCCGACGAGCAGGTCGAGCTGATGCGCAAACTGTGGACCCAGCCGAGCGTCACCTTCACCGGCCGCTATCACACGGTGACGGGTGCCGGGATTGCGCCGCTGCCGATCCAGCGTCCGATCCCGGTGTGGTTCGGGGCGGCCAAACCGCGTGCGTTCCGACGGGCGGGGCGGCTCGGCGACGGTTGGTTTCCGATGGTGGGGCCCGGACCCCAGCTCGAGCAGGCGCGTCAAGAGGTGGCGCAAGCGGCGACCGAGGCCGGCCGGGACCCGGCCGAACTCGGCATGCAGGGTCAGGTTTCCTGGAACGGCAGCACCGAGGACCTGGCCGAGGGTCTCCGGATGTGGGCGGACGCGGGCGCGTCGCACGTCGCCGTCAACACCATGAATGCGGGGCTGGCGTCGGTCGATGAACACCTCAGCGTGTTGAGCACCGCCGCGGAAGTCGCGAAGGATTTCTGACGCCTGTTGCGTGCCGCTGCGTCATACTGTGCGGCGTGGCGACCAAACCGCCGGCCATACCGCACGCGACATCGATCGACGAAGTCGTCGATGCAACTGATTCGATCATCAACTGGTCGATCGCTGCACATTCTCGCCTCGGTTACTTCGCCGCGATGTACAAACGCATCACCGTAGCCGTCCGCACAGCGGTGGCGCAGGGCGCGTTCCAAGACGGCAAGCGAATGGAGACGTTCGACGTCACGTTCGCCAATCGCTACTTCGCCGCGGTGAACGGACACTTTCATCCGGCCGATTTTCCCAAGCCCACCCATTCCTGGCAGGTCGCGTTCGATGCGGCCGCCAGGCCCGAGCCGATCATCGTGCAGCAGTTACTCATGGGCGTGAACGCGCACATCACGCTAGACCTCGGAATAGTTGCGCAGGTAATCGAGCCCGGATCGCAGTTGCCGTCGTTGCAGCAGGATTTCGACACGATCAACGCGGTACTGGCCAGTCAGGTCAACGACGTGGTCGCCGGGATCGACGAGTTGTCTCCGGTGTTGGCCAACCTCTATGCGGCACTGCAAGACAACGAAATCAACATGATCGACGAGGCGCTGACAACCATGCGCGACAGCGCTTGGTCATTTGCCAGCATCCTCGCTGACGAACCGAGCGTGCTGCAGCCGGCCACGATCTTGACGCGGGATCTTCAGGTAGCCCAGCAAGGGGTGTTGATCCTCAACCCACCGGCGCCCCTGTCGGCAATCGTCAGCGCCATAGCCGAGAGCGAGAGTCGCGACATCGCCAACATCATCGAGGTGCTGAACACGACCGCGGAAAGCCCTGCGGCGGTGTAGGACTCGGCTGTGCGGCTGCCCTACGGCGTCGGCGCCCCGGGTGGTGGAGGTTGTGGCGGCGGCTGCTGGTCCGGCGCCTGGCCATGCAGGCGTTCGAGCAGCTTGGTGAGCAGCGGGTGCGGGTTCGGCTGCTCCGGTGGTGGCGGAGGAGCTGCCGGTGGTGGCGGGGCAGGTGGCGCGACCGGAGCGACGGCCGGAACCTCGACCGGCGCCACAGCGACGACGGGCTGCTGCTGGACCACCGGCTCCTGCGCGGGCTTCGGCGCCGGGCGAGCGGCCGGCTTCTGGACCGCGGGAGCCTCGGCGATCGGTGCCTGGGCGGTCCAATGGGAGAACGGCCGGACCGGGTCGGCGACGTGTTTGGACACCAGATGCGGACCCAGCGCGAGCGACAGCGACGCCACAAACGTCACCGCACCGGCGGCCAGGATCGTCACCGCGCCCGCATAGGAACGCTGCCTGGCGGCATCGTGGTCCTGCCGCCAGCTGTTTACGGTCTCGAGCATCTCGGCGTCGGTGAACTCGGTGCTCTGCGCCGACACCAGCGCGGCTCCCCGCGCCAAGGCCAACTCCGCACCGGCCTGGGTGATGATCGGAACCGGCAGCGTTTGCAGCCGTGCCGACAAGGCGTCCAACTCGTTTTGAGCGCCGACGACCACAATGCCTCCGGGCTGCCAGGAGCTGCGGTCGAAAAGAGCGGTCAACCAGTGGACCAGATGCCCGGGGCCGCCAGACAATTGCTTGATGGCGGTCTGCGGTTCGCCGTCCTCGGCGTCGACCATCACGACGATCGTGGAGTCGCCGTCCAGCACGCACACCGCGGCCCGGTCGTAGCCGACGACCGGCGCGATGGCGCGGGCCAGCATGTCGCAGGCGTCGTGAAGGCGGACCGGAACCACATTGTCGAATCCAGCGTCGGTGAGCGATTCGACGAGCAGCGCCGCTTCCGCGGCGGATTCGTCGCTCCAGGTGACGCCGACGACGCGCAGTCGTTGATCCAACCCGGCCGCGGCGGCCTGGGCGTCCAGCACCGCTGCGCTGGCCTGTTCGGATGTGTAAACCGCCTGTACGCCGGCGACGGGGTGCACGTCGAAATCATCGTGGTCGAGGATTGCGCCGTCGGCGTCGCGGCCCTCCACCAGGACCCAGCCGACTGACGTCGATGTCAGCGACAGCCCAAGTACCGTGTCCAAATCTGCACCTCAATCGCGGCCCAATGCCCGTGCGCCGCACCCGGCGAACATGGTGATTGATGCGCTGCTTCGCGGGCGGCGGAAGGACCGGGACAGCGTGGTCTCGTCGGTCTTACCCCGGGTCACCCTACGCGTGCACCGCGACAAAATGCGACCCGGGGATACCCAGCTGTGCAATTGCGGGCGGTCCGAAAATGTTGCCACGAAACGTCGTTTGGTGCCGCTAGCACGGACTCCGTGCAGGTGAAAGTAGTTGCTGAAAAATCGCGACACCTTTGCGTCTTGATCGACAGATGGACGACTGCACGGTAAGTTTTGCCGTAGTGCGTGACGCCGTCGACAAGGGGCCTAGATATGGCATATGCAAGCGACAAGATGCGAGGGTGGGTGCGGCGACTGACGGTCGCCGCGATTTCCGCCGCCGCACTGCCCGGCCTGATCGGCCTCGTCGGCGAAGCGCCGACGGCCAACGCATTCTCCCGGCCCGGGCTTCCTGTCGAATACCTGCAGGTGCCGTCGGCGTCGATGGGTCGCAGCATCAAGGTGCAATTCCAGCCGGGTGGGTCCAACGCGCCCGCGGTGTATCTGCTGGACGGCTTGCGCGCCCAGGACGACTACAACGGCTGGGACATCAACACCCCGGCCTTCGAGTGGTACTACCAATCGGGACTGGCGATCGTCATGCCGGTCGGCGGGCAGTCCAGCTTCTACACCAACTGGTACAAGCCCGCCTGTGGTAAAGCCGGCTGCTCGACCTACAACTGGGAAACCTTCCTGACCAGCGAGCTGCCCGGATACCTGTCGTCGCAGAAGAGCACCAAATCGACCGGCAACGCCGCGGTCGGTATCTCGATGGCGGGTTCTTCGGCGATGAACCTGGCGATCTATCACCCGGGACAGTTCATCTACGCCGGTTCGCTGTCGGGCTATCTCAGCCCGTCCACCGGGCAGGGCGCGATAGGCCTGGCGATGGGTGATGCCGGCGGCTACAAGAAGGAAGACATGTGGGGGCCGGACAGCGACCCGGCATGGCAACGCAACGACCCCACGGTCAACGTCGGCCAACTCGTCGCCAACAACACTCGGCTCTGGGTGTACTGCGGCAACGGGACCGCGAACGAACTCGGCGGCAACAACTTGCCGGCCACGTTCCTGGAGAGCAACTTCATGATCGGCGGCAACAAGAAGTTCCAGGACGCCTACAACGCTGCCGGCGGTCACAACGCCGTGTTCAACTTCCCGGCCTACGGCACCCACAGTTGGGAGTACTGGGGAGCGCAGCTCAACGCCATGAAGCCCGATCTGCAGGGCGCGCTGGGCGCGCACGCCGGCTGAGACTCCTGAATAAAAACTGCGCTTGACGGTGATCCGTCAAGCGCAGTTTTTTGTCGGGATCGGTCAGTGCAGGCGGTCGGTGATATCGATCCATTCCGCTTTCGCGCCGCGGTGATCGCTCATGTCGTGGCACTGGCCGTAGATCCGTGCCACGCCGTGCGTCGAGGAGTCCCTGTCCGGATACAGAATCGCGTTGACGCCGTCCTTCGACAAGTTCCGGCCGAACAAGTGCTGGTTGGGCGGCGGGCCCTCCCGCCAACCGCGAGCCACCATGGCAGCGGAGATGCCCCGGAAATACTGGTCGGCGCTGACATCGGACGGCAGCTGGAAATCCAGGTAGACCGCGCCCTGATACGGCGGATCGTCGCGGTTCTTGCACGACATCAGGAGATAGCCGGCCGTGGGCTCGCGGAGCCCGGTGATCGCCACGATGTCGCGGGCGTGCTCGACCACCTCGGTTTGCGTCTGAGCGTCGGTGGCCGCCGGTCCGGGGTGTTCCACCGCGTTCGACGCCGTAGGCGTGCAGTCGATCGATCGCCAGGTAGACCCCGCCGACGATCAGGGCCGTCGACAGTACGGCGAGGGGATCAGCGCCCGCGCTGCCGGTGAGCGCGGACCCGACAGCCGAGTCGTCGTCGTTCACAGCTCACCACGCATCGGGGCTGGCCGCCGTGGAGGTCGTCAGCCCCCCAGAGCCGCGAGGAGCTCCTTGATGCGCGCCGCTTCGTCGTCGGTCGGGACTTCCTCGGCCTCGATGGCGTCGAGCAGCTCAGGCGTGAGCCCGACGCCGTTCGCCGTTTCCTGCGCGGACAGCTTCGCCCGCCGCCGGACGACATAGAGCTGCTGGCCCAGGGTCGCGCCGGGAGCCTCGGATGCCAGCGCCATCAGGTCGTCGTAGCGAGTCCGAACTCCGCTGAGCGACACGATGACCGACGGGGTCGCGCGACCGCGGGTCGCCGCCTTGGTCAGTGCCGTCTGCAGCTTGCGCAGACCGGACAGGATGACGTTCGCGCGGCCGGAGAATTCCGGATCGCTGGTGTCGGGCAGGGCGTCGATGGCTGCGGAGAACATCTGCATCGCCGCCTCGACCAAGCTGACGATGACGGGCGCTTCGCCGTCATCCGGTCCGCCGTCGTTCTTGGACCGCTTTGTGCTGTGGAAATCGTCGATGATGATCACTCCGTCTGAACAGTCATTTTGGAGACTAAAAACGCTAAAACGCTAGCGCGGATCCATCGTCGGGACAAGAGTCTGGCCGGCACGGACGCAATCCGCTGACACTAGGCGCAATTTCTGATATTAAGCCCGCCGTCATTTCTCGGATGGCCCTAATTTCGAATGGCGAACATCGCTATTTTCGCGCACCGGTCACCCGCAAGCATGCTTGGATCAGCCCATGCAGGGTTCTGCGACAGTTCATATATCGGCTCCAGCGGAGCGGATCTGGGATCTGATCACCGACGTCCACAGCATCGGCCAGTACTCCCCCGAAGTGTTCGAAGCGGAATGGCTGGACGGCGCGACCGGTCCCGGCTCTGGGCGCGCGATTCCGCGGTCACGTCAAGCGCAACGAGATCGGCCCGGTCTATTGGACCGTCTGCCGCATCACCGCATGCGAGCCCGGCCGGGAGTTCGGCTTCGAGGTACTCGTCGGTGACCGGGCCGTCAACAACTGGCACTACCAACTGGCTGCTTCCGGCGATGGCACCGATGTCAGCGAGTCGTTCCGGATGGCCTCCTCGCCATTCGTCGGCGTCTACTACTGGCTGTTCGGCGGTTGGCTGAGGCAGCGACGCAACGTCCGGGACATGACCAAGACGCTGCGCCGGATCAAGGATGTGGCAGAGGCATGAGCGGACAGTGGTCGCGCGAGGAGATCGACTCGGCTTTCGAACACCACAAGCAGGTCGTGGTAGAGATCGGGTCCAGTTGGGACTGGTCGCGGTTCGCTGACCAATTCACCGAAGACGCAACATATGTCGAGCACACCTACGGGACGATGCACGGCCGCGAGCAGATTCGCGACTGGATCGTGTCGACGATGAATGTCTTTCCGGGCAGCGAAATGCCGCTCTACCCGACGTCGTGGCACTCCATCGACGTCGACCGCGGCTGGGTTTTCTGCGAGTTCCTGAACCGGATGCGCGATCCCGGCGACGGCAGCGTTCACCAGGCGGCCAACCTGTCGGTGATGAAGTACGCAGGCGACAACTTGTGGAGTTACGAGGAAGACGCCTACAACCCGATGAACTTCCTGCCGATGGTGCGGTCCTACGTCGAGCGGAGTGAGGCCATGGGCACCGCCACCGACGATGCCATCACGTTCGCCAGAAACATGAACTGGGAACTGGGCTGACACCTGATCTCTGCGTGAGTCCGTAGGCTTTGGGACAGCACTGCGCGACGAAGTGGAGGCTCAAACTGTGGCTATCGCACTGAAGCAGAGACTGCACTGGCTGGCGCTGCACGGTTTCGTTCGCGGTGGTTCCTCCATCGGCGCCCGCCAAGGTGACCTGCAGTCCCGATTGATCGCCGACCCGACCGTCAAGGCCAACCCGGCGCCGTTCTACGAGGAAGTGCGCGCCCGCGGTCCGCTGGTGCGAACCAGGATCGGCTACATCACCGCGGATCACGCGATCGGTCACGAGTTGTTGCGATCCGACGACTTCCGGGTGCTGTCGATCGGATCGAATCTGCCTGCGCCACTGCGGTGGCTGGAACAGCGCACCCGCGACGATCTGCTGCATCCGCTGCGCCCGCCCTCACTGCTGGCCGTCGAGCCGCCCGATCACACCCGGTACCGCAAGACGGTGTCGTCGGTGTTCACCCACCGGGCCGTGACAGGACTGCGGGATGGGGTCGAACAGACCGCGGAGGCGTTGCTGGACGAGTTGGCCCGCGAACCTGGTGTCGTCGACATCGTCGACAGGTATTGCTCGCAGCTTCCGGTGGCGATCATCAGCGACATCCTGGGCGTGCCCGAGGGCGATCGGCAGCGGATTCTCGAGTTCGGCGAACTCGCCGCACCCAGCCTGGATTTCGGACTCCCCTGGCCGCAATACCGGCGGGTTGAACGCGGGCTCATCGGATTCAACCGGTGGCTGGACACGCACCTGGAGAAGCTACGTCGCTCACCCGGTCAAGACCTGATGAGCCAGCTGATTCGCAAAGCCGAAAGTGGTTCACCGGAAACATATCTCAATCACGACGAGCTGAGGGCGGTCGCCGGGTTGGTATTGGCGGCCGGGTTCGAGACCACAGTGAACCTGCTGGGCAACGGGATTCGCATGCTGCTGGACAAACCGGAGCACCTGCGCACGCTCAGTCAGCGGCCGGAGTTGTGGCCGAACGCTGTTGAAGAGATCCTGCGGCTGGAGTCGCCAGTTCAGCTCACCGCACGAATCGCTCTGAACGACACCGAGGTCGCCGGCCGACGGTTTAGTCAAGGCGAGCTGGTAATCATCTACGTCGCTGCCGCCAACCGCGACCCGGCCGTTTTCCCCGATCCCAACACGTTCGACATTGAACGCGACAATGCCGGCAAACATCTGGCGTTCTCGGGTGGCAGGCACTTCTGCCTGGGGGCGGCTTTGGCCCGCGCCGAAGGCGAAGTGGGCCTGCGGGCGTTCTTCGATCGCTTCCCCGACGTCCGCTCCGCCGGCGCCGGCAGTCGTCGCGATACCCGGGTCCTACACGGGTGGTCCAGGCTGCCCGTGGCGCTGGGCCCGGCCAGATCGATGGCTGCCAGCTAGCCGCTCGACTTGCCGCCGAAGTAGCACTCCAGCGTCATAGTGCACACCAGTTCGCCGGTCCGGTTGAACATGGTGCCCTGAGCCAATCCCCGACCACCGATGCCGCTGGGTGAATGCTGTTCATAGAGCAGCCAATCCGACAGGTTCGGCGGATGGTGAAACCACATCGCCAGATCCATCAGCGCCGAAAATCCGGGTCCCAGTGGCGTGGTGCGGCGGGCGATCATTGCCGACTCGAGCAGAGTGCGGCCCGCAACGAAAGCGCTCAGGCAGTCCGCGATTACCGGATCGGTCGGGGCAACACCGTTGGGGCGCCACCACATTCGGATGCCGGCCGGTGGCGGCTCGGCGATGTCTACCGCCAGCCTGGCCGATGAATCCACGTATCGGTAATCGATGGGCTGTTCGCGTATCCACCAGCCGCCGAGTTCGTCGGCGTGGTCGCGGTGCTGTTCGGCGAACGGCGGTATCGAATCAGGATCGGGAAGATCCGGCGGAAGTTGCTGGTAGGCAATGCTATCGACGGTCTTACTGAAAGATGCAACGCCCTCTAGCAGTACCGAGCCGAACTGTCGGGCGGTAACGCGCCGGGCTGAGAATGTGCCGCCGTCATGCAGTGCGGTGACCTCGAAGTCCACCGGCCGCCGGGCATCGCCGGCGCGGAGGAAATACATATGCATGCTGTGCGGCAGACGGTCGGTGACGGTTCGGCTGGCCGCCATCAATGCCTGCGCGGCGATATGTCCGCCGGAGATGTGATGCCCGATTTCGTCGATCTGGTCTCCGACGAAGAACTCCGCGTTGACCTGTTCGAGTTCGAGGCTGTCGAGGAGTTGGCTCAGCGTGATGATGAATGGCGGAGAGGTCACGCACGCATCATGCCGCTAAGACAGGTAGCGGCCAAACCACTCCAGTACCCGCCGCCAGGCGTCCTCGGCGGCGGCCGCGTTGTAGCGCGGTCCGCCGTCGTTGAAAAAGGCGTGATCAGCGTTCGGCTCGATCACGATGTCGTGGATCAGTCCGGCGCGCTCGAGGGCGGCTTTTGCGGCTGGTTCCGAATCCGTGACGCGCTTGTCCAGGGCTCCGTAAAACGCGAGCACCGCGGTGGCCTTGTCGCCGCTGAAGTCGGGGTTGTCGGGCAGCGGACCGTAGAACGGCACCGCGGCCGACAGGCGCGCATTGTGCGACGCCAGGAGTTGCCACACCAGGCCACCGCCGAAGCAGAAGCCGACCACCGCGAGCTTGCCGCCGGGGACGCGATTTTGCAGTTCGGTGATACCGGAGTTCAGGTCCGCGACGAACCGGTCGGCCGGTGCGGCGGCAAGCGCGGCGGTGGCCTTGGCGGGGTCGGTGAATTGTCCCGTGCCGCCTTCTTCGGAAAGCAGGTCGATCGCAAGCGCCGAGTAGCCGGCGCCGGCGAACCGTTCGGCTACCGAGTGAACCCAGTCGGTGAGGCCTTTGTTTTCGTGGATGATCAGCACTCCGCGGCGGGCGTTATGAGCCTGCGCCCAGGCGCCTTGCAGTTGCCCACGGGGACCGGCCCAGGTGATCGGTTCGGTGGGCAGCGCCTGCTTCGCGCCCGGCGGCTCGACACCCTCACCCGAACTCGAGTGCAGCGGGCGGGATTCGTCGTTGCCGCATGCCGCAATCAACCCGGCCGCTGCGCCGCTGCCCAACCCCAACAGCGCCAAGCGCCGCATGGCTTCGCGTCTGGTCAGCAATCCGTCGACGTGGTCGGTCGCGATCTCTTCGGCGATGTATTGCTGTAGTGACGTCATCAAGGCGAGTATGCGCCACCAACGGCCGTTGCGCTCGGATGACGCTGCCGCACTGGGTCAGTCGAAGCTTTCCGGATCGGCCACCGGGATCAGCAGATGCGACGGAGTGGGCCCACCCTGGTGCAGCCGATACGTGCCGCCCGCCAGCGCTTTTCGCGCGGGCACGGGCGGGACGAGATGCGGAAAGTCGAACGTCGTCACCGTGAGCCGCAGCCGGTGACCGGATTCGAGCATCGCGGCGGTCGGGAAAACCTCGATGTCGTAGCGAGTGAGCTCGCCGGGAACCACGGGCTTGACCGCCGCCCGGGTGCTGATGTGATGCGGCTTGAGGACGGTGCCATCGGGCAGATACCAGGTGCGCTCGGGGTCCAGCGCGCGGTGCGAGCCCAGCAGCGCACCCTGGGTCAGCGGTCGGCATGCGCCGTCGGGTGCGACGTCGTCGATGTGGGCGACAAACAGCGATTCGGTGGTGTCGGCGGTCGCGTGCAGGGTCAGCGTGATCGGCCCGGCGATCAGCGTGGGCGTGGCGAAGGCTTCGGTGGTGTAGGTGAGCGCACCGCGCTGCACCCGTCGGTTGTCCTGGTCGTAGCGGGTGTGGCCGCCGCGTTGGCTGCGGATGAAGCTGGTCATGCCGAGCGTCCACTGCTCGACGCTGCGGCCCGCTACCGGACCGCGGCTCACGTATTTGACTGTGGCCATGCAGGTTTCGGGTGCGGGATCGGCGGTGAGCCGGCCTGCGTCGGACAGGTAGAAGCGCGTCGGTGTCGCCTGCTCGAGCGGATAGTCGCGGACGTGGAACCACCGAGAGCTGCCGACGGGCTGAAAGGTGAACGGCGAACCCGAGATCCCCGCTTCGGCGTCGTCGTTGAGCCAGTAGTCGAACCAGCGCAGTTGTATCGCCTGCAGGTGCAGTCCCCCGTAATCGGAGACGTGATACCAGGGGCCCATCATCAGCCGCAGCTGCTCGGACACCGGCCGGCCGGGTTGCATCGGCTGCTCGTCGGGATGCCCCGCGTACGCGTTCTGCAGCGCCGCGTAATTCAGCGGAGCGCCGCGCTGGAAGGCGTCATGCCAACCGCCGACGAGGAAAACCGCCACCTTGTTGGCGACAACTTCGGGGAGCACCCTGGCGGGCCGTAGGTCTTCCCAAAATTCTTCGTCGAAGGCGGTGTCGCCACCGGCCACGGCATCGGCGATCAGCGGCCGGAAGAAACCGCGCTGAGCGCGTCCGCGCTTGCGCACACCCGCGATACCGCCGGCGCGTGGCCGCGGATGCTTGCCCCGATTGATCACCTCCAGCATCGGATTGACGACATTGAGCAGGTTGTAGACCCCGCCGTAGGCCCGCACTGTGCGTAGGTGCGGGGCCCCGCCCATCGCCGCGGCATCGCGGTAGAAGTCGCGTGCCGACATCACCGGGAAGATCGCCTTGAGTGGCGAATTCGGTCCCACGGCCGCGGCGGTGAACAGCTGGTTGATCGCCAGGTAGGACACCCCGAACATGCCGACCCGCCCGTTGGCGTTGGGCAGCTTGGACGCCCAGTCGACCAGTTCGACGCCGTCCTGGGCTTGCCGCGCGCCGAACATCTGGAAGGTGCCGTCGGAGACGCCGCATCCGCGGACGTCGACCATCACCTCGATGTAGCCCCGCTTGATCAGATACGGGGTGGCGCCGCCGCCGATCTGGGCGGCCGGCGGCGGGGCCTTCTTGCCGTACGGCGTCATCGACATCAGCACCGGGAACGGTCCGTCGGCGGGCCGGTCGGTGCCGGGCTCGGTCGGGTAATGAATGTCGACGCGCAATTCGATGCCGTCGCTCATCGGTACCGCGACGTTGTGGTGAATGCCCACGCCGTACTGCGCTGCTCTCGGCGTCCAGGGCGGCGAGAACGGCGACGTACTGGTTCCGCGGGCGCGTCTGCGTCGTGACCGCAGCGTTGGCATCCCCACCTCCTGCGAGCGTCGTTGCCTGGCCAGACTGTAAAGATGCGCCGATCCTTGCCCGGCACTGGGGGTTGCCTGTAAGCCTTAAGCCATGTCGGTCGACGAAGCGGTGCTCGGTCTGTGGAAGGCGTTGTCGGGCCGGGATTGGGAGGTGTCAAAGCGTTTCTGTCCGCGGATTGCGTCTACGTCGACATGCCGGTCGGCCCGACGCTGGCTGCGCGAGGACCCGACGACATCGTGAAGCGCCTCAAGGTCGGCCTCGAACCGCTCGCCGGCTACGTGAACCACGACGGTGTGTTGGTGTCCAACGGCTCTGACGCCATGTACGAGCATTCCGAAACCTGGAATTGGACAAGCGGGGAAACCGCTGTGCTGCAGTTTGTTTCAGTGCACCGCGTCGAAGAAGGCAAAATCACGCTGTGGAAGGACTATTGGGACATGGGCGGCATGACCGCGCAGGCGCCGCCGACGTGGTTGGAGGATCTGGCGACGGCGGATACGTCGTGGATTTTCGACGCGACCGGAATCGTTTGATCGAGCCTTGATTTGCTCATCTCGTCGTTCAGTCCGACGGATGGGTTCCTCTGGGCGATAGACGTTAACGACACCTGCCGGTGGTTGTACCAGTTGATCCTTAAGATCGCTTCATGGCTCAGAACCTCCCGACAATCTTCGAATGGGCCGGCGGTCGAGATGCGTTCGAGCGCTGGCTCGGCCGCTTCTATGACCTTGTCGAGGACGATGAACTGCTGGGGCCGGTCTTCAGCGGGACAGTCAGCGAGCAGCACCGCCGCGACGTTGTCACCTGGTGGTCCGAGGTAATGGGCGGACCGGCGGAGTACTCGGCGGCCCTTGGCGGATATGAGCACATGCTCGCCAAGCACCGTGGGCTACACATCTCCGATGAACAGCGGTTGCGTTTCGTGACACTGTTGTCACTCGCCGCCGACGACGCAGGGTTGCCCGCTGATCCCGAGTTCCGGGCCGCCATCATGGGATATGCCGAGTGGGGCACACGGCTGGCGGTGCACAACTCCGGAGACGCAACCGATATCGCCGAGCATGCACCGGTTCCGCGTTGGGGATGGGGTGTGGCGCCGCCGTACCAGCCGTGATCCAACGTTCGGTCGGTCAGGAACTGCGCTCGAATCCCTTGCGCGCGACGTAGTAGGCGATTCCAATCACGGACACCAACATGCCCGCCACGATGGACTGGGTGGGCATGAAGACTGCGAGGACCACGCATCCGATTAGCCCGACGACAGGCACGATGCGCGGCGCTCTACCTTCGTCCTCGCGAAGGGTGATGGCCGATGCGTTCGTCACGGCGTAGTAGGAAAGCACGGCGAACGACGAGAAGCCGATGGCTCCGCGAATGTCGTTGAACGCCGCAAGGATTGCGACAACGACCCCGATGGTCAATTCAGTCCGATGCGGCACCCGGTAGCGAGGATGGATAGCCGCAAGAACATGCGGAAGGTGTCGGTCGCGAGCCATAGCGAGCGAAGTCCGAGATACGCCAAGAATTAACGTCAAGAGCGATCCGAGTCCAGCGACGGCGGCTCCAACGCTGACCACCGGCACCAGCCACCCGGCACCGCTTGCTCGCACGGCGTCGTTCAGCGGCGCAAGTGACCGCGCAAGGCGCTCTGGACCTAAGGCCGCCAGTGTGGCGACGGCGACCGCCGAGTAGACCACCAAGGTGATGCCCAAGGCTAGGGGGATGGCTCGCGGGATCGTGCGGGACGGATCGCGCACCTCTTCGCCCAATGTGGCGATTCTGGCGTAGCCGGCGAAGGCGAAAAACAGTAACCCTGCCGCCTGCAACACCCCGGCGGCTGACACGCTGGCCGGAGTCGTTACGCCCGACAACGAAGCATCACCGGACGCCACGACCGCTACCACGACCGCAGCCAGCACGGCGAGAACCACGGCGACGACAAGGCGGGTGAGCCATGCCGATTTCTTCACCCCGAAGTAATTCACCACCGTCATCGCCACCACGGTCGCCACGGCGACTTGGTGGGCATGCGGAGGCGACGAGTATGCGCCTACGGTCAGCGCCATCGCGGCGCATGAGGCCGTCTTCCCGACGACGAATCCCCACCCTGCGATGTAGCCCCAAAAGTCCCCTAGCCGCGCTCGGCCGTAGACGTAGGTCCCGCCCGAAGCGGGATACAACGCCGCCAACCTCGCCGAGGATGTGGCGTTGCAGTACGCCACCACCGCTGCAACTGCCAAGCCAAGGAGAAGTCCAGATCCGGCCGCGCGCGCCGCTGGTGCCAACGCGACGAAAATCCCGGCTCCAAGCATTGACCCCAGACCGATGACCACGGCGTCGGTCAGGCCGAGGCTACGCCGCAACCCATCGGGCAGCGGCGCATCCTGACCGCTCCTGATCATCGGGTGATCCGTTTTAGCGGCAGCAGTTCGGGTCGAGCACCGTGCATAGAGCGACCAGTGCATCGCGTCGCGGTCGGTGATACACATTCATCCCGCGGCGTTCGGACTCGACCAGACCTGCGCGACGCAACTGGGACAAGTGATGGCTCACCGTGGACTCGCCCAGTTCGACAGCCGACGCGAGGTCGCAGCTGCACACCTCGCCCGCATCCGAACTGAACAGCAGCGAAACCAGCTTCACCCGCACCGGGTCCGCCAACGCCTTGAGCCGCAACGCAATTGCCAAGGCAGCATCGTCATCTATAGGTCCAGCAGCGACCGGCGAACAGCACACCGGCGCGGACATGTCCACAACGGGCAGCGTCTTGGGCATGCGGCCATCTTGCCACAAAGATTGACATATATCGAAGAGGTGGCATCATCGACCACGTCGGTAGTTCGACATAAGCCACAAAGGTCGGGAGTCTTCATGTCCCGCGCTCAACTCGCCCTCAACGTTGACGAGCTCGACGAGGCGATCACGTTCTATTCCAAGTTGTTCAACACCGGACCCGCCAAGGTCAAACCGGGATACGCGAACTTCGCGGTCGCGGAGCCGCCGTTGAAGCTGATCCTCATCGAAAACCCCGGCCACGGCGGGACTCTCAACCATCTCGGCGTCGAAGTGGAGTCCAGCGCCGCCGTCCACGCCGAGATCGCCCGCCTAACCGACGAAGGACTGTTCACCGACGAGGAACTCGGGACGACCTGCTGCTTCGCCACGCAGGACAAGGTGTGGGTGACCGGACCCGCTGGTGAGAAGTGGGAGGTCTACACCGTCCTCGCGGACTCGGAATCCTTCGGCGCGGACTCCCCCGTCGCCAACTCTGCGGCCTGGTAGCTCCTGCTGCACCGGAGGACGAGCGACGCACGGGGGCCGAATCGTGAGCCGGCCAGCGCAACGCGAGACACCGCCCGCGGTCAAGGCGAAGCTATCGCGCCTCGATCAACTCCTGCCGCTGTGGATCGGCCTCGCGATGGCGATGGGTTTACTCCTCGGGCGGCTTATTCCCAGACTCAACGGTGCCCTGAATCATGTTCAGATTGACGGCATTTCGCTGCCGATTGCGCTCGGTCTACTGGTGATGATGTACCCGGTGCTGGCCAAGGTCCGCTACGACCGGTTGGACACCGTGACCGGCGACCGCAAGCTGCTGGCAAGTTCACTCGTCCTGAACTGGCTTGTCGGCCCCGCGTTGATGTTCGCGTTGGCGTGGCTGCTGTTGCCCGATCTACCCGACTACCGCACCGGCCTGATCATCGTCGGTCTCGCCCGCTGCATCGCCATGGTGATCATCTGGAACGACCTCGCTTGCGGCGACCGCGAAGCCGCGGCAGTGCTCGTCGCACTCAACTCGATCTTCCAGGTCGTCATGTTCGCCGCACTCGGCTGGTTCTACCTCTCGGTGCTACCCGGCTGGCTAGGCCTGCAACAGAGCGGCATCAGCACCTCGCCGTGGCAGATCGCCGAATCCGTGGTCGTCTTTCTCGGTATCCCGTTGCTCGCCGGGTACCTCACGCGACGGCTCGGTGAGAACGCCAAGGGACGCAGCTGGTACGAGGCCGACGTTCCTGCCCAGAATCGGACCGTGGGCGCTCTACGGCCTGCTGTTCACCATCGTCATTCTCTTTGCGCTGCAAGGACACCAGATCATCAGCCGCCCTCTCGACGTACTCCGCATCGCGGTGCCATTGCTGGCCTACTTCGCCATCATGTGGGGCGGCGGATACCTGCTCGGCGCGGTCCTGGGCCTCGGGTACCAACGCACCACCACTCTCGCGTTCACCGCTGCCGGCAACAACTTCGAACTGGCTATCGCCGTATCCATCGCCACCTACGGAGCCGCCTCAGGGCAGGCGCTTGCCGGTGTTGTCGGCCCACTTATCGAAGTTCCGGTCCTCGTCGCCCTCGTCTATGTCTCGCTCGCACTACGAGGGCGATTTTCTCCTGCCGCCCGCGAAGTCCTCGCCTGATGGCGAACCCTAAGCGTGCCGTGCTGTTCCTCTGCACCCACAACGCAGGGCGATCTCAGATGGCCATGGGATTCTTCAAACACCTCGCAGGCGACCACGCCAGCGCCTATTCGGGCGGGTCCGAACCCGCTGCCGAGGTCAACCCCGCCGCCGTCGCAGCCATGGCCGAGAAGGGCATCGACATCGCCGCCGAACAACCGCAGCAGTGGACCATGGGCATGCTCGAAGTCGTGGACGTGGTGATCACCATGGGATGCGGCGACTCCTGCCCAATCCTGCCCGGACGCCGCTATGAGGAATGGGTACTACCCGACCCGGCTGGCCAACCGCTCGATGGGGTACGACCGATCCGCGACGAGATCGAACAGCGGGTGCGGACGCTACTCGATCAGTTGCTGGAGTCCAAATAGATCGGTCAAGCGGGGTGTCCCGCTACCTGACGGCAAGCGGCCCCGGCCTTCGGGCCGATCGGTTGGCAAGCGAGCGCGATTCGGGTCTGCGGCCCGCTCAGCTGCTGCGGCTGGCACTGCCCTGTCACGCTGGTGCACGTGGCCGGGATGGCCTGGGCCTGCCCGAGAAGTCCGACACCGCCGACCGCTCCGACAATTGCCATCTCGGCAGCGCCCAAAATCAGCACTCGCTGGGTGAATTTCCTCATTTTCTCCTCCTCATTGAGGATGCCCCGAGGCTTCTGCCTCGGAGAACGCTTAGAAATTCAGTCAAGTCTGCTGTTGTGGGCGTCAGGCCAGTATGTGCTCGATAAACGCCAAGATCAATGTTTCTACGATGTTTCTTCAATATTTCGTCAGCAAATCCGTCAGCGAGAAACGCGGAGTCAGATCTTCGGCGAATACCGCATCGGTGGCAGGCGAAAGGGCAGCTGGCGGCGGCGGCGCTCACCAATGGGATTGGTCGGGGCGGTCTCCCTCGCTGGCTGCCCCGCTTGCGTCAGAGAAAGCGCCGAGGCGCTTCGGGCACTTCGGGCGTCTCCCCCTGGAGTCGCGGTCGTTTGAAAAAGCAGGTGGCCGTGAAGGGTTTGGCCTGGTCCATCGCGAAGTTGACCATTTCCCATCGTTGTTCCCCCAGCGCGTTCGCTTTGCGCATCATGTCGTTGAGGGCATCATCGCCCGTCGAAAGGAACCACTTGTACTCCCACTGCGGCCCATCAGCCTCACCCATCTCGCCACCCTAGAACAGACGCGTGGAAAGGTCTGTCGTCGGGCTGACTCGCTGCTACCGCGGTGGAGACGCAACTCGGGCAAATCAGGCAGGAGGGTCGAGTTCCATTCGGGCCACGTCGGTTTGGTCGTATGCGTAGGCGCCCGACGGTTCTCAGAACGCCGAGAACAACTCCAAGAACGGGGTGAAGGCGGCGTCGAAACTGGTTCCGAAGGCACTGAAATCGGCGCCGAGCGCGCTGAGCATCGTCACCGCGCTATCTAGAGCATCAGTGTCGGTGAATCCCGTGCCGCTGCTGATCGCTTCCGCGAAAACCTGATCCGAAGCGAGCACGGCGGCGTCGGCGTTCAGCAGACCCTGATCGGCGTTGGTGAACAACGCATTGGTGGCTTCGGTCACCAGGTCGTAGCCGGGCATCGACGAGTTCTGCAGCTGCGCATCGACGAGCTCATCCTGGAGGTTTACGATCGCCCCCTGCAGCATCTCCTGCGACCCAATGAACTGCGTCATGGTGGGGACAAGCGATGCGATGTCGGAGGGTTGGCCGGTGAGGTCGATTCCGCTCAGGACGGCGCCGGCGTCGTTGAGATCGGCGCTTGCCTGGCCCAGCAGCGTGGCTGGATCGGTCGCAGGGGCAACCGCGCCGGCGGCGAGTCCGGGGTCAATGCTGGCGAAGTCGAGGGTTCCACCGTCGGCGACGGTCACAAACCCAGCGTTGAATTCGGCTGGGAGAGCTTGGAAGAGTTCAGCATTGAGGAAGCCAAAGGCCGCTTCAAGTCCGGTTATCTTGTCGGAAAAAGATTCGGTGGCGGCGAGTGGTAAGTCGCCCGCGTTTACGGCGTTCACCAACGTCTGGCTCGCCGCAACCACCTCGCCTGAGGCGTTCGCAAGCTGCTGGTCGGCATCGATGAGCTGAGAGCTGCTTTGCAGCGCCTCAGAGAACGTGTCCTGCTGTGCCTGAATCTGCGAAATCAGAGCGTCCTGACTCTGGAAGTCCGCTATCACTTGAGGGAGCGTAGGCATCGACGCAGAATCGAGTCCGGAGAACAGAGTGGCGGTCTGGGCCATGTCGCCCTCGGCCTGGATCAAGAACGCGTCAAAGGTGTCGGCGCGGGCAACCGACGTTCCTATCATCGCGGCCGTCACCGCTGCACCGCCGGCCAACCCGACACCGGCCGCCCAGCGCGAAACACCACTAGTCATCGCAATCCCCCATCGAGCTGCTGCATCCCGGTCTCAGCGGGATATAAATCTGTTTGAGATCGGCTAAGCATAATTAAGGTCGCGCACCAGTGGTCCGATATCTCGGACATGGCAGCAAGCTCACAGCAAGTGAGCTCCGTCTGCGGTCCGATCAGCCGCCGAGTTCGGCGAGCAGCTTGAGGCGCTTCAGGGTGTCGCCGACGATCCGGCCGACCTGGCCCACCGCAACACGATCGGCGATGTAACCCCAGATCCCGCCGGGCGCCTGATAGGACAACCGGAACGTCACCTTGGTCTGGCCATTTCCCGCGTCCCGCAACCGGATTCGGCCACGCAGCGTCACTCCGGTGATGCCGACCCAGGCGAGGTCGCGTCGGTCATCGAACTCCACCACCTCCATCAAGCCGCCGACCGGCACCGAGCCGACCTTCCAATGGACGAAGTAGCGGGCACCCACACCAAGCGGCTGGTCGTCGGCGCTCTCCCAGCGCTCCAGCCGGGTCATGAACGACGGATACCGATCTGGATCGCTGACGATCTTCCAGACGGTGTCGCGGTCGGCGTCGACGACGTTACTGCGGTCGACGCGCATCAGCCGATCACCGGGAATCGACGACGTGACGCAAGACGGTCGACGCCGCCCTGCAGGCTGGCCATCACCTTGTCGTGGACCGCCTGGTCGTCGCCGTCGACATCGATCGGGTACTGGACTTCGATGGAAATCTTGGTGGGCAGCGGGATGTGTCCGGCCAAGTCGCTGATGTTCAAGCCCCAGGGAAGCGCCAGGGAGATCGGAATGCTCTTGAGCCGCAGCAGTTTATCGGTCATCAACAACTTTGCCAGCCACTGGCCGCGGGACAGGAACAATGCGGCTTCCTGGCCGCCGACGCTGGCCACCGGCACGATCGGGACGCCGGCTTCGCGGGCCAGCTTCACATAGCCCATCCGGCCATCGAAATCGACCTTGTGCCGCTCCCATGACGGACGGAAGACCTCGTAGTCCCCGCCGGGGTAGACCAGCAACGCCGCACCGGATTCCAACGCCATGCGCGCGTTGTCGGGGTTGGCCGCGACGGTTCCGAATTTCCGCAGCCAGCCCAGCGGCGGCGCCGAGACGACGAGGTTGTGCGCCAGCTGATAGAACGGCCGCTCGACACCGAAGTAGGAGCAGAACGCGAGCGTGAAGACGAAGGTGTCCGGCGGGACGTTGCCGCCGCTGTGGTTGCCGACCAGCAGGACCGGGCCCTGCGCCGGAATCCGGTCGAGATGTTGCACGTCGGCGCGGAAATACAGCGATGCCAGCAGCCATGTGCTGGGCAGGGAGTCGCGGATGTAGTCGGGGTCGCGCTGGTCCAGATCTGCCTTCGGGACGCGCGACACCACCTGCTCGCGGACCCAGTTCTTGAGATCTGACAGCGTCGCCATAGCGCGGTTTGTACCCGGATTTGATCTGCGTCACACCTGGCCCAGTCGATAGACGCGGGCTGAGTTGCCGCCGGCGATCAGATCGACGACCCGCATCGCGTCGGACAGGCTCCACTCGCCGTGGTCGACAAAGGCACTCAGCACCCGATGAATCCCGTTGCGCCACAATGCTGTACTGAGATAGTGCAGCTCGGCCGGCCCGAAGCCGTCGGATGAGTAGACGATCTTGCGGAACGGCGCGAGTTCCAGCAGTCGCGCGATGAATGCCGGTGCCCGTGCGCCCAGGTGGTTGATGCTCAGCCCGCCATCCAGATAGACGTTGTTGAATGCCTGGGCCAGATAGCCGGCCTCGCGTTCGTAGGGATAGCAGTGCAGCAACACGATCGGTACCTCGCCGGACTGGCGCAAAAAATCGCGCAGGTACAGCGGATTGGCACTGCGCAGGTCGCATTCCCGGTCTCCGAAACCCACATGAAATTGCAACGGCTTGCCCACCCGTAGCGCCTGATGCAGTCCGAAGCGCAGCAGCACCCGATCGGTGAGTCGCCCGGACCCACTGTCGCGCCACTGTGCCGCCGCAACGGCGACTTCGGCCGCCGACGGCTCACTCAGGTCGCCCTCGAATCCACCGCGGTAGGCCAGGATGGATTTGGTGCCGACCGCGGTGGAGGCGCGCTGTCTCAGGATTTGTTCGAACTCAGCTGCATAGTCACCTGGTGAAACGACAGCCTGTTCGGCCACCTGTTCGATACGAACGACTTCATGGGCGCGCCGTCCTGACCACTCGGCGACCTGATCCACGTCTGCGACGCCCTCGGCGTAGCCGGTGTCGACCAGCCAGTCGCTCACGCCCGCGGCGGGCAGGAAGATCCCGGCCAACTCCACTTCCGAGTGTTCGCTGCGGCGTTGCCAATAGTCCTGCGGCTCAGCGTGCTTGGGAAGGCCCAGCAGTGGCGCACAGTGGGTGCGGATGGCGAAGCCGAGTTGGGTGTCGAACCCTGAGTCGAATTCGGCGAGCGGCTCGGTGTTGGCCTCGTTGAGAGCATTCTCGAATCGTCGCCTGTCCCCTGCCGCCACCCAGCATCCGTGCATGTGCTGGTCGACCAGCCGCACGCCGGCGATGTGCTCGGCCAGAGCCGTCATAGGCTCCAGGCCATCCGGAATTTGTCGGCTAGCTGCTCGCGGTTGAGGTGGGCGTAGTGGTCGTGCTCGAAACGCCGGACCGCGACCGTGGCATCGACGACGGGATCGCCGAGAATACCGCGCAATCGTTGCGATTTGTCCAGGGCCGCAATGGTATGCGCTTGCGACACCGACAGCAGCTTGATGCCTGCCCGACCGCGGTCCGCATCGCTGAGCGCCGCTGGGTCGACCTTGACCTCCGCTGGCAGCACTGCGTTCTGTGTGATGCCGTCCAGCGCCAAGCCCAGGATGGCGGCCGACGCGAGATACGGATTGGCCGACGGATCGACGGCCTTGACCTCGACGTTGCCGCCGTAGGGGTTACCGGGGCTGTCGGCGACGAATCTCACCGCGGCCTCACGATTCTCGGTGCCCCAGCAGATGTAGGTTCCCGCCCAGTTGCCGGGATGTAGTCGCAGCCCCGAGACGATCGAACCGCAGAGCAGCCCCTGGGCCTCGGGCAGTCCGCCCAGCAGTCCCGCGACGGCGCTTTCGCCCTTGCTTGTCATCCCGTGAGTGCCCGCGCCGTCGGAGAACAGCGGCCCGGTCGAATTGGTCAGCGAGAAGTGTTGGTGGGCACCGCATCCGGCGTCCCCGACGAACGGCGCCGGCGACAGGCTGACCCGCATACCGTAGCGCCGGGCGATCCGGCTGACGATGATCCTGGTCAGCACCAACTGGTCGACGGAGGCAACCGGTGATTGCGGTGCCAGGGAAATCTCGAACTGATTGGTGCCGTACTCGGGGTGGAACTGTTCGATCGCTATGCCCGACAACGACGTCGCCGCGATGACGTCACGAACGAAGCCTTCGTGCTCGAGCACGCCGGCCAGCCCGTACTGCGCCCACACCGTCGAAGGCAGCCGGTGTCCGTCGGGCTGGACGAGCAGGAACTCGATTTCGTGGCCGACCAATGCCTCGATACCGGCGTCGGCGAGCGCTGTCTCGGTTCGTCGTAGCGCGGCGCGACTGCACTGCGGAATCGGCGTACCGTCCTGCTCGAAAAATGACCCTGGAGCCCACGCTAGGCCATCTCCGAGAATTCGTAAGGCCGACAGGTCAATTCGGACCCGCTGGTCGCCGACGACGCCGATGTGGTCAGAGAACGCGATACCGGTGTGGTCGATCGCGAAGGCGTGCCACACCGGGCTGGCGCCCAGCCCGGGATCGGCGAAGGCGTTGGTCCGGCGGATCGGTACCGTTTTGGCCTGGGTGAGCCCGGCCGGGTTGAGCACCGTACCGATGACCGCGTTCACTCCTTCGGCCTCGAGTTGGGCGATGGCCGCGGCGGCGAGTGGTGTGGTCGTCATCTGCCGGCAGACGGAAGTTGGCTCCGGGCTACCGAACTCGGCGCGTCACACCCGGCTTGGCAGCGTCAGCTGGCAGCTCTGGCCGATGTCCAGCGTCCGCAGGACGCGTCCCATGCCTATCCACAGCGCGCACGACAGTGCCAGGTCCGCGAGCAGCTCTTCGGAAAAGTGCTCGTCGGCGCGGGTCCAGAAGTCTTCGTCATCGCGCAACTTTGTGTGCTCGGTGGCGAATCGGTAGGCGAACTCGGCGGCCAGTCGTTCCTGGTCGCTGTATCCGGGCCAGGTGCGCCACTCGCTGGCATGCTCGTACAGCTCTTCATCCACACCGGCGGCGGGCCCGTCGGCGTCGCGGGTGTTGACGCACACTTCGCACTCGTTGTCGTGCGCGATGACGGTCCGCGCGAGTTCGCGGGTGCGCATCGGCAACCGGTTCTTGCTGTAGACGGCGTTGGCGAACGCGCCGATCGCGCTGCCCAGTTCCGGTGATTTCCGGACCCAGCCGGCGACGTCGTCGTCAGGGAATGTTCCGATGCGGCTCATGGCGAGATGGTACGCCTCCGGCTGGTCGTCTCCCGCAACCCCGAAACGCGTCGAGTCGGTCGTCGAGCCGTGGCGCGATCGACCATTCGGGTCGTGCCCATTGATGAATTGCGCCACTCATTGGAAACCTTAATGTTAGATATACGTCGAATTCTATTTAATTTCTAGACATCTACGCAATTCCCGCTCTCGCGGGCCGGACCCGGCTCTGCGCATCGCATCACGAATTGTGCGCCCGGAAGTCATTCAGCCGAAACCTGTTGCACAGCAAACTAACTCGTAGATCTGCCGACACGAGTCATGAAGGCGCCCCTCGACCTCGACGTGTTAACCGCGTCACACGCTTTGCCTGATTGCCACCTAAGCGCTTACTAATAGAAACTCAGGCGCAGCCAAAATTTATACACAGAAATAATGCCTTCTGAGTTAGGCTCGGGCGGTCGGCGATCCGTCGGGACGCCGGAATTGGGTTGCAGACCCAATGCGCATCCACATCGACATATACTCGGATTGGACACTCGTACATGAGTCGCAACGTTCGCCGCATAGCGGTAAGTCTTGGCACAGCCGCCGGTGCCGCCCTCATTGCTGCATCCTTCAGCATGGGCACCGCACCCGTGGCCGGCGCCGACGTCCTCGGTGCGGACGCGGTCAGCGACTTGATCGGGGCAGCCGACGCGCACGCACTTGCCGCGGCGGACGTCTCCGACACATTGGCACTCAGCTACTTGATCGAGGCGATCGACCCGAACTCCTTCACTTCCGCGGGTGCACCCCAGGACGTGCTTGGCCTTGTCGGCTACTACGCCGACACCTATTTGCTGGGGCCCACCGGAATCGATGCCGAGCTCGCCCCGCTGGTTCAAGAATTAGTGGGAACCATCTCGTCCGGAACCCCCGGGACATATACACCTGAGCTCAGCGAGTTGATCTTCGCAATCGACCCGGAGTCGTTCACCTCGGCCACGGCCCTTACGGCGCCGACGGACGCGCTGGGCGTACTGGGTTACTACACCGACACCTATCTGTTCGGACCCTTCGGCATCGATAACTTGATCGCGCCGTACGTGCAAGAGATTATCGGTTCGTTGCCGGCCGCGAGCGCCGAAAGTGTGGATGTGAGTCCGGTCAGTGACTTGATCGCGGCACTCGACCCCGGCGCTTTCGGCGCCAGCGTTGCCGACCCGGTTGTTGACGGTCTGCTGAATTCGGGCTTGTCCCTGTTCTGATGCCGACGTGATCGAGCGGTTCGGCGAACTGCTCGATCACGCTTAAGGCGATGGCGCCAGCCCTGTCGCCATTCCGTTCATCGCGAAACAGACTGCCCAGGAGCTCTGCCCGCTGCGATGATCGATCGTGGGCGCTCCTCGTCCCATCCCGGTTGGGCGACGATCCGGTGGGTGATCCGGTTGAGCGCGGCCTCGACCTGAGCCCGGTCGGGTCGGCCTTCGAAATTCGGCGAGCGGGTGAGCTTGTCGATGACCCATCCCTGCAGCAGGGATGAGACGAAGTCGACCTCGCGGGTACCGGCCGGGGTGAGCCACAGCCGGTCGACGTCACGCTGGGCGTAGCCGCCGCGCACCAGCCGATCGAAGGTCGGCTCGAGCACTTCGTATGGAACTCCGAACTGCTCGGCGATGTCGGTGAGCCGGGCGATGCCCAAGGCTTGCTGATAGCGGTTGATCCGGAGCAGCGCCCAGAGCTCCGCGACGTCGAGTCGGCAGTCCGGCCGCATGGCGATGCTGCGCAGTCGCACACCCGGTTCGCCGCGCATGAGGCGCCCGATCGCG
Organism: uncultured Actinomycetota bacterium; assembly: GCA_963818285.1. Taxonomy (GTDB): domain Bacteria; phylum Actinomycetota; class Actinomycetes; order Mycobacteriales; family Mycobacteriaceae; genus Mycobacterium. Next base: position 1,327,371 of record CAWFRR010000011.1, read on the forward strand.
GTTTCCAGCATCTCGTCCGGTGTCTGCGTGGTCGGCATCGCAAAGCCGTCGCCGAGGTCGGCGGCGTTTTGTCCGATGTCGCGTAGCGGCACTTCGCGCAGGAACAGTGCCACGGCGAAGCCGACGAGAGCAACTGGGACCGCCCATAAGAACACCTGGGTGAGCGACGCGGCGTAGGCGGCGACGATCGGCGCGGCCTGCGCGTGCGGCAGTCGGTGCAGCGCCTCGGGCGAGTTCGCCGCCGCCGGCGATGCGCCGGATGCCGCCAATGCGGGGCCGATCCGGCCTCGCAGGAAGTTGGTGAACAGCGAGCCGAAGATCGCCGCGCCGAATGAACTGCCGATCGTCCGGAAGAACGTCACCCCCGACGTGGCGACGCCGAGGTCTTCGAATTTCGATGTGTTCTGCACGATCAGGACCAGCACCTGCATGCACGACCCGATACCGGCGCCGAGGATGAACAGGTAAACCGATTGCAGCACTGCCGATGTGGACGGGTCCATTTGGGACATCAGCCCGAAAGCGAGCGCCATCACGGCCGTTCCGGCTACTGGAAAAATCTTGTATCGACCGGTCCGCCCGACCAGGACACCGCTGCCGATCGACGTCGACAACATCCCCGCCACCATCGGCAGTGTCCGCAGCCCCGATGTGGTCGCCGAGACCCCGTCGACGAACTGCATGTAGGTCGGCAGAAACGTCAGTGCACCCAACATGGCGAACCCGACCACGAAGGAGAGCACGCAGCACACCGTGAACACCGGGTTGGCGAACAACCGGGTCGGCAGGATCGGCGCGGATCCTGGTCCAGACGAGCGGCTTTCGACCCAGACGAAGGCAACCAGCGCTGCGACCGAGGCGGCGAACAGCCCGATGATCGTCGCCGAACCCCACGGATAGGTGGTGCCGCCCCAACTGGTGGCCAGCGTCAGACCGGTGGCGCCCAAACCGACGAGCACGATGCCGGCGTAGTCGATGACCGGCTTCACCCGTGCGGCCAGCGACGGGATCGCTGCCGCCGCAACGAAAAAGACGACGATCGAGACCGGCACGTTGACCCAGAAAGCCCACCGCCAGGTCAGGTGGTCGGTGAAATAACCGCCGAGCAGCGGTCCGATCACCGTCGTCACACCGAACACTGCACCCAGGGCGCCTTGATAGCGGCCGCGATCCCGTAGCGGGATGACCTCGCCGATCAGCGCGGTCGCGGTGACCGTAATGGCGCCGCCACCGATGCCCTGCAGCGCGCGGGCGCCGACAAGCATGGCCATCGACTGCGACAGCCCGCACAGCACCGACCCGATGACGAAGAACGTCACCGCGGCTTGGAATATCCTCTTGCGACCAAACAGATCTCCGAGCCGGCCGACCAGCGCAGTGATGATCGTCGAGGCCAGTAGATAGCTGGTAACCACCCACGACTGATGGCCAGCCCCGCCCAGATCGGCGACGATTGTGGGTAACGCGGTGGCGACGATGGTTTGGTCGAGCGCCGCCAGCAGCATTCCCAGCACGATCGCCAGGAAGACAAAATTGCGCTGCCGCGGGCTGATCAGTCCGCCGCTGATCTCCGGGTCTGGTGGGGCCGTGCTCTGCGCTCTCGTCATACCGCAGCTATACCCGCTCAGTCGCCGGCCTGACCCGTCGTCGGCGGACGCGAGACACACTGAGCCGAGTACAGCTCTTCGCCGAGCTTGTCCATCAGCTGCAGCTGCGTCTCCAGATAGTCGACGTGGTTCTCCTCGTCGGCGATGATGCTTTCCAGCAGGAAGGCGCTGGTCGAGTCCTGCTTCTCGCGGCACATGATGACGCCCGGCTTGAGGCGGTTCAGCACGTCGTACTCGATCGCCAGATCGGCCTCGAACTGCTCACGCAGCGTCTGGCCGATGCGCAATGAGAAGAGGCGCTGGTAGTTCGGCAGCCCGTCGAGCAACAGGATGCGGTCCGTGATCGCCTCGGCGTGCCGCATCTCGTCGAACGATTCGGCGCGAGTGTGACCCGCCAGCTCGGTGAATCCCCAATTCTCCTGCATCTTGGAGTGCAAGAAGTACTGGTTGATTGCGGTGAGTTCGCTCGTCAGCTGTTCGTTCAGAAGGCGTAAAACATCGGGATCACCTTGCACGATCGCTCCTTAATTCTCCGCTGGGCACCGATTCGAGTCGCGGCCATAGGCGGTGACGTTGGGCTGGAACGCCACCGCCGCCAAGGACAAACCTAGTCCAAATTGCCGACATCGGCGTGCTGATTTGAGCGGCGATTTCACTAAAAGTGCTGGTCAGAGGCTATCCTAACTAAGGATAGCCTTCACGAACCAAGTTAGGTTAGACTTGCCTACATGCAGGCAACGCGGGCGGCGAGCACTCAGAATTTGGGGGTTCGCTGATGTACGTCTGCCTCTGCGAAGGTGTCACCAGCCAAGTGGTCTCGGACGTGGTCGCCGAGGGCGCATCGACGTCCAAAGAGGTCGCCGCGAAGTGCGGAGCAGGCTTGGACTGCGGAAGGTGCCGACGCACAGTGCGGGCGATCATCGAGGCCGCCGCGCAGCTGCAGCCCACCGGCACCTGAGTCATTAACTGCCGCGTTTTGCGGCGAAGTCCGCCAGCGCCGCAGCATTGGCCTGACCGCCCAAAAGCTTAGCGAAATGTGCATTTTCGCGTTCTGTCGCCGCCGCGATGTCCGGCAATGTGGGTTCGACGATGGACTGCTTCACCGCGATCAGGCTCGGAATCGACCGCGCGGCCAGGATTTCGGCATGCCTGCGCGCCTCGGCGAGCAACTCGTCGGGTTCACACACCTTCCACACCAGGCCCATGGTCAGCGATTCCTGCGCGCTCACCCACTCCGAAGACATCAACAGCCACACCGCGTTCTGCCGACCGATCAACTGGGGCAGCAGATACGACGACGCGGCCTCAGGCGCGACGCCCAGGCTGGTGAATGGACATTTCAGCCGAGCCGTCGACGACATGAACACCAGGTCCGCGTAGCCGAGGATGGTGGTGCCAATGCCGACGCCGACGCCGTTCACCGCACAAATCAGTGGCTTGGGGAAACGGGCCAGGATGTCGATCATGGTGGTGAAATGGGAGCCCTGGTTGGCCATTTCGGGGTCGGTGATGCGGGCCTGCATCTCCTTGAGGTCGTTGCCGGCGCTGAACGCGCGTCCGGCACCGGTCAGCAGCACGACGGCGACGTCGGGATCCTCCGCGGCCTGGCCCAGGGCGTCGGCGGTGGCTTCGTAGAGCGCCTCGTTGAATGCGTTGAGTACGTCGGGCCGGTTCAGGGTCAGGGTGCGAACCCGGTTCTCGTCGTCGACCTGCAATATCACCGGCGTCTCCTCAGCCGTTGAACGGTGTCTTGAGCACGTAGCGACTGGTCGGCACGGTGTCGATGTTCTCGTTGGCGCCGAATGCCGATGTACTGGCGACCATTCGGGAAAGTCGCTGCTGCAGGTCGGCATCGTCGGACGCGCCGAAGAACGCCTTCAGATCTGTGATCGCTTCGATCGGGAACAGCTCCTCGACGATGCCCGCCAGCGGCGGCGCGTCCGGTGTCAGCGCGCGTACAACGGCGTTCTGGGTGTACCCGAAGGTGGACTGCGTCTCGATCGCCACGGGTGTGTGATCGTGCTGCCAGCGCTGCAGCCAGGTCGCGTAGTCCAGCTCTTCGGGCCGGCGCAGCAGGGCGACGTTCGCCAAACCGGTTGTGCGCCGGCCCAGTTCGAACGGCGCCGGCAAGGGGTTCGATTCGGTCACCAGATAGGCCGCCAGCTGGTCGCACTCGGCTGCCAATAGTCGCAGCGCCTCGGCGATCTGATCTCCGTAGTACTGCGGTGTCCACATGCTGACGACCGCGGCGGCAGGCGGGTCGAGCGTGGTCAGCGTCATCATCGAATGAGTCACCGCCGCGTCGCGGACATTGACGGTCAGCCCGGCAACTCCGAGCAACAAGATCGCTTCGGCGACCGAGCCTCGCTGCCGTTGGCACCAGTCCTCTTCACGGTCGGCGGCCATGAGGACCGCGACTACCTTCTCCATAGCCGAAACCTAGTCCGAGCGATCCCGCGCCCAGCGCGGTTGGATGAATACGCCCTCGGCCTCGACGGTGACTCCCTCTTCGTCGGCGAGGTGGCCGACGGCATACGTTTTGACTCCCTCGGTGCGGATGATGCGGGCTTTGGCATGCAGGTCCCCGAGTCGGGTGGCCCGCACGTAGCGAAAGTTGATAGTGCCGGTCAAACGGGGATTGATGCCGTCACTGGCTGCCTCTCCCAGGAGGTGGTCGAGCACCAACGCGGCCACGCCGCCGTGGACGTGACCGGGCGGCCCTTCGTAGGCGGCGCCGAGGTGGAAATCACACACCGATGTGCCGGAATCATCGCGGTGGATCAGCACCGGTGGGGCGAGCGGGTTGCGGATCCCGACGACGGCGTTGCCCCAGGCCATCCGCTCGCCGGTGGCCAGATAGCGCACGCCGAAGCTTCCGTCGGTCTGCTTGCGGCGCAAACGTGTGGTGGCCGAGTCGATCTCGGCCTTGGCCGCCTCGACGGCGTCGGCGTCCACCTCAGTCCTGATCGTCGCGTCGATCAGGGCCCGGACCGACTCGGCCAACGGCTCGTAGACCGCCCGGAGCCGTTCGACGTCCTCGGAATTGAGGTCTTCGAGCGTGAAGTCCAACATCAAGCGAAACTAGAACACGTTCAGTTCGGCCGCAGTAGTGGGGTGGTCGTGGCTACTTGACCGGGCGTACTTGCTGGTCGCCGCCGAGCAGTTCGCCGATCAGTCCGGCAAGTTGCCGATACGGCCCTTCACGTCCGCTGGACGAGCGAAACACCAACCCGATGCGGCGCCCGGGCCGAGGCGTGGCGAAGTAGGCCAGGCCGAGGCGGCTTCGCACGGTCTCGACGGGCACCGCACTCTGCGGGATCAATGTGACGCCCAGTCCGCCGGCGACGCACTGCACGGCCGTGGCCAGCGATGCCGCCCGGGTATTGGCCAGTCCGGCGTGCACGCCGGCCTTGCGGCAGACGTCGAGGGCCTGGTCGCGCAGACAGTGGCCCTCGTCGAGCAGCAGCAGCGGTAACTCGGCCAACGCGGTCGGCGGCACTCGTCGCTTACCTGCCAGCGGATGACCGGGTGGCAACGCCAGTACGAAATCCTCGTCATAGATCGGGATTTCAGTCATACCGCCGGCTTCGGCCGGCAGTGCGATCAACGCCGCGTCCACTGACCCTTCACGCACTCCGGTCAACAGCCGTTCGGTCTGGTCCTCGATCACCCGCACGGTCAGCCCGGGCAGGCGCTCGTTCAGCCCGGCAAGCAACGCCGGCAAGACATACGGGGCCACCGTCGGAATCAGGCCGAGTCGGATGGTGCCTTGCAACGGGTCGGAGGATCCTGCGGCCGCCGCGGTGAACGCGATCGCCGCCTCGATCACCGCCTGGGCCTGCGGCAGCAGCGCGCTGCCCTCTGGCGTCAGGAAAACTCGGCGGGTGGATCGCTCGATCAACTGCACTCCCAAGCCGGTCTCCAACGCCGACAGTGCCTGCGACAGGGTTGACTGGCTGACGCCGAGAGTCGTTGCAGCACTACCGAAATGCTGCTTTTCGGCGACAGCGACGAAGGCCCTGAGTCCGGCGATCGTCGGCTGATAACTCTTATCGGTCATACCTATCAGTGTAGTGGGAAAAATCACCTTTCATTCAAAGTGTGGTTCGGGCAGGATGGTGGCAGCGGAATTCTTGACTAAATCCAATTTGAGTGGAGGAGCAACATGGCATTGCTGACTATCGGCGACCAGTTCCCGGCCTACGCGCTGACCGCGTTGATCGGTGGCGACCTCTCCAAGGTCGACGCGCAACAGCCCGAGGATTACTTCACCACGATTTCCAGCGGCGACTTCGACGGCAAGTGGCGGGTGGTGTTCTTCTGGCCGAAGGACTTCACCTTCGTGTGCCCCACCGAAATCGCTGCCTTCGGCAAGCTGAACGACGAGTTCATCGACCGCGACACCCAGGTGCTCGGTGTGTCGGTGGACAGCGAGTTCGTGCACTTTCAGTGGCGCGCCCAGCACGAGGATCTGAAAAAGCTTCCGTTCCCAATGCTTTCGGACATCAAGCGGGAGCTGGCGGAAGCCACCGGTGCGCTCAACTCCGACGGCGTTGCCGACCGCGTCACGTACATCGTCGACCCCAACAACGAGATCCAGTTCGTCTCGGTGACCGCCGGTTCGGTGGGTCGAAACGTCGATGAGGTGCTCCGCGTGCTCGACGCCCTGCAGTCCGACGAGCTGTGCGCGTGCAACTGGCGTAAGGGTGACCCCACGCTGGACGCCGGCGAACTGCTCAAGGCATCGGCCTGATCGGAGGATCTGATGAGGTGCGCCGCCGACGATGCAGAACGAAGCGATGAGAAGGAGGGGCGCCGATGAGCGTCGAGAACCTGAAAGAATCACTGCCTGAGTACGCCAAGGACCTCAAGCTCAACCTTGGCTCGATCAGCCGCAGTACCGTGCTCAACGCCGAACAGCTGTGGGGCACGCTGCTGGCCAGCGCCGCGGCGACGCGAAACACCCAGGTGCTGGCTGAGATTGGCGCCGAGGCGGCCGACGAGCTGTCCGCCGAGGCGTACCAGGCGGCACTGGGCGCCGCGTCGATCATGGGCATGAACAATGTGTTCTACCGCGGACGCGGTTTCCTGGACGGCAAATATGACGACCTGCGCCCGGGGCTGCGGATGAACATCATCGGCAACCCGGGCGTCGACAAGGCCAATTTCGAATTGTGGTCGTTCGCCGTGTCGTCGATCAACGGATGTGGGCACTGCGTGACCGCCCATGAGCACGCCTTGCGTGAGGCTGGTGTCGACCGCGAGGTGATCCTGGAGGCGCTGAAAGCCGCCGCGATTGTCACCGGTGTCGCCCAGGCGATCACCACCGCGCAAACGCTGGCGACCGCCGGGTAGCTCTCGCCCGTAGACTCCGGGCTTGTGGTCGTCAACGACGTCGATCTGCAGCATCTGCGACGCTGCGTTGACCTTGCCCGCGCCGCACTGGAAGCCGGACACGGTCCTTTCGGTGCGGTGTTGGTGGGCGCCAATGGGCGGACGTTGTACGAGGACCACAACCGTGTCACCGATCGTGACCAGACTCTGCACGCCGAGTTAGGCGTCATCCGGTGGACAGTTGCGAACGTGGCTCCGGTGCACCGTATTCGCGCCACCCTGTACACGTCGTGCGAGCACTGTCCGATGTGCGCGGCCGCGCATGCGTGGGCTGGGCTGGGGCGCATCGTCTACGCGACATCGAACGACCAGCTGACGAAGTGGCTGACCGAATGGCACGCGCCGGTGCCGCCGGTGGCCATGCTGCCGGTCAAGGCGGTGGCGCCGCGCGCCGTGGTCGACGGTCCGGCGCCCGAACTCGAGGAGGACATGAAAGCGCTATACGAGGTCAGGTATCGGCGATGAGTGAGCCAGCCTGGGTCGAGCACGTGATCTGGTGGCACGTCTATCCCCTGGGCTTCGTCGGCGCGTATCCGGCGACCGCTGCGCCGCATGCTCACGAGCATCGACTGCGACGCCTCGTCGAATGGTTCGATCACGCGATCGAGCTCGGCGCATCCGGAATCGCGCTGGGGCCGATCTTCGCCTCAGGCACCCACGGCTACGACACCACCGACCACTATCGCATCGACCCACGCCTCGGTGACGACGACGATTTCGACCACCTGATCGCCGAGGCACGGCGGCGCGGGTTGCGGGTGCTGCTCGACGGGGTGTTCAACCACGTCGGCGCCGACTTCCCGCGTTATCGCGAGGCGGCGAACGACGAAACGGCCGCGCGGTGGTTTCGCGGCCGACCGGGCCGTTTCCACACCTTCGAAGGCCACGACGGCCTGCTCACGCTGAATCACGACAACCCCGAGGTGGTCGATTACACCGTCGACGTGATGGCGCACTGGCTGCGGCGAGGGGCCGACGGTTGGCGGCTCGATGCGGCTTACGCCGTGCCGCAGCAATTCTGGACGTCGGTGCTGCCGAAGGTCCGTCAGTCGCATCCTGATGCGTGGTTTGTCGGAGAACTCATTCACGGTGACTACGCCGCCGCGGTGCGCGACACCGGGTTCGACTCGGCGACCCAGTACGAGTTGTGGAAAGCGATCTGGAGTGGCCTCAACGACGGTAACTTCTTCGAGTTGGATCATGCCCTGCAACGCCATGCCGACTTCGTCGAAAGCTTTGCGCCGCTGACCTTCATCGGCAACCACGACGTCACCCGCATCGCCAGCCAACTCGAGCGCCCGGAACATCTGGCCCACGCCCTCGTTGTTCTGATGACCGTGGGTGGTGTTCCCAGTATCTACGCCGGCGACGACCTCGGCTACCGCGGCGTCAAAGAAGAACGGTTCGGCGGCGACGACGCGGTACGGCCCGAATTCGGCTCTCCCCCAGCACAACTCGATGACGCCGGGGTCGAGGTATGGTCTTTGCATCAATACCTGGTCGGTCTGCGTCGACGACACCCGTGGCTCTACGCGGCGTCGACATCAGCGCTGCGGCTGGACAACCGGCAGTACGTGTATCAGACCCGCCACGGTGATGAGTCGCTGATCGTCGCGCTCAACATCGATGAAACCCCGCTGCGGTTGCGGTTGGATTCCGGTCCGGCCGAAGTCATTGCCGGTAGCGGAGCGCCGCCGCAGGAAGTGGTCCGCAAGGTGTCGGTCGAGCCGCACGGCTGGCGGGTGCTGCGTCCGGTCTAGGCCAGGCGCTGCAGTGTGAGCGGGTCTTGTTCGCCGTCGTAGTAGCGGGCCAGCAACTCGACGAAATCGCCGTTGTCGTCAGTAGCGCGAGCGAACAACGTCATCGACGAACGGACCTTCATGTCGTCCGGCGATCCGAAGATCTGGCCGATCGATCGGCCTTGCACGGCAATGACCAGTTGGGTGCATTCCTGCAGCCGTGGGCCGAGCACATCGTGGCGCAGATAGGCGCGCGCTTCGTCGAGTGATGCGATCGCAAACCGGGCCGCGGTGGCGCTGCTGCCCAGGCCCGCGATCTGGGGAAAGATGAACCAGATCCAGTGGCTGCGCTTGCGGCCGGCCCGCAATTCGTCGACCACCTGCCGGTAAACCCGGGCCTGCGCATCGACGAACCGCTGCAGATCGAAGGGGTCGCCTGCGGATTCCATATGACCTACGGTGGCACAGTGGTCAAACGGCGGATGCCGAAGGCGCGTGACCTCGCGCCGCTGATCCGGTTCCGCAAGCCGCGGCTCGACCGCGCTCAGCGCCGCCTCGACGACGCGCTGACCATCGACGATCTGCGGCATTTGGCCAGGCGCAGGACACCCCGGGCGGCGTTCGACTATACCGACGGTGCGGCCGAGGACGAGATCTCACTCGGGCGCGCGCGACAAGCGTTTCGCGACATCGAGTTTCACCCGACAATCCTGCGCGACGTCAGCGGCGCCCGCACGGATTGGCAGGTTCTGGGCGGTCCGGTCGCCCTGCCGTTCGCCATTGCACCGACGGGATTCACCCGACTGATGCACACCGAAGGCGAACTCGCCGGCGCTCGGGTCGCGGCGGTGGCCGGTATCCCGTTTTCGCTGTCGACGCTGGGAACCGCCTCGATCGAGGACGTGGCGGCAGCGGCGCCGCAGGGCCGCAAGTGGTTTCAGCTGTACATGTGGCGCGACCGGGATCGGTCGATGGCGCTGGTGAAGCGTGCCGCCGACGCCGGTTTCGACACCTTGCTGGCCACCGTCGACGTCCCGGTCGCGGGCGCCCGGCTGCGCGACGTTCGCAACGGGATGTCGATTCCGCCGGCGTTGACGTTGCGGACCGCCCTCGATGCCGCGGTGCGGCCGCACTGGTGGTTCGACCTGTTGACCACTGAACCGCTGTCGTTCGCGTCGCTGGATCGGTGGTCGGGCACCGTCGGTGATTACCTGGATTCGATGTTCGATCCGACCCTGACTTTCGACGACCTGGCGTGGATCAAGGCGCAGTGGCCGGGCAAGCTCGTCGTCAAGGGCATCCAGACCCTCGATGACGCACGCGCCGTGGTAAATCTCGGGGTCGACGGTATTGTGTTGTCCAATCACGGTGGCCGCCAACTAGATCGGGCCCCGGTGCCGTTCCATCTGCTGCCGATCGTGGCCCGTGAACTCGGAGCTCACACCGAAATCCTTGTCGACACCGGCGTGATGTCCGGCGCCGACGTTGTCGCCGCGGTCGCGCTGGGTGCGCGCAGCGTCCTGGTCGGCCGTGCCTACCTGTACGGGTTGATGGCCGGCGGCGAAGCGGGCGTTCGCCGCGCGGTCGACATCCTGTCCGCGCAACTGGTCCGCACCATGAAACTGCTGGGCGTGACGTGTCTGGAGGAGCTATCCCCCACGCACGTCACTCAGTTGCGCCGACTGGTGCCGATTCTCAGTGATGAGTCGACATAAATAGGTAATAGCTGACGTACGCAACCACAAACAGCGCAACGAGCACCACCGAGGTGGTCCGCTGATTGTTGGTCTGGGCTCGATGGCTGGGTGCGCACGTCGTGACCGGGAAGCCGAGGGTGGTCAGGATTTCGGCTGCCGGACCTTGGCCGCCGGGGTCGATGTTGACCTGGCCGCGATGACGTACGAGAAGTTCAACCGTCAGCGGGCCACCGTAATTCGTGTGGTGGCTTGACTGGGCGTCGAGTGCCGGCCTGATGTAGGCGTGTTCAATGTCCGTGCGCAGTGCGAGCGTCGCGTCGTCGGCGTAGATGCCGTCTTGGTCGACATACAGATCAACCGGCGCGCGGTTGGGTGTCAATGCGCACGACAACGCGCGCGGGTAGATGGTGATGAACCCGACCAGGACCGCCGCGGCGGCGAGCACCTTCGTGGGCCCGGGCAGCACCGCGATCGCTGCAACCAGAAGCACGGAAGCAGCTACCGACGCGCCGATCACTGACTTCACCCGGGGGTTGGTCTGCATCAGAGTCGCGTGTCCGCGAAACATGAAATGTGAATGTACGCGCCTTGACTACGGCATTTGGCGGCTTTGGCGACTCACGGGCAAGTGGACAATTCGGCACGCGCCTCGCGGTTCCGCCCGGGTGACGGTTGCGGCGCTAGCGTCCCGGTGGCTTCGCGCTGCGCAACACGATGTCAACCGCTGCCGCGATCACGTCGTCGTCGGGCAACGCGCCGAACATGATGGACGGACATGCCACCACCCCGGTGAGCATTGACACGGCGGCCTCGAGTTCGACGCCTCCCAGCACTTCTTCGAGCATCGCCCGCAACGGGCCCTGGCCTGAACTATTGATCTTGTCCCGGATCTTGCGCATCTCGTCGAACGACGCCCACTGAGCCATCCCGGTCAGGATGCGGTCCAACCGCATCTCGGTGATGCCCCCCCGAAACGCCTGTAGTTCGCCGATCAGGTCGCCGGGCAGGTCACCGCTTCGCTCGTGGTGCGGTAACTCCCCCAGCGCGTCCAAGGCCAGCGCAATCAGCTCGACTCGGGACGGCCAGTGAGTGTAGAGCGTCGTCTTGGAATAGCCGGCCAACTCGGCAACCCGGGCGTGCGCAACGGCGTCGGAGCCTTCGACCGTCAGCACCTTGAGCGCAGCGCGAGAGACGTCGGCGCGGGTGCGAGCCACCCGCGCGTCTTCACCACTGCCGGGCGATTTATCGCCCGTATCCAGTGTCATCCGAGCACTCCACCCTTTGCGCTGGCGTTCCCTGAGTTGAACCGCCTCAGAAAAGTTAGCCGATGAACACCTGATTCGGTAATGAAAAAGTAAATCACTAATGGACGTTTAGATCAGTAGTGTACCGGGAAACGGTTACCGTACGAATCGATCAGCTTGACGATTCGAACCCGCTATCCACCCCATGACAAGGAATCCCATGTCCGCGATCCTTTTTGGTTCGATCAGCACGCTCATCGATACCTCCGAGCTACAGCGCCGAGCCTTCAACGAATCCTTCGAAGCCCACGGTCTCGACTGGCAATGGTCGCAGGCCGACTACATCGCAATGCTTGACTCGAACGGCGGTGCACAGCGAATCGCCGACTACGCCGAGGCCCGTGGCGACGACGTCGACGCCGATGAGGTGCACGCGACGAAATCGGAGATCTTCCAGGAGTTGCTGGCGACGGCCGGACTCAAAGCACGTCCGGGCGTGGTCGCGACGGTCCGGGAGGCCAAGCGTCGCGACGTCAAGCTGGGATTCGTTACGACCACCTCACCAGAAAACATCTCCGCGCTGCTCGATGCTCTGAGTCCCGACATCGATGCCGGGACCTTCGACCTGATCGTCGACCGTGACTCGGTGGTCAGCCCCAAGCCGGACTCCGCTGCATATGTGTTCGCGCTGGAAAAGCTCGGCGTCAACGCTGCCGCCGCGGTGGCAATCGAAGACAACGTCGGTGGCGTCGCTGCCGCGGTGGCAGCCGGCGTGCGATGCGTCGCGTTTCCCAACGAGAACACCGCAGACGGCGACTTCGCGGCCGCCACGGAGACCGTCGACTCTCTTGATGCGGAACGACTCGTAAGCCTCGCCGCGTAGCACAGGCTGCGGTGTCGATCCTCCACCCTCTTACAGCAGCAAGGACATTGTCATGAGTGATCTGCAAGCACGAGTCATCAACAGTTCCAGAGCCTTTCACGTCGAAGGCTACGAGAAAATCGAGTACGACCTGGTATACGTCGACGGCGTTTTCGCGCTCGACAACCTAGAACTGGCGGACACCTACCGACCGTACGGCCGGGTCATGATGGTGGTCGACGAGACCGTCTACCGACTCTACGGCGACGACATCCGGTCGTACTTCGAGCACCACGGCATCGCGTTGAAGGTGATGGCGGTTGAAATACGGGAGACCGCGAAGTCACTGGAAACCTTTGAGCGAATCATCACTGCGTTCAACGATTTCGGGCTCGTGCGCACAGAGCCGGTGCTCGTGGTCGGCGGTGGGCTGATCACCGACGTCGCCGGCTTCGCCTGCGCGAGCTATCGACGCAACACCCCATACATCCGCATCCCGACGACGTTGATCGGGCTGATCGACGCAAGCGTGTCGATCAAGGTCGCTGTGAACTACGGCAAACACAAGAACAGGCTCGGTGCCTACCACGCATCACAGAAAGTGTTGCTGGACTTCTCCTTCCTGAAGACGCTGCCCGAGGACCAGGTGCGCAACGGGATGGCCGAACTGATCAAGATCTCGGTGGTCGGCAACACCGAGATTTTCGAGCTGCTCGAACAATATGGGGGCGAGCTGCTGCACACCAGGTTCGGATATCTGAACGGCACACCTGAGTTGCGCTCCGTCGGCGAACGACTCACGCATCAGGCGATTGCCACCATGCTCGAGCTCGAGGCACCCAACTTGCACGAGATCGACCTCGACCGGGTGATTGCGTTCGGCCACACCTGGAGCCCGACGCTGGAGCTGACCCCACCCGACCCGTTCTTCCACGGGCACGCCATCAACATCGACATGGCGCTCTCGACCACCCTCGCCGAGCAGCGCGGACATCTATCGGTCGACGAGCGCGACCGGGTTCACGGCGTGATGAGTGAGCTGGGTCTGGCTCTCGACAGCCAACATCTGACACCGGAGTTACTCGACGTGGCCACGGACGCGATCCTGAAGACCCGTGACGGCATGCTTCGCGCCGCGGTCCCCGCTCCCATCGGGCAGTGTCTGTTCCTCAACGATGTGACGGTCGACGAACTGGCCGAAACCCTGGTGCTACACCGCAAAGTCTGCCTCGATTACCCGCGTGGTGGCGAGGGGATCGACATGTTCACCTCGACAACCTATGGCAGGTGTCATGCGTGAGGTCGCGTCGCTCCAGGGCCTGACAGTGGCGGAAACAGGGTTCGGCTCACCGGTGAGAGCTCACAACGCCAACGCGATTCGGACGCTGGCAACACTGGCGGGATTGATGCTCACCTTGCCGGTCGACGCGCTGGCCGTCGCGGTGGCGCTGGCGTCGCGCGGGCGGCAACCCGAGGCGTCACAGCCCATACCGTTTCGTCGCACCATCCTGATCACCGGCGCCAAGATGACGAAGGCGCTGCGGCTGGCGCGGGCGTTCCATTGCGCCGGCCACCGGGTGATCCTGGCAGAGTCGGCGAAGTATCGGTACAACGGTCACCGGTTTTCTCGGGCGGTCGATGCGTTCTACTGCATTCCCGAGCCAACCGCGCGGGGCTACGAGCGCGCGCTGTTCGAGATCGTCAGGTATGAAGCGGTAGATACCTTCGTTCCGGTATCCAGTCCGTCGTCCAGCGTCGCCGACGCGCGGGCGCGCTACCTGCTGGACGAAGTCTGCGATGTGGTGCACGCCTCCGAAGACATCGTCCGCATGCTCGACGACAAGGCGGACTTCTCGAAACTTGCTGTTGCACTGGGTCTTCGAGTGCCTGATTGGGTGCGGGTCACCGACTCGCGCCAGGTCATCGATTTCGACTTCCCGGCGGGGCGTGACTATGTATTGAAACGAATCGCCTACAACCCGGTCGGGCGCCTCGACCTCCCCCGCTTGTCGAAGCAAACGCCACAGCACAACGCCGCGCAGGCCCGATGGTTGCCGGTTTCGGAGGACGACCCGTGGATTATGCAGGAATTCATTGCCGGCAAGGAGTACTGCACCCACGGCACCGCCGTCAACGGCCGGCTCCAGGTATATGTCTGTAGTGAATCGTCGGCCTCTCAGCTCAACTACGCGATGGTCGACAAGCCTGAGATCCGCTCCTGGGTAGAAAATTTCGTGTCCGGCCTCGGCGTCACCGGCCAGTTCTCGTTCGATTTCATCGAGGCCGCCGACGGACAGGTATACGCCATCGAATGCAATCCGCGGACGCACTCGGCGATCACCATGTTCCACGATCACCCGCAGCTGGCGTCGGCCTATCTGCAACCGGATCATCCGGTCATCACGCCGCTGCCGGACGCGCGGCCGACCTACTGGATCTACCACGAGCTTTGGCGCCTACTCACCCAACGCGGGCGACGCACAAGGCTCACAAGCATTCTGCGCGGTAAGGATGCCATCTTCGCGCGGTGGGATCCGCTGCCGTACCTCATGGTCCACCATCTGCAGATCCCGGCGCTGCTGATCGACAACCTCCGCCGCCGCCGAGGCTGGACGAAGATCGACTTCAATATCGGCAAATTGGTCGAATCGGACGGCGACTGAGTGTCTCTCGCTGTCAGGCCGTTACGGATCCTTCACTTGGTCGGCTCCGCGGTCGATGATTTTCATGCCGACCTTTCCCGCCTGTACGCCGGCGCCTGCATGGACGCACTGGCCGGATCGCCGGACTACCGTGCACATGTCGCTTATGTCTCTCCGGACGGATCATGGCGATTCCCAACTGAACTAAGCGATCGCGCACTCGAAAGATCTCCGGCTTTAAAGGTCGCGGACGCGGTCAGCCACATCCGCGCGCTCGGGGTGGACGCGATGGTCCCGCAGATGTTCTGCATTCCGGGCATGACGGCCTATCGGGCGTTGTTCGACGAACTCGGTATCCCCTACCTCGGCAACCCGGCCGACGTGATGGCCGTCGCTGCCAACAAAGTCTCGACTCGGTGGACCGTTGCGGGCGCCGGCGTGGCCGTACCCGCCGCGGAGGTGCTGGGCCCCGGCGAGCGGCCCACGCTGCCGTTCCCCGTGGTGGTCAAACCGATCGACTCCGACAACTCAGTCGCGGTGTCCCTCGCTCGCGACCCCGACGAATTCGATGCCGCTGCCACTGCAGCGCTCGCGTACGGCGAGGCCATCATGGCCGAGACATACGTCGAACTCGGCCGGGAAGTGCGCTGCGGCATCGTTGTTCGCGACGGCGAACCGATCTGTCTGCCACTGGAAGAGTATGCGGTGGACCACATCCGCAAACCGATTCGAACGCGTGAGGACAAGCTCGACCGAACCGAGATTGGCGACCTGTACCTCGTAGCGAAGGATCCTGCCAAGGCCTGGATCGTCGACGAGGACGACCCGATCACCGAACAGTGTGGGAAGTGGCGCGGCGTTGTCACCGTGCGTTGGGCTGCCGCCATTACAGCCTCTTCGACTTTCGCATCGACCGCGACGGCCAGCCCTGGTTTCTGGAGGCCGGACTGTACTGCTCGTATTCGCCGGGCAGCGTGCTGTCGGTGATGGCGTCCGCCCGCGGAATCAGCGTTCGGGAACTGTTCGAGATCGGGCTCTCCGAGATGAAACGCGAAGGGACGCCGTGTTTGACCTGACCGCGATGACTCCCGTCGGTGCCCGGCTAACCGGGATTCGAGTCGACAGCCTCGATCAGGGCGCCGCCGCGAAAATCCGGCAGCTGCTGGCTGAACACGGTGTGCTCGTGCTTCCCGGCCAGCACATCGGCGACGATCGGTTTCTGCGCTTCCTTCGAAGCTTCGGGCCGACGATGTTCACGGTCGGCGAAACCCCGGTGCCCGGATATCCCGAACTCAACGTTGTCAGCAACGTCGGCAGAACCAGATCCGCCGCGATCAACGTTTCATACCGACACAAGCTATGTGCGAAAGCCTCCGGCATACACCGCCTTACGGGCGGCCTCGGTGCCCAAGCGCGGCGGCCAGACGCTGTTCAGCAATCAATATGCCGCGTACGAGACGTTGCCCAGCCGCGTTCGCCAAGAGCTGAGCGGACGGGCGATCACCCACGTGGTCACCGGCCTGGATCTGGGGCGGACCATGAGAAGTCGGCTGTCCATCCGCTTTTTCGCATTCACCCGATATCCGGACGAACATTCCTATATCTGTCCGCTCCCTCGCGTTGCGCCCACATCAGCGGCATGTCGCAGCGGAGAGCGGGCGAGGTCATCGCCTATTTGTTCCACCACTCGACCCGCGATGAGAACGTCTACCGGCACGCCTGGGCGCCCGGTGATGTCGTCATGTGGGACAACCGTTGCGTGCTGCACCGTGCCGACCACGTCGGGCGTCGTCGGCGATCGCGTGTTGCACCGCGGCATGGTCGCCGACGACACCCGGGAATGAATCGGATCCGGTCCAGGTTGAGCGCATCAGACTTAACTTTGGAGGAATGATGGCTGAAGCCAAATCAGTGCCGGTGTTGTTCGTCAGTGACCCGGTCGTGTTGCCCGGGATGGTCGTGCCGATCGCGCTGGACGACGCCGCTCGCGCCGCCGTTGACGCCGCGCGAGCCACCGAATCGGGCACGCTGCTGATCGCTCCCCGGCTCGACGACCGCTACCCGTCGTACGGTGTTCTGGCAACGATCGTTCAGGTCGGCCGGGTCCCCGGCGGCGGCACTGCCGCGGTCGTGCGCGGCGAGCGTCGCGCCCACATCGGCGCAGGTGCGAGCGGACCGGGTGCCGCACTGTGGGTCGAGGTGACTGAGGTGACCGATCCCGAACCGACGGACGACACCCGCAATCTCGCCACCGAATACAAGAAGCTTTTGCTGGCGATGCTGCAGCGCCGTGAGGCGTGGGAGCTGGTCGACGTGGTCAACAAGCTGACCGACCCGTCGGCCCTGGCCGACATGGCCGGTTACGCGTCGTATCTGACCGACGTGCAGAAGCGGCAGCTGCTGGAGACCGAAGATGTCGCCGAGCGGCTGCAAGCGCTGATCGATTGGACCGGTGATCATCTGGCCGAAATCGAGGTCAACGACAAGATCGCCGGAGACGTTCGCGAAGGCATGGAGAAGCAGCAGAAGGAATTCCTGCTGCGCCAGCAGTTGAACGCGATCCGCAAGGAACTCGGTGAGGGCGAGCCCGAAGGTTCTGATGACTACCGGGCCCGCGTCGAAGCGGCTGACCTGCCGGACAAGGTTCGTGAGGCGGCGCTGCGCGAGGTCGGCAAACTGGAACGCTCCAGCGAGCAGAGCCCCGAAGGCGGCTGGATCCGTACCTGGCTGGACACCGTGCTCGACCTGCCGTGGAACACCCGCACCGAGGACTCGACCGACCTCAAGGCCGCCCGCGAGATCCTCGATGCCGATCACCACGGTTTGGATGACGTCAAGGACCGCATCGTCGAGTACCTGGCGGTGCGGGCCCGTCGTGCCCAACGGGGACTTCAGGTCGTCGGCGGCCGTGGCTCCGGCGCGGTGATGGTGCTGGCCGGCCCGCCCGGGGTCGGCAAGACGTCGCTGGGCGAGAGCGTCGCCCGCGCCCTGGGCCGCAAGTTCGTCCGCGTCGCTCTGGGTGGGGTGCGCGACGAGGCCGAGATCCGCGGCCACCGTCGCACCTATGTCGGTGCGCTGCCCGGCCGGATCGTGCGTGCGATCGGCGAAGCCGAGTCGATGAATCCCGTTGTGCTGCTTGACGAAATCGACAAGGTCGGCTCGGATTTCCGCGGCGACCCGAGTGCGGCGCTGTTGGAGGTTCTGGACCCGGCGCAGAACCACACCTTCCGCGACCACTACCTGGATCTGGATCTGGACCTGTCCGATGTGGTGTTCCTGGCGACCGCCAACGTGATCGAGAACATCCCGTCGGCGCTGCTGGACCGGATGGAGTTGGTGCAGATCGACGGTTACACCGAGGACGACAAGGTCGCCATCGCGCGCGACTTCCTGCTGCCTCGGCAACGCGACCGCGCCGGTCTGACCGACGACGAGGTCAGCGTGACCGAGGCCGCGCTGCGCAAGATCGCCGCCGACTACACCCGCGAGCCGGGCATGCGGCAGTTCGAACGACTGCTGGCCAAGGCGCTCCGCAAGGTCACCACAAAGATCGCTGACGACGCGGTGACGATCGACGAGCCGGACCTGGTGGACTACCTGGGCCGGCCGCGCTTCACCCCCGAGTCGGCCGAACGCACGGCGGTGCCGGGTGTGGCGACCGGTCTGGCGGTGACCGGGCTGGGTGGCGATGTGCTCTACATCGAGGCGGGTGCCAACGACGGCGAGACCGGATTGCAGTTGACCGGTCAGCTGGGTGACGTGATGAAGGAGTCCGCGCAGATCGCGCTCTCCTATGTGCGCTCGCACGCTTTAGCGCTGGGCGTCGACCCGGAAACGCTGAACCGGCGGATCCACGTCCACGTGCCCGCCGGCGCCGTGCCGAAGGACGGCCCGTCGGCCGGTGTCACCATGGTCACCGCGCTGGTGTCGATGGCCACCGGGCGACAGGTTCGCGGGGATGTCGGGATGACCGGCGAGGTGACACTGAACGGCAGGGTGCTGCCGATCGGCGGCGTCAAGCAGAAGCTGCTGGCGGCGCAACGGGCCGGACTCAAGACCGTCTTCATCCCGCAGCGCAACGAGCCCGACCTGGATGATGTGCCCGCCGAGGTGCTCGAGGCGTTGGACGTCAAGCCGATGACCGACGTCGCCGAGATCGTCGCTCTGGCACTGGAACCGCTTGCGGAGACGGTCACCGCTGCGGCGTGATCTCAGCTAGCCTGCGGTGATGCCTGATCTGCAGCGGCTCAAACGACGCATCGTGCACACGGCGCAGCGCCTGGTGGTCAATCCAGTCGGTCGACGGTCACCGATGACCATGCTGGAGACCACCGGGCGCAAGTCGGGTGAGCCGCGCCGCACTGCGATCGGCGGCCGGGTGATCGGCAACGAGTTCTGGATGGTGTCCGAGCACGGCGCGCATTCGCACTATGTGCTCAACATCAAGGCCAATCCCGCGGTGCGATTGCGGCTGCACGGCCAATGGCGCACCGGCACCGCGCATCTGCTGCCCGACGACGATGTCAACGCGCGCCTCAGGGGTCTGCCTGGTGTCAACAGCGCGCTGGTTCGGCTGATGGGCAGTGACTTGCTGACCATTCGGGTCGACCTGGACTGAGGCGAAACAATGACGGCCTATCTCATCTCGATCTGTCGGAGCGTTTCCGATCGCAATCGGCTCGAGGACTACTGGGCTCATGCCGCCCCGACCTTCGAAGGCTTCGACGCCACGCCGCTGGTGACATACGCCCCGTTCGAAGTGCTCGAAGGTGACGCCGATACGAAAGGCATTGTGCTGCTCGAGTTTCCCTCCATCGACGTCGCCAGACGCTGGTATCACAGCGAGGCATATCAAGAGGTGAGACGGCGTCGTCTCGGGGCCGCGGAATTCGAGTTGGTGCTCGTCGACGGCGAGTTGACGCCTGCCGGCGAACGCATGCCGGACGTCAGGTAAGCGCATGGCGTACGACACCGACCTCGCCGATCGCATCCGGGAACTGTTGGGTCCCCTGCGCGGCGTCGACGAGAAGCGGATGTTCGGCGGGCTGGCGTTCCTGATCAACGGCAACATGTCGGTGGCCGTCAGCAAGCAGGGCGGCATCATGGTGCGGGTACCGCCGGAGGAGACCGAAAAGCTCTTGGCGCGAGCCCATGTCAACCCGATGGTGATGGCCGGCCGCGAAACCCGTGGTTGGATTCGCGTCGACGCTGACGGTGTGAAGACCAAACGGCAGCTGACGGCTTGGGTGACCCGCGGCGTCGACTACGCGCGCGGACTGCCGCCCAAGTAACCAGCACGTTTGCGAACCCGGCGGGCGGGTAAGCGGTACCTCATGGTCAACGACTTGAAAACCATCGTCATTATCGGTGGCGGGCTTGGGGGCGCCAAGGCCGCCGAGGCGCTCCGGGAAAAAGGCTTCGACGGAAAAGTGTTGTTGCTCGCGGACGAGGAGTACCTCCCCTATGAGCGCCCGCCGCTGTCCAAAGACTATCTCGCCGGCAAGAAGTCACTCAGTGATTTCACCGTGCACGATTCAGAGTGGTACCGCGAGAACAAGATCGACCTACGTACCGACACCGAGGCGGTGGCGATCGATCCCGCTGCCCGCACCGTCACCCTTTCCGACGACACTACCGTTGGCTACGACAAACTGCTGCTGGCCACCGGATCACGCCCGCGATGGCTGTCGATTCCGGGTGCCGACTCCACTGGAGTCCATTACCTGCGCAAGTTCGACGACGCGTCCAACCTGAATACCGCCCTCAAAGAAGGGACGTCGTTGGCCATCGTCGGGGCCGGCTGGATCGGGCTCGAGGTCGCGGCGAGCGCGCGCGAGCGCGGCGTGACCGTGACTGTTGTTGAGACCGCGAAGGTTCCGTTGAGCGCGGCGGTCGGTGCGGAAGTCGGCCAGGTGTTCGCCCAACTACATCGCGACCACGGCGTGGACTTGCGCCTGGAGACCGAGGTCAAGGAGATCACCACCGAGGACGGGAAAGCCACCGGCCTGAAGCTGGGCGACGGATCGACCGTCACCGCGGATCGCGTGCTGATCGCCGTCGGGGCGAAACCCAACATCGAATTGGCGGAGCGTGCCGGCCTTCCGACGAAAGACGGTGGGGTGCTCGTCGATGCGTCGCTGCGCTCCGGTAACCCCGACATCTACGCGGTCGGCGACATCGCCGCCGCCGAGCACCCGCTATTCGAGGAACGAATCCGCACCGAACATTGGGCCAACGCGCTCAAGCAACCCGACGTAGCGGTGGATGGCATGCTCGGCGAGCCCGGAGAATACCAAGAGCTGCCGTACTTTTTCACCGACCAGTACGACCTGGGCATGGAATATGCGGGATACGCGCCGAGCTATCAACGGGTGGTGTTCCGAGGTGACAAAGACGCCCGGGAGTTCGTCGCGTTCTGGCTCGACACCGACAACCATGTGCTGGCCGGAATGCAGGTCAACATCTGGGATGCCCTCGACGACATCAAGAGCTTGATCCGCAAAAAGGCCGCCGTGGATCCGGACAAACTGGCCGATCCGGAAGTGCCGCTGCTCGACGCAGTCAGCTGACCGTGATGACGTCTGGCAGGCGCGAGCCCTGAAACCGCTCCCGTTCCGCGCGTCGACGCTTGATGCGTAACCGCGCATCAGTCGGCAAGGTGACGACTTCGTCGCAGGTGAGATAGAAGATTTCGCCCGCCACGTCGATGAGTTCGGCCGCGACAAGCCGAGAACCCAGTTCGCGCAACGTCATTCGTAACTCATGCGTGAACCGGATGGTGGTGTCGTAAGCCGTCTCCCGGGAGGCGCGGGCGCTGGCGGCCAACCGTTCGGACAGTTTCGCATCTTCGGTCGGCGGCATCCGCTGAACAGGCTCGATGGCGGCGCGCCCGGCGGCGGCGAGCAGGATTGCCGGATCGTCACCGATCATCAGGTTGGCCAGTTCGACCTCGCCTGGGCCGCGGTGCCCGACCTCGCTGACCGCCTCGGCGAAGGCCGCCCCGATCGTCTGCGATCGGTCGCTGATACCGCCGAGATCGCCGTCGATCGCTCGCGCGCACAGTTGCGAGTCGTTGCGGATCAAGCCTGCGAGATACGAGGTCTTGGCGGCGACGGCATCGCTTTCCAACAATGCGCCGAGACCGGCGACGGCGACATGGACGCCACGGCGCTCCACCGTCGCCGCGGTGATGCCGCTATCGATCAACCACAGTGCGGTCAGCGCCCAACCCTGGTGGATTCGGTCGCGCAGCAGGCGAACTCGCGCCTGCAGCTGGGCATCGGTCAGCGAATTCAGTTGCGCCGCAGGGAGATGTTCGGCGTCCGCGGTGACGAGGTAGGCCTGGGTGGTGGTCTTCAGACGCCGCAACAGCGCAAGGGCGCGTTTGACAACCGCGGCTTTTGCCGCGGCTGACCCGAGCCGTCCACTCTGCGGCGGCCGGCCGAGCGGAAACAGCGTCTCGATCGATGAGTCGCCCAGCGACTCCCGGATGACCTCGTCAACGTCCCAGCCGGGCAGCCGTTCTGCGGCGATTACGCTCGCCGAGACACCGACGTAGGGGCGGTGGCCGAAGACCGCGATCGCCCTACTTCCCCACTCGGCCGCAACGATCTCGCCGCATCCCAGCACCGGGCCGATCATCCCCGCGGCGGTGCGTAACCCGGCCAGTTGGACGTCGAGCGTCATCGGGGTCAGCGGTCCGGGCAGAGTCTGGGCCAACGGGGCCGCACCGAACACCGGAAAGCGTGGGTCCACCCGATCGTCGAACTCGCCGTCCTGCTCCTCCGGCGAGGCCGACCGCAACGGCGTCCCGTCCCACGGCTGGATCGGTGGAGCAACTTCAATCGGTAGCGGCAGATGTCCCGGCACATTCGTCGTGCCCGCGTTGGTGGGCTTGCGCCCGACCAGCCCGCGCCCGGTATCGGCGATGGCATCCGTTGTAGACCAGGCAAATTCGAATCTCCACGCCTCGGCCAGCGCCGCGACATCGAGATCCGGTATCAGCTGGGCCCAGCCCGGTATGCGAGCGCGCCACGTTGGCTGCCCGGCAGACCGCAGCATGCTGTGGGCAGCCGCCGCATCGATGGCGTCTGGGCTCGCCAGGTCAACCACCCCGGTGCTGTCGGTTGCGATGGCGAGCACCAGAAAGCGAAGCAGATCGTCGAAATGCAACACCCGCAACTGCCCAGGCGTCGTCTTGACCTGAAGCAGGCCGGCGACCGTGCGACAGATCATCCAGTCCAGCTGACGACCCACCAGCGGCGCGATGCGCACCACCAGACTCGGCGCCCAGCCACTGGCCACCAGCGTCTCGGCCTGCTCGCAGAGCATTGGCTCGCCCGCCGCAGCAGACACGTAGATCAATCGGGCGCCCCCACGCGCCGACGCGTGCGCCACCCGCACCAGACCGTCGATCCCGGCGCTGTCGGGCACGTCACGCTCGATCGGGGCGAGGTGTAGGACCACATCGGCCGAGTCGGCCAGCTGCTGCACGATCGGGTGGGCGAGTGAGGCGCGAACAAAGTCGACATCGGGATGCAGCTTCTCGTGCGGGCGGGTCGCGATGCCGGTGACCGCGTGGCCGGCGGCAACCAACTGCCGGGCCAGAGCACGCCCGAGCACGCCGGTGACGCCGGTCAGCAGAATCCGCACCCCCGAGCACCTCCACGGCGTCTAGTCGATTGGAAGACAATAGTCGTGTGGGGCGGTTACGGATAGCTTTCAGCTAACCCTGTTCATTCATTGCAATATGGCGGAGCCGTCGACAGCGACCTTGACTTTGGCGCCACCGATATCTTCGTGCACGGTCGCCGCGGCCGCTGCCGGGTCGGTGATCAACGCCAGCGTGCGACGTTCGTCCGGGGTACGAACCGAAAGAAATGCCTTCTCGGGCTTACCTTCCCGGTCGAACGGCGTGGTCCAGGCTTCGATGGTCCCCACGCCTTCCCATTCCACCGCAGCGGTACGGGTCGGCTCGCGATCGACCGCGGGTTGCACGTCCTCCCAACGGAACTCGGTCTTCGGTGGCTCGGTGCCGTACACACCGAAGCTGTGCTTGGTCAGATAGCCGCCGTTGGCGGTGATCAGGCCGTGTCGGCCGGGGTTGTCGGTGAGCAGTTGGGCCATCGTCGCGATGGAGTGAGCAACGTAGTTGCTCCACGGACCCCCGGCAAACGTCAGCCCGCCGGTCACGGTCAGCGGCCGGGCGGGGTCGTCAACCGGCAGCCCCAGCTCGTTCGCAGCGACCTGGACGGCGGACGGGAAGCAGGAATACAGGTCGACGTAATCCATGTCGTCGATGCCGAAGCCGGCCAGCTCCAGAGCTCGTCCGCCGCCGATCCGGATGGCCGGCGACCGGTGCAGTTCGGCCCGCTCGCTGATCGAGTAGGTGTCGTGCGCATCGGTGCCCGCATATGGATACACCCAACGATCGGTCGGGATGCCGAGCCGGGTGGCGGCCTCCACCGACGTCAGGATCAACGCGGCGCCCTGATCGACCATGTTGTTGGAGTTCATCAGCTTGGTGTACGGCCAGCTGACCATTCGGTTAGATGGTCCCGGCTGTGCAATCGTCTCAGCGGCAACGGGTTTGCGGATCCACGCATGCGGATTGGTTACGGCGACCTCGTTGAACCGCGCCCACAGTTCACTGATGCGGCGGCGATGATCGTCGACCGACTCCCCCGTGCTGACGCGCAGCGCCTGCTCGAACATCGGGTAGATATACGCCGGGCGGTCCAGCTTGATGCGGATCTCGGCTTCCCCGGCCATCGGCACGTTCTCGTCGCTGCCTTCGGGCGGCGGAATCGAGTCGTCCTGCTCGGTGGCGCCCAGTCGTTTTCCGTTGGCGCGTAACTGCGTTCGGGTTCGCCACATCTCCGCACCGGCTATCAGGATCACCTCGGCGAGTCCCTGCTGGATGTCCGCGCACGCCCGGTTGACCAGGGTTTGCGGGACGTTGCCGCCGATGCCGCTGTATTTGGTGGTGAAGTTGGCGGCGCCGATCCGCTGGCCGAGTAACAGTGCGGGGTCGCGGTAGTACACCGACAGCAGGTTGACCACCCGGACCGAGTCGATGGCCTCGAGCACCCGCGCGTCGGTGGCTTCGCGTGCCGCGGCGGCCATCAGGTCGACCGGTTCGAGGGTGTTCTCCAGGGCCGGTTCCCGATGGTTGACCTGGCCGTGGGCGACCAGCACCGGCGTTCTGGGGTTGACGGGCATCAAGCTAGACCTTCCGCGGTGTCGGTGGATGCGAACAGCACCCCGTCTTTGATCAGTTGCTCGGTTTCCTCGCTGCTCATTCCGAGGACCTTGAGGCAGATTTCACGGGTGTCCTGCCCGGGCAGCGGCGCGGGCCGTTGGGGCGCCGGCGGGATGTGCCGAAACGGCGCCGGACCGGTCTCGGCCGGCAGTGAGTGGTCGAACAGCGGATGATGCATGTCGCTGAACAACTTTCGCTCGCGCAGTTGCGGGTCTTCCAGAATGTCGGGCGGACGATTCATCTGCGCGGCCGGAACACCGGCCGATTGCAGGGCCTCGGCGACCCGCTGCGGGCTACGCTCGCGCGTCCACGCCGACACCTGGTCGAGCAACTCGCGGCGATGCGCCGACCTCGCCTCGCCGGTCGCGAACCGCGCATCCTCGGCCAGTTCAGGTAAGCCCGAAAACCGCACTGGCGCAATGCCAGTCGGTATCGGTCCGGATCGACATCACACACCATTCATCGTTGCCCGCGCACGGAAATACCTCGTGGACGCTGGTGTCGTCGGCCAATTCAGCGCTGTGGTCGGCGCGTGCCGCATCGGTGACGTAGCGGACGTCGAGCTGGTTGACCACTGCTTCGGCCTGTGAGACATGCACGCGTGCCCCGGTGCCGACCCGATCGCGATGGATCAGCGCGGCGAGCGCGCCGAGCGCCGTGATCCGCCCGACCACGTGATCGGGGAAAACCGTCGTCGCGTCGTAGAACCGGTGTCGGGAGCCGGTGTCGTCCGATGGCGGGTGCGGGTCGGTCCAGAGCTTGCTGACGCCCGCGGTGGCGCGCACCAGCGGGCCATACCCAAGCCGGTTGCTCCATGGTCCGCGGTCGCCGAACGCGCTGCTTTCGGCCAGCACCACGCGCCGGTTCAACGACTGCAAGGTGTCGTACGCAAAGCCCAGCGCGGCAAGCGTTCCCGGCTTGAAGTTGGCGAACACCGCGTCGGCGTCAGCCACCAAGCGGCTGAACACCTGCTTGCCGGCGTCGTTGCGCAGATCCACGCCGAAGGCCAGGTTGTTGCGATGTGTCCAGGCGAACGACTCGCTCATCGGATCACCGATCCGGGCCTGGCGTAATCCGTCCGGGTAGGCCGCGCTTTCGACCTTGATGACCTCGGCGCCCAGATCGCCGAACAGTCGGCTGAGTTCACCACCGGCGACGATGATGCCGAGGTCGATGATGCGCAGCCCGTCGAACGGCCGCGGACCGGATTTGGCGGGGGCCGCAACGGTCGCCGACTCCGCGGTCCAGCGAGCATCGTGGTCGCCGGTCGGCGGCGCGGGCTCGCGAAATCCGATGTGCCGACCGTTGACCGAGTAGTAGCCGGTCGGGACGGTGCTGTGCATGCCGGGTACGAGTTCGGCCTCGGCAACCGCGCCCACCGCCTGGAAGTGCTCGGACGCCAGAATCTGTGCGGGGTCCAGCACGGCGGATATCGCCACGCCATGCGACTGTCCTTCGGCGACAAGCGCTTTCATAGTTTGGTCGGCGAAAAGTCGCTGAACCAGCAGGCCGATCTCCGGCCACGCCTTGAACCGCGCCGCGATGACGTCGTATTTGGGGTCCTGGAACTCCTCGGGCTCACCGAGCCAGCGGCGCAGCCCATGCCACTGTCGCGGCGACATCACGCACAGCCGGACGTAGCCGTCCTGGCAGGCGTAGATCGGGTAGGCGTCCTGGTTCTTGGGGCGCCCGCGCCACCGGTCCGGATGCCGAACCCCCGCTGCCGCCTGCCCGTGCGCGCCGAACGCCGGGTCGAGCGCCATCACGACGGCCTCGTAGCGGGAGAAGTCGATGTAGTCGCCTGCGCCACAACGTAACCGGTTGTAGTACGCGACCAGCGCGGACCATGCCGCCTGGACTGCTGCGGTGGCCGAGGCGATGCCGTCTGGCGGCGAAACCGGGGTGCCGGTGGTGGGCCCTGATCGGGCCAAAGCCCCGGACAGTGCGTAGAGCACCGGGTCGGTGGCCCGCCACGACGCCAGCGGTCCGGTCCTGCCGAAATCGGTCACCGACAGTGCCACCAGCTGCGGGAATCGATCGGCCAGCTCGTGACATGAGGTTCCATACGCGGCGGCTTGTCCGGGGAATCCGCTGTCGACGACGATGTCGGCGCTGCCGGCCAGTTCGATCAGTCGCTCGCGATCGCCCGGATCGGACGGGTCGAGGACGGTGCTGCGCTTGTTCGCGTTGTGCAGTGCGAAACGCACGCCGGTGCCACGTAGGCTCGGCCGGCTGGTGCGTGACGGGTTGCCGCCGGGCGGCTCCACTTTGAGCACGTCGGCGCCCAGGTCGGCGAGCAGCCGGGTAACCGCGTCGCCGTCGTCGTCGCACAGATCGAGCACCCGCAGCGACGCGAGCAGGTCGTCAGGCATCAGGCCAGCGTAGTTGCGCGGGCCTCGCGGCGCCGGTAGCCTGGTGAGATGTCCGACCACGAGAGCGCCGCCGCGGAAACGCATCCGCTGCTCGCGCAGCTCTCGGCGCTGCACCAATTCCGTATCCAGGTCGACGTCGCCGTCGTGGTGGTGGTGCTGGCGTTGACCAATCTGATCGCCCACTTCACCACGGCGTGGGCGGGAATCGTGACGGTTCCGGTCGCGGCGATCGGGCTGGTCGCCTGGTTGCGCCTCAACGGACTGGGTTGGGCCGAACTCGGTCTGGGCCGTGAGCACTGGAAATCCGGCGCCGTATACGCTCTCGGCGCCGTCGCGTCGGTGGTGGCGGTGATCGCGGTCGGCGCGCTGTTGCCACTGACCCGGCCGATGTTCATGAACCACCACTACGCGACGATTTCCGGCGCACTGCTCGCCTCGATGATCATCATTCCTTTGCAGACCGTCATCCCCGAGGAGCTGGCCTTCCGTGGCGTCCTGCACGGTGCGCTGAACCGGGCGTGGGGTTTCCGCGGCGTGGCGCTGGCCGGTTCGCTGTTGTTCGGGCTGTGGCACATCGCCACCTCGCTTGGGTTGACGAGCAGCAACGTCGGGTTCACCCGGTTGTTCGGTGGCGGCGTGCTCGGAATGCTGGCCGGAGTCTTGATGGCGGTGGTCGCGACCGCAGCGGCGGGTTTTGTGTTCAGCTGGCTGCGGCGACGCAGCGGCAGCCTGCTCGCTCCGATCGCGCTGCACTGGTCGCTCAACGGGCTGGGGGCGCTGGCCGCTGCACTGGTCTGGCAGCTGTCCAGCTGACCTATACGAGCAGGACGGCCGCGCCGGAGATACGGCCGGCGCTGAGGTCCGACAGTGCCCGATCCGCTTGGCTCAGTGGGTATTCCGGCGTGGTCACCGTGATGTGGTGTTCGGCGACGAAGTCGAGGAAAGCCCGGGCGTCGGCGCGGGTGTTCGAGGTGACTGAGCGAATCTGACGCTCCTGGAACAGGTGCCGCTGGTAATTCAGGGTAGGAATGTCGCTGACGTGAATCCCCGCGATCGCCAGCGTGCCGCCGCGGTCCAGTGCCTCCAACGCCGGCAGTGCCAGATCGCCGATGGGCGCGAACAGGATTGCGGCGTCAAGCTTTACCGGTGGCGGGTCGGCGGCCCCTTGCGCCGAGGCGGCACCCAGATCGAGGGCCAGCTTCTGGGCCGCGATGCCGCGCGTCATCACGTGCACCTCGGCGTCCTGCGCCAGCGCTACCTGCGCGGTGATGTGTGCGCTGCCGCCAAAACCGTAGAGTCCCAGCCGGCCGCCGGGCGGCAGCGCCGCGCGCTGCAATGACCGGTAGCCGATGATGCCGGCACATAGCAGTGGCGCAAGTTCGCTGTCGCTGTAGCCGTCCGGCAGATGGTGCGCGAAAGCCGCGGGCACCGTGGCGAATTCGGCGTATCCCCCGTCGGCGTCCCACCCCGTGTATCGGGAATTCGGGCACAAATTCTCGTCGCCGCGTCGACAGTAGCTGCATGCCCCGCAGGTGTGCCGGAGCCAGGCGATCCCGACCCGGTCGCCGACGCGAAACTCGACGCCGGCATCCGGGCCGACTGCCACGACCTCGCCGACCACCTCATGGCCGGGTGTCACCCGCTGCCGATGCACGGGCAGGTCGCCTTCGGTGACGTGCAGGTCGGTGCGGCACACTCCGCACGCGCGTACGGCGACAAGAAGCTCTGCCGGTCCGGGCTGCGGAACCTGCGCGCTGACGTACTCGAGGGGTTCGGTGCTGACCGGGCCGGGCCGAGCGACCTGCCACGCGTGCATGGTGGACGGGATCGCGTTGGGGCTCAAAGTGTTTGGCCCGTTGCTCAGCTCCGGGATTTGACCGTCTTGTAGATGAACAACAGCAGCACGGCGCCGACGAGCGCACCTAGGAATGAGTGGTTGATCGGCGGTGTGACGGTGAATTGGTGTGGCGGGAAAACCACGCTGCCCAATGTGCCGCCGACATAGGCCCCCACGATGCCGAGCAGGGCCGTGGCGATCACGCCCAGTGGCTGAGTGCCGGGAACGATCAATCGTGCAACGAGGCCGACGATGAGGCCGAGGATGAGCATCCAGATGATGTGCAGAATCACGACCGGCTCCTAAGCCTATTGATTTGTGTTTAGCCCACTGCCGGACTGGGTGTACCCGTTCAGCCTAACGAGTCGATCGCTCGGCGGCTTTTGTTCCGGCCGGATCATTAACGCGATTAGGTCGACACCGCACCGGGCGCCGGCGCCGCGCCGTTTCCGCCGGCCGGCTGGCCCGGTGGCGGTGCCGGTGCTGCGGGCCCCGGGGCTGCCGGAGCGGGCGGCGGCGGGGCCCGGAGCGGGTGCTGGGGCCGGCGCGGGCGCACCCGGAGCCGGGGCGGCCGGAGCAGGAGGTGGCGGCGCGCCCGGAGCGGGTGCTGGAGCCGGCGCGCCCGGCGCAGGCGCCGGACCCGGAGCAGGGGCCAGCGGCCGGACCGACTCGGCCAACGCCTTCGCACCGGCCTTGTCCACGGGGTTGTTGCCGGTGCCCAGCCACACCACGAACCAGCGCTGGGTCGCCGCGGTCGCCGGGCCCGGCGCAGTGATCACTCCGGCCCAGATCTGGCCGT
This sequence comes from uncultured Actinomycetota bacterium, assembly GCA_963818285.1. Taxonomy (GTDB): domain Bacteria; phylum Actinomycetota; class Actinomycetes; order Mycobacteriales; family Mycobacteriaceae; genus Mycobacterium. The sequence goes on from CAWFRR010000011.1 coordinate 1,357,825, forward strand.
TCGGTTTGGTGGCGTCGCTGAACTTCACCTCGTAATACGAGGCGCCGCCGGCCGCGCCGTTGGCGCCCAGCGGAATGGTCTCCTGATTCAACCGGGTGCCCGGGTACGGCATGAAGAACTCACCCATGTCGGATGCCAGCCGGGCCGCGGCCTTCGCATTGTCGGGTTCCGCGCTCGCGTAAAGCTTCTGATCCAGCTTGCCGAGCACAACCCGGGTGTCGTTGGCCACCGGCGGCGGCTGACCCGGGCCGGCCGCTCCGGAAATCTTGCTGAGCAGCGCCGATCCGTAATCCAGGTGGGTCGCGTCGGATTCCACCCATCCGGCCGGAAGGACGTAGCTGAAGCCGCCGACCGGGTTGTCGACGCGTCCCGCGTTCGGGTCGACCGGGGGCGGCGGCGGAACATTGGGGTCGGTCGCGGGCGGTGCCCCGAGCGGGGCAGCGGGCGGCGGCACCGCGGCGGGACCGCCGGGGCCGGGTGCCGCATCGGGAGCGGCCGGAGGGGCTGGAGGGGCCGGCGCAGGAGCTGGGGCGGGCGCGCCCGGGGCGGGTGCCGCAGGGCTGGGCGGCGGCGGTGGTACTGGATCGGCGCCGGCTGCCGTCGGCCATGCGAATGTGATGGCTCCCGCACCGCCGATGGCAGCGATTACGCGCGTCATCCTGCGGTTTTTGGGCCGTGTCGAATAGCGGTCCACCTGGTCCATGAGGCAAAAACCTACCGTGTTACACCCGTGACGCAAGTGTGAACTGCAGACGTTTCGGCCGATTTTTCGCGGGGTGCTCGCGCGGACGTTGGCGCATACCCGCAGCTCACCGCTTGCGCTGACGGCGGAGGTGACAATTCGCTAACGCGAGCGCGGCCGGGCGCGTCACGACCTCCGCGATCGTGCCTGCTCAAGGACTGGCAAAACCGGCCTGGCTGAGCACCTGCTGACCCGTCGCGCCGGTCACCAGGTCAACGAATTTCTGCGCCAGCGCCGATTGGGACGCCTTCTTGAGAATCACGATCGGATAGATGTTCACCGCGTCGGCCGACTCCGGAAACCGGACAGTGTCGACCTTGTCGCCTGCCCGGTGCGCATCGTTGAGGTAGACGAGCCCGGCGTCCGCATCTCCGCCGGTGACTTTCGCCAGCACCGCTGCGCCGATCGACTCCTCGCTCACCGGGTTGAAGTGCACGCCGACGTTGTCCTCGATTCGTTGCACCGCCGACCCGCACGGCGCCGACGCCTGACACACGGCGACTCGCAGGTCAGGCCTGGCGAGATCGGCGAAGGACCGGATCTGCTTCGGATCGCCCGGCGCCGTGACGATCACCAACGTATTGGACGCGAAGTTCACCGGATCGCCGCTCGTCAGGTCTGCCTTGATCACCGTGTCCATCTGGGCGGTATCCGCGGAGGCGAAGACGTCGGCGCCGGCGCCGGCGCCCTGGGCCAACTTGTTCGCCAGCTCCGCAGACGTGGCGAAGTCGAATTCCACTGTGGCGCCGGGATTGTCGGTTTGAAACTTGCCGGCAAGCAGCGTGAAGGCCGGCTTGAGCGGCACCGCCGCGAACACCATGATCGATGTGGCGGGTAGCGTGAACCGACGGCGACGAACCCGTCGCCGCCGTCGGCTGTCGGCCACATCCGCTCAGATTCGTCGTCAACGTCAGTGCCAGCAGCACAGCCATCCCGGCTGCGCGCACGCCGCCGAGTCGAGATGTCACGGTGCTCAGCGTTGACCAAACAGTGATCGCGCCGTGCCGGATTCGGAGTTTCATATCTAGCTACCGTCCAGTAACATAAGGAAACGTTAATGCCATACACGCCCTGAAATCCCAGGGACCGGCGTTTCGGTGTGCCACCATCGAAGCATCGGAAAACCGTTGCTCAAGACGTGAAGCCACGGTGCTCCAGACAAGCCGGCACCTGGATTCAACGCTGAATACGAGGAGGTCATGGCGGTGGAGGTACTTGTAACCGGAGGCGACACCGAACTGGGTCGCGCCGTTGCTGAAGAGTTCCACGACAACGGCCACACGGTCACGCTGCTCGGCGCTCGCCGAGACGACCTCGAAGTTGCCGCCAAAGAGATCGATGCGGACGCCATCGTCTGCGACAACACCGATCCGGCCGCGCTGGCGGAGGTCCGCCACCTGTTCCCCCACCACTTGGACACCATCGTCAACGTTCCGGCGCCTCGCTGGGACTCCGGCGACCCCCGGGCGTACTCGTTGTCCGACCTGGCGTCTGCGTGGCGCACCTCGCTCGACGACACCGTGCTGTCTGCGGTCCTGACGCTCGAGACGGTGGGCGACCACCTGCGATCCGGCGGATCGATCATCAGCGTCGTGCCGGAAAACCCCCGCCCGGGTAGCGCTGAGGCCGCGGTCAAAGCCGCGCTCTCCAGCTGGGTCGCCGGCCAGGCGACGATTTTCGGCACCCGCGGTATCACCGTCAATGCGGTTGCGGCCGGACGCAGCGCGCAGCCCGGTTACGAGGGGCTGTCCAGCACGCCGCCGCCGGTAGCTGCCGAGGTCGCGCGGATGTCGCTGTTCCTGACCAGCGGCGCCGCCCGTCACATCACGGGCCAGACGCTGCACGTAAGCCACGGCGCGCTGACGCAGTTCGCCTAGCCGGGCGACGATGCGCGCCGGGTAGCGGCGCGATGAGGAGCGCGGCAGTTCGCCGAGCGCGTAATTCGCTTCAGCGAGGTCCGCAGCGGACGTCGGGTCATTAGGGTTGATTTTGTGACCATCCGACTTGGCTTCCAAATCCCCAACTTTTCCTACGGCACCGGCGTCGAACAACTCTTCCCCACCGTAATCGCGCAGGCTCGCGAGGCTGAATCAGCGGGCTTTGACTCGGTTTTCGTGATGGACCACTTCTACCAACTGCCGATGCTCGGCTCCCCCGACCAACCGATGCTCGAGGCGTACACCGCGCTCGGTGCGCTGGCGACGGCGACCGAGCGAGTTCAGCTGGGCACCTTGGTGACCGGCAATACCTACCGCAATCCCACGCTGCTGGCCAAGGTCATCACCACCCTCGACGTGGTCAGTGCGGGCCGGGCGATTTTGGGTATCGGTACGGGTTGGTTCGAGCTCGAACACGACGAGCTGGGCTACGAATTCGGCACTTTCACCGATCGGTTCAACCGCCTCGACGAGGCACTGCAGATCATCTTGCCGATGCTCAAAGGCGAGCGGCCGACATTTTCCGGCAAGTGGTATCACGCCGAGAACGCGCTGGCCAACCCGCGCTACCGCGATCACATTCCGCTGATGATCGGCGGCAGCGGCGAGAAGAAGACGATCCCACTGGCCGCTCGGCACTTCGACCATCTCAACGTGATCGCCGGATTCGATGAACTGGCAGGCAAGGTCAAAGTCGTGCGGGAGCGCTGCGAGGAGATCGGGCGCGACCCGGCAACCCTGGAGACGAGCATGCTGGTGACCGTGCTAGCTCGATGACAAGGCCAAGCCGGACCAGATCCCCGAGGAGAAGGGCGGACGCATGCTGACCGGAAGCGCCGACTACATCGCGGAGCAGGTCCAGGCCAAAGTGCTCGATGCCGGGATTGACGGTGTGATCATCAACATGCCGTTCTACACGCCCGGTGTGGTCACCGCGGTCGCCGAGGCGCTTCGTCCCCTGGTGGGCCTCTGATCCCAGGCGAGATGCGTCACGTGCGACGGCCCTGGTGTGGGCGATCACACCGTTCAACGTCGAAAATTGCAGGTCCGGGCGACTATCGTGGAGCTGAACCCAGTCGCCGCTGAGGAGCAATGACGCCATGAAAGCCCTGTCCGAAGACACTGCACTCGATCGTCGGCACCGGGTGGTAGTCATCGGATCCGGATTCGGCGGTCTGAATGCCGTCAAGAAGCTCAAGCGGGCCGACGTCGACATCAAGTTGATCGCCCGCACCACGCATCATCTGTTCCAGCCGATGCTCTATCAAGTGGCGACCGGCATCGTCGCCGAAGGCGCGATCGCTCCCCCGACCCGAATGATCTTGCGGGGTCAGCACAACGCCCAGGTTCTGCTCGGCGACGTCACCCACATCGACCTGAAGGGCAAATTCGTCGTCTCGGAGTTGCTCGGCCACAGCTACGAAACTCCTTTTGACAGCTTGATCATCGCCGCCGGTGCCGGCCAGTCGTACTTCGGCAACGACCAGTTCGCCGAGTTCGCGCCCGGCATGAAGTCCATCGACGATGCCCTGGAACTGCGCGGTCGCATCATGAGTGCGTTCGAGGCCGCCGAACGATCCAACGATCCGGAACGGCGCAGGAAACTGCTCACGTTCACCGTCGTCGGTGCCGGCCCGACCGGTGTCGAAATGGCCGGCCAGATCGCCGAACTCGCGGACTTCACGCTCAAAGGCGTGTACCGCCATATCGATTCGACGAAGGCGCGCGTCATCCTTCTCGACGCTGCCCCCGCGGTGCTCCCGCCGATGGGAGACAATCTGGGCAAGAAGGCCGCCGCACGGCTGGAGAAGATGGGCGTCGAAATCCAGCTCGGGGCAATGGTCACCGATGTGGACCGCGACGGCATCACGGTCAAGGACTCCGATGGCACGACTCGTCGCATCGAGTCGGCCTGCAAGGTGTGGTCGGCCGGCGTCTCGGCCAGCCCGCTCGGCCGCGACCTGGCCCGGCAATCGGGCGTCGAACTCGACCGCGCAGGTCGGGTGAAGGTGTTGCCCGACTTGTCGATTCCGGGTTACCCCAGCGTGTTCGTCGTCGGTGACATGGCCGCCGTCGAGGGCGTGCCCGGGGTTGCGCAGGGTGCCATCCAGGGCGGCAAGTATGCGGCCGGCCTGATCAAGGCCGAGCTGGCCGGCGCCGACCCCGCCCGGCGCGAGCCGTTCCAGTACTTCGACAAGGGGTCGATGGCCGCGGTCTCGCGGTACTACGCGGTGGTAAAGATCGGCCCGGTCGAATTCGGTGGCATCATCGGCTGGTTCGCCTGGCTGCTGCTGCACCTGGTCTATCTGATCGGGTTCAAGAACAAGATCACCACGGTGCTGTCGTGGGTCGTGACGTTCTTGAGCGGCCGGCGCGGCCAGTTGACGATCACCGAGCAGCAGGCATTCGCCCGCACCCGGCTTGAACAGCTCGCGGTGTTGGCCGCCGAGGCGCACGAGGACGAAACGGCCAAGGCGCCAGCTAGCTCTGGTAGCTGTCCTCGCGAGAGCAGGTCGCCGGAGCGACGGTTAGACGGCAGGATGGTGTGTCGTTGGTGGAGATAGAGCGTTGGACAACGAGGACCGTCGGCGAAGGCGCCGGCGGTCGGAGCTGTGGTCCAGCCCGTGGCGTGGTGCCCAGTCGACCGGTCGATGGTGAACGGCGAAAGCGTAAAGCGGTGCCATCGGCGGTGGCTAGTAGCGCCGGCCGCGGCGATGTTGGGCGCTGCCGAGGCATCGCCATGCAGGCCCCGGTCGCTGTACCCACTGTCGGACAAAATCACGTCCCGTCGATGAGAGATGCTGGAATCCAGAGATTGTGCTGGATGCCGAACAGCCCGTCGGGACGCAGGGATTGTCCAGCGTGACGCCGGCGTGGCAGCCATCGCCGCGCCACCCCCACCGCCAACGTCGGCGGTGAGCACAGCTACTCTCGGCTTCGAGATTCTGCAGCCGGACCTGTCCGCGGGCGACCAGTCGTTCGTCGGAGTCGACGATCGAGACCTGCCACAATTGCTGGCGTCGTCCGCGGTGTATCGGAATCGCGGTGCCGTAGACCATCCCATTACTGATCGCGCGCAGGAAGTCGGTGTTGTTGTTGACGCCGACGACCGAGCCGCCGCCGTTGGCGTCGATCCAGGTGTAGGCGGCCACACTGGCCAGGCTCTCCACCATCGCGCAGTAGACTCCGCCATGCACGATGCCCATGGGTTGCAGCAGCTTGGGCGCGACGTCCAGCTGGGCGCGCGTCCGGTCCGGACTGATTTCGGTGAAAGCCAGTCCTAATTCCTTGTCAAATGGTGCTTCTGGCAAAGGCTGCATGCATCTGTGTTTACACGGCCCGCAACGACGCGGGTGGTTCCGGGGTATTGGATCTTTCGTGCGGACCACACGGTCAACCGATACTGTAAGTCTGATTCATGGCCTCGGTGGGGACGGCTCGTGGGCCAATAAAAATCGCAACTGGAGGGGAAGACATGGTAGCGGCGACGACCGAGCCGGTGCGGTTGCCGCCCGGTCCCCGGACTCCGAAGCTGATCCAAACCGTCCAGTTCCTGGTGCAGAACCACGCCATGTTCGACAACATCTGCCAGCGCTACGGCAGCAACGTCGTGAGCGTCAACCTGCCCCATAACGACCACGCGGTGGTGGTCAACGACCCGGCGCTGGCCAAGGAGCTATTCAGCACCGGCACAGAGTTGATCCAGCGTCCGCCGTCGGGGAACGGGTCGATCGGTGGGGCGTTCGGGCCGGGATCGACATTCAGCCTCGCCGGCGACGAGCACCGCGAGCGCCGCAAATTGCTGGCGCCGCCGTTCCATGGCAAGCGGATGCGTAGTTACGACCGCATCATCGAAGAAGAAGTGGAACGCGAGACCGCGACCTGGACCGAGGGCCAGGAGTTCGAGACGCTGGAACCGATGCTGCGCATTACCGTCGGGGTGATCCTGCGCGCGGTATTCGGCGCCGAAGGTGCTGCGCTGCAAGAACTTCGGGAGACCGTGCCGGCGATGGTGACGCTCGGCTCGCTGCTCGTGGTGTGCCCACCGATCGTGCGCAAGGACCTCGGGCCGTGGAGCCCGTGGGGGCGCTACATGAAGCAGCGGCGTCGGTTTGACGCCATCATCGCCGCGCTCATCGCGGAGGCCCGATCCGATCCGGCCATCGAAGAGCGCAAGGACGTGCTGGCGCTGCTGCTGCAAGCCCGCTACGAAGACGGCGAGCCGATCTCTGATGAACACATCGCCGACGAGTTGCTGACGCTGCTGGGTTCCGGTCACGAGACGACCGCGTCGTCGTTGGCGTGGGCGCTGGAACGGCTGAGCCGGCACCCGGAGTTGTGCAAGCGGCTGGCTGACGAGGCCGACGCGGGCGGATCCGAATTGCGGCAGGCCACGATCTGGGAAGTGCAGCGCACCCGGCCGGTGCTCGATGGAACGACGCGGCGCACCAAGACGCGAATCCAGTTGGGCGAGTGGGTGCTTCCGGAGGGCACCAACATCATCATCAGCATCAAGCTGGCTCACGCGTGCGAAAACGATTTCCCCGACCCAAAGGCGTTCAACCCGGACCGCTATATGGGCACCGCCAGCAAGCCGGTCGCGTGGATCCCGTTCGGGGGCGGCGTCAACCGGTGCGTCGGTGCGGCGTTCGCCAACCTGGAGTCCGACGTGGTGCTGCGCATGCTGCTGCGCGAATTCCGTTTCGCGCCAACCGATGCGCCCGGCGAGAAGGCGTTCTGGCGTGGCGTCGCGACCGTGCCGGCGAAGGGTGCGCGGGCGACCGTGTATCGCCGGACCGACAAGCTGCCGGTCGAATTCGACTCGCTGTCCGTGGCTGAACACGGCCGCGCGTAATGCACTGGCATACTGGCCTGCTGTGACAGGCGGCCTCAGGCAATACGTGAAACCACTCGGCAGTTACTCATGGTTCAAGTTGGCCATGAACAAGTACTGGTACCCCTTCGTCACCCGCAGATGGGATCAGGACGATGTCGTCTTCCTGAACTGGGGCTACGAGGAAGACCCGCCGCTGGGCCTGCCGCTGGCCCCGGAAGACGAGAAGAACCGGTGGGGCATTCAGCTGTACCACCGCACTGCTACTCAGACTGACCTCACCGGTAAGAAAGTCCTGGAGCCCAGCTGCGGCCACGGCGGTGGCGGCGCGTACGTCGTGAAGACGCTGCACCCGGCCTCGTACACCGGGCTGGACTTCAACCCCGACGGCGTGGCCTTCGCCAAACGCCGCTATCCCCTGCCGGGTCTGGACTTCGTGCACGGCGACGCGGAGAACCTGCCGTTCCCCGACGAGTCCTTCGACGCGGTGCTCAACGTCGAAGCCTCACACGCCTACCCGCATTTCGACCGATTCCTCAAAGAGATGGTGCGAGTACTGCGTCCCGGCGGACATTTCCTCTACGTCGACTTCCGCGGATTCCTCGAGTACGACGAGTGGGACGCGGCGCTGGCCGCGCTGCCGCTGCGGATGGAGTCCAAGCGGGAGATCAACCCTGAGGTGCTGCGCGGGCTGGACAACAACTCGGGCCGATACCTGGAATTGGTAGGCAGCCGGCTACCGGTGTTCCTGCGCCCCTTCGGCAAGTTGTTCGCTGGTGCGCCAGACACGTTGATGTACAAGGAATTGCAGCGCGGTCGGCTGTCCTACCGGATGTACCACTTCATCAAAGACTGACGCGCAGTCACGCGTCCCCTGGATACCAGCGAGCCCCGTGCGTAATGCACGGGGCTCGCTGTATCGAGAGACCGGGGGTCACTGCAGCCCTCAGGACACCGGCTCGGTCATTTATCGCTCGATGCCAGAAGCATAGGCAAGGCTGTCCTAATTTCGCAAGAGGTTGCCCGCGTTCTCGACCGAGCCGCCGACAGGCCGCGCACCGGCAGGCCGAAGTTGACCAACGCATCGAGCACGGCCTGACCGCGGCGCATTGCGGCCAGCTCGTCCGTGCCGGCCAGCTGCGGCACCTGCGTCGCCGACGCGACCACCATCGATCCGACGATGTGCCACATCGTCGCGATCGACAGCGCGCCGCCGCTGACCATTTGCAGCTTGGCGAACAGCGGCTCCAGAGTCCGGTGGCAACGGTGGGCCACCCAGGTCGTCAACGCCGCCTCGCTCGGCAGCCGGACCACGCCGTCGCTCACGCAATTGGCGGCACACGGGTCATCGGACAACACCCGGACTGTCGGGTCGACCACCCCGGCCCAGTCGATCACCCCATCGGAGTCGACATGCACCCATAAATTCTCCAGCCCGGTGTCCCATGCCCTGGCTTCCAGCACCACCAGCGCAACCACCCGCCCGATCACGGTATGGACCAACGTCGCCGCTAATTGCCTCGCGGCACTGCGCCGGTCCATGTCGATCGCCGCGGCGTCGAACATGGTTTGCAGCCGATCGGTGCTCAGCGCCGAGGACAGTGGCCACCAGCGGCGCACCGACACGTCGCCGAGCACGGCGACGCCGTAGACCCGGGGGCACTGCGGGTACAGCTCGCGGAGCCGCCGGCTGGACTCATGTAGCGGCAGCACGCGGTCAATGGCCATTGCCGCGATGAGCGGGTCGTCGATCATTATCGTCACGGACACCTCCTGTTATAAGGTTAGCCTAACCATATGACTGACTTCGAATCAGTGGGGATCCTCATTGCGGCGCTCCCGCGGGCCACGGTTTTTGGTGGCCGGCGGATCGCCGTCGGCGGGAGAGGTACGACCGCCGGTAGTAAGCGCGAGTACTCTGGCCGCATTGCACAGGAGATGAGAGAACATGGCTAAGGTGACGCGGCTCGGGGATCTCGAGCGCGCGGTGATGGACCATCTGTGGTCCGGTCCCCACCCGCAAACCGTCCGTCAGGTGCACGAGGCGCTCTCGGAAAAGCGCGATCTGGCCTATACGACGGTGATGACTGTTCTGCAGCGGCTGGCCAAGAAGAACCTGGTTTCGCAGATCCGTGACGACCGCGCACACCGCTACGCGCCCGTCCACGGGCGCGATGAACTGGTGGCCGGACTGATGGTCGACGCACTCGACCAGGCCGCGGACACCGGCGGCCGACAGGCCGCCCTGGTGCACTTCGTCGAGCGCGTCGGCGCCGACGAGGCCGAAGCGTTACGGCGCGCACTCGACGAATTGGAATCGGGCCATCGGAAACCCCCGTCTGGTGGCGCGCAACCGGAGGACTGAGGGACACTAGGACCATGTCTGGGCTGGCCTTCACTGTTCTTGCGGTGATGCTGGTCGGCCCGGTCCCGGCACTGTTGGCGCGGGCCTCCTGGCCACTGCGCGCTCCCCGCGCCGCGATGGTCCTGTGGCAGGCAATCGCTGTCGCCGCGGTGTTGTCGGCGTTCAGCGCCGGCATCGCCATCGCCAGCCGGTTGTTCGTCCCGGGCGCCGACGGCCGGCCTACTGCCAGCCCCGCCGCGGAGATCGGTCGGCTCGGCTGGCCACTGTGGATTCTGGACGTCGCGGTATTCGGGCTCACCCTGATGATCGGTGTTCGCCTGCTGATGGCCGTCGTCCGGGTGGCCGTTGCGACCCGCCGGCGGCGGGCCCATCACCGGATGCTGGTCGACCTACTCGGGCTGTCGCCCGACCTGGTCTCCGCCCGGGCCGGCGCGCGCGGGCGCGACCTGCGCGTGCTGGAGGTGGCGCAGCCGCTGGCCTACTGTCTGCCCGGTGTCCGCAGCCGCGTGGTGGTCAGCGAAGGCACGCTGGACTCACTGACCGAAAACGAGGTCGCCGCGATCCTCAGCCACGAGCGCGCGCATCTGCGTGCCCGCCACGATCTGGTGCTCGAGGCGTTCACTTCCGCACATGCCGCGTTCCCCCGATTCGTCCGGAGCGCAAGCGCTTTGGATGCGGTGCAGTTGCTGGCCGAGCTGCTGGCCGACGACGCCGCCGTCCGGGTGGCCGGCCCCGCTCCCCTGGCCCGCGCGCTGGTGGCCTGCGCATCGGGCCACGCGCCGATGGGTGCGTTGGCCGCCGGCGGTGCTCACACTCTGCTGCGAGTGCGACGGCTCTCCGGCGATGGCAACAGTGTGTGGGTGTCGACGGCCGCCTACCTCGCGGCCGCGGCGGTGCTGGTCGTGCCGACCATCGCGCTGGCTATCCCCTGGCTCACCGAACTGCACCGGTTGTTCACCGCTGCCTAACCCGGCAACCGGCCACACACCGCGCTGGGGCGATACTTTGCTTCAGGTATGAATCCCGCTGTGCCACAGTGTTCGGTGGCAGGGCCTTGGATGTTGAAGTAGTCACGGATTGAGAGGCGCACAGATGAGCTCGTCGGAATCAAAGACCGGGACCGCGCAGATCGGCGTCACGGGCCTGGCGGTGATGGGCTCGAACCTGGCCCGCAACTTCGCCCACCACGGTTACACGGTGGCGCTGCACAACCGGTCGATCGCCAAGACCGATGCGCTGCTCAAAGAACACGGCGGCGAAGGCAAATTCGTCCGCTCGGAGACCATCGAAGAATTCCTGGACGCGCTGGAAAAGCCGCGACGGGTGATCATCATGGTCAAGGCCGGTGACCCCACCGACGCCGTGATCAACGAACTCGCCGACGCGATGGAAGACGGCGACATCATCATCGACGGCGGCAACGCGCTGTACACCGACACCATTCGCCGGGAGAAGGCCATCCGCGAGCGCGGCCTGCACTTCGTCGGCGCCGGCATCTCCGGCGGCGAGGAAGGTGCGCTCAAGGGCCCGTCGATCATGCCGGGCGGACCCGCCGAGTCCTACAAGTCGCTGGGCCCGCTGTTGGAGGAGATTTCCGCACATGTCGACGGCGTGCCGTGCTGCACGCACGTCGGCCCCGACGGCGCCGGACACTTCGTCAAGATGGTGCACAACGGCATTGAATACTCCGATATGCAGCTCATCGGCGAGGCCTACCAGCTGCTCCGCGACGGGCTCGGCAAGACCGCGCCCGAGATCGCGGACGTGTTCGCCGAGTGGAACAAGGGCGACCTGGACAGCTTCCTCATCGAGATCACCGCAGACGTGCTGCGCCAGACCGACGCCAAGACCGGCAAGCCGCTGGTAGACGTCATCGTCGACGAGGCCGAGCAGAAGGGCACCGGCCGCTGGACGGTCAAGTCCGCGCTCGACCTCGGTGTGCCGGTGACCGGCATCGCCGAGGCGGTCTTTGCCCGTGCGCTGTCCGGCTCGGTGGCCCAACGAAAAGCCACCACCGGCTTGGCATCTGGCGATCTGGGCCAAAAGCCAAGCGATGCAAAGCAATTCGTCGACGACGTCAGCAAGGCGTTGTACGCGTCGAAGATCATCGCCTACGCCCAGGGCTTCAACCAGATCCAGGCCGGCAGCGCCGAATACGACTGGGGCATCAACTCAGGCGACATGGCCACCATCTGGCGTGGCGGGTGCATCATCCGGGCCAAGTTCCTCAACCGGATCAAGGAGGCATTCGACGAGAACCCCGACCTGCCCACCCTGATCGCCGCACCGTATTTCCGTAGCGCGATCGAATCGGCCGTCGACAGCTGGCGTCGCGTCGTGGTGACCGCCACGCAATTGGGTATCCCCATCCCGGGCTTCGCTTCGGCGCTCTCCTATTACGACGCCTTGCGCACCGAGCGACTGCCCGCCGCGCTCACCCAGGGGTTGCGGGACTTTTTCGGCGCACACACATATGGACGGATTGATGAAGACCCGAGCAAGAAGTTCCACACCCTCTGGAGTGGAGATCGCAGCGAAGTTCCCGCCTAGCGGGGCCCGATGAAGTTTCTGGAGGGGCACCGCCCCGCATACGACCTGACGTACGACGACGTCTTCATCGTGCCGAACCACTCGGATGTGGCATCACGCTTCGACGTGGACCTGTCCACCAACGACGGCTCCGGCACCACCATCCCGGTGGTAGTGGCCAACATGACCGCGGTGGCGGGCCGGCGAATGGCCGAGACGATTGCCCGCCGCGGTGGGATTGTCGTTCTGCCGCAGGACCTTCCGATCGCCGCAGTGCAGCAGATGGTGGATTTCGTCAAGAGCCGCGACCTGGTCGTCGACACCCCGGTGACCTTGGAGCCCGAGGACTCGGTGTCCGACGCGCTGGCGCTGATCTCCAAGCGCGCTCACGGAGCCGCGGTCGTGACCTCCGAGGGACGCCCGATCGGGCTGGTCACCGAATCATGTTGCGACGGGGTGGATCGCTTCGCCCGCGTGCGCGACATCGCTATCACCGACTTCGTCAAAGCCCCGGTGGGAACGAATCCGCGAGAAGTTTTCGATCAGCTCGAGCACGCTTCGGTCGACGTCGCGGTGATGACTGCCGCCGACGGGACGCTCGCCGGGGTGCTGACCCGGACCGGTGCGATCCGTGCCGGTATCTACGCGCCGGCCGTCGACTCGAGAGACCGCCTGCGCATCGGCGCCGCGGTCGGCATCAATGGCGACGTCGTCGCCAAGGCGCAGGCGGTGGCCGAGGCCGGCGCCGACCTGGTGGTCGTCGACACAGCTCACGGCCATCAGGCCAAGGCGCTCGACGCGATCAAGTCGATCGCATCGCTGGATCTGAACGTGCCGCTGGTGGCGGGCAATGTGGTGTCCGCTGACGGCACCCGCGATCTCGTCAATGCCGGTGCATCGATCGTCAAGGTCGGGGTGGGCCCGGGGGCGATGTGCACGACGCGCATGATGACCGGCGTCGGCCGACCCCAATTCTCGGCCGTCCTCGAATGCGCTTCGGCAGCAAGGCAACTCGGCGCACATGTGTGGGCCGATGGCGGCGTGCGTCACCCCCGCGACGTGGCGCTGGCGCTGGCGGCCGGTGCGTCCAACGTGATGATCGGATCGTGGTTCGCCGGCACCTACGAGTCGCCGGGTGACCTGATGCGCGACCGGGACAACAAGCTGTACAAGGAGAGCTACGGCATGGCGTCCAAGCGGGCGGTGGTCGCCCGGACTGCTGCCGACAATGCCTTCGAGCGCGCCCGCAAGGCGCTGTTCGAAGAAGGCATCTCGACGTCGCGGATGGCGTTGGACCCGGTCCGCGGAGGCGTCGAGGATCTGCTCGACCACATCACCTCCGGCGTGCGCAGCACGTGCACGTACGTCGGAGCATCCACACTGGCCGAGTTACACGAGCGGGTGGTGGTCGGTATCCAGTCCGCCGCGGGCTTCGCCGAAGGGCATCCCCTGCCATTCGGGTGGTAGACCAGCCACTGACCGGGCGTGTCGGCGCAGCAGCAGTGACTCGTTCACGGCGCGGTTTCGCTACCATCAGACATCACGCGTAAGTGGATACATCGAAGAAGGGGTTCCCGTGCCGCAGGCACCCGCGCCGACTGGCGTGTGTGACGCCGACTCAGAGGAGCCTCCTTCTCCAGGGTGGCCTCGGTGAATCTGCTCGTCACCCTGTTCAGTTTGCTGGCCATCGTCCTGCTCACGGCCGGCACCGCGCTGTTCGTCGCGGCGGAATTCTCACTCACCACACTCGAACGCAGCACCGTCGATGCCAACGCGCGCCGTGGCGGGCGCCGCGACCAATATGTCCAGCGCGCCCATCACACCCTGTCGTTCCAGCTGTCCGGCGCGCAGCTCGGCATTTCGATCACCACGCTGATCACGGGCTACCTGACCGAACCGCTGGTCGCGGAGCTGCCGCATCCGGGCCTGGATGCGCTCGGGGTGCCCGACCGGGTCGCGAACGCGATCATCACCTTCCTGACGCTGTTTGTCGTTACGTCGTTGTCGATGATCTTCGGCGAGCTGATCCCGAAAAACCTTGCGGTGGCCCGTCCCCCGGCGACCGCGCGATCCGTTGCCGGCGTGCAGCTACTGTTCTCCTGGCTGATGACGTGGCCGATCCGGCTGACCAACGCGGTGGCCAATTGGATCCTGCGCAAGCTGGGCGTCGAACCGGCCGAAGAACTCCGGTCGGCGCGCTCGGCGCAGGAGCTGGTCTCGCTGGTGCGCACGTCGGCGCGCAGCGGTTCGCTGGATCCGGCGACGGCGGCGCTGCTGGACCGGTCGCTGCAGTTCGGTGAACTGACGGCCGAGGAGCTGATGACTCCCCGGTCGAAAATCGTTGCGCTGCAAGTCGACGACACCGTCGCCGACGTGGTGGAGGCTGCCACCGAGAGCGGCTTCTCGCGGTTCCCGGTGGTCGATGGTGACCTGGACGAGACGGTCGGCATCGTGCACGTCAAGCAGGTCTTCGCGGTGCCGCCGGCCGAGCGCGAACACACGCTTGTCACCGCCGTGGCGCAGCCTGTCGCGAAGGTGCCTTCGACGCTCGACGGCGACGCGCTGATGGGACAGATCCGCGCTCACCCGTTGCAGACCGCGATGGTCGTCGACGAGTACGGCGGCACTGCCGGAATGGTCACGGTCGAGGATCTGATCGAAGAGATCGTCGGCGACGTCCGCGACGAACACGACGATGCCAGCCAGGACGTGGTGGCTATCGACAGCGGTTGGCGGGTGGCCGGACTGCTGCGCATCGACGAGGTGGCCACCGCGACCGGTTACCACGCCCCCGAGGGCGAATACGAGACGATCGGCGGCCTGGTCCTGCAGCAACTGGGCCGCATTCCGGTCATCGGCGACGAGGTGCAGCTGAGTGGATACGAACACGACGGCGTCCCGCACGCCTCCGCGTGGCGGGCCCGGGTGCTGCGGATGGACGGTCGCCGCATCGACCTGCTCGAGCTGACCCAACTGCCGGATCGCGCCGATTCCGGCGCGCTGCGAGGTCGCTGATGAGCGATCTGTTCGAGTTGTTGGCGACGATCTTGCTGATCGGCGCGAATGCGTTTTTCGTGGCTGCCGAGTTTTCGCTGATATCGGCACGACGGGACCGCCTCGAAGGGCTGGCCGAACAAGGCCGGGCGGGTGCGATCACTGTGATCAGGGCCGGCGAGCAACTGCCGCTGATGTTCGCGGGCGCCCAACTGGGTGTCACGGTGTCGTCGATTCTGCTCGGCCGGATCGGCGAACCGGCGGTCGCCGACCTGCTGCGGCGCTCGTTCGACCTGCTCGGCAAGTCGTCGGCGCTGCTGGACACCACGGCGTTCGTGGTGGCGTTGGCGATCGTGGTGGCGCTGCACCTGTTGCTCGGCGAAATCGTGCCGAAGAACATCGCAATGGCGGGCCCGGAGCGGGCGGCGATGCTGTTGATCCCGGTGTATCTCGTCTACGCACGCGCGGTCCGGCCCGTCGTCAATTTCTACAGCCGCTGTAACAACTTGCTCCTGCGCGTGCTGCGGGTGCGCCCGCGCGACGAACTCGACATCACCGTCTCCACCGTCGAGCTCAGCGAAATGATCGCCGAGTCGGTGTCGGAAGGCTTGCTCGATCGCGAGGAACACACCCGGCTGACCCGGGCGCTGCAGATCCGCAACCGTATGGTCGGCGATGTGGCGGTTCCGGTCGCCGAGATCCACGCCGTGCCGGTGGCCGCGGCGGGCTCCGGCCCGACGGTCGGCGTCGTCGAAAAGGCTTTGGCCGCAACGGGTTACTCGCGCTTCCCGGTGGTCGGTGTCGACGGCAACTTCGTCGGGTACCTGCACATCAAGGATGTGCTGTCGCTGGCCCACGACCCACAGGCCGTGATCGACCTGGCCAGGGTCCGGCCGCTGCCCCGCATCTCGGAGTCGTTGAGTGTCCCCGAGGCCCTGTCGCGGATGCGCCGCACCAACAGCCACCTTGCGTTGGTCACCGCCGCCGATGGCGGCGCCGTGGTCGCCATGGTCGCGCTGGAGGATCTGGTGCGCGACCTGGTCGGCGTCGTGCGCGACGGGACGGGACGTGCCTGACTGGGCGGCGTTCCCCACTGAGTCAAATAGCTAGGGTTGCCTCTCGTGACGGTCGTACTGACGCCCGCGCAGTGGCTACCGCGGCGCGACCGCCACCGCAGCAGAGTGACCGCTCTGCTCGGTGGCTATCTCCGGCAACGCGGGGAGGGCAAGTCGAACCCGGTCATCGACTTTTTGTTCACGTACTACAGCTTCACGGCTGGGCAGCTTCGACGTTGGCATCCGGGCTTCGGAGTCACGCTCACCGGTCCCGAATCTCACGACTACGCGAAGCTTCGCGGATACGGCCAGACGGATTCGGGCGTGACAGTGCGAACCGGTCACTTGATCCAGCGTCGCGGCATCGTCGAATACGTCGGCCGCTTGATGGCGGCCACCGCAAGCCGGCCAGTGGATATTGGCTGCTTCGGCATGCACGAGTGGGCGATGGTCTACAAGTCTGATCCCGCGGAGCTACGCCATGGTGTGCCACTTCGCCTGGGGCGGGACGGCACTGACGCGGTGGTGGAGTCGATGCCCTTGCGGTGCAGCCACTTTGACGCGTTCCGGTTTTTCACCCCCGAAGCCGTGGCGCGCAATGCGGGCTCGCCCAGCCGCGCCACGCAACAGGATTGGGAGCAGCCCGGCTGCCTGCACGCGAACATGGACCTGTACAAATGGGCGTACAAGCTGAGCCCGCTGATCGACTCAGAGACGCTGCTCGACTGTCTGGAACTGGCTGCGGCCGCGCGCGAAATCGACATGCGAGCCAGTCCGTACGACCTCAGTGGTTACGGGTACACGCCGATTGCCGTGGAGGACGCGGCCGGTCGCGCCGAGTACGTGCGTTGCCAGAAGGCCATCGCAACTCGCGCCGAACCGTTGCGGGCTGCGCTGCTGAAGCAATGTGACCTGCTGCTGCAGGTTGCCGGTTACGAGTCGGCAGGCGACTGGCCGGTAGGCTGAGACGTGATTTCGACAGGTGAGTGCGGAGGAAAAGATGACTGATCGCGTGTCGGTGGGCAACCTGCGCGTCGCCCAAGTGCTGTACGACTTCGTCAACAACGAAGCTCTGCCCGGCACCGACATAGACCCCGACAGCTTCTGGGCTGGTGTGGACAAGGTCGTCACCGACCTGCAGCCGCAGAACCAGGACCTGTTGGAGCGGCGCGATCACCTGCAGGCGCAGATCGACAAGTACCACCGCCAGCACGTCATCGAGCCGCTGGACCCCGAGGGTTACCGCGAGTTCCTCACCGAGATCGGTTATCTGCAGCCTGAACCCGCTGACTTCAGCATCACCACCGCCGGTGTCGACGACGAGATCACTACGACGGCCGGGCCGCAGCTGGTGGTGCCCGTCCTCAACGCACGCTTTGCGCTGAACGCCGCCAACGCCCGGTGGGGCTCGCTGTACGACGCGCTGTACGGCACCGACGTCATCCCGGAGAGCGACGGCGCCGACAAGGGCACCAGCTACAACCGGGTCCGCGGCGACAAGGTGATCGCCTACGCGCGGACATTCCTCGACGAGGCAGTCCCGCTCGCTTCCGGGTCGTGGGCCGACATCACCGGGCTCAGCGTCGAGGACGGCCACCTGAAGGTGGCGACCGCCGATGGGTCCGTCGAACTGGCCAGCCCGGAGAAGTTCCTCGGCTATACCGGTGAGCTTGGCTCGCCCAGTTGGTCGGTGCTGCTGGTCAACCACGGCCTGCACATCGAGATCCTGGTCGACCCGGAGTCTCCGATCGGCAAGACCGACAAGGCCGGCATCAAAGACGTCGTCCTGGAGTCGGCGATCACCACGATCATGGACTTCGAAGACTCGGTCGCCGCGGTCGACGCCGACGACAAGGTGCTGGGCTACCGCAACTGGCTCGGCCTGAACAGGGGTGACCTGTCCGAGGAGGTCGACAAGGGCGGCAAGACCATCCACCGGGTGCTCAACCAGGACCGCACCTACAAGACACCCGACGGCGGCGAACTGACCCTGCCCGGGCGTAGCCTGCTGTTCGTCCGCAATGTCGGCCACCTGATGACCAATGACGCCATCGTCGATTCCGACGGTAACGAGGTGTTCGAGGGTATCCAGGACGCGCTGTTCACCGGGCTGACTGCCACCCACGGATTGAAGTCCGGCTCGGACAACGGAGGGGCCAACGGGCCGCTGACCAACAGCCGCACCGGATCGGTCTACATCGTCAAGCCCAAGATGCACGGGCCGGACGAGGTGGCGTTCACCTGCGAGCTGTTCAGCCGCGTCGAAGACGTTCTCGGCCTGCCTCAGGGCACGCTGAAGGTCGGCATCATGGACGAGGAACGCCGCACCACCGTCAACCTCAAGGCGTGCATCAAGGCCGCCGCCGACCGGGTGGTGTTCATCAACACAGGCTTCCTGGACCGCACCGGCGACGAGATCCACACGTCGATGGAAGCCGGCCCGATGATCCGTAAGGGTGCGATGAAGAGCACCACCTGGATCAAGGCCTACGAGGACAACAACGTCGACACCGGGCTGGCGGCGGGCTTCAAGGGCAAGGCGCAGATCGGCAAGGGCATGTGGGCCATGACCGAGCTGATGGCCGACATGATGGAGCAGAAGATCGGCCAGCCCAAGGCCGGCGCCACCACCGCGTGGGTGCCTTCGCCGACGGCGGCCACGCTGCACGCCATGCACTACCACTATGTGGACGTCGCCTCCGTGCAGGAAGAGCTCGAAGGCAAGAAGCGCGCCACCATCGACGAGCTACTGACCGTCCCGCTGGCCAAGGAGCTGGCGTGGGCGCCGGAGGAGATCCGCGAAGAGGTCGACAACAACTGCCAGTCGATCCTGGGCTATGTGGTGCGCTGGATCGACGCGGGTGTCGGTTGCTCCAAGGTTCCGGACATTCACAACGTCGCCTTGATGGAAGACCGTGCCACGCTGCGGATTTCCAGCCAACTATTGGCCAACTGGCTACGGCATGGCGTCATCACGGAAGAGGATGTCCGCGCTAGCCTTGAGCGGATGGCTCCGCTGGTGGATGAGCAGAACGCCGGTGACTCCGGATACCTGCCGATGGCACCCAACTTCGATGACAGCATCGCGTTCCTTGCCGCCCAGGAGCTGATCCTGCAGGGCACACAACAGCCCAGCGGCTACACCGAGCCGATTCTGCATCGACGCCGGCGCGAGTTCAAGGCTCGCGCCCATGAGTGACGGCAGTTCGGGGAATCTTCACCACTTCGATGACTAGCGGCTGCAGGCACCTCCGGCGCTCAGGAGAGGACCGGCATGGGTAGGCACAGAGCTCCCGACGACGAAGAACCGATCGACGAACCGTCGGACGACCATCCCGAGCCGGAGCGCGTTGAAGATGCCGGCGGATATCATGAACCCCCGCCTCCCCCGGCCGACGAACCGCGCTATCCCGGCTCGTTCCCGGCGCCGAGTTATCCGAGTCGTCCGCCGGAGGACTTCTCCGACGACTTTCCCGACAGCCCAGCGTTTTTCGGCTTCGACGTGCCGGCGGACGATCCCCGCGAGGAATTCGCGCATCCCGCTCCGCCGGAGCGGCAGGTGCCTGCCGCCGAGATCGATCCGCCGGACGACTTTCCCGACTTCCCGCGGCGCGACCCGGATCCACCGACTCCGCCGTCGGGACCGCCGACCGGCGGGCATCGCGGCCTCCCCGGTTTCAGCGGCGGTCACCGCAACGAGGGCGGCCACCGTGGCGTCAGCATCGGCGTGATCGCAGCCCTGATCTCGGTCGTCGTGGTGGTGGGCGTCGTCATCCTGTGGCGTTTCTTCGGAGACGCGCTGTCCAACCGTTCGCATAGCGCTCGATGCGTCGGCGAGAAGCTGCCGGTCGCCGTGATCGCCGACTCGTCGATCTCCGACCACGTGCAGCATCTCGCCGATCGGTACAACGCCCAGTCCGCACCGGTCGGCGACCACTGCGTCGCCATCGGGGTGAAATCCGCGGGCTCCGACGCGGTCGTCGACGGCTTCATCGGCAAGTGGCCCGGCGACCTGGGCCAGCGACCGGCGCTGTGGATCCCGGGCAGCTCGGTGTCGGCCGCGCGCCTCACCGCCGCGGCGGGCAAGGAAACGGTTTCCGACAGCCGGTCGCTGGTGACCTCGCCAGTTGTGCTCGCGGTCCGGCCGGAACTTCAAAAAGCATTGGGCGATCAGAAATGGGCGACACTGCCTGATCTGCAGACCAAGCCCGACTCGTTGGCGGGGCTGAAGCTGCCGACGTGGGGCTCGCTGCGGCTGGCCCTGCCGATCGGCGGCAACAGCGACGCTGCATACCTCGCCGGTGAGGCCGTCGCAGCCGCGTCGGTGCCGCCCGGTGCGCCGCCAACCGATGGCAACGGCGCGGTGCGGACGCTGATCGGCGGGCAGCCGAAGCTCGCCGACAATTCGCTGGGCGAGGCGATGAATGCGCTGCTCAAGTCCGGTGACGCGGCGACCGCCCCGGTTCACGCGGTGGTCACGACCGAACAGCAGGTCTTCGCCCGCGGGCAGTCGCAATCCGACGCCGGCAGCGCGCTGAGTGCGTGGCTGCCGCCGGGCGCCGCCGCGGTCGCGGACTACCCCACCGTGTTGCTCAGCGGATCCTGGCTGTCGCAGGAGCAGGTGACGGCGGCCAGCGAATTCGCTCGCTTCATGCACAAACCCGATCAGCTGGCCGAGCTGGCAAAAGCCGGCTTCCGCGCCGAGGGCACCAAGACGCCGAAGAGTGACGTCACCAGCTTCCCGGCGCTGCCGTCGACCCTGTCGGTCGGTGACGACGCGACGCGTGCCGCACTGGCCAACACGGTGTCCGCGCCGGCGAGCGCACCGGCCGCGACCATCATGCTCGAGCAGTCGATGATCACCGAGGAAGGCGGCAAGACGCGGCTCGGCAATGTGATCAGCGCGCTCGATGACCGGATCAAGGCGCTGGCACCCAACGCCGTGATCGGGCTGTGGACATTCGACGGCAAGGAAGGCCGCTCAGAAGTGTCAGCGGGCCCGCTGGGCGATCAGGTCGACGGCAAGCCGCGCTCGGAGGAGTTGACGGCGGCACTGGACCGGCAGCACGCAACATCGGGCGGAGCGGTGTCGTTCACGACGCTCCGGCTGATCTACCAGAACGCACAGGCCAACTTTCATGCCGGGCAAACGAATTCGGTGCTGGTGATCACCTCCGGACCGCACACCGACCAGAGTCTCGGTGGCCAGGGCTTGCAGGATTTCATCAAGCAGAGCGCAGATCCGGCCAAACCGGTCGCCGTCAACGTCATCGATTTCGGGTCCGATTCCGATCGGGACACTTGGGAAGCCGTTGCCAAGCTCTCTGGGGGCAACTACCAAAACCTCGCGACGTCGGCCTCGCCCGACCTGGCCACCGCGGTGACCAACTTCCTCAGCTAGGCGCCGGCTTGTCCATCCTGCGCCGCTGCTTTAAGGCGTGGCTCAGCTCATTTTCGAGCAACGGTTGAGCACCCAGGCCCCTGGCACCCTCGAGCGCGTCTCGTGTGATCGCTTCTACAGCGAAAGAATGCTGAGTATGTGGCTCAGGTCGCCTAGGGCGGTGGTCAAATCACTAGCGACGCCCGGAATCATTTGGACGTCGGTTGCGATGGCGCTGCCCGAGCCCAGCAGCGTGTTCAGGGTTCCGGTCAAACCCGAATCCAGCGTCGATATGGCGTTCGAGATGGTGGTCAGCTGACCCCCGAGGTCGTTGATGTCACCATCCAGACCTGACAAGCCGGTGCTCAATGTGGTGTTCAGATCGGTGATGTTCGTCGAAATGTCACCCACCGAATTGCCTAAATTGGACAGCCCGGTGGTGACGTCATTCTCAAGTGTGGATATGGCACCGGTAATAGTCGTGAGCTGTTGACCGAGGCCGGTGATGTCATTACTCAGGCCGCTGAACCCAGTGGTCAATTCGTGATCCAGGCCTGATATCCCGTTGTCGATGGTGGTCAGCTGACTGCCTAAGTTCGTGATGTCACCGGTCAGAGCGCCTAGGCCGGTCGTCAAGTCGCCGTCCAGACCCGAGATGCCATTGGTGACGTCAGTCAGCTGGCCGCCCAGATTCGTTCCGAGGGTCGAGACGGCATTGGTCAAGTCGGTATCCAAGGTCGATACGCCAGTTGTCAAGGAGGTCAGCTGACCGCTCACGCCCGATAGACCGTTGGTGATATCGGTCAGCTGACCGCCCAAATTTGTCCCCAAGCCGGTGATGGCATTGTCCAGGTTGCTCTCCAGACCCGATATGCCAGTTGTTATTCCGCTCAGCTGACCGCTCAAACCCGATATGCCGGTCGTGATGCCGCCCAGCTGACTGTCGAGGTTGGACCCCAAGCTCGATATAGCGCCCGTCAGGTCGCTGTCCAGATCGGTCAGTTGACCGCCCAAACCGCTTATGCCAGTGGTGATATCGCCCAGCTGACCGCTCAAGCCCGATAGGCCCGACGATAAATCAGTGTCCAAACCGGTCAACTGACTGCCCAGACCGCTTATGCCAGTGGTGATATCGGTCAACTGACCGCCCAAGCCCGACAGCCCAGTCGTCAGGTCGCTGTCCAAACCGCTCAATTGACCGCTCAGCCCCGATATGCCAGTGGTGATATCGCTCAGCTGACCTCCCAGACCGTTCAGGTCGGTGGTGATACCGGTCAACTGACTGCCCAGGGTTGACCCCAGGCTCGACAGGTTGGTATCCAGATCAGTCAGCTGAGTACCCAGCCCCGATATACCACTCGTAATATCACTCAATTGACCACCCAAACCTGTTATGCCACTGGTGATATCGGTGAGTTGACCCCCCAGGCTCGCCAGGCCGGTGGTCAAATTGCCGTCTAGCGTGGTGAGTAGCCCGCTCAGTTGCGTATCCAAAGCGCTGATGGCGTCAGTCAGAGTCGTGCCCAAGTTGCTGATGTCATTGCCGATTTCGGTAGGCAGCGCTGTCAAAAGCGCAGTGATCGCCTGGAGCGAAGTTCCAAGGCCCAGCCATCCTAGAGCGTCGTCCGCGTAGGTATTGGTTGCGGTAGCAAGGGGCGTTCCGCCGAGATCGATAAAACTATCGAGCAGTACCGCCAGCTGGCCCAAGTAGTCGGTAGCCACTTGATAGGTGTCACTGGTGAACGATCCGGGGTCGAGCGCGTAAATCAGTATCGCGAATGCTTCGGCGGCCACCTCGGCAGCAGAGAGCTGAACCTGCGGCGTGTGAACCACCGGCGGCGGGGCCGGCGGCGGGGCGATCGGGGTGACGGCGATCATGCTCGCACCCACAATCGCAATTCCAGCGGTGGCATAAGGGCGTAGAGCGTGATGTGCGTGCAGGGCATGCTTGGGACGACGGGCGTATGACATGGCGGGCATCTCCTTTATGAACACCGCACTGTGATGTAGGTCACATCAATAGGTTCTGAATCGAACTCTACGTGAGATTTATCTGAGAAATCGGACGATTCTGTGATCTGTATCGATAAACAACGCCCTGAACAGCAGTTTTACAAGCAACATGCTTAACTGCGCCTGAGAAACCGGATTGCGGGTCGACTTGCCCGGATCAAGGCTCCGGCGCATCGACCTCAGATGCACCGATTGGGTCCGTGAGATCTCGGCCAATTTTTCAGACGCTTGAGGTGTGGCGCCTCAGATGAACGACGCCGTCATCCGGATTTCTGGAGTCATAATCCGGATTTTTAGACGATCCTCAACTTTATTGGGCACACGGGCAATTTTTCGTTGTTGCTTATGTGAATCTCAGGTACAGTCCCGACAAACCTGTGAGGTGCATCACAGCTAACAGGAGGAACCATCGCCATGCAAAACGCCCTTCGCCCTTACGCCACCGCCGGTGTCGCTCTGGTCGGCGCCAGCATCATCGCGGTCACTCCGCTGGCGGTACCGCCCCCCAGGGTCGAGACGCGGCCGGTGCAACTCGTCGACGCCTGGTCGGAACTCGTGGCCAACACGACCGCCAACCTGGACAGCATCATCAGCAACGCCAGCTCGTCGGACATCACGCAGCTCTTCGATCAGCTCGTCACCAACCCGTTCGGGGTGATTGAGGCGCTCGCCAACTTCGACCCGACTGTCACCGCGGACCTCGGGTCGCTTCCCGCCACGATCTCGGTGGAATTGCCTCCCGGGCTGGAGCTCGCGATCGCCGGCCTCGGGGCGACCGGCGCGACGTTGACCACGCTCGAGACCGTTGCCCAGCAGCTGCAGACCGACCCGTCGTTGAACAACATCTTCGAGGGTCTGGCCACCGTCCTGAACGCCAACCTCAACGGCGCGGAAACCGTCAGCCTGCTCAACGGCGCTATCACCATTCCGCTCTACAACGGCCTGCTGGCCCCAGAGACATCCGCGAACATCGACATCAACCTGCCCGACCTGGTCAACGCGCTGGGTCTGGGCAACACGCCGCTGACCGACCTCGACCTCAGCAGCTTGTTGAGCCAGATCGGGCTGGGCGACCTGAACCTCGGCACGTTGTTCGGCGACCTGAACTGGACGGCGGCCCGTTGAGCGACTTGGGCCTGGGCACGCTACTGGCGCGACCCGATAACTCACTGGGTGGCGTTGCTCAACACCTCGGCCTGGGCGGCTTGATTCCAGCCTCGACGGCCTGAACCTGGGCATTTTGAGCGGCCTGGGTCTGGTCGGCAACGTGGATCTGAACAGCCTGAACCTGAATCAGGTACGTTGACGCATTCGGTCGATCGACCCGACCGACCGACGACGTGAGCAACCTGAGCTCACCGTGAGCAGTCTGTGCGCCGACGGCATCGACGTGGCCGTCGCCAACCTGGGTACGATTACTGGGCGACCTGCGGTACTGGCTAACGACAGCGTTGGTACTTGCTCGGCAACCGTCATCACCGACATCGGCGGCGTTCTCGGACGCTATCTCGGCCTCGACACTGCGCTTCGCCACCCTCGGCTGTCGATCCCAGCCTCAATAGCACTAATCTGCTCAGCGTCACCGAGCTTGAACGAGCGGCTGGACGGCATTTCGCTAAGCACTCGACACCGACTGACGCTGGGCAGTCTGCTGGGCCAGTTGAGGCTGGCGACCGCTGAACGACCTAGGTCTCAGCAACATACTAGCCGCGACTGGAGCATCACCGATCTTGGCCTGTCACTAGCCCGAGCGATCTCACGATCATCGCCTGGTCCTGACTGGACGACCTGGGCTTCTCGATTCCGGCGACCGGTGATCCTGACCCTGGGCGACCTGCTGACCGACCTGGGTAGGGTAACAAATCCGATCCTCGGCACTCGACATCACCGGCTTGCTGGACAGCCTGAACCTGGGTGATCTGCTCGGCGACCTGGGCCTATCTAACCTGCCGCTGGACCTGAGCAACTTGGGCGACCTGTCCGGGCTGACGCTGAGCGACCTGCTCGGCGATCTGGGCCTGGGCGATCTGGCCAGCGTCAGCGTGGACCCGCTCGGTGGCTTCGACACCCTGCTGGTGGACGTCGTGCCGGGCCAGATCCTCGCCGCGCTCGGGATGTAAGGCTCAGGCGTAGGACTCCACCGGAGGACACGAGCAGACCAGGTTGCGGTCGCCGAAGGCGCCGTCGATGCGGCGCACCGGCGGCCACACCTTGGGCCGGAAGCCCTTGCCCAGCGGGTAAGCCGCGACCTCGCGGGTGTACGGGTGCTCCCACTTGTCCACCAGCAGGCACTCGGCGGTGTGTGGCGCACCGCGCAGCGGGTTGTCGTCCACCGCCCACTCGCCGGCGCCGACCTTGTCGATCTCGCCGCGGATGGCGATCATCGCGTCGCAGAATGCGTCCACCTCAGCGAGGCTCTCACTCTCGGTCGGCTCGACCATCAGCGTTCCGGCGACCGGGAAGCTCATGGTCGGTGCGTGGAATCCGTAGTCCGCCAACCGCTTTGCGACATCATCGACGGTCACGCCGGTCGACTTGGTGATCGGCCGCAGATCCAGGATGCACTCGTGGGCGACCATGCCGTTCTCGCCGGTGTAGAGCACCGGGTAGTACTCGTCCAGGCGGCGGGCGATGTAGTTGGCCGAGGCGATCGCTGTCAGCGATGCCAACCGCAGACCGGGCGCGCCCATCATCCGGATGTAGGCCCAGCTGATCGGCAGGATCGACGCCGACCCGTAGGGCGCCGCCGAGACCGGCGGTCCGGCCGGCAGTTCGGGCGCGTACGGGTGGCCAGGCAGGAATGGCGCCAGATGTGAGCGTGCCGCGACCGGTCCGACGCCGGGGCCGCCGCCGCCGTGTGGGATGCAGAAGGTCTTGTGCAGGTTCAGGTGGCTGACGTCGCCGCCGAACTTCCCGGGTCGGGCCAGTCCGACCAGGGCGTTGAGGTTCGCGCCGTCGATATAGACCTGGCCACCGGCATCATGCACGGCCGCGCAGACGTCTTCGATGTCGTGCTCGTACACGCCGTGCGTCGACGGGTAGGTGATCATCAGCGTCGACAGCCGCTCGGCGTGCTCAGCTGACCTTGGCCCGCAGGTCATCGAGGTCGACGTCGCCGTTGGATCGGCAGGCCACCACGACCACTTTCATGCCGGCCAGCGCTGCCGACGCGGCATTGGTGCCGTGTGCACTTGACGGGATCAGACAGATGTTGCGCTCCGGTTCGCCGCGGCTGGCGTGGTAGGCGTGGATGGCCAGCAGCCCCGCGTACTCCCCCTGCGATCCGGCGTTGGGTTGCAGTGACACCGCGTCGTATCCGGTCATCTGCACCAGCCAGGTTTCCAGGTCGGCGATCAGCCGCCGCAGGCCCAGGCTGTCGGATGCCGGTGCGAACGGGTGCTGGCGGGCGAACTCCGGCCAGGTGATCGACTCCATCTCGGCCGCCGCGTTGAGCTTCATCGTGCACGAGCCGAGCGGAATCATGCTGCGGTCCAACGCAAGGTCCTTGTCCGCCAACGAACGCAGGTACCGCATCATCGACGTCTCGGTGCGGTACTTGATGAACGCCGGGTGCGTCAGGAATTCCGATGTACGCGTTGCGATGTCAGCGGACGAGGCCTTGGCGGCTTCAACGCCGAACGCGTCCAGCACCGCGGCCACGTGGGCGTCGGTGGTCACCTCGTCGCAGGTCACCGACACGTGGTCGCCGTCGACCCGCCAGAGGTTGACGCCGTGGGCCTTGGCCGCCGCGACCACCCCGTCGGCGCGGCCCGGCACGTGGGCCAAGACGGTGTCAAAGTACTTGTCGTGCACCAACTTATCGCCGAGCGCCGAGGCGATGGCTGCGGCGTGGCCATGCACCCGCCGGGCGATGCCGGCCAATCCGTCGGCGCCGTGGTAGCTGGCGTACATCGCCGCCATCACCGATAACAGCACCTGGGCGGTACAGATGTTGCTGGTCGCCTTGTCACGGCGGATGTGTTGCTCACGCGTCTGCAAGGCCAGCCGGTAGGCGGGCGAGCCGTCGGCGTCGACGGAAACGCCGACCAGCCGGCCGGGCAACTGGCGGGCATGCTTTTCGTGCACCACCAGGTATCCGGCGTGCGGCCCACCGAATCCCATTGGCACACCGAAACGTTGGGTATTGCCGAACGCCACGTCGGCACCGATCTCTCCCGGCGGTGTCACCACGGTCAGCGCCAGCAGGTCGGCGCCGATGGCGATCAACGCACCGCGATCGTGGGCCTGCGAGATCAGTGTCGACCAGTCGGTGATCCGGCCGCTGGCGCCGGGCAACTGCGCGATCACGCCGAAGAACTCGCCCTCCGGTAAGCCGTCCCGCAGATCGGCGGTGACGATCTCGATGCCCAGCGGCTCGGCGCGGGTGGCGAGTATCGCCGCGGTCTGGGCGAACACGTCGGCGTCGACGACCAGCCGGTGGGCGTTTCCCTTCACGGCCCGGTGCATCAACGTCATCGCCTCGGCCGCGGCGGTGCCCTCGTCGAGCATCGATGCGTTGGCCACCTCGAGCCCGGTCAGGTCGGCGACCATGGTCTGGAAGTTCAGCAGCGCTTCGAGCCGCCCCTGGCTGATTTCGGGCTGGTACGGCGTGTACGCGGTGTACCAGGCCGGGTTCTCCAGGATGTTGCGCAGCAGCACCGGCGGTGTGTAGGTGTCGTAGTAACCCTGACCGATCATCGACACCGCGACGGTGTTCTGGTCGGCAAGCGCCCTCAACTCGGCGAGGGCCTCGGCCTCGCTGGCCGCGGGCGGCAGATGATCCAGGCCGGGCGCGGCGCCGGAGTCGGTCAAGGCGTCGAGGATTCCCGCGGGAAGCGCGCGGCGCGCGAGTTCATCGAGCGAGTCGAGGCCGATGACCTCGAGCATCGTCGCGACGGCGGTGCTGTCCGGGCCAATGTGCCGGTCGGCGAAAAGCGGATTGGTGTAGTCGGACATGGGCGGACTCCTGACGAAACAGAGAAGGCGTCCTCCCCCTCTGTCGTCTACCCGTACCGGGCGCCTGAGAGATTCGACGTGACGTCTTTCCCCATGGGCGGGCGACTGCGAGTCACCACTTTCCAGAGGCATCGGGGTCTGGCGCGGTCCGGGTGCCTGAGAGGTTGACGGAGAGGTGTTGCTCCTTCGGCGTCCGTGGCTGGCCGCCACGGAACTCTCCCGCGCAAGAACGATGCGTCATCGAGTTTACCTACTTGACGCCGCCGGCATGATCGGCGGCATCGACAAGAAGCGCGTAGCTCAGCCGATCTTGCGGTCGCGGTGCTTACGCCGAGAGGCGAGCTCGTCCTCCGGGGCGGTGATCGACTCGCCGCCGTCCGCGCGTTCGCCGGGGAAATCGGCGATGGCGCCGGTCAATTCCCGCATTGCGCCGGAGACCGCGATGCCGAACACGCCCTGTCCGCCCTGCAGCAGGTCGACGACTTCTTCGGCCGAGGTGCACTCGTACACCGTGGTCCCGTCGGAGAACAGGGTGATGTTTGCCAGGTCCTGCACGCCGCGCTGGCGTAGGTGATCGACCGCCACGCGAATGTTGTGCAGCGAGATGCCGGTGTCCAGCAATCGCTTCACGATCTTGAGCACCAGGATGTCTTTGAACGAGTACAGGCGCTGGCTACCGGAGCCGGCGGCGCTGCGAATCGACGGGACGACCAACGAGGTGCGGGCCCAGTAATCCAACTGACGGTAGGTGATGCCGGCGATTTGGCAGGCACTCGGGCCGCGATAGCCGACCAGCTCGTCGGGCACCGAGTCGTCAGGAAACAGGCCGCCTTGAACCGGTTCGCTCGACACGCGGATCGCCGGTTCGGGGCTGGCTTCTGGACTGTCGTCGAGCGTGGTCACAGACTCGAGGTCCAGTTGATCCTCACGTGGCTGGTCACCCACGGTGCATCCTCTCGCCGATCGCGCGCTCGTTACGGGCTGCCGTTTTCGCGTTTGCTCAATCGAGTGGTTGTGAGCATACGCTTTTCGACACGCTGTCGTGTTTGTAGAACTAATCAGTCGAACCAAATTATGGCGGTCGGTGCGGTGTCTCCACGCTATCCATCGGGCGTGTCGACGTCGAACTCGCAGATGAGACGCATCCGTGATCATGCCACTTCAGAACGAGATCGGCTCGATGACGGCGCGCCGCGATATTTGCGGCCAAATGCCGATTGCACCTGCTAGCGCGTTATGTGGCCTTGAAATCGTCGGGAGAAACGCTGTCCAGAAACTCTTTGAACTTCTCGACCTCGTCCTCGCGGACGGCGACCGGACGGCTCGTCGTCGTTCTCGTCGGGAATCAGCAGGCCCGCCTCGGCGAGCACCGCTTCTTCGACGTAAATCGGCACACCCACCCGCAACGCGATGGCCACCGAATCCGACGGCCGCGCCGAGACGGTGATATTGCGATCGAAGACCAGGTCAGCGTAGAAGGTGCCTTCTTGCAGGTCGACAATTCGCACCTCTTTGAGCGAATGGCCAAGTGCGGTAATGAGATCGCGAATCAGATCGTGGGTCAGCGGACGGGGCGGCTCGACTCCCTGCTGTTCGAGTGCGATCGCGGCGGCTTCTGACTGGCCGATCCAGATCGGCAGGTAACGGTCACCACTGGCCTCGCGCAGCAAAAGCACCGGCTGGTTCTGCGGCTGCTCGACGCGAATGCCGACGACGCGAACTTCACCCATCTGTGTCTGCCCTCCGCACGTGCTGCCGTTCCGTATCAGACCTGCCCCGGCGTCGTGGTGGAAGACCAAGCCGCCGAACACAAGCTGTGGTTTCGAAGTCTAGTCCTTCAGCGGTGGAGAACGTCGCGCACTGCGGACTTGATCAACGAGGTGTGAAGCGTGATCGCAAGGGCAGCGACCTCGCGAGCCAGGTCGTCGGCGCGGTCACGGGCACCGGTTTTTCCGGCCTTGACGAGGGGTCCGGCGATTTGCGCGATCAGGTCGGATTGCCGGTCGGCGGCCGAGCGGAATGCCCGTCAGGTGGCGGGGTTCGACACCGTAATCGGCCAGAGCCTGCGCGCACTGCAGGATCACGACCGCGTGCTCGTCGAAAAATCCGCCCGGACCGGTGGTGATCACCCCCGCTTTGAGCAGCGCCGTCAGCAGGTCGTCGTCGACGCCCGAGCGATCCAGCAGGTCCTCGCGGCTGAGCCGGACGCGGGTGGCCGCAACCGTCACCGGATCCGCTTCGGCGGGCGCGCCGTCACCGACAGTCACCAATCGCGGTACCCCGTAAGGCGATCCGGCGAGTGGCAGCTCGCCGTCAGGCTGAGCGTCCAACTGTGCCTTGATGACTTTGAGCGGCAGGTACTGGTCGCGCTGAGACGTCAGGATAAAACGCAGGCGGGCGCAGTCATACGCAGTGAATCGGCGATAGCCCGACGCCGCGCGTTGCGGCGTTACGAGCCCCTCGGCCTCCAAGAAGCGAATCTTGGAGATCGTCACATCCGGGAAGTCCGGCCGTAGCAGGTCGAGGACCGCTCCGATCGACATCCCGCTCAGTGCGGGGGTCTCGGGCGCGGTCACTAGCCTCCGGTCCCTCCGTCTTCACCAGCCTTGGGCCCAGTGAGGAAGACCAGGCGGAATTTTCCGATCTGGACCTCGTCGCCGTTGGCCAGCACGGCCGAGTCGACCGGCTCGCGGTTGACGTAGGTGCCGTTGAGGCTGCCGACGTCCACGACGTGGAACTCGTCGGTTTCCAAACGGAATTCGGCGTGCCGCCGGCTGACGGTGACGTCGTCGAGGAAGATGTCGCTGTCGGGGTGGCGGCCCGCCGAGGTGGTCGGTTGATCGAGCAGGAAGCGGGAACCGGCGTTCGGTCCCCGTTTGACGACCAGCAATGCCGAACCGGCCGGCAGTCCCTCGACGCCGGACACCGTGGTCTCGGCGCCTGTCTGCGCGGGAGCGTCCAGTTCGTTGAGGAAGTCGGCGCGGAACACAGATGTCGTTTCCACGGTGACTTCATCAGAAGTCAGGTCGTTGTCCTTGTCCGTCACCCGGTGCTCCTCACTGGCCGCTGCTGCGTTGTCTGGTTGGGTCCGGCCGGCCGGATTCCCACCCGCAGTGACCGTCGATGTGACGACCGTACCGCGCACAGGAGCCCAATGTGCCGTCCCCCGCCGGATCGACGGCTACATCTGCTAGCCGCGAAACTTCCGCCCCGGTCGGGCCGGCGTTGTCGCCGGGCGCAGGGAACGATAACAAGGGTCACTCGGACAGCGAGCCGCGGTATGTCTCGGCGTCCAGGAGATCGCCGAAACTCTTGTCGACCGCGGCGCTGTCGACCTGAAGGTCGATCAACCACCCGCCGCCGTACGGCTCGGAGTTGACCAGCTCGGGGCTGCCATCCAGATCCTCATTGACGGCAACGACTTTGGCCGACACAGGGGCGTACAGGTCGGACACGGACTTGGTGGACTCCACCTCACCGAAAGCCTCACCCGCGGTCAGTTCGTCACCAACGTCAGGCAGCCGGACGAACACGACGTCGCCCAGGGCCGACTGGGCGAAGTCCGTGATCCCCACCCGGACGGTGTCGTCACCGGTTCGCCGAATCCACTCGTGGTCGGTGGTGTAGTGCAAATCTGGTGGGATTTCGCTCACGGTGTTCCTGTTCTGGTCGGTGACTACTTGCCTGGCTGAGCGTATTGGCGCGGTTTTGGTTGCCGCAAGGCGGTGATGCTCACCTTGTCCGCCTGCTGCACCGACATGGTGCCGCCGACCCGCTTGACGCTGTCGACCGCGCCACCGGGAATGTTCATCGCCGCGGCGAGTGTGGGCGAATCACCAATGGCGACAACCGAATACGGCGGCGTCAACGTTTTGCCGTCGACGGTCAGCGCGCCCGGGGCGCCGACGATCCAGGTGTCTACGCCGGTACGCACCGCCTGCTGCCGGTCGCTGATCTGGATTGCCTCGGCCCCGGCGGCGCGCAATTCGTCGAGCACGTCGAGCATCGCCTGCGGCGCCACTCCCGGTCCCGGATCGTCGATCCGGACCGTGACGCCGGGCCCGGTGGCCCCGACAGTGCCGATCAGGATCGACAGCGCCGCCAATCGGTCCTGGGCGTTCTGAATGGCGGTCTGGTCGCTGCTGCCCGAGGCCTGCAATGCGTTCAGTGAGCGCTGAAGTTCAGCGACTTCGGTGCTCAGCGTGGCTTCGCGCTGACGCAGAGAGTCCAGTAGCACCAGCAGATCTGCCGGGCGCGCCGTGTCGAGCGAGTCCCCAGTCGTGGTCTGGCGGACCTGAGTTGCGATAGCCACGCCCAACAGCAGGCACAGCATCACCGCCAGCGTGCCGAATACCGTTCGGCCACGTCGAAGAAATCCGCGAGGCTGCAAGTCGCCGATCGCGGGTTTGGGCTCGTGCGGCGCCAACTCGTGTCGCCCGTGCTCGTCAGGTTCGGCGACCCTGCTCGATCTTCTGCGTGGCGGTGTCGTCGGCGGCAGGCTCGATCTTCTGCGTGGCCGAGTCATCGCCCTCGGGATCGGTGTCGCTCATGTTGGTCTGATACCCGTTATGCCCCGAACAGCCGCCGGCGCAGCGCCGCGGCGTTGCCGAAGATGCGGATACCCAGAACGACGATGATCGCCGTGGATAGCTGTGTGCCGACGCCCAATTGGTCACCGACGTAGACGACCAGTGCCGCCACCAACACGTTGAACACGAACGACACCACGAAAACCTTGGGGTCGAAAATCCGCTCGAGGTAAGCCCGTAACCCACCGAAGACCGCGTCGAGCGCGGCGACCACCGCGATCGGCAGATACGGCTGGATGACTCCGGCACGTTGGGATGGAAGACCAAACCCAGCACGATTCCGACTGCCAGCGCTGCGATCCCGATCATCGGCGCTCTGCTCCTATTCGATTGTACTTTTCGCACTACGAGCCAATCTGTTTGGCGAACTTGACATCTCGCGCAGCGCCGGCGGGCAGCGAGAGGCTGTCCTTGGCGCTGACGTCGACGCCGACACCATACGAGGTTTCCAGAAGTCGCAGCCGGCGCAAGCCCGGGCTGTTGTCGAACACGTCCTGCATGGCATGCGGCGGCCCGATCGCGAGGACCGCATACGGGCTGCTCGTCGGGTTGTTGTCGACCAGAATCGCGCCGCCCGCCTGCCGGATGGTGACGTTCGGCCCGATCCGGACTCCATCGACCGAGATGGCCTCGGCGCCGCTGGCCCACAACGAGTTGACCACCAGCTGCAAGTCGCGGTCGAGGATGATCTGCCGGCTACCGGCGACGCGCTGCTTGGACACGTCGGACAGGTTCGGTCCGACGCCGGGATCGGTCACGGTCAGGCTCAGACCGGGGCCGGTGACCGGGGTGCTCGCGGCCGCCAGGCTGAGCCGGTCGAGGCTGGCGAGCAGCCGCCGGCCCGCGGTGTCTTCGGCCAAGTGCCCGTCGCTGAACGTCATCACGTTGCGCCGTAAGCGTATTGCGTTCTTTGGTGAGCCGGGCCGTCGGTGGCTTCTCCTCCGACCGCACGCCGGTGGCCAACACCCGTTGGGCGGCGCTGACGCCAGGGGCAACCAGCCGAGCCTGGGCGACTGCGGCGGCGAACACCGCCGCCACCAGAAATGCGGCCAGCGCCTGCCAGAACCAGCCCCGGAGGCGTGCGCGACCGGTCGGTTTCACGCTGTCATCCCGCTGTGCGGCCGCTGCCGCGTAACCGGGGTCGAGGTGCTCGGAGAGCAGGGCGCGCAGTAGCGACGGCACCGGGATGCGTTGCACCCGTCCGGCCTCGTGCGCGCTGAGCCCTGAATAGGGCTCGTAGCCGCCGAGTGCTTGATCAGCTTGGTCAGGCATTGCGGACCTTCACCGAAGGCATCCGGCGCAGCACGATTACCACCTGCCAGGCGTACACCATGAACGACCACAGGTACATGTATGTGCCCCAGATCAAAAATGCCCAGCCGCAAGCCAATACGATGCGACTCCACAGCGCGTCGAACTGGCCCAGCAAGATCAGCGGGAAGGCCGACATCAGCGCGAACGTCGCGGCCTTGCCGACGTAGATCACCGGCAACGCGGTGATGCCGCGGGTGCGCAGCAGCGGGAGCTCGGCGGCCAGCAAGATGTCGCGGATCAACAGGATGGCGATGATCCACCACGGCAGGATGTGCGCCAGGCCGAATGTGATCGGGGTGGCGACCATGTACAGCCGGTCGACAAAGGGGTCCAGGTAGGCCCCCAGCTTCGAGGACTGGTTCATCAGCCGGGCGATCTTGCCGTCCGCCCAGTCGGATGCGCCGCTGAACATCAGGACGCCACCGCCCACCCGTCGGCGTGGGCGAACAGCAGCAGGTAGATGAAGACCGGGATCAGTAGCAGACGGAGTCCGCTGAGCACGTTGGGCACCGTCAGGAGCCGGTCGTGCGCGGGCGGCCGGTTCATGTGCGGTGACCCTATCTGAAGATGCCGGGCAGGCTCAGCGCGGAAAGCGAGTCGTCGGACAGCGGGTTGTCGTGCACCATGTAAGTCCACGTCGAGGTCGGACGGGCCAACTTCGACAGATCGACGCCCGGTTCGTCTTCGATGGACGTCGAGGTCTCGAAGGTCTGTTGGGCCGCTTCGATCGCGTCGGCGGCCAGCGACGCGAACGCGTCGACCGCCATCCGGTGGAATTCGTCGAGCGGGTTCTGCCGTCCCAGTGCACGCAGGTGGATGCTCTCGCGGATGTCGGCCAGGTAGGCCAGGTGATCGGCCCAGCCGCGGTCGAGGTGGAACAGCATGATCAGCCGGCAGATCTTCTCCAACTGGTCCTCGGACAGCTTTTCGGACAGTTCCTCGTAGCGCTCGGGAGCCAGTTCGGCCAGCTCTTCGCGGGCGGCGGAGGTGCTCAGCAGCGTGTTGCGTCGCTCGACGATGATGGCGCGCTGCTGGGCGGTCAGCTGGTTGTACCGCCAGGTGTTGGCGTGCACATCGAGCAGACGGCCCTCGGCGACGCGCTGGGCATGCTCGAGCAGTCCGGCGACCTTGGAGCTGACGATGCGGCCGTCATCGTCGGTTTGCGTCGGCAGCTTGTTGGGCTCGAGGTTGGCCGACGCGACATCGTCTTCCCAGCTGGAGAAGAACACCGACGAACCCGGGTCACCCTGGCGGCCGGCGCGGCCACGCAGCTGGTTGTCCAGCCGCTCGGTGTGGTGTCGGCCGGTGCCCACCACGTGCAGACCGCCGAGTTCGACCACTTTGTCGTGGTCGACTTTCATCGGATCCGCCGAGCCGGATGTCGGTGCCGCGGCCAGCCATCTGCGTCGACACCGTGACCGCCCCGAGCTTGCCGGCCTCGGCGATCACCGAAGCTTCCTCGGCGTCGTTTTTGGCGTTGAGCACGACCGCGGGAACGCCGCGTCGCTGCAGGCGCTCGTGCAGCTCTTCGGATTCGGCGACGTCGTGGGTGCCGACCAGGACGGGTTGTCCCGTTTCATGCATCTCGATGATGTGCGCGATGATCGCGTCGATCTTCGCAGCGGCGGTGATGTAGACCCGGTCGGTTTCGTCGTCGCGAATGTTGGGTGTGTTCGGGTCGATCGGAGACACCCCGAGCTTGTAGAACTGGCGCAGCTGTTCGCCTGCGGCCAAAGCGGTTCCGGTCATGCCGCACACCGTCGGATAGCGGTTGATCAGCGCCTGCACCGTGATGGTGTCGAGCACTTCGCCGGTCTCGGTGGTCTCGATGCCTTCTTTGGCCTCGACCGCCGCCTGCAAGCCGTCGGGCCAGCGCTGCAGCTGGGCAATGCGGCCGCGGGACGAGTTGATCAGGTGCACGGCCCCGTCGCGCACGATGTAGTGCACGTCGCGGTGCAACAGGACATGCGCGTGCAGCGCGACATTGGCCTCGGTGAGTGTGGTCCCGACGTGTTCTTCGGAGTAGAGATCGATTCCGCCAAGCAGCTTTTCGAGTTTGTGGGCCCCCACGTCGGTCAGGTGGACGTTGCGGTTGTCGGAGTCGGTGTCATAGTCGTCGCCGGCGTTCAAGTCGCCGACCAGCCGGATGATCTCCAGCCGCGGCTGCTCGCGGTGGCTGGTCCCGGCCAGCACCAGCGGCACCAACGCCTCGTCGACGAGCACCGAGTCGGCCTCGTCGATCAGGGCCACATCCGGGTTGGGTGACACCAGATCGTCGACGTCGGTCACCAGCTGGTCGCGCAGCACGTCGAAACCGATCTCGTTGACCGACGCGTAGGTGACATTGCACTGGTAGGCCGCCCGTCGCTCCTCGGCGGTCGACTCTCCGGTCACCCAGCCCACGCTGACACCCAGCGCCTCCAGCAGGGGACCCATCCACTCGGCGTCGCGGCGGGCCAGATAGTCGTTGATGGTGACGACGTGAACGTGCCGTCCACCCAGTGCGTAACCGGCGGCGGCGATCGCCCCGGCCAGCGTCTTTCCCTCGCCGGTCGCCATTTCGACCACGTCACCCGCCAGCATGCGCAGCGCGCCGAGCAGTTGCACGTCGAACGGCCTCAACCCGGTGGCCCGTTCGCCGGCTTCCCGCGCGATGGCCAAAAACTGCGGGATGTCGTCGGACTCGGCCAGGTCGTCGAGGTTGAGCAGGCCGGCAGCCTTGAGCAACTGCTCGTCGTCGAGACCCGCTGCTTTCTCGTCGTACTCAGCCGCAGCGGTGACCTGGGCCAATGAGCGGCCCTGGTTCTTCTCGGTGCTGGCGCCGAGTAGTCGCCAGAAGCGGCCGCTCAGGGGACCGGACGAAGAGCTGGTGGTCTTTGGCACAGGTCAACGGTACCGGCCGGTGATGATGCAGGGCGGGACGCCCCGAGCGTCCGTCACGCCAAATTGGACCGGCGTGGATACGCGACGTCGGGATCGGTCAGCACATTCACCACGGCGGGCAGGCCGCTGTCGAAGGCGCGGTGCAGCGCCGGCCGCAGCTCGGCGGGCGTGGAGACCAGCTCGCCGTGCCCACCCAGCGCACGGACGACTTCGTCGTAGCGGGTGCCGGGCCGAAGTTCGGCCACCACCGAGTACCCGTACAGCGCCATCATCGGGTGGTGCTCCAGGGCCCAGATGCCGTTGTTGCCGATCACCGAGACGACGGGAATGTTGTGCCGCACCAACGTGTCCCATTCCATGCCGCTGAATCCGAACGCGCCGTCGCCCTGCAGTAACACCACCTGGCGATCCGGGCGGGCCAGCTTGGCGGCCAGCGCGTACCCCGGACCCGAGCCCGAGACAACCGAACGGGCCGCTGTCCAGCCAGGCACCCGGCACATAGCTGTCGATCACCCGGCCTGCATAAGAACCGAAATCACCGGCATCGACCACGATAATCGCGTCGCGATCCAGCATCGGAGCGAGCTCGGCGTACACCCGCATCGGGTGCAGCGGGCTGCGGTCGTCGGCCAGTTCGCTCTGTTCACGCTCCCGCCCGGCGGTCTCGGTCGCCCGCAGATCGGCGACCCACTCCTCGTGGCCGGCCGTCTCGGCGCGCGGCGTCTCGCTCAGCGCCGTCAAGGTCGCCGACAGGTCACCGTAGAGGCCGGCGGCGATCGGGCGGGGATGCTCGCGCTCGGGCTGCACCCGGTCGGCCACGATCAGCTTGGTGTCTTGCCCGAACACGGCGCCGAATCCGAGCCGGAAGTCCATCGGCACCCCGACCACCACCGCAACATCGGCCTCCCCTAAGGCTTTTGAGCGTGCCCGGGAGAACGCCAGCGGATGATCTGCGGGCACCGTGCCGCGGGCCATGCCGTTCATCAGCACGGGTATCCGTCGTTGCTCAGCCAGTCGCAGCAGCGCCTCCTCGGCATGCCCCCACCAGACATTGGTGCCGGCCATGATCACCGGCCGCTGGGCGGATCCGAGCAGGCTGACCGCACGATCGAGTGCGTCGCCGTCGGGCAGTGTCCGTGCCGACGACGTGGTCAAGGCGCCGGGCTGCCCGCTGTCGGCGGCAACAGAAAATACGTGGTCCATGGGGAAATCGACGAAAGCCACCCCCGACGGGGCGCCTACCGTGGCCCGCAGCGCGTCGTCGATCAGCCCGCTGACGGCCTCCGCCGAGGGCGCGGTGGCGGCGAATCGAGTCAGTGGCGACACGAACGGCACGTGATCGATCTCCTGCAGCGAGCCCATGCCCCATCGCCCGGCCGGTGCTCTCCCACCGAGGACCAACAACGGCGATGAGTTCTGCTGGGCGGCGGCCATCGCGCTCATACCGTTGGTGACGCCCGGGCCGGCGGTCAGCGCGGCGACGCCGGGTTGACGTGTCACCTTCGACCAGCCCTCGGCCGCGAACGCGGCGGTCTGCTCGTGGCGGGTGTCGATCAACCGGATGCCCTCGCTGCGGCAACCGTCGTAGATCGAGAACAGATGGCCGCCCGACAACGTGAAAATGGTGTCGATTCCGCTGGCTTTCAACCGGCGGGCGATCAGTTGGCCGGCATGGCAGGTGTCATCGGCGTCGTTGCCCATGGGCGCAGCCTATCGGCCGACCTGGGGTACTTTCGCGGGGAAGCATCCACTGTGACGTCGGCCGGACGGCCCTCGTCAGCAAGGAGACGCCATTTTGGACCCCAAGCCATTCAAGCCGTCGATCGACTGGTCCACGGCAACGACTGAATCACTGTGGTGGCTGGCCAAAGGATGGGTGATCGCCGCGGTGTGTGTGCTGGTGGTGCTTGTCCTGCTTCGCTACCTCACCGCGTGGGGTCGTCAGTACTGGCGAATCACCGGCGGCTACTTCACCGGACGGCAAGCGGTGCCGACCTGGTTGCAGTTGGCCGTGCTGCTGCTGTTGGTTCTGCTCTCGGTGCGACTGACCGTGCTGCTCAGTTATCAGAGCAACGACCTCTACAGCTCGCTACAGACGGCGTTCGAGGGCACCGCTTTGGGTAATGAGCAGATCAAACAATCTGGGGTACATGGCTTTTGGATGTCGCTAGTGCACTTCAGCGTGCTGGCTACATTGTTCATCGTTCGACTCCTGGTCGACATCTATCTGACGCAGCACTTCATCATCGCCTGGCGTATCTGGTTGACGGCTCACCTGACCGATGACTGGCTGAGCGGGCGGGCTTACTACCGAGACCTGTTCATCGACAGCACCATCGACAACCCCGACCAGCGAATCCAGCAGGATGTCGACATCTTCACCACCGGCGCCGGCGGCACGCCAAACATCCCGTCCAACGAAACCGCCAACACTCTGCTGTTCGGGGCGGTGCGCGCGGTGGTCTCGGTGGTGTCGTTCGCCGCGATTCTCTGGCACCTGTCCGGGCGGCTGGACGTCTTCGGCGTCGACGTTCCCCGCGCGATGTTCTGGATCGTCGTCGTCTACGTGTTGATTGCCACCGGCGTCGCGTTCAAGCTCGGGCGTCCGCTGATCTGGCTGAGCTTCAACAACGAAAAGCTCAACGCCGCATTCCGTTACGCGCTGGTCCGGCTCCGCGACGCAGCCGAGGCCGTCGGCTTCTATCGCGGTGAGCAGGTCGAGCGGACCCAGCTGATGGGACGCTTCACCCCGATCATCGGTAACTACCGCGGCTTTGTGCGACGGACGATCGTCTTCAACGGCTGGAACTGGTCAATGTCGCAGGCAATTGTGCCGCTGCCGTGGATCATTCAGGCGCCTCGGCTGTTCGCCGGCCAGATCGCCTTCGGCGACGTCGGGCAGACGGCCACGGCGTTCGGTGAGATCCATGACTCACTGTCGTTCTTCCGCAACAACTACGACGCCTTCGCCGCGTTCCGTGCGGCGATCATCCGTCTGCACGGCCTCATCGACGCCAACGCGAAGGGCCGCGATCTGCCCGCGGTGTTGACTCGTCCCACCGACGACGGTTCGGTCGAGTTCGACGGCGTCGAGGTGCGTACGCCCGACGGTGACCCGTTGGTCGACTCGCTGGACGTGCGGCTGGAATCCGGTCAGTCACTGGTGATTACCGGCCAGTCGGGTGCGGGCAAGACCACGCTGCTGCGCAGCCTGGCCGAATTGTGGCCGTATGCATCGGGGACGCTGCGCTGCCCGGAAGGCGATAATGCGACGATGTTCTTGTCGCAGCTGCCCTATGTTCCGCTCGGCACGCTGCGCACGGTGGTGTGCTACCCCAACCCGCCGACCGACATCTCTGACGAGACGTTGCACCAGACGCTGACCAAAGTCGCGCTCGCTCCGCTGAGCGATCGGCTCGACGAAGTGCGGGACTGGGCCAAGGTCCTCTCCCCCGGTGAGCAACAACGCGTGGCATTCGCGCGCATCCTGCTCACCAAACCCAAAGCGGTCTTCCTCGACGAGAGCACGTCAGCGCTCGATGAGGGACTCGAACACGCGCTGTATCAGCTGCTGCACAACGAATTACCGGCGAGTGTGGTGGTCAGCGTCAGTCATCGACCCGCGGTCGAGCTGTTCCACGAACAGCACCTCGAACTGCTCGGCGGCGGCCCGTGGCGGTTGGGATCAGTCGAAAAGGAGCCGGCGCCGGTCTAACGCTCACCGGCTGCGTGCGTCCCGGCCCGGCGACCGAAGAACGATCCCTCGCCGAGTTGGGTGCCGCTGGCATAGCCCTTGCCATCCTGCGCGATGTTGGACGCACACGCCCCGACCGCGTAGAGACCGGGGATGACGCTGTCGTCGCTGCGCTGCACCTGGCCGTCGACGGTGACTGCCAGACCGCCCATCGTGAAGCCTGAGTACATCGCCCGGCCGAGCGACAGGTCGAACACAGCCCACGGCCCATTGTCCTGCGGTGCAATGTATTCCGGCTGCTTGTGGAAGTCTGGATCTTCGCCCTTGGCGGCGAATTCGTTGTAGCGTTCCAGCGTCGCTGCGACGTTGCCCGCGGGAATTTCGAGTGCCGGTCTCCAGCTCGGCGATCGTCTCGTAGCCGTCGAGGAACTTGATCAGCGGCATCGCGGGCATCTCGGTGTGCGCCTCGTCGACGATCAGGTAGGCCGTCTGCTCCGGTTGCTCCAGCACGAAAGCCGATGTGCGCGAATGGTAGGAGTCCTCGGTGACAAATCGCTTGCCCTCCTTGTTCACGATCACACCCGTCAGCAGCATCTCGGGCGGATAGGCGGCCGCAGTGATGAACTTTTCGTTCATGTTCTCGGCGACGCCGCCCGCGGAAATGCCCATCCGCAGGCCGAGTCCGTCGTCGTTGGGATTGCCCAGAATGTAGGGCGCGACCAGCCCGTGGTGTTTGGTGCGTCGTGGCTGGCCCAGTTCGGGAGTGTGTTCGGCCACCATCTCCGGGTTCATCGCGAAACCGCCGGCCGCGATGATGACCGACTTGGCTTTGACCGCACCGGTTTCGGTGAAGTGTTTCCAGGCGACGCCGACCACCGCTCCGTCAGCATCCAGGATCAGGTTGGTCGCTCCAGTCTCGTACCGGAATTGAACGCCCAGATCGTCGGCGCGTTTGACCAGCAGCTCGATCACCATCGACGCACCGCCCAGTTCGCCCGGCACTGGGACCGAATGGCCCCGCGGCGAGGGTTCCGCCTGCTCGCAGAACGGCCATACCTTCTCGTTGCCGGTGTAGCTCAGGCCCTCGGTGCCCGGCGGGACGACCACTTTGCCCGGGTAAAAGCTCCGCTCGAACTGAAAACCCAAGTCCTCCAACCAGTTGAAATGCTCAACACTACCGTCGCTGTAAGCGCGGATCTTCTCGTGATCCGGTTCACGCGACACGGCGACCAGGTACTTGTACATCTCCTCGGCCGAGTCGGGATGCCCGGTCGCCTCCTGGACCGCGGTGCCGCCGCCCAGGTAGAAGTGCCCACCGGCAAGCGAAGTCGTGCCGCCAGCGGCGGCCGCGCGCTCCAACACCAGCACCCGCGCCCCGGCGCCGGCCGCGGTGACCGCGGCGCAACCGCCGCCGATGCCGAAGCCGACCACCACGACGTCGACCTCATCCGACCATGACGCGATGTCGTTGGCACTCAACGTTGCTGGGATGTCGGTACTCATTTGCGCCACTCCTCCTGCCTCACTCGAATCGCACTGTTCTGTCTATCGTCCCCAGCGCACGTGCTCAACACTGCTCCTGCTTGATGTAGTCGAAAAACTGGCGCATCTCGGGAGAGAAATGCGCGACTTCCACGAACGGAACCCCGTATTGCGGGGAGGACAGGTACGCGAACCGCAGGCCGCCGGGCATCACACCCTGCTGTGGCACCTCGACTCCTTGCTCGGCTGCTGAGGCCAGCGCGGCATCGAAGTCCTCGAGGGTGTGGGCCTCAACGCAGATGTGGTGCAGGCCCGGCCCGCTGCTCTGCAAAAAGTCACTATAGATATTAGGCCCGCGGACCGGTTCGATCAGTTCGAATTGCATGTCGCCGAGATAGCTCAGCGAAATGTGCGCGACGAAGTCGGCGGGTGCTCCGCGGTAGCTGCAGGTCTCCGGAGCAAAGTGGATGTCGGGCAGCCGCACCCACTTCTTGACCCCTAACAGGCCGGTGAGAGCGGTTTCGGTGGCGTCCAGGTCGTGGGTTACCCATGCGGTTTGGACCGGGGACCCGAAGGAAACGCTCATCGTCTCGCAGAATAACCCAGCATCCGCCCCGACTGAAACTGCCAGAAAGCTGTTGCCGTCATCGGTGACCGCGACCCCTGTGGCGGGTAGGTGAACACGTTCTAATTCTGCGTCTCGACGCGAAATGGAGCCGAGTCGACGTCGGCGTGAGTCAGTACTCCGACCAGCAGTCGCACCT
This sequence comes from uncultured Actinomycetota bacterium, assembly GCA_963818285.1. GTDB lineage: Bacteria > Actinomycetota > Actinomycetes > Mycobacteriales > Mycobacteriaceae > Mycobacterium. The sequence continues at coordinate 1,401,356 of CAWFRR010000011.1, forward strand.
GAGTGTCGAACACCGTCTGAACGTCGCGCAGCGTGTCGGCGCCGTACTGCCCGAACACCTCGAGGCTGACAGCGCCGACCACGCCGGCCCAGATCGCGAAACACTTCACGATGACGGAATCGTCACCGGGAAAACCGAATTCGTGTCTGAGGCGTTCGAAGTCAGACGATATCGGTTGTGGCGCAGAGTGATTGGTTAGCATGATGTCGCCGGTCGCGATCCCGGCCGCGACAGCGTCGAATAGTGCTCCGATCACCCGTGTTCCGGGGCCGACCGTTCGCTCGGCCGGTGCGTGATAGCCGGGCACCGGGCTCCCGTACAGCAATGCCCAACTGGCCGGATGGGTGATGGCCCAGGTGCGGGCAGCGTGCGCGATCGCCACGACGTCGTCGCTCCACACGTCCGGCACGGCCTCGCGGGCGCGATCGACCACGTCGGCGAGTTCGGAGTAGGCGTCCACCAGCAGCAGCGTCAGCAACTCGTCCCGGCTGGACACGTACCGATATACCGCCGATGACACCATGCCGAGGTCGCGCGCGATCGCGCGCAGCGACAGGCCGGCCGCGCCGTGCTCGACCAGATGGCGGCGACCGAGTTCGATGATCTGGGCCTCTGTGCGCTCGCGCGAGTCACGCCGCTTCGCCATCAGATAAGTTTCGCACGAAAGAGATCAGTGCTCTTGTTTTTCGAGCGCCGGTGTGTCAGGGTTATTTCGACCGAGAGCAGTGCTCTCTAATCTACGGGAGAGGACACCCCATGCCGGTGAGATACGACGAACCCAACGGGGTCGCCAAGGCCGCCAACACGCTGATCCGCTGGCTGGCGGAGGCCGGCATCAGCCTGGCCGGCACCCGGGCTCTGCGCGTGCGCGGTCGCAAAACGGGCCAGGTTCGCACTGTGGTGATCAACGTGCTGACCGTTGATGGCGTCGACTATTTGGTGTCGCCGCGCGGCAACACGCAGTGGGCACGCAACGTCCGGGCGGCCGGCGCAGTCGAGATGGGTCCGAGCTGGCGTCGCCGCGGGTTGCGGGCCACCGAGGTGGACGACGAGGCCAAGCCCGAGCTGCTGCGATGCTACCTGGACAGGTGGTACTGGGAGGTCAAAGGCCACATCGCGGGATTGACCCCCGATTCGAGCGACGAGCAGGTCAGGGCGGCGGCACCGTCGATCCCGGTCTTCGCGCTGACGGCCGACGCCTAAATCGCCGGACCGCCGACGCCCACATCCTGGCGGATCTGCTGAGTGGTGGACAGCCACGACACAGCCGACGGAAAGGTGCCCCAGACGCTGTTGAAGATCCCGACGATTCGCGCGGGTCCGGGACCGCTGGTGAGGTAGACCGGCCCACCGGAGTCGCCCAGCTGGCTGATCGCGCCGTGCCCCATGGTGAACCAGCCGTTGTTGACGGACTCGACGGTCCCGCAGCTCTCACCGGACACAACGCCGAAATGGCAGATCGGTTCGCCGGGCGTGACGACCAGGCCGGGGTCGGATTGCAGCATGCGGCCATCCGGCAGGATGTTGTTCACCGCGACTTCGGGAGCCAGCACGATCGACTCGTAGTCGGAGATTTCCTGGTCGGTCTTGACGAATGCGCCGTTGGGTGTGTTGTCCCTAAAGGTGGCTACGTTCCCGATGATTCTGTTTTCGCGGTCGAGCACCGGGCCGTCACTGTGGCAGTGGCCGGCGCTGAACGCCACCCGCAGCCCGGGGTCCACGTAACCCAGGGTGCACAGGTGGGCGCCCTGGTGGATCTCCATCCCGGGAAAAACGAGGATCGGGTCTGCATTGGCGCGGACGGGAACAAAAGCAGACATCGCTAGCGCAGTGACTATCGCGCTGAAAGCACGGATTACCGGATCCCCCACCCGCCGACTCCGATCAATCGAGGCCGGTGCCCCACACCGGCCGGCCATTAGGCTTCCTAGCCGATATTAGGCGAGCCGACCTTGCTGAGCGGGTGAGTTGAAAACGCGCCGGCCGCATTCACGGCCGGCGCGCTTCGCAGTGACGATCAGGGAATGGTCAGAACCTGCCCCGGCTGGATCAAATCCGGGTTCGAGATACCGCTGGCGTCGGCGATGATCTGGTACTTGTTGCCGTCGCCGTAGAACTGCTCGGCGATGGCCCACAAGGTGTCACCGGATTCGACGGTGTAGGTCCGCGCGGCTGCGGGCTCGGGCTCCGCGTGAGCGGCTTCCTCGACTGCAGGCTCCTCTGCGGCTGCCGGCGCGGCGGCTTCTGGCTCCGGCGGCGGCGGTGCGTCGGTCTCGGTCTTGGTCGACCACGCGGCCGCGTCGCCGGAGTAGAGCACCAGATTGCGGTCGTCCTGAAGAACGAGGTGCACGTTCTTCTTGCCCTTGGTGTCGGTGTGCCACACCGGCTTGTCGCCGCTATATAGAACGAAGTTGCCATCGCTCTGGACCTCGGCGCGGACCACGTCTTCGCCGTTGGTGCCCGACGACCAGATCGCGTGGCCGCGCGATGCCAGGACCAGGTTTCCGTCGTCTTGCAAAGTCAGGGTGTAGGCCCCGTTGCTCGAGGTGAGTGATTCACCTTTGACAAGCTTTTGCCCCTCGGTGAGAGTGTCTCCCACAGCAATTCCCTTCTCGTGGTCACGGCAGGCGGATACCGGCCTCGTCGTCGAACTTACTGATCTCGGCTAAGCCGTGGGGGCTTTCGGCTCGCTGTAATAAAAACGCCGGGTGAACATGGGCTCACCGCTGAGCAGTTGATCAGCGGGACGGCGTCAGTGGCGCCGAAGCTTCGGGTCGGACGGCGGATGAGGGCTGCCAGCCGGGAGGCCCGAACACGTAACCGAGGCGGTCGCGCAGACGCGTCGCTGCGCGGAAATCTCTGGCTATAGCAAGGTATTCGTGAGTTTGTAGCTTCCAGACGTTGAATGTGTTCACCTGCTTTGTCAGCCCGTAATGCGGACGGAACGTCTCTTGCCGGAAGGTGCCGAACAACCGATCCCAGACAATGAAAATGCCGCCGTAGTTCTTGTCGAGATATTCGGCGTCCATGCCGTGGTGCACGCGATGATGTGCGGGCGTGTTGAAGACGAATTCGAATGGCGCCCACATCCTGCCGATTCGCTCGGTGTGCACCCAGAACTGATAAATCAGGTTGACCGAGAAGCTGCAGAAGACCACCCACGGCGCAATGCCTAAGAGCGGCAACGGAATCCACATAAGAATCTCGCCACTGTTGTTCCACTTCTGGCGCAGCGCGGTGGCGAAATTGAAGTACTGGCTGGAGTGATGCGCCTGATGGGTCGCCCACAGCAGCCGAATCCGGTGTGCGCTGCGGTGATAGCAGTAGTAGAGCAGGTCGACACCGAGAATCGCGATCACCCAGGTGTACCAACGCGTTGCCGGCAGATGCCAGGGAGCTACATAGGCGTAGATCGCGGCGTAGCCGAGAAGCGCGATGAATTTCCAGCCAGCCGTCGTCGCCACCGAAATGAGGCCCATGCGGATGCTGGCCCACGAATCGGCCGTCAGGTAGGCGCCCGAGCCCGGACGGTCGGTTTGCGCACTCTGCTTCCCGCTCGATGCGTTCGAGCTTGCGGGCCGCCGTCCACTCCAGAATCAACAGGGCAAGAAAGAACGGAATCGCGAACAGCACCGGGTCCCGCATCTGATCTGGCAGAACGGATAGGAAGCCGGAGATCGCATTCACGCCATACACCCTACGACGTCGCTGATCTGTGCTCCGAGACTTCGCGGCTATTCCACCTCACGCGCCGGAGGCATGCGGCTCATCCTCGTCGCCGGCATACCAATGCACCGCCTGAACACCTTCCTGCATCGAGAGTTCCGCGACGAGTTGTTCCAGCCGAGCCGGCGCGTGGCCGTCGCTGAGCAGGTAGGCGGTCAACGCAACGCTGTCGTCGCCGGTTCGGCCCGTACGAATGCCGCGCAACAGCAGGCGATCTCCGCCGCAGCCGGTGCGCTGCACGATCTGCGCGCGGGCATATTTCGCGGATTTGGGCCGACAAATCAATTGCAGTTGATACGGCTGGTCGTCTTCGTCCTCCTCCACCACGTTGTCGCCGTGATCGATCAGGTGGCCCACCGGACGCCCCAACAGGTGAATCCCACGATGGTGCCGGTGGCGATCAGCGCGAACACCAGATGGCCGCCGGCCGCGAGCACCCCGACCGCGGCCGAACACCACAAGGTCGCCGCGGTGTTGAGGCCGCGCACATTGAATCCCTCGCGCAGGATCACGCCACCGCCGAGGAAGCCGACTCCGGACACGACATAGGACGCCACCCGGGTCGGGCTGCTGTCGTTGGTGGCGACCGCATACAGCACGAACAGCGTCGCGCCCGTGGCCACCAGCGCGTTGGTGCGCAGCCCCGCCCGCCGCGCCTGCCATTGCCGCTCGATGCCGATGAGGGCGCCGCAGCCGACGCCCACCCCTAGTCGCAGAGTGAACTCCGTGAGTTGTCAGCGTCTGCATGACGTGGCTCTCCCTTTCTGCGGGCCGAGGTGCCTACCAGTGTGGACGACGCCGCCTGGGATCGGCGTCAGGCTCGATCTCGTGGCTCGAATGGGTTGTCGTGCTTACCCGACCGCGGCCCAGGACGGCACCATCGGCGGGCGGATGAGGAAGCGGTTGTCCGTGATCCCGGCGCTCGCGCCGGCACGGGCACCCGACCGGCGCCGGTCAGGGGAACTCCGGGTACGCGCCGCCACCTCCGGAGGCGCGGCCGACGGAGTGCTGCCCGGCGCCGATGCGATCGGCGACGCTGCTGACGGTGCCGTCGTAGTCCAGCTGGGCGGCACCGACAACGGACCGATCGACGCGGCGTGGCCCATGCCCGCCGACATCGAGGAGCCGGTCGCACCGAGCCCGGCCACACCTGACAATCCTGGCGTGCCCGAGCCCAGGCCTGCTGCCATGCCCAGCGGTGAAAGTCCGCCCATGCCTTGGCTTCCCGCCATCGCGCCCGGGCCCCAGGAAGCCGGCGCTGGTGACAATCTGCGCCGCCTGCAGCGGGTTGATGGCCCCGGTGGAGGTCAACGTGTTCCAGATGTTGGCGTTCGGTCCCCACGCGCTCCAGAAGCTGTCGAGCTGAGAGTTTCCGGATGAGCCGCCGCTCAGCAGTCCTTCGAACTCGGAGAGCATCGACGTCGACGACGCTGGTGTGGCCATGCCCTGCAGCGTGCCGGGTACCGCAGAGGTCAACTGCGACAACGCCGCTTGCGTGCTGGTGCCGGCGGTCTGGGTGGTCGCGGCCGCCTGTCCGGCGAGCGCGCCGGTCGACGTGGTCTGCGGTGCACTGGTGAAAGACGGCAGCTTCGTCGCTGTCGCCGATTGCGCCGCGTAGCCGTACATCGCTGCGGCGTCTTGTGCCCACATCTGGCCGTAGTGGGCCTCGGTGGCCGCGATTGCCGGCGCGTTCTGTCCGAGCACATTCGTTGCCACCAACGACGCCAACTGGGTTCGGTTGGCGGCAATCACCGGAGGTGGCACGGTCATTCCGTACGCCGCCTCGTAGGCGGCCGCGGCGGCCTTCGCCTGGCCTGCGGTCTGCTCGGCCGGAGCAGCTGTCGTGTTCATCCACGACGTGTACTGCGCCGCCGCGGCCGCCATCGCCGTCGACGCCTGACCCTGCCAGCTATCACCGGTCAGGTTCGAAATGGTCGAGCTGTAATCGGCTGCCTGCGAGCGCAGTTCGGATGCGAGCACATTCCAGGTGGCTGCGGCGGAATGCATCGATGCCGATCCCGGGCCCGCGTACATCTTGGCTGAGTTGACTTCCGGCGGGAATGCGCCGAAGTCGAATGCTGAAAGTCATGGGATTCTCCTTGACAAGGGCAGGCGCAAGCCGCGCCTGTGCCATGGCACGACGACCTGACGCGCGCATGAAAGATCAAGCGTGCGTTGATGATTGAAGCGGCGAAAGCCGATTCAGTGGGTGCGGAGAGCGCCGGGGCCGGATCCAAACGAAACGGTCACCGGTCTCGGATACGGACTATCACTGCGACTCATTTCGCCTCACCTCCTCGCGGCCAGGGCACACGGGGGTGCCGACTCGGTGCACGCGGGACGAGGTGGATCCGGCCAGAACTGCCGGTCACCGCACCCCTCTCGACAGAGCTTTGGCACTGCACGGCGTATCCGGAAAAGCCGGAAGCCACTTGGGCTCAACCCTTAAGCCGGGAAGAGCTGTCCTGACCCTGGGCGTCTTTCGACATTGGAGGTCAGTGGCCTGTATCCGTGCAGACGCCTCACCTAGCGAGGTGCTTGCTTCGGTCATGGTTGCACCAGGATCGATGAGAGTCAACTCGTCGCGCGGGTGAACTCAAATGTCCGGGTGGCCGAACTCGGTTCAATGGCACGGCCGTGTCACAACCGCGTCGGGAGTGAAAGTGTCTGTCCGCGTTGGTGTTAACCAGCGCGGCGGACGAGTTACCACGATTGGTGTGCACCCGTACCGGGGCGCGGTTAGTCGGGTTTCTTTTCGGCGACTGCTGCGCTGAGTCCTTCGGCAAGGTCGTCGCGGGTCAATTCCTTGAAGCGGCGCAGTTGATCGTCGCTGAATTCGTCGAAATCACTGGCCAACACCGCGTCGAGATCCTCATCGTCGAGGCGGAAGCTGCGGTGATCGCGGGCCTTTTCCACGACGTTGCGTACGAACCCGGCATTTCCCAACGTGTCGATGCCGCGGATCAGGTCGCCCTCCGGGGAGAGGGTCTCGTCGTCGTAGAACCTGGTGTAGGCCGGCAGCAAACCCTCGACCGCGTCGTCGGTGATGACGTCCTCGTTCTCCTTGCCCATCAACTGGGTCAGCGCAACAAGCTCTTTGGGGTTGTAGCTGAAGAATTCGATGACGGTGGAGAACCGGCGTCGCAGACCCTGGTTGACCTCCAGCATCTTGTCCATCGCCTTGGCGTACCCGGCTCCGAACACCACCAGTTCGTCGCGGTGGTTTTCCATGTACAGCAGCAAGGTGTTGATGATCGCGTTGCCGTACGCGTCGCCGGTGGAGTATCCACTCTCGTGCAGGTTGTGCATCTCGTCGAAGAAGACGGCTCCGCCCAGCGCCTCCTCGAGCATCTCCTCGGTGTTCTTCTCCGCATCGGCCATGTAGCGGCCCAATAACTTAGCGCGGCTCGTCTCCACCACCAACGGCTTGCGCAGCACGGTCAAACCGCACAACTGCTTCGAAAATGCCCGCGCCACAGATGTTTTGCCGGTACCGGGAGGGCCCAGTAGCAGCGTGTGGCGCGACGTCACCGGCACCGGCAGGCCCATCTTCGCGCGGGCGAGATTAACCTTCGTCGTCGATTTGATCAGCTTGATTTCCCGCTTGGCCTGCTTCCATGCCGAGCATCGCGTTGAGCTCGGCATCGCCTTCGTCGAGGTACTTCTTGGCCATCTCGAAATGCTGGGCGGCCTCGGCCTCCTCGCGGGTGGGGGCACTGTCCACATCCCACGGATCCGTGCGCGCCTCAATGGTTTCCGGGTCGGTCAGCACCAACCGGTAGCTGGGGTTGTCCAAGGCCTCGCGCGCCGGGGTGAATTTGGCGTCGCGAGAGTAAACCCGGCGCAGGCACTCGACGGCTTCTTCTTCGCGCCCCAGGTGGCGGAGGCACATTCCCTGGGTGTACATCGCGACGTTGGCCGCGCTGGGCACCCGATCGCCCTCGATCGCTTCCTGGGCGCGACGGGTTGCCTCCTCGAACACGCCCAGCGACGCCAGCGCGGTGGTCGCCATCGCGGCGCCGGCGGCCTTGAGCTCGGGATGACGCCAACCCGCGCCGGGCGGGAATTGGATGAGTACGTCCGGCCAGCGGCCGGTGCGGAAGTTGAGCAGCCCCCGCACGTACTTGACCAGTTCCTCGTCGGAAGGATGCTTCGGCGTGATCGAATCCAGCAGCTCGGCCGCTTCGGCTATAGCGCTTCGCTTCGGTCAGAGCGGCTGCGTAACTGGCAGTCAGCGACTCGACGCTGGTGACCGCCAGCTTCAGGAACATCCCGTCGGAAATCTCGGGGCGGAACTCCAACTCGGTCAAGCCCAGGCGGCGCATCTCCCAGCCGAAGGTCTTCACCGATTGCCATGCGCCGCCGAGCACCTCGAGGCTCTGGTCGCCGGCCAGCAGCCGTGCCAGCCAGGCGTCGCACATCTGGGGATCCAGGCTGGTGGCCGTCGTGAACATGCGCTGGGCCACCTGCGGATTGTGGCTGGGTTGAAGGCCGTTGACCGAAATACCGGACGCCAGGAGCCCCGCGACCATCGCGTTGCGGGAATCCGGCGCGGTGGTCTGCGGTCGCGTCATCCTGTCATCGTAAGGCTTCGGAGCCGCTCGCCTGCGCCCCCGCCGCTGCGCCTACCGGAACCAGAATGTCCTCGTCACGAGTCAACGTACGGCTCGGCATCGGCAGCGGCCGATGCGACGTCGGAGCCGGCAGGCTGGCGGCCACCGCGCCGAGCTGGCGCCCGGTGAGTCGGTTCAGGCCGCTGAAAGCCTCTTTACGCAGGCGCTGGTGGCTGTGGTAGCGCACCCACACCGAGACGTCGGCCTCGTGGCCCTCCGCGATGATGCGGATCGTCATGACAGTGATGTCGGCGTCGGTGAGCCACAGCTCCTCGAGCGTCTCGCTGGTGATGTCGCCAGGCGATACCCAGAAGCTGGTCACGAAGCCGTCCGGGGTCTTCAGGTAACGCCAGAACGGGCGGACGTGAGCCGGTTGCAGTCCGGCGAGCACGGCGTCGTCGACGTTGGCGATCTCGTCGGCGTTCAACGGCCGTGCGGCGCAGCTGCGACCGTCCAGGTCGTGCGCCAAACGCTCGGCGGCGGCGGCCAGGGTGCAGGCCACCGAATCGCGGGCAGCGACAGCGCTGACGTTGTGCTGAGGGTCCATCCGAAGCACCAGCCAGGTGTTGCGCTCCTCGATCGGGCGTCGATCGCCGCCGAAGTCATCGCTGAACGGCGGACTTGACACCTTTGTCGGCGTGGCGCGTGCCGACCGAGATGATGTCGACGCTGTCCAGCCGAACGTCGAACTGGCGCAGCGACGTAACAACCGCTTCCAGCGGGATAGTCGTCGACCCGTCCCGATGACGATGCCGGCCGGCCTCACCCGTGCCGTCGACGGCGATCACTGCGATCAATTTTTCGTCGTACTCGCGGATTCCCACCGTGTCGCGGCTGAACTGTCGGCGGTGATCGATGGCCGGGGTGCAACCGACGGTCAACGCCTCGGGGTCGGCGTACCAGTTCCGGACCCGCGCGATCGGGGCCGACGAAACAGGCACTCCCCCGTTGGTCAGCAGGGCGACGGCGGTGACGATGACCGCCAGGCCGACACCGATCCAGAAGCAGAGGTTGCGGTCGGCCTGCCACGAGTCGGGCAGATGGCTCGCAATCACCAGCAGCGCCACGTCAATCAGGAACACCGTGGTGACCCGCGCCCACGAAAGGGACAGCCCGTACTCGCGTTGTGCTTTCATTCCTGTCTCCCTGCTGTTTTTCTCATCAAGACGGCTCCGCCGAAGATGAGACCGGCCAGCACCAACGCACCACCCAATCCGCTCGCGGCGACCCACACCGGCACCATGTTGCGCGGGGCAGGGGCCGGAGGCAGCTTCAGCGGCTTCGCCGAATCCTTCGGCAGGACAGACCCTTCGGGTACATCCCAGGTCAGCGCGGCAACCGGGTCGACGATCCCGTGGCCGATCTGGTTGTCGACCCCACGAGCAGGTGCCCGCGCGGTGCGTGTCAGCCGATTGATGATCTGATGCGCGGACAGGTGTCGGGTACTTCGCCCGCACCAGGGCCGCGACACCGGACACGATCGCGGTCGAGAAGCTGGTCCCGGACGGCACCAACAAGGTGTTGTCCGGACCGTCAATTGCGTTGACCAGATTGTCATCTCGCGGCGAGAGGCCGACCACGTCGGTACCGGGTGCCGCGATAGACACCCACGGTCCGGCGACGCTCAGCTTGTCCATCGGCGTGCCGGAGGCATCCACCGCGCCGACGCTCAGGACGTAGTCGCTGAACCAGGACGGGGTCACCACCGTGGTCACGCCGCTCCAGTCACGAGAGTCGTTGGGGTGCAACGGATCAACCAACGGGTTCTCTTTGCAGTCGCGCTGGCTGGTGTCACCTGCGGCCGCGACGATGACGGCATCCTTGTCGACCGCGGCGTAACGCACCGCGGCACCCAGGTCGGGTGGTCGATGAGGCTTCGCGCGCTCATGCACATCACCATTGAGATGTTGATCACCTGCGCGCCCATGTTCGCGGCATGCACGATCGCACGCGCCATGGTGAAGATGTTGTCCCGCTTCTGCCGCGTCTGCGGATCCTCGTCGCCGGTGTAGGCGTCCTTGAGTCCAAAAGCCTGGCTGGACTGGCGGATGGAGATCAGGTCGACGTCGGGAGCGATGCCGCTGTAGGCGTCACTCGGCGCCGGCGGCGGTGGTGGATCCAGCGGTGGCGGCGGCGCTGCCGGCCGCGGGTAGTCCACGGAGACGACCTGGCCGTGCCGCTGCCGGAGAAGTTGGGCAGCACTGTTTGCCGTGGTCGTGGCTGGCGGCTCCGCCCGGCTCTTTGGGCTCCCGGCGGGCACCACGGACATGCCGGAGACTGCCTCCGACGGCGACCCGGGCGGGGGGGCCGGAACCAAGGTGATGGTCTGCGGCGGCGGCGGGGCCACGCTGATCGTCTGCGGCGGCGGCGCCACCGGCGGGGGTTCCCTGGTCGGAACCGGCGGTGGCCGACGCGGCCCGGGTCCATTATCGGGATCCCGCCAGTCGCCTGGTGAAGCGGCGATCATCGACGCCACGAGCGTGCCGTGTGCGTCGCAGTCGGACAGCCCGTCTCCGCCGCCCATCACGTAGTCGCCGCCGGGAATCAGATGCGGCAAACGCGGGTGCGGGGTGACGCCGGTGTCGATGACGGCAACCTTCACACCGGCGCCGCGCCCGAATTTCCATGCTTCGGCCAGGTTGAGCATGTCCATGTACTTCGGCTGAACCCGAAAGTCGGTGCCCGGCAGCACCCCGACCTCAGTGCAGTACGAGTTCTGCTTCATCGTCTCGCCGGGACCAGGCGTACTGTCCGGCGGCGTGGCGGCCGGGTCGATCACCGGCGGGTTGATCGCGTAGGCCGGTGACCCGGACAACGCGATCGAGGCGACGATCAGCGTGGTGGCAGCGACTGCGGCCGCGCGTAGCGGCCGCAGTTTTCGTCGACTACCGATAGCGAATCGCGGCATAGACATTCATCAACCACAATGCCAGCGGGAAAATCGGCATCAGGCAGAGGTATTCGACCCACTCCACGAGCTTGCGGAACAGCGGGCTGTAGATGGTGTTGGGCACCGTCGCCGCGGCAACGAGTCCCGCCGCGGGCAGGAGCACCGCGACGCCGGCAGTCACCGCATAGCGGCAGTCGAGGACAACACCAGCGAGTACCGGACGATGACCGCACCGACGATCAGGACCGACGTCACCGCGAGAATGATGGCCTGCCAACGATCTACGTAGGAACGGCCGCGCAGCATCAGGAATCCCGCAGTGGTGGCGACCAGCAGCAGAGGCAGCCAGCGGTTGTCGAGTGCGCGGGTCAGAGACGCCGGCCAGCGAGAAGAGGGTCAGCACACCGAGACCAACCAGCAGCCCGGTCAGGAACGAGCGGGCCCGCTCGGCCCGCAGGACAACATCCTGGATGGACTCGGGGCCGTCCAGCGTCGGACGGCCGCCGTCAACGCCGTGCGTGACGGTCGTCGGCAGGTCGGGACGGGCCTCGAACACCCAGCGACTGGTGGCCGACGGGAAGACCGGCAACCGGATGCCGGACAACCAGCGAGACATCGCCGGTGCGCTGTGGTAGCCGAACACGCAGACCAACAGGATGGTGGTCAGCAGCGTTACCGCGCCGGTGTCGAAGGCCATCCGGCAGAGGCTCGCGATGGTCGCGATCAGCGACACCGTGACGATCGCGGTACCGGCACCCAGGCGACGGCCGGTGAACCGCATGATCATCATCGCGCGACGGTGGTGGCGGCAAAACCCATCAGCGCGTGGGGCGAGCCGACCGGTCCGGGAGGAGCGGACGCCGCGGCGATCGAAACTGGCGCGATGCCGCTCCACAGCAGCATGTCGCCGGCGCGACGGTTCTGCGGGGTGTGCGACGCGGTTCAGGATCAGGAGGGCGACGGTGAACACCAGCACCGCGATCACGGAGGCGTACGGCGCAGGGACCCAGGAGTCGTGCCGCTAGCGGAACCAGCCCAGCAGCAGCGACGCCAGCAGGACGCCGGATCCGACCATCGCCGAGCCGACCTGGATGGCCACCGACGGGTTGATCGAGGAGAACCGCTTGCTGAGGTTGACCGAGACGGCCGTCGAGATGTGCTCGATGACCTGCGACCGGTGCTCGGTGTCGTCGACGAACCGCAGCCACAGCCGATCGCCGTCGTAGACGTCCTGCTCGGTGAGTGACTGGGTGGCCCGCAGCGGCGTGCCGTCGACCAGGCACAGTGCCCACCGGCCGCGTTGCTTGGCTTCCAGCGCCGAGAGGCCCAGTTCACGCAGTCGGACGTTGATCACCTTGAGAAGCGGGTCAACCATCACGGAAATCGGGGCGTTGGCGTCCAGCAGGACGCCGATCTGCACGCCCTCGCCGGCGATGATGCCGATCACGGCCGACTGAGGCGTCGAAAGCGCCTCTGTGCCGGACTGTGGCGCCTCAGCTACTGCGGTCATCGCTGCACCCCTCTGTCGACGAATTGTGGGTCCATCTGTCTTGCCTCGCTAGGTGGAATCGTGACATCGCGTCACAATTGTTGAGCAGATTCTAAGAGCATTTCGACGGCATCCGCATCTTTGCTAAATGCTGCACTGAAAATCTTTGGCGTGCGCGCTAACTGCGTAACGAATAGTTAAACTCTGCTGTGCGTCTTCCACTCCCCGTAGGGAAGGGTCTCCAGGACGGTCTTCACGCCGACCTGAACCAACTGCGGAGTTGCTGGGCAGATCGCGAGCCAGGCCTCGTTCGAGCCTGCGGTCCGCGCCTGCTGATACATGGAGATCCGGCCTCCTGATCCGTCCTTCAGGGAGAGCACCGAGGCGCTCGGCGCCTTGTCGTCGTCGCGGTATTGCCTGGCGTAGACCGCAGCTTCGGCGGCCGGGTCCGACAGCGCCTGGCCGAGGGCGGCCACGGTCGCTGCGCTGATGCCCAGCCGGCGCAGATCTCCGCCGGAGAAGACGTTGAACCCGGAACTCTGCCAGGCTTTCGTGATTTCAAGCATTTCATCGAGCGGCACGTTCACCGCGTTGATCGCGGCCGGCTCGGCGTGATGGATCGACTCCAGCGCATCGAAGACCAGTGTCGCGATCGAGGTGGTGTCGGCGATCGCGACGTCATCGACCGTGATCTCGTCGCCGACTCGGACGGCCGACACCCAGTGCTGGCCGCGGCGCGCCAGCAGCACGCGAAATTCGTTGTCCGGGATGTCGCGCGAGCCCACCTGCTCCTCGGTGCCACCTTCGTCTTTTTCCTTGACGCCATAGAGCAATTTGCCGCGGGACAACAGCGCGACGATTTCAAGATCGGGTGCGGCAAGGACGCGCATTCGGGCGGCTACCGCCTCGTTAACCGTCTCGCCCTCCACGATGCCCTGTTCGCGCATGACGGTCATGCCCGGATGCTGGTTGAGCCACTCCATGGAATCGGTGGAGACGAATGGTCGACATCGCAATTCGGGTGCGACGTGGCGAATGTCCAGCAACGCTTGCAGCATCCAGAACCCCTCGACATTGACGGTGATGTCTGTGCGTGTGCTCTGATCCATTCGCTTCTCTCATATCTCGTTGTTGTGGGCTATCGCACGACGCGGCAGCACACCTGAATCGGTGTGCTGCCGCGCCCTGCGTTGACTACTGTCAGGCCCAGCTACCGCCGACGGCGGAGTCGGTGCTGGCCATGTTGTTGCCGGCGGTCTGCACCTTCTGGCCGTGGGAGTTGGCCTGCTCGTAGATCACCTGGAAGTTCCGACCCAACTGGGTGATGAACTCCTGGCAAGCCACGGAACCCGAGCCACCCCAGAAGTCACCGGCAGCCAGCACATCGCGAACGATGCTCTGGTGCTCGGCCTCCAAGGAAGCGGCCTGGGAACGGATCAACGCGCCGTGGGCGTCGACATCACCGAACTGGTAACTGATCGACATTTATCTGTCCTCCTGATTGTGAGAGTTTACGCTGCGAGTGGAGTTAGCTGGACAGGATCTGCTGAGAGCCCTGCTCTTGGGCCTCGTAGTTGTTCGCGTCGCGGATCAAACCGTCCCGGACACCATGCAGCATGTTGACGATGTTGCGAAACGCGGTGTTCATCTGACCCATCGTGTCGTACGAGGTGGCCTGAGCGGTACCGCTCCAGCTGGCCCCGGCGATGTTCTGGCTCGACGCCCACATCTTGCGGGCCTCGTCCTCAACGGTCTGCGCGTGCACGTCAAAACGTCCCGCCATCGACCGCATCTCGTGCGGGTCGGTCATAAAACGCGTAGGCACTTAACTGTCTCCTTCTATGAGTGGTGATTGACTGCAGTGAACGTGGTAGTCGGACCGGTTACCAGAGGTAACCGCCGACTTGAAACACACGGCTGTTCCCCCCTTCCCCGCGTGATGGCTGCCACCGAGCGTGGCGCCACAGTGGGATGGCTTTCATAGGTACGCTCAGCCCGCAGCGGCTGCGTTGGCAGCCTCGGTGGCGGCGTACGAACCTGCGCTGGTGCCCAACGTGTTGACGAACTGCTCGTGGATAGCTGCCGCTTGGGCGCTCACCGCTTGGTAAAGCTGGGCGTGGGCGGCGAACTGGGCTGCTGTCAGCGCCGAAACCTCGTCGGCGGCAGCAGGAACCACTCCGGTGGTGGGTGCGGCGGCCGCGGCGTTCTGGGCGTTGAGTCCCGAGCCGATTCCCTGCAGGCTGGTGGCCGCTGCTGACAGCGCCTCCGGCTGAGTGGTCACGAACGACATCCGGGATCCTCCTGAGTCAGTTTCCGGCGATCTGTTCGTGCATGAGAATAGACGCGCGCACCGCTGTGTGCTGGGGCAGAAGCTGGGTGTTTGCAACTGTTCACCCCGTAGCAACAACTGTTCATCTGCGGTAACAGTTGAGTAACCGGCGCAGCTCAGCGGGCGCCGGTCAGGAGCCCGAAAAGGTGCCTGAAGTGCTCAAATGCGTCGGTCACGATCGGGCATCGGTCTCGGCGTCTTTGTCGGCGCCGGCGCACCTTGCGCGACCAAGGACGTCGCGGTACTCCGGCGAGGCGAAAAAATCTGACCGCGGATAACGCCCGCGCCCGTTTTCACTCACATGGCCGCCTCTTTGGCGGCCACCAGGACTTCTGCACAGTGGCCGCCGGGGCTCCGTCCGACGACGCCTGGCAGTCGCAACCGTCACGCCCTGCGGCTCAGCCGAAACGTAGCGGCAACTCCTTGAGCGCGAATGTCTTGCTGGGGAATTTGATTTCCGGCTGGTAGCCAGGCGCCAACTCGAATTCGGGGATTCTCTTGAGCCATTCGTCGACGATCACGGTCAGCTCCATGCGCGCCAGATGAGAACCCAGACAGCGATGCGGTCCGCCGCCGAATCCCCAGTGCCGGTGGACCTTCCCGTCCATGGTGAGTTCGTCGGTGGAGATCGCATCGCTGCCGTCCCGGTTGATCAGCGCCATGCACAAGAACACCGATGAGCCTTTGGGCAACGTCATGCCACCGACGACGACGTTCTCTGTCAGGACCCGGGGCGCCACCGGCGCTGACGGCTCCAAACGCACGATCTCTTCGATGAAGACCCTGATCTGCCTTGGGTTGTCGCGCAGCTGTGCGCGCAGCGCCGGTCTGCGTGCCAGTTCCAGCAGGGAGAAGCCGATGGCCGCGGTCACGGTATCCAGCCCCGCCAGGATCAGCAGATGGCTCATTCCCAATAGTTCGAGATCCGTGAAGTTGCCTTTGCTCTGCATCACGGTGGACAACATGTCCGAGCCCGGATTTTCGCGGCGCTGCTGGATTGCGTCCGTCAGGTACTTGTACATCGCCTGCGCCGCTGGGGCGACGTCCGCCATGCTGGCATAAGGGCTGTCGGAGAGGACGGCATCTTTCCAGGCGATCAGCTGGTCCCGGTCCTCCAACGGCAGACCGTAGAGGTCCAGGAAGACCTGGTAGGGGTACGTCTTCGCCAGGTCTTTCATCACCTCGCTTTCGCCGCGGGCGGCGATGGCGTCGATCATGTCCGCGGCGTGGCGAACCAGCACCGGTCGCGACTTACTCAACCCGTGCGGGCTGAAAAATGGCTGCAGGACTCTGCGGTACCGAGTGTGCTCAGGCGGGTCGAACCCCAACGGGATCACCGGGATTGGGCTTCCCGGAGGTTGAAGCGCCAATCGAGCGGAAAAAATGTTGGGACTGCGCAACGCCGCCAGCACATCCTCGCGGCGGGTCAGGTAGTAGAAGCCGTTCATGTACACGACCGGTCCGGCATCGCGCAAAACCTTCCAGCCGGCGCCGCGATCGGCGGCCATCGGCAGGGAGAAGTAGTCAAGGCGCGGAAGGTGAAAGCCTTTGCCGTACAGGCTTTCATCGATGGTGCTCATGTACGTGATCTTTCGTTGTCGGTTCGTTTTGCCAGCGACCTAGCGGGCGGCCGACAGCAGCCATGGTATGCGGCCCGATGTGGTTCGGTGGCGTCGTCGCCGCGCTAACAGATGCCGATGGGGGCGACGACGTCCGAGATGTCTTTTAGAATCGGCATTGTGAAGGTTCGCGTCGAGCAGTCGAGGTGTGTGGGTCACGCCCAGTGCTATGCGGTTGACCCCAAGATTTTCCCGATCGATGATTCTGGCTACTCCATCCTCGAAGAACACGAGGTTGCCTCAGAGGACGCGCAGGTAATTCGTGATGGGGTGGCGTCCTGTCCGGAGATGGCGCTGATCCTGGACGAGGACTGATCAGAGCCGGCCTAATTCACGCCGGCTAACGGTCACCGTCTGGCGCGGAGTGCGGGAACCGCCCTTGCAATGCCCGCAGCAGATGAACGACTTCGTCGATGCGAGCACGTATTTGCGTCACTTCTTCAGATCGCCGGGAATCGTCTGGCTCATCTGCGGCGATGCGTTGCGCAAGCTCGGATAGTTCGGCGCACTCGGCCTGCAGAAGCCGCTCGAACACGCGCGCCTGGGCTATCTCGGCGGGCTGAGCCGGGCGGCGCGGCAATACGCCGACGACGGTCCTCGGAGGCGTGCGGGCGGGGTCTCGGGGTCGCCGTGACAAAGCCAACGAACCGTGCGCCTCAGCATGTTTCGCCACGTGGCCCCTCCTGCCCTGGCCCTGGTTGTTCATCTACCGGAAACCTACGCCGCCCCTCTCGCAGGCTTCCGAATCCACCCCAATTATTCATATTGGAGCCATGATTGCGACATCCTTGGTTCATCTTGCATCGATGGCGGCGGGCGCGCGACTTGTGCTTCGGCGCAGTGATGATCAGAACTGTTCGGGCCGCGGTGCTATTGCTGGTTGTCATGTTGCGTCTGATCAAATGAACGAAGATGGCGGCGAGTCTGGTGATCCGGCGTACCGGCCTCGCCGTCGCAGTGTCGGCCCCGCGTGTAGTCGGCTTGCCATTGCACTGACTCCCCCGCGGCGACGGCCGCCGCCGCCCGGGCCTGCCCTTCCATGTCGCGTGCGCCAAGGAAGGACTTGTGCTTGCGGTACAGATCTTCGTCAGAGTCGATTGCCCTGAGTTCGGGTGCGAAGTCTTCAAGTTCGGCTCGGCGCTGCGGGACGATCATGCACATCGGCTCGTCGACCTCGAAACGCACCGGCATCAGTTTGCGGGTGAATTTCCAGTTCATGCTGAAAGTCGCGCTTGCCCAGTCAGTTTCGACTATGCCCTCTAACGGACATACGGCGTCCTTCGGATGGTTCGCCGGCCCGCGAACCAACAGGTTATAGCCCGGCGGAGTGCGAAACAGTATCGGCAGATGCCAGGTCAGAATGCCGTTACCGAAATGGCTGACCGGCATGAACTGAGCGGTGTCGCGCTTATCGGGTACGACGCTCACGTCCACGCCGTCTTCCAGACCGATCCACGTAGCGGTGAACGCGCTCCGATTGCGCAACTCCCAGCCGCTCTGGTTGGCGATGAGCATCGGCAGGCACCGAGTAGGCCAACCTTTTCGCGTGTCTGACATGTCTGACATCCACGCCCGGCTAAGCGGTGCCGGGGCAATCTCCGGTGGATTATCACGAGTGGTGAACCCGATCAGTGGATAGGCCCGTCGGTTGGACTTGTCACTCATCGGATCCTCGATTCGGTGGGAACCTCCGTCGCCAACGACGTCGTAAGTCCGTCCTGCATAGAAACGTGCGCACGCCATGCGTCGGCTGAGTTCAACCCGCGAGCGAGCGCTCAGTTACCGCCGATTCTGGGGCGACAGTAACCATATTTGCCAGGCGGTTGGGCTGCCACCCGAGACCGGGAAGGCATCAAAGTTCGAGCTTTGCGGGGGTGCCACCGGGGTGTGCGAATCGAGCAGATCCTCAGGATTTGACGCTTACTCGCGCTCAGAGCGCCCAACACTCTTGGGGTGCCACGTAGCGACGTGACACCCCAAGAGTGTGAAGCAAATCAGCCTTAGCCAGCTGACCAAGGGCGGCCCATGACAGTCGGTTTGAATCCATAGCGCGGACCCAAGCCGTTGCCGAAGCCTGCGCGGCCACCGGCCAGCGGCATACCGCCGAGCAGGTTACCGTTACCGGCGGTGGCGGCGGCCTCCGGCGCAGCGCTCACGCTGCTGACCAGCTGCACGCCGGCCGGCGCTGCCTGAGGAGCTCCACCGATCCACGACGCCGGCACCGCGAGTTTGCCGATTGAACCGGCGCCGCCCGTCACGGCGGACACTGAATGCGCAGCCCCGCCGGCAGCGCCGGCAGCCCCGCCCAAGCCCGCTCCGAGGCCACCCAAGCCGTGCAGTGCCGGGGCAGCCGCGGCCGGGGCAGCCCCGCCCAGCATTCCCGCGCTCTTCGCGATCTGGACGCCGAAGTTGCCCATACCAACGCTGAAGTAAGGCAGACCCTCAGTGTTGTAGAACAAGCTGGCGTACGGCGAGTAGTTACCGACCAACGCCGACAGGTTGGTGGGTAGAACGGTCGTTCCGAAGATGAACGAATAAAGATCTTGGAACGGCGTCGTGGTGGTGGCCGCCGAGGTCGCCGCCGGCGACGCCATGTTCTGCAGCTGGCCCGTCAGCGACGAACTCAACTGCGACAGCATGTTCTGCGATTGCGTCGCCGCCGAGTTGCCGGTGGCCGTCGCGACCGCTGAGCTTTGTGCGGCTGTCCCTGCAGGGTTGGTTGTCTGCGCCGGGGTGGCGAACGGCGTCACCTGAGTCGCCGCCGCCGACTGGCCTGCGTAGCCGTACATGGCCGCAGCGTCCTGGGCCCACATCTCGCCGTACTGCGCCTCGAGCTGCGCGATCAACGAGGTGTACTGACCGAACACGTTGGCCTGTGTCGCCGCGGCGGTCTCAGCGCGGTTGGCCGCGATGACTGGCGGCGCCACCGTCGACGCAAACGCCTGCTCGTATGCCGCGGCCGCAGACTGGGCCTGGGTCGCGGCTTGCTCTGCCTGTGCGGCAGTCTCCTGAAGCCAGGTGACGTACGGCTGGGCGGCGGTGGACATCGCCGCCGACGCTGCCCCCGTCCAGTCGTCACTAGCCAGCTGCGTGATCGTCGTCTCGTAACCTTGCGCGGCCGACTGCAATTCGGCGGCAAGACCGTTCCACGCCGACGCGGCAGCCTGGAACGACGACGCACCCGGGCCCATGTACATCCGGGCCGAGTTGATCTCAGGCGGTAACGCCCCGAAATCCACCATGTGTTATTCCTCCTAGCCGGCCGCAGCCGCGTTGGCGGCCTCGGTGGCTGCGTAGGAACCGGCGCTGGTACCCAACGTGTTGACGAACTGCTCGTGGATAGCTGCCGCCTGGGCGCTCACCGCTTGGTAGAGCTGCGCGTGGGCGGCGAACTGGGCTGCTGTCAGCGCCGAAACCTCGTCGGCGGCAGCGGGAACCACTCCTGTGGTGGGTGCGGCGGCCGCGGCGTTCTGGGCGTTCAGTCCCGAGCCGATCCCCTGCAGGCTGGTGGCCGCCGCCGATAATGCTTCCGGCTGTGTGGTCACGAACGACATCCGGCTTCCTCCTTATTAACCGTGCGCGTCTACGACCTTGGGCAAGGTCGTTCGGTTGAAAGATTAGATGGTCACGCTCGGATAAAGCCGCCGCCGACCAAACTGTTCATACCTGGACGGCGAGTATTCACCCCCCGACATCGGCTGTTCATCCCGAGTTCGGCAAACCTTTCACCTGCAGTAATGCTGCGATTCGCACCGGCCACGGGCCGTGCAGCTCGACTACCGCGCAACGCTTTTGCCACAAGTACTTTCGGTGCGTCGCGTAGGGGCAAACGCCATCCGGTCCGGCGGCAGGACACCCAGCGGTTCCACGCTCTCGAGCGTGAAAGTGCCACGCTCAACGGGTATTTGGCCGATGCGAAGTCGGAGAACGTCGCGAGCAGACTCGCCTGCTGGGACGCGGTCCATCCACGACGGAGGTTTCCGCCCAATCGCATGCCCGCGCCGCGGACCAGGCAGTCAATCACGAGAAAATGCAATGCCTTTGGCGTAAAAGGCCGCGGTGGATCAGTACTGAGCCCTCGTCACAAGCGGCAGCTCCGGCAGCCACAGCACGCTCTGCGTCGCTGGGAACTCGGTCGCCGCCCGGAAATCGGGAGCCACCTCACAATCCCCGGCCCGGTCGAGCCACTCCTCAACCAGCACGTGTAACACCTGCCGGACGATGTGGCCGCCCCGACAACGCATAGACCCCTTACCCAAAGTCCAATGCCGGTGCGCCCTGACGCCGATCACAAGCTCATCGGTGGACATGGGATCGCTGCCGTCCCGCTGCACCGCGCCGATACACAAGTTCAGCACCACGTCGGCCGGCACTTCGACCTCACCGATGGTCGTCGGCTCGGTGGTAAAACGCTGGCAACTCGGCACCATCGGTTCCAACCGGAGGAGCTCCTCAATGAACTCGCGCACGAGCTCAGGCTGGTGTCGAAGCACGTCGCACAATTCGGCGTTGCGGGCCAGCTCGAGTAAGTGCCAGCCGGCGTGTTTGAACAGGTTGCGGCACGCCTCGAGGAAGACATGGCCCGACCGCCCATTGAGGTGCTCAACAGGCAACAGCTGCAGGCGTGAGACGCAGTCGAAAAGGGCGTCGGCCATCGGCGTGGTCACCTCGGCCACCGCGTCACCGCCACCGGCGGCGACGTAACGATCGATCAGCGCCACGGCGGTCGGACGGAACACCGCTGCAACTTCAGGAGCTGCTCTCGGTGCGAACAGCTGCTCGTGAACGTCGAGATCGCTCTCGGGAAGAGCGCGGGCGCAATCCAAGCTTGCATCGTCCAGATGCGCCAATACCTCCTCCCGTCCGACCACGAACACCCAGTTGGCAAACACCCCGTGAGCCCCGGGATGTCGCAAGACCGGGCCGGCCTCTCGGGCCAGGCGCCAACCCAAGCCGCGGTCCGTGCTCAGGGCGTTTCCCGCCTCGGCGGGAAAGACCGGACAGTCCGCAAGCTTCACCTGCTCGCTCCTCATTCTCAGCCGGGCGGCGCTCTGAACTCAGCCGCGTGGGCGATTTGAGCATGACATCTTCCCGGCGGTGCCGCGGTGCGACGAGGGACGTGAATTGGACTGCCGTGCAATGGCCGACAGGTCGTCGAATCGGGTAACAGCCTCACGGCCACTGTGCGCAGCCGGGTGGATCCGAACTCTGCTATCCCCCGGCGGGCGGCTTCGGCATCACGGCGTGCTTGACCCCGTACTTCACGACGTAGCCGCTGCCGCGCTGTCCAGCACCAGCTCCAAGGCCGGCGTTGCCCGCCATCGGAACACCGTTGAGCATTCCATTGGCCTGCGGCGCCGCCATCGGGCGTGCGGCACTGACCAGCTGGGCCTCTTCGACCATTGCGGGCGTCGCGCCTTGCCAACTCGCGGGCACCGAGAGCTTCCCGAGACTGCCGGCTTCGCCCAAGCTGGCCGACACACTGCTCGCCGTGAACGGTGCGCCGCTCACGCCTGCGGTGCCGCCCCCGAGGCCGGCGCCAAGCGACGGAGCCGCGGGCATCAACCCAAGCCCTTGTTCTAGTGCCGTTGCCTGAGCAGGGGTAATCAACTGCTGGCCGAGGCCGTAGCCGAAGTTTGCGAGACCGACCGCGAAGTAGGCCTGGAAGATCTGCCGCAGCGTGTTCAGGTTGCCCGATGTCCCGCCCGTCATGCCCACGCCCAAACCGCCTGTAGGGAAGTTGGCGACGGTGTTCGTGTACAGCGTCTGGAGCCAACCGATGAACGTATTCGGGGGGGCTGTCGCGGCGGTGGTCGCCGCCGGCATCGCCGTGGTCTGCGAGGTAGTCGACGGCGCAGCCGCGACGGCGTTCTGGACTGCTGACGCCGCTTGGCTGGCCGGCGTGGCGGCAGCATTGGCCGCCGCTTGGCTCTGGCTGCTCGTCCCGTCATCGCTGGTCGTCTGCGGCGGCTCCACGAACGGCGTCACCTGGGTGGCGGCCACCGAGGCGCCGGCGTAGCCGTACATGGCTGCGGCGTCCTGCGCCCACATCTCGGCGTACAGGGCTTCGGTCATCATGATCGCGGGGGTGTTCTGACCGAAGAAGTTGGTGGCGACCAGGGCGGCCAGCAGCGCGCGGTTGGCCGCGATCACCGGCGGCGGCACCGTCATCGCGAAAGCCGCCTCGTAGGCGGCGACGGCCGCGCGGGCTTGGTTGGCGGTCTGCTCGGCTTGCGTGCCGGTGGAGGTCAGCCAGTTGATGTACGGCGTGGCGGCGGCAATCATCGCCATCGACGTCGGGCCCACCCACGCGTTGCCGGTCAGCTCCGCCAGCGCGGACCCGTAGCCGGTGGCTGCGAAGCCCAACTCCGCGGCCAAGGTGTCCCAGGCCTCGGAGGCCGCCAACAGCGGCCCGGGGCCGGGGCCCGTGTACATCCGACCTGAGTTGACCTCCGGCGGCAACGCGGCGAAATCGAGCACTAGAAACCTCCGTCAACGAGCCAAGTTTGCGTCTGCCCCGTCACCCGCCGCGTGGAAGCGGCAGCGTGCGGCGTTGTCATAAGCTGGTCAGCAGTCGGCGGGTCCTGGTGGATGACCGCCTTACCGGTATCGATGTGCGGAACGCGGTATGTGGCCACAGACGAAATGCGCTTTCTTTCCTCGGTAACCCTCAGCGTCAACAACATTGAGCCCCGGACGTTCATCGCTGAACAGTCGCTGGCAGAGACATTAGATGGCCGCGCGGGGGATCCGCGACGACGATGCCGACTATTCATTCCTGATCAAGCAGTGTTCATCCGCGATCAACTGTTGTTCAGCCTGCGTTTGGTTTGCAGCCATCCGGTGGCCGCAGTGCGGCCGTTATCCAGCGGCGGGTGTGAAGGGGATCACGGCCGAACGAAGCTCAAATCGGGTCGGCGGCGGAGCGGCTTCCCGTCCGCCCATCGCGGTGATCGGCATCATCGGCGGCACACCCGGGTGGGCCCCCGCGGGCGCCACCGGAACAGCGCCGCCGAACGGCGTGCCGGTGGCGAAGCCTGCTGCTGGTGTCGCCGCGCCGGTCCACGCGGTGGGTACGGACAGGGCGCCTGCGGTCGTGGCCTGGCCCATGCCCGCCGAGACAGCCGGCATGCTCTGGCCCAGCCCACCGAAACCCGACAAGGTCAATGCACCAGTCCCGGAACCGATTCCGGCCGACTGGGCTGCGCCCAGCTCGTTGGCTGCGGTCGTCGCAGCTTTGGCGGCGGTGGCGGTGCTGCCCGCTGTGAACAGCTTGGACAGCATGCTCATCGGCATCGACGCGAACTTCATCGGCGTGCTGAGCTCGTTGAGCAGTGACGTCGCCGACGAGGAGGACGAGGATGTGTCGGTCGCCGTGGTTGCCAGGCCGCTCAGCGTCTGTGGCGCCGAGAGACTCTGCAGGGCCCCCGGTGTGCTCGAGATGAGTTGCGGGCCCGACGACATGAGCGTCTCGACGTCGGTCCCGCCGGACGTACCCGCCGACTGGGCGGCCGCCGCCAGCTGCCCTGTCACTCCGCCCGGGTTGGTGGTCTGCGGCGGTGTGGTGAACGGGGTGACCTGTGACGCGGTAGCCGACGCGCCGGCGTAGCCATACATGGCGGAGGCGTCCTGTGCCCACATCTCGGCGTAGAGGGCTTCGGTGGACATGATGGCCGGCGTGTTCTGCCCCAGGATGTTGGTTGCGACAAGTGCTGCCAGCAGGGTTCGATTGGCGGCAATCAGTGGTGGTGGAACCGTTGCGGCGTAAGCGGTTTCGTATGCGCTGGCGGCGGCTGCGGCCTGCGCGGCGGCCTGCTGCGCCTGATCGCCGGTGGCGCTGAGCCACGTCACGTACGGTGCGGCAGCTGCGGCCATCGACGTCGAGCTGGCACCCGTCCAGGGGCCGCCGGTCAACGTGGACAGGATCGAACCATAGTTCGCCGCAACCGAACTCAGCTCCTCGGCCAGCGACTGCCAGGCCGTCGCGGCGGTCAGCATCGAGCCCGGGCCCGGGCCGGCATACATTCGGCCGGAGTTGATCTCGGGCGGCAGGGCGGCGAAATCCAACATCGTCTGAAACCGCCTATCCGGCAGCGACTGCGTTCGCGGCCTCGGTGGCCACGTAGGAGCCCGCACTGGCGCCCAGCGTGCTGACGAACATCTCGTGGATCGCCGCTGCCTGGGCGCTGATGACCTGATACATCTCGGCGTGGGTGGCGAACTGGGCCGCTGTCAGGGCCGAGACATCATCTGCCGCAGCGGGTATCACCCCGGTCGTCGGAGCCGCTGCCGCGGCGTTCTGCGCAATCATGGTTGACCCGACGCCCTGCAGATTGTCCGCCGCGCCCGTCAACTCGGCCGGTTGCGTACTGACAAACGACATCTGGCTCTCCCTTCACCGCAAATCCCATCTGTCACTAGTTAGAGACGTTAACTAGGAAAGATGGGCTGCTGTCATGGCGAAGCTATGCGCCGGCTATGAGATGTCTGGCAGCGATCCCGGGGAAGCGACCGCGCTCCCCCGTGCACAAAAAAGTCCCCCACCCATCCGGGCGGGGGACTTTTTCCAGATCCTGCTATCGACGCAGATCCGTGGCTGCGACCTGGACGAACACGCCAGTGTCCTCGGCCATGAGCAGACCACGACCGCGGGGCAGCGGACCACCCTTCATCTTGCCGCGGATGAAGCCCTCGTCGGGGTCGGCGTCCATCACCAGCAACGGCGCGTTGGCCTGGGCCAGCGCCCGCAGCATCGGATCGCTACCGGCCGACGACCATCCACCGAAGGTGCGGGTGACGATGACGTGCAGGCCGACGTCGGCCGCCCGGGTCACCCACGGCGCGGCCTTCTGCAGCGGCGAATCGAAGCCCGGCGGCAGTTGCTGCACGTCGTCGATGATCAGGAAGATCTCCGGCCCGCTCCACCATGCACGGGACAGCAGCTCTTCGGCCGACAAGCCCGGCGGCGGCTCGCGGCGGGTCAGCACTTCGCCCAGCTCGTTCATCATCGCCGAGACGCCGTCGAGGTTGTAGGCGAACTTCTCGACGTAGTCGGTGCCCAGCGTGGTCAGCAGTTGACGACGCGGGTCGACCAGCCACACCTGTGCCGACTGACGTGATGTCGGTGGGGCGATGGTGGCTCCCGGCTCATAGACCCGCCCGATCTCGGCCATGATCGTTGCCAACGTCGTCGTACGGCCACATTCGCGTCGACCCGTCACCATCAGGTGCGCGTTCTCGGCGAAGTTGAGGTAGACCGGCTGCAGGTCCAATTCGTTGATGGCCCAAGCGATTCCACCGACGCCGACGTTCTTGCGCTGATCCTGCTGCGCCAGCGTCCGCACCTGCTCCAGGCCGAACTTCGCGGGAAGCCTGCGCACCGGAGGTGCGTGGCCGGCCGCGATCTGGCTGACCGCTGCCGCAACGCTGTCGGACGAGAACTCATTGTCCGCGGTGTCGGCCAGTGCCGGCCTGGCCACCAGCGTGTGCAGACCGGATTGCGGATCGCTGTCCAGTCGAACGTAGTTGACCGCGACCATGCCGCGGCCCGGCTTGACCGGAACATCCTTGGCGAACCGCGAGCGCACCAGCTTGGCGTCCTCGACCGCAGCCAGACGCAGCTCGATCCGGGATCCGAAACCGCTGCGCACCGGCGGCCGAAGCTCCGATTCGCGGTCGGCCGTGGCCATCACGTGGATACCGAACGACGGTCCCTGGTTGATGATCTGGTTCACCTGCTCGATGAGCACTTCGTTCTCTTCGGCGAGCGCCCGGTAGTTGTCGATCACCAGGAAGATGTCGCCGAAGCCGTCGTTGGGCACGCGGCCCGCCTCCCCACCGAACTTGCGCCGCCGGAAGACCTCCATCGACGGCACGTCGTACTGGAGGAAGGTGTGCTTGCGCTCGCGGAGCAGCGCAAGCAGCTCCGCCACCGTGCGGCGAACGCCGTACGGGTCGGTCGGACCGACGACCTCGCCGACGTGCGGCAGCCCGGCCACCGTCGTCAGCGCGGTGCTGCTGTACGCCAAGACGTAGAACTGAACCTGCTCGGGCGTGTGGGTCAGCGCGGCCGAGGTGATCAGCGTCTGCAGAGCGGTGGTCTTGCCCGATCCACCGGCGCCCAGGATCAGCACGTTGGAACCGGGCCCCGAGGTGTCCACCGTCCACGGCGGCTGGTCGTGCTTGAACGGCCGGTCGATGATCCCGACCGGGAACACCAGGTCGGTCGTCGTGCCGTACTGCTCCTGCCACGGCCGCTCGAGGAAGCGGTTGACCAGGTCCTCGATCGACACTGGCCGATCCAGCGGTGGCTGCCACAACCGATAAGGCTGGAAGTCGATCCGTCGAAGCTGATCGATGATCACGGTGCCGACCTTCGGCGTCCTGATCGCTTGTTCTTCTTCCTCTTCGTCTGGGCTCCCGCTGGCTCCATTGGTGCCGAAGACCTCGCCGAGGTCGCCGTTGGTCAGCGCGTCGAAGTCGTCCGGCCCCGTGACACTGACCTCGATCGGCGTGAAGCCAGTCGTAAACAGTTGCGGCCGAATGTAATCGACGGAATGGGTCAGCATCGCCGGCCCGTCGTCGTCGAGCGAGACGCCGCGGCGGTAGTCGCGCCACAGGAATTCGGCCTGGAAGCGGACGATCTCGTCGAGGCTCTTGCGGAAGTAGCCCAGACCGGCCTGCGCGGGCAGGTTGACGGCGTTGGGAACACCCGCGGCCTGCGCCGCACCGGCGGTACGCGCTTTCAGCACCAACCGGTAACCCATGTTCTCCATGAGCTTTTCGGCCCGGCTCTCGATCGTCTGCGAGGCCATCATCAGGTGGATCCAGTAGGCACGACCCTGCCGGCCGATGGAGTCCAGAACGTCGACAGCCGTCGGCATGATCCGGAACCACTCGTAGAACTCGTCGATGACGACCACCAGCATCGGCAGCGGCGGAATGTCCTGGCCGCGTGCCCGCATCCTGGAGCGCATCTCGTTGTATTCCTTGGCGTCATCGACACCGGCGTTGTCGCAGACCGCCTTTCGTCGGGCGATCTCACCCCACAGCGAGTCCAGGAAGCGCTCCATGAGCGCCTGGTCCTCTTCGAGGTCGGTGATGATGCGCGACACGTGCGGCACGCCGCCGAACGGCTTGACCGCGGACCCACCCTTGAGGTCGGCCAGCACGAACTGCAGCTCGTCTGGCGGATGCGCCAGCATCAGCGATTCGAGCACGGTACGCACCAGCGTCGACTTACCGGAACCGGTGGTTCCCGACATGACGCCGTGCGGACCGTCGCCGCCTTCGTCGAGGGACTTCATGTCAAGGAACAGCAGCTCGCCGTTGTCCGACCGGTTACCGAACGGGATCCGCAGCCGCGAGCGGCTGGTCAGGGCGTCGCGCCGACTGCTCCACAACGCGTCGAAGTCGATCTCGGACGGGTCCTCAATGCCGTAGTAGGACAGGATGTCTCGGGCGCCGATCTGCGCGACGCGCTGACCGATCTCCTCGTACGCCTCGGCCAGTCGCCAACGGGCCACCCGCTGCGCGAACTGCTCGGCCTCGGACTCGGTCACGTCGTCGGCGAGGGCGAAGAACCACTTGTTGTCGTCGATCACCATCCAGGTGTCGCGGTCGCGGGGCAGTGCCTCGATCACACCGATGTCATTGGTGAACTTCAGCACCCGCTCCGGATTGCCGGTCCACAGCGCAGAACCGGTCAGATCGAAGAACGTCACGCCGTCCACACCGTCGACGCTGATGACGTACTCCCACTGCGGGTCGTCGACGTCGGCGATGATCACGTGGTGCGGCGTCGGTGTCTCCGCCGACGAGCTTGCGTGCCGAGGCGTGAAAGACCCACGCCCAGCGAACAATTCGGCCTGGTCGGCGGCGAACTCACGGACCGACCCGTACACCATCCGGATATTGCCGGCGGCGTCGCGGCGGCGCGGATCGCCGAAGTGCGGCAGCCACTTGACCCAGTCCCACTTACTCATGTCGGAAGTGACAACGATCATCTGCAGGTGGTCGGGCCCGTGTGAGAAGGCCAGCTGCAGGATGAGCGCGCGCATGGCGCCCAGCGTCTGCTCGCGGTTACCGACCAGCGCGTACCACGGCTCGACCAGCAGCGACACCATCTTCGGCAGGTTGTAGATGACGCTCTGGTAGCGACCGAATTCCTGCAGTGCCTTACCCGTCACCGGCTCGAGCTCGATGTCGGTCGGCATGTTCTGCGGCTCGCCCCAGGTCACCTCGGGACGGGTCATGCCCACCCCGATGCGGGCAACACCGAAGTTGAGGTCCTTGCCGTCCGGTTTGCGCTCCCACATCCGGGGTGAGCCCACCGCGGCGGCCAGCGTCGTCGGCTCCGGGTGGAACCAGCGGTAGTTGGCGTCCATGCTGTCGGCCGACTCGTTCGCGGTCTCCCGCAGCATGTCCAGCATCAGCATGAACTGGGCGCGCATCGCGTCCAGCTTCGGCCGGCTCATCTGCTGCTGGCCACCGAAACGGCCACCGAACATCATCATGGCGACGCCGCCGATCATGAAGATCGGGAAGATCGAACCGGCGCCCAGGAACATCCGCGAGCCGTTGGCGACGGTCATACCGACCATGCCGACCAGCAAGCCGACCACCAGCACACCGACCACGATCAGCCACCACGGCTTACCTTCGGGCGGCGGGACACTCAGCGGTGTCGGAAGGACGATGTTCTCCGGCCTGACGGCAGGCGCCCGCTCGGGCGTTGGGCGTGCGAAACCTTGCTTCACTTGGGTACCACTAACTCTGCGGGGTTCATATCGGTCGGAAGGGTGTCATGACGCACCAACGCATCGGCGCGAGATAGTGCGGGGCCCGGTGCCAGCAGGCGCAACGCGACCCACGGCGCCGGCGACGGCTTGGCCGTCAGCCCCAGTGCGGAGCGGGAATCACGAGTGTTCTCCACGCCGAAGCGCGCACCGGAACTCGTGAGCCACCAAAGGGATTCGGACGTGCTCGACCCCGGGTCGTTGCCCGTGACGACGACCCAGTTGCCGTACTCAGGGCCGAAGAAGACGTGATCGGCTTCGCGGCCCGAGGAGTCCGCCTTGACCAGCGACACGACCTTGTCGGTCGAGCCGTTGGGCACCGGGATCGTCGGCCCGGAGATCACCTGGATGCGAGCGCGCTCCTCACCGGCGGTCTTCTGCCACCACCAGCACGTCGCGGGGTTCTCCTTCAGGTCGATCGGGCTGAGCGGGGCGTCGGGGTAGGCCGACAGGTCCAGCCCGTTGACGACCGGCATCTTCGCCAGCGACGCGGGGGCCACGACCACCGGCGAGTTGCCTGCCGGGGTGCCGGCGTTCTGCAGGATCTGCGCGACCAGCGGATTGACCGTCTGCACGCCGTCGGCCAGCACCACTGAATACTGTTGCGGCCCACTGATTTGCGGCGTCACGATCACGGTTCCGATCGGCCCGGGTGCACCGGTGAATGCTGCCGGTTGGCCGGCGCCCGGGACCCTGGGCACCGTCAACTCGGGGCCGACGGGCAACGAGTCGTACAGCGCACGGCTCATCGGATGCGCCTGGCTGACGTGCTCCGGGGTCAAGCCCAGCGGCAGCAACACCGCGCGGTTGGTCGAATCGATGCGCGACCGACGCCCCTGCCGGACCACGTAGGTGTCCTTCTCGTACCTGAGCACCACGGCGTCGGACCCGTTCAGCACGTGGCGACGGTTCGACAGGTCGGGCGTGCCGTCGATGACGGTGACCGTCACCGGCGGCGCACCAACGCCGGCCGTCGGTGTCACCGAGTCGCACACCAGCCACGACGACGTCGCCGGGGTGGTCGGGGAAAACTCCGACGGTGCGCCGGGGATGCCGACCAGCGGCCCGTGCGGCTGCTCGGCGATCTGGCTCCCCCGCACCTTGTGCGGGTTGTCCGCGCGTCCAGCGATCAGCCGGGCGGATGCCAGGTTCAGCGCGGGATACAGCTTGTCGCCGACCCGGACATACAGTGCTCCGGAATCACGGTCGGCGATGATCGGTGTGTCGTTCAGCTGCCCGGAGGGCTGAT
The DNA here is from genome assembly GCA_963818285.1 of uncultured Actinomycetota bacterium. Lineage (GTDB taxonomy): Bacteria > Actinomycetota > Actinomycetes > Mycobacteriales > Mycobacteriaceae > Mycobacterium. The sequence continues at coordinate 1,432,068 of CAWFRR010000011.1, forward strand.
GAAGGAGTACAGCAAGGCGCCCAGGCAGATCACCAAGGCGGCCGAAATCGACGCCACCACGGCCAGCGTTTGGCGCCGGCCGGGTTCGATTTCCATCCGCACCCGCCAGCGCGTCAACGCCATAGCGGTACGACGGGCCAGGAACTGGTAACCGGTTACCTGGGTCCGGGTGGACAGTCCGAGGCCGTAGCCCGAACCCCGCTGCTGATCACCGGCCATTTTTGCTCACGCTCCAGCGACCGAGCACCGAATGCTGTCTAGTCCCACGATTCACAGGGATAACGGTAGGGCACCCCAGGCGACCTCGCCAGGCGAATGTTTGGACGCGGCCGCGATATTTGCGTCCACGCCGGTAGTGGTTTGCGCCACAGTGCCGTCACCTGCCATTGATTAGGTGGGAAGGAATCGAAGAAATCGTCGCTGCGCATCGTACGGCCCGGAGCAAACCCAGCTCACAGAAAAGACGACGCCGAGGTGAACACTCGGGTCGCATCTCAGACATCTCGACAAGCAAGATGTCGGTATGAGCCAAATGGCGCCGTCGTTGGTCGAACTTGCGGGTCGATTCGGGATCGCCACCGACTACGACGATTGGAGCGGTCGCCGAGTCGGCGTCCCGGAAAGCACATTGATAGCAGTGCTGGCGGCGCTCGGCATCCCCGCCGCTGACGAGGCGGAACGCAACTGCGGCGCGGGCTGCGCACGAGCGCGCGCACTGGTCGCGCGCCCTGCCGCCGACCATCGTCGGGCAGGCCGGCGCGCAGACCACGTTCTGGGTGCACGTAACCCACGGTCAGCCGGCCGAGGTGTGGGTGGTGCTCGAAGACGGGACCGTTCGCACCGGGATACGGCAGGTCGACAATTTCACCCCGCCGTTCGACCTGGACGGACGCCGGATCGGCGAAGCCAGCTTCGTGCTGCCCGACGATCTGCCGCTGGGCTATCACCGGGTGCATCTGCGCTCCGGCGAGGACGAGGCCAGCGCCGCGGTGATCGTGACACCGGCCTGGCTTGGCGTGCCCGAGCGCCTCGGCGCTCGTCGCACCTGGGGACTGGCCACGCAGTTATATAGCGTCCGGTCCCGCCAGTCCTGGGGTGTCGGCGACCTCACCGATCTCGTCGACCTTGCGGTGTGGTCGGCGTCGGTTTACGGCGCCGGTTACGTGCTGGTCAATCCGTTGCACGCGGCGGAGCCGACCTCTCCTATGGAGCCGTCGCCGTATCTGCCGACGTCGCGCCGCTTCGTCAACCCGCTGTATCTGCGCGTCGAGGCCATTCCGGAGTTCGCCCACCTGCCGTAAACGCAGGCCGGGTGCGGCGGCTGCGCGAGGAGTTCAGCAACACGCGGCCGCGCTGGACTCCATCGACCGCGACGCCGCATGGACGGCCAAGCGGGCGGCGCTGGAACTCGTCTACCGGGTTCCGCGAACTGCCGGCCGCGAACTGGCGTACGCGGCATACCGCGACCGCGAGGGCGCGGCGCTCGATGACTTCGCCACCTGGTGCGCGCTGGCTGAGAAATACGGCGGCGACTGGCACCAGTGGCCCGAGTCGGTGCGGCATCCCGGCGCTGACGGCGTCGCAGAATTCGTCGCCGGGCATCGAGCGGCGGTGGATTTCCATCGTTGGCTGCAGTGGCAGCTTGACGAGCAACTCGCCACCGCGCAGTCGCAGGCGGTGTCCGCGGGGATGTCGCTTGGGGATCATGCACGACCTCGCCGTCGGCGTGCATCCCAACGGCGCCGATTCCTGGGCGCTGCAGGACGCGTTGGCCCTCGGGGTGTCCGCCGGCGCGCCGCCGGATGAGTTCAACCAGCTAGGCCAGGACTGGTCGCAACCGCCGTGGCGCCCGGACCGCCTCGAAGAGCTGGAGTATCAGCCGTTCCGCGCCTTGATCCGCAGCGTGTTGCGGCACGCCGGCGGGGTGCGCATCGACCACATCATCGGCTTGTTCCGGCTGTGGTGGATTCCGAAGGGCCAAGCCCCCACCGAGGGCACCTATGTCCGCTATGACCACGAGGCGATGATCGGCATCGTCGCGCTGGAGGCTTATCGCGCCTCGGCGCTGGTGGTTGGCGAGGATCTGGGCACCGTTGAGCCATGGGTGCGCGACTATCTACGGGGACGCGGCGTGCTCGGCACGTCGATTCTGTGGTTCGAACTGGACCGCGACGGTGGTGGCGGTCCGCTGCCGGCCGAGCGCTGGCGCGAATATTGCCTGTCGTCGGTGACCACTCACGACCTACCGCCGACCGCCGGCTATCTGGCCAACGAGCATGTGCGCCTGCGGGATTCGCTGGGTTTGTTGACCCGGCCGGTCGAGCAGGAGCTTGCGGCCGCCGAAGCCGAGCGGGCGGCGTGGCTGGCGGAGTTGCGTCGAGTCGGCCTGCTGTCGAAACACGCCGACGTCGAGGAGACCGTGCTCGCCCTCCACAAGTATTTGGGCCGAACGCCGTCGCGGCTGCTTGGGCTAGCCCTGACCGACGCTGTTGGCGATCAGCGCACGCAGAACCAACCGGGCACCACCGATGAATACCCCAACTGGCGGGTTCCGCTGAGCGGTCCCGATGGCCGCCCGGTCCTGCTCGAAGACGTGTTCACCGATCACCGGGCGATCGCTCTGGCCGAAGCCATGCGAGCCCAGACGGCCGTCCGCCCGGCCGAAACCACCTGTTAGCTTCAATTTGCCATGAAGACCGTGAAATTCGCCGTCGTCGCCCCCGTCGCTGCCGGTGTTACCGCAGACCCGCGGTGGATGGCGGCATTCGCCCGCCACGTCGAAGCATGCGGCTTCGAATCGATCGTTGCCGTCGAGCACACCGTCCTGGCGACTCGCTACGACAGCGTCTATCCGTACGACCCCTCGGGCCGCGTGGAATTGGCGTCCGACTGCCCAGTCCCCGATCCGCTTGACCTGCTGGCGTTTCTAGCCGCCCACACCGACCGGCTCGGGCTGGCCACCGGAGTTCTGGTGCTGCCCAACCATCATCCGGTTGTGCTGGCCAAACGGGCGGCGACCGTCGACGCGTTGTCGGGTGGAAGGCTTCGGTTGTGCGTCGGCGTGGGCTGGCTGCGAGAAGAGATCGAGGCGTGCGGCACCGAGTTCGAAAGCCGGGGTCGACGTGCCGACGAGCAGTTGGCGGTGCTGCGGGCGTTGTGGGATCAGCAGCCGGACGGCGTCACCCATCGCGGCGAGTTCTTCCAGTTCGCCAATGTCGTCTGCAGTCCGAAACCAGTTGCCGGGCAGAATCTTCCGGTGCACATCGGCGGGCACAGTAAAGCGGCTGCTCGGCGGGCCGGTCGCTTCGGCGACGGCTTTCAGCCGTTGGGAGTGGCCGGTTCCCAGCTGGAGGCAATGCTGGGGCTGATGCGCGACGAGGCGGCGGCCGCCGGACGCGATCCGGCAGATATCGAAGTGTCGCTGGGCCATTCGGTCACCAAAGTCGACCCCGAACGCGCTGAGCGGTTGGTCGCCCAAGGCGCCGATCGACTGGTGCTGGCCATGCCGCCGACCGCCGATCTCGAGCAGGCCAAGGACGAGCTGTCGGCCTGCGCCCAACGTTTGTCGCTTGCCGACGTGACGCTCCGCGCAGACCGACCGGGTCGGCGATCAGCGACCTGGTACACCGTTACGCCGCGGCAGTCGACGACCGTCAATTCGACTCTGTCGTAGAGCTTTTCACCGAGACAGCTGAGTTGATCCTGCCTGATCCGCCAACCGCGCTGGAGCCGGTTCATCGACACCGCGGGCACACTGCGATCAGCGCCGCAATTGCCGCCGTCGCCGCCGTTATCCGCACCGAACACGCGATCGTGGGCGAGGTGTACGACGACGCCTCGCGGCCGGACGTCGCACACGGCCGTGTTGCCTGTATTGCGCATCACTGGAGCCAAGACGCGGATCAGCTCACCGACGTGATCTGGCATCTGCGCTACGACGACGAGTATCAGCATACCGATGCGGGATGGCGGATCGCGAGGCGCGCGTTGACGATCAATGCCATCGAGACCCGACCGGTGCGCCGGTTGCGAATCACCGGGCCTTCAGAGTAAGACGCGTCTCGCGATCAGCCGAGACGCCCGCGTCGCGCGGCGTCTTCCAGGAGATCGGCTGCGCGGGCGCGGCTTTCGGCCGGTGTGGTCATCTGGGCGGCGACCTCACGGGCTCGACTCGCGTGGTGCGGAGCAAGGACGGAGTGCAGGTCTGCGACCAGTGAATTCACGGTGCTTTCCGAAAAGCACCGTCCAAAGCCGACTTTCAGGCGGGTGACCGTATCAGCCCAGACCGGCTGATCGAGCCCGTTCCAGAGGACCAAGGTGGGGATTCCGGCGCGCAGGCCCGCGGCCGTGGTGCCGGCGCCCCCATGATGGACGACAGCGCGGCACGCGGGAAAGATGGCCGCTTGGCTTACCGTATCCACAACCTTGACGTGCTCGGCATGCGGGACGTCGGTGAAGTCATTCGGCCCAGACCAGATCAACGCCCGCTCGCCCAACTGCGCGCAGGCCGCGCTGATCGCGGCGACCGTGTCAGCGGGGTACGCGATCGGCGTGCTGCCGAAGCCGAAGTAGATCGGCGGCGGGCCCGCGGCAATCCACGACAAGACCTCGTCGTCGGCGGCCGTCGGCATCTCCAGCGTCAGCGCCCCGACGAATGGGCGTCGTAGGCCCTGGTCCGCCCATTCGGCTGCCAGCCCGGGAAAACAGAGCTCGTCGTAAGCCTGGATCTCCAGCGATTTGTGTTCCACCGTCGGTTCGTGTCGAGAGCCCAGTTGCCTCCGGTAAGCCGAGTGCCCGGCGTTGGGCAAGATCAGCCTGCTTCCCGCTAAGCTCCCGTGCGGCGACCCGAGCTCCAAAATCTGCGGCGGGAAGGAGTGCAGTACGGCCAGCGGAATGCCGTAATACTCCGCGACATTGGCGGCCAGCCCCTGCTCGTTCATGCCCGCCAGTAGCAGGTCGGCCCCATTTGTCAACGACACTCAACGCCGCGCTCTTCTCCGCCGAGACCTGGGCGACGTACTCGACAGCTTCGTGGATCGCGCTGAGCGGATTCTGGATCATGCGGACGAAACCGTCGTCGCGCATTTGCGCCTGCCAGTCCGGGCCGTAGGGAACCGCAGTAAGCCCCGCGGACTCGATGAACGCAAGCATGTCAGGCGGCGACAGTAACGGCCAGGCGCACGTCGTGACCTCGGCGCAGCAGCTCCCGACCGACGGCGATGCAGGGCTCCACATCGCCGCGACTTCCATAGCCTGCCACCACAAACTTCATCGGCGGAACCTAACTCGCGGTGATGCCCCCACGTCCAAGCAGGAACGGTACCGCTTGACACATGGCGTCGCTGTGACCTCACCGTCCCCGATGGTCAGAATGACACGAAGCCGCGCTGCTGTGGCTCGACAACGTCAGCATTGGCCCTTATCTGTTGAATGGTCCATGCAGGCAAGGAGAATAACGGAGGCTGACACCACGCAACTGACCCGGGAGATATCAATGAAACTATGCTCTGGCTCGGTTCTTTACCCCGTCGCGGCGACATGCAGACCGTAATCCTCTGCGGCGGAACGGGCGTCCGAGCCATGCCCTCGACCCTGGAGGTTCCCAAGCCCTTACTGCTGGTCGGAGACCGTCCGGTGCTCGCCCACGTGATGGAGATCTATGCGGACCAGGGCTTCACCGACTTCATCCTGGCGGCCGGTTATAAGGCAGAGCTGGTATGGAAATTCGCGCAGACCCTGCCTGCCAGTTGGCAGGTCGAGGTGGTCGACACGGGCGAGCAGACCAACACGGGTGGTCGAGTCATGAAGGTGCGCGAACGTCTGGGCGCCGAGTTCTTTCTCACGTACTCCGATGGCCTGGGAGACGTCGACCTCCACCACCTCTTGGACTTCCACCGCGCCCATGGCGGGGCAGCGACAGTAACCACGGTCTCTCTTCCTTCTCCGTATGGAACCTTCGATCTCGACGAAAAGGGAAGGGTGAGCGGATTCCGAGAGAAGCCGAAGCTGCACGACCACCCGATCAACGCCGGGTTCTTCGTTATGGCCAGCCGAGTCTTCGATCGCTGGGACGGGGAAGATCTCGAACGCGAGGTTCTTCCTTCCTTAGCTAACGCCGGCGACTTGTTCGCCTACCGTCACGAAGGATTCTGGAAATCGATGGACACCCAGAAGGATGCCCAGGAGCTGACCGCGCTCTGTGCGGGAGGACGCGGGCCCTGGGTGCGATTGACCGGCACCGGAACGGATCCAGACCAATAATGAAGACCAGCGATGACGACCGGAACGAATATCACGCCGTTCGAACCCAACCCGGACTTCTGGGACGGACGCCGGGTAGCGGTGACAGGAGCAACCGGATTCCTCGGTAATCACCTGACCGCTGCCCTCGCGGCACTCGGGGCACGCGTCGTCGTGCTCGTTCGCGACACCGTTCCGTCCTCGGCCATACGGGACGTGTGGTGGCCGAAGGTGTCGATAGTCACGGGGGCGGTCGAGGATCAGTCCCTCATGGAGCGGATGCTCGGAGATTACGACGTAGCGACCGTCTTCCACCTGGCTGCTCAGAGCCAGGTGGGAGTGGCGAATCGCAATCCGGTGGCGACCTACGATGCCAATGTCCGGGGAACCTGGGCGCTGCTGGAAGCGGCGCGCCGCACCAGTACAGTTCGCCAGATCGTCACGGCGAGTAGCGACAAGGCCTACGGAGAGCAAACCGTCCTTCCCTATACGGAAGATATGCCACTCCGCGCTGTCAATCCTTACGATGTCTCCAAGGCGTGCTCGGACCTCATCGCCCAGAGCTTCGCTCGTATCTACGACCTGCCCGTCGTCATCACCCGGTGCGGCAATTTCTTCGGTCCTGGAGATACGAACTGGGAGCGGCTCGTCCCGGGCACGATACGTCTCCTGCTCCAGGGCCAACGTCCAGTGATCCGCTCGGACGGAACGATGACCCGGGACTATCTCTACGTGGCCGACGGAGTGCTCGCTTATCTACAGCTTGCCGAGGCGATCTTCGAGGACCCGACACTTGGAGGCGAGGCGTTCAACTTCTCGACCGAAAGTCCGCTCTCCGTGCTGCAATTGGTCGAAATGCTGCAGGCTGCAACTGGGACTGAGCTGGAACCGGACATCCGGGCCACCGCCCACCACGAGATATCCCACCAGTATCTATCTGCTGCGAAGGCCCGCAGGATGCTGGGTTGGGAACCCCGTCACACCATGCACGAGGCGATCGCCGAGACCGTTGACTGGTATCGGGGCGTTGTGTCTTTCGGGGACGCAGCAAGACCCTGATGACTGCCGCGTGTAGACGGCGATCAGACCAGTGACTCGGCGCTCAACCTGAAAAGGTCTGCGCGACAACGATTTTCAAGTGTTCACTGCCGGCCGTCCACATCGGCTGATCGAGCCCGTTCCAGAGGAACGGTGACCAGGCCCGCCGACTTGCCGGCCGGCATGTCGTCAGCCGGTTTTTGGCAGTGGAATGCCTTCGCTGGTGGAGAATTCGGCGTCGCTCTGCGTCGAGAGTCCCAGCGATACCACCGAACGGGCGAACAACGCGTCGGTCAGATACGCGAGCGTGACCGCCCAGCGGTTGACCCCTCGAGGGATGGCATACAGGTGGTAGGCGCGGGTGACGACTTTGGCCGGGAAGCCGGACAGCGGGATCTTCAGTGGGTTTGCCACTGCCTGATGCGGCCCCAGGTCGACCACCAAACCCATGTCGTGGTGCTTGTACTCTCGTTTCTTCCCGTGTCCGAGGCTGGCGGCGACGTTGTCGCCCAACACTTTTCCCTGGCGGGTCGCGTGCTGGGCCGTGGGCGGGGTGATCTTGCCCGGTTGGGTCACGTCCGGCACCGCGGCGGCATCGCCGGCCGCGAACACGTCGGGATGGCCGGGCACCGCGAAATCGGTCTGCACCTTCAGCCGGCCCTTCTCGGTCGGCAGACCCAGCTTCTGGATCAGCGGGGCGGCGGTCACCCCGGTTACCCACGCGACCGTATGGGTGTCCACCTGCGAATTGTCGCTGAGTACGACATGGTCCGGGTGAACCTCGTTGAGCGTCAAGCCCAATCGGACGTCGACCCCGCGTTTCCGCAGGACCCGCTGCGCGCGAGCGCCTAGCTTCTCACCGACCTCCGGCATCACCTGTTCGGCGAGGTCGAGCAGCAGAGAATTTCACCGACGTCCGGGTCGAAGTTCATCTGCTTGGCCGCAGCGTGTGGCCAGTGCGCGAAGTTGCAAGACGAGTTCCGTCCCGGAATACGATGCGCCCACCACGACGATGGTGCGTCGAGCCCGCGCCAACTCGGCGTCCTCTTCCAAGCAGGACAACTCCAATTGCTCCAGCACGTGGTCGCGGAGATAGAGCGCCTCGGCGGTCGACTTCAAACCCCTTGCGTACTGGGCCAATCCAGGAATATCGAACAAGACGGGTCACCGAACCGGGAGTCAACACCAGCCGGTCCCAGGACAGCTCGCGGGTGCGCTGTTCGAGATCGGTGAACTGCAGCCGGTGCTGCTCTAGATCGACGCGGTCCACCCGGCCGCGAATCGCGCGCACGCCCTTGAGCGTGCCTGCCAGCGGGATGGCCACGAATCGCGCGTCGACCACTCCCCCGGCCACGTCCGGCAGCAGCGGCGTGTAGAGCATGTAGTCGACCGGCGAGATGATCGTCACATCGACATCGGTTTTGCGCAGTCGGCGGGCCAGCCGCCGCGCGCACTCGAAGCCGGTAAATCCACTGCCCACGATCACAACCGACGTCACCATCGTCCATGTTGCCACCCGGCGCGCAACCACAAACCGACTTCATGCGGCCGCCAGCTGCGAAGCGTTTTCTCGCTCGGCAAATCCGGGTAACTCAGCAGAACGTCGTGACGCGAGTGTGACCGAAGGAGAGACCCATGGGAGACACCGCGAGCGACCCCATCGACCATCACCGGACCACGCAACCGCTGCGCCGGCGAGACGATGAAGAACACAGCCAAGACGCCGGGTTTGGTTTTTGTCGCGGTGGCCGTGGTGGCGTTCGTGGTCTGCCTGGCCAGCTTTCGCCGTCCGGCAGGTCGGCGTTGGAGTCGGCGCGGCGATCGTCAGCCTTGCTTGCCGCCGGCGCTGCGCTGGCGTGGTTGACCACGGAGGGGCGGCGAGTCCGCCAGGTTCAACGGGAATGGAGCAGGACACACCACCAGCGTCGCGTGATAGCCCCGGCGCGCGCCGAACTACTCCAGAGGCGGCCAAGTTGCACACCGACTTACGCACGTCCGACTTGATGATCCGTGCCACCAGCCGTCCCAGCGGCCCGTTGAGCAGACCACCGCCGAGGTCGGCGGTCAGCTGAAAGGTCGAACCCGGGCTGATCGTCGGTGACCTTCATGCCGACGGTGATCTTGTATCCCGCCGCGTCCGCGGCCGGATAACTCGATCGCTTTCGGCTCGTCGTATTGGGTGACGGTCCAGTGGATGACGTTGCGGAATCCCTTGACCTTGATGAGCGACGAGACGCGCGTGCCCTTTTCGATGTCTTGTCGGGGACTTCGCCGCGCCAGCCACCGAATATCGTCATCCAGTCGCCGAACCGGCTGAGGTCCGACGCCAGCTTCCAGGCGGACTCCGGCGAAAGTTTCGACGATGTCGAGATATCCACTCGTGCCACGTCGTCTCACTCTCCTGCTGTGGTTGAAACCGACCGTCGTGCTGGCTGTGCATACCCTGACCGTGCCCGCTGGATAAACCGCGGCACCGGAGATCAGATACCCGTCCAGGTCTGATCGAGTTGCTCGGCCACATCGATGACTTGTGCCGCTTGCGATTGCGGGCGCATCGATTTCGTCGTTGACGTATTGCGCGATGAATCGCCGGATCTCCGCGTCGACGCCGGCGACGATGCGCAGCAACTCGCCACGGATACTTTTCGACGACACGTGGACCGTGATGTCCGACGGGCTGCGGCTTGGCGACGTCGACAATCAGCAGCAGCGGCTCGGCGGCGCGTGCGGTCGCGCTCAGCGCGATGTCGCCGTCGACCGTGAAGCGCTGCTTGTCGATTCGGAGGTCGACGAGCAGGTCGATCAGCAGCGGGATGTGGATGTCAAAAGTGATGCTGTCGGCGACATGACGGGTGACCTTGCGGTTGCTTGATGGTCACGTTGGCGCTGACTTTGGCGATCTTGCCCGGCCCCTGAGCCATCGGGGGCATGTCGAACTGGCTGCCGGCGATCGCGGCGAACGCCGCGCCGACGCGTTCTTCGGTTACGGCCACTTCGAAGAAGCGCCGCCCAAAGGTCTCGTAACTGACGTACTCAAAGCCCTGCATAAGTGAATACCGTCTCACGTCGGCTTCCGAGACGGCGACTGATCCCGTCGTGTCGGCCGAGCCGCATCGCAGCCGGTTAGGCAAACGCCGCCGCGGGGTACACCGGTGCCGATGATTACGCAGCTATCTCCGGATCGGGCCGGGCCTGGTGACATGAGGCTGCGCAAGAGCACCGTCAACGGGCCCGGGCTTGGTCGCGTTCGTCGCGGCCGCGGCTTTTCCTACGTCGACGTCGACCGCGATCGCGTCGACGACCCAGAGGTGCTGGCGCGAATCGAGGCGCTCGTCATTCCGCCGGCATGGAAAAACGTATGGATCTCGCCATATCCCAATGGGCACATTCAGGCAGTCGGGACCGACGTCGCGGGCCGCCGCCAGTACGTGTACCACGAGCGATGGCAAGCCGAGAGGTCCGAGGAGAAGTACGACCGTGCGGTGAGCCTGGCCAAGCAGCTACCGGATTGGCGCCTGCACCTGCTCACCGATTTGAGGGGCCGCGGGGTAGGACGCGATCGCGTGTTGGCGTTGGCGCAGCATTTGATCGACCAGGGCTACTTCCGGGCCGGCGGCGAGGAATACGTCGAGGAGAACGGCAGCTACGGACTGTCGACCCTGCTGCGCGACCACGTTCGATTGCGTCGGGACTGCGTCGACTTCGACTATCCCGCCAAAAGTGGTGTGCGCCGGACGGTTTCGTTGGAAGATCCGTTGGTGCTGAGCGCGGTCCGATCGTTGTTGCGTGCCGACACGTCGACTGACCGGCTGCTGGCTTACCGAACCTCGGACGGCTGGTCCGAAGTCCACGCCGATGACCTCAACGTGCGTTTCCGGGAGTTGGTGGGCGCAGATTTCAGCGTCAAGGACCTGCGGACTTGGCATGGCACGGTGCTCGCCGCCGAAGCGTTCGCTATTGCCCGCGAACCGAACTCCAAGACAGCTCGCCGTCGCGAAGAAGCTGCCGTGATGCGCGCGGTCTCTGAGCAATTGGGTAACACGCCGGCGGTAGCGCGACGCTCCTACGTGGATCCGCGCGTGGTGTCGGCCTACGAGCAGGGGCTCACAATCGCTCCTGCGCTGCGACCGAGCCAAGCGTCAGCGAACGCCGGAGGCTCGGCGCGAAACCATCGAGCGTGCGACCGCTCGAATGATCGGACGCATCAAGCACAGCTGAGGACGACCTCGTAGCCGCGCGACGGGTAGCGGGTGTGAGAGAATTCAGCTATCGCACCGGCGCGATCCGGGCTGGCGATTCCGCGAACCACTCGTCCCGCCACACAGCCAGCCATTGACTCGATGTCCCCGGCCGTGTCCTGACATGGCAATTCTCGGAGGTGTCTGATCCAATGTGCGCCTACCACGTCACCGCACCGCAATCCTCCGGCTCGTCAGCCGCGGCGTGGCTCACCTGGGTCGGCGGCGGTGAGCGCCGCGAACTGCGCGAGCGTCACGAGCGTTCTGCGCATGCCGTCGCCGGCGTCGTCGTGCTCGCCACTGTCGCGTTGACCTGGTTGGTGACGACCCTCGCCGTCATGCAGGCAACGCGGCTCTCGGTGCTGGCCGTCTTGCCGTTCACTCTGGTATTCGCACTGCTGGTGGGCGCGATCAGCCGGACGACCGCAACCGGCCCGATGCTCGGCGCGGCGAAACGCGGAACGGTGGCCGTCGGCGTGGTCTTGTGTGCGGTGGCGGGCGAATTCGCCTCACTTGCAATACTTTCCGGCCCGATCGACCATCACCTTCAACAGCAGGTCACGCGCAACGCGGCCTCGGCTCCGGCTGTCGTCCAAGCATCGAGCAGCCTGCAGCGGATGCGCGACGCTGCGTGTCGCACTCGACCGTACTGTTGACGCAGCGCGCACACATCGCGACGAGGCCCTGGTCGTCGCCCGCTGCGAATACCACCCCACTCCGGCATGTCCGCAAACCCGCATCACAGGCGTGCCCGGTTCGGGGCCCGAAACCCGAACGGCCAACCAGATTCTCGCGGACTCTCAGCGAGAACTGGACGAAGCCATTGCTGTTCGTGACCGCCGAGCCCCCGATCTGGATGCGCATATCATCGACGACGAGCGGTCACTCAGCGAATAGCCGACAAGCTGCGTTCGCGGAGGCGGATCACGGTCTCGGCGCACGGTGGGTCGCCATGCAGCAGTTGACCTCGATCAGCACGAGCATCCTGATACTGCAACTGCTTACCGTCGGGTTCTTCGCATTCTTGGCCTTGTTGCCGACGATCCTGCGGCGGTGGCGAGGCGAGACGACTCACGATCGCCATGCTCAGGCCCGCGCCGAACGCGAACGCGCCGAGCTGACAGCCGATACCGCGATCGCGGTCAAGCGAGCCGAGATGCGTGCGGCCACCGAAATCATGTGGGCCGAAAAGCAACTCGCACACGCCCGGCTCGCTGTCGAAGCACAGACGGAGATCGACCGAGCGCAGCTCCGCCATCGGGTGAACGCCGCGATCGAGGCCACGACACCGGACCCGGCGCCGGCGGTCGACGACATCTACTTGCCGATCGCCGCCGAGGCGGAGGCCGCGAGCCTGGCAGCGCCGCAGGCGATCGTTGCGGCGCCAACGCCGGCGGCGGCTGAGGCGGGAAACCTGCCCGCAGTTGTCGAGCGGACGGAATACTCCTGCAACGCCGACGATTCCGACTATCCCCGACGTCACCAGAGCTGCTGCCCGCTGGATCCGCCCACTGGTTCCCGGATTCGTGGCCCGCGCAATCGATACGTCAACCCATCCATTGCGCACCGCGCGCCAGGTGATCGAGGAGGTTGAGGAGATCACCTTCTCGCTCAAGCGCACTCACAAGGTCACCGTTCACTCCGAAGAAAGTTCCGGTTTCGCGCCTACTGCCGAGTCGACCGCGTATACCTCGGCTGACGAGCATGACGGCGACTTCGGAGCTCCTGCGGCCCAGCCACTCTCGCCACGTCGCCCGTCGCCGAAACGGAATATCACATCGTTGATGTCGAGCTCGGGCGAATCGCCACGTGAATTGGCCGAGCGCGACGGACCTGCCGAGTTGCGTGCGAATGATGGCCCGCGGCAGTTGCCGCCCGCCGAATAGTCAAGCGCACAGAACACCGTAGGACCGGCTGCGCGGACGCGCGAAATCTGGTGCGGAAAGGTCATATTGATCACAGCGATAGATAACTCTTTGCTAAAGGCGGCTTTTGGCTTAAAGTTGCTGCATCTGGGCCTGAAGTCAGCAATCTGAGGCTTTCGGCGAAAAGTCAAGAACGGGTTACTTTTCCACGCATGTAAAATTGACGTTTCGGAAACCTTTATCTACCAGGCTTTTCGGCTAGCGAGATGAGACGTACGTCATCTTCAATACGCAAAAGTGATGGCGTGCACAAAGTTTGGTTGTCTATTGATCTTGTTAGTACCGTCCCGGCTCATGTTTGTTTTAGCAACGCTGATGGGTCTGCTTGAGCAGATGTCAGGCACGCCTTACATCACCGGTGGTAACTCCCCCGCGGGGACGACTGCTCGGGTCTGGCCTCCCTGGTTTCGAACGTGGCAACCGACCGGCCGGCTTTCGGTGGCAGGTTCAACACCGGCAACGAAGAGTCGGCGTTGCTGGCGCGAGGCTTCAAGTACGGCACCGCACCCGGCGCTCTGGTGATCGGCTGGAACGGTGGCCACACCGCGGTGACGCTGCCCGACGGCACTCCCGTCTCCAGCGGCGAAGGCGGCGGCGTGCGGATCGGCGGCGGCGGCGCCTTCCAGCCGCAGTTCAGCCACCACATGTACCTGCCGGTGGACGGCGATGCGCCTGCGGATGCCGCGGCGCCCGTACTGGTCAGCATGCTGGCCCCCGAGCCGCCGCCTCCGCCGGCCCCGGAACCTGCCGACGCTCCGCCTCCCCCGCCGCCGGCGCCTGAGGCCGCTCCGGCCGGGGACGGTGCCCAACGACGCACCGGCACCCCCGGAAGCCGCCTAGGCACACGTCAGACTGAGAACCGCTCGCGGTAGCGGCTGAACCGGGCGGGCAGGTCGTGCTCGTCGAGTCCGAACATTTCGGCCGACGTCGCGATCCTGCCCAGCCGTCCACGCTGGTGGTTGTCCAGGTAGTCGGTCATCGCCGCGCGCGCCGCGGCAGTGAGCGGCTCTCCGGCGAGCTCGTAGATTCGCTCGACGGCACCGAGCTCGTCGTTCATGAACTCGTCGAAGTGGACGTCGATCGACCGCTCCGGCGGTATCAGGTCGCGATCCCGAACAAGTGCGTTCAGCATCGACTGCAGGCGCTCGGACCACGACGCCGCGATCTCATGCACCGGCACCGGAGAGCGATGCATTCGCGCCGTGTAGGTCAGCATCGCGAGCATGGACAGCACCACCGGTACCGGGTCGCGGTGGGTGAACACCACGACGACACCGGGGAAGACGGCGTCCAGCACCGGTAGCTGCTCGAGGTGCTGCGGCGACTTCAGCAGCCAGCGGCGGCCACCTCGAAGGAATTGCAGCGCTTTCAGCTGAAGCCTCAGATGCTCGTACGACGATGTCTGGTCGTGTGACAGATAGTGGTCCCGCCAGCGCGGCACATGGGCGAGCGTTTCGAAGAGCATCGTGGAGAAGTCGTTGGCCAGCAGCTGGATCTCTTCATGGACGTGCTCGGTGGTCATCTCGTGCATGAGCGGAAAGTGCGGCATCGCCGCGTTCATGAACTCGACGGCGACATCCATCCGCGCCTTGCGCGGATCCGGCTCGATACCCAGCTCAGCCGGCAGTGGAAACGGCTCCACACTCTCCCAGTACGGAATGGTGCGGAACGTCGGGCCCGCTGCCAGCAGGTTGTGCAGATGCGTGGTGCCTGTGCGCGGCAGACCCGCGATGACGACCGGCGGCAGCAAATCGATCTCGCGAATTTCGGGATGGCGGGCCAGCAGGTCGTTGAGCAGCAGCCGGTTTTTGAGCGACTGCAGCACCTGCGCGTGGAAGTTGACGATCCCGGGGTCCTGCAGGCCGTCGATCTCACGCAGTGCGGCGAGCAAAACCTCGAGGCGCTCCCGGTAGTCGTCGGATCCGAAGTCGGTCAGCCCCGTCTCGGCCATGGCCTTGGCGTGCAGCACCTCGGCGTCCAGCGGGCACTCTGCCGCCATCGTGGCCATGAGGTCGCGGATCTGGTCCATATCGGGGCTGAATCGCGGCACGGCCAGGTCGTCGAGGTGTACGAGCGCGGGCGCGGCATCCGTCATGGCGAATTATGTTACTCTGAGTTCCGTAATGACGACAGAGCTTGGCCGCCCCCGCGATAAGCGCATTGACAGCGCGGTGCTGCGCTCCACCGTCGAGCTACTTGCCGAGACCGGCTACGCCGACTTGTCGGTGGATGCGATCGCGCGGCAGGCCGGCACCAGCAAACCCGCGATCTACCGGCGTTGGCCTAGCAAGGCGCACCTTGTTCACGAGGCGGTCTTCCCGATCAGCGACGCCACCGCCTTGCCGGACACCGGGTCGCTGGCAGGAGACGTTCGCGAGATGGTCAGCCGCACCGCGGTGGTGCTGACCACCCCCGCTGCGCGCGCGGCGCTGCCTGGACTGGTCGGTGAGATGGCCGCCGATCTGACCCTGCACGCGACTCTGCTGGAACGCTTCGGCGACATCCTGTCTCGCGGGCTGACCGATCGCCTCGCCGATGCCGTCGCACGCGGCGAGGTCCGGTCCGACGTCACCGCAGCCGAAATCGTCGAGGTCGTCGCCGGTACCACCTTCCTGGCCCTGCTCACCCGCGGCGACGCGCTCGACGACTCCTGGGTGGAACGCACGGCAACACTGATAACGAGAGGAATAAGCGGATGACCAGCAGTGAGCACGAGTCCACCGCCGCCTGGCGTGAACTGCTGGACACGCTGGGCGGTCTGGACCGCTCGTTCCTCGACGGCGATCGCGCCGTCACCGACGACCGACAGATCGGTGACGGCTACCGCATGTTGGCCACCACCTTGGGCGTCGCCTTCGACACCTACTTGTTCGGTGAGCCAAGCCGGCCGGTGTTCGTGGCAGTCAATACGCCCTTTCGGCGGGACCGCCGCTGGGGCGGCGACAACACCGACGCCTACTACTACATCTGCCCGGTCGATCCCGGCCGTCGTTATCGAATCAGTGGCAATCGGGGCGACAGCGTCTACTTCTCGCTGACCGCGTACAACGAACCGTCGCCGGGCGCCTGGTCGGACCGCGTCGTGGCGATCGTGCGCGACGACGATCTCGATATCGACGCCGACGGCAACTTCTCCTTCGAGCTCGGGCCGACGCCGGATGCCGCGGTGTTGATGACCCGCGATTATCAGGCCGACCCGCAGACCGGTCGCCGGGTCCACTGGCAAATCGAATCGCTCGACGAGCCCGATCCCGATTCGACACGGCGATGCCGAGACCGCGGCAAAGCTGCGGGCCGTCGCCGCCTGGATGCGCACGATGTTCGCGATCATCCCGCTGGCCGTGGGTGCGCGGGTCGATCGAGGCGCACGCGCTCGGCCACGAGATCGCTCACGCAGCAAACCAATTCGCCGACCCCTACCAAGTGCCGGATGCCAATTTCGGGTGGTCGGCCCGCGACGCCTGCTACTCCTACGGCAGCTTTGTGCTCGACGAGGACGAAGCGTTGGTCATCACCCACCGGCCGCCGCCGTGCAGGTTCTGGAACCTGGTGGTGTGGAACCAGTTCATGGCCACCCACGGTGTCACCGATGCTCGTTGCTCGGTCAACGGCCACAGCGCGGTGCCCAACTCCGACGGCTCGGTGACCGTGGTGCTGTCTCGAGGCATGACGACACATCCGAATTCACTGACCACGCTTGACTATCCCCGCGGCAACCTGGCCTTCCGATGGTTTCTCACCGACGGGGTACCGGAGCTGCCGGAGGTACAGCTGATGAAAGTGGCTGATGCGCCAAGCTGCATCGATGCGTCACGCTGAATCACTCTGCCGCCGCAACCAACTGGCCGCGGGCGCGGATGGCTTGCAGACGGCTACGATTGTGGCGCGAGGGTCTTCAGGACGATGCCCAGAGAATTCTTAGTTTGGACAACCATTAGTGAGGGGAATCTCCAGCGTCATGATTGCGCGTCAAGTCACTCGTCTCACTGGTGCCGCGGCCGCCGCGGCGTGGACGCTCGGGGTTTCCGCACTTCCGATCGCCACCGCTCCGTCCGCATCCGCCCAGCCCTGTCCCGATACCCAGGTGGTGTTCGCGCGCGGCACCGGTGAGGAACCGGGTGTCGGGCCGACGGGACAGGCGTTCATTGATTCGTTGCGTGGCCGCTTGGGCGGAAAGTCGCTGGATGTATACCCGGTGAACTATCCGGCCAGCGACCAGTGGTCGACCGGCCTGGACGGCATCCGGGACGCCCGCGCGCACGTCGCCAACGAGGCGAGTGCATGCCCCAATACCAAGATGGTGCTCGGCGGTTATTCGCAGGGCGCCGCGGTCGCGGGCTTCCTGACATCCAACGTTGTCCCGGACACGGTGCCGCAAGATGTCGATCCGGCGACCATCCCGAAGCCGCTGGACCCCGCGGTGGCCAACCACGTCGCCGCCGTGGTGCTGTTCGGAACGCCCAACGCGCGGGCGATGAACTTCCTCGGTCAGCCGCAGTTGGTGATCGGGCCGCAGTTCCAAGCCAAGACCATCCAGGTGTGCGCCGTCGAAGATCCGGTCTGCTCGGACGGGATGAACTTCTCCGCGCACAACAGCTACGTCGACGATGGCAGCGTGATCTCCCAGGGAGTGGACTTCGCGGCCAGCCATCTGCAAGGTGGCGGTGGCCCGGCCCCGGTGACGGCAGCGCAACACGGCGGCTTCGGCAACTGAGCCCGCGGCAGGTTCGACGCCAACTCCGTTAGGGACGGCTCAGGCAGGCTCGGTAGCCACGCCTGCCATCGTGACGGCGACGACGCGACGATTGTCGCGCCTGCATTGGCCGTGGACTAGCGTCGAGGGCGGTTTGTCGCTCGAATCACGGAGGAGATCATGCTATGGCGATCCGAGTCGCCCACGTCGCTACGGGAAACGTCGGGCGGCTGGCGTTGATCGAGCTGATCACCAATCCGCAATTCGAACTGACCGGCCTGTGCGTATCGACGCCGGAGAAAGTCGGCAAGGATGCCGGCGAACTCGCCGGTTTGGATGATGTCCACCGGGATCGCTGCCGTCGACAACCTGGATGCGCTGATCGCCACTCGGCCGGAGTGCATCGTGTACTGCGCGATGGGTGACACCCGCCTGCCGGAAGCGATGGCCGACGTCATGCGCATCCTCGCCGCCGGTATCAATGTCGTCGGGTTCATCACCCGGGTTGCTGCAATACCCTTGGGGCGTGATGCCGGACAAGTACATCCAGCGGGTGGAAGATGCTGCACTACAAGGCAATTCAAGCCTCTTTATCAGCGGGGTCGACCCGGGATTCGTCAACGACCTGATTCCGCTCGCACTTGCCAGCACCTGTCAGCGCATCGAGCAGGTGCGCTGCATGGAGATCCACGACTACGCGTCCTACGACGGCGCAGAGGTCATGCACTACATGGGATTCGCCCGGCCGATGGATGAGATTCCGATGCTGCTGCAACCGGGCGTGCTGAGCATTGCCTGGGGCACGGCGATCAGGCAGCTCGCGGCCGGCCTGGGCATCGAGGTCGACGAGATCACCGAGTCTTACCAGCGCGAACCGGCGCCAGAGGATTTCGATATCGCGGTCGGCCACGTGGCCAAGGGAACCCTGGCCGTCTTGCAGTTCGAGATCCGCGGCATGGTCAACGGCCATCCCGCGATCGTCATCGAGCACATCACCAGGTTGCGGCCCGATCTGCGGCCGGACTTGCCTCAGCCCGCTGCGGGCGGCGGTTCCTACCGTGTCGAAATCACCGGCGAGCCATCGTATGCGGTGGACATCGTTCCGAGCAGTCGCTTCGGTGACCACAACCAGGCAGCGATTTGCGGCGCGGCCGGCCGGATCGTCAACGCGATTCCGGCGGTGGTCGCAGCGTCGCCGGGCATCAGGACGACATTGGATCTGCCCTTCATCACCGGAAGCGGGCTGTACGCCCGCGAAGAAGTTGTGACCGGCTGAAAAGCGCCTGAACGCGAAACGGTCCGGCATTTCGGGCGTCATGACCGTGATCAGGGATTCCGCGGTGCAAAAGAGGACGACCGATCGGCAACGCACATGGCTCTGAGATACCGTTTCCGTTACCCAACGTAGAAAGGAGCGTGGTGTGACGAGGATTTCGCCGCCGGTGATAGCCACGATGGCGATCGTGGCGACGCTGGTGGGCGCCTTGGCCGTCGGCTGTGGCAATGATTCGAAGCCGTCGACGCCGTCTTCGGGATCCGCCGCTCCCACGCACCCCGCGATCAGCGACTACACCACGCTGTTGATCAAGGCCGAAGACATCCACGCGCCGGATGCTTTCACCGGCGGTCCGGCGACCAAAAACCCGAACGGTCAGCAGGGCGCGACGATCACGTTCACCGACGCAGACCACAGCCACTCGATCATCGACACCATCGAGATCCTGCCCGACATCGAAGCTGCCGCGAGTGCGCTCGATTCGGCCAAGGCGACGCACCGCGAGACTTTGCTCGCCAAGTCGCTGCGGGTCGAAGTCGGGGTGGGCGGTGCGACCGTCACAGGGCAGTCGCCAGATCACTCCAAGGGAGTGACGGTGTTGGTGTTCACCGAAGGCAAGGCGATGGTCACGATGGAATTCGACGGACCCTCCTTCGCGCTGGCGCCACCGGAATTCGTCGCCGAAGTCGGCCAAAAGCAAGACGAACTGATCAAAAAGGCTCTCGGGAGCTGACGATCTGCGGGTGAATTCGACTGTCAATCAGTGGTTTTCGCGCGCAGCATTCAACAGTGAACGCGCGCTTTCGATGCACGGCAGCAGCCGGTCGGGGGCGCTGATGCCGGCCTCTGCGCGCGAGCGCATCGGTATCTCCAACCCGACGACCAGATCTTCCGGTAGCGCCGTGAGCATGTCCAGCAGCGGCAACTCGCCCTCGCCGGGCACCATCCGCTCGAACATGGCTTCCTCGGCATAGTGCTCCATGCGCTTGTGCATCGTGGTGTCGCTCAGCTGGATGTAGCCGATCCGCTCAGCGGGAATGGCCCGAAGGTCGTCGGCCGACGCACCGAAGCGGGCCACGTGCATCGTGTCGATCAGCAGGCTGATCTCGTCTCGGTCCACGTACTCCACCGCGGCGATCGCCGATGGCAGGTCCGCGATGCTAAGACCGACAACAGGTTCGACGCAGGTGGCGATGCCGCGCTCGGCTGCCAATGCCGTCAGTACGGCCAGTTCGTCGAGTGCCCGGGCCCGGTCGGGCTCCAGGCTGACGGTGTTGATCCGCGGTATGTGCAGCTCGGCCATGACGTCGAGGTCGTTGGCGTAGGAGCGAACATCGACGCCCGCCGCGATGAGCAGCCCCTCGCCCAGCGAGATCGATACACCACGGTCGTTCATGACCGAAAGGAGGTCTTTCCGCAACTGGGGTTCATCACGCAGCGAAAATGGTTGATAGTTCAGAGCTTTCACCGGTGCGAAACCGACCATGCCGGTCGTGATGTATCGACAGCCGAGATCGGCGGTGAGATTGACGTATTCGATAGGGGGCATGCCGAAGACGCTGAGCATCTCGATGCCAAGACGGTCCATGTCGCGATCCCGGCTCAGCCGCCGACCATCGCGAGGCCGCCGTCCACGGGGATCAACTGGCCCGTGATGAATCGGGCTCCGGTGCCGGCCAGGAACACCAACACTGGTCCCAGATCGTCGGTGGGGTCGCCGAGCTGGCCGCCCAACGGGATGGACAGTTTCATCTGTTGATCGATGTATGGGGCGACGTCGGGCCCGAGAAACTCTCGCAATCGGTCCGCACCCGGTGTCTGCACCGCTGGCGCAAGCGCATTCACGGTGACTCGGTCTGCGCCCCACGCTTTGGCCGCCGAGCGGGTCCAGGCTTGAACAGCGCCTTTGGTGGCGGCGTACACCGCCGCGATCGGACTCCCCATGACGGCCTCGGCGGACCCGAAATTGATGATTTGACCGCCATTTTCGCGCATGGCCCGGTGGGCCGCCTGATTTGTCAGCACCGTTGCCCTGACATTGGTGGCCAAGAGAAAGTCGATCTCATCGCTGGTGATGGATCCGGGTACTCCCGGCTGCCACAGTCCGGCGGCGTTGACCAGAACGTCCAAGCCGCCGAGTTCCTGCACCGCGCGGTCGAAGGCACTGTCCACCGAGTCGGCATCGCGCACGTCGCACTGCAGCCACGTCACGGCCGGCGCGTCATCGGCCGGTGCGGTGCGGTGATAAGTAGCGGCCAGCTCCGCCCCCGCGGTGTGCAGAACGCGTACGGCCGCGGCCCCGATTCCGGTGGCCGCGCCAGTCACCAGAATTCGCCGGCCTTCCAGTAAGGGTCGCGGTACCGTCATGGCCGCGGAGTCTATCCGTCAACCCGACAACGAAGTCAGGTAGCCCGGGCTAGCGCCTGCTGACCTAAACGCTCATCGCCGCGGCCGGCAGCGCGCCGACCGCGAAGATCGCGCATTGCCCCGCCCAGCCGGTCGTCTTGTTGCCGAAATCCTTGCTGTGGACGACCTTGTCGCCGGCCGGTGTTCTCGCAGCACAGCCGCGGTTCTTGGCCCACCAATCGTTATGGACGAGTTGGTAGCCGTGGCTGTTCACCCACGACTGGCAGTCGTCGCGGACACCCCAGAATCCGCGGCCGATCGCTCCGGCCATCCCGAGCGCGAAGGAGGCAACTGCGATGCCCCACAACACCTTCTGCCAACTCGACATCGAGTGGTCAGAACGCTTCGGGATCCCGCTGGACCTCGGCCGGCACGGGATGGCGATACAGGCGTGACGCGTTCTCCCAGGTGAACTTGCGTATCAGAGGCGAAGGCAGGCCGCCGATCTGCTCGTGCACGGTCTCCTGGGTGTGCGGCCATGTCGAGTCGCAGTGCGGGTAATCCGCTTCCAGCATGATGTTGTCGGCACCGATGCGGTCGTGCTGCACGAACGAAGACTTGTCTTCCACAGCGCAGAACCAGAAGTTGCGGGTGAACACCTCGGCCGGAGTCAGGCTCTCCCCCAATCTTGCCCACGTGCCGTACATCTCGTGGTAGCTGAGCATGTGGTCGAGTCGATCCAATAGTCCTGCAACCCAGCCGATCCCGCCTTCCGACAAGCAAATCTTCAGATCAGGGAATCTGCTCGGCAATCCGGAGTAAAGCCAGTCGACCGCCGCCGAGATGGCGTAGGCGAAGAACAGCACGCCCTGCACATCCGGTGGCGCGTCGTCGGTGGTCGACGGAGATGAACCCGATGAACCGATGTGCAGGTTCACCACTGTCCCGGTCTCCGCGCACGCGGCCATCATCGGGTCCCAATGGCCGGAGTGAATGCTGGGCAAGCCCAGCATTGAGGGATTCTCACTGAATGTGACGGCGTGGAACCCGCGCTCGGCGTTCTCACGGATCAACTGTGCGCCAAGGTCGGGATCGAGCAGCCAGGGCAACTGGCAGGGGATGATCCGGCCGGGGTGCGAACCGGCCCAGACGTCGTGGTGCCAGTCGTTCCATGCCCGCACCGAGGCCAACGCCAAGCCACGGTCCTTGGTCACCTGCTGCAGCCGTTGGCCCGCGAAGCCCGGCAAAAACGACGGAAAGTTGAGCGATGCGTAGATGCCGTTCAGATCCATGTCCTTGACACGCGCATCGATATCCCATGCACCCCTGCGCATCTCGTCGAAGCGGACCGGCTCGAAACCATATTCCGCCACCGGTCGACCGACGACGGCATTGAACCCGACATTGGGCAGCACCTGGTCGTCGTATACCCACGTCTGGCCGCCCTCGGCAGTATCGACCACTTTCGGCGCGCGATCGGCGAACTGCCGCGGCAGACGCCCGGTGAACGTATCCGGAGGCTCGACGATGTGATCGTCCACCGAGATCAGCGTGTAGCGGCGCGACGCCCTGGGGGGATCGGGAAGAAACGTGACCGAACGGTCCGCACCGGTTTTGGCGGTGGTAAAGCTCATGTTGGTGGCCAGTTCGTCGATTGATTTCATGGCACTCCGCTCAGCTCAGTACCGCGGGATCGGCTTTGATGGTCAGGCGGGCGGCGCCCGCCCAATACACGTCGGCGGCCCGTTCGATGAGTGATCGCTGCATGCCCGCCATGTCCGACCAATTCATCTGGGTGGGTTCCTTGCCGGTGAGCAGTACGTCGTAGGCCAGCTTGCAGACCCGCTCGATCGACGCGGCGCGATAGACGGCTTCGGCAAGGTTGCGGCCGGTGGCGATGACGCCGTGATTGGCCAGGATCGTGAGGTTGGCACTTCCGATACGTGCCGCGAGATCGGCTGCGCGGGTGGCACTGTCGATTTCGCCGTCGTAGGCATCGACCAGGCACAGGTCGTCCAGGAATAGGGAGCCGGTCTGGTGAACCAGTTCCGGGAGCCTGCCCAGCGCAGCCAGCACGCAGACGTAATACGGGTGATTGTGGATGACGACCCGCGCGTCATCGCGGACGCGGTGCAGCTCGGTGTGGATGTGGATCGCCGGGGTGACATCCCACCGGCCGTGGACGACCCGCGCGTCGGCGTCGACTACACAGATATCCGAGGCGGTGATCTCCTGCCACCACAGTCCCCACGGGTTGACGAACATGTCAGTCTGTCCATCGGCCTGCCAGGTGATGTGACCGGCCAGGTTCTCGGCGAAGCCGATGCCGGCCAGGTGGCGGAAGGCGATCGCGAGCGCCTGCTCGTCGGAGAGGTCAACGCCGATCGGCGGAACCACCGAGGGCGCCCACACTTCCAGGCCGCCTCGGCGAGGGCTAGGGGCGTTCATCATGGGACTCCATCCTGGACTGAATATCTTCGCGGAGCCGGCCTTTGGCGATCTTGCCGCCCGATGACCGAGGCAATTCGTCGACGACGATCAACCGCTCGGGTAGCAGCTCCTTGGAAACCCCTGCTGCCAAGAGGAACTCGACCAGACTCGGTAGGTCCATCGACTGTGCGTCGACGAGTTCGGTATAGAGACATACTTTTTCGCCGAACACCGGATCCGGCATGGCCACTGCCGCCGCGACCGCAATCGCCGGGTGTCCGGTCGCCGCGTCCTCCACTTGAGCCGCGCTGATGTTCTTGCCGCCGCGAAGGATGAAGTCCGAGGTGCGGCCGGTGACACTCAGGTAGCCGTCGGCGTCGATCGCGCAGATGTCACCCATGCGCATCCAGCCGTCGCGGGTGAACAGTTTGTCGTGATCGGTGCCACCGAGGTAGCCAAGGCTGGTCGCCGGACCGCGACAGGCAGGCTGGCCGTGGCCCGCATCGGTGACGTCCCGGTCGCCGTCGAAAAGCCGCACCGACATCTCGGGCACGATCCGGCCACCCGTACGCAGCCGACGAGACTGCGAGTCGTCCAACGTGGTGGCACTGAGGATGCCGGTCTCATTCGACCCGTAGAACTGCAGAATCTTTGCGCCAGTGAGCTTCTCGAATTCCTCCGCTGGCCGGTAGGGTAACGCTTCACCGCCGGTGAACACGACGCGCAGCGAACTCAGGTCGAACTCCCGGGAGGCACTGTCAGCAATCAGCATCGTCAGCTGTGTGCTGACACAACACAACACAGTGACCCGATGTCGGGCAATGGCCTCACACGTCGCGCGTGCGCTGAAGCGATCCAGGATGACGGCGCCGGCACCGAGGTAGATCGGCGTGGTGTGGCTGGTCCAGATTCCGAACCCGAACGGCATGGGGATGACGGGCAGGAAAATGTCGTCGGCTGTCAGGTCCCCGTTGGCAACCGCCTTCTGGTGGAAGTAAAACCAGCGGTTTTGGGTGTGCACCACGCACTTGGGCAGTCCGGTGGTCCCAGACGTCGAGTTGATCAGGAACACATCGTCGGGCCCGAGAGGTCGGCCCGTGGGCAGCGCGCCCGGCGCCGCCTCGAGGTCCAGGCGCAATCCCCCGCTGCCCCGCGTCAGCAGCACGACCGGCAGGGGGGAGCCGGCGGCCCGAGTTGCGTCGTCGTTGCGCTGAGCATCGCTGACCAGCATTTTCGGCTGTGATGTGTGCAGGATCGCGGCGACCTCGCGGGTGCCGGCCCGCGCACCGATGCCGACCACGACGGCCCCGCAGCGCTCGATGGCGACAAACAGGGCGTGGATGGCGGCGGAGTCGCCGTGCCACACCGCGACCCGGTCACCGCGTCTCACGCCGGCGCCGGCTAACTGTTCGGCTAAAGAACTTGCAGCATAATCAAATTCACGCCATGTCAGCGCCGCGCCGGGGTGGTCGACGTAAGCGATACGGTCCGGGCGCTGCACGGCGTTGTGGGTGACTGCATCGGACAGCGTCATGTCCGACCACCAGCCCGCGGCGCGGTAGCGGGCGGATTCCTCGTCGGTGAAGGCCGGCGAGCCGAGGGTGTCCAAGCCGCCGGCAGTCATCAACCGATGATATGGCGACAGGTCACAAGGATGATCGGCATTCGATGATCAGCTCGGTTCACGCAGCGGAAGGCCGGCCGCACGATAGATCGCGTCGATGACGGTCATGTTTTCGATCGCATCCTCCGGTGTCGTTTTCACCGGTTCGCCACGCAGGACCGCGCCGGCGAACGCGTCGAGCTGATACGCGTAGGACGGCCGGCGGGAAAAGCGCTCGACGCGCTTACCGTCGGCGGAGCGGACGGTAAGCCGGTGGACGAACTGCGGAGTCACCGGGTTGAACACCCTCAATTCACCCCGCTCGCCGATCACCCGAGCGCTGATTTCCAGCAACCGCGCCGACCACATCGAGCAGCGGATCCGGCCGGTGTGGCCCTCCGGGAATTGCAATTCGGCCGTCATCGCCCGGTCGATTTGCGGATCGCGGAGCTTGGCCTGGGCCGAGACCACCTCGGGCGTTGACCCGCCGAACGTGCGGGCCATGTGTACGGCATAACAACCGGCGTCCATCAGGGCGCCACCGGCGAGTGGGTAGTTGTAGCGGATGTCGGAGAACTTCGGCAACGGAAAGCACAATGCGGTCTCGACCCGCTTCAGCTTCCCCAGCGCGCCCGAGGCGATGAGCTGTTCGGTGCGTAGTGCGAGCGGATGGTAGCGATAGTGAAAGGCCTCCATCACGATCCGATCGGACTGCGCCGCCAATTCGGCAATCTCGCGAGCCTCGGCGGCGTTGGCGGTGAACGGCTTCTCACAGAGCACGTGCTTGCCGGCTTCGATGGCGGCCCGAGTCCACTTGCCGTGCAAGCCGTTCGGCAGCGGGTTGTAGATCGCATCCAGGTCTGGGTCGGCGATCAGCGCCTGGTAGCTGTCGTGTACGCGCGCAATACCATTTTTGGCAGCAAATTCCCGCGCACGTGCGCCGTCGCGCGCCGCCACTGCGGCCACCACCACCTCAGGGTTGTCCTTTGCTGGCTTTATGAGGGCCGATGGCGCGATCCGGGCCGCGCCAAGCACACCGATACGTAGCGATCCTTCGGGTTCAGACACCGACCGAAGCTAACACTTCGCCCACTCGACAGCACCCGAAACATAGCAATGCTCAGTTTCTTTCGTCGAAACCAGCCTCTGTCGCAAGGTCGTAATGAGCTGAACTTTTCTCAGCGAGTCCATCTGATTTATTAATGCCGCACGCAGGGATGGGGCTTACGGTCGCCCTATGTCCGCGGTCGGGGAATTGGTTCGATTCCCACCGATCCGCAACGCGCCGCCGCTGCGTTGCCCACGTGGCCATTTGATGAGAACCGAACGGATCGTGAACAAGACCGCGATTTGTTCGTGCGGCCGACACCAAACCTGGCGATGTCATTGTGGCGCAATGACATACGAGCCTTCGATAAGCGCGCAGTGCGATCTGCTTCGTGGGGCTGACGCCGTCGTCGCCGGTCGTCTCCGGCCGACGTGACGCATGCGCTCCGCGTCCGGGTCAAAAGTCGCATTGACGTGTGCGACAAGAACATTGGGGCGTAAATCACATGTCAAAGTCCTGTAAAAACCGCTCCGCGACCCTCGCCGAATGGTCGCCGGAGTACGTAGGTTTTTCACATTGAATTGTCGGGCTTCTTGCCCGTCCTGCTCGAGGAGAAGGTCATGATCTCAGTTCAGACCCGGCTCGAAGACGAGTTACGCAACTGCGCCGTAGAGCTGCGGCAACTTGCGTACACCCTGCAAGACGGGATCGGCGAACATGATTTGCTTCGCCTGTCGGAGCGGATGCGGGCCGCGGCCGACGAGGTCGTCGGCGACGGACTCTAGCTCTTGCTCTCGGGCGGCTTGGCAGGGCTATCCGCGTCGGTGCCCAGATTCTTGGGGCAGTACTCGGCGGCCGCCAGCGTCATGAACTTCGACGCACCGTTCCCGGCGAGTGACGGATTGCCCGTTTTGAGTTTGCTCTCGATGTCGGCGGTGGGAGTCCCCTTGTCGGCTAAGTCGCACAAGTTCTTGGCAACCTCGACCGCCTTGGGGCCGTCCTGGAAGGTGAGTCCGGCATCGTTCACCTGCTTGAGGAAGTCTGCGTCGTTGCTGGGACCTGGGTCGGCGTAAGCCGGCGCAGCCACGATGATCATGGTGGGGATACTGAGCAGCATCAGCAGTCGTTTCATGAGTCTCGAGTCTTCCAAAATTGCGCGTGAAACGCAGCCGGCGTCGGTGGATATCCGCTGGTGGCCGAAGCAATTTCAGCCAACGTTAACGGCCACTTCGCTCATGCGACGCTTTCAGTGCCCTTGAGATTCGTCGTCACTTTCGGCGTCGGCCACCGTCAATGGCAGCGCCAGCTCCTCGAGGGGACGTTGTTCTGCGGCGATTCCGAGCCACAGTTCCACGAGTCCTGCCGCCGCCATGACGGCGGCGCCGATCAGGAATGACCACATCACCTCGCCGCGCTGGCCGGATTCGATCAGGTGACCGAACAGCAGTGGCCCGCTGATACCGCCGATCGCGGTACCGACGGCGTAGAAGAACGCGATGGCCAACGCTCTGGTCTCCATCGGGAAGATTTCGCTGACGGTCAGGTATGCCGCGCTCGCGCCTGCCGAGGCCAGGAAGAACGTGGCGGCAAGCACGGCGATGAACGCCCAGACTCCCCCGGTCTGATTCACGAACAGGATGGCAAGCCCAACGGCCCCGACGGCCGAGCCCAGGTACGACATGGTGATCATCGGCTTGCGGCCGACGGTGTCGAACAGTCGGCCGAGCACCAGGGGCCCGAGGAAGTTGCTCAGTGCCCACAGTACGTAGAACTGCGGCACCTTCCCGGCGTCGACGCCAAAGAAACCACTGAGCAACGTGCCCAGGTTGAACGTGACGCCGTTGTAGAGAAACGCCTGACCGATGAACAAGGCCAACCCGAGGACGGCCCGTCGCGGATACAGCTTGAAGGCAACCTTGGCGATCTCGACGAACGAAATCGTCTCGCGTTGACGAATTTTCAACGGACGGCCCTGCGGTTC
The DNA here is from genome assembly GCA_963818285.1 of uncultured Actinomycetota bacterium. GTDB lineage: Bacteria > Actinomycetota > Actinomycetes > Mycobacteriales > Mycobacteriaceae > Mycobacterium. Next base: position 1,460,886 of record CAWFRR010000011.1, read on the forward strand.
CGGAAGCGGTCGGCCAGTTTCCTGCTCGACGTCCGCTTCGATATCGCCGACGATCCGTTCGGCTTCTTGGTTGCGTCCGTGAATGAACAGCCAGCGTGGGCTTTCCGGCACGCTGCGCCGGACCAGAAGGACAAAGATTCCGAAGATCGCGCCGATACCAAACGCGAGCCGCCAGCCGATGTCGGCTGGGAAGTTCGAGGTGTCCAGAAGCAGGAGTGCCCCGGCCGCGCCGGCGGCCGATCCCAGCCAGTACGTTCCGTTGATCACCAGATCCACCCGTCCGCGCACTCGCGCGGGAATCAACTCGTCGATCGCGGAATTGATCGCGGCGTACTCGCCGCCGATGCCGGCGCCCGTGAAGAATCGGGTCAGGAAGAAATACCACGGCGCAAAAGCAAATGCCGTCGCAACGGTCGCGGCGAGGTAGACCGCCAGGGTCAGGATGAACAGGTTGCGCCGGCCGAACCTATCGGCCAGGTGGCCAAAGAACAACGCGCCCAAGCATGCTCCGGCGATGTAGAAGGCGGCGGCGGTGCCGATGTCCGCGGGCGTGAGTGCGATACCGCTGCCGTGCTCGGTGAGGCGCGACGACACGTTCCCGACCATTGTGACCTCGAGCCCGTCCAGCACCCAGACCCCGCCGAGTCCGACCACGACGCGCCAATGAAACCGGGACCACGGCAGCCGATCCAGGCGTGCGGGAACGCGGGTGGTAATTATTCCGGTCTGGGCACCTTCGCTCATGTCTCTCCGTTCTCGTCAGATCCCGGCGACGTCTCAGGTGATCAACCCGGGCGGATCAGCGCTGTCGGCTGTGCCCGGCAGGTCGAGCTGCATCCAGGCGACGTCATGCCAGCGGTCGAGCTTCCATTCAACGCGGCGATACAGACCGACATCTTCGAACCCCAGGGATCGGTGAAATTCATTGCTGGCCTCGTTGGGCTGAGTGATGCTGGCGAACGCGCGTCGATAGCCGCGCTCACCGAGCCGGTCGAAGAGTTGCGTGTACAGCGCGCGGCCGCCTCCGCGGCGATGTTGATCGCCCGCGACGTAGAGGCCGGTCTGGACCGACCACCGAAAGGCCGGGTGGAGATTGAAGGCGTGCGCGTACGCGAATCCGATTGTCTGGTCGCCGCTTTCGAGGACGAGCCAGGCATGAGTATCGGACGCCGCCGTGATGCGCTGAGCCATCTCATCGGCCGTAGGGACATCGAGCTCCCAACTCACTGCGGAGTTCTCGACGTAGGGGCGGTAGATCGCTCGGCAACCGGCCGCATCCTGCGGGCCGGCTGCGCGCACCCGCAGGCTGATCACTGGCATGCCGTCAGTCTTGCAGTCTGGTCGACCGAGCTGTGCCGCTCCCGATGAGCGGCCGGATCCTGTCCGCGATGTTAGGTTCGAGCGGCGAGAGAGGAGTGGGATGTGAGTACGTATTTCTATGGTCTGCTTGCGTTGATCGCCCTGGCGGTGACGTTGTTGCTGTTGTCGATCGGAACTTTCTACGCACGGCGGTTGGAGGCGGAACCCAAGCTGCCGATCAGCGAAGAAATCGGGGCCGCGCCGCGGGTCATCAAGAAGTTGCGCAAACGCGAAACCATGACACCAGAAGAGTTCGAGTACGCGCAGCGTATTGTCGCCATCCGCGGCAATCCCATGGCGTTCTGCATCCCACTTACCTTGTTCGCGATGTCGACCTACTACATCTTCGCGTGTCTGGAATACCTGCAGGGAGCCACCCCGTCCGAGCGGCATTTCATTGGCGTGATCCCGATGATCACCTCATCAAACCTCGCCATCCAACTTCTGCGCGCAAAGCGACTCAAGGGTCGTCTGCGGACCACGCAGGTCGTGGGCTGAGGCCCAGTTGTCCGGGCTGCCGCGCGCGCGTGGTGGTGATAACGTTCCGCAAGTTGTAGTCGTCTCCGTTCTGTACTGGTAACGTCAAATCGGCCGTATATCAACCTAGTTGATATACGGCCAGACGATGAGGTCGGATCGAGGCGGGAGACTCGGGGAAATGCGTTCCGAAAGGGTGATGGAGTGAGCCCTCGTCCTAACGCGCGGACTGTCCTGGCGCGAATCTGGATGCCGCTGGTTGCCGTCATCGCAGTGAGCGTCGGCCTGGTCTGCATGTACAAAGTGCACCAATTCTCCGAACCGGAGCCCGTCATCACGGTCAACGGTCCGCAGGCGCCGGAGGAATTCAACATCAAACGGCTCACGTATCAGGTGTTCGGCCCCGCCGGAAAGACCGCGAAGATCGTTTACGTCGACATCGACGGGCACCCGCATCCGGTCGATGTCACATTCACGAATGAACCCTGGACCCACGACGAGACCACCACACTGACGGTGGCATCCGGCGCCATTTCAGTGCACGTCCACGGCGGTCCGCTGCGCTGCCGGATGCTGGTCAATGGCGTGCCGCCACCCCCGGAGTCCGGCGTCCCCGAGGCTTCGGATAATCATCCGGACGCTGACGTCCAGTGCAGGGTGAAATCCGCGTGAGCGAACACCGACTGGATGAACCCCGGGTCAAACGCCCGTTCCTTCCCAGGATGGTGCGTAGATTCGCGATACCAATCATCTTCTTCTGGGGTTTTTCCGCGGTCACGATGACGGCGTTCACGCCCAAGGTGGAGGACGTCGCAGAAGAACTCGCCGGCCCGATGGTCCCGCACTATGCACCGTCGCAGCGGGCGTTGCTGCACATCGGCGAAAAGTTCCACGAGTCCAATTCGACGAACCTGACCATGGTGGTGTTCGAGGCGCAAAACCGACAATTGGGCGACCAGGATCACGCGTACTACGACGATTTGGTGAAGCGCTTCCAGCGCGACACCAAGCACGTGCAGTACGTGATGGATCTCTGGGGCCAACCGTTCACGGCGGCCGGTGCACAAAGTGTGGACGGCAAGTGCACATACGTGTTGCTACGTCTGGCCGGCGACATCGGCCAAATGCAGGCCAATGAGTCGGTCAACACGGTCCGCGACATCATCGCCAAAGACCCGCCACCGCCGGGCCTCAAGACTTTCGTGAGCGGTGCCGCGCCACTGGCCTCGGATACGTTGAGTATCGCCAACTCGAGCTTGAACAACGTCACGATCATCACGATCATCCTCATCCTGGTGATGTTGATGTTCGTCTATCGCTCACCACCCACGCTGCTGCCCGTTTTGCTCGGCGTCCTCATCGAAATGCTGTTCGCCAAGGGGCTCATCTCATTGCTCGGGCATCACGGATGGCTCGAGTTGTCCTCGTTCGCCGTGAACATCGTCATCGCACTGACGTTGGGAGCCGGGACGGACTACGGCATCTTCTTGATGGGGCGCTATCACGAAGCTCGGCAAGCCGGAGAGAGTCGAGAAGACAGCTTCTACATCGCCTACAAGGGCGTCACGCCGATCATCCTCGGGTCCGGGCTGACGATCGCCGGCGCGTGTTACTGCCTGACGTTTGCGCGCTTGAACTACTTCCACACCATGGGCCCAGCTGTCGCGATCACCATGCTGTTCACCATTGCCGCGGCGTTGACACTCGGCCCGGCGATTTTGACGGCGGGGAGCCTGTTCGGGATGTTCGATCCGCGACAGGCCGCCAAGGCGCATGTGTATCGACGGATCGGTGCGAGCGTGGTGCGCTGGCCGGTACCGATCCTGGTCGCCAGTTCGGCCATCGTCATGTTGGGTGCGGTCTTCGTGCCGAGCTATCGGCAGAACTACGACGATCGGCAGTACCAGCCACACAATTCGAAGTCGAATCTGGGTTTCCAAGCCGCCGACCGACATTTCCCCAAGAGCAAATTGTTCACCGAAATGCTGATGGTCGAAACCGACCACGATATGCGCAACTCGGCCGACTTCATCTCGCTGGACCGCGTCGCTCGAGCTCTGATCCGCCTGCACGGTGTGGCGATGGTCCAAGGCATGACCAGACCCTTGGGCCGTCCGCTCCAACACGCCAGCATCCCTTACCTTTTCACCACCCAGGGCAGCGGCAACGGTCAACAGCTGCCGTTCAACCGGGAGCAGAACACCAACACCGACGAACAGGCAAAGATCCAGGAAGACTCAGTTGCGGTGCTGCGCAAGGAAATCACCTTTTTCCAACGGGTCTCCGACGAATTGCACAAGACGGTCCTCACCATCGAGGATCTGGAGCATGTCAGCAACGAGATCAACGACGAGGTCTCGAATCTGGACGATTTCTTCCGCCCGATCAAAAGCTATTTCTACTGGGAGAAGCACTGCTTCGACATTCCCATTTGCTGGACGTTCAGATCGGTGTTCTCGACTATCGATCAGATCGACCACCTAGCCGAAGACATCAAATACGCCAGGATCTCTCTCTCGGTGGTGGACGAGACCTTTCCGAAGATCATCGAGGAATTGAAAGCCACCGCCGATGACACCGAGGCGCTGAAGGCAAAACTGGTCAACAGTTACGGTTCTGCCGACCTTCAATCCCTGGCGACCGAGCAGACTTTCGATGACTCCATCAACGTCGGAAACGACTGGGACAAGTCCCGCAGCGATGACTTCTTTTACATCCCGCACGAGGGTTTCGACAATGCAGACGTCAAAACCGGCGAGAAACTGATGATGTCGCCGGACGGCAAGGCAGCCCGGTTCATCGTCACCCACGAGGGTGACGCGATGGGCCCGGAAGGCGTGGAACACGTCGAAATGTTCCCCGATGCAATCAAGACGATTTTGAAAGAAACCTCGCTGGCCGGCGCCCGGGTCTATATCGGCGGTTCAGGAGCCACCGACAAGGACATCAAGGATTACGCCGCATCGGATCTGCTGATCGCGGCGATCGCGGCCTTCGTGCTGATCTTCTTGATCATGATGTTCATCACCCGAAGTCTGGTGGCGGCCTTGGTGATTCCCGCCACGGTGGCGTTCTCCTATGCCGGCGCGTTCGGGTTGTCGATCCTGCTCTGGCAGCACCTGATCGGGCTGCCGTTGCACTGGCTGATATTGCCGCTGACGTTCATCATCCTGGTGGCCGTGGGATCGGACTACAACCTGCTGCTGATCAACCGGGTCAAGGAAGAACTGCACGGTGGAATACACACCGGCCTGATCCGCGCACTCGGCAGCACGGGCGGCGTGGTGACATCGGCCGGTCTGGTGTTCGCGTTCACCATGCTGGCCATGCTCACAAGTGGCCTCCGAACCATCGGTCAGATGGGTTCAACCGTCTGCATAGGTTTGCTGCTCGACACGCTGATCGTCCGTTCGTTCGTCGTGCCGTCCATCCTGGCCGTCCTGGGCCCGTGGTTCTGGTGGCCGACAGTTGTGCGCCGGCGGCCGTCGGATCCGCAGCCAGCTCGAAACTAGACGTCACGTGCTCGTAAGAATTGCTGGGCAGAATTAGAGATATGCCGACGCCATCAAGCCGGGTGCTCCAATTGCGGGCAGTCGATCTCACCAACCGCTTACCCGGTTACCAGCTGCGCGAGCATGGCGAAGGTGACGACGCATGGAAGCGGGTCAAGACGCGCGTTGTCTCGGAATTGGCCCCGCATGAAGGCGGTTTCCTGCCTGAAGTGTGCACGGTGATATTCACCGACGGGACCGAGCGCTATTTCAATCCCAACGACCAGGTGGAGATAAGGCCGTAAATCGTTAGTCGGGAACCTTGACGGCGTAGAGCTGGTGCGTGCCCTGCAGCCCTTTCAGATCCGCCTCGCGGGGTGCGCATAGATCTATCCCGCCCACTCCGTCGACCGCCTCGCGGACCGCGTCGCTGACCAAGATTTCGCCGCCGCCGGCTTGGTCCGCGATCCGCGCGGCCATCACGACATTACGGCCGAATAAGTCGTCCCCGCGTCGGACCGACGGGCCGATGTGGACGCCGATTCGGACGCGAATTCCGCCCCACTGTTCGGCATTCTTGAGCAGCGCTCGCTGCACCCCGATCCCGCACAGCACCGCCTGTGCGGCGTCGGCGAACGCAATCATGAAGCCGTCGCCCTGGGTCTTGACGACATGTCCGTCATGATCGGCGACGAGTTTCTCGATGAGCCGGTTGTGCCGCTCGAGGACTCTCACCCAGTCCCGATCCCCCAGCTCTTCGTTGTGCGCGGTGGAATCCTCGATGTCGGAGAAGACGATCACTACGTCGCCGTCCGCGGTCAGTCGCGCCAGATCGGGACGTTCGACCTGCGCCCACCCGGCCAGGTCTTCGATCGAGTTACGGACTGTGGCGCCAATGCCTTTGGTCATCAGGGAGTCAGCTGTTCGCCACGCCGTCCTGATCGCGAACGGCGCGAGTCCCGGTCGCCGTCGCCGACGTCCGGTCCGGGCCTGGCGACTGCGCTCCAATTCGGTCCGCGTTTGCTTCAGCTGATGCCGGGAGACGATGAGCAGCGCCCCGAGCGCGATGAGTCCGCCGAGTTCGACGACCGCGACACCGCTCGTCAGCACGACTGGGCTCATCGGTCACGCGCCACTACGAACGGTGTTGTCACTGGTCGATTATGACGGTCGGCATGAAGGCTCTCTGAACCTATGGGCGCTGAGCTGCATTTCCTAGGTGAGCCATAGCTGGGCCCGGAGCCATTCATAGGTTTTCTAACAAAGCTCGAGAGGGTGATCCCCCACATCCAATCGCCAAATTATCTGAAGAAATCCGCCTATTCGATTGGCATCGTCGCGAGGGGCGCCGGCGTGGGAGCCGTGGTCGTCGGCTTCGCGCTCGGGGCCGGCAGCTTGCCCGATGCCTCGCTTCCCTTCCAGACCGTTTCGATCGATCGTGCTCCCGTTCCGACGGACCTGTGCACGGACAACCCCGCCGACCCTTCGTGCCCGCCAACGAATCCGGGCGACCCCAAATGCCAGCTCCCACAGTGGCGTTTAGCCCCGGTGTGCGATAGCGATTCGACGCCCGCCCCACCCCTGAAGAACTCATGCGCGGACAATCCCGCTAACCCATCGTGCCCGCCGAGCGGGCCGGCGGATGCGAAATGTGCTGGTGGATGGCGCTACACCGCTTCGTGTGTCGGTGGGCCCTTCGATCCGAATAACAGCATCAACTGCACGCCGGCGATGGCAGGCTGCCCCGGCAACATTCCTGCCAGTCCACCGCCCCCGCCGCCCCCGCCTTCGACAGGTCACGAACCGCCGCCGCACCATCACCCGGGTGGGCCTGGCGAACCGCCGCCTGCCTGGGGGTGACCATCCGGGTGGGCCCGGTGGACCGCCGCCTCCTGCTGGGGGTGACCATCCGAGTGGGCCCGGTGGACCGCCGCCTCCTGGGGGCGATCACCCGGGTGGGCCTGGCGCCGTGCCGCAACCGGGGGTTCCGGCGCCGGTCGCACCGGCTCCGGCGGTGGATAGTCCGCACGCGCCGGTGGCCGCACCCATCGCTCCGGCGCCGGCAATTCAGGCTCCCAGCGCGCCGGCCATGCAGGCACCGTCCGCGCCAGCGCCGGTCATGGCACCTGCGCCGGCACCCGCACCCGCTCCTCCGCAGGTACGTCGAAGTAACGTGGGCTACCCGGATTGCCATTGACACTCAGGAGGATTGATCGATGACCCGTGCCCGCGTTCTGATTGCCGCGGGTGCGGCCCTCATTCTCTTGTCCCTATTCGTGAACGTGCCATTGCACGGCTTGCTCGGCCTCACCGTCACAGCGGTCATATCGATGGCGCTGTTGATTGCGGGTGTGGCTGGTGTCGCCAACGGGGTCGTTCTCTTGCGGCGGTACAAAGGCCGCTAAGCACGTCTAGTTGCCGTTACCTTCACCGGCCGGTGCGGATTCGACCGTCGCGATGTCGCTCAGACCGGTGATCGCGAGGACCCGCACCAGCAAGGGGTGGACGATGAGATGAAGGCGGTCGATTTCGTCGGCATGCTTGAAAAGCACGTTGACGCCCGCACTATCGAGATACTTGACCGCGCTCATGTCGACAGTGATCGGCTTGCTGTTGCCATCGCTGGCGGTGGTCAACGCTTCGGTGAACACGTGGATGTTGCTGATGTCGATCTCGCCCGTCGCAGTCACCCGTGGCGTCCCGTCGACGCCACGGTCGGTGTTAAGGGTGAGCGGAGTCATAATTACGTGATCCTTGCGTACATATGAACTGTAGTACCCGCGTCGTTGGAATGGATGCTCAAGTCCTGCACCAGACATCGCATGAGGGAGAGGCCGCGACCACGATATTCAGTGGGCACTTGACGCGGGATTTTCCAGACGCCCGTGTCGATCACGCTGACACGTAGCCCGTCGACCACGGCTGTCGCTCGCAGCGAGATGGTGCCCTCGGGCCGGTTGCGGTGGCCGTGTTCGATTGCGTTGGCGACGGCTTCGCCGGTGGCGACGAGCATGTCTTGGATCTGTTCCGGCTCGACGCCCGCCTCGGTCAGCCAACCTCGTAACGCCTCACGACTCGGGGCCAGGTGCCGGACGTCGGCGGTGAAGTCCATCTCGAGTGGGGCCGGCTGTCGGTAGAGCAAGATGGCGACGTCGTCGGGATAGCCACCTGTGGGTTCGAGGCCGGACATCAATTCGTCGGCGAGGTCATCGAGTTCGCTCGAGCGGCCACCATCTACGAGGTCGGCGGCGCGCGCCATGCCGTCTTCGATGGGGTCACCGCGGCGTTCGACCAAACCGTCGGTGTAGAGCAGCAGCGTCGAACGCGGCGGCATAGTCATGCTGGCCTCGGGTCGGCGTTGATCCGCCCGAATCGTCAGCGGAAATCCCTGCCCGCTTTCCAGCATCTCGGTGGCGCCGTCGGAATGCACGATGATGGCGGGTGGATGCCCAGCGCTCGAGTACACAACTTCGCCGGTAGAAAGCGTGAGAACCGCGCAGAAGGCGGTGGTGCAATCGGCACCGGGTAGCAGGGCGGCGAACCGGTCGAGCCCGGCGAGTACGGCGCTCGGGCTGGACTTCTCGAGCAACAGCGCCCTGCAGGCGCTGCGCAGCTGACCCATCACGGTGGCGGCGGCCAGCCCGTGACCAACGCAGTCTCCGACGATCAGTGCAACACGGCCGCGCGTCGAGGGTGACGACGTCATACCAGTCGCCGCCGACCTGCAACGGCTGACTTGCCGGGTGGTACCGCACCGCGAACCCGCCGGGCAGACTCGCGGGACCTAGCATCGCATGCTGCAGCGCCACAGCGGTTTCGCGTTGCTCGTCAACCTCGTAAACACGTTGCAAGCCTTGACCAAGGCGTCCCGCCAACACGGTGAGCAGGGTGTGGTCTTCCGCGGTGAACGGTCGATGCTCGGTTAACTCGACCCAAAAGACCGACACTCCGCGGGGATGGCGCAGTGTGATGCCCGCGGCACCCGGTTCCCCGGCGACCGTCGTCAGCAGCTCGGCGTCTCGCAGTGACTCGATGCGCTGTCGCTCTCGGGGTAACAGTTCGGACCATTGAACGGGATCTCCCGCGCACACCAGATCTGGCGCAACAGACGAGTCGTTGCCGCCGAACGTTGCGACCACAACGCGCCGCGCTTTCCAAGCCCGACGTAACTCCTGCGCCGCTCCGCTCAGCGCGCTGCGGACCGTATCTGCCTGCGCCAGCTGCTGATTGAGCGCGGCCAGTGCAGTTTGGCGTTGCACGACGTAGTGCTCCGCGGTGACGTCTCGCATGGTGCCGACCATGATCTGCCGGCCGGTGTCGGGATCGTCGGCATGGTTGAAGGTGGCGGCGACCCAAACCCGGTGCCCGTCATGGTGATTGACCGGAACGGTGAAGGCACCTTGGTTACTTCTCAGCATTTGTTCGAAAGCTGTTGCCACGAGGCCGTGAGCATCGGGGTCGGTATCGATGTCGGGCCACCACGGGTGCATGGCCGGATACGGGAGGTCCTCGGGGCCGTAGCCGAGAATCTCGGTGAATGCGTTGTTGATTTCCACGACCGCGCCGTCCTCGTCGCAGACGAAGAACGCCTCTTGCAGTGAGTCGACGAGTGCGGTGCGCCAACGGGATTGATGGCTGCGTAGCCGTGCCAGCTCGATATTGGCCCGGACCCTCGCCAGCAACTCGGCGGCGGCGAACGGTTTGACGAGATAGTCGTCGGCACCCGCCTGCAGTCCCTCGATCGAGGCTTCCTGCCCGGCGCGCGCGGACAACAGCACGACTGGGATGGCGGCGGTGCGCGGCTCGGCACGCAGCGCGGCAACCAGTTGCAGGCCGTCCATGCCGGGCATCATGACGTCGCTGATGACCAGGTCGGGAACCTCCGCTCGGATGACCTTCAGCGCTTTTTCGCCGTCGACCACTTCCCCGACGTGATAGCCCGAATTCCTGAGCAGGTTGGTCAGGTATTCGCGCATGTCGGCGTTGTCGTCGGCGATCAGCACCCGGGCACGTTCGCCGTCGCCCTCAGCGGGAATCACGCCGGCGGTGGTGGCCTCAGCCGGGGCGGCGATTCCGGTGCCGGAGGGCAGCCAACGTAACGCTTCTTGCAGGTAGGGGTCGGCGATGACACTTGGGGTTGCGGGTGGTCCCGGCACCGATACCGGTTCTCCGCTTAGGAGATGCGCAGCGTCGAACGGCAGCCGCACCGTGAATGTCGTGCCCTCGCCCTCCTGGCTCTCGGCAGTGATGGTGCCGGCGTGAATGCTGACCAGTTCTTTGACGAGCGCCAGCCCGATTCCGCTGCCCTCGGTAGACCGGGCCTGCGCGGTCTCGATGCGATGGAAACGTTCGAAGAGCCGCGGCATCTCCGCCGCGGGTATTCCGATTCCGGTATCCGTAACGGTCACAATCGCATTCGCATCGTCGCGCCCGACCCGGACGGTGATCGAGCCCTCGAAGGTGAACTTCAACGCGTTGGAGAGCAGGTTGAGTACGACCTTCTCCCACATCTCGCGGTCCAGACGGACCGGCCGATCGAGCGGCGGACAATCCACGGTGAAGGTCAGGCCGGCCCGGTCGATCGCCGAGCGGAAGATGCTGGCGAGTTCGGCGGTGGCAGCCGACAGATCGGCCCGCGCGAAATTCGGATCCATTCTCCCGGCCTGGATCCGAGAAAAATCGAGCAGGGTGTTGACCAGCTTGCTCAGCCGTAGCGCGTTGCGTTGGACCAGCTCGAGTTCCTGTCGTGCCCGCTCGTCGAGTCCCGTTGTCTGGCCGAGTAATTCGTTCACTGGGCCAAGGATCAGGGTGAGAGGCGTACGGAATTCGTGGCTGACGCTGGAGAAGAACGTGGTCTTGGCTCGGTCCAGTTCGGCCAGCTCCTCGGCGCGCTGTTGCTGAGCCTGGTAGCTGCGCGTCCGTCCCACTCCGGCAGCGATGTAGCCGGCTGCCATTTCGACGAAGCCGCGATAGGCGTCGTCGAACAGTCGATGCCGGTTCAGCGCCGCCACCAAGAATCCATGCGGCGGGCCGCCCGGCTGCGTCAGCGGTACGACGAGCGCGCTTTCCGGTGGCTCGCCCCAGCCGCCGGTCGGCAGATTCAGCGAGGGGTCGAGTTCGACCAGCTCGGAACCACCCCGGGCGGCTGTCTCCACCGGCCACAACGCAGAGCTGCCGTCGCTCGGCAGTGTCTGTGGCGCAACCGGATCGCCGGGCGCGATGCCGCTGACCCCGGCAAGTTGTGCGTTGCCGTCGTCACCGAACAGGTAGGTAAGGGTGAACGGAAGATCGTAGGGATTGCGAGCGAGCTGGTCGGCAGCAAAGTCCAGCATCTGCTTCTCGGTGCGAACCACGCTGGAGTCCGAGCCGAGATCGCGCAACGTCGCCATCCGACGCTCACCGATCACCTGGTCGGTTTCCTCGCTGACCACGCACAGCATGCCGACCACCCGCGCGTCCTCGTCGCGCAGCGGGCTGTAGGAGAACGTGTGATACGTCTCCTCAAGGTAGCCAGACCGCTTCAGCAGCAGCATCAGCGCTTCATCCCAGGTCGACTCGCCCGCGGACATGACGCTCTCGACCCGAGAGCCGATGTCATCCCAGATTTCGGCCCACACTTCACTGGCCGGACGCCCCAACGCCCACGGGTACTTACCGCCCAGGGTGTCGCGGCGGTAGGCCGCATTGCAGAAAAATGTCAGGTCCGGACCCCAGGCCATCCACATCGCGAAGCGCGACGACAACAGAATGTTGACGGCCGTACGAAGACTTTGCGGCCAGCCGTCCACCGGGCCGAGCGGGGTCGCCGCCCAATCGACAGCAGCAAGATCGCGTCCGATCTCTTGGTCTGCGCGGAAAACCACTGACATCCCCTCGAATTGTTAGCGTCGCTGTGCCAAGACAACCATCTATTGAGCTCTAGCCGCCAGCCTCAGCCGTAGAGCCTTTGCTCGACGACTGCGCACGTCAGCTCCCCGCGTCGCCGCGGGGCTTTTTGGTGTTCCCGTTTTTTTCGAGATCCATGCCGGCCGGGCCGCAGTACATCGGGTTTTGACGGCGCCGTTCGTGGCAATGCGAGGGTTCGAAGCGGGGCGGAGTGACGAAGGGCGCACAGGCGATGGCCGATGACGTGTTGATGTCGTGGTGATCGGCGCCGGACTGGCCGGCTTGCGGTGTGCCGGGGTGATCGCGGCGGCGGGCCGCGAGGTTCAGGTCTGGGAGCAACACGGCGACGTCGGCGGCCGGGTCCGCACCGACGCGATCGACGGCTTTCTCTGTGATCGCGGTTTCCAGGTCTTGAATCCGGCCTATCCGGAATTGCAGCGGGCGGTCGACATCGCCGCGCTCGAGCTGCGGCCGTTCGCGGCGGGCGTCGCGGTCCGGCGCGAGTCCAACTCGGCTGTCCTGGTTCACCCCCTCCGTGAGCCCACGCGCGTGCCGAAGATGCTGGGCTCTGGTGCTGTACGGCCCGCCGATGTCGTCGCGATCTTGCGGTGGGCGCTTCCCGCGCTGCGCCCGGGCGCCCTCAAAGCGCACGCCGACCGCGACATCACACTGAAAGCGGCACTGGACAAGTCCGGGCGTGCGCGGTGAGCTGCGCCGCGTCATTGACCGATTCCTGGCCGGCGTGCTGCTGGATGACACCGGCAGCACCTCCAACGCGTTCTCCTTGTTGCTGGCCCGGATGTTTCTGCTCGGTGTTCCCGCACTGCCGGCCGCGGGCATGCAAGCACTTCCGCGGCTGATGGCCAAGCCGCTCAGCGGGCGAATCTGTCTGAACCAACGGGTGACTCGCATCGAGCGCGACGGATCGAGCTGGCAGGTGTGGGGCGCCGACGGCAGCGTCCGTGCGGACGATGTGGTGGTGGCGACCGATCCGCTGACCGCAGCGAGTCTGACCGGTTCGCCTGTCCCGCCCACCCGTGGCGTGGTCACCGATTGGTGGGCCACCGACGAGGCGCCGACGGCGCGACCGATGTTGTGGGTTGACGCACGGCGCGAGGCACCTGGGCCGGTGCTCAACACCGCGGTCATCAGTGCTGCCGCACCGAGCTATGCACCGACGGGACAACAGCTGATCGCGGCGTCCGCGCTGCTGGGCGCCGATGGCGCACCTCCGCCGGAAACCGCCACGCGACGCCATGCCGCTGACATCTTGGGCGCTGACGGTAGGCCGTGGAAGCTATTGACGCGCAGTACTATTCGCCATGCTTTACCAACCCAGCCCGCGCCGCTGCAAGTCCGCCAGTCGGTCGACGTGGGCGACGGCCTCTGGTGGTGCGGCGATCACCGCGACACCGCTTCGATCCAGGGTGCCCTGGTGAGCGGGCGGCGAACCGCAGAACAGATTCTGGCGAGTCGTCCCTGATCAGTCCCGGTCCGACCACCGGAAGACTGCGAGGCAGGCGGCCATACCGCCAATCGTCCAGGCGGTCAGCACGAAGAATATGTGCCAGTGCTCCCAATTCCCGGCCGGCTCAAAAGCGGCCATCTTAGGCGGCAGCAGTACCGACCGGAAGCCCTGCGCCATCCACTTGACCGGAAAGATGGAGCCCACGACCAACATCCACGTCGGCAATACGATCAGCGGCACGTAGGTCCCCGACACGAACTGCAACCCGACCGCCGGACCGTTGGTGACCACGGCGGCCGCGACTGCGTTGCTGGCGAAATTGCTGATGAAGATGCCCAGCAGCGAACAGCTGACGATCCCCAGGCTGAATACCCAGGTCAGCGTGAACCATCCGAAAGCCGTTGTCGGCAAGCGTAAGTCGAAGAACAGTAACCCCACGGCCAGCAGGATGACGGCCTCGGCAAGGCTGACGATTGCGACGAGAGCGATCTTTCCGATGAAATACGACAATGCGGTGGTCGGCGTCCCGCGGAGACGACGCAAGGCGCCGGTGTCACGGTCGCCCGCGATGCTGATGCCCAGGTTGATAAAGGATGTCGACAGGATCCCGTACGCGAGCATGCTTGCCGCGATGACGGCGCCGGTGCTGGTCTCGGTGTTGGGAAGTTTGGTGGAGAAGATCGAACCCAGCAGGATGCAGATGACCGCCGGCAGTGAAAACGTCAGGACCATCTGCTCTGGCCGGCGGTAGAACATCTTGAGCTCCGGGACAACTCGCGACAGGCCGATACGCACCGGAGATGGCAGTGCCGGCCCAGGCTGATTGCGTCGCTGCCGCCGCGCAGCGGGGGTGGCCGTGGCCACCCGGTCGGTATGCATCACTGTCTGCCGATCAATTGCAGGTAGGCGTCCTCGAGCGTGGGGCGAGAGACCGTCAGATCAGTCAACTCGGCCCCGTCCATCGAGCGTTGCCTGATCAACTCTGTCGGGCGATCGGTTTCCTCCGTCGTGGATTTCGCCGTCCACCCGCCACCGCACGGTCGCTGCCGAGTTGACATGTCGAATCAAGTTCTGCGGCGAGTCGACTGCCACCACCTGTCCCCCGGCGATCACCGCGACCCGGTCTGCCAGCGCTGCCGCTTCCTCGAGGTAGTGGGTGGTCAGCAGGATGGTCGTGCCCCCGCGGGCCAATAGCCGGATGAGGTCCCAAAAGCGCAGTCTGGCTTCGGGATCGAATCCCGTCGTCGGTTCGTCGAGGAACAGCAGTGTCGGCAGATTGATGATGCCGAGAGCAACGTCGAGTCGACGGCGCTGGCCACCAGACAGCGTCCTGACCTTCGACTCGGACACCGGGCTCAGCCCAACCAGCTCGAGCACATCTTCGGGGATGCGAGCCGCCCCATAGCATTTCGCGAACATCTGGATGGTCTCAGCGACCGTCAGCATCCCTGCGTCGCTGACCTCTTGGAGCACGATGCCGATTTTGGCGCGCCAGCTCCGGCCCGCGGTTCCGGGGTCTTCGCCTAACACACTGACGTGTCCGGAATCGCGCTGTCGGTGCCCTTCAAGGATCTCGATGGTCGTCGATTTGCCCGCCCCGTTGGGCCCGAGGATCGCAAATACTTCGCCGTATCCGACATCGAGGTCCACGTCGCGCACGGCTTGTAGTTGGCCGTAGGACTTCGACAGACGACGGACCTGCACGGCGGAATTCACGACGGCGCCCCGCCTTGCCTCTCGAGTTCTGCCAGTACTTCCCGCAGTTCGGTATCGGACAGTTGCTCGATCAATCGCTCGACGCCGTCGTCGGCTGCGGCGGAGCTCTTGCACCTCGCAGGTGGCCGCGGCCGAATCGGCGTCCGCGAACTGAAGCTCGGAGAGAATCCGGGCGGCGACCGAATTGACGCTGACGCCACGGAGTAACTCGAGCAGCGGTAGATCAATCGCGAACATCGCGTTGACCCTGAGCCTGAAATCCATTGCCATCATTGAGTCCAGGCCGATGTCGTCGAGGGAGTCGTCGGGTCCAATGTCGGCGGCCGCGATCTCGAAGACCGCGGCGGCGATCTGTTGAACAAGGCCGGCGACCGCGTCGAGCCTTTCGGCTTTCGGGCACCCCGATAGAAAGTCGAATACCGACGAGTCCGAATCGACTGTGTCGGGCGAAATCTCGGCCGTGCCGAGTTCGGAGAATATCGGTGGCAGCCGACCCCCGAGTCCGGCGCGGCGAGCCCGCATCCAGTCAACGCTGATCGCGACGACGTTGGAAACCTTTTGGTTGATCAATCGATCGAGGATGCGGGTGCCCGCCGCAGGCGTGATGAGCTCGATTCCCCGCTGCGCGTAGATTTTCTCCAGCTTGAGTTCTTCGACCATCCCCACTGACCATGGGCCCCAACCGATTGTGAGTGCCGGTAACCCCTGGGCGCGCCGGTAATGCGCGAAGACGTCGAGGAAGGCGTTCGCGGCGGCGTAGTTACCCTGTCCGGGCGAGGCGATCACCGACCCGGCCGACCCGAACATCACAAAGAACTCCAAATCGCTCCCAAGGAAAGCGTTGTGCAGCACGCGGGCGCCCTCGATCTTCGGCGCCGTGACTTTGGTGAAGTCACTTTCAGTCATGTTCACCAAAAGCCGGTCATCGACGGACCCTGCGGCGTGGACGATTCCTCGGACCGGTCGGCCTCCGTCTTGGATATGGCTACCCAGCCAACCTTTCACCTGATCGGCGTCGGTGATGTCGACGGCGGCGGTGGTCACCCGGGCACCGAGCTGCTCGATCTTGCGGATCGCGCTGACGGTCTCGTGGTGTCGGTGGTCGTCGGGCAGCGTCGACCATTGATCTCGTGCCGGAATCTCGCTTCGGGACAGCAGTGCGATATGACGGGCGCCCCGTTCGGCCAGGTAGGTGGCCACGATTCGGCCGAGGGCTCCCGCTCCACCGGTGACCACGTAGGTCGCGTTGGGCGTGAGCTTCGTCGGGAAGGCTTGTGTCAGGCTTGCGCTCGCGCGAAGCCGTGGGACGTACGCGGTGTGGCCGCGGATCGCAATCTGATCCTCGGGGTCTTGCGCGAAGATGTGCTCGCAGATGCGCGACGCGGCTTCCGTGCGGTCGTCGGCGTCGTCGATATCGATCAATCCGCCCCAATGGTTGGCGAACTCCTGGTGGCCGACAACCCGTCCGAGTCCCCACACGGCGGCCCGCTCGACTGCAAGTGATTCGGTTCCGAGCACCGATTGGGCATTGGCAGTGAGTAGGTAAAGCCGTGGCGCAATGGTGTCGTGGTCTGCGAAGGCTTTGACGAGATGCAGGATCGTGAAAACGCCGAGACGGTTGTTGATTTCGCTGGATCTGTCCGCGTGACGGCTCTCTGATTCGGCGCCGATGTCAAGCGGCCAGCAGTTGATGATGCCGGCAAGCTCACCTTCGTTTTCGAGGTGAGCTTCGATCAGCTGGTGGATTTGCTCGGGCTGCTGCGGGTTCAACGCGTATCCACCGTCGACCTTGGTCAGCTCCGCGACCGGCCGGTGCAGGACCGCCCTGACGCGCTGGCCGCTGCGGCGCAGTTGACCGGCCAGCGTTGTCCCGAACCCGTTGCTGTCGAGGAAAATCAACCAGGACAGGTCATCGCGCGACGTCACTGCCGGGGTTTGATCGCTCGCCGCCTCGGAGCGTTCCACCCACTGAATCTCATACAGCCCCTTGTCGACCCGCTCGGGCGACATGCGCGACGGCGCGCTCAATGCTTGCAACGTGAAACCGGTGAAGACCGCCAACGGCTCACCGTCGTCGCCGACCAGCGTGATGTCACTTTCGATCTCGTCCTTGGTCGCTGATACCACAGAGACCTGGGCGGTCATGTGACGTTGCGGCACGCCATAGATGGCGCTGCGTCGGATTCGGGTGGGAAGGTAGGCGTCTTCGTCGGCCTCCCGTCCGAGAAGAGTTGTGCCGATCAGCGTTTGGAAGGCGCCGTCGATGAGCGCCGGGTGGAATCGGTAGTGCTCGATGTCGTCGGCGATCGGTGCGGGTGTGATGATGTCGGCGCTGGCCCAGCCGTCTCCGGATGCGATTCCGGCAATCGTCTGGAATGCGTCACCGTAGGTGAATCCGACGGCTTGGGCGCGGGTGTAGAACTCGTCGCGGCTAATCGTGGTGGTGGGCTTTGCGTGGCGCGGTCTGATGGCACGGCCAGGTGACCCCACGAGCGTGTTGAGTTCTGCTGTCGCCGTTACGGTCCACTTGACGTCACCGCCGGTTGTCGCCGTGAGCGCGGCGAATTCCAGGGTTCCCCTGTCGCGGTTGAGGGTGGTCCGCAAGACGGGGTCGCAGGTCTCGTCGAGGATTGTCGCGCGCAGAAGTTCGAGGTTGTCGACACTGTAGTCCGTGGACCCATAGGTGGCTTGGGCTGCGGCCAGTGCCATTTCGATGTACACCGCGCCGGGCACCAGAATGCTGCCCTGCACCTGATGGTCTGCGAGGAAGGGTGTGGTGACGGTGCTCAACTCGACTTCCCAGGTCGGATGGATCCCGCTCACCGGCTGCCCCAGCAATGGATGCACCGGGTGGTAATGCAGATCCTCGGCCGCTTCCTGAGTTTCGTTCCAGTAGCGCTTGGATTGCCACGGGTACAAGGGGAGCTTGAGCAGCCGCGCCCCTGGTCGCGGGTAGAGCGCGTCCCACGCGATCGGATAGCCGTGACAGTGCAGCGCGCCAACGCAATTCATCAGCGTGCGACCGTCGTCCTCGTTGCGTCGCTGGGTCGCCAGGACCACGGCGTCAGTCTTGTCGGCTGCCGCTATTTCGAACAGTGACGCCGCGAGAACAGGATGGGGGCCCAACTCGACAAAGTGCGTGTACCCGTCGTCGAGCATGCGGCGCACCGCGGGCTCGAAAAGAACTGTGGCACGGGTGTTTTGCCACCAGTATGCTGCGCCGTCGTCGTATCCGGCCAATCGTTCGCCAGTCACCGTGGAATACAGCGGGACCGTCGCCGTACCGGGAGCCAGTTTCTCGAATGCGCTGACGAGGTCGCCTTTGATGGCGTCCATGTAGTGGGTGTGATACGGCACTTTCCCGGCGAGAAAGCGGTTGAAGATCTGCAAATCGTCGAGGTGGCGTGCGATCTCGTCAAGGACATCGCTATCGCCGGCGACGGTCACCGTTGACGGGCCGTTGATCGCGGCGATCGAAACCCGCTGCCCCATGGCGTCGCGCATCTCGGCGTCGATCTTCTCCATGAAAGCCTCGGCGCTGAGGCCGACCGCGAGCATGCGTCCCAGTCCACTAGTGCTTTGCTGCAGTCGACTTCGGTGGAAGATGACATAAATCGCCTGCTCGAAGGTGAGGATGCCGGCGAGGTAATGGGCGGCTACTTCACCGGCGCTGTGGCCGATCACCGCGTCCGGGGTAATCCCGAACTGCTTCAATTGCTCGGCGAGCGCAATCTGAATCGCGAAGTTGGCGGGTTGCGCGACGTCGGTTTCGGCCATCCGGGAACGGCTTTCGTCGGCGCGGAGTTCCTCGACCAACGACCAGTCTGTGTAACGCGACAGTTCACGATCGCTGCGCAGAATGCTGTCGGTGAAGGCGGGATACACATCGAGTAGGTCCCGGCACATCTTCCACCACTGCGGGCCCATGCCGGTGCAGACGAAGGCGAGCTTGGGAGCAGCCGGGCTGCTGCGGCTCACGGTGATCTGTCCGCCGTCGGCGAGTGCCCGGAGTTGTTCTTGCGCATTGGCGATGCTGTCCGCGACGAGGGTTCGACGATAGTTCAAATGGGAGCGGCGCCTACTGAGTGTGTAGCCAAGATCGAGCAGGGTGAGATCGGGATGTGCGCCGACGTGTTCGGCCAACTGACGGGCCGATGCCACCAGCGCTTCCTCGGTGCGCGCCGAGATCGGCAGGACCATCAGCGGCAGCTGCCGGGAAAGGTCAACGCCGTTGAGGCCGAGTGGCGCAGGTGGTTCGGCGAGCACCACATGCGCGTTGGTGCCGCCGAAGCCGAAGGAGTTGACTCCAGCCACGCGTCGCTTGGTAGCGGGGAAGGAGCGGCCGGCCCGCGGAATGTCGATATTCAATTCCCCCAACGGAATTTGGTCGCTGGGGTTGTGCAGGTGCAAGTTGGCCGGTATGTATCCGTATTTGACCACCAGGGCTGCTTTGATCAGTCCGGCGATGCCGGCGCCGGCCTCGAGGTGGCCGATGTTGGTTTTCACCGACCCGATCACCAACGGATTGGTCGACGGTCGTTCCGAGGTGAGTGCGTTCGCGAGAGCCCGGACCTCGATCGGGTCGCCGACCGGAGTTCCGGTGCCGTGGGCCTCCACGTAGCCAACGTCGTTGGGGTGCAGGCGAGCCCGTCGTAACGCCGTCGTGATGGCTGCTTCCTGGGCTTGCGCGCTCGGGACGGTGATGCCGTCGGTGTGGCCGTCCTGGGATACCGCTGTGCCGAGGATCTGCGCGTAGATGTCGTCCCCATCGAGCAGGGCCTGCTCCAGGGGTTTGATGATAACGACGGCGCCGCCTTCGCCTCGCGCGTACCCGTCAGCGGACTGATCGAAGGCCTTGCATCGTCCGTCGGGGGCGAGAAATCCACTCTTGGATTCCGCGATCGCCGTGTTCGGTCCGATCATGATGTTGACGCCGCCGGCGACCGCCAGATCGCACTCGCCGTTCCAAATGCTGCGCGCGGCAAGGTGTACCGCGACGAGCGAACTCGAGCACGCCGTATCGATGGTCATGCTGGGTCCGCGGAAGTCGAAGGCAAACGAGATCCGGTTCGCCAGCATCGTCATCATCATGCCGGTGGCGGAATGGGCTTTGAATCGGTAACGGCTGGTGCGGCCCTGATTTTGAAGGAGCTGATAGTCCAGGGTGAACCCGCCGACAAAAACTCCGACATCGGTGCCGGCCAGACTCTCGGCGGATATCCCGCCGTCTTCCAATGCCTCCCACGTGGTCCGTAGCAGCAGACGCTGCTGCGGGTCGACCAGGTTCGCCTCCCGCGGCGAGATGCCGAAGAACTGAGGATCGAATTGGTCGATCTCGCTGAGAAACCCGCCTCGGCGGGTAGTCATCTTTCCGACCTTCTTCGGGTTCGGGTCATGGTATTTGGCGGCATTCCAACGCGTTTCGGGCACGACGCAGGTCGCGTCGATCTCGCTACGCAGCAACTCCCAGTAGAGGTCTGGGGTAAATGCGCCGCCCGGAAAGTGACAGCCGATCCCGACGATCGCGAGAGGCTTGTCAGCGCCTTGTTCGGAAAGATTCAACTCATCGACCTAACAAACTGCGGTCCGATAATGACAGGACCGCCAACCAGAATGGACCTGCTTTCCGCTCAACTGAATTCGAGTTCGGGCGCGGTTCGGACAATCCACTCTTGGCTGAGCGGGTCGCCGTCTTGCTCGCGACGGTAGGTGGACCGGAGCTCTCGCAGGAAGGTGTCGCGTTGCCATGCCTGCACCTGCCGCATGATGTCGTCGGAAAACAGGCGGCACTTGTCCGTGAGTACGGTCTCGATCAGCTGTCCCGCCAGCTGGCGCAGCAGCAAGACATTGGCATCGAATTGAGCCGTGAAGTCCGGGGCTGTCCCCATCATCGCGGTGTGCAGTGTGACCATGAAGTTCTGAGCCGAGTACAGGTCGACGAATTGCGATGAGGGGCGGGCGCTCTCGATTCCGGCCCACTCCCGGAAGAATCGTTGCATCCGGTTGCTGAGCTCGATGAGGCCCTCCAGGTGCGGGACCACCCCGGGATCGTCGGCGACACTGACGAATCGGCCATTGCTGTACATCAAGCCCAGGAAGCCCCAGTAGAACGCGATGTCCCAGATGACTTTGGCCGTCATGACGGCCGGCGAACCCATCAGCGTGTATTGGTCGCAGTAGATGTTGAGCCACATGTCGGTCAGCGAACGAAACAGCGAGTCGTTTATGCCGGATCGTGCGACGACGTTTTCGCCGTCGAGTTCGCGGGTGATCATGTCGGTGATGAGGCCGTTGCCGATCGCGACCAGGTCCAGTCCGGACGAGTAAAGCGGATCGAGAAAGACCGCAGCGTCACCGGTGAGACACCAACGATCCTGCGCGTCATAGACTTTCGTCGCGCCATGACTGTACTTCTTCATCACCCTGAAGTCTTTGATCAGGTGTCTGCTCTGCTCGAGAACGGCGGCGCATTGCGGCTCGTGTTCGGCAAGCCACGCCCGGGCCTTCTCGAGAGTGTTGAAATCACCGAATGCATGAAAGGCGGGGTCCGCGACAATGCCGACACTGGTGGAGCCGGAGGCGAGTCGGATCAACCACACCCAGTAGCCCTCGCCCATCAGGTGATTAGTCGACATTGCCCGGTCGCCTTCGACCAGGCGCGCCTGCCAGCTTGGGTCGTCGCTCCACTGGCCGATGTCGATTTCGGTCGCCACCCGCAGCCAGACGGCGTTGCAATGGTGTTCGTTGGAGCGCTTGAGTTCAAGCTGGCGGGGAAGGGCTCGGTTGCGCCCCGAGGCATCGACCACCCAACGGGCTGTGGTCGACGTGGTGGCATCACCCTGCTGAACGTGGACAGTGTGCGGATGGTGACCGGTGCCGAGTTCGACGGACGTGACTCGGCCGGCAGTGATTTCGACACCGGCGGACACGCAGCGACGGGTGAGTTCGTTCTCCAGCCTGCCGCGGTCGATTTGGTAGGTGACCTGGGGAGTGAACGAGGAGCTGCCGAGTTCCATGCGCCGGGCGATGTCGGTGTTTCCGTCGTGGGAGAAAAACATTCGCAGGCCCATTTTGCGGATCTGCGCCGAGTTCAGGTGATCGGCCAGTTCGAGGCGGTCCCGCAGGTATTGAGCGGATATCTCGACGGTCGACTCGCCGACGGTGTGGGTGATCTCCGGTGACGGCTGCGCATGTGGCTCGATAATGAGTAGTCGCGTCGCGGGGCGGGTGCGGCGTAACTCGAGTGCCAACGTGAGCGCCGCGACTCCCCCTCCGACGATGGCCACGTCGTGATCGGGTTGAGCACTGTTGCCGTCTACCAGGCGCGTCTTGATCCTTTGCGCGAGCGCTGCCCGTGCCTCCGGGCTCAGTTGCGACAGCTGCGCGTGAACGTCCACAAGTCCCTCCCGCTGATCGGATAGGACAGTTACTTAACATTTAAGAAGCTACACTAAACCGGGTCTCTGGCAAGCGGAGAAGCGAAGACTCAGGCGAACCACTAGGACTTGAGCATGCCTGCTGCAACTGCGATCCATTTCATCCTGGAACTGGCGGTCATCCTCATTGCCTGCCGACTCACCGGGTTGGCAGTGCAGCGCTTAGGGCAGGCGCCGGTCGTCGGCGAAATGATTGCCGGCGTACTGCTCGGGCCTTCGCTGTTGGGTCGTGTTGCGCCCGACATCCAGCACCACCTGTTTCCCGCCGGACCGGCAAATATCGTGCTGTATACGACGGCGCAAATCGGTCTGGTGCTGTACATGTTTCTGATTGGCCTCAACTTCGACGTCAACCTGATCAAACATCGCATCGGCACCGCGGCCGCGGTGTCAGCGGCGGGCATACTCGCTCCGCTCGCATGTGGGGCGCTCATTGCGATGCCCCTGTTGTCGAGCGGAATCTACTTCGACAAGAGCGTCACGCTGGTGATGGCCATGATGTTCCTGGGCGCATCGATCGCCACGACCGCATTCCCCATGCTCGCCCGGATCATCTACGAAAGAGGGCTGTCCGGAACACCTTTGGGCACGCTCGCGCTGGCCTGCGGCGCCGCCGACGACGCGTTCTCGTGGTGCCTGTTGGCGACGGTGCTCGCGATCCACCGTGGCAGCGCCATCGTGGCAGTCACAGCAGTCGTCGGCGGAATTCTCTACACGCTGCTACTGCTGACCGTCGGCCGCAAGGCATTTCGCGTTTTCGGAACGCTGGCTGAACGCCGTAAAACCGTCAGCCCTCCAGTCTTGAGCACCGTTCTGATTCTGCTCATGACATGCGCCTGGTTCACCGACACGATCGGGATCTACGCCATCTTCGGTGCTTTCGTCCTCGGCATCGCCATGCCGTCCGGTTTCTTCGCGGAGCGCCTCACCATCAATCTCGAGCCGCTGGTCACGACGTTTCTGCTGCCGCTGTTTTTCGTCTACTCGGGGCTGAACACGCAGATCGGGCTGGTCAACACTCCAGCCCTGTGGGCCGTGACGCTCGGCATCCTCGTCGTCGCGATCGCGGGAAAGGGAGTGGCCTGCACCGTGGCCGCGCGTCTGAACAAGGTCCCGCTCCGAGAATCCGTCGCCCTGGGCTCGCTGATGAATGCCCGCGGACTCATCGAACTGATCCTGCTCAACATCGGACTCGACGCCGGCATCATCACGCCGACGCTCTTCACCATGCTCGTTCTGGTCGCCGTTATTACGACGCTGATGGCAACGCCTGTGTTTGAGTGGGTCTACGGACGGCACCGAGACCGGTCGGAGATCAATGTGCCCCAACCTCTGCGTGACGGGGCGGTCGCTCCCGCGGTGAGCTAGTGCGAGCCATCTAGCTGGCCCGATGTTGTTCAGTGAACACTTGTACTCTATGGTGGTCACGGGTTGGGGAGCATTCTTAGCGGTGGGAGAAAAGCGTGACGGATTACAAAGTGATCCTCGTTGGCACCGACGGTTCGGAGACTTCGCTGCGTGCGGTCGATGAGGCCGCAGCGATCGCGGCGAAGGCCGGGGCGAAATTAGTTGTGGCATCGGCGTTCCAGGACGCCGGCTCACGCGCGGGCGGGACTGATCCCGATCAAGCCTCCGGTGAGGGTTACCGCACCGAGGGAAACGCACCGATCTACGCGATGCTGCGTGACGCGAGCTCCAGGGCCAAGCAGGCAGGTGCACGCGACGTCGAGGAAAAGGCGGTCGAAGGCGCCCCGATAGATGCGCTCCTCAGTGCTGCCGACGAAGTCGGTGCCGATCTGATCGTCGTCGGCAGCGTCGGATTGAATTCCGTCGTCGGTCGATTGATCGGATCCGTTCCGCGCGCCATTCGTCACCGCGCCAAGACCGAAGTGCTTGTCGTCGACACGAAATAGCGATGCTTTAGCCGCACTGCGAGGTGGATGCCCCGTGCCCGCCCTCGTTGTCACGAATCTGCACGCGGTGCTGAACCGTGCGCCGTGCTCTGTCACCTGTGCACCATGCTGGGCTGCACTGTAGCGAGGGAGTCGAACCCTCTGCACTGCCCTTCGCGCACCAGGAGGGACCGGACTTGGCCCGCCGGTCGGGGCTTGTGCACGCCTTCGCGACAACTACCTGCTCCACCTCTGCTGCTCAGTCCAGCAGCTCAACCTCCCAGTTCGATTGCTGAATCCGCACATCGAGTTCGCGGAGTTCACGGGAGACGCGATCGGCCCGCGCGCGCAAATCGGCAACGCGCAAGGCAGACAACATCTTCAGCTCTGAGCGCAGTTGTCGTGAGTAGCCCTGCTGGTTGGTTCCGGCGGCCGCATCCGCCGATGTGTTCAAGACATGGTGACGCCACTTCAGCGCATCCCGTCGGGCCAGCGCATCGGTCAGCGTGCCGTCTGCACCGAACGTCGTGGCTGCATTCGTGCGGTTGATCCGACGGATCAGGGTTTCGTAATCGTCGATCACACCCTCGACATCGGTGAGCAACGCCGCGGCATCCTCGGCCGGCTCCTCGCCTTCCTGGTAGCGGGCGTTGTTCACGATGCGTGTGCGCAACTGCTCGATGCGACGCAGCGCGGTCGCCCGCAGCGACAGCGCTTCAGCGAGCTTCATGAGACCTCCTGTAACTGGTTGGCCCGAAAGGCCGAACGCCATGATCGTTCAGACTCGACGGAAGGCGCAATTCAGTTTTTGGGGCCACGTGGAGCGCTCGGATTGTCAACGCGCGCAAAAGGCAAAGAAACAGGGACGCAAGCGCAATCAGAGCGACGCGCTAAGCGGAGTGTGCGGGCGTCTCCTCTTCTCGGAGTGCCCGGAGGCCACGCAGGGTCCTATTGATCAGTTCACGTCGTTGGTCGATCGTCATGGAGTCACCGAGGGGAGCGTTCACCCGCAGATAACCCTGCGTCACCAAGTCGTCGACCAGGAACCGGGTAGCGCCGAGCGGCAAGGACAGACTGGAGGCGATCTCCGCGACTGAGGAGCTGCGCACGCACGACGTCAGGATCTGGCCCCGCACATCATTTTTCCGCCAGCGCGGCGGTTTCATTGCGGTGCTGAGCGCTTCGATCGGAGCCTCGAGCGCTAGTTCGACACCAGCATCGGTACGCCCTGCGGTCAGTGTGTACGGCCGGACCAAGCTCGGCTCTTCCCTGGGTTGCGGTTCGGTGAACCACTCGTCGACCGGTTCGGCGTGGCCCTCCCACTGCTGATGCGAGTCGGCGTGCTTGTGCCGGACATGTGGCGGAGTCTGCGAGACGTTGTGATTTTTCAAGAACCACAACGTCTGATCGGCGTGCGCCATTGCGCGCACCTCGCTGGAGACGACTTTGAGGATGGTTCGGTCGGTGTCGATGACGAACGTGGTCCGCCTGACCGGCAGCAGCCGGGACAGCAGTCCGCGGCGCCGAGTGTGCCGGCCACGCCGGGTCGCATCCCGCGACACGACCGATCTCCGCAGGCTGGCCATCCTGCCTCGGCGCACCCCGAACAGTTCGGAAACCACGCTGTCGGCGTCGGAGAGCAGCGGATAGTCGAACGAGCGCTGTCGGGCGAAGTGAGCTTGCCGGTCCACGGTGTCGGTGCTGATGCCCACCCGCTGGGCGCCCAACCTGGCGAATTCGTCGCTCAGATTTCGAAAATGACACGCCTGGGCGGTACAGATCGGCGAGGACGCCAGTGGGAAGAAGAACAGCACAACCGGTCCGTCGCCGAGTAGCGCGGACAGTGTCCGAGGCCGACCGGTGTGGTCGTACAGGGTGAAGTCAGGCGCCTTTTCGCCCTCGATCATCGGCAAAGAGTAACTCCGCGAACCTCTGCGCGATGCACGACTCGAATAATTCGGTGATGGCCGGACAATTGCCAGGTGGGAACCGTGATCGGCGCGGCCAAGCCGACCCCAGTCGCTGGTTCGCGCGGTGGGGGTGCACACCGGGTGTACGCCGGAACCGTCATTGTTGGCGTCGGCATAAAGATTGCTTCTGAACTGCGTCGTCGAAGTCGGGCTGACAGGATTTGAACCCACCCGTCGCGCGCCCCTTGCGCGCGACCGCTGCCCGGTGCGCCCACTCAGGACTCCAGGTCAGAACGTAGTGGTCAAAAACTGTTGCAGGGACTCGAATAGGCTCTCGAACAGTCCGCTGCTGCCGATCCCGTTATCGAGTGCACCAAAAAACGCGTCGAAGCTGTTGATGTTGTCGGAGATGTCGATATTTGTGAGGACGCCGTCGATCGACGTGGTCGCGTCAGCGATTTGCGTCGGTGTCAAACCCAAATACTCCGCGTGCGTGGTGAACAGGTTGTACAAGGCATCCAGCTGACCTCCGGCTGTGACGTCCTGTTGGTAGTCGGCGACCCCGTCGCCGTCGAGCGTGTAGATCGTCGCCGGGTACAGATCATCGGGCGTCACGTTGGTATCCGCTCCAATTCCGCCCGGGAGGGAGGGGTCGCCGATGAACACGAAGTGCAGATCGTCCTTGGGGATGCCATAGTCCTCGAGTTGGGTCATGGCGATCGACTCGGCGGTGGCGCTTTGGGAGTATCCGAAGATCGTCAGCGGGTGCTCGGCGGTGAAAGCGCCTGGGTTCGCATTGAATTCGTTCTCCACGGCGAGGGTGACGTCGTCGGCGTCGGTGAGAGTGCTTTGCTGGATCAGTTCGGGCGTCGTCAGTACCTGCAGCGGGGCGGCGCATGGGTCGATCCCGATCATGTCGCAGACCGTCGAGGAGGTCGCGCCATCGTCGAAACCCAGCGGGTGCAGATATAGATTCTCGACGGCCTGCGCGAAGGCGGTCGACGGCGTCGGCTCCAAGGTTCCGCCGAGGATGATCGCCGTGTCGCTGCCAGATAGCGGGTCGTCCGCGTCGGCCTGGGCGGCTTGGAGACTCGCTGCGCTGGCCGCGCCAACAAACATGCCGACGATGGCAACTTTCGCGAGCATCTTAGGTCCGTTCATCGCTGCACTTCCCTTGCTTCTTGCCGCGTAGTCTGCGTCTTCACACGTCTTATCTCACACCGCCTGGATTCAAGGATCGAGTATGCCCCGCGCCCGGCGGGCATACGTGAGAACCGGCGGAGACCGGGAACCGGAGCCCGGACTCTGCTCGGAACCGTTCGAGAGGGCGCCGCGTCCAACACGGGAGCGGGGCGCGCGGCTTGTGAGCCCCTTAACGCATGTCTATCCAAATAATCAAGGCCGCGGTAAGAATGGCGATGACCGCAAGCAGGATCGTGTCGATTGCGCGAAGCCGTGGTGCGTCGGACTTGCTGATCTGTAATTCGCGGGCGATCAGAAAGACAGGAAACGCGGCACTGATCGCGACGATGTATGCGGCTGCTACGTAGAGCCAAACGAATTTGATGCCAAGTTTGCGGGCCTCCACCACCATGAAAATCACAGCGGCAAGACCCAACAGAAAAAGGCCGGATGTCTGCGCCCGCGAGGCGGGTAAGAGCCTGGCATCGTTAAAGAAGGCGAGTAGCGACCCGGCACCCTCGTGCGAATACGCCAGACCTTGACTGAACGTCGCAATGAGCCCAGCGACAGCGACAGCGCCGTAGGCGACGCAGAGGAATTTGCGAGAGGCGGGCATCGTTGACGTGTGGTCCGCCAGGTCGGCTGTTGTCACGAACCTCACGCTAGAACGATCTGACCAGCCGGTGGAGGAACTCGGTGAATATGCGAGGCGACTACCTGACGGGTTGCGCTATCAGTTGCGCTACATACCCCCTGTAGGTATGAAAAAGCGGTCCCGGATTTCTCCGAAACCGCCTGTCACCTGCAAGAGCTTTGGTCGGGCTGACAGGATTTGAACCTGCGACCACTTGACCCCCAGTCAAGTGCGCTACCAAACTGCGCCACAGCCCGGAGCTACCGATCGTTCCATCGGCAGCAGGGCGAAAGCCTACCGCAGAGGGCGAAGCCGACCCCAATCTGACCTCGACGTGGCACGATCGCGCGGGTGGCCGGCAGAGCTACCCATGATCAGCATTTGCGAGACCTCGCGCGACTGCGCCGTGTCCGGGACCGCATGGACCGCGAGTATGCGCAGCCGCTGGACGTTGAGGCGCTGGCTCGCGAGGCGAATATCTCGGCGGGCCATCTCAGCCGCCAGTTCAAAATCGCCTATGGCGAGTCGCCGTACTCCTACCTGATGACGCGGCGCGTCGAGCGTGCGATGGCGCTGCTGCGCCGCGGGGATCTCAGCGTGACCGAAGTCTGTTTCGCGGTCGGCTGCTCATCGTTGGGCACGTTCAGCACTCGTTTCACCGAGCTGGTCGGCATGCCACCCAGCGTCTACCGGGACCAGACAGCACACCTTGATGCGGGTCTGCCGTCGTGCGTGGAGAAGCAGGTGACCAAACCGGTCAGGAATCGAGAAGCGCCCGCCGTCGCCCTGCACCTAGCGTGACGGTCATGGACATCACCATTCACTCGAGCATGCTCCCGCACGACGATCCAGAAGCGTCGCTGTCGTTCTACCGCGACACCCTCGGCTTCGAGGTCCGCCTCGACGTAGGCAAGGGTGCGATGCGCTGGATCACGGTCGGCCCGCCCGACCAGCCGGGCACGTCGATTGTTTTGAGCCCGCCGACCGCCAACCCCGGCATCACCGACGACGAACGACGGATGATCGCCGAGATGATGGCCAAGGGCACCTACTCGATGATCGTCTTGGCCACAAAGGATCTCGACGGCACGTTCGAACGGCTACAGGCCGGCGACGCTGACATCGTCCAAGAGCCCACCGAGCAACCCTACGGAATCCGCGACTGCGCGGTGCGCGACCCGGCGGGCACCATGATCCGCATCCAAGAGCTGAATTAGGTCGCCGGCTCGCTCAACTTGACCAGCATCTTGCCGATGTTGGCCCCGGTGAATAACCCGTTGAGGGCGTCGACGCATGACTCGATGCCCTCAAAGACGGTCTGTCGCGCCTTGATTCGGCCTTCGTGCCCCCACTGACGAAGGGCGGCCGAGGCCTCGTCGAAGCGACCCCATTGGTCGAGCGCGTTGAATCCCTGCATGGTCGCGGTCCTGGACAGCAGGTTGACGTAGTTGGTCGGGCCGGGGTGGTCGCCGGTCAGGTAGCTGGAGATGATGCCGCACAACACAACCCGTGCATTCATCGCCAGCCGGCCGAGTACCGCGTCGAGGACCGGGCCACCGACATTGTCGAAGTACACGTTGACTCGCTTGGGACAGTGCTCTCTCAGCGCCGCCGCGAGGTCGTCGTTCTTGTAATCGATGCACGCGTCGAAGCCGAAGTCCTCGACCACGGTCCGGCACTTCTCCGGGCCGCCGGCGATGCCCACCACTCGGGCGCCGGCGATCTTGGCGATCTGCCCGGCGATCGAGCCAGTGGCTCCCGCGGCCGCCGAAACCACGACTGTGTCGCCGGCTTGCGGCTTGCCGACGTCGGTCATCCCGATGTACGCCGTCGCACCGGTCGGGCCGTACACCGACATGATCGCGAGTTGATCGCTCTCGCCGGGGATGGGCGTGCTGAACACGTCGTCGCGGATGATCACGTATTCCTGGAAGCCGGTGAGCGTGGTGATCACATCGCCGACCTGGAAGGCGTCGCACCGAGAGGCCACCACCTCGCCGATCCCCGCGGCGCGAATGACTTCGCCCAACTGCACCGGCGGCAGGTAGCCCTGCTGGTCGTTGAGCCAGGTTCGCACCGCGGCATCCAGTCCCACGTAGGTGGTCCGGACCAACGCCTCACCCTCGGCAGGCTCAGGTGCCGGCGTGCTCACCAGTTCGGTGTCATCGGGCTGGACGAGGCCACTCGGGCGGCGCCGCAGCAGGATCTGGCGGTTGGCTAAGTCGGGCACGATGCAAAAACTACCGAATGCCAATGCCCTATTAGGCGTGTTCCTGGTATGCGAGCATCGACAGATGAAATCCGAGGATGATCCCGAAGCCCGTATTCGGGAACTGGAGCAGCCGTTGAACGACGCTGCTCGCGCCTCCGAAGCCGCGTCGACTCCCTCGCCCGGCAAATGGGCGCCGCCGTCCGGTCCCCCGATGCAGCCACCGCCTACGCTGCCTTACGCTGGCTCGTTTCAGAGCCCGCCGATACGGACCGGGCGACAGGGCCGAGGTCTCTGGATCCTGCTGGCGCTGTTCGTGTTTGGCATGATCGCTCTACCGGTTGCGATCTTTGCCTTCAGCGCGCACCAGGTTACTCGCGGCCTGTCCACCATCCCGCCCGCCCCGAGCTTCTCGTCGATAAGCCCCACCGCGTCCGCGACGATGCCGAGCACATCGGCGGTGGCGGCACCGACGCCACCAGTCACGAGCGCGCCGGCGGGTGAAAACATCACGGTCTCCGGTATCAACGAGACCCGAACCATCGCCTGCAAGGGGGGCACGGTCAGCGTCAGCGGAATCACCAACAACGTCGTGATCACCGGCCACTGCAACAGCGTCCTGGTATCCGGTATCCAAAACCAGGTCATCGTCGACACCGCCGAGATGATCCAGGCCTCAGGCTCCGGCAACCACGTCACCTATCACAGTGGAGCTCCGAAAATCGGGACCTCTGGTTTCGACAACGTCGTGCAAAAGGGCTGAGGCGCTAGACCGCCAGCAGCCGGTAGAGACCGATCAGGCCGACGACGACGATCGTCGCCCGCAGCGCATTCGGCGACAGCCGGCGGCCGTAGTGCGCGCCCAGCCAGCCGCCGATGAGCGAGCCCACCGCGATCAGACCGGCTGCCGGCCAGCTGATCCGGTGGAATGCCACAAGCGTATAGGCCAGTGCCGCAACGATATTGACGAGCAACGCCAATAGGTTCTTCGCGGCGTTGGTGCGTTGAACCGATTCTGGTAGCAGTGCGCCCATCGCCCCGACCAGCATGATTCCTTGTGCCGCAGTGAAATAGCCGCCATAGATACCGATCAGAAACGTGCTTGCCACCAATGCCGCCATCCGGCGCGGCGACACGTCGTCGGCGGCGCGCCCCGCTTTCTCGGCCCGCTCCCGGGCCCACGTTTGGATGCGGGGTCCGACCACCACCAGTGCCAGTGCTGCGACCAGAAGCACGGGCACCACTCGGGCGAACACTTTGTCTGGCAGATGCAGCAGCAACCAGGCGCCCACCGCGGCGCCCAGGATCGACGCCGGGATCTGCCACCGCAGCCGGTCCCACTGTCCGCCCAATTCGCGGCGGTAGCCCCAGGTCCCTGACGCGCTGCCCGCGACCAGGCCCACGGCGTTCGACATGGTCGACGTGACTGGCGGATAGCCCATCGCGACCAGCGTCGGGAAGGTGATCAGCGTGCCGGACCCGACCACGGCATTGATCGCGCCCGCGGCCAGGCCGGCGACGACGATCACGATCGCATGAGTCAGTGACACGGAAACGACGGTAGCTGGCCGGGTTTCGGCGACTACGTCACAGTCAGCGGGACTTCGGTTTCCGCTTCTCACGCACCCGCACGTTGATGCGGATCGGGCTGCCTTCGAACCCGAAAGTCTCGCGCAGCCGTCGTTCCAGGAACCGGCGGTAGCCGGCCTCCAAGAAGCCGCTGGTGAACAACACGAAGGTCGGCGGCCGGGACGCGGCCTGAGTGGCGAACAGGATGCGCGGCTGCTTGCCGCCCCGCACCGGCGGTGGAGTTGCCGCCACGATTTCCTTGACCCAGGTGTTCAACCGACCGGTGCCGATCCGGGCATCCCACGACGCCAGGGCACTTTCCAGCGCCGGCACCAGTTTCTGCACCGCGCGGCCGGTCTTCGCGGAGATGTTGACGCGCTGGGCCCACCGCAGTTGCACGAGCTCGCGGTCGATCTCGTTGTCCAACTGGTAGCGGCGATCCTCGTCCACCAGGTCCCACTTGTTGAATGCCAGCACCAGCGCGCGCCCGGACTCGATGACCATGGACAGCACCCGCTGATCCTGCTCGGTCAACGGCACCGAACCGTCGATCAGCACGATGACCACCTCGGCGGCGTCGATCGCGCCGTGGGTGCGAACAGAGGCGTAGAACTCGTGGCCACTGGCCTGACCGACTTTGCGTCGTAAGCCTGCAGTGTCGACGAAACGCCAGATCTTGCCGTCTAATTCGATCAGCGAGTCCACCGGATCCACGGTGGTGCCGGCGACGTCGTGCACCACCGAGCGCTCATCGCCGGCCAGCCGGTTCAGCAGCGAACTCTTGCCGACGTTGGGCTTGCCGACCAACGCCACCCGTCGCGGACCGCCTTGGCCGGAGCGCAATTCGGCGACCTCCGGCAGCACGGCGACGAGCGCGTCGAGCAGATCAGCGACACCACGACCGTGTATCGCGCTGACCGGATAGGGCTCCCCGACACCCAGCGACCACAACGCGGCCGCGTCGGATTCACCCTTTTCACTGTCGACCTTGTTGGCGGCCAAAAACACCGGCTTGCCCGAGCGACGCAAGATGCGAGCGGCCGCCTCGTCACCGGCCGTCGCGCCGACGACGGCATCCACCACCAAGATGATCGCGTCGGCGGTACGCATGGCCACCGCGGCTTGTTCGGCCACCAACTGCTGCAAGCCCTTGGCGTCGGGCTCCCATCCCCCGGTGTCTTGCACCATGAATCGGCGGCCGGTCCACAGCGCATCGTAGGAGACCCGGTCACGGGTCACGCCGGGCACGTCTTGGACCACCGCTTCGCGTCGGCCGAGAATCCGGTTGACCAGCGTCGACTTGCCGACGTTCGGCCGTCCGACCACCGCCACCACGGGTGGCGGTCCGGTGGCTTCATCGTCCAGTGGATCGATGAATTCCGTTGATTCCCAGTCGCTTTCGTCGTCCCAGGTGCCGTCTTCACTCATATCGCCGCTCCTCAATCCCGGCTTTGCCGGCATTATCGTCGTTGGCGGCCGTCACCGGGTTGCCTCGCTTCGCTGCTTGACCAAATCCAACAGGTGCTCGATCACTTCGGACTCGGTCATGTCGCTGGTGTCGACGACCACTGCATCCGGGGCGGCGCGCAGTGGCGACACCGCGCGGGTGGAGTCCAGGTGGTCACGACGACGCACATCGGCAAGCACGGCCGGGTAGTCATCGGGCAGGCCCGCCGCGACGTTCTGATCGTTACGACGGCGCGCCCGCGTCTCGGCCGATGCGGTCAGGAAGACTTTGAGGTCGGCATCCGGTAGCACCACGGTTCCGATGTCACGTCCTTCAACCACCACGCTGCCCGTGCCGTCGGCCAGGCCGCGCTGCAGATCGACGAGCCGGCTGCGCACCGCGGGCACCGAGGACACCGCGGACACCGCCCTGGTGACCTCGTCGCCACGAATCTCCGACGAAACATCCTCGCCGTCAAGGTAACTGCGATCTTCGTCGGGGTCGCGGCCCACCGACATGTTGGCGCTGGCCGCGACGGCCGCGACGGCCTCCTGGTCCGCTGGATCGACTCCGGTGCGCAGCACCGCTAACGTGGCGATGCGGTACATGGCGCCGGTATCCAGGTAGCGGGCGTGCAATGCATGAGCCAATCCTCTTGATACCGAGGACTTTCCGGTGCCGGCCGGACCGTCGACGGCGACGACTGCGCTCAGTGCCGGATGGTTCGCTGCACTCACAGCCCGACCGCTTTGTAGAGTTCGCCGATCTCGTTGCGGCGCAATGCCCGGATACTCCCTGGACGTTGGTCCCCCAGCGTCACCGCCCCGAGGTCGGTGCGGACCAGCGCCTGCACCGGAAAGCCGACCGCAGCCAGCATTCGTCGCACGATGCGCTTGCGCCCCTCATGCAGGGTGACCCGGATCATCGTCTTGCCGGGAACCGCGTCTACCACCGCGAAATCGTCGACAGCGATCGGCCCGTCGTCCAATTCGATTCCGGCCCTGAGCTTCTTGCCGAGTCCGCGCGGCACCGCGCCGTTGACGGTGGCTACGTAGGTCTTGGGTATTTCGTAGGACGGGTGCATCAGGCGGTGCGCGAGTTCGCCGTCGTTGGTCAGCAGGATCAAGCCCTCGGTGTCGGCGTCGAGCCTCCCCACGTGGAAGAGTTTCTTGTTGCCCCGGACTCGATGCTCTACCAGGTCGCCGATGCACGGTCGGCCGCGGTCGTCGGACATCGTCGAGTGCATGCCCAGAGGCTTGTTCAGCGCCAGATAGACCATTGAATCGTCGAGGACCACTCGCGCCCCGTCGACGCGGATCTCCGAAGCGTCCGGGTCGACCCGGGTGCCCAGTTCGGTCACTACCTGGCCGTCGACCTCGACCCGGCCGTCGATGATCATTCGCTCGGCAACGCGCCGCGACGCAATTCCGGCCTGGGACAGCACTTTTTGAAGACGAACCCCATCGGGCTCGCTGGAGGTGACCATCAGTCGTGGTCCACGTCAAAGGACAGCGGCTGATCGTTAACGACCGGACCACCGGCAAGCTTCACGAAACGTGGTTCATCGTTGAGGGATTCGCTGAGGTCGTCGATCATGTCGACATCCGGGAGCAGCGGTGCGATGTCGGGAAGATCCGTCAGCGACGACAGGCCAAGACGTTCCAGGAACAGCTCGGTCGTGGCGAATGTCACCGCGCCGGTATCGGAGTCGGTGCCCGCTTCGGTGATCAGCCCGCGGGCCAGCAGGGTGCGCATCACCGCATCGACATTGACCCCGCGGACCGCGCTCACCCGCGCCCGGGTCACCGGTTGCCGGTAAGCCACCACGGCCAGCGTTTCCAGAGCAGCCCGAGTGAGCTTCGAGCGAGATCCATCCAGCAGCAGTCGTTCGACATAGGGCGCGAACCGGGCCCGGGTGTACAGCCGCCATCCCCCGCCGGCGTCACGCAGATCGATGCCGCTGTCGCGTTCGGTGAAATCATCGGCCATCAGCCGAAGTTTGGCGGCCACTCGATAGGCGGGTTGTTCGGTCGCCGCGGCCAGCGCCTCGACGGTTACCGGGGTGTCGACCACCAGCAGCAGGGCCTCGAGCACCGCGCCCAGCTCTCCGTCTTCGAGCTCTGGTGCGGTGGCGACGTCGATGCCCAGATTGGTCTCGGAGGTGTCGCTCTCGGGTACGTCGATGCTCACTTCCGCATCGAACGGTTCGTTCATGAGTATTCGTCCCGCAATTCTGCGCTGGTCGGCTGTTCTCCGGTCCACGAAACCTGGAGCACACCAAGCGGTTCTGACTGGTCGAATGCTACCGTCCGCGAGCGATACAGCTCGAGCAGAGCCAGGAAGCGGCCGACGATCTCGATGGGTTCGCAATCGGCGACCAGATCGGAAAATGATGCCCACTGCCCAATCCCACGCTGCTCCAGGAACCACAGCAGCCGCTTGGCTTGCTCCGGGACCGACACATGCACCTGGTGTAGATGCTCGGTGCCTACTGTCGGCACCGGCCGCGGGGTGAAGGCGGTCGCGGCGATCGCCGCGAAGGTCTGGGCGTCGACGCCCAGCATCACCTCGGGCAGCAGTTCGGCGAACTTGTCCTCCAGCGAGACCGCGCGGGGGTAGCTGCGCAGCGCGGCGGCCTCGAGCTCGCCGAACATCACCGCGACGTGCTTGAACGCCCGGTACTGCAGCAGCCGGGCGAACAGCAGGTCGCGGACCTCCAGCAGCGCCAGGTCTTCCTCGTCGGCTACCTGGCCGGATGGCAGCAGCCGCGCGGCTTTGAGGTCGAGCAGTGTCGCCGCGACGACCAGGAATGCGGTCGTCTCTTCGAGCTCCAGAACGCGTCCGATTTCCTTGGTGTATGCGATGAAGTCATCGGTGACCTGGTGCAACGCCACCTCGGTCACATCGAGGCGGTGGGCGAAGATCAGCTGCAGCAAGAGGTCGAACGGCCCCTGGAAATTGGTCAGCTTGACCTGGAAGCCGTTCTGGGGTGATGCCTCGCAGGTCGTTTCGCCGGTCACGCGCCGAACCGGTCGATCACCTCGCGGGCCAGCGACCGGTAGGCAGCGGCGCCGCCTGATTTCGGTGCCCACGATGTGATCGGTTCGCCGGCGACGCTCGTCTCCGGGAAGCGGACAGTACGGGAGATGACGGTGTCGAACACGAGATCGCCGAACCGCTCCACCACCCGAGCCATCACCTCGCGAGAGTTCACGGTCCGCGTGTCGTAGCGAGTGATCAAGATTCCGCTGATGTCCAGCTTCGGGTTGAGCCGGTCGCGCACCTTCTCGACGGTGTCGGTCAGCAAGGCCAGACCGCGTAGCGAGAAGAACTCACACTCGGTCGGAATGATGACGCCATCCGAGCACGCCAGTCCGTTGACCGTGAGCAAGCCCAGCGATGGCTGGCAGTCGATCAGGACATAGTCGTAACGGTCCAGCACCGGGTGCAGCGCGCGCGCCAGCGTCTGTTCGCGGCCCACCTCGTTGACCAGCTGGATCTCCGCGGCCGACAGATCGATATTGCTTGGCACCAGGTCCAGATTCTTGACCCGGGTGTGCATCAGCACGTTGTCCAACGACACCCGCGGCTCGACCAACAGGTTGTGGATGGTGTGTTCCAGCTCGTAGTGCGGCACACCGAGCCCGGCCGACAGCGCGCCCTGCGGGTCGAGGTCCACCAGCAACACCCGCCGGCCGTACTCGGCGAGGGCGGCACCCAGGTTGATCGTCGACGTGGTCTTTCCCACGCCGCCCTTCTGGTTGCACATCGCCACGACCTTGGCCGGCCCGTGCGAGGAGCGGGGCTTGGGTTCGGGAGTCGCCCGCGCTGGGCGCCCGGTCAGGCCGACTTCGGAGCCGCTGTCGGCGTCGTCAGTCACGAGCGCCGCTCCAGAAACGTGGCGATCGGACAACGGCGGGCATGGCACGAAAGTGTAACGGGTATGCGCGCCCACACCAGGAGACCCGCAACAACGTCACCAGCGAATTTGCGGCGAACCGGTGGGATCGTTCATCGGGCTAGGGTGGCGACCATGAGTCTGAAGCAGCGCATCCCTCTGCTGCGGTGGTCGTTCTGGCGGATGGCGGCCGGCGCCCGCAACATCACCACCACGGGTCAGATCGGCGACGGGCGTGAAGCCGCGGCGGTCGAGTACGTGCTCGCGCACGCTCGAGCCGGCGATATCGACGACGTCATCGCGACCATCGACCGGTTCGCCTACGAAAAGTCGTTGCTGATCAACGTCGGCGACGAGAAGGGTGTGCTGCTCGACGCGGCAGTGCAGCGGGCGAACCCGAAGCTGGCCCTCGAGCTCGGTACCTACTGTGGTTACGGGGCGCTCCGCATCGCCCGCGCGGCGCCGGGCGCCAAGGTGTACTCCGTCGAGCTCGCCGAAGCCAACGCGGTCAACGCCCGCCGGATCTGGGCGCATGCCGGAGTCGCCGATCGGATCACCTGCGTCGTCGGCACCATCGGCGACGGTGGACGGACCCTGGACGCACTGGGCAGCGAGCATGAGTTTGGTTCTGGTGCTTTGGATTTCGTATTTCTCGACCACGACAAAGATGCCTATCTGGTCGATCTGCAGAGCATTCTCGACCGAGGCTGGCTGCACGCCGGTTCGATCGCGGTGGCCGACAACGTCCGGGTTCCGGGCGCGCCGAAATACCGCGAATACATGCGTCAGCAGCAGGGCAGCGTGTGGAACACCACCGAGCACAAGGCGCACCTGGAATACCAGAGCCTGGTCTCGGATCTGGTGCTGGAGTCGCAGTACCTGGGCAGCTAACGCGCCCGAGATAATCGGGGTTCGTAGTATTCCGAACGGCGCCAGCCATTTCGGGTGCTCAGCGAAGGCGATCAGGTTCTGCGACCGCGCCGCCGCCGTATCCTGCGCGTGCCAGGATGTGTGCCATGACGGTGGTATTGGTGCACGGCAACCCAGAGACCGGTGCGGTCTGGGACCCCCTCGTCGAGCTACTCGGTCGATATGAAGTGGTCCGGTTGTCCCCGCCCGGATTCGGTGCCCCGCTGCCGGACGCCTGGCCGGCCACTTACCTGGATTACCGGGACTGGTTGGAAGACCAGCTGACCCGCTTCGCCCGCCCGGTTGACCTGGTCGGCCACGACTGGGGTGGCGGCCACGTGCTGAACGCGGTGATGCATCGCCCGGAGTTGGTGCGCAGTTGGGTCAGCGACGTCGTTGGACTATTCGACCCGGATTACGTCTGGCATGACTTGGCCCAGGTGTGGCAGACGCCCGGCGAGGGCGAAAAGCTGGTCGACACCATGATGGGCGCACCGCTGGAAGAACAGGCTGAACGGCTGGTGGGGCTCGGCATGACACCGGAGGTCGCCACGAAGCTGGCCGCCGGTGCGGGTGCGGAGATGGGCCGCGCGATCTTGCTGCTATACCGCTCGGCGCGGCAGCCGGTCATGGCGCAGGCCGGCCGCGATTTGGAGAAAGCCGCGGCACGACCGGGGTTGTGCATGCTTGCGACCGAGGACCATTACGTCGGCTCGGCGGAGATCCGGCGCCGAGCAGCCGCACGCGCGGGCGCCCGCACCGAGGTGCTGGAAGGCCTGGGCCACTGGTGGATGGTGCAGGACCCGGCGCGCAGCGCCGACGTCCTGACCCGCTTCTGGGACTCGCTCGACTAGCCGGGCCGTTTCCGTTGCCGCATTTTCATCGAACCAACGCTGTCGCCGGGGTTGCGTGACCGCCGAGTCGGCGGCGCATGTTGACCGCGGCGACGCGGGAGACGAAGGAGGGGTGCATCAGCCGAACCGGCGGGTCGATGAGGTTATTGACCCGGAAGAACTTCTCGACGATCACGGCGTCGGACTCACACGCGGTCAGCACCCAATCAGCAAGCCGGTTCGTCATACGCATCGACAGCGGTCGCCGACCTTGCACCTCCGGAAAAGCCAGGTCGCTGCCGGCACCCATACGCCAAGCCACACCAATGGATTTCGCTGCGGCACGGAAGTAGCGCCGGGCGAGGTTGCGCCGGCCGCGGAGCAGGCAATCCCGCAGTGCCACGGCGTCCAGCGCCGACACCGTCATGCCTTGCCCGTAGATGGGGTCGAAACTGCAGATCGCGTCGCCACATACCAACAGACCCTCGGGAAACCGCCGCATCTTGTCGTAGCGCCGCCACTGGCTGCACGGCATCCGATGCCGAATCACCTCCCCGAGTGGTTCGGCGGCCTGCACCGCCGCCAGCACGTGGGCGGGGGTGTACTCCTGGGCGAATGACAGCATGCCGGCGAGGTCGCCGGGCGGCTCGTGGCCCACCATTCCGAAAACCGTGAAGATCGACGTGTCATTCTCGTAGCCGAGCAGAAACATCCCGCTAGGTCGGCCCGGCGCGGCACCAACCGCGACCAGCTGCTCGACAGTGCCGGGCGGAACCCGTAACGGCTGGCTGACATAGCACGTACGCATGACGATCTGGTCCTCGACCGGACGGCCGT
This sequence comes from uncultured Actinomycetota bacterium, assembly GCA_963818285.1. Classification (GTDB taxonomy): domain Bacteria; phylum Actinomycetota; class Actinomycetes; order Mycobacteriales; family Mycobacteriaceae; genus Mycobacterium. The sequence goes on from CAWFRR010000011.1 coordinate 1,501,038, forward strand.
AGCCAAGGCTTTCCAGAAGGTTCGGAGTGTGGGCTCCGCGGCCCATCGCGTCGATGACCAGGTCCGCCGTCAACTCCTGTTCGGCGCCGCTGTCGCGGTTGACCACCCGCACGCCGGTGACGCGCTTTCGATCCGCCGACGACGTCATCTCGGCGGCATCCAGCCCACTTCGGATCGTCACGTTCGGGACGGCCCGCAGTCGCCGTCGGACGTGGCAGTCCAGAAATGGCCGGCTTGGCGCATAGACCGTCATTGCTTGTTGATCCCTTACCGTGCCGACCCTGGTCAGCTGATGGCCGCCGACTGACATCCAGATCTTGGAGAGATCCCCGTCGTCGAGAACAGGCGCACCGGCAGCGACTAGCTCGTTGAGAATGCCGGGGAAGAGTTTTTCGATGATCTGGCCGCCACGCCTGAGCAGAGCATGCGCATGCCGGCCTTGCGGCACCCCCCGCCGATTCGTGGGGTCGGCGGGCAAGATGTCGCGTTCCACCACGGTGACGGTCTGGTAGAAATCGGCCAGTACCCTAGCGGCGAGCATCCCGCCCATGCTTGCCCCGAGAACAACCGCGTGCTGACCGAGCTTCGCCATCGCCACTCCTGACCGTTGCTTCGACTTTGGTCAGTGTGGCGAGCACTTGCCGAGGCGGCCTGAGTAGCCGACTACTTATCTTTCGCGGGTTCGGTGAGGCCTAATGCGCCCGCGGGTGGGCTTCGGCCCAGACCTCGCGTAGCGCGTGCACGGTGACCATGGTGTAGATCTGCGTGGTGGTCACCGACGCATGTCCCAACAGTTCCTGGACGACGCGGACATCGGCCCCGCCTTCGAGGAGATGGGTCGCGAACGAGTGCCGCAACGTGTGCGGTGATACCCCCGCGGTGATGCCGGCCCGGGCCGCGGCGTCCTGCAGCACCTGCCACGCACTCTGGCGGGACAGCCGACCGCCGCGGGCATTGAGGAAGATGGCCGGGGTGCCACGTCCGCGACGTGCCAACTCCGAACGCCCGCGGACCAGGTAGGCGTCCAGCGCCTGTACCGCGGGCCGCCCGATCGGCACCAGGCGCTGCTTGCCGCCCTTCCCGCGCAGCAGAACCGAACGGGCGTGGGTGTCGATGTCGTCGACATCGAGTCCGACCGCCTCGGAGATTCGCGCGCCGGTGGAGTACAGCAGTTCGAGCAGCGCACGATTCCGCAGCGTCAGCGGGCCGTCGGACGGGCTGTCGCCGCCGGCGCCGGCCAGCAACGCGAGCACCTGATCGAGGCTGAGGCTTTTGGGCAGCCGCCGACCCGGCGTCGGTGGCTTGACGGCCTGCGCGACATCGAATTCGGCCAAGCCTTCGGCCGCGGCGAATCGATGGAAACCGCGCACCGCGATCAAGGTCCGCGCGGCCGACACCGCAGACAGCGGCGTCACACCGGAATCCGTGTCGCCGCGGCGCAGCGCCATCAGGAATTCGCTGACATCGTCCTCGGTGACCTGGGCCAAGTCGTCGACGCCGCGGGTGGTCAGGTGTTCGAAGTACCGCCGCAGATCTCGGCGATATGAACTCAACGTGTTGGCGGCGACACCGCGCTCGATCGTCAGGTGATCGAGGTATCCCTGCAACTGGCCCTCCAGCGGCAGCGCCAGCGTCGTCATCCGGCACCGTCCATTCGTCCGGCGGCCGCCTTTCGTGCCCAGAACGCCGTCGGGCGGTCAGGCCACGGCGCATCGAGAGCTCGCGGCTCGGCAATTCCCTCGGTGACCGCATAGGCGGCCAAAACACCGCCCACCGCAAGGGAATTGACGATGTCGCCGCTGAAGACCCGCTGAACGGCTTCGGCAAGTGGATACCACTGGACGGTCATATCGGCTTCTTCGTCGTGCGCCTCGGGCCGTTCGACCTCGCTCAAGCCGGTGGCCAGGAAGACCCGCACCGACTCGTCGCTGAAACCGGGTGCGGAATTCAGGTCGACCAACACCTGCCAGGTCTCCGCCTGCAGGCCAACCTCTTCGCGCAACTCGCGCGCAGCGCTCAGATGCGGCGGTTCCCCGTCGATGTCGAGCAGTCCGGCGGGCAGCTCCCACAGGCGTCGGCCGAACGGATGGCGGTACTGATACACCATCGGGATCCGGCCGTCGTCGTCGACGGCCACGATCGCGACCGCGCCAAAATTCTCGACGAGTTCCCGCGTCGCGACGTTGCCGCCCGGCATCCGGACATGGTCGGTCCGCAACGCGAAAATCTTTCCGGTGTGCAGAGTCTCGGACGAGATCGTCTCGAAGACGTGATCACCCACGGGTGACAGATTCGGGCTCAGGCAGCGACGACTCGACGGTTTCGTGCTGTTCGCTGCCGTTGGCCCGGCGCTCCGGCATCTCCAGGGACAGTCGCTCGCCCGCCTTGTATTCGATCGCCGCGCCGATGAAACCGGTGAAAAGCGGATGCGGACGGGTCGGTCGGCTCTTGAGCTCGGGGTGCGCCTGCGTACCGACGACGAACGAGTGCATCTCCGGCGGATACTCGACGAACTCGACTAGGTGCCCGTCCGGCGACGTCCCGGAGAACTTCAGGCCACTCTCGGCGATGCGGTCGCGGTAAGCGTTGTTGACCTCGTAGCGATGCCGGTGCCGCTCCGACACCTCGGTCGACTGATATGCCTGGGCGACAATGGAACCCGGCTCCAGTACCGCCGGGTAGGCGCCCAGCCGCATGGTCCCGCCGAGGTCTGCTTCGCCGGCGACGATCTCTTCCTGATCGGCCATGGTGGAGATCACCGGGTCGGGGGTGGCCGGGTCGAATTCCGTCGAGTTGGCTTCGCTCAGACCGACCGAACGCGCGGCTTCGATCACGATGCACTGCATCCCAAGGCAAAGTCCGAGTACGGGCAACCCGCGGGCGCGCGCATGCGAGATGGCGCCGATCTTGCCTTCGATGCCGCGAATGCCGAATCCGCCCGGGATCAGCACGCCGTGAACGTCGTCGAGCACCGCGGCGGCTCCGCTTGGGGTCTCGCAGTCGTCCGAGCCCACCCAGCGGATCTCGACCTTGGCGCGGTGTTTGAAACCGGCCGCCCGCAGCGCCTCGCTCACCGACAGGTATGCATCCGAGAGGTCGATGTACTTGCCCACCAACGCAATTCGTACGGTTTCCTGCGGGTCATGCACTCGGCGCAGCAGGTCGTCCCACTCGGTCCAGTCCACATCGCGGAACGGCAGGTTGAGCCGCCGCACCACATAGGCGTCCAACTCCTCGCGGTGCAGGACTTTCGGAATGTCATAGATCGACGGCGCGTCGGGCGTGGAGATGATGCCGTCAATGTCGACGTCACACATCAGCGCGATCTTGTTCTTGAGTGGCTCGGGCACGTCCCGGTCGCAGCGCAGGATCAGCGCGTCCGGGGTGATACCGATACTGCGCAGCGTGTTCACCGAGTGCTGGGTGGGTTTGGTCTTCAGCTCTCCAGACGGCGCCAGGTACGGGATCAGTGACACATGCAGGAAGAAGACGTTCTCGCGGCCGATGTCGTGGCGAACCTGCCGCGCGGCCTCGAGGAAGGGCTGCGACTCGATGTCGCCGACGGTGCCGCCGATCTCGGTGATGACCACGTCGGGGCGACGTCCGTCTGCTCCCGGCTCGGCCATCGCCAGGATGCGGCGCTTGATCTCGTCGGTGATGTGCGGAATCACCTGGACGGTGTCACCGAGGTATTCGCCGCGACGCTCCTTGGCGATGACGGTCGAATACACCTGCCCGGTGGTGACATTCGCCGAACCGGACAGATCGCGGTCGAGGAAGCGCTCGTAGTGGCCGACGTCGAGGTCGGTTTCAGCGCCGTCCTCGGTGACGAACACCTCGCCGTGCTGAAACGGGTTCATCGTGCCCGGATCGACGTTGAGGTACGGGTCGAGCTTCTGCATCGTCACCTGCAGACCGCGGGCGGTCAGCAACTGTCCGAGGCTGCTCGCGGTCAATCCCTTACCGAGCGAGGAGACAACCCCACCGCTGACGAAGAGATGCTTAGTGGCGGTCTGCGGATGCTTTCGCAATGTGGCGACCTCCGTGAAGACTGCGCAGGGCTAGCCTCTGGTGAGGGCTGTTTTCCAGCTTTGGGCCTGCCGACCCACGGAAAACCACCCTAACAAACACTGCGCCGCCCCGTGTCTGACACGCCCGGTGCAGCGGCCATCGTGCGACTGGGAAGCGATTACGACGCGACGGTGAGGCCGGTGTTGCGGTGGCCGGTGCCGTATTGACCGGTGTGACCACCGTTGATCAGATCGGCCACGCCCAGGACCGCCGTCACGCGGCCGGACTCGGCGTCGAGATTGTCGACGGTGCTGATCACCGGGGTCACCGAGGCGTCGGCGCGGGCTACGCCCACTGCGGCGGGCCCGTCCGAGGAGCCGTCGCGTCCAGCGAGCATCACACCCGATCCGTGCGGTGCGAGCGCTGCGGCGAAACGGGCCACGCTGACGCCCTGGTTGCCGGCGTCGTTGTTGAGCGAACCGCCGGTGATGACCGCTGCGGCGTTCGATGCGCCGATGTGCTGGTCCCCGTAGCCGATGAAACCGGTGTCGCGGAGCGCCGCCAGCACCGTGTCGCGTTGCCCGTCGTCAACCGGCGGGACGGCGGGATCGCGGTTGATCAACAGCGCGATGCCCAGCAGATCGCCGGCTTGGGACCCTTGGTCGACCAGTTTGGTGCTCAGCTGGGTGCCGGCGGGCAGAACGGACGAGTTGACCACCGAGCGCAACTTCTCCGCCGAGTTGGCATCGACGAACTCCTGGGTCAATGTCACCGTGCCGGTGACTGCTCCCCCGGCCTGAGTGACGATCTTGGACACCGCGTCGACGTCCTCGTCCTTCGCGTCGGGAGCGCGGAAGATGACCAGCGATTTACCGCTGAGCGCGTCATGCACCATCCGGCCGGCCATCTGTGCGTCGAAAGCGTTGGCGGAACCGAGCTTTGCGTTCAGCTGGCTTTTCTGGTCGTTGAGTCCGTTGATTTCGTTGTGCAGATTCCGGGTTTCGTCGCGCAGTCCGGAAACCAGCGAATTGGAGAGGAAACCCGAGCCGAGCACGACTCCCACCGCCAGGGCCACGAATACAGCGGCCAACGAAATCGCGTGCTGGCGAAGAGATATCACGTCGCTACCATCCTAGTGAATCCAGTGCTGCAACCAGGCCAGAAAGTGACTCCAGTACAGCGTGGCCCAGTGCAGTACCACCGTGTCGGTACGCGACACCCACAGCGCCGCGACGATCGAGATCAGCATCGTCAGGATCAGCAACGCGATCGCACCGCCGGAGATCCGGTTGTGGTACAGCGTGGCAACGGCTTTGGCGTCCACCACCTTCTCCCCGACGCGCAACCTGGTGAGGAAGGTCGAGGGGTTGCTGTGCTGGCGGGTGCGGTCGAAGAACGTCTCGATGTTGGCCCGGTGGCCCACGGTCACCAACAACGCGGCGCCGTGGTGGTCAGCCAACAGCAAGGCCAAGTCGGCCGGTGAGCCCGCGGCGGGGAACGTCATCGCCCCGACGCCGAGATCCTGGATCCGTTCCAGGCCGGGCGCGTGGCCGTCGGCGTCGGCCGGAAGCACCACCTGCGCCCCACATTTGAGGACCTCGGTGCTCAGGGTGCTGGGATCGCCGACGATGAGCTGCGGGCGATACCCGGCGTTGCGCAACACATCTGCGCCCGCCCCGACGCCGATCAGGACCGGCTGGTATTCCTTGATGAACGGCTTGAGCCGCTTGAGGTCGTCGGCGGCGTCTTCCTCGTCAGCGACGATGACGACGTGGCGGCGGCGCAATTCGATGTCGACGTCGGGAATGCCGATGCCGTCGATCAGCAGTGGGCTCTCACTCCGGATGAACTCAATGGTGTTGCCTGCGAACGCTTCCAGGTGGGAGACCAATCCACTCTTGGCTTCCTGCATCAGGCCGGCGATCTCTTCGTCGCTGCGCTCGGTGCCGCGGATCAGTCGGCGATCCCCGGCGTAGACGCCGCCGTTGTAGAGGCGCACTTTCGAGCCGTCTTTGATCTTCTTGAAGACGTCGGTGCCGGTCTCGTCGATGAGCGTGACCCCGTTGGCCAACAGCACCTCGGGCCCCAGGTTGGGATAGCGGCCCGACACCGACGGGGATGCGTTGACCACGGCGGCGATCTCGGCGTCGACGAGGGCGTCGGCGGTGATCCGGTCCAGGTCCAGCACGTCAAGGACCACGATGTCGCCGGGGCACACTCGGCGCAGCAGTCGGTCGATGTCGCGGTCGACCCGCGCGGTTCCGATGACACCCGGCCGCGAGGTGTTGCGGGACAACAGTGAGGACAAGGTGGTGGTCACGCTCATGGAGGCGATTCTGTCGGCGAACCCGAGAATCCCGGCGGAGGCGCGCCGTAACAAAGGCCTCAGAAGTTATATCGTGTCACATCTGTCACACGCTTCGATGCCCATTTCAGGTCGCAATACGGTCACAGTCTGCGGCCTCCAGTAGCTCGCGCGCATGGGCGCGCGCGGTGTCCGAATCACCAAGTCCGGCCAGCATTCTGGCCAGCTCGGCAACCTGATCGTCGCCGTCGAGGCGCCGCACTCCGCTGGCGCCGTTCTTGCCGTTGGTATCGACCATGAGATGGATATCGGCGTAGGCCGCGACCTGCGGCAGATGTGTCACCACGATGACTTGCCGGTTGCGGGCCAGCCGCGACAGGCGCCGACCGATCTGCACCGCGGCGCGTCCGCCGACACCGGCGTCGACCTCGTCGAACACCATCGTGGTGCCCGTTGTGGACGCCGCCAGTACGACTTCCAGGGCCAGCATCACCCGGGACAACTCACCGCCCGATGCGCTTTTCGCCAACGGCAAAAGGATCATGCCCCGATGCGCGGCGAAGCCGAACTCGACCAGGTCGACACCATCGCCGCCGGCATGGGCCTGCGTGCCGGCGGCGAGCGTCAGCGCGGCGGGGTCGTCGGCGGTGGCCGGCATCGTCGACACCGTGATGGTGAACTCCGCGTCCGCCATCGCCAATCCGGACAGCTCGCCGGTGACCTCCTTGGCCAGCCGTTTGGCGGCCTGGGTCCGCGCCTTACTGAGTTCGGCTGCTGCAGTTGCCAATTCGAGCGCCAGCTCGTCGACGCGACGTTGCAAGCCGGCTAACGCCTCTTCGGAGACGTCGAGCTGGGCGAGACGTTCCCGCGCCTCGCGCGCCCATCGCAGTACGCCATCGATGTCGGCGGCGTACTTACGCGTCAGGGTGCGCAGCTCCGCTTGCCGGGCCAGCTTGGTGTCCAACGTGCTGGCGTCCGAGGGCAATTCGTCCAGGTATCCGCCGAGCTCCCTCGAGGCATCGCCGACCACCGTGAGCGCTTCTTCGAGCTGGGCGACCAATGCTCGCAGGGTCGTGTCGTCAGTCGAGTCCAACGCCGCCTTGGCGCGTCCCAGACAGTCGGCCGCGGAGGCGGCCTGCGCAGCGGGATCGGCCATGGCCTCATCCCCCGAGCCGGTCAATGCGACGCGTGCGCCGGACGCCGCCTCGCGCAGCGCGTCCAGCTCCGAGAGCCGGCGGATGTCGCCGACCAGCGCTTCGTCCTCCCTCGGGGCCGGATCGACGCTGTCGATCTCGTCGAGCGCGAACTTCAGCCGATCGGCCTCCTGCGCCAGTTCGCGCGCCCGGTTGCTCCGCTCAACGAAGTCGCGGCGGGCCGTCTGCCAGGCGTCGCGCAGTTTGCGGTATTTCTCCAGACGGGCCTCGACGCCGGCGAACCGATCGAGCGCCCCGCGTTGCTCGTCGGGTCGCATCAGTCGCAGCTGATCGTTCTGCCCGTGCAGGGTCAGCAATTCGGCGGTGAATCCGCTCAGCGATTTCGCCGGCACACTTCTCCCGCCGAGATAGGCCCGCGAAGGCCCGTCGCGGCTGACCGACCGCAACGCAATGATGCTGCCGTCCTCGTCGCGTTCGGCCCCTGAGCCGTCCAGCAATTCGTCGAGCAGCGCGACCGCCTTGTCGTCGAGATCGGCGGTGGTGAACCGGCCCTCGACGACAGCACGCTCGGCCCCCGAGCGCACCCGGTTGGCGTCCGCGCGGGCTCCGCCAAGCAGGTGCAGGCCCGTCACCACCATCGTCTTGCCGGTGCCGGTTTCACCTGTCAAAACCGTTAAGCCACGGTCGAATTCGGCTGTCGCGACGCTGATGGCCCCCAACGACTCGATCCGAATCTCGGAAAGCACCGTTACCGTCCGCGCCAGCCGGTGACCGGAAGCCGGAACTTGCGCACCAGACGGTCGGTGAACGGCGCGCTGTCCAGCCGCGCCCACTTCACCGACACGTCGCAGCGCTGCACCTCCAACCGCGCGCCGGCAGGCACCCGCATCTCACGGCGACCATCGCAGAACACTAGGGCATCGTGTCCATCGCCCTCGATCTCGATGGCGATGCGCGCATCCGGGCTGGTGACCATCGGCCGGGCGAACAGCGCGTGCGCATTGTTGGGCACGACCAGCAGCGCCTCGAGGTCGGGCCACATGATGGGTCCGCCCGCGGAGAACGCGTAGGCCGTCGACCCGGTGGGTGTGGACACCAGAACGCCGTCGCACCCGAATGTCGAGACCGGGCGTCCGTCGACCTCGAGGACGACACCGAGCACCCCGAGGCGCGGACCCTTTTCCAGGCTCGCCTCGTTGAGCGCCCATCCGCGTGAGATGACCTCATCCTTGACCCGCACCGTGATATCCAGCGTCAGCCGCTCTTCGAGGCGGTAGGTGCGCGCCGACCACATGCTCGAGCACGGTGTCGATGGCCTCGGTTTCGGCTTCGGCCAAGAAGCCGATCCGGCCCAGATTGATCCCCAACACCGGCACGTTGGCGTTACGGGCGAGTTCGGCGGCCCGCAGGAACGTGCCGTCACCGCCCAGCCCGATGACAAGCTCGCAGCCGTCGGCGGCGTCGGGGTCGGCGTCGATGAGCTCGACATCGACGCCCAATGCGCGCACGTCGTCCGGCCCCAGCGGTACCGGACCGCGGTCGACGGCTTCGGCCGACAGCACGCGAAGTTGGATATTGTTGTCGCTCAACACCTTTTCGATGCGGCGAGCGGTCTCAGTCGCTTCTTCGCGCCCGGTGTGAACCACCAGTAGTACGGTGCGCTCAGTCGTCATTGCGGACCAGCCTCGACCGCACCGCGGATCGCACATTCCAGCTCATCAGCAGACAAACCCCGATCGGTTTCGGCGCGTAACCACAGGAAGTATTCAACGTTGCCCGACGGGCCTGGCAGCGGGCTGGGGGTGACCCCGACCGCGTGCCAGCCCAGCTCCTCGGCGCGGCCGGCGACTTTGAGGACGGCGCTTGCCCGCAGCTCGGGACTGTGGACGACCCCGCCCGCTCCCACTTGGCCTTTGCCCACCTCGAACTGCGGCTTCACCATAGGAACGATATCCGCGTCGGGCGAGGCGCATCCAGTCAGCGCGGGCAGCACCGTGGCCAGCGAGATGAACGACAGGTCGGCAACGATGGTGTCGACCTTGCCGTCGATCGTCTCCGGCGTGAGTTCTCGCGCATTGGTCCGCTCGATGACCACGACCCGGTCGTCGGATCGCAGCGACCAGGCCAGCTGGCCGTAGCCGACGTCGACGGCGACCACTTGGCGGGCGCCGCGGTCCAGCAGGACTTCGGTGAATCCCCCGGTCGAGGCCCCGGCATCGAGGCAGCGTCGACCGTCGACGTCGATACCGAAGGAGTCGAGTGCGCCGATGAGTTTGTGCGCGCCGCGCGACACCCAGGCGCGTTCGGTGTCGTCGGCGACTTTCAGCGAGGCGGTGGCCGCTACGGCGGTGCCCGGTTTGACGGCGGGCATCCCGTCGATGCTGACCTTGCCGGCGCCGATCAACTCGGCGGCCTGTTGGCGCGATCGGGCCAGCCCGCGACGAACCAACTCGGCATCAACACGGGTACGCCGCGGCACGGTGGCCTCAGGCCTTCTCCGCCAACTCCAGAGCCTGCACCAGCATGTCGTGCGCCTCGGAAAGCTGACGCGCGAGCTCTTCGAGATCGGCTTCGCTGGGCAGGTTCTCGGGGTTGGTTGGATCCGGCAGCTTGGCGAGGATGGCGTCGATCCGTGCGCGAATCTCTTCAGGGTCGGTAGTAATGGCGCCACTCCTCCTGTCGTCTCCAAATCGCACTGCTCTGTTGATCGTCGTCGGCGCGCGTCATCGCTGTTCTACGGTACGGATTTACGTCAGGGACCACCGTTGCAGGGCGGCGTGTGCGGTGTCGTCGCCGGCCTTGACGGTACGTGGCCTCGCGCTGACCAGACCGCGTGGGCGACGGCACGAACAATCGAAAGTCCGTCGCCTTCATCGTCGCCTGCGGTGCTGACCGTGATCGCGTCGTCCGCGGTGTCGATGTGCCAGGCCGATTGTGGGCCCACCGCGAGCTCATCCGCGTGCTGGTGCAGCGACCGCAGGTCGTGACCGATGAAGGTCGCCCGTTGCTCGGGCACGGCGTAGACGGCATCGCGCGCGGAATTGACTCCGGTGAGCACCATCAGGCTGGGCAGTTCGGCGGCGTTGGCGCCGGCGATGTCGGTGTTCAGTCCGGTCGCCGACGACCAACGGTGTCTGAAAGTCGCCACGTGCCAACGCATCCAGCAACAACGTCGGCGCAGGTTTACCCGCGACCTGAGGGTCGGCGTCGGTCGCTGCTTTAAGTGCGGCCACCATGGACCCGTTGCCGGGGAGCAATCCGCGTTCAGTCGGCAGCGTCGCGTCGACGTTGGCGGCGACCCATACCGCCCCGGACCGGATGGCCAGGGCCGCCTCGGCCAGGTTCGCCCATGCGGTTTCGGGTGAGTGGCCTTGGACCACGGCGTCTGGCTTGTCGTCAAAGAGCCGTACCGGCTTGAGTCCGACGGCCGCGATCTCGGCGGCCAGCGATTCGGTGCCGACGACCAGCACCCGCGATTCGGGCGCCAGCTGGTTGGCCAGAACGTGGGCCGCGCTTTGCGCGCTGGTGACGACGTCGTCGTCGGCCGCGTGCAGGCCGAGGTCTTGCAGGTGTGCGGCGACCTCGCCGGCGCTGCGGGACGCATTGTTGGTGACGAACAGAGTTCGGCCCGGGCGTCTTTTCCAGTGACTCGGCGGCGCCCTCGGTCAGCTCATGGCCGCGGAAGACGGTTCCGTCGAGGTCGAGAAGAAGGCAATCATGTTCCTGCGCAAGCGTTCCCACGTCAGCCGAGCTCGCTTACCCGGTCCTCGGCATCGGTGGCCCCTTCGACGTCGGCTTCGGCAGCGTGCAGGAACCACTGCAACGCTTCGTCGCCACGGTCGAGCGCCAGCAGCGTCTCGGCATAGGCGTAGAACAGCCGGGCCGCGATAGTGCCGGTGCGGGTCGGGTCCAGTTGCGGGGTGGACAACACCGTCAGGGCTTGCTCGAGCTGGCCGAGGTCGGCGCGGGCGCCGGCAGTGACGATGCGCATCTCGTCGGCTTCGTTGCCGGTCAGCTTGGCCGCTTCGGGCCCGCGGGCCAACTCGAGCGCCCGTTCCGGGCGGCCGAGGCCGCGTTCGCAGTCGGCGATCAACGGCAGCAACGGCGACTTGCTGCCCATCCTGCGTGCCGCCCGCAGCTCCGCGATGGCCTGGGCCCAGTCCCCGCACTGGTATGCGGCGATGCCGACGGCTTCCCGCACTGCGGCGATCCGCCCGGAGCGGGCCCGTGCGGCCCGCGCATGGCTGAGCGCGGCCTCAGGGTCTTCATCGAGCAGCTCCCCCGCCGCGACCAGATGGCGTGCCACAGCGTCGGCGTTGACGCGGTCCAAAGTGCTGAGCTCCCGGCGGATTTCGGGTGCCAGTTGCTTGGCCTCGATCTCCCGGCGGAATCGGCGGCCCTTTCTGATCGTCGTCAGAGCCATTGCGGGGTTGCGGTCGACGATCTCGACCCGGGCCTGAAGTGCGAGCGTCGGGTCGCGGAGACCGCTTCGGTCGCCGGTCCCTGTCGCCATGCCTGTCGTCGCCCACTCGTACCCTTCACCTCGAATTACGCCGGTACTTCCCGACAAAGGATACGGGCTGTGCGCTTTAAAGCTGATTCTGCGTACAACCCTTGGCAAGCCGGGGATGCCTGAGAGGGCTAGAACACTGACGCACAATGCTATTCGTTCGCAATCCAGGGGTTAGGTGTGGCGGGCTACTTCTTGGACGAGCTGTACGCGGGAGGTCAGCCCGAGTTTGGTGTAGACGTGCGCCAGGTGGGCGTGCACGGTCCGCGGCGAAACGAAGAGTCGCGCGGCGATGTCCTTGTTGGCCAGTCCATCGCACACCAATCGCACGACCTCGCGCTCGGCCGGTGTCAGCGAGTCCCAACCGGTGTTCGGGCGTTTGCGCTCACCGCGCCCGCGCTGCGCGTAGGCGATCGCCTCCTCGATGGACAACGCCGCGCCCTCGGTCCAGGAGGCGTCAAAGTCATTCTCGCCCATAGACTCTCGCAGCGTTGCCACCGAAACCTGGTAGTCGGCTTCGTAGACCTTGAACCGCGCCATGCCCGTGCGTTGCCGGATGGACTCGGCAGCACCGAAGAGCCGCGCTGCTTGTCGATGATCGGTGTCGCACACCAGAACGGCGACGCATTCCAGCGTGTCCGAAACACCCAGGTACGCCTGCACTTCGACGGAACACGCCAGGGCGTCATGAGCATCCCGCTCCGCCCGCTCGGCATCCCCCTGCGCCATCGCCACCCGGGAGCGCGCGGTGAACGCCACCATCTGGTGCCAGCCCGAGGCCGTGGAGACGGCGTCGTCGGCCCAGCGACGGGCGGCGTCCAGGTCCCCCACGGCCAATGCGGCCTGCGCGTTATAGGCCCGCTGCACCACCGCGTTTCCCGGCGTGTCACTCAAGTACTGCCAGGCTGCGTCACTGGCTTCTAGTGCCGTCTGCCCATCACCGGCCGCCAGGGCCGCGACCCCCAACGCCGAGTGGCCAAGGCCCGCAATGAACCCGACCAGCTCCGACGCAACCACGAGGGACGCGTTGGCTGCGGACCGGGCCGCGCCGACATCGCCGTGCCACGCCAGCGCGAAACCCTGGCCCGCCAGGCCGTAAGCCGTATAGATCAGATCGTGACCCGCCTCGGCCTCGTCGTTGATCACGCGGAATTGTGCAGCGGCTCCGGTCGGATCACCTTGATTTAGCTGCGCCATTGCGAGCCAGTAGCGACACTGGCGCGAGTCAAGCCGATCACCGATCGTGTCGGCGAGATCGCGTCCTTCCTCGGCGGCCACGCGCGTTGCGACCGGGTCACCAGTGGCGAACGCTGCGTACGCCTGCCACGCCAGGATCTGGCTGAGCCGCCACGGGTCGCCTAGTGCCCTGGCGAGGGCGAGCGCCTCCGTGAAGTACGGTTCCGCTTCTTCAGCATTTTGCACGGCAACAAAGCCATAGGCATTCAGTGCGCGGGCCAGCAGGGCGGGATCATCGAGTTCGCGCGCCAGCACCATTGCCTCATCGGCCTGATCCTTGACGTCGGGGACGCCCATCCAGGCGGAAAGTAGCGCTTTGTCGGCGAGTGCCCGCGCACGTGCCGGGCTCACCACTTCTGGATCGTGCCCGTCCGGATCGCCGAGGGCAGCGTCGAACCAGGCAGACCCCTCACGGATGCGGCCCCGGGCGAGCCACAGTGGTTGCAGCGACGATGCCAGTGTCAACGCCTGCTCGATGTCGGAATTGTCCAGGCTCCACCCGAATGCGCTGCGTAGATTGTCGATTTCAAGATCGGCCTGTTGGAGGCGCTGCTCATAATTGCTCCCCGCCGGTGCGTCGAGCGGAGCTGCCATCGTGTTGTAGTACTCGCGATGCCGTATCCGGACGGCATCGGCCTCGCCCGATTCGCCGAGTTTCTCGAGCGCGTACTGGCGCACAGTTTCGAGCAGCCGGTATCGCGTTCTGCCGCCGGCGTTTTCGGCGACCACCAGCGACTTGTCGACCAGCAGGCTCAACTGGTCCAGCACTTGATAGCGTTCCACGCCATCGGCGCCGGTGACCGCCTGGGCGGCATCGAGGTCAAAGCCACCCAAGAACACTGCCAACCGACGAAACAGAATCCGTTCGGTGTCGGTCAGCAACGCATGCGACCAATCCACCGACGCCCGCAAGGTCTGCTGGCGGCGCACTGCCGTGCGCGAGCCACCGGTCAACAGCCGGAAGCGGTCATGCAGGCTGTCGACGATCTCGGCCAACGACAGGGCGCGAACCCGCGCGGCCGCAAGTTCGATCGCCAGCGGCATCCCGTCCAGGCGTCGGCAGATCTCAGCCACAGCGGCGGCGTTGTCGGCGGTGATGGCGAAGTCGGTCCTGGCCAGCCGGGCGCGGTCGGCGAACAGCTCGAGCGCGTCGTCGGCCAGCGACAACGAGGGCACCTGCCACATCGCTTCGCCCGGTACGCCAAGCGGCTCGCGGCTCGTCGCAAGCACGGTCATTCATGGCGCACCGCCGAGAACGGCTACGACTAACGCCGCACTCGCCTCGATCAGGTGCTCGCAGTTGTCCAGGACGAGCAGCATCTGGCGGTCACGAAGGTGCCGCAGCAGGGTGTCCATCGTCGAGCGACCCGGTTGATCGGGCAGCCCTAACGCGAGGGCGGCCGTGACGGGCACGACGTCGGGATGGGTGATCGGTGCCAAATCCACATAGCAGACTCCGTCGCTGAACTCCTTTGCCAGATCTGCGGCGATATGCACAGCCAGGCGTGTCTTGCCGGCCCCGCCGGCGCCGGTCAGGGTGACCAGCCGATTAGCCGCCAGCGCTTCACGCAGACTCTTGATTTCAGGTTGGCGCCCGACGAAATTCGTGAGCTCAATCGGAAGGTTATGGGAGACATGAAAGTTGGTTGTGCGCAGCGGCGGGAAGTCGTTGCGCAGATCGGGGTGACACAGCTGCACCACCCGCTCGGGGCGCGGCAGATCGCGCAGCGGGTGGGTGCCGAGGTCGGTCAGCGTCACATCGGGAGGAAGCTGATCGACCACCAGCGGTTCGGTCGCCCCTGACAACACGGTTTGTCCGCCATGAGCGAGATCACGCAGCCGGGCGGTGCGGTTGATCGTCGGGCCAATGTAATTGCCCTCGTCGCGCAGCCGCACGTCGCCGGTGTTGATCCCGATGCGCAACCGGATCGGCGCCAGCGACGCCCGTTGTAAATCGAGCGCGCAGGTGACCGCGTCAGCCGCTTTAGCGAACGCGATCACGAAGCTGTCACCCTCGCCCTGCTCGACCGGCTGAACTCCATCGTGGGCCGCGACGACATCCGACAGCACCTGGTCCAAGCGCGCCACAGCAACGTTCATCTCGTCAGGCTGGGTCTCCCACAACCGCGTCGACCCCTCGACATCGGCCAGCAGCAACGTCACCGTTCCGGTCGGCAACTCGCTCACACCCACGTCGCTCCAGTCAGTTTCGCTCATGCTAGCGAGCATGCGATTAAGCGCATCGCAGAACATCAGCAAAATTGCCTATAGCGCTCAGGCGTTCACACGTACGTGGGGATCCGACCACCTGGCAATCAGGTACTTCTGCCGATGGTCTGCCGCCGGCACCGCTTGATAGTCACGTGCGCTCGTCCCTGCTACAGCACTGCATCGGCCAACCGGTCCACCTGTTCGAGCGACGCGACAGCGGGGTGGAAGAGCAGCCGGTCGAAGCCCAGGTCTCGGTAGGCACGCACGGTAGCCCGCGCGTCTTGCGACGTGATGATCATGTCGTCGACATTCAGCTTGGCGTATTCGGGCTTGAAGCCGTAATAATGCGCGAGGTGTCTGCGGCCGGTCTCCGCGACGCCGGTGCTGCCGATCGCGAAATTCACGGATGCATGGTTCTTCGGTTCGCCGGAGCGGCCGGCGTCCCGCCATCCCTGGCGGACCCGGTCGATGAATTCCGCCTGGCCTCGGTAATCGCGTAGCGCCCCAGCGACCCACCCGTCGCCCACGGTCGTCGCGCGTCGCAGTGTCGCCCGCGACCTTCCGCCGAATAGCAGTGGAATACGCACTGGCCGAGGCAATATTGGGCTGTCGCCGACGAGCGGCTTGCCACTCCAAGCCTCGCGCAGGGTGCTCACCTCTTGGTCGAGCAGCCGGCCACGTCTGTCGAAGGCGACGCCGGCCGCGGTGTAGTCGTCTTCCCGCGCACCCACCGCGATGCCGATCGCGAGACGATCGCCCACCGCCAACGCAAGGCTGGCCAGTTGCTTGGCCAGGATCACCGGCGGATACAGGGGCGCCAGCAAGATATTCGTCACCAGGGCAACCTCGTTGGTGGCACCGGCGGCCAGTGCCAGCGCGATGATCGAGTCGATGCTCGGGTAGATCAGCCGGTCGATGGTGGTCACGGATTCAAAGCCCCGCTGCTCGGCCCGGCGGGCCCATTCGACCATCAACGGCCCTGGCACGCCGACGACGTTGTTCGGTAGTCCGATTCCAATCTTCATGAGAGTTCCTTTCTGCGTGGCTATTACGGACGGGAAAGTCAGACCCACGGATTGAACGACGGGTCGGGATTGACGGCTGCGAACTGCTCGGCGTACACGCCGTTGCGCTCCGCGTCGCGTAGCCCGCGGGCAGCGCTGACGACAACTTCCCCGGCTCCCGGGTCGGCGGTCAGCAGCCAGAGCATCTCGGCGATGAAATCGTCGACGGTCATCATGTAGGCGTCGCCGGGGCCGTCCATTTCGGTTTCTACCCGTGGCGGTGCGACTTCGATCACTTGAATCCCGCTGCCCTGCAGCAGGAAACGCACCGATTCGGTGTAGGCGTGCAATCCCGCCTTGGTGGCACTGTAGGTCGGTGCGATTGCCATCGGGACGAATGCGAGCGCCGAGGTAATGTTGATTATCGTCGCGTCAGGTTGAGATTTCAGTTTGGGGATCAGCAGCGAGGTCAACACGATGGGTCCGAGCAAGTTGGTCGCGATGACTTGTGACGCGGTCGCGGGATCGGGCGCATCAAGATCTTCCAGCGCCATGACGCCGGCATTGTTGACGACCACGTTAAGGTCCGGGTATTGCTCTTCGATCTCGCCAACGAATCGCTGAATCGACTGTCTGTCGGCCAGATCCAGCTGCAGGAAGGTGATGCCCGGGTGCGCCTCGGCGACCGCGCGCAACGCCTCGGTCCGCCGGCCGGCAATCACCACGCGGTTAGCTGCTCGATGTAGCGCAACGGCCAGACCGTGGCCTATCCCGCTGCCACCTCCTGTCACCAGAATGGTGTTGCCTGTCAACCGCATTGGTCACGCCTTCTTTCCTCGACTGGTGAAACGTCCTCTCCTCGAGAGTGGAGTATGGTCCGTGCTTTTAGCCAGCATGATGAGCCAAACGCCCATAAATCGGCGTCAGGAACGTCAGGAGCGTAAAGTTTTCAGCGTGCTCGACGTTCTAGACGGCAAAATTCTTCACGCGCTGCAACTGTCGCCGCGGGTGTCGTTTCGTCGGATCGCCGATGTGGTCGGTGCCCCCGAGCAAGTAGTCGCCCGCCGCTATCGAACATTGCACCGCAGCGGAGTGGTGCGGGTGATCGGACTGGTCAACCCGCAGGTCTACGGCGAACACCAATGGGTGGTGCGGGTGCACGCAAAGCCGGACGATCTGACGCGGCTGGCCGAGGCGCTGGTACGACGACCCGAAGTCACCCACGCCAATGTTCTGTCGGGCTGGACGGAATTAGTCTGCATCGTGCGAGCGCCGATCGGCGAAACGAAAGACAGTATTCTGCAACGGCTTCCACGAACCTCGGGCGTGCTTGGCCTGGAGGTCGACCTGATCTTGCGCGTGTTTGGTGAACCGGCCAGCACACCGTGGACCGGATACGGGCACACCCTCGATGCCCAGCAATCGGCGGCGATCCAACTGGACGCCCACCCGGAGAGCCCAACGACCGACGGGGCGCCGCCAAGCGAAGAGGATCAACTGCTCTTCAGAGCGCTCGCTGCGGACGGCCGCGCCCCCCATGCGCGACTGGCCGAACACACCGGCTGGTCGTCGGCGCGGGTGAAACGCCGCATCGCCGCACTAGAGTCAACGGGCACACTGGTTTTCGACGTCGATCTGCTGTCGGATCGCCTTGGCTTCAATCTCAACGCCATGTTGTGGCTGACGACAACACCGCGCCATCTTGCGGCGGTCGCCGAGGAGATCGTCGCGCACAAGGAAATTGCTTCGGTGTGCGCAATCAGCGGCCGCAACAATCTGTTGGCGGTCGTCATCTGTCGAGACGTCGACGACCTCTATCGATATGTGGCCGAGCGACTTGCCGGCATCGACCACATCGCCGGTTACGACCTCAGCATCCGAACCCAGCGACTCAAGCAGGCAGCTTCATTGGTTGCGCACGGACGCTTGATTCACGCCGGCCGAACTAGATGTAGAAATGCCCGTGCCCCCCAAGGGTTTTGGGGGGCACGGGGCTTGTTGTGTGTGTTCGGCGGTGTCCTACTTTTCCACCCGTGGTGGGTAGTATCATCGGCGCTGGCAGGCTTAGCTTCCGGGTTCGGGATGGGTCCGGGCGTTTCCCTGTCGCTGTGGCCGCCGTAACTTTATTTAGATGTGTGTTGGTGGTGGGGTGCAGTGGTTGTGCTGCGTGGATTGTGGTTGCGTGTGTGTAAGTTTTCGGCCGGTTAGTGCCAGTTCCCTGCGCCCATTGCTGGGTTTGTAGGTCTGGTCTATTGATCCCGTGGTCTGCGGGGGGCCTTATCCCACTTAATGGGTGAGAAGCCTGGTCTTGGAGAGGGTTTCCCGCTTAGATGCTTTCAGCGGTTATCCTGTCCGAACGTGGCTATCCAGCGGTGCCCCTGGTGGGACAACTGGTGGACCAGAGGTTCGTCCGTCCCGGTCCTCTCGTACTAGGGACAGGTTTCCTCAAGCTTCTGACGCGCGCGGCGGATAGAGACCGAACTGTCTCACGACGTTCTAAACCCAGCTCGCGTGCCGCTTTAATGGGCGAACAGCCCAACCCTTGGGACCTGCTCCAGCCCCAGGATGCGACGAGCCGACATCGAGGTGCCAAACCATCCCGTCGATATGGACTCTTGGGGAAGATCAGCCTGTTATCCCCGGGGTACCTTTTATCCGTTGAGCGACACCCCTTCCACTCGGGGGTGCCGGATCACTAGTCCCGACTTTCGTCCCTGCTTGACGTGTAGGTCTTGCAGTCAAGCTCCCTTGTGCACTTGCACTCGACACCTGATTGCCGTCCAGGTTGAGGGAACCTTTGGGCGCCTCCGTTACATTTTGGGAGGCAACCGCCCCAGTTAAACTACCCGCCAGGCACTGTTCCTGAACCGGATATACGGTTCGAGGTTAGAGGTCCAATACGATCAGAGTGGTATTTCAACAACGACTCCGCAATTACTGGCGTAATTGTTTCACAGTCTCCCACCTATCCTACACAAACCGTACCGAACATCAATACCAAGTTGTAGTGAAGGTCCCGGGGTCTTTTCGTCCTGCCGCGCGTAACGAGCATCTTTACTCGTAGTGCAATTTCGCCGAGTCTATGGTTGAGACAGTTGAGAAGTCGTTACGCCATTCGTGCAGGTCGGAACTTACCCGACAAGGAATTTCGCTACCTTAGGATGGTTATAGTTACCACCGCCGTTTACTGGGGCTTAAATTCTCCGCTTCACCCCGAGGGGTTAACAGGTCCTCTTAACCTTCCAGCACCGGGCAGGCGTCAGTCCGTATACATCGTCTTGCGACTTCGCACGGACCTGTGTTTTTAGTAAACAGTCGCTTCTCACTGGTTTCTGCGACCCACTGCCGCTGCCGGCCGCGAGGGCCTTGACGGTGTGTGGGCCCCCCTTCTCCCGAAGTTACGGGGGTATTTTGCCGAGTTCCTTAACCATAGTTCTCTCGTACGCCTTGGTATTCTCTACCTGACCACCTGTGTTGGTTTGGGGTACGGGCCGTGTGTGTGCTCGCTAGAGGCTTTTCTCGGCAGCATAGGATCACCGAATTCACCTCATCCGGTTATGCATCACCTCTCGGACTTGTGTGACATCCGGATTTACCTAGATGTCGTCCTACGGGTTTGCCCCAGTATTACCACTGACTGGTACGGCTACCTTCCTGCGTCACCCCATCGCTTGACTACTACCCATCCGGGTCCCACGCAGCCGGTGGCTGTCTTTCACCCTCGAAAGGGATCGGATCGGCCACCTTTTGGGTGGTTAGCAGAATGGATTCATCACGGGCGCGCACACACGGGTACGGGAATATCAACCCGTTGTCCATCGACTACGCCTGTCGGCCTCGCCTTAGGTCCCGACTCACCCTGGGCGGACTGGCCTGGCCCAGGAACCCTTGGTCTTTCGGCGGGCAAGGTTCTCACTTGCCTTATCGCTACTCATGCCTGCATTCTCACTCCCACACCCTCCACCACTCCATCACTAGGTGGCTTCACTGGATGCAGGACGCTCCCCTACCCAATCAACATACGTTGATTGCCGCGGCTTCGGCGGTGTGCTTGAGCCCCGCTACATTATCGGCGCACAATCACTTGACCAGTGAGCTATTACGCACTCTTTCAAGGGTGGCTGCTTCTAAGCCAACCTCCTGGTTGTCTATGCGACTGCACATCCTTTTCCACTTAGCACACGCTTAGGGGCCTTAGCCGGCGATCTGGGCTGTTTCCCTCTCGACGCACGGAGCTTATCCCCCGCCGTCTCACTGCCACGCTTTGACTTACCGGCATTCGGAGTTTGGCTGACGTCAGTAACCTAGTAGGGCCCATCGGCCATCCAGTAGCTCTACCTCCGGCAAGAAACACGCAACGCTGCACCTAAATGCATTTCGGGGAGAACCAGCTATCACGGAGTTTGATTGGCCTTTCACCCCTACCCACAACTCATCCCCTCAGTCTTCAACCTAAGTGGGTTCGGGCCTCCACGCGGTCTTACCCGCGCTTCACCCTGGCCATGGGTAGATCACTCCGCTTCGGGTCCAGAACACACCACTACACCACCCACAGGGTGGATACGCCCTATTCAGACTCGCTTTCGCTGCGGCTACCCCACACGGGTTAACCTCGCGACATGTCCCTGACTCGCAGGCTCATTCTTCAAAAGGCACGCCATCACCCCACCACAAGCGAGGGCTCTGACGGCTTGTAGGCACACGGTTTCAGGTACTCTTTCACTCCCCTCCCGGGGTACTTTTCACCATTCCCTCACGGTACTAATCCGCTATCGGTCATCAGGAAGTATTCAGGCTTACCGGGTGGTCCCGGCAGATTCACAGCAGATTCCACGGGCCCGCTGCTACTCGGGTAACAACACAAGACAGGCATGCAGTTTTCACCTACCGGGCTCTCACCGTCTACGGCAGACCATCCCAGGCCACTTCGATTAACCACACACTACTGCCCTCCGGTCGGATAGAACCAGACGCATTATCCCCACAACCCCGCACACACAACCCCTACCCGGTTACACATGCGCACGGTTTAGCCATCCTCCGCTTTCGCTCGCCACTACTCACGGAATCACACTTGTTTTCTTTTCCTACGGGTACTGAGATGTTTCACTTCCCCGCGTTCCCTCCCGCACCCTATGTATTCAGATACGGGTGACACGACATCACTCGTGCCGGGTTTCCCCATTCGGACATCCTCGGATCAACGCTCGGTTGACAGCTCCCCGAGGCATATCGCAGCCTCCCACGTCCTTCATCGGCTCCTGATGCCAAGGCATCCACCATGTGCCCTAAAACACTTACAACACAAGAAAACAACTCGAACAAAACCAGCTGAAAAATCAGCAAATCTTGCTTAGATGCTCGCAACCACTATCCAATAAACAAACACCACACCCCACCACCAAGATGGAGCGACACCACCAACCCCGACCCAACAGGCCAGGACAACACAGGTGTTGTCTCAGGACCCAACAGTGTGTTCGGCGACTCTGCTGCCTCTAAAACGAAGACGAATTGTTGTTGCGCACCAAGCCGGCACCCACTACAGGCACACGACTCCTCACGGCTCGAGCACGACCTGATGCCGCACTCTTTTCGTGGTGCTCCTTAGAAAGGAGGTGATCCAGCCGCACCTTCCGGTACGGCTACCTTGTTACGACTTCGTCCCAATCGCCGATCCCACCTTCGACAGCTCCCCCCACAAGGGTTAGGCCACTGGCTTCGGGTGTTACCGACTTTCATGACGTGACGGGCGGTGTGTACAAGGCCCGGGAACGTATTCACCGCAGCGTTGCTGATCTGCGATTACTAGCGACTCCGACTTCACGGGGTCGAGTTGCAGACCCCGATCCGAACTGAGACCGGCTTTAAAGGATTCGCTAAGCCTCACGGCATCGCAGCCCTTTGTACCGGCCATTGTAGCATGTGTGAAGCCCTGGACATAAGGGGCATGATGACTTGACGTCATCCCCACCTTCCTCCGAGTTGACCCCGGCAGTCTCTCACGAGTCCCCGCCATAACGCGCTGGCAACATGAGACAAGGGTTGCGCTCGTTGCGGGACTTAACCCAACATCTCACGACACGAGCTGACGACAGCCATGCACCACCTGCACACAGGCCACAAGGGAACCGATATCTCTACCGGCGTCCTGTGCATGTCAAACCCAGGTAAGGTTCTTCGCGTTGCATCGAATTAATCCACATGCTCCGCCGCTTGTGCGGGCCCCCGTCAATTCCTTTGAGTTTTAGCCTTGCGGCCGTACTCCCCAGGCGGGGTACTTAATGCGTTAGCTACGGCACGGATCCCAAGGAAGGAAACCCACACCTAGTACCCACCGTTTACGGCGTGGACTACCAGGGTATCTAATCCTGTTCGCTCCCCACGCTTTCGCTCCTCAGCGTCAGTTACTGCCCAGAGACCCGCCTTCGCCACCGGTGTTCCTCCTGATATCTGCGCATTCCACCGCTACACCAGGAATTCCAGTCTCCCCTGCAGTACTCCAGTCTGCCCGTATCGCCCGCACGCCCCCAGTTAAGCCAGGGAATTTCACGGACAACGCGACAAACCACCTACGAGCTCTTTACGCCCAGTAATTCCGGACAACGCTCGCACCCTACGTATTACCGCGGCTGCTGGCACGTAGTTGGCCGGTGCTTCTTCTCCACCTACCGTCACCAGAAACAAAAGCATCCCGGCTTCGCCGATGGTGAAAGAGGTTTACAACCCGAAGGCCGTCATCCCCCACGCGGCGTCGCTGCATCAGGCTTGCGCCCATTGTGCAATATTCCCCACTGCTGCCTCCCGTAGGAGTCTGGGCCGTATCTCAGTCCCAGTGTGGCCGGACACCCTCTCAGGCCGGCTACCCGTCGTCGCCTTGGTAGGCCATCACCCCACCAACAAGCTGATAGGCCGCGGGCCCATCCCACACCGCAAAAGCTTTCCACCACAACCCATGCAGGCCGTAGTCCTATCCGGTATTAGACCCAGTTTCCCAAGCTTATCCCGAAGTGCAGGGCAGATCACCCACGTGTTACTCACCCGTTCGCCACTCGAGTACCCCCGAAAGGGCCTTTCCGTTCGACTTGCATGTGTTAAGCACGCCGCCAGCGTTCGTCCTGAGCCAGGATCAAACTCTCCAAACAAAAACCCCCCACCACACAGGCAGGGCAGAATTCGAATCAGAACAATCTGACCTAACAAAAAGACACCAAAAAACTGGCATCACAAAAACAAACCACACCCCCACACGGGAAGCAAAATGCAGGCCAAAAAAACAACAACAAAAACAAAACCACCAAACACACTATTGAGTTCTCAAACAACACCCCACCGGCCGCGCAACAAGACCCGCGGCTCTTGGCCGCTCACTCGCTGTGCGGACGACGAAAGAACACCACCGAAGTGGAACTTCCCTCTGGGACATCGCCGCGCTCTACGGGCTGGCCGTGTCGCGGCGACGCGATTAAGTTACGCGACAGGAAACTTGGAGTCAAACAAGCTGCTAGACGGCGTGTTTCGGGCTGCGCCAAGATCAGCCGACGCGCTCGACCCCGGCGATATTTCGCTTGCCGCGGCGTAGCACCAGCCACCGTCCATGGAGGAAGTCGGTGGGTTGTGGCGCCCAGGCCTCGTCGTCGATTTTGGTGTTGTTGACGTACGCCCCGCCCTCGGCGATGGTGCGCCGCGCAGCCCCTTTGCTTGGCGCCAAGCCGCTGGCGACAAGCAGGTCGACGATTCCGTCCGGCGTTCCCGGCTGTCAGCTCGGCTATCGAGGTCTCCCGCAGCGCGGCCCTCAACGTGGCGTCGTCCAGGCGGGTCAGTTCCCCACGGCCGAATAACGCCGCGCTCGCGTGTTCGACGGCTTCGGTGGCGTGCTCGCCGTGCACGAGGGTCGTGAGCTCGCGCGCCAATCGGCGTTGTGCCTCGCGCTGCTGCGGTCGCTCCGCGGTAACCGCCTCCAATTCGGCCAGCTCGTCGGCCGACAGGAAGGTGAACCAGCGCAGGTACCGGATGACGTCGGCATCGGCGGTGTTGACGAAGTACTGGTACCAGGCATACGGGCGTCGTCATCTCGGGGTCCAGCCACAGGTTGCCCCCGCCGGTGGACTTTCCGAACTTCGTCCCGTCCGCGGAGGTCACCAACGGAACCGTGAGGGCATGCACCGAGGCGGCCAGCTTCTGACGCACCAATCGGACGCCGGCGATGATGTTGCCCCACTGATCGGATCCGCCGATCTGAAGCACGCACTGATGGCGTCGATGCAGCTCGACGTAGTCGTTGGCCTGCAACAGCATGTAGCTGAACTCCGTGTAGGAGATCCCCTCACCTTCCAGCCGTCGCCGAATGGTGTCCCGATCCAGCATCACGTTGACCGAGAAGTGTTTACCGACGTCGCGCAGCAACTCGATCGCCGACATCGCGCTGGTCCACTCGAGGTTGTTCTCGACAATGGCGCCCGTCGGTGAGCTGTCGAAGTCGACGAATCGCTCGAGCTGTCCGCGAATTCGCCCGGTCCATTCCTGGACCGTCTCATCGGTGTTGAGCACCCGCTCGCCGGTTTCGCGCGGGTCGCCGATCAGTCCGGTGGCACCGCCGGCAAGAACGATCGGCCGGTGGCCGGACTGCTGGAAACGCCGCAGCGTCAACAGCGGCACCAGGTGACCGGCGTGCAGACTCGGCGCGGTGGGATCAAACCCCGCATACAGGGTGATCGGACCGTCGGCGGCGTCCTTGGTCAGCGCGTCAAGGTCGGTGGACTGTGCGATCAGTCCACGCCAGTTCAGCTCCTCGACGATTTCAGCGCCCACAGTCATAGATCTTCTCGCATCTACGTGGCGCGCCCGCGGCGGGCGACCGGACGGCGCGTCGAATCAGTCGCTGGCGCCCGGTGCCGGCGCTCGTGGACTGCGCCGGTAGGCGGAGACCTCCGCCCGGCCGGGCAACCACAGCCGCCACGGCCGGTCGGCAGCTTGGCTGACACCGACGCGAGGTCCCGAAGTGGCTTCGGACGCATCGTTGAGTGTCAGCCGTATTGGACTGTCGCTATCAAACAGGTCGATTCCGTTGTCGGCCATGGTGATTCCGGTCGCCGAGCAGAGATTCCCCGGTCCACGCGCCAGCGCGCGAGGGCGGATCGCCGCCCCGCGCCGGGACTGGGCGATGTCGAACCCGGTTTCGATGACTGCAGCCCTGAGCAGGACGGCGGCCGCGATTCCGTCGGGTCCGCAGACCACGTTCGCGCAGACGTGGATGCCATGGCTGAGGTAGGTGTAGAGCCGGCCGGCAGGGCCGAACATCACCGCGTTGCGGGCGGTCACACCGCGGTATGAGTGCGCGGCGGCGTCCGGCCAAGGGCCATCGGGTCACCCCGCCGTATGCCTCGACCTCGACGATTGTCGCGGTAACGCCGCGACCGGTGAGGGTTGCGCCGAGTAGTCGATGTGCGGCTTCGACCGGGTCGACCGCAAGTTGGTCAGCGCCCACCAGACAGATTCTGCCCGCGACTCTTGACAGCCGACCAGCAGGGGTGAATATTCATCATATGATGACTTCATCAAATGATGAATTAACGTCAACGGGTCACGAGGTAGCGATCGACATCAGCCACTTGCGGGTGGTTCGCGGCAAACGGCCTGCACTGCACGACTTCTCGGTGCGGGTGGCCCGCGGCAGCATCACCGGTCTGCTCGGGCCGTCGGGCTGCGGAAAGACCACGTTGATCCGATGCATTGTCGGCACCCAGCTCATCGCGTCGGGCACCGTGCGGGTGCTCGGTCTGCCCGCCGGGTCCTCGCCGTTGCGGCACCGGATCGGCTACCTGCCGCAGGACCCGACGATCTACAACGACCTGCGGATCGTCGACAACGTTCGATATTTCGCAGCGCTCTACGGTTTTGACAGCGACGCCGCCGATGTCCGCGATCGACCGGGTGGGTCTCAGCGATCACAGCACCGCCTACTGCGGCAACTTATCCGGTGGTCAGCGCACCAGGGTGTCGCTGGCGTGTGCGTTGGTCTGCCGGCCCGAGCTACTGGTTCTCGACGAGCCGACCGTGGGTTTGGACCCGGTGCTGCGGGCAGATCTGTGGGAGCAGTTCACCGACCTGGCTCGCGGCGGGACCACCCTGCTGGTTTCCAGCCATGTGATGGACGAAGCCGACCACTGCGGTGACCTGTTGCTGATGCGAGACGGCCACCTCGTCGCGCACACCACCCCGAACCAACTACGAGAGGACACCGGATGCACGTCACTGGAGGACGCGTTTCTGTCCATCATCAGCGCAGCATGAGCCGGGTAGGACTTCAAGGGCAGTTGAAACCGTTCGGCGCCACCACGTTCGGATCCTGCGGCAGCTGTCCGCCGACCACCGCAGCATCGCGATGATCCTGGTCGGTGCCGGTCCTGGTTATCACGCTGATGTACTTCATGTTCGAGAATGCCCCGCACCGGCCGGGCACGCCGACGCCGTTCAACAACGCGTGCCTGATTCTGCTGGGGCTGTTTCCGCTGTTCGTGATGTTCATCATCACGTGCGATCACCATGCAGCGCGAAAGGGCTTCGGGAACGTTGGAGCGCATCCTGACCACTCCCTTGCGCCGACTCGACCTGCTGATCGCTTACGGCACAGCGTTTTCGATCGCCGCGGCGATCGCAGGCCGATGTTGGCGTGCGGGGTGTCGTTCTGGCTGCTCGGCTTCGACACCGCGGGCAGTCCGCTGTGGGTGTTCGTGATCGCGATCGTCAACGCGGTGCTCGGCGTCGGCCTCGGGCTGTTGTGTAGTGCGTTCGCGCGCACGGAATTTCAGGCCGTGCAGTTCATCCCGCTGGTGATGGTGCCGCAACTGCTGCTGGCGGGCATCATCGTCCCGCGAGCGCTGATGCCGACCTGGCTGGAATGGATCAGCAACGTCCTGCCGGCCAGCTATGCGCTGGAGGCGCTGCAACAGGTCGGCGCACACACCGAGCTGACCGGCGTCGCGGTCCGCGACATTGCGATCGTGTTGGGCTTTGCGCTCGCGGCACTGTGCCTGGCCGCCGCAACCCTGCGCCGCCGGACGCCCTGACGTGACTGCCACCAATGCCGGACGCAAGCGTCCGGGCCGGCCCGCCGGCAGCTCGAACACCCGCGAGCGAATTCTGGACAGCGCCCGGGAGCTGTTCGCCCGCAACGGCATTAAGCAACACATCGATACGTGCAGTGGCCGCCGCGGCCGGCGTGGATTCGGCGTTGGTGCATCACTACTTCGGCACGAAGGAGCAATTGTTCGCCGCGGCCGTTCACATCCCGATCAATCCGATGGACGTCATCGGCCCTTTGCGCGAGGTGCCCGTCGAAGAACTCGGCCACCGAATATCGTCAATGTTGTTGACGCTGTGGGACTCCGAGGTCGGCGCGAGTTTCATCGCCACGCTGCGGTCGATCCTGGCGGGCTCGGAGGTCAACCTGTTCCGGACTTTCATCCAGGACGTGATCGCGGTCGAAGTGGGCTCCCGCGTCGACGATCCGCCCGGCAGCGGCATCATCCGCATCCAGTTCGTCGCCTCGCAATTGGTGGGCATCGTCATGGCGCGCTACATCCTGGAGCTGGAGCCCTTCGCATCGCTACCCGCGCAGCAGGTCGCCGACACCATCGCACCGAACCTGCAGCGCTACCTCACTGGGGATTTGCCGGAGTTGCCTTCGCGATGAGGCGCGCATGCTCGTCGTCGCCGACCTCGACCGCCTCATCGACCAGCAACACCGGGATGTTGTCTTCGATGCGATAGGCGCGGCGCAGCCGTGGGTTGTACAGCAGCTGATCGTTGGTGTCGTCGACGAGCACCAGCGGACCCCGATCGGCCGGGCAGACCAGGATGCTCAGCAACTCTTCGTCAATCATGTTCGCTCCCAATGTCATTGCGCACCAGACAACTCCGCGCGCGCGGGACCGGTCAGGCGCCGGAACTGATTCGCCTCGGCGTCGAACAACCACGCGTGCCGCCCCGCTTTGGGGATGCCGCCGGCCCGCAATGCGCTGACCGTCGGGCGATAGGTCGCGCTGAGCTTCAGCTCCGGCACCACGTGCACGATGTCGGGTCCCAGTCCGAACGGCATGGCGGCAACGGCTTCGGTGAGATCGGCGGCGGTGATCGTCGCTCCCGGCCGCGTCGTCACCGCGGTCACCGCGACCTGGTGACCGTCCATCGGCACCCCGTACGTCACGGCGAGGTCGACCGCGGGCATCAGCCCGAGCGCATCGGTGATCGGATCGCAGAAAACGATTCCGCGCTCGGTGGGCACCGTCGAGCCGCGCCTGCCCACTAACCAGAAGTCGCCGTCGGCGTCTCGGCGGAACAGGTATTCGGTGGAAATCCAGGTGTCGGCGGGACCGAAGACACCGCGCTTGACCGACGCCGTCGGATCGATCGGTCCGCGCGGCTCGGCGAGCAACACACCGACTTCGTTGGCGTCCGGGACGCGGACCAGCCCGCGATTCGTTCTCCAGGATCAGGTCATGCTCGGCGTCATAGGCGCCCAGTTCGACCCGTCCCGCGCCCGGCAACGGCCGGCCCTTGCTGCCGATCTTGGCGCCGGACACGTTGGCCAGCACCGCATGGCCGTCGGTGGTCGCGAAGAACTCGACGACATGCGCGGGCGCGAACACGTCGATGATGCGCTGCCACAGACCGGTCGGCATACCGGAGCCGATGAACAAGCCGCACCGGATGATTGCCGTGCAGGGCGAATCCGGGGTCGTCGATGACGTCGCGCAACATGGCCCAGGTATAGGAGACGACGGTGACGCCGTATTGGTGCAGCTCGGCCACGAATCGCTCGGGCTTGCAGCCCGCGGGACAACGCGATCCGGGTGCCGCCGACTACTGCCCCGCCGAGGCTGACCAGCAGCGCGGACTCGTGGTGCAGCGGGGTGAGGCAGTACACGGTGTCAGTGCGTCCCAGGGCGGCCGCCGAGGCGGTACCGAACGCCGACAACGCCCAGCGGTAGTTGGTGATCTGCTTGGCGACGAGTTGCCCACTCGCGGTGCTGAACCCGATGAACGCGAGATCGCGCGCATACCCCGGGTTCGGGCGGTACCAGGCCGGCAGCTCAACGGCGTCGGGGTCGATCTTCTCCATGTCGATGACGTTGGCGTCATCGGGCAGGTGCAGATCGCGCGATTCACCACCACCGAGAACCAGGATCTGCTCGGGCAATTGCCGCGCGATCTCGAGATTGGTGGGGTCGGTGATGATTTCGGTCACTCCCCCGAGCCGGACCGTCGCAGCCAGGTCGGCGTCGGGCTGCAACAGGACCGCGACGGCGCCCAACCGCGACAGCGCGGCGATGGCGACCAGCGCACTCGGCCGGGTCTCCATCAGCACGCCGACGTGTTCGCCTTGGCGCACTCCGACCGCGATCAGGCCGCGGACCACGTTGTCGATACGCCTGTTCACCGCTTCGTAGGTGTGCACCCGGCCGTCGAAGAGCAGGAATTCGCCGTTGGGGGCATCGTGCGCCTGCTCGCCGATGATCCGGCCCAACGAGATCCGGGTGTGGTCGTTGATCTGGCCCAGTCGAGCCAGTCGAGGCAGCGTTCGGACGGTCTCGACGGCCAAGGTGCGCACGGATTTGTTCGCCGCGAAGACGAGCGTCGGCCGCTCCGCGGGCGAGTGTCAGTGCCACTTCGGACGCCTCGCCGAGGCCGTGCATCACCCGGGAACTGAGCGCGACGCCGCGGTCGGTACGGCTCGTCCGGCTGATCGGCCATCGGGAAGATGTCGGTGGGCTTGTCGCCGTCACCGGAGATCCACAGCACCCAATCGGCGACCGTCGGCCAGGACTCCTGTGCCGCTCTCGATCCGACGACCAGGCCGAAATGCCCTGTCCGGATGAGATATTCGTAGACCTCGGCGTTGGGCGCTGCGCGCCGGATACCCCGCACGGCGGCTGGCTGGCCGATGTCGTCGACCTCGCCGACGAACGCCAGGACCGGGCAGGTGATATCGGTCAGTGTCACGAGTTGGCCATTGATGGCGAAACCGCCGCTCATCATGCGGTTGTGCGCGACGAATTGCTTGAGCAGCTCGGAGATCGCCGGTCCGGACCATGCGATCCAGCCCTCCGACTCCAGGAATCGGCGCTGGGCTTCCCGGGGCAGCAGCGCCTCACGGTCGTGGAGTTGGCGCACGAAATCGATCCGCGCTTTGGCGGTCTTGAGCGGGTCGAGCATCTGAAAGCCGGTGCGCGCCAACCATCCTGGAATGTCCAACCGGTTGAAGACGTGGTCCGCCATGAACGTGGCCACGCCGGGGGCAATGTTCGGTGGGAGTCCCATCGGCAGCGCTGCCAAGGTGTCGACCGGAGAGCCGAATGTGACGATGCTGGCGATGCTCTTGGAACGTCGGTAGGCGGCCGCCTGATAGCAGAACATCCCGCCCTGCGAATAGCCGATCAGATGGACGTCACGCCCGGTGGTGTCGGCCATCAAATCGAGCGCTTCACTGAGAGCGACGATGTGGTCGGCGAGAGTGCGGCGCATGCCGCCTTCGATCTCATCGGGGGAACCGAAGTCGATCACCCAGGGATCCAGCGCCGGCGGCGTGCAGAATCCCGACGGCGCCCTCCTGCCGCGTGACGTCCCACATGTTTGCCGACATCATCATCGGATGCACCAGCAACACCGGCTCGCCCGCTTGCGGATGCCCGGGCCGACTGTCCGGCGGGTAGTAACGCCGGAGCTTGTACATCGATGTGCTCTCGACCGTCTGTGACGGTGACGGGGAGTTGCCGGTTTCCAGTCCACCGAGTCGCAGAACTTCCAGCCCGTTCTGGGCCGTGGCCATCAGGCGCTCAACTGGTCGCGTGACCGCTGAGAACTTCAGATCCATGCCGCCGCTCCCTCGAAACGAAGACCATGCTGTGCTGCGCGTGGGCCTGACAGCGTGCACATCATGGCACATCGCGGGGCGTGCGCCCGTTGCTTTGGTCACGGTGCCGGTCCGTTCGCCCAGCCTAGTCGCCCGCCTTCCGGACGGCCCCTACGTGGCGAACGTCTAGGGTCGGCCCAGTGGCACACCTGCTGGGCGCCGAGGCGGTACACCTCGAATACCCGACTCGGGTCGTCTTTGACTCGACGACTGTCGGCGTCAGTGACGGCGATCGCATCGGCATCGTGGGGCGCAACGGCGATGGAAAATCCAGTTTGCTGGGCCTGCTCACTGGACAGGTCCGCCCGCACGCCGGACGCGTTACCCAACGCAATGGAGTGCGCGCCGGCGCACTGAGCCAGGTCGACGATCTCGAGCCGGAAAGCACGGTGGGATGGGCCCTCGTCGGAGAACGGGCCGACCACGAGTGGGCCGGCGATCCGCGGATCCGTGATGTGGTCAACGGACTGGTTTCCGACATCGCATGGGACGCGGTGATCGGCACGCTCAGCGGCGGACAGCGCCGTCGTGTCCAGTTGGCGGCGCTGCTGATCGGCGAGTGGGACGTCATCGCGCTGGACGAGCCGACCAACCACCTCGACATCGAGGGCATCACCTGGCTGGCGACCCATCTACGCGAACGTTGGGCCCGCAACACCGGCGGCCTGCTGCTGGTAACCCACGACCGTTGGTTCCTCGACGAGGTGGCGACGATGACGTGGGAAGTACACGACGGACTCGTGGAGCCATTCGAAGGCGGATACGCCGCCTACATTCTGCAGCGGGTCGAGCGGGATCGGTTGGCCGCCGTGGCTGAATCCAAGCGGCAGAACCTGATGCGTAAAGAGTTGGCGTGGCTGCGCCGCGGTCCACCGGCCCGCACGTCGAAGCCGAAGTTTCGCATCGATGCGGCCAACCAGCTGATCGAGGATGTGCCACCGTTGCGAAATGCGGTCGAGTTGGCCAAACTCGCGACCGCGCGGCTGGGCAAGGATGTCATCGATCTGCTGGACGTGTCAGTCTCGTTCGACGGGCGTCCCGTGTTGCGCGATGTCGAGTGGCGAATCGGCCCGGGCGAACGCACGGGCATCGTCGGCGCCAACGGAGCCGGCAAGTCGACGCTGTTGGGCCTCATCACCGGCGTGATCCAGCCAGAGGCCGGAAGGGTCAAGCGCGGCAAGACAGTTCGGCTGGGAATGCTCGACCAGCGCGGTGATGAGTTGGTGCCGTTGGCCGGCGAGCGGATCGCCGATTTGTTGGGCAGGTTGCGCAGCGGCTACGAGGTGGATGGCCGGGATGTCACACCCGCTCAGTTGCTGGAACGCCTCGGATTTGCCGGCGGTCAGCTTTCGGCGCGCGTCAGCGAGTTGTCGGGTGGGCAGCGTCGCCGGTTGCAACTGATGCTCACGCTGCTCGCCGAGCCCAACGTGCTGTTGCTCGACGAGCCCACCAACGATGTCGACACCGACATGTTGGCCGCCACCGAAGACCTGCTTGACTCCTGGCCGGGCACGTTGATCGTGGTCTCGCACGACCGCTATCTCCTGGAGCGGGTGACCGACCAGCAGTACGGGATTCTGGACGGCCGGCTGCGGCACCTACCCGGCGGCATCGACGAATACCTGCGATTAGCCGACCAATTGAAGTCCCGGCGCGTTGCTCCCACGGCAGCCAGACCGGTGGACTCGCAGGAGATCTCCGGTGCCGAACTGCGCGCCGCGCAAAAGGAGCTCGCGGCCATCGACCGCAGGCTGGCACGCCTTTCCGAACAAATAGCGGCCAAGCATCAAGAACTGGCCGCGCACGATCAATCCGACCACATCGGCATCACCCGCCTCACTGAGCAATTGCGCGGCCTGGAAAGCGACGTCACCGGCCAGGAAAACCGTTGGATGGACGTTTCCGAACGACTTGAGTGATTGTGCAAATTGACCGACTCAATAATTTGCCGGAAATTCGAACCTCAGTACCCACGGCAGATTTTCGGAAATGCTGCGCGCGCCCGAAATTGCTCCGGCCAGCGACAATGTCTTTTAAAATGCTGACGAGCGAATGTCGCTTACCCGGAATTTGGTGACCCCCTTTGACAGGTAGAGAGATGTCCGCCATGACGCCACGCCAAATCGCGCTGGTCGTCTCAGCTACAGCGGGCGTGCTCTTCTTTGCTGCGGTGTTGGTCCTTGGTAGAAGCGATTTGGGCCCGACCGGACTCGACCTTGTCGGCCCGGTGGGCACCGTGATCATGGGTGGATTCGCGACCGCGTGCGCGGCGGGTGCAGCGAAGGCGTCGCACCGCCGCCAGCGATTGTCCTGGATCGTCGTCGCGATCGGGTTGGGCGGCTGGACGGCCGGCAATGCAGTATGGCTTCACGTCGCGGCCGGCGGCCGTGCACCGGTCGCGAATTCCTCCGTTGCCGAACTCGGCTACGTGGTGCTGCCGCTATTCGCTTTGGCCGCAGCACTTCTGGTTCCGAGCCGTGACGACTCTCGATATGGCATCGGCCTGTTGCTCGACGGAGTTCTTGTCGCCGCGTCGTTGCTGGAGGCGATGGGGACTCTGACGCTGGGCGCGGCGGACTCGGTCGACTTTCCGAAAATCGTGTTGGCCGTCGTCACGGCGTCTTATCTTGCGCTGTTTGTCATGGTGTTGATGGTGGTGCGCCAAGCTGAACCCATCCGCAGGCTTTCGCCGGCACTGATGTCCGCAGGCTTTGCGGCAATCGGTGTCGCCGGGGCCATACATGTCTTCGGCAAGAATCCGCATGGGGTTCCCGATGGCGTCGTCGCCTTCGGCTGGATCGGCGGAGCGTACTTCTTCGCACTGTCGGCGATCGCGTCCCGGCCGGGTCCCGACCTCGACAGCGGTCTGGCGCGGCCGTCGTCGCGGCTGTCGATGTTGCTGCCATACGTGCCTTTGACTTTCGCTACTGGTATCGGAGCCGTGCATTTTTGGCCGGACAGTGCTGGCCAGAGGTTCATCTACTCGGCGGGTTTGGTTGTCGTCATCGCCGTACTCGCGCGCCATTTTCTGGCTCTCGACCGAAAGCGGCGGCTGCTGGATGCCATGGCCGCCGCGGCGCTGCGCGACACCGTGACCGGCTTGGCGAACCGGCGACTGCTCGACGAACGCCTGGCGCACGCCGCGCAGTTGCATCAACGGCTCAACGTGCCGCTGAGCGTGCTGAGTATTCGGGTGGACGACTTCAACGTCGTCCACGACACCCTGGGTTACGCCGCCAGCGACGAGCTGTTGCGCGGCGTCGGCACCCGCATTCAAGGCAGCGTCCGCGCCGGCGACACCGTCGCGCGAATGGGTGGTGACGAGTTCGCCATCCTGGTCGAAGATCGCCCGGAGGTGGCCACCCAGGTCGCCAGGCGGATCGCTCGAGCCTTCGACGCCGCCCTCGACATCGCGGACAACCGCGTTTACGTGCATTTGAGTATCGGCGTCGCGACGGCACAACCCGAAGACAATGCGATGATGACCGCGGCCGATCTGCTCAATCAGGCTGAAGCGGCCCGGTCGCGCGCGGAGCAGACCAGCGCAACCGACGTTCAGACATTCAGCCCCGACAGGGACTCCCATCTCGGTCGACGCCAAACGTTCCGGGATGGGATCGCCCGTCTGCAACTGTTGTGGGATTTACGGCGGGCAATCGACGACCGCCTACTGACGCTGGTGTATCAGCCGCAATTCGGCATGCTGAGTGGCGCAGTGTGCGGCGCGGAAGCGCTATTGCGTTGGGAGCATCCAACTCTGGGAGCTTTGGAGCCTGGCGAATTTTTGCCGTTGGTGCGCGAACATGGGTTGATGGACGCCGTCACCGATCTGGTGCTGTCGCGTGCCATTGCGGACGGCGCGGGTTGGCACGCTGCGGGAGCTGAGATCCGGGTGGCCGTCAACTTGTGGGCCCGGTCGCTCGACGACGACACGATGCCCGACCGCATCATGACGGTGCTTGACGCACATGGGATGTCGCCGAGCTTGTTGACGGTCGAGATCACCGAGGAACTGATGGTGGCCGACTTCGTGAAGGGTCGGGCCGTGCTGAATCGGCTGCGAGATGCCGGCATCAGGGTCTCGATCGACGACTTCGGCAGTGGCTATTCCACGTTGACCTATCTGCGCGAACTCCCGATCGACGAGGTCAAACTGGACCGCCAGCTGATCGCCCCGATTCTGTTCGACCGGCGTGCCGCGACCATTGCGCGGTCAGTGATCGAGCTGGCTGAGGAGTTCGACATAGCCAGTGTCGCCGAGGGCATCGAGAACGAAGAAACCGCGCTGTGGCTGCGACGATTCGGCTGCGACGTCGTGCAGGGCAACTACTACTGCGGTCCGCTGCCGGCCGGCGAGATCCCGTTCGTTCCCTCGCTCCCCGCGCGCAAAGCTCAGTAGTGCGCTAGCGGCTCAGGCGCGCGCGAAGCCGCTCAGCGGTGGCAAGCATCGAATCGCGTTGACGGGCAACCGCAGAGGGCGCGGTACCGCCGCGGGCATCCCGCGAGGCCACCGACCCCTCGATCGTGAGCACTTCACGAACCTGGGGGGTCAGAGCATCGCTGATCGCCGCCAGCTGGTCGTCGGTCAGCTCCTCGAGCCCGACGCCGAGCTTTTCCGCGATCTGGACGGCGGCGCCGGCAGCCTCATGCGCATCCCGGAATGGGACACCTTGGCGCACCAGCCATTCGGCGATATCGGTGGCCAACGTGTAGCCGGCCGGAGCCAGCGCGGCCATCCGCTCGACGTTGAATGTCAGGCTGCGGACCAAGCCGGCCATCGCCGGCAGCAGCAGCTCCAGTTGCGTCACCGAGTCGAACACCGGCTCCTTGTCTTCCTGGAGGTCGCGGTTGTACGCCAACGGTTGGGCCTTCAGCGTCGCCAGGAGCCCGGCCAGATTCCCGATCAGCCGACCCGACTTGCCCCGCGCCAACTCGGCGATGTCGGGATTCTTCTTCTGCGGCATGATCGAACTACCCGTCGACCACGAGTCATGCAGGGTGACGTAGCCGAATTCGGTTGAGCTCCAGATGATGACATCTTCGGCCAGCCGCGACATGTCTACGCCGATCATCGCGAAGACAAACGCTGCCTCGGCGGCGAAATCCCGTGACGCGGTCGCATCGACGGAGTTCTCGGCGGCCGCGGTGAAGCCGAGGCTCTCGGCGATCGCGTCGGGATCCAGGCCCAGCGACGACCCGGCCAATGCTCCGGAACCATACGGCGACAACGCCGTGCGCGCGTCGAGATCGACGATCCGGTCGACGTCGCGCAGCAGCGGATGGGCGTGCGCCAGCAGATGGTGCGCCAGCAGGATCGGCTGGGCGGACTGCAGGTGGGTCTTACCCGGCATGATGGCGTCCGGGTGAGCCGCGGCCTGGTCCGCCAACGCCCCGACGAGGTCCAGGGCGCCGGCTGCCACTCGCCGGAGTGCGTCACGCAGCCACATCCGAAACAACGTGGCCACCTGGTCGTTTCGCGATCGGCCGGCCCGCAGCCGCCCGCCCAGGTCGGGACCGACTCGGTCGATCAGGCCGCGCTCGAGGGCCGCGTGCACGTCCTCATCGGTGACCAACGGCCCGAAGCTGCCGTCGGCGACGTCTTCGGCCAAGCTGTCCAGGCCGGCCAGCAACCCGTCGCGCTGGTCGGTGGTCAGCAGCCCGGCGTTGAACAACACCTGAGCGTGCGCCTTGGACGCGATGACGTCGTAAGGCGCCAGTACCCAGTCGAAGTGGGTCGAGCGGCTCAGCGCGGTGAGCGCATCGGAAGGGCCGTCGGCGAACCGCCCACCCCACAGCGAACCCTCGTTGGTGCTCACGTTTCGTCGGTGGCCAGATCCCGGCGCGCGGCGAGCTTGGACG
The DNA here is from genome assembly GCA_963818285.1 of uncultured Actinomycetota bacterium. Classification (GTDB taxonomy): domain Bacteria; phylum Actinomycetota; class Actinomycetes; order Mycobacteriales; family Mycobacteriaceae; genus Mycobacterium. The sequence goes on from CAWFRR010000011.1 coordinate 1,538,242, forward strand.
ACAGCCCGTGCACGTAGACGAAGCCCTTCGCCATCGACTGATCGAAGGTGTCGCCCTCGTCGTAGGTGGCCAGGTTGAAGTCGTACAGAGATTCGGCGCTGCGGCGACCGTTCACGGCAATGTGCCCACCGTGCAACACCATTCGAATTTCGCCGGTGACGTGCTCCTGAGTCTTGGTGACGAAGGTCTCCAGCGCCGTCTTCAACGGCGAGTACCAGAGTCCGTCGTAGACCAACTCCGCCCAGCGCTGGTCGGTCTGGCGCTTGAACCGGCCCAGTTCGCGTTCCAGGGTGACGTGTTCGAGTTCGGTGTGCGCGGTGATGAGCACCATTGCACCGGGAGCCTCGTAGATTTCGCGGCTCTTGATGCCCACCAGCCGATCTTCGACGACGTCGAGGCGCCCGACACCTTGCGCGCCCGCACGACGGTTGAGTTGCTCGATGGCCTGCAGCACCGAAACGCGGTTGCCATCGATCGTGACCGGCACGCCGCGTTCGAAGCCGACAATCACTTCATCCGGGGTGTTCCAGTTGACCGTGGGGTCTTCGGTGTAGTCGTAGACGTCCTTGGTCGGCGCGTTCCAGAGGTGTTCCAGGAAACCGGTTTCCACCGCGCGGCCCCACACGTTCTGGTCGATGGAGAACGGGGAGCGCTTGGTGACGTTGATCGGGATGGCGTTCTCTTCGGCGAATGCGATGGCCTTCTCACGGGTCCACGCATAGTCGCGGACCGGGGCGAGGACCTCCAGATCCGGCGCCAGGGAGGCAAATCCAACCTCGAAGCGGACCTGGTCGTTGCCCTTGCCGGTGCAGCCGTGCGCGACGATGCTGCCGCCGTGCTCGCGGGCCGCCTTGACCAGATGCCTGGCGATCAGCGGCCGGCTGATCGCCGACACCAACGGGTAACGATCCATGTACAGGGCGTTGGACAGGATGGTCGGCAGGCAGTAGTTCTCGGCGAACTCGTCGCGGGCATCGACCACGACGGCTTCCACCGCACCGCAATCCAGCGCCCGCTGACGCACCACCTCCATGTCCTCACCGCCCTGTCCGAGGTCGATCGCCACTGCGACAACCTCTCGGCCGGTCTCCTTGCCGATCCAGCTGATCGCCACCGAGGTGTCCAAACCGCCGGAATACGCCAAGATGACGCGCTCGGACATGAAGTGATCTCCTTTTAATTCGTGCGGTTACGTCAGGTTTTGGATCAAGCTTGCGAGTTCTGCGCCGGTCATCGGCTCGCGGGCCGCCACGAAGATGGTGTCATCCCCGGCGATGGTTCCGACCACGTAGGGCAGGGCGGCCCGGTCGATCGCGCTGGCGAGGTAGTCGGCCGCACCGGGTGGCGTGCGCAACACGGCCAGGTTGCCGGTGGCGTCGGTGGACACCAGCACCTCGCTCAGCAGCCGGGACAGCCGTCCGGTGCCGCCGGACACCCCGCGCAACGGGCTGCCGTCTTCGGGCACCACGTAGACGCCGACACCGCCGTCGGCGCCGCGCAATTTCACCGCGCCGAGTTCTTCCAGGTCTCGCGACAGCGTGGCCTGAGTGACGTCGACACCTTCGGCGGCCAACATCGCGGCCAGCTCGCTCTGGCTGCGGACCTCAGCCGACGACAGGATCGCCACGATGCGGGCCTGCCGGCCCACGCGGGTGATCTCGGGTGTCGTCTTCGAGCGCGTCATGACGACCGTTCCAGCAACCACACCAGTAGCGCCTTTTGCGCGTGCAGTCGGTTCTCGGCTTCGTCCCACACCGCGCTGTGCGGGCCGTCGATCACGTCGTCGGTGATCTCATGGCCGCGGTGAGCCGGAAGGCAATGCAGGACAACGACTTCCGAGTCAGCCTTGGTCAACAGATCGGCGTTGAGCTGGAAGGCCCGGAACGGCCGTACTCGATCGAGCCCGTCGTCCTCCTGACCCATCGATGTCCAGGTGTCGGTGACCAGCACGTCGGCCCCGGATGCCGCGACGATCGGGTCCGCGGTGATGGTCACCGAGGCTCCGGTGTCCGCGGCGCGGTGCTCGGCGGCCGCGGTGAACAACGGATCAGGCGCGAAACCGGCTGGAGCGGCGACCGTGACATGCATGCCCGCGGTCACACCGCCAAGCATCAGCGAGTGCGCCATGTTGTTGGCGCCGTCACCGAAATAGGACATCCGCAAGCCGCGCAGCGATCCCTTGCGTTCGGCGATGGTTTGCAAGTCGGCCAGCACCTGGCAAGGGTGGAACTGGTCGGACAGCGCGTTGACGATCGGCACCGTCGCGGTTTCGGCCATCGCGCTGAGTCGGGCCTGGCCATAGGTGCGCCACACGATGGCATCGACGTAGCGGGACAACACTTTTGCGGTGTCCTGCAGCGTCTCTTCACGCCCGAGTTGGGTGCTTCGGCCGTCGACTACCACGGCGTGCCCGCCGAGCTGGGCGATGCCCACCTCGAAGGAGAACCGGGTACGGGTGGAGTTCTTGTCGAAGATCACCGCGACGCCGCGTGGTCCCTCCAGCGGGCGACGGCTGAACGGGTCCTTCTTCAAATCGGCGGCCAACTGTAGGACGTCTGCCTGCTCGGCCGGCGCCAGGTCGTCGTCGCGAAGGAAGTGGCGCGTCATGCTGCCCCCTCGGCAGTGTCCAGGATGCCCGGCAACGCGGTCACGAACGTGTCGAGCTGATGCTCGGTGATGATCAGTGCCGGCGCCAGGCGGACGACGTCGGGTGCGGCGGCGTTGACCAGGAATCCGGCTGAGCGGGCAGATGCCTCGACCTGTTTGGCGGCCGACGTGGTCAGTACGATCCCGCACAGCAGTCCGCGGCCCCGAACGTGGTCGATGAACGGGTGCTGAAGCGATTCGATGTTCTGGTGCAACGTCTTTCCGAGCGAACCGGACCGTCGGACCAGGTCGTCGTCCGCAATCACCCGCAGCACCGCCAGTGCCGCCGCCGCGCAGATCGGGTTACCGCCAAAGGTGCTGCCGTGCAGGCCGGGGGTCAGTAGTTGGGCGGCCGGGCCGGTCGCCAGGCAGGCACCGATCGGCAGACCGCCACCGAGCCCTTTGGCCATCGTCACGACATCGGGAGTGATCCCGTCGTGCTGGTGCGCGAAAAACGTTCCGGTGCGGCCCATCCCGGTCTGCACCTCGTCGAGAACCAGCAACGCGCCGTGGCCGGCGGTGATGTCGCGAGCGGCCGCCAGGTAGCCGTCGGGTGGGACGACGATGCCGCTCTCCCCCATGATCGGCTCGAGGAAGACCGCGGCGGTGTCGTCACTGACCGCAGCGGTCAGCGCATCGACGTCGCCGTACGGCACATGGGTGACGTCACCCGGCAGCGGCGCGAACGGCGCCTGCTTGCTCGGCTGTCCGGTCAGCGCCAGCGAACCCATCGTCCTGCCGTGAAAACCCCCTTGCGCGGCAACCAGTTTGGTCCGGCCGGTGAGACGGGAGATTTTGAAGGCCGCCTCATTGGCCTCGGTGCCGGAGTTGCAGAACAACACCCGGGTCTGCGTGTCCGCACCGAGCAGGCCGGCCAGCGCCTCGGCCAGTGCGATGCCAGGCTCGGCGACATACAGATTGGAGGTGTGACCCAGCGTCGACATCTGCCGCGTCACGGCCTCGAGCACGGCCGGGTGGCCATGCCCCAGCACGTTGACCGCGATGCCACCGAGCAGGTCCAGGTAGGACTTTCCCTCGACATCGGTCACCACGGCGCCGTGGCCACTGGCCAGGGCCACCGGCGGAACACCGTAGTTGTCCATCATCACCGCCGACCACCGGTCCTGCAGTTCTTGCGTATGGGTCATGCGGTCACCACCTTCGTTCCGGATCCTTCGTCGGTGAGCAATTCGACCAGCACGCAGTGCTCGACGCGGCCGTCGATGACGTGTGCGCTGGGTACCCCGCCTTTCACTGCGTGCAGGCAGGCCTCGACCTTGGGGATCATGCCGGTCTCCAGCGTCGGTAAGAGTTGAGTCAGCGTCGCCGTGTCGATTTCGCTGACCAGCGAATCCCTATCCGGCCACTGGGTGTAAAGACCTTCGACATCGGTGAGCATCAACAACTTCTCGGCCTCTAGCGCCTCAGCGAGCGCGCCGGCGGCGGTGTCGGCATTGATGTTGTGGACGACGCCGTCGACGTCGGGGGCCAACGTCGACACCACCGGAATCCGGTTGGCGGCAATCAGATCCAGCACCACGGCGGGATTCACCTGCGCGATGTTGCCGACCAGGCCGATGTCGGTGTCGATTCCGTCGACACTGACGCTGCGCCGGACTGCGGTGAACAGGTTGGCGTCCTCACCGGTGACTCCGACGGCGTAGGGCCCATGCACGTTGATCAGGTTCACCAGTTCGCGGCCGACCTGTCCGAACAACACCATCCGGGCCACATCGAGCACTTCCGGTGTGGTCACGCGGAATCCGCCTTTGAAGTCGCCGGCAATGCCGAGTCGTTTGAGCATCGCGCTGATCTGCGGGCCACCGCCGTGCACCACGACCGGGTGGATGCCGCAGTTGCGTAGCAAGGCCATGTCGGCGGCGAACTCACGCCGCAGCGTGTCGCTGGTCATCGCGTTGCCGCCGTATTTGACCACCACGATCTTGCCGTGCAACTGGGTCAGCCACGGCAGCGCCTCGGCGAGCACCTGCGCTTTGACGTCAGTCGTGATCATGACGAGTAGGCCGAGTTCTCTTCGACGTAGGCGTGCGACAGGTCGGTGGTGCGGATGTCAGCGTGCGCGGTGCCGACACCCAGGTCGACGGCCACCTCGATGTCGGTGGCCGACAGGTCCACGTCGCGTGCTCCCGGGGCGCCGACGCCGTCGATGCAGACCGCTGAACCGTTGAACGACACGGTGATCCGGTCCGGGTCGAGTTTCACCGGCGCCATTCCGACCGCGGCCAGCACGCGGCCCCAGTTGGGGTCGGAGCCGAACAGCGCGGTCTTGACCAGGCTGTCCCGCGCGATCACCCGGGCGGCGGTGACGGCGTCCTCTTCGGTCAGCGCACTGGTCACGCTGATGGTGATGCGTTTGGTGACGCCTTCGGCATCGGCTTGCAGCTGCGCACACAGATCGTCGCAGACCCGTAGCACCGCACCGTCGAGATCGGCTTGGCTGGGCGCTATTTCGCTGGCACCAGAAGCGAGCAGCAGAACCGTGTCGTTGGTCGAGCAGGCTCCGTCGATGTCGAGCCGGTCGAACGTCCGCGCAGTGGCGCGGCGAAGTGCGGCCTCCAGCGCGGACGGCTCGGCGACGGCGTCGGTGGTGAGCACGCACAGCATGGTGGCCAGCGACGGCGCCAGCATACCGGCGCCCTTGGTCATTCCGCCGACGGTCCAATTGTTCGGATGATGCAGCGCAACCTGTTTGGGTACGGTGTCGGTGGTCATGATGGCCCGGGCGGCTTCCTCGCCGCCGGTGATGCCGCCGGCCATCTCGTGCACCAGATTCGCCACTCCGGCGAGCACCTTGTCCATCGGTAGCCGGTCGCCGATCAAGCCGGTGGAGCAGACCGCGACATCGATCGCCCCGGTCTCGGTGCCCCACTCCGACAGTGCCGCGGCCAGTCCCTCCGCGGTGGCATGGGTGTCCTGGAAGCCGCCGGACCCGGTACAGGCATTGGCGCCACCGGAATTCAGCACCACCGCGCGCAATTGCCCGTCGGCGAGCACTTGCTGGGTCCACAGCACCGGCGCCGCCTTGACCTGGTTGCGGGTGAACACCCCGGCGGCCGCGTGATCGGGTCCTTCGTTGAAGACCAGCGCAAGGTCAAGTTTCCCGGATGCCTTGATGCCGGCCGCGATACCGGTCGCGCGGAAGCCGGCCGGCGCGGTGACACCTTGGGTGCGTACCAGTGGCGCGAGATCGTCGCCGACTTTGGTCATAAGCGCCGCTCCTCAGCATCGCGGTGCTCTGCATTGTCGCCGGCGCGGGTCACGGAGCCAACCCGACCACCGAAAGGCCTTCGGATTCCGCCCAACCCAGCGCCAGGTTCATCGACTGCACGGCGGCACCGCCGGTGCCCTTCACCAGATTGTCGATCGCCGCGATCGCAATGAAGGTCGAAGCGTCCTCGTCCACCGCGATCGCGATCTGCGCCGCGTTGCTGCCGACTACCGAACCGGTGCGCGGCAACTGCCCTTCGGGCAGCAGGTGCACGAAAGGCTCATCGTGGTAGGCCTTTTCGTAGGCTGCCCGCAGCTGCGACAGCGGCGACGTAGTCCGCGCGGTACAGGTGGCCAGGATGCCGCGCGTGGTGGGGATCAACACCGGCGTGAACGAGACGGTGACGTCGTGATCGGTGACCTGGCGCAGCCCCTGCACGATTTCGGGCGTGTGCCGGTGCGCGCCTGCGATGTTGTAGGCCCGCGCGGAACCGATGACCTCGGAGCCGAGCAGGTCGGTTTTCGCAGCCCGGCCGGCCCCCGAGGTACCGCTGACCGCGACGACTGTGACGGCAGGGTCGATGAGATCGGCGGCCACCGCGGGAAACAGCGCCAACACGGCGGCGGTCGGATAACAGCCCGGAACGGCAACACGCCGCGCGTTGCGAAGTGCGTCGCGGTTACCCGGTAGCTCGGGCAACCCATACGGCCAACTGCCGGCGTGCGGTGAACCATAGAACCGCTCCCACGCACCCCCATCGCTCAACCGGAAATCGGCGCCGCAGTCCACCACCAACGTTTGTGGGCCGAGTTGCTCCGCCAGCGCGGCAGAGTGACCGTGCGGAAGCGCCAGGAACACCACATCGTGGCCGTCGAGCACGTCGACCTCGGTCGGCTCCAGCACGCGCTGGGCCAACGGCATTAGGTGCGGATGGTGATCACTGAGCGCGGTACCGGCGCTGGCGGCGGCCGTGAGCGCGCCGATCGTCAGCCGTCCGTCCTGGTAGGCGGGATGCCCGAGCAACAGTCGCAGGATCTCGCCGCCCGCATAGCCGCTGGCCCCGGCCAAGGCCACCCGTATCGACTCGGTCATGGCATCCATCGTTGCATGACTATGCACGCCTATGCAAACTCATTCTCCAGCGTTTCAGGTGCGCAACACCGCGCCGGCCAGTTCGGCCGCGCGGACCACCGCGGCGTCTCTGGCGGCGCTGGCCTCGTCCTCGGTGAGGGTGCGGTCTGTTGCCCGGAAACGCAGCGCAAAGGTGAGCGATTTGCGGTTCTCGCCGACCTGCGGCCCGGTATAGACGTCGAACAACCGGACCTCTTCCAGCAGCTCCCCCGCGCCGTCGCGGACTGCATCCGCGACTGCCTGGGCGGAGACGTCGGTGTCCACCACGAGATTGACGTCCTGAAACACCGCGGGGAACGGGGAGACCCGCGGCGCCGGTAGCGCATCGACGACCGGAATGGCATCGAGGTTCAGTTCGACCGCGCACGTTCCCTTGGGTAGGCCGGATCGTTCGATCGCCGCCGGGTGCAGCTCTCCGGCGTGCCCGACCACCGTGTCGCCGACGAGCACCTCTGCGCAGCGGCCGGGGTGCCACGGCAGATACTGCGCCGCCCGCAGCGTCACGTCGATTCCACTGGCGCGGGCAATGATTCGGACAGCCTCGAAGGCATCTGTTGCGTCGGCCCGTCGTCCGGCACCCCACGGGCCGCGCGGCTCCCGCAGGCCGCTCAGCACCGCGGCGACATGCTGCGGCTGCTCTGGCAGCGACGCATCGAGTACGGCGATCTCGTCGTCGGTGGGGCGGCGATTCACCGGGATCACCTCGACACCCGTGGTCTGTTCGGTTGGCTGCACCACCTGCGCGACCGCGTACAGAGCGACGTCGACGATGCCGCGGGAGACGTTGCGCGACAACGCTTCGAGCAGACCAGGTAGCAGCGTTGTGGCCAGATCCGGCCGATCGGCTTCCAGCGGGTTGAGCACCTGGGTGGTGTTCCGCCGGGCGTCGTCGGTGGGTAGGCCCCAGGCGTCGAACACGCCGGCGGGCAGAAACGGGGTCGGGAGGATCTCGACGAAACCGGACAGCGCCAGCGATTTGCCGATCGCCCGGCGGCGGCGCTGGACGGCGGACAACCCGCGGCCGGCCGGAGCCGGCGGCAGTACCGACGGAATGACTTCCAGTCCCTCGAGTCGCAGCACCTCTTCGACCAGATCAGCCGGCTGCAGCAGATCCGGCCGCCAGCTCGGTGGTGTCACGGTCAGGCTGTCGCCGTCATCGTTGACCGTGGCGCCGATCTGGGTCAGCCGCCGCGCCGTCGTGCCCGGGCGGTAACTCACCCCGGCCATCCGATCGGGCAGGTCGGCGGCTAGTTGAATCGGCGACCCAGCCCAATCGTCGTGGGGCGGGTCGCCCCGCCAGTCGGTCAGGGTCGGCGACACCTCGCCGCCAGCGATCTCGGCTAGCAGAGTGGCGCAACGGTCAAGCGCCGCAACGGAAATGGCCGGGTCGACCTCACGCTCATAGCGCCGGGCGGCTTCGCTGGGCAGGTGCAGCCGGCGCGCCGTACGCGAAACGGCGGCCGGATCCCATACCGCGGCCTCCAGCAGCACGTCGGTGGAGTCGTCACGCATCTCGGTGCTGCCCGACCCCATCACCCCACCGATCGCCGCGGTGGCGACATCGTCGACGATCAGCACGTCGGCCGGGTTGAGGGTTCGTTCGACGTCGTCGAGTGTCTCGACCTGCTCGCCGGGGCGGGCGAACCGCACGTCGAATCCGCCGGTGATCCGGTTGAGGTCGTGTGCGTGCATCGGATGGCCGAGTTCCAGCATCACGTAGTTGGTCGCGTCGACGGCCGGTGAGATCGCCCGGATCCCGCTGAGCAGTAGCCGGCGCTGTAACCACCACGGCGACACGGCAGTTGCGTCGATACCCTTCACCGGCCGTAGCGCGAACCTGCGCACGCCCGTCTCGGGTTGAACGGTCAGCGGCCAGGCCTCGGCGTCGCTCGGCAAGGCGGAGACGTCCGCCGGATCGATGAAGTCGAGGTCGTACGCGCAGGCGATCTCCCGTGCCAGCCCGCGCACCGACATGCAGTAGCCGCGGTCCGGGGTGATGGCGAGGTCGAATACCACGTCATCGAGGCCGAGCACCTCCACCCCGTCTGCGCCCGGCTCGGCGGTCCCCGGCGGCAGCACCAAGATACCGGAATGGTCTGCGGCCAAGCCGAGTTCGGCGGCCGAACAGATCATCCCGTCGGAGGTGTGGCCGTAGGTCTTGCGCGTACCGATATGGAAGCCGCCGGGCAGCGTGGTGCCGGGCAGCGCCACCACCACCAGATCGCCGACCGCAAAGTTCGTTGCACCGCAGACTATGTCACGCGGCTGCTGCTGCCCGACGTCCACCTTGCAAGCGCGGATCGGCTTTTTGAATTCGGTGAGCTCCTCGACCTCGGCGACGCGTCCCACCGTCAACGGACCCTCGACCGGGCCGAGCGCGATGACATCCTCCACCTCGTGACCGATCCGTACCAACGCCTGCTCGAGATCCTCTGGCGTCACGTCCCATCCGGGAGCGCCGCTGCTGACGACGTCGCGCAGCCAGCTGTAGGGAATCCGCATCAGGCACCCACACCGAACGGCAGCGAGAAGCGGACGTCGCCTTCGACCATGTCGCGCATGTCGGGGATGCCGTTGCGAAACTGCAAGGTGCGCTCCAGGCCCATGCCGAAGGCGAAGCCCGAATACTCGTCCGGGTCAATCCCTACCGCGCGCAATACATTCGGGTTGACCATCCCACAGCCGCCCCACTCGACCCAGCCGGCGCCGCCCTTTTTGTTCTCGAACCAGACGTCGACCTCAGCCGATGGCTCGGTGAACGGAAAGAAGTGCGGCCGAATCCTGGTGCGCGCCTGCGGTCCGAACTCGGCACGGGCGAATGCGTCGAGCGTTCCCCGCAGATTGGCCATTGACAGCCCGCGGTCCACCGCGAGCCCTTCGACCTGATGGAAGACCGGGGTGTGGGTGGAGTCGAGTTCGTCGGTGCGGAAGGTGCGGCCGATCGAGATCACGTAGACCGGCAGCGTGCGCTCCAGCAGGGCGCGCACCTGCACCGGCGAGGTGTGGGTGCGCAGCAACTGACGGGAGCCTTCCGGCGCGATATAGAAGGTGTCCTGCTCGCTGCGAGCGGGATGGTCGGCAGGGAAATTGAGTGCGTCGAAATTGAATTGCTCGGTCTCGACTTCGGGTCCCTCGGCCAGTTCCCAACCCATCGCGATGAAAGTGTCGGCGATGTGCTCGGCCAAGATCGTGATCGGATGGCGCGCACCCGTCGGCTGACGAGTCGAGGGCAACGTCACATCGATGCGTTCGGCGATCAACACCGCGGCATCCCGCTCGTCGCGCAGGGCGGCCAACCGTTCGTCGTAGCTCTGCTGGGCCTCGCCACGTGAGGTGTTGACCAGCCGTCCGGCGTCGGCGCGCTCAGCCTTGGGCAGAGTGGCCAGCGCCTGGCGCGCCAGTGCCACCGGTGAGCGATCGCCGAGGTGTTCGGTCTTGGCACGCGCCAACGCATCGAGATCTGCCGCGGCCGCGAAGGCGCGCCGGGCCGCGTCGACCGCGGCGGTCAACGCCGCCGGCGACAGCGCTTCCGTGGACGGGGAACCCACGCGGTGACACTCTCCTTCTCGATGAACATTGCGGGACGGCGACACAGCGTGTCGCGCAAGTGCCGATCATAGGTGGTCACATCGTCGACGATCCGAAGCCGTCAGCGACTTTCCCACACGCCGAGTGCGCGCTGGCGGTTGAAGCGCCCGGGCTTGAGTAGTTTCGTACGGGTGGCGACGCCTCAAGCTCCCGAACGCGTGCCGGCGCAGTATCTGTTGTCGCCGCACGCGGCTGGCCCGCGCACGCTCATCGACGTCCTCTACGACACTGCCGCCTGCTTTCCGGAGGCCGCCGCGATCGACGACGGCACCGTACAACTCACCTACAGCGAGCTGATCAGCGACATCGAAGCCAGCGTCGCGTGGCTCGCTGCCAGGGGCATCGGTCGCGGCGACCGGATCGGTATCCGGATGCCGTCCGGCAGCTTCGCGCTCTACGAGGCGATCCTGGCGACACTGGCCACCGGCGCGGCCTACGTCCCCGTCGACGCCGACGACCCTGACGAACGGGCCGAGTTGGTGTTCGGCGAGGCCAACGTCGCCGCGATCGTCACCGAAGCCGGCATGTCCCGGGGCCCGGGCTCCTCGCGAGGCTGGCAGGCCGGCGCGCCGCAGCCCCGCGACGACGCCTGGATCATCTTCACGTCCGGATCGACGGGCACCCCCAAAGGCGTCGCGGTCTCACATCGCAGCGCCGCCGCATTCGTCGACGCCGAGGCGCAGATATTCCTGCGGGACAACCCAATTGGCCCGGGTGACCGGGTGCTGGCCGGGTTGTCGGTGGCATTCGACGCGTCGTGTGAGGAGATGTGGCTGGCCTGGCGGCACGGCGCCTGCCTGGTCCCGGCACCGCGGTCGCTGGTGCGCAGCGGGATGGACCTCGGGCCGTGGCTGGTCAGCCGCGACGTGACCGTGGTGTCGACGGTTCCCACGTTGGCGGCGCTCTGGCCCGCTGAGGCGCTGGAAGCGGTGCGGCTGTTGATCTTCGGCGGCGAGAGTTGCCCGCCGGAGTTGGCGGCGCGACTGGCCGTCGACGGCCGGGAGGTGTGGAACACCTACGGTCCGACCGAGGCCACCGTGGTCGCGTGCGCAGCGCAGCTGAACGCCGACGGGCCGGTTCGCATCGGTCTGCCGCTGCCGGGTTGGGACCTAGCGGTCGTCGACGGCGAAGGCCTGCCGGTTGCCGAGGGTGAAACGGGCGAGCTGGTGATCGGCGGCGTCGGCCTGGCCCGCTACCTGGACGAGGCCAAGGACGCCGAGAAGTACGCACCGATGCCCTCGCTGGGCTGGCAGCGCGCCTACCGCAGCGGTGACCTGGTGCGGCTGGAAAGCGAGGGCCTGATCTTCTGCGGCCGCTCCGACGACCAGGTCAAGGTCGGCGGCCGCCGCATCGAACTGGGCGAGGTGGACTCCGCGTTGGTGCACCTGCCGGGCGTCAGCGGCGGCGCCGCCGCGGTACGACGGACGGCCGCGGGTACACCGGTTTTGGTCGGCTACGTCGCCAGCGCCGACCCCGACTTCGACATGGCCACCGCCCGGGCCCGCCTTGCCGACCAGCTGCCGGCGGCGCTGGTGCCGCGGCTAGTTCGGGTCGACGAGCTGCCGACCCGCACCTCCGGCAAGGTCGACCGCGATGCGTTGCCCTGGCCGCCGCCGGGTGGCGCCGACACCGAGCTGGCGGCCGACCTCGTCGGGACCGCGAGCTGGTTGGCCGGATTGTGGCGGGATCTGCTCGGCGCGGCTGTCGACGGCCCAGAGGCCGACTTCTTCGCCCTGGGTGGTGGCTCACTGTCCGCGGCGCAGCTGGTCGCCGCACTGCGGGATCGCTACTCACAGGTCACCGTTGCCGACCTGTACGACCATCCGCGACTCGGATCGCTGGCCGGCTTCCTCGACGAGCAGGTGAAGCCACCGGACGTCGTCGAGCGGCTGGTGCGGCCGACCCCACGATTGACCCAGCTCGCACAGGTCCTGCTGTCGGTGCCGCTGGCCACCCTGACTGCGTGGGCGTGGGTGACGTGGTTGGCGCTGGCCAACAACGTCGCCCGGGCGCTGGATCTGGTGCCGTGGACGGTCGCGGTGAATTGGTGGCTGGTCGGGGCGGCTTTCGTCGCGTTCGTCACACCGCTGGGCCGGATGAGTATCGCCGTCGTGGCTGCGCGCCTGCTGCTGCCTCGCGTGCAGCCCGGTAGCTATGCGCGCGGCGGCTGGCTGCATCTGCGGGTGTGGCTGGCCGAGCGGCTGGCCGAGGCCAGCGGCGCCGAGAACCTGGCCGGTGCGCCGTGGCTGGTCTATTACGCCCGCGCGCTGGGCGCCGACATCGGCAAGGGCGTCGATCTGCATTCGGTGCCCCCGGTCACCGGTCTGCTGACACTCGGACATCGCAGCGCGGTCGAGCCCGAGGTGGATCTGTGTGGGCACTGGGTCGACGGCGACGTGTTCCACGTCGGCGCGATCACGATCGGCAACGACGCGACGATCGGGGCCCGCACCACACTGCTGCCCGGCGCCGTCGTCGGCAAGAACGCCGACGTCGCACCCGGCTCGGGTGTCGTCGGGAAGGTCAAGAGCCGCCAGTATTGGAAGGGCTCTCCCGCCGTGAAATCCGGTCGGGTGAAGCACCCTTGGCCCGACGAACGGCCGGCGCGCCGAAGCCATTGGGTCGCCGTCTACGCGCTGACATCGGTGCTGCTGGCTGCGATGCCGCTGACCGCGCTGGCGGCGGGACTGGCCGTGATCGGCGCGAGCGTTCGTCACACGCACCGGCTGTCTGAAGCGGTGTTGCCCGCGCTGTACTGGACGCCGGTCGCAACCGTGGCCGCGCTGGCGGCTTACGTGCTGATGACTATCGTTGCGGTGCGGCTGCTGTCGATCGGACTGCGGGAGGGCTACCACCCGGTGCGCAGCCGCAGCGGGTGGCAACTGTGGGCGACCGAGCGGCTGATGGATGGCGCACGCAACTACCTGTTTCCGCTCTACGCAAGCTTGGCGACGCCCGCCTGGTTGCGGATGCTGGGTGCCAAGGTCGGCCGCGACACCGAGATATCCACGGTGTTGCTGACGCCGAAGTTCACCGTGATCGAAGACGGCGCGTTCCTGGCCGACGACACCCTGGTGGCCTCCTACGAGCTCGGCGGCGGCTGGATTTACGCGGCCACGACGACGGTCGGCAGGCGCGCTTTTCTCGGTAACTCGGGCATCACCCAGCCGGGCCGCCGGGTGCCCGAAGACGGTCTGGTCGCGGTGCTGTCGGCGGCTCCCCCGAAGGCCAAGCGCGGTTCGTCCTGGCTGGGCAGCCCCCCGATGCGCTTGCGTCGACGCCCTGCCGACGCCGACACGGCCCGCACCTACGAACCCCCGTGGCGGTTGAAGGCGATTCGGTCGGTGGTGGAGGCGTTCCGGGTGATCCCGGTAATGGTGACGGCTGCGATCGGGTTGGCGGTGCTGGGTGCGCTGCAGGCACTGGCGCGGATTTTCGGCATCTGGTCCGCAGCGCTCGGCGGTGGTTTGGTGCTGCTGGCCGCGGGTGCGTTGGCGGCGTTCGCGGCGGTGGCCGCGAAATGGCTTCTGGTTGGCCGGATTCGGGCCGGCGAATTTCCGCTATGGTCGTCGTTCGTGTGGCGCAACGAACTCGCGGACACGTTTGTGGAGACCGTCGCCGCGCCGTGGTTTGCGCGCGCGGCCAGTGGGACACCGGTGATGAATTTGTGGCTGCGGGCGCTCGGCGCGAAAGTCGGGCCAGGCACGTGGTGTGAAACCTACTGGCTGCCAGAGGCCGACCTCGTCACGCTCGGTCCGGGCAGCACTGTCAACCGTGGCTGCGTGGTGCAGACGCATCTGTTCCATGACCGGATCATGCGGATGGATGAAGTCGTGCTCGAGCAGGGTGCGACGCTGGGCCCGCACGGCGTCGCATTGCCGTCGGCCCGGCTCGGCGCCGGCGTGACCGTCGGCCCCGCGTCACTGGTGGTCCGCGGCGATTCGGTACCGAAATCGACTCGCTGGCAAGGTAATCCGATCAGGCCGTGGAACCCGGTCCGGGAGAAAACTGGCAAGAAGGCCGCCGCGTGAAACGTGCCGCCAAGAAGTCGGCTCCCAGCCAGGCTTCTCCCGTGATCGACCCGTACCTGCCCAAGAACGGCAACCTCGGCTACCGGGTGTCGCGCTACGAATTGGTTCTGGAGTACAAGGTCGCCATCAACCGGCTCTCCGGATCGGCGACCATCACCGCCGAGGCGCTGACCGAGTTGGAGACGTTCACCCTCGATTTCTCTGACTCGATGACGGTCTCCAAGGTGTTGGTGAACGGCAAGCGCGTTGCCCACTTCGCTTGTCGCGAGCGAAAACTGAGCATTCGGTTGACATCTCCGCTGGCATCCGGCGCGGAGCTGACGATTGCCGTGCATTACCACGGTTCACCGCGGCCGCTGCGATCGTTGTGGGGCGAGATCGGTTTCGAGGAACTCACCCATGGCGCGCTGGTCGCCGGGCAGCCCAATGGGGCCGCCTCGTGGTTCCCCTGCGACGATCACCCCAGCGCCAAAGCCTCGTATCGGATCCAGATCAGCGCCGAGAATCCCTACCGCGTCGTTGCCAACGGACGGTTGGCCTCTCGGCGACCGCGCGCAGCGCAGACCGCGTGGACCTATGAACAGCCCGAACCGACCTCGACCTACCTGATCACCCTGCAGATCGGTCTCTATGAGCTGATCCGGCTGGGCACGACGCCGGTGCAGATGCGCGCCGTGCTGCCCGAACGGCTTCGAGGCGACTTCTACAAAGACTTTGCCCGCCAGCCCGAGATGATGGAGTTGTTCGTCGAACTGTTCGGCCCGTACCCGTTGTCGAACGGTTACACGGTCGTCGTGACCGACGATGATCTGGAGATACCCCTTGAAGCTCAAGGGATTTCGATATTCGGCGCCAATCACTGTGACGGCACACGGGCCAGCGAACGGCTGATCGCCCACGAACTGGCCCATCAGTGGTTCGGCAATTCCGTCACCGTCCGGCAGTGGCGCGACATCTGGTTGCACGAAGGTTTCGCGTGCTACGCGGAATGGTTGTGGTCCGAGCACAGCGGCGGGCGCAGCGCCGACGAACTCGCCCGCCACTATCACCAGAAGTTGCGTGGCTCATCGCAGGACCTGCTGCTTGCCGATCCCGGACCACGCGACATGTTCGACGACCGTGTCTACAAGCGTGGCGCGCTGACCCTGCACGCACTGCGCGGACGGTTGGGCGACGAGAAATTTTTTGCGCTACTGAGGGATTGGACGACCCGTTACCACCACGGCACGGCTACCACAGACGATTTCACCAGCTTGGCGGCCGAGTACTCCGATGACTCGCTGACGCAGTTGTGGGACAGCTGGCTGTATTCGCGGGCGGTGCCGTGACGTGCGCTCAGCTGTTGAGGGCGGGCTGCGGCGTCAATTCGGCCTGCGGTTGACGCATCACCCGAGTGCGAGCGAACAACACGGCGACCAGCACGCCTACCGCGCCGACCGCGAACGCGCCCGCCGTCGACCACGCACCGTGCGCCAACAGGAAGAAGCCGAAGATGGCGGACACCGCCAGCAGCGCGCAGCGGACCCGCGTCCAGCGCGCCGGGCCAGGCAGCAGGGTGGAGACCAGCATGCCCAGCATCAGCGCGACGGCGTGCCCGACGTCGGTGAAGTCTTCGCCCAGCACGGCCGCGGCGAGGCCGACCGGGACCCAGAAACCGATCCAGGCCGGACGCCACCGTCGCGGTATCGCCGAAGTCAACGCGCCCAGCACCGCGACGGCCCCGTAGCTCACCCCGACGTCGCTGGCGCGCGACACCGACAGCGGCAACCAGTGCAGCTCGATCGCCGCGGTCAGACCGCAGGCGACAAGCAACGTGGCACCGATGTGGCCGGCGATGAACACCAAGGCCAGCCGTCCGCTGTGCCAGATGAGCTCGGCCAGGGCCAACAGGCAGACCAGGCACGGCAGCCAGAAATACATCGGGCCGGCGTCGGTGACGAATGCGCTGTCCAACAGCGTGTCGAGATTACCGTGAGCCAGATTGTGCAGGTTCGTACTGGCCTGCGCGATGACGTGGGCGCGGGCCCGCGGACCGAGCTCGACAAGCGCCGCGCTGACACCGATCAGCACCACGGCATAGCCGAGTGTGATCCGTACGCGCGAAAGTCGCGACAACACCTGCACCATCATCGCCATCTACTATGCCTGCGGACCGTCCTCATCCGGATTGTCAAAACCTGATAAGTCGCTAACAGTTTCCCTGGACGGCTTGAGCCGATAGATAGCCAAATCAGCCGGTAGACCTGCGGGTTTACTCGCGAAAACCGACCAGTGCACACGCTTGGCCACCACCCCAAGTGTGACCAAGTCGTCGGTCTCCAGCAGGTCCAGCGTGGCCCCGGAAACCATGACTCCGCCGCGGGTGGCCCGCTCCATGACCCGCGAGGCCACGTTGACGTCCACGCCCAGCCAGTCGGCGGCCAGGCGCTGCGGGCGTCCGGTATGGATCCCGACCCGCATCCGCGGTTTGTAGCCGTCGATATCCACGGACTTCAGCGCCCGTTTGGCCTCCAGCACCGCGGCTATCGCGACGCGTGGATCGGCGAACACCGCCATGGCGCCGTCACCCATCCGCTTGACGATGTGCCCACCGGCGTCCAGCAACGGCGGTTCGATCGCGCGCGCCACCCGCCGCAGCAGCTTCAGCGTGGCATCGTCACCCGCATGCAGCGACCAGGTGGAAAAGCCCACCAGGTCGGTGAACACGATCGTGACCTCTTGGTTCGCCGGGCGCCGCGAGACTGCCTCGGTCAGGGCCTGCCATACCTGCAACGCACCCAGGCTGACTTCCCGGGATGCGCCGCCACGCTCGCCCAAGAGCCGACCGGCGGCCCGGGCCGCCGCGCGGGGACCGCCCTGGCCGGCCGTCGAGAGCGGGTCGCCGAAATCGGGGTCGCCGGGCAGGCCCCGCCGCGCCCGTCGGACCAGTTTGATCAGCCCGGGGCTTTGATTGGTGCTGCGCACCCAGTGCGCCGCGCTACGCAGTGACGTCGGCGAATGCTGTCGCGATGCAGGTGAATCCGGCGTGGTCACCGTTTGCTCGGGCTCGCCGGACACCGGTTGGGGCCCGAGTTCCACAACGTTCACAGTAGGTGCACTTCGGAAGACCGGCAACGACCGGCAACGACCCCGTTGGTGGTGTCCGCCACGACCAGCGACGAATCACCTGATCACGCCCATGTGGCGCACGGATGGACGGTCGGTAACGGCGCGCGCGGCGCGCCCGTCAGTCGTAGACAACGACTGTTGTCAACATTATCGTGAACTGATTCAGCGCGATCGGAGCGAGGAGGCTGTGATGACAGTGACGTCGATGCCACCCACGCGGCGCGGGCCGGTCGCACCGGACCACCGAGACGCCGCCTTCTGCCGCTCCCCTCGGCCCGGATTCGCTGACGTGGAAGTACTTCGGCGATTTGCGCACCGGGATGATGGGCGTCTGGATCGGCGCGATCCAGAACATGTATCCGGAACTGGGCGCTGGGGTCGAGCAGCACTCGATCCTGTTGCGCGAACCGCTGCAGCGGGTGGCACGGTCGGTGTACCCGATCATGGGTGTCGTCTACGACGGCGGACGGGCAGCCGAGACGGGAGAGCGGATCAAGCAGTACCACCACACCATCAAGGGCGTCGATGCCAGCGGACGCCGCTATCACGCGTTGAATCCCGAGACGTTCTACTGGGCGCATGCCACCTTCTTCATGCTGGTGATCAAGGTGGCCGAGTATTTCTGCGGCGGATTGACCGATGCCGAAAAGCGCCAACTCTTCGACGAACACGTGCAGTGGTACCGGATGTACGGCATGAGCATGCGGCCGGTACCCGCGTCGTGGGAGGAGTTTCAGCAGTACTGGCAACGGACCTGCCGCGACGAACTGGAAATCAATCAGGCCACCCTGGATATCTTCCAGATCCGGATTCCCAAGCCGAAATTCGTGCTGATGCCGACACCGGTGTGGGATCAGCTGTTCAAACCGCTTGTCGCCGGCCAGCGTTGGATCGCGGCGGGGTTGTTCGAGCCGTCGGTGCGCGAAAAGGCCGGCATGCGTTGGACTCCCGGCGACGAAGTGGTGCTACGGCTTTTCGGAAAAGTGGTCGAACTGGCTTTCCTGGCGGTTCCGGACGAGATCCGGCTGCATCCGCGGGCCCTCGCCGCCTACCGCCGAGCCGAGGGACGAGACTCTAGCGAAACCCCACTCGTCGAGGCGCCGCATTTCACGGCGCCGCCAGCGGACCGTCGCGGGATGCCGATGCACTACTTCCCGCCCCGGAAATCCATCATCGAGCGTGCGGGTTCGCTGGTGCACACCACGTTTTCGCTCGCCGGGTTACGTCCGGCGCGAGGTCGCGGCAAGGCCGCCTAACTCCGCTGCGCCTTCGCGCTTTGATAGAGGCAAATCGCCGCAGCCGCAGCTACATTCAGGCTCTCGGCGCCGCCGGACATGGGAATGCTCACCCGAGCGTCGGCCTGCTCGGCGACGTGGGCCGACAACCCGTGGGCCTCGGATCCGAACAGCCACGCGGTCGGTGCCGCGAGGTCGGCGTCGTCGAGTGACAATTCACCGCCCACGGTGGTCGCCAAGACCCGCAGCCCGGCTCCCTGCAGCGCGGTGATCGCGTGCTCCATCTCCGGCGCGACGACGACTGGGATAGCGAAAATGCTGCCCGCTGAGGCGCGTAGGCACTTGCCGTTGTACGGGTCGACGCTATGGCCGATGAACACGACCGCGGCGGCACCCATCGCGTCGGCGATACGGATCAAGGTGCCCGCGTTGCCGGGTTCACCGATCTCCACCCCGACGGCGACAAGCCGGGGTGCTTGGGCAAGCACATCGGCCAAAGCGGCGCTCGGATGCTCGCAAACCGCGACCAACCCGGCCGGAGTTACGGTGTCCGACAGCGCTTTTGCGGCCCGCTCGGTGACGACGTGGACCGCTGCGCCGTGCTGGTCCAGCAGATCGGCGTGTCGCTGCGCCGCCGTCTCGGTGACGAAGATCTCGCGGATCAGCCCGCGACGGGACGCGGCTTCGACCAGGTTGGCGCCCTCGGCCAGAAAGCGGTCGCTGCGGCGTCGAGCCACCTGCCGGTGCAGTTTGACCGCAGCGACCACCCGGGTCGATCGTTCGGTGAGCACCGGACGCGGTTAGGCGGCCTCTCCGGACGGCGCGTTGACGTCGTCGGGCAATGCCTTGCGGGCAATGTCGACGAGTGTGGTGAATGCCGCGGCATCGCTGACGGCGATCTCAGCAAGGTTCTTGCGGTCCACCTCGACGCCGGCGGCCTTGAGGCCCTGGATCAGCCGGTTGTAGGTGATGTCGTTGGCGCGGGCCGCGGCGTTGATCCG
Organism: uncultured Actinomycetota bacterium; assembly: GCA_963818285.1. Taxonomy (GTDB): domain Bacteria; phylum Actinomycetota; class Actinomycetes; order Mycobacteriales; family Mycobacteriaceae; genus Mycobacterium. Next base: position 1,558,211 of record CAWFRR010000011.1, read on the forward strand.
GGAGATCCACAGCTTGCGGAATTCGCCCTTGCGCGCACGACGGTCGCGGTAGGCGTAGGTCAGCGAATGTAGCTGCTGCTCTTTGGCTTTGCGGTAGAGACGGGACCGCTGGCCGCGATAGCCCTTGGAAGCCTTGAGGATGGTGCGGCGCTTCTTTTGGGCATTGACTGCCCGCTTCACGCGTGCCATGGGGTGTTCCTATCTGGGTTGGAAGTGGTTGTTCCGGCGCTGAGCTGCCGGTCAGCCGTTCAGCATTCTGTTGACCCGCTTGGTGTCGTTCGCCGACACCGCGGTACGTCCATCCAGCCGTCGGGTCCGCTTGGTCGGCTTGTGCTCGAGCAGGTGCCGGCGGCCGGCCTTCTCACGCACGATTTTCCCGGTGCCGGTGCGCCGGAATCGCTTCGACGCTCCGCTGTGGGTCTTGGCCTTGGGCATGTGTCCTCAGTTCTCTTTTTAGTTCGGCGACGGTTCGGCGTCGCCGGTCGGTGCGGGCTTGGCGGTGGGTCCTGCGGCATCTTCGGCCGCACGGGCACGGGTTTTCGCGCCGCGGTGCGGTGCCAGCACCATCGTCATGTTGCGTCCGTCCTGCTTGGCCGTGGTCTCGACGAAGCCGTAGTCGGCGACGTCGGCGCCCAGGCGCTGCAGCAGTCGGTAACCAAGCTCGGGTCGCGACTGCTCGCGTCCACGGAACATGATGGTCACCTTGACTTTCGCTCCCGCCTCCAAGAATCGGATCACGTGACCCCTTTTGGTCGCGTAATCGTGATCGTCGATCTTGGGTCGCAATTTCTGTTCTTTGACGACGGTCTGCTGTTGGTTCTTGCGAGACTCGCGCGCCTTTTGCGCCGCCTCATATTTGAACTTGCCGTAGTCCATGATTTTGCAGACCGGTGGTCTGGCATCCGGGGCAACTTCGACAAGGTCGAGATCGGCGTCCGCGGCGACGCGGAGGGCGTCTTCGATACGCACGATGCCTACCTGCTCCCCTCCCGGGCCGATCAGGCGGACTTCAGGTACGCGGATGCGTTCGTTGACGCGGGTCTCAGTGCTGATGGGGCCTCCCTAATTGATCTTCTGGTCAATTGCCACCGTCACCTGCTCCATGCGGAGTCAGCGGCTGGGATACCACACCATCAGCAAAAAAGCCCTGCATAAGCAGGGCCCGGTGCCGACCGATCACGGCCGTGGGGCCGCCTGCCATCAGCAGAACAGGCACATCTGGTGTGCCGGTGACCGGACCGCTGAGCCTTGGTGGCCAACGGTGGGAGCGGGACTCCACTTGCTGTCTCTGGCTTAGCCGGAGACGGTCGCGCAGGACAGTCTACCAGTCACGACGCCCTGCTCAGTCACGTCGCTGCCCGACCGCATCGGGTCGGCGGTGCCGAACGGCCGACACGAGCGATTTCCTGCCAGCCAGATCATAGGCATTCCATAGCAATACCGAATATCCTCGCCGTCTGTGACCCTCACCGCCGCCCGCCCACGAAGCGAATCGAATTCTCGACTTCGCTGGGTTCCGGCGGCCGCCGGCTGGACGGTCGGTGTCATTGCCACGCTGTCGCTGATCGCCAGCGTGTCGCCGATGATCAGGTGGGTCATCCGGGTGCCACGCGAATTCATCAACGACTACGTCTTCAACTTCCCGGACACCAGCTTCGCGTGGTCGTTCGTGCTGGCCCTGCTGGCGGGAGCGCTGACCGCCCGCAAACGTGTCGCCTGGTGGGTGTTGCAGTTCAACCTGTTGCTCGCCGCGGCGTTGAACGTGGCCGGACTGGTCGCCGATCACCCCAGCCCGGCGAAGAGTTTCGGCGAGACGCTCGGCCTCGGTCTACACCTCGCCGCCGTGGTGGTGGTGACGCTCGCCTACCGGGAGTTCTGGGCCAAGGTCCGCACGGGTGCTTTGTACAAGGCCGCCGGGGTCCTGCTGACCGGGTGGGCGATCGGGATCGTGCTGTCCTGGGCTCTGATCGAGACGTTCCCCCGCTCGCTGGCCGCCGAGGATCGGCCGTTCTATGTGGTGAACCGGGTGGTCGGGTTCGCTGTCGTCGAATCGGCGCAGTTCAGCGGCCGACCGCCGGTTTTCCTCAACGCACTCATGGGGTTGTTCAGCGCGATGGCGCTGATCGCCGCCGCGATCGTGCTATTCCAATCGCAGCGCGCCGAAAACGCGTTGACCGGTGAGGACGAGTCGGCCATCCGCGGGCTGCTCGAACTGTGGGGCAAAAACGACTCGTTGGGGTACTTCGCCACCCGCCGCGACAAGTCGGTGGTTTTCGCGCCGAGCGGGCGGGCCGCAATCACCTACCGCGTCGAGATGGGTGTCTGCCTGGCCAGCGGTGACCCGATCGGCGACCCGCGGGCGTGGTCGCAGGCCATCGAAGCATGGCTGGCGCTGTGCCAGAGCTACGGCTGGACACCGGGCAACATGGGCGCGAGTTCGGCTGGTGCCAAAGCATTTCGCGAGGCGGGCCTCAATGCGTTGGAGCTGGGCGACGAAGCGATTCTGCGCACCGCCGAGTTCAGGCTTTCCGGACGCGATATGCGCGGCGTACGGCAGGCGGTGACGCGGGCACGTCGCGCCGGGCTGACGGTGCGCGTCCGCCGGCATTACGACATCGAACCCGCCGAGATGACGCAGGTGATCTCACGGGCCGACGCGTGGCGGGACACCGACACCGAGCGCGGCTTCTCGATGGCTCTGGGTCGGCTGGGTGATCCGGCCGACAGCGACTGCCTGCTGGTCGAAGCCATCGAACCTGACGACACGGTGGTCGCGATGCTGTCGCTGGTGCCGTGGGGACGCAACGGGGTCTCGCTGGACCTGATGCGGCGCTCACCGCAGTCGCCCAACGGCACCATCGAACTCATGGTGAGCGAGCTCGCCTTACACGCCGAGCGCATCGGCATCACCCGAATTTCGTTGAACTTCGCCATGTTCCGGTCCGCGTTCGAGCAGGGAGCCCAACTCGGCGCCGGCCCGGTGGCGCGGCTGTGGCGTGGCTTCCTGTTGTTCTTCTCGCGTTGGTGGCAGTTGGAGACGCTGTACCGCTCCAACATGAAGTACCAACCCGACTGGGTGCCGCGCTTCGCCTGCTACGAGGACGCCCGGATGGTTCCCCGGGTGGGGGTCGCGTCGTCGATCGCCGAGGGTTTCCTGGTGCTGCCCTTCACACGGCGCGATGAACAGCACACCGGACATCACCCGTCGGTCCCGCCGACTCTGCTGGCGACCGGGCTGCTGCACGACGACGGCTCGGCCCCGGACATGTTGGCATTGCAGGAGAGCGACTTCAGCAATGGCGACGATCACAGTCGCCGACTGCCCGAGCAGATGCGGGTTCGGCTATCCAAGCTGAAGGCGTTGCAAGACAGCGGGATTGATGCCTACCCGGTCGGGCAGCCACCGAGTCACACCGTTGCGCAGGCACTGGAGACCGGCGATCAGACCGACGTTTCGGTGTCGGGGCGGGTGCTGCGCGATCCGGGATTTCGGCGGCGTGCTGTTCGCCCAGCTGCGCGACTGGTCAGCGGAAGTGCAGCTGCTGCTGGAGAATTCGATCCTCGAGCACGGCCGCATCGCTGATTTCACCAAGGCCATCGATCTCGGCGACCTGGTCGAGGTCACCGGGCAGATGGGGCTCAGCAAGAACGGAACCCAGTCGCTGATCGTGCAGCGCTGGCGGCTGATCGGTAAGTGCCTACGCCCGCTGCCCAACAAGTGGAATGGGTTGACCGACCCCGAGGCGCGCGTGCGCAGCCGCTATGTCGACCTGGCCGTCAACGCCGAGTCGCGTGAGCTGGTCACGGCCCGCAGCAGGGTGCTCCGTGCGATCCGAGACACATTGAACGGCAAGGGTTTCGTGGAGGTCGAAACCCCGATCTTGCAACAGATTCACGGCGGCGCGACCGCCCGCCCGTTCATCACCCACATCAACAGCTACGACCTCGATCTGTATCTGCGGATTGCGCCCGAGCTGTACCTCAAGCGGTTGTGTGTCGGCGGCATGGAGCGGGTCTTCGAGCTGGGCCGGGCATTCCGTAACGAGGGTGTCGACTTCAGTCATAACCCGGAGTTCACCCTGCTGGAGGCATATCAGGCGCACGCCGATTACAAGGACTGGATCGAGGGCAGCCGGGAGCTGATCCAGAACGCCGCGCAGGCCGCCAACGGTGCCCAGGTGGTGCTGCGGCCCGGTTCCGGCGATGCGCTGGAAGAGGTCGACATCTCCGGCGTCTGGCCGGTGAAGACCGTTCACGATGCGGTCTCCGAGGCGCTCGGTGAGCACATCGACGCGAGCACCGACCTGGCGACGCTGCGCCGACTGGCCGACGCCGTGCAGATCCCGTACCTGGCGCGCTGGGATAGCCGGCGCGGTGGTGCTCGAACTTTACGAACACCTGGTCGAAGCCCGCACCGAGCAGCCAACCTTCTACATCGACTTCCCGTCGTCGGTGTCGCCGCTGACCCGGCCGCACCGCAGCGAGCCCGGTCTGGCCGAGCGCTGGGATTTGGTGGCATGGGGGGTCGAATTGGGGACGGCCTACAGCGAGCTCACCGATCCTGTCGAGCAGCGCCGCCGTCTCGAGGAGCAGTCCTTTCTGGCCGCGGGCGGAGATCCCGAAGCCATGGAGCTCGACGAAGATTTCTTGCAGGCCATGGAGTATGCGATGCCTCCGACCGGGGGCCTCGGAATGGGCGTCGACCGGGTCGTCATGCTGGTCACCGGCCGCAGCATCCGCGAAACGCTGCCCTTCCCGTTGGCAAAGCCGAGGTAGCCGATACCGCTTGGGTATCCAATGAGCAAAAGTCGTGCTTATTGCGTAACAAGAAGTTCACAATGGACTACGTGACAGGTTCATCGGCGAACCTTGCGTTTGTGGTGCTGGCTGAGAACCACACCTCGTTGATGCGCGGTTGGGTCCCCGGAGTGGTCCAGGCCGTGTCGGTAGCCCTGCTGCTGGTGACGGTCGGGTGGCGATCGCGGCTGTGGCGGCTGCTCTATCTGCCGGTGGCAGTGGTCCTGGGCGCGGCGCTGGCCGCCTGCTCGAACTGGTACATCGCCAACGCCGGGCTGGCCGACGATCCCGCACCCCACCTGCTGTGGTGGTGGATTGCGGTGAGTGGTGCGGCCGCCGCGATCCTGATCCTGGGTTGGGGCAGCGCACGCTGGTGGCGGCGCGCTGCGTCGCTGATGGCGGTACCGCTGTGTTTACTCAGCGCCGCCCTGACGCTCAATCTCTGGGTCGGTTACTTCCCCACCGTGCAGACCGCCTGGGATCAGCTCACGGCCGGTCCACTTCCCCACCAGACCGACGCGGCCGGCATCGCCGCGATGTCGGCCGCGGGCCTGGAGCCCGCCCACGGCGTGGTGGTACCGGTGACGATCTCCGATGACGCCTCGCATTTCAAGCATCGCGGAGAAGTCGTTTACCTGCCGCCGGCCTGGTTTTCCAGCAGCCCACCGCCGCCGCTGCCGACGGTGATGATGATCGGCGGCGAATTCAACACACCCTCCGACTGGCTGCGGGCCGGCAACGCCGGGAGGGCGATCGACGAATTGGCGGCCACCCACGGCGGCAGCGCTCCGGTGTTCGTCTTCGTGGACTCCGGCGGAGCGTTCAACAACGACACCGAGTGTGTCAACGGCAGCCGCGGCAACGCGGCCGATCATCTCACCAAAGATGTCGTGCCATTCATGGTCTCGAAATTCGGCGTCAGCCGCGAAGCGGCGAATTGGGGCATCGTCGGCTGGTCGATGGGCGGGACGTGCGCGTTGGACCTGACCGTCATGCACCCGGAGTTGTTCAGCTCATTCGTCGACATCGCCGGCAACATGGGCCCGGAAGCCGGAACCAAAGCCCAGACCATCGCCCGGCTGTTCGCCGGGAACGCCGCCGCCTGGGCCGCCTTCGATCCCTCCACCGTCATCGCCAAACATGGCCGATACACCGGAGTCTCGGGTTGGTTCGACGTGTCGTCGAGCAACCCCTCGATACGTCATCACGGCATCTCGGTGACCGACGCAGGCGACACCTCTCGCAGCGGTCGGGAGACCGTCTCCAATCCGGGCGACCAAACCGCCGCGGCCGAGTCGTTGTGCGACCTCGGTCGCACCAACGGCATCGACTGCACGATCGTCGCGCAGCCAGGCAATCATGACTGGCCGTTCGCCAGCACCGCTTTCGCCACGGCGCTGCCCTGGCTGGCCGGCCAATTGAGCACCCCCGGGGTGCCGCGGATTCCGTCGCCGTCGACGTGGCCGCCCGCTCCACATGCCGAGCCGGTCGGTCGCTGACACGGGTAGGGTGAATTCATGCCCGATGAGCCGGACAACTTCGCGACTGAGCCCGACACCGGCTACACGAGCTCTGGGGTGCCGACGTTCGACTCGGTCCGCGAGAAGATCGAATCTCGCTACGAAACCTCAATCGGGGCAGCCGAATTGGATGCTGAGACCACGGAGGGCCGCGAGGTCGAGGAGCAGTTCGAGGCGCGCAAGCGCGCGGCCGCCGACCGGCTGACGCAAATCCGCGAATCGATGCGCGACGATCGCGTGGGCGGCTGGGTTTTACAGACGCGCACGTCCATGTGCAGCTTGCGCAGTTGATCTCGTGACTCGAGCGGTCGTAAGCTGCACAGTCTGCGTGTCGAGGACGGGCAGCTAGGCGCTGACCTTGCGCCGCTTGGTCGATCGCCGGGTGACGGCGGGGGCCGGTGACTTACCGGTGTCGGTGAGTACCTCGGCGAGGAACTTGCCGGTGTAGCTCTCCGGCACCGCGATCACGTCTTCCGGGGTGCCTTCGGCGACGATCGTCCCGCCGCCCGCGCCGCCCTCGGGCCCCATGTCGATGACCCAGTCCGACGTCTTGATCACATCCAGGTTGTGCTCGATGACGATTACGGTATTGCCCTTGTCCACAAGGCCATTGATGACATCGAGCAGTTTGCGGATGTCTTCGAAGTGCAGTCCGGTGGTCGGCTCGTCGAGGATGTAGACGGTGCGCCCGGTGGAGCGCTTCTGCAACTCCGAGGCCAGCTTCACCCGCTGCGCCTCACCGCCGGACAGGGTCGGCGCCGGCTGGCCCAGCCGCACGTAGCCGAGCCCGACGTCGACCAGAGTCCGCAGGTAGCGGTGGATTCCGGTGATCGGCTGGAAGAAATCCGCCGCCTCTTCGATCGACATGTCGAGCACTTCGGAGATGGTCTTGCCCTTGTAGTGCACCTCCAACGTCTCGCGGTTGTACCGCGCACCATTGCACACCTCGCAGGGCACATACACATCCGGCAGGAAGTTCATCTCGATCTTGATGGTGCCGTCGCCGGTACACGCCTCGCAGCGACCGCCCTTGACGTTGAACGAGAATCGGCCCGGCTGATAGCCGCGCACCTTGGCCTCGGTGGTCGCCGCGAACAGGGTGCGGATCTTGTCGAAGACACCGGTGTAGGTGGCCGGGTTGGATCGCGGGGTCCGGCCGATCGGTGACTGGTCGACCCGGACCAGCTTGTCGACATTGTCCAGCCCGGTGACGCGGGTGTGTCGACCCGGGACATGCCTGGCGCCGTTGAGCCGGTTCGCCAGTACCGAGGCCAGGATGTCGTTGACCAACGTCGACTTGCCAGAGCCGGACACGCCCGTCACCGCGGTCAACACGCCCAGCGGGAATGCGACGTCGATGCCGCGCAGGTTGTGTTCGTTGGCTCCGACGACCGTGAGCTGCCGCTTCTTGTCGATCGGACGCCGAATCGTCGGGGCCGCGATGCTTTCCTTGCCGGACAGGAACGCCCCGGTGATGGACTCCTTATTCGTCAACAGGTCGGCGTAGGTGCCGCTGTGCACGATATGGCCGCCGTGTTCGCCCGCGCCCGGGCCGATGTCGACCACCCAGTCGGCGTGCGCGATGGTGTCCTCGTCGTGCTCGACGACGATCAGGGTATTCCCCAGATTCCGCAGGCGGGTGAGGGTCTCGATCAGTCGGCGGTTGTCGCGCTGGTGCAGGCCGATGGACGGCTCGTCGAGCACGTACAGCACGCCGACCAAGCCGGAGCCGATCTGAGTGGCCAGCCGGATCCGCTGGGCCTCACCGCCGGACAGCGTGCCGGCCGCCCGCGACAGCGACAGGTATTCCAGCCCCACGTCGAGCAGAAAGCCCAGCCGTGACTGGATTTCCTTGAGTACCTGGCCCGCGATCGCCTGCTCGCGGGAACCCAGTGTGAGTCCGTTGAGGAAGTCCGCGCAGTCGGATATGGACAGCTCGCAGACCTGGGCAATCGACTTGGCGCCGTGCTCACCGGCTGCCAGCGTGACCGCCAGGATCTCCGGCTTGAGTCGCGTGCCGTTGCACACCGGGCACGGGACGTCCCGCATGAAGCCCTCGTAACGCTCCTTCATCAGCTCGGATTCGGTCTGATCCAGCTTGCGTTCCAGGAACGCCAACACGCCTTCGAAGTCGGCGTAGTAGGAGCGGGTGCGGCCGTAGCGGTTCCGGTACTTGACGTGTACCTGCTCGTCGCAGCCCTCCAGAATTGCCTTGCGAGCTTTAGCCGGAAGCTTGCGCCACGGCGTGTCGACGTCGAAGCCCATCGCCTCACCGAGGCTGGCCAGCATCCGGGTGAAGTACTCCGAGGTGTGGCCCATCGACCAGGGCGCCACCGCGCCCTCGGCCAGCGTGCGATCCGCGTCGGGTACCACCAGTTCGGGATCGACCTCTTTGCGGATGCCCAGGCCGACACACTCCGGGCAGGCCCCGTACGGCGAGTTGAACGAGAACGACCGCGGTTCGAGGTCGTCGACCGCCAAGGCGTGCCCGTTGGGGCAGGCCAGCTTCTCGGAGAAGCGCTGCTCGCGGTTGTGCGCGTCGTGCTCCTGATCGACGAACTCCAGCACGACGATGCCGTCGGCCAGGTTCAGCGCGGTCTCGACCGAATCGGTGAGCCGCTGCTTGGCGCTGGCCTTGACGGTCAGGCGGTCGATCACCACTTCGATGTCGTGCTTTTCCTGCTTCTTCAGCTTGGGCGGGTCGGTCAGCGGATGCACCACGCCGTCGACCCGGACGCGGCTGTAGCCCTGCGCGTTGAGCTTTTCGAACAGGTCCGCGAATTCGCCTTTGCGGGTCCGCACCACGGGCGCGAGGACCTGGAATCGGGTGCCTTCCGGCATCACCAACACCTGGTCGACGATCTGCTGCGGGGTCTGGCGGGCGATCCGCTCGCCGCAGACCGGGCAGTGCGGTGTGCCGGCCCGGGCGTACAGCAGACGCAGATAGTCGTAGACCTCGGTGATCGTCCCGACCGTCGACCGGGGGTTGCGGTTGGTCGACTTCTGGTCGATGGACACCGCCGGAGACAGACCCTCGATGAAGTCGACATCAGGCTTGTCCATCTGCCCGAGAAACTGCCGCGCGTAGGCCGACAGCGATTCGACGTAGCGCCGCTGCCCTTCGGCAAAGATCGTGTCGAACGCCAACGACGACTTTCCCGAGCCCGACAGCCCGGTGAAGACGATCAGCGCATCACGTGGCAAATCAAGATCGACACTGCGCAGATTGTGCTCACGCGCACCCTTAACGATCAGGCGATCAGCCACACAATCCCTTTCTGAGCGCTCACCGGACACGTCGCTCCCATGCTATGTGCCCGTACCGACAGACACGCCCCGGCCAGTACCGTGACTGGTATGACCGTCCTGGACGACAACTACACCGGCCATGTCGAACCGGGCAGCGCAGCCCGTCGCATCCTGCCGGGCGCCACGATCGTGAAGACGTCGGTGGGCCCCATGGACAACAACGCCTACCTGGTCACGTGTTCCGCGACCGGCGAGACGCTGCTGATCGACGCCGCCAACGACGCGGATGCCCTCGTCGACCTGGTCCGGACCCACGCCCCGAAGGTCGCGCTGATCGTCACCAGCCACCAGCATTTCGACCACTGGCAGGCGCTAGAAGCTGTCGCCGGCGCGACGGGTGCGCCGACCGCCGCACATGAGATCGACGCCGAACCACTGCCGGTCACGCCGGATCGCCTCCTGGCCGGCGGCGACACCATTCAGATCGGCGAGCTGACATTCGACGTCATTCACCTGCGCGGGCACACCCCGGGCTCGGTCGCACTGGCCCTCGACGGGCCGGCGACAGGTGGCGTCACGCAGCTATTCACCGGCGACTGCCTGTTCCCCGGCGGCGTCGGCAAGACCTGGCAGCCCGGCGATTTCGATCAGCTGATCGACGACGTCACTACCCGGGTGTTCGATCGGTTCGGCGATGACACGGTGGTGTACCCCGGCCATGGTGACGACACCTCGATCGGCGCCGAGCGGCCGCATCTCGCGGAGTGGCGCGAACGCGGTTGGTAAGCGGGAGGTAAATTGCGCCGCGAAACACGGTGCTGCGCCTACTCTTAGCCGATGAGGGTGGGCATCGACTTCGGCACAACACACACTGTCGCCGCGGTCGTCGATCGCGGCAACTATCCCGTCGTCTCCTTCGATGGTGTTGACACCTGGCCGTCGCTCATCGCCGCCAACGAAGCCGGTGAGTTGCGCTTCGGCCCGGATGCCGCCACCGTCCGTCACGAACCGGGCTGGTCGGTGCTGCGGTCGTTCAAACGTCTGCTCAACGACGCGGGGCCCACCACAACCGTCGAGCTCGCAGGGCGCAAGCATCGGCTGGCAGACCTGCTCACGGGGTTTCTCGCCCAGCTGAAAAGCGACCTGCAACACCGGTCGAACATAGAACTGCCCCTCGGCGAACACATCGAAGCCGCGATCAGCGTGCCTGCCAACGCGTCCAGCGCGCAGCGCTTCCTGACGCTCGACGCCTTCACCCAGGCCGGCTTCGAGGTGGTCGCTCTGCTCAATGAGCCGTCGGCGGCGGGCTTCGAATACGCCCACCGTTACCGCTCGACGATCACCGCCAAGCGGGAGTACGTGCTCATCTACGACCTCGGTGGCGGGACGTTCGACGCGTCGCTGCTGAAGATGACGGGTCGACTGAACGAGGTCGTCGTCAGCGAGGGTATCCAGCGGCTTGGCGGCGACGACTTCGATGAAATCATCCTCAAGCTGGTCCGCAAGGGTGCCGGACTGCGTTCGTTGCCGTCGGGCACCCGCGATCAGTTGCGCGAGGAGTGCTCGGCCCGCAAGGAGGCCGTCGGGCCGAACACCCGGCGATTCTTGGTCGATCTCACCGCGGTCGGCAAGCCGCCGTTCTCCTGTGCGATCGAGGATGTCTACACGGCATGTGTTCCCTTGGTAGACAAGACGGTTGACGCTTTATCCCGTGTCCTGCACGACCACGACGGTGGCGAGATCGACTGGTCTGAGGTGGCCGGCGTCTACGTGGTCGGAGGGGCTGGCAGCTTCCCGCTGGTGGCGCGCTCGCTGCGCGCGACGTTCGACGAGAAGCGCGTCAAGCGCTCACTGCACCCCTTCGCGGCAACGGCGATCGGGTTGGCGGTCTTTCTCGACCGGGAAGCGGGATTTGCACTCTCCGAACGGCTTTCGCGTCACTTCGGAGTTTTTCGCGAGGCCTGCGCGGGCGAGGAGGTCTGCTTCGACCCAATCGTGCCGAAGGGGTCAGCGCTGCCGACCGCGGGTCAGCCTCCGGTCGTCGTGACCCGGACCTACCGCGCGGCGCACAACATCGGCCACTTTCGCTTCGTCGAGTGCAGCCGGTTACGGGACGGTCACCCCGACGGTGACGTCACACCGTACGAGCCGGTCTTCTTCGCGTTCGATCCCGATCTGAGCGACGACCAGGACCTGCCGCGCCGGGCGGTAAGCCGCCGCGACGACGGACCGGACGTCGAGGAGCGCTACGTCATCACCGATGGCGGAGCCGTCGAGGTGACGCTCACCACGCGTCCGGAACGGCTCAGCCGCACCTTCCGGTTGGAGCGCCGCGTCCTCGCCGGCGTGTGACGATCAACCCGGGGTCCAGCTAAGGAGGCGATCAGCCAGTGCCAAGCACAAGTCACCTGGCCGAACTGGAGGTCGTGAGTACTGACGTGGTCGCTGCGTGGAGCGCGCTTGAAGCCGTGGTCGCGCGGTGCGCCGAGACGCTCGGGACGCCCGCCGCCAAGAGCGACTACTCCGTCAGCCACTCGGACGACCAGACCACGGTGGTCGGAGCGGATCTTCTGATTGCCTCGATCGCGTCGAAAACCCCACATCCATCTCCGTGACCTATACAGCACGCGGCAGCGCGGGCGCTGATCCGCACCGCATCGAGCTGAGGATCATGCGCTACCGGCGTTTCAAGGAACTGAACGTTCACCTCCGCGTCGACGGGCCTACGGATGTGCACACGTTGGGCTTCTTCGAGCGGACCCAAAGGGCACTCGCCGACACGATCGATCGCCTGAACGGATCGTGAAGCGGTAGCAGTCGTCGGCTAGTTCGCCGCGTCCAGATCGGGCGTCCTCGGTCCACAGCGCCGCCACGGCCTCACCGTCACCGGCGTCCACCAGCGGCCCGTAGGACGCCATCAGGTGGCTGATCGCCAGCTCATCCTCCACCCGGCGCAGGCGGTGTTCGAGCGCCGCCAGTCGTTCTTCCACTGTCATCGGGCTCCTTCTCGGCGTGCAACAGCCGCTGCATCGTGCGATGGGCGGCGAGAACGGTCGAGGCCCGATCAGGATCGTTGCGCGCAGTCACGATCCGCTCGTTGCCGCTGACGATGTGGACGGGACCCCGGCCCAGCCATTCCAGCCCTTCGCGTGCGACGGTGGCGGGCTCGGCGACGACGACGCCCGGGGCATCGAAATTGAGGCCGACCCGCGCCATGGCGGGTGTCCGCGTCACTCCCAACACGAGTTCCAGCACGTCGACGCCGTGCTCGCGGAGTTCCAGCCACAGCCCTTCGGCGAAGATCCTAGAGAACGCCTTGACGCCGCCGTAGACGGTATGCCGTGCCGAACCGAGGTAGCCCGAGAGCGAACCGAGCACCACGATGCCGCCGCGCTGCCGGGACCGCATCGCCTGACCGTAGTGGTGGACGAGCGCCAGCGGCGTCGTCACGTTGAGATCGATCACGCGGTGAAATTCGGCGAGATCGCCGTCGAGAAAGTTGCGGCTGTGGGTATTCGCGCCGGCGACCAGGATCAGCAATCCGATCTCCAGATCGCGCGTTGCCTTCGCGACATCCGAGCAGGCGCCCGGATCACTGAGATCCGCTTGTAAGGTGCGAATTTCGGAACCGTGCGAGCGGCACTCGTCAGCCGTCTGCTCCAGCGCACCCGCTGTGCGCGCGACCAACACGAGATTCAGACCCGCTTCGGCAAGCAGCCGGGCGAATTCGGCGCCGACCCCCTCCGAACCGCCCGCGATCAACGCCCACGGGCCGTACTTCGCGGTGTCGATCATCGGGTCGACGCGGGCCGAGGCCTATGAGGTGTGGACGATCAGCACGTCAACTTTGGCTCGCCGCGACACGTTGGCGGGCACGGAACCCAGCAACCGGCCGGCGATGGTGCTCAGGCCGACATTGCCGACGACCAGTAGATCGGCGCCGACTTCCTCGGCAAGGCCCACCAGGGCGTCGACCGGAGCGCCGACGATCGACCGTTCCTCGATGTTCTTGGCTCCCGCATTGCTGGCCCGATCTTTGGCCTCGCGCAGGATCGCGTAGATCGGGGCGCTGCCCGACACCTTGTAGCTCTCATCCTTCAGAGCGTCGGCGGCGCGTGCATCCTCGTGCTGAGGTAAATACGCCGTCGCCACGATCAGCTTTGCGTCCGCCCCGGCGATGCTTCCTGCCTTCTCCACCGCGCGCAGCGACGAATCCGATCCGTCGGTTCCTACCACCACGGTCCGATAGGCGCTCATTTACCCTCCCAGGTGTTGGTTGCTACGCCAACCCAAGACAGTAACGCTTTGCTGCAGACAGATGGACGTGTTTGGGCCACGACGACGAGGTCAACGAGACCCGGCTCACGGTGGGCGCGATGCACTCTGGGGCGTTCGTCACGTCGCCGGACCGGCTGACTCGACCTCAATTTTGGCGAAACGTCGTTATCTGCAAAGCTTTTAGACGATCCGAGGTGCGGCGCGTCGGGGCGCCGAATTCGGTTTCAATCGTCAAAAGGCAGTGTGAGCAGGCCGGACGGGTAAGCAGCTTCACCGGAAGACCTTTAAAGTGACACACATCATGGTTGCTACAACACTCGAAGAACCCACCGCGGCGGTCATCACGGCCGATCCGGATACGCGGCGTCCGGGCAGGTTATTCGACCCACTTGCCGTCTCGGTGTTGGCCGCTGTCATCGGTGCCGTGGGGGCCAGTCACCCGTCGCTGTGGTTCGACGAGAGCGCCACCATCTCGTCCGCCGGCCGATCAATACCCGAGCTGTGGCGACTGGTGGGGCACATCGACGCCGTGCACGGCTTGTTCTACCTGCTGATGCACGGGTGGTTATGCCTCTTTCCGCCGACCGAGTTCTGGTTACGGGTGCCGAGCTGCCTGGCCGTCGGTATCGCAGCCGCCGGCGTGGTGGTCCTCGCGAGGCAATTCCTGCCGCGAAACACCGCGGTCTGCGCAGGGATCGTGTTCGCCCTCCTGCCACGGGTGACGTGGGCCGCCATCGAATCACGCTCGTATGCGCTTCAGGCGGTCGCGGCAGTGTGGCTGACCATCTTGCTGATCACTGCGATACGGCGGCACCGGTGGTGGCTGTGGGCGCTCTACGCGTTGGCGCTGATGGTCGCGATCCTGCTCAACATCTATCTGGTCTTACTGCTGCCGGTGCACGCCGTGCTCACTCCGACACTGCGGCGGCGTCGATCCGTCATGGTGTCGTGGGCCATCACGTCCGCGGTGGCGGTAGGAGCCGCGACGCCGCTGATGCTGTTCGCGCACGGGCAAAGAATCCAGGTTGCCTGGATTCACTCGCTGAGCTGGCACACATTGCTCGACGTCCTGCTACACCAGTACTTCGACAACAGCGTTCCATTCGCGATTCTGACGGCACTCATTTTCGTTGCAGCGCTGGCCATTCGGTTCACCGGTCGATGGAACTCGGCCGGCGACACCCGCCGGATGCTGACTATCTGCGCGGCCTGGATCGTGCTGCCGACCGCGATCAGCCTGATTTATTCGGCGATCGGCGACCCGTTCTACTACCCGCGGTACCTGTTCTTCACCACACCGGCAATGGCGATCGTGATGGCTATCTCCATCGTGGCGGTCACGCGTCGGCCGCGGTGGATCGCGCTGGCGCTGGTCGCGCTCGCCGTCGCGGCAATTCCGAATTATCTGCTGTCGCAACGGCAGCGATACGCCAAGGAGGGCTGGGACTACAGCGACGTCGCAGACCTGATCACCGCCAAGGCCGCACCCGGCGACTGTCTGCTGGTCGACAACACGGTCGGCTGGCTGCCGGGTCCGGTCCGCGCACTGGTTGCGGCCAGGCCGGCCGCTTTCCGCCCGTTGGTGGACATCGGCCGCGGCATCCCGGCGCCCAAGCGCGAGACGTTGTGGGATGGCCACATCGCGGTCTGGCTGATTGTCGGGCGCCTGTACAAATGCACGACGCTGTGGACGATTACCACCCACGACACCAAACTGCCGAATCATCAGGCCGGGAAATCGTTGCCGCCCGGACGGGTGTTCGGCCGCGCGCCCGCGTACCTGGTCCCGCAGAACGTCGGGTTCCACATCTCCGAGCGGTGGCAATTCCACCGCACCCAGGTCATCAAATCGACCCGTTGAGGGTCGCGATACTAGCGCTGGGCACGTAGCCGACTAGGTGACATCACAACTAGGCGGTCGTCGAAACCGCTTGCCGCCCAGCCTCGATCACTGCAAACCCCGGGCGGCGCGACGGGAGGCCAGCGCGCCCAACACGCCCACCGCGGCGAACACCGCGAACAATGCCCGGGCGGCGATCACCACATCGCCTTCCGCGCTGTTGACCACGACACCGGCCAGCCCCGCACCGAAGGCCCCGGCTATCACCTCGATCGTGTTGATCGCCGCGCCCGCCGCAGCCCCTTCCTTCTCGTCGACGCACTGCATCGCCCAGGCCGACAAATGCGGCCAGCCCGCGCCGATACCGGCTCCGGTGATCGTCAGCGCCACCGCCCACGTGACGACGAGGGCGACCGGCGCATTGTCGACCTGGGTGACTGCCGCCAGCACGAGGCCGACCGCAATGACCAGCGGGGCGGCCACCACCACCCGGTTGACCGCTTTCCTGCTCTTCAACGATGCGCTGAGCAGCTCGGCACCCGCCCATCCGACCGCCAGCGCAGCACCCAGAAATCCGGCCGCCACGGGAACCAGGTGCGCCAAACGCTGACCGAACAACGGCACATACATGTCGACCATCGCCGAGACCATCAGCACGGCCAGCGCCAGATAGATCCACTTCAATGGTCCGGGGCCAAACATGCTCGGTGGCAAGACTTTTACTGGCATGCGCCGGTCCACGAACACGAACGCGACGATCAGGATCGCGCTCAGCACCAGCAGCGCCGCGGTCAGTGCGGCTGCTGGTCGGAACCTGGGCGATGCTGACCGTCAACGCCGCCGTGCTCAATAAAAGCACCGACCACACCGGCACCTTGACGGCAGAAGCGGCGTGATCTGAGTCGGCATGGCCGGCCGGCAACACCAGCGGAACAAGCACCGCCATCGCGACAGACAGTATCGCCATGGCGCCGAAAGCCCAGCGCCACAAACCGAACTGGGCGAACAGGCCACCGGCCGCCGGGCCCACCACCGTTGCGACGCCCCACATCGCCGACACCAACGCCGACGCCCGGGTCCACAGGACTCGCGGCAGGGTGGTGGTGATCAGGGCGTAGCCCAATCCGGCTAGCAATCCCCCGGCCGCACCCTGCAGAGTCCGACCCGCCAGCATCACACCCATCTCCGGGGCCGCCGCACAGACCACGCTGCCGACCCCGAATACCGCCAGTCCCAACAGAAACGACCATCGCGCGCCAACTCGCAGCAACATCGCGTTGACTGTCGCGGCCGCGACGACCGAACCCACGAGATAGAGCGTTGTCACCCACGCGAAGAGGCGCTCACCACCGATCTCGGCAATCGCGCTCGGCAACAGGCTGACGGTCAGGAACTCGTTGGTGGCATACAGCGCCACCCCGCCGGCCAGCAGCGTCGACGTACCCAGGGATGGGGGGCTCAGCAACGCCCGCCAGCTATCGGCAGCCGGTGTGCCGCTCACTTCAGCCCGGCGGCGTCCATCCCGCGCAGCTCTTTCTTGAGATCAGAGATTTCGTCGCGGAATGCGCGCGGCCAACTCGAACTGCAGGTCGCGCGCTGCGGTCATCATCTGCGCGGTGAGATCCTTGATCAAGTCGGCCAGCTCGGCGCGCGGCATGTTCGCGGTGTCGCGGCCCTCGACGATCCCGGCGCTGACAGCCCGGCCCGGCTCGCCCTGGGCCCGGCGTCCCCGCGAGGAGTTACGGCCGGAGCCGCCGATCGCCACATCGGTGTCGTCGGCCTCGCGGTAGACCTGGTCGAGGATGTCGGCGATCTTCTTGCGCAGCGGCTGCGGGTCGATGCCTCGCTCTTCGTTGTAGGCGACTTGCTTGGCTCGTCGGCGATCGGTCTCGTCGATCGCCTCTCTCATCGAATCGGTGATCTTGTCGGCGTACATGTGAACCTCGCCGGACACATTGCGGGCCGCGCGTCCGATGGTCTGGATCAGGCTGCGCGACGAGCGCAGGAAGCCCTCTTTGTCGGCGTCCAGGATCGCCACCAGCGACACCTCCGGCAGGTCCAGGCCCTCTCGCAGCAGGTTGATGCCGATCAGCACGTCGTAGTCGCCCATCCGCAGCTGGCGCAGCAACTCCACCCGCCGCAGGGTGTCGACCTCGGAGTGCAGGTAGCGCACCCGGATACCGAGCTCCAGCAGATAGTCGGTGAGATCCTCGGCCATCTTCTTGGTCAGGGTCGTGACCAGGACCCGCTCGTCGGCCTCGGCGCGCTTACGGATCTCGCCGATCAGAGTCGTCGATCTGACCCTTGGTCGGCTTGACCACGACCTTCGGGTCCACCAGCCCGGTCGGGCGAATCACCTGCTCGACGAACTCCCCGGCGGCCTGGCTCAGCTCGTAGGGGCCTGGGGTGGCCGACAAGTACACCGTCTGCCCGATCCGGTCGGCGAACTCTTCCCACGTCAATGGCCGGTTGTCGCACGCCGACGGGAGCCGGAAACCGAATTCGACGAGGTTGCGCTTGCGGGACATGTCGCCCTCGTACATGCCGCCGATCTGCGGCACCGTGACGTGCGACTCGTCGATGACCATCAGAAAGTCTTCCGGGAAGTAGTCGATCAGTGTCGCCGGCGGCGAGCCGGGCCCGCGGTCGTCGATGTGCCGCGAATAGTTCTCGATCCCCGAGCAGAACCCGACCTGACGCATCATCTCCACGTCGTAGTTGGTCCGCATCCGGAGGCGCTGGGCTTCCAGCAGCTTGCCCTGGCCCTCCAGCTCCGCCAGCCGATCCTCGAGTTCCTGCTCGATGGTCGAGATGGCGTGGGCCATCCGTTCCGGTCCGGCCACGTAGTGAGTCGCCGGGAAAACCCGCAGCGAATCGACTTGGCGCACAACGTCACCGGTAAGCGGATGCATGTAGTACAGCGCCTCGATCTCGTCGCCGAAGTACTCGATGCGAAGAGCCAGCTCCTCATACGACGGAATGATCTCGACGGTGTCGCCGCGCACCCGGAATGTGCCACGGGTGAACGACATGTCGTTGCGGGTGTACTGCACGTCGACCAGCAGCCGCAGCAGCGCATCACGCGGCACCTCGGCGCCGACCTTCAGCTCCACCGATCGGTCCAGGTAGGACTGCGGTGTACCCAGGCCGTAGATGCAGGACACCGACGCGACCACCACCACATCCCGGCGGGACAGCAGCGATGACGTCGCGGAATGCCGCAGCCGCTCGACATCGTCGTTGATCGAGCTGTCCTTCTCGATGTAGGTGTCGGTCTGCGCGATGTACGCCTCGGGCTGGTAGTAGTCGTAGTACGAGACGAAGTATTCAACCGCGTTGTGCGGCAGCATCTCTCGCAGCTCGTTGGCCAGCTGCGCGGCCAGCGTCTTGTTCGGGGCCATCACCAGGGTCGGCCGCTGCAGCCGCTCGATGAGCCAGGCGGTGGTGGCCGACTTACCCGTACCGGTTGCGCCGAGCAGTACGACGTCGCGCTCCCCCGCCCGGATCCGGCGTTCCAGATCTTCGATCGCGGCCGGCTGGTCACCGGCCGGCGCGTACGGGCTGACCACTTCGAAGCGGCCGCCGGCCCGCACCATGTCTTCGACCGGCCGGTATTCGGAGTGCGCCAGCACTGGATGCTCGGTAGCAAACGCCATATTCACCAGGGTAGAGCCCGGTGCCGACAAGCCGCTTGATCAGCTGTGCTGGCCGCTCCACACCCGGGTGCCAGGGTCACATTCGATGAGATGTCCGTCCTCGGACTTCGACATGGTGAACACCGGCGCGTCGGTGCACGACGTCCCGACCGGATGCACGCCGCTGGTCGCCGGCGCCTTGTCCCAGGTATTGCCCTCGCAGACGACCTGCTGATTGGCGGTCGAGTCGAAGGCGACCTTGTCGACGTCGGTACACGGCCCGCCCAATACCGCGGGCGACTGGGGTACCGACCGGAGAGGCCGTGTTGTTGGCGGCCTGCGCGGGATCGGCCATCGTCACATCTGGCGGGACATCGCCGGTCCGTGACGCGACGACCGGGATTCGCAGCGTTGCTCCCTGCGATCCGCACTCGTTGCTCTGCACGGTCTGGGTCTGCACGCCGCGCAGCGTGCCGTCCGGTTCCGGCGTCAACGTCCACACCACGGTCTCCGACTGCGTGGACATCGGCCCGTTGCGGGCGGTCCGGCACTGCGCCTGAAGCTGCCGCGGCTCGGCCTGCCAATGGCCGTCGACGAAATGCAGGACGCCGGCGTTGCCGGTGCCGGTGGTCTTCGCCATCTGATGGCTGGTGTCGTCCAGTTTGGTGCCGGTGGCCGCGCATCCGGTCGCGGTGCACGCCGACGAGAACGCCCACCAGCTGGTGGCCCCGCCGTTGGTACGGATGACGCCGTTCGAGGTCTGCTTGGCGCGGTCATAGTCCAGCCGGTAGCTGCCGTTCAGCGGCGGCGCGGCCAGCGCCGATCCCGACGACGACGTCTTGTTGACCTTGGGAGGCACGGCGGGGTTGGCCTGCGGCTGGTCGTCCCAGGAGAAAAACGAGATAGCCCAGGTGACGCTCAGCGACAGCAGCGCGAGAACCACCGCCGCCACGAGGCCCGTCTTCAGCGACAACTTGCGTCGGCCGATCTTGGGCGTCCGGGCGCGCCGAACCAGCGGTCGTCGACGGTCGCTCGCGTCGCAACCGGAGATCTGCTCGCTGAAGGCCGCGGCGAACTGGCGGCAGCGATCGAATCGGTCCGCCGGCTCCTTCGCCAGGGCCTGGAAGAAGACGTCGTCGAGACCGGCCAGCTCGGGCCGATAGTCGCTGAGCCGTGGCGGTGCGGCGTGCAGGTGCTGACTGATCACCGCGACCGGGTTGGAATTCTGGAACGGCGGTACACCGGCGAGCAGGTGGAATGCCGCGGCCGCCAATGCGTATTGATCGGCGCGACCGTCGATGTTCGATCCGACGAGCTGCTCAGGGGCCGCGTAGGCGACGGTGCCGACCGCCACGTTGGTCTCGGTGATTCCGCTGATGTCCGCGAGCTGCCGGGCAACGCCGAAGTCCGCCAACAAGATTCGACGATCGTCCTCGTCTGGATGGGTCAGCAGGATATTGGCGGGCTTGACGTCCCGGTGCAGTAGACCTCGGGCGTGCGCGTAGTCCAGCGCACCCGCGACGGCGGTGACGATCGCGCAGACGTCCTGCTCGGGCATCCCGCCCCGGAACCGCTCCCGCATCAGCCGGGCGGCGTCGGTGCCCTCGACGTAGTCCATGGCGATCCACAGGTGGCCGTCGAACTCGCCGCGGTCGTGCACCGCCACGATGTGTGGATGCCATAGCGTGGCAGCGAGATCGGCTTCGCGATTGAATCTTTCGCGGAATTCCGCGTCGGCGGTCGTCCCTTCGCTCAGGATCTTGAGCGCGTCCCGGCGCGGCAGGCGCGGATGCTTGGCGAGGTAGACGTCGGCCATCCCACCGGATCCCAGCGGCCGCAGGATGGTGTAGCCCGCGAACGATGTCGGCGCGGCGAGCTCGCTGTCCGACGAGTCATTGGCGCTGGGACGCCGGACGTTCACCGGCTCCCGTTGAGGCCGCGACCCGATCAGCGGCACCCGGGTCAGCAGCCGGGTGATGCCCAGATCTGGAAGCGATGCGTAGCCACGTTCCAGAAGACTGCGGGAGCGCGGCGGGTCGACAGGCGGCGCGGGTGGCCCTGATTGGGCGTCCCAGCGCTCGGTCGCTCTGGTCGCCTCGTCCATCGCCGCTTCCCCCTTACGTCTCTCGTCTGGCGTGTTCTTCACCACATTCCCGGTTACCCGCCGGACTGAACCGAAAATCTATTGCGGGCCCGAGGTTTTCAACATTCCCCGTGGGCGACGCCGAGTTCGCAGAACTGGCGCACCCTTCATGATCATGCCGCCAGATGCGGTGCGCTCCTGTTGCGCCACTTATGAAACAGCTGTGAATCAAGGGCAAGGAAGCAGTTCGCGACAACATATAGCCGAATCACAGTGCGCCTCGTGGTTGGCATACCGTCGCGGAGTCGATACTGGTGTGGTGAGTCGACCAGCCCCGCTCGTTCTGACCATTTGGCATAACGGGTCCGAAAGCACATTTCAGCCTGGTCATGACGTAATCATCGGGCGTGACCTGCGCGCCGACGTCCGGATCGCCGACCCGCGGATTTCTCGTGCCCATCTGATCCTGCGCTTCGAACAAGGCAAATGGGTCGCCATCGACAACGGTTCGGTGAACGGCACTTTCGTCAACGGCTACCGGCGACCAGTGATCGACATTCAGGACGGGCAAAGCATCAACATCGGCAACGCGGGCGGACCGCAGCTGACGTTCGAGCTCGGAGCGCGTCGCGGCAAAGGCGGTCCGCCCGGGCCGCACCCCCGCATGGCACGCAGCAGACCATGAGCTGGTCGACTCCGGCGAGGCCCGTGCCACCACCGGCACCGCCCCCCGTTCCGCCCGCCGACGCTCGACGCGGCTCCGCCCAGACCCGCCCCACCACCGCGCCCCGCTCCGCCACCGCGCCCCGCTCCGCCGGTCTCGCCGTCGGAGTATCCGACGACCGTCCAGGCCGGACGGCCGCCCGCCGGACCACCGCCCGATCAGGTCACGGTGGTCAACGCGCGTTCCGCGCCGGTGCAGCACACCGTGCCGCCCACCGAAGTCACCATGCTCGGCGACCGTGCTGCCGAGGGAGCGAACTTCGCCACCCGCTTCGTCAAGCGCCTCGCGCCGAATGCGACGCCGTCGTCCAAGCCCGCCGGCTCGGTCACGATCGGCCGGGCGTCCGACAACGACATCGTGGTGCCTGACGTGCTGGCCTCGCGGTACCACGCAACGCTGACGCTGACCCCGCTGGGCACCGAGATCCGCGACACCAGCGTCAACGGCACCTTCGTCAACGGCACCCGGGTCGGTTCGGCGATCCTCAGCGAAGGCGACGTCGTCACCGTCGGCAACATCGACCTGGTGGTCGAAGGCGGCCTGCTGGTCCGTCGCAGCGAGACCGAAGCCGCCACCAGCACCGGCGGCCTGGAAGTGCGCAATGTCCAGTACGTCGTCGAGAACGGCAAGCAACTGCTCACCGACATCTCGCTGACCGCGCGTCCCGGAACGTTGACCGCCGTGATCGGTGGATCCGGTGCCGGAAAGAGCACGCTGGCCCGGCTGATCGCCGGTTACACCACGCCCAGCTCCGGCTCGGTCACGTTCGAGGGCCACGACATTCACGCCGAATACGCCTCGCTACGCAGCAGGATCGGCATGGTTCCACAGGACGACGTCGTGCACCGTCAGCTGACCGTCCACCAGGCGTTGAGCTACGCCGCCGAGCTGCGCCTTCCGCCCGACACCAGCAAGGCCGATCGGACGAAAGTCGTCGCGCAGGTGCTCGAGGAGCTCGACCTGACGAAGCACGCCCACACCCGGGTCGACAAGCTGTCCGGTGGGCAGCGCAAACGCGCCTCGGTGGCTCTCGAGTTGCTCACCGGTCCGTCGTTGCTGATGCTCGACGAGCCGACCTCGGGTCTGGACCCGGCGCTGGATCTGCAGGTCATGACGATGCTGCGCCAGCTCGCTGATGCGGGTCGCGTGGTGCTGGTCGTCACGCACTCGCTGTCCTACCTCGACGTCTGCGACCAGGTTCTACTCGTCGCTCCGGGCGGGAAGACCGCCTATTGCGGGCCGCCGGACGGTATCGGCGAAGTGATGGGCACAACCAACTGGGCCAAGATCTTCAGCCAGGTCGGCGCCGATCCGGAAGAGGCGAACCGCCGCTTCCGCGAACGCGAAGAACCTCAGCCGCCGTCGAAGTCGGACACGCCGGCCGATCTGGGCGAACCGGTGCATACGAGCGTCCCTCGCCAGATCTCCACGATCGCCCGGCGTCAGGTCCGGCTCGTCGTCGCCGACCGGGCGTATTTCATCTTCCTGGCCGTGCTGCCGTTCATCCTCGGCGCGCTGTCGTTGACCGTGCCGGGCAACACCGGGTTTCGCCCCACCGGCCCGCACACCGGGACACCCGACGAGGCCGCGCAGATCCTGGCATTGCTGCTGCCGGCTGCCGCGTTCATGGGTATCGCGCTGACGATTCGCGACCTGGTCGGTGAGCGCGCCATTTTCCAGCGTGAGCAGGCGGTTGGGCTGTCCACGACGGCGTATTTGCTGGCCAAGACGCTGGTGTTCTGCGGATTCGCGGTTCTGCAGGCAGCGATCGTCACCGCGATCGTGGTGGTCGGCAAGGGAGCGCCGAGCCAAGGGGCTGTGCTGTTGGGTCACTCGACGGTCGCGGCAACCGGTGAGCTGTTTCTGACTGTCGCCGCGGCCTGTGTCGCCTCGGCCGTCCTGGGCCTGGCCATTTCGTCGCTGGTCCGGTCCAGCGAGCAGATCATGCCGCTGTTCGTGGTCGCGGTGATGGCGCAGCTGGTGCTGTGCGGCGGGATGGTGCCGGTGACCGGCCGGCTCGGGCTCGACCAGCTGTCCTGGCTGATGCCGGCGCGCTGGGGCTACGCGGCGGCGGCGTCGACGGTCGATCTGAGACACCTGGTGCCACCGACTCTGCTTCCCCAGGATCAGTTCTGGCAGCACACCCGCCATTTCTGGCTGCTCGACATGGGCATGCTCGCGGGGCTGACGGTGTTCTTCGCCTGCTTCGTCCGCTGGAAAATCCGGCTGCGACGCTGAAGGCCACACGATGCACCCACCCAAGCATGAGACGTTCGACCTGCGCGCCCGCACCAACACCGACCCCAAGGGCATCGTGCGGGCCGTCGATGAATACACCGTGCGGCCGTGGGGCCTCTACCTCGCCCGCCCGACCCCCGGGCGCGCCCAGTTCCATTACCTCGAGTCGTGGCTACTTCCATCATTGGGGTTGCGCGCCAGCATCTTTCACTACAACCCCGGCCATGAGCGCGACCACGACTTCTACCTGGACGTCGGCGAATACACACCCGGCCCCGACGAGTGGAGGTCGGAAGACCATTACCTCGATCTGGAGGTCCGTACCCACGCCGGGGTCGATCTGGCCGACGTCGACGAACTGCTCGACGCCGTCCGGCACGGTCTTCTGGCACCTGAGGTCGGCGAGTTGGCGGTACAGAGAGCGATGCACGCCATCGACGGCCTAGCCAGCAACGGGTACGACCTCGATGCGTGGCTGGCCGCCGAAGGCATGCAGCTCGCCTGGCGCTAGTTCATTCAGACGCCGAGCAGGCGATCGAAGAATTCGCGGTAGTGCATCAGAGCCATGCGGAGATCTTCGGTCGAAGCGTCCCGGCCCTGCGACCACTCTTCTTCAAGGCGCGACCGGGCTTGCGCGAATCCGGTCGTGAGTTGCTCGACCAGATCGGAAACCAGGTGGTCTGCCTGCTGAACGCAGTCCTTGGGATCGTCGACGAACGCGGCCTGAACGCCGGCCCACCGTGAGCGCAGATCGGCGACGTCGCTGTCGGCGAAAAGCCCTGTGTCGGGTGAGGATTCATGCTCGTCGACAGCCGGGACCGGCTCGCGGGTGACCGCAGTGCTCTCGTCGTCAATCGGCGGTTCTTCTGCGACCGGTGGAGCGACCTCGTTATCCAGGTCGCCCAGGTCCTCCCGGTCCTGCAGGTCGTGTTGTTCATGGGTGGTCATGCGGTTGCCTCCTGTGACGTTTCTTTGTCGGTTGGGGTTTCGAGCAATTTCTCGAACAGCGCCCGGTAGTGCACGAAGGCTTCTCGCTGCTGCTCGGTGTTGGCATCCTGCTCCGAGACATGGATGTCATGAGCCGCCCGGTAGTTGTCGACGATGTCCGGATGGTCGACGGAGATGTCGGCGGCTCTGCGGTCGAAATCATCGACGGGATAACCCCGTTGGCGCATGACCTCGGTCACCAGACGGTCGGCGACACCGACCGCTGTCCCGGGGTTGTCGACAAACCCCGCCTGCACTTCTTGCCACCGGCCGGTGAATTCCGACAGTTCCGACGGTGACAGCGGAACGATATCGAGCTTGTCCCGCTTGCGTTCTCGCGTGGTCAGCACCCGCACCGCGCCTTTCTCGCTGCCGGTTTCGGATACAACGTGCTCGTATTCGGTGCCGTAGTGCTGTTTGAGCCTTTTCGTTCTTGTGCGAAAGCGGACCATGCTGATTGCGACAAACGCCGCGACGATCAGCACGACAGCGACGACCGCGATCACTATCCATTCTGAGATGGGCATCGCAGACTCCTTTCTGACGTATGTCTAATAGCCCTTCGGGCAACGGGGCAAACGTGAATTTGCGATGTACGACACACTCGCGTTGCCCCGTCGGGCCCGACACTGCAACGGCTCAGAAGTAGTGGCGTCGGCCGCCGATGGCCCGTCCGGTGGCGCCCATGATGGCCAGAATCGCGCCGACGACCAGTGCGACGATGCCGAGGGTCCAGAGGATGGAGATCTTCAGCAGGAATCCCGCTATGAGCAGGATGATGCCGAGAGTGATCATGATTGAGCCTTCCTTTGATGATGTTGGCGAAACGATCGGGTCGGCCGGCCCAACATCAGTCGACCACCCCTAAGGGGGGTGGCAATACACCCTTAGGGAGGTAATCTCGGTCAACATGCCTGAGTCCGCCCGCGCGCCGATCACCATCGCGCTCGTCGACGACTATGACGTCGTCGTCAAAGGTGTGGCCAACATGCTGGAGCCCTATCGCGACCGGGTCGTCATCGCCGAACTCGACTCCACGATGGCGGTCAAAGACACGGTCGACATCGTGTTGTACGACTCGTTCGCTCAGCCCGAGTCGGATCACGAGGAGATCGGTGTTCTGGTTGCTAATCCGCGGGCTAGCCGAGTTGTGGTCTACACCTGGAACTTTCACCCCGACCTCGTGGAAAGCGCGCGACGGCACGGTGCGCACGGATACCTCTCCAAGACGTTGCCCGCCCGCGAATTAGTGGCCGCGTTGGAGGCCGTTCATGGCGGCGACGTGGTGGTCAGCGAAGCCGGGGGTCGGGCGCGTGGTGCCCCCGGACAGGACTGGCCCGGGCGCGGCGAGGGGCTCAGCGAGCGCGAAGCGGAGATTCTCGCGCTGATCACGCAAGGCAAAAGCAACGCCGACGTCGCGCGGTTGACGTATCTGAGCCCCAACACCGTGAAGTCCTACATCCGCACGATCTACCGCAAGCTGGGTGTCGGCAGCCGCACTCAGGCCGTGCTGTGGGGGGTCCAGCACGGATTTACCCCCGACCACCACCGCATTGAGCACTGGCGGGGAGGTCCCTAGAGTTTTCTTGTTCGTAATCGGGTAGTCCGCGGGATATGGGTTTGAGTAATTACCGGCCTCAGCGGCGGACGGGTCGAGGTCCCGCGCCTCGGGCACGCCGAGGTCGTGCAGGCAAAAACGGACCATGCTTCGTCATCCAGCACCACGAGGCACGCGAAAACGTTTACGACTTCCGCCTCGAGATCGACGGCATCCTGGTGTCGTGGGCGATCCCTCGCGGGCCGGCCGTCAACCCGCAGGACCGGCGGATGGCTCGCCGCACCGCAGACCATCCGTTGGACGATGCTGACGTCGAAGCTGTCGTCGCCGACGATGCGGGTGACGCCGACGGCGTCACCGTCTGGGACCACGGCACATACGCCAACAACACCGGGCACGAAATGATGACTTGCCTGGGCCGCGGCCACCTGTCGTTCTTGTTGAACGGCGAGAAGTTACGCGGCGGCTACGCGTTGACCCGGGTGCGCGAAGGCGACGAGGAGACATGGCTGCTGGTCAAGCGCCGCGACGACGTTGCTGACGCGGTGAACCGGCTGAACAGATAGCGGTAATCTGTGCGGTCATGGGCAACTGGCACAGCTGGATGGCGGTCGCGGCGGCGGTTGCCTGCGCGCAGCTGACCCCCGCGACCGCGCGGGCCGATCTGCACAACATCACCTACGTCGCGCGGGTCGACGGCGTGGCCCCCGGCAGCATGGCCACCTTCATCACTGCGGATAACCAGACCAACATGGCCCAGCTGGGTTCGTTGCCGGGCAGCGCGTTCCAGGCCAACGCGGTTCTTCCCGATCCACATCACGCCGGTATGCAGGTGGCCGTGAAGTGGCCGTATTCGGCGAACGTGCACTGCGAGATCGACGTCGACGACAAGGTCTTCGTCCAGGTCGACCAGGTGGTCCATCCCGCTCCGGGCAGCACCGACCCGATGAACGGCGTGCTGCCCTGCGGCGCCCCGCTGCCTAACCCGGCCCCTTAGCTCGCCAGCCCGAAGCGTCCGCCCAGGCCCACGCCTGGCGGTAGGCGTCGGTAAACCACGGCTCCTTGGCGGCGACGTAGCTCGCGGTATCGCCGGCCTGCTCGGCGTCGCGCTTGACGGCCAGATAGTGTCCGCGCGCATCAGGATTGGCCGCAAGCCAGTCGACGAACAGCAACGCGAACTGCTGATTGGGCCAGCCGTCCACCCGCAGATGGACCAAGGTTGGCCGACCGGGATCGGCTGATGCATGAATCCGCTTCTGCCACAACGATTCGTCGTCGGCGTTGTCGAACTCCGCGACGGTGCTGCGGGCGGCCGGCTTGCCCTCGTCGTGCGTGATCGGCCGGTGCACGTATCCCGCGCTCGTCAACGACTCGGCCAACTCGTCCGCGACGTCGAGCGAGGCGACCGTCACCTGCATGTCGATGACGTCCTTGGCCGCCAGCCCCTGCACGGCAGTCGATCCGATGTGGTCGATGCGAATGGCCCGGTGGCCGCAGGCCGTGCTCAGCCGTGCGGCGATGCGACGGGCCTGATCGGGCCAGGATGAGTCGTAGGGCACCAGGACAGGCCGGGACCGGGCCGGTTCGCCGGCATCGAGGTTGTGCTCGAATGGAACGATCCGTTGGTGCCACAGGTCGCGGGCCTGGGTGACCAATTCGTCTGCGCTGCCGGTGTTGTCGAGCCACACGTCGGCGACCGCGCGACGCTGCTCCTCAGTGGCCTGCGCTTTGATCCGGGCCCGGGCGTCCTCTTCGCTGAAGCCGCGATGTTCGATCAACCGCTTCACCCGCAGATCCTCGTCGGCGTTGACGATGATCACCAGCGGAAACATCGGCGCCATACCGGATTCCACGAGTAGCGGAATGTCCTCCACGATCACCGCATCATCGCCGGCTTCAGCGATCAACTCCGACCGGCGCCGGCCTACCAACGGGTGCACGATGCTGTTCAGCGTCTGACGCTTCGCTTCGTCGCTGAAGGCGATCGCGGCCAACGCGGGTCGGTTGAGCGAGCCGTCGTCGGACAGGATCTGCTCGCCGAACGCCTCGACGAGCTTGGCCAGACCCTCGGTGCCCGGCTCGACGACCTCGCGGGAGATCACGTCGCCGTCGACGACGATTCCGCCGAGATCACTGAATGTTGAGGAGACGGTCGACTTTCCGGCGCCGATCCCACCGGACAGGCCAATTCGCAGCACCACCCCAGTCTGTCAGGAAGCCACGGGGCTGAATCCCCCGGCTGGCGCCGGAATGACGAACGCCCCGACTCGTCTGAGCCGGGGCGTTCGCGAGGGTCTAGATGTCAGGCGCTGCCTGCCAGCTTCTCCCGCAGTGCGGCGAGCTGCGCGTCGCTGGCCAACGAGCCACCGGTGGGCGCGTCGTCGCTCGACGAGCTGCTGGACTGCGGACGTGCCGCCTCTTCGGCCTCGGCAGCGGCGAACTTCTCCATCTGCGCGGTGTGCATCTTGTGCCGCCGCTCGGCCTCGGCGTAGCGGGCCTCCCACTCGGTGCGCTGGGTGTCGAAACCTTCGAGCCATTCGTTGGTCTCGGCGTCGAAGCCCTCCGGGAAGATGTAGTTGCCCTGGTCGTCGTAGCTGTCGGCCATGCCGTACTTGGCGGGGTCGAACTCCTCGGTGTAGTCCTCGTTGGCCTGCTTGAGGCTC
Source organism: uncultured Actinomycetota bacterium (assembly GCA_963818285.1). Lineage (GTDB taxonomy): Bacteria > Actinomycetota > Actinomycetes > Mycobacteriales > Mycobacteriaceae > Mycobacterium. The sequence goes on from CAWFRR010000011.1 coordinate 1,587,783, forward strand.
AGCGAGATCCGGCGACGCTCTAGGTCGATGTCGATGACCTTGACCATCGCGTCGTCGCCGACGGCGACCACCTGGTCGGGCACCTCGACATGGCGCTCAGCCAGCTCGGAGATGTGCACCAGACCTTCGATGCCCTCTTCGACGCGGACGAACGCACCGAATGGCACCAGCTTGGTGACCTTGCCGGGCACGATCTGGCCGATGGCGTGGGTACGGGCGAAGTGGCGCCACGGGTCTTCCTGAGTTGCCTTGAGCGACAACGAAACCCGCTCGCGGTCCATGTCCACGTCGAGCACCTCGACGGTGACCTCGTCGCCGACCGTGACCACCTCGGACGGGTGATCGATGTGCTTCCAGGACAGCTCGGAGACGTGCACCAGACCGTCGACGCCGCCGAGGTCGACGAACGCGCCGAAGTTGACGATCGAGGACACCACACCCTTGCGGATGGCGCCCTTCTGCAGCTGGTTGAGGAACTCGCTGCGCACCTCGGACTGGGTCTGCTCCAGCCAGGCACGCCGGGACAGCACCACGTTGTTGCGGTTCTTGTCCAGCTCGATGATCTTGGCTTCGATCTCCTTGCCGATGTACGGCTGCAGATCGCGGACCCGGCGCATCTCCACCAGCGAAGCAGGCAGGAAGCCGCGCAGGCCGATGTCGAGGATCAGACCACCCTTGACGACCTCGATGACGGTGCCCTTGACGGCCTCGTCCTTCTCCTTGAGTGCCTCGATGGTGCCCCAGGCGCGCTCGTACTGAGCCCGCTTCTTGGACAGGATCAGCCGGCCTTCTTTGTCCTCTTTGGTGAGGACCAGGGCTTCGACTTCATCGCCTACGGAAACGACCTCGTTAGGGTCGACGTCGTGCTTGATGGACAGTTCGCGGGAAGGGATGACGCCTTCGGTCTTATAGCCGATATCGAGGAGAACCTCGTCCCGGTCGACCTTGACGATGGTCCCTTCGACGATGTCGCCATCGTTGAAGTACTTGATTGTTTTATCAATGGCGGCGAGAAAATCCTCGCTCGAGCCAATGTCGTTGACGGCTACTTGCGGCGAGGTGACGGTGGGACTCGGCATATTGTTGGGTTGCTCCGGACAGGTTGAGGTAGTAGGGACACAGCTGGTGTACCCGTCGAGGCTACTCGACTGTGTACACGCTGGCCAAACTCACCTCGGCGGCCTTGCCCGTAATTCACCGAAATTCTTGCGGCGACGTCAATACGTGCACGCGCCACCACGTCAGAACGCGGTAATCAGTGCCACCCCGCCGACCATCAGGACGCCGCCCACGATTCGGCCGAGGTTGAGCGGATGGGGAACGACGCGAAGCCAACCGAAGTGATCGACCAGCAACGACATGATGAGCGCCGCGGTCACCGTCAGGCCCATGAAGGTGCCGGCTCCGACCCTGTGCACCAAGGTCAGGCCCGCGTACACCTGGACCGCTCCGACGAGACCGCCGATGACGGCCCACCAGGGCATCGCCGTGGCGTCCTGCATGCTGGGCAGTGGTTTCGACCGGGCGAGGAATACCGCGACGAAGAACACTGCGACAACTGCGGCCGATATCGTCGACGCCAGCCAAGGGTTGAGCATGTGCTTGTAGAGCTGGCTGTTCATCGCGGCGCCACAGGTCTGTAGAGCACCGCCGAGGATGATGAAGGGAATCATCCAGGTTGCATTCATGCCACGCCTTCCTTTTTGCCTTCTGCCGCGTACCCACGGACGCGGAACCCCAGACAGCGATGCGCGACCGGAAGTAATCAGCATCTCGGACCGAGACGGCGTCCAGCTCTCCACCGGAAGTACGAATTGCCGGCGCGCAGTGCACGACTGCCGTCGCGCTAGTGGGCGGCCGTGTCCCAGCTGCGACCCGTAGCCCACCGACACCTCCAGCGGCACGTCAAGCGGATATGCGCCGCCCATTTCGTCCCGCACCAGAGCTTCGAGTTGTTCGCGTTCACCCTCGGCGACCTCGAACAAGAGCTCGTCGTGGACCTGCAGCAGCATCCGCGACGCCAATCCCGCATCGGTGAGCGCCCTGTCGACCTCGATCATCGCCACCTTGATGATGTCGGCCGCGCTGCCCTGGATCGGTGCGTTCAGCGCCGCCCGCTCGGCGGATTCGCGGACCTGCCGATTGCTGCTGTCCAGCTCGGGCAGATAGCGGCGCCGGCCCAGCACCGTGGAGGTGTAGCCGTCCTTGCGGGCCTGCTCGACGACGTTGTGCAGGTAGTCGCGGATACCGCCGAAGCGGGCGAAGTACTGATCCATCTGCTCTTTGGCGTCCTCGGTGGAGATCTTGAGCTGGGCGGACAACCCGTAAGCGCTCAGACCGTAGGCCAGCCCGTAGGACATCGCCTTGACCCGGCGCCGTAGTTCACCGGTCACCTCCTCGATCGGCACCCCGAAGGCCCGCGACGCGACGAACGAGTGCAGGTCCTCGCCGGTGTTGAAGGCTTCGATCAGGCCGTCGTCGCGGGACAGGTGCGCCATGATCCGCATTTCGATCTGGCTGTAGTCGGCGGTCATCACTTCGGTGTATCCGCTGCCGACCACGAACGCGTCGCGGATCTGCCGGCCGGCGTCGGTACGGATCGGGATGTTCTGCAGATTGGGCTCGGTGGACGAGAGCCGACCGGTGGCCGCGATCGTCTGATTGAAGGTGGTGTGGATACGGCCGTCGCCCGCAACGGAATTCAGCAACCCGTCGACGGTCACCTTCAGTCGGGTGACGTCGCGATGCGCCAGCAGATGCTGCAGGAACGGATGCCCGGTCTTGTCGAACAGCGTCTGCAACGCATCCGCGTCGGTGGTGTACCCGGTCTTGGTCCGTTTGGTCTTCGGCATCTCCAGTTCGTCGAACAGCACCACCTGCAGCTGTTTCGGCGAGCCGAGATTGATCTGCTTGCCGATCACGGCGTAGGCCGCTTCGGCGGCGTCGCGGATCTGGTCGCCGAATTGGCTTTGCAACGAACCCAATTGGTCCAGATCGACGGCGATACCGACCGCCTCCATGGCCGCCAGCACACGTTGCACCGGTAGCTCCATCTCGGCCAGCAGCGACGTGGAGTCGATCCGGTCCAGTTCGACGTCGAGTGCGTCGGCGAGGTCCACGACCGCGCGGGCACGCAGCACGGCGGTCTGGACAGCCTGCTCGTCGACACCCTCACTGTCGTCGAGAAGTGAAAGTTGTTGCTGTTCCGATGTTTCTGCGCGCAGCTCACGGCGAAGGTAGCGCAGCGACAGGTCGTCGAGGGTGAAACTGCGCTGCCCGGGCCGGACCAGGTAGGCGGCCAGCGCGGTGTCGGAGCTGACCCCGTTCAACGTCCAGCCGCGCCCGGCCAGGTCGTGGATCGCCAACTTGGCCTCGTGCAGCGCTTTCGGCTGCCCGGGATCGGCGAACCAGGCCGCCAGCGCCGAATCGTCCTCCGCCGTCAGCGTCGTGGTGTCGACGAAGGCGCCGTCCCCGTCGGCGGCGGCGATCGCCAGCGCGGTCGCGTCGCCGTCATACGGCAGGTGCGTACCCACCACCGCCAGGCCCGCCCGGCGACCGTCGGAGACGTGGTCGGCCAGCCACTGCCCGACCGCGCCGGGCTCCAACGCTCCCCCACGCACGTCGAAACCCTCGTCGACCTCGGGTTCAACGGCGGCCAGCGTGTCGAACAGCCGGTCGCGCAGCACCCGGAACTCCAACTGGTCGAACAGCTGGTGGATCTGGTCGCGATCCCACGGCTGCATCCGCAGGGTGTCGGGCGTCTGGGCCAGCGGCACGTCGCGAACCAGGTCGGTGAGCTCGCGGTTGAGCACCACGCTGGACAGATTGGCCCGCAGGGCGTCACCGACCTTGCCGCGCACCGAGTCGACGTCGTCGACCAACGCCTGCAGCGAGCCGTACTCGATGATCCATTTGGACGCGGTCTTCTCGCCGACGCCCGGGATGCCGGGCAGGTTGTCGCTCGGGTCGCCGCGCAGGGCGGCGAAGTCGGGATACTGCGCAGGCGTCAGGCCGTATTTCTCGACCACGGCCTCCGGGGTGAAGCGGGTCAGCTCGCTGACGCCCTTGCGTGGGTACAGCACCGTCACGTCGTCGTTGACCAGCTGCAAGGCGTCGCGATCCCCGGTGACCACCAGCACCCGGTAGCCCTCGTTGTACGCCTGAGTCGTCAGCGTGGCGATCAGGTCGTCGGCCTCGAAGCCCGGCTCGGCGAGTACCGTAATACCCAGTGCCGCAAGGACTTCCTTGGTGATGTCGATCTGACCGCGGAACTCGTCCGGAGTGGCGGATCGGTTGGCCTTGTATTCCGGAAAACGGTCGGAGCGGAAGGTCTGCCGCGACACGTCGAACGCCGCGGCGATGTGGGTGGGCGCCTCGTCACGCAGCAGGTTGATCAGCATCGCGGTGAACCCGTAGACCGCGTTGGTGGTCAACCCGCCCTGGGTCTTGAAATTCTCGGCAGGCAGCGCATAGAAGGCCCGGTATGCCAGCGAATTGCCGTCCAGCAGCATCAACGTGGGCTTGTCGTCGGTGGCCTTGCCGGCCTCTGTCTTCTTGTTCGCGGTCCTGGCTGGGCTCACGGCCACAACTCTAGGCACACGCTCATGACATCAATGTCAGCCGCTGCTCGCTGCCCACGTCGTACTCGCATACCGACGCGCGGACGATCAGGCCTTGTTGCTCGTCGCTGGACCCGCCACCGCGAAAGTCATCGAGCGCGTCACGCGACTCCCAACGCTCGAAGATGTGAATGCGATCCGGCTCGATCAAGTCGGCGCTGATCGCGAAATCGAGGCAGCCCGGCGACTCCCGGGCTTGCCGCACGACCGCTCGGCAGTCGTCGAGGTAGCTGTCGCGCTGCGTTGGGTCGACCACGAGGTAGCCCGCGACGATCACCATTGGCCGCTCCTTCGGTTGACTGACTTCGACACTGTGACCGTCGAGGCCGGCGAAACTCATCGATGTCGGCGATAAACTGCAACACGTTTCAGTTTTGTGCCCGCGCTGGGTACGCTGGCCCGGTGCCCGACGTCACCAGCCCAGAACCGGCAATCGATGGGTGGTTCGCCACCGATGACGGCGAAAAGCCCCATCTGATCGGCGGTAAGTGCCCGAAGTGCGGCACGTACGTGTTCCCGCCGCGGGAGAACAACTGCCCCAACCCGGCCTGCGACAGCGATGCACTAGAGGCCGTCGCGCTGTCGCGGCGTGGAACACTCTGGAGCTACACCGAGAACCGCTATCCGCCGCCGGCGCCTTATCCCGCGCCGGATCCGTTCGAACCGTTCGCCATCGCCGCGGTGGAACTCGCCGACGAGGGAATCATCGTGCTGGGCAAGGTCGTCGAGGGCACCCTGGCCGCCGACCTGAAGGTCGGCATGGAGATGGAACTGGCCACCATGACCCTGTTCACCGACAGCGACGGGGTGGAACGCCTCGTGCACGCGTGGAGGATCGCCGGTGACGATAGACAGGGCAGTGCGATCGACGAAAGTAGCGAGGAGCGGCGCAAATGAGGATCGCGAAATGAGCACTCCCGAACCGCTGTACATCCTTGGCGCGGGTATGCACCCGTGGGGCAAGTGGGGCCGCGACTTCACCGAATACGGCGTCGTTGCCGCCCGAGCCGCGTTGGCGGAGGCCGGCCTGGACTGGCGGCAGATCCAACTCGTCGCCGGCGCCGACACCATCCGCAACGGCTACCCCGGCTTCATCGCCGGGTCGACGTTCGCGCAGAAGCTCGGCTGGAACGGCGTCCCGGTCAGCTCCAGCTACGCCGCGTGTGCCAGCGGTTCGCAGGCCCTGCAGAGCGCCCGCGCCCACATTCTGGCGGGGTTCTGCGACGTCGCGCTGGTCATCGGCGCCGACACCACACCCAAGGGCGCGTTCGCCCCGGTCGGCGGCGAACGCAAGAACGACCCGGACTGGCAGCGCTTCCACCTGATCGGCGCGATGAACCCGGTGTACTTCGCCCTGCTGGCCCGGCGCCGGATGGATCTGTACGGCGCGACGTCGGAGGACTTCGCTCAGGTGAAGGTGAAGAACTCCCAACACGGCCTGCAGAACCCAAATGCCCGCTACCGCAAGGAGTCCTCGGTCGAGGACGTGTTGGCCAGCCCGGTCGTCAGCGACCCGCTGCGCCAGCTCGACATCTGCGCCACCTCCGACGGCGCGGCCGCGCTGATCGTGGCCAGCGCGGACTTCGCGCGTAAGCACCTCGGCTCGCTGGACGGTGTGCCATCGGTTCGCGCGGTCAGCACCGTGACGCCGCAGTATCCGCAGCATCTGCCCGAATTACCGGATATTGCAACGGATTCCACGGCTGTGGCTCCGGCGCCGGAGCGGGTGTTCAAGGACCAGATCCTGGACGCCGCATACGCCGAAGCCGGCATCGGGCCCGAGGACGTCAGCCTGGCCGAGGTGTACGACCTGTCCACCGCGCTGGAACTCGACTGGTACGAGCACCTGGGCTTGTGCCCGAAGGGTGAGGCCGAGGCGCTGCTGCGCAGCGGTGCCACCGCGCTCGGCGGCAAGGTGCCGGTGAACGCGTCGGGCGGGCTGGCCTGCTTCGGCGAGGCGATCCCCGCCCAGGCGATCGCGCAGGTCTGCGAGCTGACCTGGCAACTTCGCGGTCAGGCGACGGGTCGGCAGGTCGAGGACGCGAGGGTCGGCGTCACCGCGAACCAGGGCCTGTTCGGCCACGGCTCCTCGGTGATCGTCGCGCGCTAATCCGCATGTCGAGCGTGACGCCAGCGTCACGTTGGACATCAACGTGACTCCAACGTCACGCTCCGGGCGCCGGTCGAGAGCTAGCTCGGCGGCGCCGCCCTCGGACGTGTCGAGGGTCTCCAGAACGACCTCGGCGACGTGCTTCATGGTGGTGCGCCGGTCCATCGCCGCGCGCTGAATCCACTTGAACGCCTCGGGCTCGGTCATGCCCTGGTTGGCCTGTAGCAGGCCCTTGGCCCGCTCGACGAGCTTGCGGGTCTCCAACCGGTCGGACAGCGTTTCGACCTCACGCTCCAGCGCCTTGATTTCGCTGAATCGGCTCAGCGCCACTTCAATTGCGGGGATCAGGTCGGAGATCGTGAACGGCTTCACCAAGTAGGCCATCGCCCCGGCGTCGCGCGCCTTCTCGACGAGATCCCGCTGGCTGAACGCGGTGAGGATCACGATCGGCGCGATCCGCTTGCTGGCGATCTCCGATGCGGCGTCGATGCCGTCGCGACGCGGCATCTTGACGTCCATGATGACCAGATCGGGCTTCAGCTGCTCGGCCAGCTCGACGGCTTCCTGGCCGTCGCCGGCCTCGCCGACGATCTCGTAGCCCTCTTCTCGCAGCATCTCGGCCAGATCGAGCCGGATCAGCGCCTCATCCTCGGCGATCAGAACCCGGTGCGGGGCGCGCGCGTCGTCGTCGGTCATGAACAACATTCTCTCGTGAACCGCGCCGATGCTCGACCGCGGGGCTGTGAGTCCGCTCGCAGGAACCCATCCTCTATGGTGGGAGGCCGCGCAGTCAGCAGGCCCTCGTATCCCAACTGGCAGAGGAAACGGATTCAAAACCCGTCCAGTGTGAGTTCGAATCTCACCGAGGGCACCAAATGCCAGCTCAGTAACTCCCGGTGCCGGAGTAGACCCACCAGTCATCTTGGTCGTTTGGGTTGTAATACTCACCTTGCGACCGCTGGGCCGGTGCTGGTGGCGGCGGTGGCGGCGGTGGTGGATCCAACGGCGGCGTAGCCGAGAGGACGGTCGGAGCGGTCAGTGCGTAGTCGGAAGTGGGCGCCGCGTGCGCCGGAATGCCTATTGCCGCAGGTACAGCCAAGAGCACCCCCGTCGCGGCGATCGTGCTGATGTTGCTGCGTAAGCGAGATGACATTGCCCTAGCCATTAGTGCCTCTTCACCGATTCGGGAACAGCGCGACATTCACCCAGTACATCCCCAGCCGGGTTCCGGTATTACGAACAACAAGCGACAATCGCGCGAACCGTAGACCAACGCCAGAAGGCCTCGTCCCGGAGCCGATTTCCAGGCCAATGCCAAGGTCGCAGGCGATCGTCCCGGTAGGCCATGAACCGGATTTTAGGTCGAATTGCACTCAGCGCACCTCGAGAATCCACACAGGAATGGGTCCAGCCGTTAGGCTTTTGCTGTGGTGGCTAAGCGGTGCGCCGCCCAACAACCAGCAGGTTCGCGGCGATCACCGGATTGTGTAGCGGCAGTGCGGGAGCTGCCGCGCGCCCGCAGCCAGGTCTATGCCGAGCGCATTCCGCGCCGCCACCGCATCTTGAACCTCACCGCGACGATGGCGGTATTCATCAGCGCCGGTTTCGGCTTGTCCAGATTTTCTCGGCCCCCAACCTGTGGTGGACCGGCCTCATCAACATCGTCGGCGCCGCGATCTACGCCTCCGTGCCGATGTTGCACCGCTTCGGCGAGTTGCTCCCGCCGTTGACCTTCATCGGCACCGCGTACCTGTCGATCTTCACGATCTGCTGGTTTGTCGGCACCGGCTCGGGCTTGCAGTTCTACTTCCTGGTCGCGGCCTGCCTCGTCGTGCTGCAACTCGGCGTCGACCGTATTTTTCTCGCGTCGATTCTGGCCGCCATCGCCGCCGGCATGGTGATCACGTTGCAGTTCCTGGTCCCCCGCGACACCGGCGCCCAACCCAGCGTGGGCTCTGTCGCTGAGCTTCATCGTCACCACCATCTCCGCTTGCGTCATGGTGGTGACGACCGTTTGGTACGCGGTGCGCGAAATCGTTCGCGCCGAAGCCGCGATGGAAGTGGAGTACGAACGCTCCGAGGCACTGCTGTCCAACATCTTGCCCGCCAGCGTCGCCGAGCGGCTAAAAGACCCGGCGCGCAACATCATTGCCGATAAATACGAAGATGCGTCGGTGCTGTTCGCCGACATCGCCGGCTTCACCGAACGTGCCAGCGATATGCCGCCGGATCAGTTAATCCTGTTCCTGGACCGGCTTTACGGTGACTTCGACGCGCTGGTCGACAAGCATGGTCTGGAGAAGATCAAAGTCAGCGGCGACTCCTACATGGTCGTCAGCGGCGTGCCGCAGCCGCGGGCCGATCACGTCGAGGCGCTGGCGGCATTTCGCGCTCGACATGGCCGAAGTCGTTCGCGTACTGAAGGATTCGCGAGGTGATCCGCTGCCGCTGCGAATCGGGCTGGCATCCGGGCCCGTCGTCGCGGGCGTCGTCGGATCACGCCGATTCTTCTACGACGTCTGGGGCGACGCGGTCAACGTCGCATCCCGGATGGAATCCACCGACTCGGTCGGCCGGATCCAGGTGCCCGAGGACGTCTATCACCGACTGAAAGACGACTTCGTGCTCCAGGAGCGCGGCGAAATCGAAATCAAGGGCAAAGGGTGCATGCGCACCTGGTACCTGATCGGGCGCAAGCCGCGACACCGGTTTCGGCGACCGTCCGCGCCAAGGCGCCTCAGACTGCCAGGGTCTGACGCCGCGCAAATCGTCCACCCGGTGGCGGTTTGTGGGAAGATTCGGGCATGGAAACCACTGCCGCTCCAAAGTTGTTGCCGCACCTGTGGAAGTCGACTCTGCTGTCCGGGATCCTCTCGCTGACCCTGGGCATCCTGGTCTACGTTCTGCCCGAGCATTCCATCGTCATCGCGGCGGCGCTGTTCGGCATCTATCTGCTGGTCACCGGTGCCGCCCAAGTCTTCTTCGCGTTCGCCCTGCACGTCTCCGCCGGCGGCCGAGTGCTGTCGTTCATCAGCGGGGCAGCCTCACTGGTGTTGGCGGTGCTGTGTTTCCGGCATTTCGGTCTACGGTCAACGCGATTTTGTTGCTTGCCATCTGGATCGGCATCGGCTTCATCTTCCGCGGTGTGGCAACGTCGATCTCGGCGATCAGCGATCCTCACCTACCGGGCCGTGGCTGGCAGATTTTCCTGGGCTGGTCAGCCTGCTGGCCGGCCTCGTGATGCTCGGGTCTCCGCTGGAGATCGATCGAGATCCTGACACTGGTGGTCGCGATCTGGCTGATCGTGATCGGGGTCTTCGAGATCGTGTCGTCGTTCGGTATCCGCAGTGCGTCCAGGCGGAGCGAGAAGGCTCGTGGCAGGAGCAGCCGCCGCCCGCGGTCGTAATTGCTCGGCAAGCGCTCCACTGACGGTGAATTGCGGTTGTGCGGTAAGCCGGAATGCGCATTGCGGTTCTACGCCGACGCGTATTCTGGCCAACAGTCGTCCACGTCGCCCGATCAGAGAGCGAGCCATGACCGGATCGTCGGATCAGCCGGTTAGACGGGAGAACGCCGCGGGAGCACCGCACACCGGGCCGCTGTATCCATATCCAGCCCGGTTATCCACCGCCCTACTACGGGCCTGCCCCGCAACCGGTAGCGCCGAAGAACGGGCTCGGTATCGCCGCGTTGGTGCTGGCCGTCGTCGGTCTGCTGAGCGTCGCGACCGTGTTTGCCCCGATCGTTCTGGGTGTCATCGCGGTGGTCATCGGCGCTATCGGGCGCGGGCGGGTCAAGCGTGGCATCGCCGACAACGGCGGGGTCGCGATCGCCGGTATCGTGTTGGGCGGCTTGGCGATCGTCGTCGGTCTGGCGTTCATCGCGATCTGGACGACGGTCTGGAAGGACGTCCGAGGCGGCGACTACATCGACTGCATCCAGAAAGCCGGCGAAAACCAAGTCGCGCAGCAGCACTGCGCGGATCAGTTTCGGCACAGCGTGCAGGACCGGTTGAGCGTCACATTGACGCCGGCATCGCTACCCTAGAGTCGTTCTGCGCCAGCAGCTTTTCGCGGTCTCAGCGCGACCTCCGGAAAGTATTTCACCAGACCCTCTTGCACCACGCTGGCCACCGGCCGCCGAGAGCGATCAAAGAAATGGCCGGTTCCGAGTCCGCGGGAGTCCGCCGCGACCGGAGAGGACGTGGAGTACAGCACCCAGTCGTTGAAATCCACCTGACGGTGAAACCAGACTGAGTGGTTGACCGTCGCAGCGAAGATGCGGTCGTATCCCCACGACAGGCCGTGCGTCGTGATGATCGAATCCAGCACCGTGGTGTCCGAGGAGTACAGCAAGGTGGCGGTGTGAAGTACCGGGTCGTCCGGCAGCGTACCGTCGGCTTTGACCCAAACCCGGTTGTGGTCAAGCCGATTGCCCTTCTCGCGCATCACCCAGGACGGATCGTTGGTGTAACGCCACTCGATGGGTTGCAGAGCATTGACGAACAGCGGAACCTTGTCCTCGTAGCCTTGCAGCCGCTCTCCGAGCGGCGGCACGTCCTCGGGATCGGCGACATCGGGCGGCTCGACACTGTGCTCGATACCGCGGCCGCCGGCCAGATATGAGATGAACACCGACGCCAGCAGAACTGCCGTCCTGCGTCACGTCGACACGGCGGTTGGCGAAGCGGCGCTCGTCTCGCAGGCGGACCACCTGAAATTCCATGTCTTTGTCGATGTCGCCACCGTTGATGAAGTGCGCCGACAGCGCGTTGGGCGGCAGGTCGCGGGTGCGGGTGCGGCTGGCCGCCACGAACGACTGCGCCATCATCAGTCCGCCGAAGGTCCGCGGTGGATTCTTGCTGGGATGGGTTCCGGCGAACAGGTCGTCGCCCTTGTCCTGCAGGTCCAGCACCGCCATCAGCTCGTCGAAGTCAGACACCGGGCACAGCCTAATGGTCCGCCTCCTCAGCCCTCCGCCGCGCGGAGCGCATCGTCGACGGACGGCCTAATCGGGTCAGACGTCCTCTTCGCCGATGCGATGCACGTGAATCAGGTTGGTCGATCCGACGGTGCCCGGCGGCGCGCCGGCGACGATCACCACCATGTCGCCGCGTTTGTAGCGGCCCAGCGACAGCAGCGACTTGTCGACCTGACGGATCATGCCGTCGGTGGTCTGCATGATCGGGACGATGAACGTTTCGGTGCCCCACGTCATCGCCAGCTGGCTGCGCACCTCGGGCAGCGGTGTGAACGCGAGCAACGGCAGCGGTGTGTGCAATCGCGCGAGCCGGCGGACGGTATCGCCGGATTGGGTGAAGGCGACCAGCGCCTTGGCGTCGAGTCGTTCGCCGATGTCGCGGGCGGCGTAGCTGATCACCCCTCGCTTGGTCCGCGGCACGTGCGTCAGCGGCGGTGCCGCCGTCGAATTCTCTTCCACGGCGCAGATGATGCGAGCCATCGTTTGGACCGCGGCCAATGGATACTTGCCGACCGACGTCTCGCCGGACAGCATCACGGCGTCGGCGCCGTCGAGGACCGCGTTGGCGACATCGGAGGCCTCGGCCCGTGTCGGCCGCGAATGCTCGATCATCGATTCAAGCATCTGGGTCGCCACGATCACGGGTTTAGCGTTCTCCCTTGCCATTTGGATGGCGCGCTTTTGAACCAGCGGCACCTCTTCCAATGGCAACTCGACACCCAGGTCCCCGCGCGCGACCATCACCGCATCGAAGGCCAGCACAACGGCTTCGAGGTTGTCGATCGCTTCCGGCTTTTCCAATTTCGCGATCACCGGAACGCGGCGGCCAACCCGGTCCATCACCTCGTGAACCAGCTCGACGTCCGACGGCGAGCGCACGAACGACAACGCCACCATGTCGACACCCAGGTGCATCGCGAACTCGAGATCGTCGATGTCTTTCTCCGACAGCGCGGGCGCCGAGACGCTCATGCCCGGCAGCGACATTCCCTTGCTGTTGCTGACCGGGCCGCCCTCGGTGACTGTGCACACCACGTCGTCGCCGTCGATGTGGTCGACGACCAGACCGACATTGCCGTCGTCAACCAGAACCCGGTCCCCGGCCAGCGCATCTTGGGCCAGCTGTTTGTAGGTGGTGGAGACGCGGTCGTGGTTGCCTTCGCAGTCCGCGACGGTGATTCGCACCGTTTCACCGTCGGCCCAGTAGGTCGGCCCGTCGGCGAAGCGTCCGAGCCTGATCTTGGGGCCCTGCAGATCGGCCAGCACGCCGACCGCGCGGCCGGTGGCGTCACAGGCGGCCCGCACCCGGTCATAGGAGGTCTTGTGATCGCTGTAGTCGCCGTGGCTGAAGTTGAGTCTGGCGACATCCATTCCGGCTTCGACCAGCGCTCTGACCGACTCGTCGGAGCTGGTGGCCGGACCGAGAGTACAGACGATCTTTCCGCGTCTTGCCACGCCAAAAGCATAGTCGCGCGATCTGATCATCTCGCGTCAGTTCCGCTTCGCGCAGCGGGCTAATGGGTGAGCAGCGTCGGAACCAAGGGGAATCCGGGCAGGTTGCGCACCACTGTCCACGCCAGCAGGGTGATCATCACAGTCGCGGCCGCCGGGAGTGTCAACGGCCACTCCCCCCTGCGACGGCGCAGCAGAACCCAGCCGGCCAGCAACGGGATCCCGACCAGAAGCAGGACATTGTCGCTGATCGCTGCGGCCAGGTCACCGTGCAGCACGTCATGCACCATCCGCAGGCCGCCGCATGCCGGACAGTTCCATCCGGTCAGCAGCCGGAACGGGCAGACCGGAAAGAACGAATCCGGCTGGTGCGGGTCGACCAGACCGACGTAGGCCAGTGCGCCTGCCAGCAGCGCACCCGACCCCAGCAGCGCGTACAGGTGCCGTCGATCCCAGCGTGCAACGGGCCGGTCGGAGCCGGGCGCGGCTGGGCCGGACATCAGTCGTCGTCCGGTTTCTTCTCGGTCGGCTGGGGCTCGTCGGACTCGGAGCCGCTGTCCGGGACCTCGTCGGCGTCGGAGCCGTCGTCCTTGGCTTCGTCCGCCTCGTCGGATTCGAGCCTCGTCCGGGACCTCGTCGGTCGGAGCCGTCGTCCGGGACCTCGTCGGCGTCGGAGCCGTCGTCCTTGGCTTTGTCCGCCTCGTCGGACTCAGGCGTCTCGCCCGGCTCCTCAGCGGGCTCGACCTCGACTTCGGGCGGATCGACTTCGGCGGCATCAGCCTCGGCGACGACGGCCTCGGCATCGGCGTCCGCCGCGTCGGCTATCGCCGGCTGGGACTCTTTCTCCGCGGACTCAGTTTCCGCCGCCCCGGAGTCGTTGCCGTCGTCCTCGATCGAGTCCGGCTCCAGCAACTCGGCTGCCGAGCCGCTGAGCGTTGCTGGGTCTTCGCGGCCCTTGGGTGCCAGAACGAGATACACCACCGCGCCGATCAGCACGAACGTCGACGTGAAGGAGTTGATGCGGATGCCCGCGATATGGGTCGCGGTGTCGTCGCGCAGCAATTCGACCCAGAACCGGCCAATGCAGTAACCCGCAACATACGCCGCGAACAGCCGACCGTGCCCGATCGTGAATCGGCGATCGACATAGAGCAGAACGACGAAAATCAGCAGGTTCCAGAGCAATTCGTACAGGAAGGTCGGTTGTACGACCATTGCGAGCTGCCCGGTCGACACCCCGTCGAGGGAGTGCACATCGACGAATCCGGCCGGATCGCGGCGATAGAAGATCTCCAGGCCCCACGGCATACTGGTCTCGCGGCCGAAGAGCTCTTGGTTGAAGTAGTTCCCGAGGCGACCGATCGCCTGCGCGAGAACGATGCCGGGCGCGATAGCGTCGCCGAACGCCGGCAGTGGAATGCCCCGTCGCCGGCAGGCAATCCACGCGCCTACCCCACCGAGCGCGACAGCGCCCCAGATTCCCAGACCGCCATCCCAAATGCGCAGCGCGGCAATGGGTCCGGCACCACCCTCGCCGAAATACGTCCGCCAATCGGTGGCCAGGTGATAGAGCCGGCCGCCGACAAGGCCGAACGGCACGGCCCACAGAGCGATGTCGTAGATCACGCCGCGCTCACCGCCGCGGGCCGCCCAGCGACGGTCGCCGATCAGCAACGCCGCAATGATCCCGGCGATGATGAACAGTGCGTAGGCCCGGATCGGGATCGGCCCCAGATGCCAGACCCCCTGCGATGGGCTGGGGAAATAGGCCAGGACGGTCGTGGTCATGGAGTCGGAATCCTCTGGCGGACACCGGCGGCGAGTGCTTCACTCAGACCACGCATCGCGGAGAGACTCTCCGAGAGTGCAGAGACCAGCGCCGAACCCACGATGACTCCGTCGGCATAGCTGGCGATCTCCGCGGCCTGTTCCCGCGACCGAACGCCCAGTCCGACTCCGACGGCGATGTCGGAAACCTCTTTGACCCTGCCGACCAACTCCGGTGCGGCGTTCGACACCACATCGCGGGCACCTGTCACGCCCATGGTCGACGCGGCGTAGACAAATCCGCGCGACGCACCGACGGTGTCGGCCAGGCGCTGCGGTGTCGATGACGGGGCGACCAGGAAGATACGGTCGAGGCGGTGCTGGTCAGATGCCGCGAGCCAGTCCTCGGCCTCGTCGGGGATCAGGTCCGGAGTGATCAGCCCGAATCCGCCCGCCGCGGCCAAGTCGCGCGCAAAAGCGTCAACTCCATAGCGCAGCACCGGGTTCCAATATGTCATGACCACGGCGCGACCGCCCGCCGCGCTGATCGCCTCGACGGCTGTCAACGTGTCGCGCACCCGCACACCACCGCGCAACGCAACCTCTGCGGCATTCGCGATCACGGGGCCGTCCATCCCCGGATCGGAATACGGAACGCCGACTTCGATGAGGTCACAACCGGATTCGCTCAAAGCTTTCATCGCTTCGATCGACGTCGGGACATCGGGATACCCGGTCGGTAGATACCCGATGAGCGCCGCACGATGCTCGTCCCGGCATGCACTGAAAAGTGTTTGCAGTCGGCTTTTTTCGCTCTGCCCGACGGTCATGATCGTCCGTTGTCGAGTACGCCGAACCACTTCGCCGCAGTCTCGACGTCTTTGTCTCCTCGGCCGGACAGATTCACGACGATGATTGCCCCACTACCCATCTCAAGGCCCAGCTTGAGCGCGCCGGCAACCGCGTGCGCCGATTCGATCGCCGGAATGATGCCTTCGGTGCGGCACAGCAGCCGGAATGCGTCCATGGCCTCGGTGTCGGTGATCGGACGGTATTCGGCCCGCCCGGTGTCTTTCAGCCAGGCGTGTTCTGGGCCGACGCCCGGATAGTCCAGTCCCGCCGAGATCGAGTGCGATTCGATGGTCTGCCCGTCCTCATCCTGCAACAGGAACGAAAACGACCCCTGAAAGGCGCCCGGCGACCCGCCGGTGAACGTGGCCGCGTGACGGCCGGTTTCGACGCCGTCGCCGGCGGCCTCGAAGCCGACCAGTCGTACTCCTGGGTCGTCGAGAAAGGCATGGAAGATGCCGATCGCGTTCGATCCCGCCGCCCACGCATGCGGTGACGGCATCGGGCAGGCGGCCGGCCTGATCCCGGATCTGCACCCGCGTCTCGAGCCCGATCACCCGTTGGAAGTCGCGAACCATCGTCGGGAACGGGTGCGGCCCGGCGGCGGTGCCAAAGCAGTAGTAGGTGTTGTCGGCGTTGGTCACCCAGTCGCGGAACGCGTCGTTGATGGCGTCCTTGAGGGTTTTCGAGCCGGACTCGACCGAAACGACTTCGGCGCCCAGTAGTCGCATCCGGGCGACGTTGAGTGCCTGCCGCGCGGTGTCGACGGCACCCATGTAGATCACGCAGTCCAAACCGAGCAAGCGCACACGCGGTCGCGGTGGCCACTCCGTGCTGGCCCGCACCGGTCTCGGCGATCACCCGGGTCTTACCCATCTGGCGTGCCAGCAGGGCCTGACCCAGCACGTTGTTGATCTTGTGAGAACCGGTGTGGTTGAGGTCTTCTCGTTTGAGAAAGATGTGCGCACCACCGGCGTGTTCGCTGAGCCGGGCCGCCTCGTACAGCGGCGACGGCCGGCCGGTGTAGTGCGTTTGCAAGCGATCGAGCTCGTCGAGGTAAGCCTGGTCGGTGCGTACCTTCTCGTAGGCCGCGGTGACTTCCTCAATGACGGCCATCAGCGCCTCGGCGACGAATCGCCCGCCATAGACACCGAAGTGACCACGAGAGTCGGGATCGTGGGTAGTGGGCTCGGCGATGGCGGCGCTGGAACGCGGAAGTTCTAAGGGGCGCGTGGGGGCACCTCCCGCTTGCGGGGGTAACTCAGCCATCAAAGACGCTCAACAGGTAAGTGGCGCATGGGATTCAACCACCGCGTCGGGCTAGCGGGCCGGCTTGGGGCACGACGGGTGCTTGCCGGCCGTGACCAGGTCAGCGACGGCCGCACGAGGGTCCCCGCTGGTCACCAAACCCTCGCCGACCAGCACGGCGTCCGCGCCCGCGCCCGCGTAAGCCAGCAGGTCAGCCCTGCCCCGCACGCCCGATTCGGCGATCCGGATGATGTCGGACGGAAGCCCGGGGGCGATGCGCGCGAAGCAATCCCGGTCGACCCGAAGTGTGCGTAGATCGCGGGCGTTGACGCCGATCACCCTGGCTCCGGCTTTCAAGGCCCGGTCGGCTTCACCTTCGGTGTGCACCTCGACAAGCGCCGTCATGCCCAGCGATTCGGTGCGCTCCAGCATCGACTCCAGCGCCGGCTGATCCAGCGCGGCCACGATCAGCAGCAGCATGTCTGCGCCGTGCGCGCGAGCCTCGTGAATCTGGTAGGGCCCCACCACAAAGTCTTTGCGCAGCACGGGTATTGATACCGCGGCGCGAACTGAATCGAGGTCGGCCAGGCTGCCGTGGAAACGGCGCTCTTCGGTCAGCACGCTGATGATCCGGGCGCCACCGTCTTCGTAGGCGCGCGCCAGTGCAGCTGGGTCGGCGATGGACGCGAGTTCCCCCGCCGACGGACTGGCCCGCTTCACTTCGGCGATGACGCCGATACCGGCCTCGCGCAACGCGGCCAAGACATCACGCGGTGGTGCGGCAGCTTCGGCTGCAGCTTTGATCTCGGCCATGCCGACAACCGCTTCGCGGGCGGCAACGTCGGCGCGGACTCCTTCGATAATGGAGTCGAGCACGCTTGCCGAACTCATGCTGTCGGTTCCTCTCCCCGGCCGCCAGATTTCTTGACGGCGTACGTCGAGGGTAGCGAGCGCCAAGGTGGCTTTCGTCACCGACCCTCGGTGTCAGGTTCGGGTGGCAGATCGTCCACTGCGTCGGTCGGGTCACGGCCCTCATCAAGCGCCTCCCACATCGTGCGTTCCGAGGGGGCCTCCTCGTCGTGGCGGGCCGCCGACCGGCGCGCGGCGGGCGCAAGATACTTCCTGGCGGTACCCCCGGCCGAGCTGGCCGCGCGCATCAACAGCACGGCCGCGACCAGGACGCCGACGGCGGTCAGCAGGGTGATCACCGGGCCCGGGTAGTGGCGCTTGCTGCCGACCAGCTCCAGCACCGGCACGTGCGCCAGTTCGGCACCCCGGGCGGCCACATCGGAGATCTCCAGCGTGCTGATCGCCAGGTAACCCGTCGCCAGACTGGCGAGGGCCACCAGCATCGCGAGCGCCCGCAATGCCCACCCTCGCACCGCCAGCGCTGCCAGCGTGGTGGCCAGCAGCAGCAGCGCCAGCGGCAGCAGGGCCGACGACCATCCCGCCCCGGACAGCGTGACGAGCTTCGGCGGGCCCAGGCCGTCGAATGTGTTGTAGGTCGACCCAGTTCAGCCGCGACGCCGCCCAGAGGCCGGCGGCCGAGACGACCAGCAGCACCTGCGCCACCCGGATGGACCGTCGGCCGCCGAGCGGCGGGTTGGGCATCAGCCATCGCCAGGTCGGCGTCCGGGTTGCGCAGGGTCTCCGCAGCGGCGATCGCACTGAGCACCGCCCTGCGCCTTGTTCGTCGCTTCGGTGTACTCGTAGGGCCCGTTCGAGTCGGCCACCACCCCGCCACCGGCCTGCACGTAGGCGGTGCCGTCACGCAGCAAGGCGGTGCGGATCGCGATGGCGAAGTCCGCGTTTCCGGCGAAGTCGAGGTAGCCGAGCACGCCGCCATAGAGGCCGCGTCGGGTCTTCTCCACTTCCTCGATCAGCTCCATCGCCCGGACCTTGGGAGCACCGGACAAGCGTGCCGGCCGGGAAGCAGGCCGTCACGGCATCCAAGGCGGTGCGCCCGTCGGCGAGCATCCCGGTCACCGTGGAGACCAGATGCATGACATGGCTGTAGCGCTCGATATGGCTGTAGTCCTCGACGCGAACAGTTCCGGGCACACATACCCGACCGAGGTCGTTGCGGCCCAGGTCGACCAGCATCAGATGCTCGGCGCGTTCCTTCTCGTCGGCCAGTAGCTCCTTTTCCAGTAGCTGGTCCTCGTCTTCGGTCTCGCCACGCCACCGGGTGCCGGCGATCGGGTGCGTCGTCGCCCTCCTGTCCTGCACCGTCACCAATGCCTCAGGGCTGGATCCGGCGATCGAAAATGCTGTTCCCCCTTCACCATCGGGTACGTGCAGGAGATACATGTACGGGCTGGGGTTGGACACGCGCAGCATTCGGTAGACGTCGATCGCCTCGACGTGGGTGTCCATCTCGAAACGCTGCGACGGCACCACCTGAAACGCCTCGCCGCGCTCGATTTCACCGACCAGGCGCTCGACGATCGCGCCGTACTCCTCGACCGTGCGCTGCGCGCGGTGCTGCGGCTCGGGTCGGGTGAACGTCGCGACGGTCGACGGCAACGGTTGCTCGAGCGCAGCGGTCATCACGTCCAGCCGGGCGATCGCATCGTCGTAGGCCTCGTCCACCCGCTCATCGGTGCCGTTCCAGTTCACCGCGTTGGCGATCAGGGTGATGGTGCCCTCGTGGTGATCGACGGCGGCCAGGTCGGTGGCCAGCAGCAACAGCATGTCCGGCAGGTTCAGGTCGTCGACGGCGAGTTCCGGCAGCCGCTCGAGGCGCCGCACCAGGTCGTAGGCGAAGAAGCCGACCATGCCGCCGGACAGCGGCGGTAGGCCCGGCAGTGCGGCCGTCGCCAGCAGCTCCAAGGTCTCGGTCAATGCCTGCAGCGGGTCGCCACCGGTCGGCGCGTCGTGGGGCACCGTGCCCAGCCACACCGCCTGCCCGTCGCGCACGGTCAGCGCCGAGGGAGCACCCGCGCCGATGAACGACCACCGCGACCACGACCGCCCGTTCTCTGCCGACTCCAGCAGGAAGGTGCCGGGCCGGTTATCGGCCAGCTTGCGGTACGCGGACAGCGGGGTCTCGGCGTCGGCCAGCACCTTGCGGGTCACCGGCACCACCCGATGTTCGGCTGCCAGCGCACGGAAATGCTCCCGCGATGTGGTGGCGGCGGCGAGGTTGGCGTGCACGCAGTCATCCTCCCAGATGGGCCGTTCGGTTCCGCTCGCCACTGGCGTAGCGTGACGGCCATGAAAACCGGTGACACCGTGGCTGACTTCGAACTTCCCGACCAGACCGGAACCCCGCGCAAGCTCAGCGCGCTGCTCTCCGACGGGCCGGTCGTGCTGTTCTTCTACCCGGCGGCGATGACGCCCGGGTGCACGAAGGAAGCCTGCCACTTCCGCGATCTGGCTCAAGAGTTCACCGCAGTCGGGGCGAACCGGGTCGGCATCAGCGTCGATCCCGTCGCCAAGCAAGCGAAGTTCGCCGACAGCCAACGGTTCGACTACCCGTTGCTGTCTGACACCGATGGCGCGATCGCCAACCAATTCGGGGTCAAGCGTGGGCTCTTGGGCAAGCTGATTCCGGTCAAGCGGACGACGTTCGTCATCGACACCGATCGCAAAGTACTGGACGTGATCTCCAGCGAGCTGAGCATGGATTCCCACGCCGACAAGGCATTACAGACGCTGCGGGCTCGTAGCTAGGCAGACATGCCGCTGAACAACGGCGCCACGTTCGCCGGCTACACCATCATCCAGCGGCTGGGGTCCGGCGGCATGGGCGAGGTCTATCTCGCGCAGCACCCGCGGCTGCCCCGCCGGGACGCTCTCAAGGTCTTGCCGGCCGCGTTGACTGCGGACCAGGAGTATCCGGCAGCGATTCAGCCGGGAAGCAGACCTCGCCTCGGAGTTGTGGAATCCCCACATCGTCGGCATCCACGACCGCGGCGAATTCGAAGGTCAGTTGTGGCTGTCGATGGATTACGTCGATGGAACTGACGCCGCCGAACTGCTGCGCAGCCGGTATCCGTCCGGAATGCCCAGGGCCGAAGCGTTCACGATCATCAGCGCCATTGCCGACGCGTTGGACTACGCACATCAGCGCGGACTGCTGCACCGCGACATCAAGCCCGCCAACATTCTGATCAGCGACACCGACCCGCGCGGGCGACGGATCCTGCTGGCCGACTTCGGAATTGCCCGACAGGTCGGCGATATCAGTGGTCTGACCGCCACCAACATGGTGATGGGGACGACGGCGTACGCCGCACCCGAACAACTCCTGGGCCAAGACATCGACGGGCGCGCCGACCAATATGCGTTGGCCTGCACCGCATTTCACTTGCTGACCGGATCAGCGCCCTACGACAACTCCAACGCGGCCGTGGTGATCTCGCAACACCTTTCCGCGCCACCGCCGCTGATCGGCGAGCGGCGGCCCGACCTCGTCGACCTCAATGCCGCCATCGCCAGAGCCTTGGCGAAAGACCCGGCGAGCCGCTATTCATGCTGTTCGGACTTCTCGGCGGCACTTACCGGTCAACCCAGCATCGGCGCCGCCGACACGGTCGCCGGCGGCGCGGCGGAGAGCTCCGACCACACAGATATCCGCCCCCGCTCAGGTCGCACCGGTGAAGCCCGCTCGCCGTCGGCGACGTCCCGCGGTGCTGCTGGCTGCCGGGGTGACTGTGGCGCTGTTACTGCTGGCGGGGGTAGTCGGCGCCAAAGTCATGCACCACAGAGCGGCCGAGTCGGCGAGCGTCGACGCCGGCGGTCGCGGTGCCGCCCCGACCGTTCAGTTGACTCGGTACATCACCGATCCGTCGGGCAAGCTGACGGCCATGGGCCGTACCGCCGTGGAGGGCGCCCTGTCGAAGCTGTCCACCAGGCACAACGTCCATCTCTGGGTCGCGTATGTCGACGACTTCTCCGGGCTGACGCCGGCCAGCTGGGCCGAGGACACCATGCGCACCAACGGTTTCACCGACATCGATGGCCTGCTGGCGATCGACACCGGCAACCACACCTTTGCTTTTCGGGTGCCGGCGATCATGGCCGGCGGCGCGGGCGGCGCTCGCGTCAACGCCGAACTGATCCGTAAAGAGCGGATCGCGCCCGCGGTGCACCACGACGAGTGGGCGCGGGCGGCGGTCGCAGCGGCCAACGGATTGGAAGCCGCCGGCTAGATCATCGCGATGCCGCCGACATCAGGAGCTCCATCATCGCGGCCCCGGTGATCGGGGGGCTGTAAAGCATGCCTTGCGCGACTTCGCATCCGCGATCACGAAGCCACGACGCGATTTCCGCGTTCTCCACTCCCTCGGCGACCGTTGTCACACCGAGCGCGTGCGCCAGGTCGATGACCGCGCTGACGATCGCTTCGGCGCGTGAATCCGTCAGTACGTTGCTGATCAGGTCGTAGTCGACCTTGACTTCATCGATGGGCAGCTTGCGCAGATAGGTCAACGCCGAATAGCCGCTGCCGAAGTCATCGAGCGCGATGTGAATATTCTCTCGCGCAACGCTTCCAGCACCTGCCGGGTCCGGTCGATGTCGTCCAGCAGCAGGTCCTCGGTGATCTCGACGATCAGCGAGTCGCCGGGTAACTCGTGTCGCTCCAACGCCTCGAAAATACGGGCCGGGCAGATTGACATCGCCGACCAGCGGCGGAAAAAGGTTGACCGCAACGGGTATCGCGATGCCCCGGCGCCGCCAGTGCGCGGCGTCGCAGAGCGCCTGGTCCAGGATCAAGTCGGTGAAGCTGCGCATCAGACCGTGCTGGCGCACCAACGGCAGAAATTGGTGCGGCTGCACCATTCCGAACACCGGGTGCGGCCATCGCACCAGCGCCTCGGAGCCCACGACATCGGCTGGTCTGCAGGTCGACTTTGGGCTGATACCACACGGTGAGTGCGCGATGGCTGATGGCCTGGCGCAGATCGCTGAGCAGCCGTACCTCGACCAATCCGCCGCGTGGCGCCTGAATGTCGGAGGTGGAGAACGACCCGGAGTTGTCGTCGCCGACGTGCATGTCGGGGCTGAAAGTCTGGAGCCCACCACCGAGTCGTTTGGCCGAATACATCGCCATATCAGCGTGTTTGAGCAATCCAGATGCGCTCAGCATCGGGATCGTCGAGAACGGCGACGGCCAGGCCGGCGCTGGGTCGCATGAAGATGACCTCGTCATCTGTGCTGAACGGTCGCTCGAACGCCTCCATGATCTGGTAAACGGTCAGATGCGCGTTCTCCCCGGCATCTTCGATGAGCACGGCGAATTCGTCTCCACCGAGCCGGGCGACGGTGTCGCCCGTTCGCACACAGCTCAGCAACCGCTGGCCGGCCTGCACCAACAGCGCGTCACCGACGGCATGACCCAGCTTGTCGTTGATGAGCTTGAAGTCGTCGAGGTCCATCGACAGGACCGCAACCGAACGCTGATCGCGATGGAAGAGCTGGATCGCATGCTCGAGCCGGTCGTGGAACAGCACCCGGTTGGCCAGGTTGGTCAGCGGATCGCGGAGAGCCCGGTCGGACGCGCTGTGCAACAGTCGGCGGTTTTCGGCGACCACCAGGAACTGGCGGCCGAGCACCGCGAAAACCAGCCAGGGCGCGGCGGCCAGCGCGGGGTCGGACTCCAGACTGTGGCGGAACTCAGCGACTTCGAGGCCGCCGGCAATAGCCAACGGAATGTAGGGCAGCCACAACGAAGCCGCCGTCCGTGCCTCGGAGTGCCTAGCAGACTCGGGCGTATCCGCCGGACAGTCGAGTGCCGCAATGCCAAGTAGCACCAATCCTGCCGGCCATTCCAAGCTCCAAGCGCTGTCGGCGAGGTAGCGGAAGGGGTGGCTGGCTAATGAGAAGACGTAGGCACCGCCGGCGGCGGCAATCAGAGTCAGACCGGTCGTCAGCGCAATCAGCGTTCGGCGCCACTGAGCGTTCGCGCGGGCCAGTCCTAGCACCGCCACTGTGACGGTCACCACTCCCGCGATCGGACAGGCGATTGACAGGAACTCGTCGAGGCGACCCACGCCGGTCGCGGCGTACACGTCGCGGAGCAGCGTCACCCAGGCCACCACGAAGAGCGACGCGCCGACGATCGCACCGTCCAGCAGCATCCGGAACCGCGCGACGCCCGGATTGCCGGACGGAAATAGGAGCAATGCAATGCAAGCCACCAACGGAAAGACCAGGAATCCGATCATCGCGGTTGCCGGGTACAGCGGCAAGGCACTGCCCCGCAGTCGGTCGTAAAGCACTGCGATCGAACCGAACTCTAACGCGACTAGGCCAATGGCCATGACGAGCCATGCCTGGCGTTGCCTGCTGCGCCCCCGTCGCGCCGCAACGGCGGCACATACGGCCGCAAATGCCGGGAACCCCAGCGTCCCGCCGAAGCGCAGGGCGCTCACCACCGATGGGCCGCCCCACCCAGAGATGAACCAGATAGCGAACACCGAGAACACAGCTGCAGGCACCGCAGCAATCCGGAGGAGTCGCTGCGATGCGGTCGATATTCCTACCACTGCACCCATGGTTTGTTGTCCGACTTCAATTGTGTGGCTGCCATTGCCGCGGTTGAAAAGCTAGCAAAGTGCAACCGTTCCATCGGGCCGTTCGGGCGGATGTTCTTGGTTCGCCTGCATTTTCGAGTTCGGGGAGTCCGGTCGATCGGACTTTATGTTCACTGCATTAAACAGTCGACTCCTCGTTGCGCCGACGGACGCGTCTTCCGAATAGCAGAATGCGGTTTCAAAACCTCCACGCAGGTTGCTGGATCGATCAGCAAACATAGTCGATAAATTGAAATGTGAATCCGGTGGCCGGTTTCCTGCCCGGACCCAGACAAATGACACCGACCGTGCCCCTATTCGCGTGGGACACGGTCGGTGCCGTTTCGTGGGAGAGCGAATCGCGCGAACTCGTTCTGCCGCAGCAGACTTCGCGCAATCAGATCAGAACAGGCTGGTCAGCCAAGAGCCATCAAACAGGTCGGTGAAGAGCGAGCCGGCAGCAGCCGAGCCGCCCAACAGATCTGTCACCGCGGCGGTCATCGCCGGCTCGATGTCGGTCATATTGCCGCCATCAGCGCTTGCGTTGAGCAAGTCTCCGAAAGCGATGGCCAGGTCGTTATTGCCGAGCCCGGCGAACGCCGTACTGCCGTCGCCGAAGACCGCAGCGAGGTTGTAGTCGCCACCGCCGGCGGTGGCGGAGTCGCCATTGCCGAATATTGCAGCGATGTCGTTCAGCCCCTGGGTGAACGCCTGGGTGTCGTTATTGCCGACGATCGTCAGGACGTCATTGCTGCTGCCGGTGTCGGCGAGGTCGCTGGCGCCGTACACGGTCACCAGGTCGTTGCTGCCGCCCAGAATTTGGGACTGACTGCCGGCGCCGTCAGCGATGACGGTGTTGGCGTTGCCGAACACTGCGCTCGCGTTGCTCATGTATCCAGTGGCGTCGACGAAGTTGTTGTCGCCGTTGACGTTGGTGATGCTGTCGGCGCCGTTGGCGATGCTGATGTCGTTCGTGCCGGCGCCGATGTATGACGTGCTGCCGGCGCCGTTGGCGTAGGAGTCGCCGTACATGCCGTTATCGAACGCCCTGCTGCCGTCGCCGTAGGCGATGGCCAGGCCGAAATTGCCGGCCACGGTGGTGGCCGACGCGTTGCCTTCCTGCAATAGCGACATCCCGTCGTAAGAGATCGCGAAGTCCGGCGTCGACCCAGCGGCAGCTGACGCGAACGGCAGGACATCGATCGCCGACGCGATGTCCGGGGTAAGCGTGTCGGTGACGTCGGCGGACGCCATCCAGGGCAGCGCGGCCAGCGCCGACCCAATACCCAGCCCTACTGCGACTCCCCCAACGCGGCCAAGAAATTTCGTGCACTCCATCTGATCTTCCCCTGCTCGGCTCCGCGCCCCGGGCGGCCGCGGATACCTGAGATTCGGAGCAGATAGTTAATAAGTTGGGCCTAAGTGGCCGGTAATAATTCTTCAGTTTCGGCCGGAGCGGTTTCGCGCTCGGGGTCCGCCGATCAATCGTTGTCCGGCTGCCAGCAGAACGTCGGCGTCGAAGCAGCTGTGGTCGCCGGTGTGACAGGCGGCGCCTACCTGGTCGACCACCAGCAGCACCGCGTCGCCGTCGCAATCGAGCCGCACCGAATGCACCCGCTGGGTGTGGCCGGACGTGGCGCCTTTGACCCATTGCTCGCCGCGGGATCTGGAGAAGTAAGTGCCCTCGCGGGTTTCCAGGGTGCGGGCCAGCGCCTCGTCGTCCATCCACGCGACCATCAGCACGTCGCCGCTACCGCGTTCCTGCACGATCGCGGTGAACAGTCCGTCGGCGTTGCGCTTGAGGCGTGCCGCGATGTCTGGGTCGAGGCTCATCGCACCGTGATCCCTTCTGCGGCCATGGCTTGCTTGACCTGCCCGATGGTCAGCTGTCGGAAGTGAAAGACGCTGGCGGCCAACACCGCATCGGCACCGGCGGCGACGGCGGGCGCGAAGTGGTCGACCGATCCGGCGCCGCCACTGGCGATCACCGGCACCGTCACCGCCGCTCGAACCGCGCGCAGCATCGCCAGATCGAACCCGGCCCGGGTCCCGTCGGCATCCATCGAGTTGAGCAGGATCTCCCCCACTCCCAGCTCGGCGCCGCGGGCCGCCCATTCGACAGCGTCGATGCCGGTGCCGCGCCGCCCGCCGTGGGTAGTGACTTCCCAGCCCGACGGCGTCGGGTGTGAACCGGCCGGCACCGTGCGGGCGTCGACCGACAAGACGATGCACTGCGAACCGAACTGCGCGGCCATCTCGGCCAGCAGGTCCGGGCGCGCGATCGCGGCGGTGTTGATCGACACCTTGTCCGCGCCCGCGCGCAGCAGCACGTCGACGTCGGCGACGGTCCGCACGCCGCCGCCGACGGTGAGCGGGATGAACACCTGCTCGGCGGTGCGGCGGACCACCTCGAGCATGGTCGTGCGGCCCGATGACGACGCGGTCACGTCGAGGAAGGTCAACTCGTCGGCGCCCTCGGCGTCGTACGCGGCGGCCAACTCCACGGGATCGCCGGCGTCGCGGAGGTTTTCGAAGTTGACGCCCTTGACCACCCGACCGTCATCGACGTCCAAACAGGGAATGACGCGGGTGGCAAGGCTGGTGCTGGTGGGGAATTCAGTATTCATCGGGCAGCCCTACCGTTTGAAGCATGTCGAGTAGCTGGGCGTGCACACCGGGGGCGGCGGCCAGTGCAGAGCGCGAAGCGGGTGTCCACTTCTCGCCCGCCAGGTTGGTGACGATGCCGCCCGCGGCCCGCACGAGCG
Organism: uncultured Actinomycetota bacterium; assembly: GCA_963818285.1. Taxonomy (GTDB): domain Bacteria; phylum Actinomycetota; class Actinomycetes; order Mycobacteriales; family Mycobacteriaceae; genus Mycobacterium. The sequence goes on from CAWFRR010000011.1 coordinate 1,615,093, forward strand.
CCACACCGGCGGCGTGATCCCACACGTGATGGCCGAAGCTGATAGAACCGCCCAGCACCCCGTCGGCGACATAGGCGAGATCGATTCCGGTGGCACCGTGCATCCGCATCCGCGACGAGACCCGGCTGAGTTCTTCGAGCACCGCCACCCGATAACGCCCGGGGAACCGGCCGCGCGAGTCGGCGTTGAAGGTGCCGACACCGATGATTGCGTGATTCAGGTCGGCGTGAGCCAACGGCGGCTGTGGCACACCATTTTTCAGCACCGGGCCACCGTTCACCGCGGCGTAGCGTTCGCCCATGAACGGCAACCAGGTCAAACCCGCTACGGGCTCACCGTCGTGCAGCAGGCCGAGCAGCATCGCGGCCATCGGCAAACCGGCAGCGTAGTTGAAGGTCCCATCAATCGGGTCGAGAACCCACACCCATTCCGAGTCGAGGTCGGCGCCGCCGAACTCTTCACCGTGCACCGGAATGCCGGTCGCAGACATCAACGCAGCGACCACTTGTCGCTCGATCGCCAGATCGACCGTGGTGGCGAAGTCGTCGCCCCGCTTGCTGACCGCAGACTCCGCGCGATGCCCGGCGACGAACGGCTTGGCCGCGGCGTCGAGGATCGCCGAAGCTTCGGCCACCAGCGCATCGAGATCCATTGCAGCCCTAGCCCCCCACCGCTGCCAGCGCTTCCGGCAGCGTGAATCGGCCGGCATACAGCGCCTTGCCGACGATCGCGCCCTCAACCCCGCTACCGGTCAGGGTGGCGATGGCCCGCAGATCGTCGAGGCTCGATACCCCGCCGGAGGCGATCACCGGAATGTCGGTGCGGTCGGCGACCGCGCGAAGCAGGTCGAGGTTGGGACCCGTCAACGTGCCGTCTTTGGTGACATCGGTGACGACGAAACGCGAACATCCTTCGCTGTCAAGGCGTTCCAGCACTTGCCACAGATCGCCGCCGTCGGTCTCCCAGCCGCGCCCGCGCAACCGGTGCTCGCCGTCGACTATCTGCACGTCCAAACCCACCGCGACCTTGTCGGCGTGCTCGGCGATCGCCTTGGCGCACCACTGCGGGTTCTCCAAGGCGGCGGTCCCGAGGTTGACCCGCGCACAACCGGTGGCCAGTGCGGCGCTCAGCGAGTCGTCGTCGCGAATACCGCCGGACAACTCGACCTGCACGTCGAGCTTGCCGACCACTTCGGCGAGCAGCTCACGGTTGGAGCCACGGCCGAACGCCGCGTCCAGGTCCACCAGGTGTACCCATGCGGCGCCGTCGCGTTGCCACGCCAGCGCGGCATCCAGCGCTGAGCCATAGTCGGTTTCGCTGCCGGCCTTGCCCTGCACCAACCGCACCGCCTTGCCCTCGACGACGTCGACGGCGGGCAACAAGATCAACGACACGTCACAACCCTTCAACCCAATTGCTCAATACGGCCGCTCCGGCATCACCGCTCTTCTCGGGGTGAAACTGGGTCGCGGCCAATGGACCGTCCTCGACCGCGGCCAGGAATGGCACGCCGTGGGTGGCCCAGGTCAGCAGGGCGTCGGTTCCGCCCTCCCACTGTTGCGCCGCATAGGAATGCACGAAGTAGAACCGGGCGCCGGCGTCGAGGCCTTTGAACAGTGCGCTGCCAGGCGCGGCGTTCACCACGTTCCACCCCATGTGCGGGATCACCGGCGCCTCCAGCCGGGTCACCGCGCCCGGCCACTGTCCGCAGCCGGCGCTCTCCACCCCGAACTCGACGCCGCGGGCGAAGAGAATCTGCATGCCGACGCACACGCCCAGCACTGGGCGCCCGGCGGAAACCCGGTCGGCGATGGCTTGTTGCCCGTTGATCCCCCGCAACCCGCTCATGCACGCTTCGAACGCCCCGACTCCCGGAACCACCAGTCCGTCTGCGGCAGCGGCCTTTCCGAGATCAGCGGTGACCTCGACATCGGCGCCGACGCGCTGTAGTGCGCGTTGGGCCGAACGTAGGTTACCGGATCCGTAGTCCAGCACCACAACCGCTTTCCGGCGGGAAAGCGCTCTCACAGAGCACCTTTGGTGGATGGCACGCCGGACACCCGCGGATCTAACTCGACGGCCTGCCGCAATGCCCGGGCGACGGCCTTGTACTGCGCCTCGGTGATGTGGTGTGGGTCGCGACCGTAGAGCACCCTAACGTGCAGCGCGATGCGCGCGTTGTTCGCCAGCGTCTCGAAGACGTGCCGGTTGATCACGGTGTGATAAGGCACGGAGCTTCCGGCGATTGTGGTGTGCCGCAGGTGGTCCGGCTCTCCGGTGTGCACGCAGTACGGCCGGCCGGAGACGTCGACGATGGCGTGCGCCAGCGTCTCGTCCATCGGGATGAAGGCGTCACCGAATCGGCGGATGCCCTTCTTGTCTCCGAGCGCCTCGCCCAGCGCCTGGCCCAGCACGATCGCGGTGTCTTCGATGGTGTGGTGACCTTCGATCTCGACGTCGCCCTTGGCGCGCACGGTCAGATCGAAGCTGGCGTGGCTGCCCAGCGCGTGCAGCATGTGATCGTAGAAGGGGACACCGGTGTCGATGTCCACCTGGCCGGTGCCGTCGAGGTCGAGCTCGACGACGATTTCGGATTCTTTGGTGGTGCGCTCAACGCGTGCGCGACGGCCGGCGGTCATGACGCTCCTAGGGGCTGGGCCAGTTCGGTGGCGATTAGATCTACGCTGGCCGCCAGGAATGCGTCGTTCTCCGCGGCCAGTCCGATCGTCGTGCGCAGGTATCCGGGGATACCGACATCGCGGATCAGCACACCGGCATCAAGGTAACGCTGCCAGGTGACCGGCGCGTCGGCGAAGCGCCCGAACAGGACAAAGTTGGAATCGCTCGGGACGACCTGAAAACCCATGTCGCTCAAAGCCGTTTGCTACTCGCTCCCGTTCCGCGATCAGGGTCGCGACGCTGCCCAGCGTGTCGTCGGCGTGTCGCAGCGCGGCACGGGCGGCGGCCTGGGTGATCGAGGCCAGGTGATAGGGCAGCCGCACCAGCAGCATTGCGTCGACCAGGGCCGGGGTGGCGACCAGGTAGCCCAGCCGGCCGCCCGCGAAGGCGAACGCTTTGCTCATGGTGCGGCTCACCACGAGCTTGGTCGGGTACTCGTCGAGCAGCGCCACCGCGCTGGGTTGCGCGGAGAACTCGCCGTACGCCTCGTCGACGATCAGGATCCCGGGCGCAACATCCAGTAGCCGGCGCAGATCGGACAGCGAAATACTCTGACCTGTCGGGTTGTTGGGGCTCGTGACGAATACGACGTCGGGTCGGCGCTCGACAATCGCGGCAGCCGCGGCGTCGGTGTCAAGGCTGAAGTCGGCCGCCCGGACCGTCTCGAGCCACTCGGTGCGGGTGCCGTCGGAGATGATCGGGTGCATCGAATACGACGGCACGAAGCCGATCGCACTACGCCCCGGGCCGCCGAAGGCCTGCAATAGCTGCTGCAGGATCTCGTTGGATCCATTTGCAGCCCAGAGGTTTTCCACGCTGAGCGGAACGCCGGTCTGGACGGTGAGGTAGGCGGCCAGGTCGGTCCGCAGTGCCACGGCGTCGCGGTCGGGATAGCGATTCAGGGCGACGGCCACCTCGCGCACCGACGCGACGACATCGTCGACGAGCGCTCGGCTCGGCGGGTGCGGGTTTTCGTTGGTGTTCAGCCGGACCGGAACGTCAAGCTGCGGAGCGCCATAGGGCGATTTGCCCCGCAGATCGTGGCGCAGCGGCAGGTCGTCGAGCGTCGGGCGGTTCGTCATTTCCCGAACCTTCGCCGAACGGCCTCGCCGTGCGCGGGCAGGTCTTCAGCCGCGGCAAGCGTGATCACGTGTCCGGACACGTCTTTGAGCGCCGCCTCGGTGTAGTCGACGACGTGGATACCGCGCAAGAAGGTCTGTACCGACAGTCCGCTGGAGTGCGCGGCGCTGCCCGCCGTGGGCAGCACGTGGTTGGAACCGGCGCAGTAGTCGCCGAGGCTGACCGGCGAGTACGCGCCGACGAAAATGGCTCCGGCCGAACGGATTTGTGCGGCCACCTGGTCCGGGTTCGTGGTCTGGATCTCGAGGTGTTCGGCGGCGTAGGCGTTGACGGTGCGAATGCCGGCATCGAGGTCGTCGACCAGGATGATGGCTGACTGTCGGCCGGCCAGCGCCGTGGTCACCCGCTGTCGGTGCACGGTGGTCTCCAGCTGGGTGGCCAGCGCGGCGTCGGTGGCGTCCGCGAGCTCCATGCTGGACGTCACCAGAACGCTGGCCGCCATTTCGTCGTGCTCGGCCTGACTGATCAGATCGGCGGCGACGTGCTCGGGGTCGGCCGTGTCATCGGCCAGGATCGCGATCTCGGTGGGCCCGGCTTCGGCGTCGATGCCCACCCGCGAGCGGACCAGGCGTTTGGCGGCGGTCACGTAGATGTTGCCCGGCCCGGTGATCATGTCGACCGGCGCCAGCTCGGCGCCATCGGTGTCCACACCGCCGTACGCCATCAGCGCCACCGCCTGGGCCCCCCCGACCGCCCACACGTCATCGACGCCGAGCAGCCGGGCGGCGGCCAGGATCGTCGGATGGGGTAGCCCTTTGAACCTTTCGGAGCGGCCAGCGGCCTGCGGCGGGCTGGCCACCACCAGCGAGCCGACACCTGCGGCCTGCGCCGGCACCACGTTCATCACGACGCTCGACGGGTACACCGCGTTGCCCCCGGGGACGTACAGGCCGACCCGTTCGACCGGTACCCACCGCTCGGTGACGGTGGCCCCTGGGCCCAGCGTCGTCGTCACGTCGGATCGCCGCTGATCGGCGTGTACCGCTCGGGTGCGTTCGATCACCACTTCCAGCGCGGACCGGACATCGCGGTCCAGGCCGGCCAACGCGGCGTCCAACTCGTTACTGGGCACCCGGATCGACGGCGGCCGGACTCCGTCCAACGATTCGCCGTACGCCAGGGCGGCCTCGGCGCCTCGATCGGCGACCGCGTCGACGATCGGTCGCACCGTGGACAGGGCGGCCTCCACGTCCACTCCGCCGCGGGGCAACGCCGCCCGCAGCCGGGCGACGGACAAGTCAGCACCCCGCAGGTCGATGCGCGCCATAACAGTCACGCCAACCATTGTCCCAGAGCACAGCAACTACATATCGGACCGGTAGTGTGACCGCACCCGAAGGAAACGGAGTCGCCATGTCCCGCAAGGACCATCCCAACAACACCCCGGGCATCCCGATGGTCTTCCCCGTCTGGTTCGAGAACTTTCAGGTCAAGTACTTCAACCCGTTGGTGAAGCCGATCGCGCGCTACCTTCCGACGTTCTCGGTGATCAAGCACCGCGGCCGCACCTCCGGCAAGCCGTACGAGACGATCGTGACCGCCTACCGCAAGGGCAACGTGCTGGCGATCGGACTGGCCCACGGCAAAACCGACTGGGTCAAGAACGTGCTGGCCGCCGGCGAAGCCGATCTGCACTTCATCCGCAAAGACGTCCACATCACCAACCCGCGGGTTCTGCCCGCCGGCAGCGACGGCGCGGGTCTCCCGTTCTTCGCGCGCCAGCAGATCGGGCGGGTCGCGGTCTTCGTCGGCGATATCGCCTAGCGGCGCCGCGAGACAGCACTCAGGGTTGTGATTTGTCGAGAAATCACAATCCTCGGTACTGTCTCGCGAAATTTATGCCCAAACCCGGGTGAAGATGGTATTGCCGCTCAGCCTGAGACCCTCGAGCGCATGACGCGGTGGCCGTGCGTCGGCGGCTGATCGACGGTGGCCGCTGCGAGTTCGTCACATCCTTCCGAGTTCCCTTGCCGCCCAGGCTATATCGCGTGAGTTGACGGTTAATTCATCCGATGCTGCCCGCTCTCAAAGACCCTCGCCCGCCGTCGTCGCCGGTGTACGCTCTCAGGCGAATGGCAAAGTCCGAGGAGTCGGCCCGTGGATAACAGTGTCCCCCTTCTGATTCTGTTGCTGGTGTCTTTGGGTGTCGTGCTTGTCGTCCGCAAGAAGCGCACGACACAGTCGACGACACGGCGCGCGGGACCTATGGCCGAGGTCGGGTCCCTGACCATTCCACGCAACACCACCAACAGCTTTACCCGCGCCGAGCAACTCCGCGACCAGCTGTACGCCTGGTTCGAGCACGCAACGCCGGCCAACGTCGAGGCGGTCGGCTTCAGTTCCTACCGCGAGAGCGGCCAGGTCTGGTTCCGGTTCGAGTATCGCCTGCCGTCGCCGCAGAACCTGTCGCTGCGATCCAGCCTGGCCGTCACCGTTGAACGTTTCGACTTCCACCGCTACGAGCTGCTGCTGACCATCGAGATCACCCACGGGGAACGGAAATCCGCGATAAGCGGAGTGCTGCCCACTCTCTCCGATGTAGACGTCAGGACGCTCGTCGATTCCGCCCTGTCCGGGCGGCGAGTCTCGTCGTTGCCGTTGGCTCGGGTCAGATCCTCGCCGCTGCAGGTGTGGCACCCGTCAAACAATGTCGCGTCTCTGCATTCGGATTGGAAGCAACTTGGTCTGGCCGGTCTTTGCGCACTCGGCGCGGTCGTGGCTGTCTCGCCGCTGGCGCCGCTGGGGATGCTCATCCTGCTGGGGGCAGGCATAGCCCTGTATCTATATATGCGGCAACGAAAGACGTTCGTGCTGGGTACCGGAAAACCCACGTATGACCCGCGCGTCATCAGGCGACTGGACTTTTGGCAGGCCAGCATCCAGCAGCTCGGTCCGCGACGGGCCGCCATCCGCCAGGATCTACTGGACAGACTAGCGGCGAGCAGCCCCAAGGACACGGTCGTGGTGCCGGAGCGGATCTGGTACCCAGGCGTCGACGGCAAGGTGGAACGCGAGCAGATCGTCGTGCGGTTTCAGCGCGGCATCGGATTCGTCCAGATCGAAAGCTACGGAGAGGACCTATTCGTGGGCTGGGACACCTACGTCAACGCCGGCACCTGGGTAGAGGAGACGCTGAGCCGGGGAATCGACCGTGCCACCGGGGCGTATGCCGTCGCCAAGCGGGTGGTTCCCGGAACGCTGTTGCCCAGCGAATACGACGTCCATGACGGGAACTTTCTGACCGAGTGGCTACACGCTGCGGTGGTTCGCACGGTGCGCCTGGCGATGGAGGAGGCCAAGATCGACCAGGAGGTCGACTTCACCATCCAGCGGGGCCAACGCGACGTGTCTTCCGAGAACGGCGAACCGGGGACCGACACGGTGCGATCCGCCGCCTCGCGGTTCGCGAGCGGTTTGCGTCGGGTCGGTTAGCACGCGGGCTGGCCCGGACACGTGTATTTCGCGCAATACGAAATCGGGGGCAGCCTCGTCAACGTCGCGGCGACGGCGATCTCAACGCGGCCCGGCTCGCCGGCGCTGGATAGGTCCTGGATCGACCGACTGATCGATCACACCGCAAGCGATCTCGCGCTGCGGGTTCGTTTCCGGCCGCACGCCGTGGAGCTGACGCTCTTTGTGGTCACTCAACAATCGGACATTGTCGCCGCGTCGCTGACCGAGCTGGCCAACCGAACCGGGGCGGGCCATCGCGTCATTGTCGCAGCAGACCGGGACGAGTTCGAACGGCGTGTCGGCGGCGGCATCGAGTTTCAGGCGTGGGTCAACCACGATGGCTTCTCGGTGGCGGGGCGCTCGCTGGCCGCCGACTTTCGCCTCCTGCCTCTCCTAGAGCGGATCCCGGCGGTGCTGGGCTCGGGGCCGTTTGACGCGACATACCAGGTGAATCTCCGCCGATACATACCGACCGCCGAGGATCAACGCGCGGCGCGCAAACTGATCTCGGCGCTGCGCCTCGACCAGCCCTTTCCTGCCCCGATCACCGATCTGCAGTGCACGATCCTGCAACGACTCCTCGAGCCTGGCTTTGAGGCCGACGAATTGCTGGCCGCCGCAGATCAGCAGACCTTCACTCAATTGATGGCCGAAGCCGACCGCCATTTCGTCTCGACCATGGGCCCCTACGGTTTCAAGAGTTCGCCGTTGGAGTCAGGGCGCTTCGACGAGTTGCTGACCACGGGGCTGCACTCATCGCGGCTGGTCGGCCGCACCGGCACGCAGGCCAAGGCCGCCGGTATTTGGTCCGACGACAGCGTCAGGCGTCTACTGAGTTCGGCTGATTTGTCAGCGCGGCCGGCCGCCACCGCGGCAAGCAACTCTGACCCGACTGCTGCACCCCCGGTGTTCCTCAGCTACTCGTCGGTGGACTTTCTGCAGGCCATGGCCACTGCGCGGCACCTGGAAACCTCCGACATCGGCTGCTGGATCGCGCCTCGTAACATCGGCGGGGGCGAGTCCTATCCGGATGCCATCATGCGGGGTATCACCGATTGTAAAATCCTCGTCGTTCTGGTGTCGGACTCGTCCAACGCCTCGCCGCAGGTGCAACGCGAAGTCGAGCGAGCGCTCAATCGCGGCGCCACGATCATCCCGTTGCGTATCCAGAACGTGCTGCCCACCAGCGCAATGGAGTTTCTGCTGGCGACGTGTCAGTGGATCGATGCTTACGACCCGGAGTTCGATGCCGCGCTCTGCACGCTGACCAACCGGATCGAGCAACTGCTCGGTACCTGAGCCGGCCGCTAGTCGCCAGTGCGAGTGATCTGCACGTCGTAGTCGGCGTCATTGCAGGTACCGCCATTGGATTGCAAGATCGCAAGATGCCCGTGCCCAGAAAGCTGCAGGATCGGGTCTGCCGGCGCTGGGGGCATCGGAACCACCGTGGTCCACCGCACCGTCTGCGCGCGACCGTCCGAGCAGGTGTTTCTCGGATCTACTATGTCCCAAGTCCAACGCCCATCGTCGAAGACAAACGCCATGGGCCCCGCCTGAGGACTGTGGAACATGCTCATGCAACGCGTTCCGGTTCGCGGACAGACGGTGTCGACTCGGTAGTAGAGATCAGCCGTCTCCAGGCCTTGCCCTGTCTCTGTCAAGTGGTACCGCCCGTGCAACCTCTCGGCGAGTGACACCACCCGCCGCGGCAGGCCGGCGGGATCCGGAAGGTTACCCGAATCGGCTTGGTCGGTACGGGAGAATGTCACGGTCCACTCGTCCAGGCACCCGTTGGCTGTCTCCACGGTGGAGATGCCGGACAGAGTGCCATCGGCCTGCGGCCGTAGTGAATACGCCACCCAGGCCGACGCGGAGGGCAGCCCCTGGCATCCCACGGTCATAAAGGCAACGGCGATCCAGCGTCCCCCGACCTGATCGAATTCGATGTTGTCTTCGCCGTGCCGCCGGCTTGCGACCGCCTCACATCTGCCTGTGTCGCAGGCTGATCGGACATGCCATGTTTCGTTTTCCATGGGTTCGGCGTTGCGCGGCGCCCCTTCGAGGTCGGTCTTCGGTCCGTAGCTGACGCTGTAGCTTCCGGTGAAGCGCCCGCTGTTCCCTGCCGATGCGTCGGAAGGGCCGGATTTGTCGTAATACTTGATGAAGACCACGATCGCGAGGACGGCGATCGCCACCAATGATGCGCCCACGGCAATCAGCCATTTCGTACGCGGCTGGTACGGACGGACCTGCGCAACCGACGACAACGCCGGCGGGTCGTGGTCGCCGGCGGGCGCGCACCACGGGCATCGGGCTGCATCGACGGGCATCTCGTGCTCGGGATTGCTTGTGCAGCTTTTGATCTCGATTCGGCGCAGTGCCTCCCGCCACTCCACCGCCGAGGGCCGCAGAGCGGGATCGCGCGCGCCGTCGGCGAACGCACGGTCGAACAACTCCTGCAACTGGACCGGCAGAAATGTCGCTGACGGCGCAAACGGACTCGTCGCGAAGCGAGACGCCGGACCGCCGGACCAGTTGCCCGACGCAGCCAGCATCAAAGGGTCTGGCTGAGCGCCCTCTCCGATCCACAAACCGTCTCGGAAGGGGTGGACGCCGCCCGTCAGCAGCAGATGAATATTGACCGCCAATCCGAACAAGTCCGACGATTTTTCTCGCCTTGCGACGGTTAAATCGACGCTAGCCAGCTCGGGCGCGGTGAAGTCTCCACGGGCAGCCGGGGCCAGAAAGAACCGGCCTGTCGTATCAACGAACTGCGCTGCGTCACAATCGATCAGCGTGATCCGGTCGTTGTCAGACACCAGAATCCGCGTATCTTGCAGGTCGCCGAGAACGATCCCCGCCCCGTGCATCTGGTTGACCACTTCACAGAGATTCACCGCGGTGGCAACCCGGTGGCTCCAGGTCCTTCCATAGATTCCGGCCAGAGGCGGCGCATCGATTCGCGGCATGAGGTAGCCCGCCGGCCGACCATCGTCGAGCACCAGGCGCCTCGGCCAGGCCATGGTGACGAAGCCATCGTCGGCTACCGCCGCGGCAAGCGGCGAAGCGATCATCGCAGCGACCTTGTCAAGCCTGGTCGACACCTCAGGCGTGGCGGCATCGAATAGCTTGACCGCCCCGTCGGATTGGCCGAGGACCTGGTAAATCTTGCCGTGATCCGCTTCGGCGATCACTGTGCCCACCGCAATTGCGGACCCGTCATCCAACAGGAATCCGGACACCACGATCACCCCCACGGTCCTGGTACTAGGGCATCGATGCCGACACAGCTGCGCGATCAACGTAACCGATCTTCGTCAGAGCAGCCGCCGATATCACCGAGTTTCGAGCCCGCGACTAAACCCGGGTGAAGACGGTCTTGCCGCTCATCGTCGGCCAGACCGTGGGCGCGTCCTCCCATGGCACGACCCGGTCGACGATCGGCGACAGGTCGCACCCGGCGGCCAATAGCTCCAGGATCTGCGGGATCACCGCCCGCGCGCTCACCCGGCCGGTCGCGAAGCGCACTCCCCGCGTATAGGCCTGCAGCATCGGCATCTCGACGCTGGGCGCAAAGTAGATCCCCGTATCGGTGCACACGCCATCAGGCCAGGTCGCGCGCAGCGCCGCGGACAGCAGCGCCGGGTCACCGGTGGTGTGAACGGTGACAGGAAACGGCTCCCACGCTTTGTCCGGCTTGGCAATGTCGTGAACGACCGCGCCGGTTTTCTCCGCCGCGGCCAGACGGGCCGGGTCAGTGTCGACGTAGTCGACGCGGTAGCCCAGAGCGACGGCCAGCGCCGCCGCGTAGAGCCCGATCGACAGTCGGCCGATAACCAGCACACGACGGTCGGCCGGATCGAGGCCCGCCAGTTCGTCGGCGAACGGGCCGACCGCGCGCCAGCCGTCGGGGATGTTGTCCGACAGCGAGGCGACGGCAATCGGGTCGACGGTCGCCGGAAGCGGAATCAGCATGGCGTCGGCGTAGGGCACCAGCACCAGGTCGGACATGAAGCCGCCGCCGTCCAGACCGGCCAGCGGGCCCAGCCCATACATGGCCATCAACGGCACCGAGCTGCACGAACTCGTGACGCCGCGGCGACATTCGCGGCAGGACCCGCAGTTGATCTGGAACGGGACGACCACGCGATCGCCCACCTGCACGCTCGCGACGTCGTCACCGACGGCGACGACCTCCGCCAGTCCCTCGTGACCGACCGCGTATCCGGGCGGCAACGGCGCGGCACCGCGCGCGACGGCGACGTCAAGATCGCAACACGCCACCTGAACCGGCCGGACCAGGGCCTGCTGCGCCTGCGTGATTTCGGGTTCGGGCGCGTCACGCCAGGCGTAACGCCCGGACTCCTCGTACGTCAGTTGCCTCATCACAGCATTCTTGAGTGATCACTCAAGTAAAGTCAATGCCGTGCCCCGATCCGATCGCAGCCGCGCCGCCCTCCTCGACACCGCGGCCACGTTGTTCCGCCGGCAGGGCTACGCCGCCACGGGGCTCAACCAGATCCTCGAGCAAGCAGGTGTGCGGCCCGGTTCGCTGTACCACCACTTTCCCCAGGGCAAGCAGCAGTTGGCGGCTGCGGTCGTCGACAGCGGCGCCGCCGCCATCGGAGAGCTGTTGCGACGGCTGCTGGCCAGGGACATTCCGGTCGCCGACATCATCGATCGCTGGGCCGATCTCTTGATCGCCGGCCTGACCGCGGACTGGCGAGATGGCTGCCCGATCGAACCGATCGCCACCGAAGCGGTCCATGCCAGCGGGCTGGTCCGCGAGGCATCTGCGCGCGCGTTCAATGGCTGGTGCACGGCGATCGGGGAGCGACTACAACAGGACGGCTGGCCGATGGAGGACGCGAAAAGCGTTGGAGTCGCGGTTATCTCACTGATCGAAGGGGCTCTGATACTCGCCCGGGTCTCCGGAACCGCAACTGCACTGGAAGCCGCGAAACTCGCGGCTCGGCGGCTGCTACGCGCCTAGACGTCCAAGCCGACGTCGAGCACCCGCACCGAGTGAGTGAGCGCGCCGACGGCCAGGTAGTCGACACCGGTCCCGGCGTACTCGGCGGCGGTGTCCAGCGAAAGGCCGCCGGAGGATTCGAGTTTCGTGGCCGGTGACTGCGCATCGCGGCGTTGGACCGCGATCTGGGTCTGCCAGACCGGGAAATTGTCGAGCAACACCAGTTCGGCGCCTTCGGCAAGCACCTCGTCGAGTTGTTCGAGCGAATCGACCTCGACCTCGCACGGCAGATCGGGGGCTGCGGCCCGCACCGCACGCAACGCCGCGACCACCGATCCCGCGGCGGCCACATGGTTGTCCTTGATCAGCGCCGCATCACCCAACCCGAGGCGGTGGTTGACGCCGCCACCGACCCGGACCGCGTACTTCTGCAGCGTTCGAAGACCGGGCAGCGTCTTGCGGGTATCGCGGATCTGGGCCTTGGTGCCATCCACTGCGTCCACCCACGCCGCGGTGGCGGTGGCAATCCCGGACAGGTGGCACACCAGGTTCAGCAAGGTCCGCTCGGCGGTCAACAGTCCCAGCGTCTGGGCCTCCACGGTCAGCAGCGGCCCGCCCGGTTGCAACCGGGCGCCGTCATCCACGCGGTTAAGCACGCGGTATCCGTCGGCACCGAGCACCTCGTCGAGGACCAGCAGCGCGATGTCCACCCCGGCGACCACCCCGGCCTCGCGGGTGATCAGCGACCCCGTCGTCCTGGCGCCGTCGGACACCGTCGCCCGCGTCGTGATGTCGGGTCCGTAGCGCAGGTCCTCGTCGAGCGCGCTGGCGATCGTCGCGCGAGCCTCCGCTAGCTCACTAGCCGAGAGGGACATCAACACACCGCCGCCAGTGTCTCGACCTCAGCGCTGTAGTCAGCGGCCAGCCGGACAACCAGGCTGCGGGCCGGAATGCCTGCCGCATCAGGGTATTCGGCCCGATGGTGGCAACCGCGACTCTCCTCGCGAGCCAGCGCGGAGGCGGCCAGCGCGCGGGCGGTGGCGGTCAGCGCGGCGTCTTCGAGTCCGGCGCGGGTGACGACCGCCGCCTCGGGCGCGACCGACAGTGTGTCGATCAACCCGTGCAGACCGTCGGCGTCACGGACCACCGACGCGTCGCGGCTCATCGCCCGCTGCAGGTCGCCGCGGACCAGCGCCGCGCGATCGACAGGTTCCGCCGTTCCGGCGCGCACCGGCCCGGCATCCGCCGCGTGTGCGGCGGCGGCTTTGCCGGCCCTTCCCCCGACCACCAAACCTTCAAGCAAGCTGTTGGACGCCAGCCGGTTGGCGCCGTGCATCCCGGTGCGGGCAACCTCACCCGCGGCGAACAGCCCGGGCAGCTCGGTCTGGCCGTACACATCGGTCACCACTCCACCGCAGCTGTAGTGCGCGCCCGGGACCACCGGGATCGGCTGGGTGACCGGGTCGACGCCGGCAGCCCGGCACGATGCGGTGACGGTCGGGAAGCGGCGCTTGAAATCGGCGATACCGCGGGCGTCGAGGAAGACGCAGGGCTCGCCGGTGGCTCGGAGCCGGGTGTCGATGGCCGATGCCACCACATCGCGGGGAGCCAGATCGCCCATCGGGTGCACGCCGGCGGTCACCGAGTTGCCTTGGCTGTCAACCAAAACCGCGCCCTCGCCCCGGATCGCCTCGGTGACCAACGGGCGACGCTTTCCGGACCCGCGACCCGCGGTTCCGTCAAACAGCATCGTCGGGTGGAACTGAATGAACTCGATGTCGCTCACCGCCACGCCGGCCCACAGCGCCAGCGCGATCCCGTCGCCGGTCGAGCCCTCGGGGTTGGTGGTCGCGCTGTAGAGATGACCCAGCCCGCCGGTGGCCAGGATGACGGACGGCGCATGGACGACGCCGATCCCCCGCCGACTGGCGACCAGCACGCCGGTCACCGATCCCGCGTCCCGCAGCAGTTGCAGCGCAGTGTGTTTGGTGCGGATGTCCAGCGTGTCCGCCGCGTGATCGAGGGCGCGTTGTACTTCCGCGCCGGTGGCATCGCCGTTGGCATGCACGATGCGCCGCCGGGTGTGCCCCCCTTCGCGGCTCAATGCCCAACCGCCGGATGACGATTCGTCGAATCGAGCTCCGGCGCTGACCAATTCGGACACCGCGCGGTAGCCGTCGGCGACGATCGAAGTCACCGCGTCCGGATCGCACAGCCCGGCGCCGGCCGCGAGAGTGTCGGCAACGTGCGCGTCGACCGAGTCATCGTTGTCCGGCAGTACCACGGCGATGCCGCCTTGCGCGTAATGCGTGGCCGTTCCGCCGGGCTTGCGTCCGGCTTTGCTGAGTACGACGACCCGTCGGCCGGCCCGGTGCGCGGCCAGCGCGGCGGCCAAACCGCCGACACCGGTACCGATGACGACGACGTCGGCGCTCTCCCGCCAGGCCGGATGCAGGCTCATTCGCCGCCGCCGGGCCGGCCGATCGAGATCATCCGCTGCACACTCTTGCGAGCCCGTTCCGCGGTCTGCGCGTCGACATGGACTTCGTCGGCACCCTCGAGAAGGCACCGCAGCAGCGCTGCGGGGGTGATCATCTTCATGTACTTGCAGGACGCGCGGTCGTTCACCGCGCGGAAGTCGACGTCCGGGGCGGCGTTGCGCAGCTGATACAGCATCCCGACCTCGGTGGCGACCAGTACCTGCCGGGCGCGGGTCTCGCGGGCGGCGTCGAGCATCCCGCCGGTCGACAGGATCTTCACCCGGTCTTCCGGGAATGCACCCTCGCCGGCCAGGTACAGCGCCGAGGTTGCGCAACCGCACTCGGGGTGGACGAATAATTCGGCGTCCGGGTGCTTGCGTGCCTGCTCGGTGAGCTCCTCACCGTTGATCCCGGCATGCACGTGGCATTCACCCGCCCACACATGCACGTTGTCGCGGCCGGTCAGACGGCGCACATGTGCGCCGAGGAACTGGTCCGGGCAGAACAGCACCTCACGGTCGGGGTCGATGGAGGCGACGACATCGACGGCGTTGGACGAGGTGCAGCAGATGTCGGTGAGCGCCTTCACCGCGGCGGTGGTGTTGACATAGGAGACCACGATCGCGCCGGGGTGCTCGTCCTTCCAGGCCTGCAGATCGTCCACGGTGATCGAGTCGGCCAGCGAGCAGCCTGCTCGTTGATCCGGGATGAGCACCGTCTTGTCGGGGCTCAGGATTTTCGCGGTCTCGGCCATGAAGTGCACGCCGCAGAACACGATGGTGTCTTCGGGCGCCTCGGCGGCGACCCGGGACAGTGCGAGCGAGTCGCCCACGTGGTCAGCGACATCCTGGATGGCCGGCAGCTGGTAATTGTGCGCCAAAATCGTGGCGTTTCGCAGATCGGCCAGCCGACGAATCTCGGCCGCCCATTGTTCGTCACCGTCAATGCCACTGAAACCGTTGGGAGAGTTAGTGATTCCCGCGGCCAGATCGTTTGCCACGTGATTGTCCAGTCCGTATGACCGCACCTCGGTGCGATTCACGACTGCCATAGTCGATCCTTTCGCCTCCCGGCAAGGGTTTTCGACTTACAATCGAAAACATGACCAATGGTAGCACTGCGCACGAAGTGCTCGCTGTCGTATTCCAGGTTCGCGGGCTCGGGCCAGGGCCCAAGACGCAGAAATCCGAGCTCAACGTCCTGCTGTGGCAACGTGCGCGACATCCACAGCGTGGTGCGTGGTCGTTGCCCGGCGGGCAGCTACGCCACGACGAAGACATGACGACGTCGGTGCGGCGCCAACTCGCGGAGAAGGTCGACCTGCGTGAAGTCGCTCACCTGGAGCAGCTCGCGGTGTTTTCCGAACCCGAGCGACTGCCCGACACCCGGACCATCGCGTCGACCTTCCTGGGCTTGGTGCCCTCCCCTGCCATTCCGGAACTGCCCTCGGACACCAGCTGGCACCCCGTCACCGCGCTGCCGCCGATGGCGTTCGACCACGGCCCGATGGTCGAACACGCCCGCACCCGGCTGGCCGCCAAGATGTCCTACACCAATATCGGATTCGCGCTGGCCCCCACCGAATTCGCGATGTCGACACTGCGCGACATCTACAGCGCCACGTTGGGCTACCAGGTCGACACCACCAACCTGCAGCGCGTGCTGGCCCGCCGTGGGGTTATCAGCCCGACCGGCACCGTCGCGCAGTCCGGGCGCAGTGGTGGTCGTCCGGCAGCGTTGTACCGCTTCACAGATTCCCAGTTGCGCGTCACCGATGAATTCGCGGCGCTGCGACCTCCCGGTTCGGCGTGACATGGCCGACTCACCGGCGGGCCGACTGGATTCTTAAAGCACTCTTAAGCGACAATGCCCCGATGGACATTGGCAACCTTGCGACCGCTACCGGTGCGGAGTGGATCGGACGCCCGCCCCACGAGGAACTGCAGGCCAAGGCGCGCCCACTACTGCCGACCGAGGACCCGTTCTACCAGCCGCCGGCGGGATACCAGCACGCCGAGCCCGGCACCGTCCTGCGCTCGCGCGACGTTGAGCTGGCGTTTCTCGGGTTGATCCCGCAACAGACGATGGCGACCCAGCTGCTCTACCGCACCACCGACATGAACGGACAACCGGAGGCGACGGCAACGACAGTGATCGTGCCCGCCGACGCCAGTCCCGAGCGGCCGTGCCCGGTGCTGTCGTATCAGTGCGCGATCGACGCGGTGTCGTCTCGCTGCTTTCCGTCGTACGCACTGCGGCGACGGGCCCAGGCGCTGGGCTCGCTGGCCCAGCTGGAGTACCTGCTGATCTCCGCCGCTCTCGCTGAGGGCTGGGCGGTGTCAATACCGGACCACGAAGGCCGCACCGGAATGTGGGGCGCACCGTTCGAACCCGGCTACTTCATCCTCGACGGCGTCCGGGCCGCGCTGAGCGCCGAGCGGCTGGGACTATCTTCGTCGGCGCCGGTGGCGCTGTGGGGCTACTCCGGTGGCGGGCTGGCGACCGCGTGGGCCGCCGAATTGTGCGCCGACTACGCGCCCGATCTGGATATCGTCGGCGCGGTCCTCGGGTCGCCGGTCGGCGACCTCGGCCACACCTTCAGCCGCCTCAACGGCACCTATCTGTCGGGTCTGCCGGCAATGGTGATCGCCGCGCTGATGCACGTCTATCCCGATCTGAACAGGGTCATCCAGGAACACGCCAGCGACGAGGGGCGCGCGCTGCTGCGTCGACTGGAGGGCATGACGACCGTCGGCGCCGTGCTCCGGATGATCAAGAAGGACGTCGGCGACTATCTCGACCGGCCGCTGGAAGACATTTTGAGGATGCCGGAGGTGCAAGACGTCTTCGACCGCATCAGGCTGGGCGCCAAGGTGCCCACCCCGCCGGTGTTGATCGTGCAGGCGGTGCACGACTACCTGATCGACGTCGAGGACATCGACCGGTTGGCCGATGCCTACTCGGCCGGCGGTGCCGACGTCACCTATCACCGCGACGCGTTCAACGAGCATCTGCTGCTGCACCCGCTCTCGGCGCCAATGGCGTTGCGCTGGTTGCAGGATCGCTTCGCGCGCCGGCCAGTGAGCGATCATCTGATCAGGACGAAATGGCCGACGATGTTCAACCCGGCGACCTACGTCGGGATGGCGCGACTGGCCGTGATCGCGGCCAAAGTCATCACCGGGAAGTCGGTGAGCCGCCGTCCGCTATGACGGCGTCGACAGCAGTCCGCGTCCGCGGATACACCGCCTCGACGGGCGGATAGCCGCCGAGATCGTCGCGTGAGGTAGCCGCGGACGGCACGGCGTATACCAGTGCGGCGGTAGCCGCGGGCAGCAGCAGCGTGCAGGCAATCTGCAGTGGCGACGGACCGAAGAACACCGGCGGCGCCTCTGCGAAGTAGTGCAGTGTGTGGTCGTGGCTCAGCGGTATCGTCGCGAAATTGACTGTGCCATAACGTAAGTGGGCCACCAAGACACCCACGCCAACCGCTGCGGCGGCGGCGATCACCATGCCGGCACACAGTCCGACGACCATTCCGGGTCCGCGATGCGCCCGCCACTGCCAAGCCAGCACCGCTGCGGTGGCGGCGACGACGTTGAGCATCCCGAGTATCAGGAACGCGGCGACGAAGAAGTGGTCGGACTCCGGGCCCAGGTACTCGTGCAGTCGTTCCCCGCTGTGCGCCAACACCAGGACGCCTCTGATCGGCGGGGCGAGCCACGCCCACAGGGCGCCGACGAGCACACCCGCCGGCAGCAGTCCCGCAGCGACGGTGAACGCCGCGCGTCGTCGAGAAATCCGCGGTGCGCCGGCGGTTCGCGGATCCGTCATCGGCGCGCGTCGAGTTCGGAGGAATCGACCAGACCGTGCCGAGAACATTTCGCCCACCAGCCGTCGGGGCGCACCTGCACCACCATCCGGCGGCCACACTCGGCGCAAAACCGGGGCGGCTCCAAGCCCAGTTGGGCCGCAGTCGGAATGGCGGCGCCATCCGCGGCCGACTTGCCCGTATAGATGTTGTAGTGGCCGGCGCTGACCGGCGCGGGCAGATCGCGGACCATCACGCGCTACAGGCTGGCGTTGAGGGCCTTGATCGGCATCTGCAAGTCATCGAGCAACTCCAGATCGGCTTCGGCGGGACGCCCCAGCGTGGTCAGGTAGTTGCCGACGATCACCGCATTGATGCCGCCCAGGATGCCCTGCTTGGCGCCCAGGTCGCCCAGCGTGATCTCGCGACCACCGGCGAATCGCAGCATCGTCCGGGGCAGGGCCAACCGAAACGCGGCCACCGCTTTGAGCGCTTCGCCGGCGGGCAGGACATCGAGATCGCCGAACGGCGTACCGGGCCGGGGGTTGAGGAAGTTCAGCGGCACCTCGTCGGGGTCCAGCTCGGCCAGGTTGGCGGCGAACTCGGCACGCTGCTCGACGGTCTCACCCATGCCGAGGATGCCGCCGCAGCAGACCTCCATGCCGGCCTCGCGCACCATCGACAGCGTCTCCCAGCGTTCTTCCCAGCTGTGCGTGGTGACGACGTTGGGGAAGAACGAGCGAGCGGTCTCCAGGTTGTGGTTGTAGCGATGCACACCCATCGCCGAAAGCCGTTCCACCTGCTCGGCGGTCAACATGCCGAGCGAGCAGGCGATCTGGATGTCGACGGCGTCGCGGATGGCCTCGATGCCCGCGGCCACCTGCGCCAGCAGCCGCTCGTCAGGTCCGCGCACGGCGGCGACGATGCAGAACTCGGTGGCGCCGGACTTTGCGGTCTGCTTGGCCGCCTCGACCAGGCTCGGGATGTCCAGCCAAGCGCTGCGCACCGGCGAGGCGAACAACCCCGACTGCGAGCAGAAGTGGCAATCCTCCGGGCAGCCACCGGTTTTCAGACTGATGATGCCTTCGACCTCGACCTCGGGACCGCAGTGGGCCATGCGCACCTCGTGCGCCAGCGCCAACAGCTCCTCGAGCCGCTCGTCGGGCAGCTGCAGCACTTCCAGCACCTGCTGTTGGCCCAGCCCTTCACCGCGCTCGAGCACCTGTCGGCGGGCCACCGCCAATATGTCGGTGCTATCGGTGTCGGACGTTGGCCGAGTCGCCGCCTGAGTCACCAGCTACTCCTTTAAGTCTTTGTCTTGTCCTGTCCACGCACGCGGGGACGCACATTGCTCCCGGCTCATCACAACCAGCGTTGAACGGTGCCCAGGCTAGGCTAGCGGGGTGCACCTGCACAAACGTCATGTGGTCACCTCGGCCGTCGATGGGTACCCAGTCGGGGTGAGTCGTCGAGCCCCGGGAGTGACGTCAATTGCCTAACACACACGTCGAATACGTCGCCCATCATTGGCTGCTGTTGGCCGGCCCCGCGTTCTTGCCGGCCGTTGTCGTGGTCGCCGTGGTGTTGTATGTCGCGATCAAAGACCGGCGGACACCCGACGACGACGATGCAGAGCGCAGCGATGCCGAGGAGCGGCGGCAATAAACCCCGACGACGACGATGCAGAGCGCAGCGATGCCGAGGAGCGGCGGCAATAAACCCCGAGGATACGAGCAGGCTCCGGTTGCCGACACGGCCGAGAAAAACCACGACTGAAACACGGCGGTAGCAAATCCGTCGAAGTTTGAGCGTAGGGCCCACTGGCTACCTACTGTTGGGTAAGTTCAGCGCCCGAAAGACTTCGGGTGGGCCGTTGCAGTGGGAGGTAATTCGGTGGTTCTGACACTTCTTGCAGCGGAGCCGCCGGCGCGGGGCGCGGGCCTCAACCAAGTCATCGGACTGTCGATCGCCGCGATGATCATCGGCGCAGCGATGCTGTACATCGGCTGGGCGCATCGCACGCACCGCATCACGTGGCTGACCTCCGCTGGCGAGTGGCTGGGCGGTAAGTTCGACCGCCCGTCGTGGGTCGCGCTACCCGTTCTGGTGTTCACTACGTCGATCATCTGCGCCCTGTTCGGGTTTATTTGGGACGTCAGCTGGCATATCGGCAACGGCCGCGATCCCGGACCACTGGCTAACCCGGCGCACTACTTCATCATCATCGGCCTGTTCGGCATCTTCGTGGCCGGCAGTTTGGCTGTGGTGCTGCCGTTCGACAAGCCGGGACCGGCCGCGCTGCGTATCACCCGCAACTGGTACGCGCCGGTGGGCGGGTTACTGATGGCGGCCTGCGGTATGTACGCGATGATCGGTTTCCCACTCGATGACGTCTGGCATCGCATCTTCGGCCAGGACGTGACGTTGTGGGGCCCAACGCATCTGATGATGATCGGCGGCGCCAACTTCTCCCTCTTCGCGGTGCTGATGCTGGAGTACGAGGGCGCCCGAGACCTGCAGGCAGGCGATGCCGCCGATGGTGCGCTCGAGCGAAAAGACCGTCCCTTTGTCCGAATCGTCCGCTACCTGTCCTGCGGCGGTTTGCTCATCGGAATGTCGGTCTACCAAATCGAATTCGACTTCGGCGTCCCGCAGTTTCGATTGGTGTTCCAGCCGATGCTGATCGCGGCGGCCGCCGCCGTCGGCACGATCGTCGCCCGCATGACGCTGGGTCGTGGGGCGGCCGTCATCGCTGCACTGTTCGCCATCGCGCTACGAGGCATCGTGGCGCTGATTGTGGGACCCATCCTGGGCGCGCCGATCAACTGGTTCCCGCTGTATCTCGGCCCGGCGCTGGTCGTCGAGTTGGTGGCGTTCACGCCGTTGTTCCGCCGGCCGATTCTCTTCGGCGCGGTGTCAGGTCTCGGTATCGGCACGGTCGGCCTATGGCTCGAATCGCTGTGGATCGGCAGGGTTTACCACTACCCATGGCCGGTCGATCTGTGGCGCGAGGCTCTGCCGACGGCGGTGCCGGTGGCCATTTTCGCCGGGGTGTGCGCGGCCTTGCTCGGCATGGTGCTGACGAGCCAAAAGCTACCGGGCCGTGCCTTCGGCATCACCGCCGTGGCGCTGACGGTGCTCGTCATCGGCGGCACGGTCGCCAACGGACTGCACATCAATGTCCCGAAGCAGGACAGCGCGACCGTCAAGCTGACCGATCTGCCCAGTCCACCCGGACAACGCCTGGCGTCGGCCGACATTCAGCTCCACCCGGCCGACATGGCCGGCGACCACCCGGATTGGGTCACCATCTTGGCCTGGCAGGGCAAGATGCAAAACCACCGGGGCCTGTTCATCAACCGGCTGCAAAAAGTCGGGCTTGGTCACTACGTCTCGACCGAACCCGTTCCGGTGTGGGGTGATTGGAAAACCTTGCTGCGTGTTCACGACGGCCGGGATCTAGCCGCCGTGCCGCTTTGGGCGCCGGCCGACGCCGCCATCCCGGTGCCGGAGATTCCGGTGCTCAGCAACGGGACGCGCAACTTCGCTTTCGAGGTATCGATCTTGCAGCGCGAACGCGATCCCGGCGTCCCGGCATGGCTGTTCACCGCGGGCGGAATCGTGGTGCTGTTCTTCACGCTGACCGTCATCAGCTTCCTGACGTGGGGCGCGGGCCGGATCAATGCCAAGGACACCGCGCCGCCGCAACCACGGGAACCGGCATTGGACCAGCCCACCCCGAAGGCGGCATGAGGGCGGTCACGCTGCGTTCAGCGTTGGTGTTGCTGGCGGTGGTCGCGACGTCCGCGGCACTCGCGGGGTGCGGTAGCTCGTCGAAAACGGGTACGGGCACCGGGCTTTCAGTCGACATCACCATCTCCCGCGGCCAAGTGACACCGGCCAACGCGACCCTGCAGGCAGCGGTTCACCAGCCGATCACGCTTCATGTCACCAGCGACGTCACCGACGAGTTGCACGTGCACTCGGTACCCGATCACAAGTTCGAGGTGGCCGCGACGGCCAACCAGACCTTTCAATTCAGCGTCGACGTGCCAGGCAGTGTCGACGTCGAGTTGCATCACCTCGACCGGACCGTCGCCACCATCCACGTGCATCCGTGACTGACCCGCGGGTTTTGGCTCACGGCCTCGGTGGGTCGAGCGATCTTCCTGTGCCGTACGCCTTTTCCGTCATCGGCGCGGCGTGGGCGTTGACTTTCACCTTCGCCCTGGTCGCGTTCGCGTGGAAGCGCCCGCGGTTTGATGCCGACAATCCGACCCGACCACTTCCAACGGCGGTCACCACATTCGTGGATTCGCGGATTACCCGCGGCGTCGCGGCGGCCATTGCATTGTTGTTCAGCGGATGGGTGTTGCTCGCTGGGTTGTGCGGACCGCAGACACAGGGCAACGCGCTGCTCGGAGTCTTCTACGTGCTGCTGTGGGTTGGGTTGGTACCGCTTTCACTGCTCCTCGGGCCGGTGTGGCGGATCATCTCCCCGGTCCGGACCGTATACCAACTGCTGCAACGTATTACACCAGAAGGCGTGGCCCGCGCGCGGCTCTGCTACCCGGAATCCTGGGGGTATCGGCCGGCCGCGGTGGGCCTCTTCGCGTTCGTCTGGATGGAATTGGCCAGCCCCAATCCCGCGGCACTGTCGTGGATCAAAACCTGGCTGCTGCTCTACACCGCGGTGCTGTTGATCGGAGCGTGGTTGTGCGGGCAACGCTGGTTCGCCCGAGCCGACCCGTTCGGCGTGTACAGCATGGCGGTATCGCGGCTCTCCCCCTTTCGCCGCGACCCGCAGACCAGGAAGATCGCGATCGGCAATCCGTTCGATCATCTGCTGTCGCTGCCGATCCGGCCGGGCGTCGTCGCGGTGCTGGCGGTGTTGCTGGGTTCGACCGCTTTCGACAGCTTCTCGTCGTCCACGACGTGGCGTAACTTCGCCGACGGCCTCGCCCGCGCTGTGCACGGCGTGCCAGTGTCGGCCTCGTTGTGCGGATTGCGGACCGTCGGGTTGCTCGCCTTCATCGCGGTGGTCGCGACGACGTTCTCTCTGGCCGCGCGAGCGTCGGGCGGCCTCGATCGCGACACGCGTCGGGGATTGCCAGGCGAGTTGGCCCACTCGTTGATCCCGATCGTGGTGGGCTATATCTTCGCGCACTACCTGTCCTACCTGGTCGAGCGCGGACAGCAGGCGGTCTTTGCCCTGGCCGATCCGCTCGGCAGACACTGGAATCTGCTCGGGCTCGGGCATTTACACGTTGCGTACGTGCTGTCGCTGCACCCCACGGTGCTGGCCGTGGTCAAGGTGACGTCTGTGGTGACCGGGCACATCGTCGCGGTGATCGCGGCGCACGACAAGGCGCTGCGGCTGCTGCCCTCGGGCCATCAGCTCACCGGCCAGCTCACCATGATGCTGGTCATGGTCGGTTACACGTTCACCGGCCTGTATCTGCTCTTCAGCGCCTAAACGCTATTCCAGTACGTCGTCGTGCAATTCGGCGAACAGCTCGGTGTTGCGGCTGTAGTCGACGAGCACGTCGATGATCGTCACTCCCGGCTCGGTCAGCGAGCGGGTGAACGCCTGCTCGAACTCGGCAAGGCTGTTGACCCGAATACCGTTGGCGCCGAACGCCGCCGCGTAATGCGTGATGTCGTAGTCGCCCAGCTGAACCCCCGAAGCGCGGCCGTACTTCAGCTCCTCCTGGAAGGCGACCATGTTGTAGGCGTTGTCGCGCATGATCACGTGGGTGAAACTCAGGCCCAGTCGCGTCGCGGTCTCCAATTCCTGTGCACTGAAAAGGAATCCACCGTCACCGGATACCGACACGACCGGGGTGCCCGGTCGAACCAGTGCGGCGGCCATCGCCCACGGCAGCGCGACACCGAGCGTCTGCTGGCCATCGGAGAACAGCAGTCGCCGCGGCTGATAGACCCGGAAGTGCCGGGCCATGTAGATGTAATGCGATCCCACGTCACAGGAAACCGTGGCGTCGTCGTCGAGAAGGTCGCGAATCTTGAGCACGACGGCGGCCGGGTTGACGCCGGAATCGGTCTGCGGGTGGTGTCGGGCCTCGACGTCGATGCTCGACAGCGCCGCTCGTTGTTCGGCGACCCGGGCCCGCACGTCGTCCTCCAGTCGCAGGCCTGTCAGCGCCCCGGTGAGCTCGGTCAACGTGGCGGCGATGTCGCCCCGCAATTCGAGCGTGGGCTGATAGTGGTTGTCGATGTCGGCGGGCATCTCGTCGAGGTGGATCAGGGTGCGAGCCGGATCCGGATTCCACAGCCGCGGATCGTATTCGACCGGATCGAAGCCGACTGTCACCAGAACATCGGCGTGGCCGATGACGACGTCGCCGGGTTGGTTGCGGAACAGCCCGACGCGTCCGACGAAGTGATCCTCGAGTTCACGGGAGACTACGCCGGCCGCCTGGAATGTCTCGACGACCGGCAACTCGGTGACGGCGAGGAGTTCACGTAGCGCCGCGCACGGCGCGGGCTCCCCCACCCGGA
The DNA here is from genome assembly GCA_963818285.1 of uncultured Actinomycetota bacterium. Taxonomy (GTDB): domain Bacteria; phylum Actinomycetota; class Actinomycetes; order Mycobacteriales; family Mycobacteriaceae; genus Mycobacterium. Next base: position 1,640,147 of record CAWFRR010000011.1, read on the forward strand.
TGCCGACAAACAATGCCGGGCGCTGTGCCGCGCGAATCAGTTTGGCGGCCTGGGCAATTCGATCGGCTGGCGCGGGACCCAACGCTGGGACCGGGTTCGGCTCGACGATCCTCGCCGACGTGGGGGCCGTCAACACGTCTGCGGGCAGCACCACGGCGGCGGCCCCGCGCGGCTGCGTGAGTGCGCTGCGGATGGCGTTGGCGACGGCTTCGGGCACGTTGTCGGGATCGTCGACCTCGCCGGTGTATTTGGTGAACGGCTTCAGCGCGGCAACGGCATCCATCGATTGGTGGGTCCGCTTGAGCCGGTCGGACCGCTGCACCGCGCCGCAGATCGCGACCATCGGGTCTTGCTCGGTGGTGGCGGTGATGAGTCCGGTCGCCAGATTCGTGGTGCCCGGCCCCGATGTCACCAACGCGACGCCCGGTGTCCCGGTGAGCCGGCCGACGGCGGCGGCCATGAACGCCGCATTCTGCTCATGACGGCAGACGATCAACTCGGGGCCGCCGTCGGCCAGCGCGTCGTAGACGGCGTCGATCTTGGCGCCCGGGACGCCGAAGATGTACTGGATGCCGTACGCGGTCAGCGTCTCGACGACGCGCTGGGCTGATCGCACCTCGTTGCTGCTCAGTTCACTACCCTTCGGTTCGACGGATCTGGTTGTCCATGTCGGGCCGGTTCAGTTCGGCGGCAAGGAATTCCGGCGTACGTGGCAGGCTCAGATGGAGATCCGAGCGCACGCTGATCTCGACACGGCCCCGGGTCAACCGGTAATCAAGGGCGTGTCCGCCGTGGCGCCGTTCGGCGTCGACGAAATGCGAGTGATACCCCGCCACCGAGACGCCCTGCTCGTAGTCGGGCATCCGGAATCCGGCCAGCGTTCCGGTGACGTCGCGGAAGGTCACTTCCTGCTGGTCCTGGGTGGCTTCGGTGAACGGCGGGTAGGGGCGATGCTGCTCGGTCACCGTGCGGGTGCGAATCACGCTGAAGTCGCCGCTAACCCGAACGGCGACAATCAAGTTGGCGCTCGGCAACGACTCGTCGATCCGCGCTTTGAGTCCGGCGCGGTCGACGGGCTGCAGACACCTCGAATGAGCGATCGGCGTCGAACCAGGTGACGACCGCAAAGGGGGTGCACTGGTCCGGCTCGGCGGGCTGAGCGCTGCCATCGCCGCGCAGCTGGTAGCAGACCCCGTCGAGCACCAGCATCTCGCCGTCGAGGCCATTGAAGGTGCCCAGGCCAAAATCGCCATGCTCCAACAACTCTCGGATGGTGACATCGCCGTCGTAGACGCCGTCGAGCAGAGCGCCCATCGTCGACGTCTGGTAGACCTCGCTGCCGTGCCGATGCGACACCAGCGCCTGCAACCAACCGCGCAGCCGGTTCGCCGCGGACTCGGCCGGATCGGACACGTCAAGGATTCTTTCGCCCGTTGGCTGCGTCGTCAACGTGACAACACATCCTGCGTGCTCTCGCAGTGGTAGATGTGGGGGCATCCCGGCACCAGGAGTCAAAGGAGACTGCGATGGCGAAAGTACTACTCGTTCTCTACCCGGACCCGGTCACGGGCTATCCCCCGGTCTACGCGCGGGACAGCATCCCGGTGCTGCACGGCTACCCCGGCGGCCAGACCTTGCCGACGCCGTCGGCGATCGATTTCACGCCGGGCGAACTGCTGGGCTGCGTGTCCGGTGAGCTTGGCCTGCGCACCTTCCTGGAAGGCAACGGCCACCAGTTGGTGGTGACGTCGGACAAGGAAGGCCCGGACTCGGAATTCGAGCGCGAACTGCCCGACGCGGATGTCGTTATCTCCCAACCATTCTGGCCTGCGTATCTGACTGCTGAACGAATCGCCAAGGCCAAGAACCTCAAGCTGGCGCTCACCGCCGGAATCGGCTCGGATCACGTCGACCTCGACGCGGCTATTGCCCGCGGACTCACCGTCGCCGAGGTCACCTTCTGTAACAGCATCAGCGTCGCAGAGCACGCCGTCATGCAGATCCTCGCGTTGGTGCGCAATTTCGTCCCGTCTCATCAGTGGGTCAGAGATGGCGGCTGGAACATCGCCGACTGCGTTGAACGCGCCTACGACGTCGAGGGCATGGATGTGGGCGTGATCGCCGCCGGCCGAATCGGTCTGGCCACATTGCGCCGGATGGCACCCTTCGACGTCAACCTGCACTACTTCGACACGCGCCGACTGCCCGACGATGTCGAGAAGGAACTCAACGTCACCTATCACCCCGACGCCGCGTCGCTGGCGTGCTCCGTCGACGTGGTGTCCATCCATGCGCCGCTGCACCCGCAGACCTATCACCTGTTCGACGAGAAGCTGATCGCCTCGATGCGGCCTGGCTCCTACATCGTGAACACGGCGCGTGCCGAGATCTGCGTGCGCGACGCGGTGGTGGCAGCGCTGGAAAGTGGCCAGTTGGCCGGTTACGCGGGCGACGTCTGGTACCCGCAGCCCCCGCCCAAGGATCATCCGTGGCGCACCATGCCCCATGAGGCCATGACGCCGCACGTGTCGGGGACGACGCTTGCGGCGCAGGCCCGTTACGCCGCCGGCGCCCGGGAGATCCTCGAGGATTTCCTCAGCGAGCAGCCAATCCGTGACGAGTACCTGATCGTGTCCGGCGGGGCATTGGCCGGTACCGGCAAGGCGTCCTACACCGCGGGCGCTGGCGCGAGTCCCGGCAGCAGCGGCACCTAAGTCAGCCGATCGGATACTCAACGCGGTCGGTGCCGTCCCAACGACGCAGAGCGCTCAGGCTGCCGCCGATCTCGGCGGGCTGTCCTGCCAGTCGCAACATCGGACCCACTGGTGCGCCTTCGATGCGGCGGGCCAGGGTCACGTGCGCGGTCCATTGGCCGGGCAGGCTGTGCGGCAGCGGGCCAGGCAGCAGATGCGGGCCGCACACCCGGTGCACCGCGGCGTGCAGGCCGAGTAACTCGGTAGTCGGGACGATCAGCCGGGCCAGCACCGCATTCGATTGGCCGAACAACAGCGGCGCCCCGATGCTGCACTCGATCGGCAGTTGCCGAGCGATCGGCAGCAGCAACTCGTCGACATCGGGCGCGATCCGTTCGGCCACTGCCACCGTGACGTGGGGCCGGCCGGCCGGAACGCGGCTGGGTAGGTCCGCAGCGTCCAGGTCATTCCAGATCCGACGCAGCCTCGCCTCGGTGTCGGCGTCGAAGAGCAACTCCACCGAATGGACCATCAGCCGAGCAGACTTCTCACCCAGTCGCGGTCGAACGCGTGCGCGCTCATCGCTGTGAATTCCGCGGTGCTCAGTTCGCCGGCGCCGGCGGGCAGCGCGGCGCGCATCGGTCCGAGTCGCACCAGCGCGGACCTGTTGGACGCCTCCACCACCCCCGGTGGCAGCGGCCAGTTGCCGATCACCAGGCCGGCGAAGGAAAGGTTCTGCGCCGCAATAGATTCCACCGTCAACGCAGTGTGGTTGAGGGTGCCGAGCTCGGCGGTGGTGACCACCAGCACGGCGGCTCCGAGGTCGGCGGCCAGGTCGCGTAGCGTGACGCCGCCGTCGGCGATTTCGACGAGCAGCCCGCCGGCACCCTCGACCAGGGTCAGCTGCCCCGGATGGTCGACGGCATTGATGAGTTTGAGCATGGTGCGCTTGCTGGGCAGCGCCCTTCCGGCCTGCTCTGCAGCGGCCAGCGGCGCCATCGGCTCCGGGTAGCGGGCCAGTCCGACCACCTTGCTTATCCCGGTCAGTCGGGTCACCTCAGCGAGGTCGTCATCTCCGGCCGCGGTCCCGGTTTGCACCGGCTTGCAGACGGCGACGGGAATGCCGGCTTGGCGGGCCGCCGCTGCCAGGGCCGCAGTGGCGATGGTCTTGCCGACCCCGGTCCCTGTCCCGGTGACGACCAGGACCGTCAACGCCGGGCGGCGGCCAGCACGTCGGTGAGTACCGTGCGGGCCAACTCGAGGTCATCGTCGTCCAGCGACGCGCGTGCGGTCAGGCGCAGGCGTGAGGTGCCGGCCGGCACGGTCGGCGGACGGAAGCAGCCCACCCGGACACCGGCGTCCAGGCACGCCGTCGCGGCGGCGAGCGCCACCTCTGGCTCGCCGAGGATCACCGACACCACCGCGGATTGCGGAACCTGCAGCACGCCGCAGATCTCGGCCAGCGCGGCCGCATGACGCAGAACCGCCTCGGACCGCCACGGCTCGCGCTGCAGAACGTGCAATGCGGCCAGCGCGGCGCCGACCGCGGCCGGCGCCAGTCCGGTGTCGAAGATGAACGGCCGGGCGGCGTCGATGAGGTGATCGCGCACGGCCACCGATCCCAGGACCGCACCGCCCTGGCTGCCGAGTGCCTTGGACAGCGTCGTCGTCATCACCACGTCGGGTGCACCGGCCAAGCCCAGCTCGTGCAGCAACCCGCGGCCGCCGGTGCCCCGCACACCCAATCCGTGGGCCTCGTCGACGATCAGCAGAGCCCGGTGCCGGCGGCAGACCTCATGCAGTTCTCGGATCGGGGCCAGAGCACCGTCGGTGGAGAACACCGATTCGGTGATGACGACGGCGCGCTCTTCGTCCCGTGCGGCCAGCGCCGTGTCGACGGCGTCGATCGCGCGGTGTGGAGTGACCACGACCCGCGCCCGGGACAGCCGGCACGCGTCGACCAGCGAGGCGTGCGACAGAGCATCCGACACCAACAGCGAACCCGGGCCCGATAGCCCGACCACCGCGCCCTGGTTGGCCGTGTAGCCCGACGAGAACACCAAACCCGCAGCGGTGCCGACAAATTCGGCGAGGCTGGATTCGAGTTCTTCGTGCAGGGACGTGTTGCCGGTGACCAGGCGCGAGCCGGTGGCGCCGGCTCCCCAGGTGCGCAGCGCATCGACTCCGCCTTCGATGACGTGCGAGTTCTGGGACAGGCCGAGGTAGTCGTTGGACGCCAGATCGAGTTCGGTGGCCACCGCGGGCCGGGGCCGCAGGGCGCGCCGAAGCCCGGCCTGCCGGCGATGTTCGGCATGCGCCTCCAGCCAGGCCAGCGGGGACGTTTCGATCTGCGTCATCGCCCTAGAGCCTACGAGAGCCGGTGAGCCGGGCGACTTCCACCATCGCGGAGGTGACCTGCGCGATCTCCTGCGGTGTGCAGATGTAGGGCGGCATCGCGTACACCAGGTTGCGGAACGGCCGTAGCCAGACGCCGCGGTCCAGGGCCGCCGGCGTGGCGATCGCCAGGTCGACGGGGCGGTCGCATTCGATGACGCCGATCGCCCCGCAGACGCGAACGTCGACGACCCCAGGCAAGGCCCGCGCCGGCTCGAGTCCGGCGGCCAACCCGGCACCGATCTCGGCGACGGTCGAGCGCCAGTCCTGGCCGATGAGCAACTCCACCGCCGCGACGGACACGGCGCAGGCCAGCGGGTTGGCCATGAACGTCGGGCCGTGCATCAGCGCCCCGGCCTTGCCGTTGCTGATTGTGTGCGCGACGTCGGTGGTGCACAAGGTCGCGGCCAGGCTCAGGTAGCCGCCGGTCAGGGCCTTGCCGACACACATGATGTCGGGGCTGACGGCGGCGTGGTCGGCGGCGAACAATTCGCCGGTGCGGCCGAATCCGGTGGCGATCTCATCGAAGACCAGCAGCACATCGTGGCGTCGGCAGATCTCCCGCAGATCGCTCAGGTACCGCGGGTCGTGAAATCGCATCCCGCCGGCGCCCTGCACCACCGGTTCGACCACGACGGCGGCCAACTCGGCGGCGTGCTCGGCCAACTGCGACTCGAACGCCGCGATGTAGGCCGGCTCGTAGTCGCGGGGCACTTGCGGGGCGAACACTTGATGGGCGAGGACGTCAGTCCACAGCGAGTGCATGCCGCCGTCGGGGTCGCAGATGCTCATCGGCGTGAACGTGTCGCCGTGATACCCGCCGCGCCAGGTCATCAGCCGCCGCTTGTCCGGCAGCCCGCGGCTGCGCCAGTACTGCAGCGCCATCTTGACCGCGACTTCCACCGACACCGAGCCAGAGTCGCTGAAGAACACCGTCTCCAGGCCGGCCGGGGTGATCTCGACGAGCAGTTGCGCCAGCCGGGCTGCGGGTTCGTGGGTGAGCCCGCCGAACATGACGTGGTTCATGGTGGCCAGCTGGCGGGTCATCGCGGCGTCCAGTACCGGGTGGCCGTGCCCGTGGACGGCCGTCCACCAGGAGCTCATCGCATCGATCGCCTGGATCTGCTGCCCGTCGCGGATCAGGGTGAGCCAGACGCCGCGGGCTGCGAGTGCGACCACCGGCGGCACCGCCTCCGCCCCGATCGTGCTGTACGGATGCCAGAGATGGGCCGCGTCGATCGCGCTGATCTGCTCGGGCGTGAGCCCGGACAGCCGTGCGGCCCCGGAAGTCATAGAGAACGAGACTAAAGCAGCCGGCGACGATGCAGAGCGCACCGAAGAGAAGGAGCGCCGCCACCGCGCCGCCCGTTCATTCGCAGAATCGTTCGGCATCCGGCAGCATTGAGCCATCATGGCTTCGCCGCAGCATTTCGATGACCCGTCCCCGAGCCAACCCGACAATCCTCCGCCACGCCTTCTGCGGCTGCGGCTGGTGCCGTGGGATGTCACCTCGTTGCTGGCGTTGCTCGTGCTACTCGCCGCGCTCGCCTTCGGGACTAATTGGTATTCCAGGCTTTTCGGATTTCTCAAAGATGTCTGCGTCGGCGATTGCCCGCCGGCGCCCTTCGGAGTCGACTACTACATCTTTCCGATCGTGTGGGGTGGAATCGGCGCCGCGGTCGCCGCGGTGCTGCTCGGGCCGCTGGTCTCGTTGCTGAAGGGTTGGTACTTGTCCTTCTGGCCGCCGTTGGCGATTGCGCTCGTGCTGTTCGCGTCGGCGGCCGGCACGGCGCTGACCGACTTCAGCAGCACCTATTGGCACACCGACCCTGGTGTGGTCGACGCGCCCGAGTGAGAGCGAAATCACAACTGCGCACACAGGTTTGAGCGCTGAACGCGTCGGCGATCACCGTTCGGTCACGGTACGACAAAAAATCTCGCCGAAAGCCCCTTTGGGGTGGCCCTACGAGGCATTTGTTGCCACAGTGTCGGTAGTGACTGTTGTGAATTCAACGGTTCACCGACGGGGGCGGAGCGGCTCCCCGATGGGGCGGGCCAACGCACGAGTCTCTGGGGTGAATCGGCGGAATGGCGGCAGAGGCGTGCAGTCACCGCGCTGAAGCCACAGAGAGGTGATTTAGATGAAGCGCAGCTTCGCCGTCCCGTGCAGCCTGGCGCTGTTGTTGATGCTGCCGATGGTCGACTCCAACGTCGCAAACGCTGACCCGACCGGCCCGACCCTGGTGGGCTACGAACAGACCACCAACTACGTGATCCAGCGCGCGCTGTCGCAGCGCAATGTGCCGTTCCTGTACGGCGGCGGCAACTCGGCCGGACCCACCCGCGGTACCGGCCTGAAAGCCAACATCGTCGGATTCGACGCCTCCGGTCTGATCCAGTACGCATACGCCGGCGCCGGGGTGAAGATGCCGCGCACCTCGGCCGAACAGTGCAACGTCGGCCGCAAGGTCGCACCTGCGCAGGCCCGCCCAGGCGATCTGCTCTGCTACGGCCCGGGCGGCACCCAGAGCGTCGCGATGTACCTGGGCAGCAACCAAATGATCGAGGCTACCGAGCCTGCCGTCACGGTCACTGCGGCACGCACCAGCGGGATGGTTCCCTACCTGACTCGCATTCTGGAGTCCTGACCGGCCCGGCCACCGGCCGGTTTTCGAGCACGCGCGTCGGCCGGCGGGTTAGGTAGATTGTCTGTCAATCATGACGATCTCCCCGACCCGCCCGGCCGACGCCGGCGTTGTGCGCCAAGCGCAACCCGCGACGGAAGACCGGGGCGGGTTTTACCGACACGATCTCGACGGGCTGCGCGGCATAGCCATCGCCCTCGTCGCGATGTTCCATGTGTGGTTTGGCCGGGTTTCCGGCGGGGTGGATGTGTTCCTCGCGCTGTCCGGCTTCTTCTTCGGCGGCAAACTACTTCGCGCCGCGCTCAATCCGGAGTCGTCGCTCGCGCCGGCGCCCGAGGTGGTCCGGCTGGTGCGACGGCTGCTGCCGGCGCTGGTGGTGGTGCTGGCCGGATCCGCGGTGCTGACCATCCTCATTCAGCCGGAGACCCGTTGGGAGACCTTCGCCGACCAGAGCCTGGCCAGCCTCGGCTATTACCAGAACTGGGAGCTGGCCGGCACGGTCGCCGATTATCTGCGGGCCGGCGAATCAGTCAGCCCGTTGCAGCACATCTGGTCCATGTCGGTGCAGGGCCAGTTCTACATCGCCTTCCTGGCGCTGGTTTTCGGCTTCGCGTACCTGTTTCGGCGCCGGCTGGGCAGGCACCTGCGGACGGCGTTCGTGGCGTTGCTCGGCGCGCTGGCGATCGCGTCGTTCGTCTACGCGATCTTCGCCCACCAGGCCAGCCAGGCGGTGGCCTACTACAACAGCTTTGCCCGGGCGTGGGAGTTGCTGCTCGGCGCCCTGGTCGGCGCGCTGGTCCCCTACATCCGGTGGCCGATGTGGTTGCGCACCACCGCCGCGACGATCGCCTTGGCGGCAGTGCTGTCCTGCGGCGCACTGATCGACGGTGTCAGGCAATTCCCCGGCCCGTGGACGTTGGTGCCCGTCGGCGCGGCCGTGCTGTTCATCCTGGCCGGCGCCAACCGCGCTGATGGCGAGAGCCTGCCCCTGCCAAACCGGCTGATGGCCACCCGCCCGCTGGTCCGCCTCGGCGAGATGGCCTACTCGCTGTATCTGTGGCACTGGCCGCTGCTGATCTTCTGGCTCGCCTACACCGGCCACGCGCACGCCAACGTCGTCGAGGGCACCGCGGTGCTGCTGATCTCCGGCCTGCTGGCGTATCTGACCAACCGCTACATCGAAGAGCCGCTGCGGCAGCGTAAACCTGCCAACACGGCACCGCCGACCACGGTGGTGGTGCCCTGGCGGACCCGGCTGCGTCGCCCGACGATCGTGCTGGGATCGGTGGTCGGGCTGATGGGTGTGACGCTGACGGCGACGGCATTCACCTGGCGCGAGCATGTCAGCGTCGAACGCGCCAGCGGCAAGGAACTCAGCGGCCTCAGCTCCACCGACTACCCCGGCGCCCGCGCATTGGTCAAGCATGTGCGGGTGCCGAGCCTGCGGATGCGGCCCACGGTGCTGGAGGCCCAGACCGATTATCCGCCGTCCACCCGCGACGGCTGTATCAGTGATTTCAAGAACACCGACGTGCTCAAGTGCAGCTACGGGGACAAGAACGCCACCAGGACGATCGCGCTGGCCGGTGGCTCGCACGCCGAGCACTGGCTAACGGCGCTGGATCTGCTCGGGCACAGGTACCACTTCATGGTGACTACCTATCTCAAGATGGGCTGCGCGCTGTCGACCGAGCAGATGCCGCGGGTGATGGGCAATAACGACCCGTACCCGGAATGCCGCGACTGGGTGCCCAAAGCGATGGACGCGGTGGTGGCCGATCACCCGGACTTCGTCTTCACGACCTCCACGCGGCCGTGGAACATCAAGCCCGGCGACGTGATGCCGGGCACCTACGTCGGGATCTGGCAGACGTTCTCGGACAACAACATTCCTATCCTGGCGATGCGGGACACCCCCTGGCTGGTGAAAGACGGTCAGCCGTTCAACCCGTCGGACTGCCTGGCCAAAGGCGGCGACGCGGTGTCGTGCGGGATCAAACGCTCCGAGGTGCTCGCCGATCGCAATCCCACCCTCGACTGGGTCGAGCAGTTCCCGCTGCTCAAACCACTGGACATGAGCGACGCCGTCTGTCGCGCCGACATCTGCCCGGCCGTCGAGGGAAACGTGTTGGTATACCACGACGCTCATCACCTGTCGGCCACATACATGCGCACCATGACCAACGAGTTGGGCCACCAGCTCGGCCCGGCCACCGGTTGGTGGTGACCGTCCGGCCACGATGCAGTCCGCCCCGCGGCCTGAGGAGGAGCCGGGCAATGTGACCGGGCGACCGGAACCGACCGCCACTAAGGTCGAGTGATGCCCCCGTCAGATCGGACCGGTGGCCCCCCCGCGGCCCCGCCCCCGCTGGCCACCGTGTGGCCGGGAAGCAGCTACCCGCTGGGTGCCAACTACGACGGCACCGGCACCAACTTCGCGCTGTTCTCCGAGATCGCCGAGAAGGTCGAGCTGTGCCTGATCGATGAGGCCGGCCAGGAATCCCGCATCCGGCTCGACGAGGTCGATGGGTACGTCTGGCACGCATACCTGCCGGACGTCACTCCGGGACAGCGCTATGGCTTTCGGGTGCACGGCCCGTTCGACCCGGCGTCCGGTCACCGTTGCGATCCCAGCAAGCTGCTACTCGACCCGTACGGCAAATGCTTCGACGGCGAGTTCAAATTCACCCAGGCACTGTTCTCCTACGACCTGGAGGTCGCCGCCGAGGACCCCGCCGAAACCGGCACGCCGCCGCGAGTGGACTCGTTGGGCAACACCATGACCAGCGTGGTGATCAATCCGTACTTCGACTGGGCCAACGATCGCGCCCCCCGCACGCCCTACCACGAGACGGTCATCTACGAAGCGCACGTCAAGGGGATGACCCAGAACCATCCCGCCATCCCCGAGGCGCAGCGCGGCACCTACGCCGGCCTGGGCCACCCGGCGATCATCGAGCATCTGAAGTCGTTGAACGTCACCGCAATCGAACTGATGCCGGTGCATCAATTTCTGCACGACCACCGGCTGGTGGATCTGGGCCTGCGAAACTACTGGGGCTACAACACCTTCGGGTTCTTCGCGCCGCACAACGGGTATTCCGCCAACCGGCGTGCCCGTGGCGCGGTGACCGAGTTCAAGTCGATGGTCCGGGCTTTTCACGCAGCAAGGCATCGAGGTCATCCTCGACGTGGTCTACAACCACACCGCCGAAGGAAACCAGCTAGGCCCCACGATCAACTTCCGCGGCATCGACAACGCCGCCTACTACCGGCTGCTCGACGACGGATCTGCGGCTCTACAAGGATTTCACCGGCACCGGTAACAGCCTCAACGCGCGGAATCCGCACACGCTGCAACTGATCATGGACTCGCTGCGCTACTGGGTGACCGAGATGCATGTCGACGGATTCCGCTTCGATCTGGCCTCCACCCTGGCCCGCGAGTTCTACGACGTCGACCGGCTGAGCGCGTTTTTCGACCTGGTGCAACAGGATCCGATTGTCAGCCAGGTCAAACTGATCGCCGAACCGTGGGACATCGGCGAGGGCGGCTATCAGGTCGGCAACTTCCCAGGTTTGTGGACCGAGTGGAACGGGAAGTATCGCGATACTGTGCGTGACTACTGGCGGGGAGAGCCCGCGACACTCGGCGAGTTCGCGTCCCGGCTGACCGGGTCGTCGGACCTCTACGAGGCGACCAGTCGCCGGCCCGGCGCCAGCATCAACTTCGTCACCGCCCACGATGGATTCACCCTCAACGACCTCGTCTCCTACAACGAGAAGCACAACATGGCCAACGGCGAGGACAACCGCGACGGCGAAAGCCACAACCGGTCCTGGAACTGCGGCGTTGAGGGCCCGACCGATGATCCGGACATCCTGAAGCTGCGTAGTCGCCAGATGCGCAACATCATGGCCACCCTGATGGTCAGCCAGGGGACGCCGATGATCGCCCACGGCGACGAGATCGGCCGGACCCAGCGCGGCAACAACAACGTCTACTGCCAGGACTCCGAATTGTCTTGGATGGACTGGTCTTTGGTCGAGAAGAACGGCGACCAGTTGGAATTCACCCGCAAAGTCACCGCACTGCGCAAAAAGCATCCCGGTGTTTCGCCGTCGCCGATTCTTCGACGGCGAGCCCATCCGCAGCGGCGACGAGGTCCGCGACATCGCCTGGCTGACACCGGCCGGCAAGGAGATGCAGGGCCGGGACTGGGGCGGCGAATTCGGTAAGAGCATCGCGGTATTCCTCAACGGCGAGGCGATCCCCGAACCCAATGCCCGCGGCGAACGGGTCGTCGACGACTCGTTCCTGATGTGCTTCAACGCCCACGACCACGAGGTGGATTTCGTCATTCCGCCCGACGACTATGCCTCGGAATGGACGGCCGTCCTGGACACCACCGACGCAACCGGATCGGTGTCGTTGGTCGTGCACGATGGCGACGAGGTGTCGCTGCCCGCGCGCGCATTGCTCGTCTTCCGTAAGACCAAGTAGCGCATGGACTTTCCGGTACTGTCGACCTACCGGCTGCAACTGCGGGGTGCCTCGAGCGGATTCGGGTTCACCTTCGCCGACGCCGAGAATCTGCTCGACTATCTTGACGATCTCGGGGTCTCGCATCTGTACTTGTCACCGATCCTGACCCCGGTCGCAGGGTCGGCACACGGCTACGACGTCACCGACCCGACCACGGTGTCTGCCGAACTCGGCGGACCGGCGGGATTGGCGAAGCTGTCGGCGGCCGCGCGGGCGCGGGGCCTGGGCCTGATCGTCGACATCGTGCCCAACCATGTCGGGGTGGACAAGCCGGAGCAGAACCCCTGGTGGTGGGATGTCCTGCAGCACGGCAAATCCTCGGCCATACGCGTCGTTCTTCGACATCGACTGGGACTTGGGCGACGGCCGGATTGTGTTACCGCTGCTGGGTTCTGATGATGATGCCGCCGACCTCACCGTCGACGGTGACCTGTTACGGCTGGGCGATCTGGCTCTGCCGATCGCGCCGGGCACGGGCGAGGGCAGCGGGCCCGAAGTGCACGACCGTCAGCACTACCGGCTGATCGGTTGGCGCAACGGCCTCGTCGGCTATCGCCGCTTCTTCTCGATCACTTCGCTGGCGGGGCTGCGCCAGGAAGACCGCACGGTGTTCGACACCAGCCACGCCGAGGTCGCGCGGTGGTTCACCGACGGCCTGGTCGACGGGTTGCGCATCGATCACCCGGACGGCCTGGCGGATCCCACCGGCTATCTGGGCTGGCTGCGCGAGTTGGTCGGCGTGGATGCCTGGATCGTGATCGAGAAGATCCTCGCTGTCGACGAGGCACTGGACGTGAGTCTGCCGGTGGCCGGGACCACCGGATACGACGCGCTGCGCGAGATCGGCGGTGTCTTCGTCGACCCCCAAGGCGCGCAGGCGTTGACGGAGCTGGTGGCATCCGTGGGGTTCGACTACGGGCAGATCGCGCCCATGCTGGCCGACCTCAAAATCTCCTCGGCGACCGAAACATTGGCCAGCGAGTTGGCCCGGCTGCAACGGTGCATTGTGGCCGTGGCCGGTGCGGACCACCCCCGCCTGCCCGACGCGGTGGCCGCGCTGCTGACCCACATCGACGTCTACCGCAGCGATTTCCTGGGCCTCGCCGCAGTACTGCCGACGGCCCTGGCCGCAACCCAATCGGCGGCGCCCGAGTTGGACATCCCGCTGCAATTGATCGCGGCTGCAGTGGCCGATAACGGTGAGGCCGCGGCGCGGCTGCAGCAGCTGTGCGGGGCGGTGACCGCCAAGGCCGTGGAGGACTGCCTGTTCTACCGTGATGCCCGGCTGGTGTCGCTCAACGAGGTCGGCGGCGACCCGCAGGACTTCGGGATAGGCCTGGCCGAATTCCATTCGCGCGCAGCCACTCGGGCCCGACTGTGGCCGCAGGCGATGACGACGTTGTCGACCCATGACACCAAACGCGGCGAGGACGTCCGCGCCCGCATCGGCGTGCTGTCGCAGGTGCCGTCGCTGTGGTCAGAGTTCATCAATCGTTGGGAGAAGATTGTTCCCTCCCCCGACCCCGCAACCGGGTTGTTTCTGTGGCAGAACATCTTCGGGGTCTGGCCGGCCGACGGAAAGGTCACCGACGAACTACGCGAGCGGCTGCACGCCTACGCCGAGAAAGCGATCCGCGAAGCGGCGTGGCACACGTCGTGGAATGACCCGGATACCGATTTCGAGGGCGCAGTGCACGGCTGGCTGGACGACGCGCTCGACGGCCCCGTGGTGCGTGAGCTGACCAATCTTGTTCTCCGGCTGGAATCACACGCCGAGAACGACGCACTGGGCCAGAAGCTGCTGTCACTGACCTCCCCCGGCATCCCCGACGTGTATCAGGGCACCGAGTTGTGGGACGACAGCCTGGTCGATCCCGACAACCGACGCGCGGTGGACTACACCATCCGCCGTGACGCGCTGAAGTCCCTGCAGCACAGCAAAATTCGGGTCGTCAAAGCGGCCCTGCAGCTAAGACGTGCCCGATCGGACACCTTCTTGCACGGCGGCTACCACCCGGTGCTGGCCGCCGGGGCCGCCGCGGATCACCTGGTGGCGTTCCGGCGCGGCGATGACGTGCTGGTCGCGGTGACCCGCTGGACGGTGCAACTCGAGCCGTCCGGTTGGGGCGACACCGCTGTCACGCTGCCGGACGGCTCGTGGACCGATGCGCTGACGGGCGCTGTGGTCAGCGGGACAGTGCCGGTCGCCGAGTTGTTCGCCGAGCTTCCGGTCGCACTGCTGGAGCGCGCCGATGCCTGAATTCGCCGTCTGGGCGCCTACGCCCGACACCGTCCGCCTCGAGGTCGACGGTGTGGTGTCGCCGATGACCCGCGGCGACGACGGCTGGTGGCGGGCGACCGTCGACGCAGCGCCGGACGCGCGCTACGGCTTTCTGCTCGACGACGATCCGACGCTGCTGCCCGACCCGCGGTCGCCCCGTCAGCCCGACGGCGTGCACGAGCGCTCCCAACGGTGGGAGCCTCGGGAACTGCTCGATGTGGAGTGGGCCGGCCGGCCGTTGCAGGGCGCGGTGGTCTACGAGCTGCACATCGGAACCTTCACGCCGGCAGGGACGTTCGACGCGGCCATCGACAAGCTCGACTACCTGGTCGACCTCGGCGTCGATTTCGTCGAGGTGATGCCGGTCAACGCGTTTTCCGGCACGCATGGCTGGGGCTACGACGGCGTGCTGTGGTACGCCGTGCACGAACCCTACGGCGGCCCAGACGGTCTGGTTCGCTTCGTCGATGCCTGCCATCGCCGCGGGCTCGCAGTGCTGATCGACGCGGTGTTCAACCACCTCGGACCGTCGGGCAACTACCTGCCCCGGTTCGGGCCGTATCTGTCGTCGGCGAGCAACCCGTGGGGCGAGGGGATCAACATCGCCGACGCCCAATCCGACGAAGTACGTCGCTACATCATCGGCTGTGCGCTGCGCTGGATGCGCGACTTCCACGCCGACGGACTGCGACTGGACGCCGTGCACGCGCTCTTCGACACCACCGCGATCCACATCCTGGAGGAGCTGGCCGCCGAGACCGACGCACTGGCCCAAGAACTCGGCCGACCGCTGTCTCTGATCGCCGAGAGCGATCTCAATGACCCGAGCATGATCACCCCTCGTTCGGAGCACGGTCACGGGATGGCCGCGCAGTGGGATGACGACATCCACCACGCCATCCACACCGCAGTGTCCGGGGAACGCCAGGGCTACTACGCCGACTTCGGATCGCTGGCCACCCTGGCAAAGACGCTGCGCCGCGCCTTCTTCCACGCCGCCACCTATTCGTCGTTCCGGCAACGACGCCACGGTCGGCCGCTGGACACCTCGACGATTCCGGCCACCCGCCTGCTGGCATACACCTGCACCCACGATCAGGTCGGCAACCGGGCTCTCGGCGACCGGCCGTCGCAGTACCTCACCTACGGGCAACTTGCTGTCAAGGCCGCGCTGGTCCTCAGCTCCCCCTACACGGCCATGCTTTTCATGGGTGAGGAGTGGGGAGCGTCCACCCCGTTCCAGTTCTTCAGCTCCCATCCCGAGCCCGAGCTGGCCCGCGCCACCGCTGAAGGACGCAAGCGGGAGTTCGCCGATCACGGCTGGGACGCCGACATGATCCCCGATCCGCAGGATCCTCAGACCTTTCAGCGCTCCAAGCTGGACTGGTCGGAGGTCGACGCCGGGGAGCACGCGAAGCTGCTGCAGCTTTACCGGGATCTGATTGCGCTGCGGCGCAATGAAAGCGACCTTGCCGATCCGTGGCTGGAGAACCTGATCGTCGACTTCGACGAGGAGGACCGCTGGATCGTGCTGCGCCGCGGCAGCCTGACGGTGGCCTGCAATCTCGGCTCTGCGCCGGTGTCTGTTCCCTGCGCCGGGGAACTGGTGCTGTTCTCGGAACCGGTCAGCGTCGGCGACGGTCACACCGAGCTGCCGTCGCATTCGTTCGCGATCCTGCGCTGTGGATAACTGACTACCGGCCTCGTCCGCGACCACTGATGATGCGCGGATGAGCCATTCCGAGTTGTTGCCGATCCCACCCATCCAGACCGCCTGCGATCCGGTGCATTCGACGCAGGATCTGCGTGAGCGGTGGCGTGCACTAATGGGGCCGTTGGGATTTGGGACACGACTGCTGTGGTTCGGCCTGATCGGACCGGACCGCTGCTTCGCCAAGAAGCTCTGCCAGGTCCCGATCCGCCCGCGGCCCCGAGGCCGGATCGTGTGGAACCTGATGTCGTCGCTGCGGACATTGCTCGACGATATGGAACCGGGAACGACGGTGGCGCTGCTGATGTCCGGTCCCGGGCGCGGGCCGGCGTCGACGATCGAACTGGTCTGGTCGAAGTCGCTGACCGAGATGGCCGAAAGGTTCGCCATCCCGCTGGAACCGATTTTTCTGGCCAACGACGAATCGGTCGTACTACTGGGCTTAGCCGACGTCGATCGGGTATGAGTTTCGTCAAGTTTTGTGGCCCCTCTGGTTCGCCGCACAAATTTTGGCCCCGGGCGCAGCTATGGCTCGAGCCCCGGTTGTCGGACTGCGCTTAGCCGGGCTGACCGGTTTGACCGGTGGCGCCGCCGGCGACCGGACCGGTTCCGCCGATGCCGCCGGGGCCGCCGGAACCACCGGAGCCGCCAATCACCCCGGAAGAGGCACCGTTTCCGCCGTTTCCGCCGTCGCCGCCGTATCCACCGGTTGTGAGAGTGCTGCTGTGCACCGTCGCGGCGTTGCCGCCTGCGCCGCCGGTGCCACCTTCACCGCCGTTTCCGAAGGTGAAGCTCTGGCCACCGTCGCCGGCTGTTCCGCCGGGTCCGCCGTCGTTGCCGTCGGTGACGTCGCTGCCGGTCACAGTTCCTGACGTGCCGCCAGCCCCGCCGTCCCCGCCGGCCCCGCCGGTGCCAAAGTTGACGCCGCCACCGGCACCGCCGGCACCACCGGCACCACCGACGTCGCCGGTCATCAGGGTGCTTTCGGTGACGGGCCCGGCTGACCCGCCGCCACCGCCAGCGCCACCGGCTCCGCCTTGGTAGGCCTCTATGCCGGAACCACCAGCGCCGCCGTCACCGCCGGCGCCGCCGCTGTCGCCCGTGCCAACGATGCTGTCGGTGATGGTTCCACTAGTGCCGCCGGACCCGCCGCTGCCGCCGTCGCCGCCGACGCCGAAGACGTAGGCGCTGCTGCCACTGCCGCCGGCACCGCCGTCACCTCCGACGTCGCCGGTGGTGACGGTGCTCGATTGGCTCACGGCGCCGCCGTCACCGCCGGCCCCGCCGGCCCCGCCGGCCCCGCCGTTGCCGTCGATCGCCCCGCCCTCGCGGCCGTCTCCGCCTGCTCCGCCTGCTCCGCCGTGGTCGCCGACGGAGACGGTGCTCGATTGGCTCACAGCACCGCCGTCGCCGCCGTTGCCTCCGGCTCCTCCGGCCCCACCGTCGCCGAGATACCCGGCCGCCGCGCCATCGCTGCCCGCGCCACCGGTCCCGCCGCTGTCGCCGATGCCTACCGTGCTGGCGATGACGTTGCCGCTGGCGCCACCGTCGCCGCCTGCCCCGCCTGCAGCGCCGCTGCTATCGGAAAGCCCGGCGGTTCCGCCCGCTCCGCCCGCTCCACCGTTATCGCCCGTGCCGACGGTGCTGTCGGTTACCGTCCCGCTGGTACCGCCGGCACCGCCGATTCCACCATCACCTGCGGGGCCGTCGGCGTTGTTACCGCCCTGGCCGCCGGCACCGCCGGTACCGCCGTTATCGCCGGTGGTGAGGCTGCTGTCGGTGACCGCACCGCTGTCACCGCCTGCCCCGCCGCCGCCTCCGCTGGCCGCGACACTGGCATATGCTGCCTGCCCGCCGAGCCCGCCGTTACCGCCGGTACCGCCGTCGTCGCCGGCAGAGACGGTGCTGTCGGTGACCGTACCGCCGTCACCGCCTGCCCCGCCGTTGCCGGCGCTGCCGCCGTCGCCGACGAAGCCGCCGATCGCCCCGTTGCCGCCGATGCCGCCGTCGCCGCCGACGTCGCCGGTGTAGGTGATGTCGGTGCCGTTGGTGACGGCCCCGGCGGCTCCACCAGCGCCGCCCTGTCCGCCGCTGCCGCCGGTGCCGATCGACCCGCCAGAGCCGCCGGCACCACCGTCGCCACCGGTGCCGCCGGTGTCGCCCGAGCCGATGTTGCTGTTGCTGACCGCGCCCCCGTCGCCGCCGCCGCCACCGTTACCCCCGTCGCCGCCGGGGCCGATCAGCGTGTCAAGACTGGCGGCGCCTCCGGCCCCGCCCGCCCCGCCGGTATCGCCTGAGAAGAGGGTGCTGTCGGTGACCGTCCCACCGTCACCGCCGCTGCCGCCGAGACCGCCGCTGCCGCCGCTGCCGATGCCGTTGCCCACGCCTCCATCGCCACCCTGCCCGCCAGCACCGCCGATGTCACCGGAGTAGACGGTGCTGCCGCCGCTGACCGCACCACCGTCGCCCCCGGCGCCGCCGGCCCCTCCGTCTCCGGCATCACCGACGACCCCAGCAGCCCTGCCGCCGGCGCCCCCCGCTCCGCCTGCCCCACCGTTGTCGCCCGAGTTGATGGTGCCGCCGCTGACCGCACCACCGTCACCACCAGCGCCGCCAGCGCCGCCGTTACCGCCGTCGCCGGCCGCCACGCCGCCGTGACCGCCCGCCCCGCCGCGCACCGCTCCGCCGTCCGCCGTTATCGCCGGCAAGTGTCGCGTCGGCGCCATCCCCGCCGGCACCGCCCGCTCCGGCATTACCGACTAATCCGGCGTCACCGCCGTCACCGCCGGCGCCGCCGTTGATCCCGACGCCGCCATCGCCGCCGTTACCGAAAAGTCCCGCGGCCCCGCCGGCACCACCCTGGCCCGCTGCCTCGGTGGCACCGCCGCCGCCATCTCCGAACAACAAACCACCGTCACCACCGGTGGCCTCGGCCAAGGTGCCACCATCAATGCCGTTGGCGCCGTTGCCGATCAGGTATTCCCCGAAATCTTTATTGATCGTGTTGTCGATGGATTCGCCTAGGGGGCTGTTGATCCAGTTCTGCTCATCGGTATGGATGGCCTGCAAGAACGTCGCGTCGAACCCCGCTGCGGGATCCGACGATGCTGCGGCGCCCTCAGCGGCGTTGCCTGCTCCGGCTACGGCATCCGAAGCGGCACTCACACTGGCTACCGCGCCGGTAGCCGTACCAATACCGGCGACCGAATCCGTTGGCAGCGCCAACCATTGATCGAACGCGCTACCGCCTAGGCCACCGAGATCCACGCTCGCAGCGGAGTCGAGACTTGCGAACACGTCCATACCTGTCATGGCGTGATCGACGGCGTTGATGATCGGGTCGACAATGACATCCAAACCGTCAGCATGAGCCGCGGGGATGGCGGCAAGCGGACCGATGGTGAAAGTAAGAGCCGCGCCCGCACTGCTGCCCCAGCCGATCACACGACGCCAGCGATCCACGGTCCGATGTGACGGGCTCATGCGGTCCGAGCAGTGGCGTAGACCAGCCATCTTGAACCTCCCCATCGAGGCTTTCCATCTCCGGTTTCGTCAAGCTAGCCCGGGAGTGGTCCCGGCGGGGCGAAAAAAGCGTCAAAGTTTGTTGGGTGCCCCGTCCCGGCGTCGGGGAGCGCGGCAAGCTGCGGACGCGGGTCACCGGTAATGCTTCCCCAGGCGGCTAGCCCCAGGCCGATGAGTAGGTGAGTTTTGGCGGTTCTGCTGTCACCGAGCAAGGCCACGGGTTCGCCAGCATTGAGATAGTTCCCCGATGCCAACGTCGCCAATTGTGCGGGTTCGATGGTCGTGACCGCATCAACGTTGAATTCTGAAAGCCGTTTCAGACGAGGAAATTTGGCGTCGGTGATGCGGCGGGCACGGCGGCGCTCGGCGCGGTCATCAACCTCGGCGGCCAATAATTCAGCCAGGAACCACACTCAATCGGGTAGCTTTCGCGTGTGAGCGAAATCGACTACGGCGCCCGAGCCCGTCTCGATTACATCGAAAAGCAACTTCAGGTGCTGTTTCCGGACAGCTATGTGCCCTTCGACGAGTCCGATCCCGCCGGCATGCCGGCGGCCGTGATCGCGCTTGCCCGAGCCGGCAACATGATCGCGGCGATCAAGGAATACCGCAGCATCACCGGCGCTGGGCTCGCGGAGGCGAAGAAGGCCGTCGAAGCCATCCGCTGAGGCCGCGCGCATTTGTCACTTCCGCCGCGATGCGGCAACCCGCGAGACCTGCTGAGTAGTCGCCTCGCCGGTTGAGTCGAATTGAGACCGCCGGGGTGCGGCGAAATCTTCGTCTCGGAAAAGTCGAGTAGTTCACTACGCTATGCCGCCGCGCCGAGTGCGGCCACACACTCGATAGCGCGGAAAGTTCTTACACGACCTTGAGATCGAGCCGCGGCAAAGTAATCGAACTGAATAAGAGCAGGATCTGCTGCCGATCAAGTCCGGTGATGCTGTTGTCGGCATTCCCGAAGCACGTCTGACTCGAAAGCTCTGTGGTAGCCGGCCCCGCCATCCGAATAATTCGGAATCCTACTGAGAGGCAAGGCAAATGCACGAAATTCAAGTCGGCCGATATGAGCCATCGGACCCGCGCCTCGGCCGTCACGTCGAACACGACAAGCGTTCGCTGCGGTTCGAATACCTGCCACGTGACGCGCAGCCCAAGGGGCAAAACACCTTTTGGGCGTCCTCTACGGGACCCCTGAACCAGGGCCAAGTGGGTGCCTGCACCGGCAATGCCGAAGCGCAGTGGCTCAACACTGATTTCGCTGCGGCGACGCGGAAGCTGACCCATGACAATCAGTTCTTGACCGAAGCCGACGCTCTGAAAATCTATTCACTCGGCACGACCCTCGACAGCAATCCGGGGAGCTACCCGCCTGACGACACCGGCTCGACCGGTCTCGCGGTGGCAAAAGCAGGCGTCCAGCTCGGCTACCTCGACAAGTACGAGCACACTTTCAGCTTCACCGCGTTGCAGGCCGCGGTCGAAACGACGCCGACTATCAATGGCACGGTGTGGACCAAGAACATGTTCAAACCGCAAAACGGTCTGGTCAAGGTCGGCAAACTCGTCGACAGCAACATCGCCGGTGGCCACGAATACCTCTGCTGCGGTATCGATTACACCGAAGAAGTGCTGCAGTTCCGCAACAGTTGGGGCGACCAAGACGCCTGGCCGGGTTGTAAACCAGGCGGCTACTTCGCGATTGGCTTCGCGGACTACCAAGGGCTGCTCGAACACCAGGGCGACGTCACGGTGCTCCACGGCAAGGGCCAAGTCTGATCGCCTGCTAGAACCCAATCTCGGCACGAGCGCTCGGTGTTCGGTCGGCCCACGCATCGACCGGACACCGAGCGACGTCAAATCGGACATTGACTCCACAAACGAAAGGCAAGGCCATGACTAAGCCGCGAAAAACGCCCGAGCCGAAAGGAATTCCTTCGCTGCGGACATATCTCGCATCGTTGGAGCCGGCGGAGCACCAACACTTCGCGGCGCGAGCGCAGAGCCGCGTGGCGAACGAGGACGCGTTTTCGGAAATGAAGGACCACGTTTTGGGTCTCTATCAAGGTGTGGATCCAGTGCGTAGTTTCGTCGACGAGACCGGCGCGATCTTCGACTGCATCCCGGTCGAGCAGCAGCCGGCACTGAGGGGTTCAAAGGACGGCGTGCCGAAGGCGCCAGACCTACCTCCAATCGCATCCCCCGATGCCTCCGAAAAAACACCACAAGGTGCGGAAGCCGAAATGCGGGCAAGCATTGCGGGGTCGCCGCTGAGCCCCAACCGTAAGGACTGGCATGGAAATGTCATGCACTGCCCACAAGGCACCATCCCGATGCGGCGGGTCACCCTCGAGGACGTGACGCGATTTCCCACGTTGCGGGCATTCATGCGAAAGGGCCCGGGAGGCGCCGGCCGACCTCCTCGGGCGGTTGAGCCCGACACTGTCCCTGCGACTCACCGCTGGGCTCACGCGTATCAGGGGGTGACCAACGGGGGCGGACATAGCTTCCTCAATGTGTGGAGCCCTCCGATCGGTACCAATCAGGTCTTCTCGCTCTCCCAGCACTGGTACGTCGGCGGTAGCGGCGGGAATCTGCAGACAGCCGAGTGCGGCTGGCAGGTCTACCCCGGTCTGTACGGCGATGCGAAGCCGCATCTGTTCTGCTACTGGACCGCAGACGATTACCAGACGACCGGCTGCTACAACCTGAGCTGCAACAAATTCGTCCAGACCTCGTCGACACTGTCGCCAGGCATGGCCCTGGGTCCAGTCAGCATCGCCGGCGGCCAGCAGTACCAGATCGAGTTGGCGTACTGGCATGGCAACGGCCGGTGGTGGCTCTACATGAACGGAACCCAGGGAAGCAACGCCATCGGCTACTACCCGGATACCCTGTACGGCAACGGCGCCCTGAAGACGGCTGCCACCGAAATCGATTACGGCGGCGAGACAGTCGGCACCACAACCTTTCCGGGCATGGGAAGTGGCGCGTTCGCGAACCAGGGTTGGCAGCATGCCGCCTACCAGAGCGCGATCGGCTACTACCCTCCGGCCGGTGGAGCGTTGGTCAACGCGAATCTCACTGCGTCCCAAGCGTGGCCGGGTTGCTACACAGCCCAAACCAACCTCTACGGAGCGCCGTGGAGCGAAACGCTCTGGTTCGGCGGACCCGGCGGCAACTGCTGAGTGCAGCGCGTCCAGCTGCGTAGAGTCGAATCGTGCGGCACCACGAGTCCTATCAGGGTCGGCCCATCGTCCTGACGACGAAGCCAACGGACGATGGGTCGTGGGTATGGGAGGCCGAAGTGCCCGACGAGGCGATCTCCGGCCCGGCCGACACTGCATACCGCACGGAGCAGGAGGCTCTGAGCGCGGCACGTTCGGCCGCCGCAGCGGCCGTCGACCGGGCACGTACCTCGCGTGGCAAGCCGTAACCGGCGCGATAAGTCGTTCTTGCCGGTCTACAACAGATAGCGATAGGCCGGCGAGCCCGGCTCGATGGTCTCGATCTGCATCTCGGTGGCTTGCATGCGTTCCAGCAGGCCATCCAACCCGGCGGCCGACCCCAACTCGATACCGACCAGCGCCTCGCCGGTCTCGCGGTTGTTGCGCTTGACGTATTCGAACAGCGTGATGTCGTCGTTCGGTCCGAGCACACCGTCCAGGAAACGGCGCAGCGCACCCGGCTCCTGAGGGAAGTCGACCAGGAAGTAATGCTTGAGGCCGAGGTGGACCAGCGAGCGCTCGAGTATCTCTCCGTACCGGGAGACGTCGTTGTTGCCGCCGGAGACCAGGCACACCACCGTGGATCCCGGTTCGATGTCGGCTTCCAGCAGGCCGGCCACTGCGAGCGCGCCCGCGGGCTCGGCGATGATCCCCTCGTTCTGGTATAGCTCGAGCATTGCGGTGCACACCGCGCCCTCGTCGACCGTGGTGATCGAGACCATGTTCCCGGCTGCGGCCAGGGCGGCATAGGTCAGATTTCCGGCCCGACTGACCGCGGCGCCGTCGACGAACTGGTCGACGTGATCAAGAGTCACCGGGCCGCCATTGGCCAGCGCGGCCATCATCGCGGCCGCGCCCGCCGGCTCGATACCGAGCACGGCGGTCCTGCTGGTCCGCTCGGCGAGATACGTGGTGATGCCGGCGATGCATCCCCCACCGCCGACCGGGACCACCACCAGGTCCGGCTCATCGTCCAGTGCGTCGAGGATCTCGACGGCGATGGTGCCCTGCCCGGCCATGGTCCGCGGATCGTCGAACGGCGGCACGAGGGTGGCTCCAGTGCCCGCCACGTCCGCGAGCGCGGCCTCGGCGGCCAGGTCGTAGGTCGATCCGCCCACGATCAGGTCGATGAACTCCCCGCCGTGATAACGAATGCGGTCTCGCTTCTGCTTCGGCGTCTTGGCCGGAACGTAGACGCGCCCGCGAACGCCCAGCGTGCGGCATGCGTAAGCGAAGCCCTGCGCGTGGTTGCCCGCCGACGAGCACACCACACCGGCCGCTCTTTCCTCGTCGGACAGCTGCACGAGCAGGTTGTAGGCCCCGCGCAGCTTGTAGGAGCGCACGGTCTGCAGGTCTTCGCGCTTGAGGTAGACGTTCGCGCCGGTCGTCGCGGACAGCCGGTCGGACAGCTCCAGCGGTGTGGCTCTGACCACGCCGGCGATTCGGGTGGCCGCCGCGTCGACGTCGGCCGCTGCAAGCGGCCCACCACCCCGGGTGCTCGGGCTCTGACTCAGTTCGGCAGACACCGGTCAATGGTGCCACCAAGCTGCGTGTTCAGTGCACAGGGGTCAGTACAAACAGCGGAATCTGTCGCTCGGTCTTCAGCTGGTAGTCGGCGTAGTCGGGGTAGGCCGCCACTGCCCGCTCCCACCAGACGGCCTTTTCGTCGCCGAAAACCTCGCGGGCGTCGTAGTCCTTGGTCACGGTGCCGTCCTGCAGCTCGACCCGCGGGTTCTTGGCGATATTGAAGTACCAGACCGGGTTCTTCGGCGCTCCGCCCAGCGATGCCACCGCCGCGTACTCACCGTTGTGCTCGACCCGCATCAGCGGCGTCTTGCGCAGCTTGCCGGTCTTGGCGCCGATGGTGGTCAGCAGGATAACCGGCATACCCTTCATGTCGGTGCCATCGGTTCCACCGGATTCGGCAATTTTGTCGGCTTGCTCGCGAGACCAGTCCCACGGGGACGGGGCATATTCACCTTCAAGTGGCATACCCCCACCTTAGAACCCCCGCGCGGGGGCGCCTATCCATTCAGGCCGTACCTCAGTTGCCACTCAGTGTTCGCCTGTACAGTCTGCGATCGACTCCGTTCGATTTTCCGTAGTCGCACACATCCTCGCGCCGCGAGGGTGCGCCTCTACCCAACGATGGGACAAGACGCACCATGCCGCGGTACTCGAGGTCGGTTCGTGCGCGCAGCGTTTACTCCCGCTTTCCCGGGTCCGGGTAACCATCTTTGGCCATCACCGATGTACCCGAATTCGCCCATCTCAGCGATGCTGACCTGACGGCGCTTGCCGCCGATTTGGACGAGATCCGTAGCGACATCGAGGCGTCGCGCGGCACCAAAGACCGCGCCTACATCATGCGCGCCATCGCTTTTCAGCGATGCCTTGACGTCGGGGCGAGGCTGATCATCGCCCGAACCAAGGGCAGATTCGGCTGGATCCTGGGAACCACCGCGCTGGCCGCGGCCAAATGCATCGAGAACATGGAACTCGGCCACAACATCAGCCACGGCCAGTGGGATTGGATGAACGACCCGGAAATCCATTCCAATACCTGGGAGTGGGACACGGCTGGTCTCACGTCGCAGTGGCGGTACTCCCATAACTTCCGACACCATGTCTTCTCGAACGTCGTCGGCGTGGACGACGACCTCGGCTTCCGAATCTTGCGGGTCACCCGGGACCAGAAGTGGCGGCCCATCGCCTTGCTCCAGCCCTTGTTCGCCCTCTTGCTCGGGACGGCCTTCGAATGGGGCGTTGCATTGCACGGCTTGAACGCAGTGCAATTGGAGGAGCACAGTGACGCCGGCAGATCCGCTCAGAAAACGGCGCTGTTGCGCAAGATGGCCCGTCAGGTCGTCAAAGATTACGTGCTCTACCCACTCCTCAGCCTTCGGAAGTGGCGGCGGACGCTGGGAGCCAACATCGTCGCCAACGGGCTACGCAGCGGTTGGGCGTACATCGTGATCGTCTGCGGTCACTTCGTGGACGGTGCGGAGAAGTTCGCGCCGTCCGTGCTGGAGAACGAGTCGAAGCCGGCTTGGTACCTCCGGCAGATGCTGGGTACCGCGAATTTCGACGCCGGTCCGACGCTCCGGTTCATGACCGGAAATCTGTGCTACCAGATCGAACACCACCTCTACCCCGATCTGCCTCACAATCGGTACCCGGAGATCGCCACGCGGGTGCGTGCCTTGTGCGTCACCTACGACTTGCCGTACACCACAGGTCCGCTGCTGCGTCAGTACCTGCTCACCGTCCGGACAATTTGCAAGTTGGCGCTGCCGGATCGATGCCTGTCCGCCACCTGCGACGACGCACCCGAGACAGCCTCGGAGATGAAATTCCGGAACGTCAGGAACGGTTCGCCGGTAGTTTGCGACGACGCGGACATCCAGCGGCGTGGATTGGTGTCGGCTCTGCGCGACCACCACGCCCTGACATCGGATCGCGCGCGGCGCTACGCGGGCTGAGCTGCCGTACGAGCGGGCTCGTGCACGTCCGGACCCGGTTCTTTCGCGTACAACTCCTCGATCTCCGCGGCGTACTTGGCCGCGATCGGGCGGCGCTTGAGCTTCATTGTCAGGGTGATCTCGTCGCCGCCGGGCTCCCACACCGCCGGCAGCACGCGGAAGCGCTTGATCTGTTCCACCCGCGACAGCTTGGCGTTTCCGGATGCCACCCCGGCGGCAATCTTCTCCAGCATCTCCGGATGCGCCGCCAGGGCCTCCGGCGAGGTGTCAGCAAGCCCGAGGGCGGCGGCGTGGTGGCCAACCGAGTCGGCGTCGAAGACCAGCAACGCGGTGTTGTACGGGCGGCCGTCGCCGACCGTCAGCATCGCTCCGACCATCGGGCAGGCGCCCAGGATCGTGGTCTCAATGTTGGCCGGGGACATGTTCTTTCCGGCCTCGTTGATGATGAGTTCCTTCTTGCGGTCGACAATCCGCAGATAGCCATCGTCGTCCACCTCGAGGATATCGCCGGTGTGCAGCCAGCCGTCGGGGTCGATCGCCTCGGCCGTCTTAACCGGCTCGCCACGATAGCCCTTCATCACCAGGGGTCCACGAACCAGGTACTCGCCGTCCGCGGCGATCTTGGATTCCAGCCCGGGCAGCAGCTTGCCCACCGAACCCAGTCGCGCTTCTAGCGGATGTGTCACGCTCGCAACGCAACTCAGCTCTGACATCCCCCACACCTCGGCGATTTGGATGCCGATGCCGGCGAAGAACGCGAGCGTCTCCTGCGGGATCGGCGCCGCACCGGAGACCGCCCAGCGCAGCTCGTCGAATCCGAGCTTTTCGCGCAGCTTCGAAAGCACCAGATCGTCGGCCTGCTGCCATTCCGCCGCCAACTCGTCGGACAGCGCTTCGCCGGCGAGCAGGACCGCAGCTTTCTTCGTCGCGACCGACATCGCCCACTGCAGAGCCTGGCGCTTGGTCTCGTCCGGCTCATGGGTGGCCGCGAATTCGATTGCGGCTTTGAGCTTTTCCCACACCCGTGGGACCGCACCCCACGTGGTCGGGTGCACATCGGCCAACGCGGCGGCGATCTCGCGGGCATCCGAGACCACCGTGACCTGAGCGCCGAACACCTCGTTGTTGTACAGCGCCATAGTGCGGTCGGCGATATGCGCCGAGGGCAGGAATGACGTGACGCGATCGCCGAAACGCACGCCCAGAACGGCGTCGAGCGCCTGCGCTTCGAACAGCAGATGAGCGTGCGTCATCTCCACACCCTTGGGATTGCCCGTCGTGCCGGAGGTGTAGATCAGGGTGATCACATCGTCGGACTGCACCGCCCGCCAGGTCGCGTCGAAGTCGAAATCGTCCTTGGCGGCCGCGTAGAGATCGTTCAGCGACAGCGTGCCCTCCGGAGCACCGTCGATGCAGATGATGTGGTCCAGCGTCGCGCCGCTGGCGCGGATCTTGTCGACGTACTGGTGTTCGCAGATCACCACTTTGGTGCCGGCGTTGTCGAACACGTAGGTCAGTTGTTCGGGCGCCAGCGTGTTGTACACCGAGAACGAGGTGGCCCCGACGTGCTGCGCGCCCACTTCCAATGGATAGAACTCGATCCGGTTGGCCATCATCAGCGACACGGTGTCACCGCGACGGACACCCAGTCCGTGCAGGCCGGCCGCCACCTTGCGTACGTCGGCCGCGTACTGACGCCACGTCATCGTCTGGCCGCCGCCCGGTATCCGCAGGGCGATGGCGTCCGCCTCGATCGCCGCGGTCCGTTGGAAGGCCTCGCACAGTGTGGTGGGTGCCGCAGAATGGGTTTTCGAATCGGTCACTCAGCCGAGGCTAGTCCCGGAGTACGTTGCCGGTATGGGAATTGCGATCACCGACTTGACGCCCGTCGAGTTGACCGCGTTTGTCACCCAGTACGCCCGAGCGGTCGACAGCCGTTGGCCCAGGCCGATACTCGGCGACAACCTTGCCGCCGAGATCGTCGCCAAAATCGACTACGACTTCGACGGTCTGGGAATTCCGGCCAGCGCGATCCGCCAGACGGCGTTGCGCGCGAAGTTGCTGGATGACCGGGCCCGCCAGTTCATCGCCGAGCATCCCGACGCCGTTGTCGTCGACCTCGGCGCGGGCCTGGCGACTCCCATGCAACGGGTCACCCCGCCGCCCACCGTCGACTGGTACAACGTGGACCTGCCCAACGTCATCGCATTGCGCGACCACCTCGTGCCCGACGATGACCGTGCGTACTCGATACCGGCGTCGCTGGCCGACAACGCCTGGACCGGACAGATCCCCTCCGATCGGCCCACCTTTCTGATCGCCGACGGCTTACTTGCTTTTGTGCCAGAGTCGTTGCTCATCAACCTATTTCGGCATATACCCGAACATTTCCGAACCGGTGAACTGGCGATCAACGACTACGGGCGAGTCAGCGCCCTCAGTATCGCTGCCATGAAGGTCGCCTTCAGCGCGGTCGGAACCCAATGGATATATCGGGGTTTCAGCGACGCCCGCCTCCCGGAGACCTGGAGTCAGCGGCTGCAGTTGGTGGAGGAGACCAGCTTGTCGCACGCCGCGGAAGTCGACCTGTATCCCACGGCCGCGCGGGTATCGACGCGGCTGATGGGCATGACCAAATCCGGCGCTCGCACGGCGCGGATCCTGCGCTACCGCTTTTGAAAGGTGACGATCATGTCGTCGACACTGATCACGGGCGCGAAGGTGTGGGACGGCACCTCCGCGCAGGCGCAACCGCAGCAGGTGTTGGTAGTCGACGGCCGCATTCAGCGTGTCGCGGACAATATTCAGGCACCACCCGACACCCGGGTGGTGGATCTTCCCGGCCATACCGTGACGCCGGGCTTCATCGACTGCCACACCCACGTGACGCTCGCACCTCCGGTGGGGCTGTTGATGGCGCTCGATTCGAGCATCACCAAGACGTTGAAAGCGTTGCCGGTGCTGCGTGCACTACTGGACAACGGGTTCACGACCGTGCGCGACTTGGGTTGTGGTGACATCGATTACCCCACCATCGACCTGCGCAACGCCGTGGCAGCTGGATTGGTCGTCGGTCCGCGGATGCTGGTCGCTCCACACATGATCTCGGCGCGCGGGGGGCACGGCGACTTCAGCGGGATGGTCGCCGATGAATATCAAGATCCCTGCCGTCCGCTGGAACTGGCCGCGGCCGACGGCGCCGATGAGATCCGCACCCGGGTCAGGCAGCAGATCCGGGCCGGCGCCGACTGGATCAAGTTCGGCGCCACCGGCGGCTTCGCCTCACCGTCGGACGACCCCGGGCATGCCACCTACAGCCAGGACGAGATGGACATCCTGGTCGCGACCGCGAAAGATCTCGAAATCCCGGTCACCCCACACAGTTACGGCGACGAGGGGATCCAGCGCGCCGTCCGGGCGGGTGTGCGCAGCGTCGAACACGGCAACTTGGCATCACCGGCGACGCTGCGCATGATGCAGGACGCCGGGGTGTTCATGGTGCCCACCCAATACGTCATCCTGTCCAAAGCCCGGCAGGGCGATGACGATCCGAACTGGATGCTGCTTCCGGAGCATGCCCGCCGCAAATTCACGAAATTCAGTGGCGCACTGCTGGACGCGGCAGAAGGCCTGGCGGGCAGCGATGTTCGGATCGCATTCGGCACAGATGCCGGAATGTTTCCCCATCACGAGAATTGGCGCGAGTTCCCGACCATGGTGTCCACCGGGATCACTCCGCTGCGGGCCCTGAAAGCGGCCACGAGTGTGGCCGCCGAGATGCTTGGCCTCGACGAACTCGGTGCCATCGCCGAGGGCAAGATCGCGGATGTAATTGCCATGCCGGGTGATCCGTTCACCGACATCGACGTCACCGGCCGGGTGGACTTCGTCATGAAAGAGGGCGTGATCTACAAGGATTCGGCCGCTTCGACTGCCCGAGCGGTCCCGTCGGCGGGCTGAAACTAGCCCAGACACCCCGGACCGAGTAGCGCCTTGAGATCGCCCATCAACGCCGGCGACATGGTCACCCGCAGCGACGGATCCAACTCCAGCGTGGTGATCCGGTCACCGCTCAGCAAACGAAGCTGCACCTGCGACGTACCCGGGTGTTGCGACAGCACCTGCTTGAGGGCGGTGACCTTGTCGATGGTGCACTGCCGTGTCGGCAAGCTCACCGCCAGTGGCCGATTCGCCTGAGCGCTGGTGAAGTCCGGCACCACGAGGTCATTGGCGATCAGCGAAATGCGGTCGTCGCGGATCGCGACCTTCGCGGTGACGATCACCACCGTGTCGTCGATGACGTCAGCGCCGAATGCGGAATAGGTGTGCGGGAAGAACATCACCTCGATACCACCGGTGAGGTCTTCCAGTTGCGCCGAGGCCCAAGGCATTCCGTTCTTGTTCACCCGCCGGTTCACCGATGCCAGGATGCCGCCGACCTTCACCATCGTCTCGTTGGCGACGTCGCCGTCGAGGATCGCCGGGATGGCGGTGTCGACTTGGGCGGCCAGCAGGTGTGCGATGCCGTTGAGCGGGTGCCCGGACACGTACAGCCCCAGCATCTCGCGCTCCAGCGCGAGTTTGTGTTTGTCGTCCCACTCCTCGTCGGGAACCCGGATGGTGAATACCGCGTCGGCGCCGGCACCCCCGTCATTCGGGTCGCCGCCGAACAGGTCGAACTGACCCATCGCCTCGGCCTTTTTGGTGCCGAGCACCGAGTCCACCGCGTCGGTGTGGACCAGGAACAGCCCTTTGCGCGGGTGCTTGAGCGAGTCGAAGGCTCCGGCTTTGATCAGCGACTCGGTGACTTTCTTGTTGCACGCCGCGATGTCGACCTTGTTCAGGTAATCGGAGAAGTCGGTGTACTTGCCCTTCGCGGTGCGGGTATTGATCAGCGATGCAACGACATTCGCGCCGACGTTGCGCACTGCGCCGAGCCCGTAGCGGATGTCAGTACCCACCGAGGCGAAGTTCAGCCCGGATTCGTTGACGTCCGGCGGCAGCACGGTGATGCCGAGCTTGCGGCAGTCGGCCAGATACACCGCAGCCTTGTCTTTGTCGTCACCGACCGACGTGAGCAGCCCGGCCATGTATTCGCCCGGGTAGTTCGCCTTGAGGTACGCCGTCCAGTAGGACACCAGGCCGTATCCGGCGGCGTGCGACTTGTTGAACGCGTAGTCGGCGAACGGCAGGATGGTGTCCCACAGCGCTTTGATGGCCTTGGCCGAGAATCCGTTGGCCGTCATGCCTTCCGAGAAGCCTTCGAACTCCTTCTCCAGCACCTCGCGCTTCTTTTTGCCCATCGCCTTGCGCAGAATGTCTGCTCGGGCGAGCGAGTAGCCGGCCACCTTCTGCGCAATGCGCATGATCTGCTCCTGATACACGATCAGGCCGTAGGTCTCGGCGAGGATCTCGCGCAGCGGTTCCTCGAGCTCGGGGTGAATCGGTTTGATCGCCTGCCGGTTGTTCTTGCGGTCGGCGTAGTCGTTGTGGGCGTTCATGCCCATCGGGCCGGGACGGTAGAGCGCGAGCACCGCGACGATGTCTTCGAACCCGGTGGGCTGCATCTTGCGTAGCAGGTCGCGCATCGGGCCGCCGTCGAGCTGGAACACCCCCAGCGTCTCGCCGCGGCCCAGCAACTCGAAGGTGGCCGGGTCGTCGAGCGCCACCGATTCCAAGTCGAGGTCGATTCCCCGGTTGTCTTTGATGTTCACCAGCGCGTCGCCGATGATCGTCAGGTTGCGCAGCCCGAGGAAGTCCATCTTCAACAGGCCGATCGCCTCGCACGATGGGTAGTCCCAGCCGGTGATGATCGCGCCGTCCTGGGCCCGCCTCCACAGCGGGATCACGTCGGTCAGCGGCTCGCTGCTCATGATCACCGCGCAGGCGTGCACACCGGAGTTACGGATCAGACCTTCCAGCCCGCGGGCGGTCTGGTAGATGGTGCGCACGTCGGGATCGGTGTCGATGAGCCCGCGGATTTCGGCGGCCTCTTTGTAGCGTTCGTGGGTGGGGTCGGTGATCCCGGACAACGGAATGTCTTTGGCCATGATGGCCGGCGGCAGCGCCTTGGTGATTCGGTCGGCGATCGCGAAGCCGGGCTGCCCGTAGTGAATCCGGGCGGAATCCTTCAGCGCCGCTTTGGTTTTGATGGTGCCGAAGGTGATGACCTGCGCGACCCGATCCTGCCCCCACTTCTCGGCGGCGTAGCGCACCATCTCGCCGCGGCGACGGTCGTCGAAGTCGATGTCGATGTCGGGCATCGACGCGCGCTCGGGGTTGAGGAACCGCTCGAAGAGCAACCCGTGCTCGATCGGGTCGATGTCGGTGATGCCCAGCACGTAGGCCACCAGCGATCCGGCCGCCGAGCCGCGCCCGGGCCCGACTCGGATGTCGACCGATCGCGCGTAGTTGATCAGGTCGGCCACGATCAGGAAGTAGGACGGAAAACCCTTGTCGCAGATGACTTCGATCTCATACGCGGCCCGCTGGGAGTAGCCGTCGGGCAGCGCATCGGGGAAACGGCGCTGCAGGCCCGCCTCGACCTCGTGGCGCAGCCAGGACGCCGGGTCGTGGCCGTCGGGCACCGGGAAGACCGGCATCCGGTCGCGGGGCGCCCACACGTCGGCGTACGAGCTGACGCGCTCGGCGATCAGCAGGGTGGAGTCACACGCGCCGTCGACCTCGCCGTCCCAGATCTCGCGCATCTCGGCGGCCGACTTGAGGTAGTAGCCGTCGCCGTCGAACTTGAACCGGGTGGGGTCGGTGAGCGTCTTGCCGGTCTGCACACACAGCAACGCCTCATGGTTGTGCGCGGCATCGCGGGTGACGTAGTGGCAGTCGTTGGTGGCCAGCGGCGGAATGTTCAGCGCGCGACCGACTTCCAGCAGCCCGTCACGCACCCTGCGCTCGATGGACAACCCGTGGTCCATCAGTTCCAGGAAGTAGTTCTCCGGCCCGAAGATCTCCCGCCACTTGGCCGCGGACTCCAGCGCCTCGCGGTGATGGCCAAGCCGCAGCCGGGTCTGCACCTCGCCGGACGGGCACCCGGTGGTGGCGATGATGCCGCTGGCGTGTTCGGCGATCAGCTCGGCGTCCATCCGCGACCACTTGCCCAGCTGTCCTTCGAAGGACGCCAGCGACGACAGCTTGAAGAGGTTACGCAGGCCGGTGGCGTTCTCGGCGACCATCGTCATGTGGGTGTAGGAACCGCTGCCGGATACGTCGTCGCTCTTCTGCCCCGGATCGCCCCACAGGATGCGCTTGGTCTCGAAACGGGACGCGGGCGCGACGTAGGCCTCGATGCCGATGATCGGTTTGATGCCGGCCGCCGTGGCTCCGTTGTAGAACTCGCTGGCTCCGAACATGTTGCCGTGGTCGGTCATCCCGATCGCGGGCATCTGCAGCCGCTGCGCCTCGGCCAGCATGGGCGAGACCTTCGCGGCACCGTCCAACATCGAGTATTCGGTGTGGTTGTGCAGGTGCACGAACGACTTGCTCATAGGGACGCCAGTCTATGACCGGACACCGACGCGTACCCGGCGTGTCGCAGAGTGTGTCTCACCTTTTCGCTCACTCACGAGCGAAGCGCGACGGCGTCCGGATCGTTGGCGGCGTGCCGTCCCTCCGAGTTGTGCCCGTTGCCGGTCGGTGCCGGCTGCGGCTCCGGCTCAGCCAGCCGTACGGGCCGCTCACGCCGACGCGCGCGGGGGTGGCTTCGACGGCCACCAGTTCCAATCGCCGACGAGCACCGCGATCGCGGGCACGGTGATCGTGCGCACCAGGAAGGTGTCCAGCAGCAGCCCGGTCCCGATGATGAAACCGCACTGGACCAGTGTGCTGATGCTGGCGAATAGCATCCCGAACATCGACGCCGCGAAGATGACACCCGCCGCGGTGATCACGCCGCCCGTCGAGCTCACCGTGTGGATGACGCCTGCTCGTATTCCGTGCGGTGACTCTTCTCGCAGCCGCGAGATCAGCAACAGGTTGTAGTCGGCGCCCATCGCGACCAGCACGATGAAGGTCAACCCGGGGATGCTCCACGTCAGCGGCTCGCCGAGGATGAACTGGAAGACGATCACGCCGACACCGAGCGCCGATAGGTACGAGATCACCACGGAGGCAATCAAATACAGCGGTGCCACCACCGCGCGCAGTATCGCGACCAGAATCAGGAACACGATCAGGATCGTCATCACGATGATGAGGTTGATGTCCTGCCCGTAATAGGCGCGGGTGTCGCGCAGCATCGCGGTGACACCCGACGCCGAGATCGACGCGTCCTTCATCAGCGCGCGCGGGTGCGGCCCGCGGGCCGCGTCGGTGATTCCGCGAATCTGATTCATCGCGTCGGTGGCGAACGGGTTGAGTTTGGTCTGGACCAGATACCGCGCGGTGTGCCCGTCCGGTGAGATGAACGCTGTCAGCGCGCTGTTCAGACCTCCCCCGGTGTGTGAGGTGTCCTTGATCAGCGCCTTGACCTCGTCGATCATCTGCTGGACCGCGTCCGCATAGGTGTGCGCTTCTTTCGGCGGCGACGCCGTGCGGTCCTTCTCGAGGGGGGCGTCGTTGTTCAGAATTCGTAGGTCGTTTCGGGCGTTCCGCACGATCCGGCTCACCTCACGCGACGCCGACTCCATGGACGGCTCGTCGGGGAACGACGACAACCGCTCGGCGAACTCGGACATCTTCTTCAGCGCGCCGCCGTCGCGGTCCGCGGTCGCGACCACGTCCAGCACCGTCACGGGTGCGGCGTTGACGGTGTTGGCGATCTCCGCGATGTCGACGGACATCGCGAAACCGAGGCCACGCACGGTGCTGACGAACATGGCCGTGTCATCAGCGGGTTTGGCCGGTTCGGCCGGGAGGGCCATGCCGGGCGGTAGGCCGAGACTGGCGAGGTCCGGGGTGAGGTCGACCGATCCGGCGCTGGACACCGAATACAGCAGGGCCGCCACGTTGGGGAAGCCCTCGGCTCCCTCGAGGTCTTTGTTGCCCGACTTGTCGGCGGATTTACCGTCCTTGTCGATCTTGTCGGGCAGTGTGCCGTCGGCCGCCGACTTGTGATCGCGCGATTTTGCCGACGGGACCGGAGCAGGACGGATCGCCGCGATGTCGGGAAGTTGGCCGACCCGCTGTTCCAACTGCTTCAGTTCGACCAGGGCGGGGGGCTTGCGGAGGTCCTCGGTCGATTGCACGACGAGATATTCCGGGATGGTGGCATTCAACGGAAAGTGTTGGCCCAGCGTGTCGTATCCGACCGAGCTCTCGACGTCCTTCGGGAGGGTCTTGCTGTCGTCGTAGTTGAAGCGTGGCGAACATCGCGCAGCCGGCCAGGATGAGCAGCACGGTGAGACTGCCGGCCAGGTGGACCACCGGTTTACGCACGATGCGGGTCCCGGACACCCGCCAGAAGCGGGTGGTGAGATCGCGGCGCGGTTTGATCCAGCCTCGTCTCCCGGTCAGCACCATCAGGGCCGGCAGGAACGTCAGGGCCGCAAACAGTGCCACCGCGATGGAACAGGCCAACGCCGGACCGACGTTCCGGAACGCTCCCAAATGAGTGAAGACCATCCCGAGGAAGGTGACCGACACGGTGGCCGCCGAACCGGCGATGACCTTGCCGATCGACGTCAATGCCTTGGCGACGGCTTCGTCCGAATCCATGCCTTGCCGCAAATAGTCGTGATAGCGGCTGATCAAAAAGACCGCATAGTCGATTCCGGCGCCCGCCATCATCGTCGTCATCAGCGTGATCGTCTGGCTGGATACGCCCAGACCGAGCTCGGCGATTCCCGCCACGACGGATTGCGCCACCCCTACTGAGATCCCGATGGTGATCAACGGCAACATCATCGTGAAGAAATTTCGGTAGATGACAAACAAGATCACCAACACCATCACCACGACCGCGGCCTCGATCACGTGCATGTCGCGAATGCCGAGGTACATCAGATCGTCGCCGCTGGCCGCGGGCCCGGTCAGCTGCGCCGTCAGGGTGGAGCCGGCGACGGATTTCTTGACGATGTCGGCGACCCTGACGAATCCGTCGTGCAACTCGGGTGTCCCCACTCCGCCGGCGAGGACCAGGGGCAGAAACCAGGCTTTGTGGTCCTTGCTGGTCATCGCGTCGCGCAGGGCCGGCGTATCGACGAAGTCCTGCAGCATGACGATGTCGCGGGTGTCCGGGCGCAGGTTCTTGGCCAGGGTTCGGTAGGTGGTGAGGTCAGACGGATTCAATCCGTAGTCGTCGGTCAACACGATCAACAGCACGTTCTCGTTTTCCGACCCGGACTGATGAAACGCCTCGGAGATCTGTTTCGTCGTCTGCAGCACGGGGGCGTCGTTCGGCAGGATCGGTACCGGTCGCTTGCTGGCCATTTCGGTCAGCGATGGAATAGTCAGCGACAAAACAGCCGACAGTGCGATCCAGCAGCCGATTACCACCCACGGCCACCGCCGTACGAACACGCCGATCCAGCCGAAGACACCCCTGCCGTCGGCCAACGTCGCTCTATGCGCCCCCCGCAACACCCGGTCAGGTTACTCCGGATGGCTGGATCTGTAGAGCCTTCGGACGAGGCGCGCCGCTCTAGGGTCGCGTGGGGTGTGGTGCTACCCGTACAGCTCGACGAACTGTTTGAGCGATTTCTCCACATCGCCTTTAACCGCGCGGGCCGCGGCCACGCCCACCGGTCCGAACAGTGCCCGTCCGCCCAGGTCGAGACGCACGCCCAGCTTGGAGCCCTTTTTGGTGGGCGAGACGCTGAGCGTGACGGTGTACTTCGCGCCACCTTTACCCGAGCCCGACAGCGCGATCTGGTGTGGCGGGTCCCAGGTGGTGATCGTCCAGGTCACCCGATTGCGAAAGCCTTTGGCCCGGGCGACACCGGCGATCTGGGCGCCTTCGCTCAGCTCGTCGGGCAGCTCGCTGCGCCACGCCTCGTGCATGGTCAGCCATTCGCCCAGCTCGGACAGATCGGACACGTGATCCCACATATCCTGCGGGCTGATCGGTACGTCCGCCGTGACATCGACCTTCGCCATCAGTGGTTGGGTCCACCGCGCAAGCGGTTGCCGATCCGCAGCCCGGGCAACAGCAGCGTGCGCGGCATGAATCGGCCGCCGATGCTGACGGCCTTCGGCACGAGCCCTGGCACCACGCTGCGCTTGCCGTCGACCATTCCGGCAATGGCGGCTTCTGCGACGTCGTGTGGCGACACCTGCGCGATCGAGATGCTGAACCGCTCGGCGTTGGCGATCTCGCCCCATTCGGTCGGCACCGGACCCGGGCACAGCACCGTCACCGACACGCCCGTTCCATTCAGCTCCTCGTGGACGGCTTCGGAGAAGGTCTGCACGAACGCCTTGGTCGCCGAGTACACGGCCATGAAGGGGATCGGCTGGAAACCGGCGATCGAGGCGATGTTGAGCACCGCGCCGGCTCCGCGCTCGACCATGCCGGGCAGGGCGGCATGGCTCAGCTCCATCAAGGTCAGCGAATTGAGAACCACCTCTTCGCTTTCGCGCTCGATCGGCAATTCCTGAAAGACGCCGCTGGTGCCGAAGCCCGCGCTGTTGCACAGTCCCGCAACGGGTTCCGTGCGTAGTCGGTTGGCCAGCCGGTCGCGCGACCCTGCGTCAGACAGGTCGAGCGGCTGCACCTCGACATCGACCGAGTACTGCTCCCGTAATTCGTCGGCCAGCTCATCCATCCGCTCTTTGCGCCGGGCCACCAGCAGCAGCGGGTAGCCGCGTCGGGCCAGTCCTTTGGCCAGCTCAGTGCCGATGCCCGACGAGGCGCCGGTGATGACGACGGTTGCCTGGCTATTTGGTTTCGGAAGACTCATGATCGCCTCACCAGTGAATTCCGCGGGTGGCCCGCAGGAAGGTTTCGCTGCGGTTGTCGAAATTCTTTGCGCTGCTGTCGGATTCGTCGCCTTTTGCCGCGGTCGAGTCGCCGAACATGCTGAAGGCCCGGTTGCGCACCCGGTCCATCACCGCCGGGTTCACCGCGTCAACGACGGCGGCGAACTGACCGAGCGGTGAGCTGGCCCGCCGGGGACGCTGCACGATCGCATCGGTGATCACGCCGGCGGCCTGGTCCGGCGTCAGCGCCGGGAACTTGTCGTACATCTTGGTCGGGCTGATCATCGGAGTCCTCACCAGCGCCATGTGCACCGTGGTGAATTTGACGTCGTCGTCTACGACCTCGGCCTGCAGCGCGTCGCACAGGCTGTCCAGCGCGGACTTGCTGGCGATGTAGGCGCCAAACCGCGGCGCCCGGGTCTGCACGCCGACCGAGGACACGTTGATGATCTGCCCGAATCCGCGTTCCCGCATGCCCGGAATGAACTTGAGGATCAACTGGACCGCGCCGAGATAATTCAGCTGCATGGTGCGCTGATAGTCGTGGATGCGGTCGTAGGACAACTCCAGCGAACGCCGGATCGATCGACCGGCATTGTTGATCAGCATGTCGACCCCGCCGAGGTCGGCGAGCACTTTGTCGGCCATCGCGGCGATGGCGTCCATGTCGGTCAGATCGCAGGGGTAGACATGCGCGATGCCGCCGCCGCTGCGGATCTCGTCGGCGACCTTGTCCAGGTTTTCCTGGGTACGCGCAACCAGGACCACCTCGCCGCCGGCCTCGGCGATCTTCTTCGCCGCCGCTTCGCCGATTCCTGACGATCCCCCGGTGATCAGGGTGATCGTGCCGTTGACGGCCTCGTGCAGGGTCCGGCCTTGCACCGCGTCGAGCAGATTGCGCAGGTAGAAGGGCCGGTACCGGCCGGCAGAGTTCGGGGTGTTGACGAGGTTCGATACGGCGGCGAACGGCTTCTCGACGAGGCCGGTCAGATCACCCAGATTCATAGCATCCCCGCTCCTGGTGGCGACTCCCCTGAATTCCCCAACCGAGTCTGCTATACCGCTGCGAAGTTGAGGTGATTCTCCCGCAATCCGGTTGTTACGAGGGGTAATCGCGTGGTGATGGCGTTCTAACTGTCGGGCAATCACCACATGGTCCGCTATCTCGCATGGGAATACTCACCCGATTGCGCAGGCCGGGCGCGGCCTCGCTGTACGCGACGATCGGCGGCCACGACGTCCTGGAAGTCGTGGTCGAGGACTTCTACTGCCGGGTGCTAGACGACGATCAGCTGGCCGGTTTCTACGCGGGCTCCGACATGAAGTGCGTGAAGGCGCGACAGGTCGAATTCCTCGGCGCCGTGCTGGGCGGCCCGGGCCGCTACTCCGGCGCGTCGATGCGGCAGGTGCACGAGGGCCGCGGCATCACCATGCATCACTTCGCCATGGTCGCGGCGCATCTGGCCGATTCGCTCTGCGCGGCAGGGCTGCACCCCGACACGATCACCGCAGTGCTGCACTCCATTGCGCCGTTGGCCGGCGAGATCGCCTCGGAGGACGTCAAAGCGGTCGTCTGAGTACCCCCCAAAACTTCGCCGAGCGTGCGTGGTCTGCGAGTTAGCGGCCTGGGTTATCGCGTGGCCGCACGCTCGGCGAACCCCCTTTCCCCAAATACCAGTTCTGCCAAATTGGTTCGCGCGGCCTAAATTAGAAGTCACAAGCTCGATGGCTTCGGCAGAACGGAAACCCGGCGATGATTTCCGGCTTCATCCGCCACCTGCGCGTCACGACGGTCGCCGTCGCCTTGATCGGTGCGGGGCTGGCGCCGTTGGGAGACATCGCAACTGCTGATCCAAATCAGGATCAGAAATTCTTTGACCTCCTCGGCGAAAAGGACATTCCTCCCGTCGACGGCGAAAACGGCCTCGTCACCACAGCGCATAAAGTGTGCTCCAAACTCGATGAAGGCATGTCGGTGGGCGACATGGTCGAGTTGATCAGAAACAACGGCTTCAACGAGAATCCGCTGACCCGCCTACAACCCCAAGGCCGCGTGACGCGGACCATCGACCGATTCATCACCGCGGCCGTCGAGGCCTACTGCCCTTATGACAAGGGCAAGGTCGCCTCCATTGCCGCGTATCAGCCGCGGCCGGACGCGTCTGAGCGCATCACGCTGGTGTCGTTCGTCGGCCCCCTACCGGTCGGCGAAATCGCGCCGACGAAGCCATTACCGGTCCCCGCGCAAACACCACTGCCCTTGCCGGAGATCCAGCCCGCACCTCAACAACCGCCGCCTCCGCCGCGGCACCCGCCACCTGTGCCCAAGCAAGCACCACCGCCACCGGAGGAGCCGCCGCCGCCGCCCGAGGCGCCGCAAGCACCTCCGCCCGAGGCTCCCCCGCTCCCGCCGCACCCGGAGGTGGAGGAGGAAACGCTCCGGTGCCCGATGCGCCACCCGGGGGCGGTGCAGGCGGCGGCAGCGTTCCGGCCAGTCCGACGCCGGACCAGCCGGCGCCACCGGGCCACGTCAGGCTCGCCCCCTGACACCCGAGTCGGCGACAATGCAGTCATGGGCCGGACATTCGACGAGTTGGTTTCCGAAGCCGCCACGGCACCGATCGACGGCTGGGACTTCTCCTGGCTCGACGGTCGGGCCACTGAGGAGCGGCCGTCGTGGGGCTATCAGCGACTGATGAGCCGCCGGCTCGCAACCGCCACGGCGGGCCTGGACATCGACACCGGCGGCGGCGAGGTGCTCTCCGGCGCGGAGAAGTTCCCCCCGACGATGGTCGCCACCGAGTCGTGGCCGCCGAATGCCGCGCTGGCCACCCAGCTGCTGCACCCGCGCGGCGTCGTGGTGGTGGCGACGCGAGACGAGCCGACGCTGCCGTTCGCCGACGCCGCGTTCGACCTGGTGACCAGCCGGCACGCGACGGGGGTGAAGTGGATGGAGATCGCGCGGGTGCTACGCCCGGGCGGCAGCTATTTCGCGCAGCAGATCGGTCCTGCGACGATGGCCGAGCTGTTCGAGTATTTCCTCGGACCGCAGCCGGCCAAATGGGCTGAGCTGCAACCGGAAACCCAAGCTGCGCAGGCGCAAGCCGCGGGTCTGGAGGTCATCCAGATGCGGATGGAACGGATGCGGGCCGAGTTCTTCGATGTCGGCGCCATCATCTATTTCCTGCGCAAGGTGATCTGGACCGTGCCGGACTTCAGCATCGACCGCTATCGCGGGCGGTTGCGGGAGATGCACGACCGCATCGAGACCGATGGGCCGTTCGTCGCGCACTCGACAAGGCTTCTGGTCGAAGCCCGCAAGCCGTAGCGGCCGGTCGGCCCGGATGCGACGATCACCCTATGAGCATGGCTGGGATGGGCGTGATGGGTCTGACGGCAGGCGCCTCCACCGCGGGGATCCTGGGCGTCATGCGATTGATGGGTGACCACTGGCTTCCGCGGATGGCATCGAACTCCGACCGCAAGCACCAGATGGTCGCGAGTTTGCAGGTGCAGCGGCACGAGATCATCCAGCAGTGGCGGGTCGGATTGGCGACCGCACGGGATGCCTATCGCCAGTGGGAGGCCGGTCCGCACGACGCAGACGCGCCCAACGCCGTCGGCGACGAGTGGTTCGAGGGATTGCGACCGCATCTAGGTTCGACGGGCGAAGCGGCCTCCTTCCGTACGGCCCACGAAATCCACTGCGACAACGCGACTGTGGCGTTGCTGTCGCTGGAGATCGGCCGGGTCGAACAACAATGGGTCGACGAGGCGAAAAGCTATCCGCGAAAAACGCGTAATTAGTGCTCGGCCCGCAGCACGTCGAGCGCGTGCTGCAGATCCGCGGGATACGGG
Organism: uncultured Actinomycetota bacterium; assembly: GCA_963818285.1. Classification (GTDB taxonomy): domain Bacteria; phylum Actinomycetota; class Actinomycetes; order Mycobacteriales; family Mycobacteriaceae; genus Mycobacterium. The sequence continues at coordinate 1,682,374 of CAWFRR010000011.1, forward strand.
CTGAGGAACTCAACCTGCCGACCATCGGCGGGGTGCGTGAACGACAGCGATCGCGCGTGTAGCCATTGGCGTTCCAGCCCAAGCTTTTCCGCCAGTTTCGGATTGGCTCCGTAAGTCAGGTCGCCGCAGCACGGATGATGAAGCGCCGCGAAATGCACCCGAATCTGGTGTGTGCGACCGGTTTCCAGGTGCACATCGAGCAGGCTGGCCGCGACGAAGGCTTCGACGGTGTCGTAGTGGGTCAGGCTATGCCGGCCGTCGGAGGTGACCGCGAATTTCCAGTCGTGGCCGCGATGACGGCCGATCGGCGCGTCGATGGTGCCGCTGGAGGGATCCGGGTGTCCTTGCACCAGTGCGTGATAACGCTTGTCGACGGTGCGCTGTTTGAAGGCGCGCTTGAGCAACGTGTACGCCCGCTCGGAGATCGCGACGACCATTACCCCGGAAGTGCCGACGTCGAGGCGCTGCACGATCCCCTGCCGCTCGTGCACGCCCGAGGTGGTGATCCGGTAACCGGCCGCCGCCAGCCCCCCGAGCACGGTCGGCCCGGTCCAGCCGACCGACGCGTGGGCGGCAACCCCGGCCGGCTTGTCGACGACGACAATGTCGTCGTCGGAGTACAGGATTGCCATGCCCTCGATGTCGACGGGCGTATTCTCCACCGGTGCAGGCGGTTCGGGCAGCCGAACCTGTAGCCACGCCCCCGCGTTCAGCCGATCCGACTTACCGGCCGGCACCCCGTCGAGTTCGACGCCGCCCTCTTCGGCCATCGCCGCGGCCGCGGTGCGCGACACGCCGAGCAGTCGCGCGACCCCGGCGTCGACGCGCATGCCCGCGAGGCCCTCCGGCACGGGCATCGACCGATCGCTCATCGAGGCTCGTCGACGCCCTCGGCAGGCTCGTCCGCCGCGTCTGTTGTCGCTGCGACTTCGTCGTCGGCACGCCGGCGGCCGACGGTGTCGAAGTCGTACCCGAGCGCCGACAGCGTGACCAGCAGGATGGCCCCGCCGACGACCGAAGGGTCAGCGACGTTGAACACCGGCCACCAGCCGATCGACAAGAAGTCCACGACGTGCCCGCGCAGTGGTCCCGGCGAGCGGAAGAACCGGTCGACCAGGTTGCCCATCGCGCCGCCCAGGATCATCCCGAGGCCGATGGCCCACCATGTCGACACCAGCCGCCGGCCCATCCAGAAGATGCCGACCACGACGGCGCTGGCGATCAGCGTCAGCATCCAGGTGTAGCCGGTCGCCATCGAGAACGCGGCTCCAGAGTTGCGGACCAGCGTCCAGGTCACGGTGTCGCCAATGATCGGCACCGGCTGGCCGGGGGTCAGCAGCTTGACCGCGAGCACCTTGCTGACGATATCCAGCGCCAGAACGACGGCCGCGACCGACAACAGCAGCGGCTGCCGGCGCCGCGGCGTGACCTCGGTTTCTTCGGCCGGATCGGCCTTAGTCACCGGATCCGCCGATCCCGCTGGTTGGTCAGTCACGCCTACATCATCCACTAGGGACCGCGCCGTCCACGACCCGCCGCGCCTGCGGGATGATCTCTCCCATGAGCCGCGTGACCGTCATCGCCACCGGCGGGACCATCGCTACCACCACCGACGCCGAGGGTGTCCGCCGGCCAACGCAAGGCGGCGCTCAGTTGACTGCCGGCCTGGACGTCGACGTCGTCGAGGTGATGTCCAAAGACAGCTCAGAACTGGTGCCGGCCGATTGGGACGTGATCGGCGCGGCGGCCCAGTCCGCGGCCGACGGCGGCGCCTCGGGTGTGGTGGTGATGCACGGCACCGACACGCTCGAGGAAACGGCGCTGTGGTTGGACATCACTCACTCGGGCGGCGTTCCGGTTGTGCTCACCGGCGCCATGCGCAGCGCGGACGCACCCGACGCCGACGGACCGACAAACCTCCGGGACGCCATCGCGGTGGCATCGCATCCCGCCGCTCACGATCTCGGGGTGCTGGTGTGTTTCGCCGGCCGGGTGTTGCGGCCGCGGGGTCTTCGCAAAGTGTCAGCCCAGGACGGTTTCGTCGGCGATCTGGTGGGCACCGTGGGCGACCGCGTGGTGCTCGACCCGCACGGTCGACCCGCGTCCCTGGGCGCACTGAGTGCGGCGACCGCGCCACGCGTTGACATCATCGCGGCCTATCCGGGCAGTGATGCTGTCGCCATGGATGCCTGTGTGGCCGCGGGGGCCCGCGGCATCGTGCTCGAGTCGCTGGGGGCCGGCAATGCCGGAGCTGCGGTGGTCCACGGCGTTCGGCAGCACTGCAGCAACGGCGTACTGGTCGCGGTGTCTACCCGGGTCCCGGGCGGACGAGTCACCCCCGACTACGGCCCCGGACGCGATCTCGCCGACGCGGGCGCCGTGATGATCCCGTGGCTGCCGCCCAGCCAAACGCGGGTGCTGACAATCGCCGCGTTGGCCGCCGGGCTACCCCTGCGCGACGTCGTCGACCGGCTGCTCTGACGCGGCTTCGGCCAGTGCCGCAAGGTAATCCGCCCAGTCCAGGCTGTCCAGCGGATTCGCCGGAGCAATGTCGTCGGCGTCGGAGCCGAATGTTCGCGTCGGCCCCGGGCCCGAGGCACGGGTTTCGAACCGTACGGTGACCACCCCGTGGCCGGCGCCCTGCACCCAGCCGTGGCCCAGTTCGCGGTGGGTGACGTCGTCTCCGATCCGCCAGGTGGTGTCTGTCGTCGACGGCACCACGGCGCCACGCTCGGCGTGCGGACTGTCGTCACTTGGCTCGGTGTCGGACATGGCCAGCTCCAGATCGGGAAACAGGGAATCCTGCCGCACGTTGGTCAGGCCCGAAAAGCCAACGCCGAGAAGGCGGATCGGCCCGATCTGGCGTGGATCGAGCAGCAGCCGACGGGCCATCGCGGACAGCGCCGCGGCGTCGGTGGTCGCATACGGCAGAGTCGCCGAGCGGGTCAGCGTGTTCATGTCCGACTTCTTCAGCTTGACCGTGACGGTCCGCGCGCCCCGGCCGTCGCGACACAGCCGCTCATGGGCATGCTCGGCGATCGGCGCGATCGCCTCGCGCAGCTCTTCGAGCGTGGTCAGATCCACTGCGAAGGTGGATTCGGCGCTGATCTGTTTGGCCACCGCACGTTCGGCCACCGGGCGGTCGTCGATACCGCGGGCCAGCCGGTGCAGCGCGGGCCCGATCGTCGCACCCAGGATGCTGGCCACCTCGGCTTCGCTCAGCGCCGCCAGTTGACCGATCGTGTCGATACCGAGCCGATGCAGTTTCTCTTCGGCGACCGGGCCGATCCCCCACAGCTTGCGCACCGCCAGACCGTCCAGTAGCCGCTGTTCGTCGGCACGCCGAATCACCTCGATGCCATCGGGTTTGGCCAAACCGGAGGCGATCTTGGCAATCTGCTTGCCCGAGCCGGCGCCGACCGAGGCGATCAACCCAGTCTCCTCGCGCACCCGCCGCCGCAATTGCGCGCAGAAGTCTTCGACCTCCGCCGCTGTTGCACCGGCCAATTCGGGTGGTTCACCGAACGCCTCATCGAACGACAGCTGCTCGACGATGGGCACCATCGCCCGCACGGTGGCGAAGACCCGGCGGCTGGCCAGGCTGTACACCGCTCCGCGCGGCGGCAGCACGACGGCCGTCACACCGATCAACCGGCGCGCCTGATGCATGGGCATCGCCGAGTGCGCCCCGAACACCCGTGACTCGTAGCTGGCGCCGGCGACGACACCACGTCCGCCCAAGCCGCCGACCAGCACTGGCCGGCCCCGCAGGGTGGGCCTGGTGAGTTGCTCGACCGACGCGAAGAACGCGTCCATGTCGAGGTGCAGCACCCAGCGGGAATCCACGACTACCGATGCTATTGCGCTGCCGTCGGTGGACTTGGCGCCGCGAAGGTGCAACCAGCGAGACATTTCCCGAGTAGACGCCTCAGCAGGTGCACTCTGGCGGTGTCATACCGGGAGACCGCGTGAGCGCAGCGCCTCGCGGACCCGCGATATGACCACGTCAGGGCGGTAGCGCAGCAGATCAGCGCTCACCCGGATGAGAATCCATCCCCGGCGTTGCAGCTCCGCGGAGCGGTCGATGTCGTTGGTGCGGATGCGTGCGTCGGTCCAATGCTGCGAACCGTCATATTCGATGCCGACCTGACCTGGCATCGACGAGCCGCAGGGCCCGTCGCAACTGCTTGATACCGCGAGCACCGCGGTGGGCGTCCGCCAGCGCTTCGACTTCGCGGACCGTCACACCGGTGGCGCGAGCCAGTGCGTCGATACGTATGACGGCGGTCTGCAGCCCGGACCGCCGGCTCAAGTCGAAGACGGTGCGTGGCGGCGACGTGACCGGAATTCCGTTGACGGTCGCGGCCTCACCGGCCGGCAGCGTCTCGTTACGCGTGATGATCAACGGCGGCGGGCGTTTGCGATTGCAGATGAGTTCGGCGGGCGCCCGCGGGTCGGCCCACTTCGCACCGAGCAGCGCCGCGGCCGAGTTTCCCGCGACGACGGCTTCCTTGCCCGACCAGAGCCACGCGGCGACCGCGCGGCTCGCTGCGCTGAGCTCGACTCCACGCCGCACGTAGACGTTGCGGTAGACGCGTGTGCATGACCGCCGCAGCTCGTGCTCGGTCAGAGTCCCCGCACGCAACGCGTCAGTTCCGACGAACGGTGATTCCACGACCCATCCTCATCGCCGAGAGTGCGACGAGCGAGACGTCTACTCGAGAAATGTCTCGCCAGCAGCACTTTCGCGGTCAGATGGTAGAGAGAATCACTCGGACGCAGCGACCAGTTTCCACAGCCCCTGGTACACCCGGGGTTTCGTGGTGTAGACGTCGAGCTATGTCAATCGATCAGGAACCACACCTGTTGCGGGATGTCGCAGAGTCGTTCGGAATTGATGCCGCGCGCTACGACCGATCCCGGCCGGCCTACCCCGACGAGCTGATCCAGCGGGTCATCGCCGCGAGCCCCGGTACCGACTTCTTGGACGTAGGCTGCGGCACCGGGATCGGCGCGCGGCAGTACCGGGCTTGCGGCGTCAACGTGCTCGGCGTCGACGTCGACACCCGGATGGCCGAGTTCGCGCGGCAGACCGGGATCGACGTCGAGATCGGCAAATTCGAGGACTGGGACCCGCGCGGGCGGTCCTTCGACGCCGTTGTCGCCGGGCAGGCCTGGCACTGGGTCGACCCGGTACTCGGCGCCGCCAAGGCGGCGCAGGTGCTGCGGCCGCACGGGTTGCTGGCCTTGTATTGGCATGTCTTCGATCCACCCGCCGAGATCGCCGACCCCTTCGAAGAAGTCATGAGCCGGGTGGCTCCCGACGGACCGCTGAAGACTCCCGGCCTCGACCTGCAACAACGCAATCTCGGCCGGGCCGTGGACGGTATCCGCGCCGCCGGCGGCTTCGCCGAACCCGAGCAGTGGCGCTTCGAATGGCAGCGGCACTACACCCGTGACGAATGGCTGGACCATCTGGCTACCACCGGTCAACTCACCATCCTGTCACCGGACCAACTGACCACCGTGCTGGATACCGTTGGGGCAGCGATTGATTCGATCGGCAGTGAGTTCAGCATGCAGTACGTCACCCTGGCCACCGCCGCGACTCTCAGCTCTTGACCCACGCCGAGATCGTCGGTAGCGCACAATCTTCTCGAGTTTTAGCACGCTGGCGTCGATCTGGACGTCAAGCCTTGGCGATCGACACCCGCACACCGTCGCCGATGTCGGCGCCGTCGGTCGGGTCACCGAAGTCGAAGCTGGTGGCCAGGATCTCCCCGGCGATCAGTTCGCGATGAGCCGCCGCCCACTCGGCCCGCTCGGCCGGCACCGACATCACCACGCTGATCCGGTCGGAGACATCGAGACCGGCCGACTTACGCAGCTCCTGCAGTTCACGGATACGGTCCTTGGCCCAACCCTCGGCCTCGAGCTCAGGGGTGACCGTGGCGTCGAGCACCACCAGCCCGGCGCCGCCCGGTAGTGGCGCGGTGTACTCGGGATCGGCGGCGACCAACCGCGAGCTGTATTCCTCGGGCTGCAGCACGGCCGGGCCCGCGGTCAGTGTGCCGTCGGCATTGACGACGCCCTCTCCCGCTTTCACCGCTTTGATCGCGGCTTGGACATCCTTGCCCAACCGTGGACCGGCGACCTTGGCGTTGACCGTCAGCTCGAAGCGACCGTAGCCGGCGATGTCGTCGGTGAGCTCGACTGTCTTGACGTTGAGCTCGTCGGCGATCAGATCGGTGAACGGAGCCAGCAGCGTCGGGTTCTCCACCGCCACAGTCAGTTTCGGTAGCGGTAGCCGTACTCGCAGCTTCTTTGCCTTCCGCAACGACGAGGCCACCGAGCACACGTCGCGCACCTGGTCCATCGCCTCGACCAGCGCAGCGTCCGCGGGCAGCAGGTCAGCCTCGGGCCAGTCGGACAGATGCACCGAACGCTCGCCGGTGATGCCGCGCCAGATGATCTCGGTCGTGATGGGCAGTAGCGGGGCGGCGAGCCTCGCGGTGACTTCCAGCGCGGTGTGCAGGGTGTCGATCGCGTCGGGATCCTCTTCCAGAACCGCGAACGCGACCGCCGCACATACCAGTTCGTCAGCGCCTCGGTGAACTGACGCAACTGCTCGCAGGCCCCCGAGATGTCGCAACCGTCCATCGACGTCGTCAGGTCGTCGCGCAACACCGCCAGCTTGGCCAGGATGTAGCGGTCCAGGACATGCTTCGAATCAGCGCGCCAGGTGCCGACCTTCGGCGCGTAAAGCGCCAGGAAGCTGTAAGCGTTCCAGAACGGCAGCAATACCTGGCGCACACCGTCGCGGATGCCCTGCTCGGTCACGACCAGGTTGCCGCCGCGCAGGATCGGCGACGCCATCAGGAACCAACGCATGGCGTCGGAGCCGTCGCGGTCGAAGACTTCGCTGACGTCGGGATAGTTGCGCAGCGACTTGCTCATCTTCTGGCCGTCGCTGCCCAGCACGATCCCATGCGCCACACAGGTTTTGAACGCCGGCCGATCGAACAACGCGGTGGCCAGCACGTGCAGGGTGTAGAACCAGCCACGGGTCTGCCCGATGTACTCGACGATGAAGTCGCCCGGGTAATGCGTGTCGAACCAGTCGCGGTTCTCGAACGGGTAGTGCACCTGGGCGTAGGGCATCGAGCCGGAGTCGAACCACACGTCGAACACGTCCGGGATGCGCCGCATGGTCGACTGTCCGGTCGGGTCTTCGGGGTTGGGCCGGGTGAGCTCGTCGATGTAAGGCCGGTGCAGGTTGTCCGGCCGGGTGCCGAAGTCGCGCTCCAACTCGTCGAGGCTGCCGTATACATCGATCCGCGGGTAGGCCGGATCGTCGGACACCCACACCGGAATTGGGGTGCCCCAGTAACGGTTTCGCGAGATCGACCAGTCGCGCGCCCCCTGCAGCCACTTGCCGAACTGGCCGTCTTTGACGTGCTCGGGGTACCAGGTGATCTGCTGGTTGAGTTCGACCATGCGATCGCGGAAGTCGGTGACCTTGATGAACCACGACGAAACCGCCCGGTAGATCAGCGGATTGCGGCACCGCCAGCAGTGTGGGTAGGGGTGGTCGTAGGTTTCCTGGCGGATCAGTACCGCACCGTTGGCGGCGGCCGGACCGGTGTGGTTTTTCAGGTCGCGGATGATCTGCGGGTTGGCGTCGAACACATGCTGGCCCTGGTAATCGGGCACGGTGGCGTCGAACCGGCCTTTGGCGTCGACGGGTGTGACCGGCACGATGCCGACTTTGTCGGCGGTCGCCTTGTCGTCCTCACCGTAGGCCGGCGCCAGGTGGACGATCCCGGTACCGTCGTCGGTCGTGACGAAGTCGGCCTCGAGTACCTGAAAAGCGCCGGCGGAGTCCATGAAATACGGGAACGGCGGCCGGTACCGGATGCCGACCAGCTCATTGCCCCGGTAACTGCCCAGCACTTCCGGTTCTTCACCGAATTCCCTTGCGTAAGAACCCAGTCGGGCCTCGGCGAGGATGACGCGGTGCTCGCCGGCCTGCACCTGCACGTAGGTGACGTCGGGGTTGACGGCGACGGCCTGGTTGGACGGCAGGGTCCACGGCGTCGTCGTCCACACCAGCAGGTGTGCGCCCGCCAGGTCGCCGTCGGTCACGGCGAATCCGACGGTGAGGGCCGGATCCTGCCGGTTCTGGTAGACGTCGTCGTCCATCCGCAGCTCGTGGTTGGACAGCGGGGTCTCGTCGCGCCAGCAATACGGCAGCACCCGGTAGCCCTCGTAGGCCAATCCCTTGTCCCACAGCTGCTTGAACGCCCAGATCACCGATTCCATGTAGGGCAGATCGAGTGTCTTGTAGTCGTGGTCGAAGTCGACCCAGCGGGCCTGGCGGGTGACGTAGGCCCGCCATTCGGCGGTATAGCGCAACACCGACTCGCGGCAGGCGTCGTTGAAGGCGGCGATGCCCATTGCGTCGATCTGAGACTTGTCGGTGATCCCCAGCTGTCGCTCGACCTCGAGTTCGGCGGGCAGGCCGTGGGTGTCCCAGCCGAAGCGGCGCTCGACCTTGAAACCACGCATCGTGCGGTAGCGCGGGACGATGTCCTTGACGTAGCCGGTGAGCAGGTGCCCGTAGTGCGGCAAACCGTTGGCGAACGGCGGCCCGTCGTAGAACACGTATTCGGCAGCGTCGGCGCGATGGGCGATGCTGGCCCGGAACGTGTCGTCGCTGGCCCAGTAGTCGAGGACCTCGAGTTCGAGCGTCGGTAAGTCCGGAGCCCCGCCCGCCGGCTTCGGATAGGTGTTCTCGGTCACTGCGCGTCGTCTCCATGTGCCGCTGTCTGGCACGGGGACGAACAATACGCTGAACGAAGCCGGCAGGAACATGGCCGGGACGCCAGAAGATCATATCCAGCCCCTGCACCTTCGGCATTTCCTTGGTCGGCTGGATTTGCGGCGCGGGCTTGGCCTCGATGACGGCGGGTGGCCGGTGGCGTGGCGGGCACTGCGGCCGGCTTGGCCTGACGCCACCGATTGCGGCGCCGGCTCGGCCGGCTTGGCGGCGACCGGCGCTTCATCGGGGCGCGGCGGCATCGCCTTCGGCAGCGGCACCGTGCGGCTTGCGACATGCGGCACCGACGCCGGCGGCCGTGGCGGGCCTCTCACCGCGCTGACCGGCGGCGCGTCCCGGCGGGCCATAGGCCACGGCACACGCTCGTGGCCGTCCGATAGCCCGGCACGAAGCGGACGATCCGGCCGTCACGGGCATCGATCACCAGCCGGCCTTCTCCGCCGCCGCGATCGAGCACGGCGATGGTGTAGAACAGGCCGCGCTGCTGCGGGGCGCCGAGCGGCGAAAATCCGTTGTCGCGCAGCACCGTGTAGACCTCCGGCGCCGGCAGCAACCGCGGCCCGTCATAGCCGGGCCGCGCGCTTCCGGCGGCATCGCCGCATAGGGGCCGCCGACATCGGAAACGGCGGAATATAACGGCCTGCCGGCTTCATATCGGCGCCAGCATTTGGGCATTCGCCGATGTCGCGGCGAGCACCAGCCCGGCCGACATCACCCATCCCCTGCAAAGCTTCATCGCCTGTCACTCCTGTAACGCCCCCTGGACGCCCGGAGCGTTGGCCGCTCCTTTGTCCCAGCGCGCAATTTCGTTGTGGATTCCGGCAGTCCTTGGGCCGGATCGCGGCGCGTTTGCCTCAAATCCGGGGCGCCAATCCGGGCTCACGGCCAGTCCGCCGCCGCGGGCGGAGCTGCCATGCGGCCGGGGACTTTCGCGCGCTTGTATGATAGAAAAAAATTTGGCATGGTCGGAGTTAGGACAGCATCACTGTCTCAATTAACGGTGCAGACCCGGCACGGGGATTGCAACGAAAGTCGGGCGCCGACGCGCCAGGAAGTTAAAGGCAAGGTCGTTCCTCAGGGACGTTGAACGCCCAGGCCTTAATTCTGAAATTGCGGCTCGCGGAGGACGAGCGGTGGCCCGGTGGGTGCCGCAAGCGCCCAAGGTGCGCCGACGACGACGGTGAGGCCCTTGCCGGATTGAGAGGACGTTGAGATGAGCGGGTCGGAGTTCGAGCGCGAAAACATCGTGACGGATGCGCTGTCGGCGGCCCCGGATTCGAAACCGGCCGAAGCCTCGCATCGAGACAGCCCTGCGCGAGCATGACTGGCGTCCGCCGGCCGAAGGCCTCTACGACCTCAGCCTGGAAAAGGATTCCTGCGGCGTCGGCTTCATCGCCAACATCAAGGGCAAGAAATCGCATCAGATCGTCTCCGACGCGATCAGCATCCTCTGCAATCTCGAACATCGCGGCGCCGTCGGCGCCGATCCGCGCGCCGGCGACGGCGCCGGCATCCTGGTGCAGATTCCGCACGCCTTCTTCGTGCGCAAGGCCGCCGAGATCGGCTTCCAACTGCCGAAGCCCGGCGACTATGCGGTCGGCGCGCTGTTCATGCCGAAGGAGACGGCATGGCGCAACGTCATCAAGAGCATCATCGCCGACCAGATCAAGGCCGAAGGGCTGATGCTGCTCGGCTGGCGCGACGTGCCGACCGACAATTCCTCGCTCGGCGAAACCGTCAAGCCGACCGAACCGGCCTGCATGCAGGTGTTCATCGGCCGCAACGGCGCGGCCAAGACCGACGACGAATTCGAGCGCCGGCTCTATATCCTGCGCAAGTCGATCTCGCAGGCGATCTATCAGCGCCGCGACCGCGGCCTGGCCGGCTATTACCCGGTCTCGATGTCGTGCCGCACCGTGATCTACAAGGGCATGTTCCTGGCCGACCAGCTCGGCAGCTATTATCCCGATCTGCACGAGCCGGATTTCGAGAGCGCGCTGGCGCTGGTGCATCAGCGCTTCTCCACCAACACCTTCCCGACCTGGTCGCTGGCGCATCCCTACCGGATGATCGCGCATAATGGCGAGATCAACACGCTGCGCGGCAACGTCAACTGGATGGCGGCGCGGCAGGCTTCGCTGAGCTCGGACCTGTACGGCAAGGACATCAGCCGGCTGTGGCCGATCTCCTATGAAGGCCAGTCCGACACCGCCTGCTTCGACAACGCGCTCGAATTCCTGGTGCAGGGCGGCTACTCGCTGCCGCACGCGGTGATGATGATGATTCCGGAAGCCTGGGCCGGCAATCCCCTGATGGATGAGCAGCGCCGCGCGTTCTACGAATATCATGCCGCGATGATGGAGCCGTGGGACGGCCCCGCCGCGATCGCCTTCACCGACGGCCGCCAGATCGGCGCCACGCTCGACCGCAACGGCCTGCGCCCGGCGCGCTATCTCGTGACCCGCGACGACCGCATCGTGATGGCGTCGGAAATGGGCGTGCTGAAGATCCCCGAGGACCAGATCGTCACCAAGTGGCGGCTGCAGCCCGGCAAGATGCTGCTGGTCGACCTCGAGGAAGGCCGGCTCATTCCCGACGACGAGATCAAGGCGACGCTGGCCAAGAGCCATCCCTATCGCGAATGGCTCGGCCGCACCCAGATCGTGCTGGAAGAACTGCCGGACGCGCCGACCAAGGGCATGCGCTCCAACCTGCCGCTGCTCGATCGCCAGCAGGCGTTCGGCTATTCGCAGGAAGACATCAACATCCTGATGACGCCGATGGCGGCCACCGGCGAGGAAGCCGCGGGCTCGATGGGCAACGACACGCCGATCTCGGCGCTGTCGGACCGGCCGAAGCAGCTCTTCACCTATTTCAAGCAGAACTTCGCCCAGGTCACCAACCCGCCGATCGATCCGATCCGCGAGGAGCTGGTGATGAGCCTGGTCTCGATCATCGGGCCGCGGCCGAACCTGTTCGACCTGCAGGGGCTCGCCGCCACCAAGCGGCTCGAAGTGCGCCAGCCGATCCTGACCGACGCCGACCTCGAGAAGATCCGCTCGATCTCGGATATCGCCGACAGCCATTTCAAGTCGCGCACGCTCGACACCACCTTCCATGCCGGCTTCGGCGCCGCCGGCCTCGAGCAGGTGCTCGACGAACTCTGCGCGCGCGCGGAAGCCGCCGTGCGCGAGGGCGTCAACATCATCATCCTGTCCGACCGCATGGCCGGCTCCGACCGGATTCCGATCCCGTCGCTGCTGGCCTGCGCCGCCGTGCATCATCATCTGATCCGCACCGGATTGCGCACCTCGGTCGGCCTCGTGGTCGAATCCGGCGAGCCGCGCGAGGTGCATCACTTCGCCTGCCTCGCCGGCTACGGCGCCGAAGCGATCAATCCGTATCTGGCGTTCGAGACCATCATCGCGATGAAGGACCGCCTGCCCGGCTCGCTCGACGACTACGAGATCGTCAAGCGCTACATCAAGTCGATCGGCAAGGGCCTGCTCAAGGTGATGTCGAAGATGGGCATCTCGACCTATCAGTCCTATTGCGGCGCGCAGATCTTCGACGCGGTCGGACTGAAGGCGGATTTCGTCTCGAAATATTTCGTCGGCACCCACACCCGCATCGAGGGCGTGGGCCTGGCCGAAATCGCCGAGGAAACCGCGCGCCGCCATGCCGACGCGTTCGGCGAAGCGCCGGTCTACAAGACCGCGCTCGACGTCGGCGGCGAATATGCCTATCGCACCCGCGGCGAGGACCATGCCTGGACCGCCGAATCCGTCTCCACGCTGCAGCACGCGGTGCGCGGCAATTCGCTGGAGCGCTATCGCGCGTTCGCAAAGATCCTCAACGAGCAGTCCGAGCGGCTGTTGACCTGCGCGGCCTGTTCAAGATCAAGACCGCCGAGGACGAGAAGCGCAAGCCCGTGCCGCTCGACCAGGTCGAGCCGGCCAAGGACATCGTCAAGCGCTTCGCCACCGGCGCGATGTCGTTCGGCTCGATCTCGCGCGAGGCGCATACCACGCTCGCGATCGCGATGAACCGGATCGGCGGCAAGTCCAACACCGGCGAAGGCGGCGAGGAATCCGATCGCTTCAAGCCGATGCCGAACGGCGATTCGATGCGCTCGGCGATCAAGCAGGTCGCCTCCGGCCGCTTCGGCGTCACCACGGAATATCTCGTCAACTCCGACATGATGCAGATCAAGATGGCGCAGGGCGCCAAGCCCGGCGAAGGCGGCCAATTGCCCGGCCACAAGGTCGACGCCACCATCGCGCGGGTGCGGCATTCGACGCCCGGCGTCGGCCTGATCTCGCCGCCGCCGCATCACGACATCTATTCGATCGAAGATCTCGCGCAGCTGATCTACGACCTCAAGAACGTCAATCCAGGAAGGCCAGGTCTCGGTCAAGCTGGTCTCCGAAATCGGCGTCGGCACGGTCGCGGCCGGCGTTGCCAAGGCGCGCGCCGACCATGTCACCATCGCGGGCTTCGAGGGCGGCACCGGCGCCTCGCCGCTGACCTCGATCAAGCACGCCGGCAGCCCCTGGGAAATCGGTCTCGCCGAAACCCACCAGACGCTGGTGCGCGAGCGGCTGCGCAGCCGCATCGTGGTGCAGGTCGACGGCGGTTTCCGCACCGGACGCGACGTCGTGATCGGTGCGCTGCTCGGCGCCGACGAATTCGGCTTCGCCACCGCGCCGTTGATCGCGGCCGGCTGCATCATGATGCGCAAGTGCCATCTCAACACCTGCCCGGTCGGCGTTGCGACGCAGGACCCGGTGCTGCGCAAGCGCTTTACCGGCCAGCCCGAGCACGTCATCAACTATTTCTTCTTCGTCGCCGAGGAAGTGCGCGAGATCATGGCCGGCCTCGGCTACCGCAACTTCAACGAGATGGTCGGCCAGACCCAGATGCTCGACCAGTCGACGCTGGTGGCGCACTGGAAGGCCAAGGGGCTCGACTTCTCCAAGCTGTTCGTGCGCCAGAAGGAACTGCCCGGCCAGAAGATCTATCACGCCGAGAGCCAGAACCATCATCTGGAAGCCGTGCTCGACCGCACGCTGATCGAGAAGTCGCGCGCGGCGCTCGACCGCGGCGCGCCGGTCAAGTTCGAGGTGCGCGATCAACAACACCGACCGCAGCGCCGGCGCGATGCTGTCCGGCACGGTGGCGAAGATCTACGGCCATACCGGCCTGCCGCACGACACCATCCAGGTCAGCCTCAAGGGCACCGCGGGCCAGGCGTTCGGCGCCTGGCTGGCGCGCGGCGTCACCTTCGATCTCGAAGGCGAAGGCAACGACTATGTCGGCAAGGGACTGTCGGGCGGCCGCATCATCGTCAGGCCGCCGGCCAATTCCGGCATCGTGCCGGAGGAGTCGATCATCGTCGGCAACACCGTGATGTACGGCGCGATCGAGGGCGAATGCTATTTCCGCGGCATCGCCGGCGAACGCTTCGCGGTGCGCAACTCCGGCGCGGTCGCCGTGGTCGAGGGCGCCGGCGATCATTGCTGCGAATACATGACCGGCGGCATCGTCGTGGTGCTGGGCAAGACCGGGCGCAACTTCGCGGCCGGCATGTCCGGCGGCATCGCCTATGTGCTGGACGAGGCCGGCGACTTCGACAAGCTCTGCAACATGGCGATGGTCGAGCTCGAGCCGGTGCTCTCGGAAGAGATGATCAACGAGAACACCTATCACCACACCGGCGACCTCGAAGCCCATGGCCGGGTCGACGTGTTCAAGGACCTGCTCGACTCCGACGTCGAGCGGCTGCACATCCTGATCACGCGCCATGCCAAGCTGACGGGATCGAAGCGCGCCGCCGACATTCTCGCGAACTGGAAGAAATGGCTGCCGAAATTCCGCAAGGTGATGCCGGTGGAGTACCGCCGCGCGCTGAAGGAAATGAAGGCCAACGCCGA
>CAWFRR010000012.1:0-655521 GCA_963818285.1 uncultured Actinomycetota bacterium
CCCGCGGCCAGCTTCGCTTCGACGCCGCGGCGCTGCGCGTCGTCGCCCGCGTTCAGCGGCTTCGAATTGGCCTCGGACTCAACTACGCGGCGGTCGGGCTGGTGCTCGACCTGTTAGACCGAATCGAGGAATTGGAATCTGGGACCCGCCAAAGGAGGACATCGCTGTGGACATCAGCAGGCTGACCCAAAAATCGCAGGAAGCTTTGCAGGAGGCGCAGGCCTGGCCACCCGGATGGGCCACGTCGAGGTCGACGGTGAGCACCTGCTGTTGGCACTGGTCGACCAGCCGCAGGGCTTGGTGCCGCGGCTACTGGACCAGGCGGGCGCCAACACCGAGGCGCTGCGCGCCGACCTGGAACGTGAGCTCAACCGCCTGCCCAAGGTCAGCGGTCCGGGCGCCGTCCCGGGCCAGGTCTCGATCACCGCGAGACTGGCCAAGGTGTTGGAGGCGGCCGAACGAGAAGCCAAGCGGCTCAAGGACGAATACGTCTCGGTAGAGCACCTGGTGATCGCGCTGGCCGAAGAGGGCAGCTCCACCGCCAGCGGACGGATTCTGGCCTCCCACGGCGTGACCCGCGACGCGTTCCTTGGGGCACTGACCAAAGTGCGCGGCAACCAGCGGGTCACCTCGGCGACGCCGGAAGGATCCTACGAAGCGCTGGAGAAATACGGTCGCGACCTGGTCGCGGAGGCCCAGTCAGGCAAGCTCGACCCGGTGATCGGACGAGATGCCGAGATACGCAGGGTCATTCAGATACTGAGCCGCAAGACGAAGAACAATCCCGTGTTGATCGGCGACCCCGGGGTCGGCAAGACCGCGATCGTCGAAGGACTGGCTCAGCGGATCGTGCGCGGTGACGTGCCGGAAGGCCTGCGAGACAAGACGATCTTCAGCCTCGACATGGGTTCGCTGGTGGCCGGTGCCAAGTACCGCGGCGAATTCGAGGAGCGGCTCAAAGCTGTACTGGCGGAGGTGAAAGCCGGCGAGGGCCGCATCTTGCTATTTGTCGACGAGCTGCACACCGTGGTCGGTGCGGGCGCCGCGGAAGGGTCTCTGGACGCCAGCAACATGCTCAAGCCGATGCTGGCCCGCGGTGAGCTGCACATGATCGGCGCCACCACTCTCGACGAGTACCGCAAGCACATCGAGAACGACGCCGCTCTAGAGCGAAGGTTCCAAACGGTGCTGGTGGACGAACCCGATGTGGAGGACACCATCTCGATTCTGCGGGGCCTACGCGAACGTCTGGAGGTATTCCACGGTGTGCGGATCCAAGACGGTGCGCTGATAGCGGCGGCGACGCTCTCGCACCGCTACATCACCGACCGGTTCCTTCCGGACAAGGCGATCGACCTGGTCGACGAGGCCTGTGCGCGTCTGCGGACCGAGATCGACTCCATGCCTGCGGAATTGGACGAAATCACCCGGCGGGTGACTCGGCTGGAGATCGAAGAGGCCGCACTTGGGAAAGAGACCGACCCGGCCAGCAAGGCCCGTCTGGAGGAACTCCGCAAAGAACTGGCCGATCTGCGGGCGGAGGCCGATGCGCGGCACGCGCAGTGGGATGCCGAGCGACA
This sequence comes from uncultured Actinomycetota bacterium, assembly GCA_963818285.1. Classification (GTDB taxonomy): domain Bacteria; phylum Actinomycetota; class Actinomycetes; order Mycobacteriales; family Mycobacteriaceae; genus Mycobacterium. The sequence goes on from CAWFRR010000012.1 coordinate 1,581, forward strand.
GTCGATCCGCCGGGTGCAGGAATTGCGCGGACAGCTGGAGCAACTGCGGCATGAGGCCGAGGAAGCCGAGCGCAACTACGACCTCAACCGGGCAGCCGAGTTGCGGTACGGGCAGATCAGGGAACTCGAACGCAAACTGCAAGCGGCCGAAGACCAACTCAAGGCCAAGCAGGGGGACCGGCCGCTGCTGCGTGAAGTGGTCGCCCCCGAGGAGATCGCCGAAATCGTGGCCGCCTGGACCGGGATACCGGTGGCCCGCCTGCAGGAGGGCGAACGCGAGAAGCTCTTGCGGCTGGATGAAATCCTGCACGAACGGGTGGTGGGCCAGGACGAGGCGGTGCAACTCGTCGCCGATGCGGTGATCCGGGCCCGATCGGGAATCCGGGACCCGCGGCGGCCGATCGGCTCATTCATCTTTCTCGGGCCCACCGGTGTCGGCAAGACCGAACTGGCGAAGACGCTGGCGGCCGCCCTGTTCGACAGCGAGGACAACATGGTGCGCCTGGACATGAGCGAATACCAGGAACGGCACACCGTGAGCCGGTTAGTCGGTGCGCCACCGGGTTACATCGGATACGACGAGGGCGGTCAGCTCACCGAGTCGGTGCGGCGCAAGCCCTACTCGGTGGTGCTTTTCGATGAGATCGAGAAGGCGCACGCCGACGTGTTCAACACGCTGTTGCAGGTGCTTGACGACGGTCGGCTCACCGACGCGCAGGGGCGCCAGGTTGACTTCCGCAACACGGTCGTCATCATGACGTCCAATATCGGCTCGCATTATCTGTTCGACGGGGTGACCGGTGATGGCGAGATCAAGCCTGACGCCCGCGACCAGGTGATGGCCGAACTGCGTGCGCACTTTCGGCCCGAGTTTCTCAACCGGGTTGACGACATCGTGTTGTTCACCCCGTTGGCCCTATCCCAGATAGAACACATCGTTGAGCTACAGCTGCAAGAGTTGCGAGATCGCTTGGCGCAGAGGCAGATCGACTTGGATATCACCCCGGAAGCTTGTCGGCTGATCGCCGAACGTGGCTTCGACCCGGTGTACGGCGCACGGCCCCTGCGTCGCTACATCGCCCACGAGGTCGAGACCAAGATCGGTCGTGCGTTGATGCGCGGCGACATTGCCTCCGGCGGGACGATTCGGGTCAGAGTGGACAACGGCGAACTCGCGGTCAGCTACGCCGCGAGCGACGTTGCGGCGTAGGGCGGCAGGTCATGGAGAGCACCACGGTCGTGTGCCCGAATTGCGGGAAACGCAACCGGGTTCCGGCGGCCGCCGACGGTAAACCGCGCTGCGCCAACTGTCATCACTGGCTGCCGTGGGTGGTCGATGCGGGCGACCTCGATTTCGCTGAGATCGTTGAAAAGTCCACCGTTCCAGTGCTGGTCGACTTGTGGGCGACATGGTGCGGACCGTGCCGGATGGTCAGTCCGGCGCTGGAACAGCTCGCCCGCGAGCGGGCGGGCAGCCTCAAACTTGTGAAAGTGGACGTGGATTCGGCACCGGCGATCTCGCAGCGCTTCAGCGTACGTGCGGTTCCGACCCTACTGCTCATCGACCACGGTCAGCTTTTGGCGCGTCAGTCGGGCGCCGCACCCGTTGCCGCACTGCGTGATTGGCTAGACCAGTCGGTGCCAACAACAATCAAGGAGACGCGATCATGACATCGATATTCGTTGACCCCGACTTGTCGGCGATCCGACATGTCACTCCCAGAACTCCGGAGGGCTGCGAGGAATGTTTGCGTCTGCATACCCCGTGGCTGCATCTTCGGTTATGTCTGTCCTGCGGGTTCGTCGGCTGTTGCGACTCGTCTCCGATGCGCCACGCCCGCAAACACGCCCATACGGTGGGGCATCCCATTGTCCGATCGTTCGAGCCCGGTGAATCGTGGCGGTGGTGTTATGTACACGAAATCTACGTCTGAGGTGGCTGATGTCTGACGTGACGTCCGTTGAATCGTCTGTTCGGCCGCCCAGGAGTGGGAGGAGACCCCGGACCTGTTCGGTGCGTACCCCCGGTTGACCGAGGACCAGATCGCGACACTGCGTCCCGGAGGCACCAGGCGGCCGGTCGCGGTTGACGAAATCCTGATTCGCGAGGGGACGCGATCCGATGAGTTGTTTTTGATCTTGTCGGGCAAAGTCGCAATCGTCACCGATGACGAGTCCGGCGAGGGGCGGGTGCTGCGTGTGCACGGACCCGGTAGGTTCCTGGGGGAGCTTGGTGATCTGGAAGGCCAGCCGGCGTTCTACACCGCGGTCGTCGTGGTCGAGGGTGAGGTGTTGGCGGTTCCCACCAGCCGCGTGCGTGCTCTGGTCGCCCACGACCAGATTCTGAGCGACATGGTTCTCCGTGCGTATCTGGTGCGCCGTTCCTTATTGATCGGGCAGGGCGTCGGGTTCCGGATTATCGGGTCGTGCTTCTCGCCCGACTCCACCCGTTTACGAGAGTTCGCCACCCGCAACCGATTACCGCACCGATGGCTGGATCTGGAAAGTGACCGCAACGCTGAACGGCTGCTGCGGCATTTTGGGATTCCGCCCGAGGACACGCCGGTGGTGATCTGGGGGACCAACGTGCTGCGCAATCCCAGCAACGCCGAGCTCGCCCGGGTGGTCGGTCTCAGCGTGCCGGACGTAATCAGCGACGAATGCGACCTGATCGTGGTGGGCGCCGGTCCGGCCGGTCTGGGCGCTGCGGTGTACGGCGCTTCGGACGGCTTGCGGACTTCGGCGATAGAGCGCATCGCCGTCGGCGGCCAGGCCGGGACGACGTCGCGGATTGAGAACTATCTGGGTTTCCCGGGCGGAATCTCCGGCTCGGACCTTGCCGAACGGGCGTTCCTGCAGGCCGACAAGTTCGGCGCGCGCGTTTCGGTGTCCGCGGAGGCTATCCGGCTGGAATCCGACGGCGGACAACTCCAGATCGTGTTCGGCGACGACGCCGTGGCCGTCGGCCGCTCCGCGGTGCTGGCGACCGGAGCACGTTATCGCCGCCTGACCGTACCGGGGATCGATGCGTTCCACGGCAACGGCGTGTATTACGCCGCTACCTATCAGGAAGCGTTGCTGTGCGGTGACGGCCCGGTCGTGATCGTCGGGGCCGGTAACTCTGCCGGGCAGGCGACCGTGTTCCTGGCGAGTCGCGTGTCGCGGGTACATCTGCTGGTGCGGGGGGACGACCTCGGCAAGAGCATGTCACGCTACCTCGTCGACCAGATAGTTCAGCAGCCGCGGGTGACGGTCCGCCTCAACACCGAAGTCCGCGAAGTCCATGGCGACGGAGCGCTGAGAAGCGTTGTGGCCGAGAACAATCATACTGGCGAGCGGCAGTCTCTCGAGGCGCGCGCACTTATTTGTGTTCATTGGAGCGGACCCGAACACCGAGTGGTTGGCCGGCACGGTCGCGCTCGACGACCACGGTTTCATCGAAACCGGTCGGGACGCAGCGAATCACATTGCCGGCGCGGACGGGCTGGCCACGGACCGCCGCCCGGTCTTCTTGGAAACCAGCGTGCCCGGTGTCTTCGCCGCCGGAGATGTGCGCAGCGGGTCGGTGAAGCGAGTGGCATCCGCGGTGGGCGAGGGGGCCATGTCGATCCGGCAGGTCAACAACTACCTGATGATCTGAACTCCGTTGCCGACAGCCACGGCCACAGCGGAGAAACCTGAAAAGGCCACGCTGTCAGAGAACTTCGAGCTGACGCGGCCGGGTAGGCGGCGGGAACGCTCGGTCGAGGGTATGGAGGTCTTCGCGGGTCAGCTCGATATCTCGGGCGGCTGCGTTTTGCCGAACGTGGGAAGGTGTTCCGGCGCGTGGGATAGCGTTGACGCCGTCGTGGTCAAGCACCCACGCCAGCGCGACCTGTGCCGGAGTCGCGTTGTGCCGCTGCGCAATCGATTGCAGCGCTGGGTGATCGAGCAGCCGGCCCTGCTCGATCGGCGAGTAGGCCATGGTCGGGATGCCGTGTTGGGCCAGCCACGGCAGCAGCGCGTACTCCGGGCCTCGGCGGGTCAGGTTGTAGAGGATCTGATTCGCCTGGACCTCATCACCGCCTGGGACGCCCAACAGTTCGATCATGTCGTCGGTGTCGAAATTGCTCACGCCCCAGTGGCGGATCATCCCGTCCAGCTTCAATTGAGCGAAGCCTTCGATCGTCTCCACCAGCGGGATGCGGCCCCGCCAGTGCAGAAGGTAGAGATCAATGTAGTCAACGCCGAGCCTGCCCAGGCTTGCCTCGCACGCGCGAACGGTGCCCACCCGGGTCGCGTGGTGTGGGAGCACCTTGTCGACAAGGAATACTTCGCTGCGCCGTCCGGCGATCGCCTCGCCGACCAAGGTTTCCGCCGCTCCGTCGCCGTACATCTCCGCGGTGTCGATCACCGTCATCCCCAAGTCGATGCCGAGCCGAATCGAGGCGACCTCTTCGGCCCGCCTCGCCGGGCTTTCGGCAAAATGCCAGGTCCCCTGGCCGAGGGCGGCGATCTTCTCGCCAGAGGGCAACGGCATAGACCGACCTGGGTGCATTCTTCAACCGCCTTTTCGAAGGTCCCGGCTGAACGGGAAATCGTCCGCTCCGTCGGATTGACCTAATTCTGCGGCGGCATCACGCGCCGCACTTCGGCCTGGGAGTGCACAACTGCGCGACGAATGTGGCTCTTTCGGGGCCAAACGCCATAGCCAGGCTCTGGTCGCACTTGCGTGCTCCCGGCGGGCGTAGATACGGAGGCCATGCGCCAATGGGAGTTTCGCTGTGACTGACTGATCGCCATTGATCAGGGTTCGATCGTCACCAGAGCATCCGTGTGGATCTAAGAGTTAGCATTAAATCTACCGGTTTCAGCATCAGATCAGCCATACCCGTGGCCGTCTTCGGTCGAATCGGTTCCACCGAGACGTCGAGTACCCGAGTAGCCAAGTGGAGGTTGAGGCGAGTGTCCACATCCTGCAGATCACGGCCGGTGATGTCGCGGATCCGCGCCAACCGATAGCGCAGGGTGCTGCGATGAATCTGCAGCGATTGTGCCGTCAGATCGTAGTTTCCGCCGCAATCGAGGTAGTGCGCCAGGGTCTTGACTAGCTCGGCACGTTTGGTGCGATCGTAGTCGAGTAACGCCCCCAGCCATTCCTGTACGAAACCGCGGACCTCGGGCCGCCCTTCGCCCGAATCCAGGATGCGGTACACGCCAAGGTCTTCGAACCGTCGGCTGCCATACGGTGTGGGGGAGGCTTGCTTGATCTTGAATGCGCGCTGCGCCTCTGAGAAGGACCGTGGAAGCGCGGAGGGAGCGTCAACCAGCGAGCCGATCCCGATCGAACCGCGGTTGGAGCCCACGTCGGCCGAGATGGCGCGATGGAGGTCGGTGTGGTCCAGGTCTCCGGCGCTGACCAGGATCGTGGTCGCGTGTCGGCGAGTGAGCAGGCAATCCCGTCCTATGCGTTTGGCCCAGTGCGCCGCCGCCTTGGCAACAAGACCGGAATCGATGTTCTCCCAATGCAGTACAGCGACACAGTGCGGAGACCGTAAGTTATGTTCCAAAGCCTCGGCACGAGCGTAAGCACTCTCGTTATCGGTACCGGTCAGCAAATCCTCGATTAGGTCACGGCGGCGGCGGAGCTCGGCCTGTGCCAACGCCCTGCGGTGGGACAGTTCGAGCGCCAGCACGGTGGCTCCGTAGTCGAGTGTGAAGCTGTCCAGGGTGCCGGCGCGCCCGTCCGGGTCGAACAGCACCAGCACCCCGAGCACGTCGCCACGTGATCGAACCACACTGAATAGCCGGCCTCCCTCGCGCGCCGGTTGTGCGCTAGCCGCGGCGCTCCGAAGCACCTCTTCACGGTTCACGCCGCCAATACAGCGGTAGTCCGTCGGCTCCGTAGTGCCGGCCCACGCCCTCAGGTTGCCGAACACATCCTCGACGCCGACTGCCAGCGAGGTGAGTTCATGCAGCTTAGCGGCGATCCCCGCTTCACCGGCTCCAGCGGTCGACAGGGTGATCAGTGCCTCGTGTATCCGCTCGTGTCGCTCAAGGTCGCTCACCACCCGAGCCAGGTGTTCGATCGTTTCGTCACGTTCCTCGATCAGGTGCACGAGTCGGTGCTGCTGATCACGCTCTCGTTCGATGAGCGCGGCACCGGCCATCGCGGCGGCGGTTTGCTGCGCGAGAGCCTTGAGTAAAAACAGCTCGTCGGGTGACGGCGCAGTCGCGGCGCGCACCACCAGCACCCCGGCATTACCTCTCAATGCGCGCAGAGTCAGCGCGTAACGCCAAATTCCGTCGGCCAAAACAATTTCACGATCGACGCCGAGGTTTTGCTCGACGGCTGTATCGAGCTCATTCTCCAACGGCCGTCCAGGGTCGCGGCTGTCCGCCAGCGAGCCGTCGATGATCCGGTAGGCGGCGTCGGTAGTGCATCGGCTCAGCGAGGACACCGAGTCGGCAGCCAGTTCGAGAATGTCGTTCGGGTCGCGGCCATCGAACATCAGCGATGAGATGACCAAAAGGGCATACATATTCGACAGCTGGGCCTTGCCCGCGCTGTCTATCGCCGCCAAGCCGGCGCCATCAACGCCAGATGACTTCGTGTCAGTCCCCCGTTCGCCACCACGGGTGGCTGATGACGGCTGACCCATGGGAACCCAGGTACCCGCCAACCGTACGCCGGTCAGGGACCACTTGCAGGTGTTGCCTGGCGTCTCGCGGGGGCTAAACAGGCACCGCGAACTCGACCTGGCAGGACGAAGATGTCCGAACCCTGCTCTGGGAGTGTGGCCGAAGGATGTTGCGTCATCGTCTCCGCATTCGGTCAACAATGCGGCGTCGGCCGCTCGGATAGCCGGGGCGGCCCCGGTTTTGCGATTGGGAGAGGTCATGAAAGCTGTTGTTTACGAAGGGCCCAGGCAGGTTCGCGTCGAGGACGTTCCGGACCCGATCATCTCAGAGCCCACCGATGTGATCGTCCGGATCACCACCACGAACATTTGCGGATCCGACCTGCACATGTTCGAGGGCCGGACCGCGATGGAAACTGGCAGGGTTCTCGGCCATGAGAACCTCGGCGAAGTCGTCGACAAGGGATCCGCCGTGGTCTCGGTGGAGGTGGGTGACCGAGTCTGCCTGCCGTTCAACATCAGCTGCGGCTTCTGTCGCAATTGCGAGAAAGGGCTGACGGCCTTTTGCCTGACCACTAATCCCGACCCGGACATGGTCGGGGCGGCATACGGGTTCGCCGGTATGGGCCCGTACAACGGCGGGCAAGCCGAGTATCTGCGGGTACCGTTCGCCGACTCGAATTGCCTGAAGCTGCCCGACGACGCGCAGGAGAAGGAAAACGACTACGTCATGCTGTCGGACATCTTCCCGACTGGCTGGCACTGTACCGAACTCGCTGGACTACAACCCGGCGATGAGATCGTCATTTATGGCGCGGGCCCGGTCGGGTTGATGGCGGCTCATTCAGCGATGATCAAGGGCGCGGCCAAAGTGATGATCGTCGACCGTCATCCCGACCGGCTCAAGCTGGCCGAACAGATCGGCGTCATGCGCGATCGACGATTCGAAGGGATCTGCCGACAAGCAGATCATGGAACAAACCAAAGGTGCTGGCGCCGACTGCGGTTGCGACTGCATCGGTTACCAGGCTCATGACCCCCAAGGCCATGAAGATAACTCGATGGTGCTCAACGATCTCGTGCGGACAGTGAAGTTCACCGGCGGAATCGGCGTGGTGGGGTTGTATCTGCCGCAGGATCCAGGCGCGCCGGACAACGAACGAAAAAAGGGCAGGGTCGCCTTCGAAATGGGCGAATTCTGGCTTAAAGGCCAACGTATGGGAACCGGTCAAGCCAACGTCAAGCACTACAACCGTGAGCTGCGCAACCTGATTCACGAAGGCAGGGCCAACCCATCATGGATCATCTCTCACGAACTGCCGTTGTCTGAGGCCCCGAACGCCTACGAGCACTTCGACGCCCGCGACGACGGATGGACCAAGGTTGTGCTCAAGCCGCAGCTCGCGTCGATGTGAAAGGACGCAGTCCGATGTTGAACACGTTTCAGGACAGGCTCATTGACGAATCGGGTGCGAAATGACACTGAATCAAACATCGGTTTCTCTCGATGACGCACAGCGAGTGGTTGCCGCGGGCAGGGCCAAAGCCGACGAGATCTCTTCCCCGTCGAATATCGCCGTCGTCGACGTCGGCGGCAACCTGGTGACGCACATTCGGATGGACGGCGCCTGGATTGGCAGCGTCGATATCTCGATAAGTAAGGCTTTCACTGCCCGTGCATTCGACATATCGACCGAGGAACTGGCGGCCGACGCCGGTCCAGGCGGTCAGTTCTATGGAATCCACGCCTCCAACGGAGGCAGGGTCATGATTTTCGCGGGAGGAATCCCACTACAGCGAGGCGGCGAGATAGTGGGCGCCGTAGGCGTCAGCGGCGGGAGCGGCAAACAGGACCAGACTGTCGCCGAAGCCGCTGTCGGCGCCCTTTGACGAGTTGACCGCTGCCGACGCCGCGACGGCCCGCACACGGACGAAGGGCGCGAAAAGGTAGTTGACATGGTCGATTTCGACCCGAGTGTTTTGATACCGAGCGAAAGTCGTTGAAGCAGCACCCTTGAAGGAATTCGTGGGGGGCGTGGCGAGCCTCTGCGGGCAGTACACGTGCGACGCGGCTAGGTTGATGGCGTAGAACTGACCCGGCCGCACGCCCTGTCTGTATAGGTCTGGCCTTGCGGGCAGCTCCACACCGGTTGTGCTGTCGCAAAACTGGCGAGCGTAGTCGAGCAAGGTACTGTCATCGCCGCCGATGTGATTTTCATGCACCATTTGGAGGAACTGTTGGTCCCGTGGTTCGGCGTGCGCATCCGGTGCCGCTAAGCCACTTGCGGCCGTCGCGCTCGCTACCGCGATGAGAATTGCGACACGGCGATACATTCTGCGCGACCCCTTGTGTCCGGAACTTCTGCCAGCGGTACGGGCGAAACTAGACATAGTTCTCATGCACGTAGCACCACCGCCACGTTTCGCCGTGCTCCAGGGATTGCACGATCGGGTGATCACTGGCATGAAAGTGAGCGGAGGCGTGCCGCATTGGTGACGAGTCGCAGCAGCCGACGTGTCCACAGGTGAGGCATAGCCGCAGATGTACCCACGGCATACCGAGCTGCAGGCACTCTTGGCAGCCCTTGTGAGTACGCGGGCAGACGGGTCTGATAGCTACCACGTCGGGATCCTGGTGCGTCAATGTCATGAAAGCGCCTCCTTGCCGGTCAGCAGCCGGACAAGGGCCTGGACGGCGGGGATGCGAGTCGACCCGCCGACCAGGAAAACCTCATCGATATCATTCGCCGATAGCTTCGCGTCGCTCGTCGCCTGCTGGGCCGGGCCCATGGTGTCTAGACCGATTTCCACTGCGGTGGCCATTCCTACTCCCTTCGGGTCGTGTCTTGGAGGAGATACAGGGCACGGGCGGCCACTGCCACGTCGGCGACGATGTCGAAATATCGCGGCTGAAGCGTAGTGACGGTGGCGAAATCGCGGCGACCGTGCTGCATCGCGTACATCAGCAGGCCGATTAGCGCCCCGAGCGCGGCTCCGAAAAGCAGGCCATAGAACGCCAGCACCAGACCGGCGATCAACGGCTGGATCCAGCTGAAAAGTCCGAAGAGCCAGCCGATCAGCGCTCCCACCAGACCACCTGAGGTCGCGCCGCGCAGCGCTGCCACGCCGTAGCTCATCTTCCCAGTGACCCGCTCGACCAACTCCAGATCGCGGCCGACAATCGACAGCTGGTTCACTTCGAAATGCCGATCGACGAGGTAGTCCACCGTGCGCTCAGCGTCGGCGTAGTTGTCGAAGGTGGCGATGACTTGGCGGGGGGTCTGGTTCGGGTTGAACCGCTGGACCCGTCGCGGTGTGGTTCTGAGCCATGCCGATACCTACGCTTGGATCGAGTGGCGCTGTGCGGAAACCGTTTCGGCCACAGCCTGGTTGGCTAGCCGGTCCAGTTCTCGGAAAGGGTCGAGTCGCTTTAACGTCATGGGTTTCTCCATGTTCGGTGTGGGGTCGTTGTGCGAAGCCCGGCCGACAGGAGTGTCTTCGCACACCTACCGGATCTAGCTCCGTCAACCACTGTGCCGATCCCGGTGCTCGAAAGCGTGCGCCCGGTGGGATGAAAATGTCGGCCACCGTTTGTCCTGCCAGCACGATTACTAGGTCAGATGATGCGGCAGTGCGCGAAATGGTTGTGATAGAGGCGATCAGCGAGTGACGACCCGCTCCGCAGCTGGACTGCGGCCCCTGCGTGCATGGGCCGTTCGCGAAGGGTTTGGATATCAGCGATACACCGACATCCGGATTCACCAGGTCACGAGCCGCTTATGGGCGAGTCACTTACTTTGCGGCGCTGTACTTTTGAAAGTCTGCCAGAGGAAGCGACGCGCCGGCAGGCGGGCGAAGAAGGCGCGCGAACTCCTCAACAATGGTGCTATAGAAGGCGCGCTGTTGAAGCGGCGGGATCAGCTCGTCCGTTATCAGAGAGGCGCCTGTCTTTCGCCGAGCCCGCGTTGTCATAGACAACGGGAGACCGGGCCCCTCTGCCACTCCCGCTTCAAGCAGAGTCCAGGCGCCGTAGCAGACAATCCCGACCGGCTTCTGCGAAGTGATGAAGTCGCGCACGAACGAGACCACGACATCTGCACTGAAAAGCCGATTGGCTTTCGCCGTCCCTGGCACCAATAGCAACGCGTCGTACTCCTCGACCGTCGCTTGGGCCACCGTCTGATCGACGGTGTACGTCCGGACCGGTGCGAGGTCTTCAGCCAGCGCTTCGATGTGACCGGCTCGCAGGGACAACAATTGTGTCTGCGCCCCCGCATCTCGCACGGCCTCACCTGATGCTTCCAGTTCGGTCTGGCCGACGCCATCGGCCGCGACCAGCGCAATTCTCAACCCTTGCAGGCATTCGGCCATGCCGGACTCCGCTCGACATTGTGTGTATTCAGGTTTCCCCGCTTGGTGCTAGCTTCGCGGTTGCAGAGGAGGATTTCCCCCTCCCGCCGGGGCGAATATGTCAGGTGCTACTCGCCCCACTGTGACAGGGGCTTTCCGGAAACCCTGAATACGGCTGCCTGAAATCGTCTTTCATCACGTCCGTTCGAATGAGCGCAACAATCAAGGCATGGCGAGTAAACGCCCATCGGCGCCTGCGGCACCGACTCGTGACCGAGTCGCCCTCTATGGGGTGAGTTTCTTCATGGCCGACATGGAGGCCGGCATGGGTCCGTTCCTTGGAGTACTACTGCAGAGCCGAGGCTGGACCACCGGCGCGATCGGCGGAGTCATCACCTTGGGCGCTGTCGTTGGCTTGCTGACCGTCACTCCCGCTGGTGCCCTGGTTGACGCCACCACACACAAGAGGGCGTGCGTAGTCGTTGCCGGCTCAGGCGCCGTCGCGGCCGCGGCGGTAATTCTGATTTCAGCGAACTTTTGGGTGATCGCGGGAGCCCAGGCGGTGATGTGCATGTCTGGCGCAACCATCGCACCCGCGTTAATCGGCATCACCCTCGGCTTGGTGGGCCAAGCCGGATTCAACCGTCAAAATGGCCGCAACCAGGCGTGCAATCACGCGGGAAATCTGGCGGGGGCCGCTATGGCCGGCCTGCTGGGGTGGCACTTCGGATACGCCGCAGTATTTTGGTTGGCGGCAGGATTTGCCGTAGTCACAATCGGCGCCGTGCTGACAATCCCGGCTGGTCACATCAACGATCACCTCGCCCGAGGGGAAGCTTCCTCCGCGGGCCAGCCCCACGTCGAGTCGCTGCGGGCGCTTGTGAGGTCTCGGCCTTTGCTGGCCGTTGCCGGAGCGGTCATGCTGTTTCACCTGGGCAACGCGGCGATGCTTCCGCTCTACGGGCTGGCGGTGGTGACCACGAATGCCAACCCGTTTATCACCGTGGCCAGCACCGTCGTCATCGCCCAGGCGGTTATGGTCCCAGTCTCGCTGGCAACTATGAGAATCGTCCAATACCGTGGCTACTGGCTGGCCATCTTGATCGCGTTCACCGCACTACCGGTCCGGGCCTTGATCGCCAGCCATGTCATCTCAACCTGGGGCGTCATTCCGGTGCAAGTCCTCGACGGCGTCGGGACCGGCATCCTGTCAGTCGCGGTGCCCGGACTGGTAGCTCACATCCTCAACGGCACCGGGCACGTCAACATCGGCCAGGGCGCGGTCATGGCTGCGCAAGGACTCGGCGGTGCGTTGAGCCCGGTGGTTGGTGGTGTCGCTGCCCAGGCGTTCGGGTTTTCAACAGCATTCGCGGTCCTCGGCGCACTTTCGCTCGGCTCTCTGATCGTCTGGCTCGCCGCCGCCTCGAAGTTGCGCGGCGCTGGTCGCCAATGATCTGCGGTCGGATTTGTCCATAGAAGTGTCGGGGTACACAGTCGCACGGGATCCGTTCAATCTCTTAATAATTCAACTTCATAATCTTCGACCAGGTGCCTAGTGGTTGAGTCAAGCTCGATCCGGCGAGACGAACGCCGTGGGCGTTTTTAACCCCTGGAGGCCGATGTGGTTACTCCCGCTGCTTCCCACGATGAACGAATGACGTTGAACACTTTGAAGGTTGGTCTGTTAGCGCCGCCGTGGGCGGCGGTACCGCCGCCCGGCTACGGGGGGACCGAGTCGGTGGTGTGCCAGCTGGCGCAGGGTCTGACCGCTGCCGGACAGGACGTGGTGCTGTATGCCACTGGCGACAGCACCGCCCCGGTGACAATCCTCTGCGCTGCGGCCAGCGCGGACTGGGGCCGCATCGGTCACGGCGAGGTGGAGTTGCCCCATGTGATGCACGGCTACGAGGCGCTCGCAGGTTGCGACATCATCCATGACCACACCCTGTTGGGGCCGGCCTGGGCGTTGGCCTCCGGCTACGACCGGGTGGTCACCACCTGCCACGGCCCGTTCAGCGGCGAACTTCGGGCTATCTATCGACGATATGGCAAGCGCCTACCCGTGGTGGCGATCTCACATGATCAAGCCGCGCATGCGCCAGAGATCGCGGTGGACCGCGTCATTCACCACGGTCTCGAACCCGACGACTACCCGGTGGGCGCAGGTGATGGCGGCTACCTGCTCTTTCTCGGGCGCATGACCCCGGACAAGGGGGTACGCGAAGCGATACTGGCTGCGCGCGCCGCAGGCTTGCCGCTGGTCATCGCGGCCAAAAACCGAGAACCTGCCGAAAAGGCTTATTTCGCTGAGCAAGTCAAGCCGTTGCTCAACGACGATGTACACGTGGTGGGGGAAGTCGCCGGGTCCGCGAAGCTGTCGCTGTTAGGAGCAGCCAAGGCCCTGCTGAATCCGATTCGCTGGGCCGAACCGTTCGGCCTCGTGATGATCGAAGCGATGGCCTGCGGAACGCCGGTTATCGCCTGCCCCAACGGCGCGGCGCCAGAGATCGTGGAGACCGGCAAAACGGGGTTCCTCTGCGCTAATCCCACCGAACTGGTGGCCGCTATCCACGACGTAAACCAACTCGATCGCGATGCCTGTCGCACCGCCATCATCGAACGCTTCTCGACGAGTCGAATGGTGGGCGACCACCTCGCCCTTTATCAGGAGATGGTCGCCCGGTGACATTTGTCGACGGTGAAGAATGCGCGGCTGGTGCTTGGGCCTCGGGAACAGGCCCGCCGGTAACCGGTGACGTCGGTGAGATCACGCTCCTAGAAGGCTCGACGTTTTGTATTTCGGCCCGATCGGGCGACGTCCACCGTGACCGGCCACATGGGCTGTTCGTGGCCGATACTCGAATGTTGTCGTGCTGGCGACTTGTCATCGACGGGGCCCCCGTGCAGATTCTCTCCACGGTCGAGGAGCCCACCGAACCGTACCGGGCAAGCTTCATCGGCCGAACACCACCACGTCAATGGATGGCTGATAGCCCGATGTTGGTTCTGCGCAACAGGTTTGTCGGCGACGGTATGCGCGAGGACGTGATCCTGCGCAATCTCGGAGCGGAGCCCATCGGGGTCACCTTAGCCTTGACTGTCGATACTGACTTCGCCGATCTGTTCGCCGTGAAAGAGGGCAGGGTTCAGACTCCGCATGGCCTTGTCGTCGATCTCGGCGCGGCGTCGATGACGTTCAAGGTTGCCGGCCCGGACGACACCCGCACCGCCCAAATCACCGCTACCGGTGAGCCGATCGTGACACCGGGACGGTTCACCTTCCGGATAGTGGTGCCGCAACGATCGCAGTGGTCGACCTGCTTCGCTGTCGAAGCATCGATCAGTGGAAGGCGCATACCACTCCGGCACCGGTGTGGCGAACCTATTGACGTCAGCGCACCCGCCCAGCGACTTCAGGCATGGCGGCTGTCGAATCCCCGCATCGAAACCGCTGATTCGGCATTTGAGCGTTCGCTCGAGGTCGGGGCTCGCGACTTGGGATCGTTGCAGATTGAAGACCCGACACAGCCAGGATGCCCAATCCTCGCCGCCGGTGCGCCCTGGTTCATGACTCTGTTCGGGCGCGATTCTTTGTTGACTGCATGGATGGCTCTGGGCCTGGATCCGCGCTTGGCGCTGAACACGTTGCGTACCCTCGCCCGGCTGCAGGGAGCCCGGGTCGACCCACTGACGGAAGAAGAGCCTGGTCGTATCCTGCACGAGGTCCGTCTCGGAAGGGAGGCGGCATTGGCACTGGGCGGAGGAACCACATACTACGGAACCGCCGACGCCACACCGCTTTTCGTGATGCTACTTGCCGAACTCGACCGGTGGGGCGCTCTTCCCGACGCTGACCGCCCGTCGTTGCTCGCAGCGGCCGATCGTGCCATGGCGTGGATCCTCGAGTACGGGGACGTCGACCAGGACGGGTTTGTGGAGTACCGCCGACATACCGACCGCGGGTTGATCAATCAGGGCTGGAAAGACTCGTTCGACGGCATCAACCACTCCGACGGGCACCTGGCCGCCCCGCCGATAGCACTGTGCGAGGTACAGGGCTACGTGTACGGAGCGTTTCAGGCCCGCGCGTTTCTCGCTGAGGGAGACGGTGACACCGTCAGCGCCCAGCAGTGGCGCAGTCGGGCTGCGCGACTCAAAGCGTCATTCAACCTGGCGTTCTGGATGCCGGAGCAGCAGGCGTTTGCGCTTGCGCTCGACGGTGCGAAACATCAAGTGGACGCGGTCGCGTCGAACATGGGGCACTGTCTGTGGACCGGCATCATCGACGACGAGAAGGCCACCGCTGTAGCAGCGCATCTCGTTGGTCCCCGGTTGAATTCGGGATTCGGTGTGCGAACGCTGGCCACTGACATGAACGCCTACAACCCGGTGAGTTACCACAATGGTTCCGTCTGGCCACACGACACCGCGATCGCGATAGCGGGGCTCGCGGAATACGGGTTCGTCCAAGAAGCTCAACAAATTGCGCTGGGCCTTATCGATGCATCCGAATACTTCGGTGGCCGACTTCCCGAGCTGTTCTGTGGGTTTTCCCGAGCTGAGTTTCCCCACCCCGTGCCGTATCCGACGTCATGTTCGCCGCAGGCCTGGGCGGCTGCGTCCTCGCGTATGGTCCTTCGCAGCCTGCTTCGATACCACCCCGATATCCCGCACGGTCAAGTGCGTTTGTGCCCCATGGTTCCCGATCGGTTCTTGCCGATCCGACTGCAGAACGTTCCCCTTGCCGGAACACGGATGGAGCTCAGTGTGGACGAAGACGGTGGGGTCGACGCCGGCAATCTCCCCGCCGGAGTGCGGCTGGTCAGAAACCATTCCCAACATCCGTCCAGTCGGACCGGCGAGCTCAAAGATCGAGGTCAATGAGCGGGCACGCTCACGATTTGTCGAGCTTAGGGAACACAACCTCCTGAGCGCAGAGTTGGATGGCCGCCGCGACCGGGATCGCAACGAGCGCACCTACGATCCCGAGTAACGCCCCGCCGACGAGTACTGCCAGCAAGGTGACCACCGCCGGCACGTTGACGGCCCGGCCAATGACTTTGGGTATCAATAGATAGTCTTCTGCTAACCGGAAGACCAAGTAGAAGCCAAGCGTGGCAACGGCTATCGGAGCAGAGACGGTCAGAGCGACCGCGGCGACAATGAACCCGGCGATGGTGGACCCGAACGGGATGAGATCCAACAGTGCAACGAACATCCCGAGCAGCAACGGATATGGCACATGACAAATGACGAGCCAGATAGTGGTTGCGGCGCCCGCCACGACCGATATCACGACGTTGCCGAACACGTAGGCGCCCACTTTCGCATGTATCTCATCCCCAAGGAGGATCACCCGCGGCCGACGGGAGTGCGGCGCAAGACGATACAACGTCGCGCGTATCCGGGGCAGGTCCACGAGAAAGTAGACGGTCAACGCTGCCACGACAAGAAGGTCAGCGAAAGCTCCGAAAACGGCGGTGCCCGCCTTTACGGCTTCCGTCAGTACCGGGCCGCCAGAGCTGTTGACCAATTCGTTGATCCGTTGCTGGACGTGAAAGAGGTTGTTGAGCCTGCCGATCCATGATGAATGGTCACCGACGCGTTGGATGTAGTGCGGCGCCTGTTCCACGAACTGGTGTGCCTGTCGGACCAACAGGGGAATAGCAGCGGCAAGTGTTCCGGTCAGTACTGCCAGTACAGCGATGAGTACCGCGGCCACCGCGGCCCAGCGGGGCAGCCCCTTGCCAGTCAACCAAGACACCGCCGGCTCGAGTCCCAGGGCCACGAAGAATGCAACTCCGATCAAGAGCAGCATGGGCGACGCCGCACCAAGGGCGCGTACCGCGCCATAGGTCACCGCGATGCCCGCTGATGCTGTCAGGCCGACCAAGAAAGGGGAGTGCCAATTGAATGGGGATCCCGGGGATCCCAGGGGCGGCTGCGTGAGCTGATCTGCGCCGCAACATGTTCAGCCGCGCGAATGGGATCCCAGTCCTCGGCGGCGGGTCGATCAACGGTACGACGATGACCATGGTCAGTTGCGAGCTCCGCCATCTGCTACGCCGTCGTGTCGCTCATCGCGAACACAGTCCTTCAGGACGTGACCGGTACTCATCCCCCGACCATTTCGTACGTCTTCTATTACCCACCACGCCCCCTTGCTTGGGTGCCATGGACGTCACTGTGTGGCGACTATGTCAACCGGGTCCGGGTTTGAGCGTCGACCCAGCAGATCAATTAATCGGAAGTGCCGTAGGCCTCCGGGATCAAGTAGTCGGCATTCATCTACCCGGCGGGTTACGGGCGTCCAACAGCCGATAATGCTTGCGCAGCAGGCGATCTACATTGCGGCGACGCATGAGTTAGGCGCGCGTCGCCGTTGATGACAAGCCCTTTTAGCCATGACTTGAAAGCCGCTAGCCCCGCTGTGGCCAAATGTCACGCTCAGACTCGACCTCAGGGGGTGAAGAATTCGGCGGGGGGCCGGTGTGAGGGTGGCAGTAGTACGCCGTTGAAATACAAAGGAGAACTTGACGTGGCAAATTCCCTGCAGGGCAGAATGATTGCGATACTGGCGGCCGACGGTGTCGAGCGGGTCGAATTGGAAGTTCCGCGCGACGAAGTCATGCGAGCTGGCGCGCAGACCCACCTCCTATCGCTGCGTACTGGTCAGATCCAAGCCCGCAACAACGACCTCGAAGAGGCCGGCACCTTCGAGGTCGACGGAGCGGTGTCGCATGCGTCGGTCAATGACTACGACGCGCTGCTTCTACCGGGCGGCACGGTCAACCCTGACAAGCTTCGAATCGACGATCTCGCGGTCGCGTTTGTCCGCGACTTCGTGCGTTCAGGTAAGCCTGTCGGAGTTATCTGTCACGGTCCGTGGTCCCTCATTGAGGCCGGCGTCGCTGACGGCCGCACACTCACGTCGTTTCCCAGCATCAGAACCGACCTGCGTAATGCCGGTGCCAACGTCGTCGACCAGGAGGTCGTCGTCGACGGCAACTTGATTTCAAGCCGCTCACCCGACGACCTTTCGGCCTTCTGCCGGACGATCGTGGAACAGTTCGCCCAGGCGCCTGCGCACGCTACATAAGAAAGGACGTGCGGCCACGGGTGGAGGTTCCAGTGGTGTCATACCAATCCTGACGCGCGCGGCCGATTCCGCATAAAGCATACCGGCCAAGGTGGCGCGAGAGTCATTGCATAGTAAGCACATTCAACCTCAGCCCCTCTGGTGAAAGGGCGGGGCGACACTATAAACACCGAACCGCTGTGAGCTCTGGATCCGACCGAAGGAGCGTCTGGGAGACATGACAACCATGCGGTCAATCGTTGCCGACACGTTAGGCGAGTCGTCCGAGGTTCTGCACCTGCCACGAACCCCGAACACGTGACCGATCGCGACTGGCGGCTCCTTCGGATTGACCCGGATCTATCCGGTTACTCGTAATGCCATGAACGACGACGAGAACTCGAATGAGCAGACCGGCCCACGCTCTGAGGGCAACCTCGAACTGTTCTTCGATCTGGTGTTCACCTTCGCAATGTCACAGGTCACTCAGCTCATGCTGCACGATCTATCGCCAATGGGTTTCGGCCGGGCCGGGCTGGCCCTCCTCGCACTGTGGTGGGCCTGGGTGGGCTACACGTGGCTCATCAACACCTTCGACACGGCCAACGAGTGGCACCAAGCAATAATCATCGCCGCGATGGCCGCAATGCTGGTCGCCGCAGCGGCGCTTCCCGCCGCTTTCGCGTCGGGCGCGCTGGTCTTCGCGATTGCACTGATGGTGGTTCGGTCGATCCACGTGCTGAAGTTCGTCGCCCTTTCTTCGCACGACGACGACGAGTTGCGGCAGGCCATCCGGCGACTAGCACCGGCGTTCGTCGCCGCCCCGGCGTGTATCGTGGCCGCCGCCTTCGTCCACACGCCCATCCGCGAATTGCTGTGGGCTGCCGCAGCGGTGATCGATTACGGCGCACCGGCCGTGCTGGGCCTCGGTGGATTCCGCGTCTCACCGTCCTACTTCGTGTCGCGTCACGGCTCGATCATCATCATTGCGCTCGGTGAGGTGATCGTCGAACTCGGTGCCGCTGCAAAGGATCTCAGCCGACCCGAGGTGATCGCCACTCTGGTCGTGGGCGTGGCCATCATGGCAACGTTCTGGTGGACCTATTTTGGATTGACGGCCGGAGCCCAGCAGCGGCTGGAGCAGGCCACCGGCACAGAACGAGCCGATCTTGCCCGCGACGCCTACAGCTACCTACATCTGCCAATGGTCGCCGGCGTCATGCTGTTCGCGGTCGGAGCGCACGCCACCGTCGAGCACGCCACGGCCCGCCTGCCGCTGTTGTCAGCGATCGCACTAGCCGGGGGCATGGCGTTGTTCTACCTCGGTGATGTTGCGTACCGATGGCGTGACCATCGACAGGTCCCCTCGATCGCACCGCCACCGGACTGGCCGCCGCGGCGACTCTGCCGGCGTTGATACACATGCCCGCGATCGGAGCGCTCGGCCTGCTCACCGGCATCGGGATTTGCCGACTGATCTGGGAATTGTGGCGGCGCCCCCGGATCGGTCCGGTCGTAGCGGGCCAGGCGCGTTGACTGCGTATCGGGTGCGGCTTCGGGCTTCGGGCGCAGAAGGCGCTAGCACCGGCGAGCCCCACCATTTCGCGTAAGTGGCCCTTACGTTTCGTCAACCTCACAGTCGCGCGGACGCGGTAACCCGAGTTCAGCAACGTTCGTGTCAGCCATGAGCCCACACCGGTCCATGCCAGCGCGGGAGGTAGCGGCATTCGACGTTGAATACCCTTCCGGCACATCGACACCGAGCCACGCAGATAACCTGTCTCGGAAGGTCAACTCGAACGCGACCTTCTCGCACTGGGAGGCTCAGGCGCTACCGGGTGAGTCGCGGCAATCTGGTCCGGACGGTGGGACATCGCCGAGAAGCAGCGCATCGTCCAACTCATGGATCAGGAGGTAACGCGTGAGCCATCCAACGGGAATCCCCCTGTTCCATCGATTCTTTCACTCGGGCATCAAGGTCGATAAAAACAACCTGCGACGGTTCCGAGATTTCGTTGACGGGCAGATCGTCAGCATCGAGATCGCGGGACGCGACGTGGCCAAATGGAACGGTCGCGACGTCATGGTGCCGCAAGGCCGCCCGATCACAAAGGCGTTCAAGAACGAATGCGCGAGTTCGACAACTTCAATGCGGCTGCCAACGTTTGGAGCCCAAGTCGCCTGCCAGAATGGAGATTTCGGTGCGGTCGACGGCTTATTTGCTGCTCGATTCCGACACCTCGATCTTGGTTTGCTTGGTGGTTTGCGCCTTTGGGACCTGAACAGTCAACACGCCATGTGTAAGAGAAGCCTCGACGTCATCGGCCCTGAAGTCACCAGGCAGGGTCACGCGATACTCGAAATTTCCGATGCGGCGGGTGCGACGCCGCAGCAGACCCTCGCGCTTCCTCTCCTTGACTTCACCAGTCACCACAAGTTCGTTGCCATCCAGTTCCACATCGACGTCCTCACGGCGCACGCCGGGCAGCTCGATCTCGACGATATAGGCGGCGTCAGTCTCTGAAACATCAGCGGCGGGCAACCATGCCCCGTCATTGCCGGTACCACCGACTAGCGACTGGACGAGCCGGTCGAATTCCGAATAGATATCGTCGAACCCACGGTATGGGCGCCACGTTGTCGGGGTGGCGCTGGTACGTCGTACAGGCAGAGCCATAACTGAACCTTTCCACTTGTTACGTTTGCGGTTCTAGAGTGCGCCGCCGACGCGGATCACCGCGTCGTACTGTCAGGCGGATTCCGGCTCCTGCTTTCGCACTCCCAGGCCAAGCATCCAAACGACCGGCGCGTCTAGCGTTGGCCCGGTGGACGAGCGGCAGACATCGTGCTTGCGCGGTCGCAGCACGGGTACTCGTCTGAGCACGATGACAGAGTCCTACAGAAGCACGGATGGCATCGACCCTTGTGTGCGCGTTTACGGGACGAGGGTCCACAATCTGCGGGGTGTCGACGTCGTGGCGCCGCGTGACGCGCTGGTCGCGTTCACCGGGATCTCCGGATCCGGCAAATCGTCGTTGGCCTTCGGGACCATCTATGCCGAGGCCCAGCGCCGCTACTTTGAATCGGTCGCTCCGTACGCGCGTCGCCTGCTATTGCCAACTGGCGCGCCAAAGGTAGATGACATCACCGGGCTACCGCCAGCCGTTGCATTGCAGCAGCGCCGGGGTTCGGCGACGTCACGCTCGACGATCGGCACCGTCACCACCCTGTCGAATCTGCTGAGGATGCTGTTCTCCCGCGCCGGGACCTATCCGATGGGGGCCACGGAACGACTGGACTCCGATGCGTTCTCCCCGAACACCGCGGTTGGGGCTTGCCCCGAGTGCCACGGGCTGGGACGAATCCATCGGGTGACCGAAGAAACACTGGTACCCGACCCGTCGCTGACCATCCGCGAGGGCGCCGTTGCCGCCTGGCCGGGTGCGTGGCAGGGCCAAAACCTACGCGACATCCTCGTCACGCTGGGGTACGACATCGATAAGCCATGGCTAAAACTTCCTAAGCGTCAACGCAATTGGATTCTGTTCACCGACGAGCAGCCAACCGTAGAGATCGATCCGAGCCAGCATCCCGTGCAGGCCGATTACTACTACAACGGCACCTTCTCCAGCGCCGAACGCCACGTCCGCCACACGTTGGCCAACTCCCACAGCGCGATGATGCGTCGCCGCGTCCTGCAATTCGTCGACAGCGTCGAGTGCCCACTATGCGACGGTTCCGGGCTTCGGCCGGAGGCGTTGCAAGTGACTTTCGCCGGGCGCACCATCGCCGACTACGTGGCGATGCCGTTGGCCGACCTCGCTGACACGTTGCGCCCGACGGCTACTCGAACCGATGCCGCCGCCGCGTTCGAGTCGACGGAATCCGGCGAGCTGACGGAAGTGGCGACCATGATCGCCGCCGACCTCGTCGCGCGCCTGCAGGTACTCATCGAACTCGGCCTTGGCTATCTCACGCTGAATCGCCGCACTCCAACGGTGTCACCCGGCGAGCTGCAGCGGTTGCGGCTGGCCACTCAACTGCGCGCCGGCTTGTTCGGCGTGCTCTATGTGCTCGACGAGCCGTCCGCCGGACTGCATCCCGCGGACGCCGAACCGCTGCTCGACGTGCTTGATCGCCTACGGCGCGCAGGCAATTCGTTGTTCGTGGTCGAGCACGACATGGACGTGGTACGCCGTGCCGATTGGATCGTCGACGTCGGACCGGGGGCGGGGGAGCTCGGCGGAAGCGTGCTCTACAGCGGGCCGGTGCCAGGGCTCGTCGACATCGAGGAGTCGGTCACTCGCAGATACCTTTTCGAGCAGGCCGGCCCGCCGTCTCGTCAGCCCCGCACGCAATCCGGGCGGCTGCAGTTGCGCGGAATCTGCTTCCACAATTTGAGAGACCTTGATGTGGACCTGCCGCTTGGTGTGTACACCGCCGTCACCGGAGTGTCCGGTTCCGGCAAGTCGACTCTCGTCGTCAAGGTCCTTGGCGATGTCGTAAGGCGCCATCTCGGCACGGCACGCGCTACCGAGCCGGCCGAATCCGACGATGACGAAGCCGACACCGGGATCGTCGATCTCGATCACGACGCGAGCGTCGGTGTGACGGCAGCGGGGGTGGAGGCGATCAACCGGCTGGTGTCCGTCGACCAGCGCCCGATCGGACGCACGCCGCGCTCGACGCTGGCGACCTACACCGGCTTGTTCGACGCCGTGCGCCGCGAATTCGCTGCGACCCCGAAAGCCCGTCGCCGCGGTTGGACAGCGGGCAGGTTTTCGTTCAACGTGGCCGAAGGCCGCTGCCCCACCTGTCAGGGAGAGGGGTTCGTGTCGGTCGAATTGTTGTTCCTGCCAGGCACATACGCCACATGCCCGGCGTGCCACGGAGCGCGGTACTCCGAGGAGACACTCGAGGTGCGCTATCGCGACCGTACGATCGCCGACGTGCTCGCGATGACCGTCGATGAAGCCTCGGAGTTTCTTGCCGACATCGCCAATGCAGCGCGGAGCCTGACCACGCTGCAAGAGGTCGGACTGGGATATCTCCGTCTCGGACAACCCGCGACCGAGCTGTCAGGCGGCGAGGCGCAGCGGATCAAGCTCGCCTCCGAACTGCAGAGACCCCGGCGAGGGCATACCCTCTACGTCCTCGACGAGCCGACCACCGGGCTTCACCCCGCCGATGTGGATCTGCTCGATCGTCAGCTGCATCGCTTGGTCGACGCGGGCAATACCGTGGTGGTGGCCGAACACGACATGCGGATGGTCGCGGGTGCGGACTGGGTGATTGACCTGGGACCGGGAGCCGGCAGCGACGGCGGTCGGGTCGTTGCGGCGGGACCGCCGAAGAAGGTGGCACGTGCGAAACACAGCCGCACGGCGCCGTATCTGGCAAAGCAGTTGGCGCCGTCTGCTACTCGATGAAGTCGCGAAGATTAGCAAACTGAAAATGCCTGTCTAACAACGGCACCAGTGAGCACATCGTGTTCGCGGCGTTGAATGAATTGGCCCCGCACTGTCCCAGCTGCAGGCGATCCTTGCTGCGCCTACACCGATCTGTACTAAGCCAGGCGGAACACCGCACGCGTCCGGGGTGGGTTTTTGATGATGGCGGGAAGGATGAAGACCTCAATGTAATGTCGTGCGACGTCGGGGTTTTCGCTATCGGGAATGATGCCGAGCAGCAGACTCAGGGCGGTTCCGATGAGGAACTGGGTCAGGTCGCGGGGGTGGATGCCGTTTCGGAAGTGCTGCCCGGCGTCGTCGCGGAGCATGGCTTCGATCTGCGGTTCGGCGAGCCGCGTTACGGTGCTGCTGTTGGCCAGCATCTGGGCGACGGTGCCTTCATCTGCGGCGTCGGAGATGGTTTTGAGTAGCGGGTCCTGGGCGAGTTCCGTGGCGACGATCACCAGAGTGTCCACGATCATGTCGACGGGTCCAGCGCTTTCGTGGCGCTCAAGCAAACGAAGCATGTGCTGTTGCGTTGTTCGTTGAATGAGCGCGGCGTCGAGACTTTCACGGTTGGGGAATTGGCGGTACAGCGCGGCCCGTGAATAGCCGGCGTCGTGGGCGATGGTTTCCATGGTCGATGCGCGATGGCCGCGTTCCCTGAACGACCGCTCGGCGGCGTCGAGGAGGATTTCGCGGGTCTGCTCTGCGGTGTTGCCGCCGCCCGCCGGTCGGCCCCGGCGCCGTGGCGATGTAGGCAATCCATGTCCTGACTTCACGTGGCCTAGCTGCTGTGGTGATAGCAGCTATCTGCGTCCTTGACTGTGCTGAAGACTAGTCGTCTTGGCATCGCGTCGGACCCATCAGCGGTGTCGCGCTGCTTGTTCGCTGTGCCCTGATGACGCGGGGTGTGCGAATACACGGCAGAGCTACTCGTGTGCTTGCCACGCATGGCGGCGCATCCGTTCACCAAACTCTGGCCGCCCACAGCACGGAAATGATACGGTCTGCCAGATTCGTCTATTTTCGGAAGAATCCGTTCGAGCAGGAGTGAAGGGGTCGCGATGAGTGGTCACGCGTTTGGTTGGCGGCGGTTCGGGTTGCTGGCGGGCACCGGCGGCGGGGTGCTCGTGCTGACGTCGGTGCTGACGGCGGCGTCCGCGTTCGGCGACGCCGACGACCCGCTGTCTGGCAGCGATACCGCGATCATCCTCGGCGGGACCTTCGAGTCGACCCCGGACAAGCTCATTCGCGCAGGCCGCCGAGAATCTGTATCTGCACCCGCTGGGTTTCGACGATGGCGCGACCTCCTCGACGGTCTGTGACATGGTCGGGACCGACCCGTGTGCCGCGCCGCTGCAGGTACTGACGACGCCCGAACTGATCCAGGAGAGCCCGAGCACTCTCACCGACGCCGACGACGTCACCCTCGCCGTGGAGAACGAATTCACCGCGAACCCAGGCGCTTTCAGCGCCGAGCACCCGCTGACGATCTTCGGATACTCACAAAGCGCCGCCGCCGAGTCGGTCGCCATGACCCAACTCGCACAAGACGGCATCCCCAGCGCCGATCTGCATTTCGTGTTCATCGGCGACCCCTCCCTCCCGAGCGGCATAGGGCCGAATCTGATGCCAGACCTGGACTCGGTATACGGCTCGAGCCAGACCAACACTGTTCTCACCGATCTCGGTCTCAGCGATCTCGGCGTCTACAACGTCCTGGCCGACCCGACGCCCGATGATCTGTACCCGGTGACGATCTACACCCTCGACGGCGACGGGGTCGCCGACTTCCAACAGGACTTCACAGCCGGAGGTCTGCTGGATTCGCTGTACAACCTATTCACCACGCACGCGGAATATTTGGGTTTGACAGCGACGCAAATCGCGGATGCGACCACCTCGATCGACGGCGACCTCACCAATATCGACATCTCCGACAGCATCAACGGCTTCGATGCGCTTATCGGTGCACTCGACAACGGGATCGGTAGCAGCGGACTGTTCGAGAGCCTATTCGAGTCCCTGCAACTCTATTTGACCAACATGTTCTGACCCGACGCGTGGGCGAATCCAGCAGCAGAGCGAGACAAATCGGCTTACCGGCCCGCGCAGTCACCCCATGAGCCATCACTTCTCACGAACCGTCGTGGGCTGGCGCGACAGTGACCTGGTCCGGGCGACAGGTTTCGGTACGCCCGCGCGCAACAGCCCAAAGGTCGTGCGTGATGGTTAGTCCGATACTGCCAGGCGTCGTTCGAGGTGGTTCTTCAAACGGTTCATGGTCGGCCCCAGTTGCTCTGAGCGCGGTCGTGGGTATAGGACGACCATGAATGTGAATGCGACGACGACAGCGCTGCGATCAACCGCGGGCGCGGTTCTCGGGCGCGTCGATGGCCTGTTCAACGTCCAGGGCGCTTGTTATCGGGGCACCCTAGTCATCGACCCCGGTGCTGTCACACCAGGTTCCACGAAACTTTTGCAACCCGGCCAGCGCCGCGAAGCTCTGGTGCGAATGGGCAACCCCGGCGGCGGCACCCAGGCCATCCGGTCGGTGTCGGTGAAGCTACCCGACGCCTATGGGCCCGGCCGTGATCAGGACTTCCTGCTCGCCTCGTCTGGCGACGGCGCTCCGTTGCATCACTTCACGCTGCCGGTGTCGGAGACCAGCCCCACGCTGTACTCGTCGCTCTGGCTCTACTTGGCCGGGTTGACACCGGTGCTGTTCGGTCTGCAGACCGAGGCCGGCGAGCTCAGGCCGGGCGGCGTCGCATCGTTTACGATCAGTCCACCGGTGGGCAAATTCCGCTCGATCGGAACATTGAGCGTCAGCGACCAGGTGCACGAGGGTGACGACCCGGTCTTCTCCGCGCGCAACAGTGGCGGGAACATCCGACCGTTGCCACCGGTGTCCTTCTACTGACCGGGCCGACCGCCGCGCGCCGTTGTCAACGAAGCGATCGCTGGCACCGTCAAGCGATAACATCCCGCGCATGGCTAACAGCGCCACCACTCCGCCGCGTCGGTCCGGGCTGGTGCAGACGCGATCGCGGGATACCCGGCGAAAGCTGATCGAAGCCGCGCTCAAGATGTGGGATGCGAGCAGCTTCGAGGAAGCGTTCGAGGCGACGACGGTGGCGGCTATCGCCCAGGCCGCCGGGGTGAGCAAGGCCACCTTCTACTTTCACTTCGCCAACAAACAAGAGATTCTCCTGGAGATGGCTTGGGCCACAGCGGGAAAGATGATCGAAGAAGCCGATGCGGGGATCCGACGCGGAACGCCGATGCTCGAGCTCGTCGACCAACTCATGAAATCGATGGCCCGGCGGGTATCGCGGACCCCGAAGGCGCTGGTGTTCCGCGTAGTCGGCGAATGGTCCCATCTGAACCCCGCCGTCGTTGCGAGACCCGCAGGAGTGGGAGTCGGTTTCGAGGCCGTCATTCGGTACGGCCAAGACTGCGGGACGCTTCCGGCCAAACTGGACGTGTATGAGCTTGCCGCACTTCTACACGCGGCGACGCTCGATGCTCTGGTCCGGTGGTCTGCGTCCGCGCAGAGCGCAGCGGTGTTGCGTGAGAACCTCTGTCGGCGCGCCGACGTCGTGTTGCGGGGCGCCATCGCCTCATACGGAGCCTATCGGGCCCGATCATCTGTCCGGCTGCCCAATGATGGCAAGAATGCCGCATGCGATGAGTCTAGATGCCGCTGCAGCGGAATCACCCAGTCTGACAGCCGAATCACACAGACGGACGTGTATCTGAGAGCAACAGCCGAAGTTGCACGCCCGATCTACAAGCTGAGCCAAAAGTTAGTCAGCGTCTAAATATGCTGCTAACGTCGTGGTCATGTCGAACATCGCCGAGCAAATCAAGGAAGCCGCGCAGGTCGCGCCCCTGAGGCCGCTCGGGGAACGCCAAGCAGAGCAGGACCTGTCCGGCAAGGTCGCGATCGTCACTGGGGCCAGCCGTGGAATCGGCAAACAAGCGGCGCTGGCGCTCGCACGCCGCGGGGCCAACGTCGCGATCGCGGCACGCACGGTGAACGACGGCGGCGATGTGGCCGGGACGATCGGCGGAGCTGTCGCCGAGATCGAAGCCCTCGGCGCCCAAGCAATCGCGGTTGCGACAGACCTGTCGCAGGAGGACGACCTCAAGCGCTTGGTGCAGTCCGCAGTCGACCGGTTCGGCGGCGTGGACATTCTCATCAACAACGCGGCCGTCACCATTGGGCACAGCTGGGCCGTTCCGATCGTGGAAATGCCACGGGCCGATTGGCTTTACCACTTCGCGGTCAATCTGCACGCCCCGTTCACCTTGGTGCAATTGGTGGTGCCCATCATGGAAAAGCGCGGGGGCGGCCGAATCTTGAACGTGACCACCGGGAGCGGAGAAGTCTTTCGCCAACCGGAAGAGCCGCCGGCGCTGGAATCGGTGGCAGAATTCAGCCTGGAGTCACCCGCCTACTTCGCCAGCAAGCGAGCCCTCGACCGATTCGCCAACGTCATCGCAGCGCAACTGGCAAGGAAGAACATCGCCATCATCACGATGCATCCGGGGTTCGTCGCCTCGGAGATCGCAGTTCATCGTGTGCGGGGGATGGGTGTGCCCGAATCGATGATGATCCCGATGGGCATTCCCGCCCGGATGCTGGCCTACTTCGCCGCCTGCGAGAAGCCGTTGGAGTATTCGGGTCGAATCTTTTGGGCCGAACGTGAACTCGAAGAACTCGGTATCGAACCCGATGGGCTTTGAGGGCTGGGCTCGGATTCGTTGGCGGCCAGGCATCTTCGCCGTCACGTGTGTCAGGTAGCGTGCGTCCGTGATATAGTTAGCGTAACTAACTTATAGCCGATGGATGCTAGCCGCCCGCTGCGCGACGACACCCGTCGCGGCAAGGAAGGGTAACGATGCGACGCGAGGACAACGACAGCTGGGATCTGCTGACTGGAGTAGGCACGACCGCGACCGGGATCGCCGCGGCTCGCGCCTTGGCGTCCAGGCGCGCTGATTCGCTCATCTCAGATCCATTCGCGCGTCCACTAGTGGAAGCGCTCGGGGTCGACTACTACCTCAAGATGGCCGACGGAGAACTTCACGGCGAGGACGCAGGCTCTTTCGACCTCGAGGTAATGGCCGACGGAATGGCCATCCGGACACAGTTTTTCGACGAATTCTTCCTCGACGCGACCTCCGCGGGACTGCGGCAAGCAGTCATCTTGGCCTCTGGCCTGGACACCAGGGCGTACCGAATGCGCTGGCCCGCGGGAACCACAGTCTTCGAGCTGGATCAGCCCGAGGTCATCGACTTCAAGGTGCGGACTCTCGCCGACTTAGAAGCGACACCGGGCGCGCACCTGCACAGCATCGGCATCGACCTGCGCCTGGACTGGCCTTCTGCGCTGCGCACGCATGGATTCGACACCAGCCTGCCGACCGCGTGGATCGCCGAAGGCCTGCACGGCTACCTCTCCGCCGGAGCCCAAGACCAATTCCTGGACACCATCACCGATCTGAGCGCGCCGAACAGCCGCATCGCCATTGACTGGCACCCCGACCTGAACATCACCAGCAACGACCGCAGCCGCGAAGTCTCGCAGTCTGAGCGGCAACGCTCCAACGGGGTAGACATCAAAGACCCCTCAGACATGATCTACCTCGGCCCACGCAACAACATCGGCGACTACCTCAGAGCTCAAGGCTGGCAGATCCAAACCCACACCGCCGAGCAGAGATTCGCCGCAAACAGCATGACCTTCCACCACGACGACGCCGCTGCCGGACTGCTTCGCGCCCACTACACCGTCGCAACACTGGGCTAACGAGGAGGAGCGACGAGCGGGATCTCGGCGCCAGGCAGGCCGATCAGGGTGTCGGCGTCAAGATTTGTTGGGACAACGAATACCGGCGACCCGGCCAACTTCGAATCTCGCAGCAGCGCGAGATGACCATTCACGGCGCGAGCCGACGACTCACGACACGTCAGCTAAACGGCAATGTACCGAGATGGGGCTAACCAGCTGTTGAATAAGCAACTCGCGGGGATGTCGCGAATGCGGCCGGCGGCACATTCACGCTCGAGCCACCGATCCAGAACAGCGAGCACGTGCAGCGCACCGTGCTCAACCAACACCTGGCCACTTGAGCCCCTCGGAAATGATGTCTTCCAGATCGAGGTCCGGCATGTACCGGTCGCAGACGGCCCGCAATAGCTCGTCACGTCCGACGAACACCGCATAGAGACTGTGCACCGAGCAATCTGCGCGGGCAGCGGTCGCCTCGAAGGATGCCGCAGCAACGCCCCCGGCGCTGATCAGCGCAGCCGCCGCTTCGACAGCTCGCAGCCGCACCGGCGGACGCCCCAAGCTCATCGAACGACCAGACGAATCACAAGGTGACCAGCGAGTCGCGTGACACGCCCATCCACGCACCTTGACGACTCTTCCGATGAAAAAACCTCACGCTGTAGTGCTGGTGAGGATGTCCCAGGCTGCCATAGCGTTATCCACGGTGGTCCGAAGGGATTTGCGCGATGCGCCGTCGCGTGCCTCGATGGCCAGGCCGTCGATGATGGTGATGTAGAAGGCGGCGATCGCTTCTAGGTCGGCAGTCGGTGGTAGGTCGCCGTCGGCTACGCCTTGCTGGAGGCGTTCCCGGATGATTTTGTGCCGAAGGGCGCGTTGGCCGCGCATGAAGTCCTCGACACCCTTGTTGGTGTTTGCGCAGTTGATCGCTCCAAGCACGACCAGGCAGCCCCGTGGTTTGCCCGGCAGGCAAAACGATGTGGCCGCCGCGCGTAGTACTCCCTTGATCGCGGCTTGTGCGGTTGGTTGTTCTAAGGGCGCGCGCCATCGGTGCACGTTGGGTCTGGGTGTAGAACTCGACAGCTTCGCGGAAGAGCTGCTCCTTCGAGCCGAATGCGGCGTAGAAGCTCGGCGCGCTGATGTCGCCCATGGCCTGCTGCAGGTCGGTGAGGGTGGTGCCCTCGTAGCCCAGTGCCCAGAACAGTTCCATCGCGCGCGCAACTGCTTGGCCCCGGTCGAAGCTGCGGGGTCGGCCCATCCGTGGTGATGTCGCGGGTTTCAAAGGTCTCCCTTCTGTAGGCACCACTATACAAGTCCGGCTTACTTATGTAGCGTGCACTATAGAAGTAAGACGTGACGACACACCAGGAGGAGACACAGGATGACGACACCCAATTCGCCGGGCGCAGCTCTGATCACCGGCGGGACAACAGGAATCGGGTTGGCCACCGCCCGCGTCCTACATCAACAGGGCTACGCCGTGCTGGTCACCGGACACAATCCCGACACGATCGCTGCGGCCAAACGCACGCTGCCCGATGATGTCGTTGTGCTGCGCGCAGATATCCGGGTGCTCGCCGATGCGGCCCGTGTCGCCGACGCAGTACGGGCGCTGCCGAGCCCGCTGAGCACGGTGTTTCTGAACGCCGGAGTCCATCGGATGACGCCGATCGAGGCGGTGGATGAGGCGATGTTCGATGACATTTTCGCGGTCAACGTCAAGGGCCAGTTCTTCACCCTGCAAAAGGTGCTGCCGCTGCTCGGCGATGGCGGATCGGTCATCTTCAACGGCGCGTTGGGTGCCCGCAAAGGGCTGGCGAATTGGTCCGTTGTCAGCGCGAGCAAGGGCGCGCTGATGGCCCTGGTGCCCTCGCTGGCAATCGAGCTCTCCGCGCGCCGAATCCGGGTGAACGCCATCGTTCCCGGCCTGATCCGACCCCCGTCTTCGACAAGCTCTGGCCCGAACCCGACAAGATGGCGGCGTTCACCGAGTCCATGGACGAGCACGTACCGCTCGGGCGGATGGGCGCCGACGAGGACGTCGCCAACTTGGTCGCCTTTCTGGCCTCGCCGGCGGCCAGCTACATCACCGGGGCGTGCCTGCCCATCGACGGCGGCGTCGGGCGTCGCCTGACTGCCGATTCTCCGGCAAAGGATTTCAGGTCAACCAATGACCACGACAAACGCACAAAGGAATGACAACCCGTCGTAGACGACTTTCCATCCGCTGATCCTCGGTGCGCCAGCGGCGCACTGAACAACGAGAAATAGGAGTGATTCAATGCCACGTAGCAACGACGACAGCTGGGATCTGGCCTCCAGTGTGGGGGTGACCGCGACCATAGTGGCAACCTCCCGCGCACTGGCGGCGCAGGGACCCGAGCCGCTGCTCGACGATCCTTACGCCGAACCGCTGGTGCGCGCGGTGGGCCTTGCCGCATCCCTGCGCATCCTCGACGGGGAGACCAGCCTCGAGGATGACCCGATGCAGAATCGCAAGACGAGCACCGAACAAATGCTCGTGTGGACAAGATTTTTCGACGACTTCTTCACCAGCGCCACCGAGGCGGGCATCGGTCAGGCAGTGATCCTGGCGTCGGGCTTGGACACTCGGGCCTACCGGCTTGGGTGGCCGGCCGGCACGGTGGTCTACGAGATCGATCAGCCCGAGGTGATCGAATTCAAAACAAGCACATTGGCGGACCTCGGCGCCACACCGAACGCGGAACACCGTGCGATCGGCATCGATCTGCGCGACGACTGGCCGGCCGCTTTGCGGGCCGGTGGTTTCGACGTCGATCAGCCGACCGCCTGGAGCGCCGAGGGATTATTGCCCTACCTGTCGTCCGAGGCCCAGGACCGATTATTCGACAACATCACTGCGCTCAGCGCACCAGGCAGCCAGCTGGCCACCGAACACATCCCCGATCAGGCCGCTTCCGACGAAGGCGCGCAGCGCTTCACTGAGCGGTGGCAACGCGAGGGTTTCGATCTCGACGCGGCCGATCTGCTCTATCAAGGCGAACGCAACTTCGTGGGCGACTACCTCACCGGCCACGGCTGGCAGGTGACCAGTCCATCCTGCCTCAGGAGCTCTACCAGCGCAATGGATTTACCTTCCCGGATGACGAGGCGGTGGGTTCGTTCCGGAATATGAGCTACATCGCCGCGACGCTGAAATAAGGCAGGCATGGCGCGCACCGATGCCGACGGCTGAGGTCTAGCCTCCAGCGTGGGCGCCACCGCAACCATGATCGTTGCAAAGCGGCGTCATCTCACTGACCTGGTGCGCGACGGGGCCCGTTCGGGGTGTGCTGGATGGGTGGTGATCGGTCGAAGCAGTGCCCGCACAGCAGCGATGAGCACGTTGAGGAGACGTTCGTGATCGATGGTGGCGGTGCCCGATGCGTGCGCGGCGATCCAGCCAATCGTGGCGGTGCGCATCAGTACCGCGACGGCTTCGGGATCGGCGCATGCGGCTTCTCCGGATTCGGTGAGCCGGGTCAGCTCGGCGACAGCCAGTGAAGTGAAGGAGTCGATGAGCTCGCGCCCGTGCTCGCGTAGCCTCGGCCCGTAGACTTGACCGCGTTCGAGGAATAGCTTGCGCAGGAACGGATCTCGCACAATCTCGCTGTTGAGCCGGCGGACTCTGTCCAGGAACGCTTCTACCGGCTCGCTGTGGTCCGTTCGTGAGATGTGGTCGACGAGGCGTTCGACTCGCTCGGTCATCGCGGCGCTGAGCACCCCGATCTTGCCGTCGGGGAATTGACTGTAGAGCGTTCCTATCGCAATGTGCGCGCGCTCGGCGATCTCACGTACCCCGGTCTTGTCGTAGCCGACCTCGCCGAATAGCGCTTGCGCCGCGGCGACGATGTCGTAGTACTTGGGCGACCGCCGCACAGCCGCAGGGTCAGTCATGGTGATCGACGTTATCAGCGTGGTGGGCGCACCTCGTGAGAACCAGAAGGGTTTTGGCACACCACGAATGGGACCCGACGACTCGCCAACTCCCGTAGGGGTGGCCGGCCGTCAGTAGTTGTTGCAGATGTTCGCCACCTGCGTGAGGGTGGCAAGGATCTGCTGCGGGTTCACCCCGGCGGCAGCGCCACCGCCACCGCCACCTCCACCCCTGGCCATCGCTTGTTGGGCCATCTGCTGACGTTCGTTGATTGGTGCTGCCAGGAATGACTGCAACCGGGAGCTGACCATCGGGTTCTGCGCGAGTTTGGCAGCCATATCCGGTGACACCGCATTGAGAGCTGCGGTTACCTGCGCATAGCTGCAGGTCGTATTGATAATCGGAGTCAGATCGGGACCTGCCGACGCGACGCCGACACCCATCGTTGCGGCCACCGCGAGCACGCCCGCAACGATCGCATATTTTGACGAAGCCATCGTGACCATGTCGACCCACTTTGCTGCTTTCACAGGACGCCGATCTGACGACCTACTAGAACAAAAATACAGTATCGTTCTAGTCTGTGAGACAGATGTGCAACGGGTAGAGAAGTTGCGCACGGTGGGTCCGGAGCGTCGAAAGCGGCTGACGCTCACGATCGCCACTCTGCGATCGAAGGCCGTTACACCCAAGGCGCACTGCTGCGCCTCGCCGCCGGTCGCGTGGACTAGACGGGACGACTTCAGACAGTCGATTATGTTGCACCGCAACCTGATAGAGAGTGGGCGGGCAGGGTGACACCGATAACTTGATGACCCTAGGCGACGAAGGGTATCGCGTTATGCAAGAGCTGCATGGGCCGAGCCGCGCTGCGGCACAGGTCGTGCAGCACCGATGAGGGAGCAGCTATCACCCTGCTTCAGGCACGTCGATGGGCGCCTCGATCCTGTTGGACAGCCCGGCCATTGTGGCCGACCCATTCCCGGTCTATGAGCGGTTGCGTCGGGAAGCCCAGGGCGATGATCGGCGCGGCGGGGATGCCCCAATATGGGATTGAGCAGATGGTGGCCATTGTGGAGGGCACGGCCGAGTTCGTGCGCGACATGATTGATCGGCGCCGGGCCGAGCCGGCCGATGACATCGTGTCCATGTTGGTCCACACGAACGAGGACGGCGACACCCTGTCCGACGACGAAATCGTCGCGATGGTGTTTCTGTTGGTGGTCGCCGACTCAGAGACCACCTACAGCCTGATCGCCAACGGCGTGGCCGCTCTGCTGACCCACCCCGGCCAACTCGATCTGCTCAAAACCGACCCAAATCTGATCGGTTCTGCGGTCGAGGAAATCCTGCGCTTCACCGGCACCATCGGGAGTACCGAAGTGTTCTACGCCCAAGAGGAAGTCGAGTTGCACGGCGTCACCATTCCGCGCGGGGCGAGGGTCATCCCGCTGTTGGACTCGGCGAACCGCGACCCAGCGGTGTTCGACGATCCGGACACCTTCGACATGGTGCCGTTGCTCATTCAGCAACTGATGGGCCCGATGGTGATGCACATGCTGTTCCGGCCCGCGCTATCGACCGTCGCTGTGGTGGAGATGCCCGACCTGGACACCGTGTGCACGGAGCTCGCTGGGAACTTTGTGCGAGCCATGGCCGTGGACTAACGTAAAATGTTGCGCTGCAGCGATATTCGGGCAGCGTTCCGCCAGCTGAAGAGTGACGTAGCTTCGCCGGGGAGCGTTCGCCCACTCATCGGAGCTATCCCGTGCGCCAGATACTGGGCCGGTTGGGTCCGCCCGTCGGCAAGCGTTGTGCTCGACGCCCGTGGCGCGGTGCCAGGTAGCGTCGTTATCAATGGCTGATCAGACCCTGCGGGCACAAGCTGTCAGACACTCGCGAGCGCGCCGTCTGCTCGTGGTGTCCGCGATCGTGCTGCTGCTGTTCGGGGTGCCGTGCTGGACGCTGTTGTTCGCGGGCACTCGGTGGCCCACCCCCGTGCTCGTGATCGGGACGCTCGCGTTCGCCGCCGCAGGGGTCGCGCTGCCGATGACGATGGTGTGGGGGCACGGGCGCAGGCACCGGGACCGGGCTGCCATTACGGGCGACGCGCTACTGGGCGGCGTCTGGGTGCTCTTCGTCTGGTCCGTGCTGTCCCAGGTGCTTCGGCTGGCCCTGCTGGTGTTCGGCCTCGGGGATCCGGCGAGGTCGCGGATCGTCGCAGCCACGGTCGTCGTGGTGGTCGTTGCGCTGCTCGCGTGGGGCCATTTCGAGGCGATGCGGGTGCCGCGCGTCAGGCTCGTCGACGTGACGATTCCGCGGCTCGGCGCGGGGATGGACGGCCTGCGGGTGGCGATCATCACCGATACGCACTATGGCCCGCTCGACCGCGCCGGCTGGTCCGCGGCGATGGTTGAACGGGTCAACGAACTCGACGCCGACGTGGTGTGCCACCTCGGTGATATCGCCGACGGCACAGCGGATGTGCGGGAGCCACAAGCCGCACCGCTCGCCGGTGTGCGCGCGACGCATGCCCGCGTGTACGTCACCGGCAACCATGAGTACTTCAGTGAGGCCGAGGGCTGGCTGGATTTCATGCAGGGCATCGGCTGGGAGACGCTGCGCAACCGGCACATCGTCGTTCAACGTGGCGGCGATGCGCTCGTGATTGCCGGCGTCGACGACGTGACCGCGTCGGGATCGGGTCTCGAGGGGCACGGCGCCGACGTCGGCGCGGCGCTCTTGGGGGCAGACCCGACGCTGCCAGTGCTGCTCCTCGCTCACCAGCCCAAGGCCGTCTCGCATGCGGTCGCGGCGGGTGTCGATCTGCAACTCTCGGGGCACACCCACGGCGGGCAGATCTGGCCGTTCAACTTCCTCGTCCGGCTCGACCAACCCGTGGTGCACGGGTTGAGCAGGCACAGTGAGCGCACTCAGCTGTACACCAGTAGGGGTAGCGGGTTCTGGGGCCCGCCCTTCCGGGTATTCGCTCCCAGCGAGCTCACCGTGCTGACTTTGCGCAGCGCTGTGAGCTAAAGCTGCCAGTCGTTGGAGCCGTCGTGCCGGGAGTAGGTGCCGCCGCTGGAGTTGGCGACGACGATGGGATCGCCGGCCTTGAAGTTGTCGAAGAACCATTGCGCATTGGTTGGGCTGATATTGATACAGCCGTGGCTGACGTCGCGCTTACCCTGGTCGTCCACCGACCAGGGTGCACTGTGCACGTAGTCGCCGCTGTCGTCGAAGCGGACGGCTAGCTCGACCGTGGTCTTGTAACCGTAGGTCGAGCTGACGGGAACCCCGTACGTCGAGGAGTCCATCACCACCGAAGGCTTCTTCTCTTGGACGTAGTAGGTGCCGTTGGGAGTCTGGTGCCCACCGGCTGCCATACCCATGGACATCGGAATCGTCTTCTCCACAGCGCCGTTGCGCGTGACGACCAATTGATGGGTGGGGTCGTTGGCCGTGGCGATCAGGGTGTCTCCGGTCTGGAAGCTGGACACTGTGCCAAGTGCATCGACCGTCACCCCGGTGTGTGCTGGCCAAAAATTCAGCGGGCGCCAGCGCAGCTGCGTGGGCGTCATCCAGTAGAACTTGCCTTCCACTGGCGGCTCCGAAGAAATATGGATGGCGTTTTCGGTCGCACCGGCGTCGTCGACGGGTCCGGGGAAGTTGATGACGATCGGCTGACCCACACCCACCGTCGAGCCGTTGGCAGGGACGAGCCTCAATGGGCTGGATGGCGCTGCGCCCGGCGGCGGTGCCGGGTTCGGCTCCGCAGGTGGGCCCGCGATAGCCCCGGGATCGCCGGGAGGCGGATCCGCCAACGCGGGGCCGGTTCCCGGCATCAGCGCCGAGGCTGACGCCAGTATCGACGCCAATCCTGCTGTCTTCAGAGCGGTGAGGAGGCTTCCCCTCGTCCTGCCGGACATATCTTTCCCCTCCGGTTACTACGTGTGAGCAGTCGCCGCACAGCGCCTGTGCCACGCCGTGTTCTTAGCGACCCGCGTGAGCCAGATCGACGGGGCCGCCGTTGTGAGCCAGGTCGACGACGTACTGGTTCACAAAGGTCCCGGCCGGCGGGCCCCCATTGCACGATCCGTCGGACTCGCCTGGCCGCTTGATCCACAAGAAGGCGTCGATGTGTCCGTTGCCGGTCGCTGTCGTCGGCGCAGCGCCCAGCGCCCGACCGCTGGGGTTACACCAGTCGAGCTTGGACGCCGGCGCCGGGCCGGCGCCGTTGCGCGACGTGTCGATCACGTAGTGCGCGCCGTTGGCATGCGCCGAAATCGCGTCGCCATAACCGATTTCGTCCTCGGTGGTGTAGAAGTTCGCAACGTTGAGGCTGAAACCGCGCGCGTGGCCGACACCGGCTTTGTTGAGTCTGTCGGCCATGTCGTCGGGACTGTGCCAGTGGATGTGGCCGGCGTCGACATAGACCGCCGTGGCCGGATTGCGCGTCAGTGTGTCGACCGCGTAGTGGATCAAGTCGTAGCGTTCCTGGCGCTGGTCCCCGGACAAGCAGTCGGCCATGGCGAGCGCGTCGGGCTCGACGACGACCGCTGCTCGCGAAGCGCCGATCTGTCCCGCGATGCCGTCAATCCACCCGCGGTAGGCATCGCCGGAGCCCATGCCGCCCGCGGCGAAGCTGCCGCAGTCGCGGTGCGGAATGCCGTAGATCGTGAACACCGGGAGCGCGCCTGCGGCGGCTGCGTCGCCGGTGTATTTCGCGACGGTGGACGCCGACGAGCCCGGAACGATCCAGTACGCCTGCGGCGTGTTGGCGACGGCGGTCAACTCCGGACTCGGGGGATCGGCCTTTGCCGCGGCGCGCATAGCCGCCGAGGTGGGGTTGACGTAGAAGGGCATGCCCGCCAGCGGGTTGGCATCGTCTACCAGGCGCATCGCCGGGGCGGGGCCGACCTGCGAGGGATTCGCGAACAGACATAGGCCCGCGATCAGCGGGAGGATGGTGGTGATAAGTCGTGCGGCAGCGGAAAACATCACACCTGAGAAATTAGCGTTCCTGGCTGGCGAGCGCGACCTGCCCCTGTTGTGCATCGAGACGAAGACGGCGCATCCAGCGCACCCGTCCCACGGAGCCGACGCTGGCCGGCCCACATTACGATCGCAATTCATGACGGAAGGAGCGCCTCGACCGGCGTCAGCACAAGCACAGGCTGGCGAGGTTCCCGCGCTCGACGTCGACGGCTCCGGAATCCTTCCCCCGGTCGCTGTCCGGGTGCGCCGACTTTTTTGGGTGCTCGAGCGCCTGGCGCCGGCTCTGGGATCGCGGTGGGCAGTCGAGTTGTGGTGTACCCCACCGGTTCTCGAGTCGAGTCTGCGCATGCCGCCTGGGGTGTCCCCGGGCAGGCCCGTAGAAGCCCATTGGGATGGGCACCGGGTCGCTGGTGAGGAGTGGGGCGAGGGGGCGCCGATATATCTGGTACACGGTTGGGGCGGGCAGCGCGCGCATTTGGCAGTGTTCGTCAAACCCCTGGTGGAGGCGGGGTACCGGGTCGTCGCATTCGATCTGCCCAGCCATAACGAATCCGACCCGGGCGCGCTCGCGCCGGGGCGTACCACGGCCACCGAGTGCGCGAACGCGATTGCAGCCATGATCGATGCCCATGGGCCCGCGTACGCGGTGGTAGCCCACTCTCTTGGAGCGAACGCGACGGCATTGGCTGCGGCGGGGGGCGCACCCGTAGGTCGCCTGGTTTTCTTAGCGCCGATGGGCGATTTTCCCCTCTACCTGGACCTGTTCGCCGCGCGTCACGGCTTCGGCCGCCGGATTCGCTCGGGTTTGCACCGTCGGCTGGAAAAACGAATCGCCATGCCGCTAGAAGAGACGAACATGACGCGGATCGGTCGACGAGCAAACTATCCGCCGTTGCTTCTCATCCATGACCCCGACGACCCGGACAGTCCCTATGCCGCCAGTGAGCGACTGGCCGCGGCATGGCGAGGCGCACAACTAACGACCACCCGAGGGCTCGGCCGACTCGCTCATTATCGAATCCTGCGCCACCGCCCTGCTATTCAAGCCGGACTAGAGTTCATCGGCGACCAATCGGCTGGCACGAGCGCCCCCGAGTAATCCAGCGCGACGTCGGCCGGGTCGGCGGTCGAGCTCTGCACGGTTCGGCGATGCACGAACCGGGCACACTCCTGCCGATACCTTCCGCCGGGAGCGAGCCCGGCGGAACGAGGGGGAGGACATGCGATGACGATGCCTAGCGACGCCGCGGATGCGGTCGAGGCCGACGGAACCAATGACGGTCCACGTGACCACCAGGACGTCGACACCGAACGCGACGCCTACGTCGACGAAAACAACGTGCCCCATCCCGGTGACGTCAACGAGGCCCACTGAATTCGAGATCTTAGGCGCAGAGGTTCAGCTGAGCTCGTCCGGCCGATCCACCTGAATCAGGCGTTGCGCGTCGTCGAAGAAACTGTCGCAAGCCAGCTACGTCGCCGCCGGCTTCTTGGTCATCGGCCTGGTCGCCACCAGCTGGCCCAACGCGGCCACGACCCATACAGCTACAACACTGCCAGGCCAGCGAATCCGAGCAGAAAGGCAGAACCTAATCATGTTGCAACGCATCACAACATTCGTGACTCAGCGAGCCGAAGCGACCACGTCAGCGATCAGTCTGCGTGGCGGGACCGAAGGGCCCCAATACGCCGTCGAAGGCAGCGAGTGTGAGAGGAGCGGGACATGTTGACGGCGATAGCGGGCTTAGCGAAACAGCTTGTCGAAGCAGGCTGTTCGATCGTCGGTGTACGTCAAGGGACCAAGGAGCCGGAATACACCGTCGAGCAGGCGAGCCCGGGCCTCGAGATCCGCCACTACGGGCCGCGGATCGCTGCAGAAACGACCGTCGTCGCCGACGAAGTAGCCGCGCGCAGCCAAGGATTCCGGCGTCTAGCCAGCTACATCTTTGGCGGTAATCACGCCAACATAAAGATTGCGATGACGGCGCCGGTTGCGCAGCAGGACAGCGCTGTTCGCGGTCAGAAGATTTCGATGACCGCACCGGTATCCGAAAGCGCTGGTAACAATGGCGAATGGGTGATCCGGTTCTTTATGCCGACAGGGGAATCACTAACGTCATTGCCCCAACCCAACGATCGCGCAGTGCGGCTCGTAACGGTGCCCGCAGAGACCATCGCTGTGCGCCGGTTTTCCGGCAGCACCAGCGCCCGTGCGGTCGCATCCCAGACTGCTGAGCTGGTGCGAACTTTGCGCGAAACGGGCCTCGAACCCGCCGGCGCGCCGGCCGCGTGGTTCTATGATCCGCCGTGGACGATTCCGATGTTGCGCCGCAATGAGATTGCCATTCGCGTCGAAACCCATTGATACGCGAATCTTGCTCGACATTGATCGCCACCGCCGCACTCGGATGTTGCGCTCAGGCAGAAGATACGTGGGATTCAGTTGTCGGCTTTAATTATCAAGATCCGACAGCAGCGGGTTTCGCGAACGAATCCCGCTGTGCCGTGGCCCGTTTGGGCTTAGGTACGGTGTCGGCAATGACCGGCTCGCGGTGGTCAACCTAGTTCATTGTTGCTGGTGGCTGTGGTTGGAAGGGTTCGTACCACCACCAGTCGGCGCGCTCCCCGATTGGTCCTGGGCATGGCGGGACCGCGGGCGGGGGTCCGGTGGGTGGGCGTGCTAGCGATCCTGGGTTGAGTTGTTGGCCGGTGTTGTCGGTGATGACGAGATTGTCGGCGGGTCCGGTGATGGTGATGACGCCGCGGTGGTGCAGCCGGTGGTGATACGGGCATACCAACACCAGGTTGAACATTTCGGTGGGGCCGCCGTCTTCCCAGTGCCGGATGTGGTGTGCGTGTAGACCGCGGGTGGCCCCACAGCCGGGAACCGCGCACGTGGGGTGGCGGTGTTCGAGGGCACGGCGCAGCCGCCGGTTGATTACGCGGGTCGCTCGGCCGGCGCCGATGACCTCGCCGTCACGTTCGAACCAGACTTCGCATGTGGCGTCACAGGTCAGGTATCGGCGTTCGGCGTCGGTGAGCAGCGGGCCCAGATGCAGCGCGGCGGCGCGCTGCTCAACATCGACATGCATCACCACGGTGGTGTGCTGCCCGTGGGGGCGACGCGCGGCCTCATCGTCCCAGCCAGCCTCGACGAGGCGCATAAACGCCTCGACGGTGGTCGGCAACGGGGGCGCCTGATCTGATGCGCCCTCGCCATTGTCGCGGTCGTGCTTCCACTCGGCGAACAGCGCATCGCGATGAGACGCCAGTGCCGCGTCGAATTTCGCCGACTCCTCGTGGGGAAGTGTGATCCGCCAGCTGGCGGCGTGCTCGTCGCTGGTCTTGGTGATCGAGGGCTGCGGTTGCGGCCGCGGATCGGGTTCGGGTCGCGGTTCGAGCTTGACCGCGGTGCGCAGCTGGTTCACCGTCGCGACGGCGGCCAGCTGCGCGTAATGCTCATCAGAACCCTGGCCCGCCCGTGCGGCGATCACGCCGACCTGATCCAGCGACAGCCGACCCTCCCGCATGCCCGCCGCGCAGCGGGGAAACTCCTGCACCCGGCGCGCCACGGTGGCGATCGTGTGGGCATTTCCCGATGACCAACCCAGCTTCCAGGCCACCAACGCCGCCACCGACCGCGCACCCGTAGCACCGCAGAGCTCGTCGTGATCCAGCTCGGCGACGATCTCCACGATGCGCCCATCGATCGCGTTGCGCTGACCGGCCAGCTCCGCCAACTCCTCGAACAACACCTCAACACGCTCAGCAGGGCTCACCACCGGAGGTGATGCGGTCAACGACATGACTCCAGCATCTCAACCGGGTCTGACAAGTTTCGGCTGCCCGATCCGCGCCGAGGTGTTGGCGTCATCATCTGCTCAGCGGCACAGCCTCGTTGGCTGCCAAGCGCGTCCCACCGCAGCCTTCAGCACCGCCACCGCCGCCCCGCACGGCCAACCGAGGTGCTCGACCGCACGATGCGTTCGGGACACCAGACTCCCGTCACTACCGTCACCCACCGTGGCGCGAGCCTGCGCTTGCTCTTGCAGACCGCAGTCCAGCTGTTCTGTCCACGATCAGCAGACGCGCCCTCCCAGGAGAAACGGCTTGAGGCGAATTTTCTCGGTACAGGAATAAATGGTATGAATTCCCTTCCGCGCCGCTCGCCACGCTGATAGACACAAGTGGTGCAAGCGACGCCGGTAGACGTAGCCCAGCCGGATCTGGCCCGGCCGTGGGCGTCCCATCGGGCGAGGATCTACTTAGCCACCGGTCTTTTCGCGGGCGCCATGTTCATGCTGATGACGGTCGGTGTCGCTACCGGGCTCGTCAAGCCCACATTCACCGCCGACGTCGTCGCGAACCTGCTCTTCGGTATTCCCGTCCTTCTGCTTCCCCTTGCCATTCTTTGGAATGCGCCAGGGGAGAAGCGTTCTCGCCTCGACAAAGCCGCAGAACTGACCATGTTTTATCTGCCCTACACAGCGAGCAGTCAGCTCAGCTACGAGCTCGTGTTCGTGATCGGCTACCCGCGCGGCTGGTGGACGCCGACAACGGATCCCGGCTGGAAGTGGTTTTGGTGGCAGTTCGGGCTGGCCGACACGCGATACGCCTGCGGTAACCCGTGGATTTTCGGCTTGGAGATCGTCAGCGTCCTCACCGGCGTGGTGGTCTTCGTGGCCTGGGTCCGGCTCATGCGACCCGATTTGCCGCCC
The DNA here is from genome assembly GCA_963818285.1 of uncultured Actinomycetota bacterium. Lineage (GTDB taxonomy): Bacteria > Actinomycetota > Actinomycetes > Mycobacteriales > Mycobacteriaceae > Mycobacterium. Next base: position 44,497 of record CAWFRR010000012.1, read on the forward strand.
GAGTCGCGCGTTCGCTGCCTTTGGCTCGCCTTTGCGGGATGCGCGGTTTTGATGAGCACCACCGCTGTCTACGTGGTGTCGGAGGTGGGTGTCGGCTTCCGTGACATCGGACAGGGTGCGTTCGGACTCTGGTTCAAGTTCGTCGCCGAGATCATTCCCTTTATCGTCCTGCCGCCACTGGTCCTCTACGCGATCCATCTGCAAATCGACTATCTCGTCCGACGGGCGGGCGCCCAAGCTGCCTCGGCCCACGTTGGAGCGAGCTATTAGGGCACTCGCGCCCGCGACTATAAAGACCACGAAAGGAGGGATGACGCAATGACATCGGACGTCGTGACGCACGCTTCGTCGGACGAACGGCCGAATCTGGCCCGGCCCTGGGCCGCACATCGACGACGGACGTACCTACTTTTCACGGCGGTCACCGGCATCGCATTCGTTCTCGTCGTCGCGGGAGTCGGCTTGCGGGTGCTTCCGCCGACCTTCACAGTCGACGTCATCGGCAACTTGCTGTTCGGCGTACCGGTGATCCTGCTGCCGCTGGTCTATTTCTGGACGGGCCGGGGTGAGCGTCGCCCTCGCTTGGAACGAGCGGCCGAACTGACGCTGATCTACCTGCCATACACGGCGGGCAGCCAGCTCGGCTACGAGACAATCTTCTTGATCGGTCATCCATTCAACCTGTGGACGCCGACCACCGACCCGGGCTGGAAGTGGCTGTGGTGGCAATGGGGATTGACTGACACCCGCTACACCAGCGCCAACAACTGGATCTTTGGTTTGGAGCTAGTCGGCGTCATCACCGGCGCAACGCTCTTCATCCTTTGGCTCCGGTTGATCCGGCCCGAGCTGCCGACCGAATCGCGCATTCGCTGCCTTTGGCTCGCCTTCGCAGGGTGCGCGATTCTTCTCAGCAGTACTTGCGTGTACTTCACGGCGGAAGTGCGGGCCGGATTCGGCGACATCGGGCAGGGCGCATTCGGCTTCTGGTTCAAGTTCCTCGCGGAGAACGTTCCCTTCATGATCTTGCCGCCCTTCGTTCTGTACGCGATCTACCTCCAGATCGATTACTTGACCAGGCGGGCGGGCGCTCAGGCCGCGGCGGCAACGGTGCCGGCTTGAGAACAGCCTCTCCCGTGCGAAGCTATAACGCGTTGGGGTACAACGGGTTCGGGGTGCTGAACAACATGTACGTCGGCGCGGAATGTCCTCGCAAGCTAGTCGGCAACGTCTAACCCATCGTGCTGGAGCCTGTCAGTGTCGTCGAACTCAACAGCGAAGACCGCGGTGGCGGTAGGACTACGGGGCTGGAATCATCGCGGGCGTGATGCGAGGCGGCTGGACGGGACGGTTGTGGGCCGAAACCGCCGGCACCTACGCGGCGATCTTGAAGCACCCCTTCTTGGCTGGCCTGACCGACGGCAGCCTCGACCCGGAACTATTCACCCACTACGTCGTCCAGGACGCACACTATCTGCAGGACTTTGCCCGCACGCTGACGGTTGTGGGCAGCAAGGCACCGACACACGCCAATGTCGGTATGTTTGCCCGGCACGCCGCCAGCACCGCCGAAGTCGAGCTCGCCCTGCATGACTCGTTGCTAACCGAACTGGGCATCCAAAGCATCGATGCCATGCCGCCGGCACCAACCACGCTCGCCTATACGAGCTACCTGTTGGCCACCGCTTACCGCGGCACCTTCGCTGACGGTTTCGCTGCGGTGCTGCCGTGTTACTGGATTTATGCCGAGGTGGGCGCCCAACTCGTTGACCGCGGTTCGCCGGATCCGCGCTACCAGCGTTGGATCAACACCTATGCCAACGACGACTACCAGACCATCGTCGCCGAAGTGCTGGCGCTGGCCGACGACGTTGGCGTGACTTTGAGCGATGCCGACGAGGCGCGCGCCCGAGCCCATTTCGCCACCAGCGCCCGCTACGAGTGGATGTTCTGGGACGCCGCGTGGCGCTGCGAGGCGTGGCCTGTTTGACAATGTAGAAGCGGGCCGCTATTACGAATTTCGTTGCGCCACATTGTGTGCACGGCGAGTACCGTCTCGCTTTGGTCGCTCCGATCGGTGATCACTTGTCCCCCTTCGGTATTGGGGCGTCACCGCTACTCCGTATCGGTAAGAAGTTCCCAGCGCGGCATTCCGAGGAGACCAGCGAGGTGCCGCTGCATCTGGACGCCGGACGGTAGCGGCCGCCAAAATATGGTCACCTCGGCGATCTTGCCGTCGGTGTCGAGCAGGATGTAGTCCATCCCGTCGACCGCGGTGTCTTCGAGCTGCAGCCGGAAGTACGCGGCGTGGTGTGTCTCGCCGCTGAGGACTTCTTGGTAGGTGAGGTCGGCCGACCCGCCGATTCCCTGCATGGCTTCCAGGACTGCCTCGCGGCCGGTGACTGGCTCATCGCCGAGCGGGCTGTACAGCATCACGTCCTCGGCGAGGATGGTGGAAAGGGCGTCTTTGTCGGCGCCGCCGTGCATGGCATCGACGAAGGCTTCCACGGTGTCGCGGTGCGGGGCGAACGTGGTCATGGTTACTCCTTGTGTCTGTTGTGCTTATGGTTTGTCGGCCTTGATCCGCTTTCAGTCAGATCGCTGTGGTGCCGCCGTCGACCACCAGCTCCATGCCATTGACATAGCTCGAGTCGTCGGAAGCGAGGAACAACGCGGCCGACGCGATCTCCTCGGGTTGGCCCATTTCTCGCCGCGGGATCACGGACTCGAACTGTGCCTTCGCCTCGTCGTCCATCACCTTCGCCAACATCGGCGAGCCGACCTGGCCGGGAGTCAGTACGTTCACCCGGATCTTCCTGTCCCTCAACTCCGACACCCACACTCGTGCGTAGGCGGGTAACACGGCTTTGCTTCCCGCATACACACTCCAATTGGGGTAGCCCCGCAGCGATGCGTTGGACCCGGTCATGAAGATCGAGCCGCCATCGTTGAACAGCGGCAGCGCCTTTTGGACCGTGAACAGCGTGCCGCGCGCGTTCAGCCAGAAGGCGTCATGAAAGTCCTCCTCGGTGATCTCGCCGAGCCTGCCTTGCGCGCCCGTCCCGGCGCTTGCCCACAACACGTCGATCGCGCCCTTTTCACGCTTGACCGTGTCGAACAAACGGTCCAGATCGTCGAGGTCGGCCGAGTCGCCCTGCACGCCGGTCACGTTCCGCCCGATCGACTGCACGGCTTCTTCCAGCGCGTCCTTCCGCCGGCCCGTGATGAAAACGTGAGCTCCTTGGTCAACGAACAACTTGGCACCGGCGAGCGCCATCCCACTGGTCGCGCCGGTGATCACCGCGACCTTGCCATCGAGTTTTCCCACGATCACTCCCATCATCGAGTAATGCCGCCTTATGTACACCGATCAGAGTGCTTAACGTAGCGGACCGTTGGCGGGAACGCAAGCTATGTACACCGATTCGTACCCAACCGGGTTAAGCTGGGTGTATGACGGAGCTCGAGAAGGGGCCGCGAGGCCTGCGCCGAGGCAGGGGCGCACGAGAGCGCATCCTGGGCGCTTCACAACAGTTGTTCCGCGATCAAGGCATCAACAGCACCGGCCTAGACCAGCTCTGCGCGGTGGCCCAGGTGTCCAAGCGCACCTTCTACCAGCACTTCGCCGGCAAGGATGAGCTGATCGCCGAGCACCTACGCCGATTCGATCCCGACATCCTGCCGGAGGTGTTCGACCGCACCGATCTGACACCCCGCGAACGGCTCCTCGCCGCCTTCGACATTCACGCGCCGTTGTGCCCGTTCATCGCGGCGGCCGTCGAAATCCACGACCCGGGTCACCCGGCACGCGTGCACGCCCGCGACTACAAGAAGGCATTTGCCGCGCGGCTCACGGAAACCGCTCGCGAGGCCGGTGCCACCAACCCCGAACAGCTCGGCGAACAACTGGCCCTGCTCTTGGATGGCGCCTCGGCCCGCAACCGGGTCCTCAACACCGAAACCTTCGCCACCGCCGCCGCCATCGCAGTCGTCCTCATCGACAACGCCATCCCAACGGCAGCGGTACCGCCCGGCGCAGGATCCGGCGGCGAGCTCAGCCGAATGTGATCCGCGGGCGCAGTCCGAGGCTCTTGATGTCGCACCGCGCGGACGCAATCACGTTGGCGAACTAAGCGTTTCGCTTATTGGACCGCTCGAGAATTCGAGGGCATGCAGGCTACCCGCGCCGTCATCCTGGACATCTGTCCGAGCTGGGGCAACGATCCGCCGATTTGCCATGCAACGCAGCGCGCCGCACTAGCATCGACGGATGCGAGGCGGCGAAGGGGCCACACAGCATCGTCACGCGGACGCATGCGCCGATCCCGGAACATTGCTCACGCATGAAGTGGCGTGGTGATATTCCAAGGGCTCGTCGTCTCCGCGCTGCAGGTGGCCGGACGCGCGATGTTGCAAGCGCCGTTCGCCAACGAGGTGCTATCCGCGCTTACCGACGCGGAGCGGGTCGCGGTGACGGCGATCCGTGCGCATCTCCGCGAACTTGACCCAGCATCTGAGCCGGATACCGACGCGCACCCCGCGGAATTGCCGGCGTCCCCAACCGACATGCTGCACGCGCTGCTGGACCGTTCTATGTACAGCAGACCCGATGAGAGCCGCAACTCGCTCTATCTTGCGCTCCTGCAAGGACTTCTACCCGACGAGGCGCGGATCCTCGCGGCGCTGTCCGACGGGTCGGCGTATCCGATCATCGACGTCGCTGAACCGGTGCTGGGCACCAGCACCGCCTTCGTCTTGACCAATGCCTCGACTGTCGGCCGTGCCGCCGGGGTGTCTTTGCCGCACTGCACGCCGCTCTACATCAGCCGCCTTGTACAAGCCGGACTCGCAGCGATCGGACCCGAGGGCGGCAACTCGATGTACGACGACTACGAGATGTTGCTCACCGACGCCGCGGTCAACCTCGCACTGACAAAGGCGCGGCGTGGTGTCCGGTCTGCGCGGGTCATCCGGCGCACGGTGCGGATCACTGAAGTCGGTCAGGAGATGTGGGAGACGGCCAAATGAGGATCGACTGGGCGCACGTCTTCAGCTATCCCTGGTGGGTATACGTCAGCATTCCTCTCGGTGCTGCCCTCGTCGGCTGGGCGACGAAGATCCTTGCCCTGAAGATGATGTTCTATCCCGTCGAGTTCAAGGGCATCAAGCCCTACCTCGGCTGGCAGGGGCAGATTCCGAAACGCGCGCCGAAAATGGCTGCCGTAGCAGTGGATTCACTCACCTCAGACATTCTCAAACCTGAGGAAATGTTCGACAAGATCGACGTGGACGAGCTCGTCAAGGAACTCGGGGAGCCGCTGCACGAGGCCGCAACCGAGTTGGTCGACACCGTGATGATGACTCTGCAGCCGCAGGTGTGGCGGGCAACCCCGGACCAGATCAAAGACCTGATCGTGGCCAACGTCGACAAACGTATCCCAAGCGCGTCGCAAAGCATGTTCGCGGAACTGAAGGGTCAAGTCGACCAGATCTTCGACATCAAACACATGGTCGTCACCAACCTGGTACGAGACAAAGCCAAGCTCAACAGCGTCTTTCAGGACATCGGTACCTCCGCATTCAGGTTCCTCATCCGCGCCGGGCTTTGGTTCGGCTTCGGTATCGGCTTGGTCCAGGTGCTGGTGTTCGGCCTGACCGGCTGGACATGGACGCTGCCGGCGTTCGGTCTGCTGACCGGAGGACTCACCGACTTTGTCGCGCTGCAGATGATCTTCCGCCCCATGCAGCGCCGCACCATCTTTCCCGGCTTCAAGTGGCAGGGCGTATTCCAAGCCGACCGCGATCAAGTCATTCGCGGATACTCCGCGCTGATGGCCCGAGAGATCTTCACCCCAAAGGCCATCATGGAGAGCATGCTCACGGGCCCGATGTCCGACAAGTTCTTCGACATCATCCAGACCGAGATCCGCACGACAATCGACAAGCAACTCGGCCGTTCCGTCCGCATCATCAACGCGGTCGGCAGCCGCCCGTACCAGGAGATGAAGCAGCGGATCGCTGGCTCGATCATTGAGAAGCTGCCGGAAACCTCGAGTTATATCGAGGGTTACTTCGAGGAGCGCCTCCAGCTCGAAGACATGATGATCGACAAGATGCGCGAGTTGGACTCGCAGTCCTACGAGAATCTGCTGCGCCCAGCGTTCAAAGACGACGAGTGGATCATCGTGGTACTCGGCGCGGCGCTCGGGTTCTTATTCGGTGAGGTGCAAGCCGAGCTGATCGTTCTCCTCGCTTCGCACTAAGACTGGCGTCGGCGCCTGACGCCGCTGCCGTGGCGCACCGAGGGAGTTTGCCATGGCAGCGGCTGGCTTTGTTCGTGCTCCGATCAGCCGTTGAGGTTTTGGGTGTGATGGTTGCCCAGGAACGAACCGCCATCTGCGCGCGCCATGCGCACCTCATCCCAGGTGGAGGTCCCGACCAAGTAGCACTGGTCGAATTTGCCGTACGGATTTACGAACACCTCAGGCCCGTTCGAGTCGCCCCACCACGTGCCGTCCCCAGCATGCGCATAGAAGTAAAGGTAGCGATTCTCGCTGTAAATGACGGTTTGTGTCTCGCCCGGATTGAGGTTCCACCATCCATGCGCCATCCAACCGCCGTCGCTGCCGCATGCGTCCTTGTCTTCCTTCATGACCGCGACCGACACCGGCTTGCTGTGATTATTTTTAAACGCGAACCATGGCATGGCACTACTTCTTTCGCGCGGTGAGGTCAGGAGTGTGCGCCGTCGCGTCTCGGCCTTCGACATGGCCGGCGATTTGCGAAGCCCGCTTGGATTTCTCCGCCGGCTGATCGGCCGAGGTGTGTGTCACCGAGTCGGCGTCAAGGACGGCGAGGTTGATACCGGCATCGGATGGAGATTGGTGTGGCATGTTCGTGGCCTTTCTCTCTGTGCGGGTGCGTGATTCGCGCGGTGCTCTATCGAATGACCGCATCACAAGTCTCGACCCGCGGGTGGAGTCACGTCGTGAGTAGTCCACTACCTGTTTCCGCGAGCCCAGTAACGCTTGACGATTGCGAAGACGGTATGGATGCTCAAGCACCGGGTCGGTGTCAGTGTCGACCACGGTCACCCTAGTCCACCGGATGACGTTGTCCAGCAGAATGTTTGATTGGTCAATCGACGCCGGACGCAGAGCTTTAGTGGACCGCCCTTCGTATCCGGTTTCTCTTGAATGCGATGCGGCATCACACGAATAACGCACTACCGGCCAGTCAGCTAGAGCCGGATCTTCCCGTGATGGCTAATCGCCTTCTGCCGGCTGCGTGAAATTGAGGTCGTCATACACCTCTATGGCGGTCAAAGGACCCGGGTCAGGATGCGTCTCCAGTCGTATGGTGTGCGTAGCCTCGCCGGCGGCGGGTGTCTCGTGCGCCGTGATTTCCGGCGGATCGCCGGGCCGGGCTTCGGCATGAATGCGGGGGACCGGGTCGAGGCAATGTTGGCCATCGGGGTCTGGAGGATCGGGCGGCGGTTTCGGCCAAGCCCGTTTAACCGCGACGAGAATCGCACCCAAGATCAAGGCTGCAACGATCAGCGCGACAAGCGCAGCGAAGAGGTTAAAGCCTGTCGAACTCGTCTCACTGGCGAGCTCCATGGGATAACCCGGTATTGGCACCTGCCCCGGTTCATCCACGCCCGGCAGCGCTTGGGTCTTGTGTACCTCGAATTGTGTTCCGCACTTGGCGCTTTGGGTCCATGCGCCCCATACCGGCGTCACGCCGTCGAGCAGGACCTTGTGCTCGCCGTACTGCGGGTCGTCGCCCACGTCGACGATCTTGTGGACGATGAATGGCCTGTATTGTGCGTCGCCGTAGTGGGCTGCGACGCAGGTGTCCGGGTGCTCCAGCGGGGCTGGCGGCGCGGGAGGCGGCGGCTCGTCGGGCCCGGGATCGTGGCCGCCGCCGTCGATGACGGCGGCTGTGACCTGGCCCGGTTCCCCCGTGTCGGTGGGCAGTATGCCGACGACGGAGTGGGGCCCAGGTTCGGAGATCGAGGTGACAATACGGCCGAAGGCTGGGATCACTATCTCCTGGATGACGCCCCCGGCGATCTGCCAGAAGACATGAAGGGTCCGTCCGAACGGGTTGACGATGAACGTTCTGAGGAAGTTGTCGTAGGTAATCAATCTTTGATCAAACTGGAGCACATCAGGATTCGACCGACTTCTGGCCAGGTTCAAGAGGCGAATGCCGTCTTCGGCCGCCCGCGCTGGAACTTGCCGGGTGAGAGTCGCCGCCTGCGCCACCTGGATGTTTTGGGGGTCAGCCTGCAAGGTCTTGGGTACCGCAGTCGGAATCGCCCGCGACGATGTCGAGGACACCGCTATCGGCGATGCCGTTGTGCCGCTTGATTTTAGTGTCGCTGACGTGCTCGTGTCAGTGGCCACCAAGCTCGAAGTCGGGCCGATCGTGGTCGTGAAAGCCGTGCTCGACGAGGTCGCTTCTGTGGTGGTAGTTGTCGGCACAGAGCTCGCAGTCGTAGTCGTCACCACCGAGCTGGCAGCCGTACTTGTCACCTCAGAATTTGCGGTAGTTAGGGGACCTCGTGTGGTGGTGGCCGTCGTAGTCGCTTCGGTTGCAGGATCGGCGACTGCGGCGACGACACCGCGACCAAGCGTCGTCAGCGCAACGGTGAGCCCCAACGCCAGCACCAGCGCTGCGCCGCGACGAGAACGAACGCGAAGCGACGCGTTCATCGCGGCTCAGCCCGTCTCGCCGGCGGCGGCCAGGCCCGTGCCCAACCTCTCATCCAGCCGGCGCGCTGTCGGTGCGCCATCACCACAGCATCGCGTCTTCTACGCCGAGGATCTTGAGTAGTTGACTACTCGTGTTTAGACGTAGGGGCACGGTGGCAACCGGATATCGGCCAATTTGTACCGATGAAACACGCACCGTCACCAGTTGCTATGGCTGGATGCTGTTGTGGTCCAAAGCCTTACGGCGTCACGGCTTCGCGATCCCCGGCGCTCCTCACGGTTTGAGGGGTTTGCCTGCAGCCTCCCACTGCTGCAGCCGATGCTGAATGAACTCATCTTGCTCGGCCGCGGTCGAGAGCCCGGCGACCGTCTGTTCGGGGTTCTCGATCGGTGCGCTGGGCACGGGCAGTTCGGCTGCGGCGATGGCCTTGGCCTCGAGGAACGAGCTGGGCGCCGCACCGATCGGGGCGGATCCGGGCTGCAGGATGGGATCAGCCGCCGTCGGCACGGTGACGCCCTTTAGGGGGTCGTCACCGCGAGGCTCAGCCAGGGTGAGGATGGGCCCGAGGTGCGGCGCGACGGCATCGCGATTTCCCAAGGGGTCGAAACTGAACCGGGCGCGCAGGGTCGCGATGATCGACGTGTGGTCATACGGCGGGCTGCCGGTGGGCGCGCGAAAGACGGTGCCGGCAGGAATCATTGGGGAGACGATGACCGCCGGCACGCGCACGCCGAAGCGGGTGAAGTCGAAGAAGTTCGGGGCCCTCGTGTGGTCGTCGGGAGGGGTGGCGCCGGTTTCGGGCGGTACGTGGTCGTAGGTCCCGCCGTGCTCGTCGTAGGTGATGATGAGCAAGCTCTTCTCCCAGACGGCCTGGTTGCTACGCAGCGCCGTGTAGACGTCGTGGATGAGCTTTTCGCCCACGGCCAAATTCGAGACCGGATGTTGGTCGTTCTCGACCTGGAAGTCGTGGTCGCCGGTGCGGTGCGTGGCCCATTCCGGCTCGATGTAGCTGAACGTCGCCAATTGCCCGCTGGCGGCGTCGCTTTGGAATTTCTGGAATCCGGACTTCACGGTGCCGCCGGGGCCGGGCTTATAGGTATCGGGAAAGTCGTTGGCCGTCAGGGGGCGCCGGGAGTAGCCGTAGATCGTCCACGTCTGGCCTTTGTCGCTGAGCCTGCCGAATACCGAATCCGTATCGAACGCCGGTGTGCTGCGCGCCGAGTTGTCGGTGTAGCCCAGTGACGTGCCGGCAACCGCGAAGGCCCGATTGGGGAAGGTCTGGGTCGGAACCGACGCGAACCAGCGGTCGCAGACGGCAAAACCCTTGGCCAGCCCACTCAGCACGGGCAGCGTCTCCGGCGCGTACATGCCCATGATCGACGACGGCTCGGCGCCGACGAGCTTGGGGTCATTCGGATGAGCGGGATGGGCCAGCTCGGTGGCGAAGCTACTGACAAAGCCGTCATTAGCAGCGTGCCCGTCAGCGGGGGCGGCGGCGGAACTGAACAGTTGATAGTTGGTGGCGGTGAACCCCTCGGCGGGGTTCGCCAACGGGTAGTAGTAGGCATTCTGTTTGTCCGGGGTAATCGGATAGACGGACACCGGGGTGCCTGCAGGGTCGAGGTTGGACTGCGAGCCGTCCAGTCCGTCGAAGGTGTCAGACCTCGGGTAGAGGTAGCCCAGCAAGTGGTCGAAGGAACGGTTCTCCAGCATCAGCAGAATTACGTGGTCAATCGAATCAAGCCCGGCCATCGGTGCCGCCTTCCATCCTGTTGATTCTCAATATCTACTGCGCCCTGACGATTTGGACCGACATCATTCCAGCGGCAACAACGTGTCGGCCTTCTGTCGGTGCGCCGCCACCACAGCATCCCGTCTTTTGCGCCCAAGATCTTGAGTAGTTGACTACTCGTGTTTGGACGCAGAGACACGCTGACATCGGAGGTTCGCGTCTTGTCAATCTCTCCGCGGGCTGATGCCGTCAACCGTTAATCGCTAATAGCATTCCGGGACAAAACTTCTGGGGCACCGTCCAGTTGCCCTAGGAGGGCGCGGCCGGCTGCCCGGGCGTCGTAGTGCGGATCTTTGGTCAGTTGGATCAACAGGTAACCCGAGATGGCCGGCACGACCATCCACATACCGTTCAGGCCGAAGAACTTGAGGTAGCTGAGTGCGTCGGGACGGATATCGGCCAGATGGCGCATGATCTGAGAGACGAAAAAGACTGTGCAGCCGTAGAACTGCAGGCAGCCGGCCGCGACGAAGAACCGGATCGCGGCCCCAGTGCGATTGCGGAGAAAGAGCGTCATGAAGACGATTTCGACAACGCCGATGACCCCTGACCAATATTCGACGATGATCATCAGCGGGTCGCTGCGTAGGAACCGGGTGTCGGCGACCGCATAGGCCCAGAAATACCATTTCGACGTGTCCTGGGCAGTGGCCCCGTTGACCCAGTCGTGCAGGATCGCCCAGGGCAGATCCCAACTCAGTGGGAAGACGATAGCGATCGTCGACCACATCAGCACGAACGCAGTGCGCCGCAGCTCGCGACTGGCGCTGCTTCCGAAGAGAAATGGCGTTGCCAACGCGATGATCCAGCAGCTCAGTAAGCCCGGTAACGCGATGTCGGTTAACAGCAGCGGGTCTGCGGTGTGCGTCACCGCGAGAATCATGCACACCGCGGGGATCGACAGCGAGATAGCCAACCAAGTCAGCTGTAGCCGGACAAACGGGGGCATCGGCGTCCTCCAACCCGATACGGGCGAACACAGCGCTGCCCGATTCATCTGGTCAGAGTCTAGGTCCAGGAGAAATAAAGATATTTGATGCAGCCAAGGCCTTTGGGATCGAGGCTCGCGACAGAACCCGATTCAGAGCAGCTGTACTAATTGCGTGAGCGACTGGTAGATGCAGACGATCACCGCGCACTCGCGGATTGGTCATCGTGGCCTCTTTATCTCGTCGGTCACCGCGGGTTGTCACTGATCTCGGGACTCTGGCAAGAGGTAGTTTGCGCCGTCGGGCGGGCCCGGAGCATGGGGAAAATTTCCCAATTTGGGCTGGTCATCGCGTCCAGGCTGCGGCGGTGCTGCGCCCGCGGTGGATAAGCCCCGTACGCTTCGACGGTGAACGCGATCGACCCGGACAAGCTCAACACATGCCTGATGGTGCTGGCCGACATAGAGTCGCTGCCGCCCGATCATCCTGATGCCGTCGCCGTGCGCCGCGCGACCGCCGGCGTCTTCAAGGCGGTGAAGAAGGCTCGCCGCCACGCCAAGCGTGACGCGGTGTCTGCCGCCGACCGAGCCGTCATCGCCGCCACCGCCACCGGTGCGCCCGGCCGCATCGACGACGAAACCGCCGGCCTGCCGCTGGTGTCCAACGCAGCGGGGGCCAGCGCCGGCACCCTGCTTCGCTCGCGCGCCTGTTACGTCTGCAAGAACCACCACACGGTGGTCGACGCGTTCTATCACCAACTCTGCCCCGACTGCGCAGCCCTCAACCGCGCCAAGCGGGACGCCCGGACCGACCTCACCGGCCGCAGTGCCCTGCTCACCGGCGGCCGCGCCAAAATCGGCATGTACATCGCGCTGCGACTACTCCGCGACGGCGCCCACACCACCATCACCACCCGCTTTCCGAATGACGCCGTGCGCCGCTTCGCCGCCATGCCCGACAGTGCCGACTGGCTGCACCGGCTGCGCATCGTCGGGATCGACCTGCGGGACCCCGCTCAGGTCGTCGCGCTCGCGGATTCCGTCGCCGCGCAGGGACCGTTGGACATTCTGATCAACAACGCTGCCCAGACCGTGCGCCGAGCCCCCGGTTCATATGCTGCGCTCGTCGAGGCGGAGCGCACCCCGGCGCCGGAACTTGTCGACGTCGTCACCTTCGATCGGGTCAGCGACGCCCATCCCGCGGCGCTTGCCGGCAGCCTCGCCGAGCACCAAACTCCGCACGCTGTCACGGAACTGGCCCTCACCGCCCGCAGCGCGTCCCCGGAACGGATCGCCGCCGGCACGGCCATCGACGCCGGTGGCCTGCTGCCCGACACGGCGTCGATCAACAGTTGGACTCAACGCGTGCACGAGGTCGACGCGATGGAATTGCTCGAGGTCCAGCTCTGCAACCAGACGGCACCGTTCATTCTGGTGAGCCGGCTGCGCCCGGCGATGGCCGCCTCACCTGCACGCCGCAAATACGTCGTGAATGTATCGGCGATGGAGGGGCAGTTCAGTCGCGCCTACAAGGGGCCGGGGCATCCGCACACCAACATGGCGAAGGCCGCGCTGAACATGCTCACTCGCACCAGCGCAGGCGAAATGCTCGAGCAGGACGGCATTCTGATGACCGCCGTCGACACGGGCTGGATCACCGATGAGCGTCCACACCCGACCAAGTTGCGGCTCGCCGACGAGGGTTTCCACGCCCCACTGGACCTCGTCGACGGCGCCGCCCGGGTGTACGACCCGATCGTGCGGGGGGAGTCGGGCGAAGATCTGCACGGCTGCTTCCTCAAGGATTACTCGCCGAGCAACTGGTAGCTACGCCGCGTTGGTGTCGACCTCGGCTGATTCCGAGCGGAACACGAGCTGTATGACGTTCGCCGGATTGACCGCCGCCGCCTTGCGCAGGACGTCGTTGGGAAGCGAGAGCCGGAACACCTTTTTCCACGCCGAGCCGACCTGCTTGACCATCGGGCCGCTGACGTACGTCAGGCCGTAGCGCTCGAACAAGTCTTGGACCTTCGGCGCGATCTCCTGATAGCGGTTGCTCGGCAGATCCGGGAACAGGTGATGTTCGATCTGAAAGGACAGATTGCCGGTCATGAAGTGCAGCAACCGGTTTCCGCTGATGTTGGCCGAGCCGAGCATCTGTCGCAGGTACCATTCGCCACGGGTTTCGCCGTCGATCGATTTCTTCTCGTAGGTCTGAACGCCTTCGGGGAAGTGTCCGCACATGATCACCGAGTGCGTCCAGACGTTGCGGGCCAGGTTTGCGGCCAGGTTTGCGGCCAGCGTGGTGAGCGCTGAGGGTCCGGACAGCAGCGGGTGCAGAACGTAATCCTTGGTCGCCTGCCGGCGGATCTTGGCGAGGACGTCCTTGGCCTGACGGCGGAACTCCTCGTTGTCCGTCTTGCCCTTGAGGAACTTGCCGATCTTGAGGTCGTAAGCCGCGATTCCGTACTGGAAGAAGCAGGCGTTGATCAGGTTCCACAGCGGCTGGGCGAGGTAGAACGGCATCCACCGTTGGTCTTCGTCGACCCGCATGATGCCGTAGCCGAGGTCATCATCCTTGCCGACGACGTTGGTGTACGTGTGGTGGATCGCGTTGTGTGAATGCTTCCACATGTCGGAGGGGGAGGCGTTGTCCCACTCCCACGTGGTGGAGTGAATCTTGTTGTCGCGCATCCAGTCCCACTGACCATGCATCACATTGTGGCCGATCTCCATGTTCTCGACGATCTTGGCGACCGACAGTCCGGCCGTGCCGACCAGCCAGGCCGGCGGGAACAGCGAGAACAGCAGCACCGCTCGGCTGGCCAATTCGAGCTTGCGCTGAAAGTCGATGACGTTGCGGATGTAGTCGGCGTCGCGCTCGCCGCGGCTGTCAAGCACCTGCTGACGGATCGCGTCGAGTTCGCGGCCGAGATTCTCGATATCGTCACCGCTGAGGTGGGCGATCGGATTGCGTTGTTGGCGTTGCAGAGTGGTCATGAGAACTCCTTAGAGGTCGATGTCGCAGGCGCCCGCTGCTGCGGACACGCAGGTTTGAATCAGGACGCCGTCGCCGGGTGCGGCGGTGGTGATGTCGCCGTTGCGAAGGTCGCGCACGGCTCCTTGGCGAAGCGGTGCCACGCAGCCGAAGCAGATACCCATCCGGCATCCCGACGGCATCAGGACTCCGGCCGCTTCGCCGGCATCGAGCAGTGTCTGGTCGCCCGCAGTCTCGAGCACGGTCGCGGACTTGGTGAACCTGACGGTGCCGCCATCGCCGGCGGTGACCACCTTGGGGCGAAACCGCTCGGTGTGCAGGCGCTCGGAAATGCCGTTGTCGTTCCAGTGCTGCTCGAGGGCGTCGAGCATGCCGGTAGGTCCGCATGCCCACGTCTCGCGCTCGGTGACGTCGCCGACCAGATTGCCGAGTTCGGCGGCGGTGAGCATGCCGTCGGTGTCAGTGTGCTTCTCGACCAAGCGAATTCGACCCTGGCGCGCCAGCATGCGCAGTTCACCACCGAAGATCACATCGTCGGGGGTGGGGGCGCTGTGCACGACCACGACGTCGTCGACGTGTTCGGCCATGTTGCGCAGCATTCCCATCACCGGGGTGATACCGCTGCCCGCGGTGAGGAACAGGATCTTGCGCGGCGCCGCGGCGGGCAGGGTGAATTCCCCTGCGGCGTGGTCGAGTTGGACGACGGTGCCGACCGCGGCGTCTCGCACGAGGTAGTTGGACACCTTGCCGTCGGGGATGGCCTTGACGGTGATCGCAATACAGCCGTCGCTTCGACGGGTGTCGGAGGTCAGAGAGTAGGCGCGCCAGTGACGCACGCCGTCGACGTCGACACCGATGCGGACGTACTGCCCGGGGGTGTGGGTGCGCCAGTCGCGGCCCGGCTTGATCACCAGGGTCGCCGCGTCGCGGGTTTCGGGGTGAATCGCCACGATCCGGCCGCGCAGGTCGGCACCGGAGCGCAGCGGGTCGATGATGTCGAGGTAGTCGGCGGGGACCAGCGGTGTGGTGATCCGCTCGGCGAACTGGAGGACCCGGTCGCGCAGCGTGCCCATCGGCGTGACCCGGGGTGCTGTTGTTGTCATGAGACCACCATCCCTCGTTTCTAGGGATAAACTCTTGACCAAACAGGGTGAAATAGCACCATGATTTTGTTCGAAGAGAATAGATTTAATGGACGAGATTGCAGGAACCGACGGTCGGCAGGTCACCGGCTTGGTGCTGAATGACCTGGTCGTGGCCGCTTTACAAGGCGTCCTGCCAGCGGTCGCCGAACACACTGTGGCCGCCGTCACGGTCGAGGTACCCAGTTACGCGGACGCCTTCAGCGGGCGGATGGGCCAACGGATCGAAGGTGCAGTCGCGATGGCACTCGGCGCCTTCCTGCAACTGGCCGCGCGACCACATGACTCCGATCCCGGCTCCGACGTTGTCCCCTGCGCTCGAAGGCGCGTACGAACTCGGACGCGGCGAGGCACGTCAAGGGCGTTCTATTGACGCGCTGCTGTCGGCCTATCGCGTCGGTGCGCGCGTGTCGTGGCGCGAGCTGTCGGAAACCGCCGTCGACCGGGGACTGTCGCCCCAGATGATCGCCCGGTTCGCCGAGTTGGTCTTCGCCTTCATCGACGAACTCTCGGCGGCAAGCGTTTCCGGACATGGCGATGAGATGGCCTCCTCGGATCGAGAACGACGGCGGCATCTCGACCGCCTCTGCCAGGACCTGCTGACCGGCGCGCCCGCCGAGATACTGCGGGCCAGTGCCGAGCGCGCCGACTGGCGTCCACCGGACACCTTGACCGCGGTATTGCTTCCGTCAGCCCAGACGCGGGGCGTGGTGTCCCGATTCGGGCAGTCCACACTGCAACTCAGTGGCGACCTGCCCGGTATCGAAGCCTCCGATTCGTCGTCGTGCTGCTCATCCCAGACATGCACGGCCCCAACAGGTCCCGGCTGTTGCGAGAACTCCATGATCGCCGGGCGCTGGTCGGTCCGTCCCGTCCCTGGACCCAGGCGCAGTCGTCGTATCACCGCGTCCTGCAGGCGCGCGGGCTCGACCTCGACCGGCGATCACAACGCCACCGTCGACACCGACGGACTTCTCGTCGAGATCGTGCTCGGCGCTGACCGCGAAGCCACCGACGATCTCCGCCGCCAGGTGCTCGCTCCGCTGGATCAGTTGCGTCCCAACACCGCTGAACGCCTCGCGGAAACACTGCGATCATGGCTACTACACCAAGGCCAACGGGATGCCGTGGCTGCGGATCTGTTCGTCCACGCCCAAACCGTGCGATACCGGATGACCCAACTCCGCGAGCTCTACGGCGAACGCCTCAACGATCCCCAGACCGTCCTCGCGCTCATCGTGGCCCTGTCCGTCCCGGCTACCGCCGGCAAGTCCGGCGCGTCATGACGACGTGTCGTTGTGTGCCAAGAGCAGGGCTGAGATCGTTGGCAGCTCAGCGTAAGTCGCGATTCCCGGAGCGGCGGCGCACACCGCGGGTATCGCATTGACCAAGGGAGCGGCGGTGATGCGCAGCCCGATGCCCCGCATCCGGTCAGCGGTCAAGTCGGCGAGGTCCTCGGCAGTCGGCATCAAGTCGACCTTCACATAGACATTCGGGTCGCCGATTATCTCCACGCGGTAGCCGTGTTCGATCTTCCACGCCGGCTCCAAGGTATGGCACGCCACCCAGCGCTGCTGCACCGCGAGAACCTCCCGGCCGCCGACCGTGCCGTACCATCTCACGTCCATGCCGCCGACATGCCCGGCCGGGATCGAAACCCCATCGGTGACAACGTCTTCGGTGGTATGAGCAAAAGCGACGTCGCAACTGATCTCGTCGAGATCGACGCGCATCATGCGGGCGAAAACATCGACGGCTTCGGCGAACACCGCTGTCCCACGGCGGACGTCGTCGGCGTGCCCCGGATCGCCCCTCGGTCGACCCCAGCCGACCGCCTCGAAATTGGCGTCCCCGATAAACTGTGACACGTCGACGGATTCGGTCATGGACGCGTGTCGGACGTTGGTGGAGACCCCACTCGATATGGCCGCCACCAACTGCGCGAAGCCCGGGTTCATTCCACTACCGAAAATCGTCGCACCGCCACGCTGTGCGGCGGCGTCGACGGCACTGCGATCGCCGTCAGAGAGGTTTCGACCGGTCAAAAACTCTGCGCTGGTGACGATGTTGACACCGGCCTGAAGGATCCGCCTCACTTCGGCAACGTCGAAATGCAGAGGTGTGTACACCACGCAGTCCGGCTCCAACCGGAGTAGCGCCTCGACGTCGTCGGTGGCGAGGACACCGAGAGCCTCACCCGTGCCGCACAGTTCCCCGACGTCCACGCCGACCTTGTCGGCCGAATACGCATATGCCCCAACGAGTTCGATGTCCGGCCGCTGCAACAGAGCCTTGACCACCTCGACGGCGACGTTGCCGGTCGTCCATTGCACGACACGCAGTTGTGCGTCAGTCATGTGAAGCTGATCCCTCGAGGTAGGCCACGATCGCGTTGGTCAGCCCACGCCGCGCCAGGTCGAGGTCGAAGTAGCTGCCGATCTGACGCTCCGAGGTGATCCCGCGCATCGCCCCGGGTATTAACGTCGCCACTTCCCGCACCCGCTCGGGGTCGACGACCAGGCCGGCGAAAGCGTTCTGACACGTCGCCAGCCACCCTCGTCCCCAGGACTGAAGCTCGGCGGCGGTGCGCGGGTACAGACGCTCGAGTTCTTCAGGGTCGCGAGGCAGGGCCGCGCGCAGGTTCTCGATCGCCCTCGAGTCGGTGGCGGTCAACCCGTCGTAGAGCGTGTCGATGATGGCCGCGACGCGCTCACGCAGTGGCGCCGAAGCGTTGGTCTGCTCAAAGACATCGGCGCGGTGCTCGGCGGTGCGCTGCAGCACCGCGGCCCACAACCCGTCGGCGTCACCGAACTGGTACTGGACGACACCCCAGGTGGCTCCGATCTGCTTGGCGATCCGGTTCGCCGACACCGCGCCGGGATCCCCGGTGGCCAATGCTTTCAGTGCGGCCTCCAGCATGTTTTTACGCGTGGCGTCGCCGCGCCGGTTGGTGCGCGCCGGCTGAACATGCGCGTCGGTCATTGTGGAGATGCTACGGCGCGGCCAGCAGTTCCAGTGAGTTACAGAGACTGTTCTATGATTTTTTCATTGAGCCGACTATGCTTCCGGTCGGACGAGTCGTCCGTCGCTGGCCCGTGACCGTCGAAGGAGCTCACATGGCGAAGCCGCCGTTGTCGATGAAGCCGACGGGTTGGTTCCAGATCGCGTGGTCCGACGAGATCTCGGTGGGCGACGTGCGCAAGGTGCACTACTTCGGTCAAGAGATGGTGGCCTGGCGGGCGCAGTCCGGACGACTGACCGTAATGGATGCCTACTGCGAACATCTCGGCGCACATTTGGGTTTCGGCGGCCACGTCGAGGGCGAAGTGATCCAGTGCGCTTTCCACGGCTGGCAGTGGAGCCATGAAGGTCGCAACGTCTGCATTCCGTACGAGAAGCGGCCCAACCGTGGACGCAGGATGCGCACCTACCCGGTGGTGGAACGCAATGAGTCGGTCTACATCTGGCATGACGTCGAGGGTCGTGAGCCGTTCTTCGACGTGCCTGACATCTTCGCCAGCTTCGAAGACGGCAGCAGCCTGGCCGACTACTACCCACGCCAGAGTCTCTTTGAGCCGAGTCGGGAATTGCATCCGCAGTACGTGCTGGAAAACGGCGTGGACGTCGAGCATTTCAAATATGTGCACAAGACGCCGATCGTGCCGGTGTTCACGCGGCACGATTTCGATCAGCCGACGTCCTACGTCGACTTCACCATCACCTTCGAGGGTGACGAGAATCAGTCGATCGACGACGTCAGAAGCGGCGTCGAGGCCATCAACGGCGGCCTGGGCATCGCGGTGACAAAGAGTTCGGGAATGGTTGACAATCGGACTATCTCGGCCATCACGCCGGTCGACGAACACACCTCAGATGTGCGCTTCACCGTCTACATCGGCCGAGTTCCCGGTAAGGACGCACCCCGGCACGAGACCAAGGCGCAGGAGTTCGGCCAGGAGGTCATCCGGCAATTTCAGCAGGACGTCTATATCTGGTCCCACCAACGTTATTCGGATCCGCCCGCGCTTTCCTCCTCCGAGTTCAAAGGCTTCACGGCGATCCGCGAATGGGCCCGGCAGTTCTACCCCGATGGTCTAGGCGGTAGCGCTGCCGAATTGCACTCCACCGCAGCCGAAGCCGGCTGACATTCGCGCCACGCGACGACAGCGCTCCGCGCCCGACTACCTCTATCGAAAGGCCGAATCCAATGCACGCTCCCGTCCGCGTCTTCCAGGTGGCCACCGGCAACGTCGGCTCCGAGATGATCAAGCGGCTCGGCCATCGCGAGGATCTGGAACTCGTTGGCCTGCACTGCTACTCGCCGGAAAAAGTCGGCCGAGACGCTGGTGAGATCGTCGGCCTGCCGGCGATCGGGGTCAAAGCCACCGGGTCGATCGACGAGATCATCGCGGCCAAACCGGATGTGCTGACGTTCCACGGCGTATTCCCGGATGAGGATCTCTACGTCAAAGTTCTTGAGGCGGGCATCAATATCGTCACGACCGCCGACTGGATCACCGGATGGCACCGCGACAAGAATCATCCGCACTCGTCCGGTAAGCCCGTCACCCAGCTGCTCGCCGAGGCCTGCGACAAGGGCCAGGTCAGTTTCTACGGCACCGGGATGAACCCCGGCCTCAACCAGATCCTCGGTGTGGTGTGCTCCGCCGATGTCGCCGAGATCGAGAACGTCATGACCTTGGAGTCGGTCGACGTGTCCTGTCACCACAGCAAGGACACCTGGATCGAGGTCGGCTACGGGCTGCCCGTCGACGACCCCAGCATCCCCGGCAAGCTCGAGAAATACACCCGCGTCTTCGCCGACAGTGTGCTGATGATGGCCGACTGTTTCGACATCGAACTCGACGAGGTCAAGTTCAGCTACGAACTCGGCGCCTGCACGAAGGACGTCGACCTGGGTTGGTACCAGATGCCCAAGGGCTCACTTGGCGGCAACTACATCAAATACCAGGGGATGGTCAACGGTGTGCCCAAGGTGGAGACCCATCTGGAATGGCAGATGACGCCGCACACCGAGCCGAGCTGGAATATCAAGGGCTGCTACATCACTCAGATCAAGGGTGATCCGTGCGTCTACAACAAACACATGATCTTCCCCAAGCCCGGTGTCGACCTGTCCAACCCCGACAACTTCGCCTCCATCGGCATGACGGTGACCGGCCTGCCGGCCCTCAATGCCATCAAGTCGGTCGTCGACGCACCTCCTGGGCTGCTGACGAGCGCAGACCTGCCGCTGCGAGGCTTCGCTGGCAGATTCAAGGCCTAGGTTGGCATCTTGATCATCGAGGTGTACATCTCGACGATCGGCCGGTACAGGTCGACGCCGTCGAGCTTGCTGCCCAGGACGATCGAGTCGCTCGTGGCGACGAGTACCTGAGCAAAGGTCAATGGCGGAATCAGCAACGACCCACCGAGTCGGTCGATGCCGGTTGTGATGAATTTGGCCAGGGCCTGCACGGCTTCGAATCGTTTGGCCGCCACCCGTTCGCGCGCGTCGGGGTTGCGCAGTAGGTAAAGGGTGAACTCGTGGCCTAATGCGGCATGGTCTGCTCCGCGGTCGCGGCTCAGCTGACTCCAACGCTCGGCAATCTCGTCAAGCTCGCGTGCACCGATTCTGTTGGCAGACGTCATCACTTCGGCGAAGTTGTCGAAATACCGGCGCCAATAGCGGTCGCTGACCGCCAAGAAGAGATCCTCCTTGGTGGAGAAGTGCTTGTAGACAGCCCCTTTGGTGTAGCCGGCTGCACGCGCAATGTCGTCGACGGTCGCTGCCAGGAAGCCCTTTTCGCCGAATACCTCTTCGGCGGCGTCGATGAGTAAGGAGCGAGTGTGCTCCAGGCGGCGCTCTCGTGTCCAACGCTCGACCATGCAATCAGATCCTGCCAGATCTCCTCAGAACCTCTTCCGTATCTAGGATACTAGTCGGTATATTAGCGAGCCTCGGGCCGATTCAAGCCCGGCTGTGATGGTCGAACCAGGGTGAAGCCAGAAGGAGTCGCCGAAAGTGAGCGAAGTGTCGCGCGAGGTGAGACCAGTCGACGTCGGCGAGCTGAACGCGCTGACCCAATCCAAGGTCAAGCCGGTCACGGCGTGGGCCGCGGTCGGCGGCGCACTGTTGCTTCTGCAGGTGTACGTGTGGATTCGGTGGATCACCGGCCCGTATTTCGAGCGGGTACCGTCGGGCCCCGGTGATCCACCGATGTACATGAAGGTGCCCTTGGTCGCGAACGCGGTCTGCGCTTCCATCGGGTTGCCACTGGCCGTGTGGTGGTTCATCGTCCGACCCTGGCGACGAGAGCGACGAGTCACCCTCGACGGGATGCTCTTGGTGTCGTGCGGTCTCATGTTCTTCCAGGACCCGCTGCTGAACTACCTGAACACGTGGTGCACCTATAACACCTGGAATTTCAACCGCGGATCGTGGTCGTCGCACATCCCTGGATGGGTGTCACCGGAGGTGCCGGGCCACCAGGCCGCCGAACCGCTGCTGACCAACACCCCGGGTTATGCCCTGAATTTGTTGTTCATCATCTTGGGCTGCTGGGTGATGCGCGAAGCGAAGTCTCGTTGGCCAAACGTCAGCAACATCAGGTTGATTGGCGTCGTCTATGCGTTCAACATCGTCATCGATTTCATCATGGAGGGCCTGATCATGTTGCCGATCGGGTTCTACGTGTATCCCGGCGCGATCCGGGCGGTGTCAATCAACGCCGGCACCTATTACCAGTGGCCGATTTACGAAGGACTGATGTGGGGCGGCGTCTTGACCGGCTTGTGCTGTCTGAGGTTCTTCACCGATGATCGTGGTCGGACGATTGCCGAGCGCGAAATCGACCGTGTGCAGGGCAGTTTCGTCGGCGTGCAAGCCGTTCGCTTCCTTGCGATATTTGCTGCCGTGAGCGCGTGCTTCTTCATCTTCTACAACCTCCCGGCCCAGTGGCTCGCAATGCACGCCGACCCATGGCCCACAGATGTCCAGAACCGCTCCTATCTGAACGGCGGTATCTGCGGCGACGGGACCGACCAGCCATGCCCCAACCCGGTGCTTCCGATGCCGACGAAACGCTCCGGACACATCGATACTCACGGACATCTCGTCCTACCCGAGGGAGCGAGTCTGCCGAAGGTCGTTCCCTTCCAACCAAGCAGGTGAGGTGGTGACCGACGGCTGGGCCGCCATGACTGAATCATCAACGGATACAGTGTTTTACCGCTCCTCAGGTGACGAGGCTGACGTATTCCGTGCGGCCGCCCGCCGCGGACTGCCGGTGCTGCTGAAGGGTCCGACGGGCTGCGGAAAGACCCGCTTTGTCGAGGCCATGGCGCGCCAGCTGGGCCGCGAGCTGATCACCGTTGCCGGCCACGAAGACATGACGTCGGCCGATCTGGTGGGCCGATTCCTACTCAAAGGCGGCGAAACAGTTTGGGTCGACGGCCCGTTGACACGGGCCGTACGGCAGGGCGCGATCTGTTACCTGGACGAGGTGGTGGAAGCACGCCAAGACACCGTCGTGGTTATTCATCCACTGACCGATCACCGCCGGGAACTCGGTATCGATCGACTTGGCGTTACATTGCGTGCAGCACCGGGGTTTCAGTTGGTGATCTCCTACAACCCTGGATATCAAAGCGTTCTCAAGGATCTCAAAGTGTCGACTCGTCAGCGATTCGTCGCCATCGAATTGGGTTTTCCATCCGCCGAGGTCGAAGCGGAAGTGGTTGCCCACGAGTCGGGAGTCGATCGGGCTACGGCCGAGGCCCTGGTCAGGGTCGGCAAGTCCATCCGCAGCTTGACGGGCTCACCGCTGGGCGAGGTGGCGTCTACCCGGACGTTGATTCTTGCGGGTGAACTCGTCGCCGAAGGGCTGAGCCTGCGGCGGGCCGCGCACTCAGCGATCGTCGAAATCCTCTCCGACGATGAAGATGTCGTACGAGCCCTCGGCGAGCTCGTCGACGCGGTCCTGCCACCGCCGTGATCGAGCCTGACGCGCACGGAGCCCGCCGATTCCGGTTGCTGGCAAGCTCGATAGCCGGCAGGGCGGTCGAGGTGGTTCGGGCGACGCCCGGCGAGGCCGCCCACACCGACGGGCACGTCATCTTCGTCTCCGCCACGGCCGGCGCCGTTGATCAGCGACGCCAGGTGCTCGCCCAGAGCGCTCTTCTCGGCGCCGGAAGCTTTGACGTCCAACGGATCCAGGCCTTACGAGCACACCCATCGCGCGCGCGCCGATACCTTGCGCTGGAGGGAAACCGCGTGTTGTGCGAGTTGGCACGGCAGCTTCCGCTCGCCGCCGCTCACCGGCCAATCGTCCGACCGATGACCACGACCGCCGACGAGTCGCTCGAGATGGCCAGAAGCCGGACAGCGGTTGCCGGCCCACCACACTGGTTCGGCGTCATCAAACCGGCTCTGCTACTGCGCAAATCTGCAGGGGATCGGCATTCCGCGCGGCAAGGGCCGCGGTTCGCGATCGACGCCGCCGATTTCACCGCGGCGGAGGATGACGCAGACGTGACCGAGGAGAGCCTGATTCTGCGGCTGTTCGAGAACCCGCTGATGAATTCACAGGTGGTGTCGGAATTTCTGCGCAAGTTGTTCGGCACCTCGCGGTCGCAGGGCAACGACGCCGCCGGCACGGAACTCGACATCGGAGCCCGCCGACAGGCGCGGCGGCTCAGCGCGCATGCACGAGCTCTATCGACCGCGACCCCACTCGATGATGACGGCAAGCCCGGCGGCATCCGAGGAGTCGCTGCTGCACTGTATCCGGAATGGGACGTCTTCGCCGGTCGTTACCGACCCGACTGGGTGCGAGTCGTCGACTATCCGGTGACGGGCCAGGCCAACATCACAACCCCCGACGTGGCAATCGATGCAGAGCTCCGAAAACGGTTGTCACGCATCGCACTAGGACCATCCCGGTTGCGTCGGCGCCCCGATGGGGATGAGCTCGACACCGAAGCGCTCGTCGAGCTCGTCGCCGACCTCCGCTCGGGGCACAGTCCGTCCCCACACGTCTATACCGAACGCCGAAAGCTCGCCCGCGAGCTAGGTGTCCTCATACTGCTCGACGCGTCGGGATCGGCCACCGAATCCGACCCGACCGGTCGCGCGGTTCACGAGCACCAACAACGCGCCGCGGCGACCCTGGCTGCCACTCTGGAAGAAATCGGCGACCGTGTCGCTCTGTACGCGTTCCGGTCGGAAGGCCCGCGAGCAGTTCAACTGCTCGGCGTCAAAAGCTTCGGACAACGATTCGGTGTCGCAGCCAGGGCACGACTCAACCAGATCCAGCCGGCCGGCTATACCCGACTCGGCGCCGCGATCCGCGGTGCCGCTGCGATTCTCAAGACCCAGGCAGGCACGCCAAATCGCCTGCTGCTCGTCCTGTCCGACGGGGTGCCCTACGACCATGGCTATGAGGGGCATTACGCCGAAGCCGACACCCGCAAGGCGCTAGAAGAAGTCCGTTCCGACGGAATCGCCTGCCTTTGCCTGGCATTCGGCGATCAAACGTCGCCGCACGGACACAACAGGGCCTACGGCTCCGCGACCCACGTGAGCGCCGCAACACTGGGCGAACTCAGCTCGCGGATGGATGAACTGTTCCTCGTCGCCGTCCGCGAAGTTGCCGTACCACGAAAGAGTGAGTCGAGAGTCGAAATCGGGTGCGGAGCCAAAAAGATTGTGCGCAATTCGTGCTCCGAGTAACGTGAGCGCCCCAAGCGCAGGAACTCCCGACCCAAGGGGAATGCCGTGCGACAGCCTGAGTTAACCAGCCTCCTCGGTCTGCGAGACAGCGACGGGGACAAGCTCGTTCTCGTCCGCGTGGACCGGCCCAACGGCAAGCGCGGCTACATGTTGAGGGTCGGAACGGGGAAAGTGTTCCTCACCGTCGGCGATCTGGCCCGGCTGAGCTCCGTCATCCGGTTCGAGTTGGTCTCGGCAAATCAGCTCCGATTCCTCGCCCAGGCGATCTCGCTATTGATCGTGTGCGCACTGATGTGGCTGTTCACATCTGCTGTCGGGCCATTGTTTGCGTACCCCTGGTCGAACTGAAGTCCAGACAACGCCCGCACTGCCGCACCTGTTCGACCGAACACGAGATGCGCGCGGGCCATGCGACCGTCGACCATCGCAGTAACTTACAATTACAAATCAGCCGAATTATGTATCGGCGGTATCCACCTTTGAGACGGTCATGGAAGGCGGTTGACGACGTTGACCGAGCACTGTGACGCCGTGCAGCCGATGGTCCGGAACGAGGCGGTGACCAGCCCAGATGAGTGACGTCGTGCAGACCCCGTCGGGCATCCCCTTGGAGCCTGTGTACGGACCGGGTGACTGCGCGCCAGACCCGCCACCGCCGGGGGAGTACCCGTTCACCCGCGGCAACTTCGCGTCGGGCTACCGGGGAAAAACCTGGACGTTTCGCCAGTACTCGGGATTCGGCACCGCCGAGGAGTCGAACGAGCGGTATCGGTACCTACTGGGTCAGGGCGGCACCGGGCTCTCGGTCGCGCTGGACCTGCCGACCCAGTGCGGTTACGACTCCGATGACGCTGAGTTCGGTGAGGAGGTCGGCCGCGTCGGTGTCGCCATCGACACGCTCGCCGATGTCGAGGTGCTCTTCGACGGCATCCCGCTGGACAAGATCAGCACCAGCTTCACCATCAATGGCACCGCAGCCATCCTGCTGGCGTTCTACGTCGCCGCCGCGGAGAAGAAGGGCGTGCCCCGCGAGAAGCTCACCGGCACAATCCAAAACGACATCCTCAAGGAATACGCATCGCGCGGTACCTGGATCTGGCCGCCGGAGCCGTCACTGCGCCTGATCGCGGACACCATCGAGTTCTGCGCCGCCGAAGTGCCGAGATTCAACGCAATCTCGGTGGCGGGCGCCCATTTTCGCGACGCCGGGGCCAACGCGGTCCAGGAGATGGCCTTCACGCTGGCCGACGGCGTCACCTACTGCGACACCGTCGTCGAACGCGGTCGGATGACCATCGACAAATTCGCACCCCAGATCTCGTTCTTCTTCTATACCCACGGCGACTTCTTCGAGGAGATCGCGAAGTACCGGGCAGGTCGCCGCCGCTGGGCGACCATCGTGCGCGAGCGCTACGGCGCCACCACCGATAAGGCGTCGATGTTCCGCTTCGGCTGCGTCGCGGGCGGCGCGTCGCTGTACGCACCGCAGGCGCAGAACAACCTGGTACGCGTCGCCTATGAGTCACTGGCCGCGGTGCTCGGCGGCGTCCAGTCGATGTTCACCGCGGCGTGGGACGAGCCGTTCGCCCTTCCCAGCGAGGAATCCGCGACGCTGGCGCTGCGCACCCAGCAGATCCTCGCCTACGAAACCGGAGTGGCCAAGGTTGCCGATCCGCTCGGCGGCTCCTACTTCGTCGAGGCACTGACCGATGCCACCGAGGCCAAGATCGTCGAAATCATGGACGACCTCGAAAAGCACGGCGGCATGGTGCGCTCCATCGAGGACGGCTACCTGCAGGGGCTGATCGCCGACGAAGCCTTCAAGATTCACAAAGAGGTCGAGTCGGGCGAGCGCCCCGTGGTCGGCGTCAACAAGTTCGTCACCGACGAGCCGTCGCCTGACATCGACACCTACGAACTGAACGCCGAAGGCCGCGATCTGCAGCTGAAGCGTCTGGCGAAGGTCAAAGCCGAGCGTGACTCGGTCGCCGTCAAGGAAACGCTTGCCGCACTGTCGCGTTCGGCCGAGGGCAACGACAATCTGATGCCCCGCCTCATCGACTGTGCCAATGCGTACTGCTCGGTCGGGGAGTTGGTGACCACGCTCAAAGCGGTGTGGGGCGAATTCCAGCAACCGGTGGTGTTCTGATGGGGGCTCGCGTCCTGGTGGCGAAACCCGGTCTGGACGGACACGACCGCGGCGCAAAGATCGTCGCGCGCACGCTGCGCGACGCCGGATTCGAAGTCATCTACACCGGAATTCGCCAGCGCATCGAGGACATCGTTTCGATCGCGCTGCAGGAGGACGTCAAACTCGTCGGGCTGTCGATTCTGTCGGGCGCTCATGTGGCGCTGACCGCCCGTACCGTCGATGCGCTGCGGGCCGCGGACGCAGGCGACATCGCGGTGGTCGTCGGCGGCACCATCCCGCAGGCCGACGTGCAGAAGTTGTTGGATGCCGGTGCAGCAGCGGTGTTTCCGACGGGTACGTCACTGGATACCCTCGTCCGGGACGTACAAGCCCTGACGGAAGCCGGGGGAGAAGATTAAGTCCGCAGGCCCTCTCGCCGGCATCAGAATCCTCGAGATCGGTCACATGCTGGCCGGGCCGTACGCCACCATGATGCTGGCCGATCTCGGGGCCGAGGTCATCAAGATCGAACCACCGGACGGCGACATCTCGCGGCAAGTCGGCGACTCCTATTTCGCCAGCCTCAACCGAGGCAAGCGCAGCATCTGCGTTGACCTGACATCCGAGACGGGCCAGCGTGAGCTCGGTGAACTCATCTCCAAATCGCATGCGCTGCTTGCGAATCTGAAGCCGTCCGCCATCCGCCGATACGGCCTCACCTATGAAGCACTACGGAAGTGGAACGACCGGATTGTCTGCCTGGCGCTCACCGGGTTTGGTCTGGAAGCCGGTGATGATCCGGCATTCGACTACGTCATCCAGGCGACCACCGGCGTCGCCGCGCTGACCGGCGATCCGGTTGGACCACCGACGTTGCCGGGATACTCCGCGGCCGACAATTCCGCCGGACTCACTGCTGCCCTCGGACTGCTCGCCCAGATCGTCTCCGGGCGCGGGGGTCAGGTCGAGGTGTCACTGCGCGACGTGATGCTCTCCCAGCTGAACTATCGCGCGTCGGCCTACCTCAACGACGGCGCCGAGCCACGACGGCTGCCGATGGGTGCACACTCGTATTATGTTCCAGCTCAGCTCTTTTCGACTGCGGACGGATTTCTGGCGCTGTTCATCACGCACGACAAGTTCTGGAAGCTATTCGCCGCGGAGGCCAACATCGTTGGGCCGGCGACGATGAGGGAGCGGGCCGAAGGGCGCGACGAGGTGCTCGCCTTGGTGGCGAACGCTCTGGCTACCGATACCGCCGCCAACTGGGAAGCGCGGCTGCGTCCACTAGGTGTACCCGTCGCTGCCGTCCGAACGCTGCCCGAAGCACTCGCCGCCAACCCCGAGGTGATCGTCGACGCGGGCGCATTTCGGTTGATCCGTAGCCCAATTCGGATCGACGGATATGAACCCGATTACGGCGCACCACCGCGTCTGGACGAGCACGGCGGAGCTAATCTCGGAGTCCTATGAATGTCGCGGATCTGATCCAGGCATCTCAGAGCGGCTCTACCCGAGCGACGGGTCGCCTGCTGAGCCTGATCGAGGGGGCTCGTCGCGACGAGGTGCTGGCAGCTCTGGACACTGCGGCCCCGGTCCAGGTGGTCGGCATCACCGGTCCGCCGGGCGCAGGAAAGTCGACGACGATCGCCGTGCTGGTTAGCGCCTACCGCGAACGAGGAATGCGAATCGCGGTGCTCGCGGTGGACCCGTCATCGCCCTACAGCGGCGGCGCCATCCTCGGCGATCGCATCCGGATGGCCGCCCACATCGACGACCCCGATGTCTTCATCCGCTCGATCGCAACCCGCGGTCACCTCGGCGGCCTCGCCGCTGCGGTGCCCGCGGCGATTCGGCTGCTTGCAGCACTGTCCTACGACCTGATCGTGCTTGAGACGGTCGGTGTCGGTCAGTCGGAGATCGAGATCGCCGCCGTCGCCGATCCCACCATCGTCATCCTCAATCCCGGTGCGGGTGACGCAGTACAAGCCGCGAAGGCAGGCCTGTTGGAAGTGGCTGACATCGTGGTCGTCAACAAGGCCGACCGCGACGGCGCGAGTCAAACCGCCCGCGATCTGCGGGCCGAGACATCGGCCCCCGTCCTCACCCTCGTGGCGGCGCGCTCCGAGGGCATCACCGACTTGATGGACGCGATCGATGCCCACCACCGCGCCGACACCCCCACCCGGAGGGCGTCGCGGGCGCGGGCGCAGATCCTGTCTCTTGCGCAAACCCGCCTGCACAGCCACCCTGACCTCGCCGGGTTGGCCGCTGCCGTCGCCGACGGTCGATCCGATCCTTATACCGCTGCGGGTCTGCTGCTGATCGAGTCAACCACCGCGGACAAATCCGACTAGTCCGCATTCATCGGGGGCGGTTCATCACTCGGTCCGCGGCGGCCCAATGCTCATCGGCGACCCATAGCGAGGCGAAAGCTGCGACAGCATCGCCGGCCGGTACGCCCGACATGACGCGCTTGATGTCGCCGGCAGGCCGATTCGCCAGGGCCCGCGCCAAGGAACGCCACTCAGTCTCGAACGTCGCCCTCGGCAGCACGCGATCCACCAGCCCGACCCGTTCGGCTTCATCGGCCGTGAGTATGGCCCCGGTGCCCGCGAGCATCAGCGCGCGGCCGCGGCCGACGAGGGCCGCGAGTCGTTCCGCGCCACCCCAGGCCGGCATGATTTCGAGGGACACCTGATTGAATCCGATCTTGATGTCGTCGGCGGCCACCCGTATGTCGGCGGCGACCGCGACCTCCGCTCCGCCGCCGAATGCGTGGCCGTTCAGCGCGGCGACGACCGGGGCAGGAAAATTCGCGAGCTCATCACAGAGCGACCGCATCCGCCACGCCATGGCTGCCGCCTGCTCCTCGGTGCGCAACGCGCTGAGCTCCTTGAGGTCTCCGCCCGATACGAACGCCTTGTCGCCCTCGCCCCGAATGACCAGGCACAGCGCGCCCTCGGCGCCGGCAATGGCCTGCTCAAGCTGGTCCATGGTGTGAAGCGCGATGGCATTACGAGCCTCGGGGCGATTGATGGTGATGACTGCCAGCCCTTGATCGAGTTCTAGATCAACCATTCGCGTTCTCCATCTCAGACATTGGTGAAGCTCGAGGGACACGGTGCGGTGCCGCCTCACCGTGCGACACGACATATATCAGATTTCAAATGTGATATGCGTTCGGCTACCGTTCATCTATGCCAAGGGCTGTCGATATTTCCGGCACTGTGCGAGAGCGTGCCGTGCGCGAGTTGCGCGACCGCATCCTGACCGGAGCACTCTCGGCAGGCACGCGCATTGACCTGGATGCCATCACCACCGAGTTCGCCACAAGTCGCACGCCGGTGCGTGAGGCCCTCCTGGAACTGTCCTACGAGGGCCTGGTGCACGTTGCACCGCGCAGCGGAATCACCGTCATCGGCATCAGCTCCAAGGATGTCATCGACAGCTTCACCATTTTGGGTGTCCTGACCGGACAGGCCGCCGCCTGGGCGGCGCAGCGCGTCAACCCGCAGGAGCTCGCCTCGCTCCGTGAGCTCGCGGCCGAGGTCGTCGCGCGCTCGGGTGACGAAAGCATCGGCGAAGCAAACTGGCGCTTCCATCAGGAGATTCACCGTGCGGCGCACTCCCGGCGGCTACTCGTCCAACTGACGCAAGTCGCCCGCATGGTCCCGACCAACTTCCTGACCCTGTTCCCCGAACACGAGAAGCACTCCCTCGACGAGCACGATGAACTGATCGAGGCGATCACCGAACACGACGCCGAGCGCGCCCGTTCGGTCGCCGAACGCCACGTGCTGGAGGCCGGCCGGTCGCTGGCGTCTTGGCTGGACCAGCACTGACCCAAACCGATCGTCGCCAAAACTATTGTGGAGGCGTGTTGGACGCTGTGCTCGGTGTCGCGATGACACCAACCTCGGTGCGCACCGTCCTGATGGCGGGTGCGAAGGCGGACGGCGTCGCCGTCAACCACGGCAGTTTCGACATCGCGCACGGTGCTGACTTGCCGTCTGGCACCACGACCGAGCAGATCATCGCCACCATCCTCATCACCCGGGAAACGGCGGCCGGCGCCGGCTATCAGGTGAGATCCGCCGGGGTGACCTGGCTCGACGTCGCCGCGGCGACGGCGTTGCGCGAGGGCCTGGCGACGCGCAGGGTCGACAACGTCCTGCTGGTGTCGCCGTTCCACTCCGCGATCGCGCTGGCCCGGGCGGCCGGTGAGTCAGCCGGGTATGACCACACGGCGCTGCTGTGTATCGAGCCGGACGTTGCCACGCTTGCGGTGGTCGGTGCGGCGGACGGGCTGATCGTGGAGGTGCGTCGGCGGTTCCTGCCGCATGACGACGACGAAGCCGTCGCCGCCCTGGTCGAGATCGTCAGGGATGCGGATGCGATGGAGGGCGGTCCGCAGGGCGTTTTCGTGGTCGGCTCCGGGGTCGACGTCCCGCTGATCATGCCCGCCCTGGTTGAAGCGACGTCGCTGCCGGTCAGCGCGCCCGAGCAGCCCGAGGCCGCGCTGGCCCGGGGCGCGGCGCTGGCGTCGGCGAACACTCCGCTGTTGAGCGCGTCCGCGATCAGGTTGGCCTGTGCGGAAGGTCGGGCGGCCGGATACCCGCGCATCGGGCTGCTGTGTGTCGAGCCGGATTCGGCGACGTCGGCGGTGTTGGACACCGGTGACGAGTCGATCGTGGAGGTGCGGCGGCGGTTTTTGCCGAGTAACGACGCTGCGGCGCTGGCCGCACTTGTCGAGATCGTCAACGCTGCGGATGCGATGAAGGGTGACCCGCTGGGGGTGTTCCTGCTCGGCTCCGGCGTCGATATCCCGCTGATCATGCCGGACCTGGTGGCGGCGACGTCGCTTCCGATCACCACGCCCGAGCAGCCCACCGTCGGGCCGGCCCGGGGTGCTGCGCTGGCGTCGGCGAGCGGCTCGTCGTTGGCGTCATCCGCGGTTGCGTTGGCCCGCAAGGCCGGTGAGGCAGCCGGGTATGACAGCACGGCGCTGCTGTGCATCGAACCGGACACCGCGACGCTCGCGGTGGTCGGCACGGCAGACGGATTGGTTGTGGACCTGCGTCGTCGGTTCTTGCCGCATGACGACGACGAAGCGGTTGCCGCGCTCTCGGAGATCGTCAAAGGTGCCGGTGAGATGGAGGGTGGCCCGCAAGGCGTGTTCGTGGTCGGCTCCGGCGTCGATATCCCGCTGATCATGCCCGCCCTGGCCGAAGTGACGACCCTTCCGGTCAGCGCGCCCGAGCAACCGGCGACGGCACCGGCCTCCGACGTGACCGCAGCCCGTTCGTCGCTGTTTGCCTCGTCGACCGCTTTCCTCAACGGGCAAGCTGCAGGCAGCACCGCCGGAGGAAACGTAGCCGCGCGGGCCGCGAATGTACGGCCGGTGGTTCTGGAAGCCCGCGGCCTCTACAAATCGTTCGGATCGGGTGCGACGGCGATACCGATCATTCACGACATCAATCTGCAGATACGAGCCGGCGAATTCGTCGCCATGGTGGGACCTTCGGGCTCGGGTAAATCGACGCTGTTGAGCATCCTCGGGTTGCTGGAGCCTCCGACAAGCGGCGCGGTTCTGGTGAACCAGGTGAGCGTCGCCCAATTGTCCGCCCGGGAACTGGCAGGGGTTCGCGGTCGCAGGATCGGGTACGTGTTCCAGTCGTTCAACCTGTTGGCGGGATTATCCGTTGCCGAGAACGTGATGCTGCCCAGTCTGCTGGCCGGCCGGGCCGGTCGCGCCCAGTACGACCGGGCCATCTTGCTGTTGGACCAGTTCGGGCTGGCCGGGATGGCCAAGCGGGTGCCCGCGGAGTTGTCCGGTGGTGAGCAGCAGCGCGTCGCGATCGCGCGCGCGTTGTTCATGGCCCCGCAGGTCGTGCTCGCCGACGAGCCCACCGGCAACCTCGACACCAAGAATGGCCGCCGCGTGATCGAGGCGCTCTATGACCTCAACGCGGCGGGCCAGACCATCGTGTTGGTCACCCATGATCGATCCATTGCCGACGAAGCTCCCCGGTTGGTCTCCCTCCTCGACGGCCGCATCGAAAGCGACGAGCGGCAAGTTCGGCACGGCGGCGCGGCATGGCGCGCAGCGCACTAGCCGCGGCCGTTAGCGTCCTGCGGCTGATCAACTTCCGGGCCATTCGACGGCACACGCTGCGTGCGTTACTGGCGTCGCTGTCGCTCGGGGGCGGGGTGGCCATCGTTGTCGCAGTCATGATCGAAACGAGCAGCGTCAGCGCCGCTATCGATGATGTCGGTTACCGGATAGCCGGTCCCGCGCCGCTGCGCATCGTCGGTGCCGCGACCCAGGGTGGGATCGGACCGGCGGTTATGGCTGCCGCTCAAGATGTTTCGGGCGTATCGGTGCTCGCCCCCGTGGTCCGCGCGGCGACGCAGGTGCGCGACGGCGGGCGCGACACCGTGGTGCTGGCGTTGGGAATCGACTGCTCAGCTCGTTGGATGATCGACCCCAAGGTGTGCGGCGCCGGGCAGAAAGAGCCGCAGGTAATGGCAACCTCGACCACCTTCGGCCGCTCGTTGGGTAAGTCGCCGACGTTGGCGACCGACATCGGTCAGCTGCCGATATCTGGACTAGCCCAGATCCCGCAGTTGGACAGCGTCAACAACGGCCGTGTCATCGTGTTGCCGCTCAGCGCGGCCAAGGTGCAGTTCGCCCGCGACGACCGAGTAGACACCGTCTACGTGACCCTGGCGGATCAGGCCAACGCGACCGCCGTCCAAGCCCGCATCGTCGAGGCGCTGGACGTGCTCGGGCCGGGATACCGGGTGCTGACCCGCAACGATCCGGCCGCGGGTTTCAACG
Organism: uncultured Actinomycetota bacterium; assembly: GCA_963818285.1. Taxonomy (GTDB): domain Bacteria; phylum Actinomycetota; class Actinomycetes; order Mycobacteriales; family Mycobacteriaceae; genus Mycobacterium. Next base: position 78,786 of record CAWFRR010000012.1, read on the forward strand.
TCAACGTCGTGCTGTTTCCGCTGCTGGCAATCTTCGCGCTGATCGCGGTGGGGGTCGGGGTGATTCTGATCTCCCAGCTCACCCGGTTGTCAATCCAAGAACGCCGACGTGAAGTCGCGATCGCCTCGGCGCTGGGCGCCTCGCCGCTGTCGACGCTGGTCGGATTTCTCGCCGAAGCTGCTCTGCTCGGCGCCGCCGGATCGGTCATCGGAGTCCTGCTCGGCGCCATCATCGCCCGACCCGTCGTCGCCAGCGCCAGTGACCTGACCCAACAGTTCGTCGGGGTCAATGTTCCGGTGGTGGTCGAACCGAGCGTCGTCGTGGCGGGACTCGCAATCGGCGTGCTGCTCGCCCTGCTCGCCGCCATCGTTCCCAGCCTGTCGGCGTCGAAAACTCCGATCGCGACCGAGCTGTCCGGCCGCGCCGCATACGAGGACACCAAGTCGGCTCGTGTCTGGCCCAAGGCGGCGGCCTTGCTGGCGACCGGATTCGCAGCGGTATTCCTGGTCTGGTCGGCGACGTTGTCGGGCGGGCTCGAGGCGTGGCAGGCCGCCATCGCCAATGGTGCGGTCGTCGTGGCAATCGTCGGATTGCTCTTGGCCGCAGCATATTTCAGCGCACAAATCTTGGCGTCGATTCGATTTCAGCCGGACCGGGCGCACAGTGCGGTCCTGGCGATCGCGTTCACCGGGCTGCGCACCGACCAGACCCGGACGACCGCGATCGCAGGTGCCGTCGCGGTCCCGGTGGCCATCGCAACGCTGTTGTCGGGGTTCTTGGTCGCCATCGATCGCGGCGTCGAAAACGTGGCCCAAGCGCAGGCGACGGATCGGTTGGTGGTGACGACCACCCGGTTCACCGACTGGGGCTCATCGGATGCGAAATTCTCGCCCGACAGCATGGCGAAGCTTGCCGCGCTGCCGGGGGTCGGCGGCCTCGAGCGAATGGCGGAAATCGAGATCACCCTCGCCAACGGATCGCTGGCCTACGTGCGAGCCGAGGATCGGCCAACCTTCTCGTATCAGGTTTTCGCCGGGCAGTCCCCGAGCGACAGCGTGGCGGCGAACCAACTCGTGGTCGGCGGAATTCTGGCCCGCGACAGCGGTATTCGCGTCGGCGACACCATCCTGCTGGGCAGTGGACCCAGCGCCCGCAGAATCCCCGTCGGAACCATCGTGGCCACCCCGGAAGTGGGCGGGCGCCGAATCCAGATGTCTTACCGGCTGGCCGAGCAGATCTTTGGTCGGCAGCCGCCCGGTTTGGTTTTCATCAAGCCGACAGCAGGTGTCAAACTTCAACGCATCGCCGACGAGATCAAGACCGCCCGCTTCAACCAGCCGCTGACCGTGGTGGATGCGAACGGGTATCGAGTTTCGGTGGTCAGCGGTGAATCCCGTTTTCTCGCACCGTTGAACACGCTGAAATACGGTCTCCTCGCGATCGCCTTCATATCGGTGTCGTCGACGCTGCTGCTGCTCGGAATTCGGCGGCGCCGCGAGATCGCTCTGATCCAGGCGCTCGGCGCCACGCCGACCAAAGTGTTCGCGGTGACCACGCTGGAAGCCGTTATCGCCAGCGCGACGGGCGCTCTTCTGGGCGCGGTGGTGTCCGTCCCGATCATCGCAGCGGTCGGACGGGCCGCGATCGTCGACGTCGGCTCGGTGACTCCGCTGATTTTCCCGGTGTCCGAAGCGATCTGGTACGCGCTCCTGGCCATCTTGTCGGCGGTCATCGCGGCGGTGGTTCCGGCATGGAAAACCACCCAGGCCGCGCTGGCACCCCAGTTACGAGACGAGTAGCTCTCAGAAGCGATAAGTCGTGCAGCCAACCTGGAGCCCGGAGCCAACGCTGACGATCAACCCGACCTCGCCCGAATTCACCAGCCCGTTCTGCCAGGCATGCCGCAATCCGTGTGGCACCGAAGACGAGAACGGGTCGGTGTCGGTGGCGGGGGCGACGAACAGCGAACTCGCAATACCCAATCGGGCGGCCAGCTCTTCGCGGTCAGGCTGCGAGAGATGCGGGGGAAACACCGCGGCTATGTCGGAAGGGGCGATCGCTTCGACTTTCAGCAACTCGCCGACAGCGTCAGTAATGATGTCGAGATAGTGAGCGGTCAAGTCCGGGTCGCGGTCGATTTCCAGCCACGTCCGGCCGTCTGAGTGTCGGGTGTAGGTGGTGAGCGATCCCGCGTACTCGGGGTAGTGCCGGAACACGAAACGGCCAAACCCCTTGTTGCCGTGGGCCGGTGACAAGATCACCGCTGAGCCGGTCTCACTGAGGCCGTAATCGGGGTGCGCGTCGCTGCCGGAGTTGTTCTCGGTCTCCGAGGCGACGACCATCGCATGACCGGTTTTTCCCGCGCCGATCATCTGGACGGCGACCTGGCAGGCGTTGAGGAATCCGACCGCACCGTTGAACACGTCGAACGCGAGAGTCTTTGGGCCGTCGGGGGATCGGATGTCGTCGTTGATGCCGAGCTCGCCAGCCACCAGCGCCGCAATCGCCGGCTCGCTGATGAACTCGTCCCGATACACGCCGGCGTGAATGACCAAGCCGAGCTCGTCGCGGTCGAGGCCGCTCTGATCGAGGCACTGCGCGGCGGCTTGCGTGGCCAGTTCCACCGAGCCGCGCGATCCGGGCTGCCCCGCCGGGATGGTGCCGACGCCAGCGATGCCCACCGCGGGTGGCGGTGGCGGCTCGGTGGTCGCGGCCTCGAGCGGCGTCTCGCGACGGCGGTGTTCCTCCGAACCGCGGCGCAGCCGATCGGGCAGATCGTCGAAGGTGTACAGCGCGGCGCCGACGACCTGGCCGGAGCCGCTGATGCCGAAGACCGCGTTGTCGCCGGACCTGATCCGGTTATTCAGGATGTGGTCCTTGAGCGCGACGAAATGTGTTGTGCTGGCGGTGTTTCCACGCTCGGCCAAGTTGTAGATGGTGTTGCCCGGATTGGCGGAGCCTTCGCCGAACATCCGATTCACCGCGCCGACCGCGTCGTTGAGCGAGGACTCCGACGTCTGGTGCATCACGATGTGGTCGGAATGCTCCGGTCGCCAGCCGTGGCGCCGCATCACACCGGCCACATAAGGAACCGCGGACTTCACCGCTATCGCGGTCGCCGCAATCGAGTCGACCACCATGATCGCCCCGCCCTCCGGGCCGCCGGTGGCCTTCGCGATGCACATCGGGGCGTAGCGGCTGAGCGTCGCGATGTCGATGTCGTGGAAACCGGCGCGATTGTTGGGACCACGTTCCAGAATCACTGCGGCCCCGGCGTCCCCGACGGTCAGGCACGCGAGGCGAGGATCCATCGGACCCTCGATTTCTCGCTGCGCGGTCTCGCTGATGTGGGTGATGTATTCGCCACTGACGACCATGGCGCGGCCGACCAGCCCGGTCTGCAGGAACGCATCGGCGATGGCGATCCCGGTGAACATACCGGCGCACGCGTTGGTGACGTCGAATGCGAGGGCGTTGTCGAGGCCGCACTGATCCCGCAGCCGCGCCGCGGTGCTGGGCTCGAACACGAATTTCTGATCGGGCCCGTCGTAGCGGGAAATGCTGCATGAGATCAGCAGGTCGATCTCTGCCGGCCGGTAACTCGACCGCGACAGGCAGTCGGCCACGGCTTGTCGGGCCAGGTCTATGGAGAATTCACCCTCGGCCGCCACCCGCCGGTGCTTGATGCCGGTGAGCTTCTCCAGCGGTATGCCGATGTCGTTGACGCAGCCGGCGAGAAGATCGGCGGTCGACACCTCGTTGAAAGGCAGGTAGGCGCCGATGCTTTCGATCACGGTGTTGCGGGTCGGGCCGGTCGGGTAACGGCTGCGGTTCAGTGTGCGGGTGGGCGTCGTCGGGCTCGACGGCCTGCGCATCGGCGACGTCCGGGCTGCTTTCGAGCGGCACCCCGTACTCCGCGGCCAATTCCGCGACCGTGCCGAACAGGAATACCGACTCAGGTTTCAGCGGAAGGCCGGCCGCCTCCGCACGCACCGCGACCTCCAGGCTGTGCGTCGAGGAGCCGCCGAGCGCGAAGAAGTCGTCGTGCACACCGACCCGTTCGACGCCGAGAACCTTGCACCAGATCTCGGCCAGGATCTGCTCTGTTCGGCCGCGGGGAGCGACGAACTCGCGGTCGCGTTCCGCCGCTCCTGTGCCGGTCTCGGCGAGAGCCCGCCGGTCGACTTTCCCTCCTGGGGTACGCGGCAACTCGTTCGTCACGACGAAGTGGGCCGGCAGCATGGCCGCCGGAAGCCACTGGAGCAAGAAGCGCCGCAGCTGCGCGGTGGTCGGTCCGGGCTCGGTGCCAGCCGCCACGTGGGCGGTCAGCTGGGTGTGGCCGCGCTCGTCGGCAGTGGCGACCACCACGGCTTCCGTCACGTCGGGATGCCGACTCAGCGCGACCTCGACCTCGCCGGGCTCGATCCGGACGCCGCGGATCTCCACCTGGCTGTCCTGACGTCCGAGGTACTCGATATTGCCGTCGGGTCGATAGCGAGCCAGATCGCCTGTGCGATAGAGCATTTTGCCGGGGTCGGCGGCGAACGGGTCGGCGACGAACCTGGTGGCCGTCAGGTCAGGTTGACCGGAGTAGCCGCGCCCCACGCCGGCTCCGCCGATGTACAGCTCGCCCGTCACGCCCACTGGGACCGGCTGGAGATAGGCGTCGAGGAGGCGAATCTGGACGTTGGCGATTGGCCGCCCGATCGGGATCGACGGGCCGGGTGCACCGCGCTTGCAGTGCGCATAGGTGGCCGTGACGGCGGATTCGGCGGGGCCGTACTCGTTCCACAGCTCGGCGCTCGCGGTGTTCAGGAAACGCTGAGCGAGGTCGTAGGGCAGCGCCTCGCCGCCGCATGTCACCCGCCGCAGCGTGACGCAGTCCCGGAAGCCGGGCTCGGCGAGCCAGGACTGCAGCATCGACGGCACGACGTGCACGATCTGGGTGATGCTCTGCTCGGCGATGGTCCGCACGAGGTAGGCGGCGTCGCGGTGCCCATCCGGTTTTGCGATGACGAGCCGCGCACCGACGATCAACGGCAAGAAGATCTCCGCGAGCGACGCGTCGAACGTCACCGGGGTGTGGTGCAGCACCCGGTCGCGGGCATCGAGCCGGTAGTTCGCCTGCATCCAGAGCAGTAGGTTGCGCAGCCCGCCGTGGGTGTTGAGCACCCGCTTGGGCACGCCGGTGGAACCCGAGGTGTGGATGACGTAAGCCAGTCCATCCGACCGTGCGACAGCGTGGGATGCGACAGCGTCCGTTTCCGCTGGGGCGGCGGGCCGGTCCAGGCACAGTTGATGACCGGCGAATCCCTTGATTAGCTCTAGGTTTCGCTCGTGTGTGACCACCACCGGTGCGCCCGAGGCGCCGATCATCGCGGCGATGCGGTTCGCGGGCTGTCCCGGGTCGAGCGGCATGAACGCGGCGCCGGACTTCGCGACGCCCAGGAGCGCCACCACCAAATCTTCGCTGCGGTCCAGCAGGACGACGACGATGCGGTCCGGGCCCACACCGAGCCCCCGTAGCTGATTAGCCAAATCGTTTGCGCGCCGGTCGAGTTCGGCGTAGGTCAGGTCACGGTCGTCGAATGTCACAGCGATCTCCGCCGGGCTGCGACGGGCCGCAGCGGTCACCATGTCGGGCAAGGTGTTCGGGGCCTCGAAACGGACCTCGGTCTCGTTCCATGACTCCTGCAGCGCGCGCTCCGCCTCGGTTCGGATCGGAAGCTTCGACAGGCCGGCACCTGGATCGGCGACGATCCCGCGGAGCAGCGTTGTGAAGTGCTCGGCCATCCGGTCGATCGTCGCGTCGTCGAACAGGTCGGTGTTGTACTGCAGGGCGCAGAGCAACTCGCCGTCCTGTTCGCCCATCAACAGCATCAGATCCAGCGGCGCCCCGCCCTGGCCGATGTGGGTGGTCGTGAAGTCCAGTGCCGCCGAGCCGGAACCCACGCCGTCCTGGAATCGGCGGGTCTGTTCCCACGCAAACGAGACCTGGAACAGCGGCGTGTGGCTCAGATCGCGGGCCGGGTCCAGCTTTTCGACGAGCAGCGCGAACGGGAAGTCTTGGTGCTCGAGCGCTTCCAGAACGGTCGTCTTGACGCGGCCCAGCAGCGACGTGAAGGTCGGGTCACCGCTGAGGTCGGGTCGCAGCACCACGGGGTTGGCGATGTAGCCGACCAAACTGGCCAGGCCCGCGTGGTCGCGACATCCGAACGGCGAGCCGATCAGCAGATCGTCCTGCCCGCTGTAGCGATGCAGCAGCGTGGCGTACGCCGCGAACAGAGTCATGTACGGCGTCGCGCCGGCGCCGCGACCGACGTCCTTGAGCGCCGCGGTCAGCGCACGGTCGACGGTGAATCGGTGCACCGCGCCGCGGTACGTCTGAACCGCACCCCGCGGTCGGTCGACAGGCAGCCGGAGCATCGGCGTTTCCCCGGCCAGTTGCCGGCTCCAATAGCGCCAGAGTCGGTCGCCCTCGGCTCCCTCGATGTCGCGGGTCTGCTCGGACGCGTAGTCGGCGTAGCGCATCGGTGGGGTCGGCGGTGGCGGTGCGCCGTGCTCCGCGGCGTACAGCAGCCGAAGCTCGTCGAGGATCAGGTCGATCGACCACATATCGACGGCGATGTGATGCAGCGTCAACACCAGCAGGTGTTCGTCGGGGCCCTGGGAGATCAGGTTGAACCGGACCACTGGCCCGGTGCGTAGGTCGAAGGGGCGATCGGATTCGCGCCGCAACCACCGCTGCGTTTCGTGCGCGTCCAGCTCGAGGCGGTTGACGCGCACCGGCAGACGGGGGTGGACCAGTTGAACCGGCTGGCCATCACGGGTGGTGTAGGTGGTCCGCAAGATGTCGTGGCGATCGACGAGGGCCTGGGCCGCGGCCTCCAGCGCGGTTACGTTGAGCTCGCCGCGGATCTGCCCGGCGTAGGTGATCGTGTAGGCGGGGCTGCCCGGCGCGAGCTGATAGAGGAACCACAGCGACCGTTGGCCATACGACAGCGGATACGCCGACGCCGAAGCTTCCGCCTTTTCCATCAGCAGGCGTGCCAGCAGTACACGTTTCTCTTCGGCTGAAAGGCCGGCGAGGTTATCCGTCATCCTGGCCCTCCCTTGCCGCGAGGACGTCGCGAAGCAGCGCGTCGACGTCGTCGTCCGAAATGTCGGGCAGCCGGCCCAGGACGTCCATCCATTGCGGGGCAGCGCCATTGGACCCGTTGACCTGCGTGGCCGGCGCGTCATTCACCTCGACGGGCTCGGGCTCCGCGGTGCTGCCGGACGACTGCTCGACGAGCCACGCGGCCAGCCCGGCGACGCTCGGACTGTCCAACAAGCGGACCACCGGCACGACGATGCCCAGGTCGCGTTCGATCTGAGCACGCAACTCCACCGCGACGAGCGAGTCGACTCCGAGTTGAGGCAGCGGCGATTCGACGTCCAGGCGCGACGGAGCCAGACCGAGTTTGCCGGCTGCTTGTTCGCGCAGGTACGACTCGAGTTGCGTTCGGCGCTCGCCCTTGTCGACGCGGAGTAACGCGTCGCGAAGGGTGTCGTGGCGCGTGGGGGCGTCGCCGTCCGCCGGGGCGCCGAGCAGGTCGGCGATCAGCGACGGGGCCGGTCGTTGCTCCGAGCGCCAGCGCGCCGGGTCTAATCGCAGGACGGCGACCTGGGTCGCGGATGACCGGAGCAGCCTCGACAGCGTCTGCACACCGTCGGCCACCGGGATCGGAATCATGCCGTGCCGGTGCAGGTTTCGTTGCTGTTCCGGCTCGCTGACCAGACCGACCTCGGCCCACGGGCCCCAGTTGATGCTGAGCGCGGGCCGGCCTTCGGCCCGTCGATACCAAGCGAGTGCGTCCAGGAAGGCGTTGCCCGCGGCGTAGTGCGCCTGCCCGGGGGAGCCCAAAAGCGCTGCGGCAGAGGAGAAGAGCACGAAGAAGTCTAGCGTCGCATCTTGGGTGAGCAGGTGCAGATTCCAGGCGCCTTCGAGTTTCGGCGCCATCACCTCGTGTAGCCGTCGGTCGTCGAGGCGCGCGAGGATGCCGTCGTCGAGGATCCCCGCCGCGTGAACGACGCCACGCAGCGGAGGCATGGTGGCGCGAATCGAATCGAGCGCCGAGGCCACCTGGTCTGCCTGAGCGACGTCGCCGCGGGCGTAGACCACCTCACCGCCCTCGCGCCGCAGATCCTCGATGGCCCGCTGCCCGGCCTCCGATGCCAGGCCCCGTCCGAGCAACACCAGATGCTTGGCACCGCGCGCGATCATCCAGGCCGCGGCGGCGCGACCGATGCCACCGAGCCCACCGGTGATCAGATAGGTGGCCTCGGGGTCGAACTGCTCGGGGAGCTGCTCATCAGGAACGGCCGGTTGCTCCCCACCCTGCACCGAGACGACCACCTTGCCGATCTGACGGCCTTGCGAAAGTGTGCGTAACGCGGTGGCGGTCTTCGCGGCCGGGAACGCGCGCACCGGCAGCGGGCGGAACGCCCCTTGCTCGAGGTGAGCCACGATGTCGCGCAACAGCGCACCCACGTACGCCGGCCGATCGGCGATTAGCTGCGCGAGGTCGATGACGATGTAGGACGCGTTGTTCCGCAACTGCCACAGCCGAAGCCGGCCCTGGCCGTAGATATCGGTCTTCCCGATCTCCAAGAAGCGGCCGTAGGGGCTCAGCGCCTCGAGACTGTGCGAGATCGCCTCGCCGGTCAGCGAGTTGAGCACCACATCGACGCCCTCGTCGCCGGTTGCAGCCAGTACCTCATCAGCGAAACCCAGTGAGCGCGAGTCGAATACGTGTTCAATCCCGAGCCGGTGCAGGTGATCGCGTTTCTCGGGGGTGCCGGCGGTGGTGAGCACCGTCGCGTTCAGCCAACGGGCGACTTCGACGGCGGCCAGCCCGACGCCGCCGGCTGCTGAGTGGATGAGCACGGACTCGCCGCGACGCAGCCGGGCCTGCTCGTGCAGCGCGTAGTACGCCGTCAGGTACGCGATGGGAATGCTCGCCGCTTCGGTGAAGCTGAGCTGAACCGGCTTGGGCGTCACCAGGCACGCCGGGGTGGTGACGTAAGAGCCGACCCCCTCCGCCGCCAAGGCGATGACGGCGTCGCCGACGCGCACGTCTTGGACATCGGCACCCACCGCGGTCACAACGCCCGAGCACTCGACGCCGACCTGTGTGGGGCCGCCTTCCTGACCTGGATACACCCCGAGGGCGCGCATCACGTCGATGAAGTTCAATCCGGTTGCGTGAACCTGGATTTCGACCTCTTCGGGCCCCGGCGACCGGCGCGCGACAACCCGGGTGTCGATGTCGTCGAGCACACCGGGTCGCGAATATTCCATCCGGAAGGAGGAGCCCGCTCCGGGCCGAGCGGCTACCGCAACCCGGTCACCGTCCTCGAACCGTGCCAATCTGGTCACGTAGCGCTGGGCGCCGCGAAGCGCGACGTCGGTGTCGCGCGCGTCGGCGAGCAGCTCCTCGACGAGCGCCTCCAGATGCTCGGGTCGCTCCTCGAACGGCAGGTCGACCCGCGAGCAGTGCAGCTCCGGATGCTCGTGGTCGATGCTGCGGCCCATGCCCCACAGGGGAGCCTGGGCGATCGAGACCACGTCCGTCTCCGTCTCGACCGGCTGAGCGCCTTGCGTCACCAGCCAAAGACGCGGTGAATCCGACTGCGGTGTCGCTGCCAACGCCTGCACCAGATGCAGCACGCTAGTCGGGCCGAGGAGCCGTCCGGATTCCATCGAATCCATCAGGCTCCACAGGTGGACCACCCCCTGCAACGGCACTTGCAACTCATCGAGAAGGCGCCGAAAGTGCTGCGGCTGGGCGGGATCGAGACGGTAGTGGCCCGGCCCCAATCGTGCGAAGTCCACACCGGGCTCGACGAGGACGCACGTCTGCGATCGGTGCTCGAGCAGCTTCCGCGTGGTCTCCGTGGTGGTATTGCCGTCGCCGAAGATCAGCCAGCTTCCCGCCTCGGCCGAATCTTGTTCGGATGCAACGAGTTTTGCGGCCTCCCAGCGCGGCACGAAAAGATCGTCAATGACTGCCTCGGCAGTACTGCGCCCCGCGTCGGGAATCCTCTTGAGGCGCAGTCCGCGGACCGCCGTGAGGACCTCCCCGGACCGATCGAGCAGAAACACCTCACCTTCGACGGTGTGTGGCTCGGAGCCCGAGCCGTCGCGCAGCCGCGCATGGCACCACACGCCGTCGGAGGACATCCCGCGGACACGCAGATCCGCAAGGCCGATCGGTAGGTACGTGTCGTGGGAGTGGCCGTTGCTCACGGGAAGCGTGGCGGCGAGAACCTGAAAGCAGCCGTCCAGCAGCGCCGCATCGATGTCGATCGAGCGCGTCGATTCCGGTGGCGTCAAGCGTGCTACCGCCTCGCCGTCGCGGCGCCAGACGTCGGTCACCTTTTGGAACGCCGGCCCGTACTCCAGGCCGTGCTGCGCGAGTCGACTGTAGAACGATGTCCCGGAAATCTTTTCAGCACAACGGCTTTGGATGTCTTGGGGGCGGTGCGGTTCGTTGTCGGCCTCATCCTGATCGTCGGCGACCATCGCGCCGCTCGCTAACAGCGACCAGGCCGCAGCGCCCGAGGCAACGGAATCCATCCTCTGTAGCTCGAAGGAGACGGGGCCCGACGGCTGTCCACGAAGAACCAATTGCACGGTGCGCGGCTGGGCGCCGTCGAGAACCAGCGAATGGTGGAAGGCGACATTGCGTGGCATCCGGAGGGGTGCCCCGAACGCCCGCACGGTACCGGCCACGGCAAAATCGAGGAGGGCGGCTCCCGGGACGACGACCGAGCCCTGCACCCGGTGATCGCTCAACATCGGCAAAAGGCCGGTGCTGACGTCGATTTCGCAGAGCACGGTGTTCGGCTGTGCCGACGAGCGGATCGGCCCGCGCCACGGCGACTCGTCGGCGACGGATCGGGCCGAGGTACCGGGAGACGCGATGTCCAGCCAGAACCGTTCGCGCTGCCATGGGTAGGTGGGTGCCGAGACGAGCCGCCCGCCGTGGGGGTGCAATTGCTCCCAGGCCACGGACTGTCCACTGGTGTAGAGCGCGCCGAGCGAGGCGAGCATGATGTCGCGCCCGCCCTGATCACGGCGCATCGAGGACACCGGTGTGCAGGCGTGACCGAGATCGTCGGCATCCTCGCGCAGCGCGCTCAACAGGACGGGGTGCGGGCTGAGCTCGAGAAATACTTCATGACCCAGCTCGAGCAGGCGCCGCGAGGCCGGCGAGAAGTGCACCGGCGAACAGAGATTTTCCACCCAGTAAGCGCCGTCCAAAGTGGCGTCCTCGATCGGGTCGCCGGTCACGGTGGAGTACATGGGTGTCGTGGGTGCCGATGGACGAAGGCCGTCGAGTGCCGCGGCGAGGTCGGCGCGCAGCGCATCCATTCGCGGACTGTGCGAGGCCACGTCGACCTCGACCCAACGACAGAACCTGTCACGCCGCTGGATCTCGGTTATCAACTCGGACAACACATCTGAACCACCGGAGAGCACAGTCGATCGGTGACTGTTGCTCGCTGCGACCGCAATCTCGCCCCAATGCCCGGCGATCAGCTCGTGCGCCTCGGCGAGGGACAGTTCCGCGGTGATCATCGCGCCGCCGCGATCTGCTGCCCGGAGCAGACGTGACCGCGCGCAGATCACCCGCGCCGCGTCGTCGAGGCTGAGGGCGCCCGCGACGTGCGCGGCGGCCACCTCACCCAGGCTGTGCCCGATCACCGCGGCGGGCTCCACCCCCCACGACCGCCACAGCGCTGCCAGCGCCACCTGTACGGCGAAGATGGCCGGCTGGATGACGGCGATGTCATCGAGGGGGTCGCCGGCGAGCAGCACGTCGATCACCGATGACTCCAGATGGGGGCGGATAGCCCGGTCGCATTCGGCCAGCGCATCCTGGAAAACCGCTTCCTCGGCGTGCAGTTGCTGTCCCATGTGTCGCCACTGGGATCCCTGCCCGGAGAAGACGAATACGACGCCCGGTCCGGGACGGCGGCGGCCGACCGTCAATCCGGGCCGGCGTTCGCCTTGCCGATAGGCGCCCAGCGACTCCGACAACTCTGCGGCGTCGCGGCCGACTACCGTCAACCGGTGGTCGTGATGGTCGCGGCGCGCGCCGGCGGTGTAGCAGAGGTCGGCCGGCGACAGCCCGGCCTGCAGCGCTAGCTCGTAGCGGTCCGCCAAGGCGGATAGCGCCTCGGGGGACCGGGCCGACAGCGGGAGCAGCTCGACGCGAGCACCCACAGTGTCGTGGGACTGTGGAGCCCGCACTTCGGGGGCCTCGGTCATGACGACGTGTGCGTTGGTGCCACCGAAGCCAAACGAGCTGACGCCCGCGACCGCCCGGCGATTGTTCAGCGGCCACGGTGTGCGGGTGTCGGCCACCCGCAGCGCGAGCCGTTCGAACGGGATATGCGGGTTGGGCTGCTCGAAGTGCAGACTCGCCGGGATCTCACGGTGGCGCAACGCCAGCGCCGTCTTGATCAGACCGGCCACCCCGGCCGCAGCCTCCAAATGACCGATGTTGGTTTTCACCGAACCGATCAGGCATTGATCGTCCACCGCACGTCCCTCGGCCAGAATCGCGCCGAGGGCGGTGGCCTCGATCGTGTCGCCCAACGCGGTGCCGGTGCCGTGCGCCTCGACGTACTGAACGCTGCCGGGGGACAGGCCCGCGTGACGGTACGCCTCGGTCAGCACCGCTTCTTGCGCCTGCCGGCTGGGTGCCGTCAAACCGTTGGTCCGACCGTCGTGATTGGTCGCGCTGCCTCGAAGCACCGCGTATATCTGGTCACCGTCGCTCAGTGCTTGACTCAACGGCTTCAAGACGACGACGCCGGCGCCTTCGCCCCGTACGTACCCATCGGCCGCGGCGTCGAACGTTTTGCACCGCCCGTCGGCTGCCATCAGCGAGGCTTTGCTGAAGTTCGTGCTCAACGCCGGGGACAAGATGACATTGACACCGCCCGCAAGGGCCAGCGTCGATTCGCCGTCGCGCAGGCTGCGGCAGGCCAGGTGGACGGAGACGAGCGACGACGAGCAAGCGGTGTCGATCGCCATGCTCGGACCGTGCAGATCCAGTGCGTAGGAAAGGCGGTTGGCGGCGATGCTCAATGCGCCACCTGTGCCGCTGTAGGCGTCGATCAGATCGGGCCGGCCGAACTGGAGGCTCCCGTAGTCGTAGGTAGAGACGCCGACGAACACGCCCGTCCGGCTAGCTGCAAGCCGTCCTGTGATTTGACCGGCATCTTCGAGTGCCTCCCACGCCACTTCCAGCAACAGTCGTTGCTGGGGGTCGATGCGCGCCGCCTCCCGGGGCGAGATGTTGAAGAACTTGGCATCGAACTGGTCGACCTGCTCGAGGAATCCGCCCCTGCGGCCACTGCCGGGGTCCGGGGTCCAGCGCTCGGCCGGAATGTCGCCGACGGCGTCGCGGCCTTCGGAGAGCAACTGCCAGAATGCCGCTGGGCCGTCGGCTCCGGGGAACCGGCAGCCGATGCCGATGATGGCGATCGGCTCGTCGGCGCCCACCGCCCGTACGTCGGCGTCGGCCGCCTGCGGCGCCGCGGTCGCGGCGGCGTCTGGGGTCAAATGTGCGCAGAGCGCGTCGATGGTCGGGTGCTCGTAGGCCACGGTGGGCGAGAGCTCGCGTCCCAGTCGCTCGCCCAGCGCAGCGGCGAGTCGGACCGCGCGCACCGAGTCGAGGCCGTAGTGCGCGAACGGCAGCGATGTGTCGATTTCGGTCGGGGAAATGTCGAGCATGTCGGCAAGCTGCGCGGCCAACCAGGCGGCCAATTCCGCGGCGCCAGGTGTGCTGCCCGGCGGTCTTAGATCTGCGGTACCGGAAGCGTGGCGCGGTGAGCTTGACGACGTTGCCTGCCACTGCGCAACCGCCGCGAGGTCGCCGTCGAGGAAGCGTTGTCGGGATCTGCTGCGCCGGATCTTCCCGCTCGACGTCGTGGGAATCGTCGACGGTTCGGTGAGAACGATTGCGCGAGGGTGGATTTCGTGGTGCTCGGTCACCGCGGTGCGGATCGCGGCGAGGACCTCATCGGTGTCGATGTCGCCGACCCGATAGCGGTCGAGTTCTTGCACGACGACGAGTTGCTCGCCGGGATCCGAATCGAGCGTGATCGAAAAGGCAGCTCCGCGGCCGCGCAGCAGCGCATCGTGGCTGTCCTGCACCGTGGCTTCGATGTCTTCGGGGTAGTGATTGCGGCCGCGGATGACGATGAGATCTTTCAGTCGGCCCGAGACGAACAGCTCGCCGTCCAAATGGAAACCGAGGTCACCGGTGCGCAGAAACGGCCCGCGTCCGGTGTCGGCGAGAACTGCGTTGAATGTCTCCGCCGTTTCGGATGGCTTGCCCCAGTAGCCCTTGGCGACGCTGCCGCCGGCAAGCCAGATCTCGCCGACCTCGTCGGGCGCGCACGGTCGGCCGGTCGCGGGATCGACGATGACCGTCTCGTGGCCGGACTGGGCCTGCCCGCAGCCCACGAAGGACGCCGCGTCCGGATGTTCGGGTGCAACGGCGACGAGGCGGTGCTCGCGCAGCGCGTCGCTGTCCAAGTGCCGCACCACCGGCGCGGTTCGATCCGCTTTTCCGGAGACCAACAGGGTGGATTCCGCCATGCCGTACACGGGATCGAAAGCCTGCGGCCGGAACCCGGCGGGGGCAAAGGCATCGATGAATCGCTGCAAGGTTGCGGCGCGAATCGGCTCCGCACCGCACATGGCGGTGTTCATCGTGGACAGATCCAGAGCCGCACGTTCTTCGGGGCTGCTGTGGTCGATACATAGCTGGTAGGCAAAGTTCGGGGCGGCGGTGATGGTGCCGCCGTGCTTGGCGATTGCCTCCAGCCAACGCATCGGGCGCTCGATGAATGACTCGGGCGGCATGAAATACGACGTGGCCCCGACGTAGAGCGACGCGAGGATGCCGCCGATCAACCCCATGTCGTGGTGCAGAGGTAGCCAGAACACGCCTCGGGCCCGGTCGTTTCCGTCACCCCACGCGGTACGAATGGCCTCCACGTTGCTCAGCAGGTTGCCGTGCGTCACCACAACGCCTTTCGGCGAACCCGTCGAGCCCGAGGTGTACTGAAGCATCGCGGTTGTCTCGGGCCCGATGTCCGGCGCGGCCCACTCATCGGCCGATGCGGCGATGTCGTCCACGGCGCACCATTGCATGGCCGACCCGTCGGACATGTCGTCGATCGCGCTCTGGAACTTGGCCTGGGTCTCGGCGGTGGTCACGGTGAAGCGCGCCTCGGTGTCGTGCACGATCGACGCGACGCGGCCGATCACCCGGGCGCGGGCGGGCGGATGAACCGGCACCGGCACAGCGCCGGCGTAGATGCATCCGAAGAACGCGACGATGAAGTCCAGCCCCGATGGGCACAGCACCAGCGCGCGTTCGCCCGTGGCGCCCATCTGCTGCAAAACGGATGCGGTTGCCCGCGCCCGTCTGTCCAGTTCGCCGAAAGTCAGCTGGCTGTGTTGTTCGCCGTCGGGCGAATAGCGGCAGTAGTCGAAAGCGGTTTTATCGCGGTAAGTTTCGGCTCTTTGCCGTACGAGATCCAGGAAAGTCTGGTCCGTCAATCGCATTCCTTCCGGCGTTCACTCTGGACGCCGAGCCGGGCTCTCGACCACGAGGTGACGGCGATATCGCCGTACGAGCATCTGCAACGGCGCGTTTGCCCACACAATTCCCCGTGGCAACTGTTCCGCCATTCGGCTCGCATTTTTTCTCCAGTCCCTCCATGTAAAGCTTATTTGCTGGTCAGGATGCCTGGTCAAGAAATTGTGGGAATGGTCTCTCGCACCGATTCACCAGCTCGATGGTGAGCGGACAGCACAACCGGAGCGCCGTCAGTCGGCACCGGCAAGGGGTGTGTGCGGCTGGGGCGGCCGCCGGGTCGACCGTCGACCGCGGCAAGCCTGCGGTGCTGCAGCAGGGTCCGCAGCAGCACGCGCGCCTCGAACAGGACGAACTCGGCGCCGACGCAGCGGTACACGCCGCCGCCGAAGGGCAGCCACGTGTTGGTGCCGGGCCGCGTATTCAGAAAGCGTTCGGGCTGAAAAGCCGTGGGATCGGGATGCAAGTCGTCGCGTTCGTGCATCGCCATGATCGCGATGATGATGTAGGCGCCGCGCGGGATATGCAGCCCGTTGAGGTCGAAGTCACGCAGAGCCCGGCGGCCGGTGATGGGCAACGCCGGCCGCATGCGCATCGACTCGGCGATCACGGCGTCGAGGTACGCGTCCTCGCCCCGGTCGATACTCTCCTCGAGCGCGGCGAGAGTTTCGGGTTGGTGGACGAGCAGTTCAGCCACCCACCCCAGGGTGACCGCGGTGGCGGCGTAGCCGGCCAGCATCAGCCCGCGCATCGAGCGCGCCAGGAACGCGTCGTCGCGCGGATGCTCGTCCTGTTGGTTGATCTCCAGGAACAACGTCAGGCAATCCTCAGGGCGAGACCCGGTGCGCCGCCGCTCGGCAATCTCTTCGAGGACGATCTCATCGACCGCGGCGGCCGTACGTGCGATCTGCGGGATCGCCACCCAGCTCCCGCGCAGCGCCATCGTCAGCATTCCGACCCCGAGGAAGGCCGGGCTTTCGGTGGCGGCGCAGTGGGCGAGCATGGCCCGCTCCAGGCGCTGCATCCGTTCAGGCTTGGAGACGCCGAAGATCACCGTCATCATCACGTCCAGTGACAGTTGGCCGCCGATGTCGCAGAACTCGACGCGCTCGCCGAGCGGCCACTCCGGCAGCCTGCGCAGCACGATGTCGACCATCGCCCGTTCGTAGGACTTGAGTGCTTTGCCATGCAGTGGCGGGGCCACCTTACGTTTCTCTTCCATGTGGGCTTCGCCCTCGAGGAAGATGAACGCGTCGCTGCCGAACAGCTTTTCGTGGGGCGAGAATCGGCGCATCAACTCACCGAACGACAGCACGCCCTCGCGATCGGCGAACACGGCCTTGGCGTCCTCGGGAGATGAGGTGACGACCATCTTGGGACCCCACGGGATGTCGATCAAGAATCGCTCGCCGAGGCCGCGAAGCGGCGAGCGTTGTCCCAGCGGCCTGAAGAAGCGCCCGCGATCGCGCGCCAGGCCGCGCACTCCGACCCGCGGCAACGTGTGAATGCTGCGCAGAAGACTTTGTTGGGCTGGGTCTTCACCGGCGCCGGCAGTCATCTTCACCTCCAACTCGAGACAACGGCCTGGCGGGCCCTACCCAAGCGGTGTCGGGCGTCCTGGCCTCGACGTTGCGTTATCCCATCGTACTGGCAGGCAGAGACGCGGCGGTTTCAGCGGTTCTGGGACATGTAGAGCAGCACCTCTGCGGTGTAGCCCCAGAGTCTGGCGTCGCCGACGATGGTGGCGGGCCCGGTCCAGTTGGAATTTTGGAACGTGTGCCAACGGTCTGGGTTGTCGAGTTCGGACAACGCAATGTCGAACACCCGGTGGGTTTCCGTCGGGTCGATTCGGGTTGGGCCGGGTTCGCGCCAGCTCGCAATGACCGCGGTGACATCGAAGCCCGAGGCGCCGATGTGTAGTCGGGGCAGCGTGATCAGTGGGTCGACGCCGGCGGGTTCCAGGCCGATTTCTTCGGCCGCTTCACGCAGGGCTGTGGCTGCGGGGTCACGGTCAGTGGGTTCGCGGGAACCACCGGGAAACGCAATCTCGCCTGGATGGTCGCGCAGCGCGTTACTGCGTTGCAGCAGGGTGACTTTGGGGCCTTGCGTGGCGTCCGAGAGGAGCACGAGGACAGCGGCCTGCCGCTCGGCCACGGTCGTCGCGGGTGGGTCGTTGGTGCTGAGTTGGTGAGGCTCGGCGGTGCGTAGCGCGGTGACGAGCCGCGCGAGCCGGATGGGAATGTGAGCTGGTTGCGCGATTTGCGTTGGTGCTGAGAGCCATTGGTCGACGGAAAAGGTACGTGCGATGGGCGGTTGATTCATCGGCTCGTGCGTCAGTAGTGGGATAGCTGCTGGGCGTCTTTCCAGATTCCGTCGGCGGGCATGGTCAGGCGATCGGTCAGCGCTCGGCGCCATTCGGGCGTGGTGGTGGGTTCGCCCCAGTAGTCAGTCACCGTGGTGGCCTGACCGTCGTGGAGTTCGGCGATGGTGCCTTCGACTTGGCCGATCAAGTCGGCGCCTCGTACGACTTCTCCCAATTGGGGCCACTGGCGTTGGCAGTCCGGCGCCAGGGGGACGCCGAGGATGTACGCCAGACGGGTGTGGCCGTTGGACGTTGCCGGTGTGGTCATAGGTGAAATCCGTTCGCAGATATGGCCCCCGGCTCAGTCAACACGTGCGATCGCTTCCGCGGGTGGCGAACACATCAATCGTTCTGGCCGAAATAGGTCAGCTGGCCGCGGGAGTCACCCGGCGGAGATCTTGGCAGCAGGCGTAGCCGCGGACACGAGCCGCGCGAGTTCAGCGCGGGTAGCGACATCCACCCGAGCGCAGGCTCGGTAGATATGACCTTCGATCGTGCGTACGGAAAGTGTCAGGAAGTCGGCGATTTCGCTGTTGGACAGGCCCTGAGCGACGAGGGTGGCGATCTCGCGTTCGCGATCGGTCAGTGGGAGCGGCATGGCCGCCGCTTGAGTCGCGAAGGTCACGCCGCCGCATTCGTCGATCAAGCGTTCTGCCCGACCGCCGGCCGTCAAGGCCGGGCCACGCCGATTCTGTCGGCGAAATTCGAGCGAGGCGTGCGCGGCGGCGTCGGCGGCGGCGATCCGATCACCCATTGCCTCGATGTCGTGTGAGATGGCAAGCAGCGCTTCGCCGTCGTGGTCGTCAAGTGCCGCGGCCCAGCGGGCCACCAGACCTGCCCGTGGACCGTCGACGAGCTCGGCGAGCGCGGCAAGTCGGCCGGCCGAATGTTGCTCGCCGAATTGAAGTGCGGCCTGTAGGCATACCACCTCGCGGGCGTACTGGCCGTTTGTGCGTGCGAGTTCGGCGGCTTCAAGCGCAACGGCACGAGCCCGCGATGTGTGCCCGCGCGCCGACAACAGCCACGCGGCGGCCAAGAAGCTGTCGGCATCTCGGTAGGCGAGGGCCGGATGTCGATTCCGCTGCATTCGCGAGAGCGCAGCGGCAGCGGCGTCGACGTTGCCGGAACGTGCAAGCGCCTCGGCGTAGTCAATGCCGAAATTGTAGGAAGCGCCGTCGGTGTCGTCAGCGAAGTCGGCGACCGCGCATCGGAGGCACTCGATCGCGGTATGCAGATCGCCGTTTCCCAGCGCCACCCGGCCGGATATGGCGGTTGCGAACGACGGTGCGCGTCCGGCCGCGTTGGCGCAATGCCGTGAGGTTTGGCTCGCGATCGCCAGAACTTCCGGCAGACATCCCCCAAGGATCAAAGCCTCGGTGTAGTAGACGGTCAGGATGACCGCTTGGTAGTAGGCGGTGCCGGGTGACGCCGCAGCCATCGGAGCGATTTCTTCGGCGATCTTCGCAGCCAGCATCGGACGGCCGAGATCACCTAGCGCGATGATGTGTGCCCACGCCAGGATCAATGTCGGGAGCCCGGTCAGTTCGCAGCGGTCGATGGAATCACAGACCTTCAAGGCTTCGACGGGGTGCGCCGCCACGGCCAATTGCACCGCCTTGAAAGCCAACAGTCGATGCGACACTGGCGCCGAAGCACCGTCCAGCGCGTCATCGATGACCTTACGTGACTTTTCCGGCTGACCCAGCGGCCAAAGCAGGTTGACGCCGCGTAGATTGACGATGGTCGACCAGGTCGGCTCAGGTAGTGGCCGCCCGGTCAGGGATTCGAGGACCTCTTCGGCCTCGGCTCCCCGGCTCAACAACGTCAACGCGTTTGCGCGCAGCAGTTCGATCTCTACGCCGGCTCCTGCTGCTACGGCGGCTTCGGCGAAGCGTTCTGCCAAAGCCATGTCCAATCCTCTGAACGCGGCCTGGGCGGCTTGGGTGAAGACGTCGCAGTTCGGTGTCAAGTCCGACTGCAGCCACAACAGCGCGAGTCGTACGGGGTCGGGCGCGCCCATGCTGCCGTTGGCCGCAGCGATGGCGTGGGCGATGCGGCCACGCAGCCGCTCCAGGCGGACTCGGCCCGCCTGAACGAGCCGGACCTCGCCGTAGAGCGGATGTCCAAGGCGCGCAATAGCATTGGGTGCCGCATTGGATACGGTGATCAGGCCTCGGGTTTCGGCCTCCTCAATTGCGACGGGATCAGCCAACGTGACCAAATGCTCGAGCTCCAGCGGCTCGGCCACGGCGACCAGGTCGACCACGTCGAGCACGGGGTCACACGTCGCGCCCATCCGCGAGTCCATGAGGTCGACCAGCGATTGGGACACCTGCATGGTCCCTTCCCAGCGCCAGTGGTCGTTGCGGTTGATCAAACGTTCGGCGTGCAATTCTTGGGTGACCAAGTGGTTCAGGAATAAGACGTTGCCGCGGGTCAAGTTCCACATGCGCTCGGCACATGGCCCGCCCACCGGGCCGCCGAGCACCAAGTGGAGCAAGTCCTCGGATTCTGCTTGCGAGAGTGGCTGCAGATCGAGTCGACGCAACAGCCCGTCTTTCCATAGGGCGGTGACAGCGTCGGGCGCCGGCGCGCCGGTGCGGATCGTGACGATCACCGTGGCGGCGCGGCGCAGTACCAGTTGGTGCAACACGAATGCCGACAGGTTGTCGAGAAGGCGCGCGTCGTCGACGACTACCAATACCGGCGCGCCATCGGGTGACGCCGTGATCGCCTTGATCGCCCCTGCTACCAACTGAAGTGGATTGCCCTCAAGCCGATCCGCCCACTGGGCGAATGCGCCCAACGGGATCGCTTGCGCCGCAAGCGTTCCCGACGCCCAACGGACAGTCCAGCCATTATCGCGGGCGGCATCCATCGCCTCGCGAGCCAGACGTGTCTTGCCTACACCCGCGGAACCGGCGATCACCACACCCGCATCGGGTCCGTCGGCGAGGAACACTTCGGTGATCACCCTGAGTTCCTCGGCGCGGCCGGTTAGCGGCCAGGCCTGCATTCGGCAAATGCTAAGCCAATTCTGCCCGCCGCGTGCTGGTTATTAACGCCGTTAAGAAAGACGATCAGTGCGGCCTGCCGGTCGATGCTTGTGTAACTCCGCGTCTAGTTTGTCCTCGGCCACTCGAATCAGGGTCTCCAGTCCCTCCGGTTCGATGTGGAGGTAACGGCAGACCACATCGTTGGCGACGCCGGCAGATCTCAATCGGAGCGCCAACGAGTGCGCTTCCGGTAACCGCCTCAGCGCGGTTTCGTAGGCATCCAGGTCGTCGAGCGTCATCGATTTATCATCGGCGATCACCGCAGCAGCAGACTGCGTACCCGACTACTCGCAGCGAATAGACAGCTAGCGCAGAGCCCCATAGCCGTCCTTCTTCGCGATCCCCACGCAGCAGCACGACCAGCCAGGGCCTGGGGCAAATTCGAGTAGCGGGCTACTCAGGATCCTCCGGGTAAACGGCGTGACGATGTCATCGTGAGGAGCCGACTGCATCGCGTTGCGAAGGCCGCCACGGTGGTTCTTGCGGCCGGAGGCGTCTTCTGTGCGATGACGGTTGTCGGCGGTACGGCTTCCGCGGACCCTGCACCGCCGTCGCCGTCGCCGTCTACCGGACCCGGGCCGACGCGCAGTTCCGGTGTGTCGCCGGTGGCCCCGGTCACGCCGCGAGTGGATCTGCACCTGGCGCTCTCGCTCGAGCGTGGGATTTCCGGAACGTCGTTCACCGCCACCGCGACGGGAGCCCGGGCGTGTCTCGCCGACAGCAGCACGCTGGTGCGCGCTGCTCCGCCGAAAATGTCATTCGAATGGCGTTTCGGTCAGGAGTACGTCAGCCTCGCTTCTGATACCGCCTCAGCGTCGTTCACCGTGCCGGCAAGCGCGACACCAGGGGCGTACGCAGTAACCGCATCCTGCGGGACCGGCGGGAACGTCACAGCCTCAGCCACATTCACCGTGACCGCGCAGCCCGGCCTTGTGCTGGCGCCTGCTCAGGGTGCAGGTCGGACGCTGGTCAGGGCGACAACTCAAGGGTTGGACGCGTGCCACGCCGCAGGATCGAGTGCCTCGCAGGCTATGTCGTGGCAGTGGGACGGCGGGCCACTGCAGACTTCTGCGGTCGCATCCGATGCCTCGACCGTCACCTTCGAAGTGCCGGCCGACTCGGTTGCGTCAGCGCCGCACACGGTCTCGGCCACCTGTGATGGCGCAACTACCAAGGCACCGTTCACTGTCATCGCGTCCGCGGCGCCCGCATTGACGCTCGACAGAAGCGCGGGGCAGCGCGGGACCGAGCTGACGGCGTCCGGTACCGGGTTCGCTTGCGGCAACGACCGCGTGACTCTGCTGTGGGACGGCGCATCTTCGTTGGCCGACGGACCGCCGGTGACGTTCTCGGTGCAGGTGAAGGTCCCAGCAGATTCGGCGATCGGCCAACACACCGTGGTGGCGTCCTGTCACGATCATCCCGAACTCACCGACAGTCAGTCCTTCTCCGTCATCACGGACGCGGTCGGGGCAGCCGAGCCTGCCGCGCTTGCGCTGGCACCTGCCAGAGGAGCGCCTCGAGACCCGGTGCAGGTCACCGGTGATCGGTTCGCCTGCAACGATGCTGGTGCCATCGAGCTGTTCTTCGACGGCCAATTGCTCGCCAACCCGTCCGCCGATGTGTCTGGCCATTTCGACACCGTCATCAAGGTCCCGGCGGACGCCCGGGTTGGCAGCCACACCGCGCGTGCCGTGTGTGACATCGGGTCAGCTGTCGCGACCGCCGGCTTCACCGTGGTCCCGGCAGCCACGACCGCGCCGACAACCGTTGGTACGCAAAAAGACCCGCCTCCTACCGAGCGACGCTGGAATTTCGGTTGGTTGCTGTGGGTGATCTTCGGCGTCCTGGCCGCCGTGGCTTACCGGCACTGGCGTAAGCCGCCCGTACATCACGTCTCCGCCACTGTCTCGCTCACCAGTCGCACTCCGCTGGTATCGACACATGAGACCCCCACCGCCGGTGAGCGCACACACGCACTTCGACTACAGACCCATGCTGATCCAGGAATCCAGACCTTCAGGGAGGTGGATAGTGACCGCATTCAGTGACACCGCAACTGCGCAGGATCTGTTCTTCGGCGGAACCGGCCAACCGGTGGAGACCCTGACGCAGCTGATGCGTGAGCGTGACACCGACGTTGGACCCTTCCCGCCGAGTCTGATGGAGTCCGCCAGACACGAACTAGCCGCTGCGACAGCAGAACTCACGTCAGTGAACTTGGCTGATGTCATGGCGGCGGGATGGAAGAAGTACGACGCCCTGATCAAAGCGGCACGCAGCACCCGCGACGACCGCAACGCCACGGAATTGGTGTCGCTGGCCACGCACACGATCACATCCGACCACCATCCGAGCATCGATTTGTGCCTCGACAGTAGGAGGCTCGCCGCCGTCGAGATCGGCATCAAGATCACCATGACCATCGCGGGGGCCACCGCGGTGGTGAAGCACGGCCGACTCATGGAGATTCGGGCGGGCAGCTGCACAGCCAGTGGCTCGCTTGCCATCCAGGGGGTCGAATTGATGAAGAAGCAAAGCAAATTCGATCTGCGCGGGGCATTCCGGCTGGGTAAGGGCGTACCGCTACTGCGGTCGACCGCGAGCGACGATGACACGGAATCCGTCGCAATCCGTAGGGTCGCGGAGCCCGCGGCGTCTGGAGACTGGCGCCCTGACCCGACGGGAAGATACGAATCTCGCTGGTGGGACGGATCGCGCTGGACGCAACACGTTGCCACAAACGGGCATCGAATGTGCGATCCGGATACCCGAGGCCTTTAGGACCTCATGGATGCAGGTTCCACTGGCCGCAGTCCTGGGCCAAGGCGTCGCTGACGTCGACTTCCAGCCCACCGACGACCGGCCCTGGAGTCGACGCGGTGCTCACAATGCGCTGGTAGAGAACCGCGGCGGGATCTACCTGCCCGTGAGACCAGGATCGGGTCTGCCAGGCCCACCGCTTGCCGGGCGTGCGGGAATTCCCGATCACGTTGTCGGCGGCGGCCCACTGGCAGACATTGATACCGCCGTAGACACCGGTGCGCTGCACTCCGAGCACCGAGTTGATGCCGCGAAACCACTGCAGCGCAACGTTGTTCCAGGTGTCGCGGTTGATGTCGTCATCGACGGTGAAAAAGACCGGGGCACTTTGGCCGCCGCCTGCCGCGGTATGCAGTTGCCAGGCGGTGCGAGCGTCGGAGACGCCGCCGTTGAACCCGCGCGTGAAGTCCGATGGTGCTGACCCGCCCGGCTTGCCGTACTGGTAGTTGCTGACGATCACCAGCCCGGCGGCGGTCAGCGACTCGGCGTAGGGCCGGGTGATGGGTTTGGCGCCGAAGGACGAGCCGGGACGTGACAGAGATACGTAGTTGATGATCCCGGAGTGGCCAGCGGCGCGGATGTCCTGGGCCGGAATCTGGCGCATCGCGAAGTCGATCAGCGTGGGAGCGGCGGCCGCCGCCGAAGGAGTTGCGGCACTGACGGATGCGGCACCGAGTCCGGCCAGCGCCGACGCCGCGGTGGCGTACCGCAATGCGTCACGCCGGGAAACCGGGCGTGATCTCCGCAGGCCGAAACTCGCCGGCAAGTCCCGCATCGCGCGATGTTAACAGTGTGACTGCTGTTAACGGTGTAGCCTCGCCGGCCGTGTTGCCCGGATGCCGCATCTCCGTCGTCGAGTGATGCGCGAACCGCCGGCCAGAAGTGCTGTTCCTCGATTGCCTCATGCTGGGACTCGCCGATGACGAGGTTCGTCACCATAGTTTCCAAGCCGCTGAGGTGGGCACCGGAACCCGAAGGAGCGTCTTCCAGCACCTCAAGCATGCCCAGAACACTTTTATGGTCTTGACGCAGAAAAGTCAACGCGTCCATAGTTTTTCCTCTCGTAAGTAGTTGAAACAGCCCCCGCCGTAGCGAAGATGCCGGCGAGGGCTGCGAAGAGCAAGGCAGGTACTAGACGCGCCCGCGGGTTGTCGCGGGTCCTGCGTCGACGACGGCGTCAGTCGTGTTGCGGCGCTTCAGTCCAGCCAGCCCGAACAATCCAAGCAAGCCGAACATGCCCCACTTGCCGTAGTCACCGTTGTCGTGATTGGTGTCACCAGTACTGTTGTCGGCCAACGTGATTGTGGTCGCTGCGGGCGTGGGCGCGCCCTGACTTGCGGCGCCGGCAACGCCCGCACCGCCGAACAGCAGTGCGCCGGTGGCCGAGACGATCGCGATGGTCTTGTGCATGGTTGCTCCTGTTTAGGCGCAGCGCGCCATATCAATGATGAAGATCGGATTTGCGGACCAGTTTGTTCTAGCTCCGTCGAAGCGACGCAAACAGATAAGTTCAGCGCGCGATTAGGTTGTACTCCAATGGCCGCCGCCGAAACGTCTGCTCAGCGGTTCTGGCGAAAACGACCCGCATGGCCGTGTGTCCGAGTTAGTTGCGGGTACTACGCGTGTCGATGACTCGCTGTGCGATGTCGACGAGCTTGGTCTGAGTTTCCTGCGATATCCGCCGCAACATCTCGAACGCCCGCACATCGTCGACGCCATAGGACTGCATGATGATGCCTTTGGCTTGACCAATACGGTCCCTGGTCAACAGAGCTGATTCCAGCTGCTCGCCCTGGCGTTGGGCCAAGATCGCAGTGGCAGCATGCGCGGCGAGGATAGCGCCGGTGTTCTCAGCGTCGGTGTCCCAAGCATCGGCATGGTGGCTGAACACGTTCAGCGCGCCTGCCGTACGGTCGGCCGTGTACAGCTTGAACGACAAGCCGCTGAGCACTTCGAGATCGACCGCGGCGGGCGCGTACCGAGGCCAGCGCGGTTCGCTTCGAAGATCGTCGCTCCGGACAACCGTGTGCGCGAGAGCAGCCTCGGCGCAGGGTCCTTCGGCAAAATCGTGCTGCAACTTGTCGAGCTTGGCGACCAAGCTGTCGGTTTCGGCATGGGACTCGAACTCGCCGCCCCTCTTCACCAGCAGGACTCCCGCGAGGTCGGCGCCCGGTATCAGCTCCACTGCGGCGGTGGTCACACCGAGGAGAATCTCCTGCAGAGTACTCGGGGCCGCCGTCTTGCGTGCAAGCTCGGCCATGCGCATCGCGAGCTCGTTATTCACGCCCGAGTCCGAAGAGTCCATATGAATCGATTGTGCCCGATCTGCTGACCGTTGGGACCAACCAGCGGGAACTGGTGCAACAAGAGCCGCGCCGGTGAGGTAGGCGGCATGGTCAGGAGTCACTAAGCCGCCTCCGCGCTAGCCTGCAGATCACAGATTCGTCACGATCCCACATAACGGATTCTAAGAGTTGCAACGTTTTTCTAAGTCGTAGGCAGAGTCGAACAGCGATTTCTTCCCGGCACCGCACACAACGGACCCGGGGGCGTCCAAAGCTGGCAGCCCCGGCGTCCGTACGTTGGGTTCGCGACAGATGTCGCCTGGCCGGCCTCCGCTACGTTGGAATCCAGGGACGAGCAGTGTTCCCCGCTATCAGTTCAGATCAATTCGAAGGACACCACTGATGACGAAAATCAGTCGTATCGCCGCGCGCCTCCACGCTGGAGGTGTCAGCGCAGGCTTCATCGCCGGAACCGTTGCCATGGGAATCTCTGCGGCGCCGTCGGCGGTCGCAGCACCTGACTGCAGCCCTGCCACGGTGAACGCCACCGTTTCCTCGGCGACGGGAGCGGCCCAGCAGTACCTGGCCGCACACCCGGGTGCCAACCAGGTCGTGATGGCCGCTTACGGTCAGCCCCGCCCGCAGGCGGCATCCGATCTGCGCACCTATTTCACTGCGCACCCCAACGAGTACTACGACCTGCGTGGTGTTTTGGCTCCGATCGGCGACACCGAACGGCAATGCAATGTGACGGCGCTGCCCTCGAATCTGGAGTCGGCCTACCAGGAGTTCATGGCTGGCTGATCTAGATCGAAACGACCCGTCCCGATGCTGTGGCGGGTCGTTTCGCGTTCGGACACAATTGATTTGGTCATTAGCAGACCGGCGCAACCGGATGCGATAAAAGCTACCCGCCGGCGTCGGGCTCATTTTGCTCGGCGATCTTCGCCAATCGCCAGGTGCATTCCCGATTACGCGGCGCCACCCCGAGCAACTGCACACCGGCAGGTACCCAGCGCAGCGGAATGCTGGTAGCCACCTCGCTCGACCCCGGTGATCGAGAGGTCAACGAGGACTCCGGTTTTGGGCGGGAACACGGGGGACCGCCGGTCGCCTAGGAGAAACCACACCATAGCGTCTAGCTCTCCGAAGGGACTCCAGCACAAGCGCTCAGGACAATCATGGCCTGCCAACGCATCGCCGAACCAACGGTGAACGTCGGACGCCGCACGCTGCCGGCAATAGGCGATTCACACGCTCAACAGCCTTAGATTGAACTCGGTTGGGCTCGCGCGGCGACCTGGCCACCGCCGCAGCCGGCTGGGGTTTGGCGCAACTGCGAGTGGCAGCCACATCTCGGAAAATCGAGTACGCGACTACTCATGCAATTTCCAGACCCGCGACGGACGATATCGATGGTCCTTCGCGAGGTCGGGCCCCAACAACGGGAGCGGATATGTTGATCGCGATTCTCAACCAGTCAACCTTGGTGTCCGACGCGGACGCCGCCACCATGACCCAGGCGATCGCCGCCCAGGTCCGATTAGATGTTGCCCCGCTGTGGGATCGGTCCCCAGCGGCGGTCATCTTCTACACCGATCCGAAAGCCGTGCCAGTTGCGGCGCATGGCATTGCGTTGGTCGACACGATCAAGGACCAGCCCAAAGGTGTGCTCGGGTACCACACCGAGGATCCGGGCGGAAAGCTCTGGGGTGTGGTCGCGGCGCAACCCGAGCTCGACAACGGCGGCAAGGCCACGACGGGGGACTGGAGCGTCTCCAGCGTGCTATCGCACGAAGTGCTCGAGATGTACATCGACCCGAACTGCAACCTGTGGGCCAACGACGGCCACGGCAAGGCGTACAGCTTCGAGGTGTGCGACCCGGTCGAGGCGCCGACCTACGTCGTCAACGGCGTCTCGGTCTCCAACTTCGTGACGCCCGCGTGGTTCGACCCGCTGTCCGATAAAGGCACCGCGCAATACGACAAGCTGGGCAAGCTCAAAGCACCGTTCAGCATTCTCAAGGGCGGCTACGTCGTGTACGAGGCCGCCGGCGCCGAGCATCAGCAGTTTGGCGACGACTTCCCAAACTGGCGAAAAGAGATGAAGTCCGGCAAGCTCGCCCGCACCCGACGCCGGCTCCAACAGACCGAGGCGCTGTTTGCGCAAACAAGTGCGTGAGGACGGCGTCAACATGATGGCCGTGACTGACGTGCCCGGCCGCGCTCGCCGCGGTGCCAGATGACAACCAATGAGTCGTCGAACGTAACGCCGACGACGCAAGAAGTCCGGCTCGCGACAACCATGACCGGCGGGGTCAGCCTCGCCATTTGGATGGCGGGAGTTGCCCGTGAGATCAACCTGCTGGCGCAAGCGTCGCAGTGGCGCAGAGTGGGCGGAGACCTCCCGGCAGACAGCACGCTGAAGTGTCACTCGGAGCAATCCCTCACGCTCTACCGACAACTCATCGATCTGCTCGACATCGTCGTCGACGTGGACATCCTGTCCGGGACCAGTGCGGGCGGGATCAACGCGGCCCTGCTCGCGTCGTCGCGAGTCACGGGCTCAGACCTCGGCGGCCTGCGCGACATCTGGCTCGACCTCGGCGCCTTGACGGAGCTCATCAGAAATCCCACGGATAAGGCCGTACCGTCACTGCTTTACGGCGACCAACGCATGTTCAGCGAATTAAACAAACAAATACCAGATCTCCAGCCAGGCCCGTTCCCGCCTACGAAATACCCGGAGGAACTCGGCGAACCTTCGACCACTCTCTACGTCACAACAACCCTGATCAACGGTGAGACAAGCCAATTCACCGATTCGTTCGGGACCCGCGTGCAGGATGTCGACCGGCGCGGGGTCTTCACGTTCACCGAAGAGGACCTGGCAGACAAAAGTAAATCCTCGGCGCTGGCGTTGGCCGCCCGAAGTTCCGCCTCATTCCCCGCCGCATTCGAGCCTTCCTTTGTTCCCTTCACGAAATCGACCCCGGCGACCAAGGATGTGCCGGAGCGACCGCCGATGGCCGACTTCATCAACATCACCAAGGCACACTGGGTTGCCGACGGTGGCCTTTTGGACAACCAGCCCATCGACGTATTGCTCAAGCGCATCTTCGACCGGCCTGCCGAACGTCCGGTGCGGCGGGTGCTTTTGTTCGTCGTACCTTCGTCTGGGCCCCAAGAGATTCAACAGACTCCGCCCGACGACGTTGATAAACCACTCGACCTGGTCGACGGCCTGCTCAAGGACTTGACGGCAGTCACAACGCAATCGATCGCGGCGGACCTGCGGGCAATCAGGGCTCACCAGGACCGGATGGAGGCGCGAACGGATGCGAAACTGCGGCTCGCAGAGTTGGCCACCAGGCTCCAGAGCTCACGGTTTCTGACGCCGAACCTGTTGGAGGACTACAAAAATCGCGAGGCCAGCAGACAAGCCCAAACCCTAACCGAGGCCCTGCTGCGGCAACTCGGTGCCTGGAATCCGGACTCAGGCAGCGCAACCGACGATATTCCCAACAAATGGCAAGTCCAGCTGGCCATCGGGGGCGACGCCGAGAAGGTGTGCAGGCAGACGATCAAGGGTGCGATCCTGGATGGTTGGGCCCAACCACCCGGACAATCGCTGCCGGATAGTACCGACGACCTCCATCGATATGGGCAGCCGGCATTTGACATCGTCAAGGGGTCTGCGCTCGAGGTCGTCGGGGCGGCCTACCAACTGGCGCAACGTGATTCGGATCTTGATGCGTTGGCCCGGCTGAGCAGAGAAATCCACAATGCCGACAAGCCCGGTGCTGCAACGGGTGTGCTGTCTGCGGAGCGCCGCGCGTCGCCGTGGCCGATGGATCTCACCGATATTGTTCGTACGGTCTGTAACGACGAAGACCATACCGGCCAAGCGCTCGGGCAAGCCGCCGCCGAGATCGCCGCCAAATACCTCATCGAATCCGAGGTACCGGATGCCGCTTGGTCAAATCTGCAGGCTGCCTTCGAGACGCATTGGAATACCCTGGCGGGACTTGCCGACGCGCCAACCGACGCGAGCCCCAGTCATCCAGCATCGCAACGTATGCGGGATAGTGCCGCGGCCAATGAGCTGACCACTTACCTCAATTATCTTCGGCCACAGCCTGACTCGGTAGCAATCACGGTCAGACTCTTCGACCTGGCTGCGACGCAGCGCGCAATGCTTCCCTCGGAAGCTGACATCGAGCAGCCCCTGGAACTCATACAGGTGAGCTCAGATACCCGCAGCGTGCTCGCACCCAACTTCTCCACGGCCGCGTCGAAGCTTACCGGTATGCAGCTGCACCACTTCGGCGCGTTTTACAAACGGTCGTGGCGAGCCAACGATTGGATGTGGGGCCGACTCGACGGAGCGGGTTGGCTCGTACACATGCTGCTCGATCCGCGACGGGTACTGCAGGTTGTGCACGCGCGTGAGCGCACGACAACGGGAGGCAACGCGCAGTGGTTTCTTGGCCAACTCAGAAACCTTGGCGCACCGGTGATCCCGAAAGGCGGCTACCAACTGCCGACCCCGGGCCAAGTGACTGGCCAGGTTCTGACGGAGCAGACGCTGCTGGACGAGCTGAGATTTCTGGATGACTCTTCGGCCGCCATACCGTCGAGCATTCCGAACACCTCGCTGTGGCTTGCGCAGGTGTGGCAACAACGAGTACTCGATGAAGAATTGAGTGCGCTGGCTTCGACGGTCATTGAGCCGCAGCAGGGGAAACAGCCGGATTGGAGCCCGACACGGTCGCGATCCTGGGCGAACGATGTATTGGCAACGACCCGCCCAGAGGCCAAATATGAGCTCTTGAAGACGAACCCGATCGCCGGCGAGACGTTCCTCACCGACAAAGGTTCCCCGCTGATGGCCCGCACGATCACCAAGGCTGCTGCGACCGCATCCGCGGCGATCGGCTCGATACGGGGAATTCCGAGCGTTGCCAAGCCGCCGCTGGCAACGCTGAGGACGCTGACGCTCAGTGGCTATCGCGTGACATCGACAACCAAAGGTGTTGCCAGGCGCTCGATTATCTTCGGTGCCGCGTTGCTGATTCTCGGCGTCGCGTTGGCGATCCAAGCCGCAACCGTCTTCGGGGTCACTGGCCTGGCTGCGGCTGGGGTTGGCGCCTACCTCGTCGTCCTGGGGACCTGGCAGCGGTCGAGCCGGCTGCTGTTCGCGCTGCTGTCCGTAACCGTTGTCGGCGCGGTGCTTTCGTTGGCCACACCGCTAGTGAGCAGATGGCTGTTCGGCGACGAAGGCCGCCCAGGACTGCTGGGCCGAAATGTCTACTGGCTCGGCACGCAATGGTGGCACCCATTGGCCGCTGTCGGGGTGATCGTTGCGGCCATCGCGACATTCGGGGCCGCCAACCCACGCCGCAAATGACGGAAATTGAAGAGGTACCGAGCAGCTAATCCGAGTGCGCTCAGCCGGCGGCCTGCTCCGTTTCCCTCTTGAGCGCGTCCAAGGTCTTGCGGATGTTGATCCGTTGGAACTCTGGAAAGGTCTTGCCCGAGGTGACGATCCGGTCGAACACCGCAACCAGCGGGTCAGGCCATGATGCCCTGTCGTCACTCCACGTTTCGGTGACCCTGGTCTTGCCGGAGGCGATCGGCTCGAAGCGGTACTCCCACGACGCATTCGCCCCACGCACGCGTGGCTTCCTCACTCCAATGGTGTGCACGGTGAACGCAAACCTTCGCCCGGGGTCGGCGGCGGTGACGGTGCACCGAGTCGTCCAGGTGGCGCGGCCTCGTTTGTTGCGCCCCTCGAACGTCATCCCGACGAATGCCGCTCCGTCGTGCGTGGGATTCAAGACCGTTGCTCCGCGATTCTCCGGACTCCAGGTCCCCATCCGGGTCGGGTCGCTGATCAAGGAGTAGAGCACGTCTGCGTCCGCATCGATGTCGACGGTGTCCGAGACCGTCATGATTCGCGCCATAGGTAGGGCCTCCGAGGGTCGTCTGCGTAAAACCAGGTGGGGTCGACAGAGCATTGACCGGAATGTGAAAAGCTACACGTCATCGGCAGTTCTTCTCGCGAGCGAGCCAGGCTGTAGCGCCTGGCCGTCCCGGTTGAAACGAGACGGTGGTGCCATATATGAAAAAAATCTGCGGAACAAGTGCAAAAAGGGCGCCGGCGGGATTTGGCCCCGAACACCGGCCACGGATATCTCGGTCGTATTCAGCTGCCCGCGTCCGCGGCGACGAGACCTGGCGTGCGGCGCCAGACTGGAAATGTTTTCGCCGCGTTGATATTTGCCGCCAAAGCGGACGAGCGCCGCGCCACATGGACAGCGCTGCCGGGCAGCACCCGCCCAGCCTCTGTGCAGCCGCCCGAACCTACTCTAAATTAATAGAGTAGGTTCGTCTCTTTGTACGGCCCCGGGAAAGGATGAAGGACATTGAGTAACGCCATTGCGGTCTTCAACCCGTCCAACGAAGAGCAGATCGCGGAGGTCCCCGATTCCGACCAGGCGGCCGTCGACGCAGCAGTCGCCCGGGCCCGCGAGACGTTCGAATCGGGCGTGTGGCGCAAGGCACCTGCAACGCACCGCGCAAACGTGTTGTTCCGCGCCGCGCGCATCATCGAGGAGCGCGCCGACGAGCTCGCCGCCCTCGAAGCGCAGGACAACGGCATGAACACCGCCGCCGCGAAGCACATCATCCCGGTGTCGGTCGACATGCTGAAGTACTACGCCGGCTGGGTCGGCAAGATCCATGGCGAATCGGCCAACCTGGTGTCCGACGGACTGCTTGGCACCTGGGAGACCTACCACACCTTCACCCAGCTCGAGCCGGTCGGCGTCGTCGGCCTCATCATCCCGTGGAACGGGCCGTTCTTCGTCGCGATGCTCAAGGTCGCGCCCGCACTCGCGGCGGGCTGCAGCGCCGTGCTCAAGCCGGCCGAGGAGACTCCGCTCACCGCGCTGAAGCTGGAGGAGATTTTCCGCGAGGCCGGTCTGCCTGACGGGGTCCTCAACGTGATCACCGGGTACGGGGAGACCACGGGTGCGGCACTGACCGCGCATCCAGACGTCGACAAAATCTCCTTCACCGGATCGACTGAGGTCGGCCGGTTGATCGTGAAGGCGGCAGCGGGCAACCTCAAGCGACTGACGCTCGAGCTCGGCGGCAAATCGCCGCTGATCATGTTCGACGACGCCAACCTCGATAAGGCGATCATGGGTGCCGGCATGGGTCTGCTCGCCGGCTCGGGACAGAACTGTTCGTGCACGTCGCGGATGTACGTTCAGCGCGGCATCTACGACCAGGTGGTCGACGGCCTCGCCGCATTCGCCAAGATGCTGCCGATGGGTGGCAGCGAAGACCCCAATTCGGTTCTGGGGCCGTTGATCAGCGACAAGCAGCGCACCCGCGTGGAGGGCATCGTGAACGACGGCGTCGCAGGTGGCGCCAAAGTGATCACGGGCGGCCAGCCGATGGACCGCAAGGGTTATTTCTATGAGGCGACGATCGTCACCAACACCACGCCCGACATGCGGCTCATCAAGGAGGAGATCTTCGGACCGGTCGGCTGTGTGATCCCGTTCGACGACGAGGAAGAAGTGCTCGCCGCGGCGAACGACACCCACTACGGGCTGGCCGGCTCGATCTGGACCGAGAACCTCGCTCGCGCGCACCGCGTCGTGAACGAGCTTCGCGCAGGCCAGATCTGGGTGAATTCTGCGCTCGCGGCGGACCCCTCGATGCCGATCAGCGGGCATAAGCAGTCGGGCTGGGGCGGCGAGCGCGGCCGCAAGGGCATCGAGGCCTACTTCAACACCAAGGCGGTCTACATAGGTCTGTAAGGCCTCTGAGCGGCCGGCGTGAAGAGTTCACCAAGCTGGCTCTTTCACCGTCGCCGCAGCCAATGGAAGACTGCCGGCCGTGGCTCACGAAATTCACATCAAGACCACTGACGGCGGAGTCGTCTACCCCGACGCGTTCAGCTACGGCCGCCGAGAGGGAGACCTCTGGGTCCAGGTCGGCGACGATCTCGAGCATGCGGACACGATCTATTTCGCACCGGGCTATTGGCAGCAGTACGTTGTCGATCCGCACGGCGAGGATCCCCTCGACCTCGATCTGCTCTATGAAGAGGACGAGGACGAGGACTACGAAGACTACGAGGACGACGAAGAGGTTGACGAGGACGAAGGCGAACACGAGCCGGAATAGGGTCAGCCTTCCAACACGGCGACGACCTTCTTCGCCGTAGCCTTGGCGGATCCCGGGTTCTGTCCCGTCACCAGCCGCCCGTCGACAACGACGTGTGAAGCAAAGGGAATCAGGCCCTTTCCGTATTGAGCGCCGCGCTTTTTGATTTCTGCCTCGGCGTTGTAGGGCACCTGCTTGTCGACCCGGGCCAAGACCTCCTCTGACCAGGCGAACCCGGTGAGCTTGCGCCCGGCGACCAGCAGCGCGCCGTCTGACAGCGTGGTGTTGAGCAGGCCGCAATAGCCGTGGCACACCGACGATACGACTCCACCACGCTCGAAGATCTCCCGCGTAATCTGTTGCAGGCCTTCGTTATCGGGGAAGTCGAACATCACCGCATGACCGCCGGTGAAGTAGATCGCGTCAAAATCTGCTGAGTTGATCTGATCGGGCGACGTGGTGCGGTGCAGCAGTCTCATTTTCCGATCGTCGACCCTCCAGGATTTGGCGCTCTTGTTGTAGTTCGGGAACTTCAGCGAACGTGGCTCCAGTGGGCAGGGGCCGCCTTTCGGGCTGACGATCGTCTGCTCATAACCGGCATCGGCGAAGACGTGATACGCGTGCGTCAACTCCGAGAGCCACAGTCCGGTCGGCTCGTCCGGGTCCTCGTAATGGGAAACGTTGGTGACGACATTGAGAATCCGCTTGGGCATCCCACCAGGATCACGCGGACAGACCGTCGGCGCTACCCCCATTCCTGCTTCAGGAGGTTACGGACGGAGCGGCTTGTGGAGTTGGCGTGTCACGCGAGGTGGACGCAATGAGGTCGTCGACGCTCGACGCTGCCCTAAATCGGCACGGCATCACCCATTGCCGCGTACTTGTGCACGACCACGTTGTCTACGCCGCCGGGCCGCAGGATGAACCCTTGCCGATCCATTGGCGGCAACGCCGGAATGTCCATCCCCGACGACGTGATGGGTGCGGTCCTGCGCATGCCCTCACTCAGTTGAAAGCTGAATTGCCGCGCCGCAGAGGACCAGTGCAGTGGCAGTGGTGCTGTCGACCAGCAACTCCGAGCCCTTTTCCAAGGTCAGGGATGCACCGATTGCGGGGACGTCGTTGACCATCTTGATGTTCACCTGGTCGCTGTTCATACCGTCGCCGTCCTCCTCGTCAACGGCCCGCCGCGGATCGACTGCGGTAGAGCCAGTGGCGGCTTTCACGTTAGCTGTTGGGCGGCGTGTGCTGAGCGGTCGCGGACCCCAATTCGTCCGTTCGGAGGACAACAGCATCACGGCCTGCTGAACGTCAGCATGCCTTCTTCGTGGTCGAGCGCCCGGCCCAGGGCGCGGAGGCCCCGATCGGAAAGCATGCCCGCGTCACGCCAACGCACCAGTTCTTCACGTTGAGCGTCGATGGCTGCTCGACGCATCTCGAGGAGCGCATCGTCGTTGGGAAATGCGGGGATGTCGTCGGTGTCCGTCACGTCGAGCACGTCGAGTTGTTGCTGACGCGCTTTGAGCCGACCCGATAGCTGCTTGCGCACGGTGTCGATGGCTTGCCGATCGATCGTGTTGTGGCTCTGCTGCTTCAACGCGTCCATCCTTTCGACCGCGGCCCGGATCGCAGCAATGCCGGCAAGTTTGCGTAGTCGCGATTCGTCGGCGGGCTTGGCGCGGATACCCAAGGCGCGAGCCAGCGGAGCGAACGTGAGACCTTGTCCGATCAAGGTCACCAGCACGACGACCAACGTGCAGAACAGCAGCAGATCGCGCTCGGGAAACGGTGCACCCGTCTCGGTTACCAGCGGCACCGTGAAAATCGCGGCGAGGCTCACGACACCGCGAGTGCCGGCCCAACTGAGCACGAATACCTCACGCACGTTGAGGCCCCGCGAATCCCGGTCGCGCGCCGAACGGGCTGGAGCGGAAGCCGCTGAATCGTCGGGCTCCGTGCCCGACACGTCACCGAGTCGGGAGTGCAGCGGGCGCGGCAGTATCTGGGTCACAAATAACCACAGCGGCCGCACCAACAGCACCACCGCGAGGGTGCCACTCACTGCCGCGATGACAGTGGAGAGCGGGTAGGCGCTGAGTCCCTGGAGGATTCGAGGTAGCTGCTGGCCGATCAGTAAGAACACGAAGCCTTCGAGCAGAAAGTTGGTCAGCCGCCACACGGCCCGCGTCTGCAAACGGCTGGCGCTCGACTCCGATCGCGGCAGATCGTGTCCGACGAGCAGCCCGCAGACCACCACAGCGAGCACACCGGAAACGGAGATCTCCTCGGCGACCAGGTATGCCACAAACGGCGTGGCGAGTGAAACCGCGTTGGCGGTCAAAATGTCAGACGTCCAGCGGCTGATCAGACGCCGACACATCGCGATCGCCGCACCCACCGCAAAGCCGCCCGCCGCTGCTATCAGAAATTTCCCGACGGCCGACGGCGCCGAGAAGCCACCACCGATCGCCGCCGAGACGGCGACTGACAGCGTGGTGAGCGCCGTCGCGTCATTGAGCAGCCCTTCACCCTCGATGAGCGTGATGATGTTGGCCGGAAGTCCGACCTTGCGGGCGACGGCGAGCGCCGCCACCGGGTCGGGGGGCGCCACCGCCGCGCCTAGTGCTGTGCCGACCGCGAACGTCGCGCCGCCGACCAGCAGGGCGAACGCAACGCCGACCGAACACGCGGTCAGGAGGACGAGAATGACCGACAGGCTGATGACCGTTCGAAGGTTGCGCCGGATCTCGACCAGCGACGACTCCAACGCCGCGTAGTAGAGCAAAGGCGGCAAGATGCAGTACAGCGCCGGTTCAGGACGGAGCGGGATATTAGGTCCGGGTAGGAACGCGTAGGCAATACCGCCCAGGGCCAGCAACGCCGCGCTGGGTAGTCCGGTGCGTTCAGCGATCCAATTGACGGCCACGATGACGGCGACGGCGGCCAGCAGCAACACCAGGCCCATATGCAGACTCACGGCTCCATCATCCCGGCAACTCGGTGTCGCCGGCATGCCCGGGCGACCGATTCAGGGCTATTTCGTGGGGTTTCCGGAGCGGTGGCCGGCAAAGCCAAGCGGGCACGCGATTGAACGACACTCAAAGCGGGAATCTGATCGTGATCAGCGGGCGTTGCCGCGCTGGGTCTTCGTCGCAACGAGGCGGGAGGAACGCACATGGTGCATCGCAGTGGGGCAGCTCTCCGTCCTCGTGGCGCCAGTATCGCCGCCGAAGCCGGTCAGTGGCCGTGAGCAATCCGTCGGCACTGACGCTCGCCGAGCGGCGCGACGGTAACGCGACGGTTCTGTCCGCGGAGGGCATCGTCGACACGGCCGCCGCTCCTGTTCTGACTGATCAAATCCGCGCGATCCTGCGTCAACGACCATCGGTGCTAGTGGTCGACTTCAGTGCAGTCACCTTCCTGGCGACAGCCGGGATGAGTGTGCTGATGGAGGCCCACCGCAAGTGCGAAGAGGTGGCCATTGCGTTTCGCGTAGTGGCGAACGGGCCAATCACCGTTAAGCCCATGCAACTCTTGGGCATTGACGATCTTCTGGCTATGTATCCGACAGTGTCCGCCGCACTTCATGGTGCTCCACTGGGCGGCCATTAGCGGACTTGGGCGAACGGCTATGCGCCTGAGTGCTATTCGGGTGGACACATCCAAATCAGTTCTGTGATATCCGTGACGCCGAACAACAGTATTTCGTCGGTGGTGCGCAAGAACAGCGTATCGGACATCACGCTGCGCACCGGAAAGCCTTCTGCGTGGTGCCAATTGATGATCATGCTGTTGGCACGGCGCAACGCGTTGACGCAGTCACGTGGCGGCGTCGCCGAGTGCCCATCCAGTAGCGCAGAAAGGCTGTATCCGGCCAGCGTGACCTCGCGGGCGTGACCGAGCATCGCGCTGAAAGCGGGATTGTTGTAAACGACGATGCCGTCGTGCCCGGTAGCGAGCATCGGCACGGGTAATCGGTCCAAGAGTGACGCTGCGGGAAGCGCGCGCAGATATTGCTCGGGGCTGCTCGGCTGGGATCGCCGCCGACGTTCGGCGCTGACAGGCCCGCCGTTCGTCGTCGCGGCGGAACGACCCGTTGACTGCCTGGAAGAGTCGGATGCAGAACTCATTCGTGATCCCGGCTGATAGGTAATCACCGTGTTCGTCGAGTGCGGTGCGGTGCGCCCCAAGTTCCGCGGCCGTGCCACAACGGCGGAACTCGTACCCGATCCAGCTGTTTTTCCAGCTGTTGCGAATTTACCCGATCTGAGCAGGCCAGGTGAGACAAAAGTTGTTTGCCGGTGAATGAGATGCGGGTATCTGCACCAGCGGATGTCGCGGTTTGAGCAATGCCACAGCGCATCCAGTAGACACGTGATGCCGGCGGTTCCTACCGTTCAGGGTGTGGCGCGCGAGCAACCGCTGGATGACGACTGGGCTGGTCACACCCGCGGGTCTGCGGCGTACGGCCGCCTGCTTGCGGCCCTGGCCTGCGCGGGCATTGCGACGTTCGCACAGCTGTACTCGCCTCAGGCCGTGCTGCCGCTGATCTCAGCGGACCTAGGTGTTGGAGCGGCCAGTGCCGCGTTGGTCGTCTCGGCGTCGACGGTGGGCTTGGCAATCGGCGTCATCCCATGGTCTGCGTTGGCCGACCGCATCGGACGTGTGAGGGCGATCTCCATCTCGGTCACCGTCGCGACCCTGGTTGGAATGTTGGTGCCGTTCGCCCCGACGTTCACCTTGCTTCTCGCCGGTCGCTTCGTCGAGGGCTTGATGGTCGGCGGCGTGCCTGCGATCGCGGTGGCCTACCTGACGGAAGAAGTCGATCCGGTGCACGCGGCACGTGCGGCCGGCACCTTCGTGGGCGGAACCACGATCGGCGGCCTACTCGGGCGCATCGTGTCCAGCCCTGTTGCCGAGCTGGCCGGCTGGCGCGTCGGCGTATTCACCGTCGCGGTGATCTGCGGGGTGGCGGCCATGTGCTTTGTCAAGCTCGCACCCGAACCGCGCGGATTCACACCGGTGTTGCGCGAGGACACGAATCCCGAAGGGAGCCTGGGTCATCGACTTGCAGCAAACCTGCGCACACCGCGCCAACTGGTCTTGTTCGCGCAGGGGTTTCTGCTCATGGGCGCGTTCGTGGCGCTGTACAACTTTCTCGGCTTCCGACTGACCGGCGCACCGTTTCATTTGGCTCCGTCCGTGGTGAGCCTGATGTTTCTGGCCTATCTGGCCGGCACCTGGGCATCGTCGCGAGCGGGCGCAGAGGCCGCCCGTTTCGGCCGCAGACGCGTCCTCCTCACATCGGTGGCGGTCATGACGGTCGGTGTCGCAATGACTCTCGGCGACAACGTGATCGCCGTCCTCATCGGGCTGACGGTCGCGACGGCCGGATTCTTCGGCGCACACTCCACCGCGGCCGGCTGGACGGGTCAGGCTGCACCCGTGGGCAAAGCCCAAGCGTCGTCTCTGTACAACCTGTTCTACTACGGCGGTTCGAGCGCCATCGGTTGGCTGGGAGGCGTGGCATTCGACGCCCGCGGTTGGACGGCGGTCGCCACGACGATCCTGAGCTGCCTTGCCGTTGCGGCCCTGCTTGCGACCCTGCTTCTGCATGACTCCTAGGGGGCCGCGCCCTGGATGGACCCCTCAGGCTGCGGCTTTCGCACGATGAGCGGTGGCCGCCTCGGGCCGCCCTGATCGATAGCCGGAAAGCCGGGTGGAGCGATTTTGAATGATTGCTGGAACCACTTCGCCGGATCCGGTGGCAGTGGGCCGTACAGCGTATTGGCCCTCTCGGCAGTTTTGAACTCGAGAGCGGCACACGTCGGCCCAAATTCCATCGGCGTCAGTTCACTGCTCGCCGTGTAGGTGAACGTGCCTGCCCCAGAGAAGAACTCGGCGCTCTCCCCGTTGCCCGGACCCACCATGTTCAGCTCGAACGCGATGATAGGCGCCAGGTCATGAGCGGGCACACCGATATCAGTGAGCGTCATGTCTTCCTCACCGACGAGCTCGCCTTGGCCGTCGCGCACGGTGAACGTGACGCCGGTGACGTTGCCAGGTTGGTCGTTGCGCAACGCGATCCGTAACTTCCAATGCTCCTGCAGGTCTGACGGCAGAGAGATGGTCTGCTGCTCGTTGACGAGATCCTTGGTCAGGCTCTTCCAGTTGTTGACCGCTACGACGAAGTCTCCGTTGAGCATGCCCATCACATATTGCTGCCAGACATCGGTGTCTTGCTTGGGGGAGTAGCAATTGAGTTGCCAGCTATAGCCGCTGACCGAGTCGGCGCCGTCGACCGGCCGCCCGTTGCCGAGAAGGCCGACCCGGGCGGTGAAGTCGATCGTCGCCGTGAGGTCGATCAGCGGCTCGCAGTTGCTGGCGAAGACGTAGTTGGCGTTGCTGCCCAGTCCCGCGGGCGGCATGGGTGCAGGCTGGTCGAAATCGACGCCGCTGAACAACGCGGAGTTGATTCCCGCCGCACCGAAAGAGCCCCATTTCCACTGGGAAATGGGAGCGGGATAGCCGTCGTCGAGGTGTCCTGGGCCAAAGTCATCGCGCCGGCTGACCCGAATGTAGCGATCACCGGAAAAGAAATAGGCGAACTCGCCGCTGTTCAACGCCGCATCGATGCCATGGCGGCCGAAATCGCCCCAGCCCCAGTTCGAAATTGGCGCCGGATAGCCATCGTCGACCTCGCCGGGGTCGACATCGCCGCGGCTGACCCGGATGTACTGCTCACCGGAAAAGAAGTAACACCTGGTATCGCTGTAAAGTGCGGCATCGATGCCGTGGCGGCCGAAATCGTCCCAGCCCCAATCGGATATCGGGCGAGGGTAGCCGTGGTCGACAGTGCCAGGCCCGGTGTCCCCGCGGCTGACGCGGATGAATTGTGCACCGGAAAAGAAATAGTCGACCGGACCGCTGGACA
This sequence comes from uncultured Actinomycetota bacterium, assembly GCA_963818285.1. GTDB lineage: Bacteria > Actinomycetota > Actinomycetes > Mycobacteriales > Mycobacteriaceae > Mycobacterium. The sequence goes on from CAWFRR010000012.1 coordinate 120,098, forward strand.
TCGCTGCGTCGATGCCATGGGCGCCGAAATCACCCCAGCCCCAATCGGATATCGGCGCTGGATAGCCGTGGTCGACGGTGCCGGGGCCGTCCTGTCCCCGCGTGACCCGAATGTATTTTGCGCCGGAAAAGAAATAGCACGGCATAGTAGCTCTCCGCTTGTACGCCGGGCCGGATCAACAATGAGATACGGTATGGATTACGCCCCGGTGGTGCCATTGTCAAGGGTCTTCTATCGCAAATCTGCGGCGCGCGATAACGTCGACGCCACGAAGCAACTCACCTTCGACGGCGCAAGGGCTAAGGGTGCTCCAGCGATCAATCGACGATGTCGTAGGCAGCAGCACTGACATCCAATGGGCGATTTCCATTCGGGATACGCTCGGCCACGAATTAGCCTGTCGCAACGCTGATCGGGCGATGAAGACGGCGAGCATCGGCAAGATTCTGTTGCTCGTCGAGGTGGCGCGGCAATGTGGCGACGGCGTTCTCGACCGCTCGACATCGTTGGTTCGCGATCCGGAGCTTCTGGTCGCCGACTCCGGACTCTGGCAGCACCTTCAGGTCGACGAGTTATCGATCAATGATCTCTGCTTTTTGATCGCGAGTGTCAGCGACAATCTGGCGACCAACGTCCTGCTGAACAGGGTGGGCCTACCCGCACTTCGCGGCCTCACCGAATCCCTCGGTCTTGTCGACACGGCGCTATTGGACCATGTGCGCGACCACCGCGGCCCACACGATCCACCGACGTTGTCGACCGGATCGGCATCGGAGTTGTCTCTCTTGATGAGCCAGCTATGCCGCGGCGAGTTGATATCTACAACGGTGTCGGATCAGGTGAACACCTGGCTCGCAACAGGAGTGGACCTGTCGATGGTGGCGTCCGCATTCGGCCTCGATCCGCTGGCGCACGCACCGTCGGATCGAAACGTGATCATCCGCAACAAGACTGGCGCTGACCCAGGTGTCAGAGCAGACGTCGGCACCATCGGGCGACCCACCACCGGCGTCTCGTATGCGGTGATCGCGAATTGGAACGCCGCGGACGGCGACCTCCGAGATGTGGTGCTCGCGGGAATGCAGGCCATCGGCGAGACACTGAGAACCGTTCTCGAAAGTGAATAGCCGTTGAACCCCGCCAATTTGCGCGGCGTCGGCGCGATCCCCCGCGTATTCTGCGATCCAGCATTTGCCACAGCTCCGCGTCATTTCTCCAAGAAAGCGAACAATGACCTCACCTCGTTGGCTCACCAAATTGTCCCTTTCCGCACTGGCGGGCGCTGCCTTGGTGTGCAGCGCCGGGATTGCCTCTGCCGACACTCCGCAGGACGAGGTGTATCTCAACAAGCTGCGCGCCGTCGGCCTGACGTGGCCGCCCAGCACCGAAGAGGCACTCATCGGTGAGGCACACCTCATCTGCTACGACCTCACCTGGGGTTGGCAGCCGCAGGTGATTGCCGACGACATCCACGACCACCTGAACAAGCGCGGAGTCACCTTGCTGGACGTCGGGACGATGGTCGACGCGGCCCACAAAACCTATTGCCCCGGAAACGTCTGCGACGCCCCCACCCTGTGCACCTAAGCGGGTTCACTTCAGGCGCAGCGGCACGCCGGCGTCTTTGAAGACCTCCTGTATCGCGTCGAACAGCAACGGCTTTCCGCGGCTGACCTCGTTGAGGTAGCGCTGCGATATTGCGCTGTGCTGCCATTCGAATTCGTAAGGACGTTGTTCGGGGGTCCCGAATCCGCCTCGCAGGCAGTCGGCCAATGCGTCTAGATTGCGCCCGAAGTATCCGCCCGCGCCATTGACCGCAGCGCCGATCTCGCGGTAGAAGTCGCTGGAGGACTTGATTTTCCGACCGTCGATTCGATAAATCACCGGCCGGCTCGCGGTGGAGTCTCGCATCATTGTTGGCTCCCCGCGTCGTTGACCAGACAGAACGAGTCGTAATGGTCGCCGGTGTAGAAGTATTGGGTCGGATGCGCCAGGGGCGTTCCGCCGGTGACGATGCGCCGGATGGACCGGTCGCGGGCGCGCGGTGTGATCACGGTGTATTCGTGGTAATAACCTCGGAGCTGCTTGGGCAGGTGGCCCTCGTGGTTGGCGAAGACCTCACCATCGCTGCGCGGGAACGGAAATGGGCCGCCCGCCTGGATGCGTCTCACGGTGTCGACCACCTCGTGCGGCAACGTGGACATCGGGCATGTTGACTGGCCAGTCCCGCGTGCTGTCGTTGGTGCCGGCTCAGCATGGTGGTTACGCGACAGTGCCCATCCGCCGACGATGACCACCACCGCGCACAACGCGGCGAGCACCAGCCTGCGTCGACTCACCTGCGCTCCTCGCTACCCGGTTCTGCCAAAGTACGACTCTAGAACTTGTTGGGTAAACGGTGGGTGCGTCTTTCGGGCGGAGAGAACGTTCGGCAAGATGGCTGATACGCCCGTCTCAATGGGAGGTTTAGCAGATGAGTGCGACGTTCAACGACTCCAAAGATGAACTCAAGCAGCGCGCGCAGGATGCCATGGAGCGACAGTTCAGCGACGTCGACTGGACGTTGCGCCAGAAGGTGGCACTGACCTGCCGCGCACTATTCGACGGTGGACACGACTCGGGGCTGGCCGGACAGATCACCGCCCGGGCCGAGCAGGCCGGCACGTTCTACACCCAGCGACTCGGCCTGGGCTTTGACGAAATCACCGCCGGGAATTTGCTCGTGGTCGACGAGGACCTCACCGTCTTGTCGGGAGACGGTATGGCCAATCCTGCCAACCGCTTTCACTCCTGGATCTACCGAGCCCGCCCCGACGTGCAATGCATCGTGCACACACACGCGTTTCACGTCGCCGCACTGTCGATGCTCGAAGTTCCCCTGGTCGTTTCCCACATGGACCTCACACCCCTCTACGACGACTGTGCATTTTTGCCAGACTGGCCCGGTGTCCCGGTAGGAAACGAAGAGGGCGAAATCATCAGCGCCGCGCTGGGCCAAAAGAAGGCCGTGCTGCTGGCCCACCATGGACACGTCATCGCCGGGACCAGCGTGGAAGAGGCCTGCTCCCTGGCGGTTCTCATCGAACGCGGCGCCAAACTGCAGCTGGCGGCGATGGCCGCCGGCACCATCAAGCCACTGCCCGAGAAAACTGGCTCGCGAGGCTCACGACTGGACACTGAGTCCCAAACGCAGCCAAGCCAACTTCGCCTACTACGCGCGACGCGCACTCGCGCGACATCCAGACGCCCTGTCCGACTAGCGCAGCTTCGCCCACCAGGAGACCTTCATGCCCGCCGCGCCGGCCATTCACGGCATCATCGCCTACCCGATCACGCCCTTTGACGCCGACGGTGGTGTGGACATTGCCGCCCTGACCGCTTTGCTCGAAAAGCTCATCGCCGCAGGGGTTCACGCGATCGCACCGCTGGGCAGCACCGGCGAAGCCGCGTATCTCTCCGAGCCTGAATTCGACAGCGTCGTCGACACAACGGTGAGCACCGTCGACCGCCGAGTCCCGGTGATCGTAGGCGCCGGGGACCTGACAACGGCCAACACAGTTCGCCGCGCACGCTATGCGCAACGCGCAGGAGCCGACGCAGTGATGATCCTGCCTGTCTCCTATTGGAAGCTATCACCGCGCGAGATTATCCAGCACTACGCCACAGTCGCTGCGGCGCTTGATATCCCGATCATGGCCTACAACAACCCAGCTACCAGCGGTATCGACATGAGTCCCGAACTACTCGTCCAGATGTTCACCGACATCGACAACGTCACCATGGTCAAAGAATCCACCGGCGACCTGGACCGCATGCTGCGCATCAAAGAGCTCACCGGAGACACACTGCCCTTTTACAACGGCAGCAACCCGCTGATCCTCGACGCACTCATCGCCGGCGCGAGTGGATGGTGCACGGCCGCCCCCAACCTGCGACCCCAGCCTTGCCTCGACCTCTATGCGGCAACTCAGGCCGGCGACTACGGCACCGCCAAGACCATCTACGACGACCTGTCACCGCTGCTGCGCTTCATCGTTGCAGGCGGCCTGCCCACTACCGTCAAGGCAGGCCTCAACCTCCTCGGCGCACGCGGCGGTGATCCCCGGCCACCGCTGCTTCCGTTGGAAGAGGAGGGGCTCAGCGAATTACGTTCTCTGCTGGTTGATTAACCGGGGGTCAGGATCCCGAAGTCTGTAATTGCACGGCCAGGGCTTGCAGCCGGGCTGAATAAGCCTTCACGCCCCAGGCCATCGCTTCGCCGTCGAGCTCATTGGGCAGGGTTGCGCCGCGGATATCGGCCCAATTGTTGGCGATGTCCTCAACGAGCGGATGCGGGCCGAAAGTTGCTCCCTCAGTGTGGGATACCGCGTAGCGACAGTAATATCCACCGGTCGCACCGAAGATTTCGGCGGTCGCAGGGCAGCTGCGATGCACAAGGGCCAGAGCCATCGGCGTCACCCGGCTGGCGGTCAACAGCGCGACGTATTCCGCTGAATCCAGCGAGATCTCGAGTTCGGGAGGCCGACCGCGCAGCGCCGCGTCGCCGTCCGGAGTGAACACAGAAAACAGCCGGGTGTCGAAAGCTGCCGGCGCCAATGCGTTGACCTTGATGCCGAACCGCATACCTTCCCACGCCACCGAGCGGGTGATCCCCAGCACGCCCATTTTCGTTGTCGCATAGGCAGCTTGGCCAAATGCACCGGACAAACCCGACGCGGAGGTCAGGGTCACGATGCGACCGCCGCCGTTGTCCTTCATCTGTCGATACACGGCCCGCAGCGTGCGGAAAGTACCCCGCAAGTTCACCGCGAGGATGCTGTCGAGGTCGTCGTCGGTGACGTCTTCGAAGTGGTCGTCCAGGACGATTGCGGCGTTGTGGATCAGCCCGTCTATGCGACCCCAGGTGTCCACCGCCACACCGACGATCCGCCCAGGCCCGTCATCGGACGACACGCTGGCCCCACTGGCTACGGCTTCGCCACCGGCAGAACGGATCTCGTCAACAACCGCCTGAGCCATGGTTGGGTCCGACCCGCCCCCGCGCGGACTGCCGCCGAGGTCATTGACGACCACCCGCGCACCGCGCCGCCCCAGCTCAATCGCCTGGGACCGGCCGATACCGCCGGCGCCACCGGTGACGATCACCACGTCACCGTCAAATCGAAGTTCGTCAGCCACAAATCCTCTGCTACAGGTCGGGTGAGGTATTGGGAAACAGTCCCGCCGGTGCGGCGCCGTCGACCTCGAGCAGCTTGCCGGTGATCCACGACGAGGCCGGCGCTGCGAAAAACAAGGCAGCAGCGGCTATGTCGTCAGGTGTCCCGTTGCGCCGCATCGGGGTCTTGGACTGCAAGCCCGCTCGGACATCGGGCATCGCGTCCATGAAGCCGCTCAAGGCCTCGGTTTCGACGCAACCGGGGTGGATGCCGTTGACCCGGATACGGGGAGCCAGTTCGATGGCGGCGAGCTGAGTGAACTTGCCCAGCGCTGATTTGGCGAGGCTGTAGGGCAGGAACCCGCGCTCGTTCTGCATGCCCGACATCGAGCCGATGTTCACGATCGATCCGCCACCGCGAGCGAGCATGTGCGGAACCGCGTGACGGCCGAGTTCGAAGGGCGCCGAGACGTTGAAGCGGAACGCGTTTTCCAAGATCGCCACGGTCATGTCCAGGTAGGTTCCGAGTTGCTCGACTCCGCCGGCGTTGTTCACCAGGATGTCGAGACCGCCGAGTTCCCGCACCGCTTGATCGACGACATCGGAAAGCGATTCGATCACGGTGACGTCCGCAGCGATGACGACTCCGCGTGCGCCCAGGGCCTTGATCTCCTCGGCAACGGCGTCGAGGTCGTCCTTGGTGCGGGCGACGAGGGCCACGTCGGCTCCGGCTCGCGCGAAGGTGAGCGCGATTCCACGTCCGATTCCCTTTCCAGCGCCGGTGACCAGCGCGGCCTTTCCGTCCAGACGGAACTGATCGGCGACGTCCACTGTGTCGGTCAACGCTCAGACCTTGATACCGAACACTTCGGCGGCGTTGCCCCGGCAGATCTGGTCGATTTCCTGGGCCGGAACGCCGTCGAACTGTTTAGTGATCCAGTCTTCCGAGAAGGGGAACGATCCCTCGTGGTGGGGATAGTCATTGCCCCACATCAGACAATCCAACCCGGTCAGGTCGCGGTTGCGGATGGCGAGTGGATCCCACATGAACGTGGCGTGGGTCTGGCGCTTGAGGTAGAAGCTCGGGTGGATGTCGATCTTCGCCGGCCCCATCAGGTGGTCGATACCGAGATCGTGTAGCCGGCTTTGGCTGAAATGGTGATCGTAGAACTGCATCGCGAAAGCCAACCAGCCCGCGTAACCCTCGGTGCAGATCACGTGCAGATCGGGGTAGCGCTCGAACACGCCGCTGTAGGTCATCCAGCCCAGAGTTTCGCCCATGCTGCAACTCTGGACGTACCAACCGATATCTTGCCGGCCGGGATAGGCCATCAGTCCCGGCCCGACCAGCGGTTGCCGTAACCCGCCGACATGCATGGTGATCGGGATACGCAGACTGTCAGCGGCCTCCCACAACGGCTCCCACTCCTCCATGTAATAGGGGCGCTCAAAGATTCCGTCGGGGAGTAACGCGGGCCGCAGACCGAGGCCGGCCGCTCGCTCGAGCTCAGCCACTGAAGCGCCAATGTCTTTGAACGGCAGATGGATACCGGGTGCAACGCGATCGAGGTATGGACCCCAGTGATCGGCCAACCAATCGTTCGCCAGCTTGCAGTAGGCGATGTCGGCATCGGCAGGAATCCCGTTGGGCATGTCGGCGATCCGGCCGATCAGCACGGCGCCATAGACGCCGTCGCGCTCCAGATCAGCCAACTGCTCAGCGGCATCCAAACTCGGATGCGCCTCCGCCACCACATTGCCTTCGGCACCCGTTGCGTCGGAACGGATATCGGAGTCGGCGCCCTCACCGGTCATCATCGACAGCGACACGATGTGACCGGGCTTGAAGACCTCCTTGCCGGCCCCGTCTTTCTCGATGCGTGGAAAATACTCCCGATACCGCTCGGGCAACTCGTTCACCAAACTGAGCGGCGGCGTGATGTGGCAATCGGCGGTGATCAGTTTTTCAGGCACCATGGCGGCCCTCCTCGGCTAGACGGCTCAGTTTTCGGATGCGGTTTTCATCGCCTCGACTTCGTTCATCGACGGATTTTCCGGGTCCTCCAGGCATTCCCGGGAATGACCGTGAATCCCAGTAGTCCCGGTTGTGCACGATGGCGCCCCGGTTGTCGGTCTCGCCGACGGACGCACCACGGCAGGCGAAGTCGATCCCGAACGCATTCCCCGACATCGTCCACTCGACCATGTAGGAGTTCTCCAGCTTCAGGCCGCCGTGATAGGTGAATGCGCAGTCCGGGATGGCCATCAGTGTCAGTTCGATCATCTGCTTGACGCCGTCGTGTCCCTCATAGTCGATATGCCCGGAAACGTCCTCCCACTTGATGTCTGGAGCACAGATCGCCAGCATCGGCTCGACCTGATGCGTGTTGAATGCGGCGATGAAGTCTTCACACCACGTCATGAGCCCTCCAACTTTCGCGCGCGAAGCTAGACGATCGTATAGCCACTGAGCCTAGACGTCCGGATAGCAAAGTCAAGAGGAAATGTGCGCCGGGTTGGGGGCCGCTAGGCCGATGCGGCGCGTGCACTCCGCGGGCGTCCCGACCTGGCAGCGCGCACTTTCGGCTTGGGGAGGCCGACGAGTTGCCTGACTACGTCCAGCATTTGACTGCGTAAGGTTTCGTCGTCGACCTCGGCAACCAGGGGGTGGGCCACAGTGCCGCCGACCACGCAGGTCAGCGCTGCGAGTCGGACGAGCCTGTCGGGTCTGTCGTCGTCGCCGACCAGCATCCCGTACAACCGTTCCACAAAACCTTGGAACGGCGCATGGCCAGACAGCAACCGGACGAGAACGGGATCGAACTGAAAGGTGTTCGCACCTTGGCGGTGTTCGATGGCGTGATCGACAATCCGATTCAGTAGAAGCTCACGAGCAAGATCCGAATCATGCTCGGCTTCAGCAGCTTCCAGCGCGTCTTCCAGCTTGGCAAGCTCCATCTCCGCAACCGCGATGATGATCTCGTCTTTGGTTTTGAACTGGTGATAGATGGCGCCCTTGGTGACACCGACGGCGTCGGCGATCATCTGGTACGAGGTGGCGCCGACACCGTACTCGGCGAACAGGTTCAATGCGGACTTGAGCGTGCGGATCTGAGCCACGCTGCGGCTCGACGAACCCAGGCGCGCGGGCGACACTCCGCGAGCGGTCATCGAGCAAGGGTATAACGCCGTGCTACCCCAGCGCGGTGACGCCGAGCCGCTCGCAGATCGCGAAGACCTCTTCGAAGATGGACCCGGGAACCGTGTAGGGATCGGTGGCGCTGACTTCGGACAAGTGGCTGACGATGTCGTCGGCGGTTGGCTGGCTGTCAGGTTCTGCGAGCCAGCCTTCTCCGAGTCCGACGAACACGCGGGCGAACCTGCCCCCGCAGGCAGAATAGTTCTGGTGCGTCAACTCGCACGCCCGGCTGGCCAGGAACGCCACGATGGGTACGACGAGTTCAGGTTTGATGACCTTGGTGAAGCCGATCTCCTCCAAGGCCTTGGGATCGCCGAGGGTCTCGGTGACCATGCGCGAAAAGCCGAACGGGAGAACGGTGTTGGATTTGATGCCGTGCTCGGCACCTTCGATTGCGATGACATTGGACAGGCCAACCAGTCCCGCCTTCGCCGCGGCGTAGTGCGCTTCCGAGGGTTGACCGAACATGCCGGCGGACGACGAGATGAACACAAACCGTCCGTAACCCTGCTTTTTCATCACCCGATACGCGGGCTGGCTGAGGTTGAATCCACCATCGAGATGCACCCGCAGCATGCGGGTCCAATCATCATGGGTGAGTTCGTCAAACGGGACGCTGCTGAAAATTCCGGCATTGCTCACCACGGCGTCGACCCGACCGAAAGCCTCGAGCGCGGTGTCGATGATCGCCTGGCCGCCGTCGGGGCTGTCGACGGAATGATGCGACGCCACGGCCCGCCCGCCGGCCTCGGCGATTTCCTTCACGACGGCGTCGGCGACACTCGCGTCTTCGCCGTCGCCATGCATGCTGCCGCCCAGGTCGTTGACGACGACCGAAGCTCCCCGCTTCGCCAATTCCAGTGCGTAGAGGCGGCCCAGGCCTCGGCCCGCGCCCGTCACGACGGCGACCTGGTCGTTGAAGTCGATCATCTATATCCTTCCAGAACGAACATTTGGTCATGGACGGCATGCTGAACTGCCTGTTCATCACTACCACCACAACCGCAGAGCGATATCGGCCGCCGCGCATATAGGATCACACCAAATTTTTGTTCCTTTACGCAAGTCCGCGCATTGACACTGGAGGCGCCGTGAGCGATTTCGAGTCGGTCGACTACTTCACTGACCAGTCCCTGGTCCCCGACCCGTATCCCTACTTCGACTACCTGCGCTCGCAGTGCCCGGTGCGGCCGGCGACACCGCACGGCGTCGTCGCAGTGACCGGCCACGCCGAGGCGCTCGCTGCCTACAAAGACCCGGCCTTCTCCTCGTGTGTCGCCGTCGCCGGGCCCTTTCCGCCACTGCCATTCACGCCTCAGGGCGACGACATCAGCGATCTGATCACCGAACACCGCGCGACCATCCCGATGGCCGAGCACGTCGTCACCATGGACGCCGACGACCACGTCAAGACGCGTGGATTGCTGAGCAAGCTGATCACACCCAAGCGCCTCAGTGAGAACGAGGAATTCATCTGGCGCCTGGCGGACCAGCAGATCGACAAGTTCCTCGACCGCGGTTCCTGCGAGTTCATGGAAGATTTCGCAAAACCGTTGTCCATGCTCGTGATTGCCGACCTGCTCGGAGTTCCTGTCGACGATCATCGCGAATTCCGCGCAGTGTTGGGCAACGAACACGTTGGTGAAATAGGTAAGGACGACACCGTCGCGCACAACCCGCTGATGTGGCTCGACGAGAAGTTTCGTTCTTACATCAGCGACCGCAGAAACACGCCGCGTGAGGACGTGCTCACCGAACTCGCGGCAGCGACCTACCCGGACGGCTCTACCCCCGAGGTCGAGGAAGTGGTCAAGTTGGCCACCTTTCTGTTCGCCGCCGGGATGGAAACCACCACCAAACTGCTCAGCACCGGCATGCGGGTGATGGGCGAGCGTCCAGATATTCAGCAGAAGCTACGCGACGACCGAGCGTTGATCCCGGCGTTTCTCGAAGAGTCATTACGGACCGAAAGCCCGGTGAAAAGCCATTTCCGCTTGGCGCGCACCAACACTCGCGTCGGAGACGTCGATATTCCGGCCGGCACGATCATCATGCTGCTACCAGGTGCCAGCAACCGCGACCCGGAGAAGTTCGACGATCCCGATGAGTTTCAGCACGATCGGCGCAATGTGCGTGAGCACGTGGCATTCGGCCGTGGACCCCACTCCTGCCCGGGGGCGCCGCTGGCGCGTGCCGAGGCACGAATCTCGATGAACCGATTGCTGGATAGGGCTGCCGACTTCAGGATTTCCGAGAAGCATCACGGAGCGGCGGAAAACCCCGTGTACGAATACGATCCGACGTTCATCATGAGAGGACTCAGTGCGCTGCACGTGGAGTTCACGCCGATCAGCTGAAGCGGACGCCCAGCGTGGCCATGCCGAAGATCTTCTTGCCGTCGGCTTTCGCGGTGACGATCACGACGCCGGAGCGGGTCTCCGGGTCCAAAGACTTGACCTTGCCACCGAATTCGATGGCGCAGCCCTCTCTGGCCGAGACGATCGCGGGAGCCGACAGTCGCACTGCATAACGCGTGACCGAACCGGGGTCGCCGGTCCACGTGGAGGCGAAGCCGGCACCCAGGCCCATCGTGAGCATTCCGTGGGCGATCACGTCGGGCAGATTGGCCAACTTCGCGATGCCCTCGTCCCAGTGAATCGGGTTGGCGTCGCCGGCGACACCGGCATAGTTCACCAGGTCCCCGCGAGTCAGCCGGGCTTGCTGCACCGGCAGCTCGTCGCCGACCTTCACGTCATCGAACGACGCGGTCCCGGGTGTACGGGTCAGGCCCGCGTCGGCGATCCGGATCTCGCCGTCGGGCCGCACGGTCTTGTGATAGTCGTCCTCGCCAATTCCGAAGATGTCGACGTCGTGCATCATCGCGCCCTGAACGGCCGTCTTGATAGCCGGATCGACGTCGGCGGCGGTGACACCGACGACGGTGGTGTGCAAGGTGTGCACCCGCTCTCCGGCTGCGTCGGTGAAGGTGTTGGTCACGGTGATCAGGTCCCGGCCCGCCATCCTGCGCACCGACGTCAACTCGACGTCGACCGTCAACTCGTCCCCGGCCACGATCGGGCGGTGCTGCTCGAACAGTTCCTCGGTCTGCATATAGGTGTCGTAGCCGACCACGATCTGTTCGAACATGCGGCGATTGCAGGTCATGCCGGGAGTCGAGGTGAAGGTCAGCGGCGCGATCAGGTCCGAGTAACCCAGCTTGGCGGCGGCGTCGACGTCCCAGTGCGCGGGGTGATAGTCCTGTACCGCGCGGGCGTACTCGCGTAGCTTTTCGCGGCCGACGAGGTAGGTGCCGTCCATCGTGTAGTGATGGCCGACCCGCTCTTCGAGCGTTGACGAGTCTGCTGGTGCGGTCATGAATAGCTCAACTTTTCTGTCGGCCTGTTCGCGGAAGCCGACGAAAAGACACTAACGCGCGGGTGGAGCAGGACTACGCCCCGCTACGATTTGCGGATCAATTGAGCTCAGGGGCCTTGCTGTGCTCGCAGTAGCATAAAGCGGTGGCCACACACTCTGAGGAGCCGGTTTCGCGGCGACAGGGGCGCGGGGCCGATACACGGGCACGGATTATTCGAGCGGCTGCCGAGTTGATGTACGTCAAAGGGGTCGCAGCCACCAGCGTGGAAGAAATTCTGGCCGCGGGCACGGCAGGCAAATCGCAGTTTTACCAACACTTCAACAGCAAAGATGACCTGGTTCAGGACGTTATCGCCTTGCGGGCCGAAGAAATCCTGACGAAACAGACACTTCGGCTGCAGAAGCTCGACTCCTTCCGGGGCCTTCAGCAATGGCGGAATGCCATCGTTCAAAGCAACGCTTTGCGCCGCGGCGCGTGGGGATGCACGCTTGGGTCGTTGGCCGCCGAACTCTCAGACGTCAATGACACGGCGCGAGTGGCGCTGGCAAAGCATTTCGACGAATGGGAGCAGTTGCTGGCCGATGCGTTTGCCCGGATGCGCGACCGCGGAGTCTTACGTGAAGACGCGGACGCGCAGCGGCTCGCGACCGGGGTGATGGCGGCTCTCCAGGGTGGCTACCTGCTGGCTCAGACAGCGCACGACTCGCGGCCGATGGAAGTCGCATTGGACATGGCCATCGATCACGTCCGCCACTTCGAGGCAGGTCCCGGTCTGTCGGTGTAACTCCCGCCGTGCGCCCGACGGGCACGCGACGAGATTTATGTACTGTCCAGTACATTTATGTGATAATTTCTGCAGTTAAGACGCTCATGTTCGTACTTGAAAGTACGAACAGGGGGCGGTCAATCTGGATTGCCGACGTGGCGATCGACAAACGAAGGGACCAGCGGAGCCTCTATGTCCAACGCAGGAACCACCCGAGGTTTGAAGATTCGGCAGACAGGCGAGGCGAGTACCCGCATTGGCGCACTCGCCGGCCGTTACGGCCTGGTCATCGTGATCGCGTGGTTCGCCGCGATGAAATTCACGACGTATGAAGCTCAGGGCATCTCACCGCTGGTCGCCAACAGTCCGTTCTTGAGCTGGGTCTACCACATCGTGTCGATCAATACTTTCAGCGAATTACTCGGCACGGCTGAATTGATCGCCGCTGTCTTGTTGGCGGTCAAACCTTGGTCGCCGAAGTTGTCCGTGCTCGGCGGCGCATTGGCCGTGCTGTTTTTCCTGGGCACCTTGTCGTTCATGCTCACCACGCCCGGCATCGGGGAAGCTTCGGCCGGCGGCTTTCCCGTCCTGTCGGCCACCGGGGAATTTCTGATGAAAGACATTGCACTGCTTGGTTTGTCAGTTTGGGCGTTGACCGACTCGCTCGATATGGTCGCCAGCCGCAACAGGGTCTCTGTCGCCGAGTAGGCCGCTAGGACAGGCGTGCCTGCTTCATCTTTGAGCCGAGTTCGAGGGCTTCCGCGAGCCGAACGGGCCCCTGCGTCGCGCCGATCAGTTTGCTGATCTTTTCGGTGTCGATCGTCTGACCGCCGGCGCCCCAACTGCCTTCGGGTATCTCGATGACCACGACATGAAGACGCATCAGCCAGGACGGCGCAATAGTGATGTCCTCGCGCTGCATGATGCTGCCGTCGTCTCCCAAAATGTCGACGAACGCTTTCGCGATGTCGGACTGCATCTCGTCGCGTCGCGGCTGGCTGAAGTACGACGCGGCCACGAACGCTTCGACGGTCCAGAACATCTTTTCGGGATGCGCAGTAAGGGGAACCCCGCCGGGAAAGCAATTCTCGACGTCGACTTCGTTGTAGAAGAAGCCAGTTGCGGCGGTGCCGATCTCGGTGACGGGGTCGATCTCCTGGCGGATGAGCGCGTGCACCAATCGCGGGGCGAGTTTCGCCTTCTGATCGGGGGTGAGCGCTCCCTTGGGGCAGTTGACTCGGATGAACGGCATGGTCCTATTGCCCTCCGCGTGATGGATGTGTAGTCGGCCTGTCCGCGGGAGCGGGCAGAAGATAGGGCCAATCGGTGGCAAATCGCGCTGGGTCGGGACGGATCCCGGTGCTCAGTGGAGCGTTGACGAGCAGAGTCAACATCACGTCCATGACATTGTCGTTCAGCGCGCGGCCGTTGAACCCCGCGAAGTCGAACGATGCGACGCTGCCCAATTCGTAAGGGAGTGAAAAGGATCCGAAGAGTGCGGCGACTCTGCGCGCATACGCTGCGGGATCGCCGGCCGCGCCACTTGCGGTCACATACCGAGTGACCGTGTCGACGGTGCTCGACACGAAAGCAGAGCCGTCTTCGGAGGGCGGAGTGCGATTGAATTGCTCACGCAGCTCGTCGTCGCGCAGAAAGATGTGAGTGAACAATGGCAACCCCCATCGGGCCACCTGCTGATCCGGTGCATGGCCGCGCAACATCACTGTTGCCCACATATCCACTCGCGGCGTCTGCGAGATCAGATCGGTGGGCACCTCCAGAACGATCGCGGCGACTGTGCGGTTATGGAAGTAGTTGACGTGGTTGTCGAAGCTGTCCGGTCGATACGCACCGCGCTGGACAGCGTCCTTGAATGCGTTGAGCGCGGCGGCGTCCCCGGCGAAAGGGTCGTGGACGACGCCGGCGAAGGCCCGCACTCCGCTACCGGACGCGGAGGCGCCAACAACTCCCGACACCAGTACGTCGCCGGCACCGTGGCCGGCGTGCTCGACCCGGCGTACGGCGAAAGTTCGAACCGTGTCGTCATCGGCTTCGGCGGAGACGGCGAATTCCACTGCGAACGAGACATTTTCATGTCGGTCGCGGTCAGTGTCGAAGTGAAAGGTGTAGAGCGCCTCGCCGCGGAAAGGCATCGCCGTGTCCGGTGTTGCCGCCGGATTCACGGTCAAGGCCATCACAGTTGTGTTCGGTCCGCCGGCAAAGACATATACATCGCACAAGTTCAGTCGAGGGTCTTCACGACCGCTCGGACTGTCGAAATGATGCGACACTCGAAATCCTTCCTCCGGCAGGGACATCGCCACAAATGTACTACTAGGTACAGTTTCAGCGCGCCTATGTGCACAGACTTGCGCGTGAGAATCCGGGCAGAAACAACCTATATGACACGGAGCCGGAGATCTCGACAGACCCGTTCCGATGTACTGAATGGTACCTTTTGAGCGCCGCTGTGCCGAGTGGCAGGCGTTTTTTCGACAGAAGTGAGGCCGACGATGCCGAGTGCAGTTGAACCGATCATGACCGGCGTGGCCAGCCACATCGGAAACTACGCCGACGCCGTGCGCATACCGGCGACAGCCGAATTGATCTACACCTCTGGCACTCCCGGACTGCGCCCGGATGGGACGTTGCCGCAAGACTTCAGCGAGGAGGCGACCCAGGCGTGGCGCAACGTCGAGCAAGCACTGAACCAGGCCGGCGCCGCGCTGGTCGACATCGTGAGCGTCCGGCAATGGCTCACCGATGCGGACCACATTCCCGCCTACGCAGCCGTCCGCAAGGCAGTCATCCATCACCAACCGGTCTTCATGTTGGGAGTGATCCCGGGACTGGTATGGCCTGGCATGCGAGTGGAGATCGAAGTGATCGCGGTTCGCCCCCAGAGTGGGGCATCGTGACGTCGTGCGCGAAAGTGCAACTAGCGGTGGTGCGTCTCGACAGATGCCTTGCTAGTTGCACTCTCGCGGCCGGCCACGCCCGCGGCCGGCCCACGCGCTAATGGTGCGCGGAGCGGGCCAGGTCGATCCCGTACTGGTTCATGAAATGGCCCGGGCAGAATCAGGGCGTGGCCAACCGCATCCAAACGCTCCTGGGCGTGCAGTACCCCGTCGTCCAGGCCCCGATGACCTACATCGCCAGGGCCGAACTGGCCGCCGCCGTCTCCGAGGGTGGCGGTCTGGGAATGATCGAGACGCTGACCCCCGAAGGGCGCGCTGACCTGCGCAGGGTGCATGAACTCACCGACCGCCCGGTCGCGGCCAACCTGATGATCCAGGGCTGGAAGCGTGACCCGTCCATCGTCGACGAACTGGTCGCCGCCGAGGTTCGCCACGTCTTCACCTCCGCCGGCGACCCGGCCTTGTTCACAGGCCGACTGCACGACGCCGGCATGACCGTCACCCACGTCATCGGATCGTTGAAGGGTGCGATGAAGGCCGTTGACGCAGGCGTCGACGCACTAGTGGTCGAGGGAGTGGAGGGCGGCGGGTTCAAGTCGGCCCTGGGTGCTTCGACGTTGGTCCTGCTGCCACTCGTCGCCGACCGTGTTGATCTACCGATCATCGCGGCGGGCGGCATCTGTGACGCACGGTCCGCGGCAGCCGCCGTCGTTCTCGGCGCCGAGGGTGTGCAGATGGGCACCCGGATGCTCGCCAGCCACGAAGCCGGCGTGCACGCCAACTTCAAGAACGAAATCATCGCGGCCGGCGACGACGGCACCGTGATGCTGGACCTACCCGGCAACCCGACCATGCGGGTGCTGCGGACCGGTCTCGCCGCTCGTGCTGCGGCCGCCGAGCCCGGGCTACCGCTGCTCGGCCGGATCACCGACCTGTACTTCGACGGCGACATGGACGCCAGCGTCGCCAACACCGGTCAGGTGTCCTCGCGCATCACTGAGTTGCAGCCGGCGGCGAAAATCGTCGAACAGACCTGGTCGGAGATCGAGAAAGCCTTGAGCGACAGTCGATCCCGACTGAATTAGTGGGCTGCGAACCACTCGAGAAGCAACTCGGCCAGCTTGTCGGGTTCCTCGTCAGGTATCCAGTGCGAAACTCCGGGCATGATCTCGAACCGGTATTCGCCGTCCACGTATCGGGCGGTGTTGTGCGCTGATTTGGGCATCAGGGCGGTGTCCCCGTCACTCCACACGTAAAGCGTTGGCACGGAGACCTTTTGGTTGATCGCGCGGGGATTGGACAGCGGCATCGCGCGGTACCAGTTGATCGCGGCAGTCAGGGCTCCAGGTTCGCCCATCGCCTGCACGTCCCGCGCGGCCGCCCCCGGTGTCTGCCCGGCCTGCTGCAGCAGCTTGGACATCATCGCGCCGTTGCGCCACTTCATCGACCATTCCGGCACCCGCGGCAACTGGAAGAAGTACATGTACCACGACGCCAGACCCTGACGACTGTTGGCGAACGACTTGATGAAGGCCGCCGGATGCGGCACGGACACCGGCGAGACGGTCTTGAGCCGCTCGGGCATCTCCGCGGCCGCGGCCCACGCCACCGCGGCACCCCAGTCGTGTCCGACCAGGTGCACTTGCTGTGCTCCGCTCGCATCGATCAACGCGCCGAGATCGCCGACGAGGTCCGGGATGCGGTAGTCGCGGCGGCGGGGCGGGCGGGCGCCCGACGAGTATCCCCGCTGGTTGGGCGCCAGGCAGCGGTAGCCCTGCGCGGTGAGGCGGTCGATGACGGCGTCCCAGCTGTCGTTGTGTTGCGGGAAGCCGTGCAGCAGAACGACGACCGGTCCGTCAGCAGGTCCGGCATCGCGGACGTCGAAGGTCAGGCCGTCGTGGGTGTAGTGGTCCATCGGTCCAGCATGTCCGATGGGTGTCGCGGCTTGACGCTTAACACCACTTTTCCCATCGGGCCGCCGGCCAGGTGCTCGAAGGCTCACGTCATGGCTGGATTCGTGCCCGCAGGAGTTGCACACCGGGGCCTTCGAGTTCGTCGAGGTAAACCGAGCGACCGGCCATGCTCATGACCAGAGCGAGGGTCGATCCGGTGACCAGGGCCCCGCGCCCGGCGACGAACGGGCTGTCGTCTGCCCGCAATTGCAGGTCGGCAACACGGCTGCTGCTCCGCACGGCGAAGTTGCGCCCCGCGAAGAATTCGGCCACCGGTGTCAAGGCGTCGACGCCGGGTGTCCGGTGCAGCCCCAGCGGTCGGCGAATATCTTGGGCGTGCACGACGACCTCGCCGAGATAGGCCGGGATGTGCGACGAGGGCGATGTCGTGCTGTCGATGATGGCCCGAAACCGGTCGAGGGTTTCAGCTGGGTCATCGCCCCGGTGTTCGGCCAACCGTCGACGGTTGTGCACGTCGGGACGAAAGCGCGCGGCGAGCATGCTGCGCAACCACTTTCCCTGCGTCATGGCTCGCGGCAGCGGTCAGGTGCGCGACGACGTCCTCGACGTTCCACTTCGCGCACAGGGTGGCCTGTTGCCACTGCTCGACGCTGAGGCCGGCGAGATCGTCGGCCAGTGCCGCGCGCTCGGCGTGGGCCAGTGCCCACAGGTGGTCGTACTGAGGTTTCGCCATCTCGCCGTCCTCCGTCAGGTGGGTGTCGTCACGACATAGACCCGCGTCGATGCCCGATCTCATCGTGCGGCCGATGCCGCCGCCTCCTCTGCCGAACCGGCCTGGAACTCGCAGCGTAGGTGCGATACTTGCACGGTGGGTGTGGGGTCCAGCCCGAGGGCCAGCTCAGGGGATCGGTCGTCGCTGACCGAACGTCGGCCTCATGCCGTCCGTGAGCGGATCGTCGATGCTGCCTTGGAACTCTTTGCGCGCCAAGGATATGACGCCACCACCGTCGATCAGGTCGCTGCGAAGGCCGGTATAACGGCGGCTGACTTCGCCGGGTATTTCGACACCACCGAGGCCGTTCTCATGTCGATCGCCGACGAAGTCTCGGAGGCGACGGCTGCCGCGCTCAAGGAGATACCCAAGGGTGTAGAGCCCGAACAGGCGCTGCTGAGCGCCGGCACTGCGGCGATCAGTGCAGTCGCCGAGGGCCGCGGCCCGATGACCATGGATCGACTGGTCGCGATGGCGCGCATCGTCACCACGACCCGCAATCTGCAGCGCAAAGTATCGGTCATCCGTAAGCGGGTGATGACCCAACCGCTCGCCGACTGGATGGGCGTCGAGCCGCAAAACCGGCGACTGGAGCACGCGCTGACCATGTGGTCGGCCGTCGCCGCCAGCTCCTACGTGGCCGTGCTGGCGGTGCCAGACAGTTATAAGCCGGAGGGCGACGAGTATCTTCGCCAGCGCATGATTGCCAACCTTTCGCGAAGCTTCGGCGACGTCATGGGCGAGGACCCGCAGCAACCGGGCTGATCATCTTGGCGGTGTTACGCGTCCGGCGGGACCTCGTGCCGCGGCTGGTACAGCAGAGCACGAACCAACGGGCGCGGCCCGACGGACCGAAGCATCTGGCTGGCCGGGCGGACCCGCACCCGCTTCGGCCACCAGAACCAGCGCCCCATCAACGTCATGATCGACGGCGTGATCAGCGTGCGAACGACGAAGGTATCGAACAACAGGCCGATGCCGATCGTGGACCCGAACTGACCGATCGCCCGCAGGTCGCTGCTGAGCATCGCGGCCATCGTGACGGCGAACACCACACCGGCGGCGGACACCACTGGGCCGGTCACGCCCACGCCGCGGATGAGCCCGGTGTTCAGGCCGGCGCCGATCTCTTCCTCGATTCGGGACACCAGCATCAGGTTGTAGTCGGACCCCACAGCTAGCAGCACGATCAACGCGAATTCCGTTGCCACCCAGTGCAACTGGAAATGGCCCAGATGCTGCCAGATCAGCGTCGAGAATCCGAACGCCGCGCCTAGCGATAGCACGATCGTGCCGACGATGACTCCCGCGGCGACGAGAGCGCGGGTGACGAGCACCATGATGATGAAGATCAGCACGATCGACGCCACCGCAGCGATCAGGAGGTCGTACCAGGCCCCGGTGGCGATGTCATTGAACGTCGCGGCGGTGCCGCCGAGGTAGATATCCGCGTTCTCCAGCGAGGTGAGTTTCAGCGCCTCCTTGGCCGCGTTGCGCTCCTGATCGACCGACTTGATTCCCTCTGCGGTCGCCGGATCCACGGCGTGGGTGATGATGAACCGCGCGGCCTTTCCGTCCGGCGACACCATCAGGCTCAACCCGAACTGGAAGTCGGAGTTCTGGAAGATCTCCGGCGGCAGGTAGAACAGGCTCTCCACCCGAGCGTCGTTGAACGACTTGCCCATCACGGCATTGGTGTCGGTCAGCCGGTCGAACTGATCGATCAGGCTGTCGAACGAGCTGTAGATGGTCAGCGTCGTGTCCCGGATCGCCTTCGAGACGGCGATGTTCTCGGGAATGATCGCCAGCAATTCGCGGGTGGCCGACGCCGTGTCGGTGAGGTCGGTGGTGAGGGCGTGGAACTTCTCGGCCAGCTGATCGAACCCGTCCAAGGCGTCGAAGAGCGCTCCGCAGCGACAAGCAGATCGGGATGTCGTAGCAGTGCTTCTCCCAGTAGAAGTAGCTGCGGATCGGCCTCCAGAAGTCGTCGAAATCGGCGATGTGGTCTCGGATCTCGTCCGTGATGGCCGCCGTCTCCGCCGTGGTTTTCGAGCTGTCGTCCGCCGCGTTCGCGAGCTTCTGGGTCATCGCGTACTGCTTCTCCAGCAGGGCGATCTGGGTGTCAAGGAAACCGGTGATCTTCTTGATGTCGCCGACACGGGCCTTCAGGTAACTGAGGTTGTCGCGGATCGGCGCGCTCTGCACGCTGAGCTGGAACGGAATGGATCCGTCTTCGATCGGTGGGCCGAGCGGTCTGGTGATGCTCTGCACCCGTTCGATGCCGGGCACCCGGAAGATGGCTCCGGCGACTTTGTCCAGCACCAGCATGTCTCGGGGATTACGCAGATCGTGGTCGGACTCGATCATCAGCAGGTCCGGGTTCAGGCGGGCCTGGGTGAAGTGTTGGTCGGCCGCGTCGTATGCCTGCACCGACTGGGCACTGTGCGGCAGATAGTAAAGGTCGTTGTAGCGCGGGGTGAATCCCGCCAAGCCGAGGGCGCCGACGATCGCCATGATGACCGAGATGGCGAGAATGGGCGCCGGCCATCGCACGATGGCGGTCGCCAGGCGGCGCCACCGGGTGTAGTTGAACTCGCGCTTCGGATCGAAAAGACCGAAGCCACTGGCGAATACGATGAGAGCGGGCGTCAGCGTGACCCCAGCCGCCACCACCACCAGCAGTCCCACTGCGCACGGGAACGCCAGCGAACTGAAGTAGGGCAGCCGGGTGAACTTCAAGCAGGCCAGCGCCCCAACAATGGTCAGACCGGAGCCCAGGACCACCTTGCTGACGCCGGCGAACATGTCGTAGTAGGCGGCTTCACGGTCCAAGCCCCGTTCACGGCCCTCCTGGTAGCGGCCGACCATGAAAATCGCGTAATCGGTACCCGCCGCGATTGCCAGTGAGGTCAGCAGGTTCACGGCGAAGGTCGACAACCCCATGATGCCGGTTTCGCCCAGCAGCGAAACCACGCCGCGGCCGGTCGCGAGTCCCACGAAGAGGATCACCATGGTCAGCAACACGGTGCCGATGGAGCGGTAAACGAACATCAGCATGATCGCGATGATGACGACCGTGATGATCGTGATTTTGGCCAGGCTCTGCATCTCCGACAACGATCGTGTCGGCAGTCAGGGCCCCCTGGCCGGCGACGTAGGCCTTCACCCCCGCCGGCGGCTTGGAGTCCGCGACGATTTTGCGAACGGCGGCAACAGATTTGTCGCCTTCGGCACCACCCTGGTCACCCTTCAGGTTGACCTGAACGTAGGCGGCCTTATGGTCGTAGCTCTCGACACCCGAGGACGTGAATCGCTGGCCCCAGAAGTTCAGCGCATGCTCGACGTGTTCGTGGTCAGCCTGGATCTTCTTGACCAGTTCGTCGTAGAACTTGTGGGCGTCCGGCCCGAGTGGTTTGTCACCGACCAGGGTCACCAGTACGAGGTTGTCGGAGTCGTACTCCTTGAACTTCTCACCGATGTGCTTCATCCCGGTCACCGACGGTGCATCTGACGGCGACAGAGGTACCGAGATCTCCTCGGCGACCTTCTCCAACTGTGGGACGAAGACGTTGACGCCGACCGCCAACAGCACCCACACGATGACGATCGGTAGTGCCAGGACGCGGATCGTGCGGGCTATGCGCGGTTTGTGCTCGACTCCGCTGTGCTGCGCGACGGGGATCTGGTCCGTATCGCTCGTGCCGTCCGTCACGCGGACTTGTCCAAGCAGGAGACCTGCGCGTCCCGGGTGTTGACTTGCTGCTGGTCGACCAACTTCCCGTCGACGGTGATCCGGCAGCTGATCGAGGGGCCGTCACCCTGGGCGACGACATAGGCGAAGATCCCGGGCATCGCGGCGACGATCGTCTTCGACCAGGGCAGCGTGGTGAAGTTGGCCTTCTGCGGCAGTGACTCCGCATCCATCCAGTTCACGACGCCCGTCGTCCCGGGCGGCCCCAGGATTTCGTAGATGGCGGTCTTGGGCGCGTACGGCGGGGTCGCATCCCGGGGATCCGGCTTCGGCAAGCCGGGTCCGGGAAGACGCCATTGAGTCGCATAACCGCGACGCCCCCGATGATCAGTGCCACGACCACGACCAGCGGAACCCATGCCAGCTTGAGAATCCTCAACGCCGTGACCTCCGCCTTCGCGTAGGAATGCTCGATGGGCTGATATTAAGACAAATCCTCGTGCGCGCCACCGCAAGCCGAACGCCTTGGTTACAGGGTTCATTCCCGTGGTGCGCCGTCGCGTCTGAAGCCGGGCGCCCACCCGGGCCGCGGCCGTAGAGCCCGTCGCGCCCATCTGCCTGAACGTCGGCCTGCTGCCGCCGACCCCGCTGGAATGACCGCGCATCGCATTGGCAGCGGCAATGGCGAGAATCGGATGCGGCTGAGTTAGTTTGGCGAAGTATGTAATTCGTCGTGGCACAGCACGATGCTCGTCTTGCAGGCCAGGCGTTTCCGTAGACGATTGACCGTTGTTAACGTCGTGAAAAAAAGCCCCGATTCGCGGCCGTGACGCGTAACCTGGATCACATGGCTATCGGAACTAAAGCCAAGATCAAGATCAAGACCTGCGTGCATTGCGGCCACAGGTTCGAAGCGCACGACCAACGACGCGACCTGTCCGATCCGTATTGGCTACCAGCGGCATCAAACTACTGCTCGCCTTATTGCTGCGACCGATACCACCTCGAGATGATGCACTGCTGCTCCGCCCACGCGAAAGAGAAGGCTCGGCGCGAAGCAGCCAGGTCGGCGCGATAACCCCCGCATCAACCCGGGCACTTTCTGCGACGAATCTGCTATTCGGTGCTTGACGCGACCATGGGGACCTTGATCCCCGTAATTTGGCATAGTCGCCAATTCAGGAAAAGCGCGTTTGGCGCGCCTGCCGGTCTTGGCGTCTTATGCTGATCGAAGCAGCAAATGATGGGATGCTGCCGACTTAAGGCCGGGGCGGATGGACGATCACCTCAGCGCGGCGCCATCCGCCGGGCGCACCGAAAGCTGGGCTGGGGAGCCCGTCCCGTCGGTGACGGCTGAGACCGAACAGCGCTACCAGTGGTTACTCGATCACAGTCCCGTCGGCATTTGCGTTCACGTGGACGGACGCTATGTCTACGTCAATGAGGCGTTGGTGCGGAATCTGGCGGCTGAGTCCGCCGATCAATTGTTGGGACGCCGAGTCGCGGATTTCCTGCATCCGGACTCGCGGACCGCGGTGCGCGACTACATCGGCGCGCGCCGGTACGAAGGCGACGCGACCCCGGCGCTGGAAATCACCGTGCTGCGGCTCGACGGAACGACCCTGACGGTCGAGGCGCTCGGCATTCGCACGCGGTGGGAAGGCAAGCCGGCTCACAAGGTGATCTTTCGGGATCTGAGCGCGCAGAAGGCGATCGAGGCCGGCCTACGTTTTCAGGCGGCGCTGGTGACGCATGTCAGCGACGCCATCATCGCCACCACCGCGCACGGCGAAATCACCAGCTGGAATCCGGCGGCCGAGGCCATCTACGGCAGCTCGGCGGCGCATGCGCTTGGGCTGCCGATCAACGAGGTGGTCGGCGCCGACCTGAACCCGGCAAGCATCGTCGCCGGCGGCGGAGTCGAGCACGCCACGCACCGGGCCGTCGACGGCTCCATCCGCGCCATGCGGGTGTCCGTATCGCCGATGAGTGACGGATACGTGGTGCTGTGCGCCGACCAAACCGCTCTCCGCCGCGCAGAACAGCACTTTCAGACAGTGGTGACATCCCTTAGGGGAGGCGTGGTCGTGATCGCCGCGAGTGGCGAGGTCGAATCGGTCAATCCCGCGGCGCTTAGGATCATGGGTGTACCGGAGACGGGCGTCGACGCGCTCGAGTTCGCCAAGCTCGCGTCGGTTTCGGTCTACGACAGCGCCGGAGAATTGCTGAGCCCCGACCAACGGCCGGTTCTGCAGACCCTCGCCACAACCCCCAACCAGGCGACCATCTACGGCGTCGATCGACCGAGAGATGGTCAACGAATCTGGGTCTCGGTGAACTGGTCGCCGCTGGATCCCACCGATCCCGTCCGTTCGTCGATGTTGATCTCGTTCGTCGACGTTACTGAAAGCCACAACACTCATCAACGACTAGAACACCAGGCGGCCCACGATCCGATGACCGGGTTGCCTAACCGCGCACGGGTGATCGCGCTTATCAACAACGCGGTCAAGGCCGAGCAAAACCCTTTGGGTGCAGTACTTTACATTGACTGCGATAACTTCAAAGCGATCAATGACGCGCTCGGCCACTACGCAGGAGACACCGTGCTGCAGATTGCGGCGCAACGACTTGATCAGGCATTGCGTCCCGACGACGTGGTCGGGCGGGTCGGCGGTGATGAGTTCGTCGCGCTGCTGGCCGCCCCCCTGGAGTCCTCCGAGGTCGACGATCTCGCCAAGCGACTACACGCCGCACTCGCCGAGCCTATTGCGGTTGATCACGAAAGCGATTCCACCGCAACACGTTATGTGTGGATCAGCGCCAGCATCGGTCTGGTCACCATGCAGTCCGATGAGCAGCGCGGTGCCGAAGAGATCCTGCGCGATGCCGACCTGGCGATGTATCAGGCGAAAAGGGCAGGGCGAGCGACGAGTCGCTACGAGGACATCGCCGTACGGAAGCCAGCGGGCCGACCGGCGAGAGGTTGGTTGCGAGCCCTGCGCCGCCGGAGCGCCGGACCGGACGAGCGACGTGCATAGTGGCACGGTCTGAGCGTGCGCTTTGCCGTGGTGGCTGCGAAGTAGTCAGCCGGCGCCAGCGGCCGCGTGAGCCAATTCCGCTGTGACCGAGCGCAATTGCTCGGCAGATGCGAGCGGCTCCGGAAACCCGACCCGCGTGTAGGCGACCCCTCGCGGGGTGTGCACCCGTAGGTCGAGGCCGTAGCGGTCGATTCCCGTACACACCGACTCGCCGGCGTCGGGATAGCCGCCGAATGCCCGGGCCATCGACGCCAGAGCCTCGGCATGGTCGGCATTGAGGTGCGCGATCGCCCGACCCGCGGCCGGCGTCACCGGGTCGGGTTCGACGGCGAGGTAGTGCTCGCCGGTGGCCGAATCCATCCGGCCGTATCCACCGACCCAACGCACCCGATCGACCCGCAGCACCCACAGGGTGAAGTCGCTGTACTCGATGTAGAACCGCGCCGCCGGAACGGCGTCCATATATGCAGTGCGCGCCGCTTCCCGATCAGCGCCGAGCGGCGCCGCGACCCCGCCGGCCAACGTGATCCGGCTGGTCGCCAGCGGGTCGGAGTCGCTGCTCGTCGTCACAATGGACAGGCTGGCCCGCGGGTCGTTGGCCAGGTTGCGCCCGTGCTCGGCAAGGTTTGACACGCAGAGCACGGGAGCGCCGCCGGCCAACCCGTATGCCACCAGCGACGCCCAGGGGTCGCCGTCGGCGGTCAAGGTGGCCAACGTCGCCGCATTACTGGCGGCCGCGATGGTGCGGGCTTGCTCAGCCGCCGACGGTTGGGCAGTAATGCTCACCGGCCGCAGCGGGGGCGGGACAGACGGCGCGTCGCCGACGTCGCCATGATCGCGATTCACCACGAAGGTGAGGCTACTGCGCCGGGGGGTGCCTCCGGAATAACCTTCGCATTGGGCGCGGTTGCACCGGCCGCGCTGGCAAAAACTTGGCAGGTGGCCAGTAGGCAGGGAAGGAAACGCAGATGCGTTTAGGAGTGTTCACCTTTTTCAACGACACGGCGATCGGACCGGTCGACGCGGCGGTCGCCCTCGAGGAGCGTGGCTTCGGGTCATTGTTCGTGGCAGAGCATTCCCACATACCCGTGGACGCAGAAACTCCTTACCCGATGGGCGGTCCGATCCCGCCGCAGTATTACCGGACGTTAGATCCGTTCGTCTCGCTGACGGCGGCTGCGGCCGTCACCACGTCGCTGCTGGTGGGCACCGGCATCGCGCTTGTCACGCAACGCGATCCGATCCAGACGGCCAAGGAAGTGGCGTCGCTGGACCTGGTGTCGCAGGGCCGCTTCCTCTTCGGTGTGGGGGTGGGCTGGCTGCGCGAGGAGATCGCCAATCACGGTGTCGATCCACGCGTGCGCGGCCGCGTCATGGACGAGCGACTCCGCGCGATGATCGAGATATGGACAAAGGACGAGGCTGCCTTTCACGGCAAGTACGTCGACTTCGACCCGATCTACTGTTGGCCCAAGCCGGTGTCCCAGCCGCACACACCCGTATACATCGGGGGCGGACCGGCGAACTTCTCCCGCATCACCGAGCTGGGTGCCGGGTGGCTCTCGCTGAGCCCTTCCGCGGACGCGCTTGCCGGTGACCTGGCGAAGCTGCGCGATCTCGCCGGACCCGATGTCCCGGTGATCGCCTCCCATATCGGGAAGGTGACGGCCGACGTCTTGGCGGGCTACCGCGATCTGGGCATCGAGCACGTCACCGTCGAGTTGCCGACCCAGCCACGCGACGAGACGCTGCGCCGCCTCGATGCCCTGCACGCGGAGTACGCCAAGCTCAGCTAGCTTTTCGCGGCGCCGCCCGCCCTCGTGATATAGTTAATTAGGCTAAGTAAATCGTCACAGGGAGGGATGCCGAGATGGCTCGTACTGACAAGGACACGTGGGATCTGGCTTCCAGCGTTGGCGCGACCGCAACGGCAGTCGCCGCCTCGCGCGCGATGGCGTCGCAGAACCCGGATGCGCTGTTGGACGACCCGTGGGCCGACCCACTGGTTCGCGCGGTCGGCATCGACACCTTCGTGAAGCTCATCGACGGCGAGATCGCGCACGCCGACGATCCGCTGCTCAACCGCCGCGCGATGAACGAGCAGATCGCCGTGCGTACCCGCTTCTTTGACGAATTCTTCGTGCAGGCAACCGAATCCGGCATCCAACAGGCCGTGATTCTCGCATCGGGGCTGGACACCCGGGCCTACCGCCTACCGTGGCCGGCAGGCACGACGGTCTTCGAGATCGATCAGCCCCAGGTCATCGCGTTCAAGACGCGGACCCTGGCCGACCTGGGTGCCGAGCCGACGGCGCGACGGACGACGGTGTCGATCGATTTGCGCGAAGACTGGCCCGCAGCACTGGTCGCGGCCGGCTTCGATCCGCAGCAACCGACCGCCTGGAGCGCCGAAGGTTTGCTGGTTTACCTGCCGCCGGCCGCCCAGGACCGATTGTTCGACAACATCGCGAACCTCTCCGCGCCGGGCAGTCGGATCGCGACCGAGCACATGGACATGCGTGACGTTCCGGCCGATTGGGCCGAGCGGCTCACCGAGCGGTCGCAACGCATCGGCTCCAACATCAACCTGGCCGAGCTGTTCTACACCGGCGACCGCAACCCGGCCGCCGACTATCTCGCGGCGCACGGTTGGCGAACCGACATCCGGACGACCGAACAGGCATACGCCGCACAAGGTTTCGAGGTACCCAAGGACGAGCTGGCCTCATTTGGCAGTGGATCTGGTTACCTGACAGCCGCTTTGGCATAGGCGCCGCGACGGCTACCGTGCAGGGGTGACCGTCGAGGAATTCGTCTACGCACACCGGGACACCGGTCCGCTCAAAGTACGGGTTTTCCGGCCGAGGGTGCCGAGTGGGCACAACGCGGCCGTGCTGCACCTGCATGGCGGCGCCTGGCGGGTGGGGACGCCGGCCATGCTCGATTCCAGGTCGGTCGCGCTCGCCGGACGCGGATACACCGTGATCCAGGTGCAGTACCGCCTGCTGGGCCACGCGCCGTGGCCGGCGCCGGCTCACCGATGTGCGGTCGGCTCTGCGGTGGGTGGTGTGCAACGCCGATCAGTTGGGCGTGAGACCGGACGCGATGGTGTTGTGGGGACACAGCGCGGGCGGCCACATCGCGTTGACGACGGCGGCGACTCTGCCGGACCACACCCTCGATCACTGCGATGACGAGCGTGATGTCCCGATCTCGGTTGCTGCCGTGATCGACTGCTATGCGCCGGTCAGCTTCCATCCGGGGGACACGTCGATGCTGCAAATGGGGCCCGCCGGAATCGATCTCGCCGCGATCCTGGCCAACCAACGAAGCGATGGCGCCCTGCCCGCCATCGATCTGCTCGAAAAGTCCTCCACCCAAGCGCAGGCCGATGCCATCAGCCCGCTGGCCCTGGTCGACCCGGACTATCCGCCGACCATGATCGTGCACGGCACCGCGGACGTGCTGATCCGGCCGATCAACTCCAGGCGCCTCGCCGACGAGCTGGCCCGACTGGGCGTGATCTCCGAACTGGTGACCTTCGCCGAATGCAATCACGAATTTGACGCCGCACCGAGCTACGCCGCCGCGGTCGTCGCGCACATCGACGTCTTTCTGCGACGGGCACTCCAGGAGCCCAGCCTGTCGGCCGAAATCGCCCAGTATTCGATGTTCCGTTAGCGCTTGAGCCGCAGCACTTTTCACTCAATGGCTGTTGAGTCGCTCCTCCACCTGGAGTGCTTCGAGCGCGCGAGACGCCGTCTCGTAACCGTTCACCACGCCCTCCAACCGTGCGGTTGAGCCATCGAAGCAGGCCCAGTCGAAGACGGCTTGGCAGACGTGGTCGGCCAGATTGCGCAGGATGCCGTCGCGAGGCGGGTTGTCGATCACCCGGATCGCTGCCGCGCACAGTGCTCCCTTGTCGACGTCGTCGCGCCCCAATGCTCGGTGAGCGAGCGACATGAGATTACGGGTGTGGTCGCCCTCGAAATCCATAAAACTCCTTGCCCATCATCGATTCTCGGCCCTGTGGGGTCAGGTCCGCTGTCGATCAGCCGAGTGGTAAACCTAGCCGAGCAACGGGCACGTGCCGGCCACAGTCAGGTCACAGAGCTACATCAGAAGTCGCACGCCCGGCTCCACGTCGTCGTACGGTGAGGCCATGCCTGACGATGTCTCGGAGCTGCAATCGGCCGGTGCCTGGCAATTCTTCCAAGACATGCTGCGCGACATGACCAGCGTCGTCACCGAGGACGCCGAATCCGAACGCGAATTTCTTGAAGGACTGCGGGCCATCTCGCGAATCTCGGCGCTGTGCGCGCAGCTTTCGGTGGAAGCCGACGCCGACCACCCGTCGTTTTTCGATATGTGTACGCCGAATCGGATGGTCGGCGGGCCCAACCCCGACGGAAACTACTACCTCGCGATGATCCGCGGTGATCGCAGCTATCGCATCACCGGTCACCGCGGCAGCAGCGCCTATCTCGGATTACAGATCCTCGCCGGCACCGGTCTCAACCCACGCCGGATGGCGGCGTACGTCAGTGACCGCGACTTGATAATGGTCGCAGAACAATTCGTGCTGATCCTGGCCGCCGAGCGGCCGGTGGAACTCGGCGGCGCCCACTGGGTGCAGATTCCCGAGGACGCATCCTCGGTTGTGGTCCGCGAATACATCGGTGACCGGGCGACCGAGCAACTCGCCGCACTCGAGATCACACCGTTGGACGCCGACCCGATCGCGGCGCTCACCGACGTGGCGCTGGCAGACCAATTGACCGCGATGACATGGACTTTGATGAAGCTGACCACGCTGCATCGCACCATCAAGCCCGAATTGCTGGACCGGCCCAACACTCTGGTGACCGCTGCTGCCGCCGACCTCGGCGACGCCGACACCACTCCGGACAATCTCTACATGATCGGGACATTCCGGCTCGACCCCGACGAGGCACTCGTCCTCGACATCGAGCCGCCCAACACCCGGTACTGGAACGTCACGCTGGAAAACATCTGGCACGAGTGTCTCGAGCCGCGTCGCCGGCACAGCTCGGTGACCAACAAGGGAGTCGAGCCAGACGCGAACGGGCATGTGCACATTGCTATTTCGGCCCGTGATCTCGGTGTGGGTCACTGGCTGGACACCGGCGGGCGGCAGCGCGGCTTTATCGTCCTACGCTGGCTCGACAATCCCGAACCCCCGGCGGTTACCACCTCGATCCATCAGGAGCGTCGATGACTTTGCCGGAGCGGTTCGCCGTCGAGCAGCTGGTCGCCACCTCCTGCGCGCAGACCGGATGCGACGACTTCGGCGACGACGGATGGCAACCTGCCTTGGAGTTACTGGTCGACGGGCTCGTCAACGAGTCGCGGCTCTCGGCGATCGGCGTCGAAGTCGCCTACGGCGACCTCATTCGAGCCCTGACCAATCGCCTGGGCGTCATCGATTGGCGGAAAAAGAATCCCGACGTCGCCCGCGAGAAGATCGACCGACCCATCTTCATCGTCGGCCAACCGCGCACCGGCACCACGATCCTCTACGACTTGCTCGCCCAGGATCCAGAGTTGCGCGCGCCGTTGACCTGGGAAGTCGACGAGCCCTGCCCGGTGCCGCGGCCAGAGACTTATCACGACGATCCCCGCATCGCCCGAATACAAGCCAACATCGAGCTTTCCGAACAGATCGTGCCGGGATTTCTCAAGTTCCATCCGATGGGCGCACTGGTCGGTCAGGAGTGCGTCCGGATCACCGGCGGCGAATTCACCAGCATGATCTACACCGTGCAGTACCGGCTGCCGACCTATTACCGCTGGTTGCTCTATGACGCCGATTTCGCCGGCGCCTATCGCTATCATCGAATCTTTCTGCAGCACCTGCAATCCGGGGTTCCCGGACAGTGGCTGCTGAAATCACCGGCCCACCTGTGGCAGCTCGACACCCTGCTCGCCGAGTATCCCGATGCGCTGATCGTGCAGACTCACCGCGATCCGCTCAACGTCATCTCCTCGATCGCCGCGCTGACCAACCATCTACGACGGATGAGCACCGACGACTCCACCGTCGCCGAGTGCGCGGCACAAAGCTACGAAGAGATCATCGTTGGTCTCGAGCGTGAGATGGCCCAGCGCGACAGCGGCGCCGTCCCCGACGACCGGATCATCGACGTCAAGTTCGCCGATTTCATGAACGACCCCTGGGCCACCATCGGCGGCGTCTATCAAGCGTTGGGTCGCGAGCTGCGGCCGGGTACCGTCCAGCGGATGCGCGACTTCCTGGCGGCACATCCCTCTGATGGCGGACACGGCCGCTACACCTGGTCAGACACCGAGCTCAATGCGGACGAGGTTCGCGAACGGGTGCGCGCGTATCAAGACCGCTACGACATCCCCACCGAGCAACTGCGATGACCGGGCCGGCAGCGGTGCCTCGGGCGGCCCAATGGATCGCCGAGAACGACACCTTGATCAGTCGACGCGGGCACCGGATCGCCTTCCGGCGCCGCGGGAGCGGGCCCACAGTCCTGCTGCTGCACGGGTTTCCGACGTGGTCCTACGACTACGCCGAGATGGCGGGCGACCTGGCCGCCGACCACGACGTGATCACGATGGACTTTCTCGGCTACGGCGCGTCGGACAAACCCGGCAGCTACTCGTATTCGGTGGACGAATCCGCCGATACTGTCGAGGATCTCGTCGCGCACCTCGGGCTCACCTCGGTGCGGCTGGTGGTGCACGACTACGGCGGAATCGTCGGTCAGGAACTCGTCGATCGAGCCAACCGGGGAGTGCTTCCCTTCGCGATCGAGCACCTCACGATGTTGAACTCCGGGATCGTGTACAGCGCATACCGCCCGACCCGCATGCAGAAGCTGCTTATCCTTCCGGTCGTCGGCAAGCTGCTGGCCGGCCAGGTGAGTGCTGCGCGGGTGCGCTCCGCGCTCGACGCGATTACGGGGAACACCGTTGAGCGACCACGAATTCGACGACCTCTGGCTCGGCATGTCGAGGGACGACGGGCACAAACGCTCGCATCTGCTGATCAAATACAACGCCGAGCGGGCCGCCCATCATCGGCGGTGGGAGTCCGCGCTGGCCGACTGGGCCGGCCCGCTGCATCTGGCGTGGGGACTGGCCGATCCGGTATCGGGTGGCCATGTTCTGGAACTGGCGGTGAAGGTCTTGCCGCGGGCCTCGGTGACCGAGCTTCCCGGGGTCGGTCATTACCCGTCGTCCGAGGCCCCACAGGCGGTCGCCGCGGCGGTGCGCAGCGGCCGCTGAGGTCGGTCGCTACTTCCCGTTCTCCTGCAACTTGGTGACCAGCTGGAAGGGGAGCGCCACGAACAGGGTGCCACCAATGAGATTGCCGGCGGTGGTGATGGCGATGTTGGTGAGCAACCCATGGGCGCCCAGCCCCCAGGTGACCGCGGCGTGGGGCGCTTCGGGGTGAAACGCCGAGAGTAACAGCGGCAGTCCGAGAAAACCGATGTTGGCGATCACGTGCTGGGTGGCGCCGATGACGAACGCGAACGGCCCGTAGAACGCGAATCCCATTCGGGCGATGTCGGTTCGGGCCTTGAAAAACAGGCACATCGATGTCTGGAGGAACCAGGTGCAGACCACGGCCAGCAGGATGGCGGTCAGCGTCGGCTGCGACGTCTTGGCGGCCGCCACGACGGCGGCACGTTGTGCGAACGCACCCAGGTAAGGGCCGCCGGCCGCGGCGCAGATGGCAACGAAAGTCAAAGCGCCGACACAGTTTCCGATCAAGCCGATCACCAGCAGCCGGAGGTAACCAACGAGTGCCATCCGGCGCTGCAGAAGTGCCATTGCCCCGGCCGCCATGTCGGCGGTGATCAGCGACATGCCCGATACCAGGATCAGCGCGAAGGACATGCCGAACGCCAGCCCCATCAGCAGGCTGGCAATACCCGGGGACGAAACCCCGGTGCTGACCACCAGCGAGAGCAACACCCCGAACGACACCATGGCACCGCCGACCAGCGAGCGGACCAGGAAACTCAAAGGGTGCGCGGCCTTTTCGACGGCGATCTCGGCGACACGCGCGGTCATCTCGCCGATCGTGAACAGTTCGAACGGATCACGGTCGCCGGATGTGAGGGCCAACGAGTCGGCGCCGTTGACGGCAAGGGTTGGTACGGACACGGTTGTCTCCCGGTGAAAGTGGTCTGAACTCAGCGGCCGGTGCGCAGTTCCCAGCGGAGCTGGGCTTCTGACGGGGATT
The DNA here is from genome assembly GCA_963818285.1 of uncultured Actinomycetota bacterium. Classification (GTDB taxonomy): domain Bacteria; phylum Actinomycetota; class Actinomycetes; order Mycobacteriales; family Mycobacteriaceae; genus Mycobacterium. The sequence goes on from CAWFRR010000012.1 coordinate 153,171, forward strand.
GCACCGGGATGAATGCGGCTTCGCGGAAGCGCCGGCTGGCGTCGGTGCGCCGCGCATAACCCTTGCCACCGGCGGTCCGGATCTCCAGGGCCGCCGCCGCGCTGACGGTGTCCGCCGCGGCCAGGCGCAGTGTCAGCAGATCGTGTTTGGTCGGCGTGTGCGGGCCGCCGACGGCTGCAGCGAACGCAGTCACCTGAGATTCGATCGAGGCCAGTTCACCTGTCAGCGAGTCGAATTGCGCTGCGAATGCCGAGTTCACGCCGCCCAGACTCGACTCAGCCTCGTCGAGGCATCGGCGGGACAACCCGACACACATCGCCGACTGCAGCACGAGAAACGTCGGACGGACGCTGTTCAAGAACGCGTCGATGTCGCGGCTGAGGATCTGATCTTCACCGATGTAGACGTCGTTGAGTTTGAGGAAGGACGATGCCGTACTGCCCAGCGCGAGCAGCTCGAAGTGATTGCCGATCGTGACACCGTCAGCTGCGAGGGGCAGTGCGACGACGATCTTTTCACCGGTCTCGGTCTGCGCGGCGGTCACCAGGATCGGAATCGGGATAGAGGTTGCTGGCCCAGCGCAGTGTGCCGGTGAGCCGGTAGCCGCCGTCGGCCGGTGTCGCCATCAGGTCGAGGGAGCCGCAGCCCGGCGGCGTCCTTGAACGCCGAGGCCATGCCCGTCACACCGAGCGCTCCGCCGCCGGTGAGGTCGGCGGCTGCGCCGAGGGACCACGGGGTGGCCGCCGCGGTCAGATACTCAACCGTCATGCGATGCGCCCACACCGAGAAGGCGGTCGACAGGCAGTGACCCGCCACCTCGGCGATCACCGCGGCCATCGCCGGCAGGGCGTTGTCGTGATTCCCGGGAGCGCCCAGCGCGAGCAGCCCGCTGCGTGCCAGCAGCCCCACATTGTCCCGCGTGTCGCGGTCGCCTTGATCCAGATGCCGCTGCGTTGTCGGCGATCTGGCCGACGACGCCGGGTGCCAGGGTTCCCCGGCGCGTTGCGGTCGGTGTTCGGTCGAGTTCGGTGGTCATCTCGCTCCTCGGGTCGCGGCTATTCGACGTTCAAGGTGGAATCGACGGATGCCGGCCGGCGCAGCGTGTTCACCACGGGCGACCAATGGATGGCGTTGTCGTGGATTTCCTGCAGGACCGCGGGGTCGGCATCGCCGGCCAGCACCACGTGGCTGCGAACCGCGGTGAACCCGGGGACCTTGTCATCGGGTGTGTCACCGACGCCCCAGACGGCTGAGATGTCGATGTCGCCCTCCATCGCTGACTTCGATCTTGGTCAGCGCGACTCCGCGGTGAGTGGCGTTGGCCAGCAGGCCGACCGCGATGCACGAACCCAGCGCTGCGAGAACGGTTTCCGAGGGGTTGGGTGCCGCGTCGTCGCCCAGCAGCGCCGGCGGTTCACCGACCAGCATGGGCGCCAGGTCGCGCACGTAGGTGAGGTTGCGAAAGTTGGATTCGCACACGGTCTTTGCTTTGAGCGTCTTCTTGCCGGTAGCCGGGTCGGCTTTGGCATTACAGGAGAGTCGGTCCAGCCCGGCGGCGTCGATCGTCGAGGGCTTGGCCCGAGAAGTGTGGTCATGGGTGCTGGCTCCTTGAGAGTTCGTCGATGATGCTCAAACGCTGGCATAGACAGACCACTCTGTCTATCATAGACAGATCGCGCGGTCGTATCGGCGCAGCAGATGGAGGACGAAGTGACAGGCAGGCCGATCGAGCTCGGCGGAGCCGATGCGGACCGTCGAAGCGACTTGACCGGCGGCTTCACCGATCAGGAGGCCGCGCGTGCGTGACGCGGCGGCTACCAGCAAGTGGGCGCCGGAGTCGAGTGACGAGATGTGCGCTGCGATGCGCGATCGAATCGTGGTGATTCGAACGCGCGGCGTCAGGAGTGCGGCGGCGCGTGCCGTGGCGATGGCAGCCTCGGCGAGGCCGCGGCCAAAACGAATCGGTTCGACGGACTGCTCGACCTTGGATGCCACCAGCGCGCCGTCGTACAGCAGCTGGATGTGCCGGGCCAGGGGCGTCGGTCTCCGGACGCCGGCCGCTTTGATCAGCCCGGTCAACGTGGACCGGACCCATTGCCGGTGGGCATCGATGGGTTCGAAACGCACGCCGGGGAATTCGGAAGCGGCGCTGCGTGTAGAGGCAGCCCGGGGAAGTCGTGTCGCAAACCCTTGGTCTGTGCCAGGTCGAAGAACGTCAGCGCTTTTACGACGGGGTCGGTGACGCCCTCGATTACCCGCGCGTATCCATTGCGGTCGGCCGCGTCGAGTTCGGTCAGGTAGGCAATGACGAGTGCGTCCTTGGAGCCAAAGGCGCTGTAAAGACTGGCCTTTGCGCAGTCGGCCTCACGCAGTATCCGGTCGACGCCCACCGCCCGGATGCCGTACTTGCCGAACAGGTCCGTTGCCGCGGCGAGCAGTCGATCGGCCGGCCGCGCCGATCTGGCTCGGTCGGCCTCGGCGGTCTGCATAGCAGCCAAGGTAGCAGAACAGACAGAGTGGTCTGTCCGCCAATGCGCTATTCAGCGGCAACGATGTTGGCGATCTGCTCGGCGACCGCGGTCCGGATCTCGGTATCGTCGAGATCCTGCAGTCCGAACGCAACCCGCAGCGTCGGGCCCATCAAACCCCAGCCGATTTGCAACGCCATTCCATGGGCGGCCAACAACCGCGCGGTCCGGTCGTCGCTGTGATCGGCTTGCACCTGTTCTAGAAACGCCTCCATGCCGGGAAAGCGTTGCTGCAGTTCTTCCACCGGAAAACCGTCGAGCATCGAGCGCACCATGACACGTGCTTGGAATTCGTAAGCGGCTTCCACGTCTGCCCGCGACGCGCCCGACGCGCGGAGGATCGCGGCGGAGTCGGCCAGATGCTGCAGCGTCGCTGCCAGAAGTTGGCGTTTGCTGCCGAAGTGGCGGTGCAGCAGCCCGTGATTGACGCCGGCCCTGGTCGCAACCTCCCGAATTGATGTGGCGGCCGGGCCCTTCTCGGCGAACAAGTCGCTGGCTGCTTGTAATACGGCCGCGCTGACCTCGTCTTTGCCCATTGGCTTCGCCATGGTTTCAACCGTTGCATCCGCTGTAGCCATCTGTGTACATTAACCGACAATGGCCGGTGTAGACAGCCGCCTACACGAAAACTCGACGAAGGAGCAGGGGATGAGCAGTGATCTGCGGGTGGTGCAGCTGGGTGAGAACATCGGCGCGCGCATCGATGGAGTACGTCTGGGCGCCGTCGACGCCGAGACCGCAGCGGCGATCAACCATGCGTTGGTCGCTCACAAGGTGATCTTCTTCCGTGGACAGGATCACCTCGACGACGACTCCCACTACGAGTTCGCCGAAAGCCTGGGCGTGCCCACGACGCCGCATCCGACGCTGAAGTTCGAGGGCAGCCGGGTGATGCGACTGGAGTCCATCGGCGGTGGCGGCGCCAATCAGTGGCACACCGATGTCACGTTCGTCGACCGCCCGCCGAAAGCGTCGATTCTGCGTGCCGTCGAGCTGCCGCCCTATGGCGGCACGACCACCTGGGCCTCCACTGTTGCTGCATATCAACAGCTTCCCCAGCCGCTGAAGGATCTCGCGGAGAATTTGTGGGCTGTGCACAACAACGCCTTCGACTACGCCCAGATCGACCCGGCCAAGCTGGCGGCGGTGGAAGCCGATCCGGAGGCGATCCTAAAGTACGCGTCGCAATTCCACTCGACCCACTACGAGACGCAGCACCCCGTCGTCCGGGTGCATCCGGAATCGGGTGAGAAGTCGCTGCTGCTGGGGTCCTTCGCCAAGTCTTTCGTCGGGCTCAACAGCGCTGAATTCCAGTCGCTGTACCGCCTCTTCCAGGATCGGATCACCTGGCTGGAGAACACAATTCGGTGGAACTGGGAACTCGGCGACGTCGCGATCTGGGACAATCGCGCGACTCAACACTACGCCGTGTCCGATTTCGGCAATCAGCGTCGGGAAGTGCGCCGGATCACGCTGGCCGGCGACATCCCGGTGAGCGTCAACGGCGAACACAGCCGGGTGGTCTCCGGCGATGCCAGTGACTACTCGATCGTGGACACGCCCAGGCCGCTCGTCGCCTAGCGGCGACCTTTGAGCTCGAGAGTGCAACCAGCGAGACATTTCCCGAGAAGTGCTGTCGCTAACTGCACTCTCGAGAGTCTGGGATGGCCTCGGCGTCTCTTCGGTGCCCCGTAGGCAAGAATGCGGAGGCGGAACTGAAAAGAGGACGCTGATGGGACTGCTCGACCACAAGACCGCCGTCGTCACCGGCGCCAATTCCGGCATCGGGCTGGCCACCGCCCAGCGATTCATTGCCGAGGGCGCCGAGCGGGTGTTCATCACCGGTCGACGCCAACGCGAGCTCGATACCGCTGCAGCGCAATTGGGGCCTCGCGCGGTGCCCGTCTCGGGTGACGTCGGTGTGCCCGCGGACCTCGACAGGCTTTACGCGGAGGTCGCGGCAACCGGTCGGGGACTCGACATCGTCGTCGCCAACGCCGGGTCGACGAGGGTGGCCCGACTGGGCGACATCAGCGACGATGACCTGGACACGTTGCTGACCACCAACGTCAAGGGCGTCGTTTACACCGTGCAGAAAGCCCTGCCGCTGCTCAACGACGGCGCGTCGATCATCCTGATCGGATCCACCACAGCCGACCGCGGCCGTCCGGGGCTGAGTATCTATGCCGCATCCAAGGCCGCCGTGCGGTCACTCGCGCGCGCCTGGGCCAACGAACTCGCCGACCGCGGCATCCGGGTCAACGTGCTTGTCGCGGGATCGACCGCAACACCGGGGAGCGACAATCTGGCCGCGCAAACCGACCCGGGCTCGTCGGTCGAGGAGTTCCGGACGGGCCGCGTCGCGACCATCCCGCTGGGTCGCTTCGCCGCACCCGTCGAAATCGCGAACGCCGCAGTCTTTTTGGCGAGCGATCTGGCCAGCTTCACCACCGGATCCACCGTCACCGCCGACGGCGGCTTCAACCAGGTCTGACCTTACTGAGCCAGTAGATTCACGATGCCGGTGAACACCGACGGCATGGCGACCGCGGCCGGCACGATCCGTGATCGGGTCGGGCCATGGGCGGAGGCCTGCAGCAGGGCTGCGGTCAGCATGCGGTAGCGCCGCGTCAGGTGGCGCCACCGGCGGTCGTACTCTCCGGGACGGCCCGCGAGCACGCAATCCACCAAGGCTTCGGCCGCCCCGAAGGCCAGCCCCAGGCCCTCACCGGTGAGCGCGTCGACGTACCCGGCGGCGTCGCCGACGAGCAGAACCCGACCGGCCGTGCGGCTCGAAACCCTCTGCCGCAGTGGGCCTGCCGCGCGATCGGGCTCATGCGGATGGCCCGCGATCCGGTCGCGCAGTTCGGGGAACTCCTCGAGATGACCGTCGAATCCGCCCCGGCCCGAGCTGAGTAGGGCCACGCCCACACAGTCGTCGGCCACGGGTGTCACGTACGCCTCGGCGCCCGCCGCCCAATGCACCTCGACATGATCCGACCACGGCGCGGTCTGCACGTGCCGGCGGATGCCCCAGCGGCGCGGCCCCGGGCTGGGCTGATCGAGACCCAGTGTCCGGCGGATGGGCGAGTGCAGGCCGTCGGCCGCCGCAAGGTAGCGGGCCCGCCAGCGGCCGGCGCGAACCCCGTTGGCGTCCTGGCCGATTTCACGGATCTCGTCGCGGACGATCTCGACACCGGCTTCGACTGCCGCGTCGATCAGTGCGCTGTGCAGCACCGTCCGACGAACGCCGCGCCCGTTGCCGCGCTTGAACTTCGCGTCGACGTGCTGGTCGCCGTCCCGATAGCTGATCCCACGGATCGGCTTGCCGAGCGGATACACCGAGAGCCCCTGTAGATGGCGCAGGGTATGGGGCATCAAGCCTTCGCCGCATGCCTTGTCGATCGGGCCGCGACGCCGTTCGGCGACCACTACGTCCAACCCGGCTCGGGCACCGTGGATCGCGGTGGCCAGTCCGGCCGGCCCGCCGCCGACCACCAGAAGGTCGATCATGCCAGGCTCGCCAAGGCTGCGTTTTCGACTCTGACCCGCGCGTTGAGCAGCCACGCGTTGAGCACCGAGAAGACCAGTGCGGTAACCCATGCGGAGTGCACCAATGGAAGCGCGATGCCTTCGGCGATCACCGCCAAATAGTTGGGATGGGGTAGCAACCGATACGGACCGCCGCTGACTCGGCTCGCACCGGGGATCACGATGACGCGAGTGTTCCACTGATAGTCCAAGGTGGTGATGCACCACCAGCGCAGTGCCTGCGCTGCCAGCACCACTGCGAACATCGGCCAGCCGAGTGCGGGAATGAAGCTGCGGTGCAATGCGATTGGCTCGACGAGGCAGCCGGCCAGCAGGCTGAAGTGCAGCAGCACCATCGCCGGGTAGTGATCGGCACCGAACTCCACGCCGCCGTGCGTTTTGCTGACGGCGCGATTACGTTCGGCGACACGGACTTCGACGAGACGTTCGATGGCAACGGCGCCGACCAGCAATACGTACCAGGTCATCGCCGGATCACCGCCAACGCAGCATGACGAGCTCGGAGCAGAAGCCTGGTCCCATCGCGAGCATGACGCCCGGGCTGCCGGCCAGCGGCTGCTTGGCGATCGTGTCGCGGAAGACGTGCAGCACCGAGGACGACGACAGGTTGCCAACCTCGGCCAGCGAATGCCACGTCAATTCCAGTGCGTCGTCGGGCAAGCCGAGCGAGGAAACGATGGCCTCGATGACCTTGGGACCACCCGGATGACTCACCCAGGCCCCGATGTCCGAGATGTCCACTCCGTAAGCGGCGAGCAACCCGGCCATGTCGTCGGGTAGATGCCGCTCGACGACACTGGCAACGTCCGGCGACAGGATGAGACCGAATCCGGTCGAGCCGATCTTCCACCCCATCGTGTCGCGGGAGTCGGGATACAGTTGGCTGCGCGAACCGAGCACCTCCGGGCCGCGCGCGCCGATCTGCTCGCCGCGACGAGCGCCGACTGCGACGACCGCCGCGGCGCCATCGCCGAACAGCGAAGTGCCGACCAGGGAAGCCAACGACGGAGTCGTCGCGGGGAACGTGAGCGAGCACAGCTCCACCGACAGCAGCACCGCGACATCGTCGGGGGCACCGCGCAGATAGTCATTGAGCCGACCGACACCGGCGGCGCCGGCAACGCAGCCGAGGCCGAACATCGGGACCCGTCGTACATCGGGGCGAAGGCCCAGGCGGGTGGCGATGCGGGCTTCCAGCGACGGCACCGCGAGACCGGTGACCGTGGTCGACATCACCACGTCGACATCCTCGGGTCGCAGCCCCGCCTCGTCGAGTGCTGCGGACATCGCCGTGCAGCCGAGCTCCACCGCGTTCTCGATCCAGACGTCATTCGCGTGGCCGAAATCGGTCAGCGACGCATACTCCTCGAGGGGCAGAACCAGGTAGCGACTGTCGACCTTGGAACTCGCGTGGAACTTGCGCAGCAGGTCCCCGTGGTCCCTGAATGCCGGAAGGCCGGCGAGCATCTCGGTGATCTCGCTCTGCTCGTAGCGGTGCTCGGGCAGCGCGCCCTGCACGGCCGCTATGACACTGCCGGCTTCGTGAGCCCGAAATTCCTTGCCGCTCAGACGTTCGCTCATTTCCCTGACCCTTCGTGGACGAGGTGGCGTGCCGGCAACGCTGCCGCTTGTTTTCTTGCTGATGTCGCGATCATGGGGCCGCCCATTCGCTCGATTTCAACAGCTGATGACTTTTGTCAACGATCGGTGACTTGAACATACGCGTGGCGAGGTGTCTAGTCAACGGCTGATGACATAAAATCGATCGACGATGACGAAGCGACCGCGCAACGCCGCGCAGACCAGGGCCGACATCCTGGATTCAGCGCGCCGACGGTTCGCGACCGAGGGATACGACCGCACTACCTTGCGTGCGATCGCGGCCGATGTGGGTGTGGACGCCGCGATGGTCACCCGCTACTTCGGCAGTAAGCAGGATCTCTTCGCGACCGCCACCGAGTTCACCATCGAACTCCCCGATCTGACCGACGCGGCGCCCGACGACATCGCGGACATGCTGTTGCCGCGATATTTCGCCGTCTGGGAAGAAGACCACTCGTTCATGGCTCTGCTTCGGGCGGCAATGACCAGCCGTGTTGCCGCGGACAAGCTGAACGACACGCTCGCGGTTCACGTCGCGCCGACGTTGAAGGCCGCTACCCCCGATTTCGATCAGCAACGCATCGCACTCACCGACGCCTTCGTCATCGGCTTGGCGGCGACCCGGTCGGTGCTCGGCAACGTCCCCGCCGCCGAACTCAGCCGGGAAGAGCTCCGGCTGTGGGCGGCCCCGGTGTTTCGGCAACTGCTGGTGGGACCGGCGCCGTTATGACCGTGATCCGTCCCCGCAACGCCGCGCAGACCCGCGCCGACATTTTGTCGGCCGCGCGCCGCCGCTTCGGTGCCGAAGGCTATGAGCGGACCACCTTGCGGGCGGTCGCTGCCGACGTCGGAGTCGACGCGGCATTGGTCATTCGATATTTCGGCAGCAAGCAGGACCTGTTCGCGGCCGCAGCCGATTTCGAGATCGATCTGCCCGATCTGAGCGACGTCGACCCCGACGATGTCGCCGACATCCTGCTGCCGCGTTTCTTCGCGGTGTGGGAGGAGGACGAGACGTTTCTGGCGTTACTGCGGGCCGCGATGACGAGTTCGCTGGCGGCCGAAGCCTTACGACGGGTGTTCGCCGAACAAGTGGCGCCCAAGCTGATCACCGCCACCCCGGACAATCCCGTGCAACGGATCGGGTTGATGGGCGCATTCGTGATCGGTCTGGCAATCACACGGTATGTCCTGGTGAACCCACCGATTGCCAGCCTCAGTCGCGAGGAGCTCGGCCGCTGGGCCGCGCCGGTGATAAGGCAGCTGTTGGTCGGGCCGGCCCCGACGTAGTTGCGCTGTCAGCTATTTCGTTGGGCGCACAGAATCGCTTCAGCGAAGGCGCCTGGCGCCTCCTGCGGCACGTTGTGTCCGGCACGCACCGTGCGTACATCGAGCAGCGCGGGGAAGTGCTGTTCGTGGGTGCCGCGAGGCGGCATAACAGAAGCGAGGCTGTCGCGCTCGGGATCGAGTACGACTGTCGGGACGGTGACTGGCGGTTGCTTGGCGATCGTGTCTTCCAATTCCTGGTACGCCGGGTCACCCGCGACCAACCCATAGCGGTGCCGGTAGGAGTGGACGACCACGTCGACGAAGTCTGGGTTGTCGAATGATGCTGCGGTCGAGTCGAACTCGGTATCGGTGAATGACCAGTCCGGCGACCATTCCTGCCACAGGATTCTGGTGAACTCGCGGCGGTAGTGGTGAAGTCCGGCGCGGCCGCGCTCGCCGTGCAGGTAGTACTGGTACCAAAGCAGACGCTCGAATTCCGGAGGCGCCGGATGACCCGACGCGGGAATGTTCTGGACGTGGTAGCCGGAGACGGTCACCAGCGCCCGCACCCGCTGTGGCCACAGCGCCGCAGTCAGGCAGGCGGCGCGACCGCCCCAGTCGTAGCCGGCCACGATCGGGGCGGTCAGTTCGAGTGCGGTGATGAGTTCGCGAAGATCGACTGCGAGCGCCGCCTGCTGGCCTGAGCGCATGGTGGTGGCGTCGATGAAGCGGGTGGGCCCGTAACCGCGTAGGTACGGTACGACCACGTTTGCTCCCGCTGCGGCCAGTGCGGGAGCGACGTGGTCGTAACAGCGTGCGTCGTAAGGGAATCCGTGCAGCAACACCACCGGCCACCCGCCGGCATCGCCGTGCCGCTCGAACGCGGCATCGAGTACGCCAGTGCGCACCGTGGTGATTGGTTTAGGTGTCACGCCACCAGCTCTTCGAGCGGGGCATCGAGGTCTTCGCTGATGTCCTCGAGTGCACGGCCATTTGGCTCGCGCACTAGCAGTGTCGTCACGATTCCGGCGGCGTAGCAGCAGAACCCCATGAGGGTGACCGCCCGCACGCCGGAGCTGCTGAGCAGCAGGGGCACGACGAGCGCCCCGGCGAACGCACCCACCTTCGCGATGCCTGCCGAGAGCCCGTGGAAGGTGCTGCGAACGGACGGTCGGATAGGACTCCGCGGCCAGCAACATCGTGGTGTAGTTGGGCCCGAACGCGACGCCGAACAGCGACAGGCCGAAGACGACCGCGAACGGTAGGACAGTGGCGCTCAGACTCGGGCACCACGGTGATCAGCAGCATCGACAAGGCACAGAGACCGAAGCCGATCGCCTGCAGCATGCGGCGCGGCATCCGGTCGAGCACGAGCAGACCGGCAACGGCGCCGGTGAGACCGAAAACGACCACCAGGATCGCGTTGACAGCGATGTTCGACACGATGCTGCCATGCGGCGCTAATGCTTTTGATGAGTAACGGCTGGCTGACGTAGTTCCCGTACACCGCGACGTTGAAAAAGAACCAACTGCCTGCCGTCCCGAGGAACACAATCCACAGCTTTCGGTTTTTCAGCACTGAGCGTGCCGGTGCAACAGGCTCGTTCGACGTTTCTGGCGCAGAGAAAGTCTGCGTACCCGCGCGGGAGAACGCGTCGAAGTCGTCCTGCGCTTGCTTCTCGTCGCCGCGTTGCGCGGTCCACCGTGGTGATTCGGGCATGTGCCGGCGTTGGTAGAGCACCAATAGTGAGGGCAGCACGCCGAATCCGAGAATCAATCGCCAGACGAGCTGGTGCGGGACGCCGGTCGCCAACAGAACCAGGCTGAGCAGATAGGCGGTGACTTGACCGAACACGTAGAAGATGAACGTGAGGCCGACGAGCGAACCGCGATTCCGTTTGTTGGCGTACTCGGTCATGATCACGCCGCTGGCGGGATAGTCGCCGCCGATACCGAGCCCGAGGATGAGCCGGCCGATCAGCAGGACGGTGAAGTTCGGGCGACAGCGCCGACACCAGCGCGCCGATGATCATCAAGACCGCTTCGAGTCCGTAGACCCGTCGACGTCCGAACACGTCGCCGAGGCGCCCGAACGCCACCGCCCCGATGGCGACGGCCAGCAGTGTCGAACTCGTCAGCATCGAAATTTGTCCGCTACTGAGATGAAACTGGGCAGTGGCGAGCAGGGTCACCGTAGCGATCACGTTCAGGTCATAGGAGTCGGTGAAGAATCCGGCCCCTGCGGTGGCGGCCGCCTTGAAGTGGAAGGCGCTGAGTTTGGCGTCGTCGATCGCTGTCGCGACGTTGGGCCGAGCGGGTGCTGTTGTCACAGGTCCTCCAGGTGGGTGCCCAGCGCGACGGATACTGCGCTCGAAACTTGTCTTGATAAGTACGTTCCAGGATCCAAAGAGCGCCTGTCAACACTAGAGCGGGCAATGCCCCGAAAATTCGTTTCAGGTTCATTTATGAGGGCATTCGTTGACTCGCGGCAGACTTCACGCGGCTGATGTCGACATGTATAGTCAAGTTTGTGACGGTGGCATTGCATGAGGTGATCGCCGACAGCCTGCGGGAGCAGATCCGCCTCGGTGAGTTGTCCGTCGGTATCCCGCTCCCGTCGGAATCTCAGCTGTGCGAACGATGGAATTCGTCGCGGGGACCGGTGCGGCAGGCACTCGCGACATTGCGTTCCGAAGGACTCATCGCGGGAGGCCGCGGCAAGCCGCCCGTTGTCTGTACGAGTTCGGTCGGCCAACCCTTCGACACGTTGTTGTCCTACTCGGCATGGGCTCACTCGATAGGACGGACACCCGGGCAGCGGACGCTCGAGTTGGCGCTGCGGCCCGCCGACGAGCGAGCGGCGTCGGCGTTGCGGATCGACCAGGGCGCGCCCGTCGTTCAGATGCTGCGGCTTCGTTCCCTCGACGGTGAGCCGGCGATGTTAGAACGGGCCACTTTCGTCGAGCAGGTAGGACGTCGGTTGTTCGACTTCGACTGCGATTCAGGCTCGCTGTGGGCGTACCTGCTCTCCCAGGGAGTGCAGTTCGCCGGCGCGTCACACGTGATCGACGCGGTCGCGGCCGACGACGTCGACGCCGCGCATCTGGCGGTGCGCGACGGAGCTCCGCTGCTGCGCCAGCAGCGGACCACGCATAGCCCGGACGGCGAAGTCATCGAGTACCACGACGACCGCTACCTGCCGGCGATCGTCAGTTTCACCCTGCAGAACACCTTCGATGCGCGCTGCACGTTGACGCGTAACGCCAAACTCTGAAACGGAGCACACATGACTACGGTCCTGCCCGAACTCGTCGTCCTCGACATCGCCGGTACCACCGTCGACGAGGGCCAGCACGTCTATCGCGTTCTCGGTGAAACGGCGCGGGCGCATGGAGCCACGCCATCGGATGCCGACATCGCCCGCTGGCACGGCTCGGCCAAACACGAAGCGCTGCAAGCGCTTCTGACCGCGCGCGATCGGGATGCCGCCCGACCTCGAGGAGCTGGCGACGGTCGTCGCCGATTTCCGGAATCGGCTTATCGCCGCGTACACCGAATACCCACCGCGCCCGCTACCAGGCGTGCCCGAGGCATTGGCGGCGCTACGCGCAGCAGGCGTTCGGGTTGCTCTGACCACCGGCTTCGATCGTGACATCGTCGATTCGCTGACTCAATGGTGCTTGGCTGGGAGGGTGATTCGGTCGTCGACACCGTGGTCTGCGGCAGCGACGTCGCAGCCGGCCGCCCGGCACCGTTCATGATCTTCCAGGCGATGGAGCGACTGGGCGTGACGGACGTTGCGCGGGTGCTGGTCGCCGGCGACACTCCGCGCGATCTGGAAGCGGGGACCAATGCCGGCGCGGGGTTCGTTGTCGGAGTGCTCACCGGCGCCGGCGATGCCGACGAACTCGGTGCTCATCCACACACGCATCTGCTGTCGTCGGTCGCGGATTTGACGACGTTCTTCGGGATCGACGCCGTCGCGGTGAGCCCGTCGTGATCGACAAGACGATCGCCGCAGTGTGGCGCGGAAACGGTGAAATCGCCGTGGAGCCAATCACCGTCCCCTCGCTGACCCCCGGTGACGTCCTGGTGCGGGTCCGACTCGCCACTGTGTGCGGCAGTGATCGCCACACGGTCAGCGGACGTCGAAGCCAGCCCTGCCCGTCGATCCTCGGCCACGAGACGGTCGGCGAGATCGTCGCGCTGGGTGCAGATGGTTCGCGCGACGTCGACGGGCGGGCCCTGCGACTCGGCCAGCGCGTCATCTGGTCGGTGACGCTGCCGTGCGGTACCTGCGACCGGTGCCAGGCCGGCTTCACCGCCAAGTGCCGTACCGTGCGAAAGGCCGGCCACGAGGCGCTGGACTCCGCGTGGGGACTCTCCGGCGGATATGCCCAACATGTGCTGCTACCAAGAGGATTGGCCATCGCAACCGTCGATGACGGCCTGAGTGACGCAGTGGCGGCGCCGGCCGCTTGCGCGACCGCCACTGTGATGGCCGTCGTCGAACGCGCGGGAGTGCTGGCCGGACAGCGGGTCGTGGTGATCGGAGCGGGCATGCTCGGACTCGGCGCGATCGCGGCCGCGGCGACTGCCGGGGCTTCGTCGGTGACGGCGGTCGATCCCGATGCTGGACGTCGCGATCTGGCCGCTCGATTCGGGGCCACACATGTCGCACCGTCAGCGCACGAAGCCGGCCAGAGCGACGTGCTGCTGGAGTTCTCCGGCTCCTCGTCGGCGCTGCAAGACGGACTTGGCGGACTCGACGTGCAAGGCGTCGCAGTCCTGGCTGGCGCCGTCGCCGCAGATGCCCCCGTCGTGTTCGACCCCGAACGTGTGGTGCGCCGGCAACTGGCCATCCTCGGGGTGCACAACTACGAGCCACGACACCTCCGCTCGGCGCTGACATTTTTGAGCGCTAGCAGCGACCGATTCCCTTGGTCTGCCTTGGTGGCGGCACCTCGTCCGCTCGACGAACTGGGAAATCTGCTCGTCAACCAGCCAGGATCGCGGCCACGGTACTCGATCGCCCCGTAATGCCGGGGAGAAACGAGACTGTTAGTCTCGTAGTGGGCCGGTCTGGTGGAGAGGCGCGGCTGTAGGGCTGAAGGGGGGTGGCGTGTGGTCGAGGCATTGATCGACCCGCAGACCGACGGCGACTTCGCGTTGGCCGGATTGTCATCACGCGCCCGAGTCTGGCTCCTCTCCGTCGCCTGCTTCGGCGTGTTGCTTGTGATCGCCTCGATGGTGGCGCTGAACACCGCGCTGCCCGACATAGCGATCGCCACGTCGGCCACGCAGACCCAGCTCACTTGGGTCGTGGACAGCTACACCCTGGTGCTGGCGTGCCTGCTGCTACCGGCAGGTGCACTCGGCGACCGTTACGGCCGACGCGGCGCGATGCTGGTGGGTCTGGCCATCTTCGGCACGGCGTCTCTGGTGCCCGCTGTCGTGTCCGACCCCCTGAGCGTCATCGTCGCCCGCGGGGCCGCCGGTGCCGGTGCGGCCTTGATCATGCCAGCCACGCTGTCATTGATCACCGCAGCCCATCCAAAAGATCAGCGCAACAAGGCCGTTGGCATCTGGGCCGGCGTCGCCGGATCGGGTGCCGTCATCGGGATGCTCGGATCTGGCGGCCTGCTGAACTTTTGGTCCTGGCATTCGATCTTCTGGGCATTTGCAGGTGCGGCGTTCACCATCTTCCTGCTGACATTGACCATTGCGAGTTCGCGTGATGACGATGTCAAACCACTGGACTGGAGTGGGGCTCTCGTCATCGGTGGCGCCGTTGCGACCCTGGTCTTCGGCATCCTGGAGGCGCCGGCGCGTGGATGGTCCCACCCACTGGTGATCTGCAGCATCGGCATCGGGCTATTGCTGAGCCTGGCTTTCGGATTTGTCGAAGTGCGACAGCGTTATCCGCTTCTGGACGTGCGACTGTTCGCGGTTCCCGCGTTCGCCACCGGTGCGGCCACGATCACGGTGTTCTTTCTGTCGATGTTCGGTTACATGTTCCTGCTCATGCAGTACATGCAGATGATTCTCGGCTACAGCCCCAACAAGACGGCGATTGCGCTCGCCCCGATCATGGGCCCGATGCTGCTGCTGTCGGTGCTGTCGTTTTGGTACCTGCCCCGACTCGGCCTGCGCGCGGTGGTGTTCAGCGGGTTGCTGCTGATTGCGGCCGGGTCGCTCTGCATGCTCGGTATCAAGCTGGGTTCACCCTATTGGCGGGCAGCCTGGCCGATGCTGGTGATGAGTGTCGGTATCGGATTGTGCACGGCGCCGACGACGTCGGTGATCATGACCACCGCTCCCGACGACAAGCAGGGCGTGGCGTCGGCGGTCAACGATGCCAGCCGGGAGATCGGGGCAGCACTCGGAATCGCGCTCGCCGGGTCGATGTTGGCCGCGCGATACGCTAAAGCGTTGACTCCCAACCTGATCGGCTTCCCAAAGCCGGTCGGCGATGCCGCCTCCTCATCGCTGGCCCAGGCGTTGGAGGTCGCAAGACGGCTCGGCCCGGCGGGTGCCCGACTGTCGGACCTCAGCAAGATGGCGTTCATCGAGGCCATGCATTCGTCGCTACTGGTGCTGGGCATTGTGATCGCCGTCAGCGCCGTCGTGATCGGGTTGTGGGCCCCGGGCCGCGACGACCAACAGCTGCGACCGGTGCGCAGTCTGCTGGCGCGACGGCGGTCTAAGTAGGCGGTGCCGTCAGGCGGTCGTAACGCGGATCGGTCTGGTCACGGCGCGACGGCCAGTACTGCGTCGCGTCGTCGCCGGGAATGGTGACGTCGGGTACGACCCGCCGGTAGGCCAGTTTCCACACATCGCCCAGGCGCTGGAAATAGTCGATGTAGCGGCCGTAGCTGGCGGTGACCTGACCGTTGATCAGCGCGTGCATTACGAAAAACGTTTCACCCCAGGCATTATCGCCCTCAATGTCGAAGACTGACTGGCCCAGCAGGTGATGCATGGTGAGCTGTCCCGCTCGGCCGCCGGTTGCGCAGATCATGTCGGCGAATTCCGGACCCGTGCCTTTGAAGGCGCCGTGGTCGTCGAAGGACTGTGGCGTATAGCAGTCGACGATCGCCGCCTTGTCGGCCCGGTCGACCGCTGCGGAGAGCCTGGCGACCAGCTCGGTCAGTGCGTACTTGTCGACCCAGGACTGCGTGCTGCTCATGTCGCAGACGGTAGTCGGGCATGGTCCCGCAAGCAGCCGCGTGCGTGAACGGTGGCACTCTTTTTTCGTTTCGGCACCACCCGCGGGTGGTCACGTTTCGATGCAATGAGTAATGGTCGGACGCGGATACCAAAGTTGCCGGTGTGGCTGCCCAGCCACCGGTCTGACCAGCTAAGACGTTAAGCGGCCAGGCTTTTGCGATCAGGCTGATTTACACAGCTGTCTTACAGGGACGCTGTCGCTAGGCTCCAAATCTCACAGCTGGCGAGAACGTCCAGCGCCGAGAGTGGTCCATCGCGCGCGACGGCAGCTCCCACCAATCCGACACCAGGAGGCGGCAATGACTGAGCCCGCGCCCCCGAAGAAACGCCGCATCAAACTGCCCTTTGCACTGTCGCGAATCAACACCCTCGGCATCGTCGCGATCATCGCCGCAGGCAGCCTGCTCGCCGTCCACAATCTGCACCACGACAATTCGCCGAACCAAATCCTCAACGTTTCCTACGACCCGACCCGCGAGCTGTACGCCGCGATCGACAAGACCTTCGTCGAGGAGTTCCGGAAAAAAACCGGCGTCACCGTGGAAGTCAAGCAGTCGCACGGTGGTTCGGGACGGCAGGCCACCGAAGTCATCAAGGGCCATGAGAAGGCGGACGTCGTCTCGCTGGCGTTGCCGAGCGACGTGGACGCGCTGCGCAAGCGCGGCCTCATCGCATCCGACTGGCAGAGCCGTCTGCCGAACCATTCGGTCCCTTATACCTCGACGATCGTTTTCGTCGTCGAGAAAGACAATCCGCTGGGGATCCACGACTGGCCGGATCTGATCAAAGACGGCGTCGACATCATCAATCCCAATCCCCGCACCTCGGGCAACGGAAAGCTCAGCGTTCTCGCGGCCTGGGGCTCGGTGACAACACGCGGCGGCAGCGAGCAGGAGGCCAGTGACTACGTCAGGGCGTTGTTGGCCCACGTCAAGGTCGCTGACAGCGGAGCACGCGGCGCCGCAACCACCTTTTCCACTGAGAAAATCGGCGACATCCACTTGACCTGGGAGAACGAAGCCCTGCGGGAAGTGGCGGAGAACAAAGACCAATTCGAAATCGTCTATCCGCCGGTCAGCATCCTCGCCGAACCGGCGGTCACCTGGGTCGACGCGAACCTCAAGGACAAGAAGCTGGCGTCCTACGCCAAGTCGTACCTGGAGTACCTCTACACCGACGCTGCGCAAGAGACCGTCGCCCAGTACGGCTACCGCCCACTGAAGCCGGAGATCCTGGCCAAGCATGCGGATCGGCTACCGCCCATCAATCTGTTTCCCATCACTGCGATCGCCAAGAGTTGGTACGACGCGCAGGAGAAGTTCTTCGGCAGTAACGGCATCTACGACGTGGTCTCCTCGGCTCCGGCCAGAGTCGCGTCTGCACACCCGCGGCGAAAGACGAAGACCCCATGAGCATTCCGCAGATTTCTGCACGCATAAAAGGCGTGAACTACGACAGGGACAAACTGCGTAGCGACCTGGTAGCGGGCCTCACGGTCGCTGCGGTGTCGCTGCCGCAGGGCATCACCTACGCGTTGGTGGCCGGCGTCGACCCCAAATTCGGTGTCTACTCGGCGATCGTGGTGACGCTTCGTCGCGTCGATTTTCCAGTCGTCGTCGCATCTGGTCAACGGCCCGACGAGTGCCATATCGCTGCTGGTGTTCAGTTCGCTGGCATTCATCGACCCGGAGAACCGGACGGTCCTGTTCGAGGCGCTATTCCTGCTCGGCGTTCTGGTCGGCACCTTCCAGATTTTGATTGCGGTGTTCAGGCTCGGTGATCTGACCCGCTACATCTCCGAATCCGTGATCCTCGGCTTTCTGCTGTCCGCGGCCGTTCTGATCGCGCTGGGTCAACTCGGCAATGCGCTGGGAGTGAAAGACCAAGGCAACGCCCGGCAGTCGGTGATAAAACGCACCTACCTCACCCTGTTCCACGGCGAGGCATTCAACTACCGCGCGTTGATCATCAGCGTCGCGACCATCGTCCTCGCCGTCGTGCTACGGCGGCTGGTGAAGCGATTCGGCCTGCCCCAACTCGACCTGCTGGCAACGCTGATCTTTGCGGCCCTGATCGCGTATCTCGCCGGATGGGCGACCGAAGACCACACCGGCAACACCGCGATCAAGCTGACCGCGAAGATCCCGCAGAGCCTGCCGCACCCGCACATCCCGTCCGTGCAACTCAGCGAAGTGACCCAGTTGGCACCGGGCGCACTGGCAATCGCGTTCATCGGACTGCTCGAGGCGCTGTCGATCGCCAAGGCCATCGCCTACCAGAGCGGGCAGAAGATCGACTACAACCGGCAGATCATCGCCGAAGGCCTGGCGAACCTCACCGGCGGCTTCTTCCAGGCCGTACCGGGCTCGGGTTCGGTGACCCGCTCCCCGATCAACTACCAGGCCGGCGCGAAGACCCGGTTCTCCGGCGTGATCGCCGCCATCGCCGTCGCGATCATCGTGCTGTTGTTCGCGCCGCTACTGCACTACATGCCCCGGGCCGCGCTGGCGGGACTGCTGCTGATCACTGCCGCGCGACTGATCGACATCAAGCGCTTGAGCTACGCGATCAAAGCGTCCCGCTACGACGCCGGCCTAGTGATCCTCACCGCGCTCGTCGGCGTGTTCGTCGACCTGGACACCGCGGTGCTGCTCGGTGTCGCGCTGTCGATCCTGCTGTTCGTGCCGCGGGCGGCCAAGCTCAAGGCGCGGGAGTTGGTGGTCGCGCCCGAGCGGGTGGTCCGCGAGCGGGTGCTGTCCGATCCGTCCGACCCGTCCACGCTCATCTATGACTTCGAAGGCGAACTGTTCTTCGGTGCCGCTCCCGACCTCGAGCAGTATCTGGAAGAGCTGGGTCAGCGAATCAAAGACGACGACATCAAGTACCTCGTCCTGCGGCTCAAGCGGGTGCGCCATCCGGACGCCGTTGTGATCCAACGCATCGAGAAATTCGTTCGGGAAGAAACCGACCGTGGCGTCACGGTCCTGCTCGCGGGCGTCCAGGATGACTTGTGGACGTTGCTGACGAACGTCGGGTTCGACAAGTGGTTCCCCTCCGACCGGGTCTTCCCTGAGGAAGAAAAAGAGTTCTCGGCGACGCTGAAGGCGGTCCGTTACGCCCACGCACTCCGCGGGTTCGACGAGTCGGGCGACAAGGTTCCGGCGGAAGCTGTTGCGACCAATGGGGACGCCAAGCACTACTACTACCTGGTCTGAGCGGCTGTCCTGACTGGAGAACTAAACTGGCCCAATGCCATTGGACCAGCGGTACGTCATCGTCGGCGCGGGCGCCATCGGCGGGACTGTCGGCGGGGTGTTGACCCGAGCCGATGTCCCGACGGTCTTGGTCGCCCGTGGTCGCCACGCCGAGACGTTGGCGGCCACCGGTTTGATGCTGAGGACGCCGGACGGCATCTTCCACACCTCGGTCACCGCGGTGTCGCAGGCCGAGCAGTTGAGGCTGACGCCGGACGATGTGCTGGTGTTCACCACCAAGACACAGCAACTCGACGTGGCGTTACAGCAGTGGGCGGACCAACCGGTGCATGGCCCGGACGGGATCGTCGGCACCGCCGGCGATGTCTTGCCCGCACTGACCGCCCTCAATGGTGTTGTCGCCGAAGAGAAAGCGTTGCGTTATTTTCGGCGGGTCTTCGGCGTCTGCGTGTGGCTGCCCGCGGTACACCTCGAAGCCGGCGAGGTGATAGTTCGGTCGTGGCCGACGGTCGGACAGTTCCATATCGGTCGCTGGCCCGCCGACTTGAGCGACGACAACGACCTCCTGCGGGCACTGAACACCACGTGGACCGCAGCGGGAATTCGGGTCAATGTCGTCGATGACGTCGCTCCGTGGAAATACAACAAGCTGATCAGCAACCTCGGCAATGCAGTCGGTGCGCTGGCCTCAGAAGGCGCGGACCTCACCCGAATCGTGCAGGTGTTGCGAGCCGAAGCGGAACACGTATTGCGACACGCGGGAATCGAATTCGTGTCGTTCGAGGTTTCCACCGCGGCGCGGGTCGACGGACCGACACCTCGACCGGTACCGGGTGCGGACACCGGAGCAAGCAACTCGACGTGGCAGTCGCTGAGCCGCAACACCGGCGATGTGGAGACCGATTTCTTCAACGGCGAGATCGTCAGGATCGCTCATCGGCACGGGATCGACGCACCCGTCAACGCCGCGATGGCGCGCGCCGCGCGCGCCGCCGTGCGCAATGGCTCTGGGCCAGGGCACTATTCGGCCGAAGAGCTGACCAAACAGCTTGGGATTCGATGACTGAGGGGCCCGACCGACCGGCCCGCCCACAGCTGGAGCGCCGGCTCGGCACCGGCGATGCCGTCGTCATCGGATTGGGTTCGATGATCGGCGCCGGCATATTCGCAGCCTTGGCGCCCGCGGCAGGCGCAGCCGGATCCGGCATGCTGATCGGGCTCGCGGGCGCGGCGCTTGTGGCGTATTGCAACGCGACGTCGACCGCGCGCTGTGCCGCGCGTTACCCCGAATCCGGCGGCGCATACATCTACGGGCGCAACCAACTCGGCGAGTTCTGGGGGTACCTCGCCGGCTGGGGGTTCGTTGTCGGCAAGACAGCGTCGTGTGCGGCTATGGCGCTGGTCGTCGGCGCGTATGCATGGCCCGCGCAGAGCCATCTTGTGGCCGTGGCCGCGGTGGTTACGCTGACCGTGATCAACTGCACTGGGATACGCAAGTCGATGCTCGTGACGCGGCTGATCGTCGCCGTGGTGCTGACAACGCTAACCGCGGTCGCTGTTGTCGCAATGACGTCTTCGCACAACGACTTCGGCCGAATCAGCCCCGGCTCCGATGCAAGCCCTCATGGCGTACTTCAAGCGACGGGTCTGTTGTTCTTCGCATTCGCCGGTTACGCACGCATAGCGACACTGGGTGAAGAGGTCCGCGATCCGGCTCGCACCATCCCGCGCGCGATTCCGTTGGCATTGGGCATCGCGCTGGTGGTCTATGCGGTCGTCGCGGTAGCGGTGCTGGGTCTGTTGGGTAGCTCACGCCTGGCGCAGTCCGGCGCGCCGATTGCCGATGCGATGCGGGCGGCGGGCGCCGCCGGGTTGGAACCGGTCGTGCGGGTAGTGGCAGTACTTGCCGCACTTGGCTCGTTGCTGTCGTTGATCCTGGGTGTTTCCCGGACAACCTTCGCGATGGCACGCGATCACTATCTGCCACGGCAGCTTTCCGCGGTGCACCCGGCTTTCAAGACGCCCTATCGCGCCGAGATCGCCGTCGGGGTCGTCGTCGCCGTTCTCGCTGGAACCACCGACGTGCGCGACGCCATCGGGTTTTCGTCGTTCGCCGTTTTGTTCTACTACGCGATCGCGAACGCCTCGGCGTGGACGCTGGGCGCGCGGATTGTCCCGACGCTCGGAGTCATCGGCTGCGTCGTGGTTGCCCTGGCCTTGCCCGTGCTGTCAGTGACCGCAGGCGCGGCGGTACTCCTTGCCGGTGCGATCACCTACCTGATGCGCCTCAGATTAGGGGCCCAAAAGTGATGTCTCAGAAGAAGAACCCGGCGTGCGGGGCCTGATCCACCGCGAAGAGTCGATCGGCGGCTGCCAGCTGCGCGGGGTCGTCAGCGCGGACCAGTCCCGCGATCGACAAACTGTGCCACGTCGCACCGCCGAGTAGTACGGCCGCGAGACCCGCCACCCCGACGCGCAGTTGCGGCGGCCGGTCGGTTCGTTCCGCGCCGTCGCCGGTGATCGCCACGTTGACGGAGTTGACCGGCAGCAGCGGGTCGTCGACCGCGATGGTCACGTCTGCGCCATCCGTGTATTTCCTTGCCGCCAGGGTCTTCTCGACGTCGACGATCCGTAGCCACGTTTCGTCATGGGTGGCGGTCACCCGTGCGGCCCGCTGATCCAGCAACAGCCATGGCAGTGGGTCGTCGACTGGGAGCATCCAGAACAGCACGCGATCGATCAGATCGAGCCCGAGCAGGAAGCGCAACAAACCGAGATAGGAGTCGACATCGGGCGCGAAGAGATCCTCCACGACGATGGTGCGTTGATCGCTGACGAACCACTTGTCGGTGTCGATCGGGCGGTAGCGGGCGAATCCGTTTTCAGAACCCGGTGCGCCGTGCACAGCGACATACCAAGGACCGGGGCCGGATTCCGTGCGCAATCGGACGCCCTGCCACCACACGTCTGGGCGGTCGATCGTTCCCGGACGCGACGGCCGGTTGTCGGTATAGATCCGCGGCAACTCATCCCACACGTGCGCAGGATCCAGCAGCCGCACCGGGCCGCCGGAAGCCACGCTCGGACGAAACGCCGCCCGTGCGGTCTGGACTTCGACGCTGTGGGACGTGCTTGCGACGCCGTAGCCGTACCGCTCGTAGATGGTCGCTTCGGACGCTCGAAGCGTCGCGACCGCCTCACCGCGCGCCGCGACATCGCGCAACTGATGACGAACCAGTTCGGTGGCGATGCCTCGTCGGGTGAATGACGGCAGCACCCCGATGTGCGTCACGGCGGCGTGATCGACCAGGGCGCCGCCGGGCAGGGTGAGGCTGCTCGTCACGGCATCGGCGGTGCCGACGAGTTGACCGTCGGCGAATGCGCCGATGGTGCGGCCGGGTTCCAGCATTCGGGTGATCTGCCCCGGGGCGAGATCCGCCAGACGCGGGAAGCCGATCATGGCAGTGCGGAACACGTTGGCCGCGGCAGCGAGGTCGCCTTCGCTGTCGAGCACGCGGATCTCGGTGGTCATCCCGACATCATGTCTCGCGATCGCCGCGACAGCGAAGACGCCTCGACAGCCGCCATGTGCTCGGCTTCAAGCTAAGCCGACCAATACGGCGGCTGCTGCACGACTTGCTCCAGAAATCCTGATGCGGCTTGCTCGTCGGTTGGGATGTCGTCGCCATGCGCGAAGGGGCAGCGCAGGTGCTCGCCTTCGACAATCCAAACCGTCTGTACCGGCTCGTAGGCCGTCGCCCCGGGGGGAGGTGACGTCAGGTCCGCGACGAACCCCTGGGCGCCCGGCCAGGTGAGCCCATCGCTGCAGATCAGCTCACCGTCATAGTTCTCAGCGATGACGTGATAGTGCGGCCCGGTTGCCGCACGCCTATGTCGGCCTAAGTCTCCCGCCATCCGCCCAGGCTATTAGCAGTGCCTGCGGTCAGCGACCCCGCAGCGCGGCGAGCGCACGGCGCTCGTTTGCGTGCTGGGCTGTGGTGAGCGCGGCATCCTCGTCGGCCGGATCGGCATGCAGGAAGCTGCCGGAGCCGGGGGCGCCGCCCGAGCCGAGCTTGTTCATTTTTGTCGGAACCGGAGCCCCTTGGTATTCCAGCGGTAAGGGCCCCAGCGGCTGGTGTAGTTCGACGTAGGCGCCGTGCGGAAGACGTTTGATGATGCCGGTTTCGATGCCGTGCTCGAGGACGGCGCGGTCGCCACGCTGCAGTCCCACGCACCACCGGTAGGTGACGAAGTAGACGATCACCGGCAGTACGACCATGCCGATCCGCCCGATCCAGGTGGTCGCATTGAGTGAGATCTGGAACTTCAGCGCGATGATGTCGTTCATCGCCGCCAGCGTCAGGACCAGGTAGAAGGCGATCGCCATGGCGCCGATCGAGGTCCGCACCGGGACATCGCGCGGGCGCTGCAGCAGGTTGTGGTGAGCGTTGTCGCCGCGGAACCGCCTCTCCAGAAACGGATAGATCGTCAGCAGCACGAACACGACGCCCATCATCATCGCCGCGCCAACGGCCGCGGGCACCGTGTGGTGACCGACGTAGATCTCCCACGCCGGCCACAATCGCTGCAGGCCCTCGGTCCACATCATGTAGAAGTCCGGCTGCGATCCCGCCGACACGTGAGATGGCTGGTAAGGGCCCAGGTTCCAGATCGGGTTGATCTGTAGCAGTCCGCCCATCAGGCCGAGGACGCCGGTGGTCAGCGCGAAGAAGGCGCCGGACTTGACGGCGAAGACCGGCATCACGCGGACGCCGACGACGTTGTTCTCGGTGCGGCCGGGCCCGGGGAACTGGGTGTGCTTTTGGAACCACACCATCGCCAGGTGGGCGCCGATCAACGCGAGAATGATCGCCGGCAGCACCAGGATGTGCAGCGCGTACAGCCTCGGAATCAGCGTGGTGCCGGGGAAGTCGCCGCCGAAGAAGGCCCAGTGCAGCCAGGTGCCAATCACCGGGAATCCCAGCATGATTGACGAAAGTGCGCAGCGCAGACCGATACCGGACAGCAGATCGTCGGGCAGCGAGTAGCCGAAGTAACCCTCGAACATGGCCAGGATCAACAGCAAGGAGCCGATCACCCAATTGGCTTCGCGCGGCCGACGGAACGCGCCAGTGAAGAAGACGCGGGCCAGGTGCACCATGATCGACGCGGCGAACAGCAGCGCGGCCCAGTGATGGACCTGGCGGACGAACAGCCCGCCGCGCACCTCGAAGGAGATGTTGAGCGCCGACTCATAGGCGCGCGACATCGGTACACCGCGTAGGGGCTGATAGACGCCCTGGTAGGCGACTTCGGTCATGGACGGATCGAAGAACAACGTCAGGTAGATCCCGGTGATCAGCAGAACGATGAAGCTGTACAACGCGATTTCGCCCAGCAGGAACGACCAGTGCGTAGGGAAGACCTTGTTGAGTTGGCGCCGCAGCGCCGCCGAGGGGTGGTATCGCGCGTCGATGTGGTCGGCCGGGCGCATCGCGGTGTCCGCCGGTCGGAGGTTCATGGCAACCATCCCCTCACGGCTGAAGCCGCAGCTCCGCGGCCAGCCGAGCGTCTACTATCGTGCGTAGTACCACAAAGCGTAGTACCAGTTTCCACGGTCGTAAAGAGGTGATTTAGGCCTTACCGGTGCGTTCGCGGTGCTTGCAGCCCGGCCAACAACACGGCCGTCGCATGCCTTCTTCGAGCTCTTCCTGGGTGCGGCGGATCCGGCGCTCCCGGGTCACCTGCTGCTTGGCATCGTCGACCCAGCAGATGAATTCGTTGCGCGCCAACGGCGTGATGTCTTTCCATGCGGCCAACGCGGTGGCGTTGGTCAGCAGCGCTTCGCGCAGGTCCGCGGGAAGTTGGTGCACGACCCCGCCGGGCACCCCGTTGCCACTCATGGCGCCAGGTTAATCCCGATGCCGGACGCTAACGTGGATGTCGTGGCCGGCGGCGATCGGGATCGGGTCTGGGATTTCGCTGTCGCGCCGCCACGTATCGCCCCCGGGGTGATGTCGATGGTCGGGTATCGCTCGCTGGACAACCCGGGTGAACTGCATCGCGGTATGCCGTCGTCGACCTTGACTTTCATCGTCAGCCTCGACGACGGGGTCGAGGCGGCCAAGACGGCCGAGGCTCTACCGGCGGCCCGACCGAATCCCCTTTTACTCGGCGGGTTGGATGTAGAGGCTGCGCACGTGCGCCAGCGCCGAGGTCAGACCGGTGTACAACTCGCGGTGCATCCACTCGCCGCGCGCGCCTTGTTCGGAGCGCCCAGCGCGGAGTTGAACACGGCCGAGTGGGACGCGAGTGCGGTGTTGGGCCGCAACGGAATTCGACTGCGTAACCGGGTGAGCGAAGCGCGTCACTGGGGCGAGGCGTTCAGCTGGATCGCCGAGTACCTGGCCGATGCGTGGCGGCGTCGCGATGATGCCAGAGTGCGCCCCGAAGTGGCGCAGGCGTGGCATCTGTTGCAGCTCAGCGGCGGACGGGCGCCGGTAGGGGTGTTGGCTGACCGCGTCGGCGTGACCGGACGGCATTTGACGACGCTGTTTCACCGCGAAGTCGGTCGTTCGCCGAAGACGGTCGCGAGGTTGATCCGATTCGAACGCGCCACCGCGCAGATCGCCGATTCGGTGCGCCGTTGCGCGACGGCCGATCTAGCCGCTATCGCGGCGAATACCGGGTACAGCGATCAGGCGCACCTAACCCGTGAATTCGTCCAGTTCGCGGGTGCGCCGCCGCGTCGTTGGATCGCCGAAGAGTTCCGAAACATTCAAGACGGTGGCCACACGCTGCGCGCAGACTGCGAGCATGATTGCTACTAACCCGACCGTATGGCCGACGTTGCAGGCGCATGACGCACCGAAGCTGATCGACTACTACGTCAACACCTTTGGCATGGTTCTCGCGGCGCGTTACGGCGAGGGCAGCACGGTCGACCACGCCCAACTCCTCTGGCCTGAAGGAAGCGGCGGCGTCATGCTGGGCAGCTACCGGCCCGGCGCGCAGTGGTGCCGCGAACCCGGCACGGCCGGCGGATACATCGTCACCGCCGACCCGAATGCCCTGTTTGAGCGCGTGCGCGCCCGTGGCGCCGACATCGTCCGACCGCTGGCCGAAACCGATTACGGTGCCAACGAATTCGCGGTCCGCGATCCCGAAGGCAATCTGTGGTCCTTCGGTGACTACCGCGGCGAGCCACTGCCCGACTGAGCGCGGATCAAGGAGAGACACATGCACGCCACGAAGATATTCGCCAATCTGCGAGTCGCGGACATCGAAGCCGCGAAGGGCTTCTACACCGGCTACCTCGGGCTGCCGAAAGAAGAGTTCAACCTGGGCTGGGTGGCCAGGTACTCCTCGCCGGATGACCAGGCCAGGCTGCAGCTGGTCACCGGCGACCTGACCGCGGCAGAGGATTCGGCCATCTCGGTCTGTACCGACGACATCGACGCCGCCTACGCGGAGGCGCAGGAGCTGGGCTACGAGATCGTCCATCCGCTGACCACAGAAGCCTGGGGACTGCGGCGTTTCTTCGTCCGGGCACCCGACGGCAACGTCGTCAACATCGTGAATCATCACGACTGAAATTCGATGTTTTGGACATGTGTGGAAGGGGTAAAAATCTCTTCATGTCGAAACTCAGTGTCATGAAATCGTTTGTTATTGGTGGGGCTGTTGCCGCAGCAATGGCTGTGATGCCTGTGGCGGCAGCCGAAGCGAGTGCGGGTCCGACCGGCTCGGCCCCCACTCACAGCATTTTCAAGCAGGACCCGGGCGGCAGTGGCTGTGACGCCAACGGAACCTGTGGCTCCGGTGGTCAAAACGGCGGCCCCGGTGGCGGCCCCGGTGGCCAGGGTTGCGTCCCCGGCGTCGGCTGCGGCTCCGGCGGACAGTTCGCAGGTCCGGGCGGCGTTCCGGGCGGGTGCCTTGCGGGCGTCGGCTGCGGCCACGGCTAAACCGCCCGAGTCAATTACTCAACTCATGCGGCCTGGGTCAGCCCAGGCCGCATGACCGGTTTGCTACTCGCCTTTTAGGCTGCCGATGCCCAGCGAGTAGTCGGTGCGTGGCGGTCGCTTGCCGGCCTGTTGCTCTTCGACGTATCCCGCAGGATCGCGGTCGACGATCGATAGTCCGCGGGTGGTCGGATGCTCGGCCATGAACTCTCGGTACTGGCCTCCGAGTGACTCGCGAAGCCCGATCGGAGCGTTGCGCCGAAAGTCGGCTAAGCCTTCCCGTTCTTCCTCGGCCATGTGATCGTCGTTGGCCAGCTCGCGTTCGACCGACTGCAGCCCACCACTCGTCGGTGGCGATGCCGGCGGCGTTCGCGTCGCGCACACCATCACGGATGTCGTTGTGGTCGCCGATTGCATCGAGCGTTTCGCCCTCGGCGTCGGCGCTGCCACGCTGGAGTAGCTGCGGGTAAAAAATCTTCTCTTCGATCAGGGCGTGCACGTCGAGTTTGTCGGCGAGCGGACGCCACACGCTCATCAGCGCCCGCTGATCGGGCGGCGTCTGTGCCTGCAGCTCGTCCAGCTTGGCGAACTGTTTACGAAACCAGTCGTGGTCATCCAGGATTAACGCGGTGATGTCAGCCATCCCCACCAGTAAATCAGTAGTGCGGTGAGCGCGCTCCGGACTTGCACCTCACGTGACGTCAGGTCGTAGGTTCACGGCGATGACGGAATCAGGATCGGAAATCGGTAGCGGACACCTGGAGTGGAGTGTCGGCGAACTCGCCGATGCCGCCGGCGTCACCGTCCGGACGCTTCACCATTACGACCAGGTCGGGTTGCTCACACCGGCGGCGCGAACGGGTGCGGGCCATCGGCGGTACCGGGCCGAGCAGGCGGAGAGGCTCTACGAGATCACCGCGATGCGGAGCCTCGGCTTCGACCTCGAAGAGATCCGCAGGGCACTGGACGGCGGCGAGGACCTCCCGGCCGTCGTCCGGCTCCATCTCCACCAGGTGCGGGACCGTTTGCGGGAGACTTCGGAGCTGAATCACCGGCTCGAGCGCCTGCTGGCGGCGCTCGACTCCTCCGGCTACCCGTCGACCGACGAGATCATCCAGGCAACGGAGGCGACAGTGAACGTGAATCTGACGAAGATCTACACCCGCCACGGCGACCGCGGCGAGACCTCGACCGGCGGCCGGGCCCGGGTCCCGAAGGACGACCCGAGAATCGAAGCCGGCGGTGACGTCGACGAGCTCAACGCCCAACTCGGGGTGGTTCTCACCCATCTTCGGGAGCAGCCCTTCGCCCGGTGGCTCGGGGAGATCCAGAACGAACTCTTCGATCTCGGCGCCGATCTCTCCCGCCCGGCGGACGGCGAGGGGCTCCGGATCGGCGACGGCTACGTCGAGCGGCTGGAGAGGCGTTGCGACGAAGTCAACGCGCAACTTTCGCCGCCCGCGTCGTTCGTTCTGCCCGGGGGCGGCTTGGCCTCGGCGGAGCTCCACGTCGCCCGCACCGTCTGTCGCCGGGCCGAGCGGCGAGCGGTATCCGTCGATGATCTGAGCCCGCAGATCATCCGTTACCTCAACCGCCTGTCCGACCTGCTGTTCATCCTCGCCCGAGCCGTCGCCGTCGAGCAGCAGACCTGGGTTCCGGGCTCCACCGCGGGTTGAGACAGCGCTTGCAAGCTCAGGCGATCGCCGGTGCCGCATCGGTCGCCGGTTTCCAGTAGATGGCCAGCCCCGCGGCGATGAGCGCAGCCGTGCCTGCGGCTGCGGCAATGAATACCCACCCATGCCGGATCGCGGCGAGGTCGACGCCGCGCTGGTAGATCATCGTCAACGCCGTGGTGCCCAACACCATGCCCATCTGCCGAGCGGTGTTCGTCACCGCCGACCCGGCGCCCCACCGGGAAGCCGGTAGCGCAACACCAGTGATCGCGGAAAGGCTCGGCATCACCAACCCGACGCCCGTACCGGTAAACAGTTGAGCCGGAAAGTAATCGGTGAAGTAATGGGGTGTGGTCCCGATGGTGCACAGCCAGATCACGATCCCGACCGCGTAGAGCGCCGCTCCAGTCGCGGCCACCATTCCGATGCCGGCCTTGCCGATCAGTCGTCCGGCCAGCAGTGAGACGATGACCACCACCAGCGGGCCCGGCGCCAGGCACAAGCCGGCGACTGCCGGTGGCATACCCCACACGGTGGTGAGAAGCATGACGCCGCTCAGTAGCATCGCGCCGTGCGCTGATGAAAATACAAGCATCGCAAGGCAACTCGACCACATTGGCAGCACTCGCACCGCCGCGAGATCCACGGCAGGCGATGGGTGTCGCAGCGAACGCCATACCGCCAGAGCCATCGCGCAGACGGCACCGACCACCGCGGCGGCGATCGCGGTAGTACTACGACCGACCACCGGCAGCTCGATCAGTGCCCACACCAGTGCGCCGACGCCGACCACCAAGCTCAATGCACCAAACAGATCTGGAACACCGGTACCGGTTCCGGCGGCCTTCGATAGCACCATGCTTCCAGCGACAACCGCCAGCAGCCCGACCGGGACGTTCACGAAAAAGATCCAGCGCCAGGACAACTGGACCAACAGGCCGCCGACCGGCGGCCCGAGGGCGGCGGCCGTGGCGCCCACCGCCGACCAGATGCTGACGGCAACGGCGCGCCGGGAGGCCGGAACGGCGGCGAGTAGCAGTGCGAGCGAGCTCGGCATGAGCATCGCGGCACCCAGCGCCTGCACCGCGCGGGATGCGACGAGCATGGGGAACGACGCCGAGATCCCGCAGGTGGCCGACCCCAGCGTGAATACCACCAGGCCGGCGAGAAAAACCCGGCGATGGCCATAACGGTCGCCCAATCGGCCCGCCGGGTTCATGAACGCCGCGAAGACAAGCGTGTAGGCGTTCAGGACCCACGACATCGCCCCGAGGTCGGCCGTGCCGAAGGCCTGACGGATGTCGGGGAATGCGATGTTCACGATGAAGAGATCGAGGCTGGCCAAGAACGCGGCGGTGGACACCACCAGAACGGTCGCGGCGGGGCGCGCTGTCGGTAGCTGCGTTGTCGTCGTCACGCTCGCCTCGCGGTTGAGTTCGATCGACAGGAAACCGCGTCCGCCCGATCGCTGGATATAGCCAACAATACCTAGCTCATAATAGGCGGGACACCGCTGCAGGAGTTAGTTAAGTCACTACGCACAAGTCGAATAGGTCCTACGCTCGGCCCATGACCGTCCCCTATGGCGAGGCACTGCGTGAGCAGATCCGTGACCGGCTGGCCGCTCACGACCGTCGCGTGGTGGACGATCCGGCCAAGCGTCACGCGGCCGTCGCGGTGGTGCTCGTCGACTCGGAAGTGGGGGAGGACAGAATCGATCCGGCGCCGGTCGACGATTGGATTGCCGGACGCCCGATGCCACAATCTCTCGACGGCCGCATGGTCGACGTCTCCGGAGGTGCGGCTTTCCTGTTGTGTCGCAGAACCTCTCGGCTCAGCTCGCACCCTGCACAGTGGGCGCTTCCGGGTGGCCGCCTGGATCCTGGGGAGACCGCGATCGACGCGGCCCTTCGCGAACTCGACGAGGAGGTCGGCATCAAACTCGCCCGCCTCCAACGTGTTGGGGTTGCTCGATGACTATCCGACCCGCTCCGGATACGTGATCACCCCGGTGGTGATCTGGGGTGGCGGACGGCTGGACCCGCATCCGGCGCCCGACGAAGTGGTGGCGGTCTACCGGGTCGGGCTCCATCAGTTGCAGCGTTCAGACTCACCGCGATTCATCACCATCCCGGAAAGTTCGCGGCCCGTCGTGCAGATACCGCTGGGCAATGACCTCATCCACGCGCCGACCGGTGCGGTGCTGTTGCAGCTGCGCTGGCTCTGCCTGGATGGCCGCCACGATCCGGTCGACGAGTTGGAACAGCCGGTCTTCGCCTGGAAGTAACCGCAACTCACTCGAGATCGACGCCAGCGCGCACTTTTTCGATAAGCGTTCGCGCTGGTGTCGATTTCGATGCGGGCAGGCCTGGAAAGTCGCAGGGATCCAGCAGTAATGTGGGCCCATGGGCGTCGTGAGCGCGTTTCAACGCTGGCAGTACCGCAAAGGCCGTCCGGGTTGGTCCGCGCGTCTGGCAAATCGGTTGGGCGCCTTGAGCTTTGCGGCAGGCATCGGGCCAGGTGGAGCTGCCACACTCGAGGTGCGCGGCCATAAATCCGGGCGGTTGATTTCGTTTCCGGTCGTCGTCGCCGACTACCAAGGTCAGCGGTATCTGGTCGCGATGCTCGGTCAGAAGACGAACTGGGTGCGAAACCTGCGGGGCGGCGACGGTCGCGCGGTGCTGCGGCGCGGCCGGCCTGAACAGGTGGCGTTGGTGGAAGATCTCTCCGAACACCGCGCGGCAATCCTGCGCCGCTACCTCGAACTAGCCCCTGGGGCGCGCCCGTTTTTTACGATCGACCGCCACGCGCCTGTCGACGACTTCAAGCGCATCGTCGATCAGTACCCGGTCTTTCGAATCGCCTGAGACGTCGACGAAGCCGGGTCCAGGCTCGGGCGTGACGTTGTGGGCGGTGATCTCCTGTCGGCAGTGCGCGCAGACCAGCATCGGCTCGGCGGTCTGATCGCACGGTTGGTGATGCAGCACGATCGGCGGTCCCTGGGGATGGGGGAGATGCTGGTCGCCCCACTGCATCAGCACGACGATCGCCGCGAACAAGTCGCGACCGGAGTCGGTCAGCCGGTACTCGTGACGGTCGGGATCGCTCGCGTAGACCACCTTGTCCAGCAGTCCCTTGTCGACGAGGGTCCGCAGCCGGGTCGACAACGTGGGCCGCGGGATCTGTAGGTTGCGCGCCAGCTGACCGAAGCGTCGCACTCCGAAGAACGCCTCGCGCAGGATCAGCAGCGTCCACCGCTCGCCGACGATCTCCAGGGCCCGCGCGACGGATTCGCCCTCGAAGCGATGGGACAGATCGGGGTAATCCATGGTTCACCCAATGTACCGGTTCAAAAACTAAACCGGTAGTGCTACCGTGACTGGATCACACACCGTCGTGCAAAGCGAGGACGTATGGATACCGACGTCATGACCGCGCCCGTTCTGACCCGCGCGCGGGAGATCGCCGATCTGGCCCGCGGCATGGCCGACGAGATCGACTCCGGCCGCAGGTTGCCCGCGGAACTGGTTGAGGCACTGCGCGACTCAGGCTTGCTGCGGGCGGGTGCGCCGGTCGAGGTCGGCGCTCTGGAACTGCCCGCGGGCACGGCGCTGCGTTGCGCCGAGGAGGTGGCCCGCGGTGACGCATCGGCCGGCTGGTGCGTGTCGATCGGGATCACCGCCACCCTGCTGGTCGCATACCTGCCGCCGCAGAGCCGTGACGAACTGTTCGGCGGCGGCCGCGGCCTCGCCGCGGGGGTGTGGGCACCGCAAGGGAAGGCCACGCGCGTTCCCGGAGGTGTGGTGGTCTCGGGTCGCTGGGCATTCTGCAGCGGCATCACCCACGCCGACGTGCTGTTCGCCGGCTGCGTGCTGGACGACAAACCGGCAGTGGTGGCGCTACCCACCGAGCAGCTACAGATCCTGGACACCTGGCACACCCTCGGCCTGCGCGGCACCGGCAGCCACGACAGCGTCGCCGACGAGGTCTTCGTTCCCGACGAGCGGGTGCTCTCGATCTTCGATGGCCCGGTGATCGACCGTCCGCTGTACCGCTTCCCTCCGTTCGGATTCTTTGCCGCCTGCATCACGGCCGCGGCGATGGGTAATGCGCGGGCCGCGATCGACAATTTCGTCGACCTCGCCGGCACGAAAAAAGGGGTGGCCGCCAGCCGCACACTTGCCGAACGCTCGACCATCCAGGTGGCGGTCGCCACGGCCGATGTCGGCGCTCGAAGCCGCGCGGGCCGGCTACTACCAGGCCATCGAAAATGCTTGGCAGGCAGCCGAAGACGGGCCATCGGTGCCGTTGGCGGCGCGCACTCGACTGCGACTCGCCGCGACGCATGGGGCGCGGGTGTCGGCCGACGTCGTTCGATCGATGTACGACCTCGCCGGGGGCAGCGCCATCTACGACGGCGCCCCACTGCAACGACGGCTGCGGGATGCGTTCACCGCCACCGCGCACTTCCAGGTGAACGAGGCATCGCGCGAACTGCCGGGCCGCATCCTGCTGGGTCAGGCCAGTGCGGCGGCGATGCTGTGAGGTCGCCGATCGAAGCGGTCTTGCCGTTCTGGTTGGACCGGCCCGATCTGGAAGCGATAGAAATCGCCGAGGCTGTCCATGCCGCCGGTATCGGCGGACTGTGGATCGGCGAGATGGCGACGTTCGACGCCTTCGCATTGGCCACCGCGATCGGTGTGCGCGCGCCAGGCCTGGGGCTACGGATCGGACCTTTGCCGATCAGCGTGCGAACCCCGGCCTCGATCGCCTTGGGCGCCAGCACAGTTGCCGGGGTCACCGGCGCCCAGGTCGACATCGCGCTGGGGGCCTCCAGTCCCTTCATCGTTTCGGGCTGGTACGACCGGGACTGGTCGCACAGTGTCGGCCGGATGCGGGAGACGATCCAGTGTTTGCGGCCGATCCTGCGTGGCGAGCGCGCCGACTACGACGGCCACTATGTCCGCAGCCGCGGATTCCGTCTTCGAAACCCGTTGCCGGACATCCATATCAGCGTTGGCGCTTTCGGCCCGTCGATGATCAAGCTCTCGGCACAGGTCGCCGACGAAGTCGTCCTGAACCTGGCTTCCCCGCAGCGGGTCTCGCAGGTACGCGAGCAGATCGAGCGGGACGCCGCCACCGCAGGCCGGACGCCGCCGCACATCACGGCGTGGGTTCCGGTCGCGGTGCAGCCAGGTGAAGCAGCCCTGCGTCAGTTGGCGGGGCAGGTCGCGGTCTATCTCGCCCCACCCGGATACGGCGAAATGTTCTGCGATCTGGGCTTCGCCGACCTGGTCGAGCGGGCTCGCTCCGGTGCGCGACGGGCGGACCTGGCCGCGGCGATTCCACTCGAATTGGCCCAGCACCTGGCCGCATTGGGCACACCGGATCAGGTGGCCGACCGGATACGTGCCTATCTGGATGCCGGCGCCGACACCGTCGCGGTGATACCCGTGACCGCCGAAGACCCCGCCGGCCGAATCGCCCTCGGCTGCGCCGCACACATCTCTCGCACACCCTCGTCAGTTCAGGAGACCGCCTCATGACCACCGTCAACACCCAGTGCAGGCTTGCCGAGCGACCGGCCGACAAGCTCACGGCGAGCAACTGGTCGATCGTCGAGGAGCCCAAACCCGTTGCCGGCGAACGTCAATTCGTCGTCCAAGTCGACTATCTGTCGATCGATCCGGCGATGCGCACCTGGCTGAACGCCGGCCGCAGCTACGTGCCACCGGTCGAGATCGGTGAGGTGATGCGCGCGTTGGGCGTAGGCCACGTCGTCGAATCCCGGCACCCCGACTTCGCGGTCGGCGACCACGTGTCCGGGATCTTCGGTGTCCAGCGCTACGCGCTGTCTGACGGCACTGAGGTCAACAAGATCGACACCGCGCTGGCTCCGGCGCCGGTGTATCTCAGTGCCCTCGGTATCAGCGGTCTGACCGCGTACTTCGGCCTGCTCGACGTGGGCCGGCCCGAGCCGGGTCAGACCGTGCTGGTCTCCGGAGCGGCCGGATCGGTGGGCAGCATCGTCGGTCAGATCGCCCGGATCAAGGGATGCCGCGCCGTCGGCGTCGCCGGCGGTGAGGACAAATGCCGCTGGCTCGTCGAGGACGTCGGCTTCGACGCGGCGATCGACTATAAGGCCGCTGACCTGCGCAAGGAACTCAAGACCCACGCGCCGGACGGCGTTGACGTCTACTTCGACAACGTCGGAGGGGCAACGTTGGAGGCCGCATTGAACCGGCTCGCACACGGTGCCCGCATCGTGCTGTGCGGGGCGGTGTCGCAGTACAACGACACTCCGCGGGGCCCTTCCAACTACATGCAACTGCTGGTCGCACGAGCATCCATGACCGGATTCGTCATCTTCGACTACGCCAAGCAGTACCCGGAAGGTGTTGCCCAACTGGCGAAATGGCTGCACAGCGGCGAACTGCAATCACACGAGCAGATCGAGCAGGGCGGGGTCGCAGATTTCCCCGAGACGCTGCTCAAGCTGTTCCGTGGCGAAAACACCGGCAAATTGATTCTCGGGTTAGGGGAATAGCCCCGCCGCACGAATGGGTTGAACGAAGCCATGGCTGCTTTCAGCGAGACCCAACGAGAAGACTTCCTGGCCGGCACGCACGTCGCCGTGCTGTCCGTGGCGGCAAGCGACGGTCGTCCGCCGGCCAGCGTCCCGATCTGGTACGGCTACACCCCCGGCGGCGACATCTTGGTCAACACCGGTGTGAAGTCCCGCAAGACCAAGCTGATCGAGCGGGCGGGCGTCGTGAGCCTGGTGGTACAACGCGAGGAGCCGCCGTACCAGTACGTGGTTGTCGAGGGCACCGTCATCGACACCGCCTCGCCCGCCCCGCTGGACGTCCGGGAAGCCATTGCGATCCGCTACCTGGGCGAGGAAGGCGGACGTGCATTTGTGGCGGGGATGGCCGATCAGCCGGGCATCCTGTTCACCATCCGACCCGACCGCTGGATCACGGCCGACTTCTCCGGCGAGCTGTAACCTTCGCGATTTCGAGCGCGCCGCGGCCCGTTGTGTCGCGGCCGTAGACGGCCTGATCTGTCATAAGATGGCGGTCTCAATCTAGGTCGCGACGCTCGAAAACGCTTAGGAAACAACTCAAATGGACCTCGACCGCATCACCAACCCATTGCGACTGGCGAGGGGATCGCACCAGCCCGGATCGGGCAAAGGGTGCGCGATGAACGTGATCTCGTACATCAACGGCGACGAGCAGATCACCGACTTTCCGGCGACCTCGGCCCGGCCGTTGGCGTCGTTCGTGCAGTTGTGCAACGACTTGCTGGCTGAGCCCGACGGCTACCTGTCGCCGCAGAACAGTCTGCTGGTGCTCGACCTCGGCTGGCTGACCGTCGGCACCGCCGACGTTGCCGACGCGGTCATGCACATCTGGGTGACCAAATTGCTGACCAGCCCACCGTGGGGTGTTCTCCGGTATGCGGATGGAGCCGCCGCCCAGGCCATCGCCGACATCGCTGATCTGCATCGGACATTCGTGCCCGGCGATGTGCCGTCGATCGTCAACTGGGACGGCGCCGCGCGCGCCGCACGTACCGCCAGCGAGACGGCGGAGGGCGCCGAGCTGTACGCCGTGCGTGCCGCATCTCAGTCGACTTCGCTGATCGATACCGACGACTGGGACACGCTGGACGCGGTGACCGGCAACGCGCTGCGGGCACACCGACTGGCCAACGGAGAGGGCGGAGCCGCTCGGATTCTCGACGTCACTCGTAACGCCATCCGCTCGTGGCGACGTCTCGCCGGATTGAGCGTGGTGGGCAACGACCCGATCCCGGTCGCCGGCGTCCGGCCGCGCAAGACGGTTGCCGCTTGAGTCAGCTCTGCCGGTGACTGTCCCGGCGTAGGCGCACCGTTCGGGCGATCGCCGCCGTCGTCGCCAACACCGCCATCGCCGCCAGGATCAGCCTGCTGCCCTCCGGCCCAACGCTGGTCAGGAGCAGCGGCAGGCCGAAGCCGATGTAGGTCACCGAGTAGAAGACGCCGGTGAGCGTGCCCCGGACATGTTGGGGCGCGGCAGCTTCCAGGTCGATCAAACCCTCGCGCAGCGCAAGACCGGACCCGCAGCCCAGAAGCACCAGCAACGGCACTCCCAACGTGAGCGTCATGGCGGGTGGGGCCATCGCGATGAGCGCATAGCTGAGCGCCGCCAGCGCTGCGCCGGTGGTGCCGGCCCATGGTCCCCAGTTGCCGGCCCGGGCAGTGATCTGAATGACTCCGCTCGCCCCGTTGACGATCAGGGCTGCCAGCCCCGCCGCCACGGGCGCGGCCAGCCCCACATGGACCCGCGCCGGAATGGTGACGAATCCCAGGGTCGCCGAGGCGAACACCCACGGCGCCAGCGGTAGGGCCCAACTCAACGCCCGGGCGATGCCCTGCCCGGGCGTCGCGGCTTGTTCGGGGCGCGATGACTCTGCTGCACCGGTCTGCGACGAGTGCCGCGCAACCACGATGGTGAGGGCCATCGTGGCGACTACGAGCGCGGCGGCGACCCCGAATGAAATCCGAATGCCGGGCTCGCCGGCGCCGGTGATCAACCCTCCGGCGAATGGCCCGATCGCGAAACCCACCATCAACACCGCGCCGGCGGTAGCCGCACCGGCCGGCCCCTTGAGATCCGACGCCCACGCGGTGCCCGAACTCATCGCCAGTCCCACACCGAGTCCGACGGTCAACCGCCCGATGGTCAGCGCTTCGGGTTGTTGGGACAGCAGCATCAAGACTGTTCCGGCGGCGGCGGTCGCAGAGCCGACCAGCACCACCGCACGCCGACCGAACGCATCCGAGGCGCGGCCACCCAGCAGCAGACCGGGGAGCAGGCCGACCGCGTAGATGCCGAAGATCGCGTCGAGGGTGGCCGTACTCAGATGCTGGCGGTCGCTGATGGCGGGCATCAAGGCGACGAAGTGGTTGGCCACCCATCCGGTTGCCAGCAGAACAGCAAGGACGGCGCCGAACTCGACGTCGAGGCGGGCCGCGGCGGCGGGCCGTGACTCGCGCAACACGCCTGATGACGGGCTCATGGGATGCCCTTTCTGCTCTAGGCCGCGATCTGGAACGACCACGCCGGCTGAAAAGTTATTCCCGGTCGACCGCCAGACGCAACGCATTTACACCAGCTCGTAGGCAGTCGCCAGGCCGCAGATGCCCGCGCCGGTGACCATGACGGGATGCTCTGAGGCTTGTCGATCGTCATGGGGAAGCATCGTTTTCCACTGTGGCACAGTCGACCACCATGCCGGTCCGGCGGCGCTACGATGCGCACGTGCCGATCGATGATGCCCCAGTGACCGTAACGCCGATGCCCGGGAAGCCCGCACTCCTATTGGGCGCCTTCGATATCGCCAGTGTGGGATACGTTGCCGAGGAATTTTTCATCTCGGGTTCGGCGTCGTCCTACACCCCGGCCGCCGAGCTCGGGCCGGACGGCCGGTGGAGCGTGTCGCCGGGGGTGGCCGCTGACTACACCACCCGGATCGTGGCGCTGACTCCAGCCGACCTTGCCCGGTTCAACGGGACGGTGCTCGTTGAGTGGCTCAATGTCAGCGGCGGCATCGACGCCCCCGCGGTCTGGATGATGGCGCACCGCGAAATGCTGCGGGCCGGTTACGCCTACATCGCGGTGTCGGTGCAACGCGTGGGCGTCGAGGGCGGCGAGAACCTCATGGGTATCGACATGTCGTTGAAAAGTCAGAATTTGCAGCGATATTCGTCGCTGCACCACCCCGGCGACGCGTACGCGTACGACATCTTCTCGCAGGCCGGCCAACTGGCGAGGAAGACGGAAATTCTGCGGGGGCTGCGCGCCGGACACGTGATCGCGCTGGGTGAATCGCAGTCGGCCCTGTTCCTGACGACGTACATCAACGCCGTCGACCCGCTGGCGCGCGTCTACGACGGATTTCTGGTGCATTCACGATTCGGATCCACGGCGCCGCTGGACGGTGGCTCGATATTCGAAGTGCTGGAGAGCGACTCGTCGCAGGCGGTCGCGTTTCGCCCTGATCTGCGAGTACCACTCGTCACGATCATCACCGAGACCGACTTGTTCGGCGGCCATCGGCAGGGCTATCACAGCGCAAGACAGCCTGATAATCAACGACTTCGAGTGTGGGAGATCGCCGGTGCGGCCCACGCCGACAACTACACGATTCTGGTGGCGCCGATCGACACCGGAGACGCAGCGCTCGCTGACATCGTTGCGGGCTACGCACCGACGAACATGTTGATGGGCCAGGAACTGGACCATGACATCAACTTTGCGCCGCAACACCACTACGTTCTGCAGGCGGCGTTGTCGCAGCTGTGCACCTGGGTGGGCACCGGCCGGCCGGCCGCCGGCGGTGAGCCCATCGAGATGCGGGGTGAGCAGCCTGTGCTCGATGAACACGGCCTGGCCCGGGGCGGCGTCAGGACCCCGTGGGTCGATGTGCCGATCGCTCGAACGTCCGGCAGCGGCGGCGCGGAGAACATCATGTCGTCAATCTTCGGCTCCGGCGAGCTGTTCGACGCGGCTACCGTGCAACGGCTCTACCCCGGCGGAGTGACGGACTATCTCGATCGTTTCACCGCGTCGCTCGACTCGGCGATCCAGTCGGGTTTCCTGTTGGCTGCCGATCGCGACGAGATTCTCGAACTCGCCACCGCGATGTACCCCCGGGAGGGCGATGTCAGAGCGGCGAGGCCTCGAGCGTCAGAGTGAAAAGGGCGTAGGCCATGCAGAACAGGAAGTTCAGCGTGACCAGAACCATGCCGATGAACAGCAATGAGCGCGTGCCGCGGCGCTTCATGCGCCGGATCTTCGCGCTGAACTCTTCGCGTCTGAACTGGGTGGCGATCAGCGCGAAGTTGAAGTCGTAGATCTCGGAATGGCCGACCGGCGAACCGGCCAACATCTGCCTGAGCCGGTCGGGTGAAGTGCTCACGCCGACGCGGGCGAAGCGACGGCTGAGCCGTCGTGCTCGCCGACGGCCTGCGAGATGACCACCGACCCGCAATCGCTGAGGTAAGTGCCCACGTTCGTCCCCCCAGGGGGCAGTGGGCCTCATCACACGCCGAAGTGTAGCCAGGCCGCGCCGAATATCGGAAGCTTCGGGCTCAATGGATTGGAGGAATTTCAGACGCGGCCACACAGCTGCAGAGTCGGCCAAATCATCGGGTGACAGCCGCTACGGGCGGATGACCCCGCGTAGTGGCATCAATCCGAGTTCGTTGTGGCTCATGAACCCCGGCGGTGCATCCACGACGGCGGGGATCGCGTTAGCGGGGCCCATCGCGGTCCAGGTGTAGCCGGGCAACGCGTAGCCGCCGTCGGGATCCTTGGCCCCTTGCAGGATGAGCTCGGTGGACGAATCACCTTCGATCACGATGCGGTAGTGGTAGTGCTGCGGCCAGTCCTCTTGCGGCTCAATGGCATCGAAGGTGTCCATCGTGTAGATCTCGTGGAAGACGATAAGCGGCTTGTCGTCCACCCACGACGTCCATCTTATGGTGCTGCCGCGCGACGGTGCCTTTCTTGATCACGCCTTTGAACCCCGGCATGTCGCTCGTCTCGCCACCTTCGAACGGGATGTCGCGGGTGGCGACCCCGAGCTCGACCTCGGTGGTGTATCTGTCGACTGTCTTGCCCATTCCCTCGACGATCATGGCCATCGACTGTGCGAACAACGGCCATGCTTGCCCCAGCAGATTGGGGCCGTCCTCAAACCCGGCCGGATCACTGCCCATGCCCATCTCGTACAGGTACTTCAAGGTGTCCCTGCCGAAGTTCACCACCTCGTAGATGTGGATGGTGTCGATCTGGCTGACGATTCGGGCCAGCGTGAGAACGAGCAGGTCTCCTGCGAAACCGGGATTGACACCGCCGGCGTGGAACGAGGTGCCGCCCTCGAGGCACGCCGCATGGATCTTGTCGATATCCGCCTGGCTGTGTTCGGTTCGGTACCACCATGCGCCACCGGACGCGACGACGTTCTTGCCTCCGCGCAGCAGACGGCAGACCTCATCGGGGTCAGACCACAGCGGCGCATAGAAGACGCAGTCGGCTTCCAGTGCCTCGATAACGTCCTTGTCGTTGGTGGCGAGCACACCGGTCGGCGCCTTGCCGCAGAGCTCGCCGGCATCTTTGCCGACCTTCTCAGGACGGTTGCAGAGCACCCCAACCAGTTCGTAGGCAGGGTTATGGGCAAAATGGCGGAGCGCTATCGTTCCGACGTTGCCGACGCCCCACTGGATTACGCGATATTTCTTGTCGACCGGCGACGTGGTTGCCGCTTTGCGTGACCTTGCTCGACCGTCGTCATTGCTCCTCCTTCGATTTCATGATCACTGCTTAGTTGATCGACACTCCGGCATCGACTTTGAACTGCAGTCCGGTGACAAAACGCGATTCATCCGAGATCAGGAACAGCACCGCATTGCTGACGTCTACGGGTTCGATGCATGGTGTCGG
This sequence comes from uncultured Actinomycetota bacterium, assembly GCA_963818285.1. Classification (GTDB taxonomy): domain Bacteria; phylum Actinomycetota; class Actinomycetes; order Mycobacteriales; family Mycobacteriaceae; genus Mycobacterium. Next base: position 194,695 of record CAWFRR010000012.1, read on the forward strand.
CATGGCGTTGACGAAAATCGGTATCAGGTCAGGACGTTCTTCGCCGAGAGTGGCGCCGAACGAGGGCGGAATCATTCCGGTGGGCGTGCCGGTGGGGTGCACTGAGTTGACCCGGATGCTCTGTGCAGCAAGCTCATTGGCTAGCGCAATCGTTAGGCCTGTAACGCCGTACTTGGCATGCGGTGTACGGAATTTGTAGCGGGAAACCCTTCATCGCACCGGCCGAGCTGATATTGACCAAGCTGCCGCCGCCTTGCGCGAGGAGATGCGGTATCGCCGCGGCGCAGGTGTTCCACGTCCCAATGAGGTTCACATCGACGACGGTGCGCCAGTGATCGGAAGTTGTTCTGTCCCAGGGGGCGACGGTCAGGACACCGGCGTTGGCGACGGCGCTGTCCAACCCGCCCAGTTCGTCGACGCCCTCGTCGACAGCTGAGCGCAATGCCGCTTCGTCGCGGACATCAGCGACTCGGCTCACGCAGCGGCCGCCGTGCTCGGTGACCAAACGTACCGTCTCGGCCAAGTCGTCCTCGAGTCGCCAAGTCGTATTCGATCTCCGGCAGGGACTCGCAGAGGTCGATGAGAATGAGATCCGCACCCTCCTCGGCGAGTCTGAGCGCGTGACTGCGCCCCAAACCGCGTGCGGCGCCGGTGATCAGCACTCGTTTGCCGGCGGCCCGTCCGCTCGACGGCGTGGCTCGTCACCACATCAGTCCGCGAATGATTTCTGCCGCAGGGATGTCCTCGACGGCGATCAGGCCTGCGGGAGCGCGGCAGACCCAGTCGATCGCATTGACCACCCGAGCTGCGGTAGAAAGACATCCCGCCTCGGTGACGTCAAGCCCTGGGTGTGACACATGGGTGTTCAGCTCGACGCGAGGATCCCCGTCGACCACGACTCGATGAACGCCAGGACGGCCGTCGGGCGGATAGAGCCAATCCGGGGCCGAGTCAGCGGTGAGCCGCGTGATGTGTTCCATGGTGATCACCGGAACTCCGTCACGAACCCCTTCAACCGCGAACTTCACCGCGGCCATTTGTCCCGGCTCCACCGTCGCCATCTTGCATTCGATCCGTTTGTCGGTGTACCACGGCTCGATGCGTTGTCGAACCTCATCGAGTTGCACGCCCAGCTGCTCGGCGAGGTTGCGAACCGCACCGCCCCACATCGTGGTGAGGACGCCCGGCAGGAACAGCATCGGCGTATCGTCCTCGGCGCTGACACCGAAACCCATTTGTTTGCCGGTGAATTCGTAGTCGTCGTAGTTGGCATAGTCGAAGATCTCCTGAACGGTGATCGCCCGGGCGCGGGTGACCAGGCTCAGTGCGGAGTGCACCTCGGTGTCGCCGGAGTAGCCAGGATCGATGCCGTTGACATACAGCGAGGCGTTGCCGGCCTCGCAGGCTTGTTCCAGCGGCACCCGCAGCCAGTCGTCAGCCTGGCGAGGAGTCACCAGCCACACCATCGATGTCGCCACGATATTGATGCCCGCGGAAAGGAACTTCGACATCTGCTCGATGACTTCCATTGGCCGTGTCTCACCTTGTGCGGTGTACACCACACAGTCCGGCTTCAGCGCAATGAGCGCGTCGATGTCATCGGTCGCGATGATGCCGGTCGGCTCGCTCAACCCGCACAATTCGGCGGCGTCACGCCCGATCTTGTCCGGGCTGGCGGCGTGCACACCGACCAATTCCAGATCGGGGCGCCCGATGATCGCCGGTAGCGAATGGACTCCGACATTGCCGGTCGAAAATTGAACTACTCTGCGCATCCTGCGTTCGTCCTTGATCAGTAGTCGGGAATCGGCAACGGCGAGTTGTTGGAGTCGATGCCGCCGTCCACATGAAAGATCGCGTTGGTCGCGTAGCAGTCCCGCGTGGACAGATAAACGCACAGCCGCCCGAGGTCGGCGACGTCGCCCAGGCGATGCAGCGGTGTCGACTCCTGCATCTTCTCCTGCGATCCGGGCATCATGTCGAGACTGCCCTGCAGACCGTCGGTGGCAAACGAGCCCAGGGCTATCGCATTGACGCGGATCTTCGGCGCAAGCTCCTGCGCCATCGCGCGGGTAAGCGCCTCAAGGCCGCCCTTCGCGACGCAATATGCCGTCAGCGCGCGGATGCCGAAACGGGCTGAGCCAGAAGAGATGTTGACGATGTTGCCGTGGCCGGCCTCGATCATGTGCGTGCGCCACGAGCTGGCTCATGATGAACGCCGATGTAACGCACCAGTCGAAGGTGAGACGGAAGTCCTCGTCAGTGATGTCGAGGAAACGCGCGTACGTCGAACCGCCGACATTGTTGACCAGGATGTCGATGCGCCCGAAGCTTTCCATGGCCGTAGCGACAACCCGCTCACTATCCGGACGGCTCATGGCATCCGCGACGAGCGCCAGTCCCTTACCGCCGGCATCTTCGATACCGGCGATCGTTGCGCGGATATCGGATTCCGTACGCGCGGTACCGACTACGGTTGCGCCCGCCTCCGCCAGGACCCTCGCAATGCCCTGCCCGACGCCCTTCCCGGCGCCGGTAACGATCGCGACTTGGCCCTCCAGATTGAATTGTTCAAGCGCCATCCCAATCCTCTCGCCCGCATCGTGTCGTGCTCATCTAACAAATAAAACTGACTAAAGTCAACGGAATGATCGAGCGCAGATGGCCGCCCGGCGAGCTATTCTGCAGACGGGGTGGGGTACCCGGATCAGAGGAAACGCACTATGGCAACGGTGGAAAAGCCGTCGGCGCGCGAGACCAAGCGCCTGCAGACCCGGGAGCGACTACTGGGAGCTGCCATCGCCGAGTTCAAACGGGGCGGCATGGCAGACGCCGACGTCGGCTCGATCGTTACGGCCGCCGGAGTCGCGCACGGCACTTTCTTCTTTCATTTCCCGACCAAGGAACACGTGCTGTTGGAACTCGAACGGCGCGAAGAGGAACGCATCGCCAAACAGCTCGACCGCTATGTGGGCGCCGCACACGATCTGTCCTCCACACTCAAGGAGGCAGTTCGACTCATCCTGGGTCTGGAGCGCCGCCTCGGCGCAAGCCTCTTCAAAGACTTTCTTGCTCTGCACTTCTCACAGACCCGTCCCGCGGACGAAAGCAAAGAGCATCCGGTCATCGTGCGGGTGGCCCAAGAGATCGAGCGAGCCCAGCGACTGGGTCACGTTGCACCGGAGGTCGTTCCGGTGCACAGTGCCGTGTTCTTCCTGCTGGGTCTTTACGCGCTGCTGACCACGACACACGATTGGCCTACGCAGAGCGCGATGCTCGACGACTACGTGGCCAGCACGCTGCGCAGGCTTACGAACGCAGTAACTGATTGACGAGAGTCAGTCTCTGCGGGAAGATCGGGCCAGCCGATCGGTAGGAGGAGTCCTTGAGTTCGCCCACGTTGACCACCACAGGCAGCCACCTCGACGAACACTTCGAGCAGTCGCGCCTCGCCCAGCGGCAGGCCGACAAGTGGCTCATCTCGGGCAGTATCCTCATCGGCACCGCGGCCCTCGGCATCTTCGGCCTCCCACTCTTTCTCCGGGGGGTGTGGTTGCTGCGCAAGGCGCAGCGCGACGGCCTGTCGGTCCGGCCGATGCTGGTGACGCTGCTCGGTTACCTGGTCATCATCGACGCCGCCATCAACACGGTGGGGTGGGCGCTCGACCTGGTCGCCAATCACACCATCCTGGCCCGAATCCTGTTGAACGGCTGGGGCGCCATGTTCGACGCCGGCTACTTCTGGCACTACAACGAGCTGTGGGTCGGCGGTGCGGCAGGGCCAGGCGAGAAAGCCCTCGAAGTGGGTCTGATCCTCACGGTGTTCACCATGCGGATCGCGGCCGCGATCGGCTTCCTGCAGATGAAGCGGTGGGGCCACCAATGGATGGTGATCACCTGCTGGATGGGCGTGCTGATCTGGTGCGTCTACGTCTTCAACATGACGATGTTCGCCGACGTGCGCTACGCCGGGGTCATCTTCCCCGTCGTCGGCTGGTGGCTCTACGACATCTTCTACATCACCCCGTTCCTGGCGATTCCCTATCTGCACTCCGTCAACCGCGAGATCTTCACCGACTGACTTCGTCCGTTATTGACTTTACTCATTGACTCTGGTCAGTAATCAGCGCTACAAAGACTAGACCATGACGCCACAGGTCAAGGCCACGGCACGCGAGGTGCGTCGGCGACAAACCCGGGAGCGCATACTCGGCGCGGCGATCGCCGAGTTCAAGCGCTCGGGGATGACAGGCGCCGATGTGAACGCGATCGTCGCAGCCGCGGGCGTCGCGCACGGAACGTTCTTCTTCCACTTCCCCAGCAAGGAGCATGTACTTCTCGACCTGGAGTTCCGCGAAGAAGCACGCATCGCCGCGGAATTCGCCAAATATCTCGAGGACGCACACGGACTTGCTGCCGCGTTGACAGAAGTGGTCCATCTTGTGGCCGGCCTGGAGCAGCGGCTCGGTCCGCTGCTCTTCAAAGAGCTTCTGGCGCTGCATTTCTCGCCGACACGCCCCAATAAGGATGACTGGAGCGATCATCCCGTGATCGTTCTGCTCGTCGATGAGATCGAGCGGGCGCGAGGCGATGGCGAAGTGCATCCGGAAGTGGACGCCTTCTACAGTGCGACGTTCTTTCTGCTCGGCATCTACGGCGTCCTCACCACAACCGACAATGCCGACAAGCGCGACACGATGCTGACGAAGCTGATCGCCACCGCCGTGCGCGGTCTGGAGGTCCGATGACGCGATCGCGCCGCCACAACCCATCAACAAGGAGGTCTGAAGTGGATTGGGTCTGGGAGATCCTGCGCTACGTCGCAGCTTGGGGAGGGACGGGACTGGTCATCTGGTTCTGGTACTGGATGTTCTCGAATCTCGGCACGTTCTGAGCGTCGATGATCGAGCTTTCCGACGCGCATGCAATGGCGATCGAACGCAGTTGCGCGGTCACGGCTGTCGCCCTGAGCGGGCGGCGTCGCGAGGGTGTGCGTCTGGTGACCGGTGAGCATCGTGAGTTCAGCCTGAGTTCACACTCGATTTCGTGCACGTCCCGTATCCGTCGATCGGAAGGGACTGGACTCGCAGGACCCTGACATGCGGTGTGGCACTTCAATGTTCACCGTCAAAGGAGCGACTCGCGACGTTTCGGCTGAACGAGCTGTCGGCGCGCGAACTGCGTGCGATCACTCTCGTCGAGGCCAGCGTGGCCCTGGGGTGGATCGCCTCGAACTGGCCCGGGCTGCTCGTTGAAGCGCATCGGGTGCTGCCAGACCTCCCAGCGTTGCCCGCCGATACGGATGCCGGCGAGATGGTCAACCGCGCGATCTCGATGTCACGCACCGCCGCGCCGCTGAGCGTTCATCCACTCCTGGGCCGATTGCCCCTGGCCTACACAGCGCCGCAGAGTCTGTCCGACAAGTTGCGTCGCAGCTTCGGCAGAATGCCTTGGACCACAACGCAGAAACGCCTGCCACGCCCGTACTCCGTTCCGGTCGGCGGCGACGGCGGCGTGCGCAACCCCAACCTGCCGCCGCCCAGCCGGCCTCAGGACAACGACCTCGATATCACTCCAGAGCACCGGCCGGGCATCCCCTACCCCGAGTGGAATTCCTGGACAAAGAGTTTCATGCGGGACCATGTTGCCGTTCTCGAACGCGCGCATGCCACCCCGACGCGTTCACCGGAGCCCGTGTCCGCAGAGCTGCGGAAATGGTTTGAAGAACACACCCACCGGGCGATGAAGAACCGCCTCGAGGACGGCTCGGACCTGGACGTCGAGCAGTACGTGCGCCACTACATCGACCTCGCGACCGGCGAAGCGATCGAACCGCGCATCTTTCGCGACTTGTTGCCCACCAGCCGCGACGTCACAACGGCGCTATTGCTGGACGGCAGTTCGTCATTGGGTGTGCACGGCGGACGGATCTTCAAGCTGGAGTTGGCCTGCGCCGACGCTCTGTCGAAAGCGATGACGCTCGCGCGGGAGCGCCACGGAATCTTCGTGTTCACCGGCAACACGCGACACCGCGTCGAAGTCAGTTGCCTCAAGGACTTCGAGGATCGGCGGTTCGTGCCGCCGGGCCGACTCGGTCTGGCCACCGGCGGCTACACCAGACTCGGTGCACCGTTGCGCCACTTGACCAGTCGGCTTCTTGCTCAGCCCTCCGAGCGGCGGCTGCTCATCGTGATCGGTGACGGCCTGATCTCCGACGAGGGCTACGAGGGGCGCTATGCGTGGGCCGATGTCGCGCATGCGGTCGAGGAAGCCAACGACGCGGGCGTCTCCATCTACTACCTAGGCGTCGGACCGACCCGCGTCGACCCGCTTCCCGAGGTCTTCGGACCCCGCTCGCTCCCAACGCATTCGGCGGGTCGAGGAGCTTCCGCGGGTACTGGCCCACGTCCACCGTGAGCTGGTCGCCGCATGACCGCAACACGCTGAGGAGCGCATGACCACCGACACCTATTACTCGAACGGCAACGAAGTCCAGTTGTTCGAGCAGGCGTATCAGCAGCGGCTGCCGGTGATGCTCACCGGCCCGACCGGCTGCGGCAAGACACGACTGGTCGAGCACATGGGCCTGCTGCTGAGCCGGCCCGTGGTCACTATCAGCTGCCATGACGATTTGACCAGTTCGGACCTCGTGGGCAGGTTCATGGTGACCGGCGGCGATGTGGTGTGGACCGACGGCCCACTGACCCGGGCGGTGAAGGCCGGCGCGATCTGCTACCTCGACGAGGTCGTCGAAGCACGCCACGACTCGCTGGCCATCCTGCATTCGCTGACCGACCACCGCCGTGCTCTCTACCTCGACCGGGCAGACGAAGTCGTCACAGCGCCCGAAACCTTCATGCTCGTCTGCTCCTACAACCCCGCCTACCGCAGTTCACTGAAGGAGCTCAAGCCGTCCTTCCGCCAGCGGTTCGTCACGCTTCCGATGAGGTATCTGCCCGCGGACCGCGAAGCCGAGGTGATCGTCGCCGAAGCGGGCATCGAACTTTCCGCCGCGAGAAGGCTCGTCGCCTGCGCCACCGCCATCCGGACCGCCGACCACGCCTTCCACTTCGAGCCGCCATCTACCCGCGTCCTGGTCACCGCCGCACAGCTGATCGCCTCCGGCGCAAGCGAATTAGAGGCGGCCGAAGCGTGCATCCTCGCACCACTGTCGACCGACGGTGCCATCAACGACGGCTTACGCGAGGTCGCCGTCGCCAGCCTCGCCACCGCCGACAGCTCGCGCACGCGTCACTAGCAGAACCGGGAAAGGAGTCACGACCATGGATCAGAAGGAACGACAGCGCAAGAAGGCGCTCATCATCCTGCAGCTCGTCATCTACGGCTACCTGCTGCTGATGTTTGGAATTCAGCTCTACATGTCCTTCGCGCGCGGCTGGTGGGAATTGTGAACCGCTCCCTTGGTGAGCTCGGGCCCGGCGCGGTCAGCCTCGAGGACCATCACGACGAATCCCGTCTCGCGCAGCGTCGTGCCGATAAGTGGATGATCGTCGGCGCCGCCCTGATGGGGATGTGGGCGCCGGGCCTGATCGGCTTCCCCATCTTCATGCGCGGAGTCTGGCTGCAGCGCCAGGCTTTACGGGCGGGCCTGTCGGTACGGCCGATGATCGTGACTCTGATCGGTTACCTGGTGCTGATCGACGGAATGCTCAACAGCCTCGGGTGGGCGCTGGATCTCGTCGCCAATCACACGTTGATCAACCGGGTGCTGATGGTCGGCTGGGGCAACATGTTCGACGCCGGGTACTTCTGGCACTACAACGAACTGTGGGTCGGCGGCGCCGCCGGCCCCGGTGAGAAAGCGTATGTGGCGGGCCTGATCCTGACGGTGTTCGCGATGCGTTGCGCCGCGGCGATCGGCTTCCTGCAGATGAAGCGGTGGGGCCACCAATGGATGGTCATCACCTGCTGGATGGGCGTGGTCATCTGGTGCGCCTACGTGTTCAACATGACCATGTACGCCGACGTGCGCTATGCGGGCGTGGTCTTCCCCGTCGTCGGCTGGTGGCTCTACGACATCTTCTACATCACGCCATTCCTGGCCATCCCGTATCTCCACACGGTCAACCGCGAAATCTTCACCGACTGAACCCTTTTAGGAGCATCGCTGTGACTTCACCTTCAGCCGCACCGGCGTCTACCGAAGACAAAGAGCCAGGTGAGGATCTGCCTCCCGGCACCACGCCGTACTACGCCAGAATGCACAAATACATCAAGCGGGCCGTCATCGTCTGTCTGGTCGCCCTCGTCATCGAAGGTGCCTTCACGCTGCCCTTCATGGCGGTCTACTACGGCTATCCGACGCTGAGCCTGACCCAGATCTGCAGTGAATTGCTCAAGGTCCGCTACTCCGACGACACCCTGGAGTGCAAGGTTCCCTATCCGATGCTCGGGCCACCCGAGGGCGCCGAGGGCAAGGACACCGCCCGGGACCAGTGGGGCATCCAGCCGGTTCCGAAATACCACCGGCTCAAATTCCGCGAACTGGTGCGCATTCACGACGCGCGGGTGGCCCGCCAGCATGGCGCTGCGGCTCCGTGACCAAGGCACTGGAGGAGCACGCGGACAACTGGGATCTTCGTCACGCGGATTTCCAGGACAATGACTTCCTGTATGACGTCTATTCGGTCATGCGTCGGAATTCGCCTTTCGCCCATACGGATACGCCGTTTCTGAGCGCTACTCCCGGCGGCGCTTGGGTGGCAACGCGATACGCGGAGTGCTATCGGATCCTGCAGGACTGGGAGCACTTCTCCAGTAACCCAACGCCGGAAGCGTCTGAGCAGCTCGCAGGCGACTTGGTGATCACCCTAGATCCGCCTCGGCAGCAGAAGTTCCGTAAGGTGCTCAACCCCTACTTCTCGCCGGCGCGGATGAAAGCGCTGCGACCACAGATACGGGATGAGACGGACCAGTTGATCGACGCCTTCGTCGAACTGGGGACTGGTGACCTCGCTCAGGTCGCCTGGCGACAGCCCGGCATCGTCTTCTTCAAGTATCTCCTCGGATTGCCGATCAACGACGTCCCGCTCTGTATCGAATTGACGGATACCGCGCTCAACGGTGAAACCGAGGAAGTTCGGATGGGTGCGTGGGGCAGCCTCTATCAGCACCTCCATGACGCGGTGTCTCTGCGGAGCACCCAGCCGCCGCAGGACGATATGATCGACGTGCTCCTCAACGCCGAGATCGACAGTGAGCGGCTGCCTTTCAGCGACGTTGTTGCCAACGCCATGTTGCTGGTGCAGGCCGGCCTCGAGACTACCGCCAACGCGATGTCATTCGCATTCCACTATCTGGCAACACATCCCGACGAACGCGACCGGCTGGCCGGCGAACCGGAGATACTGCCACGAGCCGTCGAGGAGTTCATTCGCTTCGGCGGATCGATTCACGGGATTCCGCGAACTGTCGCCAGGGATGTCGAGCTCGCCGGACACACATTCTGCCCTGGCGAGTCGGTACTGGTGAACTACGCCTCCGCTAACCGCGATCCAGATGAGTTCCACCAACCCGATCAGTGCATCCTCGACCGTCGCGAGAACCGGCACCTCGGATTCGGAGCCGGAGTACATCGTTGCCTCGGATCCAACCTCGCCCGCCTGGAGCTCACGGTCGGTCTTGAGCAGGTGCTGTCGAGGATCCCGGATTACACGCTTGCGCCCGGCGCCGCGGCCACGTTCAACGGTAACTCCGTCACGAGGGGATTCCGAAAGATTCCCATCGTCTTCAGTCCTGAACAGAGAACAGCCACATGACCTTTCGAGTCGTTCAATGGACGACAGGCAACATCGGCACGAAGTCGGTGCACGCGATCGTCGAGAACAGGCTGCTCGAGCTTGTCGGGTGCTATGCGTGGTCGCCGGACAAGGTCGGGCGCGACGTCGGCGAACTGTGTGGCATTGAGCCACTCGGCATGCTGGCCACCGACGACATCGACGCGCTGATCGCGCTGGAGCCCGATTGCGTGGTCTACAACCAGATTTTCGCGGACGTCGACAATCTGGTCCGCATTCTCGAAGCGGGCATCAACGTCGTCACCACATCCGAGTTCATCACCGGCCATCGACTCGGCCCCGGGCGCGAACGCATCATCAAGGCGTGCGAGCGCGGCGGGTCGACGATCTTCGGCAGCGGCCTGAACCCCGGCTTCATCCAACTCTTTGCGATCGTTTCTGCGGGCCTCTCGGACAGAGTCGACCGGGTGTGCATCGTGGAATCGTTTGATACCACGATCTACAACTCGCCGGAGACCGAAAAGATCATGGGGTTCGGCTACCCGATCGACTACCCGGATCTGCTGGCGGTGACCGAGGAAGGGTCGGGGATCTTCCGCGAGGCCGTTCTCATCGTCGCCGATGCGCTGGGGGTTGAGCTCGACGAGATACGTTGCGAGGCGCAGTATGCCCAAGCCACCGAGGACGTCCACCTTCCCGGAGACTGGGTGATTGCGAAGGGCTGCGTGGCGGGAATCGACGTGAGTTGGAAGGGCTTTGTCGGTGAGCGTGACGTCGTCGAGGTGCGGGGGGTGTGGACCAAAGGGCAATCGCTGGAACCCACCTGGACGATGGGCTTCGGGTACAACATCACCGTCGAGGGCCGACCGACGATCAAGACCACGCTGGCGTTCGAGCCGCCCGCCGATTTCGTGGCCGAGACGATCGAGGAATACGTCTTGCTCGGTCTGACCATCACCGCTGTGCCGGCCATCACCGCGATACCCGCCGTCGTCGCCGCGCCACCCGGTATCGCGACCTATAACGATCTGCCACTGCTACTTCCGCGTGGAGTCATCAATGTCTGAACAGCGAGAGACGCAACTTCATCACGTCGTGTTCGCCATCGCGCCGGAGCGGCAGGCGGAGGTCGCGAAGATGTTCACCGAACTCGGCTGCCGCTTCGAGAACACCGAGTTGACCGAACTCGGATTGAGTATCTATTTGGATTGGAATGGCGGTGTCGAACTGGTCAGCGCGATCCCCGGTGCGACCGCCGACGTGGCGGCATCGGTCGGTGAATTCGTGAAGAGCAACGGCGACGGCGTGTACACCGTGGTGCTCCGCGTCCCCGGGGCATCCGACGCCGAGGCCGTCACCGAACGCTATGGGTCGAAAATCCGCTTCCGCCAGAGCATTTCCGGAGGCGGATCGTATCTGGAGGAAATCGACCTGTCGGTATTCGGGCTTCCGCTGACCATGCTGTCGACCAATATCCCGTGACGAAGTCATCAGCCAGGAGGTGTCGTGAGCGTTGACGCGGCCAGGCCGAGTGTTTTCGAGGCCGGACTACCCACCCTGAGTTACGACCTCACCGACACCCCTGCGCAGATCTATCCGCAGTTCCAGGCGGCCCAGCAATCGGCACCGATCGCATTGGGACCCATTGGCCCCGAAGTACTCTCGTACGAACTTGCCCGCACGGTGCTTCGCGATCCCCGGTTCATCATCCCTCCGGGAATACATCTGTCCGCCCACGGGATCACGTCAGGACCGTTGTGGGACAGAGTGACCCGCAGCATCTTGAACATGGAAGGCGACGAACACCGCCGACTGCGCAGCCTGGTGTCGAAAGCTTTCACACCACGGGCGACGGCGGGCATGGACGACACGATCCACACAGTGGTCAACGAGCTCATCGACCGCGTTGCGGACGCGGGCCGCTGCGAATTCGTCGCGGATATTGCACGGCCCTATCCCATTCCGATCATCTGCGCGTTGCTCGGTGCACCTCGTGCGGACTGGAAACAGTTCTCACGATGGGCCGAAGACATCTTCAAGATCGTCAGCTTCGACTGCGATCTCGCCGCAGAGGAACCCGTGGTCCTCAAGGCGTGGGGTGAGTTCGACGACTACATCGACGGCATGGTCGCGCAGCGGCGCCAACACCTGACCGACGATCTGCTGTCGGAGTTGATCGGCATCGAAGACGCGGGCGACCGCTTGAATGCCGGCGAGTTACGCATGCTGGCGTTCAGCATTTTGGTGGCCGGCACCGACACCACCCGCAGCCAACTGGCCGCGTCGATGCAGGTGTTGTGCGATCACCCCGATCAGCTGGCATTGCTACGCGACCAGCCGGAACTGGCCATGCGTGCCGTCGAAGAAACCATGCGACATTCACCGTCGATGTGCAGCACCGTGCGAAGCGTCACCGACGACGTCGTGATCGGCGACTACACCTTCCCCGCCGGCACTTTCATCTTGGTGAACACCTATGCGGCCAATCGTGATTGCGCCGTCTACGACGATCCGACGCGCTTCGACATCACCCGCGACGACCCGCCACCGATCCTGACGTTCGGCGGCGGGGTGCATTACTGCCTGGGCGCCAACCTGGCGCGGCGCGAGCTCGCCGAGGCGCTCAAAGTGCTCGCCCGGCGGCTGCCGAATCCTCGCCGGATCGGATCGGCCCCGTGGAAACCGTTGCTCGGCATGAGCGGGCCGACCAGCCTGTCTATCGAATTCGGCTCGGAGCATCGCTGAGTTTTGCTAACTAGAACCTGTTACAGTTTTTCGGCATGAGCCGCAAACGCGTCGTCGTCGCGGGCTTGGGCGATGTGGGCATCCTCGCTGCGATGCGGCTCGCCAAGCATTTCGATGTCGTCGGCATCTCGGTCAAGCCGGGTCTGGTCAGTGGCCAGGAACTCGGTGTCCGACTGGCCCGCCCGCGGGACTGGGCCCGCGACTACTGGATTTCCTTCGACAGATTCCGACGGCTGGATCGGGTCCGGATCATTCAAGGCGCGCTGACCGGTGTGGACTTGGCGGAGCGGACCGTGTCCGGCCGCGGCGGCGATGGCACGCCATTCGCCGAGGGATACGACGCGCTGGTCATCTCGACCGGCGTCAGCAACGGCTTCTGGCGCCGACCGACCCTGCAGTCGGCCGCGGATGTCGGCGCCGGTCTGCACGCCGATCACGATCGCCTGGCCACCGCCGCGTCCGTGATCGTCGTCGGCGGCGGCGCGGCGGCGGTCACCAGCGCCGTGAACCTGGCAACGACGTGGCCGGACAAGCACATTGACCTCTACTTTCCCGGCGATCGGGCGCTGACCGACTACCACCCGCGGATCTGGCAGCGAATCCAGCGCCGTCTGACCGGTCTCGGCGTCGGCCTGCACCCGGGTCACCGCGCCGCGCTGATCAACGGCTTCGCGGGCGACGAGATCACCAACGGTGGCGTCGACTGGAGCACCGGACAGCCGGCGGCCTCGGCCGACGCGGTGCTCTGGGCGATCGGACGGGTGCAACCGAACACCGACTGGCTGCCGCGTGAACTCCTCGACGACGGCGGCTTTGTTCGGGTCACCCGCGAACTGCGGGTGCCCGGTCGCTCAGAGGTGTTCGCGGCCGGCGACGTCGCGGCAACCGACCCGCTTCGTAGTTCGGCCCGCAACCGCGGCGACACGCTGGTCGCCAAGAACGTGCACGCCGAACTGGCCGGCGGCCGCCCGCGCAACTACCGGGCGCCCGGGCGCCGGTGGGGCTCGATCCTGGGCATCCAGCCCGACGGGCTGGAAGTCTTCCTTCCCACCGGACAGGTCTTCCGCATACCGTCCTGGCCGGTCGAGCGCCTGGTCATGCCGCTGCTCGTGCGCCGAGGCATGTATGGCGGTGTGCGCGACAGTCCGCCTCTGGTCTGAGGGCCGGGCCGTCAGCCGCGCTTACCGCGCACCCACTGGAACGTGCCGATGCTCTTGACGCGCACGCTGGCGAAGCCGACGTCCTCCAGGATGTCGCCGACTTCGTCCTCGCTGAAGATGTGAGCTCCGCCAGTGGGAAGAGCCCGCCACAGGTCAACCGGCGGACGCAGGGTGGGGACCATGACCGCAAGTCGTCCGCAGGGCTTCAGCACCCGCGCGATCTCGGCCAGCGCCGCGGCGGGATCGGGGATCAGCTGTAGCACCGCGACCGAGATCGCGGCGTCGAACGTCGCGTCGCGGAATGGAAGCCGCTGGGCGTCCGCGCGCAGAAAGCCGACCTGAGGGCCCGCCGCGGCGCGCACGGCGCGGGCCAGCATCGGCTCGGAGATGTCGATACCCAGCGCGAGCCCGTCGGGGCCGGCGGCGTGAGCCAGTGATGTGGTGACGGAGCCGGGGCCGGCGCCGACATCCAAGGCAACGCCGCCTTCCGGGATGTTCAGCCACTCGATGGGCAGGGCCATGGCGGCAATGAATCGCCGGGTCAGCGCCTGCGCGTTGTCGTAGACGAACGAGCCGATCGGCGATGCCCACGCGGCCTGGATGGCGCCGTCGTTCTTGGCTACGTCGTCATCGGTCGTGCTCAGCAAATCCAGGTAGCCGTTGCTGACGTCCGGCTCGGCGGGCGGGTCGGCGAGCAGTTCGAGCGCTTTACTCAAGGCTGGCGGCAGGGTCGTCTTCAGTTCGGGCATCGGCGTTCCTTCGACGAAAGGTCAAGTTATACAGGCGTTTACGCATTGACAACCGCAACTCGTAAGGCCCGTGCTTCCGTCCGCAGCCTACGCCGGGCCGGCATCTGTCTCCACCCGCCGAGGTAGCCATCCCGGTAACGGCGCTAGGGTCGATAGGTGACTACATCGTGGTCGCCGAGCCGACTCGGCAACTTGTCTGGCAAACGCATCATCGTGACCGGAGCTACCAACGGCGTCGGGCTGGGCACCGCACGCCTGCTCGCCCGCGCGGGTGCGCATGTGATCCTGGCCGTCCGCAACACGGAATTGGGTGCGCAGCGGGCCGCCGAGATCGGTGGTTCCACCTCGGTCGCGAAGCTCGATCTCGCCGACCTCGCGTCGGTGCGGGCGTTCCCCGACCAGTTCGAGGGCGAGGTCGACATTCTGATCAACAACGCCGGAGCGGTCGTCCAGCATCGCACCGACACCGTCGACGGCTTCGAAATGACGATCGGCACAAACTTTTTGGGCCCGTTCGCGCTGACCAATCTGATCTTGGGGCGGGTCCGCTCGCAGATCATCAACGTCGGGTCTGACGCCCACAGGTCGGCGAATCTACGCCTGGACGACATGCACCTGCGCTCGCACAAGTGGGCCGCATATCCGGCATACGCGCGCTCGAAGCTCGCGGTGATGCTCTGGGGACTTGAACTCGATCGCCGGCTGCGGGCCGCGGGGTCGCCGGTAACCGCGCAGCTCACGCATCCGGGGTGGGTGTCGTCGAACCTTTCCCAGGTGTCGGACAGGCCCGTGATGGCGGGTTTCCATCGGGTGGTCACCGTGTTGGCGGATCGGTTCGGCAACGACATCGAGGAAGGCGCCGCGCCGACGCTGTACTGCATCAGCGAACCGATTCCGCCGGGTAGCTACGTGGGTGTCGACGGGCGACTCGGGCTGAAGGGCGGGCCGGTGCTCATCGGCCGCTCGGCACTCGCGGCCGATTACGAGATCGCCGGCAAAGTCTTCGAGTTCGGCGAAAAAGAAACCGGGACAACGTTTCCTGTCTAGCTAGTCAGGCGTCGCGAAAATGGCGACGGCGTCGCCACCCACCGATACACCTGCGGGCCCGATTCTTTCGATCAGTCGCGCCCGTAACTCGGGCGCTTTGTCCTCCGCGACCAGCAGCTGATTGGAGAAGGTGAACGCGATGTCGACCCACTGCTGGGCGGAGTAGTGCAGGTCGTGCGGGTAGGTCTGCTGCGTCACGGTGAATCCCGCCGCGGCGATCAGGTCCACAACCTCACCGGGACTGCCGTCGTGACTGCGGGTTTCGACGTCCATGTAGTCGGAGTAGATCTCCTCGAACTCGGCGCGGCTCGGATTGACGGGCCGCAACCGGTTCCAGATCAGCGCCAGCTTGCCGCCGTCGTCGAGGATCGCGCGGATCTTCGGTAGCGCCACAGCCGGGTCCACCCAGTGAAACGACGCGGCGAACACAACCAGATCGAACCGGCGGCCCGCCGGATCCCAGTCTTCGAACGTGGACAGTTCGACGGGAACGCCTTTGGCCTGCGCCACGGCGGCCATCCGGGCATCGGGCTCGACCGCAAGCAGGTCCGCGCCCCGCTCGATCAGCTGCATCGAGGCAATCCCGGTGCCGGCGCCCCCCTCGAGCACACGGTGCGCGTTGGGGGCCAGCACGTCGTCGATCAATCGGTCGGGGTAGCGGGGCCGGTAGCTGTCGTAATTCGCGGCGGCGCCACCAAATGAGTTGGCGCGCTGACGATTAGTGAACAGATTCAGTCGCGATGGCATGCCCTCGAGAATATCGAGGCAACTTGTGTCCCGGCTGTGAAAGATCCACTGCGCAGGCGTTTTCAGGTGACGTACTGGGTGAACAGGTCCGCGAGGGTGCGGGCCAATTCGGCGGAGTCGGTGACCGGTGGCTCTGCCGCAGCCTGCAGTGCCCCGTCCCGGGTCAGTACCACGAGGCCGTGCACAAGCGCCCAACTGATCAGGGCCAGCTTCGGCGGAGCTCCGGGTGTCGTCGTGTCGATTCCCGCCAACTGGCTCACCGCGGTGGTCAGGGCGCCGATGGCCTGCTGCTGGGCCGCGGCGAGGTCCGCATCGTCGGCGTGCAATTCACCGGGTGCAAACATCAATTCGAAGAGGGCCGGATGGGACAGGCCGAAGTCGATATAAGCGCGTCCGAGTACCGCAAGTTGCTGCCGGGCGTCCGATTCGTGCACCGCGAACAGGCGGTCCGCCAGCGCGTGGAACCCTTCCGTGGCGATCGCGGTGAGCAACCCCGACCGATCGCCGAAGTGGTATTTGGGGGAGGCGTGCGACAGGCCGGCACGTCGGGCGACGGCGCGCAGGCTGATTGCGGCGCGACCATGCTCGGCGAGTTCTGCACGCGCGGCAGCCAGGAGATCCTCGCGTACTTGTGGGCGGGTGGCCGGTGCCATGTGGAGATCCTCTCCCACTGACCTTGACAGTGTCAAACAGGTCTGCGATGGTGGTGGGGCAGGTTTGACAGTGTCAAACAAAATTCACACGGGGAGGCCGCGATGTATCACACGATCGTCAAGCGGGTCGCAACGAAAAACTTCGAGCGGGTCAACACACACGACTACGGCAAAATCCTGAACGGCTGCGCGGCCGACATTCACCACCGCTTCGGCGGACGTCACGCGCTCGGCGGCGACCGTCACGACCGCGAAGCACTCGGTCGCTGGTTCGAGCGGCTGGGTCGCCTGTTCCCCACACTGACGCTGACCGTGCGGGATGTCTGGGTCAAGGGCTGGCCGCACAACACGGTGGCCGTCATCCGCTGGGTCGGCACACAGACGCTGCCTGACGGTGCGCCGTACGAGAACCACGGCGTGCACGTTGTGCGGATGCGCTGGGGGAAGGCCGTTGACATCGATGCCAACGAAGACTCGCAATTGGTTGCGGAAACGCTGAAAGGCTTTGCCGCCCGGGGCATTCAAGAAGCACTCGCCGAACCGATCGTCAGCTGACCGGCCACGTCCAACAAGGAGGAATCACGATGAATTGCTCAGTCGCACTCGCAGCCTCAGCACAACGACCACAGCCCTCGGCCAACCCGGCAGTCCGGGTCGGCGATCGCGAGCGGGAGAAAGTCATCTCGCGCCTCGGTCAAGCCTTGGCCCAGGGATATCTATCGATACCCGACTACGAGACTCGCCTCGACCAGGCTTTCGCAGCGGAGACCGCCGGCGCGCTGGGCCAGGTGCTCGGTGATCTTCCCCTCGGCCGGATCGCGCGCGACGACCCGCGGCGTCGCGCGGCCAAGGTCGCGGCTGCGCGCCGCGGCGTTCGGATTCATCTGGCCGCCTATCTGGCCGTGTCACTGCTGATGATCGGCATCTGGCTGGCGGTCGCGCTATCGGTCGGCGCCTGGTATTTCTGGCCGGTCTGGCCCATCCTCGGTATGGGTATTGGCGTCGTCTCTCACGCCGTCCCGGTCCACAACTACATGCTCAGCAAGGGTTTTGGCGCTACTGATTGACCCGCGCGTGCGCGCGCTCGAGCGCGCACAACCGCCATTGGCCCGGTACGCCTTTGAGGTCGTACTCGCCGCGGTCGGCGAACCGGAGCCGGGAGCCGGTGACGATATCGCGCACCGTCGACGACACCAGAACTTCGCTGGGCCCGGCCTGGGCCGCGACACGGGCACCGATGTGCACGGCCATCCCGGCAACATCGTCACCGCGCACTTCGACCTCGCCGGCGTGAATGCCCACCCGAATCTCGATACCCAGCACCCGAATTGCGTCGACAAGGGAGTCGGCGCACGCGATCGCGGCGCTCGGGCTGGGGAAGGACGCGATGAACCCGTCGCCGGCGGTGTTCACCTCGAAACCGCCGAACCGTTCGAGTTCGTGACGCACGATCGTGTCGTGGTTTTCCAGCAGGTCGCGCCACCGGCCGTCACCGAGTAAAGCGGCTCGCTCGGTCGAGCCGACGATGTCGGTGAACATGATCGTGGTGAGCACCCGCTCGCCGATGCCGCCGCCGCGCACGCCGGTGACGAACTCCTCGATCTCGTCGAGCATCGGCGCGGTGTCACCGACCCAGTACAGGGCGTCGGCTCCGGGCAACTCGAGGAGTTGCGCTCCGGGGACGTGTTCGGCGATGTACCGGCCGTTGTCGACGGGACAGAACTCCGAGTCCTCACGATGAACGACCAGCGTCGGCGCGGTGATTCGCGCCAGGGTGTCGCGGACATCGCAGTGCCTGACGGTCAGGATGATGGCGCGGGCCATGCTGGGCGAAGCGGCCCGGTTGCCGGCCATATCCCACCACGCGCGGAATGCATGGTCGTCGACCATGCTGGGCGCGATGAAACCGAGCATGTCGAAGCCCTGATCGACGGCGTCCGGTTCCATCGCCACGGTCGTGTAGGGGTCTTCTTCGACGATCTCGAACCCCATCGGGTAGTCGTCCGCACGCAGCGTTCGGGCCGCGCCGTTGATGATCACCAGGTTGCTCACGCGCTCCGGATAGTCGGCCGCCAGCACTAGCCCGGTCATCGAGGCGAACCCGGGGGCGAAGATCGTCGCCCGCTCGCATCCGATCGCGTCCATCACCGCGATGGCGTCTTTGGCCCAGAACTTCGGACCGATCACGTCCCGCGAAACGCGCGACGACATGCCGACGCCGCGCTGGTCGAGTCGAATCACCCGGCTGAAGGACGCCAGCCGACGGTGAAAGCGGTACATCGACGGTTCGGCGTCGATGGTATCGATGGGGATGGACGGCCCCGGCAGCACCAGTACATCGTTCGGCCCATCGCCGAGTGTCTGGTAGGCGATGTCGACCTCGCTGCAGCTGGCGTAGCGAGTCCGTGGAAACTGCGCCACAGTTACAGGCTAGAGCAGGATGCCGACACGTTTAGGGCGTCTTCGGCGTAGTGGTCGCATCCCGGCGGCGCGACCGCGAGTATGCAGGTAACAGAAGGCGACGAGAGGAACAGCGCGATGCAGTTGACGGGTAACACCGTTTTGGTCACCGGAGGAGGCACCGGGATCGGCCGGGGCCTGGCCGAGGCATTTCATCGGCTGGGCAACAACGTCGTCATCGCCGGCCGCCGTTTGGAAGCGCTCGAGGAGGTCGCCGAGGCCAACCCGGGCATGCAGTACCTCTCGCTGGACCAGGGTGACGCCGCCGACATCAGGCGATTCGCCATCGAGCTGAAAGACAACCACGCGGACGTCAACGTCCTGGTCAACAACGCGGGGATCCAGCGGGTCGAGAACCTCACCACTGGTGGCCCCGGTCGGGCCGAGCAGACCATCAACGTCAACCTGCTCGGTCCGATCCGGCTCACCGCGGCGTTACTGCACGCGCTGCTCGGCAAGCCGCGCGCGGCAATCCTCAATGTCACCTCGGGGCTGGCGTTCATGCCCAGCGCACTGACGCCGACGTACTGCGCCAGCAAGGCCGCGATGCACTCCTACACCCAGTCGCTGCGTTTTCAGTTGCGTGACAGCGACGTACAGGTCATCGAGATCGTGCCACCGCGGGTGCAGACGGCGCTGCAGGGCCGGCGCGGATTCGACCCACGGGGAATGCCCCTCGATGAGTTCATCTCCGAGACGATGATGCTGCTGCAAACCAAGCCCGACGCCGACGAGATTGTGGTGGAGCGCGCCAAGGGATTTCGGTTCGCCGAGCGGGACGGGGCTTACGACGAGATCTACCCCGTCTTCAACGAGAAAATGATTGCGGACGCCGACTAGGTAAGCGCCATCTCGTTCGACGAGCTTCATCGAGATCGACACTGACGCGATAAAATGCGAGAGACCGACGCGCTAGCGTCGATTTGGGCGATACCCGATTCATACACCTCGGGTGCACCGGTGCGACGGGTGCGCTTGGACTTACCGGCCATCACCAACTCGCTTTCCGGATACCCGGAAGCTGTCCGTCATGGGCCATTTCGCGCACGCGGACGCGGGACAGCCCGAACTTGCGCAAGTGTCCACGGGGCCGTCCGTCGACGGCGTCGCGGTTGCGCAACCGCACCGGGCTGGCGTCGCGGGGTTGGCGGGCCAACGCGCGCTGGGCGTCCAGCCGTTGCTCGAAGGTGCTCTGCGGCGAGCGAATGATGCGCTTGAGTTCGGCCCGCCGCTCAGCGTAGCGGGCGACGATCTCACTTCGCTGGTGGTTCTTGACGATCTTGGATTTCTTGGCCATCAGCGTTCCTCCCGGAACTCGACGTGTCGGCGGATCACCGGGTCGTATTTCTTCAGCACCAGCCGGTCGGGATCGTTGCGCCGGTTTTTGCGGGTGACGTAGGTGTAGCCGGTGGCCGCGGTGGATCGAAGCTTCACGATCGGACGAATCTCGTTGCGCGCCATTAGAGTCGCTCACCCGCACGGCGCAGGCGGGTGACGACCGCTTCGATTCCGTCGCGGTCGATGACCTTGATGCCTTTTGCGCTGACGCGCAACGTGATCCGGCGGCGTTCCGATGCCAGGTAATAGGTCTTGGTCTGGATATTCGGTGTCCAGCGTCGCCGCGTGCGCCGATGCGAATGCGACACGTTGTTGCCGAAACTCACCGAGCGTCCGGTGACTTGGCAGTGTGCGGACATGGCAACCCCTTAATGAAAATCATTTTCGACAAGGCTCGTCTCGGACTGTAGCGTGCGAGAGGACTTATTGAAAATCGTTTTCAAGAGGAGTGGGGATGCGGACACCTGTAGTTCTCGTCGCCGGCCAGGACGGAACCGACGCCGCAGCAGGCACATTGCTGCGTCGGCCGGGAACGGTGGTGGTCGAGCACCGATTCGACGGCCAGGTGGTGCGCCGGACAGTCATCAGGTTGCGGGACGGTGAGCTGGTCGTCGCCGAGGAGGCGTTGGAGCTGGCGCACGGCTGCCTGGCCTGCACGATCCGAAACGACCTGCTGGTGCTGCTGCGTAAATTGCACCGGCGTGAGGACGTCGAGCGGGTCGTCGTGCACTTGGCGCCATGGCTGGAACCCGAGCCGATCTGCTGGGCGATCAACCACACCCCGGTGCGCGTCGGGCCCGGTTACTTCGACGGCCCGGCCGCGCGCGACGTGGTGATCGCGGGCGTGGTCGCCTGCGTGGACACCGTCGACTGGCTGGGGCAGGCACTGGGCGAGGACGAACTGTCCGACGGACGCACGGCGGCGCAGGTGGTGGTTTGCCAGGCGGAGTTCGCCGACGTCCTCGTGCTCAACCATCCGGACCCGGCGACGTTGGCCGTCCTGCGACGGCTGGCGCCCCGCGCGCGGATCACCGTCGGCGTCAACCGCGTCGAGATGGCTCTGGCGCATCTGGAGGATGAATCACGCCGCGGCCGCAGCGATCACCCGCATGCCCCGCTGCTGGCCGGCCTGCCTCCGCTGGCCCCCGAAGGGGCGATCCGAATCCTGGAATTCAGTGCCCGCCGACCGTTTCACCCCGAGCGGTTGCATGCCGCGGTGGACACGCTGCTCGACGGTGTGGTCCGTGCTCGCGGCCGGCTCTGGCTGGCCAACCGGGGCGACCAGGTGATGTGGCTCGAGTCGGCCGGTGCCGGGCTGCGGGTCGCGTCGGCGGGAAAGTGGTTGGCGGCCATGACGTCATCGGAGGTGGCCTACGTCGACCCGGACCGTCGGGCCTTCGCCGACTTGATGTGGGAGCACCGGTTCGGCGACCGACACACGTCGATGACGATCCTGGTGTGCGGCGCCGACCCGGTCGCGATCGCCCACGCGCTCAACGGCGCGCTGCTCACCGACGACGAGCTGGCTCACCCGGATTCCTGGAGCCGCTACGACGACCCGTTCGGCGACTGGCATCAGGACCCCTGCTACGAAATGCCCAATATGGCAGGCGAATTCTCGGCCCACCGCAATGGCAACGAAGGATCTGAATGAAACCCCACATCCACCCCGACTATCGACCCGTGGTGTTCCAGGACGCCAACACCGGGACGCAATTCCTCACCCGGTCAACGATCACCAGTTCGCGCACGATCGACTGGGAGACCCCGACCGGTGTGCAGACCTATCCGTTGGTCGTAGTCGAGGTTTCCAGCGATTCGCACCCGTTCTGGACAGGTACCAAGCGAACCATCGATGCCGAAGGGCGGGTGGAGAAGTTCTACCAGCGTTACGGCCGTCGCTCGAAATAGTAACGCCACCAACGTCAGTCGCGGATGAGCCCTTTGTTACGCATCAAGAAGTCGGCCAGGAAGCCGTCGTGTGGGATTCCCGGCGCCGTGTAATGCGTCGGGTGCTGTCCGCCGTAGACGTTGGCGATGGTCGGCTCGGCGAGCAGGTCGTCGATCAGCTCATCGTCGTCGGTGATCGCGCTGATCACCAGCGAATGGCGTAGCGGCGCCAACCCGTCGGCGCGCGACCACGGCGACACCCAGACACACGGGAACGGCAACTCGACATTCAGCTTGGCCGCATCGGGTTTGGCCAGCAGGTGTACGGCCGGCCGGAGCGCGGCCCAGTTGTCGCCAAGCGGCGCAACCACCTGGTCGGCGCCCAGCAGTGCGGTGCTGCCGGCGGCAATGCCTGCCAGGTGGTTCGCCAAAGCCGTTGCGGCATCCAGCCTCTGGGTCGGCAAGATCGCCCGCTCGTCAGCGGTCGGCAACGCTTCGATGACCGACAGTCGGTCGGCAATCGCCTCGGCCAGCGGGGTGGGGTCGCCTTCGTACAGCACGGCGGTGGTGTTGACGCACGCCACCCCGCCCAGGTCGGCGATCGAGTCAGTGATCACGTCGAGGTAGTCACGCCAGTCGTGGTCGGCGGTGATCAGGATCTTCGCCCGGCCTGGCCCGTTGACGAACACCGTCGGGTCGCCGGCGTATTTGTCGACGACGTCCTGGCCGCCGTAGACCATGGCGAGATCGGCCGAGCGGATCAGCTCGTCGGCCCCGCGATGGTCGGTGGGAAGGTAGACCGCGTCTTGTTGACGAAATCCTGCCTGACGCAAGGCGTGGATGAGGCGGTGTGCAGTGAGCGGCTCGCGCCGTGACGGGCGAACCGCGACCCGGTAGCCCAGGGCCAGTGCCTGTGTCCACAGCCCGTGCACGCCTGGACCGTTGCCGGAGGCGAGTACCGCGAACACGTCGCCCCGACGGGCCCAGACCGCGCCACCTGCGCGGGTGTCGTGCCAGTCCAGCGCCGCACCCGACGGCCGGGCCGGCTGCACCGCTGCGTATGCGGCTGCCACGCCGTCGGCGACGCTGCGGGCACCGGTGCGGGTCACCGAAATCGGCACGCCGGAAATACGGCTGGCCAGGACGGTATAGGTGTCGAAGTCGAGTCCTGCGATCACGCCATTGGTGAATATGTCTGCGGCCTTGGCCAGCGCGGCTTCCCGCTCGTGGGCGGGCAGCGGTCGCACACCGCGCTGAGCCGTGATCGCGCGCGAAACATACAGTGGCGGAACAAGACTCAACTCAGCAACGGCGACGCCGTCGGTGGCGATGACGGGCTCGCGGTGGCGAGTTCGATATTCGCCGTCCGGGCCGAGCGCATCGATCGCGATCAGATCATCTGTGTCGGAAGGCATCTCAGTAGACACCTTCGATGACCGGCTCGCCTTCGAAGGCGGCGACGGGCCGCACCTCGCTGAGCGAGTCGCCGACCTGACCGTCGAGCCCCGGGAGCCGGATGGCGCTGTCGCGTTCCAGGTTGTTCGGCAGGAACATGCCCCTGCTGATGTGGTTCATGATCACCTGTCCGCGTTGCCCATAAGGCACCTGCGCACCGGTGTCCGGGTCGACCACCGAGAAGGTCGCGTAGGGGCTGCGTGGATGAAACACGAACGGTCCGTCGCCGGAGCGGTGGGTGATGGCCTGGGAGAGGATCATCGTGCTGCCGAACGCCATGGTGATCGTCGTGTCCGGGAAGATGCTGCCGAGCAGGTCGAGCGTGTCGACATCGACGTGAGCGCCGCTGAGCAGCATGAACCGGATCTTCTCGTTGACCAGATTGACCACGTCGTCGTTGCGGGCCATCGCCTCGAGCAGCGGCGGGGTGGTGTGCAGATTCGCGATGTGCTGGGTTTGCAGCACGTGCACGGCCTGCTCGACGAGATGGTCGACGTAGGCCGACATCTCCGCGGAGGCGTTGCGCGCCACCAGCTTCTTCACCCAGCGGGGGTCGAGGTCGATGGCGTGGAAGGCCGACCCGAGGCGCTGCGAGACCATGCGGGAGAAGTAGCCCACCCCATGCGGCCCACTCGGCATCATGCAGAGAAAGCCACGGCCCTGCACGAAGCCGCCGCCGGCGAAGTCCTCAGTCTGCCACTCCACGATCTGCGCGACCCAATCCGGAAGCTGCACAGTCCTTTTGGGGGCGCCGGTGGTGCCACCGGATTCGAAGATCTGCGGCACCGGTAACGGTGCTTCCCCGCAGACGTAGCCGCGCGGGATGAGGTTCTCGACGGGTTCGGTCCGCAACTCGCTGAGCAGATTGGGGAACTGCTGGAGGTCGGCGAAGGTGGTGACGTCGGTGAGCGGGTTGAAGTCCAGTGTCCGGGCAGTCCGCAGCCAGAAGACGCTGCCGGTCTCTTCGCCGAAGTGCCAGGCGATCGCGGCGCGCAGATAGGCCTCCGGGTCGTCCACCGGTTGTGACCGCGGGACGTCCAGCAGCGAGAAGTCGATGTCTGCCATGGGTTCGATCATCTCGCAGCCCGGAACGTCCGGGCAATTGCCATCCCGCCAATCCGCTTTACCAAGAACGGTTTTCGTGCGGAGTTAACCGGATGTAGCAGAAGCATTCGCCGCCGCGACACCTCGCGCGGGGGTTCATCGGCGCCGGTACGGCTGCCAGCCGCCTTCCGGCTGGGCGAGCCGATCGGCGATCACTAACAGTGTCTGCACGTTGTGCCCGTAACCGAGGTGGCTGCTACGCACCTCGATGTTCTCGGTCTGCGGAGCAGTCACGCTGGTGCAGCACTGCCACGCCACGATCCCATCGGACTTGCTGTAGATGCAGGTCGTGGGTACTGACAGTGGCTGGGCGCGGCGGTGCAGGGCCTGCCCGGAGACGGATTCGGTGGCGTCCGCGCCGCGGTTCACCATCCGCCAAACCCGCCAGGCGGTGCTGGCCTGGTGGTTGCCGCGAAAGGGCGAGCCCAACGTGATTACCGACCGCACGTCGTCGGGAAGCCCGCGGGCCAGTTCGCGGGCGTAGATCCCGCCGGCGCTCCAGCCGATCAAGCTGACTCGGCGTCCGTCGTTGCGTTCACGAATGTGGTGCAGGCGTGCGGGCAGCGATTCCTTCATGCTGGCGCGGTAGCCCATGTTGCGGCCCAAGCCCCAGTCGTAGACCCGGTAGTCCAACTGGCGCAGCATGTTTCGCAGTAGATCGGTCGAGAGTGGACCGGCCAGGAAGCCCGGCAGCACCAGCACCGGATGGCCGTCACCACGCCGCGAGCTCGCAATGCGACGCATCGCCACCCGCGCCGACAAGTACTCCACACCCGTCCGCCACTCGAGCGTGCGGAGCAGGTGTCCCGGTGGTGCCGCGTTGGCGGCGTCGGGGAGCCGGTCCGACGGCTCGGCGCGCGGCTCAGGAGTAGAAGCCATCCAGTGTCTCCTTGTTCTGCTCGGCAACCACACCGCGCTTCACCTTGAGCGACGGCGTCAACTGGCCACCGTCGACCGAGAGGTCGTGGTCGAGCACAGCCCACTTCTTGATCGTCTCCCACCGGTTCAGGCTGGCGTTGAGCTTCTTGACGTGCTCTTCGATCATGTCGTGCACGGCATCGGATTTCGTCAGCTCTTCGTAGGACTTGCCGTTCAGGCCGTTGTCCTTGGCCCAGCCGCCGATGGAGTCCTCGTCGAGGGTGAGCAGCGCGGCGGCGAAGTTCTTGCCCTCGCCGAACACCATGAATTGGCTTGCGTAGGGGCACAGCGTGGCGAACTTCGCCTCGATCGCCGGCGGCGCGACGTACTTGCCGTTGGACAGCTTGAACAACTCCTTGATCCGGCCGGTGATCGACAGGAAGCCGTCGTCGTCGAGCTTGCCCTGGTCGCCCGTGGCCAGCCAGCCGTCCTTGAGTGTGTCGGCGGTCGCGTCATCCAGGTGGTGGTAGCCCGCCATCACGCAGTCACTGCGGAACTGCACCTCACCGGCGTCGCTGATGCGGACCTCGGTGCCCTCGAAGGGCAGCCCGACTGTGCCGAGCTTGTAGTTGTCCGGCCGGTTGATGAAGCCCGCGCCGGACGACTCGGTCAGCCCGTAGCCCTCCAGAACCAGCACACCGGCGGCTTCGAACCATTCGGCGATGTCGCGGTTCAGCGGCGCGGAACCGGAGATGAAGAAGCGGATCCGTCCACCGAACACGTCGCGGATCTTGGCGAAGACCAGCCGGTCGAACAGGCGCTCCTGCACCACCAGATGCGGCCAGACGAACTTGCCCTCGCGGCGCCGGCGGGCGACCTCTTTACCCACCGCAAACGCCCAGCCGAACAGGATCGCCTTGGCGCCCTTTTGCTGAGTGATGATCTTGTTGTAAGCCTTCTCGAAGATGCGCGGGGCGGCCCCCATGAAGGTCGGTTTCACGATCCCGCAGTTCTCCACGATCTTGTCGACGCGACCGTCGATCGCAGTGGCGAAACCGCACGCCACCTGCGTGGCAATCAGTACCTTGCCGAAGGCGTGCGCTAGCGGCAGCCAAAGCAGCTGTAGATCGTTCTCGTCGAGCAGACCCATATCGGAGATCACGCCGCCGGTGTACACCCAGGCCGAGTGGCGCAGTCGCACTCCTTTCGGTTTGCCGGTGGTACCGGAGGTGTAGATCAGCGTCGCCAACTGCTCGGGCTTGATCTCGTCAGCCACCTTGTGGACGCACGATGGATGCTCGGCCAGATACTTCGCCCCCTGGTCGGCTAGGTCGTCGAGGGTGATCACCCAGTCGTCGTCCGACGATCCCTCGATCAGCACGACCTTCGTCAGGTTGGGCAGCTCGCTGCGCCGGTCGGTGAGCTTCTCGAGCTGGGTGTCGTCCTCGGCGAAGACGATCTTCGAGTCGGAGTCGGCCAGGATGTAGGCGGTGTCCTCGGCGTTGGTGCTGGGATAGACCGTGGTCGTCGCCGCCCCCGCGCACAGCACGGCCAGGTCGGCCAGGACCCACTCGAGTCGGGTCGCCGAGGCGATGCCGATCCGGTCCTCGCGCTCTACGCCGAGTGCCAGCAGACCCGCGGCCAGTGCCTCCACCCGCTCGGCCACCTGCTTCCAGGTGACCGACGTCCAGTCGCCGTCAGCGGGGACGCGGAAGGCTTCGTTGTCTCCCGATTTCTCGACGCGCTGCAGAAACAGCTGCGCCATGTTGGACGCTCGGTCGGGGCTAGCACTCGTCTTGGCCATCGGACTTCCCTTTGCTCTCAGCAACATCGCTGTCTACATGCATGTCGACCCGCTGCGCCCAGCTTCGCTGCGCTTGCGATCGCCATGTACTTATTCATGTCGACCCGCTGCGCCCAGCTTCGCTGCGCTTGCGATCGCCATGTACTTATTCATGTCGACCCGCTGCGCCCAGCTTCGCTGCGCTTGCGATCGCCATGGGGTTGATCTTGCTGGGAGTGCCCGCCGCTGTCTGGCCAAAACGTTAATTTGCTGCCCGATTAAGCGCCGGCCGTGGCCTCCGCCAGCTCGGGCTGGACCATTCCAGCCGTTTTCGCCAAGAAGTTGGGTGCCAGCACCGACAGACCGGTGGCCGCCGCGGTCGCTCCCACGACGCTTGTCCAGGCGACCGGTCCCAGCGGCGTGCAGCCGAAGAAGTGGCTGACTCCCGGCGTCTGCACGATGGCCACCAGCACCGCCGAGCTGCCCAGCGCCGTTGCCACCACGAGCGGGCTGTGCCGGCGGGTCAGCAGCGTCTGCGCCAGCTGCGTCATCACCAGCGCGGTCAATCCCATTGTCGAGGTCCGTCTTTCGGTGCCCGGCGTCCAGCGCCCGACGCCCCAGGCTGCGGTGGCGCCGATGGCTGTGACCGCGCCACGGGTGACGATCTGGCGCATCAGCTCCACGTCCAGCGACGGCGTCGGCCCGGTCAGCACCGACCGCTGATACGCGCGGCGGGCTTCGAGGGCCTCCTCTTCGGTCTCGTATTCGTCGCTGTCGGGTTCCTCGAACTGCGGCGTGACGGCGACCGCAAGTGCCGGGAACATGTCGGTCAGCAGGTTCACCAGCAACAGTTGGCGGGTTCCCACCGGTGCCCGCCCGCTGCCCAGGGCCGTGCCGATGATGGTGAACAGCACCTCGCCGACGTTTCCACCGACCAGGATGGTCACCGCGTCGCGCACACCGGCCCACATGCCGCGGCCCTCGACGAGCGTATCCAGCAGAACCCCTAGGTCCTCGTCGGTCAACACGATGTCGGCGGCGCCGCGGGCGGCCGACGAGCCTCGACCGCTCACCCCGATGCCGACGTCGGCCATCCGGATCGCGGCGGCGTCGTTGGCGCCGTCGCCGACCATGGCGGTCACGCGTCCGCTGCGCTGCAGCGCCCCGACGATCTGGACCTTCTGCTCCGGGCTGACCCGGGCGAACACCTGCACGTCCGCGACGAGCTTGGCGGCCGCGTCCTCGTCGAGGCCGTTGAGTTCGGCGCCGGTGATCACCCGTGCATCGGCGGGCAATCCCAGTTGACGCGCGATCGCACGAGCGGTCACCGGATGGTCGCCGGTGATCAACACGACGTCGCGGTCAGCATCCACCAGGGCTTCGATCAGCGGGCGCGCCGACGGGCGGGCAGTGTCCGCCAGGCCGACGTAGCCGATCAACTCCAGATCCTGCGCGGCGGCGTCGACGGCATCGGCGTCGGTGTTCTCGTCGTCGGTGGCGCGGTTCCAAGTACCCTTGGCCACCGCCAGCACCCGCAGGCCCTGCTCGGCGAGGTTGTGCACCAACGACTCCGCGTGGTCGTGATCGGCCTGCGGGTCGGCGAACTTGCAGCGTGGCAGGACGACTTCCGGTGCACCCTTGAGCATCAGCAGCGGACCGGCCCCATTCGTGGTCAGCGTGCCGATCGAGGCCGCGAAGCCGCGGCTGGACTCGAACGGAACCTCGGCGAGCAGGCTCCACTCCGGGTCGGTGCTGCCGGCATAGGATTCCGCGGCCTTGAGGATCGCTTCATCGGTGGCGTGCGCATGGCCTTGCGCCTCGAGCGGCTGCGATGACGCCCGTGCCGCGGCCCGCAGAACTCGGGTGGCCTCCGGGTCGGCAGGGCCGGGGAACGGACCCTGCGGGCTGGTTGTGGCCGGCACCGAGAGAACCAGGCGCAGCCGGTTTTCGGTGAGCGTGCCGGTCTTGTCGAAGCAGATCGTGTCGACGCGGCCCAGCGCCTCGATGGTGCGGGGAGCCCGAACCAGCACGCCGCGCGTCGACAGCCGTTGCGCGGCGGCCAGCTGCGACAGCGTTGCCACCAACGGCAGGCCCTCCGGCACGGCGGCCACGGCGATCGCGACGCCGTCGGCAACGGCCTGCCGCAACGTGGCACGTCGCAGCAGCGCCAGACCCGACACCGCGGCGCCGCCGGCCAGGGTCAGCGGCAGCACCTTGCCAGTCAGTTCACGCAGCCGGGCCTGCACGCCGGCCGACGACTCGATGTCGATGACGGCCGAAATAGCGCGATGCGCGGCGGTGCCCACGCCGGTCGCCACCACGATCGCCCGGGCGTGACCCGCGACGATTGTGCTGCCCTCGAACAGCATGCTGGCCCGGTCGCGGTCGGCAGCCGCGACCGGATCGACCTGCTTGTCGACCGGCAGCGACTCACCGGTGAGTAGCGACTCGTCGACCTCGAGGTCCTCGGCCACCAGTAGTCGGGCATCGGCGGGCACCACGTCGGGCGCGGCCAGGTCGATGACGTCGCCGGGACGTAATGCGCTCGCCGACACGGTGACCAGGCGCTCGGCCTTGCGGGCGGCTTCCAACCGGCGGCGCGCCGTCGCCACTGTTGGGATGACGACGCGGCGCGCGAGTTGGTCCTGCTCGGCGAAAAGTTCGGCAGCGGCCGCCTCGGCGCGCAGCCGCTGCGATCCACCGATGAGTGCGTTGACCGCCATGACGCCACCGACCAGAACCGCGTCCACGTTGCTGCCCAAGATCGCCGAGGCGGCAGCGCCGACGGCCAGGATCGGGGTGAGCGGATCGGACAGTTCGGCGCGGGTCGCGGACAGCAGTCTGCCCGCCTGCCGCGCCGGACCCCGCAGCGGCGACACGATCGGGCTGTCGGACAGGTCGGAGATGACGCGTCGCCAGCCCGGCAAGCCAGGCTCGACGATCGCCAGCGGCGAGCTGCGCCCGGCCAGCCGCGAGTAGACGATCTCCGGGTCGAGTGCGTGCCAGGCGGTCAGGGGCTGCGGCGTGGGGTCGGGTTGGCGCAGCACCCGGGTGGCGGCGAACGCCCCGGATACCAGCGCGCTGGCCGCGGCGGCGTTCACCGGGTTGAGCCAACGCCGGAGCGCCATCGGGTTGGTCGGCCCGGCCGGATTGCCGGTGACCAGCAGCAGCCCGGCCAGTGTGGTGCCGCCCTTGGCGAGGTTGACCGAGGACTCGCTGGCCTGACGCGCCGCGGGCAGCGCCGACAGAATCCGCACGGCGGCGGCCAGGTCGGTGCCGGTGATGATGTCGGCGCTCCACGGGGTGGCGGCCTTCGGGTCGTCGAGTGCGACGCCGACGTCGGCGATGGCCAGCGCGGCCAGCGTGTCGGTGGAGGCGAAGTCGCGATGCAACGCGGTGATCAGCAGCACCGGTCCGCGGTCGGCCCGGAGGTCACGGACCAGCTTGAGTAGCGGGGTGCCGCTCGGGTGACTGGCGGC
The DNA here is from genome assembly GCA_963818285.1 of uncultured Actinomycetota bacterium. Taxonomy (GTDB): domain Bacteria; phylum Actinomycetota; class Actinomycetes; order Mycobacteriales; family Mycobacteriaceae; genus Mycobacterium. Next base: position 225,921 of record CAWFRR010000012.1, read on the forward strand.
GACGCTGGCGGCCAGATCCTGGGTGCCGGCCACGTGCCGAAGCACGACGCGGGCGCCGGTGCGGTTGGCGATCTGCAACAGCGGTATCGCGAATGGGTCGACCTCCCAGCCGACTTCGACATGGCCAACCGTTTCGCCGTCGACGACGAGGTCGGCGTGCTCGAGACCTTGGGCCGGCGCGGCGGACGGTCCCTCGGCGCGCAGCCAGCGCAGGCGCGCCGTGTTGGCCGGCAGCTCGTCGGGATCGGGCTCCGGCGGCTCCTCCGAGTGCAGCAGCGCATCGGCGACCTCGTACACCCGGTCGTCGTCCCAGCCGGCGATGTCGCCGCGGGCGTGCAGTACCGCCCGGTGATCGCCGCGCAACGCGGCGCCGTCGATGACGACGACCTTCACCCGGTCCAAGCGGCGCAGGGCGCCGGGGTCGAGGATCATCTGTCCGTCGTCGGCCAGTCCGCGGCCCAGCACCGCCGCAAAGGACTGGCGGCCCATGTGCGCGGCCTTCGGGATGCCGGCCAGCACCGCACCCGCCGCGTCCTCGGGTCCACCACCGGCGACCAGCGCGCTGGCGGCGGCAATCAGCGAGCCGTTGGCGGCGGAGTCGACGTACTCTTCGACCGGCCCGGCCATCGATCCCTTGGCGGTGTCGATGGCGGCGTCGATCGATCCGTCGACCATGACGTGGGCCGCCTCGCCAGCGGCCGCTGCCCAGTTATGCTGGGCTGCTTGCACTTTGGCGACACCAGCGGAGGAGATGATGGGCACGACCGGGGCTTGCGGCCGGCCGGGGGAGGCCAGCTGCGGCTCCCGGTCGCGCCACCGGCGGCGGTGCGCCTCGGCTTCGGAGATCTGCAGGACGCGTTCGACCAGGTTCAGCAGTGGCGTGCCGACTGCCTGGGTCAGTCCGTTGGCGGCCGCGGTTGACGCGGCGAGCGCAAGGTCGGTGCCGACCCGGCCCAGCCGCGATTCAAGCACTGCTACCACCCGAGGCTGATCTTTCAGGAGGGCGGCCGCAGCTCTGGTGGTCTTCGGCGCGGCGGGCAGGTTGACGACCCAGCCCGTCACCGCCGCACCGATCGCGATGGCGTCAAAGGCCGCCGCGGTCAACGGCACCAGAACCGCGAGCGGGTTGCCGGGGTCGGCGAACGGCGCGATCCGGATCTGCGGCTCGCGTCCGGCAGCGAACAGGTCGGATGCCGCCGCGTTCACCACATTCCGGACGGTTTCCAGCACGACGTCGGCATCGGCGTCGTCGTCGAGCTCGACCACCAGGCGACCCAGCGAGCCTTCGACGTGGGCGCTGGCGACGCCCTTGATGGCGCGAACCGGCCCCTCGACGACCGCGGAGTGCTCATGCCAGCGTGGGAATGGCAGCAGCGGGTCCAGGTCCAGGTGCACGCGTCGCCCGCTCTGCCAGCGAACCCTCGCCGAAGCGTTGTCCCTGCTGCCGTTCCCGGGTCGGCCGGTGCCCAGCACTCGTGCCGTCGAGTGGCTCACGGTGTCCAGCACCGGGGCGGTCAGCGTCTGCAGCGCGTCCGTGGCTGTCGCCACGCCCTGCGCCCCGGCTTGCAACGCTTGTATCGCTCCACCGGCGACACCGCCGACCAAGGCGGTTACACCTGGAATCCTCATGACTCACCCTTCGCAACGTCTACTTTGTCGATCAGTGCCGCCTGGTCGAAGTGGCGGCCTTAGCTGTACGACGAAATGGGGAGAACAGTGACATCCCCCGTTAGTAGACGAGCGTACGTGTTACGCCTGAGTCCAGCTGAGCGAAGAACTCGCCCCTGCCGCTAGGTACATCCGCTGACGTGGATACGACGGCCCACGCCGACACAGACGTTCACATTCGGCGGCGGCGGAGGGGGCGGCGGAAAATCCCCCGGCAGCGGCGCGTAATCACCCGGCGGCGGGGGCTCGGCGAGGTTGGTGCATCCGCTCACCGAAACACGCCTGCCGACGCTGGCGCACACGTCGGCGTTCGCCACCCCGGTCACCGGTATGACGCAGCCCGACGAGACGGCCGTCAGCGCGGCCGCCGCGGCGATCCACAGCCTCACGCGGCGCCCTGCCCCAGCAACGGCGTCCAGTTGCAGCGCTCTCTGACGTCTTTCATCGGCTGCCGGATGCTTTCGAGCTCGGCTTCTTCCTGAGGGTTGGCGCTGAAGTAGTCCTGCACCTCGCCGCCGATCTGATCCTTCGGCTGATCCTGGAGACCGGTGTAGAAGCCGTTGACGTCCGGGTGGGTGTACAGGTAGCTCGTCAGCGCTGTTGCGACGCCGGCCGCAACCCCGGCGACGTCGGCGGCCGAGCAGTTGGGTGGCCGCGGTGTCGGGTCGGCTGCGGCTACAGCCGGGGCGGATAACAGTGCCCCGGCGGCGATCACGCCCACCATTGCTCGACGTGAGAGGAATGTGGAAAGGGGCATAACTGGCTCCTTCGTCGAGCAATCGATGGCGGTCGTCCCCCGGGCTAGAGCTAAACAGACACAGTCGATCGTTCCGCTGGATTGAACCAATGCGGATCAGCGTGTCGGCGGCAGGCCAAACACGGAAAACAGGGCTGGATCGAGGAAGACGACGATCCCTCTAGTCGACGATGATTCCGCCGGTCAGATTTACGACGGTGCCGGTCATCGCGGAAGCCCGATCCGAGGCCGCGAACGCAGCCGCATCGGCGAGTTCCGCCAGCGTGGTCGCACGTTTGCGGTGTGTTTGCGCGGCCATCGTGGCCGCGAATTCCTCCCAGGTGGTGTCATATGCCTGGGCGTGCAGCCCGAAAACGACGTCGATGGTCGCGGTTTCCGGCATGCCGGTTGTGCGCAGGCAGATGGCGCGCACGCCGTGGGGCGCCCACTCCGCGGAGAACGCGCGATTGAGGGCTTCCATAGCTGCCCACGCGGGACTCATGCCCCCGAGCAACGGGATGCCCAACCGGGCGGGCTCGGGGGTGTGCATCAGCACCACCCCGGAGCCCTGAGTGATCATGTGGCGCGCTGCAGCCCGCCCAGTCACGAAATGTGCTTGTGCGTAGGTATTTATCGGTGAAGTGAACTTTTGCACCGACAGCTCGGTCAGGGGAATGCCTTGCATGCCTTGCTGCGGAATTCCGATGGCGTTGAACGAGATATCGACGGTCAACGCTTTGTCAACGAGGCCGTTGACGTGATCGGTCACGCCATTCTCGTCGAGCGCGTCGACCTCGGCGGTCTCGACCGCGCCGCCGGCAGCCGTGATCTCCTTGGCGATTGCGTCGAGCGCGCCGAGGTCTCGCCCGGTCAGAAACAGCCGGGCCCCTTCGCGAGCGAAGGCCCGAGCCACCGCACTCCCGACCGCGCCGGCAGCCCCGTAGATGACCGCGTTCTTGTTTTCCAGCAACATGATGTTTCTCCGTTTCTCCGCCTTGCAGCAGTTGTGTTCTCCGAGTTGGTTTTTCGACGTGTCTGTCCGGCCGAGCCCCGGTTTCTAGGGCAACTTCTGCAGCCCAGCGCCGGTGAGCAGATATCCGGGGGCGACACTCGCCGGGTCGGCGCGGATCAGCTCCACCAGGGCGGAACCGGCCCGCTCAGGGGTCAGAACCTCGCCCAACTGCTCGAGATATGCCTCGTCGGTTTGGCCGCTGCGGGCCGCGTACGCACGAATACCGCGCCGGCCCACGTCGCCGAACGGCGTCATCCTGGGCATCACAGCCGTGACGGTCATGCCCAGTTCAGCGCGGCGCGACTCCTCCTGGGCGTACCCAGCGATGAACCGCTGGGTGGCCTTTGACCCGGCGTATCCGCCGCTGACCGGGGATCCATTGATAGCGGCCCCGCTGCTGATCACTATCACTCTGCTGCCGGGTTGCAGCGGCTGGAGCAGCGCCTCGCGCAGCCAGCTGAACGTGATCTTGACATCGGTGTTCCAGTTGACTGAGAACGTGTCCCAGGTCTGGTGCTGCAGCGGACGCATCACCGGGTTCGCGCCTGCGACAAGGATGACAACCTGCGGCGCGTAGCGGTCCAGCAGGCTCCACGCCGTCGCCGGGTCGGCCGCATCGGCAACCTCGGTCGTGATGTTCGGACTGGCGCCGGCCAGTTCGGCAAGAGCCGGGCCGGACCGGGCCACCGCAACCACCGGCGCGCCGGCGTCGGCGAACGCGACAGCGATGCCGCGCCCCAGTCCGCGACTGGCGCCGACGACAATCGTTGTGCTGCTTGATAAGTCACTCATGGTCATACTCTTTCGTTGTCGAGGAGGTTTACGTGGCGGGCTGCGGTTGTGCCAGCGCCGCGTATTGGCGCTCGAGCACCTTGGCGGCACTGTTGTCCCAGTTCTGCGCGATGGACTGCGACAAGGGATCGGGGAAGATCTCCTCTAGCCCTTGCCCTAGTCCCTCGAAGACGGCGCGCGCCACCGACTCCGGAGCGGCTTTCGGGATGTCCAGACCGCGAGTCATGTCGGTGTCCACCGGGCCGGTCAACACGGCGTGCACGGTCACACCCCGCTCGGCCAACAGCACCCGCAACGACTGCGTCATGTTGAACGCAGCCGCCTTGGACACCGAATACGCCGGGATGAACGGCAGTGGAGCAAGCGCGTTGACCGACAGGTTGTTGACGAGCGCTCCACGCGAACGCGTCAACAGCGGCAAGAACGCCTGGGTCAGGGCGTACGGCCCGAACAGGTTGACCCGCAGATGTGCTTCGAGCACAGTCGGATCGGTCAGGTCGTCATAGAGTGCGACGCCGGCGTTGTTGATCAAAACGTCCAGCGACTCCACGCGTTGTGCGGCCGCTTGTATCTGGGCGGCGTCGGTCACGTCCAGGGCGACCGGCGTGACGCGTCGATCCGGGTGACCCCCGATCTGGCGCGACCCCGCGTACACCCGCGTCGCGCCGCGGCGCAGAGCCTCTTGAACCAGTGCCTGTCCGATGCCCCGATTGGCCCCGGTCACCAAGATTGACTTTCCTGCGACGTTCACATCGTCTCCTCGCTCGTGGGTGTCGACTGTCTCGGCAATACAGATGCCGCGATGTCGAGAAATTGGGCTCGAGATGTGCGCCCAGTTTCTGGACCGGCCGGCGTCGGTATTGGAAGGTGAGACGCGCGAGGGGAAAGAGGTGACACGTGGTGACGACCGATCTGATTGTGAGAGCGCGGGCCGGGGACGGCGAGGCGTTTCGAGAGCTGACCGAGCCACACCGGCGCGAGCTTCAGGTGCACTGCTATCGGATGCTGGGGTCCCTGCACGATGCCGAAGACGCCTTGCAAGACACCCTGCTGGCCGCGTGGCAAGGCCTCGACGGATTTCAGGAACGGGCGTCGGTGCGCACGTGGCTCTACCGGATAGCCACCAACCGGTGCCTCAGCGTTCTTCGCTCGGCTCGTCGACGCCCGGCCAAGGAGTGGAACATGCCGATTAACGTGCCGGAGCCGACGCGGCTCGGTGAAATCGTCTGGCTTGAGCCATATCCCGATACCTTCATCGAAGCGACGCTGCCGCTGGATCCCGCTGCGCGCTACGAACAGACCGAAGCCATCTCGCTGGCCTTTGTGACAGCGCTGCAGGTTCTGCCGGCTCGCCAGCGGGCGGTACTCATCTTGCGCGAGGTACTCGGATACCACGCCGACGAAGTGGCCGACATGCTCGAGTCGACTGTCGAATCGGTCAACAGTGCGCTCAAACGAGCGCGCGCTAGCCTGCAGCGCCGATTACCGGCCCCCGGCGAGGACGGGCCGGCACCGACGCCCGGCTCACTCGCCGAGCAGGAGCTGGTGGCGAAGTTCGTCCGCGCCTATCAGTCCGGCAACGTCGACGCGCTGGTCAACCTGCTGACCGCCGACGTCAGCGTCTCTATGCCACCGATTCCGCTCGAATATCAAGGCCGCGACGTCGTTGCCCGCTTCTACGCCAGCATCTTCGGCGCCGGCCGGGTATACGACTTGGTGCCCACTCGGGCCAACGGCCAGCAGGCCTTCGGCGCCTACCTCTGCCCGCCCATCGGCGGTATCCGACATGGGGCCGGCCTACTCGTACTCACCCTCGCCGGCGAGAAGATTCGCGCCCTGACTCGCTTCGATAACGACATGCTCCCACGCTTCGGGCTGCCCCGGTCGCTGCCGGGCTGACCGCCGCTCATCCGCAAATCACTCTGGCGGGCGACCGGATTTCTCCTCACAAAAAGAACCGAAATCGAAAGGCGAAGAAATGAACACACCCCCGATCGTGTCGGCGCCGGAATGGGCAGCCGCGCACCAGCAGCTCCTGGTCGAGGAGAAGGAAGTCATGCGCGCGCACGATGCGTTGGCGGCGCGGCGGCGGCGGATGCCCTGGACGCTTGTCGACAAACGCTACGAATTCGACGGTCCCGACGGCAAAGTCGACCTACTGGGTCTGTTTCAGGGCAGGCGGCAGCTTCTGGTCTACCGCGCCTTCGTGGGGCCCGACATCGACGGCTGGCCAGATCACGGCTGCCGCGGCTGCTCGATGATCGCCGACCACATCGGCAACCTGGCCCACCTAAACGCCCGCGACGCCACGCTGGTGTTCGCTTCGCGCGCGCCGCAACCCGGCATCGAGCGGCTCAAGGAGCGGATGGGCTGGCGGATGCCGTGGTACTCGATCACCGACAGCTTCGACGAGGACTTCGGCGTGCACGAGTGGCACGGCACCAACGTGTTCATCCACGACGGCGACCGGGTGTACCGCACCTATTTCGTCAACAATCGCGGCGACGAGGTGCTCGGCAACACCTGGAGCCTCTTGGACATGACCCCACTCGGCCGTCAGGAGAACTGGGAAGACTCGCCCGAGGGCTACCCACAGAGCCCGCCCTACGAATGGTGGGACTGGCACGACACCTACGGCGAGCACCAGCCGTCGCGGTGGTTCGGTGAACCCGATCCGAACGATCCCAACGACCAGCGCCCGCCTCGCCCCTGAACGGTGGGCAGTAAGTTCTTTCCGGAAAGCGAAACCGGAAGGGGCGCCATGCCGGGAGCGACCACAGACGTGTGGGAAGCCATGTCGACCGCGCGGACGATCCGGCGGTTCACCGACGAGCCGGTCGACGACGCCACGCTGGAGCGTTGTCTGCAAGCGGCGATGTGGGCGCCGTCGGGTGCCAACGCTCAGGCGTGGCGCTTCGTCGTGTTGCGCTCTCCCGAGCAGCGGGCGGTGGTGGCCGAGGCGGCGGCCCGCGCGCTGCGAAGTGATCGAACCCGTCTACGGAATGAGCCGGCCCGCCGCCGACGACGACAGCCGTCGTGCCCGCACCAACCGCGCCACCTATGAGCTGCACGACCGGGCCGGCGAATTCACGTCGGTCCTGTTCGCGCAGAAGCACTTTCCAACGGCGTCAGAGCTGCTGCTCGGCGGGTCGATCTTCCCGGCGATGCAGAACTTCTTGCTGGCGGCCCGCGCTCAGGGCCTGGGCGCGTGCCTGACCAGCTGGGGCGCTTACGGCGGCGAGCAACTGCTGCGCGACGCCGTCCGTGTGCCGCAGGACTGGATGTTGGCCGGCCACATCGTGATTGGCTGGCCGAAGGGGCGGCACGGCCCGGTGCGGCGACGACCGCTGAGCGAGGTCGTCAACTTCGACCACTGGGACGATCTCGCGGCCGAGCGAACCGTGAACCGAACGGATCGGTGACCCGTTATCTCAACGGAGACGCGACGCGCAACTCGAGTGGAGAAGTGATTTGGTTACGGTAAATCGACTTTCAGCGCTGGGGCAGGCGATCAGCCGGTACGGGCTTGCACTGGTGTTGGCGTGGATCGGATTCGGCAAGTACATCAAGATGGAAAGCCGGGTGCTGATCGAACACAGCCCGTTGATGAGCTGGGTCTACGACGTGTTCAGTGTCAACACGGTGGCGCGCGGCCTCGGGACGATGGAGATCGTCGCTGCGCTTTTGATCGTCACCCGACCACTGTCGCCCCGGCTCTCGGCAACCGGCAGCGCGCTGGCGATCGTGCTGTTCTGCGGGACGCTGAGTTTCCTGTTCACCACGCCGGGCGTGATCAGCCGGTTCGCCGGACCAATCCCGGTGCTGTCGGCGATGCCCGGCCAATTCCTACTCAAAGACGTTGTGCTGCTTGGCGTCGCGGTGTGGACACTCAGCGAGGCCCTGCAGGCTTCAGCTCTTCACGCCGGCCGTGAACAGGTCGGCGATGGGCCGCGTCCATAGCGGACGCCGCACCCGATGCTGCTCGACGATCGTGAACCCGGCCTCCTCGAACAACCGCCGCATTTCGGCAGGCGTCGGACTGTGCGTAGGCGCCAACCTGCTACCTGGCAGGAACTGCTGGCGGGCACTCATGGTCGACACCGCTGCCAGCCCGCCAGGTGCGAGCACTCGGTGGAACTCCCGTAGTGCGGCCGGCTGGTCGAAAAAGTGGAACGCCGACGTCGTCACGACCGCGTCCAAGGCCTCGTCGTCAAAGGGCAGCTCCTCGGCCGGCCCACGCCGCCAGTCGATGTTGCTCGATCGGAACTGGGCTTGTTTGAGCATGCCTTCGGACATGTCGACGCCGTAGACCTCGGCCGGATGCAGATCGTGCTGGATTCGGTCAGCCAGAATGCCTGTGCCGCAGGCGATATCGGCCACTCGCGCCGACTGGTGGTCGCGCAATTGCGCGACCACCTCGTCGTGCGCCGGGCGGTAGACCCACTCCTGCAAGAACGGCAGGTTATAGGCCGGGGCCGCTACACCCCAGAACCGCGTGACGATGTCGTTGAAACCGCGACGTTGCGGTGCCTGCGTCACTTGGTAGAGGTGTAGTAGATCGTGTCGGCCATCGACACCGAGTCGCTGGCCTGAGGGAACGGCGGAAGGCCGTGCTCGGCCAGTAGCGCACTCATCGGCCGGCCGATCGAGCGCCAGCCCAACCCGTCCATGTACTCGGCGACGTCGGCGCGGTCGCCCTGGTAGCCGAGCTCCTCGAAGTTCAGATCGAAGCCGTGGGCACGCCACTGCTCGGTGGCCTGCTGCATCAACTCGCGCGCCTTGTCCTGATCGACTTCGGGCATGTCCGGGATGGCCTCGGTGGCCAGTCGGCTGCCGTCGGCGCTGAGCGCGGCAATGTTGTCCAGCAGGCGATCCTGCGCGTCCGGCGGCAGGTAACCGAGCAACCCCTCGGCAATCCACGCCGTCGGCTGGCTGCGGTCGAAACCGGCCTCGGCCAACGCGGCCGGCCAGTCATTGCGGAGATCGATCGCGACCGTGCGGCGGTCAGTCGTCGGACTCGCGCCCAACTCGGACAGCGTCTCGGTCTTGAACGCGATCACCTCGGGTTGGTCGACCTCGAAGACGGTCATGTCGGCGGGCCACTCCAGTCGGTAGGCGCGGGCGTCGAGACCCGAAGCCAGGATCACTGCCTGGCGGATACCCGCCTGCGTCGCATCTTGGAAGAACGCGTCGAAGAACCGGGTCCGGGCGGCCATGGCGTCGGGCATCTGCTGGAGCTTCCAACTGGAGTCTTCGCTGTCTACCTCTGCGGCGTTGAGGTCTCCGGAGGCCCAGCGGGTGAGGAAATCCACGCCGACGGCTTTGACGAGCGGCTCGGCATACTGGTCGTTGATGATGGGGTTGTCGGCTTTGGTGGCGACGGCCCGGGCCGCGGCAACCATCGTGGCTGTTGCTCCAACGCTGGTTGCGAGGTCCCAGGTGTCGTTATCGGTGCGCGGCATTGCGTGCTCCTTAGCTAGTCGGGACGTACTTAGTTAGCCTAGCAAGTAATTAGCCGATCTATCAACTTCGTGACGTTTGTCCAGGTTGAGCGGCCACTTATTGCACGCCAAACGCCCGAATCCGGTACATAACTGGCCACTCGCCGGTGTCAGCGGTCGCTGATCGCGACGGTAGCCCGCGCGACGCGTCGTCCGACAGCGTCGATCCGGCTGCGGGTCAGGGCCTGCAGCGGGTGGACGGCGACGATCATCGGCACCCGGCCGCGGTGGTCGAAGACCGGCGCGGCGATGGTCGCGACGGGCTGCTCCCGGCGTGCGGTGCCATCGTCGGGCAGGAAGCCGATCGTGGTGAACTCCATCAACAGTTGATCGGTGATCTGGCGGACGTGGTCGGGCAGCCCGTCACTGGGCAGCGTTCCCATCACCTGGGCGGCTTGGGCCAACGCCGGGCTGGTGCAGTCCACGTCGAAACCCCGCTGCCGGGTGCCGAGTAACACCTCCTCCAGTCGCCGCGCGAGCACCGGATTGGTGACCCCGCTGCGCGCAATCCAGGCCCGCTGCTCGTCGTCGGTGTCCCAGGCGGCAAACGCGACACCGAACGGTGGTGCGTAGCGGATCTGTTCGCCGGGTGTAGCGCTGGACCGCTGGCCGGCATCCTCGAACGCGGTGATCACCAGCGAATCACCGACTCGCTCGACAACCGATGCGGCATAACCGAATTCACCGGCAAGGCCGAGCGCGACCGTTCGTGCGGAGTGGGCCAGCGGCCGAGCCGTCTCGACGCGCGTCGCCACCACCGCCAGCGCCGGCCCCAGCGAGTAGGTCTTGTCGACTGGGTCGCGACTGACCCAACCGCGATCACACAGCGTGGTCAAGATGGCGTGCGCGGTGGCCTGGGTCAGGCCGAGTCGGCGGACCACATCGGAAAACCGGAGGCGGTCGTCGTCGGAACCGGCCATTAGTTCGACGACGTCGAGGACCCGCGCGGTCGGGGGCGACGGTGCGATGTCTTGACTTCCTCTCCGGGAACTTCATAGGCTGAGCCTCTGATTATCGAGATGGTATCTCGAATAATCGAGGCCAGACAAGCACGAAAGAGTGGGCTCAGGTGGGAGATCCGTCATGACGTTTGAGGACAAGTACGGACCGTGGGCGCTGGTGGCCGGCGCATCCGACGGGGTGGGCGCCGCATTCGCCGAGGGGCTTGCCGAGCGCGGGCTCAATGTCGTGTTACTGGCGCGGCGCCAGGCCGTGCTCGACAAGGTGGCGGCAGGTATCGCTGACCGTAGCGGCGTCCAAACTCGCACGCTGGCAATCGATCTCGCCTCCGACGACGCGGCAGCGCAGGTCGCCGCAGCGACCACCGACCTCGAGGTGGGCTTCCTGGTCTACTGCGCCGGGGCGGACCCGAACTTCGAGCCGTTCCTGGCCAACTCGATCGAGACCGCGGAGGCGATGGTGCACCGCAACTGCATGGTTCCGATGCAGTTGTGCCACCATTTCGCCCCGGCGATGGTCGAGCGGGGCAGCGGCGGCATCGTCATCTTCGGCTCGGGCGCCGGGCTTGCCGGTGGGCCGAACATGGTGGCCTACGGCGCCACCAAGGCGTTCGACATGGTGTTCACCGAAGCACTCTGGAGCGAACTGCACGACAAAGGCGTCGACGTGCTCGGCCTGATCCTCGGCAAGACCAACACACCCGCGCTACGAAAACTCGAACACAGCCGCGGCCACCTGAGCTCCGAGGACACGGCGCCCGAGGACGCCGAGAGTGTCGACGTGGTGATTGCCGAGGCATTCGAAAACCTGAGCAAAGGGCCGACTTTGATGGTCGGGGAGATGATGCGGGCCGTCGTGCCGATGCTGGCGTCGCTGTCCCGCAACGAGGCCGTCAAGCTTATGACGCAAGCCCAGGCTGCCGCGATGGGCAGCGACTAACGCCTCAGTTGCCGACCTGTTTGATGAACACACTGACCCGGTTGATCAGTCCGTCGGGATTCTGTTCGAAGACAAGGCATTCCGGATACTCTGTCGGCGAGCCGTCGATGTCGAAGGTCTCACTCAACTCGACGTAGCACAGCCGATCCGAGGCGTGTGAGATCCGCTGCACGTCCAAGTGGTAACCCGTGAGCGAGTCGAACACGCCGCGCAGGTACTTCAGATACGGCTGCTTGCCTTCGACCACGTCGCAATACGGACCTTCGCGGAACAAGTCGTCGTCGGCGACGGTGGCTGCCAGGCCGTCCCAATCGTGCACAGCCAGGCAGGCCAGATACCGCTCGACTGCGCCGTCAGAATCCATGGCATCTTCATACGCTTGGCCCGCCGCAGCGTATGCCCGAACGCCAAACATCCCAGGCCCCGAGGGACCTGGGATGTTTGGTAGTGCGGGTTAGACCTACAGTCCGAGGAAGGACAGCGGGTCGATTGAGCCGGCCGCGCCGCTCAGCGCTTCGGTGAGTGCGGAGGACAATGCGTCGAACGCGTCACCTGGGTTCAGCAACGCCGTTCCGTCGATGCCGCCGAACAGATCGCTCAAGTCGAGGTTTCCGAACGGGGTGACCAACGTGTCGGTGACCGTGCCGGCGGCACCGTCCACACCCGGGATTGCGGTGTAGACGTTCTCGAGTCCGCCGATGTTCAGAACGTCGTAGACCGTTCCGTCGGTGGGCAATTCGGCCCCCGCTGGAGCACCGGCCAGCAAGGTGCCGCTGGTGACGGTGAACTCGGTATTGGTCAAGCCGAGCAGGTTGGTCACATTCTCTGTGGTGTCGATGCTGCCAATCTGGTCGGTTGTCGCCGTGCCCTCGTAGACGTTGAAGTCCTGCGACGCCAGTGTCACAGGGAACGGCATGCCGCCCAAGACGAGGGTCGGCGTGCCGCCCCCCAGGTCTAGGAACGGCGGTGCACCGACGAGTTGCTCAACCGGGGCGAAGCCCTCGGTCCCGCCCGCCAGAGTCGGGTCGAATGTGACACTGCCGATGCTGAATGCGTCGGCTCCGATGGCGCTGTCACCGGCCTGCAGACCGGTCAGAGCGTCGCCCGGGTCGAGTGGGTTGGCGTAGTTGACGGTGCCGAACAGCGAGTCCAGGTTGATGTTGCCGTACGGCGTCACCAGCGTGTCGGTCACCGTGCCGGGTGCCGTGACACCATCGGTGGTGACGTCTGGGGTCGCGGTGTAGACGTTCTCGTAGCCGTTACCCAGGTTGAAGCCGTCGTACACCGAGCCAACCGTCGGCAGGCCGCTCGTGACGCCATCGGCGGGCGTGACATCCGTGACGACCAACTGGGTGTTGGTGAGGCCGAACAGATTCGTCACGTCGACGCCTGTGTTGATGGTGCCGATCTCGGTGGCTGATGAGCCGGTGCCGCTGTAGACATCGAACGTCTGCGAGGCCAGGTCGTTTCCGCCGTTGGCCGGATCACCCAGCGATGAGCCACCGATCTCGAGGAATGGAGCCGCGGTCGCCAGCGGATCGACCGTGTCGAAGCCCTCGGTGCCGGCCGAGCTGATCGGGTCGAGTGTGAGTCCAGCGATGTTGAAAGCCTCAGGGGCGCCGCTGATTCCACTCACATCGAGACCAGTGAAGGCGTCGCCGGGGTTGAGCGGGTCGGCGGCGTTGAAGCTGAACAGCGAGCTGAGATCTTCGTTGCCGAACGGCGTCACCAGACTGTCGGTCACAGTCCCGGGCGTCGTGACCCCGTCGACTGTGGTGTCCGGCGTGGCGACGTAGACGTTCTCGTACCCGTTGCCCAGGTTGAACACGTCATACACCGAGCCATCGGTGGGTAGTGCCGTGGTGGCGCCGTCGGCCGGGGTACCACTCGCGACGGTGAACTCCGCGTTGGTCAGCCCAAAAAGCTCGGTCACGGTTTCGTTGCCCTGGATGCTGCCGATCTCGGTGCCGCTGGTGGGGTCGTAGACGTTGAAGTCCTGAGGAGCGAGCGCTGTGCCGAGGGCAATTCCCCCACCTAGCTCCAGCAGAGGCGGGGTGGTCGTGAGTTGGAAGACGGGGTCGAAACCCTCTCCGCCGGCCGCCAGTTGCGGGTCGAATTCATAGCCGCCGATGGTGAAGGCATCCGCTCCTGCGGCTGCGGCGGCGCTGGTGTCTGCGGCGGCGACGGCCACCTGCAGAAACGCGGTTGTCAACAACCCGCCGGTGGCCGATAGACCGGCGAGGAACAAACGACGTTGCATGTAGAGCTCCTATTAACTCGTGTTGTGATGCAGGGCGGGCGCGTTGTTACTTGTGAGTAACGTCACGGGACACTACTCAGCAGTAATATAGAAAGTCAATATAAATCTTGGGCTACTCTCAGACTGCTGGTCGGGCATTACAACTTATTGGCAAAGTGTCAATAGTGCCTCCGCCGCCCTGAACTGTCTCGACGTGCGTTCGCGAGGGAGATGCCCCCCACCGGAGGTCGTACGAAACCTGAGTCGATTCGGAGTGGCACTCAGGATGTGGATCACGCAGCCGGTGCACCACTTACGCAGCGCTCCGTCATCTCGGAGTGGCCGCGAATCTCGATCGTCGCGCCCTATACTTCGTTCGATCCGGGAACGGGATTCTCTTTATCGGATAAGCCGTTCTCCGCCCGCAGAAGAGACAGGTCGGACGATGACAGGAGCCTGCGACGGCAAGGTCGCGCTGGTAACCGGCGCCAGCCGGGGACTGGGCAAGGCGATCGCGCAGCGATTGGCCGGCGAAGGCGCAACGGTCGGGCTCACCGCCCGCACACTCGAGCCTGATCCCAAGTACCACGGATCGCTGCAGCAGACGCTCGACGAAATCAGTGCTGCCGGCGGCAATGCCGTTGCCATCCAGGCCGACCTGTCGAAATCCGAAGACCGCGAACGATTGTTCGCCGAGTTATCCGAAAAAGCAGGTGCACCAGACATTCTCGTCAACAACGCCGCGGTGACCTTCCTGCGGCCACTCGATGAGTTTCCCGAACGGCGCGCACGGTTGATGATCGAAATGCATGTGCTGGCACCGATGCATCTCACCCAACTCGCGATCCCGGCCATGCGTGAGCGGGGCCGCGGTTGGATCCTCAACATCACCTCTGTCGGCGGCGATTTGCCTGACGGGCCGCCGTTTTCCGAGTTCGATCGGACCGCTGGTTTCGGGGTCTATGGCACGGTGAAGGCCGCGCTGAATCGGTTCACGAAAAGCCTTGCGGCAGAACTGTATGACGATGGGATCGCGGTGAACGCGGCGGCTCCGTCGAACCCGGTGGCCACCGAAGGGGCCGGTGCGCTCGACTTGGCCAAGACCGACACCGAGGACATCGAGCTCATCACCCAAACCGCGCTCACCCTGGTAACCGGAGATCCCACAACGATGACTGGCAGGATTGCCCACACGCAGCCGTTCCTGCGTGAAATCGGGTGGTTGCACTGACTGACCCGCTATTGGCCCAACTGGCCGAGCGACTTTCGTCACGAGACGTTTCTCATTTGGCACCGCTGGCCGGTGGCGCGTCCAGCCTGACCTACGCGGGACAGCGCCGAGATCAACGCGTAGTCGTCAAAGTTGCGCCTCCCGGCGTTGCGTCAGTCGCACACCGCGACGTGTTGCGCCAGGCGCGCATCATCAAAGCGCTCGGCGCGACGCCGGTCCCGGTACCGGAGATCCTCGTCGAGGACCCGGGTGATCCGCCCGATGTACCACCGCTTTTCGTGATGTCATTCCTCGAAGGGCTCAGCTGCGAGCCACTGTTCGACGATAGCGACGCCGGCCCCGAAGCCGTTGTGGCGGAGCGCTTTCAGAACGCAGCACAGGTGATGGCCCAGCTGCACAGCCTTGAGCCGAGCGTACTGGGGCTGGCCGCCGAGTTGGCTACCGGGCCGCTCGACGAAGTCGAACGCTGGTGCCGCACGCTGGAAACGGTTGATGCTGCGCTGGCTCCGGGATGGCGCGACGTCGCGGCCGCACTGCGGACCAGCGCGCCGCCGGCCCTGCCGCCGGCGATCGTGCACGGCGACTTTCGGCTCGGCAACCTGTTGGCCGAGCAGAGTCGCATCACCGCCGTGATCGATTGGGAGATTTGGTCGGTCGGGGATCCGCGCGTCGACGCCGGCTGGTTTCTGATCAATTGCGATCCGCTGACCTACCGACGACCCACGCGCTATGCCGCAGCAGTGCCGCCTGTCGACGAACTCGCGGCGATCTACCGCCAAGCGATGGGAAGCCAGGTGTCGGAACTGGACTGGTTCTGCGCGCTGGCCTGCTTCAAATCGACCGCGACCTGGTCGCTGATCGTCAAGCACAATCGCCGACGGGACACGCCGGACGCGGAGTTGGAAGCGATGGCACCGGTGTTGCCACACCTGCTATCGCGGGTTGGCGAACTGCTCGGTTAGCTGTGCGGAATGCCGTCGAGTGCTGGGCCGGGGTCCGTATCTGCAAAACCTTGCTTGATCCCTTGTTCGACCGGGTCGTCGAGGGTCGGCATGAATTGCTGGATCACTGGTTGGCACGAGCAATGGATGTCGCCGAAAGAGGCCGGATCCGCGAACGCGGGCGCCGCGACAACGAGACCCGCAGGGGCGGCGATAGCGGCAGCGACGAGGATTTTTAAGATCATTCAGGTTTCTCCCGGATACGACAAACCTCCATAGTACCGGCCACAGCCGCCCGCGCACCCCGTGAATCTTGGGGTCTGCTGTCAACCCGCGAACTGCGGGCAGTACGCGCCCACGCTCGCCCCGACGAAGTATCCGGCGTGATAAGGGTCGAGGCCGCTGCGGTCGATCACCTCTTGGGCCACGTCGTCCTTGGTTCTTCCGTTGCCGAGTTCGGTGCATACCTGATGAGCGGCAACGATGGCGGCCTCGGGCGAGTTCCAGCTAATACCACGAGACTGCAGCGCAGCTAGGAATTTGTCATCGATCGGGTCGGCGTGAACGGCCGGAATCGTCGCACCGAAAGGGCCCACCAGCGCGGCCGTCACCAACGTCGCCGGGACACCCAGACGTGCGAACGCCCGAACCTTCACGCGGAGGTAGGCCCTTGTCATGCCCGAGCCTTTCTGCGCAGCGGAGACGACGGTGAAATCCTTCGGCGTTCAGGTTAGCTGCCGGTCGGCGTCAAGTGCGTGAAGTCGGTTGCGTGCCCTGGTGAACTGTTGCTCGATCAGTTTCGCGGAATGCCGGCGAGTCGGTCGGCGAATTTTTCCTCGGCGGCTGCGCGCAGTCGCAGTATGTGCTCCGACGGGAACATGTCGGGCGACGGCTGGCAGTCTTTGAGCAGTAGCCGGGCCAGCGTGACCTTGTGTACCTCGGTCGGCCCGTCGGCCAGTCCCAGAACGAATGATTCGGTGAGGTACTGCACGAACGGCATCTCGTGCGATGTCCCGAGCGAGCCATGGATCTGCAGCGCCCGCGCGGACACGTCGTGGAGCACCTTCTGCATCATCGCTTTGACCGCCGAGATATCGCCACGCACAGCCTGATAGTCGTTGAACTGATCAATCTTCCACGCAGTCTGCAGAGTCAACAGCCGAAATGCCTCGATCTCCATCCACGAGTCAGCGATCATCTCCTGCACCATCTGCTTGTCGGCCAGCACGCTGCCCTGGGTGTATCGCGACACCGCGCGCTCGCAGATCATGTCGTAAATGCGCCGCACCAATCCCACTGTGCGCATGGCGTGGTGGATGCGTCCACCACCGAGCCTGGTCTGGGCGACCGCGAAGGCGCCACCACGCGGGCCGAGCATGTGGTCGTCCGGCACCCGCACGTTCTCATACCGCACGTAACCCTCTCGGCCGCCGCCGCCGAGTGGCTGATAGCCGAGTCCAACGTCACGCAGGACGTTGATACCCGGGGTGTCGCCGGGCAGGACGAACATCGAATACCGCTGGTATGGGGGCGCATCCGGATCGGTCATCGCCATCACGATGATGAACGACGCCATGGATGCGAACGACGAATACCATTTCTCGCCGTTGATCACCCAGTGGCTGCCGTCTTGCGAGGCGGTCGTGGTGAACACTTTCGGGTCGGCGCCGCCCTGTGGCTCGGTCATCGAGAAGCAGGAGATGATGCGGTTGTCCAGCAGCGGCTCCAGGTAACGCTGCTTGAGTTCCGGCGTGCCGTAGTGGGCCAGGATCTCACTGTTGCCGGAATCCGGTGCCTGCGAACCGAAAACGATCGGTGCGCACTCGGACCGGCCGAGGATCTCGTTGAGCAACGCGAGTTTGACCTGGCCGTAGCCGGGCCCACCCAGATGCGGCCCCAAATGGGTGGCCCAGAGGCCGCGTTCCTTCACGATCGTCTGCAGTGGCGGTATCAACGCCTGGCGGACTGGATCGTTGAGGTCGTGAGACTCCTTGACGATCAGATCAATTGGCTCACACTCCGCGCGGACGAACTCGTCGACCCACTTCAGTTGCGCCGTCCAGTCCGGGTCGGTCGAGAAGTCCCAAGCCACTGATCGTCCTTTCGTTATTCTGTTGCTGCTGCGCTCTGTCGAACCACGCCGGCATCGGCCAGTTCGGTCACCGCGATCTCGTCGAATCCCAGCCCGGCCAGCACCCTGCGGGTGTGATCGCCGGGGAGTGCCGGCGACTTCGGTTGTGCGGGAACGGTTCGGGAGAATCGTGGCGCTGGCGCAGGTTGCGGTACGCCGTCGATTTCTATGAATGTCTGCCGGGCGATGTTGTGGGGATGCTGTGGCGCTTCGGTAATGGTCAGAACCGGCGCGGCGCAGGTTCCGGGAGTGCCGAGTTGTTCCTCCCACTCCGCGCGGGTCTTCTGCCGCATCCGCGCGGCAAACGCCTCGCGGTGTTCGTGCCATGCCGCAGGCGTATTCGCATCGTGCGGCACATCGACGTCAAGGCGTTGACACAACTCGGCGTAGAACTGCGGCTCGATCGCGCCGACCGCGACATGCTTGTCGTCGGCGGTCCGATAGACCCCGTAGAAATGCGCGGCGCCGTCCAGGATGTTGTCGCCCCGATGATCGCGCCACATGTCGGCGTGCACCATCCCGTAGTAGGGCGCCATCATGGTCGCGGCGCCGTCGACCATCGCAACGTCGAGCACCTGTCCCTCGCCAGACTGGCGTGCTTCCAGGATTCCGCTGAGCAGTCCGACCGCCAACAGCATGCCACCGCCGCCATAGTCACCGATGAGATTCAAAGGCGGGATGGGGCTTTCGGCTGTGCCGATGCCGTGCAACGCACCGGTCAATGCGATGTAGTTGATGTCGTGACCGGCGCGGTCGGCGTACGGGCCGTCCTGCCCGTAGCCGGTCATCCGGGCATACACCAGTCGCGGGTTGGCGGCGCGCAGGTCATCCGGCCCGATCCCGAGACGCTCGGCCACCCCGGGGCGGAACACGTCGACGAACGCATCGGCATCGGCGACGAGCCGGCGCACGAGATCCGGTCCCCGCGCGTCTTTCAGGTCGACAGCGATCGAGCGCTGACTACGCCGGACCGTGTAGTCGATCGGCAGGTCGGTGTCGACCTCCCGAACCTGGTCGACGCGTATCACGTCGGCGCCGAGATCGCCCAGCAGCATTCCGCAAAACGGGCCGGGCCCAAGGCCGCCGATCATCACCACCCGCACGCCGTGCAGCGGACCGCTCATGACGACCACGATTGACGGCGCGCCGCAGCTTCCTCGGTGGCGTGGCTCAGCACCTGGTTGCGGTTCTCGAGTTCGAGAGCGGGACCCAGGCCGGCGGCGTCGGCGTTGACCTGCAACGCACGCTTGGTCAATTGGACGCCCAACGGGGTGAGTTCGGCTATCCGAGAGGCTATCTCGAGCGCCCGGTCGGCGAGCTCCTCGGGTTCGGTGATCTCACTGACCAGCCCACGGCGGTCGGCTTCGTCGGCAGAGACCATCCGGGCGGTCAGCATCCAGTCCGCGGCCACGCTGGCGCCGACGATGCGCGGCAGGAAGTAACTCATCCCCATCTCCGCGCCGGACAGCCCGAGCAGGATCGCTCCGTTGCCGAACGTCGCTGCGGTCGAGCAGATTCTGATATCGGCGGCCAGGCAGAGCGCGAGACCCGCACCGACGCAGGGACCGTTGACGGCGGCGATCACCGGTTGTGCCATGTCGCGGATCGCCAGCGGCAGAGCCGTCATCGATTCCTGAAAACGTAAGCGGTCGATGGCCGGATCGGTCGCCTCCGGGAGTCGCGGTCCGAAGTCGCGCATGTCGATGCCCGAGCAGAATCCGCGTCCCGCTCCGGTGATGACGAGCGCGTTGACCGAGGAATCGGAGCCCAAGGCGGCGAGGGTGTCGGTGAGCTCGCCGACCATCACGTCGTTGATCGCGTTGAGTCGCTCGGGCCGATTCAGGTGCAGCACCACCACACCGTCGTGTGGTCGCTGCACGCTCAGCGTCTCGGTCGCCGTCAAGCGAGCTCCCTCCGTCGCGAGCCCTGGAATACTGATTCGCAGTTTAGGAGAATGCTATTCTTCGCGACCGTGCGAGCGCAACGGACCTAGACGAAGTCGGACCCGCCGTCGACGTTGACCGTCGCACCGGTGACGTAGCCGTTCCGCTTGGACGCGAGATAAGTGGTGATGGATGCGATCTCCTCGGGAAGGCCGGCCCGCCCGAGGTCGCAGGGCTGGTGGAAATTGTTCTCGATCCACGTCATCACGTCATGCGGGTCGGACGCGTCGAGGCCGTCGGCGGCCAGGATGTCTTTGAGGTTCTCGGTGAAGCTCGCGGTCACGATGGTTCCCGGGCACACGCAGTTGACCAGAATCCCGTCTTTGGCAAGGCTTTTCGACAGGTTCTTGGTGACGCTGGAAAGCGCGGCTTTCGACGCCGTGTAGGCGACGATGCGCGGACTCTGCCGCTGGATGGAGTGTGCCGACAGGGTGACGATGCGGGCCCAGTCCGCGGCGCGCAACATCGGCAACGCGGCGCGCACCGAACGGACGCCGGACATGGTGCCGAGCGTGAAGGCCGCGTCCCAGTCGGAGTCCTCCATCTGCTCGAAGAATCCGTCGCCCGGGCCGATCGTGTGGACCAGGCTGTTCAGCCGTCCCCAACGCTGCGACACCTCGTCGAAGCCGCCTGCGATCGAGGCGGGGTCCGTCATGTCCACGCTGATCCCGACGGCGTCGGGTGCGCCGGCCTCTCGCAGCGATTCGACCGCGGCGTTCAAGGCGTCCTGACCGCGCGCCATCACGGCGACGCTGGCTCCATCGGCTGCCAGCGTCTGCGCGATCGCCAGCCCCATGCCCTTACTGCCGCCGGTGACGACCGCGGTCGCTCCGGCCAATCCCAGGTCCATTGCCGCTCCTTAGTGTCGGGTGATCTTGTTGATCGTTTCGTGCGCTACCCCGAGTCCACGCAGGCAGAATCGCAGCGTCCGTCGGCGGACCTCGAACTGTTCGTAATCGCCTGCGGCCCAGTGCCGTTCAGTACTCGCCCACACCACACTCTGGATGGACTGCGCCTCGCTCGCCGGATCGATGTCGTGGAACACGCCGCCGCTGAGACCCCGCTCCAGTTGCTCGATCAAAGGCTTGAGCATCTCTTCGAAGGCGGGCTGAATCAGCTCGGGTGCGGCGAAGATCTGCGACTGCGCTTCCAGCGACAAACGGCGTAGATCGGACTTGATGGTCTCGTCGAACGCCAGATCGAGGCGGCCGTCGATCCAGGCGGCTACCGCCTCGACCGGGTCGGCGGCCTTCGCCATCTTCCGCTGCAGCCGGCGCTTCTCGGCGTGCGCCATGTCGAGGAAGACCGCGGCGACGACCTGGTCCTTGGATTCGAAGTGCCGATAGAACGCGCGGGTGCTCAACTCGGCCCGATCGAGGACAGCGGCGACGCTCAGGCCTCGGACTCCCTGCTCCCGCAACGTCTCTGCGGCAGCGGTCACGATGGCCCGGTGCACGTCGGGGTCCGGCGCAAGCTTGCTGCGTCGCCGCGTACGTGGGGCCGTCATTCTTTTCGCCTTAAATGAGAATACCGTTTTCGGTTAGTGTCCGATCACTCTGACAGCGGTTCACCGAGATTGTCAACGGCCGGGCTGGAATTGCCGGTTTCGGACCTTCCGTACCGGGCCGGCGGCCCGGACGGTATGAAAGACGAGTGACTGCACTTGAGCCGGCTGACGGCGCGACGATCCTCCGGTTCGACAATGCGCCGGTGAACGCCGCCGACCTGGACTTCCTGAACGTCATCATCGACTCGATGGGAAAGGTGCAGGGGCCGGTCGTCTTGACCGGAGCGGGCCGGGCGTTCTCGGCCGGGGTCGACTTGCGCGCGTTGGTCGACGGCGGCAAGGGCTACGCCGAGCGCTTCGTCGCCGCATTGTCGAAGGCGTTTCGGGCGATCTTCGATCACCCAGCGCCGGTCGTCGCGGCGGTCAATGGGCATGCGATTGCGGGCGGGTGTGTGTTGGCCATGTGCGCCGACGTGCGGCTGATGTCCGGCGGGACGATCGGTCTGACCGAGCTTGCCGTCGGTGTCCCGTTTCCGGTGGCCGCGCTCGAGATATGTCGCTATTCGATGGGGATATCGGCGCCTCGCGCGGCGCTGACAGCGAAAACGGTCGATGCCGATACCGCGTTGGCCCGTGGCTGGGTCGACGCGGTCGTTCCGAGGGACGACTTGCTCTCCGAAGCGTTGGCGGTCGCTCGTGAGCTCGGTCAGTACTCGCCGGCCGCATACGGGGCCACCAAAAAGCAGCTGCACCGGCCGGTTCGCGCCGCGATCAACGACGGTGCGGCAGCGGATGCCGACGTGCGGGCCAGCTGGATTTCCGAGGAGACGCGCGGCCGCATCAGCGCTTTCCTCGAGTCGCTGGCCCGCGGCCGCTGAGCTGAAACGTCATGAGCCTCTGGGTCGCCCACGCTGAGCGGACCATCAGCGAAGAGATACCCGCTGCGCCGGACGTGGTGCGCGATTTCTACGTCGACCTGGACAACATCAAAGAGTTTCATCCGCTTGTTGTTGCGGTCGAAGTCCTGTCCCATGAACCCACTGCCAGTGGTTACCAGAAGACCTATCGGGTGCGCGACCGTATTCCGCTGGGGCCGTTGACGTTGCCGATCACCTATTGGGCGCAGGTTGACGTCCCGAAGGACGGGGACGTGATCACCGCGGCGCGTCAATTCCCCAGGGTCCGGCTCAACGGCGTGGTGAGCTTTCAGCCGAGTGAGGCGGGTACCCGCCTCACCGAGCGGCTGACCATCGCAGCTCCCCGCCTGCTCGCCGCCGTCACGGAGCGCGAGGCCGTCGATGCTCACGCTGTCATGCTGGCCGGCATCCGCAGCCATTTCGAAAGTCATTGAGCATCAGATCAGTTGCTGACGCAGGTCTTTCTTCAGCACCTTGCCGTAACTGTTCTTCGGTAGCTCGTCGACGATCAGGTACCGCTTCGGGCGTTTGAAGCGGGCGATGCGGTTCAGCAGATGCGCGTCGAGATCGGTGGGGTCGGCCGCGCCGACGATGAAGGCGACCACCACCTCACCCCACTCCTCGTCGGGCGCCCCGACCACGCACGCTTCCGACACGTCAGGGTGTTCGAGCAGAACTTCCTCCACCTCGCGCGGATAGATGTTGGAGCCGCCGCTGATCACGACATCCTTCGACCGGTCGTGCAGCGTCAAGTAGCCACGCGCATCGAACGAGCCCATGTCCCCGGTACGCAGCCAGCCGTCGCGCAACGTCTCCGCGGTGGCCGCGGGATTGCCCCAATACCCGCCCATCACAACGTCTCCGCGACAGACGATTTCGCCGATCTCACCGGTCTCCGCCGCTGCGCCGTCTTCCCGGAGCACCGCGACCTCGGTGCCCGAACGTGCGTATCCGACCGAACCCAGGACCGCATCGTCGGCGTCCTCATGGTCGGCGCGGCGCAGGCCGGTGATCGTCATCGGCGACTCACCCTGACCGTAGATCTGCGCGAACACCGGGCCGAACGCCGCGAGTGCCTTTTTCATGCTCTCCACATACATCGGACCGCCGCCGTAGATGATGGTCCGTAGTTGCTCCGGACGGGCGCGCCCCGTCTCGATCACCCGCTGCACCATGGTCGGCGCAAGGAACGCGCTGGAGCCCGGGTGGTGTTCGCAGAGGTCGAGAAATTCCCCCGGCTCGAATCCACCACGCTCCGAGATCACTTGCCGCGCGCCCCGTGAGACATAGGCCGGGATGTAGAGGCCGGAACCGTGCGACATCGGCGCCGCGTGCACCAGGCTGCAATTCTGGTCGGGCGCATCCATGTCGGCCAGATGCGCGACGGTCATCGCCATCAGATTGCGATGGCCGAGCATGGCGCCTTTGGACTTCCCGGTGGTGCCGCTGGTGTAGAACAGCCAGGCCAGCGTCGACGGCTCGGTGGACGGAACCACGGCAGGTGCGGCGCTGAACCGACTTGAATATGATTCGGAGTCAACGGCTTCCACGGGATGGTGGGCGTCCAGCTGCTCGGCGATGGCTGGCGATGCGAAGACCCGGGAGGCGCCCGCGTCGTCGAGGATCTGCGCCATCTCGCGGGGATGCAGCTTGTAGTTGATCGGTACCGCGACACATTCCGCGGCCCAGATCCCGAACAGCAACTCGACGATCTCCGGGCGGTTCTCACTGGCGATCGCGATGCGGGCGCCCACCGGGTGGTCGTGCCGGATCGAGCCGGCCAGGCGTAGCGCACGCTCGCGAAGCTCGCGCCAGGTGCAGCAGCGCCGTCGGCCGTGATAGACCGCGCCGTCATCGGGAAAGCGTTGCGCCACTTGATCGAGCAACGCAAACAGGTTCACTGTGCGGTCCACTCCGACGTCAGCGCATACTTCGACAGGTACTTCGTCGAACTCCACCCGCCGTCGACGACGATTGTCTGACCGTTGATGAAACTGCCTCCCGGAGAACACAAGAACGCCACCGTGCTCGCCACGTCGTCCACCGTGCCCAATCGCTGGTGCGGCGTCATCTCGACCTGCATCCGGCGAAACCGCGGGTCTTTCAGCCGTTCCTCGGTCATCGCCGTTTGGATCACGCCGGGCGCGACAGCATTGCAGCGGATGCCGTGCGCCCCGTACTGGGCGGCGATGTGGGTGGTCAGCGCCGTCAGGCCACCCTTGGCTGCGGAGTACGGGCCGCCGCGCAGCCCGCCCACGACGGCGAAGGTCGAGGTGATGTTGATGATGGCCGATCCGGCTTTCATGTGCGGCAACACGTCTCGTGCGAGACGAAATGGGGCCCGTAACATCACGTTGAGGAAATAATCCAGGGTGTCGTCGTCGGTGCCGTGTAGCGGCGTCGGGTTTCCCACGCCGGCGTTGTTGATCAGGAAGTCGATCCGGTGCCACCGTTCGACCGCGGCGTCGACCACGCGCGCGGGTCCGTCGTCATCGGTCAGGTCGACCGCCACCGTCTCGACCCGGTCGGGATCTCCTATTGCTGCGGCTAATTCATCGAGTCGCTGCTGATTTCGCCCGGTCGCCAGTACGGCCATTCCGGCCTCGGCCAGCTTGGTCGCGCATCCGAATCCGATTCCACCGGTCGCCCCGGTCACGATCGCTACCTGCATGTCATCCGTCCGTCGTTGTCAGGGCCGCTTGGATCTGGTGTTTGAGCACCTTGCCGGCGTCGTTTCGCGGTAGTGCATCCCAGATGACCACCTGTTCGGGCGCTTTGAAGATGGCGACTCCCTGTGATCGCAGGAAGGCGCGAAAGCTGTCCACATCGGGCTGCGACTGGTCGTTGGGAACGACGACGGCGCAGGCTCGCTCCCCGGTGCGGACGTCGGGCAGACCGACGATGGCGATCTCCGCGACGCCCGGATGGCCGAGAAGAATGTCTTCGATCTCCTTGGGCGCGATGTTCTCACCGTTGCGGATGATGAGATCCTTGGCCCGCCCGGTGACGACGAGGTAGTCGTCGTCGACCCAGCGGGCCAGATCGCCGGTGCGGAAATAGCCCTTGGCGTCGAACGATTCGGATTCGTCTTCGGCGTGCAGATATCCGACCAGCATCTGCGGGCCGCGCGCGTGAATTTCACCGTCACCGCCCAGGGCGATCTGGGCGAATCCGGGTCGTCCGTCGGTGTCCGCGGCATGGCCGGGGTCGGTCGGCACTCCGACGGTCGTCACCGGAACCTCGGTCGAGCCGTACACGCGGGTGACGGCTGCACGTTCGAAATAGTCCGCGGCCCTGCGGATCAACGACGGGGAGACCGATGCACCGCCGCAGACGAACAGCTTCAGTTCCGGCAATCGGGTTCCGGCGCGCTCGGCTGCCGCCAGTAACTGCTCGAGGAACGGCGTCGCCCCGGCGATGTGCGTGCAGCCTTCTCGTCTGATCAGCTCGACCGCGGTGTCGGCGTCCCAGCGGTCCATCAAGACGGCCGATGTGCCGAGAAGAAGCGGACATTCGAATGCGTAGATGGAGCCGCCGATGTGGGCGATCGGCGATGGAACCAGGAACCGGTCACCGGGCTGGACCCGCCAGTGGTCCCGGAGCTGAGTGATCAATGCATGCATCGAATTATGGCTGTGCAGAACGCCTTTGGGTCGACCGGTGGTGCCCGACGTGTACAAGATCATCCGCACGGCATCGGAATCCAGCGCGGGCAACCCGGCCGGCGGCCGAGCCTCGGGCAACGATGCGCCGTCGCGCACCACGACGACCTCCGGCGGATCGTCCAGCTCGGCGACGACCCTGTTCAGCATCGACGCGTAATCGTGCCGCCCGTAGACCGCGGGCACGAAGATCATCCGGGTATCCGCGTCGTTGAGGATGAACAGCAGCTCACGGTCTCGCAGCGACGGCAGGATGGGGTTGACCACCATGCCGGCCATCGTCGCCGCCAGGTAAACGACCGCGGCCTCATGCCAATTGGGCAACATGAACGAGACGACGCTGCCGACCGGCATCCGATTCAACATCGCCCCGGCCAGTGCTGCCGCCCGGTCGTGCAGCGTCGCGCAGTCCACCCGGCGATCGCCGTCGACAAGCACCTCGCGCCGTGGGGTCTGGCGCGCGGCGTCGGTCGACGCGTCGGCCAGAGTGTCGCGCACCCACCACCCGCGGGCATAGGCGTCGGCGGCCCGCTCGTCATCCCAGCGGACCGTCCGCCCACCGATCATCTTGGTGTTCGACATCGCCGCATGTGAGGTTAGCCGCGGACCCGTCGCATCGTCATCGAGTGACGGAAACGGGATGCCGGATGCGTGTTGATCGTCAACTGGGCGACCTCGCCGTCCGAGGTCGCATAGGTGCGGTGCACTTCGAGCGCGGGACTGCCGACCTCGACGCTGAGTTGGCCGGCCAGCGTCGGCGAGACCAGTACGGCGGCAATCTCCTGGCGAACCTCGACAATGCTCAACCCGAAGATGTCTTCGACCAGAGGAAATATCGGACCGGTGTGGCGCGGCAGCAGTCGGCCCACCCCGGCGAAGGCACGGTTGATGTAGTACTCGGTCTGGCAGACGGGAAACTCCGCCCCGTCGATTCTGCGAAAACCCTTGACGGCCAGCCACTCTTCGCCGACCGCAAGCCCGGTCCGGGTCGCCAGCTCGTTGTCGATCACGGTCATGCCGGTGGAGTCGATCGCAAATTGCGCCCCGGTGGCGAAGGCCAGCAGGTCGTTGATCGAGACAACGTCCTGGACGTAGGAGTCCGAGGACGGACGCGGCACCACAAGAGTCCCGGACCGCGGCCGCGATGCGACGAGGTTGTCGTCACGCAGCCGGCGCAGCGCCTCTCGCACGGTGTACCGACTGACCGAAAAGCGTTCGCATAGTTGGTGTTCGGTGGGCAACTGGGACCCGACCGGGTAGACGCCGTCGACGATCTCCTTCCGCAGCGCCCGGGCGACCTGCAGGTAGCGGTGGTCGGCGGCGTCAGCCATGGCCGGCCTCCCGCCGAAATGCCAGCACGCTGCCGTCGGCGTCCGCCGACACGAACAGCGTGCCGTCGGGTCCAGCGGCAATGCCGGCGAACGGTCCCTGCGGTCCGGAAAAAGGTGGCATTCCCTTCAGCGGCTTGGGAACCACACCCGGTGCAGCGCCGAGCGGCAACCCCGAGGCGATGGTGCGTCGCGTCCCGTCTTCATCGACAGCGATCAGTGCCTTGGCCCCGGCATCGACCACGTAGAGCCGCCGGCCGTCGACCAGAATGCCCTGCGGACGGCCGAATTCGTCCGCCACGGTTTGCACGCCGGAGCCGGTGAGCTTGACGACCCGGCCGGCACCGGACTCCGACACCAGCCAGCCGCCGTCGGGCGCGACCGCGACGCCGATCGGATCGACCAACCCGGATGCGATCACCTCGACCTGCCCGCCGCGGATCGTCACCACCCGTCCCGTGCCGAGTTCGGCGGCCGCAACCGTACCGTCGGGGGCAATCGCCACGCCGTAAAGCTGATCGAATCCATCTGCCAGCACGTCGCTTTCACCGCTGGCCGGCCGATAGCGCGAGACCTGGCCGCCGGATGTGGTGACGACGAACTCACCCGGCCCGGTCGGAGCCAGCCCGCGCAGGAACCCCGGATACCCCGGGGTGAACAGCATGCCCACGGTCTGCAGGGTGTGGTCGGGGCCCAGCACATAGAAGTAGGTGCCATCGGCGATGTACAGATTTCCGTCGGTGCCGACAGCCAGATCCAGGGGCCAGTTCAGCCCGCCCGGCAGCAACGCTTCGGTTGTACCGTCGAGGATTTCGGTGATCTCACCGGTGAAATTGGAGACGAACAGTCGATCGCCGACGAACGTGCAGTTGTCCAGTCCGGGGCTGAGATTGGCCAGTACCGTCTGTTCGCCGGTCCGCGGATCGATGCGCAACACCTGACCGCTGTGCACCTGCGTCGAGACGATCTGACCGGCGGAGTCGAATTTCACCGCGTCGGGCACGCCCAGACCCGTCGCGACGGTTTCGGGCGAACCACCATCGAGGCCGATGCGCCAGATCTCGTTGGCGCCCATCACCGGGAAATACAGCAACCCGTCCGGGCCGACCTCCATCGCGTTGGGCGACGGGACGTTCTCCAACAGCACCCGCGGCTCCCCGCCGTCCAGGTCCAGCTCGAGAAGCCTTCCGCCTTCCCGGCATTCGCCGATGAACAAGCGGCCCTGGTGCACGGTGATGCCGTTGGCGGACGGGACATCTGCGCGCAGCACCCGGGCACGCCCATCGGTGCCGCGCACACTGACCCGGCCGTCCATCACCTCGGTGGCATAGAGATCGCCACGCGGGCCGAACGCCACGTCATCGGGCGCAATGATGTCGCCGCCCTTGGCGCTGATGGTCTCCAGTTGACCGGTACCGACATCGAGCGCACTGATCTGGCTGCCGGTCACCTGGGCGATGTAGATCCGGCCGTCCGGGCCGGTGCGTAGGCCGTTGGCACCGAAGAGCCGGCTGGGTGGGGTGAGTCGCGCCATACGCCACCCCTCGGCGAGGGTTGGCGACGCCCCTGCGCCGGAGCGGCCTTGCAACAACATCGGCGATCACACCTCCGGCCGGTGACGTTAGCAACCCGGCTTGGTCCAGACAATAGGAAGGGATGGTTCGATCAGGCCTACTTGACGCTCAGCCATTTGCAGAGAATCATATTCTCAATTATGCGTATCGAGCTGTTTTGTCCGGACAATACGTAGGCGAATTCTTATTGTGGTCGAAAATCTCCTCGGTCTCCAGGGCCGCGTGGTCGTGGTGGCCGGCGCGGCGGGCGGCGGCATCGGGACAACCGTCGCTCGCATCGTTGCCGAGGCGGGCGCCACGGTCATCGCGGTCAGCAGGGGCAAAGACAATCTCGACACTCACATCGCCCCGCTGGTCGACCGCGGACTGTCCATCGTTCCGGTGGCCGCAGACGTCGCCACCGAGGAAGGCGTGGCCGCGACCATCGAGCAAGCGCTGCGTGCCGACGGCCAACTCCACGGGTTGGTCAACGTGGCCGGCGGTGCCGGGCCGGAAACCTGGATGCCGTCGACCCGGGTGAACCGCAGCGATTGGCGCGACCTGTTCACCCAGAACCTCGAGACCGCGTTCTTCATGAGCCAGGCGGTGGCCGCGGAATTGAAAGCGCACAACCGCCGCGGGTCGATCGTGTCGATCTCCTCGATCAGCGGAATGAACACCGCGCCGTTCCACATCGCTTACGGCACCGCCAAGGCGGCGATCGCGGCGATGACCCGCACCATGGCTGTCGAACTCGCCCTCGACGAGATTCGGGTGAACGCCGTCGCTCCCGGAGTCACTGCGACACCTGCCTCGCTCACCTACGTCGACGACGATGCCGAACGTGATCGCAAGGCCATCGCGATGGGCCGTCGCGGCCGCCCCGAGGAAATCGCCGGCGCAATCCTGTTCCTGTTGTCCGACCTGTCCAGCTATATCACCGGCCAGACCCTGCTGGTCGACGGCGGCCTGGACCTCAAATGGACGCACCTGGACGTCGACAACACCTCGCTATTCCTCAAGGACGACTCCTTCCGAGCGGCGATAAGGAGCATGGAATGACCGACCTAGCGAAAGACGTGAATTCCGAAGCGGCCGAGGAACTGTCACGGCCGGTGACGATCGGCGTCGAGGCCTACATCTCCGAAGACTATGCGCGCGCCGAGCGTGACAAGCTGTGGCGCAAGGTCTGGCAGCAGGTCGGCCGCGTCGAAGAATTGCCTGAGGTGGGCAGCTACCTGACCTACGACATCCTCGACGACTCGATCATCGTGGTGCGCACCGGCCCTGACGAGTTTCACGCCCACCACAACGTCTGCATGCACCGCGGACGGCGGCTGATCGACACGCCTGATGGCGCCAAGAACGCATGTGCCCGCGCCCGAAAGTCATTCGTCTGCGGCTTCCATGGCTGGACCTACGGCTTGGATGGCGCGTGCACCCACATCCGTGAGCGCCAAGACTGGCAGGACGCGCTGACGCCCGACAACACCCACCTCCGACCGGTCCGAGTCGAGACGTGGGGCGGCTGGTTGTGGATCAACATGGACCCCGACTGCGAGCCGCTGGCCGACTTCCTGTTTCCCGCCGCCAAGATCCTCGATCCGTTCGGCCTGCAGAACATGCGTTACAAGTGGCGTAAGTGGCTGTCTTTCGACTGTAACTGGAAAGTCGCACTGGAAGCCTTCAACGAGACCTATCACGTCTTCACCACGCACCCCGAGTTCAACCAGTTCGGAGAATTCAAGGGCTGGGCGAAAGCGCAAGGGCGGCATAGTCATATCGGCTACGACGCTCCCGAGGACCTGGAGGCCACCAAGTCCAAGATCCGTCTCGGTATCGGTGCCGACCCGCGCGTTTCCACCGCGGAGATGCAGGTCTACACGATGGAGGAAACCAACGCCACCACTACCCAGACGTTGGTGAACGCGGCCAAGAGACTGGTCGACGAATTGCCCGAGGGCACACCGCCCGACAAGGTGCTCGAGCACTGGCTGGCATCGGCGCGCCGCGACGACGAGGCCCGCGGAGTGGTCTGGCCCACGATTCCCGCCGACATTCTCGGGCAGGCCGGCACCGCATGGCAGATCTTCCCGAACTTCCAGATCGGCCAAGGCTTGACCAGCGCGCTCTGCTACGGCGCGCGCCCGCACCCCAGCTATAACCCCGACAAGTGCATCTTTGAGGTCTCAGTTTTCGAGCTGTATCCGAAAGGTGAAGAGCCGCCGACGGAATGGGAGTACACACCGGTCGGTGACCCCAGGTGGCGGTCGGTGCTGCCGCAGGACTTCTCCAACATGGCCGCTGTCCAGCAAGGCATGAAGTCGCTTGGCTTCCCAGGCACCAGGCCCAATCCGTACCGAGAGCGCAGCACCGTGAATCTGCACTACCAGCTGTCGAGATATATGGGTACCGGCGAACCACAGGAGCTTTGAGATAGATGACATCGTCCGAGACCTGCGGGCCGACCGACGTAGCGCAGGACGTCGACATCGAGGCGATGCGGGCCAAGTACGCCCAGGAGCGCGAGAAGCGCCTGCGCAAGGACGGCGGCGCGCAGTACCTCGAACTCGACGGTGACCTGGCCGGCCTCTACGAGGTAGACCCGTACACCCCGGTGGCCGACCGCGCCCCAATCGACGAGGACATCGAGGTGGCCGTACTCGGCGGCGGGTTTGCCGGATTGTTGTCGGGCGCCTACCTGAAAAAGGCCGGCGTGCAGGATGTTCGGGTCATCGACATGGCCGGGGACTTCGGCGGAGTGTGGTACTGGAACCGCTTCCCGGGCATCCAGTGCGACAACGACGCCTACTGTTACATCCCGATGCTCGAGGAACTCGATTTCCTGCCGAGCAAGAAGTTCGCCGACGGCGCCGAGATCTTCACCCACTGCCAGGCCATGGGCAAACACTTCGACCTATACGACGGCGCGATCTTCTCGACGCAAGTCGAGACTATGCACTGGGACGAGAAGAGCAAGCGCTGGCGGCTCATCACCAACCGCGGCGACGAGCTCCGCGCGCGGTTCGTGGTGATGGCGCAGGGCTCCTACAACAAGCCGAAGCTGCCGGGTATCCCCGGTATCAAGGAGTACCTGGACGGCGGCGGCCACGCATTCCATTCCGCGCGCTGGGACTACGAGTACACCGGTGGCGACGCCAAGGGCGGCCTACACAGGCTGGCCGACAAGCGGGTCGCGCTCGTCGGCACCGGGGCTACCGGCGTCCAGCTGGTTCCGCACCTCGGCCGGGATGCCAAGCAGCTCTTCGTGTTCCAGCGCACCCCATCATCGGTAGACATGCGCGCCAACACGCCCACCGACCCGGCCTGGGCGGCGGCCCTGCAGCCCGGTTGGCAGGAGGAGCGCAAGCGCAACTTCCACAACTGGTCACCGTTTGTCGGGGTGGTCTTCGGCGAACCGGATCTGGTGTGCGACTTCTGGACCGAATTGGGCCGCAACATGACCGCCCGGATCGCCGCCAGCCCGGATCCCGTCTCGCTGGCCATCGAGGAGATCATGGCGATCCGGGAGGAAGAGGACTACAAGATCATGGATCGGCTGCGGCACCGCGTGGCCGCCTTGGTCGACGACCCCGACACCGCCGAGGCGCTCAAGCCGTACTACCGCTTCATGTGCAAGCGCCCGTGTTCGAGCGAGACGTACCTGCCGGCGTTCAACCTGCCCAACGTGACGCTGGTGGACGTGTCGGAATCCAAGGGC
Source organism: uncultured Actinomycetota bacterium (assembly GCA_963818285.1). Classification (GTDB taxonomy): domain Bacteria; phylum Actinomycetota; class Actinomycetes; order Mycobacteriales; family Mycobacteriaceae; genus Mycobacterium. The sequence goes on from CAWFRR010000012.1 coordinate 258,702, forward strand.
GTGGAACGCCTGACGGAGAAGGGCATTATCGCCAACGGCGTCGAGTACGAGGTCGATTGCGTCGTATTCGCCAGCGGGTTCGAGATCTCCACGGAGATCAGTCGGCGCTTCGCGGTCGACGTCATCGAGGGCCGAGACGGGCTGTCGTTGTTCGACTACTGGCACGACAAGTACCAGACGCTGCACGGCATGACCACCCGCGGCTTCCCCAATCAGTTCTTCACAGGCTTTATCCAGGGCGGCGTCTCGGCCAATACCACCGCGATGTTCGAGCAACAGGCCGAGCACATCGCGTACATCATCGCCGAGGCGCAGAAGCGCGGCGCGGCCAGCGTCGAACCCAGTCAGGAGGGTCAGGACGGCTGGGTCGCAACGGTCGCGGAACTCGCGATCGACAACTCGGCCTTCGAGATGTCCTGCACCCCCGGCTATTACAACAATGAGGGTCAGGGTGGCGCCAAAGACAATGGTGCGTTCCTCGGTGATTTCTACTCGCCGGGCTTCTACGCCTTCGGCGACCTGATCGCCGATTGGCGCTCCAGGGGTGACTTGGAAGGCCTTGAGCTGTCGTGACCGAGTTGCGGTTCGACGGCCGGGTCGCCGTCGTCACGGGCGCCGGGCGAGGCCTGGGCTGCGAGTACGCCCAGCTGCTCGCAAAACGCGGTGCGAAGGTCGTCGTCAACGACCACGGCGGCAGCCTGGCCGGTGACGGGGCCGACGCGGCACCCGCCGAACAGGCGGTCGAGGCGATCAGGGCGGCCGGCGGCGAGGCCGTCGCGTCCACCGCGTCGGTCGCGAGTCGCGACGGCGCCGCCGCGATTATCGAAACCGCGCTCGACCACTACGGCCGCGTCGACATCCTGATCCACAACGCCGGCAACGTTCGCAGCGGCTCGCTGAAGGACATGAGTTACGAGGACTTCGACGCCGTGCTCGACGTGCATTTGCGCGGCGCTTTCAATGTTGTGCGACAGGCATTTCCGGCCATGGCCGGGGCGGGATACGGGCGCATCGTGCTCACGTCGTCGATCGGCGGCCTGTACGGGAACCACAACGTGGCCAACTACGCGGCCGCCAAGGCCGGCGTGATCGGGCTGTCCAACGTCGCCGCGCTCGAAGGCGCTGCGGACGGCGTGGCCTGCAACGTGATCGTGCCCGCCGCGGTGACCAGGATGGCTGCCGGCATTGACACCTCCGCTTATCCGCCGATGGGCCCGGAACTCGTTGCGCCCGTGGTGGGCTGGCTCGCACACGAGTCCTGCTCGGTGACCGGTGAGGTGTTCGTCGCCCTGGCGGGCCGCGTGGCTCGCGCCGTCATCGCCGAGAGCCCGGGCGTGTACCAGCCGTCCTGGACGGTAGAGGACGTCGCCGACAATCTAGAGGCGATCCGAAACATCGAGGCGCCATTGGTGTTTCCCGTCGTGCCGGACGGGCACGACCAGCACATCCGCTACAGCTTCAGGCTGTCGCATGCCTAGCACCCCGAAGGCCCCAACGGGCCCGCTGGCCGGTGTGCGAGTGGTCGATCTGACCGCGATGGTGATGGGCCCGTACTGCACGCAGATCATGGCCGACATGGGCGCCGATGTGATCAAAGTCGAACCGCCGGAAGGTGATAACACCCGCTACATCTCCGTCGGCCCGGTGCCGGGCATGAGCGGGGTGTTCGTCAACGTCAACCGGGGCAAGCGGAGCATCGTGTTGGATCTCCGAACTGACGCCGGGTCGGCCGCATTGCGCGGTCTCGTCGAGACCGCCGACGTGTTCATCCACTCGATGCGCGCCAAGGCAATCGCCAAGCTCGGCTTCGGCTACGACGACGTCGCGGCGATCAACCCCGGCGTCGTCTATACCAACTGCTACGGATACGGGCGGCGGGGACCGGACCGCGACCGCCCCGCCTACGACGACACGATTCAGGCCGAATGTGGTCTGCCCGCGTTGCAGGAGCTATTAACCGGCCAAGCGGACTTTGTCGGCACCATCATGGCCGACAAGGTCGCCGGGCTGACAGCGCTTTACGCAACGATGATGGCGTTGTTTCATCGCGAGCGCACCGGCGAAGGGCAAGAGGTTGAGGTCGCGATGTTCGAGACCATGGCCTCGTTCGTTCTCGTCGAGCACGCCAACGGTGCCCTGTTCGATCCGCCGCTCGGGCCCGCGGTGTATCCGCGCGTGGTGGCGCCCAACCGCCGCCCATACCGCACCAGCGACGGCTATATCGCCGCGCTGATCTATAACGACAAGCATTGGAACGCTTTCATGGAAGCCGTACGGCCACCGTGGGCCAGCGAGCGGTATTCGACGTTGGAACAGCGCGCCGGCGAGATCGACACGGTCTACGGCTTGGTGGCCGAGACGATGAAGGAGCGGTCCACCTCTGAGTGGCTGGAGCTACTGCGCGAACTCGAGATACCGGCCGCGCCGCTGAACACACCCGCCGCACTATTCGATGATCCGCATCTCAACGCCGTCGGCATGTTCGAGACGGTCGAGACTCCGCACGGACCGGTGCGTTTCCCAGGCGTACCCACGTGGTTCTCGCGGACACCGGGTCACGTTACGGGACCGGCGCCGGAACTCGGCGCCCACACCGCGTCCGTCCTCGACCAGCTGGGGCTGGCCGCCGACACAAATCCGATATCCGATTCGGCCTAGCGCTTACTCAACGAAATATACTGTGACTGAAGGAGTTTCCAATCATGGCCGTGCCCGTCTACAAACGAATCCTCGACCTGTTCGAGGCCGAAGGCGTGAATACCATATTCGGTATCCCGGACCCCAACTTCGTGCACATGTTTGCCGAGGCCGACGCTCGTGGCTGGTCCGTGGTGGCACCGCATCATGAACTGAGTGCGGGCTTCATGGCCGAGGCGGCGTCGCGAATGACCGGCCGGCCTGGTCTGTGCATCGGCACGCTCGGCCCGGGCATGGCCAACATCGCGGGCGCAATCCAATGCGCGAAGGTGGAGAACTCGCCGGTGATCTTCCTCGGTGGTCAGCGGGCTCGCATCACCGAACGCCGGGTGCGGCGCGGTCGCATCCAATTCGTCCGGCAGGAACCGCTGTTTGCGCCGTCGGTGAAATACAGCGCTTCCATCGAGTACGCCGACCAGACCGACGAAATCATCCACGAAGCGATCCGCCGGGCCATGTCCGGCACGCCCGGTCCGGCCTACATCGAGTATCCTTCGCACGTCATTCTCGAGGAGCTCGATGTGGCGGATCCGTTGCCGCCCAACCGGTATCGTCTCGTTAACCAGGGGGCGGGTGCAGCTGAGATTGCTGAAGCCGTGAAGCTGATTCGCGAAGCGAAGAGCCCGATCCTGTTGGTGGGCCACGGCGTGCACACGTCGCGCACCGGTCCTGCGGTCAAAGAACTCGCCGACTTGATGGGCTGCCCGGTCATCCAGACCTCGGGAGGTACGTCGTACATCCCGGGTCTGCAGGATCGAACGTTCCCCTATCTGTTCTCCCCGGCCGCCAACGAGGCAGTCGAGGAATCCGACCTGTGCGTCGCGCTGGGAACCGAACTAGGTGAGCCCATGCACTATGGCCGGACCCAGCATTGGGCGGACAACGATGCGCATCGCAAATGGGTGTATGTCGAGCAGGACCCGACCGCCATCGGCGTCAACCGCCAGTTCGACGTGCCACTTGTGGGCGATTTGCGCGGCGTCGTGCCGCAGCTGGTCGACGCGCTCCGGGATACGCCGCGCACCCCGTCCGCCAACCTCGAGAAGTTGGTCACCGCCGACGCCGAGGAACTCGCGCAGCTTGCCGTGAGTGCGCCGTCGGGACGTTCACCGATTCACCCAGCGCGCTACGTGGTTGAGGCCACGAAGGCGTTCAACGATCTCGACGACGGCATCCTGGTCCGCGATGGCGGCGCAACCGTGATCTTCCAGTGGACCTACTCACAGTCCAAGCCGCGGGATGTCATCTGGAACCAGAACTTCGGCCACCTCGGCACCGGATTGCCGTATGCGGTCGGAGCGTCGGTCGCGGAGGGCGGCAAGCGTCCGGTGATGCTGCTGACCAGCGACTCGGCATTTCTCTTTCACATCGCTGAATTGGAAACCGCCGCGCGCCTTCAGCTTCCGCTGGTATGCGTGGTGGGTGTCGACCATCAGTGGGGTCTCGAAGTGGGCGTCTACAAGCGCACCTTCTCCCAGCCGTCGCCGCAGCCTGGCGTGCACTGGAGCAAGGACGTCCGGATGGACAAGATCGCGGAGGGCTTCGGCTGCCACGGCGAGTACGTCGAGAAGGAAGACGAGATCGGACCGGCCATCGCCCGCGCCTACGCCAGCGGCAAAGTCGGTGTGGTGCACGTGTGCATCGACCCGAAGGCCAACTCCGAGGAGATGCCCAAGTACGACCGATTCCGCACCTGGTATGCCGAAGGCACCCAGTAAGCGTCGTTACTAAGGAAGAGTGCAGGCTATGCGCGAATACCTGAAGTTCTACATCGACGGACAGTGGGTGGACCCGCTGCGGCCCAATCCTTTCGACGTCGAAAACCCGGCGACCGAGCAGGTGTCCGGGAAAATATCGCTGGGCTCGACGGCCGATGTCGATGTTGCGGTTAATGCCGCCCGCCGGGCATTCACAAGCTGGTCGCAGACGACTCGCGAACAGCGCCTGGATCTCTTGCAGGCGATCCTGTCCGAATACCAGAAGCGTGCAGATGACTTGGCCGAGGCGATCACCGACGAGATCGGCGCGCCGCCGTCCTTGGCCGCGGGGCCGCAGGTCTTCCTTGGCATCGGACACCTGACCACGGCCATCGACGCGCTGAAAAACTTTTCGTTCGAGGAACAAAAGGGCGAAAGCCTGATCGCCAAGGAGCCCATCGGTGTCGCCGGGTTGATCACGCCCTGGAACTGGCCGATCAACCAGGTCGCGGTCAAGGTCTATCCGGCATTGGCGACCGGCTGCACCGTCGTCCTCAAACCTTCCGAAGTCGCCCCGTTTTCGCCATACATCTTCGCTGAGATCCTGCACGCCGCGGGCGTGCCGGCCGGCGTGTTCAACCTGATCAACGGTGACGGCCCTGGCGTGGGCGCGGCCCTGGCGAGCCATCCCGGCATCGACTTGGTGTCGTTCACCGGCTCGACTCGCGCAGGCATCGAGGTGGCGAAGCTTGCTGCCCCAACCGTGAAGCGGGTGACGCAGGAACTCGGTGGCAAGAGCCCCAACATCGTCCTCGACGACAGCGGCTTTGCCGAGGGCGTCAGCGCCGGCGTCGCCAACATGATGCCGAACTCAGGGCAGAGCTGTAACGCGCCGACCCGCATGCTGGTCCCGAAATCCCGTATGGGCGAAGCCATTGCGATTGCGCGTGATGCAGCCGAGAAGGTCACGGTCGGCAGTCCGGGCTCAAATACGACAATCGGGCCGGTGGCATCGAGGGCGCAGTTCGACAAAGTCCAACGCCTGATCCAGAAGGGCGTCGACGAGGGCGCGACCGTGGTCGTGGGAGGTCCGGGCAGGCCGGCAGGGCTGGATAAGGGCTACTACGTCAAACCGACCGTCTTCGCCGACGTCACCAACGACATGACGATTGCGCGCGAGGAAATCTTCGGGCCGGTCTTGTGCATCCTCGGCTACGACGACATCGATCACGCCGTGGAGATCGCCAACGACACCGACTACGGACTCGCCGGCTTCGTTTCCGGAAGCGACCTCGAGACCGCTCGTGAGGTTGCCCGCAGGATCCGGGCCGGTTGGGTGACGATCAATCACGCTTTCGACATGAATGCGCCATTCGGCGGCTACAAGCGCAGTGGCAACGGCCGCGAGTGGAGCGAGTTCGGGTTCCACGAATATCTCGAAGTGAAAAGCGTTTTGGGCTACGCGCCGGATAAGGCGGCGCAATGAAATGTCGCGCCGCCGTGATACGCGGGGTCGGCATGGACTGGGAGATACGCGAGATCGATCTTGATCCGCCCCACGCCGGTGAGGTTCTGGTGCGGATGGCCGTCGCCGGAATCTGCCACTCCGATGACCACCTGTTCACTGGCGATGTAGTGCCAACACCCGAAGTGCTGGCCGCCAGCGGTCAGCCTGCGCCGGACTGGTTCCCGCTGCTTGGTGGTCACGAAGGCGCCGGTGTTGTCGCGGAGGTCGGGCCGGGAGTGACGGCCGTGCAGCCAGGGGACCACGTAGCGCTGTCATTCATTCCCGCGTGCGGCAGTTGTCGGTTCTGCGTCAACGGGCAGAGTTACATCTGCGACATCGGTGCCAGCCTGTTCGTCCGCGAGATGCCGACAGACGGCACCTGCCGACGGCATCTCGGTGACGAAAACCTGCTGGCATATGGACAACTCGGCACTTTCGCGGAATACGCAGTGCTGTCGGAAAAGTCCGTCATCAAGATCGACGAGGCTATTCCGTTTCATGCCGCCTCACTCGTTTCGTGCGGGGTGAGTACCGGATGGGGCTCCGCGACCGTGTCGGCGGGTACCGAACCCGGCGACACCGTGGTGGTCATCGGCACCGGTGGCGTCGGGATGAACGCCCTGCAGGGGGCGCGCGCCGTCGGCGCAAAATATGTGGTCGCAGTGGATCCGGTTGAATCCAAACGGGATTCGGCCAAAATTTTCGGTGCCACACACAGCGCCGTGTCCGCGGAGGCGGCGATACCGCTGGTGCGCGAGATCACCGCCGGGCTGATGGCCGACCGCGTTGTCATCAGCCCCGGCGTGGTGCACGTGGACTTGATCCCGTTGGCGATGGCGTTGCTCCGCAAGGGTGGGATCTGCGTACTCACCGGTATCACCCCGTACACCGAGCCTCCGGTTCCGATGGTCCTGCAGGAGATGACGTTGTCGGCCAAGCAGCTCAGAGGAGCGCTCTATGGCGGAATGAATCCGCGTACGAGCGTGCCGATGCTGTTGTCGTTGTATCAGGCGGGCGCGTTGAAGCTCGACGAACTGATCACCCGGCACTACCAGCTCGACCAGATCAACGAAGCGTTTGTGGATTTACGCGAAGGGCGCAACATCCGCGGAATCATCGATTTCGACGGCTAGAAGGCATCGCGAGCCGGAATGCCCGGCGTGCGGTGGCAGCAGACCAAGGAAGCACGCTGTGCGCGCCATTACCAAGGCGCTAGTCGTAGGAAAGAGTCGGCGAAACGTCGGCTAGTAGAAGTCGCCATGTTCGAAACCATGGCATGGTTCATGGTGGTCGAGCATGTCAACGATGCCATGTTCGACCCTCTGGGGCGCGCGATCTAGCCGCGAGTCCGATGACATCGGGTGGATCAACGGCGAGCGGATCGAAGCCCCCGGCGGAATGAAGCTCCAGCGTCGCCTCGGAGTTGGCGCGCGGCAGCATATCTCGACTGCCCTCGCGCCGTGTCTGCCGCTGATGCGGTCTGCCCACACCTAAACTGAACGCCTGCATCTGCAGGGAGGGGCACCCGAGTATCGGCGGCAACAAAGCCACCGACCAGGTAACCGGTCGGCGCGCTGGAGAGGCGAATATGGAACCGGCCGGGGCGCACCCCGTGCCGGTTCATTCCGCTGGAAAGCCGCGATGGGTCGCCGCGCCGCCGACCGGCCGCTTGCCGACCCGCCGGGCGAGCGACGACGGTGACCGTTCAGAACGCCGCCCGGGTATCCGCGCATTGGACGGCCTGCGCGCGGTGGCGGTCGGACTGGTGCTCGCCGATCATGGCGGCATCCCCGGGATGGCGGGCGGATTTCTCGGCGTCGACGTGTTCTTCGTACTCAGCGGTTTCCTGATCACCTCGCTGCTGCTCGACGAGATGGGCCGCACCGGCCGGATCGACCTGGCCAACTTCTGGATTCGGCGGGCCCGCCGGCTGCTGCCGGCGTTGATCTTGATGGTGCTGACGGTGGCCGTTGGGCGTCAGTTCTTTGCCCCCGAGGCGATCGCGGGCCTGCGCGACGATGCCGTCGCCGCCTTTTTCTGGGTGGCGAACTGGATGTTCGTCGCCGACAAGACCGGCTACTTCGCCCAGGGGACTCCGCCGTCGCCGCTACAACACGCCTGGTCGCTCGGCGTCGAGGAGCAGTACTACATCGTCTGGCCGCTGGTGTTGGTTGCGGTGGCCGTGGTGCTGGCGGCCAACGCTCGGCGTCGCAAGACGCGGGCGACCATCGGCGCAGTCCGCCTGACGGTGTTCGTGCTGGCCACCCTCGGAGCGCTGGGGTCCGCCGCGACCGCCATCTTGCTTGCCTCCAACGCAACCCGGGACCGGGTCTATTTCGGCACCGACACCCGAGCCCAGGCCCTGCTGGTGGGCGCTGCGGCATCTGCGTTGCTGGTCGGGGACTGGCCGGCGCTGAACCGCGGATGGTCGCTGATCCGCTCCCGGACGGGCAAGTGGATCGCGTGGTTGCTGCCGGTGCTGGGGTTGGCGCTGCTCGGGCTGGCAGTGCACTTCGCGACCGGAAGTGCCCGCGAATTCCGCGGCGGCCTGCTGATCGCGGTCGCCGTCGCGGCGGTGCTGGTGATCGCCCCGGTGGCGCTGGATCAACGCGGCCCGGTGGCGGTCGCGTTGGCCTGGGGTCCGCTGGCCTGGCTCGGCGGCATCTCCTACGGCATCTACCTGTGGCATTGGCCGATCTTCCTGGTGCTCAACGGTCAGCGAACCGGATGGCACGGCCTGTCGTTGTTCGCGGTCCGGTGCGCTGCGACGCTGGCCGTCTCGGTGGTGTCGTGGTGGGCGATCGAGCAGCCGATCCGAAAGTGGCGCCCGGTCCGGGTGCCGCTGCTTCCGCTGGCCGGAGCTACCGCAGCAACCGCCGCGGCGGTGACGTTGCTGGTGGTTCCCGTCGTTCCGAAGCACGGTGTCAGCGCTCTCGACGCCAGCCTCCCTCCCGGTGTGTCGCCGGTCGCCGTGGTGTCACCGTCGACCCCGGAAGCAGTCCGGCCCGCGCGCGCGCTCACCAAGCGAGACCCGCGACGCCCCTTCACCGTGTCGGTGTTCGGCGACTCGATCGGCTGGACGATGATGCACTTCCTGCCGCCGACGCCGGGATTCCAGTTCGTCGACCACACCGTGATCGGCTGCAGCCTGGTGCGCGGCGGCCCATACAGCTACCTCGGCCAGACCCTCGACCAGAAAAGCGAATGCGAATCGTGGCCGGGCCGGTGGACATCGCAGATTTCGGCCGACCAGTCCGACGCTGTCCTGCTGGTCATCGGTCGCTGGGAGACGGTCGACCGGGTCAACGAGGGACGCTGGACGCACATCGGCGACCCGGCCTTCGACTCCTACATCAGCGCCGAGTTACGGCGTGCGGTCGACATCCTCAGCTTTAGCGGTGCGCCGCTGACGGTGGCGAACCTGCCCTACAGCAGGCGGGGTGAACGGCCGGATGGCAGCCTCTACCCCGAGGATCAGCCGGAACGGGTGGACGAGTGGAACGCGATGCTGGGCAAGACGATTGGCAATCGCCCGGACATTCGCATCCTCGACCTCAAAAAGAAGTTGTGCCCCCAGGGCGCGTACACGGCCGACGTCGACGGCATCCACGTCCGCAGCGACGGCGTGCACCTGACCGAGGAGGGCGTGCAGTGGTTGACGCCTTGGCTCGAGCAGTCGCTGAAACCGCGGTAGGCCTAGCGGCGATCGCCAGCGCAGCGCCTGTGTAACCGGAGAACGGTTGAGTCACTGTCTAATCCGTTAGTCCGAGCTATTGTCATCCTTGTGTCGGAAGCCCGAATCGAGCGTGCAGCGCTCGTAGAGACATTGCGACGAGTGGGACCGGATGCGCCAACGCTATGTGAAGGCTGGACGGCCCGAGATCTCGCTTCGCATCTACTCGCGCGCGAACGTCGACTGGACGCCCTGCCCGGGATCGCGTTGCGCAGATTTGCCGGCCGAACTGAACGGATACAGCACGACATTGCCGAATCGCTAAGCTGGGAAGCGATATTGGAACGGCTAGCTGCCGGGCCGCCGATCTATTCGCCATTCAAGTGGCTGGACCCCGTCGCCAACGTGCACGAGTTGTTCGTGCACCATGAGGACCTTCGGCGCGCCACGTCTGGCTGGGAGACCCGTCGTTTCAGCGATGCGATGAACCGTGCGTTCCGCCGTCTGATTGCCACCCTCGGGCCACCCGTTGCGGGGGGAATACCGGTTCGTCTGACGCTGCGCACACCCGATCAAGCCGTCGTGACCAGGATGGGGCGGGGGCCCGCGGTGACCGTTACGGCCGAGCCAGGCGAGCTGCTGTTGTTCGTTTTCGGCCGCAACGAGATACACGCCGAGTTCGAGGGCGACCGCGACGCGGTCCACACAAGCAAGACAGCTACCCGGCGAGTTTAGTTTCGTTCGCCGCCTGTTCACTGCTGAGAAGCCCTTGGTGGACCGCGAAATCTGCTTGGGCGACTAGGAGCCCGCGTAGCAGCTGAGTTCCATGCTGTCGCTGTCCCGTACGGCGAAATTGAAACTCACGTAACCGCTTTCGCCACCATGGACGTAGTCGAGGTACGGCCGGGTGTCCGCACTTTCGGTGTTGTCGGCGATCACGAGTGCGCCGGGTGACAATTTCGGCTCCAACAGTTTGATCACCGGCAGGTACAGCTCTTTCCACCCGTCGAGCAGGACGAAATCGACCGGCCCGTCCAGCTCCGCGAGAGTGGTCAGCGCATCGCCTTCCAGGACCGTGATCAGGTCATCCAGCTCGGTGTCGGAGAACGTCTGCTTGGCGGCAGCGATTTTGGGCTCGCTGATCTCGGTCGTCACCACTCGGCCGGTGCCGTTGTCGCGGACTCCCGATGCCAGATGTAGCGCCGAAATACCAAAGGACATACCGAATTCCACAATGGTGGCCGGCTTAGTCGCCCGCACCAGTGCGTACAGCAGCCGGCCGGACTCCGGCGTGACAGGGATGTAGAACTCGCTCATCGCGTCGGCGCGTTCCTTGACGGTCGCGGAGGCAGACATGTTGGGGCGCCGCTCGCGAAGCAACGACATTTGGTCCTGCGCCTCGGCGTACATCCGGTGCAGGGTGTCCGCGACTCGGGGTTGTTGCAATGTAGTAGCCATGTCGTCGAGCCTAGGCGTTAATGAACGCCAACGGGCACTTACCTCAGCCCGCCTGCTGCGGAAGCAGCACGATCTTGCCGTGGGTGTGTCGTTGTTCGAGTTCTTTGAACGCGTCGACGACGCTGTCCAGCGGGTACGTCTTGGCAACGTCGAAGTCAATGGCGCCGGAGACGATCAGATCGGCGATCTCCTGCAGCACCGCCGAGGTCGACGCCTCAGCGCTGCCTTCGGTCTTCGCGCCGACCTCGGCTGCTTTGGCAAACGAGATGATCGTGTTGATCCGCTGGACCGGCACGCCGAGATCGACCGCGAGCTGGACGTAGTCCGGACCGAACAGGTCGATGAACGCGTCAACGCCGTCGGGCGCTGCCTGCCGCAGGCGGTCAGCCAACCCGTCGCCGTAGGCGATTGGTTCGACGCCATGCGCGCGAAGCCAATCGGCATTGCTCGATGACGCGATACCCAGCACCCGTACGTCGCGCAGCGCCAGCAGTTGCACCACGAGGCTGCCGACTCCTCCGGCGGCCGCGGAGACCGCGACGGTCTCACCTGGCTGCGGCGCGACAGCGCGAGCCGCGGCGAAGGCGGTAGCGCCGACGACGTACAGCGAACCCGCGACCTCCCAACTCAACTCGGCTGGTTTGTGAATCAGCTGGTCGATCGGGACGCTCGTGTGGGTGGCGTGGCTCGACCGTTGAAAGCTGAACCCGAGCACTTCGTCGCCGACAGCGAAGTCGCTGACACCGTCACCGATTTCGACGATGACACCGGCCAGATCGCTGCCTTCACCGGAGGGAAAGGTGGCGGGAAATTGCTCGTGCAGGGCACCGGTGCGGATGCCCGCCTCACCGGGGTTGATGCCGGCCGCTCGAACCTCGACGAGCACCTCGCCGGCGGCAGGGACAGGCCGGTCGATGTCGGTGACGTACAGGACGTCAGGACCGCCGTAACTGTCGAACCGGACCGCTCGCGACTGTGCAGTTGCCATGCAGGCGCTAACTCGGTCCCGAGTGGATGTATTCCGGCGTGGCAGATCGGTTAGGCCACCACGTTGATCGGGTCGCCGAGATGGACCGTGTCGAAGTACCACGCCGCGTTGTCCGGGCTGAGGTTGATGCACCCGTGGCTGACGTTCGAGTAGCCCTGCGAATCCACCGACCACGGCGCCGAGTGGACGTAGACACCTCCCCACGTGACCCGGACGGCGTACTGCGCGGTGATCTTGTAGCCCTCCGACGACTCGAGCGGAATGCCGATGGTTCGCGAATCCATCACGACCGTGCGCTCTTTCGACAGCGCGGCGAAATTGCCGATCGGTGTCGGGCGGGTGGGTTTGCCCATCGACGCCGGCATCGTGCGCAGCACCTCGCCGTTCTGGGTGACCGTGAAGGTGTGCGCGGAGATGCTGGCAGTGCCGATCACCGCGTCGCCGGTCCCGAAACCTGTCGAGAGGGCGTGCACCGCGACGTCGACGTGGCTGTGCGCGGGCCAGTAGCCATTTGGCTTCCATTCGACGACGTTCGGCTCGGGCCAGTCGAAGGTGCCTGTGATGTGGTTCGGCGCAGTGACTTTGATGGCCCGCTCGGCCGCGGCACGGTTCGTCACGGGGCCGGTGAACGTGACGATCACCGGGTGGGCGACGCCTACAACCGTGCCATCGGCCGGCTGAATCGACGCGACACTGGCGGCCGGCGGCGGGGGTGCGATCGCCGCCATGCCGGGGGCGGCCGAACCGACCATGATCAGCATGGCGACCGATGCCACCAGCCAACCCATTCGAATCGCTCTAGCCACGATGTCCACCCTCCGAGAGGATGCGAGCCCCCACGCTCACATTCGGTATCTCTAATATGCCCTATGTTCCGCTCAGCAAATGAAGTATAAGTTGCGCACGTCGCGATTGGTTCCATATGTTACCGGACATATGCCCTGTTGAAGGGCATGTTAACGATCAATCGACCGATGTCTAACGCTTAAGCTGGACGCGAGTTGGCAAGCGCCTGTACGTGTGCTGACGCCAAGGTGGGGTGCTGTTCAGCCATGCCAGCTGCTCCAGCGCCGGACGTTGACGGCGATCACCGGGCCGTTCAGTGAAACCGATTGGTACTGGGCATATTTCGTGCGGAGGAGCTCACGTCCGGCCTGCATGGTCTCGCCTTCGCGATGGATCGCCGCCTCACCGTCGGCCCGGACCCACCACAGCTGAGTCCAGTCCTGGTCATAGTGGTCGACGAGCAGGCTCACCTGCGGGTTGCGCTCGATATTGGTCAGCCGCCGCAGTCGTTGCGTGGTCTTGGGTTTGGCGTCCACCGCGGTGTAGATGACCTGCTCGTGCACGGCGAACACCACCGGCACCAGGTGTGGACGACCGTCGGCCCCGACGGTGGCCAGGCGGGCCACCGGCGATTGAGCGAATCGCGCCTCGGCGTCGAAGTCGGGCATGGCTAGTTGATGCTGAGCCCGCCGTCGACCACGATCGTCTGCCCGGTGACGTAGCCGCCGGCCGATGATGCCAGCCAAATAGCGGTAGCCGCGAGTTCGCGGTCGTCGCCGAGGCGCCCGAGGACCAGTCGATGCGACTGGCTGTCTAGATACCCGGGCGGGTATTCGTCGGTCATCTCGGTCTTGAAGAATCCCGGTGCCAGGGCGTTGACCCGAATTCCCTTGCGCGAGCCCCATTGTTGGGCCAGGTCCCGGGTGAGACCGATGATCGCGGCCTTGCTCGCGCTGTAGGCGGCCTGTGGCAGTCCGGCGGTGGTGATCCCGAGAATGCTGGCGACGTTGATGATCGAGCTCCCGGGTTTCATCACCCGGCCGCAAGCCTGTGCCACCCAGTACGAGCCGTTGAGGTTGACGTCGATCACCGAACGGAACTGCTCGGGGGTCTCGCGCGTCGCGGGGTGCGCGGTGCCGACCCCGGCGTTGTTGATCAACACATCGACCCGGCCGAACGTCTGCATTGCGGCATCGATCAATGCCTGGCCCTGCTCGGGCACGCTCACGTCGGTGGCGACGGTCAGCGCCTTGCGGCCACCTGCCTCGACAAGCGCTGCGGTGTCGGCCAGTCGGTCGACGCGGCGCGCCCCCAGCACGACGTCGGCACCGGCCTCGGCGAAGGCCTGGGCAAAAGACACCCCGAGACCTGACGAAGCGCCGGTCACGATCACGACCTTGTCGTCGAGTCGAAATGAATCAAGAACGCTCATGGATGAGACACCTTTGCCGTCGAGTTGCCGTCCAGCCCAAAGCTTTGAAGCTACCGTCTGGCGACAGGTCGGCCGAGACGGAATCGGATGTGCAAACCCGACGTCGATATGCCCGGCTCGGCGCCGCAAGCTACGGTTAGATCAACAAAGTTATGTCGGCTACGGCATAGCTGGTTAATTCGGGGCTGTATTTCACGCAGGAGGTGACGGGATGAGCGGATCGCACCGCCGCACACCGCGGAGGTCGCTGAGCTTGCTCAGTCTGTTGGCGGCGACTGGACTTGGTCTGGCAACGGCGCCGGCGAACGCGGCGCCCGTGCTGCCGCCTCTGCCGCGCGACGCGGCGTCGGCCAGCGCGGTGGTGGGCCCGCAGATCGTCGACATCGACGCCAAGCTCGGGTTCCAGAGCGCGATCGGCGCCGGGACCGGCATCGTGATCGACCCCAGCGTGATTCTGACCAACAATCACGTGGTCGCCGGCGCAACCGACCTGACCGCGAGGTCCATCGCCAACGGCCAGGTCTTCCCGGCCAATGTGATCGGCTACGACCGCCAGCACGACATCGCGGTGCTGCAACTCGCCGGTGGCGGCCTGCCGGTGGCCAACATCGGTAACTCCGGCACGATCAAGGTGGGCGATCCGGTCGTCTCGCTGGGTAACGCCGGCGGTGCCGGCGGGGCGCCGAGCGTCGAAGAGGGGCGCGTCGGGGCGCTGAACCAGACTGTGTCGGCCAACGACGCGCTCACCGGTAGCACCGAGACCCTGACCGGGTTGATCCAGGTCGACGCGAACATCCGCCCGGGCGACTCGGGCGGCCCGACGGTGAACTCCGCCAACCAGGTGATCGGCATGAACACCGCCGCAACGGCGAACTATCCACCTCGGCCGCGGCCAGGGCTTTGCAATCCCGATCAACGAGGCGATGGCCATCGCCGGGCAGATCCGGTCCGGCGCCTCGTCGGCGACCGTGCACATCGGGCCGACCGCGTTCCTGGGCGTCGGAGTCAACGACGCCGGCGGCGGCGCGGGCGCAATCGTCCGCCAGGTGATCCCGACCGGTCCGGCCGCGGGCGCCGGGCTCAACCCGGGCGACGTGATCACCTCGATCAACGGCCAGCCGGTCAACTCGGCTACCGCGCTCACCAACATTCTCGACCAGCACCACCCTGGTGACCACGTCACAGTGGGGCTGCAGGGGCGGTCCATCGACGTGCAGCTCGGGGACGGCCCGCCCGGCTGACTCAACGCCGCAGCTCAGTCGGTTCGCCGAATTCGTTTGGCGCATAAGGTTTTCGCTGCCGTTACCCGGGTACGTGTAAGGTCGTGGACTTGATCAGGGACAGAGAGCACACGTCCGAACACGATCCCGCGGAGGGAAGCCACGTCGAAGGCGGCGTGGTCGAACACCCCAGCGCTGATGAGTTCAACGAGGCCAAGTCGCTGCCCGCCGATCGGACCTGGTTCAAACACGCGGTCTTCTACGAAGTGCTCGTCCGAGCATTCGTGGACGGCAACGCGGACGGATCGGGAGATCTACGCGGCCTCATGGAGCGCCTCGACTATCTGCAGTGGCTGGGCGTCGACTGTCTGTGGCTTCCGCCGTTCTACGACTCTCCGCTGCGCGACGGTGGCTACGACATCCGCGATTTCTACAAAGTTCTGCCCGAGTTCGGCACCGTCGAGGACTTCGTCGCCCTGCTCAATGCGGCGCACGAGCGGGGCATCCGGATCGTCACCGACCTCGTCATGAACCACACGTCGGATTCCCACCCCTGGTTCCAGGAATCCCGGCAGGACCCCGACGGCCCGTACGGCGACTTCTATGTGTGGAGCGACACCAGCGAGAAGTACGCCGACGCCCGGATCATCTTCATCGACACCGAAGAGTCGAATTGGACCTTCGACCCGGTGCGCAAGCAGTTCTACTGGCACCGGTTCTTTTCCCATCAGCCGGACCTGAACTACGACAATCCGGCTGTGCAGGAAGCGATGATCGACGTCCTGCGGTTCTGGCTCGACCTCGGAATCGACGGGTTCCGGTTGGACGCTGTGCCCTATCTGTTCGAGCGCGAGGGCACCAACTGCGAGAACCTGCCCGAGACGCACGCATTTCTGAAGAAGGTCCGCAAAGTCGTCGACGACGAGTTCCCGGGCCGGGTGCTGCTGGCCGAGGCCAATCAGTGGCCCGCCGACGTCGTCGAATATTTCGGTGATGCCAGCACCGGCGGCGACGAATGCCACATGGCGTTCCACTTCCCACTGATGCCGCGCATCTTCATGGCAGTCCGCCGCGAGTCCCGATTCCCTATCTCGGAGATTCTGGGGCAGACCCCTGAGATTCCGGACATGGCGCAGTGGGGAATTTTCCTGCGCAACCACGACGAGCTGACGTTGGAGATGGTCAGCGACGAAGAACGCGATTACATGTACTCCGAGTACGCCAAAGACCCCCGGATGAAGGCGAACGTCGGAATCCGGCGCCGACTGGCCCCGCTGCTGGACAATGACCGGAACCAGATCGAGCTGTTCACCGCGCTGCTGTTGTCGCTGCCCGGCTCACCGGTGCTGTACTACGGCGATGAGATCGGGATGGGCGACGTCATCTGGCTCGGTGACCGCGACGGCGTGCGCACCCCGATGCAGTGGACACCGGACCGCAACGCCGGCTTCTCCAAGGCAAACCCTGGTCGGTTGTACCTACCGGCCAGCCAGGACTCGGTCTACGGGTATCACGCCGTCAATGTCGAGGCCCAGATGGACACCAGCACGTCGCTGCTGAACTGGACCCGCACCATGCTGATGGTGCGCCGACGCCACGATGCGTTCGCGACGGGGTCGTTCCAGGAGCTGGGTGGGACGAACCCCTCGGTGTTGGCCTACGCCCGGGTGTCCGACGACGACGTGGTGGTGTGCGTCAACAATTTGTCGCGTTTCCCGCAACCCATCGAACTGAACCTGCAGCACTGGAACGGCTATGTGCCGGTCGAGTTGACCGGCCAGGTGAAATTTCCCGCCATCGGACATCTGCCTTACCTGCTCACCCTTCCGGGACATGGGTTCTACTGGTTCCAGCTGTGCGGGTCTGAGGAGTCGCAATGAACTTGCCGTGGTCGGAATGGCTACCGCAGCAGCGCTGGTACGCCGGTCGCAGCCGCGAGTTGGCCAGCGCCGAGCCGGGTCACGTCGTCGCGCTGCGCGACGGTCTGGATCTAGTGCTGGTGGATGTGACCTACACCGACGGATCGGCCGAGCGTTACCAGGTGATCGTCGGTTGGGATTCCGAGCCGCCCTCCGAATTCAGCACCGTCGCCACCATCGGCGCTGACGGTGATCGGGTCGGCTTCGACGCGTTGTACGACCCGGCTTCTGCCGCGTTCTTGTTGTCGCTGGTCGATTCGTCGGCCACCCGGGAGGGTGTGTCGTTCGGCAAAGAGCCGGATGTGACCCTGCCGCTGGACGCTTATCCGCGGGTGTCGGACGCCGAGCAGAGCAACACCAGCGTCATCTTCGACCGCGACGCCATCTTGAAGGTGTTCCGCCGCGTGAGCCCGGGCATCAACCCCGACATCGAGCTCAACCGGGTGCTCGGCCGGGCCGGAAACCCACACGTGGCGCGTCTGCTGGGGACCTACGAGCTGACCACCCAGGATGCCGACACAATCAGCCCGCTGGGCATGGCGACCGAGTACGAGGGCAACGCCGCCGAGGGCTGGGCGATGGCCACCGCCAGCGTCCGCGACCTGTTCGCCGAGGGCGATCTGTACGCCTACGAGGTCGGCGGCGACTTCGCCGGTGAGTCCTACCGATTGGGCGAAGCCGTCGCGTCGGTGCATGCCGGGCTCGCCGAGGCGTTGGGCACCTCCCAGGCCCCGTTCCCGGTCGACACCATGCTGGCCCGGTTGTCGTCGTCGGCCGCCGCGGTATCCGAGCTGGGTCAGTACGTCGCGGCGATCGAGCAGCGCTTTCAGAAGCTGGGGGGGCAGACCATCACGGTGCAGCGGGTGCACGGTGACCTGCACCTCGGCCAGGTGTTGCGCACGCCCGAGTCCTGGGTGCTGATCGATTTCGAAGGTGAGCCGGGTCAACCGCTCGAGGAGCGACGAGCGCCCGATTCCGCGCTGCGAGACGTGGCGGGTGTGTTGCGGTCTTTCGAATACGCCGCCTATGGGCCGCTGGTCGACCAGGGAGCCGACAAGCAACTCGCCGCGCGCGCTCGAGAGTGGGTGCAGCGCAACCGAACAGCGTTCTGCGACGGCTATGCGGCGGCATCCGGCGTGGACCCGCGTGATTCGGAGCTGATCTTGGCGGCCTACGAGCTGGACAAGGCGGTGTATGAGGCGGGTTACGAATCCCGGCACCGCCCGGGCTGGTTGCCCATCCCGCTGCGGTCGATCGCCAAATTCGTAGCAGCCTGATGTGAGTCTTGCCTGAATAGACGGCCCCGGTCTGCACACGGCGGAGTTCCGGTGACAGCATGGTTTTCATGCTGCGAGAGACGTTCGACAGTGAGGCACGGTTGTCGTGGGTGCTGGCGGTGCTCGCCGGTGTGCTCGGGGCAACGGCATTCACCCACTCGGCGGGCTACTTCGTCACGTTCATGACCGGTAACGCGCAACGCGCAGTGTTGGGCTTTTTCCGCGATGACGTGCTGTTGTCGGTGACGGCCGGCCTGTTGCTGCTGAGCTTCGTCGCCGGCGTGGTGGTGGCGTCGGTGTGCCGGCGGCATTTCTGGGTGGCTCATCCGCACGGTCCGACGGTGCTGACCACGTTCAGTCTGGTGGCCGCCACCCTTGTCGACGTTTTCGACGAGGGCTGGGAGGAGAACCAGCTCGACTTCCCTCCGATTATGTTGCTGGCCTTCGGGATTGGCGCGCTCAACACGTCGTTCGTCAAAGACGGCGAGGTGTCGGTGCCGCTGAGCTATGTGACCGGGACGCTGGTCAAGATGGGCCAGGGCATCGAACGACACATCGGCGGTGGAAACCTTGCCGACTGGCTCGGCAATTTCCTGCTGTTCAGCAGTTTCATTCTCGGAGCCACGTTCGGTGGTGTGATCAGCCTGTTCGTCAACGGCACCGGGATGCTGGTGTTTGCGTCGCTGATGTGCACCTTGGCGACCGCCTATACGTATTTCCATCAGGATCGGCGCGCTCTGCTGAATTAGCCCTGGCGCACCTGCCGGGCTGCCGACACGTAAACCGTTGCGACGACTCGCCGTTACGAGTCGCAACGGTTTCAATCTCGGGAGTGCCAGGAGCGGGGCGCTCTGTTGGGCCGAGCCCTGGACACAAGAACATCGGCCGCAGCGCTGGGGGAGCGCTGCGGCCGATGCTTGGGGTGGGTAACTCAGGTGGCGTTGGGTCCACCGCTCAGGGTCCGCTGAATGTCGGGCTTCATGGCGACCAGTTGCTGGTTCCAGTAACCCCAGTCATGCGTGCCGTTGGGCGGGAAGTTGAACGTGCCGTTGCGGCCGCCCGCTGCGGTGTAGTTGTCGCGGAACTGCTCGTTGGTGCGCAGCGTGAACTGCTCCAGGAACTTGGCCGGCATGCTGTTGCCGCCCAGGTCGTTCGGAGTGCCGTTGCCGCAGTAGACCCAAATGCGGGTGTTGTTCTGCACCAGGCGCGGGATCTGGAGCATCGCGTCGTTGCGCTTCCAGGCCGGGTCGCTGGTCGGGCCCCACATGCTGGTGGCGTTGTAGCCACCGGCATCGCCCATCGCCAGCCCGATCAGTGTCGGCCACCAACCCTCGGAGGGGTTCAGGAAGCCGGACAGCGAGGCCGCGTAAGAGAACTGCTGCGGGTAGTACGCGGCCAGGATCATCGCTGACCCACCCGACATCGAAAGACCCACCGCGGCATTGCCGTTCGGGGAGATGCCTCGGTTAGCCTGCAGATATGCGGGAAGCTCCTTGGTAATGAAGGTTTCCATCTTGTAGGTCTGGCAACCGCTCTTGCCGCACGCCGGCTGGTACCAGTCGCTGTAGAAGCTGGACTGCCCGCCGACCGGCATGATCACCGACAGACCGGACTGGTAGTACTCCTCGAACGCCGGAGTGTTGATGTCCCAGCCGTTGAAGTCGTCCTGGGCGCGCAAGCCGTCGAGCAGGTAGACCGCGTGCGGTCCACCGCCCTGGAATTGCACCCTGATGTCGTGGCCCATAGACGCCGATGGGACGTTCAAAGTTTCGACCGGCAGACCCTTTTTGGAGAACGCCCCCACGGTCGCCGAGCCTCCGATAGCACCGACCAGGCCGGCCAGCAGTGCTGCCCCGATGGTCGCGATTGCCAATCTGCGCGGCAGACTTCCTGCCGCGCCGCGGAACTTCTCTGCGAACTTCATAGCTCCTATCCCAACTTTCATCTGCCGCACAAGCGGTCGAATAGCTGTCTGTGGCAGTCAAACACGCCAGTAACTACAAGCGTGTCACTCGCGTCGGGGGGTTGGGTCGCGGTTCGCTAACGATTGAGGCTCGAGTGTCACCGGCAGATAACGAACGCGACTCGACGCCGAAAACGCCCCCTGCCCAATCGAATTAGGCAGGGGGCGTTACGCATTCGTGATTTAGTTGACGAGCCGCCGCAAAAGTGTTGATGCCGTGGCGATTCCGAGCGCTGCTGCGATCAGCAATACCACCAGGTCGAGGGGGTTGAACGGGGTTCCGATCAGTAGCGCCCGCAGGGCGTGGACTTCGTAACTGAGCGGGTTGACCGTGCTGAGCAGATGCAGCCACTTGGGCATCACGTCGACCGGGTACAGCGCGTTGGACGCGAAGAACAGCGGCATGGTGATGGCCTGGCCGATCCCCATCAGCCGATCTCGGCTGCGTACCAGCCCGGCCAGCGTCATCGACAGGCAGGCGAAAAACGCCGAACCCAGCATCACGACGGCCATGGCGGCCAGGATCCGCAGCGGGTTGACCGTCATCGGAATGGCCATCACGTAGGCCAGCGCCAGTACGCCCACGACCTGGGCCACCGATCGCACACCCGCCGCGAACGCCTTCCCCGAGATGAGTGCCGATGCCGGTGCCGGCGTCACCATCAGCTTGGCCAGGATGCCGGCGTCACGATCCCAGATGATCTGGATGCCGTAGAAGATCGAGATGAACAGCGCCGACTGGGCGATGATCCCCGGCGCCAGGAACGCCAGGTAGGACACCGACCCAGTGTTGATCACGTGCAGCTTGCTGAAGGTGGTTCCGAAGATCAACAGCCACAACGCCGGCTGCACCATCCGCGTGACGAGTTCGGTGCGATCGTGCCGTAGCTTCTGCATCTCCACGATCGCGAAAGCGCCCACCCGGCCGAACGTTGCGGGCACCCGCTGCCACCCGTGCGGCGCCCGGGTCAGGGTGGCGGGCGTGGGCTTGACGGCGGTATCAACCTGCACGGCTGGCAACCTTTCTGCTGGAACGGATTTCACGGAACGAGTTCGGGGTCTCGGGCTGTTGCAGGTCGGATGCGGCGTAGTGCCGGAACACGTCTTCGAGCGTCGCGCTCGCCGATACCGTCGACTTCAACTTCGTCGGTGTCCCAACGGCGCGTAGCGTGCCGTGGTGCATCAGCGCGACCCGATCGCACAGCGCGTCGGCTTCCTCCATGTAATGGGTGGTCAGCAGCACGGTCATGCCGAACTGGCTCTGCATCGTCAGTACCTGGCTCCACACCCGATCGCGTGCGATCGGATCCAGACCCACCGTCGGCTCGTCGAGCACCAGCAACGACGGGCGGTTGACCAACGCCTGCGCGACTTCCAGGCGGCGAACCATCCCGCCGGAATACGTACCGGCCGGCCGGTCGGCGACGTCGAGCAATTCCATGGCGTTGAGCGCCTCGTCGACGCGCTCGGATCGCTGGGCGCGCGGCACACCGTACAGCCGAGCGAACCACGCAACGTTCTGACGGCCGGTCAGCGCGGACTCAATCGAAAGCTGTTGGGGCACATACCCGATGTTGCTTCGGATGTCGGTGGTCTGGTCGCGGGCATCGAGGCCGAAGATCCGCAGGTCACCTTGCTGCACGGGGGTCAGCGTGGTGAGCATCCGCACCACAGTGGTCTTGCCTGCGCCGTTGGGCCCGAGCAGGCCCATCGTCTCACCGGGCCGCACCTGCAACGTCACGTCATCGACCGCGGTGAACTGGCCGTAGCGGTACGTCAGATTTCGGCCGTCGATCGCCATCGGCAGTGTTGTCATGGTCATCGCTCCTGTAGTCGTCGGGTCATCGTCTCGAGAACCGCCAACCCCTTTGTCAGAGACTCGATTTGGTCGTCGCCCAGTTCACTGAGCACGTCGCTCAGCAGTTCACGACGCGCGGCGCGCGAGGTATCGACGTGCTGCTGGGCCGCTGCGGCCAGCGACAGCTGGCCGACCCGGCGATCGGATTCGTCCGCCGTCCGGACCAGGAAGCCCTTGGCTACCAGCTTCGAGACCAGGGTCGAGGCGGTGTTGGCCACCAGACCCAATTCCGCTGCGGCTGCGCTGACCGAGATGCCTGGCCGCCGGCCGACCAGCCACAGCAACTCCGACTGCGATTCGGTCAGTCGCGCGGAGTCCAGACCCCGCTCGGCTGATCGGCGGAGCTGCCTGCGGAATCTGCCGACGACACGTGACAATTCGTTGACCGGGTCAATGAGAGTGTTCACTTGTCTCTGTTTACGAGCTAAGTATGTGTAGACGCTGTGTCTGAGCTAGCAGCGAGCTACTTCTCCAGTCGATGCAGGACAACGTCGGTGAGCGCACCGGCTTCGATGCGCGCCGTCATGTACGTGCAGAACGGTTGTCGACGGCGATCGGTCGGCGAGCCTGGGTTCAGCAGCCGCAGGCCGGTGCTCGTCGTGGTGTCCCACGGGATGTGGCTGTGGCCGAACACCAGCACGTCGCTGTCGGGGTAGCGGCACGACATCCGGGCCTCACGTCCGGCGCTGGCGCCGGTCTCGTGGGTCACTGTGAAGCGCAGGCCGTCCAGCACCACATCGGCCCGCTCGGGTAGCCGCGATCGCAGCTCCGGCCCGTCGTTGTTGCCCCAGCACGCCACCAGCCGCTCGGCTTTCGCGGCCAACTGGTCGAGGAGTTCGGGTACCACCCAGTCGCCGGCATGCACCACCACGTCGGCGCACGCGACCTCATCCCACACTTTCGCCGGCAAGTCGCGGGCGCGACGCGGCACATGCGTGTCGGCCAGCAGCAACAACTTCACCCGGCCATCCTTACCCGAACCGCGTTCCAGGGGAAACATCCCGGTGGTGGCGCCAGGTCCGCGCAGTGGCACGATGCTAAGCAGCGCCGACCGCTTCCGGCTCAAAGGAGAGAAAAGCTATGCGCACTTTCGACTCAGTCGCCGACCTCGCCTCGATCAAAGGTGAAAGCATCGGCGAAAGCGACTGGGTGACGATCACCCAGGAGGACGTCAACCTGTTCGCCGACGCGACCGGCGATCACCAGTGGATTCACGTCGACCCGGAGCGGGCGGCCAAGGGTCCGTTCGGCACCACCATCGCCCACGGCTTCATGACCCTGGCATTGCTGCCGCGCCTGCAGCACCAGATGTACACCGTCAACGGCATCAAGCTTGCAATCAACTACGGCCTCAACAAGGTTCGCTTCCCCTCGCCGGTCCCGGTCGGCTCGCGGGTGCGCGCGAAGAGCTCTCTGGTCAACATCGAGGACCTGGGCAAAGGCGCTACCCAGGCGACCGTGTCGACCACGGTGGAGGTCGAGGGCAGCGACAAGCCGGCGTGTGTCGCCGAGAGCGTCGTTCGCTACATCTCGTAGGACGGTCCCGTCATGGATACTGGGCTGGCTTCCTGGCTGGACTCCGGGCTGTACTTCGACTACCTGGGCTTCGACATCTTCTACCGGGTCGAGGGCAGCGGGCCGCCGCTGTTGTTGATCCACGGCTACCCCTTCAATTCCTTTGATTGGCAACCGATCTGGTCAACCCTGACGAGCCGGTTCACGGTCATCGCGCCGGACATGATGGGCATGGGCTTTTCCGCGAAGCCGGTTCACTACGAATACTCGGTGCACGACCATGCCGACATGCATGAGGCGCTGCTCATCACCTCGGAATCGAAAAGGCCCACATCCTGGCTCACGACCTCGGCGACTCGGTGGGGCAGGAACTGTTGGCCCGCAGAGAGTTTGGCGACCACGCGTACGGCGAACTGAGTATCGACTCGATCACCTGGCTCAACGGTGGGATGTTCGTCGAGACCTACACGCCCGCGGGCCGCGCAGAAGCTGATGTCGGGAACGCCGTTGGGCGACATCCTGAGTCCTGTGCAAAACAGCCCGTTGTCGCGTCGACGTGCTGGAGCCGACGATACGGGAGATGTTCGGCCCGAACACCAAGCCGAGCCGGCACATGATGGACGTATTCAGCCAGATCCTGGATTACAACGACGGCCGCCGGGTGCTGCACAAGGTCGGCCGATTCATCAAAGACCGCCACACGCACCGGAATCGGTGGGTGCGGGCCATGCGGGAGACCGATGTCCCGATGCGGTTGATCGACGGGCCGATCGACCCCAACTCCGGTGCGCACATGGCGCGCCGCTACGCCGAGGTGATTCCCAACGCCGACGTGGTGATGCTCGCCGACGACATCGGGCACTGGCCGCAACTGGAAGCACCCGATGCGGTGCTGGACGCATTTCCTCGCCCACATCGATCGCGTCGCGCCCTAGAACTCGGCGACCGCGTGTTCCAGGCGTTCGGCCAACCGGGCCTGCGCTTCGGCGCGCCGGGTGGGCAGATGCTGCGACGGGAAAGGCGTTGACACCGGCTCATATTCGCGCAACGTGCGACGGGCCACGGTCATCTTGTGCAACTCGGTGGCGCCGTCGGCGATCCCCAGCGACTCCGCGGCGATCATCATCTTGATGAACGGCATCTCATTGGACACCCCGAGCGCGCCATGCAGGTGCAAAGCGCGCTGCACGACGTCGTGCAGCACCGTGGGCATGGCGACCTTGACGGCCGCGATGTCGCGGCGCACCTTCTGGTAGTCGTGGTGCTTGTCGATCAGCCAAGCGGTCCGCAGCACCAACAGCCGGAACTGCTCGATCTGAATCCAGCTGTCGGCGATCTTTTCCTGTGTCATCTGGAAATTCGACAACGGACCCATCCGGGTCTGGCGGGACACCGCCCGCTCGCACATCATGTCGAACGCCCGACGGGCCAGCGCGATCGTGCGCATCGCGTGATGGATGCGGCCGCCGCCCAACCGGGTCTGAGCGATCGCGAAGGCCTCGCCCTCGCCGCCGAGAATGTGGTCGGCGGGCACCCGGACGTCGGCGTAGCGGACGTAGCCGTGCGTGGCGTGTGAGTCCGTCCCGACCCCGACGTTGCGGATGATCTCCACGCCCGGCGTCCCGGCAGGGACGATGAACAGCGACATCTTGTCGCGGGTGCGCGCCTCGGGATTGGTGACCGCCATGACGATGAAGAACGTCGCGTGCCTGGCGTTGGTGGAAAACCACTTCTCGCCGTTGATCACCCAGTCCCCGTCTCCTGAGCCGTCACGTTCGGCACTCGTCACGAACAGCCCTGGGTCGGAGCCGCCTTGCGGTTCGGTCATCGAGTAACACGAGGTGATGTCGCCGTCGAGCAGCGGCTGCAGGTAGCGAGTCTTCTGCTCGGGGGTGCCGAACAGGGCCAGGATCTCGGCGTTGCCGGAGTCGGGCGCCTGCGAGCCGAACACTGACGGGGCCCAGCGCGACCGGCCGAGGATCTCGTTGAGCAGGGCCAACTTGACCTGGCCGTAGCCCTGGCCGCCGAGCTCGGGCTTCAGGTGCGCGGCCCATAACCCGTGGTCGCGGACCTGCTGTTGCAACGGCCGAAGGATCGCCATGGTCTCGGCGTCTTTCTTGTCGTACGGGTCGAGCGACACCAAATCGAGCGGTTCGAGTTCGTTGACCATGAATTCTTCGACCCAGTCCAGCTTCTGCTGGTATTCAGGGTCGGTTTCGAAGTCCCACACGAGTTGGACGCTACTACTCTGGCGTTCGATGACCATCAATACGCGTCCGGCGCGCAAGGCCGACGTCTCCGAGCTCTCGCACGCGCTCGGCCGCGCCTTCTTCGACGACCCGGTGTCGGTCTGGATCATGCCGGACGACAAAGCCCGAGCAGCCCGGCAGCGAAAATTCTTTGCGGCCATCGCCCGGCACCACCACCTCGCAGGCGGTGGCGTGGAGGTGGCTACCGACGGGTCCACGATTGGCGCGGCAGCGCTGTGGGATCCGCCTGGACGA
This sequence comes from uncultured Actinomycetota bacterium, assembly GCA_963818285.1. GTDB lineage: Bacteria > Actinomycetota > Actinomycetes > Mycobacteriales > Mycobacteriaceae > Mycobacterium. The sequence goes on from CAWFRR010000012.1 coordinate 285,196, forward strand.
TGGAAGCAGTCGACCCGCGAGCAGCTGATGATGCTGCCGGCGTTCATTTTCGGATTCGGGCTGAGTATGGCGACCGGCCGCAAACTCGGCCAACTACTCGATCAGATGAAGTCGCAGCACCCCGAGGAACCGCACTGGTATCTCGCGGTGATCGGCAGCGACCCCTCGGTCCGCGGTAAGGGTTACGGGCAGGCACTCATGCAGTCCCGCCTCGACCGCGTCGACGCCGAACACGCCCCCGCGTATCTCGAATCCAGCAAGGCCGAAAACGTGCCGTATTACCAGCGATTCGGGTTCGAGGTGACCGGCGAGCTCGTCATCCCCGGCGGCCCGACCCTGTGGCCGATGTGGCGTAAGCCCCGGTAGCCGCCGGTTCGCGGGCTCATCGAGTGTGAAGCTGGGGCGGCGACACGCCGAGCGTCTTCGCCTTGGGCTCACACTCGAAGCCCTAATTTCACACTCGATGGCCGGCACCGGTGTTTAGCAGCTCGAGCCCAAGGGCAACCGAACCGCTATGCCCGACGACGACACCCTGAGCCCGAGCGAATCGACCGATTCCGATGAGGTGCGCAACGACGACGGCGACATCGTCGTCGACCCGCCCGACGACTGGAGCGAGGCCAATCGATTCGGGATGACGGCGCGCGAGGAGGAAGAGGGCGAGTCGCTGGAGTACAAGCTCAGCGCCGAAGAGCCGGACGTGCTGCCCAACACCGGGCCACCCCCGAGCGCCCGGTTCAGGTGCACCGCGGTCAGATCGACGGAGCCCCCGAGGACGGCGACTCGCTGTTCAACGTAGACAGGTGACGGGCCCGGGTGGTGTCACGCAGCGTCGCGCGGAATTGCATTGCCCGATAGGGCCATCCGTGCGTGGTGTGCCACAGCGACACCACTAGGCCCATCCGTCGGCCAGCTTGCCTTCGTGGCGGTGCGCCGTTGCCACCGGTTCAGTCCGAGAACGGGCTGATGGGCCGCTGTCGGTGTCGGCCATCGACGATGACGTCCACTCGCTCGTTGAAGAACGCGATGTGGTCCCGGATGGGTAGCGCTTCGCGTAGCGGATCGCGGTACGTCCAGGCGATGTCGGTTGGTCCGTTCGGTACGGCGAAGTACGACGCGCGGCCCTTGTACGCACAATCGCTGACGCTGTCGGTCGGTTCGAGGTCGACGACGACGTCCGAGGGCGGCAGATAGAACCGGGTCGGCAGCGAGGTCTCGAACAACAGCAGCGGTCGCGACGACTCGGCCAGCAGTCGCCCGCCGGACTCGATCCGGACGTGACGGCTGCCGGCCAGGATGTCGATGCGTTTGAACGGGTCATGCGGGTGCGAGACGATCGGCTCGTCTTCTTCACGCCACTCGAACGCGCTGAAATCGACGCTGAGATAGCCGGCCAGATCCGGATCGTCCGGCCGGAACGCCGCGGATCGGCATCGGCGGCCGCCGATGAGAACGTCGAACATCTCGCCGGTACAGGTATGCGTCGAAAAGGGATTCGTCGGTACCAGAATCGGCAGCTCGGAAAGACTGTCTACCCGGCCGACCGATTCCAGCTGTGCCGTGAAGTCGGCCTGCGGCACCGCGTAGGTCGGGACCAGGCGCCGTGGTTCCCACACCAATAGCCCGTCGATGGTGTCCGCGATCAGTTCGCCGTCGAGAGAGATGCGAAGGCGTTTTTCGGTGGGTTCGTAGCGTAACGATCCCAACGCGCCGTCGAGCAGATCTCGCATTCGAGTACCCATCGCTCCATCATGGCTCCGCGGCTAGGCCTCGTGCACCGACTCCACGGTGTACAGGTGCGGTTCGAAGCTGTCGGCCACCTCGGCGCACTGCACCATGTGCTCACGGGCGGTGGGGTTCTGCTGCATGGCCTGCATGGCCTCGGCGCTGCGCCATTGCGCGTAGTTGACGACTCGCGTGCCGTCGGTGCTGAGGTGGATGTTCGCCGAGATGAACCCCCCGATGTGCTGCATGACGTCCTCGGTGGCCGCGATCAACAGATCGGTGAGTTCACGCGCCCGCTCGGGTTGGACGGTGAACACGTTGATCAGCGTCGCCTGGTCGGCGTGTGCGGTGATAGTGGTCATGGCATTCTCCTTAGTTGTCAGGTTCCTGACTTAATGATAGGTGTAAGGTTCCTGTCATGCAACCGTCCGAGGCAGAACGATCCATCGGCTATCTGGTCAAGAGGGTTCAGCAAGGACTGCGGCGGCAGTGTGACGCCGCGCTGAAGCCGACCAGTCTTTCGATGGCGCAGTATTCGACGTTGCGGGCATTGGCTGAGCATCCGGAGGCATCGGCCGCGGAACTGGCGCGGCTGTGTTTTGTGACCAGGCAGTCGCTGCAGGACGTGCTGGCCGGGTTGCGCTCGGCGGGTCTGATCGAGAACGCCGACGCCGAACCTCGCGGGCGCGCGCAGTCATTGGCGCTGACTCGCCTTGGCTCTCGGCGACTTCGCTCGGCACACGACGCTGTGTTCGGTGTCGAAGCGGCGATGCTGCACGGCATCTCGGCACACGAGAGGCGAAGTATCGCAGAGGCTTTGCTAAGCTGCGCGAAGAATCTGGAGGGCTAGAGAGCGCTTAGGGGTTGCTCCGCCAGCCAGTAATGCCGATCACGATCATCCGTAACTGCTTGACCGCGGTTATCCGAATCTCCTCGATCGCGTCTGCGCCCTGGACGTCTTCGAGCGCCTCGGCGATCACAATCATCGAGTTGACGAACAGACTCGCCAGCACGTTGAGGTCGTCGGTGCTCCATTCGTTCAGGCCCGGGAAGCGCGCAAGGTCGGTGGCCAGTTCGGACGTGACGAGCCGGAACTCGGTGCGAATGGCATACCGCAGCACGGTCACGCCGCTGGATCGCTCACGTCCGATGAAGCGCCAGTGCTCGCGACGTTCGGTGACGCTGGCGACGACGATCTCGACAGACGACTCGATCACCCGGTTCGGATCGAGCTTGCCGGCGCGGGCGCCGCGCAGCATGTCGCGCAAGGTCCGGAACGACTCGTCGATCAGGACCAGCCCAAGTGCTTCCATCGATTCGAAGTGACGATAGAACGCCCCGGGGACGATGCCCGCTTCGCGCGTCACCTCGCGCAGGCTCAAGCCGCTGAAGCTGCGCTCGTCGAGAAGCTTGAGCGCCGCGGCGACAATTGCCCGCCGAGTCACCTCTTTGCGCTCCTCGCGCGACGGTCCTTCGCGGCTGCGCGACCGGCTAGAGCGGTGCGGCCGTGAGCTAGGCGGCACGACTGTTCACCGTGTGAACCGTAACACAGACCTGGTAAAACCCTTGACGAACTGGGTCATGTGCGCGGACGGTATACATATGTTCACTCAGAACTCCACACAAACTTTGACGAAGCGGGTGCTGGGCTCAAACCTAGTCAACCTGCTCACCGGCCCGCACGGCGTCGACCGATACACCGAACAGGTCGATCCGGCCTGGACCCTGGCCGAGGGCCGCGCGAAGGTCGTCGACGTGCGCCGCGACACCCCGCGCAGCGTCACCCTGGTGCTGGCTCCGAATCAAGCGTTCACCGACACGGTCACGGCCGGGCAATACGTCAACCTCGCCATCGAGATCGACGGGCGCCGGCACACCCGGTGCTATTCACCGGCCAATGCCGAGGGGGCCACGCATCTGGAGCTGACCATCGGGCAGCACGACGGCGGGCTGGTCTCGACTCACCTGTACACGCACGCCCGCCGCGGCATGGTCGTCGGGCTCACCGGCGTGGGCGGCGACTTCGTGCTGCCGGCGCAGCGGCCCCGCCGCATCCTGTTCGTCTCGGGCGGCAGCGGGATCACCCCGGTCCTGGCGATGTTGCGCACGCTGGTCGACGAAGGCCACGCCGGCGAGATCGCGTTCGTGCACTATGCCCGCAGCCGCGCCGAGGCTTGCTACCACGATGAGCTCGCCGCGTTGCCCGGTGTCCGGGTGTTGCACGGCTACACCCGATCGGCCGGCGGCGACCTCGAGGGCCGATTCGACGCCCAACACCTCGCGGCGGCCATGCCGGAGCCCGACGCCGTCTTCGTCTGCGGCCCAGCGGCGTTGGTCGACGCCGTCCGCGAACACTGCGCGGACGCGCAGTCGGAGAGCTTCGTGCCGCCCACGCTGGACATGCCGGCCAAACCGTCTGGCGGACGAGTCACGTTCGCGGACAGCGCTGTTGAGGTCACCGATGACGGCCGCTCGCTGCTCGAGCAGGCGGAATCGGCCGGACTGAACCCCGCAAGCGGATGCCGGATGGGCATCTGCCACACCTGCACCCGCCGCAAGACCAGCGGCGTCGTGCGCAACCTGACCAGCGGTGCGGTGTCGACCGCCCCCGGCGAGGACGTGCAGATCTGCGTGTCCGTACCCGTCGGCGACGTCGACATTGCTCTTTAAGAGAATTGGAGATTTCACCATGACTCAGTCCAAGATCGCCCTGACTCCCGAGCAGGCCGACGCGTTCGGCGCCGAACTCGACGCAATCAAAGAGCGCGTGATGGCCGATCTCGGCCAGCGCGACGCCGACCACATCCGCCGCATCATCAAGACGCAGCGCTCCCTCGAAGTCGGTGGCCGCGCGCTGCTGATGGCCGGCATCTTTCCGCCGGCGTGGCTGGCCGGCACCGCGATGCTCGGGATCTCAAAGATCCTCGACAACATGGAGATCGGCCACAACATCATGCACGGTCAGTACGACTGGATGCGTGACCCGTCGATCCGCGGTCAGGAATTCGAATGGGACACCGCGTGCCCGGCCGACCAGTGGCGGCACTCGCACAACTACATGCATCACACTCACACCAATATCGTCGGCATGGACCGCGACATCGGCTACGGCATCCTGCGGATGAGCGAAGACCAGAAGTGGAGGCCGTACTTCCTGGGCAACCCGGTCTATGCCTTCCTGCTGATGGTGCTGTTCCAGTACGGGGTCGCGCTGCACGAAATGGAAAGCGAACGCATCACCTCCGGTGAGATCCGGCTGGCGGACAAGCGCGAAGTCCTACAGGAGATTTGGCGCAAGACCCGCAAGCAGGTGCTGAAGGACTACGTCGCCTTCCCGCTGCTGGCCGGGCCGTTCGCCCCATTCGTGTTCACCGGTAATCTGACCGCGAACCTGATGCGCAACGTGTGGTCGTACATGATCATCTTCTGCGGCCACTTCCCGGACGGCACACAGGAATTCACCGTCGAGGAGACCGAGGGCGAATCGCACGGCATGTGGTACTTCCGCCAGGTCCTCGGTTCGGCGAACCTGACCGGTGGCAAGCTGTTCCACATCCTGTCCGGCCACCTGTCGCACCAGATCGAGCACCACCTGTTCCCGGACATGCCGGCGCACCGCTACTCCGAGATCGCGGGTGAGGTGCAGGAGATCTGCCGGCGCTACGGCATCCCGTACAACGCCGGTTCGCTGCCGAAGCAGTTCGGCACCGTCGTGCGCAAGATCGTCAAGCTGGCCATGCCGCCGAAGGGCCGCGGCGCGACCACGTCGAAAGAACGCGAGCTCGTCGCAGCCTGAGTCGCATCACATCGGACCGGGACCGCCACCAAGCGGTTCCGGTCCGCTGCGTTGATCGGCTACGTTGCAAGCCATGGTGCAGATTCCCGTTCTCGACGGTGTCGATCACAAGTACATCGACTTGGGCGATGGGGTGACCATCCACGTCGCCGACGCCGGGCCCGCCGAAGGTCCGCCGGTGATGCTGGTGCACGGCTTCCCCGAAAACTGGTGGGAGTGGCGCGAATTGATCGCACCGCTGGCGGCCGACGGATACCGGGTTCTGTGTCCCGATCTGCGCGGGGCGGGTTGGAGTTCGGCGCCACGCTCCCGCTACCTGAAAAACGACATGGCCGACGATCTGGCAGCCGTGCTGGACCGGTTGGGCATCGGGCCGGTGAAATTGGTGGCGCACGACTGGGGCGGTCCGGTCGCGTTCATCATGATGCTGCGTCACCCGGAAAAGGTGACCGCCTTCTTCGGCCTCAACACCGCGGCGCCCTACGTGAAGCGCGATCTGTCGTCGATGCGCAACGCCTGGCGATTCTGGTACCAGATTCCGATGGCGCTTCCGGTCATCGGCCCGCGGGTGATCGGTGACCCTAAAGGGCGGTTCTTCCGGATGCTGGGATCCTGGGTCGGCGGCGGATTCCTGCTGCCTGACGACGACGTCGCGATGTACATGGACTGCATGCGCCAACCGGGACATGCCGTCGCCGGCTCACGGTGGTACCGAACGTTCCAGAGCACCGAGATGTTGCGTTGGGTGCGAGGCGAATTCGACGATATGCGGGTTGATGTTCCGGTCCGCTGGCTGAGCGGCACCGCGGACCCGGTGCTCACTCCGGACCTGATCGACGGATATGGCGAGCAGATCAGCGACTTCGAGGTTGAGTTCGTCGACGGCGTCGGGCACTGGATCGTCGAGCAGTGTCCGGATCTGGTGTTGGATCGACTGCGCGCTTTTCTGGCGGGGTAGCTCAGCCGCGATAACCGAGCAGCGCTATCGAGGCCTGCACGGCAGGTTCGACGATGTCGCGCACACTGTGTCCGTCCTCGACCACCTGAGCCGTCAGCTCACGTAGGCCGCCGACCAGGATCACGGCTTTCGCCGGGGTCAGCGGTGACAGGTCGGCATTCCGCATGGCCGGGGTGTCACTCAGGTCCACCAGCAAGCTGGTCAGGAGTTGGGTGTTACGACGCTGCGACGGCCGCGCCGCGGCGTCCAGCGCCGGCATTTCGCGGATCCAGGCCAACGTGAGCCCCGGCGTGGATTCGATGTAGGCGACGTAGGCCTCGACGGCCTGCCGGATCTGGGTCTGCCAGCCGGCGTGGCGGTCAACCGCGTCGCGGATCTGTTCGCCGAGTTTTTCGACGCTGGCGTGCAGCAGCTCGTGAAAGCACTGTTCCTTACTGGGGAACTGGTCGTAGAACGTGCGCTTGGAGGTGCGGGCGTGCCGGACGATGTCGGCGACGGTGCTGGCGCGATATCCGCGTTCGTCGATCGCGGCCGCGAGGCCGTCGAGCAGCCGCTGCCGGAACGGATCGATGGCGGGCGGCCCGGTCGGAGTCGCGTCGTCAACGGCGGTCGTCGCCATTGCGCCTCCTCGGCCCATCAACCCTTGCCAGCCCTTGGTACCAGACGGTACCGTACCGGACATAATCGTGGTACGGCGCGGTACCGCTGCGACGTTGGGAGTGCACCATCATGAGCACCGTCGAAACGCACGTGGCTTCGCCCACGTCCGGCATCACCTTGCCCCCGGGCCCGCGGATTCCAAAAGCCCTGCAGGGCTTGACATTTGCCTTATTCCGCCGCCAATTCGTGCACCAGATGGCGCACCGCTACGGTGACGTGTTCTCGTGTCACGTGCCGATCTATGGCCCCATCGTGGTGGTGGCCAATCCGCAACTGGCCAAACAGGTCTTCACCACCAGCCCGGAGATTCTCGGCAACATCCAGCCCAACCTGAGCCGGCTACTCGGTTCGGGGTCGGTGTTCGGGCTGGAAAGCGACGACCACCGCGAACGCCGCCGGCTGTTGGCCCCGCCGTTCCACGGTAAGAGCATCAAGAACTACGAAACGATCATCGAAGAGGAGACGCTGCGCGAGATCGCGCGGTGGCCGGAAGGCATTCCGTTCGCCACGCTGCCGTCGACGATGCGGATCACGCTCAACGCGATCCTGCGGGCCGTGTTCGGTGCCGAGGGCGCCGAACTCGACGAGCTGCGCCGCATTATCCCGCCGTGGGTCACCCTGGGTTCGCGGCTGGCAACGTTGCCCAAACCACCTCGTACCTATGGCCGTTACACGCCATGGGGCCGACTGCGGGAATGGCGGGCCCGCTACGACGCGATCGTCGACAAGCTCATCGACGACGAACACAGCGACCCGTATTTCGAGGACCGGACCGACGTGCTGGCACTGATGCTGCGCAGCACCTACGAGGACGGTTCGTCGATGTCGCGCGAAGACATCGGCGACGAGCTGCTCACCCTGCTGGCCGCCGGACACGAGACCACCGCTTCCGCGCTTGCCTGGACGTTCGAACGAGTGAGCCGGCACCCCGGTGTGCTGACCGGTCTGGCTGCCGAGGCAGACACCGACGACAACGAGTTGCGGCAGGCGACGATCCTCGAGACGCAGCGCAGCCGAACCGTGATCGACGCCGTCGGTCGCCACGTCTACGCCCCGATGTACGAGCTCGGTGAGTGGTCGATCCCGCAGGATCACACCATCATCGTCAGCATCTCGCGGTTGCACAGCGACCCCGAGCTGTTCCCAGTTCCCGACCGATTCGACCCGCAGCGCTTTGTCGGGACCAAGCCGCCCAGCTTCGCCTGGATCCCCTACGGTGGCGGTACCCGACGCTGTGTGGGTGCCGTGTTCGCCAACGTGGAGATGGACGTGGTATTGCGAACGGTGCTGCGCCACTTCACGATCGAAGCCACCAGCGCGCCCGGAGAGAAGCTGCATGCCCGCGGCGTCGCCTACACGCCGAAGGACGGCGGAAAGATCACGGTCCGTCGGCGTTAGGATCTGCGATCGTGACAGACCAGCTAGTCGAGATGATGAACGCCGCGTTGGGATCCACGATCCCGACCGCCCAGCAGATGGGCGTGCACGTGGTGGAGGCCCGGCGCGGCTACGCCGCGGCCACCGTGCCGGTTGACGGCAACGGCAACCACTTCGGCGTGATCTATGCCGGGGTGCAATTCACCGTTGCCGAAATCCTTGGCGGCATCATCAGTTTGAGCACATTCGACAGCGCGAAGTATTTTCCACTGGTCAAAAACCTCGATATCTCGTTCGTCGGGATGGCCCGCTCGGAGTTGCGGGCGGAGGCCAGCCTCGACGAGGACACGATCGCCCGGATCGAAGCCGAGGCGGCCGAACGCGGCAAGTCCGACTTCACACTCGAGGCGACGGTGACCGATGCCGACGGGAAGACCGTCGCGACCACCCGCGGGCTGTATCAGCTGCGCGCGATCGGCACGTAGCCGTCCTCGCCCTGCTCGCCGCCGAACCTAGCTTTCGACGGGGGCCCGGCGCGGCAGCTTCCAACCCGGCCGGATGAAGTGGCAGGTGTAGCCGTTGGGGTAGTGCTGCAGGTAGTCCTGATGCTCAGGCTCGGCCTGCCAGAAGTCGCCGGCGGGGCTGACCTCGGTCACCACCTTGCCGGGCCACAGACCGGAGGCCTCGACGTCGGCGATGGTGTCCAGCGCGACCCGGTGCTGATCCTCGTCGGTGTAGAAGATCGCCGAGCGGTAGCTGGGCCCGAAGTCGTTGCCCTGGCGGTTCTTCGTGGTGGGGTCGTGGATCTGGAAGAAGAACTCGAGGATCGCCCGGAAGTCGGTCTGTGCCGGGTCGTAGAGGATCTCGATGGCTTCGGCGTGGGTGCCGTGATTGCGGTAGGTCGCGTTGGGCACGCTCGGGTCGCCGGTGTAGCCGACCCTGGTCGAGATCACGCCGGGCTGCTTGCGGATCAGGTCCTGCATGCCCCAGAAGCAGCCACCGGCCAGGATTGCCTTGTTGTAGTCCGTCATCTTGTCGATTATCCACTTCCTCGACAAACCGCAGTAGAACGTGTTCTAGTTTCTTGCGTGAAGCAGGTTTTTACCCGCGACGAACTCGCCGCCGCATTCGCTACGTTCGAGCAGACCGTCGCCCATGCCGCCGAGACGAAGAATTGGGACGAATGGGTGCAGCATTACACCTCGGACGTCGACTACATCGAGCACGCGGCGGGCACCATGAAGGGCCGCGACGAGGTGCGCACCTGGATTCGTCAGACCATGTCGACGTTTCCGGGGAGCCACATGACCGCGTTTCCGTCGCTGTGGTCGGTCATCGACGAGGCCACCGGGCGAATCATCTGCGAGTTGGACAACCCGATGCGCGATCCCGGCGACGGCACGATCATCAGCGCGACCAACATCTCGATCGTCACCTACGCCGGCGACGGCCAATGGTCTCGTCAGGAAGACATCTACAACCCGCTCCGCTTCCTGCAGGCCGGAGTCAAGTGGTGCAAGAAGGCGAAAAGCCTTGGCACGCTTGACGATGACGCCGCGAGTTGGCTGAAGACTTACGGAGGGCCGCAGTGAGCGCGGCCAAACTGGTCATCGGCGCCAACGGTTTTCTGGGCTCGCATGTCACCCGTCAACTCGTCGCGACGGGCGCGGATGTGCGCGTCATGGTCCGCGAAAGCGCCAACACCCGCAGCATCGACGACCTCGAGGTCACCCGCTTTCACGGTGACGTCTTCGACACGGCCACCGTGCGCGAAGCGATGCAGGGCTGCGACCAGGTGTACTACTGCGTGGTCGACACCCGTGCCTGGCTCCAGGACCCGGCGCCGCTGTTCAGCACGAACGTCGAAGGACTGCGCAATGTCCTCGATGTCGCCGTCTCCGAACCCATTGCTGCGACCTTGACGCGGTTCGTCTTCACCAGTTCCTACGCCACGATGGCCCGCCGGCACGGCCATGTGGCGAACGAGGACGAGCAGATCGACCGCCGCAAGCTCACGCCGTATGTGGAATCACGGGTGCAGGCCGAAGAACTGGTGCTGCGATACGCCGCGGAAAAAGGCTTGCCCGCCGTTGCCATGTGCGTGTCGACGACCTATGGGGACGGCGACTGGGGCCGCACGCCACACGGCGCATTCATCGCGGGCGCGGTCTTCGGCAAGCTGCCATTCCTGATGAACGGGATTCAGTTGGAGGTCGTCGGGGTCGACGATGCGGCGAAGGCGATGTTGATCGCCGCCGAACGGGGCCGCAACGGCGAGCGATACATCATCTCCGAGCGCATGATTCCGCTGAAAGAGGTGGTCAAGATCGCCGCCGACGAGGCCGGTGTGCCGGCGCCGCGGCGGGCCATTTCGGTGCCCGTGCTCTACGCGATGGGGGTGCTGGGCAGCCTCCGGGCCCGGTTGACCGGCAAGGACGCCGAACTCAGCATGCAGTCGGTGCGGATGATGCGCGCCGAAGCTCCGGTCGACCACAGCAAGGCGACCCGCGAATTAGGTTGGGAGCCAAGGCCGATCGAGGTATCGATTCGTGAGGCGGCGCGATTCTGGCTGAATATGAAGAACGCCAAACGAAACAGCAGCGCTGCGTCGACCGAATAGTCCGGAATCGTCCTCAACTTCCTGCGCCGGATCTCCCGCGTGTCTCATGTAGCCGGAGTGATTTCTGTTACATAGTGTGACTTATGGTGAAGCAGTGGCGCCACTGCGCTGATGCATGCCGCCCTGCGCCATGCGCGGACTCGCGCGCACGGTCGGTGAGGCGACCATGACGGCAACGACGCCAGTCGGTCTCGTCGATTATCTGCGCGACCAGATCACTCCGCCGCTGGCGACCGTGGGTGGATTCGCCCGAATGTGCATCCTGGCCGGAAAAGCGTTGTTCCGGCGGCCTTTTCACTGGAACGAATTCATCGTCCAGACCTGGTTCATCACTCGGGTTGCCCTGCTGCCCACGGTGGCGGTCTCCATACCGTTGACCGTGCTGATCGTCTTCACCCTCAACACCCTGCTGGCCGCCTTTGGCGCAGCGGACATTTCGGGTGCGGGCGCCGCACTCGGAGCGGTGACCCAATTGGGGCCGCTGACCACCGTGCTGGTGGTGGCCGGTGCGGGATCGACAGCCATCTGCGCCGATCTGGGCGCACGCACGATCCGCGAGGAGATCGACGCCCTCGAAGTTCTCGGCATCGACCCGATCCACCGACTGGTGGTACCGCGGGTGGCGGCCGCGACCGTCGTTGCCACCCTGCTCAACGGCACCGTCATCACCATCGGACTGGTGGGTGGCTTCCTGTTCGGTGTCAAGCTGCAAAACGTCTCAGGCGGTGCATATCTCGCGACGCTGACGCTGGTCACCGGCTTGCCCGAAGTGCTCATCGCGACCATCAAGGCGGCGATCTTCGGGGCAATCGCGGGCCTGGTCGGTTGCTACCGCGGTCTGACCACCAAGGGCGGCCCCAAAGGCGTCGGCGTCGCGGTCAACGAGACGCTGGTGCTGTGCGTGCTCTCGCTGTTTGCGGTCAACGTCGTGCTGACCACGATCGGCGTCCGGTTCGGGACGGGTCGCTGACATGTCGACCGCAGCCGTCATTCGCGCGCGTTTTCCGCGCGCGGTCGAGGGAGTCAATCACTATGGCGGCGGCGCGATCCGGGGCATCAACAGCGCCGGTCAACTCACCAGATTTTCGGTCAACAGCGCCTGGTCGACCGGGTGGGCACTGCGCCGCTACCGCAGGGAGACGCTGCGACTGATCGCACAGATCGGCATGGGCACCGGCGCAATGGCCGTCGTCGGCGGTACCGCGGCGATCGTCGGATTCGTGACGCTGTCCGGCGGTTCGCTGATCGCCATCCAGGGGTTCGCATCGCTGGGCAACATCGGTGTGGAGGCGTTCACCGGGTTCTTCGCCGCACTGGCCAACGTTCGTGTGGTGACCGCGGTGGTGACCGGCGTGGCGCTGGCGGCGACGGTCGGAGCGGGTGCGACCGCCGAGTTGGGCGCGATGCGGATCAGCGAGGAGATCGACGCGCTCGAGGTCATGGGTATCAAGTCGGTGGCCTTCCTGGTGTCGACTCGACTGGTGGCCGGCTTGGTGGTGGTCGTCCCGCTCTATGCGATGGCACTGGTCATGTCGTTTCTGTCGGGACAGGTTGTCACCACACTGTTTTACGGGCAATCGGCGGGCACCTACGAGCACTACTTCCGCACCTTCCTGCGCACCGAGGACGTGTTCTGGTCCGGCGGCGAGGTCATCGTGATGGCGGTGATCGTGATGATCACCCACTGCTACTACGGCTACACCGCCAGCGGCGGACCGGTCGGGGTGGGCGAAGCGGTCGGTCGGTCGATGCGTTTCTCGTTGGTGTCCACGGTGATCGTCGTCCTGCTGACATCGCTTGCGCTCTACGGCGTCGACCCGAACTTCAACCTGACGGTGTAGCCGGTGACAACCAAGAAGAAGCGACAGTCCCGGACGTGGCCGGACACCGCTGCGGGCCTTGGCTTCTTCCTGACATGCGCGGTACTCCTTACGTTGATATACGGCCAGTTTCGCGGCGACTTCACGCCCAAGACCAAGCTGACGATGCTGGCCGCGCGGGCGGGCCTGGTGATGGACCAGGGCTCGAAGGTCACCTACAACGGCGTCAGCATCGGTCGGGTCGCCGGGATCACCGAGGTCGAGCACCGCGGCAAGCCCGCGGCTCGCTTCACCCTCGACGTCGACCCCCAGTACGTCGACCTGATCCCGATCAACGTCATCGCGAAGATCCAGGCGACCACTGTGTTCGGCAACAAATACGTCTCGTTGACCTCACCCAAAGAATCTGCATCACAGCGGATTACGCCGTCGTCGGTGATTGACGCGACGTCGGTCACAACGGAGTTCAACACCGTGTTCGAAACGTTGGTCGAGCTGACCGACAACGTCGATCCGGTGAAGGTGAACCTCACACTCAGCGCGGCGGCGCAGGCGCTGACCGGGTTGGGCGACAAGTTCGGCCAGTCGATCGTCAACGGCAACAAGATCCTCGACCACGTCAACCCCAGGATGCCGACGATCCGCCACGACATCCACCAGCTGGCCGCGCTCAGTGAGATCTACGCCAAAGCCGCGCCAGACCTCTTCGAGGCGATCGAGAACGCCGTGACCACCGCGCGCACGCTCAATCATCATCAGGCCGAACTCGACGCGGCCCTGCTGGCGGCAGTTGGCTTCGCCAACACCGGAAACGACGTCTTCACCCGCGCCCGGCCCTTCTTGGAACGTCTCACCGCCGACTTGAAACCGACGGCCAAGCTACTCGACACGTACAGCCCGCAGGCGTTCTGCACCATCCGCAATTTCGCCGACGTCGCGCCCAAAGTCGCTCAGCTGGAAAGCGGCAACCACTATGCGGCACAACTCGGGGTGGCGATCACCGGCACCGAAAATCCGTATGTGTATCCGGACAACCTGCCGAGGGTCAACGGCCGGGGCGGACCGGGCGGCAAACCCGGCTGCTGGCAGCCGATCACCCGCGATCTGTGGCCCGCGCCGTACCTGGTGATGGACTCCGGCAACAGCATTGCGCCCTACAACCACTTCGAGCTCGGCCAGCCGCTGGCCAACGAATACGTCTGGGGCCGCCAGTACGGGGAGTACACGATCAACCCATGAAAATCAACGGAACCGTCGCCCGGCTCGCTGTAGTCGTCTCCGTCCAATTGTTTTTCACCGCAGTCATCGTCGTGGTCTTCGGCCAAATTCGCTTCGACCGCACCAACGATTACTCGGCGGAGTTCAGCAACGCCAGCGGCTTGCGCGCCGGGCAGTTCGTCCGCGCCTCCGGTGTGGAAGTCGGCAAGGTCAAAAAGGTCGACCTGGTCGACGACGACAAGCGGATCCGGGTCGAATTCGCGGTCGACCGCTCGGTGCAGCTCTACCAGTCGACGACCGCGCAAATCCGCTACCAAGATCTGATCGGCAACCGATACCTCGAGATCAGTCGAGGGTCCGGTGAAAACGCGGAAAGGACCCTGCCGCCAGGCGGATTCATTCCGCTGTCGCGGACCCAGCCGGCACTCGACCTCGACGCGCTCATCGGTGGTTTCAAGCCGTTGTTCCGGTCGCTGGACCCGCAGAAGGTGAACTCCATCGCGTCGTCGATCATCACGGTCTTTCAGGGCGAGGGCGGCACCATCAACGACATCCTCGATCAGACCGCACAATTGACCAATCGACTGGCCGAGAGCGACGAGACCATCGGCGACGTGATCCACAACCTGAACACCGTCCTGGACACGACGGAGCGGCACCACGACCAACTCGATTCCACCATCGACAAATTCGAAGGGCTTATCACCGCGCTGAAGGACCGGGCCGTCCCGTTGGCCGACGGAACCGCACACATCAGCAACGCGGCCGGAACCATCTCCGACCTGCTGTCGGACAATCGTGCTCTGTTGCGCAGCACGGTAACCCACCTCGAGGCCCTGGCCGGACCGCTCAACGACCAACGCGACCGGGTCGGAAACCTGGTCGGCAAGGTGCCCGCCGCGTTCAACATCATCGGCCGCGCCAGCGGGATCTACGGCGACTTCTTCAACTTCTACCTGTGCGACCTGTCGCTGAAAGTCAACGGGCTGCAGCCCGGCGGACCCGTCCGCTCGGTCAAACTGTTCACCCAGCCGTCGGGTAGGTGCACGCTGCAATGAGATCACTGCAGCCCGCCAACCGGGTCCGGGTCGGAGCACTGGCCATCGCCATGGTGATCCTCGTCGTCGGTGTGGGACAAAGCTTCAGCAGCCTGCCGGTGCTGTTCGCGACCGCGAGTTACTACGCACAGTTCAGCGATTCGGCCGGCGTCAGCAAGGGCGACAAAGTGCGCATCGTCGGCCTGGATGTCGGCACCGTGCAGGACATGTCGATCGACGGCGATCACATCCTGATGAAATTCACCACGGGCACCCACACCATCGGCACCGAGAGCCGGGTGTCCATCCGCACCGACACGCTGCTGGGTAAGAAGGTCCTCGAGATCGAGCCGCGCGGCGCCAAGCGGATGCGGCCGAACGATGTGCTGCCGGTCGGTCAAAGCACCACCCCCTATCAGGTGTACGACGCCTTCTTCGATGTCACCAAGGCCGCCGCCGGGTGGAACATCGACACCGTCAAGGAGTCGCTGAATGTGCTGTCGCGCACCATCAACCAGACCTACCCGCACCTGAGTGCGGCTCTCGATGGGGTGGCCAAGTTCTCCGACATCATCGGCAAACGGGACGACGACCTCAAACATCTACTGACCGAGGCCAGAAAAGTGGCAGGGGTGCTCGGTGATCGCAGCAAGCAGATCAACGCACTGCTGCGCAACACCCAGACCTTGCTTGCGTCCTTCAACCAACGCGGCAAAGCCATTGCGGCGCTACTGGCCAACGTGTCGGCGTTCTCGACACAGGTGCAAGGCTTGATCAACGACAACCCCAACCTGCACCACCTGCTCGAGCAGTTGCGCGGCGTCACCGATGTTCTGACCGAACACAAGAACGACCTTGCCTCCGTGCTGAATACGCTGCGCAGCTACACCGCGGCGCTCAGCGAAGCGGTCGGCTCAGGGCCATATTTCAAGGTGATGATCGGTAACCTGGTGCCGTATCAGATCCTGCAGCCGTGGGTCGACGCGGCGTTCAAGAAACGCGGCATCGATCCGGAGAACTTCTGGCGCAGCGCAGGATTGCCGGCCTTCCGGTATCCCGACCCGAACGGCACCCGATTCGCCAACGGTGCGCCGCCACCGGCGCCGCCGGTACTCGAAGGCACCCCCGACCATCCCGGCCCGGCCGTGGCGCCGGGATCGCCGTGCTCGTATGCACCGCCGGCGGAGATGTCGCCGCGGCCGGGCAACCCGATGCCGTGTGCCGGCATCGACCAAAATCAGGGCCCGTTCGGCGCAGGTGGTCCGTATCCGGCTCTGCCCGATGTGCTTTCATCGCCGCCCAACCCCCGTGGTCTACCGCCGGCACCCGGTGTGCCCGACGCCGGACTGCCCGGTGCCCCGGCGCCGAACCTGCCGGGCACGCCGGTCCCACTGCCGCCGAACGCGCCGCCCGGTGCACGGCGGGAGAGCTTGCTACCGCCGGGTCTGCCTCCGCCGCCTGCCGTTGCGCCCGCACCGGCACCACCTCCCGGGCCGGGACCGCAGTTGCCGGCACCCTTCCTCACACCCGGCGGGGACGGGGGATAGCGGACGATGAGCACGATTTTCGACATTCGTAAACTGCGGTTGCCGCATGTGTCGAAGGCCGCGATGGTCATCGGATCGATCACCGTGACCCTGGGTCTAGTTGTCGGACTGGTGGGTTGGCACCTCTACCAGAAGCTGGCCAACAACACGGTGGTCGCCTACTTTCCGGCGGTCAACGCCCTCTACACCGGGGACAAGGTCCAGATCATGGGCATCCGGGTCGGAGCGATCGACAAGATCGAGCCCATCGGCGACCGAATGAAGGTGACGTTCCACTATCGCAACAGGTACAAGGTGCCCGCCAACGCGTCGGCGGTGGTGCTCAACCCGACATTGGTGGCCTCGCGAAGCATCCAATTGGAGCCGCCGTACAAGGGCGGGCCGGTGCTGGCGGACCACGCGATGATCCCTATCGAGCGCACTCAGGTGCCGGTGGAATGGGATGAGTTGCGCAACAGTGTGACTCACATCATCGACAAGCTCGGACCGACCAAGGACCAGCCCAAGGGGCCGTTCGGCGATATCGTCGAAGCGTTCGCCGACGGGCTGGCCGGCAAAGGCCAGCAGATCAACACGACGCTCAACGGACTGTCCAACGCGCTCAGCACTCTGGACGAAGGCCGCGGCGACTTCTTTGCGGTCCTGAAAAGTTTGGCGATGTTCGTCAACGCACTACACCAGGACGACCAGCAGTTCGTCGCGCTGAACAACGACCTCGAACAGCTGACCGGCAACCTCACGAGCTCGGATCAGGCTGCGGCCAATGCTATTCGGGACACCGACAGCGTGCTGTCCACCGCCCAGAAATTCCTGACCGAGAATCGCGACGCACTGACCCACGACGTCAACAACCTGGGTGAGCTGACCACCGCGATCATGCAACCCGAGCCGCGCGACGGCCTGGAGACCGCCCTGCACATCCTGCCGAACATGGCGGCCAACGTGCTGGGGATCTACGAGCCGGCGCACGGCAGCCTCAGCGGTGTGGCCGCATTCACCAACTTTGCCAACCCAATGGAGTTCATCTGCAGCGTGATTCAGGCCGGGAGTCGACTCGGCTACCAGGATTCCGCTGAACTCTGCGCGCAGTACCTGGCGCCCGTTCTCGATGCGATCAAGTTCAACTACTTCCCGTACGGGATCAACTTGTTCAGCGCGGCAGACACGTTGCCGAAGAACGTCGCCTACTCCGAACCGCGCCTGCAGCCGCCGCCCGGCTTCAAGGACACCACGGTGCCGGGCATCTTCTCGCCGGATACCCAGTGGTCGCACCGCAATTCAGAGCCAGGCTGGATCGTCGCCCCCGGCATGCAGGGCGTGCAGGTGCAACCGGCGACCAAGAACCTTCTGACGGCCGCGTCGCTGGCCGAACTGATGGGCGGGCCCGACATTGCGCCGCCGCCGGCCGGCCAGACCATGACCGGGCCGCCGAACGCCTACGACGAGAACAACCCGTTGCCACCACCGTGGTATCCGCAGCCGTTGCCGTCACCGGGACCCTCGCCACCGCCGCCAGGTCCTCCGCTCGGCGCAGCGGAAGCAGGCGCACCGGGACCGGGCCGATGAGGGCGGCGCGGCCGATCAGCCGCAAGGTCCGGCAGGCGCTGGCGGTGCTGACCGCCGCGGTGGTGCTGACATCGTGCGGTAACTGGCGCGGCATCGCCAATGTGCCGTTGCCCGGCGGCCCCGGTAGCGGCCCGGGCTCCTACAAGATCTACGTTCAGATGCCAAACACAATGGCGCTCAACGGAAATAGCCGGGTGCTGGTGGCCGATGTGTTCGTCGGCACGGTGCGGTCGATCGACCTGAAGAACTGGGTCGCCACGCTGACCGTCGACCTGGACAAAAGTGTCAGGCTGCCGAGGAACGCGACCGCCAAGATCGGCCAAACCAGCCTCTTGGGTTCGCAGCACGTCGAATTGGCCGCGCCGCCCGACCCGTCGGCTCAGATGCTGAAATCCGGCGACACCATTACGCTGAGCAACTCGTCGACGTATCCCTCCACCGAGCAGACGCTGGCCAGCGTGGCCATGGTGTTGCGCGGCGGGGGCGTTCCCAACCTCGAGGTCGTCCAGAACGAGGTCTACAAAATCCTGGCCGGGCGGGCACAGCAGATCCGGGACTTCCTGGGCAAGCTCGATACGTTCGCGAGCGAGGTGAACCAGCAGCGCGACGACATCGTGCGCGCCATTGACTCCACTGACCGGATACTGGGCTACGCGGCCAAGCGCTCCGACACGATCGACCGGGCTCTGACCGAATTACCACCGCTGGTCCAGCATTTCGACAAGCAACGGAATCTGTTCGCCGACACCGTCGAAGCGGTGGGCCGGATCAGCAACGTCACCGACCAGACCTTCACCGCCGCGCGAGGCGACCTGCACCAGGATCTTCAATATCTACAGCGGACACTCAAGCAACTCGGACGATCTGCACCGTATCTGGTTGACGCGCTGATGCTGCTCCTGTCGCCGCCGTTCGCGATCGACAGTGTGCCGAAAATCGTTCGCGGAGACTACATCAACGTCTCCGGGGCACTAGACCTCACGTTGAGTACGATCGACAACGCGATCTTCACCGGAACAGGATTCTCCGGGGCGTTGCGCGCGCTCGAGCAGTCCTGGGGACGCGACCCGTCGACGATGGTTCCCGACATCCGCTACACGCCGAACCCGGCCGACGCGCCCGTGGAACGAGGCGAGTGATGCTGACTCGCTTCATCCGCAATCAGCTGATTGTGTTCGCCGCGTTGACATTAGCCGCACTGATCGCGCTGGGCTGGTTCTACCTGCGGATCCCGAGTCAGCTCGGCGTCGGTCAGTATCGCCTGGTCGCAGAGCTGCCGGCCTCGGGCGGTCTGTACCGCACAGCCAACGTGACATACCGGGGCATCCAGATCGGGAGAGTCACCAAGGTGGAGCCGACAGCACACGGCGTCAGGGCGACACTGAGCATTGACGACCGGTACCAGATCCCGATCGACGCGTCAGCCAACGTGCACTCGGTGTCGGCGATCGGCGAGCAGTACGTGGACCTGGTGTCGACCGGCGACCCGGGCAAGTTCTTCTCGCCCGGTCAGACCATCACCAAGAGCACCGTGCCCAGCGAGATAGGCCCCGCGCTCGACGCCGCCAACCGCAGTCTCTCGGTGCTGCCCAAACAGAAGATCGCGTCGCTGCTCAACGAAACATCGCTTGCGGTCGGCGGATTGGGTCCGGCGCTACAACGGTTGGTCGACTCGACGCAATCCATCGTCGGTGACTTCGAGGCCAACCTGTCCGACGTCGACGACATCATCTCCCATGCGGCGCCCATCCTGGACAGCCAAGTCGACTCGGGCGATTCGATCGCGCAGTGGTCGCGCAACCTCAAGGTCCTCACCGCCCAGATCGCCAACAACGACCCACACCTGCAGAGTCTGCTGGCCAAAGGCGCACCCACCGCCGAGCAGGTCAACAGCGTCTTCAGCGACGTCCGCGAGTCACTGCCACAGACGATCGCCAACCTCGAAGTCGTCGCCGACATGCTCAAGCGCTACAACGCAGGCCTCGAACAGTTGCTGGTGTTCCTGCCGGAGGTCGGTTCGGTGGCTGAGACATTGATTGCGTCGGCGCCGGGATCCGTTCTGATGAACCTCAACCTCTCACTGAACAATCCGCCGCCTTGCCTGACCGGATTCCTCCCCGCCTCGGAATGGCGCTCGCCCGCGGACACCAGCGTGGCGCCCCTGCCCGCCGGAACCTACTGCAAGATCCCCCAGGACACACAGGCCAACGACGTCCGCGGCGCTCGTAACTACCCGTGCGCCGACGTCCCCGGCAAGCGCAGGGCGACACCACGGGAATGCCGCGACAACAAGCCGTACGTGCCGCTGGGTACCAACCCCTGGTACGGCGACCCGAACCAGATTCGCAACTGCCCGGCGCCGGGCGCCCACTGCGATCAGCCCGTCGATCCCGGCAGGGTGATACCGGCGCCGTCGGTCAACAACGGCATGAACCCGATACCGGCCGATCGGCTGCCGGCGCCGCCCGGTCCGATCACCGACCCGCTGCAGCGGCCCGGCTCGGGCACGGTGCAGTGCAACGGCCAGCAACCCAACCCGTGCAGCTACACGCCGGCCGGTCCGACCGCGATCTACCTGCCCTCCAGCGGCGAAGTGGTGGGACCCGACGGCGCGAAATACTCGCTGGAGGACTCCCGCCACACGGGAGACTCCGGGTGGAAGGACATGCTCGCGCCGGCCGGCTGATTCCGGCGTTCAGATCGGGAATCTTGTGCGGCCGGCAGTGTTGAAACAGCTATTCGCACCTGAGGAGACCTTGTCATGACCAATCGGCCCGTTTTAGAACCCACCGCCGAGCATCCGATCACCATCGACCCGACCGGAAAGCGCGTCGTGGTTCGCATCAACGGCGACATCGTCGCCGACACCAACCAAGCCCTGCAGCTGCAGGAGTCCACCTACCCTGCTGTGCAATACATTCCGTTCAGCGACGTCGTACAGGACGTGCTGACGCGAACGGACACCAGCACCTACTGCCCTTTCAAGGGCGAAGCCGGCTACTACAGCGTGACCACCGGCGCCGGCACGGTGGATGACGCCATCTGGTTCTACGAGCAGCCTTACCCGGCGGTGGCAGCGATCGCCGGCCACGTGGCGTTCTACCCCGACAAGGCGGAGATCTCCGTCGGCTAGGCGCGCGCCAGACCGAACACGTGCGCGCTCACCTGGGTGTCGCTGTACTCGCGCAGCGAGGTGATCAGCCCGTCGCGGGTTTCGAAGATGAAGACGGTAGGGCTGCTGTAGTGGACGCCGTCGCTGGTCTCACCGTCGGCTTCCGCTTCGATCACCACGCTTTCGCCGTCGTTGAAGCACTGG
The DNA here is from genome assembly GCA_963818285.1 of uncultured Actinomycetota bacterium. Taxonomy (GTDB): domain Bacteria; phylum Actinomycetota; class Actinomycetes; order Mycobacteriales; family Mycobacteriaceae; genus Mycobacterium. The sequence goes on from CAWFRR010000012.1 coordinate 306,836, forward strand.
AGGAAATCCAGGTTCAGCTCGACGCGCTGTTTGCGCCGCTCCACCTCGTCGCGCAACGTCGCTTTGTCGACCGAGCGGCGGGTCACGATGCTCCAGTAGGTGAAGTCGTCGCTGAGCAGCTCGAAGCATTCGTCGACATCGGCGCCCTCGGACAGGCACTGCAGAAACATCCACGCCAATTCGGCGGACGGAGCGTCGAAGGGCGTTGTCATCGGCGCCGCTCCTCAGCATCGCTGCGCTCTGCGCTCGTCGGCTGGCGCGGTGGTCACCACGCCATCCTGTCGCGAAAGCCAGTTGCCGGTCAATGACGCCGTGTGGCGGTCCACCGGCCGAGCCAGACCTATGATCGAGGAGATCGAGCAGCGGTGGGAGCAGATGGTGAGTAGCGCTCGCACGGTGACATTCCCCAGTGCGGTCAGCCCCAGGAACACTCTCTATCCGCTGCGCCGAGGTCCTGGCGACCCGTGTTTTCAAGTCGACGCCGATGGCGCCATCTGGCGAACCAGCTTGTTGCGCAGCGGATCTGTCACCGCGCGAATCACCCGCGCGGCGGCCAACGCGGTCGAGTGCACGGCCTGGGGGACCGGCGCTCAGGAGTTCCTCGATGTTCTTCCGGCCATGCTCGGCGCGGAAGACGACCTGTCGGGGTTCGAGCCGATCGACCCGATTGTCGCGCAGGCGTATCGGCGGGTGCCGCATCTGCGGCTGGGTCGCACCGGTCAGGTGATGGAGGCGTTGATCCCCGCTGTGCTGGAACAGCGCGTTCCGGGCAAGGACGCGTTTCGGGCTTGGCGGCTGCTGGTGACCAAGTACGGGGCACCGGCACCCGGACCCGCGCCGGACCGAATGCGGGTGCTGCCTCCGGCCGAGGTGTGGCGGCGGATCCCGTCGTGGGAGTTCCACCGCGCCAACGTCGACCCGGGCCGGGCCCGCACCCTCGTCGGCTGTGCACAGCGGGCCGAGTCATTGGAGCGGCTCACGTCGTGGCCGGCCGATAAGGCCCGCGAGGCGCTGATGTCGCTGCCCGGCGTCGGCATCTGGACGGCGGCCGAGACGGCGCAACGGGCGTTCGGCGATCCCGATGCGCTGTCAGTGGGCGACTACCACGTGTCCAAGATGATCGGCTGGACGTTTCTGGGGCGTCCGATCGACGACGCCGAGATGGTCGAGCTGCTCGAACCGATGCGACCGCACCGCCACCGGGTAGTCCAGTTGCTTTACGCCAGCGGACTGGCCTATGAGCCGCGTCGGGGGGCGCGGTTGCCGGTGCAGGACATCCGCGCGCTGTGAGTGCAGGGGTTACTCCTCGCAATCATCGGGTACTTGACGCCCATGACTCAATTCACTGTTCCTGGGCTGACCGAGAAGCAGGGCGCGAAGGTCGCTGACCTGCTTCAGAAGCAGCTGAGTACCTACAACGATCTTCATCTGACGCTCAAGCATGTCCACTGGAATGTGGTCGGTCCCAACTTCATTGGGGTGCACGAAATGATCGACCCCCAGGTGGATCTGGTGCGCGGCTACGCCGACGAGGTGGCCGAGCGGATCGCCACGCTTGGCGAGTCGCCGCACGGCACGCCAGGCGCGATCCTCAAAGATCGCACCTGGGATGACTACTCGGTGGGCCGTGACACGGTGCCGGCTCACCTTGCCGCGCTCGACCTGGTCTACAACGGAGTCATCGAGGACACCCGCAAGGGCATCGGGGAAACCGAAAAGCTCGACCCGGTCACCCAGGACATCCTGATCTCCCATGCGGCCGAGTTGGAGAAGTTCCAGTGGTTCGTCCGCGCGCACCTCGAGAGCGCCGGTGGGACGCTAACTCACGAGGGCACGTCCAGCGAGAAAACCGCGGCGAAGTCGGCCAAAAGCCGCAGCTGAGGCGGTAGCGGAATAATCGGACCACGGTCCGGTTATAGCGGGTATCCGAAATGAGGAGGCCCGAGATGCCCGCGATCACCGCAGACACATTGACCTTGCCGCGGGTGACTGCGGCGAGTCCCATCGACACCGAGCGCCCAGTTCGCTCCATCACCACTGGCCCTCGCGGCCATGAGGGCGAGGGATTTCCCGTCGTCCGCGCGTTCGCCGGGGTGAGCAGCGCCGCGCTCGACCCGTTCGTCCACATGGACCAGATGGGTGAGGTGGAATACCAGCCCGGCGAGCCACGAGGAACCGACTGGCACCCGCACCGTGGGTTCGAGACCGTCACCTACATGATCGACGGCCGCTTTGCGCACCAGGACTCGCACGGCGGTGGCGGGTTGATCGCCGACGGCGCGACGCAGTGGATGACCGCCGGAGCCGGAATTCTGCACATCGAGACGCCACCGGCCGAGCTGGTCGAAAGCGGGGGGATGTTCCACGGCATCCAGTTATGGGTCAACTTGCCGAAGAAGGACAAGTTCGCGGCCCCGCGATACCAGGCGATCGAGGGCCATGACGTGTCCCTGCTGTCTTCTGACGACGGCGGTGCGCTGATCCGCGTCATTGCCGGCGAACTCGACGGTCATCACGGTCCGGGCGTCACGCATACACCAATCACTATGGCGCACGCGACGATTCAACCCGGCGCGCGACTGAGCATTCCGTGGAACCGCGAATACAACGCGTTGGTGTATGTACTGGCCGGGCGCGGCTCGGTTGGGCCGGTGTCGCATCCGGTGCAGCAGGGCCAGCTGGCGATGCTGGGCCCTGGCGACCGCATCACGGTCAATGCCGCCGCGTCGCAGGAGTCGAGGGTTCCGGCGCTGGAAGTCCTGATCCTGGGTGGGCAGCCGATCCGCGAGCCGGTATTCCACTACGGCCCGTTCGTGATGAACACCAAGGCCGAGGTGGTCCAGGCGCTCGAGGACTTCCAGGCCGGCAAATTCGGCAGCGTGCCTCCCGGCGCTCTGATGCCTCACACCATGGCTGGCTAACAATTCGGTCGATAACGTGACGGTCGTAGGTGTGAGCTATGGCACAATCGTAGGGTGGTTCAGCCAGCGAGCCGGGGGCCGGGTCGCCCCCCCGCAGCAAAGGCGGCCGAAACTCGTAAGCGCATTTTGCGTGCCGCTCGTGAAGTGTTCAGCGAACGCGGCTACGACGCGGCCACGTTTCAGGCGATCGCGGTCCGGGCCGACCTGACCCGGCCCGCGATCAACCACTACTTCGCAAACAAGCGTGTGCTGTATTGGCAGGTGCTGGAGGAGACCAACAACGCCGTCGTCGCGGCCAGCACCCGGCGCGCACAGAACGCAACGACCCTGACCGGCCGGGTGTCCGCATTCATCGAAGGGACGATGGAAGCCGAGATCGAGAACCGGACGGCAGCGGCCTTCCTGATCACCGCGACACTTGAATCGCAGCGGCACCCCGAGCTCAGCCACACGGGAACCGATTCGGTCGCTACCACCCGGACCTTCCTGCTTTGGGCGATCAACGACGCCATTCAGCGCGGTGAGCTCGATGCGGACACCGACGCCTCCGCACTCGCCGAGTTGCTGCTGGCGGTTTTGCTGGGGGTCGGGTTCTATGCCGGTTTCGTCGGCAGCCGTCATGAGCTGGATCCGGTCACTGATCAGCTGAAATTGTTGCTCGCCCGCAGCCTGACCCGGCGGACCGATTAACTGCAGTGATGTAGCGCACACGACCATATAGATTGCCTAAGTTATTAGGTAGCATGTGGACGCTATGACTGGTGCACCTCACGCGAACTCCGTCCGTTCTGATGGCGATAGCTGGGACATCACCGAGAGCGTGGGTGCCACCGCCCTGAGCGTGGCCGCGGCCCGCGCCGTCGAAACCGGGTCCGATGACCCGCTCATCCGTGATCAGTTCGCCTACCTGTTGGTCTCCACTGCGGGGCAGTCGTGGGCGCGACTGGCCAGTTCGCTGGAGTGGATCGGCGACGACGACCACGGTCGACGGGCCCACCGTCTCGCCATCGACTACCAGGCCGTTCGCACGCACTACTTCGACTCGTACTTCGCCGAAGCCGCTGCCGCCGGTATCCGGCAGGTGGTCATTCTCGCGGCGGGGCTGGATTCCAGGGCCTTCCGGCTGGATTGGCCCGCCGGCACCACCGTCTACGAGATCGACCAGCCCCAGGTGGTCGCGTACAAGACGAGCACGCTGGAGTCGGCCGGCGCCGCGCCGACGGCCGAGCGCCGGACCGTGCAGGTAGACCTGCGCGACGACTGGGCTGCGGCGCTGACTGCCGCCGGTTTCGACGCCGGCCAGCCGACCGCGTGGTTGGCCGAAGGTCTGCTGCCATACCTGCCGGCCGAAGCCCAGGACCGGCTGTTCGACATCCTGACCGGACTGAGCGCCGCCGGCAGTCGCATCGCCGTCGAAGCGTTCAGCCTCGGTACGGCCGACAGCGAAACGCGTCGCGTCGCGCGACGGGCCCGGTTCGAGCGCATGCGCCAGCGCCTGGGCCTGGACATCAACGTCGAGACCCTGACCTACCAGGAAAGCGGCCGCGCCGACGCCGCAGACTGGCTGACCGACCACGGTTGGCACGTGAAAGCTGTCAGCAACGCCGACGAGATGGCACGGCTAGGCCGGGGCATTCCCGCCGATCTGGCCGACGAGGCCTTCACCACCACATTGCTTCGCGCCGAACTCGGCGCGACCGACTGATAAGGAGCTGCGATGAGCGCTTTGCGTAGCCACGACGACACCTGGGACATCACTGAAAGCGTGGGCACTACCGCGGTCATGGTGGCCGCCGCCCGCGCCGCCGAAACCGACAAGCCCGACCCGCTGATCCGCGACCCGTTCGCGAAGATTCTGGTCAGCCAGGCAGGTACCGGGGTGTGGGAAAAGATGCTCGACAGTTCCTTGCTCGACAAGGTGGCCGAGATCGACGTCGAGGCCGCGGCGATCTTCGAGCACATGCGCGGTTACCAGGCGGTGCGCACCCACTTTTTCGACGCCTTTTTCGCTCGGGCCACCGGGCAAGGGGTTGCCGCCGGCATCCGGCAGGTGGTGATCCTGGCGTCGGGCCTGGACTCGCGCGCCTACCGGCTGGACTGGCCGGCCGACACCACCGTCTACGAGATCGACCAGCCCAAGGTGCTGGAGTACAAGTCGGTGACGCTGGCAGCCCACGGCGCGACACCTTCGGCCGACCGGCACGAAGTGGCGATCGACCTGCGTCAGGACTGGCCCGCGGCGCTGATCGCCGAAGGCTTCGACCCCGAGGCGCCGACCGCCTGGCTGGCCGAGGGGCTGCTGATGTATCTGCCCGCCGACGCCCAGGACCGATTGTTCACGCAGATCACCGAGTTGAGTTCAGCTGGCAGCCGGATCGCCGCCGAAACCGCGGCCAACCACTCCGACGAGCGTCGTCAGGAGATGCGGGAGCGCCTCGATCGGGTGGCCGAGAAACTCGGCATCGAGCGCAACATCGACATCCAGGACCTGATGTACAAGGACGACGCTCGCGCCGACGTGGCCACGTGGCTCAACGACCACGGTTGGCGGGCGGCCGCGCAGAACTCCCGTGACGAGATGCAGCGGCTGGACCGCTGGGTCGAGGGCGTGCCGTCGTCGGACGACAAGGAAGCGTTCTCGCAGTTCGTGACCGCTGAGCGCGCCTGAGAGCGCGAAAGAGCGTCAGCCAGGGGCACCTGTTGCCCAACCGGGTGGTTGATTAGGATTGGGTTTTCGCCGGTCGAGGAAGGGAAACCCGATGACCACCGAAGCCACTGAAATCAAAGCGCCTGCTGCGCCAACTGCCCCCGCTTCCGGTCCGGATGTCGCGAAGACGGTCGCGCGGTTGCGCCAGACGTTCGCCACCGGCCGCACCCGAAATCTGGAGTGGCGCAAGGAGCAACTGCGCGCACTCAAGCAGCTGATGGTCGAGAACGAGACCAAGGTCGCCGACGCCCTAGAGAAGGACCTCGGCCGCTCACCGTTCGAGGCCTGGCTCGCCGACGTCGCCAGCACCACCGGTGAGGCCGCCTACGCGGCGAAGAACGTGGGCAAGTGGGCCAAGCGCCGTCACCGTCTGCTGGAGATGTCGCAACTGCCCGGCCGCGGCTGGGTGGAGTACGAGCCGTACGGCACCGTGCTGATCATCGGCGCGTGGAACTTCCCGTTCGCGCTGACGCTGGGCCCTGCGGCCGGGGCGATCGCCGCGGGAAACACCGTGCTGCTCAAGCCTTCTGAGGTGGCACCCGCCTCGTCGGCGTTGATGGCCGAGTTGGTCCCGCGCTACCTCGATAACGACGCGGTCGCCGTGATCGAGGGCGACGGCGCGGTCAGCCAGGAGCTCATCGCGCAGGGCTTCGACCACCTGCTGTTCACCGGTGGCACGGAAATCGGGCGCAAGGTGTACGAGGGCGCGGCGGCGCAGCTGACGCCCGTCACCCTCGAGCTCGGCGGCAAGAGCCCGGTCATCGTGTCGAAGGACGCGGACATCAAGGTCGCCGCGAAGCGGATCGCCTGGACCAAGCTGATCAACTCCGGCCAGATCTGCATCGCGCCGGACTACGTGCTGGCTGAGGCGCCGATCCGCGACCAGCTGGTCGACGAGATCCGGAAGGCGGTCACCGCCTTCGAGGCCCAGAACTCCAGCGGCGGCAAGCGAATCGTCAACGAGCGTCACTTCAACCGGCTCACCACCGCGCTCGCCGCGACGCAGGGCACCGTCGCCATCGGCGGCGGCTCCGACGCGTCGAAGCTGAACATCCAGCCGACCGTCGTCGTGGACCCCGCGGCCGACGAGCCGCTGATGACCGACGAGATCTTCGGCCCGATCCTTCCGATTATGACCGTCCAAAACCTGGATGAGGCAATCGCATTCGTGAACTCGCGGCCCAAGCCGCTGGCCGCCTATCTGTTCACCAAGGCCAAGGCCGTCCGCGAACGGGTGATCAAGGAAGTGCCGGCCGGCGGCATGGTGATCAACCATCTGCTGTTCCACTTTGCCACCCACAAACTGCCATTCGGTGGCGTCGGCCCGTCCGGTCTGGGCGCCTACCACGGCAAGTTCGGGTTCGAGGAGTTCAGCCACCGCAAGTCGGTGCTGAGCAAGCCGACCCGTCCCGACATCGCCAGCTTCATCTACCCGCCGTATACCGAAAAGGCGTGGAAGTTGGCCCGCCGGCTGTTCTGACGGCCGGCTCGTTGTACATCCGTTGATCATCGAGGATCGAGAGTTAGGGAACGTAATGCCCGGAGTGCAGGATCGCGTTGTCGTCGTCACTGGAGCCGGCGGTGGCCTGGGTCGCGAGTACGCGCTGACCCTCGCCAAGGAAGGCGCGAGCGTCGTGGTCAACGATCTCGGTGGGTCTCGGGACGGAACCGGCGCCGGACACAACATGGCCGACGATGTCGTCAAGGAGATCAAGGACGCCGGCGGACGTGCGGTTGCCAACTACGACAGCGTGGCCGAGTCCGAGGGCGCCGAGAACATCATCAAGACCGCGCTCGACGAGTTCGGCAAGATCGACGGCATCGTGAGCAACGCCGGGATCCTGCGTGACGGCACCTTCCACAAGATGTCGTTCGAGAACTGGGATTCCGTGCTCAAGGTGCACCTCTACGGCGGCTACAACGTCGTCCGTGCCGCGTGGCCGCACTTCCGCGAGCAGAGCTACGGCCGTGTGCTGGTCGCCACTTCCACAAGTGGGCTGTTCGGCAACTTCGGCCAGGCCAACTACGGCGCCGCCAAGCTGGGTCTGGTCGGTCTGATCAACACGCTGGCCCAGGAAGGCGCCAAGTACAACATCAAGGCCAACGCGCTGGCGCCGATCGCCGCCACCCGGATGACCGAGGACATCCTGCCGCCGGAGGTATTGAAGAACCTCACTCCGGAGTTCGTGGCGCCGGTGGTGGCCTACCTGGTCACCGAGGAAGTTCCCGACAGCGGTTCGATCTTCATCGTCGGTGGCGGCAAGGTGCAACGCACCGCGCTGTTCCAGAACGAGGGCGTCACTTTCAAGACCCCGCCGTCGGTCGACGACATCGCGTCGCACTGGGGCGAGATCGACGACCTGTCCGCGGCGAAGGCGGCCAACTTCTCGATCCGCTGATCGGCGCCACATGAAAGCCTGTGTTGTACAGGAGCTTTCAGGACCTGATGGTCTCGCGTACACCGATGTCCAGGACGTCGCCAGCAACGAGCACGTCCTGGTCATCAATGTTCGCGCCGCGGGGGTCTGCTTTCCGGACCTCTTGCTGAGCAGGGGCGAGTACCAGCTCAAGCTACCGCCGCCGTTCATCCCCGGTATGGAAGCCGCCGGCGTGGTCGACTGGGCGCCGGAGGATTCCGAATTCAAAGTCGGCGAACGGGTTTCGGCATTCGGGATTCTGGGCGGCTACGCGGAGCAAGTGGTCGCTCCGCCGGCCAACGTCACCCGTAGTCCCGCCGAACTCGACGACGCCGAAGCGGTGTCGCTGCTGGTGAACTACAACACCATGTATTTCGCGCTGGCCCGCCGGGCCGCCATGCGCCAGGGCGAGAGCGTGCTGGTGCTGGGGTCGGCCGGCGGCGTCGGGACCGCGGCCATCCAGGTGGCACGGGCGATGGGCGCGAGCAAGGTGATCGCGGTGGTACATCGCACCAGCGCAATGGAATTCGTCGAGTCGTTGGGCGCCGACGTGGTGCTACCGCTGACCGACGGGTGGGCCCAAGCGGTCCGCGAGCACACCGATGGTCGTGGGGTCGACATCGTGGTCGACCCGGTCGGCGGCCAAGCCTTCGATGATGCGGTCCGGGTGCTGGCCGTCGACGGCAAGCTTCTGGTGATCGGTTTCGCGGCGGGCTCGATTCCGACGGTCAAGGTCAACCGGTTGCTGCTGCGCAACGCCGGCGTGCTCGGTGTCGCGTGGGGCGAGTATCTGCAGCAGGTCCCAGGCTCGGCGTCGCTGTTTTCCTTCGGTCTCAACCAACTGGTCGCGGCCGGATTGAAACCGCCACCGCCGCAACGCTATCCGCTGTCGCGCGGGCGCGACGCGCTGCAGTCGCTGGCCGACGGCGGGGTGTTCGGCAAGGTCGTGCTGGAGCCCTAGAACAGGCCCGAGAAGTCGCTCACGATCTCGTTGACGGCATGGTCGACGACCTCGAATGCGAAACCGGCTGCCAGCGTGCCTACCGCAGTGTCGGCCGCGACGGGCAGACCGAGAGCGTCGAGCAGGTCACCGCTCGACAGGCTGTCCGTGAACAGCGTCAGGTCGTAGGACGGAACGCTGGTCAGCAGCGCATTCCCGATGTCCGCCAGCGGCAGCAGGGTGGAATACGCCGCCGAGGCGGCATTCGAGATCGCGTTGACGAAGTCAGTGAGGCTTGCCGCGGGATTAGCGGCGTCGGCCTCCAGCGCCGACATCAGATCCGGGAAGATCGACCCGGACAGCAGGGAGTCCACGGCCGTCGAGGAGTAGGGATCTGTGTCGCTCATCAAGTTCTGAACGCCCTGCTCGGTGTCGGTGACCAGGGTGCTGAACACTTGCGACAGGGTCACGTCGGGAAACAATCCGAACGGAGTGGCCACGTCTGCCGGTGAGTCGACGTCCACGGAGTAACCAAGACTGCCGTCGCCATATCCAAGGTTGATCAGATACGTCAGGTCGGGCCCCAGCAACTCTTGCAACGACTTCGGTAGCAGCGAGACCAGCGGCGCGGTTTCGTCGATCATGTAGTAGTTGGTGAGGCTGTCGGCGGTGCCGCCCACGTAGTCGGCCGACCCCGGCAGCAGAGTCGCGTGGGCAATCTCTTCGGCCGTTGGTCCGCTCATCAGATCCGGGTCCGCACCGTTCAGGTAGGTGCCGTGCAGCAATGCGATGCCCAGAAACGCGTTGAGGTCGGACAAGAAGTTCAGCGGGTAGCGCGGAAAGTCGGCGAACCCGTCGTACTCGAGTGTGTAGATGTTGGTCACATAGTCATCGGAGGGCGTGGCGCTGTCGAAGACAAAACCGAGGCTCGGCAGGTTCAACGGGTCCGAAACCGTGTGGCCCGAGGTCGTTTCGAAACCGGCGAAGCGCTCGAGCAGCCCGCCGTTGGGATTGCTGGGGTCGGCGACCAGCAGGAACTGCGGGTCCAAGGCTCCGGTTTGCGGCGTTCCGCTGGGGTCGAGTTGCTGCATGACATAGCTGGCGATCGTCGAACTCTGCGAGTAGCCGAATACCGTGGATGCGTTTCCTGCTGCCTGGTTGGCGGCGATCGCATTCTCCAGGATCGTCATTCCTTGGCCGACCGATGAACTCTGGTCAGGGAAGCCATCAGCATCGGTGGGGTAATTCAAATACAACTGGTGGACGCCGGCGCCGGTCAGCGGGTAGAGCCCCTCGGGTGTAAAAACGCCCTGGCCGTAGAAACCGATATCGGAGGGCACGGTGGAGGTGGCCCCGTAGAACGTGAGATCTGGGTAGAACTGCGTGTACGGGTTGTCGAGGTACTGGAAGTCAGCCGCGGCCACGTAGTCGGCGCCCGGGATCGGCAGGCCGCTGGCGCCGATCACCAACCCGATGTCCTCGCCGTCCGCAGTCGCGACCGCCGGATTCGTCATGGTGGTCAAGCCCAAGACGCCGGCTCCGACCGCAGCCACCAGGCTCAAACCAATCCGGCGGTGTGCGCAGTCTGACATGAGTGATCTCCGGAGTTTGGCCGCAGCTATTCAACATATGTTCTACTCCGTCTGCGGGCCGCATCTAAGAGAATCACAGGTTTTCCTGTGGCCCAAGAGTGAGAAACGCGCCGCCCCGGAGACCGGTGGCGGCGCGTTCCTGCCCCTCGTGACTAGAACAGACCCGAGAAGGCGTCCTGAATCTGCGCCACCGCGCCCTGGATGACCTCGAGTTCGAAGCCACCCGCCAGCGTGACCAGTGCGGTGTCGGCTGCGACCGGCAAACCGAAGGCGTCGGCGAAGTCGCCGGTGGCGATGTTCGCCGAGAACAGCGAGAGGTCGTAGGCCGGCACGCTGGTCACCAGCGCGTTGATGATATCGGCCGTCGGCAGCAACGCGGAGTACGCCGCGGACGAGGCGGTGGTGATCGCGTTGACGAAGTCGGTCAGCGAGGCCGCGGGGTTCGCGGCGTCGGCGGACAACGCCGACAGCAGATCCGAGAAGCTCTGGCCGGACGACGCCGGGTCGAGTGTCGACGTCGCCGCCGCGTACGGATCGGTGTCGGTCGTCAGGTTCTGGATGCCCTGCTGAGTGAGCGCGGACAGTTGGCTGAAGATGTCCGAACCGCTGACGTCGGGGAACAGGCCGAACGGGGTGTTCACGTCGGCCGGACCGTCCGCCCAGCCCTGTGACCCGTCGCCATAGCCCAAGTTGATCAAGTACGTCAGGTCGGGCCCGAGCAGTTCTTGGAGCTGTTTCGGCAGCAGCGCGACCAACGGCGCGACGATGTCATTTCCTACGGTTGAGTCTGTTCCATCGAGCGTGGTGATCATGAAGTAGTTGGTCGCGGTGTCCGCTGCGGAGGTCTCGAGCGGTGTCGCGTTGCCGATGTCGGCAAGCGACGGGTCCGCTTCCCAGTCCGTCGGTGCCGGCACCGCCGTTCAGGTAGGTGCCGTGGAGCGTCTCAATACCCAAAAACGCATTGAGGTCGGACAAGAAGTTGATCGGGTACTTCGGGAAGTCGGCGAAACCGTCGTATTCGATCGTGTAGATCTGAGTGGCGTAGTCGCTGGAGGGGGTGGCGCCGTCGAAGGAGATCCCCAGGCTTGGAAGGTTTAGCGGGTCGGACACCGCGGGCCCCGATGACGGAGTGAAACCGTCAAAGCGCGAGAGCAATCCACCGTTCGGCGCTGTCTCGTCGGCGACGAGGAGGAAGTTCACGTCGTTCTTGGGAATACCCGCGTCTGTCAGCTGCTGCATGACGAGGCCGGAGATCACGGAACTCTGGGAGTAGCCGAACACTGTGGCTGTGTTGCCGTTGGCGATCTCGGACTCGATGGTGTTCGCCAGAATGGTGTCGCCCTGGCCAACCGAGGTGCTTTGGTCCGGGAAACCGTCGGCGCCGGAGGGGTAGTTGAACAGCAGCGTGTGCACACCAGTCAGCGGGTAGAGGCCCTCGGGTGTGAAAACGCCCTCGCCGAAGGGGTTCTCCGGGGTGGCCTGGTAGAAGGTGATGCCGTCGCCGTAGGTCGGGAACAGGTAATGCCCTGCGGCGGACTCGACGTAGTCCGTACCCGGGATGGGCGTGCCGCTGCCGCCGACGACCAGGCCGATGTCGTCGGCGTGCGCGTGACTGGGGTTCATCATCGCGGCCATGCTGAGAAAACCAGCTCCCGCGGTGGCGACCATTCCCAGACCCATGAGACGAAATTTGCGACCTGACATTGTGCGACCTTTCGGGTTCTGGGCTGGTGGTCGCCAGGGCTCTAAGCGGCTCCAGCGGCGCGGGTATTCGACATACGTTCTACTCCTCTTAGAGCGCGTTGTCTGAGAAATACATAGGTTTTCTTTGGTGAAAATTAAGTTTCAGCTCCAGAAACTTGGATCGACCTCGTGTGCCTCACAAATCCCAGCGACCACTAGCTCTAGGCGGTGCTGCTTTGTGAAAACGAACGCGCGGGTGATATCACTCGGCCGGGGTGCTATCGGCACCCGCCCAAACACTGGTGCCGGTGTGGCGAGAGTGATTCAGCCGAGCAGTGCGTCGCGAAGCCGATGGACGTCGGCCTCGGTGATGCCCGCGTCTGCGGAAGTAGCCGTCCAGCGAGCCGAACTCGTCGTCGATGGTCCGTCGCGCGGCGTCGAGGTACTCCGCTCGGACGCCGAGTACCTCTTCTGACAGCCGCGCTTCGGTGGTCGAGAGCAGGTCGGGTGTCATGTCGAGGTCGGCCCGCTCCCGGATGGTGTTCAGGATGCGCTCCCGCAACAGCGGGACGGCCTGGTTGCTGGTCAGGAAATCCGCCACGATCGCGTCGCGGTCGACACCGGCGGCCTCGAGCACCAGCGCCACCGTGAACCCGGTGCGGTCCTTGCCGGCAAAGCAGTGGGCGAGCACGGTGCGCCCGTCGGCCAACAGCGTCACGAGGCGGTGAACCGCCTCGCGGGCTCCCGGGTAGGTGGGAAAGCGGCTGTACTCCTCGACCATGTAGCGGCTGGCGGCGTCGCTGATCGATTCGCCGTCCGGCTTCTCTTCGAACAGCCGCTTGAACGCGTGCTCGTGCGGCGCTTCGCCGTCTGGATTGGCGTCGTCGGGAGGCAGATCCGGGATGGGCAGCAGGTGAATGTCGACGCCGTCAGGAACCAGGCCGGGCCCGTGTCGCAGCACCTCGCTGCGTGACCGTAAATCGGCGACATCGGTGACGCCCAAACGGCGCAACTCGTCGCGGCCCTCATCGCCCAGTTCGCTCAGCTCGCCGGACCGGAACAGCCGCCCGGTCGAAGCACACCGGTGGTGTCGGCGACGTCACGAAAGTTCCAGGCTCCCTGCAGATCTCGTAACCCGGTCGTCACTTTAGGTGACCGCCGCGGCGAAAGTGCTTTTCTCCCGGCCGATCTCGGCGCGAGCGATCGACCGCATGTGCACCTCGTCGGGTCCGTCGAAGATGCGCATCGCGCGCTGCCAGGCGTACATCCGGGCCAGTACCGTGTCCTCGCTGACACCGGCCGCGCCGTGCACCTGGATGGCGCGGTCGATGACATTGCCGGCCATCTGCGGCGCCACCGCCTTGATCTGCGATACCAGCAGATGGGCCGCGCGGTTGCCGTGCTGGTCGATCGTCCATGCCGCCTTCTCGCACAGCAGCCGGGCCTGGTCGATCTCGTTGCGCGACTGGGCAATTGCCTGCTGCACCAGGCCCTGGTCGGCCAGCGGCCGGCCGAAGGCGATGCGGGTGTTGGCCCGGTGGACCATCAGCGCCAGCGCACGTTCCGCGCCGCCCAGCGCGCGCATGCAGTGGTGGATGCGACCCGGCCCGAGACGAGCCTGGGCGATCGCGAAGCCGGAGCCCTCTTCGCCGAGCAGGTTGGTGACCGGCACCCGGACGTTGTCGTAGATGATCTCGCAGTGCCCGGGCTGGTCCTGGTACCCGAACACCGATGGTGGAGCGCACCACGGTCACGCCCGGTGTATCGATCGGCACCAGGACCATCGACTGCTGCTGGTGGCTGGCCGCCTCGGGGTTGGTGCGGCCCATCACGATCAGGATCTTGCAGCGCGGGTCCGCCGCCCCCGACGTCCACCACTTGCGGCCGTTGATCACATAGTCGGCGCCGTCGCGCACGATCGACGTCTCGATGTTGCGGGCGTCGCTGCTGGCGACGGCGGGCTCGGTCATCGAGAAGCCGCTGCGGATCTCGCCGTTCAGCAACGGCTCGAGCCACTTCTTGCTCTGCTCCTCGGTGGCGAACAGGTGCAGGGTCTCCATGTTGCCGGTGTCCGGCGCCGCACAGTTGATCGCCTCGGGCGCGATCTCCAGGCTCCACCCGGTCAGCTCGGCCAGCGGCGCGTATTCCAGGTTGGTCAGCCCGGATTCCGACGGCAGGAACAGGTTCCACAGCCCGGCGGCCTTGGCCTTGGTCTTGAGTTCCTCGATGACCGGCGGAACGGTGTGATCCTTCGGGCCGACCTCCTCGCGGTACTTGTCGTACTCGGCTTCGGCGGGAAAGACGTAATCGGTGATGAACTCGCTCAGCCGCTTGTGGTAGTCGCTGGCTTTGGCTGACATCGCGAAGTCCATATCGTCACGATAAGCCACCCGCGTCGGGGCCACACCGGGGGCAGGATGAACGTCATGACCGATGCCCGCCCGCCGCTGCCGCCGTTCACCCTCGCGACGGCGATCGAGAAGGTTCAAGCCGCCGAAGACGCGTGGAACACCCGGGACCCGGAACGGGTCAGCCGCGCGTACACCGTTGACTCGCAGTGGCGTAACCGCAGTGAGCACGTCGTCGGCCGCGACGCGATCGTGGCGTTCCTGACCCGCAAATGGCAGCGCGAACACGACTACGCCCTGCGCAAGGGTCTGTGGAGCTTCCATGACAACCACATCGCCGTGCGCTTTCAATACGAATGCCGCGACTCCTCTGGCCAGTGGTGGCGTAGCTACGGCAACGAATTGTGGGAGTTCGACGAGACCGGCTTGATGGCCCGTCGCGAAGCCAGCATCAACGACGTCGCGATCGAGGAGTCCCAGCGCCGCTACTTCGGACCGCGGCCAACTGAGGAGCACGGCCAGGACTTCCCACTTTGGTGACCGTGGCCTCCGTTGACGATGGCCGCCTCGGGGAGGCGGGATGAGGAGGCGGGCAGACCCGTTAGGGTTGGTGCCGATCTACCGGCGAGTAGGGAGTACAGGAAGTAGATGCGGACGCCATGACAGAAACGCAGACGACGGTCGGCGTGGTCGCCGAGTCGGGAGCCGACGAGCGGCGCGTCGCGCTGGTGCCCAAGGTGATCGCGCCGCTGGTAAAAAGCGGGATCGCAGTCGTTGTCGAGTCGGGCGCCGGCGAGCGGGCGCTACTGCCCGACGAGCTGTACACCGAGGCCGGCGCCACGATCGGCGACGCCTGGGCCGCCGACATCGTGATCAAGGTCGCGCCGCCGACAGCGGACGAGGTCGCGAAACTGCACAGCGGGCAGACCCTGATCGGCTTCCTCGCGCCCCGCAACGCCGACAATGCGATCGGCGCGCTCAAGGAGGCCGGGGTGCAGGCGTTCGCGCTCGAGGCAGTCCCGCGTATCTCCCGGGCGCAGGCGATGGATGCGTTGTCGTCACAGGGCAACGTCGCCGGGTACAAATCAGTGATCCTCGCCGCCTCGGAGTCGACCCGGTTCTTCCCGATGCTGACGACCGCCGCAGGAACCGTGAAGCCGGCGACCGTGCTGGTGCTCGGCGTTGGCGTGGCCGGCCTACAGGCGCTGGCGACGGCGAAGCGCCTTGGCGCGTAAAACCACCGGCTACGACGTTCGCCCCGAGGTGGCCGACCAGGTGCGCTCGGTTGGTGCGCAATGGTTGAAATTGGGTGACGAAGATCTGGCCGCCGCCGGTGAGGGCGGCTACGCGCGCGAGCTCACCGACGAGGAGCGGGCGCAGCAGCAAAAGGCGCTGGAGACGGCGATCAGCGGGTTCGACGTCGTCATCACCACGGCACTGGTTCCGGGCCGCCCGGCTCCCAAGCTGGTGACGGCCGCCGCGGTCGAAGCGATGAAGCCGGGCAGCGTCGTCATCGACCTGGCCGGTGAGACCGGCGGCAACTGCGAGCTCACCGAACCGGGTCAGACCGTCGTCAAGCACGACGTCACGATCGCCTCGCCGCTGAACCTGCCGGCCACGATGCCCGAGCACGCCAGCGAGCTCTACAGCAAGAACATCACCGCGCTGCTCGACCTCTTGATAACCGACGGCAAATTGGCGCCGGATTTCGAGGACGAGGTCGTTGCCGGCTCGTGTGTTACCCGCGCCGCAGACGGAGCAGTGCACCGCAGTAGCGGTGCCAGTGCTGAGGAGCGGCGCAATCAGACGGAAGAGGACGCGTAGATGTACGACCAACTGCTGGCCAACCTGGCGATCCTGGTGCTTGCCGGGTTCGTCGGCTTCGCCGTCATCTCCAAGGTGCCCAACACCTTGCACACCCCGTTGATGTCGGGCACCAACGCCATTCACGGCATCGTGGTCCTGGGTGCGCTGCTGGTTCTGGGTGAGCTGCCCGCCGATGCCAGCTGGGGCGTGCGGGCCATCGCATTCATCGCCCTGATCTTCGGGACCCTGAACGTGATCGGTGGCTTCCTGGTGACCGACCGGATGTTGGGCATGTTCAAGTCGCGCAAGCCCGCGGCCGACGCGGTGGTCAGCGCCAAGGAAGCTGTTAAATGAGCACCGAGAACATCAACTACGGCGTGAACGTCCTGTACATCGCGGCATTCGGGCTGTTCATCTTCGGTCTGTCCGGCCTGACCGGCCCGAAGACCGCAGTGCGGGGCAACTGGATCGCCGCGGTCGGCATGGGCGTCGCGGTGGTCGCGACGCTGATCAAGGTGCGCGACACCGCGTCGATCAACTGGATCTTGATCGCTGCGGGCCTGTTGATCGGCGTGGCGCTGGGCGTGCCACCCGCCAAGAAGACCAAGATGACGGCAATGCCGCAGCTGGTGGCGCTGTTCAACGGCGTCGGCGGCGGTACCGTCGCACTGATCGCATGGTCGGAATTCATTGGAACCAAGGGCTTTTCGGTGTTCAGGCCCGACCAGTCGCCTACTGTCGCGCTGGTCGTGGGGTCGTTGTTTGCGGCGATCATCGGCTCGGTGTCCTTCTGGGGTTCGCTGGTGGCGTTCCTCAAGCTGCAGGAGTCGATCCCCAAGAATGTGGAAAAGCGGCTGGTGGCGTCGGCCAAGCTGTTCCAGTTCTCGAACTTCCTGCTGCTGTTCGGCGCGATCGGTGTCGCGGTCTATCTGGGGTTGAACCCGGGGATGCCGGTCGGGTGGATCGTGCTGGTGCTGGTCTTCGCGGGCGTGATGGGCCTGTTCGTGGTGTTCCCGATCGGTGGCGCCGACATGCCGGTGGTGATCTCGCTGCTGAACGCGATGACCGGATTGTCCGCGGCCGCAGCAGGTTTGGCGCTGAACAACACTGCGATGATTGTCGCCGGAATGATCGTCGGCGCTTCGGGTTCGATCCTGACCAACCTGATGGCGGTCGCGATGAACAGGTCGATTCCTGCGATTGTCTTCGGCTCTTTCGGCGGCGCCGACAGCGCGGGCGGTCCCGCGGGCGCAGAGCAGGGCACCGTCAAGGCAACCTCGGCCGCCGACGTGGCGATTCAGATGGCCTACGCCAACCAGGTGATCGTGGTGCCCGGCTATGGGCTGGCGGTCGCGCAGGCGCAGCACGCCGTCAAGGAGATGGCCAGCCTGCTGGAGGAGAAGGGCGTAGAGGTCAAGTACGCCATCCACCCGGTGGCCGGCCGGATGCCCGGTCACATGAACGTGCTGCTGGCCGAGGCCGACGTCGACTACGACGCGATGAAAGAGATGGACGACGTCAACGGCGAGTTCGGCCGTACCGACGTCACCGTCGTGATCGGGGCCAACGACGTCACGAACCCGGCTGCCCGCAACGACGCGGGCTCACCTATCTACGGGATGCCGATCCTCAACGTCGACGAGTCGCGGTCGGTGATCGTGCTCAAGCGTGGGATGTCGTCGGGATACGCCGGCATCGAGAACCCGCTGTTCTTCCTGCCGCAGACGTCAATGTTGTTCGGCGACGCGAAGAAGTCGGTGTCCGATGTGGCCGAGGAGCTCAAAGCTCTGTAGACGCATCGAGACCGACGCTGGCGTTGTGCCTACTCGCACAAATGCGCGCTGGCGTCGATCTCGGAGCCGGAGGAAGCGGTTTAAACGGGCGGGTACGCCGGCGGCGGGTAACCCTGCCCGTCGGTCACTCCGCGGAGGCCCCACGGCAGGTATTTGAAGTAGAACTCGAGTTCGTCGGAAAAGTCGTAGCTGGGATCGGGATCCGGTTGCATCTGACTACCTCTCGAGTCGGTACGCGTTCGTTCGAAGTCTAGTCCTACCGGGCAAGGCGCAACAGTGAACCGTGGTGTTGCCTAGACTACCCACCAGTTGATTGACTCCGGGCGGCCCCCGGACTGCCGAAGCGAGTAGACATGCCATCCGAGAACGGGCTCACCCGCCGCGAAGAGCTGCTGGTAGTAGCCACCAAGCTGTTCGCCGCGCGCGGCTATCACGGCACCCGGATGGACGACGTCGCCGACGTGGTCGGCCTGAACAAGGCCACCGTGTACCACTACTACGCCAGCAAGTCGCTGATCCTCTACGACATCTACCAGCAGGCCGCCGAGCGCACCTTGGACGCGGTCCACGACGATCCGACGATGTCGGCCCGCGAGGCGCTCTACCAGTACACCGTGCGGCTGCTCAACAACATCGCCGTCAACCCCGAAGGCGCAGCGGTGTACTTCCAGGAGCAGCCCTACATCACCGAGTGGTTCACCGAGGAGCAGGTCGCCGAGGTCCGGGAGAAGGAAACCCAGGTCTATGAGCACGTACACGGCCTCATCGACCGCGGCATCGCCGACGGCGAGTTCTTCGAGTGCGACTCCCACGTCGTAGCCCTCGGCTACATCGGGATGACGCTGGGCGCCTACCGCTGGCTGCGGCCGAGCGGACGCCGCAGCGCCAAGGAGATCGCCGCCGAGTTCAGCACCGCGCTGCTGCGTGGCCTGATTCGCGACGAGGCGGTCCGGGTGGAGTCTCCGCTGGGGACACCCAGGACGGAGACCGTCGCGCCGTGACCGACCTGTTTCGCCTTGACGGCAAGGTCGCCGTCGTCACCGGCGGCGGGCGCGGCATCGGCTTGATGATCGCGCGCGGACTGCTGCAGGCCGGCGCAAGCGTGTATCTGTCCAGCCGCAAGAAGGCCGAGCTGGACGGCGCCGTCGCCGAGCTGTCGGCGCTTGGATCGGTGCAGGCGATTCCCGCCGATCTCGGCACGGTCGACGGGGTCGACGCATTGGTCGCCGACCTCGCCGAGCGCGAGGACGCTGTCCATGCGTTGTTCAACAACGCCGGCGCGGCGTGGGGCGCGCCGCTGGGGGAGTTTCCCGAATCCGGCTTCGACAAGGTGATGAACGTCAACGTCAAGGGCGTCTTCATGCTGACCCGCGCGCTGGTACCGATGCTCACCGCGGGCGCGAGCGACGGCGACCCGGCGCGCGTCATCAACACCGGCAGCATCGACGGGATCGTGCCGCCCGGACGGGGCCGGGACAACTTCTCCTACAGCGCCAGCAAGGCCGCCGTGCACATGCTGACCCAGCATCTCGCCGGGGAGTTGGCGCCGCGAATTCTGGTCAACGCGATCGCGCCCGGGCTCTTCGAATCCCGGATGACCAAGGAGCTGTTGGCGGCCGGCTCGGACGCGGTGGGCGCGGGCTTTCCACTGGGCCGCATCGGTCGGCCTGATGACATGGCGGGCATCGCGGTCTTTCTCGCCAGCCGGGCCAGCAGCTACATCACTGGCGCGGTGATCCCGGTGGACGGCGGCGTGAGCGTCATCCGCTGACCACCGGTCCGGCTCCTCCTCATCGCGCTGCGCGCTTTGCATCGTCGCAGGACGTAGGCAAGTGGCGGCTCAGGAACTCGAGTTGGTCGGCGATGACGCGCTCGAACGCGTGGCCGACGTAGATCTCGAAATGCCCTTCTGGATAGAGCTTTATCTCGCCGTGTGGTGCGGTTGCGGCATAACGGCGGGTCGGTCCTGACGGCGCGACGGTGTCGTTTTCGCAGATGCAGAACAGGATCGGGCAGGGCACCTTGACCGCGAGCCGTCCCGGCCGGTAGGGCACCAGCGTGACGCCGATCCGTGCGGCAACCTCGTTACGCAGCTCTACGCCGTCGGGTACCAGGGCCAGGTAGCCGGGGTAGACGTCCGGGGCCGTCATCAGCGCGACCTCACCCGGGCGTCCGGCGGTCGGCACCATCACCGGGGTGCCGCCGAATCGGGTGGTGACGAGGTCGCGGATTGCCAACGCTGTGAGGCGCACACTGATCAGCGGATTGATCGCACCCAGCGACGCGAGGCTGTCGGTGAACGGGCACTGCGCGACCACCGCCGCGATGCCCGGAACCCGGGCCGCCGTGGCGATCACGTGACCACCGCTGAAAGAGGTGCCCCACAGGCCGATTCGACTCGGATCAATCCCCGGCAGGGTGCGGGCGAAGGCCGCGGCGGCCGTCCAATCCTGCAACTGCAGTCGGACGTCGAGCAATTGGCGGGGCGCGCCTTCGCTGTCGCCGAAATTCCGGTAGTCGAACACCAGGCATGCGTAACCGGCCGCGGCGAAGCGTTCTGCGTAGGCGTCCAGGCGCATGGTGCGAACCGCGCCAAGTCCGTGTGCCATCACCAACAGCGGTGTGTCGCCGTCGCCGTCCGGCCGGTACAGCCATGCGCTGATCCGGTCGCTGCCCGAGTTGAACCAGACATCCTCACGTTGCATGAGAGCCATCCTGCACGCCCGCCCGGCGGTGTGATAGACCCACGGCATGTCCGCGAGTGTGCTGCAGCAGGTGTCGTCGCTGGTGGGGGCGAAGTACGTCAGCACCGATCCCGATGTGCTGGCCGGCCGCAGCGTGGACCACACCGGCCGCTACCGCGGCCAGGCCAGTGCTCTGGTACGCCCCGGTTCGGCTGACGAGGTGGCTGCGGTTCTGCGGCTGTGCCGCGACGCGGGAACGCACGTGACCATCCAGGGTGGGCGGACGTCGTTGGTGGCCGGGACCGTCCCCGAGCACGACGACCTGTTGCTGTCGACCGAAAGACTCTGCGCGATAAGCGATGTCGACCCCACTGAACGCCGCATCGAAGCCGGCGCCGGGGCGACGCTGGCTGCGGTTCAGCACGCGGCGAGCAGCGGCCGGCCTGGTCTTCGGCGTCGACCTGGCCGCGCGTGACACCGCGACGGTCGGGGGCATGGCCTCGACCAACGCCGGCGGATTGCGAACCGTGCGCTACGGCAACATGGGCAGCCAGGTCATCGGGATGGACGTCGCGCTGCCCGACGGGTCGGTGGTCCGACGGCACTCGCAGGTCCGGTCCGACAACACCGGCTACGACTTGCCGTCGCTGTTCGTCGGTGCCGAAGGAACACTCGGCGTGATCACCGCTTTGGACCTACGCCTGCACCTCGATCCGGCGCATCGGGTGACCGCGGTCTGCGGCTTCGACGAACTGGACGCGCTGGTCGAAGCCGGGCGACTGTTCCGCGACCTGGACGGCATCGCAGCGCTCGAATTGATCGACGGCCGGGCCGGTGCGCTGGCCGACAAGCATCTCGGTGTGCCGCTGCCGGTGGACAGTCGATGGCTGCTGCTGGTGGAGCTGGCCTCCGATTTCGATCAGACCGAGCGGCTGGCCGATGCGCTGGAAGGTGTGCAGACTTCGGGCGAGCCCGCGGTAGGCGTCGATGTCGCTGCACAACAACGGCTTTGGCGGATACGAGAATCACTGGCCGAGGTCGTCGGCTTGTTCGGGCCGCCGTTGAAGTTCGACGTGTCGCTGCCGCTGCCCGCAGTATCCAGGTTCGCCGGCGCCGCCGAGGCGCTCGTGCAACGCCACGCGCTTGACGCCATCGGTGTGCTGTTCGGGCACATCGGCGAGGGCAACCTGCATCTGAATGTGCTGCGCTGCAGCGCGGAGCAGGAACAGGAGTTGTATACCGCGATGATGGACTTGATCGCCGAATGCGGGGGCAATGTCAGCTCCGAGCATGGCGTGGGCAGCCGCAAACGCCGCTACCTGGGTATGTCCCGCGACGCCGCCGATGTCGCGGCGATGCGCACATTGAAGACGGCGTTCGACCCGACCGGCTATCTCAACGCCGCCGTGCTGTTCGACTAGCCGCCGGTCGGATTGAATCAGCCCCCGGCTTTGATGCCGACCGCGTGCCGCAGCTGAGCCAGAAAATCGTCGGCATCGTCGCTGCGAATCATATAGTGCGAGAACGCTACCCGGATTGCCGTGGCGGCCTTGACCGCCGCGTTGGGGCCGGGAATCAGCCGTTGCAGACCGTCGCGCATCTGCGGGATCACGTTCGAGAACTGGGCGATGACGTGCTCGGGTTCGATGTCGACCATCCGCACCCCGGTGTAGGAGTGCTGGTAGTCGACAATGAAACGCAATGCCGCGTCGAGCTTGTCGGCGCCTTTGAGTCCGGCCGTCGCATGGCTCATGCTGGTTTCGAAGGTGAGCCGCTCGTACTTGGAGAACGCCGAGAGCAGGTCCTCTTTCGAGGCGAACCAGCGGTACAGAGTCGGCCTCGACACCCCGGCCTGGACAGCGACGTCGGACAGGCTGAGCTTGCGCTTGCCGTTGCGGCCGAGGACCTCAGCGGTGGCAGCAAGGATCCGCTGCTGCGTCGAGGCGTCACCCTCGATGGTCGACGTCTGGTCCATATCCACAACTTTACAAAATTTGACCGAAGTGTCACGCTGTTTTCGTGCCACTGCCATGTTTCCTGGCCGGGGACTATTCGGCCCCGCCCGAGGTAGCTGACCACCCGAGCTTAGCTGGGCAAACCCCGGAAGACGGTCGTCTGCGGTGAGCCACGCCAGAGCAGTGGTCATCACCGAAGCCTCATCGCCGGTCGCATTCGCCACCGCGACGCGGTTGGCGGCGGGTGGGCACTCCGTTTTGTTGGGCAGCCCTCAACCGCACGCTGGTGAGGATTTCGCCGCCCGACTGCGGTCTCGCGGCGCGTCGGTGTTCGCCGCTCACCTGGACCTGGCCGACCCGCTGTCTATCGACGGTTTCCTGGAGTCTGTCGACTATCTGGTCGGCGACGTCGATGCGCTGATCAGTAGCGCCGGTGTCGCCGAGAGGTCCTGGGTCGGCGCGCAACACCTTGTGACACAACTTGTTTCGCCGATGATCGACAACGAGTATGGGGACGTGGTGCTGCTCAGCCCGGAGCTGGTCGGCGCATCGCCGGCCGGGGCGGATCGGATGCTCGACGCGTGGATCTGTGGATTGGACGCCGAATTCGTCGGCACCGGGGTGCGAGCGTCGATCGTCCGCTCGACCGGCCTTGTCCCGCCCGACGACGCCGGCCGGCTGATCGCCGCGACCGTCACCTCGCCCGACTCGCACCTGCGCGTTGTCGACGTCATCCCGCCCGTCCCCGCCCCGACATTGGCGCCGGAACGCGGCGCGCTATGAGGCTCGAAGTCGACGTCAACAAATGCACCGGGCACGGCATCTGCGAATCCATCGCCGACGACGTCTTCGCCGTGGACGATGACGGGCTGGTGGTCATCGACGACGAGAAAGCCGCGTTATCCGATCGAGAGCGATTGCAGCAGGCCGTGATTCAGTGCCCTGCCGCGGCGCTGCGGCTCGAGGACTAAGCCTGTCGCGCCGCGGGGCACTCGAACCGATCTGGCGCCAGATCAATACGCGACGCCTTCACTCATCGTTACGGGCGTTGGTGAGCAACTCCTCGAGTCGTTGCCGAGCGCGCGGCGTCAGCCCGATATTCGCGGTGTCTGACCACGTCTGGACCTCGGCTTCAGTCTCGTCGCACCAGCGGACGAGTAGTCGGACGAATTCGCCGTAAAGGGTTACGACGCGTTCGGTGAGGTGCAGCCGCTCAGGGAAAGGCCCTCCCGTAGTGAGCAGTTCGTCAACCAGCATCGCGCCGTTCGCGCGCAATTCGCGGGCCTGACGGGCGGTAGCCTCGACCGCCGCTCTGAGATCCTTCACGGTTCCTTGGTCTGCCAGGAGCACGCGGAGCACTCCTTCGATCTCGAGGGCCGGCGGCGCCGGTTCGGTGCTCAGCCACTCCTCGAGCGCCGTGCGGCCCTCGGGTGTGATCGTGTACCGCGTGCGCTGGCGGCGGCGGCCCTCGACCACCTCGGCGTCGGCATGACCGCGCTCTACGAGGCGCTTCAATTCCGCGTACAAGTGGGCCTCCGAGCGGGGCCAGAAGTGGTGGAGGCTCCGTTTGGTCTGCGCTACCAGCTCGTATGCGGTCCATGACTGAATTCCGAGAAGGCCCAGCAGCGCGAATGATGTCGCGGTGGGTGCAGGCGCCATTCCTTGACAATACTCCATTCTGGAGTAATCTTTGCTCCACCCTGGAGTATGGAGGTGCGATGAACGACGTCGACGTCGCAGCCTTGATCGATACCACCCGGAACGAAGTGCGGGAGCGCACTTCGCAAGCCCTACTGCGGTTTGATCGACTGGCAAGCAACGCCGATCCGCATGCTCGGCCGCCGCGTTCGGAATGGACTGTTCAGCAGGTGGTTTCGCACGTGCTGACTTTGGCGCGCCGTTACCTTGAATACGCCGAAGGCAGGTATCGGCTGGCCTCCTATCCAGCATGAGGTAAGCCTGCTCAACCGGACCGAGCTCGAGGCGGCGATGGCGCCGATACCGGAGCTCGTCGATGGACTCCGGGCCCTGGTGCCGCAGTTGAATCAGCTGTTCGACGAAGTCGCCGACGAAGGAAAGGTTCTCGGCTTTCATTGCGGTGCCTTGGTCGATGGCATCACGTGGCGGACGAATTGGCTCGGCGAGCTGCTGCTGCACGGGCAAGATATTGCGCGAGCTGTCAAGGCGCCGTGGACAATTGCCGAGCGTGACATGTTGCTGGTCGCCCGGGGTTTGATGCAGATCGGGCCCGCATACGTGCGCGCGTCAATTGCGCCCGGCACCGACATCTGCGCCGCGATCCTGATACCGGAGGCGCATCCCTACCTCATTCACATTCACGACGGAGTTGGCGAGATTCGCGCTCGGCGGCCGAACGACCGACCCGACGCGGTTCTGCGGCTGCCTGCATCGGTAATGACGCAGCTGCTCTACCAACGCATTGGGCCCTTCACGGCCGCGCGGCATGGCATGCGTGTTGTGGGCGGCCGGCGCCCTTGGCTGGCCTTCAAACTGCAGTCGTGCTTCGAGCCCGCGTGAGGAGCGAGTAGTGAACGCGTCGTTCGATGTCGCGGTGGTGGGCTCTGGACCGGCCGGCTGCGCGACCGCGATGCTGCTAGGTCGCGAGGGCATGAAAGTGGCGCTGATTGAAACGCATCGGGATGTGAATTATTACAAGCGGCTCTGCACGCACAGCATGCGATCCAGCGCGTTGTCCACGCTCACGCGGCTCGGTCTTGATGACGTCCTCGAGGAACGGGGGGCGGTTCGCCAGCACGAAAGCGTGCGGACCCGCGACGGATGGATCCGCGAGGTGCGCCCCAATTGGCTTCCCTCCCACGGCTATAACATCAGTCGCCGCGTTATGGATCCGGTCTTACGGAATAGCGCGGCGGCAACTCCCGGCGTGGAGCTGATGCTCGGCACTAAGGTCACGAGCTTGGAATTCGATCCCGACGGCCGCGTTGACGCTGTGACCGCGGACATCAATGGGGCGAAGTGCCGCCTGGCCGCCAAAATGGTCATCGGCGCCGACGGCTATTCCTCCAACGTCGCACGACTGGCGTCCTTGCCGGGAAAGTCTTCGCCCAACAACAGATTTGTCTATTTCGCCGAATACCGCAACGTAGGGGTCCCGCCCTGGTGCACCACGGCGATGTGGTTGATGGGGCGCGATGCCGCGTACGTGTTCTGCAACGAGGATGGCGTCACACTGATGGCTGCGGTGCCGGCGAAGGAACGGTTACCCGAGTTTCGTCACGATCGGGAAGCGGCGCTGATGAAGATGATGGCGAGTCTGCCCGACGCTCCGGATCTGGCCCGGGCCGAACGCGTTTCAGATGTGATTGGGACAGCAGACTATCCATTCATTACCCGACGGCACATCGTGGCACCCGGGGTCGCGCTCATCGGGGACGCAGCAATGGTTGGCGATCCGTTATGGGGTACCGGCTGCGGGTGGGCAATTCAGACCGCCGAATGGCTTTGCGACGCGATCACGACCCCGTTGCGTCAAGGAAGCTCACGCGAAATCGACCGTGCGGCCCGACGTTACGAGCGCCAGCACAAACGCCGACTGCTGCCGCACCAGTTTGTCAACATGGATTCTGCCCGGAAGCTCACGCTGAGTCCGTTAGAGCGGTTGCTGTTCGCCGGGGCGACCCGGAACAGCAAGGTTGCCGAGCAAGTGGTGGCGGTCGGGTCGCGCAACCGGTCGCCTCTCGCTCTTCTCTCGCCGGCGCTTGTTGCCCGAGCGGTTATTGCCAGGCCGCGGTCAGCCGGGTCGTCGGCGCACTAATACCGACTGCTGAATACTCGCCACCGCGCCGGCCTCGTCGAACAAGGTGCCGACCGTGGTCCCGATGCCGTCCGGGCCGTAGTTGGTCTCCGCTCGAATGCCAATCCACTCGCCGTCGGGGACCCGGTGCACGTGCACGACGAGGTCGTTGTTCAGGAACGTCCACTTAGCGGTGTCGATCTTGGTGCCAATGCCGTTGGCGCAGTCGGCGACCGCGAACAGCCGTTCCAACGGCGTCATCGTCTCGCCGTCAACCAGATTCGTGATCGGCTTGATCCACGATTCACCGGGCCCGTCGTTGAGTGGCTCGGTCAGCCATCGCCAGTCCAGGCTGTGTACGTAGTTGCGGTCGAAGTTCTTGGCGAGGTTGCGGGTGCGGGCCTCGGCGAGTGGACGTGGCAGCGGCGCGGTGGCGCCCGCCAGTGCGGCGGTGTCGAGTGTTTGCAGCCGCCAGCCGGTGGCCCGCGCGGTCGGTCGCGGCTGACCGTCGGGGCCCAGGGCCAACGTCTCGGCGGTGATCAATTCGATCTGCTTGCCGGGACGTTCGACTTTCGCGCGAACCCACATGTCGCCGTCGGCGGGGACCGGACCCAGCAGGTCGACGGCGACCCGGCTCAGCCTGGTGTCGTCGCGCGCCGCGCAGCGTTCCAAGGCGCGGACCAGAAGCGCCGACACTGGTGCGGCGTGCTGAATCTTCGCCGTCCACGTGCTACGGACTAAGTCTGTGGGAGTGAACTTTTCGCCCACCGGATCGTCGGCGTCGATCAACTCGTAGTACGAATCGGTCATTGCTCATCTCCCGCGCCGGGCGTGTCGACGATCACCGTGTCGACCCGGGACAGTCGCGTGCCCACCAGACGCTTGGGGTAGGCGTCGCTGCTCGACAACATGAACAGCGTCCGGCCGGCCGCACCGCCGAGCATGCAGGCGATCGCCGCGCGATCGCCGATGTCGATGCGATGGGTGACCTCACCGCCCTGGACGATGCGCTCGAATTGGTGCGCCAGCGTCATCGCCGTCCACACACCGCCCGCGGTGTCAAGGCAGATGCCGTCCGGCGGGCCATCCAGACCGTCGGCGAAGACGCGTCGATCAGACAGGTCGCCGTCGGTGCCGATGGTGTACGCGGTCAACCGGCGGCCGATCGACTCGGCGACGATCAGCGTGTAGTCGGGTGTGATGACCATGCCGTTGGGGAAGTCCAGGTCGGTCGCCACCACGGTGACAGTGTCGTCGGGGTCGACCCGCAGAATCACGCCACCTTCGAAGGCCTGCGACCCGATGTATGCCCGGCCGAGGTGATCGACGACCATGTCGCCGAGATCAGCCGGCGCCAGCTTGCTCAAATCGGCGACGGTGTCAACGTTTTCGCCATCGTAGGACAGCAGCTTGCGGTCTTCGGTGGACACGATCAGCAGCGTGCCATCCGGCCGGAACCCCAGCCCGGAAGGCGCATGCCCGGGCAGCGACAGGGTGGTCATCGACCCGCCGACGGTGACGGTGTGGACGGCCTCGCCGAGCATGTCGGAGAACCACAGCAGACCCTCGAACCAGCGCGGGCCCTCGCCGAAACAGAAGCCCGCCGCCAGCGGCGTCAGCCCCTCAACGATTGCCGTCATCGAGCGCATCCAATTCTCGGGCGATCGCCTGGTGATAGGCGTCGATCTTGGCCGGGTTGGCTTGCTGGAACAGGGCGTCGGGCAGCGGCGCGTGCTTGTACGCCTCGATCGTCATCGTGCGGGTGAACAGCGTGATGTCCTCGGCAGGCCTGGTGAAGTGATACTCGACGGTGATCCGCCCCTCCATGCCGCCACCGCCATCGCGGTCATGACCCAGTGGCCCAACGGAATTGAACATCCACAGCTTCGGCCGCATGGCAATCGCCAAGTGCCAGGTGAAAATGCGGCCCCCGTCTGGGCCGGACTCCTGCCAGGTGTCGCCGACCTTCAGCGGCAGCTGGCCGGGCAGGTTCGTGATGTGCGCGCTACCGGGATAGGTCTTGGGCCAGTTTGCCGGGTTGGTGACGAAGTCGTAGATGGTCTCGGGCGCGCGAGCGAAGGCCGTCTCCGAGCTCGTGGTGACGATGCCCAACGTCCTCGCTCCTTTGCGGCCGTGAAACTGACCTGCCATTCACCCGGCAGGCTTTACAGATTATCGTACAAATGTCACGCGGTAACTTGCAGGGACCTCGTCGGCGCTCAGCTAAGGAAAGCGGCAGATGAAATTCACCATCACCCACCCGATGCACAGCCACCCCTACAACCCAGAGCTGGTCAGAGGCGACGGCATCGCCACCGTCGCCGCGGCCGCCGAGGCCGCCGGAATCCACGGCTTCGGTTTCACCGACCATCCCGCACCCAGTCAGCGTTGGCTTGAGGCCGGCGGCCATGACGCGCTGGACCCATTCGTGGCGATGGGTTTCGCCGCGGCCCACACCACCACGCTGCGGCTGATCCCCAACATTGTGGTGCTGCCCTACCGAAACCCTTTCGTAGTGGCCAAGTCTGGCGCGACACTGGATCTGCTGTCGGACGGCAGGTTCACGTTGGCCGTCGGCGTCGGATACCTCAAACGCGAGTTCGCCGCGCTCGGAGTCGATTTCGAAGAACGTGCGGCGCTGTTCGACGAATCGCTGGACGTCATCCGGGCCATCTGGACCGGCGATGACATCAGCTTCGAAGGCAAGCACTTCAGCGCCAAGGGGATCACCGCGCACCCACGGCCGGTGAGCGATCCGCATCCGCCGATCTGGATCGGCGGCAACACCGGGGCGGCCCGGCGCCGGGTGGCGGAGAAGGGTGACGGGTGGTGCCCGTTTGCCGCGCCCCCACAGCTGGCCCAGACCGCGCGCACCGCGGCGATGGATTCGATCGAAGCCCTGGCCGAGGGCATCGACGATCTGCGCCGCCGACTCGAGAAGGCGGACCGGGATCCCGCGACGGTCGACATCATTTTCGGCAATTTCGAGGGCGGCAGCCCGGCCAGTGACGATTTCAACGCCGACGTGTACCTCACCGGGCTGGAGCGGCTGGCCAAGCTCGGCGTCACCTGGACGCAGGTGGGGCTGCCCGGCGACAGTCTGGCGCACGCCCTCGAGGTGGTCGACCGGTTCAAGACCCAGGTCATCGACGCCTGGTGAGGCCGCGCGGACCGCGACGAAGGCTTTACAAGTTTTGATGAGAATGTCATTCTCGCTAAGTGACAACAGACTCTGAGCAGACGCACTGGTCGGTCGCCGGCCTCCTGGATTTGTTCGACGCGCGCCCCGGCGAGCACGGCCGTTTCATCGCCGATACCGGCATCGCCGGCGAGGACGAACGCCAAGTGGTCGAAGGCACCCAGGTGCTCGCGCAGGTGATTGTCGCTGCCGCCAAACGGTTTCCGGAGAAGTCGGTTCGCTCGGTGCAGGCCGTCTTCGCCCGCGCCGTGGTGGTCGGGCCGCCGGTCGAGATCGACATCGACGTCGTCGCCGAGGGACGCTCGACGGCCACCGCGGTGGTAGGGGTGTCGCAAAACGGACGACGCGCGATCACGGTGACGACGCTGCTGGACGTGCCGTCCGGCGACGTCATCCGCCACCACCTGCCTCGGCCCCAGGTGACCGCGCCCGGCGACGCCAACGACGGCGGGATGCAGATGGCCGGGCGGGAGTTGCGGCTGGTCGACGTGGTCGACGTGAACAGCCCCGACGAGGTCGGCCCCCCGGAGCTGTACGCCTGGCTGCACTACGACCCGATTCCGAGCCGAGACGACCTGGCCAAGGCCCTGGTCGCGTATTTCACCGGCCACCTTGGCATTTCGACCACGATGCGCGCCCATGAAGGGATCGGCACCGCCCAGTCGCACCTGACCGTCTCGACTGCGCCGATGACGGTGTCGGTGAGCTTCCACGAGCCGGTGACCTGGACGGGTTGGTTGCTCTACACCCACGAGAGCACTCAGGTCGGCGCGGGCATGTCGTACGTCCGCGGCGCCGTGCACACCGAGGAGGGCGAGTTGATCGCGTCGTTCGCTCAGGACGCGCTGATCCGTCCGTTGCGCACCACCGACACGTCGATCAAAACCGAAGCACGGCTTTAACTCTCATGGATTTCGCATCCGTCGAGCTGTCGGCTGAGGACCAGGAATTCCGCGAGCGGTTGCGGGCCTTCCTGGCCGACGTGGTCACCGACGAGGTGATCCGCCGCGATCGCGAGACCGGCGAGAACTTCGACGAGGGCGTGCACTTGGCACTCGGTGCCGAGGGCTACCTGGCCGAAGACTTCCACGACCAATCCGACGGCGGGTTCGGCGCGCTGCGCCGGCGCATCTGGGATCTGGAGATCGGTCGGGCCCACACGCCCTGGTTCCACTGGGGCACCACCGCCGTCGTCGCCAGGATGATGCGCGACTTCGGGCCGCCGGAACTCACCGACGAGGTGCTGCCCGGCGTGCTGTCCGGCCAGATCCGGCTCTGCCTGGGCTACACCGAACCCGAGGGCGGCTCGGACGTGGCAACCTGCAAAACCCGCGCGGTCCGCGACGGCGACTGCTGGGTCATCAATGGCTCCAAGATGTTCACGTCCAACGCGCACAACGCCAAATACGTGTTCCTACTGACCAATACCGATCCTGACGGGCCGAAGCACAAGAACCTGACCATGTTTCTGGTCCCGCTGGACACGCCGGGCGTCGACATCCAACCCATCCGCACCGTCGACGGCGACCGCACCAACATCGTTTTCTACAGCGACGTGCGGGTCGACGACCGGTATCGCATCGGCCCGGTGAACGGCGGCTGGGGAGTGCTGCGCGGTGCGCTCGACGAGGAGCACGGCACCGTCGAAAAGGAAGACGACGGCCTGCAACGAATCGCGGTGATGAGTGAACATCTGACGCTGATGGCCGAGGCGATCGACGCGATCGCGGCGCTGGTCACGCGTGAGCGCGCCGACGGCCACCGGCTGATCGACGACACCTCGGTCGCATTTCGACTGGGCCGCAGCGTGGCTCGCACCGAGGCGGCGCTGGGCACGCCGGGGATGTTCGGCCGGGTGGCCAACGCGCAGACCATGCGCGACGTCGCACCGGAGCTGATGGACATCCTGGGCACGGCCTCGGCGCTGCCGGTCGACACCGAGGGAGCCGCCGACAACGGCGGCGCGGAATACGTCTTCCGACTGGCCTCACCCGTCGGCATCTACGGCGGCACCCTCGAGGTGTTCCGCAACATGATCGCCCAGCACGCCCTCGGGCTCGGCCGGCCGAACTACTCGCCGCCGCGGTCCTGAATGGGCAACTCAGCGAGCACCTCGGCGCGGTTGGCATCGAAACTGAAAAATCCCTTGATCGGCGAACTCTCCGGCGGCGGATCGAGGTAGCTCCACGCCACGTCTTCGGCGTCGGCAGCCGACCAGTAGGTGGCCCAGCCCTTGTAGTTGCAATACGTCGACGTATTCGATTGCCGCAGAAGCTCAGTGCGTACATGCGTCGGGTCGACGTAGAGGCGCGGCCCGAGTGCGGTCTCGAACACGATCACCGTGTCGTCGGTGTCCACCAGGGTGGTGCCGGCCACGCTGACGCGCAGACGCCGTCGGGTCGGGCGGCAATCGACCCGGTGATAGGGATTCGGCGGGTAGTGCACCAGCGTGCGACCCTCTTCGGTCCAGGAGTCGACTGCATCCCATGGCACGTCCACGTAGCCCGGCGCCTCGGCAACCGGTTCGCTGGGCAGGCCCCGCGCCTCGTCGGCGCGAAAAGCGAAGCTGAGTGGGCGATCTGGCCGGTGCACCAACAGCGCCCGCTCGGTGTCGATCACGGCGCGTCCGTCTTTGATCGCCTGAACCCGGCGGGGATGCGGCTCGACGTAGACCACGCCGGCGGGCACCTGAGGCGAGAACCGGCCGGCCGGCGCGCTGCTGAGCGGCCCGTGTCCGGTGACCATGCTCATGTCTCATCCACCATCCAGTCAGCGATATTGCTGGCAGTACTGCGCCATTCCATTATGTTCGCCGACGCAGTGTTGGTAGTCCTCGTCGAACTCACCTATCGCGAAACCGAATACCATCAGTGCAAGGACGGCCGAGCCGGCCACGGCCGCGAGGACACCGAACACGATACCGATGAGTGCCACGCCCCCGTGCGTGGCTTCACCGCGTTTAACCCGTCGCCGCGCGGTCACTCCCATTGCCACGGCAGCGATGCCGAGACCGAGACCGATTAAGAGCGGCGACGTGATGAGGCCGAGAACACCCATCGACAGGGACGCGAAGGCAAGCCCGTTGGTGCGTCTGGCCGGCGCCGGCGGAAAACTTGGGTACTGCGGTGTGCGGTAGGCGCCGGGTGGATAGAAGCTCGGTGGATGGGGAAAGGGACCCGCGCCTTCGGGCGCACCCGGTGGCACGCTTGACTGGCCCGACGGGATGCCCGGGAACTCGGTCATTGACCGCACGGTACTCGGTGAATCGAGGACTGACGACGCAAAGCTAGTTTCGAGCGACAAGCCCCCCGGCCGACGGAAGCAGACGGTCACCCAGTCGGTTGGCCCGCCACGCGTTCGATGTCGCCGAGTACGGGTGGACCTTCGCGGTTGTCTGCGCGGCGGAGCAGGAACATCCGGAGCCTGCCATAGTGTTTGGCCATCTCGGTGTTGCCGACATAGTCACAGGCGAATTGATCGGCATTGTGCAGCGCCAGCACCGCGGCAAAGGTCTCGGTGACGTAGACACAGCCTTCCGGTGTGATCGGCTCGATGCGGGCCGCGCGGCTGACATGGGCGCCGTAGTAGTTGGGTCTGTCCGTCACCGGGTCGTCCAATTCGTAGACCGGGCCGAGATGGCCGCCGAGGCGCAACTTGAGCGTCGGCGGAAGTCCGGCTGCCTCAAGGTCGATCGCGTTCATTGCATCCTGCATGTCAAGTGCGCACGCCGCGGCCCGGTCCGCGTTGCGGAAGACGACGAAAATACCGTCACCCCAGGTATTTACGAACGATATGTGTTCCCTGTGGCGGCGGACCACTTCACCCAGGGCGCCCATGATGGTGTTGGTGAACAAAGGCAGCTGGGCGTCGGCGAGCTTGCTGAAGCCGTGGATATCGCCGAACAGCATCGCCCGTGTGTCACGGCGGCCAGGGGCGACCTCGGGACGCTGCCAGGACGGAAGATTCTCGACGCGCGCATTTGGGCCCAGTGCGACGAATTCGATCGGATGGCCGGCCGCATGCCAAGCACTGATGTCGGCGGCGGTGCCGGCGACCGCGCCGTCGGTGACGGAGCCATCCCACACCGCCAACTGCAGTAGCGGCGCATCCAGATGCCGGGCGCACAGGGCGGCGAGGCCCATTGCCAGGCCGCTGCCGTACGAGAACAGCTGGTCGTCGCCGAGATAGGCATCTTCGGTGGAAAAGCGCACGGTCCTGGCTGCTGCGAGGCAGGCCTGGAAGCGCATCACCCACTCATCGCCGGCAGGGCGAACCGACTCTTCGACGAAATCTGCTGCAGCGAAGGGCAATACAATGTTGAGCGGAACCCCGCGCTCGAGTAGCGCCTCGGCGAACAGAATGTCGGCGCCCGAGGCGAGCGATCCGTAGGCCGTGCCGATGCGCATTCCGTCCAGCAGAGCCGCGATGTCGGCGGCCACCGCATGGTCGCTTGCATGCTGCCCAGGAAGTGCACGACGGTCGGGACCTTGAACGCCTCGAGCACGCTGGAGTCGAGACCTTTGGCCGCGACGATGCGCCCGAGCTGCCGGGCGGTAGTGGCAAGCGCGGCATCGTCGCTGCCGGCTGCCGCGACGACGCGGTCGACCAAACCGCGAGCGGCTTCGATATCGCCCACGACAAGGTGGGCTTCGAGAGCGGTCGCCAGCACCCAATAGCGATCGACGGCAACGTGATTCAGATGTGCTATTCGTGGTTCGATGAGTGCGAGAACGTCATTCGCGATCCGGTCGGCCGCCTGAACCTCGCCGTCGAGCAGGGCCAGGGTGGCGGCGTTGATGGCCGGGTAATAGGCCTCCGGGTCGGCGTCTGCGACAGCGGTGCGGTAGGCGTCTTCGTAGAGTTTGCGGCTCTCACGGAGCAATGCAGCCCGCGCCGCACCCTTCTCGGCGAAGGCCTGGTCCTTCTTCAGCCGGCCGAGCAGGCTGCGAACGTCGTTGGCCAGCTGGTCATCCAGTCGTGGATCGAGGCCGAACTCGTGGTACTTCTCGAGTGCAAGCGCAGTCGCACCAGCATTCGCGAGGCTCAGTACCGCCCGGTGCGCCAAACCGACATCCCCAGGGAACAACTCGAGAGCCTCGGCGGCCACATCGTAGGCGCGGAAGAACTCGCCCTGGTTGAAGAAGGCCTGCGCCTCGTGCAGCCACTCTGCGGCGGTGGCAGGCGGGCACGACGCGTCGGTCATTGATGCCTCAGAAGCGTCCGGTGCTGCGGCGCGAGTACCGCCGACTTTGGCCCTGCCGGCGTTTGACGGCAACGGGGTCTTTCGCCGCCCGGCCGAGACCTCGCCGCTTGTGCGGCTTGCACATTGCACAGCCCCGCCACGAGCGCGATGGATGGTGGTTCGGCATAACCGCTCCTAGCAGACTCCGCGCAACGGCGAAGAGATTGAAGCTACCGCCCTATGACGTCGATGACCAGTGTCCGGCGCTCACGCGCCGGTGCCCTCAACCGCATTTATTTGGTTATTCCTGCCGCGATGTCAGAACGGATCGACGGTGGTGTTGCCGGCGATGAACATGCCGTGGCCGGTGCCATCGTAGGTGAAGCGAACGCCGTCGATGCTCGAGACGATTGTCCAGCCCTGAATGTTGTAGGTATGCCCGGGCAGGAGGGTGTCGAACGGAGGGTGTTCGTAGCCGACGCCAATATTGGCAGTTCGGTAGCTGAACTGTCCGGATGCGGTGACGTAGGCCTGGTCGTTTCCGGCAGGAGCCTGTGCAAAGCTGCCCTGGCAGACGACATTTGGGCCGACTTCGGGAGCGGCGTCGTCGGATCCGATTTCGCAGAGCATCGATGGAGTCTGCGTGGTCACTTTTTCGTCGTGTCCCGCAGTGGGATCGGCGCTCGCGGGCGGGGCGCAGGCCAACGCGGCGATGCCGAGTGCTGCCAGTGTGATCTTGCCCATGTCAACTCTTTTCGAATCAATTAAGCCGGTGCCAATTGAGGTGGAGCATCGAGTGTTAGGAACCGAACGATTGGGTTAACTATGATTCTGCGCTGACCTGGCCATGTGCCTAAGCGGCAGATCCCGGAAAAAATAAAAATATGGCGGTTTCGGGGCGCGCGGAGTGGCTACTATTCGATTCGACTATTCCCGTGCGAGAGGAGCGTCCATCATGTCGCGCTCTTTGTTTGCATTTACAGTGATTATGCTTGGTCTGTTGAGGCCCCTAGGCGCCATCCCAGCAGTCGCTGACCCCGGCGAGAACCGGCCTGGATGCGGTACGTACTGCCAGAGCACAGGCCAGTATGGCGCGCCCGGCGGAGCCGACAAAAAACTGGCTGTGACGATCGATTCAAGCGGAACCCTCACACCGGAAGCCGACGGCTACGTACCGATTACCGTGACGTGCAATTTGCAGGTGCAATGCATGGGTGCTCTGGTTCTCGAGTTGCGCGGGTGGTCCAATCCGGAGGATCCGATGCCGTTCGTCACTGGCCGATGTGACCTTCCCGTGAACGCCGGCGCGACGCAAACAATCGGCGTTCGAGTTCCGACCGCGGCGATCGC
The DNA here is from genome assembly GCA_963818285.1 of uncultured Actinomycetota bacterium. Classification (GTDB taxonomy): domain Bacteria; phylum Actinomycetota; class Actinomycetes; order Mycobacteriales; family Mycobacteriaceae; genus Mycobacterium. The sequence continues at coordinate 343,188 of CAWFRR010000012.1, forward strand.
CTTCGTGCGGTCCAACGGTCCCACTCCACTTAGGGTGATCGCTTCCACGGGCGGTATGAAAAATGTCAACTTCGACCAGATCCAGACGCTGACCACGGCCGAGCTAACGCTGGCAGCTTCCTGACGTCGTGAAACTACGGGCGCTCAGCCGCCGCGAGGCGTTGGCTGGCGCGGTCGGCGGGGTCGGCGCGGTGGTTGTGCTGATGCTCTACGCATCGGGTGTTCTGAACAATCTTGAGCGACAAAGCGTTAACCAGCGATTCTCGTGGCGGGGTAACCGACCGTCGGACAGTCAGATCGTGATCGTCGCCATCGATCAGACGACCCTGCAGACGCTGGGGACCAGGCCGCCGATCGCCCCGATCCATGTACGCGAAGGTTCTGGATCGTGTGCATGCCGCCGCGCCGCGCATGATCGGTATCGGCACGCAGTTCATCGGACGGTCCGACCCGGCTGAAGATAAAGCCCTTTTGACGGCGATCGCTCGTGACGGGCCCGTCCTGCTAGCCACCCACGACAGTCCACAGGGGCCGATTCCTGTGCCTGCCAACGTTGTTGACGCGCAAGGAGCTGTGCTCGGCAGCGGCGCTATCGACGAAGATCCCGACGGTGTAATGCGCCGGATGCTGTATGCCCCGTTGAGCATGAAAACTTTCGCCGTCCGCGCCGCTGAGCTGACCCGCAATCAACCGGTGGACGCTGCCGCGTTCCCCGACAACCATGCCTGGATCGACTTCCGCGGCCCTCCGGGAACATTCCCGCGCTACTCGTTCGCCGATGTACTTGCCGGAAAAGTCCCGGCAAGTTCCTTTGCCGACAAAGCGGTGCTGATCGGTGTCACCGATCCGGTAAATGATGTTTTCGTGACGTCGATTTCGTCGGTCCCGCTGCCGGCGGTCGAGATCAACGCCAACGCGCTCTGGACGGTGCTGGCGGGTCTGCCTCTCCGGTCGGCCGGTGTGGCGATGAACATTGCCCTCATCCTCGCTCTCATCGCGATCCCCGTAGCCATCGGAGTTCGCAGATCCGGCCTGTGCACTCTCGCCAGTTCCGGCGTGCTGCTGGCTGTGTTCTTGCTGTTGGCGCAGTTGGCCTTCGACGTGGGCTGGATCGTGCCAGTCGTGTGCCCGATCATCGGGCTCGTCGTTGCCACCGCCGGAATGATCGGTGTGGATGCCTATGTGCAGCGCCTGCAATTAGCAGATCTCCAAGCGGTTTTGGGTGATCTGCTGCCACCGCAGAAGCCTCCGGCCTTCTTCATCAGCTATCGACGAAGTCAGAACACCTGGCAGGCGCGCGACATTCGAAAAGAACTGGCGAAGCGCTACGGCGAATCGCGTGTCTTCATGGACGCGTCGTCGATCGACTATGGCGAGTCGTTCCCTGACCGTATTACAAGCGCGATCAGGGGCTGCAGCGTCATTCTCGGGTTGATCGGTCCACACTGGCTCGAGCCCACCGGAGGCAGTCGGCGCATCGACGATCCGAACGACTGGGTTCGCCGTGAGCTCGAAGCGGCATTAGAACGCCGAGAGGCTCTGCTAATACCGGTGCTGTTGGACGGCGCTTCAGCGCCCGCCGCAGAGGACTTGCCCGAGTCGATACGGGCCCTCGCCACGCGGCACGCTGTCGTGGTTGTCGGGGAAGATCTCGCTACCGACATCGACAAGCTTCTGAAATCGATCGAGCGCGGGCAGCGCAGGGCCGCCAAACCGGATCCCGGCGAGGAAACCGATCGTCATGACGACGGGGAGGTTGGATGCCCTACCGAGAACGAGTGAGCTCACCGGGACCCAAAAAGCTGCTTGCGTTGGACGGCGGCGGCATACGGGGCATCATCACCCTCAAGGTGCTCCAGCGGATGGAATCCATGCTGGCAGAACACCTTGGCGCGGGAGAAGACTTTGTCCTGGGTGACTACTTCGACTACATCGCGGGAACCAGCACCGGGGCGATCATCGCCGCGGGCCTCGCCAAGGGCCACAGTGTCACGCACATACTGAATCTCTACCTCACCAGGGGAGAGGAGATGTTTGACCACGCGTCACTGCGTCAACGTTACCGTTACCGATACGGCAGCCACCGGCTTCGGAATCTGTTGCAGGACTTGCTTGGTCAGAACACCACACTTGGCAGCGAAGATCTAAAGACACTCCTGCTGATCATCGTGCGGAATGCCACCAGAGACTCGCCTTGGCCGTTGAGTAACAACCCCAACGCGCTCTTCAACGCCCCCGATCGTGCGGACAACAACTTGGCGATCCCATTGTGGCAACTGGTGCGCGCCAGCACTGCAGCACCCGTCTACTTTCCTCCGGAAACCGTCACAGTGGGCGAACAGAGCTTTGTTTTCGTGGACGGGGCAATGACCATGCTCAACAATCCCGCCTTTCAGTTGTTCCTGATGTCGACCGTGGAATCTTACCAATTATGTTGGCCCGCAACAGAAGCAGATCTTCTATTGGTTTCAGCCGGGACCGGTACATGTCCTAAAACTGATGATCGACTGCGCCCAGACGCCATGAATCTGCTCTACAACGCAAGTTCGGTGCCGGCGGCTCTGATGCATGCCGCACTGACCGAGCAGGATCTGTTGTGTCGGGTGTTCGGACGATGCCGCCATGGCGCCACCATCGATTCGGAAGTGGGGGATCTGATGAATGGCAAGGGAGTGCTAGAACAGCGTCTATTCAGCTATGTCCGGTATAACGCCGAAATATCTCGCAGCGGTCTCGACGAACTCGGTCTTCACGATGTGATCCCGGAACAGGTGCAACGACTCGATTCGGTAGAACACATAGGCGATCTCAGTCGGGTAGGGCAGGCGGCCGCAGACGAGGTGTCCATCGAACATTTCGCCGGATTCCTCTAGGACGCGTCACGGAGCTTCGGGGCGGAGTGGTTATGTTGCTCTAGCGGAGTCGACGAGAGGATGCCCTGCATGGCCGGACCGATGGAAGGCATCAATGTCGTAGAACTCGGCGTCTGGGTGGCCGGGCCCGCGACGGGCGGCATCCTCGCCGACTGGGGCGCCGACGTCATCAAGATCGAGCCGCCGACCGGCGACCCGGCCCGGATGTTCGGCCGCATGCTCGGTCTCGACATCGACGTCAGCCCGCCATTCGAGATGGACAACCGCTCCAAACGCAGCGTGATCCTCGACCTGACCACCGGCGACGGTCGTGGTACCGCACTCGAATTGATCAGTGGCGCTGACGTTTTCATCACCAATGTACGGCCCGGCGCGCTGCGGCGGCTCGGCCTTGACTACGAGTCGCTGGCCCCGGACCATCCGCGGCTGGTCTACGGGTTGATCACCGGCTACGGGGAAACCGGGCCGGACGCCGACCGGGCCGCCTACGACGTTGCCGCGTTCTGGGCCCGCGGCGGGCTGGCCCACCTGCTGACCCGGCCCGGTGAGACCCCACCGTTCCAGCGTGGCGGGATGGGCGATCACTCCGCCGGCATGACGCTGGCCGCCGCGGTCTGCGCGGCGTTGGTGGCCCGCGACCGCACCGGAAACGGTCAGCTGGTCAGCACGTCGCTTTACCGCCAGGGCGCCTACACCGTGAGCTTCGACCTGAACACCTACCTGATGTCAGGTCAGCCGATCGCGATCGGGCAGCGCGAGAAAATGGGCAATCCGTGCATGAACAACTACGCCGCCGCCGACGGGCGCCGGTTCTGGATCGTCGGGCTGGAAGTCGATCGACACTGGCCCCCGCTGTGCCGGGCCATCGGGAAGACCGAGTGGCTGGATGACCCGCGGTTCGCCGATGCGCTGTCGCGCTTCGTCAACGCCGTCGAGTTGATCGGCGAGCTGGACCAGATCTTCGCCACCAAGACGTTGGATGAGTGGGCCGAGATATTCGCCGGCGAGCCGGATTTCTTCTGGTCGCCGGTCAACACCATCGAGGATGTCATCGCTGACGAGCAGTTTCATGCCGCCGGCGGAATGGTCGACGTGCCAGACGGACCAGCTTTCGTGCCGATGGTCGCGACACCGGCGGATTTCCACGGCACGCCATGGTCCCCGCGGGCGTGCGCACCGGAGCTCGGCCAACACACCGACGAAGTGCTCGCCGAGCTCGAGGCCCGACGCCAAGCTTGATCGAATCGAAACTTTACAGATTGACCTAAAAGTGTCACGCTGGGTCGGCGGGGTCATTGTCGACGCGTGAGCTGAAGGGATGCGATGAGGACCTTCGAGGTGGACTTCGAGAATCGGCGGTCGCACGCACCCGGGGGATCGGTCACCTACCGGCTCGACGTCATCGCGTCCAGCCCTGCTGACGTGGTGCACTCCGTCGGCGGTTGGCTCTACGACCGGGTGCGGGCCGGCTGGCACGTCAACGTGCTGCTGCCGCAGCACTGCGACAGCCGTCCACTGGAGATTCTCGGTATGCACGCTTTGGACCTCGACGCGCAAGCCCCGCTGGCGAGCAGCGAACACGAGGTTCGCGGTCTGGCCGTCAGCGCAGACATGTATGCCGCCGACGCCCGGATCCAGCGCGCTGTGCTCTGCGCACTGGACCGCTGGATGACCGAAGTCACCCTCTGGCATGACGATTGGCCGCTGGCCGTCGGGACCCGCACCATCCCGGTGCAGCATGTGCTCAGCGGTGCCGCGCGCGCATTCAAACGTCACGCCCTGGCCGCGGCCGGAATCCCGGGAACCGTCGGCCCGACCGAGGCCCTGCTCAGCGACATGAAAGCCTCGCTGCCAGTCGATTCCGAGCTGATTCCGGTCGGTTGATGCGCAAGTACCACGGCCACACCCTGCTGTATCTGCACGAGACGATCGCGCTGGGAAAGGGATCCAGCGACCAGTTCAGCGAGGCATTCGCCGTCATCTACCAACCCATGATGAGCGAGTTGGGCGCGCGGTTGTTTGCGCTGTGGGAAAGCACGCCCTACAACGGGCACTGGCCACAAGTGACGATCATCTGGGAGATAGACGCGTTCGCTGACTACGCCCGGATCGGTGCGGCGCAGAACCGTGGTGGCAGCCACGCGGTGGCGGCTGGGAAATGGTCGGCGTTCCTGTCCGAGATCGGTGCATCGGGCGAGGGCCGGATCATGTACCCGGGGCCGAGCAACAAGACGCTCGCCCAGCTGCGGGAGGCGAATTTCGGTGCGTCCGTTGTTATTCAAGAAATCATGCAGACCAAGCCGGGCCGACAGGACGACTACATCCGCGAACTCGAGCGACTCTACGTTCCCTGGTCGGAGAGCACCGGCAAGCACTGGTTGGGCTCGTTCACCACCACCTTCCGCTTCAACGAAGTCATCCACTATTGGGCCCTCGAGGGTGGCTGGGAATGCTTCGCCAACCACTACCCGTCCTGGAAAGACAGCCCGCCGGCCGAGATCGTCACCTGGATGAGCGTGGCCCCTGCCTTGCGGGACGGCTGGGAAGACTCGATCCTGCAAGCACTTCCAGCATCGCCCCTACAATGACCGATTTTTCCTACAACCCGTTCGACTCGGCGGTGATGGCCGACCCGTTGCCCTACTACCGGGTCTTACGTGAGCACCATCCGGTCTATTATCTGCCGCAATGGGACACCTTTGCACTGTCGCGATTTGACGACATCTGGAATGTATTGGCGGTCAACGACGGAACCTTTGTCGCCTCGGAAGGAACACTGCCGCCCGCGACCGTGCTGGCCCACCACAATCAGGGACCGGTCGCCGATCCACCGTTGCACCCGTTGCCCTTTCACGCGGTGTTCGACGCGCCGATCTACGACGGAGTTCGTAAGGCCCACAGCCGGCCGTTCCGGCCCAAGCAGGCAGCGGGATGGGACGCCCGGATCCGCGAGCTGGCCAACGAACGACTCGACGAGCTGCTGCCGCGCGGGACGTTCGACCTCACCCAGGACTACGGCGGGATCGTCGTCGCGTCGGTAGTCTGCGAATTACTCGGCGTTCCGGTCGAATTCGCTCCTGACGTGCTGGCGGCGGTGAACGCCGGCAGCCTGGCGGAACCCGGCAGCGGCGTCGACACCGCGCAAGCCCGGCCGAATTACCTCGAACACCTCATACCCGCCGTTCGGCGGCGACGGGCTGAAGCCGCCGATGGAACATTGCCGGTGGTCGACGGGCTGCTCGGCTACCGACTGCCCGACGGAAGAGCGCTCGACGATGCCGAAGTCGCCACCCAGATGCTCTGCGTGTTCATCGGCGGAACCGAGACCGTGCCCAAGGTCGTCGCGCACGGATTGTGGGAGCTGCTGAAGCATCCCGACCAACTGGCCGAGGTGCGCGCCGACCCGGCCGCCAACGTGACCGCCGCACGCGAGGAAATGATCCGCTACTGCGCTCCCGCACAGTGGTTCGCCCGAACGGCTCGCAACCCCTTCACAATTCACGACACCACCATCGAGCCGGGGCAGCGGATCATCACCCTGCTCGGCTCGGCGAACCGGGATGAACGCGAGTATCCCCGACCCGACGAGTTCATCTGGAACCGTCCGATCGCCCGCTCGCTGGCCTTCGGCCGCGGACAGCATTTCTGCCTCGGCTATCACCTGGCCCGCCTGGAGGTCAACGTTCTGGTGACCGAATGGCTGCGGCGAGTGCCGGACTACCGCATCATCGACCAGGAGGCGTTGCGACCGCCGTCCAGCTTTCAGTGGGGCTGGAGCAAGCTGCCGGTGGAGGTGTGAGATGTGGTCCTATCGCATCGTCGCGCCCTATCAATTCGAACGGACTTCGATCGCCGAGAAAACAGCCGACGCTCTTACCGATGGCCAAGTGCTGTTGCAGTTCCTGGCCGCCGGCGTGTGCGGCAGCGACGTGCCCGCTTTCCGTGGCGTCCGCGGCCTACTACCGGGTGATCACGGGCGCAGCGGCGCCGAGAAAGACGGCTTCCCGATCCACGAAGTGGCCGGCGAAGTGATCGTCAGCCGCCACCGCCAACATCAGGCCGGGGATCGGGTGGTCGGCTGGGCCTCCGGGTTCGACGGCCTGATGGAGCGGGTGGTCACCGACGGCAATCAAGTGGCGGCCTACGACCCGACGCTGAGCCCCGCGCAGGCCATCGGGCTGCAGCCGCTGGCCTGCGTGCTCTATGCGATCGAGCAGTTGCCCGACCTCACCGGCCGCCACGTCGGCGTGATCGGGCAGGGCTCGATCGGATTGCTGTTCTCGTCCGCGGCCAAAGCAGCCGGGGCGCAACACGTCACCGGCGTCGACCCGGTCGACCGCGCCGAGATCGCCACGCAGTTCGGCACCGACACGTATGTGCGGGCCACCAGCGACCGCTGGGTCAGTCACCTCGAACCCGCCGACCGGCCGGATGTGGTGATCGAGACCGTCGGCCACCAGGTGGCCACGCTGAACCACGCGATCGAGGCCACGGCGCCGAGCGGCACGGTGTTCTACTTCGGTGTGCCAGACGACGACAGCTACCCGATCAGCATGCGCACCATGCTGCGCCGCAATCTGACACTGAAATCCGGTATAGCCCTTGATCGTCCGCGAATGCTCGAGCTGGCCAACAAGTTCGCCGCCGAACATCCGGGCCTGCTGGCGAAGTATCTGACTCACACCTTCGGGATTGACGATGTCCAGGGTGCGTTCGAATTGGCCGTCCGGCCCGTTTCGTCGCGCGGCAAGATCGCGATCGTGGCGTCATGACAGCCAGCCGCTTGCAACAGGCGCTCGCGTCGGGAAGATCCGTATGGGGCGGCTGGATCACCGGGCCGACCGCGATCGGACCGGAGGAGTTCGCCCGGGCCGGATACGACTACGTCGGCTTCGACGCCCAACACGGCTACATCGACGACGCTGACATCGCGATCATGTTGCGCCGCTTGGAACACGTGCGTATCGGCACAGCGGTGCGACTGCCAAACGCCGACGCGGCGCCCATCGGGAGGGTGCTCGATGCCGGCGCCGACGCCATCATCGTCGCGATGATCGAATCGGCCGACCAGGCGGCCGCCGCGGTGGCAGCCACTCGTTACCCGCCCGCCGGTGCGCGAAGCTTTGGTCCGCTGCGGGCCGGCCTCGGCGCCGACACCGCGGCACTCGAGGCGCGAGTCAGTGTGTTCGCGATGATCGAAACCGCTGCTGCACTAGCCGATGTCGATGCGATCTGCGCGGTGCCCGGGCTGGCGGGCGTTTACGTCGGCCCGGCGGATCTGGCGATCTCGATGGGCGTCGACGTCACCAAGGCGACCGTCGACCAGGACGTGCGGGCAGCCATCAGCGGCATCCACGAGGCCGCGGCGGCCGCTGGATTGGTGTCGGCCATCCACGCCGGCAACGGCAAGGTCGGATATGACATGGCGCAACTGGGTTTTCAGATGATCACCCTGACGGCGGAATCGCAGGCCCTGCGGCGCGGCGCCGCCGCGGATCTCGAAGAAGCGAAAGGTGAGCGGTGACGCGGCGGGTTGCGCTGGTGACCGGTGCCGCCCGCGGGCAGGGCTGGGCGATCACCCAACGACTGCGGGCCGACGAGTTCTTCGTCGCGGCGTGCGACGTCAATGCGGCCGATCTGCGCACAGTGGTCGACGGTCTCGGTGACGACGGGGTGATCGCGGTTCCGCTCGATGTCACATTGGAGTGGGAATGGCAACAGGCCGTCGCCACGACCGTCGAGCGGTTCGGTTCGGTGACCACCCTGGTCAACAACGCGGGAATGTTGCACCGCGCCTCGATCGCCGACGAATCGCTGGAGGGCTTCGAAAAATCCTGGCGGATCAACTGTTTGGGCGCCTTCCTTGGCATCCAGACGACGCTCGACCAGTTGCGCGCTGCCGACGGCGCGGCCATCGTCAACACCTGCAGCACCGGCGCGATCCGACCGTTTCCGAACCACATCGCCTACGGCTCGGCGAAATGGGCACTGCGCGGACTGACTCAGGCCGCCGCGGGGGAACTCGCCCGGTCAGGAATTCGCGTCAACGCCGTCTTCCCCGGACCCATCGCGACACCGATGCTCGACGATGACACGCAGGCGCGGCTGGCGGCATCGTCGGCCTTCGGCCGGATCGGCGAGCCGTCCGAAGTGGCCGATGCGGTCGCCTTCCTGGTCTCGAGCCAGGCGTCGTTCATCACGGGCTCCGAGCTCGTCATCGACGGCGGCCAATGCCTCAAAATCCAGTGAGGGTCGGCATCATCGGTGCCTGGCCCGGTGGTATCGCCCGGGGGATCCTGCTGACCCGCGCGGGTTTTCCTGACTTCACCTTCGAGTCCGCGTGATCGACGAGCGACTCGACCCTGTACTGCGTGCCGTCGCGACGACGCGTACCGACCTGTCGCACCTCGGCCCGATCCGGGTAGGGCTGGACGAACGTCGTCACGCGGCGGTCGAGGGCACCGACGCCATCGGCGTATCGATCAGCGACGCGACCGCGGCCGGCGTGCGGGTACGCATCTACCGTGGCGCGCCACCGCCCGCGCCCACTGTGATCTATTGCCATGCCGGTGCATTCGTGCTCGGAAATTTGGACACCGACCACCGTCAGTGCCTGGAACTCGCGCGCCGCGGGCATTGCTCGGTGGTATCGGTGGACTACCGCCTGGCTCCCGAGCATCCGTATCCGGCCGCCATCGATGACGCGGCAGCGGTGCTGAACTGGGTGATCGGCAACGCCGCGGAGTTGGGCGTCGACACCTCGCGACTCGCAGTGGCCGGCAGCAGCGCCGGTGGCGCGTTGGCGGCGTGCCTCGCGCAGCGATCCGCCGACGGTTCGCTGCCGCCGGTGGTGTTCCAGTTGCTGCATCAACCTGTGCTCGATGACCGGGTGACCGGATCGAAGACGGAGTTCACCGAGACGCCGGCGTTCGACGGGCCCGCCGCCGAGCTGATGTGGCGGCATTACCTTGGGTCCACCGAGCCGTCTGCGGATTCCGTTCCCGCTCGACGCCACCAATTACATGGCCTGTCAACGGCATTCGTCACCTGTTCGGAGATCGACCCGCTTCGTGACGAGGCGCTTGACTACGCGCTGCGGCTGCTGCGCGACGGGGTTGGCACGGATTTGCATGTGTTCGCCGGCACCTGCCACGGGTTCGACTCGTTGCTGCCCGACTGGGAGGTCTCCGAGCACCTGTTCGCTCTGCAGGGCCGCGCGGTGCGCCGCGCTTTCTACGGGCCCTGAACCCGAAGCGGTACCGACTGTGTAGCTTATGCACGAGTTTGGCGGCTTAGGTTCAAGGAGTAGTTGCAACACTTGCTAGTCAGGAGTGTTGATGCGTCCTCTGCCGCTACCGAATACGACCCGCGCGTTTTGGGAGTTGATTGGTCAGGGGTTAGCCCCCTCAGATGCTGGGGTGGCCGTCGGCGTGTCGGAGGCCACGGGCTGGTGTTGGTTTGCTGATTCTGGCGGAGTGAAACCACGTTTTACCGATGTTGGACCGCGACGGCGATCGCGGTTGAGTTTCGAAGAACGCGAGGAGATCTCTGTGGGGGTGGCCGCTCAGGAATCGGTCCGCCACATTGCCCGCCGGCTGGGCCGGGCGCCGTCGACGATTTCGCGAGAGATCAAGCGCAACAGCCGACCCGGACGCAACCACTACCGGCCGCAGTACCGGTTCGGGGCTCCATGGCGAGGTGGGCCGTTGCGGCGTCCTCAGTACCGGGCCGTCACGGCTCAAGCCCGCAGTCAGCGCCGTGCTTGCCGCCCGAAGCTAGGTAAGTTGGCGAGCGGCTGCGCCAGCGAGGTGCAGACTCGGTTGAACCAGCAGCACAGCCCGGAGCAGATTGCGGTGCGGTTGGGGCTGGACTTTCCCAACGATCCGGAGATGTGGGTGTCGCACGAGACGATCTATCAGTCGATCTACGTGCAGGGACGCGGCCAGTTACGGCGTGAGCTGCACCGGTGCCTGCGCACCGGGCGGGCCGTGCGTCGACCGCAACGGCGGGTGGCGCAACGCCGAGGGCGCATCCGGGACATGGTCAACATCAGTGAGCGACCTCCCGAGGTCGCCGACCGTGCGGTGCCCGGGCATTGGGAAGGTGATCTGATCGTCGGTGCTGAATCGAAATCCGCCATTGGCACCCTGGTCGAGCGCACCACGCGTTTTGTCATGCTGCTGCACCTGCCCGATGACCACGGCGCCCTGGCGGTGCAAAACGCCGTGGTGGACAAGATGACCCAGTTACCCGAACACTTGCGCCGCTCGTTGACCTGGGATCAGGGCAAGGAGATGTCCAATCACCTCGCCATCGCCCAAGCCGCCGCACTCGACATTTACTTCTGCGATCCGCACTCCCCGTGGCAGCGTGGCAGCAACGAAAACACCAACGGACTGCTGCGCCAATACTTTGCCAAAGGCACTGACCTGTCGGTCTTCCCGGCCGACTACCTCGACTTCGTCGCCACCAAACTCAATACCCGGCCCCGCAAGACACTGGCATGGAAAACACCAGCAGAAGCCCTCGACGCACTACTCTCACAACCATTCAAACCACCCGGTGTTGCAACTACCGCCTGAATCCGCCCGGGTATTCCCACCCCATAGCCTGCACAGTCGACGTGCCCATGGTGCTAGCCCAAGCTGATCAGCTGGCGGACAGCGGTTCCGTCGGCCAGGTTGTCCATCGCGGAATTGATGTCGTCGAGGGTGATCTGCGACGAGATCAGCGACTCCACCGGCAACCGGCCCGAACGCCACAGCTCGACGAACTGCGGGATGTCGCGATCCGGCACCGCAGAGCCGAGGTAGCTGCCGATCAGCGACCGGCCCTCTGCCACAAACCCCAACGGCGACAAACTGATCCGGGCATCTGGCCGCGGCAGGCCGACGGTGATGGTCCGCCCGCCGGCGCCGGTGAGGGCGATGGCCGTCTCCAGGGCGGCGGGGTGGCCGGCCGCCTCGACGACCACGTGCGCCTTCACGCCGGCGTCGGTGGCCTGCTGCGGCGTGTACGCCTCGTGGGCACCGAGAGTGCGTGCGCTGGTGAGCTTTTCGGCAAGCTGGTCGACGCCGATCACGTGAACCCCGGCATACGACAGCGCGGTCATCACGGCGGCCATGCCGACGCCGCCGAGGCCGACCACGGCCACCGTCTGCCCCGGTTGCGGCTTGCCGACGTTGAGCACCGCGCCGCCGCCGGTCAGCATCGCGCACCCCAGCAGCGCGGCGACCGGGGGAGGGACGTCGTCGGGCACCGGTACGACACTGGCCCGGTTGACCACCGCGTGCGTGGCGAAACCGGACACCCCCAAGTGGTGAAAGACCTTGTCACCGGCGCGAGTCAGCCGCATTCCGCCGCCGAGCAGCGTTCCGGCGTTGTTGGCCGCGCTGCCCGGTTTGCACGGCGTCAGCCCGTCGGTCACGCACGCCGCGCAGTGCCCGCACCGCGGCAGGAACGTCATCACCACGCGCTGGCCGACCACGACGTCGTTGACGCCGTCGCCGACCCGCTCGATGATTCCGGCCGCCTCATGCCCGAGCAGCATCGGCGTGGGACGCACCCGATTGCCGTCCACCACCGACAGGTCGGAATGGCAGACGCCGGCGGCCTCGATGCGCACCAGCAGTTCGTCGGCGCCCGGCGGGGCCAGCTCGATGTCGGCAATGGTGATGGGTCGAGAAGTGGCGAACGGCCGAGGCGATCCGATCTGCTCCAGCACGGCGCCCCGGATTTCAAGCATGGTCGAATACAACCATGATCTCGGTTCCGCCCGCACCAGACGGACTCACCAGTCGCGACTTTCCGGTGCACTGGCCGGTACTGACCCGATGGGCCGACAACGACATGTTCGGCCACCTGAACAACGCCGTGTACTACCAGCTTTTCGACACCGCGATCAATGGCTGGATCGGCACCAACGTGACGCTCGACCCGGTGACCTCGTCGGCGCAGGGCATTGTCGCCGAATCGGGCTGCCGCTACTTCTCCGAACTGCATTTCCCGGAACGACTTGTGGTCGGGGTGGCCGTAACCCGGCTCGGCAACAGCAGCGTGACGTATCGGCTCGGGGTATTCCGCGGCGCCGACGAACTTGATGACGACGAGCCGCAGGCCATCGCCGCGGTCGGCCATTGGGTGCACGTCTACGTCGACAAGACCACCCGCCGGCCGACGCCCATTCCCGACGACATCCGCGCACTGCTGTCGACGGCCTGCGTCTAACTGGGGAATCTTGCGGTCGAGCACTCTCGGTAAGCTCGGCGAATGCCTTTTGTCAGCAAGACCGTTGAGGTTGCCGCCAACGCCGAATCGATCCTGGCGATCGTCGCCGACTTCGAGTCCTACCCCGAGTGGAACGACGGAGTCCAGGGCCTGTGGGTACTGGCCCGCTACGACGACGGGCGCCCCAGCCAGCTGCGCCTCGATGCGAAGTTCGAGGCCATCGAGGACAGCCTGATCCAGGCGGTCTACTACCCGAGCCCGACTCAGATTCAGACCGTGCTGCAGCAGGGAAACCTGTTCAAAAAGCAGGAGCAGTTGTTCAGCGTGGTGGACACCGGGTCGTCGTCACTGCTGACCGTCGACTTGGACGTCGAGCCCTCGCTGCCGATTCCGGCGCCGATGGTGAAGCAGTTGGCCGGCAACGTCATCGACTACCTGGCCGAGAATCTCAAGAAGCGCGCCGAAGACCTCGCGGCGGGCTAGTTAATAGCCCTATTCCTCAGCGGGCCGTTTTGGCCCGCATCGTCGTCGGGCGCTAGTCCCAGATCCCGCTGCTCTGCAGCCGTTCGGTGAGCCGACGGGCGCCGTCGGTGAACTGCCAGGTGGTGTGTTCGACGACCGCGGCGGTGTCTCGTCGCCGCAACGCCGCGACGACCTCGCGGTGGTTCTGCACGGCGGCACCACCCCACTGCGGGTCCGCGGCGTACACCACCAGCGGCATGTACCGGGCGACGTGTAACAGGAACCACGCCAGCTTGATCCGTCCGGTGGTGTGGTTGAAGGCACGGTGAAACGCGAACTCCGTCGAGGCGATCGCGTCGATGTCCGCGGCGGCGACGGCGGCGGTCAACACGTCGGTGAGGTGTTCGAGGTCGTCGATCTCGGCGTCGGTGATCCGCTCGGCGGCCGACGCCGCAAGCTCCTTGGCGATGGTCGCCTGCACCCAGAAGATGTCGTCGACGTCCTGGCGGCTGAGCGGCAACACAACGTGACCGCGGTGCGGCTCGAGTTGCACCATGCCCTCGCCGCGTAGCTTCAACAGCGCCTCGCGCACCGGCGTCGCGCTGACGCCGAGCTTGGCTGCGGTTTCGTCGAGCCGGATGAACGTCCCCGGCCGCAGCGCGCCTGACATGATCGCAGCCCGTAGATGGCCCGCAACCTCATCGGACAACTGCGCCCGGCGCAGCGGAAGCCGGCCGTCCCGCTGCGCGGAAAGGCGCGTTACTGTCGGTGCGCTCAACGAGGTCACCGGGCTTGTCTTCGTGAGGCCAAGACCATAGTGTGACCCAGACAACACTAGATTTTATCAAATATCAACTTAACCAACCTGCTTACCAGAAGGGAAGCGATCAGTTGACCGCGCAGTTGACCGGCCACGGCGCCCAGGGGACGGACGCCGACGGAGCCTTGTTGGAGCAGCCGTATCTGGCTAGACGACAGAACTGGGTCAACCAGCTCGAGCGGCACGCCTACATGCAGCCGGGTGCGACTGCGCTGAGATTTCTGGGCAACACCGTGACGTGGGCCGGCCTGCGGGACCGTGTCGCGAAGCTCGCCGGAGCATTGACTCGTCGAGGGGTCAGTCCGGGCGATCGGGTGATGATCCTGATGCTGAACCGGACCGAATTCGTCGAGTCCGTCTTGGCGGCCAACATGATCGGGGCCATCGCCGTCCCGGTCAACTTCCGGCTCACCCCGCCGGAGATCGCCTTTTTGGTCGACGACTGCGAGGCCCGGGTGATGATCACCGAGCCGGTGCTCGCCCCGGTGGCGGCCGGCGTCCGCGGCGTGACGGCGGTACTGGAAACCATTGTGGTTGCCGGTGACTCCGCCGACGAGGGTCTGCTGGCGTACGAGGAGTTGGTGAACGAACCCGGCGACGAACCCCGGCCGGCCGACGTCCCCAATGACTCACCGGCGCTGATCATGTACACCTCCGGTACCACGGGCCGGCCGAAGGGCGCGGTGCTGACCCACACCAACTTGAGCTGTCAGACGACGGCCAACCTTTACACGCACGGTTTCGCCGCCGACGACATCGGCTTCATCGGGGTCCCCTTCTTCCATATAGCCGGGATCGGCAACCTGTTGACCGGCTTGCTGATGGGTCTGCCCACGGTGATCCACCCGCTCGGCGCGTTCGACCCCGGACACCTGCTCGATGTCCTGGCTGCCGAAAAGGTCACCGGGATTTTCCTGGTCCCCGCCCAGTGGCAGGCGGTATGTAGTGCGCAGCAGGCGAATCCGCGCCATGTGAAGCTTCGGGTCATCTCTTGGGGTGCCGCGCCGGCGTCCGATACTCTCCTGCGGCAGATGTCGGAAACGTTCCCCGGATCGCAGATCTTGGCGGCGTTCGGTCAGACGGAGATGTCTCCGGTGACGTGCATGCTGCTCGGCGAAGACGCGATCAGGAAGCTCGGCTCGGTGGGCAAGGTGATCCCGACGGTGGCTGCGCGAGTGGTCGACGAGGAGATGAACGACGTGCCTATCGGGGAGGTCGGCGAAATCGTCTATCGCGCACCCACATTGATGAGCGGCTACTGGAACAACCCGGAGGCCACCGCCGAGGCGTTCCACGGCGGCTGGTTCCACTCCGGCGATCTGGTTCGGATGGACGACGAAGGCTACGTCTGGGTTGTCGACCGTAAGAAGGACATGATCATCTCCGGCGGCGAGAACATTTACTGCGCCGAGGTGGAGAACGTCTTGGCCAGTCACCCGGCGATCGTGGAGGTCGCGGTGATCGGTCGGCCGCACGATAAATGGGGCGAAGTTCCGGTCGCGGTCGCGGCGGTGACGCAGGCGAACCTGAGCATCGAAGACCTCGACGAATTCCTCGGCGAGCAGCTGGCGCGCTACAAACACCCCAAGGGTCTGGAGATCGTCGACGCCCTGCCACGCAACCCCGCCGGCAAAGTGTTGAAGACCGAATTGCGGACGCGCTACGGCGGCTCGGCTGTCACCCAAAGCGGTTCCACATCAACGGATCCGGCCCCGGGCTGACGAAGCTGACATAACAGAGAACCTGCAGGTCAACTAGACGAAAGGCTAATAACGCCGATGCCATGCATGCCCCCGAGCCCATCGGGTACAGTCCTGTGGTCCGCCTTACTACCTGCCAGTAGTGAGACGCGGGTCACACACCTGGGGACGGGGCAAGGAGGAGCCGTGCGAGACTATTCGCCGCTCCCCCGCATGGCGCAGGGTTGTAACGGGAGGGGGTGGCAGTGACGACAACGCAGCCGCGAGTTGGCGACTACATCCGCGACCAGATTGGCCCGCCACTGGTCCTTGTCGGCGGATTCTTCCGGATGTGTGTCCTCACCGGAAAGGCGTTGTTCCGCCCGCCTTTTCAGTGGAAAGAATTCATCATCCAGTGCTGGTTCATCCTGCGCGTCGCCATTCTGCCGACCATGGCGATCTCGGTGCCGATCACCGCACTCTTCATCTTCACGTTCAACATCCTGCTGATCCAGGTCGGCGCCGCCGACCTCTCCGGCGCCGGCGCCGGCATCGCCGTCATCACCCAAATCGGCCCGCTGAACACCGTGCTGGTGATCGCCGGTGCGGCCTCGACCGCCATCTGCGCGGACCTGGGAGCGCGCACCATCCGCGAAGAGATCGATGCGATGGAGGTCCTCGGCATCGACCCGATCCACCGACTGGTGGTTCCTCGCGTGCTGGCCTGTTCCTTGGTCGGAATGCTGCTTAATGCGTTGGTCAGCATGGTCGGGATCGTTGGTGGGTTCGTCTTCGGCGTCTACCTCCAGCACGTGTCGGCCGGTGCCTATCTGGCGACGCTGACCCAGCTCACCGGGCTGCCGGAAGTGGTGATTGCGACCATCAAAGCGTTGTCCTTCGGCATGATCGCCGGACTGGTCGGCTGCTACCGCGGGCTGACGGTGAGCGGCGGTTCCAAGGGTCTGGGCACCGCAGTCAACGAGACCGTGGTGCTGTGCGTGGTGGCGCTGTTCGCGGTCAACGTGGTGTTGACCACCATCGGTGTGCGATTCGGAACGGGGCGCTGACGTGTCGACTGCCCAGGTACTGCGCTCCCGCTTCCCGCGGCTGTCCGGCGACCTTCGTCGCTTCGGTGACACGGCGACCAAGCCGCTGGACGAAGCCGGAAAGCTGGGCTGGTTCACGATTATCGGTATCCGCGACATGGCGTGGGCGCTGACCCGCTATCGCAAAGAAATCTTGCGACTGATCGCCGAGGTCGGTATGGGCACCGGCGCCATGGCCGTGATCGGCGGCACCGCGGTGATCATCGGTTTCGTGACCCTTTCTGCCGGCTCGCTGGTGGCCATCCAGGGCCTTGCGTCGTTGGGCCACGTCGGACTCGATACCCTGCTCGGATTCGTCTCCGCATTCATCAATGTGCGTCTTGTCGCCCCGATCGTCACCGGCATCGCGCTGGCCGCGACGGTCGGCGCCGGCGCCACGGCCGAGCTCGGCGCCATGCGAATCAGCGAGGAGATCGACGCGCTGGAGGTGATGGGCGTCAAGTCCAACGCGTACCTGGTGTCGACTCGGATGCTGGCAGGGCTGGTGGTGATCATCCCGCTGTACTCAGTCGGCCTGATCCTGTCTTTCCTGTCGCCGCAGATCGTCACGACAGTCCTGTACGGGCAGACGTCTGGTACCTACGACCACTACTTCCGAACCTTCTTGCGCCCCGATGACGTGTTCTGGTCGTTCGTCGACGTGATCATCATCGCCGCGGTCGTGATGCTGTCGCACTGCTATTACGGATACAACGCCAGCGGCGGCCCGGTCGGCGTCGGCGAAGCGGTGGGCCGGTCGATGCGCTTCTCACTGGTTGCTTCCCCTGTCGTCATCCTGTTGGCCGAAATGGCGCTCTACGGCGTCAATCCCAACTTCAACTTCACGGTGTAGGCGGGGGGCCAATGACGCAACCACGCGGGAAAATCAACAAGGCGCCGTTCCAACCCTTTCGGGTCGCCGGCCTCGTCGTCTTTCTCATTGCTGCGCTCGTGCTGTGGCTGGTCTACCTGCAGTACAGCGGCGACTTCGTCGACAAGACCAAGCTGACCATGCTGTCCGACCGGGCCGGCCTGGTGATGGACCCCGGTTCGAAGGTCACCTACAACGGCGTGCAGGTCGGCCGGGTGGCCGACATCGACGAGATCGAGCGCGACGGCAAGCCCGCGGCTAAGTTCACCCTGGACGTCTATCCCAAATACCTGCACCTGATTCCGGCGAACGTGGACGCAAGAATCGTGGCCACCACTGTGTTCGGCGAGAAGTACGTGTCGATGACGGCGCCGGAAAATCCACTGCCACAACGGATCACGCCGAAAAATGTGATCGACGCCCGCTCGGTCACGACCGAGGTCAACACGCTGTTCCAGACCATCACCTCGATCGCCGAGAAGATCGACCCGGTCAAGGTGAACCTGACCCTGAGCGCCGCGGCGCAGGCATTGAGCGGGTTGGGTGACAAGTTCGGGCAGTCGATCATCAACGGCAGCGCGGCACTCGACGAGGTCAACCCGCGGATGCCGATCATCCGCCATGACGTTCAGCAGTTGGCGAAGCTCGGCGACACCTATGCCGACGCGTCTCCCGATCTGCTCGACTTTTTGAACAACGCGGCGACGACGGCGCACACCGTGCACGCCCAAGAGAAGGACTTGGACCGTGCGCTGCTGGCGGCAGCCGGGTTCGGTGCGACCGGCGCCGAGATCTTCAACAAGGGTGGGCCGTATTTCGCGCGGGGAGCCAAAGACCTGTTGCCGACGGCGCAGTTGTTGGACACCAACAGCCCTGCGTTGTTCTGCTCCGTCCGTAATTTGCACGACGTCGAACCGAAGGTTGCCGCTTTCACCAGTCCGTATTCGCTGCGGTCGGAAACCGAGATCTTCTCCGGCCTCGGGCTGGCTCTGAGCCTCCCCGGGCTGGGAATAACAGCGGCCACCTTGGGACTGTCCGCGCTGACCGGCCTGATCGGTGGAGCGCCCAACCCGTACATCTACCCGGAGAACCTGCCTCGGGTCAATGCGCACGGCGGGCCGGGCGGCGCGCCGGGTTGCTGGCAGACCATCACCCGCGAATTGTGGCCCGCGCCAACGCTGATCCTGGATACCGGTAACAGCCTCGCTCCGTACAACCATGTCGATACCGGCTCCCCGTACGCAGTCGAGTACGTCTGGGGCCGCCAAGTGGGGGACCACACGATCAACCCATGAAAATGACCGGAACCCTCGTCAAGCTCGGCGTTGTCTCGCTGGTGCTGATCTTCTTCACCGCGTTGATCACCGTCGTGTTCGGTCAGATGCGCTTCGACCGGACCACCACCTACACCGCCGAGTTCAACAACATCAGCGGACTCCGCTCAGGCCAATTCGTTCGGGCCTCAGGGGTAGAGATCGGCAAGGTCAAAGACATCAAGCTGCTTGATGGTGGCCATCGCGTGCGGGTCGATTTCAACGTCGACCGCGGCGTCCCGCTGTATCAGTCCACCACCGCTCAGGTGCGCTACCTCAACCTGATCGGCGACCGCTACCTCGAGCTCAAGCGCGGTGAAGGCGAAGGTGGCGACCTAATTCTTCCGGCGCACGGGTTCATCCCGCTGTCGCACACATCGCCGGCACTTGACCTGGACGCGCTGATCGGCGGTTTCAAGCCGTTGTTCCGGGCGCTGGACCCGGAGAAGGTGAACAACATCGCGACGGCCATCATCACCGTCTTCCAGGGCCAGGGCGGCACGATCAACGACATCCTCGACCAGACCGCGCAACTGACGTCCCGCATCGCCGAGCGTGACGAGGCCATCGGAGAAGTGGTCAAGAATCTCAACATCGTGCTGGACACCACGGTCAAGCACCGCAAAGACTTTGACGAGACCGTCGACAATTTCGAGAAACTGATCACCGGCCTGAACGACCATGCCGAACCGTTTGCGGCAGGCATCGCGAACATCAGCAATGGCGCCGGGACGGTCGGCGACCTGCTCGCCGATAACCGGACCCTGCTGCATAAGACCCTTAACTACCTCGAGCCCATCCAGCAGCCGATCGTCGACCAGCGCGACCTCTACGACGACCAGATAAAGCGGACGCCGATCGGGGTGAACATCGTGGGTAACGCCGCCGGCAACTACGGCGACTGGGTCAACTTCTACTTGTGTGACCTCACGCTGAAGACAAACGGACTGCAGGCCGGCGGCCCGGTCCGCACGGTCAAGATCTGGTCGCAACCATCGGGTAGGTGCACGCCGCAATGAGAACGCTGGAACCCGCGAACCGGAAGCGGATCGGCCTGATGGGCTTGATCGTCACAGTGATGGTCGTCGGCGTCGGTCAAACCCTGACCAGCACGCCGCAGTTGTTCGCAGAACCCACCTATTACGGTCTGTTCACCGACTCGGGACAGCTCAACAAGGGCGACAAAGTCCGTATCGCCGGCGTCGACGTTGGCGACGTCGAGTCCATCACAATCGACGGCGACCACGTCGCGATGAAGTTCTCGACCGGCGGTAACACCATCGGCACCGAGAGCCGACTGGCGATCAAGACCGACACCATCCTGGGTAAGAAGGTGCTCGAGATCGAGCCGCGGGGCTCCCGGACGTTACAGGCCGGCGCCACGCTGCCGCTGGGGCAGAGCACCACCCCCTACCAGATCTACGACGCGTTCTTCGACGTCACCAAGGCCGCCGCCGGCTGGAACATCGACACCGTCAAAGAGTCGCTGCACGTGTTGTCGCAGACCATCGATCAGACGTATCCGCACCTGAGTGCGGCGCTCGACGGGGTGGCCAAGTTCTCCGACACCATCGGCAAGCGCGACGAGCAGATCACCCACCTACTGGCACAGGCAAATCAGATCGCCAGCATCCTGGGCGACCGGAGCCAACAGGTCGACCGGCTGTTCGTCAACGCCAACAGCTTGCTGGCCGCCTTCAACGAGCGCAGCCGGGCGATCAGCGCGCTGTTGAGCAACGTCGCCACGTTCTCGGCCCAGGTGGAGAACCTGATCAACGACAACCCGAACCTCAATCACGTGCTGGAGCAGTTGCGCACCGTCAGCGACCTCTTGGATGCCCGTAAAGACGATCTCGCTCAGACCATCAAGAACTTCGGCAAGAGCATCACGGGACTGAACGAAGCCGTCGCGTCGGGTCCGTACTTCAAGGTGCAGCTGACCAACCTGCTGCCGTACTGGATCCTGCAGCCGTGGGTGGACGCCGCATTCAAAAAGCGCAGTATCGATCCCGAAGAATTCTGGCGCAGTGCCGGGCTGCCGGCGTTCAAGTTCCCCGACCCGAATGGCACGCGGTTCCCGAATGGTGCGCCGCCGCCTGCGCCGCCGGTGCTGGAAGGCACCCCGGATCACCCGTACCCGGCGGTGGCGCCAGGGTCGCCGTGCTCGTACACGCCGACGCCGGAGTTGTTCCCGCGGCCGGGTAACCCGATGCCGTGCGCGGGTATCGACCAAAACCTGGGACCGTTCGGACCGAATGGGCCGTACCCTGCCCTGCCCAATGTGGCATCCTCGCCGCCCAACCCCAACGGTCTTCCCCCGACCCCGGGTATCCCGATCGCCGGGCGACCGGGAGAGGTCCAGCCGGACGTGCCGGGCACTCCGGTGCCAATCGCGCCGGGACCGGCCGGTGGACGCACCGAGCCGCTGGGACCACTCCCGGGCCCGGCCCCGGGCAACCCCGCCGCAGCTCCACCGCCAGGACCGTTGCCGGCCGGACCCCCGGCACCGGCCGGACCAGGGCCGCAGGTACCGGCGCCGTATATCGCCAACACGGGTGGCGCCGGCGGCAGCGGTGCGCAAGGAGGTAACCAGAATTGAGCACCGTCTTTGATTTCCGCAACCTGCGGTTGCCGAAGCTGTCACGTGCGGCGATCGTCATCGGCTCGCTCGCCATCGTGGCGGCGCTGGTGCTGGGATACCTGGGAATTCAGCTCTACAAGAAGCTGACGACCAACACCGTGGTGGCCTATTTCCCGGTGGCCAACGCCCTGTACAACGGCGACCGGGTCGAGATCATGGGTGTCAAGGTCGGCGCGGTCGACAAGGTTGAACCGGCCGGCGACAAGATGAAGGTCACCTTCCACTACGCCAACAAGTACAAGGTGCCTGCCGACGCGCAGGCGGTGATCCTGAACCCGACGCTGGTGGCGTCGCGGCTCGTCCAGCTGGAACCCGTGTACAAGGGTGGTCCCGTGCTGGCCGACAACGCGGTGATCCCGGAAGAGCGCACCCAGGTGCCGACCGAGTACGACGAGCTGCGCAACGCCGTTACGAACGTCATCTCCAAACTCGGGCCGACCAAGGAGCAACCCAAGGGCCCGTTCGGCGAGGTCATTGAATCCTTTGCCGACGGGCTGGCGGGCAAGGGCAAGCAGATCAACACCACGTTCAACGACCTGTCGCGAGCGCTGACCGCGCTTAATCAAGGTCGAGGCGACTTCTTCGCAGTGGTGCGCAGCCTCGCGCTGTTTGTCAACGCCCTGCACGCGGATGACCAGAAGTTCGTGGCACTGAACAAGAATCTGGCCCAATTCACCAACAGCCTGACCGGTTCCGACCAGGACTTGTCCAACGCGCTGCAGCAGTTCGACGGCCTGCTGACGACGGTGCGGCCGTTCCTCGACAAGAACCGCGAGGTGCTGACGCACGACATCAACAACCTCGGCGACACGACCAACACCCTGGTCCAGCCCGAAACGCTGACTGGGTTGGAGAACGTCCTGCACATCGGGCCGACCGCCTTTTCCAACTTGAACCTGATCTACCACCCGGCGCACAGTGCCGTCGTCGGGCAGCCGGCCGGAACGGTCGGCACGATGGGTTTCGCGAACCCGATGGAATTCCTCTGCAGCGCCATACAGGCCGGCAGCCGGCTGGGCTATCAGGAATCGGCCGAGCTCTGTGCGCAGTACCTGGCGCCGGTGCTTGACGCAATCAAGTTCAACTATCTGCCCTTCGGCCTCAACCCGTTCAGCCTCGCTGCAGCGTTGCCGAAGGAAGTCGCCTACTCCGAGGACCGGCTGCATCCCCCGAACGGCTATAAGGACACCACCGTGCCCGGCATCTGGGTGCCTGACACCCCAACGTCGCACCGCAATACGCAGCACGGCTGGATCACCGCGCCCGGAATGCAGGGCCTCAAGGTGGGACCGATCACGGCGGGCTTGCTGACCCCCGACTCGCTGGCCGAGCTGATGGGCGGGCCCAACATCGCGCCGGTGCAGTCGAACCTGCAGACCCCGCCGGGATACCAGAATGCTTACGACGAGCAGCCTCTCGGGCCGGCGCCGTATATCGGATTGCCTGGCAATCCGGCGCCGATCCCACCGCCGCCGCCGGGACCCAACGTGATCCCCGGCCCCGTCCCACCGCCGCCCGCACCCGGACCGTCGCCGTTGGCGGTACAGGCACCGCCCGGACCCGCGTTGCCCGCTGAAGCGCCAGGAGGGGGTAACTGATGCGCGTAATCCTCAGTAAGGTGCGCCACCGGATTTGGCAGAGCCTCGTATTGCTCGTTGCCGCAATGCTGTTGAGCTCGTGCGGTTGGCACGGGATTTCGAACGTCTCGCTTCCCGGTGGCCCGGGTGATAGTTCCGGGTCCTACACCGTGTACGTGCAGATGCCGGACACGTTGGCGATCGACGGCAACAGCAAGGTCTTGGTGGCCGACGTCTTCGTCGGCTCGATCCGCAAGATCGAGCTCAAAACACCGGACGTCGAGATCAACGGCCACCGCGCCAAGAACTGGGTAGCCACGCTGACGCTGGGCCTGCAAAAGAACGTCAAGCTGCCGAAGAACACCACCGCCAAGATCGGGCAGACCAGCCTGCTGGGCTCACAGCACATCGAGCTGGCATCGCCGCCCGACCCGTCGTCGCAGATGCTCAAGAACGGCGACACCATCCCGCTGAAGAACTCGTCGGCCTTTCCCAGTACCGAGCAGACACTGGCGAGCCTGGCGATGGTCGTGCGGGGCGGTGGACTCCCGAATCTCGAGGTGCTGCAGAACGAGGTCAGCAAGATCCTGACCGGCCGGGGCCCGCAGATCCGCGCATTCCTCGGCAAACTCGACACTTTCACCCGTCAGCTCAACGCGCAGAGCGATGACATCACCCACGCCATCGACTCGACCAACCGGCTGTTGGAATACCTCGGCAACCGGTCCGATGTGCTGGATCGCGTGCTGACCGAATTCCCGCCGCTGATCAAGTACCTCGCGGCCCCGGAGTATCAGAAGCATCTGGTCGACGCGGTCCAATCGGTGGGTGCGCTCAGCCAGGCCGCCGCCCAGTACCTGGGCGAAGCGCGAGGTCCGCTGCACCAGGACCTGCAGTCGCTGCAGTGCCCGCTCAAGGAGCTGGGCAAGGCTTCGCCGTACCTGCTGGGTGCGTTGAAGTTGATCTTCACCGCGCCGTTCGACCTGGACACCGCACCGAAGCTGATCCGCGGCGACTTCATGAACTCCTCCCTCGAGGTCGACACGACGTTGTCCGCGGTCGACAACGCGTTCCTCACAGGCACCGGGTTCTCGGGAGCGTTGCGAGCATTGGAGCAGTCGTATGGCCGGGATCCCGCGACAATGATTCCGGACGTGCGGTTCACGCCGAACCCGAACGACGCGCCGGGCGGACCACTGGTGGAGAGGGCGGACCGGCAATGCTGACTCGATTAATCAGGCGCCAGCTGGTCATTTTCGGCATCTTGACCGCGGTGGCCCTGCTGGTGCTGGGGATCTACTATCTGCAGCTTCCGAAATTAGTGGGCATCGGTCAGTACCCGCTAAAGGCCGAACTTCCGGCCTCGGGCGGTTTGTACCCGACTTCCAACGTGACCTATCGGGGTGTGACCATCGGCAAGGTCACCTCCGTCGAGCCCACCGAAAAGGGCGCCGAGGCGGAGCTGAGCATCTCCAGCAAGTTCAAGATTCCGCTTGACGCGGTGGCGAACGTGCACTCGGTGTCGGCGGTCGGTGAGCAGTATCTGGACCTGGTGTCGCAAGGCAAGTCGCAGGGATTTTTCTCGCCAGGGCAGACCATGACCAAGGGCACGGTGCCGAGTGAGATCGGGCCGGCCCTGGACACCGCCAACCGGGGACTGGCGGTGCTTCCGAAGGAGAAAATCGGTCAGTTGCTGGACGAGACGGCTGACGCAGTCGGCGGCCTGGGTCCGGCGTTGCAGCGTCTGGTCGACTCCACCCAGGCGATTGTCGGCGACTTCAAGACCAACATCAACCAGATCGACGACATCGTCCAGAACTCGGCGCCGATCCTGGACAGCCAGGCCGTCTCGAGTAACGCGATCGACCGGTGGGCACGCAACCTCAACATCTTGGGAAAGCAGACTGCGCAGCAGGATTCGCACCTGAAAAGCATTCTGACGCAGGCGGCCCCGACCGCGGACCAGGTGAACTCGGTATTCAGCGACGTCCGTGAGTCGCTGCCGCAGACCCTGGCCAACCTCGAGATCGTCCTCGACATGCTCAAGCGCTACAACCCCGGCGTCGAACAGGTAGCGGTGATGTTGCCGCAGCTCGGTTCCATCGTGCAGGCGATCTCCGCACCGTACGAAAAAGACCGGATGGCCGCGCTTGACCTCACCCTGGCGATCAACTATCCGGCGCCGTGTCTGACCGGGTTCCGCCCCGCGCCGGAGTGGCGCGCGCCGGCCGACACCAGCATCGCACCGCTGCGGGAGAACAACTACTGCAGGATCCCACAGGACTTCCAGGCCAACGTGGTACGTGGCGCACGCAACATGCCGTGTATGGACGTCCCAGGCAGACGCGCGCCGACACCGGCGGACTGCCGCAGCGGTAAGCCATATGTGCCACTGGGGACCAACCCGTGGTACGGCGACCCCAACCAGATCCTGAACTGCCCGGCCCCGGGCGGGCGCTGCGACCAGGCGGTGAAACCGGGATTTGTGATCCCGGCGCCATCGGTCAACAACGGCCTGAACCCGTTGCCTGCCAATCGCCTGCCACCAGGCGGGCAGACGCCGCCGCCGAAAAGCGATCCGTTGCAGCGGCCGGGCTCGGGCACTGTCCAGTGCAACGGGCAACAGCCCAACCCGTGCATCTACAGTCCGGGTGGGCCTCCGGCCGCCGTCTATAGTCCGATGAGTGGCGAGGTAGCGGGCCCCGACGGTTCTAAATACTCCGTCAACAACTCACGCAACACAGGAGATGACGGATGGAAGGAGATGCTGGCGCCAGCCGGCTGACCCCGAACGACACGGATGAAGATCCCTCGTTTTCGAAGGTGACGGGCGAGGATTCGGCTTCGGAGGTGGCGGCCGAAGATTCGGCAGAATCTGAGGTCGAAGCCGACCCGACCAGCACTGCCGAGGCCGGATCCGACCAAACCGACACGGCGGTTGCGGTAGCCGACGATCCCGCCGCTGAGGAGACTGCCGAGGATTCGCTGGAATCCGACGACGCGGCCGACCACGAGATCTCCGAGTCAGACGCCGAAGACCTCGCCGAGGTCCCAGAAGGCGAGGCTGGAGAGCACGACCCACGCGGCACCTCGCGTCTGGGCCGCAGCTGGTTCATCGGCATCGCGGCCACACTTGTGCTGCTCGCCGGCGGACTCGCGGCCGGCGGCTACTTCATTGCACTGCGCTCGCACCATGACAGCCAGGCCACTGCGCGCCGGGACGCCGCCGCCGTGGAAGCCGCCAAGGACTGCGTCGGGGCCACCCAGGCGCCTGACATCGGGGCGATGGCCTCCAGCGCGCAGAAGATCGTCGAGTGTGGTGCCGGAGCCTTCCGATCGCAGGCGATCCTGTACAGCGGACTGCTCGTCGAGGCCTATCAAGCCGCGGACGCCCACGTCCAGGTTTCCGACCTGCGTGCAGCGGTCGAACGCAACAACCCCGACGGCTCCGTCGAGATTCTGGTGCCGCTGCGGGTGAAGGTCTCCAACGCCGAGTCGCAGAACCAGGAAGCGGGCTACCGCTTGCGGGTGACGATGGTGCTCGACGAGGGTAAGTACCGAATTTCCAAGCTCGACCAGGTGGCGAGGTGACGGTGCTGGTCGAAGAGGCCACAGATACCCAAGCCGCACCGGCAGTTGACGATCCAACGCCGAACACGTTGGTGCCCTGGCGTATTCGCGCTGCTGCCCTGGTGGTGGACGTGCTGCCCGGTGCCGCCGTGGTGGTGACGATGGCGCTGGTCTGGTTGGCGGTGCCGCCGCAAGGCTTGTGGTGGTGGGCGTCGCTCTCGGTCCTTGTCGGCGCGGCTCTGGTGACGATGGCCAACCGGGCGATACTGCCTGCCATCGTCGGCTGGAGCCTGGGCCGCGCGCTGCTCGGCATCGAGGTGGTGCAGCAGGACGGTTCCGCTGTCGGCCTCGGACGGCTGATGCTGCGGGAGTTGGCGCACCTGCTGGACACGCTCTCGGTCTTCGTCGGATGGCTGTGGCCGCTGTGGGATTCGCGCCGACGCACCTTCGCCGACCTGCTGCTGCGAACCGAAGTGCATTGCGTCGACGGCGAACGGCGTCCCGCGGACATCCGGCGACACAGCGCGATCGCGGGCGGGGTGGCGGTGCTGCTCTGCGTCGCCGGTGCCGCGGTGAGCATCTTCGCGATCTATCTGCCCGACCGTGCGGCCGACCAGACGCGCAGCGAGGTCAACGCGCAGGGCCCCAAGATCGTCGCCCAAATGCTCACCTACGACCCAAAGTCGCTGCAACAGGACTTCAATCGAGCCCGCTCGCTGACCACCGACAAGTATCGACCTGAGTTGGTCAAGCAGCAGGAGTCGGTGCAAAAGGGTCACCCGGCGATCAACGAATACTGGGTCACCGACAGCACGGTGCTGTCGGCCGCCCGGAACAGCGCGACGATGCTGCTGTTCATGCAGGGTCACCGTGGGGGCGGCGACGAAGAGCGTTTCATCACTGCGACAGTTCGGGTTTCGCTCGTCAAGGGCACGGACGGCCACTGGCTGGTCGACAACCTGGAGGTTGTGACGAAGCCCAAGCCGCCGCCGGCCAAGGCGCCGACTCCGCCCAAAGAGCCGGCTCCGTCCCCGGCTCCGCCGAAAGGCCCGAAGTGAGTCCCCGTAGACGGATTCAGCCCGGGGAAGAGCCGCTGCTGAAGGTGCCGAAGCCGACGCTGTGGTCGCGGCTGCCATGGCGACCGACGTTGTCGGCGCAGTGGTGGAAACCGTCGCGGACCTGGGCCCTGCCCGCTGCGGTAGGCGGCGCGACGGTGCTCACCGTGGGAGCCATTACGGCGTCGTCGCTCGTCCTGGTCGATCAGCGGTCGCATCACCGGGATGCCATGCAGGACGTCGATGTGCTTGGGTACGTGAAGGCCTTCATGACCGGGTTCACCACGCTGGATCCCTTCCACGCCAATGCCTACTACGACCGGATAATGGCCAATGCGACAGGCGATTTCGCCAAGCAGTATCACGACAAGCACAACGAGATCCTCGTCCAGATCGCTCAGGCCGAGCCGACGAAGGGCACCACGCTGGCGGCCGGTGTCGAGCGCTGGAACGACGATGGCAGTGCCAGTGTGATGGTGGCGACCGACGTCACGATGAAATCCGCCGACGAAAAACAAAAAGTCGAGAACACAAATCGTTGGGTGGTTGTTGCCCAGCGGGAAGGTAAGCAGTGGAAGATCAGCAGCCTGCAACAGGTGATCTGACCGAGGAGTCGGCCGTCGTGACCGCCGCCGATGAGACCGAGGCTGCGCCCGTCGACGAGGCGAGCCCCGACGAAACGGACGAATCGGACGGCGAAAACGCCGACGAGCCAACCGAAGACGACGAGGAAGCCGACGCGACGAGGGCGTTGTTCGCTTCCGCGAGAGGCGACCGGCCAGCAAGTGGTCGATCGTCGCGGCGGCAGTGGCGGCCGTGCTGTTCGTCGGCGCCGGGGCTTTCGCCGGGGCGATGATGCAGCCGTATCTGACCGATCGGGCAACCGTGGCCACCAAGCTGAACGTCGCGCGCACCGCCGCCAACGCGATCACGACATTGTGGAGCTACAACCCGGACAACATCGACAAGCTGGCCGATCGGGCGTCGCAGTATCTCAGCGGTGACTTCCAAGCCGCCTACCGCAAGTACCTCGACGCGCTCATCGCACCCAACAAGCAGGCGAAGATCACCAACACCACCCAGGTGGTCGGCGCGGCCGTGGAATCGCTCAATGGCACGGATGCGAGCGCGATCGTCTTCACGAACACGGCGTCGACAAGTCCGAACACCAAGGACGTGCCGGCGCTGAAATACCTGTCCTATCGGCTTGTGCTGCAACGGGATCACGCGCGCTGGCTGGTCACCAAGATGACCACGATCACCTCGCTCGACCTCACGCCCAAGTTCTAGTTGAACGCCAGCCAGCCTGGCAGCGAGCGCTCGTGCGCGTCGCACAGCACCTCGTAGTTGTCGCAATTGCCTTTGGGCACACCGGCGCCGGCCCACATGCCACCGGTGTCGCGGCGCAGCACAATTGCCGGATGAGGTGCCGCCGTCCAGCAGCACGGCGCTGTCGCTGCCGAGCCCGCGGAAGAGGTCCTGAATGTTGTCCGGCGTGTAGCTGCCGCCCTGGAATACATACATTTCGTCGCGCGGCTTGGAGTAGGCCAGCGCGGTGCGGGCGGCGCTGGGGCCACCGTCGTTGAGCTGGCCGGTATTGCCGGGGGAGAGCAGCCCCAGACCGCTCACCGCGACGAATTGCTCACCGCGATCGACCAATCCGGTGACGACCGAGGTGGCGGCGTCGTAGTCGTGCCCGTCGCGTCCGCCCCTCGGCCACAAGACCGATGGCGCGCCGCGTTTCGGCAGGACCATGGTCGCGAGCGCGCTCCAGTTCTCGTTGCCGCCCGACAGGCCCTGCTTACCGGCGTAGGGGATGGTGCCGGTGACCGCCTGATTGGCCCGGCCTTGGCCGCGGGTGTTGTCGACGTAGGTACCCAGCGGCGAACTGCATCCCGTCGAGCGCCACGAGCCGCCCTTCTGGCCGCGGATGTCGAAGAAGTTCGCGTTGATCGCGATCGTCGGCTGGCCCAGCGCCTGCCACGCCTGCACTGCCGTATAGGTTTCCGAGGCCTGCATCAGGCCGTCGCTGGTACGCGCGCGCGGATTGCGTTCACAGCGCGATTGATAACCCTGATGGCTGTCCACCAGCAGGTGTGGTTCAAGTCGTTGCGAGGCTGCCTTGATGATCATCAGATGGCCGCCACCGCCCCCGTCGTACCAGTTGCCGGCGGCATTGAGCATCGGCGCCGGATGGCCGCCACCGAAGTTGTAGACCAGGTACGAGCCCTGGGTGCTGGCGATGGCGCTGGCCAGGAGTTCGCGGGCTTCGGCGCGTGCGATCGGCTGGCCCGTGCTGGTAGCCAGCGTCAGGCACAGCGTGCCGCTGGCGCAGCAGGCCGCGATACGCCGGAAGGCGGCAGCGAGAAATGGCACGGTTGCCCCTTCGGCGCACATGTCCTTGCAATGAGCACAGCACTAACCTCAGGTATTACACAGCAACGTCGATAACAGCGGAGTGACGGATCAGCGGCAGTCCAATGACGTTCGGCCGCTGGATGTTTACTGCTCCGGGAACGGAACCGCGGCATCGGTGTCCGCCGGGCCGGCGGGGGCCTCGGCGGTCGGAACCGCTGGAAGACGGCCGCGTCGGTCGTAGAGGCGGGTGACGACGACGCCGAACAGCACACCGATCACCAGGCCGGCGGCGGACCACTCCAGCGATTGCGACAGGCCCGCGTCGGCGCGGCCGCCGAGGTACAGCAAAGACCGTGTGCCGATGGATACTTGGTGCAGCGGTTCGAATCTCGCCAGCCATTCGAACCACGCCGGGGTGGCTTGCAGCGGCACCGCGGCGCCGGCCGTCGGAATGCCGAGGATGACAAACACGAACAAGCCGACCACGAGCCCGATCGTGCCCATGGCCGCAATCAGTGACGTCGACGCGACGCCTACCGCCAGGATCGCAAATGCGCCGAAAAGCCAAAGCGCCAGACTGTTTTGGATAGGCATCCCCAAATTGGCGGCGATCAGCGCGTACGCGGCCGACGTCAGCGCCGCTACGACGGACATCATCGCCCAAGTGATCAACAGGGTGCGAAAACGCGAAACCTTCTCGGCAGACCGTTGGAGCGGGCGGAATTCAATGGGCGCAATGCCGAGCATGGAATTCACCAACATGCTGACGACGATGCTCCCGATGAAGCCGGCCAGCAGCAACAGCAGCGAATAATAGAAGGCGGACATCCCATTTCCGGTACCGTCCGGCAGAGCGTTGTGCACCGTCGACTTGACTTCGACAGGGTTGGCCAGCATCAGCGCCACGGCACCGGGTTCCGGCTTTTTACCGGTTTGCTCCGCGACTTCTTGTGAAAGCCGTTGGCCGACGCGCTGATCGATCAGGGCGAGCTCGCGCTGTAAGGTCTGGCCCGCGATGCTGGCACCCAGGGTTCCCGCGCGCGGATTCGTCGAGACGACGATAACCGCCCGTTCGACCCGTCCGGGAGTCAGCGCGCTTTTCGCGTAGGCCTGCAACTTGGACGAGAAGTTCGGCGGTATGACGGCCACACCATAGATCTGCGCGGTGTCCAACTGTTTCCTGGCTTGCTCGGGATCGAGGACCCGAACGTCGTAGGCATCGTGGTCGAACCCGGCCAGCATCCCCTTGACCACCTGCGCGCCCGTCGGCCCGGCATCTTCGTTGGTGATCGCGACCGGGAAATGACGCAAGTTGGTCATCGGCTGCAGGATTCCGCCGAGGTAGAAGGCGGATAGCGCCGAAAGCAACGCTAGTGTGGCGAGGATCGGAAGGGCCCAAAATCGCACTGTACGAGTCGATCTCGGCTTCGACTGGTGGTAGAGGGCGGAATTGTCATCGCCGTAAGTGACATCAGATGATGCGTAATGGGCTTGCGGTTCAGACACATCGGCTCCTGTTCGTCCGCGCCCACCCTAGTCGCCGAGAGCTGCGTGCATCTCCCAGACGAGCAATTCGGCGGGCTTCCGGCCGGCGACGTGCACACCGCTCGATGCGGTGAAACGAACCGCGTCGCCTTCGCTCAGCTCGGCCTGCCCTATCTGCACCTGTCCGCGGGCGACGAACAGGTGCAAATAGGGCGCAGCAGGCAGCATCAGACCGTCGCCGACCTGCAGCCGCGCGACGTGCAGCGCGGCCGAACGGTTGTGAATGCTGATCGCGGCGTCGTGCCCCGGAATCCCCGAGGCGATCGTCACTACTCGCCCGTTCAACTCGTCGTCGGTGATGGCCTGCTGCTGGTAGCCGGGATCGATTCCCGCCACGTCGGGTTGCACCCACATCTGCACGAAGCGAACCGGATCGGTGTTCGAGGCGTTCTTTTCGGAGTGCGTGATTCCGGAGCCGGCCGACATCCGTTGGGCCAGGCCGGGATAGATCACGCCCGCATTGCCCGCCGAGTCGCGGTGCGCCAGTGAACCATCCAGCACCCAGGTCACGATCTCCATGTCGCGATGCGGGTGGGTGTCGAAACCTGCGCCGGGCGCCACGATGTCGTCGTTGCTGACCAGCAGCACGCCGTGGTGGGTGTTACCCGGGTCGTAGTGATCGCCGAACGAAAACGAATGCCGCGAGTTCAGCCACGACGTCGTGGTCACCGCCCGGTCGGCGGCGCGGCGGATCTGGACGGTGGCGGGCACGGTGTCACGCTACTCCGGGCCGTAGCAGCGCCTGGGCGTGCAGCAGAGCGGCATCGAGGTCGGGCAGTGCCAGTTCGCTGCGGCCGCCCAGGTGGATCTCGATCTGGTACTCCGGCTGGCTGTCTCGCCCGAAGATCGGCAGCACCACGAATTCGGTTGAGGCCAAATCATTTTCGAGTGATCCAGTTACCGATTGCAGGGTCACAATGGTCATCAGCATGTTGAGCTCGCGGGTCACCTGCGCGGTCGGCTCCAGCGACGCCAGCACCGTGGCCAGCCGGTCGTGCAACGAATTGTGGGCGGCGTCGAACCGCCAGGCGCCGTAGCCGCGGCCCCGAATCTCGGCGAGCACCTGCCGATGGCCGACGATGTCGGCGTCGCTGAGTCGCGGTGTCACCCGATGAAGCCATCCGTCGATCGACTCCTCGCCGCGCCAGGCCATCGCCACCAGGCCGAACGGTGGTCCGATCGGAAAGCGCTGCCCGACGGCGTGTTCACCATCGGTGCCGTGGCCGACGGCGTCGATCGTGGTCAGGTGCGTCTGGCCGATCTTGGACATCGAGCAACCCGCCCCGAGCGAGTTGTGTAGGAAGCCGAGCGTCTCGCGGCCGCGATCCAGCAGCGGGAACTGTGCGCGCAGGCCATGCACCAGCCCGAACAGCCCGCTGCCCAGCGTGTAGCGGCGGTCGTCGCGACGGGTCACCCAGCTGCGTCCTTCGAGTTCGGTCAGCACCAGGGCGCACGTCGACGTGCTGATGTCGCACCGCTTGGCCAGCTCGGTCGATGTCCGGCCATCCGGTGAATCCGCTAGTGCGGCAAGCACATCCATCACGCGGCCGGTGGGCGGGGACTTGGCCGGCTCGGCCGCGATGGGTGGCACTGTTGACGAATCCATCGTGACCTTCTTACCATCCGTCCGAAATATGGTTTATACGTTCCTAATATTAGGAGAAAGTCGTGTACAAAGTCGCCGTTTGGGGTCCCGGCTCGATGGGACTGATCGCCTTGCGTGGGGTGATCGACCATCCGCAGTTGCAGCTCGTCGACCTCGTCGTGCACAGCGACGCCAGAGCCGGCCGCGATGCGGGGGATCTGTGCGGGGCCGCGCCCACGGGCGTCACCGCGACGCAGGATCCCGCGGCCCTGCTGTCCGGCGACGCCGATGTGGTCGTCTACGCGGCGGCCGCCAACCTGCGTCCTGGCGAGGCGATCGACGACATGGTGTCGATCCTGCGGGCCGGCAAGAACATAGTGTCGTGCTCAGTGGTGCCACTGGTGTACCCCGACGGCGTCGACGCGGGGTTCACCGCGCCGCTGCGTGCGGCCGCAGCGGCCGGCGGTGCGTCGTTCTTCACCACCGGCATCGACTCCGGGTTCGCCAATGACGTTCTGCCACTGGTTCTTACCGGTGTGTCGCGGGTGATCGAGTCGGTCCGGATTACTGAGATGTTCAACTATGCGACCTATCCGGACAAAGACGCGGTCTACGAGATCCTGGGATTCGGTAAGCCGCCGGAGTTTGTCGCGTTCGCCGCGGCGCCCGGCATGTTCACCTTCGGGTGGGGGCCGGTGGTGCATCAGCTCGCCGCGGGCTTGGGAGTCAAGATCGACAACCTGGAGGAGAACGTCGAACGGGTGGTCGCCGAGGAATCGTTCGACACGCCAACCGGGCACATCGAAGCGGGCACGGTCGGGGCGATGCGCTCCACCCTCACCGGATATGTCGGCGGCAAGGCAACTTTCGTCATCGATCACGTCACCCGGATGCGCGACGACCTGGCGCCGGACTGGCCCCAGCCGCACATCTCGATCCCGCCGCGCGACCTCGGATACGGGGCGGCGTCCGGCCGTGGCCTCTATCGCATCGAGATCGAGGGCTCACCGACCATGCGATGTGAGTTCGAGATGGCCGACGACCATGACCATGATCTCGGCGCACGGATGGCCGGCGCGTCGCGGATGGTCAACGTCATTCCGGCCGTCTGCCAGGCCCAGCCGGGGCTGCTGTCGGCGCTGGACCTGCCGCTGGTCACCGGCGTTGGGCTGGTCGGCGCCGTTGAGGGGCCGGCACCGGACTCCCGGCTGTTCTAGCGCTGGGGCGCCGAGTGGCCACTTATTGCGCGGATTCTGCGAAATTCTCTGTCATAACTGGCCACTCGACAAGCTTGTCGTACCTCGCTGTCAGCGTTGGCGCATGGGTGAGCAGGGTGAGCCGTTCGTCGGCACGGAAGCGCTGGCCGACGGACAGGTCACCCGACGGGCATTGCAAAGCCAATTTCGACCCGTGTACCGCAACGTCTACGTCCCAACTGGTCATGAGCTGACCGCTGCCACGCGCGGCATTGCAGCCTGGCTGTGGTCGGGTCGCGAGGCGCCCGTCGGGGGTCTGTCGGCAGCCGCTTTGCACGGCGCACGATGGATCGACCCGGGCCTGCCGGCCGAGCTTTATCGGCGAAACGGCAAGCCCGTCGCCGGCATTGTCATTCATCGCGACGAACTACCGGACGACGAGCTCGGCCTGGTTCGCGGCATAACTGCTACGACGCCGGCCCGGACCGCCTTCGATCTCGGGCGCCGAAAAGGGCTGACGTCGGCGCTGATTCGTATTGACGCGCTGGCCAACCGAACCGACGTGAAGCCGACCGAAATCGAACTGCTGGCACAACGACACCCGGGTGTGCGTGGACTGGTGCAACTACGGCAGGTCCTGCGGCTGATGGACGCCGGCGCGGAATCTCCGCAAGAAACCAAGACGCGACTCCTGCTCGTTCGCTCCGGTCTGCCGAAACCCCAAACGCAGATCCGCGTCCTAGACCGCTTCAACTATCCGTTCGCGCGTCTTGACATGGGATACCGCGAATTGAAGGTTGCCGTCGAATTCGACGGCGCACAGCACTGGACGGATCCGGTGCAGCGCACCGCTGACATCGACCGCTACGCCGAACTTGCCGCGTTGGGCTGGCTGATCGTCAGGGTCAGCAGCGATCTACTTCGCTATCGGCCCGAGGTCGTGGTGGTCCGGGTGTGCACTGCACTCCGGCAGGCGGGTGCCGAGTGGCCAGTTATTGCACGGATTCTGCGAAATTCTGTGTCATAACTGGCCACTCGACGAGGCGCAGCCACTAGATACGCTCGGGCAGGCCGAATTTCGCGAACAGCGTCGTGTCGAGGAAGGCCACCACCCGAGTCACCCCGTCGGCCGTCACGTCGAGCACGTGCAGCTGAAACGGCACATGGGCGTCACCGACGCGCATGTACATCGCCGCGGCCGGTTGGCCATTGGCGGTCAACGGGAGCAGTCGCATGTCGCCGGGTAACTCCGCCGGGCACTGTTGATGAATCAGCGTGATGATGGCCTGCGGTCCCTGGTACCAGCCGACGAACGGTGGCATCTCCCAGATCGCCTCGCTGGTGAAGATGTCGGCCAGCCGCTCGATGTCGTAGGCCTCGAACGCGGCGATGTAGCGCCGCAACTGCTCGCGAGCATCCGCCGTATCGGGCGCGGCCAGCCGGTCGTCGGCGCTAGGCCCGACGGCCTCGAGTTGGGAACGGGCACGCTGCAGCAGGCTGTTGACCGCGGCCGTGCTGGCGCCGATCGCGTCGGCCACCTCGGCGGCCTTCCACTGCAGCACGTCACGTAGCAGCAGCACCGCCCGCTGTCGGGCTGACAGGTGCTGCAGGGCCGCCACGAACGCCAACCGCACCGATTCACGAGTCCCCACGATCGTCGATGGGTCAGCAGGGTCAGCCGAATCCGGCAACGGCTCGAGCCACGGCACCTCGGTGCCCTCGATCAACTCCGCGGTCGGGTCGGAACTCGGCGCACCTAATCCCGTCGGCAGCGGCCGGCGCCGGCGATTCTCCAACGCGGTCAGGCAGGTGTTGGTCGCGATCCGATGCAACCAGGTGCGCACCGAGGATTTCCCCTCGAAACGGTCGTAGGCCTTCCAGGCGCGCAGCAGCGTCTCTTGCACCAGGTCCTCGGCGTCGTGCAGAGACCCGGTCATCCGATAACAATGCGCTAGCAGCTCGCGCCGGTAGGGCTCGGCGGTGGCAGTGAAATCCGTCTGGCCGTCATCGGCAAATTCGCGGGCGAGGACGCTCACCGGACCGAGCTTACGTACTGCCTGTGACACTGGGTCTACGCTGCCCACTGATGGCAACCACCCGTACCGAACACACCTTCGACGGCGTCAGCGGTGTGCGGATTGTCTACGACGTCTGGACCCCCGACACCTCGCCGCGTGGTGTGGTCATTCTGGCGCACGGGTTGGGCGAGCACGCCCGTCGTTACGACCACGTCGTCGCGCGGTTCGGCCGCGAGGGATTGATCACCTACGCCCTCGACCATCGCGGCCACGGCCGTTCCGGCGGCAAGCGCGTGCTGGTCAAGGACATCTCCGAGTACACCGGAGACTTCGACACGCTGGTCGGCATCGCCGCCAAGGAACACCCCGGGCTCACGCGCATCGTGCTCGGCCACAGCATGGGCGGCGGCATCGTTTTCGCTTACGGCGTGGAGCACCCCGACGACTACGACCTGATGGTGTTGTCCGGGCCGGCGGTCGCGGCACAGCTCGCGGTGTCGCCCTTGCTCGGCTGGGTCGCCAAGACGATGGGGACGATCGCGCCCGGCCTACCGCTGCAGGCGCTCGACGCCAGCGCGGTGTCGCGCGACCCGGCCGTCGTCAACGCCTACAACACCGACCCGCTGGTCTATCACGGCAAGATTCCCGGTGGGGTCGCCCGTGCGCTGTTGACGGTCGGCGAGACGATGCAGCAGCGGGCGCCCTCGCTGACCGCGCCGCTGCTGGTAGTGCACGGCTCGGACGATCGGCTGATCCCGGTCGAGGGCAGCCGGCAACTGGTCGCGGCGGTGGGCAGTAGCGACGTCGAGCTCAAGATCTATCCGGGCCTCTTCCACGAGGTGTTCAACGAGCCGGAGCAAGAGCAGGTGCTCGACGACGTCGTGTCCTGGATCAACGCGCGACTGTGAATGGCGGAGCCGGAAACTCTTTCGGTTCCTTTAAGTTGGTGTCGTGAGCGACGACAAGATGCTGGCGCGCATCGCCGCCCTGCTACGTCAGGCCGAAGGCACCGACAACGCGCACGAGGCCGAGGCGTTCATGTCGGCAGCGCAGCGGTTGGCCACCGCAACGTCCATCGACCTGGCCGTCGCGCGGTCGCATGCCGACAAGCGCACCCCGGGGCAGACTCCGGTGCAGCGCACGATCACCATCGGCAACGCCGGCGCGCGCGGGCTGCGGACCTACGTCCAGCTGTTTGTGGTGATCGCCGGGGCCAACGACGTGCGCTGCGACATCGCGTCCAACTCCACGTTCGTCTACGCCTACGGGTTCGCAGAAGACATCGACGCCACCCACGCGTTGTACGCCAGCTTGGTCGTGCAGATGGTGCGCGCGTCGGACACCTACATCTCGTCCGGCGAGCACCGACCTACCCCGACGATCACCGCCCGGCTGAACTTCCAGCTGGCGTTCGGCGCGCGGGTGGGTCAGCGGCTGAGCGAGGCTCGCGAGCAGACCCAGCGCGAAGCGAAGAAGGATCGCCGCCGCCCACCTGGCACAGCTGTTGCGCTGCGGGACAAAGAATTAGAACTGCGTGATTATTACCGCACCGCCTCCAGGGCCCGTGGTACCTGGCAGGCCAGCCGGGCGACGGCGGGGTATTCGTCGGCGGCGCGACGGGCGGGCGACCGGGCTGGTAAGCGGGCGCGACTGGGGAGCGGCCCCGAGTTGTCCGGAGCGCGGACTGCGCTGGAACGGTGAATGCCGAGCGCGACTCGCAACGCTCCAAGGTCTACGCCGCCGAGGAATTCGTGCGGACGTTGTTCGACCGCGCGGCCGAACACGGCTCGGGGAGTGTGGAATTCTTCGGCGCGCAGTTGACGCTGCCACCCGAGGCGAGGTTCGGGTCGCTGAGCGGAGTGCAACGCTACGTCGACGAGGTGCTGGCGCTGCCGGCGGTGCGATGGGAATGGCGCGAGGTGGCGCCGCTGCGGGTGCGGGCCCGACGGGCCTCGACCGCGGCGCATTACGAAAACCGCGATGGCACGGGGGTTATCGCGGTGCCCGACGATCGGGACGCCGATTGGGCAATGCGTGAACTGGTCGTGCTTCACGAGATCGCGCATCACCTCTGCGATGTACAACCACCCCACGGGTCGCAGTACGTGACGACGCTATGCACCCTGGCCGAAATGGTCATGGGACCCGAAGTCGGGCACGTACTGCGGGTGGTTTTCGCGAAAGAGGGTGTGCGCTAGCTGAATTAGCTGGCGACCTCGACCATCTCGTCGCCGCACTTGCAGATGTAGGCGTGATCGCCGGAGCAGTGGCAAGCGACCTCGATACGGACCCGACAACCGCAGCCGTCGTGACCACAGCTCAATAAAGTTCCTGCTTCGTTGGACATCTTCTCTGCCTCTCGACCTAGCGACCTGGTAGAACCAATCTATACCCCAGGGGGGTATCCGGCAAGGACGGTTAATGCGGTGGCGTGCGGTCAAGTCACCGGGCTAGCGTTGACATATGAGCCAAAACCCCACCCCCGCTGACGTTGACGAATTCCTGGATGCCACCGTGCTGGACGACGACCCCGTGCTGTCTGCTGCCCTCGAGGCCAGCGACGCTGCCGGGTTGCCGAAGATCGCCGTGTCGCCCCAGCAGGGTAAATTCTTGAGCCTGCTGGCCGCCGCGACAGGAGCTCGTCGCATCTTGGAGATCGGCACGCTGGGCGGCTTCAGCACGATCTGGCTGGCTCGCGGTGCGGGTCCCGACGGTCGGGTCACGACGCTGGAATACGAGCCCAAGCATGCCGAGGTCGCCCGCGCCAATATCGACCGTGCCGGCGTCGGCGACCGCGTCGAGATTCTTGTCGGCGCGGCCCTGGACAATTTGCCCAACGTGACCGGTGGACCCTTCGATCTGGTCTTCATCGACGCCGACAAGGAGAACAACCCCGGCTACCTGGAATGGGCCGTCAAACTCACCCACCCCGGCTCATTGATTGTGGTGGACAACGTGGTTCGCGACGGTGCGATCCTGTCGCCCGGTGACGACCCCGTGACCCAGGGAAGCCGCAAGGTCCTCGAGTTGATGGGTGAGCACCCGCAACTCGACACCGCGGTGCTCCAAGTGGTCGGTGCCAAGCACTGGGACGGCCTGGCATTCGCGTTGGTGAAGTAGCGGCTAGCTACAGATCGCTCCGTTGGCCGCCGACCCGACCAGCTTGACGTACTTGGCCAGCACGCCCGAGGTGTAGCGCGGCGGCAGCGGGGTGAAACCCTCACGACGGGCGGCAAATTCGTCACCATCGACCAGCACGTCCAGGGTGCCGCTGGCGACGTCGAGCCGGATCCGGTCGCCGTCGCGCAGGAAGGCGATCGGGCCGCCGTCGACCGCCTCGGGCGCGACGTGCCCGACGCACAGTCCGGTGGTGCCACCGGAGAACCGGCCGTCGGTCAACAACAGCACGTCCTTGCCCAGGCCGGCGCCCTTGATCGCGCCGGTGATGGCGAGCATTTCCCGCATGCCGGGACCACCTTTGGGGCCCTCGTAGCGGATCACCACCGCGTCGCCGTGGGTGATGGTGCCGTCCTCCAGGGCGTCCAGCGCGGCCCGCTCACGCTCGAAAACCCTTGCGGTGCCTTCGAACACGTCGGAGTCGAACCCGGCCGACTTGACCACCGCTCCCTCGGGTGCCAGCGATCCGTGCAGGATGGTGATCCCACCGGTGGGGTGGATCGGGTTGTCCAACGCCCGCAACACCTTGCCGTCCGGGTCCGGCGGGGCGATGTGCGCGAGGTTCTCGGCCATGGTCTTCCCGGTCACGGTCAGGCAATCACCGTGCAGCAGACCGGCATCCAGCAGAGCTTTCATCACCACCGGCACGCCGCCGATGCGGTCGACGTCGAACATCACGTGCTTGCCGAATGGTTTGACGTCAGCCAGGTGCGGCACCTTGGCGCCGATGCGACTGAAGTCGGCCAGGGACAGCTTCACGTCGGCCTCATGCGCAATGGCCAGGAGGTGCAGCACCGCGTTGGTCGAGCCGCCGAACGCCATCACCACCGCAATCGCGTTCTCGAAGGCTTCCTTGGTCAGGATGTCGCGGGCGGTGATGCCGCGGCGCAACAGGCCGATAACCGCTTCACCGCTGCGGCGGGCATATCCGTCGCGCCGGCGGTCGGTGGCCGGGGGAGCGGCGCTGCCCGGCAGCGACATACCCAGGGCCTCAGCGGCGCTGGCCATGGTGTTGGCGGTGAACATGCCGCCGCACGCACCTTCGCCCGGACAGATGGCCCGCTCGATCGTGTCGACGTCTTCGCGGGACATCAGCCCCCGGGCACAGGCGCCGATCGCTTCGAACGCATCGATGATCGTCACGTCGCGCTCGGTGCCGTCAGAGAGCTTGGCGCGACCGGGCAGGATCGAGCCCGCGTAGAGGAACACCGACGCCAGATCCAATCGCGCGGCGGCCATCAGCATTCCGGGCAGCGACTTGTCGCAGCCGGCCAACAGCACCGAGCCGTCCAGCCGTTCGGCCTGCATGACGACCTCCACGCTGTCGGCGATCACCTCGCGCGAGACCAGCGAGAAGTGCATGCCCTCGTGGCCCATCGAGATACCGTCGGACACCGAGATCGTGCCGAACTCCAGCGGGTAGCCGCCGGCGGCGAACACGCCTTCCTTCACGGATTTGGCCAGTCGGTCCAGCGACAGGTTGCACGGGGTGATCTCGTTCCACGACGACGCCACCCCGATCTGCGGTTTGGCGAAATCTTCGTCGTCCATGCCCACCGCGCGAAGCATCCCGCGTGAGGCGGCCTTCTCCAGGCCGTCGGTGACTTCGCGACTGCGGGGTTTGATGTCGATAGAAGCGCTGCCATCGGCCTTGTATGTAGACACAGCTCAAGTATTGCTTGTGGCAGCGATCGGCCAAAATCATTAAAATACCCCCATGGGGTATAGCCGCCGTTGGCTCGAAATGCGTCCTTCACCAGGGTGGCGTGGCGCGGACCCGGCCCGATCGTTGACAATGGTGACAACACCGGCGCCGTCCCGATGGCCCGAGTTCGATCTTCATGACCAGAATGTTGGAGGGGCAGATGGCACCCACACACGGATACTCGTCGCAGAAAGACAACTACGCCAAGCGGTTACGGCGTATCGAGGGCCAGGTGCGTGGCATCGCCAAGATGATCGAAGACGATAAGTACTGCATCGACGTCCTCACCCAGATCAGCGCGGCCAACAACGCGTTGCAGTCGGTGGCGCTGAATCTGCTCGACGAGCATCTCGGACATTGCGTCACCCACGCGGTCGCCCAGGGCGGCAACGAGGCCGAGCAGAAGCTCGCGGAGGCGTCGGCGGCCATTGCGCGACTCGTCCGGTCCTGACCGTTAACCGGATGCTTGCCCCGCGTGGTTGAGTAGTGCCCGTGGGGCCAGCCCAAACCGCCGAAGAGCGAACCGCTACGAGCGGGCCCTGGACTCCCCGAATCGCCCTTCAGCTGGCCGTGCTTGCCGCTGCGGCCTTCACCTACGTCACCGCTGAGCTGCTGCCGGTCGGCGCGTTGCCCGCAATCGCGCGCGATCTGCACGTCAGCGTCCCGATGGTCGGCACGCTGCTCGCCTGGTATGCCCTCGTCGCGGCGGTCACCACGATTCCGCTGGTCCGCTGGACCGCGCACTGGCCCCGCCGCCGCGCGCTGCTGCTGTCGCTGTCCTGCCTGACCGTGTCTCAGCTCATCTCCGCGCTGGCGCCCAACTTCGTGGTGCTGGCCGGCGGTCGGGCGCTCTCGGCCGTCACCCACGGGCTGATGCTCTCGGTCATCGCACCGATCGCCACCCGGTTGGTCCCGGCCAGCCACTCCGGGCGCGCGACGACGTCCATCTACGTCGGGATCAGCCTGGCGGTGGTGGTCGGAAGCCCAGCCACCGCGGCCATGAGCCTGGAGTGGGGCTGGCGCATCGCCGTAAGCGCGGTAGCGGCCATGGCCGCCGTCGTCACTATCGCAGCCGCCGCTGCACTGCCGGCGCTGTCGCTGAGCGACGATCAACGGGCCCGGGCCGGTCGGGCCGCCAGGCACTACCGCAACCGCAGGCTGATGATCGTGAGCTTGCTGACGATGATCGCGGTCACCGGGCACTACATCTCGTTCACGTTCATCGCGGTGATCATCCGCGACGTCGTGGGCATTCGCGGTCCGGATATCGCCTGGTTGTTGTCCATCTACGGCATCGCGGGGCTACTGGCGATGCCGCTGGTGGCCCGGCCGCTGGACCACCATCCACGCGTCGCGGCGATCAGTTGCATGGTCGGTCTGTACGTAACCCTGCTCGTATTGACCACGCTGACCTTCCACCGGTTGCCGGCGGTGGCGACCGCCCTGGTCGGCGTCGTCGCCATCGCTTTGTGGGGCGCCTTCGCGAACGCGGTGTCGCCGATGCTGCAAGCTGCGGCGATGCGCGCCGGCGCCGATGATCCCGACGGTGCGTCGGGCCTGTACATGGCTGCTTTTCAGGTCGGGATCATGGCCGGGTCCTTCGCCGGCGGCCTGTTTTACGAACACGGTGTCCTGGCGATGTTCGCCGCATCGGCGACGCTGATCGGCATCGGCGCGGCCGGAATGACCTATGAGCGGCAGCTCTTCGACGTCCCTAGCGACGACCGGCCGTAAAGCTAAACCCGCAGCTCAGTGCATTGTTTGACGGGTGTTTTCGCGCGCCGGGGCGCTCGCCGGATTAATAGTCGGACGCTTCGCTACGGCATACTGGCGTCAGACCGTGACTTGGAGGGAATCGAATGTCGCGATGGACCAAAGGTCCTCTGGCCGCTGCGCTCAGCGCAGTGGGAGTGACCGCTGCGCTGATGATGGGAAGCGGCGTAGCGCTCGCCGACCCGGAGCCTCCGCCGCCGCCGGCACCCGGAGTAGAAGCTCCGGCCCCGCCGCCACCCGGCGATCCTGCGCCGCCACCCCCGCCCGCCGACCCGCTGGCGGCCCCGCCGCCCGCCGCTCCCGCACCGGCGCCTGCGCCGGGTGACCCTGCCGCTGTGCCGCCGGCGACTCCGGCTGCCGCCGCACCGGGGTCTCCGGCCGCCGCCGCGCCGGCCACCGTCCCGACATGCACGGCCGCGTGCGCGGGCCAGAACCCGGAGCCCTTCACCGGGCCGCCACCGTTCGTCCCACCGACCTTCAACCCGGTCAACGGATCGACCGTCGGGGTGGGCGAGCCGATCATCATCAACTTCGCCCGCCCGATTGCCGATCAGCACCTGGCCGAGCAGGCGATCCACGTGTCGTCGACTCCTGCGGTGCCCGGCAAGTTCTACTGGCTGACCTCCAGCCAGGTGCGCTGGCGTCCGCTCAGCTTCTGGCCCGCGCACACCGCCGTGCACGTCGACGCGGCCGGCACCCAGAACAACTTCGTCACCGGTGACGCCCTGCAGGCCACCGCGGACGACGCGACCCACC
This sequence comes from uncultured Actinomycetota bacterium, assembly GCA_963818285.1. GTDB lineage: Bacteria > Actinomycetota > Actinomycetes > Mycobacteriales > Mycobacteriaceae > Mycobacterium. The sequence goes on from CAWFRR010000012.1 coordinate 387,474, forward strand.
AGCTGATCATCACGCGTAACGGCGCGGTGGAGCAGACCTTCCCGATGTCGATGGGCATGGCCGCCGGCGGACACCAGACACCGAACGGCACCTACTACGTGCTCGACAAGAAGGCCAAGGTCGTGATGGATTCATCCACCTACGGCGTGCCGGTCAACTCGACCTACGGCTACAAGGTCAACGTCGAGGACGCCGTGCAGTTCGACAACAGCGGCGACTTCGTACACAGCGCCCCGTGGTCGGTGTCCGACCAGGGCAAGCGCGACGTCAGCCATGGCTGCATCAACATCAGCCCGACAAACGCGAAGTGGTTCTTCGCCAACTTCGGCGCCGGTGACCCCATCATCGTGAAGAACTCCGTCGGGACCTACAGCAAGAACGACGGCTCTAACGACTGGCAGCTGTAAGGCGCCAAGCACCTTGCCGTGAGAGTGCGCCGAGTGTGCAGGTTATCAGCGGGAAATCGCCGTCTGAAGTTCGTTCATAAGCCGCACAGTCGGTGTGAAACCTAGTTCCAGATCCTCACTCGCCGTGGGGGATCGAGGTACAACTCGTCGTCCTTGGTGACCTCGAACGCGTCGTAGAAGTCGTCGATGTTGCGGATCACGCCGTTGCAGCGGAACTCGGGTGGCGAATGCGGGTCGATGGCCAGCCGCCGAATCGCCTCCGCGTCACGGGATTTGGTCCGCCACACCTGAGCCCAGCCGTAGAACACCCGCTGCACGCCGGTCAGCCCGTCGATGACTGGTGCTTGCGCGCCCTGCAAGGACAGCTGGTAGGCCAGCAGCGCGATCGATAGCCCGCCCAGGTCGCCGATGTTCTCCCCGACGGTGAACGCGCCATTCACGTGATGCGAGCCATCCAGGCCCCGCGGCGTGAATACCTCGTACTGATCGATCAAAGCCTTTGTCCGCAGGCTGAATTCGGCCCGGTCATTGTCGGTCCACCAATCGACCAGGTTGCCGTCGCCGTCATACTTGGCACCCTGGTCGTCGAAGCCGTGGCCGATCTCATGGCCGATCACCGCGCCGATGCCGCCGTAGTTCGCCGCGTCGTCGGCCTCGGCGTCAAAGAACGGTGGCTGCAAAATCGCTGCCGGGAACACGATTTCGTTCATCCCGGGGTTGTAGTACGCGTTGACGGTCTGCGGCGTCATGAACCATTCGTCGCGGTCGACCGGCCCGCCGAGCTTGGCCAGGTCGCGGTCATACTCCAGCGCGTAGCCGCGCTGGTAGTTGCCGTACAGGTCGTCGCGGGCGATGACGAGCGCGGAATAGTCGCGCCACTTCGCCGGGTAGCCGATCTTCGGGGTGAACTTGTCGAGCTTTTCCAACGCCCGCTGCCGGGTCTCCGGTGTCATCCACGCCAGGTCGGTGATGCTGACACGGTAGGCCTCCCGCAGGTTGGCCACCAAGTCGTCCATCCGGGCCTTGGCGTCCGGCGGGAAGTGCCGCTCGACGTAGAGCCGGCCGACGGCGTCGCCCATCAGGCCCTCGACCAGCGCGACGCCGCGCTTCCAACGATCGCGCAGCTGCTCGGTGCCTGACATCGTGCGGCCGTAGAACGCGAAGTTCTGATCGACCAGGTCGTCGCTCAAAAGCGATGCCCGCCCGCTGATCACGCGCCAGCGCAGCCAGCGCCGCCAGTCTTCGATGTCCTCGCTCTCCCACAGTGCGGCGAACGCGATCAGCGCGTCGGGCTGGCCGACGACCACCTCGGCGGCCTGCTGACCGGCGACGCCCAACGCGTGCAGCCACACCGCCCAGTCGAAACCGGTTGCCTCCGAGCGTAATTGATCGAAGGTGCGCAGGTTGTAGGTCAGGTCGGCGTCGCGGCGCTTCACCACGTCCCAGTGCGCGGCCGCGATCTTGGTCTCCAGCGTGAGGATCTGCTCAGCGGTCGCATCCCAGTCGCCCTCGTGCTCGCCGTAGACGAGCGCGAACATCCGCGCGATGTGCTTCGGGTACTCGGCGAGGATCGCCGCGTGCTGCGGGTCGCGGTAGTACGACTCGTCGGGCAGCCCGAGTCCCGACTGCGTCAGGTGCAGCAGGTAGCGGGTGGAGTTCTTCGAGTCGGTGTCGACGTAGAGGCCGGTGCCACCGCCGATGCCGGTGCGCTGCAGCTCGCCGAGTTCGGCCGCCAACTCGGTCGGCGTCAGCGCCGCGTCGACGCCGGCCAGCTCGTCGAGCAGCGGGCGGACGCCGAGGCTCGCGATGGACCCGGTGTCCATGAAGCTGGCGTACAAGTCGCCGATGCGCTGCGGGTCGGTGCCCTCGGCGCCCTTGGAGGCGGCCGCCTCGGTGATGAGGTCGCGCACCTGCTCCTCGGCGCGGTCGGCCAGCGACCGGAAGGCGCCATCGGTGGCGCGGTCCGCGGGGATGGCGTAGTCCGCCAACCAGCGCCCGTTGACATGGCCGAACAAGTCGTCTTGAGGGCGGGCACCAGCGTCGACATAGCTCAGGTCGATGCCCGAGCGGATAGCTTCTACCGTCACGCAACCATCCTTACCATCTAGTTGGTTGCGCGGCCTGCCGACGGGTCACCTGGGCTGCATCGTCGCCGGGCTGGTCTGATGGCCGAGCTCGCCCCCTCGCCGCTGCGCGGCTGGGAGGTACCCCCACCGCATCGCCCCGCGGGCTCTGCATCCTCGCCCGGCTAGGCTCACGGCCATGCCCGACGAGGAGCAGACCGCACCAGCGGCCGACGAGCCCGACGAGCCTGACGTCACGTCGACACCCGACGACAACGATGGCCCGTCCTTCTCGCCCTACGGCATCGCCTCGGCCGTACTTGGTGTGCTGTGCATCGCGGCGATCGCGCTGGGCATGGTGATCTGGACCGACCACCGCAACGACGTCGAAGAGCGCACCTACCAGACCCGCGCCATGCAGGCAGCCGCCGACTGGACCGGCGTGCTGATCAACATGAACACCGAGAACATCAAGGAAAGCCTGCAACGCCTGCACGACGGCACCGTCGGCGAACTCAATGCCGACTTCGACTCATCGATCCAGCCGTATCAGCAGGTGGTGGAGAAGCTGCAGTCGCGCAGCCGCGGCGAGGTCGAAGCCGTCGCCTTCGAAGCGGTGCACCACGACCTGGACGCCCAACCCGGCGGGCCCAAGCCGTCCGAGCCACTCCCGGCGTCGATCGCCCGTCGCAACGACACCGTCATGGTGGTGGCCACGTCGGTCAGCGAGAACGCCGGCGGCAAATCGCAGACCGTGCACTGGAATCTGCGGCTCGGGGTCGCCGACGTGGACGGCAAGCTGATGATCTCGCGGCTGGAATCTATCCGATGAGAAACGCTTGGCGGGTAATAGCTTTCGACGTCGCGGCACCGCTGGCCGCGATCGCTGCGCTGCTGGCGATCGGGTACGTGCTGACCTGGCCGGCGTGGTGGGTGTCGCTGTGCTCGGTGCTCGTGCTGCTGATCGTCGAGGGCATCGCGGTGAATATCTATCTGGCGCGCCGAGATTCGGTGACAGTGGGTACCGACGACGACGCGCCTGGCCTGCGTCTGGCAGTCGTCGCACTCACCGCGGCAGCGGTCGTTGCCGCGGTGCTGACCGGGTACCGGCACTGGACGTCTCCGGACCACGACCTCAAGGTCGACTCGGCCGAGGTGGTTCGCATCGCGACCGAGATGGCCCAGGCGACCGCGACGTTCTCACCGTCCGAGCCGATGGCCGCCATCGACAAAGCAGTAGCCATGATGGTGCCCGAGCAGGGAAAAACCTTCAAAGAGCAATTCGGCAAGGCCACAACGGATTTGGCGCAGCGCAACGTGACCGCCACCGCGGCGACGATGGAGGCGGGCCTCGAAGCCATCGGACCCAATGCGGCCGCGGTGGCGGTGATCATGCGCGCCACCCAGAATGAACCGGGCCAACCGCCCGACAACGCGGTGCTGGCGCTGCGCGTGACGCTGACCAAGCAGAGCGGCCACTGGCTGGTGGTTGGCGTATCGCCGCTCAACCCCCGCTGAGACGGCTACCGCAGCCGGGCGTGCTCGACCATCAGGCAGCGGTCCATGACCACCTGCAGGCCCGCCGCTTCGGCCTCCCGCCCGACCTCGTCGTGCCACAAACCCTGTTGCAGCCACAACGTTTTCGGCCGTTGCTCGAGAGCCAGGGTCTCGGCCAGCACCGACGGCAGATCGTCGAATCGGCGGAACACGTCGACCATGTCGGGCACCACCGGCAGGTCGGCCAACCGCGGATACACCTGTGCGCCATCGATTTCGCTGATCGCCGGGTTCACCGGATAAACCTGGAACTGGCCGGTCGCCACGAGATACGAATAGATCTCGTTGCTGGGGCGGGTCGATTTGTCCGACGCGCCGACGACGGCGATAGTGCGTGTCTCGCTGAGGATCCGCCGCAGGGTCTGATCGTCGGGGTTGACCATCAGTGCCGGCGCGGCGGCCGCTGCGGAGCGCGCGGGGCCGACTGCCCGGCGGGCTCGTGCGAGCGGGCTTTGGCGAAGCGGTCCGACAGCCGGCGCATCCGGATCATCAGCGACGCCGACGGGCTGGTGGTCGCCTCGAGGTAGGCGCCCAGTTCGTCGACCGGCACGCCGATACGGGAGGCGAACTCCGGCAGCTTGAGGCCCGATTGTTCGATCAGGACCCGCACGTGGCGGGCCACCTCGGTGCGCTCATTGGCTTCCAGGTGGGCGCGGGCGCGGTCGAGGACCTCGGCCAGGGCCTTGGAGATGCCGTACGGGTGCGAGCTCTCCAACACCTCTTCGACCTGGCGGGCCGTGCGGCCGTAGGGGTCACGCTTGATGGCGACCGCGATCTGCTTCCAGGTGGCGATGTCGCCACCTTCGAGCGCCGAGCGAATCGCTGAGGTGGGCCAGAATTCGACCGGCTGCTCACCATTGCGGGGGCGTGCCGGCGGTCGGTGCGGCGCCTGACCATGGCGTCGGTCCGCTGCCAACGTCACCTCGCCTCCTCCAACATCGCCACTGCCACTGCCAGGCAGCTTCGCCTGACACCTTCCCAGTCTGCCCTTGTATCGGACTCGGGCCAACCGTCGTTATCAATATCCGACGGATGTGGGTCTGCGAGGCGACGGACCAACTGGCTGGCGATCCACTGCCGACGGGGTGATTGACCAGAGTAATACCTGTCCATACCGGCCAACACGACCGCGGCGTTCTCGGCGTCCATCGTGTCAACCAGCTCAGCAAAGTCGGCGTAGTCCCGGCTGCTGTTACGGCTCATGATCAGGTAACCCTTGAGTCGCAGCGTCTCGGCGCCGGTCGGGATCTGCAGCCGGTCGCCGGTGGGCAGCTGAACGTTGGTGGTTTCCACCGGGCTGCGCCGCTCGAATCTCGGCTGGTCGGCCCCATCGTCTGCGGCCTGCGCCGCCAGTGCATCCAGGGCGACCGCGAGCCGACCCCGCCACAGGGTGATCGGGTGCACGGGCCGTATCGCGCGGGGTGCCGCCCGGCCTGCGCTGCCGCGGTGTGACAGGTTGCCGACGAGCTTCCTGGCCGCCGACTGTGGGTTGGCGCCGTTGTTGCCGGCGGGTGTCCCGAGCACTGCCAATTGGCGGGTGGCTGAGCTGGCGACGTAGGTGCTGTTCTTGACCTTCACCGGCTCGCTGCCGCGCCCGCATCCGATGAAGGCGAGCGGATCGGCGACGGTGATCGCGTCGGGCACCAGGTTCTTCAGCCGGGCCGCGGACTTGAGCACGATCCGCAGGTCGGCACTGGGCACCGCCGGGGCTGAGATGTTGTCGGGGATCATCAGGACGTCACCGAGATCGACTGCAGGCAAAGGCTTTTCGAAGTCGACCGACGGCAGGATGCGTTCCAGCCAAGCCGGCAGCCACCAGTTCCACTCGGCAAACACCGCCATCAGCGCGGGCACCATTACCAGTCGCACCACGGTGGCGTCGACCGCGATCGCCACCGCGCAAGCCACCCCGATCTCGGCGACCAGTGGCATCCCGGCGAAGGCGAACCCGATGAACACCGCGATCATGATCAGCGCGGCGCTGGTGATGGTCCGCGCGCTGGTGCTCACGCCGTAGGCCACCGCGTCGTGGGTGTTGCCGGTCTGCAGGAAGCGTTCCCGGATACGGGTCAGCAGGAAGATCTCGTAGTCCATCGACAGGCCGAACGTCATCGCCAGCACCAGCGGCGGGACGGTGCTGTCGATCGAGGTGATCGGCGCGAACCCGAGTTTTTCCAGCCAGCCCCACTGGAAGACCACCACCAGGCTGCCGTAAGCCGCGGCCACCGACAGCATGGTCATCACCACGCCCTTGAGGGCCAGGAACACCGACTGGATCGACAGCAGCAGCATCACGAAGGCGATCGCCGCGACGAAGACCAGCACCAGCCACTGGGTCTTGGAGACCTCATCGTCGAAGTCTTTGATCAGCGCGGTGGGTCCGCCGACGCTCACCTGCGTGGTCCCGGTGGCGGCCTGCGGAAGGTGGTCGCGCATCCAGGAGATGGTGTGGCGGGCGCCGAGGTCCTCGGGGTCCACCGACAGCATCGCCGACATCATCGCGCTGCTGTTGTTGTCGGCGAGCACCGGCTGGGCCACCGAGAGGATGTTGGGCGACTTACCGATCTGGTCGCGGATCGCGGCCAGGGTCTGGGTATGGGTGGCCGACGACGCGTCGCCGTCGGGGAAGGTCACCAGCACCTGCACCGGGCCGAGCGCGCCAGGACCCAGCGCCTCCGAGGCCGCGGACACCCCGGCGCGGATTTCGTGCGACGAGTTGAATTGGCGAAGCAGACTGTTGCCCAACACCATTGACATCGCCGGCACCGCCATCGCCAGCAGCACCGCCGACGCGGCCGCCGCCGCCGCCCACGGCCGGTGCATCACCCCGCCGATCCAGTGCGTCCAGAACCGCGACTGCGTGGTCTCGGGCCGACGCGACCAGTGCAGGGCCGCCGAACGCTTGGCAGCCGACCGGCCGAACGTCGCCAGTACCGCCGGCGTCATGGTCGTCGACGTCAGCATCGCCACGGCCACCGCGAGAATCGCTCCGGTGGCCATCGAGGTCAACGCCGGAGTGTCGATCAGGTAGATACCGGTCAGTGATGCCACGACCGTCATCCCGGACAGGGCGACAGCCAGACCCGACGTCGCCATCGCAGCGTCGATGGCCTCCTGAGGCTGGCGTCCGGCGCGTAGTTCCTCGCGGAAGCGCATCAGGATGAACAGCGAATAGTCGACGGCCAGCGCAATGCCGAACATCGAGACCGTCGAGGTGACGAAGACCGACATCACCGTGTACGCCGACAGCAGGTAGACCAGGCCCATCGTGATGATGACGGTGACGATCCCCAGCGCCAGCGGGATCGCGGCGGCCGCGAGTGACCCGAACACCGCCAGCAAGACGATCAGGATGATCGGAAGGTTCCACTGCTCGGCTTTGGCGATGTCGTGTTTGGTGTTGGCCGCCGCGGCCGTGCTGAGCGCACCCTGGCCGATCACGTACAGCCGGACGCGGCCGTCCTGAATCTGGCCGGGCCGCTCACCCTGGACGCCGATCTTGACCCGCAGCTTCTTGGCGGCGTCGCTGGCGCTGTTGTTGGTGCTGCCGTCCAGCCGCAACGAGACCACGTACGGCCGGTCGGGCTGTGGCGACGGCTGGGCCGGATTGGGCACCACGACCACGTCGGGCTGCTGCTTGGCGACCTGCTGCAGGAACCCGGCCGCCGCGTTCATGTCTTCGTAGGTGGCGTCCGCGCGTGGGGCCGCGACCAGCGCCAACGGTGACGTGCCCTGGTCGGGGTAGTGCGCTTCCAGCGCATCGTGCACGCGCAGCGACTGAGATCCGGGCACCTCGAATCCACCACCGGTGAGGTGACCCGACGAGGTCAGCACCAGGTAAAGGGCGGGTACCAGCGCGAGCAACCAGCCGCCGAAAACCAGCCAGCGACACCTGCGCAGGCTGCTGCTCAAGCGCATCATGAAGTGCTGGATTTCGGTCTCCCCGCATTCGTTGTCACGCGACGACCCGCTGCGCCCGGCTTGCGGCCGCGCTGGCGATCGCCGACGAGGCGTTGCGTGCCCGCGAGCCTACCCCAGCCAGCTATGTGGCGAGGCTGCTTACGGGTCCCTGAGCTGCAACAACTCGGCAACGATGTCGATTCCCGTACAGGTTTTCCACAGGTGTGACGAGAAGCCCGCTCGCGGAGTTGGCGAGGTCGGCGGATTCGATGGCAGGATTATCGGCATATGCCGGCCCCGCGCCGGCAGCTGTCCGCGGGGCGTACGTTCCCGCGGCAAGCCATGAGGAGTTGTGAATGAGGTCTCTGACTGGGAGTACCGCGACGGCGCGCCGTCGACTGCTGGCCGCGCTGACCGCGACTGGGCTGGGCGGCGCCGCCGCAGTGGTGCTGCTGTCCGCACCCTCGGCTGTCGGAGCGCCCGACCCGTGCGCGGCCAGCGAGATGGCGCGCACGATCAGCAACGTGGCCCGGTCTGCGGGTGACTACCTGGACGGGCACCCGGAGACCAACCAGGCGATGACGTCGGTCATGCAGCAGCCGGCCGGCCCGAAATCGGTCTCCTCGCTGGAGACCTACTTCGACGCTAATCCCAAGGCAGCCAGCGATATCCAGACCATTGCGTCGCCGCTCGCCGGACTGTCCAGTCGCTGCAAGATGGCGATCAGCCTGCCGCAGGTGCTCGGATTCATGCAGTCGGCGCAGGGTGCGACGCCGGGCGGTGTGTCCGGTGGTATGCCGAGCGGCGTGATCTCCGGCGCTCAGAACGCGATCCCGGGCGGCGCAGCGGCTCTTCCGGGCGCCATCAGCGCGTTCAAGTAAGTCAGTCGGCCTCGACAGCGTCGGGGTCGAGGTGGTTCTCGCTGCGGAACATGAAGAAGAACACCACCCAACCGATCGCTGCCAGCATCAGCCAGCTGATCAGCCGGTAGATCAGCATCGTCGAGACCGCGGTCGGCAATGACATTCCGCTGGACACCAGGCTCGGCACCAGCACCGCCTCGACCACCAACAGGCCGCCCGGCATCAGCGGGATCGTCCCGACCGCGCGGGCGGCGGCGCAGGCAACCGTCAGCCCGCCGAGCGACACATGCGACGCACCCGCCGCATAGGCGGCACAGGCCAGACACGCGACGTCGGCGAACCGGTTGATCACCGACCAACTGAACGCGGCCGCCAGGTCGCGGCGGCGTCAGGCTGACAGATTCCAGCTGGCAGAGCATCTCGCGCCACTTGGCCAGCCCGACATCGGACGGCCTGCCGCGCAACGCGTTGAACCGCGCCAGCACCCGGCAGCCGATCCCCTCGATTAACTCCGGTCGCGACGCCACCGCCTGGGCCAGCAGCAGCAATGCGACGAAGCCACCCAACGTGAACAGCAACGAGAACGGGTTGTTCTTCGCGCCCAGGAAGAACGCGCCGCCCAGCCCGAGCAGCGCCAGTCCGACCGCCTGCAGCACTCCCGACATCACCAGCTGCCACGACGCCACTAACGTCGAAGCGCCCCAAAGTCGTTGCTGCCGAAGTAAAAAAGTCGCCGCGAGCACCGGACCGCCGGGCAGCGTGGTGCTCAGCGAATTTGCGGCGTAGTAGGCGGCCTCGGATCGCGGCTTGTGCACCGGCACCCCGGCCGAGGCCAGCAGCGTCCGCTGGACCTCGGCGAAACTGTGCATCAGCACGATGGCGGCCACCGCCGAGGCCAGCAGCCACCACCAGTTCGCCGAATACAGACTCCGGGTGGCTTTGGCCAGCTGCTCCCGCGCCAACGTCACCTCGACGACCAGCACGATCGCTACCACGGCCAGCGTCGCCCACCGCAGCCACCAGTACCTGCCGCGGGCACGCTCTGGAACCTCGCCATCGACTTTCCTGGCCGGTGCGTCGTGCGACACGCGCTAAGCGTAGCTCCGCAGGTCGCGCCCGGATCGCTGCGCGACGCCGGTGTCCGCACCTAGGCTGACTGGTATGCCATCGAAGGCCTCGGCCGATTACGCCGATTCGGTAGAACCGATCGTCCGCAAGACCGCTGCCTGGGCCTGGCGGCTACTGGTGATCCTCGTCGCCGTTGTCGTGGTGCTCCTCATCGTCAAACGGCTCGAAGTCATCATCGTTCCACTGCTGCTTGCTCTGATGCTGAGCGCGTTGCTGGTGCCGATCGTCGACTGGCTGGACCGCCGCGGCGCACCCCGCGGTGGCGCGGTGGCGCTGGTGATCCTGGCCGGGTTCGCGATTCTCGGCGGAATCATGACCTTCGTCGTCAGCCAATTCATCGTCGGCGTACCGGATCTGGTCAACGAGGTCACCCGCAGCATCGACACCGCCAAGAAATGGCTGATCGAAGGGCCGCTTCATCTGAGCCGCCAGCAGATCGACAACGCCGGCAACTCGGCGGTCCAGGCGCTGCAGAACAATCAGGAAAAGCTGACCAGCGGCGCCCTGTCGACCGCGACCGCGATCACCGAAATCATCACGGCCGCACTGCTAATGATGTTCACGCTGATCTTCTTCCTCTATGGCGGCCGCAACATCTGGCACTACGTCACAAAGATGTTCCCGACCGATCACCGGGAGCGGGTACGCGCCGCTGGCGGCGCCGGCTTCCGTGCGCTGACCGGTTATATCCGGGCCACCTTCCTGGTGGCGTTGGTCGACGCGATGGGCATCGGCACCGGGTTGGTGATCATGGCCGTGCCGCTGGCACTGCCGCTGGCATCACTGGTATTCCTCGGCGCGTTCATCCCCCTGGTCGGTGCCGTCCTCAGCGGCTTCCTGGCGGTGATCGTCGCGCTGCTGGCAAAGGGCTTCGTCTATGCGCTGATCACCCTCGGCCTGCTCATCGCGGTCAACCAGCTCGAGGCCCACATCCTGCAGCCGCTGGTGATGGGGCGGGCGGTATCGATCCATCCGCTGGCAGTGGTGGTGGCGATTTCGACGGGCGGCGTGCTGGCCGGGATCGTCGGTGCGCTGCTGTCCGTCCCGACCGTCGCGTTTTTGAACAACGCGTTTCAGGTGCTGCTGGCCAAGGACCCGGAAGCAGCGGCCGAGGAAAGCGACGACGCGCTGATGCGGGCCGACGCGGACAAGCCGGAACCTGCCGAGCCGGAGCCCAAAAGCGAATAGCGCGAAGCGATTCGCGGTTAGAGGCGGCCCTCTCGGCGCAGCAGGTCCGCAGCGCTGAGACCGCCACCGCGACGCGGACGCGGCTGTTCGCCACCGGTATTCAACTTCTCGGTGGCAGGGTCGGAATCCTTGTCCTCCCGCGGTGGGGTCGGGATCGCGGTGGTGGCGTCGGCCGGTGGGTCGTTGGGCGGCGGGCCCGACGGCTTGTCCCGCGGCGGGACCTGCAACGCCCGGGTTTCATCGGCGGATGGTTGCGGGGGCTGTGGACCAGCGCCGCGCGGGTCGGCGGTCTTCCCGGTGCGCAGGTCGCTGAGCCAGGATTCGATCTCGCGGTCGTCGCCCTGCGGCGGCCCTTGCGGGGGCGCGGGCGGGCGACTCGGCGCCGCAGCTGTCGGGGGATTCGGCTGGGCCGGCTGGGCCGAAAAGCGGGTGGTTGCAGCCTCTTTCGGCTGCCCCGGAGCGGACATCCGGGTAGTGCCCGCAGCCGACGGCGACGCATCCTTTGCCGGCGGCCGCAAGTCTGGCCGCGGTGCAGGTGGCGCGGGCGGTGGGGCAGCGGGCCTGGCCGGCCGCGGCGCACCCTCGGCGCTGGGGTGCGTGGGGTCGTGCGGCGGACGGGACGTGACCGGTGGGCGGGTGGTGGCTGCGGGCCGAGAGGCGCGGGCGCGCGCCGACGGCACCTTGCGCTCGTCGGGCAGGTGAATCTCGCCGAGCCCCAAGCGATTCTGGAGGCGCTTCATCCAGAGCGGGGCCCACCAGCAGTCGTCGCCGAGCAGCTTCATCACCGACGGCACCAGGAACATCCGGACCACGGTGGCGTCCAGCAACAGCGCCGCCATCAGACCGAAAGCCAGGCACTGCATCATCATCAGGTCGGAGAACGCGAATGAGCCGGCGACTACGGCGAGGACTAATGCGGCCGCGGTGATCAGACGGCCGGTCGTGGCCGTCCCGATCCGGATGGCCTCGGCGGTCGACATGCCGCGGGCTCGAGCTTCCACCATCCGCGAGACCAGGAAGACCTCGTAGTCGGTGGCCAGGCCGAAACCGACCGCGACCACCAACGCGATGATTACGATCATCAACGGGGCCGGGGTGAAATTCAGCAGGTTGGCGAAATGTCCGTCGACGAAGATCCAGGTCAGGATGCCCAGCGTCGATCCCAGTGTCAGCGCGCTCATCACCGCGGCCTTGATCGGCAGCACCACCGACCCGAATGCCAGGAACATCAGCAGCATCGTCGTGCTGAGCAGCACCACCGCCATCAGAGGTGCCTTGTCGGCCAGGCTGTGGATGCTGTCCTGCTCGAGCGCCGGTACGCCGCCAACCAACACGGTCAGCCCGCGCGGCGGCGACATCGACCTCAACTCGGCGAGCTTCTTGCCGGCGTCGCTCGCGTGCGCCAGACCGTTCTGGATCACCCGGACCGAATCGTCCTTGGGGTGGCTGCCATTCGGGGTCGAGACGCAGGGGTTGCCCTCGATCGCGGGGCAGGCCCGCTCCTGCCAGGTGGTGTCGGTGAAGCCGGTGATCGAGGCGGCGTCATTGCGGATCTCGGCGACCTGCTGATCGGTGACCTTGCTGTGGTTGTTGCTTTCGATCACCAGTGTCAGCTGGTTGGTGCGGTAGCCGGGGAAGAGTTTGTCGAAATTCTGCTGTGCCAGGCGCACCGGGTTGTCCGGCGGCAGATACGTCTCGCTGATCCCGCCGCCAAATGAGAGGTTGTGCAGCGGAAGGATCAGCGCGATCATCCCGATAACGATGGGGATGGCGAACACCAGCGGCCGCCGCATGACGACGTTGACCAGCTTGCCCCAGAAACCGGCCTCGACCTCTTCGCGGGTCTTGGTCTTCTGCAGCCGGTCCGCCAGCCAGTTCAGGTAGGCGCGCGACGGCTTCCAGTTCGCCAGGAACGGGATGCGGAACAGGGTGCGCACGCCCAGCGCGTCGACGTGCTTGCCGAGTATCGACAGGATGGCCGGCAGCAGCGTGATCGACAGCACCGCGGCCAGCGATACCGAGATGATCACCGCGTACGTCAGTGATTTCACGAAGCCCTGCGGCAGCAAGAAAAGGCTGGCCGCCGATACGGCGATCAACGTCGCCGAGAACACCACGGTGCGGCCGGCCGTCATCACGGTGCGGCGCACTGCGGCTTCGGTGTCGTAGCCCTCGGCGATCTCCTCCCGGAACCGGCTGACAATGAACAGTCCGTAATCGATCGCGATACCGAAACCCATCATCGACACCACGGGCTGGGCGAAGAAGTGCACCGGGCCGAAGTCGGCCATGAAGCGCAGGATGCCGAGCGAGCCGGCGATGCTCAGGCCACCCACGATCGCCGGCAGCGCGGCGGCGACCGCCCCGCCGAACACCAGGAACAGCACGACCGCCACCAGTGGTAGGGCCAGCACCTCCATGCGCTTCTGGTCGGTGGCGATGGTCCCGGTCAATGCGTTGGCGATCGGCTCCAGCCCGGCGAGCTGGATCTTGCCGTCGTTGAGCTTCTGCAGATCGGGCTCGATGTCCTTGTAGGTGTTCAGGATCCTGTCGTCGTTGTCACCCTTCAGCGGGATGCTGACGAAGGTGTGCTTGCCGTCCTCGCTGGCCATGCCCTTGATGACGGGGTCGGTGCTGGTCGGTGCGGCCAGCCAGCCGGCCCAGCCGACGACCTGATCGGGGTGGTCTTTTTTGAAAGCGTTGAGTTCGTCGACGATCTTTTTCTGCCACGCCGGGTCGTTGACCGACTTGGGTGCGGCGAATATCGCCACGACGTGGCTGGTCCGGTCACGCCCGTAGGTGTCGTCGCCGAGCACCGACGCCTTGACCGATTGGCTGCCGTCGTCGTAGAAACCACTTTGCGTGACGTGCTTGCCCAGGCTGATCCCGAAGACGCCGCCGAGCAGGCTCAGCGCCACCGTCACGCCGATTACGATGAACCGGTAGCGATATACAGTTCGACCCCACCAGGCGAACACGTAAGCTCCTTACTGGATCTCCGACGACCCGCGCATAGATTTTGAGTTGTCAGACACGCGAGGTAAGCAACGAGGACAGTGGCCGGAACGGTTGCAGCCACGCCCCCTGGTCAGGCAGCGAATCGAGGCCGATCCGCGGAAGTGGCTCCCGGAACACACCGGCGATGTCCTCCAGGTCGACAAACTCCAAGGTATCCGACGCTAGTGCCCAACTCGCATGTTCGCGAAATCCAAGCACCTGCACGGGTACCCCGTTACGCGCTATTTCCTCCAAAGGTATTCGGAAAGCTTGCCCGTCGGCGGACGCCACCATCAGCGCCGCCAAACCGTCCTGATAGCGCTGCGCGATGTGCTCGAGCATGTCGCTGTCGACGTCGCTGTCTTCGTCGAGCTTCGGTTTGGCGAACACCGCGAACCCGACGTTGCGCAGGGCGTCCACCCACGGTCGCACCACATCGGCGCTGCCTGCGGCGATGTTGGTGAACACGGTCGCCTCGGGCTCGGTGCCGGTGTCGTCGTGGCTGGCCGTGACTTCCGCGGTGCGGCCCAGCAGCCAGCGCCCCAGCGCGTCGAAGCGCGGGCGTTCCAGCGCGGTCGGCCGTCGGCCCAGGATCGAGCCGAGGCCCATGTCCAGGTTCGGCGCATCCCAGACCAGAAGTACCCGTCGGAGCGCCGGCCCCGACTCGACCTGAAGGTCGATCGCCTCGGTGAGACTCATCAGCTTTTTCTTTCCCAGAGGAATTCGTTGACGACGCTGCCGGCGTCGTGCGCCTTCCCCTCGTACTTCGTAGCCGGGCGGACGGTCGAGACCACGGTGTCGGCGCCCGGATCCAACCTGGTCAGCAGGGGTTCGGCGTCGCCGACCGCGGCAATCTGTTCGGCGTAGTCGGCGTGATCGGTCGCGGCGTGCAACACCCCACCGGGACGCAGCCGGTCGGCGATGGTCGCCACGATCGCGGGCTGCAACAGGCGGCGCTTGTGGTGACGGGCCTTGGGCCACGGGTCGGGGAAGAACACCCGCACCCCGCTCAGCGAACCGGGTGTGAGCAGGTGGTCCAGCACGTCGACGGCGTCGCCGCGGATCAACCGGATGTTGGTGACGTGCTCGCGATCGATCGCGGAGAGCAGCTGCGCCAGGCCGCGTCGGTAGACCTCCACGGCGATCACGTCGACGTCCGGCTCGGATTTCGCCATCGCTATCGTGGAAGTACCTGTGCCACAACCGATCTCGAGGACAAGCGGAGCGTCGCGGCCGAACCAGGCCCGGGTGTCCAGCGGCTCGGGCTCGTCCTCCGATACGGCGACGCAGCCGAGCTCGGGCCAGAGCCGTTCCCACGTCCGCTGCTGCGCGGCCGACAGCTGTGAGCGCCGGGTGCGGAAACTGGTATTGCGGCGGTAGCCGCCGACCTCACGTTCCGCAGGCAGGGCGGTAGAAGGCGTCGGCGGTGTGGCCGCGTCCACCCAGGGCTGCGCGCGCATCCGTTCATCGTGGCCCATGAACCCATCATGTCGCCGCCCACAGGCCAGATTGATACCCAACAGTTGCCTTCGGTTGGTATCGGGTGACTCGCTTCCGGGCTGCGCAAATGTCACCATTCGACCGACAAGCCCGTGGTGCTACGCCGCAAACGGCAGGTACTCGGCCACAATGAAGGGTTAGCAGCACCCTGCGGCGCGAAACACGAGCGGATAGGGGCGTCCGATTTTCGTCGAAGAGCTGGAGCGGTTTGCGGCAGCGGCGTCCGAGCCGCGCTGCGCCGCGATCGCCGAGCGACTCGCCACCCCGATGCGGGTGGCTGTATCGGGACGTCGCGGCGTCGGCCGCACCACCGTCGCACGCGCGTTGGCCCGTGCCGGGGTTGCTGTGACGAGCCGGTCCGAGGCTGATCTGGACGTCTATGTCCTGGCCGAAACGGTGAAACCCGAGGATCGCGCCGCCATCGGCGCGGCCGCCCGCCCGATGCTGGCGGTGTTGAACAAGGCCGACCTCGTCTCGACCAGCGCGTCGGGCTGCTATCCCGACGGCCCGACCGTCGCCGCCAGAGTCCGGTGCGCGCAGTTGTCGCCCAACGCCGGAACACCGGTCGAACCGCTGGTCGGATTGCTCGCCGTCGCGGCGCTCGACGACACGTCGTGGGCGGGGCTGCGGGCGCTGGCCGACGGGCAGACCGCCGGGCGCCAACGGCTGATGGAGACCTTTGACACGTTCGGTGTCCGGCAGGCGACCGCCGCGATCCGGCGCGGTGCGACCCGCGCCGGCGTCGAGGCCCTGCTGCGCGGCCTGAGCGGCATCGACGACGTTGTCGCCAAGATCGGTGTGCTCGGCGCGCAACTGCGCTACCGGCGCGTGCTGGACGCCGTGGCCGAATTGGAGACGATGGCCGTGACCGATCGGCGGATCAGCGAGTTTCTGGCGCACGACGACACGGTGGTCGCACGGATGATGGCCGCGATCGACGCGGTCGAGTCCAACGGGGCGAAGGTCGATCGCGGCGACACAGCAGACGCACACCTGCGCCGCGCGACGCACTGGCAGCGCCACCGACGCGGAGCGGCCCCGACTATCGAGCGCTCCTGCGGTGCCGACATCGTCCGGGGTTCGTTGCGGCTGTGGTCGAAGGCCGGGGGATCGGTGTGAGCGGCAAGAAGGGCGCCGACAGCAGCGACCCCGTCGCCGACGTGGACGCGATGGTGACGGCGGTCGGGCCTGGTCTCGGCGCGCCGAGCATCGAGCGCCTGGACGTTGTGCTGGTGACCGGGCCGTGGCTGGCCGGGGTGACCGGCGTGGTCGCGGCGCTGCGCGAACGGCTGCCCAAGAAGAAGTTCGTCGAGTCCGCCGACCTGGCGGCCGGCGAGGCCCCGACGGCGGTGGTGTTCGTCGTCTCGGCGGCGGCCTCGCTGACGCAGTCCGACTGCGCGCTGCTCGATGCGGCGACTGCCGACACCGACGCGATGATCGGTGCGGTGTCCAAGATCGACGTGCATCAGAACTGGGAAGAAACCCTGGCCGGCAACCGCGAGGTGCTGGCCTCGCACGCGCCGCGCTACGCCGACGTGCCGTGGGCCGGGGTCGCCGCCGCGCCCGAGGAAGGCGAGCCGCGCATCGACGACCTGGCCGCGGCGGTGTCCGACCAGCTCTCCAACGCCGACCTTGCCCGACGAAACAGGTTGCGGGCGTGGCAATCTCGGCTGCAGACCGTCGCTGACCGGTACGATCGCGACGCCGACGGCGCCGGGCGGCGCGTGCGGGTCGAGGCGTTGCGGGAACAGCGCAGCGAGATCCTGCGCCAGCGACGGCTGTCCAAATCCGAGCGAACGATCGCGCTGCGCAGCCAGACTCAGCAGGCCAGAACGCAGCTGTCCTACTTCGCCCGCAACCGTTGTGCCTCGGTGCGCTCGGAGTTGCAGGAAGACGCCGCGGGCCTGAGCCGGGGCAAGCTGCCGGCGTTCGAGGCCGACGCGAAAGCCCGCCTCGAGCAAGTCATCGCCGACGTGGACGACGGCACGAGTACGCATCTCGACCAGATGGCGCAGACCCTGGGGCTGACGGTCGACCGACCTCCGTCCGCCCCCCTGCCGACGGTCGACATCTCGTCGCCTCCGCTGAAGTCACGCAAGCTTGAGAGCCGGCTGATGATGCTGCTGGGCGCCGGCTTCGGGCTGGGGGTGGCGCTGACGCTCAGCCGACTGCTGACCGGCCTGACCGCCGGGCTCACGATCGCGGGGGCTGTCGCGTGTGCGGCGATCGGGCTCGGCCTCACGGTTTGGGTGGTCGGGATGCGCGGGCTGCTCCGCGACCGGGCTCTGCTCGACCGGTGGGCCGGCGAGGCCACCGCGCAGGTGCAGTCCGCGGTCGAGCAATTGGTGGCGACGCGGGTGCTGGCCGCCGAGTCGTCGCTGACCGCCGCGCAGAGCGAGCAGGACGAACGCGAGAGCACCCGGGTGGCCGAGCAGGTCAGCGTCATCGACACCGAGCTGCGCGAGCACTCCGTAGTTGGGGCGCGGGCGGCGGCGCTGCGCGGTAAGGAGATGCCGACGCTGCAGGCCGCCCTGGAGGCGGTGCGTATCGAACTCGGTGAACCCGAGCCCCCGGCTGAAGATGAGGAGAGCGCGTCCGACTCTGCGGTCGTAGAGTCCGAGACCTCGGTTCCACCCGAGGTGCAGGAGGGGGAAATGGGCGAGGAATCACCGGCAAATACCGCAGATAACGTGTTCTGAATCGTTCCTGTGAGTTAACCGATACGGCCTCGACTTTTTATGGGTATACCGCTCGCGATAACCTGTGACTAAGCCGCCGCAAACTAGCCGCGCATCACGTGCAACGCGACAGCAGGAGATTTTGATGACTTCAGCGACGATTCCCGGTCTGGAGACCGCCCCGACGAAGCACCAGGGCTTGTTGTCCTGGATCGAGGAGGTCGCCGAGCTCACCCAACCGGATCGGGTGGTCTTCGCCGACGGCTCCGAAGAGGAGTACCAGCGGCTCGCTGACCAACTGGTCGAGGTCGGCACGTTCACGAAGCTGAACGAGAAGAAGCACAAGAACTCTTACCTCGCGCTGTCGGACCCGTCCGACGTCGCGCGTGTCGAGTCGCGGACCTTCATCTGCTCCGAGCGCGAGGTCGACGCCGGTCCGACCAACAACTGGAAGCCGCCGGCCGAGATGCGGGCCACCATGACCGAGTTGTACCGCGGCTGCATGCGCGGACGCACCATGTGGGTCGTCCCGTTCTGCATGGGCCCGCTTGGTGCTGAGGACCCGAAGCTCGGCGTGGAGATCACCGATTCCGAATACGTGGTCGCCTCGATGAAGGTGATGACCCGGATGGGCAAGGCCGCGTTGGACAAGCTCGGCGACGACGGCTTTTTTGTGAAGGCACTGCATTCGATCGGTGCTCCCCTGGAGCCCGGGCAAAAAGACGTCCCCTGGCCGTGCAACGAGACGAAATACATCACGCACTTCCCGGAGACCCGCGAAATTTGGAGTTACGGTTCCGGCTACGGCGGTAATGCGTTGCTGGGCAAGAAATGTTATTCATTGCGGATCGCCTCGGCGATGGCCCACGACGAGGGCTGGCTCGCTGAGCACATGCTGATCCTCAAGCTGATCTCGCCGGAGAACAAGGCGTACTACTTCGCCGCCGCGTTCCCGTCGGCCTGCGGTAAGACCAACCTGGCGATGCTGCAGCCCACGATTCCGGGCTGGCGCGCCGAAACTCTCGGTGACGACATCGCGTGGATGCGGTTCGGCAAGGACGGTCGGCTGTACGCGGTCAACCCGGAGTTCGGTTTCTTCGGGGTCGCACCGGGCACCAACTGGGACTCCAACCCCAACGCCATGAAGACCATCGCCGCGGGCAACACCGTCTTCACCAACGTCGCGCTGACCGACGACGGTGACGTGTGGTGGGAGGGTCTGGAGGGCGAGCCGGATCACCTGATCGACTGGAAGGGCAACGACTGGCTCCTCCGCGAGACGGAAACCAAAGCCGCGCACCCGAACTCGCGGTATTGCACGCCGATGTCGCAGTGCCCGATCCTGGCGCCGGAGTGGGATGACCCGCAGGGTGTGCCGATCTCGGGCATTCTGTTCGGCGCTCGCCGCAAGACCACGGTGCCGCTGGTTACCGAGGCGCGAGACTGGCAGCACGGCGTGTTCATGGGCGCCACCATGGGCAGCGAGCAGACCGCAGCCGCCGAGGGCAAGGTCGGCGACGTGCGCCGCGACCCGATGGCCATGCTGCCGTTCCTGGGCTACAACGTCGGCGACTACTTCCAGCACTGGATCGACCTCGGCAAGAACTCCGACGAGTCCAAGCTGCCGAAGGTGTTCTTCGTCAACTGGTTCCGTCGCGGCGAGGGCGGCAAGTTCCTGTGGCCGGGCTTCGGCGAGAACAGCCGCGTGCTGAAGTGGATCGTCGACCGCATCGAACACAAGGCCGGCGGCCAAGAGACGCCGATCGGTGTCGTCCCCGGTGTCGATGACCTCGACCTGACCGAGCTCGACATCGACGCCGCTGACGTGGATCGGGCGCTGGCGGTCAACGCCGACGAGTGGCGCCAAGAGCTGCCGCTGATCGAAGAGTGGTTCGAGTTCGTCGGCGACAAGCTGCCTACAGGCGTCAAGGACGAGTTCGAGGCCCTCAAGCAGCGTCTGGCCGAGTCCGACTAAGGTCTTCCCGCGGCTGTCGCAGGGTAGCCACATCCAAAAGATCGGCGAGCCGAACTTTCGGATGTGACCCTGCTGACCAGCAAACTTCGTCCGTTTGCCGGATCCATTTGGTAGCCAGGCTATGTTGCTGGATGCATGGCTCGCGGGTACTTTAGCGGCGTGACAACATCCGCGGGGGCTGTAACGGAGTCGCGTGTCCGGTCGCGGACGTTGTTCCGCTCGCTGGCCATCGTCAGCGTTGTGATCGCCCCCGCTCTGGTGCTGCGTATTCTCGGCATCCAGCTCGATCCCATCGTCGGGCTGATCGCCTATGGCGCGGCCGTGGTGGGCGCCAGTTTCGTGCTGGCCTGGGCCGCCGAAGCCGCTCAGGTCGATGTCTCGGGCGGTCTGGCCGTCGCCGTGCTGGCTGTCATCGCCGTGCTTCCCGAATACGCCGTCGACCTCTACTACGCCTACACCGCCGGCCACGTGCCCGAGTACACCCAATACGCCGCGGCGAACATGACCGGGTCGAACCGGCTACTGATGGGTCTCGGGTGGCCAGTCGTCGTTTTGGTGAGTGTGCTGGCGGCCCGCCGGACCTCCGGGCGCAAACTCGACGGGCTGGAGCTCGAGACCAGCAACCGGGTGGAGATCGGCTTTCTGATGTTCGCCGGCGTTGCCGCCTTCGTCATTCCCGCCACCGGGCGCATCCATATCGCGTTCGGGGTGGCTCTGCTGG
Source organism: uncultured Actinomycetota bacterium (assembly GCA_963818285.1). Lineage (GTDB taxonomy): Bacteria > Actinomycetota > Actinomycetes > Mycobacteriales > Mycobacteriaceae > Mycobacterium. The sequence goes on from CAWFRR010000012.1 coordinate 408,451, forward strand.
GCTGGTTCGGTTTCTATCTGTACAAGCTCAGCCGCGGCGATGTCGAGGAACCCGAGCTGATCGGCACCGCTGCGGCGCTGGGTGCCCTGCCGGACCGGGCGCGGCGCATCGCGGTGGCCGCGCTGTTCCTGCTCGCCGCCGCGGTCATCGTGACGTGCGCAAAACCGTTCGCCGACAACCTGATCGGCGCCGGAACCAAGCTGGGTATCGATCGCTTCCTGCTGGTGCAGTGGCTGGCACCGCTGGCGTCGGAGGCGCCGGAGTTCATCATCGCGACCATCTTCGCCTCCCGCGGCAAGGGTGACATCGCGATCGCGACGCTGATTTCGGCCAAGGTCAACCAGTGGACGCTGCTGATCGGCTCGTTGCCGGTGGCGTTCATGCTCGGCGGCGGAAGCGCCGCAATGCATTTGGACGGCCGTCAGATCGAAGAGATCGTGCTGACCGCAGCACAGACACTGATGGGCGTGACGCTGTTGCTCGGCCTGCGGTTCCGGCGCTGGACCGCGTGGACGCTGCTCGGGTTGTTCATCGTGCAGTTCCCGCTCACCTCGACCGAGGGACGACTGCTGCTCAGCGGGGTGTACGCGGCCATCGCTGTGGTAGCTCTGGTGCGGTATCGGCGGGAGTTGCCGGCGACGCTGTCCGCACCGTTCGGCGGCCGGGCCAAGGTCCACGGCGGACACCCGCATCCATCGCCCGATCAGGTGCATCCGCAGTAGTCAGCGCCCAGATCGCGGCCTCTTGACAGCTGTCAATTTTCACGGCGGTACAGTCTGCCCATGCAGATTCGCGAGCACACCTCCGGTCAGGGGGGCGCCAACAAGCCGGCCATCATCCTTCACCCGACCGGCACGGTAATCACCTTCGACGAGCTGGAGGCCCGCGCCAACCGGCTGGCGCATTACTTCCGGCAGGCCGGCTTGGTCGAAGGCGACGCTGTCGCGATCCTGATGGAGAACAACGAGCACATCCACGCGGTGATGTGGGCCGCGCGGCGGGCCGGGCTGTACTACGTGCCGATCAACACGCACCTGACCGCGCCGGAAGCGGCGTACATCATCGACAACAGTGCCGCCAAGGCGATCATCGGTTCGGCCGCGCTGCGCAAAACCTGCGAGAACCTCGCCGAGCACCTGCCGAACGGACTGCCCGGGCTGCTGCTACTCGCCTCCGGCGCAGAGGAGGCCGATCTCGACGGCTGGCAGCGCTACCCCGAATGTGTTGCAGATCAACCGGATACACCGATCGCTGACGAGATCGAAGGCGATCTGCTGCAGTACTCGTCTGGCACGACCGGCCGACCCAAGGGAATCAAGCGGACGCTGCCGCATGTATCGCCCGCGGACGCGCCGGGCATGATGTCGGCTCTGGTCGGGTTTTGGATGCACCCGGAGGCGGTCTATCTCAGCCCGGCGCCGCTGTACCACACCGCGCCGTCGGTATGGTCGATGACGGTGCAGGCCGGCGGGATCACCACCGTGGTCCTGGAGAAGTTCGATCCCGAAGGCTGTCTGGATGCCATCCAGCGCCACCGTGTCACGCATGGGCAGTTCGTCCCGGTCATGTTCACGCGGATGCTGAAACTGCCTGAGGCGACGCGCAATTCGTACGATATCTCCAGCCTGGAACGGGTGATGCACGCCGCCGCCCCGTGTCCGGTGGAGATCAAGAAGCAGATGATCGACTGGTGGGGGCCGATCGTCGACGAGTACTACGCGTCTTCCGAAGCCATCGGGTCGACATTGATCAGCGCCGACGAGTGGTTGGCCCATCCCGGTTCGGTGGGTAAGCCGATGAATTGCCAGCTGCACATCCTCGACGAGAACGGCACCGAGTTGCCGCCGGGGCAGGCCGGCGAAATCTATTTCGAGGGCGGCTTCACCTTCGAATATCTCAACGACTCGGAGAAGACCTCCGCGTCCCGCGAAAAGCACGGCTGGAGCACGGTGGGCGACGTCGGCTACGTCGACGAGGAAGGCTACCTGTTCCTGACCGATCGTCGCCACCACATGATCATTTCCGGCGGGGTGAACATCTATCCGCAGGAAGCCGAGAACCTGCTCGTCACTCATCCAAAAGTGCTCGACGCAGCGGTGTTCGGGATTCCCGACGATGAGATGGGCCAGAGTGTCAAAGCCGCGGTGCAGACCGTCGACCCCGCCGACGCCACCGACGAGTTCGCGGGCGACCTGATCGGCTGGCTGCGCGAACGGTTGGCGCACTACAAGTGCCCGAAGTCCATCTCCTTCGAAGCGCAGCTGCCGCGTACCGACACCGGCAAAATGTTCAAACACGAACTGATCAAGAAGTATTCGGTGTGACGCTGCGCATTGTCGATGTGTCGGAGCCTGACTCCGTGCTCGACTCGGCGCTGTTGGGCATTCCGATCGTCGCGGTCGGGAAGTTGACGGACGCATCCGAATTCTGGTTGCAGCACGCAACATTCACCCTCATCGAAGAGGACGCCGGCGATCGTCGGGCGATCAGCGTCGCATCGATCGACAGTGCGCTCGATGAGTTGACCGATCGCGTCGAGCGGTGGCCGATCGCGGCCGCGACCTGTGACGACGTGCTGCGGTCGGTGGACCCGGCCGGCCCGGCCTTGTCCGGAGTGGTGACCGAGTCGCTGGCCTACTCCACGCTGCAGGCCGGCCCGGAATTCGCCCGCTGGCTGGCCGCCCGCGGGCCGGCCGCGGTGCCTGACATCGCCGACCCGGTGCAAGCCCACCGCGACGGCGACACCTTGCACATCGCGTTCAACCGTCCGCAACGACACAATGCGTTCTCCACCGACGCCCGGGCCGCGCTGCTCGAGGCTCTGGCTGTGGCGCAACTTGATTCGTCGGTCGACCAGGTGGTGCTGACCGGCAACGGGCCGTCGTTCTGCAGCGGCGGAGACCTCGACGAGTTCGGTACCTTCACCGACCCGGCCAGCGCGCATCTGGCCCGCACCCGCTACAGCCCGGCGCTGGCCCTCGACGCCATCACCGCCCGACTCGGTGCGGCGTGCCGCGCCGAGGTGCACGGTCAGGTGCTCGGCAGCGGCTTGGAGATGGCCGCCTTCTGCGGACGGATCACGGCAGCGCCGGATGCGGTGTTCGGGTTACCCGAGCTGAGTCTGGGGCTGATTCCCGGCGCCGGCGGCACCGTCAGCGTGACCCGCCGGATAGGTCGTTGGCGCACGGCCTATTTGGTACTCAGTGGCGTCACGCTCGACACCGACACCGCCCTGGCCTGGGGCTTGGTCGACGCTTTGGCTTAGACCGCGAACAGAGGCCACGGTCGCGGTTCGGCCTGAATCACCGCCCTTGCTTCTGTTTGGCGGTGCCGTTAGTCAGAGCCCGCCGCGCGACACCAGCTGCGCGGCGATCACATTGCGCTGGATCTCGTTGGTGCCCTCGCCGACGATCATCAGCGGGGCATCGCGGAAGTACCGCTCGACGTCGTATTCGGTGGAATAGCCGTAGCCGCCATGGATTCGGACGGCGTTCAGCGCGATCTCCATCGCCACCTCGGAGGCAAACAGCTTGGCCATCCCGGCCTCCATGTCGCAGCGCTCGCCGCTGTCGTAGCGCTCGGCGGCGTATCGGGTGAGCTGGCGCGCGGCAGTGAGCTTGGTCGCCATGTCGGCCAGGTAGTTGCCCACCGACTGATGCTTCCAGATCGGCTTGCCGAAGCTCTCCCGCTGCTGCGCATAAGCCAGTGCGTCATCAAAGGCCGCCGCCGCGACCCCCAGCGCGCGTGCAGCCACCTGAATACGGCCTGTCTCAAGGCCTTTCATCATCTGCGAAAAGCCCCTGCCCGCATCGCCGCCGAGAATCGCCGAGTGCGCCACCCGGTAGCCGTCGAACGACAGCTCGCAGGTCTCCACGCCTTTGTAGCCCAGCTTCGGCAGGTCACGCGACACGGTGAGACCGGGGCCGTGCTCGACGAGCAACACCGAGATGCCGGCGTGCCGCGGCTCGGCGGCCGGATCGGTCTTGCACAGCAGCGCGATCAACCCCGACCGGCGCGCATTGGAGATCCACGTCTTGGCGCCGTTGACCACAAGCTGGTCGCCATCGGACAGCGCTGTGGTGGTCATGTTCTGCAGATCGCTGCCACCACTGGGCTCGGTGAGCGCCATCGTCGCGCGAAGTTCGCCGGTGGCCATCGGCGGCAGATATCGCTGCTTCTGCTCGTCGGTGCCGAACAACGTGAGCAGCTTGGCCACGACCGTGTGGCCGCCCATCGCACCGGCCAGGCTCATCCATCCGCGCGCCAATTCCTGCGTGACCAGCGCGTAGCACCACATCGACACCGGCGTGCCGCCGTACTCCTCGGGCACCGCCAGCCCGTAGATCCCGATGCGCTTCATCTGCTCGATCCACGCTTCGGGATACTCGTTAGCGTGTTCCCGCTCGCGCACCGTCGGCCTGACATCTTTATCGACGAACTCGCGCACCGTCGCGACCAGCATTGCCTCGTCGTCGTTCATGCGCCGCTCCTCCTCATCGCTTCGCTCTGCATCGTCGCCGGCGTCGTTCATGCGCCGCTCCTCCTCATCGCTTCGCTCTGCATCGTCGCCGGCGGCGTTCATGGGCCCATGTTGGCACGCCGGGACGTGGGGTCACGATGACAGTCGGCCCCTACTTCGATCAGGTACACACCGGACAGGTCTTCACCGGTGCGCCGTCGATGACGCTCACTCCGGGGTTGGCCGCAGTCCACCAGAGCATCCTCGGTGACCGGCTGCGGCTACCGCTGGATGCCGAACTGTCCGCCGCGGTCACCGGCCTGTCGGCGCCGCTGGCGCACCCGGGCCTGGTCTGTGACGTTGCGATCGGACAGTCGACGCTGGCCACCCAGCACGTCAAGGCCAACCTGTTCTATCGCGGGCTGCAGTTCTTCCGGTTCCCGGCGATCGGCGACACGCTGTTCACCCGCACCGAGGTCGTCGGGTTGAAGAAGAACTCCGCCAAAGCGGGCCGGGCACCCACCGGTCTGATGGCGCTGCGAATCACCACTATCGACCAGGCCGACCGGCTGGTCCTGGACTTCTATCGCTGTGCGATGCTGCCGCTGAGTGCCGACGCGGACCCGGACGGCTCCAACCATGCCGACGACCTTTCGACGATCGGTGCTGATCTGGCGCCGCCGCCGTCGGCGGCCGCCGATTGGAACGGCGACGCCTTTCGCCGGCGGGTCACCGGCCCGCATTTCGACACGGGCTTGGCCGGCCCGGTGTTGCACAGCAGCGCCGACGTGGTCACCAGCGCGCCGGAACTGGCCCGCCTCACCTTGAATCTTGCTGGCGTCCATCATGATTCGCGCCTAGGCGGACGGCGGCTGGTCTACGGCGGGCACACCATCGGGCTGGCATTGGCGCAGGCCAGCAAACTGCTGCCCAATCTGGCGACCGTGCTGGGCTGGCAATCCTGCGATCACACCGGACCGGTCTACGAGGGCGACACCCTGTACAGCGAGCTGCACATCGAGTCCGCCGAGCAGGCCGACGACGGCGGGGTGCTGGGATTGCGGTCGGTGGTCTATGCGTTCAGCGACAACCCCGACGAGCCGCGGCAAGTGCTCGACTGGCGTTTCAACGCGCTGCAATTCTGATGCTGGTCGAAGCCCGCCGCGTTGCCGCCGACATCGGTGAGCTTCTCGGCGTGCAGGTCGACGTCGCCACCATCCTGGCCGGCCGCGCGACGTTACTGAATCTTAGCCAGCCCGGCCGTATCTCGGCGGGTGGCGCCACCCGATTGCTGGCCGCCGCTGACGGCTGGTGTGCGGTCGCGCTGCCGCGCGCCGACGACGTCGCGGCGCTACCGGCGCTGATGGAGGTCGACCAGGTCACCGGCGATCACTGGATCGCGCTAACCCGCTGGGCGGCAACATGTCCCACGGATCACGTGGCGAGCCGTGCTCAGCTGCTCGACATTGCCGTATCGGCGCTGGGTGAAGCCTCAGCCGGGATGCCGATCGTCCGGTCGTGCGGTGGCAGTGTTGGGCCGCGACGAGCCGACGGACTGCTCGTGGTCGATTTGTCGTCGCTGTGGGCGGGGCCGCTGTGCGGGCAACTCCTCGCCCGCGCGGGTGCCACCGTCGTCAAGGTGGAAAGCCCGCGCCGACCAGACGGCACCCGAAGCGGCGCACCTGCATTCTTCGACTGGATGAACGTCGGAAAGCTCTCCTATGCCGTGGATTTCGACAGCGATGGCGATGCGCTGCGCCGGCTGCTGGCCGCCGCTGACATCGTCATCGAAGGCTCCCGACCCGCGGCACTGCGGCGCCGCAAGTTGAGCGCCGATGACGTGCCTGCCCGACCGGGGCGAATCTGGCTGCGGATCAACGGCTATCGCGACCAGCCAGACCGACCGGCATTCGGCGACGATGCCGCGGTTGCCGGCGGCCTGGTCGGCGATGGGCCGGTGTTTCTCGGTGACGCGATCGCCGACCCGCTGAGCGGACTCGAGGCGACCCGGGCGGTGGGGGAGTCGCTAACCCGCGGTGGCGGCGAAGTGATCGAGGTGTCGATGGCCCAGGTGGCGGCCCGCTATGCGGCGTTGCCCCGCGGTGCCACGCTGATCGCTGAAAGACCCGACACCTCGCCGGCGTCGCCGCTCGGCGCAGACAACGTCGCGGTCGAGCGCCTGGTCGCCGAAAGACTGGGCGCGACATGCTGATTCAGCGGGCGCTGACACTGGACGGCGCGAGTGTCGACATCAGGATGAGCGACCGCATCGACGATGTCGCCGAGACCCTGACGCCTCGGCCCGGCGAGGACGTGCTGGACGTGGCCGGTGGCACTGTGCTGCCCGGCCTGCACGACCACCACGTGCATCTGTACTCCGCTGCGGCCGCGGCGACCTCGCTTCGGGTCGGCCCGCCACAGGTCCGCGACCGCGGCGGACTGGCCGCGGCGTTGGCCGGCACCGAGGCCGGCGAAGACGGCTGGATCCGCGCCGTGGGCTACCACGACTCGGTCGCCGGACCGCTGGACCGCGACGCCCTGGACGCCATCGCCCCGGCGACTCCGCTGCGCGTTCAGCACCGCAGCGGTGTCTTGTGGATCCTCAACTCGGCGGCCCTGCAACACGTCGGCCTGGCCGATCACCCCGACGGCAGGCTACGCAGCAGCGACTCCTGGGCGGAGGCGCTGGGGCGTAGCGAAACCAGCCTGGCCGAGCTCAGCCAGCGGCTCACCCGCTACGGTCTCACCGGAATCACCGATGCGACACCGGATCTCGCTATCGCCGACATCGTGGGGTTGTCGCAGCTGCACCGAGAGGGCGAACTGCGCCAGCGTGTGCATTGTCTGTCTCCCGGTAAACGCATCTTGCACGACGACGACCTGGACCTCGAACAGCTGGCCGGTTGGATCGGCGACCGGCACCGCGACGCCCACCCAGTGGCCGTCCACTGTGTCACGGCTGCCCAGCTGTTGGTCACGATCGCTGCGTTGCACGAGACCGGTTGCCAACCAGGCGATCGCATCGAGCACGCCGCCGTCGTCCCGTCGGACTGCCTGGCCGATCTGGCCGACCTGGGCGTGACCGTGGTGACCCAGCCCAATTTCGTTGCCGAGCGCGGTGATCAGTACCTCGACGAAGTGCCGGCTGAGGAGCACGATCAACTCTGGCGGGTGGCGTCGCTGCTCGATGCGGGCGTCCCGGTGGCGCTGTCCACCGACATGCCGTTCGGCGACGGCGACCCGTGGGCGGCAATGCGCGCCGCGGTCCGCCGCAGCACACCCAGCGGCGCGGTGCTGGGCAGCAACGAACGCATTTCGGCCCGAACCGCTTTGACCATGTTCTTGGGGAGCGCAGAGCACCCCACCCGTCCGCGCCGAGTCGCACCTGGCGAACCCGCCGACCTGTGCGTGCTCACCGTGCCGCCCGAGACTGCATTGGCCGAACTGGATGCCGAGATGGTCGCCGCGACCATTATTGGCGGCGAAATCACCTACGCATCAGGCTGAGAGTCAGGAGATATCACCGATGAGGTAGCGCTGCAGGGTCGGCGCCACCGCGTTGACCAGGGTGTCGACGTCCATCGAGTGGATCGGCTCGACCTTCACCCCGTAGCGCATGATGCCCAGACCGACCACCGACGAGGCGCACAGCGAAGCACGGAACGTGATCTGGTCGGCGCCCAACGCCTTGAGTAGTGGGTTGAAAACCGGGCCGATGAACAGGCCTTGTGCGATGTCGACCGTCTTGGCCAGGCCCGCCGTGGCGATCGCGCTGGCGGCGAACGGCCCGCCGCCGGTGGCGTCCCAGGTGGTGATCAGCATGGACAGCGTCCGCCGGCCGGCCTGGTCCACGCCCCCGCGGACGATCTTGTCGATGAAGTCCCTGGTGCCGAAGGGCAGATGCAGCCTGCGTGCCACCGGGTCGAGAATCCCGCGGAACGGGTTTTCGCGAGGGGCCACGCTAGCCAGGATGGCACGGGCCGGATCAGTGCGGCAGGTCCCGGAACGGCGTGTTGCGGTATGGCTCAGGCTCTTTTGGTAGTCCCAGCACGCGTTCGCCCACGATGTTGCGCTGAATCTGGTCCGTGCCGCCGCCGATCGAGGTGAAGTAGGCGTTCAACGTCCGGAAGGTCACCCCGTCGCCGACGGGATTGTCCGGGCCGGTCAACATAGCTTCTGCGCCGACGATTTCGGTTTCGACCCGCGCCGTCTCGTGCAGGATCCGGGACATCGCGATCTTGCCGAGCGCCATCAAGGTGGCCGACTCGACGCGGTCAGTCGCGGCCTTCGACCGTTGGGTGTTCCACCGGTTGACCGTGGCCAGGGCGTCGACTCGGGCGATCTGCTGACGGATGTGGGAATCGTCGAGTCGGCCAGCCTCGCGCGCCAATTCAACCAACAGATGCGCCTTTTCGGCCCGGGGGCGCTTAGCGTCCCTGGCGGTCCGGGCGATGTCGGCCATGAACCGGCGCTCGTAGGCGAGCGCGGTCTGCAGCACCGACCACCCGGAGTTCAGCTCGCCGACCAAGTTCCCCGCAGGCACACGGGCGTCTTCGAGGAAAACCTCGTTGAACTCCGATTCACCGGTGATCTGGTGGATCGGCCGGACCTCGACGCCGGGCTGACGCATCGGCAGCATGAAGAAGCTGATGCCTTGGTGCTTGGGCACATTCCAGTCGGTCCGGGCCACCAGCATGCCGTAGTCGGCCGTCGTGGCGAACGACGTCCACACCTTCTGTCCGTTGATCACCCACTCGTCGCCGTCACGCTCCGCCCGGGTCCGCAGGCCCGCCAGATCCGACCCCGCGCCGGGCTCGCTGTACAGCAGACACCATTTGCTCTCGCCGCGGATCGACGGCGGAATCAGCCGTTGCTTCTGCTCCTCGCTCCCCGAGTCGTGCAGCGTGCAGGCGAACAGGTTCCCGCGATCGTGGCCACAACCGTGTGCACCGACAGCCGCGAATTCCGCTGCCACGAGCCGGGATTGGGAATCGGTGAGACCGCGACCGTAAAAATCGGGCTCCCAGCTGGGGGTGGCCCACCCGGCGTCGACGACGATGTGGGCCCAGCTACCGCGATCGACGTCGGGATTCCAGTTGTCCGCCAACCATTTCCGAACCTCGGCGCGCAGTTCGTCGTCAGTCAAGCGCCGCTCCTCCAGCCTTTTCTGATCGCACTGCTCTGTTTATCGTCGCCGTCGTCGTCCTTCATGCTCAGGCTCCGATCTGCTGCATATAGCGTTCCCGGTGCCAGGACGCGCTTCCCAGCAGCTGGGCGTCGCTGCGGGCCCGGCGCAGATACAGGTGCGCCGGGTGCTCCCAGGTGAACCCGATACCGCCGTGAACCTGGATGCTGGTCGCGGCGACGTAGACGAAGGCATCCGAGCAATACGCCTGTGCCAGAGCGAGATCCGCGATACGGGACGGCACGTGGGAGGCGAACGCGTCGGCGGCGAAACGCGCCGCCGACACCGCGGATTCGGCCTCCAGCAGCATGTCGGCGCACATGTGCTTGACGGCCTGAAAGCTGCCGATGGCGCGGCCGAACTGATAACGGGTCTTGGCATACTCGATCGCCATCTCGACCGCGCGCCGCGCGCCGCCGGCCTGCTCGCTGAGCAAGGCCAGCGCCACCCGATCCAGGGCCGCGTTGAACACCTCGACACCGGCGCCCGGCTTGCCGATCAACCGTGCCGGGGTGTCGACGAACTGCAGTCGGCATTGCTTGCGGGTCGGGTCGAGGGTGGTCAGCGGCGTCACCGACAGGCCGGCAGCACCGGCATCGACTGCGAACACCGCGGGACCCGCATCGGTCGTCGCCAGCACGTAAAGCAGTTGCGCCGACAGCCCGTCGAGCACGAAGTGCTTGTAGCCGGTGACGTGCCAGGTGTCGCCGATCAGACCCGCCGATGTAGCGATCGTCGACGGTATTCGGGCCGAACCGTCCTCGGCGAAGGCGGCCGTCGCGATCAGTTCACCCGCGGCGATCCGCGGCAGCACCGAGTCACGCTCGGCCGCATCGCCGGCCTCGCGTCAGCAAGCCAGGCACCAGCACCGCTGTCGACAGGAATGGGCTGACCAGCAGCGCCCGGCCCATCTCTTCCATCGCAATGCCCATTTCGACCGGACCCGCACCGGCGCCGCCGTACGCCTCGTCGATCAGCAAGCCGGTCAGACCCATGGCCGCCAGTTCACCCCACACCGTGGGGTCAAGACCCGTGTCGGTGGCCATCTGAGCGCGCACCTGTGCCTGGCTGGAGTGACGGGTCATCAGGTCGGCGACCGCGCTTCGCAGCGCCCGCTGTTCCTGGCTCACCGCAAAAGGTGCGCTGGCAGACATCAGTTCGTTACGACCAGCGCGGCTCGCAGGCTCGCGCACTCGCTGGCGAAAAACGACTGTGACACAGAGGCTTTCGGCACTATCAGGTCGAAACCATGGAATGCCCCGGGAACCACTTCGACCTGGCACGGCACGCCGGCAGCCTCGAGCCGCTTGGCGTAGGCGAGATTCTCGTCGTGAAACATGTCGTGGGTGCCGACGCCGATCCATGCCGGCGGCAGGCCGCTCAGATCCTGGTGGCGTGCCGGCACCGCGACGTCCGGGTCGGCATTTCCCAGATAGGCCGCCCACCCGAAGCGGTTGCTCTTCGGGCTCCACAGGCGGTAGTTCGGGTTCTCCGGCCCGGACGCGCTGCGGTCATCGAGCATCGGGTAGGCCAGCAGCTGCAGGGTCGGCTTGATCTCGCCGCGGTCGCGGGCCAGCAGTGCCAAGGCCGCCGTCAAGCCACCGCCGGCACTGGCTCCGCCGATCGCAATCCGTGCCGGGTCGACCGCGGGCAGGGCGGCCAGCCAGGTGAGCGCCGCGTAGCAGTCCTCCAGCGGCGCGGGATACGGGTGCTCGGGAGCCAGCCGGTAATCGACCGCTGCGACGGTAACGCCCAGCTCGCGGGCGAATCGACGACACAGCCGGTCGTCTTGCTTTGCCGTGCCTATCACGTAGCCGCCGCCATGAATCCACAGCAACGCAGGCCCGGGTCGGCTGACGCCGCTCGGGCGGTGCAGCCGTACCCCGACACCGGAGCGCAGGATGAGCGCCTCGACTCCGTCGGGGTCCTTTCCGCGCGGCAGGACCGATGACAGCGTGCGGACCATTTTCAGGGTTCTGGGGCCGAGCGGTGCTTTGGGCGCGAAACGGGCGAACTTTGCGGAGGTCAGGGTGGAAATCGGTGCTCGGCATCGGTTCCAGTATTGCCAACGCTGACCGGCCCGCGGAATCGGGACTACCCGGCCGAGCTTCCGGGCGATGATCAATTGCACTTGGAGGCGTTGACCCACCGACCGTTGTAGCCCACACATGCGTTGACGTTCGGGGGCGGCGGCGGGTCGTTCGGCATGGGGGCGTAGTACGCCGGCGGCGGAACGTACGGCGCAATGGGGTCGGCGAGATTCGCGCAGCCACTCACCGATACGCGGCGGCCGGCGCTTGCACAGACGTCGGCGTTAGCGACCCCGGGTCGCGGGAATCGTGACGATCGCCCCAGGGACGGCCGCGAGCGCCAAGACGGTCGCCGCCGTGATAGTCCATGACCGTTTCCAATGACTCATCTTGCTTATCTCCTCACCGGCGTGACTGGCTGTCAATATCGAATGATGTTCGGGCAGTAACCACTTCGATGATTATTGACCCGAACTGGGTGGTAATCGCAGCGATTCTGCAGGTCCGTGACGGGTTGGCGGATCCCGTTGATGTCGGACTCGACCCCGGGGTTGGCGTCCATGTATTTCTGGACGTCGCCGTGAATCTCCTCGTTCGGCAACCCACGAAGGCCGGTGAAGAAGTTATTGACGTCCGGGTGGCTGAACAGATAACCGCCCATCGCCGTCCCGACTGTGCCCGAGGCCTGCGCCAGGTCGGCGGCCGTGCACCCAGGCGTCGGGGCGCTGAAGGTGGCGGTGCGGGCGCGGGGTCAGCAAACGCCAACGAGGCGCCCCCGAACAGCATCGCACCGGCCATCGCCGAAGTGCCGATCGCTCCCACCAGTGCGCTACGCATGGCACGGCTTTGACAGCGTCATGCTTGCTCTTTCTCATCCAGTGCCAGAACGGCTATCGATATTCACTTAGCTAAGCACAACAAAATAAGACATTGTGGCGGGAAACAATTCGAAAGGAAATGCCAAGAGAGAATCTTGCGGAGATCGACGGCGACGCGTGCCTTGACGAATCCGCGGGTGCGTCGATACGGGTCGTCCATTCAGTCGACGCTGAGGCAGGAGTCAGAGAATGCACAATGAGACCGCTTTCGTCCTCACGGTTTTGGTGCTCTGCTACGCCGCCGTCTCCGGGTTGGTCCGCCGCTGGTACCTGGCGCCCGCGCTGATATTCGTTGTCCTTGGGGTAGCTCTCGGTCCATCGTGCTTGGGGTGGATCGAGGCGGGTTCTGACACAAAGGGTTTCAACGGTCCTCTCGGAGCTGGCGCTGACGGTGATTCTGTTCAACCAAGCCTCGACGCTGAACCTGCAGAACGCGTTTCGGCGCGGTCATCTGCCGCTGCGCCTGATGGCGATAGGGGTACCCGTGACTTTCGCCCTCAACACGGCAATGGCCGTCGCGGTGCTGCCGGTGCTGCCGTTTTGGGAAGCGGTGTGCCTGGCGGTCATCGTGGCGCCCACCGAGGTGGCGTTGCTGGACGCCCTGCTCGAGGATCGGCGCATCCCTGAGCGTGTCCGTCATGCGCTCTCGATTGAGAGCGGCCTTTATGACGGCTTTGCGCTGGCCGCTTTGTTGGCGGCGCTGGCGCTGGCCTCCGAGCAGACTCATCCCGCTGCGGCCCGCTGGGCCTGGTTCGCGTTTCGTACCGAGTTCGCCTCGCTGGCGGTCGGCGTGCTCATTGGTGTGATCGGCGGCGTGGTGATCTCGCGATCCAGCGCACGCGGCTGGATGAGTGGCACCTGGGCGCAGCTGGCGACCCTGGCGCTCGCGCTCGTCTGCTTCGGGCTCGGCGAGCGATTGCACGGCAGTGGGTTTGTCACCGCCTTCGTCGGCGGGCTGGCCTACGCAGTTATGTTGCGTCGCAAAGGTACCCAGGCTGCGGCGACCCAGGTCTCCGACGCGGCCGGCCAAGTTCTCGAACTGCGTGGTGTTCGCGCTTTTCGGCGCGATGGCAGTCGTGCCGGCCTGGCGCGACGCTGGTTGGCGAGTTGTCGTTTTCGCAGCTGCTCGTGTTGATAGTGGTACGTAGTGCAGCACTTGCGATCGCATTGGCTGGAAGCGGTCTGCCGAGGCGCAGCCAACTGTTCATGGGATGGTTCGGCCCCCGGGGAATCGGAACACTCGTACTCGGCCTGATCGTGATCGAGAAAGGCGAGATACAACAGGGCAGGTTGATTACCCAGGCCGTGGTTGTGATCGTCACGCTCAGCCTGATCCTGCACAGTCTCACCGCTGCGCCGGGCATTCGACTCTGCCGGCAAGAAGACGAGACGCCGACCGGCGACCCACCGGACCCGAATGCACGATGTGAACCCACAGACCCGGCGGGTCTGACACGATGACGCGGTGTCGACACCCAGCGGTCCCGCCCACGCGGCAGGGCCAAGCCTGCATCAGTTGACGACGCCGCGAGCGGCGGCCGTGGCAGGCGTTCTGTTCGCCTTGCTTTTCGGCGCCACGCTGATCCTGATCCGCGTGAAGATGCCAGAGGGAGTGGGTAATTCGGCGGAATGGCTCGACTCGCAAAAAGGCGGCATTTCCGCGGCGACGAAGTTGATGCCGTTCGCCGGTATCACCTTCCTGTGGTTCATCGGCGTCGTCCGGGACAACCTCGGGCGCTACGAAGACCGGTTCTTCGCATCGGTGCTTCTGGGCAGCGGTCTGCTGTTCTTGGCGATGATGTTCGTCTCGACCGCCGTCGCCGCCGCGCTGGTGGCTACCAATACGGGCGTCACCCCTTCCGCGGCGCACGTCGCGGTGATCGCCTTCGGCAAGATGATCGTGGTGTCGGCGGCCAAAACTTACGCCATTCGAATGGCGGCGGTGTTCATGATTTCGCTGGCCACCATCTGGCTCAAGACCGGGCTGATGCCGCGGTGGCTCGTCGCCGTCGAGCTATCTCGTAGCGCTCGGCTTGCTCATCGCCGGCAGACGTCTCCATGTGGCTGACATTGGCATTTCCCGCCTGGGTGTTGGTGGTTAGCGCACTGATTTTGCTCCGCGCGGGCTACATCGACGAACAGCGGGCCAAGCGCGAGTAGGCCTGACGGCACATGGTCGTGACCGCGCGCCGACGACGTAATAGAGGGAGATGGACCAACTGGCTGCCGATGTTCATAGTGTTGATTGTGCTGGCGGTGGTGACCGCCTTCTATGCAGCGCGAGGCTTCGTCATGAGCGTGCGCAAAACCATCCATCGGCATCGACCGGTCTAGCTTCGACAATCGCTCAGGCCACGGCGCCAGACGCCTCAACGGAAAGGCTCGAGAGTGGCAGAGCAACCTGTCGACGCCGCCACTCGCCTCGCGGTGCAACGCACCCGCTTGGCTGAGGAACGAACCCTGATGGCCTGGATCCGAACGAGTACGTCCTTGATCGCTTTTGGATTCACAATCTTCAAGTTCTTCGAGTATCTCGCAACGAATGAGAGGCGTCGCGAACCGATCGTCAGTCCATGGGTCATCGGGATGATCATGATCCTGATGGGCCTTACGGGCTTAAACGCTGGCGTGGATTCAGCACCGCCAGGAGATGAAGGCACTACGGGCAGAAGTTGGACCCATGCCGTACTCGATAGCGGGCATCATGGCCGGCTTCATCGCCGTTCTGGGCGCCATCGCGCTGTTCGTCGTGGCCTTCAGGATGTAGCACTCACTCACAGAACGCCCTGTCGTTGTGGAAGTCGGAACATCCGCACCACGCGTGACGGCGCCGCAGAGCGCACAGGATCGGCAATGTGGATGCTGGGCCGAATGGTTGTCATGACGACGAACTTCTGGCGGACGCAGGAGCCGCGCGCGTCGCCGAGAGGTATCGATTCGGACAACCGCGGATGTATGTCATCAACTGCGCTGTTGTCGATGAGCCAGACAGCCTAGGGTGGGTCTTGGGCCCACCCAGACGGGCTCAAAAGCCAAGTCGCCCAGATGGCGGCCGTGCCGTCCAGAGCCGTCGATCGCATTGGCCGCCTTGGATGGCCCGAAACTATTGTGCCAGATGGCTTTTCGTGGTGCTTAACAGCATCTGCCACCGGCAGTCCGGACGAAAACTCTCCGAGAGGTCCATCATGGCTGAGTCATCAGCACAACCCAACGGCCAGAAGCCCACCGCCGCACCCGAACAAGACCAGGTGCGGCGGGATATCTTGCCCATCCCGGACGCCAAGCATGTCGGCCTGACGACGTATGACGCCAAGGACCCGGACACCACCTATCCGCCGATCACCGCACTGCGCCCGCCCAAGGGCGCACCCAACGTTCTGGTCGTGATGCTCGACGATGTGGGCTTCGGTGGATCGTCGGCCTTCGGCGGCCCGTGCAACACGCCGACGGCCGAGCGGCTGGCCGCGGGCGGGTTGAAGCTGAACCGCTTTCACACCACGGCGCTGTGTTCGCCCACCCGGCAGGCGTTGCTGACCGGGCGCAATCACCACTCGGTGGGGATGGGTGGCATCACCGAGATCGCCACATCGGCGCCGGGCAACAGCAGCGTGCGGCCCAAGGACAAGGCGCCCATCGCCGAAACCCTTATGCTCAACGGCTATTCGACGGCACAGTTCGGCAAGTGCCACGAGGTGCCGGTCTGGGAAGTCTCGCCCGTGGGGCCGTTCAACCAGTGGCCCACCGGCTCGGGCTTCGAGTACTTCTACGGCTTCGTCGGTGCCGAGGCCAACCAGTATTACCCCGGGACTCTATGAGGGCACCTCGCCGATAGAACCGCCGAAGTCACCCGAAGAGGGCTACACGCTCACCGAAGATCTCGCCGACCGCGCCATCACCTGGGTGCGCCAGCAGAAGGCGCTGGTGCCCGACAAGCCGTTCTTCATGTATTGGGCCCCCGGTGCCACCCACGCGCCGCACCACGTGCCCAAGGAGTGGTCGGACAAGTACAAGGGCAAATTCGACGGCGGTTGGGATACGTTGCGCGAGCAGATCATTGCCCGGCAGAAGGAGCTGGGTGTCGTGCCCGCGGACGCGGAGTTGACCAGACGCCACGACGAGATCCCGGCCTGGGATGACATGCCCGCTGAGCTGAAGCCCGTGCTGGCCCGCGAGATGGAGCTCTACGCCGGCTTCCTCGAGCAGACCGACCACGAGGTTGGCCGCCTCGTCGACGCCCTGGACGACTTGGGGGTGCTCGAGGACACGCTGATCTACTACATCATCGGCGACAACGGCGCCTCGGCCGAAGGAACCTTGAACGGCTCCTTCAACGAGATGGCCATGCTGAACGGCATGCCGGAAATCGAGACAACCGAGTTCCTGCTGTCCAAGATCGATGATTTCGGCACGCCGAAGGCCTACAACCATTACGCGGTCGGCTGGGCGCACGCCCTGTGCACGCCGTATCAGTGGACCAAGCAGGTGGCCTCACACTGGGGCGGCACCCGCAACGGCACCATCGTGCACTGGCCCAACGGCTTCGCCGATAAAGGCAAGACCCGCAGCCAGTTTCACCACGTCATCGACGTCGCCAAGACCATCCTGGAAGCGGCCGGACTGCCCGAGCCCACCGTGGTGAACAGCATCACGCAGGCGCCGCTGGAAGGCGTCAGCATGCTGCCCACCCTGCGCGACGGCGATGCGCCCGAGCACCACGACGTCCAGTATTTCGAGATACTCGGCAACCGCGGCATTTACCACAAAGGCTGGACCGCGGTGACCAAGCACCGCACACCGTGGACCACCGAGGCGCCGCCGGCGTTCGACGACGATGTCTGGGAGCTGTACGGACCCGACGACTGGACGCAGGCACACGACTTGGTCAAGGAGAACCCGCAGAAGCTCGCCGACATGCAGCGCCTGTGGCTCATCGAGGCGGTCAAATACAACGTTGTGCCCCTTGATGATCGGACCTTCGAGCGCTTCAACCCCGACATCGCCGGGCGCCCCCAGCTGATCCGTGGGAACAGTCAGCTGCTGTTCCCCGGGATGCGGGTCAGCGAGAACTGCGTGCTCACCCTGAAGAACAAGTCATATTCGGTGACCGCCGACATCACCGTGCCGGAATCCGGCGCCACCGGCGTCATCATCACCCAGGGTGGCATCGTTGGCGGCTGGTCGCTGTACGCGCACGAGGGCAAGCTCAAGTATTGCTATAACTTCCTGGGCATCGACCACTTCATGGTCACTGCCGGGCGAGCCCATCCCGGCCGGAAAGCACCAGGTGCGAATGGAATTCGCCTACGACGGCGGCGGGCTGGCCAAGGGCGGCGACGTCACGCTGTACTACGACGGCAAATCTGTCGGGCCAAGGTCGCGTCGAACGGACGCAGCCGATGATCTACTCGGCGGACGAGGCCTGCGACGTCGGCGCCGACACCGGCTCACCCGCATCCCCGGACTACGGCCCCACCGGCAACAAGTTCTCCGGTCAGATCGACTGGGTGCAGATCGACATCGGCGACGACAGCCACGATCACCTCATCAAAGCCGAGGACCGGCTCACGGTCGCGATGGCGCGGCAATAATGTTGCGGCTCTTGGTGATTCGGATGGACACTGTTGCAGTGTGCCGTCCTCTCGTGCCGGGTCAGCAAACTTGGCGAGGCATCAACATAATCGCGAAACTCCTCGTCGTAGCGTTTTAGGTCTACGGTGAGGGGATGACCTGGCAAAATATTTCTATCTCGCGGTTCGGCGGCCCGGAGGTAATGGAACTGACGGAACAACCGACTATTCCCGACCCCGGACCCGACGAGGTCCGCATCAAGGTCCTGGCCGCCGGCACCGGCTTCACGGACATCTTCATCCGGCGCGGCCGCTACCCGGATTACAAGGGGCCGGTGCCGTTCACCCCCGGATACGACATCGTGGGAACCGTCGACAAGGTCGGTCCAGGGTGTCACCGGCCTCCACGAGGGCCAGATGGTGGCCGATCTGTGCGTCGTCGGCGGCTACACCCAGTACGCAATCCGGCCGGCGGAGTTCCTGGTGCCCGTCCCCGACGGCGTCGATCCGGCCGAGGCGGTCTGCATCCCGCTGGCCTACCTAACCGCCTTTCAGATGCTCACCCGCTACCGCCAGTTATCCCCAGGTTCAACGATTCTCGCGATCGGCGCCTCGGGCACGGTCGGCACGGCCCTGCTCGATCTGGCGCGGCATTTTGGATCTGAGCGCCATCGGTACCTGCTCGGCCGCCAACATGGCTGTGGTCGAAAGCTTTGGCGCCAAGGCAATCGACTATCGCGACGGCGACTTCGTCGAGGCAGTGCGCAAGCTCACCGCCGCACAACCCAACGCGCACAAGGGCCGCGCCGGCGTGGACGCCGCCTTCGACGCGATCGGCGGCGCCCATTTCGCTCGCTCGTTCGCCAGCCTGGCGTCCGGCGGACTGCTGGTCGGCTACGGGTCGCAATCCATGGCCGACGGGCGCGAAGGCCTGCTCTCGGCCGGGCTTGGCTTGGCCAGGCTCCACCTGTGGGGCGCGTTCAAGTTCTTGTTCAGTGGCCGTCACGCGGTGTGGTACAGCATCACCTCGCGACGGAACGAAGCAACCGGAAGATTTCAAGGCCGACATGGGCACGCTGTTCGGCCTTCTGCGCGACGGCGCCATCCATCCCATCGTCATCGATCGCCTACCACTGGCGGCCGCCCGCGAAGTCCATACCCGCATCGACGGCGGCGGGCTCGGCGGCAAAATTGTTCTGATGCCCTGGCCCGCGCCGTTACCGGATGCTCGCCCAGCCGCCGCGCAGGTCGGTGAATCACCCGTCTCGGCGGGATAGGAGACCCGTGCTAGGCCGAGAAAACCCTAGGTTCCAAACAAATCCAGCTCGCGCAGCTCAGCTTTTCGACTCGTCAGATCGGACATCCGGCCCGGTGGTGGTGATGAAGTCGTCAAGGATGTCGATCACCGCTGTCGGGGATTCGACGTGCGGAAAATGCCCGACACCAGGGAGCACCTCCAGGCGACTACCCGGAACCGCATCATGTGCGGCGTAGCCATGGGAGACGGGAATGATCCGGTCCTGCTCGCCCCAGATCAGCAAGGTGGGTAGGCCATAACTGACATGGATCTTGCCGAGCGCGCTGACCGCCTGTCCGCGGTAGTCCACCACCGAACGCAACGTACGCAGGAATGCCTGGCGAGTCGGCCGATCCGACAGCGTGCAATAGGCGCTCCACATCTCGCTCGCGCGCGGTGACTGGATTCCGGCCGACGTGAGCCACGATCCCAGCTTGTTGCCGAGGTTCAACACCGGCTGTGGAGCGACCACCGGCAGCACAAACTCGGCTCCGGGTGCCGAGAGGATCCGTAATATCCAGTTCAGGTCGGGCCCGAGGCCGCCGCTGCTGATGAGAACGAGACGTTGGCAGTAGTCGCGATGTTGGTAGGTGAACTGCATGGCCACCCCACCGCCCAGGGATTGTCCGATGACTGTGGCCCGGCTGATACCCAGCTCATCGAGCAGATCACGCAACCACGCCGCGAAGGCACCCAACGAATAGTCGCCGCGCGGTTTGGCCGATTCACCGTGCCCGAGCAAATCCGGTGCGACCACCCGATACCGCTTCGCTAATTCGGGAATGACCGCGCGCCACGTCGCCGAGCTGCCCGCCATGCCGTGGATCAACAGCAATGCCTCGCCGGTGCCTTCATCCCGATAGGCAATCCGCTCACCGTGCAGATCGAGATAACGCATCTCGGTCACCTGAACCGGCCTCCGATTGGTGGGACGCTGTCATTTCAGCCGCTCCGCTGGCTTCAGACCGACTCAGTACAACCTACGATACGGTAGGTTACCGATCAGTAGCTTGCCGCCGCGGTATCTGCGGTTCGCTTGCGTCCGGCACCATCACCGGCGCGCGCGTCGTGACGCCACTGGCGCACCGCCGCAATGGCAGTTTTGAGACCGCGACGACGGCCGGTCGCCGGGTCGGTTCCGCTGAAGCCGGGCTGAAGTTCGGCGAACATCCGCTCGCTGCGCGTTTCCGCAGCGTCGTCGGCGGTGTCGCGTAAGTAGCGGTCTGGCAGGGAGAGTTTGGCGATAGTGCGCCATGTCTTACCGTACTGCGACAGGAAAGAGCCTGTGGTGTAAGGCAAGTCGTACTTGTCGCATACCTCGCGCACGCGTACCGAGATCTCGTGCAACCGGTTGCTCGGCAGATCGGGAAACAGGTGATGCTCGATCTGATGGCACAGGTTGCCGCTCATGAACCGCAGCAACGGCCCGCCCTCGAAATTGGCGCTGCCCAACATCTGCCGCAGATACCATTCGCCCTTCGATTCGCCGAGCATGTCGGTCTTCGTGAATTTCTCTGCGCCATCGGGAAAATGCCCGCAGAAGATCACCGCGTTGGCCCAGATGTTACGAATGATGTTGGCCACCACGTTGGCCTTCAGCGTCGATGGGTAGGTCGCCGCCGGCGACAGCGATGTGAGCGCCGGGAACGCGATGTAGTCCTTGGCCACCTGTCCGCCGACCTTGGTTGACCACTCGCGCATCTGTTGGAGGGTGATGTCGCGTTCCGGTCCGGGCTTCAACATCTTCTCGAAATCGATGCTCTGGGTGCCGATTCCCCACTCGAACCCAACCGCGAGGATGGTATTCATCAACAGGTTGCCGATGTTGAAGAGCTGCCAGGGCTGGTCGCGCGTGACCCGCAGAACGTAGTAGCCCACGTCGTCGTCCACGCCGAGGATGTTGGTGTACTTGTGATGCTGAAAGTTATGGGCAGCAATCCAGTGCTTTGATACCGCATTCATGTCCCACTCCCATGTCGAGGAGTGGATCTCGGGGTCGTTCATCCAATTCCACTGGCCATGCATGACGTTGTGGCCGATTTCCATGTTCTCGATGATCTTGGCCAGACCAAGGGTTACGGTTCCCGCCCACCACGCGGAACGTGTCGCGCTGGCGGCAAGCGTGAGTCGGCCGGCGACCTCGAGAGCACGTTGGACGGCGATGGTGCGACGGATGTAGCGCGCGTCGCGCGCGCCAAGGGAATCCTCGATGTCGAGCCGGATCGCGTCCAGTTCAACGGCGAGGTTGTCGATGTCGGCGTCGGTTAAATGGGCGAAGGCCGGAACGTCGGTAATCGCCACGGTCGCTCTCCTTCTTTCTGCGTTGGTTATGTCTGGGTTGCCGGCTCTGATGCCTGCATGAGACGGCAAAGCACCCGGCTCGGCCGCTGGCGCTGGCCGAGCCGGGGAGATTGTTGCCCCGATTGACATGGCGGTGGCGCGTCTTGCGTTGCGCAGCAAGGGATTTGCGGCAGCTTTACGTACTGACGCAATCGATTCGTTCAGGATGTGCGGCGCGAGCGAAAGCTCTTTGAATCCGGCGGCGTAACAGCTGGATCCATTCCGTGGCGGCTGGAAGTTTCAGCAACCACAATGTTACACCCGTCAGGTGCCTCGCGCTGTTGCCGCTTTTGACGCAGCATCTCGCCTGACGAATGTCACGGAAGTGGAGAGCCGGTGTCCTCTCGGCTGAACCAACCGCGGAAGCGCTTGCGCTTGAACTGCTTTCGACTTACCGAATCTTCTCAGGAATCGAATTCAGCGCTTGCAGAACGTGTTCGGCTAATTCGCTGGCTTCCTCGTTTTTGAGCTTGGAATGGGACATCAGCGTGTCCCGGACCAGTTCCAGACGATGGAAATAGGGTGAACGCGACATGGTCGGTGAAGCCATCAGTTTTTCCTTTTCGATCGAGCATTTCCGCTCGTCACGAGCTGCCCGACACCTCAACGCTACGCCAGTTCCCGTGATTGGGTGCAACCACAGTGGTCAGCGACGAACTGGGCAAGTTTCCGGGTTGGACCGCCATACCGCGCGGTACGCTGCCCCGATGACCATGACTTCCGGGGCAAAATGGCTGCTGAGGGCCAAGCCTGGCGACTATGTGTTGGCCTGGAGCGACGCGATGGCGTCATTGCCGGTGGTCGGCAGGCATCTCGCAACCGCTCGGCGGCCTGACCGCGATGGGAGTCTGGGGCTACCGGCAGGTGCCGGAGTATCTGGCCGCGTCGAGAAAGGCACGGCAGACTCCTCGCCCCGGCGCGAACCGCCAGGCCGACCGGGATCAGACGCACGCGGTACTGGACGCGGCGCTGCGCGGCGTGGTCTCGAGCCAGGACCTCGACATCGAGTGGCCTGCGCCCGATAAAGCCCCGCCGATCTGGCGTGCACTGCAGCACCGCCGCTATTTGCGCCGCACGTCGGTGCGCTACGGCAAGTTGCCGTCACAGCTGCTGGATGTGTGGCGCCGCAAGGACCTGCCGGTCCGGCCGGCCCCGGTGCTGATTTTCGTGCCCGGCGGCGCCTGGGTGCATGGCGGACGGCAACTGCAGGGCTATGCGCTGATGTCGCAACTGGCCGAGATGGGCTGGATCTGCCTGTCGGTGGAGTACCGGGCGTCTCCACACAACCGCTGGCCGGCCCACATCACCGACGTGAAGACCGCGATCGCGTGGGCGCGAGCCAATGTCGACAAATTCGGCGGTGACCGCAATTTCATTGCGGTAGCGGGTTGTTCGGCCGGCGGACATTTGGCGGCGCTGGCCGGGCTGACCTCCAACGACCCCGAGATGCAGACCGAGCTGCCGCCGGATTCGGACACCTCCGTCGACGCGGTGGTCGGAATCTACGGCCGCTACGACTGGGAGGACCGTTCGACAGTCGAGCGGGACCGCTTCGTCGATTTCCTGGAGCGGGTCGTCGTCAAACGTCGAATCGACCGGCACCCCGAGGTGTTCCGCAACGCGTCGCCGATCGCGCGGATCCACCCAGATGCCCCGCCGTTCTTGGTGATTCACGGCAGCAGCGACAGGGTGATCCCGGTGGCACAGGCTCGCAGTTTCGTGGAGCGGCTCCGCTCGATCTCTCGGTCGATCGTCAGCTACGTGGAACTGCCCGGGGCCGGGCACGGTTTCGACCTGACCGACGGGGCTCGGACCGGGGCGACGTCGACCGCGGTCGGACTGTTTTTGGGCCATGTTTATCGCAACCGGATGATCGCGGCCAAAGAGGTCATTTAGCCGCCGCGCAGTTGTAAGGTCCGACCCATGAAGCGGCTCAGCGGGTGGGACGCGGTACTGCTCTACAGCGAAACACCGAACGTGCATATGCACACGCTCAAAGTCGCGGTAATCGAGCTGGACGCCGATCGTCGCGACTTCGATATCGACGCGTTCCGCCGGGTGATCCACAGCCGGTTGTACAAGCTGGAGCCGTTTTGCTATCAGCTGGTTGACATTCCGCTCAAGCTGCACCATCCGATGTGGCGGGAAAACTGCGACGTCGACCTGACCTATCACGTCCGGCCGTGGCGACTACCGGCGCCGGGTGGTCGTCGCGAGCTGGATGAGGCGATCGGGGAGATCGCCAGCACACCGCTGGACCGCGATCACCCGCTGTGGGAGATGTATTTCGTCGAAGGCTTGGCCGACAACCGGATCGCGGTGGTCGGCAAGGTCCACCACGCGCTCGCCGACGGGGTGGCCGCGGCGAACCTGCTGGCGCGCGGGATGGATCTGGCGCCCGGGCCGAAGATCGGCGAAGCCCGGTATGCGCCCGACCCGTCGCCGTCGACCGGAGAGCTGGTGCGCTCGGCATTCGCCGACCATATGCGCCACATCGGGCGAATCCCGGGGACCATCGGCTACACCGCGAAGGGCATCAACCGGGTGCGGCAGAGCTCGCGTAAGCTCTCGCCGGAGTTGACGATGCCGTTCACCCCGCCGCCGACCTTCATGAACCACATGCTCACGCCCGAACGCCGTTTCGCTACGGCGACTTTGGCGCTGAGCGACATCAAGGAGACCAGCAAAGCCCTCGGCGTCACGCTCAACGACATGGTGCTGGCGTTGTCGGCGGGCGCGCTGCGCAAGCTGCGGCTGAAATACGACGGCGACTCCGACCACCCGCTGCTGGCGTCGGTGCCGGTGAGCTTCGACTTCTCACCGGATCGGGTGTCGGGAAACTTATTCACCGGAATGATGGTGGCCCTGCCGGCTGACGTCGACGATCCGCTGGAGCGGGTACGTCGAGCGCACGATTACGCGGTCGATGCCAAGGAAAGCCATCAGTTGCTCGGTCCGGAGTTGATCAGTCGATGGGCGGCGTACTTCCCGCCGGGGCCGTCGGAGTCGTTGTTCCGATGGTTGGCCGGCCGCGATGGGCAGAACAAGGTGCTGAACCTGCCGATCTCCAACGTCCCGGGTCCGCGCGAGCACGGGCGAGTCGGCGGCGCATTGGTCACCGAGATCTACTCGGTGGGCCCGCTCACCACGGGCAGCGGCCTCAACATCACGGTGTGGAGTTACGTTGACCAGCTGAATGTTTCGGTCCTTGCCGACGGCGCGACGGTCGACGATCCGCATGAGGTCACGGAGGCTGTGATCGACGAGCTCATCGAAATCCGGCGCGCTGCAGGGCTCTCCGAGAAGTTGACAGTGATCGAAGGGGCGCTGGCTCCGGCCTGAGCCTCATTCGTCACTTCGGTCGTTAGCCAAGAGCCCATCAACTCAGGTGCTGCTGGGGCCGATGTGACTGTGCAGGTCGCGGCGCGAGATCTTGCCGGTGCTGCTCCGCGGCAATTCGTCGAGAACGATAATCTCGCGCGGCACTTTGTAATTGGCCAGGTTTGCCCGGACGTGTTGCTTGAGATCGTCCACGGTCGCAGACGCCGCCGGCGCCATCACCACGAACGCCGCCAGCCGTTGCCCGTATTGCTCGTCGTCGACACCCAACACGGTGGCCTCGGCGACATCGGGGTGCGACCCCAGCGTCTTCTCCACCTCGATCGGATAGACGTTCTCGCCGCCGGACACGATCATCTCGTCGTCGCGTCCGACGACATACAACCGCCCGGACTCGTCGAGTCGGCCGACATCTCCCGACGCCATGAAGCCGTCGTGAAAGTTCTTGCCCCCGCCGGAGGTGTAGCCGTCGAAGCGGTTGGAGTTGCGGACGAAGATCTGGCCGACCTCACCGGTGGGCACCGGCCGATGCTCGGAGTCGAGAATGCGAATTTCCGTGCCCACAGCGGGTTTTCCGGCGGTGTCGGGTGCGGCGCGCAGATCGGCGGGGGTCGCGGTGGCGATCATGCCGGCTTCGGTGGCGTTGTAGTTGTTGTAGAGGATGTCGCCGAATTCGTCCATGAATTTCGTGACGACGTCGGGGCGCATCCGCGACCCGGATGCGGTGGCGAACTTCAGCGAGCGACAGCTGTAGCGCCGCCGGACATCGTCGGGCAGGTCCATGATCCGGTCGAACATCACCGGCACTACGCACAATCCGGTGGCCTGGTGGCGGTCGATCAGATCGAGCGTCGCCTCCGGGTCGAACTTGCGCCGGGTGGCCACCGTGCAGCCCAGCGACGCGGCGAAGATCAGTTGCGAGAAACCCCAGGCGTGGAACATCGGCGCGACGACGACCGTCGTCTCCTCGGTGTGCCACGGTACCCGGTCGAGGATCGCCTTGAGTTCAGTCGTGCCACCACCGGAGTGCTTGGCGCCCTTCGGATTACCGGTGGTTC
Source organism: uncultured Actinomycetota bacterium (assembly GCA_963818285.1). Taxonomy (GTDB): domain Bacteria; phylum Actinomycetota; class Actinomycetes; order Mycobacteriales; family Mycobacteriaceae; genus Mycobacterium. The sequence continues at coordinate 434,604 of CAWFRR010000012.1, forward strand.
CCGACGTCAGCAGGATCATCTTGCCGGTGCGATCGGTCTTGGCGGGCCGCTGGCCGAGGTGAGCGAGGATCAACCCCTCGACGGTGACGTCGTGCCGCTCCGGATGGTCGGTCCACGCGACGATGCGGGCGGTATCGGGCTTGTCGGCCAACGCGCGTTCCACCGACTCGGTGAACTCTTCGTCGTAGATCACCGCCTCGGCGCCTTCACGATTGACCACGTCGGCCAGGGCCGGGCCGGCGAACGAGGTGTTGAGCAACAGCACGTCGGCGCCGATCCGGTTGGCCGCGATCAGCGCTTCGACGAAGCCACGGTGGTTGCGGCACATGATCGCCACCACCTCCGGGGTCCCGGCCGGTAACCCTTGCAGGGCCGCAGTCAACGCATCGGCGCGCTGGTCGAGTTGGCGGTAGGTCAGCGAGCCGATTTCGTCGATCAGCGCGGGACGATTCGGACAGCGCTGCGCAGACATCCCGAATCCGCTTGTGACAGCCAGCCCTTCGCGGCGCGCCACTGCGACGATGCGCAGATACTTGTCGGGCCGCATCGGGGCGATGATCCCCGCGCGGACCATGGTGCCCAGCAGACCGAATGCCATTGCTATCCGATTACCGGGAGGCGTCGTTCTTTGGCCAACCCGTCGAGCGCCTTCTGCATGACGCGCCGGACGTGCGAATCGACGGTGTCGATGTCGGGGTCCGCACCGAATTCGGCTGTCACGTTGATGGGTTCGAGCACCTGCATCACGATCTTGGTGGGCAGTGGCAGGTTTACCGGCAGCACCGCGGAGAGCCCGAATGGGAAGCCGATCGAGATCGGCAGAATTTTTGCCCGCATCAGCTTGTCCAGCCGCAGCGCCTTGGCCAATCCCATCCCGCGGGACAGGTAGAGCTGGCTCTCCTGACCGCCGATGGCCACCGCCGGCACGATAGGGACCCCGGCGTTGATCGCCGCCCGCACGTATCCGGTGCGCCCGTCGAAGTCGATCACGTTCTCCGACAACGTCGGTCGGTACACGTCGTAGTCACCACCGGGGAAGACCACCACGACGCCGCCGGATCGCAGTGCCTCGTCGGCGTTTTCGTGGTTGGCCCGGATGAAGCCGGTGCGACGGAAGAACTCGCCGGTCGGTCCGGTGAAGATGATGTCGTGGCTCAGCGTGTAGACGGGACGGTCGAAACCGAACTGTTCGTAGAAGCCGGTGGCGAACACCGGCACGTCCATCGCGAACAGCCCGCCGGAGTGGTTTGCCACCACCAGGGCGCCGCCCGGTGGGAAGGACTCGAAGCCGCGTATCTCGGCGCGGTGGTAGCCCTTGATCAGTGGACGAATCCAGCCCATCACCCGTTCGGTGAGCCCGGGATCCCACTTATTCATCTCGCTGGGTTCGATATCGGTGGCAGCCATTTGGCTGTGATGCTAGCCGAGCTGAAACGGCTCGATACCATCTCCATCGAAAGCCGTACTGGAAATCAGAACAGTAGGAGCGCGACAACGCTATGAGCCCCGTGAGCACTGAAGAAGCCACCGAACCGGAAGTCCTCGTCGAGCAGCGGGGCCGGATCCTGATCATCACCATCAACCGGCCCAAAGCCAAGAACGCGGTCAACTCCGCGGTGGCCCACGGTCTGGCCGACGCGGTCGACAAGCTCGACGGCGACCCCGGCCTTTCGGTCGGCATCGTGACCGGGGCGGGCGGAACGTTCTGCGCCGGCATGGACCTCAAGGCGTTTGCCCGTGGCGAGGTTCCCATCGTCGAGGGCCGCGGGATGGGCTTCACCGAGCGCGGGCCGGTCAAGCCGCTCATTGCCGCGGTCGAGGGTTACGCGCTGGCCGGCGGAACCGAGCTGGCCCTGGCCACCGACCTGATCGTCGCGTCCAAGGATGCATCGTTCGGGATCCCCGAGGTCAAGCGCGGGCTGGTCGCCGGCGGTGGCGGGTTGTTCCGTCTGCCGGAACGCATCCCTCCCGCGATCGCGATGGAGTTGGCCCTGACCGGTGACGCTTTCACCGCCGAGCGCGCGCACGAACTCGGAATGGTCAACGTGCTCGCCGAACCCGGCGGCGCGCTGGACGCGGCGATCGAGTTGGCCGAACGGATCACGGTCAACGGCCCGCTCGCCGTGGCTGCCACCAAGCAGATCATCGTCGAATCCCGCGGCTGGAGCCCCGACGAGCGGTTCGCCAAGCAGAACGAGCACCTGATGCCGGTGTTCTCCTCGAACGACGCCAAGGAAGGCGCGATCGCGTTCGCCGAGAAGCGGCCGGCCAAGTGGACCGGGACCTGAGCTCAGGCGGCCCGGTCCTCCGCTAGTTCTTCGGCCTCGGCGCTGTCCTCGGCGGTGACCGGGCCGGCCACCCCCGCCGCGGCGTCGGTGGTCGGTACCGGTGCCAGACCCGGCTCCGGAGTACGCATCATCGCCGCGCGCGCGTCCAGCACGTGGCCGATGAAGAAGTCGTACAGCAGGATGCCGGCGACGGCACCGAACAGCGGGATGAACACCGGGATCCACCAGTAGTTGTGCGTCGGCCCGTAATCGCCGGGCAGCGCCAACTTCCCCCAGCCCTCCAGCCACGCGAACACCCGCGGCCCGATCTCACGGGCCGGGTTGAGCGCGTATCCGGCGTTGGTGCCGTAGGAGCAGCCGATCACCGCGATGATGAAGCCGATCAGCAGCGGTGCCAGGTTGCCGGCCGGCGCCTGGTTGCGGTTGTCGATCAAAGCCGCGATCAGCACAACGAGGATCGCGGTGCCGACCAGCTGGTCGACGACCGGTCCGAGGTAGCCGCCGTGAAAGTACTGGGCGGGCGAGGTCGCGAAAATCCCGTAGGTGTCCATCGCGTCCGCCCGGGCTATGCCGGCGTCGTGGGCCTCAATCGCGGGCCGATATACGGCATAGACGGCCGCGGCCCCGCAGAAGGCGCCGGCAATCTGGGCTACCCAGTAGGGAATGACGTTGCGCCACTCGAATTTTCGCGCCACGGCAAAGGCGAGCGTCACCGCCGGGTTGAAATGCGCACCGCTGATACCGCCGGAGACGTAGGCCGCCAGCATCACGGCGAACGCCCAGCCGAAGACGTTGATCAGCCAGTTGTCCGGGCCGAACGGCACGCTCTGCCGGCCGGAACCGGGCAGGCCGACGGTATTGACCGCGCACGTGCCAAGGCCGAGCAGCAGCAGCACGAAGGTGCCGAAGAACTCGGCGAGCATGGCGCCCGCGATCCCGGCGCGCAGCCGGGTGAAGGTGGAATGGGCGGGCAATAAGGTCTGCTGTGACGGTCGTCAAAGTGTTGTCCCCAACTCGCTCGTGGTTGCTTGGTCAACTACTGGCGAACCCGAAGCGGGTAACCGTCACGTGCGTAGGTAAACGCGGTCGACGTAGTGACATCGGCCACGGCGCGGGGCGATTGTGACGTCATCTAAACTGGCATGACACTTCTGCCAGACTTTGTAACGTGTGGACACCACAGAAAGCGCGAGCGTGAGTATTTCGTTACTTCTCGAGATGGCCAGCTCGAGCGATCCCGAGCGGACGGCCGTCGTCTCCGGGGATGTCCGATTGACCGCGCAGCAGCTCAGTGATTTCGCCGACGGCGGCGCCGGCATCATCGCCCGCTCGCAGGCGTCGCATGTCGCTTACGTCGGCGTCGGCGGCGCGATGTTGCCGCTGCTGATCTTCGCATCGGCACGTGCCGGGCTGACCTTCACGCCGATCAACTACCGACTGTCGGCCGAGGGCATCAAGGCGCTGATCGCGCGACTGCCCGAGCCGCTGGTGGTGATCGATAGCCGCTACCTCGATGAGTTGGGCGGGCCGGACGGCCTCGAGGATGTGGCGAAGCAGGTCATCTTGTCCGATGATTTTCTGGCGCAGGCCCGCGAGGCCGAGCCGGTCGTGGAATTCGCCGACCCAGACTCGGTGGGCATCGTGCTGTTCACGTCGGGCACTACGTCGCAACCCAAAGCCGTTGAGCTGACTCACAACAACCTGACCAGTTACGTCACCGGGACGGTCGAATTCGGTTCTGCCGAGCCGACCGATGCCGCATTGATCTGTGTGCCGCCGTACCACATCGCCGGGGTCAGCGCGGCGCTGTCGAACCTCTATGCCGGGCGCAAGATGGTCTATCTGCCCGTCTTCGAGCCGCAGGAGTGGCTGCGCCTGATCGACGCCGAGCAGGTCACCAGCGCGACGGTGGTGCCGACCATGCTGGACCGGATTGTCAGCGTCTTGGACGGCGGGGGGCAGCGGCTGCCGTCGCTGCGCAACCTGGCCTATGGCGGGTCGAAGGTGCCGTTGCCGCTGGTGCGCAGGGCGCTGGAGCTGTTGCCACACGTCGGCTTCGTCAACGCCTACGGCCTGACCGAGACGAGTTCGACGATCGCCGTGCTGACGCCTGACGATCACCGCGAGGCGCAGGCGGCCGCCGATCCGGCCGTGCTCCGGCGTCTGGGTTCGGTCGGTCAACCGGTGCCGAGCGTCGAGGTGCAGATCCGCGGCGAGGACGGCGCGGTGCTGCCGGCGGGGGAGACCGGCGAACTGTTCGTCCGGGGTGAGCAGGTGTCCGGGCGCTACACCGGAATCGGCTCGGTGCTCGACGCCGACGGGTGGTTCCCGACCAAGGACATCGCCACCCTCGACGACGGCGGCTACCTGTTCATCGGCGGCCGCAGCGACGACACGATCATCCGCGGCGGGGAGAACATCGCACCCGCGGAACTGGAGGAGGTGCTGGTCGAGCACCCGCATGTACACGACGTCGCGGTGGTCGGCGTCGAGGATCCGCAGTGGGGTCAGGCGATCGTCGCGGTGGTGGTGCCGGCCGCCGGCGCCGACCCCGACGCCGAGGAATTGCGCGAGCATGTCCGCAAGAGTTTGCGGGGGTCGCGGACGCCTGACCGGGTAGTCTTTCGCGACGAGCTGCCCACCAACGCGACGGGCAAAGTGCTTCGCCGCGAAATCGTCGAAGAGCTTCGCGCCGCTCCGGCCGAGCAGTAAACGAACCGAGGATCGAAATCATGATCAAGAACGGAACCCGTCTGGCCAGCCAGGTCTGCGACACCCAGGTGATCGTTGTCCGCAGCGCTGACAGCCTCGATGATCTGCGTTGCGGTGGGGCGCCGATGGTGGAGTTGAACGCCGAGCGTTCCGGTGAGCTGGATCCGGCGTTCTCCGATGGCGCGATCATGGGCAAGCGTTACGTCGACGACGCGGGCGCTGAGGTGCTGGTGACCAAGGCCGGCGCCGGAACACTGGCGGTGGGCGAGACTGCGCTGAGCTTGAAGGAAGCCAAGCCGCTTCCGGCCAGCGACTAGGCCCCCGGAACTCCGTTGCGCCGAACGAATTCCCTTGCTTTGACCAGGAATTCGAGCTGCTCGTAAACCTTGTGCAGCGGTTCGCTGCTGTGGCTGGATCGGCAGAGCACGACGGCGCCCTCCAGCGTGGCGATTGACATCACTGCCAGCGAGTCGGCGTCCGATTCTGCAAAGCCGTCGGCGACGAAGGCCCAGGTGAGCGCGGTACGCCAGTGCGTGAAGATCCGCGCGGCCTCGGCGGCGAGTGGAACCTCGTCGTCACACGCCCCGATGGCTGCAGCGACCACCGGACACCCGGCGTGGAAATCGCTTTCCGCGAGCACCCGCTCCCAGAAGTCGACGAACTGACGAATCAGCACTTTGGCGCCGCGACCGGCCGCGGCGTCGATGTCGGCGGTGATCGCTTCGCCGGCGTACTTCAGTGCCTCGGCCAGGATCTGATTGCGCCCCTCGGGAAAGTGGTAGTAGACCGAGCCGCGGGGCGCGCCACTGCGGGTAAGCACCTCGTCGATGGTCACGCCGGCGGCGCCACGTTCGCGCATCACCTCAGCGGCGCTGACCAGCATCTTGGTTCGGGTGTCGCCGCGTTTGCGGCGTGTTTGAGTTGCTAACGACATGTGTTACCGGCCCGCCGTCAGGCTGCGCGGGTCTGGCGGAGCTGCGGCATGCGCCACTGTAGGGATCGCGGGTAGAACCGCGTGGACCGCAGCGTGTTGCGGCGCAGGCTGGCCCACTCACCGCTCAAGCGGTAGCCGGCGACGTTGAGTTCGACGATCAGCATGATCTTCTCCTGAGGACTATGTAAGAGACCATATAAGACTTGCGTCCAGCAGGCAACCGCAGGGTGTCTCGTTGCTGGATAGAGACCTAAAAAGACTGTCGATCTCAAAAATGCCGAGATGGACAGGCTGGCCGCTTATTATGCTTCATCACATAGTCCGAGCTCACCTGACTAGCTCGAGTGTCGGGGCGCCAATGTTCGCTTTCCGCGAATACGTTGACAGTGTCACTATGACAGTGTCACTATCAGGACATGTCACCCGAAGGGCTCTGGACGCTGGACGAGCTGGTGCGGCGCGCGGCGGCCGCACTGGCCGGACCGGCGTATCCGGGTTCGCCGAATGGGCGGGTACGCGATGTACCAGATCGACGGACGGTGCGGTGGTACGCGACGATCGGCCTGGTCGATCGGCCGGCCGCCATGCAGGGCCGCACCGCGCTCTACGGCGTCCGGCACCTTCGGCAGATCGTGGCGGTCAAACGCCTTCAGGCTCAGGGCCGTTCGCTAGCCGAGGTGCAGGCCGAGCTGGCCGGGGCGACCGAGGGAACGCTGCTCCGCGTCGCTGACATTCCCGACGAGCTAGTCGACGGCGCGTCGGCGCCGCCCGAGCCGGTAGCCCGGAAGCGGTTCTGGGCGGACCGACCCGCTGCAGCGCCGGCCGTTTCCGATGCTGCTGACACTGTCACGATCCGGGCCGCGGTCAGTCTGCCCGGCGGAGCCACGCTGCTGCTGCCTGGCCGACCGGGCATCGACGATCTCGCGGCGATCCAAGCGGCCGCCGGGCCGCTCCTTGACTTGCTGGCCGAGCGAGGCCTGCTGGAACGCGAAGAATGGAGTCCATCATGACCGTCCCCATCATGACGATGAGCGAGAGCGAAGCGGCCGATGCCGCCGCGCCGCGTGACGGGGCGGGCCTGGGCGCTCTGCGCACGGACCGCGGCAATCTGCCCCTTGACCGTATCGACCTGCGCGCCGACATCACCGGGCTGATCAGTCGCATCGAGTTGACTCAGGACTTCGTCAACACCTTCGACGTCCCGCTGGAAGCCACCTATGTGTTCCCGCTACCGGATCGGGGCGCGGTCACCGGAATGCGAATGACGGCCGACGGGCGGGTCGTCGAGGCCGAGTTGCAAGAACGGGAATCGGCGCGCCAGGTTTATGACGACGCGATCGCCGCCGGACAGCGCGCCTCCATCGCCGAGGAAGAGCGGCCCGACGTGTTCACCATGCGCGTCGGCAACATCGTGCCGGGCGAACGCGTCAGGATCGCGCTCACACTGGTGTGCCCGCTGTCCTACGACGACGGTGACGCGACCTTCCGATTCCCGCTGGTGGTGGCGCCACGCTACATCCCTGGTAACCCATTGGGCGGCAACGCAGTCGGGGACGGCTACGCCGACGACACCGATGCGGTTCCCGATGCGTCGCGGATCACCCCGCCGGTGCTGCTGCCCGGTTTCCCCAACCCGGTTCGACTCACGATCGATGTGGGCATCGACGCCGGCGGGCTCGAGTTGACCGGGGTGCGATCGAGCTTGCCGGCGGTTTCGGTCGGCGACGGCCGGGTGCGGGTGCAGCCTGGGGAGCGCGCGAACCGCGACTTTGTGCTGCGGTTACGTTATGGGGCAGACGATTTCAACGATTCCCTGCTTCTGGTGCCAGACGCCGAAGGGGATGAGGGCACCTTCCTGCTGACCGTGTTGCCGCCAGCCGATGACGCTCCCGTGCGCCCGCGCGATGTGGTCTTGGTGCTGGATCGTTCCGGCAGCATGGGCGGCTGGAAGATGGTGGCGGCGCGTCGGGCCGCGGCGCGGATCGTGGACACCCTCACCGCCGCCGACCGCTTCGCGGTGCTGACTTTTGACAACGAAGTCGACCGGCCAGTCGGTCTGCCCGAGGGTCTGGTAGAGGCCAACGATCGCAACCGGTATCGCGCTGTCGAGCACCTGGCCAGGGTCGACGCTCGTGGCGGAACGGAGATGCTGCAACCCCTGCAAGAAGGCCTTGCCTTGCTGAGTGACGCGAATGGCCGCGACGCGGTCCTGGTCCTGGTCACCGACGGCCAGATCGGCAACGAGGACCAGGTACTTCGGCAACTCGGCGCCGACCTGCGCGGAGTGCGGGTGCATACGGTGGGCATCGACCAGGCGGTCAACGCCGGCTTCCTGCGACGTCTTGCCGAATTCGGTGGTGGCCGTTGCGAGTTGGTGGAAAGCGAGGATCGTCTCGACGACGCGATGGATGCCATTCATCGACGCATCAACGCGCCGCTCGCGCATGGGCTTCGCCTGCGACCCGACGGCCTCGCGATCATGGACGACGCGATTGCCCCGTCCCGCCTGCCGGACCTGTTTTCCGGCGTTCCTCTCGTGGTGGCCGGCCGCTACCGCGGCCCGGCGGAAGGATCCCTGACTGTCACGGACGGAGAAGGCCAATGGTCGGCTGCCGTGACCGGGCAGCCGCTGCAGGCCGCCGCGATCACCGCGCAATGGGCACGCGCTCACCTACGCGACCTGGAGGACCGCTACGTCTGCGCAGCGGATGTGGGCGATTCCGAGGACCTGGAGCAGCGGATCGTCGACTGTTCGCTGCGATTCGGCGTGCTGTGCCGCTTCACCGCCTTCGTCGCCGTCGACAGCCGCGTCGTGGCCGAAGGCGCAGAACGCCATCGCGTTCTGCAGCCCGTCGAAGCGCCCGCCGGCTGGGACATGTTCGCCACCCGGTCGGCCGTCATGGCAGCGCCCTCCGCGATGCTCGTGGCATGTGCCGCACCACCGCCGCCCACAGTGGACCAGCTCCAAATGCCCTCAGCGCCTGCGTCGTTCGACCAAATTCTGGGTCTGCCGCACGACTTTGACGCCACCGGTGCGGTACCTGTCGCCGATGCCGACGTTCAGCTCGCCGCCGCGCGAGAAGAAATCCGCGACGAAGTGCGCCGCATGCACGCAGCCGGGCAACTCGCCGACGACGAGCGGCGGACGTGGCTCGCGGAATTGGCGCTTCGGATCGACACTCTGCTGCGGCATCTGAGGTCTCAGGGTGTACCGCGGTCGGCCTACGCGGGACTGTCGGCGCTGCGGACCCGGCTCAAGCGGGTCGACGACCCTGGAAAGAAGCTGTGGGACTCCGTCTTACGCCAACTCGAGGCCTTCGCCGCAGGCTCACCACAGAAGCGGCGCCAATTCTGGAAGCGCGGCTGAGGCCTACGGCTCGACAGATCGCAAGACGCGGCCTGGGTGCCATGTCCCGCGGTAGAAGGACGCCGCGCCGCCGCCTGGTTAGATGACGTCGCCGGTGTCGTCGTCGACGCCGACCACGGTGTCGGTGGGTGTGATCTACTGTCCACGTTGCCATCTTCCATCTGACCCGGGGTGGACGGAGTTAGGCTCGGCCCACGCGATCGAAAGGCTTCAGCCATGGGTCACTACAAGAGCAACGTGCGCGACCTCGAGTTCAACCTGTTCGAATCGCTGAAGTTGGATGAGGTGCTCGCCGACGACGCGTTCGGCGACCTCGACGTCGACTCGGTACGAGAAATGCTCTCCGAGGCGGCTCGATTGGCCGAAGGTCCGGTGGCCGAGTCGTTCGCCGAGAGCGACCGCCACCCGCCGACATTCGATCCCGACACCCACGTCGTCACCCTGCCCGAGCCGTTCAAGAAGTCGTTGCGCGCGTGGGCCGAAGGCGAGTGGTTCCGGGTCGGGCTCGACGAAAACATTGGCGGAGTGCCGGCACCGTCGATGGTGCAATGGGCGATCAACGAGTTGGTGCTCGGCGCCAACCCCGCTGTGTTCATGTTTCTGGCGGGGCCATTCATGGCGAACATCCTCTACGGCATCGGCAATGAGCAGCAACGGCACTGGGCCTCAATGGCGATCGACCGCAACTGGGGCGCAACAATGGTGCTCACCGAACCCGACGCCGGTTCCGACGTCGGCGCGGGCCGCACCAAAGCGGTCGACCAGGGCGACGGCACCTGGCACATCGACGGCGTCAAGCGATTCATCACCAGCGGCGACAGCGACGACGTCTTCGAGAACATCCTGCACCTGGCGCTGGCCCGGCCCGAGGGCGCGGGGCCGGGCACCAAGGGTCTGAGCCTTTTTGTGGTGCCCAAATTCCTATTCGACCCGGAGACCGGCGAACCGGGCGAGCGCAACGGGGTGTTCGTCACCGGGCTGGAACACAAGATGGGCCTTAAGGTTTCGGCCACCTGCGAACTGACCTTCGGGCAGCACGGAATCCCGGCCAGGGGATGGCTGGTCGGGGACAGCCACAACGGCATCGCGCAAATGTTCAAGGTCATCGAGTACGCCCGAATGATGGTGGGCACCAAGGCTATTGGCACATTATCGACGGGTTACCTGAACGCTTTGGACTACGCCAAGACTCGGATCCAGGGTGCCGACCTGACCCAGATGACCGACAAGACCGCGCCGCGGGTGACGATCATTCATCATCCCGACGTGCGCCGGGCCCTGTTGACGCAGAAGGCATACGCCGAAGGGCTACGCGCGCTCTACCTGTTCACCGCGGCCCACCAGGACCCCCGGGCCGCTGCCATCGTGTCCGGCGCCGACGCCGATTTGGCGGAGCGGGTCAACGATCTGCTGTTGCCGATCGTCAAGGGCGTCGGCTCCGAGCGCGCCTACCAGACCCTGACCGAATCGCTGCAGACCTTCGGTGGGTCCGGCTTCTTGCAGGATTATCCGGTCGAGCAATATATCCGTGACGCCAAGATCGACTCGCTCTACGAGGGCACCACCGCGATCCAGGCGCAGGACTTCTTCTTCCGCAAGATCGTCCGCGACCACGGCGCGTCGCTGACCCATCTGATCACTCAGATCGAGGCGTTCATCGACAGCGACGATGCCCGTCCCGAACTCGCCGAAGCCCGTGCGGGGCTGGCCACGGCCGTCGACGACCTGCAAGGTTGGGTCTCCACCATGACCGGGTATCTGGTCGATTCTCAGCAGAGCGCCAGCGAGCTCTACCGCGTGGGACTGGAGTCGGTGGCCTTCCTGATGGCCGTCGGTGACCTGCTGATCGGCTGGCTGCTGTCGCGCCAAGCCGAAATCGCGCTGGCTGCGCTCGACGGTGACCCGAGTCCGGCGGATCGGTCCTTCTATGCCGGAAAGATCACGACAGCGAAGTTTTTCGTCAAGAACATGCTGCCGCGGTTGACCGCTGAACGCGGCATCGCGGCGAACGTCGACCTTGCGGTCATGCAACTCCGCGAAGAGGCGTTCTAGTCGCGCGAGCGCTCCACTAGCCGCAGTCGGCGACGACCAAAATGCTGCGTCTACAGCCCCCGGAGACGGGGGAAAATCAATCATGACCAGACGACTGCTCATACTCTCCATCGTGGCGATCCTGTTCGCGTTCTTCGCGCCCAGCGCCTGGGCCGACCCGCCCACGCCGACGGACATCGTCGCCCAGCTCAACACCGGTCAACGCGTCTACGTCGACCCCGACGCCGCTCCGAAACTGCCGAACGCGCAGGCGGTCAACGACCAAATCCTGCAAACCGGCCTGCCGATGATCGTCATCAACGTGGCCGCGAGCCAGACGGCGCCCACTGACGCGCCGCCGCAGCAATCCACCGACCCCTTCTACGCGGCGCTCTACGCGACGCACAATCCGCTCACCAAGGACATCCAGGTCGACGGGAAACCCCACAAGCCGCCGCTGATCATCCTGGTGTTCGACAGCAAGAACTACCACGCCTTCTCCTACGACGTCAGCGCGTCGATCGCAGCGGCGACCGGACCCGACATGATCCAAGCGGCGGCCGGACACCACGGCGACATCAACGGCGCGATCAGCGCCTTCATCTCCCGGCTGGCAGGCACCCAGGTCGTCGGCCCGGTCCTGGACAACCCCGACGTCGTCCCGGTGCCACCGGCGCAGCCGACGAACGATGTGCAGCCGAGGAACTACTGGTTAGCGTGGGCATTCCTGTCGGTGCTCGTCGGGATCGTCGTCCTCGGAATCGTCATCGTGGTCACCTTCACCATCGCTGGGGGGCGCCGCGCCAAGGCCAAGGACCGCGAACTCGTGCAGGACCGGATCAACCGCGCCCGTAAAGACGTCGACCGCCTCGCCTACGAGGTGCTGAAAGGCAAGGATGTCACCGCCGAGCAAAACAGCGCCGCCATGTCGGTCGGCACCGCGGAGGAAGCATTCAAACGCGGCGACACGGCGAGTGCCCGCTCGCATGTCGGGATCGCTGAAACTGACATCGCCGCCGCGTATGCCGTGATCAACCCCGGCCGGCACGTACCAAGGCGTGCCCACGTTTTCGCACTCGACGATGTACCGAGAGCGCGACGCCGCCGCACCAAGATCACTGCGACCAGCCCGCAAGGCAAGCCTGTTGCGATCAGCAATACCGACTACAAGACGCGCTCGGCGTCGGGCTACCGCAACTACTATCCCGGCGGCGTGTACGGCGGTGTCCCGTTCCCGGCGGGCTGGTACCCGTACCTGTTTTGGACCGGAGGCTGGACATGGACCCCCGCCGACGTCGTCTGCACCAACACCCCGCTGCCCATTCAGACCCCCGCGGATTACGGTTACGGCGCCTACAGCAGTGGTGGCGCCAGCGCATCGATCAACAACGCCGGGGATTCCGGCCGCTCCTCCGGCGGCAGCAGCGCCCCACTGGTGTCGATCCCGGAGCCCGCCCACCATCACCACTCGTCGTCGATCGATTACGGCTCGTGGTCTGGCGGCGCTTCGGCTCCGATTTACACGCCGGATCCCACCCCGTCGTTCGACTTCGGCGGCGGCTTCGGCGGTGACCCGTCAGGGGGCGGCAACGCCGGACTATAGGCAGACCAGCCCAGCTAGGCGTCGATGGTGTAGCCCATCGGCATCAGGACACTCTTCTGCTGAGTGAAGTGCTCGACGCCCTCCGGGCCGTTCTCGCGACCGATCCCGGAGTTCTTGTACCCGCCGAACGGACAGCACGGGTCGAACGCGTACCAGTTGATCGCGTAGGTGCCGGTGCGGATCTGCTCGGAGACCTTGATGCCACGCGGCACGTCGGTCGTCCACACGCTGCCGGCCAACCCATAGGCCGAGTCGTTGGCGATCTTGATCGCGTCCTCTTCGGTGTCATAAGGGATGATGCTCAGCACCGGGCCGAAGATCTCTTCCTGCGCGATCGTCATCTTGTTGTCGACGTCCGCGAACACCGTGGGCTGCACGAAGAAACCGTTGTCCAGGCCTTCGGGACGTCCGCCTCCGGTCACGAGTCGCGCACCCTCTTCGATGCCCTTGGCAATGTATCCCTCGACGCGGTCGCGCTGCTTCTCCGAGATCAGCGAGCCGATCTGCGCGCCCGCGTCCGACGGTGGACCGACCGGAAGCGAGGCCGCGAAATTGCCGACTGCCTCGACGATTTCGTCGTAGCGCGAGCGCGGCGCCAGGATGCGGGTCTGGGCCACGCAGGCCTGCCCGGTGTTCATGATTCCGGAGAACACCAGCATCGGCACTGAGGCGGCCAGGTCGACGTCCTCGAGCAGGATGGCTGCCGACTTGCCGCCGAGTTCCAGGGTGCACGGCTTGAGCATCTCGGCGGCGCGCTTGCCGATCTCTTTGCCGACAGCCGAGCTTCCCGTGAACGAGAAGATGTCGATGTCGGGATTCGACGTCAGCGCCTGACCGGTTTCGATCCCGCCGGGGACGATCGAGAGCACACCCTCGGGCAGGCCGGCCTCGGCGAACACCTCCGCTAAAGCGTTTGCGCTCAAAGGTGTTTCGGCGGCCGGCTTGAGCACCACCGTGCAGCCGGCCAGCAGTGCCGGGCCCAGCTTGTTGATCGCCAGGAACAGCGGCACGTTCCACGCCACGATCGCGCCCACCACCCCGAGCGGTTCGCGGTGGACGATGGTTTGCCCATAGCCGCCGTTGCGGACTTCCTGCCACTTGACCTGATCGACCGCGGGGCCGGCGAAGAAGCTCAGGCACCCAATCCCACTCATCCACTGCATCGTCTCGAGCGACATCGGCGGCTGGCCGGTCTCGTCGCCGAGCAGTTTGATGAAGTGGTCTTTGCGCTCCTCCATCAGCTTCAGTGCTCCGGCGATGACAGCCGCTCGATCTTTCGGCGGCGTGGACGGCCAGGGTCCGTTGTCGAATGCGGCCCGCGCCGCGGCGACCGCGGCGTCAACGTCGGCCGCTGCAGCCAGTGGCACCTTGCCGACGTACTCGCCGGTGGCCGGGCAGTGCACCTCGATGACCTCAGATGTCGAGGGCTCGGTCCACTTGCCGCCAATGAAAAGCTTGTCGTACTCCGTTGTAGCTTGCTCCGTTGTGACTTGGCTCATGGCCGCCACCATACCCAAGCCGCGTCCAAACGAGAACACGTTTCAGTAGTGCGGCTGGAGCACCAGAACAAGATTGCTCACGAGGAACTCACGCACCACCGGTAAAGCCGTCAGCCACCAGGCCCATTTCGGGTGGTAGCGCGGGAAGGCGGCGATCAGCGCGCCGGTGCTCGCCGCCCAGTCCAGCCCTTCCGCCGCGGACACCGCAAACAACGACGACCCGTAGTTGTTTTTGGCCGGGTGACCGTGTTTGCGGGCGTAACGCGCAGCCGCCCGGGCCCCGCCGAGATAGTGGGTCAGGCCCGTCTCGTGGCCGCCGAACGGGCCGAGCCAGACCGTGTAGGACAACACCACCAGGCCACCTGGACGGGTGACCCGAAGCATCTCGCCGCCCATTTCCCATGGCCGCGGTACATGCTCGGCGACGTTCGACGCAGGCAGATGTCGACGCTGTTGTCGGCGAACGGCAGCGCCATGCCCGACGCCCGCACGAACGTCCCCGATTCACGCGCCAAAACCGGCCCCGCAGCATGCATTTCGTTTGGGTCCGGCTCCACACCGACGTAGCGAAGTCCGGCGTCGGTGAAGGCTGAGGCGAAATATCCGGGGCCGCCGCCGACGTCGAGCACACTGCGACCGGCCGGTGATTCGCCGTGGATGCCCTGCCAGAGGTCGCCGACCATATCGACGGTGTCGACGGCCAGCGGGCCGTAGAACCGCGCCGGGTCGGGCTGCTCGTAGCGAAAACTCGACAGCAGCCGCACCGAGCGGGGCAAGGTCGCCCGTCGCGCGAACACCTCGGTCACGGCCACCGGCCAACCCTAAAGCCCAGGCATCGCTAGGCTGACCGGATGTCCGGTGTGCGCTCAGTGCTGCTCCTGTGCTGGCGCGATACCGGACATCCGCAGGGTGGCGGCAGCGAAACCTACCTGCAGCGGATCGGCGCGCAGTTGGCCGCATCCGGCGTCGAGGTCACGCTGCGCACTGCCAGATACCCGGGTGCGGCGCGACAAGAAGTCATCGACGGCGTCCGCGTCGATCGCGTCGGCGGGCGGTACTCGGTCTACATCTGGGCGATGCTGGCGATGGCAGCGGCCAGGCTCGGCATCGGGCCGCTGCGGCGGGTACGACCTGATGTCGTCGTCGACACCCAGAACGGCCTGCCGTTTCTGGCCCGGCTGATCTACGGCCCGCGGGTCGCGGTGCTGGTGCACCACTGCCACCGTGAGCAGTGGCCGGTGGCCGGCCGGTTCCTGAGCCGGGTCGGCTGGTTCGTCGAATCGTGGCTGTCGCCGAGGCTGCATCGCAGCAACCAGTACGTGACGGTGTCACTTCCGTCGGCGCGTGACCTGGTCGGCCTCGGTGTCGACAATGAGCGAATTGCCGTGGTGCGCAACGGACTCGACGAGGCACCTGCGCCGTCGTTGGTCGGTCCCCGTGCGTTGACTCCCCGCGTGGTCGTGCTGTCACGGCTGGTGCCGCACAAGCAGATCGAAGACGCGTTGGACGCCGTGGCGCAGCTGCGGACGTCGATACCCGATTTACATCTCGACGTCGTCGGTGGCGGTTGGTGGAGTCAACGGTTGATCGGCCACGCGCGCCGTCTTGGCATCAGCGACGCGGTGACATTCCACGGTCATGTCGATGACGAGGCCAAACACCTTGTCATGCAACAGGCTTGGGCGCACGTGCTGCCGTCCCGGAAAGAAGGCTGGGGGCTGGCCGTTGTCGAGGCGGCCCAGCACGCGGTGCCCACCATTGGCTATCGATCGTCCGGCGGGCTGGCCGACTCGATCATCGACGGGGTGACCGGAGTGTTGGTCGACGACCATGCCGGCTTGGTGAGTCGGCTGGAGCAGTTGCTTGCCGACCCGGTGTTGCGCGATCAACTCGGCGCCAAAGCGCAAGTGCGCAGCGCCGAATTCTCTTGGAA
The DNA here is from genome assembly GCA_963818285.1 of uncultured Actinomycetota bacterium. Lineage (GTDB taxonomy): Bacteria > Actinomycetota > Actinomycetes > Mycobacteriales > Mycobacteriaceae > Mycobacterium. The sequence continues at coordinate 450,971 of CAWFRR010000012.1, forward strand.
GCAAAGCGCGGACGCGATGCGCTCGGTGCTGGAGTCAGTTGCCGCCGGTGACCGCGTCACCGGGGTGATCTAGCACCGCCCGCCGCGCCGCCAAGTGGCGACGAGCGCCCCGCTAGCCGCACACTCGGGCTCGAGCGCCCCGCTAGCCGGGGGCTCGAGTGCTCCGCTGGCGGAGCACCGCCCGCCGCCGCGCCTCAACCGCGAAGCCGACCGCGCCGCCGAGCAGCATCGCCAGCCACGCCAGATGCGCGACGACAACCACCGCTCGCCGACTCGTCGATGCGCCAGCGGTGTTGCCGCCGACGCGATACAGCATCAGGTCATGCCCGCGATACGCAACGGGCAATCGCGCCAAAGTATCTGTGGCCGTACTCATGTCGCCGGGTGTGCCCAGCTCGACGACCAACCAGCCCACGCCGGCGGCGCGTATCTGATCCGGGTCGGAGCCGGCCAACAACAGTCGCTGCACCTCACGCGCCCGGTCGCCTTCGCCGAGCACCGTTGCCCCGGAGACCGTCAGATCGCCGGTCGTCAGCACATCGGCACGCAGCCAGCGCGGCAGCGGATCCAGCACCGGCGCGGGGCCGGACCAGGTGAATCGCCGCATGGTGTCGGCGGGCAACATCGCGACTGCCGCGGGCTCGCGGTTGATTGCCGCCGCGACCGCCGGCCAGTCGTCGGGGTAGTGCACCGACGCGACCTTTCCCCCTACGCCCCAGGCCAAGTCGGGCAGTGACAGCAGCAGCGCCGCACAACACGCCACCGCGGCGGCCGCGGGCCGCAACCAGCGCCGCAACGTCAACACCGCACCCGCACCGGCCAGCGCGTAACCGGGCATCGCCAGCGCGACCCATTTCTGGGCATCCCGCAGCACACCAAAGCCCGGCACCGCCTCGACCACGGCGTGCAGCACGGCCAAACCCGGGCCAGTCGCCAGCGCAGCGGGTATCAGCACCGACGCCAGGGCCAGCACCAGCAGCGGCCGCACCGAACGAAATCGGGCAAGCGCGACAACCCCCGCGGCCACCACCGCCAGCAGCACCACTGCGGAAACCAGCGTGAAATATGTTGTGCGCGAAGCGGGCACCGCGTCGCCGTTCCAGATCCCACCCAAGCTGGCCAGGCTGCCCAGTGTGCCAAGGCCAGGCTCGGCGCGGGCCGCGAACGCAGCGATACCCGGCGTGTGTGCCCACATCTGGTCCGCCGACGACAGACCTAGCATCGACGCTGTCAACCACGGCATCGCCGCCACCGCCGCAGCAGCCAATATGACTGCGGTGCAACGCCAACGGGGAAGGCCGCCCGGTACCGCAACGCACACCAACCCGACGACAGCGGCGAGGATCAAGCCGGTCGGCGTCAAACCGGCCAGCGCGAGCCAGAAGGCCAATACGAAAATACCTGGCCAAGAAAGCCTTTCGGCCGAACGAAGCGTCACCACCGTCGTTGCCACCCAGGGCAGGCAGCCGTATCCGAGCAGCAGGCTCCAATGCCCCTGCAGGAGTCGTTCGCCGACGTACGGATTCCAGATCGCCAACGTGATTGCCACGAATTGGCCACCCGCACCGGATTCCGGCACCAGCTGCGCCGCCAGTCGGGCCGCGCCCCAGCCCGCCAGCCAGAGACCCAGGACCAGCAGCGCCTTCACCACAATGCCGCCGTCGATGCAGCGCGAGGCCAGCGCCAGCGCGAAATCCTGTGGTGTCGCCCTCGGCGCTGAGACCAGCCCGAGCGCGCTATCGGTGAGATACGACCGGGGCGTCGACACCGCGTCCCGCAGCAGGAGATAGCCGGGGCTCAGCAGCGGCGCCACCACCAGCAGCGCCAACGCCAGTGCGTACCCGGGCTGCGTCCACCGCAAAGCCCGCATGCGCCGTACTAACTAGGGGAGATCGGGTGGCCCAGACGTCGAAGGACCTCCCGAACTCGACGGGCCGTCTCGCTTGACGTCCTTGGGCTGCGTGGGAATCTTCTCGGTCTCGGCTTCTGCGCCGGGCACCCGCTCAACGGGCTGTTCGCCGCGACCGAAGAACCCGTGATCGTCATGTTTTGAGCCTGATTCGTTCAACGTGGTCTCGGTCCGCAGGCTGAACGAGCCGAGCAGCAGCCCGCCGATCAGCGCGATGACGCCGGCCGCCGTGAAGGTGATCGGTAGCACCCGGGACCACAGCGCCAGCCGGTCGCGTTCGTTGCGCGCGGTGTTGACCTGCGATTCCACCGTCTCTTCGGTGGAGGTGACCTTGTAATCAACCAGCGTCACCTCTGGCTTCAACGCGTCGCGCGCGTAGTAGTGGTTGGCGCGCTCTTGCTTCTTGACGATCGTGCCCGACTCCGGGTCGACCCAGAACGTCCGCTGCGCGGCGTAATAGCGGGTCATGGTGATCTTCTCGTCCGGATCACCCGGTAGGCCCCACATGAACGCGGTGTTGGTGACCTTGCTGTCCGCGTCGTCGGCGTACAGCGACGGGTACCTGACCGGCTCGGCAAGTTTGCCGTCCGCGTCGTAGCCGACGTCCTGGGTGAACTTGTAGGCCGTCAGGCCGTTGACGTCTTCTTCACCGTTGTAGTTGGCCTCGAACGCCTTCTGCGCGATCGGGTCGAAGTACGCGTATGACCGCTTCTCGGTGTGGAACGGGAACCGATAGGACAGCCCCTCGTGCGGCAGTGCGATGTTGGTGGCCGGGCTCTCGTCTTTGAATCCGCGCGGCTTCTGTACCGCGCCACCGGGATGGGTGTCGTCGGATACTGCGGATGCCGTCTTGCGGTTGAGCGTGACCGTGTCGACCAACGCGAGCAGCAGGCCGGAGTCCTTCTGCTTGTCGCTGCGCCGCACCGAGCTGCCCACCTGGAACGTGACGACGTCGGCGTTGGCGGGGGATTCGACGTCGATCTGCTGCTGGAATACCACCGGAACGTTTTTGTCGACGACGAGTTTCGGGCTGTACAGCGATGCCGGGTCGACCACCGTCCCGTTGCCCTCACCGATCAGAGTCGCATCCAGATCGAGCGGGATCTTCGTGATCCGGCTACCGGTGTAGGTCCACAGCAAGAGCGCGGCGATCAACAACGCTGCTCCAAGTCCCATGATCCCGCACGCGGCCATCCGCAACATGACTGCTCGGTTCACGTAGACGTGTCCTCCTTCTGGTCGTCCGGTTGTCGAACCCCGGCGACCTGGGGTTCTAGCCGCCTACCACGCTGTCGCGAAGCAAAACTCGTTCGACACTAACAGCATTATTTAAGGTCACTGTTTATGTCCCCGAGGTGGGCAAATCGGGTGCCGGGCAGACTGTCGTCATGAGCGACGGGCAGGTGGGCGGCACCCGCAAATTTCTGCCTGCCGTCGAAGGCATGCGGGCATGCGCCGCGATCGGCGTCGTGATCACCCACGTGGCGTTCGATACCGGACATTCCAGCGGATTCGACGGTCGGCTGTTCGGCCGCTTCGATCTGGCTGTCGCGGTGTTCTTCACGCTGTCCGGCTTCCTGCTGTGGCGCAGCCATGCTGCCGCGGCTCGCGAACTGACGCCGCGACCAGCCACCGGCCACTATCTGCGATCGCGGGTGGTCCGCATCATGCCCGCCTACCTAGTTGCGGTGGTGGTGATTCTGACCCTGCTACCGGACGGCAATCACCCGAACCTGACGGTGTGGCTGGCGAATCTGACGCTCACCCAGGTCTACGTCCCGCTGACGCTGACGGCCGGGCTGACGCAGATGTGGAGCCTGTCGGTCGAGGTGAGCTTCTATCTCGCGTTGCCGATCCTCGCGCTGCTGGCCGCCCGCCTGCCGGTCCGCGCCCGGATCCCGGCCATCGCCACACTGGCTGGCGTCAGCCTGTTTTGGGGCTGGCTCCCGTTCCATGCTCCGCCGGGGCTCAATCCGTTGACCTGGCCGCCGGCGTTCTTCTCGTGGTTTGCCGCGGGCATGTTGCTCGCCGAGTGGATCTACAGTCCGAGGGGTTGGCCGCACCGGCTGGCGCGACACCGGTTGCTGATGGCTGCCGTGGTCGTGGTGGCGTACTCGATTGCGGCCTCGCCGTTGGCCGGGCCCGCCGGTCTGGTCCCGAGCACCAGCGCGCAGTTCACGGTGAAGACCGCGATGGGCGCACTGGTGGCCGCTGGGCTGGTGGCGCCATTGGTGCTCGACCGGCCCGATGACAGCCACTGGTTACTGGGCAGCGCCCCGATGGTGACGCTGGGACGCTGGTCGTACGGAATCTTCGTCTGGCATCTCGCGGCGCTGACGATGGTGTTTCCGGTGATCGGTCAGTTCGCATTCCACGGACACATGCCCGAGGTGCTGACGCTGACACTGGCCTTCACCATCGCAATTTCCGCGGTGAGCTACGCGCTCGTCGAATCACCGTGCCGGGACGCCTTGCGGCGCTGGGAATCCCACCGCAAGCCAGATCCGGAAGCGACGGTCAACCCGCGTCAAGAAGACGCAATCGCTCCATGATCTGCGCAGACGACGATGCAGAGCAAAGCGATGAGGAGAAGTCGCGCCATGATCTGGGCGCGGACCGCGGACCGGCGCGCCTTGCCGGCGTCGTCGCGCAACGGAGTGTCGACGAATTCCACGGTCGCCGGAATCTTGTACCCGGCGATGCGCTCCTGCAAGAACTCCTGCACCGCGGCCTCATCGAGCGCAGTCGCCGCCTGGACCAGGGCGTAGGGCACCTGTCCCAGATCCTCGTGGGGCACACCAACAACCAGGCAGGACAGCACATCTGGGTGTTCGGACAGCGCGGCCTCGATCTCGGCCGGATACACGTTGCGGCCGCCGACGGTGAACATGTCGACCCGGCGGTCGGAGATGAAGAGAAACCCGTCGGCGTCGAAGTAGCCGAGGTCGCCCAGCGAATCCCAGCCGTCGCGCGATTTGGCCGTCGCGCCGACGTAGCGATAGGTGGGAGCGCTACCCGGACTGGGCCGCATGTAGATCTCACCCACCTCGCCGGGCGGGCACTGGTTGCCGTCGTCGTCGAGCACCTTCATCTCACCGGCCACCACGATGCCGACCGAGCCGCGGTGAGCCAGCCACTGCTCGCCGGAGATGAATGTCAGCGCCTGTAATTCAGTGCCGCCGTAGAGTTCCCAGACCTTTTCCGGTCCGAGTAGGTCGATCCAGGCCTGCTTGATGGCGGGCGGACACGGTGCACCCAGATGCCAGAACCGTCGCAGCGATGACAGGTCGAAGGCGTCGGGGTTGTCGTGATAGACCGGAAGCGCCCGCTGCATGATGGTCGGCACGGTCGTCAGGAAGGTGACACGAAAGTCACTGATCAGTCGCAGGAACGTCTCCGGTTCGAACCGGCTCATCAGGACCAGGTGGTGGCGCATCAGCAGCGCGATGGTCGCGGTGGTGAAACCGGTGTTGTGCGACAACGGAACCGGGATCAGGGTGATGTCGCCCTCTTCGGCGCCGAGCGGATAACCGATGGCGGCCGGGATCCGGCTGTCGCCGCCGGATTCGATGAGTTTCGGACGCCCGGTGCTACCGCCGGACCCCATCGCCTTCCAAACCGGGGACACCGCTTCGGGTAACTCAGCGTCAGACAGCACCGGGTCCGGGCTGAAACCGGCTGCCACACTGGGTATTTCGGTATGTTCGCGACCCACCAGCAAACTCGGCGGCCGCAGCTCCAGCAGGCCCGCGAGTTCCGCATCGGGCAACCGCGCCGACAGCGGCTGCGGAACGGCGCCCAGTTTCCAGCACGCCACCGCGGCCTGGATCCACTCGATTCCGTTGGGCAGCACCATCGTTACGTAGTCGCCGACTCCCACCCCGCGCTCGGCGTAGGCGCGGGCCAGCCGGTTGGTCGAGCGGTCGAGTTCGCCGCGGGTCAGGGTGCGCCCGTCACACGTTACGGCCGGCTCATCGGGTGCCAGCGCGGCCAGCGCGGAGATCTGCGCGCCGATCGGCGGGACCGCCGCGGTCACGCGTAAGCGCCCTGCCGCTCGAAGATTCGGCGAGGATTGTCGACCAGCATGGTGTGCAGTTGCTCGTCGGTGACGCCGCGCTCCTTGAGTGCCGGGATCACGTCGTTGTGGATGTGCAGGTAATTCCAGTTCGGCGCCATCTGCGGCAGCAACTCTTCGGGAATCGCGTCGAAATAGCAGTTGGCGTCGTGGGACAACACCATCTTGTCGGCGTGCCCGCGCTCGCACATCTGCGCGACGATGTCGACCCGGTCCTCGAACGGTGAGATCACGTCGAGGCCGAAACGGTCCATCCCGAGGTAGGAGCCGGGCGCGATCAGCTCCTCGAGGTAGCCGATGTCGGTGCTGTCGCCGGAGTGCCCGATGATCACCCGGGTCAGGTCGACGCCTTCTTCTTCGAAGATCTTCTGCTGCTCGAGCCCGCGCCGCAGCCCGGCGTGGGTATGCGTGGAGATCGGCACCCCGGTCCGCTTGTGCGCCTGGGCGACCGCGCGCAGCACCCGCTCGACACCCGGAGTGACGCCGGGCTCGTCGGTGGCGCACTTGAGGATTCCCGCCTTCACACCGGTGTCGGCGATGCCCTCCTCGATGTCGCGGACGAACATGTCGGACATGATCTCCGGGCCGCCCAGCATGCCGCCGGGGCCCTCGTAGTGGAACCGGAATGGTATGTCGTTGTAGGTGTACAGACCCGTCGCGACGACGATGTTCAGGTCGGTGGCCGCGGCGACGCGGGCTATGCGCGGGATGTAGCGGCCCAGCCCGATCACCGTGAGGTCGACGATCGTGTCGACGCCGCGTGACTTCAGTTCGTTCAGCCGATCGATGGCATCGGCCACCCGTTTGTCTTCGTCGCCCCAGGCTTCCGGGTAGTTCATCGCGATCTCGGTGGTCATGATGAACACGTGCTCGTGCATCAGCGTGACGCCGATATCAGTGGTGTTGACAGGTCCGGAAGCGGTATTCACTAACGACACGTAGCCGACTCTAGGACCCCGGCGGCGTCCGATGGTCCGGATCGGGGAGACGGGATCAAATCGGGAATTCGTCAGCCCCGCCCCTTGAGAAGTGGCGTAGCTCACAGTAAAGTGACCGGTGGTCATCCACGGGAGGAGGGCTGATGCCGACGGTCACCTGGGCTCGCGTCGATGCCGCGCGACGGGCCGCAGTCGTCGAAGCTGCGGAGGCGGAGTTCGGCGCGCACGGCTTCTCCGGCGGCAGCCTCAACGTGATAGCCCGGCGGGCGGGCGTGGCCAAAGGCAGCCTGTTCCAATACTTTGCCGACAAACGCGACCTGTATGCGTTCATCACCGACGTCGCCAGTCAGCGGGTGCGCGCGTACATGGAAGAGCGGATCCGTGAGCTCGATCCGAGTCGGCCGTTCTTCGAATTCCTGACCGACTGGCTCGATGTGTGGATCGCCTATTTCGCCGACCATCCGCACGAACGCTCGCTGCACGCCGCCGCCAGCCTGGAGGTCGACACCGAGGCGCGGATCAGCGTGCGCAGCGTCATCCACCGTCATTACCTGGAAGTGCTGCGGCCACTGGTGCGCGATGCCCAGTTGCGCGGCGACTTTCGCAAGGATGCCGACACTGAGGCGCTGATGTCGTTGCTGCTGTTGATCTTTCCGCACCTCGCGCTGGCGCCATACATGCGTGGACTCGACCCGATCCTCGGTCTGGACGAACCCAGCCCGGAGCAGCCGGCCTTGGCGGTACGCCGTCTGGTGGCCGTCCTGACCGCGGCGTTTGCTCCAGTTCCGCAAGACAGCAACACAATTCAGCCGCAAAAGATCTGAGGAGGTCACGTGACACGCACCGGTTCGAATTCGCTCGCCGCCGGCGGGCTCAACTGGGACAGTCTGCCGCTCAAACTGTTCGCCGGAGGAAACGCCAAATTCTGGAATCCCGCCGACATCGACTTCTCGCGCGACCGCGCCGACTGGGAGAAGTTGAACCACGACGAGCGCGATTTCGCGACCCGCCTGTGCGCGCAGTTCATTGCCGGCGAGGAAGCGGTCACCGAGGACATCCAACCGTTCATGTCCGCGATGCGGGAAGAGGGACGGCTCGGCGACGAGATGTACCTGACCCAGTTCGCCTTCGAAGAGGCCAAGCACACGCAGGTGTTCCGGCTCTGGCTCGATGCCGTCGGGATGACCGAAGACCTTCAGAGCTACCTGGAACCGCTGCCCGCGTACCGGACGATGTTCTACGACGAGTTGCCGGACTGCCTGAACGCCTTGTCGTCCGATGCGTCGCCCGCGGCCCAGATCCGCGCTTCGGTCACCTACAACCACGTCGTCGAGGGCATGTTGGCGCTCACCGGCTACTACGCCTGGCACAAGATCTGCGTGGAGCGCAGCATCTTGCCCGGCATGCAGGAATTGGTGCGCCGCATCGGCGACGACGAGCGTCGGCACATGGCGTGGGGCACCTTCACCTGCCGCCGCCACGTCGCCGCCGACGACGCCAACTGGGGAGTCTTCGAGTCGCGGATGAACGAGTTGATGCCGCTGGCTCTCGATGCCACCGTCCAGGGCTTCGCGCTGTTCGACGTGCCGCCGTTCGGTCTGGTTCAGGACGAGATGATGCAGTACGCCGCCGACAAGGGCATGCGCCGGTTCGGCACCATCTCCAGTGCGCGCGGTCGGCCACTCGGTGAGATCGACCTCGACTACTCGCCGGTGCAGCTGGAAGACACCTTCGCCGCCGAAGACGAGAAGGCGCTGGCAGGCGTCTAGTTTCGCCGAAATCGACGCCAGCGCGGAAAAGTCGAGAGAACCCAGGACGCCGGCGTGGATCTCGGTGGCCCTCGCCGGCTTGGTCGGCCTGGGCTCTTCGTCTGTCTAATAGTCGCCGTAGTGCGCTGCTGAACCTTATCCTTAGCGTGGTGGGGTAGGTCGGGGACGCGAACGGCGGTAGTGGCATGACGGTGGCCGAATTGGCATGCCGCTCATGTGGCAATGCGCTTGCGGTCAACGCCAAGTTCTGTGACGAGTGCGGCTCGGCGACGGTCTGGTGCTGCGCCAGCGGAGTACAAACAGGTGACGGTGCTGTTCGCCGATGTCGTGCATTCGATGGATATCGCCGCGGCCGTTGGACCGGAACGACTGCGCGAGATCATGGCCGCTGTTCGGATAGTTGTGCCGCGGTGGTGCAGCGGTATGGCGGCACGGTGGACCAGTTCACCGGCGACGGGATCATGGCCGTGTTCGGCGCACCGGTTGCGTTGGAGGACCATGCTTCTCGCGCTTGCGTCACGGCCTTGGAGATACAGGCGGAGGCGGCCAAACTGGCGCAGGACATCGACGCTCGCGACGGCATTGACTTACAGCTGCGAGTTGGCCTCAATTCCGGTGAGGTCATCGCCGGTGAAATCGGTTCGGGCTCCTTGGGTTACGCCACGATCGGCGAGCAGGTCGGGATGGCCCAACGGATGGAATCGGTCGCCCCGCCGGGTGGCGTGATGGTCACTGATTTCACCGCGCGGTTGGTTGAGGACGTGGCGGTGCTCGGCGAGCCAGAGCTGGTGCGCGTCAAGGGCGCCAAGGATGCGGTGCCGGCACGGCAGACTTACCGGCAGTGAGCGCGCAACCTCGGCGGAGCGGTGTGTCGCAATCGACGTTGGTGGGCCGGGAGTGGGAACTGGGCACGCTGCCACGGCGCTACTGGACCGGTCGAGTGGGTGGGCGTGGCGCGGTGGTGGGTGTGGTCGGCCCGCCTGGTATCGGCAAGACCCGGCTCACCAGCGAAGCTAAGCGTGGCTTGCGAAAAGTCTTGGGATGGAGGTGTTTTCCACATTTTGTGAATCGCACGCCTCCGATGTGCCTTTTAGTGTGGTGGCCCGGCTGCTGCGCGCTGTGACGCAAATCGGTCGGCCTAGACGATCGAGACCGCCCGCGAGCAGTTGCGCGAACGGTTTTCAGACGCCGATCCCGAGGACATGCTGCTGCTGGACGACCTGCTGAACGTCGCCGATCCGGCCGTGCAGCTGCCCAAGATCGACCCGGAGGCACGGCGACGGCGGTTGACCGCGTTGATCAACACCGCCGCAACTGTGCCCGCACCCAACCGGCCGTATTCGTCGTTGAGGATGTGCACTGGATCGACGAGATCAGTGATTCCATGCTCGCCGACTTTCTTGTCGTGATCCCCAGACCCCCTCGATGATGCTGCCTCACCTACCGCCCCGAATATCACGGAGCCCTGAAGAATGTCTGGCGGCGCGCAGACTATTGCCCTTGCGCCATTGAGCGATGCCGAAACATCGAGTCTGGTTGGTGAGCTGTTGGGTTCGCGATCCATCGGTGGAGCGATATCGGGCGCGGTGATCGCCGGGCGTGCCGCGGGCAACCCGTTCTTTGTCCAGGAGATCGCTCGTGACCTCGCCGAACGGGGCGTGCTCGTTGGCGAGTTGGGCGAATACGCCTGCCGCACCGACGTGGCCGAGGTGACCGTGCCGGCCACCTGCAGGCGACCATCGCCGCCCGCGCTGACCGACTCAGCCCGGCGGCTAAACACGACCCTGGCGGCGGCGGCGGTCATCGGATCCCGCTTCGACCGCGATCTGCTGGCCAGCCTCGAGGTCGATCCGGTGGTCGACGAGCTGATGAGCCGCGGAGCTCATCGACCAAGTGCGGTTCACCCCGGGCGCGGAGTACGCGTTTCGGCATCCGCTGATCCGCACGGTCGCCTACGAAACGCAACTGAAGTCCGATCGCGCGCGGCTGCATCGGCGGCTGGCCGCCACAATCGAAGCCCGCGAGGCGGAATCGGCGGAGCAGAACGCCGCATTGATCGCCGAACATTTAGAGGCAGCTGCTGATCTTCATGCCGCTTACGACTGGCATATGCGCGCCGCGACGTGGTCGACGAACCGCGACATCAACGCGGCGCGACTCAGCTGGGAGCGCGCCCAGAAGATTGCCGACGCGCTGCCGGCCGATACCCCAGACCTTGCTGCAATGCGCATCGCCCCCCGCACCATGTTGTGCGGTATCGCCTACCGAGTCCAGATGAATGTCGTCGACGAGCGCTTCGACGAATTGCGGCAGTTGTGCGCCGCCGCTGGGGGACAAGGCGTCACTGGCCATCGGAATGGCCGGGCGAGTGGCCGACCACGTCTTCGGGGGCCGCATCGTCATGAGGCGTGGCGAGCATCGCCTCGGAAGCCTGGGACCTTGCCGAGTCGATCGCCGATCCGACTCTGACGGTGGGACTATGACCTTCCCATTGATCTACGCCAAGATAGGAAAACGGCGATTGGCCTACCGCGCAGCGGTGGTCACAACGGGTTATCAACCTGGCCGACGGTGACGCCATGCTCGCGGCAACTTCCTATTTTGGGTCTATCCATTGGCGGTTGCCTATGCGACGCACGGTTTGGCCGGGTGCGCCCTCGGTCGACTTGGATGGCAAGAGGACCAGTGGCGTGGCCTGGCTATCGCCCGCAGCGCCGACCCCATGTCCTACTCCACGGTTTTCGGTTGGGTCTACAACGCTGGGATATCAGTTGGCGGGCTGAGGCCCGATGACCGCGCTATGGGCGGAGATCGAGGAGGCCCTGCGGATTGCTGAGCGATCGGGTGATGACCTCGCGGTGGCCCTCAGCCAGGTGACGCTGGGAGATGCGCTGGTGCATCGCCGAGCGGCTGAGGATCGTGACCGCGGACAGACGCTGCTGGCCGAGGTCAGCGGGGTCTTTCTCCGGTTGGGACGCATCCTGGGCGAGCTGCCGATCATCACTATCTTCGTAGGCCCGTGAGAAGGCGAGGCACGGAGGTCGCGACGAGGCGCTGGCTGTCATGCGCGCCGCTGTCGACGACGTGCTTCACGCCGGACAATTGCTGTCCTGGGGGATTCCCGCGACGGGTGTCCTGGTCGAGACACTGCTGAGACGGGGACAGCTTCCGAAGTGGCCGAAGCAGGGGGCGCGATCGAGCGGTTAGCCGCCGCGCCCACCGAAGGTGGTCTGGCTCTGCGCGACGTCTGGCTGTTGTGGATGCGCGCTTGCTCGCGCGTGCCCGCGGCGACGACGTCGCCTACGCCGACTTCCGCGGCCGCTACCGCGACATGGCGAAATCGCTTGGTTACGAAAGGAACGATAGGACTGAGCCGAGGGCGATGCCCTGACTCAGGTCGATTCGTCATTTGATCGCCAGTGCCGAGACTGGGCTTCCCGATGCGCCCGTGAGTGGTAGGGGCGACGCTGCGAACATGAATTCGTAGACGCCGTCTGCGCGGCAGTCGGTAGCAGAGCGCGTCGAGGTCGAACATTTCGCCGAAGCGCGAGTCCCGTGTGGGCGAGCGAGACCACGTGCAACGGCTGCCACACGTCAATCTCGTTGGGTAGCGCCTCGATTGCCCAGGTATCGGTGACGATGGCCGCAATATCGTGGTCGCGGAGCCAGGGAGCGGTGTAGCGACAGGCCAGGTGACGGGCCACCGGCGTAGTCGCCCATCGTCCGCGTGGTGTGGCCATGAAGCAGGTGCGGATGATGAGCGCATCGTCCGGGCCCGACCACCAGATCCTGTGCGGCAAGGCATTCTTCGAGGTGTCGTCGACGGTGATGGCGTACCCGGGCTCAAGGGTGTCGAGCCGCGATGCTCGGCGAGGTCGACGAACACGCCACGGGTGACGATCTTTCCGGTGTAGTTCTGCACGCCGTTGGCGCGACTACCACCCGTTCCGGCGTCGGCGGCCGGATGCCCGTTGTACATCTGGCCGCGCCAGAAGAAGTGGCACAGGGCATCCCACTGCGTGCCGGACTGGGTGGGCATCACCAGGACGTCGTCGTAGTAACCGGCCGTCGGTTGCCCGGTGGCGTCGTGCCACTGCTTCAGGGTGTCGGTTTCCACCCGCAGTTGCTCGCCGACGAGATATCCGGGTCCGGAAGTCAGTTGGTAGAGATGGGGATTGGCTCGTCCGAGATGACCTGTCTGCGGGCCCGTCTCGTCGTAGGGCATGGTCAGCGAGATCGTCTTGCCGGCCCTGACCAGGGTGGCCGCGTGCGCGGATCTTGTCGGCGGTGATGAGATTCACCGTGCCCAGTTGGTCGTGCGGACCCCACGGACCCCAGTTGGAACACCGGTCGATGTAGTCCTGGAGCATCGCGAGATCGCCTGTCATGATTGCGCTTTCATGTAGGCGTCGGCGGCAGACCAGTTGACAGGACCGTCGTCAAGTGGTACCCGCAATGATTTGAGGAACGCCGCACACAGGACGTAGGTGCCGGCCAGCAGCGTGATCTCAGCGACCTCGTTGTCGGGGAAGTGGATTCGCAGCGTGTCGAGGGCCTGCTGATCGGCGCCGACGTTTTTCACCAGAGAGTCGACATAGTCGACCAAGGCCTGCAAAAACCGGGTCATCGAACTCGCGATGCTCGGGGATCGATCAGCTGGGCCAGCAGTTCTGTGCTGGTCCCCGTTCGCAAAGCCTCTGACTTGTGTTGAACCAGTTGGTATTCGCAGTCAGTGATCGGTGCCGACCCGCACGATCACTCGCTCGCGGACCTGCGCCGAGATCGCGGCGTTGCGGAACCCTACCGCATACTCCGAGTAGGGCACGGTGAGACCGCGCGTGTACAGCATCATCCGGGTCAAGTTGATCGGAAACAGCTCGTATTGGGCTTGTTGCTCCGCGTCAAGCTCCGGAAAAGGAAGGCCGGTCATGACATCAGGGTGTCGTCGAGCCAGTCGAACATCCGCTGGTGAAACAGCGTGAGAGCTCCTTCATGGCAGTGTTCTTCGGCGCCTTCGGCGGCAGTGAACCTCAGCAGCGTCTTCGGGCAGCGCAGCGCGTCGTACAGCAGTTGAGGCTGACCGGCGAAGAACTGATCTGCTTCGGCTTCGCAGACCAGCGTCGGACACGTGATCTGCTCGACGACGGGCGTGAGGTCGTAGTCAGCGGCCTTGTCGATCATCTCTTGGCCGGTGATGAACGCGAATGTCCACTGGCCGTTGAGCACTGCCCATCGCATCCCGGTCGGCGCCTCGGCGGGATTGGCTATCACCTCGTCGATCACCGGAGCCGGCGGCAGGGCTGAGGAGAAGTTGAACACTCCGTCGTGGGCAATGCACGCCGCGATCCGGTGGTGGAATGCCGCCGCCCGGGGCGCCAGGTAGCCGCCCATGCTCATGCCCAGAAGTGCGATGCGGTCCGGGTCGACACCGGGCAGGTTGACGGCGAAATCGATCACCGGCGTGACCACCGCTTCCCAGTCGTATCGGAAGGGCAGTTTGTTGATCCGCAGCGCGGCGCCTTGTCCAGGGCCTTCGAAGATCAGGCAGTTCCAGCCGTGCCGACGGGCCGCCTCACCGACGGAGAAGAACATTTCTTCGACCGTGGAGTCATAGCCGCCATGTGCAACCAGAGTGGGCCCGGGCTTGTTGCCGCTGACGTTCAGGTAGTAGCCGCTGAGTTCGATTCCCTCATAAGGGATTCCGACAGCCTTCCATTGCTCCTGGACCTGCGGCGCGGCCCTGAAGGTCGCGATCGCGCGCGCGGAGGTGTCTGCCACCCGTGGGTCGTTGATCGGGTCGTCTCGGAGAAAGAACTCGGCGGATCGGTAGTAGTTCGAGGCACGCAGGTAGGCGTTGCTGGCGCTGACCGAGTGCCCTTTGGCCGCGCAGTCGTCCGCGATGGCGGCGATCCGATCGGCCATGGCCCGCCACTCCGGGTACCACGACTCCCAGTCGCCCGGGGTGATCCGCGCCGCGGTTGCCATCACCTCGCCGATGTCTGCTCCGCCGTACACGGTGTAGCCCACCGCCCGCAATGTCTCGAACGAGAACGATTCGTCAGTGTCGAACATGAATCGCATGTCGACCACACTCCTCCAGTTGAGCTAATGCAACTTATTGTTGTATTAGCGAGTATGGCACGCTGGGGAGGTAAATACAACAGGGGGTTGCGTTATGGCTGAAGCGTCGGCCGCGGTACCCGGGACCATGCGCCCGGGCGGCCGTACCTCACGGGTGCGTTCCGCGGTTTTCGACGCCGCGCTGTTCGTGCTGGGCGACCTTGGGTATTCCGGGCTTTCGATCGAGCGGATCGCCGAGCAATCCGGAGTGAACAAGTCGACGATCTACCGGCGCTGGCAGACCAAGGAGGCTGTCCTCGCGGGCGCCCTGGACGCCATGGCGTCCGCTGGGTTTCCGATGCCGGTCACTGGTTCGATCGACGATGATTTACGCGCGTTCGGCCGCAGTATCGTCGATTTCCTGACCGACGATTCGCCGACTACTGCCGGCCTGGTGCGCGCGCTGTTCTCCGAGGCCGCCCGCGAACCGTTGATTGCCGAACTTCGGCGCAACTTCTTCGCCAGCCGGTATCACGATGCGGCGAAAATGGTCGACGCCGCGATCAAGCAGGGAACCCTGCCCGCCGACATCGACGCCCGCGAATTCGTCGGCCTGGTCGCGGCGCCCATCTATTACCGGCACCTCGTGACCGAGGAGCAACTCGACTACGCCGTCTCCGATCGCGCGGCTGTCACGGCTTTAGTGGCCGTGCGCGCTGGAGCGTGCCGTCGCTAGATTGTCGAAGAATCCCGCCGGTTGAACAGGTTCTCGCAAAGCGGCTACGGCGCAGCGAATTCGGCAAGATCGAGCAGCGTGACCTCGCGCGAGTTGGTGATCTTCGATTTCCAATGCGGTTCGTTAAGCACCGACTCAGGCGCCCACTTGATCGCGCCGAGTATGACCTCACCGACGATATGGCTGCCGACCTTGCCCAACCGCGAGTTAGTAGCAGTTCCGGCGTGTTCGGCTTCTTTGAGCAGGTAATACCACAGCGGCGTGCGGAAATCGGCGCCCTGGTAGTAGAGATCTCGCGCCGACGCGTCGGGCTCGATCACCGAGATCGGCAGATGACTGCGGCCATAGCCGTAAAGCGCAGCCAAATCCTCGCCCGCGCAAAGCCCTATCTGCCGCGAGCGAATCAAGTTGCGGTGCGCCAGGTTTCCGATGTATTTGATGTCATCGGGAATGGCGGACTCAGGAAGGTCGGCGACGACCGGTGTCACTTTGCTGTCGATCCGGTTCGACTTGAACGCGCCGCCGGCGAAGAACTGCCAGTCGATCACCTTCTCCGACGCCAACGCTTGCGATCCGCGGAGGTCGGCGAACGTGTTGACGGTCGACCCGCCGGCGGAGACGAGCGCGTTGTTGAACAGATCGAATGCCTGGCCGCCCGGTTGTAGTTGGTACTTCGACCTCAGTTGGGAGTGACCGAACCGGAAGCCGATCCCGAACTCATGCGGCATCCGCGCGACGTACTTGTTGTCTGTCAGGTCGAGGTAGGGCTTGTAGCGGAAGTTACCGAAGTTCGGTTGCTGTATTTGCACCTTCTGATCGGCATACACGGCTTGATCCAGGATCCGCGTCAGGTAGTCGTTGAGCAGCACAGACTGCCAGTTGAAGATTGTCTCCGTGTAGGCCTCCATCCGGCTCAGCCCACTCGCGATGAGGGCGTTGTGGGTGCGCATGACCAGTAGATGGACCTGCAGGATCAGCTGGTTTTCGTCGTTGCGCTTGTCGGAGATATAAGCGTTGCCCATGACGTCGCGTTCCAGGTCGTGATAGCTGCCATGTTTCTTCAGCGGAAACGACCCTGCGCGTCGAACAATTTGTGTGGGCTTCACGGTGTCGAGCAGGGTACGTGGCCCGTACACGGAGTCCAGGTCGATGAGGGGCGAGGCAGTGTTGGCCAGATCGCCGGTCTGCGGCTCGAACAGGTTGACGGCGTTCATGGTGAGGTCGTGATCAACGAACTGGCCGACGAAAGTGAACGCCGCAGGAATCTCTGGGCTTTCCGGACCTCCGGTCGGATCGGCGTACGCGACACCCTTGCCGGGCAACGCGATGTGCGACATCAGGCTCGACGGGATCGAGTAGCTGAGGTCTGCTCCGTTATTGCTGTTGACCAGATGTTGGAAGAACGATGCGGCGGTGCTGCTCACGTTCGTCACGAACGCGGACAGGTCATGTTCAGCTTTGTGATCGCCGTTCGTCGAACCGAAAATCGGTGTTAGTCGAGCCACCATCATCTCCGGATCGGCCAGCGAGTACACCCCGCCGTGGCGCATCAACGCGGTGAGGACCTGCGATACCGGTTGGTCGGTGTCTTGCGCATCGTGGCGCGCAATACTGGCTTGCACCGCACGGAATAGCGCGTGCAGCAGGAGTCACTGCGTTCGTTGACAACCATTTCACTTAGCCCCTTCAGCAGGTGGTGCCGAACCATTCGTGCTGAAGGTAAGTCGCGTGCGCAGACCGCGTCATGAGTAGTGCACTACTCGAATCGGCACCCCCCGATGCAGCCGTCGATCTCGGTGACAGCTAACCGGCTTAGCCCACCCACACCGTCTTGGCGTTGCAGAACGCGCGGATGCCGAGGCCGGCGAGCTCGCGGCCGTAGCCCGACCGTTTGACACCACCGAATCCGAGTTCCGGGTAGGACACCGTCATTCCGTTGATGAACACCTGCCCGGCCTCGATGTCGTCGATGAAGCGCTCCTGCTCGGCCTCGTCGTTGGTCCAGGCGTTGGACCCCAGGCCGAAAGTGGTGGCGTTGGCGATCTCGATCGCCTCGTCGATACCCGAGGCGCGGTACATCGAGGCGACCGGGCCGAACACCTCTTCGGTGTAGAGCGCCATGTCCTTGGTGATGTCGGTGACCACGGTCGGCGGGTAGAACCAGCCGGGCTGGTCGGGCGTCTTGCCGCCGAGGCGGACCTTCGCGCCCGCGGCGACGGCGTCGTCGACCTGCTTGGCGATCTCGTCGCGGCCCGACTCGGTGGCCAACGGACCCACGTCGGTGTCCGGGTCGGTCGGGTCGCCGACCTTGAGCGCCGCCATCCGCTCGACGAACTTGTCGACGAACGCGTCGTAGATGTCGGTGTGCACGATGAATCTCTTTGCGGCGATACAGGATTGCCCGTTGTTCTGCACCCGCCCGGTGACCGCGGTCTTGACGGCTTCGTCGAGGTCGACCGACGGCATCACGATGAACGGGTCGCTGCCGCCGAGCTCCATCACGCTGGGCTTGATCTCGTCACCGCAGATGGCGGCGACGGATTGGCCCGCCGGTTCGCTTCCGGTCAGCGTGGCCGCCTTGACCCGCGGGTCGCGCAGGATGGCCTCGACCGCGCTGGACGACACCAGCAGAGTCTGGAAACAGTTTTCGGGAAATCCGCCGCGCGCGATCACGTCGGAGAGATACAGCGCCGACTGCGGGACGTTGGAGGCGTGCTTGAGCAGACCGACGTTGCCCGCCATCAGCGCGGGCGCGGCGAACCGGACGGCCTGCCACAGCGGGAAGTTCCACGGCATCACGGCCAGCACCACCCCGAGCGGCTGCCACCGCGTGTAAGCCCGTTTCGCGCCGACTTTCGACGCTTCGGCCGGCTCGTCGGCCAGCAGCTTCTCGGCGTTCTCCGCGTAGTAACGAAAACCCTTGGCGCACTTGATCGCTTCGGCTTTGGCCGACTTCAAGGTCTTGCCCATCTCGAGGGTCATCATCGCCCCGACCTCGTCGGCCTCTTTCTCCAGAAGGTCAGCGGTGGCGTTGGCCCACTCGGCGCGCTGGGCGAACGTGGTGGAGTGGCGGTAATCGAGGAAGCGTTCGTGGGCGCGAGCGATCGCGGCGTCGACTTCGCTGTCGGTGGCGGCGGTGAAGGTTTTGACCGTCTCGCCGGTGGCCGGGTTGATCGTGGCGATAGACATGTTTGGCATCCTTTGGGTGCGGGTCCAGCTGAACCTGAAACATGGAAGCGGTGTTGGCCATTCCAGCCTGCCACTCCCGATTCGGCGGCACTGCTCAAGCCCGCAGTTTTCTCAACTTTCGCAGCCTTTTAACGCAGCGACCGGATGCTGTCTGCGTCAGGCGAGCGCGGTGAGATTGTTGTCGACCCACCCGTTGGTCCCAGGCGCGATGTACAGCTCGTGCAGGTCGCCATCGACCCCGATGAAGTTCACGTGCTGGCTGCTGTCGCTGCCCCAGTACCCATTCAGGCCCCGGTCACCGATGACAGGGTCGACCGCGTTCGCCAGTTTCGTCAGGTCGTTGTCGACGTAGCCGGAGCCCGCGTTATGGGGACTGCCATAGATCTCGTGTACATGCCCGTCGGCGCCGAAGTAATTGATGTGAACACTGTTGTCGGTGCCCTGGTAGGCGTCCAACGCCGTCCCTGCGTTCGGGGCCAGGGCATGCGTCACTTTGGTCAGGGAGTGGTCGAACCCAGGGATTGCATCCACGCCGGAGTAAAGCTCGTGGATCTCCCCGTCCGTCGCCACGTAGAACAGGTGCCGGCCGCCTTCGTCGTCCACAAAGCCGGCAAGTGCGGTGTTCACATTGGGCGTCGCACCATCGCCGGCGAGCAGTGCGGTCAGATCCTGGTCTGACCAGTCGGTCCCGTGCGCGATGGAGAGTTGATGGACGTGGTTGTCCACGCCGATGAAGAAGACATGCATGCTGCTGTCGCCGGCCCAGTAGCTGACTAATGCCGTGTTCGGGTGCGGTGGCACCGCACCTGCCAGCGCGGTCAGATCGTTGTCGGTCCAGTCGGTTGGGCTCGCGGCAGAGGGCCGGTAGAGCTCGTGAATGTGATCGCCGGAGCCGATGTAAGCGATGTGCTGGCTGTCGTCGGTGCCCCAGAAACCGCTGAGAGCTCTGCTGACCTCAGGGACGATGCCGTCGGCCAACGACGTCAGGTCCTCCCATACCCAGCCAGGTCCGCCGGGAAAGATGCGGAGCTGGTACACGTGGTTATCTGTGCCAGCCCCGAAATAGAAGACGTGCACGCTGCTGTCGTGGCCCTGCCAGTACCCGCTCAGTCCCGATTGCAGAGCGGGCAGGTTCGCCTGGCCGATGGACAGCTCGGTCAGATCGTTGTCCACCCAACCCGCGCCCGGCTTGATGTAGAGCTCGTGTACGTGGCCATCGAGGCCGATGAAATTGACGTGTTGGCTGTTGTCAGTTCCCCAATAGCCGGTGAGGCTGGTTCCTGTTTCAGGCTTGACCGCGGTCATGTCCGTACCTTCCGTCGCCAGCTCTGACGTGATCGGGTTCATTGCCCCACCAGAGCGGTGGCAGCAGCAAGGCAGCGGTCCGCTCAGCGGACCGTATCCTGGCCCGGTGAGGTACCAATGAGCAAAGCCGCCGAGTTGATAGTCAAGTGCCTGGAAAACGAGGGCGTCGAGGTGGTCTTCGGGTTGCCGGGCGAGGAGAACATCCGCTTCGTGCAGGCGCTGGCCTCATCCAGCATCCGTTACGTGCTCACCCGGCACGAGCAGGCGGCGTCGTTCATGGCCGAGATGTACGGCCGGGTCACCGGGCGGGCGGCGGTGGTGTCCGCGACGCTCGGCCCGGGCGCAATCAACATGCAACTCGGTGTCGCCGACGCCACCACCAACAGCACACCGCTGGTCGCGATCTCCGCCCAGGTGGGCCAGAACCGGCAGTACAAGGAGTCCCACCAGTACGTCGACCTGGTGTCGATGTTCGCGCCGATCACCCGGTGGGCGGCCGGTATCCCGACCGCGCAGGCGATACCGGAGATGGTTCGAAAGGCGTTCAAGCTCGCCGAAACCGAACGCCCCGCGGCCGTCTATCTGGCGGTGCCCGAACACATCGACGCCGACGAAGACGATTACCCGGACCTGAGCCCGTTGCCGCGCAACATTGTTCGGGCTGACGCACCGGCCGCCCGCCAGGTGGCGCGCGCCGTCGACATCCTGCGTACGGCTGTGCGGCCGGTACTGCTGGCCGGGCACGGCGCCGCGCGCTCCGACGCTACCGACGCCCTGGTGCGGTTCTCCGAGAAGTTCGGCATCCCGGTGGCCAACACCTTTCACGGCAAGGGCGTCATGCCCGACGACCACCCCAACAGCATCGGGGCGCTCGGATTCATGCGGCACGACTACGTCAACTTCGGTTTCGACAACGCCGATGTCATCATCGCGGTCGGCTATGAACTGCAGGAGTTCGACCCGGTCCGGATCAACCCCAAGGCCGACAAAAAGATCATTCACATCCACCGGTTCCCGGCCGAGGTTGACGCCCACTACTCGGTCGACGTCGGGATCATCGGCGACATCAGCGAGTCGCTGGATTCGCTGGCTGAAGGACTCGACGATCATGTCTTCGGCGCAGACCCGGAGATACCCGGCTCCGGCTTGCTCAGCGAGGAATTCGCTCGGGGACAACAGGATTCGCGGTACCCGCTGGCCCCTCAGCGGATAGTCGCCGATATCCGTGCGGCGCTGGGCCGCAGCGACGTCGTGCTGGTCGACACCGGCGCCACCAAGATGTGGATGGCGCGGCTCTATCCGACCTACGAGCCCAACACTTGCCTGGTATCGAATGGCCTGTCCACCATGAGTTTCGCGCTACCCGGTGCGATGGGGGTCAAGCTGGCACTGCCGGCGGCGAAGGTGCTGGCCGTGGCCGGTGACGGTGCATTCCTGATGAACTCGCAAGAGATCGAAACCGCCGTCCGCGAGCGGATACCGCTAGTGGTGCTGATCTGGGAAGACGGCGGCTACGGCCTGATCGAGTGGAAGATGGATCTCGAGCTCGGCGAACACCACTACGTGAAGTTCGGCAACCCGGACATCGTCAAGTTCGCGGAAAGCTTTGGCGCCAAGGGTTATCGGATCTCTCAGGCCGATGAACTGCTGCCGACCCTGCAGACCGCCTTGGCCGACGATGGGGTTTCGCTGATCTGCTGCCCGGTCGACTACTCCGAAAACCTACGACTGACCGACCGGCTCGGCGAGCTCGACGAAACGTTGTAGCGTCCGTGCTGTCGCAGGCAACCCGCCTTCGACGAACGACACTCTGTCATGGCGAGATAACTGCGGCCGACTTGCTTCAGAGGGACGGAAACTGCACCGGCAGCTCGACTTTATTCAGCGGTGTCAGAGTGCCTTTGGGATAGACGTTCACATCGACGTACTGCGCCTTGGTGATGTCCATCGCGTAGTAGTCGTGGGCTGAGTCGTCGTCTTTCGACATGTTGCCCCGTTCATCTTTCGCGCGGCACCTGCAGCGTGTACTCACCCTCGAGTGACGTTCTCCCAGGTGAATGACCAGCCGACCCAGGCCCATTTGCCCATTGGCTTGTCGAGCTTCGCGTACGACCAGGTATTTCCGCCATCGATGCTGACCTCCACGCTATCGATGCGAAGCCCGCCAGCCCAGGCGCGGCCGCGCAGTTCGACGGCCGAGGTCTCCTCGAGATGGCGGATCCGGCAAAGGAAATCGGGGATGCCGGGTGGCACCATCAACGCGCGGACCTGCTGGAAGGTCGCGGGAATGCGGTTGGGGTCGTTGTCGCTTTGGGCGTAGCTATACCACTTCATCTGACGCTCGGTGAGCCTGGTGGAGGTCGCTTCGATCGAGTCGATCCACTTCACATTCGTCATCCCCAACCAGCCGGGGACCAGTAGCCGCAGCGGGAATCCGTGCTGGGGTGGCAGCGGCTGGCCGTTGATCTCGTAGCACAGCAAGACGTCGTTCTCGGGGTTCATCACGTAATCCACGGTCAGGCTGCGCTGGAAGTACTGCACTTCGTTGCCCTGGATGCCCTTGTCGAGCCCGGTGAACAGAATCTCCACCGCATCGTCTTCCAGGCCGGCTTCCTCGAGCACCCCACGCAGCGGCGTGCCGGTCCACTCGGCGGTCCCGATCGCGTCGTGGTTCCACGGGACGTGCGCCCACAGACGCCACCGCTGGCTCGCTCGGCCGTTGCCGCAGCATTCCATCGTGGCCGGGATGGTGACCTTCGGCCGGCTGCGGAAGTAGTCCATGTCCAGAGTCAGCTCGTTCTTCACCAGACCGTCGACCTTGACTCGATAGCTCTTCTCGTCGATCTGGGGGATGTCGTAATGGATCAGCAAGTAGTGCATCCCGATCGGCGTGATCGGGTAGGCCAGACCTTCGAGTTGCATGCCATGGCAGCGGCTTTTGCCGTCGACCTCCATCACGGTGAAATTGTCGAGGCGGTCGGTGTGAGCCCAGTCCTGGTAAGGGGGCACATCGGCCTGGGTGTCCATATCCAGGATGAAGCGCTTGCCGTTCGCGGTCGGATAATCGCCTTCTGAGGTCATCGTCTCTCCGTGCGCTGGGTCCATTTATGTTGTGGCCCGACCTGATCGGTACAACCTGGCACGCAACCTTGAGCGCCCAGACCGCCAGAGAACCGGGAGAGGCTCATTATCTCCATGAACTGCTTCGATCTCTACTGAAACTTCGCCGACCGCAGCATCGCCGCAGCGGTCGTCAGCGGTTTGCGGTAAACCTGTCCAGCCCCGGCTTTGATCTAGTCGAGGATGGCAGTCACAGGTCGACCACTATGGCCTCTGCGGGTTGTGAACAACAGATCAGGATGTTTCCTTCAGCGGGTCGTTCTAAAGGTTCGGGATCGTAGCGGACAGTCCCGGACAGCAGCGCGGTCTCACAGTTGTGACATACCCCTGTTCGGCAGGACCAGCGGGTTGGAACGTCGCACGCTTCGGCGAATTCCAGCAGGCTGCCGCTCGGAGGGCCCCACGGCGCGCAGATGCCGCTGCGCGCGAATTGAATGGCGGGACCTGGACCCGGTGGTCCAGTGGGCTGGTGAGGAGGGATCGACGTCGCAGCAATCCCGGGCGTGAGTGCTGCTGCTGCCCCAAAGATTTCAGTGTGGACGTGGGCGGGATCTATTCCGTAGCCGGCGAGGCCGGCGTTGAGCTCAGCGATGAAGGCCGCAGGCCCGCAGAGGTAGGCGTCCCCGACGTAGGGCAAGTCGAGTTTACGGAGCGATTCGATCGAGATGCGGCCGTAGTCGGTGAAGTCGATACCCTGACGGTCATCCGGAGCTGGGCGGCTGTAGAAGATGTGGGATCGACTGTGGGATAACTGGTTCAGCAAGGTGCGGCTCTCCGCGCCGAAGCAATGCTCGGAGGTGTCGCGGGCGCCGTGCAGCCACCAGACCTGACGGGCCGGGTGAGTCCTGACGAGCGCGTGCAGCATGGACAGTACGGGGGTGGCTCCGATTCCGGCGGACAGCAGGATCACGGGCGCGTCTCCGTCGGACAAAAAGAAGGTGCCGCGTGGTGCGGCGACGTCGAGAAAATCGCCAAGCTTGACTTGGGTGTGGATCAGTCCGCTGGCTTCCCCGTGTGGTTCGTGTTTGACGCTGATCCGGTATTCATCGGAGCCGGGCCGATTCGACAGCGAGTAGTTGCGGATCACAGCGGGACCGCCCAGGTCGGGAACTAAGCGCAGCGTGATCGATTGGCCGGGAAGCCATTTCGGTAGGGCGGTACCGTCGGGGTCGGCCAGTGACACTGAGCGTACGTATCGGGTTTCGTCGTGAACCGCAGTCACCTGGAGTGGGCGAAACCCGGTCCACGCCGGCGGCGGACTGCTCGCGGCCGCCGTCAGACCGACGTTGCCTGATCCTGAGTCTGCAGCGGGTTGCTCGGCCAGACTCTGCAGGGAGGCCTTCCAGCCCGGGCTGAGTGCGGGGATGCGGAGCGCACGTTGCAGAGCGTCTCGAGGATGCCCAGGCAGGTAGAGCAGTGCGTCGATCTCGGCGACCGTGATCCGCTCGGGTCCGGCGCCGATCTTGACGATCTCCTGACCCGCCTCGACCTCGCCTTCGGTAATCACCCGGCAATAGAAACCGGGTCGCCGATGAGACACCAGAAGCGCAGCCATCCGGGGCTCGCCGATGCGCATGCCTGCGCGGTAACAGGTAACACGGGGTTGGGTCACCTCGAAGACCGCCTGCCCGATCCGGTATCGGTCCCCGATGCACACCTCATCGTCGGGCAAGCCTTCGACGGTCAGATTCTCACCCAGAAGCCCGGGCGTAAGGTCGTCGCGGTGAAATTCCTTGGCCCAGTGACGATATGAATCGAGTTGATACACGAGCACGGCGCGGTTCTCCCCGCCGTGGCCCCCGAGGTCGCCTTGGCCGTCCCCGTCGATGTTGAGCCGCCGAACCATCCGGAGGCCAGTGACGGGCGTCTTCCAAGCGCCGGTGTACACGGTGCGGTTTTTCCAGGGGATGTCTTTGGGTAGACCGACATTCACAGAAATCAGCTTCGCCACCGCCCACTCCTGTCTTTGATTGGTAACCGATTATGGCTCAGCCGAGTCAGTTGTTGAGGGCAGTTTGAATTGTTACGGGGCGCGGCGATTCAGCGGCCGTTGAGAACAGTCGCGGCCGCGGACCGATTGCGACGGCCAGACGGCGTGCCGTGGAATCCTTCGGACACCAAAACTGTTCCTGTAGTGAGACAAACCTCCTCATGGATAGGGCGGCGGCGTATGCTGCGGTTTTTGGTTTCGTGTCCGGGAAGCGGTCAATGAGCAAGCACTATGGGGAGATTGCGTTCACCGACGCCGTCCGCGACGTTCAGGACCGTTACGGCAGCGGCGCCTTCTATAAAGCCAAAAGAATGCGGGCGCCGGCTGCCGAAAGCTCTGACGCCCTGACCGAAGACGCGCGCGAATTCCTGGGTCAGCGCGACGGTTTCTACCTCGCGACTGTCAGCGAGACAGGCTGGCCCTATGTTCAATTCCGTGGCGGCCCAGCAGGTTTCCTGCGGGTGATTGACGAGCACACTGTGGGATGGGCCGACTTTCGGGGCAATCTCCAATACATCAGCACCGGCAACCTGGGCGCAGACGACCGGGTCGCACTGTTCGCCATGGATTACGCTCACCGCCGACGGCTGAAAATCTACGGTCACGCCCGGAGCGTGACCGTCGAGGATGACCCCGACCTCGCCGCAGCCCTTGCCGACCCCAGCTACGAAGCCAAAGTCGAACGCGCCGTCATCGTGCACGTCGAGGCATTCGACTGGAACTGCCCCCAACACATCACCCCGCGATTTACCGCGGCAGAGATCGAGCCCGCGGTGGCTGCACTGCGCAGCGAGCTGGAGGCGTTGAGAGCCGAAAACGTCGCCCTCCGGAAGGCGCGCGCGATGCCGGTTTCGCCGGACTGATGGATAATTACAACGTTGCTCGCGATCAGATTCGGACGGTGCTATGACGACCACGGAGCTCGGGCTTCCGCGAGTGCCGCGTCGGCTCGAAGGCCGAGTAGCAGAGCCGCCGGCCACCGGCCCACTGGTTGACACCCACGGGCGGCTCGCGACCGATTTGCGGGTGTCCTTGACCGACCGCTGCAATCTGCGATGCACCTACTGCATGCCCGCCGAGGGTCTGTCGTGGGCGGCGGCCGACCAGTTACTGCAACCCGACGAAATCATCAGGCTGGTGCGAATAGCCGTGACCCGGCTGGGCATCACCAAGGTGCGGTTCACTGGCGGAGAACCGTTGCTGGCCAAGCACACTGACGAAATTATCGGCGCAACAGCCGCCCTCCGGCCGCGGCCGGAGCTAGCTCTAACTACCAACGGAGTGTTATTGGCAGCGCGTGCGGAGGCGTTGGCGCGCGCCGGCCTGAACCGGGTGAACGTGTCACTGGACAGCGTGGATTACCGGCATTTCGCGGCGATCACCCGTCGTGACCGGCTGGCCGATGTGTTGGACGGCCTGGCCGCCGCGTACGCCGCGGGTCTGCGACCGGTGAAGGTTAATGCCGTACTTGACCCGCTGACCGGGCTCGACGATGCGGTGTCGCTTATTCGGTTCTGCCTCGGCCACGACTACCAGTTGCGGATTATCGAGCAGATGCCGCTGGATGCCGGGCACCAATGGCGCCGCGAGGCTACGGTGACCGCGAACCAAGTGCTGGCGGAGTTGCGGCGTCATTCGTTCACGCTGGAACCCGATCGGACGTCGCGGGGTTCGGCGGCAGCCGAGTTGTGGAGTATCACCGATCCGGCGACTGGGCGCACCGGAAGGGTAGGGATCATCGCCTCGGTCTCGCATCCCTTCTGCTCGACGTGTAACCGCGTCCGATTGACCGCCGACGGGCAGCTCCGTAGTTGCCTGTTCGCAGTCGAGGAGACCGATCTGCGGCGCCTGCTGCGCGACGGCGCCGACGACGCCGCGATCGAGGCGGCGTGGCGGATCACGATGTGGGGCAAGCCCGCGGGTCATGGCATCAACGACCCGAACTTCGTCCAGCCGGCGCGGCCGATGAGTGCGATTGGCGGCTGAGGTGACGGATCAGGCTGGGAGCTCGGCCGGAATCACCGTGCGTTATTTCGCGGCGGCTCGCGCCGCTGTGGGGTCCGATTCCGAGCAGCTGACTGTGCGTCCCGGCGCCACGATCAGCGAGCTGGTCGACGGGCTGAGGGGCCGCAGCCGGGAGCTCGCACAGGTCTTGCTCCGGTGCTCTTTTCTCTGCGACGGTGTGGCGGTTCGGGACCAAGCTCAGCCGCTGCAGGCCGGCAACACGATCGATGTCCTGCCGCCGTTTGCCGGAGGATAATCCGTGTCGTCAGGTCGAGCCGACCCATTCCTCGGTTCCGTCGGCGAAGATTTGGCGCTTCCACACCGGTAATCGCGCCTTGATGGCGTCCACCAACGCGGCGCAGGTGGCGAATGCCGCCTGGCGATGGTCGGCGGCGACCGCGACGACCAGTGCCGCTTCGCCGATTTGCAGGACGCCGATCCGGTGGCTGGCCGCGACGGCCCGCGTCCCGGGGGAGCGTGCGGCGACATCGGCCACCACTTCGGCGATGACATCGGCGGCCGACGGGTGCGCGGAGTATTCGAGCTGCACAACTTCGCGTCCGTTGTCGTGGTCGCGAATCACGCCGACGAACCCCACAACGGCTCCCGCCGCCTGATGGCTCACCAGTTCCTGATGTTCGGCGAGCAGAATCGGTTGATCTGTCAGCGTGGCACGCACTACCAGCGTCATCGTTGATTCAAGGCCGGACGTCCCACGAACACGAACTATATTCTTCTGGGGGTTCCAGGGAGGTTTCCGGTCTAACGCCATGCGGTCGGTCGAGGAGCATCAACGCGTTGTGGCCGGGCTGATTGCTGCCCGGCCTGCCGCCGCCGCCGAACTGCCCGCCGCCGAGGGCCGGGTGTTGTCCGACGATGTGACCGCGACGGTGCCGCTGCCGGTATTCGACAACTCCGCAATGGACGGTTACGCGGTGCGTGCCGACGAGGTGGCCTCGGCGACGGCCGATCATCCGGTGAAACTGCCTGTGGCTGAGGATATTCCGGCCGGTCGGATCGACATACCCAGGCTTGAGCCAGGTACGGCGCATCGCATCATGACCGGCGCGCCGATCCCTGCCGGGGCGACAGCGGTGGTGCCCGTCGAGGCCACCGATCGGCAGACCGATGTCGTGAGGATCAACGCACCCAGCGGCGAGGGAAGCTACATCCGCCGCCAAGGCGGAGATGTCGCCGGGGGCTCCACGGTGTTGCGGGCTGGGCAGGTCGTCACGCCGGCGGTGGTTGGGCTGGCCGCGGCGCTGGGACTACACGAGCTGACGGTGATTCCGCCTCAGCGTGTTCTGGTGATCTCCACGGGATCAGAACTTGTATCACCGGGAACGCCGCTGCGGTCGGGCGAGATTTACGAGTCCAACTCGGTGATGCTGGCCGCGGCCGTCCGCGACGCCGGCGCAGGGGTGGTCGCCACCGCGATCACCAGTGATGACGTCGCCGAGTTCACCGCGGTGCTGGACCGCTATGCCGCCGAGTCGGATTTGATCATCACCAGCGGCGGCGTCAGCGCGGGTGCTTACGAGGTGGTCAAGGACGCGTTCGGCCGAGCCGGTGATCGGGGGGTGGAGTTCGTCAAAGTGGCGATGCACCCGGGCATGCCGCAGGGCACCGGTCGGGTGGCGGGCACGCCCATCGTCACCTTGCCCGGTAACCCGGTCAGTGCGCTGGTGTCCTTCGAGGTGTTCATCCGTCCGGCACTGCGCTCAGCCATGGGGCTGCCGGCTCCGCAACGGCAACGGCGATCCGCCGTGCTGACCGAGACATTGACCTCACCAGTCGGCAAACGCCAGTTCCGCCGCGGTATTTTCGATGCCGCCGCCGGCACCGCCGTGAGCCACGGCCCGCCGGCGTCACACCATTTGGGGTGGCTGGCGTCGGCGAACTGCCTGCTGGACGTCCCAGCGGACGTCACGGAGATTCCGGCCGGCTCTGAGGTGCAGATCTGGGATCTCAGCTGACGCTCCGCGAAACGCTACGACGCGGAGCTGACAGAATGGAAAGCGTGGCTGATCAGGGTCCGCTCTCGCACATCGACGATCAGGGCGCGGCTCATATGGTCGACGTCTCCGGCAAGGAAGCCTCTAAGCGCACTGCGGTTGCCGCAGGCTCGTTGCGTACCTCCGCGCAGGTGGTGGAGCTGGTCGCGGCGGGCGGACTGGCCAAAGGCGACGCCTTGGCCACTGCTCGGCTTGCGGGCATTCTGGCCGCCAAGCGCACCAGCGAGCTCATTCCGCTGTGTCATCAGTTGGCGCTGACCAGCGTCGACGTCGATTTCACCATCGGTGACGCGGACGTCGACATCACCGCGACGGTGCGCAGCACCGATCGCACCGGGGTGGAGATGGAGGCGCTGACCGCGGTGAGCGTGGCGGCCCTAACGCTTTACGACATGATCAAAGCGGTGGACCCAGCTGCGCGCATCGATGACGTTCGGGTGTTGCGGAAGGATGGCGGCCGTCACGGATCGTGGGTGCGGTGATGGCAGGCCGGTCCGCGCGCGTCATCATTGCCTCGACCCGCGCATCGGCAGGGGTCTACCAAGATCGGTGTGGCCCGATCATCTCTGAATGGCTTGCCCACCATGGGTTCTCGTCGACGTCGCCGGTTCTGGTCAGTGACGGCTGCCCGGTGGGCCAGGCGCTACGTGACGCTATCGCCGACGACGTCGACGTGGTGATCACTTCTGGTGGCACGGGCATTTCGCCGAGCGACGACACCCCCGCCCAGACCACAGCGGCGCTCGATTACGAGATTCCTGGGCTGGCCGACGCCATCCGGCGTTCCGGTCTACCGAAGGTGCCCACGTCGGTGCTTTCGCGCGGCGTATGCGGGGTGGCCGGGCGGACGTTGGTGGTCAACCTGCCGGGTTCGCCGGGCGGAGTGCGCGACGGACTTCGGGTACTCGCCGACGTGCTGGACCATGCGCTGGACCAAATTGCCGGCAAAGACCACACGCCTTAGGCGTTGTCGCCGTCGCCTTTCCGACGTGTCCGCGATGCCTGAATCAAGCGGGTTGCCCACCAAATTAGAAGAGCACCGAGGAGTGCGACGGCGAGGTTGCTCAGAAAGCCGGTGATACCGACCGCAAGGGCCAGCGCCCAATGCCAAGCTCCCCGAAGATCTTTCAGAAGCGCGATGTGCAACAAGCCTGCGACGGTCAACAGGCCTGCCAGGATCGGCACCGGGAACCCCGCCAGCGCTGCGGTCAGAGTCGCTCCCGTCGCGAGCGCGAGCGCGATCAGCATGCTGCCCAACATGATTGGCGCTCCGCCGCTACGAGCACCGAAGCTGCGATGCGCGGTCATACCTCCGGCGCCGTGACACACCGGCATACCACTGATCGCGCCGGCGAACAGGTTGGCCAGGCCAAGGGTGACAGCCAGGCGCCCAGGGCGCACCCGTTGCGCCGCATCGCCGAAGTAGGCGCGGGCCGTGTCCGCAGTGGCCAAACACGAGTTCGCGAAGGACAACGGAAACTGCGGCAGCACTAGGGCAATCGCCGCAGCGGAGAACGCGGCCCACGTGAGGTGGGGTGTATGCACCGCTGAAGGGCCGAAGCGGAACGAGCCGTGGAAGGTCAGCAGCATCGCCACCCCCGCAATCGCAAGAAATAGCAGTGTGATCTGGCGGCGTCGCAACAGCAGCGCCGCGGCGATCACTATCACGGTGGCGACCGCCAGCCACCACAGCGAGTGCCGGTGATCGTTGAATGCTTTCGGTGACGCGGAAAGCAGCTTCCACGCCAATTGACAAAACAGCAGTCCTACCGACAACTGAATTCCTCGAATGATCGGCTGCGGGAAGACTTTAGCGACCCAGTCCAGCAGGCCC
The DNA here is from genome assembly GCA_963818285.1 of uncultured Actinomycetota bacterium. GTDB lineage: Bacteria > Actinomycetota > Actinomycetes > Mycobacteriales > Mycobacteriaceae > Mycobacterium. The sequence goes on from CAWFRR010000012.1 coordinate 481,915, forward strand.
GACACCCCAAGCGCCACAAAGATCATGCCCATCAGCAGGGCACCGGCGGCGATGTCATCCGCGCCGAAACCGTGCGCGATCGCGATCGCCCCGAACGCCTTCAAGGGCTGCACCGGGACCGGAAGTCGATACACCAGGCCGGCCACCACGTACAACACCCCGGCCGGCAAAAGTACCGCCGTCGGCGTAAGGCCGTTCTTCACTATCAATGCCACCGCGATCGGTACCAGCACGCCCAGATCGCCTACCGCCCCGGCCAATTCCGCCCAGTCGAACCGAAACGGGCTCCCTGCCGACTCCAGCCGCGGTGACGCCGTGCTGACCATGCCAACACTTTAATGCAGCACCCACCATGGCCGGCCGCATAACTGCGGACCCGCAGCTATCGGTGCCCGACAATCGGCGGCGACAGGCCGGCGATAACGGCGCCGAAGTTCCGCAGCGCACTGTTGCCGCCCTGCCAGTAGCTGCTGTGCGCGGCGACGCTGAGAAGCCCCAACGGACCGGCCGGACCCGGGTCGGCGGCCAGTCGTTGCGCGCCGAAGCCCGGCGCGATCGGGTCGGCTCCCAACGTCCATTCAGTGACGATGCCGCCCATGCTGATCACGTCGTTCTGGGCCCGCATCACGTAAACGTGGGCACCGGTGTGCAGATCCAGTCGGTTGGCACGGTCGACCATCATGCCTGGGCTGCCCACCGCGATGACGTTGTCGGCGTCGAGATGATGCCCGCGCGAAGCGGCCGCACCGACCACCGTTGAGCCATAACTGTGGCCGATCACGGTGTCGACGGACGGCGCACCGACATGGGATGCCCGCTGCCCGTTCTCGAACGCGTCCAACCGTTCTGCACCGCCGTAGGCGGGCTGCGGAAAAGCCGCGCGGCTGAGATCCATTGGGCGGTCGTAACCCATCCACGTCGTCACCGCCACATCGTCAGGCCGAAGACCGGGGTCGGCGAGAAGTGCGGCGGTATACATCGCCATCGCCTTGTCGTCGCTGAACCGCAGCCGCGCCAGCCCTTGGCCGGTGCCCGGGACAAACACCGCGTTGCGGCGAGCGGTATCCGGATTCCCGATCGACACGGCGCCGCGGCCGAACTCGTCCAGCAGCCCCAAGTACCGATTCGGCCCATCACCAGAATTCAACGTTGCATGTATGGCCGCAAAACCCGCGAGGCGGTCTCTGGCCGCGGCCAGCTGCGACTGCAATGCGTATGCCGCGCCATCGTCGGCCTGCTGAGCGCTCATTAGGTCGTCGATGCTGCGCTGGATCCGGTCGACGTCGGACTGGGACTGTTGCTCCAACTCGTCTAGATGCAGCCGGTTGTAGTGGTCCTTGCCCGAGTGGTCCGGGGGATCCCAGGGCATCCCCGGGTGATTGCCGATCCCGTGGTCCTGTCGATACAGCCAGTCCTTTTCTTCGGGGTTGAGCTGATTCCACAGCGCGTTGAACTGCTTCGGGTCGACGGGCAGCGGCGAGGACAAGGCCTGTTGAATACCCGGTCGATTGTCGTGCGGGCCCGGTGGTATCGGCCGATCGCCGTCGGCCATGTCGATCGCGCCGGCCAGCTCACGATCGGTTGAATCAGCCTCCGCCACAATCGCATCCAGCCGGGGCTGCAGCTGCATCTCGGCAATCAAAGCCGCCACCGGCGGGCCGCTGAAGTTCGATCTCGGGACCACGGTGTTGGTGGACGTGTCGATCGTCATCTGCAGTTCGGCGGCATCACGGCGCAGCGTCCTCAGCGCCGATTGCACGTGGGCGATGTCGTCGGCCGCCTTACCGGCCGCGCGCGCCACCGCCAACGATTCGTTGCCGTGCGCGTCGAGGTCGAGGCGTATCGACGCATTGGCGTGTTGTCGCGCCTGGGCGGTCACGCCCTGCCAGGTGTCGAACACCGCCAACGAATTCAGTTGGCGCGCAGCTTCTAACGTCGCCTCGCCACGTGCGACGGCGGCGTGAAACACCTCGCGCACAGCGTCGGCGCTCCACCGATCGATGTCGGCCACTGTGAGAGCCACAGCTCAGGCCGGACCCAGCGCTCGCAGCGCCGCGGCGTTCGTATTCTCCATTGCCGAGAAGCCGATTCCGTCGCCGGCCAAGTCCAGTGCATGATCGCCGACGCGGGTCAGCAGTCGACGCGAGGTCTGCAACCAGGTGGCCGCGGTCGTGCTCAGTGCGGCGGCGGAGGCGCCCACCCAGCCCGCCTCGGCGTCCGCTATCCGGTTGTCCGAAGCCAGGTGTGCACTTGCCAGATCCTCACCCTGCCCGGCGATGTGTGCCGCCGAACCCGCCAATGCCTCCAGGTCGATCCGGAAGATCGCCATGTCTCACCACCTCACAGGAAAAGCGCTGCCTATCCCGTAACAGGAGCGCAGCGGCGCTGCAAGTCACCCGTCGATGCTTGATCCCCGTAATGCGACCGGTGTGCACAGCTGAGCGTTAGCGCTCAGGGCTACGCGTCACCGTCGAGGCTGCCAGCGCGGCAAGGGAAGTCAGTGCGAGCAGTTGCACCCACGCCGAATGGCCCGCGTAGCCGTCGACCGACCGCCACGGGTGCCGGGACAGTGCCGCTCCAGCCAGGACCAGCCCGCCCGCGCTCAGCCACAGCGTGACGGCGTCGCGTCGTTGTGGACTCATCCGCAGCACCCACCGCAACCCCAGAGCGACACCGAACAGCGCGACGCCCGCGGCCCCGGCGATCACGGCGCCGGCGGCCAGGACCGGGACAGCGGCCCAGAGTCCGGGTGACCAGGGGCGCGCTGCGGGATCGTTCGGGCGGCGTCGTTGCGGCCACCACGCCAGCGCGGCCAACAGCGGCAGCAACGCCAGCCCTCCGGCCAGGCCGACCCGGTACAGCGAGTTGGGCGCAAACGTCAGCGTGATGGTGCCCGATGTGCCGGCCGGCACTATCCACCCCTGCTGCCATCCGTTGATCGCCAACGCTTTCAGCGGAGCTCCGGTGCTGGTGCGCGCCACCCAGCCCGGGTTGATGCTCTCCGGTACGACCAATATCCGCGACGTTTCCGCCACTCCCACATGAACTTCACGGCGGGCCGGGCCCCATGCACCAGTCTCGACCGGTGTGGAACCGGCTGACGGGACGGCCGCCGGCCCGGACAGTTCCGCGCCGTCGACGACGAATTGCGGACCGGGGCTCACCACCAGTTCCTGCTGGCCGGCGGGTAATTCGATCGGCGGCGAGTCACAGGGCGCAGCGGTGACCGGAGCGCCGTCGAGCAGCGCGCCCACCGTGGTGTGGACTTCGGTGTGCACGAATCGGCCGGCGATCGCGAGGATCGGACCGTGGTCGCAGTCGACGGTGACGTCACGACCCCGGTTGCGGGAAGCGTCGGCGGGGGCGATCGGCGCGCCGTCGGTGCCCAGCGCTACGACTTCAGCCAGCCCCGGTGGCTTGAGCTGGTCGAAGCCCACCGCGGTCCGGTCGATGACGTCCTTCCAGTCCAGCAGGCTGATCGTGACGGTGTCCGTCACCCGGGGTGTCAGCGAAAGGGTTTGTGGCCCAGACACTTCCAGTGTGCGGGCCTGCGGTCCGCCGCCGAGGTCGACAGCCACCATGGTCGGGTGGGTGGGCACCTGAGACGAGCTGGCGCTCAGACGTAGCCCGGTCACCTCGGTGGGCTGGGGCAGGGTGAGGGTGAGCGTCGGGGCCGTCTTGTGCTGCACCACCCGCTGCGGCGCCGTCCACGCGGTGGCCGGGTCGCCGTCGGTGGCGGCATAGGCTGCGCCGAGCACGTCGACTGAATCGGAGTCGCCGCGGGCCTGGGTGGTGTCCGGCTCGGCGATCAGGTCGGCCAGGTTCGGCCCCGAGCGGGCCCGCACCCAGATTTTCGGCACCACCGACATCGGCGTGGGCACACTCAAGGTGCGACTGAAGGAGGCGGGTGACTCCGTCGCCAGCGCCATCGAGGGCGCGCACTGCATGTTCGTCGGGCCCATCGCGCAGCCAGGCCGGCCCAGCGGCTCTGACCCCAAGTCCCATTGCGCGACAGCGGTATTCGGTGGAGGAGCGGGGACGAGGGCAGTGTGACGAATGTTGATGGGATGCGCGAAGCCTTTGGCGTCGTACTGGGTGATCGACAAGTCGGTGATCGCGAACTGCACCCCGGGCGATCCGTCGTCGGTGCCGATCGCAGTGATCCGCACCCACGGGGTTTCGCCGTACGGCAGCGCCCCGGTGACCGGCTTGCCCGCCTCATCGAACCGTAGTGTCGTTGTGCCGGTGACGGTTTCGATCTCGACCCGGCGGACCTGGGCGCCGACCGTGGTCGCGCTGGGGGTGATGGTGATGACGCTGTTGGTCACCGGGTGATCGAAGTCGACCTGCAGCCACTGGCCGACGGCCGACTGCAACGCGTTGGACACCCAGGCGGTCGCCGAGTCGGCGTCGATGGCCGCGGCGGGCGACGCGGCGGTGGCGACATCGGGCAGTGCCGTCGAGTCGGACGACGAGCTGGATGCCGTCAGCCGCCCGCCCGTCCAAGCGCCGTAGACGGTTTCGGCCCCCGGGGTCGGATAGTCCGGCACCCGGTTGAAGGTCCGCCGGGCGTCGCCGACGGCCCGGATCGCCGACGAGTGGTCGTCGACCCGGCCGTAGTCGGTCTCGCGGGCCAGCGGGGTGTCGGTGACTGTGGCCCCTGCGCCGGCGGGCATCGGCAGTCCTGCCGCTACCGCGTCGGCGGTCATCAGAGCCGGACCCAGCGGCGGTTGACCGGACAGCCGACGGCGTTCGTCAAGTCGCAGTAGCACTTCGGGCCCGCCGTCGACGCGAGGCAACTGGTCGGCGTCGGACAGATAGGGGGCGGCCGGATCGCCGGTCGTGGCGGCGACGCGGTAGACCTCGACGGCGGGGTATCGCGGACGCAGACCGCTGTCGGTGAGGAAACCGGACACCGGCCCGGGCCCGACCGGTCCGCCGAATTCGGCGACCTTCTGCAGCCGGGGCGAACCCGTGATCGCCCGGTGCACCAGAATGGGCCGGGCCGACCGGGATGTGTCCGGGTCTAGATCGTTGCGCATAACCAGGTATGAAATGCCCTGACGGGCAAGCGTATCGGCGAGTCCGGCAGACGGTGTTCCGGCGGCGAGCAGTCGCTGAACCGAGTCCAGGGCGCGAATCGTCTGCGGCGGTGTCAATGGAATCGAGTCGCGCACACCCCATGGGCTGTCCCCGAGCACCTGCAACGGTTCGTCGTGGCTGTTGCCCCACAGCTGAGTGGCGAACGGCGCGCCGGGAACGACCAGCACGCGGCCGGGGGTCGGCGAACCGGCGTTGTGCGCGGTGAGCCAGTCGGCGGTGTCATGCCAATACCGCGGTATCGCGGTGAACGTGCCGGGCGGGGTGATCCGCCCGCTCCACGCCAGCGACGTCGCGGCCGTCAGCGCTGTCAGCACCACGATCCCGACCGCCACCCGCCGATCGCGTTCCGGGTGGGCAAACGCGTTCAACCACAACGGTTTCGGCGCTGACCCGGGCAGCGGGACCCGGCCCATCAGCTGAGCCAGCCCCAATACCACCGGGATGCGGATCAGCGACTCCAGCTTGTGCACATTGCGCAGCGGTGCGCCACCGGCGTCCAGGAACCCCTGCACCTGTTGGGCGAGCGGCGAACCCAGCCCGCCGCTGTATCCGACGCCCAGCAGCACCATGCCGAGCAGCAGCATCGTCACCAACCGGCCGCGCGCCGGCATGCCGCCCGCGGACATCCCAGCGAGGCCGGCCAGCCCGGCCGCCGCCACCAGACAGGTGGCCAGAATCGCGACCGACCCGGTGACCAGCGGCGCGCCCGCGGTCGCATTGGGCGCCACGAACGGTGTCCAGCTGTCGGTGCCGCGCAGCACCTCGACCACCGACGACCACTGCGTCGTCACCCCGGACGATTCGATGAAATCCAGAAACGGGGGGCTGATCCGGGCCATCAGGATCAGCGCCACCAGCCACCACGTCATGGCCAGCGCCATCGCCGGCAACAACCACGCGGTGTACCGCCACCACCGCCGGTTGGGCCGGTGGCAGGCCCACCAAATCACCGCGGGCAGGCACCCGGCCAGCGTTGCGATCGCGTTGACGGCACCCATCAGCGCCACGGCGATCGCGGCCTGACCGGCCCGCTGTCTGGCCGAGCGCTCGTCGTCGCGCAGAGCCAATATCGTCGGCAGCAGCACCCACGGCGCCAACATGATCGGCAGGGTCTCCGACGAGATCGACCCCAATGTGGTCAGCACCCGCGGCGACAACGCAAATGCCGCGGCCGCGACAACCCGCGACGACGGGCTGCCGATGCCCAGCGCCTCGGCCACCCGGAGCAATCCCCAGAAGCCGACGGTCAGCAGCAGTGCCCACCACAGCCGCTGGGTAACCCAGCCCGGTAACCCCAGCAGATGACCGACCAGAAAAAAGGTGCCGTGCGGGAACAGGTAGCCGTAGGCCTGGTTCTGCGCCTGCCCGAACGGCAGCTCGCTGTTCCAGAGGTTGGTGGCGCGGGACAGAAAGCGCAGCGGGTTGGCGGTCAGATCGAGCTTGGTGTCCGGGGAGATCCGGCCGGGCGACGAGCCGAAGCTCAATGCCAGCGCGACCGCGCTGACCAACCACAGCCACCGCCGCGACAGCGGGCCCGCGGCGGCTGGGTTAACTGCGGTTGCCGTACTCGACCCTGTTGAGCACCGACGACTGTGGGTCGCCTCCGGGGAGCGGCGGCTTGGTGTCCTGCTGCACCATCAACGTGATGCCGAAGATCGCCGCGGCGCCCAGCAGCAAGCCGACCACAACACTGGCGGCGGCGGGCGCAACGAAGCGATTCATGGCTGCAAACCTAGCAGAAGGCGAGGTCGCAGCCTCTGAGGTCGCTGGCCGCACGGCCGAAGTGGGCCCATGACAGCATGGCCTGATGGGTTTGCCACGCATCCTGGCCGTACTCGCCGCCGTCACGGCACTGATGACGGGGTGCAGCCACACCTCGCAGAAGCCCGCGTCGGCCCCGGGGCCATCGTCACCGGCCAAGGCCGTCCCGCCGGCCAAGCCGGCGTGCGGAGATCCAGCGGCCATCCCGCTGCGCGACAAGCTGGCTCAGCTGCTGATGGTGGGCGTGCGCAACGGCGATGACGCCAAAACCGTGGTGACGACCTACCACGTCGGGGGCATCTTCATCGGCAGCTGGACTGACATGTCGATGCTGGGACCCAATCTGGTCAAAGACCTCAGCGTCAGCACCGCGCTGCCGCTGGCGGTCAGCGTCGACGAGGAGGGTGGCCGGGTGGCCCGGTTGTCCAAGTTGATCGGGCCGGCGCCGTCGGCCCGGGTGCTGGCCCAGACGCACACCCCGGACGAGGTCTACGGCATGGCGCTGGACCGCGGGCACAAGATCCACGGCCTCGGCATCACCGTCGACTTTGCGCCCGACGTCGACGTCACCGACGCACCCGACGACACGGTGATCGGCGACCGGTCGTTCAGCTCGGACCCGGCGAAGGTCACCGCGTACGCCGGCGCCTACGCCCGTGGCCTGCGCGACGCCGGGCTGCTGCCGGTGATCAAGCATTTTCCCGGTCACGGGCACGGGTCCGGCGACTCGCACACCGGCGGGGTCGCCACGCCGCCGCTGCCGCAATTACAGAATGACGACCTGATTCCGTACCGGACCCTGGTGACGGCGGCTCCGATCGGCGTGATGGTCGGCCACCTGCAGGTCCCCGGGCTCACCGGTGACGAGCCGGCCAGCGTCAACCGGGCCGCGGTTCAATTGCTGCGTACCGGCACCGGTTATCAGGCCCCGGCGTTCGACGGCCCGGTCTTCAGCGACGACCTGTCCAGCATGCTCGCCATCAAGGACCGCTACAGCGTGCCCGACGCGGTGCTGCGCACCTTGCAGGCCGGCACCGACGTCGCGCTGTGGGTCACCACCGACGAGGTACCCGCGGTTTTGGACCGTTTGGAGAAGGCGGTAGCCGCAGGGGAATTGACGGTTGCGGGCGTCGACGCGTCGGTGCAGCGGATCGCGAAGTTCAAGGGCCCCAAGTCGGACTGCGGGCCTTAATTCGGCGGCGCGACCCTGAATTGCTTACTCTGGACGAGCGAGTTGGCTAGGAGGGGACGGCATGGCAGGTGGTACCAAGCGGTTACCGCGTGCTGTCCGAGAGCAGCAGATGCTCGATGCCGCGGTCGAAATGTTCTCCATCAACGGCTATCACGACACATCGATGGACGTGATCGCCGCAAAGGCCGAGATCTCCAAGCCGATGCTCTACCTGTACTACGGCTCCAAAGAGGAACTGTTCGGCGCGTGCCTGGACCGCGAGCTGGCGCGATTCATCGACGGTGTGCGTGAGGACATCAACCTCGACCAGAGCCCGAGAGACCTGCTGCACAACACAATTGTGGCGTTCATGCGCTACATCGATTCCAACCGCGCGTCCTGGATCGTGATGTACGCCCAGGCCACCAACTCGCAGGCGTTCGCCCACACGGTGCGTGAGGGGCGCGAGCGAATCATCGCGCTGGTAGTGCGAGTCCTGCAGGCAGGTACCCGCAATCCCGAACCCGACACCGACTTCGAGATGATCGCGGCCGCGCTGGTCGGCGCCGGCGAGGCGATCGCCACCCGGCTCAGCACCGGCGACACCGACGTCGACGGCGCGGCCGACGTGATGATCAACCTGTTCTGGCGCGGCCTGAAGGGCAAACCGGCGGACAAAGACCCCGCGGAACCGTCAGCCGAATCCGTCACCGAGTCCGACTAGTCGAATGCGTAGCCGCAACGCCGATTTCGCGTGTGCGGTCATCATCGTCGGGCTGCTGGCCGGGGTGGCCGGGCTGTCGACGACACTGCTGTTGCGTGCCCTGGAACACCTCACCTATCACTACACATTCGGATCATTGTTGGAGGGGGTGACCGGCAGCAGCCCGGTCCGTCGAGCACTGGGGCCGATGGTCGGCGGGGCGCTTGCCGGGTTGGGGTGGTGGCGACTGCGGCGCCGGGCCGCTATCCCGCCGCTGTCCGACGCCATCGCAGACCGGTCGCGCATTCGCTTGCTACCCTTCGTTTTCGACGCGGCCCTGCAGGTATTGGTGGTCGGCTCTGGTGCGTCGCTGGGCAGGGAAGTGGCACCTCGCCAAATTGCCGTGGCACTAGGGAATTTCGCAACGGGATGGCTGAAACGGCTATCGGCTCGAGACCGTGAGATCCTGCTGGCGTGTGCGGCAGGTGCCGGACTCGGCGCGGTGTATGCGGTGCCGCTCGGTGGTGCGCTGTTCGCGGTGCGGATCATGTTGAAAACCTGGCATCCCCGAGCGCTGGGTGCCGCGTTGATCACCTCCAGCCTGGCTGTCGCAGTTGCCTCGTTCGCTACCCATGATCAGCCGATTCTGAACTGGCCCAGCGTGCACGTGTCGTATCGGTTGATCGGTTATGCACTGGTGTTGGCCCCGTTGACCCTTGGCCTGGGGCTTGCCTTCAACCGCCTCATGGCATCGGCGCGTCGGGCCGCGCTGACCCGATCGTGGCTGCTGATCCCCGCGATCGCCGGAGCGGGGTTGCTGATCGGTGTCTGTTCAAGCTGGTGGCCCGAGCTGCCTGGCAACGGCAAATCGATCCTGACCGCAACCCTCGCCGGCGGGATGAGCCTGGAAACGGCGGCGATAGTCCTGGTTCTGAAACCCGTTCTGACGGCTGTGTTTTTGCGCGCCGGCGCGAGGGGCGGGATGCTCACCCCCGCGCTGGCCACCGGCGCCGCGGCCGGCACGCTGTTGGTGCTGGCCATCAACGCGCTGGCCGGAACTCAATATCATGTTCCGGCAGTCTCAATGGCCGGCGCAGCAGGCGTGTTGGCTGTCACTCAACGCGCGCCGTATTGGTCCGCGATCTTCGTCTGGGAACTCGCTCGGCCTCCGCTGTGGCTGGGGCTGGTTTTCCTGGTCGCCGCCTTGAGCGCCTACGGATTGGGGCTCCTCGTCGAGCGCGGTCGCGCGCTAGTGCGCCCGTAGCGTGCCGGTCAGGTACGGGTAGCCCTTGGAGATGTTACGCAAGCTGATGTCCCAGCCATCCTGAACCTGGTCGACGTACAGCCCGGCGCTGGCCGGCAGCAGCACCGGCTTGCCGAATCGCACCGTATAGGTCACCGCGTCGGGCACGCTGGCTTCCAGGTTCGCCAGTACCGCTGCCGCACTGAACATTCCATGTGCGATCGAGGTGGGGAACCCGAACAGCTTGGCCCCGACCGAGCTGGTGTGGATCGGGTTGTGGTCACCACCCACCGCGGCGTACCGACGAATCTGGCCGGGGCTGATCCGCAGGATCGCCTTGGGCGCAGGCAACTTGGGTTGCTTCTGCGGTGGCGGCTTGGGCTCGTCGGACAGGCTGGTGCGTTGCTGATGTAGGAACGTCGTGACCTGATGCCAGGCCACCTCGTTGCCGACACTGACATCGGTGACGATGTCAGCCAGCAGCCCCTTGCGGTGTTCACGGAGATTTTCCGCATGCACCGCGATGTTGACCGTGTCGCTCACCCTGATCGGCCGGTACTGGGTGATCTCGTTTTCCAGGTGCACGGAACCCATTGCGGCGAAGGGGAAATCGAAACCGGTCACCAGCGACATAATGGTCGGGAAGGTCAAAGCGAACGGATACGTCAGCGGCACCGCGTCGGCGTAACGCAGTCCGGTGACTTCTGCGTACTCCGCCACGTTCGCGCGGTCGATGGGCAACTCATCAACCGTCACGGTGCGGTCCGGCAATTGCCCGCCGCGTGGCACGAACGGCAGCGCCCCCGCCGCCGCGCGCAGCATGTTCCTCAGGCCGCTGGGTTGGGTCACGTCAGCCATCGGCGCATCACGCTCCCAACATGGCTTGGCCGCAGACGCGAATGACGTTACCCGTCACCGCGTTTGACGCTGGGCTGGCGAAATAAGCGATCGCCTCGGCCACGTCGACCGGCTGGCCGCCCTGGTACAGCGAGTTGAGTCGACGGCCCACCTCACGGGTGGCCAGCGGGATCGCCTCCGTCATCTTGGTCTCGATGAAGCCGGGCGCGATGGCGTTGATCGTGACGCCCTTCTCGGCCAGCGTCGGCGCCAGCGCCTGGGTGAGCCCGATCATGCCGGCTTTGGTGGTGGCGTAGTTGGTCTGCCCGCGGTTGCCCGCGATGCCCGCCATCGACGAGAGGCCGATCACCCGACCGCCGTCGCCGATGCTGCCATTGTCAACCAGGCCTTCGGTAAGGCGTTGCGGCGCAAGCAGGTTGACGGCAAGCACCGAGTTCCACCGTGCGTCGTCCATGTTGGCCAGCAGCTTGTCGCGGGTGATCCCGGCGTTGTTGACCAGGATGTCGGCGTGGCCGTCGTAGTGATCGCGCAGATGCTCGGTGATCCGGTCGACGGCGTCGTCGGCGGTGACGTCGAGGGCCAGCGCTGTGCCGCCGACACGGGTGGCCGTCTCGGCCAGCGCCTCGGCGGCGGAGTCCACGTCGATCGCCACCACCCGGGCACCGTCACGCGCGAACACCTCAGCGATCGTCGCGCCGATGCCCCGGGCGGCGCCGGTCACGATGGCGACCTTGCCGTCCAGCGGCCGGTCCCAGTCCTTGAGCGGGGTGGAGTCGGCGGCGCCGACGTGGAACACCTGCCCGTCCACGTAGGCCGACTTGGCCGAGAGCAGGAACCGCAGAGTCGACTCGAGGCCGGTGGCGGCGGGCTTGGCCTCGGGGGACAGGTAGACCAGCGAAACGGTGGCGCCGCGTTGCAGCTCCTTGCCCAGCGAGCGGGTGAAGCCTTCCAGCGCGCGTTGCGCGATCCGCTCGTCGCTGCTCCCCGCGTCCTCCGGTGTGGTGCCGACGACGACGACGCGGCCGGAATGGCCGATATTGCGCATCAGCGGGGTGAAGAACTCGTGCAGGGCGGTCAGCTTGCCCGGTGTGGTGATGCCGGTGGCGTCGAACACCAGGCCGCCGAAGGTATCCGCCCAGCGGCCGCCGAGGTTGGCGCCCACCACGTCGTAGTCGGCGTCCAGGGCGGTGCGCAGCGGCTCGACCACCCGGCCGTCTCCGCCGATCAGCAGCGATCCGGCCAGCGGCGGCTGGCCTGCCCGATACCGCCGCAGCTGCTCGGGCTGCGGTACGCCGAGTTGCTTGGCGAGAAATGCACCGGGCCCGGAGTTGACGACTTGGGAGAATAGATCGGGTGCCACTGAGTTGCCTTCCATGCTGTCGGGTATCCGTAGGGTAGTCGAGAGCTAACTTACTCCAGAGTAAGAACAGTGGGTAGGATGGCTCCCAACACCGGATAACCAACAATTGACGGAGATAAGCGTTGCCTACTCAAAGCACTCCAGCTGAAAGCACCTCTGCAAGTTCCCAGGCGACCGCAGCCAAGCGACGTGTCGCGGTGCTGGGTGGCAACCGGATTCCGTTCGCGCGGTCCGACCGCGCCTACGCCCAGGCCTCCAACCAGGACATGTTCACCGCCGCCCTGAGCGGACTGATCGACCGGTTCGGTCTGTCCGGCGAGCGGCTCGGCGCGGTCATCGGTGGCGCCGTGCTCAAGCACAGCCGTGACTTCAACCTGATGCGCGAATCCGTGCTGGGCTCCGCGCTGTCGTCCTACACCCCGGCCTTTGACTTACAGCAGGCCTGTGGGACCGGGCTGCAGGCGGCGATCGCCGCCGCCGACGGTATCGCCGCCGGCCGCTACGAGGCCGCCGCCGCCGGCGGGGTGGACACCACCTCCGACGCGCCCATCGCGCTGGGCAACAACCTGCGCCACACGCTGCTCGGACTGCGGCGGGCCAAGTCCAACGTCGACCGGCTGAAGCTGGTGGGCAAGCTTCCCGCCAGCCTCGGGGTGGAGATCCCGGTGAACAGCGAGCCGCGCACCGGGCTGTCGATGGGCGAGCACCAGGCGATCACCGCCAAGCAGATGGGCATCAAGCGGGTCGACCAGGACGAGCTGGCCGCGGCCAGTCACCGCAACATGGCCGCGGCCTACGACCGCGGCTTCTTCGATGATCTGGTCACCCCGTTCCTGGGGCTCTACCGGGACGACAACCTGCGGCCGGACTCATCGGCGGAGAAACTGGCCAAGCTCAAGCCGGTGTTCGGCGCGAAGGCCGGCGACGCGACCATGACGGCGGGTAACTCGACGCCGCTGACCGACGGTGCTTCGGTGGCGTTGCTGGCAGGCGAAGAATGGGCCGCCGAGCACTCGCTGACGCCGCTGGCCTACTGGGTCGACGCCGAGACAGCGTCGGTCGACTACGTCAACGGCGCCGACGGCCTGCTGATGGCGCCGACGTACGCGGTGCCCCGGTTGCTGGCCCGCAACGGTCTCACCCTGCAGGACTTCGACTTCTACGAGATCCACGAGGCGTTCGCGTCCGTCGTGCTGGCGCACCTGCAGGCCTGGGAGTCCGAGGAATATTGCAAGGAGCGGCTGGGTCTGGACGCCGCGCTCGGCTCCATCGACCGGTCCAAACTCAACGTCAATGGCTCGTCGCTGGCGGCCGGACATCCCTTCGCCGCCACCGGCGGGCGGATCCTCGCGCAGTTGGCCAAGCAACTGCACGAAGCCAAGGCTGCCAGACGGCGGTAAGCCGGTGCGCGGGCTGATCTCGATCTGCGCGGCCGGTGGCCAGGGCGTCGCCGCCATCCTGGAAGCCTGATCGCCGCGGCGACGGCCGCGTTTATCCACCTCACCCCGCGGGTAGCCAACTACACGGATAGCTCCGTGTTGTCGTCAGACCCCCCGACCCGATGGCAGCGCGGAGCGTCCCCTGATCGGTTTTTTTGGCCTGCCTGCCAGGAACCGGACCGAGACCGGGGCCGCCGCGGAATGAGGGGATTTCGTGGCGGCCCCTCTTCACGCCCGGAACCCCGGACAGCAAAATCCCCCGTCTCCTGGGAGAACGAGGGATTTTGCTGTCTAGCGGATGTCTGTCAGAACGAGGCCTCGTCGAGCTCCATGATCTCGTTGTCGATCGTGTCCAACACCTGACGGGTGCTGGTCAACAGCGGCAGGAAGTTCTTCGCGAAGAACGACGCCACGGCGATCTTGCCCTCGTAGTACGAGCGGTCCGAGTCGCTGCATCCGGCGTCCAGAGCCTCCAGGGCCACCGCGGCCTGACGCTGCAACAACCAGCCCAGAACCAGGTCGCCGACACTCATCAGGAAGCGCACCGAATCCGGTGCCGACCTTGTAGATGCTGGAGATGTCGTCTTGCGCGGCCATCAGGTAGCCGGTCAGCGTCGCGGCCATCGCCTGGACATCGGCCAGCGCGGTGGACAGCAGCGCCCGCTCGGCCTTCAGGCGGCCGTTGCCGGACTCGTTCTTGATGAACTCCTCGATCTGCCCGGACACGTGGGCCAACGCCACACCCTTGTCGCGGACGATCTTGCGGAAGAAGAAGTCCTGCGCCTGGATCGCCGTGGTGCCCTCGTAGAGCGAGTCGATCTTGGCGTCACGGATGTACTGCTCGATCGGGTAGTCCTGCAAGAAGCCGGACCCACCGAAAGTCTGCAGGCTCTCGGTCAGCTTGGCGTACGCCTGCTCCGAGCCCACACCCTTGACGATCGGCAGCATCAGGTCGTTGACCTTCACCGCCAGGTCGGCGTCCACGTCGTGCAGTGCCTTGGCAACAGCCGCGTCCTGGTAGGTCGCGGTGTAGAGGTACAACGCACGCAGACCCTCGGCGTAGGCCTTCTGGGTCATCAGGCTCCGGCGCACGTCCGGGTGGTGCGTGATCGTCACGCGCGGCGCGGTCTTGTCGGTCATCTGGGTCAGGTCGGCACCCTGCACGCGGTCCTTGGCGTAGGCCAGGGCGTTCAGGTAGCCGGTGGACAGGGTCGCGATGGCCTTGGTACCGACCAGCATGCGAGCGTTCTCGATGACCTCGAACATCTGCGCGATGCCGTTGTGCACCTCGCCGACAAGCCAACCCTTGGCCGGCACGTCGTGCTGACCGAAGGTCAACTCACACGTGGCGGAGACCTTCAGACCCATCTTGTGCTCGACGTTGGTGACGAAGACGCCGTTGCGCTCGCCCGGCTCGCCGGTCTCGAAGTCGAACAGCAACTTCGGCACGAAGAACAGGGACAGACCCTTGGTGCCCGGTCCGGCGCCCTCGGGGCGGGCCAGCACCAGGTGGAAGATGTTTTCGAACATGTCGTCCGAGTCACCCGAGGTGATAAACCGCTTCACGCCGTCGATGTGCCACGAGCCGTCGTCCTGCTGGACGGCCTTGGTCCGGCCGGCGCCGACGTCCGAGCCGGCATCCGGCTCGGTGAGCACCATGGTCGAGCCCCAGCCGCGCTCGGCGGCGATGATGGCCCACTTCTTCTGCTCTTCGGTGGCCAGGTTGTAGAAGATCTGGGCGAAGCCGGAGCCGCCGGCGTACATCCACACTGCGGGGTTGGCGCCGAGCAGGTGCTCGTGCAGCGCCCACAGCATCACCTTGGGCATCGGCATGCCGCCCAACGCCTCGTCCAGGCCGACCTTGTCCCAGCCACCTTCGATGACGGCGTGCACCGACTGCTTGAACGCGTCGGGCAGCTTCACCGTGTGGGTCTCCGGGTCGAACACCGGGGGATTGCGGTCGCCCTCGACGAAGGAGGCGGCGACGGGCCCTTCGGCCAGTCGGCTCATCTCCGTCAGCATTTCGCGGGCGGTGTCGGCATCCAGGTCGGTGTAATCGCCTTCGCCGAACGACTTGTCAACGCCTAGGACCTCAAACAGGTTGAATACCTGGTCGCGGACGTTGCTCTTGTAGTGGCTCACTGGTTCCTCCTCGATGAGAACGCCACCTGTGGTTGGGTACTTGGGCTAAGTTACCCACCAGTAACACGGCCAAAGTTATACCCATCGGTAACGGCGCGCAAGCGACTGTGAGCTAAATATCAACCAACTAGTTGGCCTCGTGCTGATCAAGACGGTGGCATACCCGTCTAGCTGCGGTAATGATGAATAGGTGTCAACTGTGCCAGGCGTCACCGCGCTGCCGGAAGTGGATCTGCGCCACCCGGCGGGCCAACTGAGGACACGCCTGCGCGAGGTGGCCCACGAGGTCGGATTCTTCTATCTGACCGGGCATCAGGTATCCGAATCGCTCATCAGCCGGGTACTGACCGCGGCACGGCGGCTGTTCGCGCTGCCGCAGGCGGACAAAGACGCCGTCGCGATGGTTCGCAGTCCGCATTTTCGCGGCTACACGCGGTTGGGCGGCGAACTGACCCGCGGCCAAGTCGACTGGCGCGAGCAGATCGACATCGGCCCGGAGCGGGAGCCGATCGGCGGGCCGGGTAAAGCCCACTACCTGTGGCTGCAGGGGCCTAACCAGTGGCCCGCGGGCCTGCCGGAGTTGCCAGGTCTCATCGCTGAGTGGGATGCCGCGCTGGCTGAGGTCTCGCGCAACCTGCTGCGGCACTGGGCCGCAGCGCTGGGCGGTCCAGCCGAGGTATTCGACGCTGCGTTTGCTCGCGCGCCCGCCACCCTGATCAAGATCGTGCACTATCCGGCGACCGCGGCCAGTTCGCAGGGCGTGGGCGCGCACCGCGACTCGGGTGTGCTCACGCTGCTGCTTGCCGAGCCTGGCAGCCATGGGTTGCAGGTGCGCGGGCGGGACGGCGACTGGCTCGACGTGTCCGCACTGGAGGGGGCGTTCATCGTCAACATCGGTGAGCTGCTGGAGTTCGCGACCGGCGGCTATCTTCGCGCCACCGAGCATCGGGTGAACCTGCAGCAGCCGGCCGATCGCATCTCGGTGCCCTACTTCTTCAACCCGCGGCTGGACGCTCAGATGCCGACGCTGTCGTTGCCCGACGAATTGGCGCAGCGTGCCGAGCCGCGCGCGGACCCGTCCGACCCGATCCATTCGGTGTACGGCCGCAACGCCTGGAAGAGCAGGCTGCGGGCCCATCCGGACGTCGCAGCCGCGCACGGCTACGTGACGGGCAGCGGAGGAGATGTAACGCCCGACAGGTAGGGTCTTTTTACGAAATCCCGTCTACGCGAGTGAAGCCCGGTGAATACACCTGACAAGCTGACGCCTACCTCCCTGCGCGAGGCCTTTGGCCATTTTCCCTCCGGCATCATTGCCATCGCCGCCGAAGTCGACGGTGTCAGAGAAGGACTCGCGGCCAGCACATTCGTGCCGGTGTCATTGGATCCGCCGCTGGTGTCGTTCTGTGTGCAGAACACCTCGACGACGTGGCCGAAGCTCAAGGACGTCGGCGCGCTGGGTATCAGCGTGCTTGGTGAGTCGCACGACGGCGCCGCCCGCAGGCTGGCTGCCAAGACCGGCGATCGCTTCGCCGACCTGGAAACGGTGTCGTACACCAGCGGTGCGGTCTTCATCCACGGCACCAGCCTCTGGATGGAAACCGCGATCGAGCAGCTCATCCCCGCTGGCGATCACACGATCGTGGTGCTACGGGTCAGCGACGTCCGGGTCGACCCGGATATCGCACCGATCGTCTTCCACCGCAGCGTCTTTCGGCGCCTCGGCGTCTAGCCTGCTGACGACGCTCTACCGACGGAAAAGCTTGTTCCCCAGCCAGACCACCGGGTCATACTTGCGATCCGCGACGCGTTCCTTCATCGGGATCAGCGCGTTGTCGGTGATGTGAATGCCCTCGGGACAGACCTCGGTGCAGCACTTGGTGATGTTGCAGAAGCCGAGCCCGTGCTCTTCCTGCGCCTGGTCGCGCCGGTCCATGGTATCCAGCGGATGCATCTCCAACTCCGCGATCCGCATCAGGTAGCGCGGGCCGGCGAAGCTCTCTTTGTTCTCCTCGTGGTCACGGATCACGTGGCAGACGTTGTTACACAGGAAGCACTCGATGCACTTACGGAACTCCTGGGAACGCTCGACATCCTGCTGCTGCATCCGGTACTCGCCGGGTTGCAGGTCCTTCGGCGGCGCGAATGACGGGATTTCCCGGGCCTTTTCGTAGTTGAAGGAAACGTCGGTCACCAAGTCGCGGATCACCGGAAATGTCCGGATCGGCGTCACGGTGACCACTTCGTCGTCGGCGAAGGTCGACATCCGCGTCATGCACATCAGCCGGGGCTTGCCGTTGACCTCAGCCGAGCACGAGCCGCACTTGCCGGCCTTGCAGTTCCACCGGACCGCCAGGTCCGGCGTCTGGGTCTGCTGCAGGCGGTGGACGATGTCGAGCACCACCTCGCCTTCGTTTACCTCGACGGTGTAGTCCTGCAAGGCGCCGCCGGCCTCGTCGCCACGCCATACGCGCAAAGTTGCGTCGTGGGTCATCAGCTTCTCCGTCCTGGGTGGTCCGCGAGCTCTTCCTCGGTGTAGTACTTCTCCAGCTCCGAGACCTCAAACGCCTCGAGCAGGTCGGGCCGCATCGGGATCTGGTCTTTGTGCGTCACGGTGACGTCGGGGACGATCGGGTCGTCGCCTGAGACGCTGCAGACCAGCAGCACCTTGCGCCATGACGGGTCCATCCCGGGATGGTCGTCGCGGGTGTGGCCGCCGCGGCTTTCGGTGCGCTCCAGCGCGGCCTTGGCGACGCACTCGCTGACCAGCAGCAAGTTGCGCAGGTCGAGTGCCAGGTTCCAGCCGGGGTTGTACCGGCGGCCGCCCTCGACGTGAATGTGCTTGAACCGCTCGCGGAGCTGGTCGAGCCGTCCGAGGGCTTCGGTGATCTCTTCGGACTTGCGGATGATGCCGACCAGGTCGTTCATCGACTGCTGCAACTCGAGTTGCAACGTGTAGGGGTTCTCGGCGGCGGTGCCGCTGGCCGGTGACTCGAAGGGTGCCAGCGCCCGCTTCGCCGCGGTCTCGACGGCATCCTCGGCGACCTTGGGCCGGCTGGTCAGCGCCCGCACGTAGTCGGCGGCGCCCAGTCCGGCGCGACGACCGAAGACCAGGAGGTCGCTCAGCGAGTTACCACCCAGCCGGTTGGAGCCGTGCATGCCGCCGGAGCACTCGCCCGCGGCGAACAGGCCGGGAACGGTGGCGGCGCCGGTGTCGGCGTCCACCTCGACGCCACCCATCACGTAGTGACACGTGGGCCCGACTTCCATTGGCTCCTTGGTGATGTCGACCCCGGCCAGTTCCTTGAACTGGTGGTACATCGACGGCAGCCGCTTCTTGATCTGCTCGGGGGTCAGCCGCGACGCGATGTCGAGGTAGACGCCGCCGTGCGGAGAGCCGCGGCCGGCCTTGACCTCGGAGTTGATCGCGCGGGCGACCTCGTCACGGGGAAGCAGGTCGGGCGTACGACGGGCCGAGTCGTTGTCCTTGAGCCACTGGTCGGCTTCCTGCTCGGACTCGGCATACTGACCCTTGAACACCGGCGGGATGTACTCGAACATGAACCGCTTGTCGTCGGAGTTCTTGAGCACTCCGCCGTCGCCGCGCACACCCTCGGTGACCAGAATGCCCTTCACGCTGGGCGGCCAGACCATCCCGGTCGGGTGGAACTGGACGAACTCCATGTTGATCAGCGTCGCGCCGGCCCGCAGCGCGAGCGCGTGGCCGTCGCCGGTGTACTCCCAGGAGTTCGAGGTGACCTTGAACGACTTGCCGATGCCGCCGGTGGCCAGGACCACGGCGGGAGCCTCGAACAGGATGAATTTGCCGGTTTCGCGCACGTAGCCGAAGGCCCCGGAGATCGCGTCACCGTCTTTGATCAGCTCGGTGATCGTGGTCTCGGCGTACACCCGGATCCGGGCTTCGTAGTCGCCGAGCTCGGCGTGGTCTTCCTGTTGCAGCGAAACGATCTTCTGCTGCATGGTGCGGATCAGCTCAAGGCCGGTGCGGTCACCGACGTGCGCCAGCCGCGGATAGGTGTGCCCCCCGAAGTTGCGCTGGCTGATCTTGCCGTCCTTGAGGCGGTCGAAGAGCGCGCCGTAGGTCTCCAGCTCCCACACCCGGTCGGGTGCTTCCTTGGCGTGCAGCTCGGCCATCCGCCAGTTGTTCAGGAACTTGCCACCGCGCATGGTGTCGCCGAAGTGGGTCTTCCAGTTGTCTTTCGGGTTGGTGTTACCCATCGCCGCCGCGCAGCCACCCTCGGCCATCACCGTGTGGGCCTTGCCGAACAGCGACTTGGACACCACGGCGACCTTGAGGCCGCGTTCCCGCGCCTCGATGACCGCGCGCAAACCCGCGCCACCGGCACCGATGACGACTACGTCGTAGGAGTGCCGTTCGACCTCAGTCATGGAACCTCGCTCAACTCTCTAGATATCCGTGAAAGGGCTTCTCAGCCAACAAATCTCAGGTCCGGGATGGTGCCGCTGGCAACCAGCGCGATGTAGAAGTCGGTGAGCATCAGCGTGCCCAGCGTGATCCACGCGTAGAGCTTGTGGCGGGTGTTGAGTTTGCTGACCTGCGTCCAGATCCAGTACCGCACAGGGTGTTTGGAGAAGTGCTTGAGCCGCCCACCGGTGACGTGGCGGCATGAGTGGCAGGACAGGGTGTAAACCCAGAGCATGATCACGTTGCCGAGCAGGATCACGTTACCCAGACCGAAGCCGAATCCCCCCGGCCCCTTGTCGGAGTGGAACGCGACGATCGCATCAAAGGTGTTGATGATCGAGATGATGCCGGCGGCGTAGAAGAAGTACCGATGCGTGTTCTGCACGATCAGCGGGAATTTGGTCTCGCCGGAGTAGTGCACCCGGGGTTCGGCCACCCCGCACGCGGTGGGTGACTGCCACACCGTGCGGTAGTAGGCGCCGCGGTAGTAGTAGCAGGTCAGTCGGAACAGCAGCAGGAACGGCAGCGTCAGCGCCGCGTAGGGCAGCCACCAGACGTCCGGCAGGACCTGCGGCCAGAAATCGCTGGCCTCTTTGATGCAACCCTGGCTGACACACGGCGAATAGAACGGCGTCAGGTAGTGGTATTGCGGGACGAAGTAGTTGTTCTGAAGGAACGCGCGGACTGTCGCGTAAATGACGAATGCGGCGAATCCCAAGTCAATTCGCAGCGGCGACAGCCACCACCGGTCGGTGCGCAGCGTTCGCTGGTCGATATGTGCGCGCGTGGGTGAAAAGACACCTGACGCAGGATGGTTCGCCGTGGGTGCGCTCATCAATTGTTCCTCTTCGAACGGGCTGTTGGTCGAAGAGTACCCAGGGACGCCCCGAAGATTCTCGGCGGGGCTGAAATCAGGACCGGTTGTGTCCCCCGACACCCTCGTGGTCGACGTCGCGCCAAAAGTCGCGGTCGTAATCGGTATCGGGAATGGCGATCTTTTCGCTGGATTGCTGCACTTTGACGCCCGCCAAGTCGAATTCGGAAACATCGGTGTCAAGTAATTCGACGTCGCCGAGGAGGCGGTCGGCGTCGATGACGATGCGGCGCATCGCGGGGCTGTCGCCGTAGCGGTCCTTCAGCGAGCTCACGCACCGCCGCAAGCTGCCGATGAGGTCGTGCAGTTCGGCCAGTTCGCTAGTGGTGGACAACGGATCTCCCTGGGGGCGAAGGTGTCATGGATCACAGTACGAGTCCATACTATCCAGCGCGCGGCCCCAGCGTGAGACAGATCACGCGTAGCGGCTACCCGGGTGAATCGGATCCAACATTCGGTGCGGCTCACGCAGCACTGCGGTCACCATGTCGTCGCGGCGGTCACGCGGTCGTCGCGGCGGATGCAAGACGAGGTCGCCGACGTCGGGCGACTGTCCACACCCCGCGCACACCCGGTCCGCGTCGATGGTGCCCCCGCAGTCCACGTGCCGGTAGGTGCGCCGGTGTGACTGGTCGACGTAGTTCTCATTTCCCCAATTGATCAGCGACCAGATCGTCGGCCAGAGCCGCCGACCTTTAGGGGTCAGCACGTACTCGTTCCGGCCGCGGCCGCCTGCGACCTTGGTGAGTACGCCCTCGTCAATCAAGCGGGAAAGCCGTTCGGAAAGAACCGCTTTGGGGATGTTGAGGTGAGCGCGGAAGTCACTGAACCGCCGCACGCCGTAGAACGCGTCCCGTACCACCAGCAGCGTCCACCGTTCGCCGACAATCTCGAGTGATCGCGCGATCGGGCAACTCTCGGCGCTGTATTCGCGGGGCAGGGCCATGGCCCCACCTTACCCTTGCAGGTTCGTTCACCGAACCTTATACTTGGAAATTCAAGTTCATTCAATGAACCAACGGGAAGTGACTCCGATGCCCTTTCACCGAGAACAGCACGAGATGACCCGGGTCGACGTCGACACTGGTATTCCCTTCGAGGAGTTCATCGTTGCGTTGGAGAAGGCGGCGCCACCGCTGGATGCCGCGGCGGTACAGCGGATCGCCGCCGCCGGTGGCAAATGGGACGAGGTTCGGGCCGCCGCTGCCGAGAACGCGCCGAACGAGTTGATCATGTACGCCAAGATCGATACGAGAGACTATTTCGCCATCGCCGGGCATCAGACGCCGGCGATCGAGTATCTGATCGGCAACCACGTCATCGCCGAGACCATGTTCCGGCACGACCCCAAGGCGATGTTGTACGCGCCGCTGCGGATGCTGGTCTACGGCGATGCCGATGGCAATGCGGTATTCACGATGGATCAGCCCGGCCCGGCGTTCGGAAGCCTCGGCATCGACGAGGTGGCCGAGGTCGGTCGCGGACTAGACCGCAAAGTGGCGAACCTGCTTCGAGTCGTTGGGGTAGACGTCGAGCAGGCGTTCGGTTGACGCAAGAGTCGACCACGAATGAGTTCCGGCCAGTCGCTTCGCTGTCGGCGAGCTACGCCGCTCCGGAGGATTCGTCGATCGCCAAGCGGTAGCCTCGTTTGATCACCGTGACGACAATGTTTCTGTCGCCCAATGCCTTTCGCAACCGGAGCACGGCGGTGTCGACGGCGTGCGGATCCGCGGCGCTCCCCGGCAAGGCTCGGAGCAGTTCGCTGCGGGCGACGACGGAGCCGGGTCGCAACGCCAGCGCGCGCAGAATTGCCAATGGCGCCGCCGACATCGACTGCACCGTGCCGTCGACCGTGACTCGAGAGCCGTGGATCTCGATTCGATGACCCGCTGCGCTCACAGTGCACAATTCCGCACCGCGCCGCGTCGAGGTGACGGCAACCCGGAAACCGGCGAGTGACGGTCCCTCGGGCTGGTCCATACCGATTATGTATGCCAACCGAATGTCGGCGGCGTTACCGGCCAATTGCCGCGGCGTTGCTCCCGACGCGGTCGGCGCACGCGTTTACCAGACATCCCCGTCACGCCAATCGCACGCCAGCCCCGCGGTGGCGTCCAGGTTGGTCTCGAGCGGGAAGACGAACACCGACCCGTCGTCGTCCGGAGTTCGGGTCGGCCCGGTGGGTCCCAACACCGAGGTGGGCCCGCGCCACGGCAGCCAGCCGCGCAGCGTGTACAGCCGCCTGCCTCGGTCCGAAGAGCACAGTGCGCCGAGTTGGTAACCGCCGCGGATCACTTGCTCGCACGCGTCGAGGATTGCGATCGCCAGACCCTGGCCGCGCCAATCCTCGCGCACGGCAACAGCTTCGACGTAGCCGCAGCGCAGTGCGACACCGCAGTAGAGCAGACGCCGCTGGGTGACCGCGCCATGCGCGATGATCGCGCCGCGATGCCAGATGAGGGCATGCATTCCGCCCAGCGCGTGCTCCCAGTCGGTGTCGGTGAACTGGCCACCGAAGGCATCGCTGACCATGTCGTGGGCGCGCTGCCGCGCGTCACTTTCCAGATCGGCGGTGTGGACCAGGCGCGCGGTGTGAACCTGGGTGGGCACACTGTTGGTCTACCAGTTCGGCTGGTCCACCGCCACCGGAGTCGACACAGAAGTCGGCATGGATCTGGGGCGTGACCAGTGCAGGCGCATGGGCTGACCAGGGCGCAGCTGGGAAACCCGGTCGATGTCGTGGTCGGCGATCACGCCGACCACCGGGTAGCCGCCGGTAACCGGGTGATCTGGGCCGAGGATCACCGGTAATCCGTTGGGAGGCACTTGGATCGCGCCACGGGTCGCGCCCTCGCTAGGCAGTTGACGGCCCGGATCGCGGTGAACCAGTGCACGTCCCCGCAGTCGCATGCCCACCCGGTCGCTGTGGTCCGAGACCGTCCAGACGGTGTGCACCAGAGCGTCGACGTCGGCGAGCCAGTCGTCGCGCGGACCGGGCACCACCAGGAGATCGACGAGTTGGTTCGTCAGCGGTGCGACCGGAGCCTGATCGAGTTCGGGATACGCCTCGGTGTGCTGCCCGATCGGCAGCACATCGCCGGGTTGCAGCGGCAGCGGGCCGATACCTGATAGCACGTCGTAACTGCGCGAGCCGAGTACCGGTGTCACGTCGATACCGCCGCGTACCGCCAGGTAGCTGCGCAGCCCGGACTCCGGGATGCCCAGCAAGACCGCCTCCCCGTCACGGAGGTGCGCAATGCTGTTGGCGCCGAACACTGTTGAGCCGGCTTTGGCACGGGTGTCGGCACCCGTCACCGCAATGTCGACATCGCCGCCACGGACGCGCGCCGCGAAACCGCCCATGGTCACCTCGATGGTGGCGCGGTCGTCGGGGTTGGCCACCAGCCGGTTCGCCAGCGTGTGCGAGCGCCGGTCCGCTGCACCGGACCGGGTGACGCCCAGGTGGGCAAGGCCGACCCGGCCGAGGTCCTGGACGATCGCCAGCGGTCCGGTGTGCAGAATCTCCAGCGTCGGCATGCGCTATGCCGCCCGGAATTGGACGCGGGTGCCCGGCGTCAGCAGCGCCGGATCGGGTCGATCGATGTCCCACAGCACGGCGTCGGTGCGGCCGACCAACTGCCATCCGCCGGGGGAGCGACGCGGATAGATGCCGGTGAACTCGCCGGCCAACCCGACGGCGCCGGCCGGGACCGAGGGGCGCGGGTCGGATCGCCGCGGTACGGCCAGGCGCGGGTCTCCGCCGACCAGATACGCGAAACCCGGTGCAAAACCACAGAATCCGACAGTCCATGGGTTGGCGGTGTGGGCGTCGACCACCCCCTGCGTGGTCAGTCCGGTGAGCTCCGCGACTTCGGCGAGATCGTCGCCGTCGTAGACGACGTCGATCACCAGCGGCTCACCCGCGGTGGTCGTCTCGGCGCCCGTGGCCACTTCCAGTGTCCGGAGCCGACGACGGGTGGCGCTCTGCCGGCCGGAGCCGTCGAGTTTGAGGAGCACCGTGCGCGCAGCCGGGACGATGTCGAGCACGTCGGGCATCGCGGCCTTGCGCACCGCGGCCGACCAGGCCAAAACCTCGGTGGTGCTGTCGAATTGCAGCAGCAGCGCCTGGTCGCCGTAATCGAGAATCGCGCCCGCGCTCATTATTCGACGGTAACCCGGTGCCGTGCGGGCTGCCAGGCAATCCGCTCAGTGCAGAACGTTGGCGATCAGCGCCGGCAACTGCTCGGCCACCAGCGGGTAGCTCAGCGGCGAGGCGTAGGCGATGGCTCCGGCTTGGTCCTTGGTGGTGAACACGCTACGCGAACGATGCTCTGCCACATTGGGATTGGCCAGCAGGGCGGCCTGGTCGGCTTCGCTCTCCGTGGTCCAGATCAAGAGTTCGGCATCTGCGAGGACCGACTTGATCTTGTCGTGGGGGATGAACGCGCGCTGCTCATCGACGGCCAACCCGGCAAGGCTCTCGGGGATGCCCAGGCCCATCTGCTTGAGGAAGTCGGTCTGCCACCCGGTGGTCGCGACGATGTTGTCGTCGTGCGGCCTGCCCTGCAGCAGCAACACCCGCTTGTTCTTGAATTGCGGGTACTTGTCGGCGACGGCGGTGAAGCCTTTGTCGACGCCGCTGATCAGCGAGGCGATCTGGCCGGATTGAAAGACCGCCCGGCCGATGGCTTTGGCCTGGTCTTTCCAGGGTTCGAAGAATGCGTCGCCGTCGGACTGCGCCAGCGTCGGCGCGATCGCCGCCAGCTTCTGGTAGGTGTCCTGATCCAGACCGGCGTCGGTGGCGACGATCAGGTCGGGTTTGAGGCCGGAGATCTGGTTGAACTGAATTCCGTTGTCCAGGTTCAACACAACGGGTTTGGCTGCGCCGAGTTTCGGCTGGGCCCACGGCCACACCCCGAACGGCTGGTCACCGAACCAGTTGGTCACCGCGACCGGGATGATCCCGAGCGCCAGCAGGTCGTCCTGCCCGGTGAAGCCCGCACTCACCACCCGCTTGGGCGGTTGCGCGATCGTCGTCTCACCGAAAGCGTGCGTGATGGTGACCGGCCCGTTGCCGCCGCCATCGGTCGCCGCGGGCGTCGCCTTGTCCGACGAGCAGCCCGCGAGGGCGAGCAGGCCGGTAGCCGCGCCGACGCGCAGGAACCCCCGGCGATTCCATTGCTGGTCCACGGCGTGAGCCTAGCGCGGTCAGCGGGTCGGTTTGCTGGGCTTAGTCGTCGTACTCGTCCACGGGCTGTAGTCGGCAATCAATTCCTCCTGCGGTGGCCGCTGCCCGTCGGGTACATGCTGCAGGTTGATCCGGATCCGGTACCAGATCGAACTCGGTCCGCGCATGCCGTCGACCAGCACGTCGGCCGGTTCCAGACGTTCGGCCGCTGCGGTATGACGCTTGCGCCAGATGTCCAGCGCGGCCATCGCCTCGTCCTTGGTCTTGGTACGGGCGATCTCGATGAGCGGCATCACCGACTGGCGTCGACCTGATCCGTCCCGCCGCGCGCCCTTCGGCGCTTTCTCCGCGGGGCCGAGTTCCTCTGCCAGCGTGAGTATTCGGTCGAGACCGCCGGCGGATTCGTCCATGCCGGTCCACGGGTCGCCGATGTCGGCGTAGCGCTGCGGCACCGTCGCCAAAGTGAAGTCGGCGGGGTCGCAGTCGGCGACCTCGTCCCATCGCAGCGGGGTGGACACCCGGGCGTCCGGGGTGGCCCGCACCGAGTACGCCGACGCGACCGTGCGGTCTTTGGCGTTCTGGTTGAAGTCGACGAACACCCCCTCGCGCTCCTCTTTCCACCAGCGGCTGGTGGCCAACTCGGGCGCCCGTCGCTCCACCTCCCGCGCGACCGTCTGCGCGGCCAGTCGCACCTGCCGAAACGACCAGTCCGGCGCGATGCGGGCGTAGATGTGGAAGCCGCGCGAGCCGGACGTCTTGGGCCAGGCGGTCAGCCCGTGATCCTCGAGCACCTCGCGGGCAACTTGGGCTACCTCGACGATCTCTCGCCAGGTCACTCCGGGCATCGGGTCCAGGTCGACGCGCAGTTCATCGGGATGGTCTAGATCGTCGGCGAGCACCGGGTGGGGGTTGAGGTCGACGCACCCCAGATTGATCGCCCAGGCCAGGCCGGCCGCGTCGTGGATGACGGCCTCTTTGGCGGATGTGCCGCGCGCGTATCGCAACTCGGCAACGTCGACCCACTCGGGCCGCTTTTCCGGCGCGCGTTTCTGGAAGACGGCCTCCTGGTCGATGCCTTTGACGAACCGTTTCAGGATCATCGGCCGACCGGCCACCCCGCGCAGCGCGCCGTCGGCGACCGCCAGGTAGTAGCGGATCAGGTCGAGCTTGGTGTGGCCGGCCTGCCCGTCCCGTTCAGGAAAGACCACCTTGTCCGGATGGGTGACCTCGACCTGGCGTGCGCCGACGTTTAGCGACACCGAAGCCATGGGCACATGCTAATTCGGCACAGCGTTCCGACCGCCGTGCGACCTACGTCACATAGGGTGGACGACATGCCTAATCCCATCGATCTGCCTGGGCAGGCGGTAGCCAAGATCCAGCAATACGCCGAGCGCGGCCTATCCGAACTGCACTACCTCCGCAAGATCATCGAATCTGGCACGTTCAGGCTGGAGAACCCGCTTAATTACGCGGCGATGGCTTCCGAGATCGCGAAGTGGGGCGAGATCGGGATGCTGCCGTCGTTCAACGCACGGCGGACGCCCGACCGCGCCGCCATCATCGACGACGACGGCGAGCTCACCTACAAGGAGCTGGACGAGGCCGCTAACGCAGTGGCCCACGGGCTGCTCGCCAAAGGGGTAAAAGGTGGCGACGGGGTCGCGATCCTGGCACGCAACCACCGCTGGTTCGCTATTGCGGAATTCGGTTGCGCGCGGGTCGGCGCCCGCATCATCTTGCTCAACAGCTCGTTCTCGGGTCCGCAGATCAAGGAAGTGTCCGAGCGCGAAGGCGCCAAGCTGATCATCTACGACGACGAGTACACCGAGGACGTCAGCAAAGCCGACCCGCAGTTGGGCAAGGTGCGGGCGCTGGCCACCAATCCGGACGGCGAGGATTCCGGCAGCACCGACGAAACACTGGCTGACCTCGTCGCCGCCCACAGCAAGGCGCCCGCGCCGAAGGCCGGCAAGCATTCGTCGATCATCATCCTGACCAGCGGCACCACCGGAACGCCGAAGGGCGCCAACCGCAGTACTCCGCCGACGCTGGCCCCGATCGGCGGCATCTTGTCGCACGTGCCGTTCAAGGCCAACGAGGTGACCGCGTTGCCGGCGCCGATGTTCCACGCGCTGGGGTTCCTGCACGCAACCATCGGCATGTTCCTGGGGTCGACGCTGGTGCTGCACAACAAGTTCAAGCCGGATCAGGTGTTCGACGACATCGAGAAGCACAAGGTGAGTGCCGTTGTCGTGGTGCCGGTCATGCTTTCCCGGATGCTCGATGCGCTGGAAAAGCGGGATAGCAAGCCCGACGTGTCCAGCCTGCGGATCATTTTCGTTTCGGGTTCGGCGCTGGGCGCCGATGTCGCCGAGCGGGCGTTGAAGGACATCGGTCCGGTCGTCTACAACATGTACGGCTCCACCGAGATCGCGTTCGCCACGATCGCGCAGCCACATCACCTCGAATACAACTCCACGACGGCCGGGCCGCCGGTCAAGGGCGTGAAGGTCAAGATCTACGACGAGAACGGCAAGGAGTTGCCGCAAGGCGAGGTCGGCCGGATCTTCGTCGGAACCAGCTTCCCGTTCGAGGGCTACACCGGCGGTGGAAACAAGCAGATCATCGACGGCTTGCTGTCATCGGGTGACGTCGGCTACTTCGACGAGCGCGGCCTGCTCTACATCAGCGGGCGCGACGACGAGATGATCGTGTCCGGTGGCGAGAACGTCTTCCCAGCCGAAGTCGAGGACTGCATCAGTGCGCACCCCGACGTGGTGGAGGCCACTGCGATCGGCGTCGAGGACAAAGAGTGGGGGCATCGGTTGCGTGCCTTCGTGGTCAAGAAGGACAACACGAACCTCGATGAGGACACGGTCAAGAAGCACGTTAAGGATCAGTTGGCCAAGTACAAGGTGCCGCGCGAAGTGATCTTCCTCGACGAACTCCCGCGTAACCCGACCGGGAAAATCCTCAAGCGCGAGCTACGCGAGATCGACGCCGAGTAGTGGGGTAATCGCGAGAAGAGCGGCGGTCGCGATTCCGTCAGAACGCAGCCCTGCTTTCTGTTTACGTACCGCCTAGTCGAATCCGGTTCCGCCGTCGAGCTGTTCGCGCAGGATGTCGATCTGGCCGGTGTGACGGGCCGTCTCCTGGATCATGTGCAAGTAGATCCAACGCAGCGATACCGTTGTGTTGAGCCGGCCGTGCCACAGCTCGTGGTCCAGTGGATAGTTCGCCGCGATCCGGCGGGACTCGTCGGATTGCGCCCGGTATTGGGCGATCAGGTCCGGCAGTAGTTCGTCGGGCGCCAGCTCGAACT
Source organism: uncultured Actinomycetota bacterium (assembly GCA_963818285.1). GTDB lineage: Bacteria > Actinomycetota > Actinomycetes > Mycobacteriales > Mycobacteriaceae > Mycobacterium. The sequence continues at coordinate 511,529 of CAWFRR010000012.1, forward strand.
CCCAGGAGCGCTCGTGCGTGCGACGGTTGTCGTCGAGCCGACCCTGCAGGAACTGCTCGAACCAGCCGTATTCCGCCCAGCGGAGGTGCTTGACCAAGCCGCCGACCGTCGTCGGCGACGGGACGAGATGGCGACGGGCATCAGCATCGGAGAGGCCGGAAACCTTGCGTACCACGATGTCTCGGTAGTCGTCGAGGAAAGCCTCCAGCGTGGCGCGTTCACCGGTTACGTCGTGCTCGCGACGATCGGGGCGCTGGGTCTCTGCCATGACCGCGAAGCTAGCACTGCCGGCTGGCAGCTGGTATCAGCGTCGCTCGCGGATACTCCGAGTCACCTCGGCGGACAGCTTCGCATCCCGCAACAGCAGCTCGATGAGCGCGCTGATCACTTCCTGTCCGGTGACTCGGGCGTATCCGAGCCGATCGGCGGCGTCGCGCTGCCAGATGTCGAGGGCCCGGTGGGTGGCGGGGGTCAGGTCGACGGTGCGTCGGGTCCGCTGGCCGCGCGACGACGGCTCGGGCTTCGGACGTTCGCTGTTACGGATGATGCTCGAGAAGCGTTCGGTCTGCGCCGAGCCGTCTGCACGCGAGGGCGGCTTGGCTCGAAAGGACGGCGAGCTGGAATCCATGCGACGGACGACCTTCGGTTGGCGTGAGCTTTCAGTAGATCAGGAGTCAAGTATGTCGGTTCAAGCGACGTCACGCAGTAGTGGCACGCCGTGCGCCGACGCCGCTCACCATGTCACGAGGAGTCTAGCGTCGAAGATGCCGCGATACGCAGAGATTGCTGTCGCGGCAATAGGATGAAAGGCACCATCTTTAATTGAGTAGGTCAGATGTTCGCTATTTTCCCGAGTTACGTCGATCAATTCTCGGATTTACGGGAGCGCTGTGAAAGCGGAAATCCTGATCGAAGTATCCACGGAGTTACTGATGTCAGTAGATGCGGAAATTGACTTTGAAGTGCCAAAATATCGGTCTCAGTGGCTACTGAGACCAGTATCGTCTGACTTCAGCATCTGCTGATTGCAGTAAGGCATGAATGGAGTTATTCAGTATTAATTGGACACAGTTAATGCATTAGCTGGTCAAAGCCAGAAACTACATTCTCAGGCTAATTATTAGATCAATTTAGTGTTTGCTAAGGAACGGGGCTTAGCGTTCTCGGTGTCAGTCACCAATGACGAAGGAGCAACGGAAATGTCGAACTCACTCTCTTCAGCCCGCCGCATCGCCGCCGGGGCAATCGGCGCAGGCGCGGTGGCCGGCGCAATGATTTTCGGTGCCACTCCCGCGGCGAACGCTGCACCGTCGGCGCCGATCCCGGCCGTTGTCGGCCCGATGCACGTGGCCCCGCCGGCCTGGGGCGGCCACGGCGGCGGCCACGGTTTCGGCGGCGGCCATGGCGGCTTCGGACGCGGCGGCTTCGGCCATGGCGGCTTCGGACGCGGCGGGTTTGGACGCGGCGGCTTCGGACGCGGCTTCGGCCATGGCGGCTTCGGTCGCGGCGGCTTCTGGGGCCACCGAGGCTTCTGGGGTGGTCACCACCGCTGGTGGTGAGCCCCCAGCTACCAGGGGGGATAAGGCTGGCCTCGTTCTTGGACAAACGGGGCCAGCCGCCTCCGGTAAGTAAAAAATCCACGCCTACCTGACATCGTCGGGCGGGCGTGGATTTTTTGGGCAGGTCTACGGGTCGCGGGGCAATCCCAGTAGTCGCTCGGCGATGATGTTGAGCTGGACCTCTGACGTACCGCCGTAGATGGTGGTGGCGCGACTGGACAGCAGGAAGTCGGCCCACTTGCCAGGAGTTGTGTTCTTGTCGCCGATCGCAGCGTCGGCACCGAATGACGACACGGCGAACTCCGCGTATCCCTGACCGGTCCGCATCGACAGCAGTTTGGAAATCGCCGCCGACGGCATCGCGTCACCGCCGGCCAACGTCAACAACGTCGAGCGCAAGTTCAGCAGCTTGGCCGCATGCCCTTCGGCGATCAACTGGCCGGCGCGGTGGCGGGCGACCTGATCGAACTGGCCGTCACGCACAAACTCGACCAATTGCGGAAGGCTGGCCAGGAAGTTCAGATCGCTACCACCGATCGAAACCCGCTCTGCCGTCAGGGTGTTGCGGCTGACTTCCCAGCCCCGGTCCACCTCGCCGAGCACGTACTCGTCCGGGACGAACACGTCATCGATGTAGACCGTATTGAAGAACTCCTGGCCGGTGAGTTCACGCAGCGGCTTGACCGTCACGCCTTCGCTCTTCATGTCCAGCAGGAAGTAGGTGATGCCACTGTGCTTTGGAGCGTTCGGGTCCGTTCTCGCCAACAGCGCGCCCCACTGGGAGTACTGCGCGGCCGTCGTCCAGATCTTTTGACCGGTGATGCGCCAGCCACCGTCGACCTTGGTTGCCTTGGTGCTCAAACCGGCCAGGTCGGACCCGGCGCCAGGTTCGGAAAACAGCTGGCACCAGATCGTTTCGCCGCGGAACGTCGGCGGCAGGAAGCGCTGCTTTTGCTCCTCAGTGCCGAACGCGACGATCGACGGGATGACCCATGCCGCGATGCCGACCTGTGGACGCTTGACCCGCCCGGTGGCGAATTCCTGGGCGATGATGATCTGCTCCACCGGGCTGGAGGCCCGGCCCCACGGGGTGGGCAGGTGTGGCAGCACCCAGCCGCCCTCGGCGAGCGCGACGGTGCGCTGTTGACGCTCCATCTCTTTGAGTGCGGCGACCTCGGAACGGATTTCGTCGCGCAGCTTCTCGGTGTCGGGGTCTAGGTCGATGTCGATCGCGCGCATGCCCGTGGTGGTCGCGGTGTCCACCACTTTCTGCGGGTACTCCGATGCGCGCCCGAAGCCGGCAGCCAGAACCAGCGCGCGCCGGTAATAGACGCCTGCGTCGTGCTCCCAGGTGAAGCCGATGCCGCCGTGCACCTGGATGCACTCCTGGGCGCAGTGCTGGGCCGCAGCGGGTGCCAGCGTCGCGGCGACCGCTGCCGCGAACTCGACGTGCTCACTGCTGTCGTCGATCGCCCGCGCGGCGTCCCAGGTTGCGGCGGTAGCTCTTTCGGTGTCGGCGATCATCTCGGCACACTTGTGCTTGACGGCCTGGAACTGCCCGATCGGCCGGCCGAACTGCTCGCGGATCTTGGCGTATTCGGAGGCTGTATCGGTGGCCCACCGCGCGACGCCGACGGCCTCAGCCGAAAGCAGCGTGGTGATCAGCGCCTGCGCGGTGACCGCGTCGAGGTTGCTCAACGCGACGTCGTCGGAGACCTCGATGGCATTGGCGCGCACATGCGCGATCGGTCGCAGTGGGTCGACGCCGGCGACGGGTTCGATCTCGAGTTCGTCGGCGTGCAGCACCACCCACTCTTCCCCGCTGTCGATCGCCACCGGCAACACCAGCAGCGATGCCTGAGCCGCGGCCGGCACGGCGCGGGCTTCGCCGCGAATCACCAGGGAATCGCCGTGCCGCGTCGCGGTCAGCCCGGAATCCAGCGCGTACGCGGCGATGGCGGTGCCGGAGGCCAACTCGGTCAGCACCTTGGTGTCGGGGTCGTGTGCCGAGATCAGCGCGCCGGCAATCGCCGACGGCACGAACGGTCCGGGAACGGCGCCGTAGCCGAACTCGGCCAGTACGATAGCCAGCTCGAGGATCCCAAATCCTTGTCCACCAACGGACTCGGCGAGGTGCACGCCCTGCAGGCCTTGGTCGGCCGCGGCCTGCCAATACGGTGGCGGGTTGTCGATCGGTGTTTCCAGCGCGGCGTGCAAGACCTCCGATGGCGCGACCCGCGCCACCAGAGATCGCACAGAGTCGGCCAGGTCTTGATGCTCAGGGTTGATTGCGATCGGCATTGGTCGCCTTCCTTGAAATTCCCGGGGCCCGTGACAGCTCGACTCCCAAGCTAACAACCGGTCGGTTGGTTGACCACATGGGCCAGCGGCTGCCCGTCCCGTAGCCGACGGCAGTTTGCGACGGCCTCGACCAGATAACGCCGCATGGTGTCGACGGTGTACCAGGTGACATGCGGTGTGAGCACGACGTTGTCCAGCCCGAGCAGCGGATTGTCCGGCGACACCGGTTCGACGCCGAAGACGTCCAGTCCGGCGGCGGCCAGCCGGCCGTCTCGGAGCGCGTCGGCCAAGGCGTCTTCGTCGACGATCGGTCCGCGCGAGGTGTTGACCAGTACCGCACCGGGTTTCATGCTGCTGAGCGCGGCCCGGTCGATCAGCCCGTCGGTGTCCGCGGTCAGCGGCAGATGCAGCGAGACGATGTCGCTGGCCGCCAGCAGCTGCGGCAACGTCCGCCAGTCCGGCCGCCCGTCGTCTCTGGTGCTGGTGTGCAGCACCGTGGCGCCCATCGCGGTGACGACGGTCTCGACCTGTTTGGCGATGTTGCCGTAGCCGACCAGCCCGACCGTGCATCCACCGATGTCGCGGACCGTTTCGCCCAGCTGCGGATCCGACGGCCAGCCGTGGCCATCGCGGGTGGCGCGATCCAGCTCCGGCAGCCGGCGCAGCGCGGCGAGCATCAGCAGCAGCGTCCCCTCGGCCACCGACGGCGCGTTGGCGCCGGGCATGTTCGCTACGGCGATGCCGTGCTTGGTGGCCGCGTCGACGTCGACCGTGTTGACCCCGGCCCCGAATTTGTGCACCAGCCGGGCGCGGATGGCACGGGCCATGTCGGCCTCCGACAATGGGCGCAGCACGTGCCAGATCACGTCGGCCTCGGGTAGCTCGCGGTAGAACGCGGGGTCGTCTTCGGCGGAGTCACCACACCAGCGAACATCAAGCCAATCAGTCTCCGGTGCAAGGAAATCCAGCACCTTGGGGCCGGGAACGAAGTGGGCGAGGACCGTCAGCGCCACCTTTTGGCAATCCATTTGGCAATCGTGTCAGCTTGCTCGCTGCGCGCACCAGGCGTGGTGAAGTAGTGGTCGGTGTTGATCGAGTACTGGGATTTGTCAGTGCTGGCCAGCGCATCGTGGATCCGTTGGGCGTCCGAGGGGAAGACGCCGGTGTCGGCGTCGGCGTTGATCACCAGGGCGGGGCAGCTGATCCGGGCCAGGTGCGGTTCGGCCCGGGTCTGGGCGGTGCGCAGGCTCCACATCGCCAGCCAGCTGCGCAGGGTGCAGGCAGCGGCTATCCCGTGCGCCGACCGGTTGGCTTTGGCCGGCAGCCCGTTGTAACAGAGATTCGGCTGCCGACTCGTGGGTTCGATGGTGGGATCAACCATTCGAGGATCGGCCCACGTCCGCATGACTGAAAAAGGGCGATCTGAAAAGCCGGCGGCTTGAACGCGTTTCAGCTCCGTTTCGACCCAGTCGGTAATCGCGTGGTTCCTTGCCACCTGCGCTGTCCGGTACCGGGTGAGGAATTCCGGCGAGTACGGCGGCCGATTGCGTTCGTCGAAGAGGTCGAGGTCGGGGTCGGTGGCGACCGGATCGTTCTCGTCGACCACTGAGCCGTCCATCCAGGCCGTCAGCACATCCGGACGGCCCGGGTGCGCCGCGCTGGCCACGTAGCCGTCGGCGGGCAGCAGATCGGTCAGACCGGCCGCGGGCCGCATGCCGGGCACCGCCGTCACGTGCGGATTGGTCGCCTGCGCCTGGTAGGCGGCCATCAAGGAGCCGCCCCCGGAATTACCCAGCAGCACAATCTTTTCCACGGCTTGGGTGTCGCGCAGCCAGCGCACTCCGACACCGATGTCGACCAGGGCATGGTCGAGCAGGAAGCTGCTCTCGAATCCGCGGAACCGGGTGTTCCACCCGAGGAATCCGATGCCGCGGGTCGCCAGGTAATCGGCGAGGTAATGCTCGGAGAAGTCGATTTGGTAGTGGGCGGCGATCACCGCGACTTTCGGCTTCCGCCCGACGCCGCGGTAGTACAGCCCCTGGCACGGGTGTCCGCCCGCGCCGGCACGTCTGCCGGTCGGCGACGGCAGACCGATGAATTCGCGGACGACTCCGGGTGTGCCGGCGGTGCGAGTCACCTCAGCGGTCCTCCTTGTAATAGATGGCTCGGTAAAAGATGTTGGCCAGCGTGGCGATACATGCTTCGTCATCGGCTTCACCGGTCGAAGCAGGGCGGGTCAGTTGCAGATAGCAGAACTGGTTCAGCATCGCGACGATCGCCACCGCGATCAGCTGCGGGTCGTCGCCTGCGCAATAGCCGTCTGCCTGGGCGCGCCGTACCGTCTCGGTGATGAATGAGGTTGGAATGGCGCATATTTCCGCCCAATACTGGGCGAAGTCATCGTTGACCATCGCCAACTGCGACACGCCGATCATCTCTGCCAGTCGATGCTTGTAGGTATGCCAGTGCGCCGCCGCGGACTGATACGCACGCTCCCGCGTCGACAGGCCGTGCCGGGTAATAGGTTTTGCCCGCTCACCGACCTCGTCGCGGAACCGCAGCGCCCACTCGCGGACCATGGCCTCTTTGGAGTCGTAGTAGTTGTAGAACGACGCCGTCGATCGGCCGGCTTCAGTCGCGATGTCGGCAATGGTGGTGGCAAAGATGCCTTTTCGGGTGATCACGGTCCGGGCGGCGGTGTCGATGGCGGCCTGCGTTTGGCGGCCACGATTCGTCGGGAACGGCTCACGACGAGTCGGTGAGTCGGACACGGTAGCCACCGACGGGCCTCCTTCGTCGTGACCATGGGATCCCCTCGATCCCGGGAAGGCGCTTTTGCTAGGAATAGACCTGAATCTGATGTTAGGTTCAGATCCTGATCTCCGCATCGGAACGGGAGCCCGGGGATGATCAAGCCGCACAACCGCAATTCCGAATTCGAGCTCGGCGGCATCAACCACGTTGCGCTGGTGTGTTCGGACATGGCCCGCACCGTGGACTTTTACAGCAACGTCCTGGGCATGCCGTTGATCAAATCGCTGGACCTGCCGGGCGGCGCCGGGCAGCACTTCTTCTTCGACGCCGGCAACGGTGACTGCGTGGCGTTCTTCTGGTTCGCCGACGCGCCCGATCGGGTGCCGGGGCTTTCGTCGCCGGCCGCCATCCCGGGCATCGGCGAAATCACCAGCGCGGTCAGCACCATGAATCACCTGGCGTTTCACGTGCCGGCCGAGCAGTTCGACGCCTATCGGCAGCGGCTCAAGGACAAGGGCGTGCGGGTCGGGCCGGTGCTCAACCACGACGAGAGCGAGCGCCAAGTCGCGGCGACTCTGCATCCCGGGGTCTACGTGCGGTCGTTCTATTTTCAGGATCCCGACGGGATAACGCTCGAATTCGCCTGCTGGATCAAGGAATTCACGGCGAACGACGCACAGACAGTACCCAAGACGTCGGCCGATCGCCGCATTCCGGCCACGCATTAGGACATCAATCGCGATACAGGCTCGGGTTGCCCAGCTCGTTGATAAGTGACGTGAGCTGGTCGACCAGCTGATCGGGATCGAGCCGCACGTCGCCGGCCAGCCACGCGCTGATCGTCTGCCCCACCCCGCCGACCACGAAATGTGCGGCGGCCTTGATCCGGTCGTTCTCCGGCACCCGCAGCGCATCCTCTACGTAGCGGCCGGACAACATCGCGAACAGGGCGCTGGATTCGACCCGCTTGCGCACCAGCACCGCGTTGGCCAGTTGCGCGCTGAACAGCAGTCGCCCGACGCGGGGATCTCCGCCGATCGTGCGCACGATGTTGGTCATGCCGGCGAGGGTCTGTTCCTCCGGCGGCGCGGCGGCGACCGCGGCCTGCGTGGTGGTGGCCAATTCGGCAATCACCCAGTCGAACACAGCCGCGACGAATTCGTCCTTGTCGGTGAAGCTTTCGTAGAAGTACCGAGCCGCCACGCCCGGCCTGCCGGCAGATGGCTCGCACCGTCAACTCCGCGGAATCGTCACCACCGAGCAGATCGAGGCCCGCCTCCAGCAGGCTGGTTCGGCGGCCCGCCAGCCGTTCGGCGGCATCGACGCCGCGGTACGGTCGCGCGCTCGTCGACGTGGCCATGATCCCCATCTTGACACTGGTCCACGTCGCACTGCAAGATCAGGAAACACGCGTTCTCACAATTAGCGGGCAGGTGGGCGATGACGGTCAGTGAACCGATCAGGCATGTCGAGCGCACGGTGAGTGAGCCTCCCATCAGCGGCCGTCGGCCCCGGCGCACGCCCCAACTCGACGACACTTTGATGGGCATGGCGTTGCTGCTCGGACCCGCCAACGTGATCATGCAGCTGGCCAAACCCGGCGTGGGTTACGGGGTGATGGAGAGCCGGGTGGAGACCGGCCGCATCGATCTCCACCCGATCAAGCGGGCCCGCACCACGTTCACCTACCTCGCGGTCGCGATGGCAGGCAGCGACACCCAGAAGGCGGCATTTCGGCGCGCGGTGAATCGAGCCCATGCGCAGGTGTATTCGACTGCGGACAGCCCGGTGCAATACAACGCGTTCGACGTCGATCTGCAGCTGTGGGTGGCGGCCTGCCTCTACAAGGGCGGGGTCGACTTCTACCGGATGTTCATCGGCGAGATGGACGAGCAAGACGCCGACCGGCACTACAAAGAAGCGGTCGTGCTCGGCTCGACGTTGCAGGTGCCGCCCGAGATGTGGCCCGCGGACCGGGCCGCGTTCGACCGCTACTGGAACGAGCAACTCGACAAGGTCCACATCGACGATGCCGTCCGCAACTACCTGTATCCGATTGCGGTGGGGCGGATTCAGAAGCTCCGGCTACCCGACCTGGTACGACGGCAGCCCGAGAAGCTCGGTCTGCTGCTCACCGCCGGCTTTCTGCCGCAACGGTTTCGCGACGAGATGCAGTTCGCCTGGGACGCAAAGTCACGCAGCGACGCTTCGACCGGGTGATCACTGTGCTCGCGCACGATCAACAACGCGATGCCGCGGTTCGTCCGACGGTTCCCGTTCAATATTCTGCTGTGGGATGTGGATCGCCGGATCAAAGCCGGCCGCCCACTGGTGTAACGCCCGATACCCCCTACCCGATCGGGGTCTTGTATCTACGACGCAACGTCGTATTGAATGCCGTCGTGACTGGATCGCACGACGTAAGCGCGCTGTTGGGCGGGCGTAGGGTCGGTTGTCGTGCGTACTGACGACGATAACTGGGACATCACTACAACCGTCGGGGCGACTGCATTACTCGTCGCTACCGCTCGAGCATTGGAAGCGCAGAAGCCCGACCCGTTGGCGGTCGACTCGTTCGCCGAGGTGTTCTGTCGGACGGTAGGTGGACCCTCGGCCGACGTGCTCGATGGCAAGCTGCCCGAACATCCGTTGAAATCCCCTGACTGGGGGCAGCATTTCGTCAACTTCCAGGGTGCGCGTACTCAATACTTCGACGACTACTTCCGCCGCGCCGCTGAGGCCGGGGTCCGGCAGGTCGTGATCCTGGCCGCCGGTCTGGACTCCCGCGCCTACCGGTTGTCCTGGCCCGATGCAACCACGATCTTCGAGCTGGATCGTCCGCAGGTTCTCGATTTCAAGCGCGAGGCACTTGCCGAGCAGGGCGCTACGGCCAACGCCGAACGCCGTGAGGTTGCCATCGACCTACGCGAGGATTGGCCGCAGGCGTTGCGGGACAGCGGTTTCGACCCGGCCGAGCCGTCGGCGTGGATCGCCGAAGGTCTACTGATCTATCTGCCCGTCGCCGCGCGCGAGCAGCTGTTCACCGGGGTAAATGCGCTGGCCAGTTCGGGAAGTCATGTGGCAGTGGAAGAAAGCGCGGCAATGCCGCCCGAAGCGTTCCAGGCTGCCGTCGCAGGAGAGCGGGCGGCGGCGGCCGAGGGCGACGAGCGGTTGTTCTTCCAGCTGATCTATAACGAGCAGCACGACCCGGCCCAGCAATGGTTCGACCAACACGGCTGGACCGCGACCGCGACACCGCTGGCGGACTACCTACGCGACGCGGGTCGCCCGGTGCCAGGGCCGGACATCGAGGCCGGCCCGATGATCGCTCGCAACACTTTGGTCAGGGCGGTCAAGACGTGAGATGCCGATGCCGTAAAGTTCTGCGCTAATGACACTCATTTTCATTAATCCGGATCGGAGGAAGCTTCGAGAACCTATTTGTTTCGTTGCGGCGAAAACTTGTTCTCATCGCTTATTACCGGCCTTGAACTGCGGCGTCATCGATTGCACGGCTGACTGGACGAGACCTCGTATCCAGACGATAGGTGCGTCTCGACACATAGCATGTGCGATGCTAACTTCGCCCGAAGTTAGCTTAGGCAACACTACGTCTGAAGGGGAGACTGAGGCGTGGAAATCGCTGACACCGGCAGTGTCGCTACTCGGCCGACAACTGTCAGGGTGGACGACGACGTAACGAGTCGATTCGCGACCTGCTGCCGCGCGCTCGGTCTGACCATTTACGACCGGACGCGCCCGGCGGACCTGACCGCGGCCCGGTCCGGGTTCACCGGTCTGGTCCGCATCGCGCACGACCAGGCCGACGCCTGGGTCGGGTTGGCCGCCGCCGGTGACACGTCTCTTCCTGTACTGGAAGCGATTTCACACAACACGGCCACCGCTGGAGTGCTGCGGCGCCAGGTCGAGCTGTCCGAGGGGGCGCTGGGCTTCCTCTACGACACCGGGCTGTACCTCAAGTTCCGGGCGACCGAGCCAGACGATTTCCACCTCGCCTACGCCTCGGCGCTCGCCGGCGACGGTCGGTTTGCTGCCGCACATCAGCTGGTCAGTGATGTCAGCCGGCGTCGACCGAGCTCACCGGAGGCCCGCTGGGTTGCGTCGACGATCCACTATCGCGCGCAGCGGTGGGCTGACGTAGTCAAACTGCTGTCGCCGATCGTCAACGACACCACTCTCGACGAGCACTTCGCGCACGCCGTGAAGATCGCGCTGGGGATTGCCCTGGCGCGGTTGGGCATGTTTGCGGCCGCGCTGTCCTACCTCGACGAGCCGGAAGGTCCGGTGGCAGTGGCCGCGGTCGACGGGGCGTTGGCCCGGGCGCTGTCGCTGCGCGCCGACGGCGACGAGGACACCGCGCGCGAGGTGCTGCAGGACCTGTATGCCGCCAACCCGGAAAACGCTCAAGTTGAAGAGGCGTTGACGGATACCAGCTTTGGGATCGTGCCTACCACCGCGGATCGCATCGACGCGCGCATCGACCCCTGGGACGTCACCACCGAGCCCAAGCCCGGCGACTTCGTCGACCCGGGAGCTCAGGAACGCAAGGCCGTCCTGCTCTCTGAGGCCGAACGCGAACTCGACGAGTTCATCGGCCTGGAGAAGGTCAAGGACCAGGTTGCCCGACTCAAGAGCGCGGTGGCGATGGAGTTGGTCCGTAAGGCGCGCGGGCTGGAAGTGGCTCAGCGCACCCACCACCTGGTCTTCACCGGCCCGCCCGGGACGGGTAAGACCACGATCGCTCGCGTCGTTGCGAAAATCTATTGCGGCCTCGGCCTTTTGAAAAAAGAGAACATCAAAGAGGTGCACCGTGCCGACCTGATCGGTCAGCACATCGGCGAGACCGAAGCCAAGACCAACGCGATCATCGACAGCGCCCTGGACGGCGTGCTGTTCCTGGACGAGGCGTACGCGCTGGTTGCCACCGGCGCCAAGAACGATTTCGGTCTGGTCGCCATCGACACCCTGCTGGCCCGGATGGAAAACGACCGTGACCGGTTGGTGGTCATCATCGCCGGTTACCGCGCCGACCTGGATCGGTTCCTGGACACCAACCAGGGTCTGCGATCACGGTTTACCCGCACCATCGATTTCCCTTCGTACCAGCCGGCCGAGCTGATCGAGATCGCCAACTTCATGGCCACCCGACGCGACAGCACGTTCGAACAGCCCGCACTCGACGACTTGGAGTCCCTGTTCGCTCACCTGGCCAGTACGACGAAGGCCGACTCGGTCGGCGTCGAACGTCGCGGCCTCGACATCGCCGGTAACGGTCGATTCGTTCGTAACGTCGTTGAAAAGTCAGAAGAGGAACGGGAATTCCGGTTGGACCACTCCGAACACGCACAAACCGGTGAATTCACCGATGAGGAACTCATGACGATCACCGCCGCCGACTTGGCCAACACCGTGCCACCGTTGCTCGAGGGCCTGCGGTTGGAGATGCCGGCATGAGCAACCCCGAATCCGGCGACGATCGGCGCTCATTCGCCTCACGCACGCCGGTGAACGACAACCCCGAAAAGGTGGCCTACCGCCGGGGCTTCGTCACCCGCCACCAGGTGACGGGCTGGCGATTTGTCATGCGCCGCATCGCTTCTGGTGTTGCACTGCATGACACCCGGATGCTCGTTGACCCGTTGCGGACCCAGACGCGTGCGGTGCTGATGGGCGTCATCGTGTTGGTTACCGGGCTGGTCGGCTGCTTCGTGTTCTCGTTGATCCGCCCGAACGGGTCGGCGGCCAACAATGCGATATTGGCGGACCGCTCGACGGCGGCGTTGTACGTGCGGGTGGGCGATGAACTGCATCCGGTGCTGAACCTCGCGTCGGCCCGGCTGATTGCCGGTAAGCCGGCCAACCCGACCATGGTGAAAAGCACTGAGCTGGACAAGTTTCCGCTCGGGAACCTGATCGGCATCCCTGGCGCGCCGCAGCGGATGGTGCAGAACACCCGCAAGGACGCCGACTGGACGGTGTGCGACGCCGCCAGTGGGACCGCTGCCGGTGTCACGGTGATCGCCGGAGCTCCGGACAGTTCCGGCGCCCGGGCCGCCGCGGTTGATGCCGGCAAGGCTGTGCTGGTCAACAATCCATCCGGCGCCTGGTTGCTGTGGGACGGCCGTCGCAGCCGGATCGACCTCGCCGACCACGCCGTAACCGGCGCACTGGGCATCGGCACCGACGTTCACGCGCCGCGGCAGATCGCCGCCGGCCTGTTCAATGCGATCCCCGAGTCGCCGCCACTGGCTGCTCCCGTGATCCCCGACGCCGGTAGCCCCGCCAAGTTCCCGGTGCCCGCCCCCATCGGCGGCGTCGTGGAATCCCATGGACTGGAAAACAATTCGGCCAACTACTACGCCGTGCTCCCCGACGGCCTGCAGCAGGTCTCGCCGGTACTCGCCGCGATCCTGCGCAACGCCAACTCCTACGGTCTGGACCAGCCGCCGCACCTGGGCGCCGACAAGGTGGCCAAACTGCCGGTGTCGCGGCAACTGGACAGCAGCCGCTTCCCCGAGCAGCGGATCAGCCTGCTCGACGCGACGCACGATCCGGTGGCCTGCGCGCACTGGAGCAAAGCGTCCGGAGCCAGCACGAATTCGCTGACCCTGCTTGCCGGTTCGGCGCTGCCCATTACTGACTCGCTGCACACCGAGGGTCTGGTCGGCGCCGGTGCCGGCGGGATAGCCAGCCGGGTCGCGATGGCGCCCGGCACCGGGTACTTCGCCCAAACCGTCGGGCAGAGCGCCGCCTCCCCGGCAGCCGGATCGCTGTTCTGGATTTCCGACACCGGCGTGCGGTACGGCATCGACAACGAAGCCGGTGTCACCGGGAACGCGAAAACCGCTGATGCGCTTGGGTTGACGCAGCCGGCCACTCCGATTCCGTGGTCGATCCTGTCGCTGTACGCGCCCGGCCCGACACTGTCGCGGGCCGACGCGCTACTCGCGCACGACGGACTGGCGCCCGACTCCCGACCTGGCCGCACCTCTGCCGAAGGGCAAAACCGATGAGCCGCTTGATCTTCGAGGCACGCCGCCGGCTGCCTTCGCCGGTGACCCGCAAGGGCAGCATCAACATCGAAGCGCCACCCGAGTTACCTCGGGTCGTCCCGCCGTCATTGCTGAAGCGGGCGCTGCCGGTCGTGATCGTGCTGCTGATCGTCGGGATGATCGTTGCGATGGTCGCCACCGGAATGCGACTCATTTCGCCGCAGACACTGTTCTTCCCATTCGTTCTGTTGCTGGCCGCCACCGCGTTCTTTCGCGGCGACAACAAATCGAGCACCGCAGAAATCGACGCGGAACGCGCGGACTATCTGCGCTACCTGTCCGTGGTCCGCGATAACGTCCGCGAGCAGGCCGCCGCGCAGCGCGCCGCTGCCGAATGGTCGCACCCGGAACCGGTGGAGCTGGCCGCCATTCCCGGCTCGCGGCGGCAGTGGGAACGCGACCCTCAGGACGGCGATTTCCTGGTGGTCCGCGCCGGCGTGCACTCGGCCACGTTGGACACCGCGCTGCGGGTCAACGACACCGCTGACGAGGTTGATCTGGAACCGGTGTCGCACAGCGCATTACGCAGCCTGCTGGACACCCAGCGGACGGTTCACGACGTCCCGGCCGGTATCGACCTGACCAAGCTGTCGCGCATCACCATCCTCGGTGACGAAGACGAGGTCCGTGGCGCACTGCGGGCCTGGGTGGCTCAGGCGGTGACCTGGCACGACCCGACGGTGCTCGGCGTTGCGGTTGCGACGCCCGACCTCGAGTCACCGGACTGGTCATGGCTGAAGTGGTTGCCGCACGTCGACATTCCGGCCGAAGCCGACGGTGTGGGCCCGGCCCGCTACCTGTCGACCAAACCCGACGCGCTGGTTGCGCTGCTCGGCACTACGCTGTCTGACCGCCCGGCGTTCGCCGCGGGATCGGCGGATGCGTTGCGGCACTTGCTGATCATCGTCGACGACCCGGACTTCGACCTGAGCGCTTCGCCGTTGGCGGCCGGGCGGGCCGGGGTCACTGTCGTGTACCGATCGAGCACCGCTCCGCACCGGGAGCAGTATTCCGATCCCGAACGGCCGATCCTGCGGACTCGGACGAGCTGGTTCGATCCAGCGCTGGCAGACCGGCGGCTGGCAGGACTACATCGACAGCGCCGACTCGCTCAGCGTTGACGACACCATTCATCTTGCGCGCCGGCTATCCCGATGGGACTCCAACCCGACGCACAGCGGCCTGCAATCGAGCGCCACCCGCGGCGCGACGTTCACGACACTGCTCGGCATTCCGGACGCCTCGCGACTGGACGTCCCGACGCTGTGGGCGCCCCGCCACCGCGATGACGAGTTGCGGGTGCCGATCGGTGTGACCGCGACCGGCGAGCCGTTGATGTTCGACCTCAAGGACGAAGCCGAAGGCGGGATGGGTCCGCACGGCTTGATGATCGGCATGACCGGTGCCGGTAAGTCGCAGACCCTGATGTCAATTCTGTTGTCGCTGTTGACGACTCACTCCGCCGACCGTTTGATCGTGATCTACGCGGACTTCAAGGGTGAGGCCGGTGCGGACATTTTCCGCAACTTCCCCCAGGTCGTCGCGGTGATCTCGAACATGGCTGAGAAGAAGTCGCTGGCGGACCGGTTCGCCGACACCCTGCGCGGTGAAGTCTCGCGCCGGGAAATCATGCTGCGGGAAGCCGGCCGCAAGGTGCAGGGCAGCGCGTTCAACTCGGTGACCGAATACGAGAACGCGATCGCCGCCGGGCATGATCTGCCGCCGATCCCGACCCTGTTCGTCGTGGCCGACGAGTTCACGCTGATGCTTGCCGACCACCCCGAATACGCGGAGTTGTTCGATTATGTTGCCCGTAAGGGTCGCTCGTTCCGGATCCACATCCTATTCGCGTCGCAGACACTGGACGTCGGCAGGATCAAGGACATCGACAAGAACACCTCCTACCGGATCGGTCTGAAGGTGTCCAGCCCCGCGGTGTCGCGGTCGATCATCGGTGTGGAGGACGCGTATCACCTCGAGGCGGGCAAGGAGTACAAGGGCGTCGGCTTCCTGGTGCCCGCACCCGGCGCCGCGCCGATCAAATTCCGCAGCACCTACGTCGACGGCATCTACGACCCGCCACAGACCCCGAAAACGCTTGTGGTGCACTCGGTTCCCGAGCCCAAGCTGTTCACCGCCGGCCGGGTGGAGCCCGACCAGACCACCGTCATCGCCAAGAACGGACACGACGAGCCGATTGCGCCGTCGCGCAAGCTGATCGCCACCATCGGTGACCAGTTGGCACGCTTCGGACCCCACGCGCCCGAGCTGTGGCTGCCGCCGTTGGACGAGGTCATTCCGCTCAGCGCAGCGCTGGCCCGTGCGGCGGTGCCGCGCGGCGAATGGCGTTGGCCACTGGGTGAGATCGACCGGCCGTTCCAGATGCGCCGCGACTCGCTGGTGTTCGACGCGCGATCCTCGGCCGGCAACCTGCTGATCCACGGCGGTGCGAAGTCCGGTAAATCGACTGCGCTGCAGTCGTTTATCTTGTCAGCGGCCAGTCTCCACTCGCCGCGCGAGGTGAGTTTCTACTGCCTGGACTATGGCGGCGGTCAGCTGCGGGCGCTGGAGGACCTGGCGCACGTCGGCAGCGTCGCATCGTCGCTGGAGCCCGAACGTATCCGTCGTACCTTCGGCGAGCTCGAGCAGCTGCTGCGGTCCCGCCAGGAGCGGGAGGTCTTCCGCGACAAGCAGGGGCCGGACGACGGATTGGGCCAGGTATTCCTGGTGATCGACAACCTGTACGCGTTCAGCCGCGACAACACCGACCAGTTCAATACCCGGAACCCGTTGCTGAGCAAGGTGACCGAACTCGTCAACGTCGGCCTGGCCTACGGCATCCACGTGGTCGTCACGACCCCGAGTTGGCTCGAGGTGCCGTTGGCGATGCGCGACGGTCTCGGCATGCGGCTCGAGCTCAAGCTGCACGACGCGCGCGACAGCAACGTCCGGGTGGTCGGTGCGCTGCACCGCCCGGCCGACGGTGTGCCCGCCGACCAGCCGGGTCGTGGTCTGACCATGGCCGCCGAGCACTTCCTGATCGCAGCACCTGAGCTGAAACAGGTCGCCGCCATCAACGCCCGGCACGAGGGCATCGCCGCCCCGCCGGTGCGACTGCTGCCGAAAAACCTGGAGCCCGCCACGCTCGAACCGATCTACGGCGGTGCCGACCGGATCGTGATCGGTCAGCGCGAAGAAGACCTGGCCGCGGTCCCACTCGACTTCGCCCAGAACCCATTGCTGATGGTGCTGGGCGACACTCGGACCGGCAAGACGACGTTGCTGCGGCACATCATTCGCACCATCCGCGACAACTCCACACCGGATCGCGTCGCGTTCACCGTGCTGGATCGCCGACTGCATCTCGTCGACGAGCCACTGTTCCCGGACAACGAGTACACCGCGAACATCGACCGGGTGACTCCGGCGATGCTCGGGCTGGCCGGGCTCATCGAGAAGCGACGGCCACCGGCAGGTTTGGATTCGTCGCAGCTGTCCGGCTGGTCCTTCGAAGGCCACACCCACTACCTGATCATCGACGACGTCGACCAGATCCCGGACGCTCCGGCGATGACGGGACCCTATGTGGGACAGCGTCCTTGGACCCCGCTGATCGGTTTGTTGGCCCAGGCCGGCGATCTGGGCCTGCGGGTCATCGTCACCGCCCGCGCAAGCGGTGCCGCGCACGCGTTGATGACCAGTCCGTTGCTGCGTCGTTTCAACGACCTGCAAGCCACCACGCTGATGCTGTCGGGTAACCCGGTGGACGGCGGGAAGATTCGCGGTCAGCGATTCGACCGGTTGCCGGTCGGTCGGGCGATCCTGCTGACCGACAGCGACATCCCGACGTATGTGCAGTTGGTCAATCCGCTCGTCGACGAAAGTGTCGACCGCCGATGGCGGTCGGTGAGTTCAACCAAAGGAGTATGACGTGACACTGCGAGTCGTTCCAGAAGGTTTGGCGTCGGCCAGCGCCGCCGTCGAGGCGATCACGGCCCGGCTGGCGGCCGCGCATGCGGGTGCGGCGCCGGCCATCACGGCCGTCGTCCCGTCCGCGGCTGACCCGGTTTCGCTGCAGACCGCGGCCGGCTTCAGCGCTCAGGGTTCCGAGCACGCGGCGGTCGCCGCCGAAGGTGTGGAGGAACTCGGCCGCGCCGGTGTAGGTGTCGGTGAGTCCGGCGTGAGTTATGCGGCGGGCGACGCCGCCGCCGCTGCGACATACGGCGCCGGCCACTGACAATGACCGCGCCGGTGTGGATGGCTTCGCCGCCTGAGGTGCATTCAGTGCTCCTCAGCAGCGGTCCCGGCCCTGGGTCGCTGTTGGCGGCCGCTGGGGCTTGGACCGCGCTGAGCACTGAGTATGCCTCGGCGGCAAGCGAACTCACCTCACTTCTCGGCGCGGTCCAAACAGGCGCGTGGCAAGGCCCGAGCGCCGAAGCATACGTGAGCGCACACCTGCCGTATTTGACGTGGCTCACAGAGGCCAGTGCCAACAGCGCCAGTGCGGCGGCCCAACACGAGGTCGCCGCTGGCGCCTACACCGCCGCGCTCGCCGCGATGCCGACGATTCCGGAGCTGGCGACCAACCATGTCATCCACGGCGTGCTGATCGCGACGAACTTCTTTGGCCTCAACACGATTCCGATCGCGCTCAACGAAGCCGACTACGCCCGGATGTGGATCCAGGCGGCGACCACGATGGCGACCTACCAAGGCGTGTCGGGTTCCGCGCTGGCGGCCGCTCCGCGCACCGAGGCGGCACCGGCGGTGCTCAAGACCAACAATGCGTCGGCGGCCGCGGCAAATCCGTCGGCATCGGGGGGCGACTTCTTCACCGACATCTACAACCAGTTGGTGCAGCTCATCCAGGATCCAAGCGGGACGATCAGTGCAATCCTGGCCAACCCGAGTACCTATTTCCCACTGTTGTTCTTCATCGCCTACGAGGTGGCGACCAGCATCGCCGCATCGATCACCTATCCGTTGTTGACCGCCGCCGCCATCCTGGCTGTCGTGCTTCCGGCTGCGTTACAGCAACTGCTGGCGAACCCGGCCGCTTTGCCGGCGCTGATCGCTCCGGCCGGCAACGCAGTCACCCCCGGGTCAGCCTCGCCCATTCCGCCCGTCGCAGGACTGGCTCCAGCACCCACGACCGCGACAGCTCCGGCTCCGACATCAGCGGCCGCAGGGGCGGCCGGGGCAACGCCTGCGGGGGCACCTGCTGCCGGCTTCGCATACATGGTCGGCGGGATGGACCCCGGCGGCGGTCCAGGGCCGACGTTGATCGATCGCGACGAGAACAAAGCGCCGGCCGGGCGCCATTGCCGCCGCAGCAGCCGTGGGCGCGGCGAGCCCGGCCAAGTCACGGACGCGGCGGCGCCGGCGCGCGATGCAACACGATCACTATGACGAATTCGCCGATATGGATGTCGATGTCGACCCCGACTGGGGTGCGCAGGACGACCGGGAGCTCGTTGCGGCGGCCGTGGCGTCCGGCAACGGCTCGGGTGCGCTCGGGTTCGCCGGGACGGTGGACAAGGACAGCTCGGCCGAAGCGTCGGGACTGGCCACGCTGAGCAGCAACGGGTTTGGCGATGGTCCGCGCATGCCGATGCTGCCGGGCACCTGGAGTCCGGAAGCATCGGAGGGGGAGGGGGAGCACGGCTGAATGTCCATGCATGGCAACGGTAATCAAGACGAGGAAAGGATTTCAGGGATGAGTTTGTTGGATGCTCACATTCCACAGTTGGTGGCGTCGCAGTCGGCGTTTGGGGCCAAGGCGGGGTTGATGCGCTCGACGATTGGTCAGGCCGAGCAGGAGGCGATGTCGTCGCAGGCGTTTCATGCCGGTGATTCGGCGGCGGCGTTTCAGGCGGCGCATGCTCGGTTTGTGGCGGCGGCGGCGAAGGTGAATTCGTTGTTGGATATCGCTCAGGCCAATCTTGGGTGATGCGGCGGGTACGTATGTGGCCGCCGACAGTGCTGCGGCGAGCAGTTACCCCGGTTTCTGAGTCGGCTTGACGAAAGGGTTTGTGATGTCGCAGATCATGTACAACTATCC
This sequence comes from uncultured Actinomycetota bacterium, assembly GCA_963818285.1. Lineage (GTDB taxonomy): Bacteria > Actinomycetota > Actinomycetes > Mycobacteriales > Mycobacteriaceae > Mycobacterium. The sequence continues at coordinate 531,277 of CAWFRR010000012.1, forward strand.
GGCGATGCTGGCGCATTCGGCGGATATGGCCGGGTATGCGGGCACGTTGCAGAGTTTGGGTGCCGATATCTCTGCGGAGCAGGCTGCGTTGCAGTCGGGCTGGCAGGGTGACACCGGGCTGAGCTATCAGGCGTGGCAGGCGCAGTGGAATCAGGCGATGGAGCAGTTGGTGCTGTCCTATCGCGCGATGGCGGGCACGCACGAGAACAACACCACCTCGATGCTGGCCCGCGACGCAGGCCGAAGGCGCCAAGTGGGGCGGCTAACAGCCGCTACGGCAGTGCTTGTGGGCGGACCGAGTCGAGGCGGGTCCGCAGCGTCGATGACCAACAAGCCCAACGCCGTCGAGCTGACCGTCGAGCAGGCGTGGTGTATCGCTGAAACTGTTGGAGCGGGAACGTTTCCGTGGGTCTTGGCGATCACCACGCCATATACCGATGCCGCCGAACGGGGTGCGTTCCTCGCAGCCCAGACTGCCGAACTGGCCCGCATGGGCTTGGTGTCGGCCGACGGCGCCATCAATCGGCGGTCGCCGATTGGATTCGGGTGGTGTGCTTTCCGGAGCGGTGGCTGGACCTGCGCTATGTCGGGTTCCGCCGCCGCCTCCGGGAGCGACGATCTGCTGCGCGGCATCATCGCCCGGCGCGGCGGTAAAACTGTTGTGGCACTGCGCAACGCGCAGCTGGTCACCTTCACGGCGATGGATATTCACGACTCCCGCGCGCTGGTGCCGATACTCGGCGTCGGCCTGGCGCAGCGCCCGCCGGCGCGATTCGACGAATTCAGCCTGCCCGCCCAGGTCGGGGCGCGGGCCGACGAGCGGCTGCGCAACGGTGCGCCGCTCACCGAAGTCCTTGACTACCTGGGCATCCCGCGGTCGGCGAGGCCCGTTGTCGAATCAGTGTTCACCGGACCGCGCAGCTACGTGGAGATCGTCGCGGGCTGTCAGCGCGATGGCCGGCACACCAGCACCGAAGTGGGGATGAGCATCGTCGACACCGCCGTGGGCAGAGTTCTGGTGAGCCCGTCGCGTGCGTTCGACGGCGAATGGATATCCACGTTCGCCCCGGGGACGCCTTTCGCCATCGCCGTCGCCGTCGAACAGCTCACAAACCAGTTGCCGGAAGGCCACTGGTTCGCGGGAAACCGGCTCTCCCGAGACTTCAGCAGCCCCAACCCACAAACTGTCTAGCCCCTGCCCGAGCATTCGTCATTCACAGAGAGAAAGAGAAGCAATGTTCCCCAGAATCCTGAGGAGTCGGTGATGTCCAGCGCTGTCATACCCATCGTGCGAGTCGCCATCCTCGCGGACAGCCGGCTGACCGAGATCGCCCTGCCCGCGGACCTGCCGCTGCGCGAAATCCTCCCGGCTGTCGAACGTTTGGTCGTTCCGGCCGTCACCGACGACGGCGCGGGCACCGGGGGCGTCGAACCGGCGATTCCCGCGCGGCTCAGCCTGGCGCCGATCGGCGGTGCGCCGTTCAGCCTGGACGCGAGTCTGGGAACCGTCGGCGTCGTCGACGGCGATCTGCTGGCGTTGCAGCCGGTGCCGGTCGGACCGGCCGCACCGGGCATCGTCGAAGACATTGCGGACGCGGCCGTCATCTTCTCGACGTCGCGGCTGAAGCCGTGGGGTGCCGCACACATCCAGCGTGGCGCGATCGCTGCCCTCGTCGGATTGATCTGGGTGGCAACCGGTCTGGGCGTTGTCCACCGAGTGGCCACCGGCTCGCCGGTCGGGCTGGTCGCGGTCGGTGTCATCGCGTTGCTCACCGTGGTGGCCGGCCTGGTCGCGCGGTCGCCCCGGGTTGAAGCGGCGCTGTCCGCCGGCGCTCTGGTGCCGATCGCCGCGGCGTTGGCACTGGCGGTGCCGGGTCATTTCGGCGCGCCGCAGGTGACGCTGGCAGCGGCCGGAGTGGCCGCGTGGTCGCTGATCAGCCTGGTTCTGCCCCACCGCGAAAACCACGGCGCCATCCGCTTTTTCACCACGACCACGGTGTTGGGTGCGGGCGTGCTGTTGGCCGCGGGTGCGAGCGCACTGTGGCAGCTGCCGTTGGTGACGCTGGGTGCCGGTCTTCTCGTGGTGGCCTTGCTGGTGACCGTCGAGGCCCCGCAACTGTCGGCGCTGTGGGCACGCTTCCCGCTGCCGGTCATTCCCGCTCCCGGTGACCCGACTCCGTCGGCACCGTCGTCGCGGGTGCTCGCGGATCTACCGCGACGGGTCCGGATCAGCGACGCACACCAAACCGGTTTCATCGCCGGCGCAGTGCTGCTGAGCGTGATCGGGTCGCTGGCCATCGCGTGGCGGCCAGAAACGTTGTCCCCCTGGGGTTGGTATGTGATCGCCGCGACCGGGGCCGCGGCTGCGTTGCGGGCCCGGGTGTGGGATTCGGCCGCCTGCAAGGCGTGGCTGCTGGCCCAGCCGTTCCTGGTGGCCGTCGGCTTGATCGTGCTTTACACCGCGACGGCGCAGTACCTGACCGCGCTGGTGATAGCCGTGGTGCTCGCGGTCCTGGTGCTGGCATGGGTCGTGGTCGCACTGAGCCCGGCGATCGCGTCGCCGGAGACCTACTCGCTGCCGTTGCGACGGTTGGTGGGCTTCGTGGCGTCGGGCATCGATGCGTCGCTGATCCCGGTGATCGCCTACCTGGTCGGACTGTTCGAATGGGTGCTCAATCGATGAGTTCTGCCCGTTCTCGGCGATTCGGTTGTCTTGCAGCGACTTTGGTGGCCACGCTGTGGGCCTGCCCGCCTGCGCTGGCGGTCGATCGGCCTCAGGTCGATCCCGGTGCAGCGCCGCCGCCCGGGGCCCCGGGGCCGGTGGCGCCGATGGAGAAGAGCGGCGAGTGCAGTGCCACCGGCGTCATCTCCGGCACCGACTTGAAAGCGGTGCCGCCGAGCCAGCAGTCCCTGGATCCGTCTGCGGCGTGGGCGTTTTCCCGCGGCGACGGCCAACTGGTCGCCGTTCTGGACACCGGAGTGCGGCCGGGGCCGCGGCTACCCGGCGTGCAACCCGGCGGTGACTATGTCGAGTCGACCGATGGGCTCACCGACTGCGACGGGCGCGGGACCGCGGTTGCCGGCCTGATCGCCGGCCAGCCCGGCGACGACGGCTTCGCCGGTATCGCGCCCGGTGCTCGGCTGGTATCGCTGCGGGTGACGTCGGCCAAGTTCTCGGCGCGTGGTGCCGGTGGCGACCCGGGCCTGGCGCGAGCGGTTGTCGACGTGACCGCGCTGGGCCGCGCGATCGTGCATGCGGCCGACCTCGGCGCCCGGGTGATCACCGTCTCGGGGATCACCTGTGTAGCCGCCGATCGCAACGTCGACCAGGGCGCACTGGGAGCGGCGATCCGGTATGCGGCCGTCGACAAGGACGCGGTGATCGTCGCGGCCGCCGGCAACATCGGTGCCGCGGGCGCGGCCAGCGGAGCGGCGTGTGATTCCAACCCGCTCACCGACTTGAGCCGTCCCGAGGATGCCCGCAACTGGGACGGTGTCACGTCGGTCTCGGTGCCGTCCTGGTGGCAGCCGTACGTGTTGTCGGTCGGTTCGCTGACGCCCGGCGATCAGCCGTCGAAATTCACCATGGCCGGTCCGTGGGTGGGCATCGCCGCTCCCGGCGAGAGCATCGTGTCGGTGAGTAACCGCGACGACGGCGGACTCGCCAACGGCCTCCCGAACGAACATCAGCAACTGGTGCCGCTGACCGGCACGAGCTACGCCGCCGGATACGTCTCCGGTGTCGCAGCATTGGTGCGCAGCAAGTATCCGGAGTTGAAGTCCACGCAGGTGATCCAGCGGATCACCGGATCTGCACACAACGGAGCCCGAGCGCCGTCGAACGTGGTCGGCGCGGGCGCCGTGGACCCGGTGGCCGCTCTCACCTGGGAGCTTCCCGCTGCCACCGACGCCGGCAAGTCACCGGTGAAACATGTTGCGGCGCCGCCGGAACCCGCGCCGACGAGCCCGTGGCCCCGGATCGTCGCATTCGGTGGAACGGCCGCTCTCCTACTGGCCGTCGTGGCCGCCGCCGCGATCGCCGCACGCCGACGAAAGGAACCATCACTGTGAGCGCGCATCAATCCGCCTCGCCGCCCACCGGACGGATCACGTTGGCGCTGTTGGCGGTTGTGGCCGCCGTCGTCGCTTTCCCGTGGCATTCGGTGCGTGAGCGCTGGGTGATCGGCATCGCGATCGTCGGCGGTGATCGTGTTGCTGGCGCGGTGGCGGGGGCTGCCCGTCACCACGATCCTGCACCGCCGGCTGGCGATCCTGCGCCCGAACCGGGGTGCTCGCGTCGGGCCGAGGAATCGGTTACCGACGTGCGGACCACCGCGCTGCTGCGGGTGACGCCGCCACTGGGCGACACCGACTCGCTGCCGTTGCCGCTGATCGCCGGTTACGCGCAGCGCTACGGCCTGCGCGCCGACGCCATCCGCGTCACCAGCCGCGACAGCACCTCAGAGGTCGGCACCCGGGAACGGGAGACCTGGATCGGCGTGACGCTTTCCGCCGCAGACAATCTCGCGGCGCTGCAAGCCCGTTCGCCGCAGATCCCGTTGCACGAAACCGCCGAGGTGGCGGCGCGGCGGCTGGCGGATCATCTGCGGGAGAGCGGCTGGACCGCTGCCATCGCCGATCCCGACGATGTTCCGTCGCCGTTCCCGCGGTCGGCCCGTGAGACGTGGGCCGGGGTCAGCCAGGGCGACTCGAATCATGTTGCCGCGTACGGCGTCAAGGTCGACACCGCGCTGCCCAACACGCTCGCGGCGATCTGGTCCTACCCGGTCCGCGAGGTCTGGACGGCCGCCGAGGTGTCCGGCTCCGGCGATGACCAGACGTTGGCGGTCGCCTGCGCATTCCGCACCGACGCCAGCCCGGCCGCGAGTGGGCCGCTGCCCGGTCTGATTTCGAAATCCGGCATCCAGCGCCAGGCGCTGGCGGCGTTGGACCCGCTGTCGAATCAGCGTCTCGATGGCCACGTCGTTCTTCCCGAATCGCTGCTCCTGGACAGGCTGCGCTGGGCCAGCACCGCCCAACCGCAGCCGGTTGCCTGAACTAGCCGGTCCGACCGAACAGGGCCGCGGCGTTTTCGTAGAAGACGCCGCGCAGCCACGCGTCATCGATGCCCGGTATCTGGGTGAGTGAGCGCATGGCGTCGGCGTAGCCGTAGGGGATGTTGGGGAAGTCGCTGCCGAAAAGGATGCGATCGCCCAAGTCGCGCAGTCGATTCAACTGCGATGACGGGAACGGCATGAGCTCGTCGACGAACGGCGTGAACGCCATCGTGGTGTCGAGCCGGACGTCGGCCGAGGCTTCGCAGATGTCCATGAAGTCGACATACTCGGGCATCCCCAGGTGCGCGACGATCAGCCGCAGCCGCGGATAACGTTGCAGCAGAAGTCGAATCGGCTCTGGGCCGGTGTATTCGCCGGGAGCAGGGCCGGAACCGCAATGAATCACGACCGGTATCCCAGCGTCCTCGATGGCGCCCCAGACCGGGTCGAGGAACGGGTCGTTGGGCTGATACCGGCCCACCTGGACGTGCGCCTTGAAGACCTGCGCGCCGTCGCTGATTGCAGCTTCGACGTAATCCCCGGCGTCCGGTTCCGGGTAAAACGTCGCGGTGGCAAGGCAATCCGGCGTCGCCCGAGCGAATTGCACGGCCCATTGGTTGAGCCAGGCGGCCATCTGTGGCTTGTGCGGGTAGACCAGCGCGGTGAAGCCGCGCACGCCGAACTGCCTCAGCATCTCGACACGTTCCGATTCCGCGGTTCGATACTTGATCGGCCACTCGCGGCCCACCAGCGGGCCGGCCGAATCGAAGTACTGCCACACCTTGTCCATCACCGACTTCGGCATGAAGTGGGTGTGTACGTCGATCACGCCGGGCAAGCCCAGCGCTGACCAGACCTGCCGCACCTCGGCAGTCTCGTCGTCGTCGGCCATGGTCCATCCTCGACTCGTCCGGCATGTGGTGGGTAATACCGTTTGTCTATATCAGTCGGCCGGACTGCTGTTGAACAGGAGGACCACCATGTGGGATCCGGATGTCTATCTCGACTTCGCCGATCACCGCGCCCGACCGTTCTACGACCTGCTCGCCCGTGTCGGGGCGAAAAACCCGCGTCGGGTGGTCGACCTCGGCTGCGGCCCCGGCAACCTCACCGGTCAGCTGGCCCGCCGCTGGCCGGACGCCGTCATCGAAGCCGTGGACAGCTCGCCGGAAATGGTCGAGGCCGCCCGCGGGCGCGGCGTGCAAGCGTCGGTCGGCGACCTGAGAACCTGGACGCCGCAAGCTGATACCGACGTCGTGCTCAGCAACGCCGCGATGCACTGGGTACCCGAGCACGGCGAGTTGTTCGTCCGATGGGCCGATCAGCTGGCCGCCGGGTCGTGGATCGCCATCCAGATGCCGGGCAGCTTCGAAACCCCTTCGCATGCCGCGGTGCGCGCCGTGGCCCGACCGCGAGCAATTACGCAACGAAGCTGCGCGACGATCTGTTTCGGGTAGGCACCGTGGTTGACACGCCGACGCACTACGCCGAATTACTGATCGACGCCGGGTGCAGCGTCGACGCCTGGGAAACGACGTACATCCATCAACTGAGCGGCAAGCATCCGGTCTTGGACTGGATCAGCGGCACGGCGCTACGTCCCGTCAAAGAACAGCTCAATGACAAGGAGTACCAACAGTTTTGCGCAGAGCTCATCCCGCTGTTGGCTGACGCATATCCGCCTCGACCGGACGGGACCACGTTCTACCCGTTCCGTCGCGTGTTCTTCGTCGCACAGGTGGGCGGATGAGCGTCGGCTAGTCCGGCAGCCCCAGTCGCTGCGCGTCATCGCGGTAGCGATCCACCCATTCATCCGAGTGTTCTTCGGCCTGGTGGTGCGGTTTGGGCTCCGGGGCCATCCGGGGATCTTGCCCGATCGCCTTGAGCACCGTCGCGACAATCGTGGACAAGTTACGCCGCAGCGCCGGATAGGGCACATCGATCGGCTCGATGCCCTCCTCGGCGAACCAGGCGCGCCAGCACTCGTTCTGCTCGCGCAGCATGGCGACGGCGTGGGCGATCGCGCCGGCGTGATAGGTGGCCTGGGAGTCGTGCTCGGGATGTGGCCGGCCGCGCCACATCCGGGTCTGCACGGCGCGCCAGAACGACACCGCCTGCGACACCACGTCGGGGCGGTGGACGTGCACAAAGACCGGTTCGCTGCCGATGACGTCCCGGATGGCCGCTCGCAGGCCGTCACCGGAGCGATCGGGCAACGAAGACGCCCGCTGCTGCAGCAGCGGTGTCTGATTCCACATCAGTTTTCCGCCCCAGATGCCGTTCGGTGTGCGGCCCGAACTGCGGATGTGCTCACGCCAGGCGATCGATGAGGCGGTATCCGGCGTACCGGGGTCCAGCGGGTCGAGCAAGTGCAGGATCGTCTCGTCCTCGGCGTCGGCGAACCACTGACGGGGCTGCGGGGCCATCCCGGTGGTCGGCAGGTACTGGAAGAACTCCTGCGGCTCGCCCGCGCTGCCGGTGGCCCGCAGCGACTCGGCCAACAACGTGCTGCCGCAGCGCTGCGAGGCGAGCACGAGATAGGACGTCGGATGCGCGGGCACCGAGAGAGCCTAACCGGACACCCGGTGGCTCGCGTTTACGGATCCGTTCGACGGGTTGCGTCGTCGATTCCGCGGTCGGCGGCGATGCCGGATCGACTGGTGGGGGCCTTCTCGTGAATCTGCAGATACGTTTCGGTGTACCGTGCCGCGATGCGGGTGCCGGCGAAATCGGACGGTATGACGTCGCCGGTCTGCTGTCGCCAATCATGCAGGCGGACAGCAAGATCAGCGGCGATCTGAACGGCGCCGTCGTTGCCGTCCGCGGTCAGCAGGTTGTTGGTCTCGGTGGGGTCCGCGCGCAGGTCGTACAGTTCGCGTTCCGGTCGTGGTGCGGTGACCAGCGGCGCGACGGCATGCCCGGACGGGCTTTCCTCGATGTCCCACGGGAGATCCAACAGCGGTCGGCGCGCGTAGTTTTCGATGTAACTGAAATCCTTCGTCCGGATCGCGCGGATGGGATCGAACGAGTCGTGGTAGGTCTTGGTGGTGTAGACGTGGTCGCGCACCGGATCGGCATGGTCCCGGTCAAGCAGCGCCTGCGCATGCGAGATGCCTTCGATGTCGGACGGCTTTGCGACGCCGAGTAACTCGAGGAGCGTCGGGAGCAGATCCACCCCGCTGAAGAGATCGTCATACACCTTGTGCGCCAAGTTCATTCGTGTCGGCGGCCGGACGATCATCGCAATTCCGGTGCCCGCTTCGTACAGGGTCGACTTGGCTCGCGGGAATGCCGCGCCGTGGTCGGTGAGGAAAACCACCCAGGTGCTGGCGTCCAGCCCGGTGGCGGCCAAGCGTGTCCAGCAACCGGCCGACCGCAGCGTCGGCGGTGGTGATGGATCCGTAGAACTCGGCCAGGTCCTGGCGTACCTCAACGGTATTGGGCAGATAGTCAGGTGTATCGACAGCGTCGATGTCGGCGGGCTCGTACCGTTCGCGTGGATACGGCCGGTGCGTCTCGAAGAATCCGGCGGTCAGCAGAAACGGTTGTCCGGCGTCGTGGTCGTGCAGCCATTGCTGAGCTTGTTCGACCACGTACTCGCAGTAGGAGTTCGAGACGTCGAACTCGTCGAAACCAAGCCGGGCCGGATGTGAGGTCTCGTGCTGCATCCCGAAAAGAGCTGAGTACCAGCCGGATTCGGAGAGGATCTGCGGTAGCGTGCGAACGCCGGGGCGATACTCCCAACCGTGGTGGGCCAGGCCGACCAGACCGTTGCTCTGCGGGTAGCGACCGGTGAACAGCGATCCGCGCGACGGCGAGCACAGCGGTGCGGTGGCATGCGCTCTGGTGAACAAGAAGCCCTCGGCGGCCAGCGCGTCGAGCCTGGGACTCGAGACGTCGGCGTGACCGTATACGCCGAGATACCGGCCCAGGTCGTGCCAGTGCACGAGCAGCACATTGTCGCGCCGCGTATCTGGGATTTGGGTCCGTGCCGCCGATCGCCGCCACCTCCTGAGCCTTGCCGGGCCCCGTCGACGTTATCGGCTCCGGCGATTCGCGGTCGTTGGCGGGGCCTGTCCGGCCGGGCCGTTCACCACTGCTGCGGCGGGCCGGGAGGGCCGTACTGCTGTGGCGGCGGCGGCCCGGGCGGCCACGGTCCGCCGCCCGGAAGACCGCCGGGCCTCGGGCGGCCCATCAGTTGCGGCGGCATTCCGAGCAGCACCCGGAAGGCCGGGATGAACATCAGGCCGCCGGTGACCGCGATGACCAGACCTGCAATCAGGTCGTAGGTAACTCGACTCGTCGCGCCGTAGCGAGCTTCTACACCGATCGACAAGACGAGCATGACGATGCCGCCGCCGAGAATCAGGAACTGCCCGATCGGTCTTTTGACGAAGAGCATTGCCGCGCCGGCGGCAACCGCGAGGCACGCCGCAATGATCAGGAAGAGACAGACGACCAGTGCGACGGGCACGGTGGGAACCATCTTCTCGATCTGCTGGCGGCACATGTTGGCGTACTCGCCGCCGAACCGGTTGCACACATCCGTCGCACGGCTGACCGAACTGTTCAGGTTGATCCAGAGCGTCAGCGTGAGAATCGCGCCGAGCAGGCCCAGCAGCCCGATGGCAGCGAGGCTGATCCAGCCGAACGTCTGCTGTGGCGTCGGGGCCGGCACCGGTGGGCCGTAGCCGCCCCACTGTGGCGGCACGTACCCAGGTGGTGGCGGTTGCTGGCCGTAGCTCTCCGGGCCCGGCTGGACCCCGAAACCTGGCCCCGCGTGCTCCCGGGGATCGTCGGGTGGGGGTCCCCACGGTGGAGGAGGGCCCGGCGGCGGTGGTTGCACCCCGGCATCGTAACCGCCGCCGAGCAAATAGCTCCTGGTGTGCGATGCGCTATGCGCCTGGCAAGACGATGCGGCGCCGGGCGCGGTATCCAGGTCGAACCGGATAGCCGCCGTGCGCGGCCAGCGAGCGCAGTTGGCGAAGCGCAAAGTCGCGACCTCGACCGGATTCAGGAATCACCACGCCCGCCCACAACCCCTCGGCGCCGGGTGTCTCCCAGGCTTCGCGGGCGCACCGCCAGCGAAGCGGGCAGGCGCGGCAGAGAGCTTTGGCCTCGTCGTCCGGGTTGGTCGTCCATCGCTCCGGGTCGGAAGTGCAGACCGGGACGAATTCGTCGGATAGCGCGGTGAGCGATACCACGGTGGCAGTCATAGCTTGTACCCCTCCTGTTGCGATGCGCACGCATCGTTATTGCTACGACTTTAGGCATTCCGAGGCAGCAGTGCAACAGTTAAAACGAAGCACTGCTTCGAAAAGTGGTCGGCTCCGGCTGGCTCGTCGCTGCGGTGTCATTGACGTGCCCGAACGGCATTCTATGGTGCTATGGTGGGCGAGCTAAGGGTCTGATAAGACCGTGAAATGTAGCGATAAGTGCGACCAATCGGCCTCGAAACCGGAGCGTGTGAGTAGCGCTAACCCCTTCGGTGCCGCAGCAAAGACGTAGCAGCGAACCAGGGAGCGCGATGACCACCGGCCCGAGTGCGTCGGCATCCATACCCGACTTGGTGGTCCGGATCGGATCCCAATCGCACCCGCTGAGCGCGGACGGCGGTGTGGCCGTCATCGGCCGAGATCCGTCGGCGACCGTGCGCGTCAACGATGGCCGGATCTCCCGCTCGCATGTTCGGCTGGAGCCGCGTCATGACGGCTGGCAGGTCATCGACACCAGTACCAACGGGATGTTCGTCGACGGTGTGCGCCGCAACTCGGCGCTGATCACCCGTCCGATGACGGTGCATCTGGGAGACGCGGATGGGATCCCGGTGACTCTCGTGCCCGGCGGCCCGCGCGACGAGACCGTGAGGACCGCCGTCGAGGAGACAAACAACGCGGACGACACGGACGACACGGAAGGCAACTGGGACGAGCTGTCCGAGACTGATCCCGATGTCGCCCGGGCCGGTCGCGCGGTGGCCGCCCGCCGGCGCGAACTCGACATCACCCAGCGCAGCCTGGCCAGGGACAAAGTCATCAACGCCGGCACCCTGATCGCGTTCGAGAAAGGACGCAGTTGGCCGCGTCGCGGGACGCTGGCCAAATTGGAGGAGGTGCTGAGCTGGCCGACCGGCACCATCACGCGTATTCGCAACGGCAGCCCGGCCGACCAGGACAGCGAGGTCACCGAGGTGTTGACCGACACGGTTCAGGCGCCGTTGATGGCCGAGGCAGTCGAGCTCGCCTTGCACAGCATCGCCCCCGCGGTGAGCGCTCTACCCGACCCGTCGGACCCGGAGTTCACCCCACGGGCCACGCCCCTGCTGGCCAATCTGCGCCAGCTCGAGACGGTGGCCGCCAACGCGGCGCGCAATGCCCGTGGCACTCCGTCGGTGGCGCTGGCACTCAGCGCGGTCCGGCGGCGCTACAACGAACTGATGCTGCGGGCCGCGACGTCGCCGTCCGCCACCTTGGGGCAGCGGGTTTACGGCGCGCGCCACAGCGCTGAACTCGGCGTCGAAGAGGCCGCCAACGCCGCCGGCGTCTCGACGCAAACATTGCTCGACGCCGAATCTGAGCGTTCCGTGCCACCCGATGCAGTCGAGGCGATCAGCACCCTCATCGCGCAACTGGCGATGAGCTGAGGCTCACGTTGCGGGTGGCTGGCCCCAGTGGTTTTCCGACACGAATTCAGACAGCGGGCGGCCCAGCGCCCAGCCGTCCAATTCCAGTGATGGCCGGTCGGGGAAATCGGGCACCGGACCGAGACACAAAATCGCGACCGGCTCGGCATCGGCGGGCATCGACAGCAGCGACGCCAGCCTCGGCGGATCGAACAGCGATACCCACCCCATTCCGAGGCCCTCGGATCGTGCTGCCAGCCAGAGGTTTTGGATAGCGCACGACACCGAAGCCAGATCCATCTGGGGCATCGTGCGGCGGCCGAACACGTAGCCGTCTCTGCCATCGGACAGCGCGACCACGAGCAATTCCGCGCAATCAAGGATGCCCTCGACCTTGAGCGCGAGAAATTCCTGGGCGCGTTGACCCAGCGCGTGCGCGGTCTGTTGGCGTTCCTCGTCGACCAGCGCATGGATGCGCTGCCGCAATTCGTCGTCGGTGATCCGGATGAATCGCCATGGCTGCATCAGGCCGACATTCGGAGCGGCGTGGGCGGCCTGGAGCAAGCGGGAAAGCACATCCTCGGAGACCTTGCTACCGGGGACGAACCGCCGCATGTCGCGACGTTCGGCGATCACGCGGTAGATCGCCTGCCGTTCCGGCGTGCTGAATGCGTGATCGTCCACAGTGTCATCGTAGAAACCATCGCGCGTCGAGGCGGCCAACGACGCCGGTTCTCCTGGAAGGATCGGGTTATGAAAATCCCTGAGTCATTGGAGCAGTTGCCCACCAACGGCACTCGCTCTCGCGTCTACGGCGAGGCCTACCGGACGGCGGATGGCGCCACGGTGATCCCCGTTTCCAAGGTCCGTGGCGGCTCGGCGACGCCGGTAGGCGTATTCGTCATCCAAGGCGGTACCACCCAGTGGGTCGGCGCCGTGGACTCGGATCGGCTAGCGCTGATCGGGGTCATCACCGGACTGATAGCGGCGGTGCTGGGCAGCGCGGCCGTGCTGCGCCGCCCGCCCTGGCCGGACCTGTCGGCGACGTCGGCGGTGTGGGCGCCCCGCGAAGCTCATCACGGCCGGTAGGTGACGCCGACCGCGCGAAGGACGTATTCCGGCGGCATGTCGAAGGCCAGCGAGTGTCGGGGCAGTTTGGCCAGCACTTCGTCGGCAATGTCGAGCTTGTACTGCAGCGACAGGTGGCCGGAGAAGGTCTGGTCGAGTTCGTCGACCTCGGCCTCGATCTGCAGCCCGGTCGATGATATTTCCGCGGTCGCCACTCCGGATTGCGTTGCATCCCAACGTACGTCGACGGTGGGCCCGGCCAGCTTGGGCAGCGACGACAGCGTCGCAAGGACGCGCTGCGAGGTGAACACGACCGACCCGACGTAGCTGGCGACGCTATGCGACGAACGCAGCCCCGGGATGGCGCCGCTGAATCGGCGGGTGACGGGGACGAAGTCGGCGAGGTGGATGAGTCCCTCGGCCTCGACCTGCGCGCGCACGTCGGCGGGCAGCTTGCCGATGCCGAAGAGTCTGCGGACGAAGACCGGCATCAGCGAGCCCGATTTCCCAGCCTCAGCCGGTAACGGACCAGGCCGGCGAGGACGACGGCCAGAGCTGCGAGCATGCCGACGTCCTGCAGCCAGGCGCCGGCCACGTGCCGCCACAGCCGGTCGGCGGGCAGCCCCGCCTCGACGCTGTTCAGGTCGACGGTCGACGCGGAGGCCGCGAAGCCCCAACGCGCGGGCACGAACCAGGCCAGCTGATCCAGAACCAGCCGTCCCGTCACCGGAATCAGGCCACCGGCCAGCACCATCGAGACCATGATCGTCACCACCAGCATCGGCAGCACCTGCTCGGTGGAGCGGGCCAACGACGACAGCGTCAGCCCCACCAGCGCCGACGTGATCGCCGTGAACGCCAGGCCCAGATACAGCTCCAGGACGCCCTGCGGCACGCCGGGGCCCAGCAGCGCTCCGCCGTGCGCGGGTGTGCCCTTGCCGATCGTCATGATCGCGACCATCACCGCGGTGCCGATCAGCGCCGCAATGCTGTACACGACGACCTTGGCCACCAGGTAGGCCGACGCGGACAGGCCGACGGCCCGCTCGCGCTGGAAGATCATTCGTTCGCCGACGAGGTCCCGCACGGTGAGCGCCGTGCCCAAAAAGACCGCGCCGATGTTGAGCAGGATCAGGACGTCGATCGGCTCTTCCGTCGCCCCGGCAGGTCCCAGGCCGGTGCTGCCGGGCACCGCAAGCGACAGCACACCCAGTACGAACGGCAGCACCGCCAAGAACGCGAAATACCCGCGATCCGAGGTGATCAGCCGAGTCTGGCGACGTACCAGCGTCAGCACCTGCCGCCACGAACTGGTCCGTGGCGGTTTTCCCAGCGGTGCCGCCCCGGCGGTCGGTGACGGCCGGCGCGGTGACGCCGGATGGCGGGACAGATACGCGCGATGCGCGCCGTCGGGGTCGGTGCTGACCCGGGCGAAGATGTCGGCCCAATCGTTGCTGCCCATCAACGGCCCGATCTGCGCGGGCGGGTCGGCGAACGCGGTCTTGCCGCCCGGCGCCAGCAACAGGATCTGGTCGCACATCCCGACGTAGGTCAACGAATGCGTGACGACGATGACCACTCGGCCGGCGTCGGCCAGGCGACGCAGCATCGTCATCACCTGACGGTCCAGCGCCGGGTCGAGACCCGACGTCGGTTCATCGAGGATCAGCAGCGACGGCCCGGTCAGCAGTTCCATCGCGACCGATGCCCGCTTGCGCTGCCCGCCGGACAGCTTGTCGACGCGAGTGTCCTTGTGCGGCGTCAACTCCAGCTCGTCAAGCACCCGTTCGACCACCTCCCGGCGATCGTCGGCGGTGGTGTCCGGCGGCAGCCGCAGTTCGGCCGCGAAGTTCAGGGCCTGCTCGACGGTGAGCTGGCGATGCACGACGTCGTCCTGGGGCACCATCCCGATCCGTGAGCGCATCGACGCGTATTCGGCGTGGACGTCGTGGCCGTCGAACGCGACCAGGCCCGCACTGCGAGGCAGCGCGCCGCCGATCAGCTTGACCAGCGTGGATTTGCCGGCCCCGGATGGACCGATCACGGCGGTCAGCGTCCCCGGCTTCGCATCGAAGGACACGTCCTGCAGCAGTTGGTGTCCGTCGATCGTCAACGCCAACCCGTGCGCGGTCAGGCCGCTGGTGCGCGTCGCCACGGGCTGGGGGACCAGCGTGTTGCCGGTTGCGAGCAGGTCGGTGTTGCCGATCGTGACGACGTCGCCGTCGCGCAACTTCGCGCTGCTGATCAGGGTGCCGTTGACAAAGGTGCCGTTGCTGCTGTGGTTGTCGCGGATCTCCAGCCCGGCCGGCGTGGATTCCAGCATTGCGTGTACGCGTGAGGCCAGCGCGTCCTCTACGACGATGCCGTTGCTCTTGGCGCGCCCGATCGTCGCCGAGTTCGGCGCGCGAACCGGGATCGGACGACTCGGCTGCAGTGGCGGTGCCGGACGCGGCAACGGCCGCGACTGCGCCCGCGTCGGCGGCGTCGGGGGTGGTGATCCCGGTGGTGGTCCGGGTGGTCGGCCCGGCGCGCGAAATGCAGCCGTCGCGGGGCTGTCGCCGCGGGCCGGAGCCGGTGTCGGGGTCGCGACCCGGAAGGTCAGTTGTGGGCCGGTCGGGCCGCCCAAGGCGACGCTCAGGCCGTCGCGGATCGGGATCAGGTTGGCGCGCGCACCCTCGACGAAGATGCCGTTCTGGCTCTTGTCGACAACCACCCAATGACCGCCGTCGAGCCGCAGAATCGCATGCACCCGCGAGATCAGCGTCAGATCGTCGGGGTTGATGTCGTGGAAGCGGATGTCGCACTGGCGGTCGCGGCCCACGATGACGTCCCGGTCGATCGGGAAGGTGTACATCGCCGATCCGAGCCAGACCGTCAGCGGCGGCACGCCGACGCCGCCCGCCGTGGCGAGCTTTGTCGTATGGCCGTCACCAGCGGGCGGACGGCTGCGATCTGTCGGTGACATCTATCGCTTTCTATACCCGGGGATCCAGTGGGCAACGCCTACGAACATATCGGTGCACCAGCGGCGACAGCTGACGAGCGTCGCGTCGCGGCCACGTGGTGACCTGATCGACGCCAAACCTTGACTTGACCTCGCGATCGGACTGCACCGACGATGAGACGGTGCGCCGACTGCTGGGTCTACTGTGCGCTGCGGTGTGCGCAGCCGTTATACCCATGGCGACCGCTCCAAAGGGGGGTGCAGTCGGCGCACCTTGGTTTGCCCCGTTGGTAGGCAACGCCACACAGGTGGTTTCCGTTGTCGGAACCGGCGGTTCGAACGCGAAAATGGATATCTACCAACGAACCGCGGCCGGCTGGCAACCCGTCGAGGCCGGCATCCCCACCCACATCGGCTCGGCAGGTCTAGCGCCGGAGGCCAAAAGCGGTTACCCCGCAACGCCGATGGGGGTCTATACCCTGCCGTTCGCGTTCGGGACCGCGCCCAATCCCGGTGGCGGTCTGAAATATGTTCAGGTCGACAACAATCACTGGTGGAACGGCGATGACGGCAGCGCCACGTTCAACACCATGCAGGTCTGCCACAAGGCGCAGTGCCCGTTCGACACCGGGGCGAGTGAAAACCTCCAGATCCCGCAGTACAAACATGCGGTCGTGATGGGCGTCAACCCGAACCGGCAGGCGGGCAAGGGTGCGGCGTTCTTTTTCCACACCACTGACGGCGGCGCGACCGAGGGTTGTGTCGCTATCGACGATGCCAAGCTGGTGCAGGTCATTCAGTGGCTGCGGCCCGGCGCGGTCATAGCGATCACCCAGTAACTGGTTGCGCCCCAACGGTTGTGGCTATAGAGCGATCGCGATACCCGGTGTCACCTTGAAGTCCAGGTTTTTCAGCGACAAGGTGGCGTCGTAGGTCCGGTCATAGCCGACCGTGCTGATCCGCCATCCATCGGCGGTGCGGCGGTACTTATCGTGATAGAAGCCGGCGCCGATCAGCATGAAGTCGAACTCGGCCACGATCACTTTGTCCTGCAAATACCAGATGCCGGTCGCCTCGTCGCCGTTCACCTCGATCTCCGGATGGGTGACGCGGTGCTCGGTGATCACGTTGGCCGGCAGCGACGACCGCATGTACTCGACCAGGTCGGTGCGGTTGGTGAAGTGGTGTTCCTCGCCCATCGACGACCCGTAGTCGCCGATGACATCCTCGGTGAGGGTGTTGGCGAAGTCATCCCAGTGTTTGGTGTCCAGTCCACGCAGATAGCGGTACTTGATCTGTTCTATCGCAGTGACGTCGGCGAGCCAGCCGTCCTGTCCTTGGGAGCTCATCTCGTCATTGCAGCACATGTCGCCGGGTATTCTCCGGGCATCCGGTTATCCTCGGCCATCTGCAATCGCCCGGGTCGAACGAAGGACACACGCCAGCATGTTGAGCCCCGGTTCGATCTTCGCCGGATACCAGATCGAACGGGTGCTGGGTGGCGGCGGAATGGGCACCGTGTATCTGGCGCGCAATCCTGACTTGCCGCGCAGCGAAGCGCTGAAGGTGCTCAACGCCGAGTTGTCCGGCGACGAGGATTTCCGTGCGCGGTTCATCCGGGAGGCCGATGTCGCCTCAGCCCTGGATCATCCCAACATCGTGTCGATTCACCAGCGGGGCGAGTTCGAAGGTCAGCTGTGGATCGCGATGCAGTTCGTCGATGGCACCGACGCGAATGCCGCGCTGAGGGCGGGCACGATGACACCGGCGCGCGCCGTGCACATACTCGGCGAAGTCGCCAAGGCGCTGGACTATGCGCACCGGCACGGTGTAGTGCACCGCGACATCAAGCCGGCGAACTTTCTGCTGTCCGGTCCGATTGGTCCCGACGAGCGAGTGTTGCTGGGGGACTTCGGCATTGCGCGTGCGTCCGACGATGCGAGCCTGACCACCACCGGATCGGTGACGGCGACGGTGGCGTACGCGGCGCCCGAGGTGCTGGCCGGCCAGCCCTTCGACGGTCGGGCGGATCTGTATTCGTTGGCCTGCAGCCTGTTTCGGCTGCTGACTGGACAGCCGCCGTACCCGACGGCCAATGGATCAGCGGCCGTGGTCGCGGCGCATCTGCACGCACCGCCGCCGAAGGTTAGCGATCTGGTGCCTGGACTGTCGGCGGAGCTGGATCAGGTGATCGCCACCGCGATGGCCAAAGATCCGGCCCAGCGGTTCACGTCGGCCCGCGCTCTCTCCGACGCCGCCGCCGAGGCGCTCAACGACCAGCTGGGCTCGACGACGGCACCGTGGCAGGTGACCACCCCAGCCCTCCGCCCAAGGTGTGTCGCAATGGGGTTCTCATGGCCCTTATTCAGCGACCGCGCCGTTGGGGCTGCGCCGGCAACCGGAGCTCGCCTCATCCGCCCTGCGGGGCCCGCGTCTGGGCGCCGTGATCGGGGCTGTCGTGATCGTGGTCGCGGCGCTGGTGGTGTTCGCGGTGTTGGCCACGAAATCCCGTCCGCACCCGGCTACGCCGTCGGTCAACGGCACACCTACGGCGGGTGCGCCCACCGGTCCGCTGAACAGCACAGCGTTGTCGGGGCTGCTCCTACCGCCTGAGCAGATCGCCGGGATGGTGGGAGCCGCCGCGCTGGTCCAGGAGTCGTTTGCCGACTCGGTGATCGATGACTCCGCGAAACTTCTGCAGAAAGACTGCATCGGTGTGATGGCGCCGGCGCAGCACCTGGTCTATGCCGACACCGGGTGGACCGGGGTGCGATCGCAGGCGCTGCGCAATGCCGGCGACGGCCCGCGTATCTATGCCGTCATCCAGGCGGTGATCAGCTTCCCGACCGCCGACGCCGCCAAAAAGCTTCTCGTCGAACAACAATCGCAGTGGGCCAGTTGCTCGGGCCGCACGCTGTCGCTGGCCTTCCCCACGCCCCCGACACCACAACTGTGGATTGTCGGCACACCGGCCGACATGGACGGCACGATGACCATGACGCAGACGCTGAAGGATGCCGGTGGCATGCAATGCCAGCGCGCCCTGGCCGTGCGCGACAACGTCGCGATCGATGTCTCCGCCTGCCGCTATGACATCGCCGAACAGGCCCTCGACATCGTGCACGGGATCGCCGCGAAGATCCCCGGCTGACACTCAGCCCAGATAGTGGGTGACCATCTCGATGAGCGCGTGCCTCTCGCGTTGCCAGTCGATCGGCGTGCCGATGATCATCTGCGCCAACACCACACCGCGCAGCGTTGCCCAAATCACCTCGGCCACACCATCATTGGCCGGATCATCGGTGATCAGCCGACCGAGCTGACCGATCGCCTCATTCATCTCCAGCAGGTGGCGTCGCGACGAGCCGACGGGGCCATCGCGGTTGGCCCGCAAGATCTCGAAGGCCGCCATCGACGTCGGGCTGCTGTAGCAACTCCAGGCGATGTCGACGACGACCTCGATGCGCTCCCGCATCGGCAGGTCGGTGACGTCGGCCGAGGAAAGACTTTCCAGCAGCCGGGCCACGCCGTCGTCCACCACGGCCATCAATAGACCGTTGCGGTCGCCGAAGTGATACTGGATCACGCCCCAGGTGACGCCCGCCCGTTCGGCGACGTGCTTCGCCGTCGCGGCGGCGAAACCCTCTTCCGCGATGCAGCGGACGGTTTCGTCGATGATCTTCGCGCGGGTGTCGTCGCCGCGCTTGCGCGGTGCGCTGGTCCGCCGGGTGGGGCCGGCGGGGGCCTTCTGGCCTGCGACAATAGACATTGTTGACTTTATAACATAGTCGGCTCTATTTTTGGGCAGTGAGCCAATCCCGCTATGCCCAGTTGTCGCGCCAACAGCTTGCCGTCTTACTTCCCGAGCTGCTGTTGATCGGGCAGATGATCGACCGCTCAGGCATGGCCTGGTGCATCCAGGAATTCGGGCGCGACGAGATGGTGCAGATCGCGATCGAGGAGTGGGCCGGCGCCAGTCCGATCTACACCCGACGCATGCAGCGCGCACTGAACTACGAAGGTGTCGACGTCATAACGATCTTCAAGGGACTGCAGCTCGACATCGGCGCACCGCCACAGTTCATGGACTTCCGCTACACCATTCACGACCGCTGGAACGGCGAATTTCACCTCGACCACTGCGGCGCCCTGCTCGACGTCGAGCCGATGGGCCCCGACTACGTCTTCGGAATGTGCCACACCATCGAGGATCCGACGTTCGACGCCACCGCCGTCGCGACCAATGTGCGTGCGCAGGTGCGTCCCATCCACCGTCCGCCCCGGGTGCCGTCGGACCGGGCGCCGCACTGCGCGTGGACGGTGATCATCGACGAGTCCTATCCGCCGGTCGAAGGTATACCGGCATTGGACATCGTGGCCGAAACCCGAGCTGCCAGTTGGGAACTCGATCCGATCGACCACTCCGACGAAGGGCTGGCCGAGTATTCGGGCCCAGTGGTGTCCGACTTCGATTTCGGTGCCTACTCGCATTCGGCGCTGGTGCGGATGGCCGACGAGGTCTGCCTGCAGATGCATCTGCTGTATCTGTCCTTTGCGATCGCGGTACGGGAGCGCGCGGGATCGGACATCGAGTTGGCCGACTCGATCTGCACTCGCGGGTTGACCGGAGTCGCCGGGCTCGGAGCGGAACGTATCCACCGGGCCCTGGCGCTGCCCGCCGGAATCGAGGGTGTGCGCAAGGTTTTCGAGCTACACCCGTTGTTCAATCCGTCGGGATACGTGAATGCCGACGGCGGCGACCGATTGACCGTCCGCCGGTCGCCGGCCCACGACGACGCCGCCTGGATCTCGCTGTGCTCACCGGAGTCGACCCAGCCGCTACAGGCGATCGCCACCGCAATCGACCCGCGCATCGAAGTCCGGGTGACCGGCACGAGCACCGACTGGACTGTGGAGCTTGCCGAGACCGACAGCGCGGCAAAGGAGCTGTCCGAGGTTGCGGTCGTCAAGTTCAGCGGCGGCGCAACTTTCGAATTCAAGCCGCGGCAATCGCTCCCGCTGACCGTCGTCTGACACGCCTCGATCTGTCAAGTCGGCGGCTGTCTCACTTCGGTGACGCAACCGCATCGACCGGATACCGATGACGTTGTGGCCGGTCGCCATAGCGTGGCCCGCCCTTATCGTTGACGCTGGCTACCGAACGTTGTCGACGAAAGTATTTGAGTTATGTATGACCCGTTGGGGTTATCGATCGGCACCACAAATTTAGTCGCGGTCCGAAGTGGTAAAGCACCCGTGTCGCGGCGCGCTGTCCTGACGCTTTTTCCGGACCGCGCGCCAGAACTCGGTGTGCCCGTGGCCAACCCGGACGGTGACGACACCGGCACGCTGATGACCGGTTTCGTCGAGCGGGTCGGCGGTTCGAAGCTCCTGAAATCCGCCGATGGTTCGACCCATGACCCGTCGCTGCTGCTGGTGGAGGCGCTGGATGCGCTGATCAACGAGACCGGTGGGGAAGCCGCGACCTCGAACATCACCATGGCCGTTCCGGCGCACTGGGGCGCAGACGCGTTGCGGGGCATGCAAACCGCGTTGAACACCCACGCAGACTTCGTCCACGGCGGTATCGCGCCGCGGCTGGTGCCGGATTCCGTTGCCGCGCTGACCGCGTTGAATTCCGATTCCCGGTTGCCCGCCAAGGGTGTCGTCGCGCTGCTCGATTTCGGCGGAAGCGGCACCAGCATCACCCTGGCTGACGCCGCGTCGGACTTCACTCCGATCGCCGACACATTGCGTTACCAGGACTTCTCCGGTGACCTGATCGACCAGGCGCTGATGGTGCACGCACTGGACAACGCGGGCCACGGCAACGGCGTAGATCCAGCCGGCACCGCGGTCGTCGGGCAGTTCGCCGGCCTGCGTCACGAATGCCAGCTGGCCAAGGAACGGCTGTCCAGCGATAAGAGCACCGAATTCGCCCTCGACCTGCCCGGGCAGCATACCCGCCTGGAGATCAGCCGAGCCGAACTCGACGGCCTGATCGAAGAGCGGCTCGACGGGTTGTTCGCTGCTTTCGATGATATGTTGCGTCGCAACAGGATTCGAAGCAAGGACCTTGCGGCCGTGGCGATGGCCGGCGGAACGGCCAAGATTCCCCTTGTCGCCCAGCGCCTTTCGGCCCATACCAAGACCTCGGTGATCACCGCCGCGCAACCCGGGCTCGCGACGGCCGTCGGCGCCGTGAAGCTCTCGGCTCGCCAACCCATTGCTCAGAAAGCCGGCGAACGCGAAGAAACGACGATCGCGGCTCTGGTGGGTGCATCCACCGGTAGTTTCGCGACCTCGACCAGCGGGCTGGCCACGACCGGGCGATTCATGCCGCCCACCGGCGCGCTCGGTACCTCCACCGGTGCGTTCAGCGCGTCGACGGGTACATTCGACATCCCCACCGCCGGAGCGCTTTTCGACGACCCGTCGGAACGGCTGACGGAGCTCGCCTGGTCGCAGGCCGACGACTCCGACGACGATCCGGTCGTCTACACCGGCGAACCGTACGACACCGACGACAACCGCGCGACGCCGTCGCAGCTGATGCAGCTGCCGAAGTTCGAGCCGATCGACCCGGTGCGGACCCGCGGAACGCGGCTGCCCCAGCTGTTCTTGGGGTTGGCCGCGCTGGTGTCGATGGTCGCGATCGGTGGGGTTGCCTTCACGTTGACCAGTAGCAACCGTGCGCCGACGTTGCCCAGCAGCAGCACCACGGCACCACCTCCGCCGCCGCTGAGCTCGCAGTTGCCGTCGCCGAGTCCGGTGCCGGCGCCGCCAAGCGTGGAGCCGTCCGCAAGCCCGGTGCCTCCACCTCCTCCCAGCGAAGCGCCGCCACCTCCGCCGCCTCCGCCGGTCCCGGCTCCCGCCCCGGTCCAGACGTACGAACCGCCGCCTCCGCCGCGCACCACCCCGCGGGCCACCACCACCGTGCCGCAGCCGACGACCACCACGCCCCAGGCGACCAGCACGACGCCGAGCACCCCACCGCCTCCGCCGCCACCCCCGCCGCCGAGCACCTCTACGGGGCCGGCGATGACGACGACCTATCTGAACCTGCCGTTCCTGCCGGTCCCCATCCCGGTGCAGGTTCCCGAAGGCCAGGGCGGGGCGAGCCAGCAGCCGCAGAACCCTTACCAGCAGCAGAACCCCTACCAGCAGAACCCGTATCAGAACCCGTACCAGCAGAGCCCGTACCAGCAGAACCCCTACCAGCAGAATCCCTACGCGGGCCCAGGCTACGGCTACTAGCACCACGAAGCCGAGGAGGTTGTGGCGCGATCCGGCTTAAATGCGCACACTGGGTGTATTCGGTGTGAGCAGCCAGGAGGCGGCGATGGACGACAACGGTCGGTTCGGATTCGAACCGGAGGATTTCGAGCACATACTTCGCGACGCGACCGAGGGTCTCCGCGACGCCTTCGAGGGGGTCGGGCGCTTCTTGACCTTTCCCGGCGACCGCAGCGGGTTGGCATCGGTCTTCGAGGACCTGGCGCGGCGTACCCGCACCAGGCCGGAAACCACCGGCGAAGCCGGTGATGGGGTGTGGGCGATCTACACGGTGAGCGCCGACGGCGGCGCGCGCGTCGAGGAGGTGTACGCCTCCGAGCTCCATGCGCTGCGTGCGAACCAGAACAACGCCGACACGACCCGCAAGGTTCGTTTCCTGCCGTACGGCATCGCGGTCAGCGTTCTCGACGATTCCGGCGAGGCGTCGTAAGCCGTTGCGCGGGCAGCTGGTCACCTCGCTGCGGCGCGTCCGCGTTCTTTACGACACAATAGAGATCATGTCCCTGAGCCTGATCGGCCGTGTCCTGTTCCCAGCACTGGTAACCGTCGGCGCGTTGTTGAGTGCCCCGCTACCGATCGCCGCTGCCCAGCCATGTCCCGACGTCGAGGCGGTGTTCGCTCGCGGAACCAGCGAGCCACCCGGCGTCGGCGGGATCGGGGAACCGTTCGTCGACGCGTTACGGACCGCGATCGGCGGCAAGTCGCTTGGCGTATATCCGGTCAATTACGAGGCCAGCAGCAACTTCACTGACCGCGTCGAGTTGGCCCGAAGCGTCTCCGACGGGATCAAAGACGCCAGCAGTCATATCGAGGCAACCGCGGCGAACTGCCCCAAGACCAGGATTGTGCTCGGTGGGTACTCGCAGGGGGCGGCCGTGGCCGGCGCCGTCACCTCGGCGTCAGTCCCCCCAGGGATACCCGCGGAATACTTGGCGACTCTGCCCAAGCCGATGCCGCCCGAGATCGCTAATCACGTCGCCGCGGTCACGCTCTTCGGGAAGCCGTCGGCTCAGTGGCTGCAGAGTTACGGCGCGCCGCCGGTTTCGATCGGCCCGCTGTACGTGCCGAAGACCGACGATCTATGTGCCGACGGCGACTCGATCTGCAACGGCGATCCCGGCGGCCTGCCGAGCTTCGCTCACTCCTCGTACCCGATGAACGGAATGACCCAGCAGGCGGCTGGGTTCGCCGCCAGCCACCTGTAGCGGTCAGTTGGGCTGGTTCGCCATGATCATGGCGAACAGCTCGGCCATCTCGTCGCCGGGTCCGCCGGGCACGGAATAGCCCGTCTCGTCGCGGATCTCGTCGAGATGATCGCGAACCTGCTCAGGTGACAGCGCAGGACTGTAGAAGCCTTTTGTTCGGCCGATGAAGAACCGGGCGACGTGTCCGGCGCCGACCGTGTAGATCTCACCGGAGACCGGGCAGTCCCGATGTGTCAGGAACGCCGCCACCGGGGCGACCAGCGCCGGATCGAGCTTCTGAAGATATTGCGCCACAAGCTCGTCCAGGACGGCTTGCGCAGCCGGGTCGTCTTGTGGCCCGGCTCCCTCGAGCGACTGGGCGAGCATCCTGGTGTAGGCGATCGGAGCGATCGCGTTGACCTTGATATTGCGGTCGGCGCCCTCGGCAGCGAGTACCCGGGTGAGGCCGACGAGCCCGGTCTTGGCCGCGCCGTAGTTGCTCATCCGTTCGGCGCCGAGCAGTCCGGCGGCCGAGCAGGTGTTCAGGATGCGTCCGTAACGCTGCTCGCGCATCAGTTTCCACGCCGGCCCGGTCACGTAGAACGCGCCCTTGAGGTGCACATCCAGCAACGGGTCGAGCCGGTCCGCGGTCATGTCTTCGAACGCCGCGTCGCGCACGATGCCGGCGTTGTTGATCACGATGTCAACCCGGCCCCACGCACTGCGCGCAGTGTCGATGACCGCCTGTCCGCCTTCGGGTGTGGCCACGCTGTGGGTGTCGGGGATCGCCTCGCCGCCGTGCCGACGGATCTCCTCGACGGCAGCGGAGGCGGCGTCGGTGTCGGTGCCCGAACCCGTCACAGATCCGCCGGTGTCATTGACCACCACCCGCGCGCCCCGTGACGCCAGCAGCAAGGCGTACTGCAGACCCAAGCCGCCACCGGCACCGGTGATGACGGCGATCTGGTCGTCGAACCGCATGTCGTCGCTCACCAGGTAACCGGTAGTTCTTTCATGCCGTAGATGTCGGCGTCCTTGAACTTCAGCTCGTCGGCCGGCACCGCGAGTCGCAGCCCGGGGAGCCGGCGCGCCAGTGTCGAGAAGGCCACTTGCATTTCGACTCTCGCGAGGTTGGCTCCGATGCACTGGTGGGTGCCATAGCCGAACGCCACGTGTCCGCGAGTGTTACGGGCAATGTCCAAAGTATCTGGGCTGTCTACGAATTCACCGTCCCAGTTTCCGGCCGGCAGGTTCATCAACAATCTCTCGCCGGCACGGATCTGCTGGCCGCCGAGGACGAGATCCTCTTTCGCTATCCGGTCCACCTGGGCATGCACGATGGACAGATAACGCATCAGTTCCTCGATGGCGTTGGCGATCACCGCGGGGTCGTCGGTTTGGCCGAGTTTCTCGAACACCTCGGGATGGTCCAGCAGTGCAACGGTTCCCAGTGAGATCATGTTGGCGGTGGTTTCGTGACCGGCCTGCATCATGATCACGGCGTTGACGGCCACGGTGTTGTAGTCGAGTTGACCGCTCGCGACATAGTCGGTGATGAGGCGGCTGATCAGATCGTCGCCGGGCTCGTCCTTTTTACGTGCCACCAACTCCTGGATGTAGGTATACATCTCGATGAAAGCTCGCGCCTTTTCCTCTTCGGTGGACTTCATGTCCAACCCGCGCGAGGTGCTGTGCTGGAAGAGTTCGAGGTCTTCGGGAGGGACGCCGAGCAGCAGCGCGATGACCATCGAGGGAACCGGTAGGCCGAAGTCGCTGACGACGTCGGCGGGGGGTCCTTTGTCGATCATCGCGTCCAGGTAGCCGTCGACCAATTCCTGGATCTGCGGGCGCATTGCTTCGGTGCGTCGGAAGGTGAACTGGCTGGTCATCATGCGCCGCAATCGGTGATGCTCGGGATCGTCGATGCGCGCGAAGACCGGCGGCGGCGAAGTGCCGCTCGCCGGGTCGAACAGCTCCGGGAGCGTTTCGGCGGACAGCCGCGGATCGACCAGCGCAGCCCGGATGTCCTGGTAGCGGCTGACCGACCAGACCTCCTGGCCGTTCCACATCGCCCGCTTTAGGCCAGGCTCTTGCCGCCAATCCGCGAATTCGGTAGGAGGTGCGAGCGGGCAGCGCGCGGCACGCTGCGCCGGAAGCACGGGCAGATCGGAAGTTGTTGTCATCAGCCACCTTTGCGATTAAGTGTCAGTCGGCTGCCAATTGCCCCCGAGCGTAGAACGTGGGTGAGTGACAGTCAACTGTCAGTTACGCTGCTGTCATGACCGCGGTGAGCGACCGGCCGTTGCGCGCCGATGCCGCGCGCAATGCCGAGCGGATCGTGCGGGCCGCCCGGGACGTCTACGGCGAACTGGGGCCCGAAGCCCCGGTCGAGGCGATCGCCCGGCGCGCCGGCGTCGGTGAGCGCACGCTTTACCGCAGATTTCCGACCAAGGCGGAGTTGGTGCGGGCGGCGCTGGATCAGTGCATCGCCGAGGACCTCACGCCGATCATCGAGGCGGTCCGCCAGGCCGTCGACCCGCTGGAGGGGCTCGCGCAACTGATCGAGGCGGCGATATCGCTGGGCGCGCGCGAGCACAATTTGTTGACCGCCGCGCGCAGAGCCGGGTCCCTGACCTCAGACGTCTCGACCGCGCTCATCGAGGCGCTCACGGAGCTCGCCGACCGCGGCCGGCGAGCCGGTGTCATCCGGGCCGACCTGGCGGCTGCCGACCTGCCACGGATGATTGCGATGCTGCACAGCGTGCTGTGGACGATGGACACCGGCAGCGACGGCTGGCGCCGTTATGTGGCGCTGATGCTGGACGCGATATCGGCTGGTGAACGGCGTCCGCTGCCCCCGGTCGCCACTCTCCGCTTCGAGGCGGAATCGGGCAGCTGGCCGATCTAAAGCAGCCGCTTTAGCTGCGGCGTCGTTACCTGATCGTGACTAATTCGCGATTTGCTCGTAAGCTGCTGCCGTGGGTCTTCGCAAGTTAGCCAGCGGTGGGCGTAAATCGCCGGTCGCGATGGCAGCGGTTGCCGCCCCCGTGGCCGTCATATTTGCCCTTGGTGGGAGCGCCCACGCCGAGGACCATCACGGCAGAGCCGCCTCGGTAGCTGACGCCGCGCCGTGTTGCCAGCTGCAGGTGACGGCCGGCATGCCGATGGCCTCGTCCTGGTCCGCCTCGGGCGTGCCTGCAAACGGCGCTACGGCGGAAGCGACGTCCGCATCGCGCGGGTCGCGCTGGCATGTCGCGTCCAAGAACGCCCCGCAGGTGCTGATCGCGGATGTGGCTCCCGAACGTGGCCTGCAAGTCAAGACCATCCTGGTGGCCCGCACGATCAGCGCCATCTTCCCCGAGATCAAAAACATGGGCGGCGTCAGACCTGACGCCCTTCCGTGGCACCCCCGGGGTCTGGCGATCGACGTGATGATCCCGAACCCGTCCAGCGCGGCCGGCATCGCGCTTGGCAACCAGATCGTCGCATTCGCGCTCAAGAACGCGGACAAGTTCTCGTTGCAGGATTGCATTTGGCGCGGCACGTACTACACGCCCAGCGGCCCGTCGGGATCCGGCTATGGCCACTACGACCACGTGCACATCACCACGCACGGTGGGGGATATCCCACCGGCGGCGAGGTCTACATCCGCTGACACAAGCGCTAAATCGCAGGCCCCCAATGCCTTCGATGCCGAATTGTGATGTTCCGAATCAAACGCTAAGGGCTGGTGCAGGTTTGGCCTGGTCAGTATGGTTACTAGGCGTTCTTCGATCGAAACCGCAGCGGCGGCAGGTAATGCCGTAGTCCAATAAACCGGACAGAACGTCTCTATTTGGAAACGGTCGGGTGCGTCGTAGTGCGCGTTGAACACGGGTCCACTAAAAATAAACCGGTCGCAAGAAACGCGGCCGCGGTGCGGCTGCACCGGTGTTGATCTTCGGGCGTGGAAGAGAGAGTTGACGTCGATGAAAGGCTTCGACCGATTCAGCATCAAATTTGTTGCTGGCGTTGGGCTATGCGGTGCGGCGATAGCGATGAGTCCCCATGCGGCCGCCACGCCGCTGAAAACGGGCGGGGGTGCGTGCATGTACGGAGCGGCGGGTGAAGTCGGTGCGGCGGCAGCCGGAGCGGCGGGTGAAGTCGGTGCGGCGGCAGCCGGCGCGCCGTGCGCGCCAGCCGCTGCGATTACCGACATGGCCGGTGCGCCGCTGCCGGTCGGTGCCCCCGTCCTCGGCGGTGCCCCCATCCCGGGCGGCCTTCCGTTTCCCGCCGGTGCCCCGGTTCCCGCAGGAGCGGGAGCCCCACTGCCCGTTGCTGTTCCGGCTGGTGCACCGCTGATCGCGTTGGGTGGCCTTCCGGGTGCCCCAATCGCGGACATGGCCGGTGTCGCGGGCGGTAAGGGCGCGCCGACGGGTCCGGCGCCGACCAGCGGTCCGATGGCCGGCCAGCCGCTGCCGCCCGGCCCCCCTGAGTGAGGTGATAAGAAAAGCCCCCCGAGTCAAGCCGGGGGGCTTTTCTTATGCCGGATGAAAAACGCTGTGCACCTTATTCCTTGACTACCACTGGGTCGCCGACGTTGACGGTGTTGAAATACCACTCCGCGTCGGCGGGGCTCAGGCTGATGCAGCCGTGGCTGACATTTTCGCGGCCCAGGGATTGAAGGGCCCACGGAGCCGAATGTACGAACAGGCCACGGCTGCTGATCCGCGTGGCGTACTGCACCGGCGTGTCGTAGCCCTCGGGGTCGGTGATCGGAACGCCGACGCTGCTCGAATCCATGATCACCGTCCGCTCTTTCGACAATACCGTGTAGACGCCGACGGGTGTCGGAAAGTGCGGGCGGCCCATCGAGGCGGGCAGCACGCCAGGTTCGCCATAGTGTGGCTGGTGATGCGGTGTCGGCAGCTGTTGCGACGGCCCGCTCGGAACCCCGTCAACGCTGACCGTGAACGTGTGGTCGGAGATGTCGGCAACGCCGAGCACCGCGGGCCCGGTCTTGATCTCCGCGGACGCGCCGCCGACCGATAAGGCAATCGTGCTGTGTGCGGGCCAGAATTTGTCTGGAACCCACTGCGCGACTTCATTGTTGAGCCACTCGTACTTGCCGGTCATTGACGGCGACGAGGTCAGATGAATGGCGCGCTCAGCGGCACTTCGGTTGGACACCGGTGAGCGGAATGTAATGACGACCGGGTGCGCGACACCCACGACCTCACCTGTGGTCGGCCCGACCGAGGCGACCGGGAACCGGAATGACTGGTCTGACGCGGCCAGGCTCACCCCCGAGGGGCCGGCGACGACCGACGCGGCGGTGCCCGCCAACACCAATGCAGACCGAAAGACCGTGCGCATCCACCAGTTCCTTTAGTAGACGAAGGTTACCTAGCGATCCTAGGCACGTCCGGAATGTTGGACCGGTAAGGGCGCGTTAGCAATTCGATAAAGCGTCGGTCACGTTTCGG
Organism: uncultured Actinomycetota bacterium; assembly: GCA_963818285.1. GTDB lineage: Bacteria > Actinomycetota > Actinomycetes > Mycobacteriales > Mycobacteriaceae > Mycobacterium. The sequence goes on from CAWFRR010000012.1 coordinate 560,914, forward strand.
CTACGGCCGGTGGGACCGGAGCCGGCGCGATCGCTGGGCTCAGCGAGCGCTTGACTCGCTGGAGCCGGACTGCCCCAACAGAGTTGGGTCGCCGGTCTCAGCCTCAGTCCGAGTCAGATCGAAGTGACTGAAGAGTCCGGTGACCTGGAGAACGCGGTCGAGGAACGTCGGGCGATGGTCGAGGTGAAGTGCGACGCCTGCTTGCGAGGTGCGGCGGTGAATGAGAAGCAACCCCGACAACGCGGCCGAGTCGAGGAACGTTGTTTCGCTGAAGTCAAGGTGCACATCGCTCAGGTCGTTTCGCCGTGCGAGCACTTGCGACGCGGCTTCGACCAGCTCGTCGGTGGTCTCGTAGTCGAGGTCGCCGACGATTCGGAAGGTAGCCGACCGCGGCGCGAAGGTGATCGTCAAGGAATAGGTCATGTGTGTGTTTGGGGGTCGGTCGCCGAACTCTTCTTGTCGGCGAGGGCGGTTGGTGCAGCGCTCAGCGTTTGGCTCAGCATCATGAAGCGGTCTGTACCCACAAGGCCGGGGGTTGGAAACGTCGCCACCGGGATACCTCGGCGGCATCGATTCGCGGAGCTCAAGCGGTGAACCTTCCCCGGCTATGACCGTTGACAGCGCTCAAGTGGTTTCGGTGCGGGGCGCTGATGGCCACGACAGCAATGTCGTCCTGGATCTGTTGCCCGATCCACTGAGTGGCCAGTTCCATGACACGTTCGACGACTGCCGCGGCGGGTATTCCGGCACACTCGGCCAGCGCCGTCGCCAGGCGCTTTTCGCCGAACATGTGGTCGTCGACTGGACCGCCCCGCGTTTCGGTGACCCCGTCGGTGTAGAGCACGCAGGTCTCGCCCGGCGCCAGCGACGTCTCGAACGAGTGCGCCTCGATCTTCGGCAGGGCGCCGATCAGCGTTCCGGACGTAGCGGCTTGCTCTACCCGGCCGTCGCCGCGAATGATCAGCGGCGGCAAGTGGCCGGCGCTCGTCAACCGCAAGGCCACCGAGCTGTCCCGGTTGGCGACCGAGGCCAGCACCAGGGTGGCAAATCGGGCGTGCTCGGTGGACAGCATCGCACTGTTGAGCAATTCGAGAACGACCCGGTGATCGGTGGCCAGCGGGGTCAATGCCTGCAGCGTGTTACGGATCTTGCCGGTGAGCATGGCGACCTCGAGGCCCTTGCCGCACACGTCGCCGAGCACCACCAGCGTCTCGCCGTCCGGGGACGCCGCGGGATGGACATCGTAGAAGTCGCCGCCGACGAGCGCATAGTCTTCCGACGCGCGATAAGCGCCGGCGAACTCGATCCCGTGCACCGGACTCAGCTCGGGGGGCAGCAGGTCACGCATCAGTGCGCGGGTGATCGAGGCCTGCTCGGCGTGCATTCGCGCTGCCGACAAGGCCGCACCCGCGCGCGCCGCGAACAAACGCGCCAACATCTCCTCGTCTCCGCTGAACTCGCCTTGCTCGCCGCACCGCAGCAACACCAGCGCACCCGCGGAGACGCTATGGCCGGGCAGCGGGGTGATCATCGCCGAACGCACCGGCCGGGCGAAGCCGGTCGGAACGAGCCAATCCGGCAGCGTCGCGGCATCGATCCGGCGTGACGGCGTCGGCGGAAAGCCCCGCAACGCCTCGCTCAGACCGGCCACCGATGCCGGGTCGGCATCGACGCTGCGCTGCTCCACCGTGCCGGCCTGGTCGCAGTAGAAGATCGGCATCCGCCGCCCTCGACTGGCCGGTGCGACGACGACGGCCGCGTCGGCCAGATCGCGGGCAGCCAACAATGCCGTGGCTTCGCGGCAGCGGTCGATATTCAGCGACGCCATCAGTACCGAGGACGTTTCGAGCAGGAATTCGGCGCGCTCGTCCGCGCGCGTCAACGCATGTTGGGCCTCCCGCAGCACCTGGCCAGTGTCCTCGACGAGCGACCACGCCACTTCTCCGCCGGGCAGCGTTGCGTGATGCGCTTCGAACTTGCGCCCGCCGACGGCGCCACCGGCGTTGAACGACTGCGGGGTCTGCCGCACTGATGATGGTGCAACAAGCCGCAGGTGCACTGGAGACAGCCAATCAACGGCGGTCTCCAGTTGACTGCCCAGAGCGGTCGAAGGAAGCAACTCTTGCGCCGACGCGCTCAGCGCGCGGATGACTCCGGTCTGATCAACGACGAGAGTGGGACAAGCGACATGGGTCCAAAGCGATTCATGGTCGGCCGCAGTTTCTACCGGAGCCCCATCGCGCATGACCAAATCGACCTAATTGCCGTGTTGACTTAACTGAGTTAAGCGAGGAGTTTACGCACATCCCTTGGCGCCGCGGAAGTCTCGCTTTTGCTACAGCTGATCTTGATAATCGGCATCCGCAGCCACACCACAATCGCTACGGTCAAGGGTACCGACGACGGAGGTGTCATGACGGGTCAGATCCCACTAGTCGATTATTTGGTGCTCGATGATGGCGACCCGCACCTCGTGGCGCAGGAATGTACAAACTGCGGCGCGCGATTCTTCGATCGGCGCAACGCCTGCGCGCGCTGTTTCGCGTCGGAATTCACCACCGTTGCGGTGCCCACCGAAGGCATCGTGCGGGCCTTCACCATCGTCACTTTTGCCGCACCCGGAATTCCTACCCCATTCGTCGCGTCCGTCGTCGACTGCGACGGCACTCAGGTGCGCACCAATTTGGTCAACGTCGAGCCCGATCCCGAACACATCCACGACGGGATGAAGGTGCGGTTGGCGACCTTCCCGATCGGCGCCGACTCGGCCGGCACCGAGGCGATCGGCTTCGGGTTCGAGCCCGCGGCCTGACGATCCACTTCATTTAAGGAGCAGCCACATGAGCGCCAGTGACGATATTTGGATACTCGGCATCCGGATGACCAAATTCGGCAAACACGCCGACAAAGACACCGTCGACCTTGCGGCGGAAGCTGCGACCGGTGCGCTGGCCGATGCCGAAGTGACGATGGCCGACATCGGCGTGATTGCCGCCGGGAACCTGATGGCAGCCAACGCCGGAATCGGCCAGCAGTTGCAAAAGCAGATTGGCCAGACCGGTATTCCGGTCTACAACGTGGCCAACGCGTGTGCCACCGGTGCCACCGCGCTTCGGACCGCGATCATGGCCGTCAAAGCGGGCGAGGTGAAGTATGGCCTGGCGGTCGGCGTGGAGAAGCTTTCCGGTGCCGGGTTGCTTGGCGGTGCCGGAAAGAAGAAGGGGGACGCCGACCTGTGGGAACCCAAGGGCCGCTATGGCGCCGTCGCCGCGATCGACGGGCGGATCGGCACCGAGTCGATGCCCGGCGTCTTTGCTCAGATCGGCACCGAGTACGGCCACAAGTACGGCGGCACCAGCTTCGAATTGTTCGCCAAGATCAGCGAGAAAAACCACGCCCATTCCACGCTGAATCCACTGGCCGCGTACCAGAAGAAATTCACTCTCGAGCAGATCATGAACGACGTCATGATCGCCTATCCGAATACCCGGCCAATGTGTTCGGCCAACTGCGACGGCGCCGCGGCCGCGGTGGTGTGCAACGGCGAGACGTTGAAGTCGCTGTCCTTGCAACAGCGCAAGCGGGCGGTGAAGGTCGCGGCGTCGATCCTGACCACCGACCCGTTCGAGGACGGCTGCCAGGTGCTGCCGAACGTCAACACGCTGACCCGCAACGCCGCCGCGACCGCCTATGAGCAGGCCGGTATCGGGCCGAGCGACCTCGATCTGGTCGAGTTGCACGACTGCTTCGCCACCGCCGAGCTGGTGCACTACGACAACCTGATGCTGTGTGAACAGGGTGGTGCAGCAGAATTTTTCAATACCGGTGCGACATGGCGGGACGGCTCGACGCCGGTGAACGTCTCGGGCGGCCTGGAGTCCAAGGGGCATCCCATCGCGGCCACCGGGATCGCCAACATTTGGGAGATCTGCCACCACCTGCGCGGCGAAGCGGGCGACCGACAGATCGAGAACGCCAAGGTCGGTCTGGCTCATGTGATCGGCCTCGGCTCGGCGTGCGGGGTCCACATTTTGGAGAGGTCCGCCGCGTAGCGGCGATCGAGCGGGCCGCCTGGGGGCTGAGATCGACGCCACCGTGCGGCTCACTCGCACTTATTCGCGCCAGCGTAGATCTCGACGAAGACTCGCCTCAGATGTCAACTGTCACAGCGCTTGCCACCGTGGGAGGCATCACGCTTTCCGGGATGTCCCGCGTGGTCGTGCCCGACAGGCTGTGGCGGGTGACGCGATAGGTGTAGCGGTCGGCGCCGGGATCCGTGTCCAAGGCGTTGTCGCTGTCGAGAAGTCGCTCCAGGGTGGCGCGATCGTCGGGGTCGAGGGCATCGCCCTCGAGGGTGCAACTGGCCTTCAGTCCGGCCAAGCCGCCGCGTCGCTCGATGAAGTACTGCATTGCTGTGCCTCGACCGTTGTGAGCTCAGACCGCGATGTCGGGCGGTGGAATGCCCACCCGTGTCCAAGCGTCGTCCACCCCACGGTAGACGTCGCGATCCTGGGGGAACAGCGATCTGGCGGCGGAGCGCGTGAGGGCCGCGAACTCGCTGAAGCTCATGGACGGTCCGGCGTCCGGACTCGTCAGAGCCGCATACCAGACCTTCCCGGTCTTCTCCCACGATCGGCCGCCGACGCCCATGGCTGACAGGTAGAACGCGTGATTGGGGATGCCACTGTTGTCGTGCGGGTCCCCGCCGGGGATGTAGTCCGTGTAGTGCGACGGCTGCGGTGACAGGCACTGCTTGGCGCCGGGGTCGGCCAAGTTACGAAGGCAGTTGTACCCCTTGGCAATTGCCAGCGGACCCAGGACACCCGGGCCGATCAGCCAGTCCGCTTGGGCGACGGTCTGCTTGTTTCGCCACTGGTGAAACATCGCGCCGAACGCATCGGAGATGCTCTCGTTGAGTGCTCCGGGCTCATCGGTATAGACAAGGCCCGCCGTGAATTGCGTGACGCCATGGGTCAACTCGTGGCCGATGACGTCATCTGACTTGGTGAAGTCGGTGAATACCCGGCCGTCACCGTCCCCGTACGTCATCTGAGCGCCATTCCAAAACGCGTTGTCGTAGCGCACGCCGTAATGGATCGAGGACATCAGCGTCATGCCTTTGTCGTCAACTGAGTTGCGTCCGAAGCATTCTCGGTAGTAGTCCACAACAGCACGGGTCGTATCGAACGCGCGTTTGGCCGTGGCGTCTGTGCTAGCACCAGGATCCACCACCGGCGAGCCGGGCAGCGATTGAGTGTTCTTGCAGTCATACACCGTTACCGCTGGAACAGTCGCGAGCACACCGGCACGCCGCACGCCGCTGAATTCTGTTGCCAGCAGGCTCGCCTGCGTCGCGTCGGTGTGGGCGTCACGCAGATCCCGCCACATGCGTTCGACGGCAACGCTTTCGCGCATCGCCTGCCGCGACTCCGCCGGGATCGACTCGTCCTCAGCGAGGCGGCGTAAGACAGCAGTCGGCACGATGAACCGATCGCACACGAGGCAACTCCTTGCGTCAGTTGATGCGGGCGCTGCCGCCGAGGCCGATCTCGAGGACGCTGCCGGTGATGACACCAGGGTCGGTGACGAGGTAAAGCACTCCGCGGCTGACGTCTTCGGGTTGTAGCCAGGGCTGTGGGATCGGGTTGGCCCTCATCATCCGGCGCACCAGGTCGTCCGGGATGTCGTCGCCGCCAGGGGGTTGCACCATCGGAGTCTGTGTGGTGGTCGGGCACACGACGTTGATCGTCACGCCCTCCTTGGCGACTTCCAATGCCGCGGATTTCGCCAAGCCGATCACGCCCCACTTGGTGGCGTTGTAGGCGGCCAGGTCCGGGATGCCCATCCGGCCGCCCATCGACGAGGTGACGACGATGCGTCCAAACCGCTGCTGTCGCATCACCGGTATGGCCGCACGCAGGGTGTGGAATGTGCCGGTCAGGTTGGTGTCGATCAGCTGCTGCCACACCCCGTCGCTGACCTCGTCCAGTGGTCCGGTGCTGACGATTCCGGCGTTGGCCACGACGATGTCGAGGCTGCCCAGGTCGGCGACGGTCTGCGTGACCGCGGCGTTGACGGCGGCGCCGTCGCGGACGTCGAGCGTCAGCGGTATGCAGCGCCGGCCCAGTTCGTCGACCAGCTTTGCCGTCTCGCGCAGGTCGTCCTCGGTGCCCAGCGGGTAGGTCAGATCCGCCATCGCGCCCGGGGCGTCGGCGATCACGATGTCGGCCCCCTCGGCGGCTAGCGCGAGGGCATGCGCGCGACCCTGCCCACGAGCTCCTCCGGTGATCAAGGCGACGCGTCCATCCAAAGCACCCATAGCGGAAGAAGTTACCAGCCGGGTAGTCACCCGGGCGCGAATCTATTTGCTGCGGGCTTTATTTCAAGGGCCGCGATATTCGCCTACGCTTCCCCAATGCAGGAATCCGTGACCGTTCACATGGAAGCGCCGGCCGAAGACATCTGGTGCCTGGTGTCCGACGTTCGCAACACCGGCCGGTTCTCCCCTGAGACGTTCGAGGCGGAGTGGCTGGATGGGGCGACCGGTCCCGCGGTGGGGGTCCGCTTCCGTGGGCACGTGAAACGCAACGAAATCGGCCCCATCTACTGGACGACGTGCCGCGTCACCGCATGTGAGCCGGGCCGTGAGTTCGGGTTTCAGGTGCTCGTCGGCGATACCCCGGTCAATAACTGGCACTACCGGTTCACTCCCACCTCGTCCGGCACGGATGTCACCGAATCGTTCTGGGTGAAAAGCTATGGCATGCCGCGGGTCGTTCAATTTGTGTTCGGCGAATTGCGACGCCGCCGCAACATTCGCGACATGACGACGACGCTCGAACGGATCAGAGCAGTCGTGGAATCGGATTAGAACAAGCTGGGCAGGATCTCGACCAGGAAGTTGCCGCCGGTAGCTCCCGGAAATGTGTCAAAACCGTCGCCGAAGACGGCGGCGAGATCGAAATTACCGGGGATGTCGAAGCCTTCGCCGGCGACGGCAGTGCTGCCCAGGGTGCCGAAGGGGTCGAAGACGGTAGCGATGTTGTCGTTGCCAACCACAGCGGGGTCAAATCCGCCGCCGGAAAACGCGTAGCTGTTCTCACCGACGACATTGGCAATGTTGCCGTCGCCAAAGCCTGCGTAGGCGAAATGGCCATTCGAGCCATCGGCGATGTCGATGTTGCCCAGGTAGCTGCCGCTGTTGTAGTCGCCGCCGACAGCATCGGCGCCTTGGCCGGTTCCGTTGCTGTTGTTGCCGATGTCGATGGCGAAATTGTGGTTGCCATCGTCGCCTAATCCGACGAGGCCGCCGGCGCCGGCGTGGGCGCCGTCGTCGTCGGTGCTGGAGGCGTTGTTACCGATCTCGATAGCGGTGTCGAAGCTGCCGTTACCGCTTCCGGGGCTGCCGGCATTTGCGACAAGCTGGCCCTGGCCGGCGTAGGCGCCGTCGAACTGACTGCCGGTTGCATTGTTGCCGATGTCGATGGCGCTGTCGAAGTCGTTGCCGGTCGAGCCGGCGATCCCGCCCGCTGCGGCGATCGCGCCGGCGCCGTCGGCGAGGGCGTAGTCGCCAGTGCCGCCCTCGGCGGTCGCGCTGGCGCCGTCGCCGGAAGCGATCGCTAAGCCGAATTCCCCGCTCTGGGTGGTGGCCGTCGCGTTGCCGTCCGCGAGAAGTGACATGCCGTCGAACGAGATGGCTAGGTCCAAACCTGACGGGTCCGCGGCGGGGAGCGCCCCGCTCAGCAAGCCATCGATTGACGACAGCCAGTCCGTCGACGAGTCGGCCCAGGCCAGCCCTGGTGAGGAGGCCACCGCGGCTCCGATTGCCAACATGCCCAGCCGGTTGATAACACGCAGATTCATGAGTCGCCCCTCACGTACAGCCGGCTGACGGTTGCCTGCCAGCATTACCAGCCTGCGCGGCAGAAGCGTGCGCGCGCATCGGGCAATTGCCCCATTTTTCACGATTTTGTTCCGACGTACCGCGGCCGCCTGGACTCGCCGACTTGCCCCGCCGGCGCTGCCCTGCGTTGTAGCGTCGGCACATGGCTGAGGGGCGTCTTGCTGATCCGGATTGTTCGCTCGGGACCGACCCTCGCTCGGACCCGCGAATGGTCGCGGCGCTGGCGCAATTCGGGATCGCCGGAAACATGCCCGTCGTGCCACTGACCATCGATGCGCCACTCGAAGAACGCCTCGCCTATGCCGATATGTGCGAGGCGGGGATCGGCGCAGTCCTCGACGCGTTCGCCCCGGGCGTCCCCGAGGCGGTTGGCGTCACGACGACAACGACGACGATCACCGGTGAGGACGGCAACGACGTCACGCTTTACGTCAGTCGTCCGGACATCGAAGGTCCGCTGCCGGCCATCGTGCATCTGCACGGTGGTGGCATGGCCATCGCCAGCGCCGCCGACCCGATGTACTCGCGAATTCGGGAGTACATCGCCGGGACCGGCCTGGTCGTCGTCGGCGTCGAATTTCGTAACTCCGGGGGAAAGCTTGGCCCGCACGCGTTTCCGGCTGGATTGAACGACTGCGCGTCGGGGGTGCGTTGGGTCGCCGCGCATCGCGACGAGCTCGGCGTAAGCCATCTGATCGTGTCCGGCGAGTCGGGGGGAGGCAATCTCACTCTCACGGTGGGACACAAGGCTAAACGAGAAGGATGGCTACACGAGATTGCAGGGTTTTACGCGCAATGCCCGTACATCTCGAACCGGTGGCACGAGGCTCCCGAGGAGTTGCCGTCGCTGCGTGAGTGCGACGGCTACTTCGTCAATCTCCAGCAGGCCGAGCTTCTCGGCTCCATTTACGACCCCGACGGTGCGCACCTCAACGACCCCACCTGTTTTGCCGGTATGGCAACCGATGATGACCTGAAAGGCTTGCCCCCGCATGTGATTTCGGTCAACGAGCTCGATCCGATGCGCGACGAGGGCTTGGACTACTACCGGCGACTGCTCCGCGCGGGCGTGCCGGCTGTCGGCCGAGTGGTCGCGGGTACGTGCCACGGCGGGGACTTGTTGTTTCCGGGCGTGATGCCCGACGTGTTCGCCGCCAGCGTGCGCGATCTCAGCGGTTTCGCGAAAAGCCTGGGCTAGACCGGATGGCCAAGGCGCTGAGCGGAATTCGGCAGAAGCTGAGTCGCACCGCTGAGCTGGCAAAAGGTGTACAGCGACTGCACGCTAGCGGGATCGTCGACTTCGGCGACCTCGGAGCGACACTGCAGACCGTGAAGAATTCGCGCGTCTACGTACCGCAGGCGACGATGGCGATCCAGGGTGGTCGCAAATTCCCGTCGCTGCCTGCGCTTGTGGACGAGCGCGGGACCTTGACCTACAAGCAGGTGGACGACATGTCCACCGCGCTCGCCCACGGACTCAAGAGGCTCGGGGTCGACGAAGGCTCGGTCGTGGGCCTGCTCTGTCGTGACCATCGCGGCCTCATCATCGCGATGGCCGGGTGCGGAAAGCTCGGTGCCCGACAGGTGATGATGAACACGGGCTTCGCCAAACCGCAGTTCGCGCAGGTATGTGAGCGCGAAAACGTCAAGGTTGTGCTCCACGACAGCGAGTTCCTGGGGTTGCTCGACGCACTGCCGGCCGAGCTGCCGCGGGTGCTGACCTGGGTGGACGACGGCACCCACCCGCCCGACGACCTGCCGACCATCGACGGCATCATCGCGACGAACAGCACCGAGCCGTTGCCCCCGCCGAGCAAACCAGGCGGGATCGTCGTCCTCACCAGCGGCACGACTGGGCTGCCGAAGGGCGCGCCGCGGGCCAAGTTCTCGCCGTTCGCGACAGTACAGATAATCGACCGAGTCCCCTACCCCCGCAAGGGGACCATGGTCATCATCTCGCCGATTTTCCACAGCACCGGTCTGGCCACCTTCATGGTTGGGGCGGCGTTGGGAAACAAGATTGTCACCGTCCGGCGTTTCAACCCCGAGGCCACACTCAAACTCATCGCGGAGCACAAGGCAGACATGTTGGTGGCGGTCCCGACGATGCTGCATCGGATGGTTGAACTCGCGCCCGACGTCATCGCCAAATACGACACGTCGACGTTGAAGGCGATCGTGATCGCCGGATCGGCGCTGACGCCCGAATTGTCCAACCGCGTGCAGGACACGTTCGGCGATGTGCTCTACAACATGTATGGCTCCACCGAGTGCGGGATCGCATCCATCGCCACACCAGACGAACTACGGATGGCTCCCGGTACCGCGGGCCGCTCACCCGTGACGTGCGAAGTGGTGCTGTACGACGACAACGACCGTCGCGTCGATGGCGCCAACAAGCACGGTCGGATCTTCGTCCGCAATGCGGCGCCGTTTGAGGGTTACACCGATGGCCGGCACAAGCAGATCATTGACGGCTACATGTCCAGCGGGGACGTGGGCTATTTCGACGAGAACGGATTGCTGTTCGTCGACGGGCGCGATGACGACATGATCGTCTCCGGCGGTGAGAACGTATTCCCGCAAGAGGTCGAGAATTTACTTGTCGAGCGCGACGATGTCTTCGATGCGGCCGTGGTCGGCGTCGACGACTCTGAGTTCGGAAAGCGGTTGCGCGCCTTCATTGTTTCGCAGCCGGGCGCGGAACAAGACGTCGAGGAGATCAAGCTGTACGTCAAGAACAACTTGGCGCGCTACAAGGTCCCCCGAGATGTGGTGTTCATCGACGAGCTGCCACACAACGCCACGGGCAAATTGCTGCGCCGGGTCTTGACGGAGATGGACGTCGAAGGCTGAGTCTGCCCGCTGAAATATGGAGCCGATGACGGGAATCGAACCCGCGTATTCAGCTTGGGAAGCTGATGTTCTGCCATTGAACTACATCGGCAATGTTGCCTGGGAAGGCTAGCATCCGGCGTCACGCCGCTCACCCGCAATCACGGGCCGCTACGCTCGTCGCGTGCTGCTATCCGATCGCGATCTCAGAGCCGAAATCGCCGCCGGCCGGTTGGGAATCGACCCGTTCGAAGAGGCTCTGGTCCAGCCCTCGAGCGTCGACGTTCGCCTGGACAGTCTGTTCCGGGTCTTCAACAACACCCGCTACACCCACATCGACCCCGCGCGGCAGCAAGACGAATTGACCTCCCTGGTCGAACCCGCCGAGGGAGAGCCGTTCGTGCTGCATCCCGGCGAGTTCGTGCTCGGGTCCACCTTGGAGACGTGCACGCTGCCCGACGACCTGGCGGGCCGCCTCGAAGGCAAGTCGTCGCTCGGACGCCTGGGCCTGCTGACGCACTCGACCGCCGGCTTCATCGATCCCGGCTTCAGCGGTCACATCACGCTGGAGCTTTCCAACGTCGCCAACCTGCCCATCACGCTGTGGCCAGGGATGAAGATCGGTCAGCTATGCATCCTGCGCCTGACCAGTCCGGCCGAACACCCTTATGGAAGCGCGGCAGTCGGGTCGAAATACCAGGGTCAGCGCGGTCCGACGCCGTCGCGGTCGTATTTAAATTTCATAAGGTCCACTTAAGTTAGCCTGTCTCACCGCACAGGTTGCCCGAAGACTATGCAGTGAGTAGCGCCGGACGCGGTGTTCCCCCGCCTAAAACCGTGGCGCGCTACGACTGGCTCTGGAGGCGCCGTGGACATCGTCCTCGGGGTGTCGATGGCACCCACATCGGTCCGAATGCTGCTGGTCGAAGGCGAAAATGCCGACGGCGTGACGGTTGAGGACCACACCTTCGGTATTACGACCGAAGACGAAGCGGCGACATTGAGCGCTGCCGATCAGGTGATCTCGGCAATCCTGGGCACCCGCGAAGGCGCCACCGAGGCCGGCCATGCGCTGACCTCGACGGGTGTGACGTGGACAGACCCGATCGACGCCGCCGCCCTGCGAGACGCGCTGGCCACCCGCAGGGTCGAAAACGTCATGTTGGTGTCGTCCTTCATGGCCGCGGCCGCATTGGCCCAGACGGTGGGCTGCACCGTCGGCGACGCGCACACCGCCCTGCTTTTCCTCGAACCCGACACCGCGACGTTGGCCGTCATCGATTCCGCCGACGGGTCGATCACCGACGTCCACAAAGAGTTGATGTCCGACGGCCACAGCATCACGGAATTGGCCGCGATGATTGCCGCGCTGGAGGAGTCGGAGGCCCATCCGCAGAGCGTGTTCATCGTCGGTTCGGGCGTGGACGTCGCCGCGATCAAGCCGCAATTGGAAGCGGTGGCGGCGCTTCCGGTCACCGCTGCCGAAGAGCCCGAGACCGCGTTGGCATGGGGCGCCGCCCTGGCATCGGCGAACGCTCCACTGTTCGCCTCATCGACCGCGGCGCTGGCGTACGCGTTGGATCCCGGTACCGGCGCGGTCGACCCCTACGCCGTGTCGCCGGGATATCTTGCGGCACCGGACGTTCCGCTCGGCACCACATTGGGCGAAGAGGATCTGGCGTATAGCGCAGTCCCGGACGAGGAAGCCGACGCACACACCCTCGCCAAAGAAGAAGCCGACATTCACACCATCGCTCGGGGGGCCTTGGGCGTCGAGAATCTCGAAGGCGAACGCCAGCGTGGTCCCCTCATGCTGGTCGGGAGCATCCTCGCGGTGCTCTTTGTCGCTGCCGCTCTGTCGCTCGAAGTTGCTCTGGCACTTGGGATCCGGCCAAGCGTTGCGTTATTGCCCCGGCCGCTGCAGAACCTGATCATCCAGGCTCCGGCGCCTGCTCCGGCCCCGGTTCAAGCGAGCGCTCCGGCCCCGCAGTTCAGCCACGGGATCGCTCCTGCACCGGCGCCCGCGCACGCGGCGATCCCGGCTCCACGCGCACGGCTGCTCCCGCGCCGGCGCCGATTCCCGTTGCGCTGCCGGCTCCGCCTCCGGTGATGGCTCCTGCGCCGGTGGTGGTCCCGCTGCCGATTCCGGTGCGTGCTCCGGCACCCGTCCACATCCCCGTGCGCGCGCCGATTCAGGCGCCGGTTCACATTCCGGTGCAGCCGCCCGTGCAAATGCCGGAACCGGTACACCTGCCCGCTCCGCAGGCGCCGTTCCTCCCAGGGATTCCTGGTCTTCCCGGACTGGGAATTCCCGGCTTCCCGGCTCCCGGTCCGCAACAGGGGCCGTCCTTCAATCCGCCCGGCACTGGTCCGGGCGGGTTTGGCGGCGGCCCGCACGGCAGCGGCGGCCCGGGTGGCTTTGGTGGCGGCCCGCCTGAAGGTGGGGGCGGTCCCGGGTGGCTTTGGTGGCGGCCCCGGCGGCAATCCGCCCGGCTTCGGTGGCGGCCCGGGCGGCTTCGGCGGGGGCCCCGGTGGCAATCCGGTGGCTTCGGTGGCGGCCCCGGTGGGTTCGGCGGTGGGCCCGGAGGGTTTGGCGGTGGGCCTGGTGGCTTCGGTGGTGGCCCCGGTGGCAATCCGGGCGGCTTTGGTGGTGGCCCGGGTGGCTTCGGTGGCGGGCCCGGAGGGTTTGGCGGTGGGCCTGGTGGCTTTGGTGGTGGCCACGACTTCGGTGGAGGTGGCTTTGGTGGTGGCACGACTTCGGTGGAGGCGGCTTTGGTGGTGGCCACGATTTCGGTGGCGGTGGCTTCGGCGGCGGCGGTCACAGCGGTGGCTTTGGCGGGGGCGGCCACGGCGGCGGACACCACTAACCTGTCGGCTCGATGCGGGACAGGGTAAAATCGCATCGGAAGGGTCGGCCGGGGGGCATCGTTCGACCGTTGCCCCTGGCCACATCTTCGTAGAGCACAGCAAAGTCCGCGGTAGTAACGCCGCGATCCGAAGTGGCGATAACTTCTGTGTTGGCGACCTGAACGGCACGCAATCTCAGATGGCCCGCGGACGACTAGCAAATTGGCGGGAGGATTTGTGGACACCGTACTCGGTGTATCGATGGCGCCCACGACGGTCCGCATCGTGCTGGTTGAGGGGGAAAACGCCGACGGCGTAACCGTCGATGAGGACAATATCGCCGTTGCCGGCGACCAGGATCCGGCAACGTTCAGCGCGCCGAATCAGGTGGTTGCGGCAATTCTCGGCACCCGCGAAGGCGCCGACGAAGCCGGCTATGAGCTCCTGTCGACGGGCGTGACCTGGACTGACCAACGGGCTGCGGCCGAGCTTCGCGATGTGTTGGCCGCTCGCAGGGTCGAGAACGTGATGCTGGTGTCGTCGTTTCTGGCGGCGGCCGCGCTCGCGCAGTCGCTGGGCAGCGCAACCGGATATACGCGTCACGCACTGCTCTACGTCGAACCGGATGCCGCGACTCTGGCGGTCGTCAACACCGCCGATGGCTCGATCATCGATGTGCAGCGCGAGCAGCTGCCCGACGACGATGACGAAGCCGTGGCCACGCTGGTCAGCCTGGCGTCGGCTGCTGAGGGACTCGAGGAGCAGCCCGAGGGCCTACTAGTGGTGGGATCCGGCGTCGACATCCCGTTGATCAAGCCGGCTCTGGAAGACGCCACCTCGCTGCCGCTGAGCGTGCCCGAACATCCCGAAACGGCGCTGGCCCGAGGCGCCGCGCTGGCCTCGGCCAACGCGCCGCTGTTCGCCTCGTCTACCGCCGCGCAGGCCTACGCGCTGGATCCGGGCACCGGTTCGGTGAGTCAGCACGTGCATGACCCCGGGTACTTGGCCGTCGCTGAAGCGGCGGTTCCGCACCCTGAGGCGGGTGCGGACGCGCTGGCATACAGCGCCGTCGCTGACGACTCGGCGGCGGTCTACACCCAGCTTGGCCCCGACGCCTACGAGCCCGAAGACTTCACCACCGGCATGTATCCCGACTTCAGCCGGTTGCAGCAGGAACACGAGAGCCGCAGACCGTTTTTGGTGGCGATGAGCGTGCTGCTGATCTTCGTCACCGGGGTGATGGGGTTGGTTATTTCGCTCGCGTTCAGCATCCGGCCGTCGGCGAGCACCCGCCCCAGCCTCAGCCACAACGTGATCGCTCCTGCCCGAATCCCGGCTCCGCTGCCCGCGGCGCCACCGGTGCCCGCGGCCGCACCCGTCCAGATACCGGCCCCGGCTGCCGTGCCCGCACCGATTCACGCAGCCGTGCCGGCCCCGGCACCGCCGCCGATTTTTGCTCCGGCTCCTGCGCCGCCACCCGTCTTCGCGCCGCCGCCAGCGTTTGTGCCGGCACCGATACCGATTCCGATCGGGCCGATCCTTCCTGGTATTCCAGGGCTTGCTCCGCCACCGCCGGCGTGGGGAGGCCCACATGGAGGTGACCACGGGCCCGAGCACGGTCCCGGTCCCTGGGGCCATGGCGGTGGCGGTCCCGGCTGGGGCGGCCCGGGTTGGGGCCACGGCGGTGGCGGCTGGGGACATGGCGGCGGTGGCTGGGGCCACGGCGGCCACGGCCACTGGTGAGCCTGGGCTATAGGGAAAACAACCCATAGCCGCCGGGTCCGACCGGTCGGTATCGTCGTAATAGGAACTAACTGAGCGATCAACGTGCGCCGCTCCGCATCCGGATAGCGAGCGAGCAGCTTTGGAGGAGAAGTGGATACCGTACTTGGGGTGTCGATGGCGCCCACTGCGGTCCGCATGGTTCTCGTAGAGGGCGAAAATGCCGACGGCGTGACCGTCGACGAGGACGGCTTCGACGTCAACGCGGCCGCCGATGCGCCGACGATCAATGCGGCCGACCAGGTGGTATCGGCGATCCTCGGCACCCAGGAAGGCGCCGTCGACAGCGGTTACGACCTGCGATCGATCGGTGTGACCTGGACGGACCCGGTCGAGGCCGCCGCGCTGCGTGACGCGCTGGCCGCTCGCAAGGTCGAGAATGTGATGCTGGTGTCGTCCTTCATGGCCGCCGCGGCGCTGGCCCAGGTGGTCGGCAGCTCCATCGGCTATGCCAAGACCGGATTGCTGTTCGTCGAGCCCGACACCGCCACACTGGCCGTGGTCGACACCTCCGACGGGTCGATCACCGAGGTGCACCGCCAGACACTGACGCCGGGCCGCGAATCATTCGCCGAGTTGGCCGCGCTTGGCGGCTGGCGCGGAGTCGCTGGACACCCGGCCCGACGGCCTGTTTCTCGTCGGCTCCGGCGGAGTCGACATCGCCTCGCTCAAGCCGCAGCTGGAGGCCGCGACCGGGCTGATCCTCAGTGCTCCTGAGGAGCCCGAGACCGCGTTGGCCCGCGGCGCCGCACTGGCCTCGGCCAACGCGCCACTGTTCACCTCGTCCACCGAAGCGCTGGCCTACGCCCAAGACCCCGGCACCGGCTTCATCAACCCCTTAGCCGTCGCCCCGGGCTACTTCGACGTCGCCACCGACCTCAAGACGGGCGAGCAGGCCCTGGCATACAGCGCTGTTGCCGACGAGGACGGCGACGCCTACACCGCGCTCGCGGACGAGAGCGAGTCAGAGACCGGCCTCTACACCGGAGTCGCCGAAGCACAGCCGGACGGCGGCCGTCGGCCGCTCTTCCTGGTGGCCAGCGCCGTCGCCGCGCTCTTCGTGGTGGGCGCCGCGGCCCTGCTGGTTGCGCTCGCGGTCAGCATGCGTCCGACCGCTGCCACCCGCCCCGACCCCGGCCACAACGCCAAACCGGCTCCCGCCGCACCGGCTGCCCCGGCACCGGCGTCCGCTCCGGCTCCCGCCCCGGCGGCCCCCGCACCGGCCCCCGAGGCACCAGCGCCCGCCCCGGAAGCGCCTGCGCCCGAACCAGTCGTGCAGGCTCCCGCTCCGGCGGCGCCCGCACCGGCACCCGTACCCGCGGCACCGGCACCGGCACCCGAGCCGGCCGCCCCGCCCCCGCCTCCGGCTGCGCCCGCTCCCGCACCGCCCCCCGCGGTGGTCCCGGTACCGATTCCGATTCCGGGCGTGCCGCCGATCTTCGGTGGCCCCAGGTGGGGCAATGGTGGTGGTGGCTATCCCGGCGGTGGCGGTGGCTACCCCGGTGGTGGCTACCCAGGCGGCGGCGGTGGCTATCCGGGCGGTGGCTCCCCGGGCGGTGGCTATCCCGGCGGTGGCGGCGGCGGTGGCTTCCCCGGCCCCGGTGGCGGTGGCGGTCACGGCAGTGGTGGCGGCGGCTTCGGCGGCGGTGGCCACGGCGGTTTCGGTGGCGGAGGTCACGGTGGCTTCGGTCACTGAATCGGTATGCGCGGCCTGGGCTTTTAGCCTTCAGCACTAAACCGTCACCTGACGTTTGACCCCCGCTCAGGAGAGCGATGCCGTTAGCTCATTGCAACGACATACACACAGGTGTATGAGGTGCACCGTATTTGGTACAGGTTATCTAGGTGCCACCCACGCGGCGGGCATGGCCGAATTGGGCCACGAGGTCGTCGGTGTCGACATCGATCCCGGTAAGGTCGCCAAGCTGGCTGCCGGCGACGTTCCATTCTATGAACCGGGCCTGCGAAAGATGTTGCAGGACAACATCGAAGCGGGCCGTCTCCGGTTCACCACCGATTACGATCTGGCCGCCGAGTTCGCCGACGTACACTTCCTCGGAGTTGGCACTCCGCAGAAGCGTGGCGAGTACGGCGCCGACCTGAGCCATGTCCACGCCGTAATCGACACGCTTGCACCGCGTTTGACCCGGCCGGCGGTGATCGTCGGAAAGTCCACCGTCCCCGTCGGAACGGCTGCTGAGCTGGTCGGGCGGGCGCGCGCGGCCGCGCGCCCCGGTGTGGACGTCGAAGTGGCGTGGAATCCCGAATTCCTGCGCGAAGGCTTCGCGATTCAGGACACCCTGCACCCCGACCGGATTGTGCTTGGCGTGCAGGATGGTTCGTTGCGCGCCGAGGCCGCGATCCGCGAGATGTACGCACCGATGCTCGACGCTGGGGTGCCCTTTCTGGTGACGGACCTACAGACCGCCGAGCTGGTGAAGGTGTCCGCGAACGCATTTCTGGCGACCAAGATCTCGTTCATCAACGCGATCTCCGAGGTGTGTGAGGCCGCCGGTGCCGACGTCAAGCTGCTGGCCGATGCGCTCGGCCACGACCCGCGGATCGGGCGTCGATTCCTCAACGCCGGCTTGGGTTTTGGCGGCGGCTGCCTACCGAAGGACATCCGCGCATTCATGGCCCGTGCCGGCGAGTTGGGCGCGGATCAGGCGCTTACCTTCCTGCGTGAGGTCGACAACATCAACATGCGGCGGCGCACTCGCATGGTCGAACTCGCGACCAAAGCGTGTGGCGGTTCGCTGCTGGGTGCCAACATCGCCGTTCTCGGTGCCGCGTTCAAGCCCGAATCCGATGACGTGCGCGACTCACCCGCGCTCAACGTCGCGGGCCAACTGCAGCTCAACGGCGCCGCCGTCAACGTCTACGACCCGAAGGCGCTGGAGAACGCGCAGCGACTCTTCCCGACCCTGAACTACGCAGTCTCGGTTGAGGAAGCTTGCGATCGCGCCGACGCGGTCCTGGTGCTCACCGAGTGGCCGGAATTCGTCGACCTCGACCCAGACTCGCTCGCCGACCGGGTGCGCTCCCGCGTCGTCGTCGACGGCCGCAACTGCCTCGACCTGCAGCGCTGGCAGCAAGCCGGTTGGCGCGTGCACTGCCTGGGGCGCCGCACAGCCTGACCGCATACCTCTTCGGGCGCACGCGTACCTTTCACTGCATGACCACATCGGAACTCGCCACCGTGCTGGCGTGGCACGACGCGTTGAACGCAGCTGATGTCGAAACCTTGCTGAGCCTGTCCAGCGAAGACATCGAGGTCGGCGACGCGCACGGCGCCGCTCAGGGCCACGCCGCACTGCGGGACTGGGTAACCGCCAACCCGCGCTCAGTCGAAGTCGGCCGACTATTCGTCCACGATGGGGTGGTGGTCGTCGAACAAAAGATCAGCGGCCCAGACGAATCCGGCTCTGACGCCGCGTCGGCCTTTCGTGTCGTGCGCGACCACGTCACCTCAGCGTTCCGTCATGAAAACCTGACCGCGGCCCTGGCCGCGACCGAACTGACCAACGCCGACCTCGTCGACTGAGGAGCAGCCGATGCGCGGGATCATTCTGGCCGGCGGTGCGGGCACGCGTCTGCACCCGATCACCATGGGCGTCAGCAAGCAACTACTGCCGGTTTACGACAAGCCGATGATCTACTACCCGCTGTCGACGCTGATCTTGGCCGGCATCCGCGATATTCTGGTCATCAGCACGGCTTCCGACGCTCCCGCGTTCGGGCGGGTACTCGGTGACGGCAGCGCATTCGGCATCAATATCAGCTACGCCGTGCAGGATCAGCCACAAGGACTGGCGCAGGCATTCCTGATCGGTGCCGACCACATCGGCTCCGGCCCGGTGGCGCTGGCGCTGGGCGACAACATCTTCTACGGCCCCGGCTTGGGCACTAATCTCCGAAGATTCCAAAACCTCAGCGGGGGAGCAATTTTCGCCTACCGGGTCGCCAATCCGACGGCGTACGGTGTCGTGGAGTTCAACGACGAGGGCATTGCGCTCTCGATCGAGGAGAAGCCGGCCACCCCGAAGTCGAGCTACGCGGTGCCCGGCATGTACTTCTACGACAACGACGTGATCGAGATCGCTCGCGGGTTAAAGCCTTCCCCGCGGGGCGAATACGAGATCACCGACGTCAACCGGACTTATCTCAACCAGGGGCGCCTGGCCGTCGAGGTGCTTGCCCGCGGCACCGCATGGCTGGACACCGGCACGTTCGACTCGCTGGCCGATGCGGGCGACTACGTGCGCACGCTGGAGCGTCGACAGGGGCTGAAGGTCGGCGTCCCCGAAGAGGTGGCCTGGCGGATGGGCTTCATCGATGACAATCAACTTGCACAGCGCGCCGAGTCCCTGCTGAAATCCGGCTACGGCGCCTACCTGCTCGACTTGTTGGAACGGCGCTGACGCTCAGCCGCCCGACAGCGGACGCCCCATGACGGTCAGACGGTTTCCATAGCGAGGTCCGTGGCCGAATCCACCATTGCGAGCACCGGACGCGCCGGGCATACCGGGCATACCAGCCGGCACTGCTCCGGTACCGCCACCGGCCGGGCCCACTGCGTTGGTCCAGCCACCGCCCGCGTACGTCACGCCGCTATGGTTCGCAACCTGAGCCGCGGCCGTCCATGCCGGCGGGACCGACAGCTTGCCGACCAGTGTGCTGCCCGACGTGTTCACCGACACGCCCACGTTCGGTACCGCCGCCGGCGCCGGCAATGGCGCTGGCGGCTGCGGCGTGATCACGCCGGTCACGCCGGCGCCCCCGGGCGCGTTCTCGCCGGGCTGCAACGAGTTGATGTCGGCCAAACCGCTGGTGATCGCAGGTGTGATCAGCGCGGGGCTGGTATACCCGGCCGACACGAACCCGTTCACCAGGGAGGAGTTCAGGAAGGTGCCGATCGAGCCCCCGTCGGCGCCGTCGAGAAAGTCGAGGAGAGTGGTGAGCGCACTCCCTGGGCTGGCGGCCGCATTTGTCGCCGCGGACATCGGCGAGGTGAGTTGCTTCAACGACGACGGGATCGACGACGTGATCTGCTGCAGCTGCGACTGCACGCCGGCTCCGGTGCTGGCGCCGTTGGCCTGGGTGACGGCCGACCCCTGCGCCGCCTGGGCGGCGGGGTTGGACGTCTCCGGGGGTTGGGTGAACGCCTTGACCGTGGACGCGGCCGCGGAGCTTCCGGCGTAGCCGTACATTGCGGCAGCGTCTTGCGCCCACATCTCGCCGTACATGGCCTCGTTGGCGGCGATCGCCGGGGTGTTCTGGCCGATGACGTTCGTCGCGACCAACATGGCCAGCTGCGCCCGGTTGGCCGCGATTTGCGGTGGGGGGACCGTCATCGCGAAGGCTGCCTCGTAGGCGCTCGCGGCAGCCGATGCCTGGGCTGCGGTCTGCTCGGCTTGCGTGCCGGTGGTGGTCATCCAGGTGATGTAAGGGTCGACGGCCGCGGCCATCGTCGCCGACGTGGGTCCGAGCCATTCGTCGTCCAGGACGTCGATCGTCGATTGGTATTGGGTCGCGGCCGAGTCGAGCTCGGCGGCGAGCAGATTCCAGGCTGCCGACGCCGCACGCATTGGTGCCGAACCGGGCCCGGAATACATTCTCCCAGAGTTGATTTCAGGTGGTAGTGCGCCAAAGTCCATGGTCAACGGTCCAAACTCGGAGTCGTCGATGTACACGATCGGTTGCGGTCGGCCGTTGCTGCGGGCGACTGTGCCTGCGTTGCAACAGAGAACATCACAACTCTCCTTTCGATAAAAGCTGATCTATCCAGATCCACTGATGCATATTTTCTGATGCGCTCGAAAGCGCGGAGTGCGCAAAGGTTTGTTTGGGGCATCAACTGTTTAGTCGATACGCCGCACCCCCCGTGATCAGGCCGTGTGCCCCGCAGAACCTCTCGCGCAACCACTACTGTGTGGCAAGCCGGCGAGGCGGAAACATCGGCAGAGATGAAACCATAGTGCGCCTAAGCTTCACGGCGGCGCCCGTTTAGTGGCCAAATTCATAGAAACTTCAAATTTTCTGGCCGGAGCTTCTTATACACAGCCCGGCTCGCCGGAACCTGCCAACAACTTCAGCGGAGACGCTCAGTCGATGCTGCGACATTAGCAGCCGGGCAGCGCATATGCCGCGTATGTCGACACCCCGGCTGCGCCGGACCCGGCACGCTCGGTCCCGTGACCCGACCCGAGCGGACTATTGGCGGTAGCTGACCAGGAAATTGCCCAGCCGCTCAATGGCACGGGCCAGATCGCGCGACCACGGTAGTGTGACGATCCGCAGGTGATCCGGTGCGGGCCAATTGAATCCGGTCCCTTGAGTCACGAGGATCTTTTCCTGCAACAGCAGATCTAGGACGAGCTGCTCATCGTCGACGATCTCGTATACCTCGGGATCCAGCCGCGGGAACGTGTACAGCGCACCGGCGGGTTTGACGCAGGACACTCCGGGGATCTCGTTGAGCTTGGACCACGCGACGTCGCGCTGTTCGAGCAGCCGTCCGCCCGGCAACACCAAGTCGTCAATGCTCTGGTGACCGCCCAGTGCGACCTGAATCGCATGCTGCGCAGGAACATTCGGGCATAACCGCATATTCGCCAGCAGGTGAATGCCTTCGATGAAGCTGCCGGCGTGATCCTTGGGTCCAGTGATGGCCAGCCAGCCGGCCCGATAGCCGGCGACCCGGTAAGCCTTCGACAGCCCATTGAACGTCAGGCACAACAGATCCGGCGCGACCGACGCCACGCTGATGTGCTCGGCGTCGTCGTAGAGGATCTTGTCGTAGATCTCGTCGGCGAGCAGCAGCAGCTGATGCTTGCGCGCCAAATCAGCGATCTGCGTGAGGACTTCACGGCTGTAGACGGCGCCGGTGGGGTTGTTCGGATTGATGACGACCAACGCCTTGGTGCGCTCGGTGATCTTCGACTCGATGTCGGCGATATCCGGCTGCCAGCCTTGGGTTTCGTCGCACAGGTAGTGCACCGGTGTGCCGCCCGCCAGCGACGTCGACGCCGTCCACAGCGGGTAGTCCGGTGCGGGGATCAGCACCTGATCTCCGTTGTCCAGCAAGGCCTGCAGGGTCAGCGTGATCAGCTCCGAGACCCCGTTGCCCAGATACACGTCGTCGACGTCGAAACGCGGGAAACCATCGACCAGTTCGTAGCGGGTGACCACCGCGCGCCGCGCCGGGATGATGCCCTTGGAATCCGAGTAGCCCTGCGCGTACGGGAGCGCCTGGATCATGTCGCGCATGATCACGTCGGGCGCATCGAAGCCGAACGGCGCGGGGTTGCCGATGTTCAGCTTGAGGATGCGGTGCCCCTCGGACTCCAGTCGCGCGGCGTGGTCGTGCACCGGCCCGCGGATCTCATAGAGCACGTCCTGCAGCTTCGATGACTGCGCGAACGTACGCTGCCGCGGCTGGTGCCCCGCGTTCTGCCACGGCAGCTGGTGAGTGGTCACATCACCAATGGTGCCATGGTTGTCTATCTAATTAATAATTCTTTCGACGGCCTGATCAGCGCTTACCTGGTGGACGGGCCCCGCGGGCGATGCCCAGACCCTTGACCGGAGCCGCCGGCGCGGTGTCGTCGCCGCCATCACCGCTGCTTTCGGCAGGCGTCGGATTGCGGCTCTTCCTTCGCCTCGGGCTCAGGCTTGGGCTTGGGCTCAGGTTCGGAGGCGGGCTCGGGGGCCGGGGCCGGGGTGGCAGCCGGCGTGGCGGCCTTCTTGGCGCCGGGACGCTTCGCCCCGGCCGCGATTCCCAGGCCCTTGACCGGTGCGGCCGGCGCCTTGGCCTCGGTAGCCGGCTCGGACGTCGTCGCTGGCTGGGACTTGGTCTCGGGCTCGGCGGCGGGCGCGGATTGCGTTGCGGCTTCTGGTTTTGCGGCGGCCTTCTTAGCGCCGGGTCGCTTGGCGCCGCCGGCGATGCCCAGGCCCTTGACCGGTGCGGCAGCAGCCTTGGCTTCCGGAGCCTTCTCCTCGGTCGCCGACGGAGCTTGCGCGGCTTCGGCTTTGGGCGCCGCCTTCTTGGCGCCCGGACGCTTGGCACCGCCCGCGAGGCCCAGACCCTTGACCGGTGCGGCTTCTACCTTGGCCTCGGTCTTGTCCTCGGCCGGCGCGGTGGCCTCGGGTTCGGCGGCTTCCTTGGGCGGAGCAGTGGCAGTGGCAGTAGATGCCTTGGGCGCGGCCTGTTCGGCCTTTTCCGCGCGCTCCGCGGCCTGCTTGGCGGCAGCGCCTTTCTCGGGCAACGTGATCGTGCTGCGGTCGAGCGACTCGAGGAGCAATTGCGCCACGTCGCGGACGTCGACGCCTTCGCGTCCGGCCGCCTCCTGGCGGTCGTTGACTCCGTCGGTGATCATCACCCGACAGAACGGGCAGGCGGTCGCCACCGTGGTGGCCCCGGTGGCCAGCGCTTCGTCGACGCGGTCGTGGTTGATCCGCTTGCCGATGTGCTCTTCCATCCACATCCGCGCGCCACCGGCGCCACAGCAGAAGCTGCGGTCGGCGTGCCGCGGCATCTCGGCCAGCTTCGCGCCGGCCGCGCCGATCAGCTCGCGGGGCGCCTGGTATTCCTTGTTGTGCCGGCCCAGGAAGCACGGGTCGTGGTAGGTGACGTCTTGGGGAGAGGCCGGGCTCACCGGAACCAGTTGCTTGTCGCGCACCAGCCGATTCAGCAGCTGAGTGTGGTGCAACACGGTGTAATTGGCGCCCAGCTGCTTGTACTCGCGGCCCAAGGTGTTGAAGCAGTGCGGGCAGGTGACCACGATCTTGCGGTCGACGGTCTCCACACCCTCGAACACATCGTCCAGGCTTTCCTTGGCCTGGGCGGCCAGCTGCTGGAACAGGAACTCGTTGCCGGAGCGGCGAGCCGAGTCGCCGTTACAGGTTTCGCCCGTGCCCAGCACCAGATACTTCACGCCCGCGGTGGACAGCAGTTCGGCGACGGCCTTGGTGGTCTTCTTGGCCTTGTCGTCGTAGGCGCCGGCGCAGCCCACCCAGAACAGGTACTCGAAACCTTCGAAGCTGTCGACGTCTTCGCCGTAGACCGGGACGTCGAACTCGACCTCGCTGATCCAGTTGGTCCGGTCGGCTGCGTTCTGGCCCCACGGATTGGCTTTGGTCTCAAGGTTTTTGAACAACACCGACAGCTCCGAGGGGAACTCGGATTCCATCATGACCTGGTAGCGGCGCATGTCGATGATGTGGTCGATGTGCTCGATGTCCACTGGGCACTGCTCGACGCAGGCGCCGCAGTTCACGCAGGACCACAACACGTCGGGGTCGATCACGCCGCCTTGTTCGGCGGTGCCGACCAGCGGACGGGTCGCCTGCTCGGGCCCGTGTCCGGGCACCCGGCCGAAGCCGGATTCGGGAACGTGGTGGCCCTCTTCGTGCGTGGTTTCGAGGTCCAGGCCCTCCAGCGGCTCGGCCTTCTTTTCGCCGAGGATGTAGGGCGCCTTGGCCATCCAGTGGTCGCGCAGATCCATGATGACGAGCTTGGGAGACAGCGGCTTACCGGTGTTCCAGGCCGGACACTGCGATTGGCAACGCCCGCACTCGGTACAGGTGGCGAAGTCGAGGTTGCCCTTCCAGGTGAAGTCCTCGATCTTGCCGCGGCCGAAAATGGCGTCGTCCGGCGGGTTTTCGAAGTCGATGGGCTTGCCGTCGGCCTCGATCGGCAGCAGCGGGCCCAGGCCGTCGGGCAGCCGCTTGAGGGTGACGTTGACCGGCGCCAGGAAGATGTGCAGGTGCTTGGAGTGCAGCACGATCACCAGGAACACCAGGGCCACCGCGATGTGGGCGAGCAGTGCGATGGTCTCGATCCACTCGTTGGCGGTGATGCCCAGCGGGTGCATCAGCACGCCCATGCCGTGTGAGAAGAACGCCCCCCAGCCGTAGGGGAGGCCGCCGGTGTTCGCCGAGGCGCCGCGATAGATCGAGAAGCTGAAGATGACCAGGAAGATCATGAACAGGATCAGCCAGGCGCCGCCGGTGTGCGAGCCGTAGAACCGCGACGAGCGGCCGTACTCCTTGGGTTCGGAGCGCAACCGGATGATCGCGAATGTGGTGATGCCGAGCAGCACGCCGAGGGCGATGAAGTCCTGCAGGAAGCCCAGCGCATCCCAGCGGCCCACGATCGGGATGTGGAAGTTGTTGACGAACAGCGCTCCGTAGGCCTCGACGTAGACCGTGGCCAGGATGAAGAAACCCCACATGGTCAGGAAGTGCGCCACCCCGGGGATCGACCATTTGAGCAGCTTGCGCTGGCCGAACACCTCGGAGATCTGCGCCCAGAGCCGAGTGCCGACATCGTCGGTGCGGCCGGTGACGGGCTGACCGGAAAGCGTGAGTTTGACCAGCCACAGCACCCGGCGTAGGGCGAGCAAAGCGATAATCGCCGTCCCGCCCAGTCCGACAACCAGTCTGATCAGCATCTGCGTGTGCACGGAGGCATCTCCCCAAATCCGATGTTACTGACGGGTAACTAGATCGATGCTACTCGCCGGTAACTTAACTACTGCACCTGCTCAAGCCGTGTAAGCCTGCTCATAGTGACATCTCCGAAGGGGTTACCGCGACGAAGGATGCCCTAACTTGGCCGCCGCCGCGTGCGGCGACCGGCCGACAACGCTGCGTAACGGCCCGGGTTAGAAGTGCGGTATCGGAGGTAACGGGGGCAAATTGCTGCGCCACCAGTGACGCCGAGGATGTTGCGGCGTCCAGGTTGAGGTGGGCACCGGCTCGATGGTGGTCTCGTCGGACGGAGTCGTCGTGGTGGGCTCGGTCGTCGACGGGGTCGGCGTGGTGGTCGTTGCGGTCGACGTCGTGGTGGTCGACGGCGGCGTGGTGGGCGCCGGGGCGTTGCCGCCGTTGCCCCGGGCCAGGATGGCCAGGCCGTAGATGATCACCGCGATGAGGATCACCACCGCCAGGCCCCACAAGGCAAGGACCCATCGCTTGAGATACCACGGAGATGGGTCTTCGACGGCGCGGAAGCGCTCTGTCTCGTCGGCGCCTCGCGAGTAACCGTCGTAGGGCGGTCGGTTGGCAGCCACTGCTAAGGCGTCCCGCCGTCGTGGTGATGGTGGTGATGGTGGCCCTCGTCGACGCTCGTGGTCGTCGTCGGCGGGGTGGTGGCTGCCGTGGTGGTCGGCTCCGTCGTCGACGGCGGAACCGACATCGTGGTCGTCTCCGCTGGCGCGGCCGGCGCGGTGGTGGTGACCTCGGCAGACGTCGTGGTCGATGTCGTGGGTGACGTTGGCGTCTGGGTGGTGCCGCCGTGGCCGCTGGTCTGGTCGGCGAGCAGGTAGAACGCCAGTCCGAGCAGAATCGCGACGAACAGGCCGAGAGCTACCAGAACGATCGGATTGCGGTACCAGGGTCCGCCACCTTGCGATGGCGGCTGGTCGCCGTCTGCCTCGTCGCTGTAGTCGTAGTAGCCAGTCGGCGCTTCGCTGGGATCGTCAGGAGGTCCGTAGCCCGTCACGTGCGCCGATCCTAGCCTCGGAACCTGGCAGGTTTGCACCGGCCGCGGCTCAGAAAAGATGCGGCAAGTGGAAGTGGTGATGATGTCGCGGCGGTTGGGTCGGGGCGGGGGAGTTGACCGGTGGCGGCGCTTCTTCGGGCGTCTGTTCTGGTGTCTGTGCGGGCGTCTCGGGCGGCGGTGCTTCGGTGCGTCGTCGAGGGGGTGGTGGTCGACGGGGTGGTCGTCGGTGAGGGCGAGGTGGTGGATGACTGTGTCGGTGTGGTGGTGGACGTGTGCGGCGCCGGGATGCTGGACCCGCCGCCCCGCGACAACTCGACGATGCCGTAGATGATCAGCGTGAGCAGCAGCGCGACCATCAGCGCCCACAAGGCCAGCAGCACGCGATTGCGGTACCACGGGTCTGGCGCGAAGTCGGGCGCCGTGAAATCGGCGGCGTCCGGGTTGCCGTCGGGCTCGTGCTCCAGAACCTGCTGCTGCTGCGTACCGTCGGTCCAGTACGCGGCCATCCCGGTCGGCCGATCGCTCGGGTCGTCCGGTGGGCCAGTCACGCCCTGATTTTACGTCAGAGCTGGCGCTGCACTTCGTCGGCGAACAGCTGCAGATGGTCGAGGTCAGACATGTCCAGCAGCTGCAGATACACCCGTCGCAGCCCGATCTCGGCGTACGGGCCGAGTCGATCGACGATCTGTCCGGGCGTGCCGGCCAGCGGCGAATTGGACCGCAGCTCGTCGACTTCGCGCCCGATTGCGGCGGCCCGCTTGGCGATCTCGGCCTCGTCGCGCCCGGCGCACACCACGAAGGACGCGGAGTAAATCATCGAATCGGCGGGCCGGCCGACCGCGTCGACGGCCTCACGGACCCGGTCGAATTGCGTCGTAATGGTGTCCAGCGACGCGAACGGCACGTTGTATTCGTCGGCGAACGTGGCGGCCAACCGCGGCGTCTTCTTGGCGCCCGACCCGCCGACGATGATCGGCGGATGCGGTCGCTGCACCGGCTTGGGCAGCGCGGGCGAATCGTTGACGGCGTAGTGCGCCCCCGCGTAGTCAAACGTCTCACCGACCGGGGCGGTCCACAGGCCGGTGATCAGCTCGAGCTGCTCGGTGAGCCGGGCGAACCGCTCGCGCAGCGGCGGAAACGGGATCGCGTAGGCCAGATGCTCCTTCTCGAACCACCCGGTGCCGAGTCCGAATTCGACACGCCCGCCGCTCATTTCGTCGACCTGGGCCACCGAGATGGCCAGCGGTCCGGGGTGGCGGAACGTCGCCGACGTGACCAGCGTGCCCAACCGGATCGTCGACGTCTCACGCGCGATGCCGCCCAGCGTCACCCAGGAGTCGGTCGGCCCGGGCAGCCCGTCGCCGCTCATCGCCAGGTAGTGGTCGGACCGGAAGAACGCGGAGAACCCCAGCGATTCCGCGGCTTGCGCGACCGCGAGCTGGTCGGAGTAACTGGCGCCCTGCTGCGGTTCAACGAATACCCGAAAGTCCACGAGCGCCACATTAGGCGGCGTTGCTTAGAGCTGCCGATGAGTCTCGAATGGATTCGGAGTCTGTCTGAGCGTGAGCAGAACGAATCTTTCGATGTCGATATCCGCCGACGGCTACGTCGCAGGGCCCGGTCAATGTCTGGAACACCCGGGCGGCGTGGGTGGCATAGCGCTACACCACTGGCACCGTGGCCCCGCCGCAGACCATCCGGTCAACCGGCAGGTGGTCTCCGACATGCTCGACGGCATGGGCGCAACGATCATGGGCCGCAACATGTTCGGACCGGTTCGCGGGCCGTGGGGCGACTCGGATTGGCAGGGCTGGTGGGGCGAGGAGCCGCCGTATCACTGCCCGGTCTTCGTGCTGACCCATCACGCGCACGACCCGATCGAGCTGCAGGGCGGGACGACGTTCCACTTCGTCACCGGCGGGATCGAGTCCGCGTATGCCCAGGCCGAAGCCGCAGCCGATGGCGCGCCGATCTCGATCGCGGGCGGAGCGTCGTGTGCCCGGCAGGCTCTCGCGGCGGGCCTCGTCGACGAGATCGACCTTCAGCTGAGCTCGGTCGTCCTCGGCTCGGGCGAACGGCTTTTCGACGGGTTCGAGGCAGGTAAGCCGGCTCTTGAGATCGACCGGGTGCTCGAAGCGCCCGGCGTGGTGCATCTTCGGTACCGCGTTCTTCGATGAGCGGAGCCGACCTGCCGCATTTGATGGTTAGGTCATGATCGTGAATTCCCTCGCGAAGCTTCTCCGCGACACCGTCGCGGTTCGGATCTTGGTCTCGGTGGTGCTCGGCGTCGCCGTCGCTCTAGTGGTGGGCAATACGGTCGGCTGGCGATTCGCGCTCGCCGGCTGGGTGGCCGGTGCCGCGCTGTATGTGGTGTGGACGCAACGCATTCTGAGCGGGATGGATGCCGAGCAGACCTGTCGATGGGTGACCAGAGAGGATCCCACCCGGTGGGTCGCCGACGTCGTCATTCTGACCGCCAGCCTCGCGAGTCTGGTCGGCGTCGGCTACGTGGTGGCGGCGGGATCGAAGCTGTCCGGTAGCGGCGCGTTGGAGGCCGCCTTCGTTGGGATCCTGACCGTCGGCGCGTCGTGGTTTGCCGTGCACACGCTGTTCACCGTGCATTACGCGCGGCTGTATTACTCAGATGAACCGGGCGGCATCAACTTTCACGATCCGAACCCACCGCGCTTTCGGGACTTTGCCTATCTCGCCTATACCGTCGGCATGACCTTCCAGGTCTCTGACACCGAGATCTGCTTGACCTCGATCAGGGCGACGGTGCTGCGCCACGCCCTGCTGTCGTATCTGCTCGGCGCGGTGGTGCTGGCGGTCACGATCAACTTGATCGCGGGGCTCGGCTCCCGGATCTGAATCCGGCCCCTAGTCGACAGTGGCCCGGGCTATTTCGCGGGCCTCTTCTACGCTTTCCGCGGTTGGCGCTGATTCCGGCAGTGGCCGGCCGGACACTTCCGGGGTGAAGATCACCGTGATGGTGCCGGCCACCCCGGCGAACATCAGCATGTACGCCGGCATCATGGCGTTGCCGGTGGCCGAGATCAATGTTTGGGCGACCAGCGGAATGGTGCCGCCGAACGTCGACACCGCGATGTTGTACCCGATCGAAACGCCGCCGTAGCGGACATTGGCCGGAAACAGCGCAGGCAGAGTCGACGGCTCAATACTGTTGAGGCACAGCAGCATTACTCCGAGGATCAGTACCCCCATGAATTTCGTCGGATAACCCGAGCCGAATCGAATCAACGTGAACGCCGGTATCGAGCCCGCGAAGAGCAGGCCGCAGCCCGCCGCTATCAGTGGCTTCACGCCGATCCGGTCGGACAATCTCGCGACGAAGACGACCGCGATCGACGCGAAGGCCATCGCCAGCAGAATCATCACCAACGCCGCATTGGCGGGTAGCCGAACGATCGTTTTGAGGTATGTCGGCAGATATCCGCTGAGCATGTAGTTGGTGTTGCAAATCGTCAGCTCAAGTCCGATACACAGCAACAACGACTTCCAATGCCCCGCGATTGTCTGCCTGATCTGACTTATCTGCCCAAGGCCTGCGTGCTCTTGGTCTTCTGTCGACCGGTGCTCGAGCGTTTCGCCCAATCGCAATCGCAAGATAACCGCGGTCAGGCCAAGGGGCAGGGCCAGGAAAAACGGTATGCGCCAACCCCAAGTGACCATGTCGTGTTGCGGCAGTGCGACCTGCAGCCCAGTGACCATCGCGATGGCTGCCACGTTGCCGCTCAGCGTGCCCATCGGCAGGAATCCGGCCAGCATCCCGCGTCTGCGATCGGGGGCGGCTTCGACGATGTAGGTCATGGCGCCCGCGTATTCGCCACCGGTGGAGAGGCCCTGACAGAGACGCACGACTATGAGCAGAACCGGCGCCCAGACGCCTATCGAGCTGTAACCAGGCAGCAGTCCGGTGGCGGTCGCGCTGAACGTCATCAGCCCGATCGTGATCAGCAGTACGGGTTTTCGGCCGATGCGGTCGCCCAGCGGGCCGAAGATGAAGCCGCCCAACGGCCGCACAATAAACGCCACCGCCAGCGTTCCGAAGGTGGCGATCAGGTTGCCTGCGCCGGAACCGTTTCCGGGGTAGAAGGTTTGCGCGAGTATCGTCGCCACGAGGCTGTAGACACTGAAGTCGTATGACTCCATGAAGTTTCCGATTGCCGTGCCGGCGATGGCCCGACGTAGCGTTGTCGCATCCGCGACCCGGATCTCGTTCAGCGTCCACGTTCCGCTGTCCGCTCGACTCATTGAGTGCTCGGTTTACTTTTGCAGATAATCCTGATGTTCAGGCTCGCCTTCCCAAAAATGTTCTGCAGCAGTGACTTCGGTCACGATATCGTCGTGCCACTGGCCCGAACTGTCGATGTCGGCGATGGTTGCCAACGCAATGCGCTTCTGCTCGTCATCGAGGTAGAAAATCGCCGAACGATAGCGTCGACCAACATCTTTACCCTGTCGGTCCTTGGTCGTCGGGTCGTGAACGTTGAAGAAATATTCGAGTACCTTGCGAAAGTCGATGTGTTCCGAGTCGTAGATAACCTCGACGGATTCGGCGTGCCCGTCGGGCTGGTCATAAGTCGGGTTGGGAGTATCGCCTCCGGCATAGCCGACGCGGGTCGAGACCACCCCTTCCTTGTCGCGGAGCCTCTCCTGCAGATTCCAGAAGCAGCCGCCGGCCAGAATTGCCTTGTTGCCAGTGGTCATTGGGCGTGCTCCTTGGTCGACCGATGGTGGGACATAGGTCATTCGTTCCGTGCGCCGAGGCGGATGGGTACCCGACCACGATTCCGCTTAAGCTCCGCGAATCGTGGGTAGCAACGGTGCATGGAAAAGCTACGACTGCCCGACGACGAGTGGCGTAAGCGGCTGACCCCGCAGGAGTTCGCTGTCTTGCGTCGTGGTGAGACCGAAGAACCATTCACCGGTGAATACATCGACACCATCACTCCCGGCTCGTATCTGTGCCGCGCATGCGATGCCGAAGTGTTCAGCAGCAGCGACAAATTCGATCCCGACACCGGGTTTCCGTCGTTCTATGACGCGGCCCGAGCTGATGCAGTGGTCCTCCGGCCCGACAACACCCCGGACAAAGTGCGTAGCGAAGTGCTGTGCGCGAATTGCGACAGCCACCTCGGTCACTACTTCTCGGGGGAGGGCTATCCGACGCCCATCGATCAGCGTTACTGCATTGACTCGATCGCGTTGAGATTGGTCCCGGCGACGACTTAGAAAGGGCCGGGTGGTTCGGCCAGCCAGAACCCGGGTCGATCGGTTCGCGGATCTGCGCATTTTCCCTGCGCAATCCGCCGCCAATAGCTGTGATTCAGGCCTACCATTGGGCATCATCCGCAAAGGCAAGACGGTGTGGGTTTCCGCGTAGCCGACACAGGAAGTTGAGTCTGGGGAGGCGCCCGCAACATGAACCTCAAGCGCTTGGCCGCCGCGGCGGCGATCGCCGCCGCCATGTCAGGACTGACGAGCGGGGTAGGCATTGTCAATGCCGCCCCGTTGAGCCCGCTGCCGCCTGCCCCGGGCTTCCAACCGGATCCGGGCGGGCCGCCGCCGCCGCCGGGTATTCCAGCCGAAAAATGCTGGCGGTATGGGCGCACCGGGGCGGGAAATGGCCAAGCCGGCGGCGGGATTCCGTTATATCCGCCGCCGTGCAAAGGGACTTACTGACCATTCGCCGGCTTAGAAGGTGTCGACCTTCTCGATGCTGACGAGACTTCCTGCGCGTTTGGTACACCAAGATGTGTTGGTTGCGCGATAAACAGCAGATAGCGACGGCGGTTGCTGCGACTGCGCGGAGCTGTGCACCGAACTGGCCCCGAGCCCGCGCCGCCGGCAGGAGTATTGTCGCGAGGGTTGATCCCTCAGCTGGTTGGGACGAGTTCGGCCGCGCGCCGCGGAACTCCAGGGGCACTGGCTCCGACGCCCGACATACCGGTGATCGCCTGACATCAGGATCGCCATGACTGTTCCTTGCAGACCCTTGATTCGACCGGCTCACTCGCCGGTCGTCGTCGCCTCCCTCATCCCGACAGGTTTCTGGCGATGAGGGTGCTAGGGGTCATCGCACTCGCGCTGCTCGTGTTGGGCGTGCTGGCGGTGGCGATGTCGGCGCGGGTGGTCAAGCAGTACGAAAACGGCGTGCTATTTCGGTTGGGCCGGTTGGTCGGTGAACGTGAGCCTGGTTTGCGATTCATCATCCCGATAGTTGATGTATTGCATCGGATCTCGCTGCGGATCGTGACAATGCCGATCCAGTCCCAAGGGATCATCACCCGCGACAACGTCAGCGTCGATGTGTCGGCGGTCGCATACTTCAAGGTCGTCGATGCGGTGAAGTCGGTCGTCGCGATTGAAAACGTCGGTGCCGCCATCAACCAGATCGCTCAAACCACCCTGCGCAAGGTCGTTGGTCAGCACACGTTGGACGAGACACTCTCCGAAACCGACAAGATCAATCTCGACATCCGCGCGATCCTCGACGTCACCACGATCGAATGGGGCGTGCAGGTCACTCTGGTGGAGCTCAAGGACATCCAGCTGCCCGACACGATGAAGCGGGCGATGGCCCGCCAGGCTGAGGCGGAACGGGAAAAGCGCGCCAAGATCATTGCCGCTGAGGGAGAGTCGCTTGCCGCTGCCGCCTTGGGTGATGCCTCGGACACCATGATGGCCCATCCGTTGGCCCTGCAGCTGCGCAATTTGCAGACCCTGGTTGAACTCGGTGTCGACAAGAACACCACGGTGGTGTTTCCGGCTCCGTTGATGTCGACCATCGCCGAGCTCGGAGCGTTCTTGGCTCGCGAGGGCGGCGCCGCCGTGCAGCCGGAACCACAGCCGCCGATCTCTGTCCCCTCAGCACTGGCCGAGGACGGCTCGGAGCCGACAACCATGCACGGCTCGGACACGCTGTGACCGGCAGTACCGGCTGCGCCCGCACGCTGGAACCTGAATTGCTGACAACGGATGCATGCGTATTGGCGGGCGGCGAACTATCTGTCGGTGGGCCAGCTCTATCTCTACGACAACCCGCTGCTGACACGGCCGCTGATGCTCTCGGACGTCAAGCCGCTCGTCGTCGGGCACTGGGGGACCACCCCGGGGCAGAACTTCATCTACGTACACCTCAACCGGGCGATCACGAAGTACGACCTGGACATGTTCTACATCGCCGGCCCCGGCCATGGCGGCCCAGCCCTGGTCGCCAACACCTACCTCGAAGGCACATACTCCGAGGTCTACCCCGACGTAAGCCAAGACGAGGCCGGGATGAAGAAGCTGTTCACCCAGTTCTCCTTTCCTGGAGGCATTTCCAGCCACGTGGCACCGAGCACGCCGGGATCGATCCACGAGGGCGGGGAACTGGGTTACTCGCTGAGCCACGCATTCGGCGCGGCCTTCGACAACCCGGAGCTGATCGTGGCCTGCGTTATCGGTGACGGAGAAGCCGAGACAGGCCCACTAGCCACCGCCTGGCATTCCAACAAGTTCCTCGATCCCGTCGGGGATGGGGCTGTGCTGCCGATCCTGCATCTGAACGGTTACAAGATCAGCAACCCCACGGTGCTGGCCCGCATCGAACCCGAGCGAACTCGACCAGTTCCTGCGCGGCTGCGGATGGGATCCGCGCTACGTCGAAGGCGACGACCCCCAGGACATGCACGAGCGTATGGCGACCGTGCTTGACGAGACTATCGAGAGCATCCGCGAGATCCAGCGCACCGCACGCACAGCCGCCGCGGTCACCCGCCCCCGGTGGCCGATGATCGTGCTGCGCTCCCCGAAAGGCTGGACCGGACCGAAAGTCGTAGACGGGCTGCGGGTCGAGGGAACGTTCCGCTCCCATCAGGTGCCCCTGCTCGTCGACGCGGCCCACCCCGAGCATGTCGCCCAGCTCGACGATTGGATGCGCAGCTATAGACCTGCGGAGCTGTTCGATCACAACGGGCGACTGTTGCCCGAGCTGGCTGCGCTGGCCCCGACGGGGTTGCGGCGCATGGGCGCCAACCCGCACACCAATCCCGGGATCCGGCGTGAATTGGCGATGCCGGATTACCGCGCCCACGCGGTCGCGGTGCCGGGGCCCGGGGCAGTCAACGCCGAAGACACCCGGGTGCTGGGTGCCTTCCTGCGTGATGTCATTCCTGCGCAACGACCGGCAGCGCAACTTCCGGCTCTTCGGACCCGACGAAACGTTGTCCAACATGCTCGGAGCGGTCTTCGAGGTAACTGACCGGCAATGGGACGCCGACACGGTCGTCGGCGACGAATTCCTTTCCCCGACAGGGCGAGTGCTGGATTCGATGCTCAGCGAGCATCAGAGCGAAGGCTGGTTAGAAGGCTATCTGCTCACTGGGCGGCACGGGCTGTTCAACTGCTACGAAGCGTTCATCCACATCGTGGACTCCATGTTCAACCAGCACGCCAAATGGCTCAAGGTCACCGCCCAGCTGCCTTGGCGTCGTGACATCGCGTCGCTGAACTACCTGCTGGCATCACATGTCTGGCAGCAAGACCATAACGGTTTCACCCACCAGGACCCTGGCTTTCTCGACCACGTGGTCAACAAGAAAGCCGACATCGTTCGCGTCTATCTGCCACCGGACGCCAATTGTCTGTTGTCAGTGACCGATCACTGTCTGCGCAGCCGCCACTACGTGAACGTGATCGTCGCCGGCAAACGCACCATGCCGCAGTGGCTGAGCATCGAACAAGCCGAGGTGCATTGCACCGAGGGCATCGCCATTTGGGAATGGGCCGGCAACGATCGTGGTGCCGAACCCGACGTCGTCCTGGCTTGCTGCGGCGACACCCCCACCCTCGAGGTGCTGGCCGCAATGTCGATTCTGCGGGAGCAGTTGCCCGAGCTGAAGATTCGGGTGGTCAATGTGGTCGATCTGATGAAACTGCAATCCGCCAGTGAGCACCCGCACGGTCTCAGCGACCGTGACTACGACGCGATGTTCACCAAAGACAAGCACATCATCTTTGCGTTTCACGGCTACCCGAGCCTGATCCATCGACTCACATATCGACGCACCAACCGCAATCTGCACGTCCGCGGCTATATCGAAGAAGGCACTATCACAACCGAATTCGACATGCGGGTGCAAAACAAGACTCGACCGCTTCCACCTCGTTGCCGACGTCATCGACCGACTACCGCCACTGGGCGCCACCGGTGACTACGTCAAACAGGCCATGGCCGACAAACTCGTCGCACATACTCGCTACATCGACGTCCACGGCCAGGACCTACCCGAAGTCCGCAACTGGTCTTGGAATCCACCAGTGTGACCACGCCGTCGCCCGCGGACGCGCCGGTCGGTCCGAAGCGCTCACCCGTGCAACCCATGGCTGAACTCACTGCTGCCCGGGTATCAGAAGCGACGGTGCCCGAGGTAGTGGAGTGGCTCGACGGCTCGTCTGACGGATTGACCAGCGTGCAGGCCGCGTTCCGCTTACTCCGAGATGGACCCAACGCGCTGCGCTCCCATCGGGTGAGCGCGATCGCCGTCCTCGCGCGTCAATTGCGCAGTGCACTCCTGTTATTGCTGGCGGCGACGGCGGCTTTGTCGTTCTTCCTTGGTGACAGCACCCAGGCAGGCATCATCGGCGCTATCCTCATCGCCAGCATCGCACTCGGCTTCGTCAACGAATACCGCGCCGAACGCGCCACCGCTGCATTGCATTCCAGCGTTCACCACACAGCTCGGGTGCGTCGCGACGGAAAGTTCATCGAAGTCGAGGTTGCCGATCTGGTGATCGGCGACGTCATCAGGCTGGCGCTCGGGGAAGCCGTGCCCGCAGACGTGCGACTGATCGGCGTCACCGGGCTGGAATGCAACGAGAGCATCCTCTCAGGGGAGTCGACGCCCGCCGAGAAGTGGCCGAACGAAGTCACTCACGCTGGCGCGCTGACAGATTCGACCAATCTCGCCTTCATGGGCACCATTGTCAGCGCAGGAGGTGGCGTCGGCGTCGTGTACGCCACCGGAGTACGCGCGGAGTTCGGCCGGATCGCTGCCGGTCTCGGAGAGCGCCACTCCGAGACGGGCTTTCAAGTGGGCTTGCGCCGATTCTCCTATCTGCTGCTGTGGGTCGCGCTCACCTTGACTGCCTTCATCCTGATCGTCAACGTCTTGTTGGGTAGACCGCTGATCCAGTCGATGCTGTTCGCGCTGGCGATCGCAGTCGGCATCACGCCTCAGCTGTTGCCCGCGGTGGTCAGCACCAGCCTGGCGACCGGATCGCGGCGGCTGGCCAAGCTGAAAGTCCTCGTCAAGCGACTGGTGTGCATCGAAGACCTCGGCGACGTCGATGTGTTGTTCACCGACAAGACAGGAACCCTGACGGAGGGGCATATCCACCTGGTGGGCGGGGTCGGTGCAGACGGTGCGCACTCCGACACCGTGATCCGCGCGGGCCTGCTCGCTACCGATATTGACCCTGCGGGCGGTGGTGTCAGCGCCAACGCGATGGATACGGCGCTGGCCGAATCGCCCGACGCGCAACGACTTACCACCGAGGAGTCTCATCGGATCGCGACCCTGCCCTTCGATCATGATCGCCGCGCCACTTCCACGCTGGTCGACGACGGGGATAAACGGATCCTGGTGGTCAAGGGTGCTCCCGAGCAGGTGATCGCCCGCTGCGTCTCGGTGCCCGACGGCGCCCAGGGGGTCCTGGACGCACTGTTCGCCGAAGGTCGCCGGGTGGTTGCGGTCGCCGAAAAGTCGGCGCCGCGTCTGACGGTGATCACTGCGGGCGACGAATCCGGCCTTTCGTTGCTGGGATTTCTTGTCTTCGCCGACGAACCGAAGTCTGCTGCCCGAGGATCGTTGGCCCGGTTGACGGCGATGGGTATCGAGGTCAAGGTCGTCACCGGCGACAATGCGAAGGTGGCCGAAAAGGTCTGTGCCGAGTTGGGATTGGCATCCAATGGCACGGTCATCGGGACTGACCTCGACTCACTTGGTGATGCCGATTTCGAGGCGGCGACGCGCAACAACACGATCTTCGCCCGCATCTCGCCCGAGCAGAAGGCCCGTATTATCGTGGCGGCCCGGCGCGCGGGACGCTCGGTCGGATTCCTAGGCGACGGCGTCAACGACGCGCTCGCCCTGCACGCAGCCGATGTAGGGATTTCTGTGGAGAGCGCCGCCGACGTAGCGAAGGACGCCGCTGACGTAGTGCTCCTAGAGAAGGATCTTGGAGTGCTCGCCGATGGCGTGGCCGAGGGGCGGCGAATATTCGCCAACACCATCAAATATGTGCTGATGGGCACTTCGAGCAATTTCGGCAACATGTTCAGTGCCGCCGCCGCCTCAGCCGTCCTGTCGTTTCTGCCGATGTTGCCGAGCCAGATCTTGTTGAACAACCTGCTCTACGACAGTTCAGCAACTCGCGATCCCCACTGACCGGGTGGACGAGGAACAGCTGCGCGCCCCCTCGCATTGGGACATCGCATTCATCCGCAAGTTCATGCTGACCTTCGGGCCGATCAGCTCGCTGTTCGACTTCTTGACGTTCGGCCTGATGCTCGGAGTGCTACATGCCGGGCCGGTCGAGTTCCGCACCGGCTGGTTCGTGGAATCCCTTGCCACGCAGACGCTGATCATCTTCGCGATCCGAACCCGAAGGGTGCCGTTCTTCCGCAGCAGGCCGAGTGGGCCACTGATAGTGACGACACTGACGGTGATCATGGTCGGAGTCCTGCTGACGGTGTCCCCGGTCGCACGGGCTCTGGGGTTCGCTACTCTGCCCTGGGAGTTCTACAGTGCCTTGGTCTTGCTCACGATCGCATATCTCATCCTCGTCGAAATAACCAAGAAGGTGTTTTACGCCGACCGAGGCCGACTCACTGGCCAGCCGCGCCGCTTGCGCGGACTTCAGCACCGCATTCAGCGCCGCGCCGCACGCTTCAGCCACGGCGGCACCATCCCTCACGGGACACCGGGCTCAGTGGATCGCGGGCCCAGTGCTCCCCCATTGTCGCTGCCTCGATTGCGCCGCGGTGAGCCGAGTGCTCGCAGGCCAACGAAATGGAATACGCCATCGCAATGGCTATAGCGCCTCTGCACACACCGCGGTTCTCGTGCCGGATCCAGCCGCTCGTCGGCCTAGAAGGTGTCGACCTTCTCGATGCTGACGAACATGCCGTGGCCGGTGTGTTCGTTGGTGAACCGGGTGCCGCTCTCGCTGGCCGCAATCGTCCAGCCGGCCGCGTCGTAGTTCTGGTAGTCGATGGTCACGGTGGGGATGTCTCCGAGGTTGCCCATCACCCACTGCACCTCGCCGTTCGCGGTGATGTTCACGCCGTTGGCGCGTTCGCCGTCTTCCATCGGTGAATTGGTGAACTGCGCCTCGCAACCGACGCTGTCGCTGTCGATCTGGCAGCGCGTCTGACCGGACTTGGTCTCGATGAACACGCGACCGTTCGGGTCGGGCGGCAACGGGATGGCCCCGGCCGGCGGGGTGCCGCTCGACGGCGCGGGCCGCGACGGGGTTGGCGACGGGATCGTCGGCTTGGCCTTCGGGAACGTCGGTTCGGTGGGTCCCACACCCGGGGAGGCCACCGGGTTGCCGTGCGTGACGGAGTGGCATCCGCTGAGCAGCGCGGCGCTCAGCACCAAGCCGGCCACCAGTTGGCCGCCTGGAATATGGGTGTGCACATCACGCCGAAACATCGCAAAAGAAGCGTACGCAGCAGGCGACCCAAGTGACCGTAGTGACTCGCACTTTGAGTCTGTTCGGCCCGTCACATCGGCGGAAAGCCGCCCGTCGCCACCGGGCCCCAGCGCCGCGGGGTCACGCGGATCAGGCACTTGTGCTGGCTGAGCATCGCGCTGCGGTATTCGTCCCAATCGGGATGTTCGCCGGCGATTGCGCGGTAATAGTCGACGAGCCCTTCGACCGCGTCGGGCACGTCGATCGCCTCGGCGTCGCCGTCGACCTGCACATAGGCGCCGTTGAACTCGTCGGAGAGCACCACCACGCTGGCCTTCGGGGTGCGCCGGATGTTGGCGCTCTTGGCCCGCTGGGGATAGCTCGCGATCACCAACCTGCCCTCGTCATCGACGCCGCCGGTCACCGGCGAGCTCTGCGGTGAGCCGTCCGCGCGAAAAGTGGTCAACACCATCCTGTGTCGCGGTCGGACGAAATCGAGCAACTCGGAGATTCCGACTGTTTTTGCTGTCGCGATTTTGGGAGCCATCTCACCAAAGTAACCGGCGCGTGCTCACATCTGTGCCCAGACGATCTTGGTCTGCAGGTAACCCTCGATGCCGGCTTTGCCGGACTCATGGCCCCAGCCGGATTGCTTGTATCCGCCGAACGGCATCGAGTGGTCGTAGGGGAAAGCGCAGTTGAGGCCGACGGTTCCGGCCTTGAGCCGCTTGGCAAGTCGGTGCGAGCGACCCAGATCCTTGGTCCACACCGTGGCGGCCAGCCCGTAGGTGCTGTTGTTGGCCAGCGCCACGGCTTCGTCCTCGTCTTCGAACGGCAGGATCGTGACCACCGGACCGAAGATCTCCTCCTGGAACAGCCGGCTGGTGTCGGGGTCTAGGTTGGTGACGACCGTCGGGTGGACGAAGTATCCCTTGCGGTCGAGTCGGTGGCCACCGGTGACGATCTCCGCGCCGTCGGACTTGCCCTGCTCGAGGTAGCCCAGCACACGGGTGAGCTGCTTCTGGCTGATCAACGGACCGCTCATCACGCCCTCCTCGTTGGGGGCGCCCATCTTCATGGCGTTCGCCACCGCGGCCATGCCCTCGACAACCTGGTCATAGACGCTGCGCTGCACCAGGATTCGAGAGCCGCACACACAGGCCTGCCCGGAGTGCACGAACGTGCCGAAGGCCGACATCGGAATCGCCTTCTTGAGTTTCGCGTCGTCGAAGATCAGCACCGGTGACTTGCCGCCGAGTTCGAGCGTGACCTTGTTCAGATTGCTGTCAGCTGCGGCATGCACGATCGCGCGACCGACTTCCGTCGACCCGGTGAACGCGACCTTCTCGACGTCGGGGTGCGCGGTGATCGCCGCGCCCACTGTGTGGCCGTAGCCGTTCACCAGATTGGCCACCCCGTCCGGCACCCCGGCCTCGGCCAGTAGGCGCATCAGCAGGTGGGCCGAAAGTGGCGTCTCCTCAGCGGGTTTGACGACACAGTTGCAGCCCGCCGCCAAGGCAGGAGCGAGCTTGGCGCAGAAGTTGAAGACCGGTCCGTTCCAGGGAAAGATCAGCCCGACCACGTCGTAGGGTTCACGAAGCGTGTAGGCGTGCATGTGCGAGTCGACGCCGGTCAGGCCGCCGGTGCTCACGTCGCGCGCGATGCCGTCGATCTTCGTACACCAGCCTGCGTAGTACCGGAACCACTCGGCGCCGATCTGCACCTGCATCCGTGCCTGCGCGGGATACATTCCGCCGTTGAGCATTTCGAGGTCGGCGAGCAATTCGGCGTTCTCGTCGATCAGGTCGGCGACGCGCCAGAGAA
The DNA here is from genome assembly GCA_963818285.1 of uncultured Actinomycetota bacterium. Taxonomy (GTDB): domain Bacteria; phylum Actinomycetota; class Actinomycetes; order Mycobacteriales; family Mycobacteriaceae; genus Mycobacterium. The sequence continues at coordinate 602,316 of CAWFRR010000012.1, forward strand.
TCTTGGCGCGCTCGTGATCCGGCTTGCCTGACCAGATCTTGGATTCGGCGCTGGTCTTCGCCCGCGCGACGGCGTCGTTGACGGCGGCGGTGCCGCAATCGGTGAACTCGGCGATCTGCTCCTCGGTGGAGGGATCGAAGACCGGGATGACGTCACCGGTCCCCGGCCGTTCACGGATCTCGTCGATTACCGCCTGCACCGTTGCCATGGTCATCCTTCCCGCGTCGCTGCGAGGTCGTGGTTCGGCACGATCTACAAAAATAGAGTGCCGTCCTCAGGCGTACGTTATGCGCCTGAGCACTCAGATGTCCAGGTTTTCGTCCGGTGCTAATTGCTCTGCGGCTCTTAGTGACTGACGGTCAGTGTCTGCGCCGCGGGGCCGAACATGGTTTGTTTGATGGCGCCCAGCGTGCCCTGGTCCTTGCCGTTGAGCGGTCGCAGGAGGTCGACGGCACCGGAGGTCACCGCGCCCTCGCCGGCGACGGCGTCGACGATGCCCAGGGTAGTGGCATCGTCACCGCCGAAGCGTCGTCCGGTCGTCATCGATGCCACGGCCGCCTGCGGGCTGAGCTTGGCTTGGATCAGCGCGGCCATGCCCGGTGTGAACGGGATCCGGATATCGACTTCGGGAAAGCAGAAGTAGCCGCGGTCCGAGCGCATCACCCGAAAGTCGTGCGCGAGTGCCAGCATCGCGCCGGCGCCGAACGCGTGGCCGACCACCGCTGCCGCGGTCGGAATCGGCAGGGTGAGGAATCGGGCCAGCATGCCCTGCACCCGCCCGACGTACCACGTCGTCTGATCGCCGTGCGCGGTCAGCCAATCCAGATCGAGGCCGTTGGAGTAGAACTTGCCACCGCCGGTGGTCACCAGGCCCTGGGCGTCGGACGCGACCAGCTCGTCGAGGTGGCTGTTTATCTCGTCGAGAAACTCTGGCGAGAAACGGTTTTCGTCGTCGCCGAGCTCGAGAACGGCGATCTTGTCGTCGTGGGTCAGGGAGATTGTCATTTCTTTCCTTTTCTCAGGGGTGGTGGTCCGACGTCGAGAACCGCGCGCACCGACGCCCGCAGATGTTCACGAGCCGTCGGGTTGCCCAGCCGGTCACGGCTCAACACGATCGAGGTTGGTAGGTCGACGATGCAGGTGGTGATCGTGTCGACGGCATGCGCATCTGTGCGGCCCCACAGGGTGTCCGCGAGCCGGATCATCAGGCCGATCAGCAGTCGGTGCAGATCGTGCAGTTCGGCGGCGACGTCGTCGGGCAGGTCGGAATCCAGGAGTTCTTCGCGAGACACCGACCACAGCACTGCGGAGGAGTCCGGGTACTGCTCGGCGAAGACGGCCGGGGCCTCGGCGGCCGCCACCACGGCGCCCGGTGGGTCGTCGTCGGTCAGCGCCCGGTCGACCAGAGCGTGTTGCAGCGCGAAAAATCGCCCCGCCGCCCGTATCCAGGCGCGGCCCATCAGACCCGAACGCGACTGGAACGTGTGGTAGAGCGCGCCGTTGGAGACGCCGACGGCGGCGCTGACAGCCCGGATGGTGACCGCCGTCGGCCCGGAGGCCACCGTCAACGACTCCACGGCGTCCAGAACCCGGTCGGGCTCATACACGCGGGGTCGGGGCACCCCCCCAACGGTAACAGAGCGTCCGCTCTATTACTCCGGCGTCAGTTCCGGAACGTCGGCGGCAGGCTTGTCGAGTTCGGCCGTGCTGCTGACGCGATCACGAACCAGGAACCAGCCGCCAATCAGGGCGGGAACGGCGGCCACCAGCGCCGCGATCACCCACGGCCCCTTCTCGGGGTCGAGGCACATCAACAGCAGCACGCCCACCAGGAACGCCAATGTGACATAGCCGCTGTAGGGGGCCAACGGCATCCGAAAGTCCGGCCGCTGCAACGTCCCGGCTTTGACCCGGCTGTAGAACCGGAGTTGGCACAGCACGATCGTCGCCCACGCCGCCAGGACACCCACGGCGGCGATGTTGAGCACGATCTCGAATGCTTCGCTGGGCTTGACCGCGTTGAGCACGACGCCGAACAGCCCGATGACAGCGGTCAGCAGGATACCGCCATACGGCACACCGTTTTTCGACATCAACCCGGTGAATTTCGGGCCGCTGCCGTTCACCGACATCGACCGAAGAATCCGTCCGGTGGAATACAGCCCGGCATTCAGGCTCGAGAACGCGGCGGTGAGCACCACCACGTTCATCAGTGAACCCGCGCCGCTGAAGCCGATCTTCGAGAAGAAAGTGACGAACGGGCTTTCCCCGTGCTTGTAGATGGTGTAGGGCAGTAGCAGCGCCAGCAAAAGCACTGACCCGCAATAGAACACCGCGATTCGGGCGATCACCGAGTTGATCGCCCGTGGCATGACTTTCTCCGGATCCGCGGTCTCGCCGGCGGCGGTGCCGACCAGTTCGACTGCGGCGTAAGCGAATATCACCCCGGAGGTGACGAGCACCAACGGCAGCAGGCCGGTCGGCAGGAATCCGCCGTGGTGGGCCCATAGGCTGGGCCCGGTGGTCTGGCCCTGAATCTTGAAGCGGCCGGCCAAAAAGACGATTCCGACGACCAAGAATGTAATCAGGGCCAGGACTTTGACGAGCGCCGCCCAGAACTCGAACTCGCCGAAGGCCTTCACCGAGATCAGGTTCACCGACACCACCGCCGCCAAGGCGATGAGCGCGAGCGTCCACTGCGGAACCGCCTGAAATGCGTTCCAGTAATGGAAGTAGGTCGCGATCGCGGTGCTGTCCACGATGGCCGCCATCGCCCAGTTCAGGAAATACATCCAGCCCGCGACGAATGCTGCCTTCTCTCCGAAGAACTCGCGGGCATAGGAGACGAACGAGCCCGACGCCGGGCGATGCAGCACGAGTTCGCCGAGCGCACGCAGGATCAGAAAGACGAAGGCGCCGCAGATCCCGTAGATCAGGAACAAGCCGGGCCCGGCCGATGCGAGCCGGGCTCCCGCGCCCATGAACAGCCCGGTTCCGATGGCGCCACCGATCGCGATCATCTGCATCTGCCGGTTGGTGAGGTCGTGGTGGTAGCCCTCGTCCTCGCGAGCGAACTGGGAAGATTCGCTCGCGGCGGGGCCGGGCGCGCTGGGCGGCGGTGGCATTGAATTCCTATCGTCGGGGGGCAATGCTGCGGCGCCGGGCACCACCGCTCAGGGCTGGATGGCGAAACTATCCCACGGTGTGATGTCCGCCTCAACCGTTGGGGAACAAACTCTCGGGCGAGCTCGCCGAGCGCTGGCCGGCCGCGCCCGCTGAGGGCAGCTGCGCTCCGCCTCCCTGGTCGGATTGGGTGAGCGGGGCGCCCAGCCCAGCGCAGTGCTGGGTTCGATTTCCGCCGCGGCGTTTCGCTTCGTACATCGCGCTGTCGGCCATATCGATCAGCGTGGTGAGGGCCGGCGCAGGCACGCTGTCGTCACGGGTGCGCAGCGCCGCGGTCGCGGTGCCGATGCTGGCGGTGATCGAATATGGAGTGGCGGCGATCGCGCGGCACACCCGATCGGCCATTGCAGCTGGATCGGGTGTGCCGGCGACCTCGGCGACCAGGAACTCCTCGCCGCCGACGCGGCCGATGACCGCGGCGGCTCCGGTGTGGGCGCGCAGTACGTCAGCGACCGCGGTCAGCACCCGGTCGCCCGCCGCGTGGCCGAGGTCGTCATTGAGCACTTTGAACCTGTCCAGGTCGACCATCGCCACGATCAAGTGGGCTTCGTCTTTGCGCGGCGTGGCGAGCAGGGTTCGAGCCGCGCGGTCGAACCCTCGCCGATTCAACAGTGAGGTCAACGGATCGCGTTCGGATTCGAGCACGTCAACCCGTAGGAAGTTCATCAGCATGTGCACGACGAACGACACCGACAAATTCACCGCGCCGATCATCGCCGCGAAGCTTGCGCCCAGCACGACGTCGTGCTCGGCGGCCACCCGCACCGCCAGCACGGCTGTGGTGGCCGTTGCGACGGTCAGGTAGCAGGCCATGAATCGGGGGGTGTGGAACAACGCGATGTATCCGCCGATGGTCGCGAACGCGCTGCAACCCATCAGGCCGGTGATGGGGTCGGTCTGCGCCAGGCACACGGTGGCAAAGCAGGCAATGGCGACCAGCGCGAACATCATGGAACCGCGCCGGCTTGGCCAGCCGATCAGCCAGATGCCCGCCATCGCCACACCCAGCGATGAGGCCAGCAGCGACGCGGTGTTGGCCACGATGCCATGCGGACCGGCCGGGCTCAAGGTCAGGACGCCGGCGGCCAGCGCGACAGTTGCAGCCGAGACGCTGATCACTACGCGGGTGATTGGTTTCAGTCCGTGGTCAGTGATGTAGGCGCTCAGCCAGTCGAAGTGGTCGGGCTGACGCCACCACAGTCCGAGCGTGTGATTCATCGGCGCCGTACCCCCGGCGTGTGCGAACTAGTGGCGTCGAATATTACGCAGCCCGAGGTCGCCGCGCCGACCGAATGGCCAAAGACCAGCCGTTTCAGTCCAGGGGTGGTCCGCTTCGACCGCTTGGGAACAAACTCCGTGTCGACCTCGTTGGGCTCTATGACAAACTTGAGCGGATCAGACTCAACAATGATTTGACAACGGCGTATCGTTGAGGGCAATGTTGAGCGCGGTTCACTCAGCAGCGTAGTGCTTACGAAGCTCGATTATCAGGGAGGATTCACCATGGCTCGTGCGGTCGGTATCGACCTCGGGACCACCAACTCCGTCGTCGCAGTTCTCGAGGGTGGCGACCCCGTCGTCGTCGCAAACTCCGAGGGTGCAAGGACGACTCCATCCGTCGTGGCGTTCGCGCGCAACGGCGAGGTGCTGGTCGGCCAGCCCGCCAAAAACCAGGCGGTGACCAACGTCGATCGCACCATTCGCTCGGTCAAGCGCCACATTGGTACGGACTGGTCGGTGGAGATCGACGGAAAGAACTACACGGCGCAGGAGATCAGTGCTCGCGTTCTGCAGAAGCTGAAGCGCGACGCCGAAAGCTACCTCGGCGAGGACATCACCGACGCGGTGATCACCGTGCCCGCCTACTTCAACGACGCCCAGCGTCAGGCGACCAAGGAGGCCGGCCAGATCGCCGGCCTGAACGTGCTCCGGATCGTCAACGAGCCGACCGCGGCCGCACTGGCCTACGGCCTGGACAAGGGCGAGAAGGAACAGACCATCCTGGTCTTCGACCTCGGTGGTGGCACGTTCGACGTGTCGCTGCTGGAGATCGGTGACGGCGTCGTCGAGGTCCGCGCGACCTCCGGTGACAACCACCTCGGTGGTGACGACTGGGACCAGCGCGTCGTCGACTGGCTGGTGGAGAAGTTCAAGGGCACCAGCGGCATCGACCTGACCAAGGACAAGATGGCGATGCAGCGGCTGCGTGAAGCGGCCGAGAAGGCAAAGATCGAACTGAGCTCGAGTCAGTCGACCTCGATCAACCTGCCCTACATCACCGTTGACGCGGACAAGAACCCGCTGTTCCTCGACGAGCAGCTGACCCGCGCCGAATTCCAGAAGATCACCCAGGATCTGCTCGACCGCACGCGGCAGCCGTTCCAGTCGGTGATCAAGGACGCCGGCATCGCGGTGTCCGACATCGACCACGTGGTGCTGGTGGGCGGGTCTACTCGGATGCCAGCGGTGTCGGATCTGGTCAAAGAGATGACCGGCGGCCAGGAGCCCAACAAGGGCGTCAACCCCGATGAGGTTGTTGCCGCGGGTGCTGCCCTGCAGGCCGGTGTGCTCAAGGGCGAGGTGAAAGACGTTCTGCTACTTGACGTCACACCGCTGAGCCTTGGTATTGAAACCAAGGGTGGCGTGATGACCAAGCTGATCGAGCGCAACACCACCATCCCGACCAAGCGGTCGGAGACCTTCACCACGGCCGACGACAATCAGCCGTCGGTGCAGATCCAGGTCTTCCAGGGTGAGCGCGAGATCGCGGCGCACAACAAGCTGCTCGGCAGCTTCGAGCTGACCGGCCTGCCGCCGGCCCCGCGTGGCGTGCCCCAGGTCGAGGTCACCTTCGACATCGACGCTAACGGCATCGTGCACGTCACGGCCAAGGACAAGGGCACCGGCAAGGAGAACACGATCAAAATCCAGGAGGGCTCCGGCCTTTCCAAGGAGGAGATCGACCGGATGATCAAGGACGCCGAGGCGCACGCGGACGAAGACCGCACGCGTCGCGAAGAGGCGGACGTCCGCAACCAGGCCGAGACGCTGGTCTACCAGACGGAGAAGTTCGTCGCTGAACAGAGGAGTGCAGCGTCCGAGCCCGGTGGGTCGAAGGTTCCTGAGGACACGCTGAACAAGGTGGATGCCGCAGTGGCAGAAGCCAAGACGGCGCTGGAAGGCACCGACATCGGCGCCATCAAGACGGCTATGGAGAAGCTGGGCCAGGAGTCGCAGGCTCTCGGTCAGGCCATCTATGAGGCCACCCAATCCGAGCAAGCCGCCGGCGGTGCCGGTGAGCCCGGGCACGCCGGAGCCGACGATGTTGTCGACGCGGAGGTGGTCGACGACGACCATGAGGGCCAGTGACCGAAGGCAATCCAGAAGAACCGGTAGTCGTCACTGACAAACGACGGATCGATCCCGAGACCGGCGAGGTACGCCACTTTGCTGCCGGTGCCGCCCCTGCGGGGGTGGCGCCGGAAGCCGCCACGGACGGCAAGGACACTGCCAGCGACGAGAAGGTCGCCGAGCTGACCGCCGATCTGCAGCGGGTGCAGGCCGACTTCGCCAACTACCGCAAGCGGGCACTGCGCGACCAGGAGGCAAGCGGCGAGCGGGCGAAAGCCGCTGTGGTGAACCAATTGCTGGGCGTGCTGGACGATCTCGAGCGGGCACGTAGCCACGGAGATCTGGAGTCGAGCCCGCTGAAGTCCGTCGCCGACAAACTGGCCGGTGCGCTGAGCGGTCTCGGGTTGACGGCGTTCGGCGCCGAGGGCGACGACTTCGACCCGGCGCTGCACGAGGCGGTGCAACACGAAGGCGACGGGGGCCAAGGCTCCAAGCCGGTGATCGGCAACGTGATGCGACAGGGCTACAAACTCGGCGAGCACGTGCTTCGGCACGCGCTCGTGGGAGTCGTGGACACCGTCGTAGACAGCTCCGACAACTCTGGGGCAGCCGATACAGGCGATAAAGAAGCGAACAAGGGTGAGCAGCACGCAGAATCAGAACCGTCGGAGAAATAGCGACGGCGGTACTCAACGACGGCGGAGGAGGTGACGCGCTATGGCTCAACGTGAATGGGTCGAAAAGGACTTCTACAAAGAGCTTGGCGTCTCCTCTGACGCCAGCGCCAAAGAAATCAAGACGGCGTACCGCAAGTTGGCGTCCGACTTGCATCCGGACAAAAACCCGGACGGGGCTGAACAGTTCAAGGCCGTCTCCGAGGCGTACAGCGTCTTGTCCGACGAGGCCAAGCGCAAGGAATACGACGAGACCCGTCGGCTGTTTGCCGGCGGCGGATTCGGTCGTCGATTCAACGGCGGCGCCACCGGTGGTGGCGATTTCACCGGTGGTTTCGGCGGAGACGGCGCTGAGTTCAACCTCAACGACTTGTTCGACGCGGCCGGCCGCAGCGGCGGCAACAACATCGGTGACCTGTTCGGCGGACTGTTCGGCCGTGGCGCTGCGCCTCGGCCCAGCCGGCCGCGTCGCGGCAACGACCTGGAAACCGAAACCGAGCTGGACTTCCTGGAAGCCACCAAGGGCGTGGCGATGCCGCTGCGGCTGACCAGTCCGGCGCCGTGCACCAACTGCCATGGCAGTGGCGCACGGCCGGGCACCAGCCCAAAGGTCTGCCCGACGTGCAACGGCTCGGGCGTAATCAACCGTAACCAAGGCGCTTTCGGCTTTTCCGAGCCGTGCGCCGATTGCCGCGGCAGCGGATCGATCATCGAGCACCCTTGCGACGAGTGCAAGGGAACCGGTGTCACCACCCGCAGTCGGACGATCAACGTGCGCATTCCACCGGGCGTCGAAGACGGCCAGCGGATCCGGTTGGCCGGGCAGGGCGAAGCCGGCCTGCGTGGCGCCCCGTCTGGCGACCTGTACGTCACCGTGCATGTGCGGCCGGACAAGGTGTTCGCTCGTGACGGCGATGACCTCACCGTCGCGGTTCCGGTCAGCTTCAGTGAATTAGCCTTAGGCACAACGCTTTCCGTTCCGACACTGGACGGCAAGGTCGGGGTGCGGGTGCCGAAGGGGACGACCGACGGTCGTATCCTGCGGGTGCGTGGGCGCGGGGTGCCCAAGCGTTCCGGCGGTCAGGGCGACCTTCTGGTCACCGTGAAAGTTGCTGTGCCGCCGAACCTGGAGGGCGCCGCGAAGGAAGCGCTCGAAGCCTACGCGGTCGCGGAGCGGTCCAGTGGTTTCGATCCTCGTGCCGGATGGGCGGGTAACCGCTGATGGCCAAGAAAGACGAGGCTGCCCGGACCTTTCTGATCTCGGTAGCGGCCGAGTTGGCCGGCATGCACGCCCAGACGTTGCGTACTTATGACCGGCTCGGACTGGTCAGCCCCATCCGCAGTTCCGGTGGGGGACGGCGCTATTCGCAGCATGACGTGGACCTGCTCCGCGAGGTGCAACGGCTGTCTCAGGACGAAGGCGTCAATCTGGCTGGCATCAAACGGATTATCGAGTTGACCAATCAGGTCGAGGCGCTGCAGTCCCGACTGATGGAGATGGCTGCCGAGATCGAGGTGCTGCGGGGCAACCAGCGGCGCGACCTCGCGGTGGTGCCCAAGAGCACCGCCGTGGTGGTCTGGAAGCCACGCCGCTAACTCATACGCGAGACAGCAGCAGATTCTCCTTGTTGTGCAACTAACGCACCAGCCGATTGGTTTTCTATTATTTCATTTTCTGTGCCGAATTGCCTTTGCGTCCAAGGCTTTAAGCAGCTACACCGGGACGCAATGTGAAGACGAGTAGTCGACTACTCTATGCCGGCTTGGCCTGCAGGGCGGAAACTCAAGACACGTCGAGACAAGGCGTTTGACACGTACACGGGTTTCGGCAGCGAGGCCAACATGAATGTTCCGACAACTCTGAGCTCAACGCTGGTCGCCGCGTCGGTGGAGAGCACGAACGGCGATTCCCACGCACAACAATTGGCAGGACTATTACCTCCGGCGGCGGCGGGGCGGGGAGTGCTAGATGGCGCTTTCGCAGTCTTGGACGTTCTTGCTCACACCGATGAAGGTCTTGGGCTGACGGCGCTGGCTCGCGCAACCGGGCTTGCCAAGACATCGGCGCATCGACTGGCCCAACAGCTTGTCACGCTCGGGGCTGTCGAGCGGTTCGGCCACCGTTACTTTGTCGGCCCGCGGATGTCCCGCATCGGGGAAAGCTGGCAACCCGACCGGCGGCTACGGCGCGCGGCGCTGGCGCCCGTCCACAGTCTTGCGTTGCGCTCTCGTGCCACGGCGTCGTTGCGGATTCTGCATCAGCGCCGACTACGCAGTATCTGTGCCGCAGCACCCAACGGCCATGCCCTCATGCCCGAGCTTGCCGACCCCGAGACCGTCGCCCGCACCGCCACCGGACGCGTGCTGTACGCGAGTCAGCCCGCCAGCGACCTCACCCGGCCCGACTGCTGGTCGCGACCCGAATGGCGCAGCATCTGCGAGTCCCTACGTGATCCACGCGCGACGGTGATCGATCATCAGGACGCGATACCCGGAGTGTGTTGTGTGTCGGCGCCGGTGCGGTGGCCGAGCGGGGCGTGCGCCGGCGCCCTGGCCATCACCGTCGAGGTAGACGATCTACCCGCTGGTTTGTCCCCCCTGGTGTCCTTCACCGCCCGCTGCATCGATACCGCGCTCGCGCAGCTTGCGTGGCAGTAACGCGGCGGCGACCGGGCGGGCCAACTGCACGGTCCGTCCAGCGGACCGCGAACTTGCCAACGTCCATGCGTGGGTGTGAGGTGAAATAGCGCAGCCCATCAAGCTCCCCTCGCCGCCGTCTGCAAAACTCGGGCCCACAGTGGGCATGGCCGCGGGAGCGATCGGAGTCGCAGATGCCTTACCACGGGGCCGCAAAACACGTCACCGAGCGAGCGGTCGGACCGATCATCAGCGCGTCTCGCGCCCAGGTCTTCGTCACGGGCACCGGCTTCCTGCCCAACCACCGAGTCACCATTCGCATCACCCACGCCGGCGACGACATCGTGGACTACCTCACCTACTGCAGCGACGCCGACGGATACCTGAGTGCAGCACTGCCGGAGGCGGCAGTCACCGAGACTGACGACATCAGCGTCACCGACCACCGCCCGGACCCTGACGGTGACTTCGGCCTGCTGTGGAGTAACACGGTAACCGTTACGCCAACCCGCGATTGAAATCCGCCGCGGAGCCGAAACGCCAAACCAGGGCTGCGATCCTCACGAATTCGCAACCCTGGCTTGGTGTTTTGAGACGTCAGACCTTGATCGAAAACTGGGCGATGCCCCAGTCGCCGGGCCGCGCCGAGGGATATCCGCCCCGCCGCAACGCGTCGGTCGGCGCGGTCATCGGCTCGAAGCACACGACGTTCTCGCCGAGCGGCGCGAAGATCTGCGCCGCCGAATAGCCCTCTTCGAAGTGGACCTCGATGCGGCGGCCGCCACCGGACACCGCGAACGCCGCGCCGTCGGCAACCTGGTCGTATCCGTCGTCAAAAGCTCTGTCGCCCAACGGTTCACTGAGGGCAGGCTGGACGACCGCATCGCCGGTGGGCAGTCCCTTGTCATCGAGCGCCAGATGCCGCAGCGCGGGCGTTTCGATCACCCACTGCTCGCGCGGCACGTCGGGCAGCTGGAGGTACGGATGAAAGCCGAAGCACAGCGGCACGGCGTATTCCCCGGTCGGGGTCACGGCGACGCGCAGTCGCAGGGTGCGCTCGAACAGCGTGATGGTCAGCGACAGTCGGTGCGGAAACGGAAAGCTGGCAAGCAGTTCTTCGTCGCTGGTGAAGTCGACCTCGCCGGTGAGCTCGTGACCCGACTCGTGCGTCACCCGCCAATTCGGGAAGGCGGCGAGCACACCGTGGATCGGTAGTCCGTTGGGATCCGTCCGCACGCCGTACTCGCCGTCCGTCAGCGTGACCGTCTTGCCTTCTGCTTCGTATGTGTTGGCGCCCAGACGATTTGCCCACGGGTACAACAGCGGGATGCCCATCGTTTTCCCGTTGGCCACGTAAGCGTCGAGTCCGCGGCGTTGTCCGAGTAATTCGACGCCCGCGTCGGTCAGCGAAATGCCGATCATGCCGGCCTCCGGGACGAACTGGGCCTCCACCTCGGAGGACGGATCGCTCAGCGTGACGATGTTCACCGGACGAGCCTATGCCACTGCGCGGTCTGCGATCAGCGGGACAACGGGTCGTGCTGGATGCGCTCCGGCGGCGCGCCTTTGGCGATCAGTGCGTCTTTAGTGGCGCGCACCATGTCCGGTCCGCCGGAGATCAGGATCTGGCGGTCGCCCCAATTGCCGTATCTGGTGACGACGTCCATCAACTTGCCGGTCTGGCGAACGTGCAGTCCCCGCGGCGGCGTCACGTCGGGATAGTCCGCCGCCCATGCCGGATCGCCGCCCCGTTCGGAGACCGGTGTCACCGCCAGCCACGGATTGTTCGCCGCGATCTGCCACAGCGTTTTCAGGTCGTACAGCTCACACGGGTAACGAGCGCCGAAAAACAGGTGTACGCGCGGGTTTTCGCCCCAGCGGGTGAGGTCCATGACGATCGAGCGCAGTGGTGCGAGCCCGGTGCTGCCCGCCACCAGCAGCACGTCGCCGCCGTCGCGGTCGACCTGCAGGGCGCCGTGCGGGCTGGACAGTCGCCACCGGTCGCCGGACTGCGTCTCGTTGACGATGGCATTGCTGACCAGGCCGCCCGAGACCGCGCGAACATGAAACTCGACGGCGCCGCTGTCGTCCGGCGGGATGGCCGGCGTCAGGTATCGCCACCGCCGCGGGCACTGGGGCACGGCGACGTTGACGTACTGGCCCGGGTGATAGGGCATCGGGCTGTCCAGTTGCAGCCGGACCACGGCCAGGTCGCGGGATGCCCGAAGATGCTCGACGACCGTCCCGTCCCACCACGCCGGTCCGTGCTCGGCCTCGGCGGCCCCGCTCATCACCCCGGTGATCAGGTTCAGCGATTGCTGGGCGGCGGCGTCGACGGCGTCGGTCCACGCGTCGGCCAGCGCGTAACGCAAGGTCGCATACAGCGCCTGCCCCAGGGTTTGGTAGTGCTCGGGCAGCACCCCGTACTTGCGGTGGTCGCGACCCAGCTGGGCCAGAAACGCCACCGGCTCCTCCGAGCGCTGAGCGACCAGTTCGCCGTAGATCCACTTCAGTGCCTGCGCGAAGGCTGCCCGCTGCGCGGCCATGTCGGGCGGAAACAGGTCGCGCGGCGACACATCGAAGGAAAACCAGCGGATGTAGAACCTGCCGATGAGCCCGTTGCCGTCGTCCGGATCGATGGCGTCGTGCAATACCGCCAGCGCATCCCGGTCGTTGAGGCTCACGGCCGCCGATTTTATGCCTGGCCGGGCCGAACCTCAGGAGAGCGCGGTGACGCCGTGGTACAGCGACCATCCCGCCGATCAGGACCAGGACCGCAGCCAGCATCGCGGCGTTGTTTTTCTCCATCCATTCTTTGAGTCGCGCCATCGAAGCGTCCAGGCGGTGGCCGGCAGCGACGTAGGCGAGGACGGGGATCGCGACCGTGGATGCCGCGATAGCGATGTAGATCGCGCCGGTGACCAACTCGCCCGTGGTGCCGAGGTTGCCGCTGCCGATGGCCAGGCCGGCCAGTGCGCACATGGTCAGCACCTCGACCCGCACCACCACCAAAGCCAACCCGGTGGCCGCCGCCCGCGCGGGCGTCAGGGTTTCGAAGGATCGCATCCACTTCGGTGACTCGGAGTGACCTTCGCGGGTCAGCCAGCGGTAGACGCCGAACGCGATCAGCGCCAGTCCCAGCACCACGCGCGTCCACGACGCCCAGACCGGCGGCTTGCCGTGCAGGCCGCTGAGTGCATCGGAGGACGCGATGAACGCCGCGGTCAGGGCAACCAGGCCCAGCAACCAGCCGCCGAAAAACGCGAGGCCGGTCGGCCGGGGTCGCGGCGTCTGTAACACCAGCACCGCCGGGATGATCGACAGCGGCGAGATCGAGACGACGAGTGCCAGCGGAATCAGCGTGGCCAGCAGGGAAACCCAACTTCCTGTCACGGGCTGAATCTTCGCATTAAGTGGCAAACACATGTTGAACAGCTGGCGTTTCCGCCGCGGTGCTTGATGGCGCCGCGCCTCAGCGGCCTCGTCCCGAGCCCGCATCGTTGCGACGCAGTGTTGATGGCGCCGCGCCTCAGCGGCCTCGTCCCGAGCCCGCATCGTTGCGACGCAGTGTCCAGGCCGGGACCCAGTGCGTGACGGTCTTGCGCTTCGAGCCATATGCGATCGGGTAGGTGACCAGCCCCCACCAGTCGCCCTGCTCGCAGATGCCCCAACAGGTCAGCCGACCCTCGACGACCTTGTGCAGTTGCAGACCGTTCGCCTGATACCGCCCGGTGCGGTGCGGCTCGCGGGGAAACAGCACGGTCAGATCGATCAGCACGGTGATCGGCGGCCGCACGACCCGGAACGGATTGCGCAGCGGCTGCCCGTTGTATCCGATCGACGCCAGGTCACCCACCGATCGATCATACGTTCGAATGGATTTGCCGGCGGAGGATCCGGTCAGGCCTCCTTCGCCACCACCGCGACCTAAGATCAACGCTGTCGAAGGCTCGCCGGAGGTGCAGCGATGGGTAGGTTCTCACGCGGTTGGGCGCTGACCCGGCAGAGCTGGGACGTGCTGAAAGGTGACGCGTCGCTGGCGTTGTTCCCGATCCTGTCGACGATCTTCGCGAGCCTCGCGATGGTCTCGATCTGGGCGCCGACGCTGATCACCCGCGGCGTCTTCGACCACCAGACCGTGGAGCGCAACGACCCCGTCATCTACGCCGCCGGTGTGGCCTCGGCCTACGTGTCGACCTTCGTCGCCCTGTTCTTCAACGTGGCGCTGGCGGCGTGCGCGGCCCGTTCGATGCGGGGCGAGGACACCAATGTGCGTGCCGGGCTTGCCGCGGCCGCGAGCCGGATCGGTCCGATTCTGGGCTGGACGGTGGTGTCGACGACGTTCGGGCTGTTGCTGCGCGCATTCGAGAACCGGGTGCCGTTGCTGGGCAAGATCGTGGCCGGAATCGCCGGCGCCGCGTGGGGAATCGCCACGTTCTTAGTTGTGCCGGTGATCGCGCTCGAGGGGACCGGGCCGTTGAAATCGATGCAGCACTCGGGGGCCATCATCAAGGCGCGCTGGGGTGAAGGCGCCACCGGCGCGGCGACGATCAGCCTGGTGACCATCGGCTTCAGCTTCGCGATCGCGTCGGTGGCCATCGTCGGCGTGGTCGTACTGCTGCAGGGTGGGCAGGCGGTGCTGGGATACCTCTTGCTGGCCGTCGCGGTGGTGCTGATGTTCGGGGTGGCGGTGGTCTCGGCAACGTTGAGCCAGATCTTCCGTGTCGCGGTCTACGAGTTCGCGCTCTACGGGCAGACGCCCGGCGGATTCAACGGCCCGCAACTGCAGGCGGCCTTCCAGCCCCATCCGGCCTAGTCGCCGGATAGCCCTCCGAAAAAGAGTTAGAGTTGAGCGGAACAGACTCAACCTTGACGGCGTTGCACAACCTGACAAGCATTTGCAGCGGGCCCTGGTGGGCCGATTCGAAGAGAAGAAACGGAGGTGTCGTGGACTCTTTCAACCCGACAACCAAGACGCAGGCTGTGCTGACATCGGCGCTGCAGGCGGCGACCGCCGCCGGCAACCCCGAGATCAGGCCGGCTCACCTGCTGCTGGCCCTGCTCACGCAGAACGACGGGATCGCCGCGCCGCTGCTGGAGGCTGTCGGCGTCGAGCCCGCCACCGTCCGCGCCGAAGCGCAACGCATCCTGGATCGGCTGCCGCAAGCCAGCGGAGCCAACTCCCAGCCGCAGCTGTCGCGTGAATCGCTGGCTGCAATCACCACCGCGCAGCAGTTGGCCACCGAGATGGACGACGAATACGTCTCCACCGAGCACCTGATGGTGGGTCTGGCCACGGGCAACTCCGAGGTCGCCAAACTGCTGACCGGGCACGGCGCATCGCCGCAGGCGTTGCGCGACGCGTTCACCCATGTGCGCGGCAGCGCGCGGGTCACCAGCCCCGACCCTGAAGCGACCTACCAGGCGCTGGAGAAGTACTCCACCGACCTGACCGATCGCGCGCGTGAAGGCAAGCTTGACCCGGTTATCGGCCGGGACAACGAGATTCGTCGCGTCGTCCAGGTGTTGAGCCGTCGCACCAAGAACAACCCGGTGCTGATCGGTGAGCCAGGCGTGGGTAAGACCGCGATCGTGGAAGGTCTGGCCCAGCGCATCGTCGACGGCGATGTCCCGGAAAGCCTGCGTGACAAGACGGTCGTCTCGCTCGACCTGGGCTCGATGGTGGCCGGCGCCAAGTACCGCGGCGAATTCGAGGAACGGCTCAAGGCCGTGCTCGACGACATCAAGAACTCCGCCGGGCAGATCATCACGTTCATCGACGAGTTGCACACCATCGTCGGCGCCGGTGCGTCCGGTGAGGGCGCGATGGACGCCGGCAACATGATCAAGCCGATGCTGGCCCGCGGCGAACTGCGGCTGGTCGGCGCCACCACGCTCGACGAGTACCGCAAGTACATCGAAAAGGATGCCGCGCTGGAGCGGCGTTTTCAGCAGGTATTCGTCGGCGAGCCATCGGTTGAGGACACCGTCGGCATCCTGCGCGGCCTGAAAGACCGCTACGAGGTGCACCACGGTGTGCGCATCACCGACTCCGCTCTGGTGGCGGCCGCGACGCTGTCCGACCGCTACATCACCGCGCGCTTCCTGCCGGACAAGGCGATCGACCTGGTCGACGAGGCGGCCAGCCGGCTGAAGATGGAGATCGATTCGCGGCCCGTCGAGGTCGACGAGGTCGAGCGCTTGGTGCGTCGGCTCGAGATCGAAGAGATGGCGTTAGCCAAGGAAGAAGACGCGGCGTCCAAGGAGCGGCTGGAAAAGCTGCGCTCCGAACTGGCCGATCAGAAGGAAAAGCTGGCCGAGCTGACAACCAGATGGCAGAACGAGAAGAACGCCATCGACGTCGTCCGCGAGCTCAAAGAACAGCTGGACACGTTGCGCGGCGAATCCGAACGTGCCGAGCGGGACGGCGACCTGGCCAAGGCCGCCGAGCTGCGCTACGGGCGCATCCCGGAAATCGAGAAGAAGCTCGACGCCACGGTGCCGCAGGCTGCGGCCCGCGAAACTCAAATGCTCAAGGAAGAAGTCGGCCCCGACGACATCGCCGACGTGGTGTCGGCGTGGACCGGCATCCCCGCCGGGCGGCTGCTGGAAGGCGAAACCGCCAAGCTGCTGCGGATGGAAGACGAGCTGGGCAAGCGCGTCGTCGGGCAACGCAAGGCTGTCGCTGCGGTGTCCGATGCGGTACGTCGCACGCGGGCCGGGGTCGCCGACCCCAACCGGCCGACCGGTTCGTTCCTGTTCCTCGGGCCGACCGGTGTCGGTAAGACCGAACTGGCGAAGGCGCTGGCCGACTTCTTGTTCGACGACGAGCGGGCGATGGTCCGCATCGACATGAGCGAGTACGGCGAGAAGCACTCGGTGGCCCGCCTGGTCGGTGCGCCTCCCGGCTACGTCGGCTACGACCAGGGCGGTCAGCTGACCGAGGCGGTTCGCCGCCGGCCCTACACCGTCGTGTTGTTCGACGAGGTGGAAAAGGCCCACCCGGACGTGTTCGACGTGCTGCTGCAGGTCCTCGACGAGGGCAGGCTCACCGATGGGCAGGGTCGCACGGTCGACTTCCGCAACACGATCCTCATCCTGACGTCCAACCTCGGGTCGGGTGGCACGGAGGAGCAGGTAATGGCTGCGGTGCGCGCGGCGTTCAAGCCCGAGTTCATCAACCGGCTCGACGACGTGCTGATCTTCGACGGGCTCCAGCCTGACGAGTTGGTGCGGATCGTCGACATCCAGCTCGAGCAGCTGGCGAAGCGGTTGGCGCAACGACGCCTGCAACTGGAGGTGTCGCTGCCGGCCAAGGAGTGGCTGTCCAAGCGTGGGTTCGACCCGGTCTACGGCGCTCGCCCGCTGCGGCGGCTGGTGCAGCAGGCCATCGGCGACCAACTGGCCAAGATGCTGCTGGCCGGAGACGTTCACGACGGTGACGTCGTGCCGGTCAACGTCAGCGCCGACGGCGACGGGCTCGTGCTCGGCTGATTCACACGGCAGAAACGTCGACTTGTTGTCGGGATTTCTTCGATAACCCGCAACAAGTCGACGTTCGGCGTCCGAAGCGGTAGCAAACTTTAATTCTGTTGTGACCTGCTCGCATTCCCGCTCAGGGGCTGACAGCGGTTAGGCTACGTGGCGATGGTTCCCCTCTGGTTTACGCTCTCCGCGCTGTGCTTCGTCGGCGCGGCGGTGTTGTTGTACGTCGACATCGACCGCCGCCGGGGACGAGGACGGCGCCGTAAGTCGTGGGCCCGTTCGCACGGATTCGACTACGAGCAGGAATCCACCGAGATCCTCAAGCGCTGGAAGCGCGGCGTGATGTCGACTGTGGGCAGCAACATTCCGGCCCACAACGTGGTGCTGGGCCAGATCCGCGGCGAAGCGGTCTTCATCTTCGACCTCGAAGAGGTCGCCACCGTCATCGCCCTGCACCGCAAGGTCGGCACCAACGTGGTCGTCGACGTGCGGCTCAAGGGCCTCAAAGAGCCTCGCGAGAACGACATTTGGCTGCTTGGGGCGATCGGGCCGAGGATGGTGTACTCCACCAACCTGGACGCGGCGCGTCGTGCCTGCGACCGCCGCATGGTCACCTTCGCCCACACCGCGCCCGACTGCGCCGAGATCATGTGGAACGAGCAGAACTGGACGCTGGTCAGCATGCCGATCGGCAGCACCCGCGCCCAGTGGGACGAGGGTCTGCGCACGGTGCGCCAGTTCAACGACCTGCTGCGGGTACTGCCGCCGGTGCCGCAGTCGGCCGGATCGCCGGCCACTCCGCAGGCGACCAGCCGCCGCAAGGCCGCTCCCAGTCGCCCGCTGGCCCCGGCCGGTCGCGGCGAGGTGCCGCAGCGCCCACCCGAGGCCGCCTCCCGGGAGAGCGGATCGACGACCCGCGCCGCCACGACCCCGCCGCCTGCGCGTCAGGAGCCAGTCCGTCGCCCACCGACCGGTCGCAACGGCCACCAGGCGTCACATCACCAACGCTGATTCGAAGGCCTACCGGCGCTAAGTACACTGGCGCCGTGCCTCGCCCCGTCGCCCTGGTCACCGGGCCCACTTCCGGTATCGGCGAAGGCTTTGCGCGACGTTATGCCGCCGATGGCTACGACCTGGTGCTGGTATCCCGCGACGCGGACCGCCTCAATGCCCTGGCCGCCGAGTTGGCCAATGAGGGCGGCCGCAACGTCGAAGTGCTCCCCGCCGATCTCGCCGACGCCGATGGCCGCGACAAAGTCGCCGAGCGGTTGGCGGCCGGCGACATCAGCGTCCTGGTCAACAACGCCGGTTTGGGCACCTCCGGCGAATTCTGGACCGCGGACCCGGCTCTGCTGCAGCGCCAACTGGACGTCAACGTCACCGCGATCATGCACCTGACCCGGGCCGCGTTGCCGTCGATGATCGACAAGGGCACCGGCACGGTCATCAACGTCTCGAGTGTGGCGGGCCTGCTGTCCGGTCGCGGCTCGACCTATTCGGCGTCCAAGGCCTACGTGGTGTCGTTCACCGAGGGCCTGGCCGTCGGGTTGCGCGGCACCGGCGTCGGAATACACGTCGTGTGTCCGGGCTACGTGCACACCGAATTCCACGACCGGGCCGGCATCGACATGACGTCGCTGCCGTCGTTCATGTGGCTCGAGGTCGACGACGTGGTGCGCGAAACGCTCGCGGAGGTCGCCCGCGGCAACGTGCTGATCATCCCGGGACTGCAGTACAAGGCGATCACCACCGTCACCCGGATGGTGCCGCGGACACTGTCGCGCGCCGCCACGAGCGTCTTTGGGCGGGGCCGTGGCCGCACCTGAACTCACCGAATTGGCCGAATTGGTGCGCCAATTGGCGGTGGTGCACGGGCGCGTCACGTTGTCGTCCGGTAAAGAAGCCGACTACTACGTCGACCTGCGCCGGGCCACCTTGCACCACCGGGCGGCACCTTTGATCGGACACCTGGTCCGCGACCTGACCGCCGACTGGGACTACGCCGCAGTCGGCGGTCTCACCCTGGGCGCCGACCCGGTCGCCACCGCCGTCATGCACGCACCTGGTCGTCCGATCGACGCCTTTGTCGTGCGAAAATCGGTGAAAGCCCATGGGATGCAACGTCTTATCGAAGGGCCCGACATCGCCGGCAAACAGGTGCTGGTCGTCGAGGACACCAGCACCACCGGCGGATCTGCGCTGACCGCGGTGCACGCGGTGCTGGAAGCCGGCGCCGAGGTCGTTGGCGTGGCAACGGTCGTCGACCGGGCTACCGGGGCGGCTGAAGCGATTGAAGCCGAAGGCTTTCCGTACCGCAGCGTGCTGGGGCTGGCGGACCTCGGGCTGGGTTAGTCGGCGTGCGCACTGTCATCGCGATGATCGCGACGTTGGCGCTGGCCTGCGCGTGTTCGAATTCAGCTGCCCACCAACGGGTTTACGGCGCAGGAACCGCGCGACTGGGTGAGTCGCTCGCGGTGCTGGGCTGGAACACGTCGATATCGAACCTGCGCTGGCAGGACGACTACGTGCTCGTCGATGTCGACGCGGCCCCGACCGACGCGACGAAACCGCATGCCGAAGCCCACGATATCCGCTTCGGGCTGTACGGCGCGTTGGCGCATCCGATGGAGGCGGCCGGCATCGGCAGCTGCGACGGGCTTAAAAACCTTGTCGTCCAATCGCTTTCCGCGCCAGGTGGCAACCGGCTGACCGGCACGATCTGTCTGGGCCCGATGAAGGACCGCGCCGCTGTTCGCGGCGTCTACCTTTATTCGCCACGCGACCGCATCGCCGACACCGCCGCCGCCTACCCGGCGGCTTTCCCGGTCGGGGTACTGCCGACCAAGGAAAGCGACACCGGGTTGGTGGTCAAGACCACCAGCATCGCGGCGTGGCGGGCCGACGGGACGCCGCTGAATCAGTCCTCGCTCGGTGACCCGGCCGGTTTCAACGGCAGCGGTTACATGCTGCTCGGCCTGGAGGCCGACACCATCGCGGCCAAATATCGCGATGATTCCGGTGGCCGCGGCGGGCCGATGATGCTGCTCGCCACGCCGACACTGCCGCCGCCCGGCCTGAATCCCTCCTGCATGGCCTACGGGTCCTCGGTGCTGATCCTGCCCGAGGCGTCGCTGGACGCCGTGCACGTCAACGCCTCGCTGTGCACCCAGGGCGAGCTCAACGATGCGCTGTTCTACGCGACGGTCGCGATCGTGGGCACCCACGCCGCGGTCTGGACGCTGCGGTGACTGACGCGACCCCCTCCTCCCCGGGCCGTTCCGGCGCGGATCGTCGGGAGTCGAGCGAACCGGGTCCTACGGAATGGGCCGCTCCGTCGGCCGGCGGCGTCGGCCCCTGGGAAGGTCCGCTGCCCGACGATTCGCGCTATGACCCCGAGTTGCTGCGCGACGGCGACAGCCGCAACGTCGTCGACGCCTATCGCTACTGGACCCGCGAGGCGATCGTCGCCGACATCGACACGCGCCGTCACCCGCTCCACGTCGCGATCGAGAATTTCGGTCAGGACGCCAACATCGGCGGGGTGGTACGCGCCGCCAACGCGTTCGCCGTCGATACCGTCCACATCGTCGGCCGTCGCCGGTGGAATCGGCGCGGCGCCATGGTCACCGACCGCTATCAGCGTCTGATGCACCACGACGACACCGCCGAACTGCTGAGCTTCGCCTCCGGTGCGGGCCTGACCGTTGTGGCCGTCGACATCGTGCCGGGTGCGGCGCGGCTGGAGCAGACCACGCTGCCGCGGAATTGCCTGTTGCTGTTCGGCAGCGAGGGACCCGGCATCAGCGACGACGCCCGCAACGGCGCGGCGCTGACCGTGTCGATCGCGCAGTTCGGGTCGACCCGCAGCATCAATGTCGCGGTCGCGGCGGGCATCGCCATGCATGCCTGGATCAGCCAGCACGGGGACATGAGTCGAGCCTGGTAGAACTTTGGCCAAAGGCTATGGCGCAGGGTCGAATTCGATGGGCAGAGTGGCGGGTCCGGTCAGCGCGGTCAACGGTTTCCACGGGGCCGGTCCAGTTCGCCGGGCGTGCGGCAGGTGCTGCGTCATCACTGTCAGTGCTTCGGCGAGTTCGAGCCGGGCGAGGTTGGCGCCCAGGCAGTAATGCATGCCGGCACCGAAGGTCTGCATCGGGTGCGCGCCCTCACGGGTGATGTCGAGCTCGTCGGGATTGTCGTAGACAGCAGGATCCCGATTGGCCGAGGCGGTGTTCGCGACGACCAGCGTCCCGGCCGGGATCATGACTCCGGTCAGTTCGGCATCCTCGACGGCGACGCGCAGGGTGCCCCAGGCGATGGGGGAGTGTCGCATGGTTTCCTCGACCGCGTTGTTGGCCAGCTCTGGGTGCCGCCCCAGCAAGTCCCACTGGTCGGGGCGGTCGGACAGCACGTGCACTGAGGCGGCGAGTTGGTTGCGAGTGGTGTCCGTGCCGGCGATCAGCAGACCCACCACCAGCATGCGCAACTCGTCGGCGTTGAGGCGATCGCCGTCGTCTTCGACGCGGATCAGCTCGGAGACCAGGTCGTCGGTCAGTGCGACACGGCGGTCGGCGACCATCTGGTCCACGTACTCGTCGACCGCCTGCCATGCCGCCAGAATCGAGTCCGCCTCCTCGGCGACGTTCCAGCTGAAGGCTTTGAAGATGTCGTCTGTCCAGTCCGAGAACAGCTCCCAGTCCCCGGCGGGTGCGCCGAGCAGCGCGCAGATGATCGGGATCGGGTACTGACGTGCAATGTCGTTGACAACATCGCAGCGTCCGCGGATCGATTGGCGCTCAACGAGTTCGGTAATGACGTCGACGATCGTGGAGCGCAGTCGCGCGGTGGCCCGAGGCGTGAAGGCACTTGACACCAATCGGCGGAGGCGGTGGTGCTCGTCTCCGTCGAGGCTGATCAGGCTTGCGGTGACACGGTCCCAGATCGGACCTGACGTGATGCCCTGACCGGCCAGAAACATTCCCTTGGGGATGCGGAAACGCGGGTCGCGCAGCACGCTGCGAACCAGTTCGTAACTCAGGATTTCCGGACCATGGGTGCCGATGGCAATCGGTGCCCGTTTCCGCGCCTGCGCGACGAGTCGGTGCGCCTCCTCGGGGTCGTTCACATGTTCGTAGGCCAAGATCGGGAGCCCCGCCTCGAAGACATTCGGGCAGAGTCGGGTGGGCATGTCGACGGTCATGGCGCCTCCTTGCTCGAAACACCTCAGCTGGCCGTTGACAGTGGCCAACCGCTCGTTAATCGTTGCTTCGGCGTCACCCCGGGGATGCCAGTAGACCGATACTGATCTTTCGGCTGTTGCGCTCGCCTTGCCGATTTAGGCTGTACGGGTGCGGTTGACGTGGCCATTGACGGGCCGCTCGGAAGAACAGCGACTACTCGAAGCCGCTGTTTTCGAGTCGGACGCAGCCGGGATCGTGATTTGCGGGCCCGCCGGCGTGGGGAAGAGCCGGATCGCGCGTGAAGTACTGAATTCTGCTGCGGCACGCGGATGTGAAGCCCGCTGGATAGTCGGCACGTCGTCGGCTCGCTCGATTCCGTTCGGGGCACTGTCCGCGTGGGTGGAGGCTGCCGCCGACGACAACCTTGAATTGATCCGCCGCACGATCGCCGCGTTGACGGGATCGCCGCTCGGCAAAACGGTCATTCTGGGTATCGATGATGTGGCGTTGCTCGACGATCTATCGACTTTCGTGGTGCACCAGATCATTCAGGGCCGCGCTGCGAAGGTTGTGCTCACCATCCGCGAAGGCGAACCGATTCCGGCTGGGGTGCTGGAGTTGTGGGACGGTGGACTGCTCGACCGCCTTGACCTGAAACCGTTGTCCGAAGCCGAAACCACAGCCCTGACCTCGGCAACACTGGGCGGCCCGGTGGATCCGCAAGCCGCTGAACGGCTGTGGACGTTGACCCGCGGCAATCCTTTGTATCTGCGAAACATCGTGGAACAGGAAGTTGCAAACAAGCGGCTGGCCATGCGGGATAGATTGTGGCGCTGGCTCGCTGATCCAGTCCTACCACCAAGCCTGATCGAAGTGATCGAGGCGCGGATCGGTGGACTGCCCAATGAGGTGAGCGACGTGATCGACGCCCTCGCCGTCGGGGAACCCATCGAACTCGCATCCCTCTGCCGGATAGCCGACCCAGCCGCGGTAGAGCAGGCGGATCTGCGAGGCCTCATCGCGCTCGGTCAAGTAGGCGATCGGGTTGAGGCACGGTTGGCGCACCCGCTGTACGGGGAAGTGCGACGAAATCGCACTGCTGTGACCAGGTTACGGCGATTACGCGGCCTTGTCGCCGCCGAACTCGCTAACACGGACGACCGTGACGAGATGAGGGTCATCGTCCGCCGTGCCGCCCTCGCTCTCGATTCGGATCTCAAGCCCGATTCAGAACTGCTCGTTCGGGCGGCCCGCGGTGCGGTCTGGCTCTGGGAATTCCCGTTGGCCGATCGACTTGCCGCAGCGGCTACCCTTGCCGGAGGTGCCGCCGATGCGAAACTCATTCGCGCCTATGCCTTGTCATGCACGGGCCGCGGCCGCGAAGCCGACGCTTTGCTTGCCGACATCCAGCCACCCGGGTTGGCCGATGCGGTGTACGGGCGGGTGGCATTTCTGCGGGCCACCAATCGGCTGTTCACTCTTGCCGACCCCGCTGGCGCTAAGGCGCTCATCGATGATGCGTCGGCCGCCGCAGGGCCACAGGCTCGCAGTTGTATCGACGCGTTTCTGACGGTGTATTGGGCGGCGATAGGCAAGCCCCACAAGGCAATCGAGTCATCCGGCAGATTCGCCTGGAAGGAGCTGCCCGACCTCGTCGCCCAGCGAGTGACCGCCTGGGCGCTCGCCGTCGCGTTGGGAGAAGTGGGTCGCGTCGGTGAGGCCGTTGCAGCGGCGAAGGCCGGGTACCCCGTCCCGATACGCTCGTTCGTCATCATCACCGACGCTCACATCGGTGCCCTTTTGCTGTCCGGCCGAATCGCCGAGGCTGCCGCGCCGGCGGAGACCATCCGAGACCGCCAGATCGAATTCCGGGCATTCCAGTACTTTCAGGTGGGCACGGTCGCGGTGGGCAGAGCGGCGCTCGGTTCTGGCCGGCTCGATGACGCGATCTCCCTGCTGGCTCAGGCGTTGGAGAACGTGCAGACTTCCAACGATTCGAACGGCTGGAATTACCGATGCCAGATTCCGCTGACCATGGCGCTGGCGATGCGGGGCTCGACCGATGAGGCGGCGACCTGGCTCGGCACGCTCGAAGAGCAGCGCCATCCCAGCTGGCAGTACCTCGATTACGAGTACGCGATCGCAAGGGCATGGGTGTCCGCCGCCCAGGGTGCGCTGAGCGAAGCTGTCGCACTGTCGCTTGCCGCGGCCGAAATAGCCAGAGAAAACGGGCAATTCGCCCCAGAAGTGATGTGCTTGCAGACGGCCACCCAATTCGGGGAGCGGTCTTGCGGACCTCGATTGCGAGAGCTCGAAGCGATCGTCGAAGGCCCCCGCGCCGGCGTCGCGGCCCGCTTCGCCGAAGCCCTGCACGCCGGCGACGGCGCCGAACTCGCCTCGGCATCAACCGAATTCGAGGGAATGGGCGACCTCATCGCCGCGGTCGACGCGGCGGCACACGCGGCTATCGCCTACCGGAACCAGGACTTACGCGGGTCGGCGTTGGGGTGTTCAGCGAGGGCCGAAGCGTTGGCTGAGCAATGTGGCGGCGCGCGGACGCCGACCCTGCGGAAGGCCGTCGAACGATTGCCGTTGACCGACCGTGAACGCGAAATCGTCATGCTCATCGGCGAAGGCCTGTCCAATCGCGACATTGCGACCCGGTTGACGTTGTCAGTCCGAACCGTCGAAAGTCACATCTATAAGGCGATGGCCAAAACCGGGACCCCCAACCGCGACGAGCTCGCAGCGCTGTTGCCCCACCGCCGAGAACCACATGGCGACAAAGGCTCGCGTCAACTCAACTGATCAGCCACCGCGGCTTACAACTACTGAGTCGCCTCTCCGCCGCATCGCGCCGCGACGCTGCGAAATATCAGTAGTGCGCCACTGACCTCACTCAGTCCAGCGCGATCAAAGATTCCAGTACCGGATCTCATCGACGGAGGATTGAAATGCTCACCCAAGAACTTGCAGTCCTTGCCCCTGACGAGGCCCAAGAGCGATTGGCCTCGCCGGCGCCGGTACTGATCAGCGAACACGAGGTTGCGCTCGCGACGTCGATCGCCCTGCGGACACCGCCGCCGGCCCGAAGCCGGTGGGCAGAGCCGACTCACGCCATCGTCGCTGCCGTACACCGCGCATTGGCGCCGCCGACCCACGGCGACCGGAAGCCGCGACGCGACTACCCGAAGCGTTATGCGTATCTGGAAAACGCCTGCATGGCGCGCGAGATGCAGCGCCTTTGACACACGCAAAGGTTGACCGCGCAGGTTATTTGCAATGAGGGGTCTGCGCGGTTAACCGGTGTGACGACTCGCACCCTCAGCGGGCATCCCTCCGGGACGAAAGTTCCCGGAAGGATGCCCGCTTGCGCACCTGGCCAATAGGGCAGGATCAGCAGACATGGATCAGGTATGGGTCAACCGGGCGGTCAGCGCGGAGACCGCTGTCGCTGGTCGCCATCTGAAAAGGCTGTGGGCGCTGCCCGGCACTCAACTCGGCGTGGTGGCCTGGCCGCCGACCCGGCGCGACCGATGGTTCGGCGGCTGGCATTACTGGTGGCAGGCGCATCTGCTGGACTGCCTGGTCGACGCACAGCTGCGCGACCCGCAGCCCGAGCGCCGCATCAAGATCGAGCGGCAGATCCGCGCGCATCGACTGCGTAACAACGGATCCTGGGTCAACAACTACTACGACGACATGGCCTGGCTGGCACTGGCGCTGGAGCGGGCGTCCCGGATCGCGGACGTCGATCGCGAGCGCGGCCTGCGCAAGCTCAACGAGCAGCTGGTCAAAGCATGGGTGCCCGAGGACGGCGGTGGCATCCCGTGGCGCAAGCAGGACCAGTTCTTCAATGCCCCCGCCAACGGCCCGGCCGGAATCTTCCTGGCCCGTTACGGCGATCGACTGCGGCGCGCCCAGCAGATGGCCGACTGGATCGACGAGACGCTGATCGATCCGGAGACTCACCTGGTGTTCGACGGCATCAAGGCGGGGTCGCTGGTCCGCGCCGAATACACCTACTGCCAGGGCGTGGTGCTGGGTCTGGAGACCGAATTGGCCGCTCGCACCCATGACGAGAGACATACGCTGCGGGTGCATCGCCTCGTCGCCGCAGTCGATGAACACATCGCGCCGGGCGGTGTCGTACGTGGTGCCGGCGGCGGCGACGGCGGGCTGTTCTCCGGCATCACCGCTCGCTATCTGGCATTGGTCGCGACCACGCTGCCGGGCGATTCCGCCGACGACATCAAGACCCGCGACACCGCCCGACACATCGTGCTCACGTCGGCACAATCGGCGTGGGACAACCGCCAGACCGTCGAGGGGCTGCCGCTGTTCGGGCCGTTCTGGGACCGCCCAGCCGACCTGCCGACCGTCGGCGGCGAGCAGGCACAGTTCGTGGCGGGGGCCGTCACCCCTTCCGAAACACCCGAGCGTGACCTGTCGGTGCAACTGTCCGGTTGGATGCTGATGGAGGCCGCCCACACCGTCACCGCCGGTGAAGGACAAGAAGGGACCAGTAATGAGTAAAGTCCACGCCGATGCCGGGTCGGCGTTGCACGGCCTGTTGAGGGACGGAATCACTATCGCCGCAGGTGGTTTCGGCCTGTGCGGCATTCCGGAGAACTTGATCCAGGCGCTGGTGGACAGCGGCGTCAAAGACCTCACCATTGTCGGAAACAACGCCGGCGTCGACGATTTCGGCATGGGGCTGCTCCTCAACGCGCGTCAGGTGTCGAAGGTGATCGCCTCCTACGTGGGCGAGAACAAGGAGTTCGAGCGGCAGGTGCTGGCCGGTGAACTCGACCTGCTGTTGACGCCGCAGGGCACACTCGCGGAGAAGCTGCGGGCCGGCGGGGCGGGCATTCCCGGCTTCTACACGCGCACCGGCTTCGGGACCAACCTGGCCGAGGGTAAAGACACCCGGGTCTTCAATGGCACGGAATACGTTCTGGAAGAAGGCATTCGGGCCGACCTGGCCATCGTCAAGGCGTGGAAAGGGGATAAGGCGGGCAACCTGATCTACCGCAAGACAGCCCGCAACTTCAACCCGATGATCGCCACCTGTGGCACGGTGACCATCGCCGAGGTCGAGGAACTCGTCGAGATCGGCGAGCTCGATCCCGACCTGGTCCACACCCCGGGTATCTACGTCGACCGCATCATCGAAGGCCCCAGCTACGAGAAGCGCATCGAATTCCGCACCACCAGCGGCGGCGCCGCGGTGAAGAAAGACAGCCCCATTCGCGAGGTCATGGCGCGGCGGGCCGCCAAGGAGCTGCGCGACGGGTACTACGTCAACCTGGGTATCGGCATTCCGACGTTGGTGGCCAACTTCATTCCGGACGACATCACCGTGACGCTGCAGTCCGAGAACGGGCTGCTCGGCATCGGTGCCTACCCGGGCGAGGACGCCGTCGATGCCGACCTCGTCAACGCCGGCAAGCAGACCGTCACCAGCCTGCCGGGCTCGAGCTTCTTCAGCAGCGCCGACTCGTTTGCGATGATCCGTGGCGGCCACATCGACCTGTCCATCCTGGGCGGCCTCGAGGTCGCCGAAAACGGCGACCTGGCCAACTGGATGGTGCCGGGCAAGATGGTCAAGGGCCCCGGCGGCGCGATGGATTTGGTGTCCGGCGTGAAGCGGGTGATCGTGGTGATGGACCACACCGCCAAAGACGGCAGCCCGAAAATCCTGAAGCAGTGCACGCTGCCGATCACCGGCAAGGCCGTGGTGGACGTGATCATCACCGACCTGTGCGTCTTCGAGGTCGAGCCCGAACACGGCCTTACCTTGATCGAGTTGCACCCCGGCGTCACCGTCGCCGACGTCCGCGCCAAGACCGGGTGCGATTTCAAGGTCGCCGTCTGAGAAGACGTCCGTATGGTGGAAACCATGACTACCCGACGCAACGTCCTGTTCGGCGCCGCCTTCGGTGTGCTCGCCGGTGCCGGCGCCCTGAGCGCTTTCACCGCGACCGGCGCTCCGAGCGGACCGGCTAAAACGTTCCAGGTGAACCACACCGACGAGGAGTGGCGCCACCTGCTCACCCCGCAGCAATACGACGTGCTTCGCACCGCGGGCACCGAGACTCCCTACAGCAGCCCGCTCAATGATGAGCACCGGACCGGGACCTTCACCTGCGCGGGTTGCGGCCAGGACCTGTTCTCGTCGACGACCAAGTTCGACAGCGGCACCGGGTGGCCGAGCTTCTACCGAGTCCTCAACAACGCCGTCCTCGAGCAGCAGGACAACAGCATGGGAATGGCGCGCACCGAAGTGCTCTGCAGTCGCTGCGGCGGGCACCTCGGCCATGTCTTCAACGACGGACCGCCGCCAACTGGGCTGCGCTACTGCATGAACGGGGTGGCGATGGGCTTCAAGCCCGCCTAATTGTACTCGTGTAGTACGGTCAGCCGGGGGCCGTGAAAGGATGCGACATGCGGGCTCCCGGTTTTCTCTGCTGCGTCTTTGCCGCCGTCCTAGCCGGCTTGTCGCCTTCAACAGCCACGTCGATCCCCACCCGGACGAATGCGGTGCAACTCGCTGACACCAGCGCGGATCTGCCGCTCGGGGACGGCACGGCGTTGTTGATGGGCGGAACCAGCATTCCGCAACCCAGTCAGCCCTACCTGGACGCCGCCGACACGCTGTATCTGCAGCCGCGCGGCTTCACCGGCACGCTGCAGTCGCTGTTCACCCCCGAAAACGCAAGTGCCACATCGGAATCGCGGGGCGAGCAGATTCTCGACTCCACTATCCTGCAGGACTACAACACGGGAGACCTGGGTGCGCAAAACCCGGTCGTCGTTTTCGGCTACTCGCAGAGCGCCTCGATCTCGTCCGAGGTGATGCGCGAGCTAGCCGGCCAGGGTGTGCCGAGTGACGACGTGCACTTCGTGCTGATCGGCGATCCGGACAACCCCAGCGGCGGCTCGGAGATCGTGACCAGCAATCTGTCCCCGGCGTATTTGCAGGCCAACGTCGCGACCCCGAACGATCTGTATCCGACCGACGTCTACACCGCCGAGTACGACGGTGTCGCCGATTCCCCGAAGTATCCGATTGATCTGCTCTCGGATCTCAACGCGTCGCTGGGGTTCATCTACGAGCACGGCACGTATTTGAGCCTCACCGCGGACCAAATCAGCAACGCGATCCAATTGCCGACCTCAGCGGCCGACACCATGGTCAATTACTTCATCATTCCGGCCGAGAGCCTGCCATTGCTGGACCCCCTGCGATTGATCCCAATCCTCGGACAGCCCCTGTATGACCTGCTCGAGCCTGATACCCGGATTCTGGTGAACCTCGGCTACGGCAGCATCGACCAGGGCTGGGCGCCGGGCGACGCCGACGTCGTCAGTACCGGCGGAATTCTCCCGAACATCAATCTCGGCGAACTCTCCACCGCCCTGGGCGCCGGCCTGCACACCGGGGTCAGCAACTTCTTCGCCGATCTGGCGAACCCCGACACCTACACAATCATTCCGCTGCTGGAGAACCCGTCGTTGACTGAAGTCGCCGACGCGGGATACCTCTATGGGTTCCTGCCCACGCCAGACCCGACACCGTCAGAGGCCTTGCAAGGCATCATCGAACTGTTTCAAGCATTCACCGCTATGACATGAGCCTGGCACGGCTAACTGCTGCGTCTGGGGATAACCGCTAGTCGGCGACCGTCAGCTTGTTTTTGTCGTCCTGGGCCGCCCGCTTGCGCCGCAGATACGCCCTGCCGGTGGCGATGAACGCCGGCAGCATCGACACGAACAGGATGGCCAGAACGATCTTTTCCAGGTTCTGGTGGATGAACGGGATGTTGCCCAGGAAGTAGCCGGCGATCGTCACGCCGCCACCCCACAGGATCCCGCCGACGATGTCGAAGGCCAGATACACCGGGTAGCGCATGTAGGACACCCCGGCGACCACCGGCGTGAACGTCCGCACGAACGGCATGAAACGGGCCAGGATGATCGCCGCCGGCCCGTATTTCTCGAAGAAGGCGTGCGACTCGGTCACGTGGTGCTGCTTGAAAAAGCGCGAGTCTTCCTTCTTGAACAGCGCCGGCCCGATCCGGCGGCCGATGAAGTAACCGGTCTGGTCGCCGGCGATCGCGGTCAGTGCCACGGCCGGCGCCAGCACCCAGATGTCGAGCGTCCCGTGGGCGGCCAGCAGACCACCGGTGAACAGCAGCGACTCACCGGGCAGCAGGGGGAACAGCAGACCGGTTTCGACGAAGACGATGGCCAGGATCGTCGGCAACACCGCAGATGCGAACAGTCCCTGGGGGCCGATCCAGTACATCGGGTCGAGGATGTTGGGCATAGCCACAATGGTTTCTGCGGTGGAGTTCACGCTGTTCAAGATACCGGCGGTTCGGCCCGGCTTTTACCAACCGCCTTCCGGGCTGGCCTGCGAACGTCCCGAGACTGTTGCGATACTGATGGTCAATCGGGCTCAGCGCAACACCTGCTCAGGAGGAGAACTCATGCCCATCGCGACGCCAGACGTCTACGCCGAGATGCTGCAACGTGCCAAGAAGAACGAGTACGCCTTTCCGGCGATCAACTGCGTCGGCTCGGAATCCGTCAATGCCGCCATCAAAGGATTCGCCGATGCCGGCAGCGACGGCATCATCCAATTCTCCACCGGCGGCGCCGAATTCGCTTCTGGGCTAGGCGTCAAAGACATGGTCACCGGCGCGGTGGCGCTGGCCGAGTTCGCCCACGTCATCGCGGCCAAATACCCGATCAACGTTGCCCTGCACACCGACCACTGTCCCAAGGACAAGCTGGACACCTACGTGCGACCGCTGCTGGCCATCTCGGCCGAGCGGGTGGCGGCCGGCAAGAACCCGCTGTTTCAGTCGCACATGTGGGACGGCTCTGCGGTGCCGATCGACGAGAACTTAGAAATTGCGCGTGAGCTCCTTAAGTTGGCCGCGGCCGCCAAGATCGTCCTGGAGGTCGAGATCGGCGTCGTCGGCGGCGAGGAAGACGGCGTCGAGGCCGAGATCAACGACAAGCTCTACACCACTCCCGAGGACTTCGAGAAGACCATCGATGCCCTCGGTCACGGC
Organism: uncultured Actinomycetota bacterium; assembly: GCA_963818285.1. GTDB lineage: Bacteria > Actinomycetota > Actinomycetes > Mycobacteriales > Mycobacteriaceae > Mycobacterium. The sequence goes on from CAWFRR010000012.1 coordinate 633,912, forward strand.
GAGCACGGCCACTACCTGCTGGCCGCCACGTTCGGCAACGTCCACGGCGTCTACAAGCCCGGTAACGTCAAGCTGCGCCCCGACATCCTCGACCAAGGTCAGAAAGTCGCGTCGGCGAAGCTGGGCCTGGCCGACGGCTCCAAGCCGTTCGACTTCGTCTTCCACGGTGGATCCGGCTCGCTGAAGTCCGAGATCGAAGAGGCGCTGCGCTACGGCGTGGTGAAGATGAACGTCGACACCGACACCCAGTACGCCTTCACCCGACCACTGGCCGCGCACATGTTCACCAATTACGACGGCGTGCTGAAGGTCGACGGCGAGGTCGGCAACAAGAAGGTCTACGACCCGCGCAGCTACCTCAAGAAGGCCGAAGCGTCGATGACTGAGCGGGTTATCGAGGCTTGCAACGACTTGCACTGCAACGACAAGTCTGTCTCTGGCTGAGTTCGCCAGCCTCACGAGTCACCAGGGTCACTGGTCTGGGGGGACTCGCTTTTTTGCGATATCGCACCACATCCGATATCACGGCCCAGTTGGCTTTAGCCGGAACTGGATTCGCAGATCTTCCATTGCTCGTCGCGGTACTGCAGGTCGAAGCTGCGCGTCGAGCGGGTCTGCGGGGCATACGCCATGAACGCTGTGACGTTGGCCTCGGCGTGGTTCCCGTTCACGACCACCTGGTCGATGTTGGCGACGACGGGGTATTGCTTGGCTGCCGCGACACGGTGGTAGACGTCGTTCCACTCGTTCTGGTTGTAGTTGACGTAGTCATCGCGCATGCTGCCGCAGGTGAGGCTGCGCAGCGTAGTCAGATCACCGGTCTGCACCGCGGCGTCGAAGTGCTGAATCGTGTTGCGCACCTGGTCTTCCTGCGACGCGCCCGGCTTTCTGTCGTTGCGGGTCAGCAGCACGGTGCCCAGGACCGCGATCGCGGCGAGCGCCAAGATGATCAGGATCAGCGCCAGCACCCAGCCCCAGCTGCGCTGGCCCGATGGCCGAAACTTGGAGCCCAGTCGAGGCGGAATCAGTTGCGGTGTAGCGGTTCTCGCGCCTGCTTGACCGGCTACCGGTGGCCGGCCCTGCGCGAATACCTCGGTGGCCGGCTCATTGGCGGCGTTGATGATCGCGGTTTCCTTGGCGTCGAAACCGGGGGCGGTGAAACGACGTTCACCGGGTTGCAGATGAGGCGACGGAGGCTGCTGCTCCTGGCCGGGCGGGCCGATCACCTCGGTCGCCGGATCCGCCCCGCGATAAGTCTCGGTCGTCTTTTCGTCGGCACCGGCTGTCGGTTCTACAGCGGTATCAGCCTGAGATTCCACCGGGTCGCCCGCGGCGCCTTGATCGGCGGCGTCGGAAGTGTTGTCGCGGTCAGACCCTGATGGATTGGGCATAGGCGGAGCTGTCCTCTTCGGTGTCGAAATACCTATTGCAGCTTAGCGACCCGACGGCGGTCTGGGCGTGGCGGTGTAGTGGTCGCACGGCACAATAGCGGCATGACGCCGATGCATGATTTGCTGGGACCCGATCCGACCTTGTTGCCCGGTGACCCGGACGCCGAGGCCCAGTTGGACGCCGGCGACAACCCGACCGCCGTGGCAGCGGCGCATCCCTCCGCCTCGGTGGCGTGGGCGGCGTTGGCCGAAGATGCGCTCGACGACGACAAGGTCATCACCGCCTACGCCTATGCCCGCACGGGATATCACCGCGGCCTGGACCAGTTGCGCCGCAACGGGTGGAAGGGTTTTGGACCGGTGCCGTTCTCGCATGAGCCCAATCGGGGTTTCCTGCGGTGTGTCGCGGTGCTGGCGCGGGCGGCCGATGCGATCGGCGAGACCGACGAACAGGCCCGGTGTCTGGATCTGCTCGACGACTGCGACCCGACCGCCCGCGAAGGCCTCGGCTTGAGCTGACCGGTCAGAAGCTGGGCGCGCAGTCGCTCACGTCGTCCGGCAACTCGATCTGGATCGTCGCGTGGTCGAGCCCGCGCTCGGCCAGCACCGCCTGAGCGTCGCGAAGCACCCGTGCCGAGTTGTCGCAGCTGGCCAGGTGTGCGGTCACCATGTCCTTGCCCGGCACCAGCGTCCAGACGTGCAGATCGTGCACCTCGGTCACCCCGTCGACCGCCGCCAGCGCGGTCCGCAGCTCGTCGACGTCGATGTGGCTGGGCGACGATTCGGACAGGATCCGCAACGCACCCGCGGCCAGCGACAGCGCCCGCGGCAACACCCATAGCGCGACCAGGACGGCGACCACCACGTCGGCGTAGGGCCAGTGCGTGGTGATCGTGACCACGCCGGCGATCAGCACCCCGACGCTGCCGACCATGTCGGCGACGACCTCCATGTAGGCGCCTTTGACGGCCAGGCTCTGCGTCGCGTTCGACCGCAGCAGCAGCGCTACGGCCACGTTGGTGGCCAGTCCCGCCAGCGCGACGGCGACCATCGGGATGCCCGGTACGTCGGGCGCCTGACCGATCCGCCCGATCGCCTCGCGCAGGATCAGCGTCGCCACCCCGATCAGCAGGACAGCGTTGGCAACGGCGGTGAAGACCTCGGCGCGGTGCCAGCCGTAGGTGCGGGCCGGCGAGTTGCTGCCGCGCTGGGCGAGGATGACCGCGCACAGCCCCATGAAGGTGGCCGCCACATCGGTGAGGATGTGGCCGGCGTCGGCCAGCAGCGAGATGGAGCCGATCAGCAGGGCCGTGGTGAGTTCGACGACGAAGAAGCCGCCGAGTAGTGCGGTGGCGATCGCCAGTCTGGGCGCTGGGGTGCCCGGGCTTGCATGATCGTGTCCGGCACCCATAGCGAGCAATATATGCGGAGTCACGCATGTATCGCAAGCGTCTCGCGCCCAGCTCAGAACAGGTGGCGCCAGAACTGGGTGAGTCCGGCGCCTAACTGCCACAGCATCCCGGGGACTCCGGAAAGTTCGAAGACGTCGTTGACGAGCCCGAAAAACCAGTGGTTCAGCGGCGGGGCGAACAGCAGGAAGAACAGCAGCAGGAAGCCGTACGGCTTGAACTGCGCCAGGGCCCGCTGCGTCTCCGGGCTCAGATGCGGCTCCAGCGCGTTGTAGCCGTCCAGGCCGGGGATCGGCAGCAGGTTCAGCAGCAGCGCGGTGATCTGCAGGAAGCCCAGGAAGGCCACCCCGGCCCACAACACCGGGTGCTTCGGGTCGAAGAACAAATTGGTCACCCCGAGCAGCAGGACGGCCAGCAGCAGGTTCGCGGTCGGACCAGCCAGGCTGACCAGCGTGCGCTGCCGGGCCGACATGTACGAGGTCCGCACATACACCGCCGCGCCGGGCAGGCCGATCCCGCCGATCGCCGTGATCGCGATCGGCACCAGGATCGACCACACCGGGCTGACGTAGCGCCGCGGATCCAGATCCAGATAGCCGCGCAACTCGACGTCACGGTCGCCGAATCGCCAGGCGGTGAAGGCGTGCCCGAACTCGTGCAGGCACAGCGACACCACCCAGCCGGCGATCACCATGATGAACACCCCGGCGTAGGCGAGCGGAGTCACGTCGTCGCCCACCCAGTACGCCAGCCCGCCACCGAGGAGGGTCAAGCCGATGATGGCCCAGAAGATCGGGCTGGGTCGCACCGATCGGTGCAAGTCGCGGGCGCTCACCCGACGAAACTACCGGCGTCACCGGCTCAACCACCCCTCGGTGTTCCGGTAGATCGTCGAGCGGCGTACCGGCCGCGGCGCGGCCACCCCGTCGCGGATCACCGAGATCCCGGTGCCACCCAATTGCGCGGCCCGGCCGGTCAGACCAGCGACGGGTGCCCGACACGCGGGCCCGCAGCCCGGGTAGCGCCGCCGTCGGCTGGACCGTCACCTCGGCGACGTCGCCGTCGAAGAGCACCGTGTCGTCGACGACGGCCTCGCCGCGCAGTAAGGCGTCGCCGTCCGCGGGCCGCCAGACGGCCGACCCGACGATGACCGATCCGGTCTCGTCGCGGATCAACGGCATCCGCTGCGCCGAGCCGCGCACTGCCCGCAGGGCGGCCCGGCGACCGGCCGGCAGGCGGTAGGCCCGGGTGGCGGCCGTGCGGCGGTGCGGGACGTAGGCCACCTCGGCGTCGAGCAGCTCGGCGCGCAGCAGCCGGGTCAGCACCGACGCGAGGTCGGCGTCGGCGCCCACCACCACAGCCGTCGAGCCGAGGCGAGCGTTTCGAGGTCACCGGGATCGACCTCGCGCCAGTCCTCGCAGCGATCGCGGTAGATGATCGTCGAACGCCAAAACAGCGACGTGTGGGGCGTCTATCGGTCAGCCTCCTCCCCGCGCCTTCCGGCGCGTATCGTCGCCGGACGGGCTTCCTCGCAAACGGCTGAGATAGTGTGGGTCACCGGCTGGACCACAATAAGCGGCTTGAATACGTGGAGTTAGCGGGAGCAAGCCATGCCGGCAATCGTCCTGATCGGCGCCCAGTGGGGCGACGAGGGCAAAGGCAAGGCCACCGACCTGCTCGGCGGCCGCACCAAATGGGTCGTTCGCTATCAAGGCGGCAACAACGCCGGGCACACCGTGGTGCTGCCCAGCGGCGAGAACTTCGCCCTGCACCTCATTCCGTCGGGTGTGCTGACGCCCGGCGTCACCAACGTCATCGGCAACGGCGTGGTGATCGACCCCGGCGTGCTGCTCGACGAACTGAAGGGTCTCGAGGACCGCGGCGTCGACACCTCGAAGCTGCTGATCTCCGCCGACGCCCACCTGCTGATGCCCTACCACGTGGCCATCGACAAGGTGACCGAGCGCTACATGGGCAACAAGAAGATCGGCACCACCGGCCGCGGCATCGGGCCCTGCTACCAGGACAAGATCGCCCGTCAGGGGATCCGGGTGGCCGACGTGCTGGACCCCGAGGAGTGCTGACGCACAAGATCGAGGCCGCGCTGGATTTCAAGAACCAGGTGCTGGTCAAGATCTACAACCGCAAAGCCCTGGACCCGGCGCACGTCGTCGAAGCCCTGCTGGAACAGGCGGAGAGCTTCAAGCACCGCATCGCCGACACCCGGCTGCTGCTCAACACCGCCCTGGAGGCCGGCGAGACCGTCCTGCTCGAAGGCTCGCAGGGCACGCTGCTCGACGTCGACCATGGCACGTATCCCTATGTGACGTCGTCGAATCCAACCGCCGGCGGCGCGGCCGTCGGATCCGGCATCGGCCCGACCCGGATCACCACTGTGCTGGGGATCCTGAAGGCCTACACCACCCGCGTCGGGTCGGGCCCGTTCCCGACCGAACTGTTCGACGAGAACGGCGAATACCTGTCCAAGACCGGCGGCGAGTTCGGTGTCACCACCGGCCGGCGTCGGCGCTGCGGCTGGTTCGACGCCGTGATCGCCCGCTACGCCACCCGGGTCAACGGGATCACCGACTACTTCCTCACCAAGCTCGACGTGCTGTCCAGCCTCGAGACGGTTCCGGTGTGTGTCGGCTACCGCGTCGACGGCAAGGAGACCTCCGAGATGCCGATGACGCAGAGCGACCTGCACCGCGCCGAGCCCATCTACGAGGAGCTGCCCGGCTGGTGGGAAGACATCTCGGAGGCGCGCGAATTCGACGACCTGCCCGCGAAAGCGCGAGACTACGTGTTGCGGCTGGAAGAGCTTGGCGGAGCTCATATTTCGTGCATCGGTGTGGGCCCGGGTCGCGACCAGACCATCGTGCGTCGCGACGTGCTGGCGGCTCGCCCGTGACCGATTCTGAACAGCGACCCGAACAGCTCGACCCCGACTACGACCATCACGGCGGCTTCCCGGAATACGGCGCCGCCAGTCCGGGGCCGGGGTTCGGCCGGTTCGTCGCGGCCATGCGGCGCCTGCAGGACCTGGCGGTGTCCGCCGACCCCAGCGACGACCTCTGGAACGACGCTGCCGGGCACGCCGAAGCGCTGGCGGCGCAACTCGCGCCGTTCAAGGCGGCCGAAGGCCAGGCCCCGGCGGGCCGATCGCCGCAACTGCCCGGGAATGGGCAGCCTGCTGTTGCCGCCCTGGACGATGAGCAGGTACGACCCGGACGGCGTGGAGATGCGTGGTCACTTCAGCCGGTTCCATGTCGGCGGCAACGGCGCGGTGCACGGCGGCGTGCTGCCGCTGCTGTTCGACCACGTCTTCGGGATGGTGGTGCACGCGGCCGCTCGGCCGATCAGCCGCACCGGCTTTCCTGCACGTCGACTACCGCAAGATCACCCCGACCGACACCCCGCTGGTGGTCCGCGGTCATGTCGCCGCGACCGAGGGCCGCAAGGCGTTTGTCCGCGGCGAACTGCTCGACGGCAACACCCTGTTGGCCGAGGCCAACGGCCTGATGATCCGGTTGCTGCCAGGCCAGCCCTGAGGTCCTGACAGGTCGCCCACCTATCCTTGAGCACCGTGACTGACGGCAATACGCACGACAACAGTGGCCACCAGACCAGAGTCATGCTGCTCGGGGCAGGGGAGTTCAGCCACGAGCTGTCGACCGCATTGCGGCGTCTGGGTGCTCACGTGACCGTTGCCGGACAGCACGCAGGAGCAAACGTCGCGGCCGACGCAGTCGCTGGTCGTCGACCTGACCAACCCCGACGAGTTGACCGCTGCCATCCATCGTGCCGGGCCGCACGTCCTCGTCGCGACGACCGACGCGGTTGCCGGTGCCGCGCTGACGTCGATGGCCGACAGTGGCTCCGCAGAGGTGTTTCCCACCCCGCGCTGCGCCCGGCTCACCGCCGACCGGGAGGGCATGCGCCGGCTGGCCGCCGACGAGCTCGGCCTGCCCACCGCGCCGTTCTGGTTTGCCGGATCACTGGACGAGCTACGCGCCGTCGCTGAGCACGCCGGCTACCCGATGCGGGTGCAGCCGGTGGCCGCGGTCGGCGGGGAGGGCCAGTCGGTGGTTCTGCTGCCCGGTGACCTCGAGCCGGCCTGGCAGCGGGCGGTGTCCGCCGGCGGCCGGCCGGCCCACAGCCGGGTGTTGGCCGAGACCTTGGTCGAGATCGACTTCCACGTCACACTGCTGACGGTGCGCAGCGAGGGCCCGGCGGGGCCGACGCTGGACTTCTGCCCGCCGATCGGCCACGGCGAAGCCATTGGTGACGTGCAGGAGTCCTGGCAGCCGCAGGATCTGAGCCCCGCGGCGCTGGACGCCGCCAAGTCGATCGCGGCCCGCGTGGTCAAGGCGCTCGGCGGGCGCGGCCTGTTCGGGGTCGAGTTGATGGTCCGCGGCGACGAGGTGTACTTCAGCGACGTCACCGCCCGCCCATTCGAGAGCGGCCTGGTCACCGTCCGCACGCAACGGCTTTCGGAATTCGAGTTGCAGGCGCGGGCCATCCTGGGGGTGCCGATCGACACGATCATGATCTCGCCAGGTGCGGCCGAAGTGATCTATGCGGGCACCGATGCGGGCCCGCAGTCGCGGCGCGGTGGCGCGCTGGGCGATGCGCTGCGCATCACCGAGAGCGACGTGCGGGTATTCACGCGCGATGAGTCTGGAGGCCGGCGTCCACTGGGCGCCGCCGTCGTGACCGCTGCGGACGTGACCACTGCCCGCGGGCGTGCCCGGGACGCGTCGGCCGCACTGCGCAGGCTCTGGTAACGGGCGGGCTTGAAAGGCATCCCAGTCGGATATGCGAGACTCTCGCGGGTGAGCCGCGCCAGCGACGATCAACAGGGCAGTGCGATCCGGGAGAGCAGGAGGAGCGGCGCATGAGCTACGCAGGAGATATCACCCCGGAGCAGGCGTGGAAGCTGCTCAGCGAAAATCCCCAGGCGATTCTGGTCGACGTTCGCACCGACGCCGAATGGCGATTCGTCGGTGTTCCCGACCTGGCCAGCCTGGGCCGCGAGGTCGTGTACATCGAGTGGAACGGCGCCGACGGTAAGCCCAACGAAAACTTCGTCGCCGACCTGCTCGGGCATGTCCAGGCCGGCGATGATCGCCCGGTGGTGTTCCTGTGTCGCTCCGGAAATCGTTCGATCAGCGCGGCCGAGGCGGCCACCGAGGCCGGCGTCGGCCCTTCGTACAACGTGCTCGACGGCTTCGAAGGTCAACTTGACGGCGATCGTCACCGAGGTGGAAGGGGCTGGCGGGCAATCGGTTTGCCGTGGACGCAGACATGACCGCCGGCGACGACGACGAAAAGCAGGTGCCTTCGGTCCGCATACCGGAGCCGCTGCCCGATGGCGTCAGCCAAGCCACCATCGGCGTACGCGGCGGAATTCTGCGGTCGCAGTTCGAAGAGACCAGCGAGGCCCTGTATTTGGCGTCCGGCTACGTCTACGGGACCTCGGCCGAGGCGGAGCAGGCGTTCACCGGTGAGGTCGACCGCTACGTCTACTCGCGCTACGGCAATCCGACGATCAGCATGTTCGAGGAGCGCCTGCGTCTGATCGAGGGCGCTCCGGCGGCATTCGCCACCGCCAGCGGGATGGCGGCCGTCTTCACATCGTTGGGCGCTCTGCTGGGCGCCGGTGATCGACTTGTCGCTTCCCGCAGCCTGTTTGGCTCATGCTTCGTGGTGTGCGGCGAGATCTTGCCGCGTTGGGGTGTGGAAACCGTGTTTGTCGACGGCGACGACCTGTCCCAGTGGGAGAAGGCGCTGTCGGTGCCGACCCAAGCGGTGTTCTTCGAGACACCGTCCAACCCGATGCAGTCCTTGGTCGACATCGCCGCGGTCACCGAGCTCGCTCACGCAGCCGGGGCAAAGGTCGTGCTGGACAACGTCTTTGCAACCCCTCTGCTGCAGCAGGGAATCCCGCTCGGGGTCGACGTGGTGGTCTACTCGGGCACCAAACACATCGACGGACAGGGCCGGGTGCTCGGTGGTGCCATCCTCGGCGACAAGGAGTACATCGACGGACCGGTGCAGAAACTGATGCGCCACACCGGGCCGGCGATGAGTGCTTTCAATGCCTGGGTGATGCTGAAAGGCCTTGAGACGCTGGCGATTCGCGTCGATTATCAGAACAGCTCGGCGCAGCGCATCGCCGAATACCTGGAGGGTCACTCCGCGGTGCGGTGGGTCCGTTACCCGTTCCTGCCGTCGCACCCCCAGCATGACCTGGCCAAGCGCCAGATGTCCGGGGGCGGCACCGTAGTGACCTTCGAACTCGATGTCCCGAACAGTGCGGCCAAGCAACGGGCGTTCGAGGTGCTCGACGGACTGCAGCTGATCAATATCTCCAACAACCTTGGCGACTCGAAATCCCTTGTCACGCATCCCGCGACGACCACCCACCGGGCGATGGGCCCCGAAGGTCGTGCCGCTATTGGCTTGGGCGACGGGGTTGTTCGCATCTCAGTGGGACTCGAGGGGACCGAAGACCTCATCGCCGACCTCGACAGGGCCTTGGGCTAGGAGTCTGCTGAGAGTTCGCTGGCCGTGGCAATCCACGTGTCCGGTAACAGATATTGCCGCTTTGGCCACGCGTTACCCGGCTATTCATCTAACCGTCGTTTGATCTTTCCAACCGTAAGTATCTTCGGCGCGATAGTAACGCCATGGCGAATATGCCCGATAGCAGTACGACGATGCGTAACTCGTAGCGTCGTACCCGCCTGACTGCGTCGGGCCTGAAATGGAGAGACTTGAGTGATATCGAGCATCAGCCGGCCGCGGACGTCACCTCATCCGCTGACCGGTGATTTCCATGAGTGGGCCGTCGTTGTCGACGGCGATGAAATTGCCTGGCAGAGCTACGCCGGGCCGTTGAGATTCGACGAAACCGACTTCGCCATCGCGACCCGCAAGCTGCTGTCGATCGAACCCGACGAACTTTCCGAACTGGTCGCAGAGCACGTCGAATTCGCCTCGCCCAGCCAAGGTCAACCGCGTCTCATGGTGCATTCGACCACGCCGTACGCCAGCAGCTTCGAAACCGATCTCACCGCCATGGTCGAGGGCCGGCCCGTTCTCGACCTCACCACGTATGTGGAGACTCGTGGTCTGTACCTGGCCCGCAGCGGCGATCTCGTCGTCGGACGAACACAACCATGGCGACGCGGGGCAGCGGCGAGCGGCGTTGAGCGCCTGGCACTTCCGGATGCCGACTACTACTACATGTCTCAGGCGCTGCTACGGCGCGCGGTCGACGGCGGCGATCGCGATCCGGCGATCCGCCAGATCATCGAGTTTCTGCGCGCGAACCCGTCAACGGTTGTGTGCCCGTACGACTTTGAGCCCGAATTCCAGCTATTCGTGACGTGGTTGGCCCGGGTCGCCGGCCTTGGTCGAATTCGGGTCGACGCCAACGATTTTCGGCTGGGGGTGTGGAACCGTAAGCGCATGTTGCATCCGACGGTCGACGCCGCGCTGGCTCTGCAGAGCCAGGTGGAAGGCCAGCCGGGTCCCGTCATCCTGGAGCGCGAGCACCGGGCCAGTGAGGCGTTCGAAGCGCTGCAAGCGCCCATTCCGGTGCTGCCCGGCTACGCGATCACCTGGCAGGAGGATCGCGAGGACTTCAGCCGCGAGATGCTGCGGGCCGGCGCGCTTCTGCAGTGCCGATACGGCCTCACGCACGCGTGCCTGAAGCCGTCCGACGGCGGCAACGGCGGACGCATCACGCCGGGTATCGAACTCGAGGACACTGCTCGTCTCCAGCAGCTTGCGGCCAGCGCCTGGAAGCTGGGCGGCGACCAGGTCCTCGAAGCGCACGTCACCTACTTCGAAAAGGAGGTGGGCGGCGAACGCGTGTTGACCACACCGTCGGCGCATGTGCGCTCCGGAGAGTTGCTCGACGGGCTCACCTTGCAGTTCATGCGCGGCACCTCGTGGAAGGGCAACATCTTCGTCGGCCCCGAGGACTGGGTGCGCCTGGGTCTGGACGAAAGCGTGTACACCGCACTGCGCGCGACGATGACCGATCTGCATCAACGGCTGCGCCTGCTGCACTGCGGCATCGACTTTGCGGTCGGCACCGTCGGCGGCGTGTTCGGCGACACCGTGATGGCTGCCGTTCAGGACATCAATCCAAAAGTCACGGGTGCGCTGTTTCTGCGGGAGTTCATGGCGCGCCATCCCGAGATCGGCGCCGGCGCGGCCACCCGCGTACTGAGTCCGGACGCGACGGAAAGTGCCGAACGGATTCGCGAGTTGGTCTCGCAATGTTCGACCGCCGAGCAGCCTTGCGAAGAGGTGGCGGTGGTGCCCGGCCGTTGGGCGATGATCGCCACCTCGGCGGCGACGTCGCTGACGGCAGGTGCTCAGGCGTTGGCGATGGAACGGATGCTTGCCGCCTCGCACGTTTGATGACGGCGCGATAACAACTGGCGCGACGCGCTCGTGCAATACCGGGAACGTTGCGGTAGGCAACTTATCGTCGTTTTGTGTATCGCCGCACTGTGCTGAAGCTGCCGTTGTTGTTGGCCGCGGGCACGGCTCTGGCCCAGGCGCCGCGCGCTTTCGCTGAGCCGCCACGTGCGTCCGCTGAGTCGAGCCGGTGGTCATCCGATCGGGCCAACCGCTGGTATCAAGCCCAGGGCTGGCCCGTCGGCGCGAACTTCATCACCTCCACGGCGATCAACCAACTCGAGATGTTTCAGCCGGGCACCTACGACCCGCGCCGCATCGATACCGAACTCGGTTGGGCCCGTGCACATGGACTCAATACGGTGCGGGTATTCCTGCACGACCAGTTGTGGGCTCAGGATGCGCGCGGCTTCCAAACCCGCCTGGCCCAGTTCGTCGGCATCGCGGCTCGCCACCGGATCAAACCGCTGTTCGTGTTGTTCGACTCCTGCTGGGACCCGCATCCCCAGGTGGGTCGCCAGCATGCCCCGACTCCCGGGGTGCACAACTCCGGTTGGGTGCAGGGCCCGGGCGCTGACCGCATCGACGACAAGAGCTACACCCGGACCCTGCAGGACTATGTCACCGGGGTCATGACCCAATTCCGCAACGACGACCGGGTTTTGGGCTGGGACGTGTGGAACGAACCCGACAATCCCGCGCCGCAGTACGCCAGCGTCGAGCGTGGCGACAAGCTGGACCGGGTGGCGGACCTGCTTCCTCAGGTGTTCACCTGGGCGCGCTCCGTCGATGCACGTCAGCCACTGACCAGCGGCGTGTGGGACGGTGAGTGGGCAGATCCCGGCAGCCGCACCACAATTCAGAACATCCAGCTGGCCAATTCCGACGTGATCAGCTTCCACTCCTACGCCGGGCCGTCGGCGTTCGAGTCGCGCATCGGTGAGCTCACCCCGCACGGCCGCCCGATTCTGTGCACGGAGTACATGGCCCGCCCGCAGGGCAGCACCGTCGAATCGATCTTGCCGATTGCCAAGCGGCACAACGTCGGCGCGATCAACTGGGGACTGGTGGCCGGCAAGACGCAGACCTACTTCCCGTGGGATTCGTGGAAGCACCCGTACTCGGCGGTCCCGAAGGTGTGGTTCCACGATCTGCTGCGCCCGGACGGTACCGCGTTCCAGAACATCGAATCTCAGACCATCAGATCCCTGAGCGCCTCAACGGCCGGCTAGGGCATGACCGTCGCCAGATCGATCGGGCTGTTTGCGCTGGCCGCGATCCTGGAGATCGGCGGCGCATGGCTGGTGTGGCAGGGCGTTCGCGAGCATCGCGGCTGGATTTGGGCCGGGCTAGGCGTAATCGCCTTGGGTGCCTACGGTTTCGTCGCAACCTTCCAGCCTGACTCGCAGTTCGGTCGGGTGCTGGCTGCCTACGGCGGCGTGTTCGTGGCAGGTTCGCTGGTGTGGGGTATGGCGCTGGACGGATTTCGGCCAGACCGGTGGGATGTCATCGGCGCGGCAGTCTGCCTGGCCGGCGTCAGCGTGATCATGTATGCGCCGCGCGGGCGCTGATCACTCCTTGTGCTCGACCACCCCGGTCGAGTGCTGCGCGCGGTCCTCATAGCTGCGGCGCGCGCCGGTGTCGAGGTTGAGGAACACCGTGTCGTTGCCCATCTTCTTGTTCAGCCAGCGGCGCCCGGCGTCGGGCAGCAGCGTGGTCACGGCGGCGAATGACTTGCCCCACGCAGGCACTGACACCCGGGATTTCGGCTTGTCGAGCACCTTGACGATCGCCGCGGCGATCTCTGCCGGCTCGACCGGCTTTTGCGCAGAGGACGGCGACGTGCCCGAGATCAGTTCGGTGTTGGTGAAGGTTGGCAGGACTGCGGTGATCTTCACGCCCTGTGGGGCGAATTCGTCGGCCAGCGCGCTGGACAGCCCGACAACCCCGAATTTGGTTGCGGCGTAGACGACTTGGCCGGGAACGGCCACCATGCCCGCCAGCGATGCGACGTTGACGACGTGCCCGGCGCGGCGCTTCACCATCTCCGGCAGCACCAACTGACAGCCGGTGAGCACGCCATAGAGGTTGACCTCGATCGACGAGCGGATCGCCTGCGCCGACTGCTCCAGAAACGGGCCCACCGGCATGACGCCGGCATTGTTGATCAGCACATCGATGCGCCCGCCGCCGTCAGCGCGAGCCTTGTCGAGGAAGGCGGCGAACGACTCCTTGTCGGTGACGTCGAGGGGATGACCGCTCACCTGCCCGAGGCTGCTGATGCCGGCGACGGCGCTCTCGAGCACATCGAGGTCCCGGTCACCGATGACGACCCGGGCACCCCGGGCCAGTAGCGCCTGCGCGGTCGCGTAACCGATGCCGCGGGCAGCGCCGGTGATGACGATGGTCTTGCCCCTGATGTTGTCCATTCGACGAACTTTACAGGTGTCAAGTCTGGTCCGGAACCGACCTGAGACGACGGGACAGGACGTTCTCAGAAGCCCGGCAGACGCGCTTCGCACAACCGATGGTGGGTCCGCTCATCGCAGGTCAGCGGTGCACGAGCCATCGCATTCGATCGGAAGCCGAGAGATCCACATACCTGATCCTCAGGTTTTGTTCGGATAACAAGCCTGATCGACTGCCTATTGCACTCTCAGATACCGTCTGATATCTCTATAATGTACAAACGATTCAAAATGAATGAAATAAAGCAGAATCACCGATCGCCAGTCTGACACCGCGGGAAGGAGCCCAATGAGATCCGCCACAGTGGGCATCGCCGCAGAAGCATTCTCCCTCGGTCAAGGATTCAGTTGGCCCGATCCCGACATCGAGGGCACGCTCGTCGTGTCGCAGCCGAAAGTCGATCCGGACTTGTGGGCCGAGTACGCCGCGGGCGCCGTTCGCAGCTACAGCAAGCGTGGCGTCGAATGCGCTCTCGACATCGAGGCGCTGCGCAGCGGCGACGACACCATCATGTTCTGCGCCGTGGTCGACGATTCCGGACACGTGGTGGGCGGATACCGGGCCATCGCGCTGCGCTCGGCCGACGACTCGCATGCGGTTGCGGAGTGGGCGGGCCAACCCGGCCAGCAGGACGTGCGCCAGATGATCGCCGAGCGTGTGCCCTACGGGGTTCTGGAAATGAAGAGCCGGCTGGGTGACCGACGCCGCCGGCCGAAATCCGTTTCTCACCAGCGCCTTGGCGCGCAGCTGCTTCTACATGATGGTGATCCTGGATTTCCAGTACACCATGTGCACGGCCGCCACGCCGGTCCTGAACAGCTGGCGTTCGTCCGGATCTGTGGTCGCACCCATCGCGGCGACGCCCTATCCCAACGAGCACTACCGAACCAAGATGATGTGGTGGAACCGGCGCGATTTCGTCAGCCACGCGCAACCGGGTCAGCTCGGCAAAATCGTCAGCGAGACAAAGGAATTGCTCCACGAGCAGTTCCGTCGAGGTCCGGTCGGCGCTGATATCTCCACCTTGATCCCGTCCACCCCGGCGCAGCTCGTCCTTGCGCACGCCTTCGAGGTGGCTTAGCGATTGCGCTCCCGACCTTCGACCAGCGTCCAACGTCCAGTCCACAAACTCGCAGAGGTAACCACCATGGATAACAACCCAGAACCCGTTTGGATCATGTTCGCTACGGATATCGAAAGCCGCGACAAGTTGCGCAAATACGCCGGCGGATCCCAATGGCAGGTGGATGCCAACACCGCGGCATCGTTGATCCTGGTCGGAGCGGCCGAGCGGCTGGCTTCTCCGCTTGAAGCCCCAGCGGTCCCCGGGGTCAACGGAATGTCGATGGTCGCCCGCGAAAGCGCCTGAGCCTCGTTCAGATTCCGAGGTCCTTGGCGACGATCGTCTTCATGATCTCGGTGGTCCCGCCGTAAATCGTCTGGATGCGGGCATCGACAAACGCTCGCGAGACCGGATATTCCCGCATATATCCGTATCCGCCATGCAGTTGCAGGCAACGGTCGGCAGTCCGCACCTGAAGTTCGGTGGTCCACCATTTCAGCCGCGCCGCCCGCGCCGCAGTCAGCTCGCCGGTCAGATGTTCGGCGATGCAGTCGTCGAGATAGGTTCGCGCGATATCGATTTCCGTCGACAACTCAGCGAGCACGAACTGGGTATTCTGCAAGCTCGAAATGGGGGAGCCGAACGCCTTGCGCTGCTTGACGTAATCGAGCGTTTCGGCCAAGACGCCCTCGGCGGCGGCCACCGCGCCGACGGCCAGCGACAGCCGCTCCTGCGGCAGGTTGTTCATCAATTGATAGAAGCCCCGGCCTTCCTCGCCGAGCAGATCGTCGACCGAAACCCGCATATCGGTGAAGCTGAGTTCGCTGGTGTCCTGGGCGTGCAGACCGATCTTCTCCAGATTCCGGCCGCGGCTGAAGCCCGGCGTATCCGGGTCGACGACGAACAGTGACAAGCCCTTGTGCCGGTCGGGCCCGGTGCGCGCCGCGACGACGAACAGATCTCCGGTCTGGCCGTTGGAGATAAAGGTTTTCGCGCCGTTGAGCACGTAGTGGTCGCCGTCGCGCACCGCGGTGGTGCGGATCCCGGCCAGGTCGCTGCCGGCGCCCGGTTCGGTCATCGCGATGCCGATCACCGTCTCTCCGGTGACGACACCGGGCAGCCAGCGTTGCTTCTGCTCGGGCGTCGTCAGTTCGGTGAGATAGGGCAGCACGATGTCGTTCTGCAGCGACAAGGCGATGGCCTCGGCCGCCGCTCCGGCCCGCTGGAGTTCGTCGACGACGATCGCGTTGTAGCGAAAGTCCTCGACACCCGCCCCGCCGAACTCCTCGGGGACCGAAAAGGCCAGCAGCCCAAGCTTGCCGGCCTCGGTGAACAGCGACCGGTCCACGCAGCCGGCCTTCTCCCACTCCTCGTGGGCCGGGACGACGGTCTGCTGCACGAAGTCGTGCACCATGTCGCGGAACTGCCGGTGCTCGGAGGTGTACTCCAGCCGTGCGCTCATCGGGTCACTCCTGTCAGCGGAAAGCGTCGATGCCGGTGAAGGCCTGGCCCAGGATCAGCTGGTGCATCTCCGGGGTGCCCTCGTAGGTGAGCACCGACTCCAGGTTCACCATGTGCCGGATCACCGGATACTCCAGCGATATACCGTTGCCGCCCAGAATGGTTCGCGCCGTCCGGCAGATCTCGATCGCTTCGCGGGTGTTGTTGAGCTTGCCGAAGCTGACCTGTTCGGGACGCAAACCGGTGCTGTCCTTGAGCCGTCCCAGCTGCAGCGCGAGCAGCAGGCCCTTGTGCAACTCGACGGCCATGTCGACGAGCTTGGCTTGGGTCAACTGGAAGCCCGCGATCGGCCGGCCGAATTGAGTGCGCTCGCCGGCGTAGTCCAGCGCGGCCTGCCACGCGGAACGCGCGGCGCCCATCGAACCCCAGATGATCCCGTACCGCGCTTCCGACAGGCACGACAGCGGGCCCTTGAGTCCCTTCACCTCCGGCAGCAGCGCGTCGTCGGGCAGACGAACATCGTCGAGGACCAGCTCGCTGGTGATCGATGCCCGCAGCGAGAGCTTGTGGTGGATGGTGTTCGCGGAGAACCCCGGCGTATCGGTGGGGACGACGAAGCCGCGCACGCCGTCGTCGGTGACCGCCCAGACGACCGCGACGTCGGCGACCGACCCGTTGGTGATCCACATCTTGCGGCCGTTGAGAATCCAGTCCGACCCGTCGCGGCGCGCCCGCGTGGTCATCGAGGCGGGGTCGGATCCGGCGTCGGGCTCGGTCAGCCCGAAGCAGCCGAGGAGTTCACCCGCGGCCATGCCGGGCAGCCACTGCTGCTTCTGCTCTTCGGAGCCGAATCGCCAGATCGCGAACATGGCCAGCGAACCCTGCACCGAGACCATCGACCGGATGCCGGAGTCGGCGGCCTCCAGCTCGGTACACGCCAGCCCGTAGTGCACGGCCGACGCGCCGCCGCAGCCGTAACCCTCCAGGTGCATGCCGAGCAGGCCGAGCTGGCCGAAGTGTTTGGCCAGCTCGCGGACCGGCAGATCGCCGATTTCGAACCATTCCGCGACGTGGGGGAGGACGTGTTCGGCGCAGAACTGCCGAACGGTGTCACGGACCGCGATCTCGTCGTCCGACAGCGACGCGTCCAGGCCGAGCGGGTCCTGCGGATTGAAGGCGGGAAGTGTGCCAGTGCTCATCACTTCATCCTGCCATCGCGGGAAGGCCGTATCGACGGCGTTGGAGTAGCGGGCGCGTTCAGGCGGTCTTGGGCCTAGGCTGCCGATAGGGGGTAGCGGGAAAGGAAGAGACATGCTCTCACTGTTTCGCGTCTCAGCTGTTCTCCTGGCAGCGCTCGCGCTGGCCCCGCCGGCCGTCGCCGATCCGGTCGACCCCATCCCCGGCAACGGCGTCTTCGTCGTCGGACCCGACATCGCGCCGGGCCTCTATCACACGGCCGGGTCCGGATCGACGTTCGGCGTGTGGATCAACAACGTGCCGACCCAGGACACGCTGTGCTCATGGTTCACCTACAGCACGCCTGATGGGGCCAAAGACCATGTCGTGCAGACCAACTCGTCCGTCGGTCCGATGTACGCCAACATCAACGCCGGAGTCAAGGCCTTCGAGTCGCAGAACTGTCAACCCTGGACGCGAGTCCCGTAAGTCGTTGCATCGCAGCCTAATCGCAGTTGACGCAGACTCCGGTCAGTGACAGCTGCATGCCGCAGCTGCAGAAGGTTCCTTCGCGCCGGACATCGGCGGAACGCCTGCCGCTTGGGCGCACTCGATTATCCGGATGCTCGACGTACCAGGTTCCCTCTCGCGAACTGGGCCCGTGCCCGGCACCGCTGCTCGCGACGTCGGCGATCTCTTGTTCGGTGGTGAAGCCGGTCGTATAGCCGTGGAAAATATGTAGATCGGGGAGCCCGTCACGCCTTTTGGCCACGATGTGCGGCTTGTCAGGGCTGACGACCGCGCGGTATTCGGCGATGCCGATTGCGGCGGTGACTCGACGGATGAATTGGTGGTTGTCTGCTGGGATGCGTGCCTTCGCCATCGCCGCGAGCAGCGACTCGGGCGGTTGGTCTGTAGTGGTCACGTTAGTTAACAATAAGCCCTGCCGACCGATGACGTCGGACGACGCACCGCCGTGCGGCAACTTTTCAGCAGCTTTTAGTCGCTGGGCCTGCAGTGATTCACATTCTGAACATCTCGCGGCTGCTGTGACATTGACAGCTTTCCGTGCCGTAGTAGCGTGACACGCACCCAGATGAGCAGCCCAAAGGTGACCGCTATCCGCACTCGCACGCCGGCAACTGACTGCAGTGCGCTCCAACGCGATAATTCGGCACGTATCCATGGCTGAGCAAACAGAATTCGACGTCATCGTCATCGGGGGCGGCCCCGGTGGAGAGTCCGCTGCGGGCTATCTTGCGGCCGAAGGGCTCGAGGTCGCGTTGGTAGAGGATCGTCTGATTGGCGGCGAATGCCACTACTGGGCGTGTAATCCGACAAAAACGCTGCTTCGTCCGATTGAGGTGCTCGCCTTGGCGCACGCCGTTCCAGGCGTGCGCGAGACGGTGAACCGCGATCTACCGGACGTTGCTGCGGTTTTCGCCAAGCGGGACGACATCATCGACCACCTCTCCGATGACGCGGCCGTGGCCGGATTGAGGCAGGCCGGTCTCGAGGTCATCCATGCTCACGGGCAGCTGTCCGGGGAACGGCGGGTCACGCTGAGGCACGCCGATGGCCATGAGGTCTCGCTGCGCGCGAGGCAAGCGGTCGTCCTTGCGACCGGCACCCGCCCCGCGATTCCCGACATACCAGGGCTGGCCGATGTACAGCCGTGGACCAATCGTGATCTATCGGTCATGACGCACGTACCGCCACGCACGCTGGTGGTCGGCGGCGGAGTCGTCGGCGTGGAATTCGCGACCATTCTGGCCGGCTTGGGCTCCGACGTCACACTGTTGGTGCGCGGAAGCACCCTTTTGCGTAGCTCTGAACCCATCGCCGCCGAAATGGTCGGTGAATCTCTGCGCCGCAAGGGCGTGAAGATTCATTTCGGAGCTCAGTTGTCGGCGGCTTCACGGCCCCTCTCCGGCGGAGCCGTTACAGCCACATTCGGCGATCAGCGCATAGAAGTCGACGAAATCGTCATCGCCGCTGGACGATTGGTCAATACCGACGGCCTCGGCTTGGAAACCGTTGGGCTGCGCAGCGGAGATTTCGTAGAGGTCGACAATCATCTGCAGGCGATCGCAGTCGACGGCGCCTGGTTGTATGCAATGGGTGATACCACCGGGCGCGCGATGCTGTCACATATCTCCCAGTATCACGCCGTTATCGTTGCCGATGTGATCGCTGCCCGTGCCCGGGGCCGCGAGCTCGGCGACGACGAGTTGATCGCCCGTGATGCCGGCAACCTTGCGCAGGTGGTGTTCACCGACCCACAGGTGGTCGAAGTCGGACGCACGGAAAGCCAAGCCCGCGCAGACGGTTTCGCGGTCACCACGCGCACTGCGCGATTCCCGGAGGCGAACCCGACCCTCGCTCTACAACGCGACGGTTTCGATGCTTGGGCGAAACTCGTGATCGACGCCGATACCGACACACTGCTGGGCGCAACCTTTGTCGGGCCAGAGTTCGCCGAACTGGTCCAGGCGGCCACCCTCGCCGTTGTCGCCAAGGTGCCGTTGGATGTGCTCCGCCATGTTGTGGCGCCGCATCCGTCGGTCAATCAGATATGGAATCCATTGCTTGCTCGGAAAAGGCAACCAACCGGCGGTGTTTCGGACATCAAGGGTTGACTGAGCCGGTGCCGGACAGGTGCGCCTTCGTCGCGCGTGTCAGGTCGTCGGCAAGGACCTCCGGCTCGCCGGCGAGCAAGCCATCCAGCGCCAGTCGGGCGACGACCGCGGGATCGGTCTTCTGATCTGCGGGCGCGAAGGCGGCTTGGGGTCGAATTCCTCGGGTGCTTGTGGACCGTTGACCGAAATGACCGGCTCCGGTTCGGAGAACTGGTGCACCTTCCACATGCACGTCACGCCCAGTCCGAGCGCAACGACGGTGACTAGGGCCAGCCACCATCGCTGCAACAGAGTGCGACCGGTCGAACGCTGGCTCATTGGTCTACCTTTCGGGCTTTCCGGTCAGTTAGTTTCGGCATCTCACAGGTTGAACATCTCTCGCGACATCGCGGCGTCTTCGACGAACCGCTCACGTCGCGGGTGGTGATACCGCCGGCCTCCCTCGCCGGCGGCCAGCCACTGTCGCCACGATTTCCGTTGCGGTGCCGCGACATCTGCGACCGCCGCTGCTGCCACGACCGGCTCTGCCGGCCTGACGTCGAGCGGATCGCCTTGCGAATCGACGAGCGAAACGTCAAAGGTGGTCGAGTAGGACGCGTGCTCGGTGATGGTCATGTCGATGCCTGTCGGTTGAATCGGCGAAGTCAGCTGGTGAACTCTGCGAGATGGTCGGTGATGAATTCCTGCACTGTCGTGGGCTTCTTGCCGCCGATCCGCTCGATGAGATCGTTGTTGCCGGCGAATATTCCGTTTTGGTAGTCGACCGCGACGTTGCTCAGGTGCTGGGCCAGGAAGTCGGGGAAACCCTGCGCCTTGATGCCGTCGATCCAGGCGGGGATCTCCGTCGGTTCGTAGCGCACCGGGCGTCCCAGCACCTCGGAGATGACGTCGGCGATCTGGTAGTGATTCATCTCGACGGCGCCGAACAACGGGTAGACCTGTCCGGCATGCTCTTCGGGGTTCTCCAGGATCGCGGCGATCACCCGCCCCTGGTCTTCCGCGGTGATCGGAGCGTGCCGCCCGTCACCGAAGGGCAGCCGCATGACGCCTTCTTCGCGGATCGAATTGGCGCAGAAGATCGTGAACCACTCTGCGAAATATGTTGGGCGCAAGTGGGTTGCGGCTACCGGCGACCAGTCCAGGATTCGCTCGCCGAGCCAGTGGATGCGGGCAGCGTCGCTGGCGGCGCCGCGACGAGCCGAGATCTGTGACATGTTGACGATCGCGCTGACGCCGCCATCCGCGGCCGCTTCGGCGAACGTCGTCGTCGCTTCGAGTAGGCCCGGGCTGATCGGATACACGAAGTAGGCCGCGCGAACGCCATCGGCAGCGGCACGGACGATGTCGATGTCGTGCAGGTCGCCGACGATCACCTCAGCGCCGCTGTCGCGCAACGCCGCAGCGCGGTCGTCGAAACGGTGCACCAGCGTGCGTACGTGGTGACCACGCTCGAGCAGCAGTTGCGCGGTGTAGCCGCCGGTTCGGCCGGCCGCTCCGGTGACGAGCAGTGCGTCTTTCTCAGTGGTCATCGGTCGTTCCTCTCGTAGCACATCGCGTGCAGGT